>CAWEPO010000005.1:0-3235266 GCA_963811035.1 uncultured Verrucomicrobiae bacterium
AGGATCTTTTCGCATTCGATGTGACCGATCCGGCAAAACTGAAGCTCGCCTCACAGCTCAGCTTTGGCGCCGAGCAATCCTGGGATGCCGCGACGGTGGTGCCGACCGTGAACGACAAGGCGCTGCTCGGATTCAAAGCCCTCTCTCGCTACTCGATTTCCGATCCGCAGACGGAGGAAGACAAGGCCCGCGCGGCCGAGGACGCGAGGACTGCCAACCGTCATTATGTGACGGTAATCGATTACTCGGACAGCTCCGCCCCGGTTGTGTCCGATAAGAAGGTGAATATCCCCGGCGAGCTTCGCGCGGTCTCGGCCGATGGGCAGTTCCTTTACACCATGGGGCAGCCGCTGAAGCAGGAAGAGAGCGGCGTGACGGTGGACGGAAAGGGCACCGTCTTGCACGTGAGCGCTTTCGACGGCGAATCCGCGCATTTGCGGGATCAGTTGCCCTTGGAATCGCGGTATCATCCACTCGCCTTCTCGGGCGATGCCGTTTTCCTCCTGAAGCCGCAGCCGCGCCAAATCTGGGTCGATCCGACCCCGGAAAATACGGCGAATTACGACTATCGTTACGAGGACAATCCCAAGCTTTCCGAGCTCGTCACCCTCAAGCCGAACGCGGGTGGCCAGCTCAAGCCGCTCGACTCCGTGACGCTCGCGCACGAAATCCGCTTCGCGTTGATCAACGGCCTCGCGGTGCTCACCACGAACGACGACCCACGCGCCGTTCGGCTGCTCGATGCCCGCGACCCCGCGAAGCTGATCGATTTCGGCATCGGGGAATTCAAGGGAATAGGAAGCGCCTCGATCAAGAATTCCGCCGCGGATCCGGAGCGGGGCCTCTGGGTTCCGCTGGGCGAAT
Organism: uncultured Verrucomicrobiae bacterium; assembly: GCA_963811035.1. Lineage (GTDB taxonomy): Bacteria > Verrucomicrobiota > Verrucomicrobiia > Chthoniobacterales > Chthoniobacteraceae > CAWEPO01. The sequence goes on from CAWEPO010000005.1 coordinate 865, forward strand.
ACGGGGTTGAGGGGTTGGTCTTCGAGTAGCTTTCGCCGTCTAGCGGGAGCTATCGGAAGGGTGCGTGCACCGCGCGCCGGGAAATGCGTGGTGCCTTGAATCCAGCTTGGGAGATGCACGGCGAAAGCGTGCATCGCCTGAAGGGGGGCATCGTGACGGCGGGAGCGGAGCTCGGGAAAAAAGTTAAGGAAATCGGTTGACCACGTTTTGAATGGCTACTAATTCGATAGCCATTCAATGAATCTCCAAAGTTTACGTCATCGAAATTCACTGCTGCTTCGCTTCCTCGCGGCCTCGACCGTGCTGGCGGGACTGCTCCCTGCCGCCAACGCCAACCTGCCTTATGCCAGCGGAGATTTGCTCCTGGGCTTCCATGCGCCGGCCGATCCGGGCTCGACGCAGAACTTCGTGGTGAATCTCGGGCCGGCATCGCAGTTTACCTCGGCGACGCAAGCGTTCGTCGTGCCGGCGATTGGCAACCTGGCCGCGGACCTCGCGATCTATAGCGAACAGGGCGGGGAGGCGTGGAGCGACCGGAGCGACCTCTACTGGGGCATCATCGGCACCGATTTGGCGGGGGACCCTGCAAATACCCTGTATGTGAGCCGCCCACGCAGCGATGCGAATACGCCGAGCGCCGCCTGGCCCCGCCGCTCTTTCAGCACCCAGAGCGCGACGAACTCCACCATTCGCGCCCTCGTCTCAGGCTATAAGCTGAGCGACGCGAACGCGACCAGTCCAAAGGGGACCAAGCAATCGAGCTCGGCCATCAACAGCTACGGCTCCTTCACGGCGGCGGGCAACGATTTCGGCGCCTATGCGGAGATCGAGGGGAACTTCGGCAGCGGGACCGCGGGCTCGGTCCTCGATCTGTACCGGCTGACCCCGACGAGTCAGAACGCCGCCGGGCCTGGCCGCATCCTGATTGGCCAGTTTCAGTTGGATAACAATGGCGCGCTGACGTTCACACCGAGCCTTCCGATGGCGCCAAACTTCACCTTCTCCCCGAATAGCTACTCAGTAGATGAGGATGGTGTCTCCGTGGCGCTCAAGGTGGTGCGCGGGGCCGTGACGACGGGCGCGACTTCGGTGCAGCTCAGCACCAGCAACGATACGGCGCTCGCGGGTACCGATTACACGGCGCAGACGAACATCACGGTCAATTTCGCCGATGGGCAAACGGAGGCCACGGTGCCTGTGCCGGTGATCGATCGGCCGAATGTGCAGCCGAACCGTACCTTCACGGCCACGCTCGCCTCGCCGGCCAGTGGCACGATTGAATTGCCGGCCAGCGCCACCATCACCATCGTCGACACCTCACCGGCGGAGTTCGGGGCGATTAGCTTCAGCGCGGCGTCGTTCAGCACCACGCCTCTGAATTCGGGCGGCACGCCGGCGTCCGTCGTGGTGGCGGTGAACCGCACCGGCCCGGACGGCACGGTGAGCGCGACGCTCGGCGCGACCAGCACCTTGGCCAGCGGAACGGAATTCACCGTCTCCACCACCAACGTGGAATTCGCCCCCGGCGAGCTCACGAAAAACGTGACCGTCCAGTTGGGCGTGATCGCGGCCTCGAAGCTGCCGGCGACCATCAACCTGACGCTCACCAATCCGCAGGGCGGCGCAACGCTCGGGGCCACGGCCAGCACAACGATCAACGTGACTGCGCCGGATGCAGTGAAGCCGACTTTGAAAATTACCACCAAGCCCGGCACGGTTACCTCTGGGACCTTCCAGATCGCCGGCACCGCGAAAGACAATGCGGACATCTCCCGCGTGGAAGTGCGCGTGAATGGCGGCGCGGCGCAACTCGCCACCCTCGGCGCACTGACCAATGGAAGCCGCTCCGTCTCCCTGGCCGGCCTCGCGCTGGAGAACGGCAAGAACACGATCGTGATCACCGCCTTCGACACCAGCGGCAACGCGGTCGCGAAGAACGTCACGCTCAAGGTGAAGTTCAACAATTCGCGCCCGGCGCTGGCCGGCTCGTACCATGGCCTGCTCACCGCGGTGGCCGCCCCGACGAACGACACCACCGGCTTTGTGAAGGCCACGGTTTCGGCGGTCGGCGTCGTCACCGGCCAGGTCACGATCGGCAAGGCGGTCCTCCCGATCCGCGGCCTGCTCGATAACGCCGGCGTGATGCACTTCGACGTCACCGGCGACACCACCGCGGCGCCGACCAGCCTCGCGCTCAGCAAGACGATTGCCGGTGTGCCGTCGAATTACGGCACGCTCGAGCTGGCCACTGCGGCCGGCGGCAAGATCAGCGGCACGCTCAAGAACGCCACCCCGGCGGTCATCGCGAATGTCGACACGGATCGCGCGGCCTTCGATGGCAAGACGGTAGCCACCTCGGTTCCGGCGCAGTACCTGGTCAATGGTGGCAAATACACTGTGCTCTTCCCGGCGCGCGCCGTGCAGCCGGGGCTCGCTCCGGCGGACTTCCCGTCCGGCCACGGCATCGGCACGCTCACCATCAAGAAGAATGGCACGGTCGCGCTGATCGGCACTCTGGCCGATGGCGCCCCGGTCTCCGCCAGCTACCCGCTTTCCGCGGCGCTGAAATGGCCGTTCTTCGCGAAGCTCTACGCCTCCGGCGGCGTGATCACTGGTCCGGTCCAGCTCGACAACACCCAGGCGGACCGCGACCTGAAAGGCGCCGACCTCCTCTGGCTGCGGCCGCTGAACAACGCCGCCAAGCATTACGTGAACGGCTGGCCCGCCGGCATCAAGGTCGACCTCCTCGGCGCCAGCTACACCAGCGTGCCGCCGCTCCCCGGCCTCGATGGCCCCGACTTGCAGAACGGCAACGCCACGCTCACCTTCAGCGGCGGCAAGATCGTCACGCCGCCCACGATCACCCGGACGGTGAGCATCGCCGCCAACGGCAAAGCGACCAACGCGCCGGCGAACCCGGACTTCAACCTCGTGCTGGTCCTGCCCACCGGCAAGTTCAACGGCAAGTTCACGCACCAGGACAACACCAAGCCGAAGTACTTCGGCGTGGTCTACCGCAAGGGCGCCAACCCCGGCGGCTACGGCTACTTCCTCAGCACCGTGCCGGCCGGCGGCGCACCGGGCGAAGGCGGCGCCGTCATCCTCACCGCCAAATAGCCCTCTCACAATCCGGGGCTGCGGCGGCGGTGGTGAACCACTTGCGTCCGTTGCCAGCCGACCGCAGCCCCCGCATTTCCCAAACCAAACCAACTCTCACACCACTTCGTACTCAGCACCCTTTCATGAAAAACATCATCCGCTCCATCGCCGCCACGGCCGCGCTTGCCTCGGCCGGCACCGCCCTCGCGCAAACCGACATCTTCATTGCCGGCTCGAACGGCGACCGCACCGCCACCAATACGGCGATCCCGAAACTCGTCGCCGGCGCCACCTTCTCCGGCACGAATGCCGACCCCACCCGCGCCAACTTCGGCGTCTTCAAGGGAGGCACCTTCAATGGCACGCCGGTGACCGTCTACGTCTCGTACATCGGCGCAACCGGTGGCGTGAAAGCCGTCGCCGGCGGGCAGACCGTCCGCTTCGTCGCCGCCACCTCCACCGGCGTCGTGCCGGATCCGACAGGCAGCGGGAACCCCGGCCAGTCCGTTGTGCCCACTTTCACGATGAGCACGAATTTCCAAAAGACCTCGCCGTACCAGGGCGACTATCAGGGCGTGAACTACGTGCAGCTTGATGACCAGCTCATCGGCGTCACCGGCCTGAAATTTCTCGGGAGCAAAGGCTTCCCCGGCACCAACGTCACCTCGCAGCAGCTCGCCGCGCTCTACCTCACCGGCGCGCAGCCGCTCTCGCTCTTCACCGGCATCGCCGCCGACGCCAACAAGACCGTCTACGCCATCGGCCGCAACACCGACGCCGGGCAGCGCTACATCGCGCTGGCCGAGCCGAAGATCGGCGGCAGCAACGTCACCGCCGTCAGCGCGGTGGTGAAGCAGTGGAAGCCTACCATCACCGGCGCGGCGGCCGGCGTGGGCGGGTTCGTCACCGGCGGCACGGTGAATTCGCACATCCTCTGGCCCATCGAAACCTTCAGCGGCGTCTCCAGCGAGTTCGAGGGCAACAGCGGCTTCCCCACCGGCGCCACCCTGGCCCCTGCGCTCACCGCCACCCTCGGCTCCGCGGTCTTCACGGCGGAAAACCCCAGCGCCACCGCCGGCTACTACATCGGCTATCTCACCCCCGGCGATGCCGACACCATCGCCATCCCGAACGGCGCCGTGGAGCTCAGCTACAACGGCGTCCCCTACAGCGTGCAAAATGTGCGCGAAGGCCGCTACACCTCCTGGGTCTATTCGCACCTCCTCTACCGCCCCACGCTCGGCGGCACCGAGCGCACCTTCGCCGACGCCCTCGCCACGCAGATCAAGACAGTCGACGCCGTCGCCGGCGGCGGCATCCTCTACGACACCGTGAAAGTGCAGCGCTTCGAAGAAGGCGGCCTCGTCACCCCGATCAACTTCTAACGCAGAAACCAATCGTTCTCGGTGGAACGAGCCGGTGCGGGCTGGGGGGGCCGCACCGGTTTTTTCGCGTCTTCAGACCGGACCAACCCGGCCTCAGCTCGACCGGTGGATTGACGCCCACCTCAGCGCAGTTATCCTCTCGTCAAGAGCGCCGCGCAGGTGATCGAAGCCATCAAGGAACTGCCGCCGGAAGAGCGATTGGATGTCCTCCGCTTTGTACGCGGGTACGAAACCGCTCCCAAGCTCTCACCCGAGCAACTTGGCGAGCTCGGCGAGAGCTTGGCCCACGCGACTGATCCCGAGGAAATCGCCACCCTGGAGCAGGCCATCATGAACGGCTTCTATGGCATGAAGATCGATGCCTAGGGTTCTCCGCGACCGAACGCGATCACGACCGTTTGCTCGCCTACTCCACCGGTTTCAAATCGGAGTCGTAGACAAAGACTTTGCCAAACTTTTCGAGGCCCTGTCTCACCTGCTTCGCTTCGCCGACGACGATGATCGAGGCTTTCTCCGGCAGCAGGTATTTCTGCGCAAGTTTCTGGGTTTGCTCCGGCGTAACGGCGGACATCCGGCGGGCGTAGTGTTTGTAGAAATCGGCGGGGAGACCGTAGAGATCGATGTCCTGCACGCGCGCGGCGGTGCGGCCGGCGCTTTCGAGGCTGAGCAGGTAATTGCCCACGTTATACTGCCGTTGGAGCTCGAGCTCGGCCTCGGGCACCGGCTCGGTGCGGAGGCGATTGATCTCCTTGAGCGTCTCCTCGATCGCCGGCGCGGTGACATCGTTGCGCGTCTCGGCGCTGGCCGAGAAGCCGCCCGCGAGCTTCCGGAAATCGAAGACGCTATAGGCGCCGTAGGTCCAGCCATGCTGCTCGCGCAGATTTTGAAAAAGCCGGCCGGAAAAGCCGCCGCCGAGGGTGGCGTTGAGCACGTTCAGCTCCGGCAAATCGGGGTCGCTCCGCTTCGGGCCGGGATGCTCGATCACGATGTTGCTCTGCACCGAGCCGGGCCGATCGACGAGATGCACGGTCACCTCGTTGAATTCCGGCAGCGCCGGCGGATCGATCTTCGGCGCCACGCCGCGCGCCCACGCGCCGAACGCCTTTTCGATCAGCGGCAGGATCGCCTCCGCTTTGACGTCGCCCACGATGGCGAGTGAGGCGTTGTTCGGCAGGAAATGCGCCTGGTGAAAAGCGGCCAGATCGTCGCGCCCGATCGCCTTCACGGATTCGGGTGTCGAGTAGGCGCCGTACGGATGCTGGCCGTAAAGGACCTTGCCCGAGATCTTGCCCGCGAGCGCGCCGGGCTGCTGCTTTTCGGCGGCGAGCTGCGAAAGCGACTGCCGCTGGACCTTGGCAAATTGGTCCGCCGGAAAGGCCGGGTGCAGCACCGCATCCGAGAAGAAATCGAGGAGCTGCGGCGTGTACTTCGTGAGGCCGGAGACCGTCACGCCGATCGAATCGGAACCGGCGGTCGCCTCGAGGCGGGCACCGATGTAATCGGTCTGCTGCGCGAACGTGGCGGCGTCGCGCGTGGCGGTGCCGCGGGGAAGCAGCGCGGCCACGAATCCGGCGAGACCGGTTTTGGCGCCATCGAAAACGCTGCCACTGCGGATGACCAGGCGCAGCGTGAGCGTCGGCTTGCGGTCGTCCTCGATCACGAAAACCTTCAGCCCATTCGCCAGCGTCGTTTCACGGTAATCCGGGAAGGAAGCGGCCGGCGCGGGATCGGCCGCCGGCTTTTGCGTGCGATCGAGCGCGGCCTGCAGCGTCGCGAAAGGAAGTGCGAGCGTGAGGGCTGCGAGAGGAAGGAAAGTCTGGTGAGCCATGTGAAAATGAGCTTGGTGTGCGATTACTTGGCGCTGCTTGGCGCCGGCTTCTCCGTCTTGGGCGCGTCGGGCACGGGGAAGCGGAGGATGTGGCGGCCTTCGCCGGTGAGATACTGCTTCGCCACGCTTTGGAGATCTTCGCGCTTCACCGCCTGGTAGCGTTGCAGCTCCGTATTGATGAGGTTCGCGTCGCCATAGAAAACGCGGTAGCGCGCCAGGTTTTTCGCGCGCGACTGCATGGTGCCGAAGGCATTCGCAAACTCCGTCTCCTTTTGATTCAGCGCCTTCTTGAACTCCTCCGCCGTGACCCCGTGCTTCTTCGTTTCCTCGATTTCCTCGCCGATGAGCTTATCAAGCGTGGCCATCTCCACGCCGGTCTGGCCGGTGGCGAAAACGCCCACCATGCCGGCTTTTTCGAGCAGGAAAGGGAAGGCCTCGATCTCCATCGCCGCCTGCTCTTTTTCCACGAGCCGGCGATACAGGCGCGAGCTGCGGCCGGTCGCCAGGATATTCGTCAGCAGCTCCAGCGGATAGGCGTCCGCGTGCGTCTCGGCCGGCGCGCGCCAGGCGTGCAGCGTGGCCGGCAGCGGCGTGTTATCCTTGGTCACATTCTTCTCTTCGCCTTTCGCGCCGATGTTCCACTCCACCTTGGGCCGCTCGATTTTCGGACCGGCTGGTATCGCGCCGAAGTATTCCTCGATCAGCTTCTTGATCTCCACCGTCTTGAAATCGCCCGCCACCGAGAGCGTGGCGTTATTCGGCAGGTAGTAAGTTTTGTAGAACTGCCGGAACTCGTCGATCGTCGCCTGGTCGATGTACTGGAACGAACCAATCGGCGTCCATTGGTAGGCGGTGCCCTTGAAGACGAGTGACGAAAGCTCCTCGAAGAGCGAGCCGTACGGCTGATTGTCGACGCCGCGCCGGCGCTCTTCTTTCACCACCTGGCGCTGGGTCTCCACGCCGGTCTCGTCGATCTTCGCGTGCATCATCCGCTCGGATTCGATCCAGAGCGCGAGCTTCAGTTGGTTCGCGGGCAGATTGAAGTAGTAGTCGGTCTGGTCGAAGGAGGTGCAGGCGTTGAGATTTCCGCCCGCGCCGGAGACGAATTTGTCGATCTTGCCGCGCGGGATGTTTTCCGACCCCTCGAACATCAGGTGCTCGAAGAAATGCGCGAAGCCGGTGCGGTCCGCCCGCTCGTTTTTGCTGCCCACGTGATAGAGCACATAGGTGGAGATGACCGGCGCGGCGTGGTTCTCGTGGAGAATCACGTGGAGGCCATTTGGCAGGTCGTACTCTTCAAATTGGATCGGCTTGAGGACGGTGCGCGGCTCGGCAGCCGGCGCGCTCTCCTGCGCAGTGACGGCGGAGAGAGGCAGAAGGACGGCGCAGGCGAGGAGAGCAAGCTTGGCAGGATGCATGGGAAGAGATGGGACAGCGGCGGCGGAAAGATGTTCGATGCGGGGAGAGGCGGGAATGCCGCGGGCGCGGTGGGGCGGAATGAGAAGTGCAAAGTGCAAAATGAAAAATGCAAAATGGGCGGACCATCCTGCCGCCGCGGCCGCGGCTCAGCGGCGGCGCGTATTCGCGATGGCTTGGGCGATGAGGCCGAGGCCGAGGCCGACGGCGGCGCCGAAGGGGCCGAAGAAGATGGCGAGGACGAGGAGGCGCTTGATCAATGCCGCGAGCGGAACCACTTCGCCTTGCAGATGTGGGGCGAGCACGGTGAAGAGCATGTAGATCTCCCCCACCACGAAGCCGGCGATGGTGAAGGGTTTGACGAGGAGCAGTTTCCGCACGGCGCGCACCTTCCCGATTCGGCTTGCGCGCGGCAAGCGAATGTGGCGTGAAGCTGCGCTCCGCATGCATCGCCTCTTGCTCTCCGCGCTCCGCCTTCCCCGTTCCGCCTTTCTCCTCCCCCTGCTTTTGCTGGCCTCCTGCGCGGGGCCGGCGCCGTACGTCTACCGGTATGTGCCAGGGCGGACGGCGGAGCTACGAGATGGGTATGCCGTTCCGCCGCCGGGCGCGCCGAGCGCGGTGCTGGCGGCGATCGCGGCGGGCAACCGGATTGCCGGGCTGCCCTACGCCTACGGCGCGGGGCATGGGCTGGGCGATGGCGTTTCGGCGGCCTACGATTGCTCCGGCGCTGCGTCGTATGTCCTGCGCTCCGCGGGGCTGCTCAGAAGCCCGATGCCTTCCACGGGCTTTCGCAAGTACGGGGAAAGCGGATTCGGCGATTGGATCAGCCTCTACGCTCGGCGCGATCATGTCTTCCTGGTGATCGCAGGGCTGCGTTTCGATACCGGCTACACGGGACGGCCCAATCGCGGCCCGGCATGGACGACGCGGACGCGGCCAGCGGGCGGGAGCGTGGTACGGCATCCGCGAGGGTATTGACGGAGTTGGCGACCAGGATCAGGCGGGCGAATCTGCAAGACCGGCACGAGCGTCATGCTCAACTTTCCATCAGTATCTTCGACGCGCGGGCGGTGGCGCCTTGGTGGGCGGCGAGGGCGGATTGGGCGTTTTGGGCGAGGGTGTCGCGGCGGGCGGGGTCGTTAAGGAGGGCGGTGAGTTGGGCGTGAAGGTCGGCGGCGTCGCGGACTTGGAGGGCGGCGTCTTTGGCGAGAAGGTGGGCGACGACTGCGGCGAAGTTCTCCATGTGCGGGCCGAAGAGGACGGGCTTGCCGAGGAGCGCGGGCTCGACGGGGTTTTGGCCGCCCTCGGCGGTGAGGCTTTTGCCGACAAAGACGACGGTCGCGAGGGAATACCAGTCGCGCAATTCGCCGGTGGTATCGACCAGAAGGATGTCGCAGCCGGCGGGCGAGGCCGCGGGCAGTTCGCTGCGGCGGAGGATGCGGAGATTCAGCGGGGCGAGTTCCCGAAGGATGGCGGGAGTGCGCTCGACGTGGCGGGGGGTGATGATGAGGCGCAAGGACGCGGTGCCCGACTCGCGCAGGCGGGGCAACATTTCGGCGAGAAGATGCTCTTCGCCGGCGTGGGTGCTGCCAGCCACGATGAGCGGGGCATCGGGCTCGAGGCCGGCGCTTTGCAAGAGGGCGCGCAAAGTTTCAGTCTTCGAGGGGATGCCGGCGGCCTGGTCGAACTTGATGCTGCCGGTGGCGTGCAGCTTCGCCGCGGGCATGCCGAGAGACATCCAGCGGGCGACGTCTTCGGCCTCGGGAACGGTAATCGCGTCGAGCAGGCGGAAGATGGGGCCGGTCCAATCGCGAAAGCGGCGGAAGCGCCGCTCCGAGCGCGGGGAGAGGCGGGCATTCGCGAGGACGACGGGGACGCCGCGGCGACGGCTCTCGGCGAGAAGGTTCGGCCACGCTTCCCCTTCGATGAGGATGATCCGTTCGGGCCGCACCAAATCCAGCGCGCGCCGGACAATGGGGCGGAAATCGACTGGGTTGTACATCGGCTCGAGCCACTCGGCGGCGCTCTCTCGGGCCATGGCAAAGCCGGTGGTGGTGGTGGTGGAAAGGAGCAGGCCCGCGCGCGGGTGATCGGCATGGATCTGCCGGGCCAGCTTGAGGGCGATGAGCGTCTCGCCGACACTGATGGAATGGATCCAGATCCAACGGTGCGCAGCCAGGCGGGCGCGATCCTCGCGGCGATACAGGCCGAGGCGCTGGCCGAAACGCTCACGGAATTGGCCGCGGCGGAACATCCGCAGCAGAAAGCTGGGGAGCAGCGCGAGAAAGACCAGCGGGAAGAAGAAATTGTAGACGGAAAGCGTGCGCCGCGCGTCGGGAGGTAGGGGTGGAGAGGCGGTGCTCACGGGCACGACTAAAAACCAAAAAGCGAGGTGAGTGGTCGAGCGGTCGCGCCTGCGCTCACTCCTCCTTTTTCACCGGCGGCGGCGGGGAGGGCTTCGCGAATTCGGTGGGCAATTCACCGGTCGTCACGGGGACTTTCAGCGTTTGGCCGTTGCGCCAGACGGTGAGCTGAAGGGTCTGGCCGACGCGCCTCTTCAGCACCTCTTTCTGCATCTCGTGGGCGCTGCTGACTTTGAAGCCATCGATTTCGGTGATGATGTCCGCGGGCCGAAGATCGCTATGGTAGGCGGGGGAGTTGGCCTCAATGGTATCGATGACCACCCCTTCGTCCAGGCCGAGGACGCGCTCCCGGAGCTCGGCGTTTTGCCCGAGGGTTTCCATGCGGATGCCCAGCCAGGGGCGGACGATTTTGCCGGTGGCGATCAGCTCATCGGCGACCTGGCGCAGGATGTTCGAAGGGATGGCGAAGGCGAGCCCGCGGCCGATTCCGTTGATGAGGGTATTCATCCCGACGACTTTCCCGCCGACATCGAAAAGCGGGCCGCCGCTGTTGCCCGGATTGATGAAGGCGTCTGTCTGGATGTAGTCCTCGTAGACCACGTTGGTCGAGGTCGCGCTGAGCAGGTTGGTGCGGCCTTTGCCGCTCACCCAGCCGCAGGTGAAGGAGTACTCCTGGCTGAAAGGCGTGCCGATGGCGCAGACGAGCTGCCCCACGCGCACGGCATCGCTATCGCCGAGCTCGACCGCGGCGAGGTCCTTGGCCTCGATTTTCACCACGGCGATGTCGGTCATCTCGTCGGCGGCGACGAGCTTGCCGGGAAGGGTGCGGCCTTCCTTCAGGCGGACGCTGAATTTCTCCGCCTCCGAGATGACGTGGTAGTTTGTGAGAATGTAGCCGTCGCTGCGGAAGATGAAGCCGGAGGCCTCGCTGCGCGCCGGCTGCTGTGGGAGGCGCCAGGCGCGCGGGCCTTCGCGGCGCGGCTTGCCGCGGCCTTCCTTGTCCTCGAGAAATGGGGCGAGACTTTCGACCTCGTCCGTGTCGCCTTCGTCGGGCTTTTTCGTGGCGTCGATCACCACCACGCAGGGCGCCACTTTGCGGTAGACCTCCACGAAGCCTTCATCGATCTGGCGCAGGAGCGAAAGGGCGCCCGGCTTGGGCGCATCTTCCCCGCCATCGGCGGCACGCAGCAGCGCGGGCGCGCAGAGGAGCAGCAGCGGGAGGAAACGGAGCGGCATGGAGGGAGAAGGGTAGCGGAGTTCGGGAGCGGGGAAGGAAACAAGTATTCAGGGTTCGCTCTTCGGTGTTCAGTGGGGAATGGCCGGTCTCGTCATCAAACCCCGCTCCCGCATTTTTCATGGCCACGATTGGGTCTATTCCAGCGAGGTCCTGAAGAGTTTCGGGAGCCCGAAGGATGGCGAGGTGGTCTCGCTGAAGGATGGCAACGACCGGATGCTCGGCAGCGCGATCTTCAACAGCAAATCGCAGATCGTGGCGCGGCGCTTTTCGCGGCAGCGGCAGGACCTGGACCGCGATTTTTTCGACCGGCGGCTGAAGCAGGCGCTCGACTACCGGCGCCGGCGCGGAGTGGATGAGCGCCTCTGCCGGATCGTCTGGAGCGAAAGCGATGGGCTGCCGGGCTTGATCGTGGACCGTTACGGCGACCATCTCGTGTTGCAAACGCTCACCCTGGCGATGGATCAGCGGAAGGCGCTCATCGCGGACTCCCTTGCCGGGCTGCTCCAGCCGCGGAGCATTGCCGAGCGCAACGACGCGCCAATCCGCAAGGCCGAGGGGATGGAGCTCCAGAGCGGCATGCTGCTGGGCGAAGAGCCGGCGCCATTCGAAATCGAGACGCTGGGCCTGCACTTCGAGGTCGACCTGTTACGCGGGCAGAAGACCGGCTTTTACCTCGACCAGTTGCAGAACTACGCGGGCGTGGCCGCGCACGCGCAGGGGCGGAAGGTGCTCGATTGTTTTTCCAATCAGGGGGCGTTTGCGCTGGCTTGCGCGCGCCATGGGGCCGCGGGCGTGCAGGCGGTGGAGATCAGCGCGGATGCGGTGGGGCTCATCCAACGCAACGCCGCTCGCAACGGCCTGCCGGTGGAAGCGATCGAGGCGAACGCCTTCGATTTCCTGAGGGCCATGGAGCAGCAGGAGCGCCGCTGGGATTTGATCGTGCTCGATCCGCCGTCATTCACCCGCACGAAGGGCAAGCTCAGCGATGCCCTGCGCGGATACAAGGAGCTGCACCTGCGCGCGCTGAAACTCCTGAATCCGGACGGGCTGCTGGCAACTTTCTGCTGCTCGCACCACGTGGGGCGCGACGCTTTCACCGAGATCATCAACGATGCGGCGGTGGATGCGAAAAGGACGCTGCGGCAGATCGCGATCTACACGCAGGGGCTGGATCACCCGATCATCCCGACGATTCCGGAGACGGAGTATTTGAAGGGCGGATTGTATGAGTTGGTGCCGGGGCGGTAGCTCACTCCCCAAGCGTCACCAAACTCCGCCCCGTCATCTCCTCCGGTTGCGGGACACCCAGCAGGTGCAGCAGCGTGGGCGCGACATCGGCGAGGATTCCGCTCTCCAGCCGCGCTTGGACGGCTTCCGGGGCGACGTAGAGGAAGTGCACGAGATTGGTGGTGTGCGCGGTGTTCGGCGAGCCGTCGGCGTTGCGCATCTGCTCGCAATTGCCGTGGTCGGCGGTGATGAGGAGCTGGCCGCCGAGGGCGAGCGTTTTCTCCACCACCTGCCGCACGCAGTCGTCGATCGTCTCCACGGCCTTGATGCCCGCCTCGACCACGCCGGTGTGGCCGACCATGTCCGGGTTGGCGAAATTGAGGATCACGAGATCGTACTGCGGGAGCAGCTCGACGACGGTGCGCGTCACTTCCGGCGGCGCTCATCTCCGGCTTGTGATCGTAGGTGGGCACGTCCTTCGGGCGAAGGGATGATCTGCCGGTCTTCGCCGGTGAATTGCTTCTCGAGCGCCGCCGTTGAAGAAGTAGGTGACGTGCGGGTATTTCTCCGTCTCCGCGATGCGGAGCTGCTTCAACCCCGCGGCGCTGACGACTTCGCCAAGGATGTGGCTGAGCGATTGCGGCGGGAAGACGACCGGGCACGCCGTAGGTCTCGTCGTACTCGGTGAGCGTGACGTAGTGGACCTTCGGCGCCACCTCGCGATCGAAGCCATCGAAATCGGCGCAGAGGAACGCGAGGGAGAGCTGGCGGGCGCGATCGGCGCGGAAGTTGAAAAAGAGGACCACGTCGCCGTCGCGCACGCGCTGCTCGTTGCGCGTGCGAGAAGATGATCGGCTGGAGAAACTCGTCGTCGCGCCGAGCGCGTAGCGGGCCGCGACCGCGGCGGACGGCGCGCCCGCGGCCGGCTCGCCGCGTCCGAGCACGATGGCGTCCCAGGCGAGCTTGTTGCGCTCCCAGCGCTTGTCGCGATCCATGGCGAAGTAGCGGCCGATGACCGTGGCGATCTTCGCGCGTTGGCCGAAGGTCTGCGCCGCGACGAACGCGAGGTAGTCCGCGCCGCCGGTCGGCGACGTGTCGCGCCCATCGGTGATCGCGTGGACCATGATGTCGTCGACGCCCGCGTCGTGCGCGGTCTTCGCCAGCGCGACGAGATGATTCTGGTGGCGAGTGCACGCCGCCATCGGAAACGAGTCCGAGCAGATGCAGCCGCGCGCCCTTGCGCCTGCGCGAAGGCCGCCTGGAGCACGCGGGTTCTCGGCGAGCTCGCCATCGGCGATCGCTTTGTTGATCCGCGTGAGGTCCTGGTAAACGATGCGGCCGGCGCCGAGATTCAGGTGCCCGACTTCGGAGTTGCCCATCTGGCCTTCCGGCAGGCCCACGTCCAGGCCGCTCGCGCTCAAGCGTGGCCTGCGGATAAGTGGCGTAAAGGTGATCGTGGAAAGGCGTGCGGGCGAGCAGCGTGGCGTCGCCATTGGCTTCCGCCGCGGCGCGCCCGCCGGGATTGATACCCCAGCCATCGCGGATGATGAGAACGACCGGTCGTGACATGGCCGGGGAGTCTCGAAGTTCGCGGCGTGGCTGTCGAGCGCGCGCCGTTTGCCCGCGCTTATTTCAGATCTACCGCAAAGCGGGCCAGCTCGGCGGCGTGCTCGCGGGGGAGCGCTTGCCAGGGCGGGAGTGGCCTCCGCGGCGTGCCCGTCCGTTCCAGCTCGCGCGTGAAAGCCTCCACGATCGCGCGCTCGGAATAGGCATCGAAAGGAAGCCCATTTATGATCGCGAGCGCCTCGGAGCGCCGCAAGGCCAGCTCGCCTTCGCGGCGAAAGGCCGTCACCAGCGCCGCGCGCGCGGGCGCATCGAAAATCATTCCGTCGGTCGCAAGCTGCGCCAGCAGGGTGCGGGCGATTTCGCCGCACATCGCCTGGAGCCCGCCGCCTTCGCGCATCGGCTGGTGGCGGTGATCGTAGCCCGGGCCGCCGTCCACCTGGCACACCGCGCCGGGCTCGACGTGCCGGAAAACTTCGCAGAGGGCGGCCGTCTCCAATCCCCAGCCGGACTCGAGCTCGAGCGTTTCCGCCAGCGCGCTGTCCATCGCCACTTCGCCGGCGAGCGCATAGCGAAAGGCGAGCAGGAAATCGAGCAGCGGCTGGTGCCCCGCCACGCGCAAGACCGCGCGCAAAAGCGGCGCGAAAAAGAGCCGCGTCACGCGCCCATACAGGCGATCTGTCACCCGCGAGTAGTACATTTTCGCGAAGCGGAATCCAAGCCGCGGATCGGCGCAAGCCGCGCAGAGACGTGCGAGCGTGGCGGCGCGAAAGGAGGCGACGTCGCAATCCTGCGTAGCGATGACGCCGGCGGCGCCCTCCGACGAAATCAGCCCGACGCCCGACCATACATTCAGCCCTTTGCCGTGCGGAATCTCGTCTTCTCCGCAATCCAAAATCACCGCGTAAAGTGCCTGCAGCTCACCTCCATCATTGCGCAACATCCGCACCCGCTGCGGCAGCTCGCGCAGAACGGGGGCGGCCTGGGAGCACATCGCGTCATCCGCCCCATTGACGCTCAAGATGACTTCGCGCAGCCACCGCGCTGAACGCAGCTCCTCGCAGATATGGGCAAAGGCTGGCTGCATGAGATCTGCGCCGCGGCACGGCAAGATCAGCGAGACGGGACGCGCTTTCGCCGCCTCCGCCAGCCGCTCTTCCAAGCCGGCGAGATGCGTCTCGTTGAGTCGCTGCAGCGTGCAGATAGAGCCGGGCTGCGAAAAATCACTCATGTGCGAAGTGCCATGAAAACGATTGCCCGCACGCCATGGCGACTTCCTTTTCTCTGCCCGTTGGCTAAACTGTGATCATGGAAACTCCGCCTCCGCCTGGACGAAAGTTTACCTCCGTGGCGGACGCCGAAGCTGCGGATGACGCCTACTACGCCGCCCTCTCACCGATGGAGCGGATGGAAATTTTCTGTGCTCTGATGGAGCAGATGCGAGACTACAAGCATGAAGCTGCCGCCGGATTCCCGCGAGTTGGTCGCCTTGTTCATTACCCGCGGAGTTAGGTTTCTCATTATCGGCGGCTGGGCGGTCGTCTGGCACGGGCACCCTCGCACCACGGGCGACCTCGACCTGTGGGTGGATCCGTCGGCCGAAAACGCGGCGAAGGTCGCCGCGGCCATTCAGGAGTTTTTGCCCGGCGCCGTAAACTGGTCGGCGCAAGATTTCACGATCTCCGGCAACTGCTTCCAACTCGGCCGGATTCCGCAGCGCATCGACATCTTAACCTTTGCCGATGGCCTCGATTTTGCCCAGGCGTGGTCACGCTGTGCCACGACCGAGTTGGACGGCCTAACGGTCCATTTCCTCTCGCGGGAAGACCTGCTCACCAACAAGCGCGCCGTCGGGCGCCTGCGCGACCTTGATGATCTCGAGAGATTGGAAAAGCGCCCGCCAGACGAGGCTGGTTGAAGGTTGCGCTTCGCACTGCCCTCACCCCCGCCGCTCCGCGCTCCCTTCGGCCTCGTCGTCTTCCTCCTCAATTTCCTGCTTCATCTTGCGCGAGAGGAAAGGCCGGAGGAAGCCGTAGAGCAGGTAAACGAGGAAGATGACGAACGGCATCCACTCGTAGTTCATTGCGGTGACGATGACCGCGATGATGATGATCATGAAGCGCGGGAGCGAACGCTGGGTGCGCCAGCCGATCCCCTTGAAGCTCGGGTAGCGGAATTGCGAAAACATCATCCACGCGAGGAAAACCATCAGCGGCGGCAGCACCCACTTGGCGATGTGCATATCGAGTTGGCGCTCACTCAGCCAGAGGAGGAAAAGCGTGAGCGACGCGATCAGCCCAGCCGCGGCGGGAATGGGGAAGCCCGTAAATTCCTTGTTCGCCGCGGTGCTGTTTTGCGCCGCGAGGCAGTTGAAGCGCGCGAGCCGCAGCGCGCCGCAGATGAGGTAAACGCTCGCGATGATCCAGCCGGTGCGGGTGAACTCCTGCAAGACGACCGTGTAAACCATTAGCGCCGGCGCGACGCCGAAGGAGATGATATCCGCGAGCGAATCGAACTCGCGGCCAAAGGGGCTATCGGTGCCGCCCAGCCGCGCCAGCCGCCCATCGAGCAGATCGAAAACGCACGAGGCGAGGATGAGCCAGATGGCGATGTGAATCTTGTCGCCGGCGGCGTCGGCCGTCTCGATATGCTTGAGCAACGGCGCGGCCTCGACCATCTTGAGCGCGGCGGCAAATCCGCAAAAGAGATTCCCTGCCGTCATCAAATTCGGCAGCAGGTAAATCTTCGGGCCTTCCGGCTCCGCGGGCGGCGGCGATGCGGGAACGTCGCTGGGGATATCGCTCATGACTCCGGGAGGAGGTTCTGCTACGGCTGGCTGGGGAACCTGGCGATGATGGTCTCGCCGCCTTTTACTTTGTCGCCGAGCTTCACAGTGATTTCGCACTCGACCGGAAAGTAGACTTCGGTGCGCGAGCCAAAGCGAATCATGCCGAAGCGCTCACCCTTGCGAAGCTCGTCGCCCAGCTTGGCCCACGGCACAATCCGCCGCGCGATCGCGCCCGTGATCTGGCGCACCACCAGCGTCGCCTGCGCGCCGGCAAACGCCCACGTCATCGCCTCGTTGTCCGTGGTCGCCTTGGCGTGCCGCGCATCGTGAAACGCGCCGGCATGATGCTGGAGGTACGTCACCTTGCCATCGATCGGCGCGCGGTTGGTGTGCACGTCGAAAACCGAGAGAAAAATGCCCACCCGTTTCTGCGGCCGATGCAGCACCTCGGTCTCCTCGATCTCCACGATATCGGCCACCGTGCCATCGGCCGCCGCGATGATGGCGAGCGGATCCGCGGGCGCCGGCCGCTCCGGGTCGCGGAAAAAATTGAGGCAGAAGATCACCAGCAGCAGTGCCAGGACGGCCAGCCACCACCAGTGAAAGATCAGGCCCACGGCCCCGAGCGCGAAAATGACCGCGAAAATCCAGCGGCCTTCGTAGAGGGTTTGAAAACGCATGCGTCGCCGTAACTTGGGGGAGGGGACGCCGAGTGACAAGCGCCGGTGTTGCCCCCGACGGCGCGGAGCCTTCTTAATCCTAATCGTAGTCTTAATCCCCTCCCGCCGCCCCATTTTTCCTCCAATCACCCTCCTTCCCACAGATCATCTTCTCCACAATGCTCTCCCTCACCCGCCGCACCTTCCTCACCCGCTCCACGCTCGCCGCCGCTACCTTTTCCATCTCCCGGCGTGCCTCCGCCGCGGCGCCGGCCATCACGGTCCATGAGACCAAGGTCATCAGCCCACAGCCAGAGTACTATTGTGGCTGGCCGACGGTGGCGCAGCGGCGCGACGGATCTTTGATCGTGACGTGGTCCGGCCGGCGCGAAGAGCACGTCTGCCCATTCGGTACGGTGGAGATGATGACCTCGGCCGATGAAGGCAAGACCTGGACGTGGCCGCGCACGCTGCTCGATAGCGCGATCGACGATCGCGATTCCGGTGTGCTGGAGACGGCGAAAGGGACGCTGCTCGTCACCACTTTCACCTCCCTCGCATACGAATCGACGCTCACCAAAGTCGAACAGGCGGGTGCGGCCGGCAACGAAGGCCAGTGGAAGCCGGAGCGGCTCCGCGCCTGGCAGGCCGTGCACGTGCGCCTCTCCCCGGAACAGCGCCAAGCCGACCTCGGCCAATGGGTGGTGCGTTCCACCGATGGCGGGCAAACGTGGTCCGGCCGCATCCCGACGATCGTCAACAGCCCGCACGGCCCGATCCAGCTTCGCGATGGCCGCCAGTTTTATCCCGGCAAAGAGCTCTGGACCGGCGAAAAGCGCAACGGGGTGAGCATCTCGGAAGACGAAGGGCAAACCTGGCGCTGGCTGGCGGAAATCCCCACGCGCACGGGCGACCAGGGCCGGGACTATCACGAGTTGCACGGCGTCGAGGCCAGCGATGGCCGCCTCATCGTGCAAATTCGCAACCATAACCAAGCGAATAAAGGCGAGACGCTGCAGACGGAATCGACGGATGGCGGCAAAACCTGGCGCGAGCCGCATTCCATCGGCGTCTGGGGCCTGCCCTCGCATCTGCTGCGCCTGCGCGACAATCGCCTCCTCATGACCTACGGCCATCGCCGCGCGCCGTTCGGCAACCAAGCCCGCCTCAGCGAGGACCACGGCCGCACCTGGTCCGAACCGCTGACCATCTCGGGCGATGGCGCCGGGAGCGATCTCGGCTACCCGAGCACGGTGGAATTGAAAGACGGCTCGTTCCTCACCGTGTGGTACGAACGCCTCAAAGGATCGCCGCGCGCGGTGCTGCGCCAGGCGCGCTGGACGATTTAGAGCGGGCTCGGCCGGTCCGGCGGGAGCGACCAGATGGTCACCCCGTCTTCATCGATGATGTTCCGCAACAATCCCCGGTCGCTCAGGGCGAGCAGTTGCTCCTTCATCCAGAACCACGTTTGCGCCCGGCGGGCCGAGGGGAAAGAGAGGAAATCGGGCCAGAGATAGTGCACGATCGACAGCAAGGAGGAACCAGGATGCTCCCTGAGAAACTCGCGCGCGCGCCCATACCACTCCGTATCCTCGAGGCGCACGGTGAAAATCCCGGCGACGCGCTCCCCGAACGGAGCGTCGACTGGCGGGGCCGCCGGGGGCGCGAACGGGCGCACCCACTGTGGTTGAGAGTACGGCACACCATTGTTTCGGCGCTGCCGACGGTCACGGTTGTTGCACGGAATGCGGCACCGTTGGCTGGCTTATATGAGCTCTATGGAAAGCCTCAGGACTCGTCGCAATCTGACACGAAAGTGTTGCGAAAGACGACGCGGGCTTCGGCGTGATAAGGCCGTCTTCTCTGGAGAATATGGATGGCTCAGGCATTGCTAAGCCTATGGCCCTATGATTCACTTGACCTTTTTCGCCGTTTCGCTCGCTTCCGTCTTTGGCGCCGTGTGGTACGCCATCAAGGAAGAGGCGAATGCGTGAGCCAGTCGATCTGCTGCGGCAAAACCACCTCCACCCCTTCACGTCTTTCATGACCGATCACACCGCGAGCGCGCCGGGCTCGACCGCTGCGCCGCTCAAAATATTGCTTGTCGATGACGAGCTCTGCATCCGGCAGATTTTCGCGGATCTTTTTCGCGCCGAGGGCCACCGGTGCGCCACCGCGGCCAATGGCTACGAAGCCTTGGAAAAGTTCGAGACCGAGCCTTGGGACGTGGTGCTGACCGATCGCGCCATGCCGGGGATGGACGGCGAACAGCTCGCCCGCGAGATCAAGAACCGGGCGCCCGCCACGCCGGTGATCCTCATCACCGGCTATGCCGCGGGCGCGCAGGACAACGACGCCATCGACGCCATCGTCCCGAAACCGTTCACGCGTCAGGCGCTGTGGGAAGTGATCAGTGGCTGCCTCGCGGCCCGGCCCGCGGGATTGGAAGAGGCGGCGTAGAGTCCGCTGCAAAGTAGTAGACCTCGTTTCATCGCCTGGCGCTTAATCGGGCGCCATGAATCGCCGTCTCTTTTGCGCCGCCCTGCTGCTGCTGCTGCTGCATGCGCCGGCTCTCCTCGCGCAGGCGCCGGCCCGTGGCAAAACCGTGCGGCTGCTCACGGTCGGGAATAGCTTCTCGCAGAATGCGGTGCACTATTTACCCGAGCTCGCGAAGGCCGATGGCAATGTACTGGTGCTGCGCGGAGCGGTGAAGGGTGGCGCGTCTCTTGAGCAGCATTGGCAAAAGGCGCAGTGGCACGAAAAGGACCCCGCGGACAAACGGGGCCGCTACGACAGCAGCCGGAGCCTGAAGGAGGAGCTGCTCGCGGAGAAATGGGATTACGTCACCATCCAGCAGGCCAGCATCAAGAGCCACGATGTCGCCACTTACCGGCCGTTCGCCGGGCACTTGCGCGACTACGTCAAGCAGCACGCGCCGCAAGCCGAGCTGCTCCTCCACGAGACTTGGGCCTATCGCGTGGACGATCCCCGCTTCGCCGCCAGGAAGACGAAACCCGGCGAGCCGGCGACGCGGGAGGCGATGTTCCAGGGGCTCGCCGCCGCCTACGCCGCCATTGCGAAAGAGCTCGGCGTGCGGCGCATCCCGGTCGGCCACGCTTTTCACATGGCGGAGACAGACTCGGCCTGGGGCTTCAAGCCCGATACGAAATTCGATTTCAAAAACGCGCGCCCACCCGCGCTGCCGGACCAGACACACTCGCTCCACGTCGGCTGGCGCTGGGTCAAACCGAAGGACAAGCCCGGCGCCCCCGCGAGCCTCCTGCGCGATGGCCATCACGCGAATACCGCGGGCGAATACCTCGGGGCCTGTGTGTTTTACGAGGTGCTCTTCGACGCGAATGTGGTGGAGAACAAATTCGTGCCGCCCAAGCTCACTGCCGAGGATGCGCGTTATCTGCGCGAGACCGCGCACCGGGCGGTGGCAGAGGCGCGCTGACGCTGCGCCGCGGGGTCCGCCCATCGTTTTTCGCCGGCGCTTTTCGCTTGCCACTCGTCGGAGTTGCGGCATTTTCCCCGCCCTGCCACGGCGCGCCTGGCGCGGTCCCGGAGATGGTCCAAATTGGACTTTCCCGGACCTCTCCGGGAGCGACGAACGCGGGTGACGAAGGGCTTGAAAACCCGCCGCCGTCCGCGTAAGTTCGTGGCCCTGAAGTACGTGGGGGTATAGCTCAGTTGGTAGAGCGTCTCGTTCGCAATGAGAAGGTCAGGGGTTCGAATCCCCTTACCTCCACCACTTCAATCCCGCCCATGACCCTCTGGCGCCGCCGGCCGCGGACGAGGCCGTTATTTTCACACCTTGAGCGGCTCGGCATGACCGCGGCAGGCGCGTTTTTTTTCGTTTTGGTCCTGTTTGGCCTTTCGGAGTTGGTCAGGTTCCACGAGCGTGAATTGTTCCTGGACGTTTCCGACTCGGAGCTAGCTGAAGAAAGTCTCTCTTCCAGTTGGCGCGGGGTGCGCGCCATCGCGCACAAAGATCGAATTCACCTTATGGCTGGCGGTTTTGCCACCATCTTGTTTTTCCTGCTCACCCGAAAACCGCGCGCCGGCGCAGCGTTGCTGGTGGGCGTGGCGCTTATTTCGACTGGGATCTTCCTGGCGCATTTCGGAGTGGCCTGGTCCGAGATTCAGAAACTGTACAGCTCAACTTCCCCGTGGCCCGATTCCCCGGCGCAGATGGCAGTAATGCCGGCTGCGATGGCGATTTTTCTTGGACTCGTCTCACTCTTTATTCTCGCCTTGGCGGAAGCGTTGGATCGAGAGGCGGCTTCCCGGCAGGCCGGCCGGCTGGTGGAGTCGGGCGAAGAGAATTCCCCCGAAGCATTCCAACGCGCCAAGCGACACCGCCAACTGGTTACGGTGGGGGCCTGCGGCGCGTTCCGGCCATGGATGGCGGTGGCGCGGGCTCTGCCGGTGGCCATGTTGCCCGCCGCCTTTGCCCTTATATTATACGATTTAGCCGATGAGGGGGAGGGGGAAATGCGGGCGCCGCCGCTCTCGACACTGGCGCCCCCGGCGCGTGCGGACGCCCCCCGTCTGACGGTGATGCTGAATGCCGAAGGCACCCTTGTCGCGGGAGAAAGGACAATGCTTTTTGGCGATGACAAAGCGTGGAACGCCGCGGTTGAGGTTTTTCGCAAGGTGAGACGCCTGACCGGTGCGAGTGCCCGTGTCGAGCTCGCGGTCGCGCCTGCGGTTCCCTGGGCAACGAATCATCGACGCCCTCGGCGCTCTGAAACGCGCCGGCTTCCAGGAAATCGTGATCGCCGACGACGCGGATTGAGCAGTGCCTTTCCTCAATTTGGGGGCGAATCTCCTTGCTGGACCGTCGTCTCGCCGGTTAAGCAAGCGACGGCTTCTTCTTGAAGCACGCCGAGGAAGGACGAGCTTGTTCTGCCACCCACATGACACGCGGCACATGGTGAAGGAGTGCGTCGGCGTCCGGTATCTCCTCGATCAAAAAGGCCATACCTTCGCGCGCTCGGCCCACCAGCGGTAAGCCGCTTCCAATCGAGCGAACTCTTTTTCCGCGAGGATGCCGGAATGATACTCGACGTCGCGACCGTCGATGATCGCGCCCATGACGGCCCAGCCATTCGGCACCGCCTCAAATTCAAGCGTGCGCGCGTGGTCATGCCATTCGAGTTGGAGGAGACCATCGTACTTCGGAACAATGATGGGCTCACGGAAATCGGAGAACGTCGATGCCAGTTCCGCCAGCACGCGCTCTGCCGCCGCGAGAGCCTCTGGTGCGACGGGGGGTGCATCCTTCCCGTCCCATCCCACTTGCAGATTCTGCAGTTCGTGGAATTGATCCGCAATTGCCGCGCTCAGCCCGCTAAAACTTTCGGCGCTGCTACGAGTCATGTTGTGGAAAGCTGGAGGAGCCGCGATGACTGCGCAACTGCAAACGGAAAGGCCGCCGCTCACATCTGGGTGGCCAAACGCACGCGGCTTGGCGCCTACCCGATCCGCCGCGCGGTCACATCGTCCGTCGTGGAAGCCGTCAGTTCGGACACGGCGCCGTCGAAGGAAATCACGCGCCCATTCACGTGCATCGAGCCGAGCGTCTGGGCGACGAAACCGAAGCGGTCCCCGGCCTCGGCGGTGCCCGAAACGGTGCCTTTGATCACGATGCTGGCGATCTTCGAGAAGGGCGCGCCGCCGCCGCTCTGGATGGGCGAATCATCGGCGTCGCCGAAGCCGTCGTGCTCGAGGTCGCGCACGCCGGCGACGAGGTTGCTGGCGCTCCAGTTTCCACCCACGGTCACCGCGCCGATTTGCGCGTGTCCGTTCACCGGCGCGGCGTCGACGCTGTAGCCGGCGAGGACGTTTGAGTTGGTCACGTCACCCGCGATCGAAAATTTCCCGATCGCGTTTTTCGCGGTGACCACGGAGTCGATCAAACTCGCCGCCGTGAAGCTGCCGAGCCGGTCCGCGCCGATCTTGGCGCCCAACACCTGGCCGACGTTGAAGTTCGCCACGGTGCCGAGCACCTGCACCGTTCCGCCGTCGAACACCGGGTCCGCGCCGGTCGCGGCCTTGCCTAAATTCGTGATCTTCAGGGAGGCGACATTCGCGCTGCTCAGCTCGCCGCCGCCCACGCGCAGCCGTCCGCTCTCCTCACCCGCGCCGCTGAAAAGGTTGCCGAGCATCACCTTGCCGATTCCGCCCTCCGCCGCGAGCTGGCCCGAGGCGTCGCCGGCCCCGCCCTTGATTATTTCGATGGTCGCAGAGCCGAGGTAGCCGGGCGTCGTTCTGGCGCCGGAAACCACATCGTGCACGAGAATCGCTCCGCTGCCGTCGCCCGCGCCACCCAACACTTGCGGCACGGTGATCGAGCCGAGCCGCCCCACATCGATGCTCGCGGAGCGATCGCCCGCGCCGCCGACGAGATGCTTGCTCAGCGTGATGCTCGCCGCGCCGGCCTGCGCAAAAATCGATCCGCTCGCGTTGCCTTCGCCACCCAGAATCGCCCCCGCCGCATGATTCCCCGCGATCAGCTCGACCCGCACGGTCCCCAGCGCGAACGCGCTGATCGAGCCGGAGCTGTCGCCCTCCCCGCCGAGAATCCCGTTGGCCACTCTCACCTTGGCCAGCGTGCCGGCCCCCGACTGCCCCGCCACAATCGCGCCGCTGAAGATCCCATCGCCGCCGGCCAAATGCCCGGCCACCGTGATGCTCGCCGCGCTGCCGCCGCTCAAAATCACCGCCGAGTTCGCGCCAGTGCCGCCGTCCACGTTTCCATTCACCAGCACCGTGCCCATGCGCTCGCCGGCCTCGATGAAGCCGCTCAAAGTCGTCCCTGCGCCGCCGGTGAGCGAGCCCTGCAAAGTCAGAATCTTCAGCACCGTGCCCGCGGAGACGCCGCCCGCGTGCGAGCCGAAATTCGTCGCGCCGGTGGGAATGCTCGCCACCCCCTTGATGTCGCCCAGCACAAACACCGAATCGATGGATGAACCGGCGGAAATCACGCCGCTGTCGTCGCCCACCCCAGCCACGATCCCGCTCACCACCGGCTGCCCGCTCGTCACCGTCTTGGAGACGATCGCCGTCCCGAGCTTCGTCCCCACGCGCACGCTCCCGGAAAAATCGCCGTCGCCTCCCTTGAGGAAACCGACGACCTCGACCCGCCCAAGCTCGTTCGCCGTCGAAATCGAGCCGCTGTTGAGCCCAGCCCCGCCGGCGATGTCGCCGTCGATATACACGCTGCCGATGCTCCCCGCGGCGAGGACGCTCCCCGAATCGTTCCCCTTCCCGCCGATGATGCCGCCCGGCCCCAGGCCAGTGCCGATGCGCACCGACGTGATATTTCCATCCACCGCAATCAGCGCATCCTGCGTTGCCGTCGCCATCAGATCGCGCGACTGCAAAAACTCGTTGATGACGATGCTGCCGACATTCCCTTTCGCCTTCGCGGGCGTGGCGGTGCTGCTCACGCCATCGACCACGTGCAGATATCCGCCCGTCACCTCGTTCGCCGAAAAGCTCCCGAGTGCGCCCGTGATCTTGCTCTCGTAAGTGGCGGTGCCCGCCTGCGAGGTCGTGACCTTGCCCAGCGAATCGACCGTCAGCGACTTCAGCGCCGCCACTGCGCTCGCCCGTCCCACATCGATCTGCCCGAGGTCGCCGTCGATCGTCACGCTGCCCAGCGTCAGGTCCGTCGCGTCGATCGCGCCGATATTCGTGAGCCCATCGCCGTCGCCGTTGAACTCCTCCGCGGTAATGGTGAACGACACACCCTCCGCGCGATCGAGCGCCGCGCCGGTCGGCAGCGCGGTGAGATCGATCAGCCGCAGTTGCTGGTTCACATCGTCGGTCGCGTTCGCGTCGCCCCGGTGCGCCTTCCCCGCGTCGAACTTGAAAATATCCGGCAGCAGCAGATCGAGCTGGGCGTCGCTCAGATCCAGGATCGGCGCGGAAAATTCCACCCGCACTTTGTCGCCATCCGCATCCGTGAAAATGATCCCCGTGCCGCCGGCAATGAGCGTGGCCGGCGCAATGCGCCCCTCCAGCGGCTCGATCCAGCTCCGGCGCGGCTCGCGCTGCGGCAGCGGCGCCGGCTGCGCGCTCAGCTTCACCGGCGCGGGCTGCTCCGGCTGGGCTTTCTTGCGGGCGATCTTCCGCCACAGGCGGCTGAGGAGCGAGTCGCGGTGGGTCATGGCGTGGTCGGGGGCGTCGGATCGTTGTCCGCGTTCTTCACCGAGACCGGCTGCGGCGCCAGTCCGTCGAATTGCGGGTCTTCACTCAGCACCTCGAAGCCGATCGTGTAAGTAATGTCGCCATCGTCGGCCGCGTCGTCCTTGCCGCGCACGGTGATCTCCTTCGCCATGTCGCCGCCCGGCTGAAAGGTCACCACGATATCCTGGCCCGCCGGCACCGGCTGCGTCTGGCCTGGCAGAATGATTTCACCCTCCGCCGTATTGCTCAGCGTCATCTTCACGGAAACGGGATCGGTCGGCGCCCGGTTCACGCGGATCGTAAACTTGGCCGTCGTGGTTCCCTCCTCCTTGGTCTGCAGCACGCTCGTGCTCAGCGGCTGCGACGCCACCGTGAGGTTCGTATCGCGGTCGACATTCGTCACGATCACATCGGGTCCGTTCATGCCGCTGTAGAACGAGTCGCTGCTCACCGCCGCATTCAGGAGAACGCTGTAGCTTTGGTTGCCGTCGCGCGCGGTCGTGGAAGGCGCGCCGGCGGTCGTTTTAGAATCGCTCTTGCCGGTCACGATCACCGTCTGCGGCTGGAACCAATTCTCGGGCGTGAAGACCAGCGACGTCTTGTCGATGCTCCCTTCGCTGGAATCCGCCACCGCGAGCGGGATCGTCACATTCGCCAGCGGCGCCTTGTCGATCCGCACCTGGAAGGAGGCCGTGCTCCCGGCTTCATTGGTTTTCAGGACGCGCGGCGCCGAGAAAATCCCATTGATCGGCCCGATCGACGCCGAATTGTTGATCGCCTCATACTTTGCCAGCGGATCGTCGTACGTGATCACCCCGAGCAGGTGCATGCCGGTGCCCGTTTCACCTGCCGGCAGCCGGAGCCGGAAATCGCCATACTGCCCTTTCTGGAACATGTACCGGATGGTCTCGCCCGGCGCGAGCGCGCCAATCGGCGAGGTCGTGCGCCGCTGCGGCTTGCCCGCGGTGATCGGCGGGCCGTATTCAACCGGCTGATCCGCCGGCACTGTGATATTGCCGTTCGCGTCGCGCGTTGGCACGAGATCCGGCTCCTCGTCCGGCGAGAGCAGCAGCGTGAGCTTGCCTACCTTCGACGGCTTGTTTCCCGAGTTGGTGATCTGGATTTCGTACGTCAGGAAAGTCTGCGAATTCCCCGGCACCGGCCCCACCGTTTCCTTCGTCGGCTTGAAGGCGCTGTTTTCATTGTTCGGATCGACGCGCACGCCGCCCCACAGCGCCAGCAGGTGCGCCTGGTCGAACGGCGGCAGATGCTGCTGCCCGGTGAACCCGCTCAGCTCGATGCGTCCCCACGCGATCGCATCCTCCTCCGGCGCGGCGCCCGTCTTGTGCACCCGCACCGTGTACGAAAAATCCTCGGGATCGCGATAGGTGTGCGAGCCAAACACCGCAAACTCGCCGTTGCCGAGCTCCCGGATGTTTCCCGCCGTCACGATGCCGTCGCCCCAGTCCACGCGCGCCGTATACGATGCACCCGTGGCCGGGGAGCTGTCGCTGAAGCGCGCCAGTTGCCGATTCACGAGCCGGCTCGCGTTCGCCACCAGCGTGCCCGCGTTCGCCGAAATCGCCTTGTCCGTGATCACCACCGGCGTCCGGATTTCCTGCTTCAGGCCGAGTCCGCTTGTGAGCGTCACCACTGCCGTGTACTGGCCCGCGCGCTTGTAGGTGTGCGTCCCCGTCACTTGGTAGGCCGCGAAGGCCGGCTTGCTGGCATCGCGCTCGATCCCCCCGGCATCGCTCACCGCGAAACCATCGCCCCAGTTGATCGTCGCCGTGAAATCGGCCGCCGTGCTGCGCCCATCGGTGTCCCGGAAGCGCGCCACCACCGCATTGGTCAGCGCCGTCGCGGGCGCGCCTTCCACCACCAGCGGCTCCGGCTGAATGGCCTTTTCGCCCACGCCCACGGTCACCAGCGAGAAATCGTTCAGGTTGCTGGCGCCCCCCAGGCCGCCGCGCTGGTTCGAGTTGAGCTGCGACACCGACACCACGCCGGTCAGCGGGCCGAAGTACGGAGTGCCGGCATCCGCGAGTGACGTCCTGAATTGCGGATTCCCGATGACGCCCAGGGTGCGGGGGCTCACCAGCCCGCTGAACCCCTTCTGGCTTGTGCCGTTGCTGTTGTTCAGCAGTTGCTGGTTGAGAATCGGGAAGTCGTACTCCAGGTCCACCACGCCGAACGGGATGTTCATCTGCGTCGATTTCGGCGCCACGCGGTTGCGCATCGGCGTCACGAAAGGAGGTGAGTTCCTGGTATCGGCCGTCGCCTTGGCCATGAACGATCTGGAGGATTTGTTCCCATTCGCATCAGTCGCGGTCACCGTGATCTGCGCTCCGCCAACGGTGTTCGCCGAAAGCACCAGTACCGCGTAGCTGTAGATGCGCGTGCCATCGGCATACTGCGGGATCACCTCCGCCTTGATGATCTTGATCGACTTCGTTGGCGTGGACCCGGTGCGGGGCGTATTTTGCAGCTTCGCCAGCATCTCGAAGCCGTGGGTCACCTGCCCCAGGATCGTATGATTGAAATCCAAGTGCCGCGGTTGCCCGTCCGTGATGAAGAACTGCGAGCCGTTCGTCCCGCCGCGGGTCGTCGGGTTGTACCCCGAGTTTGCCATCGCCAACTGCCCCCGCCCGGCGAAAATCAGTGGTGCGCTGAATTCATTATCAAAGCTGAACCCCGGCCCGCCTGAGCCTGTCCCCGCGGGATCGCCCCCTTGGTAGATGAAGCTGGATGCCCCGGCCCCGCCGGCGTTCAAGTCCGCGAGACGATGAAAAATCAGCCCCGGATGCCCTGTGTACTCGTCATAAAATCCCCCCTGCGCGAAGCCGGCGATGAAATCCACCGTCTTGGGCGTCCAATCCCGGAAAAGCTGGAACACGATGTCGCCCTCATAGTCCGGGTCGGTCGCAGCCCCCGGACCATTGCCGGTGTACTTGATTCTGAATCTCAGAAGCGGATTCCCGCTCTTCACCCGCACCATGATGTGCGGATTATTGCTCGTCGCCGTAAACGTAACCTGTTCGCCCCCTTCGGCATACGCGGTCACCGGCACCATTAGCGCCTTCCCTGCCGGGATCGTCGGCTCCACATTCGGGGTCGTCCCCGCCACCGGCAGCCCCTCGATCACCGGATCAACGGCCAGCGCGCCCACCGGCAGAGCCGCCGCCAGTGCGAGCGTCAAAACCGAAAGGATCGTCGAGCGAAGGTGAACCATGAAAAAAGAGGGAGTTCTCACTACAGTGCGGCCCCTAATATCGCACCGCAAAACCGCCGCGCAAGCCCGCAATAAATATTTTACCAAGGGCGTCTAATCGATTTCATGTGCGAAAGACCAAGTCGGCCCGCCAAGGGTCCGAAGCATAACCGCGTCTTGACTCGATGCCGAGTCTCCTTTACACGCCCCGCTCCATTTTTATGCCGCCACAGACTACCGCACAGCAACGCATCGCCACCCTTCAGGCCGAAATCGAACAGCTCAAGCAAACAGCGCTTCTGGACTTGAGGGAGAAGCGGGTGGCGATCGCCCAAGAGCTGCACGAGGTGGATGCCGAGCTCGCGCGCCTAACCGGCAAGTCGTTTGAGGACAAGGCCGCGCGTCGCCGGCGCGGGGCGCCCTCGGGCCGTTCCGTCTCGCTCGCGGAGCTGAAGGATCTCCTCTTCGCGGCGCCCGAAAAGACCCTGGACCTCCGCAAGGCGGGCCTCGAGGTGAAGAACGTGAAGCAACTCGTGGAGGGAAATCCCGGGCTCCTCAAGATGGGTGGAAAGGGCGCCTGGCCGTCCGTCACTTTGGTGAAGTAGGCATCCCTCCCTCAGGCGCGAGCTTCGGTTTTAGGCGCCCGAAAAGCTGCAGCCACCCACGGTAGACTGCCTGCGGGAGCGTGAGCGTGCCGGCGCGCTCACGCGCGTCCAGATCCACGAGCGGCGCGCCGTCGTAATGTCCGATCCACCCACAGGCATGCTCGGCGGAGGCGAGCAGGAATAGCTCGTGCTCCGCCACCGTGCAGGTGAGCGGGAAGGTCTCCTCGATCACGACCGGCTTGCCGACCGCGAACTTCTGCAAGCATTCCAGCGCCTCGCCCGGCTTTTTCGAATCCGGGTAGATGTGCACGCTCATGAAATCGACTTCCAAAGCTGTCGTCTCGGGCAGGAAGCCGGAGAGGTGCTTCCAGGCGCGGTCCCACGGGAGCAGCCCCACCGTGATCAGCGCGGCCCGGTCGTGCTTTCGGATCGCCGCCGTCATCCGGTGAATCCACGCGGCCGCGATCTCCTCGCGCCGCCGCCCGGCCGGATCGAGCGCAATGTATTGCAAAAAATCGAAGCCGCCAAACCGGCTGCCGGACGGCCATTTTCCCGGCCCCCGCTTCTCGGCCGGCGACAGCGGCTCATTGATCAAATCATAGCAAAACACCGCCGGCGAAGCAGCGCACCGCTCCGCCACCGCCGACCAGAACCCGGCCTGCGCCTCCCAGCGCGCCTGCTCCTCCAGCGCATCGTACCAGGCGGGCGAATCCGAGGGCCGGTAGCAAGCGAGGCCGGTGATATCCAAATAGAGCCCCGTCTCCTCCGCCAGCCGCAGCATCCGCGTGAGCTGCGCCAGCGACGCCTCCACTGGCCGATCCGGCGCCGCCATGAATTTGCCCACCTGCAAATGCACGCGCACCACATTCGCGCCCATCGCCTTCATCTCGCGAAAATCCGCTGCGAAGGTCTCCCACTCCGTGTCCCAGAAATCCTCCATCAGCCGGCCATGGTTGCCGTAGTTCAGCCCCCATGGGCGAAACGGCGCCTTCGATTCGACGCCGACGAAACCGCGGCGATCTGGTGAGACGGCGATGCGCTCGAGGGGCGCCGCCATGGCCGCTGACCCAACAAAGGAAACGGCAAGCAGGCTTGAAAGCAGTGATGAGAATTTCAAAGCGGAATTTGAAAGCCAGGCAAAAGAGGCTATCTATCCGCGGCCTAATCTCAACCGTGACGACAGCGCCCCCCATGCCCCCCAGCCGGCCCTCTCCATTGTACCGCCTTGGACTTGCCCTGGTCACGCTGGCGATGCTGATCCTGCCTTGCCTATACGTCGCGCTCACCGCGCTGGCGGGCTACAGCGTTTATTACTTTGCCACGCACTACTTTGGCGAGATTTGGGATTGGCCGATCGGCAATTCGCGCATCGGGCTTTTCCTCAAGTTCATCTGTTCGTTCACCCCGTTGGTGGTCGGCGGCGTGATCGCGCTCTTCATGGTGAAGCCGCTTTTCGCCCGCCGCGCCGCCCGCATGCATCCCCTCGCGCTCGATCCGCAGGTGGAGCCGCGCGTCTACGAGATGGTGCAGGAGATTTGCCGCGCGGTCGCCGCCCCGGCCCCGCGCCGGATCGAGCTGAACTGCGAGCTAAACGCTTCCGCCCACTTCGATCGCGGCGTGCGCGGCTTTCTCGGGAACGATCTCATCCTCACGCTCGGCATGCCCCTGATCGCGGGGCTCACCCAGCGCGAGCTTGCAGGCGTGATCGCCCACGAATTCGGCCACTTCCGCCAGGGCGCGGGGATGCGGCTGAGCTACCTGATCCGCCGCGTGAATGGCTGGTTCGCCCGCGTGGTCTACGAACGCGACGCCCTGGACGAGGCCATCGCCTCGTGGAGCGAAACGGAGGAGCTCTGGATCGGCATCATGGCCGGCTGCGCGCGCCTCGGCGTCTGGGTCTCGCGCGGGGTGCTCTGGGTTTTGATGATGGCCGGCCATGCCATCACCGCGCTGCTGCTGCGGCAGATGGAATACGACGCCGACCGCGCCGAAGTGCGCATTGCGGGAAGCGCCGCCTTCGAGTCGACCATGCTCAAGCTGGCTTCGCTCGGCTACGTGCTTTCGGAAATCCACGGCGAGATGAGCAAGGTCTGGCGCAAACAACTGCAACTTCCGGACAACCTCCCGGTGCTGGTCGAGTACCGCGCCGCGCATCTTTCCCCCGGCCAGCGGGAGAAGGTGGAAAACGAGGTGGGACTCACAAAAACCGGCCTGCTCGATACGCACCCGAGCGCTGCGGATCGGGTGCAGGCCGCGCGCCGGCTCGGCGAGGCGGGCCTCGAGATCAGCGACGAGCCCGCGCCGCGGCTTTTCGACAATTTCGACACCGTGAGCCGCCTCGTCACGCTCGCGCACTACGAAGACGACCTGAACGTCCCCA
Organism: uncultured Verrucomicrobiae bacterium; assembly: GCA_963811035.1. GTDB lineage: Bacteria > Verrucomicrobiota > Verrucomicrobiia > Chthoniobacterales > Chthoniobacteraceae > CAWEPO01. Next base: position 32,825 of record CAWEPO010000005.1, read on the forward strand.
CCTCGCCCGATTTCCTCATCCCGCTGGAGCAGCTCATCCGCTCCAAGACCGACCCGGCGCCGGCAGCGGCACCCGCGCCCACGGTGCCGATGATGGCCTACGATCCGAGCGCCTTTCAGCGGCGGGAAAATCCGGACGAATAGGCGGAGCGAGCGCGACTTTTCTTCACTCGCCCGCGCGGCCCCGGTACAGCAGAGTTTTCGCATGTCGAATCCGCTTCCCGAAAGCATCACCGCCGTCGGCACCATCGAGGAGGGGCTTACCGCCACGCTCACTCACTTCGGCTGCCAGGCGGGGACCGTACACCTGGTCCGCGATGGCGTGCTGAAACTCCGCGCGAGCGTGGGCATTCCGCCACAGGTCACCGCGCTCGTGGAAACCGTCCCGATAGGGAAGGGGATCGCTGGGCTGGCCGCGGAGCGCCGCGGTCCGGTAACCATCTGCAATTTGCAGACGGACGATTCCGGGCAGGCGCGGCCCGGCGCGCGGGCGACGGGGATGGAGGGCTCGCTCGCCGTGCCGATGCTGGATGAAGCCGGCGTCCTCCGCGGGGTGCTCGGCATCGCCAAGGCCAACGCCTACGATTGGAGCCCCGACGAAACCGCGCGCGCCCAAGCGGTCGCGACGCATCTTTGCCGCCTCGCCGCATGAAAGTGGCCCATCCGCCGGCAGAGCCGCTGGTGATCTTCGATGGAAACTGCGGCTTCTGTCGATTTTGGGTGGAACGCTGCAAACGGGTCAGCCGCGAGCGGATGCGCTTCGCCGCTTCGCAGGAAATAGGCCCGCGTTTCCCGGAGATTCCGCCGCAGGCGTACGATGAAGCGGTGCAGATGGTCGACGTCGATGGGACCGTCTTTTCCGGCGCCGATGCGGCGATCCGGCTGGCGCGCCACGCTCCCGGCTGGCGCCTCGTGGCGAAAATTGTGGCGGCGATTCCGCTGCTCCTGGCCCTCGCGCGATGGAAGTACAAGCTCATCGCCAGGCATCGCGTGTTCTTTTCCAAGCTCACCCGCTGGGTCTGGGGCGTCGATCCCTCGCCGAGCACCTTCGCCGTCGCGCGCCGGCTTTTTGCACACGGCTTGGGAGTCGTTTTTTTCTGCGCCTTCGCCTCGCTCGCCGTTCAGGTGCGCGGGCTCTACGGCACGCAAGGCATCGTCCCGGCGGGCGAGCTGCTGAAGGCCGCGAAATCGCAGCTCGGCGGCGGCGCCTTTGTCCAAGTGCCCTCCGTTTTCTGGCTCGGTGCCGGCGATGGTGCGCTGCTCACGGTCTGCCTCCTCGGGATGGCCGTCTCACTGCTGCTCGCCTGCGGCCTCATGCCGGGCGCGTGTGCGCTCATTCTTTGGGCGCTCTATCTTTCGCTGTGCTCGGTCGGCTCGCCCTTTCTCGACTTCCAGTGGGATGCGCTACTCCTGGAAACGGCGCTCATCGCGGCGGTCTTTCTCCCCTGGCGCTTCTTTCCCGCCTGGCGGCTTACCACGCGCATCACCACGCTCGGGCGCTGGCTGCTCTGGTGGCTGCTCTTCCGGCTCATGTTTGAAAGCGGCGTAGTGAAGCTGGCCAGCGGCGACCCCTCGTGGCGCGACCTCACCGCGATGACGTATCACTACGAGACGCAGCCGCTCCCGCTTTGGACGGCCTGGCTCGCGCACCAGGCGCCGATTTGGCTGCACAAGCTCGAGGCGCTCGCCACCTTCGCCATCGAGTTCCTCGCGGCGGTCGCGATCCTTATGCCGCGCCGCCTCCGCCATGCCGGCGCTTGGGCGATCATCGCGCTGCAAGTGGCCATCGCCAGCACCGGCAACTACGCCTTCTTCAATCTGCTCACCGCCCTCCTTTGCGTGCCGCTGCTGGACGATCTGCGCTGGCCCGCGCCCTGGCGGAAACGCCTGCTCGGCCGGGCGAAGGCCCCACTGCACCTCGGCGAGCCCGGCTGGGCGAATTGGATTCTCGAGCCGCTCGCCGGCCTCTCCATTTTCCTCACCGGGGTCCTTTTTGTGAATACCTTCCGCACCGGAGTCCATTGGCCGAGGCCGGTGCAAGCGCTCCATGCCGTGCTCGCGCCCTTCCGCTCCTTCAACGCCTACGGACTCTTCGCCTGGATGACGAAAGACCGCCCCGAGATCGTCTTTGAGGGGAGCAACGATGGCCACACGTGGGAAACCTACGAATTCCCTTGGAAGCCGGGCGACCCTTTCCGCCGTCCCAAGCTCGCCGCGCCCTATCAGCCGCGGCTCGACTGGCAGCTCTGGTTCGCCGCCATGGCCCCGCGCGAACGCAGTCCCTGGACGAATCTCTTCATCACCCGCCTGCTCGAAGGCGCTCCGCCCGTGACCGCCATGCTGGAGTGGAATCCGTTCCCAAAAGCTCCGCCCAAATACGTCCGCGCGCTCCTCTACGACTACCATTTCACCCGCTTTGGCGAGGGCCCGGCCTGGTGGAAGCGCGAGCTCAAGCGCGAATTCTGCCCGCCGGTGGCGCTGAAGAAGGGGGAGTGAACATCTCTTTCCGGCTCGCCATTGCGCCGACGGTTAATTTACAACCGCAACGATGTCCGAGACCGATTTCCTCCTTTCCGATTCGCTCCCGGCGAGGCCGCGCCCGCCGCGCTCGGAGGAGCTCAACTGCCGCACCATCAAGCGCGAGGAGATTTCGGTGCCGATCGGCCCCGTCGATTGGAAAGAGCTCCCGCTCACCGAGATCGCGAAGCTGCTGCCCAATTTCGAGGTGCTCGCTTTCTTGGGCCGCGGGGGGATGGGCGCCGTCTACAAGGCGCGCCAGCTTTGCCTCGATCGGCTCGTCGCCATCAAGCTGCTCCCGATGGAGGTGGCCGAGGATTCGAATTTCGCCACCCGCTTCGTCCGCGAAGCGAAGACGATGGCGCGGCTCAATCACCCGCGCATTGTCGCGGTTCACGATTACGGCACTACGCCCCAGCGGCACTCTTACTTCGTCATGGAATACGTGGATGGCGCCACGCTGCACGACCTCAATGGCGCCCAGTCGCTCTCGGCGCCGGAGGCGCTCCAAGTCATCCGCGACGTTTGCGAAGGGCTCGCCTACGCGCATGCGGAAGGCGTGGTGCACCGCGACATCAAGCCCGCCAACGTGCTGATCAATCGGCTGGGCCGCGCCAAGGTGGCCGACTTCGGCATCGCGCGGCTGAACCTGCCCGAGTTTCATGGCCAAACCACCGGCATCCTCTTCGGCACGCCGGATTACATGGCGCCCGAGCAGCGGGACCGCGGCGATGTGGACCATCGCGCCGACATCTTCGCGCTCGGGGTCATGCTCTACGAGGCGCTCTGCCATCGGCTGCCCCGCGGCAACGTCGATCCTCCCTCCAAGTTTCCCGGCGTCGATCCGCGCTTCGATCAAATCGTCGCCAAGGCGATGCACCATGAGCCGGACAAGCGCTATCAGAACGCCAAGGAATTCCTGCGCGACTTGAAGCAATTTCCCGTGCCGAGCGACTCCCTCGCGCCCGGAGCCGTGGCGCCGCCCAGCATCGCGTCGGCGCCGGTCTCGCTCGCACCGGCGGCATTCACCACTCGCTCCACCCGGCGCCGGCAACTGATCCAGCGCTGGGCCCTCGCCATCGTCGTGGTCCTGGGCAGCGCTGCGGCCATCGAAGCGTTGGTGACTCGTGAAGCTCGAAAGAAGGAAACGAAGCCTTTGCCAGCCCCGCCGCCGTCGCGGCACGAGGCCTTCATCGCGCCGGTGGCGCCTCCGAAGCCCGCTCCCTCCACTTCCCCCATTGTAGTCACTCCGCCGAAAACCAAGCCGGCCCCCGAGCAGTGGCGCGATTGGATCGCCGAAGAACTCCAAAGGCGTGGCGAACTGCCGGATGGCCTGATCCAGGTCACAAACGGCGTCGCCGCCCGCGCCCCCGCCGGCAAGCCGGGCTCCTATATCATCTGCCCGCCCGAGATGGAAAACCAGGCGCTCCGGGTCACCTATCGCCCCACCGCCGACGGCTCCGATGCGGGCATGCAGCTCATTCTCCGCAGCTCCATCGACTTCAAAAGCCTCTACCGCGCGCACGCTTATCCCGCCGAGTGGCAAATCCTGCGTCGCGATCCGAACGAGCGCTTCGAGACTCTCTCCACCATCCGGAAGACCGACGAAATGAAGCGCCCCGGCCCGCGCACGGTCGAGCTGCGCGCGGTCGGCGATACGCTCACCCTCTTCTTCAACGGCAACCTGATCGCCACCGCGCACGATCCCCACTTCCGCAAAGGCCGCGCGCGCATTCATTGCGGCGATGGGATCATCTTCGAAAAAATCGAGTACCTCGACTTGGGCAAGATTACTGCGGGGTATTAGCTCTTCGAGACGATTGCCCCGCTCGCCTGCTGGTTTAGCCCGGTCGTGAGCACCAGCGCATTCTGCAGCCACAAGTCCCGCTGCGCTTCGCGAACCAGGCTCCCAGGCGCGAGGCTGCCGGCGACGGCCACGGGCGGGAGCTGCTGGGTGCGCACCGTGAGGGCGGCGATGATGACCTGCAGGATCGCGCCGGCCCCAAGCGCTTCCCCAAAGGCGGCCTTTGGCGCGTAGAGCGGGGGATCGGGCACGTGCGCGAAAATGGCTTCCGCCTCCCCGCGATCGAAGCTGCTGCCGTTCGCGGAGCCGATCACGGCGTCGATGCGCGCGCGCGCCGCGAGCTCGGCGGCGACACAGCGCAACGCAGTGCCCGCTTCCGTCCGGTTGGTGAAAGCGTGCCCGTCGTGGATCGCCGCCAGGCGTGGGCCGGCGCCCTCCCTCGCGAGCACCATCGCGCCGGCGCCCTCCGCGAGAATGGCCCCGCGCGCGGGCGACGAGTACAGCGCCGTTTCCATCTGTCCCGCCGAGATGCGCCAATCGCGGTACCCCTCGCAAATTACCCAGTCGATTTCTTCCGCACCTGCCACGAGACAGTAGTCCGCCTCGCCCATCGCAAGGAGCTGCTCCGCCAGCTTGAGCGCGCTGAGCCCGATGGAGGTGTCTCCGACGAGCGTGTAGGTAATGCCATCGATTCCCAGCTCCGCGGCGAGATGGCTGGCCGGCGCGTTGTAGACCGTCTCGGGAAAGAGCGCCGGGCTCGCCGCATTGGCGCCGTTTTTAAGCACCTGCTCGTAGAATTTGCGCGTGTAAAGCACGCTCCCGCTGGAGACCGCGAAGATCACGGCGAAGCGTGCCGCTTTCGCGTCGGCGGCGGTGAGCCCCGCGTCGGCGAGCGCCGCCAGGCACGCCGCGACGGAGTAGTACGAGATGGGGCTCGAGCGGCGCAGACGGGGATTGCGCGCGAGATGCTCCACCAGCTTGGGCGGCACCGGAATGTGCGGATGCACGCGCGCGGTCTCGGGATTGGCGAGCGGCTTTACCTCGCCAAGATGCCCGGCCATGAGGCGCTGCCACACCTCCTCCAGCCCTACGCCGAGTGGGGTGATCCAGCCCATCCCGCGAATGGCCACGTTCACGCCGGCACCTCCAGCAGCAGCGAGGCGTTCGTGCCTCCAAACCCAAACGAGTTCGAGAGCGCCCGCCGCAATTTCGCGGGCCGGCTTTTCGCCACGATCTGGACCGTCGCGCCGGGATCGGCCGTTTGGAAATTGATGTTCGGCGGCAAAAACCCCTCGCGGAGCGCTACCATCGTAAACACCGCCTCGATCGCTCCCGCCGCGCCGAGCGCGTGGCCCATCATCGATTTAGTGGATGAAACCGGTACCCGGTCGCCGAAAATCTCCGCGATCGCGAGCGCCTCCGTGGCGTCGTTGAAGGGCGTCGCCGTCCCGTGCGCATTGATGTAATCGATCTCCTGGGCTTCCCGCCCGGCCGAGGCGAGCGCGCGCTGCATCGCCTGCCGCGGGCCGATTCCCGAGGGGTGCGGTTGGGTGAGATGATAGTTGTCCGTCGAAATGCCGTAGCCGGTCACCTCGCCGAGAATGGGCGCACGGCGTTTGCGGGCGCTCTCCCAATCTTCCAGCGTCAGCACGGCGGCGCCTTCGCCCAGCACGAGCCCGGTCCGGTCGCGATCGAATGGTCGGATTTTTTCCGGCGTCGCGGCCTGGAGCGAATCGAAGCCATCGTACACCAGCTCGCAGATGGCATCATAGCCGCCGCAAAGGACTTGGTCGCACTGCCCGGAGCGCACCAGCGCGAAGGCGTGCCCGATCGCATTCGTGCCGGAAGCGCAGGCATTGGCGATGATCTGCATCGGCGCGGAAAACCCGCCCGCCCGCTGCGCATCGAGCACCGGTTTTTGGGGCGAATAGTTGGCCAGCCAGGCGCCTCGCCCCACCGGCCGGCGGCGTTCCACCTGCGCGCGATAAAACGACTCGCCGTAGCTCATGCCCCCGCTGGTGGTGCCGATCACCATCAGCGCGGGTCGAAAATCGGGATCGCCCGCCAGCGCCTCGCGAGTGGCGGCCATGAGCATCCGGCTCGCGGGATGCAGGCGGCGCTCTTCGCGGCGCTCCGGCTCTTGCCACAGGCGCGGAATCTGCCCCGCGGTCTTCGAGCGGCAGCGGCTCACGTCGAAACGCTCCATCGGTGTCACTCCATCGCGCCCCTCTCGCAACGCGCGCGCTGTCTCCTCCAGCCCCTCGCCCAGCGGGGAAATCACCCCCATCGCCGTAATGGCCACACGGCGGGAAGGTGAAAGGGCGAAAGACACTGGAAGATCGTTTGGTGAGTGGCGCCCACTAATCCCTCAAACCGCGCCATCCAGCAATCCCTCATGCCCTCCAGGGTTGCGGTCGCCGAGGGATTCCTATAGCCGGGGCACCGATGGAAGAAGCGTCCACAGCCAGTTCCGCCCCAGCTCGCCAGCAATTGCGTTCCCGCCTGATCTGGTTCCTGGCCGGCTCCGGCGTGAATTACCTGCTCATTTCCACGCCTTTCAAATGGTTGCGCGCGAACACCGATCTGCCACTCTGGGCGGTGGCCGCGTGCAGCCTCGGGATCAGCACCACCTTCTTCTTCACATGGAATTACTTCGTGAATTTTCGCACCGATTCACGCAAGCGCGACGCCCTGGCCCGCTACCTCACCGCCGTGGCGCTCATGTGGGTGCTCTCCTCCACCACCCTCACCCTGCTCAAGCATTTCGATATGCGGATGGCCTTCTCCCTCGGCCGCTTCCCGCTCGATTTGGACATCGTGGCCACCCAGTTCTTCCTCAGCGGGCTGAAGTTCGTGCTCTACCACAAGTGGGCGTTTCCCGTGGCCAAGACCCCGCCTACAGCTCCTTGAGCCCCGATTCGTTCATGAACGCCCAAAGCGCCCATGAGCACCAAAACTGAGCTGACCGTTGGAAGCAAGACCCTGACCGTCTCCAACCTGGGCAAAGTGCTCTACCCCGCGGCCGGTTTCACCAAGGGCCACGTGATCGATTACTACATCCGCATCGCCCCGGTCCTGCTGCCACACCTCAAAAACCGCCCGCTCACCCTCAAGCGCTACCCCGAGGGCGTGAACGGTTTCTTCTTCTACGAAAAGCAGTGCCCCGGCCATCGCCCCGGCTGGGTCAAGACCACCAAGGTCCCGAGCCGGCGCGAAGAGGGCCACATCGACTACTGCGTGATGAACGATCTCCCGGCGCTCGTCTGGGTGGCCAATCTCGCCGACCTCGAGCTCCACACCTTTCTCCACCGCGCCCCGAAAATCGAGTGCCCGACCGTGATCGCCTTCGATCTCGATCCCGGCCCGCCGGCCGACATCATCCTCTGCTGCCAGGTCGGGCTCTGGCTGAAGGAAATCTTCGACGGCTGGGGCCTGCAATCCTTCCCGAAAACCTCCGGCTCCAAAGGCCTGCAAGTCTACGTCCCCCTGAATACGCCCACCTCCTACGAAAAGACGAAGCCCTTCGCCCAAGCCCTCGCGCAAAGGCTCGAGCGCGAGCATCCCGGTGAGATCGTCTCGAAAATGCAGAAGAACCTGCGCGGCGGCAAAGTGCTGGTCGATTGGAGCCAGAACGACGAGCACAAGACCACCATCTGTGCCTACTCGCTCCGCGCGCGCGAAACCCCCACCGTCTCCACGCCCGTCACTTGGGACGAGGTCGCCGAGGCGCTCAAAAGCAAGCGCCCGCTCTCCTTCGAGCACAGCCAAACCCTCGCCCGCGTGGAGAAGATGGGCGACCTCTTCGCCCCCACGCTAACGCTGAAACAGAAGCTGCCGAAATCCGCTGAATAACCGCCGATAAGCGCTCCTTCAGTCCATTCCCTCATCGCCGCCCTCAAGAATTCACTTGCCGTGGGCGCGGGGTGTTATACATGGGACGGTGGCTCCCCGGAAAATTCGGGCGGGCTGGTTCTCGCGCGGCGTCGCAGTGCGGGAGCTTGTGGAGCCGCGGGGTGGGAGGCTTTCTCACACGTCGCGCTCAGTGCGACACCACAGATCATGGGCAAGCCGCCGCTCCACGCGCCACCGCCCCACTAGAAGACCAGCCATCCAACTCCAGCAAATTCGAGTCAACAACCGCATTCGGGCGCGCGAGGTGCGCGTGATTGTCGGTTCCACCGGGCAGCAGCTCGGCGTCATGAAGCTCAATGACGCACTGAAGCACGCCCAAAGTCTCGGCCTCGATCTCGTCGAGGTCGCCCCCCAGGCCGTTCCGCCCGTCTGCCGCATCGTCGATTACGGCAAATTCAAGTACGAGCAGTCCAAGCAGGAAAAGGACAAGCGCTCCGCCGGCAGCAAGCTGAAGGAGATCAAGTTCCGGGTGAACATCGACGATCACGATTACGAGACCAAGCTCCGCCACGCCGAGAATTTCCTCGATAAGGGGAACAAGGTGCGCGTCCAGCTTCAGTTTCGCGGGCGCGAGATGGCCCACCAGGATCTCGGCATGAAGCTCATGCACACGATCAAGGATGACCTCTCTTCCATGGCCAACGTGGAGCAGGAGCCCAAGCAGCAGGGGCGCAACGTCACCATGACCCTCGCCCCGCTCCCCTCCAACAAGCGCAAGCGCCGATTCGCCGAGTCCGACGATCTTCCTCCCATGAAGGACGATCACGATGACGAGGACGAAGAAGGCGAAGAGGCCGCGGCCGCAAGCTGAAAGGCGTCCCGTGCGGCGCTTCATCTTCTTTGTGCTGGCGGCGGCGCTGGCCGGCTGGCTTTACCACCGGTTTGCTCCGCCGGTCGCGCGGGCTCCGGAGAAATTTACCCCGGCGGCGGTGCGGCTGGAGGCGGGCGATTTGCCCGGCCTCGGCAACCTCGACGCGGAATACATCAAGCTGGTCGAGACCGTCGTGCCCGCGGTGGTGAGCGTCAACAGCACGCGCACCGTCCGCGTGCCGGTGGGCGATATCTCGGATTATCTTTTTGGCTGGCGGGGACGGGTGATGGAGAAGCCGGAGTCGATGCTCGGCTCCGGCGTGATCGTCTCGAAGGAGGGCCACATTCTCACCAACCACCACGTGGTGGCCGGCATGCAGGAAATCCAGGTGCAGCTCACCGATGGCCGCACCCTGCCCGTGAAGCTGATCGGCAGCGACCCCGCGGTGGATATCGCCGTGCTGCAGCTCGACGCCAAAGACCTGACGGCCCTCCCGATTGCCGATTCCGACCAGGTGCGGGTGGGCCAGCAGGTGTTTGCGGTGGGCAATCCGTTCGGACTCCAGGAGACCGTGACGCGCGGCATCGTGAGCGCCAAGGGCCGCGCGCTGCGCGATAGCGGGGTCGAGTTTTTCCAGACGGATGCCGCGGTGAATCCCGGCAATTCCGGCGGACCGCTGCTCAATATCCGCGGCGAAATCATCGGCATCAATTCGGCGATCTCCACCCCCACCGGGGCGTGGGCCGGCATCTCATTCGCCATCCCGGCGAATGTGGCCAGGCGCACGCTCGAGAGCATCTTGCGCACCGGCCGTCCTGTCCGTGGCTACCTCGGGGTGAGCATGATGCCACTCAGCCGCGCCTTGGCGGATCGATTCGGCGTGCCGGATCTGCGCGGCGCGCTCATTGCCGATGTCGTCCCCGGATCGCCCGCGGAGCGCGCCGGCATCAAGCCGGGCGATGTGATCCGCAGCTTCAACGGCAAGCCAATCAACGACGCCGCCGCTTTCCGCGATCACATCGCGCTGGCCGGCGTCGGGGCCAGGGTGAAGCTCGGCGTCTTTCGTGCCGGCCAGGAGGAGCAGATCGAGATCGAGATCGCCGAGGCGCCCAGCCAGGCGGCGCCGCTTGAGCCCGCGCCCGCGCCGCGCGTCCCCGCGCCTTCTGCACCCTCCGCACCTGAGCCGGGGCGCCCGAAGGTCGAGCCGAAGTCGAACGTCCTTTCCAGCGTCTCGGTTGGGCCGATGCCGTCCTCCGTCCGCGACGCCCTCCCGGAAAAGATCCAAGGGGTGATCGTGACGCAGGTGGAACCCGATTCCCCGGCGGGCGAAAAGCTGCGGGTCGGGGACCTGATCCAGGAAGTCAACAAGCGCCCCGTCACCACCGTGGAAGAATACGAGGCGGCGGCCCAAAGCATCGGCGCGGGCCAGCGCGCTCTGCTCTTCATCCTCCGCGGACGCTCGTCGGCCTTTGTCGTGATCGCGCCGTAAATTACAGGCGCCATTGCTCAGCGGTCGGTAGCGCCAGCGTTCTCATGGCTCTCGGCCGCGCCGACCCGTGATCTGTCGCGTTTTCACGGCGGCAAAGTACAGCACGCGGTGATCGCCCACGCGCCGCCGCCAGCCGTTGCGGTTGTTCTTCAGCTTCTTATTGCGCGGGGCAAGGGGTTTTCCTCAGCGCCCGCGGGGCGACTGGTGTGAACGGTGAGGCACTACCCGGTTGGCTTAAGGCCGAAAGCCCCTAGCATGCGCCGGATGAAACGCCGGCACATCATCGTGTTGTCCGTAGCTGGAGCAGCAGCCGTCGCTCTGATTCTTTTGTTCAGGGCGGCGAATACCTCACCGACGCGCCTCACACCAGCACATGTTTTGTGGGAAGCTCGCTTTAACTCATCGAACGAGGTGGACATCCCGAAAACGATCGTGAGCGATGCCTCTGGGAACATTTTCGTCGTAGGCAACGCCGTGGTGAAATACGATGGCGCCAGCGGAGAGCTCCTGTGGGCGCGACAACAAGCCGGAACTGCGGCAGCGATTGATCACGCGGGTGACGTTTACCTGACAGGCTATGAGAACAAAGGGTACAGGAACGGACCGCTAAAACCGCCATTCAGCGGGCCAAACCATGACATCATTCTTTTGAAGCTGTCGGGAAAGACGGGCGAGATACTTTGGAAGAAGACCTATGATGGTCGCCACCACAACACGGATTGGGCAACGGCGCTCAAGTTGGACCCGCAAGGCAATCCAGTGGTCGCCGGGTTCACGCCCAACGACACGCACTACTTCTACTATCTCGCTAAGCACTCGGCGGAGAGCGGTGCCTTGCTTTGGGAGCATTGCAGCGAGGATGAGAGTGGGGTTGAACTGTCCCATGCCTTTCTCGGGATGGAAATGGATCCCTCGGGAGATTTGCTGATCGCGAGCACGAGGAAGGACGAACGAGATCAGCGTCACAACGCTTCGGACGGCCGCTACCGCTATTACGTTGCGAAGATCGATGGCTCTACCGGACGACATATCTGGGAACAGCATCGCCAGGATGGAGCCAAAACTTTCGACTTTATTACAGCTGTGGGTGCTGATTCTGACGGTAACGTACTCGTAACAGGATACTCCTCGGATGGCTATGAAACCACCGCGGTTACCGCTAAGTTTGCGCCTGTCGACGGACAGCTCCTGTGGGTGAGAAAGTGTAGTCTCGGCCGTCATTCTGCTTCAAGACCAAGCTTTGTGAGGGTAAATCGGCAAGGAGATGTGTTCGTAATGGTCGGCTTCACATGGAATGCTAATAACAGCTTTCCAATATATACCGGCCGCATCCTCAAGCTCTCCGGAATGAATGGCGCGATATTGTGGGAGTACTCGCTTTCCCTTGAACTTCCATCGACCTTGCACACGGAGGATTCGTTGGTGAATAATGCGGTTCTCGATAAAAATGGGAATCTTGCCGTGTACTCGCAGCAATGGAATCAGAAGCAGTTGGATTGGCGTGTGCGCTTACTCGGTGGAGCCAGCGGTCAGGTTCTGAAGGAGACGACCTACGATGGTTTGGCAAACAACCACGATTTGATTTCTTGCGGATTGGTGGCCCCGGACGGCTGCCTGGTTCTTACTGGCAGCTCATCGAATTGTCGTGCCTGGCTCAAACCGATCAAAGCGGCTTTCTACCGTCTAAGAGGGGGGCGTAACTGGCGCAAAATCCATACTGAGACAAATCATGTGTACAACTACGATCCGTATAACTACGATGTCGTTACAGTTAAGTTTCCTCCGTTACGGTAAATGGACGCCTCGGTTTGTCCCCATTTGGAGAGAGACGAGGCGTTTGTCTAGGGCTTCCCGTAACCTTCGCGCGGGGTGCCGTCGTCTTTGAGTTTGTCGCAGGCCCAGAGGAGGCCGCGGGTGACGAGGTCTAGATATACGGGCGCCTCCATGGTGCTATTGAAGTGGCCGAGGGTGGTGCAGAAGACGCGGGCTTTGTGATAGGTGTTCACCCAGATGACCACGTGGTCTTGCTTGGTGTCTTCGCCGTAGGCCTTGGCCAGCGGGGTGGCGGTTTCCCAGACTTTTTCGTTTTTGTAGAGCTCGTCTTTCGGGTCTTTCCAAGTGGCTGGGAAGCCGCGCATGACCGGGTGCTCGGCGTTGATGACCTTCACCTCGAGATCGCGGTTTTTCTCGTGGCTGCGCGAGGTGATGCCGACCAGCTTGCGCCACTCGTCGGTGGTGCCGGCGCGGTAGGAATGCGACGAGCAGTGGAGCATGATGGCAGGCACGCCGGCGGCATGCGCGGCGGTGATCCCTTCGATGAAAGCGTTGTCGTCCACGCCGCCGAAGCATTCGTTGTGCAGGACGATGTCGTACCCTTTCCACCAGCCCGGCTTCTCGTAAATCGAGACGCGGTGCTTTCGCCCATCGTCGCCCTTCGTCGGGATTCCCTCGTGCACGATGCTCCACTCCACATTCGCCCGCGCGCTGATGCCTTCGCTGAGGATCTTTTTCTGCGCCTCGTAATCGTGGCAGCACCCGCCGCAGACCAGGAGCGCGCGCAGGGGCTTCGGCTTATCCGCGGCGAACGCGGGCAGCGCGGTCGCGAGGAACAGGAGGAGGGCGAGACGTTTCATGGGAGCCTATTTGGCGGGGCCGTAGCCTTCTTTCGCGGCGCCTTCGGGGGTGAGTTTGTCGCAGGCCCAGAGCAGGCCCCGGGTCACGAAATCGAGGTAACGCTCGTCGGCGACGGTGTCGTTGTTATGGCCGATGGTGGTGCTGAAGACGCGGGTCTTGCCGTAGTTGTTGGTCCACGCGACGACGGTCTCTACGTCCTTGCCGGCGACGGTCTGCTTGCCCTTCCAAAGCGGCGTGGCGCCGGGGAAGACCTGGATGTTGTTGTAGAGCTCTTCCTTGATGGTGGTCCAAGGGTTCAGCCCTTTGGTGATCGGGTTTGCGGCGTCGGCAATCGTGATTTCGACGGGCAGCTGCGGGCCGTGGCTGCTCGATTGGATCCCGAGGAAATCGAACCAGAGCGCCTCCGGCGTGCCGGGCTTCTGTGGCTGGCCGGGATTGCCCGTGCGATACGAGTGCATGGCGCAATGCAGGTTCACCGCGGGGAGGCCGTCTCGATGCGGTTTCAGCACCCCCTCGACGGTGGCCGGGTCTTTCACGCCGGCGGCGCATTCATCGTGGATCACCACGTCGAAGCCCTTCGCGTAATCCGGTTTGCCGAGGATGGCGAGCGGCGGGGTCACCGATTTGTCGTCGGTGTGGGCCTGCTCCACCTTCACATTCGCGCGCTTCTCGAGGCCCTCCTTGAGGATGTCCTTTTGCTTCGCGTAATCGTGGCAGCAGCCGCCGGTGATCAGGAGGACTTTCAGCGGCGCGGGGCGATCCGCGGCGAAGAGCCCGCCGGTGGCCAGCGAAAGGAAGAGGAGGGAAAGGAGGGGTTTCATGAAATGAGTGGGGCGGAATTGCCGGGGAGAGTCGAGTGGGAAATCGGGTCCGTCTACGACCTATCCTGCCGCGCGCACAAGATGCGCCACGACCTCGATTTCCGCCGTTTGCGGAAACATGTCCAGCGGCGTCACCGCCTGCAGCCGGAACGGCCCGCGGCAGAGGAGCGAAAGATCGCGGGCCAGGGTGGCCGGATTGCACGAAACGTAAAAGACGTCCGCGGGCGGCACGCCGCTGAGGAGATCGAGCACGCGCGGCGAGACGCCCGCGGCGGGCGGATCGAGCAGCACCGTCGTGCGCTCCGGCGAGCGCAAGGTGAGCAGCTCGCCGAGATGCTGCGAGACATCGCCCGCGAGGTATCGCTCGCTCGGCGTAGCGCGGCGGCGCGCCTGGTCGATGGCGTAGGCGTTTTCATCGATGCCGATCACCTGCTCGAAGAGATCGCGCAGGCCTTGTGCAAAAAGACCGGCGCCACAAAACGCATCGATCAGCAGCGCCTGGCCGGGCTTCACCGCGTCGCGCACCGTCTGCACGAGCAGGGGCGCCACGGCGTCGTTCGTCTGCTCGAAGAAGCTCGGCCGGCCCAGTCCGGCGACCGTGTAGTCGCCATCCACCGGCAGGGCGCGGCGCAATTGCGCCAACGCGCGATTCACCTCCGGCGCGGAAATCGGGCACTCCTCGATGTCCACGAGCGCGCGATCACCGTGCGCATAAAAGCCGATCACGCCGCCGGCGACGTGGACGCGGATGCGGTTTCGATATTCGTACGGCTGTGGCGACGCAATTAACGGCCGCATTGGTACGTGCTCCAGCCGGCCCACGCGCCGGAGGGTCTGCTCCACTTGTGTCTGCTTCAGCGGGACCTGCTGCTCATAAGCGATGTGCTGGTAAGAGCAGCCTCCGCAGCGGCCGAAATACGGGCACCGCGGCTCCACCCGATGCGGCGAAGGCTCGTCCACGGAGAGCAGCTCCGCCTCCGCAAACTTCTTCTTATCGCGCACCACGCGCGCGGTGATTTTCTCACCGGGAATGGTGAACGGGACGAAGTAGACCTTGCCCTCCTGCCGCGCGACTCCGGCTCCGCCAAAGGCGACATCGTGGATGGTGAGGGAAATGGTAGGAGACACGCTCATCGTGTGCCGCGGCTTGCCCGCGCCGCTCGAGCCGGCGGAGCGGAGGACTCTTGAACCTTGGCCGTCACCTCTTCGTTCAACGCCGCATCCAAGTCTTCGATCCGCACTCCACGCCCGGCCTGAATGCTCGCGCGAGCTTGGGCGACGCGAGCGAGAAACCCGGGATTGCAGAGAAGGTTTTGTTCCGTCATTCGATTTGCCCTCATGTGTTTGAATCTAAAAATGGTGGAGTTTTCCGACGCCCCTCCGGGGCTGGATCACTCTTATTACGGTGGACCGGTGGCTGACGCCACCGGCTAATCTCTGGGCAGCCCTCCGGGCTTGGGAGCCGCGGGTTTCACGCGAACACGTCGAGTACCGGCTTGCCTTTATCCGCGACGGTGAAGGGGCGGTTGCTGGCGGAGAAGGTGACGGTGATCGAGCGGGAGGCCGAGGGCGTTGGCGATGGTGGCGTTGAAGTCGGGGACGCTGAGGTCGCCTTCTTCGATCTCGCGGCCTTCCTTGTCGGTTTTGCCGTGGACGTAGCCGCCTTTCATGCCGCCGCCGGCGAGGAGGGCGGAGAAGGCGTTGGGGTGGTGGTCGCGGCCGACGTTGGCGTTGATGGTGGGGGTGCGGCCGAATTCGGTGGTGACGACGACGAGGGTCTCCTTGAGCAGGCCGCGCGCTTGCAGGTCGGTGAGGAGGGTGGCGAGGGCGCGGTCGAGGGTGTCGCACAGCTCCGGGGTGCGGACGAAGTTTGCGGTGTGGGTGTCCCAGCCGCCGAGGCTGACCTCGACGAAGCGGACGCCGCGCTCGACGAGGCGGCGCGCGAGGAGGCAGCCCTGGCCGAAGCTTTCGCGTCCGTAGGCGGTGCGCATTTCGGCGGTCTCCCCGGTGAGATCGAAGGCCTTCAGATCCTCGCTTTTCATCAGGGTGATCGCGTGATCGTACATCTCGGTGTAGGCCTTCACGCCGCGCATGGGGAAAGGCGGCACGGAAGTCCTGGTCGAGCTCGATCGGCGAGCCCAAGGCGCGCGGCGAAACGATCCTCGGTGAGCCCCTTGCGGAGGGCGGCGTTCTTGATGCCGTTCTCAGGATTGCTGACGAAGAACGGGCCTTGCGCGGCGGGGAGGAAACCGGCGCCGGGATGCTGGCTGTCATTGCCGATGAAGACCGATTTCGGGAGGGTGGGATTGCCGCCGCCTTGCAGGATGCGTGAGCCAAGCGCCCATCGCCGGATGCCGGATGGTGCCGCGCAAGGTGTAGCTGGTGCGCATGTAGTAGACGCCCTGCTCGTGCGCGCCCTGCGTGGACATGAGCGAGCGGAGGACGCTCACGTGATGCATCTGCTGCGCGGTGCGCGGGAGATGCTCGGCGACGCGGATGCCGTCGGCGCTGGTCTTGATGACCTTGGTCGGGCCGGCGGCGGGGCCCTCCTTCGGGTCGAAGGTTTCCAGGTGGCTCATGCCGCCGGCCATGTAGAGATAGATGACGTTTTTCGCGGTGGCCGGGCGCTGGGATGTGGGCGCGCTTTCCGCCGCGAGGGCGCGTGAGAAGATTTCCGGGAGCAGGCCGACGCCGAGGAGAGAGCTGGCGGTGCGGGCGATGAATCGGCGGCGGGAAAGCTCGCCCGCTTGGAGGAGTGGATCTTTCATGTTACTGGATGAAGAGAAATTGCTGGGTGTTGATCAGGGCGGAGATGAGGTCTTCGGTGGAATCGAGGCCTTTCGCGCGGGCGGCGGACCAGAGCGCTTTTTCCTGGTCGGAGGGAGCGCGGGAGAAGAGCGCGAGATAGGCGGCGCCGAGTTTTTCGTCGGGCGCGGAGGCTTTCTCGAGCGCGAGCATGAGCTGGGAAAAGCGATGGGTGAGTTGCGGGAGCAGGTCGCCATTCATGAGCGCCAGCGCCTGCGGGACGGAGGCTTCGTAGTTGGCATTCTCGATCACCTCGCGATCGCTTTGACCAAACTCGCGGAGGAAGTGGCCGCGCGGGGCAGGGGAGTTGAGCTCGGAGGCGCGCAGCCATTCCTGCTCCTGCTTCTCGCGCGTGGTGAGGTACTCGCCGAGATCCGCGGCGGCGAGGCCGGTGCGGCGCGCTTCCTCGGTCCATTGCTGGCGGAGGGCCTCGCGACGCGCTTTTTCGGCAGCGCCGTCTGCCTCGGGGAGATCGTAGCCGGGCACGGCGATGTAGTTGTGCTGACGCATGGCACCTTTGCCCATCATCATGGCGTCCTGGTGCTCGCGGGAAGGAGGCGCGGCGGGCGCGGGCTGTCCGGTGGCCTTGGTGTAGAGGCGCGCGACAGCGGGGATCACGAGGGCGTCGTTGGCGGCGGAGCGCCCGTGCGAGTTTTGCGCCCGAATCTCCGCGTTGAGGCGGCTCATTGCTTCCTTGTCCTTGGCTTTTTGCGCGGCGGCGTACTGGTCTTTCAGCTCGTTGGCGCGCGCCGAGGTGGACTCGTAAATGCGCGAGGCTTTTTGCGCGCCCTCGAAAAGCTCGGCGGCGCTGAGCGAATCCAGCGCGTCGCTGATCTTGCGTGCCTGGCCGATCTTTACCGCGACCTCATGATCGAGCGACGCGGGCCTGCGGCGATCCGGCTCGGGATGGATCAGCGCGACGAACGAATCCCAAATCTGTTCCGCGCTCATCCGCCGCAGCAGCGGTCCGGTGAAATGGTACGGCTCGCCCGGCGCGATCTCTCGCGGCGTGACCGCGGCCTGATACGCGCGGGTATTGTAAAGCACGCGCAGGTAGGCCTTCGTATCGTAGCGCAGCTCGATCATCAGCTTCTCGAGGAACTGCAGCAGCTCCGGATTCGATGGCGCCGTTTTGTCGGTGATATCGTCGATCGGCTCGATGAGCCCGAGCCCGAACGCTTTCTTCCAAAGGCGGTTCGCAATCACCTTGGCGAAGCGCGGGTTTTCCGGCGAAGCGAGCCAGCGGGCATAGGCGCTGGGGAGCGGCTCTTCCGCGCCGGGCTGCGCCGGTGGGCCGAGGACCGTGGCGGCCTGCACCGGCGATTTAGCCGGCGCGTCGCTGTATTGATAATCGTGCGGGAGGCGCAGCTCGTTCCGCGGCTCGAAATGGATTTTCACGTAGCGGGTGCGGTCGCCGAGATCGTCGAGCGCCTTGCCGATCCAGCGGGCCTCCTGCGCCTCGCGCTCGATCTGCGCGCGCTCGGCCGGCGCAGCGGATTTCAGCCGGGCCTCGCGCGCGTTGCGATCTTTAACCATGAGCGAGATCGCGCCGGGCATTTCGCGGATGCCGGGATAGTTCGTATTGATCCCGTAGGTGAACGCGGCCATCTGGTAAAACTGCATCTGCGTCCACTTATCGAACGGGTGATTATGGCACTGCGCGCATTCCAGGCGGGTGCCGAGAAAGATGCGGGCGGTGTTCGCCATGTTATCGAGCGGCATCCCGCGATCGCGCATGTAATAGCCCGCCGCGCCGTTTTCCCAAATCTTCCCCTCAGCGGAGACGAGGTCGCGCACGAATTGATCGTAGGGCTTATTCGCGCGCAGGCTTTCCTGGAGATGGCTCACGTAGAGCGAGCTGGTGATGCCGGTGGAAGGGTAGCCGACCGATTGCGCCCGCAGGATATCGGCCCAGAAATTGAACATGTGCTGCGCGTAACCTTCGCTGGCGAGCAGCTTATCGATGAGGAGGGCGCGTTTGCTTTCGCCGGTGGCGCCGAGGAACTCCCGCGCCTCGGTGGTGGTGGGGATGCGGCCGATGATGTCGAGGTAAGCGCGGCGGAAGAAGGTTTCATCCGTGGCGGGTGGGTTTGGCTGGAACTGGTGCTTCGCCCAGGCGGTCGCGAGGAGGGCGTCGATTTGCTGGGAAGGAGAGCTCGCGTGAACGACCGAGGTGGCGATGAGAATGACCGCGAGGAGGCTGAGCGGGAAGAGGTTCATCTGGGGGCACGGAGACTACCGTGACGGTGGCGGGTTTCTTAAACGGGCCGGCGGGCGGGGGTTTTCGGACAGGTGGGCAGAGATTGCGGGTTTTCGAGCGCTAAAGCCGGGAATGTTGCACAATTTGGGACGGGGTTTTCGGACAGGTGAGATGAGAACGCGGGTTTTGGGTGATGGGCGTTGGGCAAGTTGGAACGGGAGGGGCTGAGGCAGGGGGATTCGCGCCGGGTTCGAGGATGGGACAGTTTCTCCGCACCGCCCGCCGCCTCCGCCCACGCCGGGATATTGGAGGCCCTTCGGCTTCGCTCAGGGTGACAGGGTGGAGGGCTGCGCTTCGCGCAGGGTTGCGCTTTGCGCGAACGGGGGCGCTTCGCCTAGATGGGAGGTTCACCGAGTTCTTGACGTTCCCCGGGTGCGAATTTGGCGGCTCCATGTTCGGAGCCGAGAGTATCAGAGGTCGAGCACTTTCCCAATCTCGACTGAGCACTTTTTTGTATTTCTATTTTCGCCCAAAAAAGCGCGCATCCCCTCTCACCACGTGCTCTGCGAGGCCAGGCGGCGGTAGCGGGTGTAGACTGTTTCGTAGGCGGGGCGATCTTCTGAACGCGGGAGGATGGGCGGGGTTTCCTGGGCGGAGGCGAGGGCGGTGATGGCTTCGCCGGGATCGACGAAGGCGCCGGCGGCGAGGGCGCCGAGGATGGCGGCGCCGAGCGCGGGGCCGTGTTTGCAGGGGTGCACACGGATCGGCTCGCCGAGGACGTCGGCGTAGATTTCGGTGATGAGCGGGTTGTGATGGGGCAGGCCGCCAGTGGCGACGAAACGCGAGACCGGGACGCCGTTTTCGCGCAGCAGCTCAACGATCCAGCGCACGCCGCACGCGGAGGCCTCGATCATCGCGCGGTAGAGGTGCGCCGGGCCATGGTGGAGCTTCAGGCCGGTGAAGGCGCCGGCGAGGGTGGAATCCATGAGCGGGGTGCGGCAGCCGTTTACCCAATCGAGGCAGAGGACGCCGTCCGCGCCGGCGGGAAGCTCGGCGGCGGCGCGATCGAGCGCGGTGAAATCGGGCTGGCCGGTGAGGCGGCGGAGCCAATCGAAGGCGTCGCCGACGGCGGCCTGGCCGGTCTCGTAGCCGAAGTAGCCGGGGAGGATGCCATCGCTGCACGACGCCGGCGACGCCGGGGACGAAGCGCTCGTGCTCGCTGTTGAGCATGTGGCAGGAGCTGGTGCCGAGCACCATGACGAGCGTGCCCGGCTCGGCGGCGCCGGCGCCGGGCACGCCGGCGTGGGCGTCGATGATGGCGGCGCTGACCGGGGTGCCCGCGGCGAGGCCGAGGTGGGCCGCCATTTCCGCGGTGAGCCCGCCCGCCGCGGTGCCGGGGGCGAGCAGACGGCCCGGCATTTTCTCGGCGACCACCTGGGCGAGCCGCGGGTGCACCGCGGCCAGGAAATCCGACGAGGGGAAGCCATCGGTGGCGCTCCACATGCCCTTGTAGCCGGCCTGGCAGGTGGAGCGCGGGAGCGTTTCGGCATCGCCGCCGACGAGCTGCCAGACGAACCAATCGCCCGCTTCGAGCCACACTTCGGCCGCTTCGTAAATGGCGGGCGCACGCTCCAGCGTCTCGAGCATTTTTGGAAAGAACCATTCCAGGCCGATGCATGCCGCCATACCGCGCGAGGAAGCTCTCGCCGCGCCGGCGCGCCACTTCGTTGATGCGATCCGCCTGCGCCTGCGCGCCGTGATGTTTCCAGAGCTTCGGCCAGGCGAGCGGCTGACCGGCGAATTCCGGAAGCAGGCAGAGCGGCGGCCATCGCGGCGGGCCGGCAGCATGGTGCAGCTCGTGAAATCGACGCCGAGGCCGATCACGGCTTCGCGCGCCAGGCCCGAGCGTTCGAGGGCCTCGCGCACGGCGCCGGCGGCCGCTTCCAGCCAATCCTCGGGGTGCTGCAGCGCGTAGAGAGGGGGGAGGCGTTTGGACGAGCCGGGGAGGGTGTCGATGATTTGTCCGTGGCGGTACTTGCGCGTGGCGAGGCCGCGCTCGGCGCCGCGCAGATCGACGAGGAGCGCGCGGACGGATTCGGTGCCGAAATCGAGGCCGAGCGTGAGTTGCTGCGCGCGATGGGGCATGGGGGGGATGTTTTCGCGGGGGCGGCGGGGGCGCCACTTAAATCCTCCGAGCAGGCTGCCCATGAGCATTAGTCTTACTTTGCGGTGGAGATGGTCGACTTAGGCGTGGCGTAAGCAGGGTGACTCGACGGTTTGACTCCGCACCGCCCTCCCACCTTTCCGCTCCGCGATCAGGGCTCGTCGGAGCCTCTCCCCACCAGCTTTTTGGACCGCTGGCGCTAGGATTCTTCACGCTCCGACGAAGCGATCGGGTGGCGCAACGGTGGAGATTTTGCAAATAGCCGCTTCAAAGCGCCGGGCATTGTGGTTATCCACTTCGCGGAACTCACCCATCTCTCTCATCTCATGCAGCCAAGCAGCGTCTATTCCACTCCCGGCGCGGCGCCTGTCATCAAGCAGCCGGTTTCTTATTCCGGTTTTTTGAAATGGGCGGTCGCGGCGTTCGTCCTCTTCGTGATCCTCTTCGCGGGGGTGGCGTTTCTCACCCTGGCGGGCTTCGAGCTGGGGGTGCCGGGGCTGCTGATCTCGATGTTTACCTCGATGCTGCCGCTGCCGATCTACGTGGCGCTGGTGCTCTGGATCGATCGCATGGAAGCGGAGCCGGGCTGGCTGCTCGCCAGCGGCGTGCTTTGGGGCGCGACGGTGGCGACGCTTTTTTCGTACCTGTTCAATACGGTCGTGGGCTTGGTTCTCGGCACCGTCACGGGCAGCGCGGCGATCGGCTCGATCGGCGGGGCGGTGATCTCGGCGCCGTTTTCGGAGGAGCTCTCGAAAGGCGCGTTTCTCTTCATTCTCTACTTTTTCATGCGCAAGGAATTCGACGGCGTGATCGACGGGATCGTCTACGCCTCGATGGTCGGGCTCGGCTTCGCGATGGCGGAAAACTTTCTCTACCACGGGCGGCAGCTCAGCCAGCACGGTGTCTCCGGGCTGGTCGGCATTTTCGGGCTGCGGAATATTCTCACGCCGTTTGCGCATCCGCTCTTCACGTCGCTCACCGGCATCGGGCTGGGGTACGCCTGCACGGCGAAGAACCCGGTGGTGAAATTCATCGCGCCGATCGCGGGGCTGTGCGCCGCGATGGCGCTGCACGCGCTCTGGAATCTGCTCGCCAGCTTCGGCTTCTTTTTCCTCGGCTACATCCTGGTCTTCGTGCCGGCCTTCATCCTGCTGGTGGCCATCGCGATTTACTCCATCCATCGCGAGCAGCTGATCGTGCGCAAGCAGCTCACGCCGGAGCTGGAGAGCGGCACGCTCACGGCGGAGGAATACCAGGTGGTGACGCACGCGCTGCGGCGGATCACGTGGTCGTTCAACGCGCTGACCCGGCGCGGCTTCGGCGGATTTGTGGCGAGCCGCCGCTTCAACCAGGCGGCCAGCGAGCTGGCCTTCGAGCGGCACCGCGCGGAGCACGGCCATGGCGCGACGCCCGCGGAGTATCAGGAGCGTGAAGCCGCGTATCGAGCGCAGTTCGCCCAGCTTCGGCCGCAGATCGCCTAGCCGCCCACACCTTCACCTCGCCATGAAAAACAAAGGTTGTATCATCGCCGGCTGCGCCGGGGCAGCGATTCTCGGCGTCGTCATCGCGGTGGTCGTGATGGCCGGCGGCTTCTATGTATGGAATCAAGGCCAGGCCAAGCAGGAACGCCGCGACTACCGGCCCAACGGCCTTCCCTCGCCGGGCGAGCGCGCGCTCCCCACCGGCATCGAGCTCGACGACGCCAAGAAAGTGGAAATGGTGGCCATCACCCTCGAGGGCTTCCAGGCCGGCATCCGCGCGGGCACCCTGCGCCGCTTTTACGACGTTTATTTTTCCGACCTCTTCAAACGGAAGTTCACCCCGGACCAAATCGATCGAAGAGTTCGGACTCTTTCTCAGCTCGAAGCTCGACCTCAATCCCAGCGCCTTTCGCCAGGAGCCGATCTTCACGCAGGACACCAAGGAAGACGGCATCGTGAAATTCGCCGGCCACTACACCGTGCGCAATCCGAACGGCGGGACCAAGATCACGTGGCAGATGAACTTCATCATGGAAGTGCCGCGCGGCTGGGGGCTGACGAAGATCAACATCGCCACGGCGCCGTTTACGCAGGTGCGGTAGGGCGAGGTGAGTGGCAGCGCCAGCCACTTTGGAGCTAAGGCTCTTCCGGCGGGGCGAACGTGCTGGAATGCACCTTCTCGATGGTCAGTTTCAACGTCTGCTCGCCGCGTTGGATGGTGAATTCGCCTTTCTCGGCCTTGCCTGCCGCGGCGAAGGCAGCGAAGAGCGTTGGCCGGTCGGGCAGGCCGGTGAGGCTTGTGCCGTTGATCGCGAGGATTACGTCGTCCTCTTGCAGGCCCGCTCGGTCAGCCGGCGAGCCGGGGTAGATCGAGGCGATGCGGATTTCGATCGGTCCGCTCACCGGCGCGATATTGAAGCCGAAGGTGGGCCGGGGCGGGCCTGGGAACGGTCGCGGCTTCGAAGGATCGAGGAAACGGACTTTCGACGGATCGAATCCCTTCATCCGTTTTTGCATCTCCCGCGCCGCGAGCTGCAGGCTTTCGGGCGGCGTTAGCTCGTCGGGCGCGGCCGCGGCAAATTCGTTCTCGAAGTGTTCGCGCGTGACCCCTGCAATCTTGCGCACACTTCGCTGGACGAGGCCGCGCCAGAGCGTCAGTTCCGCGCCGCGGTGCTCCCGGGTGGTTTTCTCCTCCGGCGCATCCGTCAGCGTCAGCGGCGGATAGCTCGCCTCGGCCGTGGACTCGCCTTTTAACCGCGCGTCGAGCGATTTTCCCAGCGCCTGCATCCAGTCTGGACTGACCCTGGCCAGCGCCTGTTCCCGCGTGTTGAAAACCAGGACCGGCCTGCCGGAGGGCGAATTGGAAGGAGGCGCCGGCAGCTTCTCCATCGAGATCGTCGGCATCCACTTTTTCCGCTGCGGATCCATGCGGAGGGTGCCGGCATCGGTCTCCCACGTTCCCGAGCGCAACTCCAGCGAGGCGGGCAGAACGCCCGAGGCGAGCGGATCGGCATCCTCGCTCGGGGCGGCGTGGACCGTCGATTTGAAGGAGCCGGTCTTGAGATCGAGCCAGAGCTCCTCCAGTTGCAATTCCTTGCGCTCCGCGCTGAAGGTAGCCCTCGTTTGGTGCAAAGCCGCAAAGCCAGCCTTTTCACCCGCCGCCCGGGCGTGGGCGAGCATTTCCGTGAAATCCGCGCGCGCGACCGGGAGGGAGACCGCCAGCAACAGTGCGAGGAGGGGAGCTTGCACGCGAGAACCCAAGCGCAATCGCGGAAGCTAATCCAGCGCGGAATGCCTCGCGAGGACTGGCGCGCCGCTGCTCACTCCACCTGCTCCAGGGCCTCCGCGATCATCGCGCGGCGCTCGGCTGGCTGGGACCATTTCCATTGGTACTCGTCGTCGAGGCCGGCGATGGGATCGAAGTAGAGGAACTTTTCGCCGGGGCGGACGGCTGGGGCGGTGAAGACGGCGATGCCGGTGCGCGGGTTGTAGTGCTCGTGGGAGTGGGCGTCGCGTTTGCCGCCGCCGCCGGGGGTGTCGACGACGAAGGCGGGGGTGTTGAAGCCGGCGGTGTGGCCGCGGACGTGTTTTTCCAGACGCAGGCCGCTGGCGAGCGAGGTGCGCAGATCTTCGACGCCGGGGACGAGGTCGTGAAAGTAGACGTAGTAGGGGTGGATATTGATGTAGCCGAGGCGGCGGACGAGAAGCTGCATGGTGGCGGCGTCGTCATTGACGCCGCGTTGGAGAACGGTCTGGCAGCGGACGAGGATGCCGCGCTCGGTGAGGCGGGCGAGGGCGGCCTCGGTGATGCCGGTGATCTCGGACGGGTGATTGAAATGGGTGTGGACGACCATGTCCTTGTGCAGCTTGCGGCTAAGCTCGGCGACGCGGGTGAGGGCATCGACCCAGGCGTGATCGCTGAGGATTTTTTGCGGCATCACGCAGAGGCCTTTGGTGGCGAAACGGATGCGGCGGATGTTCGGCATGTTGAGCAGGCGCTCGCCGATGAGGCGCAGATGGTCGGCCTTGAGATTGTAGGTGTCGCCGCCGCTGACGACGATGTCTTCGAGCTCGGGGCGGCCGGCGATGTACGTGAAGGCTTTTTCCCAGCGGCCGAGATTGGCGCTGAGGCGGAGCTTTTCCACGCCCTCGGTGTCGCCGCCGATGGCGTAGGAGCGGGTGCAGAAGCGGCAGTAGACGGGGCAGGAATCGAGCGGGAGAAAGAGCGCCTTGTCGGCGTAGCGATGGGTGAGGCCGGGGACGGGCGAATCGCGCTGCTCGCCGAGGGAATCGAGCCGGAGCTCTGGGTGATCCGGGCGCTGCTGCGAGCGGAGGGGCAAAAATTGGGTGCGGATCGGGTCGGCGATCGGGTCGCGCCAATCGATGAGGGCGAGCAGGTAGGGTGAAACGCGCAACTGCATGGGCGCGTGTTTCAGGCCGGCCGCCAGATCCTCGTAGAACGTCTCCGGCGCCAAATCCCCGAGGGCCTCGCGCACTTGCCGGACGTTCGTGACCGTCTCCCGTTGTTGAAAAGTGTGGCTCTGGAATTCTTCCCGGCTCACCTCGCGGTAGGCTGGGACGCCGCGCCAGAACTCATCGCGGCGAAAGTGGCGGTGCTCGGTCGCGGAGCCGCGACTGGGCGGCTCCCCGGAGGGAGCTTCGATGGTGAGGACCGGAGGGTCGACGTGGGCGGTGTCTGTATACATGGCGTGGTTTTGGAGAGAGGTTTGCAGAGCGGCGAAAGCTTGCCGAAGGCGGCCTAGTGGGCGGCGGGCGTGAGCGCTGGGCTTTCCTCGGCGAGTGTATCGACCACTTCGGCCAAAGTGCGGCGGTCGAGTGCGTCGGAGAGGGCGTTTTCGGCCTCGGCGAAGACTCCCGCGAGCACGTCTTCGATCCGGCGTCCGACGGGACAGCGCGGGTTTGGAGCATGCGGATGCATGGAAAAACTCGGGCCATGCTCCACGGCGCGATAAATTTCGGCGAGGGAAATTTCCTCAGGGGGCTTGCTGAGCTTGGCTCCGCCACCCGCGCCTTTGTGGGTGACGACCAGCCCCGCGCGCCGCAACTCGGAGAGGAGGCGCCGCACCACCACGGCATTCGTGTTCACGCTGCGGCCCAGGAGCTCGGAAGTGACATCCGCGCCCTGTTTGTACGCGAGCACGGCCAGGATATGGACGGCGAAGGCGAAGCGGCAACTGGCCATGGAGGGGAAGTGTAAGCGTGGTGGTTACAGATTGTCAAATGGGGGAGGGGAAAGTAAGTCAGTGAGTCAGTAAGTCAGTAAGTCAGTGGCGCGTCCGACTGAGGAGACTGGCTTACTGACTTACTGGCTTACTTTCTGAGACGTGGCCACCACGTCCAGCATCCCCTCGTCCGGCCGGGTGACGACGAAGCAGGAGGCGAGCTTGGGGACGCGGAGAGAGGGGTCTGCCTTGCGCATTACTTCCCATGCGCGGGTGGAGCCGGCGTCCCATGCTTCCGCGAGCGGCACGCCGGCCATGGTGCGGTACAGGGCCACGGCGCGGTCCATGGTGAGGGCGGAGCCGGCGAAGATGGCGGCGCCGGGGAAACGGACTACGCGGTCGGGGCCGACTTCCAACTCGAGATCGGCGATGCGGTAGCGGCCTGGCGGGGCGCCGGCGGCGGACATGGCATCGGTGATGATGACGGTGCGGCTCGGGCCCTTGGTGCGGGCGAAGGCGCGGACCACCTCGGGCGGGAGATGGATGCCATCGGTGATCAAGGTGGCGGTGAGGCGATCCTCGCCGAGTTGCGCCATCATCGGATTGTGATGCCGGTGGACTTGCTGAGGGCAGCCGTTGCCAAGGTGGGTGGAGAGCAGGGCGCCGGCTTCGGCGGCGGCGGAGACGTGCTCGCGGGTGGCCATGGTGTGGCCGATGGCGGGGAGGATGCGCTCTTCGCGGAGCTGGCGGAAGAAGGGGATGGCTCCTTTTACCTCGGGCGCGAGGGTTACCAGCTTGATCCGCTGCTCCGCGGCGCGCTGGCATTTGCGCCAGACCGGCTGCCGCACCGGGATCACGGCGGGAAGCGGGTGCGCGCCGCGGGCGCCATCGACGGGGCTGATGAAGGGGCCTTCGAGGTGAAAGCCGGGCACCGCACGCGCGACTTCGGGGTCGAGCGCGAGGGCGGCGCAGAGGTTGCGAAAAAGGTGCTCGAGGCGATCGGCGGCGGCGGTGATCAGCGTGGGGAGGACGTGGGTGCAGCCCTCGCGCCACATGGCGCGCAGGCCGGTGGCGAGTTCTTCCGGCGTGACGTTCGGGTTATTGAAATCGATGCCGGCGTAGCCGTTGCACTGCAGATCGAAGAAGCCGGGGCCGAAGAGCAAGGCGGTGCGGCCGCGCTTGGGCGGGCCCATTTTCCAGCGGCCGCGCTGCTGGGAGAATTGCACCGTCTCGCCGGTGCGATAGTGCGCGGCGAGCAGGGTGGTGGCCGCCGGGGCGATCATTTCCCGAGCATCTTCTTCAGGTGCACCATGCAGATGCGGCTGGCCGGCTCGGCGTTGGCGGAGAAAGAGTAGCCGGCGGGCAGGTGCTGGATTTCGTCGTCGAGCGGCACGGAGCGCCAATGCGTCTCCAAGGTGACCCAGCCGTCGTAGCCCCGCTTTTCGAGCGCGGCGAACTGCGCCGGAAAATCGATCTCGCCCGTGCCGAGCTCCAAACACTTCAGCGCGGCCTTCGTGCCGTTGCGCTGCGCATCCTTGACGTGCACGTGAATGACGCGGTCGGCGACTTTGGGGAATTCCTCGTGCACGGGGTCCGGCACATCGTCGAGATAGATCACGTTGCACGGGTCCCAGACCACGCCGAGCTGCGGGTCCTTCGGCAGATGGCTGAGGAACTCGCGGGTCTCGCCGCCGGTCGCCACGATGCAGCTTGCCTCGTTTTCCAGGCCAACGATCGCGGCCGTGCCACGCACCAGCTCCAGGAGCTTCGGGAAGTGCTCCGCGGCGCGCTGGAGATCGTCGCTCGTGGCGGGATGGCTGCGACGCAGAAACGCGAAGACGCGCACCACCTCGCAGCCGAGATCGACGGCGGCATCCACGGAGCGGCGGAAGAGCTCGACGTGCTCGGCGATCGCCGCGTCGTCATCGAGCTGGCACTTGAAGACCGGGGTGGCGACTCCGGAAATCTGCATGCCGGCATCGTGCACGCGTTTGCGGACTTCGTGGATTTCCGCGGAGGTAAGGTCCTTGAAGGCCTTGCCATTGAGGCTGCGCAGCTCGATCCCCTCGAGCTTGGTTTCGGTGGCAAAGCGGATGACGTCGGCGAGGTCTTGGGAGACTTCGTCGGTGAGGATGGAAAGTTTCATGATTGAGGAACCCGAGAGCGTGGAGGGGAGGGGAGGGGGGCGTCCAGCGGGTTTTGATCCGCTCACGGATGCAACGCTAGAAACGCTTCCGGCGTCATCACCGGGATCTGCGACAAGCGCAGGCTCAGCGCAGGTGCTTCTCGTTGATATGGGTCAGCCATGCATCTGCCGGATCGTCGATCCTTGTCACTGTGCCAGCCCACTTCTCCACGAAGCCCGTCGGCGTCCTTGGCGCGCCACCATCAGTCTGCGCCTCGGATGAAGTGACTTCAAAGCTGATCGTGTCTCCCTCGACATGAAAACGGACCAAATGATCTCCGCTTGGCAGGCCCAAGGCGCCGAGCGGGGCGGATTTGGTGAGCGTGTTCATGAGGAAAGAATACGCCGCCGCGACTGTCCGGGCAACGCTTTGTCGACCGCCGCCCTACCCCTTCTCGCTCTTCAACGCGTCGAGCGTCTGGCGCACCTGGTCGAGGAGCTTTTTCTGCGTGTAGGGCTTGGGAATGAAGCCGCGCAGGCCGCGGGCGAGCATGCCGCGCAGGCGATCCTGCTCGGCGAAGCCGCTGGAGAGGACGACGGGAACGTCGGGGTTTAGCTCCTGCATCTCGGCGAAGACGTCGGCACCGTCCATCACCGGCATGACGAAATCGAGGATGACGAGATCGATCTCGGATTTGAGCTTCCGGTAGATGTCGAGGGCGATGAAACCGTTTTTCGCAGTGAGGACCCGGTAGCCTTCGTCGGAGAGGACTTGGCGAGCGAGGAGGGTGATAAACTCCTCGTCGTCGACGATCAGGACCAGTTCCCTGGCGCCGTCGGGATTGTGGATTTCGAATTCGCCCGCGTCGATGATGGGTGCCGCGGCGGGGGCGGCGGCAGGCGCTTCGGGGCGGCCTTCGGCGCGGGCGGAGATGGCGTCGGTGACGCGCACGGCGCGCGCGGTGCTGGTGCGGAGGATGTTGAGGTATTTCTCCGCCTCCGCGGTGGGGGGGAGAAAGCGCTCGAGCGCCTGGCCCGAGTTGGAGATGAGCTGGAGCAGGTTGTTCAGCTCATTCGCCGTCGCCTTGAGCCACGGCAAATCCTCTGGGACAGACATAGAGGCGGGGTGCGGACGCTTGGGCGGGCGGCTAAACGCCCTCGTCGCGGCAAGCCCACCACACGCACCCCATGAAGGCAGCGACGACAAAAGAGAACATTCCAAACGACAACATATAAGAGCGCTTTATGGAGCAGGTTCGGGACCGCAGGTCAACCCGATACTTTCCCTGGAGAAATATTTATCGAGAAAAAATCAGCGAAAACCTGCCGGTAGACGTCCCGCTTCATCTCCGGGAGCCAGGAGAAGCGGAATTCCTCGGGGCGAATCCACCGGAAGGCGCGGAATTCCGGGTCGGCCATTTCCAGATCCAGCTCCACTCGAGGCGCGGTGAGCTGCACCAGGAAATAGTGCTGCTCCTTGCCGTCGTACCCTTTTTTCTGGCGGCCCCGGCCATAGAGATAGCGGTAGGGACCCCGGCGGGCCGCCACGCGGAATTGCTTCGCCGGGAGGCCGATCTCCTCCCAGAGCTCGCGCTTGAGAGCCGCTTCTTCGTTTTCGCCCTTTTCGACGCTGCCCTGCGGAAACTGCCAGGCTCCGGCATTATCGATCCGCTCGCAGATGAGGATCTCGCCGAAATCGTTTTGTACGATCGCGGCGACGTTCGGCTGGTATCGTGGAGAAGGGTGGTCTTTGGCCATGCGCGCGGCGTATCTACGTGCGATCCGCAGGCGGTGCAATTCCCATGGAGGCGACGCGGCGTGGCGGGCAGGCCAGCCGAGGTTCGTGCAAGGCGCTCGACAAGAAAGTCACAAGCCGCACATTCGGTGACCTCTCCAGATGAAGCCGCTCCGTTTCCTTTTCGCATTCCTCGCGACGTGGCAGACCATAGCCGCCGAAGAGGCGCGGCCGTTCTTCGTGGAAGGTTATGCGGCGCAATTGAGCGTGGCGCCGGGGGAGGAGCTGGCGTTTCACGTTTCCAGCAGCGCGCCGACGATCGCGGTGGAAGTCACGCGGTGGGGCGCGCAGAACGAGGTGGTCTGGAGCCGGAAGGATGTGCCGGCGCAGGCGCACGCCGTTCCGGCGGATGCTTCGGCGATGGGTTGCCGCTGGCCGGAGACGTTCCGGATGCCGATCGGCAAGGAATGGAGGAGCGGCTATTACACCGCCCGGTTTCGAATTGCCGACCGCGGCGGCAGGTGGACGCAGCGCGGAAATCGCACGGCGGAGAGCGAGGCGATGTTTGTGGTGCGGGCGGCCACGCCGGGGCAGGGGAGCCGGGTGCTGCTGCAGCTTTCCACGAATACCTACAACGCGTACACGAATTGGGGCGGTTTCAGCGTGTATGCCTATAATGGGCTGGGGAAAAACCAGGGGAATCGCGTCTCGTTCGAGCGGCCGCTGAGCTCGCAGTTTTCGAAGTGGGAGCTGCCGTTCGTGCAATGGTGCGAAAGGAACGGCTTCGCGCTCGAGTATGCCACCAATGCCGACCTGGAGTTTCGCCCGGAGCTCCTCCAGCACTACCGGCTCGTCTTGAGCGTGGGCCACGATGAATACTGGTCCGCGCCGATGCGCGACCACCTGGAGGCGTTCATCGCGCGCGGCGGCAACGCGGCCTTTTTCAGCGGCAACTCCGTCTGCTGGCAGATCCGCAGCGAGGCGGGCGGGCGCGCGTTTACGTGTTTCAAGCAGAACTATTTTGTGGACCCGGTCTTCGCGACGCGCGACTTCAAGACGCTCTCGACGCTCTGGGGCCATCACCTCGTGCAACGGCCCGAGAATCAGCTCACGGGCGTCGGTTTTCTCTGGGGCGGCTTTCACCGGAGCCATGGCCAATTCATGGAGGGCAAGGCGGCTTATCATGTGCATCGGCCGGCGCATTGGGTGTTTGAAGGGACGGGCGTGAAGCAGGGAGCAGAGTTTGGCGGCAAGGATACGATCGTGGGCTATGAAGCCGACGGCTGCGAGCTCGAGTGGCGCGAGGGCCTGCCGTTTCCCACGCACCGGGATGGCACGCCGGAAACGTTTACCGTTCTGGCCACGTGCCCCGTGCGCTGGCACCCGGATGATTGCGAGTGGTATGAGCGCTGGGAGAAAGGGCGCACAGGCGCCGCTTGCATGGGCATCTACACGAAAGGGGGAACGGTCTTTACGGCGGCGACCACCGACTGGGCGCATGGGTTGCAAGGCGGCGATGAGGTGGTCACGCGGGTGACGCGCAACATTCTCGAGCGGCTGGCGAAATGAAACGGAAGGGGCCGCCTTTATCGACGATCGGTAAATCGGAACGAGAACAGGTCGGCATCGCTCATTTCGAAGCGTAACCGCACCGGCTGGCCAGCGTGGGCGCGCACCTGATCGCCGGCTTTCCATTTCACGATGTGTGCAAGGTGGTCGCCCCAGATGGGCTGGCACTCCTCAAGGGTGAAGCCAGGCAGCGGCTGGCCAGCGGCATCCTGAAGCTCGACGCGCATCTGCCCGGCGGCGCTCGTGGCGTAGTTGATCTCCAGCCGCTCGCCGGCAAAGGTGAGCGGCTTGGTGATCAACTCGCCGCCGGTGAGCGGCGCATTGGCGGAGACGAAACCGTCCAGCCGCAGGGTGTAGCGACGACCGCCGGTGAGAAACATCGACATCTCGGTTTCGCTCGTTTGGTGAATGCCGATAGCGGCGTAATTCGCGCGGTTCGCCCAGCCGTCTTTGCTCAAGCCGGGACGAATGAAGCTCTGGGTGAATTCGCG
Source organism: uncultured Verrucomicrobiae bacterium (assembly GCA_963811035.1). Classification (GTDB taxonomy): domain Bacteria; phylum Verrucomicrobiota; class Verrucomicrobiia; order Chthoniobacterales; family Chthoniobacteraceae; genus CAWEPO01. The sequence goes on from CAWEPO010000005.1 coordinate 65,065, forward strand.
GTGGAATTGGTTCCCGCCACGCGTGGTCATGAAGAGGATGTCGGTGGCGGCCCCGCGCTTCTCCATGAACCGCGTGGGCAGGGCGACGTAGAGGTGGGGCGCGCGGAAATACGGCTGCGTACACGGGGTGTAAAGGTGTTCGTTCGGGAGGTTCGCCGGGATTTCGACGAAGGGCGTCCAGTGGACGAAATCTGGCGAGGTCGTGCGCGCGAGGCCGCGCAGCCCTTTGATGAACCGGCGAAAATAGCAGACGTAAGACTGCTCGCTCTCGCTCCAGAAGGCGTAGTTCTGGGAGTCGAAGTATTTGCCCCAAGCCTCCGGGATGACCGGCTCGTCGCGCAGTTTCTTCCAATGGATGCCATCCGGCGAAACGAAGGCCTTGAGGCCGCCGGGGCCGCGTTTGTCGCGGGTGGCGGAGTGATGCGGCTGATAAGCCAGGCCGCCGAGCGCCTTGTATTTTTGGTCCGCGGGCACGCCGGGCTGGGTGTCGATGAAGGGGGTGAAATTGTGGTTCACGAGGAACTCGTCCATCAGCACGATGTTCCCTTCCGGGGCCGCCGGATGCTCGTGCAAGCCCAGCCGGGGCAGGGTCCAGTGGATGGCGTCCTTGCTCTCGGCATAGAGCGTGAATTCGCCATCGTGGTAGGCTTCGATTCCGTGCGTCTTCCAGGTGACTTTCGGGTCCTTATCGCCCCGGTAATAAAACTGAAATTTGCCCTCCGCCTTCAACACGGTGGCGTAATGCCCGTGCGGCCGCGCCTCTTTGGCCGGCGGGCTGGCCAGCACCGGCTCGTGCAGCTTGAGCGTGGCGTTCTTCAGTTCGGCCACGAGCAGCCGATCGACGAACAGCTCGCGCTGCGAGCCGATGGGAATCGGGTCCGAGGCCAACGCGGTGGCCAGCGAGGCGAGCAGCGGGATGGTGAGGAAAAAGGTGCGAAGGCGGGGAATCATGGGCGTGCTGCTGCGCCGGAGGTTGCGTATCGGGGTGGCGCCGCTCAAGAAATGCTTCATCGTATGAGACAGACCTTCATTCGCCCGCGACGCTGGTTTTTTGGAATGCTCGCGGCGGCGCTCGGCTTTCCGTCATCGCCAGGCGCGGCGCAGGGTCAGCCAAAGAGCCCGATGCCCCGGACGCGCGTGGTGGGCTTGTGGCTGATGGGGCAATCGCTGTGCGATGGCTCGGAATCGCTGCCGCTCGTGACGCCGGCGGAGACGGGCTGGGGAAACTACGCCTTTGCGCGCGGGGTGCGGACTTGGGTTTACGGCGATCTCGGCGCGACGCCGGAGAAGCGGCCGGAGGAGCAGTTCGCTTTCGTGCCGCTCATGGCAAAGCAGAACGGCGGCCTGGGCGAGACCATGGCCAACGGCTTGGCGGATCATTTGAAAGCGAGCGTGCTCGGGGGCGCGCCGGCCGCGGCGGCGAAGGCGGGACCGCCGCATTTCCTGGCGGCCTATGCCGGGCAGGGGGGGCGCACCATCGCGGAACTCTCCCTGGCGGATGAATCGCTCGACCCGCGCACGCCCGAGGTCAAGAAGCAGGGTGGGGGATATTACCGGACCAGCCTGGACGACGCGCGCCGAGCGCGGGCGCAGGCGAGCGCGCGGGGCTACGACTTTGCGATCGCGGCGCTGGTGTGGATGCAGGGCGAGGGGAATGGAGGGCCGACGGGTGGAATTGTGCCGAGCCGGTGGGCCGCGGAGCTGCCGCGCCCGGCGGGGCAGGAGTGGTACCGCGACCGGCTGATGGCTTATCGCAAGCAGTGGTCCGACGATTTGCGGGCGATCACCGGCCAGCGCGGGGAGATTCCGATGTTCACCTACCAGACGCTCGGCCCGGCCGGTGAGGCGCAGCTCATGGCGGCGGACCGCGATCCACAGCTCACGCTGATCGGGCCGCACTACATGGTGCCGAGCGCGCTCAATAGCCGTTTCAACGGGAGGCATGGAGACGCGATCCACTTATCGGCGGACGGCGAACGTTGGTTTGGCGAGCAGGCGGCGAAGGTGATCCGGCGCGTGCTGGTGGAAGGCGAGGATTGGCAGCCGCTGCGCCCGCGCGCGGCTCGGCTCGACGCGGCGCGGACTAGCGTGCTGGTGGACTTCATCGTGCCGCGTCCGCCGCTGGTGATCGATGACCGGTTTCTCCCGCGCGAGCAAACCGAGACGGCCCGCGGATTTTCTTCGCTGGGTGGATTCCAAATCCGGAATGGGAAAGGCGCCGTCCCGGCCATCGCGGCACTCGAGGTGGAATCGCCGGTGCGCCTCCGGATCCGGCTTGCGGCGCCTTTGCCGGCAGGGGAGGAATTCAGGCTGAGCTGCGGCCTTCCCTACGCCGGCCTGATCGGGACCGTGGCCGGGGTCCGCGAGGGTCCCACGGTCGAGGGCCAGCCGACGGCCGAGTTGCTCATCGCTGGAGACCTGCGCGAGCGGCTGAAACCTTTGATCGATGAAGGCGCCTTTTATGCCGCGAACACGGCGGCCGGCGAAGCGCGCACGCAGGCGCCCATTCGCTGGGTGGAGGAGGACCAGGGATCGACGGTGCTGCGCTTCGAGACGCGCGAGCTGCGAAACAAGGTGAGCTTCGCCGCCGGCCAGGAGATCATCGCGTTGCGCCCGTTTCCTTACACAAACGTGCGCGACTCGGACCCGGAGACGGCGATCTATCTTTTCGCGGATCCGGCGTACGGCCGCCGCGCCGGGCAACCGTATCCCTTGTGGAACTGGTGCGTGCTCTTCAGCGGCTTCCCGATCGAGGAACGTTGAGGTTTTCGCAAGCACGCCACGGGCGGACTTCGCGAAACCATTTGACGAAACGGGACGGCGCTTGAAGGGTCCGTGGCCAAACTCACACTGCCCCATGAGCTTACGTTTTTTGCTCCTGGCCGGCCTGGCCTGCTGGCTGGCTGCGCCGAGCGCCTCGGCCACCCTTTCGTACAGCATCCGCCTGGTCGGCGGCGCGACCACCAAGAACAGCCTCACCCTCCATGAGGTGCTAAACATCGAGCTGATCGCCCGCGTCACCGGCTCCGATACCAACATGAACAACGATGGCTACCGCGAAGGCTATCTCTCCGTCCGGAGCTCCTATGGCGACAACGTGCGCGGCAACCTCGCCGGCACGCTCATCACCACGTTTGCCGCTTCCGGTTCGCAAAACGGCACCGCGCAGGACCTCGACCAGGACGGCGACAAGGACATGGGGAGCAATCTCAGCGCGTCCAACGGCGACTTCGTCCGCGCGGTCGCCGCCTCGATGCAGACCACCAGCGGCGCGCTCGTGAACGGCGGGCGCGAGTTCAAGCTGGCGGACCTCACCTTCACCGTCACGCAGATCATCAACCCGCTCGATCCGACGCCGATGACGCTCTTCACGAAAGTGACTGACTTCGCCTCGCCGATCGAGATTGAGGCCGTGTGGCAGCAGGACGGGATTCAATCCCCGCAGATCCTCCCGGCGAACGGCAGTTTCGGCTTTCCCACGGCGGGTGGCGGCATCACCTTGCGCGCCATCCCGGAACCGGGCTCGGCGTGGCTGCTGGCGGTGGGCGGCGCGCTGGCCTGCACCCGGCGGCGGCGGCGCGGATAGCGTTTCGTGGCCGCCTACCGACGCCCAAGTCATGGCGCCTTGGCGCCCGTGGTTTTGCGCGGATCGTAGTTCCAGCCCGCGGCGCGGATCGCCCGGCGGGCGTCGGGGCTCCAGGTGTGCACGGTGGATTCATAGAGGCCGAAGGCCGCGACGCCGCGGCCGCTGTAGGCTTTGGCCAGGGCCTCGATCGCGTCGGGCGAGAGCACGCCCTTGCGCGCTTCCAGTCCTGGCTCGGATCGACGTCGCGACATCTCGGCGGCGGCCATGGCCTTCCCGCGCGTGCCGACGGCTGCGACGGTCGCATCGATCGTCGGGCGCGGGCCATTGCCGCTGTACCAGTGGCCGTCGACGATCGTGTTGATGAGGCCCGCGTCGATCCACTCCTTGCCGCGCAGGGCGAAGTTGTTCGGTCCGGAGCAGCGCACGGAGATTTCGATGTCGTCGCCGATGGCCTCGCGCAGCTCGACCAAGAACAGGCGCAGATATTCCGAGAGATGTTCCTGGATCTGCGGATCGTTGTAGATATCGAGCGGCTCCATGTCCTTGCCGTACTTCTTCTTGAACGCCTCGCTGACGATCGGCTCGTAGCCGGCGATCGGCGGATGCCGCAGCAGATCGATCATGATGCCCTTCGTGCCGGTGGAGGCGAGCTGCTTGAAGAAGCTGACATAGAACGTGCGCACCTCCGGATAGGCGAAGCTGAGGACGCGCGAGTAGGGCGTGCGTTTGTAGGGCTTGACTGGGAATCCGCTTGCCGGTCTGCGGGATCTTTTTCCGAGACGAGCATCTGCGCGAGAAACTCGGGATGGTCGTGCCAGAAGTTCGCATACGGCGGACGGTTGAAATTGGTGAAGCGCACCATCGCGTGAACGTCGCAGCCGACGCTCGCGGCCGTATTCGACGGCGACCTTCAGCGGATCGAAGCGCCGCGCGAGGTCGATGTATTTCATCCAGCCGGCCTTGGAGTTGTTCTTTTTCAGGAAGGCTGCTTCGTCCTGCGTCGGTCCAGCGCGGCGCGGCCGCGGGCACGGCGAGCGAATTGTCGAGGCAGGTGCCGAAGGCGCGCCAGTAGATGCGGCCGAAGCCCGCCTGCTGATGCCGCCAGACGATCGCGTGAATGTCTTCCTCGGTCTCGGCGGTGCCATTCCAGAAAATTTCGTCGGTGGTATCGAGCATCGCGAACAGCCGGCGCTCGAGCGGCGGCAATTCGATCTCCTGCTTCGCCGCGGCGACTTCCTGCTCCGTCATCGGCACGAGCCGCAGATGCGTGATGCCGCCCATCCAGCCCGCGCCGGCGTGCGGCATCGGCGCGGGCGGCTGCAGAAGATGGATCTTTTTCCCGGTGAGGTCGGCCGCCTTCCAATAGGCCTCGGCCGTGCGTCCGGTGGAGCCGCGCGGCGCCTGCAGGAATTCAGGAAACCGCTCGCCGGAAAGTTTGCCCTGCAAGAGGGGCGGGCTCCAGTCGTCGATGTCGTCGCGGTACAGGCCGACGTGGATGCGATACCAGCCCGTCGCCTTCGGATCGACGATCAGTTCCGGCACGCGATACGGCACGAAGCGATACATCGGGATGACATCCCAAAGCCCGTCCGCGGGTGTCTCATCGCTCGGCTCGCCGGTCATCAGGATGGTGCCGTTCATCGCGCCCCAATCCTTGGCGTCCCGATTGAGCCACCATTTGCCCGGGGTCGGCCGGTCGGCCGCCTGGCCGGGCGCCGCCAGGCTTTCGGCGGGAATCACGATGGTTTCACGCTGCGCCAGCGCGGGCGACGCCAGGAGGGCCGAGAGGATGAGCAGCGATGGGAGCCGGGAAGCGAAATGGGGGAGGAGCAGGGGGGAGTTCATGCGAGGGGGGAGATGGGCACTTAAGCAGCGGCGATGGCCGCTCTCAAGCGAGGAGGAAGTCGCCCAGGAACTCCCTGGCCGGAGCCGCTTTCCGGCGTGATGAGAACGCGGGTGCTCAGACATGGCCCGGCGGCGGATGCCTGCCGAGGCGGCTCTCAAACGACCGAATGATTCGATGTTCAAGGCTGTTGAGTGCGAGCGCGTCAATCGTCGCCCGTCCCGCGGCGGTGATCCCCGCCACTTCGCAGCCCGCCCACCGAAAGTGTAGATTCCAAGACTGCTCGCGTGGATTGAAGAGTCGCACCAGCCGTCCGTGCTGGCGATCGCGCGCCATCTGCCGCGAGCCTTTGCGCAGCGAGCAATGGATACAGGACAACGCGAGATTCGCGAAGACCGTGGGTCCGCCAGCCACCACGGGCACCACGTGATCGACATGAAATGTTGCGGCCTGTCCGAGTTGGGACAGCCCGCAATATTCGCACCGATTTCCGGCGCGAGCAGCCACCCGCCGGCGAAGACTGGCGGAAACAGCCAAGCCTATTTCGCGGCTTCGACCTGCGCGCCAAGTTTCAGGATGGAGAGCACGCTGGCCATTTGCGCCAGTCCCTCGGCCTCCCTTTTCTCGGCCGCCGAGAGCTTGCCTTCGCGGCCTTGCTCATCCAACAAAAAGTGCAACCGGTCGTTCAACGCCTTCGGAAACCGCAGTCTGGCCAGCTTGGCGGGCATCGGCACGGTGAGTTGGACTGTCTGGCTCATAACCGGCGCAGGTTAGCCCAACGTTGGCGCGGTGACAACGGTTTCATTCGCCCGCTCGGCGTGATGAGCTGGTGTATTTTCGCGGTGGGTTGCCCCCGGAAGAAATGGGGGCGCCGCCGGACAGCCCGGTTTACTCTGGGAAAGGCCCCATTCCGCCCCGCGAAGGCCCCCACTCTCCGGCTCCAAAGCACGGCACAGCCACATCGGGGTTCAAACCACAGGCACGCATAGGGGGTGCCACGGTCATAGATAGACTTCCCGACCTGTGCCGAGGGGAATCTTCCAGCGCCGTTACGATTGGAAACCCCGCGCCAACGGCGCCCAAGGCGATAGCCCAGCGCATCGCGCTGGGATTCCCAACGCCGGTGCTATCGGCTTGGCTTTTCTACTCACTGTTCCTTGTCGAGGACTGACAATGCACTCAACCGCAATGCCTGGCCACGCGCCGTCTGAGACTTGGTAGCGGCTGCGTGTGGGCGCAGGGGTTCACGAAGCAAAGCTTCGAAGACAAGTGCGTTCCCAAGCGAAGCTCGGGAACGAGAGGAGGATGAGCTCACCACGGGGGTGAAGCGGACGCCGAAGAGCGCGGCTAGGGTGAGGGCGGTGGGGAAGAAGGGGTGGTAGTGATCGGAGGTCTGGGGCTGCTTTTGGAGGACGATGACTTTTATCATCTCGTCGATGCGCTCGAAGACGGTGGTGAGGGCGCCGGGGGTGATGGCGTTGAAGACTTCGCCGCCGGTGGCGCGGCCGTCCGCGCGTTTCGCCTCGACTGAGAGGCAAAACGAGCGCGATTCTCGACCTGCCCCGTCATGGCCTTTCCCTTTTTTTTGCCGAGCCAGCCGCCCTGGCGCGACCCGGCAAGAATCATGGTGGTGTGAAGCGGGCATCGACTATGCGCGCATGTTTGTTTTTCTTTCTCATTGTCGGCGTTGCCGCTCTCGGCGCCGACAATCACGGGCAATACGCGGCTGTGGTTCGGAAGATTCAGCCGCAGCTTCCGCCCGGATGGATTGCCGAGCTTAAGCAGTTTAAGGAGACACCAACTATCGTGATCGCGTCACCCCGAATGCAGGTGATCAGCAATGACCCCAGCCGGCCGCCAGGCAATAATTCCGAGGACGGGCAATACTCTCTGCACTTGAGCATCCTTCCGCGCTTGGCGCCGGAGGCGTTCGATGCAATGAAGGCCCGAAATGATTCCTTGCGCGCGCAGCTTCAGCCGCTCTCAAAGAGGAAGGTAAGCGATCACAATAAGCGGCTCTTTGCGCAGATTGTCTGGGAGCCGGATGTGTACGACGGTCAGTCTAGCTATTCCCTGTATAGTCCGTTCCGACCAGCCGAGAGAAGTGACATAGAGGCGTGCAAGCAGATGTTCCAGCGAGTGATCCCGTTGTTCCGAATCTACCCTCAGTCGGAATACAGCGATCCAACTTACTACGAGTCGAGACTTCACCCGCATTATTAATCTCACCCCGGCGGCCGCTGGGGTGTCACCGCCTCGCGCGGCTCACCACGGGGTGAAGCGGACGCCGAAGAGCGCGGCGAGGGTGAGGCCGAGGAGCGTGAGGGCGGCGGGGATAGCTAACGAGTGGCGATCCCGGCGATCCATTTGCCTTTGCGGACGAGTTTTTCGATTTGGAGGCGCTGCTTTTTTAGGGCGGCGAGGACTTCGGACTCTTGCTCGCGCAGGATGCCGGAGAAGATGAGGCGGCCGCCTTTGGGGAGGGCGCGGGCGAGCTTTGGTGCGACTTCGAGGAGGAGGCCGCTGAAGAGGTTGGCGGTGACGAGGTCCCAGGTGCGGTCGGGCTGCCAGGCGCGGACGTCGAGGCGCTGCACTTTTACCTGGCGGGATTTGTTGAGGCGGACGTTTTGCTTGGCGGTGCGGACGGCGTGCGGGTCGAAGTCGCCGGCGAGGACGGCGCGGGCGCCGAGTTTGCTGGCGGCGATGGCGAGGATGCCGCTGCCGGTGCCGAGATCGAGCAGGTCCCAGGCGCCGGGCGGGAGCGGCTTGGTGAGATCGGCGAGGAGGCGGAGGCAGGTGGCGGTGGTGGCGTGCTCGCCGGTGCCGAAGGCCATGCCGGCGGGGATCAGGACGGCGGCGGGGTTTTCGGCGAGCTCGTGCGCGGTGGAGACGATGGTGAGCGGGCCGCGGACGCGGATGGGCGGGCGCATCGGCGGATCGACCGCGGTCAGCCATTTCGCCTCGGTGACTTTGCCGCCGAACATTTTGGTGAGGTCGCGGGCCTCGCGGTCGCTGAGGCCGTGGGCCTCCACGCGCACGGTGCGCGCGCCGGGGAATTCGATGACCATGGCGCGGGCGGGGCCGAGGAAGCTCAGCCGCTCCAGCCAGGAATCGCTCCACTTGGCGGAGCTGAGCTTGCGCCAGGAAAACCGCTGGGCGGCGAGGGCGGTCATTTCTTGCGGAAGACGATGATGTGCTGCTGCGGCAAGACCGGGATGGTCTCGGCCCAGGCGAGCTGCGGGAATTGCGCCATCTCCTTTTTCACCTGCGCCTCGCTCATCTTGTGCACTTCCTTGATGGCGACCTTCGGGTCTTCCTTGCGGAACTCGACGAAGACGAGCCGGCCGCCGGGTTTGAGCGCGCGGAGCATGCTCTCAGTCATCTCGTAGGGCTGATCGAACTCGTGGTAGACATCGACCATGATGATGAGGTCGACGGTGCCCGGCGGGAGCTTCGGGTCGGTGGTGGTGCCGAGGACGGGCCGCACGTTCACGAGGCTGCGGAGGCCCATGTTGCGCTTCAGCAGATCGATCATCTCGGGCTGGATATCCTCCGCATAGACGATCCCTTTTTCGCCCACGGCTGGGGACATGCGCGCGGCGATGTATCCGGTGCCGGCGCCGATATCCGCGACGACGTCGCCCGGCTTCAGCTTGAGCGCGGGGATGAGGAGATCGGTGCGCTCCTCCTCCTCGCGCTCGGGGCGCTCCAGCCAGCCGGCGGCGCGATGGCCCATGACGAGGGCGATCTCGCGGCCCATGTAGAAGATGCCGGTGCCGTTCGGGTCGTGCTCGGCGCGCTGCTCGTAGCGCTCGGCGGCGAGGGCGTTCAGCGCGAAGAGGAGCAGGAGGGGGAAGAGGCGGAGCGCGGGCATTGCAGAGGAATGACGAAGCGCGTTCACGGAACCAACTCTAAATGGCGGGCTGGCGAAGCGCGAAACGGAGTTTCGCAAGCCAGGGCGTGACGAAACGGAGTTTCGTCACGAGAGGGGTGCGCCTGTTGCTCAAGCTCCGCGCGCGGCGGCTGCCTATGATTTCAAATCACGCTGGAGGAAGATGAGGGCGCCGATGACCAGCAGGGTGGCGTCGGCGCCGAGGAGGTAGGCGTAATCTTCCACCATGCGCCAGAGGGGGATGGGGGTGCGGTAGATGTTGGTCCACGTGGCCATGTGGGTGGTGAGGAGCCATTGGTGGATGCTCTCGAATTGCGGGGTCGCGCGGATCACGAAATCGATGAAGATGATCGAGAGGGTGACGATGGTGGCGGCCGCGGGCTTCATGTTGCAGCAGGAGAGCATGAAGCCGAGCGAGGTGATCGTGCTCAGGCTCAAGCTCATGAAGAGCAGGCTGCCGAGGTAGCGCCGCAGGCCGGGCCCGAAATCGAAGATCGCAAAGAGATTTTCCGCGGGGGCGTAGACGAGCAGCCCGCCCAAGCCCTGCCGCAGCGAGCCGGCGATCAGCGCGGTGAGGCCGATGAAAATGAGCAGGGCGAACGTGTAGATTACGCACGCCAGGTATTTCACCATGATGATGCGCACGCGCGAAACCGGCCGGCAGAGCATCATCCGCATGGTCCCTTCCTCCACCTCCTTCGAGACGACGTCGCCCGAAACCAGCGCCAGGTAGAGTGCGCCGAGAATGAGTATGCTCAGCGACAGGATGAAAAAGGCCAGCGTCAGCCCCGAGTAGTACGTGGCAAACTCGTGCCCGTTCTGTTCCACGAAGCGGCGGAAGGAGCGCTGAACCCACGGCAACTCGAGCAACCCAAGCACGAGCAACTCCACGAAGACAAAGGCGCCGAAGCCGATGTAAGTGCGCTTGCGGGCGAAGAGCTTCAGCAACTCGGCGCGCAACTGGCTTGTGAATAAGGACATCGGAATCCTACACAGGGGGCGGCGGGGGCGCCGGCTCGTCCGCGCGCCAGTTACCTAGCGAGCTTTTTTTTTGGAAATACTCCGGGTAGCGGCTCTGGAGCGTGTTGAGGATCTTCTTGGCCTCGGGCTCTTTGCCCGCCTTGTGATAGGCGTCCACCGCCTTCTCCAAAGCGCGCGGCGTGACCTCTTCGTCGTCGAGGATCACGGAGACTTCGGCGTAGCGCCTGGCGGCGGCGTCCCAATTGCCGCGCGCGCCTTCGATGTCGCCGGCCAGGATGCGGGCTTCGCCGCTGAGCTTGCCCTCGGGCTGGAGCGCGAGGGTTTCCTCGACCGATTTCCGGGCGGCGTCGAAATCGTTGTTGCCGATCTGCGCGCGGGCGAGATCGAGCATCCCGAGGGCGCGGGAAATCGGCTCGTGGACGGACCCGAGGTACTTCTGCAGCACGGGCGCGGCCTCGGCGAATTTTTGCATTTGCAGGCGGGTCTGGCCGAGCTTGAGCAGGTCCCGCGCGGCGACGTCGTCGCGCTCGGCGATCAACTGCAAGTGCAGCTCGGCGTTCTCGAACTCCTTGCTCTCGATGTACGAATCGCTCAGCCAGCGGAGCACTTCCACGGGCACTTTGTCCTTGCCCTCCTTGCGATAAACCTGGACCTCGCGCGCGACGCCGGCCCGGTCTTCGAGGTAGTAGAAGCAGAGCAGAAGCGGGAGGCTGGCGCGCTCGAAATACTGCTCCTTGTCCAGCTCGCGCGACTTGGCCAGCGACGGCGCGGCGCGCTTGTAATCCTTGGCGTCGAAGGCCGTGCGGCCGATCCAGAAGTAGGCCTGCGGCGCCGCCGCCGATTGCGGGTAATCCTTCAGCAGAAGCTGGAAATGCTCCGCCATCCCGGCGTTGTCGTTTTGCTGTCCGCGGATCAGCGCCTCCTGCTGCAGGGCGAGCTCGCGCTCTTTGCACTTCGGAAATTCCTTGATCACCTTCAGGTAGTCTTTTTCCGCCGCCGCGAGATTCTTCAGGCTCTGGTTGGCGATCGCCCGCTGCACGCGCGCGGAGCAGAGCGATTTGTTCGTCGGGTGCTCGTCGACAAAGCGGGTAAAAGCCTTGATGGCCACATCGAAATCGCGCGTCTGCATCGAGCACCAGCCGAGTTTGTAGATCGCCTCGGCCTTGAGCGTGCCGGTGAGCTTGAGCGATTGCGAAACTTGCGAGTAGACCGGCCCCGCCCCGGCGAAATCATCCTTCTTGAAGAGGAACTCCGCCTTCATCAGGAGCACCTGGTCGCGCTTGGGCGCGTCGGCATTCGCGGCCAGAAAGGCATCGATCTCGCCGACCAATTTGTCGGAGCTGGCGTTGTAGAGGGTCACCAGGCGCTGGTAGTCCGCATCCTTCGCGTAGACGGAGCCCGGATAGTCGCGCAGGATTTTTTCGTAGAGCTCGAGCGCCTGCGTCGGGTGATTGAGCTGGCGGTGCGAGTTGGCGACCAGCAGGAGGAGCTCGGGCTGGGCGTCGGGGCCAATCTGCTTGCCGTACTCGTCGAAGCCGTCGAGCACCTGCTGGTACTTCGCGGTATCGTAATGGATGCGGAGCATGCCGAGCTGCGCGGGTTCCTTCCACTTGCCGACGCCGGGCATGGCGAGCCCTTTCTTGAGATCCTCGGCGGCCTTGGCGTGCTGCTCGAGTTCCAGCTCCCAAAGGCCGGCGCGCACGACGGCTTCGGCCTGCAGGCTTGGGTTCTCGGTCTGCTTCGCGAGCAACTGGATGTGCTTGAGCGCCTCGGCGGTGCGATTGTTGTCCTTCAGCAAAAGGGCGAGCGAGAGACGGCTGGCCTCGCGAAACGGGTGGTTGTCCTTCGCGTCCGCCAGATCCCGGTAGAGATCGGTCGCCTCGAGCTTGGTGCCGGTGCCGCCGGTCGCCTCCAGGCAGCGCGCGGAGTAAAACTTGGCCGCGTTGACGACGGAGGGCTCCTTCAGCCGCGCCGACGCCTTGCGATAGAAGGGGAGCGCCGAGGTGAAGTTGCGGTCCTTGTAATAGAGGTCGGCGAGCCGGTAGGCGGCTGGCCCCACAAACTCACCGACCGGGAAGCGCGCGAGCAGGTTTTCGTAAGTCGACTTCGCGGAATTCACGGAGCCGTTTTGGCGGTGGGATTCCGCGAGCCGGAACATCGCCGCGGGCACTTCCGCGCCGCCGGGGAAATTATCGAGGTATCGCTGATATTCCGGCGCCGCGATGTCGTACATTTTCCGGGTGTAATAGCTGTCCGCGACCTCGATCTGCGCCTGCTCGGGCGTGCGTGCGCCCGTCTGCGGGGACATCCGGATTTGGCCTGGGTCCGCGGGCTCGGGCTCGGCCGGGACCGGCGTCGCCGACGGCGCGGGCTCGGGCGGCGGAGGGAGCGGCGCGGCGATCGGCCGGCCTTTGCGCCCCGGCGAGCGGAGCGCCGGGGTGGCGGGCGGCGGCGCCACCGGCTCGGCCGGCAGGACGCGCGGCGGGCGGACCGGCTCGGCGGGCAGCACGCGGGGCGGGCGCACCGGCTCGGGCCGCATCACGGGGCGGTCGTCCGTGCGAAACGGCTTCAAGACCGGCTCCTGCGCGTGCGAAAGGGGGAGAAAGATGAGAGCGCCCGCCGCGAGGCCGAGCGCCGGAAGAAAGCGGCGAATCATTGAGCTTTGGCGGTCGCGAAGGCGACATTCCAGATGTTCGCGCCGCGGCAGATATCGAGCACCGACGCAATGTACCGGTACGGCACGTTTTCGTCCCCGCGAATGATGATGGCGTAATCCGGAAACAGGTCGGAGAGTTCCTTCAGCCGCGTGAGCAGCTCGGCATCGGAGACGGTTTTGCGATTCCAGACCACCGAGCCATCCTGCTTCACGTTCAGCACGTTCTGGTTGAGGACGGGATTGGTTTCCTTCGCGTTTTCGGCGGAGGGCACCTTTACATCGAGCTCGTTTTCCTTCCGCGCAAAGCTCCACGTGACGATGAAAAAGCAGAGCAAAACGAGCAGGACATCGACCATGGGGGCGATCTGGAACGCCATCACATGGGGCTGCGAACGCTGGCGGAACCTCATTTAAAACTCCTCCTCGACCGCGACGCGGGAAGTTTCGCGCTTCTTGCTGAAATTGGTGGTGAGCAGCCCCACGATGTGGGCGGTGGCGATCTCCATGTCCGAGATGAGCGAGTGCACCCGGTTACGAAACACCGCGTAGAAGGCCATCGCAACCACGCCGAGGATCAGCCCCGCGGCGGTGGCAATGAGCGCCTCGGAAACGCCGCTGGCCAGGAGGATATCGCGCGAGATGGACGCATCGCCCACGGACAGCTTACGAAAGGCCCGGATGATACCGAAGACCGTCCCGAGGAGGCCGATCATCGGCGAAAGCACCCCGATATCGGCGAGGTAGGTGATGCGATGCTGCAGCGAAGCCGCTTGCGCGCCGCCCTCGGTCTCGGCGATCTCGCGAATGGTTTCCACCGGCGCGCCGGGATTTTTCGTGGCGAAATCGAGCGCGCGCTGGACGATGCGGGCCACCACTTCGCTGTGCCGGGCGGAAATGGCCAGCAGCCCGAGGTAATCGCGCTTCTTCAAGAGCACGTCCGCGGTGTTCATGAAGTGCGGCGTGAGAATGGCCCCCCGGCGGAGCGTGAACATGTAGGTGAGCAGGAGCATCACCATCACCACCGAGAAAAAGCCGAGCGGGTACATGGCCCAGCCGCCGCTCTTCACCACCTCCCACATATTGACCATCCCTTCACCCGCGGGGTCGGCCGCGTGGCTTTTCGCGGGGGCGGAGGGGATCGAAAAGGTGTCGTCCGCCGGGGCAGGCGCGGTCGTGGCAGGGCGGCGCCCCGGGAGGGGCGGCGAAGCCTGGGCCAGCAGCGGAGCGGCGGAAGTTTCGAGCCGCGGCAAAGCCTCCTGGGCCGCCAGGGTCGAAATTCCCAACACCAGCGCCAGAAGAAAGGGTACGAGTCTCATTGCAAAATAGCCGGCTAGTGTAGCGGAGCGGCTACGGAGTGCAACACCGCAGGCGGGGGTGGGAAAAGCTGGGGCGGGGGCGGGCGGGCGCCGCGGGGGAAGTGTAAAGTGTAAAGTATAAAGTGTTCAGAAATGGCGCGCGAGCTGGGGAAGGGGCGTGGAGGGTCCGCGTCTGAAAACTGAACACTCGGCCCCCCGGACTTGACGCCGCCGCGGGTTCAGCGCAAGGGGAAGCGCGCCGTGGCCTGTGCGCGAAGTACTTGCAGGCGGCGCGCACGCTCTCTTTTCTTTCTCCTCCCAGCTCTCCTCGCGCGTGCGCTATCTCAAAGTCACCCTTCTGATCGGCTTCATCACCAGCGCGCTGGTGGGGCTGCTCTTCGAGCTGGGGGCTTTCCGGCAGCTCGATGCGGGGCTGGGCAACTTCCTCGGGCTGCGGTTCTCGCCGGTATCGGAGCGGCCGCTCCAGTTTGCGCTGATCATCGCGTTCTCGTTTACCATCGCGTGGACCACGGTGGATATCCCCCGCAATTCGCTCAAGATCGTGACGGCGGCCGGGACGCTGGCGCAGTTGATCAGCGCGGTGTGGGTGCTGAATTTGCTCGGCATTTTCCTCTCTCCGTTTGCGTCGGCGTTTGCGATTTTGGCGTCGTTCGGCGCGGGCTTTCTTTACGCGCAGGGGGAGGGGGGCAGCCGCAAGCGGATCGTCCGCGCGATTTTCGGCGATCGCATTTCGAAGAAGAGTTTTGCCGCGCTGGTGAACAGCCGCGCGGCGCTCCGCTTCGACGGGGAGCTGCGCGAGGCCACGGTGGTGGTGTGCGAAATCTTCAACCACGATCAGCTCGCGGATAATCTGCCGGTGGCCGATTACGTGGCGCTCAACAATTCCTTCCTGCGCAACGCGGCCGATTTTCTCGTGGAGCGCGGCGGCTACCTCGATGAGTGCGATGGCGAGAGCCTGCGGGTGGTTTTCGGCACTCCGCTGCCGGATCCGCGCCATGCGGTAAACGCCTGCGAGGCGGCGCTGGCGCTCTCGGTGCGGCTGGCCGACGTGAACCGCGAATCGTTCCGGGTGTGGCGGCAGACGTTCGATTTTCGCATGGGCATCAATTCGGGCGAAATGGTGGTGGCCGCGTACGGGTCGCGGCGGCTGGGCGCCTTCAGCGTGGCCGGCGAACCGGTGGAATGGAGCCGCCGGCTGTGCGCGGCCAACATGATCTACGGTTCGCGCATGCTCATCGGCTCGCTGACCTTCCAGCTCGCCGAGGGCGCGATCGAGGTGCGCCCGCTGGAGCTGCTCCACCGGCATCCGCAGGACCGCGAGCGGGAGGAGGTGTACGAGCTGCTGGCGCGGCGGCAGGCGCTTTCGGATGAGGAGATGGAGCGGCGCGACGCTTTTTGGAAGGGGATTATCTTTTTCCGGGAGCACAAATGGGACGTGGCGCTGGAGCACTTCCAGCGCGCGCGCACCGAGGATGGCGGCGACGAGCCGGTCGAGTTTTACATCCGGCGCGTGGAGCAGCTCCGCGAAGGCGTGCCGAATCTCGAGTGGGCGGGGGGCCGTATTTGAGGCGCCCATGCCGAAGCGTGTCGATTACCCCGCGGGGCTGAAACGGCTGATCGGCGAGCTCAAGCGCATGCCGGGGATCGGCCCGCGGAGCGCCGAGCGGATCGCGCTCTGGATGGTGCAGCGCCACGATGCGCGGCCCGGCGAGATCGCGACGGCGATCAGCGAAGTGACCGCCGAGATTCACCCGTGCGAGCGCTGCGGATTTTTCGCAACCGCGCCGCTCTGCGAAATCTGCGCGGATGAGGCGCGTGATGCCGCGCTGCTCTGCGTGGTGGAGAACGCGACGGACGTGCTGCCGATCGAGCGCACCGGAGTTTACAAAGGGCGCTATCACGCGCTGGGCGGGCGGATTTCGCCGCTGGAGCACATTGGGCCGGAGCATTTGCGGATCGATACGCTGCTCGAGCGCATTCGCGCCGAGAAGCCCAGCGAAGTGATCCTCGCGCTGGGCTCGGACGTGGAGGGCGAGGCGACGGCGAGCTACGTGGCGGAACTCGTGCGCGAGCTGCCGGTTTCGCTCACGCGCATCGCGCAGGGGATGCCGGCGGGGGGCGGGCTGGAGTTTGCGGATGAGCTCACGGTTTCGCGCGCGCTGGTGGGACGGCGGAAACTGGAGCGGCCGGGCGGCGCGGCGTGAAGGCGCCGGTCGTTGGTTTCTGTTCGGCGCTTACTCGCGGCTGAGCACTTCATCCGAGTTCAGGACGGCTGAGGCCACGGCCGCAAAGGCCCGCTCCTCGTCCTTCGTTTCCGCGCGGGCAGCTTCGAGCAGCTTCATCAGCGCGGTGAGTGCGGCGGCACCCGGTTCGCGCACGAGCAAGAGCCGCCAGCTATGGCGAATCCGTTCCTGATCGCTGGTCCCGCCCTCCGCGAGCATCCGTTTGGCGAGACCCTCCGCGGCCTCGAGGAAAACCGGATCGTTCAACAGGGCAAGGGCCGCGGAGGGCGTATTGGTGCGCAGGCGCCGGGGGGTGCAACTTTCACGCGAGGGCGCATCGAGGAGCGTGGCACCGGGATACGGGCTCGTCCGCCGCCAGAAGGTGTAGAGCGAGCGGCGAGAGCGGTCTTCGCCCTTCGAGACGACCCAGCGTTGCGCGTTGTAGACGACGCTCCAAGCGCCCTCCGGCTGCGGCGGCATGACGCTGCGACCGTACATTTTCGGGCTGAGCAGGCCGGCGGCGGCGAGGGCTTGGTCGCGGATCATTTCCGCGGGCAGCCGGAAGCGCGCGCCGCGGCCAAGCAGGCGATTGGCCGGATCGCGTGCATGAGCATCGGGCGTCGCGGCGGAGCTTTGTCGGTAGGTGGCGGAAAGCACGATCTCGCGCAGCAGCCGCTTCACGCTCCAGCCGAAGTCGGTTTGAAAGCGCACGGCGAGGAGGTCGAGCACCGCCTGGGGTGAAGGCCGCGCGCCGGATTCGCCGAAGTCCTCGCTGGTCTCGACGAGGCCGGCGCCGAAGAGCTGTTCCCAGACGCGGTTTACCATCACACGGGCGGTGAGCGGGTTTTCGGGGCTTACGATCCATTGCGCCAAGCCGAGGCGGTCGCGCGGCGCGTCGGCCGGCATTGGCGGGAGGAATGCCGGAGTCGCAGGCGAGATTTCCTCGCGCTGATCGAGCCAATTGCCGCGGTGCATCCGGCGGGTCACGCGCCGCGCTTCGCCCGAAAGCTCCCGCATGATCGGGACGATTGTCTCGGCCGGCGCCTCGCCTTGGGCCGCGCGCGCGCGTTCCGCGAGCGGCACCACGGAGATGACCGGCGCGTCGTCGTTTTGGTCGCGGTCGGCCGAGTTGTTGAAGAAGGCGAGCAGGCCAAAGAAGTCGCGCTGCTTGAGCGGCTCGCTGGGATGGGCGTGGCATTGCGCGCAGCCGAGCGTCAGCCCCATCCAGGCGGCGCCGGTGGTATTGACGCGATCGATCACGGCCTTGAGGCGAAACTCTTCATCGTCCGTGCCGCCTTCCGTGTTCGTCATCGTGTTGCGGTGGAAGGCCGTGGCGATGAGTTGATCGACCGTCGGCGACGGCAGCAGGTCGCCGGCGAGTTGCTCGATCGTGAAGCGATCGTAGGGCAGATCATCGTTAAACGCCTCGATCACCCAATCACGGTACGCCCAGATCGTGCGCAGATTGTCCTTTTCGTAGCCTTGCGTATCGGCGAAGCGCGCAAGATCGAGCCAGACGCTCGCCCATCGCTCGCCGTACCGCGGCGACGCGAGCAGACGATCCACCGCGCGCTCGCAGGCCCCAGGTGAAGGGTCCGCCAGAAAGGCGTCGGATTCCGCGAGGGTGGGCGGCAGGCCCGTGAGATCGAGCGACAGGCGGCGGAGGAGCGTGGCTTTCTCGGCCTCGGGCGAAGGCGCGGTCTTGGCGGCTTCGAGTTTCGCGAGCACATGGAAATCGAGATCGCTGCGGCACCACTCGGCGTGCTGGACTTGCGGGAGTGGGGGCAACGCGGGCTTTACGTAGGCCCAGTGCGGCTCAGCCTTCGCTTCCCTCAGCGCGAGTGCGAGTAAGAGAGCGCTGAGGATAAGGTTCTGCATGAGGCCAAGCACGCCCTCTCTCACACCAGCCGGTGCCGCGCAAGGTCCTGCGAATCGACAATCCCGAGCGGGCGGTTCTCCTCGTCCACCACCACCAGATCATCGATGGCGTGGGTCTCCAGGATGCGCAGGACTTCCACGGCCAGCTTGTCGCCGCGCACCGTGATGGGAGAGCGCGTGAGGTACGGCTCCACGGGCAGCTCTCCGATCGCGGGGTTCGCCTGGTAATGGCGCGCAAAATCGCCGTGGGTGAAGATGCCGGCGAGGTGGCCAGCTTCATCAATGGCGACGGCGGCGCCGGCGCGGCGGCTGGTCATTTCGTGCAGGACTTCGCGCACCAGGGCGGTGGGCGCGACCATGGCCATCCGGTCGCGGCCGCGCATGATTTGGTGGACCTTCAGGAGCAGCGTGCGCCCGAGTTTCCCGCCCGGATGATACCTGGCGAAATCCTCGCGGGTGAAACCGCGCGCCTCCAGAAGCACCATGGCCAGGGCATCGCCCAGCACGAGCATCACGGTGGTACTGGAAGTGGGGGCCAAGTTGAGCGGACACGCCTCCTGCTCGACGGCGGTATTCAACACCACCTGCGCATTCTGCGCCAGGAACGACGCCGGATTGCCGGTGAGCGCGATGAGCGAAACGCCGAGCCGGGTGAGCGCGGGGATGAGATTCACAAGCTCGTCCGTTTCGCCGCTGTAGCTCAGCGCGAGCACCACGTCGCCCTCGCCCACGATCCCCAGATCGCCGTGCAACGCATTGGAAGAGTGCAGCACGGCGGCGGGGCAGCCGGTGCTGGTGAGCGTCGCCGCGATTTTTTCGCCGATGTGGCCGGATTTTCCCACGCCGCACACCACCACTTTTCCCCGCCGCTCGACGCACGCGAGGATGAGCTCCACCGCCCGGCGGAACTCGTCGTCGAGGCGCGGCAGCAGGCGCGCCACCTCGGCGAGCTCGAGCTGGATCACGCGGCGGGCTTTATCGAGGTAGTCCATTTTTCGGCTCTGGAGAAGTATCCCAGAATAGGAGGACGATTAAGATTAAGATTAGGATTAAGATTAAGAGCCAGCGGAACCGGCCCTTACTTTTTTTCCCGCTCCTCTTGCGCCCGGAACTCCACCAGCAGCTTCTGCAGCCGCGCGAGCGCGGATTCGGCGTCGGGACCGATCGCCTCGAGCTCCATCTTCGAGCCGCAGTCGAGATTGGCGGTGAGGACCTCCAGAATGCTCGCGGCGGAGAAGGCGGCGCCGTCTTTGCGGATGATCACCTCGGACTTGAAACCCTGCACGCAGCGCACGAACTCCGCCGCGGGCCGCGCGTGGAGTCCCAGCTCATTGAGAATTTCGACTTCTATCCGCATGGATGAAAAACGATAACGGCGCGCCCCGAGTCAGCAAACCTTTCCCCGCCTTTGAGCCGCGTTCGCGAGAATTTAACACAGCCGCCCGTGGCGGCGCAGTACGTCGCGACATTTTTGAAGCCGGAGATGTGGCACATTTACCGCCAGATTCGTGCGCTGACCGCATTCCGACCGGTGGTATTTTGCCAAAAACGCGAGCACGCCGGCCAATTCCCATTCGAGGACCTGCGCCTCGTGCCCAAACCGCGGACGCATCAGCTCCGGCGCTTCTGGCAAAAGACCATCCTTGGCCGCCCGATTACCATCTACCGCTCGGAAGCGCGGCGCCTCCTGCGCGAGCTCGAAGCGGAGGAAGCGCGCGTGCTGCATATTTACTTCGGCCACATCGCCATCCACCTGCTGCCGCTGATCGAGCGCGCGCGGCTGCCCATCGTGGTCTCCTTTCATGGGGCCGACGCCCAAGTGGATCACGACCGGCCTATTTACGCAGAGCTTTCGCGGCGCGTTTTCGAGCGCGTGCGGATGGTGCTGGTGCGTTCGGAATCGATCGCCGCGCGCGTGGTAGCGCTGGGGTGCGATCCGGCGAAAGTGCGCCTGCACCGCACCGGCATCCCACTGGAGGAAATTCCCTTCCGGCAGCGCGAGGTGCCTGCCGAAGGGCAATGGCACTGTGTCCAGGCCTGCCGGTTAATCGCCAAGAAGGGGCTCGCGACGAGCCTGCGGGCGTTTGGGCGGTTTGCGGAAAGGTACCCGCGCGCGATCTTTACCATCGCCGGGGAAGGGCCGCTGCTGGATGAGCTTCGCGGCCTGGCCGGGCAGCTAGGCATCGCCGATCGCGTGCGCTTCCCCGGCTTTCTCTCGCAAGCCGATCTTTACGCGCTCTTCCATGAGGCGCACCTCTTCCTGCATCCGAGTGAGTTGGGCCCGGATGGCGACCAGGAAGGCATCCCGAACTCCATGCTCGAAGGGATGGCCTCCGGGCTGCCGGTCATCGCCACCCGGCACGGGGGAATTCCGGAGGCGGTGGAAGATGGGCGGATCGGATTGCTCGTGGGGGAACGCGACCACGAGGCGCTCGCGCAGGCGATGCTCTCGCTCGCCAGCAACCCATTACAATACGCCACGATGAGCGCCGCGGCGGCGGAGAGAGTACGCGAGGCGTTCGATATCGATCGGCAGGCGCGGGTGTTGGAACAGCACTATCTCGAAGCGATTGGCTGAATTTTGGTTTTGCTCCTTCCCTCCTTTGCCCGGAGAGTGTGCTGCGCTTTCGCGCCTCCCCATGCCACACGAGCCGACAGAACCGGCCGCGCCGAACTATCCCTTCGGCACCACCATGCGCATCGACCTCTCGCCCGAGCGGGTCGAGGAGGCGAAGCGCGGCAAGGCGCGCAGCGAGGAGCGCCGGCCCACCCAGCCGATGATTTCGCTGCCGAAACCGCGCACGGCGGCGGCGAGCGGCAGCATCGATTTCCAGCAGCTCCTGCAAAACATTTACGACGCGGCGATCATCACCGACCTCAGCGGCGAGGTGGTGATGGTGAATGTGCGCGCGAACCAATTCTTCCTCGCGGAGCCGGGCCAGCTTGCCCACTACAGCATCCGCGCGCTCATCGGCGGGGCGGATGATTCGCTGCTCCCGACCATTTTGGAGACGCTGAAGGCGAACCGTTTCGTGCTCCTGCAGGCATACTGCGTGCGCACCGACGGCTCCTTTTTCGCCGCGGAAATCTCGGTGAATCGGCTGCGGCTGGTGGGCAAAGATCATCTCACGTTTTTCGTGCGCGATATCACTTTGCGCAAAGACCAGGAGGAGCGGCTGCGCACGGGCAATACGGCGCTGCAAAACTCCAGCAGCGGGATCGTGATCACCGGGCTCGACGGCAAAATCGAGTACGGCAATCCGGCCTTTCTCGCGCTCTTCGGGCTGAGCGGCACACCGGAGGTGGAGGGACACGATCTGCGCGAATTCCTGGTCGCGCCCGAGACGGCGGAGGAATTCATCGCGAAGACCGCCGCGGGCGAAACCTGGGCCGGCGAGCTGGAGATGAGCCGCCGCGACGGCTCGATCTTCTTCGGCCAGGCCTCCGTGGCCGCGAACGTGAACACGGAGGGCGAGCAGGTGGGCATGGTGCTCTCGGTGCTCGACGTAACCGCGCGCAAGCACGCCCAGCAGCAGCTTCAATCCTACGCCGCGGAGCTTCACGCGAAAAACACCCAGATGCAGGAGGACCTGAACATTGCCTCCGAGCTGCACCGCGCTTTTCTACCCGATGGATTCAAGGCCTTCCCGATCGGCGCCGCGCCGGGCGAAGAGCTGCTGCGGGTGAGCAATCTCTACTGCCCGAGCGGCACGATCGGCGGCGACTTTTACGACATCCGCGCGCTCTCGGAGTACGAGGTGGCGGTGTTCATCTCGGACGTCATGGGCCACGGCATCCGCTCCGCGCTCGTCGTGGCGACGATCCGCGGGCTCATCGAGCAGTTGCGCCCGCTCGCCAGCGACCCGGGCGCGCTGATGACGCAGCTGAACGCCACGTACACCACGATCTTCCGGCAGATCGGCGGGAACGTGATCTTTTCCACCGCCCTCTACGCGGTAATCGATACGCGGACGGGCATCCTGCGCTGTGCGAATGCCAGCCAGCCGCGTCCCTTCGTGCTGCGGCGCGGGGAAGCGCGCCTGGAACGGCTGGCGCCTTCGCCACCCACCGCGCCGCTCGGGATTTTCCAGGAAACCCAGTACACCACGAGCGAGCTCCAGCTTGGCACGGGCGATCTCATCCTTCTCTACACGGATGGGCTCTCCGAGGTGGAAGACCCCACGGGCGAGCTTTTCGAGACGAACCGCTTCGAGGCGGCGCTCACCGCGAACCTCGCCAAGCCCGCGGAGGAGCTGTTGGAGACGTTGGTGGATGACGCCAAGGCGTTTTCGGGCCGGGAGGATTTCGAGGACGATGTGTGCCTGCTCGCGCTGGAGCTGGCCCGCCTGGCGGGTGGTGCGGGCGGCGGGAGCGGATGAGAAATCGATTCTCGTCGATGGGCTAGCCCAAGCCGCTTGACTGTTTGGTTAAACAGCACAATCGTACGGTATAACCGAACAGTGAGCATTCTGGCGCAAATCCTTTCTTCTCGCGTGAAGGCCGAGGTCTTCCGCTTGCTCTTCGGGCGCAGCGAGAACTCGTTGCACCTGCGGGAGATCGAGCGTCAGTCAGGGCTTGCGCTTGGTACCGTACGTCAGGAGCTCGAGCAATTGACCAGCCTTGGCTTGGTCGAAAAGCGCGCCGACGGCAATCGGCGCCTCTACAGCGCCAACCGGCATCACCCGCTCTACGTGGACATACGCAACCTGGTGCTGAAGACGAGCGGGCTGGCAGAAGCCCTGCGTGCGGCGCTCGAGGAGGAATCGGCCATCCGCGCTGCATTTGTCTTCGGGTCGGTGGCGCGGGGGGAGGAGCAGGCGGACAGCGACGTAGACCTCATGGTCATCGGCACGGTGACATTGCGCCAGATCACCCGCCGACTCAGTGGAATCGCCGGGAAAGTTGGGCGAGAGATTAATCCGCACGTTTTTTCTCTGGAGGAGTTTCGCCGACGGCTGGAGAAGGAGGATCACTTCCTCTCCACAGTGATGAAAAACCCAAAGCTTTTCCTTATCGGAAACGGACATGAGCTTGAAGCAATGGGCTGAAAACGGCTGGCTCCGGCCGCACCAGGCGAGCGCGCAGGAAGTCGCCGATTTACTGGCGATTGTGGACCGCGACGTTGCCGATGCGAGTGGGGAAATCTCCGCCGATTGGCGCTTTGGGATCGCCTACAATGCAGCGCTGAAGCTCTGCACTATTCTGCTTCACGCCTCTGGATATCGGCCGGAGAAGAGCCTCGCACATTACCGGACCCTGGCGGCACTCCCACTGATCCTCGGCCTGGAGCGACAGAACGATGCCGATTACCTCGACGTTTGCCGGGCCAAGCGCAACACCGCCGAATACGAGATGGCCGGCTCTCTCAGCGCCGCCGATGCCGCCGAACTCGTGAAATTTGCGGCGGAGCTAAAACAGGACGTGTTGGTTGGCTTCGGCGCGAGCACCCGAGCTTGCTGGTGACGCGCTCGCCCGGTTCGCGGTGACGCCCGCCAGCGGCGATCAATTTTAATCGAGTCGGAGAGACCAGTTCGTGATCGATTTGGTGAACAACATGGAACGCCCGCTTCTATAAAGCGTGTGCTGGGCGCGTGCAAATGGGGGGAGAAGGGTCGAATTCCCATAAATTCGCCTTGTCGGGCACGGCCATTGGGCGAGTGGTGAGCGTTGCCATCGAAGTAGCCATCCTGCGCCATGAAAAGCTCCCGCCCCGCTTCCGCTAATGTTCGCTCCCGTGCCGACGCTCCCGAGCCCGAAGAGGATTCGGAAAAAAACGGGAACGGCGTGGGGGTAGCCGTGGCGGTGGAGCGCGGGCCGCGCTCGGAGGCTTCGCAGGCGGAGCTGATCCTGGAGGCGATGATGGCCTTTCGCAGCGGCGATTTTTCGGTGCGGCTGCCGGCGGGGTGGTCGGGGGTAAACGGGAAGATCGCGGATACTTTCAATGACGTGCTTTCGATGGCGGAGCGGCGCGCGGAGGAGACGGTGCGGGTCTGCCGCGTGGTGGGCAAAGAGGGCAAGCTGAAGCAGCGGATGCGCGTGCCGGGGCTGATCGGCGGCTGGGGCGATGAAGTGGAGTCGCTGAACGGGCTGATGGACGATCTGATTTGGCCGACCACGGAAGTGACGCGCGCGATCGGCGGCGTGGCGAAGGGCGATCTCGGGCAGACGATGGCGCTGGAAGTGGACGGCCGGCCGCTGGAGGGCGAGTTCCTCCGCAGCGCGAAGCTGGTGAATCGGATGATCGAGCAGCTTTCCGTGTTCACCTCGGA
This sequence comes from uncultured Verrucomicrobiae bacterium, assembly GCA_963811035.1. GTDB lineage: Bacteria > Verrucomicrobiota > Verrucomicrobiia > Chthoniobacterales > Chthoniobacteraceae > CAWEPO01. The sequence goes on from CAWEPO010000005.1 coordinate 89,708, forward strand.
AGTGACGCGGGTGGCGCGCGAGGTGGGCACCGAGGGCAAGCTGGGCGGACAGGCGCAGGTGAAGGGCGTCTCGGGCGTGTGGAAGGACCTGACCGAAAGCGTGAACCAGATGGCGGGCAATCTCACGGCGCAGGTGCGGAACATCGCGGACGTGACCATTGCGGTGGCGAATGGCGACCTTTCCAAGAAGATCACGGTGGACGTCCGCGGCGAGATTCTGCAGCTCAAGGAGGCGATCAATACGATGGTCGACCAGCTTCGGTCGTTTGCATCGGAAGTGACGCGCGTGGCGCGCGAGGTGGGCACCGAAGGGCGGCTCGGCGGGCAGGCGGTGGTGCCAGGTGTCGCGGGCACCTGGAAGGATCTCACCGACTCGGTGAACGCGATGGCCTCGAACTTGACGGCGCAGGTCCGCAATATCGCGGCGGTGACCACGGCCGTGGCGCGCGGCGATCTTTCACGGAAGATCACCGTGGACGTGAAGGGGGAGATTTTGGAGCTGAAGGAGACGATCAACACGATGGTCGATCAGCTCAATGCGTTCGCCTCGGAGGTGAGCCGCGTGGCGCGCGAAGTCGGCACCGAAGGCAAGCTCGGCGGCCAGGCCGAAGTGCAGGGCGTGGGCGGCACCTGGAAGGATCTCACGGACAACGTGAACTTCATGGCGAACAACCTGACGGCGCAGGTTCGCAACATCGCGGACGTGGCCACGGCGATCGCGCGCGGCGACTTGTCGCGCAAGATCACGGTGGACGTGAAAGGCGAGATTTTGGAGCTGAAGAACACGATCAATACGATGGTCGACCGGCTGAATGCGTTCGCGTCGGAGGTGAGCCGCGTGGCGCGCGAAGTCGGCACGGAAGGCAAGCTCGGCGGCCAGGCGGAGGTGGGTGGCGTCGCCGGTACCTGGAAGGATTTGACGGACAATGTGAACTCGATGGCCTCGAACCTCACGGCGCAGGTCCGCAACATCGCGGACGTGGCGACCGCGGTGGCGAACGGTGACCTTTCCAAGAAGATCACGGTGGACGTGAAGGGCGAAATTCTGGAACTGAAGAACACCATCAATACGATGGTGGATCAGCTCAACGGCTTCGCTTCCGAGGTCACGCGCGTGGCGCGCGAAGTCGGCACGGAAGGCAAGCTGGGCGGGCAGGCGCAGGTGCGCGGCGTGGCGGGCACGTGGAAGGATTTGACGGACAACGTGAACTCGATGGCGTCGAACCTCACGGCGCAGGTGCGCAACATCGCGGACGTGGCGACGGCCATCGCGAAAGGCGATCTTTCGCGCAAGATCACCGTCGATGTGAAGGGCGAAATTTTGGAGCTGAAGGAGACCATGAACACGATGGTCGATCAGCTCAATGCGTTCGCCTCCGAGGTGACGCGCGTGGCGCGCGAGGTCGGCACGGAAGGCAAGCTCGGCGGTCAGGCGGAGGTGCAGGGCGTCGCCGGCACGTGGAAGGATCTGACGGACAACGTGAACTCGATGGCGAACAACCTCACCGGCCAGGTGCGCAACATCGCGGAAGTGACTACGGCGGTGGCGCGCGGCGACTTGTCGCGCAAGATCACGGTGGACGTGCACGGGGAGATTCTGGAGCTGAAGAACACGATCAATACGATGGTCGATCAGCTCAACGGCTTCGCGTCGGAAGTGAGCCGCGTGGCGCGCGAGGTCGGCACGGAGGGGAAGCTCGGCGGCCAGGCGGAAGTGGGCGGCGTGGCCGGCACGTGGAAGGATTTGACGGACAACGTGAACTCGATGGCGTCGAATCTCACGTCGCAGGTGCGCAATATCGCCGAGGTGACCATCGCGGTGGCGAATGGCGATCTTTCCAAGAAGATCACGGTGGACGTGCGGGGGGAAATTCTGGAGCTGAAGGAAACGATCAACACGATGGTCGATCAGCTTCGGTCTTTCGCGGCGGAAGTGACGCGCGTGGCGCGCGAAGTCGGCACGGAAGGCAAGCTCGGCGGCCAGGCGCAGGTGCCCGGCGTCGCGGGCACGTGGAAGGACCTCACGGACAACGTGAACTCCATGGCCTCGAACCTGACGGGCCAGGTGCGCAACATCGCGGACGTGGCGACGGCGATCGCGCGCGGCGACCTCTCGCGCAAGATCACGGTGGACGTGAAGGGCGAGATTCTGCAGCTCAAGGAAACGATCAATACGATGGTGGATCAGCTTTCGGCCTTCGCCTCGGAAGTGACGCGCGTGGCGCGCGAGGTCGGCACCGAAGGCAAGCTCGGCGGCCAGGCGCAGGTCTCCGGCGTGGCCGGCACGTGGAAGGACCTCACGGACAACGTGAACTCGATGGCCTCGAACCTCACCGGCCAGGTCCGCAACATCGCCGAGGTGACGATCGCGGTGGCGAACGGCGATCTTTCCAAGAAGATCACGGTGGACGTGCGCGGGGAGATTCTGCAGCTCAAGGAGACGATCAACACGATGGTCGATCAGCTTCGCTCATTTGCCTCGGAAGTGACGCGCGTGGCGCGCGAAGTCGGCACGGAAGGCAAGCTCGGCGGCCAGGCGCTGGTGCCCGGCGTGGCCGGCACGTGGAAGGATCTCACCGACTCGGTGAACGCCATGGCCACCAACCTCACCGCGCAGGTCCGCAACATCGCGGAAGTGACCACCGCCGTGGCCCGCGGCGACTTGTCGCGCAAGATCACGGTGGACGTGCGCGGGGAGATTTTGCAGCTCAAGGAAACGATCAACACGATGGTCGATCAGCTCAACGGCTTTGCGTCGGAAGTGAGCCGCGTGGCGCGCGAGGTCGGCACCGAGGGCAAGCTCGGCGGCCAGGCGCAAGTCTCCGGCGTGGCCGGCACCTGGAAGGATCTCACGGACAACGTGAACTCGATGGCCTCGAACCTCACCGGCCAGGTGCGCAACATCGCGGAGGTGACCATCGCCGTGGCGAACGGGGACCTTTCGCGCAAGATCACGGTGGACGTGCGCGGCGAGATTTTGCAGCTCAAGGAGACGATCAACACGATGGTCGAGCAGCTTCGTTCGTTCGCCTCGGAAGTGACCCGCGTGGCGCGCGAGGTCGGCACCGAAGGGCGCCTCGGCGTGCAAGCGGTGGTGCCCGGTGTCGCCGGCACTTGGAAGGATCTCACCGACTCCGTGAACGCCATGGGCGCGAACCTCACCGCGCAGGTCCGCAACATCGCGGAGGTGACCACCGCGGTGGCGCGCGGCGACTTGTCGCGCAAGATCACGGTGGACGTGAAGGGCGAAATCTTGGAGCTGAAGAACACGATCAACACGATGGTCGATCAGCTCAATGCGTTCGCCGCTGAAGTGACGCGCGTCGCTCGCGAGGTCGGCACCGAAGGCAAGCTGGGCGGGCAGGCGCAGGTGCCGGGCGTGGCCGGCACGTGGAAGGATCTCACCGACTCGGTGAACGTCATGGCCGCGAATCTCACCGACCAGGTGCGCGGCATCGTGAAAGTCGTGACCGCCGTCGCGAATGGCAACCTCCGCCAGCGCCTCACGGTGCAGGCGAAGGGCGAGGTCGCGGCGCTCGCGGAGACGATCAACAACATGACCGACACGCTCGCGACCTTCGCCGACCAGGTCACGAACGTGGCCCGCGAAGTGGGCGTTGAAGGGCGGCTCGGCGGCCAGGCGAACGTGCCCGGCGCGGCCGGCACGTGGAAGGACCTCACCGGCAATGTGAACCTGCTCGCGGCGAACCTGACCACGCAGGTGCGCGCCATCGCGGAGGTGGCGACCGCGGTGACCAAGGGCGATCTCACTCGCTCCATCCAAGTCGAGACGCGCGGCGAGGTCGCGCAGCTCAAGGACAACATCAACACGATGATCGACAACCTGCGCGTGACGACGGAGCGCAACCAGGAGCAGGACTGGCTGAAGACAAACCTGGCCAAGTTCACCCGCATGCTCCAGGGCCAGCGCGACCTTTTCACGGTCGGGCAGATGCTCCTCTCGGAGCTGGCCCCGCTCGTCGACGCGCAGCAGGGCACCGTTTATCAGATGACCGAAAGCGAAGAGGAAGGCATGTCGCTGCAAATTGCTCGGCGGCTACGCCACGACCCCCGAGCAATCGGAGCGCATCGCGGTGGGCAGCGGGCTGGTGGGCCAGTGCGCCCGCGAGAAGCAACGCGATTCTGCTCGCGGAGGTTCCACCCGATTACACGCCGATCCATTCCAGCCTCGGCGAGACGCGCCCGGTCAATATCGTGGTGCTGCCGGTGCTCTTCGAGGGCGAGACGAAGGCGGTGATCGAGCTGGCGTCGATGCACGCTTTCACCGCCGCGCAGCTCAACTTCCTCGAGCAGCTCACGCAATCCATCGGCGTCGTGCTGAATACGATCGAGGCCACGATGCGCACGGAAAGCCTGCTGCAGCAAAGCCAGCAGCTCACCGCCGAGCTGCAGTCCGGCCAGAAGGAACTCCAGCAAACCAACGAAGAGCTGGAGCAGAAGGCGCAGGAGCTTGCCGACCAAAACGCCGAGGTCGAGCGCAAGAACAAGGAGATCGAGCAGGCCCGCCGCGCGCTGGAAGAGAAGGCCGCGGAGCTCGCGCTCACCTCGAAGTACAAGTCCGAGTTCCTCGCCAACATGTCGCACGAGCTGCGCACGCCGCTGAATTCGATCCTCATCCTCGGCCAGCAGCTCGCGATCAACGGCGGCGGCAACCTCACCGCCAAGCAGGTCGATTTCGCCCGGAACATTCACTCGGCCGGCTCGGACCTGCTCAACCTTATCAACGACATTCTCGATCTCTCGAAGATCGAATCCGGCACCGTCACCGTCGAGGCGGAGGAGATCAGCTTCGGGTCGCTGCGCGAGTCTGTGGAACGCAACTTCCGCCACGTCGCGGAAAACAAAAACCTGCCGTTCATCGTCGAATTCGACTCCGAACTGCCGCGCGCCTTCACCACCGATCCGAAGCGCCTGCAGCAGATCATCAAGAACCTGCTCTCGAACGCCTTCAAGTTCACCACCTCGGGGCACGTGAGCATGAGCGTGCGGCCCGCCACCTCCGGCTGGAGCCCCGGATCACCCGTCCCTCAAGCGCGCCACGAACAGTCATCGCGCTCGCGATCAGCGATACCGGCATCGGCATCGCGCCGGAAAAGCAGCGGCTCATCTTCGAGGCCTTCCAGCAGGCGGATGCCGGCACCTCGCGCAAATACGGCGGCACCGGCCTCGGCCTCGCGATTTCGCGCGAGCTCGCGTCTCTGCTCGGCGGCGAGATTCGCCTCGTCAGCACCCCGAGCGAAGGGAGCACCTTCACCCTTTACCTGCCGCTCAATTACACTGGCCCCTCCACGGCCGGCATCTCGCAGCCCGCGGGCCGGTCCGACCTCCTCCCGGCGATGCTGCCGGTGCTCCCGGTCGCCGCGGAAGAGATGATTTCCGACGACCGCGACATGATCGACGAGGGCGACCTTGTCGCTCCTCATCGTGGAGGACGACCGCATTACGCGCGCGTGCTGCTCGGCCTGGCCCGCGACAACGGCTTCAAGGCGATCGTGGCTATCGCGCGGCCATGCAGGCGCTCGCCCTCGCGCGGCAGTATCGCCCCACCGCCATCACGCTCGATATCTTCCTGCCCGACATGCTCGGCTGGACGGTGCTGAACAACCTGAAGCTCGATCCCGACAACGCGGCACATCCCCGTGCAGATCATCTCGCTGGAGGAAGAGCGCCAGCACGGCCTCTCGCACGGCGCCTTCTCTTACATGGTGAAGCCGGCTACGACGGACGATCTCGAAACGGCGCTCGACCGCATCAAGACCTTCGCGGCGCCGCGCGTGAAACGCCTGCTCGTGGTCGAGGACAACGAGATCGAGACGAAGAGCATCGTCGAGCTGCTCGGTCATCACGGATGTCGAGATCACCACGGTTTCCACGGGCAAGGACGCCCTCGAGAGGCTGCTCGATCGAAACTTCGATTGCTGCGTGCTCGATCTCCGTCTGCCGGATATGACGGGTTTCGAGCTGCTCGACCAGATCCAGGACGAGCCGAGCCTTGCGCGAGGTGCCGATCGTCGTCTTCACCGGCAAGCGATCTTTCCAGCGAGGAGGAAAAGCGCCTCAAGGTGGTCGCCAAGAGCATCGTGCTGAAAGACGTGCAATCGCCGGAGCGCCTGCTCGATGAAACCGCGCTCTTCCTGCACCGCGTGGTCGCCGATCTGCCCGAGGACAAACAGCGAGATGCTCGAGCGCCTGCACCAATCCAACGAGGCTCTGCGCGGTCGCAAGGTGCTGGTGGTGGACGACGACGCGCGCAACATCTTCGCCCTCTCCATCGTGCTCGAGAACCACGACATGGAAATCCTCAGCGCCACGAACGGCCGCCAGGCCATCGACCTCATCGAGCAAACGCCCGAGCTTTCGATGGTGCTCATGGACATCATGATGCCCGAGATGGACGGCTACCAAACGATGCGGGAGATCCGCAAAGATCCGCGCTTCCGCTCCCTCCCGATCCTGGCCCTCACCGCCAAGGCGATGAAAGGCGACCGCGAGAAATGCCTCGAAGCCGGCGCCAGCGACTACATCGCCAAGCCCGTGAACACGGACCAGCTCCTTTCGCTGCTGCGCGTCTGGCTGCACCGATAAGCCCGCGTCTAGGGCGGTGCGAGGCGAATGAATTCCGGCAGGTTTGCCACCGCGCCGCACCGCTTGCCTGCGGGGTCGCGGATGGTCACGAGCCATCCACGATACCGCCCGCCGGCGGGATCCGCGGTGACGAGAACGCCCCGCGTCGCTCCATTCGTCCGCTGGGCGATGGTGGCCGCTTCAAAGTCCGCCCCGCCTGTTTCCGAGAGGGTCACGGAACGGCGGTCGAAGGAGTTGGCGACATGCCGTCGTCCGTCGGCGCTCAGTGTGATCCAGAAGCATTCCACCGTCGCCGAGACGGGCTTGGTCGAGTTTGAGCCCGCGGAAACTTTGATTTTCATCGTGCGGTCGCCGACGCCGAAATTGGTGCCGGACGGCCCGGTCGCGGAGACGCCGAAAGTCACTGGCTCTGGCGTCAGGTCAGGCCGCTGGAGGTTGGCCGGGGCGGGCGGAATTTTGGCCAGCGGGAATTCGGCGGAGACGACCGGCGTGGTTTTCGCCAGTCCGCCCGCCTCGCGGAATGCTTCCTCGAGCATCCAACCCGGCCTGCGGAAGGGGCCTAGATGCTTGCGGCCCATCACTGCCCAATAATCGAGGACGGGACGCGCCGGCATCACGGCCGCGCCGCCGGTGGCTTTCAGGAGCGTTTGCGTCCGCGCGCCGTACGTGGTCGCGAGCAAGTCGGCGAGGATCGCCGCTTTGCCATAGGCCTTTTGCATGGCGGGCACACTTCGCGGGCTTTCGGCGGCGAGGCCCCGCTTGAACGACGAGAAACTCTGGCCCAGATCCGCCGGCACCTTCACGTCGAGCGGCGCCGCCGCCCAAGCCGCGCTGTCGGGCAACTGATTCCAGAAATTAGCGAGCTGGCTTATTTGTTCCGCGGCCGGGCCGCTGGGCGCCGCGGAGAGAGAAGTGGCCTTGGCGGCCGCGGTTGCGGTAATCGAGGTGGCGGGCGTTGCGTGATCCCACTCGCAGATGTAGCCGATCACGAATTTGTCACCGTCGTGTTGAATGTCGTCCCACTCTCCCGGCCGCGTCGTGCAGAGGTAGTGCTGTATGCCCCGCCAGTTATCGGGCTGCCTCGGGCCCCATGCTTGGAAGACGACGGGTTTTCCGTTCAGCCACTTCCAGAGACCCTCGGACTGCTCGTCGGTGGCGCCCAGCCAGAGGATTCGGCCCGCGGCGAGTTGTTTCAGAACCATCCAGGTGGCGCTATCCGGCACGCTCGCCAAGTGCCCGCGCACGGCTTGGCACTTGGCCTCCGCGGCGCGCCAGCTCGTTTTCTCCTCCAGATAAGCGCGGTACCACTTGCCGTTATGCCACCTGGCATCGGCTGGGATCGGGCTCGGTGGTGCAGAGGGCGGCGCCGTCTGCTGAGCCTGTACGGAGGCCAAAAAAAGAAAACCGATCCACAGGAGATATCGAAACATTCCGCTCATAACTTTTGGGTGCGCTCGTCCGGCCTTCGGCACACCGGGTATCTCGCCGGGAAAATCCTGGCAAGGAGAATGTGAAACATTCGTACGCGCCTGAGGCTCACCATGCTCCCTCGGCGTATCCCCGCCGGGCGTGCCCAAATCGTCCGCCCGCCACCGCCTTCTCCCTAGGCAGGTACGAACCTTGCGTTACATTATCGCCCCTCCCCCGCAAAGCCATCACCGCATGTCCGATCCCATCGCCATCCTGCTCGTAGACGACGAGGTGAAAAACCTCATCGCGCTGGAGAGCATCCTGGAGTCGCCGGACTATATGCTGGTCAAGGCGCAGACCGCGAACGACGCGCTGCTCGCCCTGATGGAGCGCGAATACGCGGCGATCGTCCTGGATGTGCAGATGCCCGAGATCGATGGCATCGAGCTTGCGCGCCTCATCAAACAGCGCAAGAAAACGCAGCACACGCCGATCCTTTTCCTCACCGCTTACTACCAGGCCGAGGAGCACATCGTGCAGGGCTACGGCGTCGGCGCGGTGGATTATCTGACGAAGCCGGTGAACCCCGCGGTGCTCCGCTCGAAGATCGGTGTCTTCCTCGATCTCTTCCAGAAAACGCGCGCGCTCGCGTCGATGAACGAGGCCATGTCCGGCGAAATTGCCGAGCGCCAAAAGGCTGAGGAAGCGCTGAGGACCGCCTACGCCGAGCTCGAGGCGAAGAACGAAGAGCTCGAAGGCCAGGCCGAGGAACGCGCGCGCCTTTTTCGCGCCGAGGCCGCGCAGGCCGAAGCCGAGGCCGCCCGCGAGCGCTCGGCGCTGCTCGCCGAGGCCAGCAAGCTCTTCGCCTCGCTCTTCGCGCCCGCGGAAATCCTCAACGCCCTCGCGCACCTGCTCGTGCCGAAGCTGGCCGATTGCTGCGTGGTCGATACCGCCACCGACGACTCCGTCATCTTGCCCGCCGTCGTCGCGCACCGTGATCGCGCCAAGGAGCGGAAGATTCTCGATTGGCGCACCACGTTTCCCCGCCGCCTCGATTCGGCCGATCGCTTATCCCGCGTGCTCAGCAGTGGCGAGCCGTTGGTCTGCAGCGATTTCGATGAAGCCGAGATCGCCGAGCTCGCGCGCAGCCCCGCGGAGCTCGAAGCGATCCGCGCCATCGGCATCCGCGCCTTTCTCATCGTGCCGCTGCGCGCGCGCGACCGCACCCTCGGCACCCTCTGCCTGGCGCACGAGCAGCCGCGCCTCTATCGCGAAACCGACATCAGCCTCGCCGAAGAGCTCGGCCAGCGCGCCGCGATGGCGCTCGACAACGCGCGCCTCTACGTCGAGGCGCAGCAGGCGCGCGCCGGCGCCGAGGCCGCCAATGCCGCGAAGGATCGCTTTCTCGCCATGCTCTCGCACGAGCTGCGCACGCCGCTTTCGCCGGTGCTCCACGCCGTGACGCTGCTCGACGAAGAGCCGAACCTTCCGCCGGCCGTGCGCGAGATGCTCGGCACCATTCATCGCAATGTGCAGCTCGAGGCGCGCCTCATCGACGACCTCCTCGACCTCGCCCGCATCCGCAACGGCAAGCTGCAACTGCAGCCCGAGATGGTCGATGCCCACGAGCTCCTCCGCCAGGCCGCCGAGATTTGCCGCGCCGACATCGATCTCCGCAACCTCAGCCTCGAGCTCGAGCTCAACGCGCGGCAAACTCATCTCTGGGCCGACCCCGCGCGCATCCAGCAGATCTACTGGAACCTGATCACCAACGCGATCAAGTTCACCCCGCGCAACGGCGCCATCACGCTCCGCACCTGCGACGACCCAAACGGCCGCCTCCGCGTCGAGGTGACCGACACTGGCCGCGGCATCGACACCGAGCGCCTGCAGAAAATCTTCGACGCCTTCGAGCAAGTGGAAGGGCACCGCTCCACCGGTCTTGGCCTGGGCCTCGCCATCTGCAAAGCCCTGTCCGAGATGCACGGCGGCAAGATCGAGGCGGAGAGCGCCGGCGTCGGCCGCGGCAGCACTTTCACCGTCTGTTTGCCCATCACGCGCGGCGGCGCGCCCGCCACCGCGGCGCCCTCCGAAGGCGTCGTTTCCCCTCCCATCAAGCTCCGCCTCCTCCTCGTCGAGGATCACACGGATACCGCCACCATGCTGCGCCGCCTCCTCCTCCGGCGGGGTTACGAAGTGCGCTCGGCCGAGACCGTCTCCGGCGCGCTCGAGGCCGCCCAAGACTACGATTTCGACGTCCTCCTCAGCGACATCGGCCTCCCGGACGGCACCGGCATGGAGCTCATCCAGCAGCTCTCGCGCAAAGCCCCTCCTCGCAACTTCCGCGGCATCGCCCTCAGCGGCTTTGGCATGCACGAAGACCTCGAGCGCAGCAAGGCGGCCGGCTTCTCCGAGCACCTGACCAAGCCCGTGGACTTCTCGATCCTCGAGCGCACCCTCGCGCGTATCGGGCAGGAAATGACGGGCGGGTAGATACTGTATCGCGCAATCAAAAACAGCGAAATTGCGAACAGCTCAGTCTTCAGAAGCCAGCGAGCTCGTCCTTCTCGACGACAATGCTGGTAGGCAAACCTCTATAACAGATAGATTCCCTTGACCTAAATCGGAAAATGAGCGCAGCCTCCGCGTCGATAGACGGAGCCATGTCCCCCCACGACCGACTCAATCCCCGGCTGCAAGGGTTCAAGGAACTCCTCATTGGCGAAGCGGATCCCGGCGCCAGCCAGGGAATTCCCTGCGGCACGACATTGCTGATCTCCGGCCCTCCAGGCGCAGGCAAGACCACCTTCGCGCTTTCACTTGCACGGTCACTCATGCCGAGCAAAGGCGAGAATGAACCGAAACGCATCCTTTACTTCATCAGCTCCGAGATAAACCTGCGGCGGCTGCGCGGAATGTTCTGGCCCTTGGGCTGGTTCTGCCCGCCCGAATCGAAGCACGTCAGCCCCAAGCTGTTCAGAATCAACTCGCCCGAGCCGGACGTCGATAATCTCTATGTGATCGTCCCCGAGCCGGCCACGGATCGCCCGGTGCCCTCTGCGGAAGAGTTGGTGAACGAAGTCTTTAACCGGATCGCCAAAAGTCTCGCGCCAGGGGAGTCAGAGGTTGAGGAGAAGGAAGTGATCGTGGTGGTGGATAGCATTACGGCGCTGCTCAAAGGCTGCGCTTCGCCGAGCGACGAGCGCCGGCAGACCCACGAGCTCTTACACCGGCTGCGCTCGCTCTTCTCCGAACAACGACTCATTCTCACAATCCTGTTGGCGGAGCAGGATTTCTCGTCTGAGCTGGGGTCGCATATCCCGTCGGTGGAGGACTACCTGGCCGATATCGTGTTTCGCCTTTACCATAAAGTGTTGCCGTTGGGCCGCCGCGGCCGCGTGCTGGAAATCGTGAAGTCGCAGGGAGTAAACATGATCCCGGGAGAGCACACGTGGGACATTGTAACCAATGCCAATTGTGAGAGACTGTTTCGGCACAAAAAGTTCCGAGAGCACGTCGAAACACTTGGGAAGCTGGACGGAGACGGAATCCGGTGGGGAAGCATCGCTTTTTTTCCACGACCGCGACTTCTACACGCCTCGTTGAGTGTCATCAAACGCGATGCCACCATTGCCTCGGGCACCACTGGCCTCGATCAGATGATGGATCGGGAGGCCGAGCATTGGCTGCCACGGCGCGCGAGCCGGGAAACGCCGACAGACTTTGCCAAGCTCAAGAGAGGAACCACGACGCTCATCGCGGGACCACTGGGCGCGGGAAAGACCACCTTGTGCATGCAGTTCCTGCTGGACCCCGCCAGGCGCCATTTCTCCAATCCTCACGCCCCTCCCCGGCCCCCGGCCAGGGCTGCGCTTCTGGAGAATGGAACCCGGAAAGACTTCGAAACTGCCCCGCGCAGCCTGCTCGTCTGTTTGAATATCGACGCGAAAAGCGTCGTGGATGCAGCGTGGCGCGGGATTGAGAAGGCTGCGGCGCACGCGCAGGAAGACGTGCCGACCGAAGCAAAGGAAGAGTCTGAGCCATGGCGCCCTTGGCTTGCGGTCCTTGACTTCACGCAGTCGCACTTCGATTTCAACCATCTCATCGCGCACTTGGACTGGGCATTGACGAATTTCGCGCCTCAGCGGATCGCGTTCGATGGGATCTCGGAATGGCTGGCCATGTTCGACCGGCCGGATGCGGCGAAGATGCTTGAAGCGATCAGCATCGTCATCGCCAATCACCCTTCGTCAAAACTCGCAGCGCCCACGCCTCAGGCGGGCGATCATGACAGCAAGCAAACGCCCAGACGGGCGGCAGCCGTGGAGGGGGAGGAAGACGGCGGAAGGCCCACCGTTTTCATGACCTATGAAATGGCGACCGAGGACGACCCGCTCGCGCCTCAAGCCCTGGGAGTGAATGCGGAGAACATCATCGCGCTGAAGCAGATCACGATCCAGGACGAGATCCGCAAGGTGATTTACGTGCTGAAATCGGATAACTCCGCGCACGATCCTACGGTGCGCGAACTAGCTTATGAAAATGGGCGTTTTCACGTGCGCTCGGGACTGGATAGCTTCAATGGCTTGCTGCGCGGGCGCACGGAACCGGCGGAAGCGCTGCTCCAGCTCTTCCGCGAGAATCACGCAGAGCAGACATTCAACCTTTGGCTGATGCGGCGGCTGGAGCAACTGAGCCATCTGCGCTTCAAGGCACTCGACTTTTCCCGCTCGGAAATCGGACGCCTGCTCGAAGACACCGATTCGCAGACGCGATTCCCAGCAGCCGATCTGAAGATTCTGAGCGTGGACGAGTGGTGGTTGAACTCGCTTCCGAGTGAGCGGACCAGAGAAAGTCCGCTCTTGAACCTAAAGACCATGTGGGAGCCGTCCGCCCCCCTGGAAAATGGACCTTGCACCTCCGCCCTGGCGCCCTCCTGGCATGACTTTTGGATTTTCGAAGTAGACAAGGCCGGCCCGAATGGCGGGAAGGATTTCCGGTACGCGGTCCCCGGCTACATGGATTTTGGGATGTTTTGCGTAAATCTCAAACTGCTCGAAGATTTCGCCCAAGACGATACTTCCCGGGAGCTGCTAAAATGCCCCTCCTGGGTCGTGCAACCTGATCGCAGATTGATTGCGCACTTGGGGGTGTTGCGCAAGGCGCGCAGACGAGCATCTCTCCCGCGGCGAGGAAGTGGCGATCCGATGAAGGGGGTCGCGGAGGCACAGGCGCAACTCTGGCCACTGCTGCTCCGCTCGGTGCCGCGAGTGTGGGTCAATTCCGCCAATGCGAAAACCGACGGCTGGTTTGCCGCGGACGATTCGGAGCCTTCGGTGGTCGGGCTGTTGCGGGCGGCTCGAGAATACTGGAAGGCGATTCCGGCATCCGATCGGCCGTGGGGATTCGCCTTTGATACCGCCACCCGTGAAACGGTAGTTTGCGTGTTCTTCGAGATCGCGTGGGCATTCGGCGCAGACGAGGAGTTCTTGCATTTGGACGAAGCGAGGCTGGCAGAGCGTGAGAAAGCCGGCGCCACCGCGATCAAGTTCCTCCAGTTCCTCGTGCTTGAAGAGCTGATGCCTGCACGCTCTACCGTGAACACCACGAGGCGAAGCCTCTTTTCGCGGCATTTTTACAGCACCCTGCAATCGGTGACAGATTTGGATCGATGGGACGCCCACGGCAGGAAAAAGGACGACGAGTGGCCGTTGCAGGCGGGAGTTTCAGCCGTCCTCGCCGCCGAATCACCGGTACCGCCTCCGCACCCTTACGCGGTGCCTTTGCTGATGGCGCTTCCGTTTTTCCCCTCCGGCCGGGACGATCGCCAACGGGGGGAAAACGTTTCCGCAAGTCTGGTGCAGGATATCCGGGTGCGCCTGAGCCGTTTCATTCAACGTTGGCTGGATTGCGCAGGTTGCGAGTGGACGGACGCCAGCCAGTCCGCCGTCACGCTCAAGCAAGGCCACAAGTCCGTTTCCAGTACGACCCGAGCCTTTGCGGAACTTCTGACGGCGCCGAGTGGCTTGGTGACGGCGTGGAACGCCTTGCGAAACAAAAAGGATCTGACCTTTGCAGAACTTCTGCCACTCGCCAAAATCATCCGGGACAACTTGCGCGAAACGAGCTTTGCGGAAGCCTCGCGCGCTGGCGAAGGAGGATACGGGACGCCCGCGGATATCATCGAGATCGCTCAGTGGCATATGCTCCGGCTGCGTTTGCTGGCAGGCGGGCCGACCCGCCTGCCGCTGCCGGATCTGCTGGATGGCCGCGTTGGAGAGGAGGAGCGACCTTTCGATTCCCCCAGCACGGCGGTTGGGAGTATTCTGACCGGCTACGGATGTACCGGTTCCTGGCTGTACGGCGTTCACCAAGCCACCCGCAGCCCAAGCCTGGCACGCGATCTCCTCCAGGAAATAACCTCTCTCGACGCGGCCGAGGAGCGGGCTCGTCGCGGTGCCGGGATTCCCTCGCGGAAAGATTTCTACGATCTGCACGGCAATTCCCCAGTCCCGGGGCTGGAGTACCTCACTTGGCGGAAGCTCCTGCGTTACTGCGCTGCGCGCGCCCGTCGTCGGGAACGGGTGCTGCCGCCTGAAGCGCAGCCGGCGAGTGTTTATCAGGTGATTCAGAACGAAGTGCTCGCTTGCCTCACGCTCGCGGATCTTTGGAAGCGCGAATACCGTGAGGGCGACGGCCCCAAGCAGCAGGAGATCGTCGATCGGATGGAGAAGGCTGCATCCGCCGCCTTTGCCAGAATTCGTGAGGCCGTGAGAATCTCAGCCGAGGCAAAGTGCGCCGGATGAATGCTCCCCCGATCATCGTCGACGGCGATTCCTACCAGGTCGCCTTTCTGCTGCCGGCCCATAGCCTTCGCTTCCCGGCGGCGGAGCTCGCGGCCGGGTGGGACACCGGGAGAAGTTTGCTCTTGCCCGTGGAATTCGGGTCGCATTTTCTGGCCGAAGTCGCGCGGGACGTCGCCGGCCCCGCGGCGGCTCTCCAGCACGTGGCCAGCAAGCATTTCCTTCATCTCGAGGCGCCTCAGCAGCTTTTTCACCTGGAGTGCGGCAGCGAAAAAGAGGACGTGCTCATCCTCGGCTCTCCCGGAAAAAAGATGCCTTACCTGAGGGCCGGTGGCGGTGAGCCGTACGGCTGCTTTGAGGACCGCTCTCCAACGGCTCGGGCCGCCCCGCCGTCGACTGATGAAGCAGTCCTGCTCCACTGGATTGCGCAGCCGCGCTATTTCGGAAGAGAACACTTGGATCGCGGTCTTCCAGCAGAAGGGCCGAAGTGCTTCGCGCACGTGCAGGTCGGACGGCTTGCGGCACCCCAGCAAGCGATCGGGCCGGGCCAACTCGCCCGTCCCACTCATGTGCGTTTTCTGGTGCTGCACCTGCATGAGCTCTTCCCCAATACACGCGTGCGAAAGTCGCTTTCTTACGAATCTATTGCCGTGGACCTGCTCAGACGCTGGCGCGGTTGCGACAGCAAGTTGAAGCTGGAGCGCACGTTGACCGACTTGGTGAAGAGCGCAAACGAGCCAGCCGCCCTCCTGACCTGTGTGGTGGTCTGCATCAACGACGCAGCGTGTCTGGTGTACTGCCCGCACGACGGCGAGAGAGAGCGAGCGCTGCTGCTCTTTCAGGGAAGAATGGCGGCTCCGATGCTGAATTCGAAACTCGGCAGCGTTGATGCGTACATCGCCTCGATCGCATCTCATGTCGCGGTCGAATATGCCGGCTTTGCAACCGGAACGTCGAAACCGGGGGATTGCCTCAAGGAGGGCTTGAATGACGGAGGCTGGCTGTGCCGGGCGTTGCTGCAAGCCTTGCGCCTCCAGTCCGCGCAAGGTGAGCGTGGGCTGTTCATGAATTTTTTTCACCGGGAAAGTGCGGCCGGGGGGTGGGCGCCAATCACGTCCGCGGATTGGTCTCACCGGCGGGTTAACATGAAGGATGCGCGGGACTGGCTCGACCACGCGGCCCGCCCGAAGGATAAGGCGTGGCGGGTCGAAGTGCATGTTCACGCCGCGGTTTCCCATCGGAGCCAGTGGTTTATCACCAGTGACATCGTCGAGCCGGACCGGGAAAAGCTGAAGGGCAGCTTCCTCGCGAAAGCGATTCATTGGCTGACGAATCGAGAGGATACGAAGCCGGCGGACGAAATTCCGTTGGTCAAGATCGGGAATCTGGAATTGCTCGACCGCCGTGAGGTGGAAGACTACCTGGCCATTCGCGACGCCTTCCGAAACTACCGGCCGCGTGCGGCGCGACCTCTCAATATCGCCGTCTTCGGCGCGCCGGGCTCCGGCAAATCGTATGGAGTGAAGCAAGTGGTGGAGCACATGGCGGAAGATGGCCGGTTCTCCAAGGAAGCGCGCACTTTCAACGTGAGCCAATTCACCGATCTCGCCGACTTGGTGAATGCATTGCACCAAGTGCGCAGTGAGGCGCTCAAGCCCGGCATTCCCGTGATCTTTTTCGACGAGTTCGACAGCGCCTTCGAGGGACGGCCGTTTGGCTGGCTAAGGTATTTCCTCGCTCCAATGCAGGATGGCGAGTTCATTGATGGAGGCACCACCTACAAGCTGGGCGATTGCGTGCTCGTCTTTGCAGGTGGCGTGACACGTAGTTTCGAAGAGCTGAATGGGAGGCTGCGAAATCCCTCATTTGTGGAGGCGAAAGGCCCTGATTTCATCAGCCGCTTGCGCGCTCACCTGAATATCCGCGGGATCAACAAGCCCGAGGACGAGTTGGACCAGCAACGCTACATCTTGCGCCGTGCAATCATGCTGCACCGGTTGCTTTTGCAAAGGCTGAAGCGGCCCAACGGCACTGCGCCCCGGCCACTCGTGGAGCAAGCTGTAGCGAACGCCTTTTGCACGATCGCCGCCTTCAAGCATGGCCCACGCTCGCTCGAGGCGATTCTCGATATGTGCAATCTCCAGCGGGGCCGAACGTTTGGGCCCGCAGATCTGCCCGGAAAGTCCCAACTCGAAATGCATGTCGACGCGGCGAAATTCCTCGAACTGGTGTACGGGCCGGACTGACGGTGACCTCGCCTGAGAGTGAGCAAGCGTCAGTCGCCTCTGGAGAGGCATCTTCGTCAAGAGAGCGTAGAACCGCTGCGCCGGTCAGATACTACTCCGCGACTGCGCCATCTGAGACGCTGTCGTCATTGGTAAACATCCGCCGGTCCGGGCCGGCCGAACGAACCTCGTAGGCCCCGCCGCCGCGCGGATGAATGAAGTAGGGGGTGCCCCAGCGATCGCAGAGCCTGCCTTCGCGGTTGATGGCCGGATGATTCGCTGGGACGACCACCAGTCTCATCGGGTTCCGGCCGGTGAAGACTTTCACGAGATCGCTGTCGTTGCCGATCGGCAAACCCTGCCGCCGGCCCAGGTGCCGAAGGTAATGCCGCAAGAGGGTGTGCAAGACTTCCACATCGCGTGCCGCGCTCCCGCCCGATGCATTCAGCACGGCGGCGAGCGGTGAGCCGGCGCGGCGCGCATCCGGAGGTGCCGCCGCGGCGGGCGCCGGAGCCGGAGATGGCGCGACGATCGGAACGACGACAAGTGACGGAACGGGTGTGCGTGCCACGGTGAGCGGCGGTGCGGATGGCGTGACTCGAAGCCACCACCAAGCCGCGGCGGCGACTGCGATCACCGCAGCCAGGAGCAACGCCAGACGCCTCACCCGAGAAAGCCCAGCGGCGGGGAAGTGCTGCTGGTATTGTAGAATCGGCCGATATTCGGAAACACCGTATCCAGGCTCCCCTTCGGGACGCCCAGCCAGAGCGCAAGCTCCGCAAAATAGCTATCGACTGCCACTTGCGGAATCAGCCGGCCGCGGCCGACATCGAGCGGGCTATCCACATACAGGCTCGGGTATTGGCCGTAGATGCGGCGGCCATTCACCGCGCCGCCGACGACGAAATGATTGCCGCCCCACGCATGGTCGGCGCCGTCGCCGTCGTTGCTCAAGGTGCGGGCGAAATCGGAGGCGGTGAAGAGGGTGACGTGATCCTCGAGCCCGAGCGCGGCCAGGCAATCGAAGAACGCCTTCACCGCCGCATCGACTTGCGGCAGCATCTCCGCCTGGCTGGCGAGCACCGCATCGTGATGGTCCCACCCGCCGTACTCGATGAAGAAGGTCTGGCGCGTGTGGCCGAGCATTGAGCGTCCGGCAATGGCCTTGGCTACCATCTTGAAGCGGTTGCCCAAGCCGGTATCCGGGAAGGTCACGCTCGCGGGCAAGTCGCCGGCGGTGGCGGCATTGAATTGTGTATAGGCATCCATTGCCCCCCGGCGCTTGACGGCAAAGGCCTGGCTCAGCAGGTGTTGGTAGTCGAAGGCCAACTGCGCATCCACCGCCCGCGTGCGGATCGGCACGGTACTCCATTGGTTGTCATCGTTGCGGTCGTAGCCGTCCAGCGGGATCGCGCCGTCCGGACTCACGGTGTACTCATACACGTGGTCGCCGCTCTGCCAGATATTCGAGCCGGTGAGCGAGATGTTCATCGAGACGGTATCGAGCGCGTTCATGCTCCGCAGCAGATCGCCCATGCGCCCGCCCCAGCCTTTTGGCGAGCGCACGTTTGGGGTCGAGGTGTGCCATTGCTCGATTTGATCGGAGTGCGAGTACAGGCCCAGCGGCAGGCGTTTCAGCCCGTTCTCATATTCGTTCTTCGTCACCGGCTCCACCAGCGTGCCCACATTCGTCACGAACGCCGCCTTGCCCGCCTCGAACAAGCTTTGCAAGCCGCCGAACTGTGGATGCAGACCCAGCTGCAAACCGGGCGAGCCGAGGGGCGTGATCGGGAGCAAGGCGCCTTGCGGATGCGCGATCGCGCCGCGCACCGCTTTATACTCGGCGTACTCGGCGCTGCCGCGCGGCGCCAGCACGTTGAAGGTATCGATCCCGCCGGAGAGAAAGAGGCAGACCAGGGCGCGGTGACCGTCGCCGCTCGCCTGCGCCGCCGCGCTGCCGGCGAGCTTGAGATTGAGCAGGGTGCTGAGAATCGGCAGCGAGCTGATGGCCGCGCAATTGAGCTGGCCCAGGAAACGGCGTCGTGAGATGGGGTGCGACATAGCTAGTGAGGGCTTACTTGAGGATCGCGAATTCGGGGGAGGAGACGATGAGGTAGATAGCCATGCGCACGCGCTCCTGTTTCCATTGCCAGATGTCGCTATCGATCTGTTCCACGGCCTCGCGGATGACCTGATGCTGCTCCTTCGGCAGCGTGCCGCCGGTGAGGAGCAGATCGAGCCGTCGCAGCAAGGCGGGCACATCATTGACCAGCGCCAACTCCGCCGCCAACTGGGGCCGGACGATCGCGCGCGGGTTACTGCTTCCCCAGCGGTTGAAGCCATTCTGGAGCGAATTGAGAAAGTAGTTAGGCAGGCTGAGCGCGGTCACGGCATTGAGAATCTGGAACTCGGGCGCGACCAAGCCAGCCTCGCTCACCGGTCCCGCCGGCGAATAGCCAGGCTTGAAGAAGTTGAAGACGCTCGGCGAGGAAAGCGGCTGCTGAAAGTGGATCTCCTCCAGATGCTGCATCTCATAAAGACCGTTCGCCGCCCGCGCACCGACCGCGCGCGCCAGGTTTGCCGTCCGGAGGTAAGGCTCCTTCAGCTTGCCAGAGGTCACCAACCCGGTCAGCTGCGGATCGCGCGCTTCTGGGTCCATCAGGATTGCGCGGACTACTGCTTTCAGATCGCCGCGCACCCCGCTGCCATTGTTCACGAACTTTGCCGCCACGCGGCCGACGTAAGCGGGTGTCGGATTCGAGGTCACCAGCTTCTGAATGAGCTGCTTGCTTACGAACGGCGCGGTGTTCGGATGATTGAACAGGCAATCGATCGCCGCATGGAGATCCGCGAGGCCCGCCGTCCCTTTATCGGGGTCACTGGCCGTGCGGGCAGGCAGCGTCACCCCATTGAGCAGCGTTTTCGCCCCGAGATCGTGGAATTCGTCCCACATCCGCATCGGCGCCTGGAAGTTTTCCCGCCAGTCCCAGAATCCGTCCGAGCGCGGTCCGCCGAAGCCAAATCCCGTCATGACGCGGGCCAGGTTAGCGATCGTCGTGTTGTCGTACGAAGGGATCGGCTGGCCGTTCGGATCCAGCTTTCGCGTGCCATCCAGATTCAACTCCCATAGGCCGATCGAGAAGAGCTGCATGATCTCCCGGGCAAAGTTTTCATCCGCAAACGTCCCTTCCTCGGGATCGCCTTTCTGATTGCCGAGATGATTGAGATAGGCCCCCATGCAGGGATGGGTCGCTACATTATAAAGCAGCGTACGATAGTTGCCGAAGGCGCCTCTTAATAGCGTATCGTAATAGTTTAGCATCCCCGAGGGGTGATTGCTCAATTGCTCGAGCCGGTCTGAAACCACCATGATCTCGCTCAGTGCAAAGCCCACGCGCTGCCGCAGCAGGTCGCTCGTGGGGGCATTGCTCATCACGCGGCTCCACCAGGCGAGGACTTTATCCACCGACCAGAGCCGGCCGCGGCGGGCGCGGAAAATTTGATCGAAGAGCGGCTGCTGCAGCCCCACAGGCCGCACGAATTGCCGGGTGATCCACTGGTCGTACCCGAAGGTCATGACCTCCTGCACATCGCGCAGATCGCCGCTCGGGCCAAAGGCAGCTTGGTTGAGAAAGCGCACCGCCGCCTTGGCGGAAGGTTTTGCCGAGGCGGGCGCCAGTTTGACGGTTTGCACCGCCGCGTCTGCCGAGTTGTACCCAGGCCCGGATTGCAGCGTGACGGTAATCGTCTTCGCCGCTGCTCCGAGGACCGGCCCCGCCGGCGCGAACTCCACCCAAGCCTCGCGGTCGCCCGCGGGGATGGTGACGCTGGCCGCCGCGGTCGTCGTGTACTCGGTATTGAGGATCGCGCTTCCGCCCAGGGTGAAGCTCACCGGCAAGTCGCCGGTCGTGCCCGTGCGGTGGAAACCGACGACGCCGCGATCCGGCCAATCGGCGCGCATGTCGCCGTCGATCAGGATCAGGGAAACGGTGTCAGGCGCTTGCGCGAAGGCCGACCCACCGGCGAGGAGCAGCGCCAGCAGGATGCGCGAGAGTGGGGAGGATGATGAACCAACCATTCATCCTTACGCAGCATCGGATGTGCCCAAAAAGCAAGAAATGATAAAGATTTCTGCGGCCGCACGGATCACCTAGCGTGCGCCCGCGCCCATCGGGGCCAGCGGCACCGCTCCATCCGCGTTCAGCGTCTTCCAGCTTTCCATCCGTAGGGCCTCCGGCAGCACAAAGCGCTGATTGAATCCCAAGGGAAAGCGAAAGCCCCGCTGCTCGTAGACCCACAAGTGGTACTGGTTTGCGGTATCCACCAGCCGGCTTTCCGCCGGGAACAGCTCCACCGCCTCGAACTCGGGCCCGACCAGCTCGTTTTTGATCTGCTGGAACTCGCGCCAGTTCGTGCAGGCCTGCCCATCGTGCCGCGAGATATCGAGATGGATGAAGGGCGGGTACCGGTTCATCTCCACCGTGTACGTGTCGTTCTCGAAGATGTTCAGCGACGTGATCCGCTGCAGCGCCAGCTCCACGTAGTGCACCTTTTCCTGCACCGTGGGCACGCGGCCATCGAACAGGTCCTTGAAGAACTCGGACGGCTGCGCGAGCAGGATTTCGCGCTTCAGCATGATGTTGACGGGGTTGCCGGGAACTTTGCGGAATGGAGTCATCTGCGGGTGTGTTGGTGACGGCTCTTTATTAACCGGCGACCGCCTAGTCCTCAAATGCCTTGCCCTGTGGCAGAAAACGCCACTCGACCGCGGAACTAAACGCCTTTCAGCCCCAACTGCTTTCGCAGCACCGCAAAGAGCGCACCGAGCAAAAGCACACTGGCGGCGAGCAGCACCGCGGTATTCCAGGCGTACACGCTCGCGGTGATCTTCACGTAGCTCTTCACGGGCGAAAAGAAGACGTTGACCGGGTTGGCGCGGCGATAGTCGCTTTGCTCGGTCTCCGCTTTCGCGACGAGGTCGATCACTTTCTGATTGGTGTAGAGGCGCTCGGCGGTGAGGCCGCTGGTGCGCGCTTTGCAGTCCGCCGGTGTCGAGCGGTTTGCCTTCGATGATCCCATCGACGCGGCGGAGGCGCTTTTCGATTTCGCGCAGTGTGCCGGCTTCGAGGCCGCTGAGCAGGGCGAGGGTGTCCTTGAGATCGTCGAGCCGCTTGTCTTCCTGCTCGGTGCGGTTTTTCCTCGCCACGAGTCTCATCGATCATGCTTCTGCAGGCTGTCCTGGCGGGCCGCGAGCGGGTTCAGCTTGGCCTGCGCGACGATCAGCGCCTCGTAGCTGAATAATGCGTGGCGACGAAGCGGCTGATCAGCGGAATGCTGCAGCTTGGCGTCGTCGCGCTCAGCGGTTCATCGCGTTCGGGTGCGGTGGAAGCCAGCGCTTGAACGTGTAGATCGATGTCGAGGTTGCGGTTCATCTCGTCGTACTTGATAAGCGCGCCGCCGAAGATGAGCTGCGGGATGAGGACCAGCGGGACGAAGTTCGCCGCAGTCTTGGCGTCGCGCCACGATCGAGGAAATGAGCAGCCCCAGCGCGGTGCCGCTCGACCGCCGTGATGAAGATGCCAGTAGAAGTACGGCCAGAACATCCCGCGAATCTCCAGGATGTAATTGCCCACCAGCGACGAAGAGCGCGCACTGCACGGCGGAGAAGAGCGCGAGCGTGCCGAATTTCGCGAGGATGTAATACGGCAGCCGCACATCGAGATTGCGCTCGCGATGCAGAATCACGCGGTCGCGGATGATGTCGTCGACGCTATTCATCAGCGCGAGGAACAGCGCCACGCAGCAGCGAGATGAAGATGTAGGTGGGGATGTGAAAGGCGCTCGCGAAATCGTACTGGCCCGAGGCGTCGTCGGTGAAGTAGCAGCGCCCAGCCGACGAGCACCGCGAGCACCGGCGGGACGAGCAGCGGTGAGTGATGAGGTTGCCGCCGGTTGCGGAGCTTCGAGATGAAGGCGCGCCGCCAGAGCGTGCGGAATTGCGTCCACTCATCGCGCCAGCGGATCCGGTCGCCGCGTGCGCACGCTGGGCGAGCGTTCGGCGCGGGCGCGGCGATCGGCGGTGCGGCGGCGGCCGTCTTGCGCATGTTCACCTGCTTCATGTCCTGCAGCAGCCGGAAGCGCTCGTATTTGTCGCGCCAGTAATCGGGCGAGAAGCGGCGCGCGGGCACGAGCTGCCCCTGCGAATTTTCCTCGTAGATCACGTCGCCGCTGAGGTCGCGCAGCGGCGTCTCCAGCACGTCGAAGATGAACTCGGGCCGCGTGGTGCCGCAGGCCGGGCAGCCGCCCAGCTCGGTGCCGAAATGCTGCTCGTGCTCGGCGGCGGCGAAGTACTCCAGCATCTCGTGCGGCGTGCCGTAGAAAACCATGCGCCCGCCCTTGTCGAGCAGCAGCGCCTTCGAAAACATCTGGAAGAGTTTCGAGGTCGGCTGATGGATCGTCACCAGCACGATCTTGTTGTGCGCCATCGAGCGGATGATCTCGATGACGTGCTCGCTGTCCTTGGAGCTGAGGCCGCTCGTCGGCTCGTCGAAGAGGAACACGTCCGCCGACGGAAATCATGTCGAGGCCGATATTCAGCCGCTTGCGCTCGCCGCCGGAGAGGCGCTTCTTCACCGGGCGTGCCGACCACGTGAATCGCGCCGCTCGGTGAGCCCAAGCTCGATCAGCTTGCCCTCGATGCGCCGGGCGCGGTCGCGCCGACGAGAGATGCGGCGAGCGGATCGCCGCGGCGAACTCGAGGTTCTCCTCGATCGTGAGGTGATCGTCGAAGGCGTCGTCCTGCGGGATGTAGCGTGACGAAGCGCTTGAGCGCATCGAGGTCGGCGTAGAGCGACTGTCCGTTGAGCAGGACCTCGCCCTGCTGCGGCTGGAGCTGCCCGGCGATCGCGCGCAGCAGCGTCGATTTGCCGGAGCCGCTCGCGCCCATCACGCAGACCATCTCGCCGCGGTTCACCGTGAAGTTGATGCCGTCGAGCGCCGGTCTCGCGTCTTGCGGAAACGATGCGTGACGTCGCGCACCTCGAGCGTGGAGATGATGTTGCGCTCCTCCTCGATGATGCGCTCGGAGAAGTTGCAGCGCAGCACCTGGCCGGTATCGATGCGGATGGTGTCGCCATCCTTGAGCTCGGCGGTCCCTTCCTGCACCGGCACATCGCCGACCAGGATCGGGCGATCGGCCTGCAGCACCTCGAGCTTGCCGACCTTGTTTTCGTAGTCGCAGAGGATCTGCAGCAGCACTTCGCCCGCTCGTGCCCGGCGAAAGAAGGATGTCGTCCACGTCGAGCAGCGACGGATTGTTCGAGACGAGGTAGCCGCTCTTGTAGGCCTTGAGCTGGAAGCGTCCGCCGAGCGCGCGGGCGCGGCGGCGCAGATCGTTCAGCGGCAGCTCGGAGTCATTGTGGAAGACGATCTTGTCGTCGAGCGTCGCCTCCACCGTGGTGCCGGCGCGCAGCGCCACGCCGTTGAGCAGCGCGTCCACGTTCTTGAGCGCGCGCACCTGCACCTTCAGCCCGAAGCGCACTTCGAGCGCGCGATCCCGCGTGCGCACCTTTTCGAGCTCCACCTCGTCGTTCGTGTCGATGCGTCAGATAGATCTGCGTGAGCGAGACGTTCTTCTTCGCGTTGAAATAATACGCGAGGTCCTGGTAGGTGAGCACCTGCTCGCCGAGCACGATCCGCTGCCCCGAATAGATGCGGCAAAACGCCCCCGGCCCGCAGCGGCCGCCCGCGCACCACGATGCCCTTGCGAGCTCTGGTTCTTCAGCAGGATGAGATCGTGGTAGCGAAAGGCGACGAGCCGCTCGTCGCCCTCGAGGCCCTTCAGCTTCACGTCCGCATGCGCCGTTGGCGCCGAAGGTCAGCGATTCCAGCGGCGACTGCCCCTGCTGGTAGACGCCCTTGTCCGATTCTCGTCCGCGGCGTTGAGCTGATAGACGATATCGATCGCCTGCGCCGCCATGCCGAGCTGCGTCATGAACGAGTAGAACGTCACCACCTGCTGCTGCTCCATGCCCGCCTTGGAGATCAGATCGTAGAGCTGCACGCCGAGCATCACCTTGCGCTCGGTGCTCAGCTCGACGGCGAGCTTCGTGCGCCATCGCCGTCGAGATCCTGCTGCTCGTTCAGCGCCTGGCGGAAAAGCTTTCGCAGCTCCGAGTAAACCGCCTCCGGGTAATCGTAGCGCAGGAAGCCGAGCGACGAATCGATCTCCTCCTCCAGCACCTCCGCCGTCGCCGCTTTCGAAAACGCCGCCAGCACCTGGATGAGCAGCGGGAGCAGGTTCGGGCTTTCCGAGATCGCGCGCGGCCGCTTCCCGAGCCGGCGCCCCACCACCTGCGCCACCCGCCGCACCTTCCGGGCCGTCGGCGAAGACTGCCAGGTCTCCTGCAAGCGCTCGCGCAAGTGCTTGAGGTGTCCGTTGAATGCAGAGGTCATGCGGCGGCGAAGTAGACGAGAGGGGAAAGGTAGAGCGGGGCGCGGCGGTTGTCGATGAGGTGAGCACCGGCCTTGGGGTTTTCACGCGGAGGAGGCGGATTGCCACGCAGCGCGTCGCGGGAGGGCGAGCGTCCTCGCGAGCGCGGCAGGATGGTGCTGCGGTGGTGGGGTGGACGACCCGGTGAGGAGAATGGCTCGCTTCGCTAGGGTCGTTACGAGGCTCACGAGGACGTTCGCCCTCTCGCGACGCGTCTCCTGGCTGCACGGCCTACCAGCCGTTCTAATGCATCTCCCGAGAGTGATTCTCAAACTTGCGAGTGCGGAGCCCCTGGGACGCTCCGTTTCCCCCGTTTTCGGCACGGAGAAACAGCGCGCGCATCCCCTTGGCACGGTAGCAGCTAATGGAGTCAGTATAGAAATTACAACTTCTCTGACTCCTATGAAACTCTCCCTCCTTTCCATAGCCGCTTACCTCTCGGTCGCTGCCTCCTCCTTCGCCGGTCTCGATCTCGGTTCCAGCGCCTCCCGCACTCCGTACGATTCCTACATGGGGCCGGTCCGGCAGGTTCTCAGCTCGCTCGATAGCGGCGCCGCCGACATGCAACAGGTCCGCTCGATCATGCGGGAGACCAATAACTTCCGTTACTCCTTCACGGAACCGTACACCGCCGCCACCCCCGAGGTGACGGCCGCCCGCCGCGCTGGCGATTGCAAGGCGAAGTCCCTCTACCTGATCAACAAAATGGACGACCCGTCGGTCCGGTTCGTGGTGGGCAAGGCGCATCGCAACTCGAAGCTGAGCCACGCCTGGGTCGTTTGGAAGAATGAAGGCCGCTGGTGGATCCTCGATCCCACGAACACCTCCGTCCCGATCGCCGCCGATCGCGTCTCGAGCAACGACTACATCCCGCTTTACTCCTGGAGCAAGGGCAGCGTCTACCACCATTCGGAGACCAGCGCCTACCTCGCCGGCATCGCTGGGAAGCGCAAGGCGCCGGTGGCCGGCAAGGCCCGCCGCCCCTAAGCGAACCGCAATTTTCATGGGCTGCGAGCGCCCGGGTCGAAAGGCCCGGGCGTTCGTATTTTCAGGCCTTACTCGTACTCCCACTTCATCTTCCAGGGATCGCCCGTCCGCTCCTCGAACGCCTTCAGGTCCGCGATATACTTCTCCAGGGTCGCCTTGTGCTCCGCATGGGCGGCGAGATTCGTCCGCTCGTCGGGATCCTTTCGCATATCGTAGAGCTCGAACTGCGGGCGGTGGATGTACTGCCCCACCGTCCGCACGCCGTACGGCGCCGTCTCCCCCTGCTTGAGCTGGGCCTGCCAGGTGGGCGCGTCCCAAAGATCGCTCGCAAAGGGGAACGGCAGCGGGTGCGCGATATTCCAGATCAGCTTGAAGTCGCGGTCGCGCACCACGCGCATCGGGTAATACATCTGGATTTCGTGGAAGGTGTGTGAGGCATGGATTACGTCCCAGCCCGCCGGCTTTTCGTCGCCGAGGATGCCGGCCCACGACCGGCCGTGATACTTTGTCAGCACCGGACCGGGATTTTCCATCTCGGCATCGGCCCCGCGCTGGCGCCGCGCGGGCGGATTTTTCACGAGCGCGGCCGGGGCGTTCTGCGCGCGATCGAGGGCGCCGGCGTAATCGAGCAGCGAGGGCACGATATCCACATGGCTGATCATCGCCTCCGATTGCAGGTCGCGCTTCGCCGTGTACGGATCGCGCACCACGAACGGCACGCGCAGCCCCGGCTCGTATACCGTCGTTTTCGCGCCCGGAAACGCGACGCCGTGATCCGAGGTCACGATGATCAGCGTTTTCTCGTACAGCCCCGCCCCTTTCAAAATCTCCACGAGACGCCCGAGCCCCTGGTCCAGCCGCGAGACGGACTGGCTGTACTGCGCCAACTCCGCCCGGCACGACGCCGTATCGGGCAGATAAGGCGGCACCTCCACCTCCTCCGGCTTGTAGAAAGTCTCCGTCACGCCGGGGTAAGCCGCGCCGTTCGGCAGATTTCCAAACAGGTTTGGCTTCTCCGGCGAGCGGGCATCGTTCCCGCCGCCGCGATGCGGATCGGTCGTCGCAAAATAGAGAAAAAACGGCCGCTCATCCTTCGCCTTGATGAACTCCGCGGACGCCTCCGCCATCTGCACCGCGTTGCGCCCATTCCCCCTCAGGTAAGTCTCGAAATGAAAGACCTCCTCCGGCGCCACGTGAAACTTCCCGATCTGCGCCGTGCGATATCCCGCCTGCGCCAGCACCCGCGGCAGCGCGAGCGCCGCCACGTTCGAGTACGCGGAAAAATGGTGATACGAATGCTGGTGCCCGTACTGAGCGTTCGCGTGATTGTGCAGCCCCGAGAGAATCACCGACCTGCTCGCGCTGCAGCTCGCGGTGGTCGCGAACGCTTTCCGAAACAGCACCCCATCCTTCGCCAGCGCATCGATGTGCGGCGTGCGAATTGTCTTGTTCCCGTAGCAACCCAGGTTCGCCCCCAAGTCGTCCGCGATGAAGAAGATGATGTTCTTCTCCGCGGCGCGGAGCGGGAGCGCGAGGATGATTCCGAGGACGAGCAGGAGGAGACGCTTCATGGAGGCAAGGAACGAGACGTTCCTTCTATGCGGAAGGAAGCCGCGGGGCGCGTCAATCAGAACTGCTCGAGGGAGTTCGTGCGCGGGCTACTGCGCTTCCAGCTTCACGGAGCCAGTCTGCCCATCGCCCTTGAAGAAGCCGCGGGCGATATTCTGCTTTTGCAGAACGACGCCGCGAAAGCTTACCGTCCGGAGCTGGCTTGCCACCGTCGCCGGAAAAGCGCCCGCGAAGGTCGAGCCGGTGAAGGCGAGCCGCGGTCCCGGCGGTGTAAAGACGACCGCGTTTCGATGCGCCGTGTCAATGGTGAAGCCGGCCGGCGAAATGGGAGGGACGTTTCCGCCGGTGACGATGAGGCGCCCGCCATTGGGAAAATCGAGAATCTTCGGATGCGCGGGCGGGCGATCGAACCCCGAGCCCTCGACCGCGAGGTCGCCGGCGAACGCCGCGGGATACCACGCGGGCGTCTCCGTGGCGGGCTTTCGCCAGTTGAGCGTGCCAGTCACCTCCTGCGTGGCGGTCGCCCCGCGCAGCACAAGCTGCCCCGAGAGGAAGCCGCCCTTCCGGTAGAGCGGGATGAAGAGAGCCATCTCGCCCTGCGCCGAGATCACGCCCCCCGCGCTGATGGGCGTGCCATCTCCGAGCGCCCCGACCAGGCGGGCGCGGCCGGTGGCGGTCACCGTGAGGGTGGCAAATCCGGTGCCTTGCGGGAAGGCCGGCTCGGGATGGGCCGTGTCGGCGGGCAAGGCGAGGGTGTAGGCACCGGCGAGCGGGCTCGGTACCCTGGCCGTGTAAAGCGGCGTTTGCTGGGCTGCAATGGCAGCCACCGGCGTGGCGGCGCTATCGAGCACGGTACCGGCCAGCGAACCCGCCGCGGGATTGGCCAGGTCCAGTTGGAGCTTCACGACGTGCCCGGCGGGGTCGATCTGCTCGCTCGTAAAAGCGCCAGCCGCGTCCACAGCTCCAGTGAAGATGAACGCTTTTCCCCCCAGCGTGCCGGTGGCCCGGAACTTTCCGTTCGATTGCATCTTGAGCGAGAAGGCGCCCGAGTTTTCCACGGCGCTGGCA
Organism: uncultured Verrucomicrobiae bacterium; assembly: GCA_963811035.1. Lineage (GTDB taxonomy): Bacteria > Verrucomicrobiota > Verrucomicrobiia > Chthoniobacterales > Chthoniobacteraceae > CAWEPO01. The sequence continues at coordinate 118,867 of CAWEPO010000005.1, forward strand.
ACGATCCGCCCCGCGTACGCGCCGCGCAACGCGGGGACGAGAGCGACCTCGACCACGCCGGCGGAGTAGAGCCGGCTCCGATCCCAAGCCAAGCTGGCGGAGGGGAGCGGCGGCAGGGAAACCGTCGCGAACATGCCGCTGTGCGCGCCGAAATCGAGCAAATCGAAGCGATCGCCGAGCTGAGGCACAAAGGCGCCGCCCGTCGTGACATTCAGCTTTCCACCAAAGGCGACCGGCCCGGTGAACGTGAGCGCTTGATATTCCGTCCCGCGCACCCGTCCGCCCAGTTGGAGCGCGACTTCCGCACCGCCGCCGAGCGTCACCTTGCCGCCGATCGCGCCAGTGCCGGAGAGAATTCCGTGGCTCGTCACAGTCACGCCTTTCGTCGCGAAGACCCGCCCCGTGGGCTGCAGCGCCAGAGTGGCCGAGCCCGTCCCGCCGCCGATTTTGAGGGAGCGCACCACCGTGTTTGCGGCCGGGCCGGTGACCACGGCGTCCGCGGCCGGGTCGATGGCTACATCCAGCACCGGCGCAGGGGCGAGGCCGAAGGTCCAATTGGCGGCGACATCCCAAAGGCCGGCGCCCGCCGTGCGCCAATGCACGCTCTGTGAGGCCAGGAAGATCCCGCTCTTTCCGGTCTGCAACTTCGCGCGAAAAGCCACTTGGCCGTGGATGTTGAACGAGCCGTGCCCTGGCAAACGCGGCGTTGAAGCCGGGGACGGACCATAGCCGCTAAAAATGCCCTCGCTGGCGATAACCGTGCCGAGAAGCAAATCTCCAGTCTGAACCACCTTAACCAAGTCCTTCCCGTCGCCGAAAAAGATGCCGTAAAAGGTCTGGTCACCCACCTCCACGTCGGCGGTGAACATCACCAAGCCGGCGTTATTGATTTCCGGCGGACCGAACCCGCTCAAGGTACCGCCGCCGGGAGCGGCGGAGGATGCGATCGTCTTCACTGTGCCTGCGGCATCGCGCACGAAGATACCGTCTGAGGAGCTGTCACTGTTCCGATTCACATAGGCGATAAACACGATCTCCCCGGAATCGTTGATGCCCGGCTCTCGCAAGTTGAGGAATGTGCCTCCCCCGGGGGCGGCATCTCCGTCGCGAACGACCGGGCTCGAGCCGGCGGTCGAGCCCAGGTAAATGTCCCCGTTTTCGTAGACGACCTGACCCGCGTTGTTCATGCGGAAGGAGGGAATATAGCCAGAGGCCGCCTGCGAGACGAGCGTCGGCGTCGCGAGGAAAAGCCCGCCCGCGCTCGTGCCGTTGGTCTTCGCGGTGAAGGCCACCAACGGCGCGCCTGAAGCCGGTGCGGTGATTCCGGACGGAGCGTCGAACTCAGTGAAATGCCCGCCATCAGGAGAGTCGCTTCCCAGTTTGGCGATGCGCGTTAGGCTGACCCCAGACCCCGCCGGCGTGGCGAGGAAAATAGCCTGGCCGGATTGCGAAGTCTTGGCACGGAAAGCGATTTGCCGCCGGTCGCTAATGGCCGGCAGGGCACTGGACTGGAATGCGTCTTCGGTGAAAGTGCCATCGCCGGGAGCGGGGGCTCCCACCAGCGCCACCGTGCTTAGCCGGTTGCCCAACAAAGCGTAAAGATTTGTGCCGATCTCGTTGTTTCCGGAGAACGCGATGTCGCCGAGCGAATTTACGTCTGCATCGCCAAAGCCGCCCAAGGTGCCGCCGTTCGGCGCCCGCGTATTCCCGGTCAAACCGCCCGGAGGCCCACCGGCCGAGCGGCGATAGAGCGTCGCGGTGCCGCCGAAAAAGGCTTGCGGATAAAAGGTCACTACGCCACTGGCGCTCAGGCCAAGGCAATTCAGCGTGGTGCGATAGGGTTCTCCGAAAGGATCCGGATCATCGCTAAGCGCAATCGCCGCAAACTCCTGGCCCGCGGCCCCTTGGAGAAGAACGCAGCAGAATGCCAGGATCGCGCCGCAGCGGTTAATGGTTGGATGGTGAAAAGGAGGAATTCTCATGCTTAAAGGGACAGACCGATGCTAACATTACGAAGCGGCATGCCTGATCCATTGCCAGTTTCGGTGGAACATTCCTCCAACCTTCAACCGCTGGGACCGCAGTCATCAGGGCCCAGACTAGACATCTGCAAAATAGATTGCAACCCTGAATTGGCGAAATCCACATGAAGTCCGCGCGCTGCGTAACTAGCTAATCTATAGCGAGATCGGAAGGATTTTTCCCGCCATGATAGCCATGGCGCTGGAAAATTCCGCGGCGCGCGCGATGGGGGAAAGAAAGGACTCCTGCCGCACATTGCACCCGGCCGCCCAACTCGAGAATGCCGGCAGCACGACGACGCGCGGGCCGACGAGAAAACACGGGCACTTCACGCTCGCCACGCCATCGCCCATGCGGATCGCCGGATGCTCGTGGCCCATGAAAATGCGCCCGTGCTCGCCCGGCTCCGCAGTCGGCGGCGCATCGCCATGCATAAGCAGATGCGGCCCCACGCGCGCTTCCGCCTGCACCTGCATGGTGAATTCGCATTCGGAAAGAAGCCGCCCGAGCCCGCGATCGTGATTCCCGCCGAGGAGACGAAGGCTCAGCACCGAGCTCAGCCCGGCGCAGAGGGCGCGCAGTTGTTCCCGCACTGGCTCCAGGGGCACGGCCTTGTGCACGATGTCGCCCAGCACGATCAGCTCGCGGGCCCCGTAGTCCTGCGCGAGCGCGGAGAGTTGTTCGACGGTGTCGTCGGGCACGTTCAATGGGAGCATGCTCCCGCGCGAACGCTGCGCCCATGCAAAACCCAGGTGCAGATCGGCCACGGCCAGCGTCCGCGTCCGCTCAAACCAGACCGCGCGGCGGGCATCGAGAAAGACGCCGGGTTCGAGCTCATGGCGGGTGCGGTGCATCAAATGGGGCGGTACTCTTGCACGGACCGCCGTGCCGGCAAATGGATTGAGGGCGAAGCGCGGTGGCGCAGTGCGGCGATGATTTCGCAGGCGGGATGCCTGCACCACAGACGCGGCTCCGAAAGAGACTCCGGTGCGATCTTCCATTTGCGCGCTTGGCGCAATCGCCGATTAATCCTACTCCAGTTTCGCTGCAACCCCCGTCCATGCTCCTTTTGCGTCGTTTTTTCTTTTGCGCGCTGCTCCTGCTCAGCGCGGCGCCAGCCCTGCGTGCGGGTGATGACGTGCTGGTCTCCCGGCCCGGCGTTTTGCACGTGGACCTGCCGACCGCCGTACGCATGGCGCTCAAGAAGAATTTTTCCATCCAGGTGCAGGAATTCGAGCCGCGCATCAGCCGCGAAAGGCTCACCAGCGAGTGGGGCATCTTCGATCCCGAGTTCAGCATCGGCAGCTCGCGCGATTACACCCGCAGCCAGAATCGGGTGCTGGCCGCGGATCAGCGCGCCACCAGCCGCTTCACCAGCCGGCGCGATGTTCCTTTCGAGACGGCCCTTTCCGGCCTCACCCCGCTCGGCACCGACTATCGCTTCGGCTTAAGCGCGGTCAACGCCACGGGCACCAGCCAGCCCTTCGACGAATTCGCGACCGGCCCCACCTTCTCGCTCTCGCAGCCGCTCCTGCGCGGCTTCGGACCGAGCGCCACCATGAACCAGATCCGCATCGCGCGCACGAATGTGGAGATCAGCGAATGGGCTTTGCGCGAGCGCGTGATCAACGTCGTCACCGAGCTGATCTACGTTTACAACGACCTGCACTTCGACCAGCAGGATCTGCAGGTGGCCGTGCGCTCGCGCGAGCTCGCGCGCCGGCTGCTCCACGATAACAGCGAGCGCGCGCGGATCGGCGTGATGTCGCCTTTCGACGTCATCCCCGCGCGCGCCCAAGTGGCGCAGCGTGAGGAGGCGGTGATCCTCGCCGGCCGCAAAATGGCCACCGACGAGTTGCTGCTCAAACAGCTCATCACCGATGAGCTCGAGCCGATGCTGGCGATCCGGCTCGAAATCGATCCGCCGCCCTTCCACGATTTGCGCATGAACGTGCACACCGGCATCCGCGAGGCGCTCGAGCTGCGGCCGGATTATCAATCGCTCCTGCTCAACTTGCGCAATCGTCACGTCACCATCGCCTTCGCCAAAAACCAGGCGCTGCCGCAGCTCGATCTCAACGCCAGCCTCGGCTTTCTCGGTTTCGACAGCGATTTCATCAACAGCATCGGCCGCTCCACCCGCGCCGACCGGCTCTCCTGGAGCGCCGGCGCCGTCTTCTCCATCCCGCTGGGCAACCACTCCGCGCGCGGCACCCTGAACGCCGCGCGCCTCGAGGCCGCGAAGGTCCTGATCGACCTGAAGCGGCTCGAGCAGCAGATCGTCGTGGATGTCGACCTTGCGGCGGGCGAAATCGTCTCCGATCGCGCGCGCATCGCCTCCACCACCGAAGCGAGTGGGCTGGCCAAGGAGAGCCTCGACGCCGGCGAGCAGCGGCTCAAGGCGGGCACCGGGACCACCTTCGAAGTGCTCGAGCTGCAGAAACAGCTCGCCGAGGCCGAATCCGCCGAGCTTCGCGCCCGTGCGGATCACAGCAAAGCCGTCGCGGAGTTTTACCGGAAGACGGCGCGGACGCTCCGCGAGCACCATATCGATTTGGATTAAAGCGGCGCGCCGTCTTGCAGGCGCAGCGTGCTCTCGAGTGCGGGCGGGTTCTCGCGCCTCTTTCAACATGCGACGCCGCGTAGCTTGTGTGTTCCTTTGGCAGCGGCGCGTGCTCAAAGCGGTGCGAGGACGCACCGCACTCCGAAAGCGGCTTCGCCGCGAAACGAAGGGGGGCTTAGCCGCCCACTTCCGCCTTCGCCTCCGCGGCGAGGGCGGTGGAGAGGTAGCGTTCGCCGGTGGAGCAGGCGATGGTGACGATCAGCTTGCCCTTGTTCTCGGGGCGCTTCGCGACCTCGAGCGCGGCGTGCACGTTTGCCCCGGTGGAGATGCCGACGAGGATGCCCTCTTCCTTGGCAAGCCGGCGCGCCATGGCGAACGAGTCGTCGTTGGTCACCTTCACGCACTCGGCGATCTGCGCGCTGCCAGCTGCGTCCTTGAGATGCAGATTGTTCGGCACGAAGCCCGCGCCGGTGCCCTGGATTTTGTGCGGCCCGGGCTTGAGCGGCTCGCCGGCGAGCGTCTGCGAAATGACCGGCGAATCCTTCGGCTCCACGGCGATCGCCTGGAAGCACGGCTTGCGCGGCTTGATGACCTCCACGCACCCGGTGATCGTGCCGCCCGTGCCGACCGCGGCGACGAGGATGTCCACCTTGCCGTCGGTGTCCTCCCAGATTTCCTCGGCGGTGGTCTTCTTGTGGATCTCCGGGTTGGCCGGGTTGTTGAACTGCTGCGGCATCCAGGAGTTCGGCGTGTTCTTCAGGAGCTCCTCCGCGCGGGCGATCGCGCCCTTCATGCCCTCGGTGCCGGGCGTGAGCACCAGCTTCGCGCCGAGCATCGCGAGCAGCGTGCGGCGCTCGAGCGACATCGTCTCGGGCATGGTGAGGATGAGCTTGTAGCCCTGCGCCGCGGCGACGAACGCGAGCGCGATGCCGGTGTTGCCGCTGGTCGGCTCGACGATCACCGTGTCCTCGTTGAGCACGCCGTCGCGCTCCGCGTCCTCGATCATCGCCATGCCGATGCGGTCCTTCACCCTGCCGAGCGGATTGAAGAATTCGCACTTGAGGGCGATCGTGGTGGAAGGATCGATGCCCGCGCTGGCCGGGATGCGGTTGAGTTTGACGAGCGGGGTGCCGCCCACGGTTTCGACGATGTTATTGTAGATTTTGCCGTGCGACATAGGTATTGCGGGTGCGGAAAGAGGCGCCTTTTATACGCGGCAGGGCCTCCCCCGCAAGGTCCATATTCCGCTTTCCCGAGGCGGCCAGATTGCACTTGGAAAAGCGATTTCACCCGCCACACTCACACCCAAAGAACCGCTATGGCCGATTTGCTCAAACCGCAGGACATCAAAGACTGGCTGAAAAAACTCCCCGAGTGGGAGCTGGAGAAGAAACACATCGAGCGCACCTTCGAGTTCGATGAATTCACCCAGGCGATCGATTTCGTCAATAGCGTCTCCGAGATCGCCGAGGAAGAGGAACACCACCCGGACATGGATATCCGCTACACCAAAGTGCGTGTGCAACTCTCCACCCACAGCGTCGGCGGGCTCACCGACCGCGACTTCGAAGTCGCGGAGAAGATCGACACTCTCTCCGAGTGAACCGCCGCCTCTGGAGCGCCCTGGCGGTGGCCGTCTGGGTGGGCGTCCTTTGGACCATCATCGCCGTTCGCAGCGGTCCGCCGAAGGTGGAGGCGGTCCTTCCCACGGCGCCGCGTTAGCGGGCGCGCGCAGCCCTAGGCTTGCAAAAGCCAAATTAAGAGCGTGACGGTGAACATGCTGAGGATCGTCGAATAAAAAACCGCGGCCGTCGCAAACGCCGAATCGGATTCGAACTCGTGCGCGAGCAGGGCGGTATTTACGGCAGTGGGGAAGCCGGAGCTGAGGATCATGATCCGGTTGGTTTCGCTATCGAAGCCGAAGAGCGGCACGAGCAGCAGCGCGAGCACGGGCCCGCCGATCAGCCGGAGGCCCAGCGCCCAGCCGAGGCGGCCGAAGCTCGGCGGGACTTGTGTTTGGGAAAGCTGCACACCGAGCGTGACGAGCGCTACGCCCACCAGCGCGGCGTGCAAATATTCCACCGGTACCCAGAGCCAGCGCAGTTCCTGCACGGGAATATGAAACCAGCGGACGAGCAGCGCGCTAAGAACGGCCCATAGCGAAACCTGACGCAGCACCGGCAGAAAACTGCGCCAGCCCGCGCCGCTCTTGGTGGAGGCGAGCGTGAGGCCGACGGTGAAGCACGAGACGTTTTGCGTCAGCACCACGAACACTTGCAGCAGCGGGCCGGTCGCCGGGTAGGCGAGGGCCATGAGCGGCACGCCGTAGTTGCCCGAGTTATAAAACATCGTGGCGAGCTGGAGCGAGCGGGTTTGCGCGGGCGGGTAGCGGAAAAGGCGCCCGAGCAGCCAACTGCACACAAACATCGCCGCCACGATGCAAACGGTGAAGGCGATCACCTTCAGCGCCACGCCCGCGCGCACCGAAGAATGCACCACTTCGTAGAAGATGAACGCGGGTACGAACAGGTAGATGTTCAGCCGCACCATCGTGGCGAGGTCCACCTTCCAGCGCCGGTCGAGGATCCATCCGCAGCCGATCAGGACGAGGATCGGGAGGAGTACTTGGGTGAAAATTTGAGCCACGGCGGGAGGCGGAGAAATAACAAAAGCGCGGGGGCTTTCGCCTCCGCGCTTTTGGCAGAATTCGTTACTGGTCCGCGGCCTAGGGCGGGCTCACGGGCGTTTCGTCGGGCGGGAGGAGCGGCGTGCGGCGAACGCTCAGGTTCGGCGGGAACCCGAGCGCGCCGGGAAGGTACGGGCCGGTCTGGCGGTCCGCAATGGCGGGCATATTCTTCGGGTCCTTGGGGTCATTGTAAGTCTTGCCGTCGCGGCTGCTACGGGCGACGCGGCGATCCACGCCGGCTTCGTCCGCGTCCGCCACGGGGGCGAGATCGGTAGTCACCATGTTGCTGGCGAGGCTCTGGCCGGCGAAGGCGTTGATCTCGTTCACCTGCACGGAATCGGCGCCATTGGCGGGAGTCCAGCGGGCTTGGAGCACATTGCCGGTGGCGGGAGCGAAATCGACGCTGGCCCGCGAGGTGGAACCATCGAGGATGATCGACCCAACCGGCGCGGCGGCTTCGCCCGCGGCATTCGCCGTATCGTTCACGTAGAACTCGAAGCGCCCTTTCGCGCCGGGGCTCACCTCCAGGGCCACTCGCGAAATCGCGCGCGGCTCGGCGGAATGCACCTCGAGCACCGGCCGCTGGCCGCCGCCGAGAGTCACCGCCGTGGCCGGATTATCGTCGATCGCCTTCTGCATTTCCGCGAAGCTGCCTTGCCCTTCCTGCGGCTGCACATGGCTGCGGGCATACAGGCCGGAGACGCTGAACGCCGTGGCGTCATTGGCGTAGGGGCCGAAGATGCTGCGCGTCTCGATCGGCTGCTCGCGATTCTTGATGTCGTAAGCGGCCGCCGGGCGGCTGCCGTACACGTAGAGCGAGTAGACCGGGCCGGGATCGGTCACGTTCGTCTCGATCAGCAGATATTTGGCCGAGCGCAGAAAGCCCTTGCTAAGCTGCTTCTCGTTCACCTGGTCGAAGGAGATGTCCTTCGCCAGCAGCGTCCATGATTTCGCCCCAGGGGCCGCCGGGTCGTCGCCCGCGTAGAGCGACACCGTGCCCGACGCCGGGCGGGCGGAGATGCTGAAATTCGAGAGCACTTCCGGCTCCGGGAAGGCGAGAAGGTAGTGCTGGGTGCCGGAAAGCATGGGCCATCCGGTGGAGATGTCGTCGTCGAGCCACGCGGCGGAAGCCTGGGTAGGCGCGTAGGCGTGGGTGGTGGGGCTGTACTGGAACAGGTTCGATCCCAAGTGCTGGCGGGCCAGGTTCTTGGGAAACGCTTGCAGTTGCGCCGTATCCGGCTCAGGGGCCGCCAAGGCGCTCACCGCGGATGCTGCGGAAACGAGCGAGACGAAAAGCGTCTTCTTCATGTGTAGGTGGTTGTGGCAGATTTGCTGGCGAGTAAGGAAGAACAATCTTTCGGAAACCAATGCAAGCAAAATTATAACAATTATTGCAGTGCTCATAATTCTCTCAGGTGCAGGCCCGACCCATTTTCCGGTTGGCAAGCGGCATGCTTACGGCTATGAGAGGGCGTCGGTGTCAAAGCCTGTCGTACAGGGCATCACCCCCAGCTAATAGCTCGTTATCATTTCCGTGAACACTCAGCAAGAACATCCCGAGGTGGCCGCCGCCGATTCTTCCCCCCTCCCCACTTTCGCGCCGGAGCAAAAGCTCGCCGGGGTCTTCGTCCTCCGCCGCGAGCTCACGCTCGAAGGCCCGGACCGCGTTTGGCTCGCGCACGATGAAGTGCTGGGCAAGGACGTTTCGCTCCATTTCATCCCGCAGGCGCTCCGAGGCGATGACCGCGCCATGTCCGAGCTGCGGCAGGAAATCAAGCGCAACCGCCAGCTCATCCATCCCGGCATCCTGCGGGTGTACGATTTGGTGGAAGAGGCGGAATGGTCCGCGATTTCCATGGACTGGTTCGAAGGGGAATCGCTCGCCTCGAAGCTCGCGCACAAGGCACCCGGCGCCTTCGATCCCAAGGAAATCGACGGCTGGTTGCGGCAAATCACCCAGACGCTGGAGGATGTGCACCGCATCCAGATCGTCCACCGGAACCTCGCGCCGCGGAATATCTTCGTCGATGCCGCTGGCAAGGTGATCATCGCGAAATTCGGCGTGAGCCGCGTGATGGAAGACGCGCTGGGCCGCCTGCAGAAGAAGGACGCCGGCGACCGCCATCTGGCTTACGTCAGCCCGCAGCAGCTCGATGGCGAAGCGCCCTCCAAGCTCGACGACATCTACTCGCTGGGCGTGACCGTTTACGAGCTGCTCGCCGGACAGCCGCCCTTCGCCGGCTCGGATATCGTGGCGCAGATTCGCCGCGCGACTCCGCCCCCCATCGGGGAGAGCCGCGCCAAGGCGGGCAAGCAGACCGCCCCGATCCCTTCGGCTTGGGAAAAGACCGTTGCCGCCTGCCTGGCGAAGACTTCCACCGATCGCCCGCAGAGCGCCGGCGAAGTGGCCACCCGCCTCGAGCTTGGCTCCGCCAAGAGCGCTCCGGAGCGCTCTGCCCCGCCCGCGGAGGTCGCCGCGCCGCTGGCCGCCGCCGCGCTTTCCCGCGAGAAAAAAGCGCCCAAAGCGCCGCCGGTTCCTGACAAGAAAAAGGAGAAGGCCGCTCCGCCGGAGAAACCCGTTCAGCAACTGGTGAAGGAGGACGAGGACGAGGCGTTCCGCATGGACGACGACAAGGATGGCGCCCTGCCCGACATCTACCCGAGCCTTTATCCAAAACGCTCCAATGGCGCGCTCGCCACCACCCTCGTGGCGCTCGCCGTGGTCGGCATCGGCGCCGGCATCTATTACTTCGCCTGGCAGGAACAGCCGAAGTTCTTGCCCGAGGGCGAACCGGCCGAGACGGAAGCCACGCTGATCGCGAACAACGACCCGGCGCCCGCCCGCGAGCCCGCGCCGGAGGATCCTCCCGCCTCCGCAGGCAAATCGCCCGAGGCGTCGCCGCCCACCGATTTGCTGCTGAACGAGCCGCGCCTGGCGGAGAATTCCGCCAGTACGCCGCCGCCCGAGCCGGCGCCCTCCGCCGTGCAAACGACGCCTGCGCTGGCCGCTGTCGGCCCCACCGCCACCGCCGCCGACGAAGCGGCCGCGGCCGAGCGCACGCCGAGTACGAAGCGTACTTCCAGTGGAAACAATACCCGCCGTGGGGAAAAGGCCACCCCGGCGCCGGTGGTCGAGCCGCCGCCCGCGGTCGCCGCTGCTCCCGTGCTCGCGGCGGGGGCCACCGGGCCGGCCGGCGCCGGCATCGAAGCGGCCCGCCAAGCCGCGGCCGCCGCTGAGAAAGCCTACCAGGACGCGCTGAAGCGCCAACAATTGGAAGATGCCGCCGTGGTCGAAAGCCAGAAGGGCTTCGATGATAAGACGAAGTCTGCCGCCGCCGTGTTGAAGGCCGCCGATGCCTTGCAGGCCGAGCGCCAGAAGCAGGAAGAGGCGCTCAAGGCCGCCGATACCGCCGCGCTCGCCGCCCGCACCGCCGCCGAGGAATCGTTGAAGCAGGCTGAGACGAAAGCCCGCGAGGCGGCTGAGGTAAAAAAGGCGCTCACCTCCTGGGAGGCGCAAAACAAGGAAAAGCTCGCCGCCCGCGACAAAGCCGAGAAGGAGTTGCTCGCGCTCAAAACCGCGCTCGAGGAAAAGCAGCGCGCCGCCGCCGAGACGGCGAAGGCGGTCGCCGCCGCCGAGGCCGCGCGCCAGCAGCAGTTGGCCGCGATCAAGCAAGCCGAGCAAGAGGCCGCCCAGGCCCGGATGCTGGCCCAGCAGCAAGCCGCGGAGGCCGAGCGCAAAGCCGCCGCCGAGAAAGCGGCCAAGGATGCCGAGATCAATCGCGAGATCATGAAGATGCGCGAGGAATTCGAGAAGCGCCTCAAGGTGCTGGAGGACATGAAAAGCGGCGGCGCCGCCGCGCCTGTCTCCGCCCCAGCCCCCGCGCCCGCGCCAGCCCCAGCGCCCAGGACCGCTCCGGCGCCGCAGCCCGCCGCGCAGAACGAGCTTCCACTTCCCGGTGGCCGCACCCCGGCGCCCGCTCCTGCCGCCACGCCCCCGATGCAACTGGCCGCGCGCAGCACGCCCGCCCCGCCCGCCCCGGCGCCGGAACCCGCGCCCGCGTCCGTCCCACAGGATGGCGAGAATAGCCTCAGAATGACCTTCGCCCCGGTCGGCGACGTCCAGTTTGCCGTCCACGCGGTGCGCGTGCAGGATTTCGACGTCTTCGCCAAGGAGACCGGTTATCGCGGCAGCGGCTGGCGCAACCCCGGCTTCAAGCAGACGCCTGCCGAGCCGGTCGTTAACGTCTCGTGGAACGACGCCATCGCCTTCTGCAAATGGCTCACCGACCGCGAGCGCAAAAAGGGCATCCTGCCCAAGGACCAAGCCTATCGCCTGCCCACGGATCTCGAGTGGAGCAAGGCCGTCGGCCTTCCCGACGAAACCGGCAAGAACCCGGAGGCGCGCGACATGGGCGTGCCCGATGTTTTCCCTTGGGGCACCCAATGGCCGCCGCCCCCGAAAGCCGGGAACTATACCGGCGAGGAAACCGGCTCCGACGTGGCGATCAAGGGCTACGACGACGGCTTCGCCTATACCTCCCCCGTCGGCAGTTTCCCGCCCAACAAATTCGGCCTCTACGACATGGGCGGCAACGTCTGGCAATGGTGCATGGACGATTGGAACTCCGAAGGCAAAGCCAAGGTGCTCCGCGGCGCTTCGTGGTACAACGGCGCGCTCAAGCTGAGCCTCCTCTCTTCCTGCCGCGTCCACGCGAAGCCGGAGGGCAGCACCGACAACTACGGCTTCCGCATCGTGCGCGCCGCCGATACCGGCACCGGTCCCAAGCGGAGGTAGGCCGAGGCCGCGGCGTTGCATCTCCTCTATCCCAGGATTCCGCTCCGCCAGCTTCCGCTGATGCTCGGCCTGGCGTCGCTCGGCGCCGTGCTGGCCGGCGCATACGGCATCGCGCACGATCAGCTTACTTACTCGATCTCCCCGGAGTACTTCACGCGGCTCAAGTTTCCGCAGTTCGCCTCCGCCGATTTCGGCCTCGCCCCGCGCCTCTTCGTGGCGGAAATCGGGGTCCTGGCGACGTGGTGGGTTGGCTTCCTCGTCACGTGGTTCCTGGCCCGGATCGCGGTGCCCGCGTGGCCGCGCCCGCTCTGCATCCGGCGCGTTTTTTCCGGGGTCGCCATCACCTTCGGCGCCACGGCGCTCGCGGTCGCGCTCGGTTTTCTTTACGGGCTTTCGCTGCGTTCAGCGGCGATGCCTTCCCCATGGCGCGAGCTCACGGCCTCGCTGGGCGTAAACGACGCGCCCGCGTTTGTGCGCGTCGCCTACATCCACAATGCCGGCTATCTCGGCGCCCTCGCCGGCCTGCTGCTGGCGCTGGCGTACCTGCTGCACAAACGGCGGATTGGCTGAGGCGGCCCTTCCAACGCCCGGAAAACCGTCCTATATGAATGGGGAGGCGAGTCCCCCATGAAACGTTTCCTCCTCCCCGCGTCCCTCCTTCTCTCCGTCTCCCTGTCCTCTCCCGCCGCGCCGAAGCTCGCGGGCCTCATCCTCGATGACGGCGAGGCGGAGCTCACCGGCGAGTGGGTCGAGAGCACCAAGCAGCCCGCGCTTATCGGCCGCGGCTACCGCCACGACAATAACACAGAGCAGGGCCACAAATCCGCCGTGTTCGTGCCGAAGATCACCGAGGCCGGCGAGTACGAGGTGCGCCTCCTCTTCAGCCCCACCTCGAATCGCGCCACGAATGTCCCGGTGATCATCGTCAGCGCCGATGGCGAAAAAGTCGTGCGTTTGGATCAGCGCGAGCGCGATTGGCCGGGAGGACTCGCCCCCTCGCTCGGCGTCTATCGTTTCGCGCCGGACCAGCCCGCCAGCATCACGATCACCAACGCCGGCGCGGATGGCTTCGTGGTGATCGACGGCGTGCAGTTGGCGCCCGCGGCGGTCGCGCTCGCGGAGCGCGTTTCCTCGCTCAAGATCATCCCGAAAGCGGAAGACCAATTCGCCGCGCGCCGGCTCGCGCAGGCCGCGGCGGTCGCCCTTTCGCCGCTGGGCCGCGAAGCCCCGGCCGCGCAAACCGCTCCACTGCCGCCCATCGAGCTGGTGCGCTCCGCTGCGCCGGAGGCAGTCGATGGCCAGGAGTACGATCTCGTGGTCATCGGCGGCACCGGCAGCGGCGTCGTGTGCGCGGTCCGCGCCGCGCGCGAGGGCTGCCGCGTCCTGCTCGTGCAGCACAACGCCCACCTCGGCGGCATGATGTCGAACGGACTCATGCAATGGGACGCCCTCTACGGCGGCCCGCGCGCGCCGCTTTTCACCGAGCTTCTCGGCAACATCGAGCGGCACTACATCGCGAAGTTCGGTGAAAATTCGCGCGATCACCAGGTCATCCGCTACACGCACGAGCATTACCCCGTGGGCTGGGCCGAGCCGCACGTCGCCGAGCGCGAGTTCAATCGCCTGGTCGCCGGCGAGAAAAAGATCACCGTCCTGCTCGACCACTACGCCTCCGCCGCCGAGCGCGACGGCGCGCTGCTCCGGAGCGTCACGCTGCGCGCCTACGCGGGCACGAAGGAAATCCGCGTGCGCGGCGCGATCTTCGCCGATGCCACCTACGAGGGCGATCTGCTGCCGCTCGCCAAAGTGCCCTATCGCGTCGGCCGCGAAGCGCGCGCCGAATTCCAGGAGCCGCACGCCGGCCAGGTCTTCACGAATATCGACCACGCCAAGGCGCCGCGCGAGGCGCTGGAAGCCAGGCTGAACATCCACCCGTACAGCTCGCGCCAGGGCACCATCGATCCCGCGAGCCCCTTCAGCGCGGACGGCGCCGTGCAGGCTTACAACTACCGTTTCTGCGTCACCAAAGACCCGGCCAACCGCGTGCTCCTCGCCGAGCCGCCGCTCAACTACCAGCGCGAGGAGTACGTCGACTACAACCGCAAATCGATCGCCACGAACGCCGGGCCGAACCAGAAGTCGCACATGAACAGCCCGATCCTGCCGGGCGAAAATCACGCCTACCCCGAGGCCGCCTGGCCCGCGCGCGAAAAGATCATCCAGCGCCACCGCGATTTCGCGCTGGGCCTCATGTGGTTCCTGCAAAACGACTCCTCGCTTTCCGAGGCGAAGCGGGAGCAGTTCCGCCAATGGGGCTTGCCGAAAGACGAGTTCGCCGACCACGGCCACATCCCTTACGAAATGTACGTCCGCGAGGCGCGCCGCCTCACCGGCCGCCACGTCTTCCGCGAGCAGGACAACTCGCTCGCCGAGGGCTTCGCCCGCACTCCCGTGATGGCCGATAGCATCGCCATCACCGATTGGTACATGGATTCGCACTCCTGCACCACCGAGTCGCGCCCCGGCTTCCCGTACGATGGCAAGCTCATCCTCACCGAAGAATCGCGCCCCGCGCAAATCCCCTACCGCGCCCTGCTCCCGCGCGAAATCGATAACCTGCTCGTGCCGGTCTGCCTCTCCGCCACGCACCTCGCGTGGGGCGCGGTGCGCCTCGAGCCCGTCTGGATGCAGACCGGCGAAGCCGCCGGCCTCGCCGCGGCGCTCGCGCTGAAACAGAAAATCGCCCCCGGCAAACTCGATCCCGAGCAACTCCTGCGCGCGCTGGTCCAGCGCCGGCACCTCGTCAGCTTTTTCAATGAGCTGAAAGTCGACGCGCCGGAACCGTGGATTCCCGCCTTCCAATACTTCGGCGCGAAAGGCTTCTTCGCGAGCTACGAGGCGCGCCCGCGCCAGCCGCTCAATACCGCCACCGCCCGCGCCTGGGCCGGAGGCTTCGCGCAGCTTCGCGCCGGCCAGCTCGATCCGAACGCCCTCGCGCGCGCCGTCGCCGCCGCCGAAGCCGCCGAGAGCCCCGCCATCCCCGCGGCCGAATTCGCCAGGCTCCTGCCGGGCGCGCCCGCGCTGGAGGGGCCTTCGCTCACCCGCGCCGAGGCCATGCAAGTGCTCTACGGCCTGCTGAAATAATCTATGCTCAAAACCCTGCTCCTCCTCGCCCTGCTCACCGCCGGCGCGCTCGCCGCCGAGACGCGCGACCTCATCCTCGTCGCCGGACAATCCAACGCGGTCGGCTTCGATGCCAAGCCGACCCTCCTGCCGGCCGATCCCGCCGATCGCGAGATCATGTTCTGGTGGCGCTGCGGCGACCCGCCGCCGGATGAGCGCGATTCCACCAGCGGCGGCAAGTGGTCGCACCTGCAGGCGCAGCCGCTCGGCGATCCGCGCCCGCCGCGCGCCAATCGGCAGTACGGCAATTTCGCGCAGCCGGAGGGCGGCTTCGGCCCGGAGATCGGCTTCGGGCGCACCCTTTTCGCGAAAGAGAAGCGCCCGCTGGCCATCGTGAAGGCGGCCTTCAGCGGCACCGCGATGGCGGGAGATTGGAACCACGCCCAGCCCGGCAAAGGCGATTCGTGCTACCGCGCGCTCGTCGCCGAAACCAAGGCCGCCCTCGCCGCCGCGAGCGCGCAGGGCATCACCCTGCGCCCGCGCGCGCTCGTCTGGGTGCAGGGCGAAAGCGACGCCACCCCGGCCGCCGCGCCCGTCTACGAAAAAGCGCTCGGCGACATGATCGCCGCGCTCCGCCAGGATCTAGGCGCGCCGCAGTTGATCGCGCTCATCGGCGTGAACACGCAATTCGGCGGCGGCAAAAACCCGCTCATGCCCAGGGTCGTCGAGGCGCAGCAAGCGCTCGCCCGCCGGGACCCGCGTTGCGCCTACGTCGACACCGCCGGCGCCACCATCGCCAACGCCGCGCACTTCGACACCGCCGGCACCCTCGACGTCGGCCACCGCTTCGCCGAAGCGCTCCTCAAGCTCGAAGCCGCGCCCCCGCGCTAGCCCGGCTCCAGTGTGGTGCAGGATTCCCGCCTGCCCGGGCAGCCAGGATGGCTGCACCACATCGAAACTCGGGGCAAGGGCGCCCCTGCTCCTTGTAGCTACACCCGCCGCAGCGCGAGGATCAGCTCGCGGCATCGGTCGGCCGATCAATCACCGCCGCACCTGCTAGTAGAAGATATGCGGGTACTTACGTGTAAGCGTCTCCGCTCTCTCCGCAAGGTGAGAATCTTGGTGACTCGCCCGTGAGCGAGGACACGACCGCCCTCTCGCAACTGAAACTGCATTCCTACATGCACTCGATTCACCTGACGTTTGGGATTCAGGAATCGCAGGAGGGTTCGTGCGGTCTGCCCCGGATGAACTGAGTCAACGTCCGGATACTCTTGGTGAACGGCCCAATACTTTTGGTCGTAATAGAACTCGCAGCGATAGCCAGAGCGGGCAGGCTTTGAACGCCCACCGTCTTTGGTCGGCACAAAAGTGATCTCGGCCTCAATGTCGTGCGCTGGCAACACGGTGGACGTCTCTTTGCCTTGCTTCCTTAGGCTCACGGCTTGGAGCTTACGGCGTGAGCTACCGAGTGTCCATTGCCCTCACACCCGCCGCAGCGCGAGGATCAGCTCATCGATTTTGTAGGCGGGAGCACGCGTTAAGGGCGACTCTCGTTACCGCTTCAAATCGACGTTTCGCGCGTCGGTGATTATGCCCTTCGCATCGAAGTGCACCTCGAGTTCCGACGGGTTGTTTCCTTCATGGCCTAAGGGAACTCCGAGCGTCAGGAAGTAGGAATTTTGCAAGCCCTCCAGGCCAGGAATTTCCGGTGCCGTGCCATTCCACGAGATGGTGCCGTAGGCAATCAGACCAGGATAATCGAACACGCTCGTCCCTACTTTTATTAACTTAAGCAGTTTCGGAACTGTGACTTTCATTTTCGCGATGGCTTCCCGTCCCTTGGCCGGGTCGATGGGCGTTTCTTGAATCAGCGGATCCGATCTGTGCGGAAGGTACTGCTGCAGTTCGCGATCGGTGACGATTTGAAGGATCAGCTTGCGAAACTCCTCTTTGTCCGCATCCGCGCTAGTGGCGGTTACCACTTGGAACAGGACTGCGACGATGACCCAGAGAGGAAGAAGATGCGTTTTCATTGTTTGTAGGGAGCTTACGGCGGGAGAAACCGAACGTCCATCGCGCTACACCCGCCGCAGCGCGAGGATCAGCTCATCGAGCTTGTTGGCGATAATCTGCATCTCCGCCTGCGTCGGCGGATCGCTGACGGCGAGGCTCAAGGCGCCGACCGCGTTCGTGTTGGCCGAAGTCGTCGCGATCGCGGTATTGAGCCGCCCGGTCGTCACCTCGCCGGGAGCGCCCGCCGGGCCTTGCGGTCCCTGCGGCCCCACATCAAAGCAGTCATCGACTATACCGGCTACATCGCGGCCGAGCTCGGCCCCATCGCCACCAACATCCACGACAAGCTGGTGACAAACGCGGCCACCTTCCCAGGCCTTCCGGCGGTGCTCACCATGGCGAACTTCCAAACCGCCATCGACGACTACAACACCAAGCTGGTGGCGCGAGAGAGCAGGCCACTTCGGATATGCTCGCCTTCACCGTCTCGCGACACACTCTGGAGGAGATGCTGGCCGACATCGGCAACCACGTAAACATCGTGGCCAACGGCGACCCGGTCATCGTCGACAAGAGCGGGTGCCCTTCCTACGACACCGCGCGGGTGATCGATCTCTCGGCGCCCGCCGCGCCGACTGAGCTGCGCCTGCGGCAAGGCGACGTGAGCGGCTCGGGCGTGGCCTGCTACAAATCGCGGAAAGGCCGGAGCACCAACGAAGTGCAAAAGTGCATCGGCGACCCCAACGTGGATGCGAACTGGACCACCGTGGGCATCTTCCAAGGCGGCAAAGCCACCATCGACGGCATCACCCCCGGCACGGTCCTCTGGATCCGAGTCCGCACCTACGGCCTGAAAGGCGTGGCGGGCCCCTGGAGCGACTCGGCGAAGATCATGGTGGGGTGAGGCGGGGAGCGCACTTTCACTTTCGCTCTGGCACCGGTCGGCATATGATCCATGGGTTATCCCCAATGACATATGCCGACTGAACCACCGCTTTTTGCGCAAACCGCGGCCGAACACGCGCGGTATGCTGATCAGCCCTCCCTGCGCCGGCGGCTCAATAGGAGGTTAGGCGACTCTGCACGCGTCATCCTTCAATGAAGCCTTTCCTCTCTACTCTGTTCGCGGTCGCGCTGCTGCATCTTGCGACGCCTGTTCACGCCTCGGAGTCCGTTGTAGATTTTGGCTCCTTCGCGCTAACCCTTCCAGACGGCTACACCGATAATCCGGGTCGTGGGATAGACTCACGCGTCGGTGAGATCACATTCAAGGGCAAACCATTCAAGCTCCATTACGATGATTACGGATGGAGACAGGGCGCACCCGCCGTAACGAAGCTGAGCGAGTTTCACAAGGACATGCTCGACAGTCTTATCTACTTCGAGCGCATTCAGGATGACCCAGTTTCCACCTGTATCAGAGCTTGGTTTCACTCCAACGACCCCGCGCGTCGATACCCCATCGTTACGTTGGACGTGCTCGCCGTCGGCGCATCCTTTAGCATCCAGCTCAACAGCAAAGCGGACGTGAAGGATGCCATCGAGGTGTTACGCGCCATCAAAGTAACAAAGCCTAAAGCTTCCAAACCGTGAAGTCGCCTAACGAAGAAGGCTTAGCTTCGACCGGAGGCGGCAAGGCGGGCGGAGCGTCGAAGCTAAGCGTGGTTGAACCAGCCTGGGATCAGCCCCTCCCCGCGCCTGCGGCACGGCGAGGTGAGCGGCGCCATCGTCGCGCGCGACAAGCCGCAGGGCGGGTCGCTGAGCTTGGGGTCGTTAGGCGTATTCCTCGCGTTGCTTTGAGAACGGACTTTTATCCACTGTTGCTCCTAGCCGTATTGGCACTTACTCCTCTGCCCGCATCTGCAAGCAGCTGGGAGGAGCCTCGCCACGCTCTTGGCTTTGTGATCGAGCGTTCCTTCATTGGCGTTATGGTCTATGACCAGCAGACAGAGTTCCGCGTCGGAGATAATTGGTTTCGAGTTCCGATATCTGCGAGCACCGCAGAACACGTTCTTACCATCGCTTCTACTCTGCTCGCTGTCGCTGTTACCGCTGTGGTCTTCCGCATCGTGCGTAGGCGCCAACTCAAGTCCAATGCCCTCTCCAATCCAACCGGAAACGCCTAATGAACAAGGCTTAGCTTCGACCGGAGGCGGCAACGCGGGCGGAGCGTCGAAGCTAAGCGTGGTGGAACAAGCCTGGGATCAGCCCCTCCCCCGCGCCTGCGGCTCTATAGGATGTTAGGCGATTTCGCGCGTCATGGATAACGAGCTACTTCACAAAGCACCAAACATGTTCGAGCGGATTCTCTGGTCGGGTCCGCTCGGAATGACTGCGGTGGCCTTGATCGGGCTTTCGGCCGCGCTTTTCCTTGTGTGGCTGTATCTCGTTTGCAAGTGTCGCCGCCTCTTTCCACTGCTTGCGGTTGGCGTTGCACTCCTCGCAGGAGGCGGGTTTTGGCTACAGCATTACCTTTCGACTCTTCGCACCTTCAATCTCACCTCCGTCCGGCTTCTCCCCGGCTACAAGCTCACCCATGGTTGGGGCGACGACACTTACGTCGGTCATATCTCTCGTCCGGGCGGATTGGAGATCCAGATCGACATCGGCGCTATGTCGGGACTTTGGGCCAATCCTTCCGAGCCAGAGAAGAACCTGTGGGTGTTTCAGCAGACTATTCGTGGTCATACCGTTTTCATCGGCATCCGTCCTTTCGGCGATCGCAACACCGAAAAGCTGCTTTGCGTGACCTATCCGCGTGGCGTCGTCAATTTCTTCGCAGTCGTTCACTCCGATCAGGAGATTGCAGAGATGCTTAGTATGGCCCTCACGTATGAACCAATCGCCTAACGAAGAAGGCTTTGCTTCGATCGGAGGCGGGAAGGTGGGCGGAGCGTCGAAGCTAAGCGTGGTTGAAGAAGCCTGGGATCAGCCCCTCCCCGCGCCTGCGGCTCAAAAAGATGTTGGGCGTTGCCTCGCGTCCCGTTTGAATGGAAGCCAATGAACACCGCACGAAGCCATCTTGAGCCCATTCTTCCTGCAATTCGCGCAGGCATGGTGCCACCGCGAGAGGAGCGGTCTGCTGAGGCAGCTCCCGGCCCGTTCTACGTCACGGACCAGTGCATCATCTGCGCACTGCCACCCGAAACAGCACCAGCAAACATTCGTTTCTATTTCGCCCCAGCCTGCGAGGACTGCCCCAAGCATTGCTACGTCCACAAACAGCCCGAGACGGTCGAGGAGTTGCATCTCGCAATCGAGGCAGCCTGTCATTCGTGCGTCGAGGCCGTTCGATACTGCGGCAGTGACCCATACGTTTTACGCCGCTTCACCGAGGCCGGATACGCTCAACTTTGCGATGCGCTCTAACTCCCCGGCACTCAGCAACGCCTAACGAAGAAGGCTTAGCTTCGACCGGAGGCGGGAAGGTGGGCGGAGCGTCGAAGCTAAGCGTGGTGGAACAAGCCTGGGATCAGCCCCTCCCTGTGGCTGCGGCGGGGTGAGCCGCGCCATCGTCGCGCTACAAGCCGCAACGCGGCCGCCCTTTCACTTTCGCTCTGGCTCCGGACGGCATATGATGCGTGGGTGATTCCAATGACATATGCCGACTGACCCACAGCTTTCTTTGCAAATCGCTGCCGAACACGCGCAATATGCCGATCAGCCTTTCCCTGCGCCGACGGCTGAATAGGTTCTTCGGCGACTAGCGCACGTCACTCATATGCCTGACGATTTTGAAGAACGACAGCGCAACCCGAAGTTCGACTTAATCGAGCAACATTTCGGACATCCCGTTCCTGCTTCCCTGCGGCGGCTCTACGCCAATCCCGAAGAACTGAACGAACAGGACTTCACCATCACACTCGTCACTGCGGAGGGCTCCCGGCAGTGGTTTGTCGGCGATATTTCTCCAATCGACGAGAGCAGCCTTGAGTTTTTCGAGGGGTTCGAGCGCTTCATCGAGTTCGCCAACGACGCATCGGAGGGAGTGTATTTCATCGACCCCACCCAAGCGGAACCGGATGTGGCCTACTTCGACATGGAGAGCTACGAGCTTACGCCGTGCGGTTGCACATTGTCAGAGTTTCTCGCGGCACCCCGCCGCGAGGGTTATCCAGATGACGATGACACCGAGTAGCCGCAACCCACGTGGCCTAATCATGCGCTCCAGCGAACTGCTCCGGGCGTCACGGCACCTGCTTCCGCCCGCCTTTGTCGCCATGTTTCCGCCTCGAACCGCAGGGTGCGCCTCCGGCGGTTCGGAGAAGCGCGTTCGCGCGGGCGGTCCGCCCACCATGCAGGTGCCGCGCCGCACTCCGGCTCGCCCGTCCACCGACTTCCGCTATCCCCCTCCGCCCCCTCGGCGGTCGCTGAGCTTCGGTTCGTGAGGCGACTCCGCACGCTCACCGCAACACCCTCACAACCACCGGGAAAATATGAAGCGCGCAACCTCCATCCTGATCACACTCACGGCTCTCTGCACGACTTGCCTCGGCGCTGACCCGTCAACCCCTCAAAAAGAAGCAACGCCACAAGTTCCGCCTTACCGCTCCTCCGTCGTCGGCACGGATTTCGACTTTATCACCGAATCGGACCCCGACACTTTCGACCGCCTGGAGGACAAAGGCCAGGGACCGGCCGAGATGCCCGACAAGTCGGACCGCTCCGCCCCGCTCAGGCAGGAGGCCTTCCTCTTCGTGGCCCATTTCAACGACGGGACGCGCGTCCGCCTGGCGATCGACGCCGACTTCAAGACCCAGGACAGCGCCCGCCAGGAGGCCCTTCGCTACACGCCGCGGCTCGGCAAGCTCCCGACCGCCCTGCGCCGGGGCGTCGAGCGCGTGGTCATCCACCAGGGGGGCGAGAATGTGACGGCCTTCAGCGACGTCGGGTTAATCGTCCTCTATGCGGACAACGCGACCAAGCGCATCGGGACGCATGACCTGGAGGAGACGGTATTCCACGAGTCGGTGCATGCCGCCTGGGACAAGACGCATGCAAAGTCGGCGGAGTGGCAGGACGCACAAAAGAAAGACGGCGGCTACGTCACCGACTACGCACGGAAGAACCCGCAGGGGGAGGACCTGGCGGAGTCGGCGCTCTTCGCCTACACCCTTCTCCATCACCCGAACCGGATCCCCAAGGAGGAGGAGGCGAGAATCGCGCGCGCCATCCCCAACCGGATCGCCTTCGTCGAGAAGCTGCTGCCGAAGGACAAGCCGCTCCATTTCGCCATCGAAGCGAAACGGTGAAGGCGACTGGCGAATGACACGTCCATTGACGCACGGCTGCCAGAGTTGAACGAAGCCTTCATCCAATCTCTCTCGAATGCATTCCTCCTCGTCGCTATTGCGATCCCGTTTCTCCTCGGCTTTCGAGGGTGCCGACTCCGGTGGGCTGCGTTGGCGGGCTGGTTTCTGTTCGTGGTAGCGCTGCTCTTTCAGGACATTATCTCCCCGCTGTTGGCGGATCACTATCTCGGTCGCGACGCGGCTAACCGGATTTCCCCAGAGCAACCGGGAACCATGGGGGCCGTGTTTTGCGGCTGGGGCGTGGGACTGATCTTTCACCTCGCAGGCACCGTCGCGCGTCTGCTGGTCGACGCCATCAAGCGGCGATTGAACCTTTGAATGGCGGAGGCAGTCATCTCAAGAAGGTGATCGACGGGGTCCCAGAGTCGCAACGGTTACCCCGGCGCACGCCAGCGAAGCGTCATTCCCGGACGCGCATCTGCCCGCCCGGATGCGAATTGCCACGACCGACGCCGCTCTTCCCTCCGGCTGAGCCGGTGCGCTACAAACATCTCTCAACTCCCAATCCCTCATATGCATCTCCGCAACAAATCCCTCCTCCTCGCCGCCCTCGGCGCCGGCCTTTCCACGCTCCTGTTCTCCTCCGCGATGGCGGCGGATGAGAAGAAGCCCGCCGGCGTAACCAAGGCCGTCGCCGTCATCACTCCCACGCAGGGAAACAAGGCGGCCGGCAAGGTGACCTTCACCAAGGAAGCCGGCGGCGTCCGCGTGGTGGCCGAGATCACCGGCCTCACGCCCGGCGCGCACGGCTTCCACATCCACGATCTCGGCGACATCACTTCGCCCGATGGCATGTCGACCGGCGGGCATTTCAATCCGCACGGCAAAGCGCACGGCGGGCCGGAAGCCGCCGAGCATCACGCGGGCGATTTCGGCAACATCGAGGCGGACGCATCCGGCACCGCGAAGCTCGATCTCCTGGCCAAGGGCCTCAAGCTCGAAGGCTCCGAATCCATCCTCGGCCGCGGCGTGGTGGTGCACGCGAATCCCGACGACCTCAAGAGCCAGCCCGCGGGCAATGCCGGCCCGCGCGTCGGCAATGGCGTGATCGGCGTGGCCAAGCCCTAGTCTCGCGGGGCGGCCAGTTTCACCCTTCGAAGACTCCGAGCCGCGCGAGTGGCTCGGAGTCTTTTTTCCCATGTCTCTCATCGTCGGCATCGACCTCGGCACCACCAATTCGCTCATCGGCGCGATGGAAGCGGGTTTCCCGGTCCTGCTCGCCGATGCCGAGGGCGAGCGGCTCACGCCGTCCGTCGTCCATTTTCCCGCGGAACGGCGAACCGCTCGTCGGGCCATCCCGCCGAGCGCATGCGCGCGCTCGAGCCCGAGTCCACCGTCTATTCCGTGAAGCGCTTCATCGGCCGGCGCGTCGGCGAGGAAGCCGCCGACGTCAGTTACCGCGTCGCCGGCGCAGCCGGGACGCCGGTCGCGCATCGCGGTTCGCGACCGCGACCATGGCCCCGGAGGAAATCTCCGCGCTGGTCCTGCGCAAGCTGAAGGCCGACGCCGAGCGCGCCCTCGGCCTGGAAGTCACGCGCGCCGTCATCACCGTGCCCGCCTACTTCAACGACGCCCAGCGCAACGCCACCAAGCGCGCGGGCGAACTGGCTGGCTTCACCGTCGAGCGCATCGTCAACGAACCCACCGCCGCCGCGCTCGCCTACGGCCTCGATAAGCTTCGGACCGCTCGAGCATCGCCGTCTTCGATCTCGGCGGCGGCACCTTCGACATCTCCATCCTCGAGCTCAACGAGGGCGTCTTCCAGGTCCTCGCCACCAACGGCAACACCCGCCTCGGCGGCGACGACATCGACTCGGCCCTGGCCCTGCATCTCGGCGAAATGGCCGGCCTTACTCCTACTCCTACTCTTACTCCCCGCCTTCGCGAAGCCGCCATCGCCGCCAAGCACCGCCTTTCCTCCGAGCCCCGGTCGAAATCTGCCCTCCCCTTTCTCGACGGCTCCCGTTGCCTCTCCCTCACGCTTACCCGCGCCGAACTCGAGCGCCTCGCCCAGCCGATCATCGAGCGCACCCGCGCCCACTGCCGCCGCGCGCTGGCCGATGCCCGCCTCGAGCCCGAGGACCTCGACGAAGTCATCCTCGTCGGCGGCCAAACGCGCATGCCGCTCGTCCGCCGCCTCGTCGCCGAGATTTTCGGCCAGCGAGCCCAACACCTCGCAAAACCCCGACGAAGCCGTCGCCCTCGGCGCCACCATCCAGGCCGGCATTCTCTCCGGCGCCGTGCAGAATGTCGTGCTCCTCGATGTCACGCCGCTCTCGCTCGGCATCGAAACCTTCGGCGGCCTGATGAACGTGATCATCCCGCGCAATCCACCATCCCGAGCAAGGCCGGCGAGATGTTCACCAACGCCGTCTCCGGCCAGCGCTCGATGCTCATCCACGTGCTGCAAGGCGAGCGCGAGATGGTGCGCGACAATTGGACCCTCGGCCGCTTCGAGCTGGAATTCGAGCCCGCGCCCAAAGGCCAGGCCCGCGTCGGCGTGCAATTCGAGATCGACGCCAACGGCATCCTCCACGTCCTCGCCCGCGACACCAAGACCGGCCAGCAGCGAACCGTGCAAGTCTCCAGCGCCATCGATGTGAGCGACGAAGCCGTCGAGAAAATGCTGGAGGATTCGCTCGAGCACGCCTTCGAAGACGTGAACGAGCGCGTCTTCACCGAGGCCAAAATGAAAGCGGAAAAGCTCCTCCCGCAGGTGCAGACCGCCCTCGCCCGCGCCGGCCATCTCCTTCCCGAGCCGGAGCGCGAGCTCATCCAGCACCGGGCCGCCGCCGTCCGCCAAGCCCTCGAAGCCGGCGCCGCCCAACCCCTCAAGAAAGCGCTGGCCGCCCTCGACGAAGCGACCCAGCACCTTGCGGCGATCCTCATAGAGATGGCCACGGCGAAGCGGTAATTTGGAGCCGACGATGAAGACCCGCCGCTCCTCGAAAATCCCCCCTTGCGCGCCTCCGGCCTCGCCAGCATACTCCCGCCCCTCTTTTTCCCGAAACCACTTTTCGCTTCCATATGGCCGCCGCTAACGATCTCCGCAAAGGCATGTGCATCCGCTACAATGGCAACCCAGCCATCGTGCTTGAGGTGCAGCACCGCACGCCTGGAAATCTGCGGGCGTTCGTGCAGGCGATCATCCGCTACATAGGCACGGGCAAATCGGCCGATGTGCGGTTCGGCTCGACCGACAAGGTGGAGACCGTGGACGTGAACCGGCAGAAGCTGGAGTTCTCGTACAAGGACCAGCAGGGCTACCATTTCATGGACCCGGAGTCGTACGAGACCGTTTCGTTCGACGGCGAATTCCTCGGCGACGCGCGCGATTTCCTCACCGAAAATCTCGGCGTGGAAGTGCTCTATGTGCAGGGCAAGCCGGCCAGCGTGGAGCTCCCCTCCTCCGTGAACTTGAAGGTGGCCGAATCCGCCGAGGGCGTGAAAGGCGACAGCGCAAACAATGTGATGAAGCCCGCCACGCTGGAGACCGGCAAGATCATCAACGTGCCGCTCTTCATCAAGGAAGGCGAGTTGGTGAAGGTGGACACGCGCACGGGGCAGTACATGGGGCGGTCGTAGTTGTTGCAAGCGCCTCCGCGGTAGAGTCGGCTACGGAGGCCCGCGGGTGGGGAGCCACACGCGCGCTTGCCCACCGGCAGAGCATTCCGAAGGCGGCGTGGCGCTGACGCTTCCCGCCGCACTCCAAAACGCGCCGCTTTACTTCACCTTCGAGTACGCATCGATGATCCCCTGGCGCAACTCGATGCTGCGTTTGTTCCAGTGGTTCTCGCTCATCGCGGTCAGCGAATCGTCGCGGCTGGCGGCGGCCCGTTGCGCTTTGCGATTGGCGGTATTCTCGCGCTTGCGCTCCTGGACTTCGCCCACCGCGCGCGCGAGGCGGCCCTTGATTCCCTGCGACGCGTTGTCCTTGCGCGGGCCTTGATCGAGCTTCGAGGTGCCTTCCACCGCCGCGGACGATTTCACGTTGCCGAGCGTCTTCTGGCGTTCATCGAGCGCGGCGGTAATCTTGTCCACCGTCACGATGGCGGCAGAGTACTTGGGCTTTTCGGCGTCCGGCGCCGCATTGCCGCGGGTATGGAAATCCTGCCGCATCAGGGCGAGTTTCCCGCCAGCCTGCTGGTAAAATGGCCCTTTCGGGCGATCGAGAGCGAGCAGTCCGTCGAGCCGCGTGATGAACGGCTCCAACTCCGCGGCCGGCGACGCTGCCTGGGCGGCGGCGTTCTTCTTTTTTCCCGCGGCCGCCCCTTTCCCGGCTCCTTTCGCCGGCGCGGCATCGAGCGGCACGGAAAGGCCAAGGACAACCAAAAGAACGACGGTGGTGAGGCGCAATTTCATGGGACAGGAATGCACGTTTTACCCGCGCTTCCGGTCAATACATTTTGCGACACGCGGGATGACAGATGTGAAACCGACCGTTCTTCGCGAGTTGCGGCAATCTCGCCCGACAAGCCATTTTTCGCTTCACCGCGCGCCCGCGAGCGCCGAAGGATTTCGCGCGCTTTTCGCCGCGGCGGAGGGTGCCGCCTCCATGCCCCGCAAAGCCCCGAAAAACCAAAAGGTCCCACGCCGCCTGATGCTCGATCGCGAGGCGGCCATGGCCACGGAGTGGCACGTGCCGACCTGGTGGCTGAATTCGGTGATCGGGCTCTTCCTGCTCGCGCCGGCGCTACTCCTGACGCAGACCTTTTTCACCGCCTTCTCTCGCGTGACCCTGCACCAGCAGTTCTGGGCCACGGAGGAGTTCTGGTTCTTCGCGCTCGGGTCCGTGTTGTGGACGCTCTGGTTTTTCGGGAGCATGTGGGCGTTTGGCGAGCCGCGGCCTTTGCGCGTCTATATCTTCGGCCATGAGCTTACGCACGCGGTCTGGGTCTGGCTCATGGGCGGCGCGGTGGAAGAGTTCGTGGTCCGCCGCGATGGCGGTCACATCCTCACCGATAAGCACAATTTCTGGATCTCGCTGACGCCGTATTTCTACCCGCTTTACAGCCTGGTCATCATTGCCCTCTACGGGCTCGGCAGCCTCTTTTACAATTTGGCGGATTCGCAGACGATGCTCCTTGGGCTGATCACGCCGCTGCGGCTGCTCTTCCTGGCGCTGGGGTTTACGTGGGCTTTTCACATGAGCTTCACCTGCTGGATGATCCCGAAGGGGCAAAGCGACCTCACGCGGCATGGGACCTTCTTCTCGCTGGTGGTCATTTACTCTATGAACCTGGTGCTCCTGGCGGTCTTCCTCATTGTGGCCGCCCCGGAAATCACCCTTCGCTCCTTTGGCCTCGAATTGCTCGGCAATACCGAGGATGCCTCGGCGCTCGTGTGGAATACGCTCATCCGGCCGCTACTCCCCGCGAATTCCCTTTGACGGTCGGGGCGTGCATCTCCTATGTGTATGCCCCTTTTCGTTTCAGGAGGTGGCCCAGAAGCCGCTTCCACGAGAGTTTCTCATCCCAGCGCAACGCTCCAACCTCACACGATCCAAGAAGGTAATTGAATGTTTAACGGGCTCTTCGGTCTCTTTTCCAACGATATCGGCATCGACCTCGGGACGGCCAATACGCTCGTCTACGTCAAGGACCACGGCATCGTCCTGCGCGAGCCCTCCGTGGTCGCGGTCGCAGGCCGGCACCAATCGACGTCCTCGCGGTGGGCGACGAGGCGAAGCGGATGCTCGGGCGCACGCCTGGGAATATCGTCGCCATCCGGCCGTTGAAGGACGGCGTCATCGCCGACTTCGAGATCACCGAGGCGATGCTGCGCCATTTCATTCTGCAAGGTGCACGGCAAGCGGCGCCTTCAAGCCGCGGCCGCGCGTGGTCATCGCCGTCCCCTCGGGCATCACCGAGGTGGAAAAGCGCGCGGTGAAGGAATCCGCGCTCCGCGCCGGCGCGCGCTGAGGTGCACCTGATCGAAGAGCCGATGGCGGCCGCGATCGGCTGCGGCCTGCCGGTGCAGGATGCCGCCGGCAACATGATCATCGACATCGGCGGCGGCACCACCGAGGTGGCGCTCATCTCGCTCTCGGGCATCGTTTTCTGCCGCACGCGTGCGCGTGGCCGGCGATGAACTGGACGAGGCGATCATCCAGTACATGAAGCGCGCCTACAATTTGATGATCGGCGAGCGCACGGCGGAGGACATCAAGATCAAGATCGGCTCGGCGTACCCGATCGAGAAGGAGACCACCATGGAAGTGAAGGGCCGCGACCTCGTGGCGGGCCTGCCGAAGACGCTCACCATCACCTCGCAGGAAGTGCGCGAGGCGCTGCTGGAGCCGATTTCCACGATCGTCGATTCCGTGCGCGTGACGCTCGAGCGCTGCCCGCCCGAGCTTTCCGCCGATCTCGTGGACCGCGGCCTGGTGCTCGCCGGCGGCGGCGCGCTGCTTGCGCGGCCTCGATAAGCTGCTCACGGAAGAAACCGGCCTGCCGGTGCACGTGGCGGAGGATCCGCTCAGCGCCGTGGCCGAGGGGACCGGGCGCGCCTTGAGCGAGATCAAATTCCTGCGCCAGGTGGCCACCAGCGACAACAGCCGCTACTAGCGCGAGGCGTGAGACGGGCGCACCGATGCTCTCCCATCGCCAGATTCCAAACGGCCCTTCCCGCGCCCCGTTGACGGCATGAATTTCCGGCTCAACATCATCGCCGGCGTCATCTTCGCCATCGCGCTCGGGGCCTTGCTGATCATCGGCGGCAATCCGCAGAACGTGCGGAAAATGCAGGCGGGTTTCCTCGGCATCATCTCGCCGTTTCTCCGCTCCGGCTCGAACATCGACCGCAAAGTGAAGGATTTCCGCGAGGGGATGAAGACCCTCAACCAGCTCGAGGAAGAGGTGAAAACCCTGCGCGTGGCCAACCGCGAGCTGAGCGCCACGAACCAAACCCTGCGCGGCATCGAGGGCGAGAACAACCGCCTCCGCAACGCGCTCGGCTACCGTGAGCGGGCGGTCTTCCAATTGATGCCCGCCCGCATTATCGCGCGCGACGCCTCTACTTGGTACAATACCGTCACGATCGATCGCGGCTCCGCCGAGATGATCGAACCTGACATGCCCGTGCTCACCGAGGAGGGCCTGGTCGGCAAGACGACCATCGTTTCCGAGCACTCATGCAAGATCGTCCTCATCTCGGACGAAAACTGCAAGGTGGCCGCCAACGTGGACGGTACGCGCGAGCAAGGCATCGTGAAAGGCGAGCGCACCTCCAGCAGTGTCATGCCGGTGATCTCGCTCAACTACCTTTCCAAGCAGGCGAATCTCCAGACCGGCGCGAAGGTCTTCACCTCCGGCGTCGGCGGCGTTTTTCCCTCTGGCGTCCTCGTGGGCGCCATCCGCGAATTCAAAGTGCGCGAGCTCGACGGCTACGCAACGATCGTCCCCGCCGTGGATCTCACGACGCTGGAGGATGTGTTCGTGGTGGTGAGCGAGACCAAGTGAGCGATCCTGTGCGGGGGCGGCTCACGAAGTTGGAGTGCTTCGTGATAAGTTTGCCAACTTTGGCAGGGTGTTCCAGTCTGGGCGGCGCCTTCCATGAAAGCACGGCTGCTCTTCTCCCTCCTCGCGCTGCTCGCGCCCGCCCTTTGCCCGTCAGCGCTCGAAGCCGCCACTTACACGCTCAATGAGCGTATCGAGGTGAACATCCTCGGCTCGTGGGACAAGGCCACCATCATCGAGATCGGGGTTGGCGAGCACGAAGGCGAATACAAGGTCCATTACGACGGGTACAACAGCACTTACGATCGCTGGCTTCAGCCGGTCTACTTCCGCAAGGTGGCCGGCGCTGTCGCCGCTCCGCCAGCGGCCCCGACGCCTCCCGCGACTGTACCGCAACCGGCGCCCGCCCCGGCGGCCGCGGCTTCGGCTGGTGAGAGCACCGGCGGACCGCGCCTTGGCAAGTACCACATCAATTCCTGGGGCGCGACCGGGGGCGTGCCGCTCTTTCTCGGCCGGCTCGAGCTGCTCGCCGGCGGGAAATATCGTTTCTCCCGGCGCAGCGAAGGCGGCCTGATCAATGAGGGCGACTACCGGTTTGACGCCGCCACCGCCACCGTGCAATGGCTTAGCGGCCCTTGCAAGGAGAACGCCTGGGGCGGCGCTTTCACCACGGAGCGCGACGGCAAGACCCACAAGATCCGCCTGCGCAATTCCACGATCGCGACGAACAACGCCGACTAGCCGGGTTTTAGGCGCCTGCCCGGCCCTTATGCGTTGAACTCTTTCAGGACGATCTTGGCGATGACGTTCAGGCTTTTCGTCTTGGAGAGAATGAAGCCGTCGATCGGCGTGGCGACGGCGGGCGAAGCGGGCGTGGTGTGCCCGCCGACGGTCGAGTCGAACAGGCCGTAGCCCGCGCTGCCGGGCGCGTCTTTGTCGAAGCCAATCACGTCGGCCCTGATATTCGAGACCGAGTTTGCGAAGGCGAAGGTCTTGGTCGCCGGATCGATGGCGGCGGCGATCGCGGCAATCTGGCGGGCCACGATGTCCGAGACGCTGCCGGACGCGCCCGCGGAGGCGGCGTCCTTGCCGAGCCCGCCGCGGCCGGAGTAGAGGCCCTGCACGTCGCCGAATTCGTCGAACACCCCGAGCCGCCCGGAGCCGCCAACCGGCTGGCCGAGGAAGCCGCCGGTCTTGATGTTGGAGGCGTTGCCGCCTTTGCCACCAACGCCCAGCGCCGCGGTGCCGCCGTTGCCCGCCTGGATGAGGGCGATGGCGGAGTTGACGTTCTTGAGCTGCGAGATGCCGGAAATGCCGCCGCCTTCGCCGCCGGCGCCATTGGCGCCGGTGGCCGCGCCGCCGTCGCCGCCGAAGAGCTTGGTTTTCAGGCCGAAGAGCGCCGGCACTTCGAGGGAGAGGCCGGCGAGCGCGCCGCCCTTGCCGCCGAGGGTCACGCCCTGGCCGGCGTCGCCGCCGAGGACGAACAAATCGGTGACGTTCGCACCCAGCACGGAGCCGAGGACGCTGCCGCCCGCGCCACCCGTGGCGCCGGCGCCGCCCTCGCCGCCCGCGACTAATAGGGGACGGCCATCGGCGAGCGCGCCGCCCTGGCCAGTAATGGAGCCGAAGACCGCGAGCTGCACGGCGGAAACGTCGCCGCCTTTGCCGCCGGCACTGGACCCCCCGAGGCCGCCTTTGCCACCCGAAACCGCCGCGGCGATCACTTGGGTATTCGTGATGAAATCGGCATCCCGAAGGCGTGCATTCTGGACCTTGAGGCCGGCAACCGCGCCGCCCGCGCCACCGCGCACCGTGCCTTCGCCGCCCTCGCCGCCCGCCACGAGGAGCGGGAAATTGACGCGCAATTCCGGCTGGGCATCCGCTTCCAGCACCGCGCCGTGGGATTCCGGGGCGTCGCGATCGAAATCGGTGACGCCCTGGATGGCGGCGCTGGAGGAGAGGTTGATGTTACCGCCTGCCCCGCCGTTCCCGGCGGTGCCTTTGCCGCCGTCCCCGCCGACCATCGAGAGGACGGCCGGGTTCAGGACGATGAAGCCTTCGGCGATTTCGTCGAAATAGGAAGTGTAGCTGGCCTTGTTGAGGTTGCCGCCCGCGCCGCCATTGATGCCCTCGCCGCCGTCGCCTGTCTGGAAGCTGACGCGGACGGTCGAATCGACCTTCGTCGCCGAAAAGGCGGCGCTGGGCTGGAAGCCGGCGATCTCGTCGCCGTCGGGCAGGTCGGCCTTCACGGTGGCCCCATTGATGGCGCCGCCCGCGCCGCCCTGGCCGGCGGTCGATTTGCCGCCATTGCCGGTGGCCAGGCCAATCACATAGCCCTGCTCCACCTTTTCCATCGAATCGTTCAGCTCCAGCGTGAAGCTCACGTCGTTGATTGCGCCGCCCGCGCCCGCCGGCATGTTGCCGGAAAGAGCGTCTCCGCCGTTGCCGGTCCGGAGCGCCAGCCCGCCGCCGCCGAGCGACTTGAGCACGAGCTTGCTGGCATCGCCGCCCTTGCCGCCGAGGCCGCCGCGCGCCGTGCCGCCATTGCCGGCGGTCACCTCGAAGTCGCCGGGGAAGCCGTCGCCGAGGGTGACGTTCAGACCCGAAACGGAGCCGCCGAATCCGCCATTCGCCGTCTTGCCGCCGGTGGCGAGCGGCGAGCCGCCATGCCCGCCGAGGATCACGATGGAGGAGGAACCGCTGAGCAAGGGCACGATCGGCTGGCCGGACGGGGTGGTGAAACTCCCGGTATTGCCGATGGAGCCGCCCGCGCCGCCGGGGCCGCTCTGCGAATCGCCGCCCGCGCCGCCACCCAGCGCAATGCCCGCAGAATCGATGCTGATGCCGGTGATCGCGCCGCCCGCGCCGCCCGCGCTGGCGAGCAGGCCGAGGCCGCCCGCGCCGCCGGAGATGGCGACTTCCTTGCCCTTGAACGGGAGGGGGAAGTTCGTGACCTCGTTGATCTCGGGGCTGTAGGTGAACTGGTTCAGCGAGCTGCCGAGCGCCACCGCGCTGAAGCCGGTGATGTCGCCGGGCTCGCCATTGCTGCCGAGATCGCGATGGTAGGCGATGCTGAAGTTCTTCAGCGTGGTGAGCGTGGAAACCTGGCGGACAAAATCGTACGTGGCGTCGATCGTGCCTGGATCGTCGTCGCCGGTGTGCGGAACGTAGTAGCCGAGGTTGGCCGTGGAGCCCGCGACGGTCAGGAGCGCGAGCTCGTCCTCGCCGTCCGCCTTGTCGATGAAGACGGCCTTCACCGTCTGGCCGGGCTGCGCGTCGTAGTCGACGTCTCCGAGCAGGCTGATGACCATTTCATTGACGGCATAGACATGGAGGGCGCGGCCGCCGGTGCCCACGGCGATCAAAGTCTCGCTCGTGCTGTCGATGGCGAGGTCGCGCACGCCGCCGTTGAAGACGAGATCGGATTTCGCAATTTTGGACTTCGTGGGCGAACCGCCGGGAATGAGCGAGAAAAGCTCGCCCTGCTTGCTGGCGACGATCAGCGCGTCCCCGCCCGGTCTCACGAGGGTGACGAAGTCCGTGGCCGTGACGATATCGGTGGGATCGCTGCTGACGGTGACGGTGTAGTCGCTGGTGAGCCCGCCCGCCGTGCTGCCCGAGAGGAAGCTCACGGTGGACTTTTTGCCGACCGCCGAGAGCACGGCCACATCCGTGGCGCTATCGCCGCTGAAATCGCCGAGGGCCAGCTTGATGGGGCTGCCGGCGACGGCGAGGCTGGTGGCGGGCGCCTCCGCCGGCTTGGCGAGCAGCACGCCGCCCGTCCCGGTGCCGTAGAAGTTGCCGAGGCCCTCGTTCAGGTAGATGCCGACGTTGTTCGAGTTCTTGTACGAGACCACGATGTCGAGCAGGTC
Organism: uncultured Verrucomicrobiae bacterium; assembly: GCA_963811035.1. Classification (GTDB taxonomy): domain Bacteria; phylum Verrucomicrobiota; class Verrucomicrobiia; order Chthoniobacterales; family Chthoniobacteraceae; genus CAWEPO01. The sequence goes on from CAWEPO010000005.1 coordinate 152,713, forward strand.
GTCGCCGTTGACATCGACCGCCACGGCGTCGCTCGGGGTGCTGCCGGCCGCTTCGATGAGCGAGTCGATCCCATCGACCGGAAGGTACTGCGGGATGTCGGAGAAGGTGCCGTCGAGATTAGCTTTCGAGACGACCATGCTGCCGGAGCTGGTATCGACCACGAGCACGTCATCGAGCCCGTCGTTCGTGAAATCCGCGGCGACCACGATGCCGGTGTTCGGCTGCTTGCCGGCGAAATTGCCGCGGAAGACGCCGCCGCCCTTGCCGCCAGTCTTGCCCGAGCCGCCGGCTCCGCCGGTCACTTCGTAGCTGGCGCTATCGCCCTGCAAGTCCACGTCCTGGATGTTGCCGCCCGCGCCGCCGGCGCCGTTGATCGCGGCGCCGCCGGAAGCCGCGATGGCGTTGCCCCCCCGGCCGCCGATGAGCTTCACGAGCCCATTCGAGGTCTCTTCCGTGACGAAGGAAATCGAGCCTCCCACGCCGCCGATCAGGCCATTGGCGCCATCGCCGGCGTACAGCGCGTAGCTGGTATTTTCGGCGCCGGCGCCGGAGGCCAGAATGGCGCTGCTGATCTTGACGTTGCTGATGCTGCCGCCCTTGAGGCCGCCGCCGGGCGCGCCCGCTTTGGGATTGCCGCTGCCGGCGATGATCTCCATCCCCTCGGCAATGCCCACGGTGATATACGAAATCGAGGCGCTGGGGGCCATCGTCGCCTGGGCGCGAGTGAAGGTGAAAACCTCGGAGGAGCTTACGTCCACCGGATTGACGCGCACCCCCGCGGTGGCATGCGCGACGGTGCCGTCGAACACGTTCGCCTCCGGGTGAAATGCGCCGTCGCCGGCATAGATGCCATTGAACTCGCCGGCGACATTGACCTTCGTGACCGTGCCACCGGTGATGATCCGGCCGACGCTCCCGGTCTCTTCGCTGAGCGGGTGGGTGGTGAGGCCGAGCAGGTTGTTGTTCAGGAGGAGGTTCCCGTCATCGCCATTCGCCACGTCGTTGTCGCCATCGGAAAGGCGGCCATTGGGAAGCAGGTTGCCGACGAGATCGCCCACGTCGCCGGTGAGATCGAGCGTGGTATTCGGGCCGAAGGAGATTGCGCTGACGTGGTCGCCATCGAACCAAACGAGCGCCTGGCCGGAGACCACCTTCACGAGCGTCACCGCGTTGTCGCCCATCGAAGTTTCGCCGGTTTTCGGCCCATTCGCGCCGCCGAGGAGATTGGCGCCGTAGACGAGGAGCGCCGGGGCGATGCGAGCTTCGAGAGGTTCGATCGAGGAGGAGAGGGAAAGCTTGGCCATGAGAATACCGTGGGATAGAGAGTGGAGCCCGGTGCTAAGCAGATCGGGTGCCACCGCGGGGGCAGTAAGCCAGTAAGCCAGTCGGGGAGTGCTCGCGAAGTGGAGGTGGCGGCGTTAGGGTGGGCCGATGCTACCCGAACGCGACGCTGCGCTGATCATTGTGGGCCACGGCTCGACCGTGAACCCGGACTCGAGCGCGCCGACGCTTCGATCATGCGGAAGCGATTGCCCGGCGCGGGGTTTTCGCGGAGGTGCAGTGCGCTTTCTGGAAAGAAGAACCGAGCCTGCGCCAGGTGCTTCACATGGTGGAGAGCCCCGAGGTATTCGTCGTGCCGAATTTCATCTCCGAAGGGTATTTTACGCGCACGATCATCCCGCGCGAGCTTGGGCTCACCGGCCCTACCACCGAGCGCGATGGCAAACGCATCCACTACTGCGAGCCGGTGGGCAGCCACCCGCGCATGACCGAACTGCTCCTGCGCCGTGCCGCCGAAGTCGCCCCCGGCGTGCCGCCCTCCGAGACGAGCCTCTTCATCGTCGGCCACGGCACCGACCTGAACGACAACTCCGCCGTCGCCGCCAAGCGCGAGGTGGAGCGCATCGCCGAGCGCGGGCTTTATGGCGAAGTGCTCAACGCCTACATGGAAGAGGCGCCGCTCATTGCCGAATGGGACCAGCTTTCCACGCAAGCCGAACGTGGTGGTGGTGCCCTTCTTCATCGCCGACGGCCTGCACTCCTACCAGGACATCCCCGTGTTGCTCGGCATCGAATCCGAGGTAGGCGTAGCCGCCAGCCAGCGCAGTATCTTCCGCCGCAATCCCTATCGCCTGCGCGGGCGAACACTTTACTACGCCAGCGCGATTGGCACGGAGCCGCTGTTTGCGGAGGTAATCCTGGAGCAGGCTCTTGGGCAGCGAAGCTCTTAATAGTTCCTTGGCGGGTCAAACCCACTCCTTCGCCGTGTCGTGGTGGCGGCAGACGCAATCCCAATCGATCACCGCTTTGCGGCCCTGCACGGCCACGAGATCGTGGAAGAAGTTGAAGTCGAAATCGTCCCACGGGGGGCCGCTGCGGAAGACGGCGTCGCGGATGATCCCGCCGCGGACGGCGGTGCAGCCGAAGCCGCTCCCACCGATGGGCTGCACACCGCTGCCGAGCGCGAGGTTTTCGCGCTCGCCGGCGGAATCCCAGCGCCAGGCGATCGGCTCGCCGCGCCGGTAGCGCTCGTGGCGTCCGCGGACGACGGCGGAGGCGCTGGCGACATCGCCGGTCAAAAGGCTCGCCAGGCGGGTGTAGGCGCCGGGCGGTGGCACGACATCGTCTTCCAGAAAGAGCGCCAGCTCGGTATCGGAGGTGCGGGCAAAGGTATTGTAGATGGCGGCCACATAGTGACGCACCTCATCGAGCACGTCCGGCCGCGCGCGGTCGGCGAGGCCGGTCTCGGCCGGTGGAAGGGTGCGGTACGCGGTCTCGGCGAAGGGGCAATCGGCCAGCCACGAGCGCACTCCCGAGCTGAACTCCGGACTGCCCGATGTATCCAGGATCGATAGGTGGGTCTTGGGATGAAGGCTCGCCTCGCTTTCCAGAAACCGAGTGGTGAGCGGCCAGGCCCAGGCGCGCCCGGAGAGGGAGAGAAACAGCGTCGACGTGAGGTGCTCCCGCGGCATCTGCGCTGGGGCGCCCGGCGCAACGCCCGGTAGGCGCCAGCCGAGTTGTGTCATGCGCGCGCGGGCGGTTTCCAGGCCTTGCGCCAGCCCGCCCACTTGCAGGAGCGCATCGCGCCTCCAGAGCGGCGCTTTGCCGGGGAGTTGCAGAGTTGCTTCGTTGGGAGTCGTCGCGAGACGGGAGATCAACTCGCCTAGTTCGCCTGCCTGCGGCCAAATCTCGCCGCTTTCCATGAGCACGAGCGGCGCACGGGTGGCGCGCAGCACCGCGTCGCGCTCGGCATCGCCGCAGGCGGTGTGGATCTCCATGTTGGCTAGCGCGGGCAGGCCATCTCGCGATGCTTCGCTGGACAGCAGCAACGCCACGCGCTCGCGCTTCGCCTGCCTTTTTGCGCGCCGTTTTGCTTCGGCTGAAAGCGGCTGCGGCGGCGGGCGGAAGCGGCGGCGGAGAGTGTCGAGCCAGCGTTTCATTCGATCGTCATCGTAGTCATCCTTGTCAGTGGCCACGCAAGCGTGGTGAACTGCCGCGCCATGGCCCCCGGATACCTTCGCATTTTTGGCGTTCTTTCGCTCCTCATCCTCTCTGGTTGCGTCGCCAACCGGCCGTATCGGCTGGCGGGCATTGGCGACTACGAGAAAAAGTTCCCCGGCCAAAAGTTACCGACGGATCTCTATCCGATCGAGGGCGGGCGGAGCTATCGGCTCTCGTTCGTGGAGTTCGATGAGAAGGGCGATTTCTGGGATCGGGCTCAGCTCGCGAAAGCGGCAAAAAGGACCGAGGAGTCGCCCAAGCCGGTGCTGCTCGTGATCTTCATTCACGGCTGGCACCACAATGCCGCCGATCGGCCGCCCGGCGGCAAAAATCCGGGCGACGTGGAAACCTTCCGCTGCCTGCTCTCGCAGCTCGCCGTCTCCGAGAGTACCCGCAACCTGGCGGTGCATGGAGTTTATCTCGGCTGGCGCGGCCGGCTCGTGCAGGGGCCGCTCGATTACCTCACCTTCCTCGGCCGCAAGGGCGCGGCGACGCGCATCGCCGGCACGCCGGTGACGGAGACCATCTTCGAGCTGATCCGCCAGGCGCGGCGGCGCTCGCCGGGGGCCTCGAAGGCCGTCGTGATTGGCCACTCCTTCGGCGGGCTCGTGCTGGAGAAGGCGATGGCGCAAGCGGTGGCCGGCAGCGTGCTCTCGCAGGATGCGCAGGCGGGCGGCGGCTCCTTCCAGGCGCCGGCCGATCTCGTGCTGCTGGTCAACTCCGCGGCCGAATCCATTTACGCCAAGGAGCTCAGCGACATGTTTCGCGCGATCGGCCACCGCGACCATCTCGATGCCAACCGGCCGCTGCTCGTCTCGATCACCTCGCAGAGCGACACCGCCACCGGCGGCTGGTTTCCGGTCGGGACCGCGCTGCCAAACCTCTTTGCGCGGCGCCAGTATGCGTGGGGGAAAAAGCGCGGCCCCTCGAGCGACGGGGTAAACCAGCACGAGTATCTCACCACGACACCTGGACACGAGAAGCGGCTTTTCACCCATCGGGTGAGGCGGCTCGGAACCGATCCGGGCGCGCCCACCTCCGTTTCCAATGACATCCGGCAGCCGGGCGTGTGCACCGAAAAAAATCCGGCTTTCGAGGAGAACCTGATGCACCCGCACGGAATGAAATTTGCCACCTCGCGAAGGGACGCGCCGGAGCAGCTCGTCTGGTGGCAGATCGAGTCGCAGCTGCCTCCCGAGGAGCGACACAGGCCCTACTGGATCATGCAGGTGCCCAGCGAGATCATCAAGGGCCACACCCCCATCTTCACGCCCGAAGGCCGGGCGATGATGGCGGCGATTTTCCGGATCACGAATCCGAAGTCGCAGCCGGGTGCGCGGCAGATGAGCCTCGGGAGGAAGCCGGCGGAGTAGCGGTGGCTGGCATTCCAGCCCCGCGCCTGTAGCCTCCGCGCAGCCGCATGCCCACTCGCTCCATCTCGCTCTTCACCGCCACGTGCATCGTGGTCGCCAATATGGTCGGGACCGGGATCTTCACCAGCCTCGGCTTTCAGGTAGGCGGGTTGCCGTCCGGGTTCGCAATTCTCGCGCTTTGGCTGATCGGCGGCGTTTGTGCGCTGTGCGGTGCGCTGTGTTATGGCGAACTCGCGGCGGCGCTGCCGCGCTCGGGGGGAGAGTATCATTTCCTCTCGGTGATCTATCATCCCCTGGCCGGTTTTCTCGCGGGTTGGGTGTCGATCACCGTTGGATTTGCGGCGCCGATCGCCCTCGCGGCCATGGCGTTTGGCAGCTATTTTCAGGGCGCGTTTCCGGGGGCAAATCCGGTCACGCTTTCCATCATCCTGGTCGCCGGGGTCACGGCGGTTCACCTCGGTGGCACCACCATCGGCAGCCGGTTTCAAAATATCACGACCACGCTGAAGGTCGCGCTGATCATCGTCCTGATCGTCGCCGGGTGCTTGGTGGCGGACCCCCAGCCAGTGGCGTTTTTCCCGCAACCGGGCGATGGGCGCCTGCTGCTCACCTCCTCCTTCGCCGTTTCGCTCGTCTACGTGATGTATGCCTACACGGGCTGGAACGCCTCCGTCTATATCGTGAACGAAATGCGGGCGCCCGAGCGTAACGTGCCGCTCTCGGTGGCCATCGGCACCGCCTTCGTCACGGTGCTGTACCTTCTGCTTAATGGCGTCTTCCTGCACGTCGCGCCGATGGCCGAGCTCGCGGGTAAAAAGGAAGTGGCGCACGTGGCCGCCACGCACATTTTCGGTGACGCGGGCGGCCGGCTGATGTCGGGACTGATCTGCGCGGGGCTGGTTGCTTCCGTGAGCGCCATGACGTGGATTGGGCCGCGCGTCGCCGCGACGATGGGCGAAGATTGGCCCGCGTTGCGCTCCCTGGCGCGGCGCAATGCGCGCGGCATCCCCACCCTCGCGATTCTTTGCCAGAGCGCCATTGTCTGTCTGCTGCTGATCACCGCCGCCTTTGAGGCCGTGCTCACTTATATTCAGTTCAGCCTCTCGCTCTGCTCTTTCCTCACCGTCCTTGGCGTCTATGTCCTCCGCATCCGGCGCCCCGAATTGCCGCGCCCCTACCGCACCTGGGGCTACCCGCTCACGCCGTTACTCTTTCTCGTGGTGAGCGCCTGGATGCTCTGGCACATCCTCGGGTCCAAGCCGCGGGAGTCGCTGGCTGGGCTCGCCACGCTTTTGCTTGGGCTGATCGTTTACTTTGTCTCGCCGAAGTCGGCTGGGCCTCGCGCAGAAAGCGCCGCGGAGTGACTAGGGGAGTTTGTTATTCGAAACGGAAACTATATAGCTTGGTGCGCGTGCCGGTGAATTCCAACTTCACTTCCCGACCGCGCAGGGCGGATAGGTCCGCGGCCGGGTTCCAAGTCACTTCGGCGCCGGTGGAGTTTGTGCGAAGGTGTGCGCAAGCATCGCGGCTGAAACCCTGGATGGGCTGTTCGCGCTCATCGAGGAGGGCCACGCGCAATTCGCCGAGCGCGCCGGTGTCGACGTTCAGCAACAGCCGCGCTCCCTCGACCTTCACCGGCCGTGTCTGACACCGCCCGCCTCCTGCCTCGAAATCGAGCGAGACGAAGCCATCGACGCGCTGGAGGTAGCGGTAGATGACGCCATCGGTTTTGCGCTGGCGCGCTTCGCGATCGCCGTGGCGTGACTGGTAGCCGGTGCCGTATTGCCAGATCTCATCGCCGCGCACAACGAGCCCCGTTCCCATGTAAATCATGCTGGCGCTGTCGGAGCCGGCGAGGCCCGGCTTCACGTAGGGCGTGCGGTCGTAGCGGTGCCACTTCACGCCGTCGCGGCTGCCGGTGAAGTGCATTTCCAGGCGGCCATCGCTGGTGGTGCGCTCGCGCTGAAACATGGAGGGGAAGCCCACGTACCACCGCGGATCGAGCGGGTACGGCTGGGCCGAGATATTATAGACATCGCTATTGGGCGGATCGTGCTCGTCCGCGGCGAAGACCGTTGGAAACTCTTCATCGATTACCGCCACCTTGTCCTTTCCCCATATGCGGTGACTTTTCTCGGTGGCCTCGATGGGCAGCGGCGAAGTGAGGCTCGGGATTTCCGCGCGGACCACCTTTCGATACATCTTCTTGTCGGCGCCGCGGTACCAGCCGCGCAGGTAGAGGACGTAGCGACTGAGCCGCGTGTCCCAGAAGGTCACGTTCTGCGTGTCCGCGCCGAGGCGGAGCAGCGGCTGCGGATCGCGCTGCCAATGGAGCCCATCGGGCGAATGGAAGCGCACCATTCCTTCGGTGATGAGATGGGTGACGTACGCATAGCGCTCCGGCGCCGGCGCGTTCGGATCGGCGAAGACTACGCCCTCGAGCGAAGTGAGCCCCACGAGGTTGTTATCCGTGTTCCCGTCGTACTCGACGAGGCCGAGGCTCGGCTTCGTCCAATGCAAGCCGTCGCGCGATTCGGCATAGGCCACGTTTGGTTGGTTGGCCTTGTCCCGGCAGACGTACCACATCCGCAGCTTCCCGTCCTCGTCGCGCACGGTGAGGAAAAAGGTGATCATGAGCTGCTCCCATGGTTTGTCGGGACGAATGACCACTTCCCGCGCGTGCGGCGGATTCACGCGCAGCGCGGCTCCTTGCGACTGCTCGAGGAAAGCCGGATCGAGAAAAAGATGGCGCGGAGACTGGGCGACAGCGCAGGCGGCGAGCTGCCACAGCAGGACGATCGGGAGGCACGCCGGGCGGGAAAATCGTGGGGCATTCATTGCAGTTCGTGCGTGCGGGTTCAGCTTCACGCCAGCACCTCGCGGATCACGTCGCCCTCCACATTCGTCAGGCGGCGGTGGACGCCGTTGTGCTCGAAGGTGAGCTGCTCGTGGTCGAGGCCGAGCAGGTGGAGGATCGTGGCGTTGAAGTCGTAGAGCGGATGGATGTCCTCGACGGCTTTCTGGCCGAGTTCGTCGGTCACGCCGTGGCTGACGCCGGGCTTCACGCCGGCGCCGGTCAGCCAGCAGGTGAAGCCGTCGGGGTTGTGGTCGCGGCCTTGCGCGCCTTTTTGGAAGAAGGGCATGCGGCCGAACTCGGTGCACCAGACGACGAGCGTGTCCTCGAGCAGGCCGCGCTGCTTGAGGTCGCGGATGAGCGCGGCGGCGGGCTGGTCGAGGATCGCGGCGTGCTTGTCGTATTGCTCCTTGAGCTTGTTGTGGCCGTCCCAGTTGAGCTCGCCGCCGCTGGCGTAGGCGCCGTTGAAGAGCTGCACGAAGCGCACGCCGCGCTCGATCAGCCGGCGCGCGAGGATGCAGTTGCGGGCGAAGCCGGCCTTGTGCGGATTGGACGCGTCGTCGGCGCCGTAGAGCTTCAGGATGTGCGCGGGCTCGGTGCTGAGGTCGCTGATCTCCGGCACGCTGAGCTGCATGCGCGCGGCGAGTTCGTAGCTGGCGATGCGGGCGGCGAGCTTGCCGTCGCCGGGATGCTGCTCGAGATGGCGCGCGTTCATGCGCTGCAAGCAGCGAGCGCGCGGCGTCGTCGCCGGCCTGGGTGATGCCCGGCGGCGGCGCGAGATGGCGCACCGGTTCCTTCGCGCTCATCGGCGTCCCTTGGAACGCGGCGGGCAGGAAACCGGGGCCCCAGTTGTTCGAGCCGGCCTGCGGCACGCCGCGCGGATCGGGGATGGCGACGAAGGCGGGCAGATCCTGGTTCTCGCTGCCGAGCGCATAGCTGACCCAGGAGCCGAGGCTCGGGAAGCCATCGAGCACGAAGCCGGTGGAGAGGAAATTCTCCGCCGGGCCGTGCGTGTTGGTCTTGCTGGTGAGCGAATGGATGAACGCGATGTCGTCGGTCAGCTCCGCGAGATGCGGGATCATGTCGGAGACCCATCTTGCCGGTCTGTCCGCGCGGGCGGAACTCGTACTGCGGCCGCGCGAGATTGCCCGCCGGGCCTTGGAAGGTCACCGCCGGTCCGCCTGGCAGCGGCTTGCCGTCGCGCTTGATCAGCTCGGGCTTGTAGTCCCAGGTCTCGAGCTGGCTCACGGCGCCGGCGCAGAAGATCACGACGACGTTCTTCGCCTTCGCCGGGAAAGTGCGGCGCGCGCGGCGCGAAGGGGTGCGCGGGATCGATGACCGGCGGCTGGCGCGGCGAGCAGGCCATCGCAGCCCGAGCAGACTCGTGAGCGCGATGGAGCCGAGCGCCGTGGCGGTGTCGGCGAGGAAGCGCCGGCGGTCGAGCAGATGGCGGCCGGCGAGCGGAGAGATGTTCGGCGTGGTGACTCATGGCAGGAAGAGGAATTCGTTGCTGTTGAAGAGGGCGCGGCAGAGCGTCGGCGAGGCCGTGCTCGCGCACGACGGGCTCGGCGTCGCGCGAGTTCGTCGGCGGCTGGGATCGCGGCTGAGGGCGAGCTGGTAGGCGCGGCGGATTTGTTGCGCGGTGTCGTCGCCGGCTTCGGCTTTCACGCGGGCGGCGAAGGCGTCGGCTTCGTCGATGGTGAAGCGGCTGTTGAAGAGGTTCAGCGCCTGGATCGGCGTGGTCGATTCGCGGCGGCGGGCGGTGCTCTGGCCGGCGTCGGGGCAATCGAAGGCGCCGAAGACGGCTTCGCGCTCGCGGCGGACTTTGTGGGCGTAGATCATGCGGCGCAGGCCGTCGCCGCGTGAAGGACTCGACGGGCTTGAAGCCGCTGAGGCCGCCGCGCTTGTCGAACAGATCGAAGCCGCGGCCGTACATCTTCGAGATTCAAGCCGGCCGCTGACGGCGAGCATCGAGTCGCGGATCGTCTCGGCCTCGAGGCGGCGCGAAGGGAAGCGCCAGAGCAGGCGGACGTCGGCGTCCTTGGTCGCCGGGCGCCGGCGTCGCACGGCGGCTGGATTGGCGATAGGTGGCCGAGAGCACGATGAGCCGGTGCATGTGCTTCACCGACCAGCCGGAGCGGATGAATTCCTGCGCGAGCCAGTCGAGCAGTTCGGGATGCGAGGGCTTCGTGCCGTTGCGGCCGAAGTCGCTCGGCGTCTCGACCAGGCCGGTGCCGAAGTGCCCCTGCCAGATGCGGTTCACCATCACGCGCGCGGTGAGCGGATTTTGCGGGCTGGCGATCCAGTCGGCCAGCGCCAGGCGGCGCTCGCTGCTCGGCGGCGTCTCTGCGGCAGTTTCAGATTCGCCGAGCGTGACTGAGCACGGCGGGCGGCGACTTCTTCCTTCGGCTGCTCGGGATCGCCGCGATTCAGCAGATGAATCTCGTCGGGCGTGCGGAAGGTGCCGGCGAAAGCTTTCTGCCCGATCTCGGCGGCGCTCGAGCTTCGCTTCGAGCGCGTTCCTTTCTTGCATCAGCCGCTGCGCTTCGTGCGCTTCCGTCTCGCTCAGGCCCTTCGGTGGAGAAGGCCGCGGGCTTCTTGTCGCTTGCGGTCGAACTTCCGGCGGTCGCTCGAATCGGCGACGGCCTGCCATTCGCCGGAGGCGTCGGCGACTTCGATGACGGTAATCGGTGGCGAGCCGGTCGTCGAACTTGCCCTCGCGATCGCGGCCCCAGACGACGCGATCGATCGTCTGCTCCTGCGGGAAACTCCAGCTCGACCCAGCCCTTGCCCTTCTCGTTCGACATCCAGCTGCGCGAGTTGCCGTAGTGGCCGTCGTTGATGTACCGCAGCTCGTGGCGGTCGGCGACGATCGTGTCGCCGGAGGAGGTGGCCGTGGCGCCGCGCTCGCGAGGCGCCACGTTTGCGCCCGCGGTGTCGAAGACTTCCAGTTCGTCGAGGCAGGGCTCCAGGTTGTTCGTCGCGCGGATCGTGAAGCGCACGCGCTTCGCCTTCACCGGCGCGAAGCGGTCGGTGTTCAGGCGCGCGTTCACCGGCGGCCGCTCGGCGCCGGATTTCGCCAGCGGGACGAAGCGGGCGAGCTGCTGTTCGATCTGCGGCCAGGCTCGGCTTCAGCCGCTTCGCCTCCTGCGCGCAGCGCGTCGGCCTCGGGCGTGCGCAGCTCGCGATCCTCGTATTCCACGCCGGCGACGAAGGCCTGCATGGCGTAGTAGTCGCGCTGCGAGATGGGATCGAACTTGTGATCGTGGCAGCGCGCGCAGCCCACGCTCAGGCCGAGAAAGGTCTGGCCGATGTTCATCACGATTTCGTCCAGCGAATCCTGCCGCGCGAGCCGCTTCGACGGCTCGTCCTTGCCGATCTGGCCCGGCAGCAGCACCGAGGCGGTGACGAGGAAACCGGTGGCCGCGTCCTCGCCCAGCGCATCGCCGGCGATCTGCTCGCGGATGAAGCGGTCGTACGGCGTGTCGTTGTTGAAGGCGTCGATCACGTAGTCGCGATAGGGCCAGGCGTTGGGCCGCTCGGTGTTCACCTCGAAGCCGTGCGTGTCGGCGTAGCGCACCACGTCGAGCCAGTGCTGCGCCCAGCGCTCGCCGTAGCGCGGCGAGTGCGAGCAGCTCATCCACCACGCGCTCGGCAGGCATCGGGGCGTTGATCTTGCAGGAAAGCCGCCACCTGCTCCGGCGTCGGCGGCAGGCCGGTGAGATCGAACGTGACGCGGCGCAGCCAGGTCACGCGGTCCGCTTCGCGGCGAGGGCCGCAGTCCTTCCTTCTCCAGCCGAGCGAGGATGAAATCGGTCCAAGTCGCTGCTCCGCCCAGTCCGCCACTACGTGCTGGCCGGCGGCCGGGGATTGGTCAGCGGCTTGAACGACCAGTGGTCGCGCTTGTCGGCGAGCTTCACGAGATCGACGCCCTCGGGCCACACGGCGCCTTGGTCGATCCACGCGGTGAGCGTGGCGATCTCCGCCGGGGAAAGGCGATCGCCCTTCGGCGGCATCCGCTCGTCCTTGTCGTCGGTGGTCACCAACTGGATGAGCGGGCTCTCTTTCGCTTTGCCCGGCGATGATGTTCGGCCCGTGGTCGTCGCCGCCTCTCAGCGCCTCGGCCTTCACATCGAGCCGCAGGCCGGACTTCTGCTTCTTCTCGCCGTGGCACTCGTAGCAGTGCTTTTCGAAAATGGGCCGCACGTCGCGGAGGAAATCGATGGGGGCGGCGAAGGCGGGCGCCGAGAGCAGGAGCGAGGCAATGAGCGCGCGGACGATCATGGGGAGGGGGGAACGCGGAAGGCGGAACGGGGCGGAGTTTTCGGACGTTTGAAACGAGAATGGGGATTTTCGAGCTTTAGGGGGCAGGGTTTTCGGACTTATGGGACGGATTTGAGGGTTTTCGTGCGCGCTGGTAGAGGCGGAGACCGCCGTACTCGGACGGGAAGGCGCGGCGGAGGAGGCGAGCGTGGTAGCGCCAGCCGGCGTTGGCCGGGGGCTCGGGAAGCGGGGGCAAACTTGCGAGGCGGTTTTGATGAAATTCGGCGCGGGCCTGACGGAGGCGCACGGCGAAGTCCGGGTGGACGCGTTTCCAGTAGCCGATGGTGTTGCGGGGAAGGCCGTGGTGGAGGCCCGCGCGGGAGTCGGTGAGGCCGTGGAGACGGACGAGCTGGCAGAGCGAATCGGCGAGGGCGGGGGAATAGCGAGAGGGGCGTCCGGGGGGGCGAGGCGTGGCGGGTGGATTTGGTGGAGGCGCTGGGCTTGGTGGAGTTGGAGGACTCGCGCTGGCCAGGAGGGGGATGAGGTAGGGGTGCTCGCGTTTCCAGCGGAGCAGGGTATCCGGGTAGATGCCACAGGCGAGGGCAGCCTGACGCTCGGAGAGGCCGGTCTCACGGAGGTGCTGCGTGAGCTTCGCGATGAGCTCGGGCGAGCAGGTGAACGGAGCGGCGAGCGGTGACGGTTTCGGGTAAGGATAATCCTTTGGAAAAGGTACCGGCATGTGGCCGATCATAGGACAGGTCGAGCACTTTCCCAATCTCGACCGAGCACTTTTTTATACTTCTTTTTTTTGGGGGAGAGCTTTCGATTCGCATCGCCGCGGGCCGAAGATGGCGCTTCTACGGAGCGGGGCGCGCTTGGGAAAGGGGTTCTGAGATCCCTTCCACGCGAAACAGAGTTTCGCAGGTCATTGCGTGACGAAACGGAGTTTCGTCACGAGAAGGAGAGAGGGCAATGAGTTACGGCTCGTTGGGCGGGCGTGGCGTTCGTCACTCCCAGCAGGACTCGACTTGCGCGAGCACGGTGCGGAAGGGCGATGGCGGCGTAGCGGCCGAACTCGGGGCGCTTGGTGAGTTTCGCGCGAGTGGTGGCGGGGCTGGTGAGGCCGCAGAGGAAGCGAGTGAGCTGGCGCGGGGTGGCGAGGGAGGGGTGTTCCTCGAAGATGAGGGCGCGGATTTCTTCGGCGTCGGCTTCGGTGAAGGGCGGGATGGGCGTGGCGGGCAGGGCGACGGCGCGGCGGGCTCGCCGGTGCGGCAGAAGTGGCAGTGGCCGCAGTTTTCGTCGTCGAGCGATTCGCCGAAATAGGCGAGCAGGCGGCGGGTGATGCAGCCGGGGGCGCTGGCGAAGTCAGAGGATCTGCGCGAGGCGCTGCAGAGTCGCGCTCTTCGCGCTGCGCGAAGAGCTCGGCCTGGCGCGCGGCGACTTGCGCGGGGTCGCGCTGGGCGGCGTCGCCGCAGAGGCGGAAGCCGTGGCGCAGGCCGGCGGGCTTTTGCGTGATGGCGCCGGTTTCCTCCAGCCAGGTGAGCGCCTTGACAATGCGCTCGCGCGGTTCGCCGAGCTTTTGCGCGGCGGCTTCGAGCTCGAGCGTGAGGTATTTCGGGCCGCGTTTGCCGGCGGCGAAGAGCGCGGCTGAGAAAGCGCTGCCGCTCCTCGTTGTGGCCGCTGAGGATGGCGCTCTCCGCGCTTCAGAAACTGCACCTGCGTGCTTTCGTAAAAGGCGCGCGTCGGGCGCAGCAGCCCGTCGAGTTCGAGATAGGTGATGACCGTCTCGACCACGAGCGGGCGGATGTCCGTCTCCTGGCTGAGATCGTAGCGGCTGACGTCGAACTCTTCGCCCGCGCCGAGCATCCGCCGCACGAGCGCCTCGACCGCGGCGGGCTCGGGCGTATCGCCGAGCGTGAAGTTTTCCAGCGGCACGGCGTCGTCGGCGCAGGCGAGCAACTCGCACGAGCGACGGGCTGCCCGTCGCGGCCCGCGCGCCCGATTTCCTGCTGATAGTTTTCGAGCGTCTTCGGCAGGTTGAAATGGATCACGCTGCGGATGTCCGCCTTATCGATGCCCATGCCGAAGGCGATGGTCGCGACGATCACTTCGCACTCTCCGCGCATGAAAGCCTCCTGCGTCGGCGTCGCGCTCCTCCGCAGCCATGCCGGCGTGATAGGCGCGCGCCGCGAGGCCCGGCGGCGGCGAGGTGCGCGGCCACATCCTCGGCGGTTTTTTGGAAGGTGACATAGACCACGGCGGGGCGCACTTTCGCACTGGCGAGCCGCTTGGTGAGCAGCGCCAGCCGTTCGGCGGCCGCGGCGCACGGCGTGACGCGCAGATGGAGATTGTTGCGGCGGAACGAAGTCTGCACGTGCCGCTCGGCGGCGATGCCAAAGGCGCGGCAAATATCGCGCGCCACCTCCGGCGTGGCCGTGGCGGTGAGCGCGAGCACCGGCCGCAGCGCCAGCTCCTCGGCCACGCGCGCGAGGCGCAGGTATTCCGGGCGAAAATTGTGCCCCCACTCCGAGATGCAATGCGCCTCATCGATCGCCAGCAGCGAGATGCTTCACCCGCCGCAGCCGATCGAGGAACGACTCGCCCGAGAGCCGCTCCGGCGCGACGTAGAGCAGCTTCAGCTTGCCGGCGCGCGAGATCGGCATAGACGCGCTGCGTCTCCTCCGCGGTGAGGCTGGAGTCGAGCCGCGCCGCCGCAATGCCGCGCGCGCGCAGCGCATCGACCTGGTCCTTCATCAGCGCGATGAGCGGCGAGACGACCAGCGCCGTTCCCTCCAGCAGCACCGCGGGGAGCTGATAGCAGAGCGATTTTCCCGCGCCGGTGGGAAAAAGCGCGAGCGCCGACTCGCCCGTCGAGCAGCGCGCGCATCACCGCCTCCTGCCCCTCGCGAAACTCTTCGTGGCCAAAATGCGTGCGAAGCTCGGCGAGCAAATCCATGGCGGGAGTTGTTCCAGAGTTCATGGTGGCGGACAAGTTTCGACGCCGGAAAACCTTATTGCGGATTGACTCCGGCCACGCCCATCACACGATGAAGCGATGGGCGATAAATCTCCAAAAGCAAATCAGAAACAGGCCGCGCAAAGCCAGGCCAAGAATGCAGCATCGAAGGGCAAGAAGGCCGCGGCCTCGGCGGCGAAGCAGATTCCCAAGGCGAAGAAGTAAGGGCCACCGGGGCGCCGTGCAGAGGTGCGCTTGCGGTGGGAAAGAGCGCTCGACGCCGCGGCATCATCGCGTCGCCGGCTTGCGCGTTGAAGGTACGGACGCTACCCTGCTCACCATGAGCATCACTGCCATTGTCGAGAACGGCACAATCAAACTGCCGGCGGGCGTGCAGGTGCCGGACGGCACGGTAGTGCGGATCGAGCCGGTCCAGGAGGAGGTGCCGACGCTGTTTGAGACGCTCCAGAAATTCGACGGGATGGCGAATGACTTGCCCGCCGATCTGGCAACCAATCTCGATCATTACGTTCACGGCCACGTTCGGCCATGAAGGTCGTTTTTGCCGATGCCTTTTACTTCCTGGCGCGGCTGAATCGGCGTGACGAACATCACGAGCGCGTGGTGGAGTTCTCCCGTGGCTTTCGCGCCCGGCTGGTGACCTCCGATTGGATTTTGATGGAAGTGGCTGATGCTCTGGCCGCATCGGCATGCCGGCGTCGAGTCCGCGAATTCATCCACCACCTTCACCAGAACGCCGCCTGCGAAGTCATTCCCGCAAGCGGCGAACTGCTCAATCGCGCGTTGGACATGTATCACCAACACGGCGACAAGGAGTGGACGCTGACGGATTGCGTCTCCTTCGTGATCATGCGTGAGAGGAACTTGCTTGAAGCGCTGACCGGTGACCGGCATTTCGGTCAGGCAGGATTCATTGCATTGCTAAAGTAGCTGCGCTGAGTGTCACCGGTAGGTGGAACTAGTGTAGTGCGTCGGAATTAGCGAAAGGCGCGATTTTCCGACGCCCCTCCGGGGCGGACGCGATTTCTTGAGAAAACCGGTGACTGACCCCACCGGCTAAACTCCCAATGGCCCTCCGGGCCAGCAATTGAAAGTTACGCTAATTGCGAAGCACTACACTATCGGGCGCTTGAGACTTGGAAGAACTTCACGATGCGGGCGGGCGCTTCGGGAGGGAACTGGTGGCCGCCGGGGTGGATGTAGGTGACGACCGGCGCGCCTAGCTTGGATGGATAGGTGGTACCGTATTGCTCGCCCGGCTCGCCCTCGGCGCACTCGTTCAGCTTGCGCAGGGCGGTGATGGTTGCTTGCTGCCAGGCAAACTTGACGAGCGGATCGCTCTCCCCCGCGACGTGCAGGACGGGCTTCGGGCGGAGCTGGCTGAGCACGAAACGCGCGGCCGAGCCGGAGGGGGCAAAGGCGGCGAAACGATCTCCGCGCGCGGCCCAGAGCAGGTAGGTGAAGGTGCCGCCATTCGAATGGCCGGCGGCGTAGAGGCGTTTCTCGTCGACACGGTACTCCTGCTTGAGAGTCGCCAGGATGGCGTCGAAGAATTTCAGGTCGCGGTCGTTTTGGTCGCCGGCGGCGGATTGCCAGCCGGGCTTTTTGCCCTCGGGATCGGTGAGGCGTCCGGGCGTATTGAGGCCCTGCGGATAGACGACCAGCGCCTCCGGCCAAAGCTGGTGATAGCGGAAGCTGCGCGCCGCATTGATGCTGGAGCCGCCGTGGCCGTGGTAGGCGAAGATGACGGGTGTTGGGTCGGTCTTCGCCTTGACGGGAATGTGGAGCAAGGCATCGCGCGGGGTGGCGTCGACCTGCCACTGGCGGGGCGCGAGGGAATTCTGCGCGAACAGCGCGGAGGTGAACCCAAGACAGAAAGCGAAGCCAAGAAAGAGGGTGAGCAGTCGCTGGGGAGTTTTCATGAAATGCGCGTGTAATAACTCCAGCTACAGTTCCGTCGGAAGCGAGCGGCGGATTTCTTCGAGGCGCGCCAGGGTTCCGTGCGCTCGGCCCCATCGCTCGATGTAAGCGAAATCCAAGGCATCGCCTTGCACGCTGAGAATGTCGCCGATGTCGGCGATGTCTTTCGCTCGAGCCCAGCGGAGCTTCTGCACGATGAGATCTTCCGCTGTCACTACGGATGCTTCCAATCCGATGTGCGGGAGCCAGAGCCGCTTTCGGCGCGAGAACTCTTCGCGGTGGTGGAGATCTTCGCCGAGCAGAAACAACTCCAGTTTGAAGGGGGTGCCCTCGGCATTCACCACCCACCGCATCGTCCCGGTGAAGAGCTCCATACGCGCTTGCGGGTCGAGGCGGCAGCCGAGCGGAAGGTGGGTAAGGATTTGCTCCAGCGCGTCTGCATCGGCGGCTACGACGAAATCGCCGTCGTTAGTCACGCGGGGACGACCGTAAAGGAAGTACGCAATCGCCCCAACAATGAGGTAATCAATCCGGTTCCCCTCAAGCAAAGCCACAACATCCCGAACCAGTTGGCGCAGGGTCATTGGCGCGGCACAGGCGGGCCGTAGCAGCCGTGATCGTCGAGCGCTCGGGCAATACGGTAGCGGCGTTCCATTTCCTCAGGGCCGAGGGTGGCAGCCCATTCGAGATTCATCTCGGACAGCTCGATTCCGAGCCGAAACCTTCCCTCCGGTCCAAGCGCACGGGCTGCGCGGATTTCCTCGCGATAGAGCTCGTCGATCATGGGTTGGAATTCGCTCATCGAGGGAGATGTGTCGTTATGCCAGCACGCCGGTGATGGCGCGGCCTTCGGCGATGGGGACGGGGCGGCCGGCGGCGGTTTTCATCATGGTCCCGGGATCGATGCCGAGGAGATGGTAGATCGTGGCGGCGAGGTCGTCGGGGCGGACGGGGTCTTCGGCGGGGTAGGCGCCGGCTTGTCGGACGCGCCGTAGACGAAGCCGCGCTTCACGCCGCCGCCGGCGAGGAGCGTGGTGTAGCACTGCGGCCAGTGGTCGCGGCTGGCGTTCTTGTTGATCTTCGGCGTGCGGCCGAACTCGCCCATCCAGACGACGAGCGTGTCGTCGAGCAGGCCGCGCTCGTCGAGGTCGTTGAGCAGCGTGGGCAGCGTCTGCTCGGTGATCGGGAGGTGGTACTTCTCGACGATCGGGAACATCCGCGTGTTGTCGAAGCCGTGCGTGTCCCAGCCGCCTTCGGTGCTGCTGCGGCCGCCGATGTTCGGGGAGAAATAGACGGTGACGAACTTCGTCCCCGCCTCGACCAGCCGGCGGGCGAGGAGGCAGCTCTGGCCGTAGGTCGTGCGGCCGTAGGCGTCGCGCATGACGTCGGGCTCGGCGGAGAGGTTGAAGGCCTCGCGCAACTTGGGGCGATTGCAGCATGCCGATGGCCCGGTCGTAGTAGTCGTCGAAGCCGCGGGCCTGCGCGGAGATATTCGAGCAGGCGCGCCTGGCCGTCGACCATGCTGCTGCAGCTCGCGGCGCGCCTGCAGCCGCTCGAAGGGGATGCCCTGCGGCAGGCTCAGCTCGGGCAGCGCGAAGTCGGCGGCGGTTCGGGGTCCTGCAGAACGAGCAGCGGGTCGTGGGCCTTGCCGAGGAAGCTGGCGTGCTGGCCGGGCGTGACCGAGCCGTCGGCGATCACGTACGGGTAGGAGACCGACGTCGGCATTTCGCCCCGCACCGGCGCGAGCGATCGACCACGGAGCCGTAGGCGGGGAAGAGATCGAGCGAATCGCGCAGCCGCTGATCGTCGCTCGGCGGGGCGTGCCCGGTGAGGGCGTAGTAGCCGGCCGAGTTGTGATTCTTCATCGTGTGCGTCATCGAGCGGATGAGCGTCACCTTGTCCATGACCCTGCGCGGTCTTCGGCAGATGCTCGCAAACCTGGATGCCGTCGGCGCTTGCTGGAGATCGGCTTGTGCGGGCCGCGGATGCCCTCGGGCGCGTCCGGCTTCATGTCGAACATGTCGAGGTGCGACGGCCCGCCCCACTGGAAGAGGAAGATGACCGACTTCGCGCGCGCCTTGATCTTCGCGATGGCGGCGAGTTTCGCCGCGGAGCAGGCCGGGGAGAGTGAGGCCGAGCAGGCCGAGGCCGCCGACCTTGAGGGCGTGCCGGCGCGAGAGGCGCGTGCGGTCAAAGCCGGAACAGGAAAAGGACATTTTGGCGAGTTATTGGCGGAAGAGGAACTCCTTCGAGTTGAGCAGGGCCCACGCGAGGTCTTCCGCGGCCTGGCGTTCGCTGGGGCCGCTCGTGAGGTGCTCGGTGAAGCGCTGGGCCTCGCGCTGGCTGGGAGGGCGGGAGAGCGTGTTCCAGAAAAGGGCTTCGATGAGCTCGCCCGGGGCTTTTTCGGCTTTGATGAGCTGATCGAGGCGATTGCCGTTGCGGGTGAGGAGCCCTTGCATGAAGGGGCCGCTGATGAGCTGGAAGGCTTGGGGTAGGGTGACGTCGTTCGATGCGTTCGCAATCCGAGGCGATCAGGCGCGGCGGCTTGCCGAAGCTGGCGGCGAAGCGGTCCACCTCGGCGACGAGCGGCCGGTAGTGCTTGCGGCCCTCCGGGACTTGCGCGAGGCGCGTGCCGGCGGGCTGGCCGTCGATCTTCAGCGGGGCCGCGAGCACGGCGCTGACGGAATCGAGCAAGCTGCTCGGCGGTGAGCCGGCGCACGAGGGCGCGGGAGAAATTCGTCTCGTCGTCGCCGTTCGTCTCATTCGGCACGGCGGAGAGCTGGTAGGTGCGCGACGCGGTGATGGTGCTGATGAGGTGGCGCAGGTCGAAATTATGGCCGGCGAAATCCTTCGCCAGCAGCTCGAGCAACTCGGGATGCGAAGGCGGATTGCTGGCGCGGAAATCATCCACCGGATCGACGAGGCCGCGGCCGAGCAGGTGGAACCAGATGCGATTCACCTGCGTGCGCGCGAACATTGGGCTTTTGACGAGCCAATCGGCGAGGGCCAGCAGCTCGTCGCGATCCTTGGTGATTTGCGGCGTTTCGCCGCCGAGAAAGCGCGGGGCCGCTTTATCGCCGGTGCGCGGATTGATGACGGAGCCGCTCGCTTTGATGAGCACGGTCTGGTCGCCGCTGAACTCCTGCTTGTCGTTCTTGTCGGTGCCCTTTTGGTCGGAGAGCTTGTAGTCGACGCGCGCGAAGAGGGCGGTCCAGTTGTAGTAGTCGTCCTGGGTCCAGCGCTCGAAGGGATGGTTGTGGCACTGGGCGCAATTGAGCTGCGTGCCGAGGAAGACGCGCGCGGTGTTTTCCGCGCGCGTGACGGGGTCGCGGTTCGCGCGCCACCAATTGGCCGGCGGGTTTTGGAAGGTGCTGCCGCGCGCGGCGATGATGTCGCGGGCGAACTCGTCGAGGGGCGTTTTCGCGCATGGCTTTCGCGGATCCAGCCGTGGAAAACGCTGCATGCCTTCCTTGTCGAGCTGGCGCTCCTCGATCTTCAGCAGGTCGGCCCACTTCAGCGCCCAGAAATCGGCGAACTCCTCGCGCTGGAGCAGGTGCTCGACGAGCTGCGCGCGCTTGTCTGGCGCGGGGTCGGCGAGGAAGGCGCGCGCTTCCTCCGCGGTGGGAACGAGGCCGAGCAGGTCGAGGAAAGCGCGGCGGAGGAAGACCTCATCGTTGCAGAGCTCGGAGGGGTTCGTCCGCAGCGCCGCGGAGTTTGGTGAAGACCTGCTCGTCGATGAAGTTGGCGGCCGGGACGTCTTTCCACGCGAAGCCCGGGCGCGCGGGCACGAAGGCGAGGTGCACGGGGACTTGCTGATCGAGGTAGCGCACGAGCACCGTGGTTTCGCCGGGCTTCCCGGCTTGACCAAGCCATCGGGGGTGACCTGCGCGGCCTGGTTATTCGGCTCGAAAACGGCGAAGCGGGTGACGTCGCGCTCGGCGCCGTCGGCGAAGGTGGCGATGGCGGAAAGCTGCACTTCCGTCGCAGGGGCGATCAGGATGCGATCGCGCGGCGTGACGGTGAGCTTCTTGAGCTTGCCGGCGCTGGGGGCGGAATCGGTCGCGCCCGACTGGAGCCATTCGAGCATCACCTGGTATTCCGGCGAGCCGGCGGCGAAGCGCTTGCCGCCCTCATGCGCGACGCCGGCGGTAGCTTTGAGCAGGAGCAGGCTTTTCTCCGGCTCGACGACATTGACGCGGCGGCCGCCTTGGTCGCGGGTAAGCGCCAGCCAATCGAGGTCGGGGTCCTGGCCGCGCAGGGAGAGCTTGAGGCCGCCCTTGCCGTTGCCATTGCCGTGGCAGGCGCCCAAGTTGCAGCCGGCCTTGGAGATGACCGCCATGACCTCACGGCGGAAAGCAATGGGCTCGGCGCCTGAAGCGACGCTGCCGCACGCCGGAAGGGCGAGCAAGAGGAGCGCGGCGCGTAGGGATATCATGTGCGAGACAAGCCTGCAATTAGAGCACAAAAGAGGGGCAAACCATAGGGGGAATCTGGTTGCGGTGCCGTGCCTTGGGGTGAGGGCCAAGGGTGGCACGGCGCGTGAGGGCCGACCCGCAGACACTCCCTCCATGGGCAGCAGAGCTGCCCCCGCAAGGGTATTACCAAGTGCAACTTGGTAACGAGACGCGAGAGAACAAGAGCTTCTAGCGAAGCTCCGAGCAGGGCTACTGCTCCGGGTCGCGGGGGTATTTGACGTAGGGGAGGCGGGCGCCGCGGTAGCTGAAGTGGTCGGCGCGGATGCGGGGATTGGGGAGGAAGTCTTCGCAGCCGCTGGCGGCGACAATGTCGTCCTGGTCGACGCCGTCGCCGGAGATGCCGATGGCGCCGACGAGCTCGCCATTGCGGTAGAGGGGGGCGCCGCCGGGGAAGATGGTGATGCCGTTGGGGACGTTGGTATTGCCGGGAAAGCCGAGCGGGCCATTGGGCGGCGCGACGAGGACCGTGGGCAGGAATGGGTTGTTCTTGAAGAAGGGTCCGGCGGGCGGCCGGGGATTCGTGCGCAGGCTGACGGCTTCCTGGAAACCGAAGAGGGGGCCGGGCTCGCGTCCGTCCAAGCCCGGCGGATAGAAGCGCTGGGCGAGGAAGCCGACCGAGCGCGAGGTCATGGCGAGCTGGTTATTCGAGAAGAAGATGGCGGTGCGGGCTTTTTGGACGGCGACATCCCACGAGAAGATGGTGGCCTCGCCGGTGCGGAAAACGCCGAGAATCTGCGGGAGATCACCGGGGCGATCGGGGTTCGCGACCACGGAGATGAAAACCTTCATGGTGGTGCCGATCGGGAGGCGGATGCCGGCGCGGGTGCGATTGGCGCGCTCGGCGGCCTTGGTGATGATGTCTTTCACGTCCTCTTTCGTGAGGCGGTAGCCGCGCTTGCCCACGGTGCGGCGCGCGAGAATGGGGCTATCGCGCAGTGGATCGTCTCGGAAGGGGAAACGGATTTCGCCCTCGACGCCGCCGATGACGGCAACCGGGTAGGGGTACTGAGCGGGAGAGGAGCGAGGATTGCCGCTGGCGAAACCGCCATTGCCGAGCGTGCCCACGAGGACCGGCACATTGATGGGGTGCCCGTGGGTGCCGAGCGGCTCCACGTCGCCCACATCCTCGATCTGCTCCGCGCGCCGGTACACATAGGGGATGCGGATGCCGTTGATGAGCACGTTGCTGGCGTGAATCTCTTTGCTAGGGCGGAAGTTGGTCTGGCCGGCGAGGGCGACCTCTTCATCGGAATCTTCGCCGGTCTTGAAGGTGAAGGTGGAATCGCGATTGACCTGGCCGAAGAAGAACGCGCCTGCCGGGGTGAGATTCGACGGCGAGCCGTCGCCGGTGACGCCGATGCCGCCCACGAGATGGCCGCCCTTGTAGAGGGGCACGCCGCCGGGGGAATCGTTGAGGGAGGTGAGCGGGAAAAGATCGGCGCGCACGCCGGGGGAGATCGTCCCGAGATTGGGGTCGACGGATATCGGGGGGCGGCCAGCGGGGAAGAAGGTGGTCTGCGCGCCGTTGAAGTCGTTATCGAACAGCTTCACCCGGTTTACGTCGGAGTAGAAAAGGCTGGAAAGACCGACGCCGACCAGCGGGCCATTCCCGGTATTGCGGATGCCGGGCGGGAAGTGCTGCTGGATGATGAAGCCAGCCGTGCGCGAAGTGAAGGCGTTCTGATCGCTGCTCAGGAAGGCGGCGGAACTGGCGCGCGTGACGGCGGCGGCCACCAGCGAATAGAGCCGGAGATTGGGTTTGCTGAGCAGATTGACGACGGGCAGGTTGACCGGGACTTTTCCACTCACATCCCACAGGGCGAGGACGAAGCCTTCGCGATCGGTGACGGCGATGATCGCTTTGGGATTGATGCGGATGGCCTTGGCGACGGCCTGGGTGACGATGAGCTCCACTTCCTCCGCGGTGAGCTGCTGGATGCTGGCGCCCTCGGCACGGACGTTAGCCGTGAGGCCGAGCATTCCGATCAAAACAAGCAGGATCAGGGGCAGTTTCATCAAGGAAAACGCGGGATTGATACCAGAAGCAATCCCCCTAGCAAGCCCGGCGAATGGAAATGTAAGGGTGCGGGGCGGAGGGGAGGGAGGGGCAGTGGGAAAGTAAGTCAGTAAGTCAGTAAACCAGTGGTATGGAGCGCTAAGTCACTGGTGGGCGGTGAGGAAGGCGATGACGTGGCTGAGGGCGCGGGCGCGGTGGCTCAATTGGTTTTTCATCGTGGCGGGGAGCTCGGCGAAGGTTTGGTGGTGGCCGGTAGGGATGAAAAGGGGGTCGTAGCCGAAGCCGCCGGCGCCGCGCTCGTGGGCGATGATCTCGCCCTCGACAGCGCCTTCGAAGGTGCCGACGAGGCGGTCGTTTTCGGCGAGGGCCATGACGCAGCGAAAGCGGGCGCGGCGATCGGGGGAGGCGGTGTCGGCGAGGGCGCGCAGGAGTTTGGCGCGGTTGGAGGCGTCGGTGGCGGCTTCGCCGGCGTAGCGGGCGGAGATGACGCCGGGGGCGCCACCGAGGGCGTCGACTTCTAGGCCGGAATCGTCGGCGAGGACGAGGCCGGGGAAGAGGCGAGCGGCGGAGAGGGCTTTGAGCGCGGCGTTTTCGGCGAAGGTAGAGCCGGTTTCCTCGGGGGCGGGAATATCGGGATGGGCGCAGAGGTCTTCGATTTCCCAGGAGGGGCCGAGGATGGCGCGGATTTCGCCGGTTTTGTGGGCGTTTTTGGTGGCGACGAGGAGGCGCGGCATGAGGACGATGGTGGCGGCCCGTTGGGCCTTCGCTTTCTGTGCGGCGGAACCTGGGCCTCGCTGCTGCTTACAGCAGCTCAACCCAGGCTGTCACATTTCGGGCTTTCAGCCCTGAGGCTGCGCGGACGCAGCTCAACTGCGGAAGCCGTATTGTTCTCCGAGGGCGAGGCACTCGGGGAGGGAGCGGAGGCCGCCGGTGCAGGTGGCGTGGCTGAGATTGGCGGCGGCGGCGCAGACGCCATAGCGAAGGCCTTCCTCTATGGGCAGGCCTTCGTGCCAGGCGAGGAGGACGCCGGCGCTAAAGGCGTCGCCGGCGCCGGCGGCACCCTTGATGTAATTGGCCGGGAGCGAGACGCTGCCGTGCTGGATGAGGCGGCCATCGTGGCCGAGCGAGCTGGCGCCTTCGGGGTAGTGGACGACGACGCGCTCGCGCACGCCGGCGGCGAGGAGGTCCTGCATGGCGGCGCCGAGCGCGTCGTTGTCGAGGCCCTGCTCGAGGCGGATTTTGCGGTGGGTCATCCGCTCGAGCTCGAACTCGTTCATGATGCAGCAATCCGAATGGCGCAGGGCGGGGGTGATCAGTTTCTCGAAGCGGTCGCTGTCCTCGCTGACGGCTTCGATGGAGGTTTTCATGCCGGCGGCCTGGGCGCGGGCGAGGACTTCCGCAGCGACGGTGCCGTACTCGGCGTGGGACAGATCGAGCCGATCAAGGAGGAGCAGGTAGCCGAGATGGAAGATTTTCGCGTCCGATCTTGAGAAATCGAAATGGGGGGAATCGAGCTCGGCATTGGCGCCGCGGGCGTGGAAAAAGGTGCGGCGGCCGCTGCCCTCGACGGTCATGACATCGGTGTACGAAGTGGGCGCGGTGGCCGAGCGATGAAGGGTGGTGGTGTCGATCTTGTGCTTCTCGCAGAGCTCGAGGATCCAGCGGCCGTTTTCGTCGTCGCCGACGAGGCCGAGGGCTTCGAGCGGGAATTCGGCGCCCATGATGGCGATATCGAGCAGCACATTGAAGGGCGAGCCGCCGGTGCCCTTCGATTCCGAGGAGATATTGGCGAGGGTGTCCTGCTGGGGCCAGGTGTCGATCATCTTCACGGCGTCGACAATCCAGTTGCCGCCGCCAAGGATTCCATTGCGAGGGGACATAGTGAGGGGAGCAAAGCCGGGCGGGCGGGTGGGGACAAGCCAGTAAGTCAGTAAGTCAGTAAGTCAGTAAGTCAGTGAGCCAGTAAGTCAGTAAGCGTCGCGGTGCGGCGGAGGGGGCCGCGTGGTTGGAGGTTGCGGATTCTTTGATAATCCCACTTTGCAGCGGGGCGCGATTGGGATAGGTACCGCCGCCCCATGCCCACCGAAGACCTGCGCGAAGCCATCAAGGAGATGATGATCGAAAACCTGATGCTGAAGGTATCGAAGGAGGAGATCACCGACGATCTGCCGCTCTTCGGCCCCGGCGGGCTTGGGCTGGATTCGATCGACGCGCTGGAGCTGGTGGTCTCGCTGGAGAAACGCTTTGGGGTGAGCGTGGCGAATTCGGAGACGGCGAAGCAGGCGCTGCAGACGGTGAATACGATCCACGATTTCGTGGTGGCGAATCGGAAGGGGTAGGGGAGGGGAGCTATGGGAGGAAGGGGAGAAATGGGGGATCACTCCGCGCGGTAGGCGCGGGCGAGAAGGGTGATGGGGTGGACGATTTCGAGGTCGAGGTTTGCGGCGCGGGCGCCGGCCTCGAGCTGGACGCAGCAGCCTGGGTTGGCGGAGGCGACGGTCTTTACGCCGGTCTTGCGGATGTTCGCGAGCTTTCGCTCGAGGAGCTGCTGGGACATTTCGGGCTGGGTGATGTTATAGACACCGGCACTGCCGCAGCACCAGGTGGACTCGGGAAGCTCGATCAGCTTCAGGCCGGGAATGAGCCGCAGGATGGCGCGCGGCTGTAGGGTGATCTTCTGCGCGTGGCAGAGGTGGC
Source organism: uncultured Verrucomicrobiae bacterium (assembly GCA_963811035.1). Classification (GTDB taxonomy): domain Bacteria; phylum Verrucomicrobiota; class Verrucomicrobiia; order Chthoniobacterales; family Chthoniobacteraceae; genus CAWEPO01. The sequence continues at coordinate 178,791 of CAWEPO010000005.1, forward strand.
AGGCCTCGTGATAGGTGACCGCGCGCTCGCCGGATTGGTTGCGGGCGGGACGCGCGCCGATTTCGGAGAGCCACTCGTGGATGTCCTTCAGCTTGGACGACCAGAGGCGGGCGCGCTCGGCGTAGGAGCGGTCGCGGTGGAGCAGATGATCGTAGTGCTTGAGGTGGGAGCCGCAGCCGGCGGCGTTCGAGATGATCGCGTCGAGGCTGGCGAGGGGGCCGGCGCTCGCTTCCATGGCGTCGATGTTGCGGCGGGCCATCTGCGCGGCGAGATCGAGCTCGCCGTTGTGGGCGTGGAGCGAGCCGCAGCAGGATTGTGCGCGCGGGGTGAAGACTTCGCAGCCATTGGCGAGGAGGACTTCGACGGTGTCGCGGTTCACTTCGGAGTAGATCAGGTCCTGCACGCAGCCGGTGAGCATGCCGACGCGGAAGCGCGGCTGCGCGGGCGTCTCGCGCTCGGCGATCAGGTCATCGGAAAAGGAGGCGCGCACGCGCGGGGCGAGCGGCTCCAGCTCGCGCAAGGTTGCCGGCAGCAGGCGAGTGAGGCCCAACCGGCGCGCCAGCGCTTCCGCGCCGGAAGCCTGGTACCACCGCATGAGGCGGCCCACCGCGCGCAGCAACCGCGGCCGCGTGAAAAGCCCGCGCAGCATCACGGACCGCACCACCGAACGGACGGGGCTCGCCAGCACCTTTCCCTCTTCGATATCGCCACGCGCCGCCTCGAACATGGGCGCGTATTGCACGCCGGCCGGGCAGACGGTTTCGCAGGCGAGGCAGCCGAGGCAAAAATACATTTCCTCGCCGAGCGCCTCGGTGACCGGGAGGTTTCCTTCGGCGACCTGGCGCATCAGCGCGATGCGGCCGCGGGGGCTGTTGCGCTCCAGCTTCGTGGCGTCGTAGGTCGGGCAGGTGGGCAGGCACATGCCGCAATGGATGCACTGCTGCACGATGGAGAAATCAATCTCCTTCAGGTGCCGCGGCGCGGCGGCACGGCCCTGCGGGGAGGAGCGGCCGATGGCTTCGATGTGCTGCTGGCGGGTGGTGGTGCTCATTCGCGCAGCCGGGGTGTTTTGTGTGGTTTGGCCGCGGAGTTTTTTGCGCGAAGCGCTTTGGAGTGCGCGCGCGTCCTCGCGCCGCTTTGTGCCGGCGCTGCTGCGCGAAGGGGCGGCCGGATCAGCAGCGTGTATCTTCGGGGGCGATCGGTGACATCGTTCGTGGAGTGCAGCTTCCTCGAATGGAGCGCGCTGGTCGAAAGCGGCACGAGGACGTGCCGCACTCCGAAAGCGCTTCGCGCGAAATGGGGGAGGCCAGCGCTCAAGGGTGAGATCCTTGGCATCGTTAGATTTTTGGGGCCAAATCGAAGATTTTCCCTGGGTTCAGGATGCCGTTTGGATCGAGCGCGCGTTTTAGCTGCTTCATCAGGCCGAGGCTGGCTTCGCCGATGGCGGCGGGGAGGAAGGCTTTTTTGGCGAGGCCGACGCCGTGTTCGCCGGTGATGGTGCCGCCGAGGCGCGATGGCTTAGTCGAAGATCTCTTTCATGGCGGCTTCGACGCGGTGCATTTCGTCGGTGTTGTGTTCGTCGGTGAGGAAGGTGGGGTGCAGGTTGCCGTCGCCCATGTGGCCGAAGGTGCCGATGCGCAGGCGGTAGCGCTGCGCCGACTTCCTGGATGAAGTGGATCATCTTCGTGAGCTCGCTGCGCGGGACGGTGGCGTCTTCGAGAATGGTGGTGGGCGAGACGCGGGCGAGGGCGGAGAAGGCGGCGCGGCGAGCGGTGGCGAGGCGGAGCGGCTCTCGGCGTTGTCGGCAGCGACAGTGCACGGTGACGGCGCCGCATTGGCGGGCGATCTCTTCCATCTGCGTGGCCTCTTCGGCGACGACCGCGGGATGGCCGTCGGTTTCCATGAGCAGGATGGCTTCGGCATCGAGCGGCAGGCCGACTTTGGCGAAATCCTCGACGCAGCGGATGGTCATTTGATCGAGGAACTCGAGGGTGCACGGAATGATCTTCGCGGCGATGATCGCGGAGACGGTGTCCGCCGCAGCGTCCATGCGGGCGAAGGTGGCGAGCATGGTCTTTTTCGCGGCCGGCTTGGGGACGAGCTTGAGCAGGACTTTGGTGATGACGCCGAGCGTGCCTTCGGAGCCGATGAAGATGTCTTTCATCGAATAGCCGGCGACGTCCTTCACGCATTTGTTGCCGAGCCAGACGATTTCGCCGGTCGGCGAGCACCACTTCCAAGCCCATGACGTAATCGCGCGTGATGCCGTATTTCAGGCCGCGCAGGCCGCCGGAGTTTTCGGCGACGTTGCCGCCGATGGTGGAGATTTTCATCGAGCCGGGGTCCGGCGGGTAGAGGAGGCCGACGGCGTCGGCGGCCTCGGCGATCTTGAGGGTGATCGCGCCGGTCTCGGCGAGCAGGGTGAGGTTGCGCGCGATCGACTTCGAGGATGCGGTCCATCTTCACCAGGCAAAGGACGATGCCGCCGGGGATGGGGATGCTGCCGCCGCTGAGGCCGGTGCCGGAGCCGCGCGAGACGACCGGCACGCGGTGCTCGGCGGCGTAGCGGACCACCGAGGCGACCTCCGCGGTGGTGCGGGGGAGCACGACGCAGCCGGCGTCGCCGTGCAGCGCGGCGGTGCCATCGTAGCCGTAGGTGAGCAGGTGCTCGGGCGTGGAGAGCACCGCTTCGCGGCCGAGCAGGGTCTCGAGATCGGCGATGATGCGTTGCATATGGGGAGGGTAAGGGGGAATCGGGCGGGGAAGAATGGGAAAAGTCAGCGGCGGTCAGCGTGCGGTGGCGTCGAGGACGACGAGCCATTCTTCGCTGCGGAGATAGAGTTTTTTGTGGGCGAGGACTGGGCCGGCCCAGCAGGGGTAGCGCAGCTTCGGGACCTGCCAGCGGCCGACTTCCTCCAGCTTTTCGGGGTTCGGTTTGACGAGGCCGAGCAGGCCGGCTTCGCCGAGGGCGATGATTTTTCCATCGGCCAAAATCGCGGAGCCGCGACCGAAGATGTTCGGCATGCGCGCGCTTTCTTCGAGCTTGGAATGGCCGGCGTTGGGCCAGCCTTCGGGGCGGTCCCATTTCAGCGCACCGGTGGCGAACTCGACGCAGCGGAAGCGGCCATCGGGCTCGTCGCGGCCGGAGAAGGCGTAGAGGAAACCGTTGGCCAGGACGGGCCGGCTCCAATGCATTTCGAGCTGGAGGCCGCGCCAGACTTCCTCCACGGAGCGGCCATCGGGACGGACGCGCAGCAGGACGGAGCCGTTGCGGAAATAGGCGGAGGAGAGCAGGATCGTATCGCCGGAGACGACGGGGGTCATGGCATTCACGGAGGAATCCTGGCGGGCGCGGAACCAGAACGAGAAATTTGCCGCGCCCGATTTCGGATCGAGCGACACCAGGCCTTGGCGCGTGCAGCAGAGGAGGTGTTTGCGGCCATGGATGGTGGCCAGCACCGGGGTGCAATAGCTGGCCTGCTTTTGAAAGGCGGGATCGCTGGGGTTCCATTGGACGGTGCGCTCGCCGGGCCAGCCGGTCATCGGGATGCCGGTCCAGGTTTTTTCGCCGACGTTTTCCCAGACGGTCTTGCCAGTCGCGGCATCGAGCGCCACGACGCCGGAGTTCGGCTGCCCGCCCACGATCAGGTAGAGGAGTCCTTCATCGAGGAGCGGCGAGGAGCCGACGCCGAAGAAGGCTTCCGGCACCTTGAATTCCCGGCCGGTGTCGCGGCGCCAAAGAAGCTTTCCGTTTTCCAGCTCACGGCAAAGCAAAACGCCCTGCGCGCCGAGCGTGTAGCAGCGGCCATCCAGCAGGAGCGGCTGGCAGCGAGGGCCATTGTTGTAGCCGAAGGGGTCTACGAAATCGCTCTCGGTGCCGAAGCTCCAGTGGCGTTCGCCGGTGGAGGCATCGTACGCTTCGACCAGCTCCTGGTCGGCGCGGCGATGATGCAGCACCAGCGTGTTGCCGAGAATTGAAGGGGCGCTGTAGCCGGTGCCCACCGGCATTTGCCAAACGACCGGCAGTCCCGCTTCCTCCAGCGAGGAGAAGAGGTCCGTCTCCGGCGAGGTATTGTCGCGCGCCGGGCCCAGGAATTCGGGCCAATCCGCCGCGGCGGCACCCAGGGCGGAGACGGCGAGGACGAGCGAAAGGGCAGCGCGAAACATGCGCGCAAACGTGCGTGCGGCGCGCCGGTGAGCGCAACTCACAAAGCGCGGGGGCGAAAGGCGCCGGCGCTACGGCCCGGCGGTCCCTTTGCCGGCGAGTGCGGGCGTCATCACTGCTTTCACCAGGCGGTCGAAGCCTTCGTTCATCACCTTCACGCCTTCGGGCGGGACCGGGGCGCGCAACTCCACGTCGACGGTTTTGCGGACGATGGGCAGAAATTCGAGGACCTGCTTGAACACCGGATCGGCTTGGTACTCGGCGTTGATCTTGCCGACTTCCTTGATCATCAACTGCACGAGCCTGGGTTCGCGGAGGATGCTGGAAGTCTGCGCGTTGTAGTGGTCCTGGATGAGGCTGGTGACGCAGCGGCCCGCTTGCAGCCAGCCGCCGATGACCACCAGCACGGCGTCATCTTTCTGGTCGGGCCTGGCCTCGAAGCTGGACATGATTTGGTGCTGGAGAAAACCGAGCTCCATGAACGCCTCGATCCAACGTTGCTGGTTGGCGTGGTGTTTCACGATGTTCGCGCGCTGCAGATAGCTGCTCGGGACGCCGAGCTTCGACGCGAGTTTTTCGATCTGCGCGGCGCAATCGTTGAGCGCCTCGACGTCGCGGCCCTTGAGGGCGAGAACGCCGTCGGAAGCTTTGGCGCCGAGCGCCATGGCAAGGACCGCGCGGCTCTTCACCTGGGTAAGGAGCGCGTCGGTGTTCTGCTTGTACTTGTTGTAGAGGGCGCGGTACTCGGCGGCCCAGGCATCTTCGCCCACGCGCTTGAGCGAGGGGCCGAGCATGGCCTCGGTGGCGAGCAGCTTGTCGATGATGTTGATCTGCGGCAGGCCGGTGCCCTGGCGCTCGGCGGGCGGCCGGTCATTGTCGGCGGCCCCGGTGGGCGCCGTCCCCAGCGCGCAGAGAGCGAGGAGAAACGCGGCGAAGCGAAGGGGCCGGAGAGGCATGGCGGTGGCGGTGGGCCGAGAAGAAAAAACTTGCCGCTGATGGAGCGTCAAGCTCATTTCAGGAAACCATAGGCGCAACGTCTTCATTGTAGATGATCAAAACCCCAGATCGCGAAGCTCGCCTCACCGCGGCCGGTGGGCGAGGGGAGGAGCCGCGTGGGAAATCGAACCTCGCGGGCGCGCTGCGTTTGGCGCTGGCGCTTTCGGTCTCGGCGCTGGCACTGCCGGGATGCTCGCAGGACGATGCGCAAATCACGGCGGTCGCGGATTCGTTCCGGCGGCAGATCGACGAGAAGGACAAAGAGCTGGCGACCTTGCGCGCTTCGGAGGGGACCTTGCGCACCCAGATGGGCGAGCTGCAGGGGCGCGTGCTGGCGATGCAGGGGGAGATGGAATCGCTCCGCGCCAAGCCGATCGACGTGGCCGCGCTGGCCCGGGAACTGGCGCCGCATCTTGCCACGCAGACTCCCGCGCCGGCGCCCGCGGTGGAGCCGCCGCCGCCCGAGACAAGCATTACGCCGGCTCCGGCGGAGCGCGGCCCCACTCGGGCGACCAGCTCGAAATCGACGCGCTCGAAGGATCCCGGCGGGCGAACCAGCGGCGGCCCGCCGAGCGCGGCGGAGCGGAAGCGCATCGAGATGAATTGGGACGTGACCCAGCCGCAGCCGCGGTAAACACCGCCGAAGGCGGGTGAATTCCGGATGTTATCGAAGCTTTCGCTCCTCGATTCAGGGAATCAGCCAGTCGAGGAATATAACCTGGACGAGCTCTCCGGCCGGCACGAAGGGCGCTCCTCCGTGGTGACCGTGGGCGGGGCCGGCTCGACGATCGAAATCAACGAGGCGCAGGCGTTGGAGGGACATCTCTGCCTGGAATGGGCGGCGCGCGCTGGGGCCTGGGCGGTGACGAGCCACGGGCCGGTGGGCACGGTGGCGGTGAACGAGGTGCCGCTGCGCGACCGGGAAGCGCGCATGCTGCTGATGCCAAGCTGCACCCTCTCGTGCTTCGGCACGCGGATGCGCCTGGAGCGGAGCGTGGCGCCGCCGGAATTCAACGGTGTGCCGTGCACGGAAATCCCGATCCCGCCGGAGGGACTGATGATCGGGCGGAAGGCGGAAGCGCGGACCGGCGTGATGCCGAAACGGCCGGTACACGCGAGCGACTACAAGCCGCGGATCGACCTCGACCCGGAGATTTTCACCATCTCGAGCAAGCAGGCGGAGGTGGCGCGCGTGGGGCGCGATTACGTGCTGCGCAATCTCTACGACAGCGCGCGCTATCGCACGAAGCTCAACGGCGAGCAGGGATTTTCCGAGCGGCGGCTGGTCTTTGGCGACTGCATCCAGATTCCCGATCACGAGTATTACACGTTCCAATTTAACGGGCGGGCGCTGGTGCACATTGGGGCTGGCGGGATCATCCAGGCGCGCGGGCTGAACCGCTTTGGGAGCGACGGCACGCGGATTCTCGCGGAGGTGGACCTCGATCTCGCGTGCGGCGATTTCGTGGGCGTGCTCGGCGGCAGCGGCCAGGGAAAATCGACGCTGATGAAGGCGATCTGCGGGATGGAGCCGGCGAACGAAGGCGCGGTGTGGATCGACAGTCGGCGCATCGAAGGGCCGGGAGACATGGCCAAGGTAGGGATCGGTTACGTGCCGCAGGAGGATATCGTGCATCGCGAGCTCACGGTGCGGCAGGCGCTCATTTACGCGGCGCGGCTGCGGCTCGCGCTGTCGCCGGATTTGCTGGAGGAAGCGGTGGATGGAGCGATCCGCACGCTGTCGCTCGCGGAGCACCAGTACAAACCGGTGCGGGTGCTCTCCGGCGGGCAGATCAAGCGGGTGAGCATCGCCTCGGAGCTGGTGATGAATCCGCGGTTCCTCTTCCTGGATGAGCCGACCTCGGGGCTCGATCCGCAGACCGAGGGCGAGCTGATGGCCGAGCTCTCGGTGCTCGCGCGCAACAAGCGCATGGGGATTCTTTGCACCACGCACGTGCTGCAGAACAGCCACCTTTTCCGCACGATCGTGTGGGTGCACGGCGGCTACATCATTTTCGCGGGACGGCCGGCCAAGGCGGTGAGCTACTTCCTGGTGGGCGAGCAGAGCGAAGCGCCCGCGGCCGAGACGGGCGGCGGCGGGAAAACGCCGGCGGGCTCTTCGCGCCCTTCGCACTCCTCGGCGCATCACGAATTCGACGAGGACGAGCTGCTCGGGAAATTGCCGAAGGTTTACGGCGTGATCGGGCGGCGGGTCGCGAGGCGCGGCGAGGAGCTGAAGCGCGAGTTGCCGCGGGCGGGGGCGCTGAATCCACGGGTGCTGAACGCAGCCGTGGCCCGCGAGCTGGCGCAGAGCTTTGCCAAATCGAAGATCCGCTCGGAATTGGTGGAGGTGGCGGAAGGCGACCACACGGCGCCCGCGGGGCCGCGCCGGCCGGGCGCGCTGACCACGCTCGGCGTGCTTTTTGCACGGCAGTGGCGCATCCTGCTGGCCGATCCGCTGAACTATTTGTTCCTGCTCGCGCAGGCGGTGGTGATCGGGATTTTGGTGGGGTGGGTGAGCGAGAACCTGGTCTTCCAGATGTTTATCACGGTGGTGGCGACGCTCTGGTTTGGGTGCAGCAATGGCGCGCAGCAGATCGTGGCGGAGCTGCCGATCTTTCGCCGGGAGCGGCTCGCGGGGGTGGGGCTGAACGTCTATTTGATCAGCAAGGTGGCCTTTCAAACGGCGATCACCTCGCTGCAATCGATCATCCTTTTTCTCGCGGTGCTGACGACGCACCACCTGGCGCATCCGGAGCTGCTAGGGACCGAGACGAAACACGATCGGGCGAACGAGCTGAAGGTTTACAAAGAGCTCTTTTTCCTGAACCAGCCGCAGTTTCTCAAACCCCGCGCGAACAAGGACGAGCCGCCGCCGGAGCCGACTGGACAACCGGCCGGACCCTCGGCGGAGGAGTTCCAGATCGTGGAGGAGGAGAATGCGGTAACGCCTCCGCCCCAGCCCACGACGTACTACAGCAACCCGACAGGGATGCACGCGACCGACCTGAAGTTTGCGATCATGGAGCGGGTGGCGTGGTTTCTCCGGGTGAAAGAGAACGTGCTGGATGAGCTCGGCGTGAAGCTGGAGAAGCTCGCGCCCGGGGAAACGCCGCCGGCGGCGCAGACGCGCTCGTGGGTGGCCTTCATTGCGGTGCTCGCGGGACTGCGCATCACTGCGCTGTTTGCGGCTTCGCTATGCGGGGTGGCGCTGGGGCTGCTGGTTTCGGCCTCGGTGCGAACGGTGACGCAGGCGGTCATGTGGGTGCCGCTGATTCTCATACCGCAGATCCTGTTCGGGGGGTTCGTGGTGACCGCGCCCGAGATGGGAAACGCCGTGCACTTCTTCAGCTCGCTGCTGCCGAGCTTCAATCTGCAGCGGCTGATGGATACGGCGAATCTCTACGGGCGCACGACTCCGCGCTTCACCAACAAGACGAAGATTCCCGCGTTCATCTCGCCGCCGCCGTATGAATCGGAAACCACGCAGTGGAACGATCCGAAAGCGGGTGAGCTCACGGAGAAGTACGACAAAGTGGCGGACGTGAGCAAATCGTGGCAGAACCTGATCGTGCGGCGCGAGATGGTGGGCGAGCGGCACAAGGAGAAGGATCCGGCCACGCAATTGGAGCGCGACATCGTGGAATGGCGCTGGGACGTGCTTTTCAACCGCGGCACGCCGTACAAGCTGACCATCCGCGCGCAGTGGAGCGCGATCATCCTAGGCGTCTGGTTGTGCGCCTGTTATGGCTTCGTGCTGATCAATCTCTCGAAAAAGTAAATGTCCCCCCTGACGAGATCGTTTCTCACCCCGCTTTTCGGCGCACTGGCAGCGGGCGCCTTGATCATCGCGGACCTGAATCCGCTCGCGCACATCGCCGAGGCGAACATGCTCCTGCGGCTTCCGCAAACGAGCTGGGGCGGCAATGGCCGGATGTGGATCGCCGCGGGCGCGATGATCGTGGGCACGGTGCTCTGGGCGCTGGGCGCGAAGCGCTGGCCGGCGTTCCTCGCCGGGGCGTGTTTTGGGATGCTCGCGGACATCGTGGTCTCCGGTTTGGTGTGGCGCTCCGAGAAATTCGCGATGCTCAAGGCGATCGGGCTGGGGGATTTGGAGCCGACCGTGCGCTGGCAAATCGGCGCGGCGGCCTATTTGGCGGGGGCGGTGTTCGTCCTGGCGTTTCTGTGGGCGACGGCGTACCCGGTGCGGCCGCCGGCGGCGCGGGGGAGCGATTCCGCGTAAATGTAACTCTTACGGTTCCTTAAGCTTGCATTCCGCCCGCCATTGAGCTATTGCGAGAAAGAGTGGCCGCCCCTCTGAAAACCTGTTTTTTCCGCACGCTTTTCACGGCGATTGCCCTGCTCGCGGCGAGTCTGGTGAGCGAGGCGCAGAATAACGCGGCGGCCCTCTCCACGCAGAACGCGGCGCAGACCTACCAACTGCAGCGGGCGCGCGCGCAAGCGGAAGCCGGCGCCGCGGATGGGGTGCGTTCGCAGGCTGCTGTCAGTGCGCACCGGCCTTGGGTGTGGGAGGCGGAAAAGAATGGGGTGAGAATGTATCTCGCGGGGGGGTTGCATCTGGGGACGGCTTTGGATGCGACGTGTTTTTCCGCTTACGTGCCGTACCTCGATCGCGTATCGGCGGTTTATTTAGAGGTACCGCCCGGATCGTTCGATGGGCAGGATGTTGGGCAGCTTCTCTCCCGCCGCGGCTATGTGCCTTCGCGGGCGATGCTCTCGTCGCGCATCTCCGCGCGGGCCTGGCGCGAAGTGCAGCAGACGCTCGAGGCGCAGCCCGCCTTGCTCAACCGCGTCGCGCCGATGGAGCCGTGGATGGTGGCGCTAACCCTGGCGCAGGAGGGGTACCGGCGGGCCGGTTTACAAGCGCAGTACAGCCTCGATACCTATCTCACGCAGCGAGCGGTGAATGACCGCAAACCGATTGGCGGGATGGAGAAGCCGAAGGACCAGATTCTCGCCATGGCCGATGCCGAGGTGGCCGACCAGGAGCGGGTGATGCTGGCCGCGCTCGCCAATTTTCGCGTGCCCGATTTTTGCACCGCCGCCATTCGCAAAGCCTGGCGAACGGGCGATCTCGCCCAGCTCCGCGCAGGCTTTGGCGTCGTGGAAGGTTCGGTGCGCGGCGGCGACACGCACTACAACCTCCTCGCCAAGCGCAATCTGCAATGGGCGAAAAAGCTGAGCGCGATGGCGGCGACCGGCCGGCCGGCGCTGTTCGTGATGGGAGTGGAGCATCTCATCACGCGTCCCAGCGGGCTGCCCGAGCTGCTCGAGCGCGAGGGGTTTGCGGTGCGGCGGGTGGGCGAGGGGCGCAGGAGCCCGGGGATCAGCGTGACGGAGCAGGGCGGGACGGGTGCGGGGGTTCTGGCCGCGAAGGGAGAGGGGAAGTAAGACAGTAAGCCAGTGAGTCAGTAAGCCAGTGGTCGGCTCGCACTGGCTTACTGACTTACTGGTCTGACCCAAACCCGCCGCACTCAACACTGGAAATCTCGCGTGGCTCGCCTATTCTCCCCGCCCCTTTATGTACCGCACGACCAGTTGCAACAGCCTGCGCAAGGAGCAGATCGGCCAGACCGTGACCCTCGCGGGCTGGGTGAATACGCGCCGCGATCATGGCGGGGTGATCTTCATCGATTTGCGCGATCGCGAGGGGCTGACGCAGGTGGTCTTCCGCCCCGAGGAACACCCACAGGTGGCGGAGGCGTCGCACGGGCTGCGCGAGTGAGGACGTGATGCAGATCACGGGCCAGGTGGCCGCGCGCCTGCCCGGGACCGAAAACGCGAAGCTGGCGACGGGGCAGATCGAGGTGATCGCCTCGGAACTCGCGGTACTGAACAAGTCCGAGGTGCCGCCGTTCCCGCTCGATGACCCGAAGGTGAACGAGGATCTGCGCATGGAGTACCGCTACCTCGATCTGCGCACCGCGCGCATGCAGCGCAACCTGAAGCTGCGGCATCGCGTGGTGAAGGCGACGCGCGATTACCTCGATGAGGCGGGTTACCTCGAAATCGAGACGCCGATTCTCTCGAATCCCACGCCCTGAGGGCGCGCGCGATTTCCTCGTGCCCTCGCGGCTGAACCCCGGCACGTTTCTACGCGCTGCCGCAGGCGCCGCAGCAGTACAAGCAGCTCCTGCAGGTCGCCGGGCTGGAGAAATATTTCCAGATCGCGCGCTGCTTCCGCGATGAAGACTTGCGCGCCGAGCGCCAGCCGGAGTTCACGCAGATCGACCTCGAGGCGTCGTTCATCACCGAGGAGGAAATCCAGACGCTCGTCGAGGGGCTGCTCGCGCGCATTTTCAAGGAGGCGAAGGGCGTCGACATCCCTGCGCCGTTTCCGCGCATGACCTACCGCGAGGCGATGGATCGCTTCGGCTCGGACAAGCCCGACACGCGCTTCGGCATGGAGCTGATCGATCTGGCGGAGATTTTCCGCGAGTCGCAGTTCAAGGTCTTCCGCTCGATTGCCGATGGCGGCGGCGCGATCAAGGCGATCAACGCCAAGGGCGCCGCGGCGCTCCTCTCAGCAAGGAGCAGCTCAAGAAATGGGAGGAGTGGGTGAAGACGGAGTTCGGCGCGAAGGGGCTCGCCTACATCAAGTGGAGCGCCGGCGGAGAATGGGAGTCGCCCATCGTGAAGTTTTTCAGCGATGCCGAGGAAAAAGCCGCGCTGGCCGCAGCGCATGGGCTTCGCCGAGGGCGACGTGCTCTTTTTCGGCGCGGACAAATGGGAGAGCCGCCTGCGAAGTGCTCGGCCGCGTGCGCCTGCGCTGCGCCGAATCTGCTCGGGCTCACGGCAAAGAGCGACGAGCTGAACTTCCTCTGGGTGGTCGATTTCCCGCTGCTCGCCTTCTCGCCCGAGGACAACCACTGGGTGGCGGTGCATCATCCCTTCACGCGCCCGAAAGCCGAGGACTCCCGCTGCTCGAGGCCGGCGAATACGCCAAGGTGCGCGCGATCGCCTACGACGTGGTGCTCAATGGCGTGGAACTCGGCGGCGGCTCCATCCGAATCCACGAGAAGGATTTGCAGGCGAAGATGTTCGAAGTGCTCGGCGTCGACTCCCGAGGAGCAGCAGATGAAGTTCGCGCACCTCCTGCGCGCGCTTTCAGCTTTGGCGCGCCGCCGCACGGCGGGCTCGCCATCGGGCTCGACCGGCTGGTCATGCTGATCGCCGGCGCCGACCAGCATCCGCGACGTGATCGCATTCCCGAAAAACAACCGCGGCGTGGACCTGATGACCCATTCGCCGGTGGAGGTGGAATTCAAGCAACTGCGCGAGCTGTATATGCAAAGCACCGCCCGCAAAGGCTAGCCTTTGGATTTGCCTGCTCCTGCTCTTCGCGCCAATCGCGCGGGCGCAGGAGGTGGTGCGGGAGATCAAGCCGCCGTTTGGGCTCGCCTGGGGGGAGACGGCGGATCGGCTGCGGCGCCTGCTGAGCGGCGCGAAGGCGACGATCGTCGCGCGCCGCACGCTCGACGACGAGCGGGAGGCGTGGGATGTGGAGGGGCTCGTCCAGACGGGGCTCAAGCGCACCGTCTTCTATTTTCGCCGCGGGGAGCTGATGGAAGTGGAGCTGCAATACCAGCGCGACGATTGGGACGAGGCGAAGTACAACGAGTTCATGGGGCAGGTCCGCCAGCGCATCGAGCAACGCTATGGAACGGGGCAGCAGATCGTGCGCCGGACCGAGCCCGAGGGGACCGTCACCCAGACGCTGGTGGGCTACCAATGGAATATCAATAACACCGCCATCGAGCTTTTCTACTTCGGGGCCAAGGATGAGAGTCACGATTTCCGGACGCTCAGCGTTCACTATAAGGCCCAATGACGGCGCGGAGGCCCTGAGCGCCGCTCCTTGTCAAACCGCGCGCGGCCCTCTACGATGCCCATCCCTCGTATGAGCAGCATCTCCACCTCTCGCGCCAAGGCTAACGGCTCCCTGCACCGGAAATGGTCCGCCGAGGTGGTGGATGGCCACGAGCGCGCGGCCAGCCGCGCCATGCTGCACGCGGTCGGATTCACGCGCGAGGATTTCAAGAAAAGCCAGATCGGCATCGCTTCGCACCTGGAGCATGGTCACGCCGTGCAACATGCACATCGACCAGCTCGCGCGGCAGGCCGAGGCGGGCGTGAATGCCGCCGGCGGCGAAGGCGGTCATCTTCAACACGATCACCATTTCCGACGGCATCTCGATGGGCACCGAGGGGATGAAATACTCGCTCGTCTCGCGCGAAGTGATCGCCGACTCCATCGAGACGGTGATGGGCTGCGAAGGGTTCGACGGGCTCGTGGCGATCGGCGGCTGCGACAAGAACATGCCCGGCTGCCTGATGGCCATGGCGCGGCTGAACCGGCCCAGCGTGTTCGTCTATGGCGGCACGATTCTGCCCGGCTGCATCACCGGCGTGCTCGCGGAGAAGCGGCTGCGCAAGGAGCAGGCGGAGCGCATCGCGGACAGGAAGCTCGATGTCGTGAGCTGCTTCGAGGCGGTCGGCCAGCACGCGAATGGCACGCATCGACGACCGCGAACTGGCGCTGATCGAAGAACACGCCATCCCCGGCGCGGGTTCGCTGCGGCGGCATGTACACCGCGAACACCATGGCCAGCGCGATCGAGGCGCTCGGCATGTCGCTGCCGAACAGCTCCGCGCAAAACGCCATCTCGCACGAGAAGGCGCACGACGCGCGCGCCGCGGGCGCGGCCGTGCTGGAGCTGATCAAGCGCGGCATCCGCCCGCGCGACATCATGACGCAGGAGGCGTTTGAGAATGCGATCACCGTCGTCATCGCGCTCGGCGGCTCGACCAATGCCGTGCTGCACCTGCTCGCCATGGCGCACTGCGCGGACGTGAAGCTCGACCTCGACGACTTCACGCGCATCGGCAAAAAGGTGCCGGTGCTCGCCGATCTCAAGCCGAGCGGCCGATACCTCATGAGCGAACTGGTCGCCATCGGCGGCCAGACGCCGCTGATGAAGACGCTGCTCGACGCGGGCCTGCTCCACGGCGATTGCCTCACCGTCACCGGCAAGACGATGGCGGAGAACCTCAAGCGCGTGAAAGCCGTACCCGAAAGGCCAGGAGATCGTGCGCCCGCTTCGACAACCCGATCAAGAAGGACAGCCACCTCGTGATCCTCTACGGCAACCTCGCGCCCGGCGGCGCGGTGGCGAAGATCAGCGGCAAGGAAGGGCTCACCTTTTCCGGCAAAGCGATCGTCTTCGAGAACGAGCAGGACGCGCTCGCCGCCATCCTCGATGGCCGCGTGAAGAAAGGGCACGTGATCGTCATCCGCCACGAAGGCCCGGTCGGCGGCCCCGGCATGCGCGAGATGCTTTCGCCCGACCAGCGCCGTCATGGGCAAGGGCCTCGGCAAGGACGTCGCGCTCATCACCGACGGCCGTTTCAGCGGCGGCACCCACGGCTTCGTGGTCGGCCACATCACGCCCGAAGCCGCGCTCGGCGGCCCGCTCGCCGTGGTGAAAAACGGCGACCCGATCACCATCGACGCCGAGAAGCGCGCGCTCACCCTCGGCATCCCCGCAAGCCGAACTCGAGAAGCGCCTCGCCAAATGGAAAGCGCCGGCCCCGCGCTACACCCGCGGCGTGCTGGCGAAATATGCCCGGCACGTCGTGAGCGCTTCGCTGGGAGCGGTGACCGATCTGGAGTAGCGGACCGATTGGTGCTAACCATCCTGGATTCCTCGCGTCAGGATTTGCCAAAAGGACTCCGCTGCTTCACGCCCCGCCGCAAGGACGCTGGCGTGGCTGAGCGGTTCGTCGCCGAGGCCGGCGGCCCAATTGGTAAGGCAAGAGAAGGCGGCCATCTCGAGGCCGAGGGCGTGCGCCTGGATGGCTTCGAGGACGGTCGACATGCCGACGGCATCGGCGCCGAGGCGCTGGAGCATGCGGATTTCCGCGGGCGTTTCGTATTGGGGGCCCACCACGCCGGCGTAGACGCCTTCGAAGAGCGGGATGGATTCCGTTTCCGCCGCCGTGCGAAAACGCGCGCGCAGGGCAGGGGAGTAGAGGCCGGCCATCGGGAAAAAGTTTGGTCCGCCGATGAGCGGGGAGGCGCCGGTCAGGTTCAAGTGATCGGCGATGGCCATCCATACGCCGGGGCGGAAGGTGGGGTTCAGGCAGCCGGCGGCGTTGGTGAGGATGAGCTCTTGCACGCCGAGATCGGCCATGAGGCGGATCGTCGCGGTCACCTCGGCGGCGGTGCGGCCTTCGTAGAGATGGACACGGCCGCAGACCACGACCACGCGCTGGCCAGCGAAGGTGCCCCATTGCAACTCGCCGGAATGGCCGGGCACGCATGCCGGCGGGAGGCCGGGCACCTCGGCGTAACTGAGCCGGCCCAAGACGCTCATGCTCGAGCAGATGCCGGCGAGTCCGGAGCCGAGCACCACACCCCACTCCGGCTGGAAATCTTGCAGGGCGCGCAGGGTGGTCTCGTGGGGCATGCGAGCGGCAGATTTCGCATTCCCGCTGGCGTCGTCAATCGCCCGCAACTTCAGCAGGCGGGCGGGTTTCAGTGGATTCCGTATCCTGGTACGATACCGCCCCCTATGAACCGCCTCTCCGCCGTCATTGTCGTTCTTTTAGCCTGTGGCATCGCTGCATTTGCGCAGGAGGCGAAGCCGCGGCGGGGCTTTGCCTATCCGCCGGTGATGGAGGGAGCGACGGTGGAGACTTACAAGAAGGCTAGCGAGACGGAGCTGAAGTTGTGGATTTTTCAACCGGACGGAAAGCCGGCCGCAGGCGCGGGACGGGCGGCGATGGTGTTCTTTTTCGGCGGCGGATGGACGAGCGGTTCGCCGGCGCAGTTTGAGCGCCAGTGCCGGTATCTGGCGGGGCGGGGAATGGTGGCGATCGCGGCGGATTATCGCGTGGCGTCGCGGCAGCAGGTGAAGGCGGCGGCGTGCGTGGCTGATGCGAAATCGTGCCTCCGCTGGGTGCGGCGGAATGCGGCGCGCCTGGGGATCGATCCGGAGCGCGTGGCCGCGGGAGGCGGTTCCGCGGGCGGACATTTGGCCGCCGCGACGGCGACGCTGCCGGGCCTGGATGAGCCGGGCGAGGATGCCACGCACCGCGCGGCGCCGGATGCGCTGGTGCTTTTCAACCCCGCGCTGGTGATGGCGCCGTATCCCGGGCTGCAGGTGCGGAGCGCTGCTCCCAACGCGGATCGCCTGGGCTGTGAGCCGGAAGCCATTTCGCCGATCCATCACGTGCGGGCGAATTTGCCGCCGACGCTGATCCTGCACGGGCGGGCGGATAGAGTGGTGCCTTACGTGACGGTGGAGGCGTTTGCCGCGGCGATGAAGAAGGCGGGGAATCGTTGCGAGCTGGTGGGATATGACGGGCAGCCGCACGGATTTTTCAATGGCGCGCGGTTTGAGGAGACGGTGGCGGAGATGGAGAGGTTTTTGGGGGCGCTGGGGTATTTGGCGGGGGGTAAGTCAGTAAGCCAGTAAGTCAGTCTTCAGAAGGTTCGTGACTATGATGCGACTGGTCTTTGCTTTCCTTTTCGTATGTGGGTTTGCGGGTGAGGTTCTGGCGGGGGCGAAGCCGAATGTGCTGATCGTGCTGGTGGATGATGCGGGGTATGGGGATTTTGGGTGTCATGGGCATCCGTTTTTGAAGACGCCGAATATCGACCGGCTGCATGGGGAGAGCGCGCGGTTGACGGATTTTCACGTGGCGCCGATGTGCACGCCGACGCGCGGGCAATTGCTGACGGGCATGGATGCGCTGCGGAATGGCGCGGCGTCGGTGACGGCGGGACGGGCGTTTCTCAGGCCGGGCATTCCAACATTGCCGGAGAAGCTGGCGGAGCAGGGATATCGCACGGGGATCTTCGGGAAGTGGCATTTGGGCGATAGCTATCCGCATCGGCCCATGGACAAAGGGTTCCAGACCGCGGTCTGGGTAAAGGGCTGGGGATTTACGAGTGCGCCGGAGTTTGCGAACTCGCTTTTCGACGGGCGCTGCTATCGCGGGGCGGAGACGACGCAGTTCAAAGGGTACATCACGGATTTTTGTTTCAACGAGGCGATGGGCTGGATGCGGAAGCAGGCCGAGGCGCGGGCGCCGTTTTTCTGCTACCTGCCCTTGCACGCCGCCCACTCGCCGCACCAAGTGCCGGAAAAGTACAAGGCACTGTTTCCTGGCAGGAAGGCCGCGGGGTTCTTTGGGATGCTGGCTAAAATCGATGAGAATATGGGACGGCTGGAGGAGTTTCTGCGCGAGTCTGGGTTGCGGGAGGATACGATCGTTGTCTTCATGACGGACAATGGCGGGACGGCGGGCGTGCCGGTCTTCAACGCGGGGCTGCGCGGTCACAAAATGGAATATTATGAGGGCGGGCACCGGGTGCCGTGCTTCGTGCGCTGGCCAGCGGGCGGAGTGCGGGCAGGCGAGGTGGCGGCGCCGGCGCAAGTGCAGGATCTGATGCCGACGCTGCTGGAGTTTTGCGGCGGCGGCGCGGGGCGCGGAGACGGCGTGAGCCTGGCAGGCTTGCTCAAGGGCGGCCCGGCGCCGGCGGACCGGATGTTCGTGGTGCAGTATGGGGCGTCGCCAATGGTGCCGACCGATCCTACCAAGGGGCGGAGTTGCGTGGTATGGAACCAGTGGCGCCTGGTACACGGGACGGAGCTGTACGATGTTGCGGCGGACCGGGCGCAGACGCGCGATGTGGCGAGCGAGCAGCCGGAGGTGCTGGCAAAGATGCGAGCGCATTACGAGAAGTGGTGGGCTGGCATCGAGCCGCGGTTGGGCGAATTTGTGCCGATCAGCTTGGGCGCTCCGCAGGAGAATCCGGTGCTGCTTACCAGCGCGGATTGGCAGGATGTCTATGCGGACAATTCGAATCACATTCGCCAGGCGGCGGGCGGCCCGCGCGGCGGCCGGTGGAATGTGCAGGTTGAGCAAGCTGGCGAATATGAGTTTACCTTGCGGCGCTGGCCGGAAGAGACCGGCGGCACCGTCGCCGGCAATATTACGCCGCCCGGCAAGGCGCTGCCGATCGCCCAAGCGCAGCTAAGCGTGGGCGGAGTCGAGCGCAATATGTACTTCTTGCCGGGCGCCACCGTAACCTCAGCGATATTTCGCGTCCGGCTCGAGGCCGGCACGACCCAGTTGCGCGCCTGGTTCCAGGACAACGATGGAAACGACCTTTGCGGCGCGTATTACGTGATGGTGCGGCGCGTGGGTTCGTAGTCGTAGTCTTAGTCGTACTCGTAGTCGAATCCTTCAGCGCAGAAATACGACTACGACTAAGACTAAGACTAAGACTAAGACTAAGACTAAGAGCCGCCGACGCTCCCTCAGTGCAAGACCGGGGCGTGGATCTGCGAGGCCTTCCAAAGGGCCTGTTGCAGTTTGACCAGATTTGGCGAGCCGCGGACTTTGCGGCCTTCCAGGTCGGTGACGTAGAAGCTGTCGATGGCGGCGCCTTTTTCGGTGGTGATGCGGGAGAGGGCGATCTGAACGCCGGCGTCGGCGAAGGCGCGGAGGAGATTGTAGAGGAGGCCGAGGCGGTCGGGCGTTTGGATGTCGACGAGCGTATAGACAGGATGGGCCTCGTTATCGATCATGATGCGGGTGGGGAAGTCGAGCTCCTGCGAGAGATGGAAGCCGCTGCGTTTCAGGGCTTTTTCCAGGAGCGGCATGAAGTCGAACTTCTCCTCCTCGAGCGAGCGGCGGAGCTTTTTCTCGACCTGCGCCTGGTCTTTTTCATCGGTGACCGCCTGGAAGGTGCGTGTTGCAGACGCGGAAGATATCGAGCACGAGGCTGTCGTCGCGGGTGAAGACATCGGCGCGAAAGAATGTTCAGCTGGGCGACGGAGAGGGAGCCGGCGATGCGGGCGAGCAGCTCTTTGCGGTCCCAGCCGCAGAACCAGAACTCGCGAGTGGCCTCTGTTCGGCTGCGCGACCCAGCTTGATGGCGGGGGCGAGCGGGTTGCCGCGAAGTCGTGGGCGCTCGAGGAAATCGCGGAAGAGGCGGATGTGCGCGAGGATTTCGTCGCACGGAGTACGTCTGGAAATAGCGATCGGGCATGTCCGTCGAAATGGGCGTCGATCTCGTCCTGAAAATCGGCGGGCATGCTTGCGAGGAGACGACGGAGTGCAGGTCTTCGCGCTCGATCTGGCGGCTGGCGGTAGAAGGCTTCGCCGTCGGCAAGGTAGAGCGAGGTGTTGCGGTGAAGCTGCCAGACGAGCGTCTCCTTCCAGTCGGACCAGTTTTCGTCGCCGGTGCCCTGGCCGTCCGCGAGCGTGAGGAGCATGAGCGCATCGAGATTCGCCTGCGTGCTGACGAGCCCGGCGAATTCCGCGATGGTGGCGGGATCGTCGAGATTGCGGCGCTGCGCGGTGCTCGAGAGCGTGATGTGATGATCGACGAGGAAGAGGAGCGACCTTGCGCCGCTCGGGCGAGAGCTGGAGGCGGGCGGCGACTTTCTGCGCGAAAACAGTGCTGGCCTCGGCGTGGTGGCGCGCATTGGAGGCCTTGCCGGTATCGTGCAGGAGCAGCGCGAGGTAGAGGATCGCGGGGTCCTCGAGCTTCTGGAAGAGGTTGCGGTAGCGGCTGAATTTCGGTCCTCGGTGGTATCGATCACCGCATCGAGCTTTTCGATGCAGACCAGCGTGTGCTCGTCGGCGGTGTAGCGATGGAAGAACTCGTGCTGCACGAGGCAGGTGAGCTGGCCGAACTCCGGCATGTAGCGGCCGAGGAAATCGACCTCGTGCATGGCGCGCAGCACGCGCCCGACCTGGCCTTTGCGGCGAGCAGATGGCGATGAAGGTTTCGCGCGCGGCCCTGGCATACTGGAAGGTGCGATCGACGAGATGCAGGCGCCGGCGGACGAGCTGCTGCAGCTCCGGCGCAGAGCCGCAGATCGCGCTGCTGCATGTGCTGGAAGAGGCGCATCATGCGCGCGGGCTCCTGGTTGAAGATATTCGCGATTGTCCGCGTTAGAGCCGGCCGCCGGAAGCTGTGAAGCCGTCGAAGTGTCTCGACCGGCTTCGCCTTGCGCAGAAAGCGAGAAGAGCCTGGATTTCTGCTCGCTCTTGTAAGAGCCGACGCTGAGGCGCTCGGAGAGCAGCTCGGTGATGATGATAAATATTGCGCGCGTGCTGGTAGTAGTCGCGCATGAAGGCCTCGGTGCGGCGGAGGATGTTCTTCTGCGGATAGTCGAGCTTGTTCGGCGAGCTGGAGCTGCTGCGACATGACGATGGCATCGGCCGCGCGATTGTTGTTCAGGTAGTGCAGCTCGGTGCGGACGCGCAGGAGGTAATCGTAGGCGCGATCGAGCTGGCGGCGCTCGCTTTCGTTGAGCAGCTTTTTTTCGACCAGGCCGGCCGTGGATTGGACGCGCTCCTTGAAGAAGGCGATCCAGAGCAGGTTCTGGTAGTCGCGCAGGCCGCCGCAGCCGTTCTTGATGTTCGGCTCCTGCATGTAGACGGTGTGGCCGAATTTCTCGTGGCGCTCGGCTTGGTTGCCGATACGGTCCTGGATGTATTGGTCCTCGTGGCCGACCACGCAGCGCTTGACGAACTCGCTGCGAAATTCCTCGAAAAGCTCCTCGTCGCCGGCGACGAGGCGGGACTCGAGCAGCGAGGTCTTGGAAAGCATGTTGGCGTTGGCCTGCTTGCACGGCATCGGAGACGGAGCGCACGGAGTGGCCGACTTTGAAACCGACGTCCCAGAGCGTATAGAGGATCTGGCTGGATGCAATCGGCAAGGCGGCCCTCGACGTTCTTCAGCGAATCCGGATGCAGGAACATGATGTCCACGTCGCTGAGCGGATTGAGCTCGCCGCGGCCGTAGCCGCCGATGGCGACGATGGCGAGGCGCTCGGGCGCCGCGCGCTTTTTGCCGCGGCCATTGCCCTGGGTGGCGCCATCGCCGTGGCCGTTTTCGCCGAGCTCGAAGGCGCCCGCCACGCAGAGGCGCTTCACGAGGTGGCGGATGACCAGATCAACGAGGCCCGCCCGTTGCGCGCAGATTTCCCGGCCGCCCTTGCCGGAGTAGTGCTTCAGCCGGATGCGGTGATTTTCGACCTTGAGGAACTTTTCGTAAGCCTTGATCAAATCCTTGGGCTCTGGAGTGCCCTTGGCGTAAAGCTGCTCCTCCAGGAAAGCGAGCGCCTTTTCGCTCTGCGGCAGGGCAAGCAGCGAGGGCGCCGCCTCGGGCCTGGAGCGGCGGGCGCTCCCAGCGTCGGGAGCGGCGGAAATGGTGGCAGGGTTGGGCGGGGGCAAAGTGGCGGGAGTGTGAACGAGCGGCAGCGCATTCACGCCGCCCAACGGGCAGGAAGCATGCACCACGGGTGAAGGCGAATCAACTGGCGGATGATGAGGGGAAACCCCGGCGGGCGCGTATCTCCGCGCCCCCACACAAAAAAAGTGCGAACCGGGTCTGGCGCAGCGATCTGCGAGGAGGGACGGATCGAACCGCTCAGACTGGGCGGACAGATCGGGTGCGGCTATTCTGTGCGAACGAATCTCGGCGAATACCTAAACTGATCGTAATAAGCGGCGCTGATGCAGGATTACGACACTTAAGCATCTTGAAGAGTCACAAACCTGCTCCCAGTTAAAGAAATCGCGCGGTTTTTTGTTGACCGCGTTTAACATCTCACCTACACGAAGCGCCATCCCAGGGACTACAATCAGGGAACCACCCAACTATGGCCAACGAAAACGAAACAGAACTTCCAGTCTCCAGCACTCCATCCACCAGCACAAAGAAGGGGGGCTTCCAAGTCTCCTCGGAGCCGGTGACCGGCGTGGAGGAAACTCCTGAGACGCACAAGTTCGAAACCGGCGCGGAGACGGCGACCGCCGCGACGCCGATGCCGGCCTATGAGGATCTCGGCTCACTTCCCGCCAGCTACGACGAGGACACGCTTTTCCTGGTGGCGCGCGATCCGCGCTGGCTCTTTGCGTACTGGGATTTCGACGCGGGGCGCTACCCAGCTTCGAGCATGCGCTACGGCTATCCGCAGTTTTTCCTGAAGGTGCTGCGCGGGGCCGAGGCGGAGGCGACGGTGGAGATCAATCCGGACGCGCGCAATTGGTACGTGCCGGTGCACCACCCGGATACCGACTACACGGCCGAGCTCGGCTTTTTCAACCAGAACGGGACCTGGAGCATCATCGTGACCTCCGCGCCGACGCATACGCCGCCGGACGCGCTGGCTCCGGATACCCAGGCGATCGATTTTGCGACCGTGCCGGCGCATCTCACCTTTGAGCGGCTGCTCGAGCTGGTGCAGGCGCGCATGGCGGAAGGCGATACGCTGATGTCGGCGCTGGCCCGCGTGGCCGGGGAAGGCCGCGTGGAATTCCGCGCCGGCGCCACGCCGACCTGGAACGACGAGCAGAAGCGTCTGCTCGCGGCGTTGCTGGGCGATACGCTGGTGGATCGCGTGGGGCTCGGCTCCGAGGAGATCGATCAACTGCTGCGCAAGCATCTGCAGGAGCGCCTGTATAGCGAGAGCGCGAGCTTGCTTTCCGGCGGGCTGATCGGGATCGCCGGGGGGGAGCTGGGGCCGAGCACGCAGAGCCTCTTCTCCGCGATCGGCGCAAGCTGGAGCGCGCAGCCCTTCAGCCTGAAGACGGAGCGCGGCTTTTACATGCACGTGAATGCCGAGATCATCTTCTACGGCGGCACGCACCCGGATGCCTCGGTGACCGTGAATGGGCAGCCGATCAAGCTGACGCCGGACGGGAATTTCCGGTATCATTTCACGCTGGCGGACGGCGATTACACGATCCCAATCGTGGCGACTTCACCGGATAAGGTGGAGCAGCGGTCGGCGACGCTGAGCTTCCAGCGGGCGACCGATCGGACGGGTGAGGTGAGCGCGACCGGGCAGCCGGCGGAGTTGAGCTCGCTGATTGGGAAGAAGTAGCAGCGGCGACGATTTGAATCGGCCGGATTCGGTGCGCAAGCGCTGGGTCCGGCCGATTTTTTTGCTTGGACAGATCCGGCGCCCCGGCAGGCAGGATGCCTGCCTATGCTTCCCACCCACAGGCGAGGACGCCGGTGTTCCGCTAACTAGGCAGATTCGGCTTGGGCGGCGGGGGCGGGGGCTTTGCGGCGCTTGGGGAGAGTGGGATCGAGGAAGGCGAGGGCGTGCGGGGGGGTGATGACGCGGACGCCGGCGCGGCGCTGCTCTTCGCGGAGTTGGCGGTGGAGGGCTTCCATTTTGGTCCAGTGCTGCCTGGGGCGGAAGTGGTGCTCGGCGTGGTACCCGTTATTGAACCAGAAGAGATTGTAGAGGCGGTGATAGCTGCTCACGCCCCACGCGATGGGGAGATCGGGATTGCCGCCGTAGTGCAGGAAGTAGCCGTTCAGGTAGGAGAGGGAGTGGCCGAGGTAGTAGAAGGGGAAG
Organism: uncultured Verrucomicrobiae bacterium; assembly: GCA_963811035.1. Lineage (GTDB taxonomy): Bacteria > Verrucomicrobiota > Verrucomicrobiia > Chthoniobacterales > Chthoniobacteraceae > CAWEPO01. Next base: position 202,374 of record CAWEPO010000005.1, read on the forward strand.
TAGAAGAGCAGGAATTTCCAGTTCAGGAAAAAGACGGCGATCACCAGGAGCACCCAGGAGGCGATCTCGATGACGCCCCACCAGGCGTTGGCCGGGTTGCGCCGCTTGATTTCGTTGAAGATCAGCTTTGGGTCGTCGCGAAAGTAGCCGAAGAAGGTGTAGCTCCACGGGCTCTCGGGCTCGCCGTTTTCGCCGTGGCGATAGATGGAGAGCCAGTCGACGGTGTCGCCTTTTTCATCGGGCCGGTCGCTATTGCCCTGATGGTGGCGATGATGCACCAGATCGTAGAATTGCTGGGAAAAACCCATCGTCACCGAGAGAAGCCAACTGAAGGCGCGGTTGAGCGCCGGCGCGCGGAAGTAGGGGTTGTGGATGAAATTGTGCGCGATTCCGTTGATGTTCCAAGAGATGGAAATCGAGTAGAGCAGGCCCAAAATAGCCAGCACCCACCAAGGTGCATACGGAAACACCAGGAACATCCCCACCACGCAGGCGGCATGCGAAAGCGCGCACGCCACCGGGATGGCGTCCTTGGACGAGTGAGCGAAGATTGTCATGAGGGCGGCGGCTGGATAGACGAGAGAAACCCCGCTTGGCAAGCCCGCATCTGGGCGCGCCTGCTCCCCCTATGAATATCCCGAAGCTCCTCCTTTTTGCGCTCTTCGTGTGCCTCGCCGGGGCGCGCCCATCCGCCGCGGCCGGGGCGAAGCCGCACGTCATTTTCGTGATGGCCGACGACATGGGGTGGGGGCAGACCGGGTATCGCGGGCACCCGCTGCTCAAGACGCCGAATCTCGACGCCATGGCGGCGAGTGGCCTGCGCTTCGAGCGCTTTTACGCGGGCGCGCCGGTTTGCTCGCCCACGCGCGCGAGCGTACTTACCGGCCGCTCGAACGATCGCACGGGGGCGCTCACGCACGGCTACGCGCTGCGGCTGCAGGAGAAAACGATTGCGCAGGGCTTGCGCGGCGCGGGCTACGTGACCGGGCATTTTGGCAAATGGCACCTCAATGGATTCAAGGGGCCCGGCGTGCCGATCCTCTCGACCGACCCGCGCAGCCCCGGCGCCTTCGGATTCGACGAGTGGCTTTCGGTGACGAACTTCTTCGACCAGAATCCGCTCATGTCGCGGCAGGGAAAGATCGAGGAATTCGCCGGCGATTCCTCGGACATCATCGTGGGGGAGGCGGTGAAGTTCCTCGGCAAACATCGCGGCGGCGCCAGGCCGATTTTCGCGGTGATTTGGTTTGGGACGCCGCACAGCCCGTTCCGGGCGCTGCCGCAGGACAAGGCGCAGTTTGACGGGCTTGATGAAGCCTCGGCCAATCACTACGGCGAGCTGGTGGCGATGGATCGCAGCATCGGCACGCTGCGTCTGAGTTTGCGCGAGCTCGGCCTCGCGGAGAACACGCTGCTCGTTTTCTGCAGCGACAACGGCGGGCTGCCGAAGATCACGCCGGAGACGGTTGGCGGTTTGCGGGGAAACAAAGCGAGCGTGTACGAGGGCGGGCTGCGGGTGCCGGGGATCATCGAATGGCCCGCCGCGATCAAACCGCGCGTGACGAGCTACCCGGCCAGCACGATGGATCTTTTCCCGACGGTGGCGGACATCGTCGGGCTGCCGGAGACAGTGATGCTCAAGCCGGTGGATGGCGAAAGCCTGCGACCGCTCTTCGCGAAGGAGATCGCGGAGCGCCGGAAGGCGATCCCGTTTCGGTTTCAGAAGCAGACGGCGCTGGTCCAGAACCAATACAAGCTGATCTCCGAGAACCTGCCGCAGGGCCGGTTCCAGCTTTACGATCTCGCGGGGGACCCGAAGGAGTCGCGCGACATTGCGGCGGAGCATCCGGAGATCGCAAGGCGCATGAAGAAGGAGTTGCTGTCTTGGAACGAGAGCGTGGAAGCGAGCTTCGCCGGAAAGGATTACCCGGAGGGAAAAGTGAGCCCGCCCGATCCGAAATCGATCTCCTGGGCCGAGCATCCCGAGTACCAGCCGTTCCTGGCGGAGTGGCAGAAACGCTGGGAATACGAGGCCGCGATCAGGGCCGCGGGGCGGCCCGCGCGGGCGGGCGCGAAGGAGTAGACCGGAAGGTGGCGCTGAGTGGCGGGGTGGCGCGTCGTTCGACCCCGTTGGGGTCGGGCGTTCTTTGTGGGATTTCCATGGGTTTCACCCATGGCTATTCAGATTTGATCCCTTCGAGATCGTTGGCGCGGGACGGGCCAGCGGGCGGTCGTAATGTAAACCCTCGCGACGATTCCCTGATTCCACGGTTTAACTGACACCTTCCCCATCGTGAACTCGCTTCTCCCCGTCGCCGTCTTTTTCGTCGCGTTCTGCGCGCAGGTTTGCGCCGCGCCGAAACCGCCCACGCCCAATATCATCTTCGTCCTCGCCGACGACCTCGGCTGGACGGACCTCGCCTGCCAGGGCAGCAAATATTACGAGACGCCGAATATCGACCGCCTCGCCGCCGAGGGCCTGCGGTTCACCAGCTATCACAACTGCCAGAACTGCCAGCCCACCCGCGCGGCGCTGCTGAGCGGACAGTACGGCCCGCGGACCGGCGTCTATACCGTCGGCGGGATTCAGCGATTCGAATGGCAATCCCGGCCGCTGCGCCCGGTCGACAACGCCGAGGCGCTGCCGCTGGAGAAAATCACCTTCGCGCAGACCCTGAAGCAGGCGGGCTATGCGACCGGCATGTTCGGCAAGTGGCATCTCGGCAACGGCCCCGCGCATCACCCCAAGGCGCGAGGCTTCGACGAGGCGATCGTCTCCATGGGCAAACATTTCGATTTCAACACGAACCCGAAGGTTGCCCATCAGGAGGGCGCCTATCTCGCCGATTTCCTCACGGAGCAGGCCGTCGATTTCATCCGCCGCCATCAGGACGGCCCGTTCTTCCTTTACCTGCCGCACTTCGGCGTGCACTCGCCGCACCAGGCAAAGCCGGAACTGATCGAGCATTTCAAACCAAAGCCCGGCGTGGGCGGCCACAATAACCCGGTCTACGCCGCCATGATCGCCAGCGTGGACGAAAGCGTCGGCCGATTGCTGGCGTTGCTCGATGAATTGAAGCTCGCCGAGAATACCGTGGTCATTTTCTCCAGCGACAACGGCGGCGTGGGCGGCTACCAGCGCGAAGGGATTACGGGCGGCGGCAGCATCACCGACAACGCGCCGCTCCGCAGCGGCAAAGGCAGCCTTTACGAGGGCGGCATTCGCGATCCCTTCATCGTGCGCTGGCCGGGCACGGTAAAGCCGGGCGCCACCACCGACGTCCCAGTCATCCACGTCGATCTCTATCCGACCTTCCTCGAGATTGCCGGTGCCAAGGCGCCCGCCGACTATCCGCTCGACGGCGAAAGCCTCGCGCCCCTCCTGCGCGAGGCGGGCGCCTCGCTGAAGCGCAACGCGATATACCAGCACTTCCCCGGCTACCTCGGCGCCGGCCCCGGCTCATGGCGCACCACGCCGGTCGGCGTGATCCAGTCAGGCGACTGGAAGCTCATGGAGTTTTTCGAGGACCATCGGCTGGAGCTCTACAATCTGCGCGACGACCTCGGTGAGCAGCACAATCTCGCCGCCGAGAAGCCGGAGAAAACCAAAGAGCTCCACGCGAAGATGCTCGCCTGGCGGCAATCGGTGGGCGCGCAGATGCCCGCGCCGAACACCGACATCAAACCCACCGGCGCCGAAAAGAAGCGCGGCGGTAAGCGAAAGCAGCAAGCGGAGGAGTAGAGCGAACGCCAAAAACAGAACGGGCGCTGCTCGCGCAGCGCCCGTTCTTAACGGCTGACTTGGGGAAGCTCGCGGGAGCTTAGTTCACGTACGCGGCCTCGTTGGAGCAGAGGAGCGCGTGCGCGTAGGTTTCCCACGGGGTGAGCGGCTTGCGCTCGACGATGACGCCCCCCTCGTTCTGGATCGCCTTGAGGGCGTCGCTGCGATTGGCCAGGTCGGTGACCCGCTTCTCGATGGTCGCCTGGGCCTTGGCGGTGCTCGCCTTCATGGCGGCGACCGTCTCGGCCTGGCGGCGCACTTCGTTGCTGACGAAGCGGGTGGCCATCATGATTTCGTCCTTGGTGGCCGCGCGCTGGTAGATGATGTCGTAGATGCTCATCACCTTCATGAAGTCGGCGCCCGCGGGAGTGGAGGCGACTTTGGGATGGGAAATGACCCGGCGGGCGACATCGACGGACATCGGGCTGTTCATGAGGAAGAGCGCCTGCTGCGGCACGATGGTCGTGGTGCGCTTGGTGTTCGGCATGTCCGGGTCGCTGAAGTCGAAGTGCTGCATCAGCTCGGGCAGGTTGCCGCGATCGATGTAGCCGTAGACGCTGCGGCGATAGCTGTAGGGCTCGTCGGTGAGGTTGACCGGCTTGCCGCCGATGGTGCGATCGAGCTTGCCGCTGATGACGAGCAGCGAGTCGCGGATCGCCTCGAAGTCGAGCCGGCGGACGTTGGCGCGCCAGAGCAGGCGGTTTTCCGGGTCCGATCTCCTCGTATCCTTGATGGTGTGGCTGCTCTCCTGATAGACGCGGGAGAGCATGATGAGCTTGTGCAGCTTCTTGAGCGACCAGCCCTGCTCCATGAAGTAGCTGCGCGAGGTAGTCGAGCAGCTCCGGATGGCTCGGCGGCTCGCACTGCGACGCCGAGATCGTCGGGCGTGCGGACGAAGCCTTCGCCGAAGTGGTGCATCCAGACGCGGTTCGACGATCACGCGGGCGGTGAGCGGGTTGTCCTTGCTGGCGATGGCCTGGGCGAGTTCGAGGCGGCCGCTGCCTTCCTTGAACGGCTCGCGCTTGCCGCCCGGCGAGAGATCTCGAGGAAGCGGCGCGGCACGATGTCGCCGCGGGTCTCGGCCTGGCCGCGGATGAAGACGGGCGAATCCTGCGGCGTTGCGGCGTCGTCGACGACCATCGCGCGGGCGGCTGCGGAGCCGGCGTGCGTGAGCTCCAGCTCGTTGATCTTGGCGAAGTCGAAGCCGGGCGTTGCCCTGGAGTTGCAGCGGCGAGCCGCTGGACCGCCATGCGCAGGCCTTCGGTGGTCAGCTCGGACGCCGGGAGCACGCTCGAAGGGCGCGATGGACGAACTGGACCAGCTCGGTGTCGAAGCCGCGACGCGGCGCGGTCTGTGGCGTCTTCGCAAGCGCTCGAGATATGCCTTGCGCCTGCGGCGTCGAGGCTCGCTGAAGAGCTTGTCGTAGATCTGCGACGACGTCGTCGATGGTCTTCGGCCTTGGCGCCCTTGAAGCCGGCGGCGACGATCGGGTTGATCGCCGTTGCTTGGCGCTGGCGCGCGATCTCGCCGGCGGCCTGGCTGCATTGCGTGAATCGTCGCCGGCATTGCGAAGAGCTCGATGAACGGGCCGAAGACCGTTGTCATTGCCAGCGCGGGCGTCGCGGCGCAGCTCATTGAGCAGCGTCGCGCGTCGAGCTTCTGGTCGGTCGACGATCTTGTCGCGCGGCTTGCTGCTCCTCCGCGGTGGCGCCGTTGCGGCCGCCGTAGGCGGCCATGGATGTAGGTAGCCGGCCTTCTCGCGGAACATCCGGCGTGATCCGTCGATGAGCTTGTAGTACTTGTCGCGGTTCTCCTGCTTCGAGCGCGGTCGATCTTCGCCTCGAACTCGGCCTTGCAGCTTCGGATCGGCCTTGTTCGATCACCGGCTTCTCGGTCGGCTCGACAATGCTCGCGAAGATGCCGTGCAGCGCGTAGTAATCCTTCGTCGGGATCGGGTCGAACATGTGGTCGTGGCAGCGGGCGCACGACACGGTCAGGCCGAGGAAGCCCTTGCGTCACCGCGTCGATGCGATCGTTGATCATGTCGTTCACGTTGCGGAAGCGCTCGCCGACGGTGAGGAAGCCGAGCGCGGCGAGGTTGCTCGGTCGGGTTGTTCGGGAGCTTGTCCGCGGCGAGCTGCTGCGATGATGAACTGGTCGTACGGGCATGTCCTCGTTGAACGCCTTGATCACCCAGTCGCGATACGTCCAGGCGTACGGGATAGCGGTAGTCGTCGCTCGCGCTCGTTGCGGTCGCCGCCGATGGTGTCGGAGTAGCGGGCGGTATCGAGCCAGAAGCGGCCCCAGCGCTCGCCGTAGTGCGGGCGAGGCGAGCAGGCGATCGACGACCTTCGCGAAGGCGTCCGGGGAGTTGTCCGTCTCGACGAAGGCCTCGAGTTCCGTCGGGCGTCGGCGGCAGGCCGATGAGGTCGTAGGTGGCGCGGCGGAGCAGCGCTTCCTTCGTCGGCGGTCGGCGACGGGCGACCATGCCCTTCTCCTCGAGCTTCTCCAGGATGAACGCGTCGACCGGCGTCATGCACCAGGCGACGTTCTTCACCGTCGGGATCGTCGGGCTTCGTGACCGGCTGATAGGCCCAGTGCGGCGCGCTTCGTCGGTGAGGCCGCTGAGCTTGCTCACCCTTGGCGTCTTCTTGCGCGGATCGGGCGCGCCCATCTTCACCCACGCGGTGAGGTCGGCGATCTGCTGATCGCTCAGCTTCTCGCCCTTCGGCGGCATCTGCAGATCCGGATCCTTGATAGCTGACCGCCGTGATCAGCGAGGCTCTTTCCCGATCGCCGGGCTCACGATCGCGCCGTTTCGCCGCCCTTGAGCAGGCCTTCCTTGCGTGTCGAGCGTCAGGCCGCCCTTGGCCTTGCCCTGCTCGATGCAGTGGCACTTGTAGCAGTTTTCCGCGAGGATCGGGCGGATCTTGTTCTCGAAGAAAGCGAGCTGTTCCGGGTGAGCTTCGGCCGCTTGCAGCGCGGGCGCCGCGGCGAGGGCACTGAGGACGAGAAGGGAACGTATACGCATGAGATTGAGCAGAAGCCGCGAGATGCGCGTGGGCGCGTCTCCGGACTGGAATGTCTGACTTAGGCGATGATGTCTTTGACGACGTTGCCGAAGTTGTCGGTGAGGCGGAAGTCGCGGCCGTTGTAGCGGTAGGTGAGCTTCGTGTGGTCGAAGCCGAGCAGCGCGAGGATCGTCGCGTGCAGGTCGTGGATGTGGACCTTGTTCTCCGCGGCGCGGGCGCCGAACTCGTCGGTGGCGCCGTAGGTCGGTGCCGCCCTTGACGCCGCCGCCGGCCATCCAGGCGCAGAATCCGCGGCCGTTGTGGTCGCGGCCCGGGGTCGGCGTTGCCGTTGCGGTCCGTGATGACGGTGCGGCCGAATTCGCCGCCCCAGATGATGAGCGTCGAGTCGAGCAGCCCGCGCTGCTTGAGATCCTTGATGAGCGCCGCCGCAGGGCCGTCGATGTCGCCGGCCGTGCCGCGGCAGGCGCGGTGTCGAGGTTGCGCGTGGTGATCCCAGCCGCCGGCGGCGACCTGGACGAAGCGCACGCCGCGCTCGACGAGCCGGCGGGCGACGAGCAGCTTGGCGCCCATTTCGGTCGGGCCGTAGAGATCGCTTGCATCTCCTGCGGCTCCTTGGTGATGTCGAAGGCGTCGGTCGCTTCGGTCTGCATCTTGAACGCCATTTCGAAGGACTCGATGCGGGCTTCGAGCTGCGCGTCCTTCTGCAGCGCTGCGGCGTGCATGTCGTTGAGCTGCTGCACGAGATCGAGCTGGCGGCGCTGGCGCTCCAGCGGGCGTGAACTGGTTGCGGATGTTCAGCAGCACCTCGTCCAGCTTCATCTTCGCGAGTAGTTCACGTTGCAGCCCTGGTAGATGCCGGGCAGGAACGACGCCTGGCGCCACTCGGGCTTGCCGCCGAGCGTGATGAAGCCGGGCATGTTCTGGTTCTCGGTGCCGAGGCCGTAGACGACCCACGAGCCCATCGACGGCTTCGGAAGCTGCAGCGAGCCGGTGTTCATGAAGCGCTGCGCGACATCGTGCGCCGGGATGTCCGTCCACATCGAGCGGATGATCGCCATGTCATCGATGCACTCGCCGAGCTTCGGAAACACTTCGCTGACACTTCGATGCCCGACTTGCCCATCTTGGTGAACTTGAACGGCGACCCGAACGCGAGCCCGTCATGGCCGGGAATGCGTCTTGTCGTCGTACTTGCGACAGCACCGGCTTCGGATCCCACGTATCGACGTGCGACGGCCCGCCCTCGGCGAAAATGTGAATGACGTGCTTCGCCTTGGCCGGGAAGTGCGGCTGCTTCGGCGCGAGCGGGCCCGCGGCGGCGGCGATGCCGCCCGGGGCGGCGTTCAGGTCCCAAGGATTGATGCCGAAGAGCGAGGCGAGGCTCAGCGCGCCGAAGCCCATGCCCGTGCGGATGAGGAACTGGCGGCGGGTGAAGATGATGTCGTCCGCGGAAGGAGTGTGTTCGCGGAGGTATTTATCGGAGCAGGAGCGAGGATCTGGGTGCATGAACCTCGTTTGTCGCACAACTACGCATACGTGGCAATGCAAAATTTGGCATTTTGCAAAATATATGCTGGTTAGCCGTGCCCTAGTGTCCGGCTTCGATCTTTCAGGGTAGGTCTGATGATAATTTTAGTCAAACCATTCGTCGTGGGGATCGAAAGCGGGGATCGGCACGTTGATGACCGTCAACTGGCCGATAGCGCGATGGCGGCAGCCCGGTTTGATCATTACTGAGGTCATCGGCTTTACGGGAATAAGCTGCCCATCCAGCTCCAGGTGGCCCTCTCCTTCGAGGATGATGTAAATCTCCGTAAGCTTCTTATGATAATGCGTGCGGGCGTCCGCCTCGATCTTCAGGAGATGGACCGTGGCGGGACCGCCTTCCACGCCATCGAACCCGCGGCGCGTCCAACCGCAAGGGCAGCGGAGAGGATCGAGCTGATCGAGCTGGGTGACGACGTAGTTTTGCACGGTGAAGGAAGCGTAACGGCGGGAGGCGGGCCCCTCAACCATTTAGCGCAGCGGCATCATTGCCGAATGAGAAGGGAAAGTGACAATCGTTTTCGCGCCGCGCATTCTCCCGCGCATGCCGCAGCCCGATGCGCAAACGCTCATTTATCTCCGCGCGATGCGCGACCAGTTCCCGACGGCGGAGGCCGCGCTGGCGGAGATCGCCGCGCTGCGGGCGACGCTCACGCTGCCGAAGGGAACGATCCACGTGGTGAGCGACGTGCACGGCGAGTACGTGAAGCTGAAGCACATCATCAATAATGCCTCGGGGAGCTTGCGGCCGCTGGTGGAGCAGACCTTTGGCGAGCGCCTGAGCGCCGGGGAGAAGCTGGCGCTGCTGAATCTCATCTATTACCCGCGCGAGAGCTTCATGCAGCGCGCGCCGGCGGGGGCGAGGGAGTGCCATGAATTCGTGCAGCGCGTGGTGGAATGGGAGTTCGAGCTGCTGCGGGTGCTCTCGCGCCGGTACGATCTCGCGGCGATGGAGCGGGTGTTTCCAGCGAGCTTCCGGGGGCCGTTTCGCGAGCTGCTCTACGGCGTTTATTTGGAGCGGAGCGCGGAATATTTCGCGGCGCTGCTGGAGCCGATCTTGCAGCACGGACGCGAGCTGGATTTTCTGCGGCTGATCGCGCGGGTGATCCGCAACCTGCTCGTCTCGGAGCTGATCGTCGCAGGCGACTTCGGCGACCGCGGGCCGCGCATCGATCGCGTGATCGATACGGTGATGCATCAGCCCAACGTGGCGATCACGTGGGGAAACCACGATGCCTCGTGGCTGGGCGCGTGTCTCGGCAGCGATGCCTGCATCGCCACGGTGCTGCGCATTTCGCTGCGCTACCGCCGGCTCTCGCAGCTCGAGGAAGGCTATGGCATTCCGCTCGCGCCGCTCGAGCATCTCGCCCGCACCGTCTACGGCGGCGATCCCGCCACGCGCTTCCCGTGCAAAGGGAAAGGGCTGCGCGACGACGAGCAGATGGCGCGGATGCAAAAAGCCATCGCCATCATCCAATTCAAGCTCGAGGGGCAGCTCATGGAGCGCAATCCGCAGTTCGGGCTCGCCGAGCGCGATCTCCTCCCGCGCATCGATCCGCGGGCCGGCACGATCGCGCTTGGCGGGCAGACGCATGCGCTGCTCGATACGCATCTCCCCACGATCGACTGGACGAATCCGAACGCGCTCAGCCCGGAGGAAGCCGCCTGCATCGCGCGCCTCCGCCGCTCGTTTTTGCAAAGCCCGGTGCTCTGGCAGCAGATGCAATTCATGGTGCAGCGTGGGGCGATGTGGCTGCGGCGCGATGAGAACCTGATTTTCCACGCCTGCGTGCCCGTGGATGCGGCGGGCGAGTTTCTGCCGCTGGAAGTGAATGGCCGCGAGCTGCGCGGACGCGCGCTCTTCGATGAGCTGAATCTCGTCGTACAGCGGACCCTTCGCACGAACGACCCGCAAGGGCTCGACCTGCTCTGGTATCTTTGGAGCGGCCCGCTCTCGCCGGTTTTCGGCAAAGACAAGATGACTACATTCGAAGGCTATTTCCTCGCGGACAAACAAACGCATCACGAAACGAAAAACCCGTACTTCGAGCTGATCCATGAGCCGTGGTTTTGCCGGAAAGTGCTGGCGGAATTTGGCTGCGACCCGGAGCGCGGCCTGATCGTGAATGGCCACGTGCCAGTGAAGATCGAGAAAGGCGAATCGCCGCTCAAGCGCAGCGGCCAGGCCGTGACCATCGACGGCGCCTTTTCCGAGGCCTACGGCGACAAAGGCTACACGCTCGTCTTGGACGCCGAGCGCACGTCACTCGCGCTGCATCATCATTTCGAGTCGGTCTCGGATGCGATCCACGATGGCGCGGACATTATCCCGTCCATCGAGCCGATCCGGGCTTTCGAGCGGCCGCGGACCGTGGCGGATACGGAGAGCGGCGAGCGGCTGCGGAATGAGATAGCGGCGCTGGAAAAGCTGATTGAGGCTTATGAGAGCAATGCGATTCACGAGGCTGGGTAGCGCGTGGCCTTATTGGAGCGCGCGCTGCGTTAATTAAGATACCTGACGGCTAAAACGAAGGCGGCTTCTTATCCTTGAAGACTTCCAACGACTTAGCGTTGATTCTGCCCCAAATTTCAGCGGGATCGTTGAATTCCGGGTTCTTGGTGAAAACCTTGCCTTTGCCGGTGATGGTTACCACGCCGTTCTTGTCAACACGGACCGTGTCTCCGGCCAGAATCGCGAGATCTGCGTTCAGCTTAACCGCGCCTTTGAAGCGTAACATAGAGGTTCCCTCGGCATAGAGCTTGATCACCTGCGCGATGTCGCCGACGGCGCGGAACCGCGAGCCGTCCACCAGCAGTTCTTTGTCCTTTCCGTAGGAGCGCACCTTAATGACGTCGCCGACCAACGCCACATCGTTCAAGGTCACCGAACCAGGCAGAAAATCCTCGGTGAATTCCAGTTTCGTGCGAGCATCTATTACGAGCCCACTCTTCGCGACGAGCCGCGATTTGTTTTCGATGACGATATCGTCGCGGGCGCGAATGGATACCGTCCCGCCGCTCAGATTGCTCCCCGAGATGGTGGCGCCAGTTCTCCCCGCTCCAATGCTCAGAAACTCTGTCGGGGCGGAGGCAGCCCCGGCCTTCAGCGTCGCATTCGTGACCTCCACGCCATCGCTGAGAGAGAACCGGAGGGCCACCCCCACAGGAGTACGGATGTTCGCCTGCGGCGGAATCGACAAGCGTTTCGCACCTGGATCGTCCTCGAAGAAGTTTGTGTCGAAGCTGAGAATTCGGGGTTCGTCGGGCGGGAAGAAATTTTTGTCCACAGAGACATCTCCAAAAAATCGGGGCCCGAGGAGATCACCCGAGGCGGGATCGAAGATGCTGCGAGAGTTCCACAAAGAGAAAGTGAGTGCGAGTCTTGTTCAGCTCATTGCGCTTGAATTCGAAGTTACCAATCGTCGAACTATCCTCGTCCACGTCGAAAATGTACGCTTGCCGCGGCGTGATGGCCGTCGGATCGTCGAAGATGGGAGGAGTCTCCAGGATCCTTTGGCTGGGCGGTTCCCGTGGTTGTTCTGGCGGGACAGGCGGCAATCGATCGCGCAGGGTCTCTAAGGTGGTGCCGTTGCCACGCAGGAGCAAGTTTGTGGGAACGACATCGCCGCGCGCCGCCGCCATGACTTGGGACCGTGCTCCACTCTCGATACTGGCGAGGGTGGCCAACGGCCCCCAATCGCCGCCAATCAAACCGCTGGTGGCGACAAGCCGTTGGATATCGACCTCGAGGGGATTGGGCAGTCGGCTGTCGCTCGGATTGATCACCAGCATTTGACCCGGCCGCAGAACTTCGAACTCGCCCATGAATGAATCGAGCGCCACGTTGGCGCTTCCTTCCAGGACGACCACCTTCAGGGCACGTCCGGGCTCATACGCCACCTGGACGGTACCACTTACCTGAAGTTTGTAACCTGGAACCTGTACTTCGATTGTCTTGCGAAAACGGCCGGGTTCGCTCGCCACCAGAGTGATGCCCTGCCGCACGGCCAAGCCGCGCGTGGTCGCCTGGAGATCCGCCCGCTGGCCCACCCGCACGATACCGCGCTTCACAGCTAATTCCGATTTGCCGCCCACTCCGGTTGTAAAGACTGAACCAGGTGGGAGCACCGTATGAGGCGGCGCACTCGCTTTCCCAAGCACTTTCCGAACGACTGCGGGCTCCACCGCCGCGTAACTGTCAGGAGCTGAAAATGAGAAGATGATGATGGCCAAACACAGGACGGCCGTGAAGCGGTCGGAGAAATAGCACATGGGGAAAAATCTAAAAACTGAGGCGAAGGGCAACGCTACCTCCCGGAGTGAAGTTGTCATAGTCAGCGAAAACCGAGTTGGACTCGTTGTGGGAATAGCCGGCGTTGACGGCCAGCCGTAGCCAGTCCGTGGCGTCAAAGGTCACGCCGAGAGAGATATTGTGATTCCAGTCGCTGCGCCCACCCTGGCCATACTCATAGCGCGCTCCACGGTAAGTCAACCCCGCGCTGACACGTTGCGTGAGACGCGCCGAATAGCCCAGCGTAAGAGAGTACTCGTTGCGCTCACTTGCCTTCGGGTCCGCACCAAGGGCCAGATCGGCCGATAAAGCCGCAAAGACCTGCTGGCCACGGCGCACCCTCCAGACCTTCTGTAGTCCGATTTCGGCCGAGTGGCTGGTGAAGAGCGTACTCCCGAGGCCGGACTCCGTAATTCGCTGCAAGTGGTATCTGGCAAAGAAAAAAGCATCGAACAGCCAGGGCGCCTGAAGAAGGGCACCGCCTTGAAAACGGAGAAAGTCGAAGTCGAGGATGTCGAACTCACCGTACCGAAAGAAAAACTGCTGCACCGAAACATCAAGGAACAGCGGTCCCTTGACCCGATTGGTATAGGAAACACTCACTCCGTAGCGCAGATACCAGTCTTCCTGCTCATTTACAGGAGTGAGCGCCGCATTGTCCGTGTGTAAGACCTGTAGGTCCCCCGAAGCACTCCACGGCTCCACGTGAGCCCGGCGCTGCACAATCCACTGCTCCCCGAATTCGCTTCCGACGCCATTCGCCATCGGGGCGACCATTCCCTCCGGGCCGACCGGAGTCATCGGCGCATCCGCGCTCAATGTCTGGGTGGCAATGTCGCGGCGGATTGAGGGCACTGCGTTCTGCCCGACTGCGGAATGACACATCAGTAAGGTCATCGCCAGCGTCAAGGCGGCCATCGCCGGCCGTACTGGCATGACAATATCATCTGCGGGCCGCGCAAAACTCGAGCCGCAGCATCGCCACGCACCACCTGGGGCCGCCACGCTGGCGGCGAAAAGCGGTTCCATCACTGTGGACACGCCTGGACCATCCTAAAGACGTTGAGGCGACCGCCGGTCACGCACTTGTCAGATAAACTGCCCCGCTGATCGACTGATAGAAGTAGCTTCCTCCGCATTTCGGCGGGAGTCAGTCTCGGGCATCGCATCTTGATCAGCGCAAGTGCTCCGCTCACCTGCGCGGCCGCCATGCACGTGCCATCTTGCGGGAAATAACCCTCGGTACTGCTTCCGCCCGCGATGGGCTCAAAATTGGGGAGAGGCACCCCAGCAGGTTTCCAGAAAGTACTCCAGATTCCCACGCCAGGGGCAAAAAGATCCACGTTGTTCCTGCCGAAATTAGACTTCGACCATCGAACATCGTCGGGATCGCTTGCGCCCACACAGATGATGCGATCGTTGGTCAGGTCTAAACACGCTGGATATTGCGGGTTTGCATCCAAGTCAACGTTACCATTTCCCGCGGCCACCACATGCAGGCACTTAGCCTTCAAGAACTCCTGCTTCATGTGCCCACTGGCTGCGGTCATGAACCACGAATGATTCACGACTGCGATGTTGATGTGATCCGCCGTCGCGTCGAGCTGTCGCAAGGCGTACATCGCCGCAAGCACCCGATCCTCCGGGGTGAATATTCCAGCATTGCCGCTGCTATCAATCCTCTGCCTGGCGACACGATGGGCCAGCACCTTCACACGCCACGGCACCCCCGTCACCCCTTCGCCGTTGTTTCCCACCGCACCAATTAGACCGGCAACATGCGTACCGTGTCCTGTGTCATCCCTGGGAGCGCCCGGACCGAGAAAGTTTGCCCCCGACAAGAGATTGGGCTTCAGGTCAGGATGATCCAACGCCGTGCCGGTATCGAGCACCCCGACAATAGCCTTCAATCCATTGTCTGCCGGCGGAAGTCCTGTGATGATCCCCCACGCCTCCGTCGCGTGAATCTGTGGGAGGTGCCATTGCTTTGGGTAGTGTAGATCGTTGGGCGACTGCGTTCCTGCGCCTCCTGTACCAAGCAAAAAATTTGGCTCGGCAAATTGCACCACTTTGAGAGCGTTGACGGTTGCAACATGCCGTTCAATCTTGCCGTCTTTAGGAAAAGGTACGCCGACAAGATACAATCCTTCAGCATTGATTCGTTTCTTGACGCACATTCCCCAAGGCAGAGCCCGGCCAAGCTGCCAGCGGCTGACGCCAGGGTTAACCTGCACGAGCAACTCGTTTCCAATCATGGCATTGGCAAAGAGGAGCGGCCCCACACCTTCATCCAACGCAGCTTTCGCGGTTTCGCCCGTGGTAAATTGGGCGTGGTAGGTTTCCGCCGAGTGCCGTGCCCCGGCACGATAGACCCGGTCCAGGAGAACGCGGTCGCCCCACCATCCAAGCCTCAAGATCACACGCCGACGCTGCAAGACCGTCCCGTACTTAGAATCGAGTTTTGGCTCCCACGCTTGCTTTTGATAGAGTTCCGGATCGAGAAGGAACACTCCTTTCGCAAGCTTCAATAAGTATTCAAATGGATCGGTATAACGTGCGCTCTTGCGCGGTTTGGCCTTCTCTCGTGAAGCCGCCGCGGCTGGCGACGCAGCAGCCGCGCAGCACAGAAAACCAACGAGCATCAGCGCAACCACTCTCCGGCCGTCCGCGGTTCGCCTAAGAAACGTCTTGAAATGATCCATTGATCGGGGGGAGTTGCCTCATTGCCTTGGTTGGGGGGAGTTTTCCTTTGGACGGTGCTTTTCGCATAGGAAGCGAATTAGTCAAGCGCGTTACCCTGCATTTCAGAAGATTGCGCTATATCTTCTCGCGGCATCGCGCATCTCCCACAAGATTTAGAAAAACTATAACCGCAGGCTGGGGGTGAGCCTTAGCAACGATCACTTCCCGATAGCCGAGTTAGCGTGTTGCGCCTTTGCTCTTGAGCGCCGATTCCAACTCGCGCAGTTGTGTGCGCAGCAGCTCCAACCTGGAACGGCCGCGCTCGTCGAGCTTACGCTCGGTATCGAGGAGCCCCAGCAGCTCAGCCGCGCGCAGCAGATGGGTGCGGGCTTTGGCGGGATCGCCGATCACGAGGGCCAGACCGAGTTGAAAGTGGGCCCCGGCGAGGTCACCGTGGAAATCGAGGCCCGGGGGATTGGCGCGTGCCTGCTGGGCGACCAGCTCTTCCGTGAGGCGCAGGTCTTCGCTCGCGTGGTGGATCGCCTCGCTGGTGCGGCCGAGCTCGAGTGCCGCGGCGGCCAGCCGCTGGTGAGCGACCGCCAAGTCGCGCTGGAATTCGACGCGGGCCGGATCAAAGCGGGCCAGGAGCTCAGCTTCACTCAACCGTTCCTGAAAGCTTCGGCGCGCCGCCTCAGGCTGCTTCAGGGCAAGGAGTACGCTGCCCAATTTTTCATTCGCGATGGCGAGATTCCGGCGGAGGAGGAGATCCGGCATTTCGGTGAGAGTGGCACGGAGAAGCGCGATCTCCTCCTCGAATTTGGCCCTCGCCTCCGCAAGACGGCCCAAGTGCTGCAAGGCGGTCCCGACCTTTTCGCACGCGATCGCCACCAGGACGGCGGGGCGCTTCTGCTCGGCCCCCGGCATTGGCACAGTGCGGGCGACGCGCTCCTGTTCCTGGAAGAGCCGCAGCGCTTGGGCGGCTTGCCCGCGGAGGAGCTCGAGCTCGCCAAGTTGCTCGAGCAGGGCGGCGAGCACACCCCCCGCCTTGTGATTTCCCTGCGCGTGCAGCTCGCGAACGGTGCCGAGCGGTTCGGCGAAGGCGGTCCGGGCTTCTTCCGCCTTGCCTGCGGCCCGCAGGGCAAGGCCGAGCCCGTAGCTCGCCGTGGCCAGATCGAGGCGCCGCAGATCATCCCCGCCGGTGGCCGGCATTTTCTGGAAGACGTCGGAGGAAAGCTGGAATCTCTCCAGGGCGCCGCGCACTTCTCCCTGCGCGAGCAGCACGCGCCCGCGGTTATAGAGCATGATGCCGCGATTGCGCTCGAGGCTGGCATTGCCGGTCCCCGGCGGCTGCGCGGTGAAGTAGCGCTCCGCGCGCTCAGCCACGCTCCCGAGCAGGCGCGAATGGCCAAGCGGCTCGAGTTGCTCCCGCAGCTCGAAGAGCATGTACCCGATCAGCGCCTCCGCCTCTCCGCGCGCCCGCACCGCCGCATCCCGGGCGCGGGCCGCCTCGACTTCCTTTTCCTGCGCCACATCGCGCGCGGATTCGGCATGGCCGCGTTGCGTCTCGGCTTCCTGCCGCGCAAAGGTCTCGCGGCTGAGTGCGTCGGTGACCGCGAAGTAAGATCTGAGGGCCACGGCCGCGCTGGCGATCAAGGCCGCGAGCACCACCAACGCCGCCGCGGTGGCCGCACGGTGGCGCCGCGCGTATTTGCGCAGGCGGTACCAAGCTCCAGGCCGGCGCGCCAGGATCGGCTCATCCCGCAGGTAACGCTCGAGATCGGCCGCTACTTCCGCGGCGCTCGCATAACGCCGGGCGGGCTCTTTCTCCATCGCCCTCATCACGATCACGTCCAGATCGCCGCGGAGTTGTTCCGCCACGCGGGCTGGCATCAGCTTTTTTCCCTCGATCCCGCGAGCGGTCTGGGTGGTGCGGCTCACCGAGACACTCGGCAGCATCGTGTCCGATTCCCGGATGGCGGCGACCACTTCCGCAAATCGCGGGTTCTTTCCCAAAGCAGCAGCCACGGGCGTGGCACCGGTTAGCAATTCATAGAGAATGACGCCGAGTGTATAGACATCGCTGCGGACAGTGAGTTCACCGCTGCCGCGTGTCTGCTCGGGGCTCATGTAGATCGGCGTGCCCCTGATCAGCTCTGCCATCGCCTCCGGCGAGTGGGCGGAGAAGTCGCCTTCCCGGAGCACTTTGGCGATGCCGAAATCGATGACCTTCGCCGTGGCTGCCCCGTCGTCGTCCACCACGAGGATGTTTGAAGGCTTGAGATCGCAGTGAAGAATGAATCGCTCGTGGGCGTGGTTTACGGCGCGGCAGATTTGCTGGAAGAGCTCAACGCGTGCGCGCACGGAGAGCCCGCATTCCTCGCAATAGTCGCGCAGGGTACGGCCGCGCACCAATTCCATCGCCAAAAATGGCCGCCCATCCGGGAGCGAGCCGCCATCGAACACTTTGGCGATGTTCGAGTGCTCCATGCGCCCGATGATTTGGCGCTCCAGCTCGAAGGCCTCCAGCAGCCCCGCGCGGCACATGCGCGGCCGCAAGATTTTCAGGGCGACATCGCGATCGAAGTCGCGGTCGTGCGCCTGCCAGACTTCGCCGAACCGGCCCTGCCCGAGTTTCCGCTTCAGCTCATAGCGCCCCGCCAGGACTTGCGCCGCACTCTCAGTGCTGCGGGGCGCGCGCGCCGGCGCGGCGGCGTATGCCGTCTCCGCTTCGGTAGCCGAGCTCTGAAGTCCGCGCACGGTGTCGGCGACCGTCGCGGACTCGGCGTGATCCGCCATGCCGCCCCGGGCCGCACTCCCAGCGTCTAGCTCGGTGGGCAAATCATGGTCCAGCACCGGCGAGCCGTGGGGGGAGGCTGTTTCCTTGACCGTCTCCGAAGAGGTGGCCTCATCCGGCGTGTTGGATTGATGGGGGGCTCGCATCGGCGATATCTCGGCTTGTTAACGTTCGGTCTTCACGCTGTAGGCCAACTGTCCGATTTTAACGGCCTGTCCGTCGCGCAGAGAAACCGCCGTCCCGGCCGGAGGAGAAACCCCATCCACCAGCACGGTGGTTCGGGGCAAGGCCAAGTTCGCCAGCCAGAAGCCATCGCGCGACCGCAGGACCGCTAATTCCTCGCGTCCAGACGCGAACTCGGTCCACTCCAGGCCGTTTTCAGAGACGTCGAGCGCCACACTCGATCCGAGCCAGGCAGTGAGGCGAGGGGGGGGGTGCTCTTGCGGCAAAAAGAGCACAGTGCAGGAACGCTCGGCGGCTTCCGCTTCGCCAATCGTGGGTTGCGCCGGGCCCAGACTGGCCACGGAGTGTTCCAGGCACGCCACCCTGATGGAGAACTGCGTGCCGAGACGCAGGATGCTCGACGGCCGCGCACACTTCCCAGCTTCCTCGTGGAGCCGTTCCTCGTCCAGCCATGAGCCATTCACGCTCGGCTGTCCGCCGTCGCCGTCCCAGAAGCACGGCCAGCCATCGACGCGCCGAGCCAGCGCGTGTACCCGGCCCAGCCGGCGGGTGAGTTTCACATTCTCCGCTGTCTCGGGTGTGAAGCGGGCGAGCACATCGGCCTCCTCGGCGCTCCGGCCGATCCGCAGCCACGAGCGAGCGGAGATTTCGATGGGCACGACCCGCCGGCTGAGCGGAACGAGATGTAGCAGCGCAGCCTCTTCCGGGCTGCCCATCGCGGCAAGGAGCCGTGGCGATCGCACCGCTCGCGCCGCGCCATGCCCGGCTGTGCCGGCGGCTTGCGAGAGCGCCGCCCAAAAGGCCGCCGGGTTTGTCTCGCCAACGCCTTCGAGCGCTTGCAGCAGGAGGTTGCTGGCGGCTTCGTTCCAGGCGGCGCGCAGAGGACGCACCGGCGTCCGGGGCGGCGTCCCCTCCAGCAATTCGTAGACCAGTGCGGCGAGAGCGGCGGCTGGCGGCATCCGCTTTTCGGTGGCAAGGGTGGGGTCCCCCGCCTCTAGGCGCGTATGGTCCGCGTCGTCCAGTTCTGGGACGAGCAGGGTAAGCTCGTGTTCCGGCCAGGCCGAGACCGGCACTCTTCGCCAATGGGTTCCGTCATCGCCGTCCGTGAACTTCACTGCCAAAGCCGGCAGGAGCGGGCTCGGCACCGGCAGGCGCTTCAGCTCCCGCGATTCGAGTTGCGCCGCCAGATTTCGGCAAAGCAGGGCAATTTCGGGCCACGGCAGTTTGGCACGATGGCGCAGCAGACTGCCGAGATCGAACGCCTCGCTTTCCGCGCGACTCTCGCGGCACGACTGCAATCGCGCGGAACTACGTCGGCCATTGATTGTGGAGCGGCGCGGCACGGTTGGTATTCCCACCCGAAAGTCAGTTTCCCATGAATAGGCCGCGTGTGAAAGCGTAATCTCGCGGTCCTATCTTTCCGCGGCGCCGACTGGGGCCGACTGGCTCGCAATGAAGACGCCGGATCGCGATTTACCCTCGATTTGATCTCCTTCGCGTAGACTTGCGAGAGGACGGTCCAATTCATAGGCGTCGGCGAATATGTCAATCCTTTCGCCGTCCACGCGGGCGAAGGCGACCGCGGAGGTGCTATCTGCCGTCTTCAGCGGCACCGCGAGGTCGTGCCCCGCCAGCCTTGCGGCGACCTTCACGAGCGCCTGCTTCCGGATATCTTCATCCAGACGCGCAATTTCCCGCGCCGTTGCCCCCTTGTCCGGGAGCCGCCGGAGGCGCTCTCGTTCCGCACGGTACTTCGGCTCGAGGCGGTGAATCTCCAGTGCGATGAGGCCGTGCAGGCGCTTGGCTACTGCGCTTTTCACCAAAGCCCGCTCTGCCGCGTCCATCGTCTTATATTTCCTAAGGATGCGGGCGGTCCGCGCGAGATCGCGAACGTGCAGGACACTGTCGGTCGGGGCGACAAGGTAAGTGGTTGGCCTGCTGCTGCCGAAGATCGGCGCATCCAATTCGGCGGGGTCTTCCTTCGGCGCGGAACAGGACACCGCCAAAAGTCCACCGGCGGCCAGCGAGGCGAAGCTGCACGCAAGCTGCACGCAGCGGCGTGAAGGCGTCGCGACCCGTTTCAAAACTAAGAAATCTGTGGTCTTCATTCATGCATATTTCTTAGACGAGCAGTAAACGTATTTTGGGAACGCCTACCGGCCCCGTGGAAAAATAGAAATCTGAAACTTAGTTGGCCCCTGCTGGAATGGCCGCCCACGCTTCTTCGGCGCGCTTGAGCTGCGCGTCGTCGAGGCCGAAGGCCTTGAGCACGCCGATGGCCATGAGCTTGTTGCCTTCCGGGTTCATGTGTACGCCATCGACCGTGAGCACCCGTTGGCCGGGCTTGTTTTCGGCGGTGATCCGCTCGGCGAAGAGCGCGTTGAGATCGGCGAGCGGGAGTTGGCGCTCGGCGGCGAGCTTGCGCAGGAAATGGTTGTAGGGGGCGAGGCGGGCGTTTTCCAGATTCTTGAGGTCTTCCTGGAAGACGGTGGCGGTGAGGATGAGCGGCTTAATGCCGGCGGCCTGGGCTTGGTCGACCATGACGGTGACGTTTTTGGCGAAGGTGCTTTTCGGCGGCTCTTCGGGGTGCGCGGGATAGGTGCGGGTCGCCGCCTGCGCGTCGTCGAGCGGGATTTCCCAGAGGTCGTTGATGCCGCAGCTCAGGGTCATCCAGTGCGGGCGCTTTTCGAGCACGTCCTTTTGCAGGCGCGCGAGCATCTGATTCGATTTGTCGCCGGCGTAGCCGGCGGGCACTGCTTCCACGTCCACGCCATTGGCCTTCAGGCCGGCGAGGACGAGGCGGACGTAGCCGTGCGGCTTGGTCCAGCCTTTGTGGGTGAGCGAATCGCCGAGAAACGCGATCTTCTCGCCGGATTTCACCATGATTTCCCCGCAGGCGGCAGATGTGAAAACGATGAGAAGGCAGGTTGCCAGGGCGGACTGGCAGAAGCGAAGCAGCATGCGTTTAATCTCCCGCGCGGGACGGCTTGAGAAAAGCTTCAATCTTCCGCGCGCCTGTCGGATGATCGCGCTCCTTGAACTCGCGATATTTCGATGAACGCAGCGCCTGAACCGGAACTCTCCGGCCATCGAGGCTGGCGGCAGATGATGCGCTCTCCGCTGATGGCGTACGTGTATTCCGCGGCGCTCCTGGCCGTTCTGTTTCTCCTCTTCCAGCAAGTGGGGGGCTGGCCGATCGCGCGCAAGTTCGAGCTGCCGACGCCCAAATCCGAAGCGGTGGAAACGTGGCGTTTCCCCGCAGGCTACACGTCCAGTGCGTGGGACGATGCGCACGTGGAGGTGACGAGAGATGGCATGGAGGTGCCGCGCTATCGTACTCCCGAAGCGCTCGGCGTGGGCCGTGCCGAAGGCTACGTGGTGAAAGGGCGCGAAATCCTGTTGAAAGGTTCGCGCGAGGTGAGCGCGCGGGAGAAGTGGGTGGTGCGGCGCCCGTGGAGCATGAAGGGGAAACGTTTGTTTGTGCTGCTTGCCGGGGTGATTGCAGGCGGATTGCTGCTCGCCCGTGCTGGCAATCCGCTCGTGCTAAAAAAATTTGCGAGCGATCGAGCGTGGTGGTCGAAAGCAGGTCTGGGCTGGTTCATCCCGAGCATTGCCGTATGTACCTTCATCACGGCGGTCGCCTTTCGCAGGCTCGGCTTTTCGTTCCCATCCTGGGCAAACGATACCGGCAGCTATCTCGAATCGTTCCTCGCGGTGATGCGGGGCGAGGCGCCCATCGCCACTCCGGATCGTCCCTTTGCCTATCCGATCGTCGTCGGCACCGTCCTGCGGCTCTTCGGGGACTTTCAGGCGATCGTGACGCTGCACTCCATCGCTACGCTGGTCGCCGCAACGGCGGCTGGCGCGATCGTCTGGATGGCCGGAGACAAGCTCTTCCCCGGCAGCATCGGATTGCGCGTGTGCAGCCGTCTGCTCGGCATTTTTGCCTTTAGCTGCATCGCGCTGAATGAGCGGATCGCGCAGCGGGAATGGGCGCTGCTCGCGGAGGCTTGGGTGGCCTTCTATTTAGGCGTGCAGGCGTTGCTCGCCTGGTGGCTGGCGACCAGCCGGCGCGGGCTGCTTCAGAACGTGTGCATCTACGCGGCGCTGTGCGCGTGCGGGTTGCTCTCGTTTTTCACCAAGACGAATTGGGGTTTCGCGCTGGCGGCGCTGCCGATTCCGTGGCTGGCGGCGACTTGCCTGAACGCGCGCACGCGCTGGGACGCGGTGCGCTGGCTCGGCGCTGGCGCGGCGGTGCTCCTCGTGCTCGCCGCGGCGGGTTTTTGGTATCAGGCAAAGTGCAATCGGTACCACGGATTGGCGAATGTTCACGACCGCTCGCGCGCGCTCATCGCGTGGCACGTGCATCTCGTGCGCCCGGAGATCGACCGGCGACTGCGCGAAGCGCCCGATGATCCCGCCGCGCCGATCCTCCGCGAGATCGCGGAGGCGTGCGATGCCGCGATTGCGCGGGAGGATCATGGCGCCGACGGCGCCTACCCGAGCTTCGGCTATGATCCCGATGCGCTGTTTTACACCGGCTTGACCAAGGGGCCGCTCATCCGCGGCATCACGATCGACCAGCGCACGGCGCTCTTTAGCGATCTCTTTTTCAGCGCGCTGCGGCGCGACCCGGGCACCTATCTGCGAAAGGTGCTCACGCAGATGGGCAACCTTTTTCGCAATCCGTATCAGCGTCCCACCATCGCCTGGAACCGCGTGAAGCTCGCGCTGGAGAGGTCCGAGTACGCGGCGGACAATCAGCCGCTGCTCTCGATGAACATGGCGCAAAAGTATGCGGCGCAAATTCAGCAGGCAAAGGCGCAATTCGCACGTCCCTGGCCTTCGTTCGATCGCCTCGCCTTCAGCGAACGCGCGGTCGTCGTGTGCGATTTCATGATCGCGATCTTCGTCTGGTGCCTCGTGCTGCCGCTCAGCGTGCTGATCTTCGCGGTGGCCTGGCCGCGCTGGCGGCGCGCCATTTCCTGGCGCGGGCTGGCGGCCCCGCTTGGGGTGGCGACCTGGGCCGCGGCGAGCATGATGCTCAATTCCCTGAGCTCCGCGGCGATGCAAGGGCTCGACGTGCTGCGCTACATCGAGCTTTCCATGCCGCTCACCGTGCTCGCACAGGTGCTGTGGCCGCTGATCGGGCTCTCGCTGCTGCTGGCGCTTACGCCGTGGCGAAAGCTCGTGTCGGAGCCATCGGTCGTATGATCACGCGGCTCAAGGCCGCCGGCGCGCGCCTGCTCCGGGCGGCGGCAAATGTGGCGGCTTTCCTCATCGCGCTCGCGGCCGGGTGCCACGGCATCGGCGCGCTGCTCCCGGAGCGGCCGATCGCGGAGATCACCGCCAAGCTGAAGCATTTCCGCGCGCACGCGCAGGAGTACGACACGCTCTTCATCGGCTCGAGCCGGATCTATCACCAGATCATCCCCGAGATTTTCGATCGCGCGATGGCGGAGCGCGGCCTCCCCACGCGTTCTTTCAACGCGGGGATCGATGCCATGCGCGGACCCGAGATGGTCTACTACTGCGACCAGCTTTTGCGCGCCCGCCCGCGGAATTTGCGCTGGGTCTTCATCGAAGGCGGCGGGATGCGCATTCAAATCAACCCGGTGCTCGGGCGAACCCTGCGCGGCGTGTATTGGCACGATTTTGCGCGGCTCTGCCTGGTGCTGCGCGCGGGCTTCGCCAATCGCGAGCCGGCCTCGCTGCTTTGGGAGCATGTGCAGCTTTTTGCGGAAAACGTCTCCAACCGCGGCCGCGCAGATCTCGCCCCCCGCTGGCACGATCCCCAGCCGCGCCCGCCGCTCGATGCCCATGATCCGGTCGGCCCCCGGCGCGACGGCTTTCTCCCCACCGCGGGCGAGACGCAGCAAATGCCTCCGGCTGTACGGGCCCTCTACGCCCAAGCCCTCGCCGGCGTCCGTGCCAAGCCCGCCCGGACCAACTACGGCGACGACGAAAGCCAGCGCATCTACGACCGGCTCCTGCGCCGCTTCGAAGGCGCCGGCGCCTCCACCGTGGTCCTCATCCCCCCCTCCATCATCGGCCGTAAATTCCGCCTCCGCCCCGGCGGCCCGCCCACGCGGATCCTCCTGGACCACGCCGACCCCGTCGCGTTCCCCGAGCTTTTCGAAGAGCGCCACCGGCTGGATGCTGATCACGTCAACAACGCCGGCGCGGAGATCTACACGCGCCTGGTGGCGGAAGGTTTTGGCGCGGAGCTGAAGCGGCTGGGAATTGGAGCGGAGAGGTGAGCTCGACTGCTGCTGAATCCCATCATTCGTTGCGCAAAGAAGAGTGGAAACTCCGGCGATCCGCTGGCATATAAACCGCATGGCGAAGCCTGCAACACGCAATCCCGTAAAGCGCTCTGAAGACGCCGTCCTGGACCAAGCGCTTCAGCAACTGCTCAGGGCAACGAAGGTCGCAGCGAAAAAGAAGGGGCAGCCGCTGGATCGAACGCAATTGCGCAAGGAGGGGTTCAGCGAACGCTTTATCGACAAGGTGGAGAGCGTTTGAACCAACATCTATGGCGACACCTGCAGCTTCGAAAAGCGCGGAGTGAATTCCTCCTTCGAGGTGCTGATAGCCACCACGCCCGTCTTGAGCTGCCTCGGCCATTCCGGGGGAATCGGTTTCGCGTCGAACTCCTCCCAACTCACGCCATCCTTGCTCACCGCGCCGTAGATATGTGAGCCGCGCACTTCCAAGCGCAGATGGACCGGGCCCTCTTTCGGGAGGCGATAGTCCCCGGTCATCCCGATCCGCTCCAGTTTTCCATTCACGCGGATCTCGAAATTGGCGTACGGCTGCGGCTGCTCTCCGCGACGTTGCAAAACGGCGCGCGCCAGCGTGGCCACGTTGCGCTCATCCACCATCGCGACGAGTGCCGCGCCGTTGTATCCGGTGCGCCCGGGCTTCGTGGATTCGCTCCCCGGCACGAACCCGCCCTCGACGCGCACGGTCGCGACAAAGTCCCCGTCGACCGGTTGCAGCACCCGGGGCGCATTGGTGACCTTGATTTCCGCCGCCAAATCGTGCGGGCGGCCGGCGCCGGGAACGCGGATCGAAAGCGCCTCTTCCTCCAGGAGGAATTGGCAGTCGCCATCCGGGTCGGTCGCCGTGCCCCACCCCGGCAATTCCGTCACGGCTTCCAGCGGCGTGCTGGCCACCTTCGGGCTATCGGCCGCAAAGCACGTCGCGCCAAGCACGGCGAGGAAATAGAAAATCGGGTGTTGCATGTGAGGTTTTTATTCCGGCGCGATGCTCATGCGCGAGATCGCGTCGCCGCTGGTGGGCGAGGCGCCGCCGCCCACCTGGATGCTGCCCTGGCTCTCGCCGCTCACCGCCAGCGAGTAGGTGCGCCCCTGGAAGCAATCGATGGTGATCGATCCGGCCAGCGGCTTTCCGTCGGCGCCGCTTTCGAAGGCGTTCACCGTGAAATCTCGCGACACATTTCCTCCCGTCCGCTCGTTGATCTTCGTGAAAAAGCGCCCTCCGGCCGGATCATGTTTCGAGAGCACGAATTGAAAGCGGTACCGTCCCCCAAGCGGGCATTTCCAGCGGCCCGTTGAGGTACTGTAATTCGTCTGGGGTCCGCTCTCCACGGCATCGGCGAATTGAGTCGCATTCCACAGCACCTCCGTCCAGACATTGCCCTTGCTGATGGTTTGCGGAGATTGCCGGACGAGGCCGACCCTTGCGCCATTGCTCATGCTGTAGCCCACCAGCGCCCCCGCCGGGTCCATGTATTTGACCATGCGCGGAAGCTCGGATTTCACGGACATCAGCGGCCCCTTGATGCCGATGAAGGCGGGGCCGCCCGCATAGGCGCCGTCGGCGGAAAGCGCGGAGATCGAAATCACGCCGGCGCCCTCCCCCAGAATCCCCCCGCTATGCAGCGTGCTCACGGAGCTTACGTGAACCCCGCTCCCGCTGACATGGAGGGCGGGACCGTCCGTTCCCTCGACGTGACAGCTCAGATTTGCCATGCAGCTTTGCAAATACACCCCCGTTCCGCATTGGCCGACGTCGCACCCAAGCAAAGTCAGGCCGCGCACCGAGTTTGCGTAGATGCCGTAACTCGTGCGGTTCGGCGCCGCCTCCTCCACTCCCGCGCTCACCTCCCGCGGAAAGGCCGCCACGCAATTGATGAGCGTGAGGTGGTCCGACGGATAGCCGCTGGTGTCGGGCGTCGGGTCCGCCGCGCCGCTGGGGGGATTGCTGAGGAACCAGTTGTACTTGCAGCGCATCCCGGCGCATTGCAACGCGAGCACCCGGTAGCTGCTGATGAAATAGCCGGTTTCGAAACCGCTGCATTGCACGCCTTCCAGGATGGTCGAATACCCTGCAAAAACACCCAGCGTGGAAGGCGCATCCGCGGCGATGCGAATCCCCGTCGACCCCGGCACGTACGCACCCGGTCCGAAGAGCGCCAAGTCCTTGATGCGCACTCCCTTCGAGGAAGGCACGCGGATCACCGGCTCGCCAGGCGTGAACGGCTTCAGCCGAGTGCGGGTGGCGTCGTTACCCGGCGCCTGCGAAGACTCCATCGCGCCCTGCAGGGTGATGGCTGACGGCAGAGTCACGTTGCAAAGGTACAGCCCCGCCGGCAGGAACACCGTGCCGCCGGTGCCGGCCACCGCGCCGACCGCCTCGGCAATCGCCGCGGAGTCGTCCATCACGCCATCCCCGCGCGCGCCGAAATGTTTCGCGTTGACGACCCTTCCGAGATTGAGCGTCGCCGGAAGCTGATCCGCGCTCAGGACACCCAGGTTTGCCACATTCAGGCCGGTGAGGCCGGAGCCGTCGCCGCTGAACTTGCCGGTGGTCGTGCCCGTCAGCGTGAGATCGGGTCCGAGCTGCGACAGCGGGGTCTCCGGCGGGTTCACGCCGACTTCGAGCTCCGCCGGGTACCCCGAGCCGGTCCCTTCCTTGGCGCTGATCAGCACGCTCGCGCCGTCCACCGCGGCGATCGCGAAGCCGCGATTCGCCTTCGTGCCCGACACCCACGCCTTCACCGCCGCCGTCACATCGACGCTGGCAAAACGTTTGCCGATCAAGGCCAGCGGGCCGATCGTCCCGGCCGCGGATTGCTCGAAGGTCGGCTCAGTTCCCGCCTGTGCTTCGTCCCATTCTCCCGTGGTCACATGCACCGAGAGACCGCCGCCCTTCTTCACGACCTTCGGCAGATAGATGCGCAGCCGGGCATAATGGATTTGCGCCGCGGTCGCGGGAGGCAACTCCGCCAGATCGAAGCGGATGTGCGCCCGGCTGGCCGCATCCACCCGGAGTGTGCTGGCTTTGTTCGCCAGCAGCGTAAGCTTCCCCCCGGCGGAGCTGCTGTCCTGCGCCGCCGGTAGCGCGCTCGCCTCCGAAGGGACGCAGACGGCCAGCAGCAAAAAGGCGATGAGGGCAAGATGACAACGTGAATGGATTCGCTGCGCGCAAACGAGCGCGGGGCGTGAGGGCGCCAAGGTCATTTAGACTCGATTATAGCAGCGTTCGGGCACTTTCCCAATCCCGCCCGAGCACTTTTTAGTATTTCAATTTTCGGGGCGCCTTCGGGATTGACGCGGCGCGTTCGCGGTCTGTGACTACCGACATGAACGAAACTCCCTCTCCAGAGCCGTCGCAGTCGCGGCGCCAATTTCTCAAGAACACCGGCGGCGTGGTCGCTGCTTCCGCGCTCGCGGGCGTGGCCATTCCGCATGTGCACGCGGCCGGCAGCGACCTCGTGCAGCTTGCCCTGGTCGGGTGCGGCGGGCGCGGCACCGGCGCAGCGGCCAATGCGCTCGGCACGTCGAATCTCGGCCCCATGAAGCTCGTCGCGATGGCCGATGTCATTCCGAACAAGCTCTCCGGCAGCTACGACTCGCTCAGCAAGAAATTCGCCGACCAGGTGGATGTGCCCGACGACCGCAAGTTCATCGGCTTCGATGGTTTCCAGAACGCGATGGGGCACCTGAAGAAGGGCGACGTCGTCATCTTCACCACGCCGCTCGCCTTCCGCTGGGTGCACTTCAAGCAGGCCATCGAAAAGGGCCTGAACGTCTTCATGGAGAAGCCGCTCACCGCGGATGGCCCCACCTCGCGCCGAATGCTCGAGCTTTCGGACCACGCCTCGGCCAAGAATCTCAAGGTCGGCGTCGGCCTCATGTCGCGGCACGCCCGCCCGCTGCAGGAGCTGCACAAGCGCATCCAGGATGGCGAGATCGGCGACATCGTGGTCATGCGCGGCTACCGCATGCACGGGCCGGTCGGCTCGGCCTTCTCCGAGAAATGGCCCGGCCCGCCCACGGAGCCGAGCGAGCTGCTCTGGCAGATCAAGCGCTTCCATAGCTTCCTCTGGGCGAGCGGCGGCTGCTTCAGCGACTTCTACATCCACCACATCGATCACCTCTGCTGGATGAAGAACGCCTGGCCGGTGAAGGCCCAAGGCGTCGGCGGGCGCCACTACCGGGAAAACCACATCGATCAAAACTTCGATCACTATGCGGTGGAGTACACCTTCGCCGATGGCGCGAAGATGTACATGGACGGCCGCTGCATGCATGGCTGCGAATCGATCTATTCCAGCTACGCCCACGGCAGCAAAGGGATGGCTATCGTTTCCAAGGCGACCGATTGCGGCAGGCCCTCTAGCACCTACAAAGGCCAGAACCCCAGCCGCGAAAACCAGCTCTGGGTCTCCACCGATAACAGTAATCCCTACGACAACGAGTGGGCCGATTTGATGACGGCGATCCGGAACGACAAGCCCTACAACGAAGTGCCGCACGGCGTGAAATCCAGCGTGGCCACCTCCATGGGCCGCATGGCCGCGCACACCGGCGTGGTGATTACCTTCGACGACTTCCTCGCCTCGCAGCACGAATACGCGCCCGGCGCCGACAAGCTCACGATGGACAGCCCGGCTTTCCTGAAGGCGGACAAGGACGGCAAATACCCCATCCCCACGCCCGGCGTCTGCACCAAGACGGAGTACCCGGTGACGGGATAAGATTCGGCGGCGGCGCCTACTTCCCCCGCAGGTGGCGATTCAGAAACTCGCCCATGGCGGCGAGGCTTTCGGCATTGGTGAAAGCCGGGCCGCCGTGGCCGGAGCCGGAGAGGACCTTCAGGGTGCTCTCGGCGCCGGCCGCCTTCAGCTTTTCGTGGAGGACGGTGCTTTGCTGGAGCGGGACAAGGCGGTCCTGGTCGCCGTGCAGGATCAGGAATGGCGCGGCGTCTTTCTGCACGTAATCCGCGGGGCTGGCCTTGCGCGCGAGCTCCGGCTTTTCGGCGGGGGTGCCGCCGAGCAGGCCCGCGACGGCGTTGCCCGCTTTCTCGAGTCCGCCGCCGGTCGAGTCGCCCCAGCGGACGAAATCGCTGGGGCCGAACCAATCGATCACGCATTGCACCTTGCTCGATTCGCTCAGATTTTCGCCGACATCGAAGTCGCGCACGTGCCCGGTGGTGCCGAGCAGCGCCACGAGATGTCCGCCCGCCGAGGCGCCCCAGACGCCGATGCGCTCGGGATCGATGCCGTGCTCCTTCGCGTGGGCGCGGAGCCAGCGAATGGCGGCTTTGCAGTCCTCGATCTGCGCGGGGAATTTTGCGACCTGGCTGAACCGGTACTCGACGCTGGCGACCGCGTAACCTTGCGCGACCAGCGGGCGGGCGGGGCAGTTGTTCTTGCTGCCGCCCTGCCAGCCGCCGCCATGGATGAAGACGACGAGGGGCCGCGCGGGGCCGGCAGTTTCCGAGAGGTAAAGATCGAGGCGCTGGCTGGGGAGGCCGTTCGTGACGTACGGCAAATCGCGCAGAACGCGCATCTCCGCGGCCGCGGGCGCACGCGTGGCGGCAGGCGGGCTCTGGGTAAAGCCGGCCGGCGCGAGGAGGCCGAGCAGGAGGCAAAGGTAGAGGGAGCGAGTCATGGGTGGGGATGCTTACTAACCAACGACGATGTTCACCAGCTTGCCGGGAACGACGACGACCTTCTTGATCGCTTTGCCGGCAGTCCAATCCGGCGATCTTCGGGCTGCTGCGAGCGCGGCGGCTTCGACGTCCTCCTTGGTCGCGTCTTTTGCGGACGACGATCTTGTCGCGCACCTTGCCATTCACCTGCAGCGGCGAGCTCGATTTCGTCCTCGATGAGGAGCGCGGGATCGTAGGTCGGGCCACGGGCTCGTCGGCGAGCGAGCGCCGCTCGCAAGCCGAGCCGCTCCCAGAGCTCTTCGGTGAGATGCGGGGCGAAGGGATTGAGCACCTGCAGCAGCAGGCGCAGGGCGGTCGCGCGGGCGCGGGTTCGCGCCGGTGAAGGCATTCACGAAGATCATCATCTGCGCGATGGCGGTGTTGAAGCTGAGCGCCTCGATGTCTTCGCCGACTTTCTTGATCGTGGCGTGGATCACCTTGCGCGGCGGCTTGTCGGGCATCGGCACGTCCTGCGACGGCGGCGCTGAGCGACCCATTCGCCGGCCTGGTTTTCCTCCATGACCAGCCGCCAGACGCGGGCGAGGAAACGCGAGCACGCCTTCCACGCCGGTCATGCTCCACGGCTTCGTGCTGCTCCAGCGGGCCCATGAACATCTCGTAGCAGCCGCAACGCGTCGGCGCCGTAGTCGTCGATGACGTCGTCGGGGTTGACCACGTTGCCGCGGCGACTTGGACATTTTCTGGCCGTCTTCGCCGAGGATCAGGCCCTGGTTCACGAGCTCGCTGGAACGGCTCGCGGCGTGCGAGACGTGGCCGAGGTCGAAGAGCACCTTGTGCCAGAAGCGCGCGTAGAGCAGGTGCAGCACGGCGTGCTCGGTGCCGCCGACGTAGAGATCGACGCCGCCGCCGGCTTCACCTCCCTCCCGTCCAATACCGCCGGTCATCCAGTACGTTCCGCCTCGCGCCGACGAAGCGCTCGGCGTTCTGCGGATCGCAATAGCGCAGGTAGTACCAGCACGAGCCGGCCCACTGCGGCATGGTGTTGGTCTCGCGCGTGGCGGTGTCGGTGTAGCGCACCCAGTCCGTCGCCTTGCTCAGCGGCGGCTCGGGCGTGCCGGTGGGCTTGAAGTCGTCCAGCTCCGGCGGCGTGAGCGGCAGTTCGCTCTCCGGGATGCGCGCGATGCTTGCCGTCTTCCCACACGATCGGGAAAGGCTCGCCCCAGTAGCGCTGGCGGGAGAAGAGCCAGTCGCGCAGCTTGAAGTTGATCGTCTTGCTGCCGAGCCCTGCGCTTCGCGAGGCGGTCGGTGATTTCCGCTTTCGCCTCCGCGGTCGGCAGGCCGTCGAGCGGGCCGGAGTGGATCGCGAATCCTTCGCCGACGAAACATTCCAGCGGCTCCGCGTCGCACAGGGCGATTCGCCGCCGAGGCCGAGCCGCGGCTCGGGCGAGACGACTTCGCGGATCGGCAGCGCGAATTTGTCGCGCGAATTCCCAGTCGCGCTCGTCGTGCGCCGGCACGGCCATGATCGCGCCGGTGCCGTAGCCGATGCAGGACGTAGTCGGCGATCCAGATCGGGATGCGCTCGCCGTTGACCGGATTGATCGCGAACGCGCCGGTGAAGACGCCGGTCTTTTCCTTCGCCAGCTCGGTGCGCTCGAGGTCGCTCTTGCGCGCAGTGCTTTCGCGATACGTCGCGCACCGCCGTCCGCTGCTCCGCGCGTGGTGATCTGCGTCCACCAGCGGATGCTCCGGCGCGAGCACCATGTAGGTCGCGCCGTAGAGCGTGTCGGGCCGCGTGGTGAAGACCGTGATCTGTCTGCTCGCCGAATCCGTCGACGGCTGAAATGCACCTCCGCGCCTTCGCTGCGGCCGATCCAGTTCCGCTGCAGCAGCTTGATGCCATCCGGCCAGTCGAGGCCGTCGAGTTCATCGATCAGCCGCTGCGCGTAGGCGGTGATGCGCAGCATCCACTGCCGCATCGGGCGGCGCTCGACCGGGATGCCGCCGACCTCGCTCTTGCCGTCGATGACTTCCTCGTTGGCCAGCACGGTGCCGAGTCGGGGCACCAGTTCACCGGCGCTTCGCTGACGTAGGCGAGGCGCACGCTGTCGGGATCGTCGCCCTGTGTAGGTGGCGATCGGCTCCGCGCGCTGCGTCTCGGGATTGAACCACGAGTGGTAGAGCTGGAGGAAGATCCACTGCGTCCAGCGGAAGTAGCCGGGGTCGGTGGTGTTCACCTCGCGCTGCCAGTCGTAGGCGAAGCCGATGCGCTGGAGCTGCGCCTTGAAGTTGGCGACGTTTGCGCGCGGTGGTCACCGCCGGGTGCTGGCCGGTCTTGATCGCGTATTGCTCCGCCGGCAGGCCGAAGGCGTCCCAGCCCATCGGGTGCAGCACGTTGAAGCCGCGCATCCGCTTGTAGCGCGCCGATGATGTCCGTGGCCGTGTAGCCCTCCGGATGCCCCACGTGCAGCCCCGACGCCGCTGGGGTAGGGGAACATGTCGAGCACGTAGTACTTCGGCTGCGCGGCATCGAAGCCGGGCTCGCCGGGATTCGGCGCGTGGAAGGTCTGCCGCTCCGTCCCAAAGCGCGCTGCCACTTCGGCTCGAACTGGTCGAAGGGATAAGGTTTGCGGCGCTCGGTGCTCATTGGGCAAGTGGGAAAAAGTGGGTGGATAAACTCCGGGTGAGGGTGGCTGGTGTCGAGCGGAGATTAAGTAGCGGGGCCGCTGTGAGGTTTCAGGTTGCAAGGTGCCGGAAATGCAAACTGAGAAATGAAAAGTGCAAAATGCAAAATGGGCTGGCGCACGTGCGAGGCGGCCATCGGGAGGACGACCATCCCGCCATCGCAGCCACCATCCTGCCCGGCTCGCGGGGACGCTCGCCCTCCCGTCGCGCCGGTCGAAATCTTCACCATGGGATGAGCACTTTCCCGCGAGGGAAATGCCGCTCCGAGTAGCCTTCTATCGCTCTATCCAACGGTACGCGGCGCGTGAATTTTGCCAGAAGAAGGCTTCGCAGGCGTCGGGACCTTTGGCGGTGAAGTATTCCTTCACGATGGCGAATTGATCGGCGTAGCTGCCGCCTTTTTCACAGACGGGCCAGTTGCTGCCATAGATGAGACGCGTGGGGCCGAAGCATTCCCAGCAATGATCGAGGATGGGGGCGTAGGAGGCGGTGTCGCGGGGGGCGGCGCCGTAGCGCTGGGCGGAGGCGGCGGTTTGCTCCTGGAGCGCGGAGACTTTGCAGTAGACCTGGGGGTGTTTGCCTAACTCGCGCAGGGAGGCGAGCCACTCGGGGGAGAGCCGCGCGGGATCGCCGGCGCTGCCGACGTGGTTCAGAATGATCCGGAGGGACGGGAGCTCTGCCGCGATCCGGGTGGCGATGTGGTGCAGCTTGGGCGGGCCGTTGAGGTCGAGGGAAAGGCCGTGTTCGGCGAGCAGGCCGAGGGCTTTGAGGAAGGCGGGCTGGCGGGCGTTGGCGAGGACGCTGGTTTGCGGGACGCGGAGGCCGCGAAAGAGGGGGTTGGCGGCGAACCGCAGGAAGTGCTGCGCGAAGTCGGGCGACTCCGGGAGGAGATGGCCGACGAAGCCGACGATGGAACGCTCGCGAGCGGCCAGCTCGAGGATCCAGGCATTGTCTTCCAGGCGCGGGCTCGCTTCGACCACCACGGTTTCCTTGATTCCATGCGGCTCGGCGACGGCCCGCCAATCGGGCGGCAGGACGCGGCGGTGGAGCGGGGTGCCCGCCCGGGGCCACGGCACACCCTCGGGGCGCGTGGGATCGTAGAAATGGGTGTGGGTATCGATGATCCGCGTGGCGGCGCGATCAGGAGCGGCGGCGGCCGAGGCGGCGGCGAAGCCGGCCACGGCGGAGGCGCTCTGATGGAGGAAGTCGCGGCGATTCACAACACAGCTCGGCGCCGGCTACACGTTGGCGATCATGACGCGACGCGAAGTTTTCAAAATGCCCTCGGGCAGAAAAACGGACCATTCGCGTTCGTTGCCGTCGACGCATAGATACAACTGCCCCACTGTCGGCGCCTGCTCGGCCGTGGGATCGATGATTAGAAAATCCGGTCCCAATTGCCGCACCGCGATGCGTTCGCCGGCGATGGTGAGATGCATTTTCACCTCGGCAGAGTGGCCTACGTGCCCGAAAGAAGTTTCAATGGATGAGGACATCAACGAGCGACTGGACGCATTTGCCTTCCGCCGTGGCCTGCACCGGGTGGAATGGCTTGGCTCCGGGATTCACGGTAGCGTCTTCACCGTTAAAGACAACGCCCAAACGGCGTTCTCCGCAGTCAAGACCACCTGTCGGGAGTGGTTGGGGTGAGCCGCGCTGGTGCAAAGCGGCGCGAGGACGCGCCGCAGTCCAAAGCGCTTCGCGCGAAATGTAGTGCGCGGTGTTTGAAGGGGGCGCGCTTCTATGAGATGAGGCCGGTGGCTTCAAGGCGGTTGCGCCGGGAATCCGTTGCCGCCTCCGGCAACCTCGTGTAAGCGGGGAGCATGGCGCGCTGGCTCCCCGCATTTTGCACGGTGATTGCGCTGCTTTGCGGATGGTGGCTGGGGCGTGCCGGGGAAAACCGCCCGGAGAGCGCGGGCAGCGTTGTGGTGCCAGAGACTGGGGAGGCGCAGCTCGCGGAGAACACGGCTGGGCGAAGCACCGCACGGAACGGCGCCTTCGATCGGATTCTGGCCAAATTCAAGGACGAGGGCCAGGATGCGGAGCTCCAGGTGCAACTCTTCGCGGAGCTGCAACATCTGCCGGGCGATGAGTTGAAGGAGGCGATGGGCTCGCTGGCCGGCCGGAAGGTGGGCTGGTTCGATCCGATGTTCTCCTTCGCCGCATGGTGGGCGGAGCGCGATTTGCCCGCGGCACGCGAGTGGGCTTTGGATGTGGAGGCAGAACCCGGGTACGCCACTGCGGTTTTCGACACTTGGGGGCGAATGAATCCTGCGGAGATGCTCGATTGGGTGGAGAAGCATGCCGGCGACCTGCGCACCAAGAGCGCCCACAAAGGCGTACGCGAAGCCGTGTGCAGAGTCGGGGGACGGAGCGATCCGGAACGCGGCCTGCAACTGCTCGAGGTCCTGGCCGGGGAGAAGGAAATTCGCGTGGATAAAACGGAGCTTTACCGGGCTTGGGCGCAACGCGACCCGGAGGCCGCCGCGGCGCGCGCGGAACTGGAGGAGAATCCCTCCACGCGCACCGATTGCATGCAGTGGGTGGCCACGCGCTGGGCCATTGCGGATCTGCCCGCGGCGCAGGAGTGGGCCAGGCAGATCGCCGATCCGGTGGTCTCGAATAGCGTGCAAACGCGCATCGGCAGGGCGTTGATGGAGGTCGATGCCTGGCGTGCCGCCGATCACCTCGCGCGGCTCCCGCAAACCGATCCCACCCGCGACGAGTTGCGGCAGGTCGTTCAGCAGTGGGACGGGTCCAACTCCGTGGGCGCTCTCCAGTGGGCCGCGCGCCGCGCCTTCACTTCTGGTGGCGACACTTGGCCACTCGAGTGCGTCTGGCACAACTTCTCACCGGAAGAGATCAAGGGCGCCCTGCAAAAGTTGCCTGCGGAGATTCGCGCGAAAACCCGTGAGCGCTTCGCGATCTGGCGCGCCCGCGAAAAGCCGGGGGTTGCGCCGTGAAATGGAGCGACCACATCGCGTGGCTCGGCCCGCCGGCCGCTTTTGCCATCGGCTACTTGCTCGCCGCCTCCGCGCCCACCTCAGCGGAGCCGCGCCTCGCCTTGGGGCCAACGTCCTCGGCCTCCATGCGCCAGGGCGCGAGCGAGCAGCACGCCGCGAGAAGCGTGGAGCCGGGCGCGCCCGCCTCGCGGAGTCCCGCTACGGTGCGGGCGGTGCGCGCGCTGCCGAGCGAGATGCACCGGTTGGGGGCGCTCGCGCAATTGCTGGAGGGTTTCCAGGCCGGGGATTTTCGCGCGCATTGCGACGAAATGCTGCGCGGAATTACCGACGACGATTTCGCTTTGCTGAAGCTCTACTTTGGCCGCTGGGCGAAAGTCGCTCCCGAGGAGGCCGCGCAGCGCGCCCTCGCGGAGCGCGTGGGCCGCGGCCGAATCATGCAAGGCGGATTTTACGCGGCCATCATGGCCATGGCCGAGCGCGATTTGCCCGCGGCGCTGGCGGTGATGGCCGAGGCGCGCTTCGACGGCGCCGGCCCCATGCGCTTCGAGCTGCAGAAGACGGCCCTGGCGAAGCTGGAACACTTGCCGCCGGAGGAAGCGCTGCGCGAGCTTTGGCAGACGCCGGGGAACGAAAGCAACCCGCACGTGCGTTCGACGGCTTGGGCGCTCGTGGTCAAATGGGGCGCCCACGATCCCGACGCCGCCTGGAAGGCCGCCCTCGCCTTTCCGGGCGACGCCCGCCTGATGGCGCTCGAAGCGCTTTTTCCCCAGCGCGCCCGGCGCAATCCCGAAGACGCGCGGGCGCTCATGGAATCGATGCCGGCCGGCTACGAGCGCATGCGCTGGCGGAAAATGTTTGCCGCCGCGCTGATCGACACTTCCGGCTTTGCCGCGGCGCGCGAGTACGCCACCAGCCTGCCTCCCGGTTTGGAGCGGGGCGCGGTGCTCGGCGAACTGGCGGCGAGCCGCCTCACGCGCGAGGGCGACCCTGAGGGCGCGTTGGCGTTCCTCGCGGGTTTGACGGCTGCGGATTGGTCGCGGGCGGAGGGCCTTTCCTTCGTTTTGCAGCAGATGATGAACAAATGGCCCGAACAGACGGCGGAGTTGGTGCGCGCCCACGTGCAGGAAGGCCCCAAGCCGGGCTCCACGAATGCCTTTTTAGATTCCGTCTTCAGCGCGTGGATCCAGAGCGATCCGCGCGCCGCCGTCGCCTACCTGAGCCGGCAACCCAGGGCCTTCTACGGGCAGGCGCTCGATCAGGCGATCCGCCGATGGGCTGTCGACGACGCCGCCGCCGTGGCGGCCTGGGCGCGCGAACAACCGCCCGGCCAGGTCCCAGGCCACGTCCTCGCCTTCGCCGTTAGCTACTGGACGCAAAAGAGCAGCAGCGAAGTGGCCGCCTGGCTCGAAGGGCTGCCCGCCGGCGTCTTCAAATCTTCCGCGACGGAAGGCTTTGCGAGCGCTCTCATCAGCCTCAGCCCGAACGACGCGCTCGCCTGGCTCCGCACCGTGCCGGAGGAAAAGGAGCGTATCGAGCGGCTGCGGCGAGTTTGGAAAAGCTGGGTGGATCGCCGCTCGGCCGAGCGGTGGCGCGACAGTTCGAAGGAGCTTACAGCAGCCGAGCGCGCGGCTTTGCGATAGCTCCCGCAGCGGCGTGCCACTATCGAACGGGAGGTTTGCTTTCGATCGACATTGACGAAAGCGATGCCGCGCCGGAGGCTCCCTCGGCGATCGCTCCGCGCCGCAAATTATCCGCTCCGCCGATGCCCACGGAATATCACATCCTGAAGAAAGGCCAGCTCGAGGGGCCGTATGTGGAAGAAGAAGTCATCCGGCGCGTGAAGGAGGGGGCGCTCGATTCGAACGACTTGGGCCAGACTCCGCAATCGTATTACTGGATGCCGCTGCACCGGCTGCTCGGGGAGCAGATCGGCGCGGCGCCGGTCCAGCCGGAGCCGGCGCGCTTCCGCGTGTTTTTGGAAGATATCGGCGAGCGGATGTGGATCGTCTTTTTGCAGTTTCCCTGGGAATCGGGGCTGCTTTGCCTGGGCGTGGGGCTGGTGGTGGCGGTGTTCACGTTCATCCCGGTGCTGATGTACGGGCCGTGGCTGCTGGCGGCGCTCACGGCGGGCGGGATGCTGTTTCTGCGCGGGCGCACGGCGCAAGGCGTGGGGCTTTGCGCGGCGGCGGTCTTGCTCCCGATCATCATCGTGCTTTTGCTGATGCGCTGAAGAGCCATGATGAAATCCGCCATCACCGTTTCGCTGGTGCCGCAGGCACGCGGCGGCCCGTTTGTTTTTTGGGACGACCTGGACGCTGCCTGCGCCTCCGCGGCGCGGCACGGCTTCGATGCCATCGAAATCTTTCCGCCGGAGCCGGAAGCGGCCGCGGTGGAAATCGTGCGCCCGATCGTGGAGCGGCACGGCTTGCAAGTGGCGGCGCTCGGGACCGGCGGCGGCTGGGTGGCGCACCGCTGGCATTTCACGCATCCCGATCCGGCGATCCGGCAGAGCGCGCGCGGCTTTGCGAAGCGCATCGTGGCGGCGGCGGGAGCGCTGCAGACGCAGCCGATCATCGGTTCGATCCAGGGGAAATTCGAGGGAGAGATTTCGCGGGGGCAGGCCATCGACTGGCTCTCCGACGCGCTGGAGGAGCTTGGCGAAGCGGCGGAGCGGCAGGGGCAGACGCTGCTCTACGAGCCGCTGAATCGCTACGAGACGAACCTCTTCAACCGCGTGGGCGACACCGCGAGTTTTCTCCGCTCGCTGCGCACGCGGAACATCCGGATTCTCGCGGACATGTTTCACATGAGCATCGAGGAAGTCTCGATTGCCGGCGCTTTGCGCGAGGGCGGCGCGCTGGTGGGGCATTTTCATTTTGCCGACTCGAACCGGCGCGCCATTGGCTTCGGGCACACCGAAGTGGCGCCGATCGTCGAGGCGCTGCGGCAAATCGGCTATGCCGGCTATGTTTCGGGGGAGGTGCTGCCGCTGCCGGACTCCGAAGCCGCGGCGGCGCAGACGATGCACGCCTTCCGGCAATACTTCGGGCCGCGCTGAGCCATGCTGAAACACCAGCTCATCCACCCGAAGATCAACGAAGTGCTCGGCCGCGCCGGGCACCATAGCGCGATCCTGATCGCCGACGGCAACTACCCGGCCTGGAACAAGCGCGGGCCGAACTGCGAACTCGTGTGCCTCAATCTTGCGCCGGGCGTGGTCACTTGCGCGCAAGTGCTCCGCGCGGTGCTGAGCGCGGTGCCGGTGGATGTGGTGAACACGATGGGCATCCCGGCCGACGATCCGTACGCCCAGGCGGGCGCTCCGCCGGTCTGGGAGGAATACCGCCAGGTGATCGCGGAAGCCGGCCTCGCGCTCGAGCTGCAGCCGATCCAGAAATGGGACTTTTACAAAGTGGTCGATTCGCCCGATCACGTGCTCACGATCCAAACTGGGGACCAGGCGCTCTGGGCGAATATCCTGCTCACGATGGGGTGCCGGCAAGAGTAAGGTTAGGAGTTTTCATCTACCAAATAGCTAGCTTCTCCATATCAAATGAGCATTCCGCTTCCGCCGCCCGTTCGTTCGCAAGATCAAGAGCATCTGCGGCTCCTGAAAACGTTTCACTATGTCGTCGGTGGGCTCATCGCGTTCTTTTCGTGCTTTGCCCTAATCTATCTCGTGCTTGGAATCATGTTCCTTTCCTCGCCGGAGACTTTCAAGGATAGCAATACCGGGCAACCGGCGCCGGCGTTTCTCGGCGGGCTATTCGTGGGGCTCGGCTCCGTGTTTTTCGTGCTCGGCGAGGTGCTGGCGGTTTGCATTTTCATTGCCGGTAAATATATCGGGCAGCGGCGGCGCTACATGTTCGTATTCATCGTGGCGTGCCTGGAGTGCTTGTTCATGCCGTTTGGGACGATCCTCGGAGTATTCACCATCATGGTGCTTTCGCGCGATTCGGTGAAGCGGCTCTTCGAGGAAAACTCCCAGCCCGTGGCCTAGCGCCCATGGCGACGCCTCGCCGAGGCCAATCATGAAGGGGTTGCTTGCCATTTGCGCCGCGCTGCTCTTCGCGGGAACGCCGGCACTGGGCGCCGTGACGCGCGTCTTTCCCGAGGAGAAAGTGGCCATCGATTTGCCCGAATGGTGGCAGCCGGTGCAGCCGCCGCCGGAGCATTCCCTGGTGGCCATTCGCAGCCCGCGGAAAAAGCAGTCGTTCATGCTGCTCGCGACACGCCTGCCCCCGCAGGAGGGCGACGCGCGGCAGACGCTGATCGACGCGATGAAGGAGAACGTGATCTCGCAAGGCTACCAGGTTATCGACCAACGCCCGGTCACCTCGCACGAAATCGAGTGGCTGACCCTCGCGGCCCGCAAACCAGACGGAAACTCCATGACGGTGTGGACCGCGCTCCTTGGGCAAAAAGCATTCATGATGCGAGCAGATCACTCGGAGCAGAGCGCCGCGGAGGATCCGGAATTGAGCGCCGCGCTGCACAGCTTTCGCATTTCCGAGTACGCCGATGGCAAGCTGGCCCACCAGCCGCTGGATGTGAAGAAACACGCCATGCCGCTCTCGGTGATCGGTGGGCTGGTGGTGATTGCTGGGATCCTGCTGGTGGCGCTGAAACCGGCCGGTCGTCAGCGACGCAAGCCGTCGCGGAGGGCGCGCGAGAAATAGGCTACGCCGGCTGCAGCGCGAAGGTCGCCTCGACTTCCACCGCGATGTGCCCAGGCAGCGAAACCAAGCCTACCGCGGAGCGGGTACCGATCCCCTGGTCTTCGCCGAAAACCTGCGCGAAGAGCTCGCTGCAGCCATTGATCACCTTGGGATGATCGAGAAAATCGGGGGCGGAATTGACCATGCCGAGCACCTTGATCACGCGATCGATGCGATCGAGCGAGCCGAGTTGCGCCCGCAGGGTGGCGAGGATCGCCAGGCCCACCTGGCGCGCCGCGGCGTGGCCCTGCTCGAGCGTAAGCTCCGCGCCGACGCGGCCGGTGATGAGCGTCTTGTCCGGCAAAAGCGGGCCGTGTCCAGAGACGTAGATGAGGCCGTTGTGGATGACGACCGGGCGGTAGACGGCGACGGGCTTGGGCGCGGGTGGCAGGGTGAGATTGAGGGACTGAAAGCGGGATTCGTGGGACATGGGAAAGGTTTGGGCGGGGAGAGGTGGGGTGGCAAGCGGGGGCTTCAACAGCCTTTCCGCTCGCCCGGTGGCCGGAGGCAGACGATACCTGTGCGCAGATGGTGCGCTGGCTCAGTTACATGGCTTCCCGGCTGCTGCTCAGGCTGCTGCTCGCGCCGTTTACGCGCACGCATGTGCTGGGGCGGGAAACGACGCGGGCGCCGGGGCCGCTGATCATCGCGGCGAATCACATTTCGCATTTCGATCCGCCGCTGCTCGGCGTCGCGGCGTACGGGAAGATCGATTGGATGGGGATGCTCGAGCTTTTTGAAATGCCGGTGCTCGGGGCTTGGTGCCGGGCGGTGGATGTCTTTCCGGTGGACCGGGCGCGCGCGGACCGGCGCGCCGTGCGCGCGGCGCTGGAGCGCCTGCGGCTGGGCCGGCGCGTCGGGATGTTTCCAGAGGGCGGAATACGCGACGGCGCGGAATCGGTGCTGGGCGGCGCGATGCCGCGCGCGGGGGTGGGCGCGCTCGCGCAGATGAGCGGCGCGCCGGTGTTGCCGGCGGTGATCATCGGCAGCGATCGCCTCTACGCGCCCCGCGCGTGGCTGCCCTGGCGGCAGACGCCGATTTGGATCGCGTTTGGAAAACCGATGGCGTGCGCGGGGCCATCGAAGCAAGACCGGCAGGATTTCGAAAAAGCGGTGGCCGAGACAATGCGTGCGCTGGCCGCGGAGGCGCGGGCAAAGTTTCGGCTCACGGACGAGGATTTCCCGCAGCCGCCGCGGCGCCGAAAGGGGAGGGAGTAAGCCGATGCCGCTGGCCCGCATGCTCGCCTCGACGCTCGATTGGGCCCTGTGCGCCGCGCTGTATCGCGTGCAAAAGCGTCATCGGCTGACGGAGGCGAGCGCCGCCGCCTTGGAGAACTACGTGAGCCTGTGCGAGCCGATGACGCGGGACGAGTATCTCGCCGGGCCGGAGGTGGGGGCCGGTTTGGAAGAAGCGGGAAATCACTGGCGCTGGCCGAGCCCGGTGCGGACGGTTTACGCCGAGAACGACCGGGCCTGCGTAAAGCTTTTTCCCTGCGCGCGGGGCTGGTCGGCCCCCACGGTGATCATGCTGCACTCGCTCATGTCGGCCAGCGACCGGGGGTACGCGCAATGGGCGGCGCGCTTCAATGAGCGGGGATGGAACGCTTGCTTCGTGCACCTGCCGTTTCACTACTCGCGAGTCCCTGCGGGTTTTCGCAACGGGGAGCTGGCGATCACGGCGGACCTGGTGCGCACGGGCGAGGGGCTGCGGCAGGGCGTGTGCGAAGTGCGGCAGCTCCTGGGACTGCTGCGCGCGCGCGGCGGACGCGAATTCGGCGTCTGCGCGCTGAGCTATGGCGGCTGGATCGGGGCGCTGCTGGCCTCGGTGGAGGAGCTGAGCTTCGTGGCGTTGCTGGAGCCGATCGTGGATGTGGAGCACGCGATTTGGAAATCGCCCGCGGGGCTGGCGCTACGGCGCGAGCTGGTGGTGCGCGGAATCCGGCACGAGGTGATCGCCAGGCACTCGCACCTAACCTCCCCGCTGCACGCGCCGACGAAGTGCGCGCCGGAGAATATCTTGCTCGTCGCGGGGGAGTATGACCGGATCGCGCCGGCGGAAAGCTTGGAGAAATTGCGCGATGTTTGGGCGGGCGCGCAGATGATCCGGGTGCGGCAGGGGCACTTTGGGTACGGGATGCTGCGGGCGACGTGGGGGTGGCTGGAGGGGAGGGGGGTGGTTTGAGGGGGGAGGACTCTTAATCATAGTCCTAATCTTAATCTTAATCCCGCGCGCAGCCTCGAATCACGTTGAGGATTAAGATTAAGATTAAGATTAAGATTAAGACGCTCCGCGCCTACGGCGCTTGCACAAAGACACCCTGGCTAGCATTCCAGTAAGTCCCGCTATTCGACCCTTGCTGCCGAATTGCCCTCACTTGGTAGGTAGTCCCGCTCGCCGGCGCCGAGTCGGTAAAGCTGGTACTCCGAACCGCGCCGGTATTCAGGCGCGTGAATGGGCCGCTGGGAGAGGGCGCGCGATAGACATGGTAGCCAAAGACAGCGGTCGCGGGCGCCTGCCAGGTGAGCTGCACGGCGGAACCGCTCGTGGTGGCTTGAAGCTGGGAGGGCGGGGGAATGACGTGCAGGCGCAGGGTCGGATCGCCGAGGAGGGCGGTGTGGATGCCGCGGGGGAAGCGGCCGGGGGGAAAGACGGTGCTGTTATTCTGCGAGAGGCGGGCGCAGTAGCCGAGGGTCTGGCCCTGCCCGAGCGGGTGCAGGTACCAGCAGGGCCGGCCGGCCCACATGGCGGAGAGGCCGAGGCCGGTGCTGGCCAGGGCCGAGCGCATCAGGTTATCGGGGCTGTCCCAATCGCCGAAGAAGCTCCCGAAGAAGGCGGTGAAAACGGCCAGGGAGCGCTGGCCGGCGAAATTGGCGGTGCGCGCGGCGTCGCCCACGTTCGTATAGCTGCCGCCGCCGCAGGCGTAGGCGAGCAGCCGGCTGTTATCGATTACGGTCGGGAAAAATCTCTCGGTCTTTACCTTGGACGGGCCGAGCAGCGCGGCAAAATTGCTCCAGGCTCCCGCGGCGAACGCTTCGCCGCCAAACGCGCCAAATTCATCGGTGATCAAGCCGGCGGCTTCCGACGCGAAGACCCGGTGCCGGTAGGTGTGATTCTTATTTAGATACCGGCGCAGCAGCTCGGTTTCATTGTCCGCGAACGCCGGCAGATTGCTCAGATCGACGCGGCCGATCTGCAGCACCAGGCTGGCCGGGAGCGTGTTCTGATCGAACTTGCCGTCGCCGGGCGTGTTCCGGTTGCGCACATCGTTGGCCCGTGAATTGTTGACGCTGGCATCGGTCCAGTCGCCCGTGGCGGTTCCGTAATAGCCATCGGCCGGCCAGGCGCCGACGTGCTCGCCGTGCTCGTCCGGCGCGAAATTGCCGGAGTAGGGCACCGGCACGTGGCCGAAGATGAAGAGCGCCTTCACCTTCGTCGGCGCGGCGGTGTAATCCGTCATCACGATCTGTTTTACCGACGCCACGCCCGCCTGCCGGTCGACATCGTGCCGGAGCACCGTCCAGCCATCGCCGATCAGATCGCTTTCCAGCCGGGCGAGCTCCAGGGCGAGCGGCGCGGCCTGGCTGCTTTCCACGAGCAGGATGATCTGTCCGCGATTCTCCACCAGCGGCACCCCGATCCCCGCGCTGATGAAACCGTACCCCTTGTAGTTCGGCCCCACCTTGATCACGCGGTACTCGTACCCCACGCCGGCCGCGACGCTGGTATCGGTAAATTGCGTGGCCGTGCGCGGCAGCGACGCCAGCGCCGTCCAATTGCTCGCCGCGACCCCTTTGCGCGCCACCGCGTACCCCACCGCATCGGCCCCGCGCAGCCAGAGCAGCTTGATGGAGCGGGGCGTGAGCGAGACCCGCGCGCTAAGCTGCACCGCGTGATCCGCCGCCGTTTCGGCACACGCGCCGGCGGCGAAAAGTGAGAGCGCCACCGCGGCGAGCAGCAAAAAACGTCGAGAGGCGGCGCGCATGT
Source organism: uncultured Verrucomicrobiae bacterium (assembly GCA_963811035.1). GTDB lineage: Bacteria > Verrucomicrobiota > Verrucomicrobiia > Chthoniobacterales > Chthoniobacteraceae > CAWEPO01. Next base: position 246,958 of record CAWEPO010000005.1, read on the forward strand.
CGCCGGAAAGTAAACTGCCGCGTGATTTGCGCAACCGCCTTGCTGGACCGGCCGACAACCCTTCGCCACACCGGCGCGCCCAAAACTCGCGCTTCCCCCGGCGGCGAAGGCGCAAATCTTTTAATCGTGGCCTTGAATCGAATTGTCGTCTAGAACCGCACCTCAGCGCCGATCGCCAATCCCCCGAAGCGATCAAGATCAAGATTACGACTATGATGATGAGTCCCCCCGCAGAGCCTCCCCGTACGGATCGGCTCAACAAGCGCTGGTACAGCGTGGTGAAGCAGCGCCACGATCCCGGCGAAGCCGTCTCGCAAGCGCTCTCGGGCATCCCCACCGAGCCCGGCACCAGCGCGCCCGAGACGATCGAGATCGACACCATCGCGCAAGGCGGCGACGGCGGCCTGCAAGTGCTGGTTAAATACGTCGCCGGCGGCGGCGACCACGCCACCACCAAAACCGTGCGATGGCAAGTGGTCGGCACCGCGCCGACTTCACCAACACCGCCCCCCTCGACCCCAGCGGCAACGCCCTCGGCCCCTTCGAAGTCGGCAAAGTAATCAAAGTCCGCACCCTCGTCGCCAACAGCGTCGCCACCCGCACCACCGCCCCGCGCACCATCACCATGGCGGAGCCGATAGAATAAACGCGCGATGGCGAAGGGTGATCAGGACAGGCCGAAGAATCCGCAAGAGGCCGATGAGGAGGCGCTGCGGCGGATCGAGGTATGCCGGCGGGAGGGCGCGCAGGGGACGAAGCTCGATTTGTCGGGATTGGGCCTCACGGCGCTGCCGCCCGAGATGGGCCAGCTCACCGCGCTGACGCAGCTCGACCTGAACGGCAACCAGCTCACGGAGCTGCCGCCGGAGATTGGCCGGCCCACCGCACTGAAGGAGCTTTCCCTGAACAGCAACCAGCTCACGGCGCTGCCGCCGGAAATCGGCCAGCTCACCGCGCTGCAGGAATTGACCCTTATCGTCAATCGGCTCACGGCGCTGCCGCCGGAGATCGGCCAGCTCACCGCGCTGCAGGAGTTGACCCTTTTCGACAATCGGCTCACGACGCTGCCGCCGGAGATCGGCCAGCTTACCGCGCTGACGAGACTATACCTGAGCAGCAACCCGATCACGGCGCTGCCGCCGGAGATTGGCCAGCTCACCGCGCTGAAGGAGCTTTCCCTCAATAGCGACAATCTTACGTCGCTGCCGCCAGAAATTGGAAAACTCGCCGCATTGCAGATGCTTGATGTTTTCAATAATCAACTAACGGCGGTGCCGCTGGAACTCGGTCAACTCACCGCTTTGGAGATGTTGTACCTTAACCAAAATCAGCTTACGACTTTGCCGCCGGAGCTTGGGCGGCTCACCAATCTGGGGCGGTTGGTTGTTGAGAATAATCGGCTGACAGCACTCCCCAGGTCGCTTAGGAGACTGAGACGCCTGAGCGTGTTGACTCTTCACGGCAATTCCGCGCTAGGGTTGCCAGGGCAAGTGCTGGGACCGACATGGGCCGAGAATGGTCAAGACGCGGATTCAACACAATTTGCGGATCCGCGTGCGATCCTTGATTTTTATTTTGAGCGGGTGTCGCAGGGAGAGGCGCCAATGCAGGAAGTGCGACTGTTGCTGGTTGGGCGTGGGCGGGTGGGGAAAACTTCGCTGCTGAAGGTTTTGCGGGGTGGGAAGCCCGACGCCAGAGAAGAGGAGACTCCGGGGATTACTGTGCTGCCGCTGAAGCTCGGATGCGCGCAAGGAGTAGCGACAGGACACGCGTGGGATTTTGGCGGACAGGAGTTTCTGCACGGAACCCATCAGATATTCCTCAGCGAGCGCTGTGTATATCTTCTGGTTCTAGAGGGACGGGAGAGCAACTGGGAAACGGAGACGGATTATTGGCTGCGATTCATCCAGAGTTATGGCGGAGATAGCCCGGTAGTCGTGGCGCTGAATAAGTACGATGTACACTCTTTTTCCGTGGACCGATTTCGCCTACAGGAACGGTGCCCGCAGATCGTTGGCTTCGTGGAGACGGATGCATTCACGGGGCGCGGGATCGTGGAGCTACGCACGCTTCTAGAGAAGACGGTGAACGGGATGCCAGATGTGTGGCTTGGCGTCCCCAAGAAGTGGCACCGCGTGAAGGAGAAGCTGGCGAAGATGCCGGAGAGTTTCCTCGATTTTCCAGAGTATGTCGCGTTGTGCGAAAGCGAGGGAGTGAAGGAAGAACGCCAACAGGCAAGTTTGGCGGAGACACTGCACCGGCTGGGGATTGCGCTCAATTTCCGCGAGCATCACCGGCTGCGCGAGACGAGTGTGCTGAAGCCGCAGTGGGTGACGGAGGGGATCTATGGGCTGCTGCGCTTTGCGCAGAAGAAGGAGTGCCACGGGGTGCTGGAGCGGGCGTGGCTGGCGGAGGCGTTGCCGGCGAAGGATTATCCGCCGGAGAAGCACGATTTCGTGCTGGAGCTGATGCAGAAGTTCGAGGTGGCGTTTGTGCTCGATGCACCGGATGCGGGGGCGGGTAAGACGCAGGCGGCGACGCGCTGGCTGATCCCGGAGCTGTTGCCGGAGGTGCAGCCGGAGGCGTTTGCGGAGTTTCGCGGGGCGGGGGTGAAGCGGCTGCGGTTTTCGTACCCGGAGGCGCTGCCGCCGGGGCTGTTGCCGCGGCTGATCGTGCGGACGCATGAGATGAGCGCGGCGCACCCGGAGTGGCGCTGGCGCTCCGGCGTGGTGCTGGAATGGGGCGGGGCGAAGGCGTTGGTGCGCCTGGACCGCAGCGAGCGGCGGACGGAGGTGGCGGTGCTCGGCGATTCGCAGGAGGAGGGGCAGAGCCTGTTCGATCTCATCCGCGCGCACCTGGCGGTGTTGCACGGGAAGGTGCCGGTGGTGGAGGAGGTGCGGGTGCTGGAGTCGCCGGAGGAATGGGTGCAGATGAAGGCGTTGCGGATGGCCGAGCGCAAACAGAGGCCGGAGTTCGATGTGGTGATCGGGCGGGCGCCGAACGAGGAGGAGTATGCGGTGCCGGTGGCGGCGACGCTGAACGAGGTGGAGAGCCCGGAGGCGCGCGCGGCCGAAGGGCCGTCGGCGCCGGCGCGGCTGCGGCTCTTTGTGAGCTACGCGCATGCGGATGAAGGGAAGCTGAAGGGGAAGCTTTCCACGCATCTCACAATCCTGGGCCGGCGCGGTTACATCCAGGCGTGGGATGACAAGCAATTGGTCGCGGGCGAGGATTGGGAGGAGCGGATTATGAAGGAGCTGGGGGAGGCGGATATCGTGCTGCTGCTCTACTCGAGCGCCTCGCGCGCTTCGGAGTTCATTCAGGATAAGGAGGCCCCGAAGGCGCTGAGTTTGGTGAAGGAGAAGAAGTGCATCTTGATCCCGGTGTTGCTGGATCGGAAGGACTGGGACGAGAGCTGGCCGCTGGAGAAGGAGCTCAAAAAGCTGATGACGGGAACGTGGAACGCGAAGCCGGTGCTCAAATTCAAACCGCAAAGTGAGGGGTGGGTGGAGGTGGAACTCGCGATCCGCAAGGCGGTGGAGGTGCGGCGGAAGGCGATGCAGGGGTAGGAAGCCCGCCATCCGGCCACCGCAGCCACCATCCGTCCCGGCTCGCGGGGACGCTCGCCCTCCCGTCGCGTCGGTCGAAATCTGCTCCGAACCCGGTTTCAGCCACGGCTATTCGTTTTTGACCCCTGCCGGGTTGGCAGGCTGGGGTCGCGCAGGCTCCAGGGCGGGGGGGGCACCCGGCGTGGCGGGCGGCGCGGGCTGGCGCGGCGTCGTGGGGACCAAGGCGGAACCGAACGTTCCTTTTTGCAACGTCTCCTTCAAGAAGGGCAGCGAGGCGGCGCCGGAGATGAGCGCGGCGCCGATGACTGCCTGGTCGTAGGTCAGCGGTCCCATCGATTCGCTGACGATGCCTTTCGCCGTGACGCGCTTCGCATAGGCGGTGCTGCCGAGGTGTTTGGCGAGGATTTCCCCGGCGGGCAATTTGCCCGCATCGATGTACGAGGCCGCGTCGGGATTGAGCGCCAGCGACATGGCCAGGGTGGGACGCAGAAAGCCGTAAGCGCGCGTGACCAGCAGGCTCGTGTTCAGGTAGCTGAACGCCTCGGTGGCCGCGGGCAGGCCGGCGGTGGCGGATTTGAAGAGCGCCGTCTGCGGGAGCGCCGCTTCGTTTCCGCGCGCCAAGGCCGCCACTTCGGCGGCTTTCGAGCGGCCGATCGTGAAAAGGAGAAACCGGTCCGTCAACGCGAGGGTGGGGGTGAACTGCGGCAGCAAGCCGTCCGGCGGCTGGAAGAAAACCGTGCCGTTTTCCTCGAAGCGCTTCCACTGCGCGGAGGGTTCATTCGCGGTGTTGAGGGCCGCGAGCGCCGCACGCACTTTTTCCGGATCGCGAAGCTCGGCGGCGAGGCACGGGGCGAGCATTCCGTCCTGGGGCCAATCGAGGATGACGGAAATCTCCGGGCCGAGGGCGTCCAGCGCCTCGGCGAGCTTCAGGCCATCCGCTTCCAGCGTACGCCGCACCCGCTCCACGCTGGGCACGAGCGGAAGGAGAGGGGATCGCTCGAGCTCCGCGCCGAAACCCGGCGGCAGCGCCGCCGCATGAAAGAGCGCGGTCTCGGCGGTGGTGAGGTTCAGCGCACGACGCGCCAACTCGGCGGGGGCCGGGGCCACGAGACTGGAGCCGGAGTCTGTGGCGCCGGGCAAGCAGGTGAACCAAGCATCGCGAAACTCGCGCCCCTCCATTTTCATGGCCGCCCCAAACCCCTGGATTTTGGCGATTTCGGCCAGGCCGGCTGAGCCGCTCTGCTGGCCCGTGGCGTTCAAGAGCGCGCTCACTTTTTCCAAGAGCGCGGCAGGCTGCGCGAAGATCGCGAGGTCCGGCTCTTTTGGAAGCGCCGCGAGCGATTCGCGGTAGGCCTCGCGCGAGGCGAGCGTCGCGGCCGGGTCATTGGCCTTGGTATCGTAGCGGTCCAGCGTCGCCTTGAGCAGGTCGAGCTGGTTTGCCGCGAAGTACCAGCTTTCGCGAAAACACTCCGCCACCACGCGCTCGCCTTCCGTGAAGGTCTGGATTTCCGCCGCGCCGTACGTGATCAGCTCCGTCCGGCCGGTGGGCCAGGCGTCTTTCAGCGCCGCGCGCGGACCCGCCAGGAGCGTCTCGGCCGACGAACGGCTCCCGAGAAAACTGATCCCCGCGACGATGCGCGGGACGTCGCCGTCCATCCCAGCCACCGCAAAAAAGCCCTGCTCCGGCCGCATGCGCGCCAGGGCCTCCAGCCAGCGGGTGCTTTCCTGGAGCCACGGGAGCTTTTCGCGCGGCTGCTCCAGGAAGGCCTGCACTTCCGGCTCGTGCCAGAGCGCGTGCAGCGCCGTGCGCGGCCAGCGCTCGAGGGTCCGCGCGACGTTGGGCAGCTCCGCGAAGAAGACCGTCTCGGCCGGCAGCAGCTCGGCGGCGATCACCTGGCGCACGGTCCGGCGCTTCAGCAGGAAGAAGCCGGCGGCGATCGCGAGCACGATCACCACCGCGGCCGGAAAAAGCAGCTTTCGCATGGGATGGGCCGGAGAGGGTACGCGCGAAGGCGGGCGGGCGGTAGCGGAATCCTCAATCCCGCGCCGGATCGGGATAGAATCCGACTGCCTTCAACCCCGCGGGGCTCACCTCGAACACCTCCAGGCTCACCGGGAAAGCGGTCGCGCGATAGGCCTCCAGCACCACGCCGGCGTGCTCCTCGTATTTGCTCGCGAGCCTGGGGAAAACGAACGCGAGGAAGCGATTCGGCACCACCAGCAGCACGGTCGGCCCCAGCGTTTCCGCGAATTGCTCGAGAAACTTTGGCGCCAGCACCGCGCTGGCGAGCAGCCCGCGCTCGGAGCGCAGCTCGGCGTATTCGATCACCTTTCGCCGGTTGCGCACGTACACCGGCTTGATCTCGGCCAGCTCGGCGGCGGCATTCTGCCGGGATTGTTGGAAAAACTCGTCCCAAGTGACCGCGAGCTTTTCCAACTCGCCCTTGGCCAGCGGCGTCAGGGTGCCCTCCGCCAGATTTCCGCCCGCGTATTCGGAGCGTTTCGCCTCGGGAATCGGCGCGCTCACCGGCGCCCGCATGAATTTTGGCTCGATCCAGGCACGCCAGTTTTCGCGCCCATCCTCCGCCGCGCCGGCCGCGCCCGCGAGCAGCAGCAGCGCGAAAAAGGCTTTCCAGCGCGCGCCAATCGCCTTCCATTGCCGCGCATGATCACCTTTCTTGAGGGCGCGCTGGTGGAAGCCTTCCCGACGCACGTGGTGCTGGCGGTGCATGGGGTCGGCTATCATGTGTTCATCCCGCTTTCGAGCTACGACAAGCTCCCGGCGCCCGGCGCGGCGTGCAAGATTTTAACGCACCTCGTGGTGCGCGAAGACGCGCACCTCCTCTACGGCTTCATGTCCGCGGCCGAGCGCGATCTCTTCCGCCTGCTCGTGAACCACGTCTCCGGCATCGGTCCCAAGACGGCGCTAGACGTCCTCTCCGGCTGCAGCGTGGTCATGTTCAAGGCGGCGGTGGTCGCCAACGACTCCAAGGCGCTCGCGCGCATCAAGGGGATCGGCAAAAAGACCGCCGAGCGGATCATCGTCGAGCTCAAGGACAAGGTGGGGGTCACTGCCGCGTGGGAAGCCGCCAGCGCGGCGAATGCGCCCACGCCGCTCGAGCTGCAGATCAACGACGCCGTGCTCGCCCTCATCACGCTCGGCTACAAGCAAGTCGAGGCGCTCAAGGCCGTGAAGGAGGTCGTCCTCAGCCAAAACCTCACGGCCGCCGAGCCGGATGAATTGGTGCGCCAGGCGCTGAAGCTTCTGCTGTGAGGGTGCTCGTCTCCATCGCGGCGCATCTCATCCTGATCGTTTTTTGCGCGGCCGCCGCGGAGCCGAAATCAGGGGAAGCCCCGAGGGCTGCCTCGCAGCAGGGTGACTTCGAGGCGGCGGTCAGGCGATGGGACGCGGCGATCGCGGCGCGCCGGCGGGCGAAGGATCCCGGTGCGCTCATCGATGCGCTGCTGGGCCGCGCCCACGCCGAGCACCAGCTCGGCCAGCATCGCCTGGCCGTGGCGAGCGCGATCGAGGCGCGCGACCTCGCCTCGAAAGGCGGCGACCGCGCGCGGTTCATCGCGGCGCTGGAGGCGCTCGGCAGCTTCCGCATTTTCGCGCACGATGCCGAATGGGCGGAAGGGCCTCTGCGAGAAGCGCTCGCGCTGGCGCGCAAGGCCGGCGACCAGGCGCGCGAGGCCGCGACCCTCAACGACCTCGGCATTCTTCTCGATGGGCAAGGCAAGGCGGCGGAGGCGCTGAAGGCGTTTCGCGATGCAGCGAAGCTGGCGAAGGGCGCCGCGAACCCCGCCCTCGCCGCGAAAGCGCACGCCAATGCTGCCGATTCCGCCGCGCGCAGCGGCGACTTCGCCGCGGCCACCGAGCAAAACCGAGGCGCCCTCGCGGTCGCCAAAACGCTGCCCGATTCGCACGACAAAGCGTTCGTCCTCTCCCGCGCCGGCCAAACGTGGGAGCTGCTTTTCCAGCTCGCGCCGGCCCACGACCAGAAGCTCCGGCTGGCCGCGCTCGAAGCCTACCGCGCGGCGGAGAACTCCGCCGAGGCCGCCGGCGACCAGCGCGCGCTTTCCTATGCGCTGGGCTACTCCGGGCATCTTTACGAGCAGGAGAAAAAGTTCGGCGAAGCGGCCGCGCTCACCCGGCGCGCGGCCTTTCTCGCGCAGCAGTCGCAAGCCCCGGAGTTACTCTACCAGTGGGAATGGCAGACCGCGCGGATCGAGCGTGGCGAGGGCCGGCCCGAGGAGGCGATCGCCGCGTATCGCCGCGCGATCGGGCAACTCGAGCGCATCCGGGGCGATCTTTCCAGCCGCCTCGGGAATATCCACGCGCGGTCGTCGTTCCGGCAGGCCGTGGGCGACGTTTTTTTCGAGCTGGCCGATCTGCTGCTGCAGCGCGCCGACCGCCTGCGCGATCCGGAGCAGATCGCGCAGGCCTTGCGCGAGGCGCGCGATACGTGCGAGACGCTGAAGTCCGTCGAGCTGGAGGACTACTTCCAGGACGATTGCGTGAACCTGCTGCGCGCCAAGGCGAAGCCGGTCGAGAATCTCGCGCCAACCGCGGCGATCCTCTACCTCATCCCGCTGCCGGATCGCACCGAGATCCTCGTCAGCGTGCAGGGGCGGCTGGAGCGGGTGAAGGCGCCGGTCGCCGCGCCGCTGCTCACCGCGACGGTGCGTGCATTCCGCCGGCATCTCGAGACGCGCACCACCGAGGAGTTTCTCGACGAGGCGCAGCAGCTCCACGCCTGGCTCATCCGCCCGCTCGAGCCGCTGCTTCGCCGCGCCAAGATCGACACGCTCGTCTTCATTCCCGATGGCGCGCTCCGCAGCATTCCGATGGGCGCGCTGCATGATGGAGAGAAATTTCTCGTCGAGCGATACGCCATTGCGGTCACGCCGGGCCTCACGCTCATGGAGCCGGCGCCGATCAAGCGCGTGAATGTGACGCTCATGGCCAACGGCCTTACCGCGGCGGTGCGGAGCGAAGGCGAAGATTATCCGGCGCTGCCGTTCGTGCGCGAGGAGATCGCCCGGCTCCGCAAACTCTACGGCGGCACGGCGCTCATCGACCGGGATTTCCGCGTGCCCGCGGTGCAGAAGGCCTTTGCCGAGCAGCCCTTCTCGGTGGTGCACATCGCGTCGCACGGCGAGTTCAGCGGCGACGTGCGCAAGACCTTCCTCCTCACCTTCGACGACCGCCTCACCCTCGATGGCCTGGAGCGGCTCATCCGTCCCGCGCAACTCCGCGAGCAGCCGGTGGAGCTCCTTTCGCTCAGCGCCTGCCAGACCGCCGCGGGCGACGATCGCGCGGCGCTCGGCCTCGCTGGCGTGGCCCTGAAAGCCGGCGCCCGCAGCGCCTTCGCCACGCTTTGGAACGTGAACGACGAAGCCTCCACCACGCTCGTCTCGGATTTCTACACCTTGCTGCGCAACGCGCCCGACATCTCCAAGGCGCAGGCTCTCCAGCGCGCCCAAATCAAGATGCTCAACCAGCCGCTCACCAGCCACCCCTGCCTCTGGGCGCCGTACATGATCATTGGGAATTGGCTGTGAGCCCTTTCGTCAGCCGCTGATTATTGGGCTCCATTATCTCCTTCCCACCTCCGCGGATTCGCGGAAGCTCAGCGGGATGACCCCCGAAGCGCCCCGCCGCACGTGGGCGGAGATCGATCCCTCCGCGCTGCGCCACAATCTGGCCGCCGCCCGCGCACGACTCGCCAACGGCGTCCAGATCATGGCCGTGGTGAAGGCGAACGCCTACGGGCACGGGATCGGTTTCGCGGTGCGCGCGCTGAGCGGGAAGGCGGAGCTTTTCGGCGTGGCCAATGTGATCGAGGCCCTCGAAGTGCGGGCGCTCGACGCGAACACGCCCATCTTTATCCTCGGCCCCGCGCTGCCCGATGAGCAGCCGCTGATCGCGGAACACGGCTTCATTCCCTCCATCTCGACCGTGCGCGAAGCGGAGGCTTTCGCGGTGCTCGGCCGGCTGCGCAATCGTCCGCTCGAGTCGCACCTGGTGCTCGATACCGGCATGGGGCGGATCGGGATGTGGGAGGAGGAAGCGCTGGCCGGCGCGCGCGAAATCGCCGGCCTCTCGGGGCTGAGCATCACCGGCATCGCCTCGCATTTGCCGGTGGCGGACGAAGACGCCGCCTACACGCGCGAGCAACTCGCGCGCTTCCACCGGCTGGCCACGCAGCTTCGCACCGAGCACTTTCCTGGCGCACTCCTGCACATCGACAACAGCGCCGGACTGCTGGGCTTCCCGGCCGAGGCGGGCGATCTCGTGAGGCCCGGGCTCATGCTCTACGGCAGCTCGCCTTTGCCAGAGTTTCAGTCGCGCCTGCGCGCGGTGCTTACCTGGAAAACACGCATCACCCTCATTCGCGCGGTCGGCCCCGGGCGCGGTGTTTCCTACGGGCGCACCTACATCACCGAGCGGGCAATGCGCATCGCCACGCTGGGGCTTGGCTACGCGGATGGATACCAGCGGCACCTGACCGCGCGCGGCGCCGAGGTGCTGATCCGCGGCCGGCGTTGCGCGGTGCTGGGGAGGGTCACCATGGATCAAATCATGGTGGATATCACTGAACTCCCGGAGGTGGAGGAAGGTGAGGAAGCAGTGCTTCTCGGGTGCCAGGGAACGGAGGAAATCACCGCGGCGGAGCTGGCGGCGAAGGCGGGGACGATCCCGTGGGAGATCTTTACGGGGATTGGGAAGCGGGTGCTGCGGGTGGAGCGGGAGGAAAGTGAAAAATGAAAAGTGCAAAGTGAAAAATGCAAAGTGGGGCTGCTCGAATGCGCGCGCGGGCTCGGCGAAGCGGAGCCATTTTGCATTTTGCACTTTTCATTTCTCACTTTGCATTGGCCGGCCGCTCCATACGCCACCGCTCGCCTCACTTTTTCCGTTCACTGCCCCTGCAACTCGGCTAAACCTATCGGCGTCCCATGTTCCAGATCGTCTTCAATGAGCTCAGCGCCGCCGAGATGTCCGCCATTCCCACGGAGCTGCAGCTCGATTTGCTCGCGGAATTCCAGGTGATGCCGGCGGATCTCGAGGAGAGCGTCGATGGCGAGCGCTTCGGCGCGATCGAGCGCGACGGCAAGCGGCTCTACCGCTACCGCGCCAAGGATTACCGCATCTATTTTGAAAAAACCGCGGAAGGCATTACGGTGCATCGCGTGCTGCACAAAAATACCATCCGCGATTTTCTCTTCCGGGCGAAACTGCCCATGCCGGCCGAGGACGCCGAGCTCGGCAAGCAGAAGGGCTTCTGGAAGCTGATCGAGGAAGGCGAGAAGACCCGGACCCGGTGAGCCGCCGCACGATTTTATGGGTGGTGCTCGGGGTGATCGCCGCGCACATCGGATTCTTTGCCGTGTTTAGCCGGATGCGCGCGCTGCCCAAGATGAGATACGTCCCGCCGCCGAATTTCGGCTACAAGGAAGAGGTCTACCAGAACCCGAAAACCGGCGATCGCACCATCTACCGCGAGATCCGCGTGAGCACCAAGCTCGTCGATCCTTCCAAGCTGCCGCCGCGGCCGGACGCTACCCCATGACGGGCCCGATCTTCGACGAAGCGCGCCGGCGCGAGCTCTTCCCCATTTGCCGGGAGAAAACTTTCCTCGCGCATGCCGGCGTTTGCGCCCTGCCGCAACCGGTGGCCGATGCGATGACGCGGTATATCGAGCGCTCCGCGACGAATCCGCAGGAAATCGGCCAGACGCTGCGCGACATCAAGCATGCGCGGAAGCTCTGCGCGGATTTCATCGATGCCGAGGCCGACGAGATCGCGCTGCTCGGCCCCACCTCGTTCGGCCTCAGCCTTTTCGCCAATGGCCTCCCCTGGCGTGAGGGGGACGAGGTGCTCTGCTACCACAGCGACTATCCGGCGAACGTCTACCCGTGGCTCGAGCTGCGCCGGCGCGGCGTCACCGTCCGCTATCTCGAGCCCGAGGCGCCTGGCGAAATCACGCCGGAGCTGGTGGCGGGCTCGCTCTCGCCGCGCACGCGCCTGGTCGCCCTCGCTTCGTGCCATTTCATTTCCGGCTACCGCATCGATGTCGACGCCATCGGCCGCCTGCTGCACGAGCGGGAAATCCTCTTTTCGCTCGATGGCATCCAGACGCTCGGCGCGTTTCCGCTATCCATGCGGCATGTCGATTTCATGAGCGCCGATGCGCACAAGTGGCTCCTCGGCCCGCTGGCCATCGGGATCGTCTGCGTGAAAAAGCGGCACTTCGAACGGCTGCGCCCCACGCTGATCGGCGCCTGGAACGTGGTCGCGCCGAACTTCGTCGCGCAGGATGAGATCGAGTTCGTCCCTACCGCGCAGCGCTACGAGCCCGGCGTGCTGAACATCGCGGGCATTTATGGCATGTGCGCCGCGATCGAGCTTTTCAACGCGACCGGAGCCGATCGTATTGCCGCCCGCCTGCTTGAGCTAAAGCGGCACCTGCTTTTCCGGATCGAACCGCTCGGCTTCCGCGCCCTTGGCCCGCGCGAAGGTCCCCACGCCTCCAGCATCACCACCTTCCGCCACGAATCGCGCAGCATGCCCGCCCTTTTCCGCAAGCTGGAGGCCGCCAATGTCATCGCGTCGCTGCGCTACGATCGCGCGGGGCGCGACTACCTGCGCTTCAGCCCGCATTTTTACAATACGGAGGAGGAGCTGGATTACGCGGTGGAGCAGTTGCGGTAGACGCCGTTCAGCGCGTCTAGGCGCGGCGCTTCACGCGATCTCCAGTTCCGCGTGCCTGCGCACCACAGGGATCGCTCCGGACGAAAGGTCGCGGTGCAAATCCGCGAGATGCTCTTTCAGGTCTTCCACGCTCGTCCCCTGCGTGTCGTAATCGGGAAACTCGTCGAGAAAGCCCAGCCACATGTCGCCATCCTGCCAAAAAGTAAATCCAACAGACTGCATGATTGCCGGAATTTAGCTGGCGGCGGATAAGGGTCAACCGTCTCGTCTTTCCGGCATTCTTTCTCGTCTCTTGGCTGGCCTCCTTCCCCGCATCGCGTTTTGATGCGCTAGTTCCTCGCCGTTAACTTTACCCCTGCATGCGCAAATCGGTTTCCCTCCTCGTCTGGCTCGCCGTCGCCCTTGCGGGCGCGTTCGCCTATTTCACCCTCGCCACGCAGCGCGACGAGCCGCTGAATTCCGGCTACATCCTCGTCGCGGCGCTCTGCACCTACGCCATCGGCTACCGGTTTTATTCGAAGTGGATCGCGGCGCGGGTGCTCGCGCTCGACGACCGCCGCGCCACGCCGTGCGAGGTCGCACGAGGACGGCAAGGATTTCGTGAAGACGAACAAGTGGATCGTCTTCGGCCATCACTTCGCGGCGATCTGCGGGCCGGGGCCGCTGGTCGGGCCGGTGCTGGCGGCGCAATTCGGCTATCTGCCGGGCACGCTCTGGATTTTGATCGGCGTGGTGCTCGGCGGCGCGGTGCAGGATTTCGTCATCCTCTTCGCCTCGATGCGGCGCGACGGAAAATCGCTCGGGCAGATGGTGAAGGAGGAACTGAACACCACGGCCGGCGTCGATCGGCGCTGGTCGCGATCCTCGCGATCATGATCATCCTGCTCGCGGTGCTCGCGCTGGTGGTGGTGAAGGCGCTGGCGGAAAGCCCGTGGGGCGTTTTCACCGTCGGCGCGACCATCCCCATCGCGATGTTCATGGGCGGGTATCTGCGCTTTTTGCGCGTCGGCAAAGTGCTGGAGGTCTCGGTGATCGGCGTGGTGCTGCTGCTGCTGGCGGTGTGGGGCGGGCAGTTCGTTCACAGCAACGCGCACCTGGCTCGAAGCTTTTGCACGTGAAGGCGGATCCGCTGGCGTGGGCCATCATCGTTTACGGGCTGGCGGCGAGCGTGCTGCCGGTGTGGCTGCTGCTCGCGCCGCGCGATTACCTGAGCACGTTCATGAAGCTCGGCACGATCTTCGCGCTGGCGTCGGCGTGTTTCTCGTGCTGCCGGATCTGCAGATGCCGGCGATCACAAGTTCGTGGACGGCTCGGGCCTGGTGGTGCCGGGAAGCTGTTTCCGTTCTGCTTCATCACGATCGCGTGCGGCGCGATCCGCGGCTTTCACACGCTGATCGCCAGCGGCATCACGCCGAAGATCATCACGCGCGAAAGCTACGCGCGGCCCGATCGGCTACGGCGCGATGTGCCTCGAATCGCTGGTGGCCATCATGGCGATGATCGCCGCCTGCACGCTCGATCCGGGCGTTTATCTCGCGATGAATGTGAAGGGCGCGGGCGCCACCCCGGCAGCCATCGCGCTCGATACCAAAGCCAGGGTGGAGGCTCCGGATTCACGGAGTTCGCCGCGGATCCGGCGCAGGGCGGAAAGATCGCGCTGGTGCCGGTGCAGGTTTCGATCGAGCAGATGCACGGCCTCGCCGACGAGATGGGCGAGAGACACGCTCTTCGGCCGCACCGGCGGCGCGGCGACGCTGGCGGTGGGCATGGCGCAGATCTTCTCCAAGCTGACGCGCGGGCGCTGGCTCGATCTCTGGTACCACTTCGCGCTGATGTTCGAGGCGCTGTTCATCCTGACCACGCTCGACGCCGGCACGCGCGTGGGCCGCTACCTCCTGCAGGATGCGCTCGGGCATGTCTGGAAGCCGCTCGGCGATACGAAGATCGACCTGGGCCGACGCTGTTCGCCAGCGCTGCTGGTGGTGGCGGGCTGGGGCAGCTTCCTCATCATGGGCGTGCGCGATCCCGATGGCGGCGTGAAGGCGCTCTGGCCGATCTTCGGCATCGCCAATCAGCTGCTGGCAGCATCGCGCTCTGCCTCGCGACCACGATTCTGTTGAAGATGCTGCTGCGGCGCGAAGGCACCGGGCTGCGCCGGCTCGCGCCGGTTCTCGCGACCGTCATCCCGCTCGTGGTGCTGCTCGCGATCACCTTCACCGCGGCGAGCCAGAAAGTTTTTCACGCGGATCCTAACATAGGCTTTTTTGCGGCCGCCGAGGTCAATGCACGGAAAATCCCGGATTTGGAGATCAAAGCGGCCGCTGGTGATGCTCCTGCCGCCGCGGCGCTTAAAACCGCGCGCACGCTGGTGTTCAACAATCGCGTGGACGGGATTGTGACCTCCGTTTTCCTGGTGCTCGTGGCGATCATCTCCGCGCTGGTCGCCTGGGAATGGCGGCAGCTCCTGGCGCGCCGCAAACCGGCCGAGCTCAGCGAAACTCCTCCGCTGTGGCTCGATTTGCCGGCCGGCACGCCGGGTGCGCCCGCGCATGCGTTGGGGATCGTGGCGCTCGGCTTTGCGCTGCTGCGCGATCTCTCCGGGCAGGCCGCGCTGGATCGCGAAGCGCAGGCGGTGGCGCAGTGCGATTGCGCAAAGCTGCCGACAAAGGCGGCGCGGCAGAATGTGTTTTTGGCCGCGACCGAGCGGCGGTTTAGCGGGGTGCGGCGCTGCTGCTAGCCGTGCCCACCAGCGATCGTGCATACGAAAGCGTATCGATTTCCGCCGGGGTTTTGTCGCGGCGGATGGATTTGATGCGGGGGAAGCGAAGGGCGAGGCCGCTGCTGTGGCGCTGGCTGGGCTGCACGGAATCGAAGGCGACCTCGAAGACGACCTGCGGGCGGACTTCGCGGTAGTTGCCGTGGGTGCGGAGGGTGGTCTCGGTGAAGTGCTCGGTGAGCTCTTCGATCTCTTCGTCGGTCACGCCGGAGTAGGCTTTGCCGATGGTGAGGAGCTGGCCGCTGAGGTCGTCGCGGACCGCGAAAGTGTAATCGCTGAGCATGGCGGAGCGCTTGCCGTGCCCGGTCTCGGCTCCGACGACGACCACATCGAGCGTGGCCAGCTCTTTCTTGAATTTGATCCAGGCGAGCCCGCGCCGGCCGGGGGTGTAGAGGCTCGATCCATCTTTGGCGATGAGGCCTTCGTTGCCCTCGCGGCGCGCGGCTTGGAAGGCCGCTTCGACCTCTTCGGCGGAGGCAACGGCGGTGATCGGCACCAGCTCGAGGCCGGGCGGGAGGGTGAGCCCTTGCAGCAGCTCGCGGCGGCGAGTCAGCGGCTCGCGCAGCAGCGAGGCACCTTCCAGCCAGAGCAGATCGAATGCTTTGTAGATCACGGGAACGTCGCTGCGACCGAGGAAAAGGTCGTCCTCGTTTTTGCGGCCGAGGCGCTTTTGCAGGTCGAAAAAGGTGAGCTTGCGGCCCGCTTCGTAGGCGACAATCTCGCCGTCGAGGATGACGCCAGCCGTCAGCGCGCGGGCGTGGCGGGCGACATCGCCGAACTGGTCGGTGACCTTTCGCAAATCGCGCGTGAAAATCTCCACCCGGCCGTTTGAGAAGTGCAGTTGCGCGCGGATTCCGTCGTATTTGTCTTCGACCCAGAACGACGGGATGCCGGTGGGCGGCGAAGCCTGGCCATTCAGTGAGCGCAACGCCTCCGCAGCGGAGGAGGCCATCAGCCGCGCCCAGATCGCGCCTGCCGTCGGCTCGGGGCTTGCGAGCATGCACTTGATCGGGCGGAAGACTTCCAGCGACGCCTCGTGCAGTGCACCGCGCGCCGCGAGGGCGGCGGTACGCCCGATGTCGCCGAGCAGCATATTCGCTTCGCGGATTTCCTCCACGCTGGCGCCAAAGGCAGCGGCGACGGCCTCTTCGAGCAGCCCTTCCTTCAACCCAATGCGGAGGTCGCCGGTGAGGATGCGCACGAGATAGCTGCCCGGAATGGGGATCGACCCGCGCGAGGCGCGCTTGCAGCAACTCGGTCTTCGGCGCAGGCCCGCGCGCGCGGTGCAGCGACTCGAAAAGCGCGGCGGAATCCGCGAGCGTGAAGGGCTCCGGGGTCGTGGCGTGGAGCAGGATTTCGCGCGCGGACTTTCCCGCGTCGTTGTACTGGCGGGCGATCTGCCGAACGACATGCTCTGGCTTCTTGGTCGCGGCCATGAGGGCGCGATGGATCACCGCCCAGCCGACTTGCAACGTGCGGTCATCGTTCTGCGGAAAGGCGCGCCCGGTGAGGTAGACCGCGGCATGCGCGAGCAGCGTGGAATCGATCTTCGCGAGCGTGGAGAGGTAGGCGGCGAGCACTTCCACCTTGCGGAGCTTGCTGGTGGTCGCAGCGAGTTGTTCGCCGACCTGCGCCAGCGCCAGGAAATCGGCGGGCTCTGGGCGGCGGCAGCTCGGAGGCGGGTTCGGGGACGGGAGCGGCGACGGTCACGCCCGCGTGCCGCAGGGAAAGCTCGAGCTGATTTTCCTGGCTGAGCGCCCACGCCTCGAAACCGCGCTCGCGTAGATCGGCCGCAAAGGCAGCGGCGAAACCGTGCAGGGTGAGCACCAGCTTTGGCTGCACCAACTCAACGTAGCGGACGAGGTCCGGGTAATCCGCGTGATCGGTGAGCGGGAAGGCGGCGTCGCAGCCGTAGCGGAATTTCGCGCCAGGATCGAGCGCCCAGCCGGTGAGCACCGCGGTGCGGCGGTTTCGGATGCGCTGGATCATCAGCGAACGCGCCGCGCTGGGCGGGCAGACGAGCACCTTCCCTTCCACCTGCCCCGCCGCGTAGCGAACATAGCCGGTCGGGAAAATCCGGCGTTCAGCTCCCGGTAAAGCTCGGTCATGCGGTAGACCGAGCCGTGGAGCATGGGCGCAAAGACCGGCATTCAGCAGCGCGCAAAGGATTTCCTGCGATTTGCCGAGCGAGTAGCCGAGCAGCACGGGCACCGCGCCTTCCTCCAGCGCTTCCCGGCAGAAGGCGACCATCTGCGCCACCACCTCATCGGTCGGCGGCATGCGGTACTTCGGCAGGCCGTAAGTGGTCTCCATGATGAGCGTCTCGGCCTGGCGCCACTCCGTTGGCTCGGCGGAGCGGCTCGCGCGCAGCTTGAAATCGCCCGTGTAGAGCAGCGTGCCCGCATCCGTCTCCACGTGGATTTGCGCCGAGCCGAAGATGTGGCCCGCCGGCAGCAGGGTGGCCTGGAAGCCGGGGAATTGCCGCGTCTTGCCGAATGGCACCAAGTGCTCGCGCCGCTCCCCCGGCAGGCGCGCCCGCATCAGCCGCGCGGTGCCGGGGCTGGCGATGATCTCGCGGTGCGCGGCGATGTGATCGCTGTGCGCGTGCGAGACGAACGCGAACGGCTTCTCATCCCACGGATCCAGCCAGAGCGCCTGCGCCGGCAGCTCGATGCCGCGATGATAGCGGAGGGGAATCATGCCTCAGTATATCGCCGGAAAGCGAAATACGCGCGCACCTTGGACTGCGGCGGGAAGCGTCAGCGCCACGCCGCTATTGGATTGTTCCGCTGGGGGTGAGAGCGCGGCCGGCTCCGCCCCGGCAATCCACTCCGAAAGCGGTGTCGCGCTGACGCTTGCCACCGCACTCCAAAACGCTACGCGCGCACCTGGCCGTTGCCGCGCAGCAGATACTTGTAAGTGGTCAGCTCCTCCAGCGCCATGGGGCCGCGGGCGTGGAGCTTATCGGTGGAGATCCCGATTTCGGCGCCGAAGCCGAATTCGCCGCCGTCGGTGAAGCGGGTGGAGGCGTTCCAGTAGACGGTGGCGGAATCCACTTCCTGGAGGAAGCGTTCGGCCGTCTCGGGCGTGCGGGTAACGATGGCATCGCTGTGGTGCGAGCCGTTTTCCTCGATGTGCGCGATTGCCTCGGTGTCGTCGTCCACCACCTTGGCGGCGAGGATGTAGATCGAGAAACTCGGTGCGGAAATCTTCCTCGCGGGCGGGCACGACGCGTTCGCCGAGGCCCTGCGCGGCGGCGAGGGCGCGCGGCTCGCAGCGAAGCTCGACGCCTTTCTCAATCAGGGCGCGGCCGGCATCGGCGAAGAAGGTCGGGGCGACGTCGCGATGGACGAGCACCGTCTCGATGGCGTTGCAGACGCCGGGGCGCTGCACCTTGGCGTTCAGCACGATCTCGCGCGCCATGGCCAGATCGGCGTCTTTATCCACGTAAATGATGCAGATGCCGTCGTAGTGCTTGATGACGGGCATGCGGGCGTGGCTCACCACGGTTTCGATGAGGCCCTTGCCGCCGCGCGGGACGATCACGTCGAGGTAACGATCCATTTCGCAAAGGTGCTTCACGGCCTCGCGATCGGTGACCGGGATGAGCAGGATGGCATCCTCGGGGAGGCCAGCCTTGGCGCCGCCGCGCCCGAGCGCCGCGGCGATGGCGATGTTCGAGTGGATCGACTCAGAGCCGCCGCGCAGGATCGTGGCGTTGCCGGTCTTGGTGCAGAGCACCGCGGCGTCGCTGGTCACATTCGGGCGCGACTCGTAAATGATCCCGACCACGCCGATCGGGACGCGCACCTTGGTGATGCGCAGGCCATTGGGCCGGGTCCAATCGCGGATCGTTTCGCCGACCGGGTCGGGGAGTGCGGCCACCTCGCGGATGCCGTCGGCCATGGCGACGAGCCGTTTTGGGGTGAGCGTGAGGCGATCGAGCATGGCGCTCGAGAGGCCATCCGCGCGCGCCTTTTCCAAGTCGCGCTCGTTGGCGGCGAGAATCTCCGTTTCCGCGGCCTGCAGCTCATCGGCCATGGCGAGCAGCCCGGCATTTTTCTGCGCGGAGGAGGCGCGCGCGAGGGCGCGGGCCGCGGCGCGGGCGCGCCGGCCAAAAGCCTGGATCTGCTCAGCGAGAGTGCTCATGCGAACGGGGCCGAGGCCGCGCGACCGCGCGGCGCGCCGCCGGTGGTCCGGAGCGGCTTACTCGTTCGGCTTCGTTTTCGGAAGGCCGGTGACTTTCTGATCGGGCTTGAACTGCCCGCGCTTCTTGAGCAAATCCACCCGCTCGAAACGTTTCAAGACGTTGCGTTTTGCGACGATGGTGCCGAGGCCTTTGAGACTGCGATGTTGAGACATGGATGCGATCCTTTCAGTGGGAAAAGGGCCGCGAACTATAGCGAGGCAAGGACTGGGCGCAATGCCTTTTCGCGGGAGGTGGCGGAGGGGAAGTTCTTGGTTCTTGGTGAGGGCGCACGGAGTTTTCGGACATGTGGAATGAAATGCGGGGTTTTTGAACGTTGATTCCGGGTTTGAGGAGCCGGGTTTCGGACATGTGGAACAAAGTGCGGGGTTCGGAAGGCGGAAGGCGCGAGGCGGAGGAGCGGGATTTTAGAAATTTTGGAAAGGAAGAGGGGTTTTTTTCCAGAGTGCCATCCCGCCACGCGGCCCCCGGCCTGCCCGACTCGCGGGGACGCCGCCCTTCCCGTGGCGCTTGTTCGGGATTTGATGCCACACGGGCTTGCAGTGCCTTCCAACCATTGAGGCGACGATCCCGCAGTTGACCCAGATGGCCGCGTGGGGCCGGCGAAGGGTTTGGGACGTCGCGGAGGCCATGAGCGGGGAGTATCATTGCGAGCACTTTCCCAATCTCGATGGAGAGCCTTTTGTACATTTTTTTCCGGCCCGCATGCTGGTAGGAGTGTGCGTGCTTGCTAACGTCGTGCGGAGTGCGCAATGCTGTCGCGTAAAGTGATACTGTGAGAGGAGATCGTGAAAGCGTATCGAGACGGGGGCAAGGGGGCGAGCCATGAACGCCCGGCGAAATGCTATTTTCATCAGCTATCGCCGACGGGACTCGGAGTATGCGGTAGATCGGTTGGCCGCGCGGCTAAAGCAGGCGTTTGGCGATAACACCGTGTTTCGCGATGTGGGCTCGATTCGAATGGGACACTCCGTCGGCGGCGACATTCGGGCGGCGTTGGGGGAAGCTGCGGTGGGCCTGGTGGTCATCGGTCCCTCGTGGCTCGAGCCGGAGGACGGAGGGAAGGGCGACGCGGCGCGGCCTCGTTTGAGCGATCCTGAGGACTGGGTGCGCATCGAGGTCGAAACGCTGCTCCAGCGCCGGCTTCCCTCCGGCGAGGCGGTGTCGGTCGTTCCCGTATTCCTCGGAGGAGCGAAGATGCCCAAAGTAACCGACCTGCCTGATTCACTTGCGTTATTGCGGGACCGCGAAGGCTTGTACTTGCGTCCCGAGCCGGAGTTTGACGACTCCGTCCGTCGGCTCATCGGGCGAGTTGGCAAGCTTCTGGGTGTCAACCCTCGGGCCGAGCCGATTGAAGGCGCCGATCCCAAGACGGACATCTCGCGGATCGTTCGATACGCGCCAGCGGAACTGATCGGACGTGAGGATGAGATGAACCTCCTTGAGGACGCTTGGGAGAGGGTGCGAGAGGAAGAGCGCAAAGGTCCACATATCGTCACGTTCGTCGCCTTTGGGGGCGAAGGGAAGACCTCTCTCGTCGCTAAGTGGGCGGCGGAACTGGCGCACCAGGGCTGGCCAAGCTGCGACGCCGCTTTTGCGTGGTCCTTCTATAGTCAAGGTACGCGCGAGCAAATGGCGGCTTCCTCCGACCTGTTCCTCAAGGAGGCTCTCACTTTTTTCGGGAACGACGCGGAGAAGGAGTTCGCCGCCAGCAATGCGAGCGCGTTTGAGAAAGGACAATGCCTCGGTCGAATCGTGGGCAAGCGGCGCAACCTTCTGATTCTGGACGGGCTGGAACCGCTGCAATACGCTCCCACTTCGCCGACACCGGGCGAGCTCAAAGACGAGGGCATCGCGGCGCTCTTGAAGGGCCTGGCTGCCGCGAGCCGCGGCCTGTGCGTCGTGACGACCCGATATTCGCTCCCGGAATTGCGTGCGTTCTGGCAGACCACCGCACCGGAAGTGAAGCTGCTGCGGCTGTCCCGCGCGGCCGGCGTGCATCTGTTGAAAACGCTCGGGGTGCGGGGCAGCGAGCTGCGCAATATCCCACGCTATGAGGCAGACGGGAAAATTGAAAACGCCAACGAGTTCGAGATCTTGGTGGAAGACGTGCGTGGCCACGCGCTCACCTTGAATCTGCTCGGCACCTACTTGCGCGACGCTCACGACGGCGACATCCGCAAACGCGATTTGGTAAAGTTCAGCGAAGCCGAGACCGCGAATGAACATCCCAACCATGCGTCCCACGTGATGGACGCCTATGTAAGGTGGATGGTGCCGACCGGCATTTGGCCATGGATAAAGCGTTGGTTCAACGGAACGGAGCAGGAGATTCAGAACAACGGGAAACGCGCCCTTGCGCTGCTAAAGTTGCTCGGCCTCTTCGACCGCCCTGCCGCGGCTGACTGCCTGAATGCCTTGTGGAAAGGGGAGCCCATCGCCGGACTGACAGAACCGATCATCGGCCTGAGCTGCGCGCAGCGAAATCTCACGCTCAAGCGGCTGGAAGACGCAAAGCTGCTCACGGTAACCCGGGCGAAAGGTTCCGGCGAACTCCTCGCCCTCGACGCACATCCGCTGGTCCGGGAATACTTCGCCAAACGGCTGCGCGAGGAGCAGCCCGAAGGTGGGCGTGCCGCGCACCGGCGGCTGTACGAACACCTCTGCGCTACGACGATGGACAAGCCCGAGGCCAGGCTGGATGACCTCCAGCCGCTCTACCAAGCGGTGGCTCACGGCTGCCAGGCAGGGATGCAGCAGGAGGCGTGTGACAGAGTTTATCGCGATCGCATTCTGCGCGGCACGGGCAACGATGGGTTCTATAGTGCGACAAGACTCGGCGCGTTCGGTTCCGATTTGGGAGCGATCGCCTGCTTTTTCGAGCAGACGTGGACTAAGATCTCGCCTTCGCTCCGCGAATCCGACGGAGCCTGGCTGCTAGGCGAAGCGGCCCTCAGCCTTCGTTCTTTAGGACGGCTGACCGAGGCTCTAGAACCAATGCGTGCGGGTTTGGAAATGGACATCCAGCAGCGGAACTCCAGGAACGCCGCGATCAGCGCGAGTAATCTGAGTGAACTGGAATTAACTCTGGGAAAAGTGAACGAGGCATTAGGTGACGCAAAGCAGGCAGTGGAATTCGCCGATCGCACAGGTGACGCGTTTTGGAGAATGGCGGCACGCATACCTTGGGGCGACGCTCTTCACCATTCGTCCTGCAAAACATCCTGCCACCGGGAGGCTCTGGCGATTTTCCAAGAAGCGGAAGCTATGCAGTCGATGCGGGAGCCCTTCTCGCCACGGCTCTACTCACTGCAAGGATTCAAATATTGCGACTTCTTACTCGCCCCGCCCCAGCGTGCGGCATGGCAAGCGGTTTTGGAGAGCGCGGGATCTGCCCGAGCCGCCGAAAAGGCACTGAGCCCGGCACCGCGCGATGAGATCATCGCGCGCCACCTCGAATCCTGCCGCGAGATCATCGATCGTGCTACGAAGACTCTCACGATCGCCAAGCGCAACGAATGGCTGCTCGAGATTGGCCTCGATCACCTGACGCGGGGCCGCGCGGAGCTCTACAAGGCGGTACTTTCCTCCGCGTTTACGCCATCCGTGCTCCTTTCCGATCCAGCCTGCGCCGATCTCACGGCCGCGGTGAAGGGTTTGCGACGAGCCCGCACGACGCACCACCTCCCGCGCGGCCTCCTCACCCGCGCCTGGCTGCGCTTTCTCAACGGCGCGAGCAGCGGGCCTCAGAGTGCGCAGGCGGACCTCGATGAAGCGTGGGAGATCGCGGAGCGCGGGCCGATGCGGCTCTTCATGGCCGATATTCACCTCTACCGCGCGCGGCTTTTCTTTCGGGAGGCGCAGTATCCGTGGGAGTCGCCGCGGGCGGACCTCGCCGCTGCCGAGAAGCTTATCCATGATTGCGGATACCACCGGCGTGATGAGGAACTCGCCGAAGCCAAAGCCGCGATCTTGCCGAGGTGAGCAGGAGTGTCCGCGGAGTGCGATGGAATCTGCGGTTACAGAAAAGGAGCCCGCGCTTCGCGCAAGGGCGCGTAGCGCGGGCTCGGAGGGAACCCTGGAGGGAAAGCCAGGGGTAGCGGGGTTAGCGCTTGGAGAACTGGAAGCGCTTGCGGGCGCCGGGCTGGCCGCTCTTTTTGCGCTCTTTCATGCGGGGGTCGCGCGTGAGGAGGCCCTCGGCCTTGAGTGCGCCGCGCAGCTCAGGATTCACTTCGGTGAGGGCGCGCGCGACGGCGAGGCGGACCGCGCCGGCCTGGCCGTTCACGCCGCCACCGTGGGCGTTCACTTTGACGTCGAAGGTGTTGACGGTCTTGGAGACTTCGAAGGGCTTCAGGACGATGTTCTGGAGCTGGAGCGTCTTGAAATATTCCTCGAAGGAGCGGCCGTTGACCTCGATTTTGCCGGTGCCGGGCGTCATGCGGAGCCGGGCGACGGCTTCCTTGCGGCGGCCGGTGGCGATGAATTCCTGAGCGGGTGCGGGCATAAATCCTTACTTGATGGTGGTGACAGAGGTGGGCTGCTGGGCCGCGTGGGGATGCGTGGGGCCCTTGTACACTTTCAGCTTGGTGTAAATCTGGCGGCCGAGGCGGTTGTGCGGGATCATCCCTTTCACGGCGTGCTCGATGAGCAGCTCCGGGCGGCGGGCGCGGCGGGCCTTCACGGACTCGCTCTTGTGGCCGCCGACGAAGCCGGAGAAGCTCATGTAAGTTTTGTCGGTCTCCTTCTTGCCGGTGAGGCGCACCTTTTCGGCATTCACCACGACGACGTAATCGCCGGTATCGACGTGCGGGGTGAAGATGGCCTTCCCCTTTCCGCGAAGGAGATTGGCGGCTTTGACGGCGACGCGCCCAAGCACCTGATCGGTGGCGTCGATGACCCACCACTGCGGATGGACTTCACTGGATTTGGCTGAGAATGTGCCCATAAAAAGGGGTGCGAAACCTAGGGAGGGGGAGAGGGGGTGTCAAACGCTTTTGCAGGAAAAACACGAGGTTCCGCCGATGGAGTTCGAAAGGTTGCCGCTGGGCCTCCTTCTCCGCCGCTCTTGCCCGGCATGCATCGTCGAAATTTTCCCCCAATGCCGGCCCGTGCCACCGACGTGTCGAAAATCCCCCCGGCATCGGCGACTGCCGCGACGCGTAGAAACATTCCGCGATATGGATTCAGCGGCCGAGGTTTCGCCGAGTGTCCAGCCCTGCGTGCTGAGCTTGAACACTGAGACCACCGTCCCGAAGGGACATCCAGGGCAGATCATCCGAGCAATCAAACGTCCGCGCACCCGTGTCCGCGCACCCGTGTATATGGGTATTGAGGCACGAACTTTGGTTCTCTGGACACTGGCTTATCAATGAGGCAGCTCATTCGCCGCTGCCGCCGATCAGGAGGTGGCCCCTAAATCGCTTTTGAGCGAACCCATTTTCGCACGGAACTGCGTATCTGTTCCGCTGGATTGGCAAGATTGAACGGATGAGCCAGCTTTCCGAGCCAGTCGGTTGGTAAAGATATCCGATCATCTTTCAGGATGAGGACTTTCTTTGCTTGACCGAGCATAAAACCTGCCTCGACCAGCACGTTTGGGTTGTAAACATCCTTCCTGATTTTAACGGCATCTGCCTCCAGAATCTCGTCCGCCGTCAGGATTGCGACTCCGTACTTGCAGGCGTGCATGAAGGTTCTCACGTTCTCCCACAGATCGTCCCCGACGTCAAGTTCGTCCGCAGTCCAACCACGCAGACCGTGCGCAAGTAGTTCGTCTTTGATCGCCGAAATGGCGGCCGTGTTTCGGGCGTCTGGGCGAAATGAGGTCATGATGAAGACGTTCTTCTCAAGCGGCGATTGGTCCAGGATCATGCTGGTCTCGGAGGACAAAAGATGCTTTTCGGATCGCCGCTTGATCAATCTGTGAATCAGAACGATGAGGTCGTGGACGGCGTACAAGTCTGTAGCATGCAAGTAGCTATTCCGTTCGCCACCCATAAGAATACCGACGGAGCAATGCCCCATGAATTTCCCATCCTGCTCGGGGCTATCGCCAACTCCCATCGAGAGATCGAATTTCTGCATCCGTCGCTCCACGAATGAGGCTTTATCGACCACTCCGCATGGTGAGGCGCATTTGTCCAGCTTGCCGTCAACGTCGAATGTGTACTCTGAACAAATGACGTTTTGTTCTGGAATGTTGAATTTTCGCGCAAACTGCTGCACGAAGTAACTCGGCGAACTCGTCACCAAAAAGACGTTAGGCAGGTTCACTTGGAGCAATTCCGCAGCGAACTGACTCAATTCAATCTTTGAAAAGCGATCTTGGGCAAAACGTTGTGTGAAACCAGCCTCCACAAAGAGTGGGATGAATACGTCATTGTACTGCGCGTTATTGATCAGTCCATTTCTGTAGTTGTCCTCCAGCGAGAGAAGCTGTGATTCGACACCGAGCATCGCAGCGTACTGAAGATTGACAGCTTTTTCCGTCAACACTCCATCCAAATCGAGAAACAGTCCGAAGTTCATCAGGATCGATTACCGCATTCGCGCGTTGATGTTCAATCTGTTTGCGGCACCACGTTCAACTAAACGCCTGCGTCAGCCGCGGAGGCGGGTGATGAGGGTGAGGATGTCTTCGCGGAGGGCGAAGATCTCGATGCGCAGGTGGGTGAGGCGCGCGGGCGCGACGAGGGGGCTGGCTCGAAGACCTTCGAGGGCTGCGACGACGCGATTGTGGATTTCGAGGATGCGCTTGAGCGAGGCGACGCCATCGCGGGAGCCGGGGCGGTGCGCCGGGCGAGGCCGTTGAGCGCGCCGGCGAGCTTGGCGCCGAGCAGCGAGAACTCTTCGAAAAAGTTCTCCATTGCGGCGTCGCCGATGTGCGGCATGCGGCCGGCTGCTTTCAGATCGTCGATGACTTCATAGAGCACGCCCTTGGCGCGTTTGTAGATCGGATGGACGATTCTTTCATCGTCGTCGCGGACCCAGTCGATGCCTTCGCGTGTCGGGTCGAGCTCGGGCTCCGTCAGCGCTTCCCCTGCGAATTGGGCGTCCGCTTCGGCGGCTTGCTCAGCGTATGCTTCCGGATGGGCGGCGGCGTCATCGAGGGCCTCTTCCAGCCAGGTCCAGCCCATCTCGCGGGCGATGATGCGCTCGCTGTCGGGATGGTCCTGATACTGCTCGAGCAGACGGCGATACTTTTCGCCGACCATGTCGCTTTCGCGGAGCAACTGCTCGCAGCGAAACTCGTCCCATTCCGTGGTGGTGCCGTCGGCGTGGACTTCGGTGGCGAAGGCCGAGGAGCCATCCTGCGCCTGTCGTTCCCGCTCGGCGATTTCCTCGGCGGTGAAGCGCCAGGAGGGCTCGGAAACGTTCAGGCGGTAATCCGCGCTTTCGATCATGACGCGCCCGCTGAGCTCGCTGAACCACTCGAGATAGAGCGCGTTGGCGAGGTGCTCGGGCGGAGTTTCGCCTCGTTTCATCATGGCAAGCGCCTCGGGCGTGGGGACATCGAAGGCGCGGACCTTGCGCGCCGCTGTGATGTAGCCGGCCTCGCCGGTTTGGAGGAGGGCCGGCGGTGGCGTCGCGAGCGGCAACGGCCGGGGATTCTTGAAGCGAACGAGGCAACCGGCAAGGTCGGGCTCGGGATCGCCGCGCAGGTCGAGCCGCATCGGCTCGGATACGCCGTGCATCCAGACGCGGCCCGTCACGCGGCCGCGGATGCGGTTATCGATCTCGCCGTGCAGGACGTGTTCGTGAATTCGCCAAGCCATGGGTGGGCGGAGTGTCGCAGCTCGTGCAGGGGCCGCACAAGCGTTCGCGCAGGCGGCCGAGGTGCGCTGCGACGGAAGCGACCGCTGGCGCCGGCCATCCCGCCGCAACCACCGTCCTGCGCGGCTCGCGAGGACGCTCGCCCTCCCGCGACATCGATCGAATTTTCGTGGGAAAAGAAGAGCCGCGCCCATAGTAGCACGAAGTCCCCGGTACGCGCCGCGGCGCTTCTTCCGCAGGCGGCAGGTCAGCTACGAAAGTGAAAATCGCGATGTGAGACAGGTGTAACAGGCACGCAAGCGGCGACTTGCGCTTCGCAAACAGGGAGTGGCCGACCACGGCTCGCCATTCTGCATTTTGCCTTACGAAACAGTTTAACCAAGAATCGCGCTTGCGCAGTCAGGAGGCGAGGACATAGAACGACTAATGCGCGGACTGTGCAAAAGAAGCGTGGCTTCTGAAGGCAGCCCGCCAACAACCAACCAAAAACACCAAAACACCATGAAACGTTCCACCAAGACGATGCTCGCGGGCGCGGCGCTCGCCGGGCTCCTCACCGGTTCCCTCGCGGCGGCCACCAGCGGCACGAGTGCTTCCGGCAAAAACCCCGTGGCGGGCACCCTCGCCGACAAGGAGAAGAAAGGCGACAAGCACGACTGCAAGGGCAAGAACGCCTGCAAGGGCAAAGGCGGCTGCAAGACCGGCGACAACGGCTGCAAAGGCAAGAACTCCTGCAAGGGCAAGGGCGGCTGCGCCTCCGACCACAAGAAGGACAAGAAGGCCGAATAGTCCTGCCTCGGCAGAACTCCTCCACGAGCTCCGCCGGCTGTGGCCGGCGGAGTTTCGTTGGGGGTTCACGCAGCCGGCTTTTTCGCCCTGGCGCTTTGTGGAGCGCTGGGGCAAAGAAGCTCGCCACTTCTCCCTCGCACCCATGCCCGCCAACGCCTTCAACGGCTGGACCGATTACGGAATCGGCCTCGGCTTGCGGATTCCGCACTACCAGCACATCTTCGAGAAGAAGCCGGTCGTCGATTGGTTCGAGATCATCTCGGAAAATTTCATGGTCGATGGCGGTCGCCCGCTGGAGGTGCTCGACCAATTGCTGGAGCGCTATCGCGTGGTGCAGCACGGAGTGGCCATGTACCTCGGCTCGACCGACAAGCTGAACCGCACGCACCTGAGGAAGCTGAAGCGACTGGTGCGCCGCACGAATACGCCGTGGCTTTCGGATCATCTCTGCTGGGGGAGCATGGATGGGCGCTACACGCACGATTTGCTGCCGCTCCCGTACACCTTCTCCACCGCGCGGCACACGGCGCAAAAGATCAAGGAGGCGCGCGATTTCCTGGAGGTGCCGATCTGCGTGGAGAACCTGAGCAGCTACGCTGAGTTCAACGCCTCGAACATGACGGAGTGGGAGTTTCTCTCGGAAGTCGCGGAGCTAGCCGATTGCGGCATCCTGCTCGACGTCAATAACATCTACGTCTCGTCGCAGAACCACGACTTCGATCCGTTCGAATATCTGCGGAACGTGCCGCACCATCGCGTGGGGCAGATGCACATCGCCGGCCACTCGAAGTACGAAAAGTACACGCTCGATACGCACGATCACCCGGTGCTCGATCCCGTGTGGCAGCTCTACGCGGAAGCGGTGCGGCTCACCGGCCACACGGCCACGCTGCTGGAGTGGGATGACCGCATTCCGTCCTTCGAGGAAGTCCATAACGAGGCGCTGAAAGCGAACCGCTTCATCGAAACCTGCCATGCCCAAGCCGAGCCCGCGCCCGCCGTTGCCGCCGCTTGAGGCCACCGATCCCGGGCTGCGCGAGCTGCGCCGCATCCAGGAGACGTTTGCCGGCGCGCTCTTTCGCCCGCTCGCGCGCGGCGACCGGATGCAAGCGCGCTGGGTGGATGGCCGCCCCATGAAGGAAGTCTCCGACGAGATCATCAAGCCGAACGACCGTCTCACTTCCTTCGAGCGCCTGGAGATTTACAACCGGGTCTACTGGTTTCGCATCCTGGATGGGATGTACGAAGATTTTCCCGCGGTGCAGGCGATCATCGGGCAGCGGAAATTTCATCGGCTGATCACTGCGTACCTGGCGGAGTTCCCTTCGGAGTCGTACACGCTGCGCGATCTCGGCAGCCGGTTTCCGCAGTTCGTGAAAGCGCATCCGGAGCTCGTGGAGCCGCACCCGCTGCTCGCCCTGGAGGCCGCGCGTTTCGAGTGGGCGCAGGTGATCGCCTTCGACGACGAAGCGCGCCCGCCGCTCGCCCTCGATGCCGCGCTGGACACCAATCCCTCCGAACTGCGCCTCGGCCTCCAGCCGTACCTGAGCCTGCTCGAATTGGCGTACCCGATGGACGATTTCCTCCTCGCGGTGAATCAACGCGAGCGCCTGCGCGCCGGCGCCAGCAACGTGGTGAGCGAGCAGGCCGAGCGGCCGAAGCTGCCGCTAGTCCGCCGCCCGTGCCCGGAGAAGATTTGGGTGGCGGTGCATCGGCAGGAGAATTGCCTCTACTACAAGCGGCTTAATCCAGCGGCCTTCGCGATCCTCACCGCGCTGCGAGATGGCCACACGCTGGCGGAGGCGTGCGATTTCGGCGCCGCCGCGGCGCCGGAGGGGCTCGATCTGGTGGGCGCCATTCGCGAATGGTTCCACGATTGGGCGGCGCTAGGCTGGCTTTGTGCGCCGGAGAGCACGGTTGGCGAAAAATAGGGGGTTTTTGTCCGGTGGGGTTCGGCTTGCCCGTTAAGAAGAAGAGTCAGTGGCGTAGTGATAGACCGGCAGCGGAGGAGACGCCGCCGCGCAGTCGGGCGCGGGGGTAGCGCCGAGGCATTCGGTGGCGCCTTCACCCACCCTTGGATCAATCCTAAAGCGGCGTGGCGCTGACGCTTCCCGCCGCAGTCCAAAGGCGCGCAGCGCGCGGTGGCGCCAAAAAGCCTTGCTCCATTTCGCCCCCAGCCAAAAGCTGTGGCCTGGCATCATGGCTATCGATTTTTCAGCTCCGCAAAACTTCATCAATCGTGAGCTGAGCTGGCTGGAATTCAACAAGCGGGTGCTGGAGGAGGCGGAGGACCCGACCCAGCCGCTGATCGAGCGCGTGAAGTTTCTGAGCATCTTCAGCTCGAACCTCGACGAGTTTTTCGAGATTCGCGTGGCGGGCATCAAGCAGCAGATCGATAGCGGCGTGAACGATCTGGGGCCGGATGAGCTGACGCCGACCACGGCGTTCGAGGCGATCCAGAAAACGGCGCATGAGCTGGTGGCGCGGGAGTATGCGTTCTGGAACGAGAAGATGGTGCCGATGCTCGCGGCGGAGCACATCCGGATTCACAACGCCGCCACTCTCACGGATGCCGATCGCAAATGGGCGCAGCGCTTTTTCCAGGAGGAGGTGTTTCCCGTGCTGACGCCGCTGGCGGTGGATGCGAGCCACCCGTTTCCGCAGGTCGTCAACAAGAGCCACAATTTGATCGTGCGCGCTCGCACGAAGGGCAGCAAAGGCGAGCCGCTGTTTGCGATCGTGCAGGTGCCGCGCGCGGTGGCGCGGCTCATCCGGCTGCCCGTGCGGGCGGAGGATGGTGGCGAGCGTTTCGATTACATCTACCTCAGCGATCTGCTGAAGCTGCACATCGCCGATCTTTTCCCCGGCTTGAAAATCGAGGGCGTGCATGCTTTTCGCGTCACGCGCAACAGCGACCTCTACATCGACGACGAAGAAGCGGTGAACCTGCTCGCGACCATCGAGCAGGAGCTTATCCGGGCCCGCCGTGGCGACGCCGTGCGGATCGAGGTGGAGGAGGATTGCCCGGTCGATTTCCAAAAGCTGCTGCTCGAGCGTTTCCAGCTCACCGACGCGGATCTCTACAAAGTGCGCGGCCCGATTTCGATGGCGCACCTGGAGCCGCTTTTCGCGAGCGACGCCTTTGCGCGGCTGAAAGACCGCCCCTTCACGCCGGTCTTCCACCCCGCGCTGCCGCGGCGCATGAATGCCTTCGAGGTGATCCGCAAACGCGACGTGCTGCTGCACCATCCATATCACAGCTTTCAGCCGCTGGTCGATTGGGTGGAGGCGGCGGCGGTCGATCCGCACGTGCTGGCGATCAAAATGACGCTCTACCGCACCAGTGGCGATTCGCCGATCGTCGCCGCGCTCAGCGAGGCCGCGATCAACGGCAAGCAGGTGACCGCGGTGGTGGAGGTGAAGGCGCGCTTCGATGAGGCGAACAACATCCGGTGGGCGGGGCAGCTCGAGGAGTCCGGCGCGCACGTGGTCTATGGCGTGGTGGGGCTGAAGACGCACTGCAAGGCGCTGCTCATCGTGCGCCGCGATGAGGACCGGCTGCGGCAGTACGTGCATCTCGGCACCGGCAACTACAATCCGAAGACCGCGCGCCTTTACACCGATCTCAGCCTGTTCAGCGCGAACAAGGAACTGGCGCAGGAAGTCGCCGGCCTTTTCAACACGCTCACCGGCTTGGTCGAGTACTCCGGTTTCAAAAAGCTGATGGTGGCGCCCTTCGATCTCGCGCCGCGCTTGAAGGCGCTCATCGCCCGCGAGCGCGACAACGCGAAGGCCGGCAAGCCCGCCGGCATCGTGGCCAAGGTCAACTCGCTCGTGGACGAGGAGATCATCGTGGCGCTCTACGAGGCCTCGGCGGCCGGCGTGAAGATCGATCTCATCGTGCGCGGCATCTGTGCGTTGCGCCCGCAGCTTCCCGGCGTGAGCGAAAACATCCGCGTGATCAGCATCATCGGGCGCTTTCTCGAGCACAGCCGCATCTACTCTTTCACGAATGGCGGTCACCCGGAAATATTCCTGGCGAGCGCCGATTGGATGCCGCGCAACCTCTATCGCCGCGTGGAGACCGCGTTTAAAATCGAAGACCCCAAGCTGTGCGAGGAAATCGCGCAGGAGATCATCCCGCCATTTCTGAACGATCGCGTGAAAGCGCGCGAGCTTCGGCCCGATGGCAGCTACATGCGCCTGAAACGCCCGCCCGGGAAAAACCCGCCGCAGGCCCAGCTTTATTTCCGCGCGCGCGCGCGCGATTTGGTCGCCACCTCGGCGGCCCAGCCCTCACCCGCGCCGTCGCGCCTGGTGCCGCAGCAGCAGCCACCGCCGGTGGACGCGCCGGAGGGGGCGAAGCCGGCGGCGGGGAAAGTGGCGTAAGTTAAGTAAGCCAGTAAGCCAGTAGCGCCCGCTCTTTCCCACGACGCTCTCTTTGACGGTACTGACTTACTGGCTCACTGGCTTACTGATTCGACTCATGCTCTTCCTCCGTTTCTCCCTCGCCCTCTTCCTCGCTGCCTTTCTCTCCAGCGCGCAGGCTGCACGTCTCGAGGTCCTCAAGGTTCCCGGGGTGACGCTCCGTGACAATCCGCTGGGCGATCCGGCGGCGCGGCGGGTGGCGGTCTATGTGCCGGAGGGCTCGCAGAATTCCGCGGCGATGCCGATGGTGATTTATCTCCCCGGGTGGGGCGGCTCTTCGGAAGAGGCCATCTCGGCCGGCGCGCGGCATTTTCTGGGCGAGGTGGTGGACCGGCTGGCGGCGCAGTCGATCGCGGTGCGCGTGGCGGTGGTCGATGGCCGCTCCCGGTATGGCGGCAGCCAGTTTCTGAATTCGACGGCCACCGGAAACTACGCGGACTACGTGAGCGAGGAGATTTTCCCGGCGCTGCGCGAGCGGTATGCGCCGGAGGCGGCGCATCCGGAGTCCTGCCTCATCGCCGGGCACTCCAGCGGCGCGTACGGGGCGATGCTGCTCGCGATGAATCGCCAGGCCAAATTTCACGCGGTGGTGGCGCTCTCGCCGGACAGCCATTTCGACGTGACTCATAAAGCGATGGTGGAACAGACAGGCGTGCGGCGGGTCACTGCGCAGGAACTGGAAGACGCCATGGCCCCCGCGGGCAAAGCGCGGCTGCCGCAGGACGGGCTCGCGGCGCTGGTGATGGGCCTCTGCGCCAATTACGCGCCGGACAAGGCTCGCCCCGGCCGGTTCGAGTGGCTCTATGACTCCGCGGGCAAATGGCGCGCGGAAGTTTGGCAGCGCTGGCTCGATCTCGATCCGTACACGCTCATCCGCCAGCGCCCGAACGCCTTCGCGCCGGCCCAGCACATTTATCTCGATGGCGCGGAGCACGACGCCTTCGGCGCGAACCTTGGGGCGCGCGCCATGCACGAGGTCCTGCGCACCCGCCCCGCGCCGGTCACTTTCCACCAACCGCCGGGCGGCCACAGCGACCACATGATGGAGCGCATGGTGCGCGGCCTCACATGGGTGCTGGGGAAAAGCTAGGCTCTCCGCGACTCGAGCAGACGAACGAATTCGGCGTGCTCGGCGCTGGCGAGGCCGCTTTTCAGCGTATCCAGAAGCAGCCCGAAATCGCCGGCGAGCAGTGCCGGGACGGAAAGATGGAGTCCGGGAAAACCGCGGCTGCGCAAGATCCCACCGGCGTCCGGAGCGAGGAGACGGTATTCGTCTTCCTCCAGCCAACGCCAATCGACGGCGTCGTCTTCCGTGCGCCAGATCACATATTCACTGACTCCCGCGCGGCGATAGGCGGTGAGTTTTTCATGTGTATCGATCGACGCGGAACTGGCGGCGATTTCCACAATGAGCTCAGGCGGACCCTGCAAATATCCTTTGGGGTCGAGGCGAGTCTGGCCACCGTATTCCGGGCGGACGAGCAGGAGGCTGTCAGGCTGGAGGACATCGTCTGGTCCGAGCCGCAAAGTGCCGTTCACCGCCAACTCCGTGCCTTGCGTCGCGGCAGCGTAAACGCCGAGCCACGTCACCAATAAACCATCCGGCGCAGCGTGTTGAGTGTGTCGAACTGGGGAGGCCATATTGAAAACAATCCCGCCGATGAGTTCGGCCTTTTTTACCTCCGGCATCGTCTCGTACCGGCGTAAAAACTCCGTGGCGCTGAGATGCGCGCCATTCTCCAGCGGCGGAATCGACCGATCCCGCGCTTCGTGCTTGCCTGGCTGTGGCTCAGTGGCGATGGAAGCCATCAGGAAGAGCCTAGCGGCGTCGCCCTCACTGCGCAACCTTGCGAGGTCCCCGCAAATCTGCTCAGGAATCGCTTGCCAAGGGGGCATTCCTCCCCATACTGCCCAACCTCACTTTTCAAGAAAGCTATAGAAGCCATGCCAGAAACCCAAGAGCTCCAAGCCCTCCGGATGCACGCCAAGGATACCGGAAGCGCGGACGTACAGATCGCCCTTTTGACCCAGCGGATCAACCAACTGACCGACCATTTCAAGGCCCACGTGAAGGACCATTCCTCGCGCCGCGGGCTGCTGATGCTGGTGGCGCGCCGGCGCAAGCTGCTCGATTACCTGAAGCGCACGGCTTCCGAGCGGTACCACACGGTGCTGGAGAAGCTGAATCTCCGCAAGTAAGCGCCCCTCACTTTTCAACCCCTTTGAAAGAGCTCGCCCCCGAATGGTTCGGGGGCGAACTGTTTCAACCCCTCCCGTTTCGGGCGCAATTGCCCGCGGCGGATTAACCAAACCGCGTCGGCACCGAATTCTCTCCACCTGGACTTAGCCCAGCCCGCTCAGGCGGCTGGCGGCGGCTCCGGAGCGAGCCACCTGGAGAAGGTCTCTCCCTCCCTCCCGCGCAGAGCGGGCTGGGCTACAGCCAGGCAAGAGCGGTGCCGGACGCAAGCAGAAGCAAAGCAAAATGATACACAACGTTACCTGCCAGATCGGCAGCCACGAAATCCTCATCGAAACCGGCAAGCTCGCGAAGCTCGCCGACGGCGCCGTCACCGTCCGCTGCGGCGAGACCATCGTCTTCGTCTCCGCCGTCTCCGCCACCACGCATCAAGGAAGGCCAGGACTGGTTCCCGCTCACCGTCGATTACCGCGAAAAAGCGGCCGCGGTCGGCAAATTCCCCGGCGGCTACTTCAAGCGCGAAGGCCGTCCCACCGAAAAGGAAATCCTCACCTGCCGCATGACGGATCGCCCGCTGCGCCCGCTCTTCCCGAAGGGCTACCTCTACGACACCCAGATCATCGCCGTCCTGCTCAGCGCGGACGGCGAGAACGATCCCGACATGCTCGTCGATCAACGGCGCCAGCGCCGCGCTGATGCGTCTCGCGACATCCCGTTCGCCGGCCCGGTCGGCGCGGTGCGCGTCGGCCGCGTCAATGGCCAGTTCGTCGTCGAACCCGACGCACGCGCAGCGCGAGTGAGAGCGATCTCGACCTCGTCTACGTCGGCACGCAAGACCGACGTCATCATGATCGAAGGCAGCGCGCCGACGAGCTTCCCGAGGAGGAGTTCATCAAGGCGCTCGCAGTTCGCCCAGGACGAAGTGCGTCAAGCTCATCGCCGCGCAGAAGGAACTCGCCGCCAAGGTCGGCAAGCCGAAGCGCCAGGTGCACGCTCTTGCTCGGTGAAGGACGAGCTGCTCGAAGTCGCCTACGACGTCGCGGGCGACCGCATCGAAGCCGCGCATCTACACCCCGAGCAAGGTCGACGCGCACAAGGCGGTCGACGCGCTCAAGGACGAAGTCGAGACGCCGCGATCAAGTCGCGAAGTTCCCCGAGGCCACGAACTTCGAGATCAGCCAGGCCTTCGATTACCTGCAGAAGAAGGCGTTCCGCGTCCGCATCCTCGACAAGCAGCGTCCGCTGCGACGGCCGCGCGCTCGACCAGATCCGCGCAGCTCAGCGCCGAAGTCGGCCTGCTCCCGCGCTCCCACGGCTCCGCGCTCTTCCACCGCGGCGAAACGCAGGCGCTCGCCCTCGCCACCCTCGCCCCGACCGACGAAGCGCAGGACCTCGACGGCTACACCGGCGGCGAGACGACCAAGCGCTTCATCCTGCACTACAACTTCCCGCCCTTCTCCGTCGGTGAAACCGGCCGCACCGGCTGGCCCGGCCGCCGCGAAATCGGCCACGGCGCGCTCGCCGAGCGCTCCATCGCGCCCGGTCATCCCGAGCGAGGCAGGACTTCCCTTACGCCATCCGCGTGAGCAGCGAAGTCATGGAATCCAACGGCTCCACCTCGATGGCCACGCGTTTGCTCCGGCGTCCTCGCGCTCCTGGACGCCGGCGTGCCGCTCAAGAGCCCGTCGCCGGCATCTCCGTGCGGCCTCGTCACCGAGTTCAACGGCGACCACGCTCAAGCGCTACACCATGCTCACCGACATCATCGGCAGCGAAGATCACTTCGGCGACATGGACTTCAAGCTCTGCGGCACCGACACGGCGTCACCGGCTTCCAGCTCGACCTCAAGCTCCCCGGCATCTCGCTGCAAGCTCATGGACGAGGCCGATCTACCGCACCCGCGACGCGCGCATGAAGGTCCTCGACGTGATGAACGCGGCCCTCGCCGCCCCGCGCACCGAGCTCAGCAAGTACGCCCCGCGCATCGAGACGCATGAAGATCAACCCCGACAAGATCGGCATGCTCATCGGGCCCGGCGGCAAGAACATCAAAGGCATCGTCGCCGAGACCGGCTGCGAGATCAACATCGAGGACGACGGCACCGTGCACATCTACTCGAACAACCCCGACGGCATGGCCCGCGCGCAAGCAGATCATCAACGGCATGATCGCCGAGATCGAGGTCGGCAAGATCTATCACGGCCGCGTCGTCACCATCAAAGAGTTCGGCTGCCTTCGTCGAAGTGCTGCCCGGCAAGGACGGCCTCGTCCACATCAGCGAACTCGCCGACTTCCGCGTGAACCGCACCGAAGACGTGGTCAAGATGGGCGACATCATCTGGGTCAAGTGCATCGGCGTCGACGAAAAGGGCCGCGTGAAACTCTCGCGCAAAGCCGCGATGAAGAGCGCGATGACGAAGCTGCCGGCGGCGGCGCCGGCGCCCCTGCTCCCGCGGAGGCGCAGGCATAAGGCGCCTGCCAGCAAGATCGATTACAGAAGCTGCCGCTCCGCGAGGGGCGGCAGCTTTTTTGTGCAAGTGTTGCTCCAAAAACCGTTCTCATCGCCGCATGTTCAACGTCGTTCTCGTCGAGCCGGAAATCCCGCCGAATACCGGCAACATCGGGCGGCTTTGCCTCGCGGCGGGAGCGCACCTGCATCTCGTGCGGCCGCTGGGGTTTTCGCTGGAGGATCGGCAACTCCGCCGGGCTGGGCTCGATTATTGGCACGAGGTGCAGCTCACCCTTTGGGATTCTTTCGCGGAGCTCCAAGGGGCTCAGGCGCCGGGGGCGCGCTATTGGTTTCTCACCACGAAAACCGATCGCCCCTATTGGTCGCAGAAGTTTGCGCCGGGCGATTTTTTGGTCTTTGGGCGGGAGACCAAAGGGCTGCCGGAGGCGCTCCTCGCGGCGAATCCCGGCGCGCTTCTCACCATCCCGATGAAATCCGAAACGACGCGGAGCCTCAATCTCGCCACCGCGGTGGGGATCGTTCTGTTTGAGGCGATCCGGCAGGAAGCCGTTTAACGCGGAACAGGAGTTTGCAATCCGCGTTTCCCTTCGCCATTTGCCGCAAGGCCGCTATTTTTCCGCGCTTATGTCCGAAATTGCCGCCGCGACGCCACACCTTGCCGGGCATGATCTGCGCCGTTCGTTTCGTCTCGGCCCGCGGAAGATCGATGTGCTGCGCGGGGTCTCGGTGGAGATCCGGGAGGGCGAGAGCGTCTTTCTCTGCGGGGCCTCGGGCGCAGGGAAGACGACGCTGCTTTACACGCTGGCGGGGCTGGAGAAACCGGATGCGGGGAAGGTGCTCTTTGAGGGGCGCGATATTTATGCGGGCAGCGACAACGCGCGCGCGCGGCTCCGCAATGAGCGGATCGGGTTCATCTTCCAAGGCTACTTTTTGCTGCCGGAGCTGACGGCGCTGGAGAATGCGCTGCTGCCCACGCTCATCCATGGTCAGGCGAATGAAGGCGCGGCAGAGAACGCACTGGGTCGGGTCGGGCTCGGGGATCGGATGCATCATCTGCCGGCGGAGCTTTCCGGCGGCGAACAACAGCGGGTGGCGATCGCGAGGGCGATCCTGAATCAGCCGACGCTGATCTTTGCCGATGAGCCCACGGGCAATCTCGATTCCCGCACGGGCGGGGCGATCATCGAGCTCCTGCTCGACTTGGTACGCGAGCGGAAGACGACGCTGGTGGTGGTCACCCACGACGCCGCGTTGGCGCAACGTGGCGATCGGCGGCTGGAAATCCACGACGGCGCGCTGGTGGCGTGAGTTTTAGCGCAATCGCCGCATAACGACCGCTACTCTTTCGCCGCATCGCGGGTATACTTGGCAGGCACGCGGAAAGCCGCACCCGCCGATATGAGACGCCTCTTTCTCTTGCTTCTGGGCGCGCTTGGTGCGCTGAGCCAGCTCGCTGCCGGGGAGATCAAAACCGTCGACGCGGACAAAACACTGGTCGCCTCTGGCTCGAGCGCGGCGAAGGAGATGGTGCGGAAGGCGCTGCCGTTCCTGGAGGAGGAGGGGACCGCCTGGATGGAGGAGCGGAAATGCACCTCGTGCCACCAAGTGCCGTCGATGGTGTGGGCTTTTCAGCGGGCCGCGAAGGCCGGGCTGGCGGATGCGAAGAAGGCGGGGCAGTGGTATGAGTGGTCGGTCAAATGGGAGAATTGGATGAGCCCGGAAAGCAAGAGCACCGAGGAAAAGGCGGCGAGCGCGAATGCGCTGACGATGGCGGTGCTGCTGCTCGGGCGCGATCCGGCCACGCCGCCGCAAACGCCGTGGGTGACGCAGTTTCGGGATCATCTTCTCAAAAACCAGCGCGCGAATGGATCATGGAAAGCAGATGGACAGTTGCCGCTGCAGAAGCGTCCGGCGCGCGAGACGGAGGAGGCTTCGACGTTGTGGGTGGCGCTGGCGCTGAAATCGGTGGATGACCTGTCGTGGGACGGGATCAACCGCGCGCTGGCTTGGGTGAATGAAGGGAAGGAGGCGGCGAAGAGCACGGAGCGCCTGGCCTTGCAGGTGCTGGCGAAGCTGGAATTCGGCGCACCCGAGGAGGTGAAGGGGGCGGTCGCTGAGCTCCTGGAGCGGCAGAACCCGGACGGAGGCTGGCCGTTTGTGAGTGGCGATCCGAGCGATGCCTTCGGCACCGGCGTGGCGCTCTATGCCGCCGCCCGCGCAGGATTGCCTCTCACCGCGCCGGCGCTGCAAAACGCCGCGCACTTTTTACGGCAGACGCAAAAGGCGGACGGCTCGTGGGACGTGCCGAGCACCCGCGCGAAGGACGAAAACAAGGTGCGGGAGACGTCGAGCTATTGGGGAACGTGCTGGGCGACGATTGGGCTGCTGGAATTTGGGGGCTGAGCGGCGTGCGCTTTCTTATTCCCAATCCACATCGCCTGTCTCGCGCTGCCAGCGGCGCAGCTCGGCGGCGAGGCGCGCTTGTTCGTCGTGGTGCGCGGGAAGATTGGCGAGGTTCTTCATTTCGAGGGGATCGCTTTGCAGATCGAAAAGCTGAGTGGTGCGTTTTCCCGCGACGCGGTACTCAATTAATTTGAAGCGTTCGCCGCGCACGCCGCGCTGCTCGCTACGATAGGCAAAGAAGAGCGTCTCGCGGAGCTTTTCGCTAGCGTTGCGCACGGCGGGGAGGACGCTCTTCATTTCATTCGTGGCGGGGATGGGCGCGCCGGCTAGCTCGCAGAAGGTGGGCAGCAAATCGGAGAGGTAGCAATAGGCGGCCCGCTTCTCTCCCTTCGGGATGCCGGGGCCGGCGAGGAGCAGTGGCACGCGCACGCTGCAATCGTACAGGTTCTGTTTGCCGAGCAGGCCGTGCTGGCCGAGGGCGAGGCCGTTGTCGGCGGCGAAAGCGACGACGGTTTTTTCCTCGAGGCCGGTCTCGCGCAGGACGGCCAGCATGCGGCCGATCTGCTCATCGGCATGCGAGAGAATGGCGTAGTAGTTTTCGATTTCCTGCTGCACCGCGGCGGGCGTGCGCGGATGCGGGAGCAGCACCTCGTCGCGGATTTTCAGCTCGCCATTATCGAAGGGGTGCTCGGGCAGGAAGTTGGCGGGCAGCGGCACCTTTGAGCTGCGGTTTACGTAGCGCGCATAGTGCTCCGGCGGCGCAAGGCGCGGATCGTGCGGCGCCATCAGCGCGACGTAGAGAAAGAACGGTTCCTTCGCGGCGGCGCGGGCGCGAAGATGCTCGATTGCGGCATCGGCAAAGAGCTCGCTGGAGTGCCGATTGGGTTGAACCTTTCCGCCGCCGGCGCCGTACTTTCCCTTGGGATCGTATTCCCACAGCTTCACGTTGAAGTGGTCCGCCATACCGCCGAAAAAGATGCGGGCGCCGCCGGTCCAGGCGCGCGTGAATTCCGCCCGGCCATTGTGCCATTTGCCGATCGCGTGCGTGGCATAGCCCGCGGCGCGCAAGGCCTCGGGGAGCGTGGTCTCGGTGGGTGGGATCTCGGCGCCGGATTTGGTGAGATGAAAAAGCGTGCGCCCCGTCATGAGCATCGCGCGGCTCGGCATGCAGACGGCGGGAACGCTGCCACCCATGATGTGCGCATGCGTGAAGGCGGTGCCGCGGCGGGCGAGCGCGTCGAGGTGCGGCGTGTAGATGTCGGGATTGCCGAGCGCGTGGATGGTGTCGTAGCGCTGATCGTCAGTGAGGATCAGGAGGAAGTTTGGGGGCTCGGCCCGCGCGCGCACGGCAACGAGCACCAGGAGACAGGCAGCGAGTGCGCGCAGGTTCATAGTCTTAATCTTAATCATGATCTTAATCTAAGGCGCGGGATTGAGATTAAGATTATGATTATGACTAAGATTAAGAGACAGCCAGCTCAGGCCTTGGCGTACAACTGACTATTCTCCTGGAGATCCTTCACCACCGTGCAGAGATAGACAGGCTCTGGATGCAGATCGCGATACTTCGTGATCTCCATCTTGTTCATCACCTTGAATCCGTAGCGCTCGAACATCTTCGTGCCGCGCCGGTCCTCGAAGACGACCATCTGGCCGTAAGACGCGCTTTTTCGCCGTGCTCGTGCAGATATTTCAGATAGCCGTCCATGAGCGCGCGGGTGGTCGCCACCTGGCGGGCATCGGCGAGGAGATTGATGTGAAAATGCGCGGTGCGGCGCGGCGCGGCGGGCACTTCGCGCCAGGCTTGGGTGAGAATCCAGTGGACGAATTTCTTCGAGGCCGCGCTGTACCCGGAGTAGCGGAAGATGCCGCGCAGGAAGAGCGCGACGTTGTTGTAAAGATTGTAGAGCTGCTGCCGGAACGGGAAGCGCGAGCCGAGCAGGTAGCCGCGGATTTCGCCATTGACCAGCAGGACGAAGGCGCTCTCCGGCTCCCAATCCGTGTAGTATGCCGTGAGGTAATCGGCGAAAAGTTCGCGATCCTCGAAGACGGGATCGATCGGGTTGCCGAGAAAGCCCGTCTCGCAGCAGAGCTCGCGCACCCGGGCGCGGTCGGTTTCGGAGCAAAAGGGGCGGATTTCGATCTGGCGTTCGTCAGTCATGGGGCGCTGCCCGATACTCTGCGATGACTTCGCGGTAAAGGTCAAACAGGCGCGTGAAGACCTGCGTCCCACGAATAGCGCGCGGCGACTGCGCGGCGAGCTCGCGGCGGCAGGCGGGGGGGAGTTTCGAGCGGTGGCGGTGATCGCAGCCGCGAGAGCGCGCCGGCGTGTTCGCGCCAGCCCAGCGGCTCTGGTCGCTGTGGATGATCCGGTCCATGTAGCTGCCGCGAATGCCGATGACCGGCGTGCCGCACGCCTGCGCTTCGAGCGTGACGAGGCCGAAGGTTTCCTGCACGCCGGGGTGCACGAACAGGTCCGCGGCACGGTAGAGTGCGGCGAGACTGGCCGGGTCCGCGCAGTAGGGCAGCCAGTGCAGGCGCGCCGCGTCCGGGAGCTCCGCGCGCATCGCGTGAAGCTCGGCGCGCTGGAGGCCGTCGCCGACGATCAGCAGGTGGAGATCGCGCCGCGCCGCGAGCCGGCGAAAAGCGCGCGAAGAGCGTGTGCGTGTTTTTTTCCTGCGCGAGCCGGCCGACGTAGAGCAGCAGCGTTCGTTCCGGCGCGATGCCCAGCTCCCGCGCGCATGCTCTCGCGGCCGGCGTCGTCAGGCTGAAAAATCGCTGCGTCCACGCCGAGATCGGTAGCCACGACATTGCGCACGCCCCAGTTCGTCAGCAGTTCGCCGAGCGCGGGCGAAGGCACGAGCGTGCGCGCAAAGCGATTGTAGAGCGATGCGGATGTAGCGGCGGGAAAAATCGAGGAGAAACTCGGTGACGGTCTTGCCGCAGAATTTCTGCGCACGTCCGCACATAGGCCTCAGGAAAGTGCGAGTGGTAAAAGCCGACACCGGGATTCGCAGCGCCGCGCCGGAATGCACTGCTTTCCACGCGACCTGATACGGGTCGCCGCACTCGATGATATCCGGCCGCTCCTTTTCGAGGATACGCTCGATCGCCTCCAGCCGCAGCAGCACGCGATAGCGCGAGGTGCGGGAGATGAGCGGCGACTTGATCGTGTAAATGCGCGCCTGCTCCTCGCGCAGGCACTCGTCGCGTTCGCCGGGCATGATCAGGATGTGCTCGTCGTCGGGCGAATGCGCGCGGAGGTACCGTACCTTTTCACCGAGCGTAACGTTTCACGCCGCCGCTCACCGGCGAGTAAAACTGCGTGAGATCGCAGATCTTCACGCAAAACTCCTAGTCCGCTCGAAGTGCGCCAGATACCGTCTCCGCATCGAGCGCGGCGGCGCAGCCCTGGCCGGCGGCGGTGATCGCCTGGCGGTAGACGTGGTCCGCCACGTCGCCGGCGGCGAAGACGCCGGGGATGTTCGTCCTGGTGCCATCGCGCTGGAGCAGGTAGCCGTTCTCATCCATGTCGAGCTTGCCGTTGAAGGGCGCGGTGTTCGGCGTGTGGCCGATCGCCACGAAGACGCA
Source organism: uncultured Verrucomicrobiae bacterium (assembly GCA_963811035.1). GTDB lineage: Bacteria > Verrucomicrobiota > Verrucomicrobiia > Chthoniobacterales > Chthoniobacteraceae > CAWEPO01. Next base: position 289,876 of record CAWEPO010000005.1, read on the forward strand.
TTTCACTTCGAGCTCGCGCGACTCGCCAGTTTGCAGGTTCCGCAGTTTCGCGGCGCGCATCTCGCCGCTTTCGTCGGTGAGATACTCGTCGATGGTGCTGTTCCAGATCGGCTCGATCTTCGGATTCGCCAGCGCGCGATCGGCCATGATTTTCGAGGCGCGCAGCGTGTCGCGGCGGTGGATCAGATAGACCTTCGAGGCGAAGCGCGTGAGGAACGTCGCCTCTTCGGCGCGCCGAATCGCCGCCGCCGACCACGCAGACCGGCACGTTGCGGTAAAACGCGCCGTCGCAGGTCGCGCACGAGGTGAGGCCGTGGCCGACCAGTTCTTTTTCGCGCGGGAGGCCGAGCCAGCGCGCGGTGGCGCCGCTGGCGATGATCAGCGTCTTCGTTTCCGTCCAGGTATCGTCGAGCTTTACCCGCAGGTGGCCCTCGGCGGGCTCGAAATCCGTCACCGCCGAGTAGGCGAAACGCGCGCCGAAACGCTCGGCCTGCGACTTCATGGCCATGATCAGTTCCGGCCCGTCGATGCCCTGCGGGAAGCCGGGAAAATTCTCCACCAGCGTGGTCGTCGAAAGCTGCCCGCCCGGCTCGTGGCCTTCGAGCACGAGCGGGGCGAGATTCGCGCGCGCGGCGTAGATGGCGGCGGTGAGCCCGGCGCAGCCGGTGCCGACGATGATGACTTTTTCCATAGAAGTGGGAGGTGGAGTAAACGTGCGCCCGCGCGCGCTGTCCAGTGGAACACAGGACGCCGGTGTTCCGCCTCCCCGCCGCCATTCCGCTTGCGGCCCGCGCGTGCGCTCGGCACCATCCGCGCTCTTGTGAAACGAATCGGCATCCTTACCGCCGGCGGCGATACTCCGGCCCTCAACGCCACCATCCAGGGCGCGGTGGTGCGCGCCAATCAACTGCGCGTGGAGGTGATCGGGCTGATCAAGGGCTTCAACAGCCTCTTCAATCCGCGTTGCCCGCACGTGCACCTCAATCCGCTCTTTCATGAGATCCCGGAGCTCGATCCGACGAAGGGCGGAACGCTGATCGGGTCTTCGCGCGATTTCGTCGATCCTGAACGGATCGAGGACCTCGACCAGATCACCGATCGGCTGGCCCAGCTGAAAATCGAAGGGCTGATTTGCGTGGGCGGCGACGGCACGCTGAATGGGCTGCAGCCGCTGGCGGAGCGGCTTCCCACGGTGCTCGCGCCGAAGACGATCGATAACGACTTGGGCCTTAACTATCCGAGCGAGCCGACCGAATGGCTGCGTACGCCGCGCGGGCACGAGCACGGGCATGCGCACGACGCCTCGGGGCATCACTACAAGCGTGGCGACGCGCAGGAGGATTTTTCGCTCGATCACATCGTGAATTACGTGACGCCTGGCTACGCCACCGCGGTGTTCGTTTCGGCGAGCGGCGTCGAGCGCTTGCGGACCACGGCGGAGAGCCACCGCCGCATCGCGATCATCGAGGTGATGGGCCGGCACTCGGGGTACATTGCGCTCGGCACGGCGTACGGCCGGCCGGATTTGATCCTGGTGCCGGAGCAGCCGATCGATCTCGAGCTGCTCAGCGACAAGGTGAAGCAGATTTACGATCGGCAGAAAAATTGCGTGATCGTGTGCGGAGAAGGCGTGGTCGATGAGCGCGGGGTCGAGCTCGGCGCGGAAAGCAAAACGACCGATCCCGCGGGGAATGTGCTCCTGAGTGGCGCGGCCGAGGCGTTGCGCAACCGGCTCATCCACCTCATCGGCGACCGCTATTTCCAGCTCTACCGGCGCGGCAATTCGGCGCGGGAGGCGATCTTTACCCGCAAAGTCGGCCACACGCAGCGCGGCGGGCGGCCAATCCTTTTCGATCGTTTCCATGCCGCGCAGCTCGGCGCGAAGGCGGTGGAGCTGCTGGCCGAGGGCCACAACAACGCGGTCTCGATCCTGCAGTACAACTCAACCGCCGGCTTCCACGTGGATGGGTACGACGCCAACCGTTTCCGCGATCGCTGGGGCCACATCCACGCGCGGCGCATGCATCCGGCGCTGTACGATGCGCAGCGGATGAAGCCTTCCGCCTGCGGCATCGAATACCTGCTCCCGATCTTCACGGATGCGATCGGCGAAGACGACATGGAGCACATCCGCCACACCCTTTTCGCGGCGGGCAATCTCACGCAGCCCTACCATTCCGTGAATACGGACATCAATAAGCGCATCCGTTTTTTGAAACCGGAGGCACACGCGTAAGCAGCGCGCCGCGTTCGTAGTTTGAAACTATGACGCCGCTGGTGATCGCCTCCTGGATTCGCGAGAGCGACGAAGAGAACTTCGCCCGCTTTTTCACCGCGCATCCCGGGCTTTCGCTGCGCAATGCACGCACGGGCGAGATCGATCTCGCCGGCGCCGCCGCGCTCGTGCTGACGGGCGGTCCGGATGTGTCGGCGGAATTTCTGCGCCAGCCGGTGCCCGATCCTTCCGTAATCCAGGATGCGGAGCCGGCTCGCGATGCGTGGGAATTCGCGGCGCTCGAAGCGGCGATTGACCGGGGCCTACCGATCCTCGCGGTTTGCAAAGGCGTGCAACTGATGAATGTCGGCCTGGGCGGCACGCTGCACCTCGATATCCGCGGCCATAATTTGCCGGAGCAGAAGCTCAGCAATCTCCAGCCGTTGCGCAACGAGGCCGGCGCGACCGTGCGGTTCGACCTGGTGAATAGCTCGCACCATCAGGCGTTGGACCGCCTCGGGGAAGGATTCGAGGTGGAGGCGTGGAGCGCGTCGGACGATGTCATCGAGCAGGTGCGGCTGCGGGACTATCCGTTTGCGCTAGGCGTCCAATATCATCCCGAGCGCGATTTGCTCTACACGCCGTTGTTCGAGCGTTTCATCGCAGAGATCAGGGCGCCAGCTTGACGCAACCACAGGGAATTCCAGGGAAATATGCTCATCAAAGTCGGTTTCGATATCACCTATGAGGTGTGGACGCCCACGCCCATGGTCCTGATGCTCTACATTCATCCGTCGCGCCAGGCGGACGTGCGGCAGAAGGAAATCTTGCGCCTGGAGCCCGCGGTGCCGGTGGAGGATTTCTTCGATAGCCTCGGCAATCGGTGCGCTCGCATCGTGGCGCCGCCGGGCACGATCCGCATGATCTCCGACGCGCTCGTGGCCGATAGCGGCGAGCCCGAGCCGATTTTCCCCGACGCGCGCCAGCACCCCGTGCAAGAGCTGCCGACGCACGTGCTCCCGTACCTGCTCGCGAGCCGTTATTGCGAGGTGGAGAGATTCAATATTCTCGCGTGGGACCTCTTTCAGCATACGCCCGAAGGCTGGCCGCGCGTGCAGGCGGTTTGCGATTTCGTGCATAGCCACATCACTTTTGGCTATCCGTTCGCCCGCCCGGATAAAACGGCCTGGGACGTCTACGAAGAGAAGAAGGGCGTCTGCCGCGATTTCATGCACCTGGCGATCGTGCTCTGCCGCGCGCTGAATATCCCGGCGCGCTATGCCACCGGTTACCTCGGCGACATCGGGGTCCCGCCGGTCGCCGCGCCCATGGATTTCAGCGCTTTTTTTGAAGTCTATCTAGGCGGGCGCTGGCACCCTTTCGATGCGCGGCACAATAAGCGGCGCATCGGCCGCATTTGCCAGGCGCGCGGGCGGGATGCGACGGATGTGGCGCTGACCACGACCTTTGGAAAACACGCGCTGCGGAATTTTACGGTCTGGACGGACGAGGTAAGGTGAAGAAATGCTACTCTTCCCACCGAAAGGCGCCCGTTGCCTCCACGCCCATTTGATCCAGCACACGATCGATGACGGTGTCCACGACCGCCTCGATTGTCTGTGGGCGTGAGTAGAAGGAAGGGACCGCCGGCAGCAGCACCGCCCCGGCTTCGAGGAGCGTCACGGCGTTGCGGGCGTGGATGAGGTTCCAGGGCGTTTCGCGGGGGACGAGGATGAGCTTGCGGCGCTCCTTGAGGAAGACATCGGCGGCGCGGAGGATCGTGGTCTCGGCGGTGCCGGCGGCGATGCGGCCGAGGGTGCCCATGGAGCAAGGGATCACCACCATGGCATCGAATTTCGCGGAGCCGCTCACGAACGGCACGCGCATGGTGCGCTCGCCGTGCTCGTGCACGCCGGGCGGAATCTGCAGCGTGCCGAGCTCTTCCACGATGACCTGCTTGGCGTGGGCGCTGAGGACGAGGTGAATCTCGTGCGCGGTGGGATCGAGCCGCGCGAGGAGCCGCTGGAGATAGATGGCGCCGCTCGCGCCGGTGCCGGCGATGACGAGCTTCATGCGAAGTTTTGGCCTCGCACGGAGTGCGGAGCGCTGGGAATCATTGCCCCGGTGGCAGAATCGCGGGGGTGCCTGGCACGGTCTCGTTGAGGAGGGCCTCTTCTTTCGCCAGGTTCGCGAGGTACTTTTTCATGGCCAATTGCCACTTGTTCCAGTCCTGGCCGTTATCCTCATCGAGGAAGATCTGCAGGTCGGTGAGGGCTTCTTCGTGATACGGGTGATTCGGGATTTTCGCGACGTCGAGCAGCGCGGGCAGCTTCACCTGGTCCTCGCGGTTCATGAGGTCGGTGACGAGCACGTCGTGGACTTCCTCGGGCAGGCTGGGGTTGCGCAGGAGCGGCAGGACGCGGTTGTAATCCTTGTCGAGGATGAGATTCGAGATGTGCTGCGCGGCCTCGGCCTGGCCCTCGGGCGGGAGGCTCGGGAGCATGTTGATGAGCATTTGCGCGGCCTCGGTTTCGGTGGCCTTGGCTTGGAGCACCTGGTCGATGCGCATCTCCCATTCCTGCATGGCGCGGTCGGGGGCGGGTTTTTTCGCCGGGGCCGGCGCAGCGGAGGTCGCGTCGGTGCCGCGCGGGATGGGCGTGCCGCCGCGCGGGCCGGTAACGGCGGCGGGCTGCTTTTCGACGGTCTCAGTTTTGACCGCGGGGTCCACCGGCGCAGGCTGGGGGCCGGTTTGCAGAAACCAGATCGCTCCGCCTACGATGAGGAAGACGCAGACAGCCAGGATGATAACGGGACGGGCTTTCATGTTTCGGGGTCTTGTAGACTAAATCAAGCTGGCGGTGTTCACAAATAACCAGCGGCATGCAGGCGCCGGGTGAGGTCGCTCTGCCGGGCGAGGAGTTTGGCGTAATGTTCGCGCCGGTCGTCATCCGGCTCGGCGCGGGTGGCGGGGTCGGTTTTCACCAGGCGGGAGCAAAGATCGCGGAAAGTGGCGGTGTCGCCATTCACCGCGTGATTGGCGAAAGCTCCCTGGATGGCCGCTCCGAGCGCCGCGCCCTCGGCGCTTTGCAGGCAGACCGTGGGCACCCCGAAAATATCCGCGCAAATTTGCCGCCAGACCGTGCTCTTCAGCCGCCGCCGGTGAGCCGGATCTCCGCCGGCTGAATCCCCAGCTCCCGAAAACGCGCCAGCCCGTAGCCCAGCCCGAGCGTCACGCCCTCCATGACGGCGCGCGCCATGTTGCCGGGCCTCATGGTTTCGACATTGAGCCCATGAAAAACACCGGTGCCGTTTGGCAGATTTGGCGTCCGCTCGCCCGTGAGGTACGGCAGAAAGAGCAGCCCGCCCGCGCCCGGGGGCGCCGAGACCACCTGCGCCTCCAGCTCCTCGTGCTTCCAGCCGAACATCTTGCGCGCCTGCTCGGTGGCCACGGTGACATTCATCGTGCAGGCGAGAGGCAGCCAGCGGTCCGTGGCATCGCAGAAGGCGGCCACTTCGCCTTGCGGATCAATCACCGGCTCAGCCGAAAAGGCGAAGACCGTGCCGGAAGTCCCAAGGCTCACCGTCACCGCGCCAGGCTGCACATTGCCGGTACCGAGCGCGCCCATCATGTTATCGCCTCCGCCAGCGCGAGACCACCGGACTTTTCTCCAAGCCCCACTCCGAGCGCAGGCTTTCGCGCAGCAGCCCGAGCGCCCGGCGGGAAGAGGAAACCGGCGGCAGGCAATCGGCGAGGTCGCCGTCGATGAACTCGATCAGCGGCTCGCACCATTGTTTGGTCCGCACATCGAGCAGGCCGGTGCCGGAGGCGTCGCCGTACTCCATCGATTTCTCGCCGGTGAGGTGAAGATTGAGGTAATCGTGCGGGAGCAGCACCGTCTCCAGCGCCTTGTAGTTTTTCGGCTCGTTTTGCTTCAGCCAGAGGATTTTCGGCGCCGTGTAGCCGGGCAGGATTGGGTTGCCGGCGAGCTCGATGAGCCCCTCTTTCCCGCCGAATTCCGCCTCGAATTGGTCGCACTGCTCCGTGGTGGAGGTGTCGCACCAGAGCTTGGCTGGCCGGATCACGCGGTTTTTCTTGTCGAGCGGCACGAAGCCGTGCTGCTGGCCGCTCACGCCGATCGCCAGCACCTCCGCCTTGCGCGCGCCGATTTTTTCCAGGCACTCGCGCACGGTGGCGGACATGGCGTCCACCCAGAGCTGCGGGTCCTGCTCCAGGTGCCCGGGGGCAGGCCCTCGATCATGCCGTACGCCTGCGAGGCGGAGGCAAGGATCTTCCCGGAATCCACATCCAGGGCGATCGTTTTGGTGCTTTGGGTGCCGCTGTCGATGCCGAGGGCAATCATGGCGCGTGCGATTTCATTTCAGGTTTTATAAAGGACCGCTATTGAATGCGTTCTCCGCGCAAGTTGCATTCCCCAGATCGAACCTGAAAATTGCGGCATGGTCAAAAAGCTTCTCCACACCCGCTATCGCGTCACGGACCTTCCGCGCACCGTCGCCTTTTACAAGGACGTTCTCGGGCTGGAGGAGGTGCGCCGGCAGTACCTCGCCGCGCGGCTCGCAGCTGGTTTTCTTCAAGGCGCCCGGCAGCGAGGAGCTGATCGAGATCACGAAATTCGACGAAAGCGGCCCGGTGGTGGTGGGCCCCGATCTCACCCACCTGGCCTTCGAGGTGGACGACCTGGACGCCTTTGCCAGGCACTCCGCCGAGAAAGGCTACCCCCTCTCCGATGGCCCCACCGAAACTGGCAGCGGCAGCGTGATCGCCTTCATCGACGCGCCGGAGGGCTACGAAATCGAGCTCATCCAGCACGCCAAATAGGTCCTATCAGACCTATACGACCTAACTTCGCCATGGAATTCGACTGGCTCGACACCCCCTTCGACCTGCGCAAGACCGCGCCCAAGGAGGTCGAGGAATCATTCGAGGACCCCTTTTCCATCCGCCTCATGGTGGAAGACGCCGACAACAGCGCGCACGCCCGCTACTTCAACCTCGGCAAAACCGTGGCCGACCGCGGCATCTTCAGCGTCTTCTGGACCGACGGAAAAAAATACCGTGTGATCCTGGCGCGCGACATGTCGCCGGAGGAGGTCACCTTTTACGACCGCAAAAACTCCGAGGTGGGGTACTGATTCAACATGAAGGTCGTCGCCAAGTGGTCTGAAATCCCGAAGTTCGAGTCCGATGAGGAGGAGGCCGCCTTCTGGGCCGACGCCCGCCTGGAAGTGCGCCTGATGAACGGCTCCATCTTGAAGGCCGACACGCGCGAATCGACCACCATCACCCTGCGCTTCGATCCGCGCATGCTCGCGCGCATCAAGCGGATCGCCCGCTCGCGCTACCTCAATTACCAGAGCATGATCAAACAGTGGCTTTGCGAGCGCCTCGAGAAGGAGCAATAGCACCATGAGCAAAGTCGCCAGCGGCCTGAAAAAAGCCGGCGTCCCCGGCGCCACCCGGCACCTCTTCCTCTGTCTCGGCCCGGATTGCTGCCGTATGCGGGAAGGCGAGCACACGTGGGACTACATCAAGCACCGCGTGAAGCAGCTTGATCTCAAATTGATGCGCACCAAGGCCGCCTGCTTTCGGATCTGCACCGATGGCCCCATCCTCGTGGTGTACCCCGAGGGAATCTGGTACGCGCGGGTCACCCCCGAGCGCTTCGAGCGGATCGTGCAGGAGCACCTGTTGGGCGGCCAGATCGTCCATGAGTACATGATCGCCGAAAACAAGCTGTGCGGCATTCCGAAGGGGTGAGTCCTCCCGGTGCGGAGCTCATAATCATAGTCTTAATCTTAATCTTAATCCTCCCCAAGGCTCCGTGGACCCCGCCCCGCTCCTCCACCCCACCGCCATCATCCATCCCCACGCCCGCCTGGCCGCCGGCGTGACCGTGGGCCCCTACGCCATCATCGAAGGCACCGCCGATATCGGTCCGGGGTGCGTCATCCAGGCCCACGCAGTCATCGGCGCGCACGTGTGCATGGGCGAAGGGAACGTGATCGGCTACGGCGCGATCATCGGCGGCGAACCGCAGGATTTGGGTTTCCGCGCGGAGATCCAAAGCGAGGTGCGGATCGGTTCGCGCAACCGCATCCGCGAGTATTGCACCATTCACCGCGGGGCCACCGAAGGCAGCGCCACCACGATCGGCGACGACTGCTTCCTCATGGCCGGCGCGCATGTCGGCCACAATGCCGCGCTCGGGAATCGCGTGATCCTCGCGAACAACGTGCTCCTGGCGGGGCATGTCACGGTGGAGGACAACGTCTTCCTCGGCGGAGGAGGTGTCTTTCATCAGCACATTCGCGTCGGGCGCCTGGTGATCACGCAGGGGGGGAGCAAATTCAGCGCGGACGTGCCCCCGTATACCCTCGCCGCCAGCCTCAACAAGGTGGTGGGCCTCAACGTGATCGGGATGCGAAGGGCCGGCTTCACCGCGGAGCAACGGCGCGAAATCAAGGCGGCTTTCTCGCTTCTCTACCGCCGCGGATTGAATACGCGGCAGGCGCTGGCGGAGGCGGACGCGGGCACGTGGGGCGCGGAGGCGCGGGGCCTCTTCGATTTCGTGGCCGCCGCAAAAAAGCGTGGCTTCTGCTCTCTGCTGCGGAGGCGCGGGGCCGCCGAAGAGGCCATCGAGTAGCGCGCGGGCACGAAACCCGCTGGCCCTGAGGGTTGACCCCGAAGCTTTACAGCGGCCCGCTGTTCCTCCAAAAAGCAGCCCCCCTCTCCCAGCTTTTCCCCCTACGATGCCCCGAATTCTCCTCCTGCTCGCTTGTGCCGCCCTGCTGGCGGGTTGCGCCACCGCCAAGCAGGGGGCGGCCCACAAAGGCAAGCGGATGACCGTGCGCACCACCGCCTACACCGCCTTCGAGCCGGGCGGCGCCATGAACGCCATCGGATCGCGGCTCCGCTTTGGCGGCGACACTTACAGCGCGGCCTCGGACTGGTCCTGGATGCCGCTCGGGACGCGGTTCCGCATGATCCAGAATAACCGGATTTTCGTGATCGAGGATTACGGCTCCGCGCTCGTCGGCCGGCAGACGGTCGATCTTTTCATGCCGAGCAACAAGGCGATGCGCGCGTGGGGCTGCCGCAACGTCGAAATCGAAATTCTGGAATGGGGTTCCCCCGCGATGAGCCTGAAAATGCTCGAGCCCCGGCAGCGGAATTCCCACGTGCGCACCATGGTAGTGGCGCTGCGCAAGAGCGGGGTGAAAACGCTGCCCGGCCCGCTCCTGGCAAAGCAAGGACAGTAGCGGCGGCGATTTGGAGTGCGGCGGGAAGCGTCAGCGCCACGCCGCTTTCGGATCGCTCTGCGGGGAGGGCTCGCAGCGCCAACGCCCCGCACCGGCAAAACCCTCCCAAAGCGGTGTCGCGCTGAAGCTTGCCACCTCAGTCCAAGGCGCACTTCGCCGTTCGCAAAATATTTTCAGGAAAATTGTCTCGACAATTTGCATCGGGTCAGAAGCGGAGTATTTTGAAAGCCATTGGTGTTTGTGTTGTTGGGTTAGAACCGCGCGGCTATTGGGTGGCCGCGCGGTTCGCTTTTATGGGGAGGCCGTGGATTTTCCTCCCCTTGACCTGCCAAAGCGCGGTGGTAGCCTCCGCGCCCGATGAAAATTCAGCGCGCGCTCATTTCCGTTTCCGACAAAACCGGCCTGGTCGCATTTGCCCGCGGAACTGGTCCGCATGGGCGTGGAGATCATTTCCACCGGCGGCACCGCGGCGCTGCTCCGCAAGGAGGGAGTCCCGGCCAAAGACGTCTCGGAGCTGCACCGGCTTCCCCGAAATGCTCGATGGCCGGGTGAAGACCCTGCACCCGAAAGTCCACGGCGGGCTGCTCTACGTCCGCGACAACCCCGAGCACGTGGCGCAGGCGGAGGCGCACGGCATCCAGCCGATCGATCTCGTGGTGGTGAATCTTTACCCCTTCGAGAAGACCGTCGCCAAGCCGGGAACGACGCTGGAGGAGGCGATCGAGCAGATCGACATCGGCGGCCCTTCCATGCTCCGCAGCGCGGCGAAGAATTACCGCTCGGTCACCGTGGTGGTCGACCCGGCGGACTACGCAGACGGTGCTGGAAGCGATGCGCGACAACGACGGCGCGACGACCCTGAAGCTGCGCGAGCGGCTCGGCATCAAGGTCTTCGTCACCACCTCGAAGTACGACGCGCGCGATCGCCAATTTCCTCAACAAGGAGCAGGAAACCACCGGATCGCTTTCCATCTCGCATGCCGCTCGTCGCGCGCCTGCGCTACGGCGAAAACCCGCACCAGACCGGCGCGCTCTACGGCAGCTTCGACGAGCACTTCGAGAAGCTCCACGGCAAGGAGCTTTCCTACAACAACATCCTCGATATCACCGCCGCCTCCGAGCTGATCGAGGAATTCGCCGAGCCCACCGTGGCGATCCTGAAGCACACGAACCCGTGCGGCATCGGCAGCGGACGCCGATCTGCGCGAGGCGTGGGACAAGGCGTTCGCCACGGACAAGCAGGCGCCGTTCGGCGGCATCATCATCTGCAACCGCCCGCTCACCGAGCCGCTCGCCCGCGCGATCCGCGAGATTTTCAGCGAGGTGATCATCGCCCCGGATTTCGAGCCGGATGCGCGCGCGCTGCTGCAGAAGAAGAAGAACCTGCGGCTGATGAAGAAGCTCCCGGTGCGCGCGCACGGCCGAGGAGGAGGAAGACCTCGTGCTGCGCTCGCGTGATCGGCGGCGTGCTCGTGCAGAGCCGCGACGTTTCCTCGGAACTGGAGGGCGATCTTGCTGACAAAGTGGTGACCGAAGCGCAAGCCGACGCACGGAGGAGCTCGCGGCCATGCTCTTCGCCTGGCGCGTCGTGAAGCACGTGAAATCCAACGCCATCGTCTACGCCGCCGCGGACCGCACGCTCGGCATCGGCGCCGGGCAGATGTCGCGCGTGGATTCCTCGCGCATCGCCATCTGGAAGGCGAAAGACGCCGGGCTTTCGCTCGCGGGCAGCGCCGTCGGCAGCGACGCCTTTTTCCCCTTCCCCGATGGCCTCATCGCCGCCGCGGAAGCCGGCGCCACCTGCGCCATCCAGCCCGGCGGCTCCGTAAAGGACCCCGAGGTCATCGCCGCCGCCGACGAGCGCGGGATGGCGATGATCTTCACCGGCGTGCGGCACTTCCGCCATTGACGGCGTTTCCACCCCGCCGCTGGCTTACTGGCTCACTCCCGCCTCAAGGCTGTCGCGCGGCAAAAGTGTCGCCCTGCTTCAAATCTCCCGTCTCGAAACCTTTGCGAAACCAACGCACGCGCTGGGCGGAGCTGCCGTGCGTGAAGGAATCCGGCACCACCCGGCCGCGGGCCTGCTTTTGGAGCGTATCATCCCCGATCGCGCTGGCGGCGCGAATGGCTTCCTCGAGATCGCCGGCTTCCAGCACGTTCTTCATCTTGGCAGTATCGTGCGCCCAGATGCCGGCGTAGAAATCCGCCTGCAGCTCCAGCCGCACGGAGAGCTGATTGTACTCCACCTCGCTCACGCGGCCGCGCATCGACTGCACCTTGCGCGAGGTGCCCATCAGGTTTTGCACATGGTGCCCCACCTCATGCGCGATCACGTAGGCTTGCGCGAAATCGCCTGGCGCGCCAAACCGCCGCTGCAGGGTGCCGTAGAAGCTCAGGTCGATATAGACGCGTTTATCCGCGGGGCAGTAAAAGGGGCCCGTTTCCGCGCCGGCCGCGCCGCAGCCGGAGCGGACTTGGTCGGAAAAGAGCACCAGCTTCGGCTCTTCATAAGCGCGGCCCATTTCCCGGAAGCGCGCGTGCCATACGTCCTCCGTGTCGGCCAGTACTACCTTCACGAAGCGCGACAACTCGTCGTTCGCCGCGGGGCCGCTCTCCAGTTGCGTCCCGCGGTCGCCCTGCCGCGCCGAGTCCATGAGAACTTCGGGATTGCCGCCCATCAGCAGGTATAGCGCGACCATAATCACGCCGCCGATGCCGCCGCCGACCGCCATCCGCGAACCGCCGCCCCCGCCCGAGCGGACATCTTCCACGTTGCTGCTTTCTCGCCGGCCTTGCCAAAGCATAGGAGGGGATTTTTAGGCCACCGGGCGGCCGCCGCCGCGGAGCAGGCGCACCAGCCACAGGACGAGCATGATGAGCGCGACGACCCAGATCAGGTGAAGGGCAAAGCCGGTCACCGCGAGCGCAAACCGCAGCAGCAACCAGAGCACGACGAGAACGATGGCGACCCAGAGGAAATTGTGCATGGAGAGTATGGATTCTCTGTGGAATCGCGCCAGCGGCGCCGCGCGGTGGGGTGGCAAAACGAGGGCGCGCCGACGCCCCGGCTTTCCACGCCAACGAAATCGGCGCTCGCCTTCCTTGGCGTTACGTGCCCTGCTCGCGCGAAGCTCCCTCACATCATGAATCGATTCATTCGCCCCTTCCTCGCCGCCGCAGCCGTGGCTTTGGCAATTCCTGCCGGCGCGCAGGAGGCCATCCAACTCCAGCAAACGTGGCAGGTCGGCAAACGCTACACTCAATCGATGAAGATGGATCAGTCGACGAACATGAACGTCGGCGGCAAAAACGTGAGCCAGGAGATGCACATCACCGCCACCACCATCCTCAGTGTCGCCCGGCACGAGGACGGAAAACGGAAGCGGATCACGATCAAGTACGACCGCATGGCGATGGAGGGGGATACGAACGGGGTCAAGATGAGTGCCGACTCGGCCAAGCCGGATGACTCCGGTCCGTTTGGCAAAGTTTTCCCCGCGATGGTCGGCAAGGAGATCCGGGCGGTCGTCGATGATAAGAACGAGGTCGAAGGGATCGAGGGCCTCGACGAAATCTCCGCCGGCTTGGGCGACGCCGCCGGGATGGCCAAGATGTTCCTGAACGAAGAGGCGGTGAAGCGGATGATCACGCAATCCGGCCTCCAGGCGGTGCCGGATCATCCGGTGAAACCCGGCGATTCGTGGCCGTTTACGACCACGATGCCCATGCCGCCGATGGGACAGCTCAACCTCAAGGGAACTTATACCTACAAGGGGATGGCGAAGCGAGGCGGCGTGCCGTGCGCGGAGATCCAGATCGATACATCCTTGGGCGGCTCCAACTCCGGGGAGAACGCGGGCGAGGGTCCGCTGGCCCAACTCGGGCTCAAGCTCGAGACCGGCTCGCTGAAGGGCGCGATCTTTTTCGACAATGCGCTCGGGACCCAGCGCGAATCCCAACTCGTCCAGGAGATCAACATGAGCATGAACAATCCGCTGTCGCAGTCCGAACGGCTCTCCATGCCCGTGAAACAGGCGATCCACATCACCCTCGACAAGGTGGAAGACCTGCCTTAAGCGCCGGCGGCGAAACCCCGCGCCTTAGTGTTTCACGCTCACCGTGGCGCCGCCCGCCAGCTTCTCACGGCCCTTCTCCAGCAGCTTCCGCTCCGGTCGCGAAAGGCTGCGGGTGCCGGAGCGGGCGATTTTTTCCAGGATGGGATCGATCTCCTCGCGAATGAATTGCTCGGCCGGCATGCGTTCGATGCGCGCGGCGTGCTGGCGCTTGTCGCAAAGGTAACGCTCGATGGCGAGCGGGTTGCCGAAGCCGAGCTGTTTCGCATAAAGCCATCCGACCAGACAGCCGGCGAGCATGCCCACGGGTCCCAGCGGCGAGCCGGCATCGAACAGGCAGAGAAGCGCGGTGCAGGCGACGAGCCCGGCGCCGAGCACCTTCGCGCGCAGCCGCAAGGGGAGGACGAAGAACAGCAGCAACACCACTTCCAGTTCCGGCAAAATGGTGGCGAAAGCCGCCAGCACCGCCGCCACGCCCGCCGAAATGCCGACCACCCAGGCGCCGGCCGGCGTGAGCCCGAGCGCCATCGCGCTCCATTGCGCCAGGCCGCCCGCGAGGTTCCCCGCCAGGTAGAGCCCGACGAAATGGCGCAGCCCCACGATCGGCTCCACCTCGCGCCCGGCGAAATAGAGCACCAGCACATTGGCCACCAAATGGATGGGGTTTGCGTGCAGCAGCATGAAGGTGACGAGCTGCCAGAGATGGCCGGAGCGCACGGTCTCCGCTTGCAAAGCGAACCAGCTCCGGAGGGTCTGGTCCGATACGAGATCGGTGCGATCGAGCAGCCAAAAAGACCATTGCGCCAGCGCCGCCACGAGGGTCGCGGTCACGAAAACCACGGTGACCGAAGGCTGCCCGGTCGGCCAATGGCGCGCGAACGGCTGCATCTGGGAGCGAGAGGATCGCATACGCGATAGGAGTGCTTACGCGAAAAAGAGATCGTTGTAAATCGGCGAGCGGATTGCAATGAAGAGAAATTTGCGTGCCACTTGTTTTTTCGGAGGTCGACCTGCTAGCCTCCCGCCCCGATGAACACGAGCCGGCGGCCCCTCACCTCGCGCGACACGGCTTGGGCCCGGGCGCTCGCCAGCTTTCTTGCCGCCCGGCGCGTCTCGCCGAATGCGATTTCCACGGCCGGGATGGTCTTCGCCACGTTTGGCGGGGCGGCTTATTACGGCGCCTGGCGATGCCCGTACTGGGCGCCGTGGCTGCTGCTCGCGGGCGTGGCCGGCGCGCAGTTGCGCCTGCTGTGCAATCTCCTCGATGGGATGGTGGCGGTGGAGGGGGGCTTGAAAGGGCGCGCCGGCGATCTCTTCAACGAGGCGCCCGATCGCTATGCCGATGTGGTGCTGCTCGCCTGCGCCGGCTATGCCGCGGGCGCGCCGGTGCTCGGCTGGGTGGCGGCCACCGGGGCGGTGCTCACCGCGTACGTCCGCGCGTTTGGCGCGTCGCTCGGGCAGGGCCAGGATTTCTGCGGCCCCTTCGCGAAGCAGCAGCGGATGTTCTTTCTCACGATCGGCTCGCTCGGCGCGATCGCCTACCGGCCGGTGCTGTATTGGGCGCTCTGGCTGATCGCGGTTGGCGCGTTGGTCACGGCGGCGCGGCGCGTGGGGCGTCTCTACGCCAAGCTCCCCTGAATGATCGCCTCGCTCATCGCTTTCCTGGCGCGGCTTTTCACCGGCGCCATCCCGCGCTGGCGCGGCTGCACGCCGGAGGCGAAGCGGCGCGTCTATTTTGCCAATCACACCAGCAATCTCGATTTCGTGCTGCTCTGGGCGGCGCTGCCGCGGCCGATGCGCCGCCAGGTGCGCCCCGTGGCCGCGCACGATTACTGGACCCGGAATGCCCTGCGCCGCTGGCTGGCCGGCCACGTCTTTCGCGCGGTGCTGATCGAGCGCCAAAACGTGACGCGCGAAAACAATCCGCTCGGCCCGATGCTCGCCGCGCTGGAGGCCGGCGATTCGCTGATCATTTTCCCGGAAGGCGGGCGCACCCCCGGCGGCGAGATCGGCCCCTTCAAGGCGGGCATCCACCATCTCGCGCGGCAATCGCCCGGGCTGGAGCTCGTGCCCGTGTATATCGATAACCTCAACCGCGTGCTCCCGAAGGGCGAGATCCTGCCGGTGCCGATTCTTTGTTCGATCCATTTCGGCACGCCGCTGACGCTCGAGCCCGGGGAAGGCAAGGGCGCCTTTCTCGAGCGGGCGCGCCACGCGGTGCTCCAGCTCAAATCCGCATGAACTTCCACGATCCCGCCATCCTTCGCCTTTTCGGCGGCGTCTTCGGGCTGCTCACGGTCGCGAGCATCATCGGGCAAATTCTCCGGCGCACGCTGAAGGGCGAGCAGGCGCAGAAGGTGGTCGCGAATCTCAATGCGCGCATCTTCGCGTGGTGGATCATGGTGCTCGTTTTCGGCGTGGCGATGTCGATCGGGCGCATCGCCTCGGTGATCCTTTTTACGATCACTTCGTTCATCGCGCTGCGCGAATTCGTGACCCTCACGCCGACCCGCGCGGGCGATCATCGCGCGCTTTTCCTGGCGTTCTTCGTGGTGCTGCCGGCGCACTACTGGCTGCTCGCGATCCAATGGTACGGGCTTTGGGTGATCTTCATCCCGGTCTACGCCTTCCTCTTCATCCCGATTCGGATCGCGGTGGCCGGCGATTGCGAATGCTACCTGGAGCGCACCTCGAAAATCCAGTGGGCGCTCATGGTCTGCGTGTATTTCGTGAGCCACGCCCCGGCGTTGATGATCCTCAATATCCCTGGCTTCGAGGGCCAGGGCGCCAAACTCCTCTTTTTCCTCGTTTGCGTGGTGCAGATGAGCGACGTGTTCCAGTACGTCTGCGGCAAGCTTTTCGGCCGGCATCCCATCGCGCCAAAGCTCAGCCCCAACAAAACGGTCGAGGGCTTTTTCGGCGGCGGCCTCTGCGCCACGTTGCTCGGCGCCGGACTTTGGTGGATCACCCCATTCACGCCGCTGCAGGCGGCCGGCTTCGCGGCGCTCTGCGTGGTCATGGGCTTTTTCGGAGGTCTCGTGATGTCCGCGATCAAGCGCGATCGCGGCGTGAAAGATTACGGCGAAATCCTGCCCGGCCACGGCGGGATGATGGACCGCATCGATTCCATCTGCTTCGCCGCTCCCGTTTTCTTCCACCTCGTGCGGTACTTCTACACCTGACCCGTTCCGCGTTCCCCGTTCCGCCTTCCGCGTTTCCTACGGTTTGCCCGGCTCCTTCGGCGCGGCCCCGCCCACCTTCTGGTGGTAAAACTGCATGAGCGAATCCCACTCGCGCCCGGCATTGGCGAAGTAGTTATGCGTCCCGTGCTCGAAGAGCACCGTAAAGGCAAACGTCGAGACGAGAAACAGCGCCACCCAAAAAAGCATGCGGAGAAGGCCCATACGGAAATGTAGTAAACAGTGGGAGTATCCCAAACCCCCGCCTCCCGCAACCGACTTTTCACATCCGCCGGTTTGCGCCGCCGCTCGCGGGAGTTGCCAGCGCGCATCGCATAGCCGATAGCACCCCATCCCCGCACGTCGCCCGATGCCGTCCCCCCTCGATCAATTCGCCATCCTCGGCCAGCCTCGCCGCCCCTGGCTCCCCGCCGAGGATCTGAAGGAAACGTTCCATCGCGCCTCCGCCGTCTCCCACCCGGACAAGACCGGCATCTCCGAGGCCTCTTCCGACCTCAATGCCGCCTTCGCCACGCTGCGCGATCCCGCCACGCGGCTGCGCCACCTCCTCGAGCTCGAACACCCCGATTCGCTCCAGGCCCGCAACGAGATTCTCCCCCCGCTGGCCGACATCTTCATGAAGCTGGCCACGCTGCGCCAGGCCGTCGATGCCTTCGTCGAGCAGCAAACCAGCGCCTCCTCTCCCCTCGCCCAAGCGCTCCTCGCCTCCGAGCGTTTCGCGCTCCAGCACGATGTGGAAAAGGAACTCCACGCCATCGAAGCCGCGCACGCGCGCTGCCTCGAAAAGGTGCAATCCCTCGACGCCGCATGGCCCGAGCGCACGGCCGCGACGATACTTTCGGCCGCCACGTTGCAGCAGGAGCTCTCGTACCTCTCCAAATGGAGCTGGCAGCTTCGCGAGTCGCTGTTCCGGTTGAATCCGTGACGGCGCCGCGACGCGCGGGAGCGTCCTGGAGTGCGGCGGCAAGCGTCAGCGCGACACCGCTTTCGGAACGGATTGCGGGTGCGGAGCCGCGCGCTCTCCCCACCCAGAGCACTCCAAAAGCGGCGTGGCGCTGACGCTTCCCGCCGCACGGCGCCTCTACGAAACCGCGAGCAATTCCGCGACCTGCGCGTGAACGTCGCCGGTGCGCATCAGGCTTTCGCCGACCAGGATCGCGTTGCAGCCGGCGGTGAAGGCGCGCTGGGTGTCGCCGCGAGTTTTCAGGCCGCTTTCGCTCACCAGCACCACGCCGTCGGGCACTTCTTCGCTGAGCGTTTCCGTCGCGGCGAGATCGACCTGAAACGTGGTGAGGTTGCGATTGTTGATGCCGATGAATCCGGCGCCCGCGTCGAGCGCGCGATCCAGCTCTTCGCGCGTGTGCACTTCCACCAGGACATCGAGCTGGCAGAGCTCCGCTGCGCGGTGAAGCGCCTCGAGCTGCGCCTGCTCCAGCGCGGCGACGATGAGCAGGACGGCATCGGCGCCCGCCACGGCGGCCTCGTGGATCTGCGCTTCGTGGAGGATGAAATCCTTGCGCAGCACCGGCAGGGAGATCGCCTCGCGCACTCGCGTGAGATAGGCCAGCGACCCTTGGAAAAACTGCTCGTCCGTGAGCACCGACACCGCGTGCGCGCCGGCGTCCTCATAGGCGCGCGCGATCAGCACCGGGTCGAAATCTTCCGCGATCACTCCCGCGGTGGGGCTCGCTTTTTTTACCTCGGCGATCAGGCCGAGCGCGTCCGGTCCGCGATCCACCGCGGCGGCGAAGGGGCGAAAATCGTTTCGCTGCAAGGCAGCCTGCCGCAGGTGCGCGGCGCGTGGAAGCAGCCGCGCGATCTCCGCGCGCTTCACATCGAGAATCTGCTGCAAACGGTCATGCATCGCCGCACCTTGGAGCGCGTCTTTTGCCCCGGCAAGGCCGAGTTCTATAGGTCGCCTCAGCGTGCTTCTCCGCGCGCTTTCACCGCGGCCAGCCAGTGCTCGGCGAGCATGCGGGTGAATACTTCCGCGCCGGCCGAGTTCAGGTGGTCGCTATCGAGCCGGTGGCGATGCTCGAACAGCTCCGGGCACCGCACCGGATCGTTGAAATCGATGACGATCGTGCGGGCGGCGCGCTCCGGCCGCGGGAAGAATGAGCGCTTGCCCGCCTGGGGCGTGAGGAGCAGCACCGGCTGCGCGCCGAGCCGCTCCACCTTCGCGATCATCGTCTCGAGCGCCTGCTGGCTGACGTCGTCGCTGTGGTCGCGCACCGCCGGTTTGGCCAGGCGATCCGCCAGCTCTTTGTCGAAGATCGCCCGCTCCACCGGCGACAATTCCTCGCCGCGGCCCGAGGGACGCCAGCCGGAAAGGTCCGGCCCCAGATAGTACGGCAGGCCGAAAGGATCGCCGCCCCTGGCGAGCAATTGCGCTGCGAGAAAGTCGCCCTTCCCGAGATTGCTCATTTCCTTCACGAAGAGATCGAGGTGCTCCGGAAAATCGGCCATCGCTTTGCTCCAGTCCCGCCACAGCGCGCGGAGATTGCGCCGCCGGCCCTCTTTCGCGTTGGAGAGGCGCTTCCAGATCAGCCACAGCCGCGGGGCATCGTGCCAGTATTGCGCCCGCATCGTCCCGCGCAGCCGGTTATTGATGCGCGGCTGGATGTCGCTCAGCTCGATGAAGACCCAGCGCAGGTTCCGGGGTTTCGCGGCCAGAAGCTGGTCGAAAAAATAGCTATCTTCCGGAGGCCGCATGCCGGCGACCCCCGCGTTGAAGGTTTTGGTCGGCCGCCCGGCGCGCGCGGTGAGCTCATCGAACATCGGCGGGATCACCTGGTGATTGATGCGGCTCGAGCCGATGAAGAGCGTGTCGTAGCGGTTCGCGTTCGCGAGGAAATGCTCGCGCTTCGCCCGCACCGTCGGGATATCCGGAAAGGGCAGGATTTGCCGGAAGATCAGGCAGCCGACGGCGAAGGCGAGGGCCAGCATCAGCACCCCGATGAGCAGCCGCTTTCTACGCATCTGGACCATGGTACGGCTGGGAAACGGCCGGGCTTGGCCGAGGGTAAAGCTCACGAACAGGATGCTTACACGAAGAGATAACTCCGGTAAACAGGTGGATGGCAGGTCTTCCCGATCGACGCCGCGCCGAAAAACGCCGACCTGCGCGCGCTCCGTGCCGAACTGCTCATGCAGGCCGGCCTCAAAGCCGCGGCGGCTTCGGACCGGCGGTAAAACCTTTTGGGTATTTCACCCTAGGCGAAAACTGAGGGAAAATTCCTGTGGAAAAATCTCGAAATACATTGCGTCGCTCCGCCCGATCCATGTAACACGCTTTCCGTCCGCCGTTTGCGCACTCTGTTGTCGGTCCGGGCGCGCGGAAAGGCGGGTCACCTCAACCACGCTCGCCTCCGCTTACACCTTTTCAATCGCTATGGGTACTCCTTACATGTCCGAAATCCGGATCATGGCCTTCAACTTCCCGCCCAAGGGCTGGGCGATGTGCAACGGCCAGTTCCTGCCCATCAATCAAAACCAGGCGCTCTTTTCGCTCCTTGGTACTACCTACGGCGGAAACGGACAGACCACCTTTGCCCTGCCCGATCTCCGGGGCAGGACGCCGATCCATCTCGGCGCAGGGTTCATCCAGGGACAGGCCGGCGGCCAGGAGGTTCACACGCTCACCCAGAGTGAAATGCCCGCGCACAATCACTTCGTCGTCGACAACAATACCGTGGTGAATAGCGACTCCGGCACCGGTAGAGTTTTCGGCCGCGCGGCGGGGAACGTCTATGGTCCCGCGCAGAACCTGACGCCCATGGGGCCGCAATCGATCAGCAGCGTGGGTGGCAGTCAGGCGCATGAAAATCGACAGCCGTACACCGTTCTCAATATGTGCATCGCGTTGGTGGGGGTGTTCCCTTCCCGCAACTAACCCCCCAAACCACCTCACACCATGTCTGATCCTTATATCGGTGAAATCCGCATGTTCGGCGGAAGTTTTGCCCCGGCCGGCTGGGCGCTTTGCAATGGGCAACTGTTGCCCATTTCCGAAAACGACGCGCTCTTCACCCTCATCGGCACCACGTACGGCGGCGACGGCCAGGAAACCTTCGGGCTGCCGAACCTCAATGGCCGCCTGCCGGTCCATCAGGGGCAAGGCCCCGGTCTCTCCCAAAGCTACCAAATGGGTGAAATGGCGGGCGTGGAGTCGGTCACCCTCTCGGTGAACCAAATGCCCGCGCATCCGCACGGCTTTCTCGCCAACAATGCCGGCGGCGGCCAGGCGCAGCCATCGGGGGGGGTGCTCGGCAAGACCAACCTGGACTTGTACTCGGCCCAGTTTACGCGGGTGAATATGCTGGCCCAGGCGCTCAGTCCGGCCGGCGGCAGCCAGCCGCATGATAACATGCAGCCCTACCTCTGCGTCACCTATATCATTTCCCTCTTCGGGATTTTCCCCAGCCAAACCTAGTCCCAGCCACTCCAGACCTTTTCGCACCATGTCCAGTCCCTTCGTCGCGGAAATCCGCATGTTTTGCTGCAACTTCGCCCCCACCGGTTGGGCGCAGTGCAATGGGCAGATCCTGCCTATCAGCCAGAATACCGCCCTCTTCTCGCTGCTCGGCACCTTTTATGGCGGCAATGGGCAATCGACCTTTGCCCTGCCGAACCTCCAGGGCATGGCCGCCTTGAACCAGGGCCAGAGCACCACCGGCACCCAGTACTTTCTCGGGCAGGAAGCAGGCTCGCAGTTCGTCACCCTGCTCACGAGCGAGATGCCGGCGCACACGCACCAGCTCAGCGTCACCGATGAGCGCGGCGACAATCAATCGCCCTCCAATACGTATGCCGGCTCCGGCACCGACCTGTTCGCCAACGCGACCGATAATACCACGATGTCGCCCCAGGTGGTTGCCATCGCGGGCGGGAGCCTGCCGCACAATAACATGCAGCCTTACCTAGTGGTTAATTATTGCATCGCCTTGCAGGGCGTCTTCCCGCCACGGACGTAGGTGGACGCGCCCGTGCCGGTCGACGGCATCTATTTGCGGCCGGTGCTTCCGGCGGATGAGCCGTTTCTGCGCGCGGTTTACGCCGGCACGCGGGCCGAAGAGCTCGCCATGACGCCGTGGACCGCCGAGCAAAAGCAGGCGTTTCTGGATATGCAGTTCCGCGCGCAGGACACGGACTACCGGCAAAACTATCCGCAGGCGCAATATCTAGTCATCGAGCGCGCGGGCACGCCCCTCGGCCGGCTTTATGTCGACCGCCGGCCAGCGTCGATTCATATACTAGATATCGCACTGCTGCCGGAGCACCGCGGGAGCGGCGTGGGAACGAAGCTGCTGCGCGAGATCCAGGCGGAGGCCGCCGCAGCCGGGCAGCCGCTCACCATTCATGTGGAGCAGTTCAATCCCGCGCGCCGGCTCTACGATCGGCTCGGCTTCCAGCCTATTCAGGAGCATGGCGTCTACCTGCTGCTCGAGTGGAACCCGAGACCTGCGGCGGCAAGTTGAGGCGACAGGTGGTGCGGCGGTGGGGTCGCCCAAGTCATCGATCTGCTGCGGAAGCCGGCAAGCTGCGTGCAGGAGGCATCGAACAACGATCTTGCGAAGCTGCTCTCCAGCGGGTTCGAAGCGGTCATCACCGCGCGTCGGCACCGCTGCCGAAGCCGGTCCCCGGCGTCCGCTCGGCCCCTACGCGGGCGGAATTGGGATCGGGAACGCGAAACGGCGCCGCTAATAATATTAGTGAGCGACACATCCACTCGTGAGGGCAAATCCGTTTGACCCCCCGCCATTTTATGGCACGATCCCGGAACTAGGAAACCACCCCGGGTACGTTGCGCACAGGACTCATCTTTTTCTTCGGTGAGCGGCTTTGATCGGCTTGCTGTGCGCGCATCTTGCTTGGGGAGCAACTCCGCTTTTGATTTATGACCACCCGCACGTCCTCCCGCACCGAACTTTTCGCCAATTTCCGCCGGGCCTTTTCCTGGAATGCGACGACCCCGGCCCCGCGGCGCCGAGGGGCGCCGGGAGCGGAGCGGGAGCGGCAATGGATTGAGCCGCTGGAGGCGCGCATCGCGCCGGCGGTGGTCATCACCGCGTCGCTGAATGCGGCGCTCCAGGTGGATGTCGATGGCGACACCAATGCGGACCCGGGCGATACGCTGCGCTACACGGCGACGATCAACAACTTCAGCCCGAGCGACACGGCGGCGCTGAGCATGCAGATCCAGGCGCTGCTGGATAGCAATACCAACCTCGTGGCGGGTTCGGTGAACGTCTCGCCGCTGGCGCTGAATGACGGGTACACCGCGGTGGGCAACACGCTGCTGCGCGTGGGCGGCGTGGCGGGCGCCGGCCCGGAAGTGTTCGTCTCGGGGGGCAACGTGCTCACGAACGACGTCGACTTTCTCGGTGACACCTTCGCGCCGCTGGCGATCGCGAATGGCGCCACGACCGGCGGCGGCGTGGTGAACCTGAATACGGACGGCACTTTCACCTACGTCTCCGCGCCCGGCTTCACCGGCGACGATACCTTCACGTACACCGTCCGCGACGACGGCCCGGACAACATCGCCGGAAATACAGACGACTTGACCAACACGGCCACCGTCACGGTGAAGGTGAACGCCACCGTCTGGTGGGTGGATAATACTTATGCCGGCGCCAACGGGGCGTCGATCGGCACTTCCACCCGCCCCTACACCACGCTCACGCCCTTCACCGCGGGCGGCGAGCTGGACGATCCGGGCGATACGATTTTCGTCCACAAGGGCACCGGCTCGACCACCGGGAACATTGTGCTGGAGAACAACCAGCGCCTCATCGGCGCGGCGCAAACGCTCGTGGCCGACGGGTTCACGCTGGTCACCGGCGTCGCCGGTAACAAGCCCACGCTTTCCGGCACGGTCGGGCTCGGCAGCGGCAACCAGCTGCGCGGCTTCGATATCAACACGGCCGCGGGCACGGCGATCAGCGGCGGTGCGGTCGGGGCCTTGCAGATTCGCGATATCGCCATCACCAGCACGGCCGGCGGGGCACTCAGCCTGACCGGGGGCGCGGCCGATATCAGCGTGAATTCGATCACGTCGACCGGCGGCTCGAGCGGCGTCTCGCTCACGACGATGACCGGCACCTTCCTCAACGCCGGCGCGACGACGATCACGAGCGCCAGCACGAACAGCATCAATATTGTCGGTAGCCCGGCGGCGATCAGCTTCGCCGGCGCGCTCACGATCAACAGCCGTGGCGGCACCGGCATCTTTATCGACGACGCGGACGGCAGCACGATCACCTTCGGCGCGACGACGATCCCGAACCAGTCGAACGCCGGGGGTTATGGCATCCGGGTGGAGGACTCGAGCTCGAGCATCTATTTCGCCAGCGCCACGATCTCGAACACGAATCAGACCGACGCGACGGACGACGCAGATTCCAACGGCGTCCCCGACGACGAAGGCAATGGCGACGCGATCTTCCTCACGCGCAACAGCGGCGCCTTCCGGCTGGACGGCGGCACGTTCACGAACCTCGACGCGGATGGCATCGACATGCGCGGATCGAGCGGCGATCTGCTTGTGCAGAATCTGAGCATCACCGGCATCGGCCTGGGCTCCACGTCGGGCGTGAACGTGGACGATACCGGCATCAGCGTGCGCGACCTCCAGGGCAGCCTGATCGTCCGCAACACGCAGATCAAAAACTTCCATGGCCAGGACGACGGCGGCGGCAACGAGCACGGCGTGTGGGTCATCCAGACCAACACCAGCTTCGCCAAGATCGAGCTCGACAATGTCGACTTCGACAACGACACCGCGACCGGCATCGAGGGTGGCAACGGCTTTGAGATCCGCACCACCGGCACGGTCAACGGTAATATCAAGATTCACAACGGCTCGTCCTTCACCGATCTCTCGGGCGAAGGCGTCGATTTCCAGCTCAACAGCGCCGGCACGCTCAATATCGAGATCGCCAATTCGACCTTCGGGCCTTCGATCCAGGATCCCATTCCGGGCGATGGCACCATCCTGGCCGCCCTGAATGGCATCTCCTGGGCGCAGTTCGGCAGCGGCACCGTGTTCATGAATATTCATGACAGCACGATCACCGATACGCACACCGGCAATGCGAACGCCGGGATGATCACCGGCACCGCGCAGGGCACGTCCAAGCTCATCGCGCGCATCAACAACAACATCATCGACGGCGACGCGCTGCAGAACCTCACCGGCCGCGCCGGCATCTACATCACGGCCGGGAACACGGGCGTCGGGACCGATGCGCCCACGCAGTTCGACGTCGAGATTAGCGGCAACACGATCAACGAGACCGACGACGATGGTATCACGATCGACGTGCGCGGCTCGGCCATGCACAACGCGACCGCGAACGTCTCGGTCACGAACAACATCATGGGGAACGTGAACCCGGTGGCCGAGCGCGCGCATTTCGAGGGCATGCGCCTCCGCGTGCGCGACAGCGAGAGCACCAAAACGGTGAACTTCGTCTTCCAGGGGAATACGCTGATCAATAGCGGCAACAGCGTGGGTGACGAGACGCTCGACATGAAGGTGGAGAGCGCGAACAACACGCTCAACGCCACGGTGGTGAGCAACACCATCACCAACCAGGACACCGGGACCAGCCCGGCGGTGGCCTTCCGCGCGCAATCCGGCTTCAGCGGCACCACGCAGGGCGGCACGCTGAACCTCGACGTGCGGCTGAACACCTTCAACACGGTGAGCGGCAGCGCCACGGCGGACTACGAAGTCTTCGAAAACGTCGGCAACATCTTCGTGAAGGGTGCGGGCACCGGCGCGGTTTCGGCGGCCAACCTGCAGGCGCAGAACACGGCCGGCGTCGCCGCCGTTGTCGGTGCGGTCACCTTCAACAATAACGCGAACATCGCGCAGCCGGTGAACCCGGCGCAGCCGACGATCAATTCCACGACGATCGGCGCCGCCCCCGGCGCGGCCACGGTCGGCAGCGTCACGCAGCCTGGCTCGGCCGGCACGGCCTCCTCCGCCGCGGCGATCACGGTGGGCGGCAGCGGCACCACGGTCACCGCGAGCAGGTTCGACATCGGCAAGACGTTGACGATGAAGTACGACGCGACGATCAGCAGCGCGATCACCGCGGCGAGCGTCACCGGCACGCTCAACGTCTCCGGCCCGAACATCACGCCGACCGTGACCGCCACGGCCGTGACGCCCATCGACTACCCGAACGTCTCGGTCGCAGCGACGACCGCCTCGATTGCCGAAGATGGCGCGGGCAACCTCGTCTACACCTTCACGATGGACGCGACGCGCACCATCCCGGTGGCTGTCAACTTTAGCGCCAGCGGCACCGCCTCCGTGAGCGAGTACACGGTTTCCGGCACCGGCGTGACCTTCTCCGGGAGCACCGGCACCGTGACCATCCCGGCGGGCTCGACCTCCGCGACCGTCCTCGTAAACCCCAACGACGACACCACCGTCGAGTCGAACGAGACCGTCATCCTGACGGTCACCTCGGGCACTACCGGCTACGATGTCGGCACACCGGTGAACGCAAGCGGGACGATCGTCAACGACGACACCGACGTGAAAGTGGAGCTGCTTTCGGGCTCCTCCGTGAGCGAAGACGGCGCGGGCAATCTCGTCTACACCTTTACGCGCACGGGCGTGACGACGAACGCGCTGACGGTCAACTTCGGCGTCACCGGCACCGTCAATCCGGACTTCGATTTCACCCTCACCGGCGGCACCTATAGCACCAGCACCAGCCTCGGTACGGTGAGCTTCGCGCCGAATCAAACGACGGCGACCATCACCATCGATCCGAGCGCCGATAATCCGGTTGAAGGAGACGACACCGCCATCGTGACGGTCCTTTCCGCGACGGCCGGCAACGTTTACAGCGCCACTGGCAGCCCGGCGCAGGGGACGATCACCAACGACGATTCGGACGTGAAGATCGAGCTGCTGGCGGCCACGAGCGTCCTCGAAGACGGCGCGGGGAATCTCATCTACACCTTCACCCGCACCGGCTTCCTCGGGAACTCGCTCGCGGTCAGCTACCAGGCGAGCGGCACCGCCATCGGCTTCGGCGCCGGCACGATCGACTACACGGTTACCGGCGGCGCGGGGGGCAGCGGTTTCAACACCACCACCGGCGCCGGCACGCTGGTCTTCGCGGCGGGCTCCGCCACCGCTACGCTCACGGTCGATCCGACCGTCGACACCACGACCGAGCCGAACGAGACGGTGATCCTCACGCTCAACGCCAACACGACCACCCCGGCCGCGACCGGCGGCTACTTCCTGGGAACGCCGACCACCGCGACTGGCACGATCAACGACGACGACGCCTCGCTGCACGCGACGCTCGACGGCTCGGGCAACCTGACCATCGCTGACATCAGCGCGAGCGGGCAGATCAACGCGCTCACCTTCAAGCTGATCAACGGCGGCGCCAGCCTCGAGATCACCGATGCCGTGGAAGTCTTCGACGGCGTCCCCACGACCACTCCGGCGAGCACCCTCAGCAACGGCGGCCGCACGCTCACCATTCCGCTCAGCGCGGTCACCGGCAGCCTCACCATCAACACCTTCGGCGGCGCCGACACCGCCACGCTCGACCTCACCGGCGGCGACTTCATCAATGCCGCGGGCGTCTTCTTCAACGGCGGCAACCCGACCATTACGCCCGGCGACAAGCTCGTGATCAGCGGCGGCGCCCAAGGGACGGTGACGTATAATTACACGAACGCGAATGACGGCAGCGTGGTGATGAGCCTGTTCGGCACGGTGACCTACACCGGCCTCGAGCCGATCACCAACTCCGGCACCGCGACCGACGTCATCTTCAACGTCCCCGGCACCAACGACTTGGTCTTCGTCGAGGACAATGGCGCCACGCCCACCGACGGCATGCTGCGCCTGCGCAGCTCGACTTCGACGTTCGAGCAAACCGATTTCGGCATCCCGAGCAACTCGCTCACCATCAACCTCGGCGCCGGCAACGACACGCTCACCGTCTCCGCCGCGCCGCAGTTCACCGGCGGGCTCACGATCAACGGCGGGCAGGGCGACGACACGATCAATCTCAACAGCGCGATCACCTTCCAGGCGAACAAGAACCTGGACCTCAATCTGCAGGACGACGATCCGACGCCCGGCATCGATACGATCACCATGAGCAGCGCCGGGAACTACGTTCTCTCCGGCACGGGCGCGGCGATCTTCAAGGCGAGCAGGAACATCCAGTTTGCCGGCCACCTCGCGACGGAGAACGGCGACATCACACTGGAAAACAACCAGCAGGCCGTGGCCGCGACGGGCAACTTCCAGGGCGTCAACATCCTCGGCACGTCGATCGTGGAAAACACCGGCACCGGCCACATCAACGTCCTCGCCCGCGGCGGCAACGATGCGGCGGGACAGCAGAACGGCTTCCGGACCAATACCGGCGCCCTGGTCCGCGGCGGCACGAGTGGCGACGCGGTGACCATCACCGGCACCGGCGGCGCGACCGCCGGCAACGGCATCTTCATTCCGAACGGCGCCGTGCGCTCGCTCGGCGGCAATATCTTGTTCACGGGCTTCGGTTCTGGGACCAACACCGGCGTCACGATTCAGAATAGCGGCGTCGTTTCGCCCCTTGGGGGCGGCAATGTCGTCATCACGGCGGCGGCGGCCACTCCGACGGGCGTCGTGGCCGATTTCCAACTGTTCACCGTCGCGACGAACCCCACGGGCGTCTTCACGACTGGCGGCGGCAGCATCACCATCAATGCCGACAGCGTGAGCATCGGCACCACGAATAATTTCTCATTCCTCGACGCCGGCCCCACGGGCACCGTCACGATCCGCCCGCGAACCGCGGGCATCAACATCGACCTGGGTTCCACCGCGGGCCTCGCGCAAGCCGGCGTGCTCGATCTTTCCGACGCCGAGCTCGACCGCGTCATCGCCGGCACGCTGCAGATCGGCAGCGCAACCAGCGGTACGATCAACATCACCGATGTCATCAGCCCGGCCAACTACCCGACGCTGAGCATTGGAAAGGCGTTTGCCTTCACCACCGGCGGCACCACCGGCGGCTTCGTCTCCGATGTGACCTCCGGGACGGTGTACGAGAAAATCGTCGCTGCCGGCGCGGTCACGATCGATCCGGCGGCCACGCTGACGGTAACGCCGGTTGGCGCGTTCAACGCCTCCCCTGCCGATCAGTTCACGATCATCAACAACACTTCGGCCTCCACGACGACCGGAACCTTCGCCGGCAAGCCCGAGGGGACCAACATCCCGATCGGCACCACGAACACGAAGCTCACCTACGTCGGCGGGGTCGGCGCAAATGATGTCGTCCTCCAGGGCACCACCGTGGAAGTGACGATCGGCGCCACCACTTCGGTGGGGGAAGGGAGCGGCACCGGGCTGGTCTACACCTTCACCCGTGTCGGAGACCTCACCGGCGCACTGCCGGTCAATTTCACCAAGGGTGGCACCGCCGCGCCCACCGGCGACTACAATGCCACCTCCAGCGCGACGATCTTCGACTACTCCGCGGGCACGCTGACCATCCCCGCCGGCGTCTCGAGCGTCACCGTCACCCTGGTGCCGATCAACGACACGCTCGTGGAAGCGAACGAGACGGCAATCCTCACCGTCGCCTCCGGCTCTGGCTACGGGCCCACCGGCTCGCCCGCGACCGGCACGATCACCGATAACGACGCCGCGACGATTTCCATCGCCAAGCTGCTCGACGGCGCGGAGACGAACACGCCCGCCAACGGCAGCTTCCGCGTCACGCAGACTGGGCTCAGCTCGGTAGATACGGTGGTGAGCTACACCATCGGCGGCACCGCCACCTCCGGCTCGGATTTCACCGCGCTGAGCGGCACGGTCACCATCCTCGCGGGCCAGCTCACGGCCGATATCATCGTGCCGGTGCTGAACGACGCGATCGTCGAAGCCACCGAAACCGTGACGACGACCCTCACGGCCATCACCGCTGGCAATGCCGGCGTGACTCTGAGCGGCGTGGCCGGCGCGCTGACCTCCAGCCTCGATGTCACCGACAACGACACCGCGACGGTTTCCATCGCCCTGCTGGCGAACGGCGCGGAGACGAACACGCCCACGAACGGCAGCTTCCGCGTCACGCAGAGCGCGGTCAGCTCCACCAATACGGTGTTGAATTACACCGTCACCGGCACCGCCAACGCGAACTCCGACTATACCGCGCTGAGCGGCACGGTCACCATTCTCGCGGGCCAGCTCACGGCCGACATCATCGTGCCGGTCCTCAATGACGCGCTCGTCGAGGCCACCGAGACGGTCACGGCGACCCTCACCAGCTTTAGCGCCCGCGATACCGACATCTCGCTGAGCGGCGTGGCCGGCGCGCTGACCGCCAGCGTTAACATCACCGACAACGACACCGCGACGATCTCGATCGCGAAGCTGCTCGACGGCGCCGAGACGAACACGCCGACCAACGGCAGCTTCCGCGTGACCCAGAGCGCGGTCAGCACCGTCGACACCGTGGTGAGCTACACCATCGGCGGCACGGCGACTTCCGGCTCCGACTTCAGCGCCCTGAGCGGCACGGTCACCATCCTCGCGGGCAATCTCACGGCCGACATCATCGTCCCGGTGCTGAACGACGCGCTCGTCGAAGGCACCGAAACGGTCAGCGCGACGCTGACGACGATCACCGCGAGCAATGCGGGCGTGACCCTGAGCGGCGTGGCCGGCGCGCTGACTTCCAGCCTCAACGTCACCGACAACGACACCGCCACGGTTTCCATCGCCCTGCTGGCCAACGGCGCCGAGACGAATACGCCGACCAACGGCAGCTTCCGCGTCACCCAGAGCGCGGCCAGTTCCACCGATACGGTGTTGAATTACACCATCGGCGGCACGGCGACCTCCGGCAGCGACTTCACCGCGCTGAGCGGCACGGTCACGATCCTCGCGGGGCAGACGACGGCGGACATCACGGTGCCTGTCCTGAACGACGCCATCATCGAAGCGGTCGAAACCGTCACGGCGACGCTCTCCAGCTTTGGCGCTCATGATACCGACATCACGCTGAGCGGCGTGGCCGGCGCCCTGACCGCCAGCCTCAACATCACCGACAACGACACCGCGACGATCTCGATCGCGAAGCTGGCCGACGGCGCAGAGACGAACACGCCGACGAACGGCAGCTTCCGCGTCACGCAGAGCGCGGTCAGCTCAGTCGATACCGTGGTGAATTACACCATCGGTGGCAGCGCCACCTTCGGCAACGACTTCACCGCGCTGAGCGGCACGGTCACGATCCTCGCGGGCCAGCTCTCGGCGGACATCATCGTGCAGGTGCTGAACGACGCCATCGTCGAGTCCACCGAAACCGTCAGCGCGACGCTGACGACGATTGGCTCGGGCAATCCTGGCGTGACCCTGAGCGGCGTGGCCGGCGCGCTCACCGCCAGCCTCAATGTCACCGACAACGACACCGCCACCATTTCCATCGCGAAGCTGGCCGACGGCGTGGAATCGAATACGCCGACCAACGGCAGCTTCCGCCTGACCCAGAGCGCGGCCAGCTCCGTCGACACCGTGGTGAGCTACACCATCGGTGGCACCGCGACCTCCGGCTCTGACTTCACCGCGCTGAGCGGCAGCGTCACGATCCTCGCGGGCCAGACCACGGCCGACATCATCGTCCCGGTGCTGAACGACGCGCTCGTCGAAGGCACCGAAACGGTCAGCGCGACGCTGACGACGATCACCGCGAGCAATGCGGGCGTGACCCTGAGCGGCGTGGCCGGCGCGCTGACCAGCAGCCTCAACGTCACCGACAACGACACCGCCACCATCTCCATCGCGAAGCTCGCCGACGGCACCGAGACGAATACGCCCACCAACGGCAGCTTCCGCGTAACCCAGAGCGCGGCCAGCTCCGTCGATACGGTGGTGAGCTACACCATCGGCGGCACGGCGACTTCCGGCTCAGACTTCACGGCGCTGAGCGGCACGGTCACGATCCTCGCCGGCCAAACCACGGCCGACATCATTGTGCCGGTACTCAACGACAACATCGTCGAGGCCACCGAAACGGTGACGGCGACCCTGACGACGATCACCGCAAGTGATGCGGACGTGACCCTGAGCGGCGTGGCCGGCGCGCTGACCACCAGCCTCAATATCACCGATAACGACACCGCGACGGTGTCCATCGCCTTGCTGGCCAACGGCGCGGAGACGAATACGCCCACCAACGGCAGCTTCCGCGTCACCCAGAGCGCCGTCAGCTCCACCGATACCGTGGTGAATTACACGATCGGCGGCTCGGCCACCTCCGGCTCCGACTTCACCGCGCTCAGCGGCACGGTCACCATTCTCGCGGGCCAGACCACGGCGGACATCATCGTGCCCGTTCTGAACGACACGATCGTCGAGTCGACCGAAACGGTCATCGCGACCCTCACCAGCTTTGGCGCCCGCGATACGGACATCACGCTGAGCGGCGTGGCCGGCGCGTTGACCGCCAGCATCAACGTCACCGACAACGACACCGCCACCATTTCCATCGCGAAGCTGGCCGACGGCGCCGAGACGAACACGCCGGCCAATGGCAGCTTCCGCGTGACGCAGAGCGCCGTCAGCTCGGTCGACACCGTGCTGAATTACACCATCGGCGGCACGGCGACTTCCGGCTCCGACTTCACCGCCCTCAGCGGCACGGTCACGATCCTCGCCGGCCAAACCACCGCGGACATCATCGTCCCAGTCCTGAACGACGCGATCATCGAAGCCACCGAAACCGTGTCGGCAACCCTGACGACGATCGGCAATGGCAACACCGGCGTGACCCTGAGCGGCGTCGCCGGCGCGTTGACTTCCAGCCTGAACGTCACCGACAACGACACCGCCACCGTTTCCATCGCGAAATTGGCTGATGGCGCCGAGACGAACACGCCGACGAACGGCAGCTTCCGCGTGACGCAAAGCGCCGTGAGCTCGGTCGATACGGTGGTGAGCTACACCATCGGCGGCACCGCGACTTCCGGCTCCGACTTCACCGCCCTCAGCGGCACGGTCACGATCCTCGCCGGCCAGACCACCGCGGACATCATCGTCCCGGTCCTGAACGACGCGAGCATCGAAGCCACCGAGACGGTGACGACGACCCTCACCAACGTCACCGCGGGCAACGCCGGGATCAGCCTGAGCACCGTTGCGGGCGCGCTGGTCGGCAGCCTGAACATCACCGACAATGACACGGCCAACGTGACCGTCGCCCTGCTGAGCAATGGCGCGGAGACGAACACGCCCACGAATGGCAGCTTCCGCGTCACGCAGAGCGCGGTCAGCTCCACCGATACGGTGGTCAACTACACCATCGGCGGCACCGCCACCTCCGGCTCCGACTTCACCGCGCTGAGCGGCACCGTCACCATCCTCGCGGGCCAGACGACGGCGGACATCACCGTGCCGGTCCTCAATGACGCGATCGTCGAGGCGACCGAGACGGTGACCATGACGCTCACCAGCTTTGGCGCCCACGACGCCGATATCATTCTGGGCGGCACGGTCAACGCCAGCCTGAACGTCACCGATAACGATGCCGCGACGATCTCGATCGCGAAGCTGGCCGACGGCGCCGAGACGAACACGCCGGCTAACGGCAGCTTCCGCGTGACGCAGAGCGCGGTTAGCTCCGTCGACACCGTGGTGAATTACACCATCGGCGGCACCGCCACCTCCGGCTCGGACTTCACCGCGCTCAGCGGCACGGTCACGATCCTCGCGGGCCAGACCACGGCCGACATCATCGTCCCAGTGCTCAACGACGCGATCGTCGAAGGCACCGAAACGGTGACGGCGACCTTGACCACCATCGGCAGTGGCAACACCGGCGTGACGCTGAGCGGCGTGGCCGGCGCCTTGACCTCCAGCCTGAACGTCACCGACAACGACACCGCCACGGTTTCGATCGCGAAGCTGCTCGACGGCGCGGAGACGAACACGCCCACCAACGGTGCCTTCCGTGTCACCCAGAGCGCGGTCAGCTCCACCGACACCGTCGTCAACTACACCATCGGCGGCACCGCCGCCTCGGGCTCGGACTTCACCGCCCTCAGCGGCACCGTGACGATCCTCGCCGGCCAAACGACGGCCGACATCACCGTGCCGGTGCTCAACGACAACATCGTCGAAGCCACGGAGACGGTCATCGCGACGCTCGGCAGCCTGGGCGCTCACGATACCGACATCACCCTGAGCGGCGTCGCCGGAGCGCTGAGTGCGACCCTCAACGTTACCGACAATGACACCGCCACGGTTACCATTGCGAAGCTGAGCGACGGCGCGGAGACGAACTCGCCGACCAACGGCAGCTTCCGCGTCACCCAGAGCACGACCAGCTCCGTCGATACGGTGGTAAATTACACCATCGGCGGCACGGCGACTTCCGGCTCCGACTTCACCGCGCTGAGTGGCAGCGTCACGATCCTCGCGGGCCAGACCACGGCGGACATCATCGTGCCCGTTCTCAACGATGCGCTCGTGGAAGCGACCGAGACGGTCGTTGCCACGCTCACCTCGGTCGGCGCGAGCAATACCGGCGTCTCGTTGAGCGGCACCTCCACGGCGCTCACGGCCAGCCTCGACATCACCGACAACGACACCGCCACCGTTTCCATCGCGAAACTGAGCGACGGCGCGGAAACCGATACGCCCGCGAACGCCAGCTTCCGCGTCACGCAAAGCGCGGTCAGCACCACCGATACGGTGGTGAACTACACCATCGGCGGCAGCGCCACCTCCGGCGCGGACTTCACCGCGCTCACCGGGACCGTCACCATCCTCGCCGGCCAGACCACGGCAGACATCACCGTGACGGTGCTCAATGACGGCATCGTCGAGCTCACCGAGACGGTCACCGCCACGCTGGGATCGCTCGGGGCGAGCGACAGCGACATCTCGCTGAGCGGCACGCCGGGCGCGCTCACCGCCAGCGCCGATGTCACCGACAACGACATCGCCAACGTCGTCATCGCGAAGATCACCGACGCCACCGAGGGCTCGGCCATGCCCGGCAAGTTCCGCGTCACGCAGAGCGCCGTCAGCTCCACCGACACGATTGTCTCGTACAACATCGGCGGCACCGCCTTCCCCGGCGCGGGCAATGACTACAGCACGCTCACCGGCACGGTCACCATTCTCGCCGGCCAGACCACGGCCGATATCGACGTCACCGTCCTCGACGACTCGACCGCCGAGCCCGTCGAGACCGTCTCGCTCCTCCTTACCGGCTACTCCCACCCGCGCATCTTCGGTGGCGACACGAACAACGCCTCGCTCGATATCACCGACAACGATATCGACCTGAAAGTGACCGGCACCGTCGCCGCCAACCCGGTCGTTGCCGGCTCCGGCCTGGGCAATGTCTCGTTCACCTTCACCGTCCAGAACAACGGCTTCATCGACGCCACGAGTGTAAATCTCGGCGCGCTCTATAGCTACCCGGCCGGCGTCGTGTCTGCGTCCTCGTCTGCCACCGGCTCCTTCGATGGCACCACTTGGAGCATCCCGACCATCGCGCCCGGCAGCACCGCCACCCTCACCGTCAGCTTCACCGCCGACGCCAGCACCGCCCACAACGCCGTGCTCGGCATGGAGACCAAGGTGACTTCCGCGGATCAAAGCATTGTCGCCCCCGGCGACGACATCTTCCAGGCGAGCGCCACCATCATCCGCCAGTCGAATCTCGGCCTCACCCTCGGCGATGCGCCCGACCCCGTTGGCGCCGGCCAGGAGCTTACCTACACCATCACGGTCACCAACTCCGGCCCGAGCGATAACACTAGCGCCACGATCAAGGATAGCTTCCCGGCCGGCTTCTCCAGTGTCACCTGGACCGCGGCCTTCTCCTCCGGCGGCGTCGGCGCCGCGTCCGGTATGGGCAATCTCGACGAAACCGTGAGCATCCCCGCGGGTGGCACGGTCACCTACACGGTCAAGGGTACCGTGGGCACCTCGGTCGCCGGCACCACTATCAGCAATACCGCCTCGCTTACTTCCAGCGAGGACACGGATTCCTCGAACGACTCCGACACCGAAACCACCTTCGTCGGCGGCATCGACCTCAAGCTCGCCAAGGACGACAGCGACGCCTCGGTCGCCCCGGGCGATGTCATCAAGTACGTCCTCAGCTACCGCAACGGGGGCTTCGTCACCGCCACCGGCGTCACCCTCGCCGAGATGGTCCCGGCCAATACCGTCTTCGATCTCACGAACAGCACCGGCGGCTGGACCGACACGAATGGCGTCGCGCTCACCGATGGCGCCGCCGCCGGCACCGCCGCGAAGTTCGGCATCGCCTCGCTGCCGGTCAGCGCCACCGATTCCACCGTCACCTTCGCCGTCCGCGTGGTCGGAGTCGTCTCCGCCGGCGCGACCACCATCGTCAACAACGCCAGCATTTCCGATGACGGCGCTTCCGGCCCCGACCTCACCACCGCCGACAACAGCGCCACCGATACCAACACCCTCGCCGCCGCACCGGATTTGCTCCTCACCGTCGCGGTCAACAAGACCGTGGTCGCCCGCGGCCAGACGCTCCAGTACACCTACACCTACGACAACGTCGGCAACCAGGACGCCACCGGCGCCAGCATCGTGGCCACCCTGCCGGTGGGCACGAGCTTCAACGCCGGCCAGAGCAACCCGCTCTGGTCGCAAGTCGATGCCACTCACTACAAGTTCGACCTCGCCTCCCTCCCGGTAAGTGACGCCGCGGGCACCGTGATTTTCGCGGTCGACGTGAACACCACCCGTGTCATCAGCATCCCGCCGTACAAGGCCATCGCGAGCACCGCCACCATCGACGATGCCAGCGTGAACGGCCCCGACCTGACGCCCGCGAACAACACCGCCACCAGCTCCACCACGCTCAACGAGGGCCTCTACGCCATCTCGAACAGCCGCTTCGGTGGCGCGCTCGGCCAGGGCAGCGCCCCGAAGGTGCGCGTCTTCGATGTCACCACCGGCGTCGAAGCCGAGTCGATCCTCGCCTACGAAAATTCCTACCGCAGCGGCGTCCGCGTCGCCGTCGGCGACGTCAATGGCGACGGCTTCATGGATATCGTCACCGCCACCCGCGACGGCTCCGGCCGCATCCGCGTGTTCGATGGCCTCACCCATCAGCGCATCAACTTCGGCGGCCTCGACCAAATCAATGCCTTCACCGGCCGCCAGGCGCACGGCGCCTTCATCGCCGTGGGCGACGTCAATGGCGACGGTCGCGCCGATATCATCGCCGGCTCCGGCCTCGGCGGCGGCCAGGTGAAAGTCTACAGCGGCCTCGATGCGAGCCTGCTCACCAGCGACGCCACGCCTTTCGGCGCCGGCTACAAGGGCGGCGTCCGCGTCGCCGCCGGCGACCTCGATGGCGACGGCCGCGCCGAAGTCATCGCCGGCCAGGGCTCCAAGGGCGCCAAGGTGAACATCGACTTCTCCAGCGAGCGCGCCTCGGTCCTCTTCAGCGCCGGCTCCAACAAGCTGCGCGACGGCGTCTTCGTCTCCACCGGCGATACCACCGGCGACGGCATCGCCGAGCTCATCGTCGGCCGCGGCTCCATCGGCACCAACACCACGCCCTCCGTCGGCATCTTCCAAGTCGGCGGCTTCACGCCCACCATCGCCGCCATCGGCGATCCCGTCGTGATCAAGACCATCCCGCTCGAGAAGACCTTCTACCGCTACGGCGCCCGCGTCGCCGCCACCGATGTCAACTTCGACGGCATCGCCGACATCATCGTCGGCGCCGGCCACCTCGGCCGCAGCAAAGTCCAGGTCCTCGATGGCGTCACCGGCAACGAAATCAGCAGCCTCACCGCCTTCCCGAACACGCCCACCCTCGGCGTCTTCACCGCCGCCGGCGCCCTCCCTGCCCCCCGCAGCATGCGCTAAAGCGAGAAAGACCGCCCCCGATCATTCCACCACCACCGCCCGCACCACCTTCCCCTTCGGCAGCGGCACGGTCTTCTTCTCCTTCGTCCGCACCTCGATCAGCACCAGCTTCCCATCGGGCTGTTCATGCTCGATGTACGCAAACCATCGCCCCACCGATAGCGGCAGCGACCCACCTCGCATCGGCCGGGGACGGTCCATGAGCCCGCGGGGGATTGGTGCACGCGGCCGATCATCCAAATCCCCGCTCAGCCCCTCGGCTCCACCACCGCCCGCCGGCATACGCGCCCAAATTCCACTCTGCCAGAAAAGCAAATACTGCCCATCCGCCGTAAAAATCGGCAGGCCAAGCGGCACGCCGCGTGGCCCCGCGCGCAGCACCCGGATCTCTCCCTCGGGCCACGCCTTGGAGACAATCGTCCACTCCCCCGTCTCGAGATTCTCGCCGATCGCCGCCACGCTCCGCCCATCCGGCGCAAAGGTCGGCTGGCAATACGAGACCCGTCCATCGGACATCCACCCCGCGATTTTCCGGCTCTCCAAATCGCCGCTATCGATCCTCGCGCGACCGCCCGTCCAGATCGTCAGCAAGAGCCGTTTCCCGTCCGGGGCAAACACCATCTCCGCCGGCGTCTCCTTCAGCGGCAGCTCAATCTTCTTGAAAGGCGCTCCCGCCACCAGTGGCTGCACATACAGAAACTGGCCCGCATCCTTCTGGAACCCGCGCGCGACATACGCCACTCCCTTTCCATCCGCCGGCATCGCCACCGCGTCCGCATCTCCTCCATGCAACGCCACGAGCGACTCCCAGCGCATATTCAAATTGTACAGCGCGGAAGCATTCGCCACGAAAGTCACCTGCCCCCCGTCCCCCGCCACCGCCTGCAGGCTGCAACTCGGCAGCGGCTTCTGCGTCAACCGCCGCAGCAATCTCCCCTCGAAATCGTAAGCATACAGATCCGAACAATATTCCCGATCATGCCACGCCTCCACGATGATGAATGGTTTGGGCAAAGCCGGAGGAGCCTCGGCGGCCCGGAGCGCGGCGGCAGCGAGGCACAGGGTGAGGAGAAGGAATCTCGAAGGCACGGTGTGCCTTTCTACTGTTAGAGCACTCGATGTCGATTGCCTTCCCCTTCGGGCGTTTTAACGTTCCGCGTCCGCCTTCCGCTCTGAATAAATGTCGACTTCCGCGTGTGAGCGAGCGGTTTGGGAGCTTGGCGCCGGGAGGATCGCTCCTCGACAAACCGCCCGGACGGAGCCAGTCTTTCGCCATGCGTCGCTCGCGCTCCTCATGAATGTCGCCGTCCCACCAGCATGACGAACAATCCAGAGGATCCGGCTGATCGGCGCTGCGCGATCATCACCGGCGCGGCGCGAGGATTTGGCAGGGCGCTTACCTCCGCGTTTCATGCCGCCGGCTGGCATGTAATTCCGATTGTCCGCAATCCGGCCGACGTGGAAGCCCTTTCCAACGTCTTCAGAGAACACTGCAGCCCGATTTCTGCCGACATTACGACGTCGAGCGTTTCGGAGCAGATCCCCCTGGCGATCGCCGCCGCTGGTGGAGGGTTGTCGGTCTTGATAAATAACGCTGGAATACCAAGTCACGGTGCAACCATCGATGCCATCGACCTGGACGACATCGGTTTGCTTCTGGCCACTCATTGCACCGGCGCCCTGCGTCTGGCGAAGATCTGCGCCCCATTCCTCCGGAAGCAGCCAGACGCTTGGATTGTCAACGTCTCGTCCCGCTTGGGCTCCCTCCAGCGCAACTCGCTCGGCGAGTTCGGCCGTGAGGGTCACAGTTACGCCTATCGAATCGCCAAGGCCGCTTTGAACATGGCGACCTTGTGTCTGGCCCACGATGAATCGCTTGCGGGTGTCCGGGTGATCGCCATCCACCCTGGCAGGATGCGGACACTCTTGGGGGGCGACGATGCCCCCCACACGGCTGGCGAGAGCGCCGCCATCCTATTGCGGCGCGTGCGGATGGGTGAATTCCAATCCGGCAGATTCTACGACCTTTACGGCGGTGAAATACCATGGTGAGTTATGAATGAATCAATCTCCAAGGACGAGTTGCGCAAGCATAAGATGATGGAGCTATCCACGCATCTGAGCACATTGCTAGGTGTGGCCGGCCTGACTAGCGCAATCCTCGCCAAGTCCGCGCCCGATCTCAGCTTATTGCCGAACTTGGGTATCTCCTTCGTGAGCGGGGCGGTTGCCCTCGTTGCGCTGGCTTTTTGGCTCGCGCTGGCCCATCGGGATAATACCTATCATCTAGTCTCCCGCGACAAAGGTGGCGGCGTTCTTTTTGATCATGTCCGGGACGCCACGCAATGCATCATCTGCACCCATTTTACCAAGGAGCCTCCCAGTAAACCCTATCTTGCCATTCTGCAGGAAATGTTGGATAGCGGCGTCACCATGCGGCGCCTGATCAACTTTCACGGTGATCCATGCGGAAGTGAATACGAGTGGCTATCTGCGTTTGAGGGTAGACCAACTTATGAGCAAATTGCCGTGGATGCCGCCTTGCCGTTCAATCTTGTGATTATTGATCAGCAAATCGTCTGGATTTTCTTTCCGCTCCGTAACGCCCCTTATTTCCGGAATGCGATTTGGTTTAAAGACAAAGACGTTGCAGAGCTTTTCGGGGTGATGATCGATCACTGGCAACGACCTCACCATATTAATGGACACAAACGCAATTGCCAACTCGCTGAATCGCCCACCTTTGGAATCGATGTTCCGAAGTAAATCCAGGCTCAGGTGTTCTCGCCCCCCGTGCACGTCCACCTTGCGCCTGCCGTTCCGCGCTCCGCGTTCCGCCTTCCGCGTTTAAATGATCCCCGGCAAAACCGTCCTCGAAGTAATCCAGGCGACCACCGCCTACTTCGAGAAGCACGAGGTGGAAAGCCCGCGCCTGAACATCGAGCACCTCCTCGCCCACGTGCTCGGCCTCAAGCGCATGGACCTCTACCTGCAGTTCGACCGCACCCTCTCCGAGCAGGAGCTCGAGCCCCTGCGGGAGCTCGTGAAGCGCCGCGCCGGACGCGAGCCGTTGCAGCATCTCCTCGGCACCGTCGAGTTCCTCGACCGCACCTTTGCCTGCGATAAGCGCGCCCTCATCCCGCGTCCCGAGACCGAGCAACTCTGCGAGCTGCTCATCGCTCGCTCTAAAGAGGCGCCCTTCACCGGTCGCGCGCTCGATGTCGGCACCGGCAGCGGCGTGATCGCGCTCACCCTCGCCGGAGCTTGGCCCGACGCCCGCGTGGAGGCCGTCGACCTCTCTCCCGAGGCCCTCGCCCTCGCGTGCGAAAATGCCGCCCGTACTGGGCCTCGCCGAGCGCGTCCGCTTTTACGAAAGCGACCTTCTCTCCCAAGCCGAGGGTGAATTCCAGCTCATCGTCGCCAATCTCCCCTACATCGCCGCCGGTGATCTCCCCGCGCTCTCCCGCGAAGTTCAGGTCGATCCCCACCGCGCTCTCGTCGGCGGCGAGGCCGGCACCGAGCTTGTTTTCCGCCTAATTGCCGGCGCCACGGCCCACCTTCGCGGCCTGCTCGCGCTTGAGATCGGCCTCGGCCAATCCGAAGCCGTTGCCACAGAGCTGCGGCGCGCACAATTATCAAGACATCCAGCGTGGCATCCGATTACCAAGGGCGTCAGCCGTTTCGTCTTCGCAAAACTATGGATAAAATTCTCGTTCACGGCGGCCATAAGCTCTCCGGCAGTGTCAAAATCAGCGGCTCGAAAAACTCCGCCCTGCCCATCCTCGCCGCCACGCTGCTCACCAAGGAGCAGTGCGTGATCCATCACGTGCCGGACCTGAGCGACATCCATTACATGCTGCAGATCCTCGCCGCACCTCGGCGCGGAGGTGGAGCGCGCCAGCGGCACGGTCACCGTCCAGGCGGAGAAGATCAAGACCGAGCGCCCCGTACGATATCGTCCGCAAAATGCGCGCATCGGTCTGCGTGCTCGGGCCGCTGCTCGGACGCGAGAAGGAGGCGACCGTCTCGCTGCCCGGCGGCTGCGTCATCGGCGATCGCCCCATCGATCTGCACCTGAAAGGCTTCGAGGCGCTCGGCGCGAGCCACCGCATCGATGGCGGCAACGTGAAGGTCTTCGCCAGCCGACCTGCGCGGCGCCACCATGAACCTCCGCGGCAAGCTCGGCCCCACCGTCCTCGGCACCGATAACGTCATGATGGCCGCCGTCCTCGCCGAAGGCACCACCGTCATCGAAAGCGCCGCCGCCGAGCCCGAGGTCGTCGACCTCGCCAATTTCCTCAACAAGATGGGCGCGAAAATCGAAGGCGCCGGCACCCGCCGCATCATCATCGAGGGCGTGAAGGAACTCCACGGCGCCGAGCACGACGTCATCCCCGATCGCATCGAGGCCGGCACTTTCCTCGTCGCCGGCGCCATCGCCGGCAACGAGGTCACCCTCAAGCGCGTCGATCCCGCGCACCTCACCGCCGTCACCGAAGCACTCGCCGAGGCCGGCTACCGCTCCGAGTCGAAGGGCAACACCCTCACCCTGCATGGCAACGGCGCACCCAAAGCCGCTCGAGCTCACCACCGAGCCCTATCCCGGCTTTCCCACCGACATGCAGGCGCAGATGTGCGCGCTCCTCAGCAAGACCCAGGGCACTCAGCGTCATCACCGAAACCATCTTCCCGCAGCGCTTCATGCACGTCTCCGAGCTGAAACGCATGGGCGCGGACATCGAGCTCGACGGCCGCCACCGCCATCATCAAAGGCGTCGAGCGCCTCAGCGGCGCGCCCGTCATGGCCAGCGACCTCCGCGCCTCCGCCGCCCTCGTCCTCGCCGGTCTCGCAGCCGAAGGCACCACCGAGGTGAACCGCGTCTACCACATCGACCGCGGCTACGAGCTCATCGACGAAAAGCTCAACGGCCTCGGCGCCCACATCGAGCGGGTGAAGGCGTGAAATCCATTGGGCGGCGGCAGGGAGGGGAATAGCGAAATTGCCG
Organism: uncultured Verrucomicrobiae bacterium; assembly: GCA_963811035.1. Lineage (GTDB taxonomy): Bacteria > Verrucomicrobiota > Verrucomicrobiia > Chthoniobacterales > Chthoniobacteraceae > CAWEPO01. The sequence continues at coordinate 332,574 of CAWEPO010000005.1, forward strand.
CATGCTGCCGACAGACTCGGACGAGGGAGCGCGTAACAACCTGCCTCCCCCTTGACTCCAACCGCAGGACAGGTACGTTCATCCCGTTAACCCCCGCTGTAGCTTCGGCGAAGCGGTCTTGGGCCAGCGCGAAAGCGCTGGCCCTTGTTTTTACAAGGAAACCTGCCCGTGAGAACGATCGCCTACGTGGACGGATTCAACCTGTACTTCGGAGCATTGCGGAAATCGCCGCATCGTTGGCTGAACTTGCAACGGCTTATCGAGCTGCACTTGATGCAGCACCATGTCCTGCTTGGCATCAAATACTTCACCGCGAAGCTCAATCCGCGGGCGAACGACCCCGACGCGCCGGCGAGGCAGGCTCTCTATTTTCGGGCACTGTCCACGTTGCCGAATCTCGAGATCACGCTCGGCCATTTCCTGACGAAGAACGTCCGCATGCTCCTGGCCAATCCCGCACCGGGACAATCGACCACCGTGGAGGTCGTCAAGACGGAGGAAAAGGGTTCAGACGTAAACCTGGCGGTCCAAATGCTTCATGATGCGCATCTCGACCGCTTCGATTGCGCGGTGGTAGTAAGTGGCGATTCGGATCTGCTCATGCCGGTGAGAATCGTCCGGGATGAGTTGAAGAAAATGGTCGGGGTGCTCAATCCGCAACGGCATCCGTGCGCCGTTCTCAAAGCACACGCCAGCTTCTACAAGCATCTCCGCCCGAACTACATCGCCGCCGCGCAGTTTCCCCACACTCTGGCCGACGCACGCGGCACCTTCACCAAGCCGGCCGCGTGGTAGCCATTGGCGATCGGCGAGACGATTAGCTCGCACCTCCGGCCCGCAGATAACCGCCGGCGGCGCCTACATCCTCGACCTCGAGTGCGCTTCGAAGACCTTTACAAATCCTGCCTCGTCATCGGCGAGCGCATCGGCCAAGGAGAGCAAGTCGCCCCACCTTGATGCCGCTCGCGAGTCCCCGCCAGCGACCAAGTACGCAACTCCACCGCGCGGCGGCGTTTAATCTGTAACGCCCGGCGCGCCAAGCGCGTCTGGACGCTGAGCCCCGCCTTCTCCGATGACCCTCCACCATCTCTTCCGTGCCGCCGCGGCTCTCGCGCTCTGGCCCGCGCTCGCCCTGGCCGCGGAGCCGAAGGCCGATCAGGCCGGGCTCGATTTCTTCGAGAAGAAAATCCGGCCGGTGCTGGCCGAAAAATGCTACAAGTGCCACTCGGCGGATGCCGAGAAGATCAAGGGCGGCTTGGTGCTCGATACCCGCGAGGGCATCCGCCGCGGCGGCGACAGCGGCCCCGCGGTGGTTCCCGGAAAGCTCGAGGAGAGCCTGCTGATCGACGCCGTGCGTTACGCCAGCGCGGACACCGCCATGCCGCCCAAAAAGGCCGGCGGAAAGCTGTCGGACGAGGTGATCAAGGACTTCGAAAAATGGGTGGCCATGGGCGCGCCCGATCCCCGCGACGGCGCCGCGAAGCTCACCCGCAAGCAAGACGCGGTCGAGGCGGCTAAAGACTGGTGGGCTTGGAAAGCTCCGAAAGCCGTGCCGTTGCCAGAGGTGAAAGACGCCGCCTGGCCAAAGGCGGACCTCGACCGTTTCATCCTCGCCGCGCAGGAGGCAAAGGGCCTGCACCCCGTCCCCGACGCCCACAAGCTCACCATCCTGCGCCGCGTCTATTTCGATCTCGTCGGCCTCCCGCCGCCCCCTTCGGTAATCAAGGCGTACTTCGCCGATAACTCTCCCGAAGCTTACACGAAGCTGGTCGACGGCCTGCTCGCCTCGCCGCAATTCGGCGAGCGCTGGGGCCGGCACTGGCTCGATGTCGCGCGCTACGCGGAGAGCTGCGGCAAGGACGCGAACATCGCCTTTCCTCACGCTTGGCGTTATCGCGATTACGTCATCGGCGCTTTCAATGCGGACAAGCCGTACGACCAATTCATCCGCGAGCAGATTGCCGGCGATCTCCTGCCGGCCAAGCACGAGAAGCAGCGCGCGGAGCAGATCGTGGCCACGGGCTTCCTCGCCATCGGCCCGAAGAGCCTGAACGAGCAAAACCCGCGGCAATTCGCGCTCGATCTCGCGGATGAGCAGATCGACACCATTTCGCAGGCCTTCCTCGGCATCACCGTCGCCTGCGCCCGCTGCCACGACCACAAGTTCGACCCCATTCCGCAGAAGGAATACTACAGCCTCGCCGGCATTTTCCTCTCCACCGAAACCCGCTACGGCACCGCCCAAGGCATGCAAAACCGCCGCGCCACCGGTCTGATCGAGCTGCCGCGCGAGGCCGGGGCGCCAGTGCTGAACAAGACGCTCTCCGCCGCCGAGCGCCAGCGTAAAGAGGCGCAGCTCGCCGAGCTGAAAAAGGAGCAGGCCGAGATGTTTAAGGATTTTGCTCCCGGCATGCGCGGCGCCCCGCCCGCGCCGATGAACGGGCAGCGCCAGCTCCGCTTCCTCCAGGTGCTTACCCGCGCGGGCCTGCTGGAAAGAGAGCTCGGCAACTTTGACGAGACCGGCGCGATGCAGCCCCTCGCGATGGGCGTCAAAGACCTCCCGGCGACCAGGCCCCCTCCGCCGGGAGGATACTTTGGCATGGCCGGGCGGCGCGATCCGCAGGCCATGATGCAGGCGCGTATCCGCGAGCGCGGCGGGCGCCCGCCCGAATTCCGCATCGTCTCCGATAGCGCCGTGTACGCGCGCGGCGATGTCGACAAGCCGGGCGAAAAGGCGCCGCGCGGTTTCCTCACGCTGCTCGCCCCGGCGGAGACGCCGCAGATCGCCCGCGGCGCCAGCGGCCGCCGCGAGCTCGCGGAGTGGATCGCTTCGCCGCAAAATCCACTCACCGCTCGCGTGATGGTGAACCGCGTGTGGCACTGGATTTTCGGCCAGGGAATCGTCAGCAGCCCCGATAACTTCGGCACCACTGGCAACGCGCCGAGCAATCAGGCGCTGCTCGATTCGCTCGCGCTTCGCTTCGCCGAAAACGGCTGGTCGGTGAAAAAGCTCATCCGCGAAATCGTCCTCAGCCGCACCTACCAGCTCTCCTCGGCGCACGATGAGAAGAACTTCGCCGCCGATCCGGAGAACACGCTCGTCTGGCGCATGAGCAAGCGCCGGCTCGATGCCGAGTGCATCCGCGACGCCATCCTCACCGCGAGCGGCCAGCTCGAGCTCCAGCCGCCCATCGGCTCGGCGATCGCCTACGCCGGCGATGGCCCGGTCGGCTTCGCGCGCTTCTTCGGCGTGCCCGAGGAGACCATCGTCGATTCCGGCAGCCGCTCCAAAAACCGCTCGGTCTATCTGCCGATCGCGCGCGACATCCTGCCGGATGCGCTCGCCGTCTTCGATTTCGCCGAGCCCACGCTCGTGAGCGGCAGCCGCGAAGTGACCAACGTCCCCTCGCAAGCGCTCTACCTGCTCAATCGCCCTTCGTCGCCGAGGCCGCCCAAAAGCTCGCCCAGCGCATCCTCACGTTCCATCCCGCCGGCCCGAACGGCAGCCTCGCGGCCAATCTCGAGCAGCGCGTCACCACCGCCTACTGGCTCGCCTTCACGCGCGGCCCCAGCGCCGCCGAGCGCCGCGCCGCCTCCGAGTTCTTCACGAAATTCCCCGGCAGTTGGCAAAGCGGCGACGAAAAAACCGCCGCCACGCACGATGCCGCCGCCGTGCTCGCCGGCTGGACCAGCTTCTGCCGCGCCCTCTTCGCCAGCGCCGAGTTCCGCTACCTGAACTAGCCATCCAGCGCGCTAACGAAGAACCAAGCACGAAGAACCAAGAACTGACTTCGCCATGAACTTCTCTTCCCGCCGCCAAATGCTGAAAACGCTCTCCAGCGGCTTCGGCTACCTCGCCTTCGCCAGCCTCGCCACGCGGGCCTCGGGCGCAGCGACCACCGCCCCCGCGGCGCATCCCGAGGGACCGCTCTCGCCGAAGCGCCCGCATTTTCCCGCGAAAGTGAAGCGCGTGATCTTCCTCTGCATGCGCGGCGGCCCCTCGCACGTGGACACCTTCGACTACAAGCCGAAGCTCGCCGACGACAGCGGCAAACCGGGCCAGCGCCCCGGCACGTCGCTGCTCGGCTCGAAGTGGAAGTTTTCGCAGCACGGCAAAAGCGGCCTCTGGATCTCCGAGCTCTTCCCGAACGTCGCCAAGCACGCCGACGAGCTGTGCCTTGTCCGCTCGATGCAGACCGATCTGCCCGCGCATCCGCAGGCCTTCCTGAAGATGCACACTGGCAGCTTCCAGTTCGTGCGCCCCTCGCTCGGCGCCTGGACGCTCTACGGCCTCGGCACTGAGAATGAAAACCTGCCCGGCTTCATCACCCTCACGCCCGCCGAGCATCTTTGGCGGCGCGCAAAACTACGGCAGCTCCTTCCTCCCGGCGATCTATCAGGGCACGCGCATCGGCGCCGACAATCGCCCCATCGCCAGCGCGGAGATCCGCAATCTCAAGTCGCCCCTCAACCAGCCCGCCCAGCGCGCCGAGCTCGATCTCGTGCAGACGCTGAACCGCGAAGCGCTCGCAGCGCGACCGCGTGAATCCCGACGTCGAAGGCGTGATCGAGAGCTACGAGCTCGCCTTCCGCATGCAGAGCCAGATGCCGCAGGTGATGGACCTCTCCAAGGAAACCGACGCCACCAAGAAGCTCTACGGCATCGGCGACACCGCCACCGACGATTTCGGCCGCAAATGCCTGCTGGCCCGCCGCTTCGTCGAGGCCGGCGTGCGCTTCGTCGAAGTCACCCACGGCAATTGGGACCAGCATCTCAATCTCTCCAACGCGCCTCCCGAACAACTGCGCCGCCGTCGACCAGCCCATCGCCGGCCTGCTCACCGATCTCGCCGCGCGCGGCCTGCTCAAGGACACGCTCGTCATCTGGGGCGGCGAATTCGGCCGCACCCCGCACGCCCAGGGCGGCGACGGCCGCGACCACAACAACAAAGGCTTCACCATGTGGATGGCCGGCGGCGGCGTCCGCGGCGGCCTCAGCTACGGCCCGACCGACGACTACGGCTACGAAGCCGTCGAAAACAAAGTCCACGTCCACGACCTGCACGCCACCATCCTCGCCCTCCTCGGCCTCGACCACGAAAAGCTCACCTACCGCTACGCCGGCCGCGACTTCCGCCTCACCGACGTCCACGGCGAAGTCATCCGCGGCATCATGGCGTAAGCCGCGCCCCCTCCGATTGGCGCCCTGGAGTGCGGCGGCAAGCGTAAGCGCGACACCGCTTTCGGAAGTTCCCCCGGTGCGGAGCGACGGGCGCACCCACTCACCCGCAGCCCAATGCAAAAGCGGCGTGGCGCTGACGCTTCCCCCGCACTCCACAACATGACGCGGACTCAGCCGTCCCGCCTTTTCACCTCGTCCCAAATTACATCCATCTCCGCGAGCGTCATCCCCTCCATCTTCAGCCCGCGCTCGCGGGCCGCCTCTTCCATCTGCCGAAACCGTCGGGAAAACTTTTCCGTGGCCGCGTAAAGCGCCACCTCCGTCTCGATCCGCAGCTTTCGCGCGAGATTCACCACCGCGAACAGCAGGTCGCCGATTTCCTCCTCCATCTCGATCCAATTCCCTGACGCCATCGCCTTCTCCGTCTCCGCCAGTTCCTCGCGCACTTTCTCCAGCACCGGCCCCGCCTCGCTCCAATCGAACCCCACCTTCGCGGCCCTTTTTTGCACCTTCTCCGCGTGCAACAGCGCGGGCAGGCCCACCGGCAGGCCGTCCAGCAGGGAGGCCGCCTCCGCCCCCTTCTCGGCCCGCTTGATCTCATCCCAGCGCTTCAGCACCGCGCCGGAATCATCCATGGTCTCATCCCCGAAAACGTGCGGATGCCGGCGCACCAGCTTGGCCGTGATCTCGCGCGCCACTTCATCAAGCGTAAAGCGGCCCGTCTCCTCGGCGAGCGAGCTGTGAAAGACCACCTGCAACAAAAGATCGCCCAGCTCCTCGCGCAGGTTGGCGTCGTCCCCGGAATCGATCGCGGCGACCACCTCATACGCCTCCTCGAGCAAGCCCCCGCGCAGCGTGGCGTGCGTCTGCTCGCGATCCCACGGGCAGCCGCCGGGCCCGCGCAGCTTCGCCACGATTTCGCGCAATTGCTCGAGGCCCGGCAAATCCGGCGACGGCGGGGTGAGTGGCTTCGGCTTCATGCGCTCTTCTTCGCCCGGCCGGGCCGCAAGCTCAAAGCCGATTCGCGAGCTTTTGCGCTTTGAGCTTTCGCGAAACGGGCGATTTATTCACCGCATGTCCGAGACTCCGCCCCGCCGCCGCAGCTCGTGCGCGGGCACCGTGGTCCTGCTGGTCCTGATCCTCGCGGGCCTCGCGGCGTTCATCTTCTGGCGCGTCGAAACGATGCCGGGACGCATGGCGCGCCGGGTGCAGGAGATCTTCGGCGAAGTCGCGCACCTCACGCCGAAGGTGACGATCAATGATCGCGTCGTGGTCGAGCAGGCCACCTCGATGCTGGAGCTCGCGGTCGTCTCGCGCGACGTGCAGGTGGAGCACGAGGTGGAGCACGAATGGCTCGGCAGCACCAAGAAGCTGCGCCTGCGCGGCGTCTACAAAGTGCGCGCCGGGTTCGATCTCACCAAGCTCTTCGAAGTGCAGGTCGAGGGGCGCCACGTGCAGGTCGATCTGCCGCCGCCGAAAATCCTCAGTGTCGACCAGCTCGATGCCGAGGTGACTAGTTTTGAAAACGGCCTCTGGAACAAAGTCCAGCCCACCGAGGTGGCCGTGGAGCTTCGCCAACTGCCGGGCGAAGCGATGAAGAAAGCGATCCAGGCCGGCATGACGCGCGAGGCGCTGGAATCGATCCGCCGCCAGCTCGAGGAAAAATTCGGCTCCGGCTGGAAGGTGGAGGTGCGCGTGCGGCCGAGCGCCGCCCAGGCGCGGGACTAGCGCTTGCCGCCGCGGCGCTTCGGCGAGGGCGCGGCCACGAACAGATTGATGAAGAGCGCGAAGCGCGCGGGGCTGATGAGATGGTCGGAAACGGTGCGGGTTTTCATAGGGTGATCGCACACATAGCTGGCGGCGTGCCACGCATTCGATACGCACAAAAAAAAGTTGCCGTGGCCCGTGCCAGCCGAGGCACTGGACGCCGCTAGCCGACGCATCCATCTTCCCCGCGTGCATTCCCCTTCCTTCCTCCGTTTGTCGCTTTTCGTGACGGCGCTCTGTCTGTTCATCGACACTCCGCTGCCGGCTGCCGATGCGCCGAAACCGGTGGCGCTTCCCGCCGGCTTCGAGCGCGTCACCTCCGTCGAAGGCATCACCGAATACCGGCTGCCCAACGGCCTGCGCGTGCTCCTTTTTCCCGATCCCTCCCGCCCAATCGTCACCGTCAATATCACGTACAAAGTCGGCTCGCGGCATGAGGACTATGGCGAAACGGGCATGGCGCACCTGCTGGAGCATCTCGTCTTCAAGGGCACGCCGCGGCATCCGAATATCCCGCAGGAGCTCACCGAGCACGGCGCGCGCGCCAATGGTACCACCTGGTTCGATCGCACGAACTACTACGAAACCGTTGCCGCCACCGAGGAAAACCTCCGCTGGGCGCTCGATCTCGAAGCGGACCGCATGGTCAATTCGCACATCGCGCGCGCCGACCTCGAGAAGGAGTTCAGCGTGGTCCGCAACGAATTCGAGCGCGGCGAAAACAGCCCCTCCGGCGTGCTCTACAAGCGCATGCTGCCCGCCATTTTCCAGTGGCACAATTACGGCCATTCCACCATCGGCGAAAAATCCGACATCGAGGGCGCCCCGATCGAGCGCCTCCAGGCTTTCTACCGCCAGTACTATCAGCCGGACAACGCGGTGCTGGTCGTCGCCGGCCGCCTCGACGAGCAGCGCGCGCTCGAGTTGATCAACGAAACTTTCGGGAAAATCCCCAAGCCCGCGCGGCAACTCCGCCCCACCTATACCAAAGAACCGACGCAGGATGGCGAGCGCCAGATCACCCTGCGCCGCTCCGGCGACGTGCAGCTCGTCTCCGCGATGTTTCGCACCGCCGCCGGCTCGCACCCCGATTCCGCCGCGCTTTCCGTCCTCACGATGATGCTCACCGACGAGCCCTCCGGCCGGCTCTACAAGGCGCTCGTGGAGACGAAAAAAGCCGCCAGCGTTTCTGGCGACACCTCCGGTTTTGCGGAGGCCGGCATGGCCGGGTTCACCGCCGAGGTGCGCCAGGAAAAATCCCTCGACGATGCCCGCGCCACGATGCTCGCGGTGATCGACGACGTGATCAAGAACCCGCCCACGGAAGAGGAGGTGAGCCGCGCCCGCACCCGCCTGCTCAAGAACTTCGAGATGTCGCTCAAGCAATCCGACCGCATCGGCCTGCGGCTGAGCGAATCGATCGCGCTCGGTGATTGGCGCCTCGCCTTCCTGCATCGCGACCATCTGGAAAAAGTGACCGCCGCCGATGCCGGCCGCGTCGCGCGCCTCTATTTCAAACCCGCGAATCGCACCATCGGCCTTTTCATTCCGGAACAGAACGCCGATCGCACCGAGGTGCCCGACCCGCCGGACCTCACCGCGTTGCTGCGCGATTACCAAGGCAAGCCGCCCATCTCGCAGGGCGAAGATTTCGAGGCCACCCCGGAAAACATCGAAAAGCGCACCACCAGAGGCGCGCTGCCGAATGGCCTCAAGTACGCGCTGCTCCCGAAAGAGACGCGCGGCGATGCCGTCTCCGCCACCCTCACGCTCCGCTTCGGCACGCTCGAAACCCTGAAAAACAAGGGCGTCATCGGCGATTACACCGCCGCGATGCTCGACAAAGGAACGCGCCAAAAAACGCGCCAGCAAATCCGCGATACGCTCGACCGCCTCAAGGCGCGGGTGAGCATCGGCGGCGGCGCCACCTCCGTCACTGCGAGCTTGGAAACCGACCGCGAGCATCTCGGCGAGGTGCTGCGCCTCGTGCGCGAGATGCTGCGCGAGCCCTCCTTCCCCGCCGGGGAGCTCGAGAAGATGAAGCAGGAAAGCCTCGCCGCCATCGAGCAGCAGAAGACCGATCCGCAGTCGCTCGCCGGCAATGTTTACACCCGCCTCGCGCACCCCCACTACGCGCCGCGACGATCCGCGCTACACCCGCACCTTTGCGGAAGAAGCGGCCGCGGTGGAGGCCGTCACGCGCGATCAAATCCAGGCGTTCTATTCCGCCTTCTACGGCGCTGGCGATGCCACCGCCGCCGTCGTCGGCGACTTCGACAAATCCACCCTCGAGCGCGAGCTCGCGGAGGCGTTCGGCGATTGGAAAAGCCCCGCGAAATTCGTGCGCATCGCCGAGGATTACCAGCCGGTCGGCCCGCGCCAGGAAATCGTCCTCACGCCCGACAAAGCGAACGCGGTGCTCGTGGCCGGCTACGGCTTCGCCATGCGCGACGACGATCCGGATTACCCCGCCGTGACCATCGGCGGCTACATGCTCGGCGGCGGCTTTCTCAACTCGCGCCTCGCCATGCGCATCCGCCAAAAGGAGGGCCTCAGCTACGGCGTGCGCGGCGGCTTCGGCGCCAGCCCCCTCGACAAAAACGCCAGCTTCAACGCCTCGATGATCTACAATCCGCAAAACGTGGAAAAGCTCGCCACCGCCTTCCGCGAAGAAATCGAGCGCGCCGCGAAAGAAGGCTTCACCGCCGAAGAGCTCGAGCCCGCGAAAGCCGGCTGGCTCAAATCGCGCGAAGTCGCGCGCTCCAGCGATGGCGCGCTCGCCGGCACCCTCAGCAGCTATCTCTACTACGGCCGCGATCTCCGCTTCGACGCCGAGCGCGAAGCCATGGTCCGCCGCCTTACCCCGGAGCAGGTAAACGCCACGATGAAAAAGCACCTCGACTTCGCGCGCATGATCTCCGTTAGGGCTGGCGATTTCAAAACCCCCGCCAAACCGTAGCACGCCCCGGCCGCCGCCCCGTCGAGCAGTGCCACCTGACTCACTGACTCACTGACGCACTGACTCACTGACTCACTGACTCACTGACTCACTGACTCACTGACTCACTGACTTGCTGTCTTCACTGCTCACCGCCGCCCCAGCTTCAGCCCAAGATTCTCCTCAAGATACGGCACGAGCACCGACACGAGCGCCGTGGCAAACTTCTCCCGGTTCTCGCGCGTGTCGCGCACCCCCGGCCGGTTGCACTCGATCTGCAAGCCCGCCAGCTTCGAGTTGCCGCCGGTGTGCTCGCGCATGGTGTAGCCGCCGCGAAAAAACGGCTCGGTCGGCACCGGCATGCGCGGGCTCGGCGTGGCACGATAACCTTCCGCTTCCAGCAGCGCGCCGAGGCTGCGCGGCCCGCTGAGCAATTCCGTGTACGGCGTTTTCCGGCGCGCGGCGATCACCCGCAGGCTTCCCGCGGCGGCGAATTCCGGCGCGTTCAGCTCCGCTTCCGGCCGCCCCAATTCCTGCGCCGAGTGCCCGTACCCCAGCTCCAGCCGCGGGTCTTTGTGGCTGTGCCCATGCAGGTCGATCAAAAATCCGTTCGGATATTTACTCGTCACGCTTGCGGCCGCTTGCCGGATGAAACCGTGGTACTCGCCCCAGGCGCGCTCCGCAATCGGACTGCCAGCCGCGGCCTCGCCCACCTCGCGATTGCAATCGAGCTTCCGCCGGTGCAGCCGGCAAATGATCAGGTGCGCGTGATGGCCCGTCCGCGCGAAAACTTCCGCGGCCACGGCGCGCGCCAGCTCCTGTGTGTTCACATCCGCCTCCACGACACCCTTGGTCCAATCGGGGATTGCCTCCGGCGTCTCGCGTCCGCCATGCGGCGCGGAGAGAATGAGCGGCAGCTCGCCGGGAATGTATTCTACATACTGCTCAGCGCCAAAGACACTCGTGCCGACAGCCGGTTCCGCCGCCTGCGCCAGTGCGGCGCCGAAGACGACGACCACAGCGGCGAGCCACAAAGTACGCGGTGACCTCATGTCGCCGCCTCCTCGATCTCCCGCCGCCCCTCGCGGCGCGCCGCCTTCTTCAGCGCCCGCCGCGTGGCGGCCACTTCGTCGCGCTGGCGCTTCTCGATGCGCGGCAGGCCGGGGCCGTGTTTCAGCCCCGGCTTGCGCGCGCCCCGGAGTGGCGAGCTGGTTTTGATGTACGGTTCCATGCGCTTCGCGAGCGAACCGGCCCGGGCCGCGGGCGTGCGGCGCCGCTACTTGATGTGCCCGGAGACGAGCTTGGTCATCTCGAACATCGTCACCGATTTCTTGCCGCCGAAAACCGCCTTCAGGTTTTCATCGGCATTGATCTGGCGACGGTTCTTCTCGTCCTGCAGCTTGTTCTTCTTGATGTAATCCCAAAGCTTTTTGGTCAGCTCGCCGCGGGCGGCCGGCGTCGAGCCGACGACCTTCGCCAGGATCTCGTCGGGTTGCACCGGCTTCATCAGCGCGGCGTTGGGTTTGCGGGTGGTTTCTTTTTTGGTAGTGGGCATGCGAGGGAGCCTGAAGGGAGAGCCCGCGCTGGGCAATCGGAAATACGCGCTGCCTCATCATTGACGCCGCCACCCCGTTTCGCAACAAAGTGGCCGTTTATGCTCAAACTTCCCTGTGGCGCCTGGCGCCGCGCGAAAGGGCTCCTTTGCCTCACCGCCGTCCTGCTCGCCGCGACCACTGCGCACGCGCTCACGAACGCGGTGGTGAATCTCTCGCACTACGATCTCCAGAACGTCGATTTCGCCGCGATGAAAAGAGCCGGCATCGTCGGCGTGATTCATGAAGTCACCTATCCGCCGAGCGTGCGCGATGCCAAATACCTCGGGCGCCAAAACGCCGCCACGCGCGCCGGCCTGCTTTGGGGCGCCTACCATTTCGCCAATGCCACGGACCCGGTGCGCCAGGCCGATTTCTTCGTGAACACCGTGGCGCGCAGCGCGAGCCAAAGTCCGGCGGGAGTTCTCATGGTCCTCGACTTCGAAAAAAACGGCCACTACCCCGGCGGCACCATGACCGTCCCGCAAGCCGTCCGCTTCATCGAGCGCGTGCATCAGCGCACCGGCAAATACCCCGGCCTCTACTCGAACCAAAACCGGATTATCAGCACCTTCGGCAGCTCGAGCGTCACTGATTCTCAGAAGGCGATGCTGCGCCGCTCCTGGCTTTGGGTCGCCAATTACCATTACCGCCCCGGCGCGCTCCCGCCGTGGAGCCACTGGACCATGTGGCAATACACCGGCGACGGCATCTGCGATCTCCCCCGCTCCAGCTACCCCATCAACATCGCCAACGTCCGCCCCTCCGAGCGCAACATGTACAACGGCTCCCGAGGCAGCCTCGCGAGCTTTTGGCAAGCGAATGCCTGGCGGCCATAGCGGGCTATCGCGATGCCATCTTGGTCCCAGCCGCTGTTGCCTCGTCTAATCCTGCCGTGATGAAGATTCGCCAAGCGACGCAGTCACTGCTACACTCCCTCAATGACCGTCGCCGCCATCAAGGCACTCCTCGATGCCACGCCCTTCACGCCGTTCTCAATGGTCACCGCTTCCGGTAAAAGCTATCGCGTGAAGCACCCGGATTTCGTCAACTTCTCCCCCGCGGGCCGAACCTGCAATGCCTACGCGGATGACGGCGAGTATTACACGACTCTTGACGTCTTTACCATTACCGAGTTGGTCCCCGAGAAGCGCGGCGCCAGCCGCCGGCGAAAATAGAAGTATAAATAAGTGCTCGATCGAGATTGGGAAAGTGCTCGACCTCTGATACGCTCGGCGTCATGGAACCGACGCCTTCGAAGCCCGAGGCCTCGATTTGGTCTGCCACCGCCGCTGCCCGCATCGCGGCCCACCTTGCGCGAAGCGCAACCCTCCAACCTGTCATTCTGAGCGCAGCCGAAGAACCTCCAACATCCCGGCGTGGGCCGAGGTGGCGGAGGGGAATAGCGGGGGTTGGTGGGAGGGCGAGAAAGAGGCGGCGGGCGGTGCGGAGAAGACCTGCGATCGCCACCTTTGAACTAAACTTCCCAGTCCCGGAATGTGCAACATTCCCCGGCCTTTTGTCACTCCACCCCTGCATCTCGTTCCACCTGTCCGAAAACCCCCGTCTTTTCTCCCCCTCCATTTGTCACTCCACCCCAGCAACTCTGCCCACCTGTCCGAAAACCCCTCTTTTCGGACGCTCCTTCCGAAACTAAAATTTTCCTGTTCCAAAATGCGCACCCTCCCACCCGTTCCGCCTTCCGCGCCTCGCCTTCCGCGTTCCTAAAATGAACCACTCCTCCCCCCTTTCGCGCCGTAATTTCCTGAAGACCGCGGGCGCCGGCGTCGCGGCCTCGGCGCTCCCTGCCTTCCAGGAGTCCGCCGCCGCTGTCGCCATGCTGCCGCATCGCGCCGTGCAGGTGCCGGGCGTGCATGCATATCCGCTGGAGCACAGCCTCGCGCCTGGCGAGACGCTCGAGCTCTGCATCAGCAGCAGTGTGCCGTATCGGATGTCGATTTGCCGGCTCGGCTTGCAGGTGGATGACCCGGCGGGCGATCAGGTCATGGCGCAGTTTGACGAAGCGGCGGGGAATCCGCAGCCGATCCACCCGGGCTCGTATGTGCGCATCAACGGGACGCTGCGGGAGCCGCTGGCGGCGCTGACGCTGGAGTGCTGGCTGCGCCCGTGGGATCTCACGAAGCCGCAGGCCTTGATTTCACAGCGAGATAAGGCGAGCGGCAACGGGTTTGCGCTCGGCCTCACCACCGATGGAAAGATCGAGTTTGCGCTCGGCGGGCACGTGGCCGTGACCGAAGCCGGCGTTCTCACGCGAAATCGCTGGCACCACGTCGTCGCGACGTGGGACGGCGCGCGCCAGCGCGTCTATGTCGATGCCCGCGAAGTCGGCGCATGGGATTTCGCCGGGCCGTGGAAACACGGCGGGATCGCCCTGCGCTTCGGCGCCACCGAGCGCGCGGTCTTCGCCGAGGATTTCCTCGATGGCGATCTGGCGATGCCGGTGATCTATAGCCGTGCGCTCGGCGCCGAGGAGGTCCGTGCGCGCTGGGAGCAAAAGGGCCTGCAGCCAGCCTCGGGCGACGGCGTGCTCGGCTGCTGGCCCTTCGCAGAAGAGCGCGGCGCGAGCGTGGCCGATGTCTCCGGCGCGAACCGCAATGGATGGATCGTCAATCACGCCACCTGGATGATCGGCGGCCCGAGCTTCGATCCCGATGTGCCGCGCTTCGGCGATTACGATCCCGCGCGCGATCCGCAGCGCGGACACGGTCTCCGTTTCGCCTCGGACGATCTCTACGATTGCCGATGGAAAGTGTCGCGTCGCTGGAAGGTCCCGGCCGACGCCCGCTCGGGCATCTATGTGGCGCGGATGGAATTCACCTTCGAAGAAAAACCGCGCGTCTATCATTGCACCTTCATCGTGCGGCGCGCCTGGCGGCGGAAGCGCGCGCCGATCCTCCTCATGGCGGCCACCAATACCTGGCGCGCGTATAGCGGCACGCCGTTCGCGGTGGTGCCGCCCCAGTCGCACGTGGTCTGGGGCACCGGCGGCCTCGGCAAGCAGCCCGGCGGCCCGCCCGCCTACAATCTCTATCGCGACCACGAGATGGGGCAGGGGACCTACCAGGTCGGCCTGCGCATGCCCTGGCCGGCGGCCGGCCCGTACGTGCTCTACGGCGCGCCGACTCGCTACAGCCATCTCGCCCGCGCCGATCGCTTCCCGCAGGCCTGGCTGGAAGAGCAGGGCTACGACTACGATGTGATCAGCGATCTCGATCTGCATCGCTATCCGGAAGTGCTGGCCGGCTACGACGCCTTCGCCATCGTGGGGCACAACGAGTATTGGTCCGAGCGCATGTATCGCGGGCTGGAGAAGTACCTGCGCGGCGGCGGCAATGTGCTCGTCCTCAGCGGCAACACCCTCTTCTGGCGCGTCTCCTTCAACGACGACTGCACCATCATGGAATGCCGCAAAGCCGACGCCGCTGGCAACCGCGTCCCGCTCTCGCGCCGCGGCGAAGCCTGGCACAGCCACGATGGCCGCCGCGGCGGCATGATGCGCGATTGCGGCCTGCCCGGCGTCAATCTCATCGCGCTCGATTGCCTCGGCTTCAACAGCCCCAGCGCGCCCGATCAATTCGGCCCCTACCTCGTCGAAAACCCGGACCACTTCCTCTTCCAAAAACCCGAGCGCGTCCCCGTGAAAAAAGGCGACCGCATCGGCTTCTCCGAAGGCGGCATCGTCATGGCCAACGCGCACGAATTCGACATCCGCCCCTCCACCTTCGCGCGCCTGCAGGAAGCGCCGCCGCCCCCGGGTGGCGTCGTCCCGCCCGATCCTCCCGGCATCGAGCTTCTCGCGAACGGCCAGGTCTTCTGGAAGAAAGGGAGTACCGCCTTCGATTACTTCTTCCGCAAGATCACGCCGAAGACCGACCAGGGCGGCGAAATGATCTACTGGGAGCGCCCCGATGGCGGCCGCGTCTTCAATGCCGGCGCCATCGGCTCCGGCTGGGTCCTCCACGCCGATGAACGCTGGGCCGCCGTGGTCCGCAACGTCCTCGCCCACTTCGGCGTCCCGAAGCCGCGCGCATAAGACTCCATGAACGATGGCAAGCCCAAGCGCTGGAAGCGGCGCCTCGCCTGGTCCGCCGGAGTCATCGCGCTGCTCCTGCTGTTTGGCTACTTCACCCGCGACTTTTGGCTCACCACTCTTCGCTCCTATTTCATCGGCCGTTCCTATCTCGCCGCCGAGGAGTTTGGACGTTATCTGCCACCCGTGGATGAGGTGGAAATCCTCGCCGTCGGCGGCAAGGTGCCCGAGGGGACGCCCGACGCTTTTTCACGCGACCTCGGCGTGGCCGCCGGGACCGTTAACCGCCTCACGATTCACGGCCGTGAAGCCGAAGAGATCGCGGAGGCATGGCGCCACATCGATTTCGACCGGCGGTATGCCTCGCTCTGCCACGACCCATACTACGCTCTCCGCTTCCGCAGCCGTGGCAAACTAGTATTGGAAACTAGCATTTGCTGGAAGTGCTCAACCTACACTTTGCCCGTCTCCGTCTTCGGCCCAGTCCCATACGGCTTCGACGCGAAATCGGAAGAAGCCCAAACCCTGCTTTCCAAGCTAAGCTCCTATGCTCCGCATCCCGGTCCCAAATAGATGACTATGCGGCTAGACAAATTCCAGCGGTTCACCCGGTCCAGGCGTGAAGCCATGCCGATGCGCGAGCGTTCGGAAGAGCTGAATCGCCTCGCGCTCGCGGGCTCCAAGATCGAAGCGAATGTGCTCCGTCAGGTACCGCCGGGCGAACGGATTTTCCTTCGCCGCTTCATCCTCGAGGATTTCTTCCAGCCGCTGGAGCCCGGCTTCCTTCAGGGCGCGAAAATCGCGGGCGATGTATTTTGCCTCGGGGAGATCGGGTCGGAGAAGCCACGCGGCAAAAACGAACGGCAAGCCGGTCTGGCGCTTCCATTCTTCGCCGAGGTCGAGGAAGTGGATGTCGTCGGGAGCTTGGGCGCGGAAGGCGATGGCTTGGTTGCCAATCAGAAGCTGCGCTTCGCCGGGCGCGCCGCTGGACTGCGGGACACGCCGGGGGCGGAGGCCGTGAAACTCCGCGAGGAGGATCTGCAGCAGATGGACCGAGGTGAGCGAGGCGGGATCGAGCACCACGGTCTTGATCTCGGAGAGGCCTCCGCGGTAAGCGAGGAACACGCTGTAGACAGGGCCATCGCTGGCGATCGCGACACCGTCCACAATCAGGTAACGGCGCGGGCCGAATGCCTCGAAGATGGGGACAAGGGCTGCATCGAGCGTGCCCGCAGCCATGTCGCGGGCGAGGTCGGCGGGGTGCTCGAATTTGACCGGGCCCGGGTAGGCGTGAATGAGCGGGCGGGAATTCAGGTACCGCACGCAGCCGATGCGCAATCCCGCCAGCGCAGGAAAGGCTCTCACGCGCAGACGAGCTCCGCGGCCGGGGCGGGCTCGGGAACGGCGGCCGGTTTGCGCCAGGTGGGCGCGATGCGGCGGTACCAGGTATCGCGCTGCATCGGCTCGCGGCCGGCTTCGCGGATGGCGCGCTCGAGCGCTTCCGCAGTCTGCTGGGTGGGAGTCGTCGCGCCGGCCATATGAAAGATTTTCTCTTCCATGATGGTGCCGTGGAGGTCGTCCACGCCGTAGTTCAAAGCGAGCGCGCTGGTGGCGAGGCCGAGGCTCACCCAATAGGCGGTGAGGTGATCGAAGTTATCGAGGTAGATGCGGCAGACGGCGAGGTTGCAAAGCTCCTCGAACGCGGTCGCCGGCTTGATGTGCGCGAGTGCGGTGGTCTCCGGCTCGCACGCAAACGGAACGAAGCCGGTGAAGCCACCCGTTTCATCCTGCAGCTCGCGCAAGCGGCGGAGGTGGTCGACCCGGTGCTCGAGCGTTTCGATGTGGCCGAAGAGCATGGTAGCGGTGCTGCGCATGCCCATCCGATGCCAGATGCGATGCACTTCGGCCCATTCCTCCGCGGTCTCCTTGCCCCGGCAGATTTGGTCGCGGACGCCTTGATCGAAAATCTCCGCGCCGCCGCCCGTGAGCGCCCCGAGGCCGCACTCGCGCAGGATTTCGAGCGTCTCGCGAATCGGCTTCTTGAAGATGCGCTCGGCGAGGTGCCGGATCTCGATGGCCGTGAAGGCCTTTATGAAAAGATTGGGATCGAGCGCGCGAAGCTGCCGCAGGAGATCGAGGTACCACTCCGGCTTCAGCGTGGGATGCAGGCCGCCCACCATGTGAATCTCGGTGATGCCGCGCCCGAGCGCCTGGCGCACCCGCTCGACGATCTCACCGGAGGCCAGCTCGAACGCGTGCGGGTCGCGTTTCCGCGCGCCAAACGCGCAGAACTGGCACGAGAGCACGCAGAGGTTCGAGTAGTTGATGTACTGATTGTGAATGTACGTGGCGACGTTCCCGTTTTTGCGCTCCCGCACCACGTTGGCGATCGCGCCGAGGGCGTTCAGATCGCGGGAGCGGTACAGGGCCAGGCCTTCGGCGTCGCTGATCCGGTCGCCGTCCAGCACTTTCTCGTAAATGTTCCGTAGATCCGGCGGGATCAGCCTGGCGGTGATGGACATGTTTGCGCGGGAAGGTAATTACGAGCCGCCGAGTTTGCAAGCGCGGGCTCGGCCCAGCCAACCTTCCGAAAATGTCCTTCCGATGAAACTGCCCGTTCCCCTTCTCCAGTCCCTGCTTGTTCTTCTCTTCGCGATGCCGCCCCTCGTCTGCCTGCACGCCGCCTCCGCGCCGGCTGAGCCGACGAACGCCGCCGAAGCCGCAGCCAAGAAAGCGGCGGAGGACGCCGAGACCGAGGCGAAGTACCAGGCGCTCGTCGCCACCCTGCCGCCCGATCAGCAAGCCTGGGAGCAGACCCTCCAGGCAAACCTGGGCAATGCGTTTTACCTCCCGATCCATAAACGCCAGCGCCTGCTGGGCCGCTCCACCTGCTGGGATTTCGTGCAGGACGATCCCAAGCTCCCGCGCGTGCTGCTGATCGGCGACTCCGTTTCCGGCGGCTATACGCTCTCCGCGCGCAAGGCGCTCGCCGGCAAAGCGAACCTGCACAAGGCGCCCGAAAATTGCGGCCCCACGGCGAATGGCCTGAAGAAACTCGAGGTCTGGCTCGGCGATGGAAAATGGGACGTCATCCATTTCAACTTCGGCATCCACGACCGCGCCACGCCGCCGGCGGATTACGAGCAGCGACTGGAGCAGATCATCGCGCGGCTGCAAAAAACGGGCGCCAGGCTGATCTGGGCCAGCACCACGCCGATCCCCGACGACCTCGCGAAAAAGCAAACCTCCGCCTCCATCGTCGAGCGCAACGCCATCGCCGCCCGCCTCATGCGGAAGCACGGCATCGCCACCGACGATCTCTTCACCTTCATCACCCCGCACCTCGCCACCGCGCAGAATCCCAACGACGTTCACTTCACCGGCCCCGGCTATGAGATGCTAGGCAAGCAAGTCGCCGCCTCGATCGAGGCGGAGCTGAAGGTCAAATGATCGCTGACCCCATGAGCAATTCATGAAAGGCAGCAACCAGAATGCGCGCGCGCTGGAAAACGCCAAAACGCAGATCCAAAAGGCGGCCACCGAGCTGAAAGAGCTCACCGAATTCGAATGCGTGTTCGACGACTGTCCGCTGGAGGCGCAAGCCGCCATCCAGTCTGCGCTGGAAGCGGTTGAGGAAGCGTTGGCTAGCTTGGAAACTGCGGCGGCGGCGTGAGACCGCGCAAAGCAACGCGAGCTTCAGGTGGTCGTTCCCGCCAGATCAGTTTTCTGTTGCCCCGTCCGGGAAATGTGTAAAAAACGTTACATGCGCTTCCTCCCCCCGGCCGCGTGGACCTGTCTCGCCCTGACCTTTGGCACGCTCTCGGCGCCTGCCGCCGTCATCCTTGGGGTTCCCCCACCACCATCTCTGGTGACAGCGACGTCAATCTGCAGGGCACTCTCGACCGTGCGTTCAACTTCGGTGCGTCCACCGCTCCCGAGCTTCCCGCCACGGTCAACGGCGTTCCCTTCGTCTTTTTCGGGGTCACCACCCTCGCCTCCACTACTCTCGGCACCACGACGCTAAGCACCAGCGCGGGGAATGGAACCATGGGCGGCACCAGCGAAGTCGGCGCCGCCGCCGCGCCGTTTTCCAATCTCTCCGCCCCTTACCAGTCGCTCCTGCGCACGGCCGCCTTCAGCAACGCGGGCAGCACCCTCACCCTCACCCTCAGCGGACTCACCCTTGGCCAGGAATACCTCTTCCAGTGGTGGGTAAACGATTCCCGCCTTGCCGCCGGCGCCGACCGCCAGGCCACCTCCACTGCCGGCAACTCCACCCAGCTCGAGTACAACGTCTCCAACACCGAAGGCGGCGTCGGCCAGTACGTCACCGGCACCTTCACCGCCGACGGCACCTCGCAGTCCATCACCATTACCGGCCAAACCACTGGCATCGTTGGCCCCGCCCCGCAGGTCAATGCCATGCAGCTTCGCACCGTACCCGAGCCCGCTGGCGCGCTGTTGCTCCTCGCAGGGGGAGCGATGCTCCTCGCGCGGCGGCGCGGGCGCGCCTGAGAACTTGAATCCGGCAAACGGCGGCGCGAGCCCCTCGGGGTCAAGCGGCGACGAGGTTCGTACATCCAATTGCCGCCCCGCCCGCGACCTTCTTCGGCATGCGCGAATCACGCCGACAGTTCCTCCAGCGCGCAAGTTTCGCCGCCGCGGCGGCAGCCTTGCCGCTGCGCGCGCGAGGAGAGGAAGGCGTGCGGCTTCCTTTTGAAAATGGCGAGCGGCGGCTGGTGCAGTTTCCGCAGAAGCGGCCGCTCATTTTGCTGACGCATCGCCCGCCGCAGTTGGAGACGCCGTTCGCGGTTTTCAACGAGGGGGTGATCACGCCAAACGACGCCTTTTTTGTCCGGTACCATTTGGCCAATCTTCCGGTGTCGATCGATCCGGAGGCGTTCCGGCTGGAGGTGAAAGGACATGTGGAAAGGCCGCTCTCGCTCAGCCTCGCCGATTTGCGGAAGCTGGAGCAGGTGAGCGTGGCGGCGGTGAATCAGTGCTCGGGCAACAGCCGCGGTTTTTCCGAGCCGCGCGTGGGCGGCGGCCAGTGGGGACACGGCGCCATGGGCAACGCCTGGTGGCGCGGCCCGCGGCTCAAGGACGTACTGGAAAAGGCGGGCGTCAGGGCGGGGGCGAAACAGGCGATCCTGAATGGGCTCGACGCGCCGGTGGTGCCGCAGACCCCGGATTACGTAAAGGCGCTGAACATCGATCACGCGCTTGACGGCGAATGCATCCTCGCGCTGGAGATGAACGAGGCGCCGCTGCCGATGCTCAACGGCTTCCCGCTTCGCCTGGTGGTGCCGGGATATTTCGCCACCTACTGGGTGAAGCACCTGAACGAGATTACGGTGACACCCGAGGTCTTCGACGGCTTCTGGATGAACCCGGCCTACCGGATTCCCGATACGCCCGACGGCGGGATCCCGCCGGGCACGCAGCCCAAGGCGACGGTGCCGATCGGGCGCATGAATGTGCGCTCCTTCATCACCAGCGTGGTTGATGGCGCCACGCTCCCGCGCACGCCGCTCACCTTGCGCGGCATCGCGTTCGATGGCGGGCGCGGAATCAACGGGGTCGAGGTTTCGGATAATGGCGGGCAGAGTTGGCGGAAGGCGAAACTCGCTGCGGCACTGGGGGTGTATTCGTTTGTGGAATGGACTCTGCCATATCAGCCGGCGGCAGCCGGCCCGGCGGAGTTCCTCTGCCGCGCCACGAACCAGGCGGGCGAAGCGCAGCCGCTCACGCCGCTTTGGAATCCGCCCGGCTACATGCGGAATGTGGTGGAGCGGGTGAAAGTGACCTTCACATGAGCCGCTTCACCTCCTTCCTGGCCTTGCTGATTGTCGCCGCAGCGTGCTCCGCCGCGCGCTCGGGCGAGGTGGCGATCACGCTGCCCACCGAAACCGCCACGTATAAGCCCAACCGGGGAGTGGAGCTGGCGCAGACGAACTGCACGGTTTGCCATTCGGCGGAGTACGTGCTCGTGCAGCCGCGGATGCCGCGGAAGTTTTGGGAAGCAACCGTGAAGAAGATGCGCGAGAAATTTGGCGCGCCCATCGCGGAAGACGCAGTGCCGGGATTGCTGGAGTACCTGACCGGGACGTACGGAACACCGTAGGATTATTGGCGGCCAAAAAGTAGGCGAAGATTTTTCTTGCGCCAGTAGACGACTGGTCTAATGTGCTTCCCACAAGATGACTGCCGCACCCACCACCAAAGAGCGCATCCTCGACGCGGCCGAGGAGATCATGCTCGCGAAGAGCTTCCATTCAGTGGGGTTGAACGAGATTCTCTCCGCGGTGAAGGTGCCGAAGGGATCGTTCTACCACTACTTCGCGTCGAAGGAGCAGTTTGGGGTGGAATTGATCCGGCACTACGTGGGCGAGCACACCGAGCGGTTGCGGAAGTATTTCGAGGATGAGAGTGTGCCGGCGCTGGAGCGGTTTGCGGCGCACTGGAACATGCTGATCGGCAAGATGACGGAGTGCAGTTGCGACAGCGGGGCCTGCCTGGTGGCGAAGCTGAGCATGGAGGTGGCCACTTTCTCCGAGCCAATGCGCGAGGCGATGGCCGAGGGGCTGAAGGCCTGGCGCGGCATCTACGAGCAGACCATCCGCGCGGGGCAAGCCGATCGCAGCATCAGCAAGAAACTCGATCCCGAGACGGCGGCTTCCATCGTGCAGGACACGTGGCAGGGCGCGATCCAGCGGACGCAGGTGGAGAAGAGCGTGGGCTCGCTGCGCACGGCGGTGAAATTCCTCCGGTCGTACCTGGCCGGCGGGGCGTAAAAAATTTTAGCGACATACAAGACGACCGGTCTAAACACAAGACTACCAATGATCACCTGCCTGACCACCATGAAGACAAACCTCCTTCAACCGACCCCCACCACGCTGAAGCAAACCGTCACCGAGTCGCTCCGCGAAACGTGGCGCGGACAACTCCCGGAGGCGCTCATCCGCCGGACGATCGAGGAAGCGGAGGAAACCGCCCGGGGCACGGGCTTTCCGCAGCTCTTTTTCCCCGTGCTGGCGGAGGAACGCGTGCGCTCCGTTCACACGGCAGTGCACGTCGATTTTTCACAGTACGCAGCCTAAACTCTCACACACCATGGATACCCGACCCTTCGGCAACGACACCCTCCTGCGCCAACTGAACTGGCGCTACGCCACCAAGAAATTCGATCCCGCGCGGCGCATCTCCGCGGTGGACTGGGAGACGCTGGAGGAGGCGCTCACGCTCTCGCCTTCGTCCTACGGCTTGCAGCCGTACAAGTTCATCGTCGTCACCGATCCGGAGGTGCGCTCCCGGCTGGTGGCGGCCTCCTGGGGGCAGCGGCAGCCGGCGGACAGCTCGCATTTTGTGGTGTTCGCGAACCGGCCGGCCGTCACGGCGGAGCAGGTCGAGCAGTACCTGGCGCGCATCGCCGAGGTGCGCGGTCTGGCGATCAAGACGCTGGCGCCTTTCGGCAAGGTCATCGGCGGCGACCTCATCCAAGGACCGCGCGCGGCGATCGCGGCGCATTGGGCGGCGCGCCAGGCTTACATCGCGCTGGGGAATTTCATCACGAGCGCGACCGTGCTCGGAATCGATACGTGCCCAATGGAAGGATTCGATCCGGCGAAGTACGACGAGATTCTCGGCCTGCCCGCGCATGGCGTCACGGCGGTGGTCGCCTGCGCGGCCGGTTACCGGGCCGAGGACGACAAGTACGCCGCCCTGAAAAAGGTGCGCCTTTCGCGGGAAGAGCTTTTTCTGCACATCTAATCGCACGTGCTCACGGCACACACGCGCCACGGAACCGATACGACTGAGGAGCCTCTAATTTACCGAATTATGAACGAACCAATCCACGTGAACGAAGACAGCTTTGAACGCGCCGTGCTGCAATCGCCGGTGCCGGTGCTCGTCGATTTCTGGGCGCCCTGGTGCGGCCCGTGCCGGATGATCGCGCCCGTGCTCGATGAACTCGCCCGCGAGCGCGCCGGCCAGGCGCTCATCGCCAAGGTGAACGTCGACGACAACCCGCAACTGGCGAGCCGTTACAATATCCGCGGCATCCCGGCGCTGCTGTTTTTCAGCGGAGGAGAGCTGCGCGAGCAACTCGCCGGCGCCGCGCCGAAGCAAACGATCGCCGCGAAGCTGGATTCGCTGACGGCGAAGTAACTTGGCGGGATGCTTCCCCGCCGAGCTTCCTGCACTCATGCAACTCACCGGCATCCACCATCTCACGGCGGTCACGGCGAAAGCCGGGCTCAACCACCGCTTTTATACGGAGACGCTCGGGCTGCGGCTGGTGAAGAAGACAGTCAATCAGGACGACGTTTCCGCGTACCACCTTTTCTACGCCGATGGGCTGGCGTCGCCGGGCTCGGATCTCACTTTCTTCGATTGGCCGATCGGCCCGGAGCGGCGCGGCACCCATAGCATCGTGCGGACGCATCTGCGCGTGGCCGGGGAAGCGGCGCTGCGCTGGTGGGCGGAGCGGCTTCGCGAGCGCGGCGTGCGCCAGGGGGAGCCTGTGCTGCGCGATGGCCGCTGGACGCTCGATTTCGACGATCCCGAGGGCCAGCGGCTGAGCTTGGTAGACGATGGCGGCGCGGGCGAGGCGCACCCGTGGGAGCGCAGCTCCGTGCCGCGCGAGCAGCAGGTCCGCGGGCTGGGGCCGATCGTGCTGAGTGTCCCGGAGCTTGCGCCGACGGATCGCGTGCTGCGCGACGTGCTGCAGATGCGGCGCGTGCGCGAGTACAGCTCCGCGGCGGGATCGCCGGTGAGCGTGTACGAGATGGGCGCGGGCGGGCCGGCCGCGGAACTGCACGTGGCGGTGGAGGGCGGGCTGCCGCCGGCGCGGCTGGGCGCGGGCTCGGTGCATCACGTGGCGTTTCGCACGCCGAACGACCAGGAGTACGAGGCATGGAACGCGCGGCTTACGGAGCATCGCATCCGCTCGAGCGGCCCGGTGGATCGCTATTATTTTCGCAGCCTCTATTTTCGCGAGCCGAACGGGATTCTCTTCGAGATCGCGACCGATGGGCCCGGCTTCGCGGCGGATGAGCCGCTGGAGGCACTCGGTGAACGCCTGGCGCTGCCGCCGTCTCTCGAGCCGCGCCGCGCGGAGATCGAGGCCGGGCTGAAGCCTTTAAGTGACGCGGGCCAAGGCGAATAAACCGCAGGTCGCCGCGTTATCTAGTTGACGCCACCCGGCTCACTAGCTTCTAACTCCCGCCCCGTATGACACGGCATAACGGCGGTGAAAACGAAGCTCCATCACATTTGAATCTCGTGGCGGTGACCATCGGAGTCGGACCCCGATGGAAAGCCTTGGCGGAGCTCTCGGCGGCCTCGGTCCGCACGATGACGGGCCTGCCGACGGTGATCCTGGATGAACGGCACCTCGCGGCTGCGGGGCTCGAAAAACCGCATCATCTCAAGTTTCGCCTTTTCGATCTCGTGCCCGAGGCGGACGCGATCCTCTACTTCGACGCGGACACGGTTTTCCTGCGCAAGTGGAACCCGCGGGAGTTTGCGGGCGGGCGTGAGCTGGTGGCGATCGGGGATCGGCCGACGCATGACTCGGTGGCCTATGATGCGGCGCAGATCAGAATGGAAGTGCGGCAATATTTCAATACGGGACTCTTCATCGTGAATCGCCGGCATCACGCGGCGATGCTGCACAAGGCGCACTATTACGAAGGTTACTTCCGCTCGATTTTCCACGATCAGACGGCATTGAACGCAGCGCGGCACCGGGCGCGCATTCCGCTGCGGTTGCTCCCGCGCGAGTACAACTGGCTCGATTTCGACCGCTCCTCCGGGCACCCGGAAGCGATCGTGGGGCATTTCTACCAGATCGATCATCTGCCGATCGACGAGGCGCGCCGCTATTTCCGCCGCTGGCAGGCGAAAGGGAAAGCGGCCGCGATTTTGCCGCCGAAGAAAAATGGGGCGAGCACGCGGCCGGTGAAAAAGGCGGCCAGAAAGCAGCCGCAGCCGCGACTTTCGCCGGAAGAGGTGCGCCACTTCAACATGGCGTACTGGGCGGCGGGCAATCCTCCGCCGATGTCGGAGGGAGCGCACTCCGGACGCGGCGTGGTGGTGTGCGGCGGAGGCGAGAAATATTTTCCGTGCGTGTGGGTGTGCGTGCGGATGCTGCGGATGCTCGGCTGCACGCTGCCGATCGAGGTATGGCATCTCGGCGCCGCGGAAATGCGCGACGATATGCGCGCGCTGCTGGAGCCGTATGGCGTGACCTGCATCGATGCCCACGAAGTGCGCAAGCAGCATCCGGTGCGCCACCTCGCGGGCTGGGAGCTCAAAGCCTATGCGATGCTGCATTCGAGCTTTGCCGAGGTGCTCTCGATCGATGCCGACAACGTGCCGGTGCGCGATCCGTCGTATCTTTTCGATGATCCGCACTATCGGGCGCAGGGCGCGGTGTTTTGGCCCGATTTCAACCGGCTCGGGCCGGAGCGCCCCATTTGGGGCGTGCTCGGGATCCCGTATCGCGATGAGCCGGAAGTGGAGAGCGGCCAGATGCTGGTGGACAAGAAGCGCTGCTGGGCGGCGCTGCAGCTCGCCATGCACCTGAACGAGCACAGCGATTTCTACTACCGCTACGTGCTCGGCGATAAGGAGACGTTCCATCTCGCCTGGCGGAAGCTCGGCCTCGAATACGCCATGCCGAGCAAGCCGGTCTCCGGCCTGCCGGCTACGATGTGCCAGTACGATTTCGAGGGGCGCCTGCTCTTCCAGCATCGCAACTTTGCCAAGTGGAAGCTGGACGAGCGCAATCGCCGCATCCGGGGTTTCCAATACGAGGAGCAGTGTCTCGCCTTCCTCGAAGAGCTGCGCGCGCTCTGGAGCTGGCAGTCGGAAGACGGGCCAACTTACGAGGTGGGCACGCTGAGATCGCTCGATGCGCTGGCGGGCGCGGCGCCGGGGAACGAACCCTCGGTGGAAGTCGTGGTGGTACACTACCGGCGCCCGGGAAACCTGCCGCACATCTTGCAGGCGTTGCGCCAGCAGAGCATTCCGGTGCGGGTCAACCTCATCGACATCCATCCCGATTCGAAGGACGACCTTGCGCCGGAGACGCTGGCCCTGGCCGATGAAGTCTTCCGCTGGAAGACGAATCACGGCGGCTTCAATCGTTTCATCCCGGCCCTCGCCTTCTCCGCCGAGTACACCATGTTTTTCGACGACGACCTCGTGCCGGGCCGCCGTTGCGTGGAGCACATGCTGCAGCACGCACGCCTCCTCGAGGCCCGCCGGACTCTGCCGCCGCTGGGCGCGCTCGGCCAGCTTGGCCGGCGCTTCGCCGGCGGCCGATACTCTCCGCACGATGTGTCGCGCAGCTCGCAGCCGGTGGAGGTCGATTGCCTGGTCCGCGGCTATCTCGTGCCGACGCGGCACCTCGCGCACCTCGCCTCCGTGCGCTGGCAGGAGCCGCAGCTTTTCTACGAAGGCATGGGCGAAGACGATCTGGTGCTCGGCCTCGCGCTTAAGCGCGCCGGGCTGGCGCTCTACCTCACGCCGTCCGATCCCGATCCGACCACGCGCATGGATGCCGAGAACCTGCCCGAGCCGCACGCCCTCTCGCATCGCCGCAACCATTTGCAGAGCCGCGATTACTTCGTGAGAAAGCACTTCACCGGCCTGGAGCCCGCGGCGCCGCACGAGCTTTCGGTGGCGGGGGTCTAGCTACAACGCCAGGTGGCCGAGCGCGAGGAGGCCGTAGAAGGTGTACTCCGCGTCGAGGTGATCGTCGGCCCAATGGCCATGGAAGCCGCCCTCGGCGCTCCAGAGCGTATCGACGAAATCGAGGCAGAGCTCACGCTGGCGTTCGCTCAGGGTGACTTCCATCGTCGAAAGCGCGTGCAGCGCGGTGGCCGTGGAAAGCAGGTCCGGCAGCGGGGCCTTGGGCACCGCGAGGAAACCGCCTTGCGGGTGAAACCGCGCGAGCAGCCAATCGGCCGCGGTGGAATTCACCGGCATGCCGAGTTGGTGGAGCAGGGTGATCGCCGCCGCGGTCGCCGGCGTCGCGCCGACGGGCAGCCCGCGCGCATTCCCCCAGCCGCCATCCGGCGTCTCGAGGAATTTGAGACACTGAACGATCGCCAGCGGATTAGGGATGGGCTCGCCGAGATCCTGGTAGGCGCCGAGCGCGATGAAGCTCCCGTAGGCATCGCCGTGCGGATGGCCGGGCTCGGCGTGGTAGCCGCCGTCCCGCGTCCGGTGCTGCTCTAGGCGGCTGAGAAGCGAGGCGGGAATTCCCGGAGGAATCTCGCCAATGGCGGCCCAGCAGCGGGCGAGCGCGCCGAGATGGACGAAATCCAGGCCAGCGCCGTCGTTGAAGCGCCGGAGATAAGATTCGACTTTCTCGGCCGGCAGCTCGGCGCTCAGAGCCTGCAGCCCGGCAAGCGCGAAGATCATGTAGTACAGGTCTTCGCCGCCATCGCGATCAAGCCCGCCGCCCGACGGGCCGATTTGCCGGAGGAGAAATTCGCGCACCAAGTCGGCCGATTCCCCGAGCATCTTGGGGGCAAGGCGGGCGACCTGGAGCATTTCCAGGCGGAGGCTGCGTTGGTTAGTATTCAGAATACTGAATACTTCCCCTACGCCGCGGGCTGAAACGCTTTGTTTTCGAACTCCTTGCACCAGCCTTTGATCTCCGTGTCGTTGAAAATCTTCCCGAGCACGCGGCGGAGCAGGCCTTTGAGGCTCGGATTCTCGAGATCGCGCGAGGCTGCGGATGGCTTCTTCCTTGTAGCGCTCGAGCAAGTCGCGGCAGCGGTCGTCGGCCCCGAGCTCGAGATAGAGCGCCTCGATTTCACCAGACGTGAACGGCGCCGGTGCGGCGCCAATGCGCTTCGAGCCGCGCCTTCTGCTCGTCCCTGGGCGCGCTCGGTGGCGATGGCGAGGAGCAGGCTCGGGCGGAGGCCGGCGATGTCGTTGGTTTCGCCCTCGGCGCCGAGATCCTGAGGTCGTCGCGGATCTGGTAGGCGATGCCGAGCGCTTCGCTGTAGGCGGCGAGCACCTCGGCAACTTCATCATGGGCCTCGATGCCGGCGTAGATGGCGCCGAGCTGCAGCGCCACCTCGAAGGCGGGCGCGGTTTTCTTGCGGAAGATATCGATCACTTCCAGCGAGCTCGAGCGGACGCGGGCTGCGCGGGCCCAGGCGAGCTCGGCGCCCTGGCCGCGGCAAAGCTCGCGCTGGCCTTCGGCGGCGACGCGGAGCATGGCGGCCTTTTGCTCGGCGCTGGCGTGGCACGGAGGCGAGCAGCCGATAGCCTTCGCCGATGAGCAGGTCGCCGACATTCAGCGCGACGGCCACGCCGTGCTCTTCGTGCAGCGTCTTTTCGCCGTAGCGCTGGGCGTCGTCGTCCTCGATGTCGTCGTGGATGAGCGAGGCTTTGTGGAAGCACTCCACGGCGATCGGCGACTTTGCGCAGATCCTCCGGCAGCGTGCCGCCGGCGTGCTCGCGCAGCGCCTGGATAGGCCGCCACGGTGAGGAAAGGCCGCCAGCGTTTGCCCGCGCGGCATGAGCCATTCGCGCGCCGATCTTTTCCGTCGTCGCCCTGCGGCGGGCCGCATGATCGGCATCGAGCGTTCAGCGGGGTGAACCAGAAATCGACCTCGTCGCGCAAGCGCGCCGAGATCGAGCCGGCGGGTGCTGGTCATCGCTGGTGAGGTGGATGTAGTCCCAGATCCAATCGAGATCGACGGTGGTATCGATGCAATCATCCTGCAGCAGCGGCACGGCGACGCCGGGGATGGCGGCCGCTTCCATGTAAGGAAAAGCGCGCTCCAGCACGCTCAGGCAGGAGACGCCCACGATGGCCTCGATCTTGCCGGTCTGGATCAGCGACATGACGATCGCGCGAGCCTTCCGCGACCAGCACGGCGTAGCCGAGCCGCTCCGCTTCGAGCCTGCAAATCCTGGATCGAGCAAAGGCCGCACTGTTTGCAGAGCAGGCCGAATTCATCGAACGGCGCGGGGCACTTGCTCTCCACGCGCAGGCACTTCGGGAGCAGGAGCAGGCGGCGCTCGAAGGGGACGGTGGCGAGCGTTTCGCGCCACATCTCGTTGTTGAGCAGCACGCCGATGTAGTCGCGGTAAATCGGATCGCACCCCAGCCGCTCCACCAGCAAGTCCGCGTGCACCTTCAGCTCGTCCATCGGCATCGGCGGCACGGGCGCCTCCTCGGCCACGTAGTTGCGGATCACCTGCAGGATGTGATTCCGCTGCGACCGCCGTCTGCGGGATGTTCTTTTTCGGGGTGCGCACCCGCTGCGGCGGCACGGCGCGAGGGAGCGTGAGCGCTACCGGGGGCATCGCAGTTTGGGGAGCAAGAGACATAGGCGGCACTGTTTCTTTGGTCGGAGGAAAGCGCAAGAGAAGAGGTGCGCCTGCCCAGAGTAATTCGCGAGAGGCGGGAGCCTTAGGCCGGCCGGGCCGCAGGAGCGCAATTAGCCCGAAAACATTCCGCGGGCCTTTTCCGAAGGTCGAGTTTTACCGGTTCTTCCCGGAGCCACCGCCGCCCCCACTCACATCGCTCGGATCGAGATTGAACGGCAGCCGGGCCAGCGGGAGGTCCTTCAGGGTGAAGGTGAGGGCGACGCCGATATCCTGCTTGTCGCCGCCGTTGTCGTTGACGATGAAGCCGAAGGAGGCGACCCAGCTCGAAAGGTCGCGGTGCACTTCGTAGCGCTGCGTTTGCAGGATGCCCCGCTCGAATTCGTACGTCTCGCGGACGGTGAAGCCCCAGTTGTCGCCGAAGCGCACGTAGGCGCCCATGGTGAGCTGATTCGAGCTCTCAAAGAGGATGTTGCCCGAGAGATAGCGGTGGCCGACCTGGAACTGGAGGTAGTCGGTGGCGAGGAAGTTCACGCTCGTGTTGACCTCGGTGAAGCCCTCGTCGAAGAGCGGGATCTGGGAATCGAGCCGGAGGCCCACCCACGGCACCGGGTTCCAGCGAAACTCGTTGTAGAGGTTAGAGAAAGTGCCCGGATCGCCCACGCGGTTCAGCAGCGAGCCGCTGTTGGTAAGACGGGTGTCGGTGGAGTTCAGGCGCTGCGGAACGCCCAGGAAGATTTTCTCGAACTCCGGCCGGTCGAAACGCACGTCCACGAACGTGTTCAACTCCATCCAACTGAAGGTGTTGTTGTCGCGGCGGGTCTGGAAGCGGTTGCGGGCGCCGAGCCGCAAGATCGACCAATTGGCCAGGGAATCGATGCTGTTGAACTGCGGGAAATCGAGCGCCGGCTGCCGCGTGGAAGGATTGATGCGGTCGAACTGCAGGATCTCGTCGATGTCGTGGTTCGTGTAGAGGTACGAATAGTTGAGGTACGGCTGCAGCACGTGGCGGAGGCCATCGAGGCCCCAAGTGCGCGATTGCACCCCCTCGTACGCCTTGGAAATCTTGAAGGAGGCTTCGAGCCCGGCATTCACCGCCGCGCGGAAAAGCGAGCCGCCCGACTTTTGGCTATCGACCGCGAACGACTCGAAGACGCCCGGCGACGTCTCCTTGCGGCCGACCACTTCCTCGAGGTAGCCGCTATCGTGGTAGTACGTTCCGCGGACGCCCACGCGCGGGATGATATTCAGCCAGCCGAAGAAGGTTTTCGGGAAGGTGATCTGGTGGAAGGTATCGGCGCGGGTGGTGTCGAAATCCGCGAAAATGGAGTCGTTCGAGAAATTGCGCCGCAAGTAGCCGACGCTGGTCTCGCCATCGTAAAACAGGCCGGATTCGCGAAGGATCGGCTGGCGCTTGATATCGAGCGCGAGCTCCGGCAGGCGCTCGGTGAAATCGAAGTAGTCATTCAGGCTTTTGCGGGCGGTGACGCTCACCGCGTAGTCTTCGTCCCACTTGGTGATCGAGAGGACGTTGTCGGGGTTCGGGTTGCGCCGGAACTCGCCGGGCTCGAAATCCTGGAGAAAACGCGCATCGCTCAGCTTGTTGATATCGATGCTCGTGTAGATGTCTTCCGTGAGATAGGTGCGGTCCTGGAAGGAGAGGCGGTAGCGATTTGGATCGATCGACTCGCGGGTGGTGTTCGTCTCGTTTTTCTGCGGGCTGGAGTCGTTCAGGATGTACGAGCGGAAGCGGCCCCAGTTCTGGCTCTTTTTGCCGCTGGCCCACTTCGCCTCGAGGCCGGCGGCCACGCTGCGCTCCGTCATGTAATCGAGCCGCAGCGACACCCCCATCGTCTCCCCGAGCGGGAAGGTGTACCGGGAGAAAACGTACGCGCCGAGATTGCTGCTATAGCCGGGCGTGATCGAGAAACCCTGCTCCTGGTTCAGGTTTTGATAAACGTACGGGAACCACATCACCGGCGTCTTGCCGATGTACGCGAAGACGTCGCGAAAGATCACTCGGTCGCCGGGGTAAATGCGGACGCTGCGGGCGCGGAGGTGGTAGTCCGGCTTCGAGCTGTCGCTGGTGGTGATGGTGGCGCCGCGCGCTTGGTAGGCGTTCGGCCCGAGCGAGTTGAAGGTGTCCGCCGAGAAAAAGAAGGGGTGGGTGTTGCCGCGCACGTCGGCGCCGGTGAGCTGCTTCGTCTCCAGGTTATAAATGGCGCGCTCGCCGGCGAAGAGGCGGCCGTCCTGGTACAGCCGCACATTGCCGAGGACCAGCACGTCGCGCGTGTCGGGATTATACTGGGCGTAATCCGAGTAGATGGTGATCCCGCCGTAGCGGATGAGCACGTTGCCCTCGGCGATCGCGATGCCGCCCTCGAAGCGGGTCTCCTCCGCGTTGATCTCGATCGGCACATCGCCAAAACTGCCAAACTGCGCCCGCGCCGGGAGGCACCAAAGGAGCAACAGCGCGAGGAGGTACAGCGGAAGGCGATTCATCGGGGCGAGAAAGCGGCGCACGGTAGCCAACGGCGAGGAGGGGGGGCAAGAGCAATAGTCGGAGATTGTGACGGGGTGGGGGACAATCGCTTCGGCCTGGGGATCACCCTTCGATCCGCGCAACGTAGACCGTGCTTGCCGAATCCTTCTCCTGCAGTGGATTGAAAAACGACACCACCTGCGCCTCGGCACTGGCAAAGACTTGCCCCAGGGCAGCCCGAAATTCCGCATCCGGAGGATCATCGGACCAGAGCGCGAAGACCCCGCCGGGGTGAAGCTGCCCGGCCAGCCGGCGCAGTCCGTCTGGCTCGTAAAAGGCGCCGTGGCGCGCGTGGAGGAGGTTGCGCGGCGAGTGATCGATATCGAGCAGCACCGCGTGAAATTTCCGTACGGGCAGCGCTGGGTCGAAGCCCTGCGCCGGATCGGCCGCCAGCGCGAAGAAATCGCCGTGGACGAACCGGCAGCGCGGATCGCCGGTAAGCTCGGGCCCGAGCGGGACCAACCCGCGTTCGTGCCACTCGATCACGGCATCGAGCGCCTCCACCACGAGCAGCGAGCGCACCGCGGGATGCTTTAGCGCCGCCCGCGCCGTGTAGCCCAGGCCGAGCCCGCCGACCACCACATCCAGATCCGGCGCGTTCACGGCGGCGAGGCCGAGATCGGCGAGCGCGACTTCCACCTCATGGAAGAGGCTCGACATCAGAAACGCCTCTCCGAGCTTCACCTCGAAAACCTCCAGCCCCTCCAGCGCGCGGATGCGCCGCCGCCGCAAGCTCAGCTCGCCGAGCGGCGTCTGCCGGAAATCCAGCTCGGCAAAATCGGCGCTCATCTCGCGGCGACCAGCCGCGCGTACAACGCCTGCAGCGCTTCCGGCAGCACGCGGGTATCCGCCAACACGGGCATGAAGTTGTTGTCGCCCTCCCAGCGCGGCACGATGTGCAGGTGCAGATGATCGGCATACCCCGCGCCCGCGCATTTGCCGAGATTCAGACCGACGTTGAAGCCCTGCGCTTTCACCGTCTCGCGCAGCAGCCGCTCGGCCAGCTCGGCCAGGTCCCACAGCTCCAGTTTCTCCTCGCTCGTCAGCTCGGGAAGATCGGCCACTTTCCGGTACGGCACTGCCATCATGTGCCCCACCGCGTACGGAAACGCATTCATGATGAGGAAGCACGCTTTCCGGCGCGCCACCACCAGGTGCGCGGCATCGTCGGTGGTCTGGGCCGCCTCGGTCAGGAAATCGCGCCGGTCTGTCTGCCGGAAATATTCCACCCGCCAGGGCGCCCAGACGGCGGAGAGGGATTCGGAATCGGGCGTGCTCACGGGCAGCGGCAGTTCTGGCGCGAAAACTTCGCACTTCAAGCGCAAAGAGAGTGACAAGCCGCGCCGAGTGTGGAGACTGCCGCGCACATGCACGACGGCAGCATCACGATCCGCATTGCCCCCGAGGTGCGCGAAATCGAGCGCCTGAACCGCGTGGTGCGGCAGTTTGGCGAGCTGCATGAGGTGCCGGGGCGCACTCTCTATTCGGTGAACCTCGCGCTCGATGAGCTGGTGAGCAACGTGGTGCTTTACGGCTACGAGCCCAACCCGCCCGAAGGCGAGCAGATCACCATTCACCTGGAGATTCGCGGGGCGGACCTTTACGCCTCGGTGGAGGACGGCGGGCGCGAGTTCGACCCCGCCACCGCGCCGATCCCGGATCTCGGCAAGCCGCTCGAGGAACGCCAGGTCGGCGGCCTCGGCATCCACCTCGTCCGCAGCCTGATGGACAAAATGGAATACAAGCGGCACGCCACGAAAAATCTGCTCACACTGCGCAAGCGGATACGCTAGCCTTCTCCCGCTCTTCTCACCCCCGCCACCCAGCCCATGGAACTTCACGAAACCAAGACCGGAGACGCGCTCGTGGTAGCCGTGCACGGCCACTTGGATACGGCGTCGTCCACGCCATTCGAGGAGCGGCTGCGCAAGTTGATCGAGGAAGGCGCGCGGCAGGTGGTGATGGAGTGCACGGCGATGGATTACATCAACAGCTCCGGCCTCAAGGCGGTGCTCATTACCGCCAAAGCGCTCGAGGCCGCGGGCGGCAAGCTGGTCCTCTGCGGCCTGAGCCCGAACGTGCTCATGATTTTTGAAATGATCGGCTTCACGCGCATCCTCAGCATCCTGCCCGGCCGGGAAGAGGCGCTGCGCTCGCTGGAAGCCGATGGCGCCGCCGCATAATAGCGGCGGGCGAGACTTTCTTGGAATCCAACGTCTTTAACGCTGAACGCGGAACGCGGAACGCGGAACGATTTGGCCGCTCGAGGCGCGGTTCTTTGTTCCGCGCTCCGCGTTCCGCGTTCCGCGTTCAAATGTTCCGCGTTCCGCGTGCAAAGGCTTCGCGTTCCTTTTCGCCCAGTTGAAGACCAACCTTTCCCGCCGCTTGATCATCTGGGTGGGCTTGCCGGCCTTGCTCCTCTTTGGCGGCGTCGTGTGGATCGCTTCCCATCGCAGTTTCCAGCGGCTGGTGGCGCAGACGGAGCAATACACCCGCAGCCTCGCCCGCTCGCACGCCTCGGAGATCGAGCGGCGGCTTTCGCGCGCGGCCAAGATCCCCGAGAACCTGGCGCTCACCATCGAATCGATGGTCTTCGAGACAGAGCAGCGGCTGGAGGCGTTCCTGCGCGAGGCGGTGGTGCGCAATCCGGAAATCTACGGCAGCGCGCTCGCCTTCGAGCCGAACACCTTCACCCTCGGCAAGCACTACTACGCGCCCTATTTCTACCGCAAGGACGGCCACCCGGAGTTCGTCCAGCTGGGCAATCCTGAGTACAATTACTTCCGGTGGGAATGGTACGACCGGCCGAAGCGCGAGGACCATCCGCTCTGGACCGAGCCGTACTTCGACGACGGCGGCGGGAACACCGTGATGACCACCTATTCGGTGCCCTTCCGCCGCGAGGGCGCCTTTTGGGGCATCGCGACGGTCGATATCGCGATGGCGCAGATGATGATGGAAGCGGATGAGCTGCGCGTGGGGCAGACCGGCTACACGGTCATCGTCTCGCGCCTCGGCAAATTCATCGCGTGCCCGGACCCCTCCAAGGTGATGAAGGCCAGCATCCAGGACGTGAGCCCGGAGCTCGGTGTGCGGATGCTTTCCGGCGAAAAGGGCTTCATGCGCACGACCGAGCCGCTGGGCCAGCGCGCCGCATGGGTGGCCTTTTCGCCGGTGCAAAACGGCGAATTTGCGCTCGCCATCGTTTACCCGGAATCCGAGGTGCTGGCGCAAGCCTTCCGGCTGCAGTGGGAATTGCTCGCGCTCGGCGCCGCGGGGCTGCTCGCGGTCTTCGGCGCCCTCGTTTTCGTGGCGCGTTCGATTTCGAGGCCCATCAGCGAGCTGGCGCACGCGGCGCAACAGGTCGCCGCGGGCAATCTCGATCACGAGCTGAGCGTGGAGGCGCGCACCTCGGAGGTGCGCGACCTCGCCGTGGCCTTCCGCAAAATGACCCGCGACCTGAAGATGCGCATGGAAGAGCTCCGCTACACCACCACCGTGAAGGAGCGCTTCGAGGGCGAGCTCAATGCCGCGCGCAACATCCAGTTCAGCCTCGTGGCGAAACGTTTCCCCGCCTTCCCGGATCGGCGCGAATTCGACATCCACGCGATCATCAAGCCGGCGCGCGCGGTGGGCGGCGACTTTTACGATTTCTTCTTCATCGATCGCGATTGCCTTTGCCTGGTCGCCGCGGACGTGGCCGGCAAGGGAGTACCGGCCGCGCTTTTCATGGCCGTCTCCAAGACCCTGCTGCGCGCGAACGCCGCGATGGCGGCGACGCCGGAAGAGATGCTCGCGAAGGTGAACAATCTGCTCTGCGAAGAGGGCGCCACCTCCGGCATGTTCGTCTCGCTCGCCTTTGCGCTGCTCAATGTCCGCTCCGGCGAGCTGCGCCTCTGCAATGCCGGGCATCCCGCGCCGCTGGTCCTCTCCGGCGGCAAGGTCGATCCGCTCCGCAGCGATACCGGAGTGGCGCTCGGCGCCTGGCCGGGCACTCTGTACCGTGCCGCCACCCACCAGCTTCGCCGCGGAGATACGCTCGTTTTCTACACCGATGGCGTCACCGAGGCGCTCGACCCGAACGAGAGCTTTTACACGGCCGCCCGCCTGCATACGCTGCTCGCGGGCATGTCGGACGATTCCGTCGAGCGGATTACCCGCAAGGTGGTCCAAGATGTCCGCGCCTTCTGTGGCACGCATGAGCAAGCCGACGACATCACGCTCCTCGCCGTCCGGTGGAACGGCGAGAGCGCCTTCTCTCCATCCTAAACCCATGTCCCAAAAACCAGGCGAAAGCTCCGCTGTGAAGCATTACGTCCTCGATACCAACGTGCTCCTGCACGACCCCCAATCGATGTTCCAGTTTGAGGAGAACACCGTCTGGCTGCCGATCCAGGTCCTCGAAGAGCTCGATAAATTCAAGTCCGAGCCGACCACCCGCGGCGCCAACGCGCGCGAGGTGCACCGCCGCCTGAGCGAGCGTTTCCGCAGCGCCGACGAAATGAAAAAAGGAGTGCCGCTGGAGAACGGGGGCCGCCTGCACATCTGCATCAAGGCGCAGCCCGAGTCGAATGGCCGCGAGGGCGAGCTGCTCACCGAGTCCCCGCGCTGGAACAAAGCCAAGGCGCTCTTCCCGGATTGGACCCTGATGGATCACCGCATCCTCGCCACCGCGGCGTACCTCGCCGATACCCAGACCGCGCCCACGATCCTCGTCACGAAAGACCTCAACCTGCAGCTCAAGGCGCGCGTGCTCGGTATCGAGGCGCAAGATTACCGCACGGACCGCGTCGACGATCACGACATCCGCCGCACGCAGCGCAAGAGCGTGGCCGAGGAGTACGATGTTGTCATCGTGCCGCCGCACCGGCTGCAGGCCTTCGCCAGCGGCGGCAAGCTCACGCTGCCGGAAAACCGCACGCTTTTGCCGAACCAATACGCGTTGCTCCGCGAGGAAGGCGGCGGTTCCGGCGTTCCCGCGCGCCACGTGCGCGACGGCGAGTTCCGCGAGCTGCGGCGCGATCACATCGACATCCGCGGCGGGCGCACTTTCCAGGCGATGAACCTCGGCCAGCGTTTCCTGCTCGATGCGCTTTACGATCCCGACATCACGCTCGTCACCGTCTACGGGAAGGCTGGCACCGGTAAAACGCTTCTCAGCGTCGGCGCCGCGCTCGAGCAGGTGCAGACCGGCGATTTCGAGAAGATGCTCATCACCCGCGTGATCATGCCCACCGGCCGCGACATCGGCTTCCTGCCCGGCCGCATGGAAGAAAAAATGGAGCCGTGGGTGCAGCCCGCTTACGACGCGCTCGAGCAGCTCCTCGCCCGGCCGCGCAAGCCCGAGCAATTCGAGAAGAAAAAGCAGAGCGGCCGCAAGGCGCCCGAGCAGCGCATGCTTTCCGGCGGCGTCACCAAACCGCTGCGCCCCTTCGATCCGCTCATCCAGGCGGGCCTGCTCGAGATCGAGGCCATCGCCCACATCCGCGGCCGCTCCATCCCGCGCGCCATCTTCATCGTCGACGAAGCGCAGCAGCTCACGCCGCACGAAGCCAAGACGCTGGTCACCCGCATGGGCAAGGGGAGCAAGATCATCATGATCGGCGACCTCGCCAGATCGACAACCCCTACGTCGACGCCCACACGAACGGCCTCGTCTACACGCGCAACCGCCTGCAGGGCCAGCCCTTCATGGCCCACATCAATCTCTTCAAAGGCGAGCGCAGCGAAATGGCCGACGTGGCGGCGAATTTGATGTAAGCTGTGACGTCGCAAGATGTCTGAGTCGCCCCCCATCGCGGAGACGGAAGCCGAGCCTGGCGAAGAGCAGGCGCTCTGCACGGCCTGCGTGAGGCCGAACGATCCCAATGTGAATTTCTGCGTTCACTGCGGCGCGCCGGTGAACGATCTCGTCGGCTATCTGCCGTACGAGCAGATTCTCATGGAAGGCTTTGCCTACCGCCGTGCGGTCGACGGCCCGCCCAGCAAAATCGTGCTCTGGGGAATCTGGGTGATCTTTGCGCCCTCGGTGCTCGCCTCCTTGCTGGGCGTGACCAGTTGGCCCGCTGGGTTCGGCCACATCGTCGCCGCCTCCGGCCTCTTCGGCATCATCATTCTTTACCGCGCCACCGCCAACTATCGCGCGAAGCGCCGGCAAAGCTTGGAAGCAGAATCGAACACGGGCTGATAACCCGGCTTTGGTGCAAGCCATCATCCGCCGTTCAGCAGGAAAGCGAGCAAGTCGTTCAGGTCTTCCGGCGAGAGGAGCTGCTCGAAGGCGGGCGGCATGAGGGAGAGCCGGGAGGACGTGCGCGTTTTGATTTGAGCGCGCGGGACGGAGACGGCGGCGCCGGTGGCGTCGTTGAGGAGGAGGAGCTGGCCTTCTTCGCGCGGGTTCAGGCCCGCGATGGTGCGGCCGTCGGTGGTCTCGATCACGGTCTGGCGGAAGGCGGGATCGACGTTGCGGTTCGGGTCGAGGATGTCCTCGACGAGGCGGTGGACGCCGCGCGCGGCGACGCCATCGAGATTGGGGCCGACGTTGCCGCCGTTGTTTTTCAGGCGGTGACACGCGGCGCAGGTTTGCTGGTAGAGCTGCTGGCCGTGCTCAGGATCTAGCGGGCGGATATCGGCGCGCCTGGCGGAAGCGCGATGGAAGGCATCGACGCGCGCGGCGATGGCCGCATCGAGCCGCGCATCTTCGGAGGGAAGATCGGCGGTAAGCGTTCCGACCTGCGGCAGGAGCGCGGGGGTTTTGCGCTCGATCATCATGGCGACGAGTTTGTTGCGCAGAAGCGTGGGGGAGCCTTTGCCGGCGGCGATCGCTTCGAGCAAGCCGCGGGTGCCGCTCTCGCGCTGGACGAGCGCGCCGGCGATGGAGAGCGCCAGCTCGCCGGGGGCGGTGGGGAGTGCCGCGAGGAGCGCGGCGCGGGCGGGCTCGGAATCGATCTGGCCGAGGAGATCGGCGGCGCGGCGGCGGAGGAAGAGATCGCGCGGGTCGTTGAGGATCGGGACGAAGAGCTCCTCGGCGCGCGGGAGATTAGCGGTGGCTTCGAGGGCGGCGTTGCGAAGATCGCGGCGCTGGATTTGGTCGACTGCGACTTTGGCGAGCGGGGCGCGCTTCGATTCGGATTTGTATTCGCGCACGGCGGCGAGGGCGCGTTTGAGGATTTCTGGATCAGGGGAAGCGAGCGCTTCGAGCATGGTGGACTCGATCCAGGCGGCGGCCGTTTCAGGAAGCTTGAGCGGGCGTTTGCGCGCGGCGTCGGCAAGGCCATCGGCGAGGGCGAGGCGCTGGCCGAATGAGGGAGGGGCGCCGAGCTGCGCAACCAGCCGCGCGATTTCCGATATGCGTGTCTCAGCCAGATGCAACGCGCTGTGACGGACATACTCGCCCGCGCGCGCCGTGCTGAATTTCGTTCGTTCGAGATGCTGCAAAAGAAAGTCCGCCGCCGCGGGCGTGGGCGCGCCAAGAGAGACCTCGGCCAAATGCTCGGCGGCTTGCGGATTGATGCGAGCAAACTCTGCCACGGCGGGGTAGGCACGCGGGAACAACAGGCAATCGCGGAGAGCCATGCGCACCGCGTGGGTCAGCGCGGCGTCTTCCGGCGGATTGTAGTCCCAACAGACGAGGAGCGAGCGAACGCAGCGCACGAGTAGCTCGACGTAAGCCGGTTCTCGTTCAGCCTCGTCTCCTCGCGGTCCCGGCTGATCGGCCAGCAACTTCAGTTCGCTCAGGTATTCCCGCAGGATGGCGGAGATCGACTCCGCGGCGACCCGGCGCTCGAGCGGAGGCTGATTCTCGGCTGCCACAATCGAGCAGAGCTCGTCCAACTCGGACAGTCCCTCATAGCCGCGGCGGCTTGCGAGCGAGCGCAGCCGGACCGGTTCGGCCTGGCTGTAAAGGTGCGCGACCTCGCGGGACTGGAAGATGGAAAGTGTGGCCTGTTCCTCGGGAGTGAGGCTGTCGCGCTCGGAGGAGAGTCGAGTGAGTGCGGCCAGCAGGGCCGCCGCAATGGGCTCGGCCTTCTTCTGACCTTCCTGGTACTTCCGTGCGTCTTCCGGAAATTTGAAGTCGGGAAAGGACCGCTCGAACACGCGCCACTTGGAAACGTATTCGGAGAAGGGCGAGATCGCCGATTTGCCAAGCCGCTCTACCGTCTCGTTCACGGCCAATCGCCTCACTTCGAGGTTCGGGCTGGCGAGCGCTTCGATCAGCCCGCTCGCGTCCCGCCTTGCGAGATTTGGAATTTCGAGCCCCTGGCCTTTATAGACCACCCGCCAGATGCGCCCGTGCCGATGATCGCGGCGGGGATCGGCGAGGGGGAATTCGTAGTGGCCGATGATGCGAGTTGTAGAAGTCGGCGATGTAGAGGGCGCCGTCGGGGCCGAGCTTGAGGTTGACCGGGCGGAACCACGGGTCGTCGCAGGTGAGGAAATCGGGCTGGCGGATGGCGCTGCGGGGTGGAGCCGTGCCACTCGAGCTTGTCGCGGTTGATGCGGCGCGTGACGGGGTTGCCGTTGAAGAGGTTGCCGCGGTATTCCTCGGGGAATTTGTCGTCGGCGTAATAGGCGATGCCGGCGATGGCGCTGGAGCCGTGGTCGTCGTCGGTGATGCGCGGGGCGAAGCCGAGGCCGTCGTGCTGTTTGCCGATGCCTTCGTAGTAGCCGCCGCGCAGGAGCATGTAGACTGGCTTGGAGTGGCAGTCGGCGCTGAAGAGATTGCCGAGCGGATCGAAGGCGAGGCCGAAGGGGTTGGTCTGGCCGTGGGCGTAGATTTCGAAGTCGCGAGCCGTCGGGGCGGAAGCGGTAGGTGTTGCCGGTGTCGAGCGTGACGACGCGGCCGTTGCTGGTCCTTCACCTCGGAGTGGTTGCGAAAGCCGTGGGTGCCGTAGATCCAGCCGTCGATCCAATGGATGTAGCTGGAGGAGCCGCCGTGCGTATCGAGGTAGCCGAAGGGGCCGTAGAGCGGCTCGCGGTTCTCGGCGCGGCCGTCGCCGTCACGGTCTTCCACGCGCCAGATGTTAGGGAATGGAATAGACGATGGCGGTGTCGCCTTTTGCGCCGGGCGCGCGCGGCAGGGGCTGGACGCCGCTCGGAATGTTGAGTCCGTCGGCGAAAACTTCGATTTTGCGGGCGCGTCCATCGGGGCCGAAATCGGAGAGGATGCGGACGGAGTCGCGGCCCTCGGGAGGCGCGGGCGGGGCTTTGCCTTCGGCGCCGAAGACGTTGGCGATTTCGTCGTAAGTTTGCGCGAAGCCGGGGATCGGCGCGCCCGGCGGCGTCCGTCGCGGCGGGCCAGGGATAGAGTTCGCTGCCGGTGACCCAGAGGCGGCCGGCGGCGTCGAAGTTGAGGTTGATCGGCTTTTGGATTTCCGGCTCGGCGGCGACGAGCTGGATTTCGAAACCGGGGGGGAGGTGGAATTTGGCGAGCTGTTGCTCTGGGGTTTGCGGCGGCGTTTCGGGCGAATCGCCGCGGGGATCGGCGGCGAGCGCGATGTTCGGGAAGAGGAGAAGGAGCGCCGCGATGCGACGCCACCATTTCAGCAGCGCGGGCTCACGCAACGCCGGCTCCCGCGCGAGCGCCTCCGCCGGCACCGGCACGCGGGCGCGCCGCACGAGCAATCGCTTCAAATCGCCCGTGGTTTTCTCGATGGCGAACTTTTCGCGCGCGGTGGCTCGCCCGGCTGCGCCAAGTCGCGCCGCCAGTTCGGGGGAATCGAGCAACCGCTCGATCGCCGCCGCCACGGCCGGCGGATCGCGCGGCGGCACGAGCAGGCCATCTGCGCCGCTCGTGATCATCTCCGGTACGCCGGCGATGGGGGTGCAGATGCACGGCACGCCCGCGGCCATGGCTTCCATGATGACGGTCGGAAGATTATCGCTGCCGCCGCCGGCCTCGGGCACGCAGGGGAGCACGAAGACGTCGGCAGTGGCGAGAAGCTCGCGGACTTCGCGCTGCGAGCGCGGGCCGGGAAGCTGCACTTCGCGCGCGAGCCCGGCGGCCTCGATTTGCGCGCACAGCTCCTCCTCGAGCGGGCCGCCGCCGACGATCTGGCACTCGAATTTGCGCCCGCGCTCGCGCAGCAAACGGCACGCTTCGATCAAATCCGGGAATCCTTTCTTCTCCACGTAACGGCCGACGGAGAGCAGCCTCGGCACGGCCCCCGGTCTTGCCCGCGGCAGAAAGCCCGAGAGATCGATTCCATTGAAAACGCGGAAAACACGCCCTTTCGCAAAAGGATGGCGCTGCTCCATCCAGCGGCGGGCGAAGTCGGTTTCGGTGACTACGAATTCGGCCGCCTGCACCAGCATCGCATTGGTGACTGGGAAATCGTTTTCGCAGAAAATGTCGTTGGCGTGGCCGGTGAAGGAATAGCGGATGCCGAAGAGCCGGCGCAGCCACCAGGCGGTGCGCGCGGCCATGCCGCCAAAGTGCGCGTGCACGTGGCGGATGCCGCGCCGCTTCAGCTCTGGCGCGAGCCACACCGCCTCGAAGAGCCGCTGCGAATCGGCCTCGCCGCGATGCCGCGACATCGCGCGCCGCACCGCGCGCGGCAATTCGCCCGCCTCGCGCCGCCGGTCTACTTCGGCGCGAAGCGGCTTCTCCTCGGGCAGGTAGAAAATCGGCGCCCGCAGCGGCTCCGCCAACTCGGGCG
Organism: uncultured Verrucomicrobiae bacterium; assembly: GCA_963811035.1. Lineage (GTDB taxonomy): Bacteria > Verrucomicrobiota > Verrucomicrobiia > Chthoniobacterales > Chthoniobacteraceae > CAWEPO01. The sequence continues at coordinate 375,665 of CAWEPO010000005.1, forward strand.
GGTCCGACGGCTGCCGGATCGATGCAATGAAGGGCGACATCCCCTGGCGCACCATTTCCTCCGCCTCGCGATAGCAGAAGGTCTGCACAAACGAAGGCAGCCGCTCGAAAAGGTAAGCGAAGGAATGCACGCGGCTGAACATCTTCCATGGACGCACGCCGGCGCGCCAGCGAAACGGCTGGGCAGGCGGCGCGGTCATCCCCGGCCGTTCGCCGGGGGCTTGCGTGTTTCGGCGCGCCGCTCCATCTTTTCCATCCCTGCTTTCCGACCACACACCGCACCACTCTCATGATCGTCGTCCTCAGGCCCAATACTCCGCGCGCGCAAATCGATGAAGTCATGGAAGAGGTGCAGCGGCTCGGTTACGAGCCCCGGCCGATTTACGGGGCCGAGCAGACGGTGGTGGCGGCGATCGGCGATGAGCGCACGCACCACACGCTGGAATCCTTGAGCGCCCTGCCGCAGGTGGAGAATGTCCTGCGCGTACAGAAACGCTACAAGCTGGTGAGCCGCCAGTCGCACCCGGAAAACTCCGTGGTGAACGTCGATGGGCTGCCCGTGGGCGGCGAGAAATTCATGGTGATGGCCGGGCCGTGCTCGGTGGAAAGCGAAGAGCAGCTTCTCTCCACGGCGCGCGCCGTGAAGGCCGCGGGCGCCACGATCCTGCGCGGCGGCGCGTACAAGCCGCGCACGTCGCCCTACGAGTTTCAGGGCCTCGGCAAGGAGGGGCTGCGCCTGCTCGATCTCGCCAAGCAGGAAACCGGACTGAAGATCATCACCGAGGTGCTTTCCGAGCGCGACGTGGAGCATGTCTGCCGCACCGCGGACATCCTGCAGATCGGCGCCCGCAACGCGCAGAATTTCCAGCTTCTCATCGAGGCGGCCCGCAGCGGCAAGCCGATCCTCCTCAAGCGCGGCCTGAGCCAGAAAATCGAGGAGTGGCTGCTCGGCGCTGAATACATCATGGCCGAGGGAAACCGGAATGTTTTCCTGTGCGAACGCGGCATCCGCACCTTCGAGACGTACACTCGCAATACGCTCGATCTCGCCGCGGTGGCGGTTGCAAAACAAGAGTCGCACCTGCCGGTGATCGTCGATCCAAGCCAGGGCTGCGGCAGGGCCGATCTGGTCCGCGCGCTGTGCCGTGGCGCGGTGGCGATGGGCGCCGATGGGCTGCTTATCGAGGTGCATCCAAATCCAGCGGAAGCGCTGTCCGATGGGCAGCAACAGGTTGATTTCGAGGGGTTTGGGAAGTTGATGGAGGATCTACTCCCGCTCTTGAAAGCGATCGGCCGCTCGGTTTAGGCACTGCAGTTCTACGTGATGGCAGCGGGAGGGGTGGTTACGCGCTCTCGCCATAGGAAAATACAGTAATTAGAGGATTCACCTCAAAATTTAGCTTTTCTAGTTGGGTGGTTTACCCTAGTGGTTCGCCCGCACCGATCGCACATGAAGGAACCGACTGCCGATTCTGTCTCGCCCCGACCGGCTCCGCTGCCCCTTCCCGATCACGAACCGGAGCGTCTGGCAGCCTTGCGCGAGCTGCGGATCGTTGGGGCGCCTCCTGATCCCGACCTTCACGAGCTGACCGAGCTGGCAGCATCGATCTGCGAAACGCCGGTGGCGCTGATCTCCTTGGTGGAGGAGGAGCAGCAGTTTTTCGGCGCGCAGGTCGGGCTTGGCAATGTCTGCAGCACTCCCCGCGACGTGGCTTTTTGCGCCCATGCGCTCACCGAGCCGGAGATTTTCGTGGTGGCCGACGCCCTCTCCGACCAGCGCTTCGTGCGCAATCCCCTCGTCACCGCGCCTCCCTTCATCCGCTTTTACGCCGGAGTGCCGCTGCGCACTGCGGAAGGGCACGCCGTCGGCACACTCTGCGTGATCGATCGCAAGCCGCGCGAGCTCACCGCGAAACAGGAGCTCGCGCTGCAGGTGCTCGGGCGGCAAGCGGTCACGCAGCTCGAACTGCGGCGGAGCAACACTCTGCAGCAGGAAGCGGAGGAAAAACTGCATTCGCTCTATTCCCGGCTCGAGCAGACGGTGCAGGAGCGTACCGGCGAGTTGGAGAAAGCGCGCAGCCGGCTGCAACTGGCGGTGAGCGCCGCGAATATCGGCTGGTGGGAATGGAACATCGGCGCGCAGGAGATTTACCTTTCGGCGGAATCGCGCGCGCAACTCGGCTGCTCCGAGGTGGAGATTCCCGGCGACCTGTCGTCGTGGCGCAGCCGGGTTCATCCCGAGGATCTAGCCGCCGCCGATGTGCGCTTCGAGCAGCATTTGCGGAATCCTTCGCGAGATTACGAAGGCGAGCTGCGGGTGCGCCACCGAGATGGCAGCTACCGCTGGATTCTCATCCGCGCCCGCACCTATCCGGGCGCGGACGGGAAACCGCACCGGATGTCCGGCTGCCATATCGATATCACGGAGCGAAAGACGGGCGAGGAGCGGCTGCGGGATTCGCGCGCGCAACTCCGGGCGCTCGCGGAGCACCTGCGCAAGGCTCGCGAGGAAGAGACCACGCGGATCGCGCGCGAGCTGCACGATGAGCTCGGCTCGAACCTGACCGGGATACAGCTCGAGCTCGCGACGCTGGAGCGGCAGGTCGGACGCCTGCTGCCGGAAGCCGAATCCGCGCAAGTTCGCGAGCGGGTGCGCTCGATCGGCCACTTGGTGGAGCAAACGATTGGCGGCGTGCGCAAGGTCTGCCGCGATTTGCGCCCCGCGGTGCTGGAGGAGCTGGGGCTGGCGGCCGCGATCGATGCGTTGGTGGGCGATTTCGAAGTGCGCACCGGGTTGCCTTGCGCGGTGCAGCGGCCGGAAGCCGTGTCGATCGCAACTGCGCACGCCGGTGTTCTTTATCGAGTCTTGCAGGAATTGCTCACGAATGTCGCCCGGCACGCGCAGGCGGGCGAGGTGAGCGTCGAGTTGCGCGAGCGTGAGGGTGCGTGGGAGTTGGAGGTTTGCGACGACGGGGCCGGCTTGCCGCCCGATGCACTTGCGCGCCGGGATCGCTTCGGGTTGGTGGGGCTCCGCGAACGAGTGCTGGCGGCCGGCGGACGCATTGAATTCAGCCGGCCCGAGCGAGGTGGCACCCTCGCGATCGTTTCGCTGCCCCGTGCCGCCCCGGAGTAGCTTCGATGCCGGAAAGCCCGCCACCCCGCCGGTTTCTGCTGGCCGACGATCATGCCATGGTGCGCCGCGGCGTGCGGGACCTTCTGCGCGAAGAATTTCCCGACGCGATTTTCGGCGAGGCGGCCAACGCCCAGCAGGCGCTGGAGCTCGCCTGGCGGGAGGAGTGGGATGTGATGGTGCTCGATATCAGCATGCCCGGCCGCAGCGGGCTCGATATCCTGCGTGATCTCAAGGAGGCGCGCCCGCGGGCCGCCATCCTGGTGCAAAGCATGTACGCCGAGGAACAATTCGCCCGCCGCGTTTTGAAAGCCGGCGCCGCGGGTTATATCACCAAGGACAGTCTGCCCCAGGAATTGCTGCGCGCCGTGCGCAAGGCCCTCGCCGGCGGGCGCTACGTGAGCGAATCGTTTGCCGAGAAGCTGGCCACCGCCATTTCCACCGATGGCGCGGAGCCGCATACCCAGCTCTCGGACCGCGAGTTTCAAGTTTTCCGGATGCTGGCCAGTGGCAAAGCGGTGAAGGAAATAGGGGCCGAGCTGAAGCTGAGCGTGAAAACGATCAGCACTTATCGCACGCGCTTGCTGGACAAGCTCAGCCTGCGCACCAACGCCGAGCTCGCGCAGTACGCGGTCCGAAACCAACTTTTAGAATAGCTATGGCGCAGCCAAGACTGGCACTCCATCTAGCCTAGATGCGTTTGGCAAGTTCGCCCGCACGGCAGGTTCTTCCTTGCTCCGCGGGCCATGTGCACGCATAGAAGGTGAGCGGGGACGCTGTAGGACATGTCCGACACCACATTCAGGATTAAGGCACTGGCGCCCCGGCGCGGACACGCATAATACGTACACGGCACGATTCCTGGCGCATGAGCGTAGTAGGAGAAAGTTCCGGAACAACTAGAGACAATGAGCAACGAAATCACTTATCAACACACCCCCATTGCCACCGAAAAGATCGTGAGCGATCGCAAGGTTTTCTTTCTCGATCTGAAAGAGAATAGCCGCGGCCGTTTCCTCAAGATCACCGAAGACGTGGCCGGCCGCCGCGACACCATCATGGTGCCGATGCCGGCCATGCAGGAATTCATCGAGGCCCTGAGCCGCCTCGCCGAATTCGAGTCGAAGCTGTAAGGAGCGCGGGAGGCGGAACGCGGAAGGCCCGGCGCGCTGAAAGAAAACCGCCCCTTCCGCGCCTTCCGAATTGCTTTTGGCCTGAGCGTTCCTACATTCCGGCTCCATGAAGCTGGTGCGCTGGAAGCGCTTTACTTGGGATTTAGCCAAACTGCCGCCGAGCGAATCGGCGCTGCAGGCGCATTTCCAAGTCCGGCCAGCCAGCCGGGAGGATGCCAAGGCGGCGCGCGAGGTGATCTTCAGCGCCTTTTCGCTCGATTCCATGTGGGCCGACACGCTGAAGGGATTCAGCGCGCGGCTCGACCACCAGCTTGAGGCCGCGTTTGCCCGCCCTTCGCCGAGTGTGCTGGTGGTCACGCACGGCCAGCGCGTCATTGCCGCCTCCCTCCTCGCCACCGAGGCGGACGCGGAAAATCACCTGCTTTCGGGCCCGTGCGTGCTCTCGGAGTACCGCAACCGCGGGATCGGCACCGCGCTGCTTTACCAGTCGCTCAAGCTGCTGCAGGGCGCCGGCCTCACGCGCGCCCTTGGCGTTTGCAAGGAAACCGCTTCGGCCGCCAAATTCGTCTACCCAAAATTCGGCTCGACCGGCGCCACCTACGATTACGAGACCGTGGTCGCCGCGCCCTCGCACCGCTGAAGCGCCCGCTATTCGGGACTCGCCGGCGCTGGGACCGGTGGCGGCGCCTCGCTCCATGGCCGGTCGTCCTCAATGATCTCGAGCACCGCGCGTTCGCCGTGCCGCGAAGCCGCCGCCGCGAGCAGATTGCGGATGGCGATGATCGTCTGCCCGTGCTTCCCGATCACCTTCCCAATATCGCTTTTGCGCAACTGCAGCTTGAAGACCGTCTTCTTCGGGGCGTCATGCTTCGTGAGCACCATCTCCTCCGGGAAATCGATGAGCTGCCGCAGCACGAAATCGAGAAACTCCTGCATGTGGCGACGACCGTAAACGAATGGCGGAGGGCTCGTCAACGAGGCGGATGAACGGCTGGCGCCACTCCTGTCAGATAACCAGGACTTGCGAACGCGAGCTTGGGTTGTGCATTCTGCTCGCCTATGAAAAGAGAAAGGCGGTTTCTCACTGGGATCGGTCTGGGTCGGTGGCGCCGGAACGCGATCGTCATCGGCATGGTCTTGACGCTCGCGATCTCTGGGTTCGGCCGGGCCGAAGACCTTCCCGTCCGCATCGTGGCGGCGAACCTCTCGAGCGGCCAGCATCCGAACTATGACCTGGGCCACGGCCAGCGCATCCTGCAGGCGCTGAGGCCCGACGTCATCCTCATCCAGGAGTTCAATGTCGGCGATAACAAGGATGCCACGATCGAGAAGTGGGTCGACGACAGCTTTGGCGCGGAATACGAGCAGTTCCGCGAAACCAATGCCCGGATTCCCAATGGGATCATCAGCCGGTTCAAAATCAAGGAGGCCGGCGAGGAGCCCGATCCCGCCAAGCTCGACCGGGATATTGCCTGGGCGCGCATCGACCTGCCGAATACCGACAAGGATCTATGGGCGATCAGCGTGCATCTCCACACCAAGTTCAAGAGCCGCGATGGCGAGGCGCAGGCGGTCCTCGCGCTGATCCAGAAGAAGCAAATCCCGAAGGACGACTACATGGTGCTGGGCGGCGATTTCAATACCGACGGGCCGAACGAGCAATGCCTGAAAACCCTCGCGGCTGCTTTCAAGACCGCGGCGCCGCAGCCGGCGGCGCAAGACGGAAAATCAGGGACGAACGCCAAACGGGCGAAGCCGTATGATTGGGTGCTCGCGGACGAAGACCTGGCGAAGCACCAAGTACCGACCGAAGTGGCTGGAGCGAAATTTCCCGCCGGACTGGTTTTCGATAGCAGCCTCTGGAGCCCGGCGGAACTGGCAAAACTTGCGCCCGTGAAGAAAGACGACAGCCAGGCGCCGCAGATGCAGCACATGGCAGTGGTGAAAGATTTCAAGATTCCCTGAGCGGACTCTTATGCCTTGCCCCAGTGCTTGAGCAGCGTCTCCGCCATCACTGCTGGCGTCTCCGCGACGGCGATGCCCGCGGCCTTGAGCGCCTCGATCTTGCCGGCGGCCGTGCCTTTGCCGCCGCGACGATGGCGCCCGCGTGGCCCATGCGGCGTCCGGGAGGCGCGGTGGCGCCGGCGATGAAGGCGGCGATCGGCTTGCGGCAGTTTTCTTTCGCCCAGGCGGCGGCTTCTTCCTCGGCGGTGCCGCCGATTTCGCCGATCATGATGATGGCTTCGGTCTCGGGGTCGTCGTTGAACATCTTGAGCACGTCGAGTGTGCGAGGTGCCGTTGACCGGATCGCCGCCGATGCCGACGCAGGTGCTCTGGCCATAGCCGCGCGTGGTGAGCTGCCACACGGCTTCGTAGGTGAGCGTGCCGCTGCGCGAGACGACGCCGACGTTGCCTTTCTTGTGAATGTAGCCGGGCGCGATGCCGATGCGGCAGCCGCCGTGCGATTCTTCGCCGGTGCCGGGCGTGACGAGGCCGGGGCAGTTCGGACCGATGAGCCGGGTCGGCTGCCCTGCATGGCGCGCTTCACTTTCACCATGTCGTTGACCGGAATGCCCTCGGTGATGGCGACGACGAGATCGAGGCCGGCATCGACGCATTCCAGGATGGCATCGGCGGCGAAGGGCGGCGGGACGAAGATGGCGGAGGCGGTGGCGCCGGTCTCGCGTGCGGCTTCCGCGACGGTGTCGAAGATCGGCACCTTGATCCGGCGTGCTCGAAAAATCTGCCCGCCTTTGCCGGGCGTGACGCCGGCGACGAGCTGGGTGCCGTAGTCGAGCGAGAGCTGCGCGTGGCGCGCGCCGAAGTCGCCGGTGATGCCTTGGACGAGAATGCGGGTGTCGGGAGTGACGAGAATGGCCATGGGTCAGTGTTCAGTGCGCCAGTTTTCAGTGTTCAGTTAGGCGGCCTTCACGGCGGCGACGATCTTCTGCGCGGCATCGGCGAGGTCGTCGCCGGTGATGAGCTTCAGCCCGCTCTCGGCGAGCGTTTTCTTGCCGGCGACGACGTTGTTGCCTTCGAGCCGGACGACGAGCGGGATGTCAAGCTGCGTTTCCTTCGCCGCCGCGACGATGCCGGTGGCGATGACGTTGCAATCCATGATGCCGCCGAAAATGTTCACGAGGATGCCCTTCACGTTCGGGTCGCCGAGGATGATCTTGAACGCCGCCGTGACCTGCTCCTTCTGGCGCCGCCGCCGACATCGAGGAAGTTCGCGGGCTTGCCGCCGAGAATGCTGGATGATGTCCATCGTGGCCATGGCGAGGCCCGCGCCGTTGACGAGGCAGGCGATGTTTCCGTCGAGCCCGATGTAGTTGAGGTCGAACTCGCTGGCGGCGACTTCGCGCGGATCTTCCTCGGCTGGTGTCGCGCATCGCGACGATCTCGCGGCTGCCGGTAGAGCGCGTTGTCGTCGAAGTTGAATTTCGCATCGAGCGCGAGGAGGCGGCCGTCGGGCGTGATGACGAGCGGGTTGACTTCGACCATGCGAGCAGTCGCGCTCGACGAAGAGCTTGTACATGCGCGTGAAGAGCTTGCACGCCTGATTCGAGCAGCGGACCGCGTCAGGCCGAGCGCTGCCGGCGAGCTTGCGCGTCTGGTAGCCCTGCAGGCCGAGCAGCGGATGGATCGGCTCGCTCATGATTTTCTCCGGCGTGTGCTCGGCGACTTCCTCGATGTCCATGCCGCCTTCGGTGCTGGCGATGACGACGGGCGCGCTCGTGGCGCGATCGAGCAGGATGGCGAAGTAAAGCTCGCGCGAGATGTCCACGGCCTCGGCGACAAGCACCTTGCTCACGAGCTTGCCCTCGGGGCCGGTCTGATGCGTCACGAGCACCTGGCCGAGCATTTGGCCGGCGATCTCTCGCGCCTCCTCCGGGCTCTCGCACAGATGCACGCCGCCTTTGAAGCCGTTCTTGAACGTGCCCTTGCCGCGGCCGCCGGCGTGGATTTGCGCCTTCACCACGATCTTGCTGCCGGTGAGGCCCTTGGCGGCCTCCGCGGCTTCCGCCGGGGTGGAAGCGACTTTGCCCTTGGAAGTGGCGACGCCGAAAGACTCGAAAAGCTCGCGCGCCTGATACTCGTGAATATTCATGAAAAGGAGAGGGAAGGGGAGGACTAGAGACCGGCGCCAACGTATTCCGCGGAATACGTCTCAAACCGCGTGGTGGCGCCCACCGGCGGCGGGCTCGCGATGTCGTACACGTTGTTCCCGACGATGTCCTGCGCCTGCGTATCCCAAATCATCACGGCCTTCTTCGCCTGCGCGACGGTATTTTTTTCCTTCACCGTCTCCACCGCGATGTAACGCGGCAGCTTTTTCTTCTTCGCCGCCGGTTGGCCGGGACGCTCCACGCGTTGCGCCTGCAGTTTTTGCACGGCAGCGCGGGCGCGCTGGGTGGCCACCTGCCGCTGCCGCTGTGTCGCCTGGTGTTTCGCAATGATGAAAGTGGCCGCCGCCGCCGCAGTCTGGACCCGTGCGCCGGTGGCATAGGCCTCGCCGCCCGAGGCGGTCGTTGCCCGCGTGATATCGCTGGCCGCGGAAGCCGCTCCGGCCCCGGCGAAGGGCCCGGGCCCGCTCGTCTCCTGTGTGGTCAGCGGCGTGCAACTGGAGAGGACGAAGGCGGCGGCGGTGCCAGCCGCGGCAAGACGAAGTGTGCCGGGGTGCATAAGGGAGTGGAGCGTTGTAGTCCTCGCGAATAGAGCGTGGCAATGGGGAAGTGTGATTAACGCGGAACGCGGAACTTCCCAAAATTGCCGCTTCACGCACTCTCATCCTCTCACAAATGCGATAGCGGGACTCGCGTTTTCGCGAGTAGTGGGAAAAAAGTGCAGCCCCGGCCGAGCGGTGGCAGGGATCGTGCTGAGTGGTGTCTCGCCAGTTTGTAAAACCCTTCACGCTCTCCATGGCTAAAACACATCACCTCCTTTCCGCGCTCGGCGCGATCCTCGCCGGGCCCATGCTGGCACAAGCCCAGGTCGCGCCGGCCGCGCCGCCGCGCCCGATCCCGGCGCCGATTGCGCCCGCGCCGATCGAGCCCCCGATCACTGATCCCGCGGCCCCTGCGCCCTTCGCGCCGCCCATTCCCTCAGCAGCCGGCACCACCATCACTACGACGACGACGGCGGTTCCCGGTCTCCCCGCGAATGTGGATATGTCGGAGACGGCCGAGTCGCCCAACGCGCCGCGCACCCTCGAGTTTCAGGGAGAAGAAGTCGGCCTCGTGCTCCGCACGCTCGCCCGCGCCGCCAAGATGAATCTTCTCGTCAGCGACAAAGTGATCGGCACCGTCGTCCTTCGCCTCGAGGACAAAACGCCCAAGGACGCGATCAGCGTCATCGTCGATCACAAGGGCCTCGTGATGGATGAGAAGAACGGCGTCTATTCCATCAAGACCGCCGAGGAGCGCGCCAAGGAGCCGACCGAGCCTGGCAGCTACACCTTCAGCTACGCGACCGCGGAGAAGATCGTCCCGCTCCTCGACAAGCAGCTTACCAGCGGCATGCCGAGCCAATACGACCTGCGGACCAACACCGTGTTCTTCCGCGAAACGAAATCCAGCATGGATAAAGTGCTCCTCTTCCTCGAGACGGTCGATCGCCCCACCGAGCAGGTGATGATCGAGGCGCGCCTCGTGGAAGTCACCGCCAATCCCAAGCAAAGCTACGGCATCAACTGGGGCGGCGTGGTGGGCAGCTCTTCCAGCCCGCAGACTTTCCGTTACGGCGGCACGACCACGGCCAGTTCCAAGGTTGATACGACAACGGGGGCGATTCTGCCGGACAAGCTCCCGACGGTGGTGACAAACACCAGCGGCCAGTTTTCCCCGCAGGAATTGCTCTTCGATCCCACTAATCTGGTGCGGGGCGCCGCCACGGCGATCGGCGGCCAGTTTGCCATTCTCTCCGCTCCGCAGATGTCGGTTTCGCTCCGGCTCCTGAATGAAGACTCCGATGCGGAGTTCCTCGCGAACCCCCGCATCGTGACGGCAAACAATCAGAAAGCGGAAATCAAGATCACCCGCAATCAGCCGGTGCCGCAGCTCAACTTCAATGAGCAGACCGCGCAGGCGGTGTTCAGCGGGTTCCAGGACAAGGAATTCGGCAACACGCTGGTGGTGACGCCGGTCATCAACAAGGACAACTTCATCACTCTCGCGGTGAAGCCCGAGATCAGCAACAAGGTCGGCGACGCCGTCTTCACGTTCTCCGGCGCGACGGTCACCAGCCCCGTGATCGACAAGCGCACGCTCGAATCCAACGTGTTGATCAAGAGCGGCGACACCCTCGCGATCGGCGGCCTGCTGCAGGATGAGGTGACCAAGGGCCGCACCAAGGTTCCGGTTCTCGGCGACATTCCCGGCATTGGCTACCTCTTCCAGGAAAAAGTAAGCTCCCGCACCAAGCGCAACCTGCTCGTCTTCGTGACGCCCACCGTCATCAAGCAAGGCTACGGAACCGGCCTCGAGGACCAGGTCACTGGCATTAAGAACAGCGGCGATACCTACGCCGACCCGAACGGCTGGCGCAACAACGCCAAAGGCGCCATCCGCCTCACCCCCACCTCGAACCGCCCCAACGCCGCCGATTATCCCAAGCCCGGAATCGCCCCGGCGCCCAAAAAGCGCGCGGTGCGCACCTCGGTGACGACGATTTCGGCGGAGAATAAGTAAGCTCGCCGATACTCAGCCAAACGTGAAGCGCCGGCCTGGAGACAGGCTGGCGCTTTTCGTTTCCACTCTCGAAGAGCGCGAAAACGAAGAACCAAGAACCAAGAACCAAAAACCAAGAACCAAGAACAGCCGCCTTTCCCGTTGTCCCCCACACACATTTCCGGCAACGCTTCCCCTTCCCAAAATGAAAGACTGGCCCGACCTACGCATCCTCGTCACCGGCGGCGCCGGCTTTATCGGCAGCGCGCTCGTTTGGGAGCTCAACCGCCGCGGCGCGGAGACGATCGTCATTTCCGATCTGCTCGGGACCAATGAAAAGTGGCGCAACCTGCCGCCGCTGCGCTTCGCCGATTACGTGGAGGCGGACGATCTGCGCCCGCGCCTGCAGAGTGGGGCGCTGGGAAAATTCGACCTCGTGCTGCACCTCGGCGCCTGCTCCGCCACGACGGAGCGCGATGCCGCCTACCTCATTCGCAACAATTTCGAGTTCACCAAAGACCTCGCCGCGTGGTCGCTGCATGCCGGCACCCGCTTCGTCTACGCCTCCTCAGCTGCCACCTACGGCGACGGCAGCGCCGGCATGAACGACACCGAAGACCGCCTCGACCGCTTCCGACCGCTGAACATGTACGGCTACTCGAAGCACCTCTTCGATCAATACGCGCAGCGGCAGGGCTGGCTGCTCCGCCTGGTCGGGCTGAAATACTTCAACGTCTTCGGGCCGAACGAGGACCACAAAGGCGACATGCGTAGCGTGGTACACAAAAGCTACGCGCAAGTGCTCGAGAGCGGCACGATCAGCCTCTTCAAAAGCCACCGTCCCGATTACGCTGACGGCGAGCAGAAGCGCGATTTTCTCTACGTGAAGGATGCCGTCGACATGACGCTTCATCTCGCGAGTACGCCCGGCGCGGAGGGCCTCTTCAATCTCGGCTCCGGCGAAGCGCACACTTGGAACGAGCTCGCCGCCGCCATCTTCGCCGCCGTCGGCCGGGAGCGGAACATCAAGTACATCGAGATGCCCGAGACCCTTCGCGGCAAATACCAATACTACACCCGCGCCGAGATCTCGAAGCTCCGCGCCCACGGCTACGAGCGCCCGCTCACGAGGCTCGAGGATGCCGTGGCGGACTACGTGCAAAATTACCTGGCCCCCGACCGCCGCCTTGGCGACGAAGCGCTCGCCGAGGCTTAGGGATCGGTCGGACTGGTCCGATCCGTGATTGTCGCCCGCGCGCGCATCTGCCACCCTCCGCGTCCAGCATGGAAAATACTCCGCAAAGCGGGCTCTTCGCCCGCTGGCACCGCACGCCGCTTTATATCCGCATCCTTGGGGGCATGGCGCTCGGGGTCGTGGTCGGCCTTTTTCTCAGCGAGAATGTGGCGCGCGGTTTTGCGATCCCGGCGCAGCTTGTTCTGCGCGTGCTCGGGGCGCTCGCGCCCGCGCTGATTCTCATCGCCATCACGCGCGCGCTCATCACCGCCACTTTCGAGGGGCGCCTCTTCCGGCTCCTGGCGTTGAATACGCTGGTGGCGATCCTCGTAGGCTTGCTGGTCGCGAATGTCGTGAAGCCCGGGCGGTGGTCGCCGCTGGAGGCGCCCGCCGGGGGGGCGCATGGCTCCGCCAAGCCGGGGCTGCTCGATCAATTCCTCGACAACGTGCCGCGCAGCCTGCTCGGGCCGCTCACCGATAACGGCAAGGTCCTCGGCGTCATCTTCCTCGCCGTGGCCTTTGGCGTCGCGCTGCGCGGCTTGGCTCATCGGCCGGTGCGGAACGTCTCCGATTTGCTCGAGCTCGCCTTCGATAGCTTGGTGATCATCCTCCATTGGGTGATCGATGTGGTGCCGCTCGCGGTCTTCGGGCTCGTCGCGAGCATCATCGGCACGCAAGGCTTCGGGGCGTTTCACGCGCTGGGCGTCTTCGTCTTCGCGGTGATCGTCGCGCTGATTCTGCAGGCCTGCTACTACCTCGTGCGGATTCGCTTTGGCTCATGGGTCACGCCCGGCCGGCTCTTGCGGGGCTGCCGCGATGCGCTCGTGATGGCCTTTTCCACCGGCAGCTCCACCATTACCATGCCGGTCACCTACGAGTGCCTGCGCCGCCGGGTGGGCCTGCGCGAAAAGTCCGCCAGCCTCGGCGCGCTCGTTGGCTCCAACTTCAACAACGACGGCACCGCGCTCTACGAAGCGATGGCCGCGCTTTTCATTTCGCAAATGCTTGCCGTCCAGGGGCTCGGCGTGGAATTGAGCCTCACCCAGCAGCTCATCGTCATCGCCACCAGCGTCGTCGCCTCCGTTGGCGCCGCCGGCATCCCGGAGGCCGGCCTCGTCACCATGACGCTCGTTTTCAATGCGGTCGGCCTGCCGCCGGTCTACATCGCCCTCCTGCTTCCCGTGGATTGGTTCCTCGATCGCTGCCGGACGGCGATCAACGTGATGGGCGATATGAACGTGGCGTGCTTGCTGGATGGAAAGACGCAGGAGCCGCAGGGCAGCGGCGATACCGGATCGGCTCCGGAGCCAACCGAGCCGGCGCCGATCGTGGCCTAGATGGCGCGACGTGTCGCGGAGAGCTCGCGAGCCGCTCACGATTTTCATGTTCTTTCCGGCGATTTCGTGAACAAATCACCGCCTTTCTGCCGGCTCGACCATGATAACCATCCCCGACGCGCTCACCGCCGAGCACGTGCTCCTCGATGTGCCCGCGGCGTCTTCGGACGAGGCGATCCGCCAGGTGGCCGCCCTGCTCCAGAACGATCCGCGCGTGGTCGATTGGGAGGCCTTTTACAAGGCCATCCGCAGCCAGGTGCCCTGCCGGCTGGCCGACGCCGGCGATTTCAGCATCTGCTTGCCGCACGCCCGCACCAGCGCGGTGAGCGAACTGGTAATGAGCGCGGGCCGCGTAAGCGGCGAACTCTCCTTCCCCGGCGCGAAAAGCCCGGTTCGCTACATCTTTTGCATCGGCGCGCCGAAGGCGCTTGCCGCCGATTACCTCCGCGTCGCGGGCGCTCTCATGCGGATTTTCAGCGATCCCACCAGCGAAGCGGCCCTGCGCGCCGCCGCCACGCGCGCGGAATTCATTGAGATCCTCGATACAGCGGAAATGAAACTGTAAGTGCCTGCGCATCAGCCCGGGCTGCCTAAATTTTGGCATCGGCAGGATCGGTGAGGAAAGTTGTCCACCAGCAGGATTTTCGTTGACGACCGGTGAGGAAATTGGCTTCTCCGCGCGGGATCCCTGTAAAACCGCACGCGATTCGTCGATTGGATAAGGCGTAAGTTGCTTAACCTGAAGGAGTTCAGCCGCAATTCGCCATTAGTGGTACTTATGAGCTGTTTTTCGCGTGTTTGTCACCGTTAACACATAGTTCCACGCTCATCGTTCCACGAAACTGCCTTCTGCACAGGTTATTCACAGCAGCGCGCTCACCGCCGAGTCGGCAAAAGCTGGGGGCATGGGCCTTCGGGACAGGATAGACAGGGCTTTCTCTCGGGCTACGCTGATCACCCCTCAAAACGCTTTATGCAACTCGTGTCCAGCCCCCGCATACTCTTCGCCGCCGCTCTTTTGCTGGGGACCGGACCGCTCCTGGCACAGGAGCCTCCGGCGAAAAAACGAAAGATTCCCCCGCCCACGTTCGAGAGAATTCCATACGGCCCACACGCCCACAACGTCTGCGATGTCTGGCTGGCGGAGTCTCCCACGCCCACACCGGTGCTGGTGTCGATTCATGGCGGCGGTTTTCTCTATGGCGATCCGATGATCGAGCCTCCGCTGCTCAAGCTATGCCGGGATGCGGGCATTTCGGTGGTGGCCATCACGTACCGCCGCACGAACGAAGCGATCGCCCCAGCGGCTTTTCACGATTCGGCGCGGGCGATCCAGTACATCCGTTTCAAAGCGAAGGAATGGAACCTCGATCCGCGACGGATCGCGGCGCGGGGCGAATCCGCGGGCGCCGGCTTGTCGCTCTGGCTCGGCTTCCACGATGACCTCGCCGATTCCGGCAATGCCGATCCCGTGTTGCGCGAATCGACGCGGCTCACCTGCATGGCGACGCTGGATGGCCAATGCAGCTACGATCCCCGGTTCATCCGCGATCTTTTTCCCGGCGTGCCGATCTACAGGAACCCGGCGATCTCGAGTCTCTTCGGCGTAGACATGGACAAGCTGGACGAGCTGCCGCAGGAGAAGCTGGCGCTCTTCGAGGAATGCGCCCCGATCAATCACGTGACCAAGGACGACGCGCCGGCCTTGATGGTTTACACGCGACTGCTAACTACTCCTCCTACCGAGAAGGGCGCCGGCACGCACCATCCGTTGTTCGGCAAGAAACTAAAGGAGCGGATGGAGGCTGCCGGGGTCGATTGCCGGGTGGAAACAGGGGTCACCAATGAAAGCAATCGCTGGCCGGGCCTGGCGTTCGATTTCATCAAAAAGCATTTCGACGCCGCAGCGGAGAAATAGGGACGTCCAAGACCGGCTCAGGTGGACTGTTCGCGTCTCTGCGGGTCCGTGCCGTTGAGAAATTCCTCGAGGTTGCCGTAGCCATCCTGGTCGGGATCCGCCCAACGGTCCGACGCCGCGGCGGGGTCCAGGCGGTGCTGGGTCTCCCAAGAGTCAGGCATTCCATCCTGATCCCGATCCGGCAGCGCGACGCCGGCCGCGGGGGGAGGAAACGGGGTATCGCGCCGGCGATCGGGCGCGCCCGCGGCGCCTTTGCGCTCGCGGAACTCGCGGATCAGCCGCTGGTCCGTTTCATCGTGCGGGAGTGCGCCGGCCTGATCCAAAACGTGCTTTGGCACCTCGGCGCTGGGCATGGTGGTTACTGGAGGAGCGGCGATCGGTTTCGCCGCGCGATACACCTCGGGTCGCGGTCCCCACTTGTGGTGCGGCTCATCGTAGATCATCGACCACGGGTCGCCGTTTTTCAGATGCGGGCCGGTGTTATCAAGCACGTAAAGCTTCGTTCCTTCCGAGGTCGTCTCTTCATCGTTGATGTCGGGCAGCCCGATCTCCGCGATGTGCGGCACCGTGTCCGGACCATGGACGAACACGTTGCCAACGACGTTCACCTGCGGGCCCGCCATGACGTGCAGTTGGCCGCCGCGCGCATTGTAGATGAGGTTGTTTCGCACGTCGAAAACCGGGTGCAGGACGTGGGCGTCGCGCCACTTCTTCAGGTTGCCGCCAAGGAGCAAGGGATTGCGCGCGCTGTTGCCGGTGAAAAAGTTGTGGTGGATCGAGACGCGGTCCGCGCCTTTGCCGACGAGCAGCCCGCAGCTATGCCCGGCCCCTTTGGCGTGATCGCCATGGATCAGGCCTTCGGCGAAGATGCAGTGAGAAATAGTGACATCCGTGGTGTCGACGTAGATATCGAGGTTTTCGTCCGCGGCCCAACTGAAGGAACAATGATCGAAGACCACATTCCGGCAATTGCTGTGCACCGACGGGCCTTCGTTGCAGGCGCGAAAGCGGAGATGGCGAAACACCACATCGTGCAGGCCGTTTTGCAGGATAAAATCGCTGCCTGTAATGGTGACGCCACCGCCCGGCGCGGAATGGCCCGCGATGGTGGCGAACGCATAATCCGGCCCGCCGATGCGGATCGGCTTCTCGAGCCGGATGATCCCGCCGATGCGAAAGAGAATCGTGCGAGGGCCTTTCGTGAGCAGCGCCTCGCGCAGCGTGCCCTCACCGCGATCCGCCAGGCTCGTGACGAAGAGCACCTTTCCGTGGCGTCCGCCCGGGGTGCTGACACCCCAGCCTTGCGCGCCGGGGAAGGTGGGAATTCCCGCCGCGCCGTGCGCGGAAATCAGCCCGAGCACGAGCGCAACCATCGCGGATAATGACTTATTCATCGAACAGTAAATGCGGCCTGCAACTCGGCCGGCTTATCGCCGGCGGGCTGTTCATCGATTGGCCAGTTTTCTTTGTTGTCGCGATTGGGCTGCGCGGGTTTCTCGAGTTGTTTGAAGGTTAGCGGTTTGACCAGCCACTTCACGGAGTAGTTCCCTGGCGGCAAGGGGCCGAGGTTCACGGCGGTGACTTCGTAGTAGGTGAAAGTCTTGAAGTAGCGGCCCCGCCAGATCGCCTCGTTCAGCTCCACGGTGAACTCGTTCCCACGCCGCTCGATCTTCTCGATCCAGACGCGGTCGTTGTCGTCGAGTTGGCGCGTGCGAAAGATCAGCCAGTTGTCGTCGGTCGCCGTGGTGGCCGCTTTGGTCTCCGCCAACTCCTCCGCCCAGTCGTCGAGCGACATGCCTGGCGGCTTCTGTTGGAGCGGCGGCGCGTGCTGCAGCGTGGCCTTGTCATTCCATTTGCCGGTGTCCCCGCGAACGAATTCGCGCTGGTCGCTCAAGGTTCCGCGTTCGGTGCGTTCCTTCAGCGCTTTGAGATTCGTGGCCGGGGGCGCTTCCTGGGCGTGGAGCAGGAGGGCCGCGCAGGCCGCTCCGCCAATTGTGCAGGTGCGCAGCAGTCTCATGGCCGATGATCTTGCGGTCATTTTTTGGCAGCGGAGGCCGACTTGTCTTGCAGCCGGTACAGCGACTTGAAAGTGCGGATGAACAAGCTGCCCCGCGCGATGGCCGGCGTGGCCCAGGCGACATCGCCCAGTGAGTTCTTGCGCACCAGTTTGTATTCCGGGCCGTCTTCGATCACCCAGGTGTCGCCGTTTTCATTCAGCATGAAGAGGCGGCCGTTGTAGGCCCAGGGCGACGCATAGAACCGGCCGCCCCTCGTGTTGAGCCGTGTCCTGGGTATGATCTCTGCGCCCGTCCTCGCGTTGAAACAGCCGAGCAGGCCAGAGTCGTAGCAAACGAAGAGCCGCTCGCCGCTGATGAGGTATCCGGGATGGATGCTCGAGCCGCGCTTCTGCGACCACGCGATCCATTGGTTGTTCGTCGCGTCGTTTTCGAGCGTGATGTCGCCCTGCGCGCCGGGGAGGATGGCGTACAGCGGCCCGTAGTGGTAGCCGGCGCCCGCGTAGAGCAGCCCGTGCTTTGACATCGGCATCTGGCTGACCAGCCCGGAGGTGCCGCGCAACTCCCAGAGCACACGGCCATCCTCCGGCGCGTACGAGCGGATCTTGTTGGTGCCGATCGTCACCAACTCAGTGCGCGCGCCGCTTTCCCAAACGTAGGGCGTGGACCAGGTGCTTTTCTCCTCGCGCGGCACGCGCCACAGCGTCTTGCCGGTGCGCTTGTCGAAGGTTTCGAGAAACGATTCCTGATCGTTGTCGTTCTGGATGAAAATCCGCTCGCCGTGCAGCACCGGCGAGGTGCCGGTATTCCAGCCATCGCGCATGGGGTAGCTGGGCCGGCGCTGTTCCCAGAGCTTCTTGCCGTCCATGTCGCAGCAAAAGAGGCCGATGTTGGCAAAGTAGGCATAGACGCGCTCGCCATCCGTGACCGGCGTCTCGGAGGCGAACGAGTTGCGCGGGTGACGCATCTGCGGCGGGATGCCTTGGTGCGCCTCGAACTCCCAAAGGATTTTTCCCGTCTCGAAATCGAGGCAGTAAAGCATCCACCGATGCGTCTCCCCGATTCCGACATGACCGCCCGGATATCCGCCCACCAGCGGCGTCGGGAGCTCCTTCTCACCCACCGCCGCGGTCACGAAAATCCTGTTCCCCCACACGATGGGCGACGACCAGCCCCAGCCGGGCACCGCCGCCTTCCAGACCACGTTCTCCGTGGTGCTCCACGTCTCCGGGAGCGTGGCCCCCTCGCCGAGGCCATCGGCTTGCGCGCCGCGATATTGCGGCCAGTTCGCGGTCTCCGCAGCGACAAGCGGCAAAGGAAAGATCGCCACGGCGGCCAGTGAGATGAGAGCTTTGGTGTGCATCATTGATTCTGGCTTGGAGCGCGGCTCCAAACGGCAGAATGGGGGTTACGGTGAACCACCGCTCACGGCCGCCTTTCTTAGCGTTCCGGGCGCTTGCTTTGGCTTGCGGCGCCCAGCGGTGTGGGCTCTTTTCCCCGGCACCCATGAAATTCGTTGCCGCCGCCCTTTTCGCGCTCCTGCCTGCTTTTTCCGCCCTGGCCGGCCAACCCGTGGAGAAGGAGGTGAAAATCGCGCGGGCCGAAGCCGGAGACCGCTGGTCCATCGGGGCTGGCGCGGCATTCCGGCAGGTTTGGGCCGACTTTCATATGCGCACGCCCAGCTCGGGGCTCTTCTTCCACGTCGATGGCGCGGTGTTCGAGCAAGACGCGGACCTTCTCCTCCGCGCATACGGCGTCGAGCGGGCGCCCCTCCGGCGCGCCGATCCATCGGGCCTGTCACTTTCGGAGCTGCTGCGCGAGCAGTTTTACTCCGGCGAATCCGATTCCCAAGAGGATGTCGGCACCGGCGCGTACCTTCAACTCCGCTATGCCGCATGGGAATTGCCGAGAGCGAAGGTGAACCTGCTCTTCGGCTACTCGTGGCTGCCGGCCGAGTTGGCTGCCAGCGGCCGGATGGATGGGGCGCGGCCTGCCGCGCCTCCGAGCCGTGCCGGCAGGATCGGCTTTGCCACTACGCTGGTTAGCGGAGGGGGCATTTTCGTTCCCCGGCCAACCTTCCTTATCTCGCCGGTTCTCATTCCGCCGCGTCCCACCCGCGACCACGATCTCACCGTCCTGTTCGTCCGCAGCAATCCGAAGCTCGACCTCGCGCTGCATGAGATCGTGCTGGCGCCCGAGATGGAATTTCGCCTCGCCGATCGGCTGCGTGCGGCTCTCGCCGTAGGACCCACGCTCAACGTCATCGACGGTGACCTGCACTACGCCGTGAACACCTATGTGGATCGCCGGCGGGTGCGCAATGGTCGCGTCGTCGACTCCTATACGGAGCGCCTGCGCGGGCGCACCTATCGGGTGCATGAGCGCAGCACGGACTTGCGCGTGGGCGGCGCCGCGCAAGTGAATCTCACCTTCGACATCACGAAGCGCGTTTTCCTGGAGGTGGCCTCAAGCTATCGCTACGTGCCGAGTTTCACCGTCGGGTCGAAGATCGTCGACGCGGAGATCGATGCGAGCTCGTGGGAATCGAAGGTCGGCTTTGGCTTTCGGTTCTGACCAAAGGAAAAGTTGGCGACCCGGCGGATTCACAGGCGCGAGCCGGCGGCCTTCGCTTTGCGCAGCTTTCCGGCCTTCGGAATCGAGCCCGCCGCGTCGGCACCATAGTCCGCGCCGCTGAGGCTCTTTTCGACCGACGCCTTCCATGCCTCGAGTGCGGCCGTCATTTTCGCCACCCGCTCGGGCTCTTGTGCGGCGAGGTCGGTGGTTTCTTTCGGGTCCTTGGAGACATCGTAAAGCAGCACCGCGGGAAGGGCCTCGCCAGCTTCCTGATTTCTTCTGGGCCGCCCGGCCACGGCGTTCGTGTGCAGCTTGTAAGGCCAGTCGAGCAGCGCCGCGTGCCCTGGTTGTTTGCCCGCGTGATTCCAAAATGGGATCGCCTTCGCGCGCGCCTCCGTCTTCTGCTCGAACAACGGGAGCAGGCTGACGCCATCGAGCGGCTGGATTTGCTTTTGCGCCACCGCGCCGGTCGCCGCGAGGACGGTCGGGTAGATGTCGAGCGTGGAGCAGGGGGCGTCGCTGATGAACGGCTTCGCGATGCGCGCCGGCCACTCGACGATGCCGGGCACGCGCAGGCCGCCCTCCCAGAGCGTCCCTTTCGCGCCGCGCAGGTCGCCGGTGGACTTCGGTCCCGCCGCGCCGCCGTTGTCGCTGCAATACCAGAGGATCGTATTGTCCGCGACCTTCAGCTCGCGCAGCGCCGCGCGCAGCCGGCCGACGCTGCGATCGATGGCGGTGATTTCGCCGTAGTAGTTCTGATCCCCGGCGGGGAGCGCGCTGTAGGGGGCCTTGTCGGCGGGCAGCGCCTGGTGCGGCACATGCGGCGAGCCAAACCAGACGACCGAGAGGAACGGCTTGCCCGCGGCCGCCTGCTTGCGGATGAACTTCAGCGCCTCGTCGGTGGTGACATCCGAGCTGTCGCCGTGGAATTTTTCCGGCACGCCGTTGCGGCCGAGCACGGGATCGAGATCGAAGAAGTTGTCGGCCGAGACCCATTCGTCGAAGCCCATCTTGCCGGGTGAAAGCGGATCGTCGGCCAGGATCGCGCGGCCCGGGATCGCCGTCGTGTTCTTGTCGCCGTTCTTGCCGTTGAGATGCCACTTGCCGAAGTGCCCCGTCGCATAGCCTGCCGACTGCAAAACCTTCGCCACCGTCAGTTCCTGCGCCCGGATCGGCGCGCCCGGGCTGAACGTGCCGTTGCGATTCGGATGCCGCCCGGTCATCACGCTGCCGCGCGTCGGCGAGCAGTTGAAATGCGCCGTGTAGAAGCGATTCAAGCGCAGCCCGCTGCCCGCCAGCGCATCGAGATTCGGCGTCTTGAGCTCGGGATGGCCGTTGTAGCCGGTGTCGCCCCAGCCCTGGTCGTCGGCCATGACGAGCACGATGTTCGGGCGCGAAGGCGGGTCCGCCGCGCCGCCCGGCAGGGCCACCGCGAGCAAGAGGAGGAGAATCAGGTATTTATTCATGGGGGTTGGGGGATGTATCCGGAGTGTCGCTCAGTGCCCCTCGCTTCGTCAGCACGAATACTGAGCCTCGAACACCGTCTGCGCAGACGTAAAAAAACGGGGGCTTCAGTTTTCCTGAGTTGTATCTCTCGCCCCGCATGCGAATCTCCTCACGCCAGCATGGGCCACCCGGGGGGGCCGCCCAGTTGGTTTCGGCACGTTCTCTTCGGAGAGCGTGCCGAATTTTTTTGCCCCCGCCGTTTCCACTCCACCGCAAGCTTTCCGCTTTGAGCTTTCCGCTTCGCCCCTCATAACGCTCCCGGATGAAATCCGCCCTCTGGATCCTGCTGCTCGGCGTGCTCGCCTTCACGGCGCGCTGCTACAACGTCCGCCAGGCGCTGATCGCCGGGCACATTTATTTCGTCGATGGCGACTGCTACGCCCGCATGACCCGCGCGCGGATCATCGATCAGGCGCCGGGCACGATCATCCACCACCATGACTTCGAAAACTTCCCGGACGGCGTGCGGTCCCACACCACGGCGCCGATGGATTACGCCATCGTCGGGTTGAAGCGCCTGCTCGAGTTGACCTCCGCGCTCTGGAGCAAGCTCCCCGGCGCGGAGGCGCTCAAGTCCCAGACGCTCGATCTCGCCGGGGCGCTGATCTCG
The DNA here is from genome assembly GCA_963811035.1 of uncultured Verrucomicrobiae bacterium. Classification (GTDB taxonomy): domain Bacteria; phylum Verrucomicrobiota; class Verrucomicrobiia; order Chthoniobacterales; family Chthoniobacteraceae; genus CAWEPO01. Next base: position 397,789 of record CAWEPO010000005.1, read on the forward strand.
CCGCTGTTCGGCGCGCTCACCTGCATGTATCTCGCCTGGTGGACGCGCTGGGGCCTGGTCTTTCCCGCCGGCTCGCGCTGGCCGAAGATTGTCGTCGCGGGCCCGCTTTTTTTCGCGATCTGCCCAATCCTGGTCCACTCGGCGGTGCTCGGCCGGCCGGATCACCAGGCGCCGATGATTCTGTTTCTCACGCTGGCGCTCACCGCGGAGCTGACGCTGCTGCAAAGGACCGGCCTCAGCATGGCCGAAGCGAGGCCGATCATCGATCCGGGGCAACCCGCGAATGCCGGCGCGGAAACGCACGTGCCCCCGGACGTGCAGCGAAAGCCGGTCCCGCTTCCACACCCGCACACCGACTTCATCTTCGTGGGGCTCAATCACCGTGTCGTCCCCATCGTCGCCGGCGCCGGCTGGGCGATGGCCCTTTGGATCTCCCTCTACGAGCCGCTGATCCTGCTCATCGGCACGGCGGTGTTCCTCTTGGCTTTCGAGCGCTGGTCCCTGCGAAACCGCGCGCGCTTCTGGGAGCTTGGCGTCCTGGCCGGAATCGTTGGGCTCATGCTGCTGATCGAGGGCTCGCTCATCCCCTCGCTCTCACCCGAGGTGAAAGAATACTTCCCGCGCTGGAGCAAGACCGTGGGCGAGCTGAACCGCCTCGATCTGCGCGGCGATTTGCTCTACCGCTGGCTCGGCTGGGGCTGCCTCGCCGCGCCGGTGCTTCTCTTCCTCGCGGCGACCCGCCTGGATCGCCGCGCCTGGTTCGTCTTAGCCCTCCTCCTCGGGATGTTCGCCGCGACCTGCTGGCATTTGCGCTGGGGGTATTTCGTGGCGCTGGCCTACGCGCTTTCGCTTCCCTGGCAGCTCGCGGTGTTGCGCCGGCGATGGATCGCGTGGGTCGCTTTTTGCATCTCCATGCTGCCGCTCGCGGTGGAGTGGGATGCGCTGCTTTTCCCGAAAGAGGATTCACTGGAAATCGTGCGGCGCGAGCGCGCGCTCCTGCGCCAGATGGCCGATCGCATGCGCGGCGAAGGCGTGCGGCCTTTCCTCGCGCCATGGTGGCTATCTCCCGCGCTCGCCTATTGGACCGATCAGCCGGGCGTCACCGGCAGCTCGCACGAAGGGCTGCCCGGCATCGTCGATAGCGCGCGGTTTTACCTCGCGCAGGAGGCCCGGCCCGCCGCGGATATTCTCAGCCGCCGCCACATCGCGCTCGTGCTCATCGATGATCCCGCGCGCACGCTGGCCACTTCCGCGCCGCTGCTCGAGATGCCTGTGCCCGCGCGCTCCCTCGGCGAGACGCTCTACCGCACCCCGCACAGCGGCCCCTCGTTCCTCGTCCTTTCGGCTTACAATCAATACTATAAGCTCTTCGAGGTGGACCTTTCCAAACTCCCGCCATGAGCGATCCGCGCCACTACGATTTCATCGTGATCGGCGGCGGCAGCGCCGGCTACGGGGCCGCGACCCTGGCCGCGTCGGAGGGGCTGAGAACGCTCGTCGTCGAGGGCGGCGACGAGCTTGGCGGCCTCTGCATCCTGCGCGGCTGCATGCCGAGCAAGACGCTCCTGGAATCCGGGCACCGCGCGCACGACATCCGCCACGCGGCGGAGTTTGGCCTGCAGGCGCCATACGGCGGCGCAGATGGCTCCGCGATCCGCGCGCGCAAACGCCGGCTCATCGCGGAATTTGCCGGCTACCGGGCGGAGCAGCTTCAGGCCGGCAAGTTCGATCTCCTGCGCGGCTGGGCGCGCTTCACCGATCCACACACGCTCGAAGTGCAGCTTCGCGGCGGCGCCACCGAGCAAATCATCGGTCGCACCTTCCTGCTCGCCACCGGCTCCGAGATTCGGTGGATCGATCTGCCGGGCTTGCGCGAGGCCCGCTGCCTCACCAGTGATGACGTGCTCGATTCCGAGCATATTCCGCGCTCCGTCATCATCCTCGGCGCGGGTCCTACAGGCTTGGAATTCGCCAGCTACTACGCCGGCCTCGGCGTCGAGGTCACCGTGGTGCAGCGCAGCGCGCAGCTCCTGCGCGGCGTCGATGAAGACATCGCCGACTCGCTTACCAAGGCGCTCAGCGCGCGCGGCATCCGCTTCTTCACCCAGACCACGCTGAAGCGCTTGGAAAGGGCAGGGGAGCGGAAGCGCGTTTGCTTCGATCACGCCGGCTTCGAGCACTCCGTCGACGCCGAGGAAATCGTTTACGCCCTCGGGCGCCGGCCCGCCCTTTCGCGGCTCGGCCTCGAGCACGCCGGCGTGGAGGTGACCACGCACGGCAGCGTGAAAGCCGACTGCCGCCAGCAGACCACCGCATCGCACATCTTCGCCGCGGGCGACATCTGCGGGCCGTACGAAATCGTCCACATCGCCATTCAGCAGGGAGAGCTCGCGGCACGCAATGCCGCCCGCCTCCTTCGCGGCGACGCCGGCACGCTCGAGGAGATGGACTATGCCCTCAAGCTGTTCGCCATTTTCACGCATCCGCAAGTTGCGGCCGTCGGCCTCAGCGTGCGCGAGGCCACGCAGCTAGGGCTCAATTTCGTCGAGGCCTGCTACCCCTTTTCCGATCACGGGAAATCGATGGTCCGCGGCGAAATCGAGGGGTTCGTGAAACTCCTCGCCGCCGGTCCCGAGCGCAAGATCGTCGGCGGCGCGGTGGTCGGCCCCGAGGCCGCGGAGCTCATTCACGAGATCGTCGTTGCCATGCGTTTTGGCGCCACTGCCGGGCAGCTCGCGACCATTCCTCACTATCATCCCACCCTGAGCGAAATCTGGACCTACCCTGCCGAGGCGCTCGCCTGCGCGCCACTGCCGCGCGAGGTGCTCGCGGGGGCGTAGGCACCCTCACTCGCGCCGCGGCCAGGCGAGATGCTTGTGCAGGAACTCAAACGTTCCCTGCCCATTGATGGTGTGCCCGCCGTTGAAAAACTCGATCGCGGTCCGGTCCGCCATCCCGTACTGCGCATAAAGCCAGCGGGTGCGCGCATACTCCGACGCCACCCACGTATCGGGCGCGACGCCGTCATGATGCCCTCGCTCCACCATAAAAGGCCGCGGGAACATCAGCCAGGTCAGCTCCGCGTAGCTGAAGGTATTGCCCATGTTGAAGTACGGCATCTCCCACTCCTCCGTGAACATGAAGCTGTGGCGGTCCTCGGTGGAGGCGACCTTGCGCGTCCAGTCGTTGAAGTCGCCGGAGCAGATCGAGAGGCAATATCCATCGAGCAGCGGCGGCACCCGCACCGCCGTTTCGCCGCCATAGCTGAGGCCGTAGAAGCCGATGCGCTGCGGGTCCACATGCGGCAGCGTCGCCAGCCAGCGCAGCCATTGCTCATGATGCCGCAGGATCAGCGAAAACATCGACGCCTTCACCGTGTTCCCCTTGCGCGAGATGATGCGGTAAAGCGGCTCCTGCCCGTAGAGATTGTGCGGCGCCAGCACGATGAACCCGCGCTCGGCCAGGCGCGCGGCGAAATCATGGTACGCCTCCTTGCGTGCTTCGATCACATCCGCTGGCATCCCGCGGCGCCCGTGCTGGCACACCACCACCGGCCGCTTTTCGCCGGCCTTGATGTCGCGCGGCAGCAGCAGCACGCCCCACGCGAAACTTTCTCCGCCGGCATCGAGCACCACCTCGTAGCCGGTCCATTTCGGCGTGTCGTAGATTTTGCGCGTGCGCGGATTCAGCGGCGGGAGAGGGGAGTCGAGCTTGCCGAGCACTTCTTCCCAAAAGACTTTCCGGTACGGCTGGGCCGCCGCGATGAATGGCTCCGGCGGTTTCGGCGGAAAATGCGCGTAGGTCCATTTGCCGGCGCGAAATTCCGGCGCGGCCTGGTACAGGAAAAAATCGTCGCGCGTGCGCTGGGAAACCGCCACCAGCCGCTGCACGTGTGCTTCGATCTCTTTCACCTGGCGAAGCTGGCGGGCGTCGGGATCGAAGGTCCGCCGCCGATCCGCAGCGGGCACGCCCGCTTTCGCCAGCACGCTGCCCTCCGCGAGCACGCCGATGAATCGCGCAAGCGCCGCCTCAGAGCCGAACGGGATCACCGCGCCGTTGTGCGTCGCGATGAGCGCACGCGTTTGCAGCCTCTGTGGCACGGCCTTCTCAAGCCTCGCCCATTCGGCGCGGACCTCCTCCAGCGGCGGCGTCCAGAGCTCGCCCGGGGCCGCGCACTTTTTGCTGCCGGTGCGGACCGGCAGCGGGCCTTCCACTTTTGGCTCCGCGCTGTACTCCACCACAAGCGCTCGCGGCGCGATGAGCGAAGCGATCTCGACGTCGCCAAACTCGCGGATTAATCCCCAGACGTTCCGGTAAAGCGGCTCCCGCCAGGTTCGCTCGCGGGATTTGAAATAGCCGCTCACCAGCGCGGCGGAAAACCGCGGCTCGACGGCCGCCGCATAAAGCGCCACGAGTCCGCCCTCTCCATACCCCGCCACGCCGATTCCATCCGCCGCCGCTCCGCCGAACCGCGCCATCCAATCCGCCGCCGCGATCACCTTCTGCACCTCGTAGCCGATCAGGGTGCGGCCCATCATGTACGCCTGCCGGTGCAGCCACTCGCGGTGCGGTTGGTTCGTCATCGCGACGGCCGGATTGCCCGAGCCTTCGCTGCCGCGATCGATCATGACGGGCGCGAGCACCGCGAATCCGCTCTCCACCAGACGCCGCACAAACTGCGATTCGAGGGGCACGCCCGGCGCGAGCCCGGCGAGTTGCTCCGGGGTTTGATCGGCATCGGGCAGCGCGATGACGTAGCCGCGCGGCGCGTCGCGCGGCTCCAGGAAAAGCCCTTCGCCGGTGACGCCATCCAGCACCCGCCAGCGCACCTGGTGCACGCGGTAGCGCTCCGTCTCCGCCACGAGCGCGGGATTGTCGTCGTCGCCAAACTGCTCCAAAGCCGGCCGCGCGATTTCATCCACCAAGCCGAGTATCTTGCGCAACCGAGCGCGGTTTTCGCGGACGGAATGGTGATAGGCTGCAGTCGAGGAGACATCCCTTTGCCAGTGTTCCCCACGCTTGCCGAGCGCCGCGGCGATCTCCTTATCCATTTCGCGATCCGCCGCCGCGTGCATTTGCTCCGAAAGATTGCCGGTCATGGTGAGCGGCTTTGTCTCCGGCAGCACCTCGGCTTCCGCTGCCGTCGCGAAGCTCGCGATGACAAAGTGCACGGCAATAAGCAGGGGCCACCGGCGATGGAGGAGGAACATGCCTTGAGCGAAACAGAGTTTTTTCCGGAGGCCAACCATCCTTGCGGGAGCTTGCGACGCGTCTGTTTCATCTCTATTCTTCCAAGCATGGCCTTGCTTCTCGAAACGCCTGAAATCCTGGAGATCGAAGACCAGGAGGCCTTCAACCTCGCGGTGTGGGAGCGGCTTCTGGAGAGCGAGGAGTTGCGCGATTTGCCCTACCGCGTCGAAACGGACCGCCTCGGCCAACTCATCATGTCACCCTCACCGAGCTTCGACCACGGCGCAAACCAATCCCGCATTGCCGTTTTGCTGAGCCGCCTTCTGCCCGACGGCATCGTGATTACCGAGTGTCCGCTCTCTACGACCGAAGGCGTAAAGGCCATCGATATCGCGTGGATTTCCAAGGCGCGCCTCCAGCCGCAGCGCGGACGGGTTTGCCTCACGAAATCCCCCGAAATCTGCGTCGAGGTCCTCTCGCCCAATAACTCGAAGCGCGAGATGAAGGAAAAGCGGCGTTTGTATTTCGAAGCCGGCGCCGAGGAGGTTTGGTTCCGGGACCGCGACGGGCGCATGCAGTTCTTCATGAAGGCGTCGCCCGAAGAGGCCGGGCGGGTTTCGGTGTTGTGCCCGGAGTTCCCGCCCATTGTTGCGGAGTAAGCACCGCTCCGGGTTGGCCGCTCCGCAAACCGGGAACCAATCCTTGCCAGCCCCCGCCGCCCGGATTATCCACCTCTTCCCCGTGGCCAAAAACGGGGCTGACGCATGCTCGATCTCAAGTTCATCCAAGCCAACCTCGACCTCGTCCGCGAGAACACCCGGAAGCGCGGGTACGACGTCGATATCGATCGGCTCGTCGCACTCGATAGGGAGCGGCGCCGCATCCTCACCGAGACCGAGGCGCTGCGGGCCGAGGCGAAAAAGCTGGCCAAGAGCGCGCCCGACCCGGCCGGCGGACTGGAAGAGCGCCGCGCGCGCGGGGTGGCGCTGAAAGACCAAGTGGCCGCGAATGAAGCGGAGCTAGCCAAGGTGCAGGCCGAGCTCGACGATCTCCTCACCCGCGTGCCGAATCTGCTCGATCCGCGTGTGCCCGCGGGCGGCGAAGAGTCGGCCACCCTCGTGCGCGAATGGGGCACGCCCGCGAAGCCGGACTTCGAGCCGCAGTCGCACGAGGTGCTCGGCGAGCGCCTCAACATGATCGATATCGATCGCGGCGTGCGCGTGGCCGGCAGCCGCTTTTACCTGCTCAAAAACGACGGTGTGCTCCTGCGCCACGCCATGACGCAGCTCTTCCTCTCGCTCACCGCGGGGAAAGGCTGGGAGATCGTTTCGCCGCCCTACCTGGCCTCGGAGAAGACGCTCTTCACGGCCGGCTACCTCCCCTTCGCCGACAAGGACAACTACCGCATCGAGGGCACCGACCTCTCGCTCATCGGCACCAGCGAGCAGGCGCTCCTCGGCATGCACATGGATGAAATCCTCACCAAGCTGCCGCTGCTTTACCTCGGCGAAAGCATGTGCTTCCGCACCGAGGCCGGCTCCGCCGGGCGCGACACGAAGGGGGTGATCCGCGTCCACCAGTTCTTCAAGCTGGAGCAGATCATCTACTCGGCGCCGGAGGAGTCGGAGAAATACCACCTCGTCGCTTTGGAAAACGAAGAGCGCTTCCTGCAGGCGCTCGAGATTCCGTATCGCGTGATCGTCTGCGCCACGGAGGACACCGGCGCGCCCGGCCGCATGAAGTACGATACCGAGGCGTGGTTTCCCTCGCAGCAGCGCTACCGCGAGGTCACCTCCAACACCAATCTTGGCGACTTCCAAACCCGTCGCGGCAACATTCGCTACAAAGGCCCAGATGGCCAGCGCGTCTTCCCGCACACCATCTCCGCCACCGGCTTCTGCGACCGCCACATCCTCGCGGTCATGGAAAACTACCAGCAGGCCGATGGCACCATCGCGGTCCCTGCCGCGCTGGCCCCGTACATGCACGGCAAGACGGTGCTGAAGGGGTGACGGCAGCCATCACGCCAGCGTGGGCTCCAACTGCTCCGCCGCCACCTTGGTCTCACGCCGTCCGCCGAAGCGCACTTTGAGCTTTTCAAAGAAGAGGTAGATCACCGGCGTGGTGTAGAGCGTGAGGAGCTGCGAGACGATCAGTCCGCCGACGACCGCGATGCCCAGGGGCTGGCGGAGCTCCGAGCCGGCGCCGGCGCCAAGGGCGAGGGGGAGTGTGCCGAGGAGCGCGGCCATGGTGGTCATCATGATCGGGCGGAAGCGGATGACGCACGCCTGGTAGATGGCTTCCTGCGGGGAGAGGCCCTCCTCGCGCTCGGCGTCGAGGGCGAAGTCGATCATCATGATGGCGTTCTTCTTTACGATCCCGATAAGGAGGATGATGCCGATGAAGGAGACCATGGAAAGATCGTCCCCGGTGAGCATGAGCGCGAGGAGCGCGCCGAGGCCGGCGGAAGGAAGCGTGGAAAGGATGGTGATGGGATGGATGAGGCTCTCGTAGAGCATGCCGAGCACGATGTAGACGGTGATCAGCGCGGCCACGAGGAGGAGCGGCGTGGTGGCGAGCGACGATTGGAAAACCTGCGCGGTGCCCTGAAAACTGCCGCGGATGCTGGAGGGCATTTTCAGTTCCTGCGCGGCCTGCTCGATCAGCTCGGTGGCTTCGCCGAGCGAGACGCCGCCGACGGTGTTGAAGGAGATCGTGGCGGAGGGGAACTGGCTTTGGTGATTGACGGAGAGGAACGAATTTCCCGTGACGAACTTCGCCACGCGCGGAGAGCGGCACCTGCACACCGCCGCGGGAGCGCACGTAAATCTTGTTGCAGCGCGGAGGGCTCCTGCTGGTACTCGGGCGACACCTCGAGGATCACGTGGTGCTGGTTGTATCGCTTGTAGAGCGTGGAGACCTGGCGCTGGCCAAAGGCGTCGTAGAGCGCGTTGTCGACGGCCTCGGGCGAAACGCCGACGCGCGCGGCGGCATCGCGGTCGACCATCACGGTCGTCTGCAAGCCGCGGGTTTGCTGATCGCTGGTCACGTCCTTGAAGCTGCGGGACGCGGCGCAACGCTTCGAGCAGGCGCGGCGCCCAAACGTTGAGTTCCGCGAGGTCGGGCGTTTGCAGGGCGTACTGATATTGCGCCTTGCGAGGTGCGGCCGCCCACGCGGATATCCTGCATCGGCGCGATGAAGACCGTGAGGCCAGGGATGGCCGCGGCCTGGCGTTTCAAGCGCGCGATGATCACCTCCGCTTTGTCGCGCTGAGCGCGCGGCTTCAAGGTGACGAAGACGCGCCCATTATTCACGCTCGAGGTGCGCGAGCCGCCGCTGCCAATAAGGAGCCGAGAGCTTGCACGCCGGGATCGGCGAGAATGAGTTCGGAGACCTGCTTTTGCAGCTTGTGCCATCGCGGTAAAGGAGATGTCCTGCGCGGCCTCGGTGATGCCCATGATCATGCCGGTATCCTGCTGCGGGAAAAAGCCTTTCGGAACCAGGATCGAAAACCAGACCGTCGCCCCGATGGTGAGCAAAGAGACGATGAGCATCACCACTTGATGCCGCAGCACCCATTGCAGGCCGGCATCGTAATGGCCAAGCAGCCACTGGAAGGCGCGCTCGCTCGCGCGTTGCACCCAGCCCGTCTTGATGGCCCGGCTCGTCGCGGCGCAGAAATTGCGCGCACATCATCGGCGTCAGCGTCAGCGAGATCACGCGCGGAGACGAGGATGGCCGCGCTGAGCGTGACCGCGAACTCGTGAAACAGCCGGCCGACCAGCCCGCCCATGAAGAGCAGCGGAATGAAGACCGCGACGAGCGAGAGGCTCATCGAGACGACCGTGAAGCCGATCTGGCGCGCGCCCTTGATCGCGGCTTGCAGGGGCGTGTCGCCCTTTCTCGATGAAGCGGAAAACGTTCTCGATCACCACGATCGCATCATCGACCACGAACCCGACGGAGATGGTCACTGCCATCAGCGAGAGGTTGTCGAGCGTGAAGCCGAGCAGGTACATCACGCCGAAGGTGCCGGCGAGCGCGAGCGGCACGGTGATGCTGGCGATGAACGTGGGCCAGAACCGGCGCAGGAAGAGGAAGATCACCATCACCACCAGCGCGATGCTCAGCAGCAGCGAAAACTGCACGTCGTTCACCGACGCGCGGATCGTGTTCGTGCGGTCGCTGAGCACGTCGCAGCTTGCACGCTCGGCGGCAGCCATTTCTCGGATCTGCGGCAGCACCGCGCGGATGCGCTCGACGGTCTCGATCACATTGGCGTCGGGCTGCTTGAAGATGACCAGCAGCACCGCGGGCTGCATGCCGTCCCAGGCGTGGCTGCCGGCCGAGCCGGCGTTGCGATTGTTCTCCACGCCGTCGATCGACATCGGCAATCGAGCCGAGGTGGATCGGCGTGCCGTTCGCTGCGGCCACGACCAGGCCGCTTGTACTCGCCCGCTTCGAGCAGCTGATCGTTGCTGTAGATCGTGTACGAGGCGCTCTCGCCGTCCACGCTGCCTTTCGGCAGGCTCACGTTCACTTGCGCTAGAAAGGCGCGGACGTCTTCGAGGCTGAGGCCGGTGCGAGGCGAGCGCCGCGGGATTTACCTGCACGCGCACGGCGGATTTCTCGCCGCCGCCGATCGAGACCTGGCTCACCCCTTCCACCTGGCTCAGCCGCTGCCCGATGATCTCATCGGCGAACTCGAACAGCGCCGCCCGCGTGTGCGCCTTCGACGTCATCGCGAGCACCATGATCGGCGCGTCGGCCGGGTTGACTTTGCGATAGGTCGGCGGGTTCGGAAGATTGAGCGGCAGCTCGCTCGCAGCGGCGTTGATGGCGGCCTGCACGTCGCGCGCCGCGGAATCGACCTTGCGGTTGAGATCGAACTGCACGCTGATGGAAGTGCCGCCGAGCGTGCTCGCGGAGGTCATCTCGGTGACGCCGGCAATTTGCCCGAGCCGGCGCTCGAGCGGCGTGGCGAGCGAGGAGGCCACCGTCTCGGGGTCGGCGCCGGGCAGGCTCGCCGATGACGGAAACACTGGGAAATCCACGCGCGGGATCGGCGGCGACGGGCAGGAAATGATAGGCGACGAGGCCGAGCGACGAAGCAGTCCGATGGAGAGCAGCGCGGTGCCGACGGGGCGGCGGATGAAGGGCTCGGAGAGGTTCATCGCGATTTCGCGGCGCAGCCGCTTTGGACTGCGGTGCGTCCTCGCACCGCTTTGAACACGCGCCGCAATACGACGAACGTTCCTCCGCCAGGTGTCGCGTGGAGAAAGCGGCACGAGAACGTGCCGCACTCCAAAGCAGGCTGCGCCTGCGAAAATACCAGCGTGCGCGTAGATTCCATCGTCATCGCCCCGCCTCCGTGAGCTCGCGCTCTTCGTCACTCACATCTTCCTCCGGCGGCCACACCGGCTTTTCCCCGCGCTTCAGCCAGCGGGAAAATCGATCCAGGTAGAGGTAGATGACCGGCGTGGTGTAGAGGGTGATGAACTGCGAGAGCAGCAGCCCGCCGACGATCGCGATGCCCAGCGGCTTGCGCAGCTCGGAGCCGGTGCCGTTTTGCGAGCGCGAGCGGGAGCGCGCCGAAGAGCGCGGCGAAGGTGGTCATCATGATCGGCCGGAAGCGCAGCAGGCACGCCTGGTAGATCGATTCCTCCGGCGCGAGCCCGTCGTTCGCGCTCCGCTTCGAGCGCGAAGTCGATCATCATGATCGCGTTCTTTTTCACGATGCCGATGAGCAGGATGATGCCGATCAGCGCGATGAGCGACATGTCGGTGCGGCAGACGATCAGCGCGAGCAGCGCGCCCACGCCGGCCGAGGGCAGGCTCGAGAGGATCGTGATCGGGTGGATGTAGCTCTCGTACAGAACGCCGAGCACGATGTAGATGACCACGATCGCGGCGAGGATCAGGAAAGGCTCGCTCGTCAGCGACGAGCGAAACTCTGCGGCGCTGCCGGAGAACGTCGGTCGTCGACGGTCTCGGGCAGTCCGATCTCCTGCTGCGCCTGCTCGATCGGCTCCACCGCTTCGCCGAGCGAATGGCCGGGCGTGAGATTGAACGAAAGCGTGACGGCGGGGAACTGGCCCTCGTGCATCGATCGCCAGCGGCGCGGTCACGGTCTTGAGCGTGGCGAACGGCGCTGAGCGGACCATCTGTCCGGTCGGTCGATTTCACGTAAATCTGCTCGAGCGCGGCGGGCGTGAGCTGGAAGCTCGGGCTGCACTTCGAGGATCACGCGGTATTGGTTGAGCTGCGTGAAAATGATCGAGACCTGCCGCTGGCCAAACGCGTCGTAGAGCGTCTCGTCGATCGCCTGCGGGATGACGTTGAAGCGCGCGGCCTGCTCGCGATCGATATCGACGCTGAGCTGCAGGCCGCCGGTTTGCTGGTCGCTCGCGACATCGGCGAGCTCGCGGCAGGCTGCGCAGCTTTTCGAGGAGCCGCGGCGCCCAATCCGCAGCTCCGCTTCGTCGGCATCCTGCAGCGTGTACTGGTACTGCGTGCGGCTCACGCGGCTGTCGATCTGCACATCCTGCACCGCCTGCATGAAGAGCGAGATGCCCTCGACAGCCGCGCGCCTGCTCGCGCAGCCGGTCGATGATCTGCGCTGGCGCTCGCCTCGCGCTCGATCGCGCGGCTTGAGCGTGATGTAGAGCCGGCCCGTGTTCACCGTGGCATTGACCGTGCCCGCGCCGACGATCGAGGCCACGCTGACCACATCCGGATCGCGGCTCACGATCTCGGCAACCTGCCGCTGCGTTCGCACCATCGCCTTGAACGAGATCGATTGCGCCGCATCGGTGACACCCGACGATCAGCCCGGTATCCTGCTGCGGCAGCAGTCCCTTCGGCACGATGATGTAGAGCCAGACGGTGGCGACCAGCGTCCGACCGCGACCATCAGCGTGAAAAACTGGTGCCGCAACACCCACTTCAAGCCGCGCATCGTACCAGCCGAGCAGGCGCTGCAAACATGCCCTCCGTGACGCTGAAAGAACCGGCCGTGATTCTCCTCGCGCTCGGGCTTCAACAGCCGCGCGCACATCATCGGCGTGAGCGTGAGCGAGACGATCGCGGAGACCGCCACCGCGACGCTGAGCGTGATGGCAAATTCGCGGAAGAGCCGGCCGACGATGCCGGTCATGAAGAGCAGCGGGATGAAGACCGCGATCAGCGAGACGCTCAGCGAGATGACCGTGAAGCCGATCTGCCGCGAGCCTTTGAGCGCGGCCTGCATCGGGCGTCTCGCCCTTGCTCGATGTAGCGGACGATGTTCTCGATCATCACGATCGCGTCATCCACGACGAAGCCGGTGGCGATCGGTCAGCGCCATCAGCGAGAGATTGTCGAGGCTGAAGCCCGCGAGCTTCATCACGCCGAAGGTGCCGATGATCGCCAGCGGCAGCGCCACGCTCGGGATCACCGTGGCCCAGAATTTCCGCAGGAAAACGAAGATCACCATCACCACGAGCCCGATCGTGAGCAGCAGCGTGAATTGCACGTCGTGCACCGAGGCGCGGATCGTTTCGGTGCGATCCGAGACGATGGCAACTTTCACCGACGGCGGCAGCGAGGTGCCGAGCTTCGGCAGCAACGCCTTCACGCGATCGGCCGTCTCGATGATGTTCGCGCCGGGCTGGCGCTGAATGTCGACCACCACCGCCGGCTGGCCATCGACCCACGCTGCCGAGCCGCACGTTTTCCACGTTGTCCACCACGTCGCCGAGATCGCTCGATCCGCACGGGCGCGCCATTGCGATAGGCGATGACGACCACTGTCGTGTACTCCTCGGCGGAGAAGATCTGGTCGTTCGCGCCGATGGCGTACGATTGCCGCGCGCCGTCGAAGCTGCCCTTTCGGCGCGTTGACATTATTCTGCGTGAGCGCGGTGCGGACGTCCTCCAGGCCGAGCCGAGCGAGGCGAGCGCCGCGCGGATTGATGCGCACCCGCACCGCCGGTTTTTGGTTGCCCTGCGATGGTGACGATGCCGACGCCGGTGACCTGGCTGAGCTTTTGCGCGAGCACCGTGTCGGCGAGGTCGTTCACCTTTTCCAGCGGCAGCGTGTCGGAGGTCAGCGCCAGCGTGATGATGGGCGTATCGGCGGGATTCACCTTCGCGTAAGTGGGCGGATTTGGCATCTCGCGCGGCAGCACGCCGCCCGCGGCGTTGATGGCGGCTTGCACGTCCTGCGCCGCCGCGTCGATTTCGCGATCGAGCCCGAATTGCAGGGTGATCGCGCAGGTTCCAAACGAGCTCACCGAGCTCATGCTTTTCAGCCCGCTGATCTGCCCGAAGCGGCGTTCCAGCGGCGTGGTGACGGTCGAGACGATCACCTCCGGGCTAGCGCCGGGATACTGCGCCGTGACGTGAGATGGTGGGGAAATCGACCGGCGGCAGCGCGGAGATCGGCAGCAGCGATGTAGCCGAGCCAGCCCATCATTACCACCCCCGCCATGAGGAGCGAGGTGGCCACCGGCCGGCGGATGAACGGCTCGGAAATGTTCATGCGCGTGCGCGGGCGGCGCTCATTTCGCGCGCGACTTTCCGGCGGCGCCGGGGCTGCCGCGCTCGGAAACCTTCGAGCCGGCTTGCAGCTTGTATTGGCCGTCGACCACCACGCGCTCGCCCGCGGCCAGGCCCTCCTCCACCAGCGCCGTGCCCGATTCGATCTGCGCCACCTTCACCGTTCGCATCTCCACGGTCGAGTCGGGTTTGATCGCGTACACATACGCGCTGTCGGGGCCGCGCTGGATCGTCGATGCCGGAACGACCACGCCGTTTTTCCGCGTTTCGACGAGCAGGCGGACATTGGCGAACTGTCCCGGCCAAAGCTGGTAATCCGTGTTTGGAAATTCCGCCTTCATGCGAATCGTGCCGGTGGCGGTGTCGATCTGGTTATCGATCACGGTGAGCTTTCCCTCGCCGAGCACCGTTTTGTTGTCGCGTGCGAGGGCCAGCACCGTGAGCCCGCCGGACGCCTGCTGCTGCCGATGGATCGTGGCGAGATGCTGCTCGGGCAGCGTAAAGACCAGCGCGATCGGCTGGAGCTGTGTGATCGAAAGGAGGCCGGCCGTATCGCTGGTGCGCACCATGTTGCCCTCGTCCATCATGCGGAGGCCGATCCGGCCGCTGATCGGCGCGGTGATGCGCGCGTAACTGAGCTGCACCTTCGCGCTCGCCACCGCCGCCTCGTCGTTTTTCACCAGCGCCTCGAACTGCGCCACCTGCGCTTTTTGCGTATCGAACTGCTGCGGCGCGATCACCTTTTTTCGGATCAACTCGGTATCGCGCGTGAGATCGCGGCGGGCGTTCGCGAGCTGCACTTCATCCTGCCGGAGCTTGGCCAGCGCCTGGTCCAGCGCGGCCTGGAGCGGTGCCGGATCGATCTGCGCCAGCAGATCACCCTCGTTCACCTCCTGCCCTTCCTTGAACGAGAGCTTCTGAATCTCGCCCTCTACGCGCGCCCGCACCGTCACGGTATTGAGCGCTTGGATCGTGCCGAGACCATCAAGATAGATTGGCACATCGCGCGCCTCCGCCACCCCCGCGATCACCGGCACCGCGATTCCCCGCGCGCCCGCGCCCGCCGCCAGCTTGGCCGACCCGGCCTTGCGCACCTCCAGGATCCGCCACGCTCCCACGCCAGCCAGGCCCAGGATGACGAGAATCCAGAGCACGCGCTTCATAAGCGAAGGCTTGCGTAGAGGAGGTGGAAGCTCGCGTCTTTCGGGAACAACTGGCCGCCCATGCTCACCGCCCGCGCGCGGCGCATCCAAATGTAGACCTTGTTCTGGCGGCATGGGAATTCGGTGAAATCGGGGCGGCGCTCGGCAATCTACGCCGCACTCCCGCCCCTGAGCAAATCCGGCGGGCGCGCGCGGCGCTAGGAGAAATCGGCGCGGATCAGTTCGTGCATGGACGTTGCGGCGCCGCACTCTGTTCGATCTTATTCCCTCATGAGCACTTGCCGAAATCGAAGCCGCCACAGTGAATCTCGACGCTCAAGACAAAGCGAAACTACTCTTGTTCCTGGCCAAGGACTTGCGTGCGAGCGGAAATACGCTGCCCGAGCCTCGTCTCTTTTCTCCCGAACAACTCAACGCCTGGATGGAGGAGGACGAAGCGGCCATGGCTCGATTCCGGGCAGGCAAGTGAAACTCAGAATTAGCGGGCGGACGACCACTTTCGCGGGTTGCTCCGAAACTTGTGTATGAACAGACACTTCCTCTCCATCGGCGGCGCACTTGCGGCCGCGATCATCTTCGCTCCGGCTCTGGTCGCGCAGGAGGTTATTACCAGCCAGACGGTCACGCCTGCGCCGGTCATCGAACGCCAGACCACCACGGTCACGCCTGCGCCTGTGATTGAGCAGCGGACGACCACCGTCGCCCCGGCGCCGGTCGTCGAGCACAACCGGACGACGACCACAACGACGCGAAAAATGTCGGAAGACGAGGCTGAGGCCCGGAAGGAATATCGCGAGGAAGTTCGCGACGCGAAGAAGGATCTTCGCGAGGAACTGAACGACGATTAACCCAGCCGCCTGTCCGGCAATCCAATCAAGCACTGCAACGAGCGAATGGTCTCCGGACCATTCGCTCTGCTGCTTTTGGGGGCGGTTGCCGGAAAGGCATCTTGTTCGCAGGCGGCCTGCGAATATCCTCTGACCGATGACCATCTCCGCCACCGACAACGCCGCTTCGCATGAGCAGGGCAGGGGAGCGGCTGTATTCGAAGCACAGGGCTTGAAGAAAGATTACGACGACGGCCAGGTGCAGGCTTTGCGGGGCGTGGATTTTCGAGTCCAGCCGGGGGAATTTGTGGCGATCATCGGGCCAAGCGGTTGCGGGAAAACCACGCTGCTCCAACTGCTCGGCGCGCTGGACCGCCCGAGCGCCGGCGATTTGCTTTACCGCGGGCGATCGCTGCCAAGGCATCCCGATCCCGCGGCCTATCGGGCGCGCGAGATCGGCTTCATTTTTCAAGCGTTCCACCTGCTGCCCACCTTTACGGCGACCGAAAATGTGCAGATCCCGATGTTCGAAAGCGACCTGCCGCGCGCGGAACGCAAAGGCCGCGCCATCGAGTTGCTCGAGCTGGTCGGCCTCTCCCATCGGCTCGATCATTTCCCCGCGAAGCTCTCCGGCGGCGAGCGCCAGCGGGTGGCGATCGCGCGCAGCCTGGCCAATGACCCGAGCGTGCTGCTGGCCGATGAGCCGACCGGCAACCTCGACAGCGCGAATGCCCAGATCATCCTCGCGCTGATCAAACGCTTGCACCAGGAGCAGAAGATGACGCTCGTCCTCGTCACGCACGACCTGACCATCGCGCAAAGCGCCGAGCGTATCATTCAGATGAAGGACGGCCATATTGAGTCGGACCGGCTGGCGAGCGCCGCCGGGAATCACCCATGAATTTTCTCACCGTCGTATTTCGCGGCCTCGTGCGCCGGCCGGTGCGGACGGGCCTTACGCTCGTCGGCATCTCCATCGGCATCGCGGCGGTGGTGGCGCTGGTCGGGATTTCGCGCGGCTTCGACAAGAGCTGGGACACGGGGATGAAGGCACGCCGCACCGATATCGTGGTGAGCAACATGGGCAGCGCGCTCACCCCAAAACCTTTCAATGCGAATGCGCGCGAGCGCATCGCGGGCCTGCCGAAAATCTCCGAGACCTGCCCGATCCTCGTCGAGCTGATGAGCGTGGAGACCGCCCAGATGATGCTGGTCTCCGCGCGCGAATGGGGCGGTTACACGTGGCAAAACTTGCGCGTGCTTTCCGGCCGGCTCCCGCGCGATGAAAAGGAGCGGGCGGTGGTGCTCGGCCAGGCCGCCGCCGATGTGCTCAAGAAAAAGCTCGGCGATCGTCTGCAGCTCGAGACCGCGGAGCTCGAGGTGGTGGGCATCGTCGATGGCGGCGCCTGGGTGGAAAACGGCTCGGTGATCCTGGGGCTGCCGCTCTTCCAGGAGATCACTGGCAACGAAGGAAAAATCAACGTCATCGACATCCGCGCGGTGGAAGGCGCCAGCCGCGCCGAGCTCGAGCAGCTTTGCGCGGAGATCGATAAGAAGGTGCCAGAGGCCCGCGCGATGCTGGCGGGCGAGCACATTCGCCAAAGCCAGGGCTACAAAATTGCGAAAGCGATGAGCTGGGGCACCTCGCTGCTCGCGGTCTTGGTGGGCGTGCTCGGCGTGATGAATACGATGCTCATGACGGTCTTCGAGCGAAAGCAGGAGATTTCCGTGCTGCTCGCGCTCGGCTGGAGACGCGGGCGCATCATGCGCATGGTACTCTGGGAGTCGGCGATGCTCGGGTTGCTCGGCGGAATCGTGGGGGTGCTGCTGGGGGTGGTGGGCGTGCAGCTTCTCGCGTCGACGCCGGCCATTCGTGGTCTCCTCAAGCCGGACCTCAGCGCCGGTCTGCTCGGGGTTTCCGTCGCCATCGCGATCGCGGTCGGCGTCCTGAGCGGGCTCTACCCGGCCTGGCGCAGCTCGCGCCTGACTCCCAGCCTCGCCCTTCAGGGCGGCTAAACTTTTCCCGAACCCGCCATGAAGCTGCTCTCTCTTCTTTCACTCGCCGCCCTGTCGATCCCCGCACTCGCCGCCGATGCGCCCGCACTTTCCGCGAAAGAGCTCGCCGCAAAACTCAACGCGATCCGCCAGGACGGCTCGTCCCTGGTCCGCCTGCGGATGGAAGTGAAGCAGCCGCCCGAGACCACGAAATCGACGTTGCAAATCCAGATCAAGGAGCGCCGGACGCGCGGCGGCGCCGAAGCGGTGTACCAGATTATTTGGCCGAAGGATCGGAAAGGCGAAGCCGTGCTCGTACGCTCCGGCGGGCGCGGCACCGGCGGCGCCGTCTACGTGCCGCCGGAGAAGCCACGCCCCATCGGCGCAGGCCAGATGAGCGACGCGCTGTTCGGCAGCGATCTTTCCTATCAGGACCTGATCGAGAATTTCTTCGCCTGGGATAACCAAACTCTCGCCGGCAACGAAACGGTGAACCGCGTCAATTGCCAGGTGCTCGAATCGAAGCCCGGCAAGGGCGAGCGGTCGCCCTATGGCAGTGTGAAAAGCTGGATCGATCCCAAGCGTCTGGTCCCGTTGCGCGTGGAAAAATACTCCAGCTCCGGCAAGCTGGTGCGCCGCATCGAGACGACGCGCGTCGCCAGCGACGACCGCGGCTACTTTGTCCCCGCGAACCTCAGCGTCCGCGGCCCGCGCGGCGATTCGGTCACCGAGCTCGACGGCTCGCGCATCAAGCACGACATGAATTTCAACGACAGCGAGTTCACGCCGGAAGGGCTCGCGGAGGCCAAGGCAGCGCCGTAGGAACGCAATCCTTCGCGGCAGGCTCCAGCATTGCCGCCCTCCTAGAAACCATGTTTGCTGCGGCAAAGCTGCCTTTGCCGACGCCTTCATGCCCTCGCCCGCCGCAGCCTCATCGTTTGCCAAAGGGGCTCACAGGCTCGCTAGGTTCGCCCGCAATCTCGTGTTTTTCGGCTGCGGCCTCCTCGGCGCGGGCCAGGTGCTTCCCACCAGCGGCTCGCTGCCGGCGATGGACCAAATAGCGCCGAAACTGCAATTCCTGGCGGAATCCTCCCTGGCGCCTTCCGTTCTCTTTTTTGGATCGAGCAAGATCTACGGAGGTTTCATCCCCACCGTCTTCGATGAAAAACTGCGGAAGCAGGGCCACGCCGTGCAAAGCTTCAATCTCGGGTTCGATGGCATGTCGTTTCCGGAAAGCGTCTACTTCTGCGAGAAGCTGCTCGCGCGCGGAGCCCTCAAGCCGCGGTACGTGCTGGTGGAATTGACCCCGCTCCGCAAACGCATCCCGCCCGTCCATCGCAATACGCTGCGCGCCCGCTACTGGCACGATTTCAAGCGCACCTGGCTGTGCTGGCGTGCACTCGTGAGCGACGCGCCAACCTGGGCCGCTTTCACTTCGCCGCAGCCGGAGCTGCTCGGGGATACCCCGGCGCAGGTCACGCGCGAGCACGCCAAACTTTTCGTGCACCGGCTCTTCTCCGTGAGCGATGGCGCGCCCCTGCTCACGAGTCGGCTCGGCCTGCCCGAGGAGACGCGCTGGAA
Organism: uncultured Verrucomicrobiae bacterium; assembly: GCA_963811035.1. GTDB lineage: Bacteria > Verrucomicrobiota > Verrucomicrobiia > Chthoniobacterales > Chthoniobacteraceae > CAWEPO01. The sequence goes on from CAWEPO010000005.1 coordinate 417,084, forward strand.
GCCTACCGATCTTGGACGCAATCACCCCGATCCCTCGCTGCTCGGCTACTATCCGACTCACCGGCCGATGCCCAAGGCGGAGCAGCCCGCGTACGAACGCGACCTGGCGGTCCATGAAAACACTACGCCCGGCGAGCCGGACCTGGTGGCTGAGGCGGAGTATCGCGAGCTCGGCCGCAGAATCGCGGCGACGGGTGCGAAAATGATCCTCGTCGTGTTTCCGAATTCGCTGCCGAATCGCCGGATTTTCGTCGCGGGCCGGGCGCCGGAGGGAGTGCCCGTGCTGGCCTTCGACAACCCGCGCGCCTACCCGCAGCTCTATCCGCCGGAGGTCCGTGCGGACGCCGTCCACCTCAACGACGCAGGTGCGAAAGTCTTCACGCGCCTGCTCGCCGAGCGCTTCGCAGAAATCCTGGAGCGCGACAGGGCCGCATCGAACTGAGCCCGCTGCTTCATGCCACGTGGACCTCGCGCGCGTACGCGCCGGTCTCCGCCCACGGATTCTCTTCATCGAGCGCCCACGACGCATCGCCGCCCCCGGCACCATCCAACACTTGGGGGCTGCGGATCGCGGGCGGGCGGCGTCGTGCCTCGCCGCTGGTGAGGATTTCGCGCAGCTTGGTGAGCAGCTCCTCGCCGCGATACGGCTTCTGCAGATAGGCGGCATTCGTCGCGCGGAGCGTTCCGGCCGAGATGCTCTCATTGCTGTGGCCGGAGACGAAGAGCACGCACAAATCCGGCACGATCTTCGAGAGGAGCTCGGCCAGTTGCACGCCGTTGATTCCCGGCATCACCACATCCGTCATGAGGATGCGGATTTCCTGGCGATGCTGCTCGGCGAGCGTGATCGCGTCCTCGGCACTGGCCGCGGCGAAGACGCGGTAGCCGCGCTCCTCCAGCGTGATCGCCGCGAGCTCGCGGATTTCTTCTTCATCATCCACCAGCAGGATGGTTTCGGTGGCCTGCTCCGGCACCAGCGATGGCGCGATGGCCGCGGGCGCGGCGGCGGCGGCGGGCGCCTCGGTCGTCGCCGGCAGGAAGACGTGGAACGCCGTGCCCTCGCCCGGTGCGCTTTCCACCCGCAAAAAGCCGCCGGCCTGCTTGACGATGCCGAACACCGTGGCGAGCCCGAGCCCCGTCCCTTTGCCCACCGGCTTGGTGGTGAAAAAGGGCTCGAAAATGCGCGCCTTCGTTTCGGCGTCCATGCCGCAGCCGGTATCGCGCACGATCAGCTCCACCCACAAATCCGCCGCCGGCACGCCATGCGCGGCCGCGGCCGCCGCCTCGAGCACGGCATTGCGCGTGGTGACGGTGAGCACGCCGATGCCCTCCATGGCGTCGCGCGCGTTTACGCCCAGGTTGATCAGCACCTGCTGGAGCTGGTTCGGGTTCGTCTTCACCGCATGCAGCGCCGAATCGAGCTCCAGGCGCAGCTCGATATTCACGCCGAGCAAGCGGTGGAGCATGCGCCCGGCTTCCTGCGCGGAATCGTTCAGGTCCACCACCTCCACGGCGAGCACTTGGTTGCGGCTGAACGTGAGCAGTGGCTTCGTGAGGCCGGCCGCGCGCTCGCCCGCCTGCTGGATGGTGTGCAGCAGCGCCAGCGTGGGGTGCCCGGCCGCTAGCTGTTTCCGCGCGCACTCGGCCCCGCCGATGATCACCGTCAGCAGGTTGTTGAAATCGTGCGCGATCGAGCCGGCCAGCTTGCCGAGCGCGTCCATCTTTTGCGCTTGGTGAAAATCGCGCTCGGCCCGCCCGCGCTGCTCGCTCTCCTCGCGCAACGCCATGTTCGCGCGCCAAAGCTCGGCGGTGCGCGCCGAGACCTTCAGTTCCAGGCTGTCGTTCGCGATGCGCAGGCGCTCCTCGGCCTCGTCGCGCGCGTCCATCATCTGGTTCATCGCCTCTGCGAGATCGCGCAGCTCGCCAGTCTCCTCCGGCTTCGCTTTCCGCCGCGCGCGCCCGTGCGTCACGTCGCGCGCGATGTCCACCAGGTATTTGATCGGCCGCGTGTTGGCGCGAGAGCCGAAATACACCGTGCCCGCCGCGCCGGCGAAACTCGTAGCGGCGAGCAGCGCCAGAAGCCACCCGCCGAGCCCAAGCCGCGCGGCCATCGCCGACATTGCGCCGTTTCGCGCCGGATTGAGCGCGCTCGCGCCGGCCAGGCGTTGAAATTCCGCGGCCTGCCTCTGATGAAGCTCCCGCAATTCGGCGCCCACCGTGAGGAGGTGCTCGAACCGCCGGCTGGCCTCCTCGGCCAGCGCACGCTCCCGCGGCAATTCGGCGCGCTGCTGAAACGCCAGCGTGGCAGCTTGGAAGATCTCGGCGCTTTCCGGGAGCTTCTCCTCTTCCTCTCCACCCTCGTCGGGGAGGCTGAAAATGGTTCCGATCCGGCTGGCCGCCTGCCGCATCTGGTCGACCGTCGCCGCTTGCGTCGCCACCGTGCCCGGCTTGGCAAGAAAACTCAGCAAAAGCTGCAGCTCGGCGAGCGTGCGGCGCAGCTCGGCCGCCTTCTTCGCGCGCGCCGCGTCGATCGCCGCCAGCTCAGTAAAAACGGCCGCTCGTGCGGCTTTCTCCAACTCCCTCCTGCCCCCCGCCGGCGCGGCCGCGATGCCCATCTCCACGCGAAAATAGACCGCGCCCACCAAGGCCAGCAGGCTGGCCGCCAGGAGCGCCAGGGAGAGCGTTGCAGGCTTGGGCGTGGTCCACCTCGTGGACGGCAGGAATTTCATTAGCACGCATGATAAAGCGATTTCCGTGCGCGGGAGCGTGGAGAGTTCCTCGGGGTTTGCCCGGATGGCGTGTAGATGCCGGCGTCCCGCCCTACCTGGCCGCTTCTTCCGCCGGCTTTTTCCGCACGGTCACGATCGCCAGCAGGTGCCGCTCGTTGGCCGCGTTCTGGGGGCGTGCCGGCGTCTTTTCGGTCTCGTTCGGGAAACTGAGGACCACCGTCCGCTTGTCAAAAAGCGAGACGGACGTTTGCACGCGGCGCGTGGAAAAGATGGGCTGGTGGGGGCCTTCCACGGTGAGGGCCAGCGCGCCCCGCGGGCCGCGCTCGATGAGCGCCTGCGCCGACGCCTTGCCAGCCTCGATCTTCACAACTCCGGCGAACTCGACCACGGCGGCATCGAGGTCCAGGTTGATCACCCCTTCCGGCGCAGGCTTTGCCTTCACCCGCAGGGTCACGCCCGTGTCCTTGGTCTCGAAATCCTTCGGCCGGTGCGGCTTCCCCTTTACCTTCGGCTCCCACGACACCGGGTAGCGAAACTCGCGCTTGATCTCGATTTTCGCCTCCTCGCCGGCGCCGGTGGTGACGCGCGGCGCGCTGAGCAAGTCCACGCCCCGCTTCGCGATCAGCGTTCTCAGCAATTCTTCCGCGTCCGCCGGCTCCAGCACGCGATTCAAAGTGAGCGCCGGCGCGGCTTTGGACGCCGGCAGGAAGCCGCCCAAGCTCCCCAGTTCCTCCTTCAAGATCTTCCGGGTGACCTCGACGAACTTGGCCTCGATCTCGAAATGCGAGGCGGCCGGGGCCCGCTGTTCGTTCGGGCGCTCCTCCGCGGCGCCGGTGAAGGCCGGCCCTGCGCCGATGAGCAGCGCGGCCACGGCGGCAAAATGAAGCACCGGCCTAGACATGGACCAGGGTCTTGAAGCCACCGTAGGCCATCCGTTTGCAGTCGAAGAGTGGTTTATCGGGGCTGCACAGTTCGTGCAGACGCGGGTCGGCCATGATTTTGGCATTCGCCTCATCGCGGTGCTCGCGCGACTCAAAGATCGCCCAGGCAAAAATGACCACCTCATCGGGTCCGGCCTTCGCGAGCTCTGGAAAAGCCACCATCTCCTTCGCCTCCATATCGTCCGCGATGCATTCCCGGTAATCCAGCGCGCCGTGCTCCCGCCAAATCCGCCCCGCCGCCTCCGCCACCCGGCGATATTCCTCGATCTTGTCCTTCGGGACCGGCAGGACGAATCCATCGATGTATTGGCTCATAGGAGTGCCCGAAGGGTGGCGTGAATCCTCCTCATCGTCATCATCTATTCGCACTCTATACGGGAGCCTCGCCCCGCAGTTAGGCGTGGCCGACTACGACGAACGATCCACGCCGCACCTGCGCTCGCCGCGCCTCCCCAAGCTTGCCCGCGCGCACCCGCTCGTCCACAAAGCTCCCGTGGCAAGAATGAATCGCCCCCCTGCATGAGTAATCCCGGCAAACGTTTCCGCATCGCCTTCTCCTTCGCGGGAGAAAAGCGCGAGTTCGTGCGAGAGACCGCTCACATCCTAGCCGAATACTTCGAGCGAAAGGAAATCCTCTACGACAAGTTCCACGAATCCGAGTTTGCGCGGCGCGATTTGGGTTTCTATCTGCCCGACCTTTACCACCGCGACGCCGACCTCGTCGTCGTCGTAGCGTGCGGCGCCTACCAGGGGAAGCAATGGCCGAATCTCGAGTTCACCGCCATTCACGATCGGCTCAGCCAGCGCGACAACGCCGAGGTGCTCCTCGCCCGTTTCAATCTCGGCACTCTCCCCGGAGTCTACTCCACCGCCGGCTTCATCGAGCTCGACGGCAAAACGCCCGAAGACTTCGCCAGCCTCATCCTCGAACGTCTCGCCTCACTCGGCGTTTCCATCCCCAAGCGAAAGCGCGCCCGCCAGACCCGTCCTCGCGACACCGGCATGACCCTCCCATCCAACAATCTCCCCCGCCTCGCCTCCTTTTTCGGCCGCGAGAAAGAGCTCAAGATCATCGCGGACGCCCTTGCGCCGAAGACCCGCACTTGGGGCGTGCTCGTTGATGGACCGGGCGGCATGGGCAAGACCTCTCTCGCCATCCGAGCCGCCGAGCTGACGCCGCCCGGCCAATTTCAGCGCATCCTGTTCCTCTCCTCGAAATCGCGCGCCCTTACCCCAGATGGCGAACGGTCCCTGTCGCAGTTCGTGGTGCCGGGCTATCTGGAAATGCTTAGCGAAATGGCGCGCCAGCTCGGCCGGCCCGAGCTTACGAAACAGCCGGAAAACGAGCGCGCGCGCCTACTCATCGACGCGCTCGTCCCCGCGCACGTGCTGCTCATCCTCGATAACCTCGAGTCGCTCCATAAGGATCAGCAGGACCAGCTTTACGACTTCCTCAGCCAACTCCCGCCCGGCTCCAAAGCGATCATTACCAGCCGCCGTCGCACCGACGTCGACGCTCGGATCATCCGCCTCGACCGCCTCGAACAAGACGCCGCCCTCGGCCTCCTCGACGACCTCGCCCGCGACCGTCCCCTGCTCGTCAAAGCCTCGCGCGAGGAACTCATTCACCTCTATGAAGAAACCGGAGGCAACCCGCTCCTCCTGCGCTGGATCGTTGGCCAGCTCGGTCGCGGCCACTGTCGCACTCTCGCCGATGCCCTCGCTTTCCTCCGCAGCGCGCCCCCCGGCAACGACCCCTTGGAATTTATCTTCGGCGACCTGCTGGAAACCTTCACCGAAAGCGAAACCAAAATCCTCGCCGCCCTCACCTACTTCACCACGCCGATCGAGACCAAGTACCTGGCCGAGCTCAGCGGCCTGACGTTGACCGCCGCACAAACCGCCCTCGCCGATCTCTCCAATCGCGCCCTCGTCGTCCCCGACGACGAAGAGCACGCCTTTGCACTTGTGCCCATGGTCGCCGAGTTTCTCCGCCGCAGGCGCCCCGAAGCCGTCGTTATGATTGGTAGTCGGTTGGAAAAGCGCGCGTACGCGTTAATCGTGGAAAACGGCTACAAAAAACACGACCGCTTCCCGGTGCTCGACGCCGCTTGGCCTACCGTGACTCCGGCTATCCCACTCCTTATCGCCGGCCCGAACGCGCGGCTGCAGACCGTGTGCGACGCCTTAAATTTCTTTCTCGAGTTCACCGGCCGGTGGGACGAGCGGCTCTCGCTCTCGCAGCAGGCGGAAGCCAAGGCGCTCGCAGCGGGCGATGACAAAAATGCTGGCTGGCGCGCACACCAAGCCGGCCGAGTATTTCAATTGCGGGAGCAAGCTGAGCCGTTGCTGGCTTGCGCCGACCGGGCTGCGGACCACTGGGAGCGCGCCCAAGCCGGCGATCGTGAGCGTGCCATCGTCATCCGGTTACGGGGGTGGGGGCACCAATTGAAGCGAGACTACCCCGCCGCAATCGCCGCCTTCCGTAAGGCGCTGGAGTTGCACCGCACACGCGAGGCGGAAGGCCACGATGTGGCCACTGTGCTGAACGACGTCGCCGGCGCCGAGCAGATGTCTGGCGACTACGCTGGCGCCGAGCGCGATTATCGCGAGGCGCTACGCGTGGGGCGCGCTCTCGGTGACGCCGAGGGCGTGGCCCTCTATACCGGCAACTTGGCTGCGCTCGCACTCGCCCAGGACAAGTGGCCGGATGCCGAGGCCCTCGCCCGCGAGGCCCTCCCCTTGTCCGAAGCCGTAGGCCGCCAGGAATTGATCGCCGAGGACTCGCGCCGCCTCGCCCAAGCCTTGGTGCGGCAGGGCAAAGCCTCCGAGGCTCTACCCCACGCCCGCCGCGCGGTCGACCTCTACACCAGCCTTGGCGCGCCGGACCTCAAATACGCCCTCGAGACGCTGCGAGAATCCGAGGCGTGACTTTGGGGGGCGGCGCCACCCCCGGCGCGGAACGTGAGGGCGCGGGAGGTGGCGGACGAGTGGGCCTTGGGGAGCGCGACCGCCTCGGTCGCACGGGCCGGCGCCTCGCCGGGGCGGTTGAACGTCTGGTGGGCCACGCCTTGGCGCCCGACGCAAAAGACCTTTCCCCCTTTTCGTCTATTTCGCGCCTTTCGTGTTTTTCGTGGCCGAAAACTCCCGGCGTTCATCGTCCGAGAGCCGCGCCAACGCAGCTTGCGCCGAGGAAACCATCGCCACGAAAGGCACGGAAATGACGAAAGCCACGAAATGCCGGTCTGCCCTATCTTCGTCGTGCCTTCGTGAATTCGTGCTTCGTGTGAAAAGTGAGCGAACCGCTGGCTTCACACGAAGGCACGAAGTCACGAAAGCACGAAGGAACCGAAAGGCCGGGTTTCGCGGCACTGCTCGGCGATGGCACGGCTTTCCGTGACTCGGTGGCTTCGGCGGGACGCCGAAGCCGGCGACCGGGGCCGGTCGCGCTCCCCAAGGCCCGCGCTTCCGCCACTTCACCCGCAACTTACCCACCCGTGCCTTCGCCCACCTTCCCTGCATGCCTATCTGCCTCTGCTTTCGACACCTATGCAGCGACTTTTTCCATTGCTGAAACAGCTTATTTCTGTGCTGTCATGATTACAGCTATGGAGAAAGCTGAAGCAGCATGGAAAAGTCTGCGCTACCAGCCACCTGAGCGAGAGCGCGTGGCGCGGGAGCCGGCGCGCCGCGCAAAAAAGTTGTTTACGCTGTGTACCAAACCGCTACAACTCGGGGCGAAGTGCTTCATGCCTGAGCCTGAGTTTCCGCACTGGGATGATCCCCGCCTCCGATACGATATGGAGGGGCTCAGATGGGATTCCCCGCTGCCGGAGTACATTGTGGCGATGGGGAGGGAGGCGGCTTTGCCGGCGGCTTTCTTCACCCTCAACCCTCAGAACACCATGGAATATTGGGAAATCACCCTGGAACGGGCGCAGGCCACTCTGCCCGTTTGGCTGCAGTATGTGCCGGCGCTCAAGATCGGCACGCAGGGGACGGCGGAGCTGCAGGCGCTCATCGCGGGCTTCGAGCCGCTGGTGCAGGCGCGCACGGCGGCGCAGGATGCTTCGGATGCGGCGTTCCGCGATGTGCAGGCGGACCTTCTAAAGATGAAGGTGCTCGGGACGAAGGTGCCGAAGCTGATCGAGGGCCATCTGGAGGAAAACGAGCGGCTGATGAAGGATGTGGACGATCTTTACCGGGTGAATTCGCGCACGGAATCGACGATTTTGAAGCGGGCGCGGGAGCTGATCCCGGTCTGGGAGCGGGCGAATACGGCGATGGCGGCGCTCACGCCCCCGCAGCCGGCGATCGTGCGCGCGGTGCAGGGCGCGGCGCACACCGTGGCGATGCTCAAGGCGCTGGTCGATGCCTACACGGCGCGGATCGGGACGTTTGAAAACAAGGAGGAGCTGCTCAATGCCGCGCGCGAAAACCTGCGCGCCCACGACCGCTCGTGCGACCGCCTGAACAAGCGCTGGTACAGCGTGGTGAAGCAAAGCCACGACCCCGGCGAGCCGGTCTCGCAAGCGCTCACCGGCATCCCCACCGAGCCCGGCACGTCCGCGCCCGAGACGATCGAGATCGACACCGTGAGCCAGGGCGGCGAAGGCGGCCTGCAAGTGCTGGTGAAATACATCCCGGGCGGCGGCGATCACGCCACGACCAAATCCGTCCAATGGCAGGTGGTCGGCACCGATGTGGATTTCGCGAATACGGCGCCGCTGGATGCGAGCGGCAACGCGCTGGGGCCGTTCGAGGTGGGCAAAGTGGTGAAGATACGCACGCTGGTGGCAAATAGCGTGGCAACAAGAACGACCGCGCCGCGGACGATCACCATCGCGGAGCCGATCGAGTAAACGCGCGATGGCGAAGGGCGATCAGGGCAGGACGACGAATCCGCAAGAGGCCTATGAGGAGGCGATGCGGCAGATCGAAGAGTGCCGGCAGCAGGGCGATGAAGGTAGGTTCCTCAACCTGAGTAAACTGGGCCTCACGGCGCTGCCTCCGGAGATCGGACAGCTCACCGCGCTAACGGAGCTTCGGCTGTACAACAACCAGCTCACGGCGCTGCCGCCGGAGCTCAGCCAGCTCACCGCGCTGACGGCGCTTTTGCTGGACAGCAACCAGCTCACGGCGCTGCCGCCGGAACTCGGCCAGCTCACCGCGCTGACGCGGCTTTGGCTGGACAACAACCAGCTCACGGCGCTGCCGCCGGAGCTCGGCCAGCTCACCGCGCTGACGCAGCTTTGGCTGTCCAACAACCAGCTCACGGCACTGCCGCCGGAGCTCGGCCAGCTCACCGCGCTGACGCAGCTTTTCCTGGACAACAACCAGCTTACGGCGCTGCCGCCGGAACTCGGCCAGCTCACCGCGCTAACGGAGCTTCGGCTGTACAACAACCAGCTCACGGCGCTGCCGCCGGAGCTCAGCCAGCTTACCGCGCTGACGAGGCTTGCGCTGTCCGACAACCAGCTCACGGCGCTGCCGCCGGAGCTCGGCCAGCTCACCGCGCTGACGCAGCTTTTGCTGTTCAACAACCAGCTCACGGCGCTGCCGCCGGAACTCGGCCAGCTCACCGCGCTGACGCAGCTTTCCCTGGAAACCAACCGGCTCACAGCGCTGCCGCCGGAGCTCGGTCAGCTCACCGCGCTGACGCGGCTTTGGCTGTCCAGCAACCAGCTCACGGCGCTGCCTCTGGAACTCGGCCAGCTCACCGCGCTGACGGAGCTTTTGCTGTCCAACAACCAGCTCACGGCGCTGCCGCCGGAGCTCGGCCAGCTCACCGCGCTGGCGCAGCTTTCCCTGTCCGAAAACCAGCTCACGGCGCTGCCCTCGGAGCTCGGCCGGCTCACCGCACTGGAACTGTTGAACTTGGAGAACAACGCGTTGACTGCGTTGCCGGAGGCGCTCCGCGGGCTGACTCGACTCAAGGAGCTGACCCTGCACGGCAACGACGCGCTCGGATTGCCGCTAGAGTTGCTCGGGCCGCCGTACCAAGACTCGGGCGAGAAGAATCCCCCGGCGAATCCGCACGCGATTCTGGATTTTTATTTCGAACGGGCGGCGCAGGGTGAGGCGCCGATGCGGGAGGTGCGGCTGCTGCTGGTGGGCCGGGGGCGGGTGGGGAAAACTTCGCTGCTAAAGGCTTTGCGCGGGGAGAAGCCGGACGAGAAGGAGAAGGAGACGCCAGGGATCACAGTGCAGCCGCTCAAGCTCGCCTGTGCGCAGGGCGTGGCGACGGGACATGCGTGGGATTTCGGCGGGCAGGAGTTTCTGCACGGGACGCATCAGATTTTTTTGAGCGAGCGCTGTGTCTATCTGCTGGTGCTGGAGGGGCGGGAGAGCAACTGGGAGAGTGAGACGGACTACTGGCTGCGCTTCATCCAGAGCTACGGCGGCGATAGCCCGGTGGTGGTGGCGCTTAACAAGTTCGACATGCACAAGTTTTCGGTAGACCGGTTTCGCTTGCAGGAGCGGTGCCCGCAGATCGCGGGCTTTGTGGAGACGGACGCGCTCACGGGGCGGGGCATTGCCGAGTTGCGCGCTCTGGTGGAGGCGACGGTGAATGGCATGAAGGATGTATGGCTGGGCGTGCCGAGAAAGTGGCACCGGGTGAAGGAGGCGCTTTTGCGGATGCCGCAGAGTTTTCTGGATTACCGCGAGTATGTGAGGCTGTGCGAGCGGGAGCAGGTGATGGAGGAGCGGCAGCAATCGAGCCTGGCGGAAACGCTGCACCGGCTGGGAATCGCGCTCAATTTTCGTACGCATCACCGGCTGCGGGAAACGAGCGTGCTGAAGCCGCAGTGGGTGACCGAGGGTGTCTATGGGTTGCTGCGGTTTGCGCAGAACAAGGAGTGTCACGGGGTGCTGCAGCGAGCCTGGCTGGCGGAGGCGTTGCCCGCGAAAGATTATCCGGCGGAGAAGCACGATTTCGTGCTGGAGCTGATGGAGAAGTTCGAGGTGGCCTTTGCGCTGGATGCACCGGACGTGGCGACGGGGAAGACGCAGGCCCCTACGCGGTGGCTGATCCCGGAGTTGTTGCCAGAAGCGCAGCCGGAGCCGTTTGCGGAGTTTCGTACGCCGGGGGTGAAGCGGCTCCGCTTTTCGTACCCGGAGGCGCTGCCGCCGGGCCTGTTGCCACGGCTGATCGTGCGAACGAACGAGATGAGCGCGGCGCACCCGGAGTGGCGCTGGCGCTCGGGCGTGGTGCTGGAATGGGGCGGGGCGAAGGCGTTGGTGCGCCTCGATAAAAACGAGCGGCGGACGGAGGTGGCGGTGCTGGGCGCTTCGCAGAAGGAGGGGCAGGGGCTGTTCGATCTCATCCGCACGCATCTGGCGGCGTTGCACGGGAAGGTGCCGGTGGTAGAGGAGGTCCGGGTCTCCGAGCAGCCGGAGAAGTGGGTGCCGATGGAGGATTTGCGGATGGCGGAGCGCGAAGACGATGAGACGCTGAAGGTGACGGTGGGCAGGGGACCGACCGCGCAGCGGTTGAAACTGCCGGTGGCGGAGACGCTGGATCAGGTGGAAAGCAAGGAGGCGCGCGTGGCGGAAGGCCCGAAAGCACCGGCGCGGCTGCGGCTATTCGTGAGCTATGCGCATGTGGATGAGCCAAAGCTGAAGGGTAATCTTTCCACCCACCTGAGGATTCTTGGCCGCCGGGGTTACATCCAAGTGTGGGAGGATACGCAACTGGTCGCCGGCGAGAATTGGGAGGAGCGGATCATGAAAGAACTCGGCGACGCGAACATCGTGCTGCTCGTTTACTCGACCGCCTCGCGCGATTCGGATTTCATTCAGGATAAGGAAATCCCGAAGGCGCTGAGTTTGATGAATGAAAAGAAGTGCATTTTGATTCCGGTGTTGCTGGATCGGAAAGATTGGGACGAAAGCTGGCCGTTGGAGCAGGAGCTCAAGAAGCTGATGACGGGCACGTGGAATGCGAAGCCGGTGCTTGATTTCCAGCCGCAGCGAAAAGGCTGGGAGCAGGTGGAGCACGCGATTCGTAAGGCGGTGGAAGCGCGGCGGGAGGCGATGCAGGAGTAGCGCGGTGAGGTTGCTACTCCGGCAGCCGCGGCTGTTGCGGCGCGTTGGGCCTTCGTTCCGTTTTCTTCGGGCGTGATCCTGGGCCGCCGCTTACATCGGCTCAACCCAGGCTTTCACCTGGCGGGCTTTCAGCCCTCGGAGGGGCAGCGCGCGGGCAGGGGGGCGGAAGGAGCGCGGGGAGAGCGCGCCGACGCGGGCAGGGCGGGGCGCGGTGATGGTGGAGGGGGCGGAGGACGGGCGAGCGAGCCTTTCGGGCTGGGACGGCGGGCTGGCGGAGCCTTCAGCGCTTGGGGGCGGGCTCGGTGAGGGCTTCGCGGAGGATGCGGAGGAGTTTGCTGGCGGTGTACGGTTTATCGAGGAAGCGTTTTACGCCGAGGCTTTCGAGGGTGATGACTTGATCGGGCGGGCAGTGGCCGCTGGAGACGACGATGCGGACGGCGGGGTCGAGCCGGCGCAGGGCGCGGATGAGGGAGAGGCCGTCCATTTGGCCCATGGCGAGATCGGTGAGGACGAGTTTGATTTCGTCGCGGCGCTGGAAGTAGAGGGCGAGGGCGTCGCTGCCGTCTTCGGCGGTGTAGGCGCGGTAGCCGTGGTCTTGCAGGGTCTGGACGAGGGCTTCGCGGATGGGCGCTTCGTCGTCGACCACGAGGATGAGCTCGCCGTGGCCTTCGAAATCGGGCTCGGCGCCCTCGGCGCGGGCGGGCTCGGGGTTTTTGTCGGAGGCGGGCAGGAAGATGCGGAAGGTGGTGCCGACGCCGAGCTCGCTCTGGACGGTGAGGAAGCCGCCGTGGCTTTTTACGATGCCGATGACGGTGGCCAGGCCGAGCCCGGTGCCTTTACCGACCTCCTTGGTGGTGAAGAAGGGGTCGAAGATTTTGTCCATGGTCTCCGGCGACATGCCCATACCGGTATCGGTGACCTTGAGGACGATGTGCTCGCCGAGGAGCGCGCCGGGATTCATCTTCGCGAAGTGCTCGTCGACCTCGATGTTCTCGGCGGCGAGGGTGAGCGAGCCGCCGTTCGGCATCATGGCGTCGCGCGCATTCACGCAAAGATTCAGCAGCACCTGGTGAAGCTGCGTGGCGTCACCGGTCACCATCCAGAGGTTGGACGGGAACTGCGATTTGAGGTCGATGTTGCGCGGGAAGGTCTGGGTGAGAATTTTCGCCATCTCGCTGAGCAGATGCTTCGGCTGCAGGAGCACGCGGTCGCCCTCGACGCCGCGCGCGAAGGTGAGCACCTGCTTCACAATGCCGGCCCCGCGCTCGGCGCTGCTCTCGATAATGCCTAGGATTTTTTCGCCGTCGGCATCCTTCACGGAACGGCGCAGCACGGCGGCCGACATGAGGATGGGCGAGAGGATGTTATTCAGGTCGTGGGCAATGCCGCTGGCGAGGGTGCCGATGCTTTCCAGGCGTTGCGCGCGCAGGAATTGGGTCTCGAGGTTTTTGGTCTCGGTGAGATCGGTATTGATGACCAGGACGGAGCGGGGCTCGTTGGCGGAGTTGCGGACCAGCGTCCAGCGGCTGTTCACGATGAGCTTCCGCTTGTCCTTGCTCTGCTGCTGAAGCTCTCCGCTCCAAAGACCCTTTTCGCGGAGGCCCCGCTCGACTGCCTCCATCGGCGTCACGTCGGCCATGAGCAGCTCGACCATATCCGAGCCGACCGCTTCCTCGACCGACCAGCCATACAAACGCGCGGCGCCTTGGTTCCAAAAAACCACGCGGCCTTCCAAGTCGCACTCCATGATGGCGTCGGAAGCGAGGTCGAGGAGATTGGCCTGCTCGCGATTGCGTTCCTCGGATTTGTGGTAAGCGGCGCGGTCGTTCACCACGGTGAGCAGCGCTGGGCGGCCCTCGAAAACGATCGCGCTCCAGGAAGTCTCCACCTCGATGATGCGGCCGTCTTTGCAAAGGTGCCGGCTGAGGTAGCCGGTCAGCGGGAGTTCGCCTACACCGTCGGTGAGAGAGTGGGGGAGCCCCTCGTCGTCCGCGAGAATCTGATCGAGGCTCATGCAGAGCGCCTCCGCGCGCGAGTAGCCATAACGCTCCACCGCCGCCTCGTTGATCGCGAGGAAAGCGAGCGTGATCTCGTCGGCGACCCACATTGGCAGTGGGTTGCATTCGAAGACTGTCTCAAAGCTGATTTGGCTGTCCAACGAAGCGGGCATGTAATGAATGAGAAGAGCAGGTTCGGGGCCACGAGCTCGGGCAATGCCCCACGCCTTTTACGGGTTTGCCCAAGGCGGAGAGCGCCCTCGTGAAAACGCGCCGGAGGGAAACATTTTTCCCGGAAAAACCCCTTGCCCGCTTCTCCCCCTCCGCCTACGGTATCGCCCCTTCAAGGAGTCTTAGCTCAATCGGTTAGAGCGCTGCCCTGTCACGGCAGAGGTTGCGGGTTCGAGTCCCGTAGACTCCGCCATTATAAGCGGAGTCGCGCCTTACGAATCGGGCCGTTTTCGCGTTCTTTTACGCTTCGGCCGATTTCCTCCGCAGCAGGCTGTCACCTCTGCCTCACGCCAAAGTTTGACTCCGCCCGCGCGCGCCGTGAGCGTAGCGGGGTGAAGCTTTTTCCTCGCTGTTCCATTTTCCACGATAAAGATGACGCCGCCGGCGCGCAGGTGATTACGCGCGACCAGGTGAAGCCGGAGGATACTTGGGACCTCACCGTGCTCTTCCCGACCCCGGAAGCGTGGAGGCGGCACTTTGCGAAGCTGCAGTCGGAGTACCGCAGGATCGAGCAGTTGAAGGGGCGCGTGGGCGAATCGGCGGAGACGCTGCGCGAGGTGCTGGAATTCGAAAAGGCGCTGGGTCTGCAGCATCGAGCGGCTCGGGCATTACGCCTCGCTGCGCGACTTCGGAGGACAGCTCGGACACGGCGAATCTCGCGCGCGAGGGGCAGTTCGAGAATCTGCTGCACGCTGATCGGCGAGGCGCAGGCCTTCGTCGAGCCGGAGATCAGGCGATCGACGATGCGCGCTTCGAGGCATACCTCGCATCGACCCGGCGCTCGCGGAATGGGTGATCCCGCTCGCGCAAGCTGCGCCGGCTCAAGCCGCACACGCTCACCGCGGCCGAGGAGCGCCTGCTCGCGCTCGGGCACAGCGCGCTCGCGCGGGCACGGCGAGACGTTCTCGCAGCTCACGAACGTGGACATGAAGTTCGGCGTGATCACCGATGAGAAAGGCGTCGAGCGGGCGCTGACGCAGAGCTAGCTATTCGTCGTTCCTGGTGAAGCGCGACCCGGAGCTGCGCAAGCGCGCTTTCCATCAGTTCTACGCGGAGTTCGCGCGATCACAAGTTCACCGCTCGCCTCGACGCTCGCGAACTCGATCAAGGCCGACGTCTTCCGCGGCCCGCGCGCGCAATTATCCCGAGCGCGCGCGAGGCGCGCGCTCTTCCACGACGACGTGCCGGTGAGCGTGTACGACAACCTCATCGCGCATCGGTGCGCGCGAATCTCGCAGCCGCTCTTCCGCTACTACGCGCTGCGCAAGCGCGTGCTCGGGCTCGAGGAAATCCATCACTACGACACCTACGTGCCGATCGTCGCCGAACATCGAAACGCGACGTGCGCTTCGACGAGGCCATGCGAGAAGGTGCTCGCCGCGCTCGCGCCGCTCGGGCGACGAGTACTGCGGCGCGCTCGGCGACGGCCTGCGCAGCACCGCTGGTGCGACCGCTACGAAAACAAGGGCAAGCGCAGCGGCGCCTTCAGCTCGTCGAGCTACGGCAATCCGCCGTTCATCCTGATGAACTACAAGGACGACGTCTTTTCGCGATGTCTACACGCTCGCGCACGAGGCGGGCCACTCGATGCACACCTGGTACGCGCAGCAGCACGCAGCCGTTCCAGACCTACGACTACCCGATCTTCCTCGCGGAGGTCGCGAGCACCTTCAACGAAGAGCTGCTCACGCATCATCTGCTCGAGACAGACCACCGATCGCAAGATGCGCGCCTACCTCATCAATCGGCAGATCGACGACATCCGCGGCACGGTCTATCGGCAGACGATGTTCGCGGAGTTCGAAAAGCTCATCGCACGCGATGGAGGAAGCGCGGCGAGCCGCTCACGCTCGACACGTTCCGCAAGGCCTATCGCGGGCTGCTCGACGCCTACTTCGGCCCGGACTTCGCGCATCGACGCGGAGCTGGAGCTCGAATGCCTGCGCATCCCGCATTTTTACAGCGCCTTCTACGTTTACAAATACGCCACCGGCATCAGCGCCGCGGTCGCGCTTTCGCGAGCAGGTGCTCGATGACGCGGCGACGCGGCGCGCTACCTCGGCTTCCTGCGCAGCGGCGGCTCGAAGTATCCGATCCCCACGCTGCAGGAGGCGGCGTGGATATGTCGAAGCCGGCGCCGGTGGAGGCGACGCTGCGGCTCTTCGCGCGGCGCGTGGAGGAGTTGGAAGAGCTCTTGGGTTGACGCCGCCGGCAGGAAACCGCGTTTCCTGTTGCACCGCTCCGCGGTTCATGTCATCGCAGCGTCACCATGGTGGAGCAACATCAACGCAGCCTCATCGCCGCCCAAGGCTACTGCGAGCTGGAGATGTACGACGACGCGCTCGCGGAGGTGGCGGCTTTGCCCAGCGAGACGCAGGGCGACCCGATGGTGGTGGAGATGCGGCTCGTGATCCTGATGCAGGCGCGGCGCTGGCAGGCGGCGCTGGAGGCGAGCTTGCGGCTGTGCGAGCTGCGGCCGGATGCGGCCTCCGGATTCATCCACGCGGCCTTCTGCCTGCACGAGCTGGGCGATACGCCGGCGGCAAAGCGGAAGCTGCTGGAAGGCCCACCGACCCTGGAAAAAGAAGCCAACTATTTTTACAATCTCGCCTGCTACGAATGCGTGCTCGGCAATCTCGAAGCGGCGCAGCAGCACCTCATCACGAGCTGCGCGCTGGATAAGAAATACAAGGAGTACGCGAAGTCCGACCCGGATCTCCGCGCGCTGCACGTGTAGGCGGGTGCTGCCGGGGCACTGTTCGCGATGAACCTCGATCTGCTCTCCGAAGAATTCGGGCGGAACTTTTCCGAGCGCGGCGACTTGGGCGCGTCGGTGTCCGTTTGGCAGGCGGGGCGGGAAATCGTGAGTTTCGCCGTCGGCTTTCGTGATCGCGAGAAGACGCAACCGTGGACGGCGGAGACGCCGGTGCTTTTTTGGTCGGCCACGAAAGGGATGGCGTCGGCGTGCCTGCTGCATGCGTGCGAGGCAGAGGGTGTTTCGCTCGAGGCGCGCGTTTCCGCGCTGTGGCCGGAGTTTGCCGCGGCCGGGAAAGAGCGGATCACGATCGCGGAAGTGATGTCGCACCGCGCGGGTCTGCCTTCGCTCGCGGAGCCGGTCTCGGTGATGGATTACGATGCGGTGGTCTCCGCGCTGGCGCGGGAGGCGCCGCACTGGCCGCCCGGCGAGGGGCACGGCTATCATCCGCGGACGTTCGGTTTCCTGGTGGAAGAGCTGGTGCGGCGGATCGCGCGGCAGACGATCCGCGAGTTCTGGTGCGGGCAGTTTGCGGAACCGCTCGGGCTCGACTTGTGGATCGGCGTGCCGCCCGAGCGCGTGGACGAAGTGGCGCCGGTTTTCCCGGCGCGCTCGGCGCCGCCGAAGGGGGATGCGTTTTACACGGCGTTCCTCACCGCGGGCTCGATGACCGCGCGTTCCTTTGCCTCACCCAGCGGGCTGCACAGCGCTTCCGCAATGAACGCGCCGGAGGCGCGCACGGCGTCCTATCCGGGATTTGGCGGAGTGGGCACCGCGTCGTCGCTGGCGAAGTTTTATGGGATGCTGGCAAATGGCGGCGAGCTCGGGGGGCGGCGATATTTCCAGCCCGCGACACTCGCCTTGATGACCTCCACGCTCACGCAGGGGCGGGACCGCGTACTGCTGATGGAGACGGCCTTTTCGGCGGGCTTCATGAAGGACCCGGCAGACCCCGACGGGCGAAAAGTGCGCACCCTGTTCGGGCCATCGCGCGCCGCGTTCGGCCAGCCCGGCGCCGGCGGCAGCCATGCCTTCGCGGACCCGGAAAACGGGCTGGGCTTTGCGTACGTCATGAACCAAATGGAGCCCGGAGTGCTGCCGGGACCGAAATCGCTGCGGCTCGTGGATGCGCTGTATGCCTGAAGCCCGCCCAAAGGTGCTGATGGTGGCGTACGCCTGCAACCCCGAGGCGCACGGGGAGCATTGGCTCGGCTGGGGTTGGGCGGAGCAGGCCGCGAAGTTCTGCGAGGTGCACTTGATCACGCCCACCTGGGCGCGCGCGGCGGTGGAGCGTCACGCCCCGTCGCACGGGATCACCACATATTTTCCCGAGGTCTCGGATTCGCTGCTCCGGCTCACCGAGCCGCTTGGAAACAGTGGCCTTTGGATTCGGCAATTCGCCTGGCAGCCGCGCGTGGCCAGCCTCGCGGCGCGGCTGCATGCGCGGCATCGCTTCGATGTGGTGCACCAGACGACTTTTCATACCTTTCGCGTGCCCTTCCGCGCGGCGTGGATCGGGATTCCCTCGGTGTGGGGGCCGATGGCCGGCGGGGAATCGGTGCCGCCGGGGTTCGGCGATTTTTTGGGTTCGGCGCGCATGGGTGAGCAGGCGCGTCCGATCCTCAACCGGCTTTCGCTGTTGCAGCCCGCGGTGCAGCGCTCGTTGCGCGCGGCGGGCGCGTTACTAGTCTCGAATCGCACGACGCTGGAGTTCCTGCCGAGCTGGTTCCACGGCAAGGCGCGCATCGTGCCGCCGAATGCCGTGCGTGACGATTCGCTGGGCGAGCCGCCCGCCCGAGCACCGCGCGGCGACGGCTCCCTTTCGCTGCTCTACCTGGGCAACTGCGTGGCCACGCGCTCGATCCCGCTGGTGCTTGCCGCGATGGCGCGCGTGCCAGGTCCCGTCATTCGGCTCACCATCGCCGGGGAAGGTCCCGCGCTCGCTGAATGGAAACGCGCGGTTCTCCAACTGCGCCTGGAGAGCCGCGTGCATTTCCTCGGTCGCGTCGCGCGCGAAGCCTTGCCCGCGCTTTACGCGGCCACCGATGCGCTGGTCTTTCCGGGCCTGCGCGAATCCGGCGGCTCGGCGCTGCTCGAAGCGATGTCGCTTGGCGTGCCGGTGATCTGTTTCGACTGGGCCGGCCCGGGCGAGATCGTGACGCCGGAGAATGGGATCAAGGTGCCCGTGCACACGCCGGAAAGGGCGATCGCCGGGATGGCGGAAGCTTTCCGCCGGCTGGCGGGAAATCCGGCGTGGGGCCTGGCGCTCGGAGAGCAGGCCGCGCGAGACGTGCGCGAGCGGTTCACGTGGGAAAAGAAGCGACAGGTCTTGGAGGAGGTTTATCGGGCGGCGATGGGGGGACGCGGCGGGGCGGGGGAGGCCTCTTAATCCCTTACCCCCCACAGGATGCAGCTCGACCGTCCCTGCCGGCCGGTTCCCCCCGGTCCGTCCGGCAAACCCCTCCGGTCGAGCTGCTCCCCTGTTTGGAGTATTCCCTCGTCCGCGTTTAGCGCGAACATGGGGGCCTATAGCACCGCCCGTGCCACCCGCCGCGAATCCGCGCGCCAACAGAAGCAAATCGCCGTTTTCAGCTTTGAGAATGCTCGGCCAACGCGACGATTTGTTGCCTTGAGGCTGTCGCGGTTTGTCCAGCCTGCGCAAACTGCGGACACGACTAAGTTGAGCGGCGCTGGCGGTTCAGCATACAACACCTCCCACCGATGCCGCACCCCGCCAATAATCCCGCGTCCACCCCTGCCAGCACGCCGCCTCCGCCGCGGCTGATCTTCGACTGCCATCTCGATCTCTCGATGAACGCGATGGACTTCAATCGCGATCAGCGCTGGACGCAGGAGCACCTGCGTCGGAGCGAGCTGATCCACAACGATGGGCTGGTCTTTCGGACGCGCAATACGGTGTGCCTGCCGGAGATGCGGCGGGGGCGGATCGGGGTGTGCGTGGCGACGCAGATTTCGCGGTATTCGCCGCGGTTCGGCGTGATGCCGGGATGGCGCAGCCCGGAGCAGGCCTGGGCGCATACGCAGGGGCAGCTCGCGTGGTACCGGGTGATGGAGGAGTGCGGGGAGATGGTGCAGCTCCGCACCTGGCCGGAAGTGGAGGCGCACGCGGAACGCTGGCGCACGGCCACGCCGGACGAGGCGGCGAAGCTGCCGATCGGCTACCTGCTTTCGCTGGAGGGCGCGGATTCCATCCTCTCGTGGAAACACCTGGAGCGATCGCGCGCGGATGGGCTGATCGCGCTCGGCCCGGTTCACTATGGGCCCGGCATTTACGGCCATGGGACCGACGACGCCGGCCCGCTCACGCCGCGCGGGCGCGAGCTGCTGAAGGAGATGGAGCGGCTCCGGATCATTTTGGATGTGACGCACCTGTGCGACGAGAGCTTCTGGGACGCGCTCGAGCACTACTCCGGGCCGCTCTGGGCCAGCCATTCCAACAGCCGCGTGCTGGCGAACTGGAACCGGCAGTTTACCGACGAGCAATTCCGCGAGCTCTTCGCGCGCGGGGCGGTGATCGGGATGGCGTTCGATGCGATCATGATGGTGCACGGCTGGGCGCACAAACGCTCGCGGCCGCAGGATTTCGATCTGCGCCTGGAAAAAATCTGCGAGCATATCGATCACATTTGCCAGCTCGCGGGCAATACCTCGCATGTCGGCATCGGCAGCGATCTCGACGGGGGCTTCGGCACGGAACAGACGCCGCTGGATCTCGATAGCATCGCCGAACTCGCCAACCTCACCGAGCCGCTCAGCCGGCGCGGGTATTCCGCGGCGGATCTGGAGGCGATCTTCTCCGGGAATTTTCTGCGATTTTTGAAGCAGCACTTATAGTGATGGTGCGTTTGGCGGGATAGGAATGTTGCACATTCTGAAACTGAAAAGTTTCAGAATGTGCGTCATTGGATGAATCGCAGAGGGCGGAGTTTTCGGACAGGTGGGACGAGATGCAGGGTTTTGAGAACAAACCGCGGGAATGTTGCACATTTTGAAACTGAAAAGTTTCAGAATGCGCGTCATTGGATGAATGGCAGATGGCGGAGTTTTCGGACAAATGGGACGAGATGCGGGGTTTTGAGAACAAACCGCGGGAATGTTGCACATTTTGAAACTGAAAAGTTTCAGAATGCGCGTCATTGGATGAATGGCAGATGGCGGAGTTTTCGGACAAATGGGACGAGATGCGGGGTTTTGAGAGCGAACCGCGGGAATGTTGCACATTTTGAAACTGAAAAGTTTCATGTTGAGCATAGGTGGGTTTTGGAGGTTTCCCGGCACCGTCCCGCCGCCTCCGTCCAGGGACGTGCTGCCGGAAAGAGCCAGCTCGGCTGTGCAGTGCGGCCGGTTCATGATCGAGCCGAGAGTACCAGGGGTCGAGCAGTTTTCCAATCTCGATTGAGCACTTTTATATATTTCTATTTTCGCTTGTGGCCGAGGTTTTCACCATCCACTGGAGGCGGATTCGCGATTCATGTTACGCACATCGTGATGAGCGAGACGGCTCAACCCCCACAGACGCAGCCTGCCCGGCGGCGCTTTCCCGCCGTGGCCTGGCTCTGCGCACTCTCGTCGCTGGCCACGCTGGTGCTCTACCTCTCCTTCGCGCTCCACATCCGCGTCCACCTCGGGCGGTGGCCGGTGCCGATGACCGAGAATCCGGCGTGGCCGCTTCTTTCCGTGCACGAGGCGGTGCTGGTCTTCGGCGGCTTGTTCGCGTTTTACGCAGCGGGGCCGCTCTGGATCGCGTGCCAATTCTTTCCGGCCCTTCGGCCGAGCTCGAGGGGCCGGATGATCGCGCAAGCGGCCCTCTTCGCCGGCGGCTGGCTCTGCATCGTGCTCGTCTTCAAGTACGACCCGACGCGATTCAGCGAGTGGTTCCTGGATTGAGCTAAACGTTTCTTCAGCGGCTCAATCCTTCTTGCGTTTGCCCCACACCGGCTCGCCGTTGGTATTTTTGCCGCGCAGCTCCTTGCCGTCGTTCGCCAGGTGGACGGTATCCACAATCCGCCGGCCCCAGGTGATGATGTAGCGATTTTTGTCGACGACCCGTTTCCACGTGTACTTAGGGTTGTGGTCGATCAGCCCGGCCGGACCGAAGAAATGGACCGCGCCGCTGCACCAATCCCAGCGCCCCACGATCGGATCCGCCGCCTGGGCCTGCCCGGCTCCGGTGAGGGAAAAAGCGGCCAGGAAGAGGAAGATGGGGAGCCAACATTTGAAGGACATTTTGAAGCGCATCGCTTGCGGTTAGCCGGATGCCGCGAAGTTGTAAATCCTTTCGGGGTCTTGGAGGATCGCCGCGGGTGTGCCTCGCTCAACCAGACGCCCCGCTTCGAGGATCAGCACCTGATCGCAGTGGGCGCGATCCGGGATTCGAGAAGTTCGACCGAGGCACGCGCGGTGTTCATGCGGCGAGCATGCACTTTTCCCGTCCGCTTCCCAGCCGCAAGTGAATGATGCTGCTTGCAGCGACGCCGGCGGCAGAGCGACGCTCCCCAACTCATCGCGCTCGCCCAGCTCGTCACCGTCATGCGCCTCTTTCTCCTAGCGTGCCTCCTCTCGACCCTCTCCACCCTCGCCGCCGAACCAATCATCTGCCAGGGCGAAGCCGACGGCCACCTGCAGGGCTTCGACTCCGACGGCCAGTTCATCTACTGGTCCATGTTCACGAGGCTCTTCAAGACCGACTTCACCGGCCGCGTCGTGGCCGAGCGCAACGTCGATCCTCACCACGGCGATTGCTGTGTGCATGAGGGCAAGCTTTACGTCGCGACCCAGAACCGCACCAAGGAACGGCGTGGCGTCTTCGTCAACGTCTACCAGTGCGCGGACCTCGCGCCCGCCGGCGAATTTCCCATCGCCTTCCGCGCCGAAGACGGCATCGACGGCATTGCGTTTGCCCACGGCGCTTTCTACGTCGGCGAAGGCAAAGCGAAAGACAGCCCGCAGGACTTCAACTGGATCCACCAATTCACCCCCGCCTTTGTTTCCGCTGGCAAAATCAAGGTTCCGGGCCAGACCAGCTACGGCTTCCAGACCATCACCTTTGCCCACGGCTTCTTCTGGCTCGGCACCTACAGCGAGGAACGCACCTACCAGTGCGATCCCGAGCTGAACCTCGTCACCCACCACGATCTCGACATCTCCGTCGGCGCCTTCGCCCTGCCGCCCTCGCCCCAAGGCCCCCGCCTCATGGTCGCCAGGAACATCAAAAAGGAGAACGGCCGCTGGACCGCCTCCGCCGCCCCCGCCGTCCTGCAAGACGGCAAGCTCCAGTGGGAAAAATAGCCAACCCAAGGAGGCGAAGGGGAATCGAGGTGGTTGGCGGACGGGCGAGAGACATGGGCGGGACATCGGCCTCACCGAGGTGACGAAGCACAGCCCGCAGTTCATCTGCGTCGAGGGCGAACAGAGAAAGCCGAACGCTCATTGCTCATGAGGACCTCTGCGCGCATCTTCAGCGCCAGATGATCTCCTCCTCCAGCCTCGAATCCGCGAACGGACCGGGGTCCGGAGACGAGCGCGCTGCGCGCGAAGCTGTGGAGGTGGAGTTGCGGGCCAGCGAAGCGAGGGCTCATAGCATCATCGACACTTCGCTCGATGCGGTGCTGCTCATGGATACCCACGGGCGCATCTTCGCCTGGAACCCTGCCGCGGAGCGCATCTTCGGCTGGACGCGCCAGGAAGTGCTCGGGCGCGAACTGGCGGATCACATTATCCCGCCCCGGCTGCGCGAGAGACACCGCGCGGGGCTGGCTGCTTTCCTGGAGACGGGCTCGGGTGGCCGAATAGGACTTCTCCCACGGTCAGCTTGCAGCCCGTAATTCGTTTTCTTCCGCACTCACCCAAGTTGGATCAAGACAGACTTTCGTATCATCCGGTGCTGCCAATTGCGGTTTGGCTTTCATGGCGAGTCCAGATTCGGTTCCGCAATCCAAAGGGCGACCGGAACAGTCAGGCTTTCCGGCGACTTTCCTGGTAAGTCTACGATGCAAAGCCGAAATAAAAGCTGACCGCCTTTCGTCTCAGTCGAGGGAACATCCCAAGTTACATCTGTCGCACGGACTGGGGTGCCTGCCGGAAGGATTGCACCAACGAACCCACTCTGAGCCCCGCTTTTGCGCGGGTAGGTTTCGTCCATGCGCGGATCGGCGAATGAATTGTCGTCGCGACCGAGGACGTTAAAGCACGCATAGCATGAATTCTCGAGCAACCCATGTCCCCAGCCATAATCGTCCAAAGGATGCCCGTTCGCGCCCGGCCTAGGCGACGCGCCCATGTGCCTGCCAGTAATTGTCTGCGTTGGCGCGACCACGTATGACCCAATCACGTGCCGCTGGAGCATCGCGCCCATTTTGCCCGACACGCGGTTGAGGTATTGCCCTTTGTTCCAGAATGACCGGGCATGACGCCATACTGCTGGATTTGTCACATCAACTGCATCTTTGTAGACGAAACCCGAAAAACTGGTTCCGGCCGGCGGCTCGATTTCGTCAGACAGTGATTTCAGCCGATTTACGAATTGATCCCCTACCTTGAAGAGGGCATTCGTTTTTCCTCCCCCGAATACGTAAACCATCTGGCGGCCATTCAAGTCATAGGTTACAGGATATTTTTGGATTTGCACTTGTAGCGGAAGAAAAACATTCAGTGCAGGGATGTTCGCCGCAAGCAGTTCCGCGAGAGTGGGATTGGTATTTATCGTCACCTCACCTGGCGGAACCGTAATCAGTTCGCCGCTACCATTTTCGGTTGTCGTCTCGGTTTGCTTAACCAGCGGGTTCCCGAATGCATCGCGTAGGAAAGTCGGCGAGGCATCGGCTTTCAATGTCACCGTGATCAGCTTTGTGGCGTTGGCAGGTTTCGGTGCGATCCCATCTTGTAGATCGTGATTCGTCCATGCATTGAAAAAGCGGCGCAAACGCGCGATTTCTCTGGAATCAGGAGCTGGCCGCCGATTCGGAGGGTCGTAGTGCAACCTCTTACGCGGCGACGGGCCGAGAGGGCCCGTGGTCATTCCAAACTCACCAACTTCACCCCATGCACCTTCATAGCCATACCACGGTTGCGCGAAGACATCCGCCAGCAGCTCCCAAGTCTTCCAAGCGGGCCCTTCATCCGTAAAATCCGGTGTGAGGATGAAAACTGGGAGCGGCACGGGCACCTTCGGGACATCGACCCAAGGCCGGGATTGTTGTCCACTTGTGGGATAAGATGCGTGGCTACCCTTCGCGGAATAGATAATTGGATGCTCTGTCCCCGGCACCTTCCGGACTGACGCCCATGGCACGGGCATTTGTTCTCCCTCGTGTGAGGAGTGATAGATCTCGATAGCTTTATCGTCGCTACCAAGCTTAATTTCGATGTGCTCCCAGTCACCCTCGTGTTCGCCGAACTGTTCCAGGAACCATTTGACTTCGGGCGAGAGCCATTCCGGGATCGGATACCTATTGTAAGGATAGAAGAACCAATATGCGACATACTGCTTAGGGATGTATTGGTAGTACGCAGGGACCCCAGTATAGGTCGAAGGCGACGATTCCGTTTTTCCGTTGCGAATCACTTCCTCGTTCGGAGGATCGATAAAGAACCCTTCGCGCTCTAAGTTTGGGTTATTGAGCGGCGGCTGACGCGTTTTCTCATAAGGTCTCGTAAAGTTGCGTGTCGTAAACACGTGCCTGTCGTCATGGTCGATGGAGATACCGGGAGGGATAATCCCGGACGGCCACTTCTTGGGGGAGTGGCTATAGCCGCCACGGCCAAGTTTTAGCGGGTTAATCGCGTTCGGTTCCTCGTGATCATTGCCGCCTTGGTGCGACCAAATGAGGGTGGACGCGGCCAAATAGTTTTCGGCCCATTGGGGCCGAAATTGGTCCTCGGAGTGGAGATAGACGAGCGG
Source organism: uncultured Verrucomicrobiae bacterium (assembly GCA_963811035.1). Taxonomy (GTDB): domain Bacteria; phylum Verrucomicrobiota; class Verrucomicrobiia; order Chthoniobacterales; family Chthoniobacteraceae; genus CAWEPO01. Next base: position 442,706 of record CAWEPO010000005.1, read on the forward strand.
GGCATATTTGCGAACTGGATCTGGAACGGGTGAGGCTTCGATTCGGAAGGTCATGCCCGTATTTCCATTCCCTTGTTTCGGCAGTGCTCCGTGCTTTCCGCAATTTGCGTCGATGGTTGCGATGAACAAGTAATCGCCCGCCGGACAGAATCGCTGGATGTCAGCAGACGCTGGAGCGCCTGCATCTCCACCGCCCGTTTCGAAAGTGGGTCCCGTGCCGATCTTAAGCGGATCGAACTCGACGTCTCGGTCTCTTCGCGCGAGATAGATCGCGCTCCCGAAAGCGGTAGCTCCGGGAGAGGCGCTGTCTTGCGTCGCTTTGGTGGACGCTTTAACGCTTAGGTAGATATCCTTGGGAATTTGGAACCGCAGAGCAACACTCCATCGTGCTGCTACACCCGCACCCCAAAACAAGGATGCTGAATACGAACCCGAGCTCGAGCCGGAGCCCGAAATTGTCGTATCCGTAACGTCGAAATGGCGGGCGATTGTCACCTCGGCGGTGGCAGAACCGCCAGCGCTGCTCTCGCTGCGTTTGGCATGCGCCCTGGAGGCGTCTTGAGGCAATTTTCCAAAGCTGCCGGTTTGCCACGTGGCAGGCCCAACTACATCCTCCCAGTCGTTCACTACTTCCGCGTATTGCCCTGGTTGGACTGCTGCATTCGCCCGAAAGGTGTCGTGAGTGATGCTTTCCACGATGATCAACGGTTCCGCGGCAAGCAGGGCGGCCGGGAGGATGACTGACAACCATCCGATGATGGTTTTTGTGCTCGGCAGGAGAATGTAATACATCTTAGGGGAGTTTTCTCCGCGGGAAAGTTCCTCAAACAGAGGCTTCCTGGATCTTTCCTCCGAAATCGACGCCTTTGCAACCCATCCTCGGGAAGGCGGACCGTCGGGCTCTTTGCCAAAATCTTGCCAAGATTCGTGGAAGCGGAGGGGTCGGTCTTAGAAACGCGGCGCGACTGAGGCTTTACCATTCCTCCGCGAGGAGCGCGATGAGCACCTCGGCTCGCTGCCCATCGCGGAGCGGCGCGAGTGGGAGCGACGCTTGGGCGTCTGAGCGGCATTCAACGGCCGCGGCCGGCTTGGCACCGGAAAAGTCGCGCTCTGCCGCCGAAGAAGACGGGCCTGCTTCGGAAGAAAACCTCTCCGCTTCCGAAGAAAACCTCTCCGCGTCGGAGGAAGAGGCCTTTGCCCCGGAGGAAGAGGGCTCTGCGTCGGAGGAATAGGTCTCCGCCCCGCAGGAAAGGGCCTCCGCGCCGGGGGAATGGGCTTTTGCGCCCAAGAGATAGGCCTCCGCGTCGGGGGAATAGGCCTCCGCTCCGCAGGAAAAGGGCTCTGCGCCGGGGGAAAAGGGCTGCGCGTCCGAGGAAAGGGGCTTGTCTTCGGAGGAATGCGGCACCTGTGGGGTCGCGAGGGGCCTTCGCGGGGTCGCTGGGCGCCCTGGAGGGGTCGCGAAGGGCTTGCGCGGGGTCGCGAAACGCTTTGGCGAGGCCGCGACAAGGCTTCGCGGGGTCGGAAAAAGTGCTTGTCAGGTTGAAGCCGCTAAATAAAACGGCGGCGTCTGACTGTGGTCATTCGCTTAAACGATGCCTTCCCCCCTGCATCCTCATTATGACGTGCTGGGTGCGTATTCTGGTTCCATGCCGATCGCGATGCCGCATGAACCTACGAACATTACGACCGATGCGCACGGCGTTGCGCCATGTCGCCGGCACACGCGTAACGCTCGATACGGTGGTTTATGCCTTCCGCGAGGGTGCGACCCCGGAGGAGATCGTCCAGAGATATCCCTCGATCGAGCTCGCCGACAGCTACGAAGCAATCACCCACTATTTGCGGCACCGCGGCGAAGTGGACGACTACCTGGCGCAGCGCGAAAAGGAGGCATGTGCGGTGCGCGCGGAAAATGAGCGGCGCTTCCCGCCGGCCGGTGTCCGCGAGCGCTTGCTGGCGCGCCGGGGCCAAGCCTGAGCGCCTCCATGCTCCGCGTTGCGCTCGACGAGAACTTCAACCACGACATCGTTCGCGGGGTGCTGCGGCGGCTGCCCGGGGCGCCATTCCTTTCAGTGCTGAAGGCCGGCCTTCACCGGCGCGCCCGATCCCCAAGTCCTCGAATGGGCGGCGCAGGAGCGCTGCATTCTGTTTAGCAGGCGCGCGACCTACAAATCCCGGCGCGGGCCGAGCTTTTGGAGAAGCAGTTGTAGCTGCTCGAGGGAAACGGGCTTGATGAGATGCGCCTCGAAGCCCGCCTCGCGCGCCTGCTTGAGATCGTCATCCATGCCATAGCCGCTCAACGCAATGCCGCGGACACCGTAGCGGTCTTTGAGCCGGCGCATGAGCTCAAAACCGGTGAGGCCAGGGAGACCAAGGTCGCTGATCGCCACGTCCAGCGGCGAAACCGTGGCGGCCGTTTCCAACGCTTGCTCGGCCGAGGCCGTGACATGCACCTCGTGTCCCCAACGTCGGAGGATGCGCGCCAGTACTTCACGCGTGGAATCGTGGTCTTCCACGAGCAGAACGCGCAGCGGCAGGAGCGGCGCGGTGGAGACGACACGCTCCTCCGGCAGCGCAGCCTCCTCGCAGGCGGTTTGCAGTTCCACCGTGAAGGTGGCGCCGCAGCCGAGCCCCGCGCTTTCCGCAACGATGCGTCCGTCGTGCAACTCGACCACCGCCCTGGCGATCGCCAAGCCCAGCCCCAAGCCGCCAAAGCGCGGCTGCGCAACGGCGTGCCCCTGTTCGAAGGCGTTGAAAATGTGCGGGAGCATCTCCGGAGCGATCCCGATGCCCGTATCGCTCACCCTCACCGCCAAACGGCGGGGGGCCGGGTTCGCCGTGCTGATCGAAACCTTTCCCCCGGCCGGGGTGAACTTGAGGGCGTTCTTGATCAGATTCCAAAGGACCTGCTGCAGGCGCGTAGAATCCGCAATGACATGGCAGACGGCTGCGGCCTTGTGGATTTCGATCGTGACCTGCTTGGTGCCGCCCTCCGCCAGGATGATGTGCTGCGTTTCGTCGAGCAGGCGGTGGACATCGACATTGCCGGTGATGAGCTTGAGTTTGCCATGCGTGATGCGGGTGAGGTCGAGCAAGTCATCGATCAGCCGGGCCTCCAGCTCGGTGTTGCGGCGAATGATCGACGCCTGACTGCGGACCTCCGCGCTCAAGGAGGTGTCGGACTCCATGGCCGTCGCGGTCATCAGCACTGGGTTTAGCGGTGTCCGCAGCTCGTGGCTCAGCGCCGCGAGGAATTCATCCTTCGCTTTATTCGCCGCTTCCGCCTCGGCGAGCGCCTTGCGGAGCGTCTGCCGCGCGCGCTCCAGGGAGGCGGCCAGCAGCTGGGCTTGGTTGGCGGAGTGCCGCGCCAGCGAAGCCTGGCTCGCCGCGTCGCGCGCGATTCGTTCAGCGCTGAACGCAGCATCCAGCAACGGGAGGAGAAGGGCCACCTCGCGCGCCTGCTCCAGCAAGGGTGAGCCGCCGAGCAGGACCAGGACGGCGCCGCCCGCGCCGGAGAGGCCGAGCGAAGGGAGGGGCGTCGGCTCATCGGGGTGAAGGAGGTCCCCGCGCCACTCCCTCTGCTGGTCGCACGCAGCCAGGAATGCCTGCCACTGCCCGGTCTGGCGGAGGGTTTGGGGAAAGCCGGGCGCTGGCAGAAGCGCCTCCACCGCCGGATCCGGGATGAAGATCAGCAGGTTCTTCGCGCCTAACGCCTCTGCCAGCCGGCGGGCGGCGTCGGTGCGGTCCGCCGCCGAGGCCAGGGCTGCGACCAACTGAAGGAGCGCAGCGTTGGCCACAGCTGGAGATGGTTAGGCCGCAAAGACACAAACCACGGCCGTGCAATTGTGGAATCCGCTGAACTGCCCTTCGGTACGCGCCACCTGCCCGTATGTATTGCAGCCCACAAAAGGCGTGGCGCCAAGGAGGTCTCTGAGCACGGAAAGCTCGTCGTCGAACTCGCGCCCCATGCGCAGCCGGGTGGCCACACAATCGAAGAAGAGCGCGACCTCCGGCTGGCTCCCATTCAGCTGCGCCAGCGCCGCCTTCGTGGCGTTGGCGGCGGCTTCTTTCGTGGACGACGGGTTCGTGGACATGATGCAAACGCTGGCGCCCACCGGGATTTCTGCCGCGCAAATGACGGAACCATCCGCCTCGAGAGTCAAAGGAACACGGAGCTTGTAGCCCTCGGCGCCGTCCACACCCAGGATGTTATGCAGAAAAAACGGGATGGGTTCACTCGGGTCGAGCGTCTGCCCCGTGGACTGTGCATGTGCGTGGAACGCTTCCGCCGCGGGCATGGAGTTCAGGCTCACCAGGCGCATGCCTTCGGCCTCGGTGACGCGCATCGGCTTGCTGGCGGGATACCAGCCGTGACGCACGCCCACACCGATGGGCTTGGGCGAGAGAATCTCCAGCGCCACGGCGGCGTCGCTGACGACTTCCGTTCCCACAAACACCTGGGTTCTTCGAAAATTGGCGTCATCGCCGGCCCCGCCGCCGAAGAACTGATGGTTCCCGCCGGTGCAGAGGGTGAGTTGCTCAATGAGCTCGTCGGCGTGGCCGGCGAGCGCGTCGGTCAGCACCAGGGCCGCACTGTAGCCGCCGGGCAGCTCCTCGATGCCGTGGAACGCGGCGGCAATGCTCTGGGCTGCAGCCGTGCTGCCGCGGCTCAGGTGAAGCCCGAGGCCCGCGGCAAACTTCATCGTGGAGGAACAAATCCCGACCGCGCACGCAAACCCCTCGCCCGCAGTCTCGCTGGTGAATTCGCCGGCCGACGAACAGCCGACCATGATCGCCGGCGTGCAAGCGGCCTGCACCGCCTCGAGCAGGGTCCTGGCCTCGTATTTCGGAGAGACGAACAGGATCAGCGCGTCCGGGGAAGCGCCGTTGAGCTCCGTGCGCAGGCGCTCCCCAAGCTCGGTCCCGGCACGCGCAGCGTCCTCGGCTTTCGTGTGGACGACGGCAGTGCGGGTCTTTGGTGGGATCATGATGGCAAGATGCTATGCGTGTATGGATGGGCGTGCGGTTGTGAGAGGATCGCCAAACGCGAGGTTTACAGAAGACCCTTTCGAGAAGCTCCACCGACGCATGCACGGTTTTCATGCGGCGAGCATGCACGCATCTCGCCCTGTTCCCAGCCGCAAGGGATTGGCGGTCCGTAAAACACACGCTGGCGGAAGGGCGACGCTCACCAGCTCATCGCGCGCGCCTCCGCCGTCGCTGAGCTTGGGGTCGTCAGGCCGGGTCAGGAGGCGCGCAGGCTGTTCGTTTCCCAGCCGAAATTGAATTTCCGCGCGGAGATCGTGGGAAGCGTTTACAACTCCGCCCATGACCGATGCCGAAACGGATGAGCAATTTTACCGCGATACGGAGAGCATCGCGTTTCCGAAACTCGACGACAGCCAGCTCGCCATGCTGGAGCCGCTCGGCGCGCGCCGCGCTGTGCGGCGGGGCGAGCTGATCTTCAAAGCCGGGCAGCGCGATCTGCCGCTGATCGTCGTCCTGCGCGGCGAGGTGGAGGTCTTCGAGGCGCGCGACGGCCAGGAGCAAATCCTCGCCACGGCCGGCCCGCGCGATTTCCTCGGCGAGGTGGGCATGCTCACGGGCACGGCGGCCCTGGGCAGCGGGCGGGGCAAGGCGGAGGAAAGCGAGATCCTGGAAGTGCCCGCGAATCGGCTCCGGCAGGCGCTCGCCGAGCTGCCGGGCGTGAGCGAAATGATCGTGCGCGCGTTCATCATGCGGCGGCGCCGGCTGGAGCGGGACAAGGAGTTTGCCGGGCTGCGCATCGTCGCGCAGGAGGGCTCGCGCGAAGGCCGCCAGCTCGACGATTTTCTCGACAAGAATCACATCCCGCACCGGCTGATTCTTTTGGAAAGTGAAGACGGGCGGGCGCTCTGCCAGCGCCTGCACCTGGCGAGCCGCGACCTGCCGGCGCTGATCACGGCCAACGGCCTGCCGCTGCGGCGTCCGTCGTTGCGCGAAGTCGCGCAGGTCGCCGGGCTGCTGCGGGCGCTGGCGGGCGAGGAGGAGAGCGAGATTGCTTGCGACCTCGTCATCGTCGGCGCGGGTCCCGCCGGGCTGGCCGCCGCGGTATATGCCGCTTCCGAAGGGCTGAAGACGATCGTCCTGGAAAGCTATGCGCCGGGCGGGCAGGCCGGCTCCTCTTCGCTGATCGAGAACTTTTTCGGCTTTCCCACCGGCATCAGCGGCGGCGAGCTGACTTACAGCGCGCAGCTTCAGGCCTATCGTTTCGGCGCGAAGTTTTCCACGCCTTCGCAGGCGCTCACGCTCGCCTTCACCGAGGGCGAGCACCGCGCGACCGTGCAGGCCGAAGGGTGCAGCGCGATCCTGCGCGCGAAGTGCGTCATCATCGCGACGGGCGCGGAGTACCATCGCCTGGAGGCCGAGCGGCGCGAGGATTTCGAGGGCAACGGCGTCTACTACGCGGCCACGGCGCGCGAAGGACAGCTCTGCCGCAACTCGACGGTCATCGTCGCCGGCGCCGGCAACTCCGCCGGACAGGCCGCGATGTTTCTCTCCGAGTGCGCGGCGAAAGTGCTGCTGGTGATCCGCGGCGAAGGTCTCGGCGAAAAGCATGTCGAGCTACCTCTCGCGCCGCGTCGAGACGAAGGAGAACATCGAGATCCTGCCGCACACCGAGATCCGAAAAATGATGGGCGGCAAAGTGCTCGAAGCCGTGGAGCTGGAAAACACGCAGACCCATGAGCGGCGCACCGTGCAGACGCCGGCCGTCTTTTCCATGATCGGCGCCAAGCCGTGCACCGACTGGCTGCCGCCCGAGATCGAGCGCGACGAAAAGGGCTTCATCAAAACCGGCCACGCCGTCGCCGGCGCCCCCGCGTGGAACGACGCCGCCCGCGCCCCCGCCCCGCTGGAGACGAGCCGCCCCGGCATCTTCGCCGCCGGCGACGTGCGTTCCGGCTCAGTGAAACGATGCGCCGCCGCGGTGGGCGAAGGCGGCACGGCCGTCGAGGGCGTGCATGAGGTTTTGCGGACTTACGCTTGAGCTGAAAGCGTCGGCGCCTTCGCCCTTCCGCCCTCGCCCCAAGGCCCCCGCCTCATGGTCGCCAGGAACATCAAAAAGGAGCACGGCCGCTGGACCGCCTCCGCCGTCCCCGCCGTCCTGCACGACGGCAAGCTCCAGTGGGAAAAATAGGCGGCGTCCGAGGCGGCGAAGAGGAATCACGGGGGTTTGCGGACGGGCGTGAGACATGGGCCGCGACATCGGCCTCACCGAGCTGACCAAGCACCACATCCTCTCCAATCCGCTGCCCAATCAGCAGGCCGGCGAGGAAAAGTTCGCCGCCTTCACCCACCTCCAGTCCGACGCGCAGAACTCCATCTCCGGCCCCCCGCTCCGTCGGACGAAGTCCGCACCATCTCCACCACCTCGCCCGACCCGGCGACCGCCGCCTGGACCTCCTTCTCCCGCGTCCTCTTCACCAGCGCCGAGTTTCGGTTTCTAAATTAGCCACCTGCTTCTCCTCGCGAGAGGAGCATCGGCCGAAGTTCCCTACGCCCTCCGTGCCCGAGCGTTCCACTTGCAAACGACAGGACGATTGAGAACCTTCTTGAACCTTCCGCAGCTAAGGGTCATTCGTCGCCACGTGAGGTGGAGATGACCAAGGAACCCCAAGCCCTGAATTTCGACGAATTTGCTGACGAGCTGCTGACTGAGAGGCAGCCGCGAGCGCTCGTCATTCTTGCTTCGGCGAAGATCGACATTCAGCTGCGATGCCTTATCGCAGCGTTCCTGCTCCCCCCGAAAAAAAGCAACGACAACCGTGATGAACTTCTAGATGGCGACAGCCCCTTGGCGAGTTTCAGCTCGCGGATAAAGATGTGCCGCCGCAGCGGGCTAATCGACGACCAGTTCGCCTCCGCCCTTGAGAAGCTTCGGGAAATACGAAATAAGGCGGCACATTGGATCTCGTTTAGAATCTCCGATGCTCCGTTGCGGGATCAACTCAAGCATCTGCATTCAACGATGAGCGCCAGAAAGTCGTATAATCTCACCGTCTCGCGCTTTTTCGGCAGCCAAGGACTCGGCCCATTCGAGAGGCTCCAGGCAACATTTCTTACGATGTCCGCCTTGCTGGAGGGGATCCGCTTGAAGGTGGTCGCAGATCCCGGAATGCATGCGACATCTCCGAAAACACTCGATTAGCCTTCTATGCGAATCCCAAAACCCCGAAAAGTCACGTCCATCACGGTGCCGGCAATCCGAGGTAAGGTCTTAGGAGTGAATGTCTATCGCGGATTCGCTAAGCTGTCGGACCTCGCGGCCATCTCACGGGCTGACGTATACGATCAGCAGAATAATCCGAAAGGAACACAACGAGATCTGAGTGCTACGCATGCTCGTGAGGCACATGAATATGTCCGCACGAAGGATCCGGGCTTTTGGCCGGAAGTCTTTCTCTGCGCGCGAAACAAGACCGCTGTTTCGTTTGCGCCGCTATCCGACGAGATGCCGGACTTAGGATTATTAACGTTCGATCTGCGCAAGTCCGCGAAGTCGGGAATCGCGATATCTCGAATCGATGGCAATCATCGTCTGCACTACGCGGATGGAAAGTCGGACGGATTTGCGAAGGTTGAGAAAAACGTTTCATTTTGCCTGGCGCATGACTTGTCGCGAGATGATGAAATACAGTTGTTCAAGGACATAAATAAGAACCAAAAGCCGATGAACACTAGTCATCTGGACGGTATTGAGGTTCGCCTGACACCGGAGGAGCAGCTGAAACGCCGCCAGCCTGAACTCTACATAGCTCAGAAACTTGGGAAGGACACGCATAGTCCATTGAACGGGCGCGTGTATCAGGGCGGGAAAAAGCCGGCCGGCGTCGATATCCCACTTCGTGCGATTAAGACGGGTATCGAGTACATGCTCACCCGTTCGACGCAACTGCCGCAATTGGATGATGCGGAAGCCCAATACCGAGTGATTAGGAATTACTTCGAGGCGCTGAAAAAATGGTTGCCGAAAGCTTGGTCCGAGCCTCGAGAGTACATTGTTCTTCGAGGCGCGGGACTCTGGGCCGTCTCTTTCATAGGTGCACATGTTATCGACCGAGCCCTTCAGCAGGGCCGTTTCGGCACGAGCGACATACTGAATATCCTGAAGTCCGGAAAGGAGTGGGATTGGTCTAAAGACGGAGATTTCAAGGGCCTTAGTGGACGTGGCGGTGCGTTGGAAATAAGCAAGCGAGTTACTCGTCGTCTACAGGATGAGAACCGAATGTCGACGAATCAATTACTCGCCGCGATCATGAAGGGTACCTGATGCCCATCATCCAGCCTGCTCTAACGGAGAATGAGGCGATGAGTGCCTGGGCACGGCAGGAGAGCCTGATAAACTACCCCTTTAGACGCAGATGAGCGGGCGGGTGGGGGGATGCCGAGGCGTCGGTATTAAAAACGCGCCACGACTCAGGCTTTGCCATTCCCCCGCCGAATCCTCAACGTAGCCCCCATGTCCCTCGACCCGCTCGACGTTCCCGCCGCGATGGCGGCGCTGCATTCCGCTTGGGCGGAGATGCGGGAGGTGTGTTTGCAGTTGAAGCCGCTGGTAGAGCGCGGTGAGGTGGGGCCCCTAGGAGTGCGGGTTGGCGCAGTTGCTGGATGAGCTTTATGCGGGGCATCAGTGGGCGTTGTTCGAGATTGGGGTTCTCGACCGGGAGGAGATGCGGGCGGCGCAGGTGGAGGAGTTGCTGACGAAGTATCCGAATGGCGAGAGCGACCATTACACGGAGCTGCTCTTGGAGGCCGACGCCACGATCGGGGAGGCCTTGCGGGTTCACGCCATCCAGCAGCTGGGCACGCTGGAGACGCTGGAGCAGGCGACGCCGGAGCAGATGGATGCCTGGACGGACGAACAGCGCGCCGGCTACTTCGAATCGCTCAACCGCCTGCGGGAGGAGTGCGAGGCGCACCTCGACCCGGGCATTCCACGGCCGCGGCCGACCTTGCGCCGGAAGAATGGCGCTCTGCCGCCGAAGGCTGCCGATGGGTGTTCCTGACCCCGCTCGTTTGCAGGTGCTGAGCCCGCCGGGTCCGCTACTGCCTTTTGGTGGGCCGCCGCCGGCGGCGCGCGGCCAGAAAGGCAACCCCGCCCAGCAAGATCACCCCGGTGGAAGGCTCCGGGATTGCGCGAAGCTGAAAAGCGTTGAGGAGGGGCGTATCCGAGCTGTTCGTAAAGGTGATCACCTGCGTGGATGCATTGGCCACGAACGTACCAAGCGCAAACTGGCCCACCCCGCCGTTGGTGTCCGTGGTGTTGGCATCCAGCGAAATCGCATTGCCGCTCGAGGCGGTCGTGAGCCCGCCGAGTAACATTTGGCCCGAATCATTGGTCCACCACTGGAAAAGATACGAGCTGCCGATCGAGAGGCCGCCAATCGTCAGCGTGATTTTGCTCGTCTCCGGGGTGTTGAGGTCAGACGCACCGGACTGCAGGAGAGTTTTGTAGGAGGAACTTAGAAAAGTAAACGGCGAGTTAGTCGAACCGAACCCGGTGTTGTGCGCGTATTGGGTCTGGGCGAACGCCAACGTGAAATTGCCGTTCGTGACGCTCCCAGGACTCGCGGTGGTCTCCACCGCAAAGGGGGCAAACGTGACGCCGTTCACCGTCCTGGCCGCGACGCCGAACTCATGTAAGTTGAAGGCTCCTACGAGCGTGCCGGAGACCACTACGTTGCTGTCTCCGGAGATGGTCGTCGGCGCTCCCCAAGTGATCGTGGCTGCGCGAGTCGTCGCAGAGCTGACGAAGGCAAGTGAAAGGAGGGTGAGAAACGTTCGACCGAGCTGAATAGACATTGAGAAGGAATGAAAGAACCCGGCGGGCGCGCGGGGGCTTGCTTCTAAGCCGTTCGAACCACGAGGCAAGGGAAAATCCCCCTCAAACTCATTTACGTGCTGCGCGCACAATAGATTGCGAACAGTACACCAGCAGGTGTCTAACTTTCGGCCACGTCGCCGGCGACAATGAGCGTCTCACAAGCCACAACCGCGCGCTGCCTAGCAATCGCTTTTGCTCCAAACTGTGTGCGTCGTGTTGAACACGCTCGCTGAGGTCGGCGCCGTGTTCGGGGCCGATTCAGTCTTCCAGCACGCGGGGCCAGTGAAACCAGACGGCAAACGCGCCGCCGAGGAGCCGCGCGCCGAGGTAGCCTTTGCGCACGGCCTCGGCTTCCGATTTCAGGCCAAAGGCGTGGCCGACAAATTCCTTCACGATCGCGAGGCCGTAGCCGGAGCCGGTGGTGGACGTGCGCTCCTCGAAGAGGGTGCCGAGGTCGATCGAGCCGAGGAATTCGCGGTCCTGGGCCGAGACATCGTTGAGGAGGACGAAGCGGAGGTTGTCGCCCGCGGGCTCGGGCACCGGCAGCACGACCAGGCGCGCGGCGTCGCCGGCGGCATGGCGGGCGGCGTTGTTGAGCAAGTTGTAGAGGATGCGATCGAGGGCGCCGAACTCGACGCAGCATTCGCTGGTCGCGGTCTGCTGCCGGCAATCGACCTCCAGCCGCACGGCGCGGCCGGAGTAGTGGACCGTGGAGCCGTGCCATTTCTGCACGATCAGATCGGTGCCGTGCAGCTTTGGCAAAAGGTCGCGGTCGCGCTGCTCGTCATCGAGGCCGAGCAGCGCGTTGCGCATGATCTTCAGATGGTCCCGCGTGAGGAAGTAGAGCGTGTGCAGGGCCGCTTCCTCGACGCCCAATAGCTCGGCGAGTTGCAACTGGCCGAGCAGCGGGGTGAGCCCGCCGCCGCGCAGGTCGTGGATAGTTTTGGCCATGCGCGGAGATGGATCGGCCGCGTAGCTTTCGCGGCCGAAATCGGTGGCCAGAGTGACCACGTCTTCCGCCGGCTGGCGCTTCAGGAACGCGCGCAGCGGGCCCGGGGTGGCCGGCCTAGTGCCGGACGGCGCCAGCACGGCGAGGAGCTCCTGGAGAAAGCCGTAGAGCTGGCGCAGCCGCTGGGCATCGCCCGGCGTGAAGGCGGCCAGCGGGAGGCAAAGGTCGTCGCCGTGGTAGCGGCGCACGCGCAGGTTGGGCAGCTCCGTCGGGGCCAGATCGTAGAGGGAATCGGTATCGCTCATCGCAAGGTGAATCGCTCGCGCGGGGGAAAAGGCCGAGTGAATTTGAGCGTTATAGCAGGGGCGGGCAGAGGGTCGCTCAGGCGAACCGCGGCAATTCGCGGAGGCGGAGGTCGCCGAAAGTGAAGTCGTCGAGGGTGGCGCCGGGGCGGAGCGGGGCTTTGTAGGCGCCGAGTTTGAAGGCGCCGATCTCCTCCGCGACGATGCCGTAGCGGTCGCTCGCGTTGGGGGTAGCGAGGACGAGGCCTTTGATGGTGACGCTGGCGATCTTCGCCGCCAGGACATCGCTGACGGAGGAAGAGCGCGTGTCCAGGCGCGTGTCGTTGGCGTCGCCGAAGCGATCGCCGGCGCCGGCGAGGGCGCCCGCGACGAGGTCGCTGCCGAGCCAGTTGCCGCCGACGGTGACGGCGCCGATCTGCGCATCGGGGTGAAACCTTCCGCCGACGGCGATGCGGGCGTGCTCGAGATTGCCGGTGATGGTGAGCGTCTTGAGCGCGACGACGTTTTTCGCGGTGGGGCGGGCGAAGCCGTCGGCGGTGATCTCCACGCGGTGCGCGGCGTCGCCGAGGATGCCGCCTTTGACGGTGAAGCTGCCGATGGTGCTGGCGCTCTCGAAGCCGGCGCCATCCACCCCGTCCGCGCGGAGCGAGCCGCCGATGGTCACCTTGCCAAACGAACCGGCGAGCACGTGCGCGGCGCTCACGTCGCCCCGCACAGTGAGCGTCTTCACGCTGCCGAAGATGCTGCTCTCCACGAGCGGCAGGCCGGCGCCGGGAGCGCGCCCGAGCGCGCCGACGGTGAGGGCGATGAGGCCGTTGAACCCATCGCCCGCCTCGATCCCGCCGAGCGTGCCGGGCACGGTCACGACGCCGAGCGCGAGCCCGCTGGCGTCGAGAAAGCCGACGTCCGCGCGTCCATCGCCGCGCAGCACGCCGCCGATCTTCTGCGGCTTCGCGGTAACGGTGACGTTCGTTTTGGCGAAGTCGGCCTCGCCGCTGAGGTCGAGCAGGGCGAGCCGCGCGCCGAGGCCGCTCGCGTGCAGGATGAAATCGTCCGGAGAGAGCGTCCCCTTCGTAATCTTCACGGTCACGAGGTCGCCATCCACGTCGGTGAAGACGGCGCTCTTGAGATCTTTTGCGATCTGGAAAGGCGCGGTCGTCCTGGCGGTCGAGACGGTCAGCGCCTTTTCGGTGGCGTGGCCGAAGACGACATACGCCGCGCCGGCGGTACTGCCGCCGGCGTCGTTGTCGACCGCGCCGATGATCACATCCGCAAAGCCGTCGCCATTTACGTCGCCCGCCGCGGAGACGGTGCGGCCGGTGCTGTCGTCGATGCCCACGCCGGTGAGCTTGAAGCCCTTGGTGGGGTCAAGGCCCGCGAGGCTAAAGCTCGGGTCGAAGCTGCCCGCTTTGCCGAAGATCACCCAAGCCGCGCCGGCCGTGGCGCCGAAGGTGGGCGCCCCCAGCAGCAGGTCGGCAAAACCGTCGCCATTCACGTCGCCGGCGCCGTCCACCTCGCGACCAAGCGTGTCCTCCGTCGCGGCGCCGGTGACGCGAAAACCGTTGGTGCCGGTGAGCGTGCCGAGATCGAAGCTCGCGGGAAAGGGCGTGGTCGAGCCGAAGATGACGTAGGCCGCGCCCTCCGCGTCGGTCGGCGCATCGGTGCTGGAGGCGCCGAGGAGAATGTCGGCGAGGCCGTCGCCATTCACATCGCCCGCGGCGCCGACCCTCGCGAGGCCATCCGCGCCGCCCGTTTCCGGAATGATGAATCCCGTGGTGCCATCCACCGCATCGGCCGCGAGATCGGTCGCGAAGTTTCCCGCGTGGCCATAGACGACGAAAATCGCGTCGAGGGCGCCGCCGGCTAGCTTTCCGTGAAGCGCGATGTCCCCGTAGCCGTCGCCATTGATGTCGCCGAGTGCTGCCACCACATTGCCGAGGCGTTCGTCGTCGGAAACGCCGTGCAGCTTGAAGCCGGTGCTGCCGTCCACCGTCGTGATGTCGAAGCTCGCGGAAAAAGCCCCCGGGCGGCCAAAGAGCACGTAGGCAGCGCCGCTCTCCGTTTGGCCCGCTTCGTCATTGCGCGGTGCGCCGAGCAGGAGGTCGGCGTAGCCATCGCCATTCACATCGCCCGCGCCGCCCAGCTCACGAACGTTGGAGCCCCGGATATCCACGCCGATGATTTTGAAACCGCTCCCGCCGTCGAGCGTGGCCAGGTCCAGATTCGCCGGGAACCCCCCGGCGTGGCCGCGGATGAGATACGCCGAGGTGCCGTCGGAGACGAGGAAATCATCGAAGCCATCGCCATCGAAGTCGCCGGCGTGGCGCCCCACGGTGTAGCCGGCATTCACGCGAAAGCCGTTGGCGCCATCGAGCTGCGCGGGGGTGAGCCCGGCGGGAAAACCGCCCGCTTTGCCGAAGAAGACGTAGCTCGCCCCGGGGGCCGCCAGGTAGTCCGTGACCACGAAATCGCTGATTCCGTCGCCATTGAGATCGCCCACGCCGGCGACGCGGTCACCGAGACTTTGATCCGCCTCCGTGCCGAAGATCGTAAAGCCATCGCGGCCGGTGAGCGTGCCGAGCTTCACCTCCGCGGGATTCGGCGTCGCGGCCACGGTGCTCTGGAAAACCGCGAGCCCGCCGTGCGGCACGTCGCCCACGAGCACGTTCGCGGTTTGGCCCGGCCCGCGCGCGCTCAGCTCCACCGAGGCGTCGCCCATTCCATCGAAATAGACGAGCTCATACGGATAGAAGCCCGGCGCCGCCGCGCTGAAGACGCCGTTCACGTCGCTCACGCCCTTCACCCCGGTGACACTCGCCACTTCCCAGCCGCCGACACGCAGCCGGAAGCCGTCGTCGCTGTTCACGGTGAAGCGCCACTCCCCCGCCTGCGGGATATAGAGGAAGCCGTGCGCCCGCATGGCAAAGTGGTCGTCGTTGTTGCCGCTGCCGAGGAATAGCGAGCCGGGGATGTCGTTGAGGTCGCGGTCGCCGGGGAAGTTGGCGCTGTCGCCGAAGCCGGCATCGATGTAGTTGATCGCCGCGCCGCCGATGTCATCGAGGGTGAAGTCCTGCGCCGCCGCTATTCTGATGAGCGAGAGCGCCAAGTCGAGGCTGGCGAGGGCAAAGTCGGGGCGCGCTTTGTAGAAACGTACCGCGTGCCCTGGCAATTCTCCCTGCAGGCGCCCGGCGAGTGGCTGCACCAGGCCGTCTTCGGCGTGAAAGACCTGGATGCGCCCGGCCGGGTCGCCCACGAGCCTCTCCCCCGCCTGCCCCGGGCCGGTCGCGGAGAGCTCCACATAGGCATCGAATCCTGCTTCGTAATAGACGAGCTCGTACGGGTAGTAGCCCGCAGCGGCGACGCTCACCTCGGCGGGGAAGGTGGAAACCTGGTCCCACTCCGCCACCACCGCGCCCTCGGCGCCCATGCGCAGGCGGAAGCCATTGTCGCTCGTGACCGTGAACTCCCACGTCCCCGCCTCGGGGAGAAACAGGAAGCCTTCCGCGCGCATGACGAAATGATCCGCCCCCAGCGGATCGAACGGCGTGCCGGAGGCCTTGAAGTCGCGATCTCCGGCAAAAGCATCGGGGTGCACCAGCGGATCGGCGAAATCCGCGTAATTGATCATCGGCACGCCGTCATCGTGCCCGGTGAAAAGCTGGCGCGACCGGTTGGTGACGAGATCGACCGCGGACTCGAGGGTCTCGACGTAGTCGTTCGCCTTGTAGAAATCGACCGCATGCCCGGCCTCCAGCCCCGCGGGGAGAACGCTCACGGGCGAGATGGCGACCGCGGGAGCGATGCGGGCTTCGAGAAGTTCGACCGAGGCACGCGCGGTGTTCATGCGGCGAACATGCACCTTTCCCGTCCGCTTCCCAGCCGCAAGTGAATGATGCTGCTTGAAGCGACGCCGGCGGCAGAGCGCCGCCCCAACTCATCGCGCTCGCCCAACTCGTCGCCGCCCGGCGGGCGCCCGCGGCCCCGGCACCGCCGCCTGGACCTCCTTCTTCCGCGCTCTTCGCCAGCGCGGAGTTCCGGTATCTGAAATGCACTGCGAGAGACTTAGTCCTTCACCGACCTACGGCTTGCCCATCGGCTTCACCCGCTCTCAGCACGATTCAAGGCCTGAATCTGCTGAATCTCCTTGTCCTGAAGTGGCAACTGGGATGGCGTGCTAAAGTTTCACCTCTCGAGCAACAAATTATTGCCCAACTGAAGGAAACCATGGAAAGTGAGATCAAGCTGTGGGTGGGGCTCCTTTTTTTGAGGCGGAAGGCAGTGCCGGCGACAGTCGGTATTGCGGTAGCCACCAAAAGGACTAAGAGCAACCCGCCCACAGCCCTTTCAAAGGTGGCGTCGTTCGTAGACACTGAGAAACGTGTATTCAGCGCGCGCAGAATTGGCGGCGAACTCCCTTTCGAGGACAACATCGATGATTGCTGCGAATCGGTGTCGCTCTTTGAGGGCGCCGGTTACCCGAACCAAATCAACTTTTCTTTGATATTTTGCTGATCTCCTCATGAAGCGTAATTCACGAGAACTCTCGATGATTTCCTTTGCATACGGCAGAAGGGACAGCTTGTGACAGATTACGGATTGCGGTTGCCCGACCCTCGTCAAGTGACGCCAGCCTTTTAAGGTGATATTGACTTCTTTGAGGAGCGGATTCCTGGCACCTTCGTTCCGCCAATCGCTGTAGAAATTCCACGCAACATCCTTAAAGTCGCGAACCTTCGGGGTAAAGAGGGGGGGGCTTGCCAATAGCGGGGCGGCCAAGACTCCGGCGTGTTCGCGTGCGAGCTTCAATAATGGACCGACTGCTCCATTGTCAAATTTGTTGGATGTTTTCAACTTCACCCCGGCCGATCGAATCTTAGCCCACTGGGCATTTCTCCAGAATGCCTCGATCTTGCTCTCATCGCCGGGAACCCAAACAACTATCGTTGGAATCCGAGCCTCTTTCCAATTCTTGATATCCTCGATGCTGAGGTAGAGCATCGCGCCTTTTTCGCTCCAGCGATTCTTCACGTGACTATCGCCTGACTTAATCTGAACGTTGATATAGCGACTGCAAGCGTGTTCGGTATCGAAGATCTGTAAAGTACCGTCGATGCTCGGAGTCTTCTGCCCGGCCGAGATGAAGTTTACATTTTGCCCCATCGCATCTGCCAAAAGCTTCACAACGTTCTCCCCGCGCTGCCCAGTCTTATCTTTAGCTGACAACTGATTCGCCATGGTGTTGTAAATTCGATACGTTGTTCAAGGCGCTGCGGTTACCCTAAAGGCACTTCGGCCACGCTGCCAACATGCCCGACGAGTATCGGCAGGTGAGTAGGGCCACACGTGGACATAAATGTAGCCGACGGCACGACGGGATGCGTGCTCGTCTCGGCTTACAAAAGCGGCGAGGTTTGCGTCGTCCGTCAGGGTGTGGCTTTTTTTCTTCATACGCCAATCGTCCGATGGACTTTGCAGCCTTGGAGCGAGTGTGGCGAGGCGTTTCCCCGGGGGGCTCGGAATCGTGGCCGCTTTCGAAAATTCGCTTGCCACCCTCAGGGGGCTTCCTTAGGACGGCGGGAGTCGTGTCCCCCCAATGACCCAACGCGGAGAGAGGAAGCGTGGTTTCGGCGCGCTGCCTGGCAGGCGGCAGGGCGCCGGGAAAGATTTTACGGTGGCGAGGGGGAGACTCGGGAACGGTGCGTGGAAATTCACGGTGGCGATGGGGAGACTCCGGAACGTCGCCTGGAAATCATTTGTGAGAGTGGGGAGTCTCAGGAATGGCGCTGTGAAATCAACGGTGAGAGTCGGGAGGGTCGGGACTCTCAGGAATGATTCGTTTTCGGCATTCCGGAGGCTCCCAAGTGCCGCCAGCGATTTCACGGCGGCGTTTCCGAGCGGGGGAGGTGCCGCCGGCGTTTTCATTTCGCCTTCTCCCACACTCCCGAGTGCCGCCAGCGTTTTCTACGCGGGGTTCCGGAGTCTCCCTACTCCCGCCAGCGTTTTCTATGCGGCGTTCCGGAGTGTTCCCACTGCGGCCACGGGTCTCCTGCCGCCGTCCGGGAGTCCCGCCGTTGCCGCGCGCGATTTCACGGCGCGCATCCGGAGGCTCGGCCTCCGCCGTAGCGCAAGCTTCCTTGCCTGCTGTATCGCAGATTTCCCAATCCGCACGGCTTGGCAGGCTGGGAAGCCCGCGATACGGCAGACTGGGAAGTCTGCGCTACAGCCGAGCGCGTTTGCGCCGGGCACCCGGCTTTCTCGCCGTCTCCGACTGCGCGGCAAGCTGGGCAATCGCTGGAGCGCGGCGTGGGAGGCGACCGGCTTCCCGGATCAATCGACCGCGATCCCGAGCACGCAGGACGGGCGCTTTACCCTGCTCGCGGCGCTGCGGGATTACTTCACCGCGGTGCCGGCCAATGAGAGCGTCGACATGGGCGCCACCGCCGCGCTCTGCAACACCGCGTGGACGAATATCTCCAACGCGCGCACCGCCGTTGGCGCGGCCGAATCGGCGCAGACCACCGCGATCACCACGCGCGACAACGCCGTCGCCGCCCTGCGCCGGCGGGTGCGCGGCCTTTTCAACGAGATGGAGCAGGTGCTGCCCGACGACGACGCGCGCTGGGAATCCTTCGCGCTCAACATCCCCGCCAACCCGACCGCACCCGGCCCGGTGCCCGGCTTCACCGCCACCCCGCTCGGCGGCGGCAAAATCGAGATCAACCTCGAGTACACCCCGCGCGCCACGCGCGTCCGACTGGAATCGAAGATCACCGGCGTCGACGAAGACTACGTGAGCAAAGGGTGCTTCAAAGATCTCAACTTCATCATCAAAGGCTACACCGCCGGACAAAACGTGAACCTGCGCGCCATCGCGGGGAATGATGGCGGGGACGCGCCGGCGGGTGCGGTGGTGAGTGTGGTGGTGGGGTGAGGGAGGAAGCCAGACTAAAATATTATGTCTTATCTGTTGGTTTGAGTCCCATAACTTAGCCATACCTTAGGTTTATGCCCGATCCCGAGTCGAAAAGTTTGGATATTCTTGGCGTCAAACCCATAGGAGAGGCCGTCAAAATAAGTACGGATGCAACATTTCGCGGAGCTGGAGAGTTTCTGAGTCGAATCTGTCTTCCTGCCGCTGAAGAGTTTGGGCTACTTCTGCGGGATCGTGTGAATAGTTGGCGGGCAGTACAAGCCGCACGCATCGCTCAGAAAGCGGAGGAGAAGGTGTCGAAATATGCCAGGGGGCGGGTCCAAGCACACCCGCGGTTAGTATTCAAAGCCATCGACACAGGATCGTGGAGTGACGACGATGTCATCCAGGATGCATGGGCTGGCATTTTAGCGTCGTCGTGCACAGCAGATGGAAACGATGACAGCAACATTGTTTTCACATCGCTTCTGTCTCAACTGACGGGCGTTCAATTACGGATCCTGAATATGCCGTCGAAATCTGTCCGAAGTACATAGTGAGCAATGGCCTTCCGTTCGCCGGCTTGGTAAAGGTATCGCGGGATAAACTGGCCGAAGTAACAGGATGTGATGACATTCACCGGTTGGATCGGGAACTCGACCACTTGAGGGCACTTGAACTCATTTCAGCAAGCGTTCTCGGTGCCGGCGGGGGTTTCACTGAGGGAGGTTCACTGGATGCGTCGATAAGAGTGACGCCACTCGCGCTCCATCTCTATGTTCGCGGCGAGGGGTATGTCGGTTCGCCTGTCGAGTTTTTTAG
The DNA here is from genome assembly GCA_963811035.1 of uncultured Verrucomicrobiae bacterium. Lineage (GTDB taxonomy): Bacteria > Verrucomicrobiota > Verrucomicrobiia > Chthoniobacterales > Chthoniobacteraceae > CAWEPO01. Next base: position 462,553 of record CAWEPO010000005.1, read on the forward strand.
CCTCGAATTGGAGCCCGAGAAAGTAAGTGGGAACCATACGAAGACCTCTTGAGCGCCCTGCAGCTCGCCGCGCCACCTTCGCAGTGATTTCGGGCGAGAGGCACGCTGGTGGCTTCACGCCGCGGGAACCTTCCCGAAAGCGGTGTCGCGCTGACGCTTGCCACCGCAGTCCAAGGCGCAACTCGTTTTGCCGCGCTGACTAGCTAACTCCCCATGCCCTACGATCCTAACTTCCCCAATGCCCACACCCTGGCCGACTCGGCGCTGATGCGGGCGCAGTTGCAGGCGATCGTCGGTTTGATCAAGAGCGTGCCCGCCGGTCCGCCAGGGCCGGCGGGGAACGACGGCGCGCCGGGCGCGACCGGCCCGCAAGGCCCGCCCTTCGCCAGCGCGGTGGTCGATGGCGTGACGACGCTCAACCCCGGCGAGGCGGCGACGGTGAATGTCTCCTTCGATGGGACGAACGTGCATTTTGCGTACGGCATCCCGCGCGGGACCGATGGCCTCACCGGGGCGACGGGGCCGCAAGGGCCGCCCTTCGCCAGCGCGCTCGTCGATAGCACCACTACCCTCGATCCCGGCAGCAACGCCACCATCTCCGTCTCCTTCGACGGCTCCAACGTCCACTTCGCCTTCGGCATCCCCCGCGGCGCAGATGGCGCGCGAGGCTCCCCCGGCACCAATGGCATCGACGGCGCTCCCGGCGCCCAAGGCCCCGCCGGCCCGCTAGGCGAACCTGGCGCGACCGGCGCCACCGGCCCCGAAGGTCCGCAAGGCATCCCCGGCGAAGTTACCGCCGCCCAACTCACCACCGCCATCTCCACCACCGCCGCCAGCGCCAACGCCGTCGCCGCCCTCGGCCTCACCATCAGCGACCCACCCACGCAAAGCGAGATGCAGCAGGTGGTGGCGAAGATCGATGAGCTGATCGCGGCGCTGCACCGGGCCGGTGTAGGGGAAGAGGGAATTATTGCGCCCCAGCTTCTCCGGCTTCCGCCAAAAACTGCGCGCGCACTTGGGCGGAGATGTAGAAGCCCGCTTCGCTTACCAGGCGGTCAATGACCTCTGCCATCGAGGCCACTCGTCCGCACTTCTTCGCCCGCAGCACGATGCCTAACGCTCCGGTTACGACCACGCCATGGGACGTGGCCACACGCCGTCCGGCGCTCTCATCGATCAGCAAAAGGTCTGCCGCAGTCGAGACGGCCAACGCGAGCGCCTCCGCTTCGCCGGCATCCAGTTCCCTCGCCAAACTCTGGACCAAGGCGCGGTTGTCCGCCCTCTCCACCACCATCCAGCCGGCCTGCTTCGCCGCGAGCAGCGCGTGCTTTCCCTCGGCATGCTCCAAATCCGACAGCTCGCGCCAGACGGCCTCCGGGATCACCACGCTGCCAAATTCCTCCCGCACCCATTCCAGCCGGCCGATCACGCCCAGGTTTGTCAGTGGCGAGGTGTTACTGACGACGCGCATAAGCAAGATCCGCCGCGACATCCGCCTCCGAGTAGTGTCGCGGAATTCCACGCTCGGTCAGCGCGTGACCGAAGAGAAACTTCGAAGTACGGGCCAGTTCCGCCGCCAATCCAAAGCTCAACAACTCCTGCCGATAAAGCGCGCAAGCCAGTTCCAGGCGCGCCCGCCCCTCACGTTCCCGAGGCGGAACGCAAATCGCCTTTTCGACGTTTTCCGGGATTTCGATGATCAGGCTCATAGCTCGACGCTACAGCGCGCTAGCTTCGATGGCAACGCAGCCGTCCCGGCTCCAACGGCGGGGAAGACTCTCTCGATCCCAAGTTGCACTTGGGATCGCACTTGCCGGAGAAGCTTGGCTTCGAGTGGGAGGGGTGCTCTGCCGGTGGGCGGCCGGCGCGCCCGTCCGCGGAACACCCCTTTCGCCGCGAAGCCAAGGTTGAGCCGCCCGCCTCCGCCCCGGCTCCGTCTCCGCTTCGCTCGGCTCGCCCGCAAGTGCGCGCCCAAGCGCAGCATGGGTGCGAGGGTGCGTTGGAAGGCAGCTATCGAAAAGACCTTCGGCGCTCGAGTTTCTCACCGGCGCGCGCGTCGCACGGGATTCGCCGGCTTCGGCGGGTGCGTGGCCACGATGGCCCGCGTATCCGCGATCATCTCCTCGAGCATGCGGAGCTTTTCGGCGACGGGCAGCGCGGCGAGCGCCCTGCGCCGGGCGCGCTTTCGCTCGAGCATCTGCTGCATCAGTTCGGTCATATCGGTGGATGACCCTGCTCGCATTGGCGCCATTTCTCAAGCAGTCCATGCCGTCGCAGAATGGCTTCGAGTTTCTCCGCATCGAGCACTCCGGCCTCGGTGAAACGCTCGATTCGGTCGTGATCCCGCGGACGACCGACCTGGAGGCAGATGGCCGCGAGATGTTCAGCCGTGAAGACGCGCGTGGTGATGCCATCCACGTCGCGCGGGACGGCGGAGGCCAGAGCTTCCTCGACGAGCGGCGTGGCCGGCGGAACGAATTCGACCGACCACCCCTCGATGACGATAAACTGGCCCTCGGGCCGGCAGCCGCGTTGAAGCAGATATTCGTAAATCGGACTAAGCGTCAGCAGCGTTCCGCCCGGTGACGTGGGCAGGGCGACAAACACATCGAGGTCTTTGGTCTGAAATGGCTCTAGCCAGAAGATCGCACCCACGGCGCCACCGATCGCGTAACGGCCGACGACGCCGTCTGCTTCCATCTGATTCAGGACCGGAAAGATCTTTTCCAACGACATCCCGGAAAGTTGGTGCGCACCTGGCGGGACGAAAAGCGCCAATCACCGCCGCGAAATTTATTTGCGGGGGCGTGTCATGTGCGCCAGGGAGCAGGGGCGCCCTCGCCCCAAGGATCGTTTCTTCGCCAGCACCGAAGTCTCTTCCTCGCTAAACCCCAGCGGCGGCCGCGAGATATTTGGCCGTCCGGCTCGAGCTGATCGACGCCACTCGCCGATAAGTTGGACGAATTGATGGATGCACTACGGCGGCCGGTGCCGTAACGTCAGCGGCGCCATCTGCTAATCGCTGGTCATGCTTACCAAAGAAGAACTGAGTCCGCATGCGATCGAACTCTTCCGAAGAGTCGTCGCCGCGCTTCCGCCGGAAATCGGCCCGCGGCTCCGCCCGAACCGTCACTTCGTCACGCACGGAAGTTATCGAACGCTCTTCCTTTTCGACGTGTGGGACGCGAACCAAATCTTCGACCGGCAGCACTTCAAGTACTGTTTGGCCTGCGACAATCGTCCTGGCGCTTCAAGCGAAGGATACTTCCACCTTTGGCTGAACCGGGTGCGCATCTACCGCGAGCGGGGGGCGATCTTGGCAGCGCTGGATCGCGACCTGCGGAACGTCGTTCCGAAAGGATTTACGTACAAGATGACTGATCGCGCGTACGACATTAAAATGGAGTTCACCTATCCCAGGCCGCTCTCCGCCGTCCCTGACTTTCTCCTCCCGTTCTATGTCCGCCTGATCTCGGCGGTTCATCCCGTTCTGATGCCAATAATCGACCAATTTACCACGCCGCTAGCGCCAGGTGAGCGGCGGGCAGTCGTGGCAGAGCGCGGACGAGTGGATTTCACCCTACCAGGCGTGCATGACCGAGAGCGGGTGCGTGAGTACACGCGGTCCATTCCGCCGAGTTGGCGTCCCGAGATTCTCGCGAAATACGAATACCGCTGCGCGAACCCCCGCTGTCGCGCCGACTTGCGGACGGTTTCTCACCACATCGACCATATCATTCCCTTCTCGAAGGGCGGGACAACCACTCGCGACAATCTCCAGCCGCTGTGTGGGCCGTGTAACCTCGCGAAGGGCAATCGAGACCTTTGATTGGCGACCTCTTCTACGGTCTCACCCTGCGCAAATGCCCCCAATCGCCGACCTCTATCGTCAACTGGTCGAAAAGTGCCACGCTGACAGAGCGCGATACTCGGAATCATACCTGTGTCTTTTTGCCATGGGCATTGGCACACGATTCAGTGGCAAACTATTGGTCGTCGGCCGGGCGACGAATGGATGGGGAGACGGATTTTCGAAGGACGACCCAGATTCGTGCCGTCGCGTCACCGAGTCGTTCATCCCGACCATCGGTTCAGAGACTTTGGATTGGGTTACGCGACATTGGGGAGCGACAGACAGGTACAATACGCGGAAGTCTCAATTCTGGAGGGTTTCCCGGATGCTGGCTCGATCCATCGCGAGCGATTCAGGGGACTGCATCGACCACATTTGCTGGAGCAATCTCTACAAGGTTGCACCGGATGGCGGTAACCCAAGCAGTCCGCTGATGAGTGTTCAGTTCGATCGGTGTGCAGAGATCTTGGGATCCGAGATCGAGTCGTCAAAGGCGCAGAACGTGGTTTTCCTTACTGGCGCGGGATGGGCAAAGCCCTTCCTTGCTCGTCTCAATCTCGAAAACCAATTGGCCACGGCTGACTATCGCCTGGTCGCCTTCGGCACTTCTGCAGGAGGCGTCAGGTACGTTGTTGGGCAGCATCCGCAAGGTAAGCCGGAAGAACCGCACCGGGATGAAATACTCCGAGCGCTCAGCCAACTGACTACCGGAAACGGCGGGTAAGTTTCTTTCGCTCGCCGTGACCGCGCACTCTTTCCGCAACGAATTGGAGGTCGGACACGAGGACGGGGAGGAGAGCCGCTGTCAGGGCTTTGCAGCCGGTTTCGGCTTGGTGGGCGCCTGCTTGCCCTTCTGCTTCTCCTTGTTTCGCTCTGCCACGTTCAGGAGTTCGAGGCCCAGCTTATAGGCGGTTCCGGGCGTCAGACAAATCGCCGCGTTGAACGAGGACCGTTTAGTGACTCGGCGCCGACCGGCCGACCGGCCTGAAATCTCTTACTCGCTAAAGCCCAGCGGCTGCGGCGAGATATTTGGCCGTCCGGCTTGATTTGATAGACGCCACTTGCTCGGGCGTTCCTTGAGCGGCGATGCGCCCGCCTTCGTCCCCGGCGCCCGGCCCCATATCGATGATCCAGTCGCTGGTGGCCGCGACCTGCATATCGTGCTCAACGACGATGACCGTGTTGCCGGCCTCGACCAGCCGGTCGAGTTGTTTCATCAGCAACGTGACATCGGAGGGGTGCAGGCCGGTGGTGGGTTCATCGAGGATGTAGAGCGTGCGGCCGCGGCTGAGGCGCTGCAGCTCGGTGGCGAGCTTGATCCGTTGCGCTTCGCCGCCGGAGAGCTCGGTCGCCGGTTGACCCAGGCGAAGGTAGCCGAGCCCGACTTGCCGCAGGACGTCGAGCGAATGGGCGAGATGGGCTTCGCCGGCGAAAAACTCGGCGGCCGCATCGACGGTGAGGCGGAGCACCTCGGCGATGTTCTTGTCGCGATATTTGATTTCGAGGGTCTGCGGATTATAGCGGGCGCCGTGGCAGGCGGGGCAAGGCGTGTAAACGCTCGGCAGGAAAAGCAGCTCGACGAAGACGAAGCCTTCGCCCTCGCAATGGGCGCAGCGGCCTTTGGCGACATTGAAGGAAAAACGCCCGGCATCGTAGCGGCGGCTGCGCGCGGCTTTGGTCGCGGCGAACAGCCGGCGGACATCGTCGAAGAGGCCGGTGTAAGTCGCGAGGTTCGAGCGCGGGGTGCGGCCGATCGCCTTTTGATCGACGCGCACCAGCCGCCTGATCTCTTCCATGCCGCTGAGGATTTCGCCGCCTTCCGTGAGCACCGCTACGCGCTCCAGCTCTTCGCCTTCCTCGTCATCGACGGGGGCTTCGTGACCGAGATGCTGCGCGGCCAGCTCCACCAGCACCTGGCTGACGAGGCTCGATTTTCCCGAGCCGGAAATGCCGGTCACCGTGGTGAACACGCCCAGCGGAAACGCAACCTCGAGATCGCGCAGGTTGTTGCGGGTGACTCCGCCGAGGCGCAGCCAGCCTTGCGGTGCGCGCGGCGGGCGGACGGGCGCGGTGTCTTTTTCGAAAAGATGCTTTCGCGTCTGTGAGACCGCTACTTTTTTGAGCCCCGCCAGCGGCCCGCTATACAAAATCTCGCCCCCCTTTTCGCCCGCGGCCGGGCCGACATCGACGATCCAATCGGCATGCCGAATGACGTCCCGCTCGTGCTCGACGACGAACAGCGAATTGCCCGCCGCCTTCAACTTCTCGAGCGCCACCAGCAGGGCCTCGGTATCGGCGGGATGCAGGCCGGCGGAAGGCTCATCGAGCACATAGACGACTCCGAAAAGATTCGAGCGAACCTGGGTCGCGAGGCGCAGCCGCTGGAGCTCGCCGGGCGAAAGGGTCGGCGTGCTCCGGTCCAGCGAGAGGTAGCCGAGGCCGAGATCGAGCAGCACTTGGAGCCGGCTGCAGATGTCCTGGGCGATCCGTTGGGCGACGATGGCCTTTTCCGGATGCTCCGCCTGCAGCTTCGCCAAGCCTGGCGCCCGCCCCTCGGCATGCGGGCACAAAACGACCGCCAGGCGCTTCAGGGGCACATTCGACATTTCCGCGATGTCCAGGCCCGCAAACTTCACCGACAGCGCCTCGGTCCGCAGGCGTTTGCCGCCGCACTCCGGGCACTCGCTGCTCACCATGTACCGCGCCACCCGCTTCTTCATCGCGGCGCTCTCCGTCTTTGCGAAAGTCTCCAGCACATACTTTTTCGCGCCGGTGAAAGTGCCCATGTAACTGGGCGGCTCCTTGCGTCTGAGCGCCGCTCGCACCTCCGCGAGGTTCCAGCCGGCATAGACAGGGACGACGGGTTGTTCATCGGTGAAAAGCAACCAATCGCGATCCTTTTTCGGGAGCTCCCGCCACGGCTTATCGATGTCGTAGCCGAGCGTGGTGACAATATCGCGCAGGTTTTGCCCGTGCCACGCCGGCGGCCACGCCGCGATGGCGCGTTCGCGAATGCTCAGCGAGTCGTCGGGGACCATCGAGCCCTCGGTGACTTCATAAACGCGGCCGAGTCCATGGCAGCGCGGGCAAGCCCCCTCGGGCGTGTTCGTGGAAAATGACTCCGCGTAGAGCATCGCCTGTCCCCGCGGGTATTCGCCGGCTCGCGAGTAAAGCATCCGCAGCAAATTCGATAGCGTCGTCACGCTGCCGACGGAAGAGCGCGTGGTGGGTGAGCCGCGCTGCTGTTGGAGCGCCACGGCGGGCGGAAGGCCATCGATCTCATCGACCGCCGGCGCGCCGATCTGATGAAACAACCGCCGCGCGTACGGCGCGACCGATTCCAGATACCGCCGCTGCGCCTCGGCGTAGAGCGTGCCGAACGCCAGCGACGACTTACCCGAGCCGGAAACCCCCGTGAACACCACCAGCGCGTCGCGTGGAATCTCGACGTCGATATTCTTGAGATTGTGCTCACGCGCTCCCCGCACCCGCACGAAGCCCGGCTTTTTGCTCATTGGATCGAAAGTCATGGGCGCACCACTGCACCCAGCGCCGAAGCTCGGCAAGTGGGCTTGACCCTCATCGTGCGCTCAGGAGGGAATTTGGCCAGGCAGGCGGCGGCCAAGCCCAGTTCCATTAATGCGAGCTGGTATAATCGCATCCGTCGGGTCGACAATCCCCGGGTCGGGAACGGTATCGACGCTGACGCTATATTTGTCGTGCCAAACTGATGCTTTCATAAGGAGCGCCGCACCGCCGGCGGCCAGACCACCTTTCGCGTGGCGTTGGCGCCGAGCCGCTTCGGTCCCATTTCCGCCACCCTCCGCGTTTCCAGCAGCGACACCGCGCATAGCATTTACGCCATCGACCTCACCGGCACCGGCGCCCCGGCGCCCGAGCTCGCCGTCTACACCGGCGGCAATACCGCGGCCGCCAATCTCCGGATCGAGGGCGGCGCTCTCATGTTTGGCACCACCGTCGCCGGCTCCTCCACCGCGCAGACCTTCACCATTCAAAACGTCGGCTCTGCCTACCTCACCAACCTGAGCGTGAGCGTCACCGGCCTCCACCCCGCCGATTTCCACACCAGCCCACTCGCCACCACGAGCCTCGCTCCCGGCGAGACCACCTTCTTCACCATCGGCTTCGCCCCCGCGGCCTCCGGCGCCCGCGCCGCCACCGTCACCATCGCCAGCGACGATGCCGACGAAAGCGCTTTCCGCATCCTGGCGAGCGGGCTCGGCGTCACCCCCATCGAAGCATGGCGCCTGGCGCACTTTGGCGGCACCGCCAACGCCGGCGACGCGGCCGACCTTTTCGATTTCGATCGGGACGGACTCGTGAACCTCCTCGAGTTCGCCTTCGGCCTCGACCCGCGCGCCGCCGATCCCGGCCAACTCCCGCCAGCCGGCTTCAACGGCCCAACTTTCGGCTACAGCTTCACCACTCCCGCCGGCGTCTCCGGCATCACCTACGGCGCCGAATGGACCTTGAGCCTGGCGCCGGCAAGCTGGATGGCCATCCCCGATACCGGCACGGGCAACCAGCATATCTTCGAAATCCCCACCACCTCACGACCGGAACTCTTCATGCGGCTCCGGATCACCGCGCCCTGAGAAATCGCGCTCGAGAACCTGCCGGGAGCGAAGCGCGCTGATCGTCCTGAAATTCCAGCCGTTGACGGGCACTTTGTTTGCGCTGCTTCGGCGCCGCGACTGGAGCCGGGGGAGAACTTGCCCCCCTGCCGGGGAGTACAAGAGGCTTGGACGGGCAGCGAAGATCATCTCTAGTAGGCGCCTCGACGCCGTGCGAATCGCACCCCAGACCTGGCAAAAGCTGCTCGATGCGGTTTACGAAATGAATTCCGCGGATAGCCATACCAGCTTCAGCGAAGCGGTGGTCGGCGGGCTCAGCCGGATCGTCGCCGCGGATGTGGCGGTGTTCCAGGTGCTGGACCGGGAGGCCGCGCGGATCATGACGCACATGACGCCGCCGGCGCCGTTTACGGCGGAGGAGGTGGCCTACTACGCAACGCATTCGGAGGAGCATCCGCTGGCGGATTATTATACGCGAGAGGGAGACCCGCTTTCGCGTCGGATCTCCGATGTGATCGGGGAGGCGGAGTGGCGCGCGAGCCGGTTTTACCAGACTTGCCTGGCGCGGCTGGGGCTGGTGCACACGCTGGTGTTGCCGGTGAATATCAATGCGGCGGTGGTGGTGGCGGTGTCGTTCAGCCGGGGGGCGCCGGATTTCACGGTGGAGGAGTGCGAGATGCTGAATGCCTTTGGGCCGCATCTGCGGCTGGCGTGGCAGAAACATGAGAATCCGTGGGCCGACAACCGCGAGCTGGAAATCCGGCGGCGCTTGCGGGCGCTGGGAATTTCGCCGCGCGAGAGTGAGGTGCTTTTCTGGATGACGGAAGGAAAGCTCAACCGGGAAATCGCCACCATCCTGGGACTCACGCTCGGGACGGTGCAGGATAACGTGGCGCGTATTCTCACGAAGCTGGGGGCGGAAAACCGCCACGCGGCAACGGTGTTTGCGATCGAGAAGCTGCGGCACTGAGCCCCCGGCTACCCCACGCGTGGGGATATGCGATGGAGTAACGGCAATCCAAGATGAGCGCCCGCCCCCTTCGCCATGGACCTTCCTTTGTGCCGCCGGTTCACGTCGCTTTTTGCCCTGTGGATGCTTTTTGCCGCGGGAGGCGGGGAGGCGAGGGGCAGCGGAATTACCTGGGTCGGCAATGCGTCGAATGCGTTCGGGACGGCGGCGAACTGGAGCGGGGTGAATACACCGCCGATCAGCGGAGATTTCATGGCGTTTGGGGCAGCGGGGACGAGCGGGCTGCTGCTGAACAATAACCTGACCACCGCGGCGTTCAATGTGGCGGGGTTCACCTTCAATACCGGCGCGGGGGCTTACGTGATCGGGAACGGCACGACGACGGCAAACGCGGGCAACGCGTTTACCCTCACGGCCGACGTGATCAACCTCAGCAGCAGCGTGCAAACGATCAATAACCCCTTCAGCCTTTCGGGGACGCGCACGTTCACCACCACGGCGGGCGGGGGAAGCATCACGCTCGGCGGAGCGATCAGCGGCAGCGGCAGTCTCGCGGTGGCGGGAGGCGGGGTGCTCGCGCTGACGGGCCCGAACAGCTACAGCGGCGGCACGACCATCCCGAGTGGGGCCGCGCTTCACCTCGGCACGGGCGGCGCCGGCGGGTCGATCACCGGGAATGTGAGCAGCAGCGGAACGTTGGTTTTCAATCGCTCGGACAATTTTACTTACGGTGGGGAAATCACGGGGAGCGGGGCGGTGATGGTCGCCGGCAGCGGGATCGCTACGCTCACGGGCGCGAGCAACTACGGCAGCGGCACTTTCATAAACACCGGCGCCACGCTCCAAATCGGCGATGGCACGAACAGCCCCAATGGCACCGGGTCGATCACCGGCCCGGTGCATAGCAGCGGCAGCGTTATCTTCAACCGCGCAAACGATTTCACCTTTGGCGGAGTCATCGATGGCATCGGCGGGGTCACCGTGAATGTCGGCGTCGTGCGGCTGGGGGCGGCTCAGAACTACTCCGGACCGACCCGGCTGGGGGCGGGGGTGGCCCTGGTTCTCCAGATGGATAATGCCCTCAACTCCGCCACCGTAGTGGATGTGGCGACTGCCGGGAGACTCGACCTGGGCGCCTATCTGCAGAGCATCGGCGGGCTTACCGGCGCGGGCCGGGTTTATAGCTTTGGACCGAGTGCCGGGAGCCTGACCATCCAGGCGGCCGCGGGGCAGAGGTACACTTTCACCGGAACGCTCGGCGACACCGATCCGAATTTCTCCTTCACGAAAAGCGGGCCTGGCACCCAAGTGCTGGCGGGCGTGACCAGCTACACCGGCGCCACGGCGATTACTGAAGGCACGCTGCAATCGGCGGCCAATGCATCGCTGAGCGCGACCAGCCAGATCACGGTGAGTGCCGCGGCGGGGCTGGCGGTAAACTTTGGCGGGGGTTCCGACTACACGTTGGCGCAAGTCGCCGCGCTGCTGCAGCCGGCCCGGACGGTATTTGCCGATTCCACGGCGGTGTTTGCTTTCGACACGACGAACGTGGGGGCGGGCGGCACAGCGACCTACGCCAATGCGCTGACGAGGAGTGTCAGCCTCGCGAAACTGGGGGTGGGCAAGCTGGTGCTAGCCTCCGCGAGTAATAGTTATACCGGGCCGACCACGATCAATGCGGGAACGCTGGCCTTGGGGGTAGCGAACGCCATTCCTTCCAGCTCGAGCGTGTTCATCGCCAGCGGAGGCACGCTCGATCTCGCGGCCTTCAGCAATAGCGTGGCCGGGCTGCGAATGACGGGAGGCAGCCTCACGGGGACAGGGGTGCTGACCAGCGCGAGCACTTATGATCTGCAGGCGGGCACCGTTGCGGCGACGCTGGGTGGCTCGGTCGGGCTGACGAAGTCGAGCGCCGGGACCGTGACGATGGGAGGCAGTCACACGTACACCGGCATGACGGCGATCACCGGGGGTACGCTGGCCTTGGGCGCCACGAACGCCCTCCCGGCGACCACGAGCGTGTCGCTTTCCAATGGCACGCTGGATCTCGGGGCCTTCAATGCCAGCGTGGCCGGCGTGCAGATGACTGGAGGCAGCGTCACGGGCACCGGCGCGCTGACTAGCGCCAGCGATTTCGCGCTGCAGGCCGGCACGGTGAGTGCAATCCTGGCCGGCAATGTGGGCCTGCACAAAGCTGGACTCGGGACGGTGACGCTGGCGGGGAACAATACCTACACTGGGGCGACGACGATCAATGCGGGAACCCTGCTGTCGACAAGGAATGGGACGCTGAGCCCGAATAGCGCACTGGTCGCGAACAACACCGGGACCTTGGCCGTGAATTACGGCGGCGCCTCCGACTACACGGAGGCGGAAATCGCGGCGCTGCTTCTCCCGAGGGTGACCTTCGGGGGTCCGACGGCCTGGTTCGGATTCGATACCGCGAATATCGGCGCGGGCGGCACCGCGACCTTTGGGACGGTGATGACAATGGCTGGCGGCGTGAGGAAGCTGGGCTCTGGGACGCTGGTGCTTACCGGGGCGAATAGCTATCTCGGAGGGACTTTGATCAGCGCGGGAACGCTGCAAGTGGGAGATGGTGGCACGGCCGGCGCGCTTCCGCCCGGTAGCCCGATTACCAATAACGCCACGCTGGCCTTCCACCGCAGCGACACGCTCACGCAAGGCGTCGATTTTGCGAGCGGCATCAGCGGCAGCGGGCAACTGGTTCAGCAGGGCAGCGGCACCCTGGTGCTGGTCGGTGCAAACTCTTTCACCGGCGGCACGGTGGTGAATGCCGGCACGTTGCAAGTGGGCGACGGCACCCACGTCACGAGCTTGGCAGGCGTGACCGGCAATCCCGGAGTCATCGGAAATAATGGCGGTTCCGGTGGAACCGCCATCCTGGCGACCAATGGTGTCGTCCGCACTTTTGGCAGCGCCACGATCAGCGCCGGATCCGGCGGGCCGGGCGGAAACGGCAGCACCGGCGGAGCGGGATTCCCTCCCAGCGGCGCGGCCGGCGGGGCCGGCGGGGCCGGTGTCGTCCTCTCGGCGGGTGCTGCGCTGACCAACCATGGCACGATCATCGCGGGGAACGGTGCCGCCGGCGGAAACGGCGGCACGGCCAATCTTTTTGGGCAGGTGCTCGGAGGCTCCGGCGGCAACGGCGGCCCCGGCGGAATCGGGGTCGTTTTCCTCGGGACCGGAGTTTTGACGAACGCCGGCACGATCAGTGGGGGTGTCGGGGGCGCCGGGGGCGCCGTTACCTCCCCCGCTTTCGTCAACGCCGTTCCGGGCGCCCCTGGCGCCGCTGGGGTCGGCGCACTCTTCCAGGGAGGTGCGGGAACGCTCGTCAACCAGAGCGGCGGGATCATCCATCGAGGGGTGGTCATGGGCAATTTTGCCAATAGCGTGACCTTGGAAACGGGGAGTCTCATCAATGGACCCCTTAACATCTCGTCTGATCCGCTTTCTACGCTCACGCTGACCGGCAGCGGAGTCCAGGCGTACTCCGCGGCGGTCATGGGGACGACGACGTTCGGCGGATCGCTCGTCAAGTCCGGCACCGGCACATGGGTCCTCGATCAAGCATTCGCTTATCCGGGCGCCACCACGATCAATGCCGGCACGCTTCAGGTCACGGGCTCGCTGGCCAATACGGACGTCACGGTCGTCTCCGGTGCCCGCATCGCCGGAGAGGGAACCATCGGCAGGAGCCTCACCCTGAACGATGGCGCTTTCCTAAGCGTCGATCCCACGACGGCTGCCGCGCTCTCGGTCGGGGATGTGAGGCTTGGCACCACGCTCACCGGAACGGTCGGCGTGCAGTTGACCAAGGCGCCTCTCACGGTAGGGCCCGGGCAGGCCATCCGGTTGCTCAACTACTCCGGCGTCCTCACCGGCTCAGCCGCCAATGTCTCAGTGGCGGGATTCCGCAACGGCTCTGTCTCCACGGCCACCAATCAGATTAACATGAGCTTCGACACGGCGGCGCTCACGTGGTTTGGGAATTCCTCCACCTGGGACGTAGCCACGACGGCGAACTGGGGCGCCGGGGGCAGCGAGAAATTCTTCACCGGCGATTCGGTTACTTTCGACGACACCGGCACAGTCAAGGCGGTCGTGGTAAATACGCCCGTCTCGCCGGCCGCGGTGAGCTTCGTGAACTCCGCCGGCCCCGGCTACACCATTAGCGGTACGGGCGCCCTGGTGGCGAACGTAACCCAGAGCGGCACCGGCACCGCGACCATCAATGTGCCGATCATCGGGGGGAGCGCGCTGAACAAAGGCGGACCAGGCACCCTCACGCTCACGGCGAATAACACCTACAGCGGGGCCACCACCATCTCCGACGGCACGCTGCAACTCGGCAATGGCGGCGCCACCGGATCGCTCTTGCCAGGCAGCGTTATCACCAACCATGGAAAGCTCGTTTTCAACCGCGCCAACACCGTCATCCAGGGCGTGGACTTCGCCGGCACGATCAGCGGCGGCGGAAGCCTCGAGCACCAGGGCTCCGGCACGCTCATCCTGACCGGCACGAACACCTTCGCCAGCGACACCACGGTCGCCGCCGGCGCCACGCTTCAGCTCGGCACGGGCGGCGCCACCGGCTCGGTCGCGGGGAATATCAGAAACTCCGGGACCGTCGTCTTTAACCGCGGTGGCGACTACACCTATCCCGGCCTCATCAGCCGGCCCGGCGGGGTGACGCACAACGGAGCGATTCTGCGCTTCGCGCAGCGCCAGGACTACGGCGGCCCCACGGTCATCAATTCTGGCATTCTCGTGCTGACGACGGCGGGGGCGGGCGGGCTCAATTCATCCACCGTCGTCACCGTGGCCACTGGAGCCGCGCTCGACCTGTCCCATCAGGCGCAGACATTCGCGGGGCTCAACGGCGGCGGCGCGGTTTACAGCTTCCAATCCAACAGCTCCACCCTGACGCTCGAAATCGCCGCCGGCCAGACGCACACCTTTTTCGGCAACCTTGGCGAGAGCGCTCCCAACTTTGGCCTCACCAAGGATGGGCCTGGGACGCAGGTTCTTTCCGGCACGAACGCCTACACGCGCACCACCACCGTGAACGGCGGGACACTCGAGGTGGATGGCAGCGTCACGGCGTCCTCAGGCGTCTCGGTTTCCGTGGGCGGAACGCTGAGCGGACATGGGCTGGTGAGGCAACTGAGCGGCGGCGGGCTGGTGTCGCCCGGCGGTGGAGCCATCCTGACCGGCGTGAACGGCAACCCGAACGGCGTGAACGTCGATCCGAGCGGCGGGCTGGACTTCGCCTTCAAATTCGCACTCGCCGGCATGCCCAATTACAGCGCCCCTGCGGCCAGCGGGAACGACCTCCTGCATTTGACGAATACGTCGCCTTTCGCCTTCGCGCTCACGCCGGCTAATGTGATCACGGTCGACTTTAGCGGCAGCACCTTGATGGAGGGGCAGATTTACCAGGGCGGCTTTTTTCTCAATGCGGCGGTGCCCGCCTCGATGCTGAGCGGCGCGAGCTTCTCTTTCGCCGGGATGAATGGCCTGGCCGCGCAATACGATGGGCTGGTGACGGTCACGAGCGCGGCCTTCGCCACCGGAACCGTGGCCAATGGGCAGGTCATGCAGTTTACCATTGTGCCCGAGCCCGGCAGCGCCAGCCTCGCCGCTCTCGGCGCGCTCGCGCTCTCGCTCCGCCGCTGGAGGCGGGGAATGTGCAGCGCTCGCCGATATTCGCCGGCTTCAGATCGCGGTGAATTTCCACTTTCGATGTGCCCAGAGACCGCCTGGCGACTACGCTGGCCATCCGGAAGCTGCGGGCTAACCCCGGCCGTGCCGGTAATTTCGCCGGCGGCGGCGGAGGCCGAGGAGCGGGAGTAGAGTGGCGAGCAAGGCGGCGCTGCCTGGCTCCGGAATCACGCTCACGGTCAGGTCCACGCCACCCCCGCGGCCGTAGCTGAAGGTCGATCCGGTACCGGAGTCTGGACCCGGAATGTTTTCGGGTAGATTGCTCACTCGGCCGAGGTCACGGTCGCAGCCATCGCCACCCTTGCGTTCCGTGCACGGTAACAGGTTGGAGTCGGACGACGCCTCGCTACGGCTTCGTGATCTCCACGCGGTAAAATTTGGACCCGCTCCCCGCATTCAAATCGGTGATCGTGCGCTCCGCGCCGTTGTCGGCCGCCGCGGAGGCGTTGATGGCTCCCCACGTCGGCGCGGACAGGCTGCTCTTCGCTTGGACTACATAGCTGCGGCCTGGCATGAACGGGCTGAACGTCACCATCTTCTGGCCCGGCTGTCCGGGCACGGCGGCGATCGTGAGCTGAAAGCGCGCGCCGTTGAGCGGGTTCAGGCCGGCGGCGAATTTGAACAGGTTGGTCTGGCCTGTGGCGTCGAAGTCCACCGCGGGGCCGGCGTTCGGGTTGTTGAGGCCGAAGTATTGCGCCTGCCAGGCGTCGTCGATTCCGTCCGCGGCGTAGGTGCCGAAGTCGTCGAGGTTCACGTTCCTGACCGTGAGCTCGAGCAGGCCGGTCTGGCCGAGGTAGCTGCCCTGGGCGATGGCGGCGGTGTCCTGATAGACGGTGCCCGCGGTGGCGCCGCCGCCGGCGTTGATCCCGGTGAGCGGACCGCTCTGCACGCTCCAGGCGGCGCCCCCGGTGGGGACGGCGAGAAAGGTGGCGTCGTCGAGCGCCTGCCACGCGGCGAGCTGGAAGGTCGCGCCTTCGTTCACGGTCGAAGGGGCGGCGGTGAGGGTGAGTCCGGTCACTTCGTACAGCTGCCCGACGTAGCCGCTTTTCATCGTGTCCGTGGCGACGGTGGAGAGGCCGGCGATGCGACCCGCGGCGGCGTCGTTCGTGTAGCTGGCGCTGGCGGTGCGCTGGCCGCCGGTGTCCGCGGTGTCGGTGGCAATGGTGTAGCTGGCGGATGTGCGCGGGCCGGCTTGGGCGGCGGCGGCGAGGATGAGGAGGAAGGCGATGGTTTTCATGGGGGCGCGGCTCATTTCCTGACGGCGAGTTTCGCGGTCCTGGCGCGCGCTTTCGGCGGCGCGGCGGTGACTAGCTCCAGCTTGGCCGCGAGGGCGGCGACCTGCTTTTTGAGCGCGGAGTTTTCCTCTTCCTGCGCCTGCACCCGGCGGGCCAGCTCCTGCGTGGCGCTCACGTTAAGCATCGCGATGGCTTCGTAGTCCACTTGCCGGAAATCTTTCACCTCCCGCCCATAGACGAAGACCTCGCCGTCCGCGGAGGGGAAGCCGGTGCGGAATCTCCGGGCCTCGACCTCACTCACTTCATGGATGCCTTGCGCCTGCGCGCCGATGAGCTTCACCCGGTCGCCCTTCTTCAGATCAGTGGCGAGCATCACCCAGCCATCCTTGATCGTCGCTTTTTTAAAGATGTCCGGCACCACATCGGTGCCCTGGCTGACGGCCTGTGGGAAGATTTTCTCGACCTGCTGGGCGATCACTTTCTTTTGCGGCGTGCTGCCTTTGGCCACCGCATCCTTGAAGCGGTAGTCGGTGATCTCGAGGCCGAGCAGGGTCTGCAAATCCGCCGCCCCTGCGGAGCGCCCCACGATGTTCTTCATCCGCGCATCGGAGATGGAAATGTAGCCGATCGCGGAAACATAGGCAGCCCCCCGGATGCTAACACTGGCGATGTTGGGACCCTCGACGGCCCAATTATTGGAGGTTATGTATCTAACGTAAATGTCGCCGGAACTGGCGATGTCGCTCGCTCCGATGACATCCAGCGGGCAGGCGGGATTCAAGGTGCCGATGCCGACCCGACCGCTGTTCCGATAGATGTTCCCGCCGTTGACGGTCCAGCCCTGGTTCACGGGCTGCCATTGGCCATTGCCCAGATAAACCAGGGAAACCGATTCGCCTTGTGCTCCAGATAAGCCGTTGAGCGCGGTGTAGATTTGGGTGCTCGAGCCCGCCGCGGCCAGCTTGCTGCCATCGGAGGAGGAAGCCACGGCCTGCCATTGGCGGCCACTCTCCCGCGGCGTCCAGCTCACGCCGGAGTCCGTGGAGCCGTAGATCACGCCGCCGTACTCCACCGCAGCCAGCTTGCTGCCATCGGCGGAGGAGGCCACCGCCGTCCAGACGCGGTTGATCTCGCGCGCCGTCCAAGTGACCCCGGAGTCCGTGGAGGTGTAGAGTTGGCCGCCATACTCCGCCGCCACCAGCTTGGCGCCATCGGAGGAGGAGGCCACTGCTCTCCAATTGCGGTTGCTTTCCCGCTGCGTCCAGCTTACGCCGGAATCGGTGGAGGTGTAGATGCGGGCGAACTGATCCAGCGCGACCAGCTTGGCGCCATCGGCGGAAGAGGCCACGGCAATCCATTCGCGGAAATTCTCCCGCGGCGTCCAGCTCACCCCAGAGTTCGTGGAGGTGAAAATCTGGCTCTCGTCTGCCACCGCGACTAGCTTGCTGCCATCGGCGGAGGAGGCCACGGACCTCCAGGGGCGGCTGCTCTCCCGCGGCGTCCAGCTCACGCCCGAGTCCGCGGAGGTATAGATTTGGCCGCCCAGGACGACCGCGGCCAGCTTGCTGCCATCGGCGGAGGAGGCCGCGGCCAACCAGGTGCGGCTGCTCTCCCGCGGCGTCCAGCTCACGCCGGAGTCGGTGGAGGTGTAGATGAGGCCGTTTTGGACCACCGCGACCAGCTTGCTGCCATCGGCCGAGGAGGCCAAAGCCCGCCACTCGCGCAGGCTTTCCCGCGGAAGCCATGGGCCATTGAAGGCGGCGGACCAGCCGCCGCCACCCGCGCCGCTCACGTTGATCACATCCCCGACGTTTGCCGTGGCCGGCAGCGTGAAGGTAGTCGCGGCGGCGTTGCTCGCCAGGTAACTCGTATTGGCCGCAGCCGTTTGCGCGGTCCCCGCGACGCTCTGATCGCCGAGCGTGGTGCCGGCCGCGATTTTTGCGGAAGTGATGGAGCCGTCCGCGAGCTGGGCATTCGTCACCGCCCCGCTGGCGAGCTTGGGTGAAGTGATGGCGCCATTAGCGAGCTTGGGCGAAGTGATGGCGCCATCGGCAATGGTGGCGGCAGCGACGGAGCCATCGGACAAATAGCCGTTCGGCGCGAGGCGCTGGTCGGGGGTGAGAAGCTGCCACCCACTGGTGCCGTCATTGAACCACACGCGCAGGCGCACGTCGGCGTTGGTCCAGACGGTGGCGGGGATCGCCATCGGCATGCCGGAGAGGGAGGTGTCGCCGAGGAGCACGGAGTAGAGCCCCTTGGTGACGGTGAGCACGACCCCCGAAGCGGGCTGCGCGCCCGCCGCGCTAGTGCCGTCATTGCTCCAGTACGTCGTGGTGCCCGCGGCATTGACCAGGGCGAACTTGAACGCGCCGGAGCCCTGGAAGTTCACGGTGCCGACGGCGATGCGGCCCTGGTAGTTGATGAGCTGCGGCACCTGCGCGAAAAGCGGGGCGGCGAGGAGGAGCAGGCTGCCGAGAGCAGCGCAAACCAAGGGGAAAGATTTCATAAGGATGCAGCGGACCGGTCGAATTCGTACTTTAGCCGTTACACAATCACAATCACCAAGCTTGCCCTCGGCCATCGCCTGCGGTCTGCCTCCAGTTCACATCCGTCGGCAGCGGTGATCTGAGTCGGCCGTTCCCCTGGGATGAGTTTCATTCTATCATTAACAGCAGAGCGGAAGCTGCGGGCTAACCCCGGCCGTGCCGGTAATTTCGCCGGCGGCGGCGGAGACCGAGGAGCGGGAGTAGAGTGGCGAGCAAGGCGGCGCTGCCTGGCTCCGGAATCACGCTCACGGTCAGGTCCACGCCACCCCCGCCGCCGTAGCTGAAGGACCCGGTGACTCCGGTGGCGGGGTCACATTGCCGCTACTTGCTTCCGGCCGGTTGTTTCGCGTCGTAGTCTTTCCAGAACTGGGTGGCGAGGTGGGCGGGGCCGCCTTGCCGGCCGAAGTGCATGATGCGGTCGTCCCATTGCTCGGAGAGGCGCGTGAGGGACCGCAGCGGGCGGAGGACGCCGACATTCTTTGCGTTCATGGGAAGGCTGAGCCATTCGAGGCTCGGGCAGGCGGCCAGCGGCGCCAGGTCCGTCACCGGCGTGTTGTCGAGCCGGACGAGTTTCAGCGGCTTGCCGGCGAGCGGCTTCAGGTCAGTGAACGGGTTGCCGTTGGCGATAAATTCGGTGAGCGGCAGGTTCTGCAGCAGCGTCAAATCCCGCAATCCGCAGCGCCAGCACCAGAGCGATTCGAGCTTCGTGCACTGCGCGATCGGCGCAAAATCGGCGACGCGCAGGTTGCCGATTTTCAGCCGGCGCAGGGGCATCCGCGCGATGGGCGAAAGATCGGTCACGTTGCTGTTGCCGATATCAAGCGAGCTGATCGGCAGGCCATCCAGCGGCGCGATGCTTTTGAACTCCTCGCGATTCATGATGATGTCGATCGTCTCGTCCGGCAGGATTTTGACGGCGCGCGCGTCGGCTCTTTGCATGCCGCCGGCGGTGAGCGCGGCGCGGACCTTTTTGATCACCGCCAGGCGCTGCCGATCGCGCTCCGTGGCGAGGCCGAGCTTGATCCAGAGCTCCTCGGGCGAAAGCTGCCAGCCATCGTAAATGATGAACCGCAGATGCTGGAGCGCGCGGGCCGCTTCGATTCCTTTGGAGCCGGCGGAGAGGATGAGCTCTTCGAGTCCGGCGCAATCGCCGATCGGCGACAGATCGCGAATGGCGGTATCGTTCGAGAGGTGGAGCTTCCGCAGCCACCGCATGCGGCTGACGGCAGAGATATCCTCCAGGCGCATGGCGTTTCCCGCGCGAAGCTCGACCAGGAGCGTCGTGGCGAGCGGCTCGACGGTCGTGATGCGGGTGCTCGAGCAATCGATCACCTGGAGCGGCGATTGCGCGAGCGGCGTGAGGTCCTCCACCTCGGTCCCCTGGAAATAGCAGGTCCGCAAAGGAGCGCCCTCCAGGCCGGCGAGGCTGCGGAGCGCTTTGCAGTTCGCAAAGCTGGCGTGATCCAGCGGCATCCCGCTGAGCGGCCGCAAATCGGCGAGCGCGGGATTCTGATCGGCGACGATGTTACTCAGCCGCATCCCGGCCAGCGGCGAAAGGTCTGCGACACGCGTCTCCGCGATTTCAAGCTGGGTAATCGGCAGCCCCTTCAGCGGCGAGAGGTCCTCGATGGGCAGGCCGCGGAGCGAGACATAAACGGTGCCGTCCGGCAGGAAACGAAAGCGCTCGTTCTCCGGTTTGCGGTCCCAGCCGGTGAGCTTTTTCCACGTGCCGAAAAGGGCCTTGATCCGGTTGTTGACGGCGACGCGGCCGAGGCCCAGCCGCTCGGCGATCGGCGCATCCTGCGTGACGCGCCCTTCCTTCAGCATGAGGGTGTGCAGCGCCTGCAGACTCGCGTTGGCGATCTCCGGCTGGCCCTGGTTCTCGCGGATCACCTTTTCGCAAAGCGCGAGGTTTTCGGTGGCGGAGTCGTTCGGCCCGACGGCGAGCACCTGGCGAAAAGCGGTCGCCGCCTCGGGGAAGCGCAGGACGGTTTCGAGCACGTGGCCGCGGAAGAGGTGGTGCTCGGGATTTTGTGGATCGATCTGCAGCGCGAAGGAGATCTTATCGAGAGCCTCCTCGAACTTCTGCTGATCGACCAGATCGCGCGCCTGGCTGATCAGCGTCGGCGCGGCGGCGCGCAAACTGACGAGCGCCTTTTCGGCGCGGCGCCCCTCGGCGATCACCTTGGCGGTAAAGGCGGCGGTGAGGACGAGAATCGCCAGCGCGGCGGCGGCGGCGGTTTTGTTGCGGCGCAGGAAAAGCTGCGATTGCTTGAACAACCCCGCGCGCTCGGCGCCGGTCGCGAAGCCGTTTTGGTACGCCGCGAGATCGGCCACGGTTTGATAGCGTGCATCCGGATCGAGCGCCATCGCCTTGCGCACGACGGCGGCGAGTGAATCGGGGATGCGGCCGCCGGGCAGGTGCGGATACTTCGCGCTGAGGTTGAGCGGCGTAATGCGGCCGGCGATCGCGAGCTCGAGCACGGCCTGCGGGTCCTCGCCATCGACCGGCGGCGCCAGCGCCAGCATGTTGTAGAGGATCGCGCCGAGCGCGTAGAGGTCGGTGCGGCCGTCGAGTTGGTCGATTTCGCCGCGGCCCTGCTCCGGCGCCATGAACTGCGGCGTGCCGAACACCTGCCCGGCCATGGTGTGCGCGGCGTTTTGGAGGGTGGCGCTGGCGGCCCGTGCGCTGCCGACGCGGATCACGCCGCCGGCTGCGCGCTCCTCGCGCGGCGTCTCCCGCTCCGCGTGCCGGCCGAAGTATTTCGCGAGGCCCCAGTCCATCACCAGCACCTCGCCGAAGTCGCCGATCATGATGTTCTCCGGCTTCAGATCGCGATGGATGACGCCCTTCGCATGCGCGAAGGCGAGCGCGTCGCAGACCTTTTGGAAGACGGTGAGCAGCGCGCTCAGCGGATACTTCTTCGACCGTGCCCGGGATGCCTTCGCGCCAGCAGCTCGAGCACCTTGTTCAGCGTGATCCCGCGCACGAATTTCATCGTGTAGAAGACCTGGTCGTGCTCATCGACGCCCAGCTCGTGGACCGGGACGATGTTCGGGTGCTCGAGCTGCGCCGGTGACCTTCGCCTCCGCGATGAAACGGCGCGAGATCGTCGGGCGAGGCGTTCTCGAGCATCACCTTCATCGCCACGGTGCGGCCGGTCGTCAGCCTCGTGCGCATCGAGGATCGCGCCCATGCCGCCCTGCGCGACCAGGCCGCCGATTTCGTACTTCTTTTCGCGCAGGAATTCCTCCGGCAGCGCCTCGCGCAGCGCCTGCGTGTGCGCCGTCACCGGGCGGGGGCCCATGGTGTCCGCCCTCAGCCGGCGCAGCTCCACGGTCGCCTTCGCCGATGCTGATCTTCTGGTTCGGCCAGAGCCGCGTCGGCTCGTGGACGCGCTTGCCGTTCACGTACGTGCCATTGGAGCTGCCGAGGTCGGAGACTTCGGAGTGGTCCGGGAACACGGTGATCTGCGCGTGCCGCCGCGAGACGCCATCGACCGTGTCCATGACGATGTGCGCCTCGGGGTCGCGGCCGACGACGTATTCGCCGGGCTCGAGCTGGAGCTGGACGAGCACGTCTTCACCGAGGCGAACGATGACTTCAAACGAAGGGCCACTCATGCGCGGGGGAGTTTGGCCGCAGCCGGCCGTCCAGTACAGTGCGGAAGGGGCGGGGTAGTGGCAAACTCGCGCATAAAGAACGACCCGCTGCCTTCGCCATCACATACTCGACGGCGTCAACATCACCAAAGACGCCGTCGGCTAAATTCTCCGCCAGCCTGCTCGACGCCGGGTGGGGGAAGGAGAATTAGGAAGGTTAAGGTCGAACGCGTTGTGTTTCTAAGACGGACCACCGCCGTCCCCCCCTGGCGGTTCTCCGCCTGACCTCCCGTCCGATAGCGGCAGCGTGAACTCGAGAGCGATCATGCGCCGGTCAGTAGCTCTTCAAGGCTGCGCTCGGTGCTGGTTCTCTTTCGAAGGATGGCAGCTCGTATTTCAAATAACAGCTCCAAGAGGCGGTTGCTGAAAAACATTCCATGCACATACAGTTCTCGAGCTACTGGATGCCGCACCGTGAGAGAATTCGCTGCCACGGTTACTATCTGATCAGGTGAATGGTGTTTACCTAGAGGTCCTCTCAAGTCATATTTAACTTCCAAGAAATCACCCAAGTCGGTCAAGTAGCCGCATTGGTGGATCGCAAATCGCATGACCTCAAACATCGCGTCAGTTTTCGTGGCTGTGTAGCAGGAATACGTCCCGTTCGGCTTGAAATTAAAGTGACTGAAATATTTCCTCAGGAACCGAACGTGGGCAGCCCTAGTGATTGGCAAGCGCATGATACGTAGCTCCTTGAGAAAGGAGTCTATGCGCGGCAGTAGGTACACCGTCTCAACAAACTCAGGCTGGATCTCATGCAACAAGGCAACCACCGTGTCTGTCCGAACTTTTGAACCGAATCGCTCCAGCAATGGACCCTTAACGTCAGGTGTGGCTTCCGCTATAAAGCGAGCGGCAAAGTACTCCTGAAATGATCGATGTGAATACGCCAATTGAAACCCATCTTCGATCAATAAACATGTCGCCTGAATAGCATCCTGCAGGAAGTCATTGGCGTCGAAGTTGACGTGTACGAACTCGGATGCCTGCTTGGCAACTTGAACGGCGATCCCGCGAGAAAATGAAAATAGGCCCCGATCATAGGTGAGTAGCGAGAATGCCGAGAAACCACGGGCAAAGTCATGAATGTCCAAGCCGGATCTTCTTTCCCGCTGAAACCCCCCTTTCCATGCATCGTGACGATGAAACAGCGCCTCGTATGCTTGACTGTAGAATACACTAAGTTTCGTCGGAATTTCTGCAGAGTCGTGATACGTGAGTAACATGATTGAGAGCAGAAGCGGGTTCGATAGAAAGCTCTTATGCTTTTCGAACAGGGATTTTTGCAGGTCATCGATAAACCGTGATTTCAGTTCCGATTCGACCGGAGTTTTGTCGACCAACTCGACCGCTTGCGCTAACGTTAACGGAGCGGCGTCGAAGGTCATGAAATCCGTCCATCCTTGAAATTCACTATCTGGACGTGATGTGACTAGCATCCAAGCTTTGGGACATTCGGCCGCGAGGTCCTTGATGCTCGACGATGCATTGTCCCGGAGCTTGCCGTAAAGCTCATCGAAGCCATCAAAGAGTAACGCCAGGAGGCCTTTAGACAGCAGGTGGAGAATGGTTCCGTCCGAGAGTTCTAACCCACCCTGCTTTAGTGCTTCTTGGATCAAGGTGATCAATGGCACATCTCGTTTATTGAGCTCGCGCAACTCAATCAGAAGCGGGATTTTGGTGTTCGCCCGAAGAATGCCTAGCAGAAGGTGGCGAGTTAAAACTGACTTGCCGCATCCTCCCGACCCTTGGATGATAAGCCTCGGCGACACAGCAAAGAGCGGTTCCGCGGATGCTGCTGGGATAGAAATTGTGTTCGATCTAACTCCTATGGGAACATAAAACGAGTAAATGTAAACAGGCTCGCTCCTGTGAAAGAAAGATCTGGAGAACGAATGCCGTTTCAGCGATTCCTTCACAAATTTATCCCACTTTCCTCGCAGCGAAATACTGAATCGCTCAGTGACACGACTTGTCGTTTCCCGCATCGCTTCGATGAGGTTATCTACTTGTGTCGAAATTACGTTCGCTGCAATCTGATTGATATCGATGTCGTTGCTCATGCCGTTGGAGAATTCCGGTGGGTAAACCACAGATCGCGCATAAGTAGCGAGCAGAATGTTTTTCGTTCGTGTTCGTCAGCGAAGAGCCGCTGGGCAGCTTGAGGATTGCATGGCTCGATCAGCAGCTTTCCTGTCGGTCCGCCACGACCGGCGGGGAACGACGGCTCGCCGAGGGCGACTCGTCCGCAAGGGCCGCCGTTCGCCGGCGCGGTGGTCGATGGCGTGACGACGCTCACCGCCTGCGAGGTGGCGACGGTGAACGTCTCCTTCGATGGGACGAACGTGCACTTCCAGTACGGCATCCCGCGCGGGACGGGGAAGCTAAGGGGCTGGTCTTAGAAACGCGCCACGACTCAGGCGAGAAAAAGGGCCAGCGCGGAAGACGCGCTGACCCTTCGGTTTGCCGGTAGGTGCGAGGGCAGCGCCCTCCTACACCACCATGATCTTCGCGGGGTCGCTCCAGGCTCCGACCACGCCTTTGAGGCCGATGGTGCGGACTCGGACCCAGAGGACCGTGCCGGGGGTGATGCCGGTGATGCTGGCTTTGCCGCCCTGGAACGTGCCGACCATCATCCAGTTGGCCTCCACGTTCGGGTCGCCGATGCACTTCCACACTTCGTTCATGGGCCGGCCTTTCTGCGATTTGTAGCGGGCCACGGCCGAGCCGCTCACTTCGCCCTGCTTCAGCCGCAGCTCGGTCGGCGCGGCGGGCGCGGAGAGATCGATCACCCGCGCGGTGTCGTAAAACAGCCGTGGCTTTGCGCCGCCAAGGTGAAAATAGAAATATAGAAATTGTGATCGTCGAGATTGGGAAAGTGATCGCCCTCTGGTAGTCTGCAGCCCAATGCCAGACACACGCCCAGTTTGCCGGCGGCGCTTCTCCCCCGTCATCGTCGAAACCATCGGCGCCCATATCCGCCAGTTTGACCTCCGCGATTCCTGTGTGAGTGCGCTCGCGGACGTGCCCCGCGGCACGGTCTCCTTTTGGAAACGGGAACGTCCCGAGTTCGCCGCGCCGCTCGCTACGGCCCACGCGCCGCATCAGGCCGAGGGTCTCGACGAAGTCCGCAATGCCATCGCGGGCGCGGGCTACCTCGATTGGCGCGCCCGACGCCTGGGTTCTGGAGCGCTGCTACCCCGAAGAATCTCGGCCGCCCCCGCCGCCACTCCCATAACGAGGAACCCGGCTCCGACGAACCCACGCCCCGCCAGGTTCTCCATGCCCTCACTCGTAAGTACCATAATCCCCATCACTCCCATCCGACTTTCTGAACATTCTGAACACAAACCCCCTATTTTTTCGCGCGGTCAACTGTTCTGACCCCGCACCGCAATGAGGCAATGAGGTGTTTCATGCTTCAGAATCCGGAGAGAATGAGTGCCGACGGTTCCGCGGCATGGGCGCCGTCCTGGCCGGCGTTGCCGACGGGAAAGTGGTCGAGGGCGGCGTTCATGATCTTGATTCCTTCGTCCAGGTGTCCGCCGCCGATCAGGATCAGGCCGAGCTGGAAGCTGCGTTTGGAATCCTCTTTGAGCGAGTAGTGCGACGGCGTCCCGCGGGTGGCGTGTTCCGCGCACGCCGGGCCGGTGTTGGGATCGGTCATCGGCGCGATGCACTTCAGCGCGAAGGCCTGGGCTTTTTGCAGCGCGGCGTTCAGCTTCTCCTCGCGATACGCGGGGTTGAACTTTTGCAGGTCCATCAACTCCTTCGTCGTGAGCATGAAGTAGCCGAGGACGTCCTTGTCCTTCGGATCTTTGTCCGAAAGGCTGTAGTGCCAGAATCCATCCGCCTCCTGCGCGGGGATGATCTGACTGTAAATGCACTTGTCCGTCTTGTGCTTCAGCCGTGCGGAGAGTTCCGGGTCGATGTCGCGCACATACGCGCTGACGATCCCGGCGGCCATGGCGATGGCTGCGGTCTTGTTGATGATCGACGGCTTGGTCATCGGCAATTTGGATTCGCCGGTCGCCACGTCGATCGTCGATGCCCACCAGCCCTCCTCGTTCCAAGGGTAACGGTCGAGCACGGTGGCGATGTATTTGAGGTCATCGTTCCTCCCGCCTTCCTTGTGCAGGATATAGGCGACACCCGACGTATAAGCTCCCAGCGCCGGCGGACCTCCGCCGATGATCTTCTCGCCGCCCGGCTTGTCCTTTTCCTTGATCGGCAGCACGCCGAACTTCGTCGCCCGCATGTCCTTCAAGACTTGATCTGCCAGACTGAGCGCGGCTTGCGGAACTTCTGTTCGCCGGTGATCTCGAACATCAGATAGAAGGCCAACGCGCCGTTCCCGTCGGCGGTCTTGCCCTTGAGCGAGGCGACCGAACCGTCATCGCTGAGCAACAGATTCAAATGCCGGTCCAGAGTCGTCCGCAATTTCGCTACGAAGGCGGGGGAAGAGTCGACCAGCTTCGGAGATTCGGCGGCAGATTCGGCGGCGCGTAACGAAGCCAGCGGCGAAAGCAGCAGCGCGGCAAGGAGTCTGAGAGGGAGTTTCAATGGGAAGTGTGCTGCATGAGATTTCACTTCGCGATGATGTCTCTGGTCAATGAAGGTTTCGCTCACTCCGCCCCCGTACCCAAGCTGTGGGTACCAAGCCCAGCTTCAGGTCCCCAGCGGCCCGACCACCAGACTCACGGTTTCGCAATAGAGCTCCACCTTCACCAGGCGATTGATACCAAGCTTCATGTCATCGGCTTCCAAGGCGCAGCCAAAGATGCCCAGGCCGTTGAAAAGGAGCGTATAGTAAACCGTTCTTAAATTCGGGGAGAGAAACTCCAGCGTGCCGGGCCGCTCGGCGGCACTGGAGTTGTTTCCGTTGATCAGAAAGTCATTCGCCCACTCCCGGAAGGGTCCGGCAAAGGCCTCCGGGACATAGAAGACGAGGTTGGAAACGTCCACCGGCTCTGGGTTTTGGGTCACATCCGGAAAGCCACCGGCAGAGGGCGGATATTGCTGTTTGACGGTGAAGGCATCGATCCTGGTTACCCGCGCGCAGGCGTCGGCGAGGCCAGAGATCGACAGGCGGAAGTTGCTGCATTGCCAGGCGATCTTCCGCTGCGAGACCAGCGGCGGGATCGTATTTACGGGACTATTGAGCTGGCCTGTTGCCGGCGTAGCCCGCAGTTCGATCGCCGCCGCGGCGCGACTCCTGGCATCGAGCGCGGGGAAGACGACTTCAGTCAGGGCCGCGTTGAGAAATCTCACGCGGGAGCGCGCCGTGCCGAGCCTATCCGCAGCCACGATGCTGCCGGATCTTTTCGGCGCGCCCAAGTTGAGCATGCCTTGAATCCAATTGGATAGATTCACGGAAATGGAGGCGCCGACCAGCATCGCGATGTCGCTAAAATAAAATCCGCTCACCTGCTTTCTCACCACGCCCTCGTCCACGTCCCCTGTCACCACGACGCCGCGCACGTCGCCGCCATCAAAGGCGAGAAGCTCATCCACCAGCGTGGCGCCGCCTTCGATCAGCAACGCGTGTCGATAAGCGGCCACATACTTTTCCTCGGCCGCGGCTGCCGCGGCTTGCGCGCTGCGCGGCGTGGTGGAGAGCATGGCGGCCGCGGTGGCCGCGCCCACAGTTTTGAAGAACTCGCGACGGTCGTTAGCCATGGCACTTACGCTCATGAGGTTATGGCCGGGAAGCAAGGAAAGAAAACCGTCGCGCTCAACGACGCGCAAACGGGGATGCGCCGCGCGTCCTGATGACCTCTCTTGATGGCATTAGGTGGGTGGCTCGTACCGCTTCAGGCGCGCCCGCCAGCCGCTTCAGGGGCACCTTCGACATTTCCGCGATGTCGAGGCCCGCAAACTTCACCGACAGCGCCTCGGCCCGCAGGCGTTTGCCGCCACACTCCGGGCACTCGCTGCTCACCATCAGCGACGACTTACCCGAGCCGGAAACCCCCGTGAACACCACCAGCGCGTCGCGTGGAATCTCGACGTCGATATTCTTGAGATTGTGCTCACGCGCTCCCCGCACCCGCACGAAGCCAGGCTTTTTGTCTGTCTAGGATTTCGTCAGTCGTTGCCGGATGCTGCGCGGCGATTGCCGCAGGTCGAGCACCGCGACG
Organism: uncultured Verrucomicrobiae bacterium; assembly: GCA_963811035.1. Taxonomy (GTDB): domain Bacteria; phylum Verrucomicrobiota; class Verrucomicrobiia; order Chthoniobacterales; family Chthoniobacteraceae; genus CAWEPO01. The sequence continues at coordinate 491,300 of CAWEPO010000005.1, forward strand.
ACCAGCACGCGGCGGCCAGTGATGGAGTAAAAGATGCCCAAGTGCGTCTTTGTCACCACGAGACGGCGAATTCGCTGTCCGAAATTCACGGGTCCTGCTTCGGGAAAGGCGCGCAGGATCCCCAGCGCCTTGTCCGCCTGCAGGTAGACCCGTTCGCCGCGCGTGGCGTAGATTTCGAGCAGGTCACTCTGCGCACCTTGCAGAAGGACGATGCTGTGGGGCATCACGGAAGATGGAAGCGCCGCTTGAAGTCTTCCAAGTTCGCCGCGGTGCTGGGATCCCGTTCATACTCGGCCAGCCGCTGCTCCACGAGCGCCCTGATCTCCGGACTCGTGGGCAGTCTCTGTTGATGTTCATCCACCTCGTCCCACAACTCGTTTGCCAGCAGCCACTTTTGTTCCAGGCTGAGCTGCTGCAAAGCTGGGATCTGCTCGGAAATCATGGCAGCACTGTAGGTAATGGGATCGCGGTTGGCAAGGTCCGCGGCGGCCCACGGCGCTTCGAGAGTCCAGGGAGGTGGTGAAAGCCTGTGACCAACCGCTTAAAGGTCTTCGGGAGGTTTGGTTTGCCGCCGCCTTTGTCTGCATCGGCCTCGAAACCCGGCTCGGCGATCTCGCCAGGCTCGGCGGCGGCGGCCCCGTGCTCGCCTTTCTCGGGGGTCCGGCCGCCAACATCCTCTGGACGCGGCGTGTTGGCGGGCGTAGGCGAGCACGGCGTTGCCTTTCGAATTGGGCTGAGCTTCGCCGATGGTGTACTCAAATCTCGCGGTGCCCGCCGTGATAATGAAGTGCTCGCTCGATCAACTGCGCGAGAGGTCCGCGCACACCCACCAAGAATAGGACCGACGGGGGGGAGCCGGAGGGGCGGAAAGGGCATGGGCTGGGGAGGACAATCCGGTCCCAGCTCTTATGCCAGATGAAAATATTTTTCTCAGGGGGCACTGACTGGTTGACAAAGGCCCCTTTTCCCCTGAGTTGTGCGGAGACGAAACCAGCTCTCCCGCGTGCCGTCGTGCGATGGCTTGGTGAACTCTTTTTCCCCTACCCAAGATGAAGGTCTCCCCCCTGGCTCGTACTTCCTCCAAAAACCGCCGCCGCCGTGCCGCCGGCCTGGCCCTCGCCGGGTCGATCGCCGCTCTCCTCGCGGTGCGCGGAATGGCTGTCCCCCTAGAGCTCCTTTGGGACGAGAATGGCCAAATCGTCGGTGTCACCGATGGCTCCGGCACGTGGAATACGTCTGACAGCAATGTGGTTTGGAATGAGGGCTCGGTCGGCGGACAGGGCGGCGCCAACAGGGCTTGGAAGAATCCGGGAGCCGGCGGCGTGACCGACCCCAGCAACGCCACCTTCGGGGCCGGCGGCGAGGTGGGCGGCACGGTGACGGTGCAAAACGGCGGCGGGATCGTCGTCGGCAATATCACTTTTGGGCGGATCGGGCTGAATGGCCCCGTGGGACCCCGCTACACAATCCAAGGGACCAGCGGCGCGGTGGCAAACTCGCTCTTCCTCTCGCCAGGGACGGTCATCACCACGCATTTCGATGCGACCATCGCCGCCCGCATCACCACGAACGGTTTCACCAAGGCGGGCGCCGGGCGCCTGGTGCTGCAGGGGTCGCTCGATCCCCAGACGCAGAACAATTACACCGGCGTGATCAACGTGAATGCCGGCATCCTGCAGGTGGGCGGCAACTTTTCCACCAACGGCGCCATCGCAGGCAACCTGATTGTGAACACCGGCGGGACGTTTCGCCTGGCGCAGTCGGAGATCATCGTCAACACCGCGGTGCTGACGGTCAATGGCGGCGCCCTGGCGGATTTCGCGGGCTTCTCCGAGCGGATCGGGGCGATCTCCGGCAGCGGCCGGATCATGAACGCGGCCGCCGGGACGACGCTGACGCTGGGCGCGGGCACGCAGAATTTCACCGGCCTGATTCGGGGCCCGATCAATCTCACCATCGACGGCGCGAACCAGACCCTCAGCTCGGCGAATACGTACACCGGGGCGACCACGCTCACGAGCGGCACGCTCACCCTCGCGAACCCGCTGGCCGCGCATCTTTCCACGGTCAATGCCAATTCGCCGAACGCGCTGAAATTTGCCACCGCGGGCGCCTACACGCTCGGCGGGCTGTCGGGCAGCGCCGACCAGAAGCTGGAAGCGAACGACGGCGGCGCGGTGACGCTGCGCGTGGGCAATAACAATGTGAGCTCCGTTTACAATGGGGCGCTCACGAATGCGACGATCGGGGCGAGCGGCCTCACGAAAATCGGCTCGAGCGTGCTGACCCTCGCGCCCACGGCAGCGCACACTTACGCGGGAGCCACGACGGTGGCGGGCGGCACCCTGGCGCTCGATTTCACCAATTTCGCCGCGCCCAACATGATTAACAGCGCCTCCGCTCTGACGATCGGCAATGGGGGCATCCTCGTCGTCAACGGCAGCGGCACCGCGGCTACGTCGCAGACCTTTGGCAGCTTCAATCTCACCTCCGGCGGCAGCACGTTGCGGCCCGTCGCGAACGGCGGGATGGATGTGACCCTGAACCTGCCGAGTACGTGGACGCATCAAGCCGGTTCGACGCTGAATGTGGATCTCACGGCGGCCGCCAATGTCTCGGTGGCCTCCAATCCGACCGGGCAACTCGTTAATGGCGTGATTCCTTACGCCACGGTCTCCGACAACCTCACGAACATCGGCTTCGCGACGATCGATACGGGGAAGCTGGTGATCGCGAATGGCACGCCGGTGGCGGACGCGCAAAGTTTTACGGACGCCACCGCCAACTACGATGTGACCGCCAGCTCGGGCTTGGCCGTCCTGGCGGGCTCGCGCACGGCGAATACCGCCCGCTATCTTGGCTCGGGCCTGAATACGATCGACCTCGGCGCTTCGGGCGCGAACACGCTCACTCTCAATGCGCTGATGAACCTCGGCGGCAATAGCGAGGCGCTTACGATCATGCGCAGCGGGGGGAGCGGCTCCTTGAGAATCGGCGCCACGAACGAGCTGGCCATCCACCTGATGGGCTCGGGCAATGTGCGCATCCTGGCGCCGATCACGAACAACGGGGCGAACGCCTCCAGCGTCTCGGTCAATGCGAACAGCCCGATCAATTTTCTCTTCCTCGGTGGCGCGAACACCTATTCCGGCGGCACTTATCTGAATGGCGGCATCACGGTGCCGACCATCGGCACCACGGGGCCGGCCGGCGCACCGACCAGCGGGCCATTCGGCACCGGCACGCTCGTGTTTGCCGGCGGCTCGATCCGGGGCGATAGCGCCGCCGGCCCGGTGACGATTGGGAACAACATTGCCTTCCAGTCGGATACGCTCATCCCGAACGGCGGCGATCCGCTCACTTTCTCGGGCACCACCACGCTTTCCGGCGGCACCCGCACGCTCACGACCACTTCGAGCGCGCCGGTCACTTTCTCCGGGGCAATCGTCGATGGAGCCGAGGCCGCGGGCATCCGCATCGCGGGCGGCGCCGTCAATACGGTCATTTTCACCGGCACGAACACCTACACCGGGCTCACCTCGGTAAACTCCGGCATCCTGCAGATCGGCGATGGGCGCACCTTCGGCACGCTGGGCACCGGCCCGGTGGCGGTCACCAGCACGCTCGCCTTCAACCGCGGCGACGATTTCCTGGTGCTCAACGAAATCCGCGGCGACGGCAATGTGCAGCAGAACGCGGCGAGCGTGCTCACGCTGGCGAACGCGCTCAACAATGTGGGCGGGCTGGTGATCGGCGCGGAGGGCGGGGTCATCGATATTTCCGCGCAAGGCCTGGCCTTGAACGGGATCGGCTTGCGGGCAAACCAGTCCGGCACCATCCAAGCCACCGGTGGCGGAATCCTGGCCATCGATGCGGTCACCTCCCTGGGGGCCGCGGATTTCAAGACGCTGACGGTGAACGCGGGGATCAAGGATGGCGCGTTGCGCGACCTGGTGTTCTTCGCTTCCTCGACGCTGGCTCCGAACGGCGCGGGGGTGGTGGTGCTCAACGGCGCAAATTCCTACTCGGGCATCACCGACATCCGCCGCGGCATCGTCTCGGTGAGCCAGATCAACAGCGTGGTGTCGAACCAGAACAACGGCGCCGTCCATACGCCGACCAGCAATCTCGGCTCGCCGGCGTCGGTGGAGGATGGCGTCATCAAGCTCGGTTTTGGCACCAGCAGCGGCACGCTGCGCTACACCGGCTTGGGCGAGACGACGGACCGCATCATCGACCTGGCGGGGAGCAGCGGCGGCGGCGTAATCGAAAACACCGGGCCCGGGCTGCTCAAGCTCACCAGCAATTTCCGAAATTCGGGCAGTGGGACGCATACGCTCGTGCTCCAAGGGACCGGGAACGGTGAGATCGCCGGGAGCATTACCGACGACATCACGCAGATTTCCAGCAAGACGTCGGTGACGAAGCTGGGCTCCGGCACGTGGACGCTCTCCGGGTTCAACAACTACACGGGGCCGACGACGGTGAGCGCGGGCAAGCTGGTGGTGGATACGTCGAACAATTCGACGGTGATCCGGCTGGAATCGAACCTGATCATGCGGGGCGGCACCTTCCAACTCCAGGGCGCGGGCAATGCCACGCAGAAGGTCTCCGGCATGCAACTGCCCAGCGGCGCCAATATCATCAACCTGGTGGTGAATGGGGGCAGCACCACGCTCGATCTCCGCGGCCAGGCCGACACCCAGGGCATCACGCGTGCGCTGGGGCAGGGGACGGTCGATTACCGGTCCACGGGCGGGACGATTGGGACGACCGCGCTCGTGGTGACCGCAGCGAACAACAACGACGCCAGCGGGATCACCGGCACGTGGTCGACGGTGAACGGAGGGGCGGCTTTTTCGCGCAAGCAGGCCGGTACGACGAACATCCTGGAGGCTTATCCGGGGAATGGTAACGGCACCACCACCGGCTACGAGGAACGAAACGCGCTGGGCGGGGTGGTGAATGAAACGGGGAGCATTTCCAAGAACGTGCGCTTCAGCCTCGCCGGCTCCGCCGGCAATGTGACCCTGAGCCCGTCCGCGGGGCTGCCGAATACCGTCCGGGTCAATTCCCTGACGCAGGGCACCTTTCTTGCGCCGGCGGTCGTTGACACGTTGAACAAAACCCTGCGCCTCGGCATCGCCGCGGCGCCCGGGTTGGCGGGCAGCCTGCAAATCACGCCGAACGGCGGCACTTTCAAGATCGGCGTGAATCCCGGGGACGGCCAGCTCAGCGCGTCCGGCACCAACAACACCACGGCCGCCAATCTCGCGGGCGCGGGGGAGATCATCCTCGGCAACCACAGCACTCTTTTCCCGCTCATCGTCAACGCGAACATCGTCAACAACAGCGTGGCGATCAGCGGCGGGTCACTCGCCAGCTTGGGCAGCCTCCGCGTGCGTGTGACCAAGACGGGCGTCGGCGAGGCGACCCTCGCGGGCACTAATAATACCTTCGATGCCGGAGTACAGTTGTACCAGGGCAAGCTGAACCTCAACCATGGCACGGCGCTGGGGACCGGCGGCACGCTCACGATCTTCGGGGGCGCGCTCGACAATACGAGCGGCGCGCCGATCACCCTGCAAAACGGCAACCCGATGTCGTGGTTTGGCGACTTCGCGGTGCAGGGCACGAACCACTTCACCACCGGCACCGGCGTGGCCACCATCACCGCCGACCAAGTGCGCACGCTCACCGTGAATGGCGCCGGCTTCACCATGGGCGGTGTGATCAATGGCGCCGGCTCGACGCTGATCAAAGCTGGGCCCGGCGACCTCAACCTGGCGAGCGGCAGCCCGAACAATTTCGACGGCGGGCTGATCGTGGCGGGCGGCACGGTGACAGCGCTCAACAGCACCACCACCTTTGGCGATGGCGATGTGATCCTCGGCTCGCCGACCAGCGCGGTCGACGCGGCCCTGGCCGGAAACAACCGCACCTACCCGAACCTGGTCCGGGCGGCCGCGGGCGCCGGCGGCACGCTCACTTTGCGCAACGCGCCGAATGCCACGCCGGTCTTCAGCGGGACGATCGCGGTGGACAATTCGCTCACGCTGGCCTCGGTGGGGAACGGAAGTCTCACCCAGACCGGCACGATGATCGGGCTGGGCTCGCTGGCCATCACCGGTGGCGCCACGCCCGCCAATGCCGTCTTCCTCAACGGGAACAACGCGGCCTTCCGCGGCCCGATCGGCCTTGGCGCCGGATACGTGCAGATCGGCACCGGCACCGCCTTGGGCAATTCCCTTTCCGGGACGACGATCGGGCCAGGCGCTTCGCTCGATCTCAACGGACAGACGGTGGACGAGCCGATGAGCCTCGCCAGCACGGGCGTGAACGGCAGCGGCGCGCTGATCAATACCAGCGCCACCCCGGCGGGCAACCACGGCGACCTGCTCATCATCGCCGGCAGCAGCTTTGGCGGCAGCGGAGATCTCACGCTCGACGGCGACATCGGCAGCACCGCCGCGTTCGATTTCGTGAAGATCGGCACCGGCACGGCGCTCTTGAGCGGCACGAACACTTACACCGGCATCACGCGCGTGGGGACCGGCGGCACGCTGCAGTTTGGCAAGCGCGTCTCGCTCTACAACGCCCAGACCACCTTGTGGAACGAGGACCACCTCGAAGTCCAAAGCGGCGGCACGCTCGCCTTCAACGTGGGCGCGGCGGACGAGTTCACGGCGGCCGACGTGGCGAGCCTGATCGCGCTGGGCAGCGCCACCTCCGGCTTCCGCAACGGGTCGTCGGTGGGGCTGGACACCACGAACGCGCTGGGCGGAAATTTCGTTTACGCGACGCCGATCGTGAATCCGAACGGCGGCGCCAATGCGCTGGGCCTCACCAAGCTGGGCGCGGGCACGCTCACGCTGCAGGCGGCGAACTCCTACACGGGCCCGACCGTGGTAAAAGGCGGGACGCTGCTCGCGCAAACGCCGGGCTCCCTGCCCGGCGGCACGGCGGCGAGCCTGACTGCCGCCGGCGCGGCGCTCGATCTCAATAACAACAGCCAGACCCTGAGCTCGCTGAGCGGCGTGGCCGGCACTTCGCTGGCCCTCGGCAGCGCCACGCTCACGTTCGGAGACGCGACCAATACCACCTTTGCGGGCGTGATCAGCGGCACCCCCGCGCCGGGCGCGAATAGCCTGGTCAAGGAGGGCCAGGGGGACGTCATTCTCTCGGGCGCCAATACCTACACGGGCAACACCCTCATCAGCAGCGGCAGCTTGGTGCTGGGCAATGCCACCGCGCTCGGCGACACGGCCGGCACGACTACGGTGGCGTCCGGCGCGACGCTCGATTTGAATGGCCAGACGATCGGCGAGACGCTGAACATCGCCGGCACCGGCGAGGCGAACAGCGGGGTGCTGATCAATAGCAGCCTCACCCCGGCGGCCACCACCGGGTCGATCACGCTTAGCGGCGACAGCAGCATTGGCGGCGCCGGCCCGCTGGCGCTGAACGGCATGATCGGCGGCAATTTCGGGCTGACGAAAATCGGCACGGGCGCGACCACGCTTGCGGGCAACAATACCTACACCGGCCTCACCACGGTGTCCGGGGGAACGCTCATCCTGGGCAATGCCGCCGCGCTCGGGACCACCGGGGCGGGCACGACCGTCGCGTCCGGCGCGGTGGTGGATTTGAACGGCCAGTCGGTCTCGGAGGCGCTCACGCTCTCCGGCACGGGCATCGGCGGCACGGGCGCGCTGATCAACAGCCAGCCGGCCGCCGCGACGGTCTCCGGGCCGGTGACGCTGGCGGCGAACACCAGCATCGGCGGAGCGAACCCGATCACCCTGAGCGGCGGAGTGAGTGGCGGATTCGCGCTGAGCAAGGTGGGCGCCGGCACGCTCATCCTCTCCGGACCCAGCACCTACACGGGACCGACGACCGTGGAAGCCGGCACGCTGCATCTCGCGCAGCGGGTGGCTTTCGCCAACGCGGTCACCGCGAATTGGACGCCCGCCAATCTCATCGTGCGGAGCGGCGCCGCGCTGGGGCTGAACGTCGGCGGCGCGGGCGAATTCACCGCGGCGGACCTCGATCTTCTGCTGCCGCTGGGGACCGCGACCGGCGGCTTCCAAAACAACAGCACGGTCCGGCTGGATACCACCAACGCGGCCGGCGGAAACTTCGCTTACGGCGGGGTGATCGCCAATACCAACGGCGGCGCGAACGTGCGCAACCTGGAAAAAGTGGGACCGGGCACCCTCACCCTGAGCGGCGCCAATACTTACACGGGCACGACCACGATCAGCGCGGGCACCTTGTCGGCCACCGGTGTCGGCTCCTTGCCTTCGAGGACCGCGGTGACCATCGCGACCGGGGCGACGCTGGACCTCGCCGGGAGCGCGCAGACCATCGCGTCGCTGAGCGGCGTGGCCGGCAGCAATGTCACGCTGGGCGCCGGCATCCTGACGGTGGGCGACGATGCGAGCACGACTTTTGCCGGCAACATGACCGGCGCCGGCGGGCTGACCAAGCAAGGCGCGGGCACGCTCACGCTCACCGGCGCAAATACGTATACTGGCCGGACTACCGTTAACCGGGGTGTGCTCGCGGTGGACCTGGTGAGCAGCCTGAACCCCGTCCTCAACGAAAGCTCGCAGCTCGTGCTGGGCGGCGGCACGTTCCGCTTGATCGGCCAGCCGGGCCAGCAGACCGAGCAGCGCCTGAATGGGGTGCTGGTCACCGGTGGCGGCGCGAGCGTCGTCGAGGTCACCAACAACGGTATCGGCACGATCCTGAACCTGACCGGCCCGACCTCCACCGCGGGCTTTAGCCGCGCGCTGGGCCAGGGCACGGTCGATTTCCGTGCCACCACCGGCACCCTGGGAATTGGAGCCAATACCGCGAATATCGCGATCTTCCAGCCGAATAACAGCAGCACCGGCATCATCGGCCCGTGGGCGACGGTGAATAACGGAGCTGACTTCGCGGTGCGCGACGGCAGCGGCTTTATGGTCGCCTACACCGGCTATCAACAAAGCGTCAATGCGTTTGGCTCCACCATCTTGGAGGGCACGAATAACAACGTGCGCATCACCGGCACCGGCGGCGGGGCCAACCTCCTCCTGGCCGGCGCGGCTGCTACGAACATCAACACGCTCCAGCAGAACACCGGGACCGCCGCCACCGTGGATATTACCGCGGCGCAGACGCTGCGGGTCGGCTCCACGACCGCCCCAACGACCGGCCTGAACGGCAATGGGGTCGGCGGTTTCTTCATCGCGCCGACGCGCGCGAACCTGACGATCGGCAACGTGGTCAATCAGGGCATCGTGACGGCGGGCGGAACTGCCACGAACATCCCCGGCGAAGTGATTTTGGGGAACTTTTCCACCGCCGGTGAGCTGCGGGTCAATTCCGTGATCGCCAACAATGGCACCGCCGCGGTGATCGTCACCAAGGCGGGCGGCGGCACGGCGAGCGTCCACGGCACGAACACGTACACGGGCGGCACGAACATCGATGCCGGCACCCTGCTCGTGAACGGCTCCATCGCCGGGAGCACGGCGATCGTCCGCGGCGGCGGCACCCTCGGCGGCATCGGCACCGTCGGCGCGACGAATACGCTGGTGCAAGCCGGCGGCACGCTCTCGCCCGGCGGCGTCACCGCGGGTACGGCGCTCGGCACGCTGAACACGAACAATCTGAGCCTGAATGACGATTCGATCTTCAAGTTCGATATCGCCGGCCCTGGCTCCTCCGATCGAGTGAATGTGACCGGCTCCGTGACGCTCGGGTCGCTGAGCACCGGGCCCACGCTGGTGGCGAGCTTCCTCAACAACTACGCCGTCCAGCCGGGCGACACCTTCACGCTGATTCTGAACGACGGCAACGCTTCCGATCCGGTCATCGGCATGTTCGCGCAGGGGACCAGCTATACGCAGGGCGCCGTGACGTTTGAAATCAAATATAACGGTGGAGACGGCAATGACGTGACGGCGCTCGTGATGATTCCCGAGCCGACCTCCGCCGGGCTGCTCCTGGGCGCGCTGGCGCCGCTGGCGCTGGGCCGCTTCCGCCGGCGCAAGTAGGCCGGAATGCTTCTGTGCTTTATCCTGAGTTCAGGCGTTCATCTGGCTCAGCGCGACTGAGCTATCCTCATAAAGCCAGCGCTCCAGGTTCGCTTTGCGCCGCGGCCAATCGCGGTCGAGCATGGCGAACCAGGCGGTATCGCGGTTTTCGCTGCGCACAACCATGTGCTGGCGGAATGTGCCCTCATATTGGAAACCCAGGCGCAGCGCGGCCCGGCGGCTCGGCGCATTGCGATCGTCGCATTTCCACTCCATGCGCCGGTAGCCGAGGTCATCGAAACAATGGCGCAGCAGGAGGTAGTTGGCCTCTGTGTTCGCCTTGGTCCGCTGCACGGCCGGCAGAAACCAAATATAGCCAAGCTCCGCGACGCCGTGCTCCGGCGTGATCCGCATGAGCGAGATACTGCCGATTGGCTCGCCGGTTTGGTTGTCGGTGGCGAGGAACTGCAAGGTGCCCGGCTGCGCCTGCCATTCGTGGAAATGCACGCGCATTTCCTCCGCGCTGCCAAACGGCCCGCGCGGCAAATACGCCCAAATCGCCCCCGCCTCGGTGCCGTGAGTCAGCGCGAAGAGCTGCTCGTAGTAAAGATCGGGATCGAGCGGGGAAAGGCTGAGTTGCTGGCCGGCGAAAGTGCGCAGCTCAGGCGCGGGCCAGCGTTCGGGAAAGGAGGCGCTCATCGCGAAAGAGCACTCTGGCTAAATACTGCCTAGTACGTCAGCGTTACCGTGAGGAAAGCATTGTATAGATACTTATCTACTTTGCCTTCTTCCTGCTGCACACCGAGCCCGGGGACGTGGTTGGTATTGCGGCGGTAGATGCTTTCGTAGCCGGCGCCGGGGAGGAACAGGCCGAGACCCGCGGAGATGATGATGTTGTCGGTGAGCAGCGGGCGGTACTTGAAGCCTAGCGAAAGATCGAGTCCCAGCTCGTTCTTGATCTTGTTCGTCATCAGCGCCTGCTCGATCGGCTTCGTCTGCGCGAGCCAGATGTAGTTGGCGTTGGCAAAGGCTTTCAGCTTCGGGGTCACGTCGATATCGGTGCCGAGGCCGAGGAGGAAGACGCCGGGATTGACGAAGTTGGACTGACCCTCGGTCTTGCTGGTGCGCATGTCCATCACCAGCGAATCGCGCTGCTTGAGGTTGACCGAGGTGCCGGCGAGGTTAAAGCCCTGGTGCGTGTACCAGGAGAAGGGGCCGCCGATGAAGAAGGGGTGATCGAGGATGGTATCGAAGCCGCGCGCGGTCTGGTCGGTGGGATTCGAGTCGCCGCTCGCGTAGAAGCCCGAGAGCTTGAAGCGGATGTAATCGCGATCGTAGCTGAGCTCGAGCGCGGCCATCTGCGCATTGATATCCACGCGCCGGCCGGCGAGGCCGTTGAACGAATCCTGGCCGAACACCTGGTAAAAGGCGTGCGTGATGTTCAGCCGGTCGATGTGGCCGTCGCCCGTCCAGCCGAGGTAGTAGGCCTGCACGTTCTTATCGCGCAGGTGATCGAGCGCGCTGTCGTCGATGGTGCGCACGGTGCCGAGTGGCTCGGGGCGGGTGATGAAGCCGTTCTTGTCGTAGTGAACCTCGCCATTATCCCAGTTGCCGTGGAAGGAGAACTGCGCGGTGTAGCCCTTCCAGAGGAAGTCCTGCCGGTAGACGTTCAGGATCAGCACCTTTTGCCGGCGCGAATCGAGCGTGTTCAGATCGGAGTAGGTGTCCTTTTCGAGCATGTCGAAAATGACCGCGTTGTACTGGATGCGGTTATTGTCGAGGTTGCCGAAGAGGCGGAAACCGAGATTCGTATCGCTGAAAATGAACCCGCGAAAATCCGAGTTGAACGGCTGGATGCCGCTGCGGGACGAGATGAAATCGTAGTTGTTCGAGAGATCCGAAAAGTGGATTTCCGCGAAGAGTTCCTGCACCGCAAAGAAGTCTTTGAAGCGGCGCGTGTAGCGACTGCCTTTGAAATCGTTGTCCTTCTTCTTTGCCTGCTGGTCTTTCTCGTCGGGGCCGGGGCGATTGGTGTTTGGATCTACGCCGACCAAGCCTTTCGCATTGCCCAATGGCTTCAGTTCGGGCGCCAGATAATTGAAAGCATCGCCCGGATCGACCCGATCCACGAACGGACCGGGGATGCCGGTCTTCGGGTTGACGCTGTTCTGATCGGTCGGGATCGCCTGGATGTCCTTCGAATCCGGACGGTGATCGCCCTCGACGAAATCCGAGCCGCGGGGATCGGGATCGACGAGGTTGTTTTCCTTCACCCAAAGGTAGTTCCGATTGTAGACGCCGGTGAAGCGGATCGACCAATTCACCGGCTTGAAGGCGGTCTCGCCCTTGAAAAGCTCGGCGGTGAACGAGGTGTCGTTATTGATGAAGAACTGCTCGGAGCGGCCGAAAAACTCGGAGGAATTCGGCTGGGCCGCGCTGACACCGCTCGGCACGGGGAGCCGGCGGTACTCGGCGAGGGTAAAATTCTTCGCGATCAGGTTCAGGAAGATTTCCTGGCCGATGATCGGCACGTCGCCCTTCAGGATGCTCTGCTCGTACGGATGCCAGAGGCGCGGGGTATTGTACTGGTAGGGCTGCTCGATGTAGGGATCGTGATAGCGCTGCCAGTGCGGGAAATCTAGGAACCAGCGGTTCGGGTGCGCGACCGTATTGGGAAAGAGGCCGAGACCTTCGCGCCCGAGCGGGTACTCCGGGTAGTGCCAGCGCTCATCGATGACCTCGCGCCCGCGCACATTGCGCCGCGGCAGCGCCAGCTCCATGCGGACGCCTTCACCGGCGGTCTTGAGCTGCTGACCGGGCGGCAAGGCCGGCGCCGTGGTCGCTTGCACCGGCTGATCTGGAAAGAGGACGGAATAGTTCGGAACGAGGCGATCGGAAAGCGCGGGCGGCCCCTGCTGGGCGGGCGGGAGCGCCTGCACGTGGCGCGGATCGTTCGGGGAGCGGTCGCCGGAGGTGCGGGGGGGATCGGGGTTGAAACGCTCGGGCGAGCGGGGCGGGGGACCGGAGTATTCGCGCACCGGCGGGGTCCCCATGCGGAAAATGAACGGCCGGAGTTTCGCATGCGGCTCGCGCAGATGCGATTTCTTCGACTCCTTTTTCTCGTGCTTCGCAAGCAGGATGTCCTTGCCCTCCTCCGCGTGCGCACAGGCGGCGGCGAAGCAGCAAAGGACAATGGGATGGAAACAATGCGCCCGAAGCACGCCGCTGGATAAATAGAACCGCAGCCAGAGGCAATACGAATATCCAACGTTTTGCAGAGAAAACGAGGCTATGGCGCGGGGAGGGCCGCCGCATCGAGGATTTCCTCGAGCACCTCCCCCTGCACCTCGGGCAGCGGCACGCCGAGCAGCCGGGCGGCGGTGGGGGCGACGTCCAGATTGCGGATTTTGCCGAGCGACCCGCCCGGTTTGATCCCGTAGCCGGACGCGAAGAAGACGCCCTCCAGCTCCGGATCGCTGGCGGGATAGCCGTGGGTGCCGAGATAGGTTCTCGTGTCGGTGACGGCGGTGTCGCCGCCAGCGTTCTTCAGGAAGGCGTACCCGGCTTTTGCGTAGAGGATGAGGTCGCCGGTCCCGGGATTTTCGGCGGGCGTGGGCATGCCGAGGGTGGGCGCCTGTTCGCCATCGAGCACCTGCTCGACGCCTTCGATCCCGACGCAGAGCTCTTTCAGCTTCGGCAAAAGCGCGGCTTTTTTGGCGGGGTCGGTGGCGTAGACGAAGCAGAGGCCTCCCTGGGCCATGGCGTAAGCGTCACAATCCGCGACTGCGGCGCCATTCATCCGGATCAGCCCCCCGTCTTTCAGCGCGATGTTCATATCAATCGTCTTGCGGACTTTCTTGAAGCCGTGATCGGTGACGACGAGGTAGGTGGTTTTCTCGCTGAGACCGGCCTTCTCCACGGCGCGGAGAAGGTCCCCGATGAGGGCATCGGCATAACCGAAGGCGGTGTAGCTCGCCGAGCTTCCCGGGCCGTAGGTGTGATTGGCCGAATCGGTGGTGAGCAGGTGGAAGAGGAGCAGGTTGGGCCGGTGCTTTTCCAGGATGTGGATCGCCGCCTGCGTCCAGATGCGGTCGCGCCAGGCGATATTGCCGCCTTTCATGAATCCCTGGATCTGCGGCGCGGTGACGATCCCTGCCGCGATCATCTCGCGCTCCACCGTGCCGGCGGGACTGGGAAGCTCGAGAAATTCGTGATGAATCGTGCCGGAATTGAGGATCGCCACCCAATCGACCTGGGCGGTCTTCAGCCCGGCCTTGAAAGCGGCATCGTACAGCGTGGGCACGCGCACCATGGCGGCTTTGTCGGCCCATTGCTCGATCGTCGGGGGCTGCCCCGGCGCGCCGCGGTGGAGCAGCCCATTGAAGAGCACGCCGTGCCGCCGAGGCTCGACCCCGGTGACCAGCGTGGTGTGATTGATCCAGGTGATGGTCGGGTTCGAAGCCACCATCGATTCCGCGACCGCCCCGGCTGACGCGAGCTTGCGCAGGTTTGGGATCGGCATCGTCTGGTCCCGCCAGAGCCAGGCGGGGAAGCCATCGATGGAGATCACGATCACCGTGCGCTCGGCGGGCGGGATGGGCGCGGCCTGCGCGGTGATCGTGAGGACGGCGAGGAAGAGGAAGAGGTAGCGGAGCACGGTATGTGAGGGATTGAACTCTTGAGATCGGCGTGAATTAGGCGCGCTTGTTCCGAGACAGCGAATCGGATACTTGTCGCACATGTCGCTGGAGCCTGTTCTACAGCCGCTCATGCGGTCTCCTCGACTGCCGGAGATCTTCGAAATCATCCGCGTGCGTCTCAGAACGGAAGCAAGCGCACGTGAGCGTTTTTACTGTCATGCAGAGGGCAAGAAAGGGGTAGAGTTCATCAGCGGCGAGGTGATTCAGCACCCGCCGACGTGTGCTGCTGAACTCCAGATGCGGCATCGGGTTGAGTCGCTCTTGTCTGTCTATGTGCACCGACTTCGTCGCGGTGATGTTTTCGGTGGCAGTTGCCTTTGCGTTTTCCCTCGCAACGATTACGAGCCGGATGTCGTTTACTTCGGACCTGCCAAGGCTGCGTTGCTCAAGCCGGAGACTCTGAAATTTCCTGTGCCCGACCTGGCCGTGGAAATCCTCTCCGAGAGCACTGCCGAACGCGATCGTGGAGTGAAGTTCGAAGACTTCGCCGCTCATGGCGTGGCAGAATACTGGATCGTCGATCCGGTCGTGGAGGTGGTGGAGCAGTACTTCGCGCGAAACGGGGCGTTCCAACTCGCGCTGAAGTCCGGCTCCGGTGAAATCGCCAGCCCGACGATCGCCGGTTTACGGCTGCCGATCCGCGCCTTTTTCGATGCCGAAAAGCACTCGGCCGCTCTCTTGGCGATCCTGTCCGGCGGTGACGTAAACACAACATAGGCCACTTTTTTCGCGTCAAACAACAATATCTGGTAGTTTGTTGTTGACTCCACCGGCGATTTTGGAGTCTTCTGCGCGGGTCAGCGGAAACCGTTCAAAACCCCTTATGAAGACGGATATCTCTACCTTCTGCGAAACGTGCTGCACTGTCCTGGCACCTTTGCCCGAAACCCTGGCCGCGGCGACCGAGGAGCTTTATCGAGCCCGAGGCAGCGGCCTAAATCGTTCGCTCGCCGCGCTGAACGATGTGCGAGCGCGCTTGAGGTCGCTCAAGGAGAAGCTGGAGAGCCAGCAGGCGTACCTGCTGATCTTCGGCCCGCTGAAGAGCGGCAAATCAACCTTGGTGAATGCCCTCAGCGGGGCTTACGTGAGCGAGGTCACCTCGCTGCCGGGCTACCCGTGCCTGGTGTACGTGCAGGACGCGGAGACGCCGCGCTTCGAGCTTACCCGGTATAATGGGCGCGAATCGAGTTTTCCGGATGCCGGAGTGCTGAAGGAGGTGATCGCGGATAGCCACATCGCGCTGGCGCGGCAGATTCGCGAATCGGAGAACGAAGGGGTGCCGTTCGAGCCGGGGACGAGCTTTCCCGAGGCGATCCGCCGGGTGGATGTGAAGGTGCCGGTGCCAAATCTGGTGCAATCGAAGACGGTGCTGGTGGACACCCCCGGCCTCTACAGCCGGATGAATTTCGGCTACGACGTGCTCACGCGGGAGTTCCGCAACAGCGCCGCCTGCGCCGTTTTCGTGGTGAAGACGGATAATCTCTTCCTCGAGCAGGTGTTCGTGGAGTTCGACCAGTTGCTGGATCTGTTCAGCCGCATTTTCCTCGTGATTAATGTGGACTCCAGCAAGCGCGACTTGCAGGCGGATGGCACGCTGCTGCCGAGCGCCGAGAGCGCTACGCCGGAGAAGGTGGTCGAGGCGTTCACCACGCTCTCGATGAGCGGGCCGCTGCGCCAGGCGTACGAGCAAAACCGGGTGCGCATCCACGCGCTCGACCTGATGAACGCGGCGTCGGCGGTGCTGGGGAAGAAAGTGGACGAGCCGCGAAACGAGCGCTTCGAGGCGTTCGTGGGCGACCTGACCGATTACCTGAACAGCAGCGAATACACCGTGGAATTCATGCGCGACAGCCTGCGCCAGGCGCGCCTGCTGGGTGAGGAAGTGCTCTCGATCACCGGCCAGGGCGAAGTGCGCGACGTGCGCGACCGCCAGGACGAACTGGCGCTGGAATTGCGCAACCTTGACGACCGGCTCTCGGCGGCCGGGCGGCTTTTGAAGGTGGATTGGACGGCGACTTTCCGGAAACTTCGGGAAGAGGCGGCGGGCGAAGTGCGGACTCGCCTGGAGAGCGCCGTGCCGGCGCTGGCGGAGGAATTGCAGGAGGCTGCGGGCGCGTGGTTTTCGAGCGACGAAGGCCTCAAGGAGCTGGAAGAGCAGCATCTCGATCCGGTGCTCGTTCACACTGCGCTGCAGGTGGCGAAGGAGACGCGGGCGCGGCTGTTCGAGATGGCCCGCAGCGCTTTTGGGGGCGCGACGCCGACCGCGATGTCGATCGACGATTTGCACCGCGTGAAGCTGCCGCTGCCCGATATCGCCACGGTGGCGCTGCCGCGGCTGGCGGAGGAGGAAACCGTGGACCAGTATCTGGTGATGGTGCCGCCCGATACGGTGCCCGTGGCGAAGACCCTCGGCGATTGGTTTGCCTTCCGGCGGCTGAGCACCGTCCGGCACCGCCTCTTCGGCGACGATCTCCGCACGCCGATCCCCGCGGAGGTGAAAGCGAAGCGCCTGCCCGGGCGTTGCCGCACCGCGCTCATGCAGACCGTGCTCGAAAACGTGAAGCTGAAGTTTGCGGGCCTGCCGATGGCGTATGCCGAGCGGCTGGTCGATTCGTACACGGAGCGCTTCTGCGCGGAGTTGCTGGAAACGCTGCGCCGCCGCCGCGAGCTTCTGGACGATCGCCGGGTGAAGCTCCAGGCCGAATTCGACGCGAACGAGCGGATGGCGGACTTGATGCGCGAGCTGGAAGAGAAAGCCAGCCGGGCGATCGGGGAGCTGGATTGGCTGGCGCAGACGGAGCATCTCGGCTCGGCCCCCGGGCCGGCGGCCCTGGAGTTTCCGATGGAGGAGGAGGAGCCGAGGGAGGAAGAGCCAGCGCGGGAGGCGTCGGCAGCGTAGGGAGCCCTACTGCGCGCTCGGCATTCCGTCGCCGCCGCCCTGCATTTGCTCGAGCACTTCGCCGACGAGGAAGAGCGAGCCGGTGACGAGCGCCTTTTCCGGCCACGCCTCCGCCACGGCGAGCGCGCGCGCAACGTTTGGGTACATGGTGCATTCTAGTTTTGCCGCGAGCGATGCGAAGGCCGGCAAGACCTCCTGCGGGGCCAGGCTGCGCTCGCTGCGAACCGGAACGGCGAAGACCCGCGCGGCGATCGGCGCCAGCGTTTGGCAAATGCCCGCGGCGTCTTTGTCCTTGAGCACGCCGAGGATCAAGGTCGCTCGCTCCTCGCCGAAAGTTTCGCGCCACGTTTCGACGAGCTGGCGCGCGGCGGCGGGATTGTGGGCGCCATCGAGCACGAGGTGTTCATCGACCACTTGGAACCGGCCGGGCCATTGCACTTCCGCGAGGCCGCGCACGATCGCTTCATCCGGGACCGGTAATTCCGACACGCTCAGCGCGTGGATGGCGAGTGCGGCGTTCCAGCGCTGATGCGCGCCGCGCAGGCCGATCGGCACTTCGCCTATCGGGGTCATTACCAGATTGAACGGCGCCTCGCGATGCGCGGCGATCTGTGTCAGCACACTCAGGACCTCTTCGGTTTGCGGCGCGGAGATGACCGGGACTGCGGGCTTGATGATGCCGGCTTTTTCCATAGCGATCTCCGCGAGCGTATGGCCGAGCCATTGCTGATGATCGAGATCGATGGGCGTGATCACGGAGACCATCGGGCGTGACGACGTTCGTCGCATCGAGCCGTCCGCCAAGGCCGGTCTCCAGCACGACAATCTCGCACCTTGCTTCGCGCGAAGTGCGTCGAGCGCGAGCGCGGTGGCGATCTCAAAAAACGTGGGCGGATTTTTCCACCCGGCGATTAGGTTGCGGATTTCGCTCAGGCCGGCGGCGGCCTCGTCTTCCCCGATCATCTCGCCATCGACTCGGATGCGTTCGCGGAACGTGACCAGGTGCGGCGAGGTGAAGAGCCCCGTACGATAGCCGGCCGCGCGGCAGATCGCATCGAGCATCGCGCAGACGGAGCCTTTGCCGTTGGTGCCGGCCACGTGGAAAAAGCGCGGCGCGGCGGCCGATGCGAGAGGCACCTGGAGCCCGTGAAGCAAGTGCGTGATCCCTCGAGGCCGAGCTTGATGCCGTGCAGTTGCGTGCCGTACAGCCAGCGTACGGCTTCGCGGATAGGTCACTTCACCGGCGCGAGGTAGTCGAGCAGGTCGCCGAGGGTCTGCCGCATCTTTTTGCGGTGCACGATCATGTCGATCAGGCCGTGCTCTTCGAGGAATTCGGCGGTCTGGAAATCCGGCGGCAGATCCTGATGCGTGGTCTCCCGGATCACGCGCGGGCCGGCGAAACCGATCATCGCTTTCGGCTCCGCGATGATCACATCGCCGATCGTGGCGAAGCTCGCGCTCACGCCGCCGGTGGTGGGATGCGTGAGCACCGAAATGTAGGGCAGCCGCGCCTGCGCGTGCAGGGCGAGCGCGCCGCACGTTTTCGCCATCTGCATGAGCTGAGCATTCCCTCGTACATGCGCGCGCCGCCGGAGGCCGAGACGATGATCACCGGCACCCGCTCGCGCGTCGCTTCCTCCACGATGCGCGTGAGCTTTTCGCCGACCACCGAGCCCATGGTCGCGGCGATGAAATTGAAATCCATCACCGCGAGGCCGAGCCGGCTGTCCGTCGATCGTGCCCAAGCCGGTGATCACCGCATCCTTCAGCCCGGTCTTTTTCTGGTAGCTGTTCAGCCGGTCGGTGTAGCTCGCCATGGCCGGTGAATTTCAGCGTATCGACCGAGACCATGTTGGCGTCGTGCTCCTCGAAGCTCCCTTCGTCGAGCAGCATCTCGAGCCGCTCCCGCGCGGTCTGCGTGAAGTGATGATCGCACTTCGGGCAGACGCGAAAATTCTGCACGCAGCTCGAGATTGTGGATCATCTCGCCGCAGCTCGGGCATTTCTGCCAGAGGCCTCGGGGAAGTTCGCGCTTCTTGTCGGCGTCCGAAAAACTGCGGTTCGATCGAAAATGCCCATAAGGGGAAAAGATCAGCCGCGCGCCACGGTGAGGACGCGGACGGAGGCGGCGCCGGCGCGCCGGAGGACGCGCGCGCATTCATCCACGGTCGACCCCGTGGTGAACACATCGTCGACAACAGCAGGTGGCGGCCTAGCACGGCGGCATTCTGGCGCACGCGGAAGGCGCCGCGCAAGTTTTCCATGCGTTGCTCGCGGTCGAGCCGGGTCTGCGTGGTGGTGTAGCGGATGCGCTCCAGGTGGAGCCGCACCGGCACGCCCGCGCGCGGCGCCAGCAATTCCGCGAGCACCTGCGGCCTGGTTGAACTCGCGCTCGCGCCGCCGCGCGGCGTGCAGCGGCACGGGCACCAAGGCGTCCACGGCCGGCTCGCTCAGGCGCGCGTCTTCAAGGCCATCGGCCATCCACGCGCCGAGCTGATGCCGCAGGTAGAAATCCCCGCGATACTTGAAGCGATGGATGAAATCGCGCACCACGCCGCGGGAGCGATACGGCGCCACGACCGTGCTGAAATGGAATTGGCGATCGCCACAATTCGCGCACGTAAACTCGCCCGTGATCGCGCCTGGGAATGGCTCCGAGCAGATCTGGCAAAAGGGCGCGACGAGCCGGCGCGCCTCCCTGGCGCAGGTGTCGCACAAGTGACAGCCCGTGGGCGTCTCCGCGCCGCACTCCGCGCAATGCGGGGGATAGAAGAGCGACAGGACCGTTTGTCCGAGGCGCCGCAGAGCAGGGCCACCGTGGCTTTTCACGCGCTCCAGGAGGGGATGCATGACGGCGGAAGGCTCGTCCTCGTCACCTCCGGACGCGGCCGCCGCCGGCGCCGGCGGCGAGGGATTCGACTTCCTCGAGGGAGGCGCGGTTGTAGTCGCCGGTGATGGTGTGCTTGAGGGTGCTGGCGGCGACGGCGAACTCGATGGCGGTGGCCGGGGAGTTGCCGCGGCGGAGGGCGAAGATGAGCGCGCCGCTGAAGCTGTCGCCGGCGCCGAGGCGGTCGACGATGGTGATTTGGTGCCGGCGCGAATGGTACCCGGTGCCCTCGTGGTGGAGCATGGCGCCCCACTCGGTGGTCTCGGCGGTGGAGGCGGAGCGCTTGGTGAGCGCGACCGTCTTGAACCCGAAGCGCTCGATGAGTTTGGCGGCGGCAATTTCGTCGCGATCCGGATGGATTCTGGTGTCGAGAGGTTTGCCGAAATACCATTCCACCGCCGCGGCGGAGGGTCCTGCCGAGTGCGCCGCTAAACGGTAGCGTTCGGCAGCTTCCTCTTCCGCATTGGCAATCGCGTCGGGCGGAAGCTCGATCCCGAAAACGTAGCGCGCCTCCTCCGCGCTTGTAATGCACAGGTCCACGTACTGCATCAGCGGCGCGAGGGTGCTGCCCGCTTGGGCGGGGGTCCACAGCTTGGCGCGATAATTCAGGTCGAAGCTAATGGTGATGCCGCGGCGGCGCGCCGCGGCGCAGGCTTGGACGATGATTTCCGGGGCGTCCAGTGAAAGTGCAGGGGTGATCCCCGACCAGTGGAACCAGCGGACATCGTCGGTGAAGATGGCGTCCCAATCGAAATCGCTCGGGCTGGCCTGGGCCATGGCGCTGTGGGCGCGGTCGTAAATCACTTTGCCCGCGCGCTGGCTGATCCCTTGCTCGAGAAAGTAGACGCCGAGCCGCTCGCCGCCGCGCACCGTGCGGCTGACGTCCACGCCGAGCCCGCGCAACTCGGCGAGCGCGCGGTCGGCGAGATCGTTTTCCGGCATCCGCGTGACGTAGCCGGCGCTGCCGCCCAGGGTGGCGATGGCGACGGCGACGTTCGCCTCGGCCCCGCCGAAGGTCGCCTCGAAATGCGGGGCCTGCGCGAATCGCTGAAACCCCGGCGTGGTCAGCCGAAGCATCAGCTCGCCGAAGGTGAGGATCTCGGGCATCGGTGGAGGCGCCCGGCGCTTACTCGCCCGGCTTGGTGCGCGCTTTCAGGATCGCGGCCAGCGTGTCCTGGTGATCGCCATCGCGCGTGAGCTCCAGGTAGCGCAGGCCGCCGTTGTACTCGAGCACCACGGTGCGGAATTTTTCGCCGTCGACGATCAGCAGCTCCACGTTGCCGCGCGCGGGGCTGTCGGCGATGGCATCCTTGAGCCGCTGCGTACTGAATTTGCGGCCGTTCGCGCCGGCGATCATGTTCGTGGGCGCGATGCCGGCTTTGTCCGCTGGCGAACCGGGAACGACCGAGCCCACTTTGCCGTCGTCCCCCGCGGTGAGCCCGATGGAATCGGCCGCGAACACCTGCTTCCGCTCCTTCTCCTGCTCGGAAAGGTATTCGCTTGGCTTGGGCGAAAATTGCATCCGGTACCCGAGGTTTTTCAGGAAATCGAGATCGAGCCGCTCGCGCGGTTTTTGCACGCGCTCGGCGAAGAATTTTTCCCAGTCGTGATCGGCGAGCGACTTGAGGATGCCGAGAACATCCTTCAGCTCGTAGGGCGAGACGAACGGCTGTTTCGGATCGGGCGTGGCGGCGAAGAACTTCTGGCAAAAATTGTCGAGCGAGGCGCGCCCGCCGGTGCTCTCGCGGATCAGCGCATCGGCCTCCAGCCAGGTGAGCAGCCCTTCATCGTAATAATCCTGCCCGCGGCGCAGTTGCCCCCACGCGAGGCTGTGCCCGCGAAGCTGCCAGCTCGCCACGGCGGTATCCTCGAGCGGACGCCATTGCCGGCCCTGCTGTTTCATGAGGTAGCCGAGCTTCATGGCGAAGGCGGGCAGATGCTCCTTGGGGTCGAACAGCCCGGCGCGGACCGTGAGCACTTCGCCGAGGTACTGCGTGAGCCCCTCGTAAATCCAGAGCAGCTTCGTGCGCTCGGGCGTGTGGAAATTCGTGGTGAGCATCGCGGCCGGGCGCCGAAATTTTCCGCACCACGAATGGACGAACTCATGCGGCAGCAAGTAGACGGGCCACCCCTTGAACTTCTTTTCATCCACCAGCTCGCGCTCGCCGATTTCATTGAAGCTGGAGGTGAGATGCTCCAGCCCGTTGCGCGGCAGCGTATCGCTGCAGACGAGCAGGAAATGATACTCCTGCCAGCGCGAGCCGCCGAAGAGCGCGAGAGACTCGGCCACGAGATTGCGGAACTTCTGCACCTGCTTGTCGTCGATCTGGATGGCGCTGGCCGATTCGCTGGTGAGGTGCAGGTACGCTTTGCGCCCGCCCTCTTTCGGCGAGAGATCCACCGTGCGGAAATTCTCACCCAGGATGAGCGGGCAATCGACCACCTGCCGCAGCGTGGCCGGAGCGAAGGAGACCTCGCCCGGAGCCGCCTTGTCGGGCGGCAGGGCGGTGCCGTGCTTCCAGCCCGCGGGATATTGCAGCCGCACCGTGGCGCGCGCCACATCGATGCTGGCCGTCTCGGGATAAAGCAGGACCGTGTTCCAGTTGATCACGCCGACGAGCGAATTGCCGAAGCTATCGACGCCGCTGGAATTGGTGCTCGGCTGGTTGCAGATGTAGTCGAGCTTCGCGACGACGCGATCCGCGCCGGCGGGTACGGTGAGCAGGAAACGGTTCAGCTCCTCCTCATCGCGCCGCCACTCGATCGGCACGCCCGCGGCCGTCTCGAAACGCAGTCCCGCGAGATTTTGCGAGGGGCCGGCGGGAGCGTGCACGCCGGGGACCCATTTCGGATACCACAAGACCAGCGGCCCCGGCGTGGCGGGAATCTCCAGCCGGGCGTGGAGCAACGCGCGGCCGATTTCGCGGGCATCGACATGCAGGGTGAGATCGGGCGCGGCGCAAGCGCCCGCGGCGGTGAGGAGAATGAGGAAGAGAGTGCGCATGGGTGAGAGAATTGGATCGGTCCGATCGGTTTAGCGGAACAGCTCCTGGAAGAAATCCTGCATCGCCTGCCAGGAGCGTTTAGCGGCCTTTTCGTTATAGGCCACGCCCTTGCTCTTATCGTGGCCCGCTTTCTCCTGCGTGAAGGAATGCACGGCGTCGGCGTAGTAGACCATCTGCCAGTCCACCTTGGCATCGTTGAATTCCTTCTTCATCGCGGCGATGTCCTCCTCTTTCACGAACGGATCGTCCGCGCCGTGCAGGATCAGCAGGCTGGCCTTGATGTTCCTGCCGTCCGCGGGGTTTGGCGAATCGAGGCTGCCGTGGAAAGAGACGCCGCCTTTGAGGTCGGCGCCGGAGCGTGCGAGCTCGATCGCCGTGGTGCCGCCGAAGCAGTAGCCGATGGCGGCCAGTTTCTCCTTCACCACGAACGGGCTGCCGCGCAATTGGTCCAGGCCCGCCTTGGCGCGCTCGCGCAGGAGTTGGCGATCGGCCTTGTATTTGCCGGCCTCGGCCGCCGCCGCGGTCCGATCGGCCGGGCGCACTCCCTTGCCGTAAATGTCCGCGGCGAGGGCGATGTAGCCGAGCTTCGCGAGCTCCTGGCAGACCTGCTTGGTGTGCTCGGAAAGGCCCATCCAATCGTGCACCACCAGCACCCCCGGCCGCGGCGTCGTGCTGGAATCGTCGTAGGCGACGTACCCTTCGCAATCGGTGGCGCCCGCTTTGTACTCGAGCGTGCGGCCCCGGATTTCAGCATGCAGGGCGGACGGCAGGAGCGCCGCGAGGGAAAGGGTGAGCAAGCGGAGATTCATGCCGGCAAAGGTGGGCGAGAGAAGGCGAGAGCGGCAACTGGAAAAGGGGCGTTCCCTGAAGGCACCGCCGCGGAAGGTAATCCACGAAACACACGAAAGGCATGAGGCGGCGCTGCCGCAACCCTCCCGCGCCGACGCAGCCACCGCCCCACCGCGGGCGACGAGGCCGTCGCCCCTCCTTGACGCCGCTCGAAAACTTCGCGGGAAAAGAAGATTCGCGCCGATTAGTAGTACGAAAGGGCAGGGGATTCCCTACAGGCCGGCGGTGGAGGTAATCGCCTCACTCAGCGCACGCACTCCGCGCTCCATTTGCTCCGGTGTGGTGCAGTACGGCGGAATGAGCGTGAGCGTATCGCGGATTGGCCGCGTGAGGAGGCCGTGGGCGCGCGCGGCGTGGCAGACTCGCGCGCCCATTTGCGACGCCGGGGGAAACGCGGTGCCGCCGGGCTGTCGGAGCTCGATGCCGGCGATGAGGCCGCACTGGCGGATCTCGTGAACTTCGGGCAGCGGGCGGAGGTGTTCTTCGAAGAGGCGCGCGAGGAGCGGGATTCTTACCGCGATCTGGGCGAGGGTGTTCTCATCGCGGAAGATGGCGAGATTTTCGAGCGCCGCCGCGCAGCCGAGCTGGTGTCCGGTGTAAGAATGGCCGTAATAGAGGGTACGCTCGGGACCGCCGAGAAACGCCTGGAAAACGCGCTCGGAGGTGAGCGTCGCGGCCAGCGGGAGGTATCCTCCCGTGAGCCCTTTCGCGAGCGCTAAAAAATCGGGGATTACGCCCTCCCGCTCGCAGGCAAACATGCTGCCGGTGCGGCCGAAACCGGTGAGGATTTCATCGGCGATGAGGAAGACGTCGTGCGCGTCGCACCATTCTCGCAGCCTGGCCAGCAGGCCGGCGGGCCAGAGCCGGATGCCGTTGGCGCCCTGCACCAGCGGCTCGATCACGACGGCGGCGATTTCCCCGGCGGGCAGCGTTTCGAGATCGGCAAGGGTTTCCAGATGCGTGACGGGGAATTGCCACGCGGCGAAACGCCCGTGAAAAAAATCGAGCCCGGAGAGGCTGGACGCGCCCATGGTGTCGCCGTGATACGCGCCGGAAAACGCCGCGAAGCGCCGCCGCGCGGGCTGGCCCGCGAGCTGCCAATATTGCGCGGCCATCTTGAGCGCGACCTCGATCGCGGTGGAGCCGTCGTCCGAGAAAAAGACGCGGGTGAGCGTGGCCGCCGGCCAAAGCGCCGCCAGCTCCGCGGCGAGGCGCGCGGCGGGTGGATTCGTGAAGCCGAGGAAGGAGGTGTGCGCCACGCGCTCGAGCTGCGCGCGGATGGCGGCGTTCAGGCGCGGATGATTGTGACCGTGCAGGTTGGTCCAAATCGAGGAGTTGCCGTCGAGGTACTCGCGCCCCTCCGAATCGCGCAGGAGCGCCCCTTCGCCGGAGACGAGCAGGAGCGGCTCGAAGGCCGGGGCGCACCAGTCCCGCATCTGCGTGAACGGGTGCCACGTATGGGCGCGGTCGAGCGCGAGGAGCGCGGCGGTCTCGGGATTTACGGACACTATTCTCCCGCCTCCTGGCGTTTGCTGATCAGCTCATCGATGGCCGCCACATCTTCCCACGCCAGGTGCTTGCGCTGGTATTTACGCCAGAGCACGTCTCGCAACTCCACGAGGTCGTCGAGTAGCGGCGTATCGTAATACGTCCACGACTCTTCCCCTTTGCACTTGGCCTGGATGCGCCATTGCTTGCCGAATTTCTCCGCGCGCACCTCGCGTTTGACGCCTTCGGCGGTGGTGGTCTTCCAGATATGGGTATTGCGCACGGGTGAGCGGGATGGAATTAGGTCTGGCGCAAATGAGCCCAGACCCCAGGAAGTTGCCACGATGAAAGAGGCCGCTAAAATTGTCGCATATTTTCTCGCGGTGGTGCTCCTCGGGGCGCTGCTCGCGCCGGCGCTCTATTGGGGCGTGCACGCGCTGGAGCCGTGGGCGCTGGCCAATGGCCTGTTGCACTGGGACCCGCTCGAGAAAGAGGTGGTCTGGCGCGGCCCGCTCGCCTTCCTCAAATTCGTCTCCGACTCCGAGTTCCAGAAATATTTCAACCGCTCCATGCTCATCATGGCGGTGGTGCTGCTCTGGCCCACCCTGCGCTGGCTGCGCGTCCGCGGCGTGGCCGATCTCCGGCTGCGGCCCGACCCGCGCCGCTGGGAGCATCTCGGCTACGGCCTGCTCATCGGCGGCGGCATGGTCGCGCTTATGGCCGGCGCCTACCTTTTCCTCGGCATCTACCGGCTGAAAGGAGAACCCCCGTGGGGCGCGCTGCCGAAGATCGCGCTTTCCGCCACGGCGGTGGCGGTGCTGGAGGAGTGTCTGTTCCGCGGCGGCTTCTATGGCCTCTTCGCGAAAACCATGCGCCCTTGGGCCGCGCTCTTTTGGACGACCGCGATCTTCGCCGTGCTGCACTTTTTGAAACCGGACGACGACATCGTGATCGAGCGCGTGGAGTGGTGGTCCGGCTTCGCACTGCTCCCGCACACCTTCCATCAATTCGCCGATCCGCAGATGCTGCTCGCGGGCTTCACCACGATCTTCGTGCTCGGCTGGCTGCTCGGCTACGCACGCCTGCGCACCGAAGCACTCTGGCTCAGCATCGGCCTGCACGCCGGCGTGGTTTTCGTGAAGATGGGCTTCTCGAAGCTCACCAAGCGCGACGAGCTCCATCTGCCCTGGGTCGGGCCGGAGCTGCAAATCGGGCTAGTTCCTGTGGCGTTGCTGCTGATCGCCCTGCTGCTCGTCTGGCGGCGCATGGAATTCGAGGAGCTGCTGCCGAATAAGAAGTCGAGCTGACGCGGTCGAAGTGGGTGCGTTAAACGTAAACGACCATGAGCGGGGCGACCGGAAACGGCGTGAGGAGACCGCCGGCTTTGACCACCACCAAGCCATCGATCGGGAAATCCTCGCCGAGCGTGAAGGTGTTATCGGCGCCGCCCGAAAAATCGAAGAAGCGCCCACCCGGCGCAGCGGCGCGGTGCGGCCCGCGAAGCTGAGTATCGGCGCCGATCACGGAGGCGCTGAGGTAGGCAATGCTTTCGACCGCATTGGCGGCGGTGAGCTCCCGGAAGGGCTGCCCGGCGACGATCGCGGCGATGCGGCCGGCACTGACATGGTCGATGGAGCCGGTCAGCGCCGCCACCGGGCCGGTGGAGGCGCCGGCGGCCCCAGCGGCCAGGCCGCCCATCAGCTGGAAGCTGCGAAACGGGCGCACTCCGAAGGGCTTGGTGAAATCGCCGATGTCGCCCTGAATCCGCACATCGCTGACCGAGCCGCCAATCCCGCCGGTGAGCCCGTCGCCACCGTCACCGGCGACGATGCGATGAGCAAAGTTCTCGGTGATCTTCAGGGTCACATCGGAGACGGAGCCGCCTGGGCCGCCGGTGCCATTCCGGGCTTCGCCGCCCGGTCCGGCGACGATGGAGACGCCGCCAACGATGCCGGAGACGTGAGAAATATTGGCGCCGGGAGCACCCGTGGCTCCGGTCAGCCGATTCTCGTAGGTGTAGATGTCGCCTCCCAACTGGAAGTACGAGAGCGGCGCGTCGAAGGCGAGGTTGGCGAGCGAGCCGGCGGTTTCGGGAGGGTAGGCGGAGCCAGCCTCCGTGAGTGAGCCCGGCTGGATGGAAAACGGAAAGCGCGGGCTGCCAATCCGGCCTGGGCCCTGCACGCTGACGTTGCTCACATCGCCAGCGTGAATGCCAGACCGGCCGCCGGTGATATATCCCGCCAGGATGGACGCATCGCTTTGGATGGAGAGGCCCTCCACATCGCCCGCCTGCTCGCTGCCGAACCCCCCCTCGACGCTGAAGCCATAGAGGGTGCCGCGCAGTTTATGGATGGAGATGCCGGTGGCATCGCCGCCGCTCCGGCCGCCCCCGGCGGCGAGCCGGAGCCCGCTGGAGTGCTCCGCCCTATCTACGACGTGAACAGCACGCAAATCGCCCCCTGACCCGGCCCGGCCATGGCCGGCGGCAAGCTCGACGGCGTAGGGATTCGCGCGGTTGAGCAGCGCGATATTCTCGATATCCCCGCCCTCCTCGCCATGCCCCGCGCGGATGGCCAGAATGCCATAGAGCCGCTCATTATTCCCCGCATCGCTGCCCACCGAGGCATTCAGCGCCACGGAAGAGTTTGTGATGCTGCCGCCGATCCCGGCATAAGTGGACTGGCCGTATTGCTCGTTGCCGCCCGCGCCATTGCCGGCCTTGATCAAGGCGTGGCCGAGGATCGGACCGTCCACGGTGAGCACGAGATGATCGATGCTGCCACCGACGCCAGCAGAGGTGGAGTAGACACTGCCCGCCTCGATTTGAAGACTCTGATAGCCGCTGAAGAGGCGATCCACCCTGATCTGGAGATCGGAAAGATCGCCGCCGGCGCCGGAAAAGCCCAAGCCGGTGCCGGGATTCCCGGCCGGCCCGCCCAAAATCGTAAGGCGATAGAGCGGGGCGGGCGCGTAGAGACTCAGGTGCTCGATATCGCCGCCATCGCCGCCCGCGCCGGAAGTGCCTGGGTTGCTCGACCCGCCGCCCCCGGAGGCAATGGTAACGATGCCTTTGTAAGAAGGGCGCATCGTCGCGGAGACATTGCTGATCTCGCCGCCATCGCCGGGCTCATTATCCGTGTAAATGCCCGAGCCAGCCTGGATGCTGAATTGCGGCGTGCGAACGACCCCGAAGGAAACGTGGCGGATGGAGCCGCCGTCCCCGCCAGGGACGCCCGGGGCGGAGGGTCCACCATTCCCGGTCATCATGGAGCCAAAGCCAAGACCGTGGGAAAGCGTCACGTGGTCGATGCTGCCGCCATTCGCACCGGGCAGAGGGGTGAATTCGGCGCGAAACGTATGCTCCCCCGCATCGAAAGAAATCGGCGCATTGTTCGTTGCAGTGCCGGTGCCAAACAGGCCCGCCACGCTGATGCGGGGGCCGTTGGTGTAGAGCGGCCCACCGATGGTGATGTCGGAAAGATTTCCCCCGGCGACGAGATGGCCGCCGAAAGTTTTGGCTGCCCCGGCGGCGCGGCGCGCGATCTGCCCATCGATGCTCAGGTGCGCGATGGACGAGCCAGTGATCGTGATGCTTTCGCCCGAGGCGGTGAGAAAGCCATCGGCATCCAGCGCGGTGACGATGGAGCCGTGAAGATCGGTGTGAATATTCGCGGCGAATCCATCGGAGGCGGCGATGCCGGTGAGCTCCGTGAGCTCGAAGGCGTGCGCGCGCCGGCCGGTGGGGCCATCGGTGAAAAAGAAGAGGCCCTGGCCACCGGTGACTTCGGCGAGGCGCAAGTCGCCGCGATCGAAAAGGTGATTGCCATTACGATCGAAAATGAGCTCGTCGCCCGCTTTCAGGAGCACGACCGCAGTCGCGTGCGTGGTGGTTTTGGCGGCGATTTCCTGCGGAGAGTCCTGGGCGTCATTGCCTGAGGCATCCAGGATTTGCAGTGAGGAAGAGCCGGAAGCGGCGCCGGAGAGAAAGAGAACGGCCGGCGCGAAACGCGACTCGAGGGGCTCAATTTGGGCGCGAGAAGAGAGTGAGGGATGCAAGGGAAAGACGTGTACCGCCGTTCTTTCCTCGAGCAACCTTTGGGACGCCTCGGCAACGGACAGGGCCTAATGGTCGCAGGGTTGGCGCTTTTCTCAAGCCGCAGGCGGGTAGATAAATAGCTGTCCGATCGCCGCCAAAGTGGCGGCAACGCGGGGATCGAACCCACAGACGGGCTATCATCCGCCAGAGCACCAGCTCCGATTGCCTAGTCCTCGTTTCGCGAGGGGTGGCGAAAGTGGACTGGACTCCCCACTCTGTCAACCGACTTATTCACAAAATATTTCATGAGTGTCATGGCGGCCTAAGTAATCGCGCGAGAGGGCATTCACTTTGCGCACCCACTCCCCCCGCCGTCCATGAACGAACTTGTCCAGACCCGCGCCCAGCAACTGACCCGGCGCGCTTTTCTCGGCCGGGCCGGGCTTGGCGCGCTGGCCCTGGCGTCGATGGGCAACCCGCGCCTGGCCACGGCAGGCGTGCGCGGCGTGGTGGACCAACTCCATTTTCCCCCGCGAGCGAAGAGGGTGATCTGGATGACCATGGCCGGGGGGCCGTCGCACTTGGAGACGTTCGATTTCAAGCCGAAGCTGGCGGCCATTCACGGGCAGCCGATGCCGGAAAGCATGACGAAAGGGCAGCAGCTTGCCCAACTGCAGGGGCAGAAGCTGGTCTGCTTCGGGCCGCAGACTACCTTCCGGCGCTTCGGCAAATGCGGGGCGGAAATGACCGAGCTTTTCCCGCACATGGGCTCGATCGCGGACGAGCTTTGCATCATCCGCTCGATGACGACCGAGGCGATCAATCACGATCCGGCGCACATGTTCATGAATACCGGCTCGCAGATCGCGGGGCGGCCTTCGATGGGCTCGTGGGTGACTTATGGGCTCGGCAGCGAGGCGGAAAGCCTGCCCGGTTTCCTGGTGCTCATCTCGCTGGGGATCGGCCGGCCGCCGCAGCCGATCGCCGCGCGGCAATGGTCGGCCGGATTTTTGCCGAGCCGGTTTCAGGGGGTGCACCTGCGCGGGCAGGGCGATCCGGTGCATTACCTGCGGAATCCGCCGGGCGTGGCGCGCGGGCAGCAGGGCGATCTCGTGGCCGCGGTGAATCGGCTGAACGCGCAGCACGATACGCTGGTGGACGACCCGGAAATCGCCACCCGCATCGCGCAGTACGAAATGGCCTTCCAGATGCAGGCGAGCATCCCCGATTTGATGGATACGAAGGGCGAATCGCAGGGGACGCTGGAGATGTACGGCTGCACGCCGGGAGACGGCTCCTTTGCCTCGAATTGCCTGCTCGCGCGCCGGTTGGCCGAGCGCGGGGTGCGCTTCATCCAGCTTTACCACCGCGATTGGGACCATCACGACAACGTGAAGACCGGCATCGCGCAAAAGGCCCGCGAAGTCGACCGCGCCTGCGCGGCGCTCATGACTGATCTCAAGCAGCGGGGGCTGCTGGAGGAGACGCTCGTCGTCTGGGCCGGCGAATTTGGCCGCACCCCGATGGCGCAGACCAACAAAGGCGGCGCCGGGCGCGACCATCACAATAAAGGCTTTTCCATCTGGCTCGCCGGCGCGGGCGTGCGACCCGGCATCACGCACGGCGCCACCGACGATCTCGGCTACGCCGCGGTGGAGAACGTGGTGACGGTGCACGATTTGCACGCGACCATGCTGCACCAGCTTGGGATCAACGATCGGCTGCTCACGTACCAGTTTCAGGGGCTGGATGCGAAGCTGACGGGGGTGGAGAAGGCGCGGGTGGTGAAGCAGATTTTGGCGTAGGACGGGGGCTTCCACACGCAGCCGCGCTCTGCCACGCTGCCCCGATGCGCGAAATCCTGCCTGGCATTTTCACTTGGGGCGCCACTTACGCCGATAAACCATGGGACCTGAACGGCTATGCGTTGCGGCTGGCGAGCGGCACCGTGCTGATCGATCCGCCGGGGCCGGAAGGCGACGATTGGTCGCTCTTCGATGGGCTGGCGCCGATCGAGAAAATCATTCTCACGAATCGCGATCATGTGCGCGAGACGGAGCTTTTTCGCCCCCGGTACGGGGCGCGCGTCGCGGCCGGGGCGCAGGAGATCGAGCCGCTCGCGCCGCTGCAAGTGGATGAGCCGGTGGAGGAAGGCGCACTGGTGGCCGGGGCGCTGCGGGCGATTCATTTGCCCGGCAAATCGCCGGGGGAGATCGGGCTGCTGCTCGATCCGGCGCACAGCGAGATTTCGCGCGATCTCGGCGGGATCCTGTTTCTGGGCGACGCCATCATAGGACATCCGCCGGGAGAGCTTGGGCTCATTCCGGCGCAGAAACAGGACGACCCGGCGCGGCTCAAACAATCGCTCCGCAAGTTGCTGGACTACGATTTCGAGGTGCTGCTCACCTGTGACGGCCTGCCCATTCCCCACGGCGCCAAATCCCGAGTCGCCCAATTTTTGAACGACCTCTCCGCAGGCTAAACCAAGAACCAAGAACCAGCAGCGTCTGCTTAGAACTGCTTCCGCATGTTGCTCGGAAGGATGTTCAGCTCGTTGCGGTATTTGGCGACGGTGCGGCGGGCGATCGGGATGCCGCGCTTGTCGAGAGGATCTCGACGATTTCCTTGTCGCTGAGCGGGGTTGCGGCGTCTTCGCCTTTCACCAGCTCGGCGATCGCGCCTTTCACGCTCGTGTTGCGACATCGATTCGCCGCCGGC
The DNA here is from genome assembly GCA_963811035.1 of uncultured Verrucomicrobiae bacterium. Taxonomy (GTDB): domain Bacteria; phylum Verrucomicrobiota; class Verrucomicrobiia; order Chthoniobacterales; family Chthoniobacteraceae; genus CAWEPO01. The sequence goes on from CAWEPO010000005.1 coordinate 523,907, forward strand.
GGTCTGGTAGCCGGGCGTGAAGAAATACTTCATGTCGAACACGCCGTGCGGCGTGGCCATGTATTTGCCGGAGATGGCGCGGCTGACGGTGGTCTCGTGCACGCCCACGGCATCGGCGATCTGCACCATGGTCATCGGCTTGAGCGCGCTGGGTCCGCAAATCGAGGAAATCCTTCTGCCGGCCGACGATTTCGTGCGCGATGTTGGAGATCGTCTGCTGGCGCTGGTGGATGCTCTTGATGAGGAATTTGCCGCTGCGGATTTTGTCGCGGATGTAGTCCTTCACCTCGGTGCCGTTGCCGTCCTTCGCCATCAGGTCCTTGTAGGTGTTGCTGATGCGCAGGTGCGGGAATCTGGTCGCCGTTCAGCGAGATCTGCCAGTCGCCGCCGATCTTCTCCACGGTCACGTCGGGCAGCACGTAGTTGTTCGGGTCGGGGGTGAAAATCTGGCCGGGCTTCGGATCGAGCGTGGCGATGAAATTGGCGGCGCGCTGCACCTGCTCCGCGGTGGTGCCGAGCCGGCGGGCGATCTCCGGGAAACGGCGTTTGCCGAGGTCCTCGAGGAAGCGATCGACGATGCGCTATTCGAGGCTGCTCTCCTTGCCGATCGGCGCTTGAGCTGGATGAGCAGGCACTCGCGCAAGGTCGCGCGAGGCCGACGCCCACGGGGTGGAAAGTCTGCACCACTTCCAGCACGCGCTGCAAGTCGGCGACATCCATGCCGGTGTTCTGCGCGATCTCTTCCGGCGAGGCCTGGAGAAAGCCGTGCTCGTCGATGTTGCCGATGATGAGCTCCGCGATGGTGCGGTCATCGGGCGAAAGCTCGCTGCTGCGGACCTGCTCGAAAAGGTGCTGCTGGAGCGTCTCTTCCTTCACCAGCGAATCGAAGAAAAACTGCCGGCGCTCTTCCTCTTCGTCGGAGCGGCCCGAGTAGCTGGCGCTCTGCGCCATGTAATCGCGCCACTCGTCGTCGAGCTTGGCCAGGCGGTCGAACTCCTCCTGAAACTCCTCCTGCTCGCGCTGCTTGTCCTCGATCGTCGGCTCGATCGGATTCGTCTTCGAGCGTCGGGTTCGTCTGGATTTCCTGCTGGATGAGGTTGCGCAGCTCGAGCATCGGGGCCTGCAAAATTTGCAGGCTCTGCTGGAGCTGCGGCGCGAGGACCTGCTGCTGGGACAGGGATTGGGTTTGTGAAAGGCCAGCCATTGGGGTAAATTCCTACACTGCGGAGAATGAGGCAAGCAAAAATCGGGCCAAATGTTTTTTGAATTTTCGCAGCGCGGTGCGGCACCCTTCTGGCTACGCTGTCGGCAAACCCTATGAAATCCCGATTTCTCTTCCTCACGGGGCTGGCGGGAGCCGTTTTTCTGGCTCTGCTCGCGCTGCCCTCGCCCAGCCACGGCGACCCGGCCGCCGACCTCGCGGCCACCACCGCGCTGATCGATGACCTGACGCTCCAGCAGGCGAAGCTCATCGGAAACCACGCGAAGCTCGACGCCAAGATCGGCGAAATTGCCGAGGAAGTGCGGCAGGCGCGCCTCTTCGTCGCCCGTGGAGGCGGAAAGTCCAAATGAAACGCCTAACGATTCTCATCCTCGCCGGCCTGCTGGCCGGCCTCGCCCCGCTTCATTCGCAAGCGCCCGCGAAGCAATCGGCGATCGAGCGCCTGCAAACGCTGAAGGCGCAGAACGAAAAGCTGCTGGAGCAGCAAGCCGCCACGCTGCAGAGGCTGGAGGAGATTCAGAAGGAAGCACAACAGTTGCGGATTCTGGCGCGGCGCACGTAGACCCCCAGCCGAAGGGGGCCGCCTCGGCTCCTTGAGGTGGCGCTCATTTTCGATCAGGATCGGCCTCCATGAGACTCATCCTGCTCCTGCTTGCGCTCACGCAGCTCGCCCTCGCGGCGCCGCCGAATTTGGTCATTATCAATGTGGACGATCTCGGCTATGGCGACATAGGGCCGTTCGGTTCGGCGACGGCGACACCAAATCTGGATCGCATGGCGAAAGAAGGGCGCAAGCTGATGAGCCACTACGGGGCGCCGGTCTGCTCGCCTTCGCGGGCGGCGCTGATGACCGGGTGCTACCCGAAGCGGGTGCTGCAAATCCCGCATGTGCTCTTCCCCGCCGCGGCGGTGGGGCTGAATCCGCAGGAGCAAAACCTGGCGCGGCTGCTCAAGGGGGCGCGCTACGCGACCGCGTGCTTCGGGAAATGGCACCTCGGGGATCAGCGGGAGTTTTTGCCGCTGCAGCAGGGGTTCGATGTCTATTTCGGCATCCCTTATTCGAACGATATGGGGCCGGGCGAAGATGGAACGAAGAGCAACCTCGGGCAGCCGCCGAGGAACCCGCCAGGTTTCAAAGCGACCAAGGCCTTGGAGACGGGATGGATCGGCGATCAGCCGCCGCTCGCCTTGATCGAGGGCAATGAGGTGGTCGGGCGCGTGCGGCAGGCGGAGCAGGCGACGCTGACCCGGCGCTTCACGGAGCGGGCCACGCAATTCATCCGGGAACACCGCGGCGGCCCATTCTTTCTCTATCTCGCGCAAACGGCCGTGCACTTTCCCTTTTATCCCTCGCCGGAATTCCACGGCAAAACGCCGAAGCTGCTCACCGATATGGTGAGTGAGATCGATTGGAGCACGGGGCAGGTGCTCGACACACTGTGCGAGCTGGGCCTCTCGGAAAAGACGCTGGTGATCTTCACCTCGGATAACGGCGGCAGCCTGCCGCACGGCTCCAGCAACGGCCCCCTCCGCGGCACGAAGGGGCAGACGCTCGAAGGTGGCATCCGCGTGCCGACGATCGCCTGGTGGCCCGGCACCGTGCCCGCCGGCACCGAGACGCGCGCCATCACCAGCATGATGGACCTGCTGCCCACCTTCGCCACGCTCGGCCTCGCGCTGCTCTCCACCACGCACATCGATGGCGTGAACATCCTGCCCATTTTGAAGGGAGACCCGAACCCGCCGCCGCGCGATCACTTCTTCTATTTCCGCGGGGCCACGCTAGAAGCGGTGCGCTCCGGGCCTTGGAAACTGCACCTTGGGAGTGGCGAGCTTTACCAGCTCGAGAACGATCTCGGCGAGGCGAAAAACGTCGCCGCCGAGCATCCGGACGAGGTGAAAAAGTTACGAGCGCTCGCCGGATCGATGCGCAACGATCTCGGCATCGACGATTTTGGCCCGCGCTGCCGCCCGATGGGCCGGGTGCCAAATCCGCGCCCGCTTTTGGAATGAGTCCGCTATAACGCTCGGCCGGCGCGCGGCTGGTGGAGGCATGATCCTCCCGGAGCCGCGGCGCATTCAATGCCATGGCTCAATACTCAGACAATCCGCGGAAACGCACGTGGTGGGAGTTGGTGCTCTACCAAGCCTTGGGGATGCTGGTGGTCTTCGGCTTCCCCGGAGCCTGGACGGCCGCGGCTCCAGTTTCGTGGGTGAAGTTTACGCGGAGCGAAGGGCGCGTGACCGCCCGCGCGCAGACGTGCGTATTTTTCGTGATTCCGTATAAAACGGTCACGGTCGATCCGGTGATTGGGATTGGGGATCGGTCAGTGACAGGCTCGACCCGGACCGAGCGGCGGTCGGGCACCGACCGAAAGGTGAAGTCGGAGGATATGGGGTATCTGGCGATCAATGGGCCGGAGGACTCGGCCGAAGTCCCCGTGACGCCGCACAACCTCAAATCGGTGACGCAGAGGGCGGAGGCGTTTCTGAAAGATCCGCTGTCGACGGAGCTGAAGTTTGGCGTGGTCGCGAACTGGAAATTCAGCGTCATCGGCGGCGGATTGGTTTCGCTGCTGCCGCTGATCTACCTGGGCGCCTGCGCTTTCGTGGTCTTCCGGGGCCTCGCCCGGATGCTCGGTCTGTTTCGCCCGAAGCACCGCTCATAGCGCCTCTAGACCATCGGTTGTTTGTCCTCGTGCGATGAAGCTGCTCCGCGATGTTTCCGGCGCGCATCCTCTACCCCGGGGCATCGACCGCCGCCGTGGCGCGCCCGCATCAGTGGCTTGTCGATCTTTTCCGCCCATGGTACCCTCCGCAGAATGAGCACGCTCGCCGAGATCGAAGCCGCGGCCGACGCACTGCCGCCGGAGCAGGCGGAGCACCTCCTGCGGCATCTCGCGGCGCGCCTGCACCCTCCGGCTTCTCAGCTCCATCACCGCACCGCGGAGCTACATCCCGGGGCAATTGAACCCGCGCCGGACTTCGACGCGCCGCTACCGGAAGGGTTCTGGCTGGGTAAGGATGCATGAAGCTCCTGCTCGATACTCACGGCTTCAACCGAATCCTGGTCGTTCAGGCGAGGCGAGGAGGGTTTCACTTGGTGAGCGGAGATGCCGAAATCGGGCGGTACGATGTGCCGGTTCTGTGGTGAAGGAGCCTCCGGCGCAGTAAAGGAGCCTCTCCTCATTGCGAGTGATCCTGCGGGCGCCGCTTCTTGGGCGAGATTGTCTTTTCGGCAGAAAGCGGCTACGCTCCGCGCCCATGGCCTCCCGGATCGATGCAACGCCGCCCCACGTGTGGGCGGCGTGCACTCTTGCGGTCCTGCTCGCGCTGCTCGCCGGCAGCGCTTGGTGGAGTTCGCAGCGTGCGGACCAAAAGATCGAGAAAATCGAAGGCCCCGTTAATGGCGACCCGGCGCTCATTCGTGAAAACCTTGCGAAGCAGATCCGCGCCCGTGTGGCTGGAGATATCGCCAGGCTCGATCCGCTCCGCGATTGGTACAAGGTGCGCGAGTTGGAGGTAATGGGCGAACAGCAACTCGGCGATCTCGACCGCTTCATGGAAGGGCTCGCCAAAGCGTTCGCGCAAAAGGAAGCCAGCGAGACGCTAGCCCTCGCCAGCCGCATCCTCACCGAGCAAGGCATCGCCGAGGCCCTGCGCTTACTCGAAAGCAAGAGCGGCGCGCGCGAGGCCGCACTCGACGCGCTCAACGGCCGCGACGCCGCCAACGATCTCCAGCGCCGCAAGCTGCTTCGAGAAAACCTGCTCAAAGCCTCGCTGCTCGAGAAAGACTTCCAGTTCGACGAAGCCGAAGCCGAATATCGCGCGGTCGTCCACCGCGCCCACGGCTGGGCGGAGCCGTCCAACGTTCTCGCCTCGGTGCTGATCCAGCGCGGGAACATCATGGATCCCGGGGTCGGCAACCAGAAACTGCAGGAAGCCGCCGAGCTTTGCCGCGCCACGTTGCGTGGCACGAGCCGGGAGTCTGCCCCGCAGGATTGGGCCTGGGCGCAGACTCACCTCGGCCGCGCGCTGGAGCTACGAGGCACGCGCTTGGGCGGCAGGGATGCTCGGCGGATGCTCGCCGAAGCCGGAGCGGCCTATCGCGCCGCGCTGGAAGTCTTCACCAGGAAGCAATCGCCGCGGGAGTGGGCGATGACGCAGAACAACCTCGGGAATGCGCTTACGTTCCACGGAGCGCGGAGGGGCGGCGAGGAGGGCCAGCGGCTGCTCTGCGAAGCCGCGAGCGCATATCGCGCCGCGCTGGAAATCTACACCCGCAAGCATTTTCCTCAACCTTGGGCACAGACAATGAGGAACCTCGCCAGCACTCTGGGCACCCTCGCTGTGCAGGTACCCATTGCCAATTCGGCCTCCCTCCGCGCGCAGGCTGATAGGCTGCAGGATGAAGTGGCGGCGTTCGAGAAGCAGTGACGCCTCTCCTCGCTACGGCGCCACCGTGATGCTCACCGGTGCGCTCCACTGCCCTACGCGCGAGTTGTCCACGCGGTAGATCGCGCGGTAGGTCCATTTGACGAGAACCGTCGGAGCGAGCGTGTCAACGTAGCTCGGCGTGCTGTCGTAGGCGAGGAGCTTGAAGCCGGCGTTATTGCCGCGGTCCACCTCGATTTCGCACAGGTCGAGGAACGTGCTCTTGCCCTGCCAGCCCCAGCGCACCATCACGCCCGCGCCGCTCTGCTCCAGCTTCAGCACCGGTGCCAGCGTGGAGAGGTCCGGCTCTGCGATTTTTGTGCATTCTGGGTAGGGTGGGCGTCGCGCCCGCCGTGCCGGGCGTCTCGCCTGGCACTCCGCACGTCGAACGCGCTTCTTTTACGCCCTCCGCGACGTAAACCTCACTCGACGCTCGAATGTTCCCGGCGAGACGCCGGAAACGGCGACCGGGACGGTCACCCTACCCAAGGCGCGCATTTTTCAGTAGGAGCGACCGCCGTCGGTGGCGGGCGCGAGCGGCCATACCCGATCGCCTGCTCTAGAAACGTATTAGGCTTTCAGTGTTCATAACTGGGGAGCCGATGCTGCGTTCCCCAGCCGCTTCTCCCGGCATGACGAGTCGATTCCTCCCACCGGAGTGGCCGGCGAAAAATCCGCGGGCTCTCCTAGCAGAATGGCCGCGCGATGGGTTATTGGTGGAGGGTAACGGTGGTTTGGCCGCCTGCCCGATCGCTCATCCGCCACCCAATCCTTCACCCCGCCACCGCTTTTTCGTGGATCCGCTCATCCTTTCCAAACTCCAGGCGTTTGCCGCCCGCCGCCGGCGGCTGATCATCCTGCGCGGTGTCTGCGCGGCGGTGGCGATGTTGCTGGCCACCATGATGGTGGTGGCGCTGCTCGACCGCTTTTTCATCCTGCCCGATTGGTTCCGCTGGACGCTCAGCGGCGTGGCGTACCTGGCGGTGATCGTCGCGGAATGGCGGGCGTGTCTGCGGCTGCTCTGGCACGCGCCGGGCTCGCGCGATCTCGCGCGGCTGGTGGAGCGGACCGCGCCGGAGCTGCGGGAAGACCTCCTTTCGGCGGTGGAGCTTGGCGAGGAGCCGGAGCACTACGATTCGCCGCGCTTTCGTGAATTGGTGCAGGCCGGCGTGGCCGAGCGCATGGCGGGGCTCGATACCGAGCGCCTGTTGCCGACGCAGCTTCTGCGGCGCTCGATGTTGATCCTCGGCGCGATCGTGGTCGTGCTCATCGGCGCGATGGCGTTTTCGGGGCTGCAGTTTGGCACCATGCTGCTGCGCGCGATGTTCCCGATGGCGAATCTCGACCGCGTTTCGAGCGTGAAGGTGGCGATCCTCGCGCCGAATCCCGCGGAAATGCCGGTGCCGCAGGGGGATAGCATTCCGCTCATTGTCGAGACCTCGGGCAAACCCGTGGCGCAGGCTTATCTGGAGACCTTCTCGAAAAGCGGGAGCCGCAGCGTGGCGCAAATGACGCCGAGCGGGCGCGGCCGGTTCACCGCGCAAATCCAGGTGGCCCGCGAAGACGTGCAGTACCGTGTGCGCGCCGGCGATGCCCTCACGCGCAAGTACCGCCTGCACGCCGCCGCGCGCCCGCATGTGGTACGCTTTCATAAGACGTACCGCTTTCCCGCCTACGCGCAGCTTCCGGAGAAAACGGCGATCGACGACACCGGCGATCTCGCCGCGCTGGAAGGCACTGAGGTGGAGATGCTCCTTGAAACCGATCAGCCGGTCCGCGCCGCAGAGCTGCGGGTCGAGACCGGGAAAGATACCGCCGTGCAGAAGCTCGAGCCAGCCGGCGAGCGGCGGCTGCGCGCTTCGGTGAAGCTGAATGCCTCGGGCACGTATCGCGTGCATTTGGTTTCAGCGGAGAGCGCGTTTGAGAACAAATTCAGCCCCGAGTACGAGCTGCGCGCGGAAGCCGATCTGATTCCGAAGGTGGAAATCGAAACGCCGGAGCGGGATACCGTCGCGACCACAAGCGAGCTGCTCGATCTCACCGGCGCCGCCTCGGACGATCTCGCGCTCGCGGCGCTGGAGCAGCGCTATCGCGTGAATGAAGGCCCGTGGAAAAAGCGCCCGCTGCCGCTGGAGCCCGGTCCCGCGGCGCGCATCGAGACGCAGTGGGACCTTTCGCAGGAAGGATTCCGGCCCGGCGATATCGTCACGACGAAGCTGGTGGCCACCGATCGCAAAGGTCTCGCCGGCGAATCGAAGCCGGTGGTGATCACGCTGGCCGCGGCGGGCTTCGACTCGCGCCGCGCCGCGGCCCTGCTCGAAAAACAGCGCCTGCTCGCGGCGGTGAGCGCGCTGCAGGATTCCGCGGAAATCCTCGAGAAACGGTGCAACGAAGCGCGTGCGCAGGCCGACAAAGCCGCGCCGGAAGACGCGGTCTTCAAGCAAGCGGGCCTGAGCCTTTCCTCCGCGCTGGACGATTACGAGCAGCGGGCCGCGGCGGCGATCGGCCAGCTGGCCGTGGCGATTCGTGGCTCCGAGCCGGGGCACGATTCCGGCAATCTCGTGCTGCTCGGGCGCGCGCTTTCGCGCCTGCAGGCGAGCGGGGCCACCTTGCGCTTCATTCATCGCCAGACGTTCAGCCCGGTGCCAGGCACGCCCACGCGCGAGCTGCTGCGCGAGGCGATCGAGACTTCGCGCTGGATCCTGCCGCGCGCGCGCCAGACGGAGGATACGTGCCGCCATTACGTCACGGCCGAGGAGCTGGACCTGGCGGCGGAGAATTTGCAGGTGGCCTGGCAGGAGCAGCGTCAGCTCGCCGAGCAGGCCGCGCGCAATCCGGACAAGGCGGGCACTTGGAAGCGGGTGGCCACGCGCACGCGCGCCATTCTCGCGGAGACGGCGCACGTGGAGGAGGGGTTCAAAACCGCGATCGCGCACGCGCAGGGGAACGTGGGCGAGCGTTTCAAGCGTTTCCTGAAGCGGCTCGGCGACCAGCGCGCCGCCACGCTGCGCGCGCTCGAAGCCGAGCCGTCGCCCGCGTTGCTCGGGCCGACGCAGGCTTTCGCCGCCGCGACGGCAGAGGTGCTGCAGCAGACCTTCGATGTGAAGCGCGAGTTTCTTCAGCCGCCCACGCAGGCCTACGATCGGCTGCGCAACGAGATGCAGCCCGCGTGGGCTGCCTTCGAGAAACTGCGCAAGGAGCTCGACGACATCCTGCGCAACGAGAAATTCCCCGAGCCGCTGCGCCAGCGCCTGGCCCAGCACCGCTGGCTCACGAAGGCCGAGACTTGGAAAACCTACGGCGATTGGGAAGAGTCGCGGCCGGATGCCGACGCTTATTTCGTGCAGGACCTGCGCTCGATCGCGCTCGTGCTGGTGGCGTTGCGCGGGGAGGGGACCACGCCCGGCAAAAACAAAGAGCGCGAGCCATTTTACAAGAAGCTCACCGAGGTGGATCGCGCTTTCCGCGTGCTGGAAGTCGCGCACGATCTCTTCGAAGTCGCGAGCGGGTTCGATCATCTCGCCGCGGCGGAAAAATGGGACGCCGGCTCGCTGCGCGCCCGTTCGAGCAATCCGGTGGATTGGCAATGGCTCGCGAACCGCTGGCGCGTCGCCACGGATGACCTGAGCCGCATCGGCCCGCCGGACCAGGAAGCGCGCCCGATCATGCAGCAGGCGCAGCAGCTTCTCCAAAAAGCGCAGCAGGAGCCGCCCTCGCGCGCCTTGCAGGTGGAGATGGTGCAGCGGTTCTCGAAAGAACGCGCGCCGGTGGCGGTGTCGCGCGAGACGGCGGAGATCGCGGAGCGCATCCGCGAGGCGATCGAGCTGCTTCGGCCCACCCTGCAGAAAGCGCGGCAGACGATCGCGGAGATCGCGCCGAAGCTGACCGAGCGGATGCAGCAGCTCGCGAAACAGGCGCAGGAGCTTCAGCAGCGCACCGAGGCGCAGGCCAAGGCCGAGCAGCCTTCGCCAGATGCGGCCAAGGCCGAAACGCAGGATAAGCTGGCCGAGCAGCAGCAGCTCAACGCCGAGCTGGAGACGGTGAAGGATGCCGTGCGCGCCGATGCCCAGCGTCAGGACCTGATGGAGAAGGATGGCCGCGAGCGCGCGCGCGATGCCGACGACGCCCTGGCCCTGCTGCGCGAGCCGCCGACGCGCGCCGAGCAGGCGCTCAATGACGCCGCCACCGCGAGCGAGCGTCCCGAGGAGCGCAATACCGCCTTGCGCACCGCCGCGGAGGAGCAGCAGAAGCTTTCCTCCGCGCTCGAGCAAATAGCGAAACACTACGACGCGCTGGAAAAAGGGAAGCCCGAAGAGACGCGCCTGGCCATGCGCGAAGAGGAGAAAAAGCTCGGCGTGAAAGAGCAGCTCGATGCGCAATACGAGGCGGCGGAGCGGCTCGCCGAAGCTTCGGAGGGAACGCCGGAGGAGATGCTCAAGAAACTGGAGAACGCCCTTCCGCAAAATCCGCTCATGCGCCAGGAGCTGAGCAGCGTTTCCAAGAACACACTCCACACCGCCGCGGAAAAACTCACCGAGGCGACCGCGCAAGAGCAGAAGGTCGCGGAATCCGTGAACAAGCTCGCGAGCGAGCAGCAGGAGCCGCCCGCGGCGAATCCCGCGGCGCTCGCGGATGGGCAGGGCAAACCGACGGCGCAGAATGCGCCGCCCGCGCCGCCGCAGCCTTCCAACGCTCAGCCGAACGCGCCGAAACCTTCACCCGCGCCCCCCGGCCAGCCTAATCAGCCTTCGCCGGCCGCGCACCCGCTGCTTGCCCAAGCCGCGACGCAACAGACGCCGATCGCGGAATCCGCCACGTTGGCGGGCGAAGACATACAGCGCGCGGGCCGGCATGAAGAGCGGCTCCGCAATCCGCTGGCTGGCCAGGAGCTGCAGCGCGTGGGGCAGCAGGTCCAGCAAACCGCGGAGAAGCAGATTCCCCAGGCGCGCGATGCGCTGGCCGCCGCGCAGGCCGCCCGCGAAGCGCAGCCGGCCGTCGAGCTGGCAAAGAACAATCTCCAGCGCGATCTCGATCGCCTGACCGAGGCGGCCTCTGGCAAAGCGCCCATGCCCGCTGCGGCTGAACCTTCCGCCGAGGGAAAACCCGCCGCGCCTGCTTCGCCGGCTCCCGCTGCGCCCGCCGCGGAAAAGGCCGCCGCTCCGGGCAGCGAAAAAGCCGCGACGCCTGGCGAATCGAAGCCCGCCGCCGCCGCGCCGGCGCCGGGCGCCGAGGGGCAGCCCGCACCGCCTGCTCCTGGCAATGAGCCCGGCCAGCCCGCGGCGTCGGAAGCTTCGCAGATGGCTTCATCTCCGGCGAAGCCAGGCAGTCCCACAGCCCCGGCGCCATCCGCTCCGATGCCAGGAAAACCGGGCGATCCCGCGGCGGGGCAAAAGCCCGCCACGCCGGGCGACTCCCCCTCCTACGATTCTCCGCGGATGGCTGGCGCTCCGATGCCCATGCCTTCCGGCAAACCCGGCGATCCCACGGCCTCGCCGCACATGATGCCCGGCTCGGAGGCGCCGGAGAGCATCATCCCGCCCGCCAACACCACGGCTTCTCCGCAACAGCAAGTGTGGATGGCCCGCGCGCTCGATTCGCTCGATGCGGCAATCCATTCGCGCAATAACAACTCGCAAGCGCCCGGCAACGAGAAGCAAACCTCGGCCCAGCAGCAGGGCCAGCCGCAGCCTGGGAAAGACCAGCCGCAGAATTCGCAGGAGTCGATGTCGCAAGCGCAAAAGGCCATGAGCTCCGCCGCCCAAGCGCAGGCCGCCTCGATGCGTTCCGCCCGCACCCCGCCGCCGAACGGCGAGAAGCCACCAACCGCCAAGGGGGGGCTTCAGGCCAAATCCGAAGCCGGCGCCCAGGCCAGCGCCGCCGGCACCGCCTACGGCGCCATCCCAAATGCCGGCTCGAACGCGGCCGGCGATTGGGGCAAGCTCCCCAAAGTCATGGCCGAGCAGCTCACCCAGGGCCAGCGCGAGAGCGTCTCGTCCGAATACCGCAACCAGGTGGAAACATATTACCGCGTGATCGCCGAGCGCGCCAAGAAGCCATGAGGACCTTATCTAACGACCCCGCTTGGCCACGCGATACCGCGTGCCTTGGGGAGCGGCGGCTTCCAGCCGCCTCGGCGCAGCATCCTTGCTGCGTCGCGCGCGTGCGGGGTTACGAGTTTTACGCGGCGCGGACGAAAGGCGACTCCCTTTGCGAGAAGGCTGCGGCGTCGGTCGGTCACGCCCCGCGTCTGGCCGGCAGGGATGCCGGCCAGGGCAGGCTGGAAGCCTGCGCTCCCCAACGCCCGTGCATCTTCCAGAGGTTCGCACACGCACTTTGCGCGCTGCTCGCCCTCATTTTCCTCCCCACCGCCCAGGCCGATCCCGCCGATGACGCCCTGCGCCGCGCCACGCAATTCCTGCTCGGGCAGCAGGACGAAACCGGCGCCATCTGGGAGCGCAAGGCGCACATGCGCAACCAGACCGCGATGAGCGCGCTGGCCATTCTCTCGCTCTCGGCGCTCGGCCATCAGCCGGCCGACCCCACGCCCGAGGGCCAGGCTTGCCGCAAGGCGCTCGCCTACGTGCTGCGCCCCGATGGCCAGGAAACCGACGGCTACTTCGGCCTGAAAGACGGCTCGCGCATGTACGGGCACGGCATCATCACGCTCATGCTCAGCGAGATGCTCGGCATGGGCGCCGATGTCGCGCAGGACGAACTCCTCCGCCAGAAATGCCGCCGCGCCATCGAGCTCATCCTCCGAGCGCAGAAGGTGCCTAAGAACGAGATGAACCGCGGCGGCTGGCGTTACACCCCCGATAGCGGCGACTCCGATATGTCCGTCACCGTCTGGCAAACCATGGCGCTGCGCGCCGCCAAAAACGCTGGCATGGATGTCCCCAAGGCCGCGATTGACGACGCCGTCGCCTACATCCGCCGCTGCTACGATCCCGGCGACCAGCGCTCCGGCAAAGGCGGCGGCTTCGGCTACCAAAGCCGCGGACGCGAGCTTTCCACCACTTCCGAAGGCCTCCTCGCCCTGCAAGTCTGCGGCCAGTACGACATCCCCGAGGTCCTCAACGCCTCCGATCGTCTCCTGCGCGAAGGCCTCCGCCAGGGCGAGCGCTGGTTCTTCTATCTCAGCTATTACTACGCGCAAGGCATGTACCAGCGCGGCGGCAAACATGCCACCGAAGCCCGCCGGGTCGTCGCCGAAGCCCTCCTCCCCCTGCAAGCCCGCGACGGCTCGTGGGAAGGCATGGGCGGCGAAGAGCGCCAGGGCGGCAAAATCTACGCCACCTCCCTCGCCGTCCTCAGCCTCGCGGTGAAGAACCACTTCCTGCCGATTTACCAACGGTAGCAATGCGCGCGGGCAGGTGTGTGATTTGACCTCCGCGCGTTTTCCTCCACTGTATTCGCCCCTGCTCAGGCGCCCCTCCATGCCACGGTTTTCCTTTCTCCTCATTCTTTGCCTCACGGGCGTTTCCATCGCCGGGGCGGCCGAAAAGACGGTCGACTTCAACTATGACATCCGGCCGATCATTTCGCAGAAGTGCTTCGCCTGCCACGGGCAGGACGAGGGCTCGCGGAAGGCCAAGCTTCGCCTCGATCTCCGCGAAGAGGCGCTGAAGGAGCGCGAGGGGATCCGCGCGATCGTGCCGGGGGATTTGGAGGCGAGCGAGCTGGTGCTGCGGATCATCTCAAAGGACAAGGACGAGGTGATGCCGCCGCCGAAAGAGGGCCATCCACTCACCGCGCAAGAGATCGATCTGCTGAAGCGCTGGGTCGCGGAGGGCGCCGAATACAAGCCGCACTGGTCCTTCATCGCGCCGGTGCGGCCGGCCATTCCGGAGATGCCGGGCTCGGCGCAGGCGCATCCGATCGATGCGTTTATCCAAAACAAGCTGGCGGGCTCGGGCTTGGGCGCATCGCCTGAGGCGGATCGTCATGCGCTGATCCGGCGCCTCTCGCTCGACCTGACCGGCCTTCCGCCGACGCCCGCCGAGGTCGCGGCATTCGTGCAGGATAAGGCGCCGGATTATTATGAGAAGGCCCTGGATCGGTTGCTGGCCTCGCCGCGTTTCGGCGAAAAATGGGCGCGGCTCTGGCTCGATCTCGCGCGGTACGCGGATTCCACCGGCTACGGCAGCGACGCGCTCCGGCTGAACATCTGGCCCTATCGCGATTGGGTGATCCAGGCGTTCAATCGCAACCTGCCGTACGACCAATTCACCATCGACCAGCTCGCCGGCGATCTGCTGCCGAGCCCGACGGTCGATCAGCTCATCGCGACCGCGTTTCATCGGAATACGATGACGAACATCGAGGGTGGCACGGTGGACGAGGAGTATCGCGTGGCCGCGGTGAAAGATCGCATCGCCACCACCGCGCAAGTGTGGATGGGCCTCACGTTGCAATGCGCGCAATGCCACACGCATAAGTTCGATCCTATCTCGCACCGCGAGTACTACCAGTTCTTCGCCGTCTTCAATCAAACCGAGGACAGCGATCGCAAGGATGAGGCGCCACTGCTGCCCATGCCGACGGCGGAGGACCTCGCGCGCACGGCGGCGCTCAAGACGCAGGTGGACGACCTCGACAAGAAGCTCAAGGCCGCGCTCGCCAAGCACGACTCCGAGATCGAGCGCTGGGAGATCGACAACAAAAAAGAAAAGGTGCCCGACGACATCGCGGCCATCTTCGCGCTGGAGCCGAGCGAGCGGGAGCCGGAGCAGCGCAAGCGCCTGGTGGAGTATCATCGCTCCGTTTCTCCGTTTCTCACCGGCCTGCAAAAGCAGCTCGCGGACAAGAAGAAGGAGCAGGCGGCGTTCAAGCCGCTGGCGCTGCCGATCATGCGCGAGCTTGGGGCGGGCAAGCGCCGCGAAACGCATCTGCTCACCAAGGGCAATTATCTCGCGCCGGCCGAAAAGGTGGAGCCCGCGCTCCTGACCGCTTTCACGCCCGCCGCGCCGGCGGCCGCGCCCGATCGCCTCGCGGCGGCGCAATGGCTGTTCGCGCCGGAAAACCCGCTCACCGCCCGCGTGGCGGTGAACCGTTTTTGGTCCGCGCTTTTCGGCACCGGCCTGGTCGAGACGGAGGAGGATTTCGGCACGCAGGGCGCGCTGCCATCCCACCCCGAGTTGCTCGATTGGCTCGCCGTCACCTTCCGCTCGCCGAAGAGCAGCGATCCCGCCGTGCGCGGGCTCGGCTGGGACATGAAAGCGCTGCTGAAGCTCATCGTCACGAGTGGCACTTACCGCCAGACGAGCCGCGTGCTGCCGGAGCACTTGGAAAAGGACGCGCGCAATCGGCTCCTCGCGCACTACCCGCGCCGCCGGCTGGAGGCCGAAATGGTGCGCGACCAGGCGCTGGCGCTCGCCGGCCTGCTCTCGCCGAAGCTCGGCGGCCCGAGCGTCTACCCGCCGCAGCCCGACGGGCTCTGGCGCGTCGCGTTTAACGGGGGCGAAAACGCCTACAAAACCAGCGCCGGCGAGGACCGCTACCGCCGCGGCCTCTACACGATCTGGCGCCGCACCATGCCGTATCCCGCCATGGCCACCTTCGATGCGCCCAGCCGCGAAAGCTGCACGCTGCGTCGCCAGCCTACCAATACGCCGCTCCAGGCGTTCGTGACCCTCAACGATCCCTGCTTCGTGGAATGCGCGCAGGCGCTGGCCCGGCGCATCCTCCGCGAAGGCGGCGCCGATGCCGCCGCGCGCCTTCGCTGGGCGCTGCAGCTCGCCACCGCCCGCCCGGCGGCCGAGCCGCAACTCGTTTCCTTGCGGCGCTTGTTGGATTCCGAGCTGGCCCGTTATCGGTCCGACACCAAGGCCGCCACTCAGCTAGCCTCCAGCCCCATCCAGCCGCTCTTCCCCAACAACGACCCTGCCGAACTCGCTGCTTGGACAGTGGTAGCTAATGTTCTGTTGAACTTGGATTCGGTACTAACCAAGAACTGACTGCTCCTCCTAAGTTCGCCGCGGAATTATTTCGTCTTTTGTGGCCCCTTGCTTCCTAACCGTCCAATAACCATGTTGCCCCGCCTCCGCGCTCAGACCCGCCGTGAATTCCTTTCTCGCACGGGGCGTTTCTCCCTGGGTGCGATCGCCCTCCAGTCGCTGCTGCAGCATGGGCAGGCGGCCACTCGCGCGGATGCCGCGAACCCGCTCGCGGTGAAAGCCCCGCCCAAGCCCGCGAAAGCAAAGGCGGTGATCTATCTTTCCATGTCCGGCGCGCCGCCGCAGCACGATCTCTTCGATTACAAGCCGACGCTGAACAAGTTTCACATGCAGCCGTGCCCCGAGGAGTTCACGAAGGGCGAGATGTTTGCGTTCATCAAGGGGACGCCGAAGTTGCTCGGCTCGCCGTATAAGTTTGCGCAGCACGGCCAAAGCGGCGCCTGGGTGAGCGAGATGCTGCCGCATTTTCCGAAGATCATCGACGATGTCTGTGCTCATCCGCTCGATGAACACGGACCAGTTCAACCACGCGCCGGCCGAGCTTTTTCTCTACACCGGCGACATGAGGGCCGGCGCGGCTTCGATGGGCTCGTGGGTCACCTACGGGCTCGGCTCGGAGAACCAGGACCTGCCCGGCTTCGTGGTCCTGCTCAGCGGCGGCAGCGATCCCACCGGCGGCAAGAGCTGCTGGGGCAGCGGCTTTCTGCCGAGCGTTTACCAGGGCGTGCAATGCCGCGCGGCCGGCGAGCCGATTCTCTTTTCGCACGATCCCGCCGGGATGAGCCGCGAGACGCCGCCGCAGCTCGCTCGATGCGCTCCGCGAGATCAATGAGGTGGAGGCGCAAACCTTCGGCGACCCGGAAACGGTGACGCGCATCTCGCAATACGAGCTCGCTTATCCGCATGCAGATTTCCGTGCCCGAAGTGATGGACATCGCGAAGGAACCTGCGCGCGTGCTCGAGCAGTATGGCGCCAAGCCTGGCGAGGCCTCCTTCGCGAACAACTGCCTGCTCGCGCGGCGCCTGGTGGAGAAGGGCGTGCGCTTCGTGCAGCTTTTCGATTGGGGCTGGGACATTCACGGCACCGGCGCCACCGACGATCTCGTCAATGCCTTCCCAAAAAAGTGCCAGCAGATCGACCAGGCCTGCGCCGCGCTCGTGAAGGATCTCAAGCAACGCGGCCTGCTCGATTCCACGCTGGTCGTTTGGGGCGGCGAATTCGGCCGCACCCCGATGAATGAAGCGCGCAACGGCTCCACCTTCCTCGGCCGCGATCATCATCCGCACGCCTTCACCATGTGGATGGCCGGTGGCGGCATCAAACCGGGCCTGCTCCATGGCGAGACCGACGACTTGGGCTACCGCATCACGAAAGACAAGGTCACCATCCGCGATTTCCAGGCGACGGTGCTCCACCTGCTTGGGTTCGATCCGTATGGGTTCAGCTACAAGTACCAGGGGCTCAACCAGCGGCTGATCGGCCCGAGCAATGAGGGGAAGATCGTGAAGGCGATCCTGAGCTAGCGGAAAGCTAGCTTAGTCATAGTCGTAGTCGTAATCGTAGTCTTAGTCGCACCCCACGCCACGACTAGGACTACGACTACGACTAAGACTAAGACCGACACCGCCCGCCGTGAGTTCCCTCACCGAAACCCTCCGCGACCGCATCGTCGCGCACGGCCCGCTGACCTTCGCCGCCTTCATGGAAGCGGCGCTGTACGATCCGCAGCACGGCTACTATGCGAGCGGCCGCGCGGAGACCGGCGCGCGCGGAGACTTCTTCACCAGCGTAAGTGTCGGGCCGCTCTTTGGCCGCCTGCTCGCGCGGCAGTTTCAGGAAATGTGGAGCCGCCTGGGCGAGCCCGCGCGCTTCACGATCGTGGAGCAAGGCGCGCACGATGGCGCCCTCGCCGCGGATGTCCTGCTCGGCTTGCAAGAGCTCGCCCCCACCTGTTTCCCCGCGGTTGAATATATGATCGTCGAGCCCACGCCAATCTGGCGCGAGCGGCAGACGGCCAGGCTTGCGCCATGGCCAAACGTTCGATGGACCCACAGCCTCGAGGAGATGGGCGAAATCGAAGGCGTCTTTTTCTCCAACGAACTGATCGACGCGTTCCCCGCGCATCGCGTGCGCAAGAGTGCCGAGGGGTGGCGTGAGCTTCACGTGGGATGGAACGAATCGTTCGTATGGATCGAGGGACCGCTTTCTTCCGCCGAAGTTCGCGCTGCCATCGAGCACTTGCCGGAGCCCCTGCCCGACGGCTACGAGACCGAGGTGCGCCCTCACGCGGGCACGTGGATCGGCGAAGTCGCCCGCGCCCTCGCCCGCGGCTGGGTGCTCGTGATCGACTACGGCTACGAGCGCGCGGAATACTATCTTCCCGAGCGCTCCGGCGGCACCCTCTCCGCGTACGCCGCCCATCGCCGCATCGATAACCCGCTCGCTTTGCCTGGCGAATGCGACCTCACCGCGCACGTCGATTTCACCGCCCTCGCCGAGGCCGGCACAGCCGCCGGCCTGCGCGTGCGCGGATTCACCGACCAGCAGCGATTCATCTCGGGACTTGGGTTGCTGCATTTCCCCGATGCCCACGAAATCACCGCCGAGCGGGCCAAGGAGCTTCGCGAGTTCAAGACCCTCATGCACCCGCAATTCCTCGGCGCTGCCTTCCGCGTCCTCTGCCTGGAAAAGGGTGTCGAGGGCGCGCTGGCTGGTTTCCGCTTCGGCGGAGCCGCGTAAGGTCGCGCGCTACCGCGAAATATCCGTCTGGTTCAAAATCGTGAACCCGTGGCTATTGAGCACGGAGCAGGCGCACTCGTAATCCTCCACGTGCAGCGCCAGCGCGGTGCGGCCGCGCGGGTGCGTGAGCAGCGCGTAGCTGCCAAAAAGATTCACTTCCGCGGCGAGCAGGGCGGCGAGCAGCTTTCCGAGGCCGGTGGGCCCATCGAGCAACTCCACCACGCACAGCTCGCACATCGAAAAGGCGATATCGTGCTGATGAAAAATGTCCTGCACGCTCTCGGGATCGGTCACCACGATGCGCACGATCGCCGTATCGGCCGAGTCCTGCACGCTCACGGCCACCACGTCCACGCTCCGCTCGTTCAGCGTTTTGACGACCTCCAGCAGCGCGCCTACTTTGTTGGGCAGGAAGATCGAGAATTGGTTGACGCGCGGGCCATCCAGCTTTTCCGCGGTGGGTCGGGTATCGAAGGGCATAGGCTCAAGAAAATCGGTTCAGGCGGCGCGGCGCCGGCTCACTTGTACGAGTACATCAGGCAAAAGCTCGCGGGCGCGCCTTCCTGTTCTTCGATCCGGATATAGTATGCCCCACTCGCGGCCGGCGCAAATCCCGCCGCCGCCTTGGATTCCTCGGAAAAGGGCTCCACCGCCATCGGCTTGCCGGTCTCGTCGTGCACCGTGATGGCCAGCTTGCGCGCGGTGCCGGTCGCGCCCACGGAAAACCAGTACTCGTTCCCCGCGTAGAGGTTCACCTGGATCAGCTTCGCCTTGTGTGGCTGAAGCTGCCCCTGCCAATGCCCATCGCGCAGCTTGAAGCCGTCATCGGTGAAAGCGCCCGCCAGCTCGAGTGCCACGCGCCGGGCGGCCACCTCGTCGTCGGTCGCCGCCAGGGCCGGCAGCGCCAGGGCCGCCAGCAAAAGAAGCGTGGGAAAAGTGGGCGTGCTCATTTCTTCGTCGCGATCTCTTTCAAGGTGTTTTCAGTGATGACGGACAGCTCCTTCACGGCCTCTTGCGAAGGCGGAGCATTGGCCGGAAACGACACCGCTTTCTCGATCAGCAGCAGGCCGTTCTTCGCTTTGCGCACCGCGGGATCGTCACGCACCTTGTCCGGCAGGCCCTGGACTTTCTCCACCAAAAACCGCGCCACCGCCGGCTGGCGCAGCAGCCGCGCCCCCTCCACCGTGTAATGCCTCGCCACGTAATCGGCCATGGCCTCGATCGCGCGCACCCACCCGCCCAGCGTCACCAGCACGATCAACGGCGAATCCTTGTTCTCGGTCATCGCGGTTTTCACCTCGTTTTGGGTCGCCTCGAGCTCCTCCTTCAGCGTGTTCCATTGGCTGCGCTCCGCGAAATCGGTCAGGCTCTTGCCGCGGTTCAGGATGTCTTGCTGTACGCCCAGTGGCTTGGCGAGATTGATGATGTCCTTGCCGATGTTCTTTACCTGCTGGGCATCCTCCGCCTCCACCGCGAGGAACCCGTCCGCGATCAGCCCGCCGATATTGAGCGCCATCTGCGGCCGGGAGGAAAAAGCGATGGTGATCGGGGGCCGGATCGCGCTCGCCCAGTCCGGCTTGCCCAGCTTGTTGATCGCCGCCATCAGCTCTCCGGGCGTGGGGATTGAAAGGGCGTCGGTCTTCTCGGCCGAGGAGAGATCGTCCGTACTCAGCGCCGGCCCCGCCGCCACCGGGCCGTCCTTCGTGGCGGCGTCTTCCTTGGCCGGCTCCTGGGCGAAACTGAAGCTCGTCAGAACGAAAAGGCCCAGCGTCACGAGAAGCGGGCGTAAGTTCCAAGTCATTGCCGAACCATAGGCGAAGGTGTGCGGGATTGTCATCCTCACAATTCGAGCCGCCTCGCCGTGGGAAGTCATGGCGCAGTGCCAAAACGAAGGCGCGCGCAAATGGCGGCGAGGTCCGGCGGCTCAGCGGAACTATGAATGAGCGCGGCGAAGCGCAGGCGGAAGGGCTCGCCTTTCGGCAGCTCGAGGCGGCTGGCTGGGCCTTGTTTCATCGCGCGCTGGCCGCAAGGGTTCGCGACGAGGAGGCCGTAGTCGCGGGCGTGCCACCAGCTTTGGCGGAAGTTTTTCGGATCGGGAATGATCGTTACGCCCACGTGTTGCGCCCCGAGCGAGCCGGAGTAGTCGCACCAGGCGGCGGGCTGGCCCCAAGTGTTCCTGGCGGTGCTGGCCCCGGTGCTGTTCGTGATCGTGCCGCCGTTCTTTTCCACGAGCGGCGTGGCCACGCGCACGCCGAAGCCCATTTCCTCCTGGTCGCCGAGATACAGGCCATCGCGCGTGGGCTTGAGCGTCGCCTCCCACACCAGGAAGTAGCCCTCGGCGCGCACGGAGAGCGTGATTCGCGTGGTGAGCACCGCCATGGGCTCGGGCGCTTTTGAAAGCATGACGCTCTCCGTGGCGAAGTTGAGCGCGCTGCCGTTCACCGCCGGGGGCTCGATGAAACGCTCGTGCCGGATCGTCCCCTTGTTGCGCCAGAAATCCTCGCCGCCGAAATCGCCGAAGGCGAGCCAGATGCCAGGGTGCATGGTGTCGTGATCGGTGAGATCCTGCCCGGCCATGGGCGGGTGATGGCGCGTCACGGGCATCCCGCCGGGGGCGCGCACATTGGCGAAGAAAGGGCGCAGGATCTTGTCGTCCTTGAAAACGAAATCCGCGAGCGGCTCGCCGCCGCGCGTGATGGCGAGCCGGTCCGTGGCGAGATGAAAGTCCAGCGGGCCGCTGTGCGGGGTGAAGGCCTCCGGCGCGCTCATGGTGGTGCCCGGCGAAAGGAACCACAGTGCAATGACGAGGATGAGGACGCGCGGGATCATGATTCGTAGGCGCGGATGATCGCGCTGTTGTCGAGGGCGCCGCAGCCGAGCGACTCGGCGCGTTCCAGGAGGGCGCGATGGGCTTCGGTGAGGGGAAGGGAGATGCCGGCGTCGAGCATGAGGCGGACGTCCTTGAGATGCTGCGAGAGACGCGCCTGCGGGGTGAAATCGGCGCTGAGCATTTTCGGGCCCTTCGCTTCCATGACGCGGGAGTAGGCGGCGCCGGTGAGGAGCGTTTCGAGAGTTTGCGGGCCGTCGAGGCCGAGCGCCTGCGCAAAGATGAGGCCTTCGGCGAGGGCGGCGCGATTGAGGCCGAGGACGAGATTCGTGACGAGCTTCATGCGTGCGCCGCTGCCGCTCGGGCCGGTGTGCCGCGCGGAGGCGCCGAGCGCGCGCCACACCGGCTCGCAGCCCGCGAAGGCTTCCGGGTCGCCGCCCACGAGGATCACGGCTTCACCGCGCCGGGTCTGTTCGCTGCTGGCGGCGATGGGGGCATCGAGATATGCCACGCCGAGCGCGCGCAATTCCGCGGCGCGGCGCTCCGCCTCCTCGGGCGCGCCGGTGGTGGTATCGATGACGATCTGCCCCGCGCGCAAGGCCGGCGTGATCTCGGCCAGCACCGTGGCGACGATGTGGTGATCTGGAAGGCTGAGGATTACGCACTCCGCAAGCTCCGCGACCTCGCTGGCCGAGCGCGCGGGTCTTCCGCCCGTGGTGGCAAACTCGGCGCAGCGCTCTGGCACGAGATCGAAGCCCGCGACGGCGAAGCCTCCCGAGAGGAGGCGCTGCGTAAGCACCTGGCCCATGAGGCCGAGGCCGATCAGACCGATGGCGCTGTTCTTGGGGAGTCGTACCGCGCTCATTCCTTGGTGATGGTTTGATCCATGCAGAGCAGGGTGCTCGCGACGGTCGTGAGGGCGGCGAGTTCGGCGGAGTCGAGCTTGGCGTCGTGCGCGGGCTTCGCCGACTTGCAGGAGGTCCTTCGCGCGCTTCGGCATCGGCTTGGAATTCGCGCAGCGAGCGCTCGTAGGCGCGGGTGAGCACGGCCAGCTCCGGCGGGCGCGGCGGGCGGGCGAGGACGAGCCGGAACCCGCGCGTGAGCCGCGCTTCGGTGGTCGGCGCCGCCTTCGCGCATCATGCGCTGGGCGAGCAGGCGCGCGGCTTCGACGTAGGTCGGGTCGTTCATGAGGTTGAGCGCCTGGAGCGGCGTATTGGTGCGCGGGCGGCGCAGCGTGCAGGCCTCGCGGAAGGGCGCGTCGAAGGCGAGCATCGCGGGATGGGGGACGGAGCGTTTCCAATAGGTGTAGAGGCTGCGGCGATGGAGCTCGTCGCCTTTGCCCTGCACGTAGCCGCTGGCGCATGCGCGTCGCGACCACCTGCTCGTAGAGCCCCGGCGGATGATACGGCCGCACGGACGGGCCGCCGATCGCGGCGACCAGGAGCCCGCTCGACGGCGAGCGCCTGATCGCGCACAAACTCCGCCGGCAGACGAAAGCGCGCGCCACGGCGCGAGCAGCCGATTTTCGGGATCGCGCTCGCGCAGCGCGGGCGTGAGGCGCGAGCTTTGGCGGTAGGTGGCGCTGGTGACGAGCAGCCGCATCGTGGCCTTCACGTCCCAGCCGCTGCGGATGAATTCGCCCGCGAGCCAGTCGAGCAATTCGGGATGGCTAGGCGGCTCGCCCTGCGCGCCGAAGTCCTCGCTCGTTTTCACCAGGCCGGTGCCGAAGACGGCTCTGCCAGAGCCGGTTCACGGTGACGCGCGCGGGCAGCGGATTGCGCGGATCGACGAGCCAGCGCGCGAGGCCGAGGCGGTTGCGCGGCAGGGCCGGCGCCATGGGCGGCAGCACCGCGGGCGTATCGGCGGTGACGGCCTCGCCGGGCTTGTCGTAGGCGCCGCGCAGGAGGATGAAGGTCGGGCGCGGCTTGGCCATTTCCTCCATGACCATGCGTGGTGGGGATCTCGCCCTCCGCGGCGGCGATTTGCCTGGTGAGGGCGAGCGATGCGATCGCCCAGCTGCGCGCTGGCCGGGCGTCGTGCGACGCGGCGAAGGCGGCGAGCGTTTTGCTGCTCCGCCGCGGTGCGCGGTGGGCGGCTTCCTTTTTCGCGATGGCGATCACGCTCGCGCGGGCGCGAGCAGTTCGGGTCGGCGACTCGGTGGCGGAGAGGCGCCACGAGGTGGAGACTCCGCGCGCCTTCGGCGGTGAAAACGATCTCGCAGCTCCGCGGGCTGCGCATCGGCGGAGGTCGAGCGCGTTTTCGAACTCGAACACCGCCTCGGCGCTCCGCTCCGGCGCCACGGCCACGCGGGCGAGCGTGCGCCGGTCGTTATCGAGCAACTTGGCGATCTCCGCGGCGGCCAGCGCGTCGCCCGCCTCGGCGGCGCGCAGTTTCAGCGGCGGCTTCTTTTGCACCGGCGCCCGCGGCTGGCCGGATCGTCAGCTCGCTCCAGCCAAAGGACGTGGAGCCATCGCCCGCCGCGCATTCCAGCCGCAACGCGGTGATGCGCGCCGCCGGCAGCGCGCGCGACGATCATGATGCTGCGCGCCTCCTCCAGCGGACCGATGCGCACCGAGCGCGCTGTCCTGCATCGACGACCGGCTTCTCCACTCCGCCAGCTGGCGCGCACGATCTTCAGCGGCAGTCCAGGTGATGTTCCGTCGTCGGCCAGGCGCCGCGCCCATTCCTCGAGCTTCGCCGCCGGACTGCTCAGCGAGCCGGGCGCGCTCCTTTTTGGCCGCAGTCGCGAGCTCCTTGCAGCAGGGCCGCGATTTTCGCCTCCAGCTGCCGGCGCGGGCAGTTTCGCAAACGGGCGGATTGCTCCGGCGAATGTTGCCGCTGGCGTCGCCCTTGCCCTTCTCGGCCACGTTGTGGAAGAACGCCTTCAGGCTGTAGAAATCGCGCTGGGTGAAGGGATCGAACTTGTGATCGTGGCAGCGCGCGCAGTTGAAGCGTCTGCCCCAGCCAGACCGTCGCGGTGGTCTCCACGCGATCGGCGGCGTATTCGGCGAGGAACTCCTCGGCGATGACGCCGCCCTCCTCGTTGATCATGTGGTTGCGGTGAAAGCCCGTGGCGATGCGCTGGTCGAGCGTCGCGCCCGGCAGCAGATCGCCCGCGATCTGCTCGACCGTGAACTGGTCGAAGGGCTTGTTGTCGTTGAAGGCGCGGATGACCCAGTCGCGCCACGCGTACATCTCGCGGTCGCGATCCACCTGGTAGCCGTTCGAGTCCGCGAAGCGCGCGGCATCCAGCCAGTCCACCGCCATGCGTTCGCCGTAGTGCGGCGAGGCGCAGCAGCCGATCCACCACCTTCTCGAAAGCCTGCGGCGACTTGTCCGCTACAAAACGCATCCACTTCCTCCGGCGTTGGCGGCAGGCCGGTGAGATCGAGCGACACGCGGCGGATCAGAGTCGTCTTGTCCGCCTCCGGCGAAGGCGGCAGTCCTTCCTTTTCCAGGCGCGCGAGGATGAAGCGATCCATGACTCCGTGCGCGGCCACTTGCCGTCTTTCACCGCCGGCGGCGGCACCGCCGGCAAAGGCGTGAAGCCCAATGCGGCTCGTACTTCGCGCCTTCGCGCGATCCAGCGCTTCAGCATTTCCTTCTGCGCCGGCGTGAGCTTTTGTGCGCCTTCGGCGGCGGCATCATTTCGTCGCGATCCTCGACTGAATATGCGCGACGAGCAGCCCGCTCTTCTCCGGCTTGCCGGGCACGATCGCCGTATCCCCGCTCTCCGCCGGCTCGATCGCTTCCTCGCGAATGTCCAGCCGCAAGCCCGAGTCTTGCGCTTCGCTTTGATCCGGCCCGTGGCAGGCGAAGCAGTTGTCCGAGAGAATCGGCCGGATGTCGCGATTGTAGCGCAGCGGCTCGGCGGCCTTCAGCGCGCAGGCAGCGAACAGGCCGATCACGAGGAGGAAGGCGATGCGTTTCATTGGGGGCTGGTCTACAGCAGCAATATGTGGCTGCCGCGTTGCCTGGCCGTTTGCCAGCCATCCGCCGCAAAGGCGCGGACGACTTCGCATCCGCTCAACGTCGGGAGCGCCGGCATTCAGGCGGTGACTTCGACCTGTTGCGTCTCGAGGGTGAGCGGGAGGCCTCGCTCGGCCCGCACTTCGAGACAGAGCGCGATCGCTTCACGAATATTGGCGATCGCTTCCTCCTTTGTCGCGCCCTGGCTAACGCAGCCGGGGATGGAGGGGCACTCAACGATCCACACGCCGTCTTCGTCGCGGTCCAGGGTGGTCACGAATTTCATGCCAGCAGCTTATGGGAGGCGGACTGCGTCGGCAAGTTGCAGCTCCGGGGTTAAAGGTTGAACAACTTCCGCGCATTCCCGCTGAAGATGAGCGCCTCCTGATCGGCGGGCAGGCTCAGGCTGCGGACGTTGTCGATGATGAGCTGCGGGTTCACCCAAGGGTGATCGCTCGAATAGAGCATCCGCTCAGCGCCGACCATCTCGATGCCGAAGCGGATGACCGCCGGGAGCGCATTGACCGCGTCGAAATAGATGCCGCGCAGGTAGGCGCTCGGCGCTTGTTGCAGTTTCACCTTCACACGCTTCAAAACGGTGACTTGGTGGTCGATGCGGCCGATGAGGTAGGGCAGCGTGCCGCCGACGTGCGGGCAGACCAGCTTCAGCTTCGGATGTTCGTCGAGCAGGCCGGACATGATGATGCGGGTGAGCGCGATGGTGGTATCGAACATCAGGCCGAGGCCGCCGGTGAGATTGTAGCCCTTGGTCTGCTCGTAGCAGACCGGATACGGCGGGTGCAGCAGGATGGGCAGGCCGCGCGCTTCAGCCGCGCCGAAGAGCCAGCGGAACTCCGGCTCGTCGGGGAATTTTCCGGCGAGGTTGGAATAGAGCAGGATGCCTTTCATCCCGAGCTTGCCGACGCAGCGGTCCAGCTCCGCTTCCGAGGCTGCGCGGTCCTGCAGCGGCAGCGTGGCCAGCGCGAAGAAGCGGCGTCGGGTGCTGCGCGACCACGCCGGCGAGATAGTCGTGGATCATCCGCGCCACCGCCGGCCCGTCCGCGCCGAACTGCTCGGGGCCGGGGTCGTTGGTGCTGAGCGCGGTCAGCTGGATGCCCGCCGCGTCCTTCGCGGCCAGCTTGGCGGCCAGGTCGATGCCGGAAACCATTGGACGATGCCAGTTGCCTACCGTCAGGTAGCGCTGGCCCTCCTTCGTGTAGATAAACGGCGGCTCCTTCCGCTTCTCCATGAAGGCGAGCAGCTCCGGCACGAAGAGGTGGCTCTGGCAATCGATGATGCCCGACGGCTGGGGCCGCGGCTCCGCGGCATCCGCCGAGCCGGCAGCGGCGGCGGTGCTGGCAGTCATGAGGAATTTTCTTCGGGTCATGCGATTCATGAAGAGGGAAGACGGTGCGGCTCAAGGCGCGGACTGCTCGGGGATGGGATCGCCGCGGCGCACCAGCTTGCCTTCCCAGATGGCTTCGTCGGTCGCCTTATCGTAGGTGAGAATGCGCGAACGGCTGCCGGGGGCCGGCGGCACGTCCTTCCGCGGGAGCCACGCTGCCAGCTCGGCTTTCGTTTTCGCGTGCGCGGGGACGGCGGCGAGATTGGTCCACTCGTTCGGATCGCGGATTTCGTCGTAGAGCTCTTCGCTGCCATCGGCGTAGCGGATGTAACGCCACTGCTCCGTGCGGATGCTGTGATTGCCTTGATTGTGCGTGGTGATGGCGGGCCACGCGCGCGGGGCGGCGGCGTCCTTCAGGAGCGGCAGCGAGGCTGTGGCCTTCGAGATCGGCACGCGCCGGCAGCGCGGCGAGATCGAGCAGCGTGGGGAAGATATCCAGCAGCTCGACGGCGCGGCCGCACTTCGCCGCCGCCGCGACGCCCGGCCCGGCGAAGATCAGCGGCACGCGCGTGCTCCGCTCCCAGAGCGTGTTTTTGCCGGTAATGCCTTTTTCGCCCAGATGCCAGCCGTGGTCGCTCCAGAGCACCACGATCGTTTCGCCCGCGCGGCCGGTGGCCTCGAGCGCGTCGAGCACGCGGCCGACCTGCGCATCCATGAAGCTGATGCTCGCGAGGTAGGCGCGCACGAGCGGACGCCACTCTTCCGCGCGCTCCACCTCGCAGCCGCGGCTCCGGCAGCTGCCAATGCAGATACCAGGAAAACCGCGGCGTATCGTCGCGATCGTCGTCGGCTGCACCGGCGGCATCTGCGAGCGTGGCGTCCGGATAAAGGTCGAACCACTTTTGCGGCGCGAAGCACGGCACGTGCGGCAGCCGGAAGCCGAGCGCAGATGAAAAACGGCTTGTCACCCGGCGCCTTGCGCAAGGCTTCCGATCGCGGCCGTCGGCGATCTGGTAATCGCCGCCCTCCTCGTCCTTCTCGGGAAAGGGCCCCCAATCCATCGCGGGGTGTTGCGGCCCGGCGAGTTTGTTGAGCCGCCGCGGTGGGCGCCCGATCCCCGGCGCCGGCCCCCATTCCTGAAACTCCGCGGCGCGATGCTCCGGCTTGAACGACCCATCGTGATAGATCTTCCCGCAGGTGTAAGTGAAATAGCCCGCGCGCCGGAAAGTCTGCGGCAGCGTCACCAGATCCCGCGTCGCCTCCACGTCGCGGATGCCCGGCGCGAGCCCGTAAATGCCGGTCGACGAGGGCCGCAGCCCCGTGAGCAAGCTGGAGCGCGAAGGATTGCAGAGCGGCGCCTGGCAATGCGCGTTGGTAAAAAGCGTGCCGCGCCGGGCGAGTCCATCGATGCGCGGCGTCTGCACCTGCGGATGCCCGCCCAGGCAACCGATCCAATCGTTCTGATCATCGATGGCGATGAAGAGGACATTCGGCTTCGCCGCGGCCAACGCGGAGCCAGCGAGCAGCACTAGCGCGAGGAAGTGGAAGGCGAGGCGGATCATCGACGATGGAAGGTTTGAAAAATGAGTTTTCGGACAGGTGGGAAGAGATGCAGGGTTTTCAGACGCTAAACCGGGGATTTGGGAGATTTTGCGGGGTGAGTTTTCGGACAGATGAGACGAGATGGAGGGAGAGTGGAACGCGGAAGGCTGTGGAGGCGGGGTTTTCGGAGATATGGAACGAAATACGGGAAGGTGCTCGAGGCGGATGGATGGGCTCAACGACTGGAGCCGCAAGGGCAAAAACCGAAGCGCTCGGTGAACGGCGCGGCGTGGCCAAGGCATCAGCCGCAGAGTATCAGACGGCGAGCACTTTTCCAATCTCGACTGAGCACTTTTTGGTATTTCTATTTTCGCAAAAAGGAAGGGCCGCGGCGCCGGATTCTGCGGGCGCGCAGAATCCGATGAATTACGTGGCGGGAGAAATGGTGGCGTGGTTGGCCGCGCGTTTGAAGATGCGCAGCGCGGCCAAGGTAAGCCAGCAAGTGCGCCGCTTCCTGCGGGGCGAACCACGCCACCGCCCCGCCCCCGGTGCGCCGCTGGATGGAGTCTGTCCGAATTTGTTGACTGACCCCTTCTGTCCCTGTCCCCGGGCGCTGACCCCTTCTGCTTCCCGATTGCAGCAGGGCATGGAGCGCGTACGCTTTGGGAATAATGAGCGGGTAAAACCATGCGCTTTGTCACTCTTCTCTTGCTGCTCGCTTGTCCTTTGGCACTCGCGTTCGGTTACGTGTCGGAGCTTCTCGCAGTGGATGCCGCTCTAGATTCGGGCGGCAGTTGGGATTATGCCGCGGGGCGGGCAGACTTTTCCCAGTCGCATCCTTTCATCCCATATGCCGAGCGCCACGTGTCTTTTGTCCGGGTTTCGGTCGTGTCCTTGCTCGCCGCCGTCCTCTACTTCATCAGCTCCAGTTGCACTTTTCCACGACGGTGAGCCCCGAAGATATTAGAATTGGGAAATTCCCGAAGGCGAAGCGTGTATGTGGAAAGCGATTGGGAGCTGCGAGACGGGACAGGTGAGATTCTCGATCGCGATCAGGAGCATTCGGAGCGGGATAGCTACTGCATCCACCGGCTGCTAGGTCAGCGCGTAAACGCTTTCAGTCTCGATCCTCCACGGTCGTTCACGCTCATCTTCGGGACCGGTGCGGTTTTGACCATCTTTGACGACTTGCCCAACTATGAGTCTTTCTCGATTCAACCGGGCGACATCTATGTTTAGCAGGGACGCAGCGCCGGGGTCAATTGCGTGGCGCGGCGTATCACGGGGACATTTGCGGAGCCGGATTGGTCGGGACGGTTTCGGATTGCTCCACATCAAGTTCCACCCCTTCGGGGTGGGGACGTTTGTTTTGGTTTTTCCGGGGGTATTCGGCGGCGACTTGCGGACAAGTCGCCGGCGAAAACCCCCGGCTATTCATGTTCAGCCCTTCGGGCTGAGTTCGCCCCGGTAAGGGGGATCGTGAAGCAGTACAGGAGGCGGATTGCGAAGCGGCGCTGGACTGACTAGTGTAGTGCGTCGCAATCAGCGTAACGAGCGGTTTCCGACGCCCCTCCGGGGCGGCCCGTTTTTTTGCGTGAAACCGGTGGCTGACGCCACCGGCTAAACTCCCAATGGCCCTCCGGGCCTGCGGGCGAAATGTATCGCGCCAATGGCGAAGCACGACTACACTAGCGCGGTGCGTCGGTGGTAGACGGCGGTGCCGCGGTGTAGGTCAGGTCGTCGAAGTAAACATGCTGGCCGTTGGCGTCGATCCAGGTGGTGACGATGCCGAAGCGATCGAAGCGGGCGCCGCGCGCTTTGAGCTTGGGATCGAAGGCGATGGCGACGGTTTGGCGGTCGAGGGTCAGGGTGAGCTTTCCGGATTCCTGGGGGGAGTATTCGAGGGTCCAGTCGTGGGAGGCGCCGTCGGGGGCGATGCGCGGGCGTGTGGGGCCGGTGGCCTTGGCGATGGCGTCGCCGGCGGAACGGCACATGGGGTAGAAGTAAAAGCCTTCGCTGCTGGGTCCTTCGATGGCGGCGCCGAGAAAGCTCTTGGGGATCGCTGAGGATTGCGAGGGGCTGAGCGTCATGCTGTCGGCGGAATGGTAGAAGCCGATCAGGGTGGTGCTATCGGTGACGCCGCGGCGCATGGAGACTTTGCCGGAGGCGTGCAAAGGGTGGTCGAGATTCAGGGGGCCGAGGCGGTCGCCGTAGGAGGCCATGCTGCCGGGCTTGCGGCAATCGCCGCGAAAGGTGAGGCCACCCATTTCGCCCGCCGCTTTGCCGCCGGCGTGCCGGGTGGGGCTGAAGCCGAAGTCGAAATTGCGGATGATGTTCTTCGTGGAGTAGCTGCGGCGGCTTTGGGACGACTCCCATGACGGGTCGCGATCGAAGCGCTCGGTCACGCCGTCGAGGGTCACGTCGTCGACCCAGAGGGAGCCGGCGCCGTCGGCGGATTTCATCACGTTGAGGAGGCCGAAGCGGTTGAACTCCGCGCCATCGGCCTGGTGGCCGGGTTCGAGCAGCGCGGTGACCGTTTGGCCGCCGATGCTCGCGGTGATGGCGCCGCTGCCGCCGTGGCCCTTTGGATCATAGGTGAGCGACCACTGGTGAACGACGCCCACGGGAAACTCTTGGTGGGTCTTCGTTTTTCCGTCCGGGCCGAGGGTATCGAACAAGTGTCCGCCGGCGCGCCAGCGGCGCGTGCAGTATTCGACATAGGCGTAGAACTTTTCGCCGCGCCCGTTGAGACGGAGGACAAAGGTGTTCGGCGTCCGCCATTCGTTGAGCGTGCCGGCATTGAAGAAACCGAGCAGCGTGTTCCCGGCGCCCCGCTCGACGAGCACGCTGCCCGACGCGGTGATGGGCTCGCCCAGCGTGCACGCGGGAATGGTCTTCGCGTAGTAGGCGGGTTCCGCGGCGGGCGTGATGAAGCCGCCGATTTCGCCGGCGGCGGCGCCCGCGTTGGCGGTGGCGCTATAGCCGAAGTCCTGCTTGATCGCGCGCTCCAGCGTGCGCCGATTGTTCACGCCTTCCCAGCCGGGATCGGCATCGAAGTGTTCGGTCTTGAGGGCCGGCGGAGCCGCGGTTTCGGCCGCGAAGGGTTCACAGCAGGAGAACGCGACAAGGGCGGTGGCGAGGGCGAGGCGTATCATGGGGTGGGGAAAGCTGAACGATGCCGGAAAGCGCGATGGGGGCGAGGAGAGGCGATGGGCGTGCTGACCGGACGGTTTCGGGTTGCTCCTCGTCATGTTCCACCCCTTCGGGGTGGGGACGTGTTTTTTTGGTGGGTCCGGGGGTATTCGACGGCTACTTGCGGACAAGTAGCCATCGAAAACCCCCGGCTACTCATGTTCAGCCTTCCGGGCTGGATTCTCGAGATGGGCCGGCGGACTAGGCCGAATACTTGGCGAGGCGCTCACCGATCCATTCCCAGTGGATCACTTGCTGGAAGGCGGCGACGTATTCGGCGCGGCGGTTTTGGTATTTGAGGTAGTAGGCGTGCTCCCAGAGGTCGAGGCCGAGAAGGGGGATGCCGCCGGTGAGGAGGGGGGAATCCTGATTGGGGGTTGGCTCGATGGTGAGCTTGCGGTCGCGCCAGGCGAGCCACGTCCAGCCGCTGCCGAAGGCGCCCAGGGCGGCGGCGCTGAAGAGCTTCCAGAAATCGTCGTAGCTGCCGAAGGCTTTGCCGATTTGCTTCGAGAGCTCGCCGGCAGGGCGGGCGTTTTCGTTTTTCTTGAGGGTCTGCCAGAAGAGCGAATGGTTTGCGTGGCCGCCGCCGTGGTCGCGCACCTCCGCGCGCAGCTCGGGCGGGAGCGCTTCGAGATTGGCGAGGAGCTCTTCGACGGATTTCTTCTCTTTGCCGGGGTGCCTGGCGAGCGCGAGGTTCAGGCGCGCGACGTAGGCGGCGTGGTGCTTGTCGTGGTGGATCTTCATCGTCTCGGCGTCGAGGAAGGGCTCCAGCGCGTTGTAATCGTAGCCGAGCGGCGGGAGCTTGAAGACCTGGTCGGAGTCCGGAGCGGCCGGGGGCGGCGGGGGTTGCGCGTGGGCGAGGGTGGAAAGGGCGGCGGCGCCGGTGGAGAGGGCCAGCGTTTTGAGCGCGTCGCGGCGGGTGATCATGGTAGCTGGAGCGAAAAATCCTTGAACTCGACGGTCATCGGCAAGCCGGCATGGATTTGCAGGGCCAACACACCTTCGGATGCGCGGTGCCCGGCGTCCTCATCGATCAGCTCGATGGTCTGGAAACCGTTCACGTAATGGGCCAGAAAGGCGCCGTTGGCGACAATACGGTAGTCGTTCCACTCGCCGGGGCGATAGTAGGGCCAGCCCTGATATTGTGCGCGGGAAGCTACTTGCCCGTAGACTTCGCGCCGGCCGCGCGGATCGATCCGCACCTTTTCGCCCAGGCAGGCGAGGAATTTGCGCCCTTTTTCCTCGTAGAGAAAGCCGGCGGCGCCCGGCTCATTGGCGATCTCCGCCTGGTAGCCGGAAACGACCCAGCCTCCGCGGTCTTTGGCGCGGTATTGGATGCCGGAATTCCCGCGATGGAGGCGCACTTTCACGCGGAGATCGAAGTCGCGGAGGGCGCCGCCTTTCCAGATGAGGAAGGTGTTGCGAAAGGCGGGATGGGCGAGCGTGGTTTGGCCCCGGATGGCGCCATCCACCACCGACCAGACGCGCGGGTTGCCTTCCCAGCCGGTGAGATCGGCGCCATTGAAGAGGGGCTCGGCGCTCGCGGTGGCGGTGAGGGCGGTGAGTAGAAGAAGCGGGCAGCGCATGGGAAACGAGGAGATGGTGATGGCGATGAGGGCGGCAGCGCAGTTGCAGGACTCAAATTTCCAGGCGGCGCGTGAACAAAGCGGTGCGAGGACGCACCGCACTCGAAAGCGCTTCGCGCGAAAGGGGTGGACGCGGCGACCGATGACGACGCTTACAGGCCGCTCGCGGGCGGCTGCATCTGGGAGCGCATGCGGCAGATCGGGCAATTGTCGCCGGGCTTCGTATGCAGGAGCTGGCCTAGATCCGGCGGGGTCGCGCCGGGCGGGGCGTCGCCGGGGAGGGTGAGGCCGTAGAGCTGCATGGCTTTGCCGCGCGCGCCGGGGTGGCGCAACGCGCGGATTTTGAGGTCGGGATCCTGCGCGAGGCGGACAGGTTTTTCCGGAAGGATCTGGCGGAGGATGCCCAGGGCATCGATCGCCTCGACGAGCGGGGCGTCGGTGGGCTTTTCCTCGCGGCGAAACTGGAGCCACTGGTCGAAGGTGATGTCTTCGAGAAGCGCCAGCACGGCGCACTGGCTGGTGGCGCGAGGCACGTCTTTTTGCGTGGAGAGATACTTTAGAAGCGGCGCCAGGCGCGGCTCGGCGTCGGAGGTAACGGTGGCTTTTTCGGTGAGCGGCGGGTTTTTGCTGGAGAGCGCGGCGGCGGGGATGGCTGCGTCCGCGGAGGCACCGGGTGGCACCGCGAGGCGGGCCGCCTGCAGCGCGATGACGCGATGACCGGAAGGCGTGGCCGCGATGGTTCCGGCCGGCAGATCGATTTGCCGCGGCGCGGCAGCGGAGCTCATGGCGGAGAGATGCAGCTCATCCCGGCCATTGGTGGTAAGCGCCGGTGGTTCCGCGGCAAACGAGCCGCCAGCGTAGAGGCAAAGCGAAAGGAGAATGCGTAAACGGAACGTCATCGCGAGAGGATTGCGGAGGAATGTAGCGGATTTCGCCGCAATGGGAAGGAGCCCAACCCTGTAGCAAGGTGCTTGCTATCCGTTCGGCGACTCGATAGCACTTTGCGTCGTCCCCACCCCCCTCTATGAGCATTCCATTCCGTGCTCTCCTGACGCTCGCGCTTTTCTGGCTTGCGTACACCTTCCTGCGCGAAGCCCAGCTCCAGCAGGCGAAACTCGAGCCCGACGGCGCCAAGGTGATCCTGATGTTTGTCGGCGTCGTCTTCACGGGTTTGATCGCGGCCGGGCTGATCGTCACGACCTTGCTGCCGAAGTTCGGCGAAATGGTGGGGAATTTCTTCTTCAACCCGGACGAGCAGGCCGAGGAGCATCCGCACCACGACGCGCTCACCGCGATGGCTCGCGGCGATTACGCCGGCGCGGTGCAAGAGTACCGGAAGATCGTGCAGAAGAACCCCGAGGATACCCTGGCCCTCTCGGAAGCTTCGCGGGTGCTTTGCGAAAAGCTGCGCGATTGCCAGGGCGCGGCGGAGCTGCTGGAGAACGCGCTCGCCACCGATTGGGCGCCGGAGGATGCCGCCTTTCTCTCGCTGCGCCTGGCCGATGTCTACTGGTTGCACCAGCACGACGGCGCCCGTGCGCGGGAGCTGCTCTTGCAGGTGATGGAAGCGCTGCCCGATTCCAAGCAATCGGCGACCGCCGCGCACAAGCTGCACGAGCTGGACCGGAAGCTGATGATGCAGGGATAAGCCGCAGCACTTTTGGGACAGCCGGGCCGTGACACCACCGGAAAGCGGAGCTAAGCCCTTGCCTGCCTGATATTTACGTGGTGGATGGCGGGGTAAGGCCGCGCTGCAACGCTCCGTTATTTGTGCTTGAACGTTTTCCAAGTCCTGCTATTCCCCAGCGCGCCATGGTTCTGACGCGCCATCCATCCCATATCGCCCCCGCCGCCTTGAACACCCGTCCCATCCTCGTTTCACGCATCGATTTCCATCTCAAGGCTTGTGGCGTCTTCGCCGCTTGCGCGCTGCTGGGCGCCGCCGGCGCTTCGGCGGCGACGCTGCTCTCGAGCGCGGAGGCAGCTCCGGCGTTCCAGCCCGCATCGGCCGGCCTTTTCGCGCCAGCCCAAGGCCGCCAAGGTCCCATCGCGCAGCCTTCCGGCCTCGGCGCCGCCACCATCGTGCGCGAGACCACGCAGCCGCAGTATGTTGCTCCGCGCGAAGACCGCGCCGGGGGCGGCGAAACCGCGACCCGCACGAAAAAGCGCCGCACGGGCGACGGCGCCGGCACGACGACGAAGCGCCGCCGGCCGCAGGTGGAGCGGGAAGAAGAGCCCGCGCCCGCGCGGACGGTGGAACGCGAACGCCCTGCCCGGCCCGAGGCCGAGACGGAGCCGGCCCGTGAGGTGGTCGATTTCAAGGACTACAAAGGCGCGACGGCGATGGCCACCACGGCCAAGGACATCCTGAACGTGGAGTTCGGCTGGGGCTGGTACAATGAGTACTACTTCCGCGGGGTCAACATCCTGAAGAGCGTTTCCTCGGAGCGCACCACGAATGGCGTTTTCACCACCCGCGCGGTGCTCGCGTACATCCGCCCGAAGGACGCCTTCACCGTCGGCTTCAATTACTGGCAGGCGCTCGGGCGGCAGCAGCCGAAAGGGGGCGAGTTCAGAGTGCCGCCGAACAGCGAGGACAAGAGCGGCCGCAAATTCAGCCTGCCGTCGCGCGATCGCTACGCGGAGTACAATTTCAACCTCGCCTATACCCGCACGCTCATCGAAGGGCAGCTCACCGGCACGGTCGGGTTCAATCGCTACCAATTCTCCAACGGCACCTTCTACGAGACCGGGTCCAGCCGGGCGATCACGTATGCGGATGAGTCGATCGTGAAGCTGACCTATACCGGCCAGAAGTACATCACGCCTTCCATCAGCTGGGCGCACGATTTCGATGGATTCAAGGGCGACTTCTTCGAGTTCCGGGTCGATGGCAATTTTGAGCTGCCGGCGCAGGGGAGCATCACCGCGGCCATCCGCCCGTACGTCAGCTTGTCGTACGACATGGATTACAACGGCGCAAACAACGGCCTGAATTCGGTCGAGCTCGGCGCCGATTTGCCCATCCGCCTCGGCAACCATCTGACGCTCACCTTCACCGGCAACTACGTGCAGGCGCTGGAGGCCTCCGAAGGGAATCGCCGCGCCACCACCGGCTTCTGGGGCGGCGTCGCGCTGAGCGCGAATTGGGGCGGGCCGCAGCGGGAGATCGAGACCACGTACGACAAGGCCGCGAAGAAGGTCATCCTGGCCGATCTCGAGCCGAAGAAGTGGGAGCTTTCGCTCGGCGCCGGCTACCATTCGGTGGACTACGGGTTCAGCCATGGGCGCGTGTCGCCTTATGGCGTTGGGCGGCTGTTTGATGAGCGGCGGCGGTCGATCGATGCCGCGCGGGGACCGAATAATCGCATCAACGACATCGGTTTCGCCCGGCCTGGCGCAAACAAAATTTACGACGATGGCGCCGTGCTCGGAGCGGTGCCTGCAGAGGGCGGGAGTGGCGGCTTCGGTGTCGCCCCGGCCGTCTTTCAGAACCTGTTCCAAATCCAGGGATCGATCGGCTCGAACGCCTACCTCCGCTTGAGCAGCAGCGTGAACGATTACGGGACGGCGTCCTCCACCTTCTCGCCGATCTCCGATGATCAGGATGCGACGGTCTCGCCGTACATCACGCTTGATCGCGAAATTGCCCGCAAGGATTCGTTCAGCCTCCGCGCCGGCGTGGCTTACGGATTCCTTAGCTCGACGGGCGATAGCGGTTACGGAGTCGCACGGCTCGATTCGCTGATCGAGACGCGGAGCCGCTTCGGCATGGATTACCCGCTCGACAACGTGGCTTTCCGTTATGGGTTTGGTCAGAGCGGATTCCGTCAGCTTGTGGTGATTGATCCGGACACGTACGCCAATACGCTGCTCGCGGGCGGTAAGATCGATGCTTCAACCGCCGCGTTTCTCCGCCGGCTACGACCGATTTTCGAATTCGAAAAGACCCAAGGCGAAGTTGTGGCGGTCGCCACCTTCGTCCGGAGCTCGCTCGACCTGAATGCACACGATCTCGCCTTGCCGGTGAGCCTCCGTAAAGATTTTGGCAACCGCCTCCACGTCGAGTTCTCCGTCGCCCCGACCGTGACGCTGGTGGACGCCGAGTTAAAAACGGACATCAACCGGCGCGCCCTCACTAATCTCCAGGAGCCGAAGACGAATGTTTTTGCGCGCACGGTCCTGCCGACCGGCAACATCAGCCCGAACGGCAGCTTGGGTGGAGTAATTCCCATCCCCGGGGGCGTGACTCCGGTCGCGACCTCACTTCCTCCCACTCCAGTCGAGCCCTCGCCTCCGCAGCCGCGTACCGCCGGCGGTAAAGGCGCCACGCCTCAGTCCGCCGATTTCCCCGGAAAGAGCGTGGGCAATTCCGTCCACCGCCGCGACGAGCTGAATTTCCTCTTCGGCGTGAAGGGCCAGGCCTCGATCATCTTCGATCTGAACGACGAGAAGACCCTCTACGCGGAGCTGTGGGGCGGCTACCATTGGGTGCAGGAAATGCACGTGAACAACGGTTTCGCCGAAGCGAGCATCGACCTGAGCGGCTTCCAGGCCGGCATCGGGCTGGGCTTCCGGTTCTAGGCGGCAGCTCGAGAGGCCAAGGGTGCTGCGCTTCCTGAATACGAAGTCGGCGCGATGCGGCGCCGCGTTGGGCGTGGTTTGCGCGCTCGCGGTTGACGCCGCGCTGGCGGCGCCGCCCGAGAAAAAGCCGCCGGTTTCCGCCACGCCGGCACCCGCGGCAGCGACACCAGCGCCTGCGCCAGCCACACCCGCGGCGGCTCCGAACGCGCCCGCGCCGCCCGCGGAGACGCTCACGCCCGAGCAACTTGCGCACAAGGAGCTCATCCTGGATGCCTATCGGCGTGCCACCGCGCTCGCGAAGGCCGAGGATTTCGCCGGGGCGCACAAGGTGGTGGAGGAATTCGGCGCCAAGGCCGGCGTAGCCGATCCGTTTTACGACGAGTTGCAGGGGACCATCCTGGCGATGGCGAAGGATTACGTGGCGGCGCAGGCGGCGTTCGAGCGCCTGCTGGCCAAGACGCCCGATTCGCACATTGGCCGCTTCAATCGCGCGGAGATGCTGCTGCTCCAGTCGCGCTACGCAGAGGCGGAGAAAGAGTTTTTGGCGGTCGAGGACATGACCAGCGGCAAGGACCCCGCGGTGGCCGATCTCTGCCGCTTTAAGCGGGTCATCTCGCTCCTCTGCGTCGACCAGGTGGGCGCCGCCGGTCTGCTGGTGCCGCCGCTGCAGGAAAACTTCGAGAGCCCGGCGCTCTGCTACGCCCGGGCCACGCTGGAGTACGCCAAGCAGAATACCACCAAGGCGATCCAGCTTCTCGAAGACGCCCGCACCCGATTTTCCGAGGGCGTCGACAATCTCTACACGGATAGCCTGGTGGAGCTCCGCTGGGGCCAGCGGGACGAGGCGGGCAAGTTCTACTTCAAGCCGCGGCTGCGGTAGGTTTATTTCGCGAACGCCGCCACGGGCTTTCCATCCGCGGCGTTCCAGATGCGCAGGACGCTGTCCTGGCCGCCGCTCACGACGAGGCGGCCATCCGCGGTGACGGCGGCGGACTGCATGTAGTCTTTCACCTCTGGGAAGAGGCGGACCTCTTTGCCGTCGACGCCGACGAGGCGGACTTTGTTGTCGCCGGAGCTGGTGAGGAGGGTGGTGGTGGCGGCGGAGAAGCGCACGGCGGTGACCTCTTTGTCGTAGCCATCGATATTCTTTTTGCGGTCGCCGGTGGTGAAATCCCAAATCTTCACGGCGTTGTCGGCGCCGGCGGTGGCGACGGTGCGGCCATCGAGGCTCCAGCTCACCGCGAGCACGTGGTGGGTATGGCCCTCGAAGCTGCGGACGCCTTTGCCGGTGGCGGCGTCGAGGATGCGGCAGACTTTATCGGCGGAGGCGGTGGCGAGGTGTTTGCCGTCGGGCGAGAACTCGAGGCCCAAAACGGCATCGGCGTGCAGCTTCGGGAAATCGCGGAGGGGCGCGCCGGTCGCGGGGTCCCAGAACTTGATCTCACCCCCACGCGAAGGCTCGCCGCCGCCGGTGGCGAGCAGCTTACCATCGGGGCTGAAGGCGACCGCATTCACGCGGTCGGCGAAAGGGGATTTGCCGTCGCTGGTCCCGATGGTGCGCTCCAGTTTCCAGCGCGGCTCCAGATCGGAGCTGAGGATGTTCGGACCGTTGCGCGCGGCGGAAAGGAGGGCGCCGCCGGGGGTGAAGGCGAGCAGCGTGGGCGGGGTGGCATGGCCATCGACGATCTCGCACGGGGCGCCGGTCTCCGCGCTCCAGGTCTGCACGAGCAGATCGTCCCCGGCGGAGGCGAGGGTGCGCCCATCCGGCGAAAAAGCGAGTGCGCGGAGCGGTTTTTCGGAAGCGGCGAGCTGTTTGCGCGCGGCTTCGAGATCGCCGGTGGCGGATTTCAAGACAAGCTCTGCGGACTCGGCGAGCGCTTTGGCCTCGGCCACGCCCGCGGCGGTTTTTTGCTCGTCGGCTTTCGCTTGGGCAATCTCGCCGGCGGCCGCGGCGAGCTCTTTCTCCGCGCGCTGAAGCGCTGCTTCGGCGTTGGTGACTTTCATCGCGGTGGGGGCGATCCTGTCGGCGGCGGCTTTGCGTTTGGCTTCGCTTTGGGTGTGCGCGGTCTTGGCCGCGACGGCGGCCTTCGTTTTGGCGGCGGCGTCGGTGGTGGCTTGAGCGATGGCGGCTTGGTCGGGCGGTGTCGCGGCCTTGAGGGTGGCCAGACTCGCGGTCGCTTGCTGCGCCGCGGCGTCCGCGGCGGTGAGGGCTTCCGCGGCTTTCTTGAGCTCAGCCTCGGCCAGCGCGAGCGCTGCGTCGGCGGCCTTTTTTTCGGTTTGCGCCTGGGTGAGAGCGGCTTTAGCCGGGTCGATCCCTTTCTGCTTCGCGGCCTGCGATTCCTCCATCTTCTTGAGATGGTCCTTGGCGGTCTGCACCTGCTTTTCCGCGGCGGCGATGCCGGCTTTGCGGAAGGCCACGGTGGCGGTCTCGACTTGCACCTTGCGATCCCGATCTTCGACCGACTCGCGGTCGCGCCGATTCCCGCGCAGCTCCGCGATTGGCTTTCCGTCGGCGTCCCACAGCTTCGTGACGCCGTTCTCGCCCGCGGAGGCGAAGCGTTTGCCATCGGCGCGGATTGCGACGCCGTTGCCGGCGGCGCCATGCTTGAGCGTAAGGACGGGCTGGGGCTTTTCGGAATCCCAAACGAGGAGCGAACCATCCTGGCCGGCTGAAACGATGCGGCTCGCGGCGGCGAGCGCGGAGATCGGACCGGCGTGGCCTTTCAGCTCCCGGACTGGCGCGAGCTGATCGCTATAGAGGCGGATCAAACCATCCGCCGAGCCGGTGGCAAGCTGGCCCGCGGGCAGCCAGGCGAGGGAAGCGATCGCGGCAGGGGCTTCCGATTTCGCGAGAGAATCTGCGGTCTGCACGTTCCACAGCGTGAGCGCTTTGCCCGCCGCGCAGGCGAGTTTTGCGCCATCGGGTGAGAGCGCCATGCTCGAAAGCGCGCCCGCGCCGGTGGCGATGGTGCGCGCGAGCTTGCCATCGGGCCACGAGAAAAGCTTTACGGCCCCGTCCTCGCCCGCGGTGGCGAGCCACTTGCCATCCGAGCTGAGCGCGGTGCGGGCGCCGGCTTCGATGGAAATGAGCTTCCGCTCCAACGGCGCGCGGCGCCAGAGCTTCACCTCGCGATAGCCGCCGGTGGCCGCGAGCGTGCCATCGGGGCTGAAGGCGATGGCATTCACCTGGTCACGATGCGCTACTTCGTTGAAGACAGACCGGCCGGTGGGAAGGTCGTACACAAAGAGGCGATTGCCCCGGCTGCACGCGGCGAAGCGCCCATCGCGCGTGACGGCGACGGCGAGGATCGACTGGAGGCTCTCGGGCAGCGGCTGCCATTGCAGCACGCGCTCCACTTTCGGCGAGGGCTTGGCGCCTTGGTCGATCCAGAGGCGCAGCAGGGCGAGCTGCTCGGGGGTGAGGTTTTTCGCCTTCGCCTTGTTGTCGCGCGGTGGCATCACGAGATCGGACTCGAGATGGGCGGCGGCTTGCAGGGTGAGGCTCTCGGCGGATTTGCCGGGGACCACCGATGGGCCGGACTCGCCGCCCTTGAGCATCAGCTCCGGCGTCTCGAGATTCAAGCCGCCCTTGGTGGTGCTCTGGCAATGGCAGGAGAGGCAGTTGTCGCTCAGGAAGGGGAGCACCTCGCGCTCGAAGTCGACGGGGGTGGCGCGCGCGAGATCGGCGATGGGGAGCGGGCCTTTTTCAGCGGCGCCGGCCGTGCAGAGGCACGCCAGCAAGAGCGCGGCAGCGGGGTGGGGGAAGAGGCGAGGCATGGGCTACGGCTTGGGTTCGGGCGCTTTCACGCTCACGCGGATGGGTGAAGAGTAGAGGCTGGCGGTGACATCCTTGCCGCGGAATTTGCCCTTGGTGACGCCTTGCAGATGGATGGTGTGGGCGCCGGGCGGGAGCTTCACTTTGGCGAGGTCGATGGTGGCTTTGGCCGCCGGCGCGCCCGCAGGGATATCGATTTCCGGCTGCGTCTCGATCGCCGGGGCGCCTTCGGCCTTCAGCTTTAGCGCCTCCTTGAACTCGCCGCGGCGCGTCACCTTGAGCGCGATTTCCAGTTTCCCGCCCGCGGGCGCTTCCCACACCTTTTCCTCGGCCGAGCCGATGGCGATGGGCGCGGGGTCCGCGCCACTCACCGCGAGCACCGTATCGCGAGTAAGCCGGGTGCGCGGCAGGTCGATATTGTAATCCTTGATGCTCCAGCAAACGGTGCCGCCGCGGGCGGGGCGGACCACCTCCGCGCCGCCGATCTTCGCCTTTCCGACGACGCGGAGTGCGCCGGCCCACGGCTCCACCTTTTCGGCGGCGGTGAGCAGCAGCACGCCCTCCGTTTTGCCCGCGACGATGCGGGTGGGCAGACACGTGACGCCGGGCGGCAAACCTTCAGC
This sequence comes from uncultured Verrucomicrobiae bacterium, assembly GCA_963811035.1. Lineage (GTDB taxonomy): Bacteria > Verrucomicrobiota > Verrucomicrobiia > Chthoniobacterales > Chthoniobacteraceae > CAWEPO01. The sequence continues at coordinate 565,702 of CAWEPO010000005.1, forward strand.
GCAAAGCTCGATCTCACCGGCGAAGCCATCACGGCGAAAGGCAATTACCTTGAGGCCGAGCGTGCCGCCGGCGCGGAGGAGCGGAGCGGACGGGTCGGCGGAGCGATCGGCCTTGGTGGCGGGCAACGGCTCCGCGAGCGCCGCGAGGCGAAAATCGGGAGACTCGCGGCGCAGGGAGAGCCGATAGACGTTGGTGGGATCGTCGCGCGTACCGCCGAAGAGGTCGCGCACCAGCAGGCGGTAGCGGCCATCGGCGGGCGCTGCGAAGCGCACGGCGGGATCGTTGCTTGCCACGCTGAAGCGTTGCGTGCCGGCGACCGGCTCGGCGCCATACGCTTCCTGCAAATCCGCCGTTTCGCTTTGCACCACAATGATCGGATTGCTCGGGTGGCCGAGCCGGTGCGACATGATCTTGATCCAGAAAACCTCGCCCTTTTTCGCCTCGAACGCGAAGCGGTCGGTATCACCCGCGCGCTGGAATTGCCCCGCGACCTCGCAGGGGGCCGCGAGTTTTTGCGCCTCGGCGGGCTTGTCGTTCGGCTCGTGCTCGGGGGTCACCGGCGCCGTGGCGAAACCGATGAACACAGGGTTGGAGGTCCCCTCGGGCGCCCGGAAGCGATACGAAAAGCCGTCGATCGCCGCCGCGGCTGGCAGGGCGAGGCCATCGGCGCACGGCTCGCTCGCCGTGGGAACATCGATTTCCACTTCGCATTGCACGAGCGGTTCGCCGCCCGGGCCGGCGAATTTCGAGGGGGTGCTGCCGGGCAGGTTGCGGCCGTACAGGGTGAATTTGCTCTTGCGGCCGGCGGGCGCGGCCGGCGGAAGGACGAAATCGAGGCGCGGGCCGACACCAATGCTGAGGCGGTAGAAGTATTCCGGCCCGCCCGCAAAGGTGAGATCGTGGACCCGCAGCAGGTAATCGCCATCGGCGGGCACGGTGAAATCGAGCAATCCGCCGCGCCGGCTGGCGGCGAGCTCCTGCGCCGTCGCGTTCAGCACCGAGAAGGCCGGCGTGAGGCGCGAATCGAGCTCGGCGGCGGCGCATTCGATGAGGACGCGCTGGCCTTTTTTTGCGGTGAATTTGAACCAGTCGGCCGCCGCCGCGGTGGCTGCGCCGCTGTAGCAGGAGCCGAGCTCGATCGGCAGGGCGGCCTCGGGCTGCTGGTGCGCTTTCGGTTTTATCAGCTCCGGGCGATCGCTCACCGTGAAGACGCGCGGATTGGAAATGCCGAAGAGGCCGACCGCGCGGATATCGTACAAGCCGGGCGGGACATTGCCGGCGACCTTTACGGTGAATTTACCGCTGGCCTTGAACGCGGCGGTGATGCCGGCGTGCGAAAAATGGAGCACCTTCGCTTCCTCGAAATCGCTGCCGCCGACAGTGACTTCGACTTCGCTGCCGGCCTTGGCGCCCAACGGGAAGATCGAGCTCAGGCGGATGCCCGGCAGCTCGGCGAGGACGGGAGTGGAGATTACCCACGCCGCCAGCAGCGTGAGGAGGGATTTTCGGGGGATCTGAAACAAAGGGGCGCGGCGCGAGGTTGAAGGGTTCTTGGATGACCGCGATTACCGGGGGATATGAGAACAAATGTGCCGTCTTGTTCACGTCGCGCACAACTGGTACGGTGGCTTCATGCTTGATTGGAGCCAGTGCCCAGCGGTCGAACGCATTCCAGAAAAAGTCAGCGGCGCCTGGCTTTTCAAGGGAACGCGCATTCCGGTTCGCGCGCTCTTCGAGAATCTCGAAGACGGTGCGACCGTGGAGGAGTTCGTCGAATGGTTCCCCGGGGTCGAGCAGGATCAGGTCCGCGCGGTCCTGGCGTTTACCGAACAAAGCCTCGTTACCGCCTAGGCGCACCCCCGTGAGAGTTCTCTTCGATCAAGGCACCCCTGCGCCTTTGCGAAAGTTTCTGCTGGGGCATGAAGTCACAACCGCTTCCGAGTTGGGTTGGTCGGAGCTCGCGAACGGCGAATTGCTCCGCGCCGCAGAGGAAAAATTCGATGCCTTGGTGACGACGGATCAACGCATACGATACCAGCAGAACCTCGCGGGTCGGCGACTTGCGATTCTGGCGCTGCCGTTTACCAGTTGGCCGAAGATGCGCCCACTGGCCACGCAGGTCGCCGCGGCAGTCGATCGGCTGGGGCCGGGAGATTACGTGGAGTTGAAGTTTGCCTAGCCGGCGTCTCCGGGCATAGCGCATCCGTTTCAGCCCAGCTCCACGTTCCAGTACGCCAGATCGATGAAGTGCCGCCAGCTTTCGTGGAGCTGGCTATCGAAGGTGATGTGCACGAAGGGGCGCCATTTTGGCCGCTCGGGCTTGCGGATGAGCTTCATGTGCGCCTCGTGCGGGAGGCGGTTGCCCTTGCGCGTATTGCAGGGGATGCAGGAGCAAACGATGTTTTCCCAGGTCGTGACGCCGCCTTTGTCGCGCGGGATGACGTGATCGAGGTTGAGATCCTTGCGATCGAAGTGTTTGCCGCAGTACTGGCAGGTGTTTTTGTCGCGCTCGAAGATGTTGTGCCGGGTGAATTTCACCTCCTTGCGCGGCATGCGATCGAAGAGCATGAGCACGATCACGCGCGGAACGCGGATCTTGAAGGAGATGGTGTGGACCATCTGATCCTCCGGCTCGCGGGTGGAGAAATCGCGCCAGCTATCGAAGTCGTGGGTGGAAAAGCTGCGGCCTTCGGAATAGACCACCTGCGCGTGTCCCGCGCAGAGCAGCGTAAAGGCGCGCCGGACCGAGCAGACGTTGATCGCCTGCCAAAGACGGTTCAAAACGAGTACTTGGCTGTTTAGCATAGAGCTCCGCACCCAGGCCGACGGGGGACGGCTGCGCGGAAGCTAGCACCCCCGCTGGAGAGCGTCAACGGGGTTGCGTAGGGGTTAAACCTAGAACCCGTCGTTCGTCGCTGGCAACGGATCGGGCTTGCCCTTCTTCTGCTTCTTCGGTTTCGGCGTCGGCCCTTCACCCTTCGGGTAGATCGGCTTGAAGTTCCGCTTCAGCGCGTCGACTTCCAGGGCGGTGAGCCCGCTGGGGATGGTGATGATGCCGTCGCGCACCGGCTTATCGATGACCATATCCACCACTTGGTGATTGGTCGTTTTCGTGGTGAAGAAGGCCACCAGCGAAGTGCCGCGCTGCTGCGTGCTGACCACTTCCAGGCTGATGCGCCCGCTTTGGTCGAGCTTGAAGACGCTCCCCCAGGTGCCATCGGCGGCCGGGTACGCATAGAAGCCGAGGATCTGGCGCTCGGAGATCACCGGCGTCTTGGCGATGTACGCCGCGCGCGGCGGATTCTTCAAGGCCACGGGCGACGCAAAACGCTCCGAATCGCGCGGGTTGGCCTCGGCATGGAAGCGGATGGTGATCTTGGGCTTGGGCTTGAAGCCCGTGAGGCAGAGGGCGGCGAACAGCAGGAGGGCAAGCGGACGGAGCAGACGCATATAGCAGAGTGTGGCCGCGCCCCGATGCCATTTGCAAACCGGGAACACGCTCCGTAAAAAGCTTTTCGTGAAATCCCTCCCCCTGCTCCTGGCCGTGGCGCTCTCGATCGCGGCGACCGCGCACGGCTCCGATGAGCCGGCGGGCGACAAACGCCCCGGCTTCTTCAGCCGCCTGAATCCCTTCCGCAAATCCGCGCCCGCCGAGCGTGCCCCTGCCGCGCGCGGAAGCTGGCGCCGGCTCACCCTCACGATGCTGCTGGAGCCGCTGCCGCTGAAAGTCTCCGAGACGCGGCAGCTCAAGGTGACGCTGACGCTGGTGAACCGCTCGAGCAAATTCGTGCAGCTCGAATTCCCCACCACGCAGCGGATCGAAGTGCTCGTGAAACAAAACAACGGCAAGCTGGTGGAGCAATGGTCCGAAGACCACGCCTTCAGCAACGACCCCGGCATGGTCTCCATCAATCCCGGTGAGCGGGTCGTCTACAGCGCGAACGTCGCCACGCGCGACATGAATCCCGGCGAGCAGTACCTCATCGAGGCGTTTTTCCCGAACTACGAAGGGCTGCGCGTGCAGCGGGCGATCGTGCCGGAGAAGTAGAGGCGCGGACGTCAGTGTGGGCTGACTAGATGGATCGGCTCGCCGCGCGCGTAGGCGCGGAGATTTTGAATGGTGCCGGTGAGGAGGCGCTCGATCGCTTCCTCGCTGTTGAAGGCGACGTGCGGGGTGAAGACGACGTTGCGGCGCGCGAGCAGGGCGTCGCTCGAGACGATCTCCTGCAAATCCTGCAACCGGCCCCGGTGCTGGACATCGGAAGGCGTGGCGGCGGAACGAAGGTGCTCCACGATTTGCGCGCCGATGATCTGCGAGGCGGGCTCGCGCAGGACGCGCTCTTTTTCGAGCACATCGAGGCCGGCGCCGCCAATCTGCCCGGACTCCAGCGCCTCAATGAGCGATGGCGTATCGATCAGCCGACCGCGCGAGGTATTGATGACGATCATGCCCGGCCGGCAGCGGGCGAAGGTCTCGCGATTGAGCAGGTGATGCGTGGCCGGCGAGAGGCGGACGTGCAGGGTGAGGACGTGCGCCTGGGCGAGCAGTTCCTCGAACGGCAGCCAGTCGAAGCCAAGCCGCTCGGCGCGTTCCGGGGGCATGCCCACCGGATCGAAGGCGGCCACGCGCATGTGGAATGCCTTGGCGAGCTCGGCGACGCGCTGGCCGATCTGGCCCATGCCGACGATGCCCAGCGTCTTTCCATACAGATCGAAGGCGCGCATGTCTTCGTAGCTGAATGACGCCTGCGCGGATTGGGGCTGCGACATGATTTCGCGCAGCCGCCGCGAGAGGGAGAGGATGAGCGCAAAGGTGTGCTCGGCCACGGTGTGATCGGCGTAATCGGGGACGTTGCTCACCAGCACTTTGCGTTCGCGGCAGGCGGGCAGGTCCAGGTGATCGGTGGCGCCGGAGCGGGTGGCGATGTAGCGGAGGGCCGGGTGCTGCTCGAGGAACTCGCGGTCGATCTGCGAATTGATGAACAAACAGAGCACCTCGGCGTCTTCCGGCACCTCGGCGAGATCGTCGACGAATCGGAGATCGTGCTCCGCCAGGTGCTCGCGAAAGTGCGCGCGGTCGCTGGACTCGGTCTCGAGGAAGTGGACGATCAAGGGGATTTAAGATTTAGGCTAAATGTTCAATTTCAATGGTACATCCTAAATGAGATTTGTTCACACTGCGGATTGGCAAATCGGGGCACGCTTTCGCCAGTTTGGCGAAAAGGCGGCCTGGCTGCGCGCCACGCGGGTAAGGACGCTGGAGCGGGCGCTCGCGCACGCGGAGCGGATCGGGGCGGATGGATTTCTGATCGCGGGCGATCTGTTTGAAGATCATGGGGTAGGGGAGGGGGCGGTCGCGCAGGTGTTCGAATTGCTCGCGAGCTTTTCCAGGGTGCCGGTGTTTGTTTTGCCGGGGAATCATGATCCCGCCGGTGGGGCGAGCGCCGTTTGGTCGCGGAAACCGTTCGTGGCGCCGCCCGCGCACGTGAAAGTTTTTCTCGCGCCGGAGGCGGTGCCGCTCGCGGAGGGATGGCTGCTCGCGAGCCCGCTGGCGCAAAAACGTTCGCGGATCGATCCCTCATTGCGGCTCGATGAGCTGGCGCGCGGAGTGCCGGCGGAGGCCATCAAAGTGGGGATGACGCACGGCTCGCCGGCCATCGCGGGGAACCATCAGCCGGACGATTTTCCGATTGCCGTGGATGCGGCCACGCGGGGCGGGCTGGATTACCTGGCCATCGGCCATTGGCATGGCGCGCTGCCGCTCGATGGCGGCCGGCTGCTCATGCCGGGGACGCCGGAGCCGACCGATTTCAGCGAGACGAACGCGGGCCACGTGCAGGTGGTGGAGATTGCGGCGTGCGGGGCGAGGCCGGCGGTCTCACCGGTGGCGGTCGCGGAGCTGCGCTGGAGCACTGAGACGCTCGATTTCGCCACCGCGCCGGAGCCGGAAGCCGTGGCCGAGCGGCTTTTGCAAGGGGTCGCGGCGGCGGAGCGCGGACGCCTGGTGCTGCGGCTCATCTTGCGCGGCAGCGCGGCGCCGGCGCGCACCACGGAATACCGCGCGCGGCTGGAGGCGGCACTGGCGGGTTGCGCGATCGTGGACGTGAAGGACGAGACGCTGCCGGAGCTCTCGGAGACGGAATGGGCCGCGGTGCGGCAGGAGCATCCGCTGCTCGCGCAGGTGCTCGCGGATTTGGATGGGCTCGCGGAGCCCGCGGCGGGCGCGCCGCTCTCGATCGCGGACTTGTCGGCGCTGTGCGAAAAGGTGGGCTGCGCCGCGCATCAACTTACGCCGGAGCTGTTGCAGACGGCGCGCCGCATGTTGCTGCACGAATTCCGGGAGAGCTGCGCCGCATGTTGATCGAATCGGTGACCGTGGAGGCGGTGGGGCCGTTCCGCGAACGGATGGTGCTCGGGCCGCTGGAGCGCGGCGTGAACGTGCTCGCGCAAAGGAACGAGTGGGGCAAGAGCACGATCGTGCGCGCGCTTTGCCATGCGTTTTTCGATCGCTACCAAGCGGCGCACGAAGGCGTCCGCGCGCTGCGGCCCGCGGGCTCGTCGCTCTCGCCGCGCGTGGAAGTAATCTTCGCGGCGAAGGGCGCACGGCACCGGCTGGAGAAGCGTTTCCTGGACGGAAAAAGCTGCGACTTGAGCCGCTGGAACGGCGCCGCATGGGAGCGCACCGATGAATCCGAGGCCGCGGACCAGCGCCTGCGCGAGTTGCTCGGCGCCCCGCCGCTCGAAGGCCGCACGGCGAAGCCGGAAACGTGGGGCCTCGTGCGCTTTTTGTGGTGCCGGCAGGATGAGCCTGCGGAGTGGCCGGGCTGGGACGGCGAAAGCGGCGCCGCCGCGCGGCGGAAATTGGCGACGGTGGAAATCGATTCGGCGGTGCGCGAGCTGGCGAAGCGGCTCGGCGAGAAAGCCGCGGCATTGATCTCGCCGAAAAGCGCGCGGGTGCGCGCCGGCAGCGCGCTTGAGGCGGCCGAGCAAGAGTGCGAGCGGCTGGGGCAGGAGCTGGCAGAGGTGCGGGTAAAGCGCGCAAATCTGGAGGATCTGGAGACGAAGCTCACCGTGGCCCAAGCCGAGCTTCCGCGGCTCCGCCAGGAGCGCGCCGCGCAGGCGGAGGAAGCGGCGAGCGGCCGCGCGCAAGCGGAACTCGTGGAAAAGGTCCGCGCCGATTTGACCCGCCTGGAGGAGGCGAAAACCCGCGCCGATGCCGCTCTGCTGGAAGTGAATAAAGTGCGCGATCTTTTGCGCGAGATCGAGGAAAACCGGGGCGCCACCACGAAGGAATCCGCCCGCCTGCAAGTGCGGTTGCAAGAGCTCACCGCCGCCACGCCGGGGATCGAGCAGCGCGAGACCGAAGCGCGCACGCAGCATCGCGAGCAGGCGGCGAGGCGAACACGGCTGGCGGAAGATCAGCAGCGCATGAACACGCTCCGCCGCTGGCGCGAGCTGGAGGAGGAGGCCGCAGCGCTGGAGGCGGCTCAAAGCCGATCCCGCGTTGCCGCGGCGGACCTGGCGGAAGCGCAGACCGCCCGGACGCGCCTGCCAAATATCTCCGCCGCGAAGCTGAAGAAGTGGCAGGAGCTCGAGCTGGCTTTGCGCGAAGATCGCGCGCGGCTGAGCGCGCTCGGATTGCGGGTCGCGATCACCCCGCGCGCATCGGCGCAGGTAGTGGCCACCCCGGATGCACGGCCCGCCACGCCGCTCCAACTCGAGGCCGGCGCCACCGAAACGGTGCGCGCGGTGCAGAGCGTCGCGCTGGAGTTGGGCGAGTGGGGGCGGCTCGAGATTTTCTCTGGCGCCGAGGAGACGGCCGCATTGGAAGCGCAGGCAGGCAAGCGGCAGCGCGAGCTGGAGCAGTCGCTCGGGGAGGTGGGGCTCGGCAAGGTCGCGGACGCCGAGACGAAGGTGGAGCAAGCCCGCCAGCTCGACGCGGAGATCAAGCTCGCCGAGGCGCGGCTGACCGGGACCCTCGGAACTTACGAATCGCTAAAAGAGATTGAGCGCAAACTGCTCGAGGCCACTTCCGCGCGCGACCAGCAGCGGGCACTGGCAGAACCCACGGCCGAGGAACAGGCCATGACCCTCGCCATTTTGCGCACCGAAGCGGAACGCCTCGCCGCCGAGTCAAAACGCGCCATCGCGGAGGAAGCCCGCTTCGCCGAGCAGATGGAAGCGGCCCGCGACGCCTGCACGGCGCACGCCCGGCAGCGTGATGCCGGCGAGGCCGATTTGCGCCGCGCGAAGGACCGGCTCGCCGAGCTCGAAACGCGCCAGGAGCTGCTGCTGCGCCGCTACCCGGCAGGACTCGCGCCCGCCCTCGAAGAAGCGCAAAGCGAGCTCGTGCGCGCGGAAGCCCGAGTCGCGGACGCCAGGCGCAGCCTCCCGCCCGACGCGGAAAAAGCGCAGGCCCGCGCAGAGCGGGCGGCGCGCGCGCAAGTGGAGGCGGACGCGGAATTCTCCCGCGTGGAAGCGCAAGGCCGCGACCTGGAAGTGGAGCTTGGAGTTCGCGGTGGCGAAGGCCTCTATTCGCGCCAGGTGGAAATCGAGGAGCAACTCGAATCCGCGCAGGCCCGCCGCGAGCAACTCTGGCGGGAAGGTTTTAGCGCGCGGCTTCTGTGCGAGCTGATCCAGCGGCGCGAGCAGAGCGCCATCCGGCACGTCCTCGCCCCGCTGGAAGACCGGCTCAGCACGGTGTTCGCGAGCCTCACGGGCATCGAGGGCCGCCGCGTCTGGTTCAACGAGCACCTGCAAGTCGACGGCGTCGGCGTCATGCGCGAGCAACTCGTCCCCTTCGACGACCTTTCCCGCGGCGCCCGCGAACAGCTCCTCCTCGCCCTGCGCGCCGCCATCGCCCTGGAGCTCGCGGCCACGGGCGAGCCGCAGTGCCTCATCCTCGACGACGTGCTGGTGCACACCGACGCCGCGCGGCATCAGAACGTGCTGGATTACCTGCAGGAGCTGGGGAAAAGCGTGCAGGTGCTGCTGCTTACCTGCCACGCGGAGCGGTATCGCGGGCTCGGCCACGCCCTGCGGCCGGCCATGGCGCCGCCCCCCGAATCGGCGGTGAGTCTTGTTGGTCCACCTCCGAGTTGACCGGCTTCCAAGCTTCCGTATTCTCCGTCCATGAGCGTCAGCGAGATCATCCGGGAGATCGAAGCTGTGCCTCCGGCGGAGCTTGCCGAAGTGGTGCGGCAGGCGACGATGCTCGAAGAACGGCGCCCACTCTCGGGCGCAAAGCTTACGGAAATTGCCCGGCAGATGGTGGACGCCACCGACCCGGTCGAAGCCGACCGGCTGCAGGCAGCACTGGTTTCGGGCTTTCGCGGCCAGGAATAGCGGCCAATGCCCAAGCTGCGCCTGATTTTGCGATGCCGAAATATCGCCATCAGCAATTGCACCGTCAGCAGCCTGTGCAACGCGATCAAGCTCGGCACGGAATCGAGCGGCGGCTTCGAGAAAGCGCCGGCTGGCGCAGCATCAACGGCCTCGCACTGATGATCGTGGATGGCGGCACGCTCGATCAGGTCAATGTCTCGAACCTCGTGATGCGCGGCATGCGCACGGCGATCTTCGTTCACCTCGGCAATCGGGCGCGTCTCTATTCGCCCGATCAGCCGAAGCCGGGCATCGGCGTGCTGAAGAACGTGAGCATCACGAACATTCAGGCGGAGGTCGGGGACGGCGAATACGCCTGCTCCATCACCGGCGAGCCGGGGCATCCGGTGGCGAACATCCTTCTCGATAACATCCAGATCCGTCATCCGGGCGGCGGCACGCGCGAACTCGCAGCGCGCGTCGTGCCGGAGAAGCCGACGGCATATCCCGAATCGCTGATGTTCGGGCCGCTGCCGGCTTTCGGCTTTTACCGCCGTCACGCGAAGGGCCTCACCTTGCGCAACGTGAGCGTCGAGGTGGCTGCTCCCGATGCCCGGCCTTCGTTGGTTTGCGATGACGTGGAAAACCTTGAGCTCACCGGGTTCAAAGCCGCCGCGCCGAGCAGCGGGGCACTCATCCGCTTGCGGCAGACGCGCGGGGCTTTGATTCAAGGCAGCGGCGCGCTGGGCGAGGCGGAGCTTTTCGCCAGCATCGAAGGCGCGCAGTCCAGCGACATCGCACTGCTGGCCAATGACCTGCGCCGCGCCAAACGTGGCGTCGATCTCGCCGCGGATGCGCCTGCCGATGGCGTGCAGAAAACCGGAAATCTCGAACATCCTTGAACGCACGAATCGCCCTCTTTCTAATCCTCGCCGTCGAAGCTCAGGCCGTGGAGCGGTGGGCCGATCCGCTGCTGCCGGTCAAGGACGGTCTTGCGCTGTGGCTCGACGCGGGGAGTGAGGAGAAGGCGCTCGCGGCGGATGGTGCGAAGCTCGAGAAAGGGAAGGTGACGCCGGGGCTGTGGCATGATGGCTCGGGGCACAAGCGTCATGCGCGGCAGGAAAAGGCGGAGGCGCAGCCGCGGCTTGCCACGGCGTTTCCGGCGAAGGTCTTTGCGTTCGACGGCAAAGCGCAGCACTTCGTCGTGGATACCGAGGGCTGGACGATGCGCGAGGCGACGGTGCTGGTCTTCGCGCGCGCAAAGTCGAACGCGGGCGGGTTTCGCGGGTTCATCTCCGCGAGCAAGCCGGGCGTGAACGATTACGTCAGCGGCTTCACGCTGGACCTCGGCGGCAAAGCGTCGGCGGATGGACTGAGCGCGTTGAATGCGGAGGGCGCCGGCTTTCGCGGCGAGCAGAATCTGCTGCGCGCGCGGGTGCCGTTTGGCAAAACCTTCTGCGCCGCCGTCAGCATCGGCGGGGAGAAGGTGACGACCTATCTCGACCTTGCAGCGCAGGGCGCGCGGCCTCGCGCGAAGGATGGCGAAATGAGCGCCGGCCATCTGCTCATCGGCGCACGGAGTGTTTCGCACGACGGACCGCCAAAGCCGAACGGCTTCTTCCACGGCGATATTTTCGAGGTGCTCGTCTATGAGCGCGCCCTTTCGGCGGATGAGATCGGTTCGGTGAACCGTTACTTTACCTCAAAGTATGCGGGCATTGTTTACATCGCCGAGGCCGCGAAGACGAAGGTCGAGGGCGCGGTGGCCTTGACCGCGGTGAAGTCGCCGCCGGTGATTCAGCCGCTCGTGCCGGGCTTCGTCGCGCGCAAGCTGCCGGTGGCGCTGAGCAACATCAATTTCCTCCGCTACCGCGCCGACGGACGGCTCTACGCCGGTGCCTACGATGGCAAAATCCATGTGCTGCGCGATACCGACGGCGATGGCCTGGAAGACAAGGCGGACATTTTCCACGAGAGTGATGACCTGAAGCTGGTGATGGGCATGGCGCTCACGCCGCCGGGCTACCCGCGCGGCGAGGGTGTGTTCGTCGCCACGCGGAGCCGCGTGCTGCTGGTCCTCGACAAGGACAAGGACGGCAAAGGCGAAGAGGTGGTCCCGGTGACCCAGGATTGGGAGAAGGCGAAGGTGCTCGGCGGCGGCGTGTCGGACTCACTCGGGGTAGCACTCGGCCCGGACGGCAGCGTGTATTTCACCCTCGGGACGCACGACTTTACGAATGCCTATCTGCTCGATGCCTCGACCGGCAAAGCGGGCTACACCACCGCCACGGAGCGCGGCACGGTGCAGCGCGTGTCGCCGGATTTTGCCAAGCGCGAGACCGTCTGCACGGGGCTGCGCGTGAACGTCGGGCTGGCGTTCAACGCGGCGGGCGACCTTTTTGCGACCGAGCAGGAAGGCGCGACGTGGCTCGCGAATGGCAACCCATTCGATGAGCTGCTGCACATCCGCCCAAGCTTGCACTATGGCTTCCCGCCGCGACATCCGCAGCATCTGCCGGAAGTGGTTGATGAGCCGAGCACGTTCGATTACGCGCCGCAGCATCAGAGCGCCGTGGGGCTTTGTTTTCAATGAGCCGGTCGCGGACGGGGCACGGAGTTTTGGCCCGTCGTGGTGGCGCGGCGACGCGCTCGTGGCGGCGATGTCGCGCGGGAAAATCAATCGCACCAAGCTGGTGAAGACGGAGGCCGGTTACGTGGCAAAGAACGACGTCATCGCGCAACTCCAGCGCATCATCATCGACCAAGCGGTGTCGACGGACGGCGCGCTCGCGGTCACGCTGCACGGCGGGTCGCCCGACTGGGGCACGGGGCCGACGGGCTCCGGCGAGCTGTGGAAAATTTCGCCGCTGAAGACGCTGCCGCCCCAGCCGGTGCTCGCGTGGAGCGCCTCGCCGCGCGAGCTGCGCGTGAGCTTCGATGCTCCGCTGGGCGCGGAAGCGCTCGCCGCGATGCAAGGCAGGGTGCGCGTCGTGCAGAGCCGTTACGCGCAGGCCGGGGATCGCTTTGAGACGATGCGCCCCGGCTATCAGGTGGTGAAGAACCAGCTTACCGCTCCGCGCTTCCAAGTGGCGGTGCAAAACCTCGCGCTCGCCGACGACGCGCGCACGCTGGTGATCACGACCGCCGAGCGCACCGCCGCGGTCGGCTACGCGATCAGCGTCGAGGGCGATGTTTTCAAAACCAACACGGGCGGCGCGTATGCCGGCCAGATCGATGTGCTCGCCGACCTCACCGGGCTCGAAGCCGAGTGGCAACCGGCCGGTGGCAACGCGGTGAAGACATGGCTCCCGCATCCGGACTTCGCGGTTTCGCGCGCGCTCAGCGAAGCCGGCGGCGGACAGCGCGCATTCTTCAGCAAGCTCAGCGAGCCCGGCACCGTGACGCTGCGCGGACAACTCGATCTCGGTCGCATGTGGCAGCCCGCGATTCAGGAAGGCTCGAAGCTCGATTGGGAATATCCGAGCGAGCAAGTCACCGTGGTGCTCGAAGGCACGCGCCCATTCCAACTCACCTTGGGCAAAGGCACCGCCGCGTCGCAGCCGAAGGGCGCGCGCCATGTCGCCGCGCAGACCGCCACGGCAAAGCACGGCTCATGGTTCCCACTGATCGTCGCCTTCGCCAGCGGCAGCGGCGATCCCGTGCTCACCGCGCATTGGTTCACGGACCGCAGCGCCACGCCGCGGCCGTTCCCCCTGCGCCGCGTCCTGCTTCCTTACGCGCAGCAGCAGGAAGCGCCGCCGATGCCGCACAACGAAGAGCTGCCCGCCCTCGCCGGCGCGAAGTGGAACGAGGGCAAAACGATTTTCAAGAACCTATGCGCCCTGTGCCACACGATGCGCGGCGAAGGCGGCCGAGTCGGCCCCGAGCTTACCAACCTCATCTACCGCGACTACGACAGCGTGCTGCGCGACATCGCCGATCCGAACGCGGCGATCAATCCCGAACACGTCGCCTACACTGTGACGAAAAAGGACGGCAGCGAAATCACCGCCGTGCTCATCGCCGAGAACGCCAGCTCCGTCTCACTCGCTCAAATCGGCGGCCAGCTCATCGAGGTGCCTCGCGCGGAGATCCGGGAAATGAAACAGCTCGCCATTTCCCTCATGCCGCCCGGCCTCGACAAAGCCCTGAACGCCGAGCAACTCCGCGACCTGATGAGCTACCTCCTCACACCCGCGCCCGCGAAGAAGCCATGAGGCGGACCTTCGTCTCACGGAAGCAATCCGCAATCATCGAGGAGATCGAGCGCACCCCTTTGAGCTCGCCCTTCATCCCCACCATCGCACCCTTGCGCTCGCGCAGCTTGGCGGTCAGGGCGTCAAAGATTGGCGAGAGCCATGGAGCGATACCATTGCGCGCGGGACGATTCCAAACTCACGCATGCAAGCCCACCTCGCTTTTCGCGATGATCTCGTGCATTCTCCCCGCATGAAGCCCGTCCTCGCCCTCGTCCTCGCGCTGCTGCTTCTCGGCGGCAGCGCTGCGCCAGCCGGCGAAGTGGCGCCGGGCGCGGACTTGGCGCAGACCCTCTCGCAGATCACCGGCGTGGCGATCTCTCCGCTGCTCGGCGTGAGCGTCGAAGGGGCGTGGCACTATTACCACACCCCCGCGGAACGGCGCGGGGCGCTGCCGTGGTTTTGCAGCCCTTATGCGTGGGGGACCGCTTTTGGGCTGCTGGCGCTCTGCTTTTTGAAAGACCTGATCGGGGCGGCCGCGCCGCCGCTGGTGAAGAAGCCGCTCGATGTGGCGGAGCTTTTTGAAAACAAGCTCAGCGCGATCGTGGCCTGCTCCGCCTTCCTGCCGTTTCTCTTTTCGCAATGGGCGCATCACACGCCCGAAGCGCAGCTGGCACCGGCGCTCCTTGGGCCGCTGGCGTCGCTGCCGCTGGCCGAGGGCTTCGACGCCCGCTATGTGATGATGCCGCTGGGGGTCATTGGGTTCCTTGTGGTCTGGCTGGCGTGCCATGCGATCAATGTGCTCATCGCGCTGTGCCCGTTCGGCTTCATCGATGCGCTGCTGAAGCTCTTCAAGGCGGCTTTGCTCCTCGCGGTGGTCGCCAGCGCGGCAGTGAGCCCGTTTTTGGGCGCGGCCGTTTCGCTGGTGATCATTCTCGTCGCCGCGCTGGTTGCTCCGTGGGCTTTTCGGCTGACGGCGTTCGGCGCCATCTTCGGGCTCGACATCCTCTTCCGGGAGCGCGGACGTCGCCGCGCGCAGCCCGCCGAGCCGCACGCCTTTCTGGTTCGTGAAATCGCGCGCACCCCGGTCCGCACCTATGGCCGGCTCACGCGCGCCGCTGATGGGGCCGTGGCGTTCAGCTATCGCCCGTGGCTGATCCTGCCGCGCCGTTCGCTGGCGATCCCCGCTGGCGACACGGCGGTGGCAAAAGGCGTGCTCTTTCCATCGCTCCTGCACCGCGCCGGGGAGAGCGAGCGCCACGGCATTCTCCTGATGTTCCTGCCGCGCTACCGTTCGCACGAGCACTCCATTGCCTCGCACTTCGGCATCGGCGAGGTGGTCGAAAGCCCGCTGGCGCGCGGCTTCCGCGCCGTCCGCACCTGGATGTCCGAGATGGTGAATCTCGGGAGGCCGAAAACCGCGCTGCCCGGCACCGGGGAATATTGATCCCATTTCGCGGATCGATCAGTTACTTTCCAAGTTCCTCCACCATGAAATCCCTTCGCTTCCTCGCGTCCATCGCTGTCGTAGCGTGCACGACCGGCTGTGCCACCGTGATCACCAGCCCGCTGCAAAAGATCGAGGTGAATAGCCGCCCCGCGGGCGCGGATGTGCGCGTGGACGGCATTTCCAAGGGGACCACGCCGGCGGCGGTGGAACTGCCGCGCTGGCGCAATCACCAGGTCTCCATCGAGCTGGAAGGCTACCGCCCGTACGAGGTGAAGCTGCACCGCTCGTTCAATCCGTGGTTTCTCGCCAATGTCAGCAACGGCTTCATCCTCGGGCTGATCGTCGATCTCAGCACCGGCGCGGTGTACGAATTGCAGCCGGACGAAATCAGCATCGAGATGCTGCGCGCGCGGCGCGTCCGTTCCGCCGGGGCGCATGCGCAAGTCGTCATCGCCACCACGCTGCAGCCGAAAGCGCATTGGCGAAAGGTCGGCCAGCTCGAGCGGCTGTAGCGCCGGGCCGTGCGCGGTTGACTCTCTCCAGCAGCCCGATAAACAATCGCCGGATGCGTCTGTTGACCGTTCTCGCCGCCGTATCCGCGCTCGGTGCCCTGTCTGGGTGCTCCACCATCCTCACCGGTCCCACGCAAAAGGTCGCCGTGAACAGCCGGCCCGCCGGCGCGCGCGTTTACGTCGACGGCGTCCGCAGCGGCACCACGCCCACGCACGTCACGCTGCTCCGCTCGCGCGAGCACGATATTACCATCCAGCTCGCGGGCTGGGTGCCGCAGACGGTGCACCTCAAGCGCTCGGGCAACCCGTGGAATTGGGGCAATGCCATGTACGGGGTCTTTCCCGGGGTCGTGGTCGATGCGGGCACCGGCGCGATCTACAAGCTGAAGCCCGCTGAGGTGGAGGTGGACCTCTTCCCGCGCGGGGTGCGCCGCCGTCCGCTCCCGGCGGGCGAGGGCCATCACCACAGCAGCCTCGGCCGCACCGCGGAACAGCTTCTGGTCGCCACCACCGACGCGCCACGCCCGGAATGGGAGAAGATCGGCCAGATGGAGCGCTTGCAGTAGCTTTGGGAGAATGTTGAGGGCGCGCATTCTCGAAGCCGGCGTCGAGCTCATCGACCAGCCGTTTGCCCGCGTGCTGCAGCTCAGCTCGGGCCTGATCGATGCGGCGACGGAGGCGCGCGCGTGGGTCCGCGTGGAAGTGGATGGCCGCGAGGCGATTGGCCGTGGCGCGATCTATCTCGGCACGCTCTGGTCGTGGCCGGATCTCGCGCTTTCCCACGAGCAGCGCGATCACGCGATGCGCGAGCTCACCCGATCGATCGCGGCGCGACTGCCGGAGCTCTGTGGCGAGCCGCACCATCCGCTGGAGCTCGGTTTGCGCCTGCACCTGGAAGTGACCCGCGAGCAGACTCCGCCGACCCTGGCGCGCGCGTTGTGCGCAAGCCCCTTTGACGCCGCGCTCCACGATGGAGTGGGCCAGGCGCTCGGCCGCTCCGCCTTCTCTTTCTACGAAGACGACTGCGAGATTCCCAGCGCCGACGCACACTTCCCCGCCACGGGGGCGGTGGCGGCGATCCGGAGAATACTCCGCCAGCCGGTGAGCTCGCTCGATGCGTGGTGGATCATCAGCGCCCGCGACGATCTCGCCGCGGACGTGGCCCCCGCGGTGCGCGCGCAAGGCTTCCGCTGCTTCAAGCTCAAGCTGCTCGGCGAGAGCGAGGCCGATGCGCATCGCACCGCGGAGATTTACCGCGCCCTGCGCAGTTTCGGGGTCGAGCGTCCCGTGCTCAGCGGCGATAGCAACGCGGGCAACTCCGACGCGGCCTCGGCGCTCGAATTCCTCGAGCGGCTGGAGTCGCTCGATCCCGCAGCGTACGCCGCGCTGGCCTACCTCGAGCAGCCCACGGACCGCGACCTCCGCCGGCACGCCTTCGACTGGCGCCCGGTCGCCCGCCGCAAACCGGTCGTTCTCGATGAGGCGCTCACCGGTTTCGACATTCTCCCCCTCGCGCTCGAGCAAGGCTGGAGCGGCCTCGCCCTGAAGACCTGCAAAGGCCACAGCTTCAGCCTCGCCGCGGCCGCGTGGGCGCGCGAGCACGGCCTCATGCTCTCCCTCCAGGACCTCGGCAATCCCGGCTTCGCCGCCATCCACTCCTTTCTCCTCGCCGCGCACGTGCCCACGATCAACGGCGTCGAGATCAATTCGCCCCAGCTCACGCCTGTCGCCAATCGCCCCTGGCTTCCGCGGCTCAGCGGCCTCTTCGAGCCGCGTGACGGCCGCCACACGCTCAGCGCGCACAACCTCCGCGGGCTCGGCTCCCATCTTTGACGCGCCGCCGCGCCAAAACAGCGCGCTTTCCCATTGCCGAGCGCCCTCGGACGTGGTTGCGTTCCCTCCCGCGGCGCGCTCCCCTACGCGCGCCGCCTTTTGCCCGGTGGTGTAACGGTAGCACAGGGGTCTTTGAAGCCCCTTGACAAGGTTCGAATCCTTGCCGGGCAGCCACACTGAAATGAGCCTGCGAGCCGCATAAATGCAGGGTTTCAGCAAATCTCGGAAAAGGGCCACGGAAAATGCGGTGACAGAATGGTGACACCCGCGCGGAGAACGCATCCGGCCAGAGCCCGCTTGCGGCCAGGGGATCCGGTGGGGCAAGCTTCGTTACATGAGCGCATTCATGAGTAAGGTGGACCACTTCGAAACTTCGGTGGGGATGTTTTGGGTCGAGAATGGTTCACGGGGTTTTGAGCTGAGCGTGAACGTCGATGGCAAGGGAAGGGAACTGCAGGCGGGTATCAAGACTCGGCAGGACGCTCACCAACTAATCGGCGATCAAGCCACCGGACTTCCGGCGTGGGACGACATGGCGCGCGAGAATGCGCTGGCCGAGTTACGCCAAGACGATCGGTGGTATCGGTATGAGCACACGTCCGTCGTCAACCCGAAGCCGGGCGAACACCCATCTTCGTCCGATCGGCTGCCAGTGCCCGCCGCAGACCGGCCCAGGCTCTAGGGCGTATACTTTCCGCCGGGATTGGAGCCGTAGACGTGACGGGAGCAACAGGGAGAGCGTAAGCTCTGCGGCCTATGACCGACACCGAAAAACTTGCCGCCGCCATCAACCGGCTTGCCGAAGTTCACGAGGAGGGCTTCAAGAATATTGCGAGCGCGCTCCATCACCTGGGCAATGCCGACGCTGCAACCCCGCTTGGCGGACTTGAGGGGCTTGGGCTCTCCATCAAGGAAGGTATGCAATCTGCCGGGGAGTCGATTCGCAGGAGCGATTTCGGAGGGGCGAGAGCGCGGGTAGAAGCCACGGCAGGAACGGCGCCGGCGGCAGCCCGAGGAGCCAGCGCACGAGCAGCCAAATTTCCGCCCGGGCAGCGAGGAAAATGCCGCACGGGCCGGCGCATGTTGTCGCCATGCATCGAGCGAGAATGTCCAATTTATTGCACAAAACGAAAGCGGGCCGCCCCCTATCGAGAGCGGCCCGCCGTGCACCCCGCCGCCCATCAGTTTAGCTGCCGGTGCGCGACCCTCTCGCCATCGCTGCAGGCGGACCGAGCGGACTCGCCCTCGATCAGCCGGGCCGCGGCATCCCGCGCGAGCTCGTCGAGGAGGCTTTGCGCGAAATCTTCCGCATCGACGCCTTTCATTCGCGCGAAGCCCAGGAGCGCCGCCGGCATCGTGACGGTGATTTCCATCAGTTCAGGGCCAGCGCCTCGGCCGCCTCCGGTTTTGGGGCATCGAGGGCATTCAGCGCGAGCAGCTCGCTGCCGCACTCTTTCGCGTTTTCCCCGAGGCACTCCTGCGCGAGGGCGATCGGGCAGACTTCGTGAAGTCGGGCGTAGGCGACCAGAGCCGCCGGGATCTCGACGAGCGCTTTCATCGGGCGCCGCCTTTCGCCGCCGCGCACGCGGTCAAACCGCCGCGGAATCCGCTGATGGCCACAGACACGCGGCGCCGCCGACCGGTGGCGCGATCGGTGCGATCCGGCGCCAAGGGCAGCGCGAGCGGCCGAGCCTCGTCGGCAAACTCGAAGTAGAGTGCTGCGGTGAAGGCGAGGAACGAGGAGCGCGTCACCTCGAGGCGGCGAGCTTCCCCGGTAATGCGCCGCCAGATCGCCGGCGGCAGCGTGATTGTGTGGTCCTCGTCCTGGATAATCGACTCCAGCGGCGTGGCCGGAACGAGCGCGGCGACAGCTCGCCGAAGCGCATGGGCGGCACTCAATTACGGCCTCCCTTCTGCCGCTTGGTAGAATTCTTTCCCACCCACGAGATCACGCTCGCGATGCGCCGTTGACAGGCTTCGAGGAGGATCGCGTCCGGCGAGACACCGAGCAGCTTCGCCGCGCGATGGAATTCGAGATTGGTCGCCGCCTCGATCGGAATAACGAACCGGCCGAAGTGCCCCACAATGCTAGTCGGAACGGTCGGCGCGGTGGCGTCGCCGACGATCAGCTCGACGACCAACTCGCGGGGATCGCGGCCCGCCTTCGTCGCCGCAGTTGCGAACCGTTTCCACAGCGAAGCCTCGATCTCGGCCTCGATGGGCTTGTCGTCGCCCTCAGAGGTTTGGAAGCGGACGGTGACCGTCCCCGGGCCCCCATGCTCCGCGCCCGTTTTGCGTTTCGATCGCGCTCCCCGCGCGGTTGCTCCGTTCTTCGTGGCAGCGCGGGCAGCGCGACCGTTCATCTTCGCCAGCGTCGTGCCGGCATTTTGGATTCTCATTTGTCGAAAAAAGAGTCCGTTCCGAAGGCGCTAACCTTATCGGCCCAAGAATGACCAAGGGCCTATCGGAACGGACTCTGTTTCTCAATGGGAGCAGCCGCAGAAGGTGGGTTCCCAGAAGGGTCCACTCACCGCGACTCTCCCGGTTTATTCCCCAACGCACGGTTCATTACTCCGGCGGGTCTGAGATTGGGGGCCTGCGGTTAGCGCCGCGGGCAGTGGCGAGCAGAGCGGAATCGGCGCCTGTTGTCAAGCGAGGTTTCCGACTTAGCGCGCATCCGCCACACTCACCGAGGCGGATTCCGTGCGTTCCGATTGTGCAGCGCGCCCAAGTAAAACGCGACCACGATGAGCATGGCTCCAAATCCCGCCAATTTCGAACGCTGACCAAGTTCCACCATGGACCAGAACGGCATGAGCACGAGCACGCCAACGGCGATCTTCACCCATATCGATTGCTGCTGCTTAGCCTCAGGAATATCGCGCACGAGAAGCATCACGATCATCCACAATCCTAATCCAACTATCGCCCACGCGTTCAAGCGATGCCCCCTTTCAACTCCGTGCGGCAAACGTGCTTCATCCCCAGCTTTTAGCCCGCCTGCCCGATGCGCTACCATCCCAAAAGTGCGTCGCGCGAGACACCCGTGGATGTCGGCGGATCGTGCTGAATGTTGCGCAAGTTGGCGCAAGATGCCACGCTCCCCTCCCGTGCCCTACGCCGATCCGCAGAAGCAAAAGGAAGCGCAGGCCCGCTGGTATCAGGCGAAGTACGAGCGCGACGCCGACTTCCGCGCCCAGGAGGCGAACCGCAAAGCGGAATGGCTCAAGACCGAGAAAGGGAACCAGAGCAACATCGAGGCGTCCGACCGCTACCGCGAGAAAAAGGCCAAGAAGCGCGCTAGGTGAGCGCCACCTCGCCGCTCTTCACCGTGCCGGCGGCGTACTTCACCTTGAATTTCAGTTTGTGCGTCGCCTCGTCGAGGTAGAAGTGGACTGCGCCATTCGCGACGGTGCCATCCGCGAGCGCCGCGGCCGGCGCTTTGATCACGATTCCGCCCGTGAAGATGCTGGCGCCGACCGTGCCGTTCATGTCGCCATCCATCCCCACGATCAGATCGTACTGCGCGCCGGTCGTGCCGCTCTTGCGAATCGTTGAGCCCGCCTTGAAGCCGTCCCAGAGTGTGCCGATATTTTCTTGCGTCACCGCGCTCGCCACCACCTCGTTGCCGAGCCCAACAAAGTTGAATTTCGCGGCGGGCGAAAAGGGAGAATCCAGCCCGAACGACATGAAATGCTGCGCGGAGCTGCCGTCGATTCCCACATTCTTGAGGCGCATTTGTGGCCGCTCGATTCCCACGTACGTAATCGAGTCGAGGTCGCACCCATCCGAGTCGAGCATCCTGATGCCGCCCGCGAGCCCGACGAGCCCGCCCGTGACGCTGATCGTCGCGGCGCGCAGCATAAGGCTGCTTCCGAAGTGGCAAGCGGCCTGATGTCCCGCGTTGTTGCTGAACGTACCGTTCGGAGCCCAGACCGTAGAGCAGTGCTCCGCCAGTGCGCCGGCCTTCGCGAAGTAGCCATCGGCTCCGCTGGAAACGCAGTCTGGAACGGAAATGACGGAGCCGTTGTAGCTCATGAAATTTCCGTCGCCGCCGCCACTCACCGTGATCCCGAAGGCTCGCACGACGCCGCCGTTGAAGGAGGCGACCGGAAAGTAAAAGTCCTCGATGATCATGTGCTCGCCCGCGATGATCACGGCGCCATCGATTGCAAAAAGGGCACCCATGCCGGTCTGATCACGACCCGGCCCAAGGATACGGAAGCCGTCAATGAATCCCAGCGTTTGCCCGGCGCTCACGGCTATCAGCCCGTCGTTTTCGGTCGCCCACTGCCCGCTGGTATAGACGACCGCAGAGGCGTTGAGCACGCAGCTCGTCGGAGTCGTGACGTTCCCTAGGATACGGAAGCGGCTGCCGCACGGATGATTGAACAGCTTACGGGAGACGACGTGATTCCCATCGGCGAGTTGGATTGTCACGGTGGCGGACCCGATGAATGCATCGGCCGCAAAATCCCACGCCGCGGCCAGCGTCGCAAAACGCGCCGGCACATTCAGCGTGATGCTCGAGTTCACCCGCCAGAGCTTCCAGTTCGTTCCAGTGTCGCCCGTGGGATTCTCGCCGCTGTGCGCCAGGACCGCGCGATATTGGTTTTGGTCGCCACCGGTGGCCACGTCGCCGATCGCATAGCTCGTGCTGGGGTTCCAGCGCCCGAAGGCCGTGCCGGGATCGTCGCTCGTGCCGCCCGGCTCGCCGGTAATTTCGCTGACTCGCCGGTCGAGTTGCTGATGTTGCATGAGCAGCCGGTCGAACGCCGTTTCCACCGCCTTCGCGGGGAATGGCCCGGCCAGCGGAAACACGGTAGGCTGCGTCAGCGGCACTTCGCGGTAAATCACGAGCACTTCGGGATCAGCCACGGCCTCATCGAGCGTGAGCGTGCCGCCGGCCCCGCTCGGCAGGCGCGTCACCGTGTAGGCCGAGGAGGAAAGCAGCACGGCGTCTTCCTCGCCATCGGCCGAGACCGCCGCGCGAATGTGCGAGGTGGCGAGGAAGGGAAACGGAATCGTGTACGGGCCGACGCCACTCCCGACGTAGGACACTTCGAGTTGAGTAGTGGGGACGGCCATAGGTTATTTCTTTTCGCGAGCGCCCATGAGCTCGTGGAGTTGCTTCTGGGCGGCCACCTGCCGCTCGGAACCGTTTTCGCCGCGGTAGTCGCGCGCCAAGGCGCCCGTGCTGCCGGGGTCGGTGATCTCGCGAATGCGATCATCCACCGAGCCGTTGATGCCCCGGTTTTCGCCCTGCACGAGCTTGTCTTCGCTGAAGAGCTTCCCGAGCTTGGCAAACGCCTGCACCACATAGGCGTTGGTGAAGATGGGATCGGAGTCTTTGAGACCCACCGTCGCGGCCACGCGGGAGGCGAGGTTGAGATTCGTGTCGAACTCCTGCCCCCAATCCTGCCGGAGCTTGCCGAGCTCCGCCGTGAGTACCTCGCCCTCTTGCGCCTGAGACGCGTCGAGGCTGCCTTTGATCGATGATCCGTGGTACGCGATGATCTCCTTCACCGCCGCCGACGTGAGATGATGCCGGTGGGCGATCTCCAGGAACTTCTTTTCCACCTCCGGATTCCAGAACGCCTCCGGGACCGTTTCCGGCCGCAGCGTCTTGGCGTCGCCGAGATACCCTTCGGGCTTCTCCGGCGCGCCCACGGTCTTGCGCCAGGCCGCGACCTGCTCCGGCGTCGCGCCTTCGCCGGGCATCTCCAGCTTCGTGCCGACGAGTGCCTTCGTTGCCACGTAGCTCTTCGCGAGATCCTTGAGCGTCGGGACGGACGCCAGCGAGGGGTTGGCGCGCAGATCGGGATCGAGCCGCTCCAGCCAGCCGGGCGAGAATGTGCCGGCGGTGTCGTCGCTGAACCATGGGGAGCCGGCCGCCGCGCCAGTGCCGCCGCCAGCGCCCGCTGGAGCGCCGCCAGTAGCCCCGGCGCCCGCGAGCAGCGTAGTGCCGCCAGCGCCGCCCGCTTCTCCGCCTCCGCCGGTTCCGCCGCCTGTTTCGGGATCGAGATGGATTGAGGGTAGTTTCATGGATGTGGTTTTTGGGAAATGGTTATCGAGCAAGACCGGGCGCGATCATCATGGCCGTGCCGCCCAAGCCAGCTTTCATCGCCGTGTCGCCCGCGGCCCTGATCGTCTTGTCGGGCGCGTGCCCGTCGATGCGCAGCTCCATTTGCGGCGTCTTAAAAAACACGCGCTCGGAGTTTGTAGAGGTGGCCAGAGCGAGCTTGCCGTTCGGGTAGCGGGCGTACGTGACGCAGCCCACCGTTGACAGCATGAGCGCAATGCAGCCCAGCCGCACGAGCGCCGGAATGAGATGCGTGAGCAGCCAGCAAAGCAGGCCCGCCGCGGTGAGATCGAATTTGCTATTTTTCTTTACGGCAGCCAGCACGAAGAAAACGGCGGCGAGGATGAGGAGTGCGAGGATTAGAAACTTCATGGCTGTGTTTCGGCGGGTGCAGGGTGGGCTTGACTGAGGATGACTTCGGTAACGCGGCGCAGGATCACGCTGGCGTCCGCGCCACGCGCCAGGGCGCGCATGGCGGTCTGAAGGATTAGCGCGGCCACGAGATAGCGATTGAACCCGCCAAGCTCATCCTTGCCCGCATAGGCATCCGCGCCGGCGTGCAATGCGCTCTCGCGAAGTTTCTCGCCATACCCGGAGGCCACAAGCAGCGCAGACTGCGGCGCTATTGAGCGAAACATCGGGATTTGCGCGACGGTCGTTTCCGGTTTCGAGTCAGGCAGCCCGAGATCGAGCCACACGAGATCGAAGGAGTCGTCGAGCACCGCCAGTGCATCGCCGAGCTTATCCACGCACACCGTTTCGCTCATGCCCTTGAGTGCCTCAAGGATCACTAATCGACAGCCGTCATTATCTTCAACGAGCAGCGTTTTCATGCATCCTCCTTCGGCTCCAGATTCGCATCGTGAAGCTCCTCTTTTAGCCGGGAGAGCTGCTCCTTGATTCCCGGCTGCAATCCGGCCATTTGGATCATCGCAATAGTCATCAGAAGCGTGTTGCGATCCAGCGCCTTGCGCCATTCGCGCGTCTCTTTCCTGTTCGCCGACCATTGCTCTCTGAGACCATAGAGCAGCACCATGACCAAAACGGCATTGAAGCCACTCTGCGCAGCGACCTGCCAGAGATTTACTGGCGGCTGCTCCACTGCGGCTTGAGCGAGAATCCAGAGCATATAAAAGCATCAGGCGGGGGTGCGCTCTGCCTGCGCGCAAATGCCGGGGTCGTCTTCGATGGAGAGGAGTTTCATGCGCGTTATACCGTGGGCGCGTCTTGCAGCGCCGCGAGCCCAGCCGCGACTTTGGCGCGCAGCGCATCCCGCTCGGCGACCACTTCCGCATGCACCGGCCCCGGCACGGTCCCGTTGCCGTTGGCCTGAAGCCCGGCAATCGTGGTATTCATCTGCGAGATAGTTTCGTCGCGCTCGTGGATCGCCTGATCTTTGGCGGAGAGCGTGGATTGAAGTTCGGCGATGAGGTCTTCGGTGGTCATAGGATTAGTTAGTGTTTACCGTCCAGGCCCGAGAGGAGCGTTTCAACTTTGGCGTGTTTCACGACATTTGCCCCATTTGTGGCAATGGAATGCGTAACTCCGGTGGCAAACGATGCGCCGTCGTTGCAACTCCCCCCGGAAATCTGTGTAAGCCGCAGTGTTGACGGAGAAATAGAATTACTTGCAGTAATGGTGCCCACGACTCCGTTGATTGCTGCCACACAAAAAGCCGCCACTTCAGACGCTGTTCCAAAAGTAAAAGCGACTTCTATTCCGGTTCCTGAGGGCGCCGGGTCCACCCCACTGCCGGCAAGGTTGAACCACACATAATAATCTGCGCCAGCTTGGTCTAAGAACGTGAAGTAGTCGTTGTTCTGCACCCCGTCAATTCCAGCATCTCCCACGAATGCGAAATCTTCAATCTGAACAACCGCTGCCGACTGAACCGGAGGAGCCCAACTTGTCCCTGCTTGAAGAGAAAGAGCCCCATTGTTGCCGCCGTCGGCGATACAAGCATCGAGAAATGCAATCACCGACGCTTGAGAAAGGGCGGCTCCAGTAATGCTAACGGTTGGCGTGCCAGTGGCGTTGAAGCTCGTGGGTAGGAATGTTGACAGAGCAGAAGCCCCCGCGATGGTCAGGTCTCGCGGGATTGCCGTGTCGATGACTTGAGTTAGCGCGGAGTTCGCGGTGATACTCAGGATTGTGCAAAACGGCAGATAAAGTTGCGCTGCCGTTGGCGCGCCGCCGGGGGGTGGAGAAACAAGGATCGGCATGGCGTCAGTTCACTTGGGCGAAGAATACGCAATCGGCACTGCCGATGGTTTTCGTGAAGGTGCCCGTGGAGGAGTTGGAAACGGAGATGCCGATTGAGGCGACCACCGGGCGCGGGAAGTCGATTTGCACAATGGAGGCAGCGGCAATGGGAATCGGCGGAAGGAGTAGCGCCACCGCGCCATTCGCAGGAACGGTCGTCGAGTTCATCACGAGGATGAATTGCGCCGCCCCGCTATTAAAAACCGTCAGGCTGCAAAGCTGGCCCGCTGACGCCTTGAGAACCTTGGACGCCGCAAGAGCGGTATCCATCACTTGTGTCACGGCGGGAGGCTGGATTGAGATAACGTCCGCGCTCGG
This sequence comes from uncultured Verrucomicrobiae bacterium, assembly GCA_963811035.1. GTDB lineage: Bacteria > Verrucomicrobiota > Verrucomicrobiia > Chthoniobacterales > Chthoniobacteraceae > CAWEPO01. The sequence continues at coordinate 591,680 of CAWEPO010000005.1, forward strand.
AGCCGTAGCCGCACCGGGCGCCGGCTGCTTTGCCGCCGTCGCCGCGCCGGCCGGCAGCGCGGTTGCGCCAATATTGACGGTTGGCGTATGCACGTCATCCGTGACCGTGCTGGCAAGCGTGATGGGCGCGTTCGTATCGGCGAAAGGAAGCTTGTAAGACATAGATTAGCGTTTGGTTTTCTTTAGCACCTGACCGGGTGCGCCTTTTTTAAGTGCTGACTCGATCTCCGCCATGACGCGGCGCTCGCCATCGGTCAGGGCGGCCGCGAGAGGATCGTACGGCGCGCCGGCTGCCGCCTTGAAGCAGATGCGCTCCAGGCCGAATTTGGCGCGCAGGTCCGCGAGCACTCGCTTCCCGTCATCGTCGCCGAGGAACACCCGCGCGTAACAATTTGCGAGCGCTTGCGCCCGATCTTCCGGCTTCTCCGGCTCCTTGGAAAATTGCGTTTCGTGTTTCATGCCGCTTGAGTTTGCGGGATATTGGCCGCGATGACCTTGCCCACGGGCGTATCGCTCGGCACGCGGCCCGCCTTGGAGAGCGCATCCACTTGCATGGCCAGGGCCTCTTGCTTCTGTTGCTCCGCTGCCGCTTCGCGCCGCGTGGCCCGCATCTCGTCGCGATCGGTTTCGCTGCGGAGGTAGGCGGGCGGCAGACCGTCCTGCATGGCCGTGTCGCGCTCGGCTTTGTCGAAATCGTAGTTGTCGAGCACCTGCGGTGCGATCTGCGCGAGCGCCGAGACACGCTCGATCGTGCGCGAGTAGGCGACCACCGGCAGCGCGCGCAACGCCAGCGCGATCCGGCTGGAATATTGCATCTTGGGCGGGGCGACGAATCCACGCTCTTTGTCCACCGGGACGATCATCTCCGCCGGCACTGCGCCGAATCCGCCGTTGCGGAGCAGGATGGCGAAGACGCGCTCCAGGAGCGGGTTGAAGAGCTCGCTCGTGAGCCGGGAAAAAGTGGGCGAAAACTGAATCAGTTTTTCCTGCGCCCGCTCCGAAACCTCCCTCGCCGTCATCTGCTTCGAGAGCTGCGCGAACATCTGGAAAAGGTCCACATGGAAGGCGTCGTTGATCGCCTTCTGCCGCTCCTGGATCCGCGCCAGCCCGACATCGTACCGCCCGGCCGTCATCCACTCGCGCGGCAGTGATCCCTGCAAGTCCTGACTGAAGTAAGTGACCCCCATCGCGTTGGGATCGATCTCGCCTTCGAGCCCCTCGGGCGCGAGCACCGGCGGGAAGGCCATCTTCTCCGCGAGCGCATCCATCATCTTTTGCAGGAAGTTCACCTGCCGCGCCTCGGGGAGCGCGGCGAATGCCGGACTCCACCCGTACATGCCGCCCGTCGAGCTTCCCCATTCCAGGTATCGGCTCACCATCACGGGCATTTCCTCGTACCCACCAACGCTGCAAATATGGCCGCCGTCCGCCTCGAGGTAGATGGAAGCGATCGGCATGTTTGGCCCGTCGAGCTTCTTGCCGTCGCGCTCCGCATCCTCCCGCGGGTAGATGGCGTGCAGGAAGTTGATGCGATCGTGCGCCTTTGCGCCGCCATCCGCCACCGCTTTGCGGATTTTGGCCGAGACGTTCTCCTCGCCAAACTTCTGCACCGCTTGGCGCGGCGTCAGGCGAAACTCTCGGATGACCGTATCGACGATCCCGTTCTCATCCTCATCGATCACGAAGGAGCCCACCGGCCACGTCTGCACGTTCAGCGTGTTCCGCTTCCCCGGCTCCACATAGAGGCAGGCCGTGCCGAAGGCGCCGCGGTCGAGATAGAACTCATGGACCGACGTGTAAAAGTTGGAGACGGCCAGGTCGTTGCGCGCCACTTCGGTCGCTTTGGCCAGCCACTGCCGCGCAGCATCGCCGCTCTCTTTCGTCATGCTCGGCGGCTCGAATGCGAACCAGGGAGCCTCAAGCGGCGACATCCATGCAAGCTGGCCGTTGGCGAGCGTCATGTTTGCGCGCACCGCCGTCGTGTCGAAAAGCAGCGCCTCATTGCTCGTGCCCGGCGATTGCATCGTGCCGGCCATCCCCGGCGCCCGCCGCGGCACCACGTAGCTGGCAATATCACGCCAGAGCGTTTCCCACGGATTACGCGCCGATTTCAGCGCCTCGTAGCGCTCTTGAATCTTTTTCCCGAGCTTCTGGTTCTCGATCATCCGAGGAGGGTTTTCGCCGCAGGCCGGTAGCCGCCGGTCTCACCGGCAAAAAGAGTGCGCCGCGCCGTGTTCGTGCGCCGCATCGCCTGCGCGCGCGCCGCGTTCGCTGCGGCTTCCGTGTCGCCGCTCACCTGCGCGGGCGGGGGCGGCGGAGGGAGCGGCTTTGGGATTTCGATCTTCTTTTCCGGTTTCGGATTCTCCGCCTCGTCGAGCTGTTTGCGCAGCAGTGTAAGCTGGATGTCTTCCAGCTCTTGCTGATTCGCGGAGGTTTTAGGGGTTTTGGCGGAGCCGCCCATATCGTTGCGGGTCTCTATCAGCTAAGCCGTGCCGGCGCAAGTGCTGACTCGAACCGTCGCAGAAGTTTCGTGGACACCCAATGATTGCTCTCCCAGCCGCGGCCCGCGCGATACCAGCCCACGAGCGGCAGATCGAATGGCATCAGGCTGAGCGCCTGCCACATACTGCCGACACTCAGGCGGATAAACCACGCGTCGCACCGCTCGCGCGGCCACTCCGCCCATAGGTCCGAAACGTCCGCCTGACTCGGGACCGGCCGCGCCGCGAGAAACAAGTCCGGCGTGGAGAATAGCCAGCCGTGCAGCATGTGCGCCTCGACCACTTCGCGGAAGTCCTCGCCCGCGCGCTCACACACGGCCTTGGCTTCCTCCGCAGGCGTCACTGGGTCGCCTGGAAGTGCATGGCATCGCGGCCCCAGAAGGCACCGGCCGCCAGCCAGCCCTCGCGCGCAAACGCCTCCATGACCTCCAGCGGCATCGTCGCCGCCACGGGCCACGAGACATGGTTGCCGTTCTCGCCGGCCAGGAGATCGATGGCCGCGCCGCGGGCGTGGAGAGAAGGCGTGGAGCCGCCGCGCATCGCGCGATTGTTGTAGCAGCCGTCGTATACCTTCACGGCGTCCGGCGCGGTCTTGTATGCGTCCGCGAGCGCGCGGCTCAGCGACTCCGAGACGCGCCGATGACAGCGAATCGTCTTGATCGGCTTGCCCTCGTAGAACATCGGCACGGGCGCATGGAGATTCACGAGCTGCGACTCGTCACCGGCCGGACCGTAGAAAGCCGTGAGGCTCGCCTGATCGGTTTTCGGCCACGGGTTCTCCGCGGGCATTAGCGATCGCAGGTGCAACTTGCAAGCCGCGATCGATTTCGGCCCCCAGAAGCCGTCAGGGGTTGCACCGATCCGCCGTTGAATATTTTCGATTTGTGCCGATGTCATAGGGTTCGAGTCAGCACCCGAAACGCGCCTTTTGCAAGTCCCGCTATTCCTCCCGCTCTTCGCGTCGCTCCCGGCGAATCCGGGCGCGCTCTTGCTTCTCCCGTTCGTCCTCGTCGTCAAAAAGGTTGTCCGCGATGGAGAATACCTGCCCGGCCACGCTGCCCGCGACGCCCGTAAAAGCGTCGAGCCCTTGCATCACCCGCAGGACGCGGCTCACGTACCATTCCGTCTGCTCTGCTTCGTTCTCCTTTGGCCCGGTGAATAGCTGCTGTAGCGCCTTGAAGGCGAAAATCTGCCGCCCGAAGATGCCGTTATCCGGGAAGCCGGAGATCGCATCGCTCACCAGCGGAATGCCCGCCAGCGGGCCGGCGATAATCGACTTCAGGAAGTCCATGCCGTTCCAATTTTCCGCGTCAAAAAGCTCGTCGTCGTCATCGTCCCGCAGATCCCGCCACGCCGCCGTGATCGCCTGCAATAACGGCGCCAAGATCAGATGTGAGATGGCCAGCACGCGATAGTCCTCCGCCGTCGCCTCCCGGGTGAGCGTGTTTTTCCAAGCCGTCGCCCAAAGCGAGGACTTTTGCCGGGCCTCGCTGGCGAACATGAAAAGCAGCCGCCCGAAAGCATTCTGCCGCGCCTCGAATAGCGAGCGGCTCACCACATCGGCCGGTTGCGCCGTGCGGGCGATGATGTCCTCCACCTCGCGCATCGCCGCCAGCTCCGCGGCCTCGCCCGAAAGCCCGGCCTTCTCCGCCTCGCGTAAATGGTAGTCATAGGCAATCGCCGCGCTGCCCGTGGTAAAGATGGCATCGGTCAGGCCGATCAGCCGCATGCCCGCTTCGAGCGCCTGGGCGCGCAGCGTCGGCTTGGCGAGCCAGATGTCATTCAGCGCCGCCCGAACTTCAGGAGCAAAGCCAGTTTCCAGCCGCCGCTGAATCGCCGGTCGTTGGAACATCTTGATCACCTCCAGCTCGCCACTCATCAGCCGGGCAAACCCGCGCGCGTATGCGCCCGCTGGCATCTTGAACGCCGCGCCGAGCAGCGCCGTCGATTGCTTCGCCAGCGTCCCAAGACGAAACGCGAGCGCGATATAGGCTTGCTGACTCGTCACCCAGGACAGCGCCCGGTCAATGATGCCGCTTTGCGTTTGCAGGCCATTGCCCTCCAAATTCCGCACCCAATCATTCAGCGTCTTCAGCATATCCGCGCCGTGACTGGCCTCGATTGCGCGCTTCACGTCCGGCCTGCCGATCACGCCGGAGACTTCGCGCACCAGCTCCGCCAGCGCCTTCCAGTGCGTCGTCTGCGAAACGTGACCGTGAAACGTAGCAAAAGCGTTCTCCAGCCGCGGTGCCGCGGTGTGCTGCTTGCGATTGCGGAGGAAGCCCGCGCGCATTCCGCCGTCGATCCCGCCGCGTTCTTCCGGCCCAGTTTCGCGCTCTGCGCCGACGTGGTAAAAAGCCGCTGGCGCATAGTTGCGAATCTGCGGCAGCGCCACCCCGTACATGCGCTCAAAGATCGACGCCAGCGGCCCGTAACCTTCGCGGTACTCCTCGCGCATCCACTGGCGCAGCGCCTTCCCTGCCGGAGAAATCGCGCTATCGACTTCCAAGATCGCTTCCGTTGTCCAGCCCGCGCGATCGAGCGCTTCGGCGTATTGTTCCTGCCCGTAGAGCATCGTGAGGAAAAGCCCCTCCGCTTCCGTCATCTTCACCAGACCGGCCCCGGTGCGCGCCGCCCGCGTCATCGGCAAACCTTCGCGCCGATCGCTTTCTTCCATCGCCTCGCGCTCCGCGATCAGCGCGTCGGCCTCATCGCGCGAGATGCCGAGCGCCGCCGGATCGGCAAATCCATCGCGCCATTGATCGATGATCGCCAGCGGCACCGATTGCGTCTCACCGCGCAGCTCGCCGGCATTGTTCGCCTCTACACTCTGCGCGTGGCCCATCTCCCAGAGCGCCCGCTGCGCATCGATTCCACGCTTACCGGTGGCCTTCTCGACGGCCTCCCGCCACCGCCGCCGCGTGTCGCGCAGTTCGTCATTGCGCGCATTGAAGGCCCGAATCGCCGCACGCCCCCAGCGTTTTGCCAGTGCGTGCTCTCGCCCGAGCAGCGCTTCCAGAATCTCCGGGAAACTCTTCAGATCGAGCGCGCCGCGGGAGATCGCCTTTATCCGGGAGTCTTTCTTTTTCTTTTGGCTCCCGGCGTACGTGCCGGCGCCCAGCGTTTCGACGATGGAGCCCGCCAATCCAGCTACCTCCGCCAGCCGCGATTCCTCCGCCGCGCGCCAACGGTTGCGGCCTGTAGTGTACACTTCCTGCGCCGCCCGCAGCGCCGCGTCCATGTCGGCGGCAGACTCCTTTTCCCACGCGCCAAAGGCGTCGAGAATTTGCTCTTGCTCGAAAAGATCGGCAGCTTGCGCGGGCGTCGTCTTGTCGTCGGCGAGCTGCGCATTGATCGCCGCGCGCCGTCCTTCGATTCCGGCCTCGTCGAGCGCCATCACGCTGGCAATTTGATCGAAGAAACGATGCGCCTCCGCGCCGATCTTGCCGCGGCTCTGCTTGCCCGCCTCACGCTTCGGCTCCGCCTTTTCGATCAGCTCTTCGAGGGCCGCCGTCGTCTCTTTTTTGAGATACTCTTCGAGCAGTACGTCGATCTTGCCCACCCGTCGCACGATCTCTTCGACCCGCTTCTCCGGCGTCGCCAGTTGCGCCAGCTTCACGAAGCCACCCACCTTGCCGCGCACCTCCGGCGGGAGTACCGAAAGGATGGCGTCCAGCGTACGCAAATCGCGCGCCAGCGCCGCCCGCGTGCCCCACTGCTTCTTTTGCGTCTTTTCGGTTTCGCGCCGCCACCCGACAGCCTCCTCGCGCGCCAGGTCGCGAGCGGCTTTCAAATCCGCCTTTGCGGCCTTCAGGAATTGCTGGAACTTCTGCGCGCTCGCCACTTCCGCGCGAATCGCGTTCCACATCGTATCAGGCGCCGCGTCGGCAATCAGCCCAGCCTCGTAAAGTTCCTGCGCCGCCTCATCCACACCCAGCGTGCCGCCGAAAACGTACGCCGGCACACCGTCAATCCCATCATAGCCGTCCGGCGACTCTTGCCGCTTCAGGGCCATGCTCTTGCCCAGCAGCCGCCCGTGGAGCTTGTCCTTCGGATTCGCGAGATGCGACATCACCGGGCCGCTCCAGACTTGCGTGAGCGCGTCGTTATCGAGCACCTCGCCATAGCGCCCATACACCTCGGCTTCCAACTCCTCGCGCCGCGTGGCCTGCCGGAACGCGGCTTCCTTATCCAACTCCGCCGCCGTGCGCTTATCCGCAATCGGCGCGATCCGATCACCCCGCGGCGTGAGCCGCTCCGTCTCCGCCTCGTATTGGAGTTTCTGAAGTTTGTCCTTCGCCGCCTTCGCCACCGCGCGCCGTTTCTCCGGGTCGCGCGCCAGCCGCTCGTCGATCCGCTTCTGAATCAGCTCCAGGCCCGCGCCAGCCGAAAGACGAAAGGCGCCGCCCTCTAAATCCTTGCGCCCGCGCATCAGCTCGGATACCGTCATCTCGCCTTCGGTTGAGGCGGCAGACACCGCGCCAGATTCTCCGGTCCCTGCTATCCCAAGCTCGTTTGCTAGACCGGCAGGCATCCCGCTGAGTGGCTGGCGAGCGGGGCTTTCTTCGATCTCGATGTCTTCGAGTCGCAAACTGTGGAGTTTCGTCCCAAGTTCCGCCTCCGGCTTGTAGACCTTCACGAACAGACGGGCGCGGTAAACCTCATCCCCCACAAGGAAGGGAGCGAAGTATTCGTGCGAAGTCTCAACGCGCGTGTCGCGGCCGTCATCCAAATGTGTCGGAAGCTCCAGGGCCACCGCCGCCAGTTCACGCAGGCTCTGGATCGCCAAGATTCGTTCCCGCACATGGGGTTTCTTTTCGCCCCCGGGGCCTTCATGCGCGGTCATCTTGCCGAGCTTGCTGCGATTGATCGTTGCCTCGCGCCCATCGCTGAATTTCACCGGCTCTGCGCCCTCGCCGAACTCAGCCATCACGCGGTTGATCGCCTCCTTCTTACTGAGGGTCGCGCCGTCTTTCGGGTGGATGATGCGGAGTTTCTTTCTCCCCAGACTGAACGCGGCTGAACCTTCCTGCGGGGCCGCCGGCGTGATCGAAACAGGCTTCCCGTTCTCGTCTTCGATCCGGATTTTGCTCTCGTCCCAGATGACGTAGTTGCGGGTGCCGCCTTCTTTACCACGGCTGCGCTCGTCGAGGTAGCGGAGGCCAGGGATGCCAAGCTCTCCAAGCCTTCGGCTGAGCGCCTCCTTCGACATAATCGGGTCGACTACCGCAATACGGCGATAAAGGCTGCCGCCGGAGTTTGCGTTCGGTGTGGCGGTCGGAGCCGCGGGATCGTGCTTGGCTCCCAATTCCTTGAAGAGAGCCCGCATTGCAACCTTCACCTTCTCGCTCTGGTCGGTGAGCGAGCGATCCCAGTCGAGTAGCTCATCCGCTTCTACGTCGAGGGTGACGGTGTAGGTGTTGCCTCCGAGCTCCGTCGGGAGCCCGCGTTTCTTCACTTCGTCCAAGCTGGGGGCCGTGAAATGCGTGCGCGGGCGCGGATAGGCGGGATTATTGACCCACTCTCCAGCCGCGTTCTTTTGGACTGATTGAACCGTCACGCTCCACGCGCCTTTGGCGTCTTCATTGAACGAGATTACCCGGTCGCGATTTCCGCCGTACGCCTCGATGATAGCGCCGGGGGTGAAGTATGCCCGGAGCGCCTCCATGGAGACAGCCTCCCCGCCGAGGGCCTTTTGGTACTCCTCCGCCACCTTCGGATTCTCCGCGAAATACAACCCCCAGCCGTACGCCTGCGCGCCCTCTCCTGTCCCGATCTTCTCGGTACTGAAGCGGTCCACCGTATGCGGCGTGCCATGGAACGCGCGCAGTGAGAACGTGGCTGGCCCGACGAGTACACCGCCCTCGGTTGGCAGGATGCGCGTCTCCGCCGATGGCGTGATCGTCGCTCGCCCCAGCCGGAACGCGATTCCGGCCGCCATTTCTTCCTCGGTGGGCGGAACGTAATCCAGGGTGCCAGCGGTGATCGCTTCGGCCTCAGCCGCCGCATCCCGGTCGTGTGCCGCTTGCTCGCTTTGGCCGGTGATCTTTTCGATCAACGCGTCGAAATCTTCCGTGAACCCCTCGCGCCGAGCGCGCCGGAGCGCCGCGACCGTCCCAAACAGTGCGCGGAAATACTGCCGCACGGCGCGCAAGAAGGCGCGCACCTTGCCAATCTCCCGAACGCTCGCCGCATCCGTCGCATTGAGCGCGGCTTCATTCAGTGCCGCTGTGACGCTGCCGGCGGGAAGCGCAGCCCCGTCCCTGCGGCGACCGAGCACGTCGGCGACGGCCAGCTCTGTGAGGGTTTCACGAGTTTCCGTCTCGTTTGCCTCGCCGCGTGCCACACGTTGCACGCGCTCACGGAAGGCGCGCTCGTCGGCGTCCCGTGCCTGCGCGGGATCGAAGGCGCCAGAGACAGAGAAGATGGCTCGCCGGGTCTCATCCATCGTGATCCCGCCCGTCGCGAGACCCGCTCGAAAATCTGCTTCGATGCTTTCATGCAGGAAGGTGAGCGCCGCGCTCGGGCTTTGGTTGATCTCCAGCCGCTGCACCAAGTGCCGCGCGCCGTGCGCGGTCTTTTCCGCAAAACTCACGCGGTTCACGCCATCGATCGAGAAAACGCCCCCGCCCTCGGCCAGCATCTCGGCCTCGCGCTGTAGTTCCTTGAAATCGCGCCCGGTGAACTCCTGCGTCACCTCGCCGTTGCGCATCACGCCGCCCTCGCCAGCGGTCACCGCGTTGCCCGTGATCGTGGTTTCCCGGGTCGTCTCTCCCGCCTTGCCGTGCCAGCTATCGACGAGCGCGACCAGGGCGCCGGCCTCCTCTTCGCTGCGCGCCTGATTCAGATCCTCGCGGATGCGCCGGGCGGCCTCCGCGCTCTCGACCTGCACCGACTTGTCGCCAAACTGCACCCACCATCCCGAGCCCGCCCGCGTCACGCGGATTGCGTTGTCGAGCGAGTCAGCGGTCGCCGCGGTTTCCACCTCCCGCTTCTCGGCGAACACCGCCGCCTCTTTGCGGGCGAGCTCGACGACCTCCGTTTTCAGTGTCTCTGCCGCCTCGCCTTCAGGCGCTTTTGCCGGCAGATATTGCGCCAGCAGATCGCCGCGCGCGGCCAGTGGCGCCGCCTGAATCTCCCCGATTTGCTCGAGCGAATAGCCGCGCAGTCGCATCGCCGCGCCGCTCTGCGCGCGCGTCTGCACGGCACCGCCTATGCCGGCGAGGAGCACCATGCCCAGCATCGTCTCCGGAGCCGCCGCGGCCGTCTCGCGCCACACCTCGCCCCAGCGCACATCGAACCGCGGATCGCTGGCCAGGTTGTCCTGCACCAGCGCGGGAATCACATGATCCTGCGTCAACTCGATGGCCGTCTCCGCCAGGAGCGTGCCGCCCGCGTTCACGCCGAAGCGCGCCGCCCGGCTGCCGCTCATCGCAAATCCGCGCAGGACACGCGAAACATTCGGGAGCGCGGCGCTGCCGAACTTGCCGAGCGTCAAGATTTCCAGCTTATCGAGCCCGGCCTGCGCCGCGCCCGTCACTCCGGCGATGGCATTCGCCTCGCGCGCCTCCATGCCCATCTCGCGCAACCGCAGGTATTCGTCGTTCTGGTAGCCGCGCGCCGAAAGCTCAATCGCCGGCAGCGTCGAGCCGGGTAGCGAAAACGCCGCCAGGAGCGCCGTGGAGTCGGCCACTGGCAGCACCAGGTGGCGAAAGGCCCAGCCGCCAGTGTTGCTCGTCGGATCGACGACTTGCTGCCCAAACTTACGCAACTGCTCCGCCGTATCCACGTCCTCCACCGCTGCGGCAATTTCCGCATTCCATCGCTCCGCCTCCTCGGCGTTCAGCTTGCGCGGCTCGCCGCCCATCGGAGCCATGCCCGCTGCCGTGCCGCCGCTCATGCGTGCCATCGACTCGCGGCCAAACTCCTCGCGAATCTGTGCCAGCGGATCGGCTGCCGTGACGATGGAGCCTTCCGCGAAGCCAGCGCGCAGCAGACGCGAGCGCCACGCCGCCGCGCCGCCGCCAGGGACCATGTTTTCAAAGCTGCGGCCAGCCGCTTCAAAGAATACCTGGGTGCGGCCTTTCTCGACGCCGCCGGCCATGTCCGACATAACGCGGAAGGCCAGATTTTTCTCCTCCGGCTCCAGTCCGCGCAATTTCGCGTACGGCATCGTATCGCCTTCGCCGGCCTCCGACCCGCGGCCGCGGGCGATCTCATGGAAGGCTTCCGCGGCGACCGGGCGCACCCGCTCCAGCGTCTTTTGCATCGCGAGATGATTCTGCGCAGCCAGTTCCGCGTAGCCGCTGGCGTTGCCGTCTTGATAGCCAGGCTTGCCGCGCACCTCGGCTTCCCATTCGCTCAGCGCCTCGCCGTAATTCTTGCCCGCGTAGGCCGCTTCCTGCGCGCGGAAAAGCAGACTCTTTGCCCGCGCCTCTTGCGCCTTCGCGTCACGATCATCATCCGGCCCTCGCACGAGAAACCGCTCGTCGCGCCGCTGTGTCGCGTCGGCTACCAGCCGCCCGTGAAATGCCGTCTCATCATCCTTCACGGCCAGCCAGTCGCCGCCCTGTTGCTCTGCGTAGCCGCCGCGCACCATATCCCAGCGCTCGTTCACCGTAGGCAGATCGAGCCCGGTGGATTCCGACACGGCAAACATTGAGGCGAGTCGCTGCTTTTCCTTCGCGCGCACCGGCTCCGGCATGGCGTTCAAGTGCTGCTCAACATCGCCGCGCACGCCGTCATCCTGCCGGCCCAGCCAGCCGTCGAAATCGAGCAGCATCTCTTCGTGTGCGGGTGCCATAAATTTTACGCTTTCGACCAGCCAACCACGGCCACGCCATCGGCCTCGTCCCTGCCGCCGGGCGAATAAAAGTCGAACCGCCCGCGCAGTGGCCGCGACACACCCTTGATGCGCCCGGATCGCACATCATCGTCCTGTGCCGTCCGATCCATCCACCGCGCGCGCCGCACCTCGCCATTGGCCAGCCGCACTAGGATTGTTTCACCTTCTCTCACGCCCGCCGCGCGCAGTTGGCTCTCCACATCGGGAGATACGGCAATATCGCCGCGGCGCAGCCTGTAGGGTGAATCTTCGCCGCGACGGATCTTTTCCTCTTCCTCGCGCGGCACGAACGCCCCAATGCCCGCCGAGCTATTCGAGTCCGGGGTGGAGTCTCCCGCGTAGCCGTAGCTCGTCACGCTGCCGCCTGCCGCCGCTTGCGGCGCCTTGAGCTTTTGCAGCGCTTCGAGCGCGCCCAGGCGCGTGCCTTCCGGAAGCACCTCGCCCAGCTTCTTTTTCACCTCGGGCAGCGTCGCGTCGGGATGTTCCTTGAACCAATCCGTCATCTTGATCTCGATGGCCGTCTGCGCATCGATCGCGCGCTGCTTGGCCGCAGGGTCCTCTTGCCATGTCGTTTCCGGGAGTTGCGTCCGAAGGTCTTTCACCGGGCGCCCCTTGGCATCGATCACCGGCACTTTCTTGCGGTACGGAATCGCGCCGGTCTCGGCATCGAAAATCACATCCAGCGACTTGGAGACGTTCTGCTCAATCTCGGGTCGCACCTTCAGCTTGGAGGCGTCGCGCCCGTATTTGCGGAAAAGCTCGCCCGTCAGTTCGCCGGCCATGCTTTGCTCGACGCGCCCGCCGATCTCACGCACCAACTCGAAATAGCCGCGCCGCTCGGGGTCGGACTGCGGATCGTAGTCAGCGACCTTGCGCCGCAGCTCCACGGCATTCCGCACACCGTTTTCGTCGCGGTCCTTTTTCTCCGCGAACGCATCACGGGAGCGCAGATATTGCTTGGCCTCCTGGCGCAGCTTGGGCGGGAGCTTCGAGTCCCATGCGTCCACCTCTGCCTCGACGGTGATCGTGCCTTCCGCGATGGCATTTACGACCTCATCGACGGACGCCACCGTCACCTCGCGCTGGCGAGCGTCTGCCGCGTTCTTGACGCGCTGCCAGAGAATTTCTTTTCCCTTCCACGGCTCCTTACCATTGGCGGCGAGCCATTTTTCAGGATCAGCAATCGCCTCCGAGGTGTGCATGTCGTATTCCTGCTTCTCGGCGGTGGCCGTCGCCTCTTTTTGCTTTCGCTCGCCAGTATCCTTGAACCGCTGCCGGAAATTCTCCGCCTCGTGTGGGTAGAGGTAGCCACGTTTCTCCGCGGTCGTGAGCGCCTCCTCGAAGCCTTCCGGATTCTGCCCATCGGTGTAGCGGTCGATCTGCGCCACGAAAGCGCTCTTCGCCTGCGCAAAGCTCTCCCGCGCCGCGCCGGCCATCACGCGCGCCTGCGCCTGCCCGCCAAAGCGGACCATGCGCAGATTGATGTCTTGGCGCGCGCCGGGCGTCAGGTCTTTGCGCTGGCTAATCTTGCCTTGCAGCCCGGCCATGCGCTTTTGCCATTCCGACTCCCATGTGTTCGTCGGCGCATTCGTTTCCGTCTTCCATTGATCGAAGCGCGCCAGTTCGCCCTCCATCTCGGCATCGGCCTGCGCGACTTGCACGTCAGTTTCGGCCTGCATCCGCGTGCGTGCCAGCGCGCCGATCACGCTGCCCGTTTGCTGAATCGCCTCGCCGACCGCACCCAGCGCGCGGAAGGGCGCCGAGAGTTGCTCCGCCGGCAGGAGCGGCGACTTCACGCTGCCCAGCTCGCCAGCGGCTTGCTGGACACCGCGATTATTGACGGTCGGAAACTTCTCCCGATTCATCACTGCGGCCGGGGCATCGGGCAGCGCCTTCTGCTGAATAAGTGGAATGATCGGCATGGGCTATGAACGTTTTGCGAAGCTACCCACCGCGCCGCTCACCCCGCTGAGTAGCGTCGCGCCGGCCTGATAGGTTGCCGCTTTCGCCGCCGCCGATCCGGTGAGCCGCGTAATCTCCGCCGCCCTCATGCCGGCGAGATATTCGGCCTTGCCCGCTGCCGAGCGCAACGCCGCCTCGGCCACCGAGCTATTGCGATCGAGCGTCGCGCCGGCCAGCGCCAGCTTGCCGCCCAGGCGTTCCGTGGCCGCTTCGCTGAATAGCGTCCGCCGCGTCAGCTCGCCCGCGTAGTGCTGCTCTTCCTGATCCTGCTGAATCCGCGCCGCGGTCTCCGCCAGCAAGTCCAGCGGCGTGCCGGAGGATTCCGCCAGCCCACTTGCCGCAATCGCCGCGCGCTGTGATCCTTGGAGCCGCTCAAATTCCTCCCGGCGCTTGATGAGGTTCTGCCGGTTGATTCGGTCCTGCCCGAGCGCCTGCAGCTCGATCCCGCGCGCATTATTGACCCGCGCTGAAGCCTCTGCCGTGCGCAACCGGAAATTCGCCTCGGCTTGCTGCTTTTGCAGCGCGGCCTGCGTCTGCATGGTAAGCGCCTGGATCTCCGCCTGCTTTTCCTGCTGCTGCGCGTTGAAGTTCGCGATGGCCTGCTGCTGCTTGCCGGACTGATATTGCCCGTACGCGGAGATGCCCGCGCCAACGACGCCGACGACTGCGGAAACGATGAGCGCTACGTATCCCATTACAGCGAGAGAAAATAGTTGGAGCGCCCCGGCTGCTCTGTGAACCCGAGCCGCTTCAAAAGCCGCCCCATTGCCGGGGGGCAGATCACGCGAAAGCAGGTGAAGCTGGCCGGCGGCTCAAACCCGGTCCCGGCCAGTTGCGTGATCGCCATGATCGCGAAGGCCATGACCGTGCAGGCGCGTTTGTAAGTCAGGCCAGGCCGCGTCACGGGGAGCGCGATCCAGGCCACCCCGACGCCGAAAGTCTCATAGCACCAGATCGCCGCCACTGGCCCCTGCTCATCTTCCGCCACCAGCCCCAGCGGCGCGAGCCGTACCTGCGGCATGGTCGTGTCTTTGTGGTACGCGAACCACTCTTCCAGCATCGGCCGGTCCTGCGCCGTGTAACTGCGCACGGTGAGCCCAGAGAAATCGAAGCCGTCGATATTTACCTCCACCTTCCGCTTCGCCAGCGGGTCAACTCGCGTCTCCGGGAAGATCGACGTGACATGCAACTGCCGCAGTTGCTCCCACCGGGCGCCGTCTAGCGAAGACCCCAAAAGCCCAGCATGAATCGACTCGCACCCGGCCGGTGTCTGAAGGTCCTCAAACCGGAGCGTGAGATGCAGCGGCAGCTTGGCCACCGCAGCCTCGAATTGCGCCACCATCTCATCCCAGCCGGCGCGGATCATCGCCGCCTCGCGTGGTGCCGCTGCACAAAACGATTCGAGTGCCTCCGCCGGATCGCGCCGAATTACCGCGAAGCGGGCGTCCGGGAACTCCGCCAGGATCGCGTCAACATGCTCCGCCAGCGCCGGATTGCTGTCGCCCGCGTACGCCTCAGGCCGCGCTCGCAGCGCCGCGGCGTAGGCCGCAAAATCAGGAAACGCGCCGGTCCCCTCGTGAAAGCAAAAGCTATCCCGCCCGGTGAGCAGCACCGAAAGCCAGGCCGTGCGCGAGCGCGGCAGGCCGAGAATGAAAAAGAACCTATTCGCCATAAATATCCAGTTTTGCCACGAAGCCCCCGACATTGAACGGCAGCGGCCCGGTTGCTTTGATCATCACGTCAACGCCCGACCGCGCATTGGAATCCACCGCCGTCTCGATCTCGCCCGTGTAGAGAGGCGGCGGCGAGCCCACTTCCGACGCAACGCGCCGGTAATTGAGCTTCTGGAATCGTGAAGTCGGCGAATCCGCAACCTCACCACCGAGCGAGCTGTGCAGCGCCAGCATCACGCGCGACACGCGGAAGTTGCGCCCCTGCGCCGTCCCGTCGCGCATCGGAATATCGACGCGCATCGGCTGAAGCTCACTCGTGAAGGGCAGCCCGACCACGACCGTGCGCGCGACCGTTGAGAGCGTCACCGTGCCGTTCGCCACCTGTTGCTCCTCCAGTTCCGCGCCATCGGCCAGGATGCCCACCGTGCGCCCTTCGAGATGCGCGAGCCCCGTTACTTCGCTGAGATCGGTCGCCGACTCCACGCGCATCGCGGCGTCGAGATAGATCAGCCGCGCGCGCTGCTCAAAGTCCTGCGCGAAGACGAGCGGATCGAGCCGCTCGATGTAGCGTTTCCCCTCGCGCAGCACGGCGAGCCACACCTCATCCGTCTCGATGCCGTGCACCACGGCCACCGACTCCACCGTCCCGCTCGTTTCATGGACGTGCCACCCGAAGACGTTCTGCTCTGACTCAAAGGTCATCCCGAGCAGCTTCCCGTCTGCCGTCACGGCCCAGAGGATCGTGAGCGGAAAGGTCATTGCCGCCATCTGAATGATGCCCGTTTTCGTGGCGTGCTCCGCCAGCACGCTGAGATTGGTCGCCGCCCAGGCCACAGCTTCTGCGCGCGCGGAAATCTGCCGCAGTTTCTGCGCGCCGCGTTGCACGAAGACCAGCCCCTCGCCGAGCAGTAGCGGGGCGATCTGCGCGGAGCCGTAAGCGCTCCGCCGTTGCATCACTGCGGAAACCGGCGTGACGATCCCCGCCCCATTCGGAGCCGGGCCGAGCGTCCATTCGTCGCCGCTCGTGCCGATGATCATCTCCTCACCGTGCGGCGCCAGCCATTGAATCACGTTCGCCTGTTGCGCGGCCGGCACGAAAGAAACGCTCCCGTCGTCGAGCGACGTTCGCCGGAAATTCTCGTAATCGGCGATCACCGAGCCCCAAAGCCGCTGCGGCTCTTTCGCCGTGCCGCCAAACCAAAGCCGCTGCCCGTAGATCGCCACGGCGCGAGGAAAGCCGCGGGCGTCCGACCATGCTCCTTCCGTCCAGAGCGCCGTCGCATCGGTGGAATGGAGCACCTTCTCCACGTCCGCCGTCGCCGCGTCGGTCTTGCCATCGGTCAAAGCCCCCACCGCCTTGATTCTCACAACGCCCGCCACGCGCGAATCCGAAAGTTCCAGGATGAAGCGCGGCACCGCCGCGCCGGTTGCCGCGTCCGACGTGCCGGCGCTCACGCGCAGGCGTAGCTCGACCTCTTCCGTCTCCACGCCGCTGGCAATGATGTTGCGGTCCTTCTTGGAGGTCCACGAGCGAGCCACCTCCCAAATCGAGTTGATCTTTTTTTCGAGGTACAGCGTCGCATCCCAGGTGCCGTACGTGAACAAATCCCAGCGCCCGGAGACACGCACCGAGGTAGACGTTTCCGCCGTGATCGTTGGCTCATCTGCCACGATTTGCGCGAACGCCGCCGCGCGCTGATGCACGATTTGCCAGAACGATCCGACATGCCCCGCCGTGAAGATCGGCTCCGAGGCCGTCATCGTGCGGTCCTCGCCGCTCGTCGCGTTCACGGCCACCGTGATCGTCGTGGAGGGCGGATAGTCGAGTTGATCGATCCGCATTTCGCCGCCGCTCGCCGCTGGGCCAGTCCAGTTCAGCATCACGAGCCGATCGACTCCAAACTGTGGGCCCCGCCAAGTGATCACCTCGTCATTCTTTGGCGTGATGACCTTGAGCACGCGCCACTGACCATCAAAAAAGTGCAGCACTTGCACGCGGCTCGCAGTGTCCACGGTGAAGCCGAGGAGATCGACCGAAACGAGCCACTCTTTTTTCGCCGGGACCGTTACCTCTTCCGCGTCGCGCGGTTGCTTCACGTCGAGCGGCAGGGAATGAACTTCCAGCCCGCGCTCGACGTGGATGGAGGCGCCGGACGCGAGCGCCGGCCCATCGTACGTGATCCGCAGAGTATTGCCCGCCGGCCCCAGGGTGCCACCCTGAGGCGTCGGCGTGGTGCCGCCCCAAGTCAGTGTTTTGAGCGTCTGCCATTCGGTGCCGTTGAGCCGCTGGAGCCGCCCCACTTTGGAGCCGGAAGGGCTCGTCACCGTGCCGTCTGTCTCAAAAGTGTAAGCGCCCGCCGACATCGTGAACTCCGGCCACTTGTGGGCGCCGATCGAAAGCAGTTCCGTCACCGCGGGCGTCGCGATCTCTTCCGAGCGCACATTCTCATCGCCCATGGCTGGCCAGCCCCAATCGATTTCCATCAGTCGCCAGTCGTCATCGGCGTACCGCACCAGCTTGCGCGGCTGATGATTCGGGTGCGCGATGTAGCACACGTCGTTCACCTGCACGAGTTGCAGCTCCGCACATTCCTGCGCGTTGTAGGGCAGCGCCACGCCACTGCGCAGCGGCACCTCGACGCTATTGCTCCACACGTTCAAGCCGCTCGGCGCGAACTCCAAAACGAAGCCCGTGGACGTACTGAAATTGAATCCCTCCAGCCTTGACCGCTCCGCGTCGCTCGCCGCCGCGCCCATGTGCTCCATGCCCGGCCGGCGGAAGGCCGGGCCATGGACGTGCGTGTAAAAATTGCGCAGCCGGCGGCAGCCGCTGGCCACCTTCTCCACGGCAAAACGAGCGCCGAGGAGCGGCGAAAGCTCCCCGGCGTTGAAGCTCTGAAACTGGAGATGAACGTTAGCCATAGAGATCGCCCGCCCCGCGCGCCCGAACGAAAAGCGAATTGAGCGGCAGCAACCCCTTGCGCCGGCGCCCTTCGTTGGCATCCACGCGCCGCGCGAGCGGAGCCGTCACGCGCTCGTAAGCCAGCGTCAACTCTTGCGTCTTCCCGGTCGTGCCGCGAATCGTCTCCGAAAGGTAGACGGCCAGCTTGAGCGCGAGCGCCTGCACGAAGAGCGCATCGAATTGCGAGACATCGAGAATCTGGCGGATGTAGACGAGCTGCACCGCATCCCAACTCGTGAGCAGCACTCGCCCTTCGATGATCCATTCGCCGCTGATCACGTCGCCCGCTTCCGAGTCGTTCACCTCCAGCACGCGCAGGAAGTCGGAAGGGAGCTGATACTGATACGACCAGCCAAAGGCCGGCGACGCATCGAGCAGCACGAGCGCCGCGCGCGTCGTGGCAAAATTCCAGCGATGCGAGCGCAGTAATTCATCGCGCGTCATCGCGTAATGCAGCGCGCAGGCCCGCGCTGCCGTCGTGTCCTCGTCGAGTGAAGTGATGCTCGCTTCGCCGAGATGCCCCAGCGCCAGGTTGCAGACTTCAGTTGAGGAGGAAATCACGCTTTAGATGTGGGTGAGGGCGCGGCCCCGTGAAGAGCCGCGCCCCGGTCCCTCAACCGCTTTTAGCGCCCGCGCTTCCAAGCGAGCGTGAAGTACAGGATGACCCCGGCCACCGGTGCCGTGGCGGTCATCACCGTGGCGAACACGGTTGCGTTGCCGAACCCGGCGGAGTCGGCCACGAGCGGCGTCTGGGCGAGCCAGGCTGGCTGCGTATGCGCGGCAGCGCAGAAGTCCACCTTGCCGGCGGTCGTGAGCGCAACGCCGTCGCCCCAGCCATCGACGTTATCGGCGGTGCCGACATCGACGGTGAAGGCGGTACCGGGATCGGCGTCGCAGGTGATGCTGGAGAGCTGCGGAATCGGGATGCACCCGGCCGGCAGCACGCAGAGGTTGATGATGTCGTTCGCCGCCTCATCCGTGCCGCTGGTGAGAGCGTACGGGATGACGGCGAACTCGACTTCGCCAGAGGCGATGTTGGACGCCGCCAGACGGGCGGGATTGGCGCGATCGACGGCTTGCGCGTCGAAGATCGAAGTAGTGAACGTGGGCATATTTTAGAGTGTCCTTTCTGAGTGTTTGAAGGCCGCGGTTTAGACGCTTTCGTCGCAGTCGATTTGCACGACGCCCTCGTCGTAGATGCGGACAGCGCCGAGGTGCCACGCGGAGTAAATCTGCGTGGAGTAATCGAGGTCCTTGCGGATGCTGATGTCGGTCATCATCGAGCCCTTGAAGCGCTTGATCGCGCCCTTTACCCAGCCGACGCAGGAACGGATGTTCCCGGTTTTCGGGAGACGCTTCACCTTCTTGAACGTGAAGCCCATGAACGTCTCGACCTTGCCGCTCACCAGCGCCTTGACGCTGTTGTAGTCGGAGTTCGTCACCTCCGTAGTATTGAGCAGGTTTTCGAGCTGGGCCGCCGTGACGACCAGCACCCGCGGCGAGTCGTCTTCGAGATCGGAATCCTCGAGGATGAAGTTCGCCTTCTTCAGCTTCGCGAGCGTCAGCCCGGAGCTGGTCCCCGTGGAGGCACCCACGGCGCCGCCCTTGCCGATCCATTGCGTAGCCGGCAGCGCTGAAGCCGTAGCGCCGAGTTCGCCGGTCATCGCGTTGCCGAGCGCCGCCGACCAGGCGATGTCGTCGGAGTCGCGGTGGTAAGCGTTCGTGTGGCTCTTCACCTTATCGCTCGTCGGCAGCACGAGCGCGCCGAGATTCATCGCGTCGTCCTTGTCGAGCAGGTTGGCGAGCGTGAACGACTGCCGGTACGCCCAGCGCGCATCCATGTCCTGATCTTGGATGACGGTCGGCCCCTTGCGCTCAGTGCGCCGCCGGGAGTTTTGGGACGCGATGCGGTCATACCGTTTGCGTTCCCCCATGAAGGTTTCCTCTTCGACCCAGGGGTCGAGTCGGGCCTTGGTCTGCTGCACACGGTGAATCCAGTTCGTGGAAAACTCCGTGGTGAAATGTGCCGGAATGGTATCGGGCATGGTGTGTGAGTAGGTGTGAGTAATTTCTTTGGCGCGCGCCCGTCGCCGGGGGCGTTTGCCGGTGGAAACCTCACGTCCGAGGTAGTCTGCTCACGCAGGCCAAGGGCGGCGTTCGAGGAGCGCCGCAGATAATCACGGGAACCGGGTCGTGCGGATGCTGGCTCTTCGCTTATACGTGCTGACTCGAACCGTCAAGGCCGAACGCATTCCATTGTTTCCATGGCCGCAAGTGGCGGGATAAACTCCGCCATCATGACGAACCTCCGATTTCAGTTCCCGGAATACCTTTCAAAAATTCCAGAGTCCAAGCTTGGCGTACATCTCGCAGTCGCGCTCCAGCATGCCCACTTTCCGGGCATCACCGCCGATATCGTGATTACGGCATCGAGCGCAAATCCCGACTTGTTTTACGTGTACGTCGTTCCGCGTACGCCGCTCAAAGCGCTGGCTCCGAATTATCACTACTTTTCCCCGCATCTGCCGGCGCTGAGCCGCGAGATGTTCGACGATTTGGGCAGGTTCGGAGAGTTCCTCGATGTCCGTCTCGCCCTATTCCGCGATGCCATTAACGGCGGCGATCTGAAGCAATTGCGCGGCGTCCCGCCGCAGGAGCGCGACGACGCAATCGCGGCTATGGATAGGGAAGTTGCAGCGCTGTCATAGCAGGATTACGACACCCGCATCGGCTTCAGGCCGCGCCGCCGGCTCTGCTGCTCTGGGAAGTACCAATCGGCTTTCACCTCTGCCGAGGTGTGCTTGAACCGCACGAATCCAGCGCGATGCGCCTCTGCCATCATGCGGAAGGCGTCTGCGGGATGGCTTGCCCAATCGTGGATTGGCTCATCCGCCGTGAGCGCCCCGTCTCCCTGCCGGCGGGTCCGGTAGCAACTCAGCGCCGCGAGCCCCTCGTCGCATTGCGGGGAGCGGAAGGCCAGCGACGGGAAGAGTTGGAGCGCGTGATTGATGCCGATCCAGACCGATGCCGTTCTCGGAATGACAGCCAGGCTCGGCGCTGGCAGCCCGGCGCGGGTAAGTTCGCCCACGAAGTTGTTCCCGCCGGCCGCTCGGTCATAGCCGCAATCGTGGGGCAGGAAGTGTTTCCCGAAATGGTAGCCCTTCGAGAGCATCTTCGCGACGCGCTCGGTGAGCGTGCCCATGTCTCCGATGTCGCAATCGATGACGCGAATCTCTCGCCCGACGACCTGCCAATACCAGACGATCGTATTCTCAGGCGCGCCCAAGTCCCAGCTCGTGTTGACGAGGTTCGAGCCATCCACTGGCATGGCGGTGATTCTTCCTTCGACCCGCGCGCGCTCAATGGCTTCCGCGTACACGGCGCCAGCGACCGGCACTGTCCAGCACTCATCAAGGAAGGTCGGATTCTCGCGCGCCATGAAGATACCCTGAGAGCGGCGCTCCTGAGCCCACCAACGGCGCTGGCCATCGGTGAGCGCGATTCCCTCAGCCGCCAGCCGCGCGGCGATCTTGGCGAAATACTGCACGGCGTGATCATCCATGGCCGCCGTCTCGCTCGAATTGCGCGGGTCTACCCACCACGGAAAGAAGAGCAGCTTCCAGTCGTCAGCTTTCCCGGTGAGCGTAGGCTCCAGCAGTTCCCACACGTCGCCGCCCTTGCCGCCGGCCCATGTCGTTTCGACTGCGATGATCCCGTGCCGAGCCGATGGCAGGGCGCCGCTGCGGATCTTCCCCGAGCGCTTCGGGTCTTCGTACTGGATCACCCCCCACTCGGAAATCCACAGCACGTCGTTCGAGCCGCCGCGCGCGTTCATGCCAGCGTAAATCGTACTCTTCCCCGTGGCGCCGAGATCGAACGTCAATTCGCTGTCGTTCGACTTGATGATGTTGAGCCGATCGATCAGCCAGGCCGGCAGATTCTCCAGCGCCACCTTCATGATCTTGTCCAGCTTGCGGGTGGCGTCGGCCGCATTCTGGTCGATCAGGGAACAATTCTTCTGCCGGCCGAAAAGGCAGAAGTCGACCATGATGATGCCGAGAACCGTGCTCATCCCGAGGCGCCGCGCCTTGGGAATCAACAGCCGCTTGCACCCTTCGCCATACACCGCCTCGATCACCTCCACCTGCTCAGGCCTGGGAACGAACGGCTGGAGCCCCGTGCCATCCGCCGGGGCTATCTGGTAAAGCTCGCCGCTGGTAAGCCGCCAGACGGGATCGGCGAGCCTTTCCTCGAGGTCGGCGAGCTCCGTCATTGCAACTGGCCCATGAGCGAATCCGGGCTGAAGTACAGGAGCCAGCCGCGGCCAAGGCGCCTCACGAACCATCCGCCGCGCCAGAGCTCTGCATCAAGATCGCTGATTCTACTCGCCGCGTAGCTTCCCAATCGCAAGGTGCTCATGGTTCTCCGGCCGGTACGGAGATTGCCTTCGTTTCCGGCGCCACCACAGACGCCGCGGCCGCCGGTGCAAACTTATCCCCGGGGAGTGGCGAGGGCAGCGGCGCGCCCGCTTGCGCCGCTGGAGAAAGTTCGTGGATGGTCTCGATCGTGGGCGAAGGGCGGACCCGATTACGACTACGCATTGACGGACCCTCCTCTCTGTAATGCCATCCATGCCTGATTGGTGCTCAGGAACCGGCGTCCCTGCTTCCGCTTCCCAATGGGCGGCCTGCGCCAATAGAGGCTCATCGTCTGGCATGGCCGCGGCGGGTTGGGATTCTCGCTCGTCCAGCCTGCGGACCAAAGGTCGAGACATTGCGAGTCGGGCTGGTAGCTTTCCTCGAGCCTCGCCTCAACCTGGAGGGAGAAAAGCGTAGGCCTTCCGTCGGATGCGACCAACGAGCCGTCAGCGGCGCGGTGAAAGTGCCGGAACATCATCTCCGCCATCGCGCATTGCAGGCACTCACCCTCATCGAACTGCGCAAGGGCCTCGGCGTGCGTCATGCCTTCCTTTAGAAATCCCAGGAAGGCGTCTCGGTAAGTATCGATTGGCTCGTTCATTTTCGTATGCGCGTGAGCAGTTCCGCCAGCCCATCGTTGGCGCCTGCCTCGGATCCCTCGCCGGCTAGGTCGTTGTCGAGCTTGATGGCCGCCAGCTTGTCGGGTAGCCGATACTCGGTGCCCATCTCGGTGGTTTTGATGGAATTCCAGAGGTCAGAATCCGGCGGCAACTTGCCGACGCGTCCGCGCACCAGCCGGGCCAGGAACGTTCGCTTCTCGATGAGGCTCAGCACCGCAGAGCCGGCTTTCTTGTCCGCCTTGTCCCGGAGCCGCTGAATCTCCTTTTGGATGTCAGGCTTTGTCAGGAGGTCCGAAGCCGATCGGCGGGCGGCCGCAGCCGTGCTGCGCGGGTAAGCGGCACGGTAGGCACCGGTGGCGTTGTCGCCCCGCACGATGCCCTCGCAGAATTTGCGCTGTGGTCCGGTCACCATTGGCGCCGGGATGTTACACCGGAATGGGCCGGGTTCAAGTCAGCACGCGCCAATGCCTCCTTTTCCAGAATCTTCCGGATCGCCAGCGCACCCGGCCTCGAGACCAGCCCGATGATCAGCGTCGCGCCGGCGGGGCTTGGAAAAAGGTCTCGCCGGATTTCTGCGAACACCGCGGCGCCACCGTCGCCCAAGTACGCGCGCCGGAGCAGCTCGTGAACGGCCGCTTCTTGATCGGATGAAAGAGGAAAGGTCACCGTTTCCATGACTGAAAACCTTTCTTCTTCCCGCGTTTGGGCTTGGCCTCGCGGGCTTCCCGCTCGGCCGTGATCACCGCAGCCGACGGTGTGTATTTCGAGAAGCGGAAACTCTCGGGACAAAACGACAGTTTCACGCCGCCTTGCCATCCAGACTGCCGCTGCTTCCTGCTGACGATGATCGTGTCCCATAGCCCCTTCTCGTCCATGGTTAAGGGGCGCTCTGCTTGGATCTCTGCCTTCTCGTGGTTTCGGGCGACGACGATGAGGTTGTCGCAATTGTTGAGGAGGTTGTTCGAGCCCTTCACGTCCTGCCGTCCGGGAATGCCGCCTTCCTCGACCTTCCTTGGATGGCAGACCAGGTGCACGTGGGCGTCGTTGGCCTTGGAGAAATCTTGCAGGCGGTTCAGGAAATCGCCCTGCTTCGTGTACTCCTCCTCGAGGCCGTTCACCCGCATCAGGGAATCGACAACGAAGTGCTGAATCCCATAGCGCGCGCTCCCGAAGCGCATGAGGTCGAGCAGCTCGTCGGGGTCCATGCTTCCGACCCGGTTCACGAAAATGAGCCGCTCGCGGAGCATCTCAACCACGCTACGGACCATCTCGACATCCGGCGTTGGGGTGCCGAGATAACCGCAGATCATCCGGGCGAGGGATTTCGCTGGCTTGGTCTCGAACGATGCGATGCAGACCCGCTGCTTCGCCATGAGCGCATCAGTCATCAGATACCCGATGACCGTCGATTTTCCGCCGCCAGCGACGCCGCTCCAAATGCTCACGTCCCCCCAGAGAAACTCTATGCCGCCATCGGGCCGCGTGAGTAGCGCCGGCGCCCAGCCGTACGCTTCTGGCGCCTTCGAAGGGTAGATTTCATCAATCGCCGCATCGCAAAGCTCGTCCACATTCGAGATGTCTTTGCATTCCAGCCACTTCGCCGCCGCAAACCAGCCTCTCGCGTCTTCGGCGGTGAAGCCGTCCTGCAGGCAGGCGTTGGCGTCTTTCCTCGGGAGCTTCACGATCCGGCATCGATGAATTCCAAGCCGGCGCACCGTTTTTTGCATGTTATCGACGCCGGCCGCGTCGGCGTCGAACGCAATGAAGATCGTGTGAAAGACCTCCAGATTCTCGAATTCAAAATCGATCCAGGAGCCGCCTGAGCCGTTGGAAATGCTGAGTGCCGGAATGCCCCATTGCGAGAGGCTCATCGCGTCTATCTCGCCCTCGGCCAGCGCGATCATGCCGCCCTTGTAGTCGTCTTCCGTGAGCGCCTGCCAACCGAAGAGGGCGGGCGCGCACCCTTTCTCGCTGAACACAGTTTTCTTTTCACCGGGCACTCGCCTCAGGCCGATGTATTGCACGTTCAACTTTTCTCCCGCCGGTGAAAGGCGCGGGTAGCAAATGAAGCCCCCGTCGTCGCCGTGGCCGCGGTCCGCGTGCACCTGAAAACGATTGATTGTCGCCGGCTCGAGCTTCCGCTCGTTGACGAGATAGCTCATCACCCGGCCCTCGGGCGAAATGGCTAGGTGGGTGGCTTTGTCGCGCGGTCGATCGTATTTCTTTTTCGTCGTGAGGTCGGCGAACGGATCGCGGACGCCGAGCCAATCTTTGACCTCGCGCAAGGCGTCGTGCCGCGTGAGTCCGCGCGTCTCCTGCCATAGGTCGATCAAATCGCCGCGAATGTCTGGCGCGCTCCAGTCGCGAAACTTTCCGGCGTGTTCCCCGGTGAGGTTCACCTTCAGCGATTGGCCCGGCGCGCCGGTGGCGTCGCCGATCACCCAATCGCCGCTCACGCGCTTCCCGCCGGGCAGCAGATGCAGGCACACGTCCTCCACGCGGGCCGCGAGGAGCGCGGAAATCTCCGTGATGTCGACCGGGTGCGATTTCATCGGCGGTGGCGCTTACAGCGGCGTGTCGTCGTCCGGGTCGAAATCCGGGCCGCCGGGATCGTCGACCGTCCTTTCGGTCGGATTTTCCCGCTCTTCTGCCTCGGCGATCTGGCGCCGCGCAAAATCGAGCCGTCTCCGCGCGAAGTCGTTTGGGCTCTCGCCTGGCAGCGGCTCGTCTTCCGGATTCGCCGGGAGCTGGGCGTAGGCCGGATGATTGGAGATGCCGTGCCCGGTGCCGTCCGCGCGCAGGCCCTTCGGATTCTCGGGCTCACCGTCTTCGTGGCCCTCGGCCTCCATGCCGGCGGCGAAAACGTCGAAGTACATGACCCCTTCGCGGTTGCGCTTTCGGAGCTTCGCCGGGCTCAGGAAGTTTTTGCCCCAGAAGTCGTGCCCGCGCGCCCACTGGCAGACGGCTTTGATCTCGTCTTTCGTACGGCCGTCGATCCGGATCATCTCCGCGTAGCACCGCGCCCACGCCTCGCGCCAGTTGGCCGGAGGCTTGCACTTCTCTGGCAGCATCGCTCGAAACCAATCCGAGAATTTCAACGGAGCACCCGCGAGCGAATGCGAGTCGGCCTTGGCATCGCTACCGGCTTTAGATTTCGCGGGTTTCTTGTCAGACTCTACTCTACCAGACAGACCAGACAGACCAGACAGACAGACAGACGTTGGTTTTTGTAACGAAGCAGTGCTTGGTTTTTGCTTGGTTTTTGCTTCGTCGGGGTGCTTGGTTTCTGCTTCGTCCTCCTTTTTCAGAGCGTTCCGTTTGGCCGCAGCGACCTTCGCGGCGGATGTGGATTTTCCACCGCTCCGACCCGCGGATCGCTTTACTTGAACCTTCTCCTCCTCGCCGACCTGATAGGCCCAAAGGATGAGCGTACCGCCCTGCCACGACCAGAGTTTGCAGGCGCGAAGAGCCTCGTCCTTCGTGCAGCCCACGAGCTGCATCCATTTCCGGTCGCCCCAGTTTTTACAGTCCTCGATGCGCCCGCCGTTTTCGAGCAGGGCGCAGTACGTTTGCAGGTTCAGCCAAGTAGCGCGGTCCACGGGCTCGCTGCCGAGATACTCCTCGGATCGCAGATCGCGAATGGGGAGAGAGAGGTAATTCATCGGGCTCTTTTTCTCCAGGTCGGCGCCGGCACCTTACTCACCGCGCGGCGCCGCCCGCTCGATCGCAAAATGGATCAGCGCTTCGGTGCGGTGATCGGTGGTTTTTCCAAAGATCCCGCTGAACGCCTCGGGGTAGTCGGAGTGGATAACGGAGATGAGCCAGCCGAGCTGCGCGTGCAGGAATTCGGCCCGAACCTGATGCTCGACCGCAGATGAAAGGAGACCCGCGAGGAAGCGCTCCCCGTGCTCGGTACAGTGGTTTTCGATGAGGCGATCCATCAACGCCGCCCGCTCGCTTCCGAGTTCCTCAATTTGCTTCAGCGCGGCCGACTCCGGCCGTTGCTCCGGTGGCAGCTCGCCGAGGCGCTTCACCGCGCGCCGAAGGTTGAGCGACACCTCCAGGAACCGCTCGTCACGGAAAGCAGCATAGCAGGCGCCCAGGAGTTGATCGCCGCCCGGCCTCAGCTTCGGCGCGCGCGGATCGATGTCCCCCGACAGCATTCGCGAAACTGCGCACGCCAACGCTTCGGCGATGGACTCGAACGGCGCCGCGTCCGCAATCAGGGATTCGACCGCGTTTGGGTTGAGCTCCAGCTCGACCCATGGCAGATCCTCGCCCAGAGAGCCCGTGGGGTGTTCCAAGAGGACCGCAGAAAAGCTTCGCGACGGGTTTACGAGATTCTTCCACGGCGCGGCCCGCCTGGGCATTTCGCGTACGTGCGGAAAAGGGTGCGCGGTTTCGGCCCCCTCGGCCTTCGCGCCTGCCGGAGCCGAGTTTTGACCGGCGCCGCCGGCCCGCGCGGATTCTGCAGCGCGGGAGCCGCGGCTTCGTTTTGGGGCGCCGCCGGAGCGGGCGCGTGGTGTTTTCGTGTTCGGCATTTTGCTTTTTGGTTGTGCCTGCCGCTGTGCCGAGGTACCGTTTGGGCTCTTGACCTCCCAATGGCCTCGTCGTGAAAGCGGCGGGGCTGTTGTGTTTATGGAAGGGGCGCGCCGCAGCGACGTGTGGCGAGCCAGGCGCGAATTTCTGATGCGCGAAATTTTACGTTCCTGGCATTTAATTTGTAATGTGGGAGGCCGCCGAATTTAACGAGGTCCCAAAAGGCGCGCTTGCAAGGGTTGCCCACGATCGGGAGGGCGGACTCAATGGGGATGAGAGGGTCATCTTCGCTGACGACGGGTGAGGTCTTTTTTGCGGCGGCGGATTTCATAGGGTCACGAATGGTCCAACACCGCGACGTTGGCGCACGCATGACCCCACGCCAACTTGCAATTTGACAAACTGCACTTTTTTAGGGCACATGTGACCCTACGTGCCAAGACCCCCGCGAAAATCTCATCCACTGAGGCAACTACGGCAGGCCCTCGGCCTCTCGCAAGAAGACCTTGCGAGATCCGTCGGCGCGTCGGCCGCGACGATCAAACGAGTCGAAAACGGATTATTTCCGCTGTCTGGCGACCTCCAAGTCGCGATCAGCCGGCACTATGGCGTTCTACCCGTATCGCTTCTCCACACTGAAGGAACGCCGCTGGATATGTGGGAGAAGCCTTATTCTTTAAAGAGTTTCGAAAAGTGGACGGACTCGGAAGACATCGATTCAAATGTCGTAAACGATTGCGCTTGGCAGCTCGAGCATTGGACGAAGGCATTGCTCTGGGGGGCCCTGAGGGTCGGACGATTTTCAGAGTTCTACCTACGCATGCTTGATTTTTTCTGGCAGGTGGAAGGCGACGATATCCAGAGGGCGTTTACGGAAGAGCTCGCAAGCATGACCACTGAGCATCTCGCGTATTGCCTCACGGTGGGTGATCTCGCCGACCTCCCACAGTCGGTGCGAGAGTCGCTTGGAATTCCCGAGAAAATCATACAGTCCCCAGGCAAGGCGGTTGAGGTAAAACTGCACGTTGACCGTTGGATGTCCCGCAATTTTCCGTTCGAGCGGGCAGACGACGGGCGACTCGAATTCTCATTTCAAACCACCGCGTGGACATACTCTGTTAAAGCTGAGGTTGGGGCGAAGAAATTCAACTCTCAGTTTTTGGTCGGTTTGTACGATCGCCACGAGTTCGAAGCGCCGCTTATCGAATTCATGGTTCCATTCCCTTAAGCCGCGGCCTCCATCGTCACCACATTCGCCGGCGCCTCCGGCATGATGGCGAACCAGGCGTCCGCCTCCTCCGGCATCGCAACTTTGTCGTAGTGCTTCAGGATGATGGCCGGGGAATTCCCCATCTCGTGCGCCACGGTGGCCGGGTTTTGAAGCTCTGCCATGCGGAAGGTGCCGTAGCTGTGGCGCAGCCCGTCAAAGGGGATTTCAACGCCCACCCTCGCGCAGTAGCGTTGCGCCCGCTCGTTGCCGTTGTGCGTGAAGACCGGGCCGGCTTCCTTCGCGTGCAGCGCGAGCCATGCTTTCGCGTTCGCGGGGATCGGCGGCAGCCGCTTCCCGCCGGTCTTCGACTTCACCCCCTTTACGCGGAGGTATCCGCGCGCGAGATCCACTTCGTTCCAATCGAGCCGCATGGCTTCCGCCGGCCGGAGCCCGAGAAACCCGCCGAGCACGAGCCAAAGCACGACTTCTGCCTTCTGGTCGGCCTGCGCGGCGGCGAGGAGCTTCGCCATCTGCCCAGGGTGGAGAATGCCGATTTCCTGCTCGGGCTCGCGGAGCCTGCCCACCCTCTCGAATTCCGTCACCCCCGGCGGTAGCGCATGGAGGAAGTCGCGCGAGAAATTCGCGAGGCTCACGAGGTCGGCGCGGAGGTGGTTCTGCGTCTTCGGGGCCCCGCCGAGCTGGCGAATCCACGCCTGCACCTCGGCGGCCTTCACCGCGGCGATGTTCACCCGGAAAGCGGCGGCGAACCGCTCGAGCGATTGCTCGAGCTGCTTCACGTAGCCGACGTTCAGCTTGTCCTTCTTCTTCGACGTGATGAACGCGGCGACCGCATCTTTTACCGACATCACCTGGCGGGCCGCGGCATGCCGGCCTGCGTACTCCTCGGCGGCGGCCGCGATCGTGGCGCCCTCCGGCAGCAGTTTGCGGGCGGCGAGGTACTCCGCGATGGCGACGTGGAGCGGAATGCCGAACGGGGCGAGGTCGCGCCGGGCGATTACGTAGCTCTCATGGTCGGCGGCGGTGAGGGTCAAGGCGGCGTGCTGTCCGTTCGCCAACTTAATGCCGACTTCGTTCGCGTGCGCCCTGGCCTCTGGAAGGTGGTCGAAGACCTTCCGCTTCCGCGCGCCTGCCTCGCGCCACGCCAGCGTGAACCGTTCGCGGCTGCCGTGCGGGGTGGAGTAGATGGGGAGCTTGACGTTTCCGACCGTGACCACTACCGGCTTTTGGCGCGTCTTCATTGGTGACAATGGTGACAGCCAACCCGCAAAAGACAACCCCAAGTTGCATCAACTTCCCCTTTATTTATGCGGGTTCTCTGAAAGCGGTCATGTTTCGAATCCTTGCCGGGCAGCCAGCTTGGAAAAGGACGCGCAGCGCGATGCGGAAAATTGCATTCATCAAACGAGGCTCGTTTTCCCACATCAACGAGAGTGTGGAGCGGGTGCTGTCCGATCAGTTTCCCGATTTCGAGCTGGAAATCATCGATATGGCGGAGGATTTCGAGCGGTGGAATCCGCAAATTCGCCGGGTAAACAGGTGGCACGTCCTGCGGCATTATTTTTGGGACATCGCGCGGCGGCGCCGGAAGACGATGCGGGATTGCTTTTACCGGACGCCCTATCTGTTTTCAGCGGTGAAGCGATACATGCAGGAGCGAATCGGCGCGCGGGCCGCGGAATATCTATGTACGTTCCAGACGCAGTCACTATACGACGCCAGCGTCCCCGGCCTCCCGCATTTCGTTTATACCGACCACACCAACCGGGCGAACCTATACTATCCAGGCGCGGATCGGCGCCAGTTATTCGCCGAGGCGTGGCTGCGCCTGGAGGGGACGATTTATAAGAACGCCACGAGGTCGTTCACCATGAGCCACCATGTCCGGCGCTCGATCATCGAGCAGTATGGCGGCGACCCGCGCACCGTCTCATGCATCTACGCGGGCACGAACGCCATGGAAGAACCCGTGGCGCTGGACAATGGCGGCTACTCGAATCAGTGCGTGCTTTTTGTCGGCCGGGATTGGGAGAGGAAAGGCGGACCCGGCCTGGCCGAGGCCTTTCGCATCGTGCTGCGCAAGCATCCGCGCGCCCGCTTGCTGATTGTGGGGTGCTCGCCGCGCCTGGATGTGCCGAACTGCGAGATTGCCGGCCCGCTTCCGCTCGAGGAGGTGAGGCGCTATTTTTCGCGAGCGTCCATATTCTGCATGCCCTCGAGCGTGGAGCCGTTCGGCATCGTCTATATCGAGGCGCTGCTGAGCCGCCTCCCGGTGGTGGCGTCGCGGATCGGCGCGCTGCCCGACTTTATCGAGGAGGGAGTGGGCGGCGTGCTGGTGGAACCTGGCCAAGTGAGCGGACTGGCGGAGGCTCTGGACATCCTTCTCTCGGATCCGGCAAAGTGCCGGCGGTTCGGGGAAGCGGGGCATGAGGTGGTGAGGGCACGCTATAATTGGGAGTCCGTCGGCCGGAAGATGAAGGGGGAAATGATGGCCGCGCTCGAATTTTAGGTGGTTTTACCTATTGCCCGATTTGGGGAGACTCTGATTAGCTAGGCGCCGCTGAAAGATGAGCAGCGAGGCTTGGCGCCGGCGCGGTCCCTGTGGGTCGCGGCGGAACGGGTCCGCGGCGCATGAGCTTTGGCGGCGCCCTCGAGACCCATCCGCGTTCCATGTCTTCCGCAGCGAATCTTGCCTCAAAATCGAGCAACCTGAAGTCATTCCTCTGATGCGCAAATTGCTGGTCAGGATTGTCGTCGGTTCGATCAGGCAAGGGCGGAAGAGTCTAGCCGTAGCGGAGTATCTGCAGGGCCAGATGGACGGGCGGGCGGAGCTCAGGGCAGAGCTGCTCGATTTGGCGGATTATCCCTTGCCGCCGCTGGAGGAGCGGACGGAAGAGGCCAACGCCTTGCCGAAAGCACGCGAGTTTTTTCAGCAACTCGGCGAGGCGGACGGTCTGCTGATCGTGGCGCCCGAGTACAAGGGGGGGGTGCCGGGCGCCTTGAAGAACGCCCTCGACTATCTGCCGCCGGGTTTTCTCAGGCGCAAGCCGGTGGGGATTTGCACCGTTTCCGCGGGCGGCTACGGCGGAATCAATTGCCTGGCCCAACTCCGGCTATTGACGCTGGCGCTGGGGGGGGTGCCGATTCCGGAATTCGTCGCGGTTTCCAAGGTGAACGAGGTCGTCGGCCAGGGGGAGAGCGGCTTGGAGCGCGCATTTGCCGGCAAGCTGGAAGCCTTTCTAGGAGAGCTGATTTGGTATTGCCGGGCGATGGCGCAGCCGCGCGAGGAATTGCGCCAACCGGAGGCGCCAGCACGGGCCGCCGCATGAACAAGGCCGCCACCCTCATCGCGACCGTGCAGGCGCCACGCAGCGGCGTGACGTCCGCCGACGCGGGCGAGCACGCGGACTGGATCGAGTGGCGGGCCGACCTGCTGGGCGACGGTGTCCCGGATGGGCTCAGGGAGCACGGAGGGAAATTGCTCTATAGTCTCCGGAGCGCGCTGGAGGGCGGCGAGGGACCCACCGAGCGCGATGCGCGAAAGGCCCGGCTGCTGGCGGCGGCAAAACGCTTCGAGCTCATCGAGCTCGAGGGTGAACGCGATTTGGATCACGCCATCCTGGCGGCGATTCCGCCCCAGCGTCGGGTCATCTCCTGGCACGGAGAGGCGACGGAGCCGGCGGCGTTGCAAAAATTGCTCGCCTCGTTTCTCCGGGCGGAAGCACGCTTGTACCGGTTTGCGACCACCGGCGCGGAAGTCGCGGCGGCGCTCGTGCCTCTCCAATTTCTCGCGGCAGCCGGGCGGCGCGATGTGATCGCTTACGCCGAAAGCGGCGATGCGAGTTGGACACGGCCGCTGGCGGCCCGCCTCGGCGCGCCCGTGGTCTTCGGGGATGTGGCGGAGGGCGCGGCGGAATCGCCCGTGGATCTCCCGGTGATGGTGCGCGATTACGGGCTGCCGGATTTGCACCGCGTAACGGAGCTTTTCGCCATCGTGGGGAAGCCGGTGAATGGCTCGCCTTCGCCCCGGCTGCACAACGCGGCCTACCGGGCGCAGGGCGCCTCGCGGCTGTTCGTGCGCTTTCCGGTGGCGTCGTTCGACTCGTTTTGGCAGGGGGTGATGGAAACGGCGCTTTTCGAGGCGATTGGCCTCCGCGTCCGCGGCCTGACCGTGGCGTCGCCGCACAAGAAATCCGCCCTGACGGTGGCGGCAAAGATCTCGGCCATCAGCCGCCAAGCGGTGTCGGCGAACGTCATGTTCCAGAGCGGTGGCGCCTGGCACGCCGACACCACCGACGCGGACGGGGTGCTGATGAACATGCAAGCGGCGGGAATCGCCCGCCGCGCGCAACGCGTCGCAGTGATCGGCTGCGGCGGTTCGGGGCGGCCTATCGCGGCGGCGCTGCACCGGCTGGGGGCGCAGGTCACGCTGGTGAACCGGAGCGTCGCCCGGGGACGCTGGGCGTCTGAGCTTCTGGGGCTGCCGTTCGTGCCGCTGGCCGAGTTGAAGACTGCGGAGTGCGACATGATCATCAATGCCACGCCGGTCGGGAGGGAAGGGGAGGGGTTGCCCGTCGATCTTGCGCCCATGCCGCGCGATTCCGTGGTGGTGGATTTGGTATTTTCGGCAAGCGGCACACCGCTCTGCGCCGCGGCGCGCCGCCGCGGGCACACCGTCATCGATGGCCGCGACATCCTGCTCACCCAAGCGGCGCGCCAATATAAGTTGATGACCCGTGAGGAAATGCCGCAGTCGATCGCCAGCGATCTCCTCGGCGCGGAGACTGGCCGCGCCCCGGCCGGGTTTCAGCTCAACGGGAGAATTGCCACCGAGCCCTTAGCCATCAATGATTGACCTGATGAGTGCGACGTCAGCCACCGCCTACGTGAACGAGGAAAGCCGGCCGGCGGCTGGCGCAACTTTGGCGGGAGCCCTGGAACTTTCCTCGCTCATCGGCCGGTGGAAAAATACCAATGCGGAGACGCGCGGCATCGCGGAGATCGTAATCGGGGTGGAGGGCGAGGGTCTGAGGGTGCAAGTGTTTGGCGCCTGTGCCTCCGGGCCGCGCGATTGGGGAGCGCGCGGGGCGACGGCGTATGCGTATAGCGTCTCCGGAGAGATCGTCGCGGGCTTCGAGCTGACCTATGATTTCGGCGGGCAGGAGGCGCTGGTCACCGCCATTCACAATCGCGGCGTGCTGGTGATTCATGCCTACCATCGCTTTAAGGATGGCAGCGGCCGCTCAAACTACATTAGCAAGGAATTTTTCCATCAGTAATCTCGCCACCGCGCCCATGCACGAGCTTTCCTGGATCAAACGCGACGACAAACCCGCAGGAGAAAGCGCCGGCGCGACGGGCGCCGCGGGCGGAGTAGACCTGAGCCATCTCCTCGGCAACTGGATCAATACCTGCCGGGAAACGGGCAGCCTTGCCAGCTTCACCCTCGCACCCAGCGCGACGGGGTTTTCGATTGAAACACGGGCCGCGTCCGGCGCGGACGGGCAGCCGCTGGGTAAGACCGCGGTGCATCCCTTCTCTCCGAACGTCGATTCGCGCAAGGCCGACGGGTTCACGGCCGTCTACGATTTTGGTTTCCTGGAAATGTCCCTGGCGGCGTACTGCGCGAAGGGGCTGATCGTGGTATCGCAATATACGCGCTTCAAGGATGGAAGCGGCCGGCCGGACTATTTCAATCGCGAGTTCTTCTTCAAGGAGGAGGCATGACGCCCGGCAAACAGGCGACGGCCGCGGGGCGCGAGGAGCTGATCGAGTGCGTGGCGGCGCTGGCCCGCGGCAAATTTGCCGGGCGCGCGGACAAGTACGACCGCGAGGCGAGCTTTCCCGCGGAAGATTTTGAAGATCTCTTCGCGGCCGGCTTGCATGCTCCTTGTGTGCCGGAAGCCTACGGCGGGCACGGCCTGGGGCCTGGGAACGATATCTATAGCCTCTGGCTGATGACGAAAGAGATCGCCAAGGCCGACATGTCGATGGCGCGCTGCTGGGAAGGGCATGTGAATTCGCAGGTCTTGATCGGCGCGTTTGGGACGGAGGAGCAAAAGGCGCGGTGGTATGAGGGGGTGGTCGAGCGAGGAGATATTTGGGTGGCGTGGAGCGGCGAGCCGCAGTCGAAAATCCCCGGGCAAAAGGCGCGCTTCGGCACGCACGTCACACGGGTGGAGGGCGGCTATGTGGTGGATGGAACGAAGGTGTTCGCCACCAGCGCGGGCCACGCGAGGAAAGCCATCCTGCTCGTCAATACCGCGGGGCCGGGGGGCGCGCGCCACGCGGCCGGCAGCGGAGAGGGCGTGTTGCTGCTGGTGTGCGATCTGGCGGAGAACGCGGTCACGTTCGATAACTCCTGGTGGGACCCGATCGGCATGCGCGGCACGGTGAGCTATCTCGCGCGTTTCGATGGCTGCTTCATCCCGGATTGCGACGTGCTCGGGCGGCCCGGCCAATATTTGGCCGAAGGATGGCAGACGCGCTTCGCGCCGCATTACGGCGCGACTTTCCTGGGCGGCGCGGAGGCGGCCTTCGAGTACGCGCGGGCCTATGCCACGAAGGACGATCGGGAAAGCGATCCCTACGTGGAGCAGCGGCTCGGGCAAATGTCTTTGAACCTGGAGTGCGCCCATCTGTACCTGGAGCACGTCTCCCGGCTTTGGGACGCTGGGCGGCGCCAGGAGGCAATGAGTGCCGGGATTCGCGCCAGGTATCTGGTGGAAAAATGGGCGGCGGAGACGGTGGATCATTGCCTCAAGGCGTGCGGCGCGCGCAGCCTGATCCGGCCGAGCCCGATCGAGCGAATCTATCGCGATTTGTCCATCTATGTACGGCACGATAATGCCGATCACTTGTTAGCAACCATCGGGCGCGAGGCGCTGGGCAAAGACCACGACGTCTCCTTTTTTCACCTCGAGGAGCCGCGGATTGCGGCAGACTCCTCCAACCGCCACCTGCCACCCGCGGTGGGCGAAGACAACCATGCGCGCGCCCATGTGGCAGACTAACGGGACCGCGAGGCGCGATCGGAAACCGGGGCGGCGGCCGCTTCGATTTCACTGGAGCATGTCGAGCGCCGGCACGGAGCTGAAAGGAGCCCATGCGCGCGGGGCGCAGAATGGAATTCCCGATATCGCGGCGCACCTCGAGTACTGCCGCGCGGCGGAAACTTACGGCATCGATTCGCTGCTGACGGCGTTTGGCTTTCACCGTGCTGATCCCATTGTACTGGCCACCGCGCTCGGGATGCTGACCAAGACGGTGAAATTCATGGTCGCGGTCCGTTCCGGCGTCATCTCGCCCACGGCTTTCGTGCAGCAGGTCAACACGGTCTCCGCGCTCACGCAGGGCCGCCTCTGCCTGAACATCGTGGGCGGCCATACGCCTGAAGAGCAGCGGGCCTACGGCGATTTTCTCGTTCACGACGAGCGGTACGCGCGCACCGACGAATTTCTTTCCATTTGCCGTGCTCTTTGGGCGGAAGAGGGACCGGTGAGCTTCCAGGGCGCTTACTACCAAATCGAGAAGGCGGTGGTGAAGACGCCCTTCGTCTCTGAAGAACGGCGCGGGCCGGAAATTTTTGTGGGCGGATCCTCCCCCGCGGCCTTGGGGTTGGCCGCGCGGCACGCGGACTGCCTCTGGACGCTGCCGCGCCGCCCCGAGAAGATGGGGCCGCAAATTGCATCCGTGCTGGAGAGCGGGGCCGAAGTGGGTTTGCTCGTTTCGATGATCGCCCGCCCGACGCGCGGCGAGGCGCTGTCCGCTGCGGACGCGCTGCTTCGCCGCGTCGGCGGTGAAGCGCGGAAGGTGCACCAGGATTTTTCGCAGCGCTCGGATTCCGTCGCTTTCACGGGGACCCTGGCGGTCGCGGAGGAGGCCGGCGGCGAGTGGCTGACGCCGTGGCTCTGGACCGGCGCGGTGCCGCACTTGGGCGCGCCGGCGCTCGCGCTGGTGGGTTCCTATGATGAGGTGGCGGATGGAATCCGCGCTTTCGAGGCAGTGGGCATTAGCCAATTCCTGTTTATGGGCTGGCCGGATCTCGAGGAGATGAAGCGATTCGCCGAAGAAGTGAGGCCGCGCCTCGCGCTGGCGGGGCGGCCGGGGATGGCGGAACGCGCGCCCGCCCTTGTCGCACCATGAAGCTCACGTTCCATTGGCGGCTGTTGCAAGGCGGGGAGACCCCGAATATGACGCGGGCGGGCGAGGGACTGCGGCGCGAAACCGGCTTGCCTGATCTGGAGCGGCAGGCGGAATTTTGCCGGGCGGCGGAGCAGTGCGGCATCACCGGGTTGCTTACGGATATCGGCGCGACGAAACCGGACCCGATCCTGCTCGCGGCGGCGCTCGGTATGGCCACGGAGAAGATCGAATTCATCGTGGCGTACCGCTCCGGACTGATTCCTCCCACGACCTTCGTCCAGCAAATTAACACGCTTTCCGCACTCATCCAGGGCCGGCTCACCTTGAATATCGTCGCGGGCCATTCGCCGTTGGAACAGCACTACTACGGTGACTTCCAGGACCACGACGAGCGCTATCCGCGCACGGAAGAGTTTCTCGCCATCTGCCACGCCTTTTGGCGCGGAGAAGGTCCCGTTAACTATCAAGGGAAATACTATCGGATCGAAGACGGCGAGTTGAACACCCCCTTCGTTTCGCCAGCGGGAAGCAGCCCGTATATTTTCATCGGCGGCGGCTCGGAAGCGGCGCGCACGCTCAGTATTTCGCAAGGCTCCTGCTGGATGCGGCTCGCCGACACCCCGGCGAAGTTGCAGGCGGGATCCCAATCGGTCCTCGACGCGGGCAAGGAACTCGGCCTGCGCATGGGCGTGATTTGCCGCCCGACGCGGGAAGAGGCGATTCGGGCGGCTAGAGCTCTGGTCGCCGGGCTCGATCCCGCCCTGCGTGAAAAAGAGCAGGAGCGCGAATTTACGAAACGGAGCGACTCCGTCTCCATTCGACATATCTACCAAACGGCGGACGAGGAGTGGCCGGCGCGCTGGCTTTGGAAAGGCGCCGTGCGGAGCCATGGGGGGGCGGCGGTCGCGATCATCGGGAGCCCGGAGGAAGTGGCTTCGGCGTTTATCGAATACGGGCGGATCGGGGTGACTCAATTCATCCTCTCGGGCTGGCCGAAACTGGAAGAGATGATCATATTCGGGCGAGAGGTCCTGCCGCTGATCCGCCAAAAAGAGCGCGCGCTCGACGAGGCCGCCGCTTTCACCAATCATGACCACCATCGAGAGTTCGCGCACCCTGTTTGAGCGAGACGGCATCGTCTTTCCCATTCCAGTCCTGACGCCGGAGAAAACGGCCGCCTACCGGGCCTGCTTCGCCGAGCTGGAGCAAATCGCCGGCCGGCCGCTCGGCCGCCTCGGGCATCCGGCGATGCACTTTGCCTGGGCGTATCGCCTCGCCACGGAACCGGCGGTGCTCGATGCGGTGGAGGAAGTGCTCGGGCCGGACTTGCTGGTCGCGGGGTCGCTGGTGCTTTGCAAATATCCGCGCGACCCGGCGTTTGTCTCCTGGCACCAGGATAACTATTACTCGAATCTGCACTTGACCCCCTCCCTTTCCGCCTGGATCGCTTTGCGAGACAGCACGACCGAAAATGGTTGCATGCGGGTGGTGCCGGGCTCGCATCGGGAAGGTGTTTTGCCGCATGAGGAGAAGGGGAATGCGAACAATCTCCTGAAATTGGGACAAGAGATCCAGGTGGAGGTGAATGAGGCCGACGCGGTGGAGGTGGAGCTGCGCGCCGGCGAGATGTCGCTGCACCACGCCGGGATTATCCATGGATCGCGCCCAAATCGTTCCGACACGGAGCGGCTCGGTTTCATCATCCGGTACGTGACGAGCGCCTACGATCTGGGCTCGCAACAGACGCCCTTTATGGTGGCGCGAGGACGGGCGAAGCAGGGAAATTTTCGCGTGGTCCAGCCGCCTGTGGAGCGCCCGCCGGCGGAAGCCTGGGCGGCTTACGAGCAGGTCGTGGAGTGAGCGGCTAGCGCCAGGGAACTTTGTCTTGGCCGAGAGATGCTGCGAAAATATGACCGCCGCGCCGCCGTTGATTTCAACTCGATTGGGACAGTTCACCTATTTCGCGCCGCAAAAACCGACTGGCGCGGGCCTGCGGGATCCGAACCTTACGTCGCAATCCACCTGCAAGGACGCCGATGAATGACGCACGCACCCCCTTGACCGAGTTTTTTCCGCATCGCGTCTGTATCAATCTTGATCGACGGCCGGAGCGGTGGGAGCGGATGCAGGCGCGTTTTGCGGCGGCAGGGTTGGGGACGGTGGAACGGTTTTCGGCGGTGGATGGGGCAAAGGGGGGCGTGCCGGAGCGCTGGCCGTTCTCGTCTGGCGCGTATGGGTGTCTCCACAGCCATCTGGCCATCGTGCGGGAGGCGCGTGCCCAAGGGCGGGAAAGCATCCTGATCATGGAGGACGACGTGGTCTTCGACGACCAGTTGCAGGAAGAATTTGAGAAACGGGTGCGCGGGCTGCCGCCGGATTGGGATATGCTCTTTTTCGGCTGTCTGCACAATGAGCCGCCGGAGCCCGCGGCTCCGGGCTTGGGACGGCTGCGCATTTCGTTCTCCACCTTCATGTATGCGGTCCGGCGGACGGTGTATGACGCTTTTATTTTCCTGAACCGGCGGGAGCGGTACCCGGTGGATCGCAACAATCTGTACCTGCAAAAGCGTTTCCGATGTTATTGCTTTCTGCCGCACCTCGCCTGGGTGGACGATAGCTATTCCGACGCGCAGGGGGTGCCGTGCACCCATTGGTACATACGCCACTCGATGGCTTTGGGAGGAGACCGGATGAAGGCTATGGAAAAACGCACGGCGGCGATCATCCCCTATCGCGAGACCGGCAATCGCGAGCGCAGCGTAAGGAACCTGCGTTATTTGGCCCGCTGGTACGGCTCGCTATTTTCGGTCCTCGTCGTGGAACAAAATGAACGGCCGCACCTCACCCGCGAGACGCTTCCTCCCGGATGCGCCTATGCGCACGTGCCGGGCCCGGGGCGGGAATTGGCCTGCGCCGCGGCTTTGGAGCGGTTCGCGGGGGAGAAAGACTATTTCATCGTCAGCGATGCCAACGTGGTCTGTAAACGGATGGAGATCGCCGCCAGTCTCGTCAAGTGCGCCGAGCACGATGCCGTGGGATCGTTCGCCACTTACCTGGATTTGAATGACGCCGACAGCGATCTGCTGCTGAGCGGCCGCGAGTATCACACCGAGCGCTATCAGGTGCGCGCCCGGCGGGGCCGATTTCGCGAGTATTTTACCGCGACGACCGCAGGCCTGCGCCGGCTTTGCACCTCCACGCTGCTCGGCGACGGCGGCGAGGGGGACTGCCCAGGGCTGCGCATTTTCGATTCGCCAGGATCAGCGCTTTGCCTTTCTCCGGGCGGGCCTGCGAATGGCGGGAAGAAACCGTCATGTCCATGACGCATGCAGGTTCCTCGTCATGACTAATCCCCTCCAGCGTCTTCAATGGCCTTAATCGCAATCGTTACCCCCGTCTACGTAGCGCCAGAGTTCCCGTCACGATTGGAGCTTTTCGATAAAACCGTGGCCAGCGTCCACGTGCTTCGTTCCGCTGGCGCAGCTCATCTGCATATTGTCGTCGATGACGGGTCAACCGATCCCGAAGGTGTCAAGCGCGTGTTGCAGAACTATGACGACCCGAGGATACGGTATCTGCGGCGGGAGCGAAAAGCGACCGACCTCAAGACCGCATCGAACGCCCTGAATTTTGGCCTCTACGCGGTGCTGGACGGGCACGAAAAGATCCCTGAATACAAGAACATCGACGCCGTGACTCCGCTCCATTCGGACGATCTCATATATGACATCGGGTCCCGAGCGAAAGCTCTCGAGCCGGCGCAGGTGGGGGCGGCGCTCAGCGAAATCATCGTCTTACGCGAGGGCGCCGAGAGGACTCATCGTCCTGATTACACCATGTCCGCACCGGACTATGTCATCCGAGGAGTCGCGCCCTACCCGGTCGGCTCGCTCATGTGGAAGCCGAGTACGTTGGCCGGGATGCGAAGATTCAATCTGGAGAACCTGCCCGGCCCGCAACGGTTTGACGGAATCTATCATCCGGATTTCGTGAATGTCGAAGATGTTTTGGTGGCCAAATTGACCGCTCTCTATCTTTGCATCGCCCATTTGCGGATGGCCGCGTCCAAGCAAATTTCGATGTTGTATCGTTTCCACCACGAAGGTCTGAGAGGGTATCATCAGGACAGCCATCGGGGAAAGACGGATCAAGATTTGTGGAATCTGAATGGACGCCAGATGTCGGAGATGTATTACAAAATGGGTACGTGGGAGCATTTGAGCCCGTAAGCCTTCGGCTCGCGGTGCGCATCGGCGGCACCGAGCGCGGGCTGATGTTTGCGGGGTGCAGGGCGGGACGCTGGCAGGAAGTCGCGGCGTACGGTTCCGCGAATATTTTCCCACGGCGACCGCAGGAGGGCGCATGCGTGGTGCGCCCCGCTGCCTGTCTCAGGGCGAGCCGGGACAGCTTTCCAGTTGGCTAAGAAATATTTGCTAAAAATTCTGGTTGACGCCGCGGGCCGGGTTTCCGCAGAATGCGTAAAGCTTGGCCGCTAATCTATCCACAGATGAGCCGGAGAAGTTCCGACCCGCTGGTGCTTGGGTGCAGTCAGGAAACCTCGATCACGAAAGGAACAGCAAATGAGCAAAGCAAAATCCAAAGGGCCGAAGCGCCCGAAGGTTCCCAGCACTCCAGGCGGAACGAAAGGCGACAAAGGCAAAGGCAAAGGAGGATATCGGCCAGCCGGCGGCCTCGTGAGGGTGATGTTGCCGGAGTATACGGCCAAGGATCTCTTCGTCGCGCTCGTGGAGGCTTTGAACTCGCCCGTGAATAAGAAGAACGGAAAAAAAGGGAAGAAGGACGGGAAGGGGCCGAAAGGGCCGAAAGGGCCCGCTCCGCGAGGACCGAAGGGGCCGAAAGCGCCTGTTCCGAGAGGGCGCAAAGGACCCAAAGGACCGAAGGGACCGAAGGGACCGAAGGGACCTGCTCCTAAAGGATATAAGGGTCCGAAAGGCGCCGCGTAAGTCGGATGCCAAGTCCTAACTAGCGGGAAGTCTCGCCTTCCGCGCGAACACCAGCGCGCCTAAACGAACAGAGGCCATGCCCCCGCACTCCCCGCCGAGTGAATGCGCGCCGCCTGAGCAACCACGCCGAGCGTGGCACACCTGAAAATTGTCCCCAAAAAATTCGCAAAACCGCGGCTGCCTAAGCAGCTGCTCATCAGAGGAAGCCCCATGAAAACCACACCTACCGTCCCTCCCTTCCTCGCCTTTGTGGCGTTGGCAGTGGGTCTGCTCATGCCCGCGCCGGCCAAGGACGCCCTGCCCGTCCCGAACCGAACGATCAAAGTGCAAGTCGTCGCGCTGGATCAGACGTGGTGGTGGAATCGGCTCGGCGCCAGTAAACCGGGCGGGATGATGTACGCCCTCGCCCGCGATGTCCTGAGCAAGGTGGAGGTAAAAGACAAGGACGGGAAGGTGGTGGTGAGCAAGGACGGGCCGCTCCCGGATGACCTGAATACGCTCAAGGCGGAGGAGCTGGACAAGCTTTGGGGCAAGGTGTATTTGCGCTTGGACAAACGGCCGCGGCCGTTGGTCTTGCGGGCGAATAAGGGCGATCTTCTGGTGATCACCTTCGCGAATCTCCTCGACAAGAATCCGAAGGTGAAAGATCAACCGCCGACCCGTTGGGCCGGGCTCAACGCGACCGGCCTGGAGCTGGGCGGAGACATCAACAGCGACTCCTCCTGGGTGGGAAGGAACCCGAGCGGCCCCTCGGGGACCGGGGGCAGTCTCGCGAAGAACGGGGAGATCAAGACTTACCAATGGTACGCGACCGAGGAGGGAACCTATCTTCTTTATAGCGGCGCGGACACGGAAAGCGGGTATGCAGCCGATAACGGCCTGTTCGGCGCCATCCACGTCGAGCCTGAGGGTGCGGAATGGTATCGGAGCCAGGTGACCCATGACGATCTCGAGCAGGCGACGCTGAGGCAGGATGACCTCAAGTTTTCGCAGCGGATCGATGCGCAGACGGAGAAGGTTTCCGACGAAAAAAAGGTGCAACTCGGGATAACCACGGGCTTTGAGCTGAAAGCGATGGAAAATCGCGTCGCCGATAAAGTTTCCAGCCTGCCGGTCTTTACGAAAGGCAAGAACGACCCCGATCAACGCATCCTCTCCGGGACCGGACACCCGCTGATCAATTACTATGCGATCAAACTGGATGCGGCTGGCCAGCCCATCCTTCGTCCCCCTCCGACTACGGGACCGGCCGAGTTTCGCCGGCCGGCGCCGATCCCGGTACTGCAGATGCTGCAGGTGCGGCCGCGCGTGCAGAAGCCGTTGTTCGATGGCGCCCTAAAGGAAAACGATCCCATCGCGTACCTGGCCGATGTGCGGGCGCTCGAGGCGGGAATCGTTCCAGGACGCTTGCGGGACGTGTTCAGCTCGGCGGCGATCAAGATAACGCTTTCCTCCGGCGCACGAGTGGTCGACGAATCCCGCTACAACAACGAATACCGCTACTGCTGGCTAATCACCGATCTGGGCCGGGCATTCTACGTGGAGGGAACTCCACCGGAGCTTCCCTCCCCAGAGCAGCCGGCTGGCAAAGCCGGGAAGCTCAAAATTTCCGAGGCGGACCTCGAGTTGATCTACAGCGACCTCACGGCGGTGATTACCGGGCCGAATGCCGCGCGCTTCGCACTCAGCAATACCAGCCCGACGTTTCGGCAGGTCCCGTCAGCGCCCGATCGCCGCCAGCCGTATCGGGAGTATACGATCATTTACCATGAGTCAGGGACGACCGTGCAGCCCTTCGCGTCGGTTTTTGCCAATACGAATCTGAGGAATGTTCTTCAGCCCGGCTCGGAGAACTTTGCCATCAACTACGGTTCGGCCGCGATCGCGCCGGAAATTCTGGCCAATCGTCTCGGGGTCGGCCCCATGGGAAACAAAGACGCCGTGGATCTGAAGTTTGAGGAATTTTTCCTGAGCGCCTGGGCGGTCGGGGATCCGGCCATGGTGGTGGACCATCCCGCCGACGCAGCCCCGCCAGCGCCCGCCAAGCCGGCCCAAGGCGGGACCCCCGTGAAAGCGACCAAGGCCCTTTTCCCGGACGACCCGTCAAATGTCTATCATAGCTACATGAGCGACCACGTGAAGTTCCGCATTCTTCATGCGGGAGCCGGTCCCTCCCACGTGCATCACTTGCACGCGCACCAGTGGCTCCGCTCGCCCGACAGCGATACCAGCGTCTATCTCGACAGCCAGCTCATCGTGCCGGGGTCCGCTTTCACGCAGGAGATCGCCTATAATGGCAGCGGCAATCGGAACAAGACGGTCGGCGACGCCATCTTCCATTGCCATTTCTACCCGCACTTCGCGCAAGGGATGTGGGCGCTTTGGCGCGTGCACGATGTCTTCGAAGAGGGCACGACGCTGGTGAAGGACGACAAGGCGCACCCGGAGAAAAACGGCGCGCCGGTGGTGGGCATCAATCGCGCCCTTCCGGATGGCGAAATCGAGGCCGGGACCCCGATTCCGGCCATCGTGCCGCTGCCGACCCTGGCCATGGCGCCGCTGCCGGCCCAAGTGAAACTGACCGATCTTTCCCCGTGGAAGGCCGGCG
Organism: uncultured Verrucomicrobiae bacterium; assembly: GCA_963811035.1. Taxonomy (GTDB): domain Bacteria; phylum Verrucomicrobiota; class Verrucomicrobiia; order Chthoniobacterales; family Chthoniobacteraceae; genus CAWEPO01. The sequence goes on from CAWEPO010000005.1 coordinate 636,145, forward strand.
AGGGCCAAGGACGCAGAGTGGAGGTGCTTCGGGATGCCAAGGGAGAATACAAGAATCCCGGCTATCCTTTCTTCATCCCCGGGGTGGCCGGCCACCGCCCGCCCCATCCGCCGCTGGATTTCGCCTGGCTCGAGGATCCCGCCAAACGGCTGCCGGTCTTGAAAGACGGTAAAAAGGTCCTGCTCGACGGCGGCCTGCCACGCCACGTGGTGCTGGACGGCAAAGTGGTGAAGGAATTCCACACCCGCTGGGATTTCAGCAAAGATACGGCGCTGCGGGACAAGACGACGGGCAAGATCGTTAAGGGCGGCGGCTCGCTGACGGCCCTCGAATTGCCGGAAGACGGTACGCCGGTGGAGATGGCGGCGATGAAGGAGCATGCCACCCGCACCCGGATGACCGCGCAGCCCAACGGCGAGCTGGGGAATTTCATTCTGAACGGATTGCCGGCCACGAATGGCGCGCCATATGCGGATCCCGGCGTAAACGACCAGGGGGACGCCAACGTCCACCGCCGCCGGTATCAGGCCGCGGTGTTCCAAGTCGACACGATCTTGAATAAGAAAGGGTGGCACTATCCGCAGCAGCGGATGATCTCGCTCTGGCAGGATGTGGCTCCTACGGTGGCGAGGACCCGTCCCCCGGAGCCGTTCTTCTTCCGCACCAATACCTCGGATAGCATCCAGTACTGGCACACCAATCTGCTGCCGAGTTACTATGAGCTGGACGATTTCCAGGTGCGCACGCCGACCGACATCGTCGGGCAGCATATCCATCAGGTGAAGTTCGACGTCACGGCCTCCGATGGCGCCGGGAACGGATTCAACTATGAGGACGGCACGTTTGGCCCCGAGGAGGTGCAGGAACGCATCGATTCAATCAACACGCCTCCCTCGAAAGACAAGAAAGGCGGCTTATTCGCGTTTGACCCGGCGACAGGATTTGTCGATCCGGCCAAGCAGAACCTGCTCACCGTGAAAAAGGCGGCGGCTTATTACCCGCCACCGGGCTCCACCTTCGTGAATTTCGACGGGAATGGCGTCCCCATCTGGAATCCAGCCGCCACCGCGAGCTCGCTTTTCGGCAAGCCGACGGGCCATGAGGATGGCTGGGACGGAGCCCAGACGACGATTCAATTGTGGGAAGTGGATGCGCTGCTCAGCAATGAAGGAGTGGATCGCACCCTGCGCACCGTGTTCACCCATGACCATTTCGGCGCGTCGACGCATCAGCAGGCCGGTCTCTACGGCGGCATGATCGTCGAGCCGGAGAATTCCGAGTGGTACCTGTCGAATGGGACCCGGATGAATACTCGACCCGATGGAGGTCCTACCAGTTGGCAGGGCTATGTCGTCACGGAGAATCCAAAAGATAGCTATCGTGAATTCATTCTTGAATTCCAGGACATGCAGCTCGCCTACCGGAAGGAGAGCACAAGCGCTCCCTCCAACGCGCTCTTCGATCCCGACAAAGTCCCGAAAACTGCGAAAGCATCGCCCGTGTTCAATTTTGGGCAGGCGATGTCCCCGGCTGCGCTGCTGCAGGCCCAAGCGCCCAGCTTCTTTCCAAAGACTCTGAACGAGGGCAAGCTTCCAGGGCGCTTCCAGCCCCCGCCACCCCCGGCGCCGGGATCGGTCTTGCTGCCCCTGCCGGGCTTCACCGAGATCTTTCCGCAGTTTGGAATTCCTCTCTCGGATAAAGCGACGGTAAAAGTCGTGACGCCCGGCACGGATTGGATCATCACCGAGGCGGCGGACCAAGTGAACGCGGGGATCACATATGCGGTGCGCTTGGAGAAACAAAATTTCCTGGTGTATACGCGCGATATCACCCCGGGCTGGGCCAGCGACGGCAAGGGGCAGCCAAGCCGGCCGTTTGCTCTGAATCCCCCCGGCCCCGACGCAAACTCGCCCCATCCGCCGTTCCCGCAGATCATCAGCCAGAATCAGTATGGCACGTATTCGCTGAACTACCGCAATGAGCCGGTGCCGTTTCGGGTGGGTATTCCGCAGGACACGGAGCCGCGCCCCGACCTGGCGCTGGCCTTCAGCAGCGATAGCAAGATTGACCGGCAGGATCCGGAGCTCAAAATACAGCCGGTCGGGAAGCTGCAGCCGGATGGGAGCATCCAGCCGCCGAATGGCAATGGTCCCGGCTACCCCACCAGTTTGCTGACCCCGAACGTTCAAGGCACAGATCCGTATACGCCGCTCCTGCAAGCCTACGTGAACGACCATGTGCAGATTCGTACGCTGGTGGGCGCCCATACCCAGTCGCATGCGTTCCAGATTTACGGCGTCAAATGGCTGTATGAGCCGGACAACACGAACTCGGGATGGCGCAATTCGCAACTGATGGGACTCTCGGAACACTTCGAGATGCGCTTCGATCTGCCGGGCACGGCGTTTCCACACACCGATCCTCTCGTCAAGGCGCTGCCGCCGTTTGCCGATTACTTCTATTCCCCCAGCTCGGATGTGGTCGGTCTGAATAACGGTCTCTGGGGAATCATGCGCGCCTACGCGGCCGAGCTGCCGGCGAAACTGCCCGATGGCAAGCCGGATCCAAGCTGGCTGGCGCCGCTGCCGAATAACCCGACGCCGCAAGGCACGGGAGAGCTCGATGAGTACCAGCAGCGATATGCCAAGGCGAAGGAAGCGAAACGCCCGACCCGGGAGTTCCACATCGTGGCCGTTACGGCGAAAGCGCTCGAAAACGGCGAGCTCGTTTACTTTAGCGGCAAGCAGCCGCTGGCGACGAAGCTCGCGGTGCTCTACGTCCGCAAGGAGGATCTTCAGACGGGGGCGGATGGCAAACTGGTGCTGAAGGATGGATCGCCGGTGGTGAAGCCGGGTGTGAAGATCGAGCCATTGATCCTGCGCGCGGCCGCTGGGGATTGGATTAAGGTGCATCTGGAAAATGCGATCGATCCGAAGGACCCTGCCCTTCAGGCGGAGGCGGATCAGACGCTTCCTTTTGGCACGCCTTTCGGCAACACCCTTCCTTTGGTCAAAATGTGGATCTCCCCGCAGGTCGGCTTGCACCCGCAATTGGTCGGCTACGATCCGATCAAAGCGAACGGCATGTTGGTGGGATTCAATCCTCAGGAATGGAATCGGCCCGCCGATCAAGGCGCCGGCGTCAAAAAGAACACCGCGCTCGTGAAGCCGGGAGGTGAGCCCGGCGTCTACTTCTGGTATGCGGGAGAGTTGAAGCGGGACGAGAACGGCAATCTCCAGGAAAAGGCGATTGAATTCGGCGCGACTAATCTCGTGGCCGCGGATCCGGTGCTCCAGGCACAGTTTGGCATGGTCGGCGCCTTGATCATCGAGCCGGAGGGCTCCACCTGGACCGAAGACGGGGATAGCCGCGCCTCGGCCAAGGTGACGGTGCCGGGCGGCAACGATTTCCGCGAGTTTGTGGTTATCGATCAGAACTTGGTGGCGAACTCGAGGGCCGAGCAAAAAGGTACCCTCGGGGGCATTGGGGCGGTCAATTACCGCTCGGAGCCGTTTTCGCGCCGCGGTACGCTGCCGCAGCCGACGCCGCAAGGATTCGCCCAAGCCTTTTCCAACACGATCAATGGCGGAGCCGACCCAGGGACGCCCGTCTTCGTGGCCGCGGCCGGAACCCCGGTGCGCTTGCGGCTCTTGCTGCCGAGCACGGGGACGAGCAATGGGTTCGCGACGCCACCCGTGTTCATGGTGCACGGCCACCCCTGGCAGGAGGAGCCGTACATCGCCGACTCCACCAAGCTCGGCTTCAACCCGCTCTCGGAAACGCAGGGCGCCCAGCAGGGCGGCCCGGGCCAGAAATTCGACCTGCTCTTCCCGAGCGCGGGGGGACAATTCAAGATTCCCGGCGACTATCTCTATTCCACCTATCAGAGTTCCAATGCCACCGGCACGTGGGGTCTGCTCAGGGTTACCGGCACGGCCGTGGCCATTGAGAAGGCCGTGCTTCAGGGCAATTCCATCGAGGCCAGCGGTGTGGTGAAGGTGGTGGCGAAGGGAGCGATCCTGCCGAAGGAACTGCGGGCTCGCCTAGCCACGAAGGACGGGCAATTCATCGACCTCGGGAAGATCGCGATCGGGGATCAGGGGCAGTGGTCTCTGAAGGCTCCGGCGCCGATTACCGTCTCCGCGCGTCTCCAGGTGACCGCGCACGGGGAACATGGCGGGGCTACCGCCACGGCGGCCGTCACGATCATGGAACCGCAGGAAAGCGCACTCACGGCCACCAACTAACGCTCACCCGTTTTTCGCCAAGGAGATCCGCTTTTCCGCGGATTCGGAGAGGCGGAGACTCGAGTCCGATGACTGATCCTGTGCAGAGCCTGTGGATCGGCGGTGAGCTTTCGCCGATGGAGCAGGTCTCGATCGCCTCCTTTCTCGCGCATGGGCATGACTACCATCTCTATAGCTATGGCGAAGTGGGCGGTCTGCCGCGCGGCGCGCTCCTCCGGGATGCGGAGCAGATCCTGCCGCAAGCGTCGGTTTTCCAATACCAGCGGCATCCCAGCTATGCCGGTTTCTCAAACTTTTTTCGCTATAGGCTGCTCTTCCAGAAGGGTGGATGGTGGGCCGATACCGATGTGGTTTGCGTGAAGCCGTTCGAGTTTGCTACGCCCTATGTCTTCGCGGCCGAGCGAATCGAGGGCGGGGAGGTCGCCGCGAGCGCGGTGATCAAGGCGCCGGCCGGCAGCGAGATCATGGCTTTCAATTGGGATGTTTGCTCATCAGCCACAAACCCCGGGGGCGCGGTGTGGGGCCAGTTCGGCCCCAAGCTGATGGCGCGCGCGATCGGTGAATTCAGGCTCGGCGAATTCCTGCAGCCGGCGGAGGTGTTTTGCCCCATCGCTTATGATGAATGGGAAACGCTGCTTTCGCCGGCTCCGCCCGGCTTCGGCGAGCAAACGCACTCAGTCCATTTATGGAACGAGATGTGGCGCCGCGGCGGGCGCGACAAGCGCGCCGCGCACGATGCTGGCTGCCTGTACGAAAGCCTGAAGGGCAAGTACCTGCCCTCCAGCGTATCGGCCTCGCCGCCCTCCGGTTGATCGCGGCCATGATCGTGCTGCAATTCGACGGTGCCTATTATCATTGGGGTCTCCTCATGGTCCGCTCGCTCGCTTTGCACGAATCGGGTCAGCGAGTGCTGGCCGATACGATTAATTTGAGCGGCCTGCAGTTGGCGGAGCTGCAACGCGCACATCCGCGCATCCTGGTGACCAGTGAAACCATCCACGGGCATGGTTCGCTTCGCGCGGAGATGGTTCGCCGCAAGACGGCGGTCCTGCAAAAGACGATCGAGAGGTTCCCGGAGGAGCCGTGGTTCGGCCTATTCGATGCCGACATGCTGGTGCGGCGCGCGCTCCCGGATCTTTGGTCGTTGCTCGAGGGGCATCAAGCGGCCTTGTTCATGACAAACGGCGTGTGGGAGGGCCGGGTTGAGCCGCATCTCTTCACGCCCTCCGGGATCGTTCTGGTCCGCCGCGACGGTCGGGCGCTGGTAGATTCCTGGGCCCACTGGAACAGCCAGCCGGCGGCGCTCCACGGGCGCCGGCCGGGCGAATGGTTTTGGGATCAATGCACTCTGCTGGAGGCGATCGAGAGCTCGCCGGTGAGTTGCGCCGCCATTCCTTTTCAGCGCTTTTGCTGCAATCGATACTCGAGCGACGCCGCGATCTGGTCGGCCCACGGCGGCTGGAAGGAGCGCAGTTACCAGCAGTTTCTCGTCGAGCACGAGATGCAGTCGGCGCTGCGACAGCATCCTTCGCTGGCGGGTAGAAGCCCCGGCCACCGGCAAACTTGACATTCCAAAGACAAACTCAACCATGCGGGGAACTCCCGTGATTGAACATAAAGTCGAAGTCGTCGCCAAAGGAGCGCCTGCGCTCCGGCACCAAGCCCAGGCGGTCCGCAGCGAAAATCTGCTCTATGTGAGCGGGCAAACTGGAGCCGATCCGTCCACCGGAGCGCTGGCCGAGGGTCTCGATGCGCAGACGGAGCGGATGCTGGCCAACCTTGACGCGATCCTGGCGGCGGCGCAGTGCAGCAAGGAAAATCTCGTCGCCGTGACGTTGATGTTTTCCGATATGGGATACTTCAAACGGGCGGATGAAATCTATGCGCAATGGAGTGCGCCGCGGGAGACGATCCCGCTCCCCGCGCGCAGAGCCTTCGCGTCGAAGAATCTGCCCGGTGGGGCCTTGGTTCAGATCGAGGCCATCGCGACGGTCGTCTGAACCGCCGGCGAGGTCAGCTCATCTCCCGCCTGGGCTCGCTCCTGCTTAAGGGCGATGAGCGCATCTTCCCAAAAGCTGCACTCTGTCCGTCCCCGCCACTGGCCCAAGATGGACGGCTCGAGCTCGAAGCCGTATTCGCGCAAGACTCTGCGCACATATTTATCCTCGAACGCCCCGAGTCCGCCGCGGTTTGGCCCGGTGGTCGTGATAGGCCCGGTGCGATAGCGGAAGCAATATGGATCGGGCATGGACCGGGTGAGCTCGAGCGACTCCTCATCGAGAAGGAAGAAAGTGGCCAGCAGCCGGCCGCCCGGCTTCAGGACGCGGGCGATCTCCGCTGCATAGTGCTCGAATTCTTCCGGCAGCAGATAAGGAAACAAGGAGTGTGCGACCACCACGTCGAACCGCCCATCTTGATAGGGGAAACGAAACTCGGTCGGGCTGAGGGCGCCCGCGGGATTGTAGATGCGATTGCGGATGTTGGCGATATGCACGGCGCAGCTTTTATGATCTGGCATCCAATTCCACCTGGCCCAGAGCACATGTTCCCGTTGGAGATCGAAGCCTTGATATTCACCGCCGTCGCGGTCGAGATAGTCGCCTAAGGCGATGGCCAGCCGGCCGTAATTGCACCCGATATCGAGGAGGCGCCCATCCGGCGCGAGGCCGAGCTGGTCTCGGCAAAAGGAGGCGAGTTGGAGACCCTTCTCGTCCGGGATCTCGCTGGGGGAATCCACCGGAGCCAGCGGTACGCCCACGACCGTGGCCTTCAGCGGGATCTCGAAACGGACCTCCACCGGCCGGTCGCCAAACGGAGCGAGGTCGAGCAACTCGACCTGGCCTGGGTAGACGATGGAAATCATGGCGGCGTTTGCCGGATGGTCGAAGCGCAGGCCGCCGAAGGTAAACTCGACGATGTTTGAGCAGAACATCCACACATTTTCCGAGTGCCGGATGAAGGTGGTGAAACTCTCGCTATCGATGCTTTCCGTGCGCACCTGGAGCGGGACGTCCGCGAGGAGGCCTTTGGTGAGATCGAAGTGATCGAGCGCGTGTTTCCAACTCACCTCGAGCGAACGCTTGTAGCTCGACCCTCTGGATCTCGGCAATTTTCCCTGTTGCTTCAACGCCAGGTTTTCCCGGATCAGCTCTTCCGCGGCATTATCGACGTCGTAATCCTGATGGGTGAGGCGATCGAGAAAGTTTTGCTTGCTCGAGCTGACGGCAAACACCTTGCAAATGAGCTCGAAATACTCGGTCGCGTGCGGGTTGATATCGAAAAACGTTATTTGCCGCGGCCGCCAGAGGGAGATGAGGTTGAGCCCGTAGAGCCCGCCCACGGCGCTGACGAGATGGATTTTTTCGCGCCGTTCGCCGGTGACGGACCTGTAGAAAGCTTCGTAGCGCTGAAACTCGGTGCACGAGCCATCCTGATAGCCGTCGTCGGTGCCGTAGAAGACCGATTTCGCCTCGAAAAAGATGTGCTGATTGAAATTGCTTGGAGGTTCGACTTTCATGCGCTGCTGGTCCTGAAGATGGGAGATGCTGGCCAAGCCTGCTCGATGGCGGAGTAGTTGTCCTTTTAGGCGGAAGCGGGCCTGTGATCCAAGCCAATTCTCGGTCCTTGAACACATGGCGGAGACTGCGACTTGCAGAAAAAAGAAATTGCCTTGCGCGGGGCTGCGCCACAGGATCGCCGCAACAATCATCAAAGCCGGGTCGTGTTGACCTCGGAGCGCCAGAAGAAAGCTATGAAATTCGTTCAGCTCACGCCGGAGCAGCGTCGATCGTTTGACGAGGACGGCTTCCTCGTGGTTAGGCAGGCGCTGGATTCGGAGATGGTCGGGCGCTTGCTCGAGGCAGGCGATCGTATCGCGCATTCCTTTCTCAAGAAGCCGCCGGTGCATGACCGCACGGAATACAATCACCTCGATCAGCGGCCGGGTTTGCTGGAGGAGCCGGCGATGCTCGAGCTCGTCACCAGCTCACCGGTCGTCCCGCTCCTCGTGCAGTTGCTGGGTCCGAATATCCACCTTCATTCCACTTCCCTCACTTACAAGCGGCCGGAGAATCCGGAAGGCGAGAACTTCCGCCGCGGCTGGCATCGGGATATCCGCATCCCTGAAGATCTAGGGAACCGGGGGACTCCGCGGGCGGGCATAAAGGTGAGCTATAGCCTCACGGATTTTCACCGGCCGGCCTCCGGCTTGACGCTGATGGCGCGCGGCACCCACCTGCGGGATGTACCGCTGGTTGTCCCCAAGGATTCCGTCGATCCGCAAGGCATCGAGGTGTGCGATCTGAAGATGAACGCCGGGGACGCCCTGCTCTTCGAGAACCGGATTTTCCACACGGCCGCTCCAAACCGTTCCGAGCGGACCTCGAAGGTGGTGATTTACGGCTATGCGTACCGATGGATGAAGCAGGAAATCTACCTTGATCCGCCGGACGCGCGGCGTCTCGCCGAGGCCGATCTGATTAGCCGCCAGTTGCTTGGTGGTTATCCGGACATAGATACCAAGCCTTGGGCGTTGCAGGAATGGGCGAAAGCGCACGGGGTTTTGCCCAAGCGCGAGCCTTGGGTGGTGGAGTCGTTGAACTAACGGGCGCGGTCCGCTTTTGATCTTGCTCATCGTGGAACCGTCCTTGCGATTCCATTGGATGCTCCCCGAAGCAGGCGGAGCCGCCATAACTACACCGGAGGAGGCGGCGCGCTTCCGGCTGGAGAAAACGCGGGAGTGCTCTCCGGCCGCCCGGCCCGATCTGGACGGATGGGAGCGCTTTGCGCGCGCGGCCGAGCAGGCCGGGGTCGAATCGGTGTTGATCTCACTCAGCCGCTTCGAGCCGGACCCGATGTTCGTGGCCTGCGCGCTCGGGAGAACGGTGGCCCGGCTGAAATTTATCGTGGCGTACCGGTCAGGTCTCTTGCAGCCGACCGCTTTCGTGCAGCAGTTTAACACGCTCTCCACGTTGGTGAACGGGCGCGTCGCCTTGAATCTGGTCGCTGGCAGCTCGAGCGCCGAACAGCACGCTTACGGCGACTTTCTGGAGCATGATGAGCGCTATGCCCGGGCGGAGGAATTCATGGAAGTTTGTCACTCCTTCTGGCGCGACCGGACTGCGCGGATCGATTTTCAAGGGCGGTTCTATCAGGTCGAGCAAGGATACTTCGCCACGCCCTTTGTCGGCCACGATCGCGCCACTCCGGAGATCTATATCTCCGGACATTCGCCGGCGGCGGAAAAGCTGGCGCACGCCCACGCCACCTGCTGGCTGCGTTGCGCGGAGCCGCCGGAAAAGCTTGCCCCAATTATCGCGCGAAGCCGGGCGGCCGGCGTCGAAGTCGGCTTGCGGCTCTGTATCCTCTGCCGGCCGACGAGAGAGGAAGCGGTGGCGGTCGCGGAATCGCTCATTCCACATTGTGTGAGCGCCCTGCGCGGCAACGGCCGGGACGAGCGCGACGATTCGACCATGTATCGGAACGGCGCCCAACTGAAGGACGCCTTCATCGGCCCCTCGCTGTGGACCGGGCTTGTCTCCTTGTGCGGGCCGGTCTGGACCACTCTGCTGGGAGCGCCACACGAGATCGCCAGCCTGCTCCTCGAATACAAGCGCGTTGGGGTCAGCCAATTCATCATGTCCGGATGGCCTGAGATTGACACCGTGACGCGCTTTGGCCGGGAAATTTTGCCGCTCGTCCGTGAGGGCGAACAGCGCCTCCTTGCTTCCGCCGAACCGCTCGAATATCGAAACTAGCTCACCCGAAGCACATGCCCGACAAGATCAGAATCCAGACCAACGCCGCTCCGCCGGCCATCGGCACCTATACCCAGGCGATCCGCACCGGCAATCTAGTTTTCGTTACCGGACAGACGGGCCGACACCGGGATACCGGCCGGCTGGAAGAGGGGTTGGAAGCGCAGACGAATTGCGTCTTTGCCAATATCGCCGCCATCCTCAATGCGTCCGGCTGTTCGACGGCGGGGATCATCAAATCCACCCTGATCCTGAGCGATATGAACGACTTTGCGAAGGTGGATCCGATCTACGCCGCGTGGCTTCCCGACGATCGGGTCGTCTGCAATCCCGCGCGCACGGTCTTCGAAGGAAACCTGCCTCATGGAGCGCTCGTGATGCTGGAGGTGATCGCCACTTACCCGTCTTAGCGGCACGCAACGCGCAGAATCTCGCGCTCGTATTCCCTCAGGTAATCCCGGGCCATCCGCAGGTAGTGATATTCATGCAGGGCCCTGGCCCGGCAGGCGGCCGGAGAGATTTCGCCAATTCTGCCGATGGCCTCGACATACTCCTGGGTGGTGGCGCAAACGAAGCCAACGTCGGGGGTGACGATCTCGGGACAGGCGCCGAAGTTACTGCAAATGACGGGCGTGCCTGACATGAGCGCTTCCGCCATCACCAGGCCGAAGGCTTCGTAAATCTTCGTCGGGAAAAGAAGCGCTTGCGCGCCGGCGAGCAGATCCGCCTTTGCCCGGCCACGCACGTCGCCCACATAATGCGCGTTTGCCTGCCGGCACAAGTTCGCAACCCAGTCGATCCGCTCCTGCTTCACGGAAGTGCCTGCGACCACCAGCTCGAAACCCAATTGCCTGGAGAGTGCCAGCGCCACATCGAGCCCCTTGTCGTACTCCCAGTCCATGGACGACATGAAGAGTAGATAGCCGGCTTTTGCTTCGGAGTAGGTGTATTCTGCCGGATCGATGCCGTTGTATACGTACCGCGTCCGCCCGTGCAGTCGGGCGATCGTCTGCGAAACAAAGATCCAGTTGTCGCCCGATGACGGCTGCTCTTTGGCGCCCGCTTCGACGGTGCGCCGCAAGGTCTGCGACGCCTGGCGGCTCATATGGCACGTGGTCACCCAAGGCTTGCCCCGGGCTTGCCATTCGCCTGTCAGATCATCATTGAAATTCGAGTAAGTGTGCAGCACTTCCGAGTCGCGCGGCGGCTCCGTGACCAGCGTGATGCCGCTCCCCGCCCGCTGGTCCGCCGCGTGTGGCACCAGGTAGAACACGTCCTGGCCCAGCTCCGCCAGGCCTCGGGCGATCAGATCGTGCATCGCGGCGCCGGAGCCGGACGGAAACTCCTTCGGCCGCAAACCGCTGCCCTCAGATTCGTGCGCGGGGTAGTCATGAGTCGCCGCCAGCAAGATTCGCATTATCGGAGCAAGTAAATCGTCACGCGAGGCGCTGAATATTCCACTCATACTCCCGGACGTAATCCCGGGCCATCCGCAAGTAGTGATATTCGCTCATGGCCCTGGCCCGGCACGCGGCGGGAGAGATTTCGCCGATCCTGCCGACCGCCTCAATATAGTCCTGCCGCGTTGCGCAGACGAACCCGACCTCAGGGGTCACGATTTCGGGGCAGGCGCCGAGGTTGCTGCAAATGACGGGTGTGCCTGACATGAGCGCTTCTGCCATCCCGAGTCCAAAAGCTTCATCCAGCTTGGTCGGAAAGAGGAAGGCCCTGGCTCCCGCGAGCAAATCCGCTTTGGCACTGCCACGCACGTCGCCGACATAATCGGCTTTCACCTGCCGGCACAGCTCCGCGACCCGATCGATCCCCTGCTGCGTGGTAGACGTGCCTGCGACGACCAGTTTGAAACCTAACTGGGCCGAGAGCGACAGCGCCACGTCGAGCCCTTTCTGGAGACCCCAGTTCATCGACGACATGAAAAGCAGATAATCGTCTTTGGCTTCGGAGAAACTGTATTCTTCCGGGTCGATGCCATTGCACACATATCGCTCACGGCCATGCCACTGGGCGAGAGTGCGAGAGACAAAGATCCAGTTGTCGGCAGAGGGCGGGGTTTCGCCCGCTTCAATGGCACGCCGCAATTCAGGATAGAGCGTGTGATTCATATGCCAGCTCGTGACCCAAGGCTTGCCTGACGATTCCCATTCAAGCGTAAGAGCGTTGTCGAAATAATGGGTGTGCAGCACCTCCGCGTCGCGCACCGGCTCAGCGACCAGGGTGATGCCCCTCGCGGCAAGCTGGTCCGCAGCATGCGGCACCAGGTAGAACACGTCATGGCTCAGCTCTGCCAGGCCCTTGGCGACCAGATCCAGCATCACGGCGCCGGATCCGGACGGAAACCGCTTCGGCCGCAAACCGCTGCCTACGGATTCGCGTGCCGGGTAGTCATGAGTTGACGCCAGTAAGATTCGCACTATTGCGGGAGGTAAAGGAACGAGTAGCGCCGGGCGAAATCGCCGTGCTTTTCCAGCGCCGTGCAATAGTTCTCCACCACCTTGCCGTAATTGCGTTCGGTGAGATAGGCGTGGGTGCGGGCTTTCCAAGCCGTGAGCTCGGCCGCGCCGTCGGCGGGCACGGTCGTCAAGTAATCCGCCGCGACGACGTGCCAGTCGCGCAGGTGCCGCAGATACGAGCTCGAGAAAAGCCGTCGCATCGAAGGATTGCTCTCCAGCGCCCGGCGCGTCTGGCGGTAGGCGGCGCCCATGGCGAATTCCAGGCCGCGGCGGCTTGCCGCCGGGGTTTCCTCGGAATCGAGGTGATAGATTTGTCGGAAATAATGCAGGGCGCAGCGCACCACTTGGTGTGGGCGTCCCGGATTGCCGCGGATGAAAGCCTCATCCACCTCGGCCGTGCGCAGGGCGCCTTGCGCCCAGAAAACCTCCTCCTCGTCATCGGGGATGTGCAAGTTATCATGATCCATCGAGATCAGGCGCGAGGTCCATTCGCCCCCGGCGAACGACCTCTTCAGACCCATATTGCGGCCGACGAAGGATTCTCCATAGGTAAAACCGCCAAGCGCGAGTATGGTGCCCCAGAGCTGGCCCAGATCCGCAATCGCCTGCGCGTGCAGCCGGTCGGCCCTGCGCCGGTTTGCCGGCACGGCAAAGGCCGCGGCGAGGTATTGTGCGTGCTCCACGTATTTGGCCGCGGGCGCGACATAGACGCCGAGCACCTCCTCGAGCAGCGTATCGGCAAAGCGCCGGGCCGCTTCGCTCGTGTAGCGCTCGCGCTTCAGCCCGCGCTGGAAATACGTCTCTGCGCCGACCGGGGAGAAGTAGGCGGCCAGCGTATCCAGCCGATATGAAGTGGTTTGCGCCAGCAGTCCCTGACATGGAAGCACGTGATAGAGGAAGCGGCCGGTCAGCCCGACGTCTCCCGGCAGATCCGCGAACTCGTCCCCGTATTGGCGATCGAACGCGGAGACGCACAGCTCCATCTCCTGCCGCATCTTTTGGTAACCAAGCCCGAAGACCTCGGGGCTGGTGAAGTAATCGAGCAGGTGCTCTTCGCGCCCCTGGCACGGCACGGTGCGATAAGTTGCGAGAGTGAGCAGCTTCGAGATGGGCGCCTCGCGCTGGTGGGCCGCTCGATAGACGGCACACAAGATGGCCGCGTGGTTCGACTCCCAGCGCAGGCTCGCGGTGGAGGCGCCTCCTTGCAGGCGATGCGAGGGCGGCACGAGATTGCCGTTGACGCCGGTATAGACAGCCCCAAGCGGAAACGCTCCGCCAATGCCGGTGCGCTTGATTTCGAATTCCAGCGCACTGCCCGGCGGTTTCACTACGCAGGCGACGGTGCCGATCGGTCTCTCGATGAGCCGATTGATCTCGGAGGAAGTCCGTTCGCAGCTCCAATAGATCTCCGCGTGGCGGGTGAGCTGGCGCACGATCTCCTTCTCGTACGCGGGGAGGTGCGTCAACTGCCGTTGCGCCTCGCCTTCACCGGGCTCCTCCAGCGGCGAGGAGATGCCCGCGGAGACTTGCAGATCTGCCACGATGCGCCCCACCACTTCCGCGGGAGTGAAGAGGTGCCGCGCGAGAGGCACTCTGCACGGATCGCGCGAGACCAGGATAAAGTCGTCGAGCGCCTTCGCGGCCGTGCGAAAGCCCCGCAGGCGGCGATGAATGCGGTCCAGCCGGCCGAGCTGGCGCAGGAACTCAGCGCTGAAGACGGGCAGCGCGGTCGAAGTGAAGCCCTGGCGCAAGACGTCCGGATTCACCGCGGAGGCGCCGGGCGCCAGCAGCCCCAGGCTCTCAAAGAGCAAGGTAAGCTCTTCCGTGTCGCCGGGCGTCAGCCGCAGGCATTGATTCGCCAGCATCATGGCGGCCAGCAAACGGAGGTTCCAGGAGGCGCCACCGTGGCCGCAGCCGATGAGAATCAACTCCGTGGCAAAGCTCGGGTCGTAACTATTCAGCGCCAAGAAAGCGCCACTGAGAGAGACGGCGCGCGGTTCTCCGGGAAAACGTTCCTGCACGGCCCTCGCCAGCCGCGCGGGCAGCGATGGGGCGGCCTCGCGGCAGCCGACGGATTCGCTCGGAGCGCGTACAGCCATGCCGGGGTCATATCCAAACAAAAGGCCGCCGCGCCAAGCTTAAATTCAAACAAATTTAGATTGAGGCCGCGGCGGCAGGTTCGCTAAGTTTGCCATACGTGGTTCGCCAGGCGCCCACCTCTCCGACATGACTTCTTTTTGGCCAGGGGCAACCGTCCTCTTTCTCGTCTTCGCCTCGCTCTCCGCGGCCGAGCCCGGCGGATCGAACACAGTTCGGCAGGTTTACGCGGACAAGGGAATCCAGGTTGTATTCGAAGCTGCGCCGGAGGGGATTTCCAAGAATTCCGGGAAACCGTTCCAGGAAGGCGATTCGGTGCGCTTTCGCTTCACGGCCACCGACTCTTCGGGCAAAGCGCCCCTTCGCGGCGCGAATATGCGCGCCTGGCTGGATTTGCGACGCGCGGGCGAGATTCCCGCGGCGAACGCTGCCGGAGTGAAGGCGGCGAGATTCCTCACCGGCGGCATCTTCGGCCAGGCGGCTCTCGATCTGAATTCATTCTACGTCCTGGCCCTGAATAGCGATGCCACGATCTCCGTGGTCGATCCGCTCTTTGGTTTCGGGAGCACGAAGCTGCTCGCCCTCATTCCACTTTCCGCCAACGGCTACGACTGGGTGATGACGCGCGATCAGTCGAAGCTCTTCGTTTCGATCCCGGAGAAAGGGCAGATTGCCGTCATTGATACGGGGCGCTGGGAGGTGTCGCAATATATCGAGGCCGGCCTTCGTCCCACCCGGCTCGCCCTCCAGCCCGATGAGCAATACCTCTGGGCGATCGGCGGCGGCAAATCGCAGAGCAGCGCGGCGGCGTTCCGCACGGATAGTTTCGCCCTCGCGGCCAAGCTCCCGGTCGGCCGCGGCGGTCACGATATTGCCATGACTGGCAACTCCGCCTTCGTCTTCGTGACTAATGGCGAAGACGATTCCGTTTCGGTCATCGATACGCGGGCGCTGGCGAAGGTGAAGGAGATCAAGGTGGGCCGCGGACCGGTGGCGGCGACCTACTCCGAGCTGGCCGAGGCGGTATATGTCTGCGCCGAGCATTCCGGCGACGTGACGGTGCTGGATGCAAAACGCCTGGAGGCGGTGAAGACTCTCCAAGCGAAACCCGGGCTGGCCCACATCGCCACCGCGCCGGGCGGACGCCACGTGCTCGTGGTGAACACCAAAGCGAATACCGTCCAGGTCATCGATACCTCATCCGCCGAGATCATTCAGACCGGCACGGTGGGGGAGAAGCCGTTTCAAATCTCGTTTTCGCGCGACCTGGCCTATATCAATCATCTTGGCACCGCGGAGATTTTCATGCTCCCGCTGGGGCAGATTGGCCGGAGCGGCCAGCCGCTTTCGGTCGTAACCTTTTCCGCGGGCCGGCAGCCGCTTAGCGGGACGCGCCCTGATAGCCCCGCGTCCCGCATTGTGAGCGCTCCGGCGGAGGGCGCGGTCCTGGTGGCGGGGACCCGCGACTGCGAGGTTTTCTATTACAAGGAGGGCATGGCCGCGCCGATGGGCAGCTTCACCAACTATAGCCGCGAGCCCCTGGCGGTGCAGGTGGTCGATCGCAGCCTGCGTGAGCGCGGTACGCCCGGCGTTTACGAGACCGTCGCCAAGCTGGGAGCGCCGGGCACGTACGATGTGCTCATCGTCGCGAATGCGCCGAAGATCCTCCATAGCTTCGAGCTCACGGTGGCGCCGAACCCGGCGCTGGAAGCGGCGCGGAACACACCGAAAGTGGTGATCGCGCCCGTGATCCCGGACCGCCCCGCGAGGGCGGGCGAGTCCGCGATCTTTAGATTCCGAGTCGCGGATAAGCAGACAAACGAGCCGATCACCGGCCTGCGCGACATCATGATTGTCGTCATGGCTCCGGATAATTGGAACGAGCGGCAGGTGGCGAGGGAAGAGGGGGGCGGTGTCTATAGCGTATCCGTCACTCCCCCGCGGCCGGGAGTTTACTACGCGCACGCGCAATGTCTCTCTCGGAACGTGGATTTTGGGAATTCGCACTATCCGATTTTGCGGATTGCGCCGGGAAGCTCAGCGGAAGCCGCCGCGGCGGCCAAGGATTGAAACGGATGCCATGCTAAGTAACTATTTTCGATTCTTCCTCATGCTCATCCTGGCCGTCTGCTGGAAGGCAGATGGCTTGGCGGCGCCATCGCCCGGAAACGTAAACATCCCGGATACGCCCCTGGTGGACCAGGAGGGCCGGGCCGTCCGGCTCAAGAGCGACGTGCTCGCGGAGAAGACGGTCGCGATCAATTTTGTCTTCACTAGCTGCGAGGGCATCTGTCCGGTTTTGGGGACCACGTTTTCCAAGCTGCAGGAGCGACTGGGCGAGCGCCTCGGCAAAGATATTTCGCTGGTCTCGATCACCATCGACCCTGCCACCGATACCCCCGCCCGGCTCAAGGAATGGGGCGCAAAATTCGGCGCGCGCCCTGGCTGGAGCTTGCTGACAGGCGAGCAGGCGAATATCACGAGCCTGCTGAAGGCTCTCGATGCGGCCAACCATAATTCCCCAATGGTGCTGCTGGGCAACCCTGGCACGGGCGAATGGGTGCGCTCGTTCGACATCACGGCGCCGGACAAGCTCTATGCACAGCTCATCGAGCTCGCCGAGAAAACGTCCGCGGCGAAAAAGTACTTCGGCAATACCGTGCTGACCGACCAAAACGGCGAAAAGCTCAGGCTTTATGACGACTTGATGAAGGGAAAGGTCGTGGTCGTGAGCGCTTTCTTCTCGGAATGCCGAGGCGTCTGCGCGGTGCTCCTGCCTGCCCTCGCCAAGCTTCAGGCGTCAGCCGGGGACCGCTTGGGCAAAGATGTCAGCTTTCTCTCCATCTCCGTCGACCCCCTCATCGATACGCCCGCCAAACTCAAGCCTTATGCCGAAGGCCTGAAGGCGAAGCCGGGCTGGCATTTTCTCACCGGCGACGCGGGCGACGTGGAGCGAGTATTGGGCAGATTTGGGCCGAAAGTTGAAGCCAAGGAGGGGCATTCCAATTTGTTGATAATCGGAAACGACCGCACCGGCTTGTGGAAAAAAGTGTTCGGGCTGGCCGAGATGGAGAAGATCGAGGCGACCTTTGTTTCCGTGCTGAACGATGAGGGCGCGGTTGGGCCTTAGGTGGCTGGCGCTGGTCTTCGCCAGCCTCCTCGGCGCGCCGGCTTGGGCGCTGGCCGGTGAGCCGGCGCCGCCGGCTTCGGAACCGGCGCTTTCCATTGCCCGCGGCCGCCAGATCTATCTGACGGGGGTTCCCGTCGAAGGGGCACCGCTGCTCGCGAGTGTCGGCGATCCGGCGATGGAAGTGCCGGCCAGCATCATGAAGTGCGCGAATTGTCACGGACGCGACGGGCGCGGCAAAGCCGAGGGCGGCATCGCGCCGGCCAATATTCGGTGGGAGGAACTCACCAAGCCGTACCGCCAGGCGGGGCAGGGACGGCAGCGGACCGCGTACACCGCCAAGCTGCTCGTGCGGGCGATCGCCGCGGGGATCGATGCCAGCGGCAATCGGCTCCAGCCAGCGATGCCGCGCTATCGGCTCACGCACCAGCAAGCCGCCGATCTCGTGGCCTACCTGGAGGTGCTCGGCCGGGAAGCCGATCCTGGCGTGACGGAGACCAGCTTGAAAATCGGGGTGGTCCTGCCGCCCTCGGGCGTTTCTGGTTCGGCGCAGGCCAGCTCCGAAGTCCTGGCGGCGTTTGCCCGGCAAATCAACCGGCAAGGCGGCCTCTATGGCCGGCGACTCGAGCTCGCGTTTGCCGCCTGTCCGGAGGAAGTCGCGACGCGCGCCGGCGCCATCCGCGACTTCGTGGAGAAGGAGCGGCCGTTTGCTTTGCTCGCCAGCTACCTCGTGGGTTGCGAAGAAGAAATCGGCCGCTACCTGGAGGAAACCGAAGTGCCGCTCCTCGGGCCAACCGTGCTTTATGCGAACGATGCGGCTGCTCGGCGCCGCTACGTCTTTCACTTGCTGGCGGGGCTGGCGGGGCAGGGCCAGGCGCTCGCGCGCTTTGCCGCGCAAGTGCCGGAGCTGAGCCGCTCCACCGCGCTCGTGGTGTATCGCGAGGGCGATGACGAGTCCCGCTCCATTGGGGAAGCCATCGGGCAGCGTCTTCTCGCCGCCGGCTGGAAGGCGTCGCGCGAAGTGCCCCTCGCGGAGACTGCCGCCCCGGACTGGGCAGCTCTTTTGGGCAACGGCGCCACGGGGGCGGTCTTCTGGCTCGCTCCTCCCGCCGGCTTCGAGGAATTTTTCCGCGCCGCCTCCGCCGCCGGCGCTTACCCATATCTCTTCGCGCCGAGCGCCCTGGCGGGGCGCGAGCTCTGGTCCGCGCCTCCCGGTTTTACCAAACGAATTTACTGCTCCTTTCCTTCGCTGGCCTCCGATCAGTCCGCCGCCGGACGCCGCGAGCTTCTCGAACTGGCAGGTGAAACGCCCTTTGCCGACGGCAGCTTTTCACGAGCGGCGCTGGCCTCGGCCAAGCTGCTCGCGCACGGCTTGCGGCAGGCGGGCCAGGAGATCACCCGCCAAAAGCTGGTGGAAACCCTGGAGAGCCTTTACGGCTTTGCTTCCGAGCAGACGCCGGCCCTCACCTTTACGAGAAATCGGCGCGTGGGCGCCGACGGCGCGCACGTCGTGGGCATCGATGTGCAGCAAAAAGCGCCCATTCTCCCCTCCACCTGGGTGCGGCTCGATTGATCGCAAACTTTCCTTGCCCCATGCGTCTGATCGTCGCCGAATTGGGCGCCTATTCCCATTTTGTGAGCCGCGAGTTCTCTTACATCGTTCGCGAGCTGATCGAGGCTTATGGGTGGATGCACCTGGAGCCTGGCACCCTGTGCGGGCCAGGCCTGCGCGAGAAGATTGCGCGCTCCTGCGGAGAGTTCCCGGAGGTGATTCTTTTCTGGGGCGGGGAATGGTTTCTCTGCCAGCAGGATCGCGAGGTGGAGAAACTGCCCGCCGCCAAATGGGTGGTGGCGGATGATCTGCATCACTCCGGCCAAAAAGCCATCCGGGAGAAAGCCTGCCTGCTGTGCGATACGGTGCTCGCCACCTATGCCTATCGCGTCCCCGAGTACTTTCCGAGGGTCGCGGAGGCGCGCCGGGTGGTCTGGCTGCCCCACTCCGCTTCCCCCGATTTTGCGCTGCCGTTCAATTCCCAAGCGAGAAACGAGCTGTTCTTGAGTGGGGCGATCAATGATGCTTACCCGATGCGGCAAAGGGTGAACGCCTTGATGGAAAGCGGTTTTCCAGGGATCGTTCGCCAGCCCCATCCCGGCTACCACTGCGGATACAGTTATGGGAACGACGTCCGGGTCGGACGCGCTTTTGCCCGCCGAATGTGGGAGCACCGGGCTGCTTTTACCGACGGGACGCACTTTCGCTATGCGGTCGCCAAGCACTTCGAGATTCCCGCCACGGGGGCGCTTCTGATGGCGGATCAGGCGCTCGATGGGCCCCTGCGAGAGTTAGGTTTCGTGCCGGGGGTTCATTACTTGTCGGGAGGCGATGAAAACCTGGAGGATCTTGTGCGGTACGTGCTCCGCGAAGAACACCACGCCGAGCTGGATCAAATCCGGCGGAATGGCCAGGCGCTCGTGCTGGAGCGGCATCGCACCAGCCACCGCGCGCGTTTGATCAACGATTTGGCGACGATTTCCTAGCCTTCGCCCAGGCAACCCGATACGATTCTGCTTCATCTCAATCAGAAGGAGCGACCGCGTGAAATTTAGGAATCTAACTGCGTTTGGTTTGTTTGTCCTGGCGATGCTTTTGGCCGGTGGATGCCGCCGGCCGAAGGCCGAGCAGGTCATCGTCACGGGCGCCAGCACCGTTTACCCCATCGTGCAGATGGCGGGAGAAGAGCTGCGCCGCACGAAAGGGCTCGAGGTCATGCCGCAGGGCGGGGGAAGCACCCGCGGGTTCGAGGATTGTGTGGCGGGGCGGAACAACCTCGGCGCCATGGCGCGCGAGCTCACCCCGGAGGAAAAGGCGCAGGTGACGGCCTTCCCCATCGCTTACGATGGGGTCGGCATCGTGGTGTACGCCACCAACAAAATCCCCGCGATCACCACCGACGATCTGCGCAAGATTTATCGCAAGCAAGTCACGCAATGGTCTGCGTTCGCTGGCTCCGAGATGCCCATCGTGGTAGTCCACAAGGCCGAGGGGCACGCCCTGCGCGAGGTCTTCATGAAACACACGGGCCTCTCGCCGGAGGAGATGACGAAACACACGGACGTGACGGCGGGTGACAACGCCCAAGTCATCCGCGTGATCGCCAATACCGCCGGCGCCATCGGCTATGTGAGCTTGGGCGAAGTGATCAAGGCCGCCGAAGCCGGCCTGGCCGTTCGCCTGGTGAAGTTCGATGGCATCGAGCCGGTGATGGAGAATGTCACCAACAAGACTTATCCTCTTTTCCATCCCCTCTATCTCGTCTCCAAAGGGGAGCCAACAGGGGGAAGCCGCATACTGCTGGATTTTTTGCAAACGCCGGAGGGCAAAGCGGTCATTCGCCAGGGAAACTATGTGCCGTTGGAATAGAGAAAGCTGGCGGTGGGCGGTCGCGATCGGGCTCGGCGCGGTGCCGATCCTCGCCATTTTTGCGCTGGCCCTCTTTCTTTTCTGGAATGCCGCCGAGGCCTCGGTTCACCTCGGCTTCCGCGAGCTTGCCGGGATCAGATGGGCGCCATTGCAGGGCCGATTCGGAGTGGCCCTGCTCCTGGCCGGCACGCTGGTCGTGACGGCGCTCGCCCTGGCGCTCGCCGTGCCGGTGGCGCTTTCCTCGGCGGGCTACCTGGCGCTGTATGCCGGGGCAAAAGTCCGCACCGCGGCGAATGCGGCGATCGGCCTGCTAGGCGGCATCCCGTCGGTGGTGATTGGGCTCTGGGCCATGACGTGGGTCGTGCCGCTCTTTGGAAATTCGTGGCTCTCCGCCTCGGTGGTGCTCGCGCTGATGATCGTCCCCACCATCACCCTGCTCTCCAGCGCGGCGCTTCGCCTCGTCCCGCCCGACTTGCTGGAGGCGAGCCGCGCGCTCGGCGTCGGCGAAGGCGTCGTCACGAGGGTCGCGTTTCATCATGCGCGCTGGGGCGTGCTCGGTGCGGTGGTGCTGGGCACGGGCCGCGCCCTGGGCGAAGCGGTGGCCTTAAGCATGGTGGCGGGGAACGTCGTCTCCTGGCCGTCGCTCACGCGGCCGATCGCCACGTTGACGACCACGCTGATCGTCGAGCTCGATGCCGCCGCCGGGCTGCATCGCGATGCGCTCTATCTCCTTGCCTGCATCGTGCTCGTCTTCATCGGCGCGCTCAGCATCCTTGGCCGCGCCGCGCAACGCAAAGCCGGAGTATGATCAAGATACCGGGCATCCTCGCGACCATTCTGCTCACCACGATCGTGGCCTGGATGGGCTGCGATCTTTTCTATCGCGGGGCCGCCGGGTTGCATGCCGGCTATCTTTTTGACCTGCCGCGCAACCTTGGCCGCTCCGGAGGCATCGGGCCCATGCTTGCCAGCACCGGAATCATCGTCGGCCTGGCGACTCTTTTGGCGGCGTTGGTAAGCTTGCCGCTGGCGGTCGTCTATTCCGAATTGGAAGCGCCGTTCGGCCTGCGCAAAGTCGTCCGGGCTGCCCTGGATATCGGCGTCGGCGTGCCCAGGATCGTCTGGGGACTTTTCGGCGGCGCCTTTTTCGGCGGCTACTGTGGCTTTGGATTTTCGCTCCTCTCCGGCGTGCTCACTTTGGCTTGCTTGCTTGCTCCGATCATGACCACCGGCTTCATCACCGGGCTGGAGATGGTGGAAGACGAAGTCCGCGAGCAATGCGGCGCGCTCGGTGTCGACCGCTGGCAGACGGCTTGGCGGCAGGTGGTCCCCGCGGCCCTGCCTGGTCTCTCCGCTCCGGTCGCGCTCGCCGTCGGCCGCGGCTGCGGCGATGCCGCGGCGCTGCTCTTCACCGCCGGCGTCGCCATGCAAATGCCGTACTCTTTAATGGATCCCGGCGCCACCCTCTCCGTTTTTGTCTTTCATCTGCTCGCTACCGTGCCGGGGGGGCAGAATGCCGCCTATTCCGCGGCCGCGGTGCTTTTCGTGGTTACCCTTTTGATCCAACTAGCTATCACCATGCTCACCCGCGAGGAGCGCTACGCCCAGTGATCACTCTTAGCTACCAAAAATTTCATCTCTCTGCGGGCAAGCTGCCGATCCTGAATGGGATCGACCTCGAGCTGCAAGGTCCCGGCGTGGCCGCGCTGCTCGGCCCTTCCGGCACCGGCAAAAGCTCGCTGCTGCGCGCCACCCAGCGGCTGATCGAGCACGGACGCGATGGCTGGACGCGCGCGGGGGATATCCTCTTCAACGGCCAGTCTGTTTTCGGCGCCGCGTTCTCGAAACAGCAACTCGCCCGCCGGATCGGCTTCATCCACCAAAAGCCGCGGATGCTCGCCGGCTCGGTGCTGGCCAACGTGGAGTTTGCCCTCAAACACACCACGAATCTGACCCGCGGCGAAATTCGCCAGTGCGCCGAGGACGCACTCGATCAAGTGGGGCTCACTTGGGAGCTCGCGGATCTCGATCACGCCGCCTGGAAGCTTTCTGGCGGGCAGGCGCAACGCCTCGCCATCGCCCGGGCCATCGCTCTCAAGCCCGAGGTTCTCTTGATGGATGAGCCGACCTCCGCGCTCGATCCGCTCAAGTCCCAGCAGGTGGAGGAGATCATCCGAGTGCAGGCGCGCTCCCGCTTGATCGTCCTCGTCACCCACGAGGTCCACGTGGCCGAGCGCCTGGCGGATTTCGCCGCCTTCATGTTCCCCCAGCGCGGCGGCGCCCGCGTTTTTGAGGCCGGCGCCGTGGCCAAGGTGCTGCGCGAGCCCACCGAGGCGCGGGTCGAGGAATTCGTGCGGACCGGCCGCGCGGGCCGCGAGCCCTTGCCTGCCGCGGCCCTTGGCGCGCGCGACGAGGAAATCGCCGTCCCCGCCACTCCCTTTGGGCTCCGGCTGCTGCAGCGCGTCTATCTCTTCGTCTGCGGCGAAAACACCAGCCGCTCACCCCTCGCCCAAGCCATCTGCAACAGCGAGGTGGCCCGCCTGCTGAAGCTGCCCGAAGGCGGAGGGAGCCCGAAGTTCGAGGCGCTCAGCGCCGGGCTCTCCGTCTCGGAAAGCCGCCCCATGTCGGCCAAGGCCGTCAGCGCCTTGCGCGCGCTCGGGTGCGAGCCTCACCTGCACTCGTCGGCCCAAGTCACGCGCGAGCTCGTCGAGCGCGCCGATGCCATTTATTGCATGACCGACGAGCAATGCCGCGAGCTTGCCGTCCGGTTCCCCGCCGCCACCTGGAAGCTCCAGCGCCTCGACCCGGTCGGCAACGTGGAGGATTCCCCTGGCCCCGACCCCGCTGCGTTCCTCCGCGTCGCCACCCGCATCCGCGATCTCGTGCGCTGGCGGCTGGAAAGCCAGTTCCGTTTTCCTTTGCCGGAATAGGGGAACTCCAACTTATCGAGCGAGCTTGAGGTAGCGGCGCGCGTTTCGCCCGAAGTATTCCTGATAGTATTTGACGAGGCCTTGGTGAAGGAACGCCTGCTCCGTGGCGATCAGCACATCGCGGCGCTCGGCGGAATCAGGCAAATACCAATCGGTGCCGTAGAGGAGCTTCTTGCCGAAGTCATACCTGGCCGGGAATCGATGCTTTGGTTTGGGCGAGGCTGCCGGATGGGTTCCTTTGATAAGGCGCGAAACCGTGTCGACGAAGTACGCCTGGCGATCCGGATCGGTAAGGTCGCTGTGCGTGGTGATTTCGCAATAGACGTTCGGGAACTCCCGGCAGAGATCGTAGACGTCCTCGCCCCAGTCCGGGTGCTTGGTCTCGCCGAACCAAAAATCGCCACCGCCGGCGTGCCCGAGGCAGAGTCGTAAGCGGCAGGGTGAAATTGTCCCATCGCGATTCCGTTGCGGGTGCGCCTCGAGGAATTGGCGCCAGAATTTCGGATTGGAATGATAGAGGCCGTACCCCTTGCGCGCCTCGAATTCGCCGGTGCCGGAATGCACGAAGACCGGCACATCCTCCGCGATGCACCAGAGGAGCAACTCTTCGACGTTGCGGTCGAGAGCCTGGTTTCGCCCAGCGGCGTCGCCGAGACCAAGATATCGGGCATCCCATTGCGCGCGCGCGGCGCGGCTGCGCGGGCCAGAGGGCGGGCTGAAGATGGAATTGCCGGCCGGACGATAGCCCGAAGGCGGGTAAAACTTCACTCCGCGCGCGCCATGCTTTTTCACGGCGGTTTGCACCAGGCGCAGGGCATCGCCCGGCTGCCCGCCGGGCAGGTAGTCGCGGTAGGGATTGTAGGCGACAAAGTAGACGAGGCCGGAGCCCGGCCGCGCTTGGAACGCCTCCATCCGCCGCACCTGCTTGCGGTCGAAATCGAGCAGCGTCGTCCCCTCGGCCGGCTGATTGTAAACCGGACCGAGGTCCATCATGTGGGAGACCTGGAGTGAAATGCGCCCGGGCGTGTTGCGGAATTCGTAATGGAAATACTTCGTCATCTCCGCGTCGCTCTGCGTGAGGAGCCAGAGAAAGCGGACGAGAAAGCGGAGCGGGTCCTTTTTCGAATCCGGCGTTTCGAGGGCTTCGTCCATGCCCATCATGTGGCCGGCCAGGCGCACCGCGAAACGCTCCTGCGGGTTCATGGCCGCCGCCACCTCGTCCAACTCCTCCAACTTATATCCCATCGACATGTCCGACCGCCAGCAGCCCTTCGCGGCGGCCTTGTTGAAGAGACCGAGCAACACTCGGCAAATCGCGTCCGCCTCGGGATGAAACCGGAGCCCTTCCACGCGGCGCGCGCCCGGCTGTCCCGCGACCGGCGCCAGCGCCGTCCGCTCGATCAGGCTCTCCGCCAGAAGCTCGGCGCAATGATCTGAGAGCAGCCAGGTCCACGGCGCGGCGGCGTCGCGCTTGCCGAGGAGGATGTTCTTCAGCGGAAGATAGCGTGCGTTGAAGGTGTGCGTATGCACGTCGACGATGGACGTGCCTTTCGCGAGAGAGCTATTCGCCGGGTTGATGCTGGATAACTCCGCGCGCACTTGCTCCTGCCGGGCATTCAGGCGGAGCGGGGCGGATTGGCAACCGGCAAAGGCAAGCGCGAGACCGATGCCGGGAACGGCGGTGAGGATACGCCGGATTTTTCGCGAAGATGGAGCTGCGATGAGAGGAATCATGAACCTTCAACTAGACGGGCAACCGGGTGCGCGTGCCTTTCTGGAGCCACTTCACCTTGTCGAGCAGCCCCGCATCGCGAAAGGCCCGGTGATACGTTCCGACATCCTCTTTGAAATGGCTCCACACCGACTGCTCATAGTGGATCGGGACCAGGCACTTCAGATCCTGCTGGCGAAACTGTTTCGCCCACTTCACCACTTCCGCTGCATTGAAGGTATAGCGAAAGGGCCAGAACGTCGCCGCCCCAAGGTGCACGATGGCCGTGCCGACCTTCTCCGTCGCTATGCTTAGGTCGGGGAAATAGACCGTGTCACCCGAGATATAAAGCGCGCCGTTCTCCTGCCCGGGCCACTCCAGCAGAAAGCCGCGGACGTGCCGTGCGTCCCACGCCAGATGCGGCGAGGGCTTCAGGCGAAACCCCGGCAGCCAACCAGGCCCATGCAGGGCTGGCGTTCCCGTCACCGTGATTCGCTCGCCGCCGCGTCCGAAAATCGTCGCCTGGCCACCCGCGCGCAAACCGGTGACGCGGCCCTCCACTTCATCCACCTCCTCGGCGGCGGTGATGACCTCCCGCGCGTTTTTCAAGACAGCCCTTCCGCCATCGTCGAGATTATCCGCGTGATGCGGATGGCTCAGCAGAACCGCATCGAGATTCGTCATCGACTCCGGCGGCAGCGCCGGCCCGGCCGAGCGGGTGAACGGCACGAGCGGCGCGGCCCAGTATTTCTTCACGCCGGTATCGAAAATCGGGTCGGTGAGGATGCGCACCTGGCCGATTTCGAGCAGCACACACGCGGTGCTGATGTGCGTGATGTAAACGTCCATGCGGCAGCTCTGGGCGTCTGCGAAGCTACATGGCCGCGGGGCAGCCGAGGATCCAGATGTACGCGATGATCGCCGCGATCAGCAGGTGCAAGCCGAGGATCGCCGCCCACGCCGTTCCGCTGGTCACCAGCAAGGGCCGGAAGAACGCCACGTTCATGAACCCGTTCGCCTGCAAGCTGGCATACGTCGAGCCGGAGGCGTCGCGCCAGCGCAACGTACAGAAGAGGATCGCCAGCCCGTAAGCGAGCAGCGCCAGTGTCGCCAGCACCCGCGCCCAACACGAGCCCTTGTACAGCGCGTGCGCCGCGGGCGAGCTCAAGACCCAGCCCAGCAGGAGGAGCGCCACGATCCCGTGCTTCCTGACGCTGCCGATAAACCCTCGATGATAGTACTGCATCAACTGCGCGAGGGTGGAGTTGATCGTCGCGCGGTCGGCGCGATCGCCGGGAGCATCTGGAGCGGACATCGTATTATTTTTGGGGAGTGGCGACGGTGGCGGAATCGTTCCGGTCGATGCGCCAAAGCGGGTGATGGAAGTGCACCACGAAGTCGCCATTGTGCGAGGCGACTGCCGTCTGGAAGCTGAGGGTGCCGATGCGCGTCCATTCCTGGCCATACACCTTTTGCAGCAGCGTACGCTCGCCTTTGTCGGAGACGTAAATGCCGAAATTGAGCGGGCGCTTGGGCGCCGTCTCGCCGCGGTCGTACATTCGCGCGAGGATTTCGTCGCGGAAATCCGCATCGCTGCCACCCACCGGGAGATCCTCGCCTTCCACCTGCAGCTTCATGAAGCGCGGGCAATTCGTCCGCGTGCCTTTGGGAACCTCGAGCTCGGCCACTTCGTAAAGCTGGCGCTCCGAGGGTTGTTTGTCGGTGCGCATCAGCGCGATGATCACGACAAGAAAGCCGAAGATGCCGGAGCCGCGCTTCAACAGGGTGACCGGCGGCGAGTTGGTCATGATCGCCTCTTTGATGCTATCCGTGTACGCGCCGCCCAAGTCTTCCTGCGTGATGAAGTTCGCCCGCGGCGTCCCTCTGCCTTGGTCCTGCATCGGGAAAATCTTGCCCACGAGCCCGAGGGAGCGGTTCCGGCCATTCCGGGGATCGTTCCCGCCGAGCGAATAGCGCGCGATCACGCGCCCCACTTTGCCGGGCGCAAAATAGCCGGTGTATTCTTTCAGCGGCGAATCGGCGTCGATTTTCCACGTGCCTTCCAGGCAAATGCCCATCGGATGCACCAGCCGGCGGAAGCCTTTGCGGTCGCGGCCCCAGCGGAGATCCGCCTGGCTGCGCACGGTGCGCCGGGCGGCCTTGAGCATCGGAAACTCCGTCCAGAAACGCCACAGCCCCTTCGTCAGGCTGGCTACCGTCACTTTGTAGATCGGCAGCGCGTTTTGTCCGGCCACGCCCCACACGGAATAATATTGGCCGTTCACCTTCGGGTTGAAGAGAGCGTCTTTGATTTCGTCGTAGCTCGAGGGCGTCAAGTCATCGCCGGTCAATCCCTGGTCGCCCAAGGGGAATTTCTCCTCCTCGATCGGCCATTTGCGGCAGCTCCGGCGCCCCCACACGAACAACAAGGACAGCGTGAGCAGTGCGATATAGAGCCCGCCCCAAATCAGCCGGCACAGTTTCTTTTCCGCCTGGAACACGTCGGCGGTGCCGTTCGGCATCGAAACGAAACTCAGGAAGCAAAGTACGATGATGGTCAGCAGCACCAGCGCCCACCGCAGCCCGCTCGACCGCAGCGCCGCGAACAGGAAGGCTGCCAAACCGATGATCAGCGCGACTTCGAGGAGCCAAAGCGTGCGCCAGGTCTGGTTCGTAAACGTCGGGGCCGCGATCGCTGCCGAATCCGCCGCCATCGGCACCTCGAGATTGCCGATGCGGGTGCCCGGCTGCGCGTGCGCCGCCACTTCCGCCATCGTCCAGCGCGGGGCCATGTAGGGGAAGTCATCCCGGAACGGCTTGTCGTTGGTAGTCGCGCGGGGGAACTGCTTCGACTCCGCGTACGACAGCTCCACGAGGAGCGTTTCTCCGGCCGCCGCCAGCGCGGCCGCGACATCGTCCGGATACCCGCGCCCATTGGGGAACTTCGCCGGTTTGCTCAAGTCGTACAGCATCACGTCCGGCACGGAATCGTAGTGCCGGTGCGCGAAGAGCGGCGAAACGAACGTGGCGAAGAGGTTCTCCATGATCAAGGGGTGGTCGTGCACCTGCGTGATTGCCCGCACGTGATTCGAAGGGTGCTTGTCATTGAGGTAGCCGAAGCGCGGCAACTGCGTCCGCAACGAGCGCCCCACGTGATCGATCTGCCCGCCGCGGTGCGTCGTCACCCAGAGGAGAATCGGCGCCCGCCGCGTGGCTTCCGGCAGCAGCGCCAGCGGAATGCTGGTGACGACGCCCACGATATTGCGGCGGAAAAACCGCGGGAAGATGAACGGGTCGTCGAACACGCCAGCCTGGACGTTGATCACCCCGGGCGCGAGTGGACCGCCGGTCGCCACGAGATTCGTCGAGCCCGGAATGCCGTCGATTTGGTAGTTCCTCACCTTCGCCTCGGCGGTTTCGCCGCTGCCCGTCAGCTCGAGCTCGTATTGCAGCGTCGCATTCTCCGCGATGTTATCGGGGTGGGGGAGAATCCCGCCATAGAGCGCCTGCATGGAACGATCGCGCTGGTGCTGCCCGATCAATCCGCCGCGGGTCGCGAGCGCCGCGGTCAAGGCCGCTTGCGCCTGCGCTTGCTCCGCCGGCCCTTTCTTCTTCGCCTCTTCCAGCGCTTTTCCTAGCTCCTCGATGCGCGCGTTTATCCCCGCCAGCGTCTTGGCATAGTCCGCGCCCTCGGGCGTCTCCTTCTCATTGAAGAATCGGACCTCGGGGTCGAAGTCGATGTGAAGGCGGTATTTGTAGCCGTCGAGCTTCAGCGCGCCGATCTGCTGTGGCTGCAAAGCCGCGCGCACGCACAGGCTCACGATGAGGCGCTCCGCCTCGTTCATCCGGCTGGCGTCCTCGATGCGCTTCCCGCTGGCATCCACGACGAAGGCGTGCAGGTCGGTGATGTTCGCTTCCGCCATCCGCCGCGCCTTGAGCACGTTGATGCTCATCGGATCGGCATGATCGGAGGCGCGGACGGACGGCGAGGTCGCGCTTAGGAGGAGCGCAGCCGCCAGTAGACCGGCTAGACGTGGGGTGGGAGCTTTTTTCATGATA
Organism: uncultured Verrucomicrobiae bacterium; assembly: GCA_963811035.1. Classification (GTDB taxonomy): domain Bacteria; phylum Verrucomicrobiota; class Verrucomicrobiia; order Chthoniobacterales; family Chthoniobacteraceae; genus CAWEPO01. Next base: position 665,964 of record CAWEPO010000005.1, read on the forward strand.
CGGCGGGTTTATTGGCGGCGACGGTTTCTTTGTCAGCGAGCACGTTGTCGGCGATTTGCTGGCCGAGCGCGCGGTAGCTTTCCCACTGCAAGTCGTCGAACACCTGGTCGAACGTTGGTTGTTGCGGAAAAGTGTCGTTCAGCTTGGCGTAGTTGATGATGTCTTCGGTGAGGTTGTCGCTCACGCTCGGCTTGATGAGCAGGATCCAGGAAGTGTCTTCGCTGCCGTCGTACGTGACGCGGGCGAGCGCGGCGTGATATGTGCCGTTGTCCTTGCGGATTTTTCCGATGGGGCCGAGCTGTTCCGGGTCAATCCAGTCTTTAACCCAATCCGGGGGAGGCGGCAGCTTGCCCTCCGGGTCTGCAAATGCGGCCCAATCCTTCAAGCGTTTTCCGTCCTTCGGGTCCGGATTGAGCCAGACCACCTGCGCCCCGAAATCCTCGCGCGCTTGCTGGGTCAGCAGGGCGAGGTCGCTCCACTGGTATTTCGGATCTTCGCCGGCATCGGTGACGATGATGAACTTCACGCGCCGGCGCAGCAGTTCGTACATCCCGGTCACCTCGAAATGGCCGCCGTCGCTGAGATACCAAAACCAGCGCGAGGGCCCGGTGAAGCGCGCACGGAACTCCGACAGCAGCATGCTTTGCATCCGGAAGATCGAAACCGGCAGCCGCTTGAGGCGCTGCCACAAATTCGGCGGATACTGCCCCGGACGCTCCGAGGACTGAATGCCGGAATCCCACCAGTAGCCAAGCCGCACATTGACGAGGCCCATGAAGAGCGCCACCGGCAACCGGGTGTCGCGGCCGAGCCCGGTGCTGAAGGCCGCGCCGGAAATTGCCGTCCACGCGGAGAGGGAGAGGATTTCGACCTCGGCGCTTTCGCTCTGCGTCGTCTTGAGCGGGTTGAAGGCATTGGGGTCGGCGCCGGTCGGCAGCGCGCGCAACGCCGTATCCGCCGGGGCCGGGCGCTTCTCCGGCTCCGCTGGCGGCGCGATTTTCCGCAGCAGGCTGGCCACCAAGCGGGAGCCCGGCACCACGAACGGTTCGGCATCTTCGCCGTCGAACCCCTCGAGCCAGCGGCGGAGTTTCTGCCAGAGCGGCAGGGCGTCCGGCTTCGTCCAGAGTGCGAAATAGCGGCGCCCGACACTCACCCCATGCGGCGTCACGGACATCGGCAGTCCACGTCGCTCGCGAATGTCGCGGGAAGAGGCGAAGTCCACCGTCTCGTTCACGCACACATTGATGATATGCAGCGGGCCGCCGTGTTCCTCCGGGTGATATTGGTGAAACGGCACGTCGTCGTTCACGTGCGCCTGCTCCACGTTGCGCCCGTCGTCGCCCGGCGCGGGATAGACGCGCGCCTCGTTGGAGGCGCCCAGGAAAGTGCGCGCCAGGCGCGCCCCGTAGGTGGAGTGCAGCGACGAGGAATTCAGGAAATCGAAGGCGCGTCCGATGACCAGCGAGAAGAGCGCGAGGATTCCCACCACCACGATGCCCCAGCTCAAGCCCGGGTAGGCCAGCAGCAGCCGTTGCGCAAACACATCCACCGCAAACAACAGGAAGAGCGCCAGCGGCAAACCAATGCTGCCGGCGAACGTCAAGAGCGAGACCCCTTTCTTCGGAAAGAGCGAAAGCTTCTGGCTCCCGGTGAGACCCAGCTCGCGGAGCAGCGGCTGCAGCGGGAGCAGCGTGGCGGTGGCGATCGCCACGCCGCGGTGCCAGTTGTTTTCCGCGAAGAGACGCGCGAACGAATCCAGCACCACAAACGCCGCCAGCCCGGCGAAGATGAAGAGCGCCTCGCCCAGCGTGCGGGTGATCCGGTTCCGGATCACGGCGCCGAGTCGTCGGCGCACGCTCTCCGTGCATTCATCGCTCTGGGTGCCCCAACGCAAGACTTCCTGCCACACCCAGGCGAGCGCGAGCACCAGCGCTGCCACCCCGGCATACAGGAAAGCGTGCGGGATTTGCACCGCCACCAGCGTGCCCGTCAGCAGCACCAGCCAGCCGAAGAGCGAATAGATCGGGTACGCCCGGTAGGAGCCGATCATCGGCGCGAGCCAATAGCCGAGCTTGAGCGGCAGGACCGCCCCCACGAGGACGAGCACCGGCAGCCACCACCAGATCGAGAGGTGGAACTGCCCGATGCTCGGCGCGTCCAGCACCTGCTCGACGATCCCGCGCAGGCGGAACCAACCGAGCCGGTTCGCGGTTCCGCCCGCCGCTTGCGGGAGCCACGCGAGGAAGCCGAACAACGCCAGGAGGAGCGATCCCAGCACCAGGTAAATGGTGAGGATATTGCGGAAGAAGACCGCGAGGTTCGCCCGCAAGTCGGCGGTGCCCGTGGCGAAGATGTAGTTGGCCTGCGTGCGCAGCCACCAAAGCTGCGCCGAGCTGGTGTTCTTCAAAATCTCCTGCACCCGGCCTGCGGGATCTTTGCTCTCGGTGACCGTCGGGCGGGTAAACAGCCGGCCGAGGAAACTGCCGATGAACCCGCCGCCGGAGACCGTGGAAAGATAATCGATGTCCCGGATGCGATTGCGCTCCGCGAGGGTCTGGAGCACGCCCAGCGCGAAGGTCGCGCTGCGGATGCCGCCACCCGAAAGCGCCAGGCCAACCGTATTTGCGCTCGTTTCCGCCTGCTTCTTTTTGCGGGCCTCCGCGGCCATCTCGTCGCTCTGGGCCGACGCCTCTCCGGTCGGTGCCGTCACTACCTTATTCGGCTCCGGCGTGGCCGCCTTCGGCGTCGACATCTCGCCCGCTTTGGCGGCCACCAGCGGTTCTCCCCGATGCGCAATTTCGCGCCGCAGGTTGATTGCCGCGAGCTCCGCATCCCGGAATTCCTGCGGATAAATCGACGAGGTCGCGTCCTGGAGCAGGGTGTCCGCCGCCTTCTCGCTGACCATGAAGATCGGCGCGAGAATGAAATAGCCGGGGATTTTCGGGAAAACCGAAGCATCCACCACCCGCAGCCCGCGCACGCCGTGCACTTGGAAACGGCTGTCGAGCACGGCGCACTCGTCGCGCAACTCCTTCACGTCGCGCCGCCACGGATCGGAGCCGATGCGGCAGGTGCACGAGGCGTGGTGCCCCCACGCCTGCCCCCGCACCCACTCGCGCATTTCATCCGTGGAGTCCTGCCGTTCGGTGCCCGGCTGGACCTCCCGCACGAACTGGTCCGGATTGTATGCGTTGACCTTCCGCATAAAGGCCACCGCATCCACCAGCGCTTCCAAATCGCGCTTGCTGTCGGCGATGCGGCTCTCGTTGAGCTTAATCTGTTCTGTTACTTCGATGAGCGCCTCGCGAGTCGCTGAGGAGACGGCGTTGCCCTCCTCCTCCGCCTTCTTCACCACCTCTTCGAGAGCGGCCTTCTTTGGCCGAAGCACGAGCAGTTCCCCCTCGGCCTTTTCGTTGAAGGCATCGAAACAAATCTCCGGCATGTCGAACGGGCTTGCACTGCGCAGCCGCACGAGGCCGTGATGATTCCGGGTGTACGCCTTCAGAATCACCCAGCTCCAAAGCCGGTGCAGGTCCTGCTCGCCGCCGATCTTGTCTTTGAAAAGCTCGCGCGACCAATTCCAGTAGTAGCCGCGGAAAGCCGCCGGCGCGCCGAAGGTGAAAAGATCGGGCTCCACCCAACCTTCGTCGATCGCCGCCTGGGACCGGCGGATCACCGCCAGCGTGCCGCCGTTCGTCGTGTAAAGGCCGCTTTTCTCCTGCAGCCACTGCCGCCGGGCCGGATCGTTGTTATCGCCTGGCAGGAAGGAAACGCCGTCCAGGGTGGCCAGGTCGGCGTTCAATTCGCTGACGACGGTGACTTCGTAGCGGTCCTGCAGATTCGCGCCAACGCCGGGCAGATTGATGACTCCGGAACCTGCGAGAGGCTCGGCTTGCCAGGAGGTCTCGCCTGTGGCGGTCGTGGTCTTGCTGACCCCTGTCAGCGTGGTGATCTTGTGCTCTTCCAGGTGCTCTCTGTCCCCAATGCCGCTCAGCATCAGGAGCTGTGGGGTATTGAAAGCGCCGCCGCAGAGGATCACTTCGCCCCGTTGTTTTCTCACGAAATAGCAGACCCGCTCGGAGCCGGCCTGCTGTTGTTTCGGGCTCGCCTCATACAGGTGTTCGCCTGGAGCGCACTCGACCCCGATTGCGCGAGGCACGAGTTTGCCGTCCTCGTCCTTTTCGTTCTCAAAAAGCACCCGCGTGACGTGCACCCGCGTCTTGATCACCAGCTTGTCCGGATGTTGCCGCCGCGTCTTCAGCAGAAATTCCCGCACCCCGAAGCGCCGCCCGGTGCCGGGCTCTTTCTGCTCATCCTCGCTGCGTTCACCCTCGACGCCGATCGGAATGAGGAAGACGCCCTCAGGCTTGGCGCGCCGCGTATTCAGGTCGTTGAAATCGATCGCTTGCAGCACCCGAAAGCGGAGCGCCGCCGTCTTCAGCATGGCGATCCACCGGCTGTTCTGATGGAGCGTGCCGATCGCCGCCTCGACGATCGCGCGGAGGAAGGGCTGATCCGTCTTGGCAATGGTCTTGATGAGGAACGGATCGATGAAATTCGTCGGCGCCCAGCCTTTGAAGCCATGGCCGCCTTTGTCGAGCATCGCCCGTGGATTAACCAGGAGCACAAACCACCGATAGATCTCATAGAAAAACCCCAGAACCGTCCGCAAAAAGGATCTGTAAGCCTTGAGATATTGGTTGTTCTCGAACTTGGCGAAGTACCCCCGCATCGGCCCGGCGCGCCAGGAATCGTCGCCGGTGAGCTCCGCGATGTAGTCCCAATCCTTGTCGTTGGGCGCGATGGTTATCATCGCATGGTGCGCCGTGCAGCCACCCACCCCGGAGCTGCGCGGATAGAAGACGCCCTGCTTGCCGCCCTTCGGGTGCGGATCAAGGTACTTAGCGGCCAGCGGCGACTTCACGCCCACGGGCGAATTCGGATCGAGGATCGTCCGCTCGAGCGCCGTCTTGGCATCGCGGAGCACGACCTTTTCAGCAAGGCTGCCGCCGCCACCGGCTAAGTAGACCGTGATGAGTGCATCTGGGTGGATGCTCGCCGGCGGAATGGAGGTCCCCGCTTCGTTTACGAACTGCGTCTGTTCATTCAGGGCGTAGTCGCCACCAGGGAAGGCGCCCGCCTTCGTGGTGATGCGCTGCGGCGTGATTTCCTGCACCCGCTCGACCCGCTGCGGCGAATACTTCTCGTCGCGCTGCTGGTCGGCCAGCTTCGCATGGTGCCGGACGGAAAACATCCAGCTCAGCTCCTTGTCTTCGGAAGCCGCCGCATAGTAACCCGGAACCTTCGTCACCTCGCCCTTTTCCGCGGTAGGATAGGCGTCCGCCTTGGCAATCACGGGATCGCTGCCGGCCTCCAGCACCAGCACTTTCTTGCCCTTTTCCGCCAGCCGCGAGGCGAGAGGTCCGCCACCCGCGCCCGAGCCGACAATGATGTAGTCGAAGTGCGATCCGTCCCGATCCTCAGCGTTATTTATGGCCAGCAACTCGTTCGTCTGGACTTCCCAGCTCGCCTCAACGTCGGAGGGCACGGCGAACGCAGTTTGCCCCGCGGAGGCGGCTTCTCCGGTTGCCGCGGGGGTCGGTGACACGGCTGCGGCCAGCGCGGCGTCGGTTTGTTTTTTGCCCTTGCTGGCGCGTTTCGATTCAGGGGTGGCGGGCATCATCGGTTCCTCCGGGTTCACAGGGTTTTGAGGAAGGAGATGAGCGCTTCCTTGGCCTCATCGTTTCTCTTGGGATCGGGATCGAGCGTCTCCCCGAAGTAGTGCCCGCGGTCGAGCACCATGTCCGGGCATTTGCTTGCCTCCAGCAGCGCGGCCCCCGCCTTGTCGGCAAAGACTTTGTAAGCCTGCTCACCGGTGAGCTTCTGCTGCTCCACCGTAAGGCTGGCGCGGAGCAACGCGATCAGGGCCGCCGGCAGCTTATCGCGCTTCTCCGGATCGATGTTCATGAGCAGGTTCACCGGCGTCCCGCGCGGAATCGGGCCGATGTGAATCCCCTTGTACGGCCCGTTGAGCCAGGAATTCGGCAGCACCGCCAGGACGGGGTTCACCTCTTTCAGGTGCCCGGTGAGGTATTTGTTGAGGAGGATGCCGACGAACAGCGTCCCCAGCGTGGCGATCAGGAAGATGCTGCGGGCGACGATCACCCACTCGCGCCTGGTGAGCAGCAGCACCATTCCGAAGATGGCAATGGCGATCACGATCAGCCAAAGCTTCACGTCCGCGTAGCCGAGCAGGTTGGTCATGGTCATCATCACCGCCCCGATCATCGTGCCGCCGGCGCCGCCGAGGCCGGTGAGGAGCAGCACTGCCGCGAGCGCCAAGGCCAGCAGGAGCAGGAGAACTCCGGCCTGACGCGCGCGTCCGCGGAAGGTGAAGATGGCAAAGATCACCGCCAGGATCACCCACCACCAGAAGCTCAGGATGGTGAAAATGAACTGGCCGGGGCCGATCCCGACAAACCCGATCAGCAGGTTCTCGATGAGCGGGCGAATGAACCCCGGCTGGAACGTGACGAACGTATCCACGGGCAGCCGATAGATATAGCCAGGGTCCCCCTTCGCGGCGCTGCTGCCTTCAATGCGCAGGTCGCCGGGGTGGGCGAAGGTCGTGCCGAAACGCGTATGGTTCGGGCGCTCATCCTTCCAAAGCAGCTTCCGGATGCCATCCTCAAACGCGCTGATGCGCCCGCGAATGCTCGGGTCCTGATTGTACAAGCCGAGCGTATTGTTGTGAAAATAAGGCGCGGTCGCCCAGACGCTGATCAGCGAGGCCGGCCGGAAATAGCCCGGCCCGCCCTTCACGCGGCCATCGGTGAAATCCGCATTCGTTCCGTAGATCGGATCGGGCTGCGCCTTCTTGGGATCGAGGTATGGATTGTAATACTGAATCTTCCCGACCGACGGCAGGTTCTTGAAGGTCTCCGAGGAATAATTGTCCCAAACGTTCCCGCGCGTGGCATTGGTAGCCAGCGACCGGCCGGCGTAAGTGCCCACGAGCGTGACGGGAACGCGCAGCTCGGTGGAGAGGAAATTATTGACGAAAAATGGATGCTCCTCTTTCAGGGGATCGGCGTCCAGGAACGCCTTTACCCGCCCCTCCAGTTCTGGTCCCGCTGGAGGAGTGACGCCGGGCTTCACCCCTTCGAAGATCGCCTTCTCAGCCTCTTGCTTTACGACCCCCCTGATCAGCTTTTTGAATTGCGCATAGCTTGGGCTCGTTTTGTAGGTGTCCCAGTTACCATATTCCTGCGGCAGCGTGAAGACCAGCGGCTTGCCTTGGGCGGGCGGCTGCGCCTCGTGCCAGCCGCCGGCCATCTCGCGCGTGAAGGCCAGCGTCAGCCCATCCGGTTGCTTGCTCGAATGGCAGATCGCGCAATTATCCAGGAACAGCTCACGGCCGTACTTGCGTTTCTCCGGGCTGTCCGCAGCCAGCACGTACGCGACGGCATTTTGCCCCGACATCTGCACTCCGCTGGTCCGCAAGAGGCCAGGGTACGCCGCGTCCAGCAGCAGCCAGTTCAGCTTGGCGGTTTCGCCCGCGTCCAGCTTCGAGGCCGCCATCCCCTTCACGAGCATCGGCTGGCTCACGCTGGCGAACGGCGAGGGGGGTGGCGGCTGAGCCGGCGGCGCGGGTGGCGCATCCGCGCCGGGCGGATTTGTCGGCGGCGCCCCCGGCGGCGCGAGCAATGAGGTCCCGGCAATGATCGCCTCCAGCTCTTTGGCCAGCGGCTCATTCAGCTTGTCCAGCGGCGTCTTCGGGTCCGCGAGCAGCGCCTGCGTGCCCGGGCTGAAACGGCCCACGAGATACTTCGAGACCGCATTGCCCTTCTGCTGCAGTTGCTCCACCAGCTCGCCGAGACCCAGGATATCGTCTTTCGTGAAGGGCGGCCGGGCGGCATTATCCTTCGGGCCCGCATTGACTTGCGCGTCCTTCAATTTCATCGCCGCTGTGCTCTTCGACACTTTCAACGACGAGCCCAGCAGGAAGAACTTCGCCATGTAGCCCACGCGGTACTTCTCGTTCACGTTGAAATACACCGAGTTGGCCCGCCCTACTTCGATCCGGAAGGGCCGCTGCGGCGAAAAGCCGATCGCGGGATTGTCGCAGCGCGCCCATTGCTCCGAAAAGACGCCGATATTCAGCGGCACCCGCGCCAGCGCCCCAAACACCCCGACGCTATCCTCGCCGGGGAACAGCACCATCGGGAAGTGCCGCTGGTTGCTGGTGCTCCCGGGGTCTTCGATGCTCGGCAGCAGCAGGTTCTCCCGGCTCTGCTCCTCCGTCGGCTTGTTGAGCGCCCGGGTGATGCGCGCCGGAACGTCGAAAATCGCGTTCATCACGTTCGTGTTATTGATCTGGTCGGTGCTGACCAGCGAGGTATCCACCGTGCCCGGCGCCTGGCTCTTCAGGAAATGGTAGAGGAAGTTCGGCCGTTTAAGCAGATTGCCGATGGCTCCCTGCGGATCCCAATACTGGGCGCCGATGACCGAGGAGAGGTTTTCCCAGCCCGGGTTTTCCACGTCCGCCGGCGGCGAAAGCGGGTGCGGCGCTACGTGGCAAAACCCGCACGACATGGTGACCCGAAACGGCCGAATGAGCGTGGGGTCCGAGTTGATCGTCGGGTCCGAATAGTAGCGGTCGTTCGTGTTTTCCACCCGCTCCTTCCAGTATGCGCGCGCCTTCTCCGCGTCGTCGGTCTTCGCGAAAAAGTCCGGGTTCAAGAGCAGTCGCAGCCCGAAAATCCCGCTCGGATACCCATAGATGTTCGCGTCCAGGCCGTCCTTCGGCATCCACTGGTGCACCACCTCCGGCACGTAGTTCTTGTACGGGTCCTCGCCCGGCATTTTCTTTTTCTTCCACTCCTCCGCCCGCTTCTCGGGCGTCGTCCATGGCTCGAAAAGCTCCTTGATCTGATGGTTCGCCGGGATGGTGGGCCGCGTCACCGGTTCCGGCAGCAGCCGGCCTTGGGCGTCCACGGTCTCCGGGATCGACAGGTCGTAGGAATAGTTATAATTGGCCGGCGGCTTGGCGCCCGGCGGGAGCAGCAGCGCTTCGCCATTGGGCTTGCCTTGATCGATATACAGCCCGAGGAAACGCTGCGTCGAAGTCTGGAATCCCGGCTGGTTGATCAAGCCTGCGCGCTTGAACCGGCTCTCGCGCTGACGGGAATCCATCAGAATCAAAAAATCGGTCAACCCGTAGCCGTCCTGCTGCAGCCAGTTCCAAAACGATTCGTTGCCGCCGCCCCAGAGCACCCAGGTGTTGCGCCCGCGGATCGCGTCGCGCTCGCTGTTATCGATCACCCCGTCGCCATTCTCATCGAAGTTGAGCGGCTGCAGCTTGCCGTCCGGACCCGGAACCTGGTCCATTTTCCAGAAGAGATCCCGCGGCTCCGCGGGGAAGCACTCCGGCGTGCGCTGCGTCACCGGGGTGCCGCGCAGCGTAAATCCGCCATTCGCCTCATCGAGCGCCTCCCCGGCGATCGGGTTGGGCAGGATCGTTTTTCTCTTGTAGCCGCCCCCGTGGTAACCGCCTCCGCTCTTGCCGGCGGCGGTCGGCCCCGCGTACGCGAGGCTGGCCCCCGAGGTTCCCTGGTCGTGCGCCGACCCGCGGATCGCCAGGAGGGCGAGCGTCGCCAAGGCGCCGCCACTGATGAGAAGAAGTTTCTTGATCGGAACGCCGTGGTGCGAATGGCTCATAAGGTGTGGTTTGCCGGGGTGGTCCTCTCATCCGCGGCAAATCTGAGATGCACCGGGTGGGACACCACGAGCTTTAGCCACTCCGACCGCGCTTATGTATAGGGTAAACACCTCAATTTGTGAGGGTTAGTCACAATGCGTACTTAACCTTCAAGCTGGCGAACGTAGCTAGCAATTGCTCCAAGCTGCTGCTAGCTAAGCAAAAATCTGGAAATCATGGAGATGGCTGCCGAATCCACCTCGGACCGATCCGTCTGCTCAGGCGTTGGTTGCCGTCCCTGCGTTGCGCGCGCGCAACGTCTCGCCCACGCGCCGCACCCATTCCGCGCCGGGCTGCGCATAGGGCCGGAACGTCTCCGTGGAGCCCTGCTGCTCGTTGTAGAGGAGCGCGCGGTGCAGGCCGAGGTTGCTCGCCTTGGGCGAATCGATCAGGCTGGCGGAGTCGTTCGCGCTCATCTGGAAGACGACGCGCATTTCGAATTCGCTCAGCGCCTTGCGGCTGAGGAAGCGGTTGACGTTGTTGAAGGTGTCGATGCGTGGCGATGAGGTGGATGCCGTGGCTGCTGCCTTCGGTGATGAGCTCGTTGAACTGCGCGCCGGCGCTTGCGCCGCTCGTCGCCGCCGATGGAGAAGGTGAAGTCGTCCTCCTGGCGCAGCTTCTTGAAGCTCTGCAGGCCGTGGATGAAGACGAAGACTGGCGGGGCGCTCGCGCCGCGATCGCCGCCGGCGATGCGCGCTTTCAAGTCGCGCGGCGATGTTCGGCCATGACCTCGGCCGCATTCCGGCCCGCGCTGCCGCGGGTGACTTCGTGCGGGACGGCCGCGAGCGACTTCGCTCGAGAAAATCGGCCTCCGGCGAGCCGGGCGCGGCGCGTCGAGATGAAAACGAATTTCGCCGCCGCCGGCCGGGTACTGCGCGGCGAGCGCGAGCAGCGAGAGCCCGAGCATCGTGAGCGCGGCTTCATCGCGCTGGCCGACGATGAGCAGATGGTTGCCGCTCTGCCGCTGGAAGACCGCTTCGGTCGGCCCCTTGATCGAATTCGGCGCGCCGAGCCAGATGCGCGGCGCGCGCGGCGCGGCGGCGGGCGTCGTGTCGAGCGACGGCGGCGAGCAGATCGTTCTCGCGGATCTCGGCGGGCGCGTTGCCCTCGAAGACGATCGGGCTGCGCGTGGCGGTCGCATGCGCTGCTCGGCGAGCTGCGTGCACTTTGTCGAGCCACTCGTCGCGCTCCTCGTCGCGGCAGCCAGACGACCTGGAACGGGCTGTTGCCTTCGACCGCGCCGGCCGCGTCGTTGTAGATGCCTTCGCCGGGACGCGAGAGCAGGCGCGGCGCGGAGTTGTTGTCGTCCATGATGAGATAGGCGTCGGCCTCGTTGCACTGGAGCGCGACGCGGATGACCATCTGCCCGAGCGTGGCGCGCGCGAGCGTGTAGGCGCCGCCGAGCGTCTGCGAGCCGAGCAGCACGTGGATGCCGAAGGCGCGGCCCTGGCGCACGATGCGGTCGAAGAGCAGCGACGCGCGTCTGCGCGATGGTGTCGTCCTCGACGAAGAATTCCTGGAACTCGTCGATGATCAGCAGCGAGCGCGGCATCGGCTCCGTGCCGCCGGCGCGTCTTGTAGCCGGCGATGTCCTGCACGCCGAGCTTGCGGAACATATCGCCGCGCCGCTTCAGCTCCTCATCCACGCGCTGCAGCACGCTGAGCGCAAACTCGCGGTCGCTCTCGATGGCGACGACGCGCGCGTGCGGCAGCCGCTTGCGTGGCGTAGCACTTGAACTCGACGCCTTTCTTGAAGTCGATGAGGTAGAACTCGACCTGCTCCGGGCTGCACGCGAGCGCGAGGTTCGTGATGATGACGTGGAAGAGCGTCGATTTGCCCGAGCCGGTCTTGCCCGCGAAGAGCGCGTGCTGGCGCGTGCCTTTGCCGATGGCGAGGTACTGCTGCTTCGTCGCGCCGGTGCGGCCGATGGCGACGCGCAGTTCGTTCGTGGTGTCGCTCGTCCAGAGCTCCTCCGGCGTCGGCGCGATCTGCGCGAAGGGCACCTCGCACGCGGTTCGAGTCGATGCTGCGCCTTGCCGATCTGGTGCACCAGCGCGCCGCGCGAGATCGGCGTCCGGCGGCGGATCGAGCACGAGCGCGGCGCCGCCTGCGGCTGCGCGGGCGGATCGCCAGCGCGAAGCGCCTGTTTCGCCTGCGCGCAGGCAGACGCTGCTCTTGCGCAGTTCGTCGGGCACGAAGCCGTCGGGCAGCGGCTGGCGCTGGTCCCAGTGGATGCAGCGTGAAGACGCCGCAGCGCGGGCCGCTGGCGGCGATGCTCTGCAGCCGCTTCGCCGCCGTCTCGCTGAAGCCCGACGGGAAAATCCGCGACGACGAGGAAGTGATACTTTTCCGCCACGCTGCCGGCCTGCGCGTTGTATTCGGTGATCGTCGCGTACTCGTTGCGCAGATACATCTGGATGACCTTCTCGATGTGCTCGTTCAGCTCGCGCGAGCCGCTCTTCGATCTGGTCGCGCTGCGTCCAGATGCGGCGGTTGATGAGGCTCTCCTCGTAATCGGCGAGGTGCATGAGCCCGGCGAAATTCTGCCCGAGGCCGACCGGATCGATGATGGTGAAGGTGAGCTTGCCCGGCGGCAGCGACGAGAAAAGCCGCAGCAGCACGTTATTGAAGGCGCCCATCACCTGCGGATCCGCTTGGCCGGCGGACTCGACCAGCAGCGAGCCGCGCTCCGCGAAGGTGAGCACGGCGGGCGCCGCGGCGCGCGGAGAGCCGGGCAGGGGGAGGCGCGGGCTTTTCGGCAGCTCTTTCAGCTCCAGCGCCAGCTCGCCAAATTTCACCAGCGTGGGGAAATGCGCCTGCGGCATCCAGGATTCGGGCGCCACGGTTTCCCACGGCGGGAAGGCCGCGCCCGCCGCGTGGTCCATCGCGCGCAAAAGCTCGTACGCCGGGATCACGTCGCGCTGCCACACCTCCTCCAGCTCGGACCAGCGCGCCTCCTCCTCGGTGGCGATGGCGGCGAGGTCTCCCTGCTGCGCCGTGGCGAGCGCTTCGCGGCGGGTGGCCTGCTCGCTTTCGAGCGCGCCAAGCTGCGGCGCGTGCGTCTCCGCGGCGGCGCGCAGGCGCGCGGCGAGCGGCTCGTCGTTGCGCTTGAGCACGCGCAGGATTTGCTTTTCCAGCTTCTGCCGGCGCTCGGCCGCAAAGCGCCGCTCGACCTCCTGGCCCTTGGGCCAGTTCCGTGCCATCTCACCCAGCTCGATCGTGTAGCGCTCTTCCAGCGCGGCGATGTCTCGCTCCTGCTGGGCGATGGCTTCGGTGCGGCAACGCTCATAATCGTCGCGCGCGCGCTGAAGCGCGTCCGCGGCCGCCTCGGCCGCTGGGCGGGCTTTGCCGAGGGCCAGGCGGTGGAGCACGAGAATGCCCGCGATCAGCAGCACCGCGGCGGCGGCGATCGGAATGCGCCCCGGCGGTGAAAAATAGGCTGCGGCGCCGCCAAGCAAGAGGATGAGGACGGCGAGCAGCGCGGGATGCACGTAGCCGAAAAACGCCGCGACCGCGCTCTGGCGAAACTCGGCGAGCTTTTCCTCCACGGTGCCGAGATCGGTTTCGACGGCCTGGAAAAGCTCGTCGCGCTTACGGGTCTCCTCCACCGCGGCGGGCGGGCGGCGCAGGAGCTTGCGCAGCGCGCCGTAGCCCGAGAAAAGCCGGCGCGCTTCCGCCCGCGCCGCCTGCACGCGCGCCGCGAGCTCGGCCAGCCGCTGATTGAATTCCGCGTAGGCTGCTTCGAGCGCGCGCTCATCCTCAGGCTTCTGACGCTCGGCGCGGAAATGCGCCATCTGCAATTGGCCGTGGTACTGCTCCTTCTTGCGCTTGGCCTTCGTCTGCACCGCCTGGAGCGAGTTCTTGTACGACGCCTGAATCCGCGCGTGCCGCCCCTCGGTGCGCTGGCGCACCGCCGCCTCCGCGGCCTTCGCCGCCGCCCTGGCCTCGGCGATCTGCTGCTCGTACCACGCCACCGTGCGGGCGCCCTGGTCGCGGAATTTGCGATTCACCGCGTGCCGCCTGTCCCCCATTTCGCGCACGAGTTTCTCCTCCCGGCGCGCGACGTCCGCCGCGGCTTGGTTGAGCTTCGCCAGCAGCTCCAGCGCCTGCGGCAGGCCCAGCTCCACCTCGCCGCTACTCACACTCCGACCTCACTTTTCGCAGCAGCATTTCGATCTCCTCGATCACCGTGGCCGCGCGCGAAACGGCGTGCGGCAGGCTGGTCAGGTACGCCTCCTCGAATTCGTTGCTCTTCACATCGTGCCACGTAGATTTCGTCCGCTGCCACTCGGCGGAGAGCTGCTTGGTGGCCTGGGATAAATTGGAAGCGGAGACGCGGATGTTCACGGGAGCTGGTAGGATCGCGGAAAGAGATCAACGAAATACACGAAATACACGAAAAGAAGAAACCGTTCAAAAGGCAGCTCTTTTGGGACGAAAAATTCCTCCCTTTTCGTACTACTCTTGGCGCGAATCTTCTTTTCCCGCGAAGTTTTCGAGCGGCGTCAAGGAGGGGCGACGGCCTCGTCGCCCGCGGTAGGGCGGTGGCTGCGGCGGCGCGGGAGAGTTGCGGCAGCGCCGCCTCATGTCGTTAGTGTGTTTCGTGCCCTTCATGGCTGAATTCTTCTTACGGCTGAGCTAAGCTGTGGCCTCCGGTTCCGCCGGCGCCGCCTGCGGTGGGCGCGGCGGCGCTGAAGTCCCCGTTTCGGCGTAAGCCTCCAGGGTGCGTTGCGCCTGAAGCAGAAACGAGAGCGCCTTGGGCAGATCGCCATCGAGGATCTGCCGCAGCGTTTCCAGTTTGCGCGCCAGCGGGTCCACGAAGTGATCGTAGTCGCGGCTCCAGCGGCGGACATTGCGGTGCTTTTCCTCGGCTTCGCGCACCTTCATTCGCGCTTTGCGCACCGCCTCTTCCTGCGCGCGGGTGTTATCGCGCAGCCCGGAAAGCTTGGCGCTGAGCAGCTCCTGCTCCGCCGCGTCGAGCTGCTGCTGGCGCTTCCGGATTTCGCGCTCCCAAAACGGGCGCTGCTCCAGTTGCACCCATTGCCGCGTGCGCCGCACCTCGTCGTGCACCTCATCCAGGCTGCGATGCGCGTCGTCGAGAAAGACGATCAGGTCGGAGCGAAACGCCTCCAGCGCCTCCAGGGATGTGACTCGCGCCTGCTCGGACATTGGAAAAAAAGCGCCGCCGGCCTCAGCGCTGGTCCAGGTACTCCTCGATCCGCTGCGCCTTCCGCAGCAGGTACGGCGTGTGCGTCTCCGAGACCTCCACAAACTTCTTCAGCACCTTCATCGTCGAGAGAAATTCCTCGCCGAATTTCTCGTGCTCCTGATCCTGCCACGTGCTGCCGAGCGACGCAAAGCGCGCCTGCAACGCCGACGCGCGCACCGCCACGTCGTCATTGAAGCGCTTGAGCTCTTTCGCAAAACGCCGGACTTCCTCCGGATCCATGATCGCCTGAGCCATAGTGTGGGGAGAGTTGAAGATTTAGGGAACCGCCGCGGGAAAGGTAGAGGAGCGGCTGGGCGGGTTCAAGCGCGGCGGAGGGGTCCTCGCCATTCGTTTGCGAAGAGAGGATGCTGACGGTGGATGCAACCATCTTGATCAAGGATATGAAGGTGAGGCGGTTCGAGATGGGGGTTTGGTGCGGCTGAATCCACCGGACGGGCATTGACTTGATGGCCGCCGCTTGGCTTTGGGGCGGCATGCTGGGATAATCCCGGCATGCCTGCCCCCAAACCGCTGGTCGCAGTTTCGTTGCTGTCGTTGTTTGTCGGCGTCGGCGTCGAACTCCGGGCCGCGCCGCTGGACCTGAACGCGCTGGAGCGGCATCAGAGCTTGCCGGGGACCTTCGAGTGCACAGCAAGCAGCAACATTGAGTGGCTCTGGAATGAGGTCGGCCAGTTTTCCCTGGAGGATATGACCTTATTTTTGAAGCCGGCTCCGGCCTTCGAGGAGCCAACGAAACAGGCACGGCTTGAGAGTATTGTCCGTGAGGCACATGAGAAGGTCGTGCCTTTGGAGAAGCAGGAACAGCGCGCCGCGGTCGTGGCGGCGTCGCTGTTGGTTCGCAGCCACTACCCAGAAGCAGAGAATGTGATGATCGCGCTTCTGCGCACCTCCGATAATGAGTTGAAGGCCGCGGGGAGACAGGGGCTGGCGGTTCTCGGCACGGCGAGCGCACGAAATGTTTTGGAGTCCACCGCGAAGCAGAAGGTCGCACAACTCTCTTCCATCGATGGGTCGCAACAATACGAGGCTTATGACCTTTTTCGCTGCTCACTCATTGCGGCGCCGAAGGAGGAGCGAGCTCAGGTGATGGAGCGACTCATTGACTCCATGAAAGCAGCGCTTGGTCAGGGTACGCCCGAAGCGGTCCAGTTTGAAGCGGAGCTCCGCAAAGGAAAGCTCCAGATCGACGCAGGGTTCGCGAAGCTCCCGATCGAGCGCCGCCGCTGATGCCAAGGCTGGCAGCGAGGTTCACGGGCTAGCAGCGGGGTCATTTCGCCGGGTCAATCCGCTCTTCAATCCAATGAATTTCGCTCTCGCCGCTCGACAACAGCGTGCGAGCCCGGCACAATCGGAAGGCAATGGCACAATGATACCGCCAGATTCACGGCACGACCCGGAGGGCCCTATATTGACTAATATTCTCAACTTTCTGGCTACTTACTCAGCCGTTGGCCTGCTGTTGTACAGCAATTCGCCGGCTCGCGCGGCGAAGAGCCCGCCGCGCAGCCAACTGAAGCCGCGATCATGGCTCTGATTCCTAGCTCGAGCGATGGTTACTTCAGTGACGAGGAGCGGGCGAGGCTTCAGCAGTTGGTTGCGATGGGCGACAAGATTTATCCTTTGCTTTGCGCCAAGCTCTTGGAAACCGATGACTTTCGTCGCACTGGTGTTCTTATCGGGATACTTAGCAAGGGAAACGGTAACCCATCGCTCCCTCGCGCCACCTTCTACGAAATGCTTCGGAAGTGGCATGGGCAGTCTGAGGAGGTTCGGGATGTCCGCAGAGTTCTGGTGTCGGCACTTGGGAAGATTGGCGTCAAGGAGGACGCGCCTATCCTCCTTTCGCTCTTGGATGATCCTGCTCTTCCGGTTCGGATTACTTCCCTGGAGGCTCTCGCGAAGATCGGCGACGAGTCGACCACCCAGCAGATTGAAAGCTGGATCACGCAGCGGAAGGCCTCGCTGAACCAGGAGCACCAGCAGAGCGATGTGTTGCTAAAAAGAGCCGCGCAGGCCGTGTCTGCTATCAGAGCCCGGCCGGGGCCGGTTGGTCAGCCGTAGTGCGTAGGCTAGCTTCGTTCCGATGAGGACACTCACCCTTCACCTTTCCTCGGCGCTCACGCTTAACCTTTTGGCTGCCAGTTATATCATTCTATGAACAATTTATTAGCAAGGTTGTTGTATATGTTGGTGTGGGTGGGTCTTCCCGCTGCAGCCCTCGGCGAATCGGCTCCGTCCCTCGCTCCACTCGATGTCGCCAGAATACTCACTCCATCGCCGATAAAATCACTTTGGGCCAGGGAGTACACGGTTCCGTCAGGCTACGCGCGAATGGTCGGGTGGGACAAATTGCCCCCTCCGCAGTGGGGAAGCTCCAGCGCCAACCCGCCCGAACGCGGACCAACCTTCATGTATCTGCCTGCGAGCGGTCGTATTATAGCATATACCACGGATGAAGGTCACGCGCTGATCAGCGCGCACCTTCTAGAGGCTTGGAAAATGGTTGAGGAGGCGAAAGAGGCGCGGTGAGTAAGCTCTGACCCATGTGTGTAGGCAAATGGAGCAACAGTTCTTCTTCCCGAGAAAGTCGCTGCCCTGCTGGCTCAAATTCGCCGGGGCTCCGCATGCTCACCGCTCGGCCAGCCACGGTCGTTTGCTCCCAACTAGCGTACGGGTCAGCCAGCAAAAATGGCTCCTCCTCACGCCCAAGCTTCGCTCGGCACCGTTGAACGGCGGCGGAAGGTCCGTCACGCAAGCCCTCGTTTCCGCGAAAAAAGAAATATTAAAAAGTGCTCGTTCGAGATTGGGAGAGTGCTCGACCTCTGATACGATGCGGCTGATGTCTCGCGCCGCCGCTGCCAACGAAAAGGGTTGCTCCGCCGCCGCGGTTGCAAGGCTACATCTTTCTCACCCAACCCTCCGCGCGGAGCTTCTTCTTCCCGCCACGCTCTCGAGCGGCGTCGCGGGAGGGCGAGCGTCCTCGCGAGCCGGGCGGGAAGGTGGCTGCGGCGGCGCGAGGCCGGCCGTCCTGGCGCCGCTCCATTTTCTGTTTTCGTGCCTTTCGTGTTTTTCGGGGCTTTGGCGGCCCACCTATTCTGCCCGTCCCTTGTCTCGCGCGCCCGAAATCCTGCAACCCCGTTCCGATATTTCCATAAATCAAAACTAATACCTCGCCGACTTCTTCAACCGATGACGCTCAAAATGAAACTTTCCAGTTCCAAAATGTGCCACATTCCCTCCGGTCTCGGGGCGTACCCCGATGCCCTGTCCGGAAACTGAACGCGAAAACCGCCCTTTTCGTCTCATTCGTCTCGTATCGCAATTTTGAGAGCCTCTCGTCCCCCGAAATCCGACCCATCCCGTCGGCGGCCAGCACCAAGGCCCACCCTCGGCTTCTCTCAACTGCCGGGGTTGGCAGCGGGGACGCCGCTGACTTATTTTTTGCCTCATGTTCCCCAGAGTTTTTACCGTTCTGCTGCTGTGTGGCTTCCGCCTTCACGCGGAGCCAGTCTCCCTCCCCGCCCGCGAGCGGCACCAAGTGTCGCCCGGCATGTTTACCGTGGCGGAGAAAATGCTCACCTGGGAGCCGGCGAAAACCGCCGTGATCATCTGCGATATGTGGGACCGGCACACGTGCCCGAACGCGGAAGCGCGCGTGGGGGAGATGGCGCCGCGGGCGAACGAGCTTGCGAAGGCGGCGCGCGCGCGGGGCATGCTGATCATCCATTGCCCGAGCGGCACCATGGATTTCTACAAGGATCACCCGGCGCGCAAGACCGCCCAGGCCGCGCCGAAAGCGGAGCCGAAAGTGCCGCTGGAGCGGTGGTGCAAAATCGATCTCAACGCCGAGGCTCCGCTACCGATCGACGACTCCGACGGCGGCTGCGATTGCGAGCGCACTTGGAAGCCGGGCGACAAGTACCCATGGACGCGCCAGCACGCGGCCATCGAGATCGCGGAGCAGGATGCAATCACCGACAGCGCGGAGGCGTACAATCTCATGGAGCAGCGTGGCATCGAGAACGTGATCGTGCTCGGCGTGCATCTGAATATGTGCGTGCTCGGGCGGCCCTTCGCCATCCGGCAAATGGTGAAGCAGGGCAAGAACGTGGCGCTCGTGCGCGATCTCACCGATACCATGTACAACCCGGCGATGCCTCCGCAGGTCTCGCATTTCGAGGGAACGCGGCTGATGGTCGAGCACGTGGAAAAGTATTGGTGCCCGACGATCGCGAGCACCGCGCTGCTCGGCGGCGAGGCGTTCCGCTTTCGCGGGGATGCGGGGCAGAAACGTTAGGGGTGTCCGCAACGAGCTCGCGGGAGCTGCCCCTTCTCTCCGCGCCGTTTGGGTGTAAGTTGCGTCTGAATGCTGATCAAAGATTTCTCCGCGAAACTCGAGGCCGTGCGCCAATATCGGGCCGCCACCGTGAAGCGGCCCGCCACGGTAAGCAAGGCCCTCGGGCAAGGCTATCGCGTGCAACTCCCAATGTACGAAGCGACGCAAATCTTCATCATCAAGGGCAAGGAAGTGGAGCGCCTGCTTGCCGAGTTTCCCGGCGTTACCGAGCTTTGGAAGCTGTTCGAGAGCTGATCGGCCGTGCGGGCGGCGGGCGAAAGGGAAGGTCGCCGCAAGGAGCAGCGCCGATCCTCTCGTATGATCACTACTCATTCCGCGGCCACCCTCGCTCTGGCGGCCTTCATTTCCACCGCCGCCGCGCAGACGGAGGTGCGTCGCGCCACCGCGGTCACGCCATCGGTTACGGTCGAGGCGGCTAGTCCCGACACCGGCGCCGTCGGCATTTCGTCGCGCGAAGGCCTCACCATGTCGGGCGCAGAGGTGCTCATCACCCGGAACGGGGTGACCGAAAAGCTCGCAGGCGAGCTGGCCTTGTCCAACGGCCTGCGCGTCCGGCCAAACGGGACCATTCTCACGGCGGATGGCGGCACGCTCACCCTGCGTCCCGGCCAGGTGCTCACGTTCGATGGAAAGTTCACCAGCGGCGCAGCCGTGGAATCTGCCGTTCCGGCGAAAACGACTACCGCGGTCACCGAGACGACCACGAGCACAACGCCGGTCCCCGCGCCCGCCCCAACGAAAACCGAGGTCACGCCCGCCACCGCCTCCGAGATCGCCGCCGGCGAAGCCGAGCGCCGGGCCAAGGCTGGCAATGTTGCGCCCGACCCCGCCCGCTAAACTTGCCCATCCTAGGCACGAAAAGCAGCGGCCCGCCTGACGACACTGGTCGCCGGCGGGCCGCGTCTTTTCCTAAACTACGGCTTCAGCACCACTTTGATGCACCCGTCTTCCTTGTCCCGGAAGGTCTTGTATGCGTCGGGCGCCTTTTCGAGCGGCAGCCGATGCGTGATCACGAAGGACGGGTCGATTTCGCCCGCCTCGATTTTGGCGAGCAGCGGCCGCGTGTAGCGTTGCACGTGGGTCTGGCCCATTTTGATCGTGAGGCCTTTGTTCATCGCGCCGCCAAAGGGCACCTTGTCGATCATCCCCACGTACGCGCCCGGCACTGAGACGGTGCCACCTTTGCGGCAGCAATAGAGCGCCTGGCGCAACGCGTGCGCGCGGTCGGTGGCCAGCATCACGGCGGCTTTCACCCGGTCGAGCACGGCATCGATCGCGCCGGTCTCGTGCGCTTCGGCGCCTACCGCATCGATGCAGCGGTCCGGCCCGCGGCCTTGCGTCATTTCCTGCAGGCGGTCGTACACTTCCTCTTCGTCGAAATTGATCGTCTCGGCTTTGCCGTGCGTGCGCGCCATGGCCAGCCGCTCCGGGACCCGGTCGATCGCGATCACGCGCCCGGCCCCAAGCAGCCAGCAACTCTGGATCGCCAT
This sequence comes from uncultured Verrucomicrobiae bacterium, assembly GCA_963811035.1. GTDB lineage: Bacteria > Verrucomicrobiota > Verrucomicrobiia > Chthoniobacterales > Chthoniobacteraceae > CAWEPO01. The sequence continues at coordinate 686,802 of CAWEPO010000005.1, forward strand.
CTGCCCCACCGGCCCGGCGCCCCACACCGCCACCGTATCGCCGGCCTCGATATCGGCATTCTCCGCCGCCATGTAGCCGGTGGGGAAAATATCCGAGAGGAAGAGCACCTTTTCATCCGGGAGATCGGATTCGATTTTGATCGGGCCCACATCCGCATGCGGCACGCGCAGATACTCCGCCTGCCCGCCGGCAAAACCGCCCAGCATGTGCGAAAAGCCGAACAGTCCCGCGGGCGAATGGCCCATTGCCTTGGCCGCGAGCTCCGCGTTCGGGTTGGTCGTGTCACAGCAGGAAAAAAGCGTCTTCGAGCAAAAGAAACACGAGCCGCATGCGATCACGAATGGCACCACCACGCGGTCGCCTTTCTTGAGCCTGGTCACGGCGCTGCCCACCTCGACCACGATCCCCATCGGCTCGTGCCCGAGGATGTCGCCATCCTCCATCGTCGGCATGTAGCCATCGAATAGATGCAGATCCGAGCCGCAGATCGCGGTGCTGGTGATCCGGATGATCGCATCGGTCGGCTCGATGATTTTCGGATCGGGAACGTTATCGACGCTGACGCTGTATTTGCCGTGCCAAACGAGTGCTCGCATAAGGAGGTAATGGGTCCGGGGCTCGATGGTTGAGTTTTGCGGCAGGGCCCGTCGTGCCCCGCTGGCGGGCCATTGCCGTGTGAGTGCGATTCGGGCGCGTCTCTTCTCGCGGTTCCCTGCGCCGCTCGCGATCAGGGTGCGCCCTGCCGCCGCGCCCACGGGCAAAAGAGGTGCTGGCGGTTGCCCGGAAATGCGCTTTGTTGGCGCCCGTGACTATCTCCCAGCTCATCGAACGGCTCTCCGACCTGCGCGAAGAGATCGGGGATTGTCCCGTCTGCGCGGCGGCCATCGGCATGGTGGCGGAGTTCGAGGTGGTGGAGGTGATGCGCGGCCGCCCGGAGCGAAGCGAATCGGCCCACGGCGCGGAGCGCCCCTCGCGCGCCGTGCTCGGGCTGAGCCTCGACTAGCGCGGCGGTCCTCGAGCAGGCATGAAGTCTCATCCAAGGCTCCGCCGCGTCTGTCGGCTGCTGGGCGGCCTCGTCCTGGTCTACGTTCTCGCCATCTGTGCGCTCGCCATGTGGCAGAACCGTCTCATCTACTTCCCGTTCCACGCCCCGGAAGCGCGAATGCTGGAGCTCGCGCGCTCGGAAGGAATGGCCCCGTGGCGCGATCAAGCCGGCGAGATCATCGGCTGGCAGACCGCCGCCGCGCGGGACCGGCCCGCGGCGAACCGGATGGTGGTCTTTCACGGAGACACCGGCTACGCGCTCCATCGCACACACTTCTGCAAAGGTTTCGAGCGGATCGAAGGCGGCGCCATGTGGGAGGTTTACCTCTTCGAGTATCCCGGCTTCGGCGCCCGCGCGGGCACGATCGGCGTGGCCCCTTTCGTCGAGGCGAGCCTCTCGATGATTGAGATGCTACAGGCCGCGGATGCACGGCCGATTTACCTGGTCGGCGAATCGCTCGGCAGCGGCCTGGCCTGCGCTACCGCGGCGGCCCGCCCGAGCGAGGTGGCGGGCCTGCTGCTCATCACGCCTTATCGCAGCATCGGCGAAGTCGCCGCCTTTCACTATCCGTGGTTCCCCGTCTCGCTGTTGCTCAAGAAACAATGGGACAATCGCGGCACCCTGGCATCCTATCCCGGCCGCGTCGCCGTAGTCGTGGCCGAAAACGACGAGGTCATCCCGTCGCGTCAAGGGCGCGCGCTCTTTGAGGAAGCCCGCGAGCCGAAACGCCTCTGGCTCATGCCCGGCGCCACGCACAACGGCCTCGACTTCTCCCTCCATGCTCCTTGGTGGCGCGAAGTCTCGGACTTCCTCCTCGATCGCCGCTGACTCCTGTTGCGTCGCCGCTCACGGCAGCCGGTAGCGGATGCGATAGAAGCGCTGCCGAAATCTCGCCGCCTCTTCATCCACGAAATCGACCGCGCCATCCTCCCCAACGGTGACATTGCCGATCACCTCCCACGCCACGAGATCTTTCGAGGCCTCGACCACGTATTCTTCCCCGGGCTTGCCGCGGAGCCGCATTTTCTCCGCGTCTATCTTCAGCAGGGGAGCCGCGCTGAAGCCCGGCGGCGCCACCGAACCAGGCGGCTGCGGCGAGAGGGCGCGCGGAGTGCTGGCGGAAAATTTGGTGACCGGCACGGCGCCGGCGAGCGCGGTGATTTCCTCGAAGGCGAGCGTCCGCTCGTAGATGCGGAAATCGCTCATCCAGCCCTCGTAGTCCTTCGCCGGCACGTTCGTCCAATCGGCGTTTTTGCCGATCAGCGTCCTTCCCTTGGCGCCCTGGTAGGCCTTCGCCGCGCGCTGGCAAATGAGCCGCCCGCCGATCCAGATCTGCTGCGAAACGCCATCGTACTGAAAGAGGAGGTGCTGCCACTCGCCCGCATTCGAGAGGCTCACCGGCGAGACTACGTCATTGATGTAGAAACCGAACCACGGCCGCAAACCATCGCGGATCATCAGGTGGAAAATGTGGCTCTCCTGGTTGCGATCCCATTGCAGGAGCACGCCGTAGGTCGGCTCCGCGCCGGTCGGCTTCAGCCACATGGCCACCGCGAAGGGCCGGTCGTTCAACGGGATGAACGGCAGATCGAGCCAGTTTTGCTTCCCCTCGAAATAGGCCGCGCCCTCCCGCACCGAGACCGGGCCGTGAACCTCCACCGGCTGCGGCTTCGCGGCGTGATCCTGCAGATCGTTCGTGAACGGCAGATGCACCACGAGCCCCTCTCGCAAAGCCGGCGCGGCGAAGGCCGTAAAAGCGCGCCCGATGACCAGCACGGCGGCCACGCAGCCGAAGACAGATTTCATAGCTCCAAAAGCGTCGACGCGAGTCACTCCTCGATCGGCGGCGGTCCGATGGCCACCGTGCCCGCGCCTTCGCTCCCCATATAGATACCCAGCCCGCGGTTTTGTTGCCGCAGAATCAGCCCGGTGAAGTTGCGCCGCACCTGCGCTTCGGCCCCGGAATCGAGCGTCACGGGTTCCGTGAAGCTCCCGCTGAAAAGGCCCGTGCTGGTTTGCAGCCGGACGACGAGATGATTCGGGTTTTCCGCGGGCGGGCTCACGCGATTGTCGCTGCCGATCGTCACCGGCATCGGCTCGCTGTTGATCATGACCTCCGCATTCGGACCCGACGCCGCCAGCGCGAGCAGGCTCTCGCCCGCGGCCGGTGGCACGTACGGCGCGCCGGTGACATCCATCTCGGCGGTAAACCCTTCATACGTCCAATCGTCATTCGGCGGCATGAACCAGGTGAGGTGGCCGGAGACATCGCTCTTCGCCAGCGGATTGGCGAAGGTGAGCGTGCCGAGCACGAAGCCGGTGCGCTTGGTGCCGCGCACTTTCCGGTGCAGGAAAAAGGGAATCGTGCCGTCCATCTGCAGTTGCGCCGGCATCGTGAAGGGCGTCCCGTCGCCCAGCTTGCCAGTTACCCTTACCTGCCCGTTTGTGGTCACGAACACGCGCGCGAACCCAAACGCGGAAGGCTCGCCATACTCATCCGGCAGCGGCAGCAGGCCGTACGTGCCCGCTTGCGGCGCCGGGTAAAACTTCGGCCGAAAACGCGAGCGCCCGACCGCGACTTGCGAAATATAGGCGCCGTCCGCGTCCGAGATGGTCCCCGTGATCTGATTGGCATTTTGCGTAAGATCGAGGTGGAGCTTCACTGTCAGCACCAACTCCTCCGGGAGCTGCAGCGTCCCTTGGAAATCGCCATTGCGATCGAAAGCGCCGCGCACGGTAAACCGATCGCCGCCGTACCAAAGTGCCGCGGTAAACTGGCCATTCTCCAGCACGGTCACGCGCAGCCGCCCGGAATTCTCCGCGACGAGCGTCCCTTCGTAAGGATCGGCGAGCCGCACCAGCCCATCGAAATTCCCGCGGGCAGTGTTGTAAGAAAGCACCGTCACTTGCGCGGTTGCGGTCAGGCCATCGGGGTCCGTGACGGTATACGAGAGCCGGTCCGTGCCGCCTCCCGCCTTGTCCGGATAATAGGTCAGCGTGCGCGCATCGGCGCTCAGCGACACGCTGCCGGCTGTGCCCTGCGTGAAAGACTTGATCGTGAGCAAATCGCCATCGCGATCGATATCGTTATCGAGCACATTCATCACGAGCGGCCCGGAAGTGCGCAAATAAACGAGGTCGTCCTTCGACTCCGGCGGGCTATTGATCGAGCGCGGCGCCACCAGCTCCAGCGGACCGTAGTCGGTGCCGATCGTGCCGGTGATCCGGTTCACGCCGTCGCTGAATTCGAGCACCAGCGCCACGTCCGCGGAAATCGGATACTCGTCTTCGCTCGCCGGCACCGACGTCACCAGCTTCGTAAAATGCCCCGCGCCATTGAACTGCCCTTCGAACTTCAGCGAGGTCTCATCGATATACCTGATTTCCGCCGCGAAATTGCCGCCCTCCTTCACCACGATCTTCAGGTGTCCCTGCTCCTCGACCGGGTAATCTTCCGATGGCTCTTCCTCGGAGTACTCCACCGGTTCGAGCAGCGGCCCATCGTAAGCGCCCTTCGCCACCGCGAACGGCATGATCCGCACCGTCCCCGTCGCCGTGCCGCCCAAGCCATCCAGCAACGTATAGCTAAACTCGTCCGTCCCTTTGAAATTCGCACCCGGCGTGTAAGTCACAGTCCCCGCCTCGAGGTCTGCCGTCACCGCCCCAAAAGCGCCGCCGCCCGCGCCTCCGAGCAAGGCCGGATGGAGATCGAAATCCCAATCGTTCTCCAGCACGGGAATAGTGATCGTGCCGCTCCCATAGCCGGCATCGTCTTCCGCGATCGGCTGCCGATTGCTCAGCGTTGGCAAAGCATAAACGAAGTTCTCTTCATCGAACCGAAAGAGCAGCAGGCCCCCGCCCAGCTTCAGCAGGTCCGGCGCATACTTCACCTGCGCTTCGCCGCCGGAAGCGTCCAGCTCCGGCACGGTCGCATAGCCAAACTCATCACCCGCGTCGAGGCCCACCGTGGCGCTGCCTTTGTCAAACCCGATGCCGAGCTGGCGATACGCAAAGACGATATCGTTCGCCTGAAAACTCAGGTTGCCGATCCGCTTCGCCTGCCCAAACAACACCACTTGGAAGACATGGCGCGACAGCGGATTCAGCCGGCTGTGCGCCGTCCACGTTACCGAGTAATAAACCCCCGGCTCCACCTTCTCGACGATCGAGTCCCCGAGCAATTCCATCACTTCCAAGTCGTCCCAAAGCGGGCTGATCCGCGGCGTCTCCGGCGACGGCATCGGCCGATTGGTAAACTCCGTATCCCGCGAAAAGTTCAGATTGCCATTGGTCGCCACATCCACCGCCGAGATCGGCTCGCCGCCGAAAAAGCTGAACGCAAACCCCAGCGGACGCCCGCTCGCCACATCGTCATCCGCCGCATTTTGCAAAAGCGGTGTCCCGCCCGCCGGATCCACCAGCAGCTCCGCCCGGCTGCTTTGCGCAGCCAGCAGCATTCCGCTCAGCAGCGAGAGGAGGAGCAGGCGTTTCATGCAATGAGGGGAGCGCTTCAAACCTGATAATATAACCACCTAAAGTAAGTTGTCTACCGCACGTATGCGGCAATCCTGGCGGCGCAATCCCGAGGATCAGTGCGCTTTCGCCTGCTCCAGCACCACCTGCTCCGAGATCTTCAAATGCCGCGCCCGCGGGGTGGTGCCCCAACCCTTGTGGCAATCCATATACCCCACCCAAAGCTCACCGGGCCTAGCCTCCAGCACGTAGGGATAAGTCGCGCTCCCCTGCACGGCGACGAGCGATTTGCTCCACGTGCGCCCCTCGTCTTCCGAAAGCGCGAGATGCAGTTGCCGCCGATTGCCGCTGGTCGGATTCCACGCCATCGCCAGCCGCCCATCAACGAGCCGGATCACGTGCCCGGGCGAATGGCTGCTGTCGATCTGCGTCGCCTGCGCTTCGGACCAGGTGATGCCGCCGTCGCTCGAAAACGATTCCCAAAAAAACCGCCGCGAAGTGCGGATGAGCATCCACAGCCGCTTGTCTTTCAGCTCGATCACGCACGGCTCCAGCGCCCCTTCATGATCGCCCGCGCCGCCGATATCCAGCGCGTTGCTCAGCTTCCAGGTCGCTCCTGCATCGCCGGAGACCACCGCCCGCGAGACGAGCCGTCCAGGATTCGCCACGTAATGCGAGAAAGGCACGACGAGCCGCCCGTCGTGCGTTTCCTCGGCGCCATTGGTCGACCCGGTGTACCCCTCGAAAATCATCTGCGGCGCGGTCCACCTCTGCCCACCATCGCGGCTGCGGACCGTCCAGAGATCGCTGCGCGTCTCGGCGGTCGGGTTGCCCGTCTGCTTGTCCCAGGCGTGCTGTTTGTAGCCGAGAAAGAAGATGTGAATGGCGCCATCGCGGGTGCGATGCGCGGTGGGATGCGCGGCGCGGCCCTGCGGCAGCCGCGTAAGCTCGCGCTCCGGCTCCCAGGTCATGCCGCCATCGCGCGTGACCCGGCCGGCGATGTAGCATTCGCCCGGCTTGCCGGCGTAGCTCGTCGGCGTGGAATAGACCGACATCACCGCGCCCTCCGCCAACTTCACGAGCGCCGGCCCCAGCACCGCCGGCGCGGGCGTATCGTGGGTGATGTCCGTGGCGCGCGGATGGACCTTGTTGATCTCCCCGCTCGGCTTCCACACCGTGTGTGGCTTCCGCGTAAAGCGTTTGTCCGCCGCGCTGAGGTGCTCGATCAGCAAGTCCGCCACCAGCCGGTGCCCGTCATCGTCCGGATGCATCCCGTCCCGGCACAGCCAGCCCGGTTTCCGCGCCGGCTGCTCGTCGGCTTTCTTGAACGCCTCGAACACATCGATGAGCCCCGCGCCTTCGTCCCGTGCGATGGCGCGCACCGCCTCCGCGTACTCGCGCAGCAGCACATTCATCCCGTCCGGATCCTCCGGCCGATACGGCGGGTGCGCGTAGAGCTTGAGCAGGGTGGGGGACCAATAGATCGGGTTCGGCGTCATCAAGATCACCCGCGCCCCGCGCTGCTTCAGCGCCTGCGCAAACGCGGTGAGGTTCTTCCGATAGTCCGCCAGCGCCATCCGCGGCCCCGTGGCCGGAGGCTTCTTCCACACATCCACGGCCGAATCGTTGATCCCAAACTGGATCACGGCCACCTCCGGCTCATGGGCCAGCACATCCTTCTCGAAGCGCGCCTTCCCATTCGCCGTCGTATGTCCGCCGATGCCCGAGTTCACCACCCGCACGTCCCTTCCCTCGAACGCCAGTTCCCTGGCCAGCAGCGTGGCATACACCTCCGTGCTCCCGCGCGGCGCCGTGGTCGAATCGCCGAACGCGACCAGCGTGGCGGCGGAAACCTGGTCGCGGAGACAGGCCAGGGCGAAGACGATCGTGCAAATCCGGAGGAGCATTCTTGGAACTATCCTGAATACTGCCACACTGAATACTGAATACTCCCCATGACTCCCATCTCCCGCCGCCGCTTTCTTGCCACTACCGCTGCCGCCCTCGCCGCGCCGCACCTCCTCACCGCGAAGAAATCCGATCAGCCCCTCGTCATCGGCGCCGGCGAGCACCGCTACGAAGTCGAGCACGATTTCCCGCAGTTGCCCGACAAATATAGCTGGCAGACCACGCACAATGTCGCCGTCGATCGCGAGGGTCTCCTCTACGTCATCCATGAGGGCCGCGAAAATCTGCCCGATCATCCCTCCATCTTCGTCTTCGATGGCGAGGGCAAATTCGTGCGCGCCTTTGGCAAGCAGTTCCAAGGCGGCGGGCACGGCCTCGAAGTCCGCACCGAAGGCGGCGAGCAGTTCCTCTGGGTCACCGCCTATCAGCAGGTGAAAAGCTTCGCGAAGCTCACCCTCAAAGGCGAGGTGGTCTGGGAAAAGCGCGCCCCGATGGACTCGAAGCTTTACCCCGAAGGCGAAGACACCCGTCCCATCAAACGCTGGGGCCGCGACGCCTTCATGCCGACCAATTTCGCCTTCCTCCCCGATGGCGGCTTCTTCCTCGCCGACGGCTACGGCTCCTGGCGCATCCACCGCTACGACAAGAACGCCAACTGGGTTTCCATGTTCGGCGAGCCCGGCAAGGAAAACGGCCAGTTCAACACCCCGCATGGCCTCTGGGTCGATGCCCGCCCCGGCCGCGAGCCCTCCCTCGTCGTCGCCGATCGCGCCAACAAACGCCTGCAATGGTTCACCCTCGAGGGCAAACACCTCAAGACCCTCGACGGCTTCATCCTCCCCGCCAACCTCGACAGCCTCGGCGGCGTCCTCCTCGTCCCCGATCTCAGCGCCCGCATCACCTTGCTCGATAAAAACGACCAGGTCATCACTCACCTCGGCGAGGATCCCGAATGGCGCGCCCAAGTCCTCAAGGACGGCATGAAACTCCGCAAAGACGAGAAGGGCGAAGGCTGGGTCAGCGGCAAATTTCTCCACCCCCACGACGCCTGCTTCGATCCCGCCGGCAATATCTTCGTCGCCGAATGGGTCCAGACCGGCCGCATCACCCGCCTCCGCAAAGTAAGCTGAGCGCGCGCGTGCGGGTCAGCGTCGGTGCGAGCTAGTCGTTATCGTTAAAGAGGCGACCAAAGAAACCGTGCTGCGAGCGCGGCCTGTGGAAGCCCCCTGCGCGCTGGTCATCTTCATCCTCGTCGTCGTCGTCGTCATCCTCATCCACTGCTTCTGCGCGCCGCACCTCCACGTAGCGGGGCGAAGTGGCCGTGGTAGCCCGTTTGCGGGATACGCCGCGGACCCGGTCAGGCGCCGGCGAATAGGCCACCGGCCCTTCTCGCTCGAGGAAAGGCTCCGTGGGTGGCGCCGCCTTGCGCGCACTCACGCGCGTTGGAGCAGCCTGCCGGCGCGCCTCCGCCACCCGGACAGACCCCGCCGGCACGTCGCGCTTCACACTCTTCGGCTCTATCGTTTTGGAAGCGATCGGGGCCGGCGCCGCCGCCGGCTTCTCCGCTTCGGTGCGCGCTCCGCTCTCGCCACCCGCCGCCGCCGGGGCCTGCTCCTTTGCGCGAGCTTGCTTCAGGGGTTCAGGGCGGACGGGGGCCTTCGCAGGTGGAATCGCCGCCGGGACCGAACCGGTTTCGGTCGCGGCAATATTCTGTAAAAATGCTCGATCCTCCTGCACGATCGCCGGCGCCACCGCGGCGGTTTTACCCGGGGCAGTCGCCGGCTCAGCCCTTGCGAAAACGGGTGCCATCACCACGGCGAAGAGTATCCGAAAGGGCGGTTTCATGCACACGTTTCGCGTGAAGCGATCACCGTGGGGGCATCCACCGCAAACTTCCCCGCGGCCCGAGGTCGCGCGGGTGCCCCGCTAATACCGCCAGAACCACTCTTCGCGCGTGCGCATCGACTCCGCGCGGGCGAGCGCGGACGTTGAAACGGTGAGGAAGGAGCCCCGCGCCTTCCGGTCGTTGTACGCGGCGTAGAGATTTTCTCCAAACGTCCACGTGACGCGGCTCGGCGTCGCGCTGATCACCTGGATGCCCCATTGGCTCGAGTTCGCCGCGGTGGCCTGGCGGATTTCTTGGTCCCTCCAGGAGCGGTTGCGCACGTAGATCTCGCGGTGGCTTTCGCCGCGCCAGATCGTGGCGATGATCTTCAGGTCGCGGAAAACGTACGTCCGTTCCTGCCCCACGTATTTCGTCACGTAATAGCGGGTGATCGACACCGGCGCGCCCCAGCGGGCATCGAGCTGCTGCGGGGTTTCGCCGATATACGCGCGAGCGGCGGCGGCGCTGAAGAGGAGGACGGCGAAAGCGAGCAGGGCAGGGCGGTTCACGGCTCCGAATGTAGAAGGGCGCGGCCCGGCGCGTCAACGAGCGCCGCCGATTCGCTCGTTGAAAACCCTCCGCAAGCTGTTCCTTTGGCGCATGACCGAATCGCCAACCCTGTCGCGCGCTCTCCCCGCGCGGGTTCGGTCATTGCTCCACCGGCCGCAAGCGCGCTCCTTCGCCGTCTCGCTGCTGCTGCATCTGGGGATCGTGCTGCTGGGCGGCTCCGCGGTCCTGGTTCACCGAAGCTTGGACTCGGCTGAGTTTACCGCCGAGAGCAGCTCCGGCATGGTCCTCGACGACCCGCCCGCCTCGGCGCCGCCGCCGGCTCTGAGTCCCGCGCCGGCTTACCAACCCGGCCCGCCGCCCGCCTCCGCGGCGATCCAAATGTTGGTCACGGCCGCGCTCACGCCGAACGCCTTCCGCGTCCAAACACCAGTCGAGAAACCCCGCGCGCTTCCGGCGGCTACTCCGGCGCCCAAGCCGCCGGGGCTGGTCACGGAATTCCTGCCCGCCTTGATGGCCGGCCGCACCGGCGCCGAGGCCCGCCGCGCCGCCTTGTTCAGGATGGGCGGCACCGAGCGGGCCGCGGGCGGGGCGCTCGCCGGCCTGCGCTTCCTCCAGCGCACGCAAAACCGCGATGGCTCCTGGGGGCGGAGCTATGCTCCCGCGCTCACCGGCCTGGCGCTGCTCAGTTTCCTCGGCCACGGCGAATTGCCCGACTCGCCGGAATTTGGCGCCACGGTCGCGCGCGGCTTCAGTTGGCTGCTCGTGAAAGGCACGTGGTTCGGAGGCCGCCTCTCCATGCAACGCTCCTTCGATCAACGCGGCGTCTACGAGCACGCCATCGCCACCTACGCGCTCGCCGAGTATTACACCATGACCCGCGATGAGCGGGTGAAGAATCTCCTCATCTACGCCGTCACCCACATCGTGCAAGGCCAGGCCCGCGACGGCGGCTGGCAATACTCCTACTCGAAAGCCGGGGCCAGCGATACCTCCGTGAGCGGCTGGCAGATTCAGGCCCTCAAGGCCTCGTACCTCGCCGGCATGAATCACCTCGGCGTCGAGCAGGCCCTCGATAGATCGATGGCCAATCTGCAGCGCGTCCGCTCCGCCGACGGCGGCTTCGGCTATCGCAAGGCCGGTGATCGCGACGGCTACGGCCTCGCCGGCGTCGGCGCGCTCTGGGCCTACCTCCGCTACGGCCAGCCCGAGGCCACCCTCACCGAGGGCGTCCGCTACATCCTCCAGCGCACCGAAACCGATCGCCCCGTGCAATACCAAAGCCCCACCGCCAGCCTGTACGCCTGGTACTATCATACCCAGGCGTGCCTCATGGCCGGCGGCGAGGCTTGGCAAAAATGGAACGGCTGGTTCCAAAACGAGCTCCTCGACCACCAAAGCGCCGACGGCTCCTTCCCGCCCACCGGCAACCCCACCCCCCACGGCCCGGAGAAGGAAGCCAGCCTCAACGGACAACTCTACCGCACCGCGCTCTGCGTGCTCATGCTGGAATCCTACTACCGGCATCTCCCCAGCAGCCATTAGTCCGGATCGCGGCGCGAAGCGCCCGCGTTGGAACACAGGCCTCCTAGCCTATGCGGTCCGCAGGCGTCTCGCCTGCCGGATCCTCACTGCACCGCGAAAAAGAAGTATAAAAAAGTGCTCAATCGAGATTGGGATAATGCTCACTCTCTGCTACTCTTCCGCTCACGCAGCTGTCGCCTGCGTCCCGCCACCAGCGGGTATGCCGCCGCTGATGGATGGCGATAGTGCGAGGCCCTCGAACGGGACCGCTGCCAGCTCCTCCATTCACCACACCGTCACCCCGTTCCAATATTTTCATAAATCAAAACTTATACTTCGCCGGATTTTGCACGTTCCCGATTGTCCGCGCCGTTTCGAGGCTCCAAAAGCCCCGAATACCCCTTCCACAACGCCAAAACCGCAGCCTTCTCCAGAAGGCGGTGTTTCCAATATTTCCAAAAAGTTAAACTAATACCTCGCCGAGTTCGAGATGGGAGCCCGACCCGCGGCGCAAGCGCCTCGCGTCCGGACCCGATTTGCTCAAAGAACCCCCCGTTTAAGCTGCTTCTACTTCAGCTTTTCCCTCCAGCTTCATGAGACCCGCGTTCCCTTTCGCCTTCGCCCTTCTGCTCAGTGTCTGCGCCGGCCGCGCCGCTGTGGCGATCGACTTCAACCGCGACATCCGGCCGATCCTCTCGGACAACTGCTTCACCTGCCACGGGCCTGATAAGGAGAAGCGGAAGGCCGGCTTGCGGCTCGATGAGAAGGAGTCGGCCTTCGGAAAAGCGGAATCCGGCGAGATCGCCATCGTGCCCGGCGATCCCGAGAATAGCGAACTGCTGCGACGGGTGCTCTCGACCGACAAGGAGGATCGGATGCCCCCCGCGAAGGAGCACAAGAAGCTCAAACCCGCGCAGCTCGATCTGTTGCGGCGTTGGATCAAGAGTGGAGCTCCCTGGGAGGCGCATTGGGCGTTTCGGCCGGTGAAGGCGCCGGTGCTCGCGGCGACCGTCAACACCACGTGGGGCAGGGGACCTATCGATGGCTTCGTCCTCGCGCGCCTGGAGAAAGAGGGCCTTGCGCCTTCGCCCGAAGCCGACCCTGCCGCGCTCATCCGCCGCGTCTCGCTCGATCTGATCGGCCTCCCGCCGCAGCCGTCGGAGGTGGATGCCTTTCTCCGCGACACCTCGCCCACGGCTTTCGAAAAAGTGGTCGATCGACTCCTCGCCTCGCCGCACTTCGGCGAGCGGCTCGCCCTCCCGTGGCTCGATCTGGCGCGCTACGGCGACACCAGCGGCTACCACAATGACTCGCTCCGCGACATGTGGCTCTGGCGTGAAGGCGTGATCAAGGCCTTCAACGCGAATCAGCCCTTCGACCAATTCACCATCGAGCAGCTTGCCGGCGATCTCCTGCCGAAGGCCACGGTCGAGCAGCAGATCGCCTCCGGCTTCCACCGCAACGTCATGACCAGCGACGAAGGCGGCATCATCGACTCCGAATACCTGAACCTCTACGTCGTCGATCGCGTGAACACCACGGGCGTCACCTGGCTTGGCCTCACCATCGGCTGCGCCCAGTGCCACGACCACAAGTACGACCCGCTCAAGCAGAGCGAGTATTACCAGCTGTACTCGTTCTTCCACAACGTGCCCGAGAACGGGAAAGACGGCATCCGCGATCAGCAACCCAAAGCCCTTCCTGCTCGTGCCGAACGCCGAGCAGAAGGCTACGCTCGCCAAATTTGACAGCGATCTCGCGAAAGCCGCGGCGACGGAGAAACTGCTCGCCGGTACTCTCGACGTCGCGCAGGCCGAGTGGGAAAAGCAGGTCGCCGCCGCCGGTCCCGTGTCGGCGTTAAAAGGCCCGTGGACCCAGTTCCCGCTCGATGAAAACGGCGACGGCTCCACCGACACCGGAGTGAAGATCGAGGGCCCGCTGCAGGGCGATACCAAATTCGAGCCAGGCCAGACCGGCCAAAGCCTGCAGGTTGCGAAGAAAGGCTGGACCGAATACGGCGAGCAATTCGGCTTCGAGAAAGATCAGCCCTTCTCCGCGAGCGCCTGGCTGAAGCTCAATCCCGCCGGCGGCTCGCCCTTCGGCAAGATGGCCACCACCACTGGCGATCTTCGCGGTTGGGATGTGGAATTCCACGGCGGCAAAGCCAGCGTCCACCTCATCCATAAATGGGCCGCCGAAGCCATCCACGTCCAGACGGAGAAAGACCTGCCCTTCGGCGTCTTCACCCACGTCGCCTTCACCTATGACGGTTCCGGCAAGGCCGCGGGCGTGGCGATCTACGTCAATGGCGAGCCCGTGAAGACGAAGACGCTGAAAGATAAGCTCACCGGCTCGATCGTCACGCCGGCGCCCTTTTCGATCGGCCGCCGCGGCGGTGTCACCGCGCCGTTCACCGGGAGCATCGATGACGTCCGCATCTTCAGCCGCAAGCTTCCGCCGAAGGAAGTGGCGCAACTCGGCGGCGCGGCCACGCTCCAGCTCGCCAAGATTCCGCCCGCCGAGCGCAAGCCCGACCAAAAGCAGAAGCTCCAGAAATTCTTCCGCGAAACCCAGGCCACCGATTACCTCTCCGCGCAGAAAACCACCGCCGACCTGAAAAAAGCTCGCGCCGATTTCGAGAAGGCGGTGCCGAGCACCATGGTCATGTCCGAGATGGAAAAGCCGCGCGACACTTTCATCAAAGTCCGCGGCAGCTACGACCTAAACGGCGAGCAGGTGCAGCCCGGCGTGCCCGCCTTCCTCCCCGCGCTCACCGCCGCGCCCGCGAATGGCCAAAGCCTCACCCGCCTCGATTTCGCCCGCTGGCTCGTCTCGCCCGAGCAGCCCCTCACCGCCCGCGTTACTGTCAACCGCTGGTGGCAGATGATCTTCGGCACCGGCCTCGTCAAAACCGTGAATGACTTCGGTGCGCAGGGCGAATGGCCCAGCCATCCCGAGCTGCTCGACTGGCTCGCCGCCGACTTCATGCGCGACTGGAACATCAAGCGCTCCATCAAGCAGATGGTCCTGTCCGCTACCTACCGCCAGTCCGCAAAAGTCACCCCCGCCCTGCTCGCGCGCGACAGCGAAAACCGCCTGCTCGCCCGCGGCCCGCGCAACCGCCTCGATGCCGAGCTCATCCGCGACAACGCCCTCGCCATCGGCGGCATCCTCAATCCCACGCTCGGCGGCAAAAGCATCAAGCCCGCGCAGCCGGCGGGCACCTGGGAGATCAACGAAATGAGCGGCTACAAATACCAAAAGTCCACCGGCGCCGACCTCTACCGCCGCGGCCTCTACGTCTACTGGCGCCGCTCCACGGTTTACCCGTCGTTCGTCACGCTCGATGCCCCCACGCGCGAGTTCTGCATCGCCCAGCGCGCCCGCACCAGCACGCCGCTCCAATCGCTCGTCCTCATGAACGACCCCGTCTTCGTCGAAGCCGCGCGCGCTTTCGCCCAGCGCATCCTCGCCGAGTCCAAACCCGATCCCGCCGCGCGCCTCGACCTCGCCTGGCGGCTCGCTCTCTCCCGCACGCCGTCCGAGCAAGAGCGCACCATCCTCCAGAGCGTCCTCACCAAACAGCTCGACACCTACCAGCAAGACCCGGACGCCGCTAAGAAGCTCATCGCCGTCGGCGACCTCCCGCGCCCCGCCGGCGTGAACGAAGGCGAGCTCGCCGCCTGGACCGCCCTCTGCAACGTCATCCTCAACCTGAACGAAACCATCACCAACTGAGCCATGGACGCCCTTTCCTCTTCGTTCCGCACCACCCTATCCCGCCGCGCCTTCCTGCAAAAAAGCAGCACCGGCCTCGGCGCCATCGCCCTTGGCTCCCTGCTCAGCCCGAGCGCCTTCGGCCTCGAAGCCGGCGCCGGCCCCGCCGTCCCCGGCGCGCTCCAGCGCCTCCATTTCGCGCCCAAGGCGAAGCGGATCATCTACCTCTTCATGTCCGGCGCGCCCTCGCACCTCGACCTCTTCGATCCCAAGCCGAAGCTCACCGAAATGACCGGCAAGGACCTGCCCGACAGCGTCCGCAAAGGCCAGCGCATCACCGGCATGACCAGCGGCCAGAAGAACCTCTTCTGCGTCGGCTCGCCCTTCAAATTCGCCAAGCATGGCCAGGCCGGCATGGACCTCTCCGAGCTCCTGCCGCAACCTCGCCAAAGTCGTCGACGACTGCACCTTCGTCCGCTCCATCTTCACCGAGCCGATCAACCACGATCCCGCCGTCACCTTCTTCGCCACCGGCCACCAGCAGCCCGGCCGGCCCACCATGGGCTCGTGGCTCGCCTACGGCCTCGGCAGCGAAAACCGCGACCTCCCGGCCTTCGTCGTCCTCACCAGCGGCGGCGGCGGCCAGACCCTGCAAACGCGCTACTGGGGCAGCGGCTTCCTCCCCGCGCAATACGGCGGCGTGCAGTTCCGCAACGCCGGCGACCCCGTCCTCTTCGTCTCCAATCCCGATGGCATCAGCGGCGCGACGCCGCCGCGAGCTGATCGACGCCATGAACGACCTCAACCGCGTCGCCCTCGGCCGGCTCGGCGACCCGGCCATCGCCGCGCAGATCGAAAACTACGAGCTCGCCTTCCGCATGCAGACCAGCGTCCCCGAGCTCACCGACCTCTCCAAGGAGCCGAAGGACGTGCTCGACCTCTACGGCGCCACGCCCGGCAAACCCTCCTTCGCCAACAACTGCCTCCTCGCCCGCCGCCTCGCCGAGCGCGGCGTCCGCTTCATCCAGCTCTGCCATCGCGATTGGGACCACCACGGCGGCCTGCCCCAAGAATCTTCCCGTCAAATGCAAGGAGACCGACCAGGGCGCCGCCGCCCTCGTCATGGACCTCAAACAGCGCGGCCTGCTCGACGATACCCTCGTCATCTGGGGCGGCGAATTCGGCCGCACCGCCTACAGCCAGGGCGAAATCAAACCCGACAGCTTCGGCCGCGACCACCATCCCCGCTGCTTCACCGTCTGGATGGCCGGCGGCGGCATCAAAGCCGGCCACATCCACGGCGAGACCGACGACTTCGGCTACAACATCGTCCGCGACCCCGTCCACGTCCACGACCTCCACGCCACCCTCCTCCATCAACTCGGCGTCGACCACAAGCAGCTCACCTTCCGCCACGAAGGCCGCGACTACCGCCTCACCGACATCGCCGGCGAAGTGGTGAAGGGGATTCTGGCGTAATGGGGAGGGGCAGGCCCAAGGAGAGGCCACGGCCTCGTCGCCTCGTCTGTTGAACCCGCGCTCGACGCGCCATTAAAGCGCAATCTGAACGTCTGGTCCCGATAAAGCGCTCGCAAGAAACGATCCATGGCACGCAAGAAGAGCATCAGTCGACGGGAGAAAAACAGCGTAACGGCAATCGGCAGAACCAACAGAAGGCCGGGATTCATATTTAGCGTTCAGCCAAGGCGCGGGCAAGGGTCGGCTGGCATCATATTCAGCCGGCGCCCTCAACATGGCAAAAGGTTTACCCAGTCAGGTCTTTGGCTTCGCGCGGGATACGACCTCGTGGCCGGATGAATGTTGCCGGGCGCGTGCGTCCGCCGCGATGCGCCGAACGTCGAAGTCGAACTTCTGCGCCAGACGTTCCTTGGCGCGCCGGACCTCCCGGATCACCATGTCGTCCGCCTCACTGTGCTTCTGGATTGCTGTCGTCATCGCCGATGAATTCTTCGGGGGTGCAGATGACAGGAAGGTCCACGCCGTGCTGGGAAACGCAAGCCCGGATTCGGTCGCTAAGATGAGGATTGGCGATATGGCGGCAGTTCCAAGTCAGGAGAAACCGCATCCGGTGAACGGCCGAGCAGGCGATGTGCAGGGCGTCACGCGCGGCGGCGGGAGGAAGGATCGCCTTCCCCACAAGCTCATCCGCCAGATCCGAAACCTGTGCGTCGATGTCGAGCAGGCGGACCTCCTCGAGCAGTTTCAAACGATCCTGCGCCATGGCGGCGTCACCGTCCCCGGCCTCATCGAGCACCACCTGCGACGTGTACAGGTCATAAGCCGTTCGGTGAAAGCACCACCATTCGCGCGTCAACTCCTGGCGTGCGAGTTGAACGAGATTCCGCGAGGGGCGGGCCACGTAGTAGCTTGGAATCGTCGTCTCGATAAAGACAGCGTCGGGCACGCATGCAGCCTACCGGTTCGTCGGCGTTGGTCAAAGTGTAGGAAAACGGCGCAACCCGGCAGTGCGCACGTTTGCTTCTGCCGGGGCGGCGGGTCAGCCCAGCGGCTCCAGCGCCTTCGCCAAGCCATCCAGCCCGCCGATGCGCCCGACCACTTCGCGCAGGCTCCGCAGCGCCGGCGGGATATGCGCGAGGAAATGGCTGCGCTCTTTCACCAAGCCGAGGAAGCCGTACGCGCCGAGCGCCTGCATCAGCCGCTGCATCGCGCAGAGATCGAAGATTTCCGCGAAGCCGTCGCCGCCGCCGCCGCTCCGCTCGAGGTAGATCGCGAGCAGATCATCGCGCTGGCCGGCGGTGAGCGCCACGTACGGATCGTAGAGCAGCGAGGCGAGATCGTATTGCGCGAGGCCGGGGCGCATGCCCTGGAAATCGATGAGGCAGGCGGTCTCTTTCTTGACGACGATGTTCTGCGACTGAAAATCCCGGTGCACCAGCACGCGGGGCTCCTCCGAGAGCCGGTGCGCGATTTCCTCGAGGCGCGCCCGGCAACCATCGGCCACCTCGGCGGAAACACCGAAATAGCGGCCGAGGCAATTCTCCAGAAAATAGCCCTGCTCCCAGCAGTAAAGCTCGGCGCTGAATTCCGGCTGCATGTTGAGGCTGGCGAGCGTGGGGGATTGGCCCGCCGGCACTTCTTGCGCGTGCATTTTCCGCACCTGCTCCAGCGCGGAACGGTACAGCTCGCGGCGCGCCGGCCACGGCTCTGCGCGGTAGCTCCAGAGATCGCGATCGCCGAGATCTTCCATCCAGATCAGGCCTTCGGATTCGTCGTGGAAGAAGATTTCCGGCACGCGCACGCCCAGCTCGCGCAGATAGCGAGCGATCACCACGTAATGGCGGTTCTCTTCCCTTTGCGTGCCGTATTTCGCAAGGATCAACGAATGATCGCCGCCGACCGCCATCCGGTAGAACTTGCGGTCGGAGCCCCCTTTTTCGAGCGGCTGCACGACAATTTCCGCGGCGGCGAACCGGGGGAAACGGTGCACCGTCTGGTCGATGAGTTGGGACACCATGGGGAAGTCTTCGGACAAGGGGGGCACGAGATGCCCTATGACGGCACGTTTGTCAAAGGTTGGCGGCGGATGGCAGGGCTGGCATGGCCGGTGATTTGCACACCCAAAGAAATCCTGCCATCCTGACTCTAAAGCAGAATGACCCCGGGCCGTCATGGTTGCCCACGCCGATGTTTCCACCGATCCACTCCCCAGCGCTCTCCCGCCGCGAAATGCTCCGCCATTGCGGCGCCGGCTTCGGCATGCTCGGCCTTGCCGCGCTCCTCGGCGAAACTGCGGCGCGCGCCGCCGATGATGGCAACCCGCTCGCCGCCAAGCCCCCGCATTTCGCGCCCCGCGCCAAGTACGTCATCCAGATCCTCGCCAACGGCGGGCCGGCGCAGATGGATACTTTCGATCCGAAGCCGGAGCTGACGAAGTACCACGGCAAACGCCTGCCGATTCATCTCGAAACGGAGCGCCCGACCAGCACCGCGCTCGGCTCGCCGTTCAAGTTCCAGCGCTACGGCCAATGCGCGATGGAGGTGAGCGAGCTGTTCGCGCCGCTCGCCGAGCAGCACGCGGATGAGCTTTGCCTCATCCGCTCGATGCACACCGATACGCCAATCCACGAAAACTCGCTGCGCCTCATGAATTGCGGCGCGAGCATCATGGCGCGGCCGAGCATCGGCGCCTGGATCACCTACGGGCTCGGCACCAAAAACCAAAACCTGCCCGGGTTTGTGGTGCTCGTGCCGAAAGGGATGCCGGTGGCCGGCGCGGACAACTGGCAATCGTCCTTTCTGCCCGGCAGCTATCAAGGCACTTATATCGAGACGCAGGACAAAAAGCCGTCGCAGCTCATCGAGCACCTGCAAAATCCGCTGCTCTCCGCGGAGGAGCAGCAGGCGCAGCTCAGCTTTGTGGAGCGGCTCAATCGCAAGCACCTCGCCACGCGCCACGATCCCGCGCTGGAGGCGCGCATCCACAGCTTTGAGACCGCCTTTCGCATGCAGACCGCCGCCACCGATGCGTTCGATATCGAGCGCGAGCCGGAGCATATCCGCAAACTCTACGGCGACACCGCGCAAGCCCGGCAAATGCTCATCGCGCGGCGGCTCGTCGAGCGCGGCGTGCGCTTCGTGCAAGTCTGGCACGGCACGCTCCAGCCGTGGGATAGCCACGGCAATATCGAGAAAGAGCATCGCAAGCTGGCCACCGAAAGCTGCCAGGGCCTCACCGCGCTGCTCACCGATTTGAAAGCTCGCGGGCTCCTCGGCGAGACGCTCGTGATCTGGGGCGGCGAATTCGGCCGCACCCCCACCGTCGAGTTATCGCAGGGTGAAAAAGTGAGCCCCACCGCCGGCCGCGATCACAATCACCATGGCTTTTCCATGTGGCTCGCGGGCGGCGGCGTGAAAGGCGGCACCATTTACGGCGCGACTGATGACTTCGGCTTTCGTGCCGTCGAAAACCGCGTGCACGTCCATGATCTGCAAGCCACCGTGCTTCACCTGCTCGGCCTCGACCACGAGCGGCTGGTGTATCGGCATTCCGGACGCGACTTTCGGCTCACGGATGTCAGTGGGCGTGTGGTGCGCGAGCTGTTGGCGTAATTGGCGAGCCGCGCCATGGAGTGCGGCGGGAAGCGTCAGCGCCACGCCGCTTTCGGAGTGCTCTGCGGGTGGTGGTGGCGCACTCGGCTCCGCACCGGCAGAACCTTCCGAAAGCGGTGTCGCGCTTACGCTTGCCACCCAGTCCGAAACGCGCCGCGACCCCGCCATATTTTGCACTTTGCATTTTTCACTTTGCACTTTGCATTGGCACGCTTCCCCCCGCATGCAGACTCCCCCGCTGACCCGCCGCGATCTCCTCCGCCTCGGCGCCGCCTCCCTCCTCACGGCGACCGCCCGCGCGGTCGAAACGCCATCCCCGGTCTCGCCAGCCTTCCCCGGCGGCCAAACCGCGCGTGTGCAAAGCCTGCACATCACCACCATCTTTGCCGATGGCCGCCACAACGGCTTCCCGGGCATCGCGCGCGTGGGCGGCTTCTATTACGTCACGTTTCGCAACGCCGAATCTCATCGGGCGGAGCAGGCGAAGATCTTCGTAATTCGCGCCAAGGCCGATGATCTCACGCACTGGGAAAAAGTCGCTGAGTTTACCCGCGAGCATGATTGCCGCGACCCGCTGGTCTTCGACAATGCTGGGAAGGTCCAGTTAGTCTTTCATTCCAAAGAGGACTTTTACTCGCAATCCGTCGACGGCCTGACGTGGAGCGAGGCGCGTGAGCTGGAGACGGAATTCGGCGAGCCCAAGCCGGAGAGCGGCCTCACTTTTACATCGCAGCGCCGATGGCTTTTTCGTATTCGGCGCGGGCCGGACGGCGCCTTTTACAGCCTCGGCCGCTGCGGCATCAAAGCGAAGGAGAGCCGCGCGAGCTTTGGGCTCATCCTTTATCGCTCCGAGGATGGCGTGCGTTTCCGGGCGCTGCACACCTATGCCGAGGGCCCCACCAGCGCGATGGGCAAAAACGGCGTCGGCAGCGGCTGGGGGCATGAGGCCGATGTCGCCTTTGCCCCCGATGGCTCGCTCGTCTGCGCCATCCGCAATTCGCTCGATGGCGTCATCGTCATCGGCCAGCCGCCGCTCGGTCCGTGGCGCGCTTACGCCACCGGCGCGCACAATTTTGGCGGCCCCGCGCTGCACGTCACCCGGCGAGGCGGCCTGCTCCTCGCCGCGCGCGACGTGCGCCAGCCGCGCGGGGTTGGGTTTGCGGCAGTGTGCAAAGTTTGGACGGTGACGCGGGCCGGCGTGGAAAGCCCTTACATCGTGCCGAGCGGAGGCGATTGCGCGTACCAGAGCTTTGCCGATGGGCCGGGCGACACCGTGCTCCTTGCCTACTACTCCTCGCACGAATATCCGCAGCCGCGGGGCGTGGGCGACAATCCGGCGAATATCTACCTCGCGCATCTCAGCGTGCGGCACGACAAGCCCTGAGCGTTATTTTGGCAAAAATGTCGGGGCAACGTCGACGCCCACCACGCACATGTCGTCGCCGAAATCCTCCGCTTCGGCGAAGGCTTTGATCTCGGTGACCACCTCATCGAAGAGGCGTGGGGTGGGGGATTGGGCGCGGGCGGTGACCGCGGCGAGGAGTTGCTCGCGCGTGTAGAATTCGCCGGCGGGGCTCTCCACTTCGTAGAGGCCATCGGTGTAGAGCATCACGAGGTCGCCGGCGGCGAGCGGGCGGCGCGCGCCGGTATATTGCGAGGTCTCGAAGATGCCAAGGGCTGGACCGGGTTTGGTTTCGTGAAGCAGGTCCACGACGCCGAGCGCGCGGCGGATATGGAAGGCGGGCGGGTGGCCGGCATTGGCGAAGCGCAGCTCGCCGCGCGGAAGATCGATCACGAGGTGGAACGCGGTGGCGAAGAGCGGCGTGAGCGTCTGGCGCAGGATCGCGCAGAGGCTGTGGTTGAGCTCCGCAAGGAACACGGCCGGGTCGCCGGCTTTCCCTTCATCTCTTCCACGAGCCCGCGGACGATCGCGGTGACGAGCGCGGCCCGCACGCCGTGGCCCATCACATCGCAAATGAAGATCGCCACCTCGCCGTCGCCCAGCGGGAGGATATCGAAGAAATCGCCGCCGAGCTCCGGTGGTGGTGAGATAGCGGTGGCAGAACTGGAAGGCGCTCTGCTCGGGCGAAGCGCTCGCGGGAAAGACCGGGTAATGGCGCGGCAGGAAGGCGGTCTGCAGCTCGCGCGCCATGTCGAGATCGGCCTTCATCTGCGCGTTGTTTTCGCGCAACTGCTAGCGCCTGTTCCTCGAGCACTTCCTTCGCTTTGCTCAGCTCGAGGTTTTTTTGCACCGCGGTCTCGTAGGTCGAGAGCAGCAGGTCGATGGAGTGAATGCGCTCGGAGGTGAGCTGGTATTTGTGCCCGGCGAAAAAAATTTCCGTGGCGGGCTTGCCGGCCGACTGCCTGCGCAGCTCGAGATTCGCGAGCACGTACTGGATGCGCGAGAGGAGGAATTCCTCGTCGTACGGCTTGACGATGAAATTGTCGGCGCCGCACTCGAGCCCCTTGAGGATGTCCTTGGGATCGGAGAGCGAGGTGAGCAGGATGACCGGCAGCTCCTTGAGGCCCTCGGTCGTCCTTGATGCGCTCGGCACAGCTCATAGCCGTCCATCTCCGGCATGTTGATGTCGGTGATGACGAGCGTCGGCGGACGCTTTCGCCAGCGCCTCCAGCGCCTCGCGGCCATTGCGGGTGGCGGTGACCACGTACTCGTGCCGCTCGAGCACGTGCTGCAGCTTGAGCGCCTGCGTGAGGCTGTCCTCCACGATGAGAATCTTCACGCCGCTGCGCCGACAGATCTTCCGGAGTGCTCATGAGAGTTGGAGCATGATGCTGACGATGGCGCCGCCTTCGGGCGCGGTTGCGCAGGGCAATGCGGCCGCGGTGCACCTCGATGATTTTGCGCGCGACGGTGAGGCCGAGCCCCATCCCCTGGCCGGTCGGGCGCGTGCTGAAAAAGGGATCGAACACCTTTCGAGATTCTCTGGTGCGATGCCGCGAGCCGGTGTCGTGCACCTCGATGAGCGAGCACTTCGTCGCCGGCGCGGAAGCGCTCGGCGCAGCGATTGCCGGCATCGAACGCGGCCTCTTCCGCGCTGATCGTTTTGATCGAAGTGCGAATGGTGATGAGCGTCCGCCCGTCGGCGATGCGCGTGCAGCGCATTGGTGAAGACATTGACGAAAACCTGCTGAATCTTCGCGGCATCGAGCGCGGATCGGCGGCAGCGCGGTCGCGAATTCCCGGCGCACCTCGATTTTCCGTCACGGCCAGCTCCGGCGCGAGCGCCGCGAGCGCGTGCTCGATGACGCCGTGCAGCAGCTCCGGGTGCGCATCGGCCGCGGCGGGCGCGGCGAGCTCCATGAGGCTGGCCACGACGGCGTTCGCGCGCTGCACCGCCTCCTTCATCTCGTGCACGATCAGCTTCTCGTCCTCCGTCTGTTCCCCGGCCTCGAGGAAGGCGAGGCCCATTTCCATGATGGCCAGCGGATTGCGCACCTCGTGCGCCACGCCCGCGGCGAGCCGGCCGACGCTCTGGAACTTCTCCGCCTCGATCAGTTGCGCCTGCGCCGCCTTGAGCTGCTCGTGCGCTTCGACCAGCTCGGCGTTCGTCTGCACCGCGGTCTCGTAGGTGGAAAGGAGCAGGTTCAGAATCTGCCGGCGGTTCGAGCTGATCACGTAATGCTCGGCCGGCGAAATAGATGGAGATGCCGCGCGTTCGCGGCAACGCCGGTGGCAGCGCGCGATTCGCGAGAATACGTGCGGATGCGCGCGAGGAGAAATTCCTCGTCGTACGGCTTCACCACGAAATTGTCCGCGCCGCACTCCAGGCCGTGGATGATGTCCTGCGGCGAGGAAAGCGAGGTGAGCAGCATCACCGGGATGATCGCGCCAGCGCGGGTCGGCCTTGATCTCGCGGCAGAGCTCGAAGCCATCCATCTCCGGCATCTGGATATCGGTGATGACCAGCGCCGGCTGCAGCTTCCTAAGCGCCTCCAGCGCGAGCCGGCCATTGCGCGCCCGGTGACGCGAAAGCCGTGGTTTTGCAGGATATTTTGCAGGAGCAGCGCCTGCGTGGCGCTGTCTTCGGCGATGAGGATTTCCTCACCGGCCCCCATGTCGGAAGTCGTGCTCGATAAGGTGGTCGCGCCCACGCCCGTGGCGACAAGCGTCTCGAGGGCGGCGGCGATGCGGTCGGGCGGAAACACGTAGGTGGCGCCGCCGATTTGCACGGCTTCGCCCGGCATGCCGAAAATGATCGAGCTTTCCTTGTCCTGCGCGAAGGTGACCGCGCCGCGCGTCGCGCATCAGGCTTGCAGCTCCTCCGCGCCGTCGCGGCCCATGCCGGTGAGCAGGACGCCGATCGCCGCGCGCGCCGTAATTCTGCGCGGCGGAGCGGAAGAGGACGGCCACGGAGGGCCGCACATCTGTTCTCGGCGGGCTCCGGCGCGCAGACGATCCGCTCCTCGCGCTCGATGCGCATTTGGCAGCCATCGGGCGCGACGTACGCGAGGCCCGGCGCGCGCGATATCGCCATGGCGAAGCGAGCTTCACCGGCATGCCCGTGGTGTTGCTGAGCCAGTCCGCGAGGCCTTGCACGAAGCCGGCGCTGATGTGCTGCACGATCAAGATCGGGACGGGAAAAGGTTTTGGGAGCCGGCGAGCATCGTCTGCAAGACCGGCGGGCCCCCGGTCGAGGCGCCGATCGCCACGAGCCGGACCGCGGCGCCGCGCCGCGCGGGTGCCGCGATCGGCGGTATCGGGCGCGCCGGCGCCGGCCTTGCGCGCATGCGGGACCAGCGGCGGATGACGCGCACCTCGGCCATGGCCTTCACGGTGTCGATCAACTTCCGCGCGCAGCTCGCGTGGTCCGAGATGGCCGGGGCCGCCGGGCTTTTCCACGGCGGCGACGGCGCCGGCCTCCATCGCGCGAAAGCTCTCGCCACGTCGTCCGCGATCGAAGCTGGCGCTCACGATGACGATCGGCACGCGGGTGCGTCTCCATGATGCGCCGCGTCGCCTCAAAGCCGTCCATGCCGGGCATGTGGATGTCCATCGTCACCACGTCCGGCTTCATCTCGCAACGAGCATCGCGAGCGCCTCCGCGCCATCCGCGCGCGGCGCCAATGACTTCGATGCCCGGGTCGGATGTGAGCACGTGCGAGCAGCAGCTCGCGGCAGCACGCCGCGAGTCATCCACCACGAGCGACTTTGATACGGCGCGCGGGCATGGTCAGATGAGTTTGCGGATGCACTCCGAGCAGGTTGCTCTGGTCGAAATTGCTTTTCACGATGTAGGCATTCGCGCCGACGTCGATGCCGCGCTCCTGATGCTCGCGGGAGCCGAGCGCGGTCACGAGCACCACCGGCAAGCTCGGCGAGCTTCTTGTCCGCGCGCACTTTCGCGGTGAGCTCGAAGCCATCCATGCGCGGCATCTCCACGTCGGAGACGAGCAGGTCGAACTCGCCGGCGCTGCAGCGCGGTCAGCGCGTCCATGCCATCGATCGGCGGTGGTCACGTCGATAGCCGGCGGATTCGAGGATGTTTTTCAACGAGCATGCGCGAGGTCACCGAATCGTCGGCGACGAGAATCGCGAGCGGTCTGCGTCGCCGGCGCCGCTGCGGCGCGGCCGTGCGCCGCGCGGGCGCACCGCGCTGGCTTGCGGACGGCGGACTTACAGGTCCGCGACCGTGTTCAGGATGAGCGCCGGCGTGCCGGAGCCGAGGATGGTGGCGCCGGCGACGTTGCGCACGCGCAGCAGCGGCTGCGCCGAGGCTTTTCACCAGCACCTCCTGCTCGTTCATGACTGTCTCGACCGCGAAGCCGATCGGCGCTCCTCCGTGCCGAGCGACGATGACCTCCATCGCATCGCTCTGTCTGCGCCGCCGCCGCGGCCGGCAGTTCGAGCACTTCCTCGAGCCGCGCAAGCGAGACGGCCTGGCCGTTGAGCAGGATCGTCTCGCGGTTCTCCACCGTATGGATGTCGTCGCGCCGCACGCGCTCGATGCGCTCGAGCATCGCGGTCGGGATGACGAAGGATTGCCCGCCCGCGCTGACGAGGATGCCCTTGAAAGTGCGCGAGCGTGACCGGCAGCAGGATGCGGAACAGTCGTGCCCGCGCCGCGCTCCGTGTCGATGGCGATTTGCCCGCCGAGCTTCTCCACTTTCTCGCGCACGATCGCCATGCCGAGCCCGCGCCCGGAGATCTCCGTGATGATCGGGCTCGTCGAGACGCCGGATTGGAAGATGAGCTGCGAGCGCCGCCTGCGTCAGCAAGGTGGTCGGCGGCTTCTGCCGGAAAGCGTGCCCGGCGCGCACCGCCGAGGCTTTCAGCCTATTCCACATCGATGCCGCCGCCGTCGTCGGCGCACGCTCGATCTCGACCTTGCTCACCCTCGAGTTGCGCGACGGCGAGCGTGAGCGTGCCGCGCGCGCGGCTTTGCCCCGTTGCGCCGCGCTCGGCCGGGCTTCTCGATGCCGTGATCGATGGAGTTGCGCACGAGATGGATCAGCGGGTCCTTCATCTCCTCGAGGATGCGCTTGTCGATCTCCACCTCGCGCCCGCGCAACGACGAGCTCGACCTCTTTGCCCTGGTCGCGCGCCAGGTCGCGCACTTGCTTTGGGAAGAGATCGAGCAGCGTCGCGAACGGGGAGCATCACCAGGCGCTTGGCGCCGCCGAGCAGGCCATCGATGGAAGTGCGGACCGAGCGCTCATCGCCCGCCGAGGCGCGCGCCAGGGCCTGCAGCTCCTTGCCCAGCTCGCTCATGAAATCGTGGTTCCAATCGAGGAACGCCTCCACCGGCGCCTCCCCCGAAGCACCTCCATTGCGCTCGCGCAGCCGCGACCACTCCGCCTGCCAGGTGTCGATGCGCGCGCGCAGGCTGCCGAGCTTGGCGGTCCGCGCGGCGAGCAGTTGCTTCACCGAAATCATTTCCTCCGCCTGGCGCAGGAGCGCGTCCATTTTCGACATGGGGATGCGCACGGTCTCCGCGGTAATCGCCCGGACGAGGGCGCGCTCCATTCGTTGCACAGGCGCGGATTCCGGCGGCGGCTCGGGTGCAGGGGCGGCGGCTGCTGCTGGCGCCGCGGGAGGAACCGCGCCCGGTGTTTTTGGGAGCGCCTCCAGCGCCTTCACGAGCGCGACCTGTGCGGCCTTGGTCGCCGGAGAAGCATCGGCGGCGAGCAATTGCCCGAGGAAATCCACCGCGCGATTGAGCACATCGAAGGTCTCCGGGCGCGCACGATTCCCTGCTTCTTCCATGCGGCGAAAACGCTCTCCAGCCCTGCGAAACCGCTTCGATGTCCGTGCGGTTTACCGCGCGCGCCGCGCCTTTCAGGCTGTGCGCCTCGCGAAACGTGGTCTCGATCGTTTCCCGCTCCAGGCCAGGCTCGCCCGGCTTTTCCAGTGATAGCAGGCCAGTGGTCATGGCCTGCAGATGCTCGCCGGCCTCGATGGCGAAGGCCTCGCGCAGCTTGGCGGCGAATTCTTCGTCGGTCATTCTGAGCCTTACACGGTAAACTGCGACACCACCTGTTTCAGCCTCTGCCCGAGCTCGTGCAACTGCTGCGCGGCGGTCTCCGCCTGGCGCGTGCTGGCGACCGTCTGCGTGCTGGCGGTATTGATATTCTCCATGGCGAGCGCCACTTGGTCCATGCCGACGAACTGCTGCTGACTCATCGCCGCGATCTGTGTGGAGGCCTGCGCCGCTGCGGAGACACGCGTGGCGAGCGACGCGATGGAGTGCCCCGCCTCGGTCGATTGCCGCACGCCGCTCTCCACCGCTTTGCTGCCCTGCTCGGTGGCGAGCACCGCGCCGCTCGTCGCCTTCTGAATATCGCGCAGAATGTTGCGCACTTGCGTGGTGGCCTGCTTGCTTTGCTCGGCGAGCGATTTCACTTCCTGCGCGACCACGCCGAACCCTTTGCCTTCCTCGCCCGCCTTCGCCGCCTCGATCGAGGCATTCACCGCAAGCAGCTTCGATTGCGCGGCGAGATCGTCGACCGTGGCGATGATTTCGCCGATGGCCTGGCCCTGGGTGCTGAGGCTCAGGATGCTCGAGGCGATGGCCCCCATCTGCTCGCGGATGGCCGTCATCCCCTCGATCGTTTCGTCCACGGAGCGCCGCCCGCTTTCCGCCACCTCGGTCGCGCTCTGCGCCTGATCCGAGACGAATTTCGCTTTTTCGTTCGAGGCCTGCGAGGTCTGTTTCACCTCCTCCACGGTGGCGATCGTCTCGGTCACCGCGGTAGCGGTCTCGGCCGCGCTGGAGGCAAGCTGCGTGCTCGCGGCCATGATCTCGGTGGCGGACGAAGCGAGCGAGTTTACCATCTCCCGAATCTCGGTGGTGAGCGTGCGCAAGCTGCCGATCATCCGTCCGAAGCTCTGCTGCATCTGCCCCACTTCATCGGTGCGCCCAAACGAGCGCACCTCCACCGTAAGGTCGCCCTCCGCGATCTGTCTCGCGAGCTTCGACACCTTGACGAGCGGCGAGGCGATCATCCGGTTCAAAATGGCGACCAGCGCGATGCCGATGATCGTGGCGAGGATTCCGAGCAAGATGAAAAGCGTGATCGTTCGGTCGGTGTGCGCTTGCGAGGCCTCCACCTCCTTCTGCGCCTGCGCGGCCGCATCGGCCGACATGCTGAGCGCCAATTCATTGAGCGTGTTTAGCCGCTCCGCCTGCGGCCCGAGGGCCTCGGTGCGCGCTTCCTCTACTTTGCCCTCCTCGAGGTTCGCGAACAACTGGGCGCGGCCCTGGCGAAACTCACCCAGCACTCGCTTGAATTCCTGGAGCCGGCGCTGGGCCGCCTGGTCGTTCGCCGCCGTTTGCTCGATGCGCTGGAGATTCTCCTCCATTTGCGCCCGGCGGGCTTCGGTCTCCTGCCGCAGCTTTGCCCGCGCCGCCGGATCGCTGGTCTGCAGGAACTCCAGCACTACCGCGCGCTGCCGATTTACATCGGCGCGGAGCTCAGCCGGGCGCATGGCCATCGGAAGGTCACGCTCGACCAGGACGCGCTCGGAGCGCTGGAGTTTTCGCAGGTCGTAGAGGGCCAGCGTGAGGGTGGCGCCGAGCAGCAGGAGGAGCAGGCCGAAGCTCGCCAGGAGCTTCAGGCTCGTGCGGAGATTGAGAAACCAGTTCATGGCGGGGAAGTGCGCTCCATGCCTAATACGGGACGCGTGGCAAAAGCACTCTCAATCAACCCGGAGTCTCGGAGGCGACATTGATCCGCTCGGGCGAAAAGAGCACGCCGGGATCGAGAATGGCGAGGTGATCCGGGGTGATCCCGCGGAGGCCTTCCGCGCGCACGCCGGTGAGGGTGGGCAGGCTGGTCTGCAGCGCGGCCACCCGGATCGTGCGGACGCCGAGAATGTCGTCGGCCAGCACGCCGACCTGCACCTCGCCCGCCTGCACGATGATGATTTTGTCGAGCTCGCCGGGCGGCTTCGGCGGCAGGCCGAAGAAAGCCCCGAGATCGAGCACGGTGCGGATTTCGCCGCGCAGATTGATGATGCCGGCGACGTAGGCGGGCGTGCAGGGCACGCGGGTGAGCTCGCGCATGGGGCAGACTTCGTGCACCCACCGGAGCTCGAACGCATGCTGCTCCTCGCCAAGCGCAAAGGCGAGCACCTCGATCGTTTCCTGCGCCGCGGTCTCGGCGGCCGGCTCGGCGGCACATTGTTTCGCGCGCTGCTTGAGCAGAGCCTTTTCGGCCTCGGCTGAGAGGGTGGCGCCTTGATCGATGGCCGCACCCGCGGCCTCGATGCGCCGCCGGATGCCGTCCCAATCGATGTACGCCAGCTCGCTCATACGGCTTCCAGCATCGAATTGACCAGCGCCAGCATCTGCCCTGCCGTGAGCCCATCGGATTCGGGCACGACGCTCTGCGGATCGAAGCTGGCGAGCAGCCGGCGAACGTTCTCGAAGCAGCGCTGCGCTTCCCGGGCGCGGCCCGCGCGCTCGAGCAGATTGCCGAGCGCAAAGTGCGCCACGGCCAGCTCCGGATCGAGGTACAGCGCGCGCCGCATCGAGGCGATGGCGGCGGCGCTTTCTCCCTGTTCCTGCAAAATCGCACCCTGCAAATAGTGATGCGCCGGATCGAGTTTCTGCGCGGTGATCGCAGCGTCCGCCGCGCTCAGCGCCGCGTCGAGCTGGCCCTCATTGGCCAGCGCGCGGGCGCTCGCCGCATGATCCAGAGCCGGCGGGGCCTGGAGGGTAGGCTGGAACCCTGCACCGCATGGCGCGGGCCGCACTGGTGGCGCAGGGGCTGGTTGTGGTGCAGGCTTCCAGCCTGCCCGATCCTCGCTGGGGGGAGGCGGCGCAGGCGTTTTCGCGTGCACCCGCTCGCCGGCCATTTTTCGATAGAGCGCCACGCTGGGCGGGCCGGCCCGGTGAAACATCCCGAGCATTTCCGCCGAGGCCTCGGCCGCGCTCGTCAGAAACCATCCGCCCTCGACTAGCGCGCGGTGGAGCGCGGCGGCGACCCGCTTCGCCCGCGCCCGTGTGAAATACATCAGCACGTTGCGGCACACGATGAGGTCCATCGCCTGCGTGTTGTTTTCGATCGCGGGATAGGCGTCTTCCGCGAGGTTGAGCTCCGCGAACGTGACGAGCTTCTTGATCGCCGGGATCACCTCGAAGCGGCCCTGCGGCAGCGGGTGGAAAAAGGCGCTCTTGATCGCAGGCGGCGTGCTGCGAAACGACCACGCGGTGTAGACGCCGCGCCGCGCTTTCTCGAGAAATAGGCCATTGATATCCGTCGCCAGGATCGTGATGTGCCAGGAACCGATGTCCGGCAGCACGCGCGTAAGCGCCATGGCGATGGAGTACGGCTCCTCACCGGTGCAGCAGCCGGCGCTCCAGATGCGGAGACGGCGTCCGCGCTCGCGCCGCTCCCGGATGAGCTGCGGCAGCACCTCGCGCTCCAGGGCCGTGAAGGCCTCCGGGTCGCGATAGAAATACGTTTCGCCGATCGTGAGGTTTCGCGCCAGCGCCTCCAGTGTTCCTTTGTCCGGCGCCTCGGCGAGGAGGAGCTCCAGCAAACCCGCGGGCTGCGCCAGCCCGAGCTCCTTCGCCGCGGCCCGCACCGCGCGCTCCAGGTCCTTCGCGCGCGCCGCCGGATAGTGCAGCCCGAACTGCGCCTCCACCAAATGGCTCAGCGCGGCCAGCAAATCGGGAGGCAGCGTGGCAGTCATCGCCTAGTTAGTAAGCGCCACTTGCAGCGCCGCGTCATCTTCCAACGAGAGAAAACGGTCCAGGTCGTGTACCATCGCGATGCCCTCCTCCAGCTTCACCATGCCGGAGACAAGCTCCAGGTGGGGCAGCACCTCCGCCGCCGGCACGGGCGCGATCTTTCCGGCCGGCAGGACCTCGCGCACGCTCTCGACCAGCAGCGCCACCATCCGCTGCCGCGTGTGCGCCAGCACCAGGTGATCGCTTGCCTGCAAAGGCCGCGCCGGCGCGCCCAGGCGGGCGCGCAGATCGAACACCGGCACGATCCGGCCCTGGAAATTGATCACGCCCAGAACGCCCTCCGGCGCACCCGGCAACTGCGCGATCTCCACCGCCGGAATCACCCGTTCCACCACGGAGACCGGCAGCGCAAACTCCTGCTCATTAACGCAGAAAACCACCAGGGCATCAGCGGTCGGGACAGTCATCTTCCACAGGCTGGCGCAGCGGCGCCGCGCTCGCAAGTTGCGTGTTTGGAGCCGCTCCCGCGTTTTTCGATTCCGCGGCGCCTTCGCCTGGCGCAGGATGCTCCTCTATGAATCCCTCCCCTCCGGGCTTGCCCGTGGCCGACCCTCAGCCCGGCCAGGCGAGCGTACCGCGGGGAAACCGCTTCATGGCGGCGATTGCCTTGGGTGCGATCGCGCTGCTGGGTTGTATGCAGCTTTTCATATCCCTCTACCTCATCCCCCAGTTCGCCTCGATCTATCGCGACTTCGTGGTAAATCGGCCGCTTCCGACGGTTTCCACCATGGTGCTGGGCGCGCAGTGGTTGCTGGTCGCGCTCTCGATTGGGCTGCCCCTTGCCGCCCTCTATCTGTTTCGGCGCCCGACCTCCGTGCGCTGGCTGTGTGCGATCCTGGCGGCGCAGCTATTGCAGATCACCTTCATCGTCGTTGCCTTGTATTTGCCCCTGAACGGAATCGTCCACGGGATGCAGGAAGCTGCTCCCGGCGCGAACTAAGCATGGCTAAGAAAAGGAGCTATGCTCGAGGCGATGCCGCGCCAGGGCTGGCCGTTTTGGCGGTGCGAATACGCCAGCCGGGCAGTTTCGGCTGGCCAAGCAGGCGCCCTCGCGGAACGCTGGCGGAGCACTCCCCTTTCTATGCGCTTCGTTGCCCTGCTCTCCCTCCTCTGTGCCGCCACGATTTCCGCCGCGCCGCTCGATTCCCTCCCCCTCTGGTCCAATGGCGCGCCGGGCGCGCTCGGCAAAGGCGAGGACGATATCCCCACGCTCACCCCCTATCTGCCCGCGCCCGAGAAGGCGACCGGGGCGGCGATCGTGGTCTGCCCGGGCGGCGGCTATGGCGGGTTGGCGGCGCACGAGGGCGCCGGGTACGCGGAGTGGCTGGCGGAGCACGGCATCGCGGGCTTGGTGCTCAAATATCGGCTCGGTTCGAAAGGCTACCGGCACCCGGCGATGCTCAACGATGCCTCGCGTGCGCTGCGCCTCACGCGGAGCAAGGCCGCGGAATGGAAAATCGATTCGAAGCGCGTGGGCATCATGGGCTCCAGCGCCGGCGGTCATTTGGCCTCGACGGCCGTCACGCATTTCGATGCCGGCAAACCCGATGCTGCTGACCCGATCGAGCGCGAAAGCTCGCGGCCGGACCTGGGGATTCTTTGCTACCCGGTGATCAGCATGGGTGAGAACGCCCATCTCGGCTCGAAGAAGAATCTGCTCGGCGAAAATCCGTCGGAGGAGCTGGTGGAGCTCCTCTCGAATGAAAAGCAGGTGACCCCGCAGACCCCGCCCTGCTTCATCTGGCACACTTGGGAAGACAAGGGCGTAAAGGTGGAAAACGCGCTCTCTTTCGCCGCCGCGCTGCAGAAGAATGGCGTGCGGTTCGATCTGCACGTGTACGAGAAAGGTGGGCACGGGATGGGGCTCGGCGGCGGGCGCGCGGGCGGGCCGAAACATCCGTGGACGGAGGATTGCTTGTTTTGGCTGAAAGCGCAGGGGTTTTTGAAGTAACGCGCTGGTGAACCGCAGCGCCTTTTAATCTTAATCTTAATCTTAATCCCAGCCGGTCAGGTAGATTCACGTTTTTAGATTAAGACTAAGATTAGGATTAAGATTAAGAGGCCCACCGCACCGGCCGCCACCCCCATGGATCCTCCCCCTTACGACCCGCGCGCCACGCGCCGCGTCATCCTCGCCAGCTTCATCGGCACCACCATCGAGTGGTACGATTTCTTCCTCTACGGCACCGCCGCGGCGCTCGTCTTCAACCAACTCTTCTTCCCCACCATCGAGCCGCGCGCGGGTACCATGGCGGCCTTCGCCACTTACGCGGTCGGCTTTTTGGCGCGCCCCTTTGGCGGCATCATCTTCGGGCACTTCGGCGACAAGCTGGGGCGGAAATCGATGCTCGTCACCACGTTGATGATGATGGGCATCGCGACCGCGCTCATCGGCATGCTCCCCACTTACCACCAGGCGGGCCTCTTCGCGCCGATCGCCCTCGTGGTCCTGCGTTTCGTGCAGGGGCTCGGCGTCGGCGGCGAATGGGGCGGCGCGGTGCTCATGGCGGTGGAGCATGGCCAGGCCGGCAAGCGCGGCTGGCAGGCCAGTTGGGTGCAAGCCGGCGTGCCGATCGGCCTCCTGCTCGCCACCGCGGCGTTTCACGCCTGCTCGACGCTGCCGGAAGCGGCCTTCCTTTCGTGGGGCTGGCGCGTGCCGTTTCTGCTCGGCATGCTCCTCATGGCGGTGGGGCTGTTCATCCGGCTCCACATCATGGAGAGCCCCATCTTCACCGCGATGAAAGCCGAGGCGCCGGCCCCCGGCCTGCCGCTCGCGGAAGTGCTCCGCCGCCACCCGCGCAACGTGCTCCTCGCCATGGGCGCCCGCTTTGCGGAGAACGCTTTCTTCTACATCTTCACCGTGCTCGTGCTCAGCTACGGCACCCAGCAGTTGCACCTCACGAAGGAGACCGTGCTCAATGGCGTGCTGCTCGCCTCGGCCTTTCAATTCATCGCCATCCCCTATTTCGGCGCGCTCTCGGATCGGCTCGGACGCCGCCCCGTCTATCTCGGCGGCGCCATTTTTCTCACGCTCTTCGCCTTCCCGTTTTTCTGGCTGATCGATACGGAAAACCGGCTCCTGGTCTGGCTCGCCATCACCATCGGCCTGATCGGGCACTCGGCCATGTACGGCCCGCAGGCCGCTTTTTTCTCTGAGCTTTTCGGCACCAATGTGCGCTACACCGGCGCCTCCCTCGGCTATCAGCTCGCCTCGCCGCTCGCCGGCGGGCTCGCGCCCTTCATCGCCACCGGGCTGCTCACGTGGTCGGCCGGCAAACCGTGGCCCGTCGCCGTCTATCTGATCGTCATGGGCGCAATCACCATCGTCTCCGTGGCCTTGGCCGCGGAGACGCATCGCGACGACCTCCGGCGCTAAGCGACCAACAAACCTCCGGCGCGGCAGGCAAGTGTTCACCTCGCTTCGGGATCGCGTCGCAGGCCCGACAGATTCACGATCTTGCGCCGAGCCCCAAGGAGAGGCGACGGCCTCGTCGCCTTCACTCGTCCTTGGGCGGATTCATGCGCTTCTGCGGCAGCATGAGGCTTACGAGGCCGGCGAGGAAACAGATGAGCGCAAGGGACGAAGTGGTGCTGGCCTCCCGAAGCGACCACGACAGCGCTCTATCGATATCAAGAAGATCGGGATTGTTGCTCACATACGCTGCCGTTACCGCGGCGCAGCGGAAGATGGAGATCAGCGTGCCCACCACCGGCGCGGCCAGGAGGCAGGCGAGGTCAATTGCCACGTCGGGCGCGCGGTGGCGGAAGCAGCCTCTGACTCGGCTTATCACCAGCCAGAGGGTGCAACCGATCGCCAACATCAGCGCAAACACATTAAAAACGCCAAGGTCAAAGAGCTCCTGCAGTGTGAATTCTTCCAGATTGTCGTCCATGTGTGCTTGGCCGCATCGGCCGGGAAATCCTACGGCGCCACGTTGATGCTCACCTCATTGCTCCACTGGCCCACGCGCGCGTCGTCCACGCGGTAGATGGCGCGGTAGGTCCACTTGGCGGGCGCGGTGGGGGCGAAGGTGTCTGTATAGTTGGGCGTCGTGTCCATGGCCAAAAGCTGGAAGCCGGCGCCGCGGTCGACCTGGATCTCGATCATATCCAGGTACGCGCTCTGGCCTTGCCAGCCCCAGCGGACGTTCACGCCTTCGCCGGCGCTCTGCAGTTTGATCGTCGGCTGGATGGTGGCGAGGTCCGGCCCGGCGATTTCTTCGCCTTCGATGTCGAGCGCTTCGCCGATGCCGGTGTTGTAGTTGCCGTGGTCTTTGACTCGCTGCGCCAGACCGCGCGCGCGCCCCTCGACCCCAGGCGCCACCGCGGTCACGGCGTCCGGGAGCACCAGCGCCACCGGCGCGCCGCCGGGCGGAGGCGTGCCGCCATAGCGGATGAGGTCTTTCCAGGCCACCCACTGCTTCGCGTAATTTTCCGCCAGGTGCAGGCACTCCATCACAAAGGCGAAATACTCGGCATCGGCGGCCTGCGCCGTCACTTGCGCCGGAGTCACGCCCACCGTGGTGGCGTAGCCGCCGATGGCGTTCTTGATCGTGGTATTCTGCGCGGCGAACGCGTCGTCGTTCTGTTTGATGTAGTCGGATTTAGGCATTTTCTTGGTTCTGCGGGGTTTGGGTTTGGGAGAGGGAAGGCTGCCCGGCGGCGGCACATAGCCGGGATCGCCCGGCTCGAGCTGGAAGGAAGGGTCGCCCCAGTACGTGTTCGGGTCGTCCCAAGTGAAGTTTTCGTCCCATTTGACGATCCTCATGCACGGCGGGGAAGTTCGGTGAATTGGCGCAGTTTCCTGCGTAAAGTGCTCTCCCGCAGCCAATAACGGGCGCATGGAAACGAATTCCCGGCCCCAGAAAATGAAAATCCGGCGCCAGAAAATGAAAATCTGGTGCCGGAAAATGATTCCCCGGCGTGGCTGGACGGTTTCCCGGCACCGGAAAATGGTCCGCGGGGCTCCGTCACTGCGTTCCCGGCACCGGGAACCGAAAATCCGGTCCCGGAAAATGCCCCACCGGTGCCCAGGAACGCTCCAGCCGCACCGGTCCGCCCGTCACCGGCGCCAAATAAGCCACCGCGGGCGCCGGCTTTTCGCCCGCCGAGACGGCGCGCCGCAGCACGTCTGTGGTGCGTTGAAATCGGGGGGGCCGCCAACAACATGCGAACGCCTTAACAAACCTCCGGCGCGGCTGGCAAGTATCGACCTTACTGATAGTGTCCTAGTCGATGTCCCGTCGTTTCAAGTTCTACTGTTGGCTTGCGGGTCTGTGCGTCGTCGGCTGTGCAATCACGACGTTGTTTCTAGAGGACGCAGAGATTACAATGCTGTTGGCCCACGGGCAGTACGAAATCCGCGAAGAGACAGCCTTCAAAGCCTCAGCATGCGTTTGGGCGCTTGTGTTTTTATTTGCCGCGCTCATCGAGCTAATCAGCCGACTGTTGGCGCGTAAGAGGTCGAGTTCGGGATAGCGCCTTTTTGATCCCTCGACTAATACAGCTCCACCGGCGAGCGCTTCCCATCATCAGCGCTGCGCTGGGCGGCGGCTTCGGGGCCGAGGGTGGCGACGCGGAGGTCCCAGACTTCGGCGTCGCGTCGGCGGAATTCGGCTTCGGACCAGGGGTCGGGGGGGACTAGTTTTTGTTTGAAGGTGGCGACGGCGGCGAGGGCGCGGTCGAGGTCGGGACGCGGGAGGGCGGCGAGAGCGCGATGGGCTTCTTCCACGGCGTCGATGCGGTGGCAGATCATGGCGAGGTCGTTGCCGGCGGCCATGGCGAGGCGGATGGTCTCGGCGAGGCTGTAGTGGTTGAGGATGGCACCCATGTCGAGGTCGTCGGTCATGACGAGGCCGCGGAAGCCCAGTTCGCCGCGGAGGAGATCGGTGATGACGGGGCGGGAGAGGGAGCTGGGGACGCCGCTGTCGTCGAGGCTGGGGTAGTAGCCGTGGGCGATCATCATGGAGTCGACGCCATTCCCCATGCGGCGGAAGACGGCGAGCTCGTGCTCATCGAGCTCGGCGCGGGTGCGGGCGATGGTGGGGAGCTCGTGGTGGGCGTCGATGGTGGCGGAGGTGTAGCCGGGGAAGTGTTTGCCGCAGCTCAGCACGCCGGTGGCGCGGAGGGCGTCGTTGAAGAGGCCGGCGTTGCGGAGGACTTGCGCGACGTCGTGGCCCCAGCAGCGGCCGCGCAGGGAGTTGTCGGCGTCGTCATCGAAGGAGATGTCGAGGACGGGGCAGAGGTCGAGGTTGAAGCCGAAGATGCGGAGGAGGCGGCCGGTGAGGTCGCCGTGGCGGGTGATGAGCGCGGGGTCGTTTTTGTCGCGGAGCTGGTTGGCATTGGGTGGCTCGTTGCCGAGGAGCTTGAGGCGCGAGACGCGGCCGCCTTCCTGATCGATGGTGATGATGGGCTCGATCTCGCTGAGCGCGCGGAGGTCGTCGATGAGCTTGCGGAGCTGCGCGGGCGCCTGGATGTTGCGGCCGAAGAGGATGAACGCGCCAGGCTGGAGCCGGGCAAAGGTGGCGGCGGTGGCGGAGTCGAGCTCGGCGCCGGGAACGCCGATCATGAGGAGCTGTCCGAGATGGGTAGGCATGGTAGCTAGTGATTACTTGTGCCAAATCGCCCCCTCCGCCTGCACTTTGCGGCGGTAGATGGCGTCGCCATTGGTAATATATAGATAACTGCGCAGCGGGCCGGAGAGGGCGCAACTGGTGAGCGGCTTATCTAGCTTCGGCTTCGGCAACACGCCGCAGAGGCGGCCGGTGGGGTCGAAGACCTGGAGGCCGACGGCGCTGGTGATGTAGTAGCGGCCGATGGTGTCGGTGGTCATGCCGTCGCCGCCGGAAGCGGTTTTGTAGGGCGGCGGCGATTGCCGCTCGAAGACGCCGTCGGGGTCGATGGGGAGGCGCATCGTCATGTAGGGGGCTTTGGCGTCGAGCGTGCCGTCGGGCAGGATGCGGAAGAGCCAGGCGTTTTCACCGCGTGAATCAGAGACGGCGAGGGTGCCCTGGTCGGGAGAGAGGGCGATGCCATTGGGGGCGTTGATGCCGGTATCGACGGGCTTCACGGCTTTCGTCTTGAGGTCCACGGAGGTGACCTGTTTCGCGCGGGTCTCGGTGAAATAGATGTGGCCGCGTTTGGAGACTGCGAGGTCGTTGGGCTGCACGTTTTCGGCGATGACGTCGATCTGGCCACTGGGGAGGGTGAGGGCGATGAGGCGCTTCTTCGAGCCCTGGCAGGCGTAGAGGCGGCCGTCAGGGCCGAACTTCAGGCCGCTGGCCGGCTCATCGGAGATCCTGGTCTTGGTGCCATCGAGCGCCACGCGGAAGATGCCGGGCGCTTTCATGTCGGAGTAGAAGAAGTTGCCGGCTTGGTCGGAGCAGGGGCCGTCGGCGAAGCCGAGGTTCTCGGCGACCAGCTCCCAGTTTTCGCCGGGTGACAGCAGGCGATGGAGGGTCATGTCGGTCGCGAGATCCTGGGCGGCGGCGGGGAGGACGAGGGCGAGGAGGAGGAGGGCGCGCATGGGAGAGGAGGCGGGGAAGTATGCCAGTGAGACAGTGGAAGCAGCAGAGCGCAATGCCTGGGAGGGCGCGAGGACAGGGGGGAGGGTTTGCGCTCCGCGCAAAGAAAGGTTGGCGCGACTACGCGGAATGGCTGCGCCGCCTTTGCCATCTCGCGATGCCAACGGGCCGCGGCCCTTCATTTCCCTCGGTTCGTGCGATCGACCGGCCCGCTATTTTCTGCCGGCGCTGTGAGAGCAGCAGGCAGACTCGCGGTGGCTGGCGCAACCGCTGCTGAAGACGAGGGCGGCCATGATCGCCAGTAAGATGAGTTTCAGACGCATGGCGTACCATGCGCGAGTCTCCAGGCGGGCACAAGCGCTGAGGAGGCGGCGCTGGGCGAAAGCGGCGCGCGGACGCGCGCGCAGTCTGAAAGCGCTTCGCGCGAAATGGGTCGCCTCACTGGTGCTGGTAACGAGGGGGCTTGCTCGATTAGTTCTCGTGCATGTTTGGCCGTTTTCTTTTTCTGGCAGGTTTGGCCCTGGCCATCGCTGCGTCTACGCGTGCCGAGGCGGGGCCGCTGAAGTTCAGCGTCGAGCACATGGATCGCGCGGTGGAGCCCGGGGCGGATTTTTATTCGTACGCAAATGGGGTCTGGATGAAGCGGCACGAGATTCCGCCGGACCAAGTGACCTGGAGCCCGAGCACGGAGTTGGTGGAGCTGAATTGGGGGCGGCTGCGGGCGATTTTGGAGAAGTGCGCGGCGGAAGGGGCGGAGCGGACGGCGGTGGAGAAGCAGGTGGGCGATTACTTTGCCGCGGCGGCGGATGCGGAGCAGGCGCAGCGGCTGGGCTTTGGGCCGATCCGCGGGGACTTGGCGAAGATCGCGGCGCTGAAGACGAAAAAGGAGCTGCCGGCGCTGCTGGCCGATTTGCATGAGCGCGGGATCGGCGGGCTGTTCGCGGCGTATGTTTCGCCGGATGCGCGGAATAGCTCGGTGTACGCGCTGCAGTTCGACCAGGGCGGGCTGGGGCTGCCGGATCGCGATTACTATGTAGACGAGCAGTTTGAGAAAGAGCGCCAGGGTTACCAGGCGCACATGGCGAAGATGCAGGAGTTGCTTGGGGCGGCGGCGGGCGAGATTCCGGCGAGGGTGAAGGCGGTTTTCACGATCGAAACGACGCTGGCCCAGGCGAGCCGGAAGCTGGAGGACCTGACCGATCCGGTGGAGAATTATCACAAATTTACCATCGCGGAGCTGGAGAAGCTGGCGCCCGCGTTTGCATGGCGGCGGTATCTGGAGGCCGCGGGCGCGGGGCCGCTGGAGACGGTGATCGTGGGGCAGCCGGAGTTTTTCGAGCGGCTGAGCCGCGCGCTGCAGGAGGTGTCGCTGGAGGATTGGCAGAGCTATTTGCAGTGGCACCTGCTCGTGGGGTCGGCGCCGCTTTTGCACGCGGGCGCGGAGCAGGAGAATTTCGCGTTTTACGGCACGGTGTTGAACGGGCAGCCGCAGCTCGAGCCGCGCTGGAAAAGGGCGACCCGGCGCGTGGATCGCGGGCTGGGCGAGGCGCTCGGGCGCATTTACGTGGAGCGTTATTTTCCCGCGCCGGCGCGGGCACGCATGGCGGAGCTGGTGGCGAATCTCGAGGAGGTGTATCGCGAGCGCTTGGGCAAGGTGCCGTGGATGTCGGAGCCGACGCGGCGCGAGGCGGTGGCGAAGTTCGCGCGCTTTACGGCGAAGATCGGCGCGCCGGAGAAGTTTCGCGACTACTCGGCGGTGCAGGTGAAGCGCGACGACTTGGTGGGCAACGAGCAGCGCGCGACGGCATTCGAATCGCGCCGGCAGATCGCGCGGATCGGAAAGGCGGTCGACCGCACGGAGTGGGAGATGACGCCGCCGACGGTGAACGCCTATTTCAATCCGACGAAGAATGAGATCGTGTTTCCCGCGGGCATCCTGCAGCCGCCGTTCTTCGATCCGGAAATGGACGACGCAGTGAACTACGGCGCCACCGGGGCGACGATCGGGCATGAGATGACGCACGGTTTCGACAACGAAGGGCGCAAATTCGACGCATCGGGCAGCCTGCGCGATTGGTGGACGGAGAAGGACGCGCAGGAGTTCGAGCGGCGCGCGCAAAAGCTGGTGGAGCAGTTCAATGGATTCGAGGTGCTGCCGGGGCTGAAGGTGAACGGGAAGCTGACGCTCGCGGAAAACATCGCGGACCTCGGCGGGCTGGTGATCGCCTACGAAGCGCTGCAGCGGGCGCTGGCGAAGGATCCGTCGAAGCGGAAGCCGATCGATGGCTTCACGCCCGAGCAGCGTTTTTTCATCTCGTATGCGCAAAGCTGGGCGAGCAAGGAGCGCGAGGAGTATCTGCGCCGCTCGCTGACGACGAACGTCCACGCGCCGGACCGGTTGCGGGCTTACGCGCCGCTGCTGCACCTGCCGGAGTTTTACGAGGCGTTTGGGATCAAGGAGGGGGCGCCGCTGTGGTTGGCGCCCGGGAAGCGGGCGGTGATTTGGTGAACAGCCGAAAGCTTGAACGGGGGCCGGGAAGCGTTAGCTTTGCGGTATGAGCAAGCTGGAAATTCTCGCGGAGCTGCCCAGGCTCTCCTCGCAGGAGCGAGCGGAAATCCTCGATCGTTTGTGGCACCTTGAGGAAGCCGCCGGGCCGTCCGAGGGAGAGAAGGCGCTGCTCGATGAAGCTCAGGCCAGCTACGACGCGGATCCGAAAGCAGGGGCTCCGTGGCGCGAGGTGGAAGCGCGGCTGCACGAGCACCCATGAGTTGGATTGTGCTCATCCGCCCGGCGGCGGAGTGGGATCTGGCGAAGGTACGTAAGTGGTATGAGCGGAAGCGGCCTGGACTGGGCGGCGAGTTTCTTCAGGAATTTGCCTCCGCGATGCGCTTGCTGGAACAAGCTCCCGATCGTGAGCGCCTTTACTATCGCAACTTTCGCCGGATCATTTTTCGGAGATTTCCCTACAAGGTCTTTTACCAGGTGATCGGTGAGCGCGTGGTCGTATTTCGCATCTTGCACGCAAAGCAAGATCACGAACGAAGAATTGGTGAGGGCTAGCCGCTGGGTGGCCTGCCTGGGCTCCGCGACGGCTTACTGAGCGTAGGCGCGCGTCAAAGTTGGCCTCCTTCCTGCTTTGTGCTGGCGGATGGCAGTGGAAAAAATCCTTGTCGCCAACGGCGAATCGTTCATCCGCAAGAGCATCGAAGAATGCCTGCGGCTGCGGCGCTATGCGGTGCACGGGGCCGGGACGCTCGCGGAAACGGAGCGGCTGTTGCAGCGCGATGTTTTCGATCTGCTGCTGCTGGAGCTGGAGCTGCCCGACGGCTTGGGCACCGATTTGCTCGGGCGGTTGGTAGCCAGGCCGAATCGGCCGCTCATCGTGGTGATGAGCCCCGCGGCGGGCTTGGAGAGCCTGGCGCAATGCGTGCGCATGGGGGCTTTCGATTACCTGGTGCGGCCGTTCGCGCTCTCGCAGGTGGAGCTGATGGTGCGCAAGGCGGAGGCGTTCCAGCAGGTGATCAAGCTGAACCAGCTTCTCAACGCGGGGGCGGAAGAGGAGGGCTCTTCCGCCGAGTCTGCGCCGATGGCGCGCTTCCAGGAGCAATTGCGCCGGGTGGCGCCGACCGATGCGACGGTGCTGATCGAGGGCGAGCCGGGTTGCGGCAAGAGTTTTTTCGCGCGCCGGCTTCATCGCGAGAGCGGGCGGGCCGGGGCGCCGTTGCTCGAGGTCGATCCGCGGCCAAGCGTGGAGGAGACGATCGAAAGCCGTTTGTTTGGGCATGAAAAGGGGGCGTTTCCGGGCGCGTTCGAACGGCGCGAGGGCGCAGTGCAGCTTGGCGATGGCGGCACGCTGCTGATCGAGGCGGTGGATGCGCTGCCCCCGCGTACCCAGGAAAAGCTGCTGCGTTTTTTGCTCACGCGCGAGTTTGAGCGGCTGGGCTCCAATCGCACGCTGAAGTCCGATGTACGCATTCTCGCGACGGTGCGCGGCGGCTTGCAGCGCGCGGTGGAGCAGGGGGCTTTTCGCGAAGACCTCTATTTTCGGCTGAATGTCCTGCCGCTCCGAGTGCCGGCCTTGCGCGACTGCGGCGAAGACGTGATCCCGCTGGCGCAGACCTTTCTCGCCCGCGCGGCGCGGCGTTATGGGAAGCAGCCGGCGTTTTCCGCAGAGTCGCTCGCGGCGCTCCGGTCTCATCGCTGGCCCGGAAATATCCGCGAGCTGGAAATTACGATCGAACGCGCCGTCATCGCGGTGCGCGAGCCGGGAGAGATCACGGCGGCGGAGCTGGGGCTCGCGCCGGCGGGCGAGCTCAGCGCGGGCGAGCTAACGGTCAGCGAGCCATTTCCGCCCATTCACGAGCTCGAGCGGCAGCACATCTTTCGCGCGATCGATCGGGTGCACGGGAATCGCACGAAGGCGGCTGACTTGCTCGGGATCAGCGTGCGCACGCTCCGCAACAAGCTGCATGAATACGGCGTCGCGCCTCGCGCGGCGGAGCAGGGGAGCGCACTCTAAAACCAGCCGCGCCGCTTGAAATAATAGTAGGGCAGGATCGCGGAGAAGATCATCAGCACGATGGCGATCGGATAGCCGAACTGCCACTTCAACTCCGGCATCGCCTCGAAGTTCATCCCGTAGATCGTCCCTACCACGGTCGGCGGAAGGAAGAGCACCGCGGCGACGGTGAAGATTTTGATGATGGCGTTTTGCTCGATGTTGATCAGGCCCAAGGTCGCATCCAGGAGGAAATTCACCTTCGACGACATGAACGAGGCGTGATCGCCGAGCGGCTGCAAATCGCGGTGCAGCGTGCGCAGATGCTCCGCCACTTCCGGCGGCAGGTTTTTCTTCGAGACGAGGAAAAACGAGATGAGGCGGCCGATGCTCCCGAGACTTTCCCGGATGCGCGAGATCAGGTCGCTGCAACGCCCGAGGCGGCGCAGCACCTCTTCCAGGTTGCGCGGTTTCGCGTCCGTGCCGGGCTTTTCGGCCGTGCCGCCGCCGGGGCGAAAAATCTCGTTGGAAATCTCATCGAGCGCGGCGCCGGTATTCTCCAGC
Source organism: uncultured Verrucomicrobiae bacterium (assembly GCA_963811035.1). Classification (GTDB taxonomy): domain Bacteria; phylum Verrucomicrobiota; class Verrucomicrobiia; order Chthoniobacterales; family Chthoniobacteraceae; genus CAWEPO01. The sequence continues at coordinate 730,755 of CAWEPO010000005.1, forward strand.
ACATCGGCCAGGCGCTCGATCAGCGACTCGATCAGCCCTTCGAGGATGCGCTGGCCCGAATCGAATTTCTCCAGCTCCGCCTCGCGCTCCGCGCAAAAAGTGGCGAACGGCAGCGGCTCGGCGTAACGCAGCGTGATGAGCCGCTCATCCGCATAAATAAAGGTGATCGCGCTGCTTTCGGGCCGCTGGCTGTCGGCGCGCGTGAGCACCGTGGCGGTCATGAAAAGCGCTTCGCTGGTCTTGTAGAGCCGGCGGGAAACTTCGATGTCCTGCATCTCCCGGTGCGTGGGCAGATCGATGCTGAAGTTCATATCGACGATGATCTCCTCCTGCTCCGTGGGGGCAAAAAGATCGATCCACACCGCGCTCCGCATAAGGCCGTGCGAGTGCGCCAGGTCGGTGCACTTGATCCCTTTGCCGTCGGCTGGATGAAAAGTGATCATCGCGAGCGCAGGCCGAGCGTTGCCGTCCCGGCGCAACAAAGGGAAGCCTGATTTCCGGGAAAGACGTTGCCGGTTCGGCGGGCGGCTTGTGCGCCGCGCGGGGGCAGCGTAGGTGATTTGCATGGCCGCCAAACGTCCTCGCGTCCCACTGAATCCAGCGCAGCCGGGGCTCAACGCCGCCTTCGGCTCGCTCGATTTGCAGAACCTGCCCGCGGGTCCGGAAAAGCCTCCGCCTGGAAGCTCATCGCCCGCGGCGAGCCGAGCGGGGCGCGTGGTGCTGCGGCGGGAGAAGTCCGGCCGCGGTGGAAAAACGGTGATCGTGATCGATGATTTTGCGCCGCATCACACTGCGCCGGCGCTGGAGGCGCTTGCGGGCCGGCTGCGCGCGGCCTGCGGGTGCGGAGGGACTTTGAAGGGCCGGGCGATCGAAATCCAAGGGGATCAGCCGGCGAGAATCCGCACGCTGTTGGAGCAGGAAGGCTTTCGGGTGGCGGGCGTCAGCTAGGCTGCTCGTCCTGCCAAGGGGCACACTAAAACAGCTCCAGCCCGAAGCTGTAGTCGCCGGGTGCTTTGTAGAAGCCGGCGCCGCGGTTTTCATCGCGCAGGACGATGCCTTGGAGGAGGAGGGGCTGGCGCGAAGCGGGGTGGGGGAAGCGCCCGGTAAGCAGCCCAGTGAAGGGATTCACGGAGAAGGAGAAGCCGGGCGGCGTAGCGCCACCGGGTTGGAGACTGTAGCTGGAGGAGAGCGCGCCGGAAATGGCGGCAGGGCGCTGCGGATCAGCGGCGCTGTAGGTGAGCCGTGCCGACGACCAAGGTGTTTCGCCGGGAGTGAAGGAGGAGCCGGTGAGGCTGAGGCCGACGGCCGCGTTGGCCGCGAGGATGGCATTCGCCGCCGGCCGCCGCCAGTATGCGCCGCCGGTGCAATCGCGCGCGCCGCCGATCGCGAAACCGAGGAAGCAGGTAAAGATGCCTTTGCCGCCGGCGTAGCGGAAGTGGCGGTAAAGATTGGAATCGCGCGAGAGCGGCGCGCCAAAGGAGAGCGGCGTCCCGTCGCCAAGCTTGCCGGCCCATTGCACCGCGCCGGAGGGCGTGACTTTGATCGTCGCAAAACCGGAGCCGATCAGCGGACGATTTTGGGCCGGCTTCGCTTCCAGGAGCAGCGTATAGCGGCCGGTGGCAAAGAGCGGGCCGAGCTTTGGATCGACGGCGCGTGCGCCGTAGAACGCGAGCGCCTTCGCGGGCGTCCCGACCAAGGCCGAGACGCTGTTCGACCCGCCAGTGAAGTCGAAGCTAAACGCAATAAACACCGGGCCGGCGCCGAGATCGGCCACCGTTTCGACCGCGCCGGTGCGCTCATTCAGCAGCCCCTGGAAGGGCACCCGGCGGCCGTCGAGGATGATCGCCCCGCTCGCCGCGCCGCCCGCGGATAGCGTGAAAAGGAAGCTGCCGCGGCCCGCGTCGGTTTCATCGAAGATCGCGCCGGAATAGCTACCGCGCAGATCGGCCGCTGTGCCGGTATCGTGATCCGCGATCGTGACAGTGCAGACACGATTCGTCCCGAGCCGGAGCGCGCCGCTCGGTCCGGAGAGCTCGACGTTGAATTTCCGCGGCAGCTCCTGGAAGAAATTCTGCGTGAGCGGGATGGTCACCGTCTCCGTTTCGGGCGAGGTATGGAAGTAGTGCACCCCGGAAACCGGCGTGTAATCAAGGTAGGGCACCGCGGTGTGGGCGGCGGTGCGGTAGGATACTTGGACGTTGACGCCGTCGGCCTGCGGTGCCGCGCCGGTGCGCTGCACCTTGAGCACCACGCTGCCGGCGTCCTCGTCCACCGTCACGGCTGCGGCCTCAAATTGCACCACGCCGAAGTCCGGCAGGTCCACGTTCGCCACGCGGACCTGCATCGTGGAAGGAGAGCCAAGTTGCGCACCACCGGTAGGCGCGCCCAGCGCGAGCGTGAAGCTTTCGTTCGCTTCAAAGTCGGCGTCATCGGTGATGGCGAGGCTGAGCTGTGCCACCTGCTGGCCCGGGGCAAAGCTCAGCTCGCCGCTGAAGGCGGGCGACGCCGTGCCGGAGCCGCTGTAGGGAACACTGATCGCCTGGTCCGACTCGCCGAGGCGGAAGATCCGGACGGCGGCGCTGCGGGTGGGCTCTTCCGGGATCTCCAAGGCCGCCGCTTCGAAGCGCACATAGCTCCCTTTCAATCCCACGTGCACCCGCACCAGGCCGGTGGCGGCTTGCCCATCGAATTCGAGGGCTCCTCCGCCGAGGTACGCCTCGCCATCGGATGCCACCGCCATGTGCAGCGGAAGAGAGCCGGGATTCGAGCGCGCGAGGAAATCCGGATCGGCTTCACCATCCGGGAGGAGCCGCACGATGCTATCGCAGGCGATCCCATCGTACTCGCCCCGAAACAGGCCGGAGAGGAGGATGCGGCCATCCGGCAGCACGTGCAGATCCGTGGCGCGGCCTTTCAGATTCGCCGGCTCATGGAAGCTGGGATCTGGGGCGCCGTTCGCCGTATAGCGCGTCACAAAATACAGCGGAGCGGGCGGGGTCGCTTGCGATTCGCCAGACGCGATGATCCGGCCGACCCCATCGATGGCGAAGCTAAAGACGATGTCCGAAGTGCTTTGGAAATCCGGGTCCAGGCCGCCGCTGGGAAGGAATCGCAGTAACCCGCTCTCGGTCGCGGCGAGCACTTTGCCATCGGGTAGCCCCGCAGCCTGATAGACCGTGCCGAATGACGGCGCGAGCCCGAAGTCGACACCGCCGTTGGCAGTCAGGCGCGCGAGGCCCCGCCGCGGCACTTCACTGATGGATGAGAAGGCGCCACAGATGACGATCTTCCCATCGGGCAACAAAGAAATTCGGTCGATGGCATAATCCGCGACGAGCCAAGTGCTGAAAGTGGAATCGAGCGAGCCATCGCGGAGCAGGCGAACGATGCGGCCCACATCTCGCGGCGCATCTCCGGGCGAAGCGACGTAACCTTGCTGAAAGCCGGCCGCAAGGATGCGGCCATCCGGCTGCTCACAGAGCGCGAAAAAGTAGATTGGCAGGCTGGCCGGCGGCGTGAAGCTGAGATCGCGAGTGCCGTCGCGTTTTCGGAGGATGAGGCCGAGGTCGGCGTCGGCCACCAGCAGCGTGCCATCGCTTAAGGCCGCGATCGCGGTGACGTTTCCGTTCCCGGAATACTCCGGCGCGACGAACGCCGGGTCGCTCCAGCCATCCACGTCGCGGACGGTGATGACCGCCGAGGCATTCGCGCCCACGGAGCCGGCGCCGGGCACTTCGCGCAGCTCCACGCTGAAAGCGCGGGCGCCATCGCTGGTGCGCGTGCGGATGAGCGGAATCTCTACGGTCTGTAGCGCTTCATCCGCGGCGAACGCGAGGGTCTGCGAGAGCGCGGTGTAATCGATCCCCGCGTGGGCCGTGCCATCGACCGAGCGGATTTCCACTTGCGCGCCGGCCGCCAAATCGCCGGAGCGCTGAACGGTAATCCGCGCCTGGCCATCGGTTTCCCGGACCGTCACGCCGCTGCCGACGATCTCGAACAGCGACGGCTGCTGGGCCGCAGCCTTCGAGACGGCGAGAAACGCGGCAAAAAGATAGATGACGATCTTGAGCTGGCGCATGCTGGGGGGCGCCACCTTGCCCCTCAACTCAAGAAAGGGCGGCCTGCGCGGCGGGAAAGTACACGAGAAATGGCAAGGCACCAGGGGGAATGATCATCCGCTTTGGGGTGGCCGGCGGTGCCGCCAGTAGTCCGGCTGCCGGCTGCCGTGCGCGATCGCGGCGATCCAAATGCCATCTGGCAAATCGAGGTAGAAAATGACGAAGGGAAACCGCTGCGTTAGGTACTTGCGAAAGTTGCTTCGGCGGTGCGGCGGCCAAGCCGCTGGGGTGGCTCGGATTCGCTCGATGCCCGCTTCCACCTGCGCCAGAAGGTCGAGACCCAGGCCTGCTGCCCTGCGTTCGTAAAATGCCATGGACGCATCTAGCTCCGCCTTTGGGGTGGGGTGGATCACCACCGGCTTCACGAGTACTTGGCTCGCAGCGTGGCAATCGCCTGTTCCGCCGGCTCGCCCTGGACGGCGCCTGCTTCGATTTCCTTCGCCCGGCGTGCCAACTCAGCATCCCAGACAGCATCGGATTCGTCCGCTTGAGCATCGTTTAGCGATTCGATGAGAAACCGGGCCAGTTCCGCTCGTTCGGATTCGCTGAGAGTCGCCAACTCGGTCCGGATGCGTTCAGCAGTCTCGCTCATAGCCCAACCATCGCGTGCCGGTGAGGCGAGTTCAAGCTAAGCTCGTGTCACATCAGGCTGGGCTCTGCTGGCGGCGCGGCGATGGACCAATACCAATCGACGATCTGCGGGCCGGCGAAGAGCCAGAGGAGCGCGCCCAGGGCGAGGTAGGGGCCGAAGGGAATCTTGGCGGACCATTCGCGGCGCCCGGCGGCGATGGCGATGACTCCGACGACGGCGCCGATCATCGAGGCGGCCATGACGGTGAAGAGCACGCCCGGCCAGCCGAGGAAGGCGCCGATGCAGGCCATGAATTTCACATCGCCCAGGCCCATGGCTTCGCGGGGGAAGACGAGCCCGGTGGTTTGGCCGCGGATGACGTCGGTTTTCTCGAGCTGCCATTTCCGCTCGCCGAGGTGGAGCCAATCGAGGGTCCAGCGCAGGGCGCTCTTTTCATGGCGCTCGCCGTCGATTTCCACCCACTCGCAATCCATGAGAAGTTGCTCGTTGCCGCGGACGAAGAAATCGCTCCAGAGCATTTGGTCTTCGCCCACTTTCAAGTCGGCGTCCTGGTCCTTGCGAGTCCAGGAGAAGGGCTCGGGTTTTTCGAAGGTGAGCCGCTTCTTGCCGAAGGCCATCTTGCCAAGCTCGACTACGGCGCGGAGGAGCAAAAAGCCCGCGAGCGCGCCGACGACGGCCCAGACGCCGCCCATCAGGTTCGAGGTTTCGCCATGCAGCGTGGGGATGGCGAAGGAGAGGAGGATGCCCGCGACGGCGCCGCCCCAGGTAATTTCATCCGGGATGATGAAGTGCTCGAAATCGATGAAGGTGGCGACGACGAAGAGGGCGGCCATGATCCAGTACGGGAACAGTAGCACCCACTGGTTCGTGCCGAATTTCCAGTAGATCGCGAGGAAGAGGAGCGCGGTGAGCAACTCCACGCCGAAGTAGCGGAAAGCAATCGGAGCGCCGCAATTCGCGCACTTTCCGCGCAGCGAAAGCCAGGAGATGAGCGGGAGATTGCGCCACCAGGGGATCTGGTAATTGCAGGCGGGGCAGAAGGAACGGCGCGGGTTATTGACCGATAGATCGCGCGGCATCCGGTAGATGCAGACGTTCAGAAACGAGCCGATCGCTGCGCCCAGGATGCAGGCGAAGGTGGCGAACAGGTAGTGATAGGTGCCGGCGTTCACGATGTGGTGCAGGCATCCTGCCTGCGAGGGTAAGGCGGCGCGAAGCGCCAAATCGGCAATACGTGATGAGTTCTAGCGATCGCGGTCGTAAGTGCTGGTGGGGCGAGGCTCCGACGAGCACTGGCCAAGGCGTGGGCGCAGGAGGAGGGGTGGCGGAAGTGAGCGCAGTCTACGGTCCGGCTCCGCACCGCCCTCCCGCCTTTCCACTCCACGATCGGTGCTCGTCGGAGCCTCGCCCCACCAGCGCTGACGACCGCTCGCGCTGGGATTCATCGCGCTCTGCAGCACCTTAGGTCTGATGCTGCTCCGGCGGCAGCTCCACGATCTCGAACCAGTATTTGCCGAGGGTCTGGAGGATATCCACGAGCGCCTCGAAGGTGACCGGTTTCACGATGTAGGAATTCACGCCAAGATCGTACGAGCGGTAGACATCTTCATCCGCCTTCGAGGTGGTGAGCACCACCACGGGGATGGTGCGCAGGGCGGGATCGCTCTTGATGTCCTTGAGCACGGCGCGGCCGTCTTTGCGCGGCATGTTCAAGTCGAGCAGGATGAGGCCGGGGCGCGGCGCCTCGGCGGGCGGCGCGTATTTGCCCTGGTGGCGGAGGTAATCGAGCAGCTCCTCGCCATGCTCGACGAAGCGGATGTCGTTGATCAGGCGGCCCTCTTGCAAGGCGTCCTGGGTGAGTGCGCGATCGTCGGGATCGTCATCGGCCATTAGGATGGTGATGGGCATGGCTTTGCTTGGGCTAGTCATGGGCTGGAACGATGGGTTGCTTGAGCGGGAGCGTGATGATGAAGCTCGCGCCCTGCCCTTCCGCACTTTTTGCCACGATGGAACCCCCGTGGCGATCAGTTATTTTGCGGCAAACCGCGAGGCCGATGCCCGTGCCGGCGTACTCCTCGCGCGTGTGCAGACGCTGGAAGACCACGAAAATCTGTTCGGCGAATTTTTCATCGAAACCGATGCCGTTGTCCTGAACGTGGATTTGGCAGACTTTGTCGCCGATGCCGGCGCCGGGAATGAGCGGCTCCATCATGTCGAAAATGCGGCTGGAGATGCTTACCTCCGGGCTCTCGCCGGGCTTCTGGAACTTGATCGCATTGGCGATGAGGTTCTGGAAAAGCTGGCGCATGTGCAGCGGGTCGGCGTCGAGAGTGGGGAGTGCGCCGACCTCGATCCGGGCCTTGCTTTGCTCGATCGCGATCTCCAAATCCGAGAGCACCTGGCGCACGATCTCGCCGAGATTGCAGGGAGCGAAGGGCTGCTGGCGGCTGGTCACGCGGGAGAGCTTCAGCAGGTCCTGGATGAGGGTCTGCATGCGCTGGGCGGCATTGAGCATGCGGCCGAGATAATCGCGCCCCTGCTCGCCGAGGCCGTCGCTGCAGCGGGCCTGGAGCCGGTCGCCGAAGGCCTGAATTTTGCGCAGCGGCTCCTGCAGATCGTGCGAGGCCACGGAGGCGAAATTTTGCAGCTCCGCGTTCGAGCGCTCGAGCTGCGCGGCGAAGTGGCGCAGCTTTTCCTCGCTGGCCTTGCGCGCGGAGATATCCGACGAGATGCCGACCAGCCCGACGATCTTCCCATCGGTATCGCGGATGGGCACCTTGTTCGTCTCCAGCCACGTTTCGCGCTGCTCGCCATTCGCCGGGATGGAAGGCTCCTCCTGCGCGAGGATGGGATCGCCGCTCCGCATCACGGTATGGTCGTCGGCGTCGAATTTGGCCGCCACCGAGGGCGTAAAATAATCGTAAACGGTGCGCCCCTCCACGGAGTGGCCATCGCCGAGGCCGAGGTACTCGCGATGCGCCGTGTTATCGAGAATGAAGCGGCCCTTGGCGTCCTTCACGTACACGTGGTTCGGCATGGCGTTGATGATCGAGGAGAGAAGATTGTGCTCTTGCGCGAGCGCCTCCTCCGCGCGATGGCGGGCCGCGAGATCGCGCAGGATGACCAGGCAGGCGATGCTGAGCGCCACGATGGTGAGGATGCTCCCGGAGACTACCGCGGCCACCGTGGAGCGCGAGATGCGCTCCGTGAGGTCGGCGCGCGCGGCCAGCACGTCGCGCTCATCGTTCTGCGCCTTTTCCAGGATTTGCCGGAGCTGCTGCAGGCTGGGCAACGTGGCGTCGCTGCGCTCGAGCGTGGGCGGGGCCGCGCGGTTCGCGTTGCGGCGCGTTTCCACCAGGCGGTTTTGCACCGAGAAGTACTTCTCCAGGGCCGCGTTCAGCTCCGCCAGCACCGGACCGCCGCCGCCATCCTCCGAGATCACTCCGCGCAGCTCCGCGAAATGCTGGCCCAGCTCCCGCCGGGCGGCCTCGCGGGCGCGCAAAAAGGATTCGTCCCCCGTGGCCAAAAACCCGCGCGTGTTGCTCTCGATCTCCATGAGATTGCGCAGCATCCGCTCCTCGATCTCGATTGCCTCGTGCGCGTCGGCCACCCAATCTGCCGTGCGGATGAACCCGCGCGTGCTCTGCACGCTGATCGTCGCGATGATCCCCAGCATCAAAAAAACGCTCGCGAATCCGAGCAGGATTTTGCTCCGAAGCGTGGTGCGCTGGGAGGTGGGGGATGGGCTCATTTCTCCGCCCAGCATGCAACGACCTGGCGAGTTGTCATAATCTTAATCGCACGCTGGAGCGGTGAGTGTCTGTGCAAAGTAGTCTGATGGCTCGCCGATCGGCGTTGCGCGGGCGGCGGGTTTGCTTCCCGATTTTGAGAAAAAAAAGTTGGCGCACCGAGAACTTTGCGCTACAAAGTGGATCGGCTCCTATTCCAGGAGCGCCCTTTAAAACGTATGAACATCCCTGCTCACCGAGAAGCTTTGTACCACAAAGTTGACGCCGATACTTCCCTTCCCCCCCAACCGGCGAGCCCGGTCGCAGCGAAAGCACGCCTCACCACCTCTCAAGCGTGGGTGGATAACTTCACCGCCAATGCCGCCCGGCCCTGCGAAGTCCCGTGGGCCCGCGGCGGCGAGGGGATCGAGGAAAACCTGCGCGTGATCGCCAAATCCCTCCGGGCCTGGCAACTCGGCGAAACCTCCGACGGCAGCCACCTGCTCGCCGCGGCCACCGATTACGCCACGCGCATCGGCGACCCGGTGTTCATCGACGCGGTGCGGCTTTTCATCGCGGAGGAACAACGTCACGGCGCCCATCTCGGCCGCTGGCTCGATCTCGCCGGCATCCCGCGCGCCCAACGCGATTGGGGCGATGCCTGCTTCCGCGCCATTCGCTACGCCTGGCCGAGCATGGAGCTTTGGGCCACGCCCGTGGTCATGGTCGAAACGCACGCCATGATCTACTATCACGCCATCCGCCGCGCCACCGGTTCGCCGGTCCTGCGCGCCATCTGCGCCCGCATCCTGGCCGATGAGGTTCCGCACATCCGGTTCCAATGCGAGCGTCTGGCCATTCTCCACCGGGACCGTCCGCCGTTGCTCCGCGCGCTCACCCTGCTGGCACATCGCTTTTTTTTTGCTGGCATCACGCTCGCGGTGTGGTTGGCGCACGGCGCCGCGTTGCGTGCCGGCGGCTTCGGCTTTCGCAAATTCTGGCGTACCGCCTGGATCCGCATGCGCCATGCGTGGCGTGCCATAGATCCGCGAGGGTATGCCCAAGGAGTAGAGGCGCCTCGTTCCGCGGCTGGAGCGCGGAGCGAAGCCCGCGCACCGCGTGGCTCTCCGGCGAGTGAAATGGCGCCAACGCGCAGATAATGGCGGAGGGGGTGGGATTCGAACCCACGGACCCTTGCGGGTCTCCGGTTTTCAAGACCGGCGCGATCGACCGCTCTGCCACCCCTCCAGGATGCTGATGGCCCAGCATACGAGAGGAAGCCATCCGTGGAAAACCTTTTTGGGCGGTGGACGCGCGGAGGAGCGGCGATGCACTTCGCTCAAGCTCTGGCCCGAGAGAGAACCCTCCACGCTAACGCTAGGATTGCGACGAGTGCTGCGGCGATGCTGCCGCAGGCGGCGACCGAACCGAGGCAGGCGCTCCAGGAACACATCCGTGCGCCCTCGAATCGCAAGTCGTGGTCCGGCCCACCCGTGAATTCGCGTGGGGAATAGTAATCCAGGCAAAACCACTCCGACGGCCAGCCCCCCTTGCTCCAAGAGTAGTAGCCGGGATCGAGGCCGGCTCCGACCGCACCCTCGAAGCCGTATGGAGGTGAGTTAGCGATGCCGAAGACAGCGACAAACACGAAAGCAAAGACGGTGGCGTAACGCCGCCGCTTGCGCTTTTGCGTTACCCGAGACGTATCTATCATGACTGATCGATATCCGCGGCGAGAAACCCGGCCACCGGGATGGCGTAAACGAACAGGAGCACGGTAAGCGCCGCCCAAACCCCCATCGCGAGGTAAAGCCCGCCGGCCGCGCGCCCGAAAATGAGCCCGGTGGAGGCGAGGGAGACCAGGAGATAGATAGCATTGCCAAAAGCGAACAGACGCAGGCAGGAGGCGATGAATTTTTTCGCGGTAAACATAAGCGCGGGCGACAGTGCCTCGGGCGAGCCGGGCTGCGCAAGCTAGCGTTGGATGAGCGTATCCTCTGGAGTCTCGACGGGGCGGTCGTTCGCATCCCGGCGCCCCGGCAGGAGCCCGATCGCTTTCCAATTCGAAAGCTGATGTCGCTTATAGAGAGCGCCGTTACCGGCTTTGTCAACTACGATGATTGTCTCTTCGTGCTTGAGGTTTGGCTTTGGTTCGGGCAGGCGGCCGTAAGTGAAATTCCTCGAAGCCAATGCGATGGTTCTCGGAGGGTCACTCTCGCTGAATCGATAGATCTTGAACGCGCAGTGCTTGTCCGCATCCGGCTCGGCCGATGTCCATCCCTTCCCGCCAGGTGTGTCAGTGATTTTCTCGACATCACGCTCGGTGAGAAAGCCGTGCTCGATCAACCGCCGCAAATAGTCGGATACCGTTTGAACGGGAGGCTGGCGGGTGGCTAGGTCGCCGGGATAGCCGAGCAAAGCGTTTCCTGCCACGGTTCCATCGGTGCCCATCTGGAAGCTGGCGAGGAATATCTGGCGTAGATTGTTGATGCGGTGTTTCGCGAACAGCGCTTCAGGGGATGGTTCCGTTGTCCAAGGCGCGAAGAGAATCCCCAAGACTGCCACAAGCAAAATGGCCCCCCCGGCGATGAGAAGTTTTCGTCGCGTCATTTGGGTCAATCCGAGGAAGCCGCACAAAAGGCTGAGACACTGTCGGAGCATTGTCAAACCGCTCGCGCTGGCGGTCTCTATGAATTTCGCGTATGGCGTTCCTCGCCGTGGAAACCACTCCCGCGATCCTGCTGCGTAAAACCAAGCTCACCGAGACGAGTCTCATCGTCACGTGGCTTACCCGCGATTTGGGAAAGCTGAAGACCGTGGCGAAAGGCGCGCGCCAGCCGAAGAGCCGCTTCGCCGGGATGCTCGATTTGTTCTACCGGTGCGACATCCAGTTTGGCCGCAGCCGGCAGGGAGAGCTGCACGCCTTGCGCGAGGCCAGCCTGCTGGAGCCGTATGAAAACTTGCGGTTCGATTATCTGCGCACCGCGCTGGCGGGCTACTTCGCGGAGCTGCTCGATCTGGTGACGGAGCCGGAGCACCCCGTCCCGGAGCTGTACGACCTGCTGCACCGCGCGCTCGCTCACCTGCACGAGAACCCGGCGACGCTGCGTGCGCTGCTGCACTTTGAAAAGGAGCTCACCCGGCTGCTCGGGATCGCCTCGGCGCAACTGGCGCTCCCGCGCGCGCGCCGAGAGCTCTTGCCGAAGCTGCGGTGAGCAACGAAGGCTTCAGCTCTTGGGAATCCCCGCCTAGGCTTTGCCCGATGCGCTTCCTGCTTTGCCTTGCTCTCCTCTTCACCACTTGCGCAAAACGCCCCAGCAGCGAGCTGCGCGTCGGCATGGAGCTCTCCTATCCGCCCTTTGAAATGACCGACGAGCTGGGACGGCCTGCGGGTGTTTCGGTCGATTTGGCGGGTGAGCTGGCGAGGGCGCTTGAGCGCAAGCTCACCATCGAAAACATCCCTTTTCATGGCCTGCTGCCCGCGCTCAAGACAGGCAAGATCGATCTGATCCTATCTTCGATGACGGTCACGCCCGAGCGGGCGGAGACGATCGATTTTTCCGAGCCGTACGCGACGATCGGCCTCGCGTTGCTGGTCGGAGCGAAATCGCCCATCGTCTCCGTGGAGGATCTGCGTGCGGGCGCGCCCGCGATTGCCGTGAAGAAGGGGACCACCGGCTATCTCTACGCGACGAAGGAACTCCCGAAGGCGCGGCTGCTCGTGCTGGAGAAGGAGACCGCGTGCATCCTTGAAGTGGCGCAGGGCAAGGCCGACGCCTTCCTCTACGATCAGCTCTCTGTCTGGAAAGCCGCGCGGCAGAACCCCGAGACCACGAAGCCGCTCCTCGCGCCATTTCAAAAGGAATCGTGGGCGATCGGCTTGCGCAAGGGGGACGATAAACTGCGCAGCGAGGTGAACGAGTTCTTGAAGCGTTTTCGCGCGGAGGGTGGGTTCGAGCGTCTCGGAGATCGATGGCTGGGCGAGCAGAAGACGGCCTTCAAGGAGATGGGCGTGCCGTTTGTGTTTTGACCTCCAGCTTGTGATCGCGCGCGGGCTGCGGCACGCTGGCCTCATGAGCCCCAGTTCACTCTTGCGGTCAGCCGCCATCTCCGTCGCGCTCCTCGCCCTGCCCGCGCTCGCGGCGGACAAGCCATCGGACGAAGGTTTCACGCCGATCTTCAACGGCACCTCAATCGAGGGGTGGCACGTGAGCGCGAAATCCGGGCACAGCCGCAAGAGCGGCAATCAGTCCGGCGGCAAGTGGGAGGTGAAAGATGGCGCGATCACCGGCACGCAGGACCCTCCACAAAACGGCGGCCTGATTTTGACCGACAAGACGTATGGCGAGGTCGAGATCGCGCTGGAAATGAAGAACGATTTTGGGCCGGATAGCGGGCTCTTTCTGCGCAGCACGGAAGAGGGGAAATGCTATCAGGCGCTGGTCGATTTCCATGCCGGCGGCAGCTTGATGGGCATCTACGGCGAAGGCCTCGGCGGCAAGCCGCACCTGAGGTTTTTCAGCTTTGGCGCGACCGAGAGTGAGATCACGCTGCACCCCGATCGCACGCCCAGCCCGCTGCCGATCCGCGACGCGGCGGAATGGACGAAGCTCTGGAAAGTGGGTGACTGGAACGAGCTGCGCGCCCGGATCACCGGCGGCGACAAGCCGACCATGAGCACCTGGATCAACGGCGTGAAGATCTTGGAATGGACGGAGACCGAAGCGCGGCTGCCGGTGAAGGGACACATCGGCCTGCAAGTCCACGGCGGCGGCCAGCCGGAGGATTACACCGGGAAATTCGTCCGCTACCGGAACATCCGGCTGAAGCTGCTCGGCGCGGACGCGGCGGGGAAATAGTCCCTGGGTACGGTTGGATTAAGGCCGCCGGGCGCGCTGGCCTTTCCTCTCCCGGCGCGTCTAGGCTGCGCGCCGTCTATGAAACCCGACTCGCCGTTGCGCATCGCCCAACTCTCGCCGCTCTGGACGCGCGTGCCGCCATCGACTTACGGCGGCGTGGAGCTGCTGCTGAAGCTGCTCATCGACGAGCTGAGCGCGCAGGGGCACAAGGTTACGCTGTTCGGCACGGGCGATTGCGCCACCTCCGCCGAGCTGCGCGCGGTGTGTGAGGCGAACCTCTACGAGCGCTTCGAGCGCGGCGAAGGGTACATGTACGAGTATTACGCCAACGCCCTGATGGCCGAGATGCTGCAGGCCGCGGGCGAGTTCGATATCATCCATTCGCACATGCAGCCCGGATGGCTCCCGCTCGGCGCGGCCTCGCCCACGCCGGTGCTTTGGACGCTGCACACGAACCTGCATCGCGACGACGAATGGGCGCTCAAGCGCTACCCGCAGGTGGAGGTTGCGGGAATCAGTGGCCACCAGATGCGCGCGGCTTCGCTGGCGCTCGGGCGGGAATTTCCGGTGGTCTACAACGGGTGCGATTTCGGCGCGTACGATGCGCTCTTCGAGCCCGGCGAATACCTCGCTTTCCTCGGCCGGATGTCGCCCGCGAAGAACCCGCTCGGGGCCATCCGGATTGCACGCGACTGCGGCTTGCCGATCGTGCTCGCGGGCCAGCCGCAGAATGCCAGCGAGGAGCACTATTTCACCGAGGAAATCCGGCCGCTCATCGATGGCAAGCAGGTGCGCTGGATCGGCCCCGTGAACCACCTGCAAAAAAACGAGCTGCTGCGGAAAGCCGCCGCGCTGATCTTTCCCATCCAGTGGGATGAGCCGTTCGGGCTGGTGATGATCGAGGCGATGGCTTGCGGCACGCCGGTGGTCGCGCACCGCCGCGGTTCGGTGGCCGAGGTGGTGGATGAGGGGATCACCGGCTACCACAGCGGAGTGGTCGACGGCATGGCTGAGCTCGTGCCCCACGCACTCGCGCTGGATCGTGCGGCGGTGCGACGCCACGCCGAGGCGCGCTTCGGCTACGCGCGGATGGTGGAGGATTACGTGAAGCTGTACCGCAAGATGCTGGCGGGGAAATAACTGGAATCTGGCTCACCCCTGCGGCTCGGCGGGCCGTTTGCGTCCGGGCTTTGCTCCGGGCGTGGCCGCTGCGCCTGACTCCGGGCGTGGCGCGGGCGTCGCGGGGGCGGCTTCCGCACCGGGTGAGGGAACTTCTCCCGGCGGTTTGGGCCGTAAACCCTCGCCCGGTCTGGGCATGGTCTTCGGCAACTTTGGTAGGACGGGTTGGTCCGCCGGGACGGCCGGCGTTGCCGTATCCGCACCCGGCGCCGGCGGGGCGAAGGGGCGCAACGGAGGTGCGTCTGGTCGCTCCGGCGGAACCGCGGAGTCCGGGCGGCGCGGGCGGACGGATGGCGTGACCATGGGCGCCGAAGGTGAGGCGGCAGGCGGGGCGACGGGCGTCGCGGGAGCATCGGCGGGCTGGACCGCGGGCCGGCGCCGGGGGGTTCCTTTAGGCTCGCCCGCCGGAGTCGCGGGCTTGCGATGGGGCGTGGCCGGAGCCGCCACCACAGGCTCAGGCGCAGGCTTTTCGCGCGGCGTCGCGGCTGGCGAATCGCCGCCGGGCTGGCGCGCAGGCATCGGTGGGCGGGGCGGGGGAGTATGGGCACGCACGGGATTTGCGGGCGGCATCGGCGTGGCCGGCTTTGCCGCGGGCGGCGTGGCCGGGCGCGGCGTGGCCGCCCGCGCCTGCTGCTCCGCTTTGCCGGCCTCCTGGCGCACCCGCTCGCGGGTGGCTTGCACGGCGGCCACGTCACCGCCATCCCAACCGCGCTCGATCTCTGGCGCTTTCACTTTCTCCTTCAATTTCACCGGCGCGGCGGCGGGGCGCGGGGCGGAGACGATGCGCGGCGCGACAAGCTTGAGCACGTTGCCCACGACGGTACTCCCGCCGGCGCCGGGGCGCGGCGCTTCACCGACGCGCTGGAGGGTGAGCCGCGGAACGGGGCGCGCACTGGCGGCGTTGCTCTGGTTGAGGTCCGGGCCGGCGTTGAAAATCACCGTCTTCTTTTCCACGGTGGTGTAGTTGATCTTTGTCACGTTCACCGTGTTGTTCACGATGGTGACATTGCGCTCCGGCTCGACCACCACCCCGCGGTAGGTCGCCTCCCCGAGCCGCGAGACCGGGATGAAATTGTACGAGCCCGGGCCGATGTCGTAGTAGCTGTCGACGCCCGAGTTGAAGCCGCTGCCGGAGTGCGCTTCCGGCGGCAAAGGCGCCCAGCCGATGTACTCGCCGCCGCGCCGCCACGAGACCCACGCGGGCGCCCATTCGGAACCGGGCACCCAGACCCAGCCGAGCCGCTTCACGCGCGCCCAGCGGCCGTAGTGATACGTGGCCCAGCCGAATGGCTCGTCGCCGCGCCAGGTCCAGCCGTACTCGGTGAAAACCCACGAGCCATCGGTGTACGGGCGCCAGCCGGGCGAGCGCGCCTCGCGCGGCTGCCACACGTAGCCGTAGGGGTCCACCTCCAGCCAATCGCCCAGCGGATCGAGCGCGGCGTAGAAGAAATCGAGCTTCCGTTCCGCCTCCTCCTGGCGCGCTTCGCGGGCCTCTTCGCGCGCACGGTCGCGAGCTTCGCGGGCGTCGCGCTCCCGCTCCTGCTCCAACTTCAAGGCCGCCTGCCGCTGGGCAAGCTGCCGCTCCTGCTCGCGCCAGCGGGCGAGCTTCTGCGCATCGTCCTGGACGGCCGCCTTCTCTTCCGCAAGCTGGCGCCGTTCCGCGTCCAAGGCGCTCTGGTCATCCGCCAGGCGCTTGCGCTCGAGGTCGTTCTCCGCCGCGCGGGCATCGCTCTCACGCTGGGTGGCCCGCTGCTCCGCCTCGCGCAGTTCCGTGAGGCGCTGCTCCTCCGCCTGCCGGTTGGGCGCGCGATCGCAGGAGGCAAAAATCGCCAGGGCCGCGACGAGAATCGGAAGACGCATTTTCATGGAATAAAGAATAAGAGGACGCCGCAGTGGACCGCGATAACAAAGGCTTCCGAGGCCTTATCCGCGCCGGCGCTCCAGCAAAACGAGCATCAGCAGCGAAAGCACGTTGCGCCGCGTATCCTCGGCGCCGCGGGGATCGAGCTGCGCGATTTCGAAGCGGCCCTCGAGGAAGGCGGAAAGCTTGCGCAGCCGCAGGAGCGGCGTACCGCTCGCATCGGAGAGGACGTAGCGCGGGTGGAAAAAGAAGCCGCTCAGGAGCCCCACGATGGGAATCTCGGAGAGGAATGAATCCATCACTTTCGCGAAGGGATTCTCCTCCCGCACGCTGCCGACCGCCTGGCCGGTGGCATCGAAGAGCTCGTAATGCGCGCTCCAGAACGAGCGCATCCCCTTGCGGCCGATCGCGCCCAGGAGCTGCCCGTTTTCATCGGCGATGGCGTAGCGCGCGTTGAAGTCCAGGATGCGGTCCGCCTTGATGGCGGCCACCTGTTGCTTCTGCGTTTCGTCGGAGAAAACGTTGATCGCCTCCTTCAGCTTGAAGAGCTTTTGCTTGATGTAGAAGACTTGCGCGCCGGAGGTGTCGGTGACGTAGATCTGCGGCGCGAAGGCGAAAAACTTGAAATGAAGCTGTAGCGGGAAATTCATGGGCTCAGAAGATGGCGTCGAAGAGGGGCTTTGTATTGCCATAGTTTTCGCGGCGGCGAACCTGGTTGTTCAGAACGCGGAAGGCGGAAGGCGGGGAATTTCGAAAATAATGGAAATCCGTGCCGGAGAATTTTCGGACCTATGAAAGAGGATGCCGGGGCGCGGAGGCCGGAAGTTGGGACGGTGGAGCGAGGGGCCGGGGAATTTCGGAAATTTTGGAAAGGAAACGGAAACGTTTTCGAGAGGCTGGGACGCCATGGGCGGAATTTCGGAAATAATGGAACGAGTGGCGCGGGGCGGAGGAACGGGGAAAGTGACAGAGGAGCGCCGCATTGAGAGGGCTGGAGCCGGGAAACGGCGGAAGGTGTCGAATTTCGGAATTTTGGAAGAAGGGGCGGGTGGTTTTCGGACAGGTGGGAAGAGATGCAGGGTTTTGAAGCGCTAAACCGGGGATTTGGGAGATTTTGCGGGGTGAGTTTTCGGACAGATGAGACGAGATGCAGGGAACGTGGAAGGCGAATGGAGGAACGCGGAACGCGAAACGTTGTGAAGGCGGGGTTTTCGGAGATATGGAACGAAAGGCAGGAGGCAGGTCGGGAAGGGAATTTCGGAAATTTCGGAGAGTGATGTTGCGGTTTTGGCGAAGGAGCACCGGGGGAAGGAATTTCGGAAATAATGGAAAGGATGTCCGCGACGTCGCCAGGGAGCGCTGGACGGCCGCGGCCCCGCGCCGACCAGGAACCTTGTGTGCCAGGCTTCGCGCGGCAGCGCCCGGTTGCTCGAGGCGGAATCGATGGGCTCAGAGAGGGCCTTACGGGCGAATCCCGAGGCGCCCGGTGAACGGCGTGGCGTGGCGAAGACATCAGCCGCAGACTATCAGACGGCGAGCACTTTTCCAATCTCGCACGAGCACTTTTCGGTATTTCTATTTTCGCGGCAGCGGGGCCGTGCGTGACGGCTTTCGCCGCCGTTCATGGCGTTCCGAGCGATGGGAGGAGAGCCGTTCTGTCAAGAATTGTTGACTGACCCCTCTGGCCTCCGCATCGAATTTGCCTCCGAGGGTCGACTGATGGTTATCAGAAGCGTGCTGCAGCGTTCAAGTTGGGCCAGTTCGCTCAGCTTCTTAACGTTCGCACTCGCTCCAGCGAGCGCGACGTGGGCAATCACCTTCATCTACAAAGATGTCGCAGCTCGGCCGATAACGACGACTACAGTTTTGGGCATCACCGGATTCATGTACCTTCACAATCTCTGGCGGATTCTGCGGAGTATACGAGCGTTGAAGAGAACGGAGCACATGTTGCCCGTCAGAGTTTGAGGCCCGCTGATCAAAGTGGAGAACAGCGCTGCGGTGCGCAACCTGTGTTTCTCTCATTGCGCCCTCCGATGCGCCCTGCTACCCCCGCCACATGCGCATGCAGAAGTTGCTTCCTCTCCTCGCCGCCCTGCTCTTCGCCGGCTGCGCGACTGACGGCGCAGTACGCCGGTACAGCGAGAGTAAGTCCGCCTTCAGGAATCCGCCGGTGCTGATGTCCCACAGCTACCCGCCGAGTAGCATCTACCGGCTTTATCAGCAGGGGTCGACTGGCTTCTCGTCGATCGCGGGCCTAAGGGAAGAGCTTGAGGAGCGGGCGGCGCTATTCTGTGAGCGCCAGGGCAAAGGCATGGTGGTGCTCGGCGAGCGCACTTCGAATCCGCCCTACATCCTCGGGAACTTTCCTCGGATCGAGATCGTCTTCGCAGCGATCGATAAAAACCAGCAGGCGCGCCGATGAAAGGCCTTCACGCCAACAGCCTAACGATCCCCAGCGAAGAGCTGCCGGGATTCCTTGGCAGTCCGACACTCGCCAAAGAGTTCCGCGCCGAGGTGAAGCCGCGCGTCGATCGTCACAAGTGCGTTCTCTATGACCGCTGCGACGTGATCGGCTGGTACGACCGCAAGTATGGCGGGAAACGGCGCGCTCCGCGCGAGCCGAAATGACACGTCGCCGAGAATGCAATCTGAACTTGAGAGCAAGCTAGGCAGACTGGAAGACGCTTTCGCCGGGCCGAATGGAGTTTGCGGGGAACGCGTCCTCGCACTGATCGAGATGGAGGACCGGCATTCGAATGCTCTGATAGGCACATTCCGAGGTTACGTGCGTCTCATGGACGCCTTCTTCGATTTCTTCATCCAAACGATGATGGAGAGCCACAAGCAGCCGGTCCCGCCACTTTTAAGCGCAATTTACCTGTCGAACTTCTGGAGGCTTCGGGCGAGTCATTCCGCATTCTGGCGAGGATACTATTACGATGCCTCTGCCCTACTCCGCGGCGTTTGGGAAAATGTGTTATATGTTGGAGCGGCCGCTCACGGTAGCATTCATTTAAACGAGTTATTTGAACTTCCGTCTGGGATCGACGTGAAGGATACAGAAGCTCTTTCAAAGGCTCTTCATCGCCGCAATCAGTCAGTGGATTCTAAGATCCGGTCGGTAATGATCGGCAAAGACAGCGGCTTAGATCAGGCCCATCAATCGACGCTTCGCATGGTTTATCGAATTCTTCATAAGCACGTGCATCGCTCTGAGTTCAACGTTTCGGATGTGGCAGACAGACTTCTCCGAGGAGAGACGGTAGGCCTCTTTCCTAAGCTGGACTTGGATAGAGCTTCTACGTTCGCGAATATCACGCAATTGATCGCCTGGAGTAGCGTGCGTTTACTGCCTTTGCTGGCCCCCGCCGGTTCACTCACAGATGATTGGGCTTTTCGCTATGGAGTTCTGGACGACTCGTTCGCCTTTTTCATCGATGGAGTGAAGCAGAAGCTTCCACCTCTGGGTATTGCCTTCGAGGAATTCATCAAGCTGCGCATGAGCTATCCCTCGACGGCTCCTTGGTACCGATGATCCGGTAATTCAATCCGAGAAAGGTTGTACTACTTGCCCCTCTCTTGACCCCCTACCGCGTCATCCGCAGCCCTGCGCCGCTCTTCTCCGCAGGCCCGCCCGCTCACCACGCTGGAGACGCCGGCCGAGCAGCGCCAAGCATGGAGCGCCGCGGCAGACGCCGAACAGGTAGGGTTGCCGCGAGAAGCGTGGAGGCGTTACTCTTTACGTGGGGTTAGGATATGAGAAAGCAAATCGAGGATTATCCTCCCGGCCACTACCTCCTTTGTGAGTTGAGCGCGTGTGCGTTCGAGGTTTTCGAGTTCTTCTAGTCGCTCTGAACGCATTGCTAATTGCTCCTCCGTCGCCTGCCCTCGCTCTTCAAGTTTTTCTAGCCTCGACTCTTCTTCTTTTCTTTTGGCAATCAACGAGTCAACGTTTTTGCGCTGAGCTTCGATTTCCTCTGCCGCGGTCCGGCTTTCCTCGATTTTCCCGGCGAGCAACTTACTTACATCCGCCAGATCGACTATCGCTTTTACTTTCTGAGCACTTGCAGCCGCAACGTCGGCCTGAAGTTTACTCGCCTGCTTCCTCAACTCATCAAGCTTGTACTCAGAGTGCAATCTTTCAACTTCAGCTCTGTCTTTTGCTGCATTGAGCTCGAGCCGTTGCGCCTCAATTTTACCGCTTTGTACAAAATAATTTGCGAGTCCAATGGCGGCCGTGACGAGCACCGCCGCCCCAGTTGCCCCCGATGACTTCAGCCACTCCCGAAGCCATCGACGCCGACTTTCTTTGAGAATGGTCCGCTCCAACTTTTGGGTTAGGAGTTCCGAGCGGAGTTTGCGAATCTCCAGTGCTTGCTTCGCATCAACGGGCGGAACGGGCTCATTGTTCGGAAGCTCCGGCACGTCACTGTCGGGGGATGCCATGTCCCGAGGTATTGCAGACCCATTCATCAAAGCAAGCCCGCGGAGGCTTGCCCCTCGGTCCGATCACCGCCGCTCGATCCCGACCGCCTCATCCGCGGCCCTGAGCGCGGTCTTCTCCGCATCGTCGAGTAGCCGCTCGGCGAAAGGCGCAACCTTTGGCGGCATCGTCACGGCGCGATTATCCCGAATCTCGTGAGAATCCTCTCGCGCAGCTTCACTGCCTCTTCGGCGATCGTGCGCTCCTGGCCTCTTGCGCCCGCGGCGGAGTGAGCAGCCGCTACTTCTTCTCCCGCTTCTTTTCGTCGAACGTCTGCACGCCGGCGCCGAAGATCGCCAGCAACGCCAGCGCCGTGCCGCGCGCCATCCCCGGCTCTTCCATCGCTTCGAGCACGTCACCGTAGCTGAGCGGCACGAAGAGACGCGCGATGGCGCCGCCGGCAGTGACGTGCTCGCCCACAACGTTTTCCCGCAGAAACAAAGCCGAGTCATCCAGGCGAGACCGTAAGTGGCACGGGAGCTTGAACTCCCCGGCCGGCGCTGCCGCCACCACCACCACCGAGACCAGGAGCGAGAGGAGGAACGTCTTCACGCTTCAGCAGGCCGGAGGGGCCATGAAAGGCAACTTGGTGGTTCCGCCCAAGGCTTGCGCTCACCTCATCACTTCAACGTCTGCAGTGGCGGTGCTCACGATAGGCTTGATTGGGAACGCCCGACCTTCTTTATTTCGCCGCGGATGAACTACCCCCTGTCGTCGGCCGGATTTGTCCCGGTCCGTTTTCTCGTGAGTGGCGCCGTGCTGCTCTTCTCCTCCGTGGCGTTTCCAGAAGCGGGCTTCGGCCAAGACCTCGAAGCACTGCTGAGTAAACCGGATGTTGAACTGCGTGCCGCATCTCCCGAGACCGTGGTCGCATACGAGCAATTGCTCGCCACCCTTCAGAACTCCAATATGCAGGAGGGGTACCGGCAGGCCCAAGCTTTCGTGACCCGGCTTGATTTTGTTGAGCCCGAGCAGAAACGGCTCGCCAGCCTCGTGCTGAAAATCGCCGTCTTTCGGCAGCAACTGCAAGCGGACCTTCCGCAGCTCGCGGAATGGCAAAAGCTGCAGGCAGCGGAAGAGCAGACCGTGGCCGCGCTCGAAGTCCGCCGCCGACAGCTAAAGGCCCAGTATGACGTCATGCCGAAAGTGGTGACCGCCAACGGCGCGGCGCACACGCGGATCAAGCAGATGGAGAAAGAGTACGACGCGGCCGCGGTGCAGTTGAAAGAGCGGCAGAACCGCGCCGACTCGTTGAAAAAGCAGACGCAAGACGCGGTGACCGCTTACGCAACCGCCTTCCGCGCTGAACTGATTTCTTTCCTCGACGAACTGAAAACGAAGAATCGCTTCCGTGAGATACTGGCGCTCACGAACTGCTACACGTCTGGGATGGGCCAGGATCCCGCCCTGGTGACCCTAGCGCAAGACGCGCTGGAGAATGAACGCGCCTACCGAGAGAGTGTGAAGATCGTGGAATCGGTCATGGCGAAAGTCGCGCCCCTGACGGCGCGTGGCGCGTTACGCGAGGCGGTGGCTGAGATCGAACGAAGCGAAGCCCTTATCGAATCTAAACTGCGCGAGGCGCGCGTGAAGGGCTTTGCGCTCGCCCGGCTCAGCAAAGAGCGCGGTCAGGTGTCCAGCAGGCTCTTGGATCAGCAGCAGCAGCAGGGCGCTGCAACGGCGGCCATGGAATCGCAGCGCAACAACCGATTCGCGATCATCGCCAGCACGATCGCCAACGACCCGTGGGAGGCGGAAAAGATGCTCGCACGTCTCGCCGCAGACGACAGCAGCCTGGACGAGGTTGCGGCGTTGCGGGCCAAGGTTACGGCGGCCAAACGCGAGCGTGCCGGTCAAGCGCTGGGCCAGGTGCATCAGCACCTCGATGAGGCGCAGGCTTTCTTTGAGAAAATCAGTACGACGATGTGGGCGGATTTGCGCCGCGGAGACACCGAGCGTGTGACGGCTCTCATCCAAGGCTCGACTGCGCGCGAAAATTTTGTGCGCGCAGTGAGTTTATTGAAGGCGGCTGATGCTCAGCTCCAAGCTTTGCCCGCGGCCGAATTAGACCCGCTCCAACGCGCGGATCTGGCGGGGCTGAAGGCGAACACTGCCTCATCCCTGGAAATGGCGGCGAAGGTGAAGTAGACAAGCGCGGAAGCCGAGGACGCACCGAGGAAATCTCAACGATTTTACAGAAGGCGAGCACCCGCACGCCATCCATGACTTAAAGGCGGTGGCGGAACACTTCCGCGGCCACTACGGTGACGATCGAGAGCGGGAGCGAGGAGGAACGTCTTCCGGATTGCTTCTGCCGTTGTGGCGGCAACAGGGCAAGGCTCGGGCGGACGAGGTGATCCTAGTATGCGCCCTGGTTTTTCGCAGCTCAGCAGAGGCGATTGACCGGCGACGGCGATTCTATTAACCGGGTCCATGAAGATCGCCTCCCTCACGTTCTTTTTGCTCTCCTTCCTCTGCCCCGCCGCTGACAACGAGAAAGACTTCAAGCCGCTCTTCAACGGCCGCGACCTGGCCGGCTGGCGCCATCACGGCCCCGTGAAGAATGGCAACTCCTGGGGAGTGGAGAACGGCATCTTGCGCAACGATCTGCGGGCCGGCCGGACCGGCACGAACCTTTACACAGAGGCCATTTTCTGGAACTTCGCCCTGCGCCTCGAATTCCAGGTCCCGGAAGGCTCCAACTCGGGCATCTTTCTCCGCGGCCGCCACGAGATCCAGATCACCGGCGACTACTCCGCCCGCAAGCTCGGCCCCGCCGGCAACGGCGCCATTTATAACATCAAAGCTCCCGACAGCTACGCCTCCAAGCCGAGCGGCGAATGGCAGAGTATGGAAATCAGCTTCCGCGGCCAGGACGTAACCGTCCACCTGAATGGCGTGAAGATTCACGACGCCATTCCGTTCATTCTCGCCACCCACAGCGCACTCGACGATCGCGTCAACGATCCCGGCCCCATCATGCTCCAAGGCACGCACGGCTCGATCAAGTTCCGTAATCTTCGGATCAAAGAGCTGCCGCGGTAGCTCAGCGATGTCACCTTCGCCGGCAAGCGCGACCTCCGATTTCCCTTTCCCGAACCCGCGAGTCTCACTTCAGTGCTGTAGTGCCGGGCGCCCCCTCCATGAAGCATTCTCTCACAATCCGCGTTTTCTTCGGCTTTGCCCTCGCGCTCATCTTCTCGACGGCGCGCGCCGCCGTAGGCGACCTTTACGTCACCGCCAACGCGCATACGACGAACGCCTCACTAATCGGAATCAGTCCGGCAGGGCTCCAATCCCCGGTGGCCAATGGGCTTTCGCGGCCTTACGGGATGGCGATCGACTCTGAAGGCAATATCTACACGTCCGAGACTTCGACTGGTATCATCACGAAAACTACGCCGAACGGACTCAGCGCAACTTTCGTCAGCGGGCTTACAAGTCCGCGCGGCATGGCGTTCGATCCCCTGGGGAACCTGATCGTCGCGACCGGCTCCAGCATCACTCAGATCACGCCTGGCGGCACCGCCACCGCCATCGACACTTTTCCAGGAACCGCGTGGGACGTTGCTTTCGATACCGCGGGACGCATGTACGTCACCGACTTAAACTTTAGGAGGGTTTACAAATACGATGCTCAAGGACAGAAAGCCATCCTTGCAACTTTGCCTTCCGGAAATCCCGCCTACGGCCTCGCGGTTGCCACTTCCGGCGATGTCATCGTCACCAGCGGCACCAACCATTCCGTCTGGAGAGTTGCTTCAAATGGGGTGGTTACGGAGTTTTTCACCGGAGACACCTCATTCCAGCCGGTGGGTATCGACATCAACGCCGCGGGCGATGTTTACATCTCCAGCTTCGGCACGATCTCTCGATACTCAGCCAGCGGGACGCTCCAAGGCACGGTCGCCAACAATCTCGTCTTTAGCAACATGATAGCTTTTCAGCAGGTGCCAGAGCCATCGACAATTGGCCTGCTTCTGATCGTTGCGTCTGCAGCCGTGCTTCGACGGCCGCGCCGGTTGCCGTCGGCTGGGGTTGAATCGTGTGCCGGCGCGCCGCTTCGCTGAACGAAACGCACCCCGACGCGCTGGCCCCGCGGATGCCGCAAATCAGGCTTCGCCCTCGGTCGATCCCCCACACACTGCCGTACATGAAGACGCTCCTCCCCGTCCTCCTCGCCTGCTCAGCTCGGCGGTTATCGCGGCGGCGCCGCAGGCCAGTGGCGGGAATGAATCGAAGAAGCCCGTGGTCTGCGCCACCTGCTACGGCAAAACGCCGTGCGCGGCCTGCAAGACCTGCAATTATTGCGCCCATTGCGCGAAGCGAGGCGGGACGTGCGGCGTGTGCAAAAAGTAGCCATCGCCTCCTTGAAGCAAACTTTCGTGCACTGCGCCGAGCTGATGCTCGATGATGGCGCTGACTCAGCAGCCCCTGGCGGTGCCGAGACGCTCGCACTCTGCGGCAGTTGGGATCACGCAGGTTCGTGCCGCTGGCCTCACCACACTCAGGCAAACTGGGATGGGAGCCGTAGAGAACTGCGCGTGGTATTTGCCGCGGACACTGACGAGGAGGATGCGGTCAGGAGCAAGATCGTCGAAGCGCTC
The DNA here is from genome assembly GCA_963811035.1 of uncultured Verrucomicrobiae bacterium. Classification (GTDB taxonomy): domain Bacteria; phylum Verrucomicrobiota; class Verrucomicrobiia; order Chthoniobacterales; family Chthoniobacteraceae; genus CAWEPO01. Next base: position 756,185 of record CAWEPO010000005.1, read on the forward strand.
GAAGGTGGTCACTGCACCGGTCCGGATGGGGACCGAGAGCCGCTGGTCGCTTGTCGCCAGCGGTGTAGGTCAACTTACCGGTGAGGAGAGCGAGTGGGCCGCACGGATCAGCGGCCTTGACCAGAGCGCCTGAAGGCGTGGCGATCGCAGCTTCCCCCTCAGCTTTCCTGTGGCCTCGGGCGCGCGGCGTGAACGGCAATAAACGGCGACTTGCCGAGTTCCGGGAGGGGCGCTAGGATGGGAGCCTTACGCCGCAAATAAAACAAGCGGGAGAAAACAGAGCACCGCGATGGGAATATTGATCGCGAGTCCGATGACCCAAAGGGCGGGCCAGCGTTCGGCGCGAACGTGCGCGTATAGGGCGCAGCCCACTCCGAGAGCAGACGCAATGAGCAGACGCGCAAAAGTGAGCGCCACAAACCGCATGATCGATGCAAATGCTTCACCGCCGCCGACACGTTGATTATCAAAGATGTGGTGCGCCGCAACCCAGGCGGCCACGAATCCAAGCACCGGAGCCACCAAGGAAAGGCTGCCGTAAATTGGGCGCGCTGCGGCGGCGTTGGAAAGAGATGAGGAGGGATGCAGCGGCTGGGAGGGCATGGGTCTCGAAGGGTCGTGTGCAGTGTGTAAAAAGTAGGAGCGATGCGACAGAGCTGCTTCTACGTTTGATCATGCCGTTCGCAAGACTCGTTACCCATACCGTTCGGATGTGCTCGCGCGAGGAGGCCGAGCCTATGTCGGCGGGGCTCACATGCTGAACCTCATGGAATCCGTCGACGACCGTAGCGAGCTCCAGAATTTTCAGCAAAAGGGCGCGATCGCGAGTCACCACGGGGCGCCCGGCATTGCTGGGGGGGGCACAGTCAGTTCGATTCGTCCGCCGATTGCGCCCGACGGGAAGTAGCCCCACGCGCGCCGTTGGCCTGGCAGATAGACTCCCTTGCCAGCAACGGGCTCCTCGCTCCCCGGAAGCTTCACTTTGACAGAAAACTTTCCGTCACGGTTGCTGAGCATTTGCCAGGCCTGCAGGGAGCCGGAGGGCTCCGCGATCACTCCTTTTTCCACCACTACGGAAGTCTGCTCGCTGAGGTCGGTCGCATTGGAAAGGCTCAGCGTGCCCGTCCCCGAAAGAGCGATCGCCTCAGTGGTGTAGACGCAACCATCGGCGATCAGGGTGGTCTCTACTCCGGCGGGGTGCGGGCTACTTGTCCCGCTCTGTTGCGGGGGCTTGGACCACGCCATGTTGCCGGTCAACCGGTCCGAGAATTTGCTGGCGCTAAGAGGCCTCCCAAGGCTCTCGATGCCCCGTCAACAGGGGCGATAGGACCCAGACAAGCGCGCCCAAAAGGGTCGCGAAACCGAAGATTAGCAGCGATTTCAAGGTCATTCCAACGGTTGAGCGTGCGTTGCCGATAGCTCAGCGACTGCGGAGGGCGGCGACTTTTGGTCGAGGGGACTTGTGCCGACAGTAGAACAGGGATAGCAGAGGCGGCAAGCCTCGGGTTTGGCCGGTGTGGTGGAGCCCCGCGCGAAATCAGCCGCGCGGGCGAGCCGGTGCGGGCCTGTCAGCTGCGCGTAAGATCCAGCAACCGATCAGGAATGGAATCAATGGCAGCAGAGCGAAGATGTAGGCGCCGCCGAAACCGCGCTTGATCACCACATCCCTGGGATCGCGCGGATCGTACCAGCACCGAACCTGGGCGCCGACGGTCCACTCCTGAAACTCCTTGGCCAACTGCGCTTTGCCTCCGCCGGTTCGCAGCGAAGATCCTGTGTCATAGCCCGTCGAAAGCATCTCGCGGCCCTCGGCCTGGTACCGCAGGGCGAACTCGGGCTTTTGCGAGTGCGTGGTGCGCGATCGCGAGGTGCTACCGGTTCGCTCGCCGCTGCTGCTCGTTTGTGTCTCGATGCGCCGTCCGACGATGGTGCCGGTGGTTTCCGGCCATTGGCGGAGCACGCCATAGTCGCGCCACGCCATCGCCGCGAAGATGAGCCAGAAACCGATGGCGATCATGATGGCGACGACACCAGGAATCGGACCGAAAGAGCGGCCGGCGGTCCGGCCACGGGCCATCGCGGCGGCCAGGCCGATCGCCAGCCCCGTGGCCAGCAGCCAGCCCAGAGTCACGATGCCCGCGGGCGCGATCCCTATCCCGCCGATGCGCACAACATCCGAGCGCGGGCGCGTGTCGATCTGCGCCGACGCATGCAGCCAATTCTCCGCCATCGTGTGATAGTGAATCATCCTCACCGTCATCGAAAGCGTCCGCCCGCCCGAGTTGCGCGGCGCGAGTACCGCCACCTCCACCACGCGCTCGCCACCGACCGGAAGTGGAACCGCCCCCGTGATCTCGCGCGCCTCATGATCGGTCTTCGCCGCATCCAGTCCGGACACCTCCACCACATGGCCCATCAGCGGCTGGCCAATCCGCACTTCGACAGGATCGGCGGGTTGGTCGCCACGATTGCGCAGGCGAAGTTCGAAGCGGGCAACATCACCCTCCTGCACCGTCGGGCTCGCCACCGTGATCTCCGAAGCAGTGAATTCCGGCTTCGCCTGTGCCCAGGGAATCGTTCCCAGGAGCGCGCTCGCGAAAATTCCGCATCGTAAACAGAGTTGGGTGAGGGAGCGTTTCACGGTGAAGGCAGCAGAACGGATTTCATACGCAAAGGATCCAGGTGAGACCTCCGGCCAGATTGCCGGAGGGCAGCCCAACGGAAAGCGTCCCCTTTGGCATTGTGGCGGCGACGGCGATGAGATGTAAGTACGGCGTGAAATCTCCCCGGCTGGCTACTCTATTCGCGCTGTTCCTCTCTTTCTCTTTCCTGCACGCGGTGCGGGCGCAGGAAGCCGAGAAGCCTTTCACAAGCCTGGAGCAGTTGGTGGACTTGTTGCCGCCCGAGATGCTGAAGGAACTGCGCTCTCGCAACGGGAAAGAGACCGCCAAAAAAGCCACGGAGCTGCTGCAAGAAAAAGTGAAAGGAAAATCCGCCAGCCTCGACTTGAAGATGATGCAGGCGATGCCGCCGGTGGCTGGCGTATCCGAGGCCAAGCCGTCCGTGATCGCGTATGACGATTTTCGCAAAAGCGGGCTCTCATTTGCGGGGATGGCGAGCATTACCTTCACCGACGAAGATGCGCCGAAGGCGGCAAAAGTAAAAAAAGGCACGAAAATCCATGTCGATGGGAAGATCAAGAAGGCCATGATCTTCGCCGATACGAGGGCATCCGTGCAGGTGGTGCTGATTGAAGCGAAGCTCAGGGAATAACCTTCGGTGGAGGTGGTGTCCGCCCCGGTGACGCGGCTCGCGTTGGTGGTGGAATTATTTCCACCTCCAATGAATCCGGCAACGCGCGCGGAAAAGCAGCCGGGGACGCTTAGCCCAAAGTTGCGCCCTCGCAGAACGTCTTACCGGCGTGAGCCGGTGGGCGGTAGCTCCTTGGTGTATGTTTGCAGTTCGCCCGGTGACGGATCGCGAAACTCGATCCCCTGACCCTGCGCCGAGTAGTGGTCGAGCAAAGCTTGGAGAGCCCGTCTTGGAACGGAGTGTCCGCCGCTGGCCTCGTCGGGCCGTCCGAGCGTTCCGAGATTCCCATTAAGAAACTTCGACACCTGCGCGAAAAAGGTCATTCGGCAATCGGCGTAGTCGTCGGGCGGGTAGAAGCGGCGGAAGTATTGCAACATTGCGAATGGGATTGGCTGGTCCTTGCGCCCGCCCTGCTCGACTAACCCCACGGATTTTAGGTCGTCCTCGAATTGCTCGACGGTGTAATGGATTGCGATTCGTTCCGCCATAGGCGGGAGCCTGCCATGTCAGACGATCGTACCGCAGCCCTAAACTTTTCGCGGGGCGAAGCCACGGCGACCATGGTTCGAAGAGGGAATGATTGCCCTATTCGCGGGGAGCGTGCGCCTGCCGGCTCCCCCGCCAACTCAGTTGATTGGCTGCAGCGGCTTCTGACGCGCGGGGGAAGAACGTTTTCATGCCAAGTACGTGGGTTGCGATCCCGCCTTGCCCGCACGGAACCAGTGATTCTCGTCGTTGCGGAGAGGACATCGGATGGAGCGAGGCGGGGGATTGGTGGGCGGATGTGGACCGGGCAAGGATAGGTTTGAGGATGGAGACGGTGGGCAGGATGCCCGCGGATGCGTTCCGGCCCACAGCCGGGGACGGCTGTGTTCCGCGCGGGGTTCGCCGCGCAGGCGCGGTCGGGCGGGGGGGGGCTGGACAGGGCGCACGGCACGGGGGTGGCTCCGCACCGCCTTCCCGCGGTTCCGCTCCGCGATCAGGGCTCGGCGGAGCCTTTCCCCACCGGTGCTGACGACCGCTAGCGCTAGTTTACTGCATCCGACTTACCTTAGTGTGACGTCATTCTTTCCGACGCCCCTCCGGGGCGGACGCTTTTTTTGGTTTTTCCGGGGGTATTCGCCGGCGCCTTGCGGACAAGTCGCCGACGAAAACCCCCGGCTACCATCCGTCAGCCCTCCGGGCTGGGTTCGCCGTGGGACACTGATGGAGCTACTATCCTTCAGCCGTCCGGGATGGCTTCGCCATGGGTACGTTCCCGCGACACCGATGGCGATGCACCTTAGGACGGCGACGCGACGGGGGTGTCAGTGTTGTATTTCCGGACACTTTTTGTTACATTGTCGACACGACACGGCGCTTTGGCACGGCCATTCTCTCTGTAAAAGCCGATTGGCACCGGCAGTGCTAAAGAGCGTCCTACCAATACCATGCTCACCACAACACTACCTCAAGCCCCGGAATCCAGGACCTACCGCATCGTGCCCGCGCCGACGCCGGACGCGATGGATATCACGGACGAACAGTTGATGGAGATGATCCAGAAGCGCGACGAGAGCGGGATCGGATTTTTGCACGACCGCTACGGCGCCACGCTGAAGGCGCTGATCATGCGGGTGCTCCACAACGACGCGGAGTCCGATGACATGCTCCAGGAGATTTTCCTCGAAATCTGGGACCGCGCAGCCTCGTACGATTCGCATAAGGGCAAGGCCCTCGGCTGGATCATCACGCTGACCCGGCGGCGGTCGATCGACCGGCTGCGCAAGCGGGAGGCTTATGGCCGCATGGAGGAGCGGCTGCTCGAAGAGACGCAGCGCAACCCCAGCGACCACTTCGCCCACGTGGAAGACGACGTGGCGCATGCCGAAATGCGCGAGCACCTCAATCGCGTGTTGGCGACTTTGCCGCCGGCGCAGAAGGAAGTGATCGAGTACGCCTTCTACAAGGGGATGAGCCAGCGGGAAATCGCGGCGCACACGGGGATCCCGCTCGGGACGATCAAGACCCGTATTGAGCTGGCGATGAAGAAGATTACGGAAGCGCTGCGCGGGATGGAGGATTTGCTGTGATCGAGTGGGGGAAGTAAGTCAGTAAGTCAGTAAGTCAGTACGCCAGTACGCCAGAATTTGAAGGGGAGCCCAAATCGCCGGATCGATGGGGCTCCCCTTCGCTTTTCTCAGGGGAGGTTGAGGTTTCCGATGATCCGCAGGCCCTCGAGGGTGAGGTTTGGCTGCACCATTTCGATTTCCGGCAGGCCAGCGGCGATGAGGGTGGCGTAGCCGCCGGTGGCCACGACGCGCACCCGCTTTTCGCCAAGCTCGGCGCGGATTTCGGAGAGGATCTGGCGCACAAGGCCGCGGTAGCCGTAGACGGCGCCGGCGAGCATGGCGTGGCGGGTGGATTTGCCGATGGCGGAGGGTGGCTCGAGCAGGGAGATCTTCGGCAGCAGGGCGGTGCGCTGATGGAGGTAGTCCGTCATGGCTTCCAGCCCCGGCGCGATCACGCCGCCGACGTAGTTTCGCTGGCGCGAAATGATGTCGAAAGCGAGGGCGGTGCCGAAGCCCACCACGATGAGCGGCGCGCCGAAAAGCTCCGCGCCGGCGGTGGCATTAGCGAGGCGATCGGCGCCGATTTTCTTCGGCTGGGGGTAATCGATCCCGACCCCGAGCTTCACTTTGGCCGAGACGCGGAGCACTTCCACGCCGAGCGCTTTTTCGATCACGTCGCCTTTTCTGGGGACCACCGAGCCCAAAACCACGTGCTCGTATTTCCAGCCGGCGATCACGCGTCGGAAGGTTTCCGGGGTCAGCTCGGCGGTGCGCAGTTTGCGGACGGGAAGGAGCGCTTCGGGGGTCGCGAGGGCCACCTTGGTGAAGGAATTGCTGTTGTCGATGAGGAGGAACCGGCCGCGCCGCATGCGGGAGAGGGGATAGGCGCCACGCGGGGGCGGCAAGCTTTTCATCGCGGAACGCATCGCCCATTGCCACGGGCGAGCCGCCTCCGGTAACGTCCCGCCCTTCCCCATGCCCGCCGACTACAAGGTCAAACTCGATGTCTTCGAAGGTCCGCTGGACCTGCTCCTGTACCTCATCAAGACGCGATGAGGTGGATATCTACGATATTTCGCTGGAGCGGATCACGGCGCAGTACCTCGAGTTCATGGAGGCGTTCAAGGTGCTGGACCTGGAGGTGGCCGGCGAGTTCGTGGTGATGGCGGCGAACCTGATCTACCTGAAGAGCCGCACCCTGCTGCCGGTCTCGGTGCAGCCGCCGGAGGAGGAGGCGGAGGAGGAAGACCCGCGCTGGGAGCTCGTGCGGCAGCTCCTGGAGTACAAGAAATTCAAGGACGCCGCGGCGCACCTGCAGGAGCGCGAGATTTGGCGCGAGCGGCTCTTCGTGCGCACGCCGGAAAAGCCGGAGATGGTGGCGGAGCGCCCGCTGGGGGACGTGAGCGTGTTCGATCTGATCAATGCCTTCAACCAGATCGTGAAGCGGCTCAACCAGAAGGAGGACCTGCGGGAGATTTTCGAGGAACGCTACACGGTGGGGGATAAGATCGAGCTGATCATGAAAATGATGTCGGGGGGCGTGGATTTGAAGTTCACCGAGCTTTTTTCCGGCATGGCTTCGCGCACCGAGATCGTGGTGACTTTTCTCGCCCTGCTGGAGCTGATCCGGTTGAAACAACTCCGCTGCGCGCAGGATGAGCCGTTTGGCGAAATCCTGCTGCGGTCGGTGGCGCCCTGAGCCGCGCGGGGCCATTTTCCTTTTCCGGTATGACGTTGAAACAAGTGATCGAGGCGCTGATTTTCGCCTCTCCGAAACCGCTCTCCACCCAGGAGATCGTCGCCGCTTTGCGCGCGGCCGGGGAGAAGGCTGAGGAAGGGGTGGAGCGGGATTTTGCCGCGGCCGGCAGCGAGCCGGTGGAGGCGGCGGTGGCCGAGCTGGCGGAGGAAATCCGCCAGGGCGGGCGCGGCTTTCTGCTCCTGGAGCAGGTGAATGGCTGGGCGCTGGTGACGCATCCCGAAGCCGCGCCGTGGGTGAAGCGCCTCTACCCCGAGGCGAAACCGACGCGGCTCTCCGGCCCGGCGCTGGAGACGCTGGCGATCATCGCCTACCGGCAGCCGGTGACGCGCGCGGATGTGGAGGCGGTGCGCGGGGTGGCGGTGGATGGCGTGATGCAGGTGCTGCTGGATCGCGGGCTGGTGCGGATTGGCGGACGGGCCGAGGTGCCGGGGCGGCCGCTGCTCTACTCGACCACGGAATTTTTCCTGCAGCACTTCGGGCTGAAATCGACCGACGAGCTGCCGAACGCCTCCGAGCTGAAACGGATGGCGCTGCCGACCGCGCCAGTGCCGGAGGAGGAGCCCGCGAAAGCGGGCAAGCGCGGCAAAGGCGCGAAGGCGAGCGAGGAGCCGGCTGCGGCAGAACAGACCGAGCAGTCGGAGCAGGCCGAGGCACCCGCGCCGCCCGAGGAGCAGCCGCCTGCCGAAGCGCCCGCGCCCACGCCACCCGAAGCCTAGCCGCACCGTCCCGTGTCGCTTTCCGAGATTCGCCAAAAAATCGACGCTCTCGATGAGCAGTTGCTCCGGCTGCTCAACGAGCGCGCGGAGCTGGCGCACGAGGTGGGCGTGGAAAAGCGGGCGCGCAACGCGGAGATTTACGCGCCCGAGCGGGAGGAGCAGGTGCTGCGCGCCCTTGCCGAGAAAAACAAGGCGCTCGGCGGGCGGCTTCCCGAGAGCGCCATTCGCGCGATTTACCGCGAGATCATGTCGGCGGCGCTCGCGCTGGAGAAGGATATGCGGATCGCGTATTTCGGCCCCGAGGCGACGGAGACGCACCAGGCGGCGCGGCAGAAATTCGGCGCCAGCGTGCGCTACCAGCCGCGCACGACGATTGCGGAGGTGTTCGCCGCCGTGGCCGCGGGCGAGGCGGATTACGGCGTGGTGCCGGTCGGCAGCACGATCGATGGGGCGGTGGGCGACACGCTCGATATGTTCGTCGATTCCACGCTGCGGATTTGCGCGCAGGTGGTGGTGAAGATCGAGAATCACCTGCTCGGCCGCATCCCCGCGCACGAAATGCGGCGCGTCTACGTGCCCGCGCCGCTCCGCGGCCAGTGCGAAGCGTGGCTGCGCCAGAACCTTCCGCACGCCGAGATCATCGATGTCCCCAGCATCCCGCGCGCGGCCGAAATGGCCGCCGCGGAGCCGGGCGCGGGGGCGGTGGGCAACAAGCTTGCCGCCGAGACTTATGGGCTCCAACTGCTCGCCCCTTCCATTCAGGAGCGGGCCGATCATTCCGGGCGCTTTCTCGTGCTAGGGCCGTCGCCGTCGCCGCGCACGGGCCAGGATCGCACGGCGTTGATGTTCTGCGTGCGCGACGCCCCCGGCGCCCTCTACCACGCGCTCGAGCCTTTCCACGGCCGCCACCTCGCCCTCAGCCAAATCGAGAGCCGCCCGTCGAAACAAAAGCCTTGGGAGTACTTCTTCTTCGCGGATGTGGATGGGCATTCCGAAGACCCAGAGATGCAAAGCGCGCTGGGGGAGTTGGAGGGGCAGTGCACGCTGGTGAAGATACTCGGGACGTATCCGCGGGTGTAGCACGGGTTCGATCTTGTGGGCAGGCTAGCGACGATTTATGGTTTTAACGTGACGACGAACTTTACAGCGATCGTGAAGCAGCGCGGCGAGTGGTGGATTGGATGGATTGAAGAGGTGCCCGGGGTGAACGCGCAGGAGAAAACGAAGGCGGAGTTGATGGATTCGTTGCGAGCGGTGTTGCGGGAGGCGCTGGAATTCAACCGTGTAGAAGAGTGCAAGGCCGCACCTCGCACTTGAGAGAAGTGCGAGCTTGGTGGAGTGTATCCGTTCCATGTCTGACTCGCCCGCCCATCCTGTTGCACCCGCCAAGGGGACGCGCGTCGTGATGGGAATGAGCGGCGGGGTGGATTCGAGCGTCGCGGCGTATTTGCTGAAGCAGCAGGGCTACGACGTGGTGGGCGTGACGATGAAGGTGTGGCCGCAGGACTGCATCTCGCGCGCGGAGGACAAGTGCTGCGGGCCGCAGGCGATTGCCGATGCGCGCGGCGTGGCGCACGCGCTGGGCATTCCGCATTACGTGGTGGATGAGGCGGATCAATTCGAGCGAATGGTGATCGATTATTTCACCAGCGAGTATCGCTCGGGCCGGACGCCGAACCCGTGCGTGATGTGCAACGAGAAGGTGAAGTTCGGCAATCTTTGGGGCAAGGCGAAGGCGATCGGCGCGGAGTACATCGCCACGGGGCATTACGCGATCATCGAGCATCATGCCGATCGCGCGGTGCTGCGGCAAGGGACGCGATCCGCGCAAGGACCAGTCGTATTTTCTGTTTTCAGCCTGCGGCAGGCGCAGCTGCTCAGCGCGCGCTGTTCCCGCTCGGCGCGATGGAGAAGACCGGAGATTCGCGCGATCGCGCGCCAGCTCGGGCTGAAGGTGGCGGACAAGGTGGACAGCCAGGAGATCTGTTTCGTGCCGGGCAACGACTACAAGGCGTTCCTCAAGTCGCACCTCGGCGCCGGGCGAGTTTCATCCCGGCGGCATTTACGACAAGGCAGGCCGCCGCCTCGGCGAGCACGAGGGCATCGAGATGTTCACCATCGGCCAGCGCAAAGGGCTGCCCGGCGGCAGCGCTTCGCCCGCGCTATGTGATCGATATCGATCCTGCGACGAGCCGCGTGATCGTCGGCGAGGCCGAGGATTTGATCGTCGAGGAATTTGAGATCGATCACGCGCTTTGGCATCGCGCCGGCGGACGAGCCGTTTGAGGCGACGGTGAAAATTCGCTACGGCCATGCAGGCGCGGCGGCCACGGTTTATCCGGCTGAGAACGGCACGGCGCGCGTGCGTGCTGCAGAAGGCGCAGCGGGCGGTGACGCCTGGGCAGGCCGCCGTTTGTTATCGACGGCGATGAGGTGCTGGGCGGCGGGTGGATTTGCCGTCCGAAGGCGGTGGCGGCTCGCTCGGCGGCGCTGGCGGTTTAGTCGCGTGTATGGCTGAAGATACGCTCGTCGTTTTGAGCACTTTCGGCTCTGCCGATGAGGCTCGCCGGGTCGCCCGCACGCTGGTCGAGGAGCGGCTCGCCGCATGCGCGAATCTGCTGCCCGGAGTGGAGTCGATCTATCGCTGGCAGGGCGCGGTCGAGACGGCGGCGGAAGTGATGGTCGTCTTCAAAACGAATATCGACCGGTACTACCGGCTGGAGGCGCGGCTGAAGGAACTGCACTCGTACGAGGTGCCGGAGATCGTGGCTTTGCCGGTGCAGGTGGGGTCATTGCCGTATCTGCGCTGGGTGGATGAATCGTGCCAGGATGGGTGAAGCGCCGCGGTGGCGGGACAAAAGGTTCGCCAGCGCGGGCGGGTTTTGAAATAAGCGGCGGCCCAGCCGTTACCCATGGATAGCTTTTACTACACCGATTTTGCAGGCGAGACCCGTGGTCCCGTTACGTTGGAAGACTTGCGCGCGCTGGCGGCGAGCGGGGTGGTGAACTCGACTTCGATGGTGGCGGCGGTGGGCAGCCAGCAGTGGAGCCCGATCAATGCGCTGGTGCCGGAGGTGCCGCCGGCGCCGGGGTCGGTGACGGAGCCGCTGGCGATTTGGTCGCTCTGCCTGAGCCTCGGGGGGGTGCTCTGTTGCGGCATCATCAGCAGCGTGCCGGGGATCATTTGCGGGCATATCTCGCTATCCAGAATCGCGCGGCAGCCGAATTTACAGGGCCGGGCTTTCGCGCTGGCGGGGACGATCATCGGGTATGTGATCACCGTTTTTTGGCTGCTCTACCTGCTGCTCTTTGGCGGGCTGGCGGTGTTTGGGGCGTTCGCCGAGAAGCTGAAGTAGGCGGGATACTTATTTCCGAGCGACGGCGTAGCGGAGGAAGCATTCGCCCTCGATCACCTCCATCGAGCGGAGGCGCGCCTGGATGCTGCGGGGGAGGAATTCGCCGGGGGCGCCGGTGAGGGTGGGCGCCTTTTCGCCGCCGAACAGGCGCGGGCAGATCGTGAGGAAAATTTCGTCCACCAAATCGAGCGCGAGGAGCGAGCGGAAGACTTCGCCTCCGCCCTCGCAGTGCAGCCGTCGAACAGAGTACTGCGAACGCAGGGTGCGCATCATTTCGCGGAGATCCACCTGCGGCTCCGGCGCGAGGTGGAGCGTGGCCTTGCTCGCGAGCGCTGCCTGCGTGCGGCGCGGCATGCGTTTGGTGGAGAAGATGAGGATTGGCGAAATCGGCTTCGAGAAAAGGTGGAGGTCGGGGCTGATGCGGCCGGAATTGCTGAGCAGCACGCGCAGGGGATAGGGCGCCTGGCCGCGGCCTTCGCGCTCAGCGCGGAGCTCCGGAAGGGGCATGCCGATGGTCATGCGATCGGCGCCGGCGGTAGTGGCGCTGACGAGCACCGCGTCGGCCGCCGAGCGGATTTCGAGCAGGCGGCGTTTATCGAGCTTCGAGGAAAATTCGACCGGCGCGCCGCGGCGGGTGGTGATGCGGCCATCCCAGGTGATCGCGAAATTCACGCTCACGTGCGGGCGATCGCGCGGGGTTCGAGGCATCAGCGTTTCGAGTCGTCGGCCGTCTCGAGGGCCATTTCGGTTTCGGCCACCTCGTGCTCGAGCGCGGCCATTTTCGCGCTGATCTCGCGCAGACGCGCGTGCTCGGAGGGGCGATAGAAGACGTAGAGCAGGCCGCCCACCACGCCCCATACCGCGGTGAGCAGGAAGCCGGTGGAAGAGGTAAGCACCGCCACGCCTTCGCTCACGCCGGCGAGCTTGCTGAAGAAGCTTTGGAACAGCACCTCGCGCACGCCGAGGCCGTTCATGCCGATGGGCAGCGAGATGATCGTGTTCACCACGGGCATCACGGCGAACATCTCCACAAGCGTTGGCACGCGCACGCCGGGGGAAGCGAAGGCGCGCCCCGCGCAGTAGAAGACATAGAAATAGCCGAGGTGGCAGACGAGCGAGCTGATGAGCGCATTCAGGCTGGCGCGCCAGGCGTGTCCGTACTGGTTGAAGGCCAGCGCGAGCTCCGCAATTTTATCGCGAAAGGGAAACTTCGGCGGCAGGCGGTGCACCCAGCCGAAGCCGCTCAGCACCGCCGAAAATCCGACCGCGGCGATGCCGACGCCAAGGATGACGAGCGAGGAGAGCACGAATTGGCGCGTCTCCGCCGTGCTGGTAAGCCAGGTCCACTGCCAGGCAATCATCACCGCCCCGAGCGCGATGACGGCGAAGAGCCCAACGACGCGATCGATCAGGACTGAGAGCACAGCCGCGGGGCCTTTTCCGGGCGCCTCTTTCAAGAGATAATAGGCGCGCACCACGTCCGCGCCCGTCCCCCCTGGAGTGAAGAAGCTGAAGAACAAACCGATCAGCGTGAGCTTGGTGAGCCGGGCGCGGCTGAGGAAAATTCCCTGCACGCGCAACAGCGTATCCCAGCGCACCGCGACGAGAAATTCGACCACGCCGTAGGCGAGGAAACCCGCGACCAGCCAGGCGCGGTCGGCGGCCATCAGCGCGCGGCCCATCTCCGCCCGCTTCTCCGGGCTGCGCAACAAATACGCGAGCACGCCGACAGTGATGGCGATTTGTACGATGGTGACGACAGCGCGCTTCATGCGGGGGGTGGACCGGGCGGGGGCAAGACGAATGAACGAAGCGGCGGGCCGAAAGAAGCCCGAAATGCAGCGGGATTTTTGCGAGCCGGAGCCGCGCTCACGGCCCAAACTTCGCCACCCACTTTTCGCGAGCTTCCATGATCCCCTCGCGCGTCCGGCGCGGACTCATCTCGAAAACGAAGAGCGTCTCCTTGGGGAGGAAGGCGAGCAGCTCATCGTAGGGCACATCGCCGGTGAAGGGCGGCTGATGGTCGCGGCCGGGCCACTGCGTATCGTGCAGGTGGCAGCCGACGAGCCGCGGCGAGACGCGCTCCATCCACTGCACATGATCGAGGAAGCCGAGATTGTGCTTTACCTGGACGTGGCCGAAATCGTGCCAGTAGCCGACCTCCGGCACATCGAAGGCGTTGAGCAGCTCGATCATCTCTCGCTCGCTCGGGATTTCCTCGAAGGAGTGCCGGCTCTCCACGCCCAGCGTGATGCCCTTTTTGTGCGCATGCTCGGCGACGCGCTGGAGGCATTCGCGCGAGCGCTGCAAGTGGCTGGCGGCGGAGGCTTCGCGCTTTTTCACGGCGTCGAGCTTCAACTGCACGTAGCCGCGCGAGAGATGCATGCCGACCTCCGCCATGCGGATGAGCTTATCGGTGTAATCGTCGAGCGGCACGCGGCCGAGGTGGAGCACCACGAAAGGCGCGCCGAGCCGGGCGGCGAAATCGATCGTCTGGAAAGAGTGCTTCACCGCGCGCTCGCGCTCGCGCGGATCAGGCGAGGAGAATTGGTAGCAATCCGGCGAGGCGCGGGTGATCTCCACCGGCAGCGGGCAGAAATTGTGGAGCGAGGAGATCTGCACGCCCTGCTTTTCGACCATCCGCACCACGCCTTCCATGAGCGAAATGCGCACGCCGTGGCCGAGCTCGATGCGCTCGAAACCCATATCCAGGATTTCCTGGAGCATCGCTGCGCCATCGGTATGGCGGGAGGAATTCCAGCAGGTGGAGCAGCTTAGCATGGGCGGAGGAAAGGTGCGTGGCGGTGCACCGCACGAACGTTCCATGCGGGATGCGGATTGGCCAGCACTTGCAATCAGACGCGAAAGCCGTGGTCACGCATGCGCTTCCTCAGCCTTGGCAGAATTACGCGTTGCTCCCACGAAGTCAGCACGGTGGCATCTGCATCGACGGTCAAGCGCGGCTCACCCCAGCGTTGTACCGCGAGGCCACCGACGAAGCAGAACGGCAGTCCCAGCGGCAGCAAGCGCTCTTGCAGCTCAAGGGCGGCGGCAATGACGGGCTGGATGCTCATGGGAAAGCATGAAAAGCCGCTGCTGCTCGACCAGCCCTTCGCCGTTCTGCCGGGCGGGCGAGCGCCAGGCGTGCGCGGGATCAATCGCGAGCTTCTCGAATTTCGCCGCGGCCTGTGCTTCGGTCAGCGAGCGAAGTTCCTCAGCACGCATGCGCTCGAGCTCCGCGCCGGCGGCTTTCCAGGTTGCCACCCAAGCCCGCAATTGCTCGGGAGTGTCTTGATCCTGCTTCGGCATGAAGGAAAGTAGCACGCGCGGGACGCTAAGGACCAGCCCTCTCTGCGGCGAATGGAAGCGTCCCGCGGCGCGCGGCGTGCGATTCCTTTGCTGATGCACCCATGGCTTCAACGATTGCGCGGGCTTCCTTTTCCCGAGCGGCTGATCCTCATCGCGCTGCTGCTGCTGGCGGGGAGCGTGTGGGGGTTTGTGGAGATCGCGGGGGAGGTGATCGAAGGGGATAGCCGGCAATTCGATGAGCAGATCGTGAAGGCGCTGCGGCGGCCGGAGGATCCGGCGCTGCCGATCGGGCCGCGGTGGCTGCATCACGTGGCGCGCGATATCACCGCGCTCGGAGGGATGTCGGTGGTGCCGATGATTACGGCCGCGGTGCTGGGATTCCTGGCGCTTTCGCGGAAGTGGCACACGGCGGCGCTGGTGGCGGTGTCGGTGCTGGGCGGGCTGGCGATGAGCATGGGGCTGAAGCAGATTTTCGCCCGCGACCGGCCGGCGCTGGTGCCGCATTTGGATCAGGTTTACACCTCGTCGTTTCCCAGCGGGCACTCGATGCTTTCCGCGGTGACCTATCTCACGCTCGGGGCGCTCCTGGCGCGCACCACCAAGGATCGCGTGCTGAAGATTTACTTCCTGACACTGGCGAGCACGCTTGCGCTGCTGATCGGGGCCTCGCGTGTCTATCTCGGCGTGCATTATCCGACCGACGTGGCGGCGGGCTGGTGCGCGGGGACGGCGTGGGCGCTGCTCTGCGCGATCGTGGCGCGCTGGCTGCAGCAGCGCGGGCAGGTGGAGCGAGCGACGGAGTGATCGTTATCCGGTGACGAACACGGAAGCATCGATCGCGGACGCCGCGTCGGGTGACGAGGCGGGCAGCGGCTTTTGGCCGCCGAAGACGGCCAGCTCAGCCACCTTCAGGTAGCATTCCACACTTTCGAAGCCGATCTCGCGGAGCCAATCGCAGAGCACCTCGAGCGGCGCGATTTTTTGGCTCGAATTCAGGAGGCTTTGGTAGAAATCCCAGGCGATCTCGGAGCGGGGCTTGGAGCGGTCTTTCTCGAGCTCCTCGCCGAAGATGGTTTCGATGATTTGGTCGTCCCACTTGGATTGGGTCCAGCGGGTGGCGGAGGCGACGTGGTCGAGGAGAAGGAAGAATCCGCCGGGCTGGAGGAGATCGTAGACTTCGCGAAAAAACGTCTGCTGGCGGGCCTCAGGCAGGTGCCGGATTTCAATGCCGGAGGTGATGAGATCGTAAGGCTCGAGCGCGCTGGCCTGCCGGGTCCATTGGGGGTCGCGGATGGTCGCGAGGTGGAGCGAGGCGCGATCGTCGCGCGGGCCAAGCTGAAGGCGGACGGCTTCCAGTTGCAGGGCGGAGGTGCCTAGAACGATGGCCGTGGCGCCGGGATACTCATCGAGGATCGCGGCGGCCACGACGCCCCCGGCGCAACTGAGGTCCAGGTATGATTTGACGCCGAGGCCGGCCGCGGCAACCAAGCGGAGGATGACCTCGATCTCTTCGATGGCGATGGGGATGGTCCCACGGACGTTTTCCAGGAATTTTTCGACGAGCTCCGGGTCCCGCACGGCCAACGCTTCAGACATAGGTGGGGAGCGTAAGGGCGGGGGGGCGCTGGTGCAAGGGTGGGTCTACGGGCGGGAGGGTGGATTGCAACTCGGCTCAAATCGTTTTTTGCGCGGAGCGCTTTGGACTGCGGGCGAGTCGCCGGGCCGCTTTTGTCACGCGCTGCCTGCAAGGGCACCGCTCGATGAAGGTCATGCGTGTGCAAAGCGGCGCGAGGACGCGCCGCACTCCGAAAGCGCTTCGCGCGAAAGCCAGGAGCGCCGGCAGCTCGAGCCGCCTTATTTGCCTATGGAAGCAGGCGGTCGCTCTTTGCGCTGCGCAGGTGGATGGTCTTGTGCTCCAAGTCGTGGATGGCGCGGATGTAGCGCACGGTGCGGCTGCGGGCGCGCATGAGGATGGAGGTAGTGATCGCCTTTTTGCCGGTGAGCTTCACGCCGGGGACAAGCGGGCTGTCGCTGATGCCGGTGGCGCAAAAAATCGAGCTGTCGCCGATCACGAGATCATCGCAGGTAAAGATGCGGTTCATTTCGCTTTCGTCCACTTCAGTGAGGATGCTGGCGCGCTCCTCGTCGTCGCGCGGCCACATGCGGAGGAGCATGCCGCCGCCGAGCGCCTTGAGGGCGGCGGCGGTGAGGATGCCTTCGGGCGAGCCGCCGATGCCGTAAAAAAGATCGACTCCGCTGTCCGGCAGGGAAGGGGAGACAGCGGCGGTGATGTCGCCATCCGTAATCAGGCGGAGCGCGGCGCCGATGCGGCGCACCTCCTTGATGATCTCGTTGTGGCGCGGGCGTTGCAGCGTCATGACCACCACCTCGGAGACGCGCTTCTCCAGGGCTTCCGCGACTTTGGCGATGGTCTGCTCCAGGGGATCGTCGAGCTGGATGGGGGCCATGCCGTGGGCGATCGCGCGCACCACTTCCGGGCCGTAGGAGAGCTTCGTTGCGTAGAAGCTGGGGATGTTGCGCATCGAGTGTCCTTCGCCGCCGGCGCGCTCGCTCGCGGCCATCACGGAGATGGAATTGGGCATGCCCGCGGCGATGTTGCTGGTGCCGTCGATCGGGTCGAGCGCGATATCGAAGCGGGGCGAGCCGGGGCGCCAGGTGCCGAGCTGTTCGCCGAGGAAAATGCCGGGGGCGTTGTCCTTGATGCCCTCGCCGATCACCACTTCGCCGGCGATGTCCACCAGATCGAAGACGCCGTAGATGGCATCGCAGGCGGCGGCGTCGGCCAGCTCTTTTTCGCCACGGCCGAGCCAGTGCAGGGAATTGAGGGCGGCGTTTTCAGTGGCGCGGACGAACTCGAATTCGATCGTGCGTTCGGGATCGGCGACGGTGAGGGAGGGCTGGTAGCGGTCCATGAGGGGGAAGGGTTAGTAAGTCAGTAAGTCAGTAAGTCAGTAAGTCAGTAAGTCAGTAAGTCAGAGGGTGAGGGAGGCTGGAAGCCCTTGATACGGCAGACTAGGAAGTCTGCGCTACGGTGCCGCGCTGGCGGCGGTCGAGGCCTGTTTGCCGTGGAGGAGCATCCAGAGCCAGCGGGGTTCGCGCTCGAGGCGGACGAGCTCGCGGAAGTGGTGAAGGAGCTTGGGGAGGAGGTCTTCGGCGCGGGTCCAGGAGACGGCTTCGAAGGCGCCGCCGCCGACTTGCTCCGAGAGGCCGAAATCGTAGAGGACGTAGCCGTCGGGCTTCAGGACGCGCGCGTTGCCGGCGAAAAATTTGTCGAGGTCGAAGGCGTGATCGAGGCAGTTGGTGTAGATGAAATCGACGCTGTTATCGGGCTGCTCGAGGCGCATGAAGTCGCCGGGTTTCACGAAGGGGTTGTCGGGGCCGGGATTCAGATCGAGGCCGATGGCGTTTTTGAAACCGAGATCGCGCAGCACTTCTACTTCCGTGCCCTGGCGGGCGCCGAGGCAGAGGATCGTGGCCTCCGGTGGGAGCAGGCCCGGCAAATGCCGGAAGCGCGCGTAGAAGGTGAGGCGGTAGGAGAGGATGTTGTCGCGACTAAAGCCGCCTTTCACCTTCAGCAGCTCATCGAGCTTTTGCTGCTGATGGAGCACGTACTCCTCGTAGGTGGCGTAGTCGCGGCGGAGCAGGCCCTCGGCATCGGGCGTGGTCTGCCAGCCGGTTTTGGCGTTGTGTTTTTCGCGCACCGGGTGGCGGTCGCGATGCACGTTGTAATTGGGATCGGCGGCCTGCTCGACCACCGGCGAGCGGGGGAAGAAGTATTGCCGCGCGGTGTTCGCCCAGAACTGCAAGTGGCGCGGGGGCGTGAAAAGGAGCGGCCAGCGGGAAGGCATCCGGGAATCGGGGGTTAGGTTTTGGCCGGCTCCGCGGGCGGGGGCGTCTCGGGGCGCGCGCGGATTTTGAGCTGCCGGGAAAGCATCCAGCGGACGGCGAACATGTCGAGCGTGGCTTTCAAGGCGCGGTTGCCGAAGCCGTATTTGCTGACGCCGGCAGTGCGCGGACGATGGTTGACCGGGATCTCGGTGAGGCGATAGCCCATGCCCTTCACCAGCGCCGGGATGAAGCGGTGCATGCCGTAGAAGGGGACGAGCGCCTCGCGGCATTCGCGCCGCATGGCTTTCAACGTGCAGCCGGTATCGCGCACGCCGTCCTTGGTGAAACGGCTCCGGACGAAATTCGCGAAGCGGCTGGTGAGGCGTTTCGAGAGGGTGTCCTTGCGGCTGGCGCGGTAGCCGCAGACGAGATCGAACCCGCGCTCGATTTCCGAGAGGAGCCTCGGGATATCGGCGGGGTCGTTTTGCAGGTCGCCATCGAGCAGCACCAGCACTTCGCCGGTGGCCGCGTGGAGGCCGGCGTACATGGCGGCGCTTTGGCCGGTATTGCGCTCGAACTCGATCACGCGCACGCCGGGCCGGCGCTGGATGCGCGCGAGGGTCTGGTCCTTCGAGCCGTCGTCGACGAAAACGATCTCATGGTCGCGCCCCTGCAGCGCGGAGTCGAGCTCCTGCTGAAGGCGCTGGATGTTGTCCTCTTCGTTGTAGAGAGGGATGACGACGGAGAGCTTCAAAGGGCGAGAGGAGATTCCGGGTACTCAGAACGGCGGGGAGGCGGATGGCAAGAGCGGCGTGAGGGGCAACGCGCTTCCCGCTTTTAGATCCGGCCGGTTCGTGCGATGCGTGGGCGATGGAGATACTTCTTTCCGCGGAAATCATCTGCCCCTGGTGCGGGGAAGCTTACGAGACGACGGTGGATACTTCGCAGGAGGATTTCTCGACGATCAAGGATTGCGCGGTGTGCTGCCGGCCAATCGAGCTGGCGATTCGCAGCACGCCGGGGGAAATTTTGGGCCTCGACATTGACCGGGCCTGAGCGATGCGCGTCGAGGTGATCAATACGGGGACGGAGCTGCTGCTGGGGCAGGTGCTGAATTCGCACGTGCGGGCGTTTGCGGAGGCGCTGTTTCCGCTGGGGCTGCGGATCGAGCGGCAGGTGGCGGTGCCGGATGGGCCGGCGATCCGGGAGGCGCTGCTGGAGAGCTTCGCGCGCGCGGAGATCGTGCTGGTGACGGGCGGGCTGGGGCCGACGACGGACGATATCACGCGCGAGATCACGGCGGAGCTGCTCGGGCTCGCGCTGGAGCACGACGAGGAAATCATGGCGGCGATCGCGGAGCGTTTCGCGCGGCGTGGTTTGGAGATGAGCGAGCGCAACAGCCGGCAAGCGCAGCGGCCGCGCGGGGCGGTGGTTTTGCCCAACGAACACGGCACTGCGCCGGGGCTTTACTTTCCGCCGCAAGCGCTGCCCTCGGCGCCCGCCACGCGCACGCCGCACATTTTTCTTTTGCCGGGGCCGCCGCGCGAGCTGCAGCCGATGCTGGGGAAGGCGGTGCTGCCGCTGCTGCGCCCGCTGGCGCCGGTGGGGGCAGAGCAGGAGATGCGCTCGTGGCGGGTGATCGGGCTGGGGGAGTCGAACGTGGAATCGATGGTGGGCGAGGAATTGCTACTGACCGGGATCGAGCTTGGGTATTGCGCGCGGCCGGGGGAGGTGGACGTGCGGGCGATCGGGACGGCGGCGCAGATCGAGAAGGCGTCGCGCGTGATCGAGGCGAAGCTCGGGCGGCATATTGCCTCTCGCGATCAGCGGGCGCTGGAGGCGGTGATCGTGGATCTGCTGCGGGAACGGAAGGAGTCGCTGGCGGTGGCGGAATCGTGCACGGGGGGTTATCTGGCGCATCGGATCACGAACGTGCCGGGCGCGTCGGAAGTGTTCGTGCAAGGTTTCGTGACGTATGCCAACGAGGCGAAAACGCGCGCGGTGGGCGTGCCGGCGGAGTTGATCGACCGGCGCGGCGCGGTGAGCGCGGCGGTGGCCACGGCGATGGCGGAGGGGGCGGTGCGGGAAGCAGGCGCCCGTTACGCGCTGGCCACGACGGGGGTCGCCGGGCCGGGCGGCGGGAGTGAGGAGAAGCCGGTCGGCACGGTTTACATCGCGCTGGCGGAAAAGGGGGAGCCTACGCAGGTGCAGCACCACCGGTTTCCGACGGACCGGGCGACCTTCAAGGAGCTTGTCACGCAGACGGCGCTGGAGCTTTTGCGGCGGCGGTTGGTGGGAGAGTGAAGTTGCGGTTTGAGAAGAGGCATGCCGTTCGACGGGCGAAGCACCAGGCGGGACGCCTGGCGCGGCGGCGGGGACGGCCACCCTACCCGTCGCATCCATGAATGCTCGCAACCAAACTCATTCCACGTACGATTCTTGAATGGTGAATGCGCGAACCCATAGATCCCTCCGTTTGCGATGGAGCGTTGTGTCCGCGGCGTTGGGCCTGCTGATCGTGGTGGGCGCCGGGGCGGATGAGGTGACCCGCCGGCTTCAGGAAGAGCTGCGGAAACGCAATCTCTACTTCGGCGACGTGGATGGGCGCCGGACGGAGGAGGTGCAGGCGGCGCTACAGCGCTACCAGCAGCGCAAGGGCTTCGCGGCGAGCGGGATGCCGGATGCGGATACGCTCGCCTCGCTGGGGATCAAGGGAGACCAGGACGGCGGGAGCGATCATCAGCCGTGGCCGGAGGCGCCGGTGTTGAAGAGCGACGTGGCGCGCGCGGTGGCGGCGAAGGATCGCGAGTTTTTGGAGAAGGTGGAGGAAGCCACGCCGCCGCCGGTGGCCGAACCGCCGGCGATCGCAAGAGCGCCGGCAGGCGATCTCGCGGGGGAGAAGAGCGCGCGGCTGCCTTCCGGCCCGCTGGCCAGCCGGAGCCCCGGACTGCCGCAGGAGCCGCCTCCCCGGAGCAGCGCGGAGGCGGCAAAGGAGGCCGACCTGGCGCGGATGGTGCGCGAGTACCTGGCCGCGTGCGAGTCGAACGACCTGGCGCGGGAGATGGCCTATTACGCGGACCGGATGCAGTATTTCGATCACGGCGCCGTTTCGCGCGAGTTCGTGGAGAAGGATGTGAGCCGCTACTACGAGCGCTGGCCGCAGCGGAAGTACGAGCTGCTTTCGCTCAGGGAGGTAACGCCGGAGACCGCGCGCAATGAGCGCACGGTGCTGTTTCGCATTCGCTTTGCCCTTAGTGGAAAGACCGGCTCTGCGAAAGGGCAGACCGACAACATCTTCAAGGTCCGTCCCACGCCGGAGGGGCTGAAGTTCGTCGTGCTCAAGGAGAACCGGGTCTTGCGATAGGATGGGTGAAGTGCTGAGGTCGGCACACCCCCGATGACTCGACGCCACTTTTTGCAGGCCGGCGCCGGATGTGCGGCCGGCTGCACGCTCCTTGGAGCTTCGCCCGCCACGAAGCCGGGTCCGAATGAGCCGCTGGAAATCGGCACGCAGCCGCAGCTTTTCCTGGACGACTTCATCGTCGACAATCGCTGGTCGCTCAAGCCGAAGAAGGAGGAGGTGTTGCGCGCTTTTCACGCGCCGAAGAAGCACGCGCGCAATCCGCTGATCGTCGGCAATGGCGGCTATGTGAATGTGCGCCGCGATCCGCTGAGCGGGCTATTTCAGATGTGGCACCAGACGCATCATTTGACGGGGGATGCGAAGCGCCATGACTATGCGGTGGCTTATGCGGAGTCCGCGGACGGGCTTTCCTGGAAGCTGCCCGAGCTGGGCCTGTACGAGTGGAAAGGGACGCGCGCGAACAATATCGTCTGGCGGCCAAAGGGCGATGGCCGCGCGAGCGGGCCTCACCTGATCGATGTGCCGGAGAAGGATCGGCGCGGCTATCGGTTCGGGATGGCGTACCACACGGCCGGAGGGATTCGCGCCATCGGCTCGGCGGATGGTATGCACTGGGATGAGGCGAGCGATTCGCTCATCGCGCTGCTGCATAGCGATACGCAAAACGCCATTGTTTACGATGAAGCCGCGGGCGAATACGTGATGTTTTGCCGGCCGAAGGATCGCTACCTCGCCGGGGCGGCGGGCGATGTGATCGAGGGGGTGCGCGATGTGCGCGCGGCGGGCGAATCGCGCCGCGTGGCGCGGATGAGCAGCCCCGAGCTGTGGCAGCCGTGGAGCGGCGCGCCGGAGACCATTCTCATCCCGGATGAGCTGGATATGGAGCGCGGCTTCAACCGTTTCTATGGCATGACGGTGAAGCGCTATGCGGGCATCCATTTCGGCTTCGTGTGGCCGTTCAAGCTGAACTCCGACATCGTGACCGAGCTCGCCTGGAGCCGCGACGGCTGGCAATGGCAGCGCTTTCCGACGCGTCCGCGCATGCTGGAACTCGGCCCGGAAGGCGCTTGGGACGACGGGATGGTTTTCGGCAGCGCCGATTGGGTGGAGATGGGCGACGAATGGTGGATCTACTACTCCGGCAGCGACGGGCCGCACGAATCGCGCGAGCGGACGGCTGGCATTGGGCTCGCCACGATTCGCAAGGAAGGGTTCATTTCGATGCGCGGGCCGGCGGGCGGTGGAGTGGTCTGCACGCGTCAGCTCCGATGGCCCGGCGGCAAATTGCTCGTCAATGCGGATGCGTACGCCGGGGAGCTCTCGGTGCGGGTGTCCGGCGAAAGGCGCAAGCCACTGCCGGGTTTCGATTATGCCGACTGCGCAGCCTTCTCCGGCGATAGCACGGCGCACGAGATCACGTGGAAAGCGAACACACTCGACGGGCTTACGGGCCAGGTGATCCGGATCGAGTTCTTTCTGAAAAACGCGGACCTCTACTCGTTCCGCGCGAGCAGGGCATGAGCGATTCGCAGTTCGATCCGCCGCTGCGCGAGCCGGGACCGCGCGGATGCTTGAGGGCTTGGGAGCCGCTGGAGGTAGAGGTGCTGGAGCGGCCGGGGCGTTGAGGCGGGCGCGCGTTTACGGGGTCTCGAGATTTTCCTCGGCGCGGCCGGCGATGATGTCGGTCTGCGTTCTGCGCGGCGGGTCGCGGAAGAAGATGACGAAGAGGATGAGCACCGCGGTGGCGCCGACCGCGGGGGTGAGCCAGATGGCCTGCCAATCGTGGAGGATCGGGCCGGGGGCGTTGGCGATGGTGTGCCGGGCGAGCACCCAGCCGGCGAGCGTGCTGCCGACGAGGGAGCCGACGCCCCAGAGGATGAAGGCGATGAAGCCCTGCGTGGCGCTGCGGATACGCTCGTTCGCCTCGTCGTCGGCGTAAAGCTGGCCGGCGATGAAGAGGAAGTCGTAGCAGACGCCGTGGAGCGAGGATGGCGCCGAAGATGAGAACCGTTTGCAGCGCAGGACTCGAGCTGACGCTGCCGGCGAGCAGGAAATAACGCAGCGCCCAAGCGAGGATGCCGATGAGGATGGTGCTCTTGTAGCCGAGGCCGCGCAGCATCAACGGCAGGAGGAAAAGGAAGACCACATCGGAGATTTGGGCGGTGGACATCTTGAGCGCGGGCAAGGTCCACTGGAGCTCGCCGAGATAGATGGCCATCATCACGAAGTAGAAATAGAGCGGGATGCAGATGAGAAAGATGCAGACGATGAAGATGGCGAAGGAGCGCTTTTTCAGCAGCGCGAGCGCGTCGAGGCCGAGGATTTCACCGAGGCTCACATCGGCGCCGGTCTTACGTGGGGGCGTGTGCGGGAGCGCGAGCGAGAAGAGGCCGAGGAGGAGGGAGACGCCGCCGGCAATGTAAAACTGGATAGCCGATTGCTCGCCCTGCAGCAGGCTCACCGTAGCGCTGCCGGCGATCCAGCCGACCGCGGAGAGGATTTTGATCCGCGGGAAATCCGTCCGGGCATCGCGCAAGTGGTGCAAGGCCAGCGAATTGCCCAGCGCGAGGGTGGGGGCAAACAGCGCGCAGTAGAAAATCAGAGTGGGATAAAACGACGAGAAGGTGGTGACGCGCGGCAGCAAGCAGAGCACGAGGCCGCCGGCAATGCCGAGAACGGCGAGGAGTTTCTCGGAGGCGAAATAGCGGTCGGCGATCAGGCCCACGAAGAAGGGTGAGATGATCGAGCCGATCGCGAAGGCGCCGTAGGCCCAGCCGATCTGCTGTCCCTCGAAGTGCAGCGACTTCGCCAGGTACACTCCCATGGTCACATACCACGCCCCCCAGATGAAGTACTGGAGAAACATGAAGAAGGAGAGCTTGAGCTTGAGGGAGGTTTGCATGGGGGTGGAGGACGGCGCTCGCGACGCTAGCGGGACGCGGGGCGGGCGGGGAAGGACGAATGCTTCCGTGCGGGGAACAGACTTTCTGCCGACTATACGCGGGCTCGCCCCTCCCAGTACCCCGGCCTACGACGGAGATGCATGACCGCAGCGACGAAGATGCCATCCTCTTCGACCGCGTAGACGATCCCGTATGGGAAACGCCGCAGGCGGAACCGTCGGAAACGCCCGCCGATTGGCGAAAAACGTTCCGGAGCTTCGAGAATTTGTTTCTCGGCGATTTCGACTTGATCGAGGAACGATTTTCCAAGGCCAAGCCTTCGCGCTTCGTAATACCGAGCGGCCTCGATCATCTCCGCTCGAGCCTCGGAGGCGTAGTCTATTCCCACCCGAGATCGCGACGTGCCGTAGCGAAGAACTGCTCCCCGCCGGGCTCCGCCTGGCTGCGGCCGGCCCTCCACTCCTGATACCGGCGCTCCGCTTCGTCCAGCCAGGCTCCGTCGACTTCTTCCCCGCCACTCTCAAAGCTCTGGAGGAGGGAAGCGACGAGTACTTCGCGGTCGCCTTTCGGAAGGCGGAGTGCTTGTTCCTCGATCTCCTGTAGCTGCGGCGACATGGTTGGTCACGGTAGACGTTTCGAGCACATCGTCAAACCAAGAGGGATGATCGTTCCACCGACCTAAAGCCGCTCTGCCCAGCTTACTGGATTGGCTCGGTTCTGGCAAGGTAGCCGCGTGGTCGCCCGACGCGTCACCGAGTTCGAAGCGCGTCCACCTTCGCCAGCACCTCCGGCGGCAGCTTTACCAGCTCCGGCCAGGGGCGGGGGTGGCCTTCGGAGGCGAGCTTGCGGGTGGCGTCGATGCCCATGTGGGAGCCGAGGTTGGGATAGGTTTGGGCGTGGTCGAGCGCGTCGGTCGGGTTTTTGGTGAAGAGTGCTGTCGCGTTGCGGGTCGGTGTTGGCGCAGAGGCGGAAGAGGACTTCGCTGGTGTTGTGCACGTCGCACGTCGTCGTCCACCACGACGATGTATTTGGTGAACATCATCTGCCCCATGCCCCAGAGGCCGTGCATGATTTTGTAGGCCTGCACGGGTATGTCTTGCGGATGCTGACGAAGACGAGGTTGTGGAAGACGCCTTCGGCCGGCAGCGCGATGTCCACGATCTCGGGGAAGTTCATCTTGAAGATGGGCAGGAAGAGTCGCGGACGCTGCGCTGCCCATGTAGAAATCTTCCATCGGCGGGATGCCGACGATGGTGCAGGGATAGACGGCGTCTTTGCGGTGCGTGATCGCGGTGAGGTGGAAGACGGGATAATCGGCTCGGGCAGCGTGTAGAAGCCGGTGTGGTCGCCGAACGGGCCTTCGGCGCGCGACGGCTCGCCGGGTGCACGTAGCCTTCGAGGACGAAGTCGGCGTCGGCGGGGACTTCGAGGTCGTTGGTCTCGCACTTCACGAGCTCGACGGATTTTTTGCGGAGGTAACCGGCGAAGAGGAATTCATCGAGGCCATCGGGCAGCGGCGCGGTGGCGGCGAAGGTGTAACGCGGGATCGCCGCCGAGGGTGATGGCGACGGGCATGCGCGTCGCCGCGTCTCGTAGTAGCGCTTGCCGTGGCGCGCGCCGACTTTGTGGACCTGCCAGTGCATGCCGGTGGTGCGGTCGTCGTAGATCTGCATGCGATACATGCCGACGTTGCGCTCGCCGGTGTCGGGATCGCGGGTGTGGACGCAGGGGAGGGTGATGAAGCGCCCGCCGTCGTGCGGCCAGCAGTTGAGGATGGGGAGGGGGGAGGCGGGGAGGAGAGACGGGGAGACGGGGAGAGGGGGAGAGGGGGAGACTGGGAGACTGGGAGTGGGGTCGCCGGTGAGATGGACGACTTCCTGGCAGGGGGCGTCGCCGGTGAGGTGGGTGGGCCGGGCGTGGAGAAGGCCGAGGCCCTGGAGCGCGAGGTTCCAAGCGGAGCGGAGATTCGTGGGCGGCTTGGCCTTGAGAAGGAGCTCCATTTTGCGGGCGAGCTCACCGACGTCTTCGAGGCCGAGGGCGAGGGCCATGCGGCGATGGGAGCCCATGGTGTTGATAGCGACAGGAAAGCGGGAGACCTGGCCGCCGACGGTGGGGCGCTCGAAGAGGAGGGCCTTCCCGCCGCCGGGCGATTTCATTTCGCGATCGGCCCACGCGGTGATCTCAAGCTCGGTTGCGACCGGGACGGAGACGCGCCGAAGCTCGCCGGCGGCTTCGAGGACGGAGAGGAAGGAGGTGAAGGAGCGGTGCATCAGAGTGAATGCCAAAGGCTGAACGCGGAAAGCGGAGGGGGGAGGAGATCACGCGGGATTCGGCGATGCAGGATGTGGCTTAGTCCGGGGCAGGCGAAGCTTGAAGATGGCAAGAAGAGAGGTCATTCCCGTTCGGACCTGAAGGCGTGCACACGCAGCTTCGAATCGACGCAGAATGGCCGATGCGTTTGGCGGTTTTTGTGGTACGGGCATCGCACGATACACTCGGACGTCGGTTGATAGACGTACGCCGTTTTGGTTTTGGGGCAGATCAGACTGGCGGGGGAATGGCCCGGTAAAGCGCTGAGGGATGGGGGCAGCGTCTGCTTTTGTTCGGTAAAGGTTTTTAGTGCGATCGAGATCGCATGCAGTTGTTCGTAGCACCGGCCTTCGCTTACGCCGAACTTTGCCGGAACGAAATGTGGTGTGCAGAGAAGGGCGATGGCCGCGAAGCCCAGCAACCCTCCGAGAACGGCGAGGTACTTGGCGCGTTTCCCCGGCTCCGAGGTTCGGCAAGTGCTAGGTGGGCTCATTCGAAGTACGTATCCTCGTGCGAATAGGGCGGCGCGCAGCAGCAAAGGAATCGGAGCGGCGTTTCGGCGGTGATCGTGTGCCAGGCGCCGGGCGGGATCAGGATGGCGTCGCCGGGGGCGACGCGGCGCGGTTCGCCATCGATCTCCATTTCGCCGGCGCCCTCCAGGATGAAATAGAACTCTTCGCTCAGCCGATGGTAGTGGCGCTGCGTAGCGCCGCCGGCGGGCACGCGCGCTTCCGCCAGGCTTTGGTTGGCCACCGGGGCGTTGGTGCGGTCCAGGATGCTGCGGATCGTGGAGCCATCCTTCGTCGTGAAAGGAGGCTGGCGTTCGAGGTTTTGGACGAGCATGGCAGGGTGAAAGGGTGAGAGAGCTTCGCCGGAAAAACGCGCAAAGCGAGCCAGCTTCGGGGAGGCGCCGCGGCAAAACCGCCCCGCCGCTTTACAGCAAGGTGCGCGTGCCTGAAGGTGGCAGCCGAATGACCCTTACGGGAGCCCAGCTTCACGAACTTTCGCACCCGCTCTGGTTTTGCCTCAAGACCCAGCCGAAGCGCGAGCACATCGCGGCCGCCGCCCTGCGCCAGATCCCCGGCCTCGACGTGCTCTCCCCGCGCATCCGCTTTCGCAAGGCCACGCGCCGCGGTCCGGTCTGGTTCGTCGAGGCGATGTTCCCCGGCTACGTTTTCGCGCAATTCATTTACGCCGCGCAGCACCGGCAGGTGCAATACATCCCCGGCGTCACGCGCGTGGTCGGCTTTGGGGATCGCATCGGGGTGCTCGAGCCGGCGATCATTTCGCAGATGCGGGAAGCGTCGGGAGAGGAAGAGGTGATCGTCTACTCGCCCGAGCTGCGCGTGGGAGATTCGGTGAAGATCGCGGAGGGCGCCTTCCAGGGCCTCGAAGCCGTGATCACGCAGCTCCTTCCCGCGCGCGAACGCGTGAAAGTGCTGCTCGAATTTCTCGGCCGGGAGCTCGAGGCCGAGGTGGCTGCGCCGAAAGTCCTCTCCACCGCTTCCCCGCGCAGCGTCTACGCCGCGACCTGATTTTTCCCATGCCGATCTACGAGTTCTATTGCCCGAAGACCCGCAAGATTTACTCCTTCCTGGCGCGCAGCCTCGCCTATGCCGGCAAGACCCCGCGCTGCCCGGACGATCCCCGCGCGAAGATGGAAAAAATGCTCTCCTCCTTTTCCGTGACCGGCCGCGCCAAGGAACAGCCCGACCCCGGCCCCGGCGGCGAAGGCGCCGACGATCCGCGCATGGAGCAAGCCATGGCCGAAATGGAGCGCGAATTCGGCGGCATGGACGAAGGAAACCCCGACCCGCGCCAGCTTGCGCGCATGATGCGCAAAATGTCCTCGCTCTCCGGAGAAAAAATGCCCGCGCAAATGCTCGAGATGATCGAGCGGATGGAAAAAGGCGAAGACCCCGAAAAGCTGGAGGAAGAGTACGGCGACTCGATGGAGGACCTTGGCGAGCCCGGCGAAGGCGAGGAGGGCGGGGGACTCGACCTTTCGACTACCTTGCGCCGTATCCGCCGCCGCCGCATCCAGCGCGATCCGACGCTGTATGAGATGGCGGAGTTTGTGGATTAGGCGGCGTTCCCCCCCCCGCCTCACATCTTCACAAACCGCTGCCCTGGCAACTGCTTCACCAGCCGCTTCATCTCCAAGCCGAGCAGCACCGACGAAATCTTGTGGGCCGGCAAACCTGCGGCGCCCACGAGGGTATCCAGATCGCTCTCGATTGAGCTCAGCGCCGCGAGAATCTTTTCTTCGTCGCCGGAGAGCATGCCGGGGGCGGGCGGCGCGGTCTCGGCGGGCGTGGGGGCTTTGACCCGCGACTCCGGGAACAGCATTTGGAGATCGTCCAGGATATCGCCGGCGCCGGTCACCAGCTTTGCCCCCTGCTGGATGAGGCGGTTGGTTCCTTGGGAAGTCGGGCGATCGATATTTCCGGGGACCGCGTAGACCAGGCGGCCGTGCTCCAGCGCCTGGTTCGCGGTGATCAGCGCGCCGCTGCTCAGGCCGGCCTCGACGACCAGCACGCCGGAGCCCCAGCCGGCGACGATCCGGTTCCGATACGGAAAAGTCTGCGGGGTGGGCGCGTAGGTCATCGGGAACTCGCTCACTACCGCGCCGCATTGCGCGATCTTTTCCGCCAGCCCCTGGTTTTCGGGCGGATAAAGCTCCATCAGGCCGGAGCCGATCACCGCCACGGTACGCCCGCCGGCCGCGAGCGCGCCTTGGTGGGCCGCCGTATCGATACCGCGCGCGAGGCCGCTGATCACCGTGAGCCCGGCGTAGGCGAGCTGGTAGGAGAGTTTCTTCGCGCACTCCAGGCCGTAGTGGCTGGTCTTGCGCGAGCCCACCACGCCGATGGCGCGGTAGTCGCGCTCATCCAGCGCGCCCCACATGTAGAGCACGATGGGCGGATTGTGGATCTGCCGCAGCTCGGGCGGATATTCGGGCGAGCTCTTGATGATGACGCGCGCGCCAAATTCCGCGATGCGCCGCAGCTCCGTGGGCAAATCCACGTGCGTCTCCCAAGCCGCGGTCGCCGCGGCCAGCTCGGCGCCGATCCCGTCCACCCGGCGGAGCTCGCCCGCGCTCGAGCGCAGCACGCGCTCCGGCGTTTCGAAGACCTCCAGCAGCTTGCGCAGCCGCACCGGGCCCATGTTGGGCACCATGTTCAGCGCGATGCAGGCCTCCGTCTCGGTCACCGCTTAGAGTCCCGGCGGCGGAAGGTTTAGGTATTGCCGCTCCGCCTCGCGCGCGACATCCAGATCGTCCGTCACCTCCGAGGCGGGCAAAACGAAATCCGCATTCTCGATCGTCACGCGCACGCGTTTATTCGGGAGCCGCTCGAGCAGCTTCACCTGCTCGCCGGGATTCACCGCCTTCACGCCATCCTTCGAGGTCACGCGCTTCCGCTTCAGCACATAGAAAGTGCCGGGTGGCGCATACTGCTTCTCGCCGGAAACGGCCGGCGGCGGCAGCTTGGAAAATCGCTGGCCCGGAGGGGGAAGATCGTCGCTTTCCGGCGCGTCAGCCGCGCTGGGCTGGCCGCCGATCGCAGCCGGTGCCCACCGATGATAGTAGCTCATCAGGAGATCGCGTTTCCAATAAGCGGCGCCGCCCAGGATGAGCGCGCCCAAAATCAAAACCAGGGGAAGCCGTTGCATAAGCCGTGCTGCCCTGTAGCCGTGGTGGGCGAGGGGAGCAAGGAGGAAGAACGCGGGCGGATTGGTGCGGCGATGGGATAGACCGCAAAAGCTACTGCAGCTCCTTGAGCTGGATGTGCCGGTACTCCATGAGACCGCGATCACCCTCGAGACCGATCGGGCCGGTGGTTGGGAGCTTGAGCGCTTCCTCCAGCACTTCGCCGTTGCACGTGCAGCGGGCCACGCCGTCTTTGACCGTGACTTCGATTTGGTTCCAATCCTGCGGCTTGTAGCTCTTGAGCTGCGTATATGGGCCGGCGACGAGGTAGTCGCGGCACTGGAGCTGGGGCTTGCGGAGGAAGATGCCGCTGTCGGCGTTCACCGCGGCGCGGAATTGCAGCTTCAGCACGAAGTCTTTCGGGAATTCCTTCACCGTCCAAATCTGCTGCACCTTGCGCGGCGCATCCTTGGGTGGATTTACCGAGAAAACGCCATCTTTCGCGGAGTAGCGGCCGTCGTTCGATTCGGTTTTGCCGTCGAAGGGCTCGCCACCCTGGAAGTGCCAGCCCGTGAGGTCGCGGCCATTGAAGAGAGCGATGAAGCCGGGCTCGGGCTTGAATTCATCGGCACGAGCGCCGGCTAGGGCGAAGGCGAGGGAAGTGGTGAGGAGCAGTGCGAGACGGGGGAACATGGGTTTTGCTTGGCTTGGTTTATTTGGCGGCGAGTGCTTGCTCGATCGCCTGGGTGAGGGTGGGGGAATCCGGCTCAGTATCGGAGTCGTAGCGCGCGAGCACTTTGCCATCGCGCCCCACGAGGAATTTGCCGAAGTTCCATTGCACCGGGCCGGGCGCGGCCGACTGCGGGCCGGTGAGCTCGCCGAAGAGCGGATGCTGGCCGGCGCCTTTTACGTGCAACTTGGCGAACATCGGAAAGCTGACGTTGTAGCGCGAGGTGCAGAAGGTCTTGATTTCCGCGTTGCTGCCCGGTTCCTGCTCGCCAAAATCGTTGGAGGGAAAACCAAGCACCGCCAGTCCGCGGCCTTTGAACTTTTGGTGCAGCGCCTCCAGCCCCTCGTACTGCGGCGTGTAGCCGCATTGCGATGCCACATTCACGATGAGCAGCACTTTGCCCGCATACGGCTGAAGCGTGGTTTCCTGCTCTTCGATGGTCTGGAGCGGGAGGCTGTAAAGTTTGGGTGTTTCGGCGTTCAGAAGGGTGGAAAGTGAGGCGCTGGCAAGAAGGAGCAGCGCGAGGCGAAGGGATCTCATCCCCGCGATTCAAGCGGGGGTGCTCGAAGTGTCAACCTCGCGGCAACGCTGGCCGCGCCTCAATAAGTCACGTGCACCCGGCGCGAGCTGCTGCGGTACGAAGGCGAGTCGCGCACCACCACGGCGCTCGGCGAACTGCGGTAGTACCCGCTGCCGCTGCTGCGGCGATAGGAGTCGCTGCGATAGGAAGGCTCGTGGTGGGTGCGGCTGTAGGAGTGCCGGTCGCCGTGGTACCCGTGATGCTGGGACGAGCGGCGGCCATAGTAGTGATCGTCGTCGTCGCAGCCGGTGAAGAGCAGGGCGGCGCCGAGAAGCGGGAGGAGGAGGAGCGATTTCATAGCGAGGGACTTTGCGCCGTGGTTGTGCGGGCGCGTGCTATGAATCGTGCCGGCAGGCGCGGGTGGCCTTTGGGCGGGCGGCGACGTGTCGCCGCGCCTTACTTCAGCTTGTCGGGGAAATCGGCGCCCTTCCGGAGCGTCAGCAGCTCATCGCGCTTTTCCGGGTGCGCTTTACAGAAGGTCATTGCCGGGACGTT
Organism: uncultured Verrucomicrobiae bacterium; assembly: GCA_963811035.1. GTDB lineage: Bacteria > Verrucomicrobiota > Verrucomicrobiia > Chthoniobacterales > Chthoniobacteraceae > CAWEPO01. The sequence goes on from CAWEPO010000005.1 coordinate 788,571, forward strand.
GTTCGTCTTGAAATCGAGGAGCGTGCCGCTCGATTTCTCCCGCAAGCCAAAGACGTAGTACTTATAGACCTCGCCGCCAATATTGGTGGAGTCGCGGTACGCATCGAAGGAGACGGACGACTCCGCGAAGCTGAAGGTGCGGCGGTCGCCGACCGGGACGGCCGGGATCGTAATCGTTTCGGTGGAGTGCACCTTGTAGACCTCGCGGCGGCTGGTGTATTTCGCGCGCGTGTCCATGGTGATGATCACCACGGTGGCTTCCAGCTCCGGGATCGCCAGCATCCGGCTTGGGCAATCGATGGTGAGCTTGGCCTGGATGTCCATGGTCTTGCCGTAGAACGAGCCGCGTTGCGGCCGCTGGGTGGTGCCGACCGCGACCTGCACATTGAGCGGCGGGACGGTGGCGGTTTTCGCGGTGAGCGGACCTTGCGCCCAAGCGCCGGTGGAGAGCACAGCGAGGAGAAGCAGCGCGCGAATCATACGGGAGGCCATCGGAACCATGTTCGGGATATAGCTTATCCGGGGATTTGGGCAAGTGCGCGCGAACGCGGCTTTTGGCCGATGCTGACGCCAGGCGTTCCGCGGGGCTGGCGCCGATCCGCGCCCTCCGCCACGAATTCGCTCGCCTAGTTATTGACAGCCCCCAGGCAGGGTGTGATAGGACACCTCCAGACCCATTTCCTCCCATTTATGTCCGAAGAAAATCCTCCCGCTCCTTCCGAGGCTGATGACGCTTCGAAAGCCGAAACCATCCGCATCACGCTTCCGCCCAAGCAGGAGCAGGCGGCGGTGAAGCGGGAGACCGTCCGGATCAATCTTCCCGGCCGGCCGGTGACGCCGCTGGGCACGACGCCAAAGAAAGAAACGACGAAGCTGCCTGGCGGCGGGATCGCTCCCGCCGCGCCGGCGCCGCCTTCCGCGCCTTCGATCCCCGCGCCTCCCTCGGCGCCCGGGCTGCCGGGCGGAGCGAAGCCCTCGGTGCCGCCGCCGCCGAAGCCCCTCACCTCGCCCGGCCTCACGCCGGCGCCGCCCTCCCTTTCGAAGCCGCTCGGTGGTGTCACGCCCGCGCCCAAGCCGCCGTCGCTCGGCGGCGCCGCCCGGCCCACGGTGCCGCTGAAGCCCGCGTCCGCTCCGGCCGCTCCTTCCGCGGCTGGCGCCACGCCAGCCCCGGCGCCGGTGGTGCAGAAAGCCGCCTCCCCGAAGAAGGAGACGGCGCGCATCACCCTTCCGCCGGATGCCGGCAAAGCCGGGCTGCCGAAAGCCACCGTGAAAATGGGCCAGACCCAGCCGCTCGTGAACCGCCCGGCGCCCTCGGCCGCTCCGGCCGTGGTAGCGGCCGCCCCGGTGCTCACGGATGGCGGCGAAGGTGGCGGCTCCACGGTGCTCAGCATCGCCACGCTCGTCTTCTCGCTCATCTCCTTCCTCCTGGTGTTGGTCGCCTTCGGCGCGGCCAATCAGTAGGCGAAGCACGCCCGAAGCAGTTCCATCATGGCCAGCGCGAACGTCCTTACTATCACCTCGGCGAATTTCGACGACGAGGTTCTCAAGTCGGCCGTTCCCGTGCTCCTCGATTTCTGGGCGCCGTGGTGCGGCCCGTGCCGCATGATCGCCCCGATCGTGGACGAAATCGCCGATGCCAAGGCCGGCCAGGCAAAAGTGGGCAAGGTGAATATCGACGATTTCCAGGATCTCGCGGCGCGTTATCGGATCAATGCGATCCCGGCGCTCCTGTTTTTCAAGGGTGGCCAGGTGGTGGACCAGGTAAAAGGCGCCGCCGCCAAGGCGACGCTGCTCTCGAAGCTGGACGCGCTGGCGTAGCCGCCCCGTTCGGGCCATTCCGACCAAGGGGGAGCGGCGGAGCGAGAGAACTGCCGGTCTAGGCAGCCGCGCGGGGGGTTCGCCGCGAATGAGACAGTGAGCCGCATTCGCGCTCACTTTAAAAACACACACCCAACAACATGAATACTCTGAATTTCCGCCAGCTCGGCGGCGCCATTCTCCTCGGGACCATCGCGGTCCTGAGCCCGCTGGCGGTCGCCGAAACCGTCATCACCGAGACGGCCGGCACGATCGATACCTTTAGCCCCGACTCGCTGGTGATCCGCTCCGAGGTCGCCTCGGCGCCGACCCGCTACGTAGTGAGCCGCGATGTGGCTTATGTGGATGAAGCCGGCGCTCCCGTCTCGATCGAGGTGGTCAAATCCGGCGTGCCGGTGACCGTCCATTACGTCCGTGAGGCCGACCGGGTGGTCGCGCGCCGCGTGGTGGTGCGCCGCACCGCCGCGGTTCGTCCCGCGCCCGTGGTCGAAGAGCGGGTGGTGGTCAAGCCTGCGCCTCCGGTCGTCCAGGAGCGGGTGCGCGTGGTGACGCCTGCCCCCGTAGTGCAAGAGCGCCGCACCGTGGTCACGCCGGCGCCCGCGCCGATCGTCGAGGAGCGGACCACCACGACCACGACCACCACCCGCAAGAAGGACTAATCCCGCCTGGAGGCCAAATTTATGCAACGACCTGAAACTGACTACGGAATCGGCGGCGTCTCCGCCGCGGACCTCAAATCGCGCACCGAAAAATTCGCGCGCGACGAGCCCACTCAAGCCATCGCCGCCGCCTTTGTGGCGGGGCTGATCCTCACGCTGCTCCCCGTGGGCAGCATCATCGCCGGCATCTTGCGGCTCACCCTGGCGCTGATCCGCCCCGCCTTGGTGGTGCTCGGCGCCGTGAAGGTGTACGAAGAAGTCAGCCGCCGCCAAAAATAGAACCGCACCCATATGGAAACCAACGACATCCCGGGTGCAGGCCCGACGCCGGAAGGCGCTAACAGCTATATTCCCGACGCGGGCCGCCGCATGGCCGCCGAGGCCGAGCGCGTCTTGCGCGCCAATCCAGTGCCGATCGTCCTGGGCGCCCTCGCCACGGGCCTGGTGATCGGACTCCTGGTCCGTGCCTCGCAGAAAGATCACGCCGACGAGCTGCGCGACCGCCTCTCGGAAACCGAGGGCTTCGTCCGCGAGCTGGTCGGTTCCCTCACGAAAGCATCACGCAAAGGGTACAAGAAGTCGGCCGCGGCGGTGAAAGACTCGCTCGAGAAGCTGGGCGACGCCGCCCACGACGTGGAAGACGACTACGTGGATCCGGCGGCTAAGTGGTTCAAGAGCTTCTGGAAAAAGTGCTGCTGGTAGGGGCGCCAACGCATCCGGAGGTTGGGGCGTGGGGCACGTTTTTCTGACCCCGCATGGGGTCGAATTTGAGTAGCCGTGGGTGCAAACCCACGGCTATTCATGTTGAGCCCTGCGGGCTCTTGCGTAGTCGCGGAGGTCGAGGGCGGGCTCACCCCCACCGCCGATCGACATCGGGGCGCACGCTAGATGCCGCTCCCTACGGAGCTGATTCCGCGATGGGAGGCGACAGGCTATAAAAGATTGGGCGTCTACAGAGCCGCCCGATTCAGACTCGTTCGGGCGTGTCGTCACAATTAAGCTCCACTGACGATACTCCTGAATTTAGTCGGGGCTGCATCAAGGGTGGCCGCCACATTGCAAAACCGCCACCTTGGAGATAGGTAGGACATATCCTACAATTCATTCATCTTGTAGGATGCTCCGTAAGACTATCCGTGCGTTATGCGGAGGGATCCCGCTTTGTTAGCTGGATAAAGAACGGGCGCCCCCGTTTCCAAGGGCGCCCGTTGAGAGGGAAGTATGTAGGTGGGTTAGGCGGTCAGCTTGTAAGTCGCGGGGGCGAGCTTTTTCACTTTCGGGTTCTTTTTCCCGGTGGTGGCAAACCAGATATAGATGTTTTTGTAGGGCATCCCGATCTTGGCGGCGAGGTCGCGCACATTTACGCCCTTGGCGCCGGCGCTGGTTAGCTCGCTAAGGATGCGCTGGCTAAGCTCGCCGCGGCGGGTGCCGCCTCGGCGGGTCTTGCCGCTGCTGCTGCTGCCAGTGCTGGCCCGGCGGCCACTGCCGGGGGGACGGCCGACGCGGCGGCCAGTGCTCGATTCGGCGCTGGCGGAACCGGCGCTTTCCTTGCTCGAGGAGCCACTAAGGTTGCCTTGCAAGCGATACTGTCCGCGATCCATCTTCTTGATCTCAGGGAAGCGGCGCATGGCGGAATGGAACCAGGAGTGAACGTTGACAGGCTTGATACCGAGGGTTTTAGCGAGTTCAGAGACGCGGACGCCGGCGGAACCGGCAGCGGTGAGCGCGGAGACGATCTGACTCTTCAGCTCGCCACGTGGCGTGCGTCCGCGACGGCCGCGGCGCGCGGGCGCGGCAGCTTGTTCGCTGCTGGAGCTGCTGGCAGCGCTGGCTTTCGCGGAAGCGCCACCCGGCACCGGGGGGGCATCTTCAAACAGCGAATCGCGCAGTTTGCTCATTTGGTTAACCAACTGATCAAGCTGCTCCTGCAAATCCGACCGGCGTTCCTCCAGCTCCATGAGCTCTTTCAGACGAGTGATACGAGGATTAAGGGACTTCATAAGTCGTCAACTTGAAAACAATTCTAGTATTCGGCAAGCACTTATTTACGGAATACATCAACTTTCTTGCATCGGCCATCTTTCCGCACCTAAGAAACCAGTCAATTCGGCGTCGACATACCGAACATTTCCAACCCAAGCTGCGCGTCCCTACCTATGGGGCACGAGCAAACTGTAGCTGCTATTCTTTTCCCTGGCCGGCCGCGAACGCAGCGCGACCTGGAAAGGCAGGAAGGCTGCGCGGTGTTCGTCCAGGACGCTATCCGGCAGGACAAGTCCCCCCAGGCGGCCAGCCTGCCACTGTGCAATCGCCTCATCCCGCTTGGTGAACTGGCTAACTCGCAGGTAGAGAAGCATGCCCTCGTCTTTTCCATGCACCACCGCTAGCTGGCCGGGCGGCGCCTTCACACGAGCTTCGCGGCCGAATTCCACGAGGGCGCCTTGATCTGTACGATACCCTTCCACCAGGCGGAAGACCGCATATCCGCTGGAAAAAAGTGCCGCGACCCCGAGCACGAGATAGACGGCCCGAGGCGAAAACCAGGCGGTGAAGCGGTGTGCCGGCATCAGCGAGACCAGGCCGGCGGCCAGCAGGCAGAGCGGCGGAAGGCTGGAAAAGACGCGGTCGGCGCGCTTGGAAGGGACCAACGACATGAAGATGAGGCCGCCCAGCGCCCAGCAAACCAGCCAAAACAGCGCGGGGTCGCGGCGCAGCTTGGCGCGGACATCGGGCACCGCGGCGAGCGCGATCAGCAGCGCACTCCAGGGAAAGAAAAGGTGCAGCAGCTTCGGGAGATAGAAATAGATCGGCTGATTGTTGTGGCGCGCGCCTTCGCCCACGGTGAAGCGGCCGAGGAATTCATCGCGCACCACCTGCTCGTAGAAATCCTTGCTCAGCGCGATGCCGACGACGACCCAGACAGCGAAAAAGGCGAGCGGCGCGAGCCAACTCCACCAGCCGCTCCAGGCTCGCGCAGCCGCGGGCGTGCGGCGATTTAGCCAGACAAACGCGACGAGCCCCGGCAACAGGAAGGCATAAGCGATCGGCCCTTTCAGCAGCATGGAGGCGAGCAGCAGGCCGAACAACTGGCACCGGTCACGGGTGGTCCACGGCTGATCGCGCCGCAGTTTTTCGTAGATGAGGTAGCCGACCAAAAAGATCGTCAGGCCCAGCATCATGTCTGTGCGCACCAGCGTAGCCAGGCGCGGAGTCATGAGATTCAGCCCGAAGGCCGCGGCGGCAATGGTGGCGCCGAGCGTCCCGGCCAGCCGCCGGCCCGCGGTGACAAGAATCCAAAGGATGACCAGGGCAGATAGAAATGAGGGAAGCCGCCAGGCCAGCTCCCAAGCTTGCTTTCCAGTGATCAGCGCCAGCCCCGCCGAGATCCAGCCAGCCAGCGGTGGCTTGGTCGCAATGCGGCCGGAGGGGGTGTGCTGAAACCACCAAGCGCCTTCCTGGACCATCTCGAAAGAGACATAGGCCTGCTTGGCTTGATCGTAGTCATCCAGGTGCCACGGGAGATTTCGCACCGCGAAGCACGCGAGGATGAAAATGAGCGTCGCGGGGAAGAGCCAGCGCGGCAGCGGAAAGGGGGATGCGTGCATTAAAGGGCGCGCGCTAGGGCTGCCCGTGAAACTTAAAGAGGAAGGTCTCAGAGATGTTATCCGGATAGTAGAGACGCAGGGCGCCATCACGGCCGGCCAGGTCATCGCGCACGGCGGTGCTGGCGCGGCGGCTGTGGATTTGCCGGATGCCGAGGTGATCGCGCGCATACAGGTCACCCCACACTTCCACACGCACCGCCGCCTTCGCTTTGGTCAGGAGCATCTCCCCGAGCGTGGCTTGGGGCAGCTCCTCATAGACCAGCGGGGCAATGGCCTCCACGGCGCTGTAATTCATCCCCTCCACCTCGACTAATCCTGTCTCCGGCTTTTCCGTCCAAGGATCCTTTTGCACACCCACGCGCACATGCGGGCTGGCGCCCGCCTCGGAGTTCAGGCGGGAGACCGTATTGATCACCGCGCGGATGCGCCCGTAGGGCGGCGCCTCCAGGGTGATCCAAACTTGCTCCGGCTGCTCGGGGACGGGACTTAGCTCCGCGGAGTACGGGACGCCGGTGACATGGACGAATTTCGCCGGCGATTGCTGGATGCGCTCATAAAGCAGAGCGCGCGTATCGACTTTTTTGCGCATCTATTTGCGTTTGGTGCCAGTGACAGAGCGGCCGGAACGGCCACGGACCGCGCCCGCGCTGTCATCGCGGCCAGACTTCTTTTTGGATGGCTTGGTAACATCGGTGCGGTGCTCGATTTTTTCGACGCGGCCGTGTTTGAAATACTGCTCGCGGAGCGCCTCGTAGCATGCGCGTCGCGGCGATCGTAGAGTGCGCTTGAGCTTGCGCGGCGCCGCCTTCGTGAGCGCGTAGGCGGTGATGAGCGGCAGCGTGATCGTCGAGTCCGCGTAGCAGACCACGCAGTCGGGCAGATTGTCGGGATCGATCTTGCCCCAGCTCACCGCTTCGCCGGGCGTCGCGCCGCTGAGGCCGCCGGTGTCGGGCCGCGCGTCGGTGCATTGCAGGAAGTAATCGTGGCCGCGCTCCTCGATGCCCATCACTTCCTGGATCTGCGGCTCGGTCTGGAGCATGAAGTTCTTCGGCGAACCGCCGCCGAGGATGAAGACGCTCGAAGTCTGCCCGCTCGACTTCGCCGCATAGACGATCGCCGCGGTCTGGTTCACGTCGCGGTTCACATCGATGAGCAGCTTCGAGTCGCGCAGCGCCATCGCGGCGACATTCATGCCGATGGAGCTGTCGCCGGGCGAGCTCGTGAAGATCGGCACGCCGTATTGATAGGCGGCGCTGAGCACGCTGGTTTCCTTGATGCCCGAGCTTCTTCTCCCGCTCGGCGACGTAGCTGCCCGAGCAGGTAGTGGAACTCATCCGTGCCCATCGTGCGCTGGAACTCCGGCCCCTGGATGACCTGCCGCACGAACGCATCGGTATCGAGCAGCACGTCGTAGTCGAACAGCACGTCGTAAATGCGGATGATGCCGTCGCGCGCGCAGCGTCCACGTCATTGAGGAACGGCGAGCCGGCGTAGAGCTCCATGCCGAGCCCGTAGTGCAGGTCGTGGTAGAGATTCGCGCCGGTGGAGATGATCCAGTCCACGAAGCCCGCCTTCATCAGCGGCATGATCGCCGCCTTGCCGAGCCCCGCGGGCGTGAGCGCGCCGGTGAGCGACATGCCCACCGTGCCGTTCGCCGGCGATCATCTTCTGCGTGAAAAGCCGGCACGCCTCGGCGAGCCGGCCGCCGTTGTAGGCCTTGAAGGCGGTGTCGATCAGGTCGGCGGCTTTCATCCCTTTGCGGATCGGTTCCGGCAGCAGGCGCGGGAACTTTTTGTTCAGCGAACTCATTTGTGGGGCGAGGAAGCTAGCGGTTCGGACTCGCGGGTCAACGATCTTTCCCGGCTTCTTTCAGCGCAGGCCAACGCGAAAAGCTCGCCCGCACGATACCTCTCCTGAAGGGCTGAAACCGGCCTTGCCTCGCGCCCCGGCGCGGCACAAGATCGGCTCCAGCCTCCCAGAGATGAACTTCGACGAATTCCAACACCTGGCCCGGCTCTACGTGATCGGCGCGCTCGACGAGGAGGAAATGTCCTCCTTCGAGCACGGGCGCAAGGCTTTCGGCCCGCGCGCCGACCGTTTCCTGACGGAATGCCGTCGGCTTTCGTCGATCTTCGCGCTGAGCCTGCACCCGCAGCCCCCAGCGCGGGATGCCAAGAAAAAGTTGATGTCGCTGATCCGCGCGGCAGGGAGGCGGCCGGGAACGCCTGCGGTGGAGGCCAGGGAGCACAAGCGGGTGTAGCGGGTTGCAAAAAAAAACGAATGAGGAGCTCGGGCTGCGCGTCCGATTCTTCGCCATTACTCCCAGGCGTCCCATCTTTCTCCGGCGTTTGCGCGTTGAGCTTTGGGAAAAGCCGGGCATCTTACCGAACGTATGAAAACACTCTTCTGCCTCTCCCTGTTGTTCATGGGGCAGCTCAGCCTATCCGCCGCGGAAACCGCTTACACCGCCTTGCGGGTGGTGGGCAAACAGAACGGCTCCGACGCCCTGAACCGGGTGCTCGAGGTGCGCGGCCGCAACGGCTCGCCCGAGCCGCAATCGTGGCGCATCACGCTGGCGGACTCCGGCGCGCGGGGTGGCCTGCGCGAGATGGAAGTGCGGGGGAGCCGGGTCGTAAGCGAGAAAGCGCCGGTCTCGCGTGATCACGGGCGCCCGATCAATTTCTCCCAGCTCAACCTCGATTCCGAAGGAGCCTTCACCGTGGCGAACCAGGAGGCACAAAAGGTGAATCTGACGTTCGAGCGCGTGGATTACACCCTGCAGGGCGGCGCCCGCTCACCGGTGTGGCACCTCGAGCTCTACGCGGGCCGCAACGCGGTCGGCAGCATCGATATCTCGGCCGATAATGGTGCCGTCGTGCGGCGCGACCTCAACCGGCGCTCGGGGCCGCCGGCCGACGACCGCGAATACACACGCGAAGACCGGCGCGAAACCTCTCGCGGCGAGCCGCCGCCAGACGAGTACCGGGACGACTACCGCGAAGACCACCGCTACGTGGAAGAGCGCGAATATCGTGGCAGCGGCCGCTCCTTCCCCGATCGCGTCCTGAACCATTTCGAAAAGCGCGGTAACCAGATCAAGCGGTTCTTCACGGGGCGGGATTGAGGCGGGGGGCAGTATTCAGTTCCCAGTTTTCAGTTTTCAGTGTTCTGAATACTGATCGCTGGATACTGAACACTGGCCTGCACGTCCCATGAAAACCCTCTTCCTCACCAACGAATACCCTCCCACGATCTACGGCGGCGCCGGCGTGCACGTGGATTATCTCTCGCGCGAGCTCGCGAAGCTCATGGAGGTGGAGGTGCGCTGCTACGGGAAGGAGGCGCGCGAGCCGCGGCTCGATACTGCCCGCGCTGAAGGCGACGGGCTACGGCCGTGGACACCGCCGCACTACACCGCGCCGAAGCCGCTGCACTCCGTCTTCGGCGCGGTGCAGCGCGGCGTCGATTGGAACACCGACGAACATCGATGCCGACCTCGTGCACCTGCACACGTGGTACACGCACTTCGGCGGCATCATGGCGAAGCTGAACTACGGCATCCCGATGGTGCTCACCGTCCATTCGCTCGAGCCGCTGCGCCCGTGGAAGCGCGAGCAGCTCGGCGGCGGCTACGATTTTTCCTGCTGGGTGGAGAAGACCGCGATCGAGATGGCCGACGCGGTCATCGCCGTCTCGCAGCGAGACGAAGGCCGACATCCTGCGCTTCTTCAACGTGCCCGACGAGCGCGTCCACGTCATCTACAACGGCATCGACCTCGACGAATACCAGCCCGTCACCGACCACCGACGCGCTGGAGAAATACGGCATCGATCCGCAGCGTGCCGTTACGTGCTCTTCGTCGGCCGCATCACGCGGCAAAAGGGGATCATGCATCTGGTGCGCGCGATCAAGCACATGGACGCCGGGCTTCCAGATCGTCCTCTGCGCCGGCGCGCCGGATACGCCGGAGATCGCCGCGGAGATGAAGGCCGCCGTCGCCGCCGCGCAGGCCGCGCACGGCCAGTGATCTGGATCGAGGAGATGGTGCAGCAAACCGGAGAAGATCGAGCTCTACAGCCACGCCGCGGTCTTCTGCTGCCCCTCGATTTACGAGCCCTTCGGCATCATCAATCTCGAGGCGATGGCCTGCGAAACCGCGGTCGTCGCGAGCGCCGTCGGCGGCATCAAGGAAGTCGTCGTCGAGGGCGAGACCGGCTTCCTCGTCCCGCTGGAGCAATGACCAGGAAGCCCCTTCGAGGCCAAGGATCCCGAAGGCTTCTCCCGCGACCTCGCCGAGCGGATCAATCACCTCATGGCCGACCCCGACCTGCGCGAGCGCATGGGCAAGGCGGGCCGCAAACGCGCTGAGGAAATGTTCTCCTGGGAAGCCATCGCCAAGCAGACCCGCGACCTCTACGCAGAGCTGCTCGCTGCGAAGAAATGACGTTTTTCGTCATTCCGTTTCGAGCTTCGCCATTGTGCGGCTAGAGTACCCGCTATGTTCGTCGATCACATTCGAATCACCGCCAATGCCGGGGACGGCGGGGACGGTTGCGTGGCTTTTCGCCGGGAGGCCTTTGTGCCGCGCGGCGGCCCGAGCGGGGGAGACGGCGGCCGCGGCGGCTCGATCATCCTCCGCGCGGACACGCATACCGACAACCTGACGCCGTTTTTCTACGAGCCGATCGTCGCGCGAAGAGCGGGCAAAACGGCATGGGCAAGGAGTGCTACGGCAAGGCCGCCGAGGACAAGATCGTGGCGGTGCCGCAAGGGACGCTCGTCTACCGGATGGCCAGCAAGCCCCAGAGACACCGAGCTGGAGCCTTCGGTGGCTTACGGAACGACCTCGCAGTTCGTCGATCTCTCCAAGGCGCCGGAAGGACGAGCCCGAGCCGCAGAAAGTCGCGCGATCGACCCTGGGGAACTCGAGCTGATCGCGGATCTTACCGAGCCGGGGCAGGAGTTCGTCCTCTGCAAAGGCGGCAAGGGCGGGCTCGGGAACATCCATTTCAAAAGCTCGCGCAACCGCGTGCCCATCCAGAGCACGCCGGGCGAGGAAGGTGAGCAGGGCACGTTTTATCTCGAGCTGCGCAAGATCGCCGACGCGGGCCTCGTCGGGTATCCGAACGCGGGAAAATCGACGCTGCTCACGAAAATCTCCGCGGCGCGCCCGAAGGTGGCGGCGTATCCCTTCACCACGCTCACGCCGCACATCGGCGTCGTCGAGTTGCCGGGCTTTCGCCGCGTCACCGTGGCGGACATTCCCGGGCTGATCGAAGGCGCGCACGAGAACGTCGGCCTCGGGCACGAGTTCCTGCGCCACATCGTGCGCTGCAAGCTGCTCGCCTTCGTGCTCGACATGGCCGGGAGCGAAGGCCGCGAGCCGATCGAGGATTTGCAAGAGCCTGCGCAAAGAGATCGATCTCTACGATGAGACACTCTCGAAGCGCCCGTGGATGATCGTGGCGAACAAGATGGACTTGCCCGGCGCGGACGAGCAGCTCAAGTCGTTCAAGCGCCGCTTCCGGCGCAAGATCGAGATCGTGCCGATTTCCGCGCAGGCGGATGAGGGCGTCGAGGAGCTTAAGGAAAAGCTGGGCACCTTCGTGCTGGAGTAGCGCGCCTGCCGCCCCGCAGATGAGCCGCCTGCCGCGAGGACTCCTCTCCTGCGTGGCCTTCGTATTCGGGCTCGGAGCCACCTGCGCGGTGCTGCGGCACACCACTGCCGCGCCGCCGGTGCCGGAGTACTCCGAAAAACTGGCGCGCTATGCCCGCGACCGCGCGCATATCGATACGCTCTTCCTCGGCTCCAGCCGGGTGCGCCGGGGAATTTCGCCCCGGCTTTTCGATGAAACGACCGCCGCGCTAGGGCGGCCGACGCGGTCCTTCAATTTCGGCCTCGATGGGATGGGCCACCCCGAGCTGCCGTACGTCCTCGATCAAATCCTTGCGCTCCAGCCAGGGGCGCTCCGATGCGTCGTGCTGGAACTCACCCGTTTCGTCCGCGAGTTCGGACCGCAGAATCAGCCGGATTCACTCCGCATCATCTACTGGCATACCACCGGGTACACCTGGCTGAACTGCCGTGCCGTGTGGGAGGATCCCGCGCAGCCGCCGGTTGCAAGGCGGCTTACGGTAATGGCGCAACACGCCGGTATTTGGGCGCGCCGGGAATCAAACCTTGGCCGCGGGCAGCCGTTGCTGGAAGCGGCTCCGGCGCCCAAGCCGCAGCCCAACGCGGGCCTGGGCCCCGAAGGCACCGGCTTTTTCCAAGTGCCCGATCGCTTCCCGCCGGAGAAAATCCCCGGCTATCTCCTCCAACTCGAGCAAGCGCGCAGCCGCGCCGCGGCGCCGGTGCAGACTGACCGGGTATTCGAGCATGCGACCTATCAGATGCTGGCGAAGCTGCGCCAGCACAACATCCAGGTGATCGTCCTGGTGATGCCGCGCATTTTCCCGCAGCCGCCGTGGGTTCCCGAGGTGGGGCCGTACGACGACATCTGGCGCTTCGACGATCCCGATGCCAATGCTGCGCTTTTCGATGCGAGCGTCCGGTACGACGCTCAGCACCTCAACGTGGATGGGGCGGACCTTTTCAGCAGGGAACTGGCGAAACGCCATGTCTCATGGGCGCGGCGGGCGCTCGACTAGCGGTTGACGGCGCTACTTGGCGGGCGCCTTCGGCGGCGCGGGTTTGCGGGGGGGCTTGTTGTCGAGATTGGCGGCGAGGTCTTCGTCGGTCACTTTGGATTCGACGCCGTTGGCGGGGACTTCGGCTTTGGCGCTCCAGACGATGGCGTTGAGGACCAGCTTGCGCTGCTCCTCGTTCGCCCAGCCTTTGTGAAAATGGCCGCCGGTGAAGCCGAAGCCGCGTCCGCCGCCTTCGGGCTCGGAAGCCCAGGCGACGTGCTGTGGGACCTTGCCGGCAACTGCGGCGCGGACGGTGGGATTGCCGCTGTGGTGGCCATCGGGACGGCTCATGGTGCTCTCGGGCGCGATGGCGGTGAGGATGGGCGACACGCCTTTCATTCCCTCGCGGAAACGCATGTGGAAGTACCACTCATCCAGGGTGGAGAAGGGTTTGACGCCGCTGGAAATGGGGTGCTTGGGAAGCTCCTTGAAATCGGCGGTCCAATGCGGATTGACGGACCAATCGGCCTCGAAGTAGCCGCCGAGCCAATTCACAAACTCGGGGCCGCCCTTGTCCTTTTGCACCTCGACCGCGTAGTGGAGGCAGACGAAGCCGGCGCCGCGTTTCATCGGCGCATCGAGCGACGCGAGGCGGCCCTCCTGCACAGCGGGGTGTCCGCCGCCGCCATCGGAATAGATGACAATGGCATCGGCGGTAGCGAACTCCTCGGGGCTGGGCCATTCGCCGTTGAGGTGGATTTTCGTCTCGACCAAGTTGGCGGCGCCTTGCGCGAGGCACTTGGCGAGCAATTGGATGCCGGCATTGTGCTCGTGCTCGCCGGGCCCGTGGCTCGGCTTGCCGGCGATCATCACGACGGTTTTCTTGTCGGCAGCAATGGCGCCGGAGGCGACGGCCAGCCCGAAGATGGTGGCGAGGAGGGAGGTTTTCATCGAGCCGGGTTACTTCAGCTCGATGAGGAGGATGTCTTTGAATTCCACCTGCATCGGCGGGCCTTGATGAATTTGCAGCGCGAGGATGCCTTCCTCGGCGGCCTTCGTGTGCTCGTCGGTGACATCGACGGTCTGCTTGCCGTTGATGAAGTGCTGGAGGTGTTTGCCCTTCGCGACGATGCGGTAATCGTTCCAGTCGCCCTGCTTGATCGAGGCCTGAATTTCATCGGCATTGCCGACTTCACCAGTCACTTCCACCTTGGCCTTGTTCGGGTCGGCTGCGTCCGCCTTGATGACGGTCTTCTGTCCGCGCAGGGCCAGGATGCCGCGGCCCTTCTCCTCGTAGAGGATGCCGGAATATTTTTTGCCGGCCTCGAAATCGGCTTGATAGCCGGAAACGATCGGGCCGTGCTCGCCGGGCTGCATGACGCGCGAGCGGTACTGCACGCCGGAATTTCCCGCGGGCGTGGTGATGCGGTATTTGAAGTTCAGCTCAAAGTTATCGACGATGCCATCGGTCCAGACGAGGAAGGTATTGTGCTTGAGCGGTTTCTCGGCGGTGGTGGTGCCGACGATCGCGCCGTCCTTCACCTTCCAGAGATCCTCGTTGCCGGCCCAGCCTTCGAGGTCCTTGCCGTTGAAAATCTTCTGCTCTTTGCCGAGCTTGCGGGCGGCGAGCGCGGGTTCATTCGTCACTTTCGGGGTTTCCTGGGCGTAGGCGCCGGCGCCGAGCGAGAGGACCAGGAGGAGGGAAGGAAGCAGTTTCATGGGTCTTCGGATAATCAGGCCTTGGCGGGTTTCTTAGCTTTGCCAAAGAGGCTCTTCAGGTTGGCGAGGCCCTTCACGGCGATGTCGTCGCGCTTCGGCTCGATCTTGCGCCAGATGGCGGCGGCGCGCGCGATCACCTTCACATCGGTGGTGAAAGACTCGATGACCACGTCGCCCTCGTAGCCGATCTCCTTGAGCGCTTTGACGATCGGCTTCCACTCGAGCGAATCGCCGCCGGGCGTGCCGCGATCAGTGCCGCAGGCGTGGAAATGGCCGAGGAGCTTGCCCGCCTTACGGATGGCCGCCGGCTGGTTTTTCTCCTCGATGTTCATGTGAAAAGTATCGAGGTGCAGCTTCAGCGCCGGGCTGCCGACGGCCTTAATCATGCGGAGGCCCTGGTCGACGGTGTTGATGAAATCGGTTTCGAAGCGATTGAGCGGCTCCAGGCAAATCTGCTTCCCCTTGCTCTGCGCGTAGGCGCATAGCTCCTTGAGGTTTTTCACTACGAGGTCCCACTCCGTTTTCTGCGCGGCTGGCTCCACCGCATCGGCCTTGCCGACCACGCTGTAGACGGGGCCGATGAGCTTGGGGCAATCGAGATCGACCATCTGATCGATGAGCGCCTTGCAGTAGACCATGGCCGCCTGCTGCTCCTCCGGGCTGCCGCGAAAATCGCGTCCCGGCCCCATGCAGGCGCAGACGGTGCCGCAGGCCAGGCCGGCTTTATCGAGCGCGGCTTTGATCTTCTTCGGGTCGGTGTGAGAGGGATCCTCGATCGGGATTTCGATCGTCTCGAAGCCCCAATCCTTCACTTTCTTGAACAGCTTGACGCTGTCGGTGGTAAAGGGGGAGACGAGCAGGAAGGAGTTGAGGCCGAAGCGCATGGGGAAAACGGTTAAGAGGTTGAGGATTTTCGCAGAGTGCGAACGGGCATTTGCGGCGGCGGGAGAGGGGGAGTCAAGGCGGAGTGGAACGCGTGGAGCGTTCGAGCGGCGGAATGTTGCACATTCTGGGACGGAAAATTCCCAGATTGTGCGTCATTTTGGGATTGGGGGCGTGGGAATTTTGCTCTAGTATAAGTTTAACTTTTTGGAAATGGGTGCTTCAGGGCTGAAGCGATGCTTGGGATGAAAGAGGGGGTTCTCGGGCGATTTTGGGAAGGTGGCGAATGACGGTGAGGAGCGGAAATTGAAGAAACTGGTGCAGTATAAGTTTTGATTTATGGAAATATTGGAAGGCGATGACGGGACGTGCGGGAGGGACGTCTCCGCTACCGCCCGCAGCCTTCTCCTGCGCCGGGATATCGAGGTGGTTCGGCTGCGCTCCCGTGACATGGGGATGGCTTGAGTTTCGCGCAAAGGGCGCGTGGCGGCCACTTTCGGGTTCGATTCCATCGGTGCCCGAGGGTATCAGAGGTCGAGGACTTTCCCAATCTCGAACGAGCACATTTTTCTAATTCTATTTTTGCGGGAGGGGTTAGCTAATGGATGCGAAGAGCGCGATTCGTCCGGTTGACCCATTTGGCACCGCCCGGAAGATTTGCCGGCGCCGAAGAGGCAGGCTGGAAGCGCTGCGATACGGCAGGCGGGGACGCCTGCGCTACGAGGCTGGCGCGGCCGCTAATCAAATTAGCGGCATGGGCGGCGAGTGCGTGCACTCGACATTTTCCCGCGCCCCGGCTACGAATGGCAACTCCATGCAGCCTAACTCGAAACAACAGCAGATCCTTGTTTGGTGGGTATTATGGGGCGCGTTTCTAATTGGCGTTTGTGTGATTTATGTGGTGCTCGGAAAGGGAGCGGGGAAGGGGAGCGACGCGAGTTTCCCGTGGGTGTTGGCGGTGGCGCCGCTGCTGGCGTCCGTGGTGATCCGCTGGGGCGTGCTGCCGAAGTTGCGGACGGCCGACGCGGTGCTGCCGGCGATGATCGCCGGGATGGCCCTGGCGGAGGCGACGACTGTTCTGGGGCTTTTCCTTTTCCCGTCGGTGCGGCTGCAGTTGTTTATCGTCAGCTTTTTTGGGATCTTTCAGTTCATTCCGATTTACGCGGGCCGGTACTTTCGGGACGAGCCGCCGGACGGAATGTAGGGAAGGCGCTGGCGAGGCGGACGTCTCACCTTCTGCCGGCTTTTAGATCTTCGAGGATGCGCGGGACGTAGGCGTTGTAACGGCCGTCCGGAGCGGGTCCTTTCATCGGGAGGGTCGCAATGGTGGCCGCGAGGGGGGCGGCTTTTTCGCCGAGGTTGGTGATGGCGGTGAGGGCGGCGATGGTGGTGAAGACGTCGTTTTTGGACCAATCGGCGGCGGCGGCGAGCTGAGGCAGGATGCGCGCGAGATCGGTTTCGGCGCCGAAGCGGCCGAGGGCTTCGGCGGCGATGGAGCGGATTTCGGGCGCGGGGTCTTCGAGGGTTTTGAGGAGGGCTTCACGGCCGGCCTGGACGCCGGCAGTTTCGCGCATGAGGAGGCCGAGGGCGCCCCAGGCGCGGATGCCGGAATCGGGATCGGAGAGCGCGCGGATGAGCCCGGGGGTGGCGGCGGGATCGAGGGCGGAGGCGAGCTCGGCCATGGCGTAGATGCGCGCGAAGGGATATTTGGCGTCGTCGTGCGCGAAATCGTAGGGGGCGCCGCCGGCGCTGCGGCGGTGCATTTCGCCCTCGGGGAGCAGGCCGACATCGCGGATGCGCGCTTCGTTTTCGCGCAGGGCGGCGCGAAGTTTATCGAGGACGGCGCGGTGCTCGGGCTGGGCGGCGAGATTGCGGACTTCGTCGCGATCGGTTTGCAGATCGTAGAGTTCTTCGGGGGGCTTCTTTTTCCAGAAGTAAGATTGCGCTTCGTTGAGTTTGCCTTCCTGGAAAAGGCGCTCCCAGACGGGGGTGGTGGGGGTCTGCCACATGTATTCGAGGTGCTGGCCGTAGATGAGGTCGGGGCGGAAGTTGCGCACGTAGACGAAGCGGCCATCGGTGGCGCTGCGGACGGAATCGATGCGCTCATCCATGCGGCCGCGGAAGCCGAAGAGGAACGGCTGGGGCTCTTTGGCGAACTTGCCGAGAAAGGCGCGGCCTTGCAGCCACGCGGGCGGCTGGACGCCGGCGAGGCTGCAGAGCGTGGGGGCGAAATCGACGAAGCTCACCAGCCGCTCGGAGGCGCCGCCCGCGCGGTACTCGGGCGGGCGCAGGTGTGCGAATTTTTCCGGGATGTAGACGACGAGCGGCACGTGCAGGCCGCGATTGAGCGGCCAGCGTTTGTTGCCGGGCATGCCGGAGCCGTGATCGGCGAAATAGAAGACGATGGTGTCTTCGGCGAGGCCGGCCGCCTGCAATTCCTGAAGGCGCGCGCCAGCGTCGGCATCGGCGGCGGTGACGCCATCGTAGTACTGGGCCCAATCATGCCGGACCTCGGGCGTATCGGGATGGTAGGCGGGGACGCGCACCTTGGCGGGATCGTGCACCAGCGTGTGCGGGCGCTGGCGAATCTTGCTTTCGTGGCTCTTCTCGGAGTTGAAGACGGCCATGAACGGCGCGCCGTCCGGGCGATTGCGCCAGTGGGCTTTCTTCGAGGACTCGTCCCAAACCTGGCCGGGCTTGGTGAGGTTGTAGTCCTCCTTTTGATTGTTCGTGCAGTAGTAGCCGGCGTCGCGGAGGAGCTGCGGGTACATCTTCTTGCCGGCGGGGAAGGGGACCATGCTGCGCATATGCTCGCCGCCGGTGCTCGGCGCGTAGAGGCCGCAGATCAGCGTGGTGCGCGCGGGCGCGCAGACCGGCGCATTCGACCAGCAGCGCGCGTAGCGCATCCCTCTCGCGGCGAGCGCGTCGAAGGTGGGCGTGGTGGCGTAGGCATCGCCATAGCAGCCGACGTGCGGACCATGATCCTCATTCACGAGCCAGAGGATATTCGGCCTGGCGGGCTCGGCCGCGGCGAGCGGCAACGCGAGCGCGAGAAAGCGCGCGAGGGAGCGGATCATGGCGCGACGGACCAGACCTTCACGTCATCGAGAAGGAGGGACTCGCCTTTGATGACAAAGCGGTAGCCGGTCTTTTCCACCGCAAGCGCCGGGTCGCGGCCCTCGACTTTGGCGCCGGTGTCGGTCTGCACTTTCACCTGCTCGCCTTTCACTTCCACCAGCACGGTGTGCCATTCGCCGGCGGGGAGCTTCGCGCCGGTCCGGCCGAGGGAGCCGGCTTTGCTGGCGGGGTCTTTCTTGTCTTTGTCCCGGACGATCGCGATCGAATCTTCGCGCAAGAGAATGCGGAAGAGGTGGCCCTTCGGGTGATTGAAACTGAGCGCGAGGTCCTTCGCGCCATCGAGCTTGTAGGAGAAGCGGATCACCGAATCGCGCGCGGGCGACTGGAGAAACAATACCGCGGCGTGTTTGTCGTCGGCCTTTTCCTTGCCGACGATGGCGCCATCGCGCACCTGCCAGTCGCCTTTCGCGACGTTCCATGGCTTGGCGAGCGCGCCGGTTTCGAAGGCGCCCTCGAAGACGATTTTGCCCGGAGTGGCGAGGGTGGGTTTCAGGTCGGCGTCTTTGGCGGCGAAGGCGAGGCTCGCGGTGAGGAGTGCGAGCAGGGGTGGGAGGAGAAGGCGTTTCATGGGTTTGGGTGCAACCCCAGACCGGGCTTGGGGTTGCGTTCATGTATTCTCCAAGAGGCGTGAGAATGGGTGGCGCGGCGGGAGAGAGTTCTTTATGACGCGGTGATGAAAGCACACACCGACTCCCTCCAGATCGGCACCCGTGGCAAAGGCACGTATGAGATCACGCAGCAGGTGGCGAAGATCGTGCGGGAATCCCGCGTGACGACCGGACTGGCGACCATATTCCTCCAGCACACCAGCGCGTCGCTGGTGATTTACGAGAACGCGGACCCTTCGGCGCGGGCGGATTTGCATGAGTTTTTCGAGCGGCTCGTGCCGGAGGATGCGGAGTACCTGGTGCACACGGCGGAGGGGCCGGACGATTCGACTTCGCACCTGCGGATGGTGCTGACGCGCTCGAGCGAGTCGATCCCAATCGCGGAGGGGCGGCTGGCGCTGGGGACGTGGCAGGGGGTGTTCGTGTTCGAGCACCGGCGGGCGCCGCATCATCGGACGGTGGTGGTGTCGGTGATCGGGGTTTGAGAGAGACGCGCGGCGGGCAGGCTGGCAATTGTGCTGGACTCGATACCACAGACGGGATGGAATCACGGCGCCATCGCTCGGAACCGCATAGTTAGGTATCCGGGACTCAGTTACCAAAACCAAGTTATAAGGAGCAAAACCATGGGCTTAGTCGTCGCGCCACCGGATCCCACTCTCACTACGACTCCGACCAAGGAGGGGCTGGATGCATACCTGGGCCAAAACATCTCGGAGATTTGCGGAAGCGAATATAAAAACGATGCAGATAATCACTGCGCCCACTTTGTGAGCCATGTGATGGGATTCAGCTTCGGTTTCACTTGCAAGGGCATGACGGGGAAGGGTGACAAAGGCTATTGCATCCGCGTGCACGAAGTTTTCGCGCAATGCCCGGAGGTCGGAAAATGGGAGAAACGCACTGCGACAGCCTGCCTGGTGTTCATCATCGCCGGTTCATCCAATGTGGACCTGGCAGCCAAAACGATGGCGAACGTGCCACGGAAGCATATCGGCATTTATGTAGATGGGACGATCTGGCATTATTCGAACTCGAGAGACAAGGTGATCACCCAGACTTCGGAGGAATTCAGCCACCACTACTCGGGAAGCGATGTCCCGATGTTCTATGGCACTTTCCCGTTATGATCAGTGGGCGCATGGTGGTGCTGGCGCTCTTCGCGGCCGCTGCGATGGGAGCAGAGCCGGTTGCTCCCACGGGCAAGGAGATGCTGCGGCAGTTGCTGGCCAGTCATGATGTGGGCCTGGAAGTTTCTCCCTCCTGCCAGGGTGTGGGCAGTGGAATGAAAGATACGACCATCGGGGATTATGTCAGCGGCCTGCTCGCGGAGTTGAAGGGCACCGGGGGGAAGAACTGGATCGAAACGTCGGCCCACCTGCGGGCGGGCGCTGAAGGAACTGGGCAGGTTTGGGAATGCAACGTGGTGTTTCGGCGGCAGCACGGCGAAGAAGAGTGGGGGTGGGGCGTGACATTTTCGCTTCGCGAAGCCGATCGGAAGGTGATCCGCGAGTCTTTCCGCTGCACCGGCGGGGGCTAAGGGCCTCCATCGCTTTCGCAATCTTCTTTCACCGGCGCACGAGGGCTGCTTCCCCTTGATCCCATGACTGACCGGAAAGCGATTCGTTACCTGAAGCCGATCGCGCTTTGCGTGGCGGTGGCGCTGGCGGCGAACGCGGTTTTCCTGCTGGTGCGGCTGGCGGATTGGGCGATCCCGAGGGAGACGATCGGGGAGCGGATTCGCGAGGCGTTTGCGGATGGGAGCCTTGGGCTGTTCAGCTATCCGCCAGGGGTGATGAGCGGCGCGGACCAGTACACGGACTGCGTTTCGATGCAGATCGCGGTGATCGGGAATACGACGATGTGGACCAATGCGCTGGCGCCGCGGATCGTCTCGCCGGAGAATGTGACGCCGGGGCAAGCGGCGCGGAAGATCAACCGCAACGTGGAGCTGAAGGTGTTCCTGGACGGCGACATCCGCGAGGAGACGATGGATACCTACACGCGCTTTTGGCACGGGCAATCGACGCTGTTCGGGCTGGCGTCGCTCTTCCTGCCGATCGAGGGCTATCGCGCGCTGCTCCTGATGCTGACGCTGGCGCTGATCGCGGCCTCGGCGGTGGCGGCGGCGCTGCAGGGGCCGCGGCTGCTCTGGAGCCTGGCGCCGCTTTTCCTGATCTCGTTTCTGCTCGGCGGGCAGACCCATTACGGCCAACTGCTGAGCTATGGGCCGGCGCAGGTGGTGTGCTGGGCGATCGTGCTGTTCCTGATCGTGCGGCACGAGCGGCTGAGCTTCGTGCCATGGCTGATGATCGCGACGCTGGCGGGGGCGCTGGAGGCGTTTTCGGACATGATGATCAGTGTTCCGCTGGTGGCGGCCATTTTCCTGGTGGTCTCGGGCACGCTGCTGGCGAAGCGGTGGACTTCGCTGCGCGAGGCGGCCGGGTGGATGGTGTCGCTGACGGTGGCGTGGTCGTTTGGGTTCGTGGCGACGTACGCGGCGAAACTGGCGCTGACCTGCGCGGCGCTGGGATGGCGCGCGGTGCTGGGGCCTTTCCTCACCCAACTGAAATTCCGGGTGAGCTTATCGGACCCCGAGATGGGGATGCCCGAGGACGCGACCTGGTTTGACATGATTTTCGAGAACATCGATCTGCTGACGAAGCGGGTGTGGCACCTGGGGTACACGAACCGGCAGACGGAGTTCGCGTCGGAGCTGTTCGTGTGGCTCGCGCTGGCGGGGTGGCTCTACGCGCTGTGGCGGTTTGCGATGGCGGCGCGGAAAGGGCGATCGTCCGCATCCTTGATGGCCGGCGCGGGGTATCTCGCGGGATCGGCGTTCGTGCTGGCGTGGGTGGCGGCTTTTCCCGAGCACACCTGGCGGCACTCGTGGATCATGGTGCGGATGACGGTGATCTGGGTCGCGGCGGGGTGGGGATGGGCGCTGGCGGAGCGGGCGCTGCAGCGATCGGACGGATCGGGCCGCTCGGACCGATCTTAACTCGGCTCGGCGGTCGCGTTGAAGAGCGGGGTGTAGATGCGGAGGGCGAGGCGCTGCCATTCCTCGCCGCAGGGCTCTTCGAGATGGCGGAAGCAGAAGTCGTTGTGCGGGTCGCGGCCTTCGCTGTTGGCGTATTCGGTGCGGCCGGCTTTCGCCGGATCGGTGGATTCGCGTTTGCCGGGGCGCAGGGTGCGGCGGGAGAATTCGTAAGAGGCCTTGGGGAAGAAAGGAAGCGGGGAACGCAGGCCTTGCTCGTAGATGGTGAGGAGATCCGCGAGGCGGGCGCGGGCGTCTTCGACGGGCTGGTGCTCGAGGCTGCCGGTGGCGGAAACGAGGACGGTGCGCAGGGGACCGGCGGAGCTGGAGGCGCCGAGGGCGAGGTGGCGAATCCAGGCGCTGAGACGATCTTTCGCGGAAGGCTCTGAGCCGCAGATTTCGAGCTGCGCGCTTTCGTAGAGGCCTTCGAGGGTGCCGGTGAGCTGCCATTCGCCGAGGGTGAGCGAGAGAGGCGCGGGAGCGAGGCGGCCGCCGAGGGCGAGCGCTTCCAAATGCGCGCCGACGCCGGCGGCGCCCTGGCGCATGACTTCAAGCTGCACGTCGCCGAAATGGCCATGCGGCGCGAGGCCGGCGGCGCGCACGACGGCGAGGGCGGAATCGAGGGGGCGGCCGGCGACGACGGCGCCGGCGAGGTCGTTGGCGAGGGTCCAGCGCTCGAGGGCGTCGAGCTCCAGCGGCTCGCAATCGCAGGGCTCGCCAAGCGCCTCGGGGAGCTCGAGTTTCAGCCGCTCGCGGAGAAAGTAGCGCGCGGGGTGGCGGAAAAAACGGATGAGGTTGCGCAGCTCGACGGCGCGCCACTCGGGGCCAAGCTCGGGCAGCGGGGCATCGATCCAGCCGGTGCGCAGGGGCGGCTTGGCAGCGCGACCGGCCTGGCTGGCGCGGAAGTTTTCCTCGGAGTAGGAGAAGAGCGGGCCGCTTTTCGCGAAGTAGGCGGGGGAGAAGGGCTGGAGGCGGTGGCGGGTGAGGAAGCGGGCGTAGGGTTTGGCTTCGTCGGATACCGCAGGCTGGAAGCCTGCGGACCGCACAGGCTGGGAAGCCTGTGTTCCGGCGCGCTGCGCGCTCGGGGCCGGCGCTTCGCGCGGAGGCGCGGGGTGGAGCGCTTCGAGGTGATCAAGCAGCTCGCTGACGACGGTGGAGGGCGGGGACTCGCTGTTGTCCTTGGGCGAGAGGCCGCTGTAGGAGAGGTAGAAAACTTCGCGCGCGGAGAGGAGCGATTCGAGGAAGAGCTGGCGGTCTTCGTCGCGGCGGGAGCGGCCGGCGCCGGGCTCGGCGAGGAGGTCGAAGGCGATGGGGACTTCGCGGCGCGGGAAGGCGCCGTCGTTCATGCCGAGCGTGCAGATGACGCGGAAGGGGATGCTGCGCATCGGTTTCAGCGAGCAGAAGGTGACATGGCCGGCGAGGAAACCGCTGCCAGAATCCATCTCGCCGAGCACGCCCTGCAGATGCGCGCGGATCGCCGCGAAGGTGACCGGACCGGCGTGGAATTCGGCCAGCTCGCCGAGCGCGGCGAGGGCTTTGCGCACGGCGAGCACTTCTTCGCCCTCGGCGGTTTCCTCGATGAAGAAGGTGTCTAGCAAGCGGCGCAGGCTGCGGCTCCATTCGCGGAGCGAGCGCGGGGCGGTGAGGCCGGGGACGAGTTCAAAGAGGCCCTCGACGAACTGCGCGAGCTGGCCCGCGAGCAGGGCGAGGCTGCCTTCCACTTCGGCATCGGGCAGGATGCTCTCGTAGAGCGTGGCGCCATCGCCGGCGAGGGCATAGCCGAGGAGGAGGCGGTCGAGGCCGGCGCGCCAGGAGTTTTGCTCGAAGGCGGGGACGCCGAAGGCCGCACGGTGGCGGCCATCGATGCCCCAACGGATGCCGTTGCGCTCGACGGCATCCCGAACGAGGACGAGGTCGACTTCGCTGAAACCGAAGCGCTCGCGGACCGCGGCGGTTTCAAGGAGCGCGAGGACTTCCGCGGAAGTGAAGCGGCGGCCGGGCAGCTCCAGCATTTTCAGAAAGGTGCGCGCGACGGCGCTGCGGGCGGAGGCGCTGCGATCGGCGATCGTGTACGGGATGCGCATCCGCTCATCTTCGGGCGCGCCGAATACGGCCTCGATGAATGGGGCATGGGTGCCGACATCGGGCATGGTGACGAGGATGTCTTTGGGGGTGAGGCCGGGCAGGCGCTCGAAGAGATCGAGCAGGGAATCGTAGAGCACCTCCAGCTCGCGCATGGGGGAATGGCAGCAGTGGATTTGGAGGGAGGGGTCGGGGAGTTCTTGGTTCTTGGTTCGTGGTTCTTGGTTTTGGGTGGGATCGGCGGTGCTGCGGAGATGGAAGATGCCGGACTGCAGCTGACGCAGGAGCGTCGTCTCTTCGGGGGGGCGGAATTCTTCGCGGAAGGTGTGCGGATTTAGATCCTGCACTTCGTTGGTGAAGTCCTGGCCGGCTTTGCCCCAGGAGGCGAGGAGCTCGTGGCCGACTTCGAGGTGAAGATCGGCGGCGGTCTGGCCGGGCCTGGCGTGACGGCGGAGGTAGCGGCGCTGGTCACGCGGGGATTTGAGGTCGCCCCAATATTGGTCGGTCGGTTCGAAGAGGAAGAAGTGGACCGCGGTGCATTTCGCCACGGCGTCGAGCAGGCGAAGGTAGAAGGGGGGAAGGCTGGCGACGCCGAAGACGGAGACGCGCTCGGGAAGGTTTGGGAGGCTCGTTTCGCCGCGCTCGATTTGCTCGAGCAGGCGGGTGAGCAGCGCGGGCGGGTGGACCTCCGCACGCTCGGCGATGAGGTCGCGCCAGAGCAGGCCTTGCCAGCCGCCTTCGCGGGTGCGCTCCCATTCCAGGGGCAGCTCCGGCTTGAAGGCCATGTAGCGGTCGAACACGCCGGCGATCTGGCGGGCGACCTCGAAACGCTTCAGCTCGCTGGCGGCATCGGCGCCGACGTAGCGGCGCAGCGGCTCCAGCTCGGCGCGCTCCCAGAGGCGTTCCATCGCGCCGAGCACGCGCCACGGGAGGGCCTCGCGGCTGAACGATTTGCCCGCGGCTTCGCCGGCGAAGGCGGACTTGAAAACGCGCTGGCCGAATTCCGCGAAGAAGGGAAATTCGCAATTCATCGCCACGCCGAAGCGGGCCGCGATTTGGAAGGAGAGCCAGCGCCGCATGCCGAGGCTCTGCACCACGATCACCTCGGAGCGCAACGCATCGCCGAGCGGCACGGCGAGGAGGTCGCCGAGCAGGCGGGCGAGCTCCTCGACGCGGTTGCTGCGGTAGATCGTTAGCATGAGGGAGAATGCAAGGGAGCGTGTCGAGACCGGCTCAGCGCTCGCCCGCGCGGAAGGTATAGAGGTCCGCATCGCGAAGTTGAAACTCAAGCCGGATCGTTTTGCCCGCGAAGGCCTCGAGTGATTTGCCCTGCCAGGTGATCTCCTGCGAGACCGCGTCGCCGGTGAAGGCCGTGCAGTGCTCGTAATCGAAGCCCGGCTCGGGGATGCGCAGCTCATCGGAGACGCGCACTTTCAATTCGCCGGCGCGCGCGTCGGCATTTACGAAGAGCTTGCCGCCGGGCCAGCGGAGCGCGCGGGTGCAGACCACCCCGCCGGTCTTCGGACCATGCTGGGAGATGAAGCCTTCCTTGCGCAGCATCGCGAGGCCGATGGCGCCGCGGCGCCCTTTCGGATCGTCGTGCGCGCCGTCGAAGCCGGCGTAGTAGATCCACCATTCATCGCCCACCTCCACCCAGCGCGCGGTGGCCACCACCATCGAGTGATCCCACGCGCCCTCCGGGCCGAACTCGATGAAATGCTGCCGCGCGGGGAGGCGCTGGAAATCCCAGCCATCGCGGCTCCAGGCGATCTCGCTCGCGTAGAGATCGTTCCAGAGAAAGGGCGCGAGCATTCCCCACCACACGCCCGCATAGCGATGGACCGGCATGGCCATGAAGTAATTGTAGCCGAGGTCGGCGTCGCGCTCGTCCGGCATCAGGATCGTCCGCGGGCGGATGTTCCATTCGGTCCAGAGCTGCGGGCTGCTCATGCGCGACATCCCGCGGCGCGATTCGCCGCTGCTGAGCATTTCCCTGGTCTGGCCGGGCGCGCGATAGATGTGTTTGGAGCGGCAGAACATCACGTACTCGTCGCGCGCGGCATCGTAGTGCACGGTGTTATGCGTATCGCTGGAGAGGCGTGCGATGCGGAGGTCGCTCTCGAAGTCCCAATGAATGCCATCGTGCGAGCCGATCAGGCGGATGCCGTTCAGCGGCGCGGTGCTCATCGAATAGAGCATCACGTAGCGGAAGCCACGCCGGTCCTTTTCCGGCACCTCCACGATTTGCGGCGCATTCGCCTCGCAGCGCGGGTGATCCACGCGATGGATTACGGCGTTGCGCGGCAGCCGGTACTGCGGCGCATCGGGAAAAAGATCGAGCTCCGGTTTCACCCATTTCACGCCATCCGCCGATTCCGCATACGCCACCGAAACCGAATAAAGCTCTTTCCCCTTCACCGCCGCCGGGTTCTTCACATTTGCCTGATACCACATCCGAAAGGGCCCGCCTTCCTCGCGCACCACCCACAGGTGGCTCGGATCGTCGCCGGTGATCAGCGGATTGGCCGCGTGCTTGCGCGGCTGATGCATCACGCGCCGCACCGGCTCGCCCTTGGGCTTCAAGCCCCACGTGGTATCCACCACGTGCAAATCGCAGACAAACTGCGGCTCATGTCCAATTTCCACCGGTTCCGGCGGCGGTGCGCCATTGGCGGAAATACTGCAGACGGCAAGGGCGGCAGCGAGACTTCGGAGAGGAAATGGCAGCGTTCTACGCGACATGCTCGATAGGACTTAACCGGCGAGATGCGGTTGAGTTGCGGAACTGTAAACCGAGAGTGAATCAGAACGTCTGAATGTCGTCGCTGGTGGAGGCGCCGCCGTCATCGCGCCGGTCGGGACCGCACGAGTAGACTCGCGCGGAGCCATCGGCGGCGACGATCCGAAACGGGGTGCCCCAGGGATCGATGAGCTCGCCGAGGGCGTTCAGTTGTTCCGCGGGCGGATTGAAGTAGACGATGCCCGGCGGATTCCGACCGCGCAACGCGGCGACGACCTCGGGCAGGGGGCCGCGAGGAAGCTTCCCCCAGTCGCGCTGGAAACGTTGCAGGCCCGCGCTGAGCTGGCGGCCCTGCTCCATCGCCTTGGTCTCCGGCCGGCTCTTTTGGTAAGCGGAATAGCCCCACCACACACCTCCTCCGACCAGCGCGACGACCAGGAGCACGAGAAAGATCGCACAGCCGTAGATGCCGTAGAAAAACGCCACGAAGGCGAATTTCACGATCGGGGGAGAGTTCTCCGTCACGCGCTTGTGTCTGAGGGGATGGGCGGGCCGCCACAAGCGCAAAGGGCTGGCGCGCTCATCCGCCGGCTTCAGGTCCTTGAAGAGTCGGCGAAGGGGGAGACGATGTTTCGGTCAGGCGGATTTTCAGGGTAGGGCGGACGTCGGACGCCGTTGCGGGCGTCCCGCCGGGAACTTCGCACGTCGGAGCACGGGGTGCTTCTCTGGAGTCGTTTGGGATGGCGGGCCGATCGACGTGCGAAGTGCCAGGCGAGACGCCTGGCACGGCGACCGGGACGGTCACCCTACGTGCGCTGATGAAACCATGAACCCAACCAGTGAAAATCTGAGTCCCTCTGAGACGTGCTCCAGAGGCGAAGCCAAGGGGTACTGCGTCGTGGTGACATGGCGTGGGGAGCTCTCCGAGGCGACTGGCTGGTCCCAAACGCAAGTGAACTCGATTCGGCCTTTGCAGAGGGCGAGCTGGCGTAGGAAACGCATCTGCCGGGGATGGCCCCGGTGGGTGTTGGCGAAGCCTGGGCCTTTTGGCTCATCGACGGCTGGCAGATCCCGCGTTCACGCTGGACCGTCGACTCTGTGGGGTGGTTGGAGTGGGAACGGACAGAAGGGGTCATGGGTTAAGTCAGGATCGCTGCGGCGCGCTGGGAGCGCCGCAGACGACAGAGCCCTCATAGTAGCGCTGAAGCGGCTAATCACCGTGGAGCAAAGGAGGGTAGGAAGATGAAGAACGCTTCCGAAGCGACCGGCACACCAACACCGGAGCCAGTGCCCGCAGGGGCTACACGTTCCGGGGAAGCGCGGGAGAGTCAGCGGGGGACGCTGACGCTTTCGCCAAATTCCCTGCTGGTCTGGACGGAGCGGATGCTGGCGGCCCTCGCAAGAGGGAACGACGGCAGGCAATGGCATACGCTGATCGATAAGGTCTGGTCCCCACAAAACCTGTCGGCGGCGATGGCGACGGTGGTGGCACGCGCTGGCGCGCCGGGCGTGGATGGCCGCACGACCGAGGAGGCGGCGGGGAATAGGGCGGCCGGTAATGGGCGAGCAGAGGCCGTGGCAGCACGGGCCGAGGAAGAGCTGGCCACGATCATCCGGCTGCTGCGCGAGAACCGCTACGAACCGCAGCCCGTACGGCGCGTGTGGATCGACAAGCTGGGCAGCCGTGAAAAGCGGCCGCTTGGCATCCCGACCGTGCGCGACCGAATCGTTCAGAGCGCGCTCCTGCATGTGTTGGAGCCGATCTTCGAGCGAGACTTCGCGGACACCAGCTATGGCTTTCGTCCTGGGCGCAATGCCCAGCAGGCCGTGGCACGGGTGGAAGCTCACCTCGCCGAAGGTTGCACATGGGTGGTGGACGCCGACCTGAAAGGATACTTCGATACGATCCCGCAGGAAAAGCTGCTGGCCCGCCTTCGTGAGAAGGTGGCCGATAGCCGACTGCTGGGATTGGTGGAAAAGTTCCTGCGTCAAGGCGTGCTGGAAAGTGCGAAAGCATGGGAACCGACGAACAGCGGCACACCGCAAGGCGCGGTGATCAGCCCTCTGCTGGCCAACATCTACCTCGACCCGCTGGACCACATGATGGCCCGGCTCGGCTGGAAAATGGTGCGCTATGCGGATGACTTCGTTCTGCTCTGCCACAGTGAAGCCGAGGCGCAGGCCGTCCTGGCCGAAGTGCGGCAGCGGGTGGAAGAAGCTGGCCTTACGCTGCATCCGGAGAAGACCCGGCTCGTCAATCTCGCGGCGGGCGAGAGCTTCGAGTTCCTCGGCTGGCACTTCGAACGCGGCTATCGCTGGCCGCGGGCAAAGAGCGAGCAGAAACTCAAGGAAGCCGTCCGCCAACGCACGCGGCGAACCCAGGGCGGATCGCTGCGGCAGATCATCACGGGCCTCAATCGAGTGCTGCGTGGATGGGCGAACTACTTTCGCGGCGGAGTGCGGAACGTCCCCGTGCGGCTCGACCAATGGGTGCGGATGCGCGTGCGCAGTGTCGTGCGCCGCCGGGCAGGGCGCCGAGGACGGGCGCGAGGAAAAGACCACCAACGCTACGCCAACGCCTGGCTCACTGCCCAAGGGTTGATCTCCCTGTCTGCGATCACCCACGGCGCAGCCACCAGTCCTGCCAAAACATGAGCCACGTTGCAGGCACTCACCAACCGGAGAGCCGGATGCGGGAGACCCGCCCGTCCGGTTCGGAGGGAGGGGTGGCGCAACCCAATGCGCCCTCCCTACCTCTATCCATGCACGCGCCGCTGCGACGCCTCACCGCGAGGATTGGCTCTGGCTCTGCGACTGGCTTTGGGTCTGCCCTTGCACGGGGCGCAGCGCGAAGAAGGATTCGTGGATGGCGGCGCCGATGCCGAGCAGCCGCGTTTGGAAGCTGTCGAGGTATTCGTGGAGGCCGCCGCGGAAGATGTCGCTGATGGAGGTGAAATCGAATTCGGCGCGGAGCTGGCCGAGGCGGCGCTCGGCGGCGGTGTGGAAGGTGTCGGCGGGGGTGCCGGTGATGGCGTGGAGGGAGCGGTCGGCGATGACGAGGCAGTAGTGGACGGAGCGCGGGAACTCGCGGTCGAGGACGAGGAACTCGACGGCGCGCTGGCTGGCGACGCGGCCGTGCTTTTGCCGGTAGGCTTCGAGGGCGCTGGCGCTGCCGAGGACGGCGGTCCACTGGATTTCATCGAGGGGGGTGCCGACGTCGTCTACGGAGGGAAGGAGGATGAAGTATTTGACGTCGAGAATGCGCGAGGTTTGGTCGGCGCGTTCGAGCACGCGGCCGAGGCGGGCGAAGTGCCAGGCCTGGCCGTGCGACATGGTAGTGTGCAGCAGGCCGATGAAGAGATTGGTGGCGAGGCGCGTTTCGTTGAAGAATTCCTCGGGCGATTCGAGCTTCTTCGCGGCGGCGTCGGTGACGGAGAAGTAGAAGCGATTGATGTGCTCCCAGACATCCGAGGAGATGATCTCGCGGACGGAGCGCGCGTTTTCGCGGGCGATGCGGACGCAGGAGAGAATGGAGTTCGGGTTCTCGGCGTCGAAGGTGAGGAAGCGGATGACGTTTTCGCGCGTGGGGGCGCCGTAGCGCTCCATGAATTCATCGTAGTCGCCGGTGGTGCGGACGAGCGCGTCCCACTGCACGGAGCAGCCGGCGGGCAGATCGAGCATGAGGCGGAAATTGACGTCCATGAAGCGCGCGATATTGTCCGCGCGCTCCATGTAGCGGTTCATCCAGTAAATGGTTTCGGCAACTCGGCTCAGCATCATAGGCAAGTGGAACGCGGAAGGCGGAACGGGGAACGCGCAGGCGGATCAGGCGTCGAGCACCCAGGTGTCTTTGCTGCCGCCGCCCTGCGAGGAGTTGACCACCAGCGAGCCTTTTTGCAGCGCCACGCGCGTGAGGCCGCCGGGCAGCACGTAGATGTCCTTCGCCGTAGAGGATGTAGGGGCGCAGGTCGACGTGGCGGCCCTCGAAGTGGTCCTCGACGATGACGGGCGCGCGCGAGAGGCCGAGCGTCGGCTGGGCGATGTAGTTGCGCGGGTTGGCGCTGGATGCGCTTGGCGAAGTCGCTCGCGCTCGTCGGCGGTGGCGTGCGGGCCGACAAGCATGCCGTAGCCGCCGGATTCGTTGGCGGCTTTGACGACGAGCTTGTCGAGATTGTTCGAGCACGTAGCTGCAGTCTTTTTCGTCGCCAGCAGAGGTAGGTGGGCACGTTCGGGAGGATCGGCTCCTCGCCCAGGTAGTAGTTGATGATCTCCGGCACGTAGGCGTAGACGACTTTGTCGTCGGCGATGCCGGTGCCGGGGGCGTTGGCCAGCGCGACGTTGCCGGCTTTGTAGGCGTCCATGAGGCCCGGGACGCCGAGCATCGAGTCCGGGCGGAAGCATTTCGGGTCGAGGAAGTCGTCGTCGATGCGGCGATAGATGACGTCGACCCGCTCGAAGCCGCTGGTGGTGCGCATGTAGACGATAGCCGTCCGATCACCACGAGGTCGCGGCCTTCGACGAGCTCGCACGCCCATCTGCTGCGCCAGGAAGGAGTGCTCGAAGTAGGCGGAGTTGTAGACGCCGGGCGTGAGCACCGCCGACGCGTGGGACTGTCGGCGCCGCGGCGAGACGTACTGGAGCATCGTCGAGCAGCTTGCTCGGGTAGTCGTCGACCGGCCGGACGCGCGGACGCTTCGAAGAGCTGCGGGAAGGTGCGCTTCATCAGGCGCCGGTTCTCCAGGACGTAGGAGACGCCGGAGGGGCAGCGCAGGTTGTCTTCGAGCACGTAGAACGTGCCGTCGTTGTCGCGCACGAGGTCGGTGCCGGTGATGTGGCACCAGATGCCGCGCGGCGGATTCAGGCCCAGCGCATGCTTGCGAAACGAGCTGGCCGAAAGGATGACGTGCTCCGGGCACGATGCCGTCCTTGAGGATCTTCTGCTCGTGGTAGACGTCGTGGAGGAAAAGGTTGAGCGCGTGGATGCGCTGCCGCAGGCCGTTTTCGATCGTGTCCCACTCGGTGCGCCCGACGATGCGCGGGCACGATATCGAACGGCAGGATCCTCTCGCCGCCCGCGCCGTCGCCGTAGACGTTGAAGGTGATGCCGGAGTAGAGGAGCGCGCGCTCGGCGGCTTGCTGGCGGCGGCGGAGATCGCCGTCGTCGAGGGATTCGATCATGCGGACGAGCGGCTCGGCGGCGCCACGGACCTGGCCGTCGCGCTCGAACATCTCATCGAAGAACTGCTCGTTTTCGTAGCTGCTGAATCTCATGGGGCCTGGTTCACCAGCGCTGATGCTTTTTTGGGGAAAGCGCCGCCGGCGTTTGGGGAAACGTCCTGTGGCGTTGCCCACCCGCCCATGGAAAGCTAAATCGTTTCCACCGGCAAGCGGCACGCGCGGTTTTCAGATGGGCGCAAGCAAGGGGCGTTCCCGGAAGGAGTACCGCGTGGCGCCGCCTCTGAAAAATCAAGCGGTCCGCAGGATTGCCGCACTGGCGAATCCTGCGCAAAAAACGAACGGATGCGCGAATTTCGCCAGCCAGCGGGCCGGTGCGGCGGAAGAGGATAATCTCCCTGCTGCGGCCACCTCCGAACCGTGCTAGGCTCCACCTTCCATGCCGTTTCGCCTTTCCTCCACCTACCAGCCGCGCGGGGACCAGGCGCAGGCGATCGCGAAGCTGACGAAATCGGTCGAGGCGGGCAACCGGCACCAGACGCTGCTCGGCGTGACCGGGTCGGGCAAGACGTTCACGGCGGCGAACGTGATCCGCAACATCGAGCAAGCCGACGCTGGTCATCTCGCACAACAAGACGCTCGCGGCGCAGCTCTACTCGGAGTTCAAGCAGTTCTTCCCGGACAACGCGGTCGAGTATTTCGTCAGCTACTTCGATTACTACCAGCCCGAGGCCTACATCCCGCGCACGGACACCTACATCGAGAAGGATTCGTCGATCAACGAGGAGATCGAGCGTCTGCGGCTCTCGACGACCTCGGTCGCTGCTCTCGCGCGAGGACGTGATCGTGGTCGCGAGCGTGTCGTGCATCTACGGCCTCGGCTCGCCGGAGGATTACCATGAACATGCTGCTCACCGTGAAAGTGGGGCAGCAGATCACGCGCGAGGCGGCGCTGGCGAAGCTGGTGGACATGCTCTACGAGCGAAACGACATCGCGTTTGGCGCGCGGCAAATTCCGCGTGCGCGGCGACGTGGTGGAGGTGCAGCCCGGCGAGCGTGGACGAGGAGGCGATCCGCATCGAGTTCTTCGGCGACGAGATCGATCGCATCACGCGCTTCGATCCGCTGACCGGGCACGTGCATCGACCAGCTGACGACTGGTCACGCTTTACCCGGCGAAGCAGTTCGTGACGCCGCACGACAAGATGCAGCGCGCGATGGTGCACGATCCGCGAGGAGCTGGACGGAGCGGATCATCCAGTTCGAAAAGCACGGCCAGCTGCTCGAGGCGCAGCGGCTGAAGATGCGCACGGAATACGATCTGGAGATGATGCAGGAGATGGGCTTTTGCTAGCGGGATCGAGAACTACTCGCGGCACCTCAGCGGGCGTCCGCCGGGGTCGCGGCCGTACACGCTGCTCGATTTCTTTCCGCGCGATTTCCTGCTCGTCGTGGATGAATCGCACGCGACGCATCCCGCAGATCGGCGGCATGTACGAGGGCGACCGCGTCGCGCAAGACGACGCTGGTGGAGTACGGCTTCCGCCTGCCGAGCGCGCTGGACAACCGCCCGCTGCGCTTCACGGAGTTCATGGAGCATGACGGGGCAGATCCTCTACATCAGCGCCACGCCGGCGGAGTTCGAGATCGCGAACAGCGTGGTGGGCAACACGGGCTACATGCCGCACGAGCGGGAGCGGATCGGGCAGGACGAGGCGTTCCCCGCGGCGATCGCCGGCTCGGGGCCGCTCAGTTTCCGCCGGTGGCGAATGGCGCCACGCCGCTCCAGCCGAAGCTTTCGCGCACGGATATGCCGGTGGAGCAGTTCGACGTGCACACGCCCGCGCGCGCCGCTGGTCGTGGAGCAGATCATCCGGCCCGACCGGCCTGCTCGATCCGAAGATCACCGATCCGCCCGCTGAAGGGGCAGATCGACGACACGCTCGAGCTCTGCCGCCAGCGCATCGAAAAGAACGAGCGCGTGCTCATCACCACGCTCACCAAGCGCACCGCGGAGGACCTCTCCGATTACCTGCGCGACGTCGGGCTGAAGGTGCGCTACCTGCACAGCGACATCGACACGATCGAGCGCGTGGAAATCCTGCGCGCGCTTGCGCGCGGCGGAGTTCGACATCCTGGTCGGCATCAATCTGCTGCGCGAAGGGCTCGACCTGCCCGAGGTCTCGCTCGTCTGCATCCTCGATGCGGACAAGGAAGGCTACCTGCGCTCGCAGACCTCGCTCATCCAGACCGCGGGCCGCGCCGCGCGCCACGTGAACGGCGAGGTGTATCTCTTCGCCGACATCGTGACGAAGCAGCATGGAGGCGCTGCATCGCGATCACCGAGTACCGGCGCGCGCAAGCAGATCGCCTACAACGAGAAGCACGGCATCACGCCGCCGAGCGTGCAGCGCGCGGTGCAGGAAAGCCTGCACACGATCCTGCGCGCGCCGGCGAGATCGAGGAATCGGTCGTGCGCGAAGGCGGCGGCGATTTCTCCCTCACCGAAACGCTGCGCGAACTGGAGGCAGGAGATGATGACGGCCTCCGCGAACCTCGAATACGAGAGGGCGGCGCTGCTGCGCGATCAGATCGCGGAGCTGAAGAGCCGGCACCGGGCTTCTCGAAGATCGAGCCGAGGCGGAAGCCGGTGAAGTATGGGGCGAAGCGGCAGCGCGAAGGCGCGGGCGTGAGCTTTCCCAAAGCTGTTGAGTGCAGACAAAGTTCAGCGTACGCTCCCAAGCATGTCGATGACCATGAACCAACTCGCTGAGCAAGCCATGGCGCTCCCCAGCGAACAGCGCGCTCTCCTCGCGGACCAGCTGGTGGAGAGTCTCGACGCAGCCGAGACAAATCGGCTCGATCGGCTTTGGCTCGCGGAAGCAAAGCGGCGCCGCGACGAAGTTCGCCAAGGAAACGTCCGGACCATCCCCGGCGAGGAAGCGCTCGCCCGCGTGCGCCGTTCGCTTGGGCGGTGAAGTACGAATTTCATCCCGAGGCGCTGGCCGAATACGACGAGGCCGCGCATTACTACGCTCAACAGCAGCCGGGCTTGGATCTGCGCTTCATCGTTTGCGTGGAGGAAGGGATTGAGCAGATCATAGAAAATCCGTTTCGATGGCGGCCCATCGATGAAGACGTTCGGCGCTGTCTGACGCGTGTTTTTCCGTATGGCATTCTGTACACGATTGAGCCGGATTTCGTGCTCATCGTGGCCGTTGCGCATTGCAGCCGGGAGCCTGGCTACTGGAAACACCGGCTCTCCTAATCCCGCACCGATTCTTCCACACTCAACCAGAGTTCCACCGCTTCTCGTACATTCGCTTTCACTTCCTCCATGGTTTCGCCTTGGGTGACGCACCCCGGCAAGGCAGGTACTTCAGCCCAGAAGCCGCCCTCCTCTGCGATGTGGAAAATTGCGGTGTGGAGCATTTGTTCGCCAATTTCGAAGTTGAAGCTGAGCGCAGCACCTCCGTTAGCACACAAGGGAAACTTTCGCATGCAATGGTGTGGTTTTCTTTTGCCTTGCCTCGACGTTTTACAAAGCCTTTGGCGCAGTTCTCCTCTCTCCCGATGAATTTCACTATCCATGGCGGCTACGAAATTCCCCGAGATAATCGGATCGTGACCCGCGACAATAGCCGCCGACGCGGTTTCTGGGACGAAATTGATGAGGACGTGCCCGACCTGTCTGGTGCCTGCGGCTGTTACATCGTCGCGATTCGAGGTGTACCGTGGTACGTCGGTGCCGCCCATCGCCAGGACTTCAAGCATGAGTGTCTCTCGCATCACAAGATCACTCAAATCGACGCAGCTTTGAGCAAGTCTCAAGGCCGCCCGATGCTGTTTCTTGTTGCGCGACGAACACCGCGAGGAAAGTTTTGCTGCCCGGCGGGGGGCGTCTATCGGGACGTCAAATTCGTTGAAGACGCCTTCATTGGCATGGCGATCCGGCGCAACTCCCAACTCCAGAACATCAGAGGAACAGCCTTCTTGAAGGAAATCCATCTCCCGGGTTTCTTCAACAGCAGAGCCGGAGAGGCACGTGCATTTCCCGTTCGCGAGTTGCGCTGTATCCTCGGATCGGGCGCAAGTTGAGCCCATAAGGGCCGGCCAGCTGCGGGCGAACAGTGCGGAATTCGGAAGGGTCGATTCGAGGCGCGGCCGAACTTCCGGTCACCGTCGCGAAAAACGATCCAATAATTCAGCTACGAGAACTCCCCTTGCGCACTTCATCTCGCTCTTTCCATTCGCCGACATTCGTGGGATTCGTTGCGGCTCTTACTTTGATTTCCTCCTCCACCTCCATTGCTGCCGAGCCACTGGTGATTGCCGGGCGCTCTTTTCAGTCGCGGCTGCTGCTGGGGACGGGCAAATTTTCGTCGAACGAGGCGATGGCGGCGGCGCTGGAGGCGAGCGGGACGGAGATCGTGACGGTGGCGCTGCGGCGGGCGGATCTTTCGGGCAAGCAGCGACCCGTTCGCCAATATCCTCGAGTTCATCGATCCGAAGCGATACCTCCTGCTGCCGAATACGAGCGGCGCGATGAACGCGGAGGAAGCGGTGCGGCTGGCCCGGCTGGCGCGGGCGGCGGGGATCTCGAATTGGATCAAGCTGGAGATCCACCCGGACCCGCGCTACCTGCTGCCGGACCCGATCGAGACCCTGAAGGCGGCCGAGATACTGGTGAAAGAAGGGTTTACGGTGCTGCCGTACATCAATGCCGATCCCGTGCTGGCCAAGCGGCTTGCAAGATGTCGGCACAGCCACGGTGATGCCGCTGGGCTCGCCGATCGGCTCCAACCGCGGGATCGAGACCCGCGCGCAGATCGAGATCATCATCGAGCAGGCGACCGTGCCGGTGATCGTCGATGCGGGGCTTGGCGCGCCGAGCCAGGCGGCGGAGGCGCTGGAGATGGGCGCCTCGGCGGTGCTGGTGAACACGGCCATCGCCATCGCCGCCGATCCCGTCGCGCATGGCGGGGGCGTTTCGGATGGCGGTGGAAGCGGGACGCATGGCGTACGAGGCTGGCCTGGCGGATCGGCTCAGCACGGCGTCGCCGACCAGTCCGCTCGCCACTTTCTTGAGCTCGACGCGGTGAGCGAACGCATATCCTACGAATCTTAACGCACATGGCCCGCTCCTCGAAGTCCAAAATCTCCGCACCTGGTTTCCGATCCGCACCGGGGTGCTCCGCCGGCACACGGATGATGTGAAGGCGGTGGACGACGTGACTTTCACGGTGGAGCCGGGGACGACGGTCGGGCTGGTGGGCGAAAGCGGGAGCGGCAAGACCACGATCGGCAAGACGATGCTCAAGCTGGTGCCGGCGACCGGCGGCCAGGTGCTGTTCGAAGGACGCGACATCCTGCCGATGCCGGAGAGCGAGTTCCGCCCGCTGCGGCGCGAGATGCAGATGATCTTCCAGGATCCATTCGGCTCGCTGAATCCGCGCCACACCATTTTCCAGATCGTCGGCGAGGCGCTGGAGATTCATTTCCCGGAGATGAACCGCTCGCAGCGGCGCGACCGCGTGGCCGAGCTGCTGAGGCAGGTCGGGCTAAGCCCGAGATGATGGAGCGCTATCCGCACGAGTTCAGCGGCGGCCAGCGGCAGCGCATCGGCATCGCGCGCGCGCTGGCGGTGAAGCCGAAGTTCATCGTCTGCGACGAGCCGGTCAGCGCGCTCGACGTGAGCGTGCAGGCGCAGATCGTGAATCTGCTGCAGGACCTGCAGGAGGAGCTCGGGCTCACCTACCTCTTCATCGCCCACGATCTCGCGGTGGTGGAGCACATCAGCGATCACGTGCTCGTGATGTATCGCGGCAAGATCGTCGAGTCCGCGCCCGCCGAGGCCATCTACGAGAACCCGCAGCACGAATACACGCGCAAGCTGCTCGCGGCGGTGCCGAAGTTTGCTCTGAAGACCGTTCGTTGCAGCTCCCGCCGTCTCAACTTCGCTTACTTCGACTTCCCATGACTCCTCTCCTCCGAAAACTCCTCGGCATGAACTGGCTGCTCGTCGGCGGTCGACCCTGGCCCTCTGCGTCGTCGGCGTCATCGCGGTCTACAGCGCCACGTATTTCCGCACCGACGACTACTGGCACAAGCAGATCACCTGGGTCGTGCGTCGGGCATCGTCGTTTTCCTCGTCACGAGCCTGATCGACTATCGCTGGGTGAAATGGGCCGCGCTGCCGATGTACCTCGTGAGCATCGTCTTCGTCATCCTCACCTACACGAGCCTGGGCGAAGAGCACGGCGGCGCGAAATGCTGGCTGCGTCTGCCGGGCGTCGGCACCTTCCAGCCGTCGCAGATCGCGGTGATCGCGGGCATCCTCACGCTCGGGCTTTTCCTCAGCCAGTTCCGCAAGCTGCATCCCGATGCTCAAGCTGATCGATCACCGGCGCGATCGTCGGCGGGCCGATGCTGCTCATCCTCAAGCAGCCGGACTTCGGCATGACCATGGTCTGGGTGCCGGTGATCCTGGCGATGCTCTTCGTCGGCGGCATGCCGAAGCGCTACATCATCTACCATCCTGCTCATCGGCATCGCGGTCGCTGCCGCTGCTGATGAACTTCGTGCTGAAGCACTACCAGCGGGCGCGCATCGTCGCCTTCATCGATCCGGAGATCGATCCGCTCGGCGCAGGCTGGGCGATCAATCAATCGCTCATCGCCATCGGCTCCGGCGGCTTTGGCGGCAAGGGGTTCAAGGCCACGGGCACGCAGGTCGAGCAAGGCTTCATTCCCGGCACCACGGTGCATACCGATTACATTTTCACCGCGATCGGCGAGCAGTGGGGCTTCATCGGCGGCGTCGTTTCTCATCTCGCTCTTTGCGCCTGCTCCTCCTGGCCATGCTCTTCACCGCGCATCAGGCGGCGGACGAATTTGGCCTGCTCATCACCGTCGGCTTCGCGGCGCAGATCTTCTTCCACGTCTATCAAAACATCGGCATGACCATCGCGCTCATGCCGATCACCGGCCTGCCGCTGCCGCTGATCAGCTACGGCGGCACGTTCCTGGTCATGATGATGTTTGGCGCTCGGGCTGGTGAACAGCGTCTGGGTCCACCGCAAGCTGCTGCCCAATTAAGAAGAGGCCGCCCCACTTACAGCTCCACGTCCACCACCCAAATCGGATTCGGCCCTCTCCCCAGGCCGTGGTAGTAAAACAGCAGCGCCCGCCGCCCCTCCATGGGCGCCGCCCAAGCGTACCCGTAATCCACATTCTTATCGCCCTCGAGCTTGGGAAACTCCAAGAGCGTCCGCTCATGCTTGAACGCCAGCGTCTTTGCGCTCCCGCGCCAAAGCTGCGCGCTTCCCGGCAGCGGCCGCTCCGTAGTGATCGCGATCAACTCCCCCGGACGCTGCGGATCCACCATCACGAACGGATGCGCCAGCAATCGCGTATGCTTGTCGATTGCCGTGATGCTCAGCAAATCGGTCGTCCACGTTTTCCCGCAATCCTCGGACACCGAAACGAACTGCCGCGCGCTTGCCGGGCCGCGCCCGCGGATAAAGACCAGCAGCCGCTCCCCATCGCGCACGAGCACCGGCTCGCCGCCATTGAGATTATTGACGATCGCCGGCTCTCCCCACGTGAGCCCATCGTCCGCCGAGACGGATTGCCAAATCCCCCGCGCCTGCGGCGAGCCCTCGCGATAATGACCGGCCACCATCAGCTTCCGGTCCGGCAACTGCACGATGGTCCCCGTTGAAGAGCCCGTCTTATTCGGCCCCAGCGCCGAGGTATCCACCGGCTTCCAAGTGCGCCCGCCATCAGTAGAGCGCCACCCAAAGATGTGGCTGGTGCGCTTCGTGTGCCCATGCGCGAGCAAGATCACCGCTCCATCATGGGCGACCCCCAGCGCCATGTTCCCGCTGTTCGTATACTCCATCCCGGGCCCGAACTCCCGCAACACATTCGGCGGCGAGAAACTCTTCCCGCCATCCGTCGAAATCGAAACCGCGGGACAACTCGCATCCCCATGGTGCGTCCCCGCCAGGTACCCGAGCACGATCGTGCCATCCGCCGTGCGGACGGCCTTCGGCCATGCGAGGTGGGCAAACCGCGGGTTCTCCGGCGGCGGCACCGCCATCCTCACGGCGCCCCCGCCAGTCGCGCGCGCGGCCCAGGCGGGCAGGGGTTCGGCAACCGCGGTGGACCACAGCGACAAAAAAACAACGGCGAGGGAAACAATCCGAGGAGGAAGCACGAGCGGCATCGTCACAGCCTGCACCAGCGGAGGGCGAGGTTTCGACTATTTCATTTCCGGCACGAGCTGCCGGTGCTCGGGCGACGCTTTCACGCGCGCGGTCCTGGAAGGGGGGGAGTACTTGCATATCTCACTCATGCCGACGGGCTGGCCGCTGCCGCTGATCGGCTGCGACGGGACCTTCCTGGTGATGCTGATGCTTGCGCTCGGGCTGATGAACAGCGTGTGGGTGCACGAAGCTGCTGCCGGGGCAGGCGCGGCGCTTACTGGCTCGGAAGCGCCGGTTCCACCCAGTTTCGGTGGATGTTGCCGGTGAAGCTTTGCTTTCCTGACTCGCCCAGTGCCGTGGTGAAATGAAGGGTGAACGTCCAGGTCGTTGGCATCGGCTTGCTGCTGAATTCGAGCGTGTGAGTGGTCGCTTCGCTGCCGCTCGTCGCCGGTTTAATCTCCGCCTGCACGCCATCGGAAGCGGTGACCGTCAGGTGAGAGGCAAAGCCTTTCTTTGTGCTCACGCGAAATCGGGTGCTGGTAATCCCGCCGGCATTCTGGCCTTGGCCCGAATGTTCAAAGGCGAAAAGCGGTCCACGAAGCTTCTGGCGCAGCTCTTCGGCGATTTCCGCCGCACTGGGTTGGCCCGAGCGGTCGCGTGCTCTTTCCGCGACGGCCTTCTCAAGCCTTTCCAGCTCCGACTTCAAACTGCCAACGTACAGCAAAATGACGATGAGCAGCCCGATGCACCAGCGCAGAAGCTTGACGATCTGCCGGTGCTCGGGCGCAGCCGATTCCTTCCCGTGCGTGGAGCGGCCCGGCCAGAGCACGGAGGGCGCGCGTCCGGACTCTGGAGAAGTGGGGGGTTCTTCCATATAGATGAGCGCCGCCGGCGCTGCGCCAGTCTACCTTGCCCGGCCCACGGCGTAATAGGTAAAGCCGATTTCGCGCATGGTGGCGGGGTCGAAGAGGTTGCGGCCGTCGAAGACGAGCGGGGTGTGCATCGCGGCTCTTCACTTCGGCGAAATCCTGGTTGGCGAATTCCTTCCACTCGGTGGCGAGGATGCAGCGCTTCGGCGCCATCGACGGCGTCGAGCGGGCGTCGTGGCGAGCTTCACTTTCGCGGGATCGATGAGCTTCCACTCGACGGCTTTTTCCGCGCCCTTCGGATCGTAGGCGGTGACGTGCGCGCCTTCGGCGACGAGGCGGTTGACGAGCTCGATGGCGACGGAGTTGCGCACGTCGTCGGTGTCGGGCTTGAAGGTGAGGCCCCAGACGGCGATCTTCTTGTCCTTCAAGCACCCAGAGGGCGTCGCGGAGCTTGTCGATGAAAGCGCGTCGAGCTGGTCGGCGTTGATGCGCTCGACTTCCTCCAGCAGCGTGAAGGGCGTGCCGAGCTGGCGTGCTGATGGCGATGAAGGCCTTCACGTCCTTCGGGAAGCAGGAGCCGCCGTAGCCGAGGCCGGCATTGAGGAAGTTGCGGCCGATGCGCTTGTCCATGCCGATGCCGTCGGCGACCATCTCCACGTCGGCGCCGCTCGCTTCGCAGATGGCGGAGACGGCGTTGATGTAGCTGATCTTGAGCGAGAGGAAGGAGTTGGCGGCGTGCTTGATCAGCTCGGCGCTGTTCACGTCGGTGACGAGGATCGGCGCCTGGAAGGGCTCGTAGACCGCTTCATCAGGTCGGTGGCGCTGTCTGGCTGGCGCTGCCGATGACGACGCGGTCGGGGTTCATGAGGTCGGGCACGGCGCAGCCTTCGCGGAGGAACTCGGGATTCGAGACGACGTCGAACTCGGCGCTCTTTGTTGTAGCGCGGATGGTGTCGGCGACTTTCTCGCCGGTCTTCACGGGCACGGTGGATTTATCCACGATCACGCGGTACTGCCGCGGCTTGAGCACGCCGGCGATCTCGCGCGCGACGCGCTCGATGTAGGTGAGATCGACGCTGCCATCGGCCTGCGGCGGCGTGGGCACGGCGATGAAGATCGACCTGCGAGTGATCGACGCCGTCCTCGATGGAATTGGTGAAGCGCAGGCGCTTGGCGGCGACGTTGCGGTGGACGAGCTCCTCGAGGCCGGGCTCGTAAATCGGGATTTTGCCGCGCTGCAGCATGTCCACCTTGCGCTGGTCGTTATCGACGCAGACGACGTGGTGGCCGACTTCCGCGAAGCAGGCGCCCGAGACGAGACCGACGTAGCCGGAACCGATGATGCAGAGATCCATTATGGTGCTGTTTGATTGAGTGTGACCGAAAGCAAAAGGGGCGAGGATGTAGCGGAGCGGGGAGGGGAGGGGAAGCAGAAAAACCGGACTGACTAACCCTGCGTCGGGATCAATCCTCCGCGCGACGGCGCTGCACGTAGAGGAAGACGAGCGCGACGGGCAGGAGGAGCAGGAGGTTGCGCAAGCGATGGGTGGTGGCGGGCGGAGCGATGGTGACTTCGAGCGTGGCGGCGGCCTTCAGCTTTTTGAAATGGAGCGGCTCGCCTTCGGTGGGGAAATCGACGGCAAGGGTGATGCGACGATCTGGAGCGCGCGGCGGCGGGAGGGCCGCACGCGCCGCGCCGGCGGCTGGCTCGGCACTTGGCGGTGCGGCGGGCACTGGTTCCAGGCCGGGGATCGCCGGCGCGGCGGCTGGCATGGCGGCGCTTCCGGGCATGGCGGCGCTGCGCCCCTGCGAATCGGCTGGTTTCTGTTTCAGGGAATCAACCTCGGCAAGCTGCTTGGTGGCTTCCCCCAGCCGGCCCATGTCGGCACTGATTTGCGGTGCGGGCGTTGCGCTCGGCCGCGGGAGGGCCGCTGGCGAGTCGAGGTTGACTTTGCCGGCGGTGGAGAAGGGCTCGCTCAACGGGGTGGTTTGATTTTTGCCCGCCTGGGGAAGCTGCGGATTCAGCGTGGCGCCGAACGTGCCTTGCGGGCGCAAGACCCCGCCGCTCACGATGCTCGTGGAGCCGGCGTTCGCGATGGTGCCGCCGCTGTAAGTGTTTGAAGCCTCAAGCTGCAGGGTCGCATTTGCGCGCGCCGTGCTCAGGGAGGCGGACTGCCGTACGGCGCCGGGTTGCGATACAAAACCGTTGAAGGAAAGCGTGCCGCCTCCCGCCTTGGTGACCGTACCGAGGTTGGTCACTGCCGGCGCGGTGCCGCCATTCAGGACGATGTTATCGTTCAGAAAGAGGCGATTGCCCGCGGTGCCGCTCAGCGTGGAGGAACCGGAGGCCGCGGCGGCCGGCAGGTTATTGGCGGTCCAGGAGCGATTGCCGTCGACGATCAGGGCGCCGCTCTGCCGGTTTTGGGCGGCGAGGGCAGGCTCCTGCGCGGTCGTGCGGCCCCGGAGCGCCAGTGACTGATTTGTTTGAGCCATCGGTTCGTCGAAGCGCGCCATTTCCTTCTTCAGCTCCTGGTCGATTTGCGCGCGTTTGTCGAAGGCCCAGGCCTGTTGTTTTGCCGCTTCCTTGCGGCCGACGTTGGAGGTCTGTGGAATCTGCGGGGGCTCGTACTCGGCGGTGTATTCGGGGCTGGAGGTGACGCGATCGACGAGCGATTTTTTCAGCTTCTGGAAGTTGTCGCGCGCGCTGGCCCTGGTCGCGTCGTCGGCATCGGTGAGATTCGCGACGTTGTTCAGCTCCTTCAGCTCGTTCAGCGTTTCATCGAGCTTTTCGGTGAGGGCGACTTCCTGGAGCACGGGCTCCAGGTTGCCGCCGCTCTCGAGGTAGCGGTAGCCGCGCGGGAGCCAGAGGTTCCAGAAGGTGCGCTCGACGGTGATCCCGAGGAGATCGGGATCGTTCAGCGTGCGCGTGCGCCGCTGGGCGAGCGGGGGCTGGGCGATGCGGTAGACCGCTTCCACATCGTAGGAAAGCTCGCCCGGTTTCGTCTTGATGAGCGGGATGAGGATGGCCGGGCCGCCTTCGATGCTGGCGGAATCCGCGCGCACGCTCTCGCCGGCGACGCGCACGCCGATGAGCTCGGCGCCCTCGGGCAGGCGCACCGGGAGGAATTGCAGCGCGCGATTTTGCAGGTGCCAGACAGCGCGGTGCCACTCGGTGCCATCGGGGCGGAGGGCCGTGGATAGATCGGCCCAGGCGCAAAAGGCGAGCCGGCCCGCCGCTTTCTCGAAGCGCTCGATGGCGACCACGGCGGTCCAGCCGGAAGCGGGCGCGCGGAAGAGGCGACCCTGCCGGCGGCTGTCGGGCAGCCACGGGAGCTCGGCGGGCGTGGCGGGATCGAGCCCGGCGAGTTGCAGGCGCATTTCGCCCTCGGAGCCGTTTTCGATGGAGAGATAGCCGGAGGAGCGCTGCACGCCGGCAAACTCCGGCGCGGGGATGGCGGCTTCGCCGGCGTGCGGCAACTCGCTATCGAAGGAGAACTCGACGTCGCCGAAGATGTCCTTTTGGAAATCGAGCTCGTAGAGGCGGCGGTTTCCTTCCACGCGGGAGCGCGTTTCGCGGAGCTCGGGGCCGGTGAGACGCGCTTCCGGCAGCGCGGCGGGCAGGCTGAAGCGCGCGCGATCGATGCTGCCGCGGGTGACGGTGAGGCGCACCTTCGTGCTCAGCGCGAGCCAGCTTTCATGCGCCTCCGCATGCGTGACCCAAAGCGCGGCCACGCGCGGCGCGACGGCTTTGACG
Organism: uncultured Verrucomicrobiae bacterium; assembly: GCA_963811035.1. Lineage (GTDB taxonomy): Bacteria > Verrucomicrobiota > Verrucomicrobiia > Chthoniobacterales > Chthoniobacteraceae > CAWEPO01. Next base: position 833,497 of record CAWEPO010000005.1, read on the forward strand.
GTGGCCTGGCCGGTGAAACCGTCGTCGGCGAAGGTGAGGCCGCGCTTGCGCTCCAGCGGCGGGATGACATCGAAGGCGGTGGCGGCGCGCGCGGGCGCGACCTCGCGCGCATCGCCGGTGAGCGCGAGCGAGACCTCCACGCTTTTGTGCGCGGCCAGCACGGCTTCGCCGGTGACTTTGCGGAAGCCGAGGAGGCGGAGCGGGCGCAGCTCCAGGGTGGCGGGCGCGGCGGCATCGCGGCGCACGAGATAGACCACGAGCGGCGTGACCTCCGGCGGCTGCGCGGCATCGCGGAAGCGGACCTGGAGCCGGCCGGCATCGCGCCACCATTCGTGCGGGCGCTCGCATTGCACGGTCTCAACATTGAAGCCGGGCGGGAGCTCCAGCGTGAGGGCGAAGAGATCGTCGCCCCTGGCATGAAGCTGCATCGAGGCGAAGAGCTCCACCTGCCGCGCGCCGATTTGGTAGAGGTAGCTGATTTGTGCCTCGCGCTTCGGCGGAGCCGGCGCGACGCGGTAGGCGAGCGCCCCGGTGCCGGCATATGCGGCGATGGTGCGGAACCCGTCCGGCGGAGCATCGGCATCGATTTGGCGCAGGCCGGCGGCGGGCACGGGGGTGACTTCCAAGCGCGGCGGCGCGAGTAGCGTGAGGCCGGCGTACTCGACGCGGCGTGCCTCCGCGCTCAGCGCCGGGATGGTGGCGTCGCGGGCGGGAGCAGCGGCGGCGCGGCGCGTGGAAAGCTCGAGGGTGTAGCCGTCTTTCGCGGGCTGCGCGAGGGTGAGCTCGAGCGCCTGGCGCGCGCCGGCGGGGCGGAGGGTCCACGAGCGGAGGTTTGGCGCGGCGAGGCCCGAGAGCTCGACCGCGGCATCGAGATAGACGGTGAATTTCTCCTGCTTCCCGCCGGGGAAATTGAATTCGACGGTGGCATCCACCACCTCCCCGGCAGCGCTGATCTTGATGAACTCCCAAATGCGCGCGGAGGCGGGTGCGGCCGCGACAGGCGCGGCGGCGCCGGGCACTCGCAGCGCCTCGGCCGTGCGCAGCGTGAGCTTGATGGTGTCCGTGGTCCCCAGTGCAGCCGTGACCACGCGCGCGTTGTCGATCAGTTGCTCGACGGCGCCGGCGCTGGGCTCGATGGCGGCGGTAAGCTGCGGCTGCGAAAAGGTAAGCGCGAGGAGGGTGGCGGCCGCCGCCGGCACCTTCCAGTGGTAGACGTTTTCGCCCGGCGTGCGCTGAAGCTGAAACGCGAAAGTGAGGCTGTGCCCGCCCGCCTTCTCCACGAGCAGCGAGTTTTCGGTGAAGACCGCCGGCGCCCCATCGACCTGCAATCCCGAAACCGCGATCTCCTTGAACGGGAGCGGCACTTTCACCCACGGCTTGCCGGTGAAGAAATCGATTTTGCCGGTGAAGACGATGGCGCGCTCCTCCACGCGCCCTTCATAGCGCGCGGAATTGAGCGCGTGATCGAGCGGGGCGTTCGGAATCTCGGACGCGCGGCGGTTTTCCTTGGCGGCTTCCCAGAGGGTGAGGAAATCCTCATACGGGAGATAGAGACGATCGGTTTTTTGCGTGAGCGGCGCCTTGGGATTGTAGGGGACGATGACGGTTTCCTGCGCGAGTAGGAATTGCGTGAAGAAGGCGAGAGCGAGCAGGAGGGTGATTCTCATGCGAGCGCCTCCTTTTCCTGCGCGCGCGGAGCGCTGAAGACGAAGCGCAGCGCGAGGCGCTGCGCCACGATCGAAAGCAGCCATCCCGCGAGGAGCGCATTCCAGATCGCCGTGGTGCTCGGGGCAAAACCAAGTGGGATGGCGCTGAGCAGGAGCGCCACCCAGGCGGTGCGCCACCAGGGCCGCGGCCCGCTGAAGAAGAGCGCCAGCACTCCGCCGGCGACGAGCCACAGCCAAAGCCGCCGCGCGCGCGAGCCGGCCTCGGCGAAGGTGAATTCGATTTCCCCCGGCGGCCCTTGTCCCTCAAAGACGATCTGCTTGCCGGCGCGCGGGAGCTCCAGCTCCATAGGCAGCAGGCCGATGCGGCCGGCGGTGGCCGATTTCTCCAGCGTCGTCTCAATACCGGCCTCGACCATGCCGTCGATAAGATCCAGATTCTCTTGCGTGTTCTTGACGATCAGGCGGCTGGAAGACGGGAGAAAGATTGCGGCCGAGCCTGGAGGAAACGTGACGCCTCGAGCGCTCAGCGATTCCTTGGCCTGAAGGCCTCGTAAGAAGGAGTCCGGCAAACGCCACTCCTTGGTCATCAGCGTCTCGGTGGGCGTCCCCTGCGGCACGATCGACACTGCATACGGTTCCACCTTGAACTTCAGATTCGCCAGACCGGTGACATACCTCAATGCCTCGACTAGTGGGATATTCGTAAGGGAGACGGTGATGCGCGCTTGTGCGGGGTCAATTGTCCCAGGCAGCGGCTCCTCCAGCCGGAGCACGATATTGACGCCGCGCTTCGCCGGATCCGGCTCGGCTGTATCCAAGGCGAAGGACTGCTGCTTGAGGAAATCGACCGCCTCGCGAATGGTGGCTTCGCGAAACTCCAGCTTTGGAATGAGAATGGTGTTGAGCTTGTGGTGCAGCGTCTGGGCACGGCCCGTGACTTTGTCGGACTCATCTTCTGCCGTCCGTCTCGGCTGCTGGCTGCTTTCCACCAGCGCATCGAAGTAATCGATTTGCTCCTCGGTATTCCGCAGCAGCAGCCTCGACGCATCAGCGAGGTAAGTCGCCTCGCTCCCCGTCGGAAACTGCATGCCGAGCGGGATGAGCAAATCCTTCACATCGGGCCGCTGCGAGCCGCCGAGGAAGCGCGGCACGGTCTTGTACTCCTTGGTCACGAGCTCGTCGGTCGGCGTGCCTTGCGGATGTATCTCCACGCCGCCGCGGATGACGCGATATTTTAGGCCAGCAAGGTTGGTGACGTACTTCAACGCCTCGCCCAGCGGGATGCTGACGAGGCTCACCGTGATGCGCACGTCGGCAAACTTAGCGGGATCGAATTTCGACTGGAAGGCGAGGCCGCGCGGAGTTTCGCCGGGCCGAACCTGTTGGAGCTGGACCGATTTTTGGCGGAGGAAGTCGAGAGCATCCGTGACGCCCGCCTCGCGAAACTCGAGCTTTGGAATAATGATCTGTTCGAGCAGCCGCTGCGCGCGATCCTTTTCCGGGTCGCGCGGGCGCGGGATAGGCGTGAGGGCGGTGAGATCGGGGTACTGACGACGGACGGGGCGATCCCAAGCCTTGTGGAGATCCCAGTCCTTTTCGACTTTGGCTGGGGCGAAATCCGACCGCTCCCCGAAGCGCGCGTGGCCATCCCTCACGCCGTAATACCATTGCGAGCCGCGCCGGATGCCGCCTTCATAATGATCGATCGCGCGGGGATCGGCGATGCCCGAGGAGCCGAGGACAGCCATGGCGCCGATCGCTTGCCGCCATTCCCAAAACGCGAGCGGCGCCAGGATCAGCGGGTACGGCTGGGACTGATCCAGCGGCGCGAGGTCGCCCTCCCAATCGGCGATGTGGAAGCCGTCGGGCACGTAGGCATTCCAGGTGGTCTTGAGGATCGGGATGCGCGCGGAGAGCCGCGGCGCGTGCAATTTTCCGCGGCCGGCGGCGCGCCAGGGCTTGGTGGCGGGGTCTTCGTAGAGGATGCGGATGAGGGTGGTGGCGGCGGGATTTTGTTTGGAGGGGAGCTCGACGCGGACTTCGCCGGGGCGGCCCTCGACGGGCTTCCGCGGACTCTGATCCACGAGGAGCGAAAGGAGGCGCGCGGAGGGGGGCAGCGTGACGTCGAGAAACTGCAGGCCAGTGGTGCGCAGATGGAAGAGCGCTTCGGTGCGGACGGCGCCGGTGGTGGCGGCCACGCTTTGCAGCTCCAGCAAATCGATCACCGCATCGAGCACCGCGGCCGGCGCGTGGCGCGTGCCGGCGAGGGAGAGCGAATATTTCGGCCCCAGCCAGGTGTAGACGCCGATGACGCGATGGCGCGGCGCGTAGCCGGCGAGCGCCGGGGCGAGCAGCGCATCGAGCTCGTTCATGCCGGGCGCGGCGACGGTGATCTCGGTGTCGGTATTCGCCTCGATCGCCCACGTGCCGGCGACGCGCTGCACGCCGAGCGGCTCGATCACCGGCACCTCCGCGGTGAAGTGCGATTGGTCTTCGGCCGGGCGCGAGATGGGAATCTGGGCATCGACCGCGAGCACCTGCGGGCCGGTGAGCTCGCTTTGGAAAGTGATCGTCCAAGTATCAGCGGTGAGGGTGCGCGAGGCGATCTGCGGGCTCTCGAAATTGAAGTGCGAAGCCACCGCCTCGGGCACGCGCACCTGCACCGAGCGGACTCCGGCGTAGCGAAAATCCCACGCAATTTGCGCGCGCAGATCGAGCACGCCCGCCAGCGGCAGCGCGTAGCCGGTGACGCTCGCGAGCAACTCGCCGGGACGCCGCGCGATCTTCACGCGCAGCGTAAAATCGCCCCGCCGAAACCAGGCGTACTCGCCGCGCACCGGGGTGATGCGGCCATCGCGGCGCTCCAGCGTATCCGAGGCCTCCACCTCGAGGCGGAAGGTGCTTTCCGCGCGCAACGGCATGTAACCGGTCACGCGCTCCGCGCCTTCGATTTTCAAGTCCGGCACGTCGAACGCGATCGGGGCCTGCGTGGCCGAGGGCGCGGCAGCAGCGGCGGCGGCCCAGCCCGCGGGCTCGCTGCGCGTGAGGAGCTTGATCACCGGCGGCGCATCGCCGGGCTGATCGGCGCGGGTCCAGCGCAGGATGAGCCGGTTGCCCTCGCGGCGCCAATCGATCTGCCGCTGGTCGGCGCCGGCGGGCACGAGATCGAGCACCTCCTCGCCCGCGGGCAGGGTGAGCACGAGCGTGAAGACGCGGCCCTCCTGCTCGTGCAAAGTGATCGTGCGCTGAAGATGCACGGCGTCGGTCTTGAACTCGACGAGCGCATCGAGATCCGCGTGGAAGCGCGGGCGCAACCGCTGCACGAACACGGTGGCCGGCGTGGCGCCGCCCTCTGCAGTCCACCGCGCGGCCGTGGCGGAATCGTTGCCGGGTGGGAGCGGCTCCGCCGCGGGATTGACGATCTGCCGCAGGGCGACCCCGGCGCCCGCCTTGAGCGTGGCGGTGTGCGAAATGCCGCCGGCCGTGCGCGGCACGAGGTGCGGCAAACGGACGGTGGCCTCCGCCGCGCCCGCGAGGGACGGCTGCTGGAGCTGGACTTCCAGCGAAGTCTCCGTGCGGTCGCCCGGCTGGAGCTTGACGGTGAGCACGCCGGCCGCCACCGACCAGCCTTCCAGCTCCGGCCCGGTCACATGCAAAATCGTCGTCTCCGCCGGGACGGTGAGCTCCAGCGCCGCGGGCAGTACGCCGACTGGCGCCGAAAGCTCCAGCGCCACCGTGGCGTGCACCCGCTCCGCATCGATCACGTAGGTGGTGGCAATCTCCGCCGCCGCTTTGGCCGACATCGCGCCGAGCGCGCTCGCCAGCGGATTCCAAGTGAGCATCAGCGCATTGCTCGTGCCAAGCGTCGCGGTGATGTGCGTGCGGTCAGCCAGCTTTTCCAGGCGCACCGGCTGATCGCTTTTGGCCTCCGTCTGCGCCGGCAGATCGACTTCGAAACGGGTCGCGCCCGCGCGCGGCAACTGCAGCGAAGTCTCCGTGCCGTCTTCGCCATGGAGGATCGGAACTGAGAATTCCACGATGATCTGGCGCTCGCCTTTGCCGCGAAGCAGCAGCACGGAATCGCCCTCCTTGTCCGGCGGGCTGAGCGCCGCGGGCCCGCCGATGCGCACACTGCCGAATTTCGCTTTGCCAAACGTGAGCGGCAGCTTCGTCCACTCATCCGTGAGCACCTGCACACTCAAAACGCCGCTGACGCTCAGCACGTCCTCATCGATTTTGCCGGCGTAATTGGCGGAGGCCAAAACCGCCTCGCGCGGCGCGGGCGGAACTTCGGGCTTCTCCGTTTGCGCCTCGCGGAGCAGCGTCTCGTATTGCTCACGCGAAAGGAGCACCGCATTCGGGTTTATCCCCAGGACCGTGGAAAGCTGGTCGGTGGGGACCCAAATCTCGCGACGATCAGGGGGCGTCGGTTCGTCCGCGTAGAGCAGCGCGGAGAGGAAAAAGGCGGTGAGCGCAGCCGTCCTTTGCCATGTGCGTTGCAGCACCATCACGCTAGACCTCCTCAGGCGATGCAGGTTGCGGGGGCGGTGTCGCGGTGGGCGGTTTGCGCCGCCACGCCGGGCGCCATTTTCCGATCCGCACGAGCCTTCTCCAAAGCCCGATCGCCACCCAGCCGATCGCTGCCATGAAGACGCCGAGATAGATCGCCTGCCAAAAGCCCGCGCCGCGCGGATCCTTCGCCCCCGCGATCACCAGCGCGCCGAGGCCGACGATCACAAAATACGCAAAGCGTTCCCCGCGCGAACGGCCGATCAGCGCGGAGCCGCAGGCGAGCGCGATGATGAAGGCGATCACTTCCGCCGTCGCCGCATAGCCTTTCCCGCGATAGGCAATCGCGACTGGTGCCGGCTCGCCGAGACGGCGCAGCGTCACCGGCACGCCTTCCTTCTGGAGCTGCGTATCGAAGCCCGGGGCGCTGGGTGGCGGCAGGGGCGGCGGCTCCGCCTCTTCGGCCGAGCCCGGCCCCGGCCCGAGCGGGCCGAATTGCGGCACGAACAAATCCAGCCCGGAGCGGAAGACGTCCCAGCCGCGTTCGCGCGCGGGCTCGCGCATGGCGCCGTCGAAGCGCACATAGCGCTGGTCCGGCGGCAGGTAGATCGTCCATTTGCTTTGCAGCGTCTCGATGTCCGCCAGCTTCGGCGGCTGGAGCTGCAGCGTGCCGCGCCAGCCGAGCTTGCGGCCGGGGTGCGCGCTCGGCCGCTCGTAGACGAAGCGCACGGGGAAGGCCTCCCGATCGTCGCGCCGCGAGGGGAGGCGGATGAGCAGCTCATGGCGATCCGGCCGCCGCGAAGGCTGCTGCGGCTGGCCGGCCACGAAGGCATCCGAGAGCAGGCGCGCCGCGCTCTTCCCTTCGCCCGGAAGCTGAACGGAGAAGAACTGCTGGCCGTTGTTGCGCACCCAATGGATGGCCTCCGTGGTCTCGGCCTCGTCCTCCGAGATGACGCTCGTGAGCACCGCGTAACTCACCACCGCGGACGGGACCGGGAGGAAAAGGTTCTTGGAAACCTCCAGCCGCAGCGCGAGCGGATGCGCGGTGTATTTGAACGCGAGAAAAATGCCGTCGCGCTGCAGGGCGGGATCGAGCTCCTTGGGATCGATCAGCTCGAGAGCTTTCGGCTCGTTCTTCACGATCTCGATATTGCCGTCTTTCACCACCGCGACCTGGCCGGTCTCGCGGAAAACATTCAGCACGCGCAGCTCGTGCAGCGCCACGTGCGCGGCTTCGCCGGGCTTTTGCTCCGCGCGCGGCGTATCGTGCGAAACGTTCAGCGAGTAGCTCCCGAGCACCTTCGTCTGCAGCGTCACGCGCCACGTCACCGGCTCGCCCGCCTTGGCCGGCTCGATGCGCGTGCGCTCCTTGATGTCGGCGCCTTCGATTTGCAGGTCGTCCGCAATCTCCACCGGCACGGCGATGGCCAGCTCGTTGATGCCCGCGTACTCGACCGTGTACTGGACGGTCCAGCTATGCCGGAGCAGCGCCTCGCGCAGCTCCAGCAGCGTGAGCACCTGCGCGGAGACGCGCGGTTTGCGCAGCTCGAATTGCACCTGCGCCGGCTTGGCCGCGCCGCGGTAGCGGAAGCCGAGGACGAGCGGCGTAGTCTGCGGTTTCGGCGGCGGAATCTTGATCAGATCGCGCGCGTCCTCCTCGCGCAGCTCGCCGCGATCGGCGGTGTTCGCCTTCAAGGAGACGTGAATGGCGACGCCCACCTTGGCCTCGTGCCGCTCCACGCGGGGCACGAAGACCGGCACCGCGATGGGGCTCTCGGGCTTCTCGCGCGCCGCATCGGCCGTGACCGTAATCGAGAAATTGCCGGTGCGCCGGTTGCGGAATTTCACGCTGAGCACGTCTTTGCCCGCGGCGTTTTGCACGCTGAAACTTTCGACCTCCGGGCCGATCGCCTCGACGTGGCCGTAGCCCGCGGGCAGCTCGATCTCCAGCCCGAAGATGCCGGTGCGCTTGATCGTGGCATTGAAAAGCGCGCGCACTTCCGCGCGGTCGGGCTCCACCACGAGCAGGGTCTCGCTGGCGATCTCCACCTGCGGCTTCGCCTCGGCCAGCGCGATCGTGCCCGCGTACGGCAGGTGCAGGTAGCGATATTCGCCGGCGTTTTCGCCCTGCGATTTCGCGCCGGTAAACGCCTGCTGCGTGAGCTCCTGCAAGCCGGTCACTTCGGTGGTGAGCTCGGGCGCCGTGTAGAGCGCGATGGTGCCGGCCTGGCGCTCCGCCTGCTCGGCGCGGATGAGCGGGAAGGGGAGCTGTTGCGGGAGCGGCGGCAAGGCGCGCTCGAGCTTCACCCGCAGCGCGTAGGTGTCGCGCGCGGGCGTGTGCAAATTCACGCGGATGCGCTGCATCGCCGCGCCCGCGGGCGCATTCGGCGCGGGGGGATCGACCGTCCAATCGCGGATGTTTTCGCCCTCCACCGCGAGCACCTGCTGATCCTGCGGCACGCTCACTTCCAGCGTCGAAACGCCCGCGCGCAGGATGCGGTATTTGAGCTCGGCCTCCGTGCGCACCGCGCCGGGACCGAGATGCATCTCCGTGCGCACCTCGGCGAAAAGCAGCGGCTTGAGCGCGGAGGTTTCGCCGGCGCGCCGGGTCCAGGAAATGGAAACCTTTTCCGCCGCGCCGAAGTAAACGAGCAGCTTGGTGGAGCCGTCGGGATTCTCCACCGCGGAGTACGCCGCCGCCGGCTGGATCGTAAACTCCAGCCCTTTCTCCGGAATGGTCAGCTCGAATTGCGATGCCGCCGTTTTCGGCAGCGGCAAGACCAGGGTGGCGCGGCCCGCCTCGCGCACGATCTCGCCATAGATGGTGGCGTCGACCGTGTAGGTCCCTTTCTCAGGGAAGAGGATTTCGTATCCGTCCTTGGTCGAGGCGAGCACCGCCTTCGATTTCGCCTCGGCGATCGCCAGCCCCGGCGCCCCGAGCGCGAGCTTCGACCATCCCTCCTTCAGTGCCTCGAAACTCAGCTTCGCCGAGAACGTCGCCACCTTCCCCTCGGCCTTTCCGACGTACGTCGCGGCGGCGAGCACCCCCTCCACCGGCGGCGGCTGCTTGCGCAGTTTCTCCGGCAAATTCAGTTTGTTCCACATCTCCAGGAACTCGCGGTACGGCAGGAACACTCCGCGCTCCTGGTTCTCGAAAACCGACGCCAGGTCCTCGAATGGCACATAGATCGTCTGCTCCTTCGTGATCGGCTTCGGCGTCGCCGCGGGCGCGGTGGCCGGTGGCGGCGGAGCGGGTGGGGCGGGCGGAGGCTGCTGGGCGTGCACGCCGGCCGTGAGAAAAAGAATCAGCCACGCCCGGAGGACCTGACGAGCCGACGACGACAACAACCGCGAGGGATGGATGCGCATGGGGGAACCGCCGCTAAAAGTTTGCGGAGCCTAGCACACGTTCCGCACCTGCCTAGCCACAAAGCGGCAGCCGTCCCGAAGTGGTTACCGGACAAATCCTGCAAATGCTCTCGACATCGAAACCTGCCGGCGCTTACTGGCCTCAGGCATGAGTACAGGAGAAACGACCCCAGCGAGCGCGGCGAAGATCGATTTGGAAGCGCATTCGATCTCCCCGGAGCCAGGAAAGGAGTTCGACGATATCTTCATCGCGGTACACGGCATCGGCGATCAAAAGCGCGGCGCCACGGTTCGTTCCGTGGCCACCCGGCTGGCCTTTTCACCCACGCTCTACGGCGCCGGCCAGCCTGGTTTTGCGCCGCAGCCACTCGGTTATTTCCACACCGATGTCGACCTCGCCGTGAAAGTGAGGCCACTCGACGAGATCCCGAACCTTCAAGGCCGCCTCCGCACGACTGGCCTGGCGGAAATCTTCTGGGCGGATATTCCCCAGGACGTAGTGCAGGAGCGCCGTACGCTGGAAGAGACCAAGGCATGGGCGCGAACGGTCCTGGCGCGGGCGAGGTTTCTCTTTAGAAAGGCGCGTGACATCGCACAATCGGGCGGAGCGGTGTCTGGCCACCCGGCGCTGATCAGGCCCGATTTCAGCCTGGCTGCGGAGGTGCTCGAGGAGATTGTCGATACCGTCTACGTCCTGGAAAATCTCGCCTGGCTCGGCGAGAAAGCCGGCCTCCTCAAGTTCGATTTGCGCAAGGTTCTCGAGGAGTACCTGGGCGATGTTCAGATCGTCACCGAATTCGAGTTGTTTCGCTACTCCATCCTGGCGCGCTTCCATCGGGCGATGGAGCAAATCGAGAAGGCTTATCCGAAGGCCCGCCTGCATGTTGTCGCGCATAGCGAAGGGACCGTGGTGAGCTTTCTGGGCTTGCTCCATGCCATGGGCCACCGCCGTTTTGTCCCGGCCGGAGTCTCCGCCGACGTCGCTTCGAGCGCCAAGGATGCAAACCAAAAGCTGGAAATGCAGCAGGTGGACAAAACGCCGAAGTGGCTGAAAAATGTGCGCGGGTTCCTGACCATCGGCTCTCCGATCGACAAGCACCTCCTCCTCTGGGATCGGCTGTGGAAGAACATCGATCTCGCGCAGAGCAGATCCAGTTTGCAGCCCGGCCAAATCCGCTGGCGTAACTACTACGATCTGGGAGATCCGATCGGCTATAACCTCGACACCGCCCGCGATTGGCTAGACCTGCAGAAGGACGCCGTTTTCGAATTCTGCGATTGCGATCTATGCCGTCACGATGTGGGCTACGCACGTTCTCTGCTCCCAGGCAAAGCACACAATGACTATTGGGAGGAACCCGAGGTCTTCGAGCACTATGTGCGCTCGGCCATGGAGGTGAAGGAGGAGGCGGCGCCGAGCGCGCCGGCGCCCCCCAATCCCGCGACCGTGACGAAGGTCGGCTCCCTTTTCCGCGGCCGCATGGTCAGTCCAGCCCTTCCTTACCTGCTGTGTGTTCTGCTGCTGCTCATTGCGACGCTGATTGTACACAAAGCGGTGGACGGGTTTCTCAACCCGGATGTCGATCCGCTCGAGCGTTACGCTCGCTTCACCATCGGCGGTATCCTGGAGAACTCGGAAAGCTCGCGCGGGGCTTTCTTGCGAAATGCACTTTGCCTGGCGGGCCTCTTTGGGGGCATGACCGTCGCTTGTTGTCTGCCGCGCCTGGCGCTGGGAATGCGCCGGTGGGCACTGCTCGCCTTCGCTTTCGGGGCCGCGTGTTATTGGGGAGTCTCGGCTCCGGCCCGGCACGACATGGGCGTCATCTTCGAAAGAGTAGTCCCGGGCTCCGGGACCGCGGGCATCTTGCTCCTCGCCCTGGCGGTGGTGCTACTGGTCAATTGGCTCTCCGTGAGACGGCCCAGCCGCAGCGGCCTGGCCGGCGCCGATGAGCGCAGGGAGCGCTGGCTCTTCAAAGGTGCGCGCCCCCTGGTCTTCTGCGGGATGATCGCGATCGGGTTGGTGATCGGCTCACAAATGTACATTAGCCATCGCTTGCGGCATGAGCCACCGGAAGAAACCGAGGACATCAAGAAAGCACGCATCCTCCTGGAAAAGGACACCGGCGGCACGCAGGCTGAGCGCGAGGCAGCCGAGAGTATCGTGCGGAGATACGATTGGGAAAAGGTTCGGTTAAGCATGATGGTGCCCCGCCCCATCTGGCCGGTGCTCCTCTCCGGCGCCGCGTTCCTCTACCTTTGGTGGTTAAGCATCCTGATCTTCGATCTCGCCTTCGTTTGGCACCGGTATGTGCGCAAAGGCGTAGCACTCGACCGTCTGCGCGATTGGAGCAAGCTCGGCCGCAGCGGTGGGGGCCAGAGCGAGGGAAAGGCGATGCCCCACCCGCCCCAAGCCGGCGAGAAAGTGCCGTGCCGCAATCCCCTTCGCGCTTCTCCTGCGCCTTCAGCCTGATAGAATCGATCACATGAAAACCGCGCGCCTTATCCTGGCTTTATTCACTCTGCTCACGATCGCCCCCGCCGTGAGCCAAGGACGGCAGGCCGACCTGGTCGACGACCCTGCGGCCCTCTCCACGCTGACCGCACTCCTCCGCAACCACGAAAGCTTTGCCAAATGGGTGGATGGCAAACCGCTCGGGGAGTTTACTTCCATCAGTGTCCGCAAGGACCGCATCACCCCGAACCGCACGACCTATGTGCTCGTCGAGTTCGATGCCGGGAAGAAGCCGTTGCGGTTTTTGCGGGTGGATGAAAATGCGATCCTTGAACCGGTGGAAGGCGGGGCGCTCGAGCAAACCAAGTTACGCTTCGAGTATCCGGCCGCGGCCCTGAAACCGACCAGTTTCGATCACCCCACCGCCCAGCGCGCCATTCAGCAGATGCTGGAGCTTCAAGCGGCTGAACGGCCCGTGCTTTACCTCGTGGGTAGTCGATACGTGGCCAAGCTGGCGGAAGGGGATAATCCCACCTCCAAGCTGGAGAACGTTTCCAAGGAAGGGATCGCGCTCGTTCGCTTGCTCTCGCGTGCCTGCACCAAGGTTACGGAAACCCTCAAGACCGTGACAGGGAGCAGTGACCTCGAGTGGGATCCCTCCTCCGTGAAGCGCATCCGGTTCGAGGTTTCACCCGACGGCCGCGAAGTGAGCCAGGTCGAGATTGGCGGACTTTTCAAGCCTGGCCAGGAGGAGCTTGTGAGCCCGGATGCCGCCAGCGTCGCCGTCATTCTCCAGATCACGGCTGGCGCGGAACCGCAGGTGAGCCTGAGCCGCCCGCCACGGACGGCAGACCGGCCTCCCGCCGGCGCAACCCTGAATTTCGACACCAAGAAATAATCCCCGGAGACACTGTCCTATGAAGAATTTGCTGATTGTCGCAGCCCTTTTCGCCCTTGCCGCAGCTCCCAGCCGCGCGCTGGATCTCCGCCAGGTGCCTGAGTACATGATGGCGCCAAAATCCACGTGGGCCCCCGGCGTGCCGACGCTCAATCAGCCCGAGATTCAGACCGAAGAGATCTCGGGCGCGGCGGATCCGCAGCTTGGTTTGCGGCTCATCCACCTGAAACGTTCATCCATGGCCAAAATCGAGGCCTCGGAGGCGCTGGGTGAAAACGGCGTGGTGCAGTCGGGCGATATCCTCCTCAGCTTTCGCCCCAGTTGGGCGAATACCCTCGCGTACGCTCATGTGCAGCTTGGCGTCTCGCACGCGGCGCTGGCTTTTCTCGTTGAGATGAATGGCAAGACCGTCGTCCACTCGCTGGAGTCGCCTGCCAACTATAGCAGCCCCCTCACGTCAGCTCATCACTATGGCGATCTCGAGGCATTCCACATTATCCGGCCCAGCCTGAGTAACGAGGAGAAGGTGAACATCAAGAAATGGGCAAAACTCACTTATGACCGGCGCGACCGCATCGGATTCTTCCAGGATTATGGAACCCCCATGTTCAAGCGCGGGGTGCCCGGCATTTCCAAGCCCATCGACCAGGTGCGGCGGCTCGGCGAAGTGGTGAAGAGTGGCGGCAAGTACGATGCCTACTGCTCGGAGTTCGTTTGGTCATTCCTTGGCCTGCGCGGCTGTTCGCCCGAAGAATTCCCCGGCGGCACCGTAGAAGTTTTCTTCGATCCGCTCGCCGGTTTCGCGGAGCAGGATCCGAAGGCTGGCCTGACGCAGGGTCCGGATGCGGCCTTGCGCGCGAGCAACAATGCCGGGCGTCTTCCGCTGCTCGCCTCACAAGTCTTCAACGACTTTCTCGAGAGCCCAGCCGATCTGCAAGGCCGGATGTCCTCGGGGCACCAAGCCGTGGCCAAGGCGAACAAACCAAAGATGGACCAGTTGAAAGCTTACTATGCCGGCGGGGAGCGGCCCGAACAGGTCGCATCCATCAACCAAGGTATCGCCGAGAACTTTTCCCCGACCGCCTTTCTGATTCGGTGCAACGCTGGCCTCGATGGGCTCAAGTACGTCGGCACCGTCGTCTTCGATAAGTAGAGGAACCAGTCCCGGGGCGGCCGCCACGCTCACCCCTTTGGCACAAAGCGCGTCCCCTTCGCTTTTCCTTTCACCGCCGCGCCGATCTGCCTCGGCTTGCGCCCGCTGACGATCCACGTGGGAATGCCCGCCTCCACGGCGATGCGCACGGCTTGCAATTTGGAGGTCATGCCGCCGACGGAGAGGCGCCCTTTTTCCTGCCGCGCCAGGCCGGCGACGCGATCGATGTCCTCCACGACCGGCACGGTATGGCCGTCGGGATCGAGCAGGCCGGCGACGCTCGTAAGGAGGATGAGCAGATCGGCGCGGGCGAGCATGGCGACCTCGGCGGAAAGCTTGTCGTTGTCCCCGAACTTCAGCTCTTCCACCGCGACGGAGTCGTTTTCGTTGATGATCGGGACAACGCTCTTCCTTTCCCAGAGCCGCTCGAGCGTGCTTTGCGCGTTGCGGTGGCGGGTGCGGCTATCGAGATCGCCGTGGGTGAGGAGAAGCTGCGCGACGTCGAGGTCGTGCATGGCAAACATCTCCGCGTAGAGGTGCATCAGCTTGGTCTGGCCCACCGCGGCGCAAGCCTGGCGCGTGGCGAGATCGTCGGGGCGCTCCTGCAAGCCGAGTGCGCCGAGGCCGGCGGCCACCGCGCCGCTCGAGACGATCAGGCATTGGTGGCCGGCCTGCACCTGCTCGGCCACCTCGGCCGCCAAACGCCAGAATTGCCTGGTCTCCAGATTGTTCCCCTTGGGGTTGGCGAGGATGCCGGAGCCGAATTTGAGGACGATGCGCATGGTTGCGTGGATGGTCGCGAAAAGCAGCCGCGAGTGAAAAGCAATCCGCCCACCGGGAAAAGCAGAGAGTCACAAGGACCCGCGTTTCCTCCACCGCGAGGCGAAGCCGGCATCCTGCCTGCCGTCACCATGGCGAAAACTTGATTTTCCACCCCTCTTCGACTACTCCACCGCGCTATGCGGCGCTTCCTCCTTCTGGTGATCTCGCTTCAGATCTGCGGCCAACTCGCCCTCGCCGTCCCACCCGCCAACGACCGCTTCGCCAACGCGACCGTGATTCCGGCGGCCGGGGCGTCGAATATCCTGGTGGATAATGCCGAGGCCACGGCGGAGCGAGGGGAGCGGGGCCTGAGCAAACTCTCCGCCAAGCAGACGGTCTGGTACACTTACACGCCGCCGGCGGATGGGACGCTGCTGGTGGCGGACGAGCTGCCGCTGGGGGGCTCGGCCAGGCCGACGATCACGCTCTTCACCGGCACGGCCCTGCGGAAGCTGAAGCCGCTGGTGCTCGAGTCGGTGCCCTTTGACGCGATGACGTTTCGCTTTTTCAATGCGACCCGCGTGCGGGCGGGGCAGAAGTGCTATCTCCGGGTGGATCACCCGAAGAGCACGTCCGCGACGCACACGACGTTTCGGCTGGGATTCCTTTTCAGTCCGGCGGGTTTCTTTCGGTTCGTCGATCCGCCGCCGTTCCGGGCGGTGAAGGAATTTTCGTATCTGGAAGGGCTGAACACGACGGTGCCGTTCACGATCGGGCGGCTGGGTGGCACAGAGGGGACCGTGCAGGTGAGCTATAGCGTGGAGGCCGTCCCGCGCCTGGGCGGGCCGCTAACTGGCACGCTGACTTTCGGGCCGGGCGTCTCGCGGCAGACGTTTACGCTCACGCTGGCCAATGACGGGACGACCCAGGGAGACGTTTACCCGGACATCACCCTCTCGAACGCGACCGGCGGGGCGGTGATCCTGGAGCAGAGCCTGGAATTTATGATCGACGATGACGAAGGCCGGCCGGCGAATGACAACTTCGCCCAAGCCACCCCGCTTTCCGGCGCCGGCTCGATCACCGCGCCCACGGCCGTGGCGACCGCGGAGCCCGGCGAAGGCACCGCCCGCACCATCTGGTTCCGCTACACGCCGGCGATCGACGGCATCCTCCTGCTCGATCTGCCGAACTATACCGCTGCGCAGTTCTCGCGCATTGGCGTCAATGTCCAGGAAGGCAGCACACTGGCGGAACTCGTGCGGCGGTTCCCGATCACGTCGAATTCGCAGGAGAATCAAACCCGCTATGCCGTCGAGGCTGGGGCGCCCATTTACCTGCAAATGCTGAACGTGAACGATACCTATTCGCTAACTCCGACGTTCGCTTACAGCGTGAGCGCCGAGTCCGGAGTGGTCTTTTCGACGTTTGAGGACAGGGTATTCCAGACCGCGGCGCGGGGATCGGTGCTGCAAGTGGGGGTAAAGCGCGTCGGCTCGGCCGTGAATGTGCTGACGGTGAATTACGCTTTCGTGCCGGGCAACAACGCGGTGGCCGGGAAGGATTACAAAGATACGCCGGGCACCGTCACCTTCGCCGCCGGTGAGCGGACGGCGACGATCCCGGTGCAGATCCTGAAGCGTTCGCGGAAAGGAGGCTTCGGCTTCTTTCAGATCGCGCTCAGTGGCGCGCCGGCGGGAGTGTACCTGGCCTCGAATCACTTCGTGAGCTTGAGCAATAGCCCGCCGCAATTTTCCGCCCTCACCTTTGCCACCTCGCTCGCCCCGGCGCCGGGGGAATCCACGCCGGCCTTTTTGAGCATGCTGGTGGGCCGCACCGGCCGCGCCACCGGCAAGCTCACCCTCGGCGCGGCGAGCTATTCCTTCAGCACGCCCTTCCGGATCGGCGACGGCTTCATCGCCGCCCGCACGGGACCGACGGTGGTCCCGTTGCCGGGCGGCCTCACGCTGACCTTGACCGCCGAGGAGGGGGTGGAGGCGGATCTTTACCAGCCGGCGCTCTCGGCCGTTTTGAAACGGGGAGACACGGTGCTCGCCAGCACGGATAAAACGCTGGGCCTTCAGGCCCTTTCCGGGAAGGGCGCGAAGCTGGCATACACTCTCACCATGGAAGCGGGCGCGGGCGTGCCGGCGGGCTTCGCGTCGCCGGGCAGCGCCTCGCTGCGCGTGAGCCCGTCGCGCCGCGCGACGCTGGTGGGCACGCTCTCCGATGGCACCAAGTTCAGTGCCGCGGGAGGATTGGCGGGCCGAATGGACGCCGCCTTCAATTTCAACGGCAACCCGGTGTTTCCCTTTGGCGTGCCGCTCTACGGAGGAAAGGGTGCGCTGCACGGCGAAGTGACGCTGGGCATCATCAGGGCCTCCTCGCCACCGGCCGCGGGCGATGGCGGGGGAACTTTCCAGTGGCGCCGTCCGGCCACCACGGATGTGCCCGCCGCGTTCGTCGGCACGCTGCAGGGGAAGGTCTCGGATTACCTCGTGCCCGTGGGGCAGGTGGTGCTCGGCGGCGTGGCGCCGCAGCCGCTCCGGCTCACCGTTACCGACGGCGCCTCGCAGGTGTTTCCCTTCACCCTCGGGCCGCGGAATAACGTGACCTTCGATCCCTCGCTCGTGGATCGCCCGACGGCGCTCCGGTTCGATGCCGCCAAGGGTTTGTTTTCGGGAACGCTGAAGGATGGCAGCTCTTTTGCCGGGGCCGTGTTGCGCAACGTGCGAAGCGGCCGGGGCTCGGCGCAATTCGGCGCGGGGGCGGCAGGCTTTCACTCGGCTGTGGTGACGGTGGCGCCGCCGCCGTAGCCGGCGGCGTACGCGCGGCCTTGTCGCCAACAGCGATCCGACAGGACGTGCAAACGCCCATCACGCCCCAGCCTATCGCCGAGAATTTGTGGCTCCTCGCTTATCCGCTGAGACTGCTCGGCGCCGACCTGCGCCGCAACGTGACGCTGATCCGGCTGCGATCGGGCAAACTGATCATCCACTCCACGGCTCCCTTCACGCCGGAGGATGTAAGGACGATCCGCGCGCTGGGCGAACCCGGGTGGGTGCTCGACGGCATCCTGCGGCACGACACGTTTGCGAAGGAAGGGCGCGCGGCGTTTCCGGAAATTCCGTATCTCGCGCCGCCCGGCTTCGAGGCCGTGGTGGGCTTTCCCACGCAGCCGATCGTTCCCGTGCCGGCGGAGTGGGCAGGTGAAGTGCTCGCGCTGGAGATCGAGGGCGTGCCCGAGGCTCGCGATACCGCGCTGCTGCACCTCGCGACCCGCACGCTCATCCTCACGGAACTGGTCCTCAATTTTGGAACTGACGAGCCGATCTGGACAGAGCTGCTGCTGCGCGTCGCGGTGGGCAGCCACCATCACCCCGGCATGTCGCGGCCCTTCAAGGCGGGCGTAAAAGACGAAACCGCGTTCAAGAACTCGGTGGCGACGATTCTCAGCTGGGAATTCGATCGGGTGATTGTCGGCCACGGCGATGTCATCGAAACCGGAGGCAAAACGAAGCTGCGCGCCGCGCTGGCAGCCGCCGGGTTTTAGTAATGATCGGTCGGGAGCGGAGAGTGCGCCGGCGGGTTGCGCGCGAGTCGGCTTCACGGAGTCGGGGCGCCCCCGCCCCGAGTATTCCGCCTATGAGAGCTGGTGCCATCTTGGGTCCAGCGCCGCGTGCATCTTGACCGCAAGTCGTCACGCTTCTCTAATCCACCGCGCCATGGAACTCCCCAGCTTGCCTCAGTCGCGACGCGCTTTTCTTCAAACCGCTGGTGCTGCCGGGCTGGCCCTCGCCGCCGGGCCGGCGATCACCGCGCCGGCCGCGCCACGCCTCCGGCTGGGGATGGATAATTTTTCGGTGCGCGCCCTCGGGTGGAAGGCGCCGCAGCTTCTGGATTACGCGGCGAGCCTGAAGCTCGATACGCTTTTCATCTCGGACCTCGAGGCGTACGACAGCCTCGAGGAAAATCACCTGAAGGAAATCCGGGCGAAGGCCGATGGGTTGGGCCTCGCCCTGTATGTGGGCTCGTGGAGCATCTGCCCCACGGCGGTGCGCTACAAAGACAAGTGGGGCACGCCGGCGGAGCACATCGCGCTCGGGCTGCGCGTAGCGAAGACGCTTGGCTCGCCCGTCTTCCGGGTGATCCTCGGCGGCTCGGAGGATCGCAAGACGCCGGGCGGCATCGAGGCGCGCATCGCCGATACCGTGAAAGTGCTGCGCGACAACCGCACGCGCATCCTCGACAGCGGCGTGAAGATCGCCGTGGAAAATCACGCCGGCGATATGCAGAGCCGGGAGCTCGCCGGGCTGATCGAGCAGGCGGGAGCGGACATCGTGGGCGTGAACATCGACTCCGGGAACTCGGCCTGGACGCTGGAGGACCCGCTTGGCGTGCTCGAAAACCTGGGCAAATACACTCTGTGCTCCTCCCTGCGCGACGAGCAGATTTGGGAGAACGAAGAGGGCGCGGTGGTGCAGTGGACCTCCGTGGGCGAGGGCGTGATCGACTGGACCGCCTACCTCGATAAATGGCGCGAGCTTTGCCCCACGGTGCCTTTCCAGATCGAGACGATCTCCGGCGCGCAGCGTCCGTTCCCGTACCTGAAGCGCGAGTTTTGGGAGCCGTACCGCAACGCCCGCGCCGAGGATTTCGCGCGGTTCGTGGCGCTGGCAAAGAAGGGCAAACCAATCCAGCCCTTCAAGGCTCCCGACGGCCCCAACAAGAAACAAGCGGAGCAGGACTACCAAAAAGCCGAGCTCGAGCGGTCAATCGCCTTCTGCCGCGAGAAACTGGGCCTCGGCGCCAGGTAGCCAATCATCAGGGCGCCGGGGTTAGCTCAAACGATCCCACGCCCGCCGGCTCGCGGAAAATACCCGCGGCCGTGCGCATCGGCAAACTGATCGCGCCCGTAATTCCGCCGAGCGGACGACCGGCCGAATCCTTGATCGCTCCGAAAATCGCACCGGTCTTGCGATCGATGGTGAGCTTTGCGGCTCTCGCGGTAACTCGATCTCGTCCATCCACCGTGATCGTCTCCTCCCAGATCGCTCCGCCGGGCCGTTGAATCCGCAGCAGGAAATCCTTCGCCTCGTAGCTCGTCAAAACTCCCTGCCCTGATGGCGGCTCGAGGTAAGGCGTGCCTTTCGCCTGCGTGCGATAAGAATAACCCGATGACTCGCGGCCGCGTGCAAAATCGAGCGCGCCCTCGAGCAACCTGGTTTCGCCCGAGAACTTCACTGTGCTGGATACCACGCCGGCGGGCCTGGCCGGGAGCGGCAGATACCAATCGAACGCAAAGTCCTTTCGCAGCCTGGCCGAGGCAAGGAAGGGGCTGCCATCGGGCAACCGCCCCACGAGCCGGGTGCCGGTGGAGCCCAACTTCTGCGACAGTGCGAATCCGGCGCCGGCGGGCGCGACGCCATCGAGCCGGCGGGCAAATTCATAGGTGTTTCGATCGTACGGCCGGTTTGCGCCGGGAGGGGTGTCCATCAGCGCAATGGCCTGCCCCGTGTGCAGCAGATCGCCCAGCTTCACGGTGGCGGTCATCTGCCCCTGCGCGGTGGGCGACACGGAGAAGGCGAGGGTAAAGTCGAGCCGTCCCAATCCGCGCACCCGCTGAATGCGCTTGCTGAAAGTGCGGCTCGTCTCCGTCAGGCCCTTGAACGAATAACTTTCGCCGAGGAGCGAAATCGATCCCGAGACCGCGCCGGCCTTCGTCAGCTTGGCGCGCACCATTCCCACCGGCGCGGCGGTTTCCGCGACCCGCACCGGCACGTGGTACTCGCCCGCGGTATGGAGAAATGGATTCGTGAGCCAGATACCGCCCGTGGTGTTATTCACGAGCGTGTAGGTAAGATAGTCCTCCCCGCTCAGGGGAGCGCGCGGGGTGTAGCGGATCCGCCAGCCCTCGATCCATTCGGCCTTGCCGTAAACCTCGTCGCCAGCGACGTCGATGATCTGGTGGCCGGCATCTTCCGGGTCGTCGGTGACGTCGGCGGTGGTAATGATTACCGGTTCGGTGCCACGCACCGGGAGGAGCAGATCGCCGGCTCCACGGGTCACGAATTCGGAGTCGTCGCCATGGGAGCCATCGACCATGACGAGCCGCATGTGATAGGTGGTGCTCGGTTCGAGGTCAGAGATGGGCGCCTGCAGCGAGACTGAGGGATAGAGCCGCCCATCGATGAACACATCCGGCGTTTGCGACCCGTACGCCTTGGTGGGACCGTACTCGAAATGCGCCGTACCGGTCAAACCGCCGGCGACGACAAAGCCATGGAGCGCGGCCGTGGTTTGCGTGATCTCCGTGGCATCTTGCGTGTAAGCGGCGGGATAGCGCGTGGCCTTGGCGAGCATCACGGCAGACGAGCCATCCGTGAAATAAGCCAGGAAAACGATCTGGCCGGAGGCATTCAGCGAGGTGGGCTGCGCATTTTCTCCCGGCTGAGCGGCGTAGAAATGGAGGTTCGAGATGGTGCGCTGGCCCTGCGGGAGGCTGAGCCTTTCACCCACCCGCGCGATTTGGGTCAGGTAGCCCTGCCGATCGGCAAACCAGATGCTCTTGCGGGTGGTGGCGCCGCCGCTGAGCACATTGAGAAACGCCAGCTCGCCGCGCGTGTTCATGACCGCGGAGCCCGGCGAGAAGGGGCCGAATGCAAATCCTTCGCCGCGCCGCGGCGCCGGTTCGCCCTGGCGCGCGATCGCCGCCAATTGGCCGGGCCGGCCGCGATAGAGCCCTTCCGGAGTGATGAAAGCGATGGCGCCTTCGGAGCGGTCGCCTGCCACCATGGGCGTGGAGGCGGGGCCGAAGACCCCGCCGCCGGGCGCGGGGCTGCCCTCGAGCGCGACCAGCTCGGTGTCGCCCCCGTTTTGCTTGGACCAGATGCCGGAGAGCTCAGGGCCATCGGCCTCCTGTTTCGCCCGCCCCTGGAACGCGACGAGCCCCCAATTACTCAGGGCCGGCGCCGAAAAATTTCCGAAGGTCCAACCCTCCGGCAATCCTGGCGCGGGAGTGCCAGCCTTCAAATACGGGATAACCCCGGAAAAATCGTCGGCGACGTAAATCCCGCCGTCGGGCGCGTAATACGGGTGGCTGCCGAGCAGCTCCACGGTGAGCGAGCTGTTGACCTGCGGCGCGGCGGTGTCTGTCGTAAAGTCGAAAAAATTCGAGTTTATGCGCATCTTCAGCTCGCCGTACTGTTGCATCCAAAGGCCGGTAAGCGCCGGGGCGCTCGGATTGCTTCCGTAGCGGAACGTGCCGGTGAAGAAGAGCGTGCTTTTGCCGTCGGCGGGGTCGCCCGCCAGCAGGGGATCGCTGATCCAGTCCATCACGTAGCCGTCCCAGTCCGGCGGGGCGGTATCACCGCGGCGGATCACCAGGGAGAGATGGTCTTTAGAGCCCCGCCAGATGCCGATCTCATTGCCCTCGGAGACGATGCCGGGGCCGGTGACCTGCGCCCAAAAGGCGAGGTCGGAATTGAGCGGATCCAGGCGCGGGAAGTGGAAATTGTGAAACACGACGCCCTCTTCCGTGCCGGGCGCCGGGGCGCCACAGCGGGCGACCAATTCCAGCGCACCCCCGCGGTGCACCCAAAGCCCCCGATCGATCGTACCTGGCTCGACGACCCCGCCGGTCAGCCGAGCTTGGAAGGCCACTTGATCGTAGCGGCCGATGGTGAGCCCGCTGAAATCATCGAACTTGGCGTCCGGCGCGCCTGGAGCCCGAGTGCCAGTCACGGCAATCGTGCGCAGCGCCACCTCGTTGGCCTGCGCGAGCGCCGCCGGCGCGGAGAGCGCGAGCAGGATGGCGCTCAGAACGTGAACGAAAAGGTGAATTCGCGAAGGGGGGCGGGCCATGCGGCGCGACAGGTTGCATGGGTCTGAGGAAAAGGCAAATCGCGCGAAGGATAAGTCCAAGAGGACAGATGCGACGGATGGCTCCGTGCTTGCCCCCTTTTTCAAAACCCCCAAGCTACTGCCATGAACTCCCTCCCACGCCGTTCTTTTCTCAAGGCTGCGCTCGCCGCGGGCGCCGCACCGCTCTTTCTCCCCAGCCGCATCTGGTCCGCCGAGACCAAGCCGAATGACCGCATCGGGCTCGGCTTTATCGGCATCGGCAAGATGTGCCAGGGCCACATTTCCGGTTTCATCGGCAAGCAGGAGACGCAGGCGCTTGCGGTGTGCGACGTCGATACCACGCGGCGCGAGAACGGCAAAAAGACGGTCGAGGAGCGCTACGCGAAGCAGACCGGCAGCGGCTACAAAGGGTGCGGCGCTTACAACGACTTTCGCGAGCTGCTGGCGCGCAAGGACATCGATGCGGTGATCATCGCCACGCCGGATCATTGGCACGCGCCGATCGCCCTCGCCGCCGCCGCCGCGGGCAAGGATATCTATTGCGAGAAGCCGCTCACCAATACGGTGCACGAGGCGAAGGCGCTCATCGACGCCACGCGCAAGCATCAGCGCGTCTTCCAGACCGGCTCGCAGCAGCGCTCCTCGCGCGAATTTCGCGTGGCTTGCGAGATCGTGCGCAATGGCCGCATCGGCAAGATCGATCGCGTGGAGACGGGCTTCGGCCCTCCCGGGAAGGCCTGCGATCTTCCCGAGGAGGCGCCCGAGCCCGGCCTCGATTGGGGCCTCTGGCTCGGCCCGGCGCCGATGCGCCCGTACAATTCCGTGCTCGCGCCGCGCGGCGTGCACACTCATTTCCCCGCCTGGCGACAGTATTGGGAATACGGCGGCGGCATGGTCACCGATTGGGGCGCCCACCACGTCGATATCGCGCAGTGGGGCCTGGGCGCCGACGACAGCGGCCCCGTCGAAATGCTCCCGCCCGCGCAGGTGGAAGGCGCAAACGCCGGCGGGCGGCTTCGCTACGCGAATGGCGTCGAGCTGACGCACATCGAGGAAAACGGCGTCACGTTCTTCGGCAGCGAAGGGACGATCTACGTGAATCGCGGGCAATTCGCGATGAAGATGGGAGAGAAAGAGGTCGCGAATTTCCGCGGCAAAGCAACGCCCGAAGCCATCCCGCTCGCGCAGCAGCTCGACGTGGTGGAACGGGAATATCTCTCCGATGCGAAAGTGCGCCTCTACAAATCCGAGGATCACAAAGGCGATTGGCTTGCGTGCATCCGTTCACGCCAGCGGCCGATCACGGATGTGGCGATCGGGGCGCGCACGGTCATTTCGTGCCACTTGCTCAATATGGGATACCGGTACGGAAAGGCCGTGAAATGGGATCCGGCGAAGCTGGATTTTGCGAAGGGGAGCGGTGATCCGAAGTGGCTGACGCGGGAGTATCGGGAGCCTTGGCGGGTGTAGCCGCCGAGCTTGGACGGCGCGTCCTCTCGTAGTCGTAGTCGTAGTCGTAGTCGTAGTCGTAGTCGTAGTCTTAGTCGAAAGCCGCCCCTGTTGATCGACGATGGCGATTACGACTAAGACTAAGACTAAGACTAAGAAGTCCCGCCACGTGGCGCGCCGGATTTCACCCACCACGCCCGGCTTGCCACTACCGGCGCCCCCGCCGAGAGTGGCCGTCCCATGCTGAACCGGATCGATTCCACCTTTGCGAAGCTTCGCGCGGAGGGCGCGAAGGCGCTCATCGCCTACATTTCCGCGGGCGATCCGCACCTGCAGGCGACGGTCGATCTCGCGCTCGCGCTGGAGGGTGCGGGCACGGATATCCTGGAGCTCGGCGTGCCCTTTTCCGATCCGCTCGCCGATGGCGTGGTGAACCAGATGGCGGCCATCCGGGCGCTCGCGGCGGGCACGACGGTGCGCGGGGTTTTGCAGGCGGTGCGGGAAATCCGTGCGCGCTCGCGGATGCCGATCGTGCTCTACACCTACATGAACCCGATCTACCGGTACGGCTTCGCGCAGTTCCATCGCGACGCGGAGGCGGCGGGGGTGGATGGCTTGCTGATCCTCGACCTGCCCCCAGATGAAGATGCGCAGAACGCCGAGCTTTCGGAGCAGACAGGCATGAGACGCATCCGCCTGATCGCTCCCACCACCCCCGCCGGGCGCATCGCGCAGCTCACCGCCGGCGCCAGCGGCTTCATCTATTACGTCTCGCGCGAAGGCGTCACCGGCGAACAATCTTCCGTGGCCGCGTCGCTCCCCGAGCGGGTGCGGGAAATCCGCGCGACCACCAAGCTCCCGATCGCCGTGGGCTTCGGCATTTCCAGTCCGGACCATGTGCGCGAAGTGGCTCTCCATGCGGATGCGGTGGTAGTCGGCAGCGCGATCGTGAAGCGAATCGCGGAGTGGGGCGCCGACCCCGCGCTCCCGCAAAAACTCGCGGAGTTTGTCCGCCCGCTGGCGCAGGCGACGAAAGCGGGCGCCTGACGCGCGCGGACAGTTTACAAGCCGGCGAAGCTGCGCTTTCGTCTCGTGCGATCAGCGCCTGGCGCGCGTCGACTCGTCATGCCATCCCACCCTGCCACTGCACGCCACGGTTTTGCCTGGAGCCTGCTGGTCGCGCTGATTTCCAGCGCGCTCGCGGTGGGCCTGCGCGCGCTGCTCAATCCCGTCTTCGGATCGGCGTATCCGTTCATCTTTTCGTTTGCGGCGGTGGCGGTGAGCGCGGCGTATGGGGGGTGGCTCTCGGGCGTGGCGGCGACGGTCTTCAACTACGCCGCCTGCACCTGGCTGTTCGCCGGCCTTGGGCCGGACGTGGCGCACTATCCGGGCATCCGCGGCGGCCTGGCGCTTGTCAGCTTCTGCATGACTTGCGGGATCATCACCGCGCTGGCGGAGGCGATGCGCCGCGCGCGCCGCCGCTCGGTGGCGGACGCCGAACAACGGGCCGCCGCAAGCGAGCGTTTGCATGTGACCTTGCGCAGCATCGGCGACGCGGTGATCGCCACCGACGGGCGGGGCGCGGTGACTTTTCTCAACCCGGTGGCCGAGCGGCTCACCGGCTGGCCCAGCGAGCGCGCGGTGGGAGCGCCGCTCGCGGAAGTGTTCCGCATCGTGAACGAATCGACACGCGAAGCGGTGGAGAGCCCGGTGGCCAAGGTGCTCGCGGAAGGGAACGTGATCGGCCTGGCGAACCATACGGTGCTGCTCCGCCCGGACGGCTCGGAGACGGCCATTGCCGACAGCGCCGCGCCCATTCTCACGCCGGATGGCGCGATCGAGGGGGTGGTGCTCGTCTTCCGCGACGTGGGCGAGGAGCGCCGCGCGGAGGAGGCCTTCCGCAAACGCACCGAGCGCGCGCAACTCCTCTCGCAGACGCTCGAAAAGCTGCTTGCCGCGCAGGATGCGACCGCCATCGTGCGCGAGCTTTGCCCAAAGGTGGCCGCGCACATTGGCGCCGACGCCTTTCTCAACTTCATGGTGACGGAGAAGGGCGACGCCCTGCAGCTTCACGTGATCGAGGGGCTGCCGGAGGAGACGCTGCCCGCGCTCCAGCGCCTGGAGTTTGGTGAGGCCATCTGCGGCACGGTGGCGCTCACCCGCCACGCGATCATCGCCACGAATATCCAGGAGTCCGATTACGACAAAGCGGCCCTGGTGCGCAGCCTGGGCATCCAGGCTTATGCGTGCAATCCGCTCCTCGCGGGCGAGCGGCTGCTGGGCACGCTTTCTTTTGCGAGCCGCACGCGCACCAGCTTCGCGGAGGATGAGCTGGAATTTTTGCGCGCGATTTCGCAGCACGTGGCGCTGGCGGTGGATCGCCTGGAGCGCGAGAGCTCGCTGCGGCAAAACGAGCGGCGCCTGGCCGAGCAGGCGCGCCTGCTGGACCTGAGCAACGACGCGATCATCGTGTGCGATTGGGAGGACCGCATCCTCTCCTGGAACCGGGGCGCGGAAGAGATTTACGGCTGGCCGCGCGAGGAGGCGCTGGGGAAGGCCAAGCACGTGCTGCTGCACACGGAATTCCAGGAGCCGCGGGAGGTGGTGACGCGGAAGCTGCTCGCGACGAATCGGTGGGAAGGGGAGCTGGTGCACACGCGGCGCGATGGCTCGCGCATCGTGGTGAGCACGCGCTGGTCGCTGGACCGCGATGCCAACGGCGACCCCGCGGCCGTCTTGAAAAGCGACAACGACGTGACCGCGCGGCGCGCCGGCCAGGAGGCGCTCCGGCAAAGCGAGACCCGCCTGCGCATGGTCGCCGATAGCATCCCGGCGCTGGTAAGCTATGTCGACCGGGGCCAGGTGTACCGGTTTGCGAATGCCGCCTACTTGGAATGGTTTGGCACGAAGCCGGAGGAGATGATTGGGCGCTCGGTGCGCGACCTGATCGGGGAAGAATGGTACGAGCAGCGGCGCCCGCACATCGCGGCGGTGCTGCGCGGCGAGGAGGTGCGCCTGGAAGCGCCCACGCCGCACCGGCAGAAAGGCGAGCGGCGCACCGAGGTCTATTACGTGCCCGATCGCCGCGGCGGCGAGGTGCACGGCTTCTATGCCTTCGTGCACGATATCACCGAGCGCGTGGCGGCCCAGCGCGCGCTGGAGGAGCAGGCAGTGGAGCTGCGGCAGGCGAGCCGGCGCAAGGACGAATTCCTGGCCATGCTCGCGCACGAGCTGCGCAATCCGCTCGCCTCCGTGAGCAACGCCGCCGCGCTGCTGCAAAACTCCGACGAGCCGGAAAACCGCACCTGGGCGCTGGAAGTGTTGCAACGGCAGACCGGCCAGCTTTCGCGCCTAATCGAGGATTTGCTCGATGTTTCGCGCATCACTTCCGGCAAAATCCGGCTCCGCAAAACGGTGGTCGATGCGGGAGCGATTTTGCGCGCGGCGGCCGAGGCGACGGAAGCGTTGATCGAGGAGCGCAATCACCGGCTGTCCATTGAAACGAACGACGCCGGCGGGCCGCTTTCGGTCGAGGCCGACCCGACGCGGCTCGAGCAAATCGTCACGAACCTGCTCACGAACGCCGCGAAGTATACCGAGGCGGGCGGCCAGATCTGGCTCACCGCGGCGCGCGAAGAAGGCTCCGCCGGCCGGCCCGAAGTCGTCCTGCGCGTGCGCGATACCGGCGTGGGCATTCCGCCGGAGAAAATCCCGGAGATGTTCGAGCTATTCGCGCAAGGCGAGCGATCGATCGCGCGCTCGGAGGGCGGGCTCGGCATCGGACTGACCATCGTGCGGAAGCTCAGCGAGATGCACGGCGGCGCCGTTTCCGCGCACAGCGAAGGGCCGGGGAAGGGGAGCGAGTTCACCGTGCGCCTGCCTGCCGCGACGGCCGCCGTCCCCGCTTCGCCAGCGTCTTTGCCGGTCCCGCGCAACGGCGCCGAGCGCGAGCCGAGCCGCATCCTCGTGGTCGACGACAACATCGACACGGCCCGCGGCCTCGCCCGTTTGATGGCCCTCTTCGGCCACACCGTCGAGACGGCCCACGACGGCGCCTCCGCGCTCGAAGCCGCCCGGACGATGCGCCCCGAGTTTGTGCTGCTCGATATCGGCCTGCCCGGCATGGACGGCTACGAAGTGTGCGAGCGGCTTCGCCTCGAGGAGAGTTGCGCCGGCGCGCGCATCATTGCCATTTCCGGTTACGGGCAGGATGAAGATCGCCGCCGTTCCCGCGCCGCGGGCTTCGATCACCACTTGGTGAAACCGGTGGAGCTTGGCGAGCTGAAGGCGCTGCTCGTGCGGGGATGAGGGCAGGGGGCCCTTCAGCTCCAGCCTCGCGTTTTCCGGCCAGCTTCCGCATGATGGCGCTTCCGTGAAGCGCCTCCTCCTCCAGCCGCTGTTGCTTGCCCTGGCCATCGCGCTGGCGGTGTTTCTCGCCCTCACCGCGGCGCGGCGCATGCAATGGCTGCAACGATGGGAGCTCGCGGTGTACGATGCGATACTCCGCCTCCGCGCTCCTGCCACGGCGCGTGATCCGAAGATCACCATCGTGGCGATCGAGGAGGCGGATGTCCGCAAATTCGATTACCCGCTGCGCGACCGGCAGCTTGCGCGGCTGCTCAAGCAAATCCTGGCCGCCGAGCCGCGCGCGATCGGGCTCGATCTTTACCGCGATTTGCCCGAGCCGCGCGATGGCTCCGAGCTGCCGGAGCTCGCCGCGGTGCTGAAGGAGGAGGAATCGGTCATCACGATTTTTCTACCCGAGCTGCCGCAGGGCGGGGGAGGGGTGCCCGCGCCGCTCGTGCTGCAAACGCTCGGGCCGGACGAATGGCTGGAGCGGATTTGCGTGAACGATTTCCCCTCCGATGGCGCGATGGTCCGGCGCGCGTGGCTCTACATGGGCTCCGCGCGCAACTACAGCTCGCTCGCCTTTCGCCTGGCGATGATCCAACTGCCGTACGAGGCGGAAGCGCGCGGCGTCCCGATCCCCGAGCCCGTCTTCGGGGAAAGCTTCGTGCGGCTCGGCAAGACGGAGTTTCGCCGTTTCCGCGAGCACGATGGCGGCTACTATCTCGATCGCGAAAAGCAGGAGGCCGGCGGTTTCCAGATCCTCATCGATTTCCAAACCCCGGCGTCGGCCGTGCCGAGGTATTCGATTTCCGCGGTGCTCGACGGCAAGGCGCCGGCGGACGCCTTCCGCGACCGCGTGGTGCTGATCGGCGGCGTGGCCGAAAGCGTAAAGGACAAGTTTCCCACGCCGCTCGATCCCTTCTGCCCGGGCGTGCTCTTGCATGCGCAGGTGCTGGATCAAATCGTCCGCGCCGCGCTCGAGGGTGGCGCCCATCTCGGCACGCTGCCGGGCTGGCTGCAGACCGGCGGCGTGCTGCTCGCGGCGCTGCTCGGGGCCGGCGGCGCGCTGGCGCTGCGGCGGTGGCCATTGCTGGCGCCGCTCGGCTTGCTGGCCGGCATCGTCATCTTTGCGGCGCTCGTTTTTTTCGTCTTTCGCCGCGGCGTCTGGCTGCCGCCGGTCGAGCCGGGCCTGGCGTATCTCGGCGCCGCGGTGGCGACGCTCGCCTTCTCCTTCACGCGCGAGCGGCGGGAGCGCAACGAGCTAATGCACCTCTTTTCCCGCCACGTTTCGGACCAGGTGGCGCAGGATATCTGGGAGCACCGCGAGCTCTTCCTGGAGGGCGGCCGACCCCGCTCGCAGGAGCTCACCGCCACCGTGATGTTCAGCGATTTCGTGGGCTTCACCACCGTGGCGGAGCGCCTGCCGCCGGCGCGGCTGATGGAGTGGCTGAATGAAGGATTGGGGCGCCTCGCCCGCCGCGTGGAAAGCCACGGCGGCATCGTAAACAAATACATGGGCGATGCCATCATGGCGGTCTTCGGCGTGCCCGTGGCGCGAACGACCGAGGCGGGCATCGCCGAGGACGCCGCGAACGCCGTCCGGTGCGCGCTGGAAATGAGCACGGAGCTCGATTGGCTCAACGCCATCTGGCGCTCGCAGGGCCGGCCGCAGATTTGGATGCGGATTGGCATCCACACGGGGAAGCTGGTCGCCGGCAGCTTGGGCACCGAGCACCGGATCGAGTTCACGGTGATCGGCGATACGGTGAATACGGCGTCGCGCCTGGAGAGCTCGCGCAAGGCGGAGATTCCCGCGCCGCGCGCGCGCTCGTGCCGCATCCTGATCGGCGAGGCCACTTACCGGCTCGTCAGCGAGCAATTCGAGGTGGAGCCGGTGGGGGAGATCACGCTGAAAGGAAAATCGGAATCGGTAAATGCGTATAGCGTCCTCGGCGAAAAAGGCGTAGAAGCGAGGATTCCCGACCCGATCCGGGACACCCGATGAAGCTGCTCCTTTCCTGCCTCGTTTGCGGGCTGCTCGGTTTCCCGCAGCCCGGCCTGCGCGCCGCCGAAACCGAGCCCGCCAAGGCCGCCGCCACGCCCGCGCCGGAAAAGCGCGCGCCGCCGAAGATCAAGTATACCCTCCCGGCCGGCGCCTCTGGCGGCGCCACGGTGCGGCAAAGCGGCGGCACGCGGGCCGCCGGTGAGAAATTGCCGAAGCTCTCGGTGCTGGCGCCGGATCATCTCGCCCTCACCACCCAGGCGCAGCCCGCACTTTTTTGGTATCAGAGCCAGCCCACCCGGGCGGCCTTTCAGCTCACGCTCACGGAGCCGAAGAAAGCGAAACCGCTGCTCAGCCTGAACTTGCAGACCGCGGAGAAAGCGGGCGTGCGCGCCGTCTCCCTCGCGAAACACGGCGTCACTCTGCAGCCCAATATCGCCTATCGCTGGCACGTCGCCCTCATTCCCGATCCCGACAATCGCTCGAAGGATCTGCTCGCCGGCGGGATGATCAAACGGATCGAGCTGCCGGCCGA
Source organism: uncultured Verrucomicrobiae bacterium (assembly GCA_963811035.1). Classification (GTDB taxonomy): domain Bacteria; phylum Verrucomicrobiota; class Verrucomicrobiia; order Chthoniobacterales; family Chthoniobacteraceae; genus CAWEPO01. Next base: position 864,506 of record CAWEPO010000005.1, read on the forward strand.
GCTTGCCGCGAAGCTCAAGGATGCATCCTCGGCGGACAAAGCGGCGATCTACGCCGAAGCCGGCCTTTGGTACGATGCGCTGCAGGCGATCACCACCGCGATGGCCGAGGAGCCGAAGAACGAAGCGCTGCGCGAGTTGCGCGCGTCGCTGCTGAAGCAGGTGGGGCTGGCCGACGCGGCGGGAGCGGGGCAATAACGATGTGCACGGGAATCACGAACTCCCGCGGCTGTAGCGGCCCCTTGGGCCTTCGCAAACTCGTCCGCGGGTGACCTGGGCTCAGCCGCTGGAAGCGGCTTCAACCCAGGCTATCACATTACGGGCTTTCAGCCCTGAACTGAAGCTGATCACCAACGCTTTACCTCGATCCACGTGCTCAGCTCGCGGCCGGAGGAAACATCGCGCGCGAGGAGCGTGTGGCGCCCCTCGCGAATTTGCGCGCGCCCGTCTTGCATAGTCAGCGTGGCGGAAGACCAATGAACTTCGGCGGCGCCTTCGGCACGAAGCGGAATCCATTGCGTTTCGAGCGGCAGATCTGCGTCTAGAAAGTAGCTGGTGCCGGGCGCGGGGGTGACGATGCGAAGCTCGGCCGCGGATCCGGAGCGGGCGACGAGGGAGCCGAGACTGTTTTGCGGGCTCGCGAGCCATTCGTTGTAGATCGCCGGCAGCCGGGTGCGGCCCTCGCGGTCGTAATCTTCGGTGCGTGCCGGCTCCGGCGAGTGCAGGCATTTTTCGATGATCGCGCCGGCGTGGGTGGGCGGGGCAAGCCGGCCGGTGAGCGGATCGATGGAGTATTCGTGCAGGCCCTCCGGCGGTTGAAACCAGGAGGCGCCGCGGTGGCGGTGCAGGCGCTCGAAGATTTCGTGCAGGACGGGGGCGGCGCCGGTGACGCCGGTGATGCCGCGCATGGGCGAGCCGTCGGCATTTCCCACCCAGACGCCGACCGTGAATTCAGGCGTGTAGCCGAGCGCCCAATTGTCGCGGTAGTCGGAGCTGGTGCCGGTTTTGCAGGCGACGGGGAAATCGAAGGAGAGAAAGGAGTTGAGGCCGAAGGAGGCGGCGCGGGCGGTGTTGTCGGCGAGCATTTCGGCGAGCAGGTACGCGGCGGCGGAATCGAAGACGCGCCGGCCGGGCTCGGGCGCGGCGCCGCCGGCGAGCAGTCGAAAGGGGCGATGGACGCCAAGCCGCGCGAGGGTGGCGAAGGCGTTGGTGAGCTCGAGCAGGCGCACCTCGCCATTTCCGAGGGTGAGGCCGAGTCCATAGTATTCGGCGGGATGATCGAGCGTGGTGATCCCGGCGGAGCGCATCGCGTGCTGCAGCGCCTCGGGGCCGCCGGCCATTTCGAGCGCACGGATCGCGCCGACATTGAGCGAATTGCCGAGCGCGAAGCGGAGGCCCACTGGTCCGTAGAAACGATGGTTGTAATTGTTCGGCCGATAGAGGCCGGTTGCGGTGGGAAAAGCGGACGGCACATCCGGCACCACCGTGCCGGGGTGCGCGCCGCGCTGGAGCGCGAGCAGGTAGGTGAACGGCTTCATCGCGGAGCCGGGCGAGCGGATCGACCATGCGCCGTTCACCTGTCCCGTGCCGGCCTCGAAGTACCCTTCGGGCCCGGTGAGCGCCAGCACGTCGCCGGTGCGGTTTTCGACGATCACGACCGAGCCGCTGGTCGCGTGTTTGTCGGCCAGCGTGCGAAGATTCGCGGTGAGCACGCCTTGCGCGAAACGGTTCAGCTCGAGATCGAGCGTGGTCCGAATCTGGCCCGTGCGGCTGCCGACGATCCCGCGCCGCTGGAGCAGCAGATCGACAAAATGCGGCGCCTCGAAATCGCGCCCGCGCGCCCGCATCCGCAGCGGCTCCGCGAAAGCGCGCGCCAGCGCATCGGCATCGAGCAGCGCATTGGAAAACATGCGGCGAAGTATCCAGCGCTGGCGCGCCTGCGCCTCGGCCAAATGGAGGTGGGGATTCAGCCGGCCGGGCGCCTTGGGCAGCGCCGCCAGCAAAGCCGCCTCCGCCGGGCTGAGATCGCTGGGCGGCCTGGCGAAATAGTAGCGGCTCGCGGCGCCGATCCCGGCCTGGAGATTGCCGTAATCGAGGCGGTTCAAGTACTCGGCCAGGATGCGCCGCTTCGGCCAGCGCAGCTCCAGAGCCGCGGCGAGCCACATTTCCGTGAGCTTCCGCGAGAACGTGCGCGGCGCCTCGTCTCCATCCGCGCGCGCCAATTTGATGAGCTGCTGCGTGATGGTGGAAGCGCCGCGCCACGCGCTTCGCGGATGCACCACCGCCGTCGCGCTCGCCCGTGCCAGCGCCGCAAAATCGATGCCGCCGTGCGACCAAAAGCGCTGGTCTTCCGCGCTCAGCGTGGCCGCGATCAAATGCGGCGAGATCGCTTCGAGAGTGCTCGGCTTCGCAAAGCGCCGCTCATCGACGAGCAACGTGCGCAACGGCCGCCCTTCGCGATCGACAAACTCTGCGCTGGCGGGCGCGTCGATTCGTAAGGCGCGCGGAAGAGGCGTGAGATAAAGCGCCGCCAACAGCAGCGCGCCCGCGCCGGCCGCACCAATGGCCAGACGCCGCACCTTCGTGAAGACCGGCTTCATTTCACGGGGTTGCTTTCGAGCCGGTCCGTAGCGCTCATGCCGAAGCGCTCGGGGCGGTACATCTCTTCCACCTTGAGGCCCGGCACGAGCACCTTGCCGGCGGTGCGCACGCGCGCCAGGTATTGGAAAATGTGGCTCCCCGCCGGCAGATGATCGCAAAAGTAGAGCACGCGATCGGCGCGGATTTCGCGGTAGTCGGCCGCGCGCGTTTGCGGCAGCCCTTCGCCGCCGGCCACGGCTTGCGCGCGAAACTCGGGATTGACCGCTTCCAGGATCGAGGGGAGCGGATCGTCGATCGCCACAAAATGTCCGGGCGCAGTTGTGGAGACGCTGAGCGTGACGAGGATGCGATCGCCGACCGACAGCTCCCTGACTTCCTGCAGCTTCCCATCGCTGGCGAGCTTGCGATAGGCGCGCGCCACGGTGTAGCCGCGCTCCTGCCGCGGCTGCTCCGCGACGGGCGGCTCCACCACGAAAGTGGCCTGGCCATAGAGCGGCGCTTTTTGCGGATTGCTGGCCTCGAGCCGGCCGAGCGGTTGGGCGGGGGCGAACGCGAGCTCCACCGCTTTGCTCATGCGCGTCTTGCTCAGCGCAAAGAGCGTTGGCGTTTGGGCGGAAACGAGCTGTCCACTGACCGGCTTCACCTCCTTCTCCACGTTCTTGAAATAGCGCGCGAGGGCGAGCAGCGCCCAGGCGTTTTCCTGCGTGGTCCGCCACTGGCCGTTCACGCGCGCGGCGAGAAGCTCCTGCACCAGCCGGCCCACTTCGCGATCCGCGGGCTTGACGAGGCTCCATGCCATTAGCCGCGCGGCGCGCTCGCGCGTGGGGCTGCCGAACCACGAGAGCGCCTCGGGCGCTGCCGCGCGCGGATCGAGCAGCCCGGCGATCGTTGCGGGCGGCGCCTTCAACTCGGCCATCGCGGCGGCAAGGAGGGCGCGGCCTTCCAGCGAAAGCTCCCCGCGCCTGGCGAAGAGCTGCTCGTGATACCCCGGCTCCGCGGCGCCGGCGCGCGCGAGCGCAAAGACCGCCAGCGCGAAATCTTCCAGCGAGGGCTCGCCGCGCGCGGTGCCCATGCCGCGCAGCTCTTTCGTTACGTACTCCACGAGGCGATCCCAGCCGCCCGGCTGATTTTCGCCCTCGGGATCGAGCAGCGAGAGCACCAGCAGCGCGTACGCGCTCGGGAAAAGCGAGGCGCGCCCGCCGGGCCAGTAGCTGAGCCCGCCGGAGGTGGTCTGGAGCGAAAAAAACTTCTCCACGCCGAGCCGAATCGTTTCTTCCATCTCCTCTTCGCTCTTCCCCAAATCGGGCAGGACCGGGCCAAGCTCGCGCACCACCGCCCATGGCATCAGCGCGGAGAGCAGTTGCTCCGCGCAGCCATAGGGATAGGTGAGCAGCGCCTGCGCGGGTTCGCGCAAACCGGCGAGGCGCGTGTTGGCGAGCGTCACGCGCACCGCGCCCGTGCCCTCCAGCAACTGCGGGTTCACGCCCGCGAGCAGATCGTTCGTCTTCGCGGAAAGCTCGGTGAGATAGGTTTCACGGAGGACCGGGCCCGCCGGGCCGATCCGCAGCGGCGCGGCGAGATGATCGTCGAACGACTCGCCGCCGGCGGAAAGCACGGCAGACCATTTCCATTCCGCCGGCCCGGACTTTTTCAAACGGAGCGGAAAATCGATCGTCTTCGCTTCGCCGTTCTTCAGCTCGAGCTTCGCGGTGAGCGCGCCCGTCGCGGCTTCCGCATGTCCATCCAACTCGAGCGCCACGGTGGCGGCGCCGTCGCGGCCCGACTCGTTGCGCACCACCGCGCGCGCGAGCAGCTCGTCGCCGGCGCGCCCGGTCTGTCCGAGGCCCGAGAGCAGGATGAGTTTCTTCGTGATGGCCACGCTCGATTCGGCCGAGGCGAATTGCGCGCCGCCCGCGTGCGCCACGGCCACCAGGCGATAGCGCGTGAGCGCATCCGGGGCGGCGAAAGTCGCGGTGACTTTGCCCTCGCGATTCGTAGTCAGCTTGGGAAACCAGGCTGCGGTGCCGGGGAAATTCCGGCGCAGCTTGGGTCCTGGGCCGTCGAGCCCGCCGCCGCCGATGAGGTAGCCTTTGTTTGCAAATTCCAGCGCCGCGGGATCTTCCGGCAGCAGCTCGAAAAGGGTGAGCCCCGTGCGCACCCGCAGCGGCAGCGGCTCGCCGAAAATGCGCTGCGGCATCGGCCGCTCGTAGCCGGTGAGCGCGAGGATGCCGTCGTCCACCGCATAGAAAGTCACCTCCGCGTTCGGCACCGGCGCGCCGTTGCCGTCGCGCACCTGCACCTCGGCCGCGATCTCATCGCCCGGCTCCACCGTCGCCGCGCGCGTGGCGATGGAGAGCTCCAGCCGAGTGGCTGGATCGACGATGTTCAACTGGCACACGCCGTAACGGTATTCGGGGACCTTGAATTGCCGGGTCGATTCCTCCGCGCCGCGCAGGAGCACCATCGAGACGAAGACATTCGGCGCATCGCCCGGCTGCAGCGGCACCTCGAAGCTCGGCGCGTTCCCTTCCAGCCGCACCCGCTGCGTGCGCAGAATGCGGGCGTCGCGCTCGATGCTGACGATCGCTTCGCCGGAGAACGGCGCCTTCACCATCAGCCGCGCCTTTTCGCCGGGTCGATACTCCGGCTTGTCGGTGAGCAAATCCACCTGCGCGGGGTGTCGGTAATCCCACGAGGCGGGATCCTTCCCCGTGACGGTGAAGTGCACCGCCGCGGTGCTGGCGCGGCCATGCGCATCCTGCCCCCGCGCGCGCAGGAGGTATTCGCCTGCCTTGGCCGGGCGGAACCGCGCACTCTCGCCGCTGGTCAGCGTCCAGCGATCGCCCTGCCGGAACGGCGCGAGCGTGCGCCCTTCCGCGCTTGCGACGATTTCCTCCGCCTTCTCGGTGTGAAACGAGATGCCCTTGCCGGCGCCCTTCACGCGCACCGTATGGTAGCGAACGCGCACAAGCTCCAGCTTCACCGGCGCCGGCTCCGTGACGGGCTGCCCAGCCGGCGCCACCGCGATGGCGCGCGCGATCACCTCCTCGTTTTCGCCCACGATTTGCTCCGAAGGCATCTGCAAGCCGACATACACTCCCGCCGAATCCCGCTCGAACATGCGTGTGTCGCTCACCGTCTGCTGGTTCGCGTCGGTGACCTCGACGGTGAGCACGCCGCGGGCGGGGCCGGCTTCCGGCTCCGGCAATTTCGGCTGCAGCGTAAACGTGCCGGTTTTCGAGAGCGCTCCTTCGCCGCGCAAAACCAGCGGCTTGCGCTCCTCCTCGGCCGATTCGCCGAACACAAACTCCTCGAAGCCGCTCGGCGCGAAGGCCTGGCCCGCGTACTGCAAAGTCCAGCGCAGCGGGCTCGCGGCCAGCGCGCCGCCGAAGAAATACTTGCCCGCGATCTCCGCCTTCACCGGCGCGCCCGGTGCGAATCGGGAGGGGCTGCCGACCGTCAGCTCGAAGGCGTTTGGCTGAAACTCGGCCGCCTGAAAGCTGGTGTGCCACGAGCCCTCGCTCCCCTCGCACTTGAGGGAGAGGCCGTAGCCGCCCACGAGATACGCATCGAGCACGATCTCGGTGTCGAAGGCGCCGCGCTCGTCCGTCTCCACCGCCAGGAGCCGATCGCCTTTTTGCTGCGGCTGCGAAAGCGTGAGGGTCGCCGCGCGCTTCCGCTCCGGCGCGAGCCCTTTCGGCCCGAGCGTGCGCACGATGCCTTTCACGCGCACCGTTTCGCCGGGCCGATAAAGCGGACGATCGGTGAAGATCATGGCGCGGAGCGAGGGCGCCTCGATTTCGGGTGTGCCCCATTCCGCGTAGAAAATGGGCAGGCGAAACGCGGCCATCGGCAGCTCTCGGGCGGCGTCGCCCATGCGCACGGCGTGCAGGTCGCCGCCGAGGCGCGCGAGCAGCCAGCCCGGCGCCTCCTGCGTCACGAGCGAGCCGGCGCCCGCGGCGTCGCTTTGCGCGCGCTGCGTCTCGCGGAAGGTCTCGTCCAGCATTGAGAGCGCCACCCCCGGCACGGCTTTGCCGGTCGCCATCGAGAAGACGGAGACCTGCAAACGATCGGACGTCTTTTTCCAGAGCAGACCCAGATCGGTGATCTGCACGAGCGCCTGCGCGCCGCACGATTTGCCGCCCGCCTCGGCCGCGGGCGCTCCTTCGGCGGTGACGAAAACCACGCCCGCTTTGATGCCGCCGAGGATCTCCGTCCAGTCGAGCACCGTCTCCTGTGGCGCGTCAATCACAGCGGCGAGCTCGAGGTCGCGGGTGTAGATCACCTTGCCCGGAATCGCCCCGGCGGGCAGCGCCTGGTAGCTTTCGTCCGGCTGCTTCTCGTCCCACTCCTTCTCGTATTTCGCAAACGCTGCCACCGCCTGGGACGCGCGTTCGGGCGCCACCAGCCGCGCGGTGACCCGCAGCGATTTCACGTTGATCGAGGAGACCGGAAACTTGCGCTGCCCGCTCAGGATTTGATGCCCGGTGATCGCGGGCAAAAACACGCGCGGCTTGATCGGATCGAAGCGAAAGGTGCGGATGCGCTCGCCGGAAAAAGGCAATCCGGAATCGGCGAGCAGCGAGGGATCGACCTCGACGCGGTACTCGGTCGCGCGGTCGAATTCGCCGCGGATGGTCAGCGACTGGAAGGTGTCCTCGTAACGCAGGTTTTTCGCCGGAGGGGTGATCTTGAAAAACTTCGCCGCGGTTTCGCTGCTGACGTCCGGGCCCATGGGCTGCGAGAAATGGAGGACCACGCTCTTGCCACTGAATCGATAGCTGGAGGCCAGCACCGAGGTGATCGCAAAGGGCTGCACCGTGCCAAGCGCGAAGCTCTGCGCCTGCGCGATCCGGTTCCCGCCCGCGAGCGTTTCGAGGCCGGGTTTCATCTCCAGCCGCCACGGGTGGCCGGGCGTGAGGGGCGTGCTCGGGACGATCATCAGCCGATTGCGCTGCGGCTCCGCGCGCCGCCGCTCGTAATCGGCGTCCGAGAGCGGCGCGTCGGGCGGGGGGCCATGCGCGAGCCGCCACTGGTGCTCCCACGATTCCGTGAGCGGAGTGAGCTGGAAAAAGTCGTCGCCAGTCGCGTAGCGGACGGTGAGCGGCGCGACCTCGCCGGCCTCGTTCACCAGGCGAAAATGCTTTTCCGCGCCCTCCGCTTTCACCTCGCGATTGAAGGCCAGGCGAATCGGCGCGAGCGGCGCGAGCGCATCGCTCGGCTCGGTCGGCCATGCCGTCAGTCCGAAAGCCCGCGTCTTCAGCACCGCCTTGAAACCCGCGCCGGCGGCCTTTCCCGTTGCGTCGCGCAAATCCGGAGGCAGCGTCAAGGTGTACGTTGCCCCCATCGCGGGCATCTCCGACGGCACGAACACACCGCTCCGCCGGCTCAGCCACGTAAACGCTCCCGGCAGCCGGGGCTCGATCACCAGGGGCGGCTTTTCCACCGGCACGCCGAGCTCCTCGCGCGCCACCATCTCCCGCGCAAACCGCAGCTCCAAAGTGGTGGACGGAGCAAGCTCCTCCCCCTCAAACAGCAGCTCCACATCGCCGCCGCGAATCGGCCGCGCCTGCGCGGTGGATACAAAGGCCCAGCCCACCAACAGCACGAACAGCAACTTGTGCAAAGACATGCGCGGAGAGTAGCCGGGCGGCCGGCGGGCGGCTATCTTTTCAGAGGTTTGCCCGGACGCGCCGTGCGGCGCGGTTGGATCTTTGGCTGCGCCTCCTTTTCCCGCGCTCTCTCCTGCCGCTTTTCGTTCGTCACGATCGCTTCGAGGTTGCTCTGCGCGCCGAGCCGTTCCTGCTCGCGCCGTTCGGCACGGAGCGCGCCGACGGTGTCTTGTTCTCGCAAAAGGCGTCGTTCCTGGCGCGCTTGGCTTCGCATGGGTGCCGGCAGAGTAGGATGAGGAAGAGCGATTCTCAAGCTCCGGAATCGGCTTCGCTTGGCAACCACGCCGACCGCCGCCATGTTAGCCAGCTTATGCAACGACTGGTGCTTTTCGATATCGACGGGACTTTGCTCGCCAGCGGTGGGGCAGGGGAGAAGGCGCTGCGCATCGTGGTGCAGGCGCGCTTCGGCCCGGAGAGCACGATGGATGGTATCGAGATCGCGGGCCGCACGGATTCCGGTATCGCACGGCAGGTTTTGGAACGGTTCGGGATCGAGCCCTCGCCGGCCGAGGTCGCCGCGTTCCTCGATGAATATCTCGCCCAGCTCGCCGTGATGCTGCCGAAAACCACCGGCCGCCTCCTGCCGGGCATCATCCCGCTGCTCGAGCGGCTGAAGGCGCGGCCCGATATGCTGCTTGGCTTGCTCACGGGAAATCTCGCGCGCGGCGCCGAGCTGAAGCTCACGCACTACGGGGTGTGGCACTACTTCGAGTTCGGCGCCTACGCGGACGATCATCACGACCGCAACGAGCTCGGCCCGTTCGCGCGTGCGCGTTGCGCGGAAAAGCACGGCGTGGAAGTGCCTGCGGAGCGCGTCTTCGTGCTCGGCGATACGCCCCACGATATCGCCTGCGGGAAAATCATCGGCGCGAAAACCATCGCCGTGGCCACGGGCAATTTCCGCCGCGAACAGCTCGCGGAATACGCGCCTGATTTCGTTTTCGACGATTTCTCGGATGTAGACGCGGTGGTGCGCGCGCTCGAGAGCTGATTGCGCAGCGCATTTTTCGCAGGCGCAGCCTGCTTTCGAGTGCGGCACGTCCTCGTGCCGCTTTGATCACGCGCCGCCATCAAAAAAGAACGCGAGTCTTTCAGGCGGCGCGTGTTGAAAGCGGTGCGAGGACGCACCCGCACTCGAAAGCGCTTCGCGCGAAATGTGCGGCGCTGATTCGCGTTTACTGCGCGGCAGGTGCGCGCAAGGTGCACCGTGCCGCGCGTGTCCCCGTGTGAAGTTTCCCAGCGCTCGGCATCCCGCGATTTGATGCTAGTAAAAGCTGCTGCGGGATCTCAGCCCCGGCTGCTCGTGCGCTTTCGGTTGGCCTTGGGCGCGCGCTTGTAGGTTTCGGGGGGGCGACGGTCGGCGCGCGCTCGACCTGCCGGCTGCTGGTGCAACGCACTCAAGGGCCCGAATCTCTCCAGCCTCGATCCCGATACCGGCGCACTGACGCGGCTGTTTCATCCGAGGGGCGATCGTTGGGAGGATCATTTCCGGCGCGAAGGCGCGCAGATTGTCGGACGCACGGACATTGGCCGGACGACGGCGTGGCTGCTTCGCTTCAACGAAGCGGACAATCTCGCGCACCGCGAGCTACTGTTGGAACTCGGCGAGTTGGATTGACGATTTCAGCCAGGGCTGCAACGCGAGTCTTTCCGGCGGCGCGTGTGGAAAGCGGTGCGAGGACGCATCGCACTCGAAAGCGCTTTGCGCGAAATGAAGAGCTGCCGATTCCTGTTTACTGCGCACCCCGTGCGCGCGAGCCTTCCCTCTCCCCGCATGTCTACGTACGAAGTTCCCCACCGCTGGCACCCGCGCAATCTCATCCCGTTCGGGCTCGGGGGCGAAAAGCCGCAGCATTTTCGCGACATGTTGAAGGTGGTTTGGAAGAACCGCGACAATCTCAGGTACGCCTGGAAGGTGCTCACCAAAGGCGTTTGCGACGGCTGCGCGCTCGGCGTGGCGGGCCTGCACGATTGGACGATCGACGGCGTACACCTTTGCATGACGCGCCTGAATTTGCTGCGGCTGAATACGATGCCGGCGCTCGATGTGCGCAAGCTCGCCGACGTTTCGCGCCTCGCCCAGCTCACCAACGCCGAGCTGCGCGAGCTGGGCCGGCTCCCGTACCCGATGCTGCGCGAAAAAGGGGACGAGGGTTTCCGGCGTATCACGTGGGAGGCGGCTTACGAGCGGCTGGCCAGGCGGCTCCGCGGCGCCGATCCGCGCCGGTTCGCGTTTTTCGTCACCGCGCGCGGCGTGACGAACGAGGTCTATTACATGGCGCAGAAAGTGGCGCGCTTTCTCGGCACCAACAACGTCGACAACGCCGCGCGGCTTTGCCATTCGCCCTCGGGCGCGGCGATGAAGAGCGCGCTCGGGGTTTCGGCCTCCACTTGCAGGTACAAGGATTGGTACGGCACGGACCTGATCGTTTTCTTCGGCTCGAACCCCGCCAACGATCAGCCGGTTTCCACGAAGTATCTGCATGAGGCGAAGAAGCTCGGGACGCAAGGTGGTGCTGGTGAATCCGCTGCTCGAGCCCGGCATGAAAAGGTACTGGGTGCCCTCGCAGCGCGAGCAGCGCGCTCTTCGGCACCGAGATCGCGGACTATTGGTTCCCGGTGACGCCAGGGCGGCGACATCGCGTTTATCTACGGCGTGCTGAAGGTGCTCTTCGCGGAAGGCTGGCTGCAAAAAGCGCTGCGATCGAGCAGCACGTGAATGGCGCCGAGGAGCTTCAGCGCAAGCGCCGAGAGTTTTTCGTGGGAAGAGCTGGAGCAGGGCGCCGGGCTGCCGCGCGCGGCGATGCGCGAGTTCGCGGAGCGGCTGCATCGCGCGAAGACCGCGGTCCTCATCTGGAGCATGGGCATCACGCAGCACCCCTACGGCGCGGATGGCGTGCAGATGATGCTGAACCTCGCGCTCACGCAGGGCTGGGTCGGCCGCGACAAATGCGGCGTGATGCCGATTCGCGGGCATTCGTCGGTGCAAGGCGGCGCCGAGATGGGCTGCTACTCCACCGCGCTGCCGGGGCCGAAGGCGATCACGCCGGAGAATTGCGCGGAGCTCGGCGCGGCACTACGGCTTCCCGATTCCCGATTGGCTGGGCCTCACCAGCGTGGAGATGGTGGAAGCCTGCGCCCGCGGCGAGCTCGATGTGCTCTACTGCCTCGGCGGCAATTTTCTGCGCACGCTGCCCGATCCGGAGTACGTGGCGCAGCGCGCTGGCAAATGTGCCGCTGCGCGTGCACCAGGACATCATCCTCACCGACCAGATGTTGATCGACCCGCGCGCGAGGAGGTGCTGCTCCTGCCGGCGAAGACGCGCTACGAGCAGGACGATGGCGGCACCGAAACGAGCACCGAGCGGCGCGTGATGTTTTCGCCCGAGATGCCGCGCCAGGTCGGCGAAGCGCGCGCCGAATGGAAAATCCTGCGCGAGCTCGCCACCGCGGTCTACCCCGAGCGCGCCCACCTGCTCGGCTGCGCCACCGGCTGGGAAATGCGCGAGGAGATCGCGCGCGTCGTCCCGATGTACGAAGGCGTGCAGCACCTGCAAAAAACCGGCGACGCTTTCCAGTACGGCGGCCCGCACCTCTGCGAGGACGGCCACTTCCCCACGTCCGATGGCAAAGCGAATCTGATCACCGTGGAGCTTCCGCGCATCATGCGTGAGCCGGGTTGTTTTCACGTCAGCACGCGCCGCGGAAAGCAGTTCAATACGCTGATCTACGCGGAGATCGACCCGCTCACCGGCGCCGGGCGCGATGCCGTTTTCATGAGCGACGAAGACGCCGCGCGCCTGCACCTGAGCAACGGCGATCGCGTCACTCTCGTCAACGATCTCGGCCGCTACGAAGGCCACGTCTTCTTCGCGCCGATCGCGCCCGGAAATCTCCAAGTGCACTGGCCCGAGGGGAATGTGCTCATCCGGCATGGGGTGGTGGAGCCCAAGGGCGGTGTGCCAGACTACAATGCGTGGGTGCGAATCGAGAGTGGTGCGGCGGAGCACAAGCTCGAACAGCCGGTCGTGGCGGAAGTGGCCTGAGCGGAAAATCGTGATCGCGCGACTGCTTTCGCTCGTTTCCGCGGTTCTGATCCTTGGCGGGGCCGCGGGCGCGGCGGATTTGCTCGAGCCGTTTAAGGTGGGCGTCTCCGAGCAGTCGCTGCACTTCGCCTGGAAAGCTGCCGCCGAGGGCGAGGTCGAGCTTCGCGAGTTGCCGCTGCACACTGCGGCGGATCCAGCGCGGGAATCGCTGCTGCTCTGGCAGGGCGGCGCCCATGCCGGCGCGGCGGCTGTTCCGCGCTTCGATGGCGCGCGCGATCGGCTCTACTCGAAATTCCAGCTCTCCGCTGGCGCTGCCCGCTGCGTCACCGATTTCTCCCGGCTCACCTCACGCACGCCCTCGCCTGCTCCGGCCGCCGGCAAGAAGGGACTCACCTGCATCATCGATGTCCGCGACGCAGCGGCGCTCGGCGTGCAGCAGGCCAACCAGAATATCGATATCGGCGGGCTGATCGACTGGCAGAACGCCGCGCCCGCGGAGAGCTTCGAGTTCGAGGGACGCCGCATCGGTCTCCGCCCGGCGGCGGTCGCCGCACTCGATCGCGATCTGCGCGCGCTGCATGCCGCCGGGATGCGAGTCACCGGCATCCTGTTGAACTACGTCCACGCACAGACTCCGCGCGCCTCGCCGCTGGTGCACCCGCTCAGCGATCCCGCGACGGTCCCCGTCGGTCCGGCCGCCTTCAATACGGCAACCGCGGAGGGTCTGCTCTATTATCGCGCGATCCTTCACTGGCTCGTCGATCGCTACGCGCGACGCGACGCTCCATTCGGCCGCCTCGCCGGCCTTGTCATCGGCAACGAAGTGCAGAGCCACTGGACCTGGTACCACCTCGGGGCCGTCGAGGCGCCGGTCCTGCTGCGCGAATACTACACCGCGTTGCGCGTCGCCGATCTGGCCACGCGCAGCCGGCACGCGGATTTCCCCATTTACCTCTCCCTCGAGCATCATTGGACCCTGCCCGCCTCCGAGGACCCGCGCAAAGGCCTCACCGCCGTGGAGGTGCTTGAAGGAGTGCGCGCCCACGCGCAGCGCGAAGGCGATTTTCCATGGAACGTCGCGCACCATCCCTACCCGGAAAATCTCGGCGAGCCGCGGTTCTGGCGCGACCGGTCCGCGCCGCTCCGCTTCGATGCGCCGCGGCTCACCTTTCACAATCTCGAGCTGCTCCCCGCCTTTCTGCGCCAGCCGCGCTTCCTGTACGAAAATCGGCCGCGCCGCATCGCGCTCACCGAGCAAGGTTTCCATTGTCCCGACGGTCCCGAGGGTGAGTTGCGGCAAGCCGCCGCGTTCGCGCTCTCCTGGAAAAAGGTGCAGGCGCTGCCCGGCATCGAGTCGTTCCTCTACCACCGGCACGTCGATCATCCGCACGAAAACGGACTTCACTGCGGCCTGCGCGAGCACGATGGCAGCCCCAACATTCTCGGCGCCGGTCGCGCCCGGAGAATTTGGGAGGTGATGCAAAAGGCCGGCACGCTGGAAGAAGACGCCGCGTTCGCCTTCGCCCTGCCGGTCATCGGGCTGAAGGATTGGAGCGAAGTGGTCGCTTCCATGGATGAGCCCCGGAAGACGAGCGTCCGCTGAAAAGGCTGCGCCCGGTTGACTCCGCTTCCCGCGAACTCGAACGTCCCTCGTGCCGCCTCGAGAAAAGTCCCGCGTCTTTGCCTGGTTCCGCGGGAAATACGGCAGCCCGACGCCGGCGCAGAAGGAGGCGTGGCCGCGGATCGAGGCGGGCGAGAACGTGCTCATTGCGTCGCCCACGGGGACGGGCAAAACGTTCGCCGCATTTCTTTCGGTGCTCGATACGCTGACGCGCGAGCATGAGGCGGGCACGCTGCGGGACGTGCTGCACTGCATTTACGTCTCGCCGCTGCGGGCGCTGAGCTACGATCTGGAGAAGAATTTGCGGGAGCCGCTGCGGGAGCTTTTCGGCGAAAAGCCGCCGCTGCGAGTGGAGCTGCGCTCGGGCGATACCGGGTCTTACCAGCGCGCGCGCCAGGCCGCGAAGCCGCCGCATTTCCTGCTCACCACGCCGGAGAGCCTTTGCCTGCTGCTTTCGCAGGAACGCTGGGTGGCGCATCTCGCGGAGGCGCGCTGGCTCATCCTCGATGAGATTCACGCGCTGGCCGGCAACAAGCGCGGCGCGCACCTCTCGCTGAGCATTGAGCGGCTCGCCGAGGGAGCGAAAGCGCGCGTGCAGCGCATCGGCCTCTCGGCCACCATTGCGCCGCTTTCGGTCGCCGCGCAGTACCTCGCGGGAGCGGGCGGGCAATGCACGTCGGTGGATGTTTCGGCGAAGAAGCGCGTGGAGCTTGGCGTCTATACGCCGTTGCGCAAAGACCCGTACCCGCCCTGCGGCTTCACCGGCGAACGCCTCGTGAAAGAGCTCGGCGGGCTCATCGAGAAGAACCGCACCACCCTCGTATTTTGCAATACGCGCTCCGGCGCGGAGGCGACCACCTTCTGGCTGCGCGAGCGCTTTCCGCTGCTGGCCGGCGTGATCGAATGCCATCACGCCTCGCTCGAGCGCGAGGTGCGCCGCGACGTGGAGGACCGCCTGAAACGCGGCGAGCTGCGCGCGGTGATCTGTTCCACCAGCCTGGAGCTGGGCATCGATATCGGCTCGGTCGATCTCGTGGTGATGCTCGCCACGCCGAAGGGAGTGAGCCGCGCCATCCAGCGTGCCGGGCGCGCCGGGCACAATATTCATTCGGTCAGCCGCGGCCTGCTGATGGCGACCAATATCAGTGATCTGGTGGAAGCCTGCGCCACCGTGCGGCTCGCGCGCGCGAACAAGCTCGACGAAGTGCGCATCCCGCGCGCGCCGCTGGATGTCCTCGCGCAGCAGCTCGTTTCCATGGGCTGCACGCGACGCTGGGGGCGGGCCGAGGCGCTCGTGCTGGTGCGCCGGGCGCTGCCCTACGCGAGCTCACGCAGCAGGAGTTCGACGACGTGCTCGATTACCTGGCAGGCGGCGGCGAATCGCTCCGGCGGCAGTACAGCGAAGTCTTCGGCCGGATTGTGCTCGATGAGGATGGCTTCGAGACGCGCGGTGGCAGGGTGCGGCGCGAGTTTTTGCAAAACATCGGCACCATCCCGGATGTCGCGAGCGTGCGGGTGCGCATCAAAACCAAAATCCTCGGCTCGGTGGAGGAGAGCTTCGTGCGCATGCTGAAGATCGGCGATATCTTCATCATGGCGGGCCATCCGGTGCGGCTGGAAAAAGTAAGCCAGATGGATGCGTGGGTGTCGCGCGCGCCCGGCGCCACGCCCACCGTGCCGCGCTGGAATGCCGCCAAAATGCCGCTCTCGAATCGCGTGTGTGAAGAGATCATCGCGTTCCGCGGCGAGCTCCGCGAGCGGATGGAAAACGGCGCGCCGGACCTCGCCGCCTGGATCACCCAGCGGCTCGATTGCGGGAAGGCGAACGGCGAGCTGCTGCGTGAAATGCACGCGGCGCAGCACACCTCTCCGAGATTCCGACCGCCGACTTTCTGCTCATCGAAGAGCACCTGGAGTATCCGCACGATCACGTGGTGGAAGACGAAAAGCCGGCGAGGAAACGCGCGGCGCCGAAGCCGGTAGCGCGCCATTATTTCTTTCACTCGCTCATCGGCCGCGCGGCGAACGACGCCCTCGCGCGCGTGGTCTCGTATCGTCTCAGCCGGATGCAGGGCGGCAACGCGCTGGCCACGTCGCACGATTACGGCTTCGTGCTCACCCTCACGCCCGCGCAGGAATTCACCGCCGAGGAAGCGCCGGAGTTGCTCCGCGCGCGCGGTTTCGATGATGAGCTGCAGGCCGCGCTCGCCGAATCCGAGATGGTGAAATACCACTTCCGCAACGCCGCGCAGACCGGCCTGATGATCTACCGCAACTACTTCGACGAGCGAAAGCCGGTGCGCAAAATGCAGTGGTCCTCCGAGGTGATTTTCAACGTCCTGCAGCAATACGAACCGAACCACGTACTGCTGCGCGAGGCGCGCCGCGAGAGCCTCCACACCTATGTGGATGTCGATGGCGCCCGCGCATTTTTAGATTCGCCGGCCAGCAAAGTGATCCGCCTGCGCAAAGTGGAGATCGTCCCGCCGCTCGCGTTTGCGATGTACGCCACCAAGATCAAGGAAGCGCTCCTCGTCGAGGATCCCTACGAGACGATGGAGCGGCTGTATCATCTTTGGTGGGGGCAGATCGAGGAGAAGCGGAAGAAGAGCGAAGGAACCACGGCTGTGGCGGCCCTTTAGGCCTTCGGTCGTTCGACCTCCGGGGCCCCTAGGCCTCAGCCGCTTACGCGGCTTCAACCCAGGCTTTCACCTTTCGGGCTTTCAGCCCTGATTAATCTTGCAACGATTCATCCGGCAGCGTGCTGGCCTGCTCGCCCACGACGCGCAGTTGAATGGCGTCGTAGCGCTCATCGAGCACCACGATATCCGTCAGGATCACGAGGTGATCGCCGGGTTTTACAAAGCCTTTGCCGACGAGCAGATTTTGCGCGGCGCCGATGGTGCGGTTTGGATTGGTATCGAAGATGAGATGGATTGGCTCCACGCCCCAGTTGATCGTGAGCTTGCGGCAGACCTCGTAGTTCGGCGTGAAGGCGAAGATCGGCGCGTTGGGGCGAAGATTGGAGGTGTAGTTCGCCATGTTCCCGCGGCGGGTGAAGATGAGCAGCTTGGCGTTCGGCAGGGAATCGGCCAGGACCACCGCGGAGCGCACGAGTTTTTGCCGGTCGTCGTCCAGGATCGCGTCGGTGGCGAAGCCGGCGCCGCCGCTTTGCTCGGTGCGGCAGGCCACTTTATCGAAAACTTGCACGCACTTCACCGGGTACTTGCCCATGGTGGTCTCGCCGGAAAGCATGATGGCATCGGCCTGCTCGTAGACGGCGTTGGCCACGTCCGTCACCTCGGCGCGCGTGGGCACTGGGTTTTGGATCATCGATTCCAGCATGTGCGTGGCGGTGATGACCGGTTTCCCGAAGCGCAGGCAATGTTTCACGATCCGCCGCTGGATGATCGGCAGCTCTTCCATCGGGCATTCGATGCCGAGATCGCCGCGCGCGACCATGATCGCATCGGCCTCGTGGATGATGCTGTCGATGTTTTTCACCGCGAGCTGGTCCTCGATTTTCGCCACGATCCGCGCCTTGCTGTCATGCTCCCACAGCACCTTGCGCAGCGCCGCGATGTCGGTGGCCTCGCGGCAAAACGAGAGCGCCACGAAATCGACATGCATCTCCGCGCCGACCGCGACATCGGCGAGGTCCTTCTCGGTGAGCGGCGGCAGATTCACCTTCACGCCGGGCAGATTGATGTGCCGGCGCGAGCCCATCACGCCCGCCGTGAGCACCTCGCACTTGATCCGGTTGCCCACTTTCTCGAGCACCTTCATGTGGATCACGCCGTTGTCGACCAGCACGGTATCGCCCACGGAAATATCGTCGATCAGCCCGTCGTAATTCACGTCGACGCGAGTGCGCCTCCTCGCTCTGCTCGCCGCGCACGGTGAACTCGAAAATCCCGCCGGGCGCGAGCGTCAGCTTGGCCGGCAGATCGCCGGTGCGGATGGCCGGCCCCTGCGTATCCATGAGAATCCCGACGACCTTGCCAAGCTCCGTCGCCACGGCGCGGATGCGCGGGACGATCGTGCGCACCCATTCATGGGTGGCGTGGCTCATGTTCAGCCGGAAAATATTGGCCCCGGCCTCGACCATCTGCTTGAGCATCTCCGGGCTTTCCGTGGCCGGGCCCAGCGTACAGATGATTTTCGTCTTGCGCATTCCCACCCTAGGCACGCGGCGTGTGGCGAGACAAACCTATTTGGCGAATCTCTTGCAGCCGGGTCCGGGGAGAAAGATCAGCGCAGCACTATGGGCGGCATCCCTCCAGGCCCAGCTTCCTGATAAACTCGCCGATCCCGCGCGAGGGGTTGTGCTTTTGCTCGTGCAAAACGAGCGCGTTGCGGAAGCGGCCGAGGTCGAGATACGCTTGGTAGACCGGCGGCAACTGCACGCCGATCTGCGCGAAGGTACGCTTGCCGGAGAGCAGCTCGCTGAACTCGCGGTTTTTGCCGGCCTGCCAGGTGAGCGCGTCGGTGGGCTGGCGCAGATCGCTCCAAGGCTCCGGCGCGGGCCCTTCGGCGATCCGGTGCAGGAGCTGCCGTTGCGCGGGCGTGACCAGCTCGATCCGGCCGATCATGACCCGCACGATCGAGCTCGCGCCCTCCACGGTCAGCGGCAGCACCGCCTGCGTCCAGGCAGGCGGTACGAGGAAGAACGTGCGCAGACCCGCCGATTTGAAGTACGACAATTCCCAAGTGGCGAGCAGCGCCTCCGCTTCGTCGGCGAACAAACCCGCGCCGACCGCCGCGGCCTTGAGCTCCGCGCGCAGCTCGCCCACGGCGGTCTCGCGGTACTCGCCCGGCGCGAAGGTCGCGGACGTGCCGGCGAGCGGAACGTAGCGCGCTGCTTCGCCGAGCTCGACCTGCCGGAAGGCCGCCTGTCCGTCCGCCCGGATATCGGCCAGCCAAAGCTGGCGGATGTCCGGCGCCACGCCGCCGTTCCGCGCAATGACGAACTTTTCGCGGGAGGCATTCCGCGCGAAGGCCAGCGGCGCCTCGAGCCGGCCTACGCCTCGGTAAAAAAGATACTTCTCCATCTCGCCCCGCTCGGTTTTCAGGAATGAAGCGTCGACTTGGCGCGGCGCCAGCCAGACGTGCTCCTGCGTGGCGGGGCCGGCGCCGGCGCTGCTCACCGACAAATTGTTCCACGCGAGGCTGCCGGTCACGCGAGGGTTGAGCTCCCCGAAGCGCCCGTTCGCCGCATCGATTCCCGGCGCGGTGACCGTGGCGTTTGGGTAAAATTGCGTTAGCCAGCCTCCGCGGAAACTCACCTGCACCCGAAGCCGCGAAGGCGCTCCGGGCCCGGCATGCACGTAGAGCACGGGCGTTTCCAGGCGCATCGTCACATCGGGATGGCACCGGGGCGCGCCCTGGAAAAAGACCGGCGGCGCCTGGGTCGGCTTGATCAGCAGCGATTTCGCGATGTCGTGCACGAACTCCGGCACCGGCTCGTCATCCGTATTGAGGCCGCCGATCGCGCGCCCCGCCTCATCCTGCAGCGAGGTGAAGGTTCCCCATTCGTGGATGACCAGGCCGTGCTCTGAGGCCGGGACGCTCGGCGCCGCGAGCCAAAGCAAAACCGCGGCGAGCGGCAGGAGAGATCGATCGACGGGATTTCGGTTCATCGGTGAAGTCTGGCAGGCGGGTTCGCGAGCGATGTCAGAGAATTGTGAAGCCGCGGCAAAAGTTGTGTCAGCCCATGCGCGAGGTGAGCAGGGCCGCGGCCTCGCGATCCAAATAGAGCCGCGCGCCGGCCACGCGTCGCAGGATGCTCGCCGGGCAGCGCGTTTCGACCGGCCCCTGCAGCGCGGCGCGCACCGCCTCCGCCTTGCGCGGGCCCGGCACCACGCAGACGGTTTCGCGCGCGCCGACCAGCGCGGGGATGGTGAGGGTGAGCGCGCGGCGCGGCACCTCGGCAACGGTGGCAAAGGCGCCGTCACTCACCTGCTGCGCGCACGAGCGGTCGTCAATCTCCACCACCTTCACGAGCGCGCCATCGGTGAAATCCGCCACGTGCGGATCGTTGAAGGCGAGGTGGCCATTTTCACCGATGCCGAGGCAGGCCACATCGACCGGCGCGGCGGCGAGGAGCCCGGCGTAACGCGCGCATTCCGCGGTGAGATCGTGCGCTTCGCCGCGCAACCCGTGAAAGGCCGCCACCCGCACGCGGTCCAGCAGATGCACCTGCAGCCACCGCCGGAAACTGCGCGGGTCGTTTGCGCGCACCCCGGTGTATTCGTCCATGTGGAAAACGGTGACGCGACTCCACTCGACTTCCGCGCGCGCAAGCTCAGCGACCAATTCCCGCTGCGAAGCCGCACTGGCCAGAATGACGCGCGCACTCCCCTGCACCGCGATCGCGCGCTGGAGCGCGTCGGTCACCACCGCCGCCGCGGCGGCGCCCAAGTCCGCGCGGCTGGCGTACACCGCCACGCGCAGCTCGTCCACTTGCCACTCCTGTTCGGGGGAAGAAATGGTCATGTGGCAGTGTTCGCGGCCGCGGGACCAAAGTCGAGCGGTGCGCATGAAAGCGCGGCGCGCGAAATTCCTTGCCGCGGCTCTTCTGGCTTACTGGCTTACTGAACGCGCTCCCTCCTCTCTTGCATCTTCCCCCCGCCGCCGTACGCTCACGCCCCCTTTTTCTAACGCCATGGCACTGCTCAACGACCACTACCTCAAGCTCAAGGCCGGTTACCTTTTCCCGGAAATCGGCCGCCGCGTTTCCGCCTTCTGCGCCGCCAATCCCGCCGCGGCGAAGCGCCTCATCCGTTGCGGCATCGGCGACGTCACCGAACCGCTCCCCGCCGCCGTCCGCGAGGCCATGCACAAGGCCGTCGATGAGATGGGCACGCGCGAAGGCTTCCATGGCTACGGCCCCGAGCAGGGTTACGAATTCCTCCGCAAAGCCATTGCCGAAAACGATTACCGCGCCCATGGCCTCGACATCGCCGACGATGAAATCTTCGTCTCCGATGGCTCCAAGTGCGACACCGGCAGCATCCTCGACATCCTCGGCTCCAAAAACCGGATCGCCGTCATGGACCCCGTCTACCCGGTCTACGTCGATACCAATGTGATGGCCGGCCACACCGGCCCGGCCAGCGATTCCGGCGCGTACGAGGGCCTCGTCTACCTCGAGTGCAATGAGGCCAACGGCTTCGTTGCCGATGTCCCCACGGAAAAAGTCGACCTCGCCTACCTCTGCTTCCCAAACAACCCGACCGGCTCCGTGGCCACCCGCGAAAAGCTCACCCACTGGGTCGAGTACGCCCGGGCGAATGAAACCATCCTCCTCTTCGACGCCGCCTACGAGGCTTACATCGCCGATCCCGCGGTGCCGCATTCCATCTACGAAATCCCCGGCGCCCGCGAGTGCGCCATCGAGTTCCGCTCCTTCTCGAAAAACGGCGGCTTCACCGGCACGCGTTGCGCCTTCACCGTCGTCCCCAAGACCCTCGAGGCCCGCACCGCCTCCGGCGAAAAGCGCCCGCTTCATCCCCTCTGGAACCGCCGCATGACTACCAAGTTCAATGGCGTCTCCTACATCGTCCAGCGCGCCGCCGAGGCCCTCTACTCCGAGGCCGGCAAGGAGCAGGTCCGCAGCCTCATCGAGCACTACATGGGCAACGCCCGCATTCTGCGCGGCGCGGTCGAGCAAGCCGGCCTGCGCGTTTGGGGCGGCGAGAACGCCCCCTACATCTGGGTCAAGGCCCCCGCGGGCACCTCCAGTTGGGCCATGTTCGACCGCATGCTCCACGAGCTCAACGTCGTCATCACCCCCGGCAGCGGCTTCGGCGCCGCCGGTGAAGGCTACTTCCGCATCAGCGCCTTCAATTCCCGCGCAAACGCGGAGGAAGTTGCCCGGCGAATCCTCGCCGCGAAATGGTAGACAGCCCCTCTTAATCTTAATCTTAATCTTAATCTTAATCTTAATCATAATCATAGTCTGCACGGATAAGATTAAGATTAAGATTAAGATTAAGATTAAGAACTACGCCCCCCCGCGCCGTGCCCACCTCCCAATCCCTCCCGCTCCTCCGCTACGACTCCGGCGCCCTTTCCGAAACCACCGACGACCTCGCCGTCGAAGAGCCCCTCGAGATCCGCGTCGAAGGCCAGAGCGTCTCCGTGGTCATGCGCACCCCCGGCCACGATCGCGAGCTCGCCGCCGGCTTCCTCTTCACCGAAGGCATCGTCAAAAGCGCGCGCGACATCTTCGATATCACCACCTGCGTCGCTTCCGGCAATCAGGCCAAGGGCAACGTCGTCGACGTCGGCCTCACTAATCCTGGCTCCTTCGATGTCTCCAAGCTCTCGCGCCACGTCTTCACCTCCAGTAGTTGCGGCGTCTGCAGCAAAACGTCCATCGACGCCGTGCTGAAAAAGCGCAAGCCGCTCGCCGCCGCCGCGCCCGTCTCCCCCGAGCTCATCCTTTCCCTGCCCCGCAAGCTCGCGCGCCACCAGGAGACCTTTCGCAAGACCGGCGGCCTGCACGCCTGCGCCCTCTTCCGGCGCGACGGCGAGCTCGAGGAAGTCCGCGAAGACGTCGGCCGCCACAACGCCCTCGACAAGCTCGCCGGCTGGGCCCTCCTCGCCAAGCGCCTTCCCCTCAGCGAGCACATCCTCCTCCTCAGCGGCCGCGCCTCTTTCGAGATGATGCAAAAAGCGCACGCCTGCGGCATCCCCATCGTCGCCGCCATCTCCGCCCCCAGCAGCCTCGCCGTCGACCTCGCCCGCGAGGCCGGTATTACCCTCGCCGGCTTCATCCGCGGCAAGGCCATGAATATCTACACCGGCACCCTTACGCCGGAAAAATAGCGCCCAGCCGAGCCCGGCGCCGGCGGCGGCCGCATTGCCACTACCGTTTCGCGACGAGCAGGCGTTTGCCGGCGGGGTCAAAGGTGACGCTGGCGAAGCGGGAGAGAAGGCCGTTGCCGAGGAGCCCCGCTTCGCCGGCGAAGATGGGGCGGCGATGCACGCCCACTTTCACGCCGGTGAACCGCTCGGCGCCGAGTTGGACGTCGGCGGAAATGAAGGGGGAGCGGCCGGCGGCGAGGCCGATGGAGGCGACGATGGGTTTTGCCGCGGGGGCGGGGGCAAAGACCCATTCGAGGGCGGAGTCGCAGCCGGTATCCACCCGGGTCCAGGCGGGCTTGGAGCCGGCCACGGAAACGCGGACGCAGAGAACGCCATCGCGGGTGGAAAGGGGGATGGCCTCGTGTCCGCCCGCGTCGATCTCGCCCTCGGAGAGGAACCGGATTTTCCCGGCGGCGTAATCGATCTGGACGATCCGGCCTCGAAAAAAATCCGCGCCCAGCAGGCCGTCGATGCGCCGATGGCAGGCGGCGCTCACTGGCGAGAGGTCGAGCGCGATGATGGATCCGGGGAGCTTGGCGCCGCCAATCTGGCCGTCGAATTTGGGAAGACGATACGCAGTGGCGCGGCCATGGACGCCCTGGACCTTTTGGGAGTCGCCGAGCCTGGCGCCCATGCGGCGGGCGGCGCTCAAATCGAGCACGCTCACGCTGGCGCCGGAATCGAGCAGGAAATGGAGCGGCTCGGCGCACCCGGCGGCGGAAACTTTCACCCAAACCATGCCGTCGCGCGCTGCGAAGGGGATCTCCGTCGCGGCAAAGGCGCGGCCGGCGAGCAGCAGCACGATCGCAAGGCGGAAAATGAAGAAGGCGAGGCGCACGCCGCGCCTTTAGCTCAGACCATGCCAGCCCGCGGGCGCCGGCAATTACTCTGGCGGGGCGAACTGCTCGCCGCCGAGATCCGGTCCGGCCTTGCGCAATTTTCGCCAAGCTTGGCGGGATTTGCTCATCCCTGCCCGGCGCAACGGTTTCCGTGCGGCCCGATTACCGGGCCGCTGGGAAGCTGCCAACGGCGAAGGGCCGCCTATCGCTCGACCGTCACGTAGCGGGTCTGGCCGCGACCGTTGTGCACCGGGATCTGGGTGCGGCAGGTGGGAGAAGCCAGGCCCGCGCCGGTCCGGACGCTGTGGTCGCGGGAAGCGAAGGAGCGGGCGCCGGCGTAGACGCCGATGGTGGCTTCGCGGGCGGTGTGAGGCGCCGCCATATAGGTTGCCGGGCCATTCGGGTGGTCGATGCGCCGAACTTCGTGGCTGGCAGAGGCGGCGCTGGCGCTAAGGAGGCCCACCGCGAGGGCGGAAATGGCGATTTTCGAATACGTCTTCATGGGAGGTTGAATGGTTTCGTTGTTATCATCCACTAAATGGTGTCGCAGGTGGACGTGTTGCCGGATGTGCGGCAAGGCCCGTATCCCTTTCCTACTTCGGCTTTACGGCATCAGCGGCTAAAACTTAGCGGTTACGCTCAGCCGAAATTCGCGCGGCTCGACGGGGTGGAAGTGGATGTCGTCCACGCCGGCGTTGGGCTCGCCCCGGAGGCGGGAGGTGTAGAAGTAGTCGATGTCGCTGTCTTCGGTGTCGAAGAGGTTGAAGCACTCGAACGAGGCGCTCCAAGTCTCGCTGAATTTGTAGCCGATCTGCGCGTTCACGAGCGTGGTGGAATCGGATTCGACGGTGCCGTCTTCGATCAGATCGCGCGGGCCGAAGTAGCGGACGCGGGCGCTCGCGGTCCAGTTGCGGAGCGCGCCGGGCAGGTCGTGCAGGCTCGCGCCGGCGGCGACGACCGTCTCCACGGAGCCGGGGATGCGCTGGCCTTCCGGGCGCGCGCTCGCTGAAGCGCGATTGCGACCAGGCGAAGTCGGCGTCGATGGTGAGCCAGGGGGTGACGTTGTAGTAGTTGGCCCATTCCACGCCGAAGCGGCGGCTTGGCCGGCTGGCCTCGGTGGTGCCCGCGTCGCCGACGAAGAGCAGTTCGCTGTCGATGTCGAGAATCCACGCGGTGAGGGAGCTTTGCAGTCCCGGCACGATGGTGGTGCGGAGGCCGACCTCCGCGCCTTTGGTCCGCACGAGCGGATCGGCCGGGGTGACGCGCTCGCCGGTCGCGGGGTCGAGGCGGGTAATGACGCCGCGCGCGTCGTTGGAGTGAAAGCCGAGGCCGCCATTGAGGTAGAGCTCCGTCTGCTTCCAAGGGCCGAAGATGAGCGAAAGCTTCGGGCTGGCGATGATGTCGTCTTTGTGGCCGTCGTTTACATTCAGCCCGCTGTTGACGTCGAAGTAGTAATAGTCGGCGCGCACGCCGGCCTCGGTGCGGAACCATGGCGTCCAGCGTGTCGTATTGGATAGATAGGCGCCGACGCTGCTCTCGAGGATGTGATCGTAGCGCGTGGTCTCCAGGCGCTTGCGGAGCTGCGTGTGAAAGAGGCCGTTGCGGATGTTGTCCTGCCGGAATTGCAGGCCGCCGGTGGTCTCTGTCTTCATCCCGAACAGCTCGCCCATGAGCGTGTGCGAAAGCTGCGCGCCCCAATGGATGCGGCGATCCTTTTGCTCGAACTGATCGCCGCGCTCGGGGTCGTCGAGGAGGTAGGTGAAGTTCGAGAAGAGATCGAGATCGTAGTACATCCCGTACACCAAAGCCTTGGTGCGCGAACGCTCGTCTTCGCGATGCCACTCGCCTTGCAGGCTGTAGCGGGAGCTGTCGCCGCCGGTCGATTCATCCAGCGAGCCGAAGCGGCCTACCAATCCGCGCTCCACCGCGCGCGCGGCGAGCTGATCGCTTGCCGTCCAATCGCCGTGATAGGCCATCGCGGTCAGGCTCCAGCCGAGCGCGCGATCGCCGCCGCTTAGCCGCACCAGCGCGTTGAGCTTTTGGTAGTCGTCGGGGTTATCCCAAGGGCCGTCATTGTGAGAGAGCTCCAGGCCGTAGAGCAGGTTCATCGGCGGCTCGCCGGGCGGCGGCGGATTCTTTGGGTCGAGGCCTTTCCCGCACAAGAACGGCTCCCGCCCGAGCCCAACCGAATGCCCGAAGACCAATCGTGCGTAACCATCGGTGCCGCCTTCGAGTGTGAGAAAGCCCTGCGGCAGCTTGTCGAAAAAATCGATGTTGAACGCGCCCGCCGACGCGAAATCGCCGTGCTCGGCGTAATACGGCCCCTTGCGGTAGCCGACCTCGCGCACGAACTCCGGAATGAGGAAATTCAGATCGGTGTAGCCCTGGCCGTGCGCGTGACTGCGCATATTGATCGGCACGCCGCCCACGGAAGTAAGCAAATCGGTGCCGTGATCGAGATTGAAGCCGCGCAGGTAGAACTGGTTCGCCTTCCCCGCGCCCGAGTGCTGCGAGACGATCACGCCCGGCACCGTCTCCACGATTTCGCCGGGCCGCAGCAAGGGGCGCAGCGCGAGCTGCTCATGCCCTACGACGCCTTCGTTGGAGGAGCTGGCGACACCCAGCAAACTCTCCGAGCGGCCGGTCACCACGATTTCCTCGAGCATCGTGGCTTCTTGCGCGAGCGCCACGGGAATGATGCTGGCAACGAGGGGAAGCGCCGCGAGGCGCACGTGCTTGATCTTCATGGGGCGGGGATGGGAAGTGCGCGCGGGTTCCTTGAAGGAAACGTGGCGCTCGGAGCTACGAGCCGTGACGGCCCGCCATCGCTCCGCTCAAGTGGCTGGGCGCGAGGCAATCCCAATATGCCCCGAAGGGCAAGTTCATTGTTGCCGCTTTGGCACACCGCTCATCGCGCATGCGCGCGGCGGACGGCTTGCGAAGCGCGGGCGGTCGCACTATGAGTCGCCCATGCCGGCGGCAGACTGCACTTCCAAGCTCAAAGCACTCGCGGATGAAACCCGGTGGCGCATCGTCAACCGGCTCGTCTCGGCCGGGCGGGCGAATGTCACCACGCTCGCGCGGGACATGAAGATCGGGCAGCCGAGCGCCTCCAAGCACCTGGGCGTCCTACGGGAGGCGGGGATCGTCGATTGCGAGAAGGAGGGGACGATCGCCTGGTACCGGATTGCCCCGGAGTTTCTCCATCGCTTGCGGAGCGGTGACTCAACGGTGGATTTCGGCTGCTGCACTTTTCGTTTCGAGCGGCGCGGCGAAGTTTAGCGATCCGGCGTGAGCGGGCGGGCGGGGCGGTGGTCCCAAACAAGGTGCGGGGCTCAGGCAGCAGTGCCCGGGTGCGCGAGGCAGGCGGATAAATATTCCCGAAGCAGAATAATTGCATTGCCTAGGCAGGGGCGGTCCGTGTATCCGCCGCAAGTATTCCCTCATGCGCATACATTTTCTCCCGCTCCTTCCCGTCCTGTTTCTGCCGGCCACGCTGTTCGCCGCGCATCCCATTGAGGCTGAGCCCACCCGGCTGCCCACCGTGGAAGTCGTGGGCGTACGCACGGAGACGGTGGCGCCGAGCGTGACGGAGCTCTACCCGACCGGGCCCGAGACGAATGCGCAAATCCGCGAGATCGAGAACCTAAACGGCCGCGTGCCGAATCTCGGGATCAACTCGAACTCGCAACGTTCCTTCAACGATATCTATACGATCCGTGGGCTCGGCAATACGACCTTCTTTTCCGATCCGGCGGTGGCGCTCTATGTGGATGAGGTGGCCGGCGGCGATACGTTTTCCTTTTTCACGCCGCTCTACCACATCGATCACGTCGATATTTTCCGCGGGCCGCAGCCGGCGCGCTTCGGCCAGAACGCCGAGGCGGGCATCATCTCCATCCATACGCGCCGGGCCGATAAGCAGGCGTGGCACGGCGAGGCGACGGCCAGCTTCGGCAGCTACGATTCGCAGGAGTACCGGGTGTGGCTGGGCGGACCGCTGGTGAAGGAGAAGCTCACGCTCGATCTCTCCGGCTTCTGGGGGCTGAGCTCGGGGTTCATCGATAATACCTACCTCGGCAATCGGCGCGATGATCGCGATGCGCTCGGCGGGCGCGCGGTGCTGACGTGGACCCCGGCGCCGGATTGGGAGATCGCGGCGGGCTTCGAGTGGGTGCGCGCGCAGGACGGCGCGCAACGGCTGGTGCCGCTGAGTGGCGATCCCTTTCAAGTGCGCTCGGATGTGGATGGCTCGCTGAACCTGAACCAGCATCGCGAGTGGCTGAAGATCGCGAAGAGGTTCGACACCTGGCAGGTGAAGTCGATCACCGGCCACAGCGAGTGGGAGGTGGACCCGGCGGTGCTCGATATCGATTTCTCGCCGGCGCGCGCGGATTTCGCGGGGATCTTTCCGGGTATTTTGCCGTTCCCGTTCGGCGGGCGCACGAACATCCGCCGCGAGCAGGAGGCGTGGTCGCAGGAGATTCGCTTCGAATCGCTGCCGCCCGAGCCGCCGGTGGAAAATCTGAGCAAGGATAAGGATGGCAAGACGGTGGCGGATGCGAAGAAAGCCGTGGCCCCGCCCGTGCAGGAGAATCATTTCCGCTGGAACGGCGGCCTCTTTTTCCAGCGCCGGGAGACGAGCGCGAACGATCTGCGCTCGTTCTCCGCGCCGTTTGTCACGTTCGATCCGTTCTTCTTCCAGCCGCTCACGATCTACACGCCGCTCGCGCAGCGGACGGTGTACAGCCAGGATACGGAGAACTGGGCCGCTTATCTGAATGCCGGCTCCACCTGGGGCCGGCTGGATATCGATGCCGGGCTTCGCGTGGACTATACGCGCAAGGAATTTCGCCGCGAGAAGCGCGACCCGATCTCGCTGCCCGCGCCGCTGCGCTTCTCGGCGAACTACGAGGAGTGGAGCTTCGCGCCCACGCTCGGGGCGACCTTCCGCGTGAACGAGAACATCGAGCTCTTTGCGCGCACGACCTACGGGTTTAAGCCGGGGGGCTTCTCGGCCTTCACCGATACGGCGGACCTCGCGCGCTATGATCGGGAGACGGTTTGGGCGACCGAGGCGGGAGTGCGCGCCCGGGCCTGGGATAACAAGGTGCGGGCGCAGCTCACCGGCTATTACCATCACATCGACGACTATCAGGTGGAGCGGACGGTGACGTTTGCCGATTACTTGGTGCTCAATGCGGGAGAGGCGACTTCGCGCGGCGTTGAGCTGGAGCTGTCGTTCGCGCCACTGGAAGGGCTCACCTTCACCGGGGCGATCGGCTATAACGAAACGGAGCTGCACGAATTCAAAGACCCGTTCACGCTTCAGAGCCTCGATGGCAACGAGGCGCCGTACGTGCCGAACTTCACCGCGCTCGCCGCGCTCGAGTACCGCCACTCCACCGGCGCGCAGGCCAAGGTGGAATACGTGGTCACCGGCGCGACGCACTTCACCGATCTGAACATCCAGCGTTACCGCCAGGCGCCTTATGGACTGCTCAATGCGCGCATCGGCTACGAAAACGACCACTGGGGCGCCTACGTCTTCGGCCGCAACCTGACCGACGAAGAATACTTCACCAACAAGACGACCGACATCGACGCCGGCGTCATCGGCGAGCCGCGGGTGATCGGCGTGATGGGGATTTTGAAGTTCTGAGCCGCGTCTCGAGCGTCGGTCGCTGGATGATCGCGTGTTCCGGCAGCTCGTGGAAGGCTCCCACAAAGACCTCGGCGTATTCGAATAACTCTCCACCGGCAAGCGCAGTGGGGCCGGAGCACGGATGATCAGAAGCTGATCAGCGCCTGCACGTAGCCGAAGTCCGCGTCGTCGCTGGGGCCGGTGTCGGCGAGGTAGTTGCCGGCGAAGAAGTGGCTGTAGCCGGCGTCGAGGGTGAGCCATTTGGTGGCGTTCCAGCGGACGACGAAATCGACCTCGTGGCCGGCGAAGTTGCTGGCGCCGATGGTGCGGACGTCGCGGCCATCGGGGGTTTTGGTGCGGAGGGCGCTGGAGGTGCCGCGGTACCAGTAGTCGTGGGTGTCGGCCAGCCAGAAGGCGTGGTAGTTGAAGTCGAGCTGGACTTCTTTCGCCACATCGACCGTGAGCTGCACGCGGGCGTCATGCAGGTTGCGCCAGGCGAAGACATCGATATAGCCGTACTTCTCGTGGTTCGACGGGAAGAGATTCTGGAATGATTGGCTGTCGCTGTCGGTAGGATCGTGGTCGCCGGTGGCGTAATCGTACTCGACGCCGAGGCGCGGATGCCATGGCACTTTCTCCCAGGTGTAGCCGGCGAGGAGCGCGGTGGCGAAGGCGTGATGCTCCAGGCGCGGGCCGGTTTTGTCGGCCTCCCACACCTCGCCGAATTGGTAGGCAAACTCGGCCGCGTAATCCCAGCCGTGCAGTCCGCCCTTCTGCGATTTCCAGCGCGTGCCGATGGTGGCGATGCGCTGCGGCGGGCCGTTCCAGCCGCCGCGCGGGTCGAGCTTGTTCGTGGGATCGAGATCGGGCTGGTGGTCGGCTTTGTCGCGGTAGAAGAAGTAGAGGTCGGTGGTCTGAAACTTTGCCAGCTCCGTGCTGCCATAGACGCCGAAAAAGTTGTCGGCCGAGTCGCTGTCGTTGATCACCTCTTCCTTGATGACGACCGGTCGCGCGGCGAAGGCCTCGACCCAAAACGCCTTGTTCTCAAAGCGCAGCTTCACGGCATCGAAGGTGAGCCCGAGATTGCCCCAGCGCGAATCGGAGACGAGCCGGCCATCGCCGTACACGAGACGCTGCCGGCCGACGGTGAGGGCGAGGGGGACCGCCTTGAGATCGCCCAACTCCACGTAGGCCTGCCGCAGATCGCTATCGCCACCTTCGGTGCCTTGGACATTCGGAACATTGGTCCGCTCGCTGTCCCACTCCCGGACATCTTGAAATTGCCCGTACAGCTTCAGCCAGCGCACCGGCTTGAGCGCCACGCCGAGGCGGAAGCGATTGAGCACCCAAGCGTCGTCGTTCGGATCGTTGATGGCGTCATTGAAGTCGCGATTGTTGCTGCGGATTTCGCCGCGCACCCGTTCCTCGACATCAATGATGACCCGTCCATCCGCGAAGGAAAGGAGCGGGGTTTCCTTCTTCTTTTCCACCGGCGCAGGAGCCTTCGGGTCGCCGGCATGAGCTTGCCAGGTGGCGAAGAGCGCAATGCTGCCGGCCAGAATCCGTTTCGCGAGGCGCGGCGTGGTGGCCGGCGAGGTTTGCGGAAGTGCGTGAAGGTGTGTGTTCGCCGGTCGATGCATGCGGCGTTTAGACACGCCGGTTCACCTACTCGTCAAGTATGCTTTCTGGAAACTAATGACACTATTGTAAGAGTGGGCGTTACCAAGTCACGCGCAGCGCCGTGGTCCAGCTCCAGCCCGCGTAGCGCCCGCCATCGCCTGCCACGTCGTGCATCGTCGCGTAGGCGTACCCAGTCTGCAGCTTCAGCTTGTGGCCGTAGAAGTAGTAGTTCAGCCCGGCGTAGAATTCATTGTACTCATCGCCACGGTCGCCGGTGACGAAACTCTCATAGCGCGAAAAGCGAACGCTGTTCGGCTGGTCGCCATTGAGGTACGTGT
Source organism: uncultured Verrucomicrobiae bacterium (assembly GCA_963811035.1). GTDB lineage: Bacteria > Verrucomicrobiota > Verrucomicrobiia > Chthoniobacterales > Chthoniobacteraceae > CAWEPO01. The sequence goes on from CAWEPO010000005.1 coordinate 895,756, forward strand.
AGCGCCCCACCACTTGAAAGTTCTTCGTGATGTTGAACCAAGGCATCGCATCGAGGCCGAAGAGGTCACCCTGGCCGCCGTAGCCGGTGGCGCGCGCGAGATCCGCGGAGACGCCCCAGCGCGTGTGGTCGAAGACGAAGACGAGCGCCCCGACGTTTTCCAGCCGCCGGGTGAAGGTGCTCTCCAGCTCGCGCTGATTGTAAACATAGTCACCCCGCACCAGCGCCTTCTTTACGCCGAGCAGTTTGCCGAAATCGTATCCCAGGCTCGCGAGGAAGAAATTACCCGCATCGAAATTGCCGAACTCGGGTGAGTCGCTGCCGCCGGAGAAGATTCCCGTGGTATACACCCACCCGTGCCATTCGCCGCTGAGGCTCACGCCAGGCATGTACTCCGAGGTGAACCAGAAATTATTGGCGACATTGTTGCGATCGATCGTGATCAACTCGGCGGCGGCGGTGGAGCCATCGAGCGTGAATTTCACGGAGTGCTTGCCGACAGTCAGTTTCAGCGCATCGTGAAATTTCCAGGATAGATAGGCATCGGTGAGCCGGCGGTACGCGGGGTTGTCGTTCTGCGGGTCGTAATCGGTTTCGACGTGCGCGGTGAGGCGGTTATGGAAGAGGGTCGCCTTCGCGCCAATCCGCAGCCGGCGGACGATCCAGTCCTGGTCCGCGCCCAGATCGGAATCGATCTGGTACTGATCGATATGCAGGCGTCCCGTGAAGCGCAGCTCGTTCAGCCACGCGGACTCCTTGTTCTTATAGACGGAGGGGATGTCCCAAATCTTATCGTAAACGGACTTCTCCTTCTTCGAGGGCTCGGCGGCGGCGCCGCCCTGGCGCGGAGCGGTCTCGGTCGGCTCACTGATGGGCCGCTCGCGGAGGGGTGACTCCGCGGCCCAGGTGAGAGGGGAGACCGCGAGGCCAAGGAGGAGCGCTAGGGCGAGGCGTGATTCGGTGAAGTGCATCGGTAGTTGGGTGAGTGGCTGACCGCGGGCCGGCGGGAGGATGCCGATCGGCAAAGTGATTGATCAATCCTCTTTGTGACGTTTGCGTGGCGGAACGGTGACAACTCGGCGAAATTTGCCGCGGGGCGAGCGGGCGCGAGAACTGCGCGGGAGGCTTCCGCCTAATCGCCAAAAAAAATCGTTGTCACAGACGCGCGGAAAGAATACTTGGGGAGTATACATTACATCTGCGCATCCGTTTCTTTCCAGCAGCCCGCATTCATGGTTACTCTCCAATCCCCAGCCCGCCATCCGTTTTCGCCGCCCGGAGAAAGCTCCGGCCAGCATGGCGAATGGCTGGAGATGCTCCCGATGCACCGCTCCATCAAGAAGCTGCTCATGCCGCTCTTCGTGCACGTGGGGACCTGCGCGCAGAACCTGATCGCCGATTCCGCGGGCTTTTGGAAGGTCGGCGCCGATCGGTACTGGATGCCGCGCATCGTCTTTCGCCCGGCTGCGGCCGACCCGGGACAGGAGCAGATCCGGATCGGGATTTTTGCGGGCATCCACGGCGACGAGCCCGCGGGCGTGGAGGCGCTGCTCGATTTCCTGCGCTACCTGGAAGAGAACCCGGCGCTCTTTCGCAACTATCACCTGCACATCTACCCGCTCTGCAACCCGACCGGCTTCGAGGATGACACGCGGCACGCGCGCTCCGGCAAGGATTTGAACCGGGAGTTTTGGCGCGGGTCGCTGGAGCCGGAGGTGGGCATCCTGGAGCGCGAGCTGATGCGGCATCACTTCGACGGGTTGATCGCGCTGCACTCCGATGTGGATAGCCACGGGCTGTACGGTTTCGTGCGCGGGAGCACGCTGACCCGGCATCTGCTCGAGCCCGCGCTGGCGGCGGCCGAGGCGGCGCTGCCGGTGAATACCGCGGAGGAAATCGACGGCTTCCACGCGGTGAATGGAATCATCCACACCGGCTACGAGGGCATCCTGAGCGCGCCCCCCGGCAGCGCGCCCGCGCCGTTCGAGGTGGTGCTGGAGACTCCGCACTCCGCGCCCGCCGCGCTCCAGCGGCAGGCCTTCGTCTTGGCGCTCACGGAGATCCTGCGGCAGTACCGGCGGCTCATTTCGTACGCGGCGGATATTTAGCGGCGGGGCGGCGCTTTACGTGGGCGCTCCTTTTGCCATGCTGCCGGCGTGGAGCTCCCGAGCACCCTCGCCATCATCGCCGGCAACGGCGCGTACCCGCTTGCCATGGCGCGCTCGGCGCGCGCGGCCGGTGTGCCGCGCATCGTGGCGGCGGCGTTTCATAACGAGACCGAGCCGAAGCTGGCGGACCTGGTGGATGAGATCGAGTGGATGCGCGTGGGCCAGCTCGGGCGGATGCTCGGCTTCCTGAAGCGGACCGGCGCGCGGCAGGCGGTGATGTCGGGCCAGATTCATCCCGAAGAACCTTTTCGATTTGCGCCCCGATTTGAAAGCGCTGGTGCTGCTGGGCAAGCTGCGCGAGCGCAATGCGGAATCGATCTTCGGCGCGATCGCCAACGAGATGGCGGCGATCGAGGTGACGCTGCTCCCCGCCACCAGCTACATGCACGATCATCTCGCCATCGCCGGGCTCATCGCCGGCCCCGCGCTCGGCCGGCGCGAACTGGAGGATGTGCGCTACGGCTTGCACATTGCGAAGGAAACCAGCCGGCTCGATATCGGCCAGACGGTGGTGGTGAAAAACGGCACGGTGCTCGCCGTGGAGGCGTTCGAGGGGACCAACGCCGCGATGAAGCGGGGCGGGGAGCTCGGGCGCAAAAACGCCGTGATGGTGAAGGTCTCCAAGCCGGGCCAGGATTTCCGGTTCGACGTGCCGGTGATCGGCCCGCTCACCCTCGAAGCCGCCTGCGAGGCGCGCATCCGGGTGCTCGGCATCGAAGCCGGAAAGACGCTGCTTTTGGAGCCGGAGCGCGTGAAGAAGCTGGCGGAGGAATACAAGGTTTCCGTGTGGGGCTGTGAAACCGGTAGTCTTGCAAAATCATGAACCGCATCGGCGTAATCGGCACCGGCCAGCATCGGGCGCAACCACGCGCGCATCCTCGCGGAGCTGGCGGGGAAAAACTTCACCGCCATCCACGATGCGAATAGCGCCACCGCGGGCGAGATGGCGCGGCAATACGGCGCCCGCTCGGCGGCGACGCTGGCGGAATTTGCCGAGCTCGTGGACGCCGCTACGATCGCCACGCCCACGCCTTCACATTTCGAGATCGCGAAGTTCTTGCTGGAGCGCGGCAAGCACGTGCTGGTCGAGAAACCGATCACCGAAACCACCGCCGACGCCCGCGCCCTCGCCGCGCTGGCGCTGGAGCGCGGGCTGGTGCTGCAGGTCGGGCACATCGAGCGCTTCAATCCGGTGCTCTCCGCGCTGGAATCGCGGCTGCGGCGGCCGCGGTTCATCGAGTCGCACCGGCTTTCGCCCTACCCGGCGCGCAGCCTCGAGATCGGCGTGGTGCTCGATTTGATGATCCACGATCTGGAGATCATCCTGCACCTCGTGCGTTCGCCGTTGAAGAGCATGGATGCCGTGGGCGTGCCGGTGCTTTCGCGCGGCGAGGATATCGCGAACGTGCGCCTCCGCTTCGAAAACGGCTGCGTGGCCAATATCACCGTGAGCCGCATGAGCCCGGACGAATGCGCAAGATCCGGGTCTTCCAGGAAGACGCCTATCTCTCGCTCGATTACGGGGCGCAATCCGGGCACATCTACCGGCTGGCGCGAGGAGGGCGAGACGGAGAGCTCCCTGTTCAAGAAGCTGCTCGCCGGGCCGGGCTCGACGATCGTGAGCCAGTTTGCCGGGAAGCGAATCGTGCGCGAGCCGGTGGAGATCGAGAAGGGCGAGCCGCTCAAGAGCGAGTTGGCCGCTTTCATGGAATGCGCGCGGCTGGGCGCGCAGCCAAAGGTCTGCGGCCACGAGGCCACGGCGGCGCTGGAGCTCGCGCTCGAGATCACGCGCCGCATCGAGGAGAGCCCGGAATTTCAAGAGGGGAGACCCGCCGGAGCGTGAAGATCTACCTGGTGGCCGGCGAGGCAAGCGGCGATGCCCGCGGCGCGGAGCTTATGCGCGCCCTCCGCGAGCGCCTGCCCGGCGCGGAATTCCACGGCGCCGGCGGCCACGAGATGCGCGAGCTCGCCGGCGGCGATTTCATGGATTGGGCCGCCGAAGCCGTGGTGGGCCTGTGGGATGTGCTGAAAAAGTACGGCTATTTTCGCCGCCAGTTTTCCCGCATGCTGCGCGACCTGGCCGCGCGTGAGCCAGACGCGCTGATCCTCATCGACTACCCCGGTTTCAACCTGCGCCTGGCCCACGCCGCCCGCGCGCGTTTCCCGAAGCTGAAGATCATCCAGTACGTGTCGCCGCAAGTCTGGGCGTGGCACGTGGGCCGCATGCGGCAGATGGCCAAGGACCTCGACCTGATGCTCTGCATCTTCCCGTTCGAGGAGCCGTTCTATGAAAACTCCGGGCTGGAAGCGGCCTTCGTCGGCCATCCGCTGCTCGACTCGCTCGCCGCGCGCAAAATCGATCACCCACGCGAGCCGGACCTCGTCGGGCTCTTCCCCGGCAGCCGGGTGAAAGAAGTTTCGCGCATTTTTCCCGCGATGGCGCGCGCCGCGCACGAGATGGCCCGCGAGAAACCGCACCTGCGTTTCGAGGCGGCCGCCGCGCGCCCGGAGCTCGCGGAGCTCATGCAGGCCGATCTCCGCGCGCACGGCCTCGAAGCGCTGCCGCTGCGCGTCACGGTGGGCGGTTCGCAGGAGCTGATGCAACGCGCCGCGGTGGGGTTGGTCGCCTCCGGCACCGCCACCCTCGAAGCCGCCTATTTCGGGCTGCCGATGGCGATCATCTACAAAGTCGCCTGGCTCACCTGGGCCGTCGGCAAGCGCTTGGTCAAGGTCCCCTTCCTCGGCATGCCGAACCTGATCGCCGGACGCGAAATCGTGCGCGAGTTTCTGCAGGAGCAAGCCGCGCCAAAAGCGATGGCGGCAGAAATGCTGAGGCTGCTAGATGATCCATCGGCCCGCGAAAAGATGCAGGCGGAGCTGGCCGGTGTGATCGCTCAACTCGGCGAGCGGGGCGCAGGCAGACGCGCGGCGGAGGCCGTGTGCCGGCTGCTCGGCGCGGGGGTCAGCGCAGGTCGCTGAAACGATCCACAAAAAACGGCCCGCGCGGATTGCTGGTGGCCGGCGTCCGGTTGGGCGGAACTTGCAGGCGCGGCACGGTCGAGGGCGACGCCGTGATGGTGGAAGACGCCGGCCCGGTGGAGCGCAGCGTCACGGGGCCGGTCACCGGCCCGGCGTAAACGGCCGGCGCGCTCGGCGCCGCGCCGGGCGTGGGATTCACGAAAGTATTCACCGGCACGGAAGCGAACTGTCCCCCGGCGGCTAGCTGGCGATGGGCCTGGATGAACTTGGTGGGGTCGAAGTAGTTCGAGAAATCGCGGGCGTACGAGCTGCGGTGCATGCCGATCGCCAGATTCTTGCGCATCTCGAAGTGGAGATGGGTGTGATACATGCCGCGGTTGTTGCCCATGGTGCCGACCTGCTGCCCGCGCTTCACCACCTGGCCTTCGCTGACCATGATCTCGTGCAAATGGCCGTAGAGCGAATCGACGTATTTGGTTTCGCCATCCTCGGGGTAGGCGTGCCGCACGATCACCACATTGCCCCAGCCGAGCCGGTAATCCTGCGCAAAGACCACGAGGCCGTGGGCGGTCGCGACCACGGGATCGCCGAGATCGGTATCGCCGCCGCCCGCGCCATTCCAGTCCTCCCCGAGGTGCCCATTGGGGGTGAAGCCGCGCGCGCGGTGGTAGACGCCGGAGCCGCCTTTGCCCACCGGGCTATCGAACCCATCGGCCAGCGGCACCGAGGCCGTGCCCGAGGCGAAACAGAAGAGGCTGGTCGCGGCCAGCGCGAGGGCTGGGACGAGGAGAAAAAGCGGAAAGCGGGCGCGGGAAGACGTCACGGGAGCAGGAGAAGTCGATTTGCGGGACCGCTCTTGTAGCGGGAAAAAGCCCGTTGGCGAGTCATTTTCGCCGGCCGGCGGCGTGCTTCCGCCGAGGCCGGGGGGCTTAGGGAATTACGTACTTGAAATGCACCTCGCCAAACTTGCGGTCCGATTTCTGCGTCCACGCTTTTTTCGGCTGCTTCTCCGCGCCGAGGCCGAACGACTTTGGCAGGGGTTCCAAATCGGGCGTGCGGAGGCCTTGCAGGCTGGGGCTGGTGGCAAAATCCGGCGGCGGTTTCACGGTGTACCGAAAGTCCTTCGAGGAGGCGAGGGTGGCATTTCCCCGCAAGATCAGCACGGCAAACGACCCGCCGAGCCCGCCCTGTATGTCGGTGACGGTGACCGTCACGACATCGCCACGCCGCAGGGAAAGCGTCTTCTGCACGATGTTCTGGTAGTCGCTCTCTTTCCATTCCGGCTTCCCATTGATGAACAGCTCGAAACTGTCGTCGGCTAAAATATAGACCGGGCAATCACTGGCCGGGGGCGCGCCGGGCGGTGTTTGGCCGTGTGCGAACGCGAGGAAAAGGGCGGTGGCGATGGCCAGCAGGAATGTTTTCATGAGGGAGTCAGCCGAGGCCAAGGTGATAAGTCCATTCACCTCAAGCTTTTCCCGGCCTCGCCGCAAGGCGCAGCTTGCGCACCGCCCGCAGGATGCTCTCCACCGCGTCGAGCGGCAGGTCTTCGATCCGCTTGAAACGGATGCACCCTTTGCCGACGTCCAGTTTGCCGAGCCGGGCCCGGTGCGCGTCGACGATCTCGCCTTCGCACACGTAGAGCGCCATGTAGTTTTTCTGTGAGGCGAAGGCGCAGAGCTCGCCGAAGCAGGGGAGGCCGTATTTCATCCCTTCCGTCGCTTCGGGCGCGATGCGCGTGATCAGGGCGCGGAGTTTTTCCAACGCCGCCCGCCGCTCCGGAGGCAGCTCTGCCAGGTATTCGCTCACGGTGACGGCGTTGCTGGTCATCGGCCCAGCGTGGGCGCGCGGCGGCGCGGTGTCAAAGCGGCGCGGCCACGACGCTACTTTCCGCTCACTTCATTTGTTTCCATTTGTGCAAATTTGTCGGCAGAACAATCGAGATCGCTGACTCACCGCGCGTAACCTCCGGCCCGCATGCCCTTCCATACCTTCACTCCCGATCGCCACGGCTGGGCGACCCTCGCCAGCGAGGCGGCCTTCGCCAACCCACACGTGGAGGTGCACCGCGTGACGGTCACTTCGCCGACGCGCGCCGAGCCGTTTTCCTGGACGGTCTGCCATCGCAAGGGGGCGGTGGTCGTGGCGCCGCTGACCGCGGAGGGGAAGTTCATCCTCGTGCGGCAGGAGCGCGTCCCGATCCGCGCCACGATCTGGGAGTTTCCCGCCGGCCAGATCGATGAGATCACGGAGCACGATCCGGCCGGGATCGTGGCGGTGGGGCTGCGCGAGATGCGCGAGGAAAGCGGCTACGAGCCCGCGCCCGGCGGCGAGGTCATCCCGCTCGGCCATTTCTTCCCGAGCGCCGGCTTCACGGATGAGCACAGCCACTTGCTGCTGGTGCGCCCTGTCGTGCTGAGCCCGCACGGCATTTCGCTCGATGAGAACGAAGCCATCACGGAAGCCCGCCCATTCTCCCGCGAGGAGCTGCGCGCCATGATCGCCGCGGGCGAAGTGTGCGACGCCAATACCCTGGCCGCCTTCGCGCGGATCGTGGCGAAAGGGCTCTGAGCCGCGCCGCGGAAGTCTTCCTCCATGAAACGCCTCCACCTTTCTCCCCTGGCGTTCACCATCCTCGCTGTCGCGGCCGCCGTGCCCAGCCTGCACAGCGCGCCGCCCGCGCCGGCCAAGCCCGGCTGGCCGCCCTCCGCCCTCCAGCTTCTCGAGCAGGCCGGCAACACGGAGAGCGAACGCGAGCGGCGGAGCGCGCTGGAAAAGCTCGCCGCGGTGCCGGCGCTCGATGAGGCCGCCCGCCAGGAAGCCAGCGCCATGGCGGAGTTTGTTCGGCGCTGGAATGAGAGCAGCCTGAAGTTTTACGGGCAGGATCCGCAGGTGAAGGGGAAGGGCGCGCGGGCGCTGGGTGCGTACGATTTCGGCGTGCCGGAGGGTTCGCCGCTGCGGCCGATCGCGGAGCTCTACCGCGGGCGGATGCTTGCATGGATGCTCATCGAGAATAGCACCGTGCGGACGCACCCGGTGGAGTCGCGCTGGTTCAAGGATGAGGCCATCAAGTCCTTCCGCGCGGCCGAGCGGGCGTTTCCGAAGAACCGCATCGCCGGCATGTACCAGGGGCGCGCGATCCCGTGGCCGCGGGAGTACGCCGCGGTGGCGGGCGCGCCGGAGTGGGCGGTGCTGCAGCGCGAGCAGCTCGAGCGCCTGCGCGAAATCATCCTCTGGTGGATCGAGCACCGCCAAAAGCCGGACGGGAGATTTCGGCGGCGGCTGGGGCGACGATTGCGAGATGTGGCGCTGGTGGGCCGCCGTGCTGCTCGGCTTCGACGATCCGAAGATCACCGCGCGCGCAGCTCAAGTTTTCCAAGGCGGCCGTGTCGCGCCCGCACCTCAAGGGCGGCTTCAATACCGAAATCAGCGACGTGGAGCACGCCGCTGAGGACACGACCGACAATCTCATTCCGCTGATGGTGCTGGAGCCGCGACGAGTCGCGCTGGAATGCGTGGGCGCTCCGGCTCGGCGACTTCATGCGCGATGTCTGGACCGGCCACAACGAGCGCGGGCAGCTCCAGTTCAAGAGCTTCTATTTCAGCGCCACCGCCACCGCGCCGCAGCCGCACCGCGCGCTCGATGTGATCGCCGACGTCGGCGCGCTGCATCCCGCGCTCCTCGCCTGGCAGCGCACCGGCGATCCACGGCTCGGCGCGCCGCTTTGCGCCTGGCTCGATACCTGGGTGGAAGCCACCGCGCGCGCGGAAGGCGGCAAGCCGGCGGGCATCTTGCCGGCCTCCATCCGCTGGCCCGATGGCGCGGTGGCGGCGCCGCGGCGCCGAGGGCGCCGAGGGCGCCGAGGGCGACTGGTGGGAGCCGATCAAGCCGGGCGGCTACATGCATTCCTATTACCTCTGGCCGAGCGTGATCACCGAGATGACGGACGCGCTGATGCTCGCGCACGTGATGACCGGCGAGCAGAAGTATCTCGCGCCGCTGCGCTCCATGGCCGCGATCCGGCTGAAGCATCTGCAAAATCCCCCTGCCGCCCTGCCCGCGCCCGGCAGCGAAGCCTGGTGCGCCGAGCAGCTCGCGCCGCGGCCAAACGCCAACAGCAATGTCGGCGGCCTGGTGAAAACGCTCGCGCGCTGCAAGGCGCTCACCGGCACCCACGAGTTCGACGAGCTGATCGCGCGCGAAGGCGGCGAGTTCGTCATCCGCTCCGGCGAGGCGGGCCGCCGCGAGCTCGACGCCGCGTTGCGCGAGAGCGCCGAGGCGCTGCGCGTAAACTTCCCCGGCTTCACCAGCGAAGTGCGCTCCACCGATCGCTGCATGCGCTTCGTGCAATTCCTCGCGCAGGATTACGCCTTCGACGAATACCGCGGCGTGATGCAGCCGAAACACGAGCTGCTCTACCGCATGGTCACCGGCGACAAAAACGCCCCGCGCTTTCCGCAAATGGCCGTGCGCTGGCTCACCCCGCCCACCGACATCGCCGCGCTCGTCACCGAGGCGGGCACCACGCGATTTTCCGCGGAGCTGTTTCACTTCGGCGAAACGTCGCGATCAATCACCGCCGAGTTCCACGCGCTCGCGCCAGGCTCCTACCGCGTAGAGCTGCTGAGCCACGGCAAGTCCACCGCACTGCCGCCGCTGCCAATGGTCCGAGGCGAATCCGGCCGGGCAACATTCGAGCTGCCGCCGCGAAAACTTTGCCTGCTGAAAATTGCGCGCGTGGAGTGACTGCACCACAAGTTCAAGCCGTTCGAATTCGCCGAACTTTGGTTCGCGAAATGATCACGAGGTGATTTCTGAAGTCCTCCTGCCGTCCTGCCGCGAGAAATGGCAGTAACACCGCCGCGGCCTCCGCTGTCGTCGTCGGCTTGGTCTCAACACGGATCACTCCGGCATGCTCACGCAAGGGCAACACGGTCCAGTCACCGAAATCGCCATCCCGGGTAATCAGCACACGATCGTCGCTGCTGGCCAACACCAGGACCTCCGCATCGTCGGCCCGCGAGCGGGCCAACTCCGCCAGGTGCCTCACGTCGTGTCCCTCCGAAGCCGTGCGGCGAGGTCCAGGTGAAACATCTGGTCCAGGAACAGTCGCACCGTTTCTGTTCGCTACGCCGCGACGGGCGGCAGGAAATCCAGGCGGGCGATCGTGGTGCTGGCGTAAAGCAGCGCCGCCTGCAGATCTTCGCGCTGCAGCCCGGGATACCCGCCCAGCAAATGTTCCCACGTTTCGCCGGCCGCCATCTGCTCCACCAGCACCTGCACCGGAATGCGCGTCCCGCGGATCACCGGCTTGCCGTTGCAAACGCGCGGATGCAATTCGATGCGCTCGAGCAATTCGTTCATAGCACCGCTTACCACAGCGGCCCCTGCTTCGCATCTTCAAAAACTCTGAAAACTGCTTCCCGCCCGGCAGAGCGGGCGCCGCAACTTTCAAGTCCACGTCTCCGCGGCGCTGTTGACGCTCGTTGCGCGTGATGCGATCCACCGCCTTGGCGTTGCAACTTGGGAGTGGCCAATCAGGCCGTTTGGTCCACGAAGCCCATCTGCATTTTATTCATCCGGCCGCCATGCACCTTGATCTGGGCCAAGGCGGCATCAATCTCGCCGAGATCCGCCGGCGTAAGCTGAACATTGATTGCTCCCAAGTTCTCGTACAGGTGATCTGGATTGCGCGTGCCGGGGATCGAGACGATCCATGGTTTCTGCGCAAGCAGCCAGGCTAGGGCGATCTGCGAAGGGGTTGCGTTCTTCGCTTGGCCGAATCGCTTGAGCAAATCGATCATTGGCATATTGGCCGCGATGTTTTCGGGAGAAAAGCGGTCGAACCCGGTGCGCAGGTCCGCCTTTGGGTCGAGCTTCGTGCTCGTATCTATTTTCCCAGTCAGGTAACCCATGCCCACGGGGCCCCATGGGACAAAGCCAATGCCCAGCTCCTCACAGGCCTGGAGCACGCCGTTCTTCTCCACGTCCCTTTCCATCACCGAGTACTCAGTCTGCACCGCGGTCACGGGCTGCACCGCATGCGCGCGGCGAATCGTCTTCGCACTCGCTTCGGAGAGGCCGAAGTGGAGGACTTTGCCTTCCTTGATGAGATCCCTGACCGCGCCCGCCACGTCCTCGATGGACGCCTTCGGGTCGACCCGGTGCTGGTAATAAAGATCGATCCGGTCCGTGCGCAGGCGCTTGAGCGACGCCTCCACCACTTTCTTGATATGCTCCGGCCGGCTATTGAGGCCGCCGGCTTCGAGATCGAAACCAAACTTGGTCGCGATCACTACTTTATCGCGAATCGGCGCGAGCGCTTCCCCCACCAAATCCTCGTTCGTGAAGGGGCCGTAGACTTCGGCGGTATCGAAGAAGGTGACTCCTTTGTCGTGCGCCTCGCGGATGACTTTGATGCCTTGGTCTCGCGGCGCGGGCGGGCCGTAGTTGGCGCTGATGCTCATGCATCCCGCGCCCAGCTCCGAGACTTCCAACTTACCAAGCTTGCGTGTTTTCATTATATTCGTTTGCTTGCCTTGATTCGGAGCTGCGGCCCACGACGGTGGCCCGATGGCTAAGCCCGCTCCGAGGAGGGCGGTGTGAGTGACAAAGTGGCGGCGATTGACGGCACGCGGCGCTTGAGCGTCTGAGCCGGTAACAAGGTTGTCCTTCATAAGTGGTGTTTTAAATCAGCCGCGAATCTTCTTCGCCAGTTCTGCCACTCGCTTGCCTTGCACGCGGCAGATGGCGAGGTCTTCCGGAGTGGGGGCAAGCTCGCCTCTCGGGCCGGAGATGGTGGTGGCGCCGTAAGGCGTACCGCCACGCGCTTCCGTGTGGATCATTCCTTCGGTCGAATAGGGCACGCCGACGATGAGCATGCCGAGATGGATCAGCGGGATCATCATCGTCACGCAGGTCGTCTCCTGGCCCCCGTGGGTGGAAGCTGTGGAGGTGAAGACACCGGCCGGTTTGCCTTCCATCGCGCCGGAAAGCCAGAGGCTCGCCGTCGAATCGATGAGCGCCTTCATCGCCGCAGTCATGTTGCCGTAACGTGTGGGCGAGCCAAGCAGCAGGCCGTCGCAATCCCGCAGGTCATCGAGCGTGCAAGGTTGGATGTCTTGCTGATCCTTCCAGATTTTCGTGGCGTAACCGTCGCCCGCCTCCAGCTCCTTCTCCACGTGGGGAAACTCCGGCGCGCGGCGAAAAACTGCTTCGACTCCGGCGACGGATTTGACGCCTTCCTCGATGGCGCGCGCGAGCTGCAAAGTGTGGCCGTAGGTGGTGTGATAGACGATGAGAACTTTCATATTGATTTCGATACTTGGGGCTTAGGAATTCGGCCCCGGCAACAGTGCCGGTTCCAAAAAATGGTTTCTCGTTCAGGCCAGCGCCACCCGCCCCGCCGGCTCCGGCTGGCTGGCTTGGTGGGGGATAACTGAATCGAGCGCCCACTTGCCGCCGCCGCGGATCACCAGCACGAGCGCCACGCCGATCGCGAGCAGATGATATTCAATGCCTTCGCCCTTCTGACTGCCGGCCCAATTCAGGAAAAAGCCGTTCTGCCAGTGGAGCGTCGCGGCGACCGCCATCGTCACGCTGATCCCGAAGGCCGCGACGCGGGTGAAGAAGCCAGCGGCGAGCGCGATTGCTCCAGCAAATTCAGCCGCGATGGCCAGAAAAGCCAGGAACGCCGGAATGTGCAGCGTGCCCGTAAAGAAGCCCATGGTGCCGGCGAAACCGTAACCGCCGAACCAGCCGAGCGCTTTCTGCGCGCCATGCGGGAAGATCACGAGCGCCAGCGTCAGGCGCAGCAGGAACGTGGATAGGGTGCCGTCAGTTTTGAGGAGTAAGTTGAGTGTTTTCATAAGTAACGCCGCACCTATAGACCGGTGGTGCCGGGCGCGCCCAATACCTTGTTCCGCGCGCAGTAATGCCTTTAAGGTATCGCCCCTCCCGCCATGGACCTGCGCCACCTTCGCTACTTCGTCGCCGTCGCCGAACTGCTCAACTTCACCAAGGCGGCCGCACAGCTCCGAGTCGCGCAGCCCGCGCTCAGCCGCCAGATTCGCGATCTCGAAGACGAGCTCGGCGTGCCGCTCCTGGAGCGCACCCCGCGCTTCGTCCGTCTCACGGATGCCGGCGCCGCCTTCCTCCTCGAAGCGCGCGCCGTCCTCGCGCGCGCTGAGCAGGCCGCTTTTTCCATGCGCGCCTTTGCCACCGGCGAACGCGGCGAGCTGCACCTCGGCTACGCGCCCTCGCCCACCGTCGAGCTGCTGCCGCAGGCCCTCCAGGCCTTCCAAAAGCAGTGCCCCGGCGTGCGCGTCACACTCCACGATCTTTCGGTCAAGGAAACGCTCGCTGGCCTGCGGGCGGGCACGCTCGATGCCGCTCTCACGGTCGCCTCCTCTGCGCGCGACCTGCGCGGCCTCGTCTTTGACCCGCTCCGCACTTACCCGCTCTGCCTCGCCGCGCCGCGCACACACCCGCTCGCCCGCCGCCCGCGCGTGAGCCTGGCACAGCTCAAGGGCGAGAAGCTCGTCATCTACGACCGGTCCGAGTACCCCGAATACCTCGAGTGGCTCACCCGGCTCTACGCCTCGCTTGGCGGCGTGCCCCCCATCGCCGAGGAACACGACAGCGCCAACAGCCTCATCACCGCGGTGGAATCCGGACGCGGCCTCGCACTCGTCCCTTCCGTCCTCACCTGCCTCGCCGGCCCGCGCCTGGTCCTCAAGCCCATTCACCCGAGTCCCGAGCCGGTCGTCGTCGGCCTCGCCTGCCCGCGCCGCCATTGCAGCGCGGCCGCCCGCCGCTTTGCCGCCACCGTGAAAACAATGTGCGCCGATCCTTCCGTGGCGCCCAAATAAGCAACCGCCCGAAAGTACCGCCTCGACCAATGCCACCCGACCCTTTCGACTCTCCGCCGCGATGGCCGCGCTGCATGCCGCTTGGGCGGAGATGCGGGAGATGGCGCTGCGGCCAATTGGGCGCGCTCGAAGCGCTGGAGGGGGCCACGCGGAAGCAGATGGATTCATGAACCGCGGAACAGCGCGCCGGCTACTTCGAGTCGCTCGATACCGATCCTTAAGCGCCGGGAGTAGCGCCGGTTGGGGCTTTGAGCAGGGCGCTCCGGGGGGGCGGTCCCTAAAAATAGAAATACAAAAATGTGCTCGATCAAGATTGGGAAAGCGCTCGACCTCTGATACTCTCGGGTCCATCGTGAACCCGATTCTTTCGCCGCCGGGAGCTCCGGCCTGCGCTCTTCCCACACCGGTGCCACCCGTCGCGGCGCACGGTGGTCGTTCGCACCGCCGAACCGCCGGCTCCGTCGTCGCGCCCACCGCCTCGTCTGCCGCACCAAGCTTGTTGCGCGCTCCGCCTTCCGCCTTCCGCGTTTGTTCCGCCCGGCTTCACTCAAGACGTGCAATCTGGAACTCCTCACTCCCAGCATGTGCAACATTCCACCGCGCCCGCCAAATGACGCACAATCTGGAACTTTTCAGTTCCAGAATGTGCAACATTCCCACCGCACCCCGCCGAATGACGCACAATCTGGGAATTTTCCGTCCCAGAATGTGCAACATTTCCGCCGTCCACGCCGAATGACGCACCATCTGTGCCTGCCGAAGATTGCGCGCCTGAAGTGACTGCGCTTCTATCGCTCGCGCCAAATCCATTCCCGCCACGATGAAAACTCTCTTCACTTTTCTGCTCCTGCCTGCCGCCGCGGCGCTGCACGCCGGCGTGGACGATTCCCTGAAAACTCTCGCTGCCGTAAAGAACGAGGGGCGCGGCAACGAGGCGGCGAGCGCCGCTTGGGCAGAGCTGGTGAAGGCCGGGCCGGCCGCCTTGCCGCCGCTGCTGAAGACGGCCGGGACCGGAAGCGCGGTGGCGGATAATTGGGTGCGGCTGGCCGGCGATGCCATCGTGGAGCAGGCCCTGCGGGCCAAGCAGCCCCTTCCGCTGGACGCGATGGAGAAGTTTGCGCGCGAGACGGAACACGCGGCGGGCGGCCGCCAGCTTGCGTTCGATCTGCTGCAGCGGGCGGACCCCGCCCGCGCCGGCGCGCTGGAGCCCTCGCTCTTGAACGACCCGGTGCAGGAGCTGCGGCGTGGCGCGGTGCAGCGGATCATCGACTCGGCCAAAGGCCAGCCCGCGGAGGAGGCAAAAGCGATCTATCTCCAGGCCCTCGGCGCGGTGCGCGACGAGGACCAGACGAAGTTTCTCGCCGCCGAACTGAAGAAGTTCGGCGTGGCCGTCGATCTGCCAAAGCATTTCGGCTTCCTGATGAAGTGGCACGTGATCGGGCCATTCGATAACACGGACGAGAAGGGGTTCGACGCGGTCTATCCGCCGGAGAAGGAGATCCGCCTCGAGGCGGCGTATCCGGGCAAGAGCGGCGAGGTGAAGTGGCAGCCTTTCACGAGCAAGGACGAGTACGGGAAGCTCGATTTCAACAAGCCGCTCGGGATGCAGAAAGCGGTGACCGCCTACGCCTTGACCACGATCGATTCGCCCGAGGAGCGCGACGCAGAGCTGCGGCTCGGCTGCAAGAACGGGTGGAAAGTGTGGCTGAATGGCCAGTTGCTTTTCGGCCGCGACGAGTACCATCGCGGCCAGCAGATGGACCAATACAAGATGAAGTGCACGCCTGAAAAAGGGCGCCAACACGCTCCTCGTGAAATGCTGCCAGAACGAACAAAAGGAGGAGTGGACGGTGGAATGGGAATTCCAGCTCCGCGTGTGCGACAGCGCCGGCACCGCCATTCTCGCTGCCCAATAAACCATGAGCTTCTCACGATTCCTCGCGGCCCTCTGCCTCACCATCGCCATCGGCGGGCACGCCGCCGATTGGCCCCAATTCCGCGGACCGGACAGCAAGGCGATCGCGCCGGATGGGCAAATCCCCGCCAACCCAAAGATCGACTGGACCGTGCCGCTGCCGGGCCGCGGGCTTGCCAGCCCGATCGTGGTTGGCGGCAAAGTCTTCGTGACATGCGCGAGCGGGCCGAAGCAGGAGCGGCTGCACCTCTTCTGCTTCCAGGCCGCCGATGGCGCAAAGCTGTGGGAGCGGCAACTGCGCGCCACCGGCCGCACCATGACGCACCCGAAAACCTCGGTGGCCGCGCTGCACGCCGTGCAGCGATGGCCAGCGCGTCTTCGCGCTCTGGAGCTCGCAACGACATGGCCGCGTTCGACCTCGAGGCAACGTGCTCTGGGTGCGCGGCCTCACCGCCGATTATCCGAATGTGAGCAACAGCCTCGGCATGGCGTCATCGCCCATCGTGCATCGGCGAGACCGTGGTGACCGTGATGGAGAACGACAGCGAAAGCTACTCGCTCGGGATTGACGCGAAGACCGGCCAAAACGTTTGGAAGCTCGACCGGCCGAAGGCGGCGAATTGGACGAGTCCCGTCCCTTGGCGCGGCGAGGCCAGGGCCCACGCCGGTGGCGCTGCTGCAATCTTCCAAGGGCCTGCTCGCCGTTGATCCCGCCAGCGGCAGCCGGCTCTGGGAGTACACGGAAGGCGCCTCGACGATGAGCTCGAGCGTGGTCGCCGATGGCGTGATCTACGCGCCCTCGAATGGCATCACCGCGCTGCAGCCGCAGGCCAACAACGCCCCGCCCGTGCAGCTCTGGCGTTCCAAGCAGATCAATCCCGCGACGATCAGCCCGCTCGTGCTGGACGGTCTCCTCTTCAGCTTCAACAACGCCGGCGTAATCACCACCGCGGATACCAAAAGCGGCGAAAGCAAATGGAAGCTGCGGCTCACCGGGCCCTTCAGCGGCTCGCCCGTCGGCGGCCGGCGCGCGCTTGCTCGTGGTGAATGAGAAAGGGCTCGTGCAGATGGTGAATGTCACGCGGGACGGAAGGCACGCTCCACGCGCAACTGCAGCTCCCCCTCAAGGCGGAGACGAAGGAGCTGGTCCTCTGCACGCCCGCGCTGAGCGATGGCAAAGTTTTCGTGCGCACGGACAGCGCGCTCTGGCGCGTGGGCGGGTAGCCGCCGCGTCTCGAACCCTGTTTTCACCATGCTCAACTTCCCTCCCATGCGCTCCCTCCTCCCCGCCCTGCTCGCGCTGGCTCTCCCCGCCGCCGGCGCCGAACGCCCGAACATCCTCTTCATCATGACCGACGACCACGCCGCTCACGCGATGAGCTGCTACGGGAGCCGGATCAACCAGACCCCGCACCTCGATTCGCTCGCCGCCGGCGGCATGCGTTTCGAGCGGTGCCTCGTCACCAATTCGATCTGCACCCCCAGCCGGGCGACCATCCTCACCGGCAAATACTCGCACCTGAATGGCGTGCCGGTCTTCAACCGCTTCGATGGCTCTCAGCAGACCGTCGCGAAGCTGCTCCAGGGGGCCGGCTATCACACCGGCATGGTCGGCAAATGGCACCTCGGCAGCGATCCCACGGGGTTCGATTACTGGAACATCCTCCCCGGCCAGGGCAAATACCACGACCCGGTCCTCTACACCGCCGAAGGCACCAAGCCCTACCCCGGCTACGTCACCGATGTGATCACCGATCTCGGGATCGATTTCCTGAAAAGCCGCCCGCAGGAAAAGCCGTTCTTCCTCATGCTGCACCACAAGGCGCCGCATCGCGCCTGGGAGCCGGATGAGAAATACCGGCAGCAGTTCGCCGGCAAAACGATCCCCGAGCCGGCCACCCTCTGGGACGATTACGCCACGCGCACCGACGCCATCAAAGAGTGCGCGCAAAAGGTCTTCGACGATCTCACCCGCCTGGACCTGAAGCTCATCCCGCCCGCCGATCTGAAAGGCCCCGAGCGGATGAAATGGCTGCAAGTGAAACCCACCGAGGTCGAGATCGAGGTGGCGGGCCAGAAACGCATCCTCGCCGGCGAGGAGTTGAAGAAATGGAAGTACCAGCGCTACCTGCAGGACTACCTGGCCTGCGTGCAGAGCGTGGACGACAACATCGGCCGGCTGCTGAAATGGATGGAGGAAAACGGCCTCGGTAAAAACACCGTCGTCTTCTACACCAGCGACCAAGGCTTCTATCTGGGCGACCACGGCCTCTACGACAAACGCTTCATGTATGAGGCCGCGCTCAAGATGCCGTTCCTCGTCCGCTGGCCCGGCACGGCCAAGCCCGGCTCCGTGCAAAACGCGATCGCCACCAATTGCGATTTCGCGCCCACCTTCCTCGAGATCGCCGGCCAGCCCGTCCCCGGCGACATGCAGGGCCGCAGCCTCGCCCCGCTCCTCCGCGGCGAAACCCCGGCCGATTGGCCCAAAGCCGCCTACTACCGCTACTATCACGATCCCGGCCACCACAAGACCGCGGCGCACTACGGCATCACCACCGAATCCCACAAGCTCATCTACTTTTGGCGCAAAGACCAATGGGAGTGCTACGACCTTCGCAAAGATCCCAACGAGCTCCACAACATCGCCAACGATCCGGCATCGCACGAGACAGTGCAGCAGCTCAAGGCCGAGCTCGCGCGCGTCAAAAAGGAGCTAAAGGACGAAGATCAGTTTGCCAACGACCTGCCGAAGGATGGCGTCGACGGCGCCGCGCCAAACCGCCCGCGAAAGAGGCCATAGCCCTCTCAACTATCAACTCTCACCCATCAACTTCCTCCGTCGAGCGCGTCCTCTTTCACGAGCAGACCATCCTCAGCCGGCTCGACGGCCTCGCCGCGCAAATCACCGCCGATTACGCCGGCCAGGAGCTTACCGTCATCGCCCTGCTCAACGGTTCGCTCATCTTCGCCGCCGACCTGCTGCGCCGGATCCAGCTCCCGCTCCGCCTCGATTGCCTCACCGTCGCCAGTTACCATGGCGCCACTGAAAGCACCGGCACCGTCACCTTTGGCCAGATCGCCCTCCCGGACATCCGCGACCGCCACGTCCTCATCGTCGACGACATCCTCGATACTGGCCGCACCCTCCACGCCGTCTGCCAGCGCCTGCACGCCGAAGCCCATCCCCTCAGCCTCCGCATTTGCGTACTCCTCCGCAAACAAAAGCCCCGCGCCGAAGCCATGGAGGCCGACTACGTAGGCTTCGACATCGAAGACGAATTCGTGATCGGCTACGGCCTGGATTACCAACAGCGCTACCGAAACCTCCCCTTCATCGGCTCTCTCCGGAGATCGGCAGCCTGAGCCGGCCGGCGCATCGGAATAGCTAAGTTGATAGAGCAGCTAACTCGCGGGTACTTTCAAATTCCCTTGCGCGCGCGAACCTTGGCTCGCACCGGATCGAGCAGCGCCGCTTCGATGTGGAAATTGGTCTTCAACAACAGCGGAAGCACCTTCTCGAAATCCAGCAATCCTAACTCGTCGGCAAGATCGAGAATGGTGATCGTTCCGATGGCCATAAGCCCGCGGGTCTCCGCGGCGTTTCGGGCTTTCTTATCATCAACCAAAAGGGCTGCGTCGGCGAGTTCGACTGCGAGAGAGATGGCTTCGTTCTCACCCCGGCCGATCTTCAATCCGAGATCGCTTTGTGGAGTCCTGATTTCAGCCCACGCCGGAAGATTGGTCGCCCACGCGGAAACGGGAGGCGGCGCTTGGGGATGCCGCATTTCGCTGATCACCGCAGGCGGCACCAGCAGCTTGCCAAATAGCCGAGGGAGCACGTCGACGCACCCGACCAGGATCAAGTAATTGAGGGGCGTGGTATCGGAGACAACGATGCTCACCGCGCGAGGAATTCCCGAAGGCGATCGACGCTTCGCTCGTGTTCCTCAAACGTCAGTCCCAAACCACAATCGTGGGCTTTGAGAAATGCTTCGGTTTCGTAGAAGGATTGACCCAGAAGTTCACTGACCTGTCCGCGCGAAAGCTCGCCCGAGCGATATCCTTCCAGGGCCAGTTTTTCTAGGGCGCGGCGCTGCCCCTCCGCACCATCAAGGTGCATCTGGTGAGCGAACGAATCCGGCAGTTCAACCGAGAGAATCATCATCGGAGGGTATCCAAATCGAAGGGCAAAAACAAGGGACCAGATTAGATGCGACGTCACTTCCCCGCCGCTTTCCGCAGAATCGCCATCGTCTCGCGCTGGCGCTGTTGGACAAATTCGCGGGCTTTCGCGGCCTTGGCCTTGGCGGCGGCGGGGTCTTTGGCCAGGGCGAGCGCGGTGGTCGCGACACGCTCGCGCTCGTCCGGGTTGGTCGAGGTCGAAGAGCCAGTCGCCGAGGCCGATGTCGCGCCACATGAAGCCTTTCGTCGTCTGCTCGGCGAAGCGGCAGACGATCGCCGGAATGCCGTTGCCGAGCGCCATGATCGGGCTGTGCATCTCCAGGCTCACGAGGCCGGCGCTGCGGACGTAGGTGCTGATCGCTTCGTCGGTGAGCCAGAAATTTTCCCGCCAGACGACTTTCGCTTTCACATCGGCGGGCAGCGGATCGACGAGCAGTTCCCTGCCGGTTTCCATCTGCGTCGAGTCCTCCGGGCACGACGAGGATCTTCATCGGCGTCTCGCGCGCGATGGCGACGATGGCGTCGCGCAGCGGCGCGTGGTCGTGCTCTTTCATCTCCTCGTTGCGCGCGTGCTTGGCTTCGTCGAAGGCGTAGTTCGGCTTCACTTTCCAATACGGGGCGTTGCGCAGGTTCGGCAGGAAGCAGAGGAACCGGCCTTCCTCCAGGCCGTGCTTTTGGAGGAAGGCAGTCGCCGCTGCGTCATTGCGCACATCGGCGGCAAAGGCGCCATCCGGGCCGAACTCGATGATCGGCGCGGTCACCCCGGCGTCCTTCACGACTTGCAGCGAGACGCCGTCGCGCAGGAAGACGAAGCTCGCGCCGTCGAGCAGTTCCTTGCAGCGCTCGTCGAGCCCGTTGTTGCGCATGATTTTCAGCCCCGGATCGCCCGCCGCGCGCCATGGTGATGCCATAGACGCCGTACGGTTTGCCGGTCTCGCGCTTCCACTGCGGCCACATCGTTGTGCGCCGTGAGATACGGCCCGGAGCCGTGCAGCAGAAAGTCGCCCGTCGTAGAGCGCCTGCTTTGTCCGTGGCGATGCGCAGCTTCGGAAAGCGCCGGCGCAGCATTTCCTCCACGCCATTGCGCACGTCCATCGGCCACAGCGTCACCTCGGCGTCCGGCAAATGCTTCTCCAGCAGCGCCAGCACGCCGGGCGTGTGCCCGATGTCGCCGATGTTCACCGTCTGCCACGAAGAGCGCAGAACGATGCGCGGCGGGCGCCCGTCGGCGGCGAACGCGCGCAGGCCGGCGAGCGTTGCGGCGGCCGTGCCCAGGAAAGTGCGGCGGTTCACGGCCAGGTTACGCTTTTAGCTCTGCGCGGAGCACATCCATCATGCGCTTCATCCGCGCGTCCGCGACGGCTTTGCCCTTGAGCGCTTTCGCTTTCGCGGTGGCCTGGTCGTTGACGATCGCGAGCACCGCGGGCGTGAGGCTTTTCTCCGGTTCATCGAGATCGTGATCGAACAGCCATTCACTCAAGCCGATGTCTTTCCACATGAAACCTTTGCTGGTCTGCTCCTTGAAGCGGCAGACGATGGCCGGGATGCCGTGGCCGATGCACATGATCGGGCTGTGCTGTTCATTGCCGAAAAGGCCGGCGCTGCGGTTGTACACGCTCTGCGCGAAATCGGTGAGCCAGTACTGCTCGCGCCATACCACCTTCGGTTTCACATCGTCCGGCAGCTTGTCGTAGATCATCTCCTTGTTGAGCTTCATCTGGCTCGCGTCCTCGGGGCAGAGCAGCACTTTCATCGGCGTCTGCCTGGCCACGGCGATCACGGCGTGGCGCAGCGGCGCGATGTCGTGCTCCTTCATCGCCTCGTTGCGCGCGTGCTTTTTCTCGTCGAAGGCGTAGCCCTTTTTCATTTCCCAGTACGGCGAGTTGCGCAGCTTGGGAATGCAGCAGACGAATTTCCCTTCCTCCAGGCCTACCTCCTTCAGCCACGCCGCCGCCGGCGCGTCATTCACCAAATCGCAGGCAAAAGTGGCATCCGGCCCGAACTCCATGATCGGGCACGTGGCACCTTTCGACTTCGCGAGCTCGAGCGAAACGGAATCGCGGAAGAAGGCGAACTTCGCCCCATTGATCACCTTCAAGCCCTCCGTCCGAATAGCTCCAAGTGACGCCGCCGATCCCGTAAGGCTTGCCAGTTTTCTCGACCCACTCGACGATGCTCTTCTGCCCGACAATGCCCGGGCCCGAGCCGTGCAGGAGGAAATCGTGGGTCCGGAACGCCTCCGCCTTCAGCCCCTCCACTTTGCCGAGGATCTTCACCTTCGGAAACCGCTTGTTGAGCATCTCCTCCACGCCGTTATCCACGCTGCTCGGCCAAAGCGTGACTTCGCATTCCGGCAGATGCTTTTCGAGCAAGGCCAGCATGCCCGGTGTGTGCGCGATGTCGCCGATGTTCACCGTCTGCCACGAAGAACGCAGCAGGATGCGCTTCTTCGCTGGCGGCGTCTGCGCGGAGGCGATGCCCGGCAGGGCCGCGGCGGCGAGGGTGGTCTTGAGGAAATGGCGGCGGTTCATAATGGTCTGGCGGCGTTTTCTAACATCCCGGCCGGCGCTAGAAATCAGTGTTTGGCTCGACGAGATCGATTTCCTTGATCCACCCGTTGCGATAGCGCACGTCGTGCCCTTCGCATTGGAGTTTCAGGCCCTGAGGCGTGTCGGTGATGCCCCTACCCCCATCGTTTCCGCCATCGACTCCGGAATTCGCGCCGCCCCAAACTTGATTGATCACCTGATTGGTATGTACCTTCTGACCGTTGAAATACATCGTGACCATCGCCTTCTCGACTAGCTTGCCCTCCTTGAATCGCGCGGCCCGGAAATTGATGTCGTAGGCGTTCCACTTTCCCACACCCGCGTAGGCGTGGTACGGCGCTTCCGTTTCATTGATCACCGCGCCCATGCCATGCTTGGTCTTGTCGCCATCCTTGATCTGGATCTCGTAACGGTTTTGGAGATAGACGCCGCTGTTGCCGCCGGCCTTGCTTACCAGGAATTCGATATGCAGGCGGAAGTCCTGGTAGGGTTTCTTTGTGACGATGTCGGCCGCCCCGTACTTGCCGCCTGCCGCCGCCGGATCGTCCGTCATGAGCACCGTCCCCGGGTCTACGGGATCGGCCACAATCTGCCATTTGATTGGGAGGGCCGAGGCAAAGCGCGGCCCCTGCCAATACGTCCACTTTTCGTCGAGCGTCGCGCGTGCCCCGTCGATGATTGTCTCCGCTCCCGGGAGCGGTTTGGCCCCGACGCCGAGTTCGGAAGCATCTGCGAAGGCCACGGGGAGCAGCGCGAGGCACGCGAGAAGGAAGCGGAGAGGAAGGAGCCTGTTCATAGGGTGGAGTCTTGATGGCGGGAATCGGCACGGGATGCAGCGAAAAACTTCACGCGAGGTGACCCGGCTTGCCGAAGAGGCAGGCTGGAAGCGCTGCGATTACGGCAGGCTGGGAAGCCTGCGGCTACGGGCGCCTCAGCGGACGCCTGGCCGCGACGCCGTGACGAACTCGCTCAGCACCGTGAGGTTTTCGCAGAAGACTTCGCTCGAAATAAAGCGCTCGCCGGGCTTGAATTTCGGCTGGCCCACCAGGCCTTGTCCTTCGTACGCTACGAGCCATTTCCCGTCCGTGTCGAGGTCACGCACGATCTTTGCGGCCTGCGCCGAGTCCACCTTCGCTTTGGCAGGAACCGGCGCGCCCGCCTTGGCGGCGCGGTAGGCCGCCTCCACCTCGGCAATGCGCGATTCCGTTTTCCAGCCGTAGTGCTTCGGCGCGTCGGCGTCGTTGTAGGTCAGCCGGTAATCCGCCGTCATGAAGAGCGGCTTATTGCTCTTTAGCTCGTAATAGCGCGCGAGCTTTCCATCCGGCAGCAGCGAGCGCTTCAGGTACGCCAGGGCGCTCGGGATCGGGGCAAGATACCTGGGGTCGCCACTCACGCGGTGCACCCGCAGGAGCGTCTCCATCGCGCCGAGCGATTCGCGTCCCGCGATCGCCGGCGGCTCAAACTTGCGCGCCCAGATCGGCCGCATCTCGTGATCGTATTGCTGCGCCCACGCCGGCTGCGGCTCGGGCATTTGCGCGCGCACGAGGAAATCGCCGAGCTTGCTCAGCGCCTGCCGGCAGCGCTCGTGATGGTAGATGAGCCAGGCGTCTTCCAGGGCGGCGGAAAGGTGCAACGCCAGGTCGTCGTTCAGCGTCGGGTAATCCCAGTACTCCTTGCGCCGATTCTCCGTGCGCCAATCGTAATCCGGGTAGTTCGCCTTCGCCAGTGGCTGCGGCGCCACCGGTCCTGTCCAGCCTTGCGGGAACGCGCCGCTCGCAAACTGTGCGTCGCAGCTCGTCTTGCGCGCGATTTCCGAGGCCTCGTGAATGGCCGCATGCTTGAAGCCCAGCGCGCGGTCCACATGCATCAGGAGTCGCAGCGCGTGCTGGCTGATCCCGTCATCGAAACTGGAGTAGTTGCGGCCGCGTCCCTTTCCGTTTCGGTACTGCGCCACGCGCGAGCCTTTTGGGTCGAAATCGATGGCGTTCGTCCAGCCGCCGGATTCGAGCTGCCCGTACACGAGCGCTTCGGCCGCTTCACGGGCGCCATCCAGAAAGTAAGAATCCCCGGTGGCCGCGTACGCTTTCAAAAACGCGAGCCCCACGGCGGGCGTGCCGGGTTGCTGCACCCAGATCTGCTCCGGCGTCGCCGCGCCTTCGCCGAGCCGACGCGAAAGGTCTGGCGAATAGTAGTAGACGTAGCCGCCGTGCGACGCCGCCTTGGTTCGGTAAAACTCGGCGGCTTTCTTCATGGCCGCAGTCGCCTGCGCCGGCGTGACGCTCTGAGCTGGCAGCGCCGCGGGAGCGAAAACGAGCGCCGCGGCGGCGATCAACCGGGGGAGAGGGGGGAAGAGCATGTGCCGATGTCTACCCGACCGCGGTGTGTAACTGCAACCTGGCGCGTCTTCTGCGGCGCACTTTGAACTTTTGTCGTCGCCGATTTCCTGTGCCGTATCATGACTTCGCCGCGCCTGCGGGAGAACCATGCCGTCTTTCTCATTCCATTCGCACCAACGTCTCGCGAAGTGGCAGTGGGCCGCCCTTTTCGCCGCCGTGGCCGGCCTCATCGTGGTGACGCTGGTGCTGCCAATCATCGCGCAGCAGCGAGAACGTGCCACCTACTCGGAGGTGTCGGCGGCCAGGTCGAAAGGGCCGGAGCTGCTCGCGAAAATCGGCGCCCCGCCGGGCGCCACGGGTGCGGCGTTTCGCACGGTGGATAGCGGGCCCAAGAGGAGGACTTTCGCCAATGCCGGCAAAGCGTGGTTGAGCTGGTCCCATTTGCATGCGACCGAGCTAAGCTTTCCAGCGGTGCTAGCCTGGTACACCCCGCGGCTGAAGGCCGCCGGATGGAAGCTGCACACACCGGAGAACGCCGCCGGAACGACGTTTTGCGATGCTCCCTGGCTCTTCGAGATCAAGCCGGCGGCGCCAAAAGGGGAGGCCGACGAGGGTTCCCATCCCTACGAGTTGCGCTTGCGATGGGACAATCAGTTCATCGCCGGAAGCTGCCAGCATCCATGACTTATCCAGTTTACCGGCCCGCGAAAAGCGACCGCTCGAAGGGGCTGTTTTTAATTCTGGCGGTGGTGACGCTCGTCGTGGGCATGCTGGTCTTTCAGGTTTTTCGTTATAGATACCACCGGCCGCTGCTCATTGCGGAGGCTGCCGCTGCGGACAGCGAAGGAGAAGCCAGGTTCGAAGCTCTCGGAGCTCCGCCGGGCGCGGCGCCTACGGCACCCGGCGAGAAACGGGCATCCGCCCAATCGCCGGAAGCCCCGCCGAAGCGAATCACTTGGCGGCGCGAGTACGAGGTTCCGGGTACGTTTGAATCCGCGCTGGGGTGGTATCGAGATCGCCTGCTGGCTGATGGCTGGCAGGAGGAGAGCCGCGGAGCGCCGAGCGGCCTCGCGCGCTACTACCGCAAAGACAAGTGGCTGGTGACCATTTCGCGGCGGGCGGACTTCGATCATCCGCCCCGCGCGCGGGTCGAATTGCAGCTCGAGTGGTATTACTGGCACCGGCACTATTGAGCGCATCTTCATGGCAATCAAAGCCACTATCTACAAAGCAGAGGTCGAGTTGGCCGACATGGACCGGCACGTCTACAGCGACCAGAGCTTCACCCTCGCCCGACACCCCTCAGAAACCGACGAACGGATGCTGGTCCGCCTTTTGGTCCTCGCGTTGAATACTCCCGGGAGCCCCGGCGACAGCGTGCTGGGATTTGCGGGAGACATTTGTGAAGCCGATGAGCCTTGTGCCTGGCAGAAGGATCTCACAGGCACGATCGAGCACTGGATCGAAGTCGGTCAGCCGGATGAAAAGCGGATCCTCCGGGCGAGTGCCCGCGCCGCCCGGGTCAGCGTCTACAGTTTTGCCTCCAGCACCCCGATCTGGTGGAGCGGCATCGCCGATAAAGTGACGCGCGCCCGCAATCTATCCGTATGGCAAATTCCTTCGCACCAAAGCCAGGCGCTGGCCGGGCTCGCGGCCAGGTCGATGCGGCTGCAGGTGAGCGTGCAGGATGGCGCCATCTGGGTCGCCAACGAAGGGCAATCCGTGGAGATCAACCTAAAGCGGCTTTATGGGGAAGACTAAGAAACTCCTAGATACGCCAGACTCACAATCCAGGCAGGCCTTCGCGGATTCTAGAAGAAAACTCCGGAGTGCCATCGGCCCCTCGGGCGGCATGGTCGATCTGGGAACGCTGTTTTAGTTCGGCGAACGGCAAAGAGCGGTCGAGTGCGCCACGCTCATAGAGCAGCTCGTCCATTTTGCCATTGGCGATGATTCGCCAGTCAAACGCGGCGCGCTTCTGGGCGGCGTGCTGGGTGCGGATGCTCGTGGTGCAATTGGTGGTGAGCGCGTTGTACCAGCGGGGTTGGGCGTAGAGCTGGTTGAGCGCGGCGAGGTAATCGAGGAACCGCTCGCGCGCGCGTTCCGGCGATCCGACCAAGCGGTAGAGATAGACATCCTCGCCGCTCCGAAAGTTGGTCCGCACGCGGAGCACGTCGCGCTCATCGGCCACGATGTAGATGAGCTCGTACTGGCGATAGAGGCCGCCGAGCGCGGAGTATCGCTCGCCGGTTTCCTTCCTCGTCTCGATGGAAAAGCAGACCGGCGGGGCGTCGGCGAATTGAAAGCTGACAATGGGGTGCGCGATCCAGGGCGAACCCCAGTAATTGATCGCGAGATCGATGCCGGTGATCTGCGAGAGGCGGACGGTGCGCTTTTCCCAGCGCGGCGTGTAGTCCGTCTCAGTGCGGTACTCGCAGTTGCGGACGTTGTGCAGGGTGATTTCGTCACCGTTGATATCGGCCCATGCGAGCTGGGCCACATCGGGCTGCCAGGGGCGATCATTGCGCGGCTTCAGGGTGAGCCACCAAGCCAGCACCAGCGCGAAGCCCGCAAAAACGGCGGCGAGTTTGCGTCCATTTCCGCGAGCGCGAATCAATGCCGCCAGGAGCGCTAGCGCGAAAACGACGGCGGCGGCAGTTCGGAGAACCGGCAGGTCGAAATAGAGCGCACCCGCCGCCCACGTTGCGCAGCCGGCGGCGATGACCCACGCCATACACCAACTCGCACTCCGGGCGAAATGGCTCACGGGATTTTCGCGACACGAGGTTTCGAGATCGCGGCCCGGCCATGGTGCAGCTTGAGGATGCGCTTCACCTCGGCGATGGCCTGCGGGTTTTGATGCGCGCTGTGGCTGGAGGGCACGACGAGTTCGCTCTCCGCCCCATCCATGTGCGAGCTCCAATACGGCACGATGCCGTCGGACATCACCGGCTTGGTTTGGTCGCTTGTTCCCGCCCTTGCCGCGGTCGCCGCTGATGACGTGATACGGAATGCCGGGCGTGAGCGGGCATGGTTTGGATCGCGCGCACGAAGCGGTTGTTCGGCGCGAGCGTATCGACGCTGTTCGGGATGCGTTTGAGGCGCAGATCGTCGCACTGGAAAGTGCCGAGTTTGATGGCATCGCGCCCGGCGCTGAGCAGGGTGGCGGGGGACCGCACGAGCATCGAGCCGATGCGGCCGGCCCAAGTGCTCGCAAGGTCGCTGCCGCGGAGCGGAGCGGCCATGAAGATCACGCGGCCGATCTCCGGCCGATGCCGGAAGATCAGCGCTTCGGTGAGGAGCTTCCGGCTTTCCGGCGAGAGCTGCACTTCACCCGGCGGCTTGCCGGCGAGCTTGAGCCAGAGCTTGTCTCCGGTGTCGGTGATGAGCAGCCGGCTGATGCAGCCGCCCATGCTGTGGCCGATAACGACCATTTTCTTGCGCAGCGGGAAGCGCTTTTGGACCGCATCGAGCTCGCGCCGGAGGATCGATGCGGAATACGGATAAGGGTAGCCGCTCGGATAGCTGTAGAACCAGAACTGGTAGTTGCGCCGGATCTGCTCGTCGCCGCGAAGGGCGTTGAGCATCGGCGCCCAAGTCGCGGGCGAATCCATGAGACCGTGGATGACGAGCACCACCGTCTTGTTCGGATCGTAAGGCTGGAGCCGCGCAATGCGGGCGGTCTCCGCGTACTTCTCCGGGCGCAGCAGGCGGGCGAGCTCCAGTTTCTTGGGATCAGTGCTGGCGAGCATCACCGCCAGCGGCACGGTGAAATCGGCGGCGAGCGGGAAGCTGTGCCCGCCGACGCGTCACCCGCTCGGTGGCGAGCGGATCCTCGAAGCCGATGACGGCGCGCCGCCCCTCGAAGCGAATGACCGCGGTCACGCCGTAGTAAATCCGCGGGATGGAGAACTCCGCCTTTGCGTCCTTATTCGCCTCGCGCCCGACGGCGACGATCGGCGCGCCGAGACCTTCGCGCGCGGTGCGCTCAGTGACGTAGGTGCCATGAATATCGAACTGATCCGCCGGCGTGAATTCGTAGAGCGCCGGGTTCCAGGCCTTGCGCGGATCGGGCTTGCGGGTGAGCACGAATTCGCCGCCCGCCGCCGGCACGCGCAGCGGCTGCGTCCATGGATCGAGCTTCGCTTGCTTGATCGTGCCGAAGACGCGCGCGACCGCGAAGTTGTAGGCGTCGCGCGCGGCCGTGTCACCGGGGTTGCGCGCAAGCTGCCCCGCCGCCGTTTCGGCCGCAGCGAGGAGCTCGCCCATGGCCTCGAGCGGCGCACGCCTCTCCTGCTGCATCGCGTGGGTGATGCCACGCTCGACCGAAAGAAGCGCGCCGATCGATGCGCGCACGGGACGAAACTGCGGCCGTTTTTCCGAGACGGACGCATACTGCGCGCAGCCCGCCAGGGTGAGCGCCGCGAGGAGCCAAAGGATGTTGCGAGGTTTCATGGAAATGTTGACGAGGGGTGGGACGAGCTCGGCGCGCTCACTGCCTACCTTCGATAAGCAGAGGCGCTTTTGAAGGGATTATAGATATCGTGGCTGTTCCGTGCAGGGGCATAGACAAACCCGTAGCGATCGCTTTTCTGATCCACGGGCTCAAGAAGGAGTCCTTTGACAGTCGCCCGGTTGGCATACTCGATTAGGACTCTTGCCGTCCCATTGAGCCCCCACATCTTGAATCCCGTGCCGAAGATTCCACCATTCGGGTAAAGTTCTTCCAGACCCGCCATCGCATGGAAACAGTTGATGGCGGTTCCCGCCTTTCGTGTGAGACGGTCGTCCGCGCGATACTTGATGGTCCCTCCCTCGAGCAAGCGCAGGCGCTTCACGCCTCGATCGAAGCCTTCTTTGCTGATTTCGTAGGGACCCCACATACAGACCGCATTCTTGACGTTCACCCCCAGCCTGATCGTCTCGTCGAGCTTGAAGCTCCTCCCGATTGAGTCGGCGCAAGTGTTTCGCTTTGCAAAAAGGCGGCTACCCACGCCATCGAAAACGCAAAGGTTGGGGTTGGCCGAGAAATCGTGCGGCAGCCAACTGATGGTAAACGCTTCGAATTCTCGATTCTTGTAAGTCCGTCTTTGCAACCCCGTGGTCAGCTTGGATTGTTTGTCATCGGCGAGCACGCGAATGACCGACATGAACGAGTGCGAGAATTCGGGGTCGTTCCCTTTGTTTTCGTAGGCGAAAGGAATGATAAAATAGCGATCCTGCGTATTCCTGCCCTCGCCAAGGCGAGCCAGGACTTTGGCCTTGATGCGATTGGTGATCTGCTCGTAGAGAGGCACGTCGTAGCTCGAAAAATCTAGCTCCTCTGCAAGGGCGATACAGGAGAGGCCAAGGAAAAGCACATAGGCCAGGGAAGTGAGGAGGAGTTTCATATAATTAGTCGCCGATGGAGTTGCGTTACGTGCCGAGGGAGTGACGCTGCGCGAGCGCGTCGTAGGTGGCGTATTTGTAGAGGTCGCCGAGCGTCGGGTAGTTGAAGCACGCGCGGTTGAAGAGGTCCGCGCCGGCTTCGGCGAGCAGCGCGATGAGGCCGATGTGGACCAGCTCCGTGGCCTGCTCGCCCATGACGTGGACGCCGAGCAGCCGCATGTCTTCGCGGCGGAAGAGCAGCTTCAGAAAGCCGACCTGGTCGCCGATGATTTCGCCGCGCGGGATGTCGGCGTAGCGCGCGCGGCCGGCGATGAAATCCACGCCCTTCTCGCGCAGCGATGCCTCCGTCTCGCCGGCCATGCTCGCCTCGGGGATCGTGTAGATGCCCGTCGGAAGGATCGTCGCGAGATCGCTCTTGAACGTGGAGCCGAAGGCGTGGGCGACGGCGACGCGCGCCTGCTCGATGCCGGTGGCCGCGAGCGCGGGCGGACCGACCACGTCGCCGGCCGCGTAGATGTGCGGGACGGCGCTTTGGTAGTGATCGTTCACCGGCACGAGGCCGCGCTTGCCCGGCGTGATGCCGGCGGCGGCGAGGTTCAGCTCGGCGGTGTTGCTCTGCCGGCCGGCGCAGACGAGCACGCCGTCGCACGAGAGCTTCGCGCCGGAGGAAAGCGTGAGGACGACATCGCCGGGCTGCGAGGCGTCGCACGCGGTGACGCGCTCTTTCCAGTGAAACTGCACGCCATTCGCCGCCATCGCCTCGGCGAGGGCGCGCGAGATTTCCGCGTCGAGAAAAGGCATCAGCACGTCGCGGCCATCGACCAGATGCACCTCGACGCCGAGCGCGGCGAAGGTGCCGGCGTATTCGCTGCCGATCACGCCGCCGCCGATGACGACGAGCTTCTTCGGCATCGCCGTGAGCTGGAGGATTTCGTCGGAGTCGTGGACGCGGTCGTCGTCGAAGGGAAACTCCGGCGGACGCAGCGGCGAGGAGCCGGTGGCGATGAGGATCTTCTCGCCGCGCAGCAAGGTCTCGCTGCCGTCTGCGCCCGACGACGCGGATCGTGTGCGGATCGACGAAGCTCGCACGCGCCGGCGAAACCGCGTCACGCCGCGCAGATCGAGCCGCGCCTCGCGTGCGGGCGCGTTCCCCGGCGGTGACGTTCTTTGCGTGCCGCATGAAATCGCCGATCGTCGCCTCGCGCTGGAGCGAGAGGTCCACGCCGAAGAGCCGCCGCGAGCGCCAGCCGCTCAGCACCAGCGCCGTCTCGCGCAGCGTCTTGCTCGGGATCGTGCCCGTATTGATGCCCGCGCCGCCGAGCATCCCCGCCAGCTCCACGAGCGCGGCGCGCTTGCCGAGAAAGCCCGCGCCCGCCGCGCCGCTCGCGCCCGCGGGGCCGCCGCCGAGGACGATGAGATCAAAATGTTCAGGCGTTTTCATAAGGGTGATCTGGAGGAGCCACGCGCGATCGAAGCGAAGACCGCGCCGGTGCCGCCTTTGAGGATCTGTTCCGGCGTGACCGTGGCGAAGAGGTGCATCGCGCGGGCGATCACTCCGGTCCATCCGGTCTGGTGGCTGGCGCCGAGGCCCGCGCCGTTGTCGCCGTGGAAGTATTCGTAGAACTGGATGCAGTCGCGCCAGTGCGGGTCTTCCTGAAACTTTCGCGCGCCGCCGTTGACTGGGCGGCGGCCGTTCTCATCGCGGAGGAACATGCTCGCGAGGCGCCGCGTGATTTCCTCGGCGACTTGATAGAGCGTCATCCGCCGGCCTGAGCCGGTGGGGCACTCGATCGTGAAGTCGTCGCCGAAATAAGCGTAATATTGCAGCAGCGCGCGGATGATGAGCGCGTTGACCGGCATCCAGATCGGCCCGCGCCAGTTCGAGTTGCCGCCAAACATGCCCGAGTCGGATTCGGCCGGCAGATAGCCGACTCCGTATTCCTGGCTCCCCGACGCGAACGACATACGGATGCTCGGCGATGATGGCGCGAGAGCGACCGAATGCCGAACGGGCTGAGGAATTCGTTTTCGTCCAGCATCCGCGCCAGCACCCGGCGCAGCTTGGTTTCATCGAGGATCGCGCCGAGCCGGCGGCCCGCGCAGCCGGGCTTGTCTGGATCGTGAATGAAGGTGGCCAGCTCCGGACGCGCTTCGAGGAAGCCTTGGAAGCGCTTCATGAGCTCGGGATATTTTTCCCGGAATCCGCCCTCGAAAACGGTGACCGCGCACAGCGGCAACAGGCCCACCATCGAGCGCACTTTCAATCGCTGCGCCTGGCCGTCCGGCAACTGGAGCACGTCGTAAAAGAAGCCGTCTTCCTCATCCCACATGCCGGTGTCGCCGCCGGCGTGGATCGTGGCCGAGGCGATGGAGCAGAAAGTGCTGGAGGAACTTCAGGACCATCTCCGCGTGCGCCGCATCGTGCATCGCCAGCTCCATGCTGATCTCCAGCATGTTCAGGCTGAAGATCGCCATCCACGCGGTGCCATCGGCCTGCTCGAGATAGCCGCCGCTGGGCAGCGGCGCGCTGCGGTCGAAGACGCCGATGTTATCCAAGCCCAGGAATCCGCCCTCGAAGGCGTTGCTGCCCGTGCGGTCCTTGCGGTTGAGCCACCAGGTGAAGTTGAGCAGCAGCTTTTGAAAACTGCGCTCCAGCCAAGCGATGTCGCCCTTGCCCGTGCGCGCCTTTTCCAGGCGATAGGTGAAGATGGTCGCCCACGCATGCACGGGCGGATTCACATCGCCGAAGTTCCATTCGTAGGCCGGGATCTGGCCGTTCGGGTGCATGTAATTTTCGCGCAGCATCAAGGTCGAGTTGCTGCTTGGCGAAATCCGGATCGACCAGCGAGAGCGGCAGCGCATGGAAGGCGAGATCCCACGCCGCATACCAGGGATACTCCCATTTGTCCGGCATCGAGATGACATCGGCATTGTAGAGGTGATGCCAGTGCTCATTGCGCGGCGCGGCCTTCCGCGCTGGGCAGAACGGATCGGCGCCGCGCTCCTCCAGCCAGCGGTTCACGTCGTAGTAATAGAACTGCTTCGTCCACATCATGCCTGCCAACGCCTGGCGCATGACGTTCGCGGCGTCCGCATCGAGCGAAGGCGGAATGATCGCGGCGTAGAACTCGTCCGCCTCGTCGCGGCGCGTCTGCAGACATGTCGTCGAAATGTTTGCCGAAGGCTCCGCTGCCGTAGCCAGCCAGCGCGTCCGGCGCGACGGAGGTGAGTCGAAGCCGCACCGTCTCGCACTTCTCCCGCCGGCACGGTCAGGCGGTAATGAGCGGCCACTTTCGTCCCGGTCTGCTGCGGATTCACCGCGTCCTGTCTGGCCGTGGACGACGCAGTTGTTGATGCCGTCCTTCACGAACGGCGTCCGATTCGGCGCGCCGAAAATCCGCTGCGTGTTGGTTTCGTTTTCCGTGAAGAGCAGCGGCGCCTGGCCCTCGCAATACAAGTAACGGTCGCCGAGTTTCGGCCTCCGCCGCGTGAACGACAGTCCTCCGCCGACGGTACCGTCGATGGCCTTGAGCTCCGGGCGCGGATTGTCCTCGCCCCACGACCAGCGGTTGCGAAACCAAAGCGTCGGCAGCACGTGAATCTCCGCCGCTTCCGGCCCGCGATTGTGGACGGTGATTTCCACGAGGATGTCCTCGGGCGACTCCTTGGCGTATTCCACGAACACATCGAAGTAGCGGTCCTCGTCGAACACGCCGGTATCGAGCAACTCGTATTCAAACTCATGGCGTCCGCGCCCGCCATTGGTCGCCACGAGATCGTCGTAGGGATAGGCCGCCTGCGGATACTTATAGAGATACTTCAGGTAGGAATGGGTCGGCGTGCTATCGAGGTAGAAATAGTATTCCTTCACGTCCTCGCCGTGATTGCCCTCGCTGTTGGTCAGCCCGAAAAGCCGCTCCTTGAGGATCGGGTCGCGGCCATTCCAAAGCGCGAGCGCGAAGCAGAGCCGCTGCCGGTCGTCGCAGATGCCGGCCAGCCCATCCTCGCCCCAGTGATACGCCCGCGAGCGCGCCTGATCGTGGCTGAAGTAGTCCCACGCATTCCCGTCTTCGCTGTAATCCTCGCGCACCGTCCCCCATTGGCGCTCGCTCAGGTACGGCCCCCACTTTTTCCAGGGGGTGGCCTGGGTTCGTGGCTTCGTCGAGGCGTTGTTGTTCAGTGGTCATTTCGCCCTCGGCTATTTCATGATCTGGCGAAGATCGACAAGCACTCGGTCGGAATCGGCCATCGTGATCAGCCCGATGCGCGGATACTCGAGATCGATAATCACATAGAACGTCACGGCCAGGACCATGGCGAAGGCGGCGGAGTGGAACAGGTTCAGATGCTTCCGGCCCGCCATGTCGTAACCTGCAAATAGCGCGCACGCGAAAGTGAGCGCGGCGAGCATCGCCCAAATAATCAGCGGCGAATGGTGGTTGCCGGCCTCGGTGCGAGTGGTCGTGATGTCGATCATCGCGTTCAGTGCCGGCAGCAGCAGCATCATCGCCTGCGGTCCCGGCGATTTCTGCGCGGAGGAGACGGCCAGCGACCAGATTTCACCCTGCAACTTGACCGATCGGGTTAGCTCCGCTTTCGCTGCCCCCAGGTCCGGCAATTTCCGGTAGGTTTCTATCCGCGAATCGAGGTATTGGCGAAAGAGTTCGCGCAAGGGCGCCTGCGCCTCCGCCGGGAGGAGATCGAGCCGCAGGTAGGCCGTGCCAATGTTATTGGCCTCCGCGACGACGAGTTGCCGCCGCCCATCGAAGCGGACCAGCGCGCCGGAAAACGAGAACGCGAGAATCAAACCCAACAAGGCAAAGACCGCCGCCTCGATCGCCCCAAAGCCTTTCACGGCGGCCTCGCCTTCCGCAGCCAACCGCCGGGCGCCGATGCGCCTCCCCAGCTCCAGCAGCACAATGATGCCTCCGGCTAGCAGGATGGCAAAAAGAGCTCCGTAAAAGACGGGATTCATGTGGGTGAATGGTAGGCCTCCGGTTTCATCAGGCGGTCACGAGAACCTCGATCGGCATTTCCAGCCAGGCCGCCGCGCTGGTGAGCCGGCAGAAGACGCGGACTTCGATGGGCGAGCGCCGCATGAGGTGCTCGTACATCTGCGCGACACCGAAGGCCAGCGAGTTGAACGCGAGAATCGCGGATTTTACCGGTGGGCCGTGGTAGGCCGCCACGCGGCTTTGGGCGAGCTCCTCGAGCTCCGTGCGGCTCAGGTTCACCGCCTCGAGCGCCGACAGATCGGTGAAGCGATGAAACGGCTGGGGCGCCGCGGCTTCCTCCGCTTCGACAAAAGCGAGGATTTCCGCGGCCAGGGCCGCGTCGAGCACGCCGCGGGGATGCCAGGTCGCGAGTTGCAGGGCGGGGTGGACCTTGGCGTCCGCAGGCATGGCGATGTTCGGGGCGCTCATCGGTGGCCAGTGGCGCTTACTCGGCGAGCCAGGCGCGCGCGGCGGCTTCACCGGTATCCGGGAAATACTTCACGGGCGCCTGGCGCAGGCCCGCGCCCGAGAACGCCAGCACTTCCGCTTCCCAGCGCGGGTCGCCGACGGCGGCGATCTTTGCGATGTCATCGCGGTGCGCGAAGAAAAACTCCGTATCATCCCACGCGGCGCCGCGCTCCCAGCCGCTGAAACCCTCCAGCACGACGAGGAGCTTGATCGGCCCCGCGGCGACGAGGTGTTGCGCGAAGTCGGCTTGCACCGCATCAAGCTCGGATTTTTTCAGCTCACCGCCGATGCGGAGCAGGTAAAGGTCGCCGTCTTGATATTCGAGATTCGCACTCATGTTTTTACGGGTAGGGATTTCACCACGAGTTGTAACGCGCGTCGGCGCGGTCGCTGCGGATCTGGCGGCGATCCTGCCGCCCGGAGTAGCGCGCATCGTAGCCGTCCTGGCGAGTTTCGACGCCCGAGGTTCGGTGATCCTGCCGGTCTTCGATGCGATTCACGCGGGTGGCGCACGCGGAGAGCGCGAGGGTCGAAGCGGCGAAGAGGGTAAAAACGAGGAATCGAGTGAGGCTTTGCATGAGTTGTTGAGGTTTAAAGGTTGCTGAGGAGGCTAACGTCCACGGCCTCCGCCGCCGCGACCACCGCCACCACCGCCGCGGCTCCCGCCTCCGCGACTTGCCCCGCCTGCCCGGGAACTGTAACTGGCGCCGGCGCTCCGGTCGAAACTCTGCTGGCGGCTGGCTTGGGCGCTCCCACGGGACCGCGAGGCGGACTCCCGGTCGAGGCCCCCCATGGTGGCGACAGACGGCTGAGCGGCGGCGGGCCGCGTGCTAGGACGTTGCTCGATGGAGGCCCGGTCGAAATTCTGCGGACGCTGGCGCTCTGCGGGCATGGTCGAAGGCCGCTGGGCAGCTTGTGGACGTTGCCGTTCCGCGGGCATCGTCGAAGGCCGCTGGGCAGCTTGTGGACGTTGCCGTTCCGCGGGCATCGTGGACGGCCGCTCACCATTCTGCGGGCGCTGCCGATCCGCCGGCAGTGTCGAAGGCCGGTCGGCGACTCGTGGAGGCAGATCCCCCGACGGCAAAGTCGTCGCGCGGTTGCCACCTTGAGGACGCTCTGCGCCACCCGGGCGTTGCGGTGGCTGGCCGGTCGGCGGTTTCCCCGTCGGCGGCTTCTGGCCGGTCGGCGGCTTGCCTGCCGGGGGTTTTTGCTGGCCCTGTCCACGCTGGCCGCTTGCGGATTGCGACGAGGCGTTGTTGCGGTCGGGACGATCCACGTCGTCCCATCCGCCGTCGTCGTATTTGGCCCAGTTCCCGTCGTCGTCGCGGCGATAGACGTTGCCGTCTTTGCCGGCGTAAAGGTTGTCATCGTGGCGCGCGACACCCTTGGCTTCACCGTCCTCCCACTTGATCTTTCCGCCTCCTTCGCTTCCTTTCCAGCGCGCCACGCCGCCTTCCTCCGTGGCGATGTGCCCGGCGCGCACAAAGTCGTCGCCACGCGAAACCGCCGTCGTGCCCCACTGGGCGTAACCGTTGTTGCCCTGGCGCGTGCTCCACGCCGTGTCCGTGCGCGGATTGTAGCCCGCCGCCACGGTGCGCCCGCCGTAAGCCGTCTGCACCGTCGCCGCGCGGCCGTAGCCGCCAGTGACCGGATTGTAGTACGCGGCGCGGCCGGCATTCGCATACGGCCCATAGTAGCGCTGGCCGACCGCATAACCGCCGGTCCACGGATTGTAAGCCGCGGCCACGCCGTAGGTCGTTGCGAACGGCCGATAGATCGGCACCGCCCCGCGGAAGATGTACGGAGGATGATAGAACCCGCTGCCGTACACGAGCGCCGCGGTCGTCGCCACCCCCGCGACATACGCCCCATAATAGCCCGCGGTGTAGCTACTCACCACGTAGTCGTCGTCATCGGCCTCCACCTTCACATAAGTGACGCGATGCACCGGATAGGCCGGCGGGATGGTATAGATCGCCGGCGGCACCACGGTGACGATCTTCCACGGACCGATGGGCGCGCCCGCCACGAACCAGACAGCGTCCTGGCAAAGGTAATACTTGTTCTCGACCTTGATCACATCGGCGCTGGTGTTCTTCGCGTAACTCACCGCCGCCCCTTTGATCTCCTCAAACTGCGGCTCGCCGTCATACGCCACCTTCACCTTTGCCTCGGCCTCGCTGCGTTTGATGCGCGCTTCCACGGGGATCTGCGCGAGGAGGATCGCGTCCTCCGCCTCGGGCGTGCCGGGGACCGATGCCAGCACGTCGGCGCACGCGTGCGTCGGCGGGATCAGCTTGAAATCCTCGGGCAGATCGTTGCCCGCGTAGGTCCACGGCCCTTCGAGCTTCGGCGCGCGGAACCAGCGCCCGCTCACCAGGAAGTACGTCTGCGAATCCTCCGAGTTTTGAAACACCCAGCTCTCCGTATTCTTCGCCCAGAGCAGCCGCGTGCCGGCGACTTTTTCAAAAACCGGAGTCCCCTCGAAGACGATCAGCTCCGCCGGTTTATCCGCGTAGATTACCCGCGGCACTTTCATCCCCTTCGTCACCTTGGCCGGCAGCGCCTTCTTCAGATGGTCCCAATCCTTCGGCGCCTTCGCGAGCGCCGCGGGCACCTTCGCCGCGAGCGTCCACGCGCCGTCCAGCGCCTCGGCCGTCAGCCAGGCTTTGTCATTGAGCAGAAAGTAACGCTGCGCCTCCGGCTCGAAGAACAAGTCCCAATTCGTGTTCACCACAAACTCCAGGCCCGTCTCGCCCAGCGGCACGCGCACCGGCTCGCCTTCCACGATCAGCAGCGCCGCGGGCTGCGTGCTCGTGAAGATTGGCGGTGGGTCCATCTTCACCTCCACCGGCGTGAAGGTCTCCTTGCTCCGCTCCACCCCCGCGATCAGCCGGTCGAGCGACACGGTGATCGCCTTGCCGGGGAAGGTCTTTTTCAAGAACGCCTCCATCGTGGCGCTCTCCTCCTCCTTGAGCGAGGGGAACCGGGCCGATCCGATCTTCAGCTTCTCGATGAACACCGTGCGCGCCTCGAGATTGGCTACCGTATTGCCTTCCAGCTCCGCGATGCCGACCGCCGGCTGGCCATTCTTCGGCGTGAGGGAAAACGCAATGCGCGCCTTGAGCTGGCGATAGTTCTTCCACTCGTCGATCTGCGGCTGGTGATAGATCAGCTTCGTCCCTTCGCGGACGATCTCGCGCGGCCAGCCGGGATCGGCCGGCACCGCGGGGGCTGGCGGTTTCGCGGCCTGCAAGGGGGCCAGCAGCGCGGCGAAAACGAGTGCGAGATGGGCGATTTTCATGGGATGGAGAGTGGCAATGGAAGGACGCGGATTTGGGCGCAGCGATTTCCCAAGCCTCGCCGTCGCGCAGACGGCCTGACTTTTCCGGGAATGCGTGGGGAGGTGCTGCTCATCGCGAAGCGACAGCACCGTAGGCTCACCCGCGAAATCCCTGCTACTGCCCTTTGGGGAAGGTCGCATCCTGCATCACTCGCCAAGCCGGCCCGCGCCCGCTACGCTTCCGCGCATGGACCCCCATCCTGAAATCGCCAACCTTCGCCAGGAAGTCGCCAAACTGCGCCAGCAGATGGATGCCCTCCTCCACTTCATCACTATCGAAATGGAGGGGAAGACCCGCCAGCCGCGCAGCATGCTCCTCCGCTGCAGCGTCATCACCATGGAGAAAGCGGAGG
This sequence comes from uncultured Verrucomicrobiae bacterium, assembly GCA_963811035.1. Classification (GTDB taxonomy): domain Bacteria; phylum Verrucomicrobiota; class Verrucomicrobiia; order Chthoniobacterales; family Chthoniobacteraceae; genus CAWEPO01. Next base: position 935,304 of record CAWEPO010000005.1, read on the forward strand.
CGCCGCACGACGCGCAGATGCACATCTCCGCGAGCGAAAACGGACCGGCGATTGGCCTTTGGGACAGCCGGCAAAAGGGCCGCCTTATCCTCAGCGTCGAAAAGGACGAGCCCCGCCTCACGCTGCACACCGCGGAGCTCAAGGACGCCGTCCTGCTCCACGCCGATCAGGCCGAGGGCCGCGGCCTGGTCGCGGTCCTGGACAACGGCAACCCGCGCGCCCTCATGAAAGCCGGGCCGGACAACTCGGGCGCGATCAGCGTCGTCCACGACGACGGCCAGTCCCGCGTCACCCTCTACGGCACCGAAGATTCCGGCACCGTCCTGCTCGCCAACCCCGACATGAAGGCCACCGTGAAAATCAGCGCCGAGACCGAGCTGGGCGGCGGCCAGATCGTCGTCAACGGCCCCAACGGCAAGCCCGCCGTCATCGTCTGCCATCACCACGGCATCGGCGGGGTCGTCCTCACCAACGGCACGGATGGCCAGCCCGCGGCCAGCCTCCCGGACGCGGGATATGGGAATCAGGACGACGAGAAGTCCTAGCAGTTGTCTAGTTCCTCAAGTTCAGCTTGGGAACGCACTTGCGGGCGAGCCGAGTGAAGCGAGACAGCCGAAGACGGTGCCGGGGCGCAGGCGGGCGGCACAAAGCGCGGGTGCCAGGCGGGCTCAACTTATACTTCGCCGCGGGGTGGCTTCGCGGTGAGCGCGCGCAAGACTCGCCCCCTGAACACCGCCTTCATGGGAAGGCAAGCTTCACCCGCCAGGAACACCTAACGCCCCGAAGAGCCTTCGCGTTTCGATCGCCGTCCAAACGCGATCAGCCCCCCCATCAAGAGGAGTCCCGCCGCCGCCGGCTCCGGTACGAAGGTCGGCGAAGTAGCCCCGGCAAACCCGGACCCCAGCGTTCCCGTGTGGCCGTTTCCGCTTTCGTCTGTGATCACCGTTGCTCCGGGCGGTTGATTGAAATTGTAGAGCAGCAGCGTTGAGGAGTCGGTCGGGAGATCGCCCACTGTCGGGACGAAAGACGATCCGGAATAGCGAGCCACCGCGGAGATGCGGAGGCTGTCGATATCGCCAAAGAAGCTCTCGTACAGCGTCGACGGGTTGTTCCGAACAATCGCCCCAACGGCCATAATGCTGGATGGCCCGTCTGGAATATCGCTCCCGGCGCTCCGCGTCGTTACCAGGGATCCATCGATGTACAGGCGCTCCTCGCCGGCGTCGAAAACGTAGGCGTAATGGTGCCACGCGCCCAGTGTCGAGGCTCCGCCAATGGTGCTGGTTCCCGTCACGTTGCTAAATCCATACACACCGCCGTCGAGCCGAAGGCCAAACTGTTTGTCTTCCGTGGAGATCTGCCATTCGTTCCAAACTACCCCGTCCGTACCGGCACTTCGGCGGATAACCGCTTCGAAAGTGGCGGCGGGACCCAGGATCGTGTTCCCCGTCACGGAGATCGTATCGGTGGTCTGGTCAAAAGTAGCGTAGCCGGCAGCCTCTGCACCTTCCGGGCCGCACGTCACTGCCAGGAGGGCCGCCACCAACACAGTTTGAGTACGATTCATTTTTCTTGTTTTGCGATCTGGCGAAAAAGGTAAACGAGCAATGCCGAGTCCGGCCCCGCCTCCTTCAAGCGTGCGCACGCTTAAGTACATACGAGTCCGAAAGCCATCCTTTTCTACGAAGCATGGACTCTTCGCCCGTTATCACACCGGTCGGTGCAGCGCCGCGATCAACTCATCAATCTTCGCCACCACCTGCTGCATTTCGCTTTGCGTGGGTGGATCGCTGATGGTGAGGCCGAGGGCGGTGACGGCGTTGGCGCTGGCGGCGGTGGTGGAGATGGCGGTGTTGAGTTGGGAGAGGGAGACTTCGCCGGGGATGCCTTGGATGCCGTCGGCTCCCGCGGGGCCGGTCGCGCCGGTGGCGCCGTCGTTGCCGGGCGGGCCTTGGGCGCCTTGGGGTCCGGTGGCGCCATCGGTGCCGTTGGTGCCGGGTGCGCCTGGCCCGCCATCCGCGCCGCGCGGGATGCCGAAGGCGAAGTGGACGTTGGAGCCGTCGAAGGAAGCGGAGACGGTGGCGGGGTTGCCGGGATCGAGGGTGGTGGTGCTATCGACGAGGGCGGTGGCGAAGGGCGGGCCTTGAGTGCCTTGCGGGCCGGTGAGGCCATCGGTGCCGCGCGGGATGCCGTATTGGAAATGCACCGTGCTTCCATCGAAGGAGACGGCCACGGTTGCGGCTTCGCCGGGGTTGAGCGTCGTTACGCTATCGACCGCCGCGTTGGCAAAGGGCGGACCTTGCGGCCCGGTCGCGCCGTCATTGCCGGGAAGCCCCTGCGGACCCTGCGGGCCGACGGGGATGGTCTGGATGAGTGAGTGGAGGCCGTTGAATTGCGCGCGCATCTGCGCGGCGTCGGCGAGGGTGTTTTCAAGGGGGAGCGTGGGATCGAAGGGCATGGGGGAGCGTTCTTGGTTAGTTGGTTCTTGGTTCTTCGTTCGAGGCGCCAGCGGGAGGCTAGAACAACCAGGAAACGGGAACAAAGAACCAAGAACATTCCGCCGAACTAACCGCTTGCCAGCTTTCCGCGCGGCGCGGTACATCACAACGTCCCCCCCCATGAACGGCTTGTTGAGCGAGCGCGGAGTTCGAAAGGTGTGTCGCAGTGCGCGACGCGAGGGCGAAGGCGTTCACTGCGCCGGATTGATGGCCGCCGATGGCGGCGAGAAGGAGCAACCCTTTGGGCGAAAGAAGCGCTCCTTTCCGGAGAACCGGTACTCCTCTTCGCGAAACCCTCACTCCTTTCCGGAAAAGGAGTCACCGTTTGCTCAGAAAGAGTACTCTTTTTCGGAAAACCAGCGACCGATTCGGGAAAAAGAGCACTCCTTTGGGGAAAACCAGCGACGGTTTCCAGGGAACCAGCGACGGTTTTCGGGAAAGAAGCGACGGTTTTCGCCGAAACAACACCTGTTTTTTGGAAACAAGTCACGGTTTTCGGCAAAGCTGCACTCTTTTCCGGAGAAGCAGTCATGGTTTTCGGGAAAAGAGTCACCGTTTTTGGCGCCACTACGCTCCGTTTCTCCGAAAATGCCGGGACTTCTGGCTGGGCTGGCCGTTTTATTGCAATCTTCCCGCACATTTTCAGGATTTCGCCTCTGCGGAGGCCAAAATGTCAGTACCAACCCCAAAACCAACCCCCACCCGTGGCGAAAGCGCTGAGATGGGGCTCCCCGGCCTTCGTTTGGAATGCGCCGGGCGTGCTCTGGAACGGCTCTGAGCCCACCAAACGCAAAAAGAACATGCCCAACATCAAATCCATCATCGATTTCTCGAGCTACCCGGCCGCCGAGCTGGGAACGGTCGCGCAGACCATCCACGACAAATTGGTTGAGAACGCCGCCACCTTCCCGGACCTGCCGGTCACCGTCGTCGTGTTGCAGACGGCGATCGACGATTTCACGGCCAAACTGGCGGCGCGGGCCAGTGGCGACCGCCGATGCGCTCGCCTTCGCCGTCTCGCGCGCGGAGTTGGAGGAGCACTTGTCCGACGTGGGCGGCTACGTGAATATCGTGGCCAATGGCGACGCGGTGATCGTCGACAAAAGCGGCGTGCCCTCCTACGAAACCGCGCGCGTGATCGACACTTCCGCGCCGGCCGCGCCGACCGACGTGCGGCTGCGCCAGGGCGATTTGAGCGGCTCCGCCGTCGCCCGCTACAAGCCGCAACGCCCCCGCAGCGTAAACCAAGTGCAGACCTGCATCGGCGATCCGAACGTGGAAGCAAACTGGAATGACGCCGGAATTTTCACCGGCGGCAAAGCGACGATCAGCGGCATCACCCCCGGCACCGTCCTCTGGTTCCGCGTGCGCACCGTCGGCCTCAAAGGCGTCCTCGGCGCCTGGAGCGACCCGGCGAAGATCATGGTGGTGTGAGAAGGGCGGGCGGGGGGCAGGTCTTGAAATGTGCGCGCAAGCGTTTGGCCTCAAGCCAAGTCCGAAGAAGCGCGCGATTCTCGGCCTGCCCCCTCTGGACCTTGATCCTGGCGGACAGGGCGGGCCGGCACCGTGGAGGCGAGCCGAGGCGGAGAGCGACGGCGCCAATCATCGTTCCCGCTGAGGCGCAACCGATGGCGGGCCGTTTGCACCGGCTAAGGGCGGTCACTCGCTGCGCAGGCAACTGAAAATCAGCACGCCGAGCACCCCGAGCCCCAGAATTCCACCCCCGCGGAGGGAGCCAGCACCTGGAAGAACAAGCACATCATTCCACCGGTGGCCAAGGCCGCACTGACGATGAGTATCCAATCCTTGGCGTGAAGCATGCGCGAGCATGCCGGCTCTTCGGCGGGTCTGGAACTGCGAAGATCAGAAGTTGAAGCCGAGGGTCACCTGCGGGCCGTGGGTGACGGTGTCGAGGACGAAGCCGTCTTCGTCGTAATCGACGCCGAGGGCGCGGTAGCCGACTTCGGCGAAGAGGTTGCGGCCAAGCTGGCAGCCGAGGGCTGCTTCCGCGGTCCAGGTGAGGTCGCAGCCGACGGTGAAGCCGCCGACATCGGCCTTGCCGGTGAGGTAGAATTTCTCGCTGAGGTTGTACCGGCCGCGGAGGCCGAGGTAGGGATCCCACCAGTCGTCGGTGCGGGAGACGGTGCGATCGAGGGCGTCGTGAAGGAGGCGGGCGATCTTCGCCTGGCGCTCGGCGGTGCTGCCTTTGAGCTGCGCGATTTTGGCGGTGAGCCGCGCGGCCTCGCCACCGCCGAGGGGCGCGATGGGCAGGGTGGGGTTTTGGTTGTCGAGCGCGGTGAGCGCTTGCGCCACGCGGGCTCGGAGCAGCGTGCCGGCAGTGGCGAGGCCGCCCGCGATTTCGTCGATGCGGCGGTCGTTCGGCTGGAGGGCGAGCTGTTGGTGATAGTTCGTGTAACGCACGCCGCCGACCACGGCGAGGTAGCCGCGCGCGCTATCGATGAGGCGCCATGCCACGGCGAGGTCGGCGATTGCTTGATCCACCTGAAGGTCGACTTTCTTTACCACGGTGTTCGTGGCTTTGCCGTCGGAGAGGCTCATGTAGAAGAACTCGCCCAGGATGCCGAAGCGCCCTTTGCGCGCTTCGAACCGCACATCCGCGGCGATGTCGAACTTCGGCACGAGGTCGTCCGGTCCGAGGTCGAGATGCGTGATGACGCCATGCAGCCCGGTGTCGCCAACCTGCCACGGAATCCAGCCGGGCATCGAGAGGCTGAAGCGCCAGGCGTCGTCGAGCGGCGTGAGTGGCGCGACAGTTTTCTTGTCGAGCTCGCCGGCGAAAGCGGTGGCGCTGAGGGCGAAGGCGGCGACGAGGGCGGTGGTGAGACGTTGGTTCATGGACGTGGGCAAGGGCGGGGTTGGGAACTGGAGCTTCGAAGAAAAGCGCGCGCGCTGATCAGTGACAAAGGGAGGAGGGGTGAAGGCATCCTCAAGGTGCTGGCGCTAGCCTTCACTTCGCCGGGTTGTACCAAATGGGCGAGGTGTAGGCGCGCTCGGTCGTGGTCATGGGGACTTCCTTGGGGAGCGTGAGCTTGAAATACTTCGCGTCATACGCGGTCCAGCGCGGGGTCGGAATCTCGATCACCCTCGCGTAGTAGAAAGCGGACTGCGCCGGATCGAAGTCGGGATCCTTCCAGACGGTGATCAGTTCGGAATCGCCGATGGTGTTGCTCCAGCTTGCGTCCGCCACATCCACGGTATTGCCGACGGCCGGCAGCTTGCCGTCGCGTCGGGCTTCCGGGTCGCGGCATCGCCCCAGACCACGTCATAGACTTTTTCCTGCGTCTGGCCCTTGGCGTCCAGCCATCCCTTGATGATCTGGATGCGGTCGAGATTCGCACCGGTCGGATCCTTGAGCGCGGCCACGAGGAAGGTCGCGGCCTTGCCGGCCGGCGCAGCGCTGAGGTCGCCGCCCATCGGCACGCCCTTCGCGTAGCCGACATTGGCCGGCAGACGATTCTGGGCATCCTTGGCCTCGAAATCGAAGCCGCCGAAGAAGCGCACGATCATCCGCGAGCCGGTCGTCGCGTAAGTTTCGCGGCGGGCCATGGCATCCCAGATGGCCTCGCGCGTGTTCTCGGTGGCCCACACCGCCGCATAGCCCGAGGAGGTCGTCTTCCCAGCCCATGACGGTGATGCCGGTCTCCGGATTCTTCATGAACGGATGCATGACGCGCTCGGCGCTCGGCTCCGAGGACGACACCTTGCCGAAGAAGTTGTCTTCCTCGACGGCGGCGAGCGCCGTGTGGGAGTCGGTCGAACCGATGAGGCCGAACTTATACGGGTTGATCCCGAGCTCCTTCTCCAGCTTCAGGCCGATCCGGAACGCGGAACGCGCATACTCGAATTCGAGCATCTCGGGCTTCTTCGCCGCGCTCACGTCGAGGTTGCCCTTGTCCCAGATTTCGAAGTTGGCGAACTCGTCGTTGGGCGAGAGGAAGGGATGCGCCTCGCTCGTGCCCTTCATCTGCGTGACTTCGTAGAGCGGCTCCCAGCGCCGGCGGTTCTCCGCGTATTCCTTGTCGATCCGCTGGCCGGTGAACGACTCGATAATCGGGAACATGCGGCCGTTGCTGCCGTTGCCGTTGTGGGCGATGGCGAGCACATTGCCGCCGGTCTTCGCCTCGTAATCGGCCATGTATTTCCAGAGGTCGCGCGGATTGTCGCTGCCGAGCGGCTTCTGCGCGGTGAAGGGCTCGACCATGCCGGCGCGCCTTCCGTCGTCCCGAAAAATAACGGCAGCGATGCAGGTTGTTGCCGCCGGTGCCCGAGGTCCATTCGAAGCCGTTGAACGCCGTGAACCGCCCGGGATCGTTCGCCTTGTCCGCGGCCTCGATCGTCCGTTGCCACGCGCTGCGGAAGGCGGTGCGTGCCGGGCACGGGCAGGAGCCCCTTCTCGATCTGGCCTTTGCCCATGGTGAAGTAGAGATCGAGGGCCGCTTCCGTGCCCTTGCCCGACTGGATCATGTCGTACCACTTGCGGGCCTGCGGGTAGGACAGCGTCTTGGGATCGCCGGAAATGAGCAGCGGGAAGAAGCCGAGACCGTCCGAGTGATCGGCGACGACCAGGAAATCGAGGGGCCGCGAGAGCTTCGCCCGCTGGCCGCTGGAAGCCATGACTTCCTCGCCCTTGGCGAACCGGTAGGCCTCCACCGGCCCGAGCCGCGCGCCAGCCGCGCCGCCGTCCATCGAATAGGACGTGTGCAGATGCGTGTCGCCGAAGAACGGCCGGGTCGGGTAGTTGCGCCCCGCGTAAGGCGAGTAAGGCGGCTTGGGGGACGCTTTCTCCAGCGCCGCCTTGTCGAGGGTGCCGATGTCGGAGGTGACTCGCTCTTGCGGCGAAGGACGGCAGCGCGAGGCTGGCAATGGTCAGCGCGAGGTAGATTCGTTTGGTTGGCATGAATTGGCTCCGGAGTGGGTTTTACTTCGCCGGGTTGAACCAGATGGGCGAAGTGTAGGCGCGCTCGGTGGTGGTCATCGTGCGTGCCGGGGAGCGGCTTGACGCCGAACTTCTTCGCGTCGTAGGCGGTCCAGCGCGGCGTGGGGATTTCGATGACGCGGACGTAGTAGAAGGCGCGCAGCTTGGCGTCGAAGTCCGGGTCTTTCCAGACGGCGATCAGTTCGGATGCGCCGATGGTGTTCGTCCAGGTGGCGTTCTCGACATCCACGGTGGTGCCGACGCTCGGGAGCTTGCCGTTCGCGTCGGGTTTGCGGTCGCCGCTCCACGCGACGTCATAGACTTTCTCCTGCACGTCGCCCTTCGCATCGAGCCAGCCTTTGATGACCTGGATGCGGTCGAGGTTGCCGCCGATCGGGTCTTTCATCGCGGCGACGAGGAAGGTCGGCGACTTGCCCGCGGGCGCAGTCGCAGAGATCGCCGCCCATCGGCACGCCTTTGGTGTAGCCGGCGACGGCGGGGCTGCGGCGTGTCGGCGTCGGCCTTCTCAAAATCCCAGCCGCCGAAGAAGCGCACGACCATGCGCGAGCCGGTGGTGGCGTAGGTTTCCTTGCGCTGCATGGCGTCCCAGATGCGAGGCGCGGGTGTTTTCCTCGGCCCAGACGGCGGCGTAGCCGGAGGCGCAGACTTCCCAGTCCATGATGTTCACGCCCGTTTTTGGGATTGTTCATGAACGGCGGCGTGCAGGCGCTCGGGCTGGGTTCGCCGGGCGTGACTTTGCCGAAGAAGTTGTCCTCCTCGACGGCGGCGAGGCCGGTGTGCGCGTCGGTGCTGCCGACCAGGCCGAACTTGTAAGGATTCATGCCGAGCTTCGCCTCGAGCTTGAGGCCGTTCTTGAGCGCGGCGCGGGCATATTCGAATTCGAGCATCTCCTTTTTCTTCGCGGCGCTGACGTCGAGATTGCCTTTGTCCCACGTCTCGTAGTCGGCGAACTCGTCGTTCGGCGAGAGGAAGGGATGCGTCTCGCCGTCGCCCTTCGTCTGCGTGGCCTCGTAGAGCCGCTCCCATTTCGCGCGCGCCTCGGCATACTCGCGGTCGACGGCTTTGCCGAAGGCCTCGACGATCGGGAAACATCGTGCCGTTGCTCAGGTTGCCGTTGTGCGCGATGGCGAGCACGCTGCCGCCGGTCTTCTTTTCGTAGGCGTCCATCCATTTCCACAGCTCGATCGGGATTGTTGCTGCCGAGCGGCGGGACGCAGGTGTAAGGCTCGACCTGGCTGGCCTTGTCGCCGTTGTCGCGGAAGATGACGTTGCGATGGAGGTTGTTGCCCTTGTCGAGCGAGGTCCACTCGTAGCCGATGAAGGCGGTGAAGCGGCCGGGATCGTTGAACGCCTCCGCCGCGTCGATCGTTTCCTTCCACGCGCCGCGATAGGCGCGCGTGCCGGGGAGCGACGCGAGCGCCTTGGGAAATTTGCCCTGCGAAAAGGAGACGACGATCTCCATGCGCCGCCTCGCCGCCCTTGCCGGCCTGGATCATGTCGTACCACTTGCGGCCCGTGGGGTCGGCGAGCATCTCGGGCTTGCCCGCGAGGAGGTCGGGGAAGAAGCCCATGTTGTCCGAGTGGTCGGCGACGACGAGGAAATCGAGCGGGCGCGAGAGCTTCGCCGGCTGTCCGCTGGAGGCCATGACCTGCTCGCCGCGCGCGAAGCGATAGGCATCGCGCGGACTGAGCCGGCAGCCAGCCGCGCCCGCATCCATCGAGAAGGCGGTGTGCAGATGCGTGTCGCCGAAGAACGGGCGCGTGGGGAATTTGCGATCGGCGTAGGGCGAGTAAGGGCGCTTTTTGAACGCGCGTCGGCGGCTTCCTTGTCGAGCGTGCCGGCGTCGCCGGTGGGCGGCGGCTTCCTGCGCGAGGAGCGAGGCGAGCGACAGGCCGAGGACGGCGAGCGCGGCGAAGGCGGTGGTGAGCGTAGGTTGGTTTTCATGAGTGTGTTGGTGAGGTTGGGAAATTCAAAGATGGCCGCGATGCGCTGGATGACCCAGAACATCGCGACGCTGCCGATGGCGTAAGGCGGCACGAGCTGGCGCCCATTCCGGCAGCCGGCAGCTGGATGCGGCGGACGAGCGCGATGACCGCGAGCACCGCGGCGACGAAGGCGAGTTGGCCCGGCTTCGACGCCGACATTGAAGAGCAGCAGCGCGAGCGGGATGTCGTTCTGCGGCAGCCCGACCTGCGCGAGCGCGCCCGCGAAGCCGAAGCCGTGCAGCAGCCCGAACGTAAACGCCACGAGCCACGGCGCGCGTTCCGTGAGGCCGCGCTCGCCGCGCCGCGAGCGCACGATTTCCGCCGCGACGAAAACGATGCTCAGCGCGATGATCGCCTCCACCGGCGCGGAGGGCACCTGCACAAAGCCGAGCGTCGCCAGCGCGAGCGTGATGCTGTGCGCGATGGTGAACGCGGTGATCGTCTTCACCAGCAAGCCCGACGCCGCGCACGATGAGCACGAGCGCGAGGACGAAGAGCAGGTGATCGATCCCGAAGAGGATGTGCTCCACGCCGAGCACGAAGTAACCGCCCGCCGCCGGTCCCGCGGTTTCCTTCGCGAAAACGAACGACGGCGCGTCCGGCCGCAGCAGCCGCGAGACGACGCGCCCATCGGCGAGCGCGATGCGCACGAGCACATCCGTCATCGTCGCCTGCAAGCCATGCACCGTGACCTCCCAGCCATCGAGTCCGCGCGGCGCCCGTCGAGATCGTCCAGCGTTTGATCTCCGCGCCGAAAATGCGCTCGACGCGCGGCAGCGACAGCATCACCGCGTTCTTCGGCAGCGACGGATGAATCGGCAGCACGCCGCGCGAAAGCTGCGCCGCGGTCGGCGCCGGGCAGCCGCATGGCATCGTCTGGTCGGCGCGTTCGGATCGGTCGGCGAGCGCAGGCTGCGGATGCGGCAATTCCTCGCCCGCCAGCGGCGCGCCGCCCATCGCCGGCACTTTCCAAAGCACATCGAATTCGCCCGGCGCGCGCTCGGTCAGTTCGAGGAAAGCCGGCCGCACTTCGTGGGCCGACGCCGACGCCGCGATGAGCAGCGCGAAGATGGCGAGCCAGCGTTTCATCGCGTCGCCGTCTTCGTCGGCGGCGCGGCCGCGCTCGCGAGCGCCGCTTCGTCCACGGTGATGCGGTACTGCGCCTTCAGCCGTTCGAGAAGGTCGCGGTTCGCCGTGCGCCGCCGCTCATCGGCAAAGTCGCGCGCCACCGCCTCGCGCACCGCCTCGAACGCCACCGGCTGCGGCTCCGCGCGCCCGCTCACCCGCACCAGATGCAGCTCCGTAGCTCGATGCCACCGGCCCGCGCCATTCGCCGGCGGGCATAACCGTCACCTTCTCCGCAAACTCCCGCCCGAGCGCCGACGCGATCTCATCCGCGCTCGCCTCCGTGAATTCATATTCGCGCAGAAACGGATCGCCCATCGTCTCGTCGCTCGCGCCCTTCACCAGCGCCGCCAGCGCCTCGCCCGCATCCGCCTCCAGCTTCGCGCCGCGCCGTTCCTTGCTGAAAAAGACGTGGCGGAAACTCACCCGCGCCGCTTTCGCATAGCGCGCGGCATTCTCCTCGAAAAACTTCCGCAGCGCCGCGTCGTCCGGCTCTACCGCGGCGGCGATGTCCTGGGTGAGAAACTCCATCTTCTGCGCCATGCGCCGGCGCACGATGGAGTCGTCGCGATCCAGCCCCATCGCCAGCGCCTCGCGGTAGAGCACCTCCTCGCGCAGATGATCGTTCACCAGCCCGCGCAGATCGTCTGCATCCGGCGCCCGCTGCCACTGCCGCGTAAACCCTTCGCGCAGCCAGACGATCGTGCCCGCCGTGACTTCGATCTGCGCCGCCGCATTCTCCGCCGGTCGCCGCGGTTCGCGCCAGGCGCTCACGGCAAAGATCAGCGCGCCGAGCAGAACGAAGTGCAGCAAAGGTTCGCGAAAGATCTTCATTGGCGAGTCGCTCTACACCGTAGGAAGCGCGCGAATTGCCCGCCACTGCCCTTTAGGGAAGGTGGTGAGGGCGCCCTTCTCCTTTCGTCCTCCACTCCCAAGCCGTTTATCGGGCGCGGGCGGACGGATAGCCAAAAGGCCCGCATTCTCGCAAGTGCCTGCCCTTGCAGGGTGCCGATGGTGGGACTCGAACCCACACACCCTTGCGGATACAAGATTTTGAGTCTAGCGCGTCTGCCAATTCCGCCACATCGGCTTAAGGGGTGGGGAAAGTATGGCCGCTGCGCGCGCTTTGCAAGCCCGGAGCGGGCGCGGGATAAAAAAAGACAATCGCGGCGCTGATTGATCCATGCTCCAAGGAGAAGGAAGGCCCGGAATTTACCCGACTATCGGAACTCTACCTTTTCACGTAGATGTGCCGTACCATGCCACCATGAGCCTGCGTGTCGCCATTGTTGGCATCTCTTATCAAGAAAATCGGCGGATCGCATCACTTGAGAACGCACGAAGCGATTCCCTTAAAGTGTTGCAGGCTTTTTCACTGCACAGGCCGGAAGACTCTGAATTTTTCGCCGCCTTGGAGCCAGAGCAAACATCTGCGTCACACTTGGTCAGGGGACTGACTCGGTTCTTTTCGGCGGCGAATCCAGGGGACGATCTGGTTTTTGTCTTCGAAGGTCACGGCACCCTGCGGGACGGTCAATCAGTCATCGTTGGCAGCGACTATGCCGGCAACGAGGCGGAACTGGTAGCGGTCGACGACATCGTCGAGCTGATGTTGAAGCGCCAGCCGCGCAATGGCGTGGTGATTGTCGATGCCTGTCACAGTGGAGAAGTGAAGCTGCCCCAGCCGTTTTATACCCCATCCAGAGCGCACTCAGCGATCTCGGTGTTGTCGGCCTGTGATTTCGCGGAGAGCGCCCTCGACATCGACGAACTAGGGGGCGGTCTGTTTACCTATATGTTGCTCAGAGCGCTGGCGGGCGCTGCCGGCCAGTGGGAAGCTGAGTTGCGGAAGGCAACTGTTTCCAGTGTGTTTGGGTTCGTCGCGCGACAGGTTCCCGCATGGATCGAAGCCAATCGGCAACGCCTCCGCCTAGATGGCTGCTCGATGACGCCCCGTTGCGTCTCCGATCTGCGCGGTGACCCTATTTTAACTTTGGTTCCGGTCGCGAGGAGCGGGCTGGCCCACCAGAGGGACTCCCGACTAAGCAAGCTCCGGCACAATCTGAATCCTGAGCTGAAGAACTGCCTTCGACAGTTGGAAGACGCGGTAAAGATCCAAGCACGGTATGCGATCGAGAAGATTGGATTTGACAGCCTCTTTCTCGAACCCGAAACTCACCACCATGAGTTGGAGATGCTTCTTGGCCGATGTGCTGCCGATCTGGGCGGTGCCTTCGATTTGCTGGAAGTTTTCGTCCTGCTCGCGGCGATTCGCACCCACGATGTCGGCCTCGGCGGCGCACAGGGACGGACGGACGAGCGGCGATTCATTCGTTCAGCGGAGTTGGTCAGAGCCGGGGTGGCACGAGGATTGGTCATTCCGATGCCCGACGCGGTGGCCGCCGACGCCGTGGCGGCGACGCTCGAGAGCATGGGTCGCCGCGCGGGTGAGTGCCGCGGCTCTCTTTATTGGCGTGGTTCGGAAATCCGCATCGATTTGTTGGCGAATATGTTGACCTCGATGCATTCGCTGAGCGTGATGGGAGAGCGCCACGGCGAGGAAGTAGGCGGCGGAGAGTGTGGCCGGCTCTGGGTAAAACGCCCGTTGCTCAGCAGCATCGGCGACTGGGGCGCTACCGGAGCGGCGATCGCAAGCCGCGTCTCCGGGTTGAACGACCTGGAGGAAATGGCGGTACAGCGATGGCATGTGTTCGCCACTGGAAGCCGTCAGTGTCTTCCGACTGCCGCAATGACTTGGTGGGGGCCGCAATGGCTCGACTTGGAATAGCCCTTTTCTTTCAATGTCAAGTCTGGAGAACTTGCGACTTTGCGTCTTGCGCCGGGAAGGCAGGGGCTCCAATGCCCCGCTGGCGAGGAGGGTTCTTCGTGGGATCGATCTGCTCAGCGAACTTTTCCAAGGGAAAGCCCAGGCCGTTCCGTCGTTCGCCGATCTGGAGCATAACCCGGAAGCGGAAGAAAGCGGCGCCGACGCCGCGCGCTGGCTGGAAGAAGTGGAGCGGCGGATCGCTCGCATTCTTCGGCCGCCCAGCCTCGTCATCAAGACCATGCACATGGTGCATGGGCAGCGCGAATACTTTCCTTTCGACGAAGAGACCACGCTGAACGACGTCCAAACGCGACTTTTGGAAAGGCATCGGGAATCGATCGTCGACTACCTGGCCAGGTATTCGGAAGATCGACTGGAGGAAGGACTTCACCTGGATTTCTACGATGGATGTCCGGCACTGGAAAAGGAGAGCCGACCGCTCGATTCCAGCCTGAAAGTCTGCACTCTGGCAAACGCGGAAACCGATGGAGTGTACTGGTGGCCGCACATTACTCTCAAGCGAGTGAAGCCTGAACGAACCAGTTTTTCCAGTTTACTGGTTGATGACAGTAACTGGATTGGCTTGATCGGCGGAGTCCCTCGTCCTCTTCTTTCGGATTATTATGGCGTAGAAGCCCGTCCCACCAGGCGAAGGTTTGCGGCGATCTTGGAATCCGAATCCCTCGCCTCCAGGGGCGGTATATCACTGTGGGCCTTGCCCGAGGCGGCTACTCCGGCCTTTGGGCTACCTTCGTGGGCACTCGGCCATGGCGGCGGCAAGCCCGGCGAGCGCCCGCTAATGCGCAAGGCAGAATTGGTGCGGCGCTTCTGCGGTCTGGCTTGCCCATGCGAGAGTGGGGTGCCCTACTCCAAATGTTGCGGCTCCCTGGGCGAAGCCGCGGAGTCAGCGGGCGTCCCGGCCGCCTCGCTGGGCAGCCTGCCAATCCTGATTCCGGCCGCGGATCTGGACCCGGCCGGGTTTTCCGTCAGCCAGCTCATTTCCTCCTGGATCGAAGAACGGACCGACGCCTGCGTCGGCGAATTCACCGGCCTGGGAGCCGAAGCAAAAGCGGCGCTTCTGGCAGTCCGACCGGCCATCGCGGGTGCGGGGAAAGCGCCGTCCGCAATAGGCCATGAATTCGCTTGAGGAATACATCCGAAGCTCGAAAGCTCCCGCCGCGAAGGAATTGACGGCGATGCTCGAGGCGGTGATGGATTTTGCGCGGCCCGCCTTGCGCAGTGTCACTTACGAGGTCGAGGGGGAGACCTCCGCGGACATGCCGTTCGCTCACGCGAGCGAGACCGGAAGCATCCTGGCCCGCTTGATTCCTCAGCACCGGTTGGCGGAGAGTCCCGGCCCGGCCTCGGAGGGCAAGCTGAGCCTCGTCGAAGCCGCCGTCCTCCTGGCAAGCGCCTGGCTGCACGAGATCGGCCTCCGTGAGGACCTTCGGCGAGAGGCGTACAACGTCTACTCCGCCCGCTCCGTATGGGATGGCGAGATCGGGGCCAGCACCGTGCCACGCTTGGACCCGATGCTGGCCAGAGCCATCGCGGAAGTTTGCCTGGCCCACCGGGACTATCGACACTCGAGCGGCGATTTGGTGCGAACGCTGAGGACGCTACAGGATAAACCCGCTCAGCACTGGAAAAACGCGGTGATCAAGCTGCCCCTGCTCGCGGCGTTGCTACGGATGGCGGTGCGCCTGGAGACGCAATACCACCGCCGGAGCGATCTCGGGGATTCCGTGGACGAAAAGCTTCGCGATGCCTGGCTCAAGCAGGCGCCGATCGGTGGGATCGAAATCAATTCCGACAGCGGCTTGCTCACCGTGAAACCAACGCCGGGCTGCGAGTCGTCCCCGCTCCTCCAGGAAGTGGTCGAGCTTTGGTGCGCGGCCTTCAATCGCGAGTTCGAGACGGAGATTACGCCAATCCTTTCCGGGTTTCATTTGCCGTATCGCCCGCTGCAACCGTCCGCATGGCAGCGGAATACCTCGCGCCCGAGCGAGTCCGGCGCCTTGGCTCTTTTCGAGGAGCATGCGCAGAAGGTGCTGGAAAAACCGCAGGAATATGGCGTCTGGCGCCGCAAGGATGTGGGAGCCACTCCGGTCCTTGAACGCGCCATGCTGGATAGCACCGGGACTTGGGTGACCCTCGAAATCCTCGCGTCCGGCGCTTACCCACAAGCGGCCCCGCGCGTCCGAAGCGTGCCCAGAATCAAGGACCCGTGGTTCGATGAGGCCGGCACCTATGATGGGGCCATGGTTCGGCGCTGGCCGGCCGTTCCTGAAGCGGAAGCTTTGGGACAGCTTTGTGAAGAGTTGCGGCGTTTCGAAGATCCGCACGGGACGTTCCGCTGCCACGCGCAGTTCGGCCGCCGCCGGCACGCGGGTTGGGAACTGCGCGACTCGCCGGCGGAAGGACCGGTCCTCGCGAGACGAATCACTCTGCAGGCTGCCAGCATCGAAGTCCTCCTCACGCCCGGCGCCGCCTATCCGCAAGCGCCACCGCGTTTCAGTACCGCGAGCCCTGACGACTTGGTCTCGCGAAAGCTCGGCTGGAACAGCGAAGCCCTCACCACGGTCTGGGAAAACTTTCTCCGGTCCGGTGGGCTTGCGCAGGACCCTCGGTCTCTCGAAAGAAACCCGCTGGAATTGCTTTTGCAATGGATGAACGAAAAGATTAACTCTTTAAGCGAATCTCCGATCTGATCATATGCCAAGCGATAGCACCACCAAAGGGGTGGCCTTCCAGAACAAGAATCTGGGCACTCAGGAATTCTTCAGCCTTGATGAACTCGACGGCAAGTCTTTTGACGATATCGCGGTGGATCTCTGGAAGCGGCTTCGGTCGCGAGGGCTCGTCAAAGCGTTCCGCACGGACATCCGCAACGAAAGCAGCTTGCCCGAGCGGCAGCCAATCCGCTTCAGTTACGCGCGTGTGGAGGATGACAAAATGACCTATATTGGGGGGGCGCGGCTGGTGACTTCCTTTGTGGCGGATACCGGCGCCCGCCTGATATATTACTATGCAGACACCATCGGAGGAAGCCGCGGCCCACTTGTTTGAGCACCACGGCCAGGACATCGTGCAGCGGGCGCGGGATGTCGGCGCTTGGGTTCTCGCGAGATCCCCCAGCGGCACGCCGCGCCTCCAGCGGGTCATTCTCGACAAACACCGGCGAGTCGTGAGCGTCTTCATCGAACCCGTTCCTCATTACCCTTCGGTGCCTCCCCGGGTGGTGACGAAGCCTCGGGTCGAAGATTTGTGCTTCAATCATGATGGTGAGCTCTGTTGGGCCAGCGTGGGAGAGCGCCTCGTTTGGACGGAGTACGCGGGAGGCGAAAATCCTCTACTCCTGCTTTTGGACGAGTTGCGGCGCAAGTATCACATTCTTTAATTCCGCCATGGACGTCACTCTAAGAACCCGCATCCTGACTGGCATCGAAGAGAAGCTTCAGTTTGCCAGTCGCCGATTCACCCAGGAAGAGGGCGGTTACCTGATCGGGCGCTTTGATGGCAGCGTCGTCGAAGTGCTCGAGTTCTCGCACGATCTGCATGCCGAGCGTTCGCCGGGGAGCATTCGCTTCCGCGAAGAGCACCTGGATGCCATAACTGACCGTCTCGCTCGCGCCGGCGTGCCGGGATTGTACATTGTGGGCACCTGGCATATTCATCCGCCGGGCTACGGCAGTCACTTCTCCTCCGTGGACACCGAGACCCTTTTTCTCGAGCACTCCGCCCTCCGGGCCGGTGGGCTCGATACGGCTCGGCTGCCGCAACTACACCTGATCATGAGTTGGGGAGAGCCTGCCACCTATCAGGTCTTCACTCTGAAAGTAGACATTCCCTGGCTCCGGGTGGAAGTGGTCGAGCCCGAGACCGAGCATCTCGAAACGATCCGGGCGGCTTTGGCGCAGAAGAAGTGCTCGGGCTTGCTGACCCATTCTGCCACGGAACAAGCTGAGGCCCAGGATTACGATGCCCCTTCGATCGCCGCAGCCTTACAGACCCACAATCTGGATGGGTTTTTCAAGATCTTCCGTTATTCGGCAATTCACCCGGAGGTCGAGGTCATCTACATTGCCAACTTTGCCCACCACGTCTGCCAGAACTACTTCGGGGTTCGCCGCGGCGCGCGGGATAAGGCGGCGCAATTTCACTCCCGCTACTATCGGATCACCTGCCCCGGCGACGAGCTGAAGGTGGAAGCCTTCAGTCTCACCTTGCCTTTCCGACGGCAGCCGACCACGCATCGCTTCGAGCGCGCAACCGTGCGGGAAGTTGCTACGGTAATCCTCACCAACAGTGAAGTGGCGGACGAACCGCCGGTGGATTTGGGCCTGCCGGTGAGCGCCAGCATTGGTGAAGTGGGGCATTTTCTCCAGCACCGGAGGCGCCTCGACGCGCCTCCCATCATCTCGAGTATTCGGCCCGAGGCGGAGCTCGATCGCTGGCGTCGTGTGACAGTCGTGGATGAGTTCGGCGAGGTGGTCCTGCCGGAGGAGACTTCTATCGGCACGCTCGACACCGTTCGCCAGAGCGGCGTCCTGCGCCTCAATTGGCGCTCTCCGAGCCAGCATCCGGAGACGGTTTATCATCTGCGGACCCATCGGCTGCGGGGTTTGGGGTACGATCTCGACCAGCTCAAGAATGCCCGCGTCGTAATCGCCGGCGTGGGACTGTTGGGCTGCGAGGTATCTACGCTCTTTACCGCTTGCGGAATCGGAAATCTGGTCTTGCTCGATCAGGGAACCGTGGATTTTGCCAATATCTATCGCCAGCGGTTGTACGAAAAGAATGATGTGTACCAGCCCAAAGTGTCGGTGGCCTGCCGACGGCTGGCAGGTTCCGGGGTGAAGGTGACCGGCCACCGCGTTTCCATTCCCACAGTCTCGACTTCAAGCATTGACTGTGGGCCCGCCTTGAAGGCGCTGGATGGATACCTTGAAAACGCGGACCTGGTGGTCGGCGCGCTTGACTGCTTTTCCGGTCGCGCCGTTTTGCAGGCCCTCTGCCTCCGCCGGCGCATCCCCTTCCTTTCATTAGCCCTCGACGTTGTGAACGTACGTGCGCAGGCGCTGGGCAACCTTTACCTTTCAATGCCTGGGCGGCCCGCTTGTTACGCCTGCGGTCGCCGTTTGAAACCGGCGTTGGATAGCGGCTCCTGCACCGTTGCACCCGCAGAGTTCGCGCCCATTGTCGGCTCGCTCGGCGTCACCCTCGGCCTGGACGTTCTTCACCATCGGGTGGGGAATGCGCAAGCGATCCAGGTTTACTCCGACCTGCAGGTTGAAACGCAAATTATCGGGGGAGCCGATGAAGAGTGTCAGATTTGCGGCCCGGCGGGCGTTGGCAGCGAGGATGAAGAGACGTTGTATAGCAACCTCGCCAAATGGCTGGGAAGTTGAACCGCTGGCCTTGGTTTCCTGTGTATGACGGTTGATCTTGAACGCTTTCCCGATTGCCTGGTCACCCTGCGGGTTTCCGCGGATCCCGAGGAAACGGCGGCGTGGCGCCTGAAATTGGTTGATGGCTACGTAAACTCGTCGACACTTCCGGGGTACCGTTCTGGCAAGGCGCCGCGGATACTCGTCGAGCACAGGTATAAAAAGGAAATCGAAGCCGGTCTCCGTACCATCTTGCTCGGCGAAGCGATGCGGCAGGTCTCCAGCGGGCAGAGTTTGCGTCTCCTTGAAATCGTCAACGAGGAGGATTTTGCGAATCGGGATGACCGGATCTCCTTTACGGTTACCGCAGTCGAGCGTCCTGCCTTCGAACTTCCGCAGTATAAGGGGTTGCCGGTAAAGCCGCGATTGGATTCGGTCACGGAGAGTGAAATCGACGCGGCCATCGCGGAATTGCGGGAACAGGCGGCCGATTTTGTAGACGTCGACGGCCGGCCCGTCCAGATGGATGACTACGTCGTGGTGGATTATCATGGAACGATCGACGGCGCGGCGGTCGTTGATGTCTTCCCTGCGGCTGGCTGGGGAGTTTCCGCCAACACGGATTTTTGGCTTCGCATGACGCCGGAGGTGTTTTTTCCGGGTTATGCGCAAAATCTGGTGGGCACCCTGGTCGGTGAAACACGAACTTTCGAGCTTATCGTACCTGATGATTTTCCTGTTACTGGCATGCCAGGTACCACCATTCGCTACGTCGTGACCGTGAAGAGCATCAAAGAGCAAATCCTTCCGCCACTCGACGACGCCTTCGCCGACAGTATCTCCATGGGCAGATCGCTGCCGCAGCTTCACGAGTCACTCCGCGACGAACTGGCGAAAAGAAAAAAGGCCGAGGCGAAGGCGAAGCTGCGGAGCAGAATCGTTCAACATCTCCTCGAGGGCGTTAGCTGCGAGCTGCCGCGGGCGCTCGTGCGACTGGAGACACAACGCATCCTCACGGGGTTGGCTCAGGAGCGGCAGGCACGTGGGGCCACCAGCGATTCGCGCGAAGAAGTGAGAGAGGTTACCGCGGTGGCCCAAAAGCGAGTAAAGTTAGCTTTTGTGCTCCAACGAATCGCCGAAGCCGAGGCCCTGCGTGTGCGGAGCGGCGAGGTGTCTCGTCGGATTGTCGCATGGGCGGGAAGCGCCAGCGAAAACTTTGACCTTCTTTGGAGAAGAATGGAAACTTCGGGCGAGATTCGCGAGGTGGAAGGCTTGCTCCTCAATGAAAAGGTGTTGGTCTTTCTGGAGGAGCAGGCGGTGGAGGAATCTGCGCCAATCGACACTCCTTAGTGCGGAGTATTCGCCTCGAATTCAGCGCGTCTGCCAATTCCGCCACATCGGCTTAAGGGGTGGGGAAAGTATGGCCGCTGCGCGGGCTTTGCAAGCCCGGAGCGGGGCCGAGAATTTCGCGGAGCAAAATCGCCGTGCGGATGTTGTTAGGGTTGCGCAGCAGGGCGCGCAGGCTGAGGGCGTCGGCGGGCTTGGGCCGCGCCCGGCCGCTTTTGGCCGGGGCGAGCTTTTTATCCCACGGGATGGCCTGCACCTCGCTGGAAGCCGTCTTGAACTCGTGATACTCGGAAACCTGAAGCTCGGGAATCTTGATCTGCTCGACCGGCAGCGAAGTGGTGGGCAGCGAATCGAGCGAAGGCGCCTCGCGCGGCACTTCCACCGGGCGTGGCTGCGGCTGCGGCCGCGGTTTCCGGCGCGGCAGCGGCTCGCTGATGATTGGCGGCGAAGGCATCCCGTAGGGGTTCGGCGGCGGCGGGGGCACCGGCGGACGCTCCCGCAGTGGCGGCGCCACATCGCGCCTCATCGGCGTATCCCGATGAACCGGGCGAGGAGGCGCGGGAGGCGCCGAGGGCGGGAGTGCATCCTGCGGAATCCCCAGCGCTTCCATGAATTTTCGCGCGCGTTCCTCCGCGCTCTCGGGATGCCCTCGCGGCCCGCGCGGCGGCGGCGCGCCCGGCATGCGCGGCGGCGCCTTCGGCGGCGGCGGCGTGCCGCTCCCGGAAGTGAGCCACTTGAAAAGCAAAAACGCCCCCGCAATCAAAAACGGCCAAATCTCGATGCTCCCACTCGCGGCAATGATCGGGCTCATCGGCATACTGAAAACTGAATACTCAATACTGGCTTAGTGGCTCACTGCCTTACTTCTCCTCCTCCGCCTGCCGTTCCGGCCCGGAAATCGATTCCCGCATATCCGTATCCGCCTGGATATTCTTCATCCGCATGTAATCCATGATCCCCATGTTGCCGGCGCGGAACGCCTCGGCCATCGCCTGCGGCACCTGCGCCTCGGCCTCGACCACTTTCGCGCGCATTTCCTGCACCCGCGCGCGCATCTCCTGCTCGGACGCGACCGCGGCCGCCCGGCGCACCTCGGCCTTGGCCTGGGCCACCCGTTTATCCGCATCGGCCTGCTCGGCCTGCAGCTTGGCGCCGATGTTTTCGCCGATGTCCACGTCCGCAATATCGATGGAAAGAATCTCGAACGCGGTGCCCGAATCGAGCCCCTTGCTGAGGACCGCTTTCGAGATACGATCCGGATTTTCCAGCACGTTCTTGTACGAATCCGAGCTGCCGATCGAGCTGACGATGCCTTCGCCGACGCGCGCGATGATCGTCTCCTCCGTGGCGCCGCCTACGAACTGCTGCAGATTCGTGCGCACCGTCACGCGCGCCCGCGCTTTCACCCCGATGCCGTCCTTGGCCACGCCGTCGATGGTCACCTTGCCGGAGCTCGGGTTCGGGCAATCGATCACGCGCGGATTAATGCTCGTCTTCACGGCATCGAGCACCGTTTTGCCGGTCCCCTTGGTGGCGAGATCGATCGCGCGGGCCTGGTCGAAATCGAGCGCGATGCGGGCCTTGTCCGCGGCGATCAGCGCGAGGATCACCGAGTTCACATTGCCGCCGGCCAGGTAATGCGCCTCCAGCGGATCGGTATCAATCGGCAGGCCCGCTTTCACCGCCGTGATGCGCGCATCGACGATCTGCGTGACCGGCACCCCGCGCAGCCGCATGGCGATTAGCGTGCCCATCGACACCGGCGCGCCTGAGACCATCGCCCGGATCCAGGTGCCGACGAAATTGAAGAGAATGATCGCGATGATGGCGGCGATGACCAGGGCGCCGACGATGAAGATTTGATTCATAGGGATGAAGTGGCGCCGAAGGTATGCGGGCGAACGCGGGACGGCAAGGCCGACCGGCGGGAGCGGGCAGGAGCCAGCGCTCGCGCGGGGAGGTTTGAAAACTGAAGACTGAACACTGCCGAAGCGGCTGCTTGCGTTGGAGGTGGGGTTTGCGCAGAAACGCCGCTCCCATGACTACCGCTCTCCGATTCGATGGCCGCACCGCTACGCAAATCCGCCCTGTCACTTTTGCGCCGGGGATTGCGCCGCACTCGACGGGGTCGGTGCTGGTGGCCTTTGGGAATACGCGGGTGATTTGCAGCGCGATGATCGAGGAGACGGTGCCACGCTGGATGAAGGAGCAGCAGGTGACCGGGGGCTGGCTGACGGCCGAGTATTCGATGCTGCCGTACTCGACGCAGCAGCGGAAAGGGCGCGACATCAACAAGGGGCGTCTCGATGGACGGAGCGTGGAAATCCAGCGGCTGATCGGGCGCTCGCTGCGCGCAGTGGTGGACCTGGAGGCGCTGGGCCAGCGGACGCTTTGCGTGGATTGCGATGTGCTGCAGGCGGATGGGGGGACCCGCACGGCGGCGATCACGGGGGCGTGCGTGGCTTCGGCACTCGCGTTTCGCGCCTTGCGAGAGGCGAAGAAGATCGTGGGCGATCCGCTGCGGCAGCTTGTGGCGGCGGTGTCCGTGGGAATTTGCGGTGGCGAGGCGCTGCTCGATTTGAATTACCTGGAAGACAAGGACGCCGCGGTGGATATGAATCTCGTGATGACGGCGAGCGGGGAGTTCGTGGAATTGCAGGGGTCCGGCGAGGAGAGCACGTTTACGCCGGAGCAATTGGCGGCGATGCTGGAGGTGGGGCGGCAGGGGATTGCGGAGCTGATCGCGGCGCAGCGGCAGGTGCTGGAGGGGTGATCGCCGCACTCGGGTCGGACGGATGCAAAGCTGGCGCGGCGGTGCCGAAGACTTCTTCGACCGTGGAGCCGGCCAGCACCACGGCCTCGAACACTCTGCCGCTGATGGCGACCAGGGTGGTCGATTCGGTGGCCGTGGCGGTGAAGCGCCAAGGGCGTTTTTCGAGGAGGGTTTTGCGGCCGATTTGCTCGCCTTTCTTGACTTGCCGCAGGAGCTCGCCTTCGCGGCTGTGGAGATCGAGGGCGCCGATTTTCACGATGTAGAGCGACCAGGCGGGATCGCCGGCGTTGAAGACGACGTCGCCCTGCTCGAGGTGCATCTCTTTGATGAGCTGGGTGGGCCTGGGCTGGAAGAGGGCGATGTCGCGCGGGAAGAAAAGATCGAGGGTCCAATCCATCATCACGCGCAGCTTTCGCTCGAGGCCGGGCAGTTTCAGGAGATAGATGGAGCGCCACATCCACCAAGCGGCGAAGCCGTGGAATTTCGCGCCGAAGATTTCCGCGACGGCGGAGCGGTGTCCGATGGAGGCGAGCTCGCCGAGGCCGGTGAAGGTGAAGGGCTCGAGGAAGGTCATGCTGTCGAGCGAGCGCGCGATGTTTTCGCCCATGAGCGTGCCCTGGCGGAGCGCGAACTGCGCGGTGGGCGGGCAATACTGGCGCGGCTCGTAGGGCGAGCCGGCCGCGGTGCGCGCGCCCGGCTTGGCGGCGTGCATCGGCACCGCGGCGCAATCGCCGGCGGCCCAGAGGCGTTCCTGGCCGCGCACTTTCAGGGTGGGCTCCGTGATCGCGCGCCCCTTTTCGCATTCGATCTGATTCTTGCGGCAGAGGTCGGTGAGGACCGGGTTGGGCGCGTTGCCGACCGTGGAAACGACGGTGTGGCTCTCGATGCAGCGGCCGTCGCTGAGCATCACGCGGCTGGCGGTCATGGCAGTGACGCGGGTGTTGAGGATCAGCTCGAGGCCGCGATTGCGGAGATGTTCCTGCGCGTACTGCCCGAGTGATTCGCTGATCTCCGGGAGCAGGTGCGGGCCGCTGTGAATGAGCACCACGCGCAGGGCTTTGTTCGGAATGCGCGAGTAGGAATCGACCATCTCTTTCGCCAGATCGAAAAGCTGCCCGGCGGTCTCGACGCCCGAATAGCCGCCACCGACGATCACGAACGTGAGCAGGCGGCGCTGCTCCTCCGGATTGGTTTCGAGATTGGCCTCCTCGAAGCGGTCGATCACCGCGCCGCGCAGCTTCAGCGCATCGCCGACGTTTTTCATCAGGTAGGCGTGCTCGGGCATTCCGGGCACGCGGCTGAGATCGACCACGCCCCCGATGGCCAGCACGAGATGCTCGAAGCCGATCTCGCGCCGCTCAGTGAAATCGCCCGCATCGACGCCAATCCAGCGCCCGGCGAGATCGATTTCGCGCACCTTGGCGCGCAGGACGGTGACGCCGTGGCAGAGCCGGCGGATGGGGTTCACGACGTGCCGCGGCGCGAGGGCGGAGCCGGCGATCTCCGGCAGCATCGGCTGGAAGACCATGAAGTTTTCCTCCGCCACGATGGCGACGCGGGCTTTCGCATTGGCGCCGAGCTTTTTCTCGAGCGCCTTGGCGCAATAGATGCCCGCGAAGCCGCCGCCCACGATGACCACATCAAAGTGCAGGCCGGGCTTTCGGAGGTCTGGTTCGGCCATGGGAGGGTGCTTACCCGTGCTTCTCGTAACCGTGGGGATGGGCCACGTGCCAGCGCCAGGCGCTCTCGATGATGGCGCCGATGTCCTGGAATTTGGGCGCCCATCCGAGCTCGCGGCGCACTTTTTCGGAGGCGGCGATGAGGCGCGCGGGGTCTCCGGGGCGGCGCGGCTCTTCGCGCACGGGGATCGGCTTGCCGGTAACGCGCTCGCAGGCAGCAATGACTTCGCGCACGCGAGGTGCCGCCGCCGGTGCCGAGATTATATTGCGCGCTCTGCTCGACGCCGAGGGCGAGCATGTGGGCCTGCGCGAGATCGAGGATGTGGATGTAATCGCGGATGCAGGTGCCGTCCGGCGTCTCGTAATCGGTGCCGAAGATAGAGACATGCTCCTTCTGGCCGAGCGCGACTTTCAGGACGTTCGGAATGAGGTGCGTTTCGATGCGGTGATCCTCGCCGAATTTTTCGGTGGCGCCAGCGGCGTTGAAGTAGCGCAGCGCCACGTAGCGCAGGCTGTGGATTTCGTCGTACCAGCGGAGCACTTTCTCGAACATCAGCTTCGATTCGCCGTAGGGATTGATCGGGCGCTGCGGGAGCGTCTCGTCGATCGGCACACGCTCGGGGATGCCGAAGGTGGCGCAGGTGGAGGAGAAGACGAATTTTTTCACGCCGGCCTCGACCATGGCGTCGAGCAGGTTCACGCCGGCCGCGACGTTGTTGCGGAAATACTTCGATGGGTTCTGCATGGACTCGCCCACCAGCGCGTTGGCGGCGAAGTGCATGACCGCTTCCGGGGCGGCCGCGCGGAGGGCGGTCTCGATGATTTCGCGCTCCTGCAGGTCGCCCTTCATGAGGGTGGCGCGCTTGTCGACGGCGCCCTTGTGTCCCTCGCTGAGGTTATCGAAAACCACCACCTCGTGGCCCGCGTCGAGGAGCTGCTCCACGCAGATGCTGCCGATGTACCCAGCGCCGCCAGTGACAAAGATTTTCATGTGCGCCCGGATACATCACGCAGGGTGAGCCCCGCAAGGTTGAAAGGCGCGCATGCTCGCGCCGCTTGATGTTTTTCGTGGATTGATTCCTCCTCTTCTCCCCCTATGCCCGCTCAAGAGCTCCGCCTCGCCATGCTCGGCATGATCGAAGGCAACGGCCACCCCTACTCCTGGTCTGCCATCGTCAACGGTTACGACCCTGCCGCCATGGCCGCGTGCCCGTACGCCGCCATCCCCAAATATCTCGGCGCGCAGCCGCTGGAGAATGTGCGCATTCCCGGCGCCCGCGTAACCCATCTTTGGACCGATAATCCCGCCGAAGCTGAGCCGGTCGCGGCGGCCAGCCTGATCGAGAATGTCGTGGCGCGTCCGGAAGACGTCATCGGCCGGGTCGATGCGGCCATCATTTCCACCGACGACGGCGACGATCATGTCCGCCGCGCGCGGCCCTTCATCGAAGCCGGCCTCCCCGTCTTCATCGACAAACCCCTGGCGACGAATGCCGATGACCTGCGCCAATTCCTCGCCTGGCATCGCGCCCGCAAAATCATCCTCTCGACCAGCGGAATGCGGTATGCGCCGGAGATGCGCCTCAGCGCCGAGCAGCGCGGCCACTTCGGCGACCTGCGCTGGATCACCAGCTTCACGTGCAAGACGTGGGAGCGCTATGGCATCCACGCGCTCGAGGCCGTCGCGCCGCTGCTGGGGCCGGGCTTCCTCACCGTGCGGGCGCTCAGCGATGGCGCCGGGGACCTGATGCAAATCGAGCACCGCAGCGGGGTCCGGCTCACTATCGGGGCGATACACGACGCTTACGGAAGCTTCGGCGCGGTGCACCTCTACGGGACCAAAGGCCAGCTCGCTCTCACGCTCAGCGACACCTACGCCGCGTTCCGCGCACAGCTCGTCGCCTTCATCGAGATGCTCCGGAGCGGGGAGCGGCCTCTGCCGTTTGAAGAAACCGTGGAGCTCATGGCGGTGCTCATCGCCGGGAGACGCAGCCGCGAGGCGGGCGGGGCGCGAGTGGAAGTATCGGCGATCCTGCAGGAGGTGGAGTAGAGGCTCGGGTTGATTCCACCGTGCAAATAGAGTGGTTCACCCTATTCCATTTGCGGCCGGTTCAACAACATAGTCGCCGCCCTTGGAGGACCGATGAACGTGAATTTACCGAACACCTATGCGACGCGAATGCCAGGGTTTTTCCCAAAAGCGCGGTGCCTCGCTTCGCTGGGGTGCTTCGCCGCCGCGCTGTGGCTCGCGGCCGGCGCGGCTGCCGCCTATGGCCAGGGCGATCCCAAGGTGGTCGGCGAATGGGGGAAGGTGATCAAGTGGCCGAACGTCGGCATCCATGTGCATGTTTTGCCGAATGGGAAGGTGCTTTTTTGGGGGCGGCGGGAGTGGAAGCAGAATGTCGCTGATCCGGGACAGCCGGTCGACGGCGTGGATGGAGAGCTGGATACGCAGGAGTGCACGCCGCGGATTTGGGATCCCGCCAACCCGGACGCTCCGGCGACGGACGCGACGGGTCCGCTGCTCCGCGACGGCCCGGAAACGGTGAATCTGTTTTGTTCGGGACACACGTTTTTGCCGGACGGAAAGCTGCTGGTCGTCGGGGGGCATATCCGCGACGCGAACGGCTCGAACAAGGTGCGGATCTTCAATTGGAAGACGAACCAGTGGGAAAAAGGGACGCCGATGGACAATCCCGGCCAGGGTGGCCGCTGGTATCCCACGGCGGTCACTTTGCCGGATGGCGGGACGCTGGTGCTCTCGGGCGACGACCAAAACGGCAACCGCAACCAGCGCCTCCAAGTCTTGCGCGGCACGAATTGGGATTTCCTGGATGGGGCGAGGTTCGAGAACCTGGCCTACTACCCTTGGATGCACGTGGTGCCGGATGGGCGGGTCTTCATGGCGGGGTCGTCCAGGCCGCGCAAGACGCAGCTTCTCACCACGACCGGCGGAGGGAGGTGGGACGTGGTGGGCGAGTTCAATGGCCAGGATCGCGAGTACGGAAGCTCGGTGATGTACGAGCCGGGGAAAGTGCTGATCACCGGCGGCGGCATTCCGCCCCAGGAGACCGCCGAGATCATCGATCTCACCAAACCTGGCGCGGCGTGGCGATTTTCGGGGAACATGTCGGCCCGCCGCCGGCAGCACAATTCCACGATTCTGCCGGATGGAACGGTGCTGGTCACCGGCGGCACCAGCGGGCAAGGAGGACCGAACAACGGGTTCAACGATATCACGGCGCCGGTGAAAGTGGCGGACCTTTGGATTCCGCCCACGGGCGGAGGCGCAGGCGAGTTCAAGCCGATGGCTGCGGAGAGTCAGCCGCGGCTCTATCATTCCACGGCGGTGCTGCTGCCGGATGCGCGGGTGCTCAGTGCCGGCGGCGGCGAGTATCGCCCGGATAACGTCAATCAGAACCTCCCCCAGGACAGCCTGAAGAATGCGCAGATCTTCTCGCCGCCTTATCTCTTTCGCGGCCCGCAGCCTGATCTCACCAGCGCACCCGCGGAGGTCGCTTATGGCCAGACTTTCGAGGCCGGCACTTGGCAGCCCAATGAGATCGGGCGCGCGAGCTGGGTGCGCTTGTCGTCCGTCACGCACGCCTTCAACCAGGGGCAGCGGATCAACTTCCTGGAAACGAAGGTCGTCGGCGGCAAGCTGCAAGTCACCGCGCCGGCCAACGCAAATCTATGTCCTCCGGGGCACTACATGCTATTTCTACTTTCCAAAGCAGGCGTACCCTCGATGGCCAAAACCGTGCATATCCAATGAACGCACTAAAAAGGGTAACTATGTTCAATCGAGCTTTTTTTGCGGCCGCTCTTTTCGCTCTGCCGGTGTTGGGAGTGGCGCCGGCAGCCTCGGCTGATGAGGCCTCGGAGCAAGGACTGGAAATCGTGCTGGGGATGACGCCAACCTGCCCCTATGGCGTGAAGGCTTGCTGGCCGAATCTGCGCGAGGCCTTGCAACAAGTGAAGCAGATCGCCCACGTGGGCGACCCCAATCCCTACAACTGCACGGCGCAGGTGCGGCTCAAGGCCGCGGGTCTGCCCGACTTGAAGCAACTGCAGGCCGAGCTGTCTGCGCAGATCGGCAGGAACGCGCTCTTCAGGGGGGTGGAACTAACCCTCGAGGGCACCGTGGAAAAAACGGGAGGAAAATTGGTCTTCAAACCGAAAACCCTCGCGGAAACCCTGGTGCTGGGGCCGTTGCAGCACAAGCTGCAGTGGAATTATCACAAGGCGAAGGCGCGCGGGCCCGAAGAGGAAGAGCGCCTGGCTTACCAGCAGCTCGAAGCCCAGGCGCCGGCGGGAAAGCCAATAAAGGTGCGCATCACCGGGCCTTTGCAAAGCAAGGAGGCTGGGCCGCAACTGGAAGTGCGCGAATTCTTCGTGCTGAACGCCGGGCGGTAGCAGGGCGCTCCCTTACGCCAAAATCTCCTTCACGAGCCGTCCGCCCTGGCCGTCGGTGAGCGAGACTTCCTGGCCGTTGCGCTTGAAGGTGAGCTTCTGCGTGATCGAGGCCGAAGAGGTGCAGCAGCGTGGCGTGGTAGTCGTGGTGGTTGACGATGTCCTTCACCGCCTTGTGGCCGAACTCGTCGGTCTCGCCGTAGGTCATGCCGCGCTTTGAAGCCGCCGCCGGCGAGCCACATGGAGAAGCCGTAGGTATTGTGGTCGCGGCCCACCTTGTCGTCGTCCGGCGTCGTTTTGGATGACGGGCAGGCGGCCCATTTCGCCGCCCCAGTGGACGACGGTGCGAGTCGAGCAGGCCGCGCTGCTTGAGGTCGATGACCAGAGCCGCGGCGCGGCTGGTCCACGTATTTGCAGGCGGCGGGCAGGCCGCTGAGGATGCCCTGTGTGGTGGTCCCACGTCTGGTTGCCGGTGTAGAGCTGGCACGAAGCGGACGCCGCGCTCGACGAGCCGCCGGGCGATGAGGCAGCGCGTGCCGAACTCGGCGGTCGCGGGATCGTCGATGCCGTAGAGCTTTTTCGTGGCGTCGCTCTCGCCGCGAGATGTCGAGCACTTCCTTGGCGGCGGTCTGCAAGCTTGGCGGCGAGCTCGTAGCTGGCGATGCGCGCCTCGAGATCGGTCTCGCCGCGGATGCCGCTCGAGGTGCTCGCTGGTTGAGCTGCTGCGAGGAACTGCAGGTAGTTCTCCTGCGCCTCGCCGCTTGCAGGTGCGGGGCGGCGTCGAGATTCAGAATGCGCGGCTCCTTGGAGCGGACGGCGGTGCCTTGGTAGATCGAGGGCAGCCAGCCGTTGGTCCAGTTGTCCACGCCGAGCACGGGCAGGCCGCGCGGATCGGTGAGCGCGACGAAGGCGGGCAGATCCTGCGATTCCGAGCCGAGCGCGTAGGTGAGCCAGCTCCCGAGCGTGGGCCGGCCGCCGAGGATGCGCCCATTTTGCAGCGCGTAGATGGACTGGCCGTGATTGTTCACGCCGCGTCTGCATGCCGCGGATGAGCGTGACGTCGTCCACGATCTCTGCGAAGTGCGGGCAGCAGCTCGCTGACGTCGATGCCGCTCTGGCCGTGCTTCTGCGAATTTCCACGGGCTGAGCCGAGGACCTTGCGGCTGGCGCGCGCGGCGTCGTCGTACTTCACCTCGCCGGGGAATTTCTTGCCGTCGAGTTTGTCGAGCTCCGGCTTCGGATCGAAGAGGTCGATGTGGCTCGGCCCGCCCTGCATGAACATCGAGATCATCGCCTTGCGCTTTGCGGCGCGAAGTGCGGCTTCTTCGGCAGCAGATCGAAGTGCGGCGTCTCCAGCATCGGGCGGCTTGGCGAGCAGGCCGTCCTGTTTCAGGAGCCAGGCGAGGCCGAAGGCGCCGAGGCCGAAAGCGCCGCGGGAGAGGAAGTGGCGGCGGGAGGCGCAAGGGCTGGGAAGCATGCCAGTGTTCAGTGTTCAGTGTTCAGTCTTCAGACCCGGCGGAGTGCTAGTCGACGTAGAGGAACTGGTTCGAGGTCAGCAGCGCCTGGCAGAAGGTGGCGAGCGCCTGCTCGGCGGGTCGGCGGGCGGCGCCTCCTTGCCTTTGGCGGCGGGGCGCGGCTTGAACGGGATGGGCTTTGAAGTGGGCGGTCTGTTTCGCGAGGAACGTCTGCGCGTTCTTCGAGCTCCGCGGCCGTGGGCTCGGCGGCCGAAGGCGAGCTGCCAGGCGCGCTTACTTGCGCTTCCGGCGTCGGCGCCGGCTTCGCGCTGCGACGCGCTCGGCGAAGATACTTCGCCTGCGCGAGGGTGAACTCGCCGTTCATCATCGCGAGCGATTGCGGCGCGACGGTCGAGGCGTTGCGCAGTTCGCAGTTCGGCTCCATGCGCGGGAGGTCGAAGGTCTCGAGCATGCCGAGCGGTTTGCTGCGGCGCATCTGGACGTAGAGGCTGCGGCGGAATTCCTCGCCGTTGAGCGGGACGAATTTGCCCGAGGGCCGGCCCGCGGTGTCGTTGGTATCGACGCCGACGACGATCTGGCCGTCCTCGTCGGTCATGACCGGGACGGGCGCGCCGAACATCTTGCGGTTGAGCTTGCCGCTCACGGCGAGCATCGCGTCGCGGATGGTCTCGGCTTCGAGCCGGCGCGACGTTCATGCGGCCGAGGAGGCGATTGTCGGGATCGGCTCGCTCCTTTGCTGGCGTCGCGCGCGGACGACTGGCGATAGGCGCTGGAGGTCAGGATCAGCCGGTGCAGTTTCTTCATGCTCCAGCCATCGCGCGACAAATTCGCTGGCGAGCCAGTCGAGCAGCTCGGGATGCGTGGGCCGCTCGCCGATGATGCCCGAAATCGCCGAGCGAGCCGACGATGCCGCGCCCGAAATGATGGTGCCACACGCGATTGACGAGCACGCGGGTGGTGAGCGGGTGCTTGCCGTCGGTGAGGCTCTGCGCCAACGCCAGGCGGCGGCCGGTGGTCGGAAGCGTGGTGTCGTTCTCGGGGATCTCGGTCGGGCGGAAGCTCGCGAGGACGGTAAGCTCGCCGGGCGCCTGCTTTTCGCGCGGCTGCTGAAGATCGCCGCGGTAGAAGAGGAATGTGGCGGGCGGCGGCGCGCCGGCGCGGCTCGCTGAAGGCGGGGACGAATTCCTCGAGCGGCTTGCGCTTGCGGATCTCGGCGGCCTGATCGGTGAACTTCTTCAGTTCGTCGTCGTGTTTCGTGTCGTAGGTGCGGTCGTAGAGATAGAGCGAGCCGGCGCTGAGCTGGTTGACGGTCGGGTGAGCCTTGAGCAGCTTGAGCTGCTCGGGCGTGCGCTTCTTCACCTCGGTGCGATAGGCCTCGCGCAGCGGCTCGCGCAGCTCTTCCGGCTTTTTCGCCAGCTCCCGCTCGAGCACCTTCGTCGATGAATTCCTCCTGCTTTCTTCAGCGCGGGCCTCGTCCACCACCTTCGCCTCCTTCTCGATCTCCGCCGCGCTTGGCGCGCTCCTCGTCGCTCATGAGCGAGACGAGGCGGGCGGCGGGGATGCGCCATTTCGCCGGGTCGAGCGCGGGCTCGAAGATGGCGCGCATGCGGTAGTAGTCCGCCTGCGGGATCGGATCGAGCCGATGATCGTGGCACTGCGCGCAGCCGACCGTCATGCCGAGGAGCGACGAGGAAACGACCTTGATGCGTCTCGGCCACGACGGCATTGCGGGCGACGGTCTTTGGTCGGCAGCGGGCGCGCCGGCCGTGCCATCCGGGCACCATGCGGAGGAAGCCGGTGGCGGTGAGTTTGTCGATCGTCCTCGGTCGAGAGGTCCTTGTACGGCTGCTTCACCATCTCGTCGCCGGCAAGCTGCTCGCGGATGAATTGGTCGAACGGCTTGTCCGCATTGAAGGCGCGGATGACGTAGTCGCGATACTTGAAGGACCAGAGGCGGACGGGATCGGTATCCGTGTAGCCGTCGGAATCCGCGTAGCCGGCGACATCGAGCCAGTGCCGTCCCCAGCGCTCGCCGTAGTGCGGCGAGGCGAGCATAGCGGTCGACCATGCGCTCGTAGGCGTCGGGCGCCTCGTCGGCGAGGAACAGCTTCGAGCTCCTCGGGCGTCGGCGGCAGACCGGTGAGATCGAGCGTCACGCGGCGCAAGAGGGTGCGCTTGTCCGCGTCCGGGGTGAACGCGAGGCCCTTTGCTTCCAGCTTCGCGAGGAGAAAGGCATCGATGGGCGTCCGCACACGCCCGGCGGACTTCACCTGCGGAACCGCGGGCGTCTTCATCGGCTGAAACGCCCAGAATTCGCGCTCCTCCTCGGTGATCCACACCTTCGGCACAGTCTCCGGTTCCGGGCGCGATCGTCTTCGCGCCCTGCTTTATCCAGTGCTCCAGGGTGGCGATTTCCTCGGGCTTGAGCGGCTTGGCCCTTTGCGGCATCTCGCCTTCGCGGACGAGCTTGAGCACTTCGCTCTCCTCGGGTTTTCCAGGGACGATCGGGAAGTGGCCCTCCTCGCTTGGCTTTACCATGAATCGGCGGAGGCGGAGGTCGACGCCCGCCTTTCAGCTTCTCCCCCTCGCCATGGCACTGAAAACAGTGGCGCTTGAAAATGGGCCGGACGTCGCGCTCAAAGCTCAGATCCCGCCCTTGCAAAGCGTTGGCGCGGAGGAGATTGGGCGCGAGGAAAAGGACTAGAAAGGCAAGTCGGATAGCAGGGGGCATTTGGCTCTTGGGAGTTAACCGTCAAAGAGCGGTTTTCTTAGCGCGCGGGTACGGTTTGATAAAAAAATAGCGCGCTAATACGTGTAATACTGGTCATCCAGCCTAAGATGCCGTAGGTTCACCGGCGCGGAACCCCTCCATCGACATGCCCCCAGAACCTTATCGCACGGCTGAATCCCGATTTTCAGCCGTATTTCCTTTAACACGTGTATGATACGTCGCGATTACCTCATCATCGGGGCCGGAGTGGCCGGCGCGAGCGCCTGCGAGGGCATCCGCGAGCACGACTCGAAGGGGACCATCATGCTCGTGGGGGCCGAGACCTGCGCGCCGTACCACCGCTCGATGCTCTTCAAGCAGTGCCTGAATGGGAAGCATCCGGCGGTGGAGAAGATTCTCCAGCACGACGCGGCGTGGTTTGAGAAGCAGAAGATCGACTTGCGCCTCGATACGCTGATCACCCATTTCAACGTGGAGCGGCACCAGGCGGTGCTCTCGAATGGGCAATCGATCGAGTTCAAAAAAGCGTGCCTCGCCACCGGCGCGCGCGCGCGGCGGCCGCAGGTGGCCGGGTACAATCTCGGCAACGTGATCTACCTGCGCACCGTGCGCGACATGCTGGCGCTGCGGGAGATGGTCGATCTCGAGCGGGAGATCGTGGTGGTGGGCGGCGGGTTCATCGCGCTGGAAGCGGCCACGCTGCTGAAGGAGCGGCCGCGCACCAAGGTGACGCTCCTGCACCGGGGGCGCACCCTCTGGGACAAGAAACTGGACCCCGAAACCGCGGAGTGGCTCACCCAGCGTTTCCGCGACCATGGCATCAAGCTCATGCTGATGGAGACCGTGAACGGCTTCGAGGGCCGCACCGTGCTGAAAAACGTGCAGACCAAGAGCGGCAACCGCATCTCCGCGGATCTCGCGATCGTGGCGCTCGGCTGCGAGCCAAACCTCGGCCTCGTGCAGGAAACACCGCTCTCGTACCCACACGGCACGCCGGTGAACGAATACCTCGAGACCGACGAAAAAGGGGTCTACGCGGCCGGCGACATCGCGGCTTTCCCGTGCAAGATCTTCGGGGGGGTGCGGCGTTACGAGTACTGGGAGTGCGCGATGGCGCAGGGGCGCATCTGCGGCGCCAACATGACCGGCAAGAAGCGGTTCAAATTCGAGTACCTTCCTCATTGCACCGCCCGCGCCCTCGACCTGCACTTCGATCTCGTGGGCGATTTTTCCAAGCCGCCCAGCCGGACGCAACTCGACGGCGACCGCACCAAGGGGAAGTTCGTCGCCCGCTATTTCCAACCGAACGGGATGGTCGGCATCCTCCTCTGCAACCAATCGCCGGAGAAGGTGGCCGCCGCCAAGGAAGAGCTTCGCGCCGCGCCGCGCGGGAAGCCGAAGGAAGCCCTCTGAGTTGAGGAAAGCGAAGGGGAGATCGTGCAGATTTCACCTTGCCACCCCCGGTGGTCGCCTCCATATTCCGCCTTCCCTTGACCCTATCGTCCAGAGGCCTAGGACACTCCCCTTTCACGGGAGTAACACGGGTTCGAATCCCGTTAGGGTCGCCAGAATTACGGCAATTCCAAGGTTTTCGGGGCCTGAATACTCGGGCATCCCGTTT
Source organism: uncultured Verrucomicrobiae bacterium (assembly GCA_963811035.1). Taxonomy (GTDB): domain Bacteria; phylum Verrucomicrobiota; class Verrucomicrobiia; order Chthoniobacterales; family Chthoniobacteraceae; genus CAWEPO01. Next base: position 970,126 of record CAWEPO010000005.1, read on the forward strand.
TCGTGTGCGGGGGTTTGGAATTTACCTCGCAGAGGGCATCCGCTAGGGGTCGCCCTGAATGCACGCTCAGTTTAAGGCCTTTTTCTTCGGTCTATGCGTCGTTGCGCCCCTGGCGTACGGCGCCGAGCCCATTGCCACGCCGAAGCGGGTGCTCCTGCTTTACGCGGAGCGGGCGGAGACGCCAGCGATCCGGGCAATCGATACCGGGCTGAGGGAGGCGTTTGCGGCACGTGGCGGCGTGGAGGTGTTCGCGGAGTATTTCGATTTCGCGCGCTTCCCGGCGGAGCGGCACGCCGGCGGGCTGACGAATCTGCTAAGCAACCGTTATGGCGGGCAGAAGCTGGACCTGGTGATCACCACCGGCTTCGAGGCGCTGCAATTTGCCGTGGCGGAGCGAGGCGTGCTCTTCCCCGCCGTGCCGATCACTTACTGCGGGATCGAGCGGCACCAACTGGAAGGAAAACCGCTGCCGCACGACGTAACGGGAGTGGCGCTCTACTATGACTTTCGCCGCACCGTCGAGCTGGCGCTGAAGCTTCAGCCTGACGTGCAGGAAGCCCTTTGCGTATTTGGCACCAGCGAGTTCGACAAGCAGGTGGGAGCTGAGGCGCTGGCGGCTTTGGCCGAGTTTCCGGATTTGCGCGTGCGCCGGCTCGAGGCCGCGCCGTATGCCGAAATCATCGGGCAAACGCGGCGCCTGCCGTCAGACTCGATGGTGCTTTTCGTCTCGATGCTGCGTGATTCCGCGGGCCGATCGCGCCTGACAATGGAGGTGGTGGCGGAATTGACCGCCGCATCGAAGGTGCCGGTGTATGGCGTCGCCGCCCATCATCTCGATCGAGGCCTCCTGGGCGGAGCGATGCTCGATTACTCCGCGCACGGCCGCGAGATCGGTGCTGTGGCCGTGGAGCAGTTGAATGGCCTGGCGCACCGCGCGCAGGACCCCCTCCCGAACCCGCTGCTGATCAATTGGGGCGCGCTGAAAAAGTGGCGCATTCCGGAGAGCCGTGTGCCCGCGGAGGCGATCGTGCGTTTCAAGCCACCTTCAATTTGGCGGGAGCGCCGCGGGATGATCATCGGAATTTTCGCGGTGGTGGCGATGCAATCGGCGCTCATCACCGGGCTATTGGTGAATCGCGCGAGACGGCGCCGGGTGGCGCGCGCGCTCGCCGAGAGCGAAAGGCGTATGAGTCTGGCGACGGAGTCGGCAAATCTCGGGCTGTGGGTGTGGGACATTGCCGCCGACGATGTCTGGGTGACCCCCCGGCTCCGCTCCATGTTCGGCTTTTGCCCGGACGAGCGGGTCACGTTTTCCGCCTTTCGCGAACGCGTGCATCCGGAGGAGCGTGAGGCCATGGAGCGCAACGTGCGGAGCGCGCTCCATGACCAGCAGCCGTACGAAGTGCAATACCGCCTGGCGCTGCCGGACGGCGGCGACCGATGGATCGCCGCGACGGGCCGCGTGGAATGCGCGCCTTCGGGCGCCGCCTTCCGGATGCACGGCGTCTGCCGGGACATCACGGAGCGGCGGCACGCGCAGATGGAGATGCAGCGCTTGCAGCACGAGATCGCCCACGTGGGGCGCGTTTCCATGATGGGCCAGCTCGCCTCCGCCCTCGCGCATGAGATCAACCAGCCGCTCGGCGCCATCTTGCGCAATGCCGAGGCGGCGGAGCTTTTCATCCGGAGCCCGACGCCGGACCTCGAAGAAATCAGGGCGATCCTCGCCGACATCCGCGCCGACGATCAGCGCGCGTGCAGCGTCATCGACCGCATGCGCGCCTTGCTCAAGCGGCATGATCTCGAGACGAGGGCGCTCGACGTGCCTGAGCTCGTCGGCAACGTCGCAAGCCTGGCGCGGACGGATGCGGCAACCCGGCACGTAAAGCTGAACCTGGCGCTGCCCGCAGCACTGCCGGCCGTGCGCGGAGATCGCGTGCATCTCCAGCAGGTGCTGCTCAATCTCATCCTCAACGGGATGGATGCGTTGAACGGCTCCAGCCCCGAGCGCCGTGTGACCGTGAGCGCGCGCGTGGACGGCGCACAGACGGTAGAGATTTCGGTCAGCGACACCGGACATGGCATCCCGCCCGAGAGACTAGCGCAGGTTTTCGATCCGTTTTTCACCACGAAGCCGAGCGGCATGGGCATGGGCCTGGCGATCTCGCGCACCATTATCGAGGCCCACGGCGGACGGCTGTGGGCGGAGAGCAACGAGAGCGTGGGCGCGACATTTCGCTTCACGCTTAGGACCACGGAAACGTAGCGCGCGATGAAATTGCCGAATGGATCGCAAGCGGACCTTGGAACTTTACGGCGAAGACTTCCCGCGGCTAACGACATGCTATATTCTCTAACCTGTGAACTCCGAAATCCAAATGCATAGCCTCGTCGCGCTACTCGACGACTTGCCTGCGCACCACTTTACTACCGGCCGACCGCTGGTGCTTCCGCGGGGACAGATTGGCACGGTCGTGATGCCGTATCCCGGTTTGGCTTTCGAGGTAGAATTTAGCGATACCCAAGGCCGTGCGTTTGCGATGATCCCGGTTCCCGCGGAAAAACTGATCCTCTTGCACGATGCTCCGGCAGCGGTAGCCGCGTGAGCACGCCCCCGCCAGCGGCCACCGTTCACATCGTCGATGACGATGCGTCCTTTCTCACCGCCATCTCCCGCCTGTTGCGGGCCAGTGGGTTTGCGGTGAAGACCTTTCCGTCCGCGAGTGATTTCCTCGCGCAGCGCGACGCGGATGCCGCGGGGTGCGTCGTGGCGGATTTGCAGATGCCGGTGATGGACGGGCTCGACCTGCAAACGGCGCTTGCGCGGACGCACAACCCGCTGCCGATTCTCTTTCTCACCGGCCAGGGGGACATTCCGAGCAGCGTGCAGGCGATGCGCGGCGGCGCGGAGGATTTTCTGGAAAAAACCGCGCCGAAGGTGAAGCTGCTCGCGGCGGTGCAGCGGGCGCTCGAGCGCGATGCCCGGGAGCGGGAGACGCGCGTCCGGCGGCGCGAGATGGCGGCGCGTTTTGACACGCTGAGTGAGCGCGAGCGCGAGGTGCTCGGCCACGTTGTGCAAGGGAAACTGAACAAGCAGATCGCCGGCGATCTTGGCATTCATGAGCGGACGGTGAAGCTGCACCGGACGGCAATCACCACGAAGATGCGCGTTCACTCCGTCGCGGAGCTTTCGCGCCTCACCTACGAGGCCGGAATATTTCCCAACTCCCCGCCGACCTTCCCCAAAGGGCAGTAGCCGGCATTTCGCGCGGTTCTCTACGGTGCTCATCGCGTGTCGATGAGCAGCAGCCCACCCATTTACGTCGCCGTCGTGGACGACGATGAAAACCTTTGCCGGTCGTTTGGCCGGCTGCTGCGCGCGGCAGGCATTCAGCCGATCATGTACCCCTCCGCGGAGGCGTTTCTCGCGGACTCGAAGCATCCGCAATTCGATTGCCTCGTGCTCGATATCGAGCTTGGCGGCATGTCCGGCCTGGAGCTGAGCCGCCGCCTTACGGCCGAAGGCGGGCACCCCCCCTTCATCTTCATCACCGCGCACGATGACCCCGAGGGCCGGGCCGAAGCGGAAGCCGCCGGCTGTGCCGCCTATTTCCGCAAGAATGACTCCGGCGCAGAAGTCCTCGAGGCCATCCGCCGAGTGGCGGCCTGACGTGAACGCAACCTGAACCGATCGCCCGTCGAATTTCAACCAACCTAACATCCACATGACACATTTCGTCTCACTGCCGCGGCGCCGCCTGCCTCGTACGTGGCCGTGGCTCGCGCTGGCCGGCGCCGCCGTTGCGCCCACGCACGCCCACGCCTCCTTTCTCCACGGCGAAGCACTCGACACCGCGGCCAACGTCCTCTCATGGATCGTGCTCTTCATCGTGCCGGTCGTCGGCATCACCGTCTTTTGGCTCGTCCACGTGATGCCGGAAAAAATCGCCGAAAAGAAGAAGCATCCGCAGACGCATGCGATCCACTGCCTCTGCCTGCTCTCGCTCTTTTTCGGCGGGCTCCTCTGGCCGCTCGCCTGGCTCTGGGCCTACACCAAGCCGGTCCTGCACAAGCTGGCCTACGGCACCGATGTGGATGATTCGCACGGCCACGGCGCTCCGGCTGAGGAAAGTGAAGTCGAGAAACTGCGCGCCCGCGTCGTGGAGCTCGAAACCAAACTCAGCCGCAAGGAGGGCAGCGCGTAATGGACATCATCCTGCTCGGCATTTACGCCACCATTGTCTGGCTGATCTTTTTCAAGTTCAAGCTGCTGCCCTGGAACATCATCAGCCAGGTCATCGTCATCACGATTCCGGTCATCGCGCTCGCGGCGATCATCCTGCTGCTGAATATCTACGCGCCTTCCACCACGGATGTGCGCGCGATCAATTACGTGATCCCCATCGTCCCGCGCGTGACGGGACAGGTCACGGAGGTGCCGATCGAGCCGAATCGCCCGATTAAGAAAGGCGACGTGCTTTTCAAGATCGACCCGGTGCCGTTCCAACTCGCGGTCAATGCCGCCGAGGCCAAGCTGAAGCAGGACAAAGTGAAGCTCATCACTGCCGAGGCCACGCAGCGTGGACTGGAGGATCAGCTTAAAACTGCGGCGGCAAAGAAGGCCGCCATCGTCGCACGGCTCGACCTCGCGAAGAAGCGCGTGGAGCAATTCACGCAACTCGTGAACGCCGGCGCTGGGAAACGCTCCGATCTGGAGCAGGCGCAATCCGACGCGGCCAACCTGGAAAGCGAAATCGCCGCCGCCGATGCCACCGAATCGCAAGTGAAGCAAAAACTCGCCGCGCGCACCGAGACGGGCGAGATCGATGAAGTCGCCGATGCGAAGGCGCAGATCGCCAAGGCCGAGGCCGACCTGGCCAACGCGAAATTCGACCTCGAGGGCACCACGCATCTCGCGCCGGCCGATGGCCGCGTGGCGAACCTCGCGTTGCGCCCCGGCGTGCGCGCCGCGCAGTTGCCGATGTCGCCGGTGATGAGCTTCATCGAAGACCACGACCAGTGGGTCATCGCCTTCTTCCGGCAGAACGAGCTGCGCTACGTCGAGGCGGGCAACGAAGCGGAGATCTTTGTGAAGACCCAGCCCGGCCGCATCATCAAGTGCACGGTGGATTCGATCCTCTGGGCCACCGCGCAGGGCCAGATGCCCATTAGCGGAAACCTCGCGAATACTCCCGCGACCGCCGCCCCGGAGGAACGCATCGCAGTGCGGCTGCTCGTCCAGGCGAAGGACAAGGATGTCTTCCTCGCCGCCGGCGCTCGCGGGCAGGGCACGATCTACACCGAGCACGGCGCCATGTTGCACGTGATGCGCAAGGTCTTCGTGCGCGTTTCCACCAAGGTCGATTGGTTCGTTCCCAAGCTTCACTAAAGGCCCGCCCTGTATGAGCATTCATCTTCTTAGACGTGCCTCCGATAGCGGCTCTCGGTTCTCCGTCCCGGAGGGACCGCAGAAATTAGCCGGTGGCGTCAGCCACCGGACCACCGTTACAGACGGACCCCGCCCCGGCAGGGGCGGCGGAATGGTGGCCGACTTTTCCACCGCCCCCTCCGGGGCTGGATCGTCGTTGCATGCGGGTTCCGGTGGCTGGCGCCACCGGCTAATCTCCATGACGCCTCCGGCGTCGATGACCGTTGCGGCGATGATTGGGTGCGTCCTCGCCGGCTGCGCCATCAAAGAGCCACCCACGGGCGCCGACATCCTCACCGAGCGCGCCCGCGGGCGAATCCCCGGCCATTGGGCCGGCAGCCATCGCCGCGGCGAAGTGGTGCCGAACTGGATTCGTACCTTCGGCGATTCCGAGCTCACGCACCTCGTCGAGGACGCCGTGACGCGCAACCCCGATCTCGTCGCGGCCGCCGCGCGAGTGGAGGCTTCACGCGCCGCCGTGCGCGTGTCCGCCGCAGGGCTTTATCCCTACGTCGCCATGAAAGGCCTGGGCGAGCGCCAGGGCCGCGAGATCGGCGGCAACCGGGGCTCCTCCATCGATCCGCCGGACCTCGGCGGGCTCGGCGTCAATCTCAGCGGCGGTGCCGCCGATTCGCGTACCATCGATTCATCGTCCCAGCGCTGGATTTACGGCATCGGCATCGGCGCCTCGTGGGAAGCCGACGTGTGGGGCCGCATCCGCTCGAAGAAGGCCGCCGCGAAAGCCGACGCCGATGCGCTCGAAGCCGACTTCGAATACGCGCGGCAGTCGCTCGCCGCCGCCGTCGCGCGCGCCTATTTCTCCACCATCGAGGCAGCGCAACAGGCCGCAAACGCCGAGGAAACGCTCGGCCTGTACGAAGAATACGGCAAGCTCACCCAAGTACGCAAAGAGCAGGGCTTCGCCAGCGATTTCGAGCTCGCGCAGCTCAAGACCCGGACCGCGGCCGCCAAAGACACGCTCTACACCGCGCAGCAGGCGCGCGCGCAAGCCATCCGTGCCATCGAGGTGGTCACCAGTCATTACCCCGCGGGCAAACTCGCCACGCGGCGCTCCTTCCCCGGCCAGCCGAAACCCGTGCCGGCCGGGCTGCCCTCGCAATTACTCGAGCGCCGGCCCGATCTCATCGCGGCCGAGCGCCGTTTCGCCGCCTCATTTCATCGCGTGAACGAAGCCCGCACCGCGCGGCTGCCGCGCTTCTCGCTCAGCATCTCCGGCGGCCTGGGCAGCGCGCAGCTCGATACCGTTGGCGTAATCGAAGCCGTGAGCTGGAGCCTGGCCGGTGCTGTCATCCAACCGATCTTCTTCGGCGGCGAGCTGAAGGCCGCGCAGGATATCCGCACCGCCGAGCAAAAGGCCGCCGTCGCCAGCTACCATGGCGTCGCCCTGCGCGCCTTCGAGGACGTGGAAAACGCCCTCGCCAACGACGTCTACCTCCGCAAGCGCGAAGGCGCCCTCTCCGAAATGGTCGAGAGCAGCGCCGACACCGTGAAATTCGGGCGCACGCGGCTCGGCGAAGGCCAGGAAGACATGTTCACCATCCTGCGCCTCGCCAGCGAAAATCTCGGCGCGAAAGTCCAGCTCACCCAAATCCGCGCCTCCCGCTTGCGCGAACGCGTGAACCTGCACCTCGCCCTCGGCGGCGATTTCAAAGGCACCGGCATGCCGGGGAAATAGTTCCATGCGGCGCGCTCACGCAGCGCGAGGAAATGTAGCGCAGGTTTCCAAACCTGCCGTATCGCCGACTTCCAGTCGGCAGAGCGTGTCCAGCTCGCGGCGCGGGCGGATTTGGAAATCCGCGGTACAGCAGACTGGGAAGTCCGACTGGGAAGTCTGCGCTACGTCGCCGCCCTCATTCCGGCCGGCGCAGCATGTTCATCAGCTCATTCAGCGTATCCACCACTTGCATCTCCGCTTGCGTCGGCGGGTCGCTCACGGGCGAGTGGTGGAGTGTGGGAGGTTTTACAGCCAGCACACGCGCAGTCGTCTTCAGGGGAGGCCGCGCGGACCCGGAAGCATTCTTGCGAGGTAGCGGCCGGTGTGGCTTTCCGGGACTTGGGCGACGGTTTCGGGGGTGCCTTCGGCGACGATCTGGCCGCCGCCGGCGCCGCCTTCGGGGCCGAGGTCGATGATCCAGTCGGCGCATTTGATGACTTCGAGATTGTGCTCGATGATGATGAGCGTGTTGCCGGCGTCGCGCAGCTTCATGAGCACTTCGAGCAGCTTGTGGATGTCGGCGAAATGCAGGCCGGTGGTCGGCTCGTCGAGGATGTAGACGGTGCGGCCGGTGGCCTTCTTCGGCGAGCTCGGCGGCGAGCTTGATGCGCTGCGCTTCGCCGCCGCTGAGCGTGGTGCCGCTCTGGCCGAGGTGCACGTAGCCGAGGCCGACGTCTTCGAGCGCGAGGAGCTTGTCGGAGATCTGCGGGACGTTGCGGAAGAAGCGCGCGGCTTCGTCCACGGTCATGTCGAGCACGTCGGCGATGTTCTTGCCTTTGTAGGTGATCTCCAGCGTCTCGCGATTGTAGCGCCGGCCGCGGCAGACTTCGCACTCGACATAGACGTCGGCGAGGAAGTGCATCTCGATCTTCTTCACGCCGTCGCCCTCGCACGTCTCGCAGCGCCCGCCTTTGACGTTGAAGCTGAAGCGGCCGCGCGTCGTAGCCGCGGATGCGCGACGCGGGCAGGCCGGCGAAGAGGTCGCGGATGCGGCCGAACGCGCCGGTGTAGGTCGACGGGATTCGAGCGCGGCGTGCGGCCGATCGGGCGTCTGGTCGATGACGATGGCCTTGTCGATCTGCTCGAGGCCGTGGATGCGCGGCGTGTCGTCCGGGGCGGTCTTTGGCGCGGTAGAAATGGCGGAAGAGCGCGCGGCGCAGGATGTCATCGACGAGCGTGGATTTGCCGCTGCCGGAGACGCCGGTGACGCAGGTGAGGCAGCCGAGCGGGAAGTGCGGCGGTCGACGTCGCTGCAGATTGTTTTCCGCGGCGCCGATGACGGTGAGCCAGCCGGGGTGGCAGCTCGTTGCCGGTGATGCCGGTGGCGCGACGTGCTGCGGCTGCTTGCGCTGCTTTCGGCACGGGGATGTTCGCGCGCCCGGAGAGGTATTGCGCGGTGAGCGAGTGCTCGACTTGCGAGCACTTCCTCGAGCGTGCCTTGCGCGACGAGCTGGCCGCCGCGCGCGCCGGCGCCGGGGCCGAGGTCGATCACGTGATCGGCGGCGCGGATGGTGTCCTCATCGTGCTCGACCACGATGACGGAATTGCCGAGATCGCGCAGGCGGCGGAGCGTGCCGATGAGCCGGTCGTTGTCGCGCTGGTGCAGGCCGATGCTCGGCTCATCGAGCACGTAGAGGCAGCCCGCGAGGCCGGAGCCGATCTGCGTCGCGAGCCGGATGCGCTGCGCTTCGCCGCCGCTGAGCGTGCCGCTCTCGCGATCGAGCGAGAGGTAGCCGAGGCCGACCTCGACGAGGAAATTGAGCCGGTTGCGCAGATCTCGCGCCGGACCTCGTGCGTGATGAAACTGCTGCTGCTCGGTGAGCGCGAGCTGCTCGATGAAACTCGAGCGCATCGGCGATCGTGAGCTGGCAGAACTGGTGGATGTTCAGCGCCTGCCCCGCCGCGTCGCTGCCGCCGTGCGCCTGCACGGTGACCGCGAGGATTTCCGGCTTCAGCCGCGCGCCGTTGCACGCCGCGCAGGTCCGCCGGCTCATGTATTGCCGGATGCGCTGGCGCGTAAAGTTCGCTCTCGGTCGTGTCGTAGAGGTGCTGGAGCTGCGGCGACCACGCCCTCGAACGGCTTCGTCACCTTCTCGCGCTTGCCGTTTTCGCCCCAGCCGAACGCGATCGCGCGGTCGCCGGTGCCGTGAGCAGAGCGCGTCGCTGGAATTCCTCCGGCAGATCCTGGCACGGCGCTTCGATCGAAACGCCGATACGCCTGGGCCAGCGACGCCGAGCAGCCCGGTGTAGTAGCTCTTGCATCCGCTTGCCGCCTTCGCCCACGGCGCGACCGCGCCCTCGCGCGAGCGATTTCTCCGGTCGGGAACGATCAGCTCCGGATCGCATCACCAGCTCGCGTGCCGAGGCCGTGGCAGGCCGGGCACGCGCCGAAGTGGCTGTTGAAGGAGAAATGCTGCGGCGTGAGCTGCGGCAGGGTGAAGCCGGTGTCGGGATTGCGTGAAATCGGTCGAGTACCGGATCTCGCGCCAGCTTTCGGCGCCATCGGCCTGCTCGTCGCGCAAGAGCACGCGGAGCTTGTTGCCGCCCCACTTCAGCGCCGTGTCCACCGAATCGGCGAGCCGCTGCGCATGCCTTCGCGGATCACCAGCCGATCCACCACGGCCTCGATCACGTGCTCCTGCCCGCGCGACAGCTTCACGAGCGGTTGCTGCCCGCTGAGCTCGACGATCTCGCCATCGACCCGCACGCGGACGAAGCCTTCGCGCTTCAGCTTCTCCAGCACGTCGCGAAACTCGCCGACCTCGCCGTGCACGATCGGCGCGAGCAGGACGATGCGGCTTTCCGCCGGCAGCGCGAGGATGCGATCCACGATCTGCTGCGGCGTGAGCTTGGCGATGGGCGCGCCGGTCTCCGGGTCGTGCGGCTTGCCGACTGAGGAATAGAGCAGCCGCAGGTAATCGTAGATTTCCGTGGTGGTGGCGATGGTCGAGCGCGGGTTGCCGCCGGAGCTGCGCTGCTCGATGGCGATGGCCGGCGAGAGCCCCTCGATGAAATCCACGTCCGGCTTCTGCATCTGGTCGAGGAACTGCCGCGCGTAGGCCGAAGGCTCTCCACGTACCGGCGCTGGCCCTCGGCGTAGAGCGTGTCGAAGGCGAGCGACGATTTGCCCGAGCCGCTCATCCCGGTGATCACGACCAGCTTCTCCCGCGGGATCTCCAGGGTCAGGTTCTGGAGATTGTGCTGGCGCGCACCGGTGATCTTGATTAGTCTGAGCTGGCATTTTCCTCCAAACGTTAAAACCGTCAAGCAAAGCACAACCGCCCTTCCGCCTCCAGAGGTAAAATCACATGTCCGAGACCCCTTTGCCATCACCCGCGAAGACCTGCTCGAGCTGCAGGAGAAATTCCGCAAGGTCAAGCACGACATCAACAACACGCTCGCGGTGATCATGGCGCTCTCGGAGCTTGGGCAGCGCAACCCGGCGCACTACGAAAAGCTCGCGAAAGCGGTGCTCCAGCGCGGGCCGGAGGTGGTGCAGCAACTGCAGGATTTCCAGGCGGCGCTGAATGATAAGCTGAAAGCGCCGGCGCCGGCGGAAGGGTAGGAGGAACGCGGAAGGGGGAAAGGGGCAGAGCAAAATGAAAAGTGAAAAGTGCAAAATGGGGAAATGAGGGGCGTGTGCGCTGAGGGTGGAGGTGGCAGGGCGGGGCGAGGCCATTTTTGCACTTTGCATTTTGCATTTTTCACTTTGCATTTCCCCGAGTCGCCAGCCACTCAAGCTTCCATTCCCATGTCCACCGCTCTCCAGCGTCTCCTCGGCCGCGACGACAAATTTTACCGCCTGCTGGATTCCAGCGCGGCCCAGGCGCACCTCGGCTCGGCTTCGCTGAACCGCCTAATCGCCCAGCTCAACCAAAGCCCCACGCAGGAAGTGATGGGCGACATCGACCAGGGCCGGCGCAAGCACAAGCGGATCAGCCAGGAGATTACCGAGCAGCTTTTCCAGACTTTCTCCACTCCGCTGGAGCGCGAGGATATCGAGGCCCTCTCCAACGCCCTCTACAAAATCTCGAAGACGATCGAAAAGATCGCCGAGCGCCTCATCATCTGTCCGCCCGGCATCAGCATGGACCCCATCCGCCGCCAAACCGTTCTGCTGGAGCAGGGGACCGCGATGGTCGTGAAGATGACCGCCGAGCTCCGCGGCAAGAACCACGTCGAGGCCATCCGCGACAGCTACGACCGCATCCAGGCTATCGAGGGCGACGCCGACCGCATCATGAACGAGCTGCTCCGCGACCTCTACCACGGCAACGCCGACGCGCGCGCCGTCGTTTTCTGGAAAGACATCTACGAGCTTTTGGAAAAGGGGATCGACCGGTGCCGCGATGCCGGGGCGGTGCTTTTCCACATCGTGCTGAAAAATTCCTAGGCGGTCATGGCGCTGCTGCTGACCGTCCTGCTGGTGGCCTTGGTGTTCGAGTACATCAACGGTTTTCACGACACCGCCAACTTGATCGCCACGGTGGTGTCAACGAAGGTGCTCACCGCGCGGGCGGCGATCATGCTCGCCGCCGTTACGAACTTGTGGGGCGCGCTGGCGGGCACGGCGGTGGCGAAGACCGTCTCGAGCGGGCTGGTGAACGCACAGTTCGTCACTTCGGAAACCATCATCTCCGCGCTGCTCGGCGCCATCGTTTGGAATCTCATCACTTGGTGGTTTGGGCTGCCCTCCAGTTCTTCACACGCGCTGGTGGGAGGGCTGTGCGGCGCCACGCTGGCCTCGGCGAGCGGGCACTTGGATTCCATCATCTGGGTCAAATGGGTGGCTGGCGCGCCGTGGTGGAAGAACGAGGGGCTCGTCTTCAAGGTGATGCTCCCGATGCTGGCCTCGCCGATCCTCGGCTTCCTGCTCGGGATGTCCCTCATGACCTTCCTCTACGCGCTTGTCGCTAACTGGCGCGTGGCGACGGTCAGCCGCTGGTTCGGGACCATGCAGCTCGTGAGCGCGGGCTACATGGGCCATAGCCACGGCATGAACGACGCGCAAAAAACGATGGGGGTGATCGCGCTCGCGCTCGTCGGCGCCACCAAGGCCGGCGTGCTGGATGATGCGCCGGCGTGGCTCTCCTTCCTCCGGCTCGAAAGCCTCGGCCCGAAAAACGATGCCATCCCGCTCTGGATCAAAGTGACCTGTGCGCTCGTGATGGCGGCTGGGACTGCCGCCGGCGGCTGGCGGATCATCCGTACCATGGGCCACAAAATGGTCCGCCTCCAGCCGATCCACGGGTTTGCCGCGGAGACCACCGGCGCCACGGTGCTCACGGTTGCCGCAGGGTTCGGGATGCCGGTTTCGACCACTCACGCCATCACCGCCAGCATCATGGGGGTGGGGTGTGCGAAGAGATTCAGCGCCCTCAATCTGCCCGTGGTGCATCGGATTTTGTGGGCCTGGGTGCTGACGGTTCCGGCGGCGGCGATTGTCGGCTATACGGTGAACCGGATTTGGATGATGGCGCGCGGGTAGGGCGGGCGTCGAGCGTGACGGAACAGGCGTCCCGCGTGGTCCAGTGCACGTCTGGTGGCGTGATGACGCACACGGACGTTCGGGTGTTTCAGGCGAGACGCCTGAAACGGCGGGCGAGGACGCCCACCCTACCCATTCTCGCGCACGGCGTGAAAATTCCCGTTCACCTCGCCCCCGCGCTGCGATTCGGTAGTGGGCCGCACCGCTGCCTGATCTTTTATGAAAATCGAGACCATTCTTGTCACTGTCGATTTCTCCGATGTCACCGGCGAGGTGATTCGCAACGCCACGAACATGGCGAAAGCGTTTGAGAGCCGGATCGTGCTCCTGCACGTGTCCGAGCCGGAGCCCGATTTCGTGGGGTACGAAGCCGGGCCGCAAGCGGTCCGCGCGACGGTGGCGAAGGATTTCCGCACGGAGCACCATCAGCTCGATGGGGTGAAGCATTCGCTGAGCGAGCAGGGGATCGAATGCCTGGCGCTGCACATCCAGGGATCGCTCTCCGACAAAATCCTGCTGGAAGCGCAGGCGCACGGCGCGGGGATGATCGTGATCGGCTCGCATGGCCATGGGGCCATTTACAATCTGCTCGTCGGCAGCGTCACCGCCGCGGTGCTGAAAGAAGCGCCTTGTCCCGTGCTGGTGATTCCCGCGCCGAAGCCAGTCGAGCCTGCTGAGCCGGCGCTTTAGCACGAGCACCTGTCCCCGGGCCAGATCGACTACGCCCGCTACACTCGCAGCTCGTGCGAGAGCACGCTCAGGCAGTAGATTGCGGCGGTTTCGGTGCGAAGGATGATGGGTCCGAGGGTGATCGGGCGGCAGCCGTGGCTTTTGGCGAGGCCGACTTCCGCCGGTGTGAAATCGCCTTCCGGGCCGATGAGGACGAGGACGCTCCGAGGCAGTTTCGGGGACTCGGCGAGCACGCTTTTCAATGGGCGCGCATCGGGTTGCAGCGAAGCGATGAGCATCAGGTCGAAGCGCGCGGCGGCGTGGAACAGCTCCTTTGGCGTCACCGGCGCGTGGACCGCGGGAACCCAGTTTTGGCCGCACTGTTTCGAGGCTTCGATCGCTACGCGCTGCCACTTTTGGGCCTTGCGCGCCGCCTCGCCGGGCTCGTATTGCGCGATGGTGCGCTCGGAGAGGAGGGGGTGGATCGCGGCGGCGCCAAGCTCGGTCGCCTTCTCGATGATGAGGTCCATGTTCTTCCCCTTGGGCACCGCTTGTCCGAGTGTGATCGCGCATTCGAGGGGCGGGGCCTTGGCCGCGGAAAGCGTGCGCAGCTCCACCGTCCCTTTGGCCGCGCGGACGATCTCGGCCGTCGCTTCCTCGCCCTGGCCGTTGAACGCCGCGAGCCGGTCGCCGGGCTGCAGCCGCAGGACATCGAGCGCGTGGTGCGCCTCGGCGGGATCGAGTTGCAGGCGATCGGTTCGCCAGGCCTGCGGGGGGATGTAGAAGCGGTGCATTAGGGGAGGGGATGGTAGCGGGAAAGTGGCCTTGGGGAAGGCGGCCTCTTAATCTTAATCCTGAACTCTCTGGGGCGAGCCTTTTGCCGGCGCGGCCCGCTCGGAATGCGACGGTTCCGATTAAGATTAAGATTAGGATTAAGATTAAGAGGCCGCCCGAAATCCCCACCGCTGCTTTGCCCTTGAGCGGCGCGGCGAAACCCGTCTACACTGCCGCGGTTGGAAACCGCCTTTCTCCCGAACTCCACCCTTGCTGAGCTCTATCGTTTCGCCTGGCTGCTCTCCGGCGAAGCGAAGGCTGCCGAGCGTGTCCTCAGTGCTGCCCTCGCGGGACTCGAGCCGCAGCTCGAGCAGATTCGCAGCCCAAAAAGCCGGCATGTCTGGCTGGTGAAACGCATCCGCCAATCCAGCCTCGAGCACTCCCGCATTCCGGAAGCCGGCAGCGATGGCGCGCCGCGGTTGCTCCGCGACGAAGAGCTCGCCGCGCCGGAAATTCTGGAGATCGAAGCCTACATCGTCGCCCAGCGTTTCCACGCCCTGCCGGAGCCGGACCGCACGGCGCTCGCGCTTTTCTACCTCGATCTGCTGGCCCCTTCGGATGCGGCGCAATTGCTCGGGCTCAGCCTGGAGCAGTACTGCGAAACGCTCGGCCGCGCCCGGCGAAACCTCAACGCGGCCCTGCGGTCTCTCCGGGCCGATGCCGCCGCCCAGCCCGCATGAGCACGCGCATCCCCGAGACGCTGCTCGCCGGCTACCGCAAGGAGCGCCCGAACGAGCCGGCCATCGAGAAAGCCGCGCGCGCGCTCGACCGCGACCCGGAGCTGCGCCGCCGGGTGGATGAGCAGGTGGAATTCGACACCCAGGTCGGCCGGGCCATTCGCGCGATCGCGCCGCCGGAGGGGCTCCGCCAAAAGCTCGGCGGCACGAATGGCTCGAAGGTGAAAGGCCGGCCCTTCGCCGGCATGCTCGTCTTCGCGGTGATCTTCGGGCTTTCGATCATCGCGGGGCTGCTGGTCCTTTTCGAGGTGGACCGCCGCCAGAGATTTCCCGGCAGCGAAGCCGTGGCGCGCATGGTCGGCACGGCCAAATCGATGAGCGGCCTCGAGCTCGAGCAGGTCTCGAACAAAGCGGGGCAGCTCGGCGATTGGTTTTACATGCGCGGCTTCGAGTCGTTCGCGCTCCCGCCGGAGCTTGCCGATGCGCCGGCGGTCGGATCGCGTCTCTTTCGGCAGGATGGCAACTCAATCGCGCAGGTGGTGGTCGATTGGCATCAGTCCGTGGTCTACGTTTTCCGCGCCGATGAATTCGGCGTCGACCTCCCGCAAAACGAGGACTGGCGCGTGCTAAAGTACGACGATTGGGCGGCCGCCGTGCGCAAGCGCGGCCCCATGTGCACGCTCATCACCTTCCGCGGGAAGAAAAACGAGATGCGCGAATTCCTGAAGACCATCGAAAAGAAATGACCGCCAAAACCTCACTCCGCTGGTTCGCGCTGATGCTTTGCGCGCTGTGGCTGGCCGCGTGCGCCGCCCCGCAATCCTCCCGCCCCGCGCCGAAACCCACGGCCGGCGATCCGTTTTCCGGCCGCTGGAAAGGGAGCTGGCGCAGCGAGCGCACCGGCCACAGCGGCACGCTCGAGTGCGATTTCTCCAAGGTCGATCGCACCCATTACCGCGCCGATTTTCGCGCCTCCTGGTCGGTGCTGAGCGGGCGCTACTCCGTCTTGTTCGACGCCCGCCGCGCCGGCCGCACGCTTTTCATCAAGGGCCAGCACGATCTCGGAAAACTTTACGGCGGCGTCTACCGCAACGAAGGCAAGGTCACGCCCGATCGTTTCCATTCGCGCTTCACGGCGGCGGAGGATCACGGCGTCTTCGAGATGGATCGCGTGAAGCCCTAGGCCGTGTCCCTCACCAAGCCTGAAATCACGCGGCGGCTACTGGAGCCCGGCATCGTCGCCATCCTGCGGGCCGATTCCTCCGAGGGGCTCGTCGCCACCGCCGAGGCGCTCGCCGCCGGCGGCATCACGGCCATCGAGGTCACCATGACCACGCCGAACGCGCTGAAAGTCATCAGCGAAGTGGCCGTCCGTTTTCCCGGCACCATCCTCATGGGCGTCGGCACCGTCCTCGACCCCGAGACTTGCCGCGCCGCGATCCTGGCCGGCGCCGAATTCGTCGTCACTCCCGTCACCAAGCCCGACGTCATCCGCCTCGCCAACCGTTACGGCAAACCGATCATCAGCGGCGCCTTCACCCCCACCGAGGCCCTCACCGCGTACGAATCCGGGGCCGATTTCATCAAAATTTTCCCCGCCGACCAGCTCGGACCCGCCTACGTCCGCAACCTCCTCGCGCCGCTGCCCATGCTGCAGATCATGCCCACTGGCGGGGTCACGCCGGAGGTGGCCGCGGAATATCTGCGGGCAGGCGCGGTGGGGGTGGGAGCGGGCTCGACGCTGATCTCAAAGGCTGCGCTGAAAGCGGGCGATTTCGCGGCGATCACGCGGAGGGCGGCGGAGTTTGTGGCGGCGGTGCGGTCCGTGCGGGGGTAGGTCGACGGGAAGGGCGGTGGGTTCTTACTCCTACTCTTACTCCCGGTCGGAAGAGTAGGAGTAGGAGTAGGAAACTGAAGCCGCGCGCGGCGCGATACCAGAACCTACTCGGCAGGCGGAGTCTCTCGCTTCGCGGTCAGCCGCATCACCAGCAAATACAGCGCGCAAAACGCCGCGATGATGAGGACCAGCGGGATCGACTCCGCCTTGATGGCGTGCACCAGCTTCGTCGGGTCGGTGATCAAATCCGGATGCTTTTCCGCCATCTGCCACCCGATTCGCGCGAGGATGTAGCACCAGATAAACGAGCCGACCACCGTCATCAGGCTGAACATTCCAAACGGCATCCGGATGATGCCGGCGGGGATCGAAATGAGGTGCCGCACGACTGGGAGCAGGCGGGCGAAGAAAATTCCGCCAGATTCATACCGGTGCACGAAGCGCTCCGCCCGCGCGAGTTTCTCCTCGCTGATGAAAAAGTACTTCCCCCACTTCACCACCACCAGCCGACCCAGCCACAGCGAGATCCAATACGTAATCGCCGAGCCGAGCCACGAGCCGAATGTCCCCGCCCACACCACGCCCCAAAAACTCATCTTCCCCTGCGCCGCCCAAAACGCCGCCGGCGGGATCACCACCTCGCTCGGCACCGGAAAAATCGAGCTCTCCATCGCCATCAGCACGATCACCCCCAGGTACCCCCACTTGCTGACCAGCGCGAACCAGAACACGAGAAGTTTATGCATCATAAAATCGAAGGCCCCCTTTTCAAAGGGCGGCGCGCACAGAGCCACCAAACGGGCGGGCGTTCAACTCAATAATCCCCGCGCGTCCTGCGCGGTCGCAGCCAAGAACCAAGAACCAAGAACCAAGAACCCGCGCCTATTTGCCCGGCTCCCAATTCCCAATATCATCCGCCGTCCCCGCCGTCCGATCCGGGCCGGAGGAAAACAGGTCGTACCCGGTGGTATTGTGCGTCCCCGGCTGCTTGTAGTTGTAAGGATTCCCCCACGGGTCCACCGGGACGCCGTCCATGCCCTTCGACCACCGGCGGGGCTTCGGATCGCTATTGGGCCGCTCCACCAGCGCCTTCAATCCTTGCTCGGACGTGGGCAAAAAACCGCTCGCCGATTCGTAGCTCATCAGGGCGATGCCGACCGCGCTGATGTCCGCCTCCGCCCGTGCGCCCTTCGCGGTGCCGAGCTGCGGCTTCAGCATGTAGATGGCGGAGCCGAGCAGCAGCACGATGATGGCCACCACCAGCATGATTTCGAGCAGGGTAAAACCGGCACGCGGAGAAAGGGAGCGCTTCATAACGGGAATTTTATGGGGTGAGAGTATAATCCAGATTTTGCGAATTGTGCTTCAATTGTATCTCCACCGCGCGCACCGCCACGGCCCCGGTATGCCGGCCCACGCTCATCCGCAGCTCGTTCACCCCCTGCCGCAGCATCGCCGCCGGAACCACTTTCTGGCAGCGCAGCCAGCCGGTGTATTGGAAGCGCATATCGATTTCCCGCGGCCGCACGTCGCCGCGGTAGCCGGGATCGGCCAGGTCCGGCAGTTGCGGTGACGCCGCGCCGAGGCGGCGGCTGTTCAGGTGCAGTTCCGGCGGATTTGCCAGGTCCACGTTTAGCACCTCGAAATTGATCACCGCGATCAGCGGTTTGCGATCGAGCTCGAAGGCCCACTCGGCCGGCGACTCATAGGAAAGCTTCAGCGCATGCGCCTCGATGGTGGCCTTTACCCGCCCGAAAAGGTACGCGTCGTTTTCCGGCGCCGGCATCGGCCACGGGTTGCCAAACGGCTCCGCAAACGGCGCCGCGACCCCGAGGTCCAGCGACATCTTTGCCTGCACGGTGCGGATCGTGGAAAGGAACGCCCCGCGCAGCGTCCGCCCATCGCCCGGCACCGCGATCTCCAGGTAATCCATGTCTGCCACCGGGATCATTAGCGACTCCGAGCTCGGCAGCCCCAGCCCGCTCCCCAGCGGCCCGGATTGAAAGCGGGAAGCGCCCGTTTCCGTCCACCCCGTCACGCTTGGCGCGCTCCCCGGCTGGTCGTCGAAAAAGAGCCGCAACTGGATTTCGCGATTGAGCAGCCCGATCCGGCGCAACCTCAGGCGCAGCAGCGTCTGCGCCGGCTCGCCCTGCTTCGCGCGCGGGTGCTCGCTCTGCACCGACTCCAGCCAGATCGGCAGGGAAACCTTCGGCGGATTCGGCTTCGAGAGCGCCTCGAAATCCAGCCACACCGAAAACGGCACCGGCTGCTCCCGCAATTCCTGCGCCTCCGCCACCGACCCAAGCCAACAAGCCACCGCGCAAAGCCACAGCGTGCGAAAAAAGCGGGAGGCAAACATTCGGTTGGGGAGGAAGAACCGGCAGACCCTTAGCGCAACGCCGACTTGCACGCAAGCGCGGCCTCCTGCCGTGGGGCCTCTGCCAGAAATTTATGGCGTTAAACCCCGAAAAATATGAGGCGGCGCTGCCGTGAGCGCTGGAGCCAGCCATCCCGCCTCCGCAGCCACCCCCGCCCGGCTCGCGGGGACGCTTGCCCTCCCGTCACGCCGATCGAAATCTTCCCGTTGGAGCCATAAACAACGGTAGCCACGATAATTACTATACCAAGGCATGCATCCTGCACTGCTTCTGTCTGCCCAACCAATTCCTATGAATCCCAAGAATCTCCTCCTCGTGCACGACGACCTCTTTCTCACGAAGTTTTACCGCTCGAAGCTGGAGGCTTCGGGCTGGGCGGTCGAAAGCGCGGCGAACGTTCCCGCCGGCCTCGACAACCTCGCAGAGGGGAAACCCGCCCTCATCGTGCTCGATCCGTTACTGGCCGGCGATGATCTCACCGAGGCCTTCTCCGGCCTCCGTGGCGCGGCCGGCGAGGTCCCCATCCTCGCCCTGCCGACCATCCACTTCCCGCTCGCGCAAGAGGTCTCGCGCTGCAAAGGGACGCGCCTGCTCACCTCCGAGAGCAATCCGCTCGGGGAGATGATGAAGGTCGCTTCCGAAACGCTCGGCCTCGCCCGTCACGATGGCGCCTCCCTCATGCTCGCCACCATGCCCGATGAAGACTGGAAGCAGCAGGCCGTCGCCGCGGCGAAGCAAAGCCTCTGCCGGATGCGCCAGGATCTCCACCAGCTCTCGCGCCCCGGCGGCATGGGCGTCACGCTCCGCTCGCTCCTGCACAACGTGCACCATTTCGCCGGGCAGACCGGTCTCCTGAACCGCACATCGCTCACGCACCTCGCCCGTGCGGTGGAGATGCAGGTGTTCAGCCTCATTCGCACCGAGCGCGCCGATGCCGGCACCCTGCGCACCATGGGCCAGGCCGTCGATTTCCTCGCCACCCTGATCGAGAGCGATTCCCTCTCGGCGCTGCCCGATTTCGATGGCGCGCGCGTGGTGGTGATCGAGGATGAATCCAGCGCGCGGGACCTGATGATCGCCGCCATGGAGATGGTCGGCCTCGTGGGGGTGGGCGCGGCCACGCCGCAGGAAGCCCTGAAAACCCTCGGCGCCACCGAGTGCGATCTCATCTTCCTCGATATCAATCTCCCGGAGATGAACGGATTCGAGGTTTGCAGCAAAGTCCGCGAGATTCCCAATCACGACCGCACGCCGATCGTCTTTATCACGGGCATGAACACCTTCCAAAACCGCGTGCAATCGAGCCTGAGCGGCGGCAACGACTTCGTGGGCAAGCCCTTTAACGTGGCGGAGCTCGGCGTGAAAGCGCTGATCTGGGTGCTCAAGGGGCGGCTCGGCTTGAACTGAAAAGGATAAACTTTCAGTTGTCAGTCGCGGTAGCAGGTGCGTTATATGATTAGATTACCATGCGGACTTCATTCCCCCCCTCTGTGCGGCTCCTCGGCGCCGCTCTTCTCGCCTCACTTTTACCGCAGGCCGATCTGCGCGCGCAGACGGTGACCGCGACGACCGACCCGGTGGGGTTCGTCACGATGTCGATCGCCGGCGCGCCCGCCGGCTCCTCCGCGCTCTCCTTCAAGAGCCTCGCCCTCGCGCGGCCCGTGGAGTACCAGGGCAACGCCGAGGATATCGTTAGTCCGACGAAGCTCCAGGACACCGATTCGAATTGGGACCAGGATCAATTCAACGGTGCCAACGGCGCCTTCTACCTCGAGATCACCGGTCCGGCCAACGCCGCCGGCATCGGGACGACCTACGACATTACGGCCACGGACCCCGCCACGCAGACGATCACCCTCGCGCAAAATCTCGCGACTGGCGTGGCCGACGGCGCCACCTTCCGCGTTAGGAAACATTGGACCATTGCCAGCGTCTTCGGCGCCGCGAATGAGGCGGGCCTGCAGCCCGGGAGCGCCACCACGGCCGATACGATCCGCGTTCATTCCGCGAGCGGGCAGTACGAGACCTACTTCTACAGCAACACCGGCCTGCCCGGCACCGGCTGGCGGAATACCCTCACCGGCGCCACCGATCGCGCCACCCAAGTGCTATACCCGGATGATGGCCTGCTCATCTCCCGCCAACAGGCCTCCGCGGTGAACGTGGTGCTGATGGGCAGCGTGAAAACCGGCGCCACCTCCTCTCCCGTCTCGCCGGGCTTGAATATCATCGGCAATCCGTATGCGGCCCCGATGACCCTCGCGGACAGCGGCCTGTACACCACCGATCCCGCCACCGGCGTGGCCGCCGGGAGCGCTTCCACGGCCGACCTCGTCCAGATTTACAATGGCAACGGCGGGTACGACACCTACTATTACAGCTCTGGCGGACTGGCCGGCGCCGGCTGGCGGAAATCGAATACGGGCGCCACCGATCAAGCGGGCGTCGTGATTCCCGTCGGCACCTCGGTGATCATTCAGCGGAAGTCGGCCACCGGATTCAACTGGGTCGCCGCTCAACATCCCGCCGCGCTCTAGGAACGGGCCGCGGACTGAGCCACCACCCCCTTTGATGCGAAAATTCCTCCTTCCGCTCCTCGCCGTCCTCGGCGCTGGAGCTCCCACTGCCTTGGCGGTCGTCGAAGTGCATGCCGACTCCAACGTCGGCCTCAGTTTCCAAGCCGACCCCGTCGCGGCCAATAACAATACCGCCATCAAGTTCGATTCCGCGCTCAAGACGGCGGTGGAGACTGGGGATGATCTGTTGATCGGCAATCGCATCCTGGTCGGGCACTTCACCATCAGCGATACGGTCATTCAGCAGCACGCCACCGATCTCGGCTACCTGCTCGATCCCAACCGCTTCATTCGGTACGGGTCGGAAGTCGATCAGCCAAAAGTCGGCGACACTTTCCCGATTCGCGGCCACTTCGCAGACGATGTGAACACCGGCAATGCCGACGCCCTTGGCTTGGTGAACAAGCAGATCTATCTCTTCGTCCTCGGATCCACCGATAACTCGACGTACGCCCGCAGCGTCAGCACCGCCTTCCAGATCGGCATCTTTTACTACGACGTCACGGCGCTGCCCGCCACACCGCAGACGAATGAATGGAAATTCCGCTCGGAAGTCGGGATCCCGAACAACAACATCATCGACTTGTCCGATCTTAGTACGAATAACGCCGGCGCCACGCCTTCCGCGGCGGCTCGCATGGTCCTCGGCGGCTTCGGCCCCGACAAATCGAACTTCTTCACGAACTCCTTCAATCTGCGCCTCGCTTCCATTCCTGAGCCCGGCACTGCTGCCATGGCTTTGGTGGGCGGGATTGCGATGTTGTTGCGGCGCCGCCGACGGTAAGACGCCGTGGTGCGGTACAGGCGTCAGCGCGAACGCCGCTTTTGGTAAAGGTTTGAGCCGGGGCACGCGTTCCCTCCCGCAGAGCAATCCGAAAGCGGTGTCGCGCTAACGCTTGCCACCGTTGCTCCAGGGTGCCTACCGGAAAAATTCCTTCGCTTTTTCGAAGAAGCTCCGGTGCAGGGGGGCGTTGTCGTCGCCGGTGAGGGCGGCGAATTCCTCGAGCTTCTTGCGCTGTTCGGCGTCGAGCCGGGTGGGGACTTCGACGAGAACGCGCACCATCAGGTCGCCGCGTGCGGTGGAATTGAGCACCGGCATGCCGCGGCCGCGGAGCTTGAAGGCGGCGTTGCTCTGCGTGCCGGCGGGGATCTTCAGTTGGGCCTGGCCTTCGAGGGTGGGCACCTTTAGCTCGCCGCCGAGGGCGGCGACGGTGAACGGCAGGGGCACCTCGCAGAAGAGGTTTTCGCCTTCGCGCTCGAAGACTTCGTGCTCCTTCACGTGGATGACCACGTAGAGGTCGCCCGAGCGGGCCGCCGCGGATGCCGGCTTCGCCATTGCGCATGGAACGGAGGCGAGAGCCATCCTCGATGCCGGCGGGGATTTTCAGTTTGATGCGCGAGGGGGCCTCGGTGCGGCCTTCGCCGCCGCACTTGCCGCAGGGGCGCTCGATCACCTGGCCGGTGCCGCGGCAGCGCGGGCACGTCTGTGAAACCTGGAAAAAACCACGGGAGGAAATGACCTGTCCGCGCCCGCCGCAATCGCGGCAGGTGACGGCCCGCGAGCCGGCCTCGGCGCCGGAGCCACTGCACTGCTGGCAGGTCTCGAGCTTTTCGACCTCGATCTCTTTTTCGCAGCCGACCGCCGATTCCTCGAGGCGGATTTGCAAGTCGTAGCGAAGATCGGCGCCGCGCTGTTTGCCCTCTCGATCCGATTTCTGCGCGCCGCCGAAAAACTGCTCGAAGATTCCGCCGGTCCCGCCGCCGGAGGCGCCGAAGACTTCGCGAAAAATATCGAAGGGATCGTGAAAGCCGCCGCCGCGCGCGCCCGCCCCGGCGCCCTGAAAGGCCTGGTGTCCGTAGCGATCGTACGCCGCGCGCTTTTCGGCATCCATGAGGACATCGTAGGCCTCGCTGATCTCCTTAAACTTATCCTCGGCGGTCGGGTCGCCGGGGTTTTTGTCCGGGTGAAACTTGACCGCGAGCTTGCGGTAGGAGCGCTTGATCTCGTCGCCCGTGGAGGTGCGGGTGACTTCGAGTACTTCGTAATAGTCGCGCTTGGCGGGCATCGGATTTAGGCGGCCCCTTTCGAGACGACGACGGCACTGGGCCGGATGAGCCGATCGCGCAGCTTGAAGCCTTTGCGAAGCTGCCGGATGACGTGCCCTTCGGGTACGGTGGCGCTTTCTTCCTGCGCGAAGGCTTCGTGCAGGTTCGGGTCGAATTTCTGGCCTTCGGCGTTGAGGGGCTCGACGCCGTGCTGGGCGAGGAAATCGTTGAGCTGCCGGGCGACCATGTCGAAACCGGTGACGATGGCGCTGCCTTCGGCGGTGCCGCGGGCGGCGTTCAGGCCGAGCTCGAAGTTATCGAGGATCGGGATCAGTTTTTCGAGCAGGCTGAGGTTCGCGTACTTGACCGCGTCTTCCTTTTCGCGGGCGGCGCGTTTGCGGAAATTCTCGAAATCGGCCTGGCTGCGCAGGGCCAGATCGCGGAAGCGGTCGAGATCGCCCTGAAGCTGGGCGAGGAGCGATTCCTCGCTTTGGCTGTCGGAGGCGGAATTCGGCGCGGCGGTTTCGGCGCCGGCGTTGTCGGTTTCAGGCGGAGTGCTCATTTCTTTCGAACGACTATCAAGGTCACGTCATCGTGCTGCGGTTGGGTGCCGATAAAGGTGCGGAGATCGTCCGTCAAGCGGGTGATGATGCCCGCGGCGCCTTCGGCGGCACTGGCGTGGATCGACTGCATCAGCCGATCCATCCCAAATTCGTCTCCCAAGCTGTCGAGCGCTTCCGTGACTCCATCCGTGTAGAGGACCAGGCAATCGTCGCGTTCGAGGCTGAAAGAGAAATCGCCGGTCACTCTATTGAAGACGGCGCCGGTGTCAATGCCGATGGCCATGCCGGGCGGATTGATGCGGGTGATGCGCTTCTGGCGCGCGGAGTAGTGCAGGGGCGCGTCGTGCCCGGCGCGGGCGAGCACCACCGTGGGCGAATCCTTCTCCAGGATGGCGTAGGCCATGGAGATGAACATGTCCTCCTTGATATCGGGGAACATCTGCGCGTTCACGAGGTGGAGCACCTCGGCGGCGGAGGTGCGGCCGAGCCCCTGGCTGCGCAGCACGCTGCGGCAGGTGGCCATGATGAGCGAGGCCGGCACGCCTTTGCCGGAGACGTCGGCGATGGCCATGCCGCAGTGCTGGTCGTCCACCTTCACGTAGTCGTAGTAATCGCCGGAAACCTGGCGCGCGGGGATATTGATGCCGGCGATCTCGAAGCCGGGAAAATCCGGCGCGCCGGAGGGAAGCAGGATGCGCTGGATTTCGTAAGCGACCTGCAAATCCTGGTCCAACCGCTTCTTTTCCGCCGCCTCGGAGAAGATGATCGCCGTGCTGAGGGCGAAGGCCGACTGCTCCGCGATCGCCTTGAAAATCTGGAACTCGCTTTTGCGGAAAGGCTCGGCCTCTTCCGAGCGGGTGATCAGCAGCACGCCCAGGATCTGGCCGCCGTAAATGAGCGGCGTGACCATCGCGGAGGTAGTGTGGCGCGGGCCGAAGCGCGCGGGATCGAGCCGCCCGTCCTCGCCGCGGAGCAGGAGCGGCTCCTTGTCGCGCCAGACGGAGCCGATCACGCCTTCGCCCGGCCGCACCGGATGGAGGCGGATGTAATTGTGCAGGATGCCTTTTCCTTTGCCCGACTCGAGGCGGATGTTTTCCGGCACCTCGAAGAGCGGCGGGCAATTGCGCGAGACGAAGCGCGGCTGCAGCGTGAGGCCGGTGGGATCGGCAAGGTAAATGGCGCCGCTATGCCCATTGAGAATGCGCAGGGCGCCCTCGACGATGAGCACATGGAGATCGCCCGGCGCCGAGGCGCCGGAGAGCGCGGTGCCGAGCCCGTGCAGGAAATCGAAGACGCGCGTTTCTTCCAGCTCCACCCGCTCGCGCGCCTTTTCGAGCGCCGACACCACCTGGCCATGGTGACGGTAAAACAGGTAAAACGCGACCGCCGTGAGGGCGAAGAGCGCGGCAAAGAGAACGGCTGCCCACATGGCGCGGGCTAGTGCGCCAGGTGCAGGTCTTGCTTCAGGTATTCGAGCACGTCCTTGAACTTCGCCGCATTCTCGGGGTTTGCCTCCACGCAGGCCTCGTGGGCTTCCAGCATGGTCTGAGCTTGCGAGATTTTGTCGGTGGCGGTGTCGAGAGGCTTGGCGGCGTCCGTTTCGCAGATCGCGCCGTTTTCCTCGATGGAGAAGAGGCGGTCGAAGCCGAGATTCGAGAGGAGGTCGCGGTTGCGCTCGTTCAGTCGCGTGACCCGAAGCTGCCCCTGGCCAAGCTCGCGCAGCCGGAGGGCGATCCCGGCCATGGTGCCCATGAACGTGGAATCCATCACCGGGCAGCCCTTCAGGTCGAAGAGGAATTCGCGGTAGCCCCGGTTCACCATCTCCTTGGCGAAATCCTTCAGCCCCGTGCTGTTCAGGAAGGAGCCCTTCCCCTCCACCCTCACCAGGACCATCCGGTTATCTGTGCCGACGAGTATGGAGGGCGGAGTAGTCACGGGTAGAAGACGGTTTCTGGTGAAAACTCACCAGGAAGTGAGACGGCAGACACACCACGGGTATTCAGGACTTCCCGTGGAGACTTGGCTGGCTTCCATGCGCTGCGTAAAGTGAACTAACGCCAAAGGTAGGATTGATTCAAGGCCACGATTTTGCCGTTCTCAATGAGAATCGCGCGCCAGGAGGTGACGCGACCGTCATTTGTGTAATCGTCGCCGATCACCGCGAACTTGCTGGTGATGCTACCCTTCGCGCCGGGATAGGTGCGCTCCTGGGCCTGCACGAAGGCGCCGAGCCGGTCCTGCCGGTACTCGAAGCGCAGCGTCAGGTCCGCGGCGCGATCGGCCCGCCACGAGAAGGTGTAGTAATGCCCGTAGCGCTGGAGCCGGTCGTACTGCGTGACCGCGCCGAAATTGATCCGCTGCCGCTCGAAATTGAGCATGGGGTCCTGGGTGGGCTTCCAGAGCTCCGGGTCGTTCACGAAAATCTTCGTCTTCCGGAACTTGATCGCGTCGTCGATCGCCAGCGGGAAGACGCTCGCCTTCGGCAAAAGCTGCGCGGGCTCGGCGAAAAGGGCGGTGGCCGTGAGAAGGAGTGCGAGGGCCTGGACAAAAAGGCGTTGCATGCGGGTCGGCAAAGTAGCGGGTGGCGGGAGGGTGTGTCAATGGAAGGGCGGGGGGCTACTTCAGCCAAAACCGCAAGCTCCTCAGATACGCCACGAAATGAGGAGCGCCCGCTCCGATCGCGAGTGCCTCAAACCTCGGGTGTTCCGTCCAATGCATTTCGGCACCGGCGATCGCCAGTAGCCCTGATCCCATCGCCCATCCCAAGCTGGATAAGACAAAACTTCCCCCGCGATATCGGTAGGGCCGAAATACCCCGTATTCGGTGTCCCGGCAGTATCGGTAGAACGAGGAAAGTACGCTGCCAGCAAATCCCCACCAGAACGTGTCCCCTGCATCCATGGGCAGTTTGCCGCCTTACCCCGGCGCCTTCTTGCGCTTCCCCACCCGTAGTTCGTCGTCCAGGCCGTTCGCCGAGGGCTCACCGGCGTTCCCCCGCACACCGAAGATCCTGCCCAGCAAGTCAGCTCTCTCCGCGCTCGGAACCCTGTGCAGAAGTACGTACAGCACCAACTCGCAATTCCGCCTGTGCACCCGTCTCATCCAGGGAAGAAAGAGAATCATCTTGTAAAACCATCCCAAACCTCTCGTGGCCTCGCGCAGCGGCACGTTGGCCAAGTCGTCCAGGAATACTCCGTAGCTGCGCATGCTTGCAGGGGTTCGAAACGCCTGTTCAAGCCAGCTTTCCCGGAAAGGCACGTTTGCCAAGTTGTCCAGGAAAAGTCCCAGCTTGGCCGGGCTCCGAGTGGCACGGTGCCGCTTCTCCCACCAGCATCCAGCGACCACGATGAGTATCACCGCAGCGTAAAGCCAAGGTGCCAAAGCACTCCCATAATGGAGGAATGTTCCCATGAAACCCCACCGTATTCCCCGGCGTGCCGGCAGTCAACCGCTCCACCGGCGCTACAGTATGTTCTCCGGCTCGTAGCTGCCATCGAAACGAAGAAGAGTATCGGCGGTTCCTTTCAGTCCAAAGATGAGATTTTCCATCGAACGCGCGATCCACACGCTGCACCTGTACGGCGCGGCGGGGATCGCGTGTTTTGGGTGGGCGGTCTGCCGGCTGCTGGGATGCGAGGCGCGGCCGTGGCTGCCGCTCTGGTTTTGCGCGGCGCTGGTGGTTTACAATATCGACCGGCTGCGGCGCGATCCGGCGGATGAGGTGAACACGCCGGCGCGGGCGGCTTCGGCGCGGTCGCTGCGCGGGTGGAGCATGGCGGTCACCCTCGCGGCGGGCGGGGTGCTGCTGGGTTTGCCGCTGTGGCGGGGCGATGGGCGGACGCTCGCGGCCGCGCTGGCCGGCAGCGCCATTTGCGTGCACTACTCCATCCCCTTCCGCGGGCGGCGCTGGAAGGATGTGCCGCTGCTGAAGACGTTCTTTGCGCCGGCGGTGGTGGTGGCGGCGGTGTTCGGCTTGCCGCTGCTGCACGAGCCGGAGCGGTTCAGGGGCCTCTACGCGCCGCTGGTGTCCGCCTGGGCGATGGCGGTGCTGCTTTTCAACATGGTGTTGTGCGACGCGCGCGATCTCGCGGGAGATGCAGCGGATGGCGTGGTGAGCCTGCCAAGCCGGCTGGGTCCGGCGGGAACCCGCCGGCTGCTCTGGCTGCTGGTGCTTGCGGCCGGCGCCTCCGCGGGGGTGCTGGCGGTGATCGGACCCGCACGCTGGATCGTCCACGGCGCGGCCTCCGTAGCATGGATGGCCGCCTTGCTTGGGCGCGTGCGGAGGCGGCAGGAAGAGCTGTTCTACGAACGATGGGTCGAAGGGCTGCTCTTCGTGCCGGCCGCGGTGGAAGCTGTTTGCTCTTTCATCCGCGCCGCAGCCGGAAGCGATTTTGGTAGCGGAGCGGGGTGAGGCCGACGTGTTTCTGGAAGAGCTGGGTGAAGGCGCTCTGGTCGCAGAAGCCGAGGTCGCGGGCGACTTCGCTGATCTGGGAGCCTTCGCGCTGGAGGGCCTCGCAGGCGGCCTGGATGCGGAGCTTCATGATGAAGGCCTGCGGGCTGGTGCCGAAGGTCTCGACGAATTTGCGGTGAAGCTGGCGCTGCAGAGAGGTGCACGACGTGCGGCGAGTTCCTTCACGGCCACGCCGCGGCGGAAGTTTTCGCGGATGTAGGCGACGGCGCGATCGAGCTGGAGGTAGGGCTGAAGCACTGCGCGGCGGCCTTCGTAGCTGTGCACCGTGCCCATGACGCCGATGACGCGCGCCGCGCCGGTCGCGCAGCGGGAGCTTGTTGGTGATGAACCAATCGGGAACGCCCTGCTCGGTGAAGAAAAGCTCGACGATATTGAGCTTCGGCTGGCCGGTGCGGAAGACCTCCTCGTCGTCGCGGCGGAAGCTTTCAGCGAGGCGGGAAGGGAAGAGCTCAAAGTCGTCTTTGCCGATGACCTGCGACTCGTCGCGTGAAGCCGAAGCGCTCGAGGAAACGCTGGCTGGCGCACATCAGCTCGAAAGTGGCGGTCCTTGGCGAAGAAGGCCACGTCCGGCATGAAGTCGAATAGCCGGTAGAAGGGCGTCTCCGGGCCGATGCCGGCGGAGGAAATCGTTCGCGCGCGGAGGTCGCTGGCGGGCATGGCGCACGATGAGCGCGTGGCGCGAGCCCGCCGGCAAGCGCGATGTCCGATTTCCAACAAACATTGTCATGACCGCGGCGCTCGCGATTTACGCGGCATCGGGGTCATTACTGGCGAATACCCCCCATGAAACTTCTCCTCTCCTTCCGCGCTCGCTGATTTCCGCCACCGCGCTTCGCGCCGCTCCGGGTCCGATTCGCGTGCTCTATCTCGGCAAGGAAGGGACGCAGCGCCGAAGCATTGCGCGGCGCTGATGCGGAGCTTGGGCGCGAGGCCATCTGGTTCGACTACACGTCGGAGCCGCGGCGAGTACGCGGGAATGGACTGTGCGAAGTTCGACGCGGTGTTGCTGGATGCGCCGAAGGAAGACTTTCCGGCGCTGGCGCGCAGATGCGGAGCGCTTGGTTAGTGTCGGAGTTTGGCGCCGGAGGAGAAGGCGTGGAGGCGCCGGCGGATTTCGTCAAGCGAGTGCGCGAGAAGCTGCTGAACGCCGCGGGTGACGCGCGCACGCAAGGAGTGGGAGGCATTCCTCGCCCAGCGCGAGCCGGAGAAGCGCGAGGCGAATCCGAACGTCGCCAACTACGAGAAGCGGCCCGAGCCGCTCACCTTCCAGCAGCCGCTGAGCGTGAAGGCGCAGCATGGAGCGCACGCAGGTGCCGGCGGATTGCGGCTCGAGCTTTTCGCCGCGCGAGCCGGACATCGCGAAGCCGATCGCCTTGGCGTGGGACGAGCGCGGGCGGCTGCTGGGTGGCGGAGACGCGCGACTATCCGCACGGCGTCACGCCGGACGGCGAGGGCAACGACGACATCAAGATCTGCGAGGACACCGATGGCGACGGCAAGGCGGACAAGTTCACCGTCTTCGCCGACAAGCTGAATCTCCCGACGTCGCTCGTCTTCGCGCAACGGCGGCATCATCGTCGCGCAGCCGCCGCGCTTCCTCTTCCTCAAGGACACCAACGGCGACGACAAGGCCGACGTGCGCGAGGTGATCATCGACGGCTGGGGCATCCGCGACACGCACGCGCAGGCGAGCAATCTGCACTACGGCTACGACAACTGGCTCTACGGCTGCGTCGGCTACTCCGGCTTCAAGGGCGACGGTCGGCGGGCAAGCTGCTCGATTTCACGCATGGGCACGTATCGCTTCAAGGCCGACGGCATCGGCGCTCGAGTTCCTGCACCAGTTCTCCAACAACGCCTGGGGGCACAGCCAGAACGCGGCGGGCGATCAATTTCGGCGGCACGGCGAACAACGCGCCGCTTTTCTACGGCGGCATCCCGCAGCGCGGTCGTGCCCGGCGGGCATGCGGGCGATGACGGCGAAGAAGATCAACGTGGAGGACAAGGCGCACGCGATCACGCCGAACTACCGCCAGGTGGATGTCTTCGGCGGCTACACCGCGGCGGCGGGCAGCGCTTTCATCGAGTCGGCGAAGCTGCCGCCGCGCCTGCAGGGCAAGGCGATGGTCTGCGAGCCGACGATGAAGCTGATCGCGCTCATGGACGTGCAGCCGCGACGGCGCGGGCTACGTGGCGAAGGACGGCTTCAATCTCGTGGCGAGCAGCGACGAATGGATGTCGCCGGTCTTTGCGGAGGTCGGGCCGGACGGCGCGGTGTGGTTTGCCGACTGGCAGAATTTCATCATCCAGCACAACCCGACGCCGAGCGTGGAGCGCGGCGGCTACAAGGCGAAGACCGGCGTCGGCGGCGCGCACGAGAATCCGCTGCGCGATCATGCGCGCGGCCGCATCTATCGCGTCGTGTGGGACAAGGCGCAGGCGCCGGCGAAGATCGCGCTCGCTCGAGCGGCGCGAGCACGCGCGGAGCTCGTGAAGGCGCTCGGCAGCGACACGCAGGACTGGCGGCTCACCGCGCAGCGGCTGCTCGTGGAAGGGAAGAAAACCGACGCCGTGCCGCTGCTGCAAAAAGTCGGTGACCGCCAATGACGGCGAGCATCGCGCGATCCACGCGCTCTGGGCGCTGCAGGCCTCGGCGCAGCTCGATGACGCCACGCACCGAAGGCCGCGCTGCTCGCCAAGGACGCCGCGCTGCGCCGCAACGCCGTCCGCGCGCTCGGCGACGACGAGCACGGGCAGCGAGCTGTTTTTCGGCTCCGGCGTCGATTTCCGATCCCGATCCGCATCACGCGCCTCGCGGCGCTTCGTGAAGCTCGCGCGAGTTTCCGACCACGCCGGAACTCAAGACCGTCGTGCGCAGGCTCGCCGCGGAGCCGGCGGTGAGGGCCGACGAATGGCTGAACGAAGCCGCGCGCGTGCTCGTGCGAAAACACAAGGCGATCACCTATCAAGGAAGGCCCGAACCTGCTGCCGAATCCCGGCTTCGAAATCGCCGGCGCCGATGGTTTGCCCGAAGGCTGGAAGCGCCGCGACTACGGCAAGAACGCAGGCAACCGCGAACGCGCGAGTGGAAGGTGGTGAAGGACCGAGGCGCACGGCACGGCGGCACGCAGGCCGTGCGCTGCATCACGCGCGACGACGCCGACACCAGCCTCTACGCCGATGTGCCGCTGAAGCCGAACACGCAGCTACCGCCTCTCCGGCTGGGTGAAGGTCGCACGCCTTCAGCGGCAAGGCGAGCCTCAACGATCACATCGGCCGGCCGAAACGGAGCAGCATCACCGACAAGGAAAGCGACTGGTCGGAAGTCGAAGCGTCTTCGACAGCGGCAACCGCACCACGGCGAGCATCAACTGCTGCACGTCGGCAAGGGCGACAGCCTACTTCGACGACGTGAAGCTCTGCGAAGTGCATCGGCGAGCACCGGCGAGGAGAAAGCTGCTCGCCGGCGATCCGAAGCGCGGCGAGCAGATCTTCTTCAAGCACCCCGCCGCCGCGTGCGTGCTCTGCCACATGCTCAAAGGGCAGGGCAGCACCGTCGGCCCGCGCGCTCGACGGCATCGCCACCCGCGCCAACGCCCGAGTACATCAAGGAAAGCCTGCTCGAGCCGAACAAGGTGCTCGCGAAAGGCTTCGAGCACCTCGGCGCCTCGCCGATGCCGCCGCTGGGCCTGATCCTCAAGCCGCAGGAACTCGCGGACATCCAGGCCTTCCTCCAGACGCTGAAGTAGGGGGACCTCCGCCTTTGCGAGATCGTGGGGTTTCAGGAAGATGTGGCCGCCGGGGTGGGAGATGCGCGGTGGTCCGGAAGGATGTTGGAGGTCCTTCGGCTTCGCTCAGGATGACAAGGACGAGGGGTGCGCTGCGCGCACGTTACGCGCCGCTCTTGAGCAGCGCGATCAGATCGGCCATTTGCTCCGGCGTGATGGCCGCTTCGATCCCTTCGGGCATCAGGGAAACGCCGAGGCCGGTCATCGTTTTCAACTCCTGGCGAAGGATGGTTTGTTGGGCGTTGTCGGGGCGGCGGATGGTGAGGCTGGTGGGCGTTTCGTCGACGAGGAGGCCGACGATGGTTTCGCCGTTTTTCAGCTCGAAGGCGTACTGGAGGTAGTTGGGCGCGACCTCGCGATTGGGGTCGAGGATGTTGAGCAGGAGCTGCTCGGGCGACCATTGGCGGATGCTGCCGAGATTTGGACCGAGGTCGTTTCCTTGCTCCCCGAGGCGGTGGCAGATGAGGCAATTGGCCTCGTAGATTTTGCGCCCGTGCACGGGATCGCCGGCGAGCGCGAGGGCGCGCTGATACTTTTCCACGACCTCGCGGCGGGGGCTCGCGGCGGCGTCGCCGAAGAGCTTTTGCACGCGGCCAAGCACTTCTGGGTCTTTGCTCTTGAGCAACAGCGCACGGCGGGCGGGCGGGATTTGGTGCTTCGGGATTTCGCCGCGTTCGATCGCCTCGAGAAACGGAATCACCCGGTTTTTCACCGCGAGCAGCGCCTGCACCATCTCCGTGCGCAACGCCGGGGGCGAGGTCGGCCAGCGACGCAGCAGGATGGCGGTCACTTCCGGCTTGGTGAAACCCGAGAGCGCCCGCAAGGCCGCCTGCTGGATCTCGCGCGGCTCACGCGGTTCGAGCAGCGCATCGAGAATGCCGCTCGCCTTGTCGAAATCGTCGTAACCGAGCAGAAGGACCGCGCGCTGACGGATGGCCAGGTCTGCGGCGGTGTCCCGCGAGAGGCGCGCGGATTCATCGAGCAGCGCGGAAAAGCCGGCGGCGCGGAGGGTGTGGCTGCCGCGCTTGAGGCCTTCGCCGAGGCCGAGGGCGATCTCCGGCAGCGGCGCGCCGGCGGGGAGGCGCTGCACGAAATCCGAAGCGAGCGGCCGGGCGGCCACGAGGGCGGCGAGCTGCCGGAGCACTTCCGCGGGCAACGAAGGGACGCCCGCCACGCTCAGCAGCAGCGCTTCACTGCGATCTTTCGCGGAGCTAAGCACCGCGGCGACCATCCATGGATCGGTGGAATCGCGCTTGAGGAGGCCAGCGAGCGCGGCGGTGGCGCGCGGATCGTCGGTGTGCCCAAGCGTCAGCGCGGCCTGGAACCGCACACGAATGGAGGCGTCGCCGGCAAGCGGAAGCACGAGATCGAGGTACGTGGGCAGCGTCCGTTCGGCGAGGGTGAGCGCGTGAGCACGGACGCCGGGCGCCTCGTCCGAAAGGGCGCGTTTCACTTCCTCAAATCCGGTGGATCCTCCGCCCAAACCATCGAGCGCATGGAGGGCATGCAGCCGCGCGAGCGGCTGCCGGCTTTCGCGCAAGAGCTTCTTCAGTGGGTCCGCCGCCGCGAGATCTCTCCGCTCGATAAGCAGCCGCTGCGCTGTTTCGCGCCACCACGCGCTGGGGTGCTCCAGGGCGGCCACGAGCGCCTCCGCGCTCGCGCCGCCCAGGCGCGGAGGCGGGCGCGGGTGGAAGCCCGGCGGCGTAAGCCGCCAGAGGCGGCCTTTGTCGCGGCCGCTTTCGAGGTCGAGCAGCGCGTGGAGATCGTCAGGGATCGACCATGGATGCTCAATCACTTCGCGGTACATGTCGCAGACATGCAGCGTGCCATCCGGCGCGTTCACGAAATTGACCGGGCGAAACCAAAGGTCGGTGGAAGCGCACATCTCTTTGTCGCCATCGACGCGGCGCGCGGTGAAGGTCGGCCCCGCCGGCGTGAGGGATTGCCGGTAGAAAAGATTACCGGCGCTTTCGGCGGTGAAGATGTTGCCGCGAAACTCCGGCGGGTAGGCGTCGCCGCGATAGAGCGTGACGCCGCTGGAAGAGGTAACGACGCCGGCGCCGACCAGCTCGCTGCGTGGCATTACCATGTCGCGCTCGCCGGCCCAGCGTTTCGCGCGCACCTCGCGCCAGGGCTCCACCGGGCTCACGCGATGCACGGGAAGCTGATCGCCCGCCTCCGCGATGTCGTGCAGCGGGCTTGGCACCGCGAGCGCCGGGTTGCGCGCGAGGTAGCGCGCGGGGAGGACCACGTGCTGCGCGGGATTGCGGATATTGCAGAGAAACCGATCGCCCCAATCGTCGAACGTATTGCCAAAGCGCGCGCCGCCGGAGAGCGCCACCAGCGTTTCCGCGGGCCGCTCCGGATCGAACGCAAAATCATTTCGCACCAGCACCAGCGGCTTCGCCTCCGGCCGCTCCACCGTCCGGATTTCGCCGCCGTTGGTGCCGCCGGCGCCGTAGAGGCGATTGTCCAAACCCCATACGAGATTGTTCATCACCGCCTGCACGTTCAGCTTCTTGAAGCCGGTAAAAATCTTCCGGCGCACATCGGCCACGTTATCGCCGTCGGTGTCCTTGAAATACCAGAGGTCGGGCGTCGCCGCCACGTACACGCCGCCTTTCCAGCAGGCCACGCCGGTCGGCCACGAGAGCGTGTCGGCAAAGACGGTGCTTTTGTCGAAGCGCCCGTCGCCGTCCGTGTCGGTGAGCAGCCGCACCTTGCCGATCGGCTGGTCGGTCGGGTTCTCCTGGCTGGGCCGGTGCTGGGCCTTGTCGGTGTACGGGTAGTCGTTCATCTCGCACACGTAGGCGCGGCCGTTTTCATCGTAAGCCATCGCCACCGGATCGGTGACGAGTGGCTCGGCGGCGAGCAGGTCCATCGTGAAGCCGTGCAGGGTGCGGAAGGATTTCGCGGCCTGCTCGGGGGCGAGCGGTGGGGTGCGCGGCAAGGGCTGCTGGGCGAGCGCGGTTGCGCAGAGGAAGAGAAGGGGGAGGAAGCGCATGACGGGAGGCGGGGACTTCCGACGGGGAAGAGTCAGTGCAAAATGAGAAGTGAGAAATGCAAAGTGATTTCGAGGGGACGACGTCCCTTGCGCGAGACCCATTTTGCACTTTTCGTTTCTCACTTTGCATTGGCGGGCGTGGGTGCGCAGCAGGAGGGACTACGATTACGATTAAGATTACGACTAAGACTATGAGGGGACCGCCTTTCCGAAAAACTCACCCTCCACCTTCCGCTCGACACGCCTTCCGCCCCCTCCTCACACTCCCTCTCCTATGAACAGCCTCTGGGATCGCTATCAAAAATACCTGCTGCGCGACCAAACGACCGGGTTCACCCTCGATATTTCACGGATGAAGTTCGGCGAGGATTTCCTCGCGAAGATGGAGCCGGAGGCGCAACGCGCCTTTGCCGAGATGACGCGACTTGGAAGGCGGCGGGATCGCCAATCCGGACGAGAAGCGCATGGTCGGCCATTACTGGCTGCGCGCGCCGGAGCTCGCGCCGACCACGGAGCTGCGCGACGGAGATCGACGGCACGCAATGCGGCGATCAAGGCGTTCGTGGCGGAGGTGCACGCGGCGGGCAAGTTCAGCGATATCCTGCTCATCGGCATCGGCGGCTCGGCGCTCGGGCCGCAATTCATCTCGCGACGCGCTCGGGACGAACGACGATCCGATGCGCCTGCACTTTTTCGACAACACCGATCCCGACGGCATCGACCGCGTGCTCAACGGCTTGCAGCATCGGCTGGAGCACACGCTCGTGGTGGTGATCTCCAAATCCGGCGGCACCACGGAGACGCGCAACGGGATGCTCGAAGCCGAAGCTGCCTACACGCGCGCGGGGCTCGATTTCGGCAAGCACGCGGTGGCCGTCACCGGCGCTGGACAGCGAGCTGGACAAAGTCGCGGTGGCCGAAAAGCTGGCTCGACGCGCTTCCCGATGTGGGACTGGGTCGGCGGCCGCACCTCGGTGATGAGCGCCGTGGGCCTCGTGCCGCTGCGCTGCAGGGGATCGACATCGACGGCATGCTCGCCGGCGCCGCGGCGATGGACGAGTGGACCCGCACCGCCGAGACGCTGCAAAAACCCCGCCATGCTGCTGGCGCTGATGTGGCACTACGCCGGCGACGGAGCGCGGCAAGAAGGACATGGTGGTGCTGCCCTACAAGGACCGGCTCGTGCTCTTCTCGAAATACCTCCAGCAGCTCGTGATGGAATCGCTCGGCAAGGAGCTCGACCTCGACGGCAAGAAGGTGAACCAGGGCATCGCCGTCTACGGCAACAAGGGCTCCACCGACCAGCACGCCTACGTGCAGCAGCTCCGCGACGGCGTGCACAATTTCTTCGCCACCTTCATCGAGGTGCGCAAGGACCGCGCCGGCGAAGCGGTGGAGGTCGAGCCGGGCGTCACGACCGGCGATTACCTGCAGGGCTTCCTGCGCGGCACCCGCACGGCGCTTTACGAGAGCGGGCGCGAGTCGATCACCGTGAGCATTCCCGAGGTGACGCCCGCACCGGTCGGCGCGCTGATCGCGCTGTACGAGCGCGCGGTCGGCTTCTACGCCTCGCTGGTGAATATCAACGCCTACCACCAGCCCGGCGTCGAGGCCGGCAAGAAGGCGGCGACGGCGGTGCTTTCGCTCCAGCTTCGCGTCCGGCAGCTTCTGGCCGAGGGGGCCGGCACTCCGCGGACGGCCTCGGAAATCGCCAGTTTGCTCCAGGGGACCGACCCCGAGGCGGTCTATCACATCCTCCAGCACCTGGCGGCAAATCATGACAACATTCGCAGCGTAACGAGCGCAGACGCAGGGTCGGACGCGTTTGTTCTCTCATGATGCCTGTGGAAGCCTCGATCGAAGGCCCGCCGCCCGCCGTACCGCTCACGCGCGTCGCCAATTTTATCCGGCAGGTGACGCACGACGTGCGTAACGGGCTGAATTCGATGGACTTGCAGGCCGCCTACCTTGCGGAGCTCGTCACCGAGGAGGAGGCCAGTGAGGAATTGCGCCGCCTGCGTGGGCTCATCCAAACCACTGCGCGGCAGCTCCAGGCCATCTCGGGCAACTTCTGGACCGGCAACCCGAGCCTCATCACCTACTCGGCCCGCATCCTCATCGAAGACCTGCAGGACCGGCTGGCCCGGAGCTTCCCGGAAAAAGCCGGCCAGGTGCAATGGATCGTCGCTCTGACCGATGAAGCCGTTTCGATCGACATCGAGATGCTCTTCAATGCGTGCACGCGGCTCTTCGAGAATGCGTTCCAGTTCGCCGAGCCCGGGGCGAAAATCTCCGCGCACGCTTTCTCGGAGGATGGCCGGTTCGTGCTGGAATTGCGCGAGCCGAGGCCCTCCGTGCCGTCCGACCCCGCCCAGTGGGGCTTGGAGCCGTTCGTTTCGACCCGCCGGGGCGGGTATGGGCTCGGGCTTTTTCGCGCACGCGCTTTTCTTGCAGTTCAGAGTGGAGAGCTTAAAATAGTACACGATTCAGGGCGCGCACTGTTGCTGACCCGTGTATCATTGCCGCTCGCCCCACCGAATGAGCAGTAGTAGTCCCACCCACCGCATTGTTGTCATCGACGACGAGCGCCCGATCCTGCTCACGCTGGACGCGCTGCTGAAACGCCACGGCTACGACGTCCACCTTGCGAACACTGCGGCGGTCGGCGCCAGCACCGTGCGCAAGGTTACAGCCCGATCTCGTCCTGCTCGATCTCGGCCTGCCCGAT
This sequence comes from uncultured Verrucomicrobiae bacterium, assembly GCA_963811035.1. GTDB lineage: Bacteria > Verrucomicrobiota > Verrucomicrobiia > Chthoniobacterales > Chthoniobacteraceae > CAWEPO01. Next base: position 1,008,348 of record CAWEPO010000005.1, read on the forward strand.
GCCGATGGGCTCGATGTGCTGCGCGAGCTGCGCGGCGATTTTCCCGATCTCCCGGTGATCATCCTCACCGCGCACGACACGCTCTCGAACGCCATCGAATCGATCAAGCTCGGCGCGTTCCATTTCATCGCGAAACCGTATGCGTCCGAGGAGCTGCTGAGCCTCATCGGCCGCGCGCTCGAGCAGCGGCACGCTCGTGCGCGAGGCGGCGAGCCTGCGCACGGAAAAGCAGCAGCTTGCGCAAGCGGCTGGAGAACGCCGAGCGCCAGCTCGCGCCGGTGGCGAAAAGCCGCTCGATGCAGGAAATTCAGGAGCTGGTCGGACGCGTGGCGCCGACCGAGGCGAATGTGCTGCTACTCGGCGAAAGCGGCGTCGGCAAGGAGGTGATGGCCAACCAGGTGCACCGGCTTTCGCAAGCGGGCCGGCGGGCCGCTGGTGAAGCTGAATTGCGCCGCGTTTCCCGGCGAACATGATCGAGGCCGAGCTCTTCGGCTACGTGAAGGGCGCCTTCACCGGCGCCGTCTCCGATTTCCCCGGCATGATCGCAGGAAGCCGGCCGGCGGCACGCTTTTCCTCGATGAGGTCGCCGAGATGCCGCCCGAGCTGCAGACCCGTTTCCTGCGCGTCCTCCAGGAGCGCGAGTACCGGTCGCTCGGCAGCACCAAGACCACCGGCTCGAATTTCCGGCTCGTGGCCGCGACCAATCGCCCGATCGCCGATGCCCTCCGCTCCGGCGATCTCCGGCAGGATCTCTACTACCGGCTGAACACTTTCCAGGTGGAAATCCCGCCGCTGCGCGAGCGCCGCGAAGACATCCCCGCGCTCGTCACGACGTTCATCCAGCGCTTCTCCGAGCAGCTCGGCAAAGACGGAGCCGAAGCTCACGCCCGAGGCCTTCCAGCGGCTGCTCGAGTACCCGTGGCCGGGCAACATCCGCGAGCTGCAAAACGCCATCGAGTACAGCGTGATCCTCGCCGAGCAGGGACGTCATCAACGAGAAGCAGCTTCCCAAGGAGCTTCTCCTCCCGCCGACGCTGCACAATGTGGCCAAGACCAACGGCGAGACGCTGAACCTCGACGAGCAGGAGCGTGAGACCATCCTGAAGGCGCTCGCGCAGGCGCATGGAAACAAGAAGAAGGCCGCCGAGATTCTCGGCATCCACCGACCGACGCTTTATTCCAAGCTGAAGCGGTACGAGATCAAGATATAGCGGATCCTTCCGATCCTTCCGATCCGACCGGTCCGACGGATCCGCCCGATGCCTACCGCCGCCACGCTCGATTCGCCCGCGCACCTTGCTCTCGAGCGCCACGTCCGGCGGCTGCGCGCCTGCCGGCTTTGTCCGAAGATGCATCCGCCGCCGGTCAGCGGCGGGCCGGTGCTCAGCAAGGTGCTGCTCGTCGGCCAGGCGCCGGGTGCGAAAGAGCCGGTGCTCGGACGGCCCTTTGCCTGGACCGCGGGAAAAACGCTCTTCCGCTGGTTCAACGACTGCGTGCGGCCTGGAGGAGGAGGGCTTCCGCCGATCCGTTTACATGGCGGCGGTCTGCCGCTGCTTTCCCGGCAAAGCACCCGTGGCCGGCGATCGGGTGCCGGATGTCCAGGAGATCGTGAACTGCTCCCGCTGGCTGCGGGGCGAGCTACGCCTGCTTCGGCCCGAGCTCATCGTTCCGGTGGGCAAGCTCGCCATCGCGCAGTTTCTCGAGTTCGTGAAGCTCGACCAAATCATCGGCCAGCAATTCCGCGTCAAAGCCCACGGGCACGAGGCGGACCTGATCCCGCTCCCGCACCCGTCCGGCGCTTCCACCTGGCACCGGATGGAGCCGGGCAAAACGCTGCTGGAGCGGGCGCTGCGGCTTATCGCGGCGCACCCGGCGTGGCCGGCGGAGCGCCAGGAGCAGGGGCGCCGCCGGCTCGTGGCCGATCAGCCGCGGGGCGCCGCGTTTCCTTGAGCCGCAGCTTCGCGTCGATCTGGGCCAGGCACTCTTCCGCAAACTTCCGCTGCTCCGGCGGAAGATCGGGATCGGTCAGCGCGCGTCCAAATTCCGCGAGCGCCGGGTCCGGATTGGCGTCGGCCACGTGCGCCTGCCCGAGGTAAACCCGGTAACCCGACGCACTGCGACCGGCCTTCTCCGCGATCGCGATCAGTTTTTCCAGCGCCGCGACTTCCTCGCCAAACTTCCGCGCCTCGTGGGCAATTTTGGCGTGGAAGAAAAGGATGCCCGGCTCTTCCGGCATCTTCGCCAGCAGCGTGCTGGAAACCGCGAACGCATCGCCAAAGCGCTTGGTGGCGTAGAGCGACTGCGCTTTGCAGCCGAGGGCGGGCAGGCAGGCTTTGTCGAGAGTCAGCGCTTTGTCGGCGCTCGCGATGGCCGCTTTCCAATCGCCGAGCGCCATCCGGTAGCTCGCCTGCGCCGCCCACACTTCAGGCACCTCGTCGTCGGCTTTCTCCGCCTCGGCGATGATCTGCTTCGCCTGCTCCCGTTCGCGCACCGCCACCAGCTTTACGGCCAGGTCCGCGAGCAGCCGCGCGCGAGGCTTATCCGCGAGCTTCGCGGCGCGTGCGCGCTGCTCCGCGAGCCGCGCCGGTGTCCAGGGTTCCGGCGCCTCGCGTTGAAAGACCACGCTCGTGTGATCGAGGAAACGCAGCTTCCAATCGCCGGTGTCGAGCAAGTGATCCAACAGCGGGCGAAACTGGGTCGGATCGCCCACCAGCAGCACGGCATCGAAGTGCGCCTCGCGATCCAGCCGGCGAAACAAACGCGGCTCCTGCGCCGCCTGCGCCAGGCTGCCGCCGCGGGGCGAAATCTTTCCCCAATCCTCCGGGTCCAGCAGCTCCGGGTGTTCCTTCGCGATCCAATCCCGCGCGGCTCCGTTGTAGTAGAGCTTCGTCACCTTCAGCCCCTCGAGCGCGGCCTCCGGGGTCGCGGGCACGCCGGGCTCCGCGCCTTCCTTGCGCCCGCAACTGGAAAGCGCGAGCGCCAAGGCCAGTACGGCGGCCCACGATCGAAGCGTCGGAAGCATGGCTAACCGCCTAGATACGCCTCGCGCACCTGCGCGTTGTCCCGCAGCGCCGCGGATTCGCCTTCGAGGATGATGCGGCCGGTCTCGAGCACGTAGCCGTGGTGCGAGATTTCGCAGGGCGAGATTCGCGTTTTGTTCGACGAGCAGAATGGTGAGGCCGAGCTCGTGGTTGATCTCGACGATCTTCTCGAAAATCGTCTTCACGAGCAGCGGCGCGATGCCGAGCGAAGGCTCGTCGAGCATGAGGCACTTCGGCTTGCTCATCAGCGCGCGGCCGATCGCGAGCATCTGCTGCTCGCCGCCGGAGAGCGTGCCGGCGGTTTGCCGCTCGCGCTCCTTGCAGGCGCGGGAAAATGCCGAAGACGTACTCGAGGTCCTTGGCGATGCCGGCTTTGTCGTTGCGCAGGTAGGCGCCCATGCGGAGGTTTTCGAGCACGGTGAGATTGGCGAAAACCATGCGGCCCTCCGGGCAGATGGCGCGAGGCCGCGGCCGACGATCTCGTGCGGCGGCTCGCCGGTGATGTCGTGCCCGTCGAAAGTGACGATCGCCCGAGCGCGGTTTCACCAGGCCGGAGATGGCGCGCAGCGTGGTGGTTTTGCCCGCGCCGTTCGCGCCGATGAGCGTGACGATCTCGCCTTTCGCGACGCGCAGCGAAATGCCGTGCAGCGCGCTGATGGCGCCGTAGTTGACGTGGAGATCGCGGATTTCAAGCATCGGTCAGACTCCTTTCCGAGATAGGCCTCGATGACTTTCGGGATTGCCGCTGGATTTCCTCCGGCGTGCCTTCGGCGATCTTCACGCCGTAATCGAGCACGGCGATGCGCTGGCAGATGCCCATGACGACTTTCATGTCGTGCTCCACGAGCAGCACGGCGATGTCGAACTTTTCCTGCACGAACCGGATCAGCTTCATCAGCTCGCGCTTTTCCGTCGGGTTCATGCCGGCGGCGGGTTCGTCGAGCAGGAGCAGCTTCGGGCTGGTGGCGAGCGCGCGCACGATTTCCAGCCGGCGCTGGTCGCCGTAGGGCAGGCACTTGCGCGTGCGCCTCGCGCGAGCTGGTCGAGGTCGAAGATCTTCGAGCAGTTCCATCGACCTTCGCGTCGACCTGCGCCTCCACTTCGCGGAAGCGCCGGCCGCGCAAGAGCGCGTCGCGGATGCCGCTGCGCGCGGTTGCAGTTGCATGGCGGTGCGGACGTTGTCGAAGACGCTCAGCGAGCGCGAAGAGCCGGATGTTCTGAAAAGTGCGCGCGATGCCGCGCGAGCGAGAGCGCGTGCGGCTTCACGCCCGCAGTGGGCTTGCCCGCGAAAAGTGATGCGCCCGCCGGTGGGCTGATAGACGCCGGTGATGAGATTGAAGGCCGTGGTCTTGCCCGCGCCGTTCGGGCCGATCAGGCCGACGAGTTCGCCGTCGCCGATCTGGAAATCGAAGTCGCATCGACGGCGGTGAGGCCGCCGAATGGATCGTGACCTTGCTCGAGTTGCGAGCAGCGGCGCGCTCACTGACTTACTCCGCTCCTTTCCGTCCGAACGTGAAGAGCCCCTGCGGCCGCGCGAGCATCAGCACGATGATCAGCAGCGAATAGATGATCATGCGGTACTCGGCGACGCCGCGCAGCAACTCCGGCAGCATCGTGAGGATGATCGCGGCGAGGATCACGCCCGACGGTGCGGCCCATGCCGCCGAGGATGACCATGACGACGATCTCGATGCACTTGATGAAATCGAAGCCGTCGGGCTGAGATGAACTGCTTGTGGTGCGCGTAGAGCCCGCCCGCGATGCCGGCGAAAAACGCGCCGATGACGAAGGCGGTGACCTTGTAGCGCACGGGATTGATGCCCATGGCGCTGGCGGCGATTTCGTCGTCGTGCACGGCGATGAAGCCGCGGCCGTAGGTGGAATTCACCAGGCACGCGACGACGTAGACCGTGAGGGCGGCGAAGGCCCAGGCCCAGGCGAAGTTCGTGAGCTGCGCGATGCCGTTGAGGCCGGTGGCCGCGCCGACGAATTCGATCGTTCTGGAAAATCACGCGGATGATTTCGCCGAAGCCGAGCGTGACGATGGCGAGGTAGTCGCCCCGCAGCCGCAGCGACGGCACGCCCACCGCGAAACCCGGCGAGCGCGGCGACAAGCCCGCCGAGGAGCAGCGCGGCGAAGAAGAGCAGCGGCTGCAGCGGCACCGGCAGCGAGGCATCGCAGAGCAGCGTGAGCTTGGCCGCGAAGTAGCCGCCGACCGCCATGAAGCCCGCGTGGCCGAGGCTGAACTGGCCGGTGTGGCCGTTGATGAGATTGAGCCTGACGGCGAGGATGATGTTGATCCCGACGTCGATGAGCGATGCCGAGGTAGTAGCGATTGAACTGCGCCGGAGGCGAAGCGACAGCGCGATCGCGGCGGCGACGGCGAGCAGGAGGAAGAGCTTTTCTTTGCCGGCGCATCACACTTTTTCCGTTTGCAGCTTTGCCCAGCAGCCCGGCGGGCCGGAACAGCAGGATCAGGATGAGGATCGCGAAGGCGATGCCGTCGCGGTAGTTCGAGAGGCCGGGCATGCCGCCGACGAAGGTCTCGAGCAGGCCGAGCAGCATGCCGCCGAGCGCCGCGCCGGGAAGATTGCCGATGCCGCCGAGCACCGCGGCGACGAAGGCGCGCAAGCCCGGCTGCACGCCCATGAGCGGCTCGATGCCCGGCGCGCGCATCGCGTAGAAAATGCCCGCCACCGCCGCGAGCGCCGAGCCGAGGCCGAAGGTGAACGAGATGATGCGCGTTCACGTTCACCCCCATGAGCGCGGCGGCCTGCTCGTTGAAGGACACCGCGCGCATCGCCATGCCGATCTTGGTCGCTGCACGATGAACCACAGCGCCACGAGCAGCACGCGCGGTGAGCACGCAGCACCACGAGGTCGTTGCTCGAGAAATGGAGCGCGCCGATCGATGAGGTCGCGGCTCGGCGAGCAGCTTCGGGAAAGGCTTGCGTGGCCGCGCCGAAGACCCTCGATGCTGCGCGGTGAATTCGATGAACAGCGAGACGCCGATGGCGGTGATGAGCACGGTGAGCCGCGGCCGTTGCGCAGCGGCCGGTAGGCCAGGAACTCGATCGTCATGCCGATGACCGCGCAGATCGCCGCGGAGAGCAACGATGACCAGCATGCGCGGCGATGACCGACTGCAGCGCCGAACGCCGTGCTGATTTTCGGCGCGAGATAAAACGCGGCGAAGGCGCCGAGCATCAACACATCCGGTGCGCGAAATTGATGAAGCGCAGGACGCCGTACACCATCGTGTAGCCCAGCGCGATGAGCGCGTAGATGGCGCCGAGGGCGAGGCCGTTGACGAGTTGCTGGAGGAACCAGTCTATCACAGGGCGGTCGGGTTCGGCCGGGCAAGGGACGACAGGCTAGGGGGCGATCGTTTCGACGTAGCGAACTTGCCGTCCTTCACCTGCAGGATCACCGCCGACTTGTCCGCGTCGCGTTCTCGTTGATCGTGATCTTGCCGGTGACCGCGTCGAAATCCTTCGTGGCGGCGAGCGCGTCGCGCACTTTCGGGCCATCGGTGGTGCCCGCGCGCTTGATGGCATCGACGAGGATCATGCGCGGAATCATAGCCGAGCGCCGCCATGGCGTCGGGCGACTTGCCGTTGTAGCGCTTCTTGTAAGCCTCGACGAACGCCTTGCCCTTCGGCGCCGCCGGCATCGGGCGAGTAGTGCGTGCTGAAGTAGTTGCCCTTCGACGGCGTCCTTGCCGATCTCGATCAGCTTCTCGCTCTCCCAGCCGTCGCCGCCGAAGAGCGGCACCGTGAGGCCGACTTCCTTCGCCTGGATGCAGATCAGCGCGGCATCGGTGTAGTAGCCGGGCACGAAAACGCCATCGGGATTGCGCCGACTTGATCGCGGTGAGCTGGCCTTTGAAATCCTTGTCGCCGCCGTTGTAGTCGAGCTCCGCCACGATCTGCCCGCCGGCTTTGGCGAACCCTTCCTTGAAGAACTTCGCCAGGCCCTTCGAGTAGTCGCTCTTCACATCGGTGAACACCGCGACCTTCTGCGCCTTGAGCGTCTTCTGGGCGAAGTTGGCCATCACCGTGCCCTGGAACGGATCGATGAAGCAGACGCGGAAAATGTAGTCGCCGGTCTCGGTCACCTTCGGGTTGGTCGAGCAGGGCGAGATCATCGGGATCTTGTTCTGCTGGCAGATCGGCGCGGCTTCCAGCGAGCGGGAGGACGCGACTTCGCCGAGGATCGCGACCACGCCGTCCTTCGCGATCAGCTTGTTCACGGCGTTGGCGGACTCGCCGGCCTTGGACTGGTTGTCCTCGGTGAGCAGCTTCACGCTTTTGCCGAGCACGCCGCCCGCGGCATTGATCTCCTCGATGGCGAGCACCGTGCCTTCGTGCGACGAAATGCCGAAGGTCGCCTCCTTGCCGGTGAGCGAGGCGAATTCGCCAACAGGGATTTCGTTGGTGGCCGTTTTGTTGCAGCCGGCCAGGGCGAGCGCGGCGGCGGCAAAAGCGCAAAGGAAGGCTTTGTTCATGGGGCGCGGATGCTAAAGCGGGCCGCGGAGAGTTTCAATGGTCTTATCGCCCGTACACCTTTTCCGAGGTGTGATACCCGTCCTTGATCACCGTGGCCTCGAGGTTCTCCTTCGTCACCGCCGTCACGTCCAGCAGCACGCTTGGCACCTCCACCTTCTCGTTGTGGATGGCGGAGCGGGCGATCACCGGTTTGCGCTCCGCGAGCTTTACCGCGAGATCGGCGGCCTGGGTCGCGAGATTTTTCAGGGGCTTGTAGATGGTCATCGCCTGCGTGCCGGCGACGATGCGCTGGCAGGCAGCAAGCTCGGCATCCTGGCCGGTCACGAGGACTTTGCCGGCGAGCCCTTCCTCGAGCAGCGACTGGATGGCGCCGCCGGCGGTGCCATCATTGGAAGCAAGGATCGCATCGACCTGATGCCCAGCCTTGGTGATCGCGGCGTTGGTGATTTTCTTCGCATTCTCCGGCCGCCAATCCTGGCACCAATCCTCATGCACGACCTCGATTGCCCCGCTGGCGATGAGCGGCTGCAGAACCTGGTCCTGGCCCTGCTTGAAAAGGAGCGCATTGTTGTCCGTCTTCGAGCCGTAGATGCGGACGATGCGCTTTTTGCCAGGCGTCTGGGTGAGGCGCTCCGCGAGAAACTGCGCTTGGAGGGCACCGACTTTTACGTTGTCGAAGGTGAGGTAAAGATCGAGATCGCAGCCGGTAATGAGCCGATCGTACGCGAGCACCGGGATGCCCGCCTGGTGCGCCCGCTCGACCGCGCCCGCCATGGCCGCGCCGTTGTGCGGGATGATCACCAGCACCTCCACGCCGCGCGAGATCAGCGCCTCGACGTCCTGCACCTGGCGGATGTCGTCGCCGTTCGCAGAGAGAACCAGCACCTCGGCGCCCAACTCGCTCGCGCGCTTAGTAAAGAGATCGCGATCGCCCTGCCAGCGCTCTTCTTTCAGCGTATCCATGGAAAGCCCCACCAGGGTGCGCCGCGGGCCGGCGCCCACTTTGGCCGAGGCGCCGCCGCGCGCGAGCACCACGCCGATGATCACGGAGAGGACGCAGGAGAGCAGGACCAGAGTGATGCGGAGCTTCATGGGGAGGGGAGTCAGCTTAAATCATCGGCGATCACGCTCTGCTGCTCGCGGCTGCCGAGGAGCTTCGCCTGCTCGATCACCGCGGCGGGGTCGGGATTGAAGCGGTAGCCATAGCAGTTCGGGCACATGGTCACGCGCGCGGCGACGATCGATTCGCACCCTTCGCAGATCACGAACTTCCCTGGATCGGCGATGATCTTCTCGGCCTTACGAGCACGGTCCCGGCGCTGGCGCTCTTTTTCGCTCATCGCGGGAGGGCGAAAGCGGCGGCCGCGTGGAAGAGCTCAGGCAACATGGCAACGGGCAAAGTAATTTCTGGGCGCGAAGCGGGGAAGGAGATTTTCCAAGGCTGGCCGCGGCTATTTCTTCTCCACGAGCGCGACCGCTTTCTTCGCCACCTGGCGGACTTTTTCCTCGGGGTCTTTCTCGGCTTTCTCGCGAAGCTGAGGGAGGGCGGGCGCGGCCGTGGGGCCGAGGCGGCCGAGGGCGTCGCTCGCGAGGCCACGGACGGTCGCTTCCTTATGGTTGAGGAGCGACTGCAGCATGCCGAGGTCGTCGAGGTCAATGGCGCGGAGCGCGCCGACGGCCTGGCTGCGTTCGGTGGGAGTTTCCAGCATGGCGAGGAGCGGCGGGATGGCGTCCTTCGCTTTTCGCGCGCGGTCCCCGAGGCGGCGGATTTCCTCGGCAGCGCCGCGGCGCATGCGGCCGGAGCGGTTTTTCAGCGCATCGGTGAGGAAGGCGAAAAGCCTGGCGTCATCGGGCTCGATCTTCGCGATGGCGTGCATCGTGACGAGGTGCAGCTCCAGGTTTGAGCCGCGCATGGTTTCGTACATGAGCGGGAGCGCGGGGGCGGACGGCGCGCCGATGGCGGCGAGCGCTGGATAGGCCGTGACGAGGTCCTGGTCCTTCTTTGTCCCGGCAATGTTGATGAGGGCCGGGACGGCTTCGGCCGCGGCCGGGCCGATGAGCGTGAGCGCTTCAAGCGCGGAGGATTTTTGCTCGGGATTGGAGAGCCGCTGGATGAGCGCGGGGACGGCGGGCCTGGCGTTTGCACCGAGCGCGCCGAGTGCGCGGATGGCGGTGCGCTGCGTTTCGGGATCGGGTTCGGAGAGGAGCGCCTGGAGACCATCGACGCCGAGCTTTTCCACCGCGCCGGCGGTGGCGAGGCCAATGGCGGCGGCTTTGCGCACGGCGGGATCGGGATCCTTCAGTGCGAGATTGAGTTTCTCGATAATGGCGGGGCGCTCGGAGCGGACATCGGCGAGGGTGCGGAGTGAAGCGGCGCGGACGGTGGCATCAGGATCGGGGGTGAGCTCGAGCAGGCGTTTGACCGCGGGATGTTTTTCCAGCGGCATCCCTTGCAGCGCCGCGGCGGCGCCGGCGCGGACCGCCGGAGTGGGGGAGCGCAGCGCCTCGGCGAGGCCGCTCAGCGCGGGCGCGCCCATTTCATTCAGCGCGCGGAAGACCCACGTACGGTCGTCCGAACCTTTCTTCGCGGTGGAAAGCGCCTGGAGCAGTGGCGGCAGCGCCGGCGTGCCGATCTGTGCCAGCGCCTCGGCATAAACGGTCGCCGCGGGCTCGGCTTGCGCGCGCTCGAGCAGGGCCGGGACAGCCGGCACGGCGGCTGGGCCGAGGCGACCGAGGATTTGAGCGGCGCGCTGACGGCGCGGCGCCTCGGGGGATTTCAGGTCGTTGGCGAGATCGCCCACGGCTTTGCTGGCGATGGCCGGTGCGGTGAGCAGCGCGTTCACCGCAGCGTGCCGGAGATCGGCTTGGTCGCCGCGGATCGCCGTGTGGAGAATGGCGGCCGTTTTCGCGGGATCGGCGCCGACCTTCGGAAGCGCGGTGAAGATCGCGGCGCGGGGCAGGGGGTCGGTCTCCTTTTCTGATTGGGCGAGCAGCGTGTCGGCGGCCGGTTTCGCGGTGGCGCCGATTTGGGCGAGGGCGAGGGCGGCGGCCTGGCGCTGCTTTGGCTCGGGAGCGGTGAGCGCTCGTGTCAGGCCGGGCACGGCGGGCGCGCCGATTTGGCCGAGGGCATCGGTTACTTCGCGGCGGACAAACTCTTCGTGATGGCCCAGATTTTTTAGCAACGCATCGACGGCGGGTGCGGCAGAGGGACCAAGATGGGCGAGCGCGCGGGCGGCGCCGAGACGCCGGGGAGTGTTGTCGCTCTCCATGGCGCCGATGAGCGCCGGGAGCGCGGCGGGGCCGATTTGCGCGAGGGCGTAAGCGGTGCGCAGGGTGGCTTGCGCGCGGTCGCGCTCGCGACCGCCTCGGACCTTGCGGGAATCGAGTCCCTCGATTAAAGCGGGGATGGCTTCGGCGGCTTCGGGGCCGAGCTCGGCGATGATCGTGAGGGCGCCGGACCAGACTTGTTTGTCCTGATCGTCGGTGGCCTTGATGAGCTCAGGCAGCGCGGCTTTGGCGGCCGGGCCGAGCTTGGAGAGGTCATAAATGGCTTCGCGGCGCTGCGGAATTTCGGTGGAGGCGAGCTTGGTTTTGAGCGAGTCGAGGGCGGGGTCGGCGTGCGCGAGCGTGGTGAGGAGGAATGATAGCGCGACGGCGAGGCGGCGGGATGGCGGGATGGCGCGCATGACGATGGGCGAGGGTGGCAGGTGGTTTGCGAGGATGGCGCTGAGTTGCACCCACTTCGGGGTGCGTCGCTATTCTTGCGGATTCCGGGGGTTTCGCTTCACTCAACCCCCGGCTATTCATGTTGCAGCCCTTCGGGCTGGCGAGGTCGCACGAGGGACGCGCATGGCAATTGTTCCGCGGTCCGCGGTCCGCGTTTTGCGTGCCGCGTTTCCACGGGCGCTTTGGCAAGATGTTCCGCGATTTGCGATTAGATGAGGCCGCGGAGGGGGCCGGTGCTGTCGCCGAAGCGTTTTACGGGGGCGCCGGCGCGCTCGAGCAGGGAGACGAGCAGGTTGCACATCGGCGTCTCGGCTGGGTAGCGGACGTGGCGGCCGAGGGCGAGGCTGCCGCCGGCGCCGCCGGCGAGGAGCAGGGGCAGGTCGCCGTGATCGTGGCGGTCGCCATCGGCGAGGCCGGCGCCGTAGGCGATCATGCAGTTGTCGAGCAGGGTGCCGTCGCCCTCGGGGATGCTCTTCAGCTTTCCGATGATGTAGGCGAACTGCTGGATGTGGAATTTGTTGATCTCGCGAATCTTCATTTGCTTCGCGTGGTCGCCTTGGTGGTGCGAGAGCGAGTGGTGGCCGTCGGAGACGCCGATGTTGCGGTAGGAGCGATTCGAGCCCTCGTTCGCGAGCATGAAGGTGCCGACACGCGTGACATCGGCCTGGAAGGCGAGCACGAGCATGTCCGCCATGATGCGGGCGTGCTCCTCGTAGCTCTCGGGGATGCCCTCGGGCACTTCGTAGCCTTGCGCCACCGCGGTGTTGCCGCTGTCGACCAGCTTCTCGGCGCGGCTCGACGCGCTGCTCGATTTCGCGGATGGCCGTAAGGTACTCGTCGATCTTTTCGCGATCGTGGCCGCCCACCTTGCCCGCTCAGCGTTTTCGCGTCTTCCATCACGAAATCGAGGATGCTCTTCCGGAAAAGTTTGCGGCGCTGAAAGCTCTCGCCCTGCTCTTTCGGGAGCTCATTGGCGAAGAGCCGCTCGAAGACGAGGCGCGGATTGATCTCGCGGGTCATCGGCGTGGTTTCGTTGCGCCAGGAGATGTTGTTCGAGTACGCGCAGGCGTAGCCGGTATCGCACTTGCCGCCCTGCCGGCCGGGCTCGAGGCCGAGCTCGATCGAGGCGAAGCGCGTCTCTTTGCCGATGACCTGCGCCGCGAGCTGATCGGCGGAAATGCCGACGCGAATCTGCGAGCCCTCACTCTTCAGCGGCTGCGCGCCGGTGAGCCAGCTTGCCGCCGAGCGCGCGTGGTCGCCGCCGCCGTCGCCATTCGAGCGGCCGCGGTCCTGGGCGAGGCCGGTGAGGACGAGCAGGTCGTTCTTGTGCGGCTTGAGCGGCTCGAGAATCCACGGCAGCTCGAAATCGGCGCCTTCCGTGGTCGGGGTCCAGTCCGGCATGTGCGCGCCGTTCGGGCACGAAGAGGAAGGCCATGCGGACCGGGGCTTTGCCGGCGGCGGCGAAGGCGCGGGCCGGGCGCATGGCGTCGAGCATCGGGAGGGCGATCGCGGCGCCGAGGCCGCGGAGGAAGGTGCGGCGGTGGAGGTGAGTGCTCATCGGATTGGAGAGGAAAGGTTAGGAATTTTTAGCCACGAAAAACACGAAAAACACGAAAGGGACGAAAAGATGAAGGGGCCTGCAAATGACCTTTACTTGTTTTGGCTCAGGGCTTCGGCGGTTTTTCGTTTCAGGAAAGGGTCGCTGGTCACGATGGCGGTGATGACGGAGGAGAATTTCAGCTCCTGGCCTTTTGACTTATCCACGACCTCTTTGATGGCGCATTGGTCGTTGAAATCGAGGCCGCGGCCGAGGGCGTAGGTCAGGAGTTTCTCGGAGAGGTTGGTGACGAATTGCGGGCTCTGCTTGAGGATGGCCTTGAGGTCGCGGGCGTTCTTGAATTCGCGGCCATCGGACAGCTTGCCGGCGGAATCGATGGGGAATTTTCCGTCTTTGTCGCGCCAGGCGCCGGTGGCGTCGAAGTTTTCCAGGGCAAAGCCGAGCGGGTCCATGCGTTTGTGGCACCCGGCGCACTCGGGGTTCTGGCTGTGCGCGGCGAAGCGCTCACGGAGCGAGGCGGTCTGGTTCACCTGGCTCTGCTCCTGCAGGGGCGGCACATCGGGCGGTGGTGGCGGCGGGGGCGTGCCGAGGATTTGCTCGAGAATCCATTTGCCGCGGATTACCGGCGAAGTGCGCGTGGGCGTGGAGGTCGTGAGGAGAACGGCGCCCTGCGTGAGCACGCCGCCGCGCGGGGAGTCCGGCGGCAGCGTGACGCGCTTGAACTCGTGGCCGTTGACGCCGGCGATGCCGTAGTAGCTTGCGCGAGTGTCTCGTTGAGGAAGCTGAAATCCGCGTCGAGCAGGTCGAGCACGCTGCGGTCTTCCTTCACGATCGCCTCGAAGAAACGCTCGGTCTCCTCTTTCATCATCGCCCTTCAGGTCGTCGTCGCCAGCGCGGGAACATTTTCGGGTCCGGCATCGACCTCGTAGATGTTGCGGATTTGCAGCCATTGGCCGGCGAAGTTGTTGACCAACGCGCGGGCCTTCCAGTCCGGCCAGCATGCGCTTGATTTCCTTCTGCAGATTGCCGTTTTTGCAGCAGCTCGCCCTTGCGCGCGAGGATGTAGAGCTGCTCGTCCGGCATCGTGCTCCAGAGGAAATAGGAGAGGCGCGCTGGCCACCTCGAAATCGTTCGAGCTCGCGGACCTGGCCCGGCAGCGCCTGGCCGGGATCGAGCTCCCAGCGGAAGAGAAAATGCGGCGAGCAAAGCACCGCCTGCACCGCCACCTGCATCCCTTCCAGAAAGCCGCCCTGGTGCTGCATGCGCGAGATCGACGAACGCCGCGACGCGCTCCACCTCCGCCTCCTGCACTGGCCGCCGATAGGCGCGCGCCAGGAGTGGCCGCAGCAGCTCACGGGCGACCGCGCGTTCCTGCCCGGCCTCGGGCATTTTTGTGATGATCTGCCGGTGGCTCACCGGCAGGGCGGCCTCGCCCGGGGGCAACTGCAGCTCGAACGACTCGACGTAGAGATTGCGGTCGCCGCGCAGCGTTTTGTCGGGGTTCGACTGGTCGTAATAGTCGTTCAGGAAAGCGAGCCCGAGCTTTCGCCAGCCGGGCTTGTCCATCTCGATCTTCAGCTCGTACGTTTTCGCGGCGCCGCGGCGCGCCGGCACGTCGATGGCGTCCACTTCTTGCTCGTCGATGCGCACGCCGAGGCGCGTCGGCTCCGGGCCGGCCTGGTCGCCGTAGGCGCGCACCCGGAGGATGTATTCCCCCTTCGCAGGGAACTCCATCTGGCGCACGCCCTGGGCATTCGAGGAGAAGATCAAGGCGCCGTCGTCGTCGGCGCGCACGTCGTTGCCCTGCGGCTGAAGCTGGTTGCCCTTGAACTTGCGGATCTGCGCCTGGGCCGGCCCGGCGATGATCGCCTTCTGCGCGATTTCCTCGGCCGCGGCGAGGTACTTTTCCATGAGCATCGGCGAGAGCGAGAGCACGTCGCCGATATTGTCGAAGCCGTAGCCGACCTCGTCGTTCGGGAAATCCTGCGGCTGGTAATCGACCCGGAGCAGGTCGCGGATGGTGTTGCGGTACTCCTCGCGGTTCAGCCGGCGGATCGTCACCCGGCCGGGGTTTTTCTCGGCGGTGCAATCGAGCTTGGAAAGCTCGCCATCCAGGAAATGGAGCACCAAGCCGCGCTGCTCTTTGGTGGGCTTCGGCTTCTTGTCGGGCGGCATGTCGCCGCTCTCGATCGTCTCGATCACCTTGTTCCAGACCGCGCGGTTTTCGACCAGCTTCGGATTCCTGGCGGCGTCGACCAGGTTGATGTCGCCCTTGGCTTTTTCGGCGTTGTGGCAATCGAAACAATACTGCTCGAGGAGGGGCTTGATGTGTTTTTCCAGCGTGACCGCGCCCGCCGGCTCCTCCGCCGCTCGTGCGCACGGCAGCGCGAGGAGGCATAAAGCGCTCGCGGCGAGGAGATTGAAGATGGTTCGAAAATCGGACATTAAGGCGGGCTAGTATCGCTCATCGCGGTAATCCTTCAACGGGCGGGTGCTTAGGGGCGGCCGGGGAAGAGTATTTCGGAAATTTTGGAAATCGGGTTCAGTCGAGTTGGGATGGGGGAGGGTGGTTTTCGGAGGATGTGAGACCAAAAGCCGTGTTTTCGGGGGGTAGGAAGGGTTTTCGGAGATATGGAATAGATTGTAGTGGTCGCGAATCGGATGGCCGGGGCGGGGGCCAACTGGAAAAGTCGAATTTCGGAAATTTCGGAAATCGAAGGCTGGAGGCGGAATCTGAAATGCCAGGAAGTTTTCCGACATATGGAACCGGAAGCGCCGAGTTTGGGTAGGGTGGTGCGTCCCGCCCGCCCTTACGGGCGTCCCGCCCGAAAGACGGATGAACGGCGACGGGTAGGGTGCACGCAGCGTGAGTTGCCGGCAGGGCTGTTTTCGGCGGTGGGCTACTATTGTAGATCGAGGTTTTGGGCGGGACACCCAAAACGGCGGGCGGGACGCCCACCCACCCTACCCAAGGCACGACTGGTGCGGCAGCAACGGGCGGCGGTCGCATAGCGGTCGTGGCGCGGGCGAGGCGGCGTAGGGGTCCTTTATATCATGGGCGCGGAGTTTTTGTGATTCGGAGGAGCACTTTTTGGTAATTCTATTTTCGGGGATTGCCGCGCTTCCCCTTGAGCTTTCCACCCGCTTCGTAAAGCATCGCGTTCCCCTTTCCCCATGAAACTTCGCGCCCTCCTTTTCACAACGCTTTGCCTTGGCCTCACCGCGCGGGCGGAGCTGAAGCTTCCCGCCATCATCAGCAGCCACATGGTGCTGCAGCAGAACCAGTCGAACCCGATCTGGGGGTGGGATGCGCCGGGGACGAAGGTGACGGTGACGTTTGCGGGGCAGAGCAAATCCGGCGAGGCCGGCGCGGATGGGAAATGGACGGTGAAGCTCGATCCGATGCCGGCGAATGCGCAGCCGCAGACGCTGACCGTGGCTGGCTCGGAGCAGAAGGAGGTGCAGGATGTTTTGGTGGGCGAAGTGTGGATGTGCTCGGGGCAATCGAACATGGGCTTCACGCTGGGGCGGGATTTGAATGGCGACCTCGAGGCGGCGACGTCGAAGCTGCCGAATCTGCGGCTGATCAAGGTTCCGCTCGTGGGGACGCAGGAGCTGAAGACCGATACGAAGGCGGAGTGGAAGGCTTGCGCGCCGGAGACGGCCGCGCCGTTTACCGCGGTGGGTTTTCTGTTTGGCCGCTACATCCACGAAATTTTGCAGGTGCCGGTGGGACTAATCGACAACGCCTGGGGCGGCTCGGCGGCCGAGGCTTGGGTGCGGCGCGAGGCGCTGGAGAAAGATCCGCGTTTCAAGCCGCTGATCGAGAAAACCGTCGCGCGCGAGACGGAGCTGCAATCGGAGAAAGCGAAGGCGGATTACGCGCCGATCTACGAAAAGTGGAAGGAGGCGTTGAGAAGGCGAAGGAGCAGGGCAAGCCGCTGCCGCGCCAGCCCGCCTCGCCGGACCAATGGCTCAATGGCAACGCGCGCCCCGGCAACATTTTCAACGGCATGCTGCACCCGACGCTGGGCTACGGCATGAAGGGGGTGATCTGGTATCAGGGCGAATCGAACGCCAGCCGCGCGTGGGAATACGCGCAGCTTTTCCCATTCATGATCGAGCAGTGGCGCAAGGAGTGGAAGCAGGGCGACTTCCCGTTTTATTGGGTGCAGCTCGCGGATTTCAAAGCGGAGGTGCCGAAGCCGGGGGATTCGGATTGGGCCGAGCTGCGCGAGGCGCAAACCAAAACGCTCAAGCTGCCGAACACCGGCCAGGCCGTGATCATCGACCTCGGCGAAGGGCGCGACATCCATCCGCGCAACAAGCACGACGTGGCCGCACGGCTGGTGCGCTGGGCGCTGGCGAAGGACTACGGCATGAAGGTCCCGTACCGCAGCCCGGAGTTCAAAGAGATGGACATTCACGACGGCAAAATCACGCTCACTTTCGATTGCTTCGGCAGCGGGCTGCGTGCTTTCGATGTGACCGAGGCGCGCGGGTTTGCGGTGTGCGGCGAAGACAAAGTGTGGCATTGGGCCAAGGGGGCGCTCAAAGGCAAAGACCAGGTGGAACTGATCTGCGACCAGGTGGAATATCCCATTGCGGTCCGTTACGCGTGGTCGGACAATCCGGTGTGCAACCTCTACAGCGAAGAGGGGCTGCCGGTGACGCCGTTTCGGACGGACGACTTCGAGATGATCACGAAGCCGAAGTAGCTGAGCTACTTGCTCACGCCGGCGCGCGATTTTTTCACCAGCTCGAGCACCTTGGCGATGAGGGTGTCTTCGATGGCGTGGGCGAAGCGCGTCGGGAGGCCGTAATAGATGATGCTGGAATCGGCTTCGTAGCCGCCTTCGGTGAGGATGCGCATGGAGGGGACGTAGGCGAAGATGTCGTTGCAGTAGCCGGCGTTCCAGAGGCGGAGCTCGGGCAGCTCGCGGTGGAGGCGCAGAGAGTAATCGGCCACCACTTCGCCGCTCAGCGCGATGAGGGTGAAGGTGTCGCCGAACTGGAGGGTCTGGACGGGCGCGGGGTAGCTGGTGGGGAGCGGGTCGCCTTTCGCGAGGAGATCGAGATGGCGCTGCGCGTAGCGCTGGGCGGCGGGGGCTTTTTCGGCGAGCTTGGCCTCGTAGTAGGCCTTGTCAGGCGTGGGGGCGATGGGGAGCGCAACGTCCTCCCAAGCCGCGCCGATCGGGCCGGTGACGGGGAACATCGGTGTGGTGAGCACGCGCGCGACGGCGCCCGCGAGATGCAGGCCGTGGGCGCGGGCGAGGAGCATGCTGCCGCGCGGGTTCGGATTGGCGTCCGCGCCGCAGCCGGTGATGAAGAGTGCGGTGACGCCGGGGTAGCTGCGCTCGAGGTTTTCCTGCGCGTAGCCGGCCCAATCGCCGCTCACTTCGTACGTGGCGCCGGGCGTGGTGCAATGGCAGGCGTAGCCGAAGACGATCCCGCGCAGCGTGCCATCCTCGCGCTCGATGCGAAGCACCGGCACATCGCGATCGACCGCGCCATTGGGATTGATCCCAAAGGTTACGCCCTTGGGACCGAAGGCGCGGCGGTTCCCCGCGAAGCCCGCCTCGCCGCGGCCGAAGGAAAGCTTGGCCGGCGCGAGATCGGCCACCGCCGACTTGGCCGCGCTGAACGCCTGCTGGAGGAAGGTTTTCGTGTAGCGCGCGACGAGCTCCGCTTCCGCCGGGGCGAGGCCGTACATATCGGTGAGGCAGCCATCGATGATCGGCGTGGAATGCGAGTGCGAGCAGGCGAAGAGGACGCGCTCGCGCGGCACCTGGAACTCGCCTTGGATCCGCTCCGCGAGCTGATCGGTGAACCAACGCGGCACGCCGATGGTGTCCGCGGTGATGATGATGGTGAGCTGTCCCAGCGGGTCGCGCAGCGCGAGGGCCTTCGTGAAAAGCCGCTGGTCGATGGACTCGGAGGCTTTGTTGCGACCGGCGTAGCCGGCGAGGCGGATCGGGCCGGCGGGGGTGATGTCGGCGCGGGCGAGACCGGCCTGGTAGGGCTCGGCGCCTTGCAGCGTCGTGGCGAGGAGGAGGGTGGCGAGGAGGAGGGGGATTCGCATGGGGGCGGGGATCAAGATCAAGATTAAGATTAGGATTAAGATTAAGAGGGGGAGAGGGCGAAAGGTGGCTCGACTTTTTTTCGCGGGATCGGCAGGGTTTTCGTCGCTTGAAAACCCCTATGGCAAAAGACGTTGTTTACTTCGATCTGGAAACGCAGCGCACGGCAAACGATGCCGGGGGGTGGAGCCGCAAGCAGGACATGGGGATGAGCATCGGGGTGACGTACAGCACGAAGCTGGGCGAGTACCGGATTTACACCGAGAGCACGGTGAACAAGCTGGTGGAGCAACTCCAGCGGGCCGACTTGGTGGTGGGTTTCAACGTGATCAATTTCGATTACGAGGTGCTGATGGGGTACACGCCGCTGGACCTGGCGTATAACGTGCCGACTCTCGATTTGCTGGTGGAGGTGGAGAAGAAGCTCGGGCACCGGCTCGGGCTCGACGCGCTCTCGACGGCGACGCTCGGCGTGGGAAAGACGGCGGAAGGGCTGGAGGCGATCAAGTGGTGGCGCGAAGGGCGGCTGCTGGAGATCGCGGAGTATTGTTGCTTCGACGTGAAGTGCACGAAGCTGGTGCACGAGTACGGCGCGGCGGAGCGGAAGCTCTACTACAACGACAAGTTCCGGCAAAAGCGGTCGGTGCCGATCGAGTGGAGCTGATGCAGACGCTGGCGCACCCGGACGGGGACGTGGCGGTGACGGAGATCGGCGGCGGCCGGCGCCGCGTGGACGTGACGCTGAAACGGCCGCAGTTCATGCTGCACCCGACGTGGGAGACAGCCTATCCGGTGGAACTGCTGGAATTGATCCTGAAGGTGAAAGGCCCGGCGTGGATCTGCGATGAGATCATGCGGGATGAGGACCCGTCGTACGTGCAAAAGGATCTGCGCGACGATTTGCTGGGGTACTTCGACGCGGCGGATTTCGCGGGGAAGCGCATCCTGGATTTTGGCTGCGGCAGCGGGGCCTCGACGATGATCCTGGCGCGCGAATTTCCGACGGCGGAAATCGTGGGCGTGGAGCTGATGGAGGAGCTGCTGGCGGTGGCGAAGAAGCGGCTGGAGTTTTACCGCTATCCGCACGTGGCGCTGCATCTCTCGCCGAGCGGACTGGAGTTACCGGAGGGGCTGGGTACGTTCGATTTCGTGATCATGAGCGCGGTGTTCGAGCACCTGCTGCCCGCCGAGCGGGAGGTGATCCTGCGCAAGCTCTGGGCGCTGGTGCGGCCGGGCGGGGCGCTGTTCTTGAACCAGACGCCGAACCGGGCCTTTCCGATCAAGGTGCACTCGACGCTGCTGCCGTTCTTGAACTACTTGCCGGACACACTCACCTCCGCGCTGGCGCACCGGTTCTCCGAGCGCATCCTGCCACAGGATGATTGGGAGATGCTGCTGCGGAAGGGCATCCGCGGCGGCACCGAGAACGAAGTGATGGGCCTGCTGCGCGCGGCAGGCAGCGGCGCGCCGGAGCTGCTGGAGCCGCAACGGAATGGGCATCGCGACCGGATCGATCTGTGGTTCAACACGCGTCCGCCGGAGCGGCGGAGCCTGGCGTTTCGCGCGGGGCGGGTGGGGATGAAGGCGATCCGCGCGGTGACGGGAGTGACGCTGACGCCGAATTTGTCGCTGGCGGTGCGGAAGGCGCAAGGAGAAGGGGCGCCTTCGCCCCGTGGGTCCTGAAACTGGGGGCGAGGGCGCCCCTTTTCACTGAGGGCGCGCAAGGCGCAACCTAGCTCGCTGCAGCGATCATGCCGCTTTTGCGGGCGTAGTTGAAGAGGCCGCCGGCATCGATGACGGGGCGGACTTCGCCGAGGGGCTTGAGGGGGTAGGTGCGGCCGTTGACGGTGAGCGTGTCGGCCTCGAAATCGAGCGTGGCGACGTCGCCGGTTTTGACAGTGTCGCAGAGGCGCTCGTTGGCGTCGTAGGGGTAGAGCTCGCCGGTGGCGACGCAGTTGCGGAAGAAGATGCGGGCGAAGCTTTCGGCGACGACGGCCTCGACGCCGGCGGCGCCGAGGGCGATGGGGGCGTGCTCGCGCGAGCTGCCGCAGCCGAAATTGCGGCCGGCGATGACGATCTGGTATGGCGTCTTCATGCCGCCCTCGGGGACGAAGCTCTCGCGGATAGAGCGCATCGGGCAGGCCGATCATGGCGTAGCTGCCGAGCTTCTCGTATTCCTCGGCGATGGTCGGCACGAGCGTGAGATACTGCGCGGGGATGATCTGGTCGGTGTCGATATTGTCGCGGACGACGTAGACGGGGCTGGTGATGGAGTGCGGCATGGTGGGCGGCGGTTAGAAGAATTGAGCCACGAAAAACACGAAAGGCACGAAAAAGACGAAAACCGGATGAGGATGGAACGCGGCGGTTTAGGGACGCGCTCCGGCTGGCTTGGGATTGGCGGGCTCCATGGGGAGCGGGATGTCGTTGATGTCGAAGAGCGGGGTCTTCGGGGACGGGCTGGACGTTGCTGCTGCGCTTGGCCACGCGGCGTGCGCCGGTGGTGCCGCTGCCGCGCGCGCGGGCGGGCATGGGTGGCGGGGGCGCGGCTTTGAGGTCGTCGGTGGGGACATAGCCGGTGGTGCCATCGGCCAACTGGATTTGGCTGAAGCCGAACTCGCGCTTGAGAAGGGTGACGCGCTGGCCGCGGGTCAGCGCGGAATCGGGCCCGAACGCCTGCGCGGGGCCGTACTTGTAGAATTCGGAGCTCTTGGCGCGAGATCGACGTAGCTATTGTTTTTCGGTGGCGGGCCGGCGGTGCATCCGGCCAGCGCGAGCGCGGCGCAGGCCAGGGCGCCGAGGCTGATGGGAAGGATGGGAGCAATGAGGGCTATGGGAAGGCCGCACGATGGCCGGCGCGGCGGCGCGCGCGGTTAGCTGACGAACTCGCGCGGATCGGTGATCGTGCCCGGTGAGCGCGCTGGCCGCGACGGTGTACGGGCTAGGCGAGGAAGACCTGCGATTCCTTGTTGCCCATGCGGCCGGGGAAATTGCGGTTCGTCGCGCTGATGCACTTCATCGGCGTGTTCATGCGGCCGAACGTATCCACCGGCCCGCCGAGGCACGCGGCGCACGAGGCGTTTTCCGTCATGCGCACGCCGGCGCTTTCGAGGATGCTCCAGACGCTTTCGCCGTCCCACGCGTGTCCTTCAGCTCCTGCACGACCTTCGTCGTCGCGGGCACGCCGAAGGTGTCGATCTTCACCGTCTTGCCGCTGCACGACCTGCGGCGAAGGCGAGGAAGTCGCTCGTCTTGCCGCCGGTGCAGGAGCCGATGTAGGCGCGGTCGAGCTGTCACGTCCATCATCTCTTGCGCGAGCTTGCGCTGGCCGGGATCGGGATGGCACGCGACGGTCGGCTCGAGCTTCGAGAGGTCGAAGGTCTTGTCGTAGACGAACGCTCTGCTCGCGATCGAGCTCCACCGGCTCGAAGTCGCTCTTCGTGCCGTTCTCCGCCACGCGCTCGCGCACGTAGTCGCCGGTCTTTTCGTCGTACGGGAAAAATGCCGTTCTTGCCGCCGGCCTCGATCGCCATGTTCGCGATCGTCATGCGGTCGTCCATGGTCATGCGCGTTCACGCCCGGGCCTTCCCACTGCATCGCGCGATAGGTCGCGCCGTCGAAGCCGATGTCGCCGATGACGTGCAGGATCACGTCCTTCGCCATCACGCCCGGCGGCAGCTCGCCTTCGAGATAGAAGCGCATCGTCTCCGGCACCTTGATGAGCAGCTTGCCCGTGCCGAGGATGAAGCCCGCGTCGGTGTTGCCGATGCCGGTGGCGAACTGATTGAACGCGCCCGCCATGCAGGTGTGCGAATCGGTGCCGAAGAGAATTTCGCCCGGCCGCGTGTGGCCCTTCCACGGCAGCGTGGTGTGGCAGACGCCGGTGTAGCTGCGAGCCGTACTGGCTGCTTGAGCTGGCCCTTGCGACGCGTCGAAATGCCAGTGGCCGTTCGCGGTCGTCGATCACGTCGTAGAAATACGGCAGCTCCTGCTCGCTCGACGAAGTCGCGCAGGATGTCCACGTTGCGGTTCGACATCGAATCCGCGGTGAAAATGTAGTGGTCCGGGATGATGACGACCTTCTTGCGGTCCCAGACCTTGGCGTCCTTGCCGAACTCGCGCTTGAACACGCCGATGGTGCCCGGCCCGCACACATCGTGCGTCATGAGGACGTCCGCATTCACCCAGACATTGTCGCCGGGCTGCACGCGCGCTTTGCCGCGGCGCGCGCGAGGATTTTTTCGGTCAGAGTCATAGAGAAGGGGGTGGAGTATCGGCCCGGATGGGGGCGGTGGCAAGCGGGGCTAGAGAACGAACGCCTCCGGGTAATGAGACACCGGCCAGCATGGGTCCTGGGGGCGGAGCAGCCATGGCCGCATCGATTCGAGGTATCCGCAAAAAGCGTCGAAGCCGATATTCGGGTGCTCTTTCAGACCGCCGGGCGGGGGAACAGGGAGACAGAGATCTCCGCAGTCTACAAGGTAGCCGCCATCTGTCTGCGGGATGATTTTCGGCGGAGACATCGGGCAAATCGTCTACATGACGAATGGCTCCGGCGTCTTCGAGGCGAATCGCTCAGCTTCGGATTCCGCAGTCGGCGGAAAGCATTTGAGCATTTCCTCCCAATGCTTGAAGCAATCGGCGAGAGGAAGATTATCCGAGCGCAAGGGCATATCCGGCGGCGGCACCGGTAAACACAGATCACCATAATCCACGAGGTATCCTCCGTCAGCCTGCGGGATGATTTTGTAGTAGGAGCTCATAGATTGCCGGTGTGGCGTACCGGTCTACTATCTCCCGAAATTCGGGCGAGCGCACGTCGATTCCGCAGAGTCGGATGAGTTCATCCACATCCCGCCGATCGCTCTTTCGGTCTACTCCAGCTTGTCGCATGGCGTGCAGCTTCATGGCGACGAGGTGCAGTGGAGAAGGCGTGAAAATGTGTGGTCCCATCTCTGGCTGCGCGACTTTCTGGTCAGCCAACTTCGTCCAGGTACTCTCGTTGACGATCACCAAGTCGAGCACAGGCTGACCAGGCGGGGCATGAAACTGCAGGAAAGCCGTCGTGCCGCCAAAGATTCGATAGCCTCGCGTGATCAGATGCGCCCTCCACCGAGGAATTTGCTCTTCGCGCACCAGAAAATCGATGTCGTTGGTCAACCGCTGAAATCCATAAGCCCACACGGCGTGACCGCCGATGAGCAGGAAGTCCAGGCCTGCTGCGGCGCAGCCGGCGGCCAATTGAGCAACGGCATTCACTGGGAGGCTTTTGCGCGGAGTGGAGAGGCCGGATTACCCGCCACCGTCTCACCGGCCGCCACGTCTTTTACCACGACCGAGCCAGCTCCGATCACCGCGCGGTCGCCGATGCGGATTGGGCCGAGGATGACGACGTTGGCGCCGATGTCGACGTGGTCGCCGATGATGGGCGCGGGGCCGAGGGCGCCATCGGGGGCGACTTTGTTGCCGATGGTGGTGGACTGGCGGATGATGCAATCGGCGCCGATGACGCTGGTCTCGTGGATGACGATGGCGCGCGGGTGCCAGAGCTGGAGGCGCGGGCCGATGCGGGTTTGGGCGCGAAGCTCGACGCCGAGGAGCCAATCGACGAAGAGCCGGTAGAAGGCGAGGTAGGGAATGAAGAGATACCAGAGCGGCGCGGGCAAGGCGCGGGCTTGGTGGGCGGCGCGGAAGAGGACGAGGATTACGCGGCCTTTGGTGTTGCCGCGGTTGACGCGCCAGTCGGAGAAGAGCGGTGGGGACGGGTGATTTATGATTTAGGAAGGTAGCGAAGATAAATAGATTCAACTTCGCGGGTCATGCGTTCGGCGGAAAAATTGGAGCGAACTTTGGCGAGGGCGCGCTCGCGGTAGGTGTTGGCGAGGGTGGGATTTGCGATCAGCTCGCTCACGGCCCCGGCGTAAGGCTCGGGCTCGCCGGGAGGGATCAGGGCGGCGTCTTCGCCATCGGCGAGGACCTCGGCGATGCCATCGAGGCGGCTGGCGACGATGGGAACGCCGGCGGCCATGGCTTCGAGGATGGTGATGGGAAGGCCCTCGAAGCGCGAGGTGAGGAGGAGCAGATCGAGCGCGGGATAGAGCTCGGGCATGCTGGCGACGTAGCCGAGAAAGCGCACCCGGTCGGCGATCCCGAGTGCGTGGGCTTGCGCGCGCAGGGCGGGCTCGTCTTCGCCAGTGCCGGCGATGACAAAAAAGGCGTGGGGTTGCCGGCGCAGGACGCGCGCGGCGACTTCCAGGAAGAGCGCGAAGTTTTTCTGATAAGTGAGCCGGCCGATGCCGGCAACGACGAATGCCTCGGGCGAAAGATGCCAGCGCTCGCGCGCGGCGGCGCGCTGCTCCGGGCGCGGCCGGATCGCTTCGCAATCGACGCCATTGTGAATGGTGGAAGTGCGTTCGCGCGGGACGCCTTCATGCTCTTCCACGAAGGCGCGCGTCGATTCCGAGACGGCGATGACGTGCGAGGAAAAGCGATTCGTCCAAGTGTCGGCGGGCAGCGCCCAGCGGCGGGGGTCGGTGAGTTTGTCGTTGCAGTGGTCGTGATTGATCCGCACGGGGATGCCGCAGAGAGCGGCGAGCGGTTTGCCGATCACGTTCGAGGCGAGCAGATGGCAGTGCAGGATATCGTAGCGCCGCGTGAGGAAGGACCAGAGCAGCGCGGGCACGTAGCTCGGGAAATAGTGATGGAAGGAGAGGGTGCGCAGCGGCACGCCCGTGGCGGCAAGGGCGCTCCAGAAAACGCCGCGCCCGTGCAAGCAGGCGGCCTCGTGATGGAAGCGCGAACGGTCGGCCTGTTTGAGCAAGTTCAGGAGGACGACCTGCGCGCCGCCGAGGTCGAGGCTGTCGATGAGATGGAGGACGCGGTAGCTCACGCCGTTGACTCTACGATTGCGCCGGCCGTGCTCATTGCGCTATGGCAGGCGATTCTTCACTGCGCGTTTCCGCACGCGAAGGGAGGCGCCATGACTGCTCCGAAGCTCGACCCGACCGAAGCTCGCAACCCCGAGCGGCTGTATGCGCACTATCTCGTGGAGCGGGAGCTGGCCGACCGCTTGCGCCGCGCCAGCCGGGAAGAGCGCGCCACGCTTTACGGGATGGTCTACGACGAGCTTTTTCAAAAGGTGCCGGACCATCCGCAGCTCACGCGGCGCCGCGATGGGAGTGCCGTGCAAAGCGCGATTGCGCCGCAGTTGCGGCTGCTGGAGCGCTTTCTGAAGCCGGAGACGGTTTTTCTCGAGGTGGGCGCGGGCGATTGCCGGCTCTCACTGGCCGTGGCGGCGCGGGTGCGGAAGGTTTACGCCGTGGATGTCTCCGCGCAGATCGCGCAATTCGGGGACGCGCCGCCGGGATTCGAACTCATCATTTCGGACGGCACCAGCATCCCGGCGCCGGGCGGAAGTGTGGAGCTGGTTTACAGCAATCAATTGATGGAGCATCTGCATCCGGAGGATGCGCACGATCAGCTCCGCGCGATCCATGCGGCACTCGCGCCTGGAGGAAGATATATTTGCATCACGCCCAATGCGCTCTCCGGTCCGCACGATATCTCCAAGTATTTCGACGACAGCGCGACCGGGTTTCATCTCAGGGAATATACGGCCGCCGAGCTCGCAAAGATTTTTCGCCGCGTCGGTTTCACGCGAGTGCAGGCGCTGCACGGGGCGCGCGGGCGCTTTGTGCTCGGGCCGGTGTGGCCGCTGATTTGGCTGGAGCGAGCGCTGGCCGGACTGCCGGCGCGAGTGCGGCGCGCCTGCGGCCGGAATGTGCTGATCCGCGCGCTGTTGGGGATTCAACTGGTGGGCGTGAAGTAAGGAGGTGCGCGAAATTCACGCGCCTCGCACGGCGGTATAAATGCGCCGCGCGGTATCGCCGAGGAGGGCGAGCGCGGCGATCTTCAGCCAGGGCAGGGTGAGGCCGTAGCGAGGGGAAACGGCGGCGCCGCGGGTGATTTCGCGGAGGCCGGCCATCGGGGTTTCGGCGAGCAGGGCGTAGCCGAGTTGTACGCGCAAGACGGCGAGGGTGCGGCGGGCATCGGGCGAATCGGGGAGTTGCTCTCGAAGGACACTGAGGCAGTGCTCGAACCCAGGCAGGTCCGAGCGCTCGAGGCCCATGCGCACGCGGGCGAGCAGTGAGATTTCTTCCTCGCTCAACCGCGTGCGAAGGCCCGCTTGGTCGAGCAGCCGATCGAGGACCTGACGATCGAGGCGGCGCGCGTCGCCTTGGCGGGTGGCGCTGATCGAGCGGCCGTGGACCTGGAAACCGACGAGCCGCTCGGGCAGGTTTTGCAGCGGGTATTTCTGCATGGCGCGCGCCCAGAGCTCGTAGTCCTGGCAGCAGGTGAAGGATTCATCGTAGCCGCCGAGATCATCGAGAAAGACGCGGCGGCGAAACATCACCGCGCTGTGGAGGAGCGGATTAAAGAAGAAGCTCGCCCAGCGCACGCTCGCGGCCTCCAGCGGCACATCGCGGCGGCCCACCTGGCGGCCGCGCTCATCGATGACCCAGCCTTGCGAGCCGACGAGCGCGCAGGCGGGATTTTCGCGGAGGAAGCGAAGCTGGCGTTCGAGCCGCGGGCGATGCGAGAGGTCGTCGGCATCCTGGCGGGCAATCAGCTCGCCACGGGCTTCGCGCAGGCCGCGGTTGAGGCTCGCGGTGAGGCCGAGGTTGCGGGCGTTGCGCAGCAGGCGGATGCGCGGATCGGCGAAAGCTTCGACGATCCGCGCGGTGTCGTCGCGCGAGGCGTCGTCGATGATGAGGAACTCGAAGTCGCGACACGTTTGATCGAGGATGCTCTCGACGGCCCGGCCAACGAAGGCCGCGCCGTTGTAGACCGACATCAAAACGGTGACGGCGGGCATGGGCTCAGGCGCGGGCGAGCAGGCCCTCGAAGATGCGCCGGTGAGCATCGACCCATGCGTCTGCGGCAAAGAGCCGCTCGGCGCGAGCGCGCGCGGCGGCGTGGCGTTGCGGCCAGCTTTCCATGAGACGGCGGACGGCATCGGCGAGCTGAAGCGGCTTGGGATAGGCGGCGTTGCCCCAACTGAGCGGGACCTCGATGAGCTCGCCGCCATCTTCGCCGACGAGCTCGGGCAGGCCGCCGCTGCGGGAGCCGACGACCGGCACGCCGCAGGCGAGCGCCTCGATGACCATGGTGGGGCAGGGGTCGTGGTATTTGGCGTGGAGCAACAGATGCGAGCGCTGGAGCATCTGGACGGCCTCGGGCTGGGTGAAACGCGGCAGCAATTCGACGTGCGCGGAAAGACCCGCGGAGACGAGCGCCAGGCTCACTTCCGCTATCGCGCCGGGCCAGCGCATGGGGCCCGCGATGGTGAGATGCGCCGGGCGTCCGGCCGCCAAGAGCAGGCGCAACGTTTCGAGCGCGACCATCACGCGGTGCGACTGATTGTGCGTGCCGGCGGCGAGCAGGCGGATCGTCTCGGGCTCGGGCGGGCGGCGCGCGGGCTTGAATTCATCGAGTTCGACCGGATTGAACAGCGTCTCGGACGGAGCGGAAATTTCTCCGAGAAAGCGCTCGGCGCTCAGGCGGCAGAATTCGCTTTGGTAGATCACGAAGTCCGCCATGGCGCGCAGGCGTTGCATCGGGCGGTTGATGCTCGCGGCGCGTCCGCCGGCCCAGGCGGGGAAGCCGACGCCGTTTTGATTCCAGACCAGCCTGGCTCCCTGGGCGCGCGCCCAGGCCGCCAGGTCTTCCGCATGCGGCGGGATGGCGCTGCTGACGAGGTAGAGGAGATTGAAGTGGTGCTCGTCGCGCGGGAACGACTTGGCGAGATGAAGCAGCTTCACGCGGCCGCCATGGACGAGACCATCGAGGCTGCCGGCGGGCTCTCCCAAAGCGAGCACCGGCGCGCCAGCGGGCGGCGAGAGGGTGCGCTGGGTGAGCGCGTGGCGAAACTGCCAGCGTTCCGGGAAGGCGCGGGCGGCGCGGAGCTGGTCCGCGATTTTGTGCAGGCTGGCGAGCAACTTATTTCGACCGGAGCGGAAAGAGCGCCGGCCGGTAACAGAGGGAGAGCAGGCCGCTGGCCATGCGCCAAAATCGCAGGCTCCCCCGCGAAACGCTCGGATTCGGATCGACGGCGCCGGTGAGGAAAATCATCCCGCGCGGGCTTTCCGGGAAGACGGCGCCGCCGTAGACGAGGCCCTCGGTGGGAAAGAGCTCGACGTGCTCGAAATGCCGTCGCGCGTGGCTCAGCGCCACGCAGGTGCCGAGGCCGAAATCTTCCATCGGCGCGAAGTCGTCCATGAGGATCGCTCCCTCCGGAGCGAGCAGCGCGGCGGAATAAGACAGATCGTGCACGACGGAAAAGAGATCGTGGCCCGCATCAATGAAGATGAGGTCGAAGCGCTCGCCGGCGCGGAGCAGCGCGGGGAGGATGTCAGTAGTCGAGCCGGTGAGCGCCTTGATGCGGCTGCGCAGCTCGGGATCGAGATGCGTGCGCCAGATTTCGTCGCAGCTCGCCTGGATCACGCGCGCCTCGCCCGCCGACTGGAGCGCGTAAGTTTGCGGCCGCGAGATGGGAAGGAGGTCGACGGTGGTGACTTCCAGCGGCGCATTGTGGGCGCGCGCGGCGGCGGCGAGGGCGAAGGCGCCGAGGCCGCGGCCGGTGCCGAGCTCGAGCACTCTTTTCGGACGGCGCTCCTCCACCAGCCGGTCGAGGACCAGGCCGCGCTCGAAATTCGCCGGGCGAAAAGTGCCGTCGCTCTCCGCGCGCAAACCGGTGAGCAGGCCGAGTTGATGAACGCGCTCGCGCCGCGCGGGGTCATCGAACGATTTCAACCAGGCGCCGAGCGGAGGATTGGGTAGCATATGCAGGCGGCGATTGAGCGGCGGATGGTGGCGGAGCGCGGACATCGGAGGAGTTTCAATTTCCCGCGCCCTTCAGCAACGGCAGATAGAGCTCGCGGTAGTGGCGTTCGGCGATGGCTTGCCAGGAAATTTGCCGCGCTTTCTCGAGCGCGTGCGCGGCACAGCTTCGGCGCAGCTCTTCATTGGCGAGCATGCGGGCGGTGAGGGAGGTGAGCGCATCGGTGTCGTCGAGGTCGGCGATTTGGCCGTTTTCATCCGGCACGATCATATCGGCGGCCATGCCGACGCGGGTGGAAACCACCGGGACGCCCGCGGCCCAGGCTTCGGGAAAGGAGACCGGACCGCCCTCGCCGCGGGAGGTGATCAGGTAGAGATCGAGCGTGTGGTAGAGCGAACGCAGCTCGCGGTATTCCTCCAGATAGCGATGCGCGAAGGGGATGCCGAGGCGCTCCAGGCCCGCTTTCATGAAGCCGCGCGCGGGGCCGGAGAGGACCACGAAGAGGTTTGGAAAATCGGTTCGCAGCCGCTCGAGTACAGCGAGAAAAATGTGCGGGCCTTTGATGAGCTTGGCCTCATTGCCATCGCCCCAGCCCTGGCCGTCCTTCACGAAGGATCCGATCACCAGTGCCTCCGCAGGTATGCCGAGCGCGGCGCGCGCGGCGGAGCGCTGTTCGGGCGAAGGCGGATGAAATGTTTCGAGGTCGACGCCGTGCGGGATCACCGGCAGGCGGGCGGGATCGGCTCCGAGCTTTTGCAGTTCGCGGCGCGTGGTTTCGCAGGTGACCACGATGGCGCGCAGGCGCGCGGCGGCGTCCGGCACTTCGCGCTGCAACTGCTCGTACTCGCGCGCGGGCATGCCGGGATCGACGTGCATCCAGCTCAGAAAAACGTCGTTTTCACGCGCGAGCCCTTGCGTCCATTTCTCGCGGAAGAAACCGTAGCGTTCGAAGGAGTGGATCATTTGCCCGCGCAGGCCAGGAGCGTATTTGGTCCAGCGCACCGGCAAGCCGCAACGCTCGACGCCTTCGCCGATGTAGCGCGCGTGAGTGTCGATGGCCCAATTGCTTTGGTCGGAAGCATAGTAGAGGGCGCGGCGGCCGAGGCTGCGCACGCGATTCCAGGCGCGACGAGGGATTTGAGCCAGCCGGTAGATCATTCCTCAATGGCTCCCAGGATCAGCCGTTGAATGACCTCGGCGTACTGCATCGCCATGCGCGCGCCGGAGGGGGCTTGGGTAAGGACGCGCTGGCGGAGGGTGGGCAATTGCTCGCGCGCCGCGCGGATGGCTTCGAGCGGATTTTCGCGGAAGCCGATGCCGTAGCGGCTGACGGATTCGACGCTGCCGCCGCCGTCCTCGTGATAGACCATCGGGAGGCCGCATTGGGCGCCCTCGAGGTAGTGCATGCCGCAGGGGTCCCAGCGCGAGGCGGTGAGGTAGAGATGGCATTGGCGGAGGTGGTCGGCGAGCCGGTGGCCGTACATCGGAGGGAAGGTGCGCGCGGCTTTCCAGGTCATGCCGTCGGGCCAGCGGCCGATGACCCGAAGCTCGTAGCCGGGCAACTGTCCCGCGGCGATCGCCTCATCGACTTCGCCGTAGACGTCGAAGCCCTTGAGCATGTTGTTCGACCAATGGTGGGTGACGATTCGCACCGGCTCTCCCGCGACCGGGAGGCACGTGCCGAAGGGATGGTAGATCGCAGGATCGGCGCCGCTGTAGATGGCGGCGTGCGGGCGTGCGCGATCGAACCAAGTCCCGGAGTGCAGATCGCGCAGCCACTCGGAAACGAAGACGGTGAAATCGGCGACGGGCGAGGCGTCGGCCAGCACTTTGTCCATGAAATTGGAGGCCTTGCGCTTGTCGCACTCGTTGACGCGATGCAACACGCGGGTACGCGGGTGCGATTTCTTGTACTCCGCCATCTCGGTGGGGCCGTACTGGATGGCGCGCAATTCGGTGCGGGGATCGATCATCACGATCACGTCCACCTCGCCGCGGAGGTCGTGCTGCACGCGATAGCCGAGCCGGCGGAGCGTGTGCATGAGCGTCCAGACGAACTGGTTTCCTCCGCCCCACGGCGAGCGCTTCGGCTTGTGATTGATGGAGACGGTGCGGCCATTGCCGCGCGCGAAAAAATCGAGGAACATAGAAAATTCAGCACCGGGCGCTTACGCCATCATGGTGCGCCACCAGGTGGGCGAAAGGAGCATGAGCGGGTTTTCGCGCGCGCCGCGGCGGAGGCATTCGCGCGCCAGAGTGGGCTCATTGGCGGCGACGGCGCGGGCGAGGTCCGTCCAGCGCCAGCCCATGCGGCGGCGGCGGCGGAAGGCGTGCTGGAGCCGGCGCGCGGGATAAGCCTGGTGCAGCAGCGGCTCGAAGACGCGCGCCTTTTCGAGGTAGATGCGCTGGGTCTGCCGGAGCGTTTTGGAATCGGGCTGGCGCTGCTGGATGGCGAGGACTTCCGGCACGTAGTGGAAGGTGAAATGCTCGGAGAGCCGCCACCAATATTCAGTATCGAGAATGAGCGAGAGGTCCTCGCGCAGGGGACCGATTTTCTCGGCGGCGGCGCGGGTGAAGAAGACGGCGGGCTGGAGCAGGTCCGAGCGTTTTTCCCACCAGAAAAGGAAATCTTCGCGCCGGCCGCTGAAGCGCGCGGGGCGCACGCCGCCGGGATGGCCATCGAAATAGATTTCGCGCGCGTCGCCATAGATGACATCGATGCCGGGCTTCGAGAGCTCGCGGCGGACGGTGGCGAAGGCGCCCGGCGGATATTGATCGTCGGCATTCAACCAGCAGATGACGCGGCCGCGCGCGGCGGCGAGCGCTTTATTTACCGCGTGCGCCTGCCCGCGATCCTGCTCGGAGCGCCAGCGGAGGTGGGGGTAGCGGCGCAGCACCTCGTGCGTCTCATCGGTCGAGCAATTGTCGTAGATGAGGTGCTCGAAATCATCGGTCTCCTGCGCGAGGACCGAGCGGATGCAGCCCTTGATCCACGCGCCTTGATTGAACGACGGCGTGACGACCGAGAAAAACGGCGGCTCACCCATGGGCGACAAGTTTGCGCACTGCGCGCGGCACGCGGTACCAAAACTCGCGCAACGGCGCCGGCCAGCCGAGGACGCCGCGCGCGCGAGTGAAATCGTGACCGGCCAAGCCGCGCCGGGCGGCCTCTTCGCAGAGCCAGGCGGCGG
Organism: uncultured Verrucomicrobiae bacterium; assembly: GCA_963811035.1. GTDB lineage: Bacteria > Verrucomicrobiota > Verrucomicrobiia > Chthoniobacterales > Chthoniobacteraceae > CAWEPO01. The sequence continues at coordinate 1,041,293 of CAWEPO010000005.1, forward strand.
CGCTAAAACAGCGCGTCTCCATGGCTCGGTCGAGATTCTGGCGGAGGATGCGCGGCGCGTCGATGTCGTCGGGTGGGCGCAGCCCGCGCTCTTCGCACCAGCGCAGAAAACCGAGCTGCACCTGGGCGGCCTGCTGGCGGGCGCGGTTGAGATTGCCGGACATATTTTCGCCGTGGATGCGCTTCTCCATCACCGGTGCATCGACAAAGGCAAATTCCGTGAGCATCCCGGCCTTGATCCAAAAGTCGCGATCCGCCGCGGTGTTCCACTCGATGGCGAAACCGCCGATTTTTTTGAAGACCTCGGCGCGAATGAACGCCGCGCCGGGTGTGACGATGGCCGATTTCCAAAAGCTCGCGCGCGTGGCGGAAGGGATCGGCCCCTCCGAAGAAGCTGAGCCGCGGCGGAAGGCGGCGCCGGTGCGCTCATCGAAGCAGGCGCCTTCGCCATAGATGACGCCGCAGTCGGGCTTCTCGTTGGCGCGGCGGCGAAATAGCGCGAGTGCCTCGGGGACCAGCCGATCGTCGGCATCGAGGAAAAGGAGCCAATCCGTCTCGACGCGGCTGGCGCCGAAATTGCGCGCGGCAGAGACGCCGGCGTTTTCCTGGCGCACGGCGGTGACTGGCGATCCGAAAGCGGAGGCGATGGAAAGGGTGTCGTCACTGCTGCCGTCATCGACGACGATGATCTCCCGCGCGGGCTCGCTTTGACGCAGCACGCTCTCGATGGCCTCGCGGAGGAAGGCCGCCGCATTGAAGGCCGGGATAATGACGGCGGCTCGCATCGCTCAGGCACGGCGTTTCCACGCGGCGAGGCACTCTTTCAGGCCCTCCGGCAAAGGCCGCGCGGAGAGCGGGCCGATGCGCTGAGTGAGGTGAGTGGTGTCGGCCTGCCAATGCGGGGGATCGCCGAGGCGCGGCTGGCCGGCGGCGACGATGCGCTTGTTTGAGCCGTGAAGGGTGGCGAGCAATTCCGCGAGGTCGCGGATGCGCGTGGCTTGGCCTGCGGCGACATTCACGGTTGTGGATGTGGTTGTGGCCGCCGCGGCGAGCTTGAGCACGGCGGCCGAGAGATCGTCGACATACAGATAGTCGCGAGTTTCGTCGCCGGTTCCTTCGAGCCGCACCTCGGGCGTGTTGCTTTCGAGCTGTGCGAAAAGCTGATGCAAGAGCAGACGCTTTTGCGCGGGGCCATACACGGAGAAGAAGCGGCAGACCAAACTGCGCACCCCGAAACAGGTGGCGTATTCCTGCGCCAGCAGCTCGCACATCATCTTGTGAAATCCGTACGGGGAGAGCGGGCGCAACGGCGCGTCTTCGCGCACCGGCAGGGTTTCCGGATTTCCATAAACCGCCGCGCTGGATGGGAAGATCACCAAGGGCCGCGCGCCCGAGCGTCGCACCGCATCGAGAGTGTTGCCGAAGGTTTGCACCGTCGCGCGCAAGTCTTCCGGTGGCGCGGCGAAGGACGCCGCTACGGACGCCGAGCCCGCGCCATGGAAGACGACGTCCGGCACGAAGTCGCGCACCAGCGGCGAAAGGTCGGCGTGCGCCACATCGGCGGCGGCGTACTCGCCGGGCCAGGCATCGGGGGCCTGGGCGGTGCGGCCGATGCCGAGAACTTGGTGGCCTTGGGCGGAGGCGAAGCGGCCGAGGCTGCCGGCGATGAAGCCGCGGCATCCGGTGATGAGAAGTCGCATGGGAGCTATGGCCGCAAAACACCCCAGCGCGCGTGGCGGGGCTCGACGATGCGCCAGATCATGGCAATGGCCCAGACTAGCAGACAGGTTCCGTGCACATCCGGCTCGTTGCCTCCGTTGCTAATCGGGATGCCGTAATAGCTATCCTGGGCGCGGCGGACGAAGAACGAGAAGCCGCCGCAGGGATGATAGTGGGCGCGCACTTGCTCCAGCACCTTGAGGCAATACTGTTTCTGCGGAGACGACGCTTCGCCGGAGAGGCATTGGTGTAAGACGTAGATGGCATCGACGAGGTGGCAGCCGCGCGAGGAGGGGAGCCGCTCCAGGCAGGTGGCGATGAGGCGGTCGGCATAATGCGGACGCACCTCGAGCCAATCGAGCGACATGAGCACTTTCATCGCGCCATTGATCATCTCGCCCTGCTCCGGACGCGGGCCGCGAAAGTAGGCGCCGGTGGCGGGATCGGCCAGGCCGGCGAAAAATTTGCGGCAAATTTCCAGCAACTCCTCCACGGTTTCTTTCGGCAAGAAGCGCGGGGCCTGGGTGCGCAGGAAAACGACGATAGTGGCCGATTGGCCTCCGGCGCCCCACGGGCGGGACCAGTCCAGGCGCTCCAGCCAGGCGCGCAGGTCGGCGGCGGTGGTGGGGAAGCCGGTGAAAGAACGCGCGGCTTCGCTGGAGATTTCATCGAGCGTGGCGAGCGCCTGCTTGGTTTCCGCCAGGATGAGCGTGCCCGGCGACGGGAGCGCGGGGCGGCGGCGCAGACGATGCCACGCGCGCTCGAAGAAAGTGCGCTCCCGGCTGATGTAGCTGATCTCCGCTTCATCTCGAAAGGCGCCTTCGCCGGCCGGTTCCTGGAAGCCGCGCAGATACTCGGCCCAAGCCTGGCGCTCCTCGCCGTGCAGCTCATCCCATTCGCCGAACATGCGGAGGGTGCGCAGCGCGAAACAACTAAACCCGAGCGACATCGCGCGGCCGATCTCGGTCACTCCATGCTCGCATGGAAGATAACGCCCGGCTTGCGCGGGGTCGCGGAGCCGCCGCAGGAAGCCGCAAGTCTCTTCCTGCACGCGGCGCAGCCAATCTTTGTCCAATGATAGAGTGTCGTCGCTCATGCCGTAAAGAATGGACTGGCATCGACGGTGACCTGCGGGCCGCGCATGTATTTGGCCTGCTTGTGCGCGGAGGATGCTTCGCGACCGGTGAGGCGCGCGAAGGCCCGCTGCAGCCAGCGGGAAAGCGAATGTTTGCCGAGGTCGGTGAGGTTGGCGCGGCCGCCGGCGGCGGACGGCGCGGCGGTGCTGCGGGGCAGGAAACAGGCGTGCAGGCAGCGGAATCGCGCCTCGTCCCAGGAGAGCTCTTTGTAGAGATCGAGCCGCAGGCCCACATGGTAGCCAGGCTTGAAGCGATCATGGCGTCCCATGAGGCGCTGCGGCGCATCGGGATCGAGCGCTTCGACGGCCGCGAAATTGTATAGCTTGGTCATGCTCCGGCACGGGGGCGCGAGGTAGCCGCGCGCGGTGCGGGCCTCCTGATCGAGCTCAGTGCAATTCAACACGTTGCCAAAGACGACCCACCACTCGTTCCACGTACCGCGCTCCAGCTCCGCGCGCGTCGCGGCCAGCCCGGCGGGATCGTAGATTTCATCGCCATCGATGCCGAGCACCCACGTTTTTGTGCCGGCGAAAGGGCGGAGCATCACGTTGGATTCGCCGGGGCTCGCGACCCGCCTTACTTCCAGCTTGGCGTGCTCGCGGGCGAGCCCCTGGGCGATTTCATAAGTGCCATCGGTCGAGTTGTGATCGGCGACGAGGATGCGATCGCAGAAATCGAGCACGTTCGCCACTGCGTGCCGGAAGAAACGGTTTTCATTCCGCACGAGCATGATGCCAATGACCTGCACCTCGCTCACCGGCTCTTTTCCTCCTCCGCCGGCTTTACGACCGGCCGGCTCCAAAACTCCCAGCTTTCCGCGGCGTACTCCACTCCGCCCAGTCGCTGCCAGCCGGCGCTGGCGGCTTCCGCGCGCCAGGCTTGCACCGCGGGCGGAAGTTGTTGCAGATCTTTCAAGTAGACTTCGCTGGCTTCCGCGGCGGCGAGCGCCTCGCCGAAGCTGTTCCCTTCCTCGACCTTCTTCATAAGGACCGCCCAGGGGTGGATGCGGTGCTTATTCGCCTGGTCCAGGCCGTGATAGCTACCAAGCTCGAAGGAAAACTTCTCGTTGGTTACCAGCACCCCGCGTTTGCGGGTGAGCACGTTTTTGAAGGGCTTCAGGCGATGGTAGCTATCGAGGTCGGGCTGATGAACGAAGATCGGAAAATTGCGGCCGCTGAGCAGCACGAAAAGCAGCACCGCAACAGCAGGGGCGAAGTACTGCGTGCGCGTGGTGGGCAGCCGCAGGCGGCGGCGGATTTCTCCATACACCAGGCGAGCCGAGAGGCCGGTGAAGGCCATGAGCAGGATGAGCAGCGGGAAGATGTAGTTGGGCCGGGGCCGCTGGGTGATAATGCCGGCGGCGACGGTCGGCAGGCAGCAGAGCAGGAAAAGCCAAACCCACGGCGCGGGGGAGCCGCGGAGGAAGAAGCGGTGGCGCCGGCGCCACCAGCGCACCAGGAGCCATGCGGCCATGGCCCACAGCACGAGCGTGGCGGCGGTGAGTGGCCAAGGATTGCGGGTGAGATCCGGCGGGCGGCCGGCGAAATCGGGCGCGGGGCTATTGCCGTAGCGGGCGAAGAGCCCTAGCTGCAGGCCGGCGGGAATGAGGCTGAGGTTCCAGCGCACGTGCTCCCAGATGGCGCCGGGATTGGCCTGCAGTGCTTCGCGGAAAGTGGGGGTGCGCTGGCGGAAATCGCGCTGCATGAGGGTCCAGCCGCCGAACCACGGATCGCCCTTCCAATCGTCGCGTCGCTGCACGTAACCGAGCGGATAGACTTGCACCAGATTGATGCGATGCCGGCTCTCCAGGCCGGCGCGATAATTTCGCCAGGGATGATGCTTCGGCCCGCCGGAGAGCAGCCATGCACAGGCCGCGCAAAGGACGAGCGCCGGGGCCAAAACCGGAGCCAATCCCGCCAAGCGCGCGACCGGTTTGCCAGGCGTGTTCCGCCAGGCCGCCAGCGCGCAGCACGCGCCAAAGAGCGCGACCGCGGGAAAGAACTCGTTGCGCAAAAGGAGGGCGAGCACCGCCACGACGCCAAGGCCGAGGCCGCGCACCCAGGGCGAGCGTCCGCCGGCCAGGGCACCCGCCAGCGCGATGAAGATAAACGAGAAATAGTGGACCTCGTATTCGGCGCGCCAATTGATCGGCAGGGCCACCCACCACGCGACGACGAGCCACGCCCACGGCCGCGGCAGGATGCGGCGGAACAGCGCGAGGAGCGCCGCTGCCGCCATGAGCACGATCAACGCGCGGTGCACGAACATCGCCGCGCCGGGATCGGGGAACGCCTTCTGCACGGCGGCGAAGTAGACCGTGTAGATCGGGGAGTAGGAAAGGAACCATTGATCGATGGGGCCGGCCTTCAGCCACTGGCTCGCGCGCCGGTAGTAATTGGCGGTGTCGCCGTGCCGCAAGTCCACGCTCCACGTGCCCCACATGATGCCGACCGCGAGGAGCAGGATGGCGGGCGTGGAGAACAGGCGCCGCTGAAGGCGCGCGGAGGCAACCCAGCGCCAGAGAGCAGAAAGATTCACGCGCAGACGATTACGCCCACTCCTGGTGGATCTGCCATTCGCCGGTGCCGCGGGCGTGGCGGACCACTTTCACGGGATGCATGAGCCCGAGCCGGCCGGCCAGAAAACGCCAGCGGCGCGGGCAGGTTTCCCAAGCGGCGCGCCGCAGAAAGGTGCGGAGTGGACCGGGCGCGGGATGGCCTTCGGCATCGAGAAAGCGGTCCATCTCCTCGACATACGGACCGGGGCCGGCGCCGGTTTTTTGCGCGCCATGCAGGCGAAAACCGCCGAGGGGAGTTTCCACGCCGTAGAGCTCCGCGTGTTTGAAAAAGCGATACCAAAGGTCGTAGTCGAGGGTGAGCGGGAGAACCTTCACGTGGCCGCCGGCCTTTTCCCAGAGCGAGCGGCGCCAGAAGGTCGACTCCTGCTGAATCCAGCCGGTGTAGAAGCGGTCCGGGCGCGGCAGGTTTTCGCGGGCGAGAAAGATGTCGCGGCTGAAGCCTCGCTGCGGGAGGCAGCGGACCGCGCGGCCATGCACGTCGATGCGCAATTGCGCGAGGGAGGTAAGCCATTGCACCTGGGGATGCGCGGCGAAGATTTCGGCCACGATGCTGAGCGAGCCGGGCATGAGCAGATCGTCGCTATTGATCCAGGCGAGCACGTCGCCGGTGGCCTTCGCGAAGCCTTTGTTGAGCGCGTCGCCGTGGCCCCCGTCGCGCTCGGAGACCCACCAGGCAAGGCGGTCCTGGTAGCGGCGAATGATGTCGGCGCTGCCATCGGTGGAGCCGCCGTCGACTACGATGTACTCGAGCTCTGGGTAGTTTTGATCGAGGACCGAACGGAGCGTGGTCTCGAGAAACTGACCGTGCTGGTAGCTCGGCGTGACGACGGAAATTTTCAAGCGGCGAAGGAAGGCGTTGCGGGGCGCGAGCTCAAGCCGCGCGCGCGGGCTTGAGCCATGAGCTCAGGCGCTCGCGCCACGACTCGCGCCAGGCGAGACGGCGCACGCGGCGGCGATAGGCTTGCAAGCTGCGCTGAAACGACGCGGGCTGCGCCGCCAGCCGCTCGTCGAGCAGGCCGCGCGCGAAATCGTAGAGCTGCCGGTCGAGTTGATTGGTTTCGCGGATGGCGGCGAGCTCAGCTTCGGAATGCCGATCGCGCGCGGGGCGGCCGCGGGTGACATTGCGCGCGGTGTACGGCGTGTGCGCCCAGCCGAAGGTTTTCATCATGAGCAGCAGGCTTTCATCGAAGGACTCGGCGAGACCAACAGCGGCGTAGTCGTTGAGCAGGTTTTGCTTGGCGCGTTCGAGTTCGCCCGCGTCCGCCTCCGTGCGCGGAGGAGTGCCGGCGATGAATTTCGTTTGGATATTCTGCTGCAGCGGCGCGAGCGCCGTAAGGCCGCCGGTTTCATCCGTGATACGCGCATACAGATGATGCTCCGGCATGCGCCGGATATAGTAGTAGGCCGAGATGACGCGCTCCACCGGCTCGCGCAGGAGCGTGAAATAGCGGCAGGGGCGCTTGGTGTGCAGATGAAGGCCATAGCGCGCGTGGCCGATCACCAGGCGAATGGAATCGGGGAGATGTTCCATCCGCTCAACGCGCTCCGCCGGCGTGAGCGGGGTGACGTCGAGCGTCTCGGAACGGCTGAACTGCGCGCGTAATACCGCGGCGAGCGTGGAGCCAGCGGCCTTCGGGATATGCGTGAAAATGAGCAGCGGCTCGGCCATGGGCGCTCACACGTGAAGCTGCGAAAGCGCGACCTTTATCTTTGCACCGCCGTGGCGCGCGTAGAGGTCGCGATGGATGAGCTTGCGCAGCCAGTAGAGCCGGCGGCGGCGCAGGCGCTCGAGGCTCGCGGGAAGGGTATCGAGCTGAGCGGCGACATCGCGGAAGGCGGCCGCCCACTCGGGGCTCGCGAGGCGCTCCACCATTTCGAGCGTCTCCGCGGTGCGGCGGGAGTGGCCGCTGCTGCTCTTGTGTCCGGCATGGAATCGGTAGAGCGAAAGCAGGTCGTTCACGCGGGCGAACTCGCAGTGCTCGTGCGCGCGGGCGAACCAATCCCAATCGAGTGCGAAGTGATATTCGGCGTTGAGCTCCCCGGTTTTCTCCCAGAGGGCGCGCGTCCAGAAGGCGGTCGCCTGGTAGATCGCGGCGGTGGTCTTGAGGCGCTCGCCCACGTTGTCCATCGGGAGCCACGCCTGCGCGCGGGCCTGGCCTTCCCAAAAGGCGAGCACGCCGCCATGTGCCAGCGCCGGCGTGTCGGGCGGCAGATGCGGCGCCACTTTCTGGAAGGTGCACGGGAGGTACATGTCGTCCGAATTCAGCCACGCGAAGATGTCGCCGCGGGCGAGGCGGAAGCCTTTGTTCACCGCATCGGCCTGGCCGCGATCGGGCTCGGAAACGAAATGCGTGACGAGGTCGCGGTAGCGCTCGACGACGCCCGCGGTTTCATCGGTGCTGCCGCCATCGATCACCAGCACTTCCAGGCGCGGCCAGCGCTGGGCGGCGATGGAGGCGAGCGTTTGCTCGATGAAGCGCCCCTGGTTCAGCGTGGGGACGACGATGGAGAAGAGCGGAGGCAGGGTCGGAGAATAGCTAGGTGACTTTTCGCAGCCAGAGGGAGCTGAAGGTGTTCGGCTCCTCGGCGACCGTTTTGTAGAAGGGGACGCGCGACTTGAGAAATGGCTCGTCGAAATGGCGGAGCAGCGGCGTGGAAAGCTCGATCTCGAAGGCGGGATTGTAGGCGAGGAAGGCCTGCAGCATCATCGCCTCCGTCCAGAAGATCGGCCAGCGCGGCGAGCGCCGCTGCTGGAGGAGCGTCCAGTACTCGGCGGGGTAGGGGATGTTGTACGGAAACGGGATATCGTGAATGTGAATGTGGACGCCGGGCGCGAGCGCCGGGAGCACTTCGAGGAAGAGAAAAGGCACGTCGCCATCGAGGCGGACCACGTGCGAGGAATCGATGAAGAGAATGTCGCCCGCGGCGAGCGAGGAGAACGTTTCGACCGGGATTTCTTGCACGGGCGAGGCGAGGATTTCGATGCCTTCGATCTCGCGCAGCTTGGCGTACGGGAAGGGCTCGATGCAGGTGAGCCGCGTGTCGCGGCCGGCCTCGCGGTTTCGCTGCCGCGCGAGGTGCGTGTAGTACGTGGAAAGGCCGCTGCCGACTTCGAGGTACCGCCGCGGCTGCAACTTGCGCATCGTCGCGTAGAGCGTGAAGGCGTCGAGCTTCGTATAGCCTGGGCCGTACCCGGCGGTGCGCAGCGTCTCGAAGGGGGGAAGCGCTTCGAACTCGGCTTGGTATTCGGCGAGCAAGCCGCCGAGACGCTCTTTCATCGCATCGAGATCGTAACGGACGCCGCGGAGGGCGCTGGGCCGGTTCCAGCGCGGCGCGTGCTGGCGTAGGTCGAGCTCGCTGGGCAGCGGCGAATAGTAGTCGCTGCGCCGGGAGACCACGAGACCGGAGCGCTCGGCCAGCAGGCGCGCGCGTTTGATGGCGTGATGCTTGATCAGCCGCGGCAGCACGCGGAGGCGGTGAGGCAGGAGGCGCCCGAGGAGAGACATTGGTTTCGATTCCGCTGACCAGCGCTCAAGCCAGGGCGCGCTCCAGCGCCGTGCAGACCCGCTCCACGTCGGCGCGCGTGAGTCCGGCGCCAGTAGGGAGGTTGAGGCCGCGGCGGGAGAGGTCTTCGCCGATGGGCAGCGAACCCGGCGTGGCGAGATGCTGGTAGGGCGGGAGCAAATGCATCGGTGGGAACACGGGGCGCGTCTCAATGCCCTCGGCGAGCAGGGCTGCGGCGACCGTGTCGCGATCGAAGGCTGGATCGACCAGGATCGCGAACATCCAGCACGCGTGCCGCGCCCACGACGCTTCGGGCTGACACTCCACGGCGGGGAGGCCCGCGAGCAATTCGCGGTACCAGGCGAAGACCTGCCGGCGCTGCGCGAGGTGCCAATCGGCGCGCTCCACCTGCGCCACGCCGATCGCCGCGGCGATATTGGTCATGCGATAATTGTAGCCGACGATGATGAACCAATAGCGGCGCTGCGGGTCCATTCCTTGCCCTCTCAGCAACCGCATCTTTTCCGCGAGCGCCGGGTCTTCGGTGAGGCACATCCCGCCCTCGCCGGTCGTCAGATTCTTGTTCCCGTAAAAGCTGAAGGTGGCAATATCCCCGAGCGAACCCGCGCGCCGGCCGCGATACTCCGCGCCGTGCGCCTCCGCGGCGTCCTCGACGAGCGCGAGCTTATGCTGCCGCGCCAGCGCGCTCAGCGCATCCATGTCCGCGGGATGCCCGTAAAGATGCACCGCGATGATCGCCCGCGTACGCGGCGTGATTTTTCGCTCCACATCGCGCGGATCCATATTCCACGTCTCTCGCTCGCTGTCCGCGAAGACCGGCGTCGCGCCGGTGTACTGCACCGCGTTCGCCGTGGCCACGAAAGTGACGGTCGGCACGATCACCTCATCGCCGGGCCCGATGCCGAGCGCCAGCAAGGCGATGTGCAGCGCGACCGTCCCATTGCAGCAGGCCACCGCGTGCGAAACGCCGCAAAACAGCGCGAAGTCCTGCTCGAAACGCCCGATGAAACGCCCGTTGGAGGAAATCCACCCCTCGTCGAGGCACTCGTTCACGTAGCGCTTCTCATTGCCCGCGAGGACCGGAGCGGAGACAGGGAGAAAGGGCGGGCTCAAAGTTTGGAAGTTGAATTCACTCATAGCTCGGCGAAAAGCTCGATCCGCCCTCCCGGCAGTGTGCCGGCGATCTGAAAACCCATACGGTGGGCCAGCTCCAGCAGCGAGGCGTTTTCCTGGTCGACGGTGATGCGCACACGTTTGCTGCCGAGCTCTCCGGCGAGCGACAGCGCGTGCAGCGCGAGCCGCTTTCCGAGACGGCGCGCGCGAAACCGCAATCCCACCAGGAGGCCGAACGAAGGCACCTCATGGCCCTCCTCCCAGCCCCGCAGCAGGCCGAGCGCGACCATTTCGTGTTCGAGAAAAATGCCGAAGTAGCGATCACGGCCGGGGGCGCGGCAGATCCGCGCGGCGCTGTTCGCGTCCAGCGGAAAGGCCCGAAAGCGCTGGGTGACCTCAGGCAGATTGTTTTCCTCGAAAAATCGAACCAGTGCCGGCTCGTCTTCGGCCGACAGGTTGCGCACGGCACTGAAGGTCGACGGATCACTCACGGAATTCTTCCCTGCGCCGGTTTGGCCAACCATGCGAGAAAACGCGCAGCGGCGGCTTTCGAGAATTCGCGGGAGCCGGCGTCGTTCAAGTGGGTTTCGTTTTCGCGATTCTCCGGTGTGTAGAGCTGCGGAAATTCTTCGGGGCGATCGAAGAAGAAAACGGGCGGCGCGGCGCTGTCCGGCTGCTCATAAAAGATGCGGCGGTTAGGCGCGAAGTTGGGAAACACCACCAGGATCAGCTGGGCGCCGGCGGCGCTCACCTTCCGATCGAGAGCCAGGTACGCATTCTCCGCGAGGAGATCGCGCGTTTCGCCTCGCGGGGTCCAAAAATCATCCACCATCCGTTGCCACGCGAGCTTCTCCTTTTCGGGCATGGTTGTGAAGATCGGAAAATAGCCGCGGCCTTGCCATCGATCCCGACCGGAGGTGGTTTTCTCCGCCGGCCGCGGCGATCCCATTTTGTCTTGAACCATTTCGGCGCCGTTTCCTTGCCCGAGAAACCGGCGGTAAAACAGGGCGAAATGTTCGAGGCACGCGCCGGCCGGTGTTTGGCCGGCCAGGATCGGGAGCGGCTGGAAAAGCGCGCGCCAGGTGGGCGCATCCCGCCAGGCAGTGCGCATCAGGAGGGAGCTCCGGGCCCAATCGTGCCAATAGAGCAGGCGCCGCGTCCCGCGGAAGCCCGCGGGGATTCGCACCCGCGACGGCGTGAGCTCCAGGAAGACATAGCGCAAGCCGGGCGGGCGCTCGGCGAGGACCTGCTCGCACAGATAGGCGCTCTCCGGAAAGGCCATCCCATCGGCGCCGATGTTGAAGGTGAGCGATGGCTGCCCCGCGCGCTCCAACTCCGCATCGAAGATTTCGGGAATGAAGCCATGGTAGATTTTGCTCGAGCCGAAAAAGAGAGCGGAGTAGCGGCCGTTCGATTCGCGGTAGTGGTCGAGCTTGTCGCTTACCTGCAGCATCCGCGGAACGGGCGTGACGTTCTGGAAGAGCGCCGCCGTCGCGGCGAGCCCGGCGGAGAAACCAATCGCGATCATCGCCACGCGCAGAGCCTGGGGCAGCGCTCGCATCGATCAGCGGCGGTCGCGCATCCAATCCCAGGCCAGCAGGTCGCGCTCTTCCGCGTCGAGCGGCCGGTGGGCGGCGCGCCGGTAGACCGCGCGGTACGCGCGCGCCGTGCGCTCCCACGGGAAATCGAGCAGGCGACGCCGGCCGGCGGCGCGCAGGACTTCGCGCAGGGCGGGCTCGGTGGCCATCCGGTGGAGCGCGCCGGAGATGGCGCCGGAATCGTACGGATCGAAAAGCAGGGCGGCATCGGCGGCCTGCTGGGGGAGCGAGGTGACGGTGGAGCAGGCCACCGGCACATCCGCCTGCCAGGCCTCGAAGACGGGACCGCTCGCCGCTTCGAAGAGCGTGGGGACGACCACGAACTGCGCCGCGCGGTAGATCGCCCACAGCTCGGGAAAGGTCACCGCGCCGAGGAATTGCACCTGCCCTTCCAGCCGCAGCCGCGTCACCTCCGCGGCCACCTTTTTCCAGTGCCGCTCGAAGCGATGGCCGGTGAAAACGAGCTTGAGCACCGTGCCGCGCCGGTCCCGCAAATCAGCCAGCGCCGCGAGCAAGCGCAGGTGATTTTTATGCTCCCACGTGACGGCCGGGTAGAGCGCGAATTCCTCGGGCAACGCGAATTTCGCCCTCACCTCCGCCGGCGAAATCGATTGGTCTACCGCGTTCGTCGGCGGCGCCCACGGGATCACTTGCAGCCGCGACGGATGCAGGCCGTAGTGCCGCGCGAAATCGTCGCGCGCCCACTCGGAGCCGACGACCACCGTGTGCGCCAGGCGGCACGCCACCGGGTAGAGCGCCTCGCGTTGCACGATGTCGCGCGGCTGGAAAAACTGCGGGAAGTGCAGGTGCAGCAGGTCGTGCGGATTGAAGATGGAGGGAATGTTCGTGACGGTGAAATGCTGCCACGGCCAGTGGATCACGTCCGCGCCGAGCGAGCCGTAAAAGCCATGCGAACGCGCCACTTCGGGCCAAACCCGGCGCGGCTCGCCGGCAAGATGGCGCCAGCGCGTGGTGAGCCAGCGGGCCACGCGGCCGAGGCTGGAGAGCCCCGGCGGCTGCGGCCGGTCCACGAGCCGCATGTGCGAGCCGGCGACGCGCGCAAGCCAATCGCGATTCCTGGGATGGGTGATGAGCAGATACTCCTCCTCGCCATCCAGCTCCGTCAGCGCGCGGATGAGCCCGGTCGTCACACTCTGCGTCCCGCCAGCTTGAGTGCCCGGCGCGAGCTCGCAATTGATGGCGACTTTCATCGGTGCCGTCATACTCCGTAAAATTTTCTGACGCCGCCGCGCGCCGCAACTCGCGCGCTACTCCGCGCGCAGACACAAGAACTGCACTGGCGCGTAATTTCCGTGCGGCGGCAGCACCGTTCCGAAAAAGCGGGCGAAGTGCGAGTTGCGCTCGGGCGCGGCGAAATGATCCGGGGCTTGCGCCCGGAGGTGCGTGAGCATCGAATGCACGACGCGTGACATAAAGTAGTGGCTGCTCAGGAAATTGCGCGGCGTGAGCGCGATCCCGTTCGCCTCGGTGATGATGCGCATTTTTCCGGCGATCCAGTTTTCCACTTCACCCTCTTTGTACCAGCGGTTCTGGGCCGGCATGGGCACTTGGGGCAGGCCGAATTCCGCGCGTGCGGCGTTGCTCTGCACCCATGCGTCTTCGAAACCTTCGATCAGGATCGCATAGCCTGGCTTGCGGAGCACCCGGTGGAGCTCCATGAACGCCTGCCGCTGGTGCTCGGAATCCTTTAAGTTGATGATCACCCGTTCGGCGATCACCACGTCGAAAGAATCATCGGCGTATTCCAAAGCACGCGCATCGCCTACGCTCACGACTGCGGGGAGTCTGCGGGAGTTCGCGAGCTCCACGAACTCGGGCAGATAATCCATCCCGGTCAGCTCCGTGTAGCCGGCCTTGTGCAGCTTCTCCAGCAGCCCGCCGTTGCCGCAGCCGATCTCCAGGATGCGGCAGTCTTTCCTGTCGCCGAAGAGCGCCTGGAGGGTGTGGAAAATCGCTTCCAACTCCTTCTCGCGCACGACCAGGTCGGGCATTGTGGAGGTCTCTTCCAACCCTTCCGATTTCACCTGCTGGCGGTAGTGTTCCTGGACTTCTTGTTCGTACGACATGGCTTCGGGGACGTGGAAATTTACGGGGTTACGAGTGCTAGAGCAGCGAACGAGAGGCGAGCTTTTTCCGAAACGCGGACCTCTTCAGCGCGCGACTTGGCAGGTCCCCGGTTTTGCGGAAGCCGGTCGCCTCAGCATCCGGATGACCACGCGATTTGTGGCGGAGGTGGCAGCCCGCATCCGCCGGCAGCCCAGGCGGATGCCAAGCTCGATGGCCCACTTGAGCAAGCGAAATCCATGGCCGCGGCCGAGGTAGGCGTGCTGGGCGGCGATCCCGAGCGTGGGTTACCTCGTAACCCTCATCCCAGCCGCGCAGCATGCCGAGGCAGAGCATCGCCGGTCCCTCGAGCATGGCGAAATACCGGTCGCGCCGAGGCTCATGGCAAATGCGGCGCGCCGTCTCGGCATCGAAAGGGAAGGCATGGAAGAGGCCGGTGATTTCCGGCCGGTTGTTTTCCTCGAAAAAGCGCGCCAGGGCGGCTTCGTCATCCGGGGTAAGCTCGCGCATGGTTCTCATGAGGGCGGCGCCTTCCGCACGCCACTCGAAACTCGACACCCGCCGCCCCACCTCCTACAGCCCACGCGATGAACATTTGGCTCCCATGGCGGCGCCGGCCATTCCGGCCCGCGCCGCTCATGCACATCACGCACGGCAAGGCGGGCTCGACGTGGGTGGAGCAAATCCTCCGCAAGCTCTACGGGAAACAGGTGGCGCCGCGGGGCTACACGCAGCCGGAGCAGTTCAGTTTCGCCACGCGCCGCGTTTATGCCGCCGTCTTCATGACGCACCAGGAGTTTTGCCGGCACCCCGAGCTGCGGGGGATTCACCGCTTCGTGGTGGTGCGCGACCTGCGCGACACGCTCGTTTCCAATTACTTCAGCCTGCGCGATACGCATGAGCTCGATCCCGGCGGCATCATCGCCGCGCGCCGCGAGCGCCTCCGCAGCCTCTCCCCCGAGGATGGCCTCATCTACCTGATCGACGAGGCCATGATGGAGCATGCCGGAATTCAAAGCTCCTGGGCGGAGACCGATGCACCGCTTTTCCGCTACGAGGAGCTGATCTCCAACGATCTCCAAATCTTTCGCGGCCTGTTGATCGAGACGTTCGGTCATGAAATCCCCGAGGAGAAGCTCCGGCACGCCATTGAGAGCAGCCGTTTCGAGGCTGTTTTCCAGCGCAAGATGGGCGTGGAAGACGCCACCTCCCATGGCCGGCAAGGCGCGCCCGGCGATTGGAAAAACCACTTCACTCCCGCGGTGCGGCGTCATTTTCACGAGAAGCTCGGCGCCATCCTCATCGCCACGGGATACGAAAAAGACGGCGCCTGGGCCGCCACCGCATGAACCTCGAAAGCAAACAGTTCCTTTTCATCATCGGCTCGCCGCGCAGCGGCACCACCATGCTGCAAATCCTGCTCGGCAGCCATGCGCAGGTGGCCACCACTGTCGAGCTCACGCTTTTTTCGAAGTACCTCGGGCCCTTCCTGGAGACGTGGCGCACGGAGGTGAAAAATGGGCGCGAAAAAGGCTGGCACCAAGGCCTGCCCATGCTTTGGGACGAGGCGGAATGCGAGGAGTTCTTGCGCGAGTTTCTCCGCCGCGCGTACGGCAAGCTCTCCGACCGCGCGCCCGACCGCACTCACGTGCTGGATAAGAATCCCGGCTACAGCCTGTTCGTGCACACGATCAAGCGGTTCCTGCCTAAGGCTCGCTTCATCCACCTGGTTCGCGATGGGCGCGACGTGGCCTGCTCGCTGGCGGCGGCGAAGGAGACCATGGGCTTTGGCATGAAGCGCCTGGCGGAAGGCGGCGCCCTCTGGAATCGCTGGGTCCGTTCCGCGCGCGAGGCGGCGCAGTATCCGGGCGATTACCTCGAACTGCGCTATGAAGATTTCCTGGAGCAAGGCGTGGAGCTTTACGCGCGGGTGCTGGAGTTTTGCGGCCTCTCCGCGGATCGCGCCTGGATCGCCCGCACGCTCGAGGAAAACAGCTTCGCGAAAATGAAAGAGCGGGGCGCGAGCGCCGATCCCGGCACCACGATTTCCACCCACCATTACCGCCGCGGCCAGGCGGGAAAGTGGCGCGACGATTTCACGCTGCAGGACCGCTACGAATTCGACCGCGCCGCCGGCCCGCTGCTGGTCGAGCTCGGCTACGCGCAGCCCGGCTGGTGGGCGGAAAACGAGACGGAGCAATTGACGCAGCCGCGGCGGCATGAGGTGACACGGCGGTGGGGCCTTCTCCAAGAGGCGGGCCGGCTGGCGAAGGCGGCGTTGCTGGGCACGAGGTAGCGCGCCTACGCGGGCTCCAGCCGCCAGTTTCCATCCGCGATCGAGACGCCGTCCTTGTGCGTGGGCGTCCTGCCGCTCCCGAAAAAATCGCCGTGCAGCACTTGGAACTCGGTCGCGTTGAGCACCTCATCGAGCGGCTCCACCTTACGCCGCTGAGGATAGAGGGCCACGCTCACGCGGTACAGGCCCTGCACCAGCGGCAGGCGGGGAATGCGGCAGACCAGGCGTCCGCTTTGCGGAAGCTCGCCGAAGCGGTCGCCGCTGAACCAATTCGAGTGGCTGAAAATTGTCGCGCCCAAGTGCGTGGTGATCTGCAAATCCGCCATCAGCGACGGATAGCTCCCGGCCCCATGACGCTCGAAGCCGAGCACCACCTCCACCTCGTCGCCGGATTGCACCGCGGTGGCCGCCGCGCCGTGCGTGCGGAAATCGACCGAGACCACGCGCACCTCGCCGGAGCCCGTCCGGTCCGCGCGCTGGCGCAGCGAGCGATCCGCCGGCGCGATCTGCTGCGCGTAAAAGCGGATCGCCTCCGTCTGCGAGCCGTCGAAGGTGAGCTTGCCGTGATTGAGCACGATGCCGCGCGTGCAGAGGCTCTCCACGGCCGCGGCGTTGTGGCTCACGAAGAGCACGGTGCGCCCGCGCCCGGCGACCTCGCTGATCTTCCCGATGCACCGCTGCTGGAAATTGGCGTCTCCCACCGCGAGCACCTCATCGATGATCATCACCTCGGGATCGAGATGCGCCGCGACCGCAAAGGCGAGCCGCACCCGCATCCCGCTCGAGTAGCGCTTCACCGGCGTATCGATGAATTCCTCGATCTGCGCGAATTCGACGATCTCGTCGAACTTCCTCGCGATTTCCCGCCGGCTCATCCCGAGGATCGCGCCGTTGAGAAAGGTATTCTCGCGCCCGGTCAACTCCTGGTGGAAGCCGGTGCCGACCTCCAGCAACGAGGCCACGCGCCCGCGCACCAGCACCCGCCCAGTAGTCGGCGCCGTGATCTGCGAGAGGATCTTGAGCAGCGTCGATTTGCCCGCCCCATTGTGCCCCATGATGCCGAGCACCTCCCCCTGGCCCACATCGAACGTGATATCCTGGAGCGCCCAAAACAGCTTGTCGTCCGGCTTGCCGGTCAGCTTCAGGCGGAGCGAATGCCACAGCGCGCTCCGGTCCGTCCGCCCCAGGTGGTACGACTTGCAAAGGGCCTCGATGCGAACGGCGATGCTCACGGGTTGGAACTAGACCGAATCCATTGCGGTCTGTTCCGCGTGATTGAAGAGCGCCACGCCGACCAGGAACATCACCAGGCTCACGCCAAAACTCAGCATGAGCTGCCAGCGTTCGACCACGCCGAAACCGAGGAAGGCGAACCGGAACGACTCGATCACCGGCACCACCGGGTTGAGCGCGAAGAGCCAGCGATCTTCCGGGGCGATGCGCGAGAGCGGAAAAATCACCGAGCTGGCGTACATCCAGAGCTGCACGCCGAACCCGAGGCCGAGCGTGAGATCGCGGAAGCGGGTGCTCAGGGCGGAAACGATGCACCCGATGCCGACGCCCAGCATCGCGAGCTGCAGCACGAGGAGCGGCGTGAAAATCACCCGCCAGCTCGGGTGCACCGGCTGGCCGTTCCACCAGTAGAAGGCCAGGAAGCAGAGGAAGATCGTGAATTGCACCACGAAGCCCGCGAGGCTGGTGATCGCCGAGGCCAGCGGCACCACCATGCGCGGGAAGTAGACCTTTCCGAAAATCTGCGCGTTGCGGTTGAAGGTGTTCGACGTCTTGTTCACGCACTCCGCCATGTAGCTCCAGAGCGTGAGGCCCGAGAAATAGAAGAGCAGCGCCGGCAGCCCGTCGGTGCCGAGCTTGGCCATCCGGCCGAAGATGAAGGCGAAGAAGAAGGTCGTCATCAGCGGCTGCAGCACGAACCAGAGCGGGCCGAGGATCGTCTGCTTGTAGTTCGCCGTGAGATCGCGGGCCGCCATGAGCAGCACCAGATCGCGGTACGCCCAAATCTCGCGAAACGGTATTTGCAGGAGCCCGCGCCGGGGCACGATCACCTTCGACCACGTCCGCAAATCGTTCTCTTTCAGGGTCTCAGACATGTGCAGGCAAGCTGCCGCCCTCGGTCGTTTGTGGGCATTCCGACAAGACCTTCACGCGATGATTGGATTTGCTGGGCCGCCGAAGGCTGCCGGTCCGGCACTCCGGGGCGTGCGTTCCGGCGGGCCTCCTGGTGGCGGTTTCACCCGGCGAGCGGGCGAATTTTGCAGAGCGCCTCGTAGGGGAAGGCCCGGCCCGCCCCCGGGCGGTCCGAACGAAGAAGCTGAAGGCGATGCATGGGATTGCCAAAATCCCGGCGGGCCGGAAAAAAGGCAAGACCATCTCGCGGCGAGGGCGAGGTGAGGATCGCCGACTAAGCGGACCGATGGCCACTATCGGAGCACCGCCTCCCGCGGCGGCAACGGCCCCCAAATCTCGCTCATGAGCTGGAAGATCTCCGGCTCCGCCTCGCGCAGCTCCCCCGCGACGAACGGATAGAAATCGTTCGTGCCGAAATAGCACTCCGTCATTTCCGCGAAGAACTCCTTTTGATTCGTAAGCCCATAGTGACGGCGCCGGTCTCCCTTGATCGCCAGCACCAACTCGTATTTGCCGCCGTCGCAAAACTTCTGCCAGGCCGCTTTCAGGCGCGGCTCCTCGAAGCCGAGCACCCGATCGTGATAAGCGTGCGCCAGCTCGTGCAGCATCACCCACGGCATCCGGTGATTCTCGTAGCGCGAAACAAAGCGCGCCACCTCCGGGATGTGCACGCACTTGGCGAGCTCCTCCGAAAAGCCGTGCTCGCGCAGCCAGGCCGGGTTCGGGTGATATTGCGCGGCCTTCAAACTGCCGTGCGTCAGGTCTACTTGGATCGGCACCTCGCGCAGATGCCGCAGCGGCTCGCCTTCCATCACCCCCGCGATCTCCATCAGCCGCGTCGAAAGCAACGCCAGCCCCTGCTCGCCAAGCGCCGCGCCCTCTCCCTCCAACAACCGCCGATCCACCCGCACCGTCCATCCTTGCAGCAGGCGCGTCTCGTGCGCGCTCGGCAGGGGTGGGGCCGGCTCATCGGCGGCCGCGGCGGCAAACATCGCCAGGCTGATTGCGCTGAGGAAAATCGTCAGGCGGGTCACAGGCCAGTTTTATTCTCCGGCCTCGACGACTCCAATCCGTAAAACTTAAAACTATCGAAGGCGTTGCGCCGCCCGCCCGCCCCTGCTACTTCCCTCCCATGGGTCGCCAATGGCTCCTTGCAAAACGCGAAGTTAACGCGAAACGAAAGTCCTCCGCCACCGGCAAGCTGGTGAAGGAAATCTCCGTGGCCGCCAAGCTCGGCGGACCCGATCCCGCCAACAACGCCCGCCTCACCGCCGCGGTGGAAAAGGCGCGCCGCGAGAGCGTGTCGCGGGACGTGATCGAGCGGGCCATCAAGAAAGGCGCCGGCATCGGCGACGAGAAAATGGTCATCGACCATGTCGTCTTCGAAGGGTACGCCCCGCACAAAGTCCCCGTGATTGTCGAGGCGCTCACCGACAACGTGAACCGGACGGCGCCGGAGCTCCGCGTCCTTTTCAAGAAAGGCCAGCTCGGCGTCTCCGGCTCGAACAAGTTCCTCTTCGATCACGTGGGCCTCGCCGAGGCGCATCACGCCGATCCTGCCGCGGACATCGAAGCCGCGGCGATCGAGGCCGGCGCGCAGAACGTCGAGCCACTTTCCCACGCCGAAAACGACGACATCCCCGAGGGCCGCACCGGAGCGCGCTTCATCACCGAGCGCACCGATCTTCACAGCGTCTCGCAATGGCTCACCCAAAACGGCTGGACGATCGTCACTTCGGAAATCGGTTACGTGGCGAAAAACTTCCCCGCCATTCCCGAAGAGCACCGCGCCGAAGTAGCGGAGTTTTTGCAGAACCTGGATGAGCATGACGACGTGCACCGCGTTTGGGCCGCGGTGAAGTAGCGGGCATTTCAGACGCCTCAGCGCAGATACGGCACGAGTTTTTTCCTTTGCTCCTCGGTGAGCGGCTGCAGCTCGATCTTCACTCCAGGCAGCTCGCGGCGGAGGGCTTCGAGATCGGCTTCGGCGACCTCGGATTCGGCGATTTGAAGCTGGCGCAGCTTGGGCAAGGCCTTCAACGCGCGCAGCCCGCCGAGGGAGAGGCGCGCCTCGGTGAGCTTCAAAGTCTCCAGGGTTTTGAGGCCGGCGAGGGTCGGGAGCGAAGCGTCGCTCAAGCTTGGCGGGAGACCTCCCCGCGGCAGGCGCTGGCCGAGCATGAGGCTGGTAAGCTGCGGGAGCCTGGCGAGGTGCGCATGGCCCGCTTGCGTCTGGTAGGTGTGCCACGTTCGCAGCTCGCGCAAGGTGGCGAGCCGCGCGATGGCGGCAAAGCCCTCATCGCCCATAGACATGCCGGCGACGGTGAGCCGCTCCAGGTGCGGCAGGGATTTCCAGGCCTCGAACCCCTGGCCGGTGAATCCCTCCAGCCGAAACGAAAGATGGAAGAAAGCCGCGGAGCGCAGCTTCGAAAGGGCCGCGAGCCGCGCCAGCCCGGCATCGCTGAGCCGCGCGCCTTCGCTGGAAAACGATTCGAGCTCCTTCAGGCCGAGCAGGTGGCCGACGGTCTCGTCGTTCAGCTTCTGCTTTCCGCCGTACAGGGTCAGGCTCGTGAGGCTCGTGAGCTGCCCCAGCGCGCGGAACTCCGCGTCGCCCAGCTTTGTGCAGTCGGTGAAGGTGACCTGAGTGACGCGGCCATCCTTGCGCGTGAGCTTGCCGCCCGCGGCCTCGAGCTGCCGGGCAAGGGCGGCGTCATCCGCCCGTGAAGGCAGAGCCGCGGCGAAGGCGAGGAGGACGAGCAGGGCGATTTTCATGGGGGCGTTGGAAGGCGGAACGCGGAACGTTGTGGAGGCAGGGTTTTCGGACAGGTGGGAAGAGATGCAGGGTTTTGAAGCGCTAAACCGAGGATTTTGGAGATTTTGCGGGGTGAGTTTTCGGACACATGAGACGAGATGGAGGGAACGTGGAAGGCGAATGGCGGAAGGCGGAACGCGGAACGCGGAAAGTTGTGGAGGCGGGGTTTTCGGAGATATGGAACGAAAGGCGGAAGACAGGGCGGGAAGGGAATTTCGGAAATTTTGGAAAGTGAGGTTGCGGTTTTTGCGAAGAGCACAGGGGGAGGGGATTTCGGAGATAATGGAAAGGATGTCCGCGACGATGCCAGGGAGCGCTGGACGGCCGCGGCTCCGCGCCGACCAGGAACCGTGTGTGCGAAGCTTCGCGCGGCAGGACCCAGTGTGCTCTAGGCGGAATCGACGGGCTCAAAGAGGGCCTTACGGGCGAATCCCGAGGTGCCCGGTGAACGGCGCGGCGTGGCGAAGGCATCAGCCACAGACTATCAGACGGCGAGCACTTTTCCAATCTCGACCGAGCACTTTTTGGTATTTCTATTTTTCGCAAAAGGAAGGGCCGCGGTGCCGGATTTTGCGGGCGCCGAGAATCCGATTGGATTACGTGACGGGAGAAATGGTGGCGTGGCTGGGCTGGCGTTTGCACCCCTGTCAAGAATTGTTTGTTGACTGACCCCTCTGGGCTTGCGCTCTGACCTTGCGACTCGAGTTTGAGATGGCTGACCCACTCGCGCTGGCCCAGCGCCCTCCCGTCCTGCGTGTAATTCCAGAGGAGGAGTCTCGGTTCCGCCTCAAGGCCCAAAACGTTGGTTTCCGAATCTGGATAGATCGTGTACCAAGGCTTGCCTTCGCCAGGGGAGTCGGGATCACTCAAAGGTGAGGGGGGAACCGCAGGCGGGACGCCTGCGGACCGCACAGGCTGGAAGCCTATGTTCCGTTCGTCGGCGCTTCGCGCTACGCAGTTGTTCTGCATGGTTACGGCTAAGCCCTGCGCGCGCGCCCGCTTTGGTGGCGAGCGGGCAGAAAGCGCTCGGCTGGGCGAGAGAGAATTCGTCCGCCTCCCAAGGAAGCGACCCGTGCAAGGTGCCATCGCCGCGTTGGTGCGTACCCAGAGCACCGTGGCGCACGCGTGGCTGGCCGCGCGTTTGCAGATGCGCAGCGCGGCCAACGAGAGCCAGCAAGTGCGCCGCTTTCTGCGGGGCGAACCACGCCACCGCCCGACCCCGGTGCGCCGCTGGATGGATTCTGTCAGAATTTGTGACTGACCACTCTGGCTGATTCCTGATCGTGCCGCCGTGGTTGCCGGTGCTGCCTATCGTCACGGCCGCGTTTAGCGGACGCAGGACTGACATTTGCGTGGTCTATTGCTGGCATGAACCTCTCTTCCCCCGCTTTTGCCGTTCTCCTGCTCGCCGGCCTCGCAACCGGCGCGATCGCTCACGGCGTCGATGGCCAGGACGATCACCCCCTCGACAATTTCTACGTTGTAACACCTGGCACCGGCGGATCGGCACCCGGGCTGCTCGCGCAGCATGTGCCACCGCGTTCTCCACTCCCGGCCCCCGGCTCTGGCGCGGCATCGCGGCTGCCCGTCCCGGCTCTGGCGTTCCAGAAGTTCGCGCCCACGGTCAGGGTCCACTGGGACGAGCGCTTCCTGTTCATCGAAAGTGAGGGCATTCCCGCCCACCCGATGATGGTCGGGATCACGGCCTGGCAGCAGCAGGTGCCGCTACCGCAAAAATACTTCGGCGCGAATGCGTGGCAGATCCCGCTCGTCCCGGTGCCGGCGAAGGAACCGGCGTCCATCAGGAATCGTTTCTTGCGGGGGGCCATTGCCATCGCCGCGAATGGCATTCCCATCTTCAATCCGCAGAATAATCGGGGCGAAATTTCCGCGGAGATCGGCGAGCTCGATCAATGGGGCGGGCACTGTGGTCGCGCCGATGACTATCATTACCACGCCGCTCCGCTGCACCTGCAAGCCGCCCTCGGAGCAGCGCTGCCGATCGCTCATGCGCTGGATGGCTATGCGATCTATGGCTTGACTGAACCTGACGGTGCGAAGCCGGCCGGCCTCGACGCCTTTAACGGCCACACCACCACCGCGCTCGGCTACCACTATCACGCCTCCACGACGTACCCGTACGTGAATGGCGGCTTCCATGGCGAAGTGGTCGAGCGCGAGGAGCAGGTCGATCCGCAGCCGCATGCGCAGCCGGTAAGGCCGGCGCTCCAAGCTCTCCGGGGGGCGAAGATCACTGGTTTCACGACTTCGCCGGATGGAAAGGAGCGCAGTCTCACTTACACCGTCGGCAACAGGCAGGCGTCCGTGAATTACTCGGACGCGGGCGGCGGCCTGTGGAAATTCCGGTTTGTCTCCGCCGATGGCTCAAAACAAGAGGAGACTTATCGTGCGCGCGAAGGTCGCGGCGGCCAGGCCGGCCCGCGGCCAGAGGGTGAGCGTCCGCCGCGCGGTGACGAGCGTGGTGGCCAGCCGCGTCGCGAGGACAATGGAGCGGGCCGTCGCGGAGGTCCGCGCGAGGAAGACCGCCTGGGCGGCAGCACTTCGGCGATCGGGATGGATGCGGTGAAAAAGCCGAGTGCGGGTTTTGTCCTCTCCAGCTCCGAAATCGCGGCTGACGGCAAACTGCCCCTCGATTACACCGGCGACGGCAGCGGCGCGACGCTCCCGCTTGCGTGGAAAGGCGCGCCTGCCGGCACGCAGAGCTACGCGCTCGTGATGGATCACCTCGCGCCCGGCGGGGTGGTGAAGTGCTACTGGACGATGTGGGACATTCCCGCGAGCACCCGGAGCCTCCCGAAGAACGTCCAAGGCGTCGGCACGCTCGGCACAAGTTTCAAGGGACAGCTTGGTTACGAGCCGCCGCACTCGCAGGGTCCGGGGGCGAAGACCTACGTGCTCACTCTTTACGCCCTCTCTGCACCGCCGCAGATCACGCAGGCGGCGCGCGACGTCACCCGTGACGTGCTGCTCGCAGCAATCAAGGGCAAGGTGCTCGCGAGCGCTTCGCTCAACGTCGTGTATGCGCGCGAAGGCGCGGGCGGAGCGCCGCAAGATGCCCGGCCGCCTCGTGGCGAGGATGCGAAGGCCGTTTCGCCTCGGCAGGCGCCGCAAACGACGGCAGCGTCCGGCCTAGGCGGTGAGCGCCGGGACGGTCCGGGCGGAAAAGGCGGCGGCAAGGCCGGTGACGGGCTCGTCAAAGCCACAATGGCCGACACCATGAAAGCCGAAATCTACGCCGATAATTGGTTCGCGCTCTACATCAACGGCCGCCTCACGATCGTCGATCCCATCGCCTTTCTGCCGCACAACGTTGTGAGCGTAAACTTGCTGCCGGAATATCCGATGACCATCGCCATCATCGCGCACGACAACGCCGATCCCAAAACCGGCCTCGAATACGGCAACCACATCGGCGACGCCGGCCTCGTGCTGAAATTCGCGGACGGCACTGTGACCGACGGCACCTGGAAAGCGAAGTGCATCGAACGCGGTCCGATTGCCGGCGACATCGCGAACCCGCGCGTCGCAACGGAGGCACGCCCCGAGGGTTGGTTTCTGCCAATGTTCGACGACAGTAAATGGGAGAACGCCCGTGTCTTCACCGAACAGGAAGTGAAACCCAAACCGCCTTTCTACGAGCACGACTTCAACGGCGCGCAGTTCATTTGGTCGCAAGACCTCGGCCTCGACAACACCGTCCTCTTCCGGAAGCGCATCGAGAAGCCGGGCTGGACTCCGCGCTGGACGGCACTACCGGCCGGCCCGCTTCCTCAGCCTTGATTCTCCCCGACCATGAAGACGCTGCTCCTTTTAATCCTCACGTTCGGGGCCATTGCCGGCACCCGCGCGGCCGATCCTTCGCATCGCCCGAACTTCGTCATCATCATGGGCGAGGCGCAGGGGTGGGCATCGTCGTCGGTGCAGTTGGATGACGCTGTGCCCGGATCGAAGAGCACCCTCGCGCACACACCGGCACTCGAAAGGCTGGCGGCGGGGGGGGTGCGGTTCGCCAATTTCTATGCCGCTTCGCCTCGCTGCACGCCAACGCGAGCGGCGTTCTTCACGGGAAGAAGTCCGGCGGCGCTGCACATGACCTTTGTCGGCGAAGGAAGAGGCGGAGGCGAAAGCAGCTTTTCGGCGACCGGCAGCAAGCTCCTCCCGGCGCAGGCGACGCAGGAACTGCCGGAGGCCGAGACGACGATTGCGGAGGCACTGAAACGGGAAGGCTACGCGACGGCACACTTTGGAAAATGGCACGTGGGGCGGACCAGCCCGGCGAAACATGGCTTCGACGAAAACGATGGGCCGAACAACAATGGCGGGCCAGAGAACGTGGAGAACCCGAACCCGAAACAGGCTTTCGCGACAGCGGAGTTCGGGATGGATTTTCTGGAACGGCAGGCGAAGGCGAGGAAGCCGTTCTACCTCCAGATCTCGCACTACGCGGGGCGCGGCGGGGCCGATGCGCGCCCGGAGACATATGCCGAGGTGCGCCAGCGGGCGGCTTCGGATCGTGATCAGCGCATGGTCGGCTCCGCGGCGGTGACGCAAGACATGGATGCGACGATCGGGATGCTGCTCGCGAAGCTCGACGCGCTCGGCATCGCCGACCGAACCTACTTCATCTATACCGCCGACCACGGAGCGCAGGGGCGCAATGCGAACGGGCCGCTGAGCAACGGCAAGGGCACGGTGTGGGAAGGCGGCATCCGCGTGCCGCTGATCGTGCGCGGGCCAGGGATCAAGGCTGGCGCTTGCACGCACCTCCGCGCTAGCACGGTGGATCTTTTCCCGACCATCGCCGCGCTGGCGCGCGTGAAGGAGCCGCTACCGAGGCAACTCGAAGGCGGAAGCCTCGCGTCCATCCTCGGCGGCGTGCCGGGCGCGAAGGTGCTGCGCGCCCGCGAGGAGTTCGTGGTTCACTTTCCACATTACGACAAAAACGAGCAAGGCCCGGCCTCTGCCCTCTTGCTCGGAAATGACAAGCTGATCCGGCCCTACGAGACGGGGTTGCTTATGCTTTTCGATTTGTCGAAGGACGTTGGCGAGCGACAGGATCTCTCCAAGGATCGCGCGAAGGAGACGGCGGAACTGGACCGGCGGCTGACCGAGTATCTCAAGACAGTGGGCGCGCAGATGCCGGCGCCGAACCCGAAATTCGATCCAGCGCACCGGTACAGAGCCAAATAGGCCGAGAACCGCCGAACAATTTAAAGGCCACGTCTGAATCTTGTTCCGTTCGCTCGAAATTCGGACTGAACTCGGAATTTTCCGGTGAACGAGCGCCTTGGAAGAGAACTCGCGGGCTCAATCGACCTCGATTTGCGAGTCGCGACATAAATGATATGCGCGGCGTACTTAGCGCTTGGTCGAGGCGGCGCACGCGGCCAAGGACTGGAGCCAGGTGCGCGCCATTGCGCTCGATGAAACCAGCACGCGGCGAGGGCGCGGCTACGCCACCGTCGTCCTGGATGTAGACACGCGCGCCGTGCTCTTCATGGCTGAAGGGCGCAATCGCCAGGCGGTGGCCCAGTTTGCCGAGCAACTGCGCGCCCCTGGCGGTCGGCCGGCCCAGATCGAGTGGGCCTCGATGGACATGCTGCACTGCTACACCAAAGGCGTGCGGGAGAACTTCCCGAACGCGCAGGTGGTCTTCGATCGCTATCACCTGATGGTCAGGGCCGGTGAGGCTGTCGACGAGATCCAGCGTAAGATGCAGCGCGAAGGGGCGGAGCTGAAAGGCAGACTGTGGGCGTTGCGCGGCAACGAATGGAACCTGAAGCCGGAGCAGCAGGAGGTTCAGCGCACCCTCTGCCAGCAATACAGAGCCTCGGCGTGCGCGATGCGCTGCAGGACGTCTGCGAGGCCCCGCGGGCCGAGGGACCGGCGCTCCTGAAGGAATCGTGCGCGTGGGCGGGCCGCAGCCAGCTGGCGCCCTTTCAGAAACTGGCCCGGACCATCCGGCAGCATTGGGACGGCATCGTGAACTACTTCACCGCGGGCCTTCGAAACTTCGTCTACCTTCGCACGACCGCCTACTGGGAACACCGGTAAACTAGACATTAAAACCGCCGACGTCATACCCACTTGAAACAGCGAAGAGGCGAATTTGTTGACTGACCCCTTCTGTCTGCGCGGGGTGTTCCAAAGGGCGATGATCGGCGCTTCTGTTTAGAATCTCAGGATCCGAACGGCGCTTACGTGGCCGGAGGAATTGTCCAGCGGGGAGCGAGAATTCTTGCCGTCTAATCTATTCAAAAGATATAGGCTCTTTTGGAAATGGCCCCCCTGGGTAGCGCGTTATGAGCCCGCCAGGGCCCCAGAGCAGGCAATCCTGCTCTCCCGCCTTGTCAAGAATAGTCAGTGCGCCGACATCCACGATGGTGATCAGAGGCAGAGGGGGGCCTCCGTCCGCTTTTGAGAGCCCGATTACCGGCAGCAGGTCCCGCATTAGGAAATGCTCCTCACCACGAAGGGCAAACGCACACCAGCCCGGTGTCTCATGCGTCAACATGACTTCGAGGTGAAGTGCCACCTTTGGCCGCCGGGACAGCGGCACGCCACTAATGAACGGGCCTCTCCTTACCAGATGCCCACTTCCGAACCATTCAGAGATGCGATTGCCGTGCCACCAATCTACTAGCGGCTGGCCGTCTGCCGTAGACGAGATGAAAAGGGCGCGAGCCAACTGCCTGGCAAAGCGGTCTGGCAAACGTGATCCAAGCTCCCGAATCATCTGCGTTTCAGCCGCCGTCGGCCGAGGCCCACTTGAAAAGCGGTCGATGATTGCCTCCGTTTGTCCGGCAGCAAACAGCCGCGCTAATTCGATTTCATATGGCATGGCCTCATGTTTTTCCAACTGCTCCCGAGCACCCTGGCGCGCGGCTGGTGAGGTAGCCAAGCCTTTCGTGAGCGCCTGCTCGCTTTCTCAAAGTCTCGGCGGGCGGCCGAAAACAGCCGTGGAACCGCAATTACGAGACCAGCCGGCAGGCGCACGAATGGCGCTGGGCGGAAGCCGAAGCTTTGGTGGCCGGCGGTCTGAAAGCGCACGGTTTGGGCAAGGAAGAACTCGCCCGCCTCCCAGGAAGCGAGCCGCGCAAGGTGGCCATTGCGGCGGCCGTGCAATACCCAGAGCACCGTGCCGCAGGCGTGGCTGGCCGCGCGTTTGCAGATGCGATTGACTTGGTTGCGGTGCTGGTTCAGCCGGATTGCACCGGACGGTTTCGGATTGCTCCACATCAAGTTCCACCCCTTCGGGGGTGGGGACGTTTGTTTTGGTTTGTCCGGGGGTATTCGTCGGCGACTTGCGGACAAGTCGCGGCGAAAACCCCCGGCTATTTATGTTCAGCCCTTCGGGGCTGGCTTCGCCCCGGTAAACGAGGTCTTGCGAAGCAGTACAGGAGGCGGATTGCGAAGGTGCGCTGGACTGACTAGTTTAGTTAACGACCGTTTCCGACGCCCCTCCGGGGCGGCACGGTTTTTTGCGCAAAACCGGTGGCTGACGCCACCGGCTACTTTCAAAACGGCCCTCCGGGCCTACGGGCGAAACGGCCCGAGAGGTCCGAGAAAGTGGTCAGTCAACAAGTTGTTGACTGACCGCTTCTGCTTTCCGCTGACCCCTTCTGTTTCCGTCTGCGCCCGCCCCGCCCCGTCGAAACTGCTGTAGCTGGGCCGCAGCAAGATTGCAGCGCACTCAAGTACGTGCTGGAATGATCCAGAAATTCACGCTAATCGCCACCATCCACCAAGACGCAAGCAGCAAGTCGAGAGAAAACTTTGCAAATGTCAAATAAACGAGTCCCCGAACGGAGAGAGCGCGTAAAACCGCACAGATAATTAAGATGATCATGGAGGTAATCGGCCACCAGGCCAGCCAAGGAAAATCCACGACAATGCGACTGATGGGAGCAGAGTTTTCATTGAACGCATAGCGCACTTCCGACGAACAAGCATACATCGCGATACTCAAGACCGCGGATGCGGAAAATGCGACAAGTGTTGCGACCGGCGAGATCACGCTCGCGAGACGGCCAGTGAGCGCACTCATTTTCATTTTGAACAATCGATTGTCTTACCGTCCGCAGAACTGGCCATCTCGTTATTGCTCCCGCCTTTTCTTCTTCGTATCGTCCGTTGTTTCGCGCAGCACGTCCATCATCCGAACGCTCATCTCCCAACCTTCCCCCTTCTTCTGCAATGAACGGGTGAGTTTGATTGCGCCCTTGGGGTTGCCGCTCTTATCGAAGATCGCATTGTCGATTTCGAAAGTCCAGAAAGTTTGCGGAAGGGTAAAGTTCGGAACACTGACAAACAGCCACCGATCCGAATTGGCGCTGTAGACGAGCCAAGAGTCGACCGTGGGTTCGAAGCGCACATATCGTGCAGGAATCATTTTCGCCTCTTCAATACACTCAACCAGGGCATCAATCGTTTTCAAGTCAGTGACCTCCGAGCCAATAACCGGGTGTGCCGCCCCCTTAATGGTGCATCGGAACAAGCGAGATGATTTCTTTCCCACCACCGCCTCTGCCCCCTCAGCCAGCGCGATTGCGGCCACCAACATCAAAGCAATGATTAGCCAAGGTTGAGAACGCATGTCGGTGCATCGGCTAATGCCTCGATCCATGTCTGCGGGAATCATCTACACTTCGCTCATGATCCCGGTGCTCGCGCCGAAGGACTTCGCCTCGATGCCCATGTGGTGGAGCATGCGGACGTAGAGGTTCGAGAGCAGCGTGTTGTTCTTGGTGTCGAAGGCGAGGTGGCCCTGGTGCTTGAAGCCGCCGCCGGCGAGGAGGATCGGCAGGTTGTTGTTGTCGTGCGACGAGGAGTTGCCGAGGTTGCTGGTGTAGAGGATCGCGGTGCGGTCGAGCAGCGTGTGGTCGCCCTCGCTGGTGGCCTTCATCTTCTCGAGGAACTCGCCGAGCACTTTGATTTCGGCTTCCTCGATCAAGGCGAGTTGCTCGAGCTTGGCGGGGTCCTGGCCGTGGTGCGAGGCGTCGTGGTGGCCGAGGGTGACGCCTTCGATCTCCGGCCGCTCCTGCGTGCCGAGCCAGAGCGAGACGACGCGGGTGGAGTCGGTCTGCAGGGCGAGGTGGACGATGTCGTACCATTGGCGCGAGCGCTCGAGGAGCTGCGGGCCGCTGAAGTCGGTGGTCGGCACGGGGAAGTCGACCTGCGGCTTCGGGGTGCGTGCTCCAGTGCTCGTCCTGCTGCAGGCTGCTGCTCGGCTTCGCGGACGGAGGTGAGGAAGAGATCGAGGCGCTCGCGGTCGCTGGCTGCTCGACGCTTGCGGTTGAGCGCTTTGATCTGGCCGCCGACGTCGTCGAGGATGCTCTGGCCGTCTTTGACGCGCTGGAGCTCGCGGGCTTCTTCCTCGGGCGTGCCGGCGATGAAGAGCTTGCGGAAGACCTGCGTGGCGCGCTGCTCGGGCGGGATGCGCACGCCGCGGCGGTTCCAGGCGACATCGCCGCCGCCGAGGATCAGCGAGGGAAAGCGCGTCTGGTTGCCGAGGTGCGACGGCCACTTCCTGGTCGAGCGAGATGCCGTTCTTGATGTCCTTGTCGCGGATGAGCTCCGGCGCCACGCCGGTGAACATGCCGACCTCGGCGAAGTGCCCGGCGGCGTAGCGGTGCGACATGCCGGAGAAAACGGTGAACTGGTCGCGATGCGCCTGCAGCAGCCTTGAGGTAGCGGCTCGGCTCGTAATCCGCGCCCGCCTTCTCGGGGAAGAAGTTCGGCGCGTACATGCCGAGCGGCTGGCCGACGAGGACCATGCGCGGCGGATTGCGCGAGCGCCTTCTTCGCCTCCGCGGCGCCTGCGGGCAGCATGGCGTCGAGGAACGGCAGGCCGATGCAGGCACGCCGGAGGCGCGGAGGAAGGTGCGGCGATCGATGCGTGGGAGGATGAGCATGGCGGAGCGGTGGAGTCTACTTGTTCAGAAACACCCGGCTCTGCACGATTCGTGGATGAGACTGCGGAAGCCGTAGTTCTTCGCCGCGGATCGTCGCGACGATCTGCTCGACGACTTCGCGGTCGGCGAACTGGATGTCGGCGCCGGTGGCGTAGACCATCAGCTTTTGCGTCAGGCTGCGGGCGAGCTGGTCCTTGTCTTCGAGCAGGAGCTTCTTGTAGTCGTCGATGTTCTTGAAGGTCTTGCCCGTCGGGCGTCTGGCCGCCCTTCTCGACATCGGGACCGCGATAGACGGCGCGGCCGGTATTGCGCGGCAGCGTCGACAGGGCCGGCCTTGGTCCGCGTCGGTGACGCGGTAGAAGTCGCGCCAGTTGCCGATGGGGTCGAAGTTCTCCAGGGCGAAGCCGGGCGGATCGATGTGGATGTGGCAGGTGGCGCAGGCGGGCGTGTTGCGATGCTTGTCGAGCTGCTGGCGGATGGTGGTGGCGCCGCGGATGTCGGGCTCGATGGCGGGCACGTCGGGCGGCGGCGGGGCGGGCGGCTTGCCGAGGATGCGCTCCAGCACCCATTTGCCGCGCAGCACCGGCGAGGTGCGGGTGCCGTCGGCGGTGACTTTCAGCACGCTGGCCTGCGTCATCACGCCGCCGCGATGGCTCCCGGCGGCAGCTTCACCTTGCGGAAATCGTTGCCGCTGACGCCGGGGATGCCGTAGAGCTGGGCGAGCCGCTCGTTGAGCATCGTCCAGTCGGAGTCGACGAACTCGAGCAGGCTGAGATCGTTGCGCAGCACTTCCTCGAAGAAGAGCTGCGTCTCGCGCGGCATCGCCCAGAGCAGCAGGTGATCGAAGTCGCTGTAGAGCTGCGGGTCGGGGATGGTGAAGTCGATCTTGCGCAGGTCGAGCCATTGGCCGGCGAAGTTCTCGGTGAAGCGCTGGGCGCGCGGCGACTTCAGCATGCGCTCCACCTGCGCGCGCAGGACCGCGGGCTTGCTCAGCTCGCCCTTGCGCGCGGCGGCCAGCAACTCCTCGTCCGGCATGGTGGACCAGAGGAAATAGGAGAGCCGCTCCGCGAGCGCGTAGTCGTCGAGCTTCGGCGGAAGGGAGCTCGCCTTGCGCGGTCGCTTCGCTCGCCGGAGAGCCAGTCAGGAAAAGGAAATCCGGCGACGAGAGGATGAGCTTGTAGCCATACATCATGGCGTCGAAGAAGGTGTACTGCTGGTCCAGCTTGTCGAGCACGCGCTGGACGAAGTGCTGCTGCACCTCCTCGCTCACCGGGCGGCGAAACGCGCGCGGCAGGAAGCGCGCGGATCAGGCGCTCGGCGTCCTCCTTCGGCTTGCGCGGACGCGGGCACGAGCGGGTCGTCATACCACGATTGCTCGCGGCGCGGCTCCTCGATCCTCGGCAGCGCGCCTGCCCGTCGAGCTCGGCCTTCACCGACCGAGCGCGCCTTCAGCGGCACGCCGGCGAAAAGCTTCTCGTAGCTCGGCGGCGGAAAGGCGTCGAGCGGGCCCTCGATCTTCAGCCACTCGACCATCAGGCCGGGGCCGTCGTATTCCTCGATCGGCTTCTTGAAGCCGCCGGATGTCCCAAGTGGTGAGCAGATTCACCACGAATGCCTGGCGGCGCGCGAGGTCGAACTCGAACTCGATCACGTGCGGCTTGCCATGCGGGATATCGCGCACCTCGCGCAGCACCGGGCCTTCGCGCCCGCTCTGCTCCACCGTCATGAGGCCGACGGAGAGCGGCTTCGCCTCCGCGCCGACCGCGCAGGCCGACATCGTGATCTTGTAGCGCCCCGCCGTCGGCACCGGCGCCGTGGCGCAAAGCCCGTAGCGCGGCAGCTTGCTGTAGATGACGAGCGCGTCGCCCTCGAGCTTGCAATTGCGCGCCGAGCCCTTGCTTGAAGTTCGGCCCCTTCTCCGTCATCTCGCGGCCGGTGCGCATGTCGCTGAAGGGGATCGGCGGATTGATCGGCACCGCCGAGGCGACCGCCTTCGCCGCCGCTTCCTGGTAGAGCAGAAAGTGCGTCGCGGAGAGATCGAGCCCGCTGCTGACGTTGTCGAAGCCGGCGGCGGTGTTGTCTTCCGGAAGCATCTCCTTCAGCGCAACGCTGGTGCCGAGCAGATCGCGCAGCGTGTTCTCGTATTCGGTGCCGTTGAGCCGGCGCAGGACCACGCGCCCCTTCTTCTGCTGGCGTTCGAGCGAAGCGGCATGGAGTTGCGTCCCGGAGAAACTGCATCGCGCCATCGAGCTCCTGCTGGCGCGGGGCGTTCGCGCTTCTTCGGCGGCATTTCGCCCGAGACCAGCTTGTCGAAAACGTGCGTCCACGTCGTCGCGGACTGCTCGTCGCGAAAATCCGGCGCGAGCGTGTCCAGCCGCAGACCGGCCTTGTGCGTCTCGGCGTCGTGGCAATCGAGACAGTGGTTTTCGAGGAAGGGTTTTATTGCGGTCTCGAAAGACACCGGCGATTTCAGCGCGGCCGCCTCGGCCGAGCCGGCGCCCAGCGACCAGAGCGCGCAGAGTGGAATGAGAAGAAGTCGCATGGGGGCAAGGAGCGCGGCGGAAGTAATCACATTTCAGGCTCCCCGCAAGGGTCGCCTCGGGCTGGGTGTGTCGTCGGATTCCTGCTCGCGAGTTGTAGCGCTGGATGCTAGCGTGTCGGAATGAAGCTCGAAGACCTTCAAGGCATCGTTCACTCGGATGCAGAAATCATGGGCGGCACTCCGGTTTTTGTCGGCACGCGGGTGCCGCTGCAAAACTTGATCGATGCATTGGAGGGCGGCGAGTCGATCGACGAATTCCTCGAGGGCTTTCCGAGCGTGCAGCGGGCGCAGGCTATTGCCGTCATTGAGGCTGGCCGGCTGAAGATGTTGGAACTCGTGTGAAATGCGGGTGCTGATCGACGAGTGCCTCGACTGGCGGCTCGCCAAGGGTTTGCCGGGTCATTCAGTGACTTCGGTGCAACGAATGGGCTGGGCTGGAATAAAGAATGGCCGCCTGCTGGCGCTCGCCGAAGTGGAGTTTGACGTGTTCGTGACCGGGGATCGAAACCTGAGTTTTCAGCAGCACATCGCAGACTTCCAAATCGCCGTAGTCGTGCTCACCGCCGCGAGCACGCAGCTAAAGGACACCCTGCCGTTGATGCCTCTTTTGTTGACAGAGCTTCCCTTGTTGCGACCCGGTACTGTCACAGTTCTTCCCCCACCTTCGGCCTGATCATCTCCGGGGTTTCCCTGGGAATTCGCTGATGGACGCCGGTGATTTACGGATGCATCGCGCCGCGTTCGCCCTTCCCAAGCGCGCGGCCCGTGCTACGTTCCCGGTCCCAATTATGGCCGAAAGCATCATCCCGCAGGACCGCCTGGAGCGGTTGGAGTTCAGCAACGACGAGATCGCCCGTTACTCGCGCCATCTCATCATGCCGGAGGTCACGCTCGAGGGGCAGAAGCGGCTGAAGGCTGCGAGCATCCTCTGCATCGGCACCGGGCGGGCTGGGCTCGCCGATCGCGCTTTACCTCGCCGCGGCGGGCATCGGGCGGATGGGGCTCGTCGATGGCGACACGGTCGATTTCTCCAATCTCCAGCGGCAGATTCTGCACGGCACGAAGGACGTGGGCCGCAAGAAGCTGAACTCGCGCGCGCGACCGCATCCGCGAGGTCAATCCGAACGTGCAGGTCGATCTGTACGACACGTATCTTCACCTCGGAAAACGCGCGCGAGATCGTCGGAGCCGTACGACATCGTCATCGACGGCACGGACAATTTTCCGACGCGCTATCTCTCGAACGACGTCTGCGTCTTCCTGAAAAAGCCGAACATCTACGGCTCGATCTTCCGCTTCGACGGGCAGTGCACCGTCTTCGCGCCGCACCTCGGCGGGCCGTGCTACCGCTGCATGTTCCCGGAGCCGCCGCCGCCGGGGATGGTGCCGAGCTGCGCGGAAGGCGGCGTGCTCGGCGTGCTGCCGGGGATCATCGGCGTGATGCAGGCGATCGAGGCGGTGAAGCTGATCATCGGGCATCGGCGAGCCGCTCATCGGGCGCCTGGTCGCAGTTCGACGCGCTGAAGATGAAGTTCCGCGAATTCAAGCTGCGCAAGGACCCGAAGTGCCCGGTGTGCGGCCCAAATCCGACGATCACGGAGCTGATCGACTACGAGCAGTTCTGCGGCATCCCGCAGGCGAAGGCCGCGGAGGACGAAGAGGCGCCCGTGCCGCGCATCACCGCGCCGGAACTGAAGGCGAAACTCGACCGCGGCGACAACTTCGTGCTGCATCGATGTGCGCGAGCCGTTCGAGTGGGACATCTGCCGCATCCCCGGCTCGAGCCTGATCCCGCTCGGCCAGCTTCCCTCGCGCATGAGCGAACTCGATAGCGCCGACGAAATCGTCCTCCAGTGCAAGAGCGGCATGCGCTCCGCGCAGCGCGCTGAAGCTCCTGCAGGAAGCCGGCTTCGGAAAGCTGGCGAACCTCGAAGGCGGCATCACCGCCTGGGCCGAGGAGGTCGATCCAAGCGTGCCGAAGTACTGAGGCCCGGTCATGAATATAGAGCAGCTCGCCCCGGCGCTGGGCAAGATCACCAGCGGCCTGTACATCGTCACGGCACGGGTGGAGGGGGCGCCGGTGGGGATGCTTTGCTCATTTGTGGAGCAGGCTGGATTCGAGCCGCCGATGCTCACGCTGGCGATCGCGCCGGCGCGGCCGATCACCGCGGCGCTGCAGCAGGATGGAATCTTTGGGCTGCACGTGCTGAGCAAGGGGAACAACGCGCTGCTGAAATCGTTCGCGCGGGGCGGCACGGCGGAGTCTTTCGCCGGGCATGAGTTGATCGAGAACGAGCACGGGGTGCCGCGTTTTGCGGAGGCCTGGGCGTTTCTGCTGGCGCAGGTAAAGGGGCATCTCGTGGCCGGCGATCACGTGGTATACCTGGCCACGGTGCTCGATGGCGCGCTGCAAAAAGAGGGCGAGGAGCCGATGGTGCGGGTGCGTCCGAATGGCTTCACCTACTGAACCGATTTCGCCGGAGCTGCTGGCGCTGCTGCGCTGCCCGGAGACGATGCAGGAGCTGTCGCTCGCGCCGGCGGAGTTGCTGGAGCGGCTCGCGCGGGAGGGGAAGCGAATAGAGGCGGGGCTGTTGCGGCAGGATGGGCGGAAGGTTTACCCGATTCGGAATGGAATTCCCGTGCTGCTGGTGGAAGAGGGGATCACAGTTTGAGAAGTACTTGGGCCGTTCTGACGCTCAGCGGTCGCCCGCGAATTCCCCGATGCGGCGGAACTTCTCGTAGCGGCGGCGGAGCAGCTCGTCGGTGGGGATCTGCATGAGCTCGCCGAGGTGGCGCGTGATGGCTTCGCGGAGATTCAGGATCGCCGCGCCGTGGTCCTGATGCGCGCCACCGAGCGGCTCGAGGACGACGTCATCGATCAGGCCGAGCTGGAGCAAATCGGAAGCGGTGAGCTTGAGCGCGGCGGCGGCTTCGGGCGCGTGCTTGCGATGTTTCCAGAGGATGGCGGCGCAGCCTTCCGGGGAGATCACGGAGTAGTAGGCGTTCTCCAGCATGAGCACGCGGTCGGCTACGCCGATGCCGAGGGCGCCGCCGGAGCCGCCTTCGCCGATCACCACCGAAACGATCGGCGTCTTGAGCACCATCATCTCGCGCAGATTTACCGCGATGGCTTCCGAAATGTGGCGCTCCTCCGCGCCGATGCCCGGATAGGCGCCAGGGGTATCCACGAGCGCCACGAAGGGCAGGCCAAACTTCTCCGCGAGCCGCATGAGGCGGAGCGCTTTGCGGTAGCCCTCCGGATGCGCGCTGCCGAAGTTGCGATGGAGGTTCTCCTTCGTGTCGCGGCCTTTTTGGTGGCCGATCACCACCGCGCGCTGAGTGCCGATGGTGGCGAAGCCGCCCGGCATGGCGGCGTCGTCGCCGAAGAGCCGGTCGCCGTGCAGCTCGATGTAATTGCTGAACGAGAGCTGGATGTAATCCTGCGCAAACGGCCGCGCGGGGTGGCGGGAAATCTGCACGCGCTCCCACGGGGTGAGATTCTGGTAGATGTCGCGCTTGGTGGCCTCGATCTTTTCCTCGATGCGCCGCACTTCGGGGTCGAAATCGAACTCGTTGTCGTAAGAGTGGCGCTTGAGATCGGCGAGCTTTTCTTCCAGCTCGATGATCGGCTTTTCGAAATCCAGGGGTAGAATTTTCATTCGATGGTCACTTCATCGCCCTTGCGGAGGAGGGCGGCCATTTCCTGCAGGCTTTCGCGCGCGAGGCTGTAGCCGCCGCCGGGTGGCTTGTGGGCTGGGTCGGAGCCCGGTTCGGCGCCGGGCTCGGTGTAGAGATTATGCCCGCCCGGGCTGATTTGAATCCAGAAATCCGCGTCGGCGTAGCTTTTATCCGTGAAGGTGATGCGGGTGCCGCCCTTCCAGGCGATCTTCTCGGTGACGCGCCCGGTGATCTTCTGCGGCTTGGCCGGCTTTTTATCGGCGGCGGCTTGATGATGGGCCGGCATGGCGAGGATGGGGTAGTGCTTGAAAAATTTACCCTGCTGGAGGAGCACCACCTTGCGGTCTTTGCGCGAGATGGCCAGCGTGAAATCAGCCGGGGCGATGATGAGCCGCTGGCCGATGCGGAGCATGCTCCCCTGCAGATTGTTCGAGCGCATCACCAACTCCGGCGTGCTCTGCAGTTTCGCCGCCACGCGCGTGATCACGTCGCCGGGTTTCACGATGTAGACGGTTTTTTCCGGCGTCTGCACCGGCGAAAGGAAGAGCGAAATGTTGATTTGGCCGAGGCGGTCCTTGGCTTCGTCCGCTTTGCTCGATTTCGGGTATCGCGCGATGAAATCCTCCCAGGCGGCCTTGGTGGCCAGGATGTCGCCGCCGTCCTGGATCTGCTCGGTGCGGTGAAATTCCGGCAGTGCGGGATCGGGCGGGGGCGGGGGAGGGGGTTCCTCGCGCTCGCGGCGAATATCGGCCTGCGGCTTCAGGTAAAGCAGGTAGGTCGCGTAGTACGCGCTGCCGAAAATCCCCAAGGCGAGGAGAAGGATGACGAGTGCTTTGACCACGTGCGGTAGATCGGAAGAGGGGACGCTTTGGCCGGGCGCCGGGCATCATCTGGGGAGATGACGCACGGACCGGGACCTAGAGCAGGCCCCGCCGCCGAAAGTCTCCCAAATTGTCGCCGGCGGATTCCTGAATCAAGTCCGTGGCGAACTTGAGCAGGCAGACCTCCCACCCTTCATCCACGCCCTGAATGATCGCCCGCAGCGAATCTTCCTCTTTCTCGACGCCCTCGCGCAGCTTGGCCACCACTTCAGCCATCGGGCTGTGGACCAGGCTTTCGGTCACGTTCGTTTTGCGAAACTGGAAGCCGTACTTCAGCACCGCGAGGTTTCGCTCATGATCCTCGAGCCAGCGGGCAAACTCTTCCGCGCGCTCGCCAAAGCCCTCCAGGAGCATGCGGTGGTAATGCCCGGGCGTGATGATCTGCGGGCGCTCGGCATGAAGCTGGCCATCGCGGATGCGCACTTCGTTCGTGCGATCCATCGTTTCAGCCACGAGGAAGAAGCGGAAGCTGGTGGAGCCGAAAGTCTCGATGCGGCGCTGCGGGGCGAGGATCACCTCCGTGTTGTCGATGGCGTATTGGAAAGTGTCCTCGTTGAGCATTGGGCGCGAGGGAGGGTAGGGGAGGGGCGGGGGAGATGCAAGGGTGGGGCGGGCGGCTTCGGCCCATCGGGCGCCGTTCCGCGTTTCCAGCACTTCGCTCGCGCGCGCAGATGTCCATTGCGCGCCGTGCGGTTCCAAGCTGTAGATTGCAGCCCCGTTTTCCGAATGCAGCCCACCATCCTGATCGTCGACGACGAAAAGCACACCCGCGATGGGCTGCGCGCGTCCTTGGAGGACGACTTCGACGTGTACGTCGCGGCCAATATCCAGGAGGCGTTGAACGTCCTCGAGGCGGAGTCGGTCGATCTCGTGCTCACCGATCTGCGGCTGGGCGGCGAGGATGGGATGGCGGTGGTGGAAAAGGCGCTGGCGCGGCCGCACCCGCCCATCGTGATCATGATGACGGCGTACGGCTCCGTGGACGCGGCGGTGGAGGCGATGAAGCGCGGCGCGTACGATTTCGTCACCAAGCCGATCAACATCGACAAGCTGGAGATGCTGATCCATCGCGCGCTGCGCAGCCGCAAGACGGAGGAGGAAGTGGTGGAGCTGAAGAAGCAGGTGGAGCACCGCTACGGGCTGGAGCGGCTCATCGGCGAATCGCTGGTGATGCAGGAGGTCTTCGATACGATCAAGCAGGTGGCGCCCGACGCGCGCAACGGTGCTGATCACCGGCGAGAGCGGCACCGGCAAAGAGCTGGTGGCGCAGGCGGTGCACGCGCTCAGCGGCCGGCCGAAGCAGAAATTCGTGGCGGTGCATTGCGCCGCGCTGTCGCCGCAGTTGCTGGAGAGCGAGCTGTTCGGGCACGAGAAGGGCGCCTTCACCGGCGCGATCGAGCGGCGCATCGGGCGCTTCGAGCAGGCGAATGGCGGCACCATTTTTCTCGATGAGATCGGCGAGATCGATACCACCACGCAGGTGAAGCTGCTGCGCGTGCTCGGCGAGGAGCGCGCCTTTGAGCGGGTGGGCGGGAACGCTCCGATCAAGGTCGACGTGCGCCTGGTCGCCGCCACGAATCGCGACCTTGCGAAGATGGTCGCGGAGGGGAAATTCCGCGACGATCTCTTCTTCCGCCTGAGCGTGGTGCGCATCCACATGCCGCCGTTGCGCGAGCGGCCGGAGGACATCCCGCTGCTCGTGGCGGCGTTTCTGAAGCAGTTCGCCGCGGAAAACGGAAAGCCGCACCGCGAGCTGACGGCGGATGCCATGCAGGCGGTGCTGCGCTACCGACTGGCCGGGGAATGTGCGTGAGCTGCGCACCGCGATCGAGCATGGCGTGGTGCTGGCCACCGGGCCGAAGATCACCCTGCGCGATTTGCCGGCCGATGTGCGGCGCGGCGCGGACGAGCCTTCGCTCGCGCTCAGGGGCTGCCGGCGCCGAAGCTGCTCACCGCGCCGGGGCAGCATTTCAATTTACACGATACCGAAGAGCGGCTCATTTTACGCGCGCTCGAGGAGACCGGCGGCAACGTGACGCAGGCCGCGCGCAAGCTGGGCATCTCCCGGCGCACCCTCCACCGCAAACTCAAAGAGCTCCGCAAAGACGATACCCCTTCTGCCGATGGCGACCGAGACGAACATCCAGGAGCTGGTCCATAAGCTCGAAGAGGGCGGCTGGGCGAAATGGATTCGCCTCGCCGTGCTCGTGGCCGCGGTGAGCTACGTGACGTACGCGTGGTTTTTCAACGAGAACGGCTTCAAGGGGCTCGCGCAGCCGCGCGCCTTCGAGCAGGCCGAAATCGCGCGCGAAATCGCCCGCGGGCACGGCTTTTCCACCAAGGTGATCCGCCCGGCCGAGCTCTGGATCTACAAGCAAAACAAGGGCGCCTTTCCGCTCAACCACACGCCCGATACCTATCACGCGCCTCTCTGGCCCACGATCCTCGCACCCTTCGTGGCCATCGCGAAAAGCTCGTGGGAGATGACGCTCAAGCAGGTGCAGTACACGAGCGACAAGATCGTGGTCGCGGTTGCGCTCGGCTTCTTTTTTCTCTCGGTGCTGGTGCAGTACTTCATCGCGCATCGCATTTTCGATCACCGCCTCGCGGTCTTCGGGGCGTGCCTGATGCTGATCTGCGATCTCTTCTGGCGCTTCTCGATGTCTGGGCTGCCGCAGATGCTGATGCTCTTCCTTTTCTCCGGCGCCAGCTACGCGCTGGTGCGGCTGATCGAGCTGCAGGAAGCGGAGCGCGCCTTGGTGCTCGCACGCGAGGCCGACGAGCGCGCGCATGAGGCGGTGGAGGCCGGGCTGCCCGCGCCGCCGGAATCCGCGCCCGCGGAGGTGCTGCCCGTGGCGGAATCCGGCCTCTTTTCCAAGCCGGTTTTCTGGGCGCTCGTGGCCGGCATCTGCTTTGGCCTGATGGCGCTGACGCATAGCATGTCGCTCTGGATCATTGCCGGCGCGCTCATCTACAGCCTCATCTATTTTCGCGGGCGGCGCGTGCTGGTCGCGGGCGCGATGCTCGCGGTGGTGCTGGTCTGTTACACGCCCTGGCTGGTGCGCAACTACCAAGTCTCCGGCAGCCCGGTCGGCATTTCGTGGTACTCGGGACTCTATCAGGTGCGCGGCACGGAGAGCGCGATCATGCGCTCGAAAGAGCCGCCGCTCACCGGGGTCACGCCCACGGTTTTCCGCAACAAAGTGCAGGCGCAGCTTCTCTGGCAGATGGGGAATCTCCCGCTGCTGCTCGGCTACTCGATGCTGGCGCCGATCTTTTTCCTGTCGCTCCTGCATCGCTTCAAACGCCCGCACACCGGGGCCTTTCGATGGTGCGCCCTGCTCATGTGGGGCGCCGCGCTTTTTGGGATGTGCGTCTTCGGCCTGGAGGATTCGCCGCTCAAATCCAACGATCTGCACGTGCTCTTCATCCCGGTGATGAGCTTCTACGGGATGGCGTACGTGCTCGTGCTCTGGTCGCGCCTGGAGGTGAATGTGCGCGTGCTGCGCTTCGGTTTCCTCGCGCTGCTCTTCCTGCTTTCCGGCACGCCGTTCGTCTTCACGTTCATCGATCTGCACTCTACGCCGAACACGCGCGTGGCCTGGCCGCCGTACGTGCCGCCCTACATCGCCCACCTCGGCACCTGGACGAAGGAAAACGAGATCATCATGTCCGACATGCCGTGGGCCGTCGCATGGTATGCGGATCGCAAAGCGCTCTGGCTGCCGACGGCGATCAAGGATTTTCAGGAGCTTAACGATTACGACCTCCTGCAGGGCCGGATCGTCGGGCTCTATCTCACGCCGGTTTCCGGCTACCGTGGCTTCCTGCCGGATATCGTCAAAGGCGAGTACCGCGAGTGGGCGCCCTTCATCATGCGCAACGCGAACCTGCGCAACTTCCCGCTCAAGGCGATCACCGTGCTGCCGCTGGACAACGAGTGCGTCTTCTACGCGGACCGGGATCGGTGGACGCTGCGGGAGGATTAAGCGCGGAAGCGTGGATTCCCAGTGTAGTGCGTCGGAATTAGCGTAACGCGCGATTTTCCTACGCCCCTCCGGGGCGGACGCGCTTTCTTGAGAAAACCGGTGGCTGACGCCACCGGCTAAACTCCCAATGGCCCTCCGGGCCAGCAATTGAAAGTTACGCTAATTGCGAAGCGCTACACGAGCGGCAGGGTTCCAAGCGAACCTTTGCGCTCGACCCGAACTTCAACGCTCGTCCTCATTGCGACATGGCCGACCCGGAACTGCCATCGCCAAATCCCGACGACCGCTCTCCGCCGGCAGAACAGCCCCCGCCAACGCGGCCGCCCGGCATGCCGATCCTGTTTTGGCGTTCCCGCAACCGCCGCATCTCGTTCGTCGTCAGCATTGTCATCCTGCTCTTCTACGCCGGCTTTGCGCGATGGGCGTTCGGCATTGGCGCGTTCGATAGGTTCGGGGGAGTCGTCTCGATGTCGTTCTTGTGGAGCGTGCCCTTTGCCCTCGGCGCACTGAGTGTGGCGATGGGCCGATGGAGCGGAAGCGATCGGTGGCTGAAACACGCCATCGGTGGGCCGACGGTCGTGCTGACGCTCGGTTTTCTGATCAGTTTTGTGACGAAGATCGAGGCCGCCATGTGCGTGGTGATGGCTGCTCCGGTGCTGTATGTCGCCGGCTGGCTGGGCGGCTTGATTGCGCACTGGCTCCTCCCGCGCAATCGCGACGACCGCCCTCTCTA
This sequence comes from uncultured Verrucomicrobiae bacterium, assembly GCA_963811035.1. GTDB lineage: Bacteria > Verrucomicrobiota > Verrucomicrobiia > Chthoniobacterales > Chthoniobacteraceae > CAWEPO01. The sequence goes on from CAWEPO010000005.1 coordinate 1,084,054, forward strand.
CATGACCCTCGCCGCGTTCCTGCCGCTCATCGCGGCGTGCCTGGAATCGACTTTGCACTGGCCCACGCAGACGCTGGCAATCGAGGACACGATCACGATCCAGGCGCCCGCAGAACATATCTGGCGCGAGATCGCCAGCGTCCCTGCGATCCCGCCAGGCCAGATTCCGAACCGCTGGATTTACCGGCTGGGCTTTCCCAAGCCGGTTGCCGCCACGCTCGATCGCGAAGGCGTGGGCGGAATACGGACGGCGACGTTTGAGCGCCAAGTCTCCTTCTTCGAGACCGTCACGAGTTGGGATCAGCCGCGCAGGCTCAGTTTTACGATCCGGGCCGATCCGGACTTCATTCCGCACACCGCCTTCGATCGCCACATTATCGTAGGCGGGCGCTTTTTCGACGTGCTCGACGGCCTCTACGAAATCGAGAGGCTTTCACCGGGCACCTGCCGGCTGCACCTCACCAGCCACCATCGTCTCACCACGCGCTTCAACGCCTACGCCGGCTGGTGGAGCGGGAAGGTCATGCGCGAAATCCAGGGTTCGATTCTGGAAGTAATTCGCACGCGCGCGGAGAGCGCGCAGCGGCAGGCGCCGCTTTAGTGCCCGTGCCCGGCGTCGAACTCCCGCGCCGCTTGCACCACGTGCTTGCGCACGTCCGGGGCGAGGAACGCATGGACCATCACGCCGAGCATGAAAACCGTCGGGATAATGATGCTCACGCCGAGCGTGGCCGGCAGCACCGCGAGCGAGAGGGCGAGAATGGAGGGGCCGATGATGAAGAAGATCGCGCCGCCGAAAAAGATGTGCCCCTTGTAAAGGTGCCCGAGCCCCGGCACGAGGCTCAGGACAAGCGCGGTGCGATCGCGGACATCGACGGGCTTTTCCACTACGCGCACCCAATCGCAGCGCGTGCATTCGGCGGCGCCATCGGGCAGGGGAGTATCACAGAGCGGGCATTTCATAGGTCGGGTTCCCAGTTCAAGGTAGCAGCCGGTTTTTCCGCGCAGCAAGCAGAACGTGTCGAAGGCGCCACGGCACGCTCTTATTTCAGCGTATCCCGGATCGCCCGGATGAACTCCTCGATCTTGAACGGCTTGGTGAGATAGGAGGCGGCGCCGGCTTGCAAAAACCGTTCGAGGCGGTGGCCGAGCACGTCCGCGGTGACCATGATGACCGGGATGTGGCTGACGGCCGGATCCGCCTTGAGATGCGTGAGGATCGATTCGCCGGGGACATCGGGCAGGTTCATATCGAGCAGGATCAGCGCGGGCTGATGCTCCCGCGCGAGCTCCAGCGCAAGGCTTCCCTGCATGGTGGCGATGAGGCGGTACTCGGGGTAGTCGGCGAGGACCCGTTTCACCAACTGCAGGTTCAGGTCCTCGTCCTCGACATAGAGAATGGTCTGCTGGCGGAGCGGGCGCGGCGTGGTTTCGGGCAGCGGCTCCCGTTCGATGGGGGCGGCGCGCCGCTCGATTTTGGCTTCCGGCAAGCGCACCCAAAACGTGCTTCCCTGCCCGGGCACACTTTCCACCCCGAGCTCGCCCTGCATGGCTTGAACGATGCCGCGGGAGAGCGCCAGGCCCAGCCCGACGCCGCCGCGCTCGTGCTCGCGTTGCTGATCGCGCTCGAGCGGCGTGAAAAGCTGCGGAAGCCGATCGGCGGGAATGCCGGCGCCCGTGTCGGTGACGCTGATCCGTACGCTCTCAAGTTCGGCGGGGGCGCAGTGCACGGTCACCCGCCCGCCGCGCCGGTTGAATTTCACGGCGTTGGAAAGCAGATTCATCAGCACCTGCCGCAGCCGCTGCTGGTCCGCGATCACGCGCTGCGCGCCGGGCGGGTAGTCATCCACGTGAAGGAGGGCGATTTCCTCGCGCTCGGCGGCTGGGCGGACCAGTTCCAGGGTCTCGCGAACGAGCGGAGCGATTTCCACCGCCTCGAGGTTCATCGGCATCCGGCCGGCTTCGATCCGGGTCAGGTCCAGCACTTCATTGATGAGCGAGAGCAGGTGATGGCCGGCCCGCGCGATGTGCTCGATGCTTTCGCGCTGGCTGGCCGTCGGCGTCTCGAGCTCGAGCAATTGGGTGAAGCCGAGGATCGCGTTCAGCGGCGTGCGCAGCTCGTGGCTCATCCGCGAAAGGAATTCGCTCTTGGCCTGGTTCGCCCGCTGCGCCTCGGCACGCGCCTCGCGCACCTGCTCCTCCGCGCTCAGCCCGAGCTGGGCCTGCAGGCGCGCCACTTCCTCGCGGGCGTGCCGGAGAAAATCGATGTTCATCAACAGCGCGGTAATCCGGCCGAAGCGCCCCTCGCGATCGAGGTAAAAGCCGCCGGCGGCCCGCACGTGGCGGTAGTCGCCATCGGGGTGCTGGATGCGAAAATTGATCGAGAGCGAATTGCGCGTGGTGACGCTCCGCTGGATTTCGCGATCGAACAGCGCAAGGTCATCCGGATGGACGAAGGAGCGCACGGTGCGGAAGCCGGCGGTGAGGTCGCCGGGGTTGCGCCCGATCACGCCCGGCAGGTCGCCGCTGCACTTGAGGTCGCCGGTGAAGGGCTCCCAATCGAGCAGCACGTGGCCGCTGAGCCGGATGGCCGTCTCATAGCGATTCATTGTCTCGATCCGCTCGAGGTCGCGCCGCTTGAGCTCCGTGAGATCGCGCATGATCGAGGCGAGCCGGCGGTCGCCCGCGCCCTGGCAGCAGATGAGCAGGCGATGCGCCACCGGGATTTCGCCGCCGCCGGGCTCCAGCGCCGCCGTTTCGCCCTGCCAGTGGCCGGTCTCCAGCGCCTGCGGGATCCCCTCCGAGCGCACGATTTCCCAAGCCCACCCAGGCTGCAATTGCGCCAGCGTCTTTCCGGTCAGCGGCGCCGCGGAGTCGAGCCCGAGGGAGCGGCGCGCGGTTTCGTTGAGGTAAAGGAGCGCGCCTTCCAGCGTGGCGATCGCGATCCGCTCCGGCGCCTGCGCGATCACCCACTCGCAGCTTTCCGGCGGCGGCGCAACGCCGTCCGGGGCCAGTTCTCCGTGCGGCGCGTCGGACATCAAAGGGAGTTAGTCGGGTAAGGGCCGATTCTTAGTCTCCGGCGCGAACCAGATCAAGATCATGCCGACCAGGTATACGCAGACGATCACCTGGCCGGCCTGCGCGTAGCCGCCAAAATAGGTATAAATGGAGCCGGCATTCCACGCCACCACCGCGGCGAGGATGCGGCCGGAATTGAACGCCACGCCCTGTCCGGTCGCCCGGACGCGCGTGGGGAACAGCTCGGGCAGATAGAGCGGCAGCCAGCCATAAAACGACGCCGTGAACGCGCCCACCACGCCGGCCATCAGCACGAAGCTGAAGCTGTACTCGTGGAAAAGCTGAAAGATCGCGGTGCAAACCAGCAGCGAGCCGAGGCAGAGCAAAAAATACGCGGGGCGCCGGCCGAGCAGCGCGCCGACAAACGGGGCGATGAGGCAGCCGATGATCGCGCCGATGGAAGAGGAAAGCTGCACGACCCCCTTGAGCTGCGGCGCCTGCCCGCCCGGCATGGTGGCCACCCAAAGCGGAAACCATTGCACGCTGCACCAAGTGGCGATCAGCGCCACCGAGGCGAACATGATCGCGAGGAGCGTGCTTTTCAGCAGGGCGCCGGAGAAGACGACCAGGAGCGGATTGGCGACCTTGCCCTCCTTTTCCACCGAGTCCTTCCACCGCTCGCTCTCCGGCACCTTGTGCGAGATGAAGAGGATCAGGAGCGCCGGCGCGGCGCCGACGAGCATCACCCAGCGCCACGAGTCGACGGTGATATGAAAATAGATGCTGATGAGCGCGATCAAGGCGTACCCGACATTGGCCGCCGCGCCGATGACTCCCGCCATGAGCGGCCGCTTATCGCGCGGCCATGCTTCCATCACCAGGGCCACGCCGAGCGACCATTCGCCGCCCATGCCGAGCGCCGAGATGAACCGGAAGAGCGCGAGCTGCCACGGCGCGTTCGCGAAGTAATTCACCCCCGTGAAAATGGAGTAGGCCAGCACGCTGAAGATCATCGCACGCACCCGCCCGATTCGATCGCCGAGCCAGCCGAAGACGATGCCGCCGCCCGCCGCCCCGAGCAGGAACGTGCAGGTGATGATCCCCATCCATTTATCGATGAACGCCTTGTCCGCGAAGCCGCCGTTCATTTCCTGCAGCGCGGGTCGCGCCACGAGCGGGAAGATGCCCATCTCCAGCCCGTCGAACATCCAGCCCAGGAACGCTGCCAGCAGCGTATAGAACATTGCGCGGGAGTTCGAGGGAGGTTCGGGGGTGGACATGGCGGAGGGGGAAGAGCGCCCGATCTTTCCGGCTCCACCCAGCTTGGCAAGATTTAATCCCGGTCGGCCACCGCCACCAACGGATTTGAACAAGCCGCGGATTGCGCTATCCTCCCGGCTCAGTCCGTTGCCCAGGCGTCTACCCAAGGTTGCTGGAGGATGTAAACGGAGGAACGCCTTTATCCCTTGATCCCGCCACACCTGTTTCGCGCCCACGTCGAGCCCCTCGAACCTCGGATCGCTCCCGCGGTTCTTTTTCTTTCCGGGGCCGGCGCCGGCCCTTCCTCGCTACAAATTCTGGATGGCGCCGGACACGACGCGCAGGACTCGCCGGCGGAAACCGCCGCCCGGGCGCTCACCGGCGCCACCGCCGCCGTGCTCTTGCAGGCGGGTGACTCGCTCATTTTCGACCGGAATGGGAACCACCTTTTGGACGGCGGCGATGTGCCGCTGGCCGAGGTCACGGCCGGCCGCGGGCTCTTCTTTTTTACCGACGGCAAAACCGGCCGGCGCGCGCATGCCTTCGAGCTTACGGAACTTACGGGCGTGGCCGCCTCGGACGGCTTTGCGGCCGAGATCCACACGGACATCCACGGCTCGGTCGTGACCGCGCTCGATGCGAATGGCTTTCTCACCGCCACGGACGAAAAGCTGACGATCCAGCACGCCTCGATCGCGCACTTGACGGTCGATGGGCAACTCGCGCGCCGGGTGGACTCGACCACGCAATTTGGCGGCCATCTGGCGGCGGGCGGGAACCTGTCGGAGATCAGCGTGGGCGGGCCGCTGTACAATTCCGGCGCGCCGGTAAGCGTGGCCGGCCGGATTGCGACCGGCAACGCGACGCGGTTCCTGGATTTTTCGTTCGATGCGGGGGCGCACAGGTTTCTGGCCGAGGATTTCGTGGCCGCCGCGGGCATGGACGGCGGCGACATCGATCATGTGAAGCTCCGGGAGGGCATGGGACTGCTCGGCATGGCCGCCGGGGGTGGGGGCCCGGCGGCGCCAGGCCAGGCCGGCGGCGATGGCGGCTCGATCAGCCACGTCTCCTTTGGCACCATGCGGGTCCGGCAATTCCTCGTCGCGGCCGGTTCGGGGGCTTTTCAGCCCGGAGAGGGGGATGGCGGCGATGGCGGCAGCATCAGCGATGTCTCGGCCATCATTTCCTCGACGGCAAAGCCCCTGGTCAATATCGCCGCCGGGTATGGAGGGCCGAGCAAGGCCGGCGATGGGGGCGATGGCGGCGGCATCGCTCACCTTAGCCTGCAAACGCAGAGCGAGCTGACTCGCCTCTGGATTCTGGCCGGTGGTGGCGGCGGGCCAGACACGGCCGCGTACTCCGCGGGCGATGGCGGCGATATTTCGGATGTCCAGCTCAGGGTCAATCGCATCATCGGGCCTCACGACCAGGCGCTCCTTATCCAAGCCGGCGGCGTCCGTACCACGCTGCCCGGGCTCGGTGGCGTTGGCGGCAATGTCGATCATCTTTCGCTCACCATTGACGGCCGCATCAACGGTACTGTCGAAATTGGCGCCGGCAACGGCTCCGACGGCTTCGCGGCCGCCTCCTACGACTACCAGGGTCTCGGCGGCAACATCTCCAACTCGACGGTGATTTTGAATGCCTCGGTCGGGTCGTACCGTGCAAGCGCTTATGGCGCTGTCGTTTTGCACGCCGGTTATGGCGCCGTGGGTGGCGACATCGAAGATGTGGCGCTGCACAATCACGCCAACCGATACGCGACACAATTTTTCGCCGGACAGGGATTCCACGGCGCGGGCGGCGACGTGCGCGGCCTGCACGTGGTGGATACCGCGCCGTATTCCAGCGGCCTGATGATGTGGGCGGCAGGAGGGGAAACCGGCGGGGACGTCGTGGACATCTCCATCACGAAATTGCGCGGCCATCTGCGCGGCATCTTCATCCAATCCGGGTCGAGTCTCACGGACGCGGGTGACGTGGAGGGCGTCTTGATCCACAGCGCCGGAGACATCTCGCGGGCGCTCATCCGCGCCGGCGACTCGCGCGTGCATTCGGGCGGCGTGCGCGACCTCACCATCCAGGGTTTCGGCCGCCTTGGCACGATGCGCGACCCCTTCTCCATTCAGGGCGGCAGCATCGGTGAAGCGGTGCGCGGCGACCCCATCCAAACGCTGGGCTCGCTCGAAGACTTCTCCCTCCAGGCACCGCGGTCTTATTTCCGCCTGGGCGGCGAGCCTTCGATCGGTCTCAACAATGTCACGGGTGGCGTTGGGGCCACGGGCTCGAGCATCTCGCACATCTCTGGCACGGTCGGCGGCATTGAAATCACCGCGAGTCCTGGCGGTCCGGCCCGCGACGGCGCTGGCGGGCAGGGCGGCTCTGTTTCCGACGTGAGGCTGAAGATCGCGGAAAGCTTTGCTCATCATATCGTGGCGGGGGATGGCGGCGCCGGCGGCCTTGGCAACATCGGTGGCGCGGGCGGTTCCGTTCGGGATGTGGAAATCGATGGAGACATCGGCGATTTTACCAAGCCCTTTGGGTTCAAGAACTACCGTAGCTTCACCCAGATGGGCGGGCTCGCCGCAGGTGCCGCCGGCTCGTTCACGGGCGACGCGCCGGAGGCGCTTGCCGGGTCGATCAGCCACGTGGCCGCCGAACGTATCGCCGCGATCGTGGCCGGCCAGTCGTTGCTCTACCTCACGGCGGATAACGCAGTCGAAAGCATCTCGAACGTGAGCGCTTCCGTGATTGGCGCCGACACCGGCATTCAGGGCCCGCGGCGTACGCCCGCGCCCGGCGGACGCACGTTCGATTTCAAAGGCACGGGCGCCGGTCCTTTCTCGCTGGGCGCAGATTTCCCCATCGATGGGCTGGTCGTGGTCAAAGCGGACGGCCTGCTGACCCCGCTGCCCGTTTCGCCGCTCGCGCTCGTGCTGGTGGGGCCGTAACGTGGCGGGCGTATGAATCCCGCGCTGCCCCGTCTCCTTCCGGCTCTCCTTTGCTGGGCCGGCCTGCTGCCCCACGCCGGTGCGCAAGTCGCGCCCAGTGACTTGGTGCGCCTCGAAGTGCGCGTCGCCTCCGACAGCGATCGCAAGGACATCAAGGGGAGCACGGCCGACACCGTGACGCAGCACAAGACCTTGCAAATCACCGTGAGCGGAAAACCGAAGAGCCCCGAGACGCGGACCGGCAAATGGACCGTATACGGGCGCGGGCTCAAGGATAAGGAGATCACCGTGCTCGGCACGGACGATTTCAAGATCGACCTCGGCCAGGGCGTGCAAAAGGTCGAAACGAAACAAGTGAGCACCACTTCCACGCCGGAGCACGGGGTGGTTTCCCGCGGAGGTGGGGGAGCGGCCGGGGGCGGTGGCGGCGGGGGTGGCAATAAACCCGCGCGCGTGAAGAAGGTCGCCGCCGAGGGGACGAAATATCTCGGCTACGGGGTGGTGGTGAAGAACGGCGATATCGTCGTAGGCGAAGCCTTCGAGCCGATGGGCCTGAAGCAGGAAGCCGCCAAATGAGGGGAGCGCAGTCTCTTATCGCGCGATGACTCCTTGCGGAATGGAGGGAGCGACCGGGATGACGACGCGATCCGTTTGGGCAGCGATCAGGCCGTCGGGACCGATCCGGAGCACGTGCAGCGCATTGGATTCCGGCGGCATCCCCTCGATCGCCTTCTGCGTAATGACGTAGAGATACTCGCCGCGGACATCGAGAGTCAGTTGCTCGGAACCGGCGGGCGGGCCGGCAAGCGGGAAGTCCTGAACCTTGAGGGGTTGGAGAGGATCGGTGGTATCGAGGACGGAGATGGAATTCAGGAGGGTATTGCTGGTGTAAACGCGCGTGCCGGCGGCGTTGGTGGCAAGCCAGCAGATGCCCAGCCCGGCCTCGACCGAGCGCACAAAGCGGAACTCGCCGGACTGATCGTAACTATACACGCCGGCGCGGCCTTCGAAGACGAAACCCGCATAGAAGACCGGCTCGCGCGGATGCGCGATCAGGCCGAGAACGAACGGGCGCTGGGCCGGATTGTTAAGCAGAGGAAACGGCACAAACTCGCTGGGCGGGGTGCCGTGCGAAGCGGCGAGCTCGAGGCGGCCATTGGGCCGGACGACGAAGGAGCGGATGGCCGTGGCGAAAGTGTCCGCATCGAAGACCAGTTTTCCATTCGGCGCAATGAGCGCTTGCGAAGGCGTGGGGTTGCCCGGCCCGAGCGTGCCCCCTACGCCGGCGACGATCGTCGAGTGCGGCACGGGGATGAGCTTCCCGTTTGGATTGACGCGCAGGGTGGTGTAATTCGGCGCCCGCCGGCTCACGTTGAAACCAGGGCGTCGCAGGTCGTAATCCTTGTTGACGACGGCGAGGATATCGCCGCTCGCGGCCAGCCCCACGCTCACCGGGTGCCGGCCGCCGGAGGGGAACGGCGAGCCTTTCACGGCCACGAGCGCCCCGTCCTTTTTCACGTCGAAGACGGCGATGGTATCGGAGCCGGAATTGACCGCGTAAATTTGCGAAGCGTCCCAGTTGAAGACGAGGTTTTGGTCCGAATCGAACGGCCCCAGCGTGCCCGCCAGATTTCCGAGCGAAATCTCCAGCGGATGGACCCCGGTGCCGCCGGTGCGATACTCGCCGACCTTCGTGAGATGCCCCGCCTGATCGCGCTTGAAGGCCACGATGGAATTTTGCCCGGCGACATGGCCGACGTTGCTTTCGATGTAGACCATCCCCCGTGGCGCTTGCGCGGAGACGCCGGCCGTGAAGAGAGAAACCGCGACCGTCAGGAAGAGTGCATGCTTAATCATAACGTTTTTTGTTGGAGTTGATGAGCCCCGCCCCGCACTGCGCCCTGGCCGATGGGCAGTTTGCGGGAGGTCCAACATCCGAGTCAACTGCGGTTACGGAATGTTGACATTTCGTAATGGGGCGGGCACGCGAAGTCCTTTGCGCGGCGCGCCTCCTCACAGATTGACGAAAGCGGATCGCCGGTAACTGTAAGTCGCATCGTGTTCCGGCACCTCCCATGAAATCGTTTCTCTTTGCCCTGGGGCTCGTGGCGCTCTCCGCTGTCCAAGCCGCCGAGCCGCTCCGCGCGCAACCGGTGACGGCCAAAATCGATCTCATCGATGAGCTGCGGCGCGGCGAGGTGGAATACCATCTCAACCCGGGCAATGAATTTCCCGACGAGCCTGGGAAGGTGTGGCTGATCGAAGGTTCGGTGCTGCATATCACCGGCCGCGCCTCGGGATACGCGGCGACGAAGAAATCCTATCGGGACTATCGGATGATCGCCGAGTATCGCTGGGGAGAGCGGACTTGGGGCAAACGCGAGCACGCGGCGCGCGACAATGGTTTCTTCCTTCATGCGCACGGACCCCATGGAGCGCTCGGCGGTTCGTGGATGGCCAGCCTCGAGGCGCAGATCATCGAAGGCGGCACGGGCGACCTCCTGGTCCTCTCACCGAAGGAGGGGCCGGCCTCGAGTGTGATGAGCGCCTTCCGGCTGGATCGCGATGGCGAGAAGGTCTGGACAGCAGGCGCGCCCCTCCAGCCCGTCAAACGAGGCCGGATAAACTGGGCGCACCGGGACGAAGATTGGGCCGACAAAAAAGGCGTGCGCGGCCTGCGGGACTTGGAAAATCCAGTGGGCGAATGGAATCGGTTCGAGGCCGTGGCCGCCGGCAATCGGCTGCAGTACCTGGTGAACGGAACGCTCGTGAACGAAGCGACCGAGGTCTCGCCGGCGGAGGGGCGCATCCTGACGACGTGCCTCGGAGCGGAGATTCTCGTGCGGCGCTGGGAGCTGTGGCCCTTGGGCTCGGAAGAAGGCCGATGAACTTATTCCCCACTCGCCGAGGCCAAACCCATGCTCGCCCAAGCCGCGGCCGCATAGCGGATGATCTCCAGCTTGCGCGAGCCGGCGGACGGCTTGGGAAGCGTTCGGGGACGTGAAGCCATCGGCCAGGCGCCGTCCGGTTGCTGAGTGCGGATGAGGAAGTCGACCGCTTTCCGGTGAGCTTCGGCGGAGAGTGGGCAGCCCGACTCGGCGAGCAAATAGAGGACTTGCCCTGTCGCATAGGCATCGCTGGGGAGGGCCGCGGTTTGACCCCAGCCGCCGTCTTCGTGCTGCTGTCTGAGCACCGCGTGCTCGTCTTCGGCCTTCGAGCCGGCGAGACTGGCCGCGGAGGCGCCGAGGTTTTTGCGGAGGAGCAGACGCCAAAGCTTGGGCTGAAGCTCATCGCCCGGCGGGACCTTGGCCAGGTACTGAAGCGCGCGCGCCTTTCGCCCGCTCCAGTCCGAATCGGCTGGCTCTCGCCCGCCATCCTGGCCGAGCAGCGCGAGCAGCACATAGAGGGTGGACGTTTCACCCCGATCGAGGATCGGCGGGTGGGCCACGTACGAAAGCCACGAGCCGTCGGCCTCCTGCTTCTCGAGAAAATGCCGGACCAGGAGCGCGCGGGTTTCGGCCGGCAGCAGCGGCGGCTCGGCGCGATCGGAGGCGAGCGCGAAATAGGCGGCCACCGGCAGCACTTTGTCCGACCACTCCTCCTGCTTCGCGGCGGGCTCCGGCAGCCACTTCACCTTCGGATCGAGCGACCAGGCGCTGATCCTGGCCAGCGCGTCTTCATCCACCCGGAAGCCGCGCCGCTTCGCATGATAAAAGCTCCAGATCGTCATCGGCGCATGGTGGCACGAGGCGCAGTTGTTATCGTCCATCCAATCTTTGCCGCCCTCCGCGAGGTACCCGAGGCTCTTCTCCAGCGCCACGCGCAGAGGCTCGCCAGCGGGCGCGGGCGGAACGCCGAGAGCGAGCGCCGGCGCAAGCTGCAGCGAAAGGAGGAAGAGGAGGCGATTCATGGGGCGGACGGCTTAGGGAATGGGGCGGCTGCGGCGCACCAGCTTGCCCTTCCAGACGACCGCGCCAGTCCGCTTATCGTAGGTGAGAATGCGCCGGTGGTTGTCAGGCGCCGGCGGGAGAGCATCGACGCGCACGGCCGACCCTGGAAGCCGTTATCCCTTTGCACAGTATTGCCCGGCAGTGATGGGTTATCTTTCGGCTCGCCTCAGGCGTTAGCGGCGTTCAGGTTGCTTTGCGGAGGATACTTATGAACGACGAATTTCCGCGGCGGCGGCATGAGAAGCTCACCGCGTTCGGCCGCCTTTCGCGGTGGCTGTTATTGCCAATCTGGCTCTTTTTTTTGAGCGCCTCGTTTGGCAGCGAGGAAGGGCAGCGGGCGGTGATTGATGACCAGGACGGAATTACGAACATCCGCGCGGCGGCCTCAAAACAGAGCGGGATTATCGATCGCGTGCCGGAAGGCGAGGAATTCACCGTCTATCCGAGCGACCGAACGTGGTGGGGTGTTCGAACGAAACGTGGCAAGGAAGGATACATTCATCGTAGCTGTGTCCGGATCGTTCCAGCCCCGGCGGAAACTGAGCAATCGGCGGAAGGGCCGCTCACGGTAAGCCGGGACGCAGCGACCCTGGCCGCGTGGGCAAAGTTAATCGATGTCCAGGAGAGGTCCCGGTTGCACCAACTGAACGAAACCTCCCAGATTAACCGGGAGCTTCAGGCTATCTCGCTCGACGGGGTTGATCCCGTGGTGGAGCGTCATCTGTCCGCGGAGATCGCGAGTAATGTGAGGTTGATGGCGATCAGCCGCCAGATCAAAACAGCGGTGGGCCGCGTGCAGCCGGCCATTACGGCGCGCGAGCTCTTGCGCCCCGCCGCCCGGGAGCTTGGCGCGTCGCTCATGCCCGGCGCTTGGGGCTCAGAGCAACTGCGGCAGGAGGCCGGCCAGGCCATCGGTGATCTGCTTCTGCTCTATGTCTTCAGCGATGCGACGGCGGCGCGGGACCTTCCGGACATGACGAGACAGGGAATGGATCGAGACCGGCTAACGGTGGAGGAAAGCGTTATCCACCATGCGCTTGGCCTAGAGCCGCCACCGGGCATGAAAGCCGCCCTTGGCAATGTGCGCGACCGCGCCTATGCGGCGAGGCTGCAGTCCGGCCGCTGGATTTTGAGGGACGCGAATGGAAGCGTCGCGGACCTCAAGATGCGAACCGATCCGAAAGCTGCTTGGAACGCCTGCGGTTGGGTGAATATGCATTGGCGCGACCGGCGGCGTTCCAACTTATCTTTCCAATACGAATTCGCGCAGGATGGATCCTTCCGCCTTTACGACACCGGAATGGGCGCGGCCGTAATGGGCATCCCCCTCAAACCGCAAATTTGCCAGGCCGTATTCGTCCAGCCGACGATCCTCAAGGTTACGGACCAAAACGGCCGCTCGATGGGGACTTGGGAGCGAGTTTCGGACTAGCTAGCTGCCACCCTCCTACCTCGTCCAGCCACCCTTTCGGCGCTGTTGAGATTTCCGAATCATCGCTCGAGCGATGCGCAGACCAGCTCCTCATCGCTGCGGGCGAAGATATGCCTATTCGCAAAAGCGGGCGGAGGCCAGAGCACGTTGCGGCCGCCAAACAGGTACGTCGGATTCAAGAGGTGCGCGCGGCCGAGCTCCTCGTAGCCCGCGGGCGTGACGCGGGCTTGGATCAGGTCGCCCTGGTCGGTAAAGAGCCAGGCGCGTCCGCCATTCGGGATGAGGTGAAGGCAGGCCCCGCTTTTCGCATCGACGACCTTTTCCTTTTCCCAGACCTGCCGGCCGGTGCGGGCGTCCAGGCAGACGAGGCGGCCCTGCGACTTGTGCGAATAGACGTGGCCGTCTTGCACGAGCGGTCCCGAGGTCTGGCTGAGCGAGCGGCGCGCCTTCACGGTGTTTTCCGGCCAAAGCACGGTCGCCGCCGGGCGGCTGGGATCGAGATGGAACATCAAGCCGCCAGCGAGCAGAAGACCGTCGGAGGCGATCGGGCTGGCGACGGCAAAATCGCCGCTGAGCGTCCGCGGCTCGCGCCACCAAGTCTTGCCGGTGGCGGGATCGAGCGAGGTGATCGCAGCGGGCGTCCACACAATGAGCTGCCGCTGCCCGCCGGCGGTGATGACGATCGGCGAGCTGTAGGTGCGCGAGTCGGCAAGGGCTCGCCAGACTTCCTTGCCGGTGTCCGTGTCCAGCGCCACCACGCAGGCATCGGGCTTTCCGCCGATGGTGAGGATCAGCAGCGCGCCGTCGATCAGCGGTGAGGGCGTGGTGTTCTCGAAGTCCTCCAGCCCGTAATCCTTGATGAGATTGCGCTTCCAAATCACCGCGCCGCTCAGGGCGTCGAGGCAATGGAGCTGGCTGGTGGCGCCGATGGCAAAAACTTTGCCGCCCGCGATGGCCGGCGTCGAACCGGGGCCGGTCTTCGTTTTGGGGTCGAAGGCCCAATCCTGATACTGCACCTCGTAAGCGTGCATCCAAAGCGGCTTCCCGGATTTTTCGTCGAAACAATGGAGGCGCTCCCAGGCCTTCGGCTTCTCCACCGTCGAGTCGAGCAGGTACACGCGGCCCTGCGCGATCACGGGAGAAGAGAGGCCGCCGCCCACCGCGGCGCGCCAGCGGACTTTCAGCCCTTCGGTCGGAAAGCTCTGGAGGATTCCGGTTTCGTTCCAGGACCCGTCTCGGTTGGGTCCGCCAAACTGCGGCCAATCCTCCGCGGGCGCAGCTTCGCCGGCCAGCATCGCCGCGCAAATCGCGAGGAACATCACATGCGAAGGCCCCGGTAAGCGGGGCGACCTTTCCGCACCACCGTGCCTCTCATGATGGCATGTATTCAGTGTAGAGTAGACCCTGCGGCGCGGCTGGCGTTAGCCGCTTCGGGCCAGCCGGGGCCGCTTCACTCGGCCTGGGTTTATGCCGGGAAACGGCGCCGAGGAGAGGACTGGCGCGGCTTTGCTGCGCTACGTATACATGCCTGATGAATACCTTGCGCCTCGGCGCCATCGGCGCGGGCGGCTTTGGATTATTCGCCCTGCAGCAGTTCCTCCAGGCGCCCGGCACGGAGCTGGTGGGGATCGCCGGCACCAACCCGGTGGCGGCGCAAGCGATGGCGCAGCGGTTTGGGGCGCGCGATTTCGGCGAGGCGGAGACGCTGTTGGCGCGCCCGGAGATCGATCTCGTGTATATCGCCACGCCGCCCTTTCTCCACTTTGCCCAAGCCCGCGCGACGCTGGAGGCCGGCAAGCACGTGATCTGCGAAAAGCCGCTCGCCCTGACGGTGGCGCAAGCGGACGAGCTGCTGGCGCTGGCGCACGCGCGCGGCCTGCTCTGCATCGCGAATCTCATGCAGCGCTACAACCCGCTGTTCGACGCCGTGCGGGGGTTGATCGAGTCGCGGGCCTTGGGCGAATGCCTGCACGGGTCGTTCGAGAATTACGCCGCCGATGAAGGGCTCGCCGCGGAGCACTGGTTCTGGGATCGCACGAAGAGCGGGGGCATTTTCATCGAGCACGGGGTCCATTTTTTCGATCTGTTCGCCGGCTGGCTCGGGGCCGGGGAGGTGCTGGCCGCGCAGCGCGTGCTGCGCCCAGGGTCGGGGCTCGAAGAGCAGGTGCAATGCACCGCCCGCTACGCCAATGGCGCACTGGTGAACTTCCACCACAGCTTCACGCAGCCGGGGCGCCTCGACCGCCAGGAGTTCCGGCTGCTGTTCGAGCACGGCGATCTCACGCTGGAAGAGTGGGTGCCGGTGCGCGCCCGCGTCCGCGCGGCGGTGAACGAAGCGCAAACGCGCACGCTGCTGGAGCTATTTCCCGGCGCCCGGTTCGACGTGCTGAAGACTTACGGCGGGCGTGACCGCGCGGCGCGGGGGCGGCACCAGGAGCGCGATTTCTATCAGCAGATCGAGCTGCACCACGGCCTGGGCGACGACAAGATGCGCCGGTACTGCGAACTCCTCCGCGCCTTGTTCGCCGATCAACTGGCCTGGCTGCGCGACCGCACGCACGTCCGCAAGATCAGCGAGAAGAATGGACGCGACTCGCTGGCGATGGCCGTCGCGGCGGATGGCCTGGCCGGCGGCGCCGGGTGAGCGTCTACTTCGCGAATTCGCAGCGGTTCAGCCGGACGGTATCCTCCCAGCCGGCGCAGGTTCCGACGACGTCGACGGCTGACCCGCGTTGGAGCCGCAGCGGCGGCGGATCGTTGTCTTTCGTCGAGACCACGAGGATTTGCGTGAACTGTTTCTCTTCGCGGAAACGGTATTCGCCCACCGGAAACGCGCAGGTGACCCAGGAGGAGGGCGCGGTGCCCGAGGCGATGTAGATGAGGTACTGTTTGCTATCCGCGGGGTCCTGCCGGAAGCCGACGACGCTGCCGCGGACCATCACCTTTTGGCCTTTGTAAACGGCGTCGGCGCGGGTTTTGTCGGCCGCATAGGCGCGCAGGATCGCATCGGCGGAAACGGGTGTGCCGGGGTCGGGATGGATGACCGCGAGGAAATTGTTTTGCAGCCGTTCGATGGAGCCGCGCACCGCCACCGCTTCATCGAGGCGCCCGGCCACGGTGAGCTGCTTTTTCATTTCGACCAGGCGCGGCACCGTTTCCTGCACGACGTACGAGATCAGCTCCTGCGCTTTGCTGGCGGTCTGGATTTGCAGGGCGCGCAACGTTTTCGGCTCCGCCACGAAATGCGCCTCGGTGAGCGCGCCTTCGCGGACGGCACGCTCGCGCTCGGTGCGCACGGCGAGGGCGCCCTCCAGGTCGGCGGCTTTTTGCAGGGCCGTCTGCAGCTCGCTCAAGGCGGCGTCGTACTTCGAGAGCACATCGCGCTGGACGGAGGCGATCCGCTCTTCGCAGCGCTGCGCTTCGCCGGAGGCGGGATTCGCCACGGCGGGGGCGGCTGGCGCGGGAGCAGCCGGCGCGGGGGCCGGCGGCGCCTGGGCCAGCGCGGCGAAGGCGATGGCGCGGAGGAGGGCGAAGCTAAAGAGAACGCGGCGCATGAGTCTTATTTCACTGTTTGCTTCACCGAAACGCCAGACCACTGCTTGAGCTTGGGGTCATACTTCAATTGCACCTCCCAGGCGGCGGGGCGCATCCCGCGCGCGGCGGCGACCTCCGCGGGCAGCCAGACGGTGGCGCCGGTGGGCGGCTCCGCCAGTTGCACGCGCGCCTTTTTCAGCGGGGCGAAGGCGATCGCCGCGCCGGGCGGGGCCGCCTCGCGCCGCACGATATCGCGGGCGCGCCAGTAGGCGGCGCGCGGGGTGTATTCGTACTGCGCGTTTTCCCGCCAGCCATCCATGGCCACCGGTCCGAAAATGCGCCCGAGCAGCAACGCCACCACGAGTAGCACCGCGAAAACGACCCGGCGGGTCCAGCTCCGCTTTCGGGTGGGCCGGCGCAGCCGCACCACGTTCGTCACTGGCTGCCACTGCTCCATCCCTTCGCGCCAATAAAGCGCGTCTTCCGAGATCAGCCCGGAATTGAGGAGATGATCGATCTGCGGAATGGTGTACGGCCCGCGCTGCTCCCCAGCGATGTGGAGATAGAAGACTTCGGGGTTCACGGCGGGAAACTTTCCTGAACCTGAATCGTCTTCCCAGATGTTTCGGCGGGGATTTTTACCTAAAATGCATTGAAACTGAGCGAGAAGTGCAGCCCGTAATCCTGCAGGTTCTCGCCATCGCGCCGGACGTTTTTCCGATTGAGCGCGTAGCCCCAGTAGAGCTGCGCGTGCACGTGTTTGTTGGGCGTGAGGATGAGGCCGGCGCCGGTGCTGGTGAGGGTTTCATAACGGTCGCCGATCTGCTCCGGCTGCGGGCCGAGATATTCGATGCGGTCCCAGCCGGCCCCGAAATCGACGAACGGCGCGACCGACAGAATCGCGTTCTTTTCCTTGTTGCGCCAAAGCGGCACGCGCACTTCCAGCGAGGCGAAGGCGCCGTTGTCGCGCAGGAACTGATTCTCGCGGTAGCCCCGCACGCTCGCCGTCCCGCCGAGGCTGAACTGCTCCAGCGAAACGAGCGGATCGTTGGCCAGTTGCGCGTTCACGCGCAGGATCGCGAGCGTGTCGGTCTTGAAGAGCCGCCGGATGTATTGCGCCTGGCCGAGCCACGAGAAGAAAACGCCATCCGGGATTTTTTGGCGAAACTCGCCGATTACCTCTTCGCCGCGGTGTTTCGTGGCATCGAAGGCGTCGATCCCCACATTGAAAGTGGAGCGCGCGGAGAGCACTTCCTCCTGGCTGCGATAGCTGTACTCTAGCGAGAGCCGCGCCACGAAAACGCGCGTCTCGCCCGCCAGCGCGCCCGGCGAGAGATCGAAGGGCAGGCCCGAGAGAAAGGTGCGGCTTTCGCGCCAATCCGCCGTGAGCGCCATCGCGAACAGATGGCGGAGGCTCTCGTGGAACGGCTGCCGCAGCGTGGCGCCGTACTGCACCGAGCGACTGCGGATGCCCAGCTCGGCAAACTGCTCCTCGATGATCCCCGCATCGCTCTTCGCAGCGTGCAGCTGCAACCGCGTGCGCCATGGGGTGAGCGGGAAATCGTACGAGCCGGCGAGGTTTTCATCCGCGCTTTGCTCCCAGCGCTCGAGCGTCTCGGAGGTCGTGTGCGCAAAGCCCCAGGTGAGCGCGAGCGCGTCGCCGTGCCCGGTGAGATTGAGGTCCGCGGCGTGCAGCTCCAGCACCTCCGCGCCGACGCTCGGCGGGCGTTTGTTGCTGAACTCGAAGCCGAGCCGGATGGGCTGATTCTCGCGGATCGAAGTCTTCAAAATGCTCTCGCCCGGCTCCGCCGCGGGCGCCAGCTCCGCATTGATCTGGCGGATGTTCGGGTCCTGCCGCAAAAGCTGCAGCCCGGTTTTCAAGCGGTTGAAATTGAGCGGGCGGCCCGCGCTCCGGCGCAGCTCGTGGCGCAGCCACCAGGAGCGGAACCACCAGTTTCCCTCCAGCTCCACCTCGCGCAGCCGCCCCTCGACGATCCGGAAAACGAGGATCCCGCCCTCGAGATCTTGATCCGGCAAAACCGCGCCGGAAGTGATGTATCCCGCTTCCACGTACTTCGCAGCGAGCGCCAAGCGCGCCTCCTCGAGCTCCACGCTCGTCACCTCGCGCCCCGCATATTTGGAAATCAGTGCGCGCAGCACCCGATCCGAAAAAACCGTGTTCCCCTCGAAGCGAAAACCATTCACCCGCACCCGCGCCGCCGTGGCCAGCGTCCCGCCGGTTTCCAACACCAACGGCGGCAGCAGCGGCTCGATTTCCACCGGCGCAAGCTGAAGCTGAAAAGGCGGCAACGGCTGCCGCGAAGGCTGCCGCGCCGCATCCGGCGGCAGGGCAGGGGGCGGCGCCAGCAGGATCTCCTCCGGCAGCAAGAGCGGCTCCAGTCCCGCCGGCGAAGCATTCTGCGGCAAAGGCAGCGGCGCAGGCACCTGCGCCGGCAGCGGCAGCGCCGCCGCCAGCCAGCCGAGAAGCAGGGCCATTACGCCACGTGACGTCATGTCCCGCGAATGTGTAACGCACGCGCGCGGCGAGGCGAGCGCGATGTGGGCGCTCGGCCCGACCCCGAGCTACCAGCGCCACGCCCCATCGCCGGTCACCTCGACCGGGCCGGAGGCGGTCGGGCTGAGCAGGAAGCCGCGGGCGACTTGCTGCCGCTGCAGCACGGCGCCGCGCAAAGCCCGTGGGCGCTTCGTCTTCGGATCGAGAATCTGGCCGGTGAAAAGGCCGGTGCGCGGGGTGAAGCGCAAGGTGAGCCCGGCGGTGGCGGGATTGAGCGCGAGCACGTTGCCCGCGGCGATCGTGAGGCGGCGCGATTCGAGCCGGTCCCATTCGGGCAGGTTGACCTCCACTTTGCCGGAGGCTGGCGCCGTTTCCAGCGTGAGGAGGTTTTCCTCGGCGGGGGGCGCGCGGAAGGGGGAGGCGATGAAATCGATGGGCACGCCAAAACCCTGGGGATAAAATTTGCCGCCCATGGGTGGGCGCGACCACTCGAGGGAACTGTGAAAATCCGGCCCGTGCATCGAGATGGCGCCGGCGAGGCCGTAGTCGCGTTTGTAGAGGGGCAGGTAGAAGGTGAAGTCGTTGAGCCCTTGCAAAATCCCGCCGACGGAAAAGGCTCGGCCATCGGCGAGCACGCCGGTCATTTTCACGCCGCCGCTCGCGGAGACGGTGAGCCTGCCAAACCCGTGTCCCTCGGGCGAATGAACCGTGGGCGCGCTCGTGAGGGCGAAGGTGTAGTCGGCGGCGGGTGCGGGAAGCGTCAGGCCGGCGCCGGTGAGGAAAGCGGCGGCGGCGGGCGCCGCCTCGAATTTCAGGATTTTGTCGAAGTCGGAGTCAGTCTCCTCGGCGAGCGTGCCCGTGAGGATGGCGGAGCCTTCGGTGCGACGAATCGTGAGCACCAGCCAATCCGAGGGCCAGTAGCCGATTTTCCATTTCCGGGTGAGGACGCCGTCCTTGAAAACGCCGGAGAAGGGGAGCGAGTCACCGCCGACGCTGATCATGCCGCTCGCCGCGCCGCTCGCGCTCAGTTGCACGCGGATCTGGCCGGCGTTCACCCCCTCGTATTTCACCAGGCCCCGGAACGCGCCGGCGCCCGGCAGCGGCCCGCCAATGACGACCGAGCATTCATCCGCGGCGGAGAACTTGCCATCGCCGGAGGTCAGCCGGAGCCGGTACGTGCCCGCGGCCGTGAAATGCGCGACGCTGTTCAGGCACTGCGGCGTATCGAAAACCACGGGCCCCGGCCCGCTTACCAGCTCCCACTGGTACTGGAGCGGCTGGCCCACCGGAAGCAGATCGTCCTCCACGTGCCCTTCCATGGTGACCGCGACGCCCGCGCTCGCGAACGCGACGGCCCGATCGCTGGTCCGGACGCGCGGCGCCACGTTCGCCGGGAAATCATCCATCGGCACGCGCCAGCGCAGCTCGCCCTGGAAGCTGGTCCTCTTCAAGCCCGCGCCCGCCTCGAGCGAAAAGATGGCCCAGAGTGAGTCGATGTTTCCTTCCGCATCGCGCGTGACCCGTCGAATCTCCAGGTGATTGGCGATGGCGCCGGAGATGATCTGCACGCCCGGCGGCAGGCCGATCGGCGTCTCACGGATTTCGCAGTAGGCGCTCGCTCCATAATCCACGGTGCTGCCATGCACGCCCGGCCGGAGTGGGCGGACGGTATCGTCTTCAAGGCGGGTGCTGGTGATCAGCAGGGAGGCCGCCGATTGGGACTGATTTTTATTCTTGAACCCCACTTGCAGGGTGTCGGCGTAGCGGAAAGCATTGAATTCGCCGTCGCGCCCATCCAGATGGAACGCCGTATCCGGCGCCTTGGGCTTTTGCAGGCGGCCGCTGAAAGAGGTGACCAGGTTTGTTTGGTTGATGGTGATCGTGGAGGAGGCGGTTCGGCCGCCCGTTTCCATCGTGGCCCGCAGCACGTAGGCGCCAGGGACGGGGAAGGTGGCGCTCGCGTACACGGGGTTTGCGGCAAAGGCGATGCTGGCGTCGGCGGGGCCGCTCAGTTGTTCCCAGCGCAGGATCGTGCCGGCCTCCGGCGCATTGCCGAACCGGCTCAGGATGGCCAGCGGGACGGTCTGCCAGCGCTCGGGCTCGGTGAAGCCCGCCAGGGCTATGATGTCGAATGGCCGCGCGGTGTTTGAGGCCGCACTCGCACGGAACCGAGTATCGCCGATGCCCGCGTAGCCGGACAATGGTTCGAGCACGTAGCTGATCCAGAGCGAGGAGACCGTCTGCGAATCGGCGTAGGTGAGCTCGTGCACGATCAGGTGGCCGGTTCTCACCCCGCTGGAGTAGGGAGGGCCGATGCGCGCCGAGGAGGGGGAGGCGGAAAGCTCGTACGTGGCGCCCGCCGTGAAGCTGGTTCCCGGCGGCGGATGAAATTCGCAGCCGTCGTCGTAGGGCCGCGAGGATTTTACGAAGAGCCCGCCGTCGGGCAGGACCGACACGAGCGTTTCGTACTCGACCGGTCCGTAGCCGCCGGGCGCGAACACCTGCACCTTTCGATCCGCGACGGTGCCGCTGGCGCCGCGCGTGCCGGAGTTTTCCTCCGGATCGTAAAGGGTAAACTCCCACTCCGCGGAGGTGCTGGCCTGCCCATCGGAAACGGTGGCGCGGAGCCGGTATGTCCCGGTCGCGGTGAAGCGCGCCACCGTCTCCGGCGCGGCGGGATCGGCGAAGGCTACCGGCGCCGGGCCGCTGACCAGCCTCCATTCCATCGGGAGCGGGCCGGGGCCGTCATCGCCGAGGCGCGCCACAATCGGCAATTCCGCCGCCAAAGTCCGGCGGGTCGGAATGGGATCGATGGAGATGCCGGGCGGGAAATCGAACGGCTGCCCGGCCGCGTCCGCGTGCAGCTTGATCTCGCCCTCGAAGCCCGCCTGCGTGGCGGTGCTCTCCTTGCGAAAGGTTGCCCAAAAGAAGAGCAGCTTGCGGCCGCTGTCGAAGCCGACGCGCTTAATCTCGAACTCCGGCACCGCGGGAGGGTATTCGCTGAAGCTGCCGGGCCACCCGGCTTCGCTGATCCGGCAAGTGAGCGTCGTCGGCGCCTCCCACGCCGGCCGCGGGTGCGCCGCGCCCCAGACGCCTGCATAGAGCGGCGCCCGGCGGCTCACCGTGACGTGCCAATAGCGGCTGAAGCCGAACGGTTTCACTTCGATGACGACGCTATTCGGCGGGGCGGTGTAGTAGTGCAGACTGAAATTGGCCGTGTACTGATTGTACGCGACTGGCGTGCCCGGCGCTCCGCCGCCGGCCGGCAGCGGGGTGATGGAAAAGGAGGTCTCATCGCCCCACGCGGGCGCCATCCACCCGCTCAAGACGAGCAGGAGCGACCAAACGAATCCAGGGGGGCGAAAAAACACGCGGTGCGGTAGCAGGGGTTGGCCGCTCGGTCAAGCTGATTGCGCTGCGTTTGCAGAAAAAAGAGAGACCATCTGCACAGCCCAATCCTCGCGGTCGCCCAAAGACCTCAATTCCTAAACCGCAGAAACGAATAGCGTCATACCTAACATCATCAGCAGCAGGTGCTTCCATGATGCTGGTCAATTTGGCGGAAAGCCCTCGGTGAAATACTTCGAAATACTGCTTCCCAGTTCCTTGATCTTTGCTAAACACACGCCCGTTCGTTCAAAGGAAAGGCGCATGAAAAATTCCCCCCGGTGGTTGATGGTGTCCGCATTGATAGCATTGCTCTCGCTCACCGCGAGCGCTGCCGAGCCGGTTGATGACTACGCGCGTTGGCTTAAGCAACACTTCAACATTTCGGGCGCGGCGGTTTCCCTGGCCTTCGATCGCGTCGGCCCCAGCGCCGATCCGGACGGCGACGGCCTCCCGAACTTGGCCGAGTACGCCTTGGGTCTCGACCCGCAGAATGCCTCGAGCTACCCAGCCGCTGAGCTAGTCCCCATTGAGGCTTGGGGCGGCGTCTCCTCGCTTGCACTCACCACCACCGTTCGGGCCAACGACGCCAATCTCGTCGTCATACCCCAGGTTTCCGAGGATGGCGCCACGTGGTGGCCGTACGTCTCGCCCGGCGCCGGCTTGGCGCCGGATTTCAATATCTTCGCCGCGCTCGCCGCCGATGGCCCGGCGCTGGGCGGCATGAAGTCCGCGAGGTATGCCACCCTGCCCGATTCCCCGCTTAAAAACCCGCAGTTCATCCGCCTCTCCATCATCCGCTACGCCGTTGCCGTCGCCGCCCCTGGCGTGCCCGTGCAGCCCATACAGGAAGATCCACAGGCCGCGATCACCCAAGCCGTCGCCCGTGCCCAATCCGCGCAGACCGCCGCCACCCCCGCGATCCCCGGCCTCTCCTTCACCAGCCAAATCTCCGCGGCGATGGGAGCTGAGCTTACTTCCAACACTATCGTCCTCCGCGGCTTCCAGGGCCAGATCCGCGTCACTGCCCCGGAAGGTGTCACTCTCATCGTCAACGGCAGGGCGGTCGGAAAAACGGCCCTGGTGAAAGCCGGCGATCGCCTCGCCCTTCGCTCCAACACTCCCGGCACGCCCGACGCCCCCGTGAGCCACGCCATCTCCTTTGGCGGCGGCATCACCGCCCAATGGAAAGTCGGCGGAAAACAAGCGCCGCCCGTCCCCGTGCCCTCCGGCTCGCTCGCCGGCTATACGCCCGTGAGCGCCAGCGTCGGCCAGGGCGGCGATGCGAATATCTCCCTGCCCATCACCGTTTCTCCGGGCATCGCCGGCATGGAGCCCAAGCTCTCCTTCGTCTACAATAGCGGCGGCGGTAACGGCCTCCTTGGCATCGGCTTCAATCTCGGCGGCCTTTCCGCCATCTCCCGCGTCCCGCGCAATCTCTCGCAGGATGGCGCCCGCGGCGCCGTGCGCCTGGATCGCAACGATCGCTTCGCCCTCGATGGCGCCCGCCTCATCTCCATCAAGGGCGCCGACGGCGTCCTCCGCGAAGACGGCGAGAATGCCGCGAGGTACTCCAAGGAGATCGACGATTACAGCCGCATCCAGAGCTTCGGGGCCGCCGGTACCGGCCCCCTCACCTGGAAAGTCGAATCCAAAGCCGGTCTCATCTACACCTACGGCAGCACCGATGCCACTCAGCAGGTGAAGCTCGCCGGCCGCCCCGAGATCCTCGCCTGGCCCGTCTCCTGCATTGAGGATCACTCCGGCAACCAGATCTGGTTTACCTACAATATCTCGGATCCCAGCAGCTACCGCATCACCCGGATCGACTATACCTGCCGCGGCTCCAAGTCGAACAACGACACCGAAAACCGCGTGGCCTTCGCCTACGAGGATCGCCCCGATTCGCGCTCCGGCTACCTGCTCGGGAGCCCCACTGCGCTCACCAAGCGGCTCAAGACCGTCACCGCCATCCACGACGACCTTCGCGTCCGCCGTTACGAGCTTGCCTATCAGCCCGCCGAGCTCTCCGGGCAATCCCAACTCCGCTCCATCACCGAATTCGGCCAGGAGCCCACCAGGGCCGGCGAGGTCGAGCTGTCTTTCCCGCCCACCTACTTCGATTGGGAGCAAAACGCCAATGCCAACCTGGCGTTGGTTTCCTCCACGAGCGCGTCGCGTCTCCCCGAGATGTATTTCTCCAATAGCCCTCCTTCTTTCGTGGTGCAGGGCGATTTCGATGGCGACGGTCGAATGGATGTCATGCAGTTGGACGATTACGGCGGCCCGTCCTTTTGGATCGCGCTTGGCCAGAGCAACGGAACCTTCGATTTCAAGAAGGGCATCTCGGATTTCGCCACCTCGGACGCCGTCTTCCAATCGAACGGGAATTTGCGCACCGCGGATTTCAACGCCGACGGCAAAACCGATCTCCTCTATGTCTCCCAGGACGGCGCCAAGAATTGGGTCGCGCTCTCTCGCGGTGATAAATCTTTTGAAGTGAAGCGCGGCGCGCAGTTGGGTGCCTTTCAAAATATCGGCTTCGCGAGCGGCTACACCCAGATTCTCACGTTGGACGCCAATGGCGACGGACGCACCGATATCGTGGTCGTCTTTGAAGACGGGGCGAATAAACCCAACCGCGTCTTCCTCGCTACCGACGCCGGCACCTTCGCGGAAAAGGATCCCGGCGCGTCTTTCAAAGAATTGCACGTCACGGATAGCAGGCCCACCTACTCGTGGATCCTCCCGGGGGACTACAACGGCGATGGTTTGGCGGACATCCTCCACCTCTATTTCAATGGAAACGCCAGTTGGCTGGCGCTCTCCAATGGCGACGGTACCTTCTCCGCCCGCACCGCCGCTCAGCTCGGCGGTCTCACAGGGCGCACCTTCGCAGTTTCTTTCTCCTACATGGTTTCCGGTGACTACAATAACGATGGACTCACCGATATTCTCAATTTTCAGGACGAAAACCCGAGACAAACCTGGCTGGCCGTCTGCAAGGGTGATGGCACCTTCGAAGCTCCCGTGCAATTCCCCCCTAGTTTGCAAGGCGGCGTGGACGTCTCGAACAGCGGCGGCAACTTCACCCGCATGTTCTCTGGAGACCTGAACGGCGATGGCCTCACCGACGCCTATCAGATCTACGTTCCCAGCTCGGCGCTCTCGTTCTTCGGTTATGGCAACGGCAACAACGCCTTTACGGTTCTCAAAAATGGCGCCCTTGGCGTCTTGAACAATCAAACTTTCGATGGCGGCCAAGGTTCGCGCCTCCTCCCCGGTGATTTCGATGGCGATGGCCGCGACGATATCCTGCACTTGCGCTATAACACGAGCGGCAGCCAGCTTTTCCGCTCCAACGGTTACGACTCAAATCGCATCCGGCGCGTGACAAATGGCCACGGCGGTTTCTCCCAGTTCGATTACAAGCCGATGACGGATTCGAGCGTCTACAGCAAGGGCACTGCTGCGCAATACCCTGTGATCAATCTGCAGGCACCCATGTACATCGTCGACACGATGACGGTGCGCAACGGGCAGGACGGCAACCCCGACAGCAACACCGCCGGCGCTGCCGAGACCAATCGAGTTTTCTACGACTACAGCGATGTCACCGTATACCTCGACGGCCGCGGTTTCCAGCAAGCGAAGATGGTTACGGAGACGAACGACGTGCTCGGCATCGTCACGAAGACTTGGTACGGCACGAAAAAGAACGGCGCGGACGTCACCCAGCTCTCTGGTTATCCGGTAAAAATCGAGCAGTCGGTGCTTGCCACCGGCCGCCTCATCTCCAGCACGGAAACGGAATGGGTGCTCCACGACCGCAGTGCCCTCGCAAATCATCGCACCTACTTCGCCTTCGCGACCTCCACCAGAAAGAAGGAGTACGAGATGGGCAACGGCGCGCTCACCCGCGTCGTCACTACCCTCGTTTCGCCTGACGATGGCTACGACGAGCTCCGTGGCAATCTGCTCAGGTGCAGCGAACAGGTTTCCCCCACCGGCAGCACTACGGGGAGACACACCACCACCATCGTCAACCAGTTCGGCGATGCCACCAACGGAGATGCCAAGTGGTTCCTCGGCCGCCTCACCCGTTCCTTTGTTACCAAGATTGCACCCGGCTACCCGGAGACGACACGTGTTTCTTCCTTTGACTACGATTGGCAAGGCAATGGACAGCTTGTTAAAGAAGTGATCGAGCCCGACTCGCCCGCTCTCACCCGCGTAAAGCGCTACAAGCACGATCAATTTGGCAACGTCGTGCAAAGCGCGGAGACCGCATGGAACGGCCTCGGCACTCCCAGCCTCAACGAAACCCGCATCAAAACGACAACCTACGGTGTCGATGGCCGCTTCATCGAGACGGCGGTCAATGCCCTCGGGCACAAGGAAGAAACCACGTACGAGCCGATGCTCGGGCGGGTCACTCATCGGAGAGGGCCAAACCACATCGAGAACGACTGGGAGTTCGATGGCTTCGGCCGGCCCGTCCAGGAGATCCGGGCCGATGGGACGAAAACGAACTCTCGGTATCTGCGCACTACTCCCGGGCAGCCAATCAAGGACGAGGCGGGCAATACCATTACCGGCCCTGCGCCTGCTCGCACGGTCTACTGCACGATCGTGCAGAGCACTGCCGCACCCGCGCAGGTGAGTTGGCGCGATGTGCTCGATCGCGAAATCCAGCAGGACACCGTCGGCTTCGACGGCCGCGTCGTCTCAGCGCGTAAAGTCTACAATGCCGAAGGCGAGATGCCTCAGGTTTCGCTGCCGTTTTTCGCGGGCGAGGCGCCGCGCTACGCTGTCATGGAGTTCGATGACATTTCGCGTGTCACCAAGGAAACCGCGCCAGGTGATCGCATCACCCTTACTCAGTACGAGGGGCTCAAGACCACCGTCACCAACCCCGAGGGCCAGACGATGAGCCGCACCGTATCCGTCACCGGAAAATTGGTTCTCTCTACCGACGCGAACAATCATGATGTGCGCTACGAAAGCGACGGCTTTGGCCTCCTCCGCAAAGTCATCGATCCGCTCAATCACCTCACCGCCATGCAGTACGACGCTCGCGGGCTGCGCACCAGCATCGCCGAGCCGAACACCGGCACCGCCACCACTGCCTACAACGGATTTGGTGAGGTCATCCTCGAGGTCGCCAGCGATGGCACGCGCACTAGCTATCTCCACGATGGTTTGGGACGCCGCACCAAGCGCATCGAGCCCGAGGGTATCACCACCTGGCAATACGACTTCCTGCCCGGCGAGGATAGCGACGATGGCATTTCGCGCCGCAGCTTGGGCAAACTCCTCCGCACCCAGACCGGCGATTTCCGGCAGGATCTTACCTACGATTACCTCGGCCGCCCCACCGAAGTCATCACGCGCATCGGCACGCGCAATTTCAGCACCACCAGCGCCTACGACTACACTGGAAGGCCCGATACCATTACCTATCCGACCGGCTTCGCCATCCGCAACGTCTACAGCCCCCGCGCCCACCTCGCGGAGGTGCGCGATGCCGTTTCAGACCAGCAGTACTGGCGCGCCGAGTTCATCAATGCCCGCGGCCAGTTGGAACGCGACGTCATGGAAGGCACTACCGCGACGTTCCGCACCTTCGATCCCAATACCGGCTGGCTGCGCAAAGTGCAGACGGGCGACATCGAGAATGGCGTCAATACCGCCACTCTTCAGCACCTGGAGTTCGACTTCGATCTAATCGGCAATCTCGCCGCCCGCCGCGACCTGATTCGAGGCCTTTCGGAACGATTCGTCTGCGACGAGCTAAACCGCCTCACCGAGACGCATCTCACTGGCGCCTCCAGCGGCTTCGCCGATACCTTCCACGCTTACGATGAGCTAGGCAACCTTCGCGCCCGCACCGAAGCCGGCACCCTCAATTACGGCGAAAACGCCCTGCTCCCGGGTTTCAGCGGGCCCGTTGGTCCTCACGCCGTCACGAGCCTCACCAATCGCCCCGGCGGCGCCCCCGATCTCCGCTACGGCTATACCGCCCGCGGCAATCGCGCTCGTGTCGATCGCCTGGCCAATGGCCGCTGGGTGAATGATCAGCGCATCGCCTATACTACCGCCAATCTCCCCGCCACTATCATTGCCGGAGCCGCCCAATCCCGCTTCTCCTACGGCCCCGACCGCGCCCGTTACCGCCACGTGCAATTCGCCGGCGGTCAAAAGACCCTTGAGCGCCTCTACATCGGCTCCCTCTACGAGCGCGAGCAGCGCGGCGCCAATGTCCGCCACGTCCACTACATCCCCGCCACCGGCGGCATCGTCGCCATCCGCGAGACTGGCGAAGGCCCCGGCGCCGTTGCCGAGCGCACCCTCTGCCTCCACCGCGACCATCTCGGCTCCATCGAAACCATCAGCACCGGCAACACCCTCCGCGCCGATTACCTCAACTTCGACGCCTGGGGCCGCCGCCGCACGGTGAAAACCGAAAATGGCGCCACCACCCTCTCCTACACTCCGGCCACCACCGCCGTTCCCCCCCTCACCCCTCGCGGCTTCACCGGCCACGAAATGCTCGACAACGTTGGCCTCATCCACATGAACGGCCGCACCTACGACCCCGTCACCGGTCGCTTCCTTTCTGCCGATCCCATCGTTCAGGAGCTACACAACTTACAAAACCTCAATCGCTACACCTACGTGGTGAACAACCCGCAGTCCTTTAAGGATCCGAGCGGGTTTGCGATCGACTACGCTTCGTCCCGAGCGATAGCGAACGGGGCGCTTGCGAAGTACAATGGATCCCAAGTTCCGCGGCAAAAAATCAACTACTCGGAGTTGAATAGTTTAGTGTTCCGGGGGGCTGAGGACTCGAACCGTTACGGTGGAAGTACTGGCATTACTACCCAGCTTCCAACGGTGGCAACTTTGCCGAATCAGCAGGCGTTTACGGGGCTCCTGGTTGCCGGCGGTTCAGCAGGGGACGCTCACCGAGCAGGCCTGCATTCCGGTCGGTCGACGAATAACTCTCGAGTCATCGACTTAACGGTTCTACGGGATCATCCCTTGGACATTAGCCTCAACGACATCTTGATAACTTTTGCAATCGGACTACTTTATGGGCCTGCCGTCGTCTTCGAGGGTGTCGCCCAAATTTCTTCTCTTCTTGGAATCTCGGATTTTGGCGAAAGTCTCATGAGGACCGATGGCGATCCACTACTCACGCTGAACGGCACAGGTGATAAACGAGGCGTTGCGGGCGCACTATTTGGCAACAATAGCAGATTCAACGCTGATCTTGAAGAGAATCCCGGTCGTATCCCTGGCGCCCTTGGCATTGCCACAACATGGGTGTACCAATTGGGTATAGGAGATCGTGTGCAGTATGAGGCCGGGATGCCGGTTCACGACAGGTGGACGCTTCCCGGTGAGGACTCAAATGCCCTAAGGTCAATCAAAGCGACTCTAGGGGAAGTTGCGGGAATAATCTTTAAGCACGTCTGGCTGGGGGACTCTGCGAGGGATATGATCGGAGCCAGAAGAATCTATTCCGATTTCTTGCAAGGCATGTACAACGGCGCAACCCGGAATATTGATACGTATTCGCGCGATGGTCATAATTAGGATCATGCGGCAGCCACGGCTCCGCGTACGAAATAACAAATCCAATATTGGTGATCGTCGAGCTTGGGATTGTGATCGCTCGATCATACTCTCGGGTCGATCATGGAACCGATTGATTCGTCCCCATGAAAGCATTGGGCCGCACCTCCATTTTCCGCTCAAGCGCCCCTCGCCGCGCGCTCCGTCATCGCGTCCATGGCCAAATGCCGAAGGGTCGCTCGCTCCACCAATCGTCGTCTTCAATCTTGTCGTGCTTTGGTGTTTAGTCCGTTTGTGGCCAAGAATCCACCGCGTTGCTTCCTGCGGGCGACGCGGCCTTTGGTTGCAAAGCTGGAGGGCGACTGAACCCGCCACACCCCGGCTTCCTCGTCCAACATCCCCCATCCTCACTCGACTTGCAGAACCTGCCCGCAAGGCCGGACGCGATCGCCCTCGATTTCCGCTGGCCACCGCGGCGCTCCCGCGCCACGTTTTGCTCCCCACCCGCCCCCTATGGCCCGCTTTTGCGCATTTGCTTTCGCCCTGTTCGCCACCCTGCATTTTTCCGTGGCGCAGGAAACTCCTTCATCCGAATCGCCGGCGGCGGCGGAGACTTGGAAGCAGTTGCTGGCGCAGCCGGCGATGCCTTCGCCGCCGGAGGCTTGGAAAAGCAAGGAGCCGGCCGAGGAGGAGGTGCAAAAGTGGATCGGGCCGGAGTCGGAGCGGCTGCTGAAGCTCGCGGTGGAGGCGCGCGCCTTCGCCGCAAAATACCCGAAGCGTGCGAGCGCCGGCCCGGCGCTGAAGCTGGCGGCGCAGGCGCTGTTTGCCGCGCAACAGCTCGGCTCACCGAAGGCCGCGCCCTTGCTCGCGGAGCTCGACCGAGAGCGCCTGAAAGACCCGGCGCTGCCGCAGCAGGAACGCCTGAATATCCGCATGCGGCAGATCCAAGGCTCCGCCAGCGCGAAGATCGAAGCGGCCGACGCCGCCGCGCCGGGCAAGGACGCCAGCGAGGCCGAGAAGCGAGTGGCGGAAGTGAAACGCGACGCGGCGACGGAGGTGGCGCGGCGGATTTACGTGGAGGGAGCGCGCGCGCTGCTGAAGGAATTTCCCGGACGCCCGGAGCCGTGGGCGATGCTGCTCGAGGTGAACGCCGACGGCGAGAACGCCGAGGCGCGTGCGATGATCGAGGAGATCGCGCGGAACGCGCCGGAAAAAGTGAGCCAGCAGGCGAAGGCGATTCAGCGCCGGCTGGATGCGCTGGGCAAGAAGCTGGAGTTCAAATTCACGGCGGTGGATGGGCGCGAGGTGGACCTGGAAAAGTTGCGCGGCAAGGTGGTGCTGCTCGATTTCTGGGCCACTTGGTGCGGACCGTGCGTGGCCGCTTTGCCCGATGTGAAGGCGACCTACGACAAGCTGCGCCGGCTCGATTTCGACATCGTCGGCATCTCATTCGATAGCGACAAAGCAAAGCTGGAAGCGTTCGTGAAAGAGAAGGCGCTGCCCTGGCCGCAGTACTTCGATGGGCAGGGGTGGAAGAACAAGTACGCCGAACATTTTGGCATTACCTCCATCCCCACGATGTGGCTGGTCGACAAGAAAGGGGTGCTGCGCGATTTGCACGCGGGCGTGAAACTCTCCGAGAAGGTGAAGCAATTGATCGACGAGGAGAAGAAGTCGGCGCCATGACGCGGCGGCATTTCCTGCAGGCGGCCGCCGCCGCGGCCACGCCCGCGTTTTTGCATGGCGCGCCCAATGACAAAGTGATCGCGGCGGTGGTGGGCGTTTCGCGGAACAGCATCGGCGGCAATGGGCGCGGCTGCGAGCTGGCGCTCGGACTGGCCGGGCTCCCGAATGTGGAAGTGGCGTACGTGTGCGATGTGGATGAAATGCACCTGGGCAAGGCGGTCGACGCCGTTTCGAAAAAGTCGCGCCGCGCGCCGCGGGGAGAGCGCGATTTCCGCCGCATCCTGGAAGACAAAAGCGTGGACGCCGTGGTGATCGCGACGCCGGATCATTGGCACGCGCCGGCGGCGATCCTCGCCTGCGCCGCGGGCAAGCACGTCTACGTGGAAAAGCCGTGCAGCCACAATCCCGCCGAGGGCGAGATGCTGGTCGCCGCGGCGCGCAAATACGATCGGCGCGTGCAGCACGGCACGCAGCGGCGGAGCTGGCCCGCGCTGCAGGAGGCCGTGGCGAAGCTGCGCGAGGGCGCGATCGGCCGCGTCCTCTGCGCGCAATCGTACTACTTCAATCAGCGTCCCAGCATCGGGCGCGGACGCCCGGCGCCGCCGCCCGCCGGGCTCGATTGGGATCTCTGGCAGGGCCCCGCGCCGGTGCGCGAATTTCGCGATAACTACGTGCATTACCACTGGCACTGGTTTTGGCATTGGGGCACCGGCGAGCTCGGCAACAATGGCGTCCACGTGCTCGATGTCTGCCGCTGGGGGCTGGGCGTCGATTATCCCGTGCGCGCCGTTTCCGCCGGGCAAAAGCTGCGCCATATCGACGACCAGGAGACGCCCGATACGAATCTCGTGACCCTCGATTTCGGCGGCGAGAAACCATCCACCATCGCCTTCGAAAGCCGGAGCTGGGCGGGCCGCACGATCAACGATCCGAAGTTCGACCTCGCGTTTTATGGCGAGGAGGGATCGCTGCTGATCAATGGCTCGGGCTACACCATCTGCGATCCCGCGGGCAAAGAGCTCGCGCGCGGCAGCGGCAGCGGCGGCAACGATTCGCACCTGCAAAATTTCGCCGACGCCATCCGCGGCGCCGCCAAGCTCAACGCGGAGATCGAGGAAGGCCACAAAAGCGTCCTCCTCTGCCACCTCGGCAACATCGCCTGGCGCACCCAGCGGACCGTGCACTTCGATCCCGCCACGCGCAAGCTGGCGGACGACCCGGAGACCGCGAAGCTGTGGGGACGCGAATACCGCCCCGGCTGGGAGCCCAACGTCTAGACTAGCTGGGATGCGCCAACGATCGTAGCGCAAACTTCCAGTCGGACTTCCAGCCTGCCTCACCGTACGAATCAGCAAAACCGCGATCCCACAATGTCTCCATGAGCGCGCTCGCCGAAGCCAATCCCACGCCCAACCTTTGGTCGCTCCGCCGGAGCGACGTCATCATCGAGCGCGCGATGAACGTCACCGTTTTCATGCTGTTCGCCTCCGTGGGCATGCTTTGGGCCTCGCAACCGGTTTCGCCGGTGCCGCCGCCCGACGGCCCGGTCTTCGAAGTCTGGATCGGCAAATACATCTCCGCCGGCGCGCTCGTGGTCGCGGTGATCGCGGCCCTGGTTCTCCTCCGCCGTTATCGGCTGGTCACGAAAATCCTGCGCCACGGCGAAACCGTCAGGGGGATCGTGGACAACCTGGAAAACTATACCTACACGAACCGGGACTCGAGCACCGGTAGCACGAGCAGCCGCCGTTACTACTGGGCCACGCTCCGCTACCCGTGGGACGGCGCGGAGCGCACCGTCACCGTCAAACTGCCCAACTCCGGCTTCACCTACGGCCTCGTCAAAGGCCACGAAACCGACCTCATCGTTTTGCGGTCACTGCCGCACAAACCGCTCATCCGCTCCGTGTACCTCGGGCGGCGTGGCTAGGTGTAGTGCGTCGGAATTAGCGTAACGCGCGATTTTCCGACGCCCCTTCGGGGCGGACGCGCTTTCTTGAGAAAACCGGTGGCTGACGCCACCGGCTAAACTCCCAAGGGCCCTCCGGGCCAGCCATTGAAAGTTACGCTAATTGCCATGCACTACACTAGGTGCGCACCCGGATGCGGTGCACTTCGGCAATGAAAAGTTTGCCGTGATAGAAGGCCTGCTCCGGATGGCGGGCGAGGAAACACTGGTCGCTCAGCCACCGCAGGCTCATGCGACGGCCTCGAAGTCCGCCAGGCCGCGAGCGAAATCCAGACACGCGCTCACATCCGCCGGCCGCAAGTCCGCAAACTCGCGGAGAATCTCCGCTTCACCGCGCCCAGCCGCCAGGTATCCAAGCAAGAGGGCCACCGGGATTCGTGTCCCCTTGAGGCACGGCTTGCCGCGGAGAATGCGAGGATCGCTGGTGATGTGTTCGCGCCAATCCATGGCACCGGGACTCACTCGCTTGCGACTTTTGCTCAATCCTTATCACGGCGCCTTGCTCACCTCACCGTCGAGGTCCTCGACAACTTGGAAAACTATCCATCGGGAGGCCGGCGAGAGGGCAAGTCATGGCGGCGATGGTCCGTCTACGGCCGCACTTCGCGCAAGGTAACTTCGGCGGCGGGGTCGAGGGAGAGTGAATCGTTATACGGCCCGGGGGTCAGGGGCAACGCGCGGCCGCGCACGATGGCCCGGACAATTTCCTCCGCCACGATGCCGTAGTGGTCTCCCGAGGCAGGCGAGCCGGAGACGCGGCCCTGGATCTGCAGCAGGCCAAGCTGGGAGCGGAGGCCGAACTCGTCCGTGATGGTGCCGGGCGCGTCGTCATCGAGCGTGCCGTATCGACCATCCGGGCCAGGCTCGACGCCGACGGCGATGCTGCTGGCGGTCAGATTGCCGCCGATGACCAGCTTCGCGATCCGGACCGGGAGCCCGCGGCCGGCATCGATGGTGAAGGTGCGGATGAGTGAATGATCGACCGAGCCGCCAATGACGATTTCGCGAAAGGCAAAGCGATCAAGCGCCCGATTGGCCGCTTCCAGGATGCCAGGATCCAGGCCACGCGCCGCGAGGTCGCCGCGAATGACCACTTTTTCCGCACTGCCCAGGCGGATGGTGGCGCCGAGCACGGAACCGCCTATTTCAAGCCGATCGAGGTTGTCGCCGTCGATCGCGGCAGGCTCCACCGCGGGAACATTGGCGAAGGTGCCATTTCCGATGATATCGCCGGAGATGCGGAGGAGGCCCGCACGTCCATCGCCGTTGCGGCCAAAATCGATGGTGCCGCGGACCAGCGAGCCCTTGATCACGACGGCTTCCGTGCCATGGATGAGCAGCGAGCCGGCGGCGGGCGCGGTGCCTCCGAGCAGATTGCCTTCGATGAGCAGACGGCCACCCGGCGCCATGGCAATGCGACCGGCATAGGTATCCGTGCCGCCGGTGACGCTGCCGTGAATAACGCCCACGGTCAGGTTGCTAGCGGAGCCGCTGAGGAAACCGGCGCCACCTTCCAGCGAGCCGAAGAGCTCGAAGCCCTGTGTGTTGTAGCTGGCGATGGAGCCGGAGGAGAGGCCATCCCCGCCCCGCACGTCGCCATCCACGCGGATTTTGCCCAGGAACGTCGCCGTGGCCCCGCCGCTGGACTCGCCGTCTCCACCGAGGATGGAGCCGCGCACCACGAGATGCCGAAGCCCAATTTCGGCGCCATCCTGGAAAGCGGTCAGTCCCTGATAGATCGTCCCGGAATGGTCCCCGTCACCGCCGATGATCGACCCGCCGATCCGCACGGTATCGATGTAAATACGCTCCGTGCCAGTTTGCGCGGCCACGGCAATGGTGCCGGAATAAAGCCCATCGCCGCCCTGAAGGTCGCCGTCAATGACCACCTGGCCGATGGTTCCAAAGGAGAAGATGGCGCCCGAAACGAGGAATCCGATGTCGGGGGTGTATTGCGACGGATCCAGGCCGCCGGCGCCGCCCACAATCGAGCCGCCGATGTGGACTTTCCTCGTGTAAAATGCGCTGTAAAGCAGGCCCGAGTACGCGTCGGGTCCGCCACGCAAATCGCCCTCTATGTTTGCCTCGATCAAGCGCGCGGTCGAGATCACGCCGCCGCCGGCGCCATGGCCGATGACTGAGCCGCCGACGTCGATGCGCTGGATGATCTCCGCCGACGAGACATAGCCGCTATTCGAGCTGTCGCCGATGATGTCGCCGCGGACCGTGACGGTGCTGAGGCCGTTGGCGACGATGAAGCCGCCGCCGCCCGGCCCACCGATGATGGAGCCGCCGATGTAGATCGGGCCGGAGATGCCGCGCGGGAAACTTTCGGGGTTGTTGTCATTGATGTAACCGCCCTCAAAGGTGGTGCCCACCAAGCTGCCCTCGATCCGCACGCTCGAAAACCGCTGCCCGTTGAGCGAGCCACCGATGATCGAGCCGCCGACGAAATAATCGCCGGCCTTCTCGGCGGTATCCACATTGCCACGAGAAAGGCCGTTCGCCTCGATGTTGCCATCGACCCGCAGCTTCCCGATTCTCACCGCGGAGATCGACCCCGGCTGGACGTCCGAAAGGCCGACGATGGAGCCTTCGATGTGGATGTCGTGAATGTTCGCAATGATCCTATTGGCGAACACGGAGAAGGAGCCCGAGGAGTCCCCGTGGACGAGGATGCTGCCGACCGGGCCGCGGATTTCGACGGAGAGATCGCCGCCGGGGGCCTGCGTGCCCAGGCCCGCAACGCCGAGTGAGCCGACTTCCAGCCGCCCCAGCGTAAAGCCCACACGGCGGCCGTTGCCGGCCTGGAGATCACCTAGGTCGCCATCCACCACGATCGAGCGGAACCGGACGCCGTCGCCGTCGATCTTGCCGACATCGACAGAGCCGTTGCCGCCGCGCGCTGAAGGATCGGCGGTGATGGAAAGCGAGACATCATCGAACTGCGGCGCCTGGCCACTGAAATCGACGAGCTGGAGCTGCTCTCCGATCCCAGCCGGGACCGTCACGAAGTCGCCCGGCTGCAAGCTGCCCTTATCGACGGTAATGGTGACCAAATCCCCATCGACGTCGAAATAGCGGGCCAGGTGGGGGTTGACGATGACGACGGCCGGCGCGATGCGGCTTTCCAATTGCTCCAACCGGTGTGGGACCATCGCGGAGGGTAGCGCGGATGAGCGGCGGCGCAAGCGGTCACGTGTCTGAAGCGGTAGCGGAGCGGGAGAATGCCCTGATGAACTGACCTGACGCGAACAACAGCACAAAAATACCAACTGCCATGCCACAGATGAGCGTCTTCACGTGGCGGATGAAGGCGTACGCGTGTTCCGAGAGTGTGGCAGAGCCGAAAAGCAGAATGAATCCGAGTATGCCCCACGCTACGGCCATGGGGCCACCCAGCCAAAGTGCGACGCGTATCCAGTGCGGAGCCATCCGACCGCGAGGGCCAAAAGGCGCGACACCAAGGATGAGACCGCCGAGCAGACCTATCCCGTAACATGCGACATCGAATACTGTGCGCGCGTCCATGGTATGTCTTCTTGTTGTTCTCGGGACAGATATGCGAAGTCGCCTAACAACCTTACTGGCGACTTTCCACTTGGACAAGTTCAGACCCCGTTACTACTGGGCCACGCTCCGCTACCTCTGGGACGGCGAGGAGCGCACCGTGAATGTCAAGCTGCCCAACTCCGGCTTCACCTTCGGCCTCGTCAAAGGCCACGAAACCGACCTCATCGTCCTGCGCTCGCTGCCGCACAAACCGCTCATCCGCGCCGTGTATCTCGGGCGTGGTTGACTGGCCTTTTATCTATTCCGGCTGCCGCATAAACTGCCATCAGCCACGCCACAAACGTCCTCATCCGGCCGAGAACTCTCCTCATCTGCGCGACAACTCTGCTCATCTCCAGGAAGATTGTCCTCAGCCCCAGCGCGAATGGCCTCATTTGTCGGCCAGATGGGCTCATATTTCCGGAAAAGGGGCTCATATTTTGAAAATCTGAGTGCGCTCGCGCGAGCAATGGCTCAAGGAACCTGCTGACTACGAGGCATTTACCCCGATTCCTGGCAAATTCGACCCAATGGCCCGCAACCGCCTCTGCCAGAGCCGGAGGCTCGCCGGAAATTAGCCGGTGGTCCCACCACCGGACCCGGCCCGACCGGGCCGCAGGGGCCGCCGTTTGCGAATGCGGTGGTCGATACCGTGACGACGGTCAACCCCGGCGAACCGGCGACGGTCGTCGTCTCCTTCGGCGGGACTGACGTGCATTTCCAGTTTGGCATTCCGCGCGGGACCGATGGCATCCCAGGGCCGCCGGGGACGCCAGGCGTTCCGGGCGAAGTGACCACCGGGCGACTCAACACGGCCATCGCCACCACTTCCGCGAACTCGAACGCCGTCGCCGACCTCAGCGCCTTCACGGTGAGCGATCCGCCGACGCAGAGCGAGGTGCAGCAGGTGGTGGCGAAGCTGAATGAGTTGATCAGCGCGCTGCGGCGGGTGTGAGCTCAGCGGGTTAATGGACAACGGCGTGAGGATCAATGTTGCGCGGCGAGGCATACTCCGCCACAAATCCGTCCACTCAACCAGACTCATGAAGTACGCCTCCCTGCTCGGAACCTCCTTTGCCATCGTCGCAAACGTCTCGGCTTTCGCAGCCGAGTCACCATACGACCGCGAGTTCAAACAACTTACGGACCAGCGGGATAAGGCGTTGGCCGCGGCCGCTGAACCGATCAATCGCCGTTACCAAACTTCTCTCGAACAATTACTCCGGCGCGCGACGACGGGCAATGACCTCGAAACCGCCCTCAAAATCAAAGAAGTCTTAAAATCCTCTGACAAGCCTCCCGTCGCCGCGCCTGCGGCCACGCGCGTCGATAACGCCCTCGGAAAGTGGCGAAGCCAGGCGGGGGGGTCAGTGGTGCAGCTCTTCCCCAACGGCAATTTCGAGGAAGTGTATCGTGGCGGCCCCCCAAAGGAGGGCCGATGGAAGACCTCGGGCAAGGACATCAACGTGACATTAAAAGACAAAACAGTGTGGACCTTTCAACTCAGCGAGGGTGCCCAATCGTTGAAAAGGCTAAGCGACGGCGCTATTTGGGTCCGTGATAATTGAGCAGGAAACGCTTAACGAGGGCAGCGGCAGGGTCGGTCCTAGAAAGTTGAAACGCCATCGACATTCTTAGGATACGCTTTTTCACCTCTTTGAGGGTGATGTAGGTGGGCATCCTGGCGGCGAAGGCCCGGATGCAGGTGGTGACGGGACGGCCGATGCGGCGGCTGAGGTCGCCGGCGCAGTTAGCTCCGTTTGTAGATGTCCCGGCGGTGGCCAACGTAATGCAAGTAGACGCGGCCCTGTTTCGAATCGAACTCGTAGAGCACGCGGTAGTCGCCCACGCGAAGCTTGTATTCCGTCCTCCTTTGCAAACGCTGGTGAGGGAAGGTTTCCAGCCGCGCGCCCATTTCGTCTATCTTGCGTTCGATAGCCTCGCGGAGGGAGGCCGGCAGAAGATCGAACGCGCGAGAGAAAGTTTCCGACCAGATTTGCAGTGCCGCCGCCACCTTTTCGCTATTCCGGCTGCCGCGTGGTGTATTGGCCTTCGGCAATCTCGCGATGAGATTGATCGAGCTTCGCTTTCACTTCGTCGGTGAGTTCCAGCGTATCCTCCAGGTATTCCTCGATCCACGCGTGGAGGCTCTCGACTTCTCCGCGAGAGAGCCGGGGAATGGCGGCTTCAATTTCCTGAACGGTGCTCATCCGGGCAAAATAACAACATTCTCCCAGAAGCGCTAGCTCCAGGCGCAGAGGCTTTCCACGAAGGCGGCGGAGCCGTCGCAGAGCCAGCCGTCGAGCTGGGCCTGGTCTTTGAGCTACTGGCGGCGGCGGCGGGGGACGGCGAGGAAGCGGGTGTCGAGCTCGGCGAGAGCGGACATGTCGCCCCAGAGTTTCTCGAATTGGGTGACGGGGAAGATGTCTTCCTGGCCGTGGCCCCAGCGCTTTTTCCCTTCTTTGAGGGTGATGTAGGTGGGCATCTTGGCGGCGAAGGCCCGGATGCCGGTGACGGGTGAGCTGAAATTGACGGGCCGCGCCGGCAGGTGCATCGTCCGGTCATGAGCACGCTCGCTGAGATCGAAGAGGTTGTCCCTCGATTGTCCGCCGAAGAGCTGGCGGAATTGGAGCGTTTCGTGCGCCAGGCCCGCCGGAGCAAGGCGAAGGCAGCGGGCGTAAGCGTCTTCGATCTGCCTCCACTCGAGGTCGGCGCGATGTTGCGCCCGCTCGGCGACCGTGAGGAATGGTATGATGAGATGCTGGAGGGGCGGGGGTGACGCATGGGTTCGACACGAGTCTGCTGGTGGCTCACGAAGTGCCGTCTCATGCGGAGGGCGACGGGGTGCGTGCCCGCGTGCGCATGCTCCGGGCCGCGGGCGACCGCTTCGCCATCGCCGCCCAGGTCATCACCGAATTTGTCCATATCGTGACCGACCCCCGGCGGTTTGCCACGCCGCTGACCATCGAACGCGCGTTGGAGCGCGCACGGGTTTGGTGGAATTCACCGGAGATCGACCGGATCGAACCCGATGATGAGGCGGTGGAGTGGTTCCTGGAAGCCATGGCGCGGCATCACCTCGGCCGGAAACGCGTGCTCGATACGCTGCTGGCGGCGACTTATAGAAGCGCGGGGATCACTTCGCTGCTGACGTTGAATGCGGAGGACTTCGGGGTCTTCGGCGAGTTTTCCTGCCTCGGGCCGGCGGAGATTTCCTGATGTCGAGTTGGGCTAGCTCCAGGCGCAGAGCGATTCGACGAAGGCGGCGGAGCCGTCGCGCAGCCAGCCGTCGAGCTGGGCTTGGTCTTTGAGCTGCTGGCCGCGGCGGCGCGGGACGACGAGGAAGCGGGAGTCGATCTCCGGCGAGGGCGGTCATGTCGCCCCAGAGCTTTTCGAATTGCGTGACGGGGAAGATGTCTTCCTGGCCGTGGCCCCAGCGCTTCTTCACGTCTTTGAGCGTGATGTAGGTGGGCATTTTGGCGGCGAAGGCCGCGGATGCCGGCGGTGATCTTTTCGGCGCTGTCGCGGCCGGGGGCGAAGTCGTCGCGGGTGAGGCCGAAGGCGTCGAGGAGCCGGTCGAGGTCGATCCAGGTGGTGAGCGTGTTGTAGTAGGTGAGCGCGAACTCGGCTTCCTCGCGCGGCATGGCGAGGCCTTCGACGAGGCGCGGGCGGCCATTGACGCGGGCGAGGCCGCCGCCGCGGTCTTCGAGCCGGCGGGTGATGACTTCGAAGCTGAGGGCGGCGCCGCTTTCGATGTGCCGGCCGAGCAGCGCGGGATCGAGCATCGGCGCCGAGGGTGTCGATGTTGTGCAGGAGCAGGTACTTGAGCTGCGGGCGCTCGGCGAGCAGCTCGGCGAGCGATGCCGTTGCGGAGGAGATTCGGCACTTCGTACCAATGGCCGACGGGATGCAGGCACTGGAGCGGGAGGTTGTCGGTGTAGTCGCTGGCTTCGCCCGGCGCTGCGCGCCCAGCCGATGAGCGCGGCGCGCAGGCTGTCGCGGACTTTCTGCTGCTGCTCGTCGAGCATCTGCTGCGGCATTTCCTCCCACGCGAAGCGCAGATCGCGCTCCGTCGGCACCATGCGCAGGCCGACGCTCGTGCCGGGCGAGAGCAGCAGCGGGCCTTCGTAGCCGTAGTCGCGCGTGCTCGGCGAGAAACGCGGCGATCGGCTCGTGGGTGAGGTAGCTGGTGGTGAAGATGTGCGGCGAGCGGCGTGCCGGCCAGGCGCGAGATGCGGCGGGACTTGGCGAGGTGCGTCTCGAGGAAAGTGCGATGGCGTCCGCCGAGTTTGGCGAAGGGGTGCAGCGCCTTGACCACGCCCGCGCCCTGCGTCCAGCGCGAGCCGGCGCCGGCGGCGAGCGTGACGACGGCGACTTCGCCGCTGCGCAGGGCGTCGAGGCCGCGCGCGGCGAGCGGCGGGGTCGGTGCTCGGCGACGATCGGTGACATCGCTCCGCGCGGACGTCTTCGATCACCGCGTTGGCGGGCAGGCGGTTTTGCGCGAGGCCGATGCGGCCTTCGCGGAGGTCGGCGCGGATTTGCTCGTGCTGCTTCGCGGTCGAAGCCGTTGGCGTCGAGCAGCGCGGCGAGCGTTTGGTCGCCGGCCGCTGTCGTCGCGGCCGCGCGGGAAGCATGCGCGTCGAAGAGCGTCTGCACCATGCCGCGCAGCTCCGGGCTGCGTGCGGCAGGCGGCGCCGAACTTATCGAGCTCGGCGCGGCGCAGCGGCGAGAGCGTGCGGCGATCCTGGCGGAGCAAATCGGGCACGGTGAGCGCGTAGTAGCCGGCGGGCATGAGCGCGGCGCCGCCGCTGAGCAGATCGGCGAAGGTGCCGTGTTTCGTTGATCGCGAAATCGTAGACGACCGGCTCCATCGCGAAGGGCAGCGCGTGCTGCAGCTCGCGCTTTGGTCGCGCTCATGATCGCCTGCAGGCGCTGCTGCGCCTCGGCTTTGCGCGCCGGCGCGAAGATGAAACCCATGCCGCCGCCGCGACATGCCGCCGAGCATCCAGAAGCCCCAGAAATCCGCGCCGAACTCCGCGCGCACCTGCTCGATGAGGCGCTCGGTGTAGTAGGTGGAGGCCCACGGGATGATCGTCTGGATCGGGCCCTGGAAATTGCGCGTGGTGACTGCGCCGACGCGCGCGATGTCGCCCGTCGCGCAGCGCGTCGAGGATTTCATCGAGGATGCCGAGCGCTTCCTGCCGGCCTTGCCATTCGGCGGCGGAGCGGAGCAGATATTTCTCCGTCACCATCTCGAGGATCGGCCCGACGTTTTGCGCCATGCCGCCGTGGACGAGGACGAGCGAATCCTGCAAGCGCTGGCGGGCTTCCTGCGGAGATTTCGTCGCGCGTGAAAACGTGATGCTGCGGCATCAGCCGTCCGCGGGAGATGCCGTGCTCGGGATCGCCGGTCTGCGCGGCGACGCCTTCGATCAGCTTGATGCCCGGCCAGACGCCGCCGGAATCCTGCCAGCCGCCGCCGCGAGCCGCCGATCCATTCGCCGAGGAGCGCGCGGGCGAGCACGAGCCGGCGCTCGTTTTCGCGCAGCGGGCCGGTGAGCGACTCCGCCTGGCCGGTGGCCCGCATGCAGACGCCGATGAGCGCGGCGAGCAGATTGGTGGAGACGGCGAGGCGCGAGCCTTTCGGGATGTCGTTGACGGTGGAGACGAGTTCGAGCCCGCGGCCCGGGCCGAGCATCTCGCGCGAGCAGATCGCCGAGGCTTTGGCCCGGAGCCTTCGATGCCCGGCGGCACGATGCCGGCGGCGATCACGGCGGCCTTGAGCAGGCCGAGGTAGTCCTTCGCGAAATCGAACACCTCGGCGAGATTCGAGATGTCCGCGCGTGCGCCGAGATCGACGCTGACCAGCCGCAGGACCGGCTCCTCGATCACGCGCAGCCAGGCGCTCACCGGCGGCTGCGTGCCGGCATCGCGGCCGTGCACGCCGAGATCGACGGAGACATTCAGCACCCTCGCGCCTTCGGGGAAATCCATGCCGAGGAAGAAGATGTCGCTCCACGCGCTGTGCGTGAGGTCCATGCGCACCGGCGTGCGTTCGC
Source organism: uncultured Verrucomicrobiae bacterium (assembly GCA_963811035.1). Taxonomy (GTDB): domain Bacteria; phylum Verrucomicrobiota; class Verrucomicrobiia; order Chthoniobacterales; family Chthoniobacteraceae; genus CAWEPO01. The sequence continues at coordinate 1,126,948 of CAWEPO010000005.1, forward strand.
GCAGGATCGGGATACGAGCCGTCGGCGGCCGGCGTGAGCAACTCGCGGCGGAAGCGCAGCGGCTGGTCCTTCGGATGGCCCATGCGGAACATCCATTGGTTGCCGCGCACGGAGCGCACGCTGCGCCGGACTTGGTCGGCGAGCGTTTGAAAAGCGAGCCGGTGATAGGCGGCGGCGAGCGCGCTGCTGAGGGCGTCGCTCGGGCCGTCGGCCTTCTGCGCGCGAGGAAAATGTCGATCGCCTCCTCGAAACGCCGCTGCAGCAAATGCTCGTAGCCGTGAAACGGAATGCTGCCCGCCCGGCTTCAGCTCCGGCCGCGCCGGCAGATGAAAGCGATGGATCGCGTAGAGGAAAAACAGCGCGCGCACGCGCTCGTAGAGGTTCTCGCTTGCGCGGCGGAAGCGCTCCAGCGCGTCGCACTCGGCGAGCAGCTCCTCGAAGCGACGCCGCGCGGCAGAGCTCGTCGAGCGAGCGGTTGCGCGTCGCGCGTCGTCGGAGCGAGGTGATGATTTCGATGAGGCCGAGTGCCATGGCGCGCTACTTCAGCCTGGCGGCGAGCAGTTCGACGAGCCCGCGCGAGCACTTCGTCGCGATCCTTGCCGGCGAGCGCGAGCGCGAGCTGCGCGGTGAGCAGGCCGTACTTCACGCCGAAGTCGTAGCGGCGCCCTTCGAGTTCGCAGGCGAGGTAGCGCTCCTGCTCGGCGAGCCGCGCGAGCGCCGCGCGAAAATTGACCGTTGTCTCGCGCCCCTTCGCCTTGGCGAAGCAGCGCCGCCGAGGATCCGCTGCACGCCGGGCGTGAGCACGTGCATGCCGAAAAAGCAGAGGTAGTAGCCCGCGCGCAGACCCGGCACGTCGAGCTTCTGCTCGGCCTCGGTCGGCGTCGGCTTTTCCAGCACCGCCTCGACTCTGGTAGAGCCGCTGCGCCGCGTTCACGAGCTTGCCGCCGATCGCGCCGTAGTAGGGCAGCTTGCTCTCGTGCGTCGATTGCACCGCGGACACCGCGCAATTCTCCGCGCGCGCGATCTCCACGAGCTGCTGCGCGCAGCCCTTCTCCGTCGCGCTGAGATAAAGATGATCGCCGACGAGCAGCAAGAAACGCATCGCTCCCCGCAAAACTCCGCCGCGCTGTGAATGGCGTGCGCATAGCCGAGCGGCTGCGTCTGCTCGATGAACGTGAGCCGGCTCCGCGTGCGCCGCCCGCCGCCGTGCGATACGCCTCCTCATCGCCCGGGCTGATCACGATCGCCGATCTGCTCGATCCCCGCGCGCAGGATCTCCTCGATGATGATCGCCAGCGCGGTCTTCGTGACGCCATCGCGATCGACCAGCGACTGGAGCGGAAGCGTGCGCTGGTTCTTGCCGGCGGCGGTGATGAGGGCCTTGCGGATTTCCATGCAAAACCCCGAGAGTGAAGCGATCCCCCGCTCCGCGTCAATGAGCGCCCATCGAGCCGTCGCCCCAAGGAGCGGCGACGGCCTCGTCGCCGAGCTAACCGCTCCGGCGTCAGGCGGGGATTTCCGGAGCAACACCTCCGCCCGAATACCGAAGACCCCTTTCGCGCGAAGCGCTTTGGTGCGCGCGCGTCCTCGCGCCGCTCTGCACCAGCTCTACCCTCGCGCGCCCCCCCGATCCACCTCGGCGCTTGCACCAGATTTGCCCTGCCGCCTGCGCCTGCGCTCTGCAGATGATTGATACGAATGCTTCCTCTAAATCGCGTCCGCGAACGGATCCACCAACTTCAACCCGGCTACATGTTTGAAGTCGTCCACGTTCCGGGTGACAAACGGAATGCCGCTTTCCAAAGCCGTGGCCGCGAGGATGGAATCCGCTAGGGTCATGTTCCGTTGCTGGCGCAAACTAATAGCCCGGCTGGCCACCGCATCGTCGAGCGGAAGCTCGGGTACATCGGCGAGCAGGAGGCGAATTTCCTGTTCCTCCTCAATCGTCAGCAAGTGATACCCGAGCGCCTCGATCCGCGTGATGACGCTGACGCACGCGCGCGCATCGGCCAGATACTTCGCCAGGGATTCACCGCCGGGTTTCGACGCGCCGATGACGATGTTTGAATCCAAAAGCATGTCTCATTCACGGCCGGGCAACGGGCGATCCTTTCGGATTTCTCGCTGCCATGTCACTGGGTCGGCAATCTCGCGAAACGGATCCAGGCTGCGAATCCGGTCCAGGGCAGCCATCCGTCGCTGGACCATCTCCGGAGTGGCGTGCAGCGTTCGCGGGCTCGTCTCGCTGGCCGGCTTCAAAGTCGCCGTCACCTCCACCTTTCCATGGCGCAATTCCGCCGGCAGCGGTAGATGCAACGTGCCGTCTGCATCAGGTTCCAGAATGACCGTGATCGTGCTCACAGGCGGAGCTTAACGGCCTTGACGGATTCCGTAAACCCTAACCGCTCCAGCCTCGCGGGGATTTCCCGGCAACACCTCCGCCGGGATGCCGAGCCCCCGATGCAGGGCGCGAATCATTCCGAGACTCAGACGGCGTCTGTGGTCCGTTCGGCGAAGCTCGGTCCGCGTTGTGCAAAGCCACTCCTTCCAAATAAAACTTTCCCGTTCCAAATTGTGAAACCTTCCCCACCGCCCCGTGAAACTCAGCATCGGCGCCAAAATCTTCGGCCTCGCCATCTTCCTGCTCTGCCTGACCATCGGGCTCGCGGGCTTCCTGCTCTGGCAGGTCACCGCGCTCAATGACGAGCTCGAGACGATCGCTACACGCGATGTGCCGCTCGCCGATTCGGTCGCGCAACTCAATGAAAACGGTCTCCGGCGGCGGCTCGCCTTCGAACGCTGGTTTGGCGCGCTCAACGCCGCCGCGCCGAACCAGAAGGTGATCGAGGAGGCGAAGGCCAACCACGAGACTTTCACCAAGGCCATCGCCGAGGAAATGGACCGCGCGCGGGCGCTGATGGGCTCGCCCCAGCGCGGCGATCCCGATGCGGAGACGCTCGGCAAAATGCGCGCGCTGCTCGATCAGCTCGCGCTCGTCTATCCCGTGAATACCGCCCGGCAGCGGGAGCTGCTCGAGCTCCAGCAGGCGGGCCAGCACGAGCGCGCCAGTGCGCAGCTCGATGTACTGAACGATCTCCACCGCACGATCCAGACGCAGCGCAATGACCTCGAGCGCACGGCCGCCGGGCTCACCGAAGCGGCGCTGCGCGAGGCGGGCGAGCGCGAGCGGCGCGTGCGATGGCTCACCGCCGGCGCCACCGTCTCGCTGGTCGCCTTGGGGCTGTTGGTCGCCTCGCTCATCACGCGACGGCTCGTCGGGCGCGTGCAATCGCTCGTGGCCGGGCTGCGCACGGTCGAAGCCGGCGATCTCACCGTCGAACTGCCCGTGGGCGGCAGCGATGAGATCACCGCGCTCACGCAAACCTTCAATTTCTTCGTCACCGAGCTGCGGGCCAAACAGCAGCTCAAGCTGACCTTCGGCAAGTACATCGATCCGCGCATCCTCGAGCACGTCCTGGTGCGGCCGGGCCTCGACGACACCCTGAGCGGCCGCCGCCCGATGACGGTCTCCTTCACCGATCTCGTCGGCTTCACCGGCCTCGGCGAACAGCTCACCCCGAGCGGCCTCGTGCGGCTGCTCAACCGCTACTTCACCGTGCAAGCCGAAGCCGTCCAGAGCGAGCGCGGCGTGGTGGACAAATTCATCGGCGACGCAGTGATGGCGTTCTGGGGCCCGCCCTTCTCCACCGCGGAGGAGCACGCCGAGCTCGCCTGCCGCGCCGCGCTCACGCAGCTCGCCGCGCTCGACGGCTTCCGCGCGGAACTGCCCGAACTGACCGGCCTGCGGCGCAACCTCCCCGTCATCGATCTCCGCATCGGCGTGAGCACCGGCGAGGTCGTCGTCGGCAATATCGGCTCGGACAACACGCGCAGCTTTACCGTCATGGGCGACGCCGTAAATCTCGGCTCGCGCTTGGAAAGCGTGAACCGCGTCTATGGCACGCGCATCCTGCTCAGCGAAGCGACCGCCGCGCTCGCCGGCGAGCGGATCGTCACCCGCGAGATCGACGCGCTCACCGTGAAGGGCAAGAGCGAGCCGACCCGCGTCTTCGAGCTGCTCGGCCTCGCGGGCGAAGCACCGCGCGCGGCGTTGCGCGCTCCCTTCGCGGCCGGCCTCGCCGCCTATCGCGCGCAGCAGTGGGAGGAAGCCGGCGCCGCCTTTTCCGAATGCCTCGCCCTCGATCCCGGCGACACCCCTTCGCAAGTCTTCCGCGAGCGCGTTGCCCGCCTGCGCGCCGCCCCGCCCGGCCCCGCGTGGGATGGCGTGTGGCGCCTGGAGAGCAAATGACGCAACATTCCCCCTCCAGCGCAAATACGCCCTGGCTTCCATTCTGCGCAGATTCGCCCCGTAATCCTCCTCCCCCTAAAGCCATGAAACTTCTCCCGCTCATTCTCACGTTGCTCTCCCTGGCTACCCCGGCTTTCGCCGCGCCGCCGGAGGAAGGCTTGCGCGATTTGCAGATCGGGGACGCGGCGCCGGATTTCTCGCTGCCGGGGATCGATGGGAAGACGCACACGCTCGCGGATTACAAAGGCGCGAAGCTGCTGATGATCGGGTTCATGTCGAACCACTGCCCGTCGTCGCACGCGGTGGAAGGGCGGATCACGAAGCTCCTCGCGGAGACGAAGGACCAGGGGTTCGCCTTCGTGGCCATCAATCCAAACCACCCGGATGGCCTGAGCCTGGAGGAGCTCGGGTACTCGAAATACAACGATGGCTTCGAGGATATGAAGAAGTACGCGGCGGAAAACGGCTTCACCTTCCCGTATCTGTACGATGGCGAGACGCAGGCCACGGCGAAAGCCTATGGCTGCCTGGCGACGCCGCATGTCTTCCTTTTCGATGCCGAGCGCAAGCTGCGCTACAAGGGGTACTTCGACGATTCGCGCTATGAAGATCCGGCCACGGTGACCGCGCCCGATGCCCGCAAGGCGGTGGAGGCGCTGCTGGCCGACCGGCCGGTGCCGGTGGCGATCACGAAGGCGCACGGCTGCTCGACGAAGTGGATGACCAAGAAGGACAACGTGGCGAAGCAGGTGGAGAAATGGAACAAGACGCCGGTGGACGTGGAGCCGATCGACGCAGCCGGCGTGGCGGCGCTACGCAAGAATGGGACGGCGAAAGTGCGGCTCTTCAATGTCTGGGCGACGTGGTGCGCGCCGTGTGTCGCGGAGTTTCCGGAGCTGGTTACGACGGCGCGGAAGTTCGGCCTGCGCGAGTTTGAGCTGATCAGCATCAGCACGGATGACGTGAAGGATTTGCCGAAGGCGAAAGCGTTTCTGGAGAAGCGCGGCGCGGGCCTGAGCGACCGGCTGAAGAAATCGGTGAAGGCGGAAGGGCGCACGACGAACAGCTACCTCTTCAGCGGCGCGAGCACGAACGAGCTGATGAAAGCGCTCGACCCGGAATGGCCCGGCGGCATTCCGCATACGATCCTCGTGGGAACGAATGGCGAGATCGTGTGGCGCCACAATGGGGTGATCGATGGGGACGAATTGCGAGCGAGGGTGCTCGATCTGATGGGGCCTTTTTATAAGCCGTAGCACGGTGCCCGGGCTTGGATTCTGTCGATTCTCGCCGGTCTCCCGGGAAGAAGTCACTTTACGTCGCCGCCATCGTCGGGTATATGCCACGCCGTTCCGGAAAACAGTGATGACGCCAAAGCTCTCTTTCACCCTTCTTGGAATCGCCGCCGCCTCCCTTCTCTCCCTTTCCTCCGCCTCGGCGCAGAGCCCGTACAAGACCAACGCGGACTTCGCCAAGTACGCGATGAAGCTGCGGGAATCGGCGCTGACGTCGCTCGGCCCGCAGGTGCTCGTGCCCACCTCCACGCGGTCCTTTTTCTCCGGCGTCAGCAGCAATTATCCCTGGAAGCAAAGAATCGTCACGACCGTCTTCTGGGTGGGCGAATCGGCCACGCAAAACAACCCGGTGCACAACCGCTCTTCGTCGTGGGACCTGAACTGGTCCGCCAGTTTCGGCGGCTACGACAACCCCGACCCCGCGGCGCGCAAGAATTACATCCCGGTCGGCTTCACTCCGCGTCAGAACCCGTTTTACGTGGCGCTTCCCTACAACGACGTGACTCGCGGAACCACCAAGCCCGAGGCACGGCAGGTGATCCCGTGGTTCAAGAAGGCGTATGTGCGCGAGGGCCAGAGCGTCTGCCGCGACCGCTGGGTCTGCATTCGCAATCCCGGGAACAGCAAGGTCTGCTACGCGCAGTGGAGCGATTGCGGGCCCTTTCGCACCGACCATTGGCAATACGTCTTCGGCAACGAGCTGCCGAAGCCGAACCTGAACCGCGGCGCCGGCCTCGACATCTCCCCCGCGGTGCGCGATTTCCTCGGCCTCGGCAATACCTCGGTGACCGACTGGCGTTTCGTGGAGCACACCGAAATACCGAAAGGGCCTTGGGCGCAGCACGGCGACAACAATCACTTCGTGCAGGCCCGCACGCGCGGCAGCTCCAGCGTCGCCTCCGCGCAGCCTCAGCCCGCGCGGCGCACGGTGAGCGAACCGCGGATCATCCTGAAGTAGCGGGTCCGCGGGCCGCACGGCAGGGAGGATGCCTGCCGATCCATTCCCACCCACAGGCGAGGACGCCTGTGTTCCCCCCACTCAGCTCGCAAAGAGCTGGTCCGTGCGTTCGGAGAGAAACTTCAGGCGCGAGGCATCGCCGCCGGGCACTTCGAGCACTCCCCAGCCTTGGTAGCCAATTTCATCGAGGGCGGCCATCACGGCCGGCCAGCCGACGTCGCCTTCGCCCAGCTCTACGCCGAACCCTTTGCGCAGCCCCTCGGCTTCCTGCTTCTTGCGGGAGAATTCCTTGATGTGGAGGGTGAGGATGCGTTTGCCGAGGATGCGCACCCATTGCTCCGGCCAGCCGTAGGTAATTACGTTGCCGATATCGAAATGCCAGCCCACCCACGGGCTGGCGATTTCATCGACAAAGCGCGCGCACTCCAGCGGCGAGAGCAGGAATTGGTTCCAGACATTCTCGATCGCGATCTTCGCGCCGGCTTTCTCCGCCAGCGGAATCGCCTCGCGAATCGCCGCCTGCGAACGCACGTACGCCTCCGCGTAGGAGACGTCTTTATTTACCACGCCCGGCACGAGCAGCACGGCCTTGCAGCCAAGCTCGCCGGCCTCTTGCAATGACAGCTTCAGACCGCGCAGCCCTTGCTCGCGAATCGCGGCGTCCTGGTGCGTGAGCGGTTTACCCCAGTGCGACGAGCAGATGATATTGGCGATCTCCAGGCCGGTGGCCTTCTTGGCTTCCAGCAATTCCTCCAGCGGCAGCGCGTCGGGGCGGTTCAGCTCCACGCCTTGGAAGCCGGCGTCCTGGATCATCTTGAATTTCTCGAGCACGCTCCCCGGCGTCTTCACCATGCCGAGGTTGACCGCCTTTTTGAGGGGGCGCTTCTTGGGTGGCGTTTGCGCGCTGGCGAAAGGGACGGACGCCAACGCGCCCGCACTGAGGGAGAGAAAATGCCGGCGATTCATAAGCTGGATAGTTAGCTAAAGCGCTTACGCGAATTTCGTGCGGCCGGGGATGGCCACGGGCGGCGTCTTGAGGCTCATCTTCCAATCGAGCTGCTCCGCCGGCGCCAGCACTTCCTTGGAATTGATGGCATCTTCCCAAGTCACCGTCTGGCCGGTATAGGCGGCCATGCGGCCCATGATGGCTACCATCGTGGAATGCGCCAGCTTGTCGCCGAAATTGAGCGGCTGGCCTCCACGGAGCGAGGCGAAGAACTCGTCGTGCTCCGTTTGATACATATCATTGTTCGTGCCGTCGAATTTCCAGCTCTCCCCCGCGAAGGGTTTCAACTTATTATAGCGTCCGCTGATCTGATCGATGGTCCCCTTCGTGCCGAGATAGTGATCGGCGACTTCATTGAAACATCCTTGCTGCTGGCGGCAGAAGATGACGCCGCGCGCGCCCCCGGGGTACTCGTACTGGATGGCGAAGTGATCGTAGATATGGCCGTACTGGTCTTCCACCCGCTGCTGCCGCCCGCCGGTGCCGGTGGCGCTCACGGGGTCGATGTCGTTGAACGTCCAGCACATCTTATCCACCGTATGGACCGCCTGCTCGACCAGATGGTCGCCGGAGAGCCAGGCGAAATACATCCAGTTGCGCAACTGATACTCGAGATCGGTCCACTCCGGCTTGCGCTCCTTCACCCACGGCGTATTGCCGAGGTAAGTGCCGTAGGTGGCGCGCACTTCGCCGATGGCCCCCTCGCGGATCTTGTGCTGCGTCTCGCGCTCCGCGTATTTCGCGCGCCAGCAGAACCCCGACTGGCAGCCGAGCCCCTTCTTTTTCGCCTCCGCCACGGCGGCCATGAAACGCCGCACGCCGGGCGCATCCACCGCGCACGGTTTTTCGCAAAAAGCATGCTTCCCCGCTTTCACCGCTTTTTCATAATGCTCCGGCCGGAACCCCGGCGGGGTCGTGAGCAGCACCACGTCCACATCGAGTTCGAGCACTTTGTCGATGGCGTCGAGCCCCACGAACTTGCGCGCGTCCTCCACCTTCACCTTCTCGCCGGCGACGCGCTGGAGCTGGGCGATGCTCTTTTCGATCTGGTCCGCCGCGATATCGGCCATGGCCACCAGCTCGATATGCGAGTCGGCCTTCAACGCCTGGCTGGCCGCGCCCGTGCCGCGCCCGCCGCAGCCGACCAGCGCGATCTTTAGCTTCTTGCCTGCCAGATCGTCATTGGCCGCGCCGGCCTTCACCGTCAGCGCGCCGCCAATGGCCGCGACCGTGGAAGTGCCGACAAACGCGCGGCGGGAGAGGGAGAGGGTAGGGGATTGGGACATAGAGAGAGGAGGAGGACTGTTTGAGGGGGGACCCAAACGCTACGTGCGGAGCTTTTGCTGTCCAGCGTCCAATCCGGTTGAGAGGTGAAACCTTAGGTTCAGCGCTTCTCACTCTTACTCTTACTCCTACTCGCCGCGCGGAGGAGAGTAGGAGTAAGAGTAAGAACCCGCCTCCTCCCGCCCATGCTTCGCGCCCTCCTCTGCCTCCTCCTGCTTGCCGCCACCACCCTCGCCGCCGGCAAGCCCAACATCATCCTCATTCTCGCGGACGATCTCGGCGTGAACGATCTCGGCTGTTACGGACGGCGCGATCACCAGACGCCGAACCTCGATCGGCTCGCGGGGGAGGGGATGCGCTTCACCACGGCCTACTGCGCGCAGCCGATTTGCTCCCCGTCGCGGGCGGCGATCGTCACGGGGCGCGCGCCGGCGCGGCTGCACCTTACAACCTTTCTCCCGGGCCGGCGCGATCGCTCCTCGCAAAAGCTGCTCCATCCGAAGATCGCCATGGAACTGCCGCTGGAGGAGCAAACGCTCGCGGAGCTCCTGAAGCCGCTCGGGTACGCCACCGCGTGCATCGGCAAATGGCATCTCGGCGGGAAAGGCTTCGGACCGGAGGCGCAGGGCTTCGACGTCACGCACGCGGGGCGCGCCAACACCAAGCCTTCCGCCACCGAGGGCGGAAAAGGGGAGTACGATCTCACCGCCAAGGCGATCGAGTTCATCGAGGCAAACCGCGAGAAGCCGTTCTTCCTCTACCTCCCGCACAATGCGCCGCACATCCCGCTCGCCGCGAAACCGGAGCTGATCGAGAAATACAAAGCCTCTTTCAATCCGACCTACGCCGGGCTCATCTCCACGCTCGATGACAGCATCGGCCTGCTGCTCGCCAAGCTCGAGGCCCTGAAGCTTGCCGAGAATACGATCGTCATCTTCACCTCCGACAACGGCGGCTTACACGTGCCGGAGGGCAAGGACGAGCCCGCCACGCACAATACGCCTTTCCGCGCGGGCAAAGGATTCTTGTACGAGGGCGGGCTGCGCGAGCCGCTGATCGTTCGCTGGCCGGGCCGGATCAAGGCGGGCGCGGTGAGCGAAGCGCCGGTTTCGCTGGGCGATCTCACGCCTACTCTGCTGGAGCTGGCCGGCGCGCCGGCGCCCGCGAACCTCGATTATTCCAGCTTTGCGAAGCTCCTGCTCGGCCAGGGCGAGCCTGCGGCGCGGCAGTTTTACTGGCATTTCCCGCATTACACGAACCAAGGCTCGCGCCCCGCCGGCGCCGTGCGCGAGGGCGAGTGGAAGCTGATCGAGCACTACGAAAACGGTCGCGCGGAGCTCTTCAATCTCGCGAAGGACCCCTCCGAAACCGCCGACCTTTCCCGGCAGGAGTCCGAGCGCACCGCCGCCTTGCGCGGGAAACTGGCCGCCTGGCGGCAAGCAGTTGGCGCCCAGGAAAACACCGCCAACCCGGAGTTCGACATCGCCGCCGCGAAGCCGCTCTACGTCGATACCGACATCTCGCAGCTCAAGGCCGCCGAAACCGCGGCCACCATGCGTCCCGCGCTCACCACCTGGCGTACGGGCATGGATACCGCGGCGCCCACGCGGAACACGCCCGCCACCGGCTTCCTGATCCTGCACGCCCGCGACGCCATCATCCACGGCACGGCCCTGCGCTACGAGCCGCAGCCGCACAAAAATACCCTCGGCTTCTGGAAATTCGCCGATGACTGGGCGAGCTGGAACTTCGAGCTGCCGAGCGCCGGGCGGTACCAGGTGGAAATCCTGCAGGGCTGCGGGAAAGGCAGCGGCGGCGCCAGTATCGAGCTGAGCGCCGGGGAGCAAAAGATTGCCTTTTCCGTCGAGGAAACCGGCCACTTCCAAAACTTCATCGCGCGGCAGATCGGCACACTGCGGCTAGCCGCCGGACGCAATACGATTGCCGTCACGCCCAAGTCGAAACCGGGCGGGGCAGTGATGGACCTGCGGCAGATCACGCTTACGCGCGTGGCGGATTGAGCGCGCGCCCGCCCGTGGTCGCACCCCTCCGTCCCCAACCTCGGCCGTTTGAACCCCGGTCCAGTGCGCCTTGGCGGAAAAGATCGACGACAATGATCCTTCGCACTGGGTGGCGATCCCCGATCACGCCCAGCCTGGAGCCGCAAGACATCACCCCATCTACCAGAACGCCAACGCATGCACGAATTGTCGACGGCTGGCCGTGGAATTGGCGCGCCTCGTGCTGGACTCATTCCTGCGATGCTCCTCCTCCGAAAACTTGCGTTCAAAACTATGATCATGGTGCTCATGGTGCTGCTCACGGGCACTGGCGTACGGTACGGGCGGCAGTACCTTTGGCAGGCGCCCGGGAGGCTAGCCTCCGACGCGGCGGGCGTGGCAGCTCCACAGTTTTCGTCCGAGGAGGCCGATCTGATGACCACGGTTTTCAAGAGTGCGCTCCGCTTCCTTTCGGGCTCGGCCAGCCGCGACGAGCTGGCGAGCGAACTGAGCGATAAGCTTTACGCCGGCCGGGGAGACGCGGGCACGATGTCGGAGCTCGGCATCGAACTGGTGAAACCGGGGTCGAACCCGTCTCCGCTCGGGGAGAACGCAGCGGTTCCAAACGGACGGGCGATTTCGCTCTTGGCAACCTCGAAGCAGGGCGCGAGATGGCCAAACAAACCGGCCGGCGGCGCGGGCCAGCCGGGGGCGCAGGGCTCCGCGAGCCAGCGCCAGGAAGCTCTCCTCGCCCGCAGCTGGACGCAGGTCCAGCGTTACCGTGTCGAATTGATCGCGGCCCCTGTCGTGCTCCTGGGTTTGATCGTGGGGCCTCGCCTCAGGCGGCGGGCGAGAGGGGACGAACTTTTGCTTTCCGCCCTGCCGATGCAGGAGCCGGCCGAGATCGAGGCGTACGAAATGACGCACGGCGTGCATGCGCTCACCGCCGAGGATTTCGAGTTGCTGGTGGCCTTGATCTACCAGCGCCAGGGTTATCGCGTTTCGATGCCGGCGGGCTTGGGCGGCGGACGCGGCGGCAGCTTCATGCTCCTGCGTAAAGCTGAGCGGCTGCTCGTGCAGTGCAAAAGAATGAGCCCGGAGATTAAAGTGCCCGTGGAGAGAGTGAGCGAACTGTATGACGCAGTGCTGGCGGCGGGCGCGACGAGGGGCCTGTATGTCGCTTCGTGCGGCTTCAGTTGGGATGCGCGCAACTTCGCCAGGCGCAATGGAGTGACGGCGATCAATGCGCGCACGCTCGATGAATTGATCACGGCCGCGCGGGAGGCGCCTGACGAAGATTTGCTCGCTGTCTCCAAGTGGGCGCCGAAATTCATGACGCGGGTGGAGCTGAAGCCGCCGCTGTGCCCGGCTTGCGAAGCGCCAATGGCTCAGTTGGAAGTGAGCGATGGCGCGGTCTGGGTTTGCAGCCAGCGCCCCGAGTGCCGCGGCCGCCGCAGCCCGCGCGCTTATCGCCAGGCGACGCCAAATCTCGCGCCAGCCGCAGCCTGAGCGAGGGCGGAGCCGCATCTCGAAATCCAAGGCAGGGCCGAGGCGGTCGTGAGCCCCGCCGTGTAGTGTTTTTCGCCACAAGCCATGACTTTTGCCGCCGTGGCTTCCCTCGGCTTTATTGCTGGGCGTTTTCCAAGACGTCCTAACCCTGATGACACCCTTCATCCGAGCCCAGCACGATCCGCAGGCCCTCGCGGCGACCCGCGCCGACCTCCTCGCCAAGCCGAACGAGTTCTTCGCGGGCCTGTTTCATGGCCGCATCCCGACGCTGGCGGAGAAGGTGCAGTTGATCCAGCAATCGCTCGCGCGCATGGAGGCCTCGCCGGTCTTCACGAACGATCTCTACGTGGTGCAGGTGGAAACGACGATGCCGTTCATCCACCTGATCATTCGCCGGCACGATTGGGACACCTGCAAGGACTGGCGCCATTTCCAGCAGATCAAAAACCTGCTCGTCGGCGTCGAGAACGAAGCCGTGGAGCTTTTCCCGGCCGAGAGCCGCTTGATCGATACGGCGAACGTGTATCACCTCTGGGTGCACGCCGATCCGAGTTTCCGTTTTCCGCTGGGATTGCCGCACCGCCTCGTCTCCTCTCAGCCGATCGCCGGCGATCAGCAGCGGGTGGTGCAGCAGCAGCAGCAGCAGCACCAGCATGCGGCCTGAGCAGGCTGGGCAAATTTGGGTCTGACGATCAGGGCTCACGGCGGCGCACCCGGGGGGGCCGCGACGCCGTGTGTCCCTGGTCGTTAGGCCCTCTTTTCTTGGGCGCGGAGCGCTCTTAGTCATAGTCTTAATCTTAATCTTAATCTGCTAGGTGGGTGTGGCTGCGCTTCGGAGCCTGGAGACGATTAAGATTAAGATTAAGATTAAGAGGCCACCCCCCGCCGCTTGACCTCCCGCCTCGCCCCGGAGCACGCTCCTCGCCGCCATGCGGCTATTCCTCCTCGCCAGCGCGCTCTTCCTTTTCCTCTCCCGCGCTGCCTTCTCCGAGACCGCCGAGGAAATCTACCTTCTCCGGTGCGCGATGTGCCACCAGCCGACCGGCCAGGGGGCGCCGCCGATTTACCCGCCGCTCGCGCAGAGCGATTGGCTGGCGAAGAATCGCGCCGGGGCGATCAAGGCGGTGTGTGAGGGGCTCTCTGGCGAGGTGACGGTGAATGGCGTCGCCTACCACAACGTGATGCCCGCGCAGATGCTGGATGATCAGCAGGTGGCGGACGTGCTCACCTATGTGCTCAGCTCATGGGGGAACCGCGGCGAGCCGGTCACTGCCGGGGAGGTGGCGAAAGTGCGCTCGACCACGCGCTTCCCCACGTTCGCCGCGCTGCAAAAGGCGGGTGCTTATGCTCCGCTGCCCGCGGCGGCGGACGGGTGGACGTTGCGCGAGGTGGCGCAGTTGCCGGAGTTTTGCACGCGGCTCGCGGGCGGCGGGAAGGGGGAGGTTTACGTGCTGGCGCAGAATGGCACGGTGTATCTGCTCAATCGCGCGGGCAGCTCAGTCGTGCCGATCATTCAGGCTGGCGACTACCTGGCGCCCGCCCGCGGCGCGCTGAGCGTCTCCGGCCTCGCGCGCGATGCAGAGGGACGGCTCTGGATCGTGAGCAACCAGCGGATCACCTCCACCGTTCCCTACCAAAACGAGGTCGCGATTTATCGCACCAGTGAAATGGCCGGCGGCGTGCCCGCAAAGCCGAAGCTGTGGTTTTCCACGCAGTACCCATACGGAATCGGCAGCTTCAACCACGGCGTCTCGCACCTTGCGTTCGGCCCGGATGGCCTGCTCTACGTGGCCAGCGGCTCGCGCACCGACGGCGGCGAGGCGGGCCGCGACGATCACTATTACAAAGGCGGCGAAGTCGATCTCACGGCCTGCCTCTGGCGCTTCGATCCGAAGGCCGAGAAGCCGAAGCTGGAGGTGTTCGCGCGCGGGCTGCGCAATCCGTACGGGTTCACCTGGGATGGCGCGGGGCGGCTCTGGCTGGTGGACAATGGCCCCGACGCCAGCGCGCCCGAGGAGGTGAACCTCATCGAGCCGGGACAGCATTTTGGCTTCCCGTTTCAATTCAGCGATTGGCCGGTGAAGCCGGGCTCGCCTTATGCCCACACGCCGCCGGCGCCCGCGGACGTGAAGTTCACGCTGCCCGTGGTGAATAGCGGCCCCGCCGCGGGCGCGGGGCTTGCGACCTTCGATCCGCATTCTTCACCCGCGGGGATGATCTGGTGCGGAGATGAATTCGCCGCGCCGCTGCGGGGTGGCTTCGTCGTCACGCGGTTCGGCAATCTGCTCGGCCCGCCCGCCGCGCCGAAAGATGTCGGGTTCGACCTGCTGCTGATGAAGCCCCGGAGCGACCGCAGCGGCAAGTGGTTGGCGAACTGCGAAACGCTGCTTGGTCCGCTCGGCCGGCCGCTCGATGTGATCGCGGGCGGCGATGGATCGGTGCTCATCCTCGAGTACACGCGGCCGACGAACTTCCGCGAGCAGCTCGCGTGGCTGCCGGGGCGGGTTTTGGAGTTGAAGCCGAAGTAGCGCTCCCGCCTACTTGAACGGCACCGTCCCGTTCGGCGTGCCGTCCGGGTTATTGCCGAATACGCGGTTATTTTTGTTCGAGCGGAGCAGCCCGGCGCCGGACTTGAAGAGGCCCGGGCCGGCATTGCGAAAGACGTCGGTGGCGATGAGCTCGGTGACGCCGCCGGTGGCGACGCCCTGGCCGTTGAACGTGGAGGTGCAGTTCGAGACCGTCATATTGGAGCCGGCCGTTGCGGAAAAACCTCCGCCATTGCCGGTCGCGGTCACTTCCTTGGCAAAGACGGTCGCGCCTGGCTCCGAGCGCACGCCGGCGCCGCCGCATTCGCTGATGATCGTCCGGATGATCGTCGCGGTGCACGTGGCACTCACCGGGTTCACGATGATGCCTTGAGCGTTGCAATTGTGGACCGAGCAGTCGCTCACATACAGCGAGGAGGCGGCGGTGTTCGTGCGGAAATCGATGCCCGCGTCCCCGAACCCGTTGATCGTGCAACGCTCGATTTTGACCACGGCGGAACCCGTCACGCGGACACCGATCGAATTCCCGCTGGCGGTGGTTTCATGGCCGGTGAGATCGAGATTGCGCAGGACTACATTGATGGTCCCAGTGGCGCCCACCACCGCAACGCCGAAACCGACGCCGCCGGAGATGCCGGCGGCGACGCCGCGGCCATCGATGGTGAGCGACTTACCGATGGCCACCGGGCCGAAATTTCCGGCGTCGAGGCAGTTGATCTCGCCGCCCGGGAGGGTATTGTCGTGCGCCGCCTGGAAGGTGCGCATCGGCGCCAAGCGGGTGCCGGGATTGGCATCGTCACCTAGGCCGGAAACATAGGTGCGAAGGGTTTGGGCCGAGGCGGTGGAGGCGGAAAAAGCGAGCAAAGCGAGCAAAGCGAGCGCGCAGAGGAGGGGTGGGATTTTCACAATCGCCACAATCACTCAAAACTTGCCGTTGCCAAGTAGTTTGGTGAGGGCGAGAACGGCAAGATGATCCACAAAGTGACCCTGCAGGTTGGACGAGGCCTTACTGGCCCTGGCAATTACCATGCTCATGACCGCATCGTCTCCTCCAAGCTCTTGAAGCACACTTTCCTGACGGGAGGTCAGGTACTTGCTCAGCAGGCGGTCTTAAAGCGGCGTCTGCGCGAAACCAGTGAGGGCAAGCAAGCAAATGCAGGCGAGCAAAAAGCGGATTTTAGTAATGTTCGAAGAGCTCATGTCAGGACGGGTGCGCTTGTTGTTCGAGTCCTGAGCGATCAGTGGAAATCCCGGCGGTGGCACTAAGGATTCAGAAAGGGGATGGGCACCGGGTCGACTGGGCGCAGGCCCTTGGGGTCGGTGGGAGCACCCCTGAGTTTTTGAATCGCCTGATAGCCGCCGTAGAAGGAGTCGTCCTTTCGGATTTGTTCCTGGGTGAGACCGACCGCGCGTTTCTTGAGGACGGCTTCGATCTTCGCCGCTGTCTCAAGGTTGCCGATGTCACCGAGCGCGGACGCTGCCGCCCAACGGGTGTCATCAGAGGAATGTTCCAGTAAGGGGAGAATGGCGTCAATCGCGGCAGCCCCTTTGAGATCGACGAGGGCACGAATGGCCATCCCGCGATGATAGTCCAGATCGGAATTCAAAAGATTCAGTGTCGCTTGAACCGCCTGCTCCTTAAGGGCCGCCGAAATAGGAAAGGAGCGGAGAAGGCCGGGTAGTGCCGCGATCAAGTGATGCCGACGGCTGACGAAGGAGGGATCGTTCAGTCGGGAAACCACCATGCCGACCAACGCCTCAGGTCCGCCAAGCTCCTGGAGATCGGTCTCCTGACGCTCTGCCAAGTACCTCCAGAGCAAACGATCTTGCGTCGATGGCTCGCCGTGGCTCGGCGCGGGACAGAGAAGCTGCGAGGTAAGTACAACGATGGTGAGTAAGCATGCGATTTTCATACTAATAATCTTTTGCGTTCTCTCGAAGTTCCAATGCCACAGCGCGACTGATTCGTTTGTTCGACTTCACCTGCATCAGCCCCTCTGTCGCCGTAAAACTAGAGATAAGTGCAGCGAGACACAACAGGCTGGCGGTTCAGTCTTCCGCGCGTTCGCCGGCGGGGCACATCTTCACGAGCTTCGGGTCGAACCGGCCGAGGACTTCGACCAGATCGGTCTGCGCGGCCATGACGGCGTGGATGTCCTTGTAGACGCCCGGCACTTCATCGAGGCCGGCGCTGAGGAGTTCGACGCCGCGCTCGGCGAGCAGCTTCTTCGTCGCGCTCCAGGTGAAGGACTGCAGCGCCTTGGTGCGGCTCATCACGCGGCCGGCGCCGTGCGAGGCGCTGTGGAGCGACTCGGGCTAGCCCTTGCCGCGCACGACGAAGCCCGGCGACGCCATCGAGCCGGGGATGATGCCGAGCACGCCGGCGCCCGCGGGCGTCGCGCCTTTGCGATGCACGATCACCTCGCGCTCCTCGCCGTTCACGACGTGCCGTTCTTTCCACGCGAAGTTGTGATGGTTCTCGATGTCGAGGATCACGCGCGCGCCGAGCTTGCTGGCCGATGTGCTTGTGGATGAGCGCGTGGTTCGCCGCGGCGTAGTGGCCCATGAGGTTCATCGCGGCCCAGTATTCCTGGCCGTCGGCGTCATCGAGCGAGAGCCACGCGAGGTGCTTGAGTTCCTTCGGCAAGTGCTCGTGGCGGGCCATCGCGCGCTTGCTGTAGTAGTCGCAGACCTGCGCGCCGGTGCCGCGCGAGCCGCAGTGCTGAGCAGCGCGAGGTATTCGCCGGGCTCGAGGCCGAGCGCCGCGCCTGCTCCGCGTCGACGGTGAACGCGCCGAACTCGACGAAGTGGTTGCCGCAGCCGCTGGTGCCGAGCTGCGACCACGCTTTGTCGCGCAGACGCTGCGTGACCGGCGAGACGCTCCAGTCTTCGTCCATCACGTCGTGCTCGCGGCGCTGCTTGAACTCGCAGCCCATGCCGAAGCGCGTCTCGCTCTCGAGGATGTTCGCGAGCCGATCGCGCTGGCCGGCGATGGTGTTCGCCTTGCGATCGAAGACGGTGAGCTTCATGCGGCACGCGATGTCCACGCCGACGGCGTAAGGGATCACCGCGTTGTCCGTCGCGAGCACGCCGCCGATCGGCAGGCCGTAGCCGACGTGCGCATCCGGCATGAGCGCGCCCGCCACCGCGACCGGCAGCGCACACGCATTCGCCATCTGCTTCACCGCCTCGGCTTCGAGGCCTTCGCCCCACTGACGCCACGGCGCGAGTTCCGCGCGCGGCGTGAACGCCGGGCGATAGATCGCGCGCGCCAGCGGCGCGCGCAGCTCATCGGCGAAGATACGCCGGCGGGATTGGCGACGATGCTGGAAGATCTCGTCCTCCAACTGCGCGCCCTCATTGCCCTGCGCGATGAAGCTGCTGGATGAACTCGTGCGCGAGCTTGATCGGCTCGCCCGGCAGGCACGCCGAGGCGGATGAGGTCTTTGGTGTTCATGGCGTTCCCGAACCTATGCCGGGCCAGCCCTTCGCACCAACGCCGATTGGCTATCGGTTAGCTAGCTTTGGCTGGGCGCGCGCCCGCCGCCGCCGCGCCGCGAGCATTACCGCGCCGATCCCGAGGAGCGCGGCGCTGCCCGGCTCGGGGACCACCTGCACGCGATAGGCGAGGACCATGGTGTCGTTTTCCACGCCGGCATTGTAGCTTTGCAGCGTACCGGCGGCGTCGAGGTATCTGCCGGAGCCGGTGAGGAAGTCGTTGTCGTTGGCGACGAAGAGGAAGTAGTCGTTCGGCGCGGCGGGATCCATCGCCGAGACGAGCGAGAGGCCTTCCCACTTCTCGGAGAGCGTGTTGGCGTCGCCGGGCGCGGTATTGAGATTGAGGCCGAACTGCGCGAGCTCGGAGATGCCGAGGTCCACCTTGCCCAGCATGTTGAGCGCTTCCTTCCAGGAGAGCGGCGTGACGCCGACGGTGAGCGTGCCGCCGGGGGCGACCGCCGCGCCGGCCGCATCATACTGGCCGACGATATTCGTGGCGGTGGAAAGATCGGCGAGCAGGATCGACTTGAAGACGGCCGAGCCGGACGCGCCGCGGCCGTTGCCGTCGCGTGAGAGGATGAGGATCTGGTGATCGTTGAGGACGAGGATCGAGCTCTGCGCCGCGGTGCGGTTCACGGACGAGCCGTTGGTGGTGGAGCCGGTATCGTCGACGAGGGGGAGCTGGATCACGTACTCGGCGGCGGGGCCGGCGGGGGTGTCGCTGACGGAGGTATTGTAAACGAGCAGGCGCGTATTCGAGCGGCCCTGGTTGCCGCTGCCGGAATCCTGGATCGTCGCGCTCTGCAGCAGCGCGAACAGCTTGGTGCCTTCCTTGTTCACCGCGAGGCCTTCCATGCCCTGGTTTACGCGGCGGCCGTTCGCCGGCGGGTCGGCGAGGAAATTGACCGTGCCGGCGGGCGCATGCGGCACGGCCGCGGCGGGGATGGCCAGGATGCCATCGATCTCCTTGTTGGCGTTGAAGTGGTAGATCATCGCGCCGTATTCGTCGCCAAGCCAGCCGGAGCCGGCTTTGCCGGGGCGGGGATCGAAGGCGAGGCCCTCGGCGTCGACGGTGAGCCGGCCCGCCAGGGTGTCGGCGCCGTTGGTGGTGGTGGCGTTCGTCACCGGCACCGCCTGGCCGAAGAGCGTGCCAACGCCATCCGCGAGCAGGCCGGTGGTCAGTCGGCCGGGCGTGGCCGCGTTGCCATCGTGATCGTACGTGAACGCGGTGGAGCCGGCGAAGGTAAGCGTGAGCTGGTTCTGCGAAGTGGTGACGGCGCTGGTCGTTTGCGGGGTGAAGGTGACGTTGAAGCCGTTGATGCGCGCGGCGTAGTTCGAGAAAATGCTGCCGGCATTGTAGCCGCGATCGGGCAGCGCGGAGAAGAGGCCCGAGTACGAGCCATCCGGGAGCCGGTTCCAGTTCGTGATCTGCAAATCGGAGATCGAGCCGAGCGACTCGCCGGTGACCGGGTCCTTCGCGGCGGCGGAAAAGCGGCCGACGCCTTGCAGGCCGAGATTGATGAAAGTGGTCTCGCCGAGCGTGATCCCGCCAGCGGGCGCGATGCCGAGGTTCGGCTCGAGCACGAGGCGATTCGTGTGGTCGAATTGCGCCGAGGCGGTGGAGGCGCCGAGGAGGGCCGCGAGGGCGAAGGCGGCGCGAATGTAGGAGTGCATGCGTGGGAAGGATTAGGCTTGGGCCAGCCGGGCCGCGGCGCGCCACCGGCGCTGCAGGACGACACCGCTGCCGAGCGCGAGGAGGAGGACGCTGCCCGGCTCGGGAATAGCGCCCGGCGAACCGACGTTGGCCGCGGCGTTCTGGGACACGTACGCGCCATGGCTGCCGGCCGAGCTCAGCCCGCCAAAGCCGGTTTGGCTGGGGTAGAGGAAGGAATTGTAGCCGAAGCTCGTGTTGGTGGTCGCCGCGCCGAACGACACGCGCGTTTGCTCCACGCCCGCGCTATCGAAAATGATGACGCCATCGCCGCCGCTGGCAAGACCGACGCCGGAGCCGGTGTAGCTGCCGACCTGAATGGTGAGCGCCGGCCCGCCCCAAAAGCTGCGAAAGGCGGGAATTTCGGTGCCGGGCGAAGTGCTCTCGATAAAGACGGCCGATTCATTCGGCCCGAGCGTGGTGACGCCGAGCAGATTCACCGACGTGCCGAAGGCGAAGGAGTTATCGTCGAGCTTGAAGCCCGAGATGGTCAGCGTGCCGGGGCCGGTGTTGGTCAACTCGACCCAATCGTTGATCGAGCCGCTGGACATGGCTTCGGTGATGAGGAGGCCGGCGAAGGCCGGGCTCGTGGTGAGGTGGGCCGCGGTGCCGAGGAGGCAGGCGGAAGCGAAAATGGAACGGAGATGCATGCGGCGCCATCGGAGCGGAGGCCCGTGACGAAGGGGTGTCCGCGGCGTAACGAGATGGCAACCGTTGCGCGTCAGGTTGGTGACGCGGGGGGGCAGTGAGCCAGTAAGGCAGTAAGGCAGTAAGGCAGTATACCAGCAAGCCAGTGGCAGCCGGCGTCGGGGCTTTGCGCTTTGAGAACCGGCTTACTGGCTTACTGACTTACTTTCCGCGTTTCCCACGAGCGGCTGAGTCCACGCGCGCTCGACCTCGCCCGGCTCCGCGGGGTCGGTCTTGGGCTTCGAGGAGGTGACGCGCGCGCGGACGTAGATTTCGTCGCCCTGGAGCGTGTAGCTGGCGCGGTCTCCTGGCGTGGTCGCGAGCACGGCGCCGATCTCGGGGCTATACTGGCGCGTGACCCGCAGCGGTTTGCCGGCGGGGTCGAGCACGGGCTGGCTTTCCGGCGGGTAGCCGCGGCGGGTGCCGATGAATTCGGTGGTGTAAGTGACGCCGGGCTCGGCGGCGATTTCGAGGGAGAGCTCGTTTTGGCCGCGGCGCAGGTCTTTGAGGATCACGCCGGAGGTGGCGTAGAAATCGCCGGCTTCCATCGCTTCGATCAGCGCCTTCGTCTCCAGGCTGGCCGCGCGGACCATCACCCAGCCGCGACCCGGGCGGGACATTTTCTTCGGCTCGTTGAAGTACTGGTGCGCGTCGTCCGTGGCCATGCCGAAGAGCGGCCCTTCCTTGAGCCGGCTGAGGCGGAAGGTGAGCACGATGTCCCATAGGCGATCGGTGCTGGAATGCTGTGCGTCGCCGCCGTTGAAGACGGTGGGATGGCCGTTGTAGACCTCGAAGAATTGCTCGCCTTTGATCTCGAGCAATTCCTCGGCGGTGACGGCCCATTTGAAGTTCGGGTGGTTGAGGTGGGGAAACATGGGCACGCCCAGGCGGGCGCGCTGCTCCAGCACGGCGCTCACCGCGTACTGCATCGATTTCACCACCGCCTCGCTCGTGTCGGCTTTGGCGCCGCCGGTGTACGGGAGGATGGTTTCCTGGATGTTGGTGGCGTTCACGTGGACGCTGCGCCCGGTGATTTCCTCCATGGGGATGAGCAGGAAGCGCCCCTTTTCCTCGAGCGGCACGCGGAACTCGCTGAGCATCTTCAGCCGCACTTCCTTGCCGGCTTCGGCGTCGCGCGTCTCCACCCACGGCTGGCCGAAACGCGCGAGATATTTGGCGAAGGCCTGCTCGCCGCCCTTGTTGCCGGCAATGGAAACCCAGCGTTCGTGGTCGGCGAGGATGTTGTGATCGGAGAGCCCGAGAAAGTGGTAACCCTGCTCCTTGTACCAAGCCGCGATCATCTCCGGGTAATCGTTGCCGTCGCTCCAGAGAGAGTGCGTATGGAGATTGCCTTTCCACCAGCGCGCGGGGTCGGCGGCGTTGGCGGGATGGAGAATCGCGAGGCAGAGGAGCAGGAGGAGAACGCGCATGATGGGGAACGGAAAGGAGAGACGAGAATCTCGCGGATTGCGAGGCGCGTCTTGCGCCGGCTTCGCCACGGGAGCATGTAGATGAGGATGATCTGGCGCTTCCTGCTTCTGCTGTTTGGTTTGGGCGCGCCGGGGTTGGCGAAGGAGTACGCCGTAGTGGTTTATGGCGGAACGTCGGGCGGCATTGCAGCGGCGGTGACGGCGGCGCGCGCGGGCGCTTCGGTGGTGGTGATCGAGCCGACGAAATGGATCGGCGGCATGGTCACGGGCGGTCTCGCGCGGACGGACGAGGGCAACTCGAACGTGATCGGCGGATTTGCGCGGGAGTTTTTCTCGCGGGCCGCGGCGGTGAAGCCGGGCACGCCAATGTGGTACGCGGAGCCGCATGTGAATCTAGCCACCTTTGCAGCGATGCTGGCGGAGGCGAAGGTGGAGGTGATCAAAGGACAGCGGCTCAAGTCGGTGCAGCGCGAAGGCCCGCGGATTACGAGCCTCACCACGGCGGATGGACGCACGTATGCGGGACGCGTTTTCGTCGATGCCACTTACGAAGGCGATCTGATGTCGCGCGCTGGCGTGAGCTACCTCGTTGGGCGCGAGAGCCGCGACACCTATGGCGAATCGCTCGCCGGATTCCACCCGATGCCGATTCGCCCGCGCACGCCGGAAGTGATGGCTAATGTCTGCTCGTGCCTCGGCGGAAAGGCCACGCATTACATCCACGGCACGCCGGCGGCCATTTCCGCGCGCGGGGCCGATGGGCGGCTGCTCTTCGGCGTGACGGACAGCAAAGCGGCGCCGGGCAGCGCCGATGGCCTCACGCAGGCTTACAACTTCCGGATCGTCGTCACGCGCGATGCGGCGAATCGCGTGCCGTTTCCAAAGCCGGCGAACTATGATTCCGCGCGCTACGATCTGCTGCTGCGGCTAATCCAGGCTTTCCCGGAAGTGAAGTTTGGGCGGCTCTTTCATCTCGGGCCCGTGGCGGGAGGCAAGTTCGACCTGAATGCGCAGGGACTCTTTTCCACGGATTTTCCCGGCGCGAATACCGGCTACCCGGATGGCGATGAGGCCACCCGCGCGCGGATTTGGCAGGATCATCTCGATTTCGACCAGGGCCTGCTCTGGTTCCTCGGACACGATGAGCGCGTGCCGCAAAAGCTGCGGGAGGAAACGAACGAATGGGGTCTGGCCCGCGACGAATTCCAGGAGAACGCGCACTGGCCGTACGCGCTCTACGTCCGCGAGGCGCGCCGGATGATCGGCGAAACGGTGCTGACGCAGAAGGACCTGCAAAGCGAGATCCTCAAGACCGATACGATCGGGCTTGGCTCCTTTGTGATCGATTGCCACATCGTACAGCGGATCGTCGCGGAAGATGGGACGGTATGCGATGAAGGGTCGTTCAAGGACGTAGCGGTGCAGCCGTACCAGATCGCCTATCGCAGTCTCACGCCCAAGCGGGCAGAGTGCGAAAACCTGCTGGTGCCGGTGTGCCTCTCCGCCTCGCACATCGCGTATTGCTCATTGCGGATGGAGCCGCAGTACATGATCGCGGGGCACGCGGCGGGGGTGGCGGCGGTGCTCGCGCTCGAAAGCAAAGTGCCGGTGCAGGCAATCGATATCGCGACGCTGCAGGCGAAACTGACTGAGCAGAAAGCCATCCTCGAATTGCCGGAGATCGCTGCCGCCGCGAAGCTGCCGGGCATCGTGGTACACGACCAGGCGGCCGAGCTGGTGGGTGAGTGGACGGTGAGCAGCTTTGGCGCGGCGATCGGCGGAATGTCGCGGCACGATGGCGACGAGGGCAAAGGCGCGAAGAGCGCGCGCTTCACCGCGACGGTAACGAAGCCCGGCGTGTATGAAGTGCGCTTTGCGTACACCCCCGCCACGAATCGCGCGAGGAACGTGCCCATCACCGTGGAGCACGCGGAGGGCAAGGCGCAGATCACCGTGGATGAACGGCAGGCGCCGGCCGGCGACAAGTACTTCACCTCGCTCGGGTCTTTTCGGTTTACGCCGGAGAAGCCTGCCGTGGTGACCATCACGACGGAGGGGACCGATGGGTATGTGGCGATCGATGCGCTGCAGCTTCTCGGCCCCAAGGAAAACTGATATACTGCGCAAACACCCACCATGAACCGCCGCCAATTCCTCGCCACCAGTGCCGCCACCCTTGCGGCGGCCACGCTCCGCTCTGCCTCCGCCGCGGCGCCCGCCATGGGCAAGGCCGATCATTGCATCTTCATCTGGCTCGGCGGTGGGATGTCGCAGATCGATACCTTCGATCCGAAGCGCCGCGGGGATTCGGTGAAGAAGGTGGCGGGGTCGTATTATGAGAGCATCGAGACGGCGGTGCCGGGGGTGCGCGTGTGCGAGCACCTGAAGCGGATGGCGCCATTGATGGATCGCGTGACGGCGGTGCGGACGATCAATCACGAGGTGATCGATGAGCACGCCGCGGCGGTGAACCGCATGCACACCGGGCGGCCGGTGAGTGGCACGGTGGTGTATCCGTCGCTGGGCTCGGTGGTGGCGTTCGAGCGCGGCGCGGCTTCGGAGACGGCGCCGCCGTACGTGCTGATCGGCTACCCGAATGTGACGCGCGGGCCGGGCTTTCTCGGCTCGCGCGCGGGGTATCTTTACCTCACCGATACGAGCCAGGGGCCGGCCGGGTTGTCGCGCCCGGATGGGATCACCAATGAGCGGCAGTCGCGGCGAGAAGGGTTTCTGGCAGCTCTCCGGCAGGGCGAGGGCGCGAAGGCGGAGAGCGACTCGCGCGTGCGCGACTACGCCGCGGCGATCGAGCAGAGCCTGAAGCTGAGCGGGCCGGACTTTACGCGCGTCTTCAAGCTGGACGAGGAGAAGCCCGCGTTGCGCGAGCAGTACGGTGGCGAGTTTGGCCAGCGCTGCCTGCTGGCGCGGCGGCTGGCGGAGCACGGCGTGCGTTTCATCGAGGTCTCGCACAATCTGAACTTCGTGAACGGGACCGGCTGGGACGCGCACAATGCCGGCATCGTGAAGCAGCACGAGCTGATCTGGGATCTCGACCAGGCGGTGGCCGCGCTCATCGTCGATCTCGAAGCGCGCCGCATGCTGGACAAGACGCTCATCGTGATCTCGACCGAGTTTGGACGGCCGCCGGAATTCGACGGCGGCGGCGGGCGCGGGCATCATTCGCAGGCCTTCACCTGCGTGCTCGCCGGTGGCGGGCTGCGGCATTGCGGGGCCTTCGGCGAAACCGATGAGCTGGCACGCAAGCCGGTGGCCGACGCCGTCTCGGTGCCGGATTTCTTCGCGACCATCCACGCGGCGATGGGCGTGAACTACACGAAGGACTTGCACGAAGGCGACCGGCCGATTCCGATCACCGATCGCGGCGAGCCGATTGCCAAACTATTCTCATGAATTCACGGACCTTGCTTCGCCTTTTCGCGATCGCACTTCTCCTGCTGACCGCGGCCACCGGCTGGGCGGACCAGCGGCACATGGACGCCGCTATCGAATTGCTGCAAGCAGCCAAGACGGCGAACAAGCCGCTGCCCATGCTAACCGCGGCAAAGGACCGTCTGCAGAAGGCGAAAAAAAACAAAGGCGGCGAGCGCAAGGAAGCGATCCCGATCCTGAATGAGGCGATCGCCGAGGCGCGCGTGGGCGACAAGGAGAAGATGATCGCAAAGATCAACCACGTGATCGCGAAGATTCACGCGGGGAAGAGCAAGGCGAACTGATCGCTAAGTTAGAATGCCGTGCACGACGTGACCGGCGACGTCGGTGAGGCGGAAGTCGCGGCCGGCGTAGCGGAAGGTGAGCTTTTCGTGGTCGAGGCCGAGCAGGTGGAGGATGGTGGCGTGCAGGTCGTGCATGTGGACTTTGTCCTTCACGGCGTGGTGGCCGAACTCGTCGGTCTCGCCGTAGGCGAAGCCGGGCTTGACGCCGCCGCCGGCGAGCCAGACGGTGAAGCCGTCGGGATTGTGATCGCGGCCGGTGCCGTTTTTCTCGGCGTAGGGCGTGC
Source organism: uncultured Verrucomicrobiae bacterium (assembly GCA_963811035.1). Lineage (GTDB taxonomy): Bacteria > Verrucomicrobiota > Verrucomicrobiia > Chthoniobacterales > Chthoniobacteraceae > CAWEPO01. The sequence goes on from CAWEPO010000005.1 coordinate 1,153,196, forward strand.
GGCCGAATTCGCCGCCCCACCAGACGATGGTGTCTTCGAGCAGGCCGCGCTGCTTTGAGATCGGCGAGCAGGCCGGCGACGGGCTTGTCCACGGCGCTTGGCGTGGTCGGCGTGCTTCTGGCAGATTGGAGTGCTGGTCCCAGGCGGGGTTGTTGGAGTTGTCGCCGTAGTTCACCTGGACGTAGCGCACGCCGGCTTCGCACAGGCGGCGGGCCATGAGGCACTGGCGGCCGAAGTTGTCGGTCTCGCTTCTCGCCGATGCCGTAGAGCGCCTAGCGTCGCGGCGGATTCGCTCGGCAAGATCGAGGACGCTCGGGCGCGTGGTTCTGCATGCGCCAGGCGAGTTCGTAGCTGATTGATGCACGGCCTCGAGTTCGCTCGTCGCCGGGCTTGCGCGCGAAGCTGCTCGGCGTTGAGGTCGCGGAGGAGATCGAACTGGCGGCGCTGCTGCTCGGGCGTGCGGACGCGGGTTGGCAAGATTGCGGATGGTGGTCTCCTCGACGGTGCCGCCGGCGCGGCCGATCGGCCGTGCCCTGGTAGACGGCGGGCAGAAAGGCGTTGCCGTAATTGCGCGGGCCGCCGTTGCCCATGCGAGGGGCTGATCGAGACGAAGCCGGGCAGGTTTTCGTTTTCCGTGCCGAGGCCGTAGGTGACCCACGAGCCCATCGAGGGGCGGATGAGATTGGTGGAGCCGGTGTGCAGGAAGAGCGTGGCCGGGCCGTGCGCGACGCCTTCGGTGTGCATCGAGTGGATGAAGCAGAGATCGTCGACGTGCTTCGCGCATTTCCGGGAACAGCTCGGAGGCCCAGTGGCCGCGTCTGGCCGTGCTGCTTGAAGTCCCAGCAGCGGTTTCATCACGCGCTGCTGGCGGGCTCTTGCCGGTCTTGGCGAGGGTGCGCGCGTCGTGCGAAGTCGATCATCTGGCCGTCGTCGCTGAGCGAGGCGCGGCTTGTAGTCGAAGGAATCGACGTGGCTGACGCCGCCTTGCATGAAGAGGAAGATGACGCGCTTGGCCTTGGCTGGGAGAGGCGGCGTTTTCGGCGCGAGCGGGTTTTTCGCAGCGGTGACGGCGGCGTTTGCGGCCAGGCCGGCAAGGGCGAGGTAGCCGAAACCGCAGGCGAGCTGCTGGAGGGATTGGCGGCGGGTGAGTGGGTGCATGGGGGAAAGTAAGTCAGTAAGCCAGTAAGCCAGTTTTCAGTAGACGTACCGAAAATCGAGGCAGGCGAAGAGCGTTTGGTAGAATTGCGCCCAGGCTTCGTCGCGTTCGGCGGCGGGTGGCGGTGCTGAGGAAATCCAAGGCGACGACGGCGCTCGCGCTCATCGGGCGGGCGGCCGAGGGCGGTGCGGAAGGCTTGCTCGATGCGCTCCGTCGTCGCCGAGGTCGGGCGAGGGTCGCTCGGCGGCGAGGCGCGCCTGCTCGATGACGAACGGGTGATTGAGCAGGTAGAGCGCTTGCGGGGCGACGGTGCTGACGTTGCGCTGGCCGGTGACGCTATTGGTGTCGGCCGAAGTCGAAGGCCTCGAGAAGAGCTCGAGCCGGTTGTTGCGAAAAGCGGGGGTGTAAACGCTGCGGCGGGTATCGGGGTACATGTAGCCGTACTCGAGGTTTTGCGCGGCGGTGGTATTGGCGTCGATTTCGCCGCCATCGGCGCCGAGCATGCCGGTGCCGCCGAGGCGGCGGTCGAGCTTGGCCGCTGACGCGAGGATCGTGTCGCGCAATTGCTCGGCATCGAGGCGGCGGCGGTTGGCATGCGCCAGAGCAGGCGGTTCGTCGGGATCGGCAGCGGCGGCTTCGGCGCGGTGGGAGCTGCTTTGCTGCCAGGTGCGCGAGAGGACGATCTCGCGAATGAGGCTCTTCACGGACCAGCCCTCCTGCGACGAAGCGCGCGGCGAGGTAATCGAGCAGTTCGGGGTGCGACGGCTTTTCGCCCGTGGTGCCGAAATTATCGACCGTGCGCACCAAGCCCACGCCGAAAAGCCAGTGCCAGACGCGGTTCACGATGACGCGCGCGGTGAGCGGGTTTTTCGGCTCCGCGATCCAGTCGGCGAGCTCGCGGCGGCCGCTTTGCTCCGCGGAGATCGCGGTGGCCGGTTTCCAGTCGCGGCGTGAAAGGAAGCCGCGCGGGACTAGGTCGCCGAGGTTGCGGATGTTGCCGCGGATGGCGAGTCTGGCGTCGCCGATCTTCGTCCTCGTCGCACGGCCATGGCCGAGCGGGCGGGGCGGCGCGGCCGGCGAGCAACTTCTTCATCTCGCGCTCGAGCTTCTTCACGCTCTTTCATGGCGGCAGCCGCTTCGGGATCGGCGGCGAGCGTCGCGGCGTCGACTTTCACGTCTTCCGGCGAGAGGAATTGCACGGCGTCGGCGCTGACGATGCCTTCGGTGCCTTCATTGGAAACGAGCACGTAAGCCGGCGCCGCCTTTCTCGAAGCGAAACTGGCCGAGCGAGATGAAGCGGCCATCGATCGGCGGCACGGCGCTCTGATCGATCTTGATGAGTCTCTTCGCCGTCGGCGTGAAAGACGGTGACGCGGCGTTGCTTTGCGCGATCGCCGGCGGGGATGTAGGCGAGGCGCACTTCGTAGCGGCCGCTCTTGGGCAGCTCGGGCGCGAAGGTGAGCGTCTTCTCGCCTTTGCCGGCGTTGAGGTCGTGGAGGTAGCCGTCGCCGATGTAGCTGTTCGAGTACTGCGAGTGTTTCCACTCGCCGACGAGCTTGGCGGCGGCGTCGTCGATGACGACGCCGGGCAGCTCATCCGGCGCGAGCATCGGCCTTTGCTGAGCGTGCGAGGCGGCAGCTTTGCCGGTGAACTTCGCGGCGGCGAGCTTGGCGGCCTCGAGGTCGGCTTTCAGCGCGGCGACTTTGGCCTCGTGCGCGGCGAGGACGGCTTCCTGATCGGCGTGCGACGGGCAGCGGCGGCATCGATCCAGTGGGCGACGTTGTCGGTGTAATTGCGGAGCGTCTGCGTGCTGCGGAAGATGCCGGCCAGGGCGTAGTAGTCGCGCTGCGGGAATGGGATCGAACTTGTGATCGTGGCAGCGCGCGCAGCCGATGGTCATGCCGAGGAAGGCCTTGCCCATGCGTGTCGAGCTGCTCGTCGATGATGTCCATGCGGAGCTGCTGCTTGTCCTGCTCCTCGTAATTGGTCGGGCCGAGCGCGAGGAAAGCGGTGGCCGTCGAGCTGGCGGCGGCGCTCTTCGCGCGAGGCGTGCGGCAGCAGATCGCCGGCGATCTGCTCGCGGATGAAGCGATCGAACGGCACGTCGCTGATTGAAGGCCTCGATGACGTAGTCGCGGTAGCGCCAGGCGTCCTTGAAGGCAGAGTGCGCCCGCCGCCGCTCGATTCCGCAAAGCGCGCGACATCGAGCCAGTGCCGGCCCCAACGCTCGCCGAACTGCGGCGTGGCCAGGAGGAGATCGACGGCTTTGCTAAAAGCGCCGGGCGAGGAGTCGCGCTCGAAGGCGTCGACTTCCTGGGGAGTCGGGGGAAGGCCGGTGAGGGCGTAGGTGAGCCGGCGCAGCAGGACGGCCTTTTCGGCGGGCGGCGAGAAACCGAGCTTCTTCTCCTCCAGTTTGGCGAGGAGGAAACGATCGATTGCGGTGGCGGCTTTTGCTTCTGGAGGCGGCGCTTTGGCGAGGGGCTTGAACGACCAGAGATCGGCGGCGGCGGTCTTCTTGTTTTTCGAAGCGCCGGAGTCTGTGCGCGGATCGGGGGCGCCCAAGCGGACCCATTCTTCCAGGATTTGGACCTCGGCAGGGGTGAGCCGGTTTTTGGGCGGCATCTCCAGGTCGCGATTGGCGTAGCGGACCGCCTCGATGAGGAGGCTTTCGTCGGGCTTGCCGGGGACGAGCGCCGGGCCGGTATCGCCGCCCTTGGCCCAGCCTTCCTTGGTGTCGAGACGGAGGCCGCCTTTGATCTTCTTCCCCTCGGCGTGGCACTCGTAGCACTTATCGATGAGGAGCGGGCGGACCTTTTGCTCGAAAAAGGCGAGGTCTTCCGCCGCCGCCGCGGTCGAAACCAGAGCGAGCGCGAGGATGGGCCAGAGGGAGCGGGACACGGGGAGGGTGGTTCTGGGGTATTAATCCGCGAGGGGGGGGAAGGATAGGGGAGATTTGGTGGGGAGCAACTGGGGGCGAGCGAGCCAGTAAGGCAGTAAGGCCGTAAGGCAGTAAGGCAGTAAGGCAGTAAGTCAGGGAGCCGGTAAGCGGGATTTCGGGGATGTTGCGGTTTGGCGGGTGCGCAGACCAATCCGGCGAGGCGCAACCACACTCAACCGCCTAACCCGTGCGTTTCCAGATGGGGACGTCGGCTTTCATGCGGTCGATGGCGGCGGCGCAGAGGGCGAGGGCTTCGGCGCGGTGGGTGGCGAGGACTCGGAGGTAGACGGAGACTTCGCCGACGGGGACCCAGCCGAGGCGGTGGATGAAATGGACGGCGTGGATGGGAGATTGAAACGCGGAAGGCGGAACGCGGAACGCGGAACTGGCGTGGGCGGCGGCGAGCTCCTGGAAGATGCGCTCGAGGTGGAGGCCGGCCATGGGCTCGTAGGCTTCGTAGTGGAGGCCGGTGAGAGGCGTGCCGCGCTCGAGCTCGCGGACGAGGCCGTGGAATTCGACACAGGCGCCGAATCTCGCGGCTGGGCAGGACTAGGGGCGGGACGGTGATGGGCGCGGTGGTGAAGTGGATGCTTGTTTCCATGCGGCGCGGGCGAGTGTAATCGCGGGACTGTGAATTGCGCGAACTCCCCTTTTTTCCTCGCGGGCGCGGCTTTGCTTTGGGGGGCGTCGGCGGCGCTGGGGGAGGTGGTGCCGACGAAGGTGGTGGCGAAGGATGGGAGCGGGGATTTTCGGACGATCCAGGAGGCGATCGCGTCGCTGCCGAAGGAGCCGCCGAAGGGGGGGCGGTGGTTTGTGCGCATCCGGCCGGGGATTTACCGGGAGAAGCTGGTGGCGCCGCGCGGGACGCCGCCGGTGACGCTGATGGGGCAGGACCTCACGAGCACGATCATCACGGGGGAAGATTTTGCGGAGACGCCGAAGCCGGAGGGCGGCACGCTGGGGACGTTTGCGAGCGCGGGGACGCAGATTTTCTCGGACGATTTCGGGGCATTCAATGTGACGTTTCAAAACTCGCACGGGGCCGGCAGCCAGGCCGTGGCAGTGCGGCTGGCGGGGGATCGCGGACGGTTTCTAAAGTGCCGATTTCTCGGCTGGCAGGATACACTGTTGCTGGAGCAGGGGCGTCACTTTTTCCAGGAGTGTTTCATCGAGGGCTCGGTGGATTTCATTTTCGGCGGGGCGACGGCTTTCTTCGAGGGGTGCCAGCTTCATTGCCTGGCGAGCGGGTGCATCGCGGCGCCTTCGACGCCAGAGGAGCAGCGGCACGGGTTCGCTTTCGCGGATTGCCGCATCTCGGCGGAAAAGGGGGTGAAGGTGCTGCTCGGGCGGCCCTGGAAGGCGTTTGGGAGCGCGGTTTTTTTGCGCACGCTGGCGCTGGAGGGGATTCGTCCGGAAGGCTGGGACAACTGGAACGATCCTGCGCGGGAGCAGACGGCGCGCTTCGCGGAATTTCCACGCAAAGGGCAGGAGGGCTCGCTGGCGCCGCGGGTGCCGTGGGCGCGCCGGCTGACGGCGGAGGAGGCGGCGAAGCTGACGCCAAGCACGGTGCTGGGCGGGACCGATCAATGGGAGCCGCCGCTGTTTCATACCCCGGACGAGCGCCTGCCGAAGATAGCGGAAGAGGTGCACGACCAATGGGAGGCGGACCTGAAACGCTCGGCAGAGCAGATGGCTGCGGACAAGGCGGCGCTGGCGGCGGAGGTGCAGGCGGCCGGACTACCGGCGCCGATCCCTGCGCCGGAAGCGGAGGATTTCAAGATCGAGAAGAAAGCGCCGGAGTGGTTCGGCTCCGAGGAGGCGCAGCGCCTGGCGGAGGTGATCGTTTCCTTTCAGACGCCGAGCGGGGGGTGGTCGAAGCACGTGGCGTACGATCAGGGGCCGCGGAAGCCGGGGATGCACTGGACTTCGCAAGGAGTGAAGGACGCATGGCATTATGTGGGGACGTTCGATAACCGCTCGACGACCGAGCAGATGCGGCTGCTCGCGCAGGTGTTCCAGGCGACGGGGCGGACGGAGTTTCGCGACTCGTTCCTGAAGGGGCTCGCGTACATTTTCGACGCGCAATACCCGAGCGGCGGCTGGCCGCAGGTGTACCCGATGAGCGGCGGCTACCACGATGCCATCACTTACAATGACAACGCGATGACGCTGGTGCTGGGGCTGCTCCAAGGAATTGCGGCGGGGGCGCCGGAGTTTGCTTTCGTGCCCGAGAAAGAGCGGGCGGCGGCGGCAGCGGCGGTGGCGGCGGGCGTGCAGTGCATCTTGAAATGCCAGGTAGTGCAGGATGGGCGCAAGACGGTGTGGTGCGCACAGCATGACCCCTTTTTCCTCGCGCCCTACTCGGCGCGGCTGAAGGAGCCGGCTTCGCTAAGCGGCGCGGAGAGCATGGAAATCCTGCGCTTTCTGATGCGGCTGCCGAATGAAGTGCCGGGCCAGCGTGAGGCGATCACGGAGGGGCTGGCGTGGTTTGAGAGATCGAAGCTGATCGGGTGGCGTGCGGTGAAACGCGATGGGCGCAATCTGTGGGAGCAGGACCCGACGGCGACGGAGCCGATGTGGGCGCGCTTTTACGATCTGCACACGAACCAGCCGATCTTCGCGGGGGCGCAGGATGGGATCGTGTACGATTCGTTCGAGACGATGGCGCGGAATAACGTGTTCGGTTATGCGTTTTTTACGCCGAAGCCGCAGGAGTTGCTGGTGAAGGAGGTGCCGAAGTGGCGGAAGCGAGTGAGTCAGTAAGCCAGTAAGTCAGTAAGTCAGTTCGATATGCCTAATCCCGCTGCACTTTCCATTGCGATTACGCTCGGCGATGCGGCGGGGGTGGGGCCGGAGATTGTCAGGGCGGCGCTGGTTTCGGGGGAGTTGGAGGAGGGGGTGAATTATCGGGTGCTGGGGGAAGTGCCGGGGGCGGTGGCGGGGGTACCGACTGTGGTGACGGCGCAGGCGGCGAAGGAGGCGCTGGGGGAGGCGGTGCGGCTGGCCACGGCGGGGGAAGTGGCGGCGGTGGTGACGGGGCCGATCCATAAGGCGCGGATGCGCGAGGTGGGGTTCGATTTTCCAGGGCAGACGGAATTTTTCGCGGCGCGCAGTGGGGTGGGGGATTTTGCGATGTGCCTCACGGGGGGGAGCCTCACGGTGGCGCTGGTGACGGCGCACGTGCCGTTGCGGGAAGTGGCGGACGCGCTGCGCGGGGAGGAGATTGTGCGGGTGGGGAGGCTGCTCGCGGGATTTTTGCGCGCGCGGGGGGTGGCGCGGCCGAGGATCGCGGTGGCGGGGCTGAACCCGCACGCAGGGGAGAGCGGGCTGCTGGGGCGCGAGGAGATCGAGGTGATCGGGCCGGCCATCGCGGTGTTGCGGGGGCAGCTTGGCGAAGGGTGTGAAGTCGAGGGGCCGCTCTCGCCGGATACGGTTTTCTTTCGGGCGGCGCGCGGGGAGTTCGATGGGGTGCTGTGCATGTATCACGATCAAGGGCTGATCCCGCTGAAGCTGCAGGGGTTCGATGAAGGGGTAAACGTGACGCTGGGGCTGCCGTTTCCGCGCACGAGCCCGGATCATGGGACGGCGTTCGAGATCGCGGGGCGCGGCCTGGCGCGGCCGCAGAGCATGATCGCGGCGATCCGGTTGGCGGCGCAGTTGGCGAGAGGAGGCGCGGCGTGAGCGCGGCGGCTGTTTCGGCGCCCGGCGCCGTTTGGCGCAAGTATGCGGCGGTGCTGGTGATCGGGCTGCAGGATACGTTCGTCTACCGGTGGAATTTTTTGCTGCGCGCGGTGTTTGGCATCGTGCCGCTGCTCGGGACGATCTTCATCTGGCGCGCGGTGTTCGCCGCTCGCGGCGCGGAGATCGCGGGGTACGACGCGGCGGAGATGATCTTCTATTTCCTGCTCACGATGCTGGTGGAGAGCCTCGTCACGCCAACGGAGGATGAGTGGCGGATCGCCGCGGAGATTCGCGAGGGGCAGATCAGCTCGCTGATCATCAAGCCGCTGAATCACCTGGCGTACCGGACGAGCCTCTTCATCTCGTATCGCGCGCTGTACACGGTGGTGATCCTGCCGGTGATCGCGCTGATTTTTCTGATCTTCCACGAATACGTGCGGCTGCCGCGCGAGCTATCGACGTGGCCGGCTTTTGTTCTTTCGGTGGGGCTGGCGGCGATGATCCAGTTCTTCATCTCCTATGCGCTGGCGATGCTGGCGTTTTGGGTCCTGGAAATCTCGACGGTGGTTTTTCTGTTTTACTCGTTCGAATACTTCCTGAGCGGGCAGGTGTTTCCGCTCGATATTATGCCGGGGTGGATCCAGGGGTTCATTCATTGGTCGCCCTTCACGTACGAGCTGTTTTTCCCGGTGCAGATTTATCTGGAGCGGGTGCGCGGGGCGGCGCTGGTGGAGGGGCTTTGCATCCAGGCATTTTGGGCGGTGGCGACGTTTTTGCTGGCGCGGTTATTGTGGCGATTGGGCGTGCGGAAATATCAGGCGGTGGGAGGGTGACGCCGATGCTCTCGCTCCACGAAGCCCGCAGTCTGATTGAATTGCATACCCCGGCGCGTGAGGCTATCCGCCTGCCGCTCGCGGAGGCGCGCGGGCGGATTTTGCGGGAAGATGTCGTGGCGCCGGACGATCTGCCGGCGTTCGATCGCTCGGCGATGGATGGGTATGCGGTGGCGCTGGATGATCGATCGGAGCGCTTCCGCGTGGTGGCGGAAATCCAGCCGGGGCCGCCGCCGGAGGGGCTGTCGATCGGGCGCGGTGAATGCGCGCGCGTCTTCACGGGGGCTCCGATCCCGCCGGGCGCTTCGCAGGTGATCATGCAGGAGGAGACGCGGCGGGAGGGCGAATTCATGGTCCCGCTGCGGCGCGATGCGGAGACGCATATTCGCCGGCGCGGGGAGGACTTGCGGCAGGGGGAGACGGTGTTGCGCACCGGGACGCGGCTGGGGCCGGCGGAGCTCTCGGCGCTCGCGTTTCTGGGGGAGGTGGAGCCGCGGGTCTCGCCCGCGCCGCGGGTGCTGCATCTGGCGACGGGACGGGAACTGGTGGCGCCCCGGGAGACGCCGCAGCTGGGACAGATTCGCGACTCGAATTCGACGCTGATCGCGGCACAGTTGGCGGCGGCGGGCGCGCAAATGATTGGCCAGACGCGCTGCGGCGACGATCTCCCCGATTTGCTGGAGGCGATCGGGCGCTTCGATGCGGATACTTGGGACCTGCTGCTCATCTCGGGCGGGGCGAGTGTGGGCGATTACGATTTTGGGCAGCGCGCCCTGGCGGAGCTTGGATTCACCGTGCAGTTCACGAAACTCAATCTGCGGCCGGGCAAGCCGCTCATTTTTGCCACGCGCGATCGGCAGGTCGCATTTGTGATTCCCGGGAATCCCGTTTCGCATTTCGTGCTTTTTCATGTGGCGATTCAGGCGGCGCTCGATTGCCTGGAGGGGCTGGCGCCTTCGTGGGCGCTGATGGAAGTTCCGCTCGCCGCGCCGATTCCGGGCTCGGCCAATCCGCGCGATACATTTTGGCCGGCCCGGCTCTCCCTGAGCCCGCGACTGCAGGCGCAGGCGCTCCGCTGGCAAAGCTCGGGCGACCTGACCGGAATCCTCGGCGCGAACGCCCTCATTTTCATCCCCGCGAAGAGCCCTCCGCCGGCGGAAAGCGCACAATGCCTGCCGCTCGGCTGCACTCCCGCCTAACGTGGCGCACCCATCGGGATTGACTCACCACTCCCCGCATCCCCTAAACCTGACCACCATGCATTCCTCCCGCCGAACTTTCCTCAAGACCACCGCCGTCGCCGCCCTCGGCTTCCCGGCCATCCTGCGCGCGTCGAACCCGAACTCGAAATTGCAGGTGGCGGCGATCGGCTGCTCCGGCAAAGGGCTCTCGGATATCAATGAGATCGGCTCGCACTCGGCGGTGAAGTACGTTGGGTTTGCGGATGTCGACTCGTCGAAGTTCGAGCAGGCGGCGCGCAAGAATCCGGTGACGCCGCAGTTTGCGGATTACCGCGAAATGTTCGCGAAGCTGGGCGACAAATTCGACGCGGTGATCGTCTCCGGGCCCGACCACATGCACGCTCCGGCGGGCATGTTGGCGATGGGGCTGAAGAAGCACGTCTATTGCCAGAAGCCGCTCACCCACACGCTTTGGGAGGCGCGCCAGATGCGCCTGGCGGCAGACAACGCGAAGGTGATCACCCAGATGGGGAATCAGATTCACTCTTCGGCCGAGTACCGCAGCGGAGTGAAGCTGATCCAGTCGGGCGCGATCGGCAAAATCAAGGAAGTGCATTCGTGGCAGATGAAAACGGGCAATGCGTACACGAATCTCACCGGCGAGATGCCGCCGACCAAGCCGGCGCCGGAGACGCTGAATTGGGATCTCTGGATCGGGCCGGCGCCGATGCGCGACTACTCCGACGCATACCATCCGCAGAAATGGCGGGATTGGCAGGATTTCGGCGGCGGGGTGCTCGGCGATTTCGGCTGCCACATCATGGACCCGGTCTTTTGCGCGCTGGAGCTGCAGCCGCCGATCAGCGTGAAGGCGGAAAACGATGGGCTCAATCCGCAGACCTGGCCGGTGGGCGAGGTCGTCTTCTACACCTTCCCCGGCACGCAGTTTACTACCGGCAAAACGCTGCCGCTCACCTGGTACGACGGCGGCCGCAAGCTGCCCGATGAGCTCGCCGCGCTGATCCCCGTGCCGGAGGGCAAAAAGGCTCCCGCGTCCGGCTCGCTGTTCGTGGGCGAAGGCGGCTACGTGTTGCTGCCGCACGTTGGGATGCCGCAGCTTCTGCCGAAGGATAAGTTTGCGTCGCAGGAAGTGGAGAAGGTGCCGGGGTCGAGCCATTACCATGCATGGGTGGATGGGATTTTGGAAAACAAGCGGACGACCGGCGGGTTCCATTACGCGGGACCGCTGACGGAGACGGTGCATCTCGGGAATATCGCGACGCGCGTGCCGGGGACGCTGCTGGAGTGGGATCCCGCGAATCTGCGCATCCCGAATAGCCCGGCGGCGGATAAGCTGATCACGAAGGCGTATCGGGAGGGGTGGGGGGTGAAGGCGGCGTAGGGGAAAGTAAGTCAGTAAGTCAGTAAGTCAGTAAGCCAGCCTCTGCGGATCGCCGGCGCCCTTAACCAAACGGCGTCGGCGGGCCTTCTTCTGCTCGCGCCACGCGCAGACGCCAAATCCCGGTGGAATTTGGTTGCGAGGAAGTGTATGAAGGCGCAGTTCCCCAGTTCTTCTTCAACGGATCGGCCAGGCCAATGAACAACCGCTCTTTCAAAGCATCGCTTGTAATATTTGCCGCGGCCTTGGGCTGTGGACTCGATACGGCGGTTTTCGCTGAATCTCTCGGAAAAAAACCTCTGTCGGCAAATTTCGAGCTGAAGCGATACGATGGCATGTACTTTCTCACGTCCAATGCGTCGGGGATGGAATCCGAATTCACCAAGCTCTGGGGCTACAACCGCGACTTTCTGTAGACGCTTCCGAACTATACGCCCGAGTCGATCGCGGTGGCGTTTGGGCAGCGGATAGAGGGGGAACGGGATGTGCAGATGAAGCTGCTTCTGGCCGCGATCGCGGCGGAGCGCGGACACGAGGGCGGGAGAAAATTCATCGAAGAGATGGCGGAAAGCACCGACTACGCGATCACCCTCAGCAGAATCTCCGCGTTGCGTGATCTTTTGCGTGGCTCGAATCCTCAACCATGGGTGTTCGAGCAAGCTCATCGCGCGGCGAATGACACTCGCCAAGTCACGTCCGTGGAGAAGACCAACTGGCAACGGGGCACCCAGTTCAATGTCTCCGATCTCGCCGAGATGGAGAACCTCTCGTATGGCCTGGCCGACGCAAAGAACCCAGACTCGGTCCCCGTGCTGGTGGAAATGGCGAGGCGGACCGGCGGTCAGATCGGACCGGTCACCGCCCTCGGGACGACCGGGGACCCGCGCGGCATTCCCATCTGTCTGGAGTTGCTCGAAAAGGAAGTGGAAGCAATCCATCTACGGACAACCAACGAGAGGTCTCCTTCGGAGTCGCTGCTGCGTGCTCTTGGAGAATTGAAGGCCACAGCCGCGGTGCCAACGCTCTTGAACTACCTGCATTCCAAATACGTGATCGCTGCCTTGGGGGAAATCGGCGATGAAAGCGCTATCGCTCCCTTGCAGCGTATCGTCATGACGGGTGGGCGCGTCAGCCCAGATCCGTACAGTTGGGAGGGGTGTTTCCAAGAGCGGAGTTTTGCCTCCCGAGTGGCCCTGATCAAGCTCCACCGCGACGATCCCATTCCCAAGTGGATTGCCCTACTGCAGGATCGGTCGCTGACGAAGCATCAGCGATGCGAGGTGATCAGAGAGCTCAGTCGGAACTCGGACGCGCGTGTCATCCCTCCTCTGCTGATACTGATAAACTCTGATCCCTACGGCCCAGTGATCAATAACTCTCTATCAGTGCTTTCCACGCTGCGCTACCGGGCGGCGGTACTCGGCCTCATCGACTGTTTTGGAGCTGACTTCGCGGGGAAGTCTGGCGGCAAAGGCGGCTACAAACCTGAAAGTTTCACCAGAGCAATCGCGGAGGCTCTGCAAACCTTCTCGTGCTCTTTGAGGAAGTGGCGCGCTTTGGCGCGGAAGCGCTCGTAGCTGTCAGATCCCGAGAATCCCGGCAGTTCGATCGGCGTTTCCGTCCCCAACTCGTCTTCGAAGTTCGTATAGATCGGCTGGCGCTTCTGCTTCTCGATGAACTTCACAAGCAGGCGGAGCTTTTTCCGCACTTGTTCCAGCATCGGCACGGTCACGTCCTGCCACCATTCATCCGTCTGGAGATCCTGAATGAGGGCGAGCTGTTCCTGCACCATCGGGATGCTCGCCTTTTCTTCGAGCAGCCCGGCGATCGCCTGCACCTGATCTCGCAGCCGCGCGAAGCCGGGTTCGGAACGGAGCTGTGAGAGCTGCAGATTGAGCGTGAGGAGGTCGAAGGGTTTCGCCTCCTCGTCATCCGTTTCGATCTCTGAGGGCAAGCCGGCCACTTGCCGGGCCAGCTCTGCCAATGCGTCGCCCGAGAGCGTCTGCCACGCATCGGTGGCGGCATACTTTTCCACGAGCCGCCGCTGCGGGCGGACGATGAAGTTCTCCAGCCTCATCCCCGCGACCTCTTCACGCAAAAGCCTCGCCGTATTGTTTCGGAGCTCGTCGAGGCCATCGGAAAACTCGCGCACGCGGGCTTCAGCCTCCCGGCTTGCGTCGAGCACGCCGATCAACTCGAGCCGGCGGGTAAAGAGCCGCTTGCCGAGCGAGGCGCCGAGCGCACCCTCGGTCGCTTCTGGGTTCTGGCTGAAAAACTCGAGGTTCTGGCAGTAATCGAAAATGTAGAAGAACTCCTTGTGCTGACCGCGCGAAGAGATTGGGACATAGCCGGGTGCCGGCCGAGCATCTGCCAAAAACTTCGTCTTCGAGCGCACCAGCTTGAAGAAGACGAGGTTTACGACTTCCGGCACGTCGATGCCCGTATCGAGCATGTCCACCGAGATCGCGATGTGCGGCGCCTTGTCCGCGATGGAAAACGCATCGATGAGGGTCTGTGCGTAGGGCAGCCCGCAATGGATCACGCGGGCAAACTCGCCCTTCAGATGCGGGTAGTTCGCATCGAAGCGGCGCGAACACGCGCCCTTCCTTGTCGCGCTCGGTCATTAAGTTCACCGGCGAGGAATCGGGCAGGTGCCTTTTGAAGGCGTTTACCGCCTGGGTCACCAGCGCCACGCGATCGGCAAGAAAGAGCACGCGCTTGGCCCAATTGCAGCGCATCAACAGATCGCAGAGCGCGATGACGGTGCGTGTTTTGCCGGCCCCGGTCGCCATCACCACCAGCGCCTTGCGATCATGGTCCCGCTCGAAGACCTCGCCGATCCTGCGAATGGCGCGGATCTGATACGGGCGCTCGACGATCGCTCGATCGATCTCCGCGTCCGCCAGCTTCTGGCGGCTCGCGCGCCGCTGGATCATCAGTTCCAGCTCCGGTTTTTTGTAGAAGCCCTGCACCTGGCGCGGCGGGTAGCCGGCATCGTCCCACACCCAGTGCTCATAGCCGTTCGTGTAAAAGATCACGGGCCGCCGGCCGAACTGTTGCTCCAGACAATCGGCGTACAGCTTGGCCTGTTGCTGGCCGAAATGCGGGCTTTTATGGGTGCGCTTGGCCTCGACCAAAGCGAGCGGCTTGCCGTCGTCGCCCCAGAGCACGTAATCCACGAAACCGCAGCCGGGCACGTTCGGCATCCCGCTCACTTCGTATTCGCGGTCGCGCGCTGATCCAGCGGCCACCCCGCCTCCTTCAGCAGCAGGTCGATGAAGTAATCACGCGTCTCGGCTTCGGAATAATCGTGCGAGCCCGGCCGGGCCGCGTTGGCCTGCTTCGCCTGCGCCACTTCCGCGCGCAGTTGCTGGAGCTCCTCATCCATCGTCGCCTTGTCGGCGAGAAGCGCGGACAGCTTTTCATCGTTGGTCTGCAACGCCCGCGACGGTCGTGGCCCCTCTGCCGGTTAGCGCCTTGATTTCCGCCTCGATGGAGTTGGCCAGCTTCAGATTCTTGAGCGACATCGCTCGCGATTTGAGCTGCTGCAACTCCTGGATGTAACGCTCGCGCACCGGCTTGGTGGCATTGGCGAACGCGGCCGCGCGCCGCCTCCCTGTCAGGCGAGGTTTCGCTGAAGCCGGTTGCGGCGTTCATCAGCGAGCAGGGAAGGATGAGGAAATGTCTCATGGCTATGGCGGCTGGCGATTACTCCTGCACCCGCGCCAAGGCTCGTCGTCACGGGTTTTCCGTTCGGCAGGGTCTCTTGAATCTTCCCGAAGGTGAGCGCGTACGTTTCTCGTACTCGTACCCCTTCAGGATCTCGTCGGCAGTTGCGGCGGCAAAGGCGCCGCTCACCAGTTCTGCGCTTGCTGCTCTCGGCGAATCCTCCACGTCCGCTTCGGCGACCTTCTGGTACTGCACCGGGGCTGAGGTTACTCTTTCGGAGCAGGCGGAAGTTGACCTTCTGTTCGCACATTGCCGGGTAAACCGCGACCGGGATATTCACCAACCCGAAGGAAATGGAGCGTTTCCAGATGGAGCGCATGAGAGGAGGGGGGCGACCACTCCGATTTTGCGGATGGCGAACTGGGTGGGCAGTGTTGAGGATGCACGCCTTACCTTGGCGCAACCTTTTCGACCCCGAAGCCACAACTTCGAGGTGCTCACCGAGGAGATTTCGAGAACGTGAAGTTTGAATCCACGTGATCCTAAAGCTGGCATAATACTGCACCCAGGAACGATCCGACTATCCAGGCGACGCCTGAGGAGTGAAATCGCGCCTCGGAACAGTCGAATACCATGCAGCAGAGACATTACCCTCCGCGCATCGACCGATTTCTCGTTTCCGCCCTCTATCACCAAGCTAATTCACTTAGGGTGCCCATGACGAAGCTCACGGACGAGATTCTGAGGAGTGCGCTTAGAGTAACGGAGGACTAGGAGAATGGCGGATTCGGCGAGAGTAGCGGAGTCAACGCCTCGACCGCAGTAGCCGCCGGCCGTAGATGGTCTCTTCAAAATACTCCAGCGAGCGTTCCTCGTCGCAGTCGGCAGAGTGTCGAAAGGGGAGTAGCATGTTCGGCCAAGTGCTCAGCAATGTGCTGCTTCAGTTTCGCGAGATCAAAGGGCTTTCCAAAGGCAGGATGGCCTGCGATCAAGACCGGCTCACCGTCGTTCTCGGGGGAGAGCACAAAGGCGGAGAGAAAGATAATCGGTATGTGACTCAGGCTTTCGAACTGTGAAATGCCTTCCGCCAACTGTGTGCCTCTTAAACCAGGCACCTCGATATCGAGAAGAAAAAGATCTGGAGGTAATTCTACGGCTGCCTCAAAGGCGGCCAGGCAGTCGCCCTCCACCTGTACGTCGTACTCCGGCATCACCCGCTTGAGCAGGACGGGAATGCCCGCGTCATCGTCCACCGCAATAATCCGTTTCTTCATTGCAGATGGTGTCATACACACGTTAACGCACCGAATGCAAGCCTTCTCCGTTCAGGGTCGCCGGTGAAGGCGAATTCATGGGTCCAAGCCGTCATAGCAGGCAGCATACCAACCATGAAATAGCTGTAAAAGCTACCTTTTGAGGGCGGGCCTGAAACTGAGCACGGTGCCACATCCGAGCGTGCCCTGTACGGTGCGCTGCGCGGTGGCTCGGCCGGGAGTGCGCGTGTGATCGAACAGGATAATCCACGGCGACGCGTGACGAGGGAAGTCCACCTCGCGCCCTAGGCCAATGCGCATGAGTATGGAAATACGTCGCTTCCACGAGCATTGCCGCGGCACATCCGGAAGCCATGAGTTTGCGCCTAGCTAGCGCTGTCGCGCTACAGTGGAAACCCGGATGCGGGCGAATGAATCAGCAATTCCTAAGGGTCTCATAGCGCGAGCCATTGCACGGGATGGTTTGCTTTAATGGCCCTTTCGAACTCCGCTTCGGCTTCGGCCCGGAGCCGTTGCCGCTCGGCTCGTTCGAGCTCGGCGGAAACGGACTCGAAGGGGCGGACGAGGGCGGGTTTCAGCGCCATGTAGCGGACGAGGAAGATGCCCTCGGGCCGCGTGATGACGGCGCTGACCTCGCCAGGGTCCTTCAGTGAGAAGGCGATCTCCGCCACCGCTTTGCTCCACGCGTCCATGCCGCCTTCGCGCTCGAGCCATCCGACCACGCCATTTTTGTAGCGGCTGGAGGCGTGCTCGGAGTGGTCCACGCTGAGCACGGAGAAGCCTTGCTCCGGGTGGTCCTTCAGGTCGCCGTTTTTGAAAAACCACTCCCGCGCGCCGGCCAGCTTTTCCTCGTACTGCTTTCCTCTTTGCGGGTCCGCGTTGGGATTGAGCCAGAGCACGGCAATCTGGCGCTTCTCGTTGGAACGAAAACGGTCCTCGCCTGCTTTGTACAGCTCGCGCAGCCGCGACACCGGGATGGGCGCGGCGGTTATTTCTTTCAGACGCGGCGCGAGCGTTTGTTCCTTCAGCCGCGAGGCGAGAATGCGGGCGAACTGCGCGCGGACGGGCGGATCGTTATGGAGATTGGCGGTGAGGGCTGCCTCGGCAAACTGCGCGCGGGTGGCAAGCTCATCGAGCGCCCTTTTTCTCGCTGCCTCGTCGGCAGGGCTTGCGTGTTTTTCTGCGAGCTCACGGTCGAGATCTTTTTGGTAAACGACCGTCGATCCTACCCGGAAGAGCGCGCCTTTCTCTTTAGCGGTTGGATCCTGGTTTGGCTGAGCGCTCTTCTGGCTACAGCCCGAGGAGCTAGCTAGTATCGCCAGTATAGCAAATATAGTAAAATGCGGATGCAGCCGTGAAAGCCCCCACAACCGAGCTAACGATTTGCTACAGTTGGGCCACGAAAGTTTTCGTGTGTTTTCCTTGAACTCGGCGGCGGTCATTTGCATTACTTACTGGCAGGGAAAGCGTTATGCGCGTGCTCGCTCATGCCAAGCAGAAACGCCCTTTCACAACTGGCGGACCCATCCGGCTTGACCTCCGGGTGGGATCCGATTAATATTCCGTCACCCCCTTCGCGCCCCAACTTTGGTGAAAAATTCTTCCAAAAAGGCAAGTGAACCGTCTCTCCGCACTGGGGAAACCGATGGGGCGGCGTCAGAAAACCTCAAGGGATCGGCTGCGCAAAAACGCCAGCCTGCGCTGGGTGTGGCGGATGCGCCGGCGTTGAGGGTGCTCCCACCCGCTCCCGCGCGGGGCGCCGTACCTCGGAAGAAGGGGCCCGCGCCCGAGCCACGCTGCCGGGTCCTCGTCATGGACGGGCATCCGATGGTGGCGGAGTGGATTGCCAGCCTGATCGCGAACGAAGCGGATCTCGTCTGCATGGGGCACTCGGCGGATTTGTCGGAAACGGCGGCAGAAGTCGCCAAGGGCCGGGCGGACCTGATCTTGCTCGAGATCGCCAGGGATGTGCCGCGCGCGATGGAAATCGTGCGCACGCTGAAGGCCAAATTCCCCAAGCTGCGCATGATCGTCTTTTCCAGTTGCGATGAGGCCACGCATTCCGTGCAGGTCCTGCGTGCGGGCGCGCATGGCTTCGTCAGCAAAGCTGCAGGGGGCCCGGAGTTGTTGCGCGCGATCCGGCAGGTGCTCGAGGGCGGCTTTTATCTGAGCGGCGCGATGATCGGCCGCCTGGCCGCGGTTGGCTCTGAGCCCGCGTCGCCGCCAAAAACCGGGCCAGCGGCGCTGCTAAGCGAGCGCGAATTGCAAGTCTACTCCTTCATCGGAGAGGGACTGCGCCCGACGGAGATCGCCCAGCGGATTTCGCTGAGCGTGAAGACGGTGGAGAGCTATTTGGTGCGGATCAGGGAGAAGCTTGAGTTGAGGGATGCGCGGGCCGTTTTCCAGGACGCGGTGAAGTGGAGCAAAGCGCAGCGCGAGTAAGCGGGGTCATTTGACGGGGAGCGTTTGCGGGGACCGGTCACCAAACATCGGTTTGACCGGTTGCCCACCGGCCGATGTGGAGGTTAACCCCGGCAACGTGCTGGGGCTGACACTCGCATGAAAAAAGCGGGTAAGCCCCGGCAGACGCGCGCGAACCTCGCGAGTAAAACCTGTCGTAATGCGCGAAATGTCGCCCCCCATTCCCGCGGGAGGTTTTTGCCCCCGTCGCGAGATTGGTCTCGGACTTCGATGGAACTTACAGTTACAGCGTGCTTCTGATTCGTGCGCGGGTGAGGCGGGTGGCCGTGTTTTTTCGGTGAGGCGGTTTCGCGCGGCGCGCATTACTGCCGGAGGGCCGCGGCAGGACTGAGGGCATCGCCAATTTCACTCGCAGGATTCATGAAAATATTACGGCAACTCCTCGCGCTCGGTTTCCTGCTTTGCCTGCTCCCGTTGGACGCGGCGGCGACCGCCTTCGTGGTCAACAATCCAACGGACAACGTCCCCGCCAATCCCGGCTCGCTTCGCCAGGCGATCGAGATGGCCGCGGCGGATGCAAACCCGGACGCCGATACCATTACTTTTGGCCCGGCGTTTGCCGCGACCCAACTGACGATCGCGCTGGTGAGCGAAATCGTGGTGAGCGACGCACCGGGGGTGAACCTGGATGTGACCATCGACGCGAGCTCGCTGCCAATGGGGGTGAGAATCAGCGGTGGCGGGGCCAAACGCCTCTTCAGCGTGGCGGCCGGCGACAAACTCACTTTGCGCGCAGTGACGCTCACCGGGGGAAATGGCGTGGGCGCGGCATTGAGCGGCAGTGGCGGCGCGCTTTACATCGCGGGCACGGCCACGCTGGACCGATGCACCCTCTCGGGCAACGTCGCCAGCGGCCCGGGCGGTGCGATTCGCAACGACGGCACGCTCGCGCTCACGCAATGCACGCTGGCCGGCAATCAGAGCAATGATTTCGGCGGCGCGATCGCCAACTTCGGGACGGCCGCCCTGCCGCTGACGCACTGCACCATCGCTGGAAATTTCGCCACGAACTTCGGCGGCGGAATCCTGCTCTCCAGCGGCGTGGCGACGATCCAGAACAGCATCGTGAGTGGAAACTCCGCCGCGAGCGGCCGCGATATTTGGAGCAATGGACCGGCCGGCGGGGTTACGCGCGTGGGCGCAAATATCATCGGCTTTGCCGGCAAGACGCCCGATGCGCCGGATAGCGGCCCCTCCGCGAATACTGCCGATCCGCTGCTCGGGCCGCTCGCCAGCAACGGCGGGCCGGCGCAGACGCTGGCATTGCTCGCCTACAGCCAGGCCATCGATGCGGTGCCCGCCAGCGCGGTCGTCGCGGGACTCGATATCGATCAACGCGGATTCCCCCGCACTATCGGCAGCGCGCGCGATCTCGGGGCGTATGAGAGCGGCGATGCGAATTTCACCGGCGCGGGTCTGACGATTTTCGCGCGGATTCCGGAGGCTTTGATCGGCGCCGGGGTGTTCTTCGAGATCTCGGATAACCTGGGCTTCACGGTGCCGGCGCGCGTGAGCACGCTGGCGGGGGTGGCGCAGACTTACGGCTCCACCGAGGGATCGCGCCTCTCGGCGAAATTCGGTTTCCCTTCAGGCGTCGCGCAGGATTCGCAGGGCAACATTTTCATCGCCGACACCGCCAACAACGTGATCCGCATGCTGGACCCGGATGGATTGGTAAGCACGATCGCCGGCGACGGCAGCTACGGCCTCGCGAACGGGCCCGGCCTCACCGCGGCCTTTGCCTTCCCCTTGGGGGTGGCGGTCGGTCCGGATGACAACGTGTACGTCTCCGACACTTACAATCACCGCATCTGCAAGCTGACGCGGCCGGCGACCACCGGACTCCAATGGACGGTGACGACGATGGCGGGCACGGGCGTCGCGGGATTTTTCAACGGAGCGGGGTCGGTGGCGCGTTTCAGCTACCCGTACGGTTTGGACGTGGATTCGTTGGGGAATGTTTACGTCGCCGACTCCTCGAACCATCGCATTCGCAAAGTGTCGCCGGCGGGTGCGGTGAGTACGTTTGCCGGGACGGGTGCGGCGGCGTTCCTGGATTCCGCGACGCCGGCCCTGGCGAAATTCAATTCGCCGCAAGGACTCGTCATCGTCGCCCGGGCCGGATTTCCCGAGACGGTGTGCGTGGCCGATCGGGGGAATAATCGCATTCGAGAAATCGCGACCACCACCGATGCGGCGGGATACGTCGCTGGCGCGGTCACCACTCTTGCAGGTTCGGGCGCGGCGGGGTTTGCCGATGGGAATGGGATCGCGGCCATTTTCAATGAGCCTTCGAGCCTGACGGCGGATGCCGATCGCAACCTTTACGTCGCCGACGAGCAGAATCATCGGATTCGCAAGATGACCCCGCCGGCCGGCGCCGGGCAGCCGTGGATCGTTTCGACCGTGGCAGGGGAGGGGACCGCGGGCTTTTTGGATGGTGCCGCCGGCGTCGCCAAATTCCGTGGGCCGAGCGGCCTGCTGGCCGCGCGGGATGGGACGCTGGTAGTGGCGGATACGGAAAATCACGTGATGCGCAGCATCACGATCGGCCCGCTCCGGGTGCCGGCAATCCCCGATCCGACGAACATCGACGCCTTCGGCGAGCAGTTGAGCGCCGTGTTGAATCTCGGTCTGCTGGGGCTTAATCCCGGCACCCCGTATTTCTTCCGGTATCGCCTTACGGATGCGGCGAACACCACCGGCCCCATCGGACAAAGCTTCACCCAAGTGGAGCTTCCAATCGTCCTGAGTGTGGCCGCGGACAACCTCACTCCGACGGCGGGGCGTTTGAAGGGGACCGTCAATCCGAAGAATCTACCCACCAGCGTGGAGCTCGAGTATTCGACCGAGCCGACGCTGCTCCCGCCGTTTGCCGCGACTGCGGTGGCCGGCGGTGCGGTCACGGGATTCCTGGATTCCGCGGTTCCGTCGCAGGCCCGGTTCAATACGCCTGAAGGGCTCGCTGTTTCCGGTGGCAGCATTTACGTGGCGGACTCCGAAAACCACCGCATCCGCAGGATCAACGCCGCGGGCGCGGTCAGCACCTTTGCCGGATCGGGGATCGGCGGATTCGTCAACGGGGCCGCCGGAGCGGCGCGATTCGATCGCCCATCCGGCATCGTGGCCGAGCCGGACTTGGTGTTACTTGATTGTTCGACGGTGTTCGGGTCCGCCAACGTGACGTGCGCGAGCACCGCGGGTTTGGCGCCGGGGGCGAGCATTCGCGGGACGAATATCGCGGCCGGGGCGGCGGTGGCGTCGATCACGGACGCCACGCACTTCGTGCTCAGCACGCCGGCGACCGGCACGAGCTTTGGGCTCCTCCTCTCGGCCGGCGGCGCGAGCTTTTACGTGGCGGACAAATTCAATCACTGCATCCGCAAGATCAGCGCCAGCGGGCAGGTCACCATCCTGGCCGGCTCGGGCGTGGCAGGATTTGCGGATGGCGCCGCCGGGGTGGCGAAGTTTCTGTTTCCGACCGGCGTTGCGCTGGACGCGGCCGTGCCGCCAAACGTCTATGTGGCGGACTCGGGCAACCACCGAATTCGGAAAGTGGCGCCGGATGGATCCGTGACGACCTACGCAGGCGCGGGGGTCTCCGGTTTTGCGGACGGCGCCTCCGAGGCCGCGCAATTTGCCTCGCCCCAGAGCGTCGCGCTGAACGCGGCCGGTGACGTCTTCGTCGCCGACACAGGCAACCATCTCATCCGCGCGATTTCCGCGGGGAGTGTCGCCACGCTTGCCGGCAGCACGCAGGGTTTCCTCAATGGGCCGGGAGCGAGCGCCATGTTCGATTCGCCCTCCGGCGTTGCGGTGGCCGCGGACGGAACGGTGTTTGTGACGGATTCGGGCAATCATCGCATCCGCCGGATTACCGCGGGTGGCGAGGTGAGCACATATGCGGGCTCCGGAATTGCCGGCACGGTAAACTCACCGGCCAACGGTCTCTATCCCGTCAGCGCGACGCAGTTCAATAGTCCCACCGGCATCGCGGTGGATGGTACGGGCATGGTCTTCGTGAGCCAGGAGACGGTGGTGCGCAAAATCGGCCGCGCCACGCTGCCGTCGGTGGTCCTGCCCTCCATGTTCACGGGGAGCGCCGCCCTCCCGGCGACGGGAGACGTTTCCGGGCTGTTGCCCGGAACGACATATTACTTCCGCGCCAAAGGGACCTGTCTGCAGGCGACCGTTGCTGGAGATATCCTCAACTTCTCGACTCCGGCCGCGCCGATCACCGTTTCCGCCGGGCCAACCATCGCCGCGCCGGAGATTTTGAATGGCCAGACTAGCCCCGTTGACTTTGGCCAGACGGCGCTGGGGATGCCATTCGCGCGCCAGTTCACCATAGCCAATCCCAACGGCACGCCTTTCACCGTCACGGCGATCAATCTTCCGACCGGCTACGGGCTTACGCTCGGTGGCGGTGTGAATGTGGTGCCGCCGGGCGGCACGCTCCTTTTCGAGGTGACCCTCCTGGCCAATACCACCGGGGGCACGAAGAGCGGCAATATCGTCATCAGCAGTGACGCTCCCGGACTGACCAGCTTCGTCTTCCCGATCACCGGCATCGTGCTCGCTCCTCCCGCGGTCACGACGCTCGCGGCCACGGCCAACGGCGCCGGCAACGCGACGCTGAACGGCACTGTAAATCCCCTCGGAAGCACCACCGCAGCCTGGTTCCAGTGGTCGCTGACCGGCCAGTTCGACGGCGTGGACGTGAGCACATTGGCCGGGTCGAGCCCCGGCGACGCGGAAGGCCTCGGCGCCGCCGCGAAGTTCAATGAGCCGTATGGCCTGGCGGGCGATGCGGTGGGCAACATCTTCGTCGCCGATACCAAAAATCATCGCATCCGCAGGATCGCGCCGGACGGCACCGTCAGCACGTTTGCGGGGACCGGCACGGCCGGGTTCGCCGATGGCCCCGGCGCCAGCGCGAAGTTCAATGAGCCGACGAGCGTGGTCTTCGGCAATGGCGGCACGCTGTTCGTCAGCGATTCCCAGAATCACCGCATCCGCGCCATCACCCCGGCGGGCGAGGTGCGCACCTATTCTGGCTTCCTGGGCGAGGCGGGCTTCACCGACGGTGTCGCCGCGGCCGCGCGCTTCTCCACCCCGTGGGGCGTCGCGATCGACTCCGCGGGCGCGCTCTATGTCACAGACCGCGGGAACCATCGCATCCGCAAGGTGGCGACGGACGGATCGGTGACCACACTGGCGGGAACCGGCGTCGCCGGGACCGCCAACGGCGCGGCCGCTGTCGCGCAGTTCAGCCAACCGATCGGAATCGCCGTGGACGCCGCGGGATTCGTCTATGTAACGGAGACGACGAGCCATGCCATCCGCAAGCTCACGCCGGACGGGGTAACGAGCATTTTCACCGGCGCCGCTGGCACACCCGGCTTCGTGAATGGCACCGCTGCCGCGGCGAGATTCTCCAATCCGATCGGACTGGCGGTGGATGGCGGCGGCTCCATCTTTGTCGCCGACAAGGGCAACCACAGCATTCGCAAGATCACGAGCACGATCGGCTTGGGTGGAGCGATCACGCTCAACGTCACCACCTTCGCCGGCGTTGGAGTGGCGGGAACGGTGAACGGGCTGAAGAACGTCGCGCGCTTCGACAATCCCATCTCCGTCCTTGCGACCGAGGATCGCGGGGCCGTCGTGGGCGAGCTTTCGCAGGCGACGATTCGCAAACTGGTTCCCACTGAGCCGCTGCTGCCGGTCGCGGCCGGCCTCACCGGGACCGCCACGTTTCCACTATCTCTCCAGGTCACCGGCCTCACGATCGGCTCGACCTACTACTATCGGGCGGTCGGCACGAACGCCCGCGGCACCAACTTCGGCGCTCCCTTCAACTTCGTGGCGGGCACGCCATTCGAGCTGTGGCAGCTTGCACATTTCGGCGCAGAGGCGGGCAATCCGATCATCGGCGGAGAGGCTGCGACGCCGGCGCATGACGGAATCTCAAACCGTGTGAAATACGCGCTGGGCTTGGATCCATTCACGGATTCTGTGGAAAGCCTGCCGCCGGTGGAAGTCAACGGCGCCTCGCTCACCCTCACCTACAAGAAGGTCCTCGCCGCGACCGACATCCTTTACTCGGTGCAGTGGACGTCGGACCTGATCACCTGGCAGACGGTGGGGATCACCGAGCAGGTTTCACCCCCGAATGGCGCCACGCAGCAGGTCGTGGCCTCGATCCCGATCGCGCCGCACCGCGTCAAGTTCCTCCGCCTGAACGTCACTTTCCTCGCGCCATGACCTACTCGCTTCCACAACGCTCCTCCTGGTCGCTGGCGTGGCTGGCCCTTGTCGGGCTATTTGCCGCAGCCGTCGCGGCCCAGGCCCAGACCGCGCCGCAGACCGTCTCGCTCGTTTCGGGTTGGAACGCCGTTTGGCTGGAAGTGGAGCCCGTCTATCCGGCAGGCAATGCCAAGGCCGGCCAGCCGCAAGCGCCCGCGGATGTCTTCACCAATGCAGCCATCGACATCGTGGCGACCCCCAAGCCGCTGGCAGGCTCGGCGGAGTTCTTTGGGAGTGAGCCCGGCTCGCTCACGACAGTCACCACTTTCAACAAGGACGACTGGCAGCAGTGGAAACGGACCGACATCGCGAGCGCCAACAATCTCGCTTCGATTTTCGGCAACCGTCCTTACCTCATCCACACCACCGGCGCGGCGAATTTCACCGTCACGGGCAAGGTGCGTTTCTTCCGGCCAACCTGGATCGCCGATCGCTACAATCTTCTCGGCTTCGGCTTGGAAGGCAGCCGCACCTTTGGCGACTTCTTCAGCGCCTCGGGCGCCAAGCACCCGGTAGACAAGATCTTCACGCTGACCGCCGCGGGAAGCTGGGTAAAAGCGACCGCGGCTCAGACGATCGAAGCGGGCAAAGCCTATTGGATTTATTCCTCGGGGCCCTCGACCTACATGGGGCCGGTGGCGGTCGATTTCGAGCATGCCGGCGGAGGCTCGCTGGACTTTGGCGGACCCGGCGATGCCGTGAAGGTCGGCGCCGAGTCGCTGGATTTAAAGGAGCTCGTCTTCACTAACTATGGCACGGGCTCGGTCACGCCGTCCGCGACCGCAATCAACGCGGACGCCGGCCTGACGCTCTACCGCGTCAGCCCTGCGGCCACCGGGTTGGGGTACGTACGGGGGAACGGCTTTCTCGCGGCCTTCGTGCCCGTGGGGTCGCAGCAAACGATCCCCTTGACCATCGGCGCCAAGCGGACACTGGCCGACGACGCCCTCCACACCAGCCTCTATCGGCTCAGAAGCAGCACTACAGGGGCATCCTTTTACCTTCCGATTACGGCGGTTCGGAGCGAGGTCCAGCAGACTGCGGTAGTCGGCGGTGGTGCTC
Source organism: uncultured Verrucomicrobiae bacterium (assembly GCA_963811035.1). Lineage (GTDB taxonomy): Bacteria > Verrucomicrobiota > Verrucomicrobiia > Chthoniobacterales > Chthoniobacteraceae > CAWEPO01. The sequence continues at coordinate 1,179,179 of CAWEPO010000005.1, forward strand.
CCGTGAGTTCCCTGGCCGGACTGTGGGTAGGCGACGTGGTCGTCGATAAGGCCACCAGCATTGTGGTGAATGGATCGCCCGTTCAGCCGTCGGCTGGCACCGCGCCGCTCCGCCTCATCCTGCACGCGGATAGTGCTGGCGCCGTGCGATTGCTTTCACAAGTGACCCTGATGCAGACCAAGACCGCCGACCCGGGGGTGCCCGGCGTGCCGGTGCTCGTGGTGGATCCGGCGAAGATTCCGTTTTTCGAAGGCATCAAGGTCCGCGACGGAAAGCGCGTCGGCGTGCGGGTGGAAGCGATTGCCTACGACATGCCCCGCAGCGCGAGCGCCTGGACGGGCCCGGACCTGATCACCTTTGCCACTCGTCCGACGGCGCTCCAGGAGAACTACGATCTCACCAAGACGATGACGGGTTCGATGGGCGGAACGGTGAGCACCTCGCTCACCCTCGATCCTTTCCATCGCAGCAATCCGCTGCGGCACGTCTACCATCAGGATCTTACCAAGGGGCCGAGGATCACGCGCACGCTTTCGGTGGCCTTCGACTCCGGCTCGGCGTTTCCCGATCAGCTGACTGGCACGTTTAGCGACACCATCCAAGGGCTGATCAAAGATAGCCTCACGCTCACCGGGCGAGTCCAGTTACGCCGCGTCAGCCCCGTCGCCACCCTTCAAGGACAATAGGAACCCGCCATGACTTTCCCATCTGCCCTTCGCTTCCCATTTCCGACTGCGATGAAAAATCATAACTTGCTCCGGCTCCTCCGAGTGGTCGCGGCCGCATGTTTCCTGGTCCTGTCCGCGGGCGCCGCGATGGCGCAGGAAATCGTGGTCGAGGACCTTCCGGGAGCGACGAACGTCCTCGATAACACCACGATCGTGAACTTGGGTTCCGTCGAGGTCGGCTCCCCTCCATCGGGCACCATCGACAAGACTTTCCGGATTCGGAACACGGGTGCCGCCAACCTCACGCTGACGGGTACGCCGCGGGTGGTGGTAGGAGGCGCAGACCCCAGCCAATTCTCGATTACGCCCTCCCAGCCCAGCACCCCGATTGCTCCAGCTACGTTTTCCGACTTCACGGTGCGGTTTGCGCCCACGAGCCGCGGGATCAAGACCGCGACGCTGAGCATTGCCAACAACGATGGCGACGAAAACCCGTTCGAGATCAAACTGACCGCGACGGCGACGGCACCGGAGATCAAGGTGGACCAAGGCGCCAATGCAGACGTCACCTCGACGAATTTTGGCACTTTGGACCTCGGGGCGAATCCGAACGATACCTCGACTCGTAACTTCACGATCACGAACAACGGAGACGCCAATCTCACCCTCTCGCTGAGTGGACTCACGGGCACAGATTTCTCAGTGACCACCGCGCCGACGAGCCCGGTCACTCCGGGCGGGACGGCAAGTTTCACCGTCACATTCGATCCCTCGAGCGGCGGAACGAAGACCGCCACGCTGCACATTGGCAACAACGATCCGGACGGCAGCGAAAATCCTTACGACATCGCATTCACCGGTGTCGCGCTCGCGCCGGAGATCGTCGTGGAGCAAGGCGGGAGCGGCATTTCGGACAATGGTAGCTACAACTTCGGCTCGGCCGTGGGCGGATCGGACATTCTCAGGACCTTCACGATCAAGAACATCGGCGATTCCAACCTTTCGGGGCTAATCGTCACGGTGGATGGTACGAACAGCGCGGAATTCAAAGTGCCAACCACGCCCAACGGGACGATTCCCGGACCCAACGGCACCACCAATTTCACGGTCGAATTCAGCCCTGCGGGGACGGGAACCAGGATGGCTACGCTTCATATCGCTAACAACGATCTCGATGAAAGCCCCTTCGATATCATGCTGATGGGCGACGGCGTCGCGCCGCCCGCAGGGAGCGACACCTTCGGGTACCGCTATACCACCACGCCCCAAAACGCCATCAAACTGAGCCCGACAGAGTCTGGCGTAAACAACGCCACGGACCTGATCGGAGACGATACGGCGCAGGCGATCAGCCTGGGATTCACCTTCTTCTTCTACGACAAGCCGTACACGACCTGCACGGCGTCGACGAACGGCCTGATCACCTTCGAGCAGCCCATTACGATCCAGGGAGCGCGGTCTTATTCACCCGTGGCCTTTCCGAATACTGGCTTGCCTAACAATTGCATTGCGCCGTTCTGGACGGATCTGGTCCTAGGGACGAATAGCAAGATTCTCTATACCACGAGAGGTACCGCTCCCAACCGGGTCTTCATCATTGACTACCAAAACATGGAGCAGTATAACAATGCCGCGAGTGGCTCGTCCGCGGAGAAGGTTTCTTTCCAGCTTCTGCTCTACGAGGGGTCGAATATCATCGAGGTCCAATTGAAGGAGAAGTCGGGTTTTGACGATGGCAAGGCAGTCGCGATCGGCATTGAGAACTCTCTCGGAACCGTGGGCATCAATTATCCCGGCCGCCTGTTTCCGACCGCGTTCAAGTTTACCCGCCCCGTCTTCTATACCATTGAAAGCAAGTATCTTCCTCCCGGCAGTCCTCCGCCGGTCGCGCTCGATAACTGCACGACGACCGACGGAAGTACCGCGGTGACTTGTCTGAGCACGGCAGGCCTGGCGGCGGGAATGAGCGTGAGCGGCACGAATATCGCGCCGGGGACGACGATCGTCGCGGTCTCAGGGAGCGGTTTCACTCTGAGCCTCCCGGCGACCGGCAATGGCGTGGCACTTTCGCTTTCCGCGTCGTACGCCGTGGACGTCGGGACCCGTGCACCCTCGGTATTGAATCCGCGGATCGGCACCGGGAAGAGCGACTACGGCACGGTGCAACGCTTCGAGGCGCCGGAGTTCATTTACCTGAACAAAGATTTCGAGGAACTCGCCGAAGTGGGGGACCTGAATGCTCCGGATACTGCCAAGGCCTGGTACCGTCTCGTGAACGATGGCTATGCGCTCGACGGCCAGGTGGTCCAGGGCACTCAACTGTTCTTCACCACCACGCTCGATCACGATGTGACGGTCGTCTGGAGATGGAAACTCGAGTTTGCTGTCATCATCGATTCCGCCACCGGGCAGGGCGGATTTGGCAATCCGGTTCCGGTGGTGGGCCGGGCCTGGCGGCCGTTGGGCGATCAATTCACGGCGGCGATCGATAGTACCATCGAGGCGCCGGGCGCCGGGCTGCGTTTCCGCACGGTTGGGTACACCTTCTATGATAAGAATGGGGCGCTCGTCTCTCCGGGCATACTCTTTCCCACGGATGCCGCAACCCGCCGCGCCACCGTCCCGATGAGCGTCACCCAGCCGCTCCGGCTCATGTGGAATTTCGTCGGCCAGGTGCGTTACCGCTTCGATGCCGCGACCGCCGCCAACGCCGGTACCAGTTTCGATGGCCAGGCGTTCCTCCGGGTCTACCAAGCGGATCGAGTAACGCCGGATACTTCTTTCGGTCCCGGCGGTGTGGTCTATGGAAGCGGGGTCAACAAGGACGTGTGGATCGATTCGGGATTAGCTTCGTCGTCCAGCCCAGGGCGAAAGGTCGAGGTCGGGGCTTTCTATCGCTCCACCGACGGATTTCTGACGCTCTCCAGCTTCGGCGCGCCGCCCGCCGGCGATCTCACCGGCGTCTCGTTGGTGACCTCGCTGAACGACGATACCAGCGTCGTCGATCAACAAGGGCAGCCGCGGGTCTCGCGCATTTTCACAGTCAGGAATGTCACCGCTCCCACTGAGATCCACTGGGTCTACCAAACTACCACCTTCCGGGCGGTCGTTGCGCTTGGTGAACGCCTCGACGCGGTGAACCCGAACGATCAATTGACTCCGGGGCTCCCCGGATTGGCGGTGCTGAAAACCAGCGACACCGGCCCCGGCAACACCATCACAACCAAGGTCTTCCCGCCGACGGGGAGCCTCATGAACGGCGACGCTTTGCGCTGGGACGTGCTTGGCAAGGGCCTCTTCCCGGTTCGCCCTGGCATTTACGAAGTCGCATGGCCCGACGCCAATGACGCCGCCACGAATTACAGAGTCGAGGTAACAACCGGCTATCCCGGCGATCTGGTCACCCGCGCGTCGGCGAGTGAAGACAGCAGCGGGGCGCGCATTCTGGAGGGCGCGGTGGCGCTCACCAACTGCGCGACCACCGATGCCTCGGCCGCCGCCACTTGCTCGAGCACGTCGGGTCTGAGCACGGGGATGCTCATCCGCGGCCCGAATATCGCGACGGGTTCGACGATCGCCTCGATCACGAACGGGACCCAGTTCGTCCTTAGTTTGCCCGCGACCGCCAGCGGCGCCGGTTTGGCCCTCACCGCTTGGAAAAACTATCTAAACACAGTTGCCCTCCCGGACATCGACCCCAAGCTGGGTTTCCCGGCCCAAACAGAGCGGGCGCATTATCACCACTTGTTCGATCCCGCCGCGTCGCGCCAGGCGCCGACCAAGCTGGATCTCAGCGCCCTGGATGAATGGAAGTTCCAGGATATCACTTTTGCCGACACCTCGGTCGGCGCGATGGTCAATAAATCGACGCCCGGCATTCCGTTTACGGCAGTTGGCGCGGGCCGCAGCGTGCTCCTGTATAGCTATCGGCCAAATCCCGACGAAATCGCGGACGGCACGCTGACGCAGGAAAATCTCGCCGTGCGCGTGGTGCGCTCTAGTCCGGTGAATGTCATTCCCCGGACTGATGCAAAGTTGGTGCTCGGCCAGCGTGGACTGCAACTCGGCGGCGGCGCGGCGACGGCGGGCGGCGCTTTTGGCATTGTCGGCTCGGGCGGCAGTGTGAACCCCGGCAATCAGTTCGTCATCGATTTCTGGCTAAACGCGAAAGGTGTCCTGTCACCGTCGGCGATCACGCTGACGAACTGCACCATCGCCGGCGCCAATGTGACTTGCGCCAGTACGGCGGGACTGAGCGCTGGCATGAACGTCACGGGCGCGAATATTCCCTCCGGGACGAAGATTTCGTCGGTCACCAACGCAACGACTTTCGTCCTCACGGCCGCGGCGACGAATGGCACGGGATTGTCGCTGACGGCCTCCTACTCCGCGGCCACCCTTACCAACTGCGTCACCACCAACGGATCGATCACGCTCACCTGTGCCAGCACCGCCGACGTAGTGGCCGGGATGAGCCTGAGCGGACCGAACATCGCACCTGGGACTAAGATCGCCGGAAAGACCAATGCCACGACGCTGACGCTCAGCGCGCCCGCAACCGGTGACGGCGCAGGGCAGACTCTCAACGCCGCGAACAAGCCGGTGACTATCCTTAGCAGTGGGACCGGCGGGCTGAAGGTCACGCTCGATGCGACCGCTTCGACCGTAACGGCGACGTATCGCGGCATAGCTGTGACACATGCGTTGTCCAAAGCGGGCGCGTCCTGGCGGCATTACGTGGTCCACGTCTTCGACCAGGAGGTCTTCGGGACAGCAGTCACCGTGGTCGACTTCTATCTCGATGGCTCACGCAAGGAACAGGCACTCCCGACCGCGTTCCTGCAAGGCTCCGCCGATTCGACCGTGGCTCCAGCTTTGGGGCCGAGCAGTTTCCGCTTCGGGGTGGACGCCGATCCCATGAACGGCCTACAGCTCGACCAGTTCCGCCTCTTTACCTTCTCCGACTTTCCGACGGACGATAAGGGCTACCTGACTCCGGGCGAAATCCGGCAACTGAAGAGTCAGCGCGACATGACCGTCTCTCCGACGACGGTGGCGTCGATCAGCACCTCGACCACGTTCCTCCTCAGCAAGCCGGCCACGGCGACTGGCACGGGCTTGACCTTGTCCGCCGGCAGCCTGGTGCTTTCCAACTGCGCGACCGTGAACGGGTCGACCACGGTGACCTGCGCCAGCACCACCGGACTATCGGTTGGCGCGGTGGTGACCGGGCCGAACATCGTCGCCGGGACGCAACTGCGGAATTACCTTCCGAAATTATGGTTCAGTTTTGAGGCGGCGCCGGGCGCCGGTTCCTTTGCCAACTTGGGCTCCGCGACGGTCGGCGTCGGACCAGTGACCAGCGTCTCGCCCTACACCGGGACCTGGGCGTACGTGGATGTGCAGGAAGTGGCCACGCGCATCGATTGCACGCTGGACAATGCGGGCTTCGGCGGCAGCGGATTCATCCGCAACGAGATTTCCAACTACAACGCCGTGCTTTACCAGCGTACGGCTGAGGTTGGCGCATGGGGGCCGATTTTCCCGGTGAATGACAATCAACTGTTCACCGATCCCGCGAAGAAGCTCGAGGTCGTCTACTACGAGAACCCATACCTCATCGACCGGGTGCCGCATCCGAACGTGGCCTGGCCCTATGTGGTCACGGAGTACAAGGACGTGGGTTTCCCGGCCGTTGGCCCGCACAAGGACAAGGCAATCTATATTGCCAGCCGCATTGGCACGGAAGGCGTCGATAAGAACGGCCGGCCTCAGGCGGTCTTCGACCTCGCCCGGTATTCCGGATTGACAGATCTACAACCAGCCGGAGAGATCGCGCTGGCCGGCTACAATCCGAACGAAGAGCATGCACTCACGGCGCCTTCGGGCCGCGCCGCGTTGAAGGTCAAAAACCTCGGCGAGGACCCTCGACAACAATCCGCCGCTGGCCGCCTTCGCCCTGCAGAAAGACATCAACAATCAAGCCGACCTATACCTCCGATCCCTGGGTGCTCGTGCAGGTGAACAACCTCGAGACCGGCGAGCCGGAGATGGCCGCTTACAAAGTCTTCGACACGCGGACTGGTACCATCGGCTTTCCGCGTCCTCCGGACGCGCAGGTCGGGCGGCTCCACCGGCCTGGCCTACGAACCCGCCGCGACTCCCGAAGACGCGCTTTCTGACGCTGAATGCGTCCGCAGAGTTTCAACTTCGAGTACAAGTTCGAGTACCCGGTCTTCGCCGGCGACTTGCTCGTCCCGCCGTACCCGCTCAATCTGGTGATCGGCAATGTCTCCCTGGCCGATGAGCGCGGCGGCAACATCCAGGTGAACGGCGTCAATCAGCGCACGCTGTGGCGTGACGCGAGCATGCATGCCTGGGTGGTCTCCGGCGGCGGAAAGTTCTTCGAGCAGTTCTTCTATCCGATGCGGGCCGATTTCTATCTGCCGGGCGCGGCGGTGGGGAAACCGGTGGCCTGGCTCCCGGCGACGGCCGCGGATGCCGCCGCGTTCCTGGGCGACAATAAAGCCGGCACTCCAAGCCTCGACGATAATCCGAAACCGGTGAAGGTCCGGTATTCCAGCGCGTGGCGGACGGACTATCCGAAGCTCAAGCGTGGCGAAACGCTCACCTATGTGGGAGGTGAATACTTCAACGAGAATCCAGGCTCGAATGGCCTGCCCGCGGTGGTAGCCATGCAGGCTGCGGAGGTGGTTTACGATTCGGCCACTCCCACCATGGTAATTAGCGCGGCGACCACGGCCGAGTTGGACAAAGCGTCCGCCCGCATCATCCGCCCGCTCGACCGTCGGGAGGTGCCTTTCACGAATGCCAAGATGAGCAAGGCGGGATTGATCCCCGGTGACCCGGCGACCTCGAAAGTCATCGTGGTGGCCGAGCGTTGGTACTTCAAGGAGTTGACCGGCTCCTTGCAGAAGCGCTTCTACTTCGATTCCCTCGCCGAAACCCTAGTTTTCCGCGGCAGGCTCAATGACAAAGAGGGTGGCGATCCCAATCTGACGGCGGGACCTGATCCGATGAACGTGCTCGAGCCGAATGTGCTGACACTCGACGACTACAAGAAGACCGCTCCCGAGAAAGGAATCGCGGATCTATCCGCCGATGGAGATTGGGCAACGGCGGTGGCCAAAATCTTCACCGACTCGCAAAGTCCGTATCAGGTGGCATCGCCAGCGCCAAGCCTGACGACGCCGGTCTTTGTGCAAGGGGTGAAACCGGTGCCGCCGGTCAGCACCATCACGCCGGCGCAAAAAGCGCTTCTGCTCGAGCAGAAGACCTTTTGGAAGGACGACCTCTCCGACACCGTCACCTCCCCCGATCCGGTGCTCTCGCAGCTCGACAGCTTCGGCGTTGGGTCGGCGCTGGTTCCGAACGCGAATCTGCTCACGCAAAATCCCACCGGCTCGCTGTACATCACCCTGGCGGAGAATAGCCGGGCCGAGCTGAATGGCGCGCCGGTATCCCTGCACATCATCGAGATCATCCCGGATCGCTATCGTGGCGCGATCAAGGTGATCGAGGGTTCCGACGCCTTCAGCGAGAAGATCACGCTGCAGCACAATGGTGAGTTTGGCGCCAATACGGGCAATCTCGATTATGAATGGTGGATCCGCGACACACGCGAGCTCGACGCGACGCTCCAGGCGGAGATCGCCTCGCTCTCGACCAATCAGCCGGATCCGAACTGGCAGCTCTACAAGAGCGGCTCGGCCCTGCACACGATCGTCTTTGAAGGCCGGCCCGACGTCGTGCTCGCAGACAAGTTGGTGCTCATGCGCTACCGCCACAAGACTGAGACCACGGGCTGGCGGCTGGTCCCGTTCGAGTTGCCCACCGGCACCACGGCCGCGGTGGCGTGGAAGCCCGGCACCATCTCGCCCGCGCTCGCGCCGTTCCAGTGGGCTGGCGCCGCAAATTCTCCGCAATTGCAAGCCGATGGCAGCAAGCGCTACATCCCGCAACTGGTGATGGGCTGGGTGAAGCGGATCCTCGATCGGATCAATCCTTACGAGGCGCGCTACACGGACTTCTTCAGCAACGAAAGTCCGGCGAGCTACTCCAGCAGATCCAGATCGCGGGCGGACCTTACGCCGGCAATGTGGCGCTCAATCCGGACAAGAACGTCATCGAGCGCACCGGTTTAATCGAGCTCTACCGCACCGTGCTCGAGCGTGCCGAATTCTCTCGATCAGGAACTCCAGCAACGGCACCGCCACCGATGGGATCAATCAGGCGCTCCTGCTCGCCGCCACTCGGCTCTCCGTGCTCTATGAGTTGCTCGCCCGCGAGGCCTATAGCGACGCGCAGGATTCCACGATCTCGGTCAACGATGATTCCGAAGAAGGATTGTCCAGTGTCGCGTCCTATACCCACGCTTTCCAGAACCTCGAGCCCAGTCTGCTGCACGAGGAGTTGTCGCTGCTCCGGGGCACCGATTTCCGCAAGAGCTACCCGGTCTATAACCGGATGTTTTGGAATTATGCCAAGGGGCTCGGCGAGGCCGCCTACAATTCCAATTACAACATCTACGACGTCAATACGGACGGTTTCATCAATGAAGATGACGCCCGCCTGCTCTACCCGCAGGGCCACGGCGATGCGTGGGGGCACTATCTCTCTGCAGTCGAAATGCACTACCTCCTGTTGCAGGAACCCAACTTCAGTTGGAAGGCACGCTCGGAGCTGTATTCGCTCATGCAGAACGTTCTCCCGGTGGATTATCTCGATGAGAAGACCTTCGCCCGCCTGGCCGCCGGAAAAGCGCGCGCCGGCCGCGACATCGTGCGCGCCACTTATCGCCTGAGCTACACCCACAACCCGGACGGCCAGTGGCAGGGCTATACCGACAGCGCCGATAAAGCCCGCGCCTGGGGCGTCTCCGAGTGGGCGCACCGGGCAGGGCAGGGGGCCTACTTCGATTGGGCCGTGGCGAATGCGCTGCTCCCTGAGCAAGCCGTCGACTCCGCCGGAAATCCGCTGCAAAACCTCTCCATGATCGAACGATCCGGCGCGGAGGATGAAATCGGCGAGCGTGGCCGGCGGGCTTTACGAAATTCAGACCGCGATCGACGAATCGAACAATGGCGCGAATCCGCTCGGATTTTCCTCCGATGCCATCGCCTTCGATATCGACCCGACCTTGCTGTACGTCGGTTCCACCGCGCAAGTGGGTACCCGGGCCATCCAGGGGTTGACGCATTTCGAGCAGATTTTCGAGCGCGCCATTCTTTCCGGCAGCAATGCCGCGAAAGTGCTGAAGTTTGCCACGGAGGCCAACAACAAGCTCCGCATCATCGCGAACGACACGGAGGCGCTGATCGTCGATTCGCTCCGCCAGGACCTCGATTATCGCAACCGGCTCATCGAGATCTTCGGGCGGCCTTACTCGGGACAGATTGGCTTCGGCAAGGCGTACCCGGAAGGCTACGAGGGCCCGGATACGATGCTTTATGCGTATTTGGACAAGACGAAGATCGACCAGATCGTGCCGGGGAACTCCTCCACGGTGGCAAACATGGTTACCTTCAGCAGCATCAAATCCATGCTCACGGGTTTGACGAACGATCCCACCGTTGTGTCGCTCTATAAGAGCACGTATGGCGGCAGTGGGGGCGCCAAAATCACGAAAGCGTTCGAGACCATCGTCGGCGCCAAGATGTATCAGTTCACGGAGAACTCGCCGCTGACGCTGCCTTACAACACCGCTTCGAAATATGGTTTCCAGGCGCCGACCGACGGAAGCTGGGGCCAGCGCACCAGCTACGGCCGAGTGCAAACGGCGCTGTCGGAAATGATCACCGCCGAGATCGCGCTTGACCAGGCGATCAGTGACTACATCGGCTACCTGCAGGATTGGGAGCAGAAACTCGCCAACCTCCAGAGCGCGATCGAGGTGATCGGGAAGAAGAAGGACCTCGATGAGAATATCCTAATTACGCGTGCGACCATCAACTCAGTGATCGTGGCGGTGGACACGGCGCTGGGCATCGCCCAAATCTTTGCGGACGCCGGCAAGGGAGTTTTCAAGAGCACCAAGGACGCGCTTCCTCTCGTCACTGGCATCTTCGATTTCGATAGCACCTCGATTGCCCGCGGCATCCTGCAGGCCGGGGCGGAGTCCACGGAAGGCGTCTTCCAGGGTCTGAAGACGGCCAGGGATATCGGCAAGGAGATCGCGGAGCTGCTGCGCGATGAGCTGATTGCCAAATTCGAGCGCGACAAAGGCTTCGCCGACTCGGTCTCGACCATCCAGGGCCTCCTGGCCGATCTGGAATACCACTCCGGCGGCGACCAGCCGAAGCGCGACGGCATCGGCTTGGCCATCCAGCAACTGGAGCTCAAGAAGCATGAATACACTACCTCCCTCGCGGAAGGCTTCCGGCTGCTGCGTGAGCGTGAGGCCTTCAATAAAGTGCTCTCCGCCAAGTCGCAGAAGAATCGCTACCAGGATATGATCATGCGCCTGACGCGCAACGAGGCGATGGCCAAGTATCAGAGCGCCTTCAATCTTGCCGCGCGCTACGCCTGGCTGGCCGCAAAAGCGTACGATTACGAGACCAGCCTCGACCCGGGCGATCCGGCGGCGGCCACGCAGATGTTCGACCAGATCGTCAAGGAACGGCAGCTCGGCCTGTGGCTGGATGGCAGCGGTTTGGGCGACCCGAAGCCCGGCAAGGGTGGACTGTCGGAATTGCTCGTGCTGCTCCGCGGGAACTTCGATGCCCTTGAAGGCCGCATCGGCTTGAACAATGTGCAGGTGATCAACGAGGGCATGTCCATGCGTGCGGAGAATTTCCGCATCGGGCCGCCGCTCGAAACCAGCATTCAGGACGCGCTCGACACACCGGCGGGCAGCCGGACGCCGGCGCAAGCCGCCCTCGTAGCCGAGAACCAGGACGCCATCAACGAGGCCGCCGCCAGCACCCAGCGTTGGAAGGATACCTTGAAGGGCTGCGTGGTGGAGGATCTTGGCCAGGTGCCCGAGTACCGGCAGTTTTGCCGGCCCATCACCGATCCGGCAGCCGGCAAGCAGCCAGGCATCGTGATTCGCTTCAGCAGCATGATCAAAGCTGGGCAGAACTTCTTTGGCCGCCCGCTTTCGGCGGGAGACCATGCCTACAGCACGTCCCAATTTTCCACGCGCGTGGCGGTTGCGGGGGTCTTGCTCGAGGGTTACCAGAATTCCGGCGCGCAAGGTCTGGCGGCGACTCCACGTGGCTATCTCGTGCCAGTCGGAACGGACTATTGTTTGGTTTCGACTGCTGACTATCCGGTGACCCGTTCCTGGTCGGTGAAAGACATCCGGGTTCCCATCCCGTTTGTCATCAATCAGTCCCAGATGTCTTCCCCCGGGTTCATCCCGCCGCTCGATGGGATCGACGGGTCGTACGGGGAAACACGCAAGCATGCCGACTTCCGGTTGTTCCATGGGGGAGACCTCAATGGTGACGGCGAGCTCGAGGTGGACGACGAAAACAACAGCACGCGACTCATGGCCCGCTCGATTTGGAATTCGCAATGGGTCCTGATCATCCCCGGCGGCGGGCTCTATTACGATGCCGCGGAAGGGGTCAAGCGTTTCACGGAGAACGTCTCGGACATCAAGCTCAACTTCAAGACCTACTCCCACAATGGCCAGTAACCTGAGGACCTAGACATGAACAAGGTGACTAACTCCTTCCTGGCTGCCGCACTCTTCACCGCGCTCGGGCTCGCCACCGCGAGCGGGCAGGGATTTACGGAGCCCGATGTGATTTTCTACGGCGAAGTCCGCAAATCCGGCGGCGGCCAAACGGTTCTGCTGCAATCGGGTCAATTGGAGATGACTTTCGTCAACCAATCCAACCCGGCCAATCGGGTGACGATCAAAGGCAACCTCAATCCCACCGGGAGCGGCGACGTGAAGCCCTTCTCTTACGCGGTGAAGGTGCCCATCGCGTACCTGCCGGAGGCGCCCCGGATGGGCGCGTTCCTTTCCGTTACCACCCAGCCTACCTCCTTCAAGATCGAGGAAATCACCGTGGATGGAACGCCGGCGACCCTGCCGGATGGGAGCAAGGAATTCTACGGGCTGAGTTTTTCCAGCCGGTCCGGCGAGTATCGCCTCGACCTGCTCGTCGCCGGAGACAGCACCAGCACCGCGCACGATGGCATCCCGGATTGGTGGAAGCTCATCTACGGGCTCGATACCACGATCGACGTCGCCGGGGCCAATGACGACGGCGATGATTGGAACAACTTGGAAGAATTCCTGCGCGGCAGCGATCCGACGAAGAATAATCGCATTCCGCAACTAGTCAGCACGGGCATGCGCGTGCCCGAGTCGGGTGAAGCTGGCGTTTACTTGCAATTCCTCGATTCCGACACGCCAGATAGCGGCGTCGACATCGCCCTCTCCAGCCTGGAAGGCAGTGGTTTTCAACTTAAGGTCGATGGCGCGCTCATCGCCGGCAGTGCGGCGCAGCACTACAGCCTCGCCCAGTTGAAGGCCGGCCGTTTATCGATCAAACACATCGACCGCGCGGTGCGCCGGGCCGTCCTGCCGGTAAGCTGGAATGATGGAGGCGAAGTCTTCTCCGGCGAGGTGCTGGTGACGGTTGTTGCACCCAGCCTTGAGGACGGCAGCGACGCCGCACTGTGGCTCAATGGTTCCGATCTATCGCCGGCGGGAACTCGCATCAGCACCTGGCCAGATCGCTCCGGCAATGGCCGCCCCGCCATGCAACCGGTCGCCGAGTATCAGCCCGTCGTAGCCGATCTCGCCGCGGATTTCTCGGGCAACGAGTTGGCCCACCTGTTCTTCCAGGACGCTGCCCTGCCGACGGGCGATCAAACGGTTCTCGCCGCGTATCGGGCCGCCGCCTCCGCAGACGAGCTCCAGACCCTCCTTTCCACGAACCGGGGTTATCTGCAGCTCGCCGCGACCACGCAGGCAATCTCCTATCCGGGTGCGCCGACTTACCAGATGGATGGCGTGGCCGTGCGCGGCTACGAGAACACGGCGGGCGCTGCGACCACGTCCATCTTCCGCCGCAAAGCCGGGCTGGTGCAGAACATTTTCGGGATTTCCTACAATGGCGAAGCTATGGCTGCCGCCGAGATTGATCCGGTCTTGCCGACGCTCGGTGCCCGGCGCTCGGCGATCCCCGGCGGCGCGAAGCCGGTCGATTCCGCTTTCGGCGGGCAACTCCAGGAATTGCTCGTTTTTCCCACCGCCCTGGCGGAGCAAAAGCTGCGCGACACCCAGAATTATCTGGAGTCGAAATGGCATGGCACGGTGATCTGGAATCTGAGCACCGAGCTGAAACCGGTCGTCCTTTCGGCGGGATCCGACGCGCGGCGCAGGATCGTCCGCGGCGGCTTCGGCAAAGACCAACTCAGCGGCGGGACGGGCGACGACATCCTTTCCGGCGGTGCAGGGGATGACACACTCACCGGCGGCGGCGGCTCCGACCGCTTCCTCTTCGGCGGCCTGGACACCGGGCGGAAGACCGTCAGCGACTTCGACCCCACGCGCGATATCATCGACCTTTCGGCCCTTTTTTGGGGCGCTACCGGTGATGCTCGCCAGTCCCTCTCCGTCCGGCTGGACACCGATCACACCACGCCCATCCCGACGCTCGATAGCGTGCTCATCGTAAAGCTCCCCGGCGGAGCCACGCAGGAGATCGTGCTTAAGAACACGGTCATTGGGTCGGCGCAATTGATTCAGTTAATCATGGAAGGCCGCATCTGCATGGGGGCGCTGAGTATCCCGACCACCGTTCAGATCGCCCTCGCTTCCGGCAGCGGCACCACGCCCGTCGGCGAGTCGCTGGCCCAATCATTCACGGTCAATGTCACGCGGAGTGGTGCTGGCACCGCCGCGGCGCTCGATGTCCCGCTCGGGTTTCTCGACGATGGCCGCGGCGGTCTCTTCGTCGTGGATGGAGCGGCGTCGTCCAGTGGCCAGCGGGCCGTGGTCAACTTCCCGCGCGGAGTGACTAGTAAGACTGTCACCGTGCACTCGGTGCCGGATCTCGAGACCGCGGGCGCGGCCACCATGCAGGTCGCGGTCCTGCCGCATTACCATTATTCGGTCGCGGGCACAGCGGTGCAGCAGGCGATCAGCGATAATCCGATGGTCTGGCTGGAAGTCACACAGCCCAACGCCATCGCGTCTCCGGCCCAACCCGCCCGCGTCACCTTGCATCGCGATGGGAACTTGTCGCAGAGTCTGGTCGTCGATCTTCAACTCGGCGGCACCGTGGTAAACGGCGAGCATATTCAGCAACTCCCCGCCAGCGCGACCATTCTCGCCGGCCAAAGCACCCGCGAAATTTCCATCAACGCTCGCGCGGCAGGGTTGTCAGCCGGCCCGAAGGTGCTGTTGCTGCGGGTTGCCTCGCGCGATCGGTACCTGGCAGGGAGCCCCCACGAGGGACTCGTCTATGTGGGAAATACCACCCAGGACGCCGGCTCCGCGGGCTTTGATCGCTGGTTGCTCACCTCCAGCAATGGCGCTACCCCAACGCTCGAACGTCTGCTGGCGACGAATCCGGGCAAGTTACGCGACGCCATTCTCGCTTACGGGCTCGGCTTGGGCTCGGTGGATGATCTTTGGAAGAAGGGCATCAAGCTCGAGATCGTGGATGGCCACCCGGAGCTCTCGATCCCCGCGCAGTTGAAGGCGGCCGACCTTCGCTGGGGCATCCAGGCTTCGAACGACATGCAAGGATGGGTGGATGCCGGCGGGAACTTCGTCCAGGTGCCCGACGCGAACGGACTGCGCTTCGTCGGCCCGCCGCTGGATTCCGCGGATCATAGCAAATTCTACCGGGTGAATATGAATCTCGATCCTGGTCCCTCCGCCAGCAGCGGCATTACCACGCTCACCGGCGCCGGCAAGTACGGCATGGGCGGCAACGGCAACTGGACCACCGAAGCCGCCACCGGGAATCTTGTGTGCGCCGGCGGTAACACGGGTGAAACCAGCCGGATCATCGCCAGGATCAGCGGACCGACGGCGATCAATTTCCAAATGGAGATTGCCGATGGAAACTGGGATGACGCGCTCGTCTTCTATATCGACGGCGTCCGCTACTCGTCGACCGACGGCATCCCGGTGAGCGTGCAGCGCGCCTGGACCGATTCCGGAGCTCATCTCCTTATGTGGGAGTTCACTCGAGGATCTGGCCGGGCCGTGATTCGTAACCTCTCTCGCTAACCATCCCCTGCGCCCGAAGTTAACTTTACTAACCAACTCTGAATCCATGAAAACCCGCATTATTGCCGCGAGCATTGCCCTCCTGCTTTCGGTGCTTCCATCGGCCAGTTTCGGACAGGCGAATACCCCGCCCGTGGGGGTGATCGTTTACACGCTGGCCACGGGCACCACCACTCCCGTCGGCGTGCCGGTCCTCGGGGAAGCCGTCTTCTCCGGCACTGTCTCCGCGCTCACGGGCAATACCTTGAGCACTACGGACGCGACTTGGACGGCCGGACAGTTTGCCCAGGTGGGGGCGCCCCATTTTGCGCTGATGCTCTCTGGCGGCCAGACAGGCCGGCTCCTGCTGGTCACCGCCAGCGCCGCGCCGGGCAGTGTCACTCTCGATGTCGGGACCACGAACCTCACCGGCGACGTGGCGACGCCGGCCTTTGCCGCGGCCGTCGGAGACCGCTTTGAGATTTTCCCCGGGGACACCCTGGCCACGCTCTTTGGCGATGGTACCGCCGGCAGCCCGGTGCAACTGCAAAAGGGCACGTCCTCTTTTTCGGCCGACTCGGTGCAAATTTTCAACGGCGTGAAATGGATTTCCTACTTCTTCCATTCCATCAATAACTGCTGGGTCACTTCATCGGCGCCGAACACGAACCAAAACAACGTGGTGCTCTATCCCGACGCTGGACTGCTCATCGGGCGGCGGGGTTCCACCACCACCATCGCCATCTCGGGCCGGGCGCCCACGACCAATTTGCTGACGCGGATCGTTGGCGGCGTCACGAGCTCGGTGGCCGTCCGCTTCCCAACCGACACGACCCTGGGCGCGCTGAATTTCTCGAATCCCGGTACCTGGGTGGCCGCCGACGATCCCTTCACGGCCGATCGGGTGAACCTCTTCAACGGCGTGAAATGGGTTGCCTTCTACAAAACCATCACCGGCGCGATCTGGAAACAGGTAGGCGGTGACGGCAGCGACCAAAGCGGCAAGCTGATTCCGGCGGGCTCGTCTTTGCTCATCCAAAAGCAGGGCAGCGCGGCCGGCTCCACCTCCTTCTTTAGCCAGGCACTGCCTTACTCGCCAAATTGATCCCTCATTTGCCACCCCGCGGTCATTCTGCGGACGCCGCACCCCGTTCGGGGGTATTTCGCACTCCCCGACTCTTCGGCCGCGCGCCGGCGGCCATGAGCGCCGGCAAGTTTTTGCACTCCATGAAAACCCG
The DNA here is from genome assembly GCA_963811035.1 of uncultured Verrucomicrobiae bacterium. Taxonomy (GTDB): domain Bacteria; phylum Verrucomicrobiota; class Verrucomicrobiia; order Chthoniobacterales; family Chthoniobacteraceae; genus CAWEPO01. The sequence continues at coordinate 1,196,290 of CAWEPO010000005.1, forward strand.
TCTCAGACACAAGCTGCTTGTCTTTAGCCTCTCCTGCGCTCTGGCATCCAGTCTCTACGGCGCCATTCGCGTTTGGGATGGCGGCGGGCTCGATGGGGTTTTTTCCAACGGGGTGAATTGGGATGGCAACAATGCGCCCCCCACGTCCGATCTCGACACCCTGCAGATCGGTGCGAACACCGTTGGCGCCATTCCCGTCGTTGGCTTCGACACGGGCGAGTTCAAGACACCCTCCATCACCTTTCTGGCCAGTGCCACCGCTCCCTATACGGTCACCACGAATTCGACCAGTGATTCGCTCACACTGACTGGAACCGGCGTCGCTATGTTGAATTCGAGCCCGGTCCGCCAGAAGTTCGAGTTGATCACGACGACCGTGGGCGCTGCCACTCAGACTTGGGACGGCGGAGCGCAGGGCTTGATCGTCGCGCAGATCGATCTGGGCGCCAATCATGTCCTCACCTTCACCGGAACGGGAACCTCCGCCACCACGCAAAACGAAATCCGCGGCGGGATCACGGGAACCGCTAACTCGGGCCTAACCAAGACCGGCACCGGGACGCTCCTCCTGAACAATCCGGGCCAGCAAAGCGACTACACGGGTCCGACCACGCTCGTGAACGGCCGGCTCCAGCTTGGGCGTGCGCACCAGATTTCGAATGCCTCGAAACTCGTCCTCAATGGCGGCATCTTCGATACCGGTGGATTCAGTGACACGATGGGAGTTCTAGTGCTCGGCGGCAGCGCGACCATCGATTTCGGCACCACCGACACTGTTTCGCTCATCTTCGGCGACAGCCGTCTCGAACTCTGGAGCGCTGGCACCCTGCTGATCACGAACTTTACCGTCGGCTCAGATACGCTTCGCTTTGGCTTGGATGGGAACGCCTTGACCCAGGCGCAATTGAATCAGATCAGCTTCAATGGGATGGCGGCGATGATTACCAGCACGGGCTTCGTGCAACCCATTCCGGAGCCGGGCGTCCCGGCCATCACCCTTTTGGGCCTGGGCATCCTTGGCTTTACTTGCCGCCGGGGAAGCCGCGCAGCCACGGCTTAGTTCAATCCACACCTCTTATGACAACGTTCGCCATCTGCCAGCGGCCGCCAGCCCACCGTGCCACCCAGCCCGTACTCACCCGGCGCCAGCGGGAATGTGTCATCGAGCCGCTCGAGGCACGAGTCGCGCCGGCGACCGTGGCCGCGTTGCCGGGTAATTCCAACTTCGAGGATCCTACGGATTTCGCCAAGTGGACCGTCGACGCGGGTCCGGGCAGTGTGTTCGTTGAGTATGTGACGGACACCGTCGAGACGACCGTCGTCCGCGGGGCGCTCGCTCCGGAGGGCGCTGCCTATGCCCACCTCTCGTTCGAAGGCCGGGTCGCGCCGACCACCACTGGCTACGGACCGTCTCTCCAAAGTGAAATCTTCACTGCCACCGCCAACGAGAAGATCTCCGTGACCTGGCGCGCCACCAACAGCGGCGACGTCGCACATCCCCGCGGCAGGCTCTTCACGGCCGCCGGCGCGCCGGTCGCCACGTTCTTCGATAGTGACACAGGCACTACCTCCTTCGATACTTCGACGGTTTCCGTGCCCTTGGATGGCCAGTACTACCTGCTGTTCGAAGCCGGATCGTCGGACGTTTCGATCGGCGGCTTAGTCGGTGCCAAACTCGACATCGATGCTGTCCATCGCACTCCAAGCGGCGTCTCCGTGCAGACACTGGGTAACGGCCAACTCTCCGTCGATGTCTCCAGCGAAAGCGCAAGCTCCAATAGTCCGAATGCGTTTCTCGTCACTCTTGATGACACCGGCGAGTACGTGGAAATCTTCGTGAACGGCAGCCTCGATTTCGTCCAGCCCTTGTCTTCGATCGATCGCATCAATGTCCTTGGCCGTGGTGGCAATGACCAGCTCACCGTGGATAGCTCGCATGGACTGATCGGCATCGCGGAGGGAATTAACTTCGACGGCGGTGGCGCACTCGACACGCTGAGCCTCATCCAGACGGGCGGGCCCACGCGGGCCGGGCATGTTTTCAGTCCAGCCGAAGGGATTAGCCAAATTGGCAGCGGCGTGACCGCCCAAATCGTGAATTTCCTGAACGCGGAGTCGGTGCAGGACAATGTTCCGACCGGGAGCCTCATCGTCAACGGCACGTTAGCAAACAATTCCATCAGCTCCACCGCCGGTGCTGGCGGCGGCTCCTTCACTGGTGCTACCGGGAAAGTTACCGTCGATAGCTTCGCGTCGATTGAGTTCAATAACAAGACCTCGCTAACTATCAACGCCCTCGCAGGCAGTGACACGATCAGCCTCAATAACCCGGCCGCGCCGGCCGGGCTGACTACGATCACTGTCAATGGTAGCGAACCTGCCCTCGTCTCGGGCGATTCGCTCAGCTACCAGCAGGCGGGTTCCATCCAGGTGTCCGCCGCGGGCGCGGGCACGATTGCCTCCGCCGGCCTGCCCACCGTCAATTTCACGGGCATCGAAGTCGCCGCCACCGCGGGCTTCACCATCGCCCCGGGCGCTGGAGGCCTGGCAGTCACCGCCACGGGCGACCAGAGCTCAGCGGGGCAGGACGATGCGTTTATCATCACGACGAATTCTGCAGATCAGTTCCTTAGAGTCGCCTTGAATGGATCGGTGGGACTCTACGCCTACCAAGGGGCGATTGCGCGCATTGACGCGGTGGGCCTCGGGGGCACCGATTCGCTAACCCTCATCGGCACCAGCCTCGCGGAGACTTTCACCTTCGTCCCCACGGCCGCGGACGCCGGCGGCATCGGCATCACCGGCGTGGTGGTGGCTGGCTACACCGCCGTCGAGTCGGTGGCGTTGAACGCCATGGGTGGCGACGACCTGTTTGCGATTGGCGGCGCCGTTGGCACCGTGCAAATCATTGGCGGAAGCGGTTCCGACCGCATCGATTTCTCTACGGCGGCCTCCCGCATCGTCTTCGATCTCGATTCAGTCGGTTTCGATCAATTCGTCAACGCCACCGGCCAAGCCGTCAGCTTGGGCGATGTGATCGAAAACTTCACCGGCTCTGCTTTCAACGACACTCTCAGCGTCAATGCCGCGAATTTTCCGCGCGACCTCAAGGGAGGGGCCAATACCAATGAAGTCTTTCCCCCAGGCGACGAGCTTTCGTTCGACGGGCAGGCCAAAGTGGTACTCACCACGCTCGTGAGCGCGAGCACCGGCACGTATAAGACCGCCGGATTCTCCGATGTGACGTTTGCGGGCTTCGAGACGCCACTCATTGCCAACTCGCCTTCCGGCCCCGGCTTTGGCACCCCTGAAACCAGCAATGCCTACGATGCCGCGCATGTTTACCGCATGCTGAACTCGAAGTTGCCGAATGGGAAGGCCGCGCCTGGAAGAGCGCCCAGTGCCGTCGCGACCGCGGACCTAAATGGCGACGGCTACATGGATATGGTGGTCGTCAATTCCGCCAGCGGGAGCATCAGCGTGCTGCTGAATGTGGGCGATGGAACATTCGGCAACCCCGTCGCCTACAAGACCCGCGGGACGATGCCGCGAGACGTCGTCCTCGGGAACTTCGACGCGAACCCGGGCTTGGACGCCGCCGTCACGAACCGGGCCACCAACACGCTCGCCCTCTTCTCCGGCGACACTCTGGGAGGCTTCGCCACCCCCACGCTCATCCGGACCGCGTACAATCCTTCCGCCATCACGGTCGGCCGCGTGGATGGCAACACGATCGACGACCTAGTCATCGCTCACCCCTTGGGCAATAAAATCAGCGTCCTGCTCGGCACCGGCAACGGATTCGAGCCCGCGGACACTTTCAGAACCGTGGGCTTGAACCCGATCGATGTGGTCATCGGCGATTTCAACGGGGACGGCAAAGCTGATGTGGCCACCGCTAATCGGAATTCCAACGATGTAAGCTTATTCCAGGGAGATGGCCTTGGTGGAATGGCGGCGCCAACTCGTTATGCCACGGGCAAGCGGCCGAATTCGCTCGCCGCCGCCGACTTCGATCTCGATGGCATCACCGATCTCGCGGTCAGCAATCAATCGAGCAACTACGTCAGCATCCTTTTCAGCAAAGGTGCCGCCGGTGGCGCCGTGCAGTTCCAAACGCAACTGCAGGTAGCCCTTCCCGGCCAGCACGCCCCGACGGCGATCATCGCGGCGGATCTCAACGGCGACGGCCTCGCCGACCTCGCCCTTGGCAGCGCCTTCACCACCGATTTCACTGTCCTGATCGGCGGCAATCTCGGGAAGTTCTCACTGCCTTACGAATTCGATCTCGGCACCTCCCCGCAGGGACCGAAGTTCCGGAGTCTCGCCATCGCTGACTTCAACAACGACGGCCTGCTCGACGCCGTGGCCACCGGCATCATCGTGGCCGACGCGCGTGTCCTGCTCCGCAAATTCTAGCGCGCGTACTTCTTGACCGGTGGCTCGACGCCGTAAGCCACAATTGCGACCCACCTGACGCCGCAAACGAATCGGCCCCTATTGCGCAGCCGCAAATTTGCTGGTAAAAGCATCCTTGGAATTCCTCGGAAGTCGCCAAACAGAGTCTTACTCTCGGTCTTACTCCGAAGAATTCTGAGCGACGAAATGTCGTAAGTATCTCAGTATCAGCAGTCCCCGTAGTTCAACGGATAGAACGGAGGTTTCTATCCGTGATGTTGCCGGCGCAGAAAAGGCCGATGATTACAGGGGTCCCGACGAATTAAGACTTGCTCGGACATCGGTGGATGGTCTTACTTTAGGTCTTACCAAAGACTGATATGAGCTGCGTCTGGAAACATCCAAAATCTCCCTACTGGACCGGCCGATTCACTGATGCGGCGGGCGCTCGTGTGAACCGAAGCACCAAGCAAACCTCGAAGCGAAAAGCTGAGGAGGTGACGGCGACATGGGAGAAAGCGGCTCGCTCGGCGCGGCTGGGCGAGCTCACTCAAACTGCGTCGATCAAGGTGTTGAGCCAGCTTATGGAAATCACCTGCGGCGACACCTTGCAGGTTGAGAGTATCGAATCGTTTTTGCAGGCATGGCTGAAGTCGAGGACGGCAATCGGCCGGGCCGACGCGACGGGCAAGCGGTACTCCGGCGTGATCGATGGCTTCCTCGGGAGTCTCGATGCGCGGCGGCGGAAAGGCAGCATTGGCAGTCTTACCGCGTGTGAGATCGAGCGCTGGCGGGATGCCGAATTGTCGAAAGGGAAGGGGAGTACGACGGCAGACTATGGGGTGAAGGTGCTGCGAGCGGCTTGAATGCGGCACGGCGGAAAGGATTGGTTTTAGCAAATGCCGCGGAGGGTGTTGAATCGATCGGCGATGCCGCGCAGGAGCGGGAACCGTTTACGCCGGAAGAGTTGAGGTCGCTCCTTCGCGATGCAAACGAGGAGTGGCGGGGGATGATCCTGTTCGGCGCGCATTGCGGGCTGCGGCTGGCGGATGCGGCAAGCCTCACCTGGAGCTCGATCGACCTGAAAGGGGAGACGCTGACGTTCCTCTCGTCCAAGGCGAAGAAAAAGAGTCCGAAACCGCTCCGTATCGCTTTGCATCGGGAGCTGGCGGAGTATCTGCGCAAGCTGTCCGCGGGGATCGGCTTGACGCCGCTGTTTCCCCGCCTTGCTGGGCGCAAGCCGGGCTCGCACGGCGGCCTGAGCAACGAGTTCAGCCGCCTCATGGTGAAGGCGGGCGTGGAGGTAAGGCGCGGTGAAAAGAAGACGTGTGCGGACGGTAGCAGCGCTGGCCGCCAATTCCGCAGCAAGGGATTTCACAGCCTTCGCCACACCATTGATCTCCCGCTTCGCCGACGCGGAGGTCAGTGCTGACGTACGGCGAGCGATGGCGGGGCACAGCAGCGATGCCGTGCATCGGAAGTACGTGCATCTCAGTCTCGAAAATCAGCGTGCTGCCGTGAGCAAGCTAGCAGCGCTCGAAGCGGTTTAGGCTCTCTCCGCACCAGATTCGGCCTTCTGCCCAAGAGACGGCGGTCCTTACGCGGTAGCTCGGGAGCGAACGTCTTCCAGGATGGAGACGAGCTCATCCACCTGCAGTGGCTCAAAGACTCCGTCGACGCCGCGGGGGCTGAAATTCGTGTAGGGCGACTCGTAAAGCCGCCCCACGTCCAGGCAGCCGTGTTCCGTCAGGTGATCAACGATCTCGTGGAGGAACTGGATCTGGTTTGCGCGAAGCGTCCCGCCAGCGAGGAGGGCCCCGAGCGCGTTCATCGCCGCTTGTCGATCCATGCCGACGAGCGACCGCACGAAGAGCCCGAGACCGCAGCTCTCGGTTTTCGCCTTCTGCAAGTCCTCCTCAGTGCCGATGCCGGCCTCGATCAGCATCCGCTCCAATTCGGCGAGGTCGGTCGCGGTCAGCGGTTCGTTGGTGCGCAGTTTGTGGAACTTCGGGCCGAAGAAGGCGGAGTGGGTAATGTGGTGGACTAACGAAGGGAAGCATGTCGACAGCCTCAAGTAGGGCACTGGGAGTTTCGGATGGCGTTGGGCCACTGACTTACTGACTTACTGACTTACTGACTTACTGACTTACTCAGTCCAGCGTCTGGCGGTAGCGTTTCAGGCCTATGGTGAGGACGACGGCCATGAAGGCGGCTATGGCCCAGACTTGCGGGGCGACTTCGGGGAGGCCATTGCCTTTCAGCAAAATGCCGCGGACGATCCGGAGGAAATGGGTGAGGGGGAAGACTTCGCCGAGCCATTGCGCCCAGACGCGGCATGCCGCGGAAGGGGAACATGAAGCCGGAGAGCAGGATCGAGGGGAGGAAGAAGAAGAACGACATCTGCATCGCCTGGAGCTGGTTTTTCGCGATGGTGGAAAACGTGATGCCCATCGGCGAGATTCGCGGCGATGAAGACGAGCGCGACGACGAGGAGGAGCGGGACGCTGCCGACGCATCGGCACGCGAAAGAGGAAGTGCGCGGCGAGCAGGATGAGGCCGACCTGCACGTAGCCGATGAGGATGTAAGGGACGATTTTGCCGACCATCACCTCGACGGGGCGCGACGGGCATGGAGAGCAGATTTTCCATGGTGCCGCGCTCGCGCTCGCGGGTGATGGCGAGGCGCGGTGATGATGATCATGGTCATGGTGAGCACCACGCCCATGAGGCCGGGGACGATGTTGTACTGGGTGATGGCCTCGGGGTTGTAGCGGGCGTGGACGCGCAGCTCGATCGGTGCTCGGCGGCGGCGCGAGGTAGGCGAGCGGGCCGTTGAGATCGTGGCGCAGGGCGGTATCGATCACCAGCGCGCGCGGCGACCGAGCGCGTTGCTGGTGGCGGCGGGATCGGTGGCGTCGGCCTCGATGAGGACGGCGGGGCGCTCGCCGCGCAGCAGGTCGCGCGAGAAGTTCTCGGGGATATTGACGACGAACTGCACTTCGCCGCGCGCGAGGAGCCGCGTGCGCCTCGGCCTCGGTGCGCAGCTCGCGCACGAAATCGAAGTAGCTGCTGTTCTGCATGGCGCGCGAGCAGCGTGCGGCCGTGCGGGCCGTGGTCGGCGAGCAGCACGGCGGTGGGGAGATGCTGCGGGTCGGCGTTGATGGCGAAGCCGAAGAGCATGAGCTGCATGAGCGGGATGCCGACCATCATGCCGAAGGTGAGCCGGTCGCGGCGCATCTGGATGAACTCCTTCACGCACGATGGCCCAGAGCCGCGCGGCGGAAATGCCGCCGTGCTCATCGGGCGCGAAGTTGTCCTCGGCGGTTTCCATGAGGTGGATGAAGACGTCTTCCAGGCCGGAGCGAGATCTTGCGCCACTCGTATTCGGCGATGCGCAACGGGGCGATGGCGCTCTCCAGCGCGGCGGCGATCGCTTGCCGCTCACGTGCAGCATCGAGCCAAACGCCACGGCCTGCTCGACGCCCGGCGCGGCGCGCAGCTTTTCCGCGAGCGCGAGGAGGTCCGGCCCGCTCACGCGCCAGGTGGTGAGCCGCGCCTGCTCGATCACTTCCGCGACCGTGCCCATGCGCGAGCAGCTTGCCGTAGGCGATGTAGGCAAGGCGATGGCAGCGCTCCGCTTCATCCATGTAATGGGTGGTGATGAGCACGGTGAGGCCCTGGCCGGCGAGGGCGTGAATCTGCTCCCAGAAATCGCGACGCGCCTTGGGGTCGACGCCGGCGGTGGGCTCATCGAGGAGCAGGAGCTGCGGGCGATGAATCAGGCACGCGGCGAGCGCGAGCCGCTGTTTCCAGCCGCCGCACAGCTCGCCCGCGAGCTGCTCCTGCCGGCCCAGCAGGCCGAGCCGTTCGATGCTCTCGCGCACCGCCGCCGTGCGGTTCTCCACCCCATACATGCGCGCCACGAAATCGAGATTCTCGCGGATGCTCAGGTCTTCGTAGAACAGAATCTCTGCGTCATGTAGCCGACGTGGCGCTTGATCGCTTCGCTCTCCCGGATCACATCGAAACCGAGGCAAGTGCCGCTGGCCCGCATCCGCCCGCAGCAAGCCGCAAAGCATCCGGATGAAGGTGGTCTTGCCGCTGCCATTCGGGCCGAGAAAGCCGAAGATCTCGCCGGTACGCACCTGCAGATCGATACGATCGACCACGAGTGCGATCGCCAAACCGCTTGGTCATGCCCTGCACATCGATCGCGAGCTCCGCAGTGGTCATCGCGGGGGAGGATAGCGCGGCGGGCGGAGCCTGGAAGCTTTGCTATTCATTGCCAAAAGTGTGCGTTGAAGGGTACGCTTGGGCCAACGGAAGACCTTTTATGCGCACCCCTCTGCTCGCATTTGCCTCGCTACTCACTTTGTCGACAGCCGGTTTCGCCGCGCCGCCGGAGGCGGAAGCGGTGGAACAGATTTCGGCGTTGTCAACCCCGCGCAGCGGCTCGCCGATGATGTTGAAAGACGGCGAGGCGATTTCGACAAAGGCGCAATTCAAGCCACCGGTGGAAATCACGATCGTGGCGAAAACAGATTCCACGGATCTGCGCATTGGATACGCGGCGGACCAGGTGATCTTCAACTGGGAGAACAATCGCCAGCAACTGCGGGTGGATGGCGGGCCGGCCAACGGCAAGCATAAGATCGGGGCCGGATTGATCCCGACGAACAAGTATGTGACCATCCGGTGGGTGGTGACGCCGACGAAGCAGGAGATCTACGTGGACGATCAACTGCGCTTCGAACACGAGGGCGACTATTCAAAGCTGAACAATCCGATCAGCGTTTTCGGGCTCAAGAAAACGAAGGTGACGGTGAAGTCGATCAAGACGAAGGCGCTGTAGGTTTGGGGGCACTGCGAATTTGACCGCACCCACGCCCAACGGCATCTTGCAGCGATGCAGATTGCACTGAGCCAGCACGCGAAGGATTTTGTGGAAGAGAAACTGCTCGCCGTGATCAAGGATGAAGATCTGCGGCAATCGTTACTCGACGTGGCTCGCGGTCCGTTTGTGCGGTATCGGCCGGGGGAGTTCGTTGAGTTGGCGGAACGAGTCATCGCGGAGCAAGGGCCACGATTTCACTAAGCTGGCTCTTTCCGCGTCGTTTACGCCCCCGCGATCCAATCCGAAAGCGGTGTCGCGCTTACGCTTGCCACCGCACTCCAAAAGGCGCTTACGCGCTGGCTAGCAGCTCGTGGACGGCGCGGAGGGGGACGACGGCCATTTCGGGGCGGAAGGCGAGCTCGTTGGAGATTTCGGCGATGGCGCGGTCGAGGGTGAAGACTTCGAGGAGGAGCTGTTGTTCTTCGGGGCTTTCGGGGAGGAAGCCGCCGGCGCGGGCGGTTTCGAGGTAGGCGGCGAGGAATTGCGCGGAGACTTCTTTGACCCAGGCGCCCGCCCAAGGCTGCAGGTATTCCATGTCGTCGGGCTGCTGGCGGCGGAGGGCGATGTGCGCGGCGAAATCGAAGGAGCGGATCATGCTGGCGACGTCGACCAGCGGGGAGCGTTTGAGCGAGCGCTCGCTGAGGGGGCGCGTGGGGTCGCCTTCGAGATCGACGATGACGAAATCCTTGCCGGTGTTCAGCACCTGGCCGAGGTGGAGCGAGCCGTGGACGACGGTTTTCTGCGCGTTCACCTTGGCCTTGAGCAGGCTGTTGTAGCGCTCGAGCAGGCGGCTTTCGTTTTTCAGCATCTCCTCGGCGAGCTCGCGCACTTCGCCGGTGAGCTCGGCGCGGTGAAGATTGAGCTGGCGGGTGGCGCGCAGAAGCTGGCCGCGCACGGCCTGGTAAAGCGAACGCTGGTAGAGCGAGGTGAACGGCTCGGGCGCGAAGGTGGCGTGATCGGGGTCCGAGGCCAGCGCGACGTGCAGCTCCGCGACGCGCTGGCCGAGCAGCCGCGCGCGCTCCGGATAGACCGCACCGACCATCTCGCTGAGCGCCGCGGGCTCGATTGCCGCCGGCCGCTCGGCGAGCACGCGCTCGAAATAGCGGGCGACGGCGTCGATCGTGTACGAGCCGGCGTCGCCCTGGTTTTGCACGTAGCCGAGCAAGAGCGCCATGACGACGGGACGGCTGCCGCTGCTGCCGTACTGAATGGTGCCGGCGTAGGGCGCGGTGTGCGGGAAAGCGCGCACTTCGTGCAGATGGCGCGTGAGCTCTTCCTCGGGCTGGCGGCCCCACTCGAGCCGGCGGAAGAGTTTGAGGAAATAGCGGTCGCCAAACGCCACGGTGGAGTTCGAGCCTTCGAGGTGGACCACTTGCGAGCGGGCAGCGACATCCTTGGCGGTCTCCGGATCGAAGGCGCTGCCGGTGCGGCTGGTGAGCCGGTTTTCGCGCGTGCCGCGCATGCCGAAGAGCTCGAGCAGCGAGGCGCGGAAGGCCCCATCGAGCATGGCGTCGTGCAACACCTGCTCCTCCGCGCCTATGCCGAAACGCGCCACGACGAGACGCGGCGACTCGGCGAGGATGCGCGCGGCTTGGTCGCCGCCGGAGAGGGTGAGCGGGAGCAGGTAGGTTTCGCCAAGGCCCTCGCTGAAGGTGGCGCTCACCACGAGCACGCGGGCCGCGCCGCCCTCGGGCTTGAGCGAGAAATCGTCGACGATCTTCACATCGCGCAAGGTCTGCCCTTTCGCGCCAAACCAGCGGCTGCCGAGAAGGTAGCCTTGCAACAAATCGCGCTCGAGCAGCTCGCGAGTCGCGGCGGTGAGCGCGCCGCCCCAGGCGAGTGGCTGCTCGCGCACGGGGACGGTGACTTCCTCGCCGGGCGGGCGCACGCCGCGGCGGCGCAAGGCCAGCCAATAGAAATCGTGCGAGCCGAGGGTGAACATCGTGCCGCCCTGCCGGATCTCCGGGAACTTGGCGCGCGAGAAAATTTCCATTGGGCGCGTACCGGCGTACTCAGAAAGATCGAGCTCCGTGGCTTGCGTGAACCGCGAGAGATTCGCCACCACGAGGATGGCCTCTTCCTCCACTTCGCGAATGAAGGCGAGCACCTTCGCATTTTCGGGATGGAGGAAGCGAATGGTGCCATGCCCGAAGGCGTGCCAGCGTTTCCGTTCCACGATCAGGCGGCGCATCCACCAGAAAAGCGACGAGACATTGCGCCGCTGGTTTTCCACGTTCACCGCCTCGTAGTGGTACTCGGGATCGATGATCGCGGGCAGGTAAAGCTGCTGTGGATTGGCGCGCGAAAAGCCGCCGTTGCGGTCGGGCGCCCATTGCATGGGCGTACGGACGCCGTTGCGGTCGCCGAGGTAGAAATTATCGCCCATGCCGAGCTCGTCGCCGTAGTAGACGATCGGCGTGCCGGGCAGGGAAAAGAGCAGCGCATTGATCAGCTCGATGCGGCGGCGGTTGTTGCCGAGCAGCGGGGCGAGCCGGCGCCGGATGCCGAGATTGATGCGCGCGCGGGGATCGTCGGCGTAGACGCGGTACATGTAATCGCGCTCCTCGTCGGTGACCATCTCCAGCGTGAGCTCATCGTGGTTCCGCAGGAAGGTGGCCCACTGGCAGGCGGGCGGGATGGGCGGGGTTTGGTTGAGGATATCGATGATCGGAAAGCGGTCCTCCATCTGCAGCGACATGAAGAGCCGCGGCATGATGGGGAAATGGAAATTCATGTGGCACTCGTTGCCGTCGCCGAAGTAGGCGGCGGCGTCTTCGGGCCACTGGTTGGCTTCGGCGAGGAGCATGCGGTCGCCGTATTTTTGGTCGATGTGGGCGCGCAGCTTTTTCAACACCGCGTGCGTCTCGGGGAGGTTTTCGCAGTTCGTGCCCTCGCGCTCGTAGAGGTACGGGACGGCGTCGAGGCGCAGGCCGTCGACGCCCATATCGAGCCAGAAATCGAGCGCTTGCAGGACCGCCTCGTGCACGGCGGGACTGTCGAAATTCAGGTCCGGCTGGTGATGGAAAAAGCGGTGCCAGAAGTAGGCCTTGGCCACCGGGTCCCACGACCAGTTCGAGGGCTCGAAATCTTTGAAGATGATCCGCGCCTCGGTGTACTTGTTTGGCGTGTCGCTCCAGACGTAATAGTCGCGCTCGGGCGAGCCCACCGGCGCGCGGCGCGCCCGCTGGAACCAGGCGTTCTGGTCCGAGGTATGATTGATCACCAGCTCGGTTATTACGCGCAGGCCGCGCTTGTGGGCCTCGGCGAGAAATTCCTGGAAATCCTCCAGCGTGCCGTAGAGCGGATTCACCGCAAAGTAATCCGCAATATCGTAGCCGTCGTCGCGCAGCGGGGAAGGGTAGAACGGGAGCAGCCAGATCGCGGTGACGCCGAGCTCGGCGAAGTAATCGATTTTTTCCAGCATCCCGCGGAAGTCCCCCACGCCGTCGCCGTTGCTATCGAAGAACGTTTTGACGTGGACTTGGTAGATGACCGCGTCCTTGTACCACAGGGGGTTGCTCATTTCTGAGAAAACGCCTCCCGCGGGCGCGGCGCGTGCATTTTCACGGCGGACGGCCGGAGAGAACGGTGGAAACTACGCCGGCGCCGGCAAGCTGCCGCGCTTCATCTCCGCGAGAAGATGCTCCGCCTGGCGCCAGGCGAGGGCGAGGATGGTGAGCGTCGGATTCTTGTAGGGATTGCTCGACGAAGACGCCGCCATCGGCGACGAGCACATTCGGGCAATCCCAGAGCTGGCCGAAGCGGATCGGTCACGCCATCCTCCGCCTTCGCGCTCATGCGGGTGACGCCGATCTCGTGATTCACGCTGCCGCCGGCGGTCATCGCTTTGCGCGCGTCTTTCGCCGGGCCGTTCGGTGACCTTGCCGCCGGCGGCCTCGATCATCTCGGCAAAGGTCTTCTGCATGTGCGCGACCTGCTGCACTTCGTAGTCGCTCCATTCGAAATGGAAGCGCGAGCACCGGGATGCCCCAGCGATCTTTCTTGCTCCGGGTCGAGTTCGCAGGAAGCATCTTCTCGTTCGGGATCATTTCGCCGCGCGCGTGGAGGTCGATGAAGGTGCCGTAGATAGCGCCGCGCCTCCGCCTTCAGCTTCGTGCCGAAGAGGTCGCCGACGTGGCCCGCATTCACGGTGCCCGATGCCCGGGCATCTGCCGTCCGCCGCCCCACGCCATGTAGTAGCCGCGCGGCGAGCCCATCGCCTTCGCGCTCGCGCGCCTGCGCCTCGCGAAAAGGGCGCGTAGGTGTGCATCGAGCGAGGTGCCGTCCTCGTTGTGCAGCGGCAGATTTTCGAGCGCGGGAATTTGGCCGCCGAGATTCGCTGCCGGTGGAGTCGGTGAGCCAGCGGCCGAGGTGGCCGGTGGAATTGCCGAGGCCTTGCGGAAACTGGGCGGAGCGTCGAGTTGAGCAGGATGCGCGCGGTCTCGCAGCGCGCTGGCGCCGAGGATCACGGCGCGCGCGGCAGCGTGCTCTTCCTGGCCGGTTTTCTTGTCGATGAAATGGACGCCGGTCGCGCGGCCTTGCGCGTCGAGCGTGACTTCGCGCACCATGGCGTCGGTGATGATGTCGAGGTTGCCCGTCTCCAGCGCGGGCGGGATGAGGACGGTCGGTCGATTGGAAGTTCGCCTTGATCGAGCAGCCGCGTCCGCACGGCGTCGCGTAGAAACACGGCGCGCGGCCGGGGAGCGGCTTGGTGAGGATCGCCATGCGCGAGGCGATCACCGGGATGCCGAGCTTTTTTGCCGCCGCGCTGGAGCAGCAGCTCGTAAGCGCGCGGCTTCGGCGGCGGGCTGGAAATGCGGGCTGTCGGGATCGTTTGGCAGCCCTTCCACGGAGCCGTAGAGGCCGGTGAACTCATCGACCTTGTCGTAATACGGCGCGACGTCTTCGTAGGAGATCGGCCAGTCGAAGCCGAGGCCGTCGGTGCGAGCGCGGCTTGAAATCGCGCGGCCCCATGCGCAGGTGCACGCGGCCGTAATGGTTGGTGCGGCCGCCGAGCATGCGCGCGCGCCACCACATGAAGTTTTGCGTCCGTCTTCATGCGGTTTTGCACCGTGCCTTCGGTCCAGGCGTTGCGCGCTTTTCACCGACGTACGGCTCGCCCGGCACCACCCAGCCGCCGATCGTCGCATCGTAAAAGCCGTTCGGTTTTTCCGGCGTCGCCGACCCCGCGCAGCGGCGCATCGGCCTGGCTCTGAAACATCGGCGTCTCGGTGGCCGGCTCGTAGTTGCGCCCGGCTTCGAGCATCAGCACTTTCGCGCCGGCTTTCGCGAGCACGTAGGCGGCCATGCCGCCCGCCGCGCCGCTGCCGACGACGACGACGTCGTAGCGAGCGGCGCGGGTTTTGGAGGTGGTGAGGAGGGCCATGGGGAAATTGTTCTCGTTCTGTTGTTCCTGGTTCTTCGTTACGCCAAGCCGAGGTGAGCGAGCGCTTCGGGCGGCGGGCCGGGGAATTCGGCCATCGGCGCGTTGCCCGGTAGCCGATCGCTTTCCAACCCTCGGGCGTGGTGTAGTAGCCGCCGGCGACGCGGTCGCGGAAGAGAAGGAAGAAGGCGCGCGCCTGCTTTCCGCGCGTCGGTGCCTTCCGTCGACGATGTCGTCGAGGATCGCGGTCTGCTGCTCCGGGCGCGCAATCCGCGAAGGCTTTGCCGAAGCGCTTCTTCGCTTCGGCGTCGATCCAGGCGAGGCCGTCGCGGATGATCTTGCGATCGCGCACCTGCTGCTCGTAAGGCGCGCTCACCCATTCATCGATGAAGTCCGGCACGCCCACGGCGCTCGCCGCGGGGCCGAATTCATCCGCCGGGATGATCACGATCGGCCAGCGCGGTGACTGTCCGCTTTTCGGCCTCGGTGAGGATGCGCGGCCAGGGGATCTCTTTTTTGAGCAGGTTCGGGATCGAAGCCGATGCCGGGTGGCTTGTCGGAGTCAGCGCCGAAGAGGCGGAAGTTCGAGGAACTGGCCAGCGCGGTGGCGGCCAGGATGCGGGTGAGGGCTTCGCGCCGAGTCAAGCTTAGCGGGGGGACAGACGGGTTCATCCAGGTAGAGGAGCGAAAGCGAACGCCCCGTTTTACCAACCCCTGCCGAAACGTGAACTTATTTCCGCCCGCGAAACCGAATACACTCCGCGCACCCTGAAGCCCGCGCTACACCTTCACAGCCTGCCGCGCGTTCAGCACGCGCATCAGCGCGGAGTAGATTTCATTCGGGCCGAGGCCCTTGCTCACGTAGCCGTTCGCGCCGGCGCGGCGGGCGGTCTGCATCGCGTCTTCGTCGTAGCCGAGGCCGGTGAACATGACGATGGGCAGATCGGCGAACTTTTCGCGGATCATGGAGATGAGCGAGAGGCCATCGATTTTCGGCATGCCGATATCGAGGATGATGGCGTCGCAATCGTTCACATCGAGCCAGGAGAGAACCTTGATCCCGTCGGTGAGCGAAGAAGCGCGATGCCCCTTGTCCCGGAGAAAGGTGGTGAGGAATCGGTTCAGCAATTGGTTATCGTCAACAACGAGGAAGTTCATGGGCGCGGCGAGGTTCGCGATTGGGAAAGCAGCCATTGTGCCATCGGTCGGCGCGGGGGGCGATTTTGATAAAAACTCCTGCTCTCGAACCTGAGGACGGCCCTGATTACAGTCTCCACCTCTCCGGCTTCGCCGCCGCTTAGGCGCACGGCTGTCTCATTTCAGCTCCTTCACGAAAATGTTGCGGTATTGGACGAGCGCCGGCGGGCTGCTCCACTGGCCGTCTTTCTTCGCGCCGTGGTGCTGCAGGCCAAGGCGGCCGCGCGCGGGGAAGCCGGGGATAGTGACACCCGGAAGCACGGGCTGGCCATTGAGGCGCACGGCGACGTTGCCCTTTTGCACGGTGATCTCGTAGCGGTTCCATTTGCCGATGGCGTTGTCGGCTTTCAGCTTCGGCGTGACGCCCGCGCGGACCTCCGGCGGCATCGCGGCATCTCGGCGCACGCCGTACATTTCGCCGGAACCGATGGGCCAGCACCAGATGTTCACCTGGTATTTCACGTCGCCATTCAGGATGACGCCGGAATCGGAGTCGGGCACGGTGAGCTGCACCGGCTTGCCGTCGGGGCCCTTTTCCTCGGAACCATCGGGCAGGATTTTCGCGACGCGCGGATTCTGGAACGGGGTCTCCTTAATGCGCCAATCGACGACGAGCGAGTAGTCGCCGAACTCGCGCTCAGTCCACAGGTTTTTGTCGCCGGGGGCCTCGCTGGAGGCGTCGTAATCGATGACGCCGCCGGCCACTTTCCAGTGGCCATTGTCGCCCTCCGGCACTTTCCAGCCGGTGAAATCCTTGCCGTTGAAGAGCGAGACGAATCCCTCGTACGGGTTCGCCGTCTGTTCGGGCGGCGTATTCGAGGACGGCAATTCCTTGAGATAGATGTTCTTGAAATGGATCTCCGCGCCTTCGCTTTCGAGCGCGAGGAAGCCTTTTCGCGGGACGCAATCTTTCCCGACGGTCACCTCTTTGCCATTCACCTCGAGGCGAAGTTCGCCGCGATTGCCGGTGATTTTGTAGTGGTTCCACTCGGGTGAGCTCTTGCTGCGATCCTCGGCGGGGAAGCTGCGCTGGCCCTTATTCGACACGCGGCCGAACGGCGTCATCTCCGCGCCCCAGATCGGGAAAATGTCGCCGTGCGTGGTGTACCACTCGTTCTTGCCCTTGGGGTTGAAGCCGTTGTCGAGCACCTGCACTTCGATGCCGCGCGTGTAACCCGTGCCCATGGCGGGGATGCCGTCGCCCCACACGAACACGCCGCTATTGCCGCCGGGCTTCAGGTGCCGCCAATCGCATTCGAGGATGAAGTTTTCGTACATTTTCGCGGTGCGCATGTAGCCGGTGGGCACGCCATTGATCACGATCATACCGTCGCGCACGGTGAAGGTGTCGGGCGCCACATTGACGGGCACCCAGCCGGTGAGATCTTTGCCGTTGAAGAGCGCGGTGAATTCCGGCGGCGCTTCGTTGTCGGCGGCGTGGAGGGAGATGCCCACGCAAAGCGCGGCGAGGAGGAGGGAAGGTAATTTCATGGGAGGATGAGCAATGGGGAAACCGGGGGATGGGTAGACGACCCGAAACGGGGGACGTTTCCTAGCCGTTACTTGCCGGGGCGCAGGCTGCGGCGGCCACCGGCGCGGTGGCGCATGGCGTCGAAGGCGGACTCGGAGCCGTCGATCTTCATTTGGTAGACGATGCAGAGGAGCTCGCCGAGACGCCCGCGCGGCCAGCCTTTCTGGGCAAACCAGCCGAGGTATTCGGAGGGGAGATCGAAGATGGCGACGCCGCGGGGCGGGTAGTTCGCGGGGCCGAATTTGCCGAAAGGCATGTAGGTGGCCTCGATCTCGGCCATCTCGCGCGCCATGCGGGAGGCGAGCCCTTCGTCGTCGGCCTCGCTCATTGCAACTGCACGGCGGAGATGGTGAGGGCGCCGGCACCCTGGCCGCCGAGCACCTGAAGGCCCACGCTGCTGAGGCCGTCGAGATCGAGGCGGCGATTGCCCTGCTGGTTGCCGTACCAGGCGTTGACCTCGGCCTCGCGCAGATCGAAAAGGAGCGGCTCGGCTTGCACCGCGAGCACGGGCGTGTTCCACGATTCGCCGTCGGCGATGCCGCCGGGGACGGGCTGTTTGTCGTGGCCTAGCTCATTGAACGTGATGCGTACTTTTGTGCCCGGCGGGCCGGTGACCGCGAGGCGCACGGTGTGCCCGCCGGCGAACGGTTTGCCGGTGGCGATTGGCCAGGCGGCGGTGAGGCCCCAGCCCGTGCCGCTGGTGTACTCGATCTTCCATTGGGCGCCTTCGCGGAGGACCGAGGCGCGGGCGCCGGTCGCCTGGTCGGTGGTGAGCATGGCATCGCCGGCGCCGATCAAATCGACGGGGGCGGCGAGCTTGCCATCGGGGAGTTGCGCGAAGGCGGGCGCGCTCCATTGCGCGCCGTCGCGATCGGCGGCGGCGGGCAGCGATCCCGCGCGCGCGCCGGGCGAGGGGATGGCGGCGTGGGTGGCTTTCGCAGCGGCGAGGAGCTCCGTGTATTCGCGGTCCTGCCAATCGACCACGCCGTAGTTGGAATCCTCGCCATCCAGCGCGCGGCCATTCTCCGGCTGGTCGGCCCATTCGAACCAGTGCATGCCCACGAGGTAAGGCCGCGCCATCAGCGTGCCGACGAATTTGCCGTACCGCTCGGCGCGCTCGGCCTGGGTCGCGACCGTCACGTCGGCGCCCTTGCCGTTGCGGTTGCCGGAGCGGTTTTCCATGGCGCGATAGGAGAACTCCGAAACGAGGATCGGCTTTTGCACGATGGCGTAAAGGCGGTCCCACCAGCCGAGGTCGGCCTGCCCATCTTTCTGATAGCGGTTCATCGAAACGACATCGCAATGGCGCGCGCAGGCGGCGAGCACCGGGCCGGGCACGCTGCCGGCGTAGCGGCTCCCGAGGAGCAAGTGATTCGGGTCTTGCTTGCGCACGGCGGCGGCGCACACGGAGTAGAAGCGCTCGGCGACCCGGCCCGCCCAGGCCATTTTGGCGATGTCGGCGCGCTTCGATTTGGCGCGTGGCACTTCGGTGAGTTGCCAGCTTGTGGCGCTCGTTTCCCACTCCGCGGCGAAGCGCGCGAAATCGCCGTAGTGCTCCTGCAGGAAACGCAGCGCTTCCTGGCGGTTCGGATCGGCCGCGGGCAGGGCGAGGGCGAGCTCCAGGAGGCTTTTTTGCTTGTCGTCCATCCAACCGAACTCGCCAAACCACGGCAGCTCATTGTCTAAAAACCAGCCGATCAGCCATGGGTCGTCTTTGTGCGGCGCGACCTGCTCGACGCAGAGTTTTTCCACCGCCGCCGCGTAGCCGGGGGAGAAGACGTTCATCAGCCGCTGCTTGATGCCATCCACCTCCATGCCGAGCCAGACCAGGCGCGTTTTCGGGATGGGCTTCGCGTAGATCGATTCATCGCACCAGGCGCCCGCGGTGTTGAAGCCGCCCTGCGTCATCCGCTGCACCGCGGCAGTGGCCCATCGGTCGACGCCCCCGCGGATTTGGATGCCGTCGTAGATTTTCCCGCCGCCGCGCCCTTCCAGTTTTCCGGCGATGTGGCAGATGCCCATCGAAAAAAAGCGCCGGCCGTCTTTCTCAAAGCTCCAGGAGCCCTGTCCGTTTTGGGAGACTTTGATGAAGGGGTCGGCCGCGGATGAAGCGGCGGCGCAAACGAGAACAGCCAGGAGCAAATAGACAGCGGAGCGCATGCGGAAATACGACACGCCGCGCGCGGCAGCGCCAAGCAAATCGCTTTCAGTCGCGGAAGACTTTGCTCAGCGAGATTTGCAGGCCGGGAAAAAGCGCGCTCTCCAGGACTTCTCTTTCGGTGAAGCGGCGTGCAGGGTCCTCGACCGACTGCTGGAGCAGGTAGACGTGAACCTCTTTTTCCGTGGGGTGCACGGCCCAGTATTCCGTGACGCCGCTTCGGGCATAGCGACGTTTCTTCCGCCCGAGATCGAGCCGCTTCGAGCTGTCGGAGATGACCTCTATGACAAGATCCGGTGCGCCTTTGGCGCCCTGATGGTCGAAAATCTGGCGGCGCTCGTTGCTTACGTAGTAGAGGTCTGGCTGGAAGACGTTCTCGCGGTCGAGTTGGACATCTGACGGGGCGCCGATGAGCTCGCCGATGGGGTGATTTTCCAGATAAGAGCCGATCAATACGCTGAGCCGCATGATGATTCGCTGGTGGAAATAACTCGGGGACGGCGACATGATCAGTTCTCCTTCGACGAGCTGAAAGTAGGGCGGGCCTTCCTGCATCTGAAAGTACTCCTCCGCGGTGATCGGCCGCTGGCCGCTCGCAGGAAGGGTCGTGTCGCGGGCTGCGCTCATGCGGGCACTCTGGCCTGAAATCGAATGCGAGGGAAGGGAATCGCGTTCCGCCCGCTCGCGAAAAAACTCTCAGGATTCGATGCTCGGCGCGGTAGTAAGCCATTGACCCCTGTGCCGACGCGTACCTACCCTTCCCGACCCGTGCTTATCCCCAAGCTTCCCCTCGCCGCCCTGCTCGCTCTCGTTTCCACCGCCGCGTTTGCCGTGGTTGAGATTACGGAGGCACCGGGCAAAGTGACCGTCAAGATCGGCGGCCAACCGTTCACCGAGTACGTCTACGAAGGCGCCCCGCACACGTATTTTCACCCGGTCCTCGGGCCCGGCGGGGTGAGGATGACGCGCGCTTACCCGATGGAGCGAATCGAGACGGAGGATACCGATCACCCGCATCACCGCTCGATCTGGTTTGCGCACGGCAAGGTGAACGGCGTCGATTACTGGAGCGAGCAGAGCACGTTCGGCACGAAGCCGCCGAAGATTCCGGTTGGCAAAATCCTGCACGACAAATTCCTCGAGGTGAAGGGCGGCGAGAAGTCGGGCGTGATCCGCTCCACCCACCGCTGGGAAGCGCCCGATGGAACGATTCCGCTCACCGACACGCAAACCGTGACCTTCCACGATGGGCCGGACACCGCGCGCGTGCTCGATTTCGAGACGACCCTCAAGGCGGGTGAGCAGGAGGTGGTGCTCGGCGAGACGAAGGAAGGGACGATGGGGGTGCGGGTGGCCGAATCGATGCGGCTGAAGCCGAACAAAGCGAAGCTCGGGACCGGCCACTTGGTGAGCAGCGAGGGGCAAAAGGACGGCGAGGTGTGGGGCAAGAAGGCGAAGTGGGTCGACTACCACGGGCCGGTGGATGGCAAGCAAGTGGGCATCGCGATTTTCGATCACCCCTCGAATCCGCGGCATCCCACCCGCTGGCATGCGCGCGATTACGGGCTCTTCGCGGCCAATCCTTTCTGCGAATACGACATGGACAAGACGCAGCCCAAAGGCGCCGGCGATTACAAGCTCGCCCCCGGCCAGAGCGTGACGCTCAAGTACCGTATCTATATTCACGAAGGCGATGCCGAGCAGGCCAAAGTGGCCGAGCGCTACGCCGAGTACGCGAAGTAGCGGCCAGTCTTAAAACTTAAAACTTAAATCTAAAATCCCCTAGAACATGTTAACACGCCGTTCCTTCCTCAAACGCACCGCCCTTTCCGCCGCCGCTGTCAGCCTGCCGGCGAAGGTTTATGCCCAGGCTCCGGGCTCGAATAGCCAGCTCCGCGTCGCGGTGGTTGGGTTCAACGGGCGCGGGAACTCCCACATCAGCGGCTACCTTGGACTGTCGAATCTCGGGGTTCGGCTCACCGCGCTGTGCGATGTGGATAGCAAGGTGCTCGCGAAGGGCGCGGACCAGATGAAGAAAAAGGGGCAGGACGTGGTGACTTACACGGATATCCGCAAGCTCCTGGAGAGCAAAGAGGTGGATATCATTTCGATCGCCACGCCGAATCACTGGCATTCGCTCGGCGCGATTTGGGCGCTGCAGGCGGGCAAGGATGTCTACGTGGAAAAGCCGGTTTCGCACAATGTGTGGGAAGGCCGGCAGCTCGTGACCGCCGCCGAGAAGTACAAGAAGATCGTGCAGATGGGCGTGCAGAGCCGCTCCGCCTATGGCATCCAGCAAGCCGTGGAATGGGCCGCCGCGGGCAATCTCGGCAAGCTCGTTTATTCGCGGGGGCTTTGCTACAAGCGGCGGCCGAGCATCGGCAAGGCGGAGAAGCCGCTAGAGTTCCCGGCGGACGTCGACCAGGACCTGTGGTTTGGCCCGGCGCAGATCAAGCCGCTGAAGCGGCTCAAGCTGCACTACGATTGGCATTGGATTTGGGATACTGGCAATGGCGACCTTGGCAACCAAGGCATCCACCAGATGGATATTGCCCGCCGTTTCATCGGCGAGGATACCGTGGCGCCGCGCGTTTTCTCCATCGGCGGCCGCGTAGGCTATGAAGACGACGGTGAAACGGCCAACTCACAGATCGTCTTCCAGGATTACGACAAAGCGCCGCTGATCTTCGAGGTGCGCGGTCTCCCGTCTGGCGAAGATAGCAAGGAGATGGATAAGTATCGCGGGGCGGCGGTCGGCGTGGTGGTCCAGTACGAAAAAGGGAGCATCGTGGTTCCTGACTACAGCAACGCGATCGTCTACGATAACGAGGGCAAGGAAGTGCGGAAATTCTCCGCGCCGAAGAAGGGCGAGGAAGGCTACGGCGAAGTGAAGGAAGACCACTTCCACAACTTCATCACCGCCGTGAGCAGCCGGAAGGGCGAGAAGCTCAACGGCAAGATCCTCGATGGCCACCTCTCGAGCGCGATGTGCCACACCGGCAATATTTCCTATCTGCTCGGCAAGAAGAAGAACCCAGACGAGCTGAAGGAGGCGGTGAAAGGGAACAAGGAAGCCACCGATTCCCTGGAGCGCCTGCTCACGCATCTCGACAAGAACGGCGTCGATCCCAACATGGAGAAGCTCACCCTCGGCGAATTCCTGAAGATGGACGTGAAGACGGAGAAGTTCATCGGAAACCCCGAGGCGGACAAGATGCTCACCCGCGAATACCGGGCGCCATACGTGGTGCCAGAGAAGGTGTAGCGGCCGCGGGCCAGCTATCTGCCGCGTGCCGCCGCGAGGGCGCGGCGGAAGCGCGCGTGCTCGAACCGGTCTTGTCCACTGTACCAGGCATCGGCGGTACCGTGGGCGAGGGGTTTGGCGAGCAGGAGGGCGAGCCAGAGGCCGGAATCTGCGCCGGCAGCCGTGTGGCTTTGGGCCATGTGGAGGCTGGCGAATTGGGCGAAGAGCTGGCTCGGCTGGAGCCCGAGGATCGAGCGCAACCCGCCGGTGAGCAGCGGCGAGGCGAGCAGGGCCGCGACCGCGGAATCCGACAGAATCTCCGAGATGTCGGGTAGCGCCGCCAGGAGCCGCCGGGTGATTTGCTGCCGGATGGCCGGGCGCGCATTCGCGACGCCAAGCACCCGCCTGCGGAACGCCTTGTAGCTGGGGCCGGGCTCGAGCTTGGCGACCTCGGCTTCGGTGATTCCGCGCAGCAGCGTGGCGAAAAGCTCCGCGAGGTTTCCGCCGGGATTCACGATTTTCAGGGCCTCCGTGACGGTGGCGCCAAAAGGATCGGTGAGCTCGCCGGTGGCCGGGTCCCAAGTGAGGGCGTCGGTGGCGAAGTTGACGACGCGCTTGAGAAGCGCGCCGAGCTTTGCTTCAAAATCGGGTCCGAGAAGGTTGATGATCGTGAACTCGGTTCCATCGAGCTCGAGCGTAAGCGTGTTGCCGTTGGCAAAAAGCTGCTCTTCGCCGAACGGCAGAATGCCCTCCAGCGCGGCGTCGAGCGTGGCGAAGGCGGGGATGCTGGCCAGAATGCGGGTGCGCCGGCGCTCACTGCCCCGGAGCTTGCCCAGCACTCCCGCGCCGACCAGCCGCACCTCCGCGGCATAGGTGAGCACCCAGTCGAGCACGGTCTGATCCGCCGCGCTCAGCGGCACCTCGGCGGTGAAGCGCCGGATGTTTCGCGCCGGTGGCACGGCCGCTTCCAGGAGCGAAACGGGCGAGGCGAGGGCCGCGCCCGAGAGGAAGAGTGAGGCGCGATGCAGAAAGTGGCGGCGAGAGGTGGTCATTCGGATTGGGGTGGGTGTGGTAGAAGGTTTCGTGCCAATACGGAAGTGGAACGTCCGGAGGAATTTATGTGATCGGGGACGGCGCGAGGGCGCGCGACCTCGAATCAGGCGGGACGCAGCTCTTCGAAGGGAGGAGCCTCAGCGAGGAGAGAGGATAGAGTCAGAATTGAGGTGGCATGGGCGGTGGTTTTGGCGAGAACGACACCGCTGGGGACCGCAACTGTCTCGTCGCCCGCTGTTATCGGGGATTTGACAGGCGCAAACAAGAAGAAACTCGCGGGGTCAGGGTTTCGCTGAACGGCGCGGGTTGCCCGAGTGGGAAATCGGTGATTCTCCTTCTGCGGAGATTAAGATTAGGATTAAGATTAAGAGGCCGCCGGGTCCTCCCTGATTTTCCTTCTAAATTGGCCATGGGCACGAACTCTCCCGCGAGCAAGGAATTCAAACCGTATCACTTCGGCCATGAAAACCCGGTCACCGTGCTGTTGCCGGAACCGGATTTCGTCCCGGAGCGGGAGTTTGTGGGACGAGCGGAGCTCATCACGCAGTGCATGGCGGCCTGGCTGGACCTTGATGGGCAGGGGCCGCTGCACTTCCGGCTGATTGGGCCGCCCGGAGTAGGCAAGAATGAGCTGGTCTACCACCTTGCGCGCGACGTGGAGAAGAAGCCGCTCTACATCATGCACGGGCACGAGGAATTCACGCCCGAGGACATCGCCTGCACTGCGCGGATTACGCGGGAGCGTGCGGTGGAATACGTCGGCTCGCCGCTGCTCGCGGCGATGGTCCACGGCGGGATTTGCTTTTTCGATGAAATCGGGAAGGTGCCCAGCCGGTCGCTTTCGCTGCTCGCCTCCGTACTCGATGGCCGCCGCACGATCACTTCGGTGCTGGCGGGTTTCACGGAGCGCGCCCATCCGCAGTTTCGCTTCTGCGCGGCGATGAACGACGCCGACGCCGCCACGTACGGGCTGCCGGGGTACATCGATGAGCGGCTGCGCCCGGCCTTCAAGCTCGACTACCCGCCGATCGAGGAAATCATCCAGATCGTCGCCCAGGGCGTGACGCGCGCCAGCCGGACCTTGCTGGATAGTTTCCGCAGCCGGATCGCCGGCCGCGAAGACCTCTCTCCGCGCGAAGCGCTCATCCATCTTGGCTACGCCACCCGGCTGCACCACCGGCAGGGCGCGCCGGCGCTGAATGCGCAGCGGGCCCGGGAGCTTCTCGACCTCGCCGCGAAATACGTGAGCGACGGCCAGCCGCCCGCATGACGCTCCCGCGCGAGCACGAGCCTTGGGTGCGCTACCGCGACACGGGCCTCCACGCGGTGCCGAGCATCCATTACCGGCAAGTCTTCGCGCAGCTCGTCTTCGAGGCGTGCGCGCGCAAACGCTTCGAGGTAATCGCGGTGGAGCTGCCGCCTTCCTACAACCTCGAGGGAATGCTGGACGCCGGCCTGCGCTTCGCGCCCGCGCCGACGATCGTGATGCACGATTCCGGGCGGGAGGCCGCGCTCATGCGGGTGCCGAAGGATGGCAACCCGCACAGCTTGGAGATGGAGTGGCGCTGGGTGAAGCGCGCGCTCGGCTTTCCGATCACCCCCTGCGATTCGATCGTGATGGCGCTGCGCTGTCCCCGGCTGCTGGCGGCGCGCTGGCCCGGCTGGGCGCCGGAGATCGTGCTCATCGATGGCGAATATCCGGAATGGGAACGCCCGCGCTCGCGGCTCCCCTTGCACGACGATTACGAGGTGATGGTGCACGGCCTCGCCGCTTTCCAGGAGCGCTTGGGCGCGAGATTGGAAGTCGGGCGCTCCCTGCCGATCGACGATTGGCGCGAGCAGGTGATGGCTTGCCGGCTGCGGAAGCTGATCGAGCAAGGGAAGGAGGTGCTTTTCGTCTGCGGCGCCGCGCACTGGGAAATCATCTGCGGGCTGCTCGATTCCGGCCCGCGGGAGCCCCCGGCGGAGCTCCCCGCGCCGCCGCCCGAGCGGATCATCCATGCGGCGCTCGACCCGGCGGAGGCGTGGCTTTGCGGCTGGCTCGACGACATGCCGCGCGTCTGCTGGGAAATGGAGCTCGCCTGCCAGCGCGGCGCGGCGGCCGGTTTCGAGAAGCGCGCGGCCGTCGAGGTGATCGTGCGTGAGACCTTCACCGAGGCGCTGGCCGGAGACCTCCCCACCTCCATCCGCCGGCTGCAGAAAATGCAGCGCTACACGGAAACGCTCACCGGCGCGGCGGGGCGGTGGATTCCCGAGCTGGACGGCCACCTCGTCCCCGCCGCGGAAGCGTGTGTGGAGGATCGCTTCGCGGAGATGCTGAAGAAAAAAGCCCTCGAGTTCCCGGCGCCGGCGCCGGAGGGGATCGCAATGGCGCGGGTCGTTCCCTTCGAGAGGAACTTGTTCCTCTTCGTGGAAGGCGAGGTTTTCCTCCTGGAGATTCCGCAAAGCGAGGAAGGCTCGGGCGGCCAGCGCCGCTCCATCCCGATGCCTGCGCCGATCACCGAGCGCGAACGCGCCGAGACCGAGCGAACCTCCTCCGGCCTGCGCGACTCCCTTGAGGACGCCGCGCTGCGTTACCTGATGGATGAGCGCGTGCGCGAGCTGGCCAAACGCCCTTCGCGCGTCTCCTTCTCGCGCCGCTTTACCGGCGCGATTGCGGATGGCCCGGATTGGCGGCGCACCACGCGCGCCCTGGCCCGCGGGGAAGATCACCTTTACGTGAAGCAGACCCGCATGACGGCCAGGGGACCCAGCTCCGGGGGCCCGGTGGTCGCGCCGGTCGCCTGGATCCTCAAGCCGGATTGCGCGGCGCCCGACATCCTCGCCGAGTCGCTTCTCGTCAATGGCGAGACCCTTTACATCGGCATCCATTACGTGGAGTCGCGGCATTGGATCGCCGAGGACCGGATTCTGGTCTACGAACGCAGCGCCTTCGTCGACCTCGGCGCGAGCAGGGGATTTCTCGGCAATTCGCCGCGGCTCGAATTGACGCCCGAGGAGGAAATCGGGGTGGACTCCCGCTACTTCGCGGCCATCCCGGCAGAGAAAAGGTGCACCATCGAGCCGGCGCTCGACGCGGACCTCTTCGCCTTTCGCGGCACCGACCACGCGCTCGCCTGCGCCATCAAATACGCGCGCGATGAAGTCATCGTCGTCAGCCGCTCGAATCTGCCGATCTCACCGCAAGTGCAGCGTTACGCCAGGAGCCGGCAGGTGGCGATCAACCGCATCTCCATCGATTATTTCGCCGCGAAGCGCCTGGCGCGGCTGAAGCAATTCCATTGGGTGCCGCGGCCCATCGATACCTACCACCGGCCGTACGAGTGGTGTTCGCGCTTCGTCGCGCCGATCTAATGTCAGCTTAGTACTGGTAATTGATCCCGAACGAGACGCCGGCGCTCTGGTAGGAGGCGCGGGGCTGGTTGGAGTCGTTGTCGACCCAGCTTCCGCCGAGGGTGGCGAAGAAGTGGCGATCGATCTGGTAGCTGAGGGTGAGGCCCACGATGTGGCGCGAATCGTCGCGGAAGAGGTTCTGGTAGTTGTCCTTTTGGAACTGGTAGAAGACCTGGCCGGTGAGCTTCGGCATGATCACGTGGGTGAGCCCCACGGTGCCAGAGTGCGAGATGCGGCTATCCATCGTGGGATCGGAAAAATGATCCGTGAAGGTGTAGCCGACAAAGGCCAGCGAGTTGCCGTTGTTGAAGCCGTAGCCCCAATCGGTGCCGGCGCTGAGGGCGATGGCTTGGGTGATGCGGCCCTGGCCGTCGAAGCCGTCGAGGCGGTAGGGCTCGGCGCCGAGGAAAACGCGCGGCGCGTTCGGGATCGGGCGCCATTCCAGGGTGCTCTGCAGACTGTAGCTGAGAAAGATGCGCTCGTCGTAGCGGGCATAGATGCCCGAATCGATCCGGGCCACGTTATCCCAAGCGAAGCCTTTGCCGAGCGGCAGCTTATAGCCCGCCTCGATATTCGGCATCACCAGGAAATCGCCCGAATCGTGGTTGCCGGTGTGCTTCGCGTTCGAGGTCCACTCGGGGCGGATGCCGATGTTCAGCCGGAAACGTTTCGCTTCGGGCGGCGGCGGCGCCACGGCTTTCGGGTCGCTCTTGCCATCGGTTTCGGCGATGACGCCGACATCTTCCACCTCCCCGGCCGTCTGCCGGGTGGACGAGGAAACGGTGCGGCCATCGTAAGCGAAGGCCGGAGCGACGCCGGCGCCGGCGAGCGCGAGGAGAAGGAAAAGGGAGCGCGCGTTCATGGCTAGTAAATGGTGCCGCCGTTGCCGCTCGTGTTGTCGTCGTCCTCGGGCACGCGTACTCGGATCCGGTTTCGATCGACCGGCTCGAAGCGGAAGATGCTGTTGGGCAGGTTATTCGCGCGATGCTTGAGCTCGATGGAGCGGAGATCGGGGCCGGCAAGCTCCATCGTCCCCGGAGCGTCGGCGATCGGGAAGCCGGGCATCAAATCAGGGAAGAAAACAAGGCGCCCTTCGTTCGTGCTCGCGGCACTGAAGGGGGCGATCGTCACAGACCCATCCGCGTTCGCGCGCGCAAACTCGCCGGCGTGCACGAGGCGCCCGGAGGGGACGAGCCGCACGGTGCCCTCGATGATCGCGATGATATTCGTGGTGACCTTGCCGGTGGTGCCGGTGATCGCTGCGGTGAGGCTCGGCGTCTTGATGGTGCCGCCGCCGGCGCCTTTCGGGACGTGGAAGATCATCGAGCCCTTATCGAGCGAGAGGGTGCGCGATTCGGCGTCGAAGCTGAACACGGTGTTTTGCCCGATGCGCACGAGCGAGCCATCGGGATATTGGATTTCCGCGCGCGAATCCGCCTCGGAGAGGAGGAAGTTGCTGGCGCGCAGGGTATCGGCGACCGACGCGGGGCGCGTGACGCTGCGGCCGGCCTGGCGCTCGCCGTAGCTGACCTTATTCTCCACCTTGGTGATCCTGGCGGAGTTGAAAGGTTGCGCGGCTTGCGAGACGGCCAGCAGGGCGACACTGGAAAACGCCGCCGAGGCGAGGAGGGTGCTGAGACGGGTGGAGGAGTGGCGGGTGCCTTCTTGGCGAAACACGTCGCGCAAAAAGCAAAAACGCGCCCCCGCGTCAAGCCACATTGTTCAGGGGGAGCCCTGAGCTTCAGAACACCATCGGCTCGCCTTCGCTCATCACGGTGATCCTTTCCTCCACGCCGTGCTTCCGCGCGCACGCCATGAGGCGAGCCGGAGGCTCGAGGAGCGGCTCGTAGGAGAGGCGGAAGGTGCCGTAGTGCATCGGCACCATGCGCTTGGCGCCGATCTCGAAGAACGCCTGCAGCGCTTCTTCCGGGTTCATATGCACCTCGCGTCCGCTCGGCGGATCGTAGGCGCCGATGGGCAGCAGCGCGACATCGATCGGGTAACGCTGACCGATTTCGCGGAAGCCATCGAAGTACGCGGTATCGCCGCAATGGAAAATGCTGCGCCCGCCCGCCTCGATAATGAAGCCGCCGAAGCCGCGATGCGAATCGTGCAGCATGCGCGCGCCCCAGTGATGGCAGGGCGTGAGGGTGATTTTCAGCGGCCCGTGCTCGTAGGCCTCCCAATAGTGCAATTCGTGGACGGAGTGGAAGCCGAGGTCGTGCACGAGGTTGCCCACATCGAAGGGCACCACGATCGGCTGATCGGCCGCCACTTCGCGCAGCGTGCGCCGGTCGAGATGATCGAAGTGCGCGTGCGTCACGAGCACCAGGTCGATGTTCGGCAGGTGATGCAGGTCGACGCCGGGATGGCGCATCCGCTTGATGACCTTCAGCCAGTTCGCCCAATTCGGATCGATCAGCAGATTCTCCCCGCCGGCCTGGATGAGGAAGGAGGCGTGGCCGATCCAGGTGATCCCGATTTCGCCGTCGCTGAGCTGGGGCCATTCGGGCGTGAGGCGCTGCCCGGCGCGGCGGGTGAAGATCGAGGGAATGAAAACTTCCGTGATGAAATTGCGCTTGTGCCAGGCGCCTTTTGGCTTCAGCCCCACTTTCGTGGCGCCCGCCTCCCTGGCCGGCTTGCGGCGTCCGTTGCTCTCCTGCGCGGACTTCCTGATCGTGGCATTCGGCTGGCGGCGGAACGGGTTCGGCACAAGGACGAATGTAGTGAACGGGGCGAGGGGTGCAAAGAGCGAAATTGCCGGGCGCGCAAACAGCTCGGCCGTCACCGCAGTTTCGTTCCCCCTTGCCTTTCCCTTCGCACCCTCTTCATCCTTCCGCTCCCATCATGGCCAAAGAAGACGCCATCAAAACCGAAGGCATCGTGCGCGATGTGCTGCCCGGCACCATGTTCAAGGTGGAGCTGCCGAACGGCGCGCAGGTGCTCGCCCACATCTCCGGCAAGATGCGCAAACATTTCATCCGGATCGTTCCGGGCGACAAAGTGGAGCTGGAGCTTTCGCCGTACGATCTCTCGAAGGCGCGGATCATTTTTCGCGAACAGTGAAAACCCTATAAGCGCGCGGCATGGCCCCCGTGCGTTACACAAGCAGAGGGGCGGGCTCGGGCCCACTCTCGTCCATCACTCAACCCACACCTCATACTATGTCGAATCCAAACAACCCTTCTTCCGGCGCGGGCAGCACTGGCACTTCCGGCGGTGGCACCGGCCCCGGCACCTCAGGCTCCACGGGCGCGGGAACGGCTGGCGGCCCCGGCGCATCCGGCGCGGGCGCGCAAAAAGACCCATTGGAATCCACGAAATCGCACCTCAAGCAGGTTGCCGACGACCTGCGCGGCGCGGCCGAGGGCAAAGTAGAGGAGCTCCGGCACAAAGCCGAAGATTACTACGGCCAGGCGCGCCACCGCGCGGAGGAGTACTACGGCGACGCCCGCGCGCGGGCCGAGGAAGCCTACGGCCAGGCCCGCGATCGCGCCCGGACCTTCCAGGAAGATGGCGAAGCCTACGTGCGCGAAAACCCCTTCCGCGCGATCGTCGCCGCCCTCGGCGCCGGCTTCATTCTCGGCTTGCTCTTCCGCAAATAAACCGCCGGGCCTGAGCGGCGAAGGCCTCCTTACGCATGGCAGAATCACGGTCCTCGCGGCCGGGGGCTTTCGCGCACCTGTCCGGGTTTTTCGGGGCTTTCGCAGCCTACTTCCGCGCGCGCCTGCAGCTCGCGGGCATCGAGGCGAAGGAAGCGGCGATCCATTATTTCATCCTGCTCGCCTTGCTCGTGGTGAGCTTGGTGGCGGTGCTCTTTGGGTACTTCTTCCTCTGCTTCGCGGTGGTCTTCGGGATCGCCGCGCTGATTGGGGGGGAATACACGTGGATTTGGCTTACGTTCGTCATGGCGCTCCTCCATTTCGGAGGCGCGGCCGGCTGCATTCTCTTCGCCAAGTCGCGCCTCGCCGAGCCGATGTTCGCCGCCACCCTCAATGAATTCAGAAAGGACCAGGAATGGCTGACCAATCCCGCAAAGAGGAGCTGATCCGCGAGCTCGATTACGCCCGCAATCGCGCGAGCGAAAATCGCCGCGCCCTCTCCGAGGATTTGCGCTTCGGCGACAAGCTGAAGAGCAGCCTCGCGCGCTTCCGCGGCGTCTGGCTCACCGGCGCAATCCTCACCGGCCTGGTGATCGCGAAGCTGCCGGCGCGCACCAAGAAAGTGAAAGTCGTCGTCCCCCGCGGCTCCCGCGGGGAGCGCGAGATGAAGAAAGCGGGCCAGGCGGGCATTGCCATGGTGGTCTTCAAGTTCGTCTTCGACATCGTGAAACCGTTCCTCATGTCCTGGCTCACCAAGCGCGTGAAGAGCGGACGGCTGTGGTGAGCGGGGAAGGGGGAACGCGGAACGCGGAACGCGGAACGGCGTGCTATCAACGCTCGGCGTCTGAGGTGCGGTTTGTTCCGCGCTCCGCGTTCCGCGTTCGACAGTTCCCCGTGGAAATCAGTTGGCATTACCCGTCCACGGCGTAACACTGCCTCAATCTTCCCCCGATGTCTGAAGTGACCACTACCACGGAGAGTGTGCCCGCCGCAGCTGCGGCCGGCGAAGTTCACACGCTGGAGCACGTTGATAATTACCTGCGGATCGGCCAGGAGTCCGGCGCCTCGGATATCCATCTCGGCGTCAATGCCCAGCCGATCTGGCGCCGCTTCGGCGGCCTCGAGCCGATCTGGCTGCAGGCGGACAAGCTCACGGCGCGCCGATACCGAGCGGCTTGCCATGAGCTTTCTCACCGATCGCGCAAAAGGCGCTGCTGGCCGAGCGCGGCGACGTCGATTTTGCCTACGCCACGAACTTCGGCCGCTTCCGCGCCTCGCGTCGTGCGGCAGCGCCTCGGCATCGATCATCGTCTTCCGCATCATCAACACCGAAGCTGCGCACGATGGACGAACTCGGCCTGCCCGAGAGCGCTGCAAGCTGCTCACGCAGTATCACAACGGCCTCGTCCTCGTCACCGGCTCGGTCGGCTCCGGCAAATCGACCACGCTCGCCGCGCTCGTCGATGAGGTGAACCAGCACGCGGCACGATCACATCATCACGCTCGAGGACCCGATCGAATACGTCATCGACTCCGAGCAGCTGCCACGTCACCCAGCGCGAAGTGCACACGCACACGAAGTCCTTCGCCGCCGCGCTGCGCGGCGCGCTGCGCGAAGATCCGGACGTCATCATGGTCGGGGAAATGCGCGACCTGGAAACCATCTCGCTCGCCATCACCGCCTCGGAAACCGGCCACCTCGTGCTCGGCACCCTGCACACCGGCAACGCCGCCCGCACGCTCGACCGCGTGCTCGACGTTTTCCCCACCGATCAGCGCGAGCAGATCCGCATCATGGTCAGCGAATCGCTGCGCGGCATCATTTCGCAGCAGCTCGTGCCGCGGCACGACGGCCGCGGCCGCGTCGCTCGCGCTGGAGATTCTCACCAACACCGCCCGCCGTCGCGCAACCTCATCCGCGAAGGCAAAAACCTTCATGCTCCCCGGCGTCATGCAGACCGGCAAAAAGCAGGGCATGAAGCTGATGGACGACTCGCTCAAGGACCTCTACGACGCCGGCCTCATCTCGCAGGAGGAGGCCTACGCCGCGCCGAGCAAAAGCACGATCGATGCGGAAGCATTTCCGCCACTAGCTACTTCCGCATTCCAACGTTCGTTCTCCGCCCATGGCCTACATCGATCAATTCTTCGAAGTCCTCGTCGAAGCCGGCGCCTCCGACCTTCACCTCGCCGAAGGGCAGCCGCCGAAGATCCGCGCGCCACGGCGACATCATGCCCATCCGCAACGAGCCGCTCACCCACGAGGAGATGGCGTACATGATGAGCGAGATCTGCGGGCCGGAGCGCTGGGAGCGCTATCAACGAAACGCGGCGACCTCGACTTCGCCTACGAGATGGATGAGCACTCGCGCTTCCGCTGCAACTTCCTCAAGCAGACGCACGGCTACGGCTGCGTCTTCCGGCTCATCCCCACGAAGATCATGACGCTCGAGCAGCTCGGCATTCCGCCGGTGGTGAAGGAATTCGGCCAACTGCGCGGCGGCCTCGTGCTCGTCACCGGCCCGACCGGCTCCGGCAAGTCCACGACGCTCGCGGCGCTCATCGATTACATCAACATCGAACTTCACCCGGCACATCATCACCGTCGAGGAGCCGATCGAATTCGTGCACGAGAACAAGCAGCTCGATCATCACCCAGCGCGAGGTGCCCGAGCAGACGCCGATCGCTTCGCCGACGGCCTGAAAGCCGCGCTGCGCGAGGACGCCGACATCGTGCTCGTCGGCGAAATGCGCGACCTCGAAACCATCTCAGCTCGCGCTCACCGCCGCGGAGACCGGCCTGCTCGTCTTCGGCACGCTGCACACGAACAACGCGCGCAAGACCGTCGACCGCATGATCGACGTCTTCCCCAGCCGATCAGCAGGCGCAGGTGCGCACCATGCTCGCCGAACTCGCTGCGCGGCGTCGTCGCGCAGCTCCTGCTGAAGAAGGCGCGACGGCGGCGGCCGGCTCGCCGTGAACGAAATCCTCGTCGTCAACACCGCCGCCAGCGCCATCATCCGCGAAGGCGCCACGCAAAAACTCCAGGACGTCATCGTCGGCGGCAAAGGCGCAGGGCATGCAGTTCATGGACGACGCCATCTGGCACGTCATGCAGCAGGGCATCGTCACCCCGCACGAGGCCTACATGAAGGCGATCGACAAGAACCGCTTCCGCGTCTTCCTCCCGCCGGAACTGCAGCATCTGTAGAAAGCGCCCAAGGCGCTTCCCAAGGAGGGGCGACGGCCTCGTCGCCCTGTCCCGACGGGACCTCGGAAATGAGCCGGTGGCTGTCAGCCCCGCGGATCCATCGAACAAAGGTCTCGTCCCGGCTGGGCGAAGGAAATGGGGGTGGTGTCAGCACGGGCTGGTTGGGCTGCGGGTTCAAATCTTTCTCCCAATCCCTCCCATACCTCACATTCTTCCCTCCCCATGAACCCACGCCTTTTCCTAGCCCTCTTGCTCCTCACGTCGCTCGCTCACGCTCAGCAAACCCCCTCCCAAAAACAGGACACCGCGCTCCTTCCGCCAAAAAACCTCAAGACCAAGCTCCCGCCCGGCTACACCATCCCCACGGTCGACATCAGCGCCGAGACAGGACCGGCAGGTGCATCGTCGATCGCGAAGCCGGGCCAGTATCTCGGCCATCCCACGACGGTCTTGCTCGAGGACGGCAAGACGATGCTCATCGTCTATCCGAAAGGGCACGGCCGCGGCGCCATCGTCTACAAGCGCAGCACCGATGGCGGCAAGACTTGGAGCGACCGCCTGCCCACGCCGAAATCCTGGGAAACCTCGCTCGAAGTTCCCACGCTGCACCGCAGTGGTTGATGCCGCCGGCAAAAAGCGCATCATCATGTTCAGCGGCCTTTATCCGATCCGCATGGCCGTCACCGAGGACGACGGCGCCACCTGGAGCGAGCTGAAGCCCATCGGCGATTTCGGCGGGGTGGTCACCATGGCCACCGTCATGGAGCTCAAGACCGAGCCCGGCCACTACCTCGCCTTCTTCCACGACGATGGCCGCTTCATCCGCGGCGGCGACAAGCGCAACACCATGAAGGCACCGCCACCGGCGACACACCTCTCTGCCGCCAAGCCCTGGCGTTTCTGGGTTTACACCACGCTCTCGAAAGACGGCGGCCTCACCTGGAGCGTGCCCGTCGCCCATCGCCATGCTCCCCGATGCCAGCCTCTGCGAGCCCGGCGCTCTGCGCTCGCCCGATGGCAAACAGATCGCCGTGCTGCTCCGCGAAAACTCGCGCAAATACAATTCCTTCGTCATCTTCTCCAACGACGAGGGCCTCACCTGGACCGAGCCGCGCGAGCTCCCCGCCGCCCTCACCGGCGATCGCCACACCGCCAAGTATGCGCCCGGATGGCCGCCTCTTCATCAGCTTCCGCGACACCACCCACGTCAGCCCCACCAAAGGCGACTGGGTCGGCTGGGTCGGCACTTACGACGACATCGTCAAAGGCAACGAAGGCCAATATCGCGTCCGCATCATGGACAACACCAAAGGCGCCGACTGCACCTATCCCGGCGTCGAGCTGCTGCCCGACGGCACCTTCGTCACCACCACCTACGGCCACTGGACCGAAGGCGAGCCGCCCTACATCGTGAGCGTCCGCTTCAAGCTCGAAGACCTCGACGCACGGGCGAAAAAATAGCCGCCCGCGCCGCCGCGGGCCTGTAGCGCAGACTTCCAGTCTGCCGTATCGCGGGCTTGCAGCCTGCCTCCCCGTGCGGATTGGCAAATCCGCGGCCCGCAGTCTCGGAGCGTGATCACAAATAAATACCAAAAGCGGCTTCTCTGAGTCCCTCGAAAAATCCCTTCGCCCGCTTTCCTTTCCGCTCGCGCCGACTGAATACTGAACACTGACTTACTGGCTTACTTTCCGCCTCCGACCCATGCGCGCCCTCCTCTCCCTCCTCCTCTTCGCGGCCCTCTCCGCCGCCCAAGCCGATCCCCTCCGCGTCTACATCCGCGCCGGCAAAAAAACGCACGGCCCCGGCCAGCACGATCACCCCCGCTTCCTCGCGGATTACACCAAGCTCCTCACCGAGCGCGGCTGCAAAGTTTCCGGCTCCATGGATTGGCCCGCTCCCGCGGAATACGAAAACCTCGATGTCATCATCGTCTTCGCGCCCGATCCATGGGACGTCTCGCCGGAGCAAAAAATCGCCATCGACGCCTATGCGCAGCGCGGCGGCAGCTTCGTAGTCCTGCACGATGGCCTCTGCTCGCGCAAAGATCCGGATTGGGTCCGCTCGCTCGTTGGCGGCTCGTGGAAGTACGGCACCGCGAAGTGGTTTGAGGGCGATCTCTCCTTTTACTACGTCAACAACGACGACCCGATCGTCGCCGGTGCGTCGAATTTCGACGTGAACGACGAGCTTTACTACAGCCTCGATTTCGAGGGCGACATCAAGGTCCTCGGCGCCACCTGGACCCCCGACGCGCGCGCCGGCAAGAACGGCCGCGCCTATCCGCACATCTACGATGTCGCCCCGCAAATCTGGACCTACGAGAAAGGCAAGCGCCGCGCCTTCGTCGACCTCCTCGGCCACAACTACTCCACCTTCGAGCTTCCGCACGTCCGCGCCGTGCTGCTGCGCGGCATCGCCTGGGCCGGACGCCGCGCGAAGCTCGATGAATTCTGTTCGAGCCGAGGAGCTCGCCAGCCTCCGCTACCCCGCGGGCGGCCCGCACCGAACCCGTCGAAGCGCTCAGCAAACTGCAAGGCCATCCCGAGTTCAAGATCTCGCTCGTCGCCGCCGAGCCGCTCATCACCAAGCCGATGAACTTCGACTGGGACCCGACCGGCCGCCTCTGGGTCGCCGAGACGCCCGAGTATCCGAATGGCCGCCGCGGCATGCGGCCGACTATCGCGGCAAGGAGTGGAAAGACCACGGCGGCATCGATCCCAAGCCCGGCGTGCAGGAGCGCACGGCCCACGACCAGCATCAGCATCCTCACCGACACCAACGGCGACGGCGTGATGGACACGAAGGAGGTCTTCTACGAGGGCCTCGAACTCGTCACCGGCTTCGTCTTCCACAAGGACGGCGTCATCGTCACGCAGGCGCCGGACATCCTCTTGCTGCGCGACACCGACGGCGACGGCAAGGCCGACAAAGTGGAGAAGCTCTACACCGGCCTCGGCACGCGCGACACCCACGCGGTCATCAACAATCCGCGCTGGGGCTGGGACGGCTGGATCTACGCCACGCACGGCTACAGCGCTCAGCGAACGTCACCAACGCCGAAGGGCGAAAAGACTCGGCCGCATCGGCTGCGGCGTCGTGCGCTTCCGGCCGGATGGCAGCGCCATCGAGCAGTATTCGTCGAAGGGCGGCAACACTTGGGGCCTCACGATCACCGGCGACAACTCGCGTGATGTGGACGCAGCCCACCAGCGGCGAGCTCCTCATGCACACGCGTGCTGCCCGAGTACGCGCTGGCGCGCGGCAAGATCGGCAAACCACCAGCTTCAAGGTCATCACCGCGCCCGAAAGCCTTCCCGCTCGCTGTCCTGGGAGCAGCAGGCCTATCGTGCAGATCGATCGCGTCGGCTACTTCACCGCCGCCGCCGGCTGCGGCATCTACGACGGCGGCTCCTGGCCCGCGGAATACAACGGCGACTACTTCACCACCGAGCCGACCATCAATCATCGTCCACCACGAGCTCCTCAGCCCGATGGGTCAGCTACACCTGCCGCGAAACTGCCGGGCCGCGAGGAGACGGAATTCATCCGCAGCAAGGACATGTGGTGGCGCCCGATCGAAGTCCGCGTCGG
Source organism: uncultured Verrucomicrobiae bacterium (assembly GCA_963811035.1). GTDB lineage: Bacteria > Verrucomicrobiota > Verrucomicrobiia > Chthoniobacterales > Chthoniobacteraceae > CAWEPO01. The sequence goes on from CAWEPO010000005.1 coordinate 1,233,947, forward strand.
CCCCGATGGCGCGCTCTACGTCGGCGACTTCTACAATCAGGCCGTCATCCACAACGACACCCGCGGCCCCGACCACAACAAGGTCAACGCCGCCGTGCGTCCCGATCGCGACCACTACTTCGGCCGCATCTGGCGCGTCGACCATCGCGATGCCAAAAAGCTTGCCGTCCCCGATCTCTCCAAGGCTTCCGCCGGCGAGCTGATCAAAGCGCTCGATCATCCAAATCACGCCGTCCGCGCCACCGCGCAGCGCCTCCTCTCCGAGCAGGCGCCGCAGGATGAAACGATCGGCGCGCTCGCCGAGCTCGCCTTCTCACGTGGAGACGCGCACAGCGCCTACGCCCGCATCCACGCGCTCTGGACGCTCAACGCCATCGTTACCGACCGCAGCGGCTTCGAGCCCGATTCGCTGAAGGCACTGCAAGGCCCGGTGCTCCGCAACGCCCTCAAAATCATCTCCACCGACCACGAGATCGCCGCCCGCGCCGCTTCCCAGATCGCCGCGCTCCTCGGCACTGCCGACGACCGCACGCGCCTCGCCGCTCTCCTCGCCCTCGCCTCTGCCCCACCGAGCGCCGAGACCGCCCGCGCTGTCGCCGCGCTCATCCCCAAGCTCAGCGATCGCTACCTGGCCTCTGCCGCCCTTGGCGTCGCCGCGCGCATTCCCACCGATTTCCTCACCGCCGCCCTGCGCTTGCCGCCCGCCGAGCCTTCCACCCTGTGGCTCGATTTCCTCGAGCAGCTCGCCCGCATGCATTCCTCCGCCGAGTCCATTGCGTCCATCATCCCCCTCCTCTCCGAGGAAAAATCCTCCCCCGCCGGCGCTACCGCTTATCTCCGCGGCCTCGCCGACGGTCTCCGCCCCGAAACCATCCCCGTCCTCACCCTGGAGCTCACCGAGTCCCTTCGCAAACTGCTCCGCCGCCCCAACGTCGGCGAAGCCGCCGTCCCCCTTGCCATCGCTTGGGATAAAACCGGCGCCCTCGCCGACGACACGAAGGCCATGGTCGCCCGCCTCATCGTCCGGCTCGGCGACGCCACCCAGCCCGTGCACGAGCGCACCCGCATCGCCGGCATCCTCGGCGGCGCCCGCAAATTGAGCGCGGAAGTCCTCCCCGCCCTCGGCCGCCTCCTCGGTTCCGACGCCCCTGCGCCCTTGCAAAAGCAGGCGATCACCGAGCTCGGCGGCACTGGCGAAGCCGAGGCCGGGCAACTCCTCATCGCCGCCTACGCCAAACTCCCGCCCATCCTCCAGGGCGAAGCCTTCGCCCAGCTTCTCAAGCGCCGCGAGTGGGTCGCCGCCTTCCTCGATGCGCTCCAGAAAAACGAAGTCCCGCTTGCCTCCCTCGGCCCGCTCGCCAGCGACAAGCTCCGCCACTACCCCGAATCCGGCCACCGCCGCGCTCGCGGGCAAAACGCTCGATGCCCTCCGCGGTCCGGTCACCAAACAGAAAGACCAGATCATCGCCTCGCTTCTCCCCGCGGTCGAAAATGGCGGCGACGTTGCCAAGGGCAAAGTATTCTTCACCGCCACCTGCGCCGTCTGCCACCGCTTCAATGGCGAAGGCGCCAACCTGGCTCCCGAGCTCACCGGCATGGGCGCCCACCCGCGCGCCGAGTTGCTCACCCACATCGTCGATCCCAACCGCGAGGTCGATCCCACTTTCATCGCCTTCGATTTCCTCATGAAAAACGGCGACGCCTTCCAGGGCGTCGTCGTCAGCGAAAACCCGAAGAACATCGTCGTGCGCGACGCCGCCGGCGAGCACACCCTGAAAAAGGACGAGATCGCCAGCCGCCACGAAGTGGGCCGCTCGCTCATGCCCGAAGGCTTCGAGGCCCTCGGCGCCGAGCCCCTCCGCGACCTGCTCGCCTTCCTGCAGTCCGGCGACGCCCGTTTCCGCGTGCTCGATCTCCGCAAACACTTCACCGCGGATTCCCGCCGCGGCATCTTCGCCAACCCGGAAAAGCTCAACGACACGCTCAAGTTCAAAAAATTCGGGAACGTCCGCGTCGGCGAGATCCCCTTCGTCATCGCCGATCCCGCCGCCACTGCCACCGGCAAAAACTTGATCATCCTCCGCGGCGGCAGCGGCTTCGCGAAAACCTACCCGCAGAAAATCGAAATCCCCGTCGAAAAGCTCGAAGCCGACACCCTTTGCCTCCTCAGCGGCATCGGCGGCTGGGCCTTCCCCTGTTGCGGCGACGAAAAAAACGAAGGACTCCCCGTCGCCAAACTCACCGTCGTCTACGCCGGCGGCGCCAGCGAAGAAATCGTCTTCAAAAACGGCGTCGAATTCGCCGACTTCATCCGCCCCACCGACGTCCCCGGCTCCAAGTCCGCCGCCGAGCTTGTCCAAGGCCAGCAAGTCCGCCTCATCCGCAAAAAGCTCACCAAAGGCGGCCCCATCCAAAAGCTCATCCTCGAAAGCTACGACAACCGAGTAGCCCCCGTCTTCGTCGCCATCACCGCCGAAAAATCCGCTCCCAAACCGGCCGGCCAATAAGCGCCTAATACTCTTACTTGTACTCCACGACATTTCCGACAGTGAACGGCTTGCGCCTCCCTTGCCCCTCATTACATCCCGGCCCTACTGGATGGTGAAGGCGCCCGTGAGCGTATAGGAGGGGCCGGGGAAGGTGACCACGATCGTCTGCGCTCCCTGCGGCGCATTCGCCGGGATCGCAAAAGTGGCTTTCACCGTGGTCGCGGAAGGTCGCGTCAGCGCGCTGCCGGAAATTGTTCCGGCCAGCGTGACACTGGTGGGCAGCACGTTCGTCGGCGGCACATTGGGCGGGGGGGTGAGCGTGATCGTCACATCCACCGTCGATCCCGCCGTGGCCGCTCCGCCGGGTGCCACCGAGGTCGGATTGCCGCTGGCCGTGGTCCCCGCAAAGCCCGCCCGATCGTAGGCCGACAACCCGGTGCGTCCCACGCGGTAGAAGCGCATGCCATTTGCGAGAGCGGCTCCCGACTCGACGAAATTACCCGTATCGCTGCCGCTCGCGATCACGCCCGTGGCGAGCGGACTCCAGTTGCCCAAGGCTGGCGAAGATTCAACAAGATAGATGCCACCCTCCACCGCGTTCCAGGTGATGGACACATTGCCGTTGCCCGTATTCACGCTCACGTCGCCCGCCGTCTCCGTCTTGAAAGGCCCGCCCATAAACGTGGTGGTCACCGGCTCGGTGATGCCGGCCAGCGCCCCGCCGGTGGGATCGCCATAGTAGCTTCGCCCGACTTGATAGGGAAAGACCGGTGTGCCGTCCGCGGCGATGCACAGGAAATAAGCCCAAGTGCCCTCGGGAAACTCCGGTGTCTTGCAATATCGTACGTTGTATTCATTCAAATCGAAATGGGTGCCCTGGGTGTAGCCCAGATCGCCGAGGTATTCATTGTCTTCGAGATAGCGGCCCAGCGGATAGGTGCCGGAAACCGGCGGGCCGCTCTGGCTGGCCGGCACACCGTACGCGCGCACCGCCCACGCCGGAAGCGTGGTGCGCCCCGTCATGGTCAGGTTGGTGGTGCCGTTCTGGCCATTGCGCAAGGCATAGCCACCGATCATTCGCCGGACCGGACTGCTCGCATCCATCGGGTCGCTATACCCATAGGGTCCGTACATTGGGAGCCCGTCGCGCAGCCAGCCCACGATCGGCGAATGGCGCAGCGTGGTGCTGGCACTTTCGGTATAGGTATTGGTGGCGGCCTGGTAGTCCACATGGTCACCCACGAGATGGCGCAGCGCATTCGAGCTGGCATGTCGATGATAGTTACTGCCGGCCTGGTGCGCGCCCGCGTTATCAAAGGTTACGCTCTCATTCACATAGGCGTCCCGATTCCAATTGCCGCTGCCGGAGACATCCGCGGAGCCATTCCAGTAAAACGCGTCCCGGATATCGAAAATAGACACTCCATCCAGGAAGTATCCGATATTGCCGCCGCCGAAGAGAGTCTTGGTGGGCGGTACCGACGGCGTGCGCGGGAAGCGAAAAACTGAGGCCGTGTTGCACGGGCAGTTTGGAAAGAGGTTCGTCTTCGCCGCATTCAAGTACCACGGCCCCATGATGCAACTGGCGAGCCCGGTGGTGCGGATATAGACCCAGCTCGCGGAATAATCTATCTCGTGAATGCCTGCATAAGTCGGGGTGGTCTGCACGCCGGCGCCACGACTCCAGGTAGTGGAAGTGGCGCCGGCGTTTTGATCCGCGATCGTTTGGTACAGCCGAGCGTAGCGGCCCGAATTCTTCGTGAACCACGAGCTTAGGAGCGGCGCGGCCGGTGTGCCCGCAGCCTGGAAAGTGCCAAGCTTGAGCTTCAGCGCGCCGTAGGCGGACTGATCGGCGGCGCTGATTGAGGCGCCGAGCAAACTCGTCGCTTCGTTCGAGTCCGTCGTCGTTCGGTAGAACTCCTCCCGCCCATCGTCGAACTGGATCAGTTTGTACCCGGCCGCGCTGGTGAGCGCCCGCCCGGAAACACTTGTCGAAAGCGCGCTGCTGAACTCCTGGCTGAATGCATAGCGAATTCCCTCCGCCGTGTTTTTCAGAATCGGCATCAAGCTGTTGGAATCCAGCACGTTCGCCGCCGGCTGAGTCGCCGCGAGGCTGATCCCCGCCATCCCCAAAATGGTTGAGTACAGATCCACACAATGCACCGGTGCCGTGCTCACCCGGTCCTGATTAGCCACGGAGGCTCCGGCAATGATGAGCGGAACCCGTGTTCCCCCCTCATACAACGTTTCTTTGGAATGCGCGGAATTGTATGGCGTCTGGATCACCTGGCCCGGAGTCCCGTTGTCCCCGATGAAGATCACATTGGTCTTGGCGAAATCCACATGATCCAGGATGCGGCCCACCTCTGTATCAAGCGCCTGGCACGCCGCCTCATACAACGTGCGATTCGACGGCGTGCCGCTCAGATTATACGTATGCAACCCGCTTGGCGGAGAGTGAAACGGCGCATGCGGCGCATTCAGTGCCACCCAGGCCATCCACGGCGTCGTTCCACGCGCATCGATCCACGACACGACATCGTTCGCTATATCCGTCGTCGCGTAAGTCGTTGAAGTGCTGGCGACGCCATCGATCACCTTCGTCCAGCTATAATAGTCCGCCAATGCTCCCGAGATGGTTCCGGCGAAGGACGGCCACCCGCCAATGCTCCGCGCAGTGTCATTCGCACCCGCCCCGGAAGTAAGGTGCCACTTGCCAAACATCTTCAGCGAATAACCGAGCCCCGCGTTCGCGGCGAAGGCCTCCGGCAGCGTGAACTCGCCCGCCTGCAGTTGCGGGCTCGTCGCGTCCGTCAATTGCGCGCCGATGCCGGTCCTGAACGGATGCCGTCCCGTGAGCATCGCCGCGCGCGAGGGCGAGCAAGTCGGATGCGCGTGCGCATTGATAAACAGCACCCCGCGGCTTTTCAGCGCCGTCAGGTTCGGCATCGGCGCCAAGCTCGCCCCGGTCCCCGCGGTGAGCGGGAAGCTATCAGCCCCGAGATCGTCCGCGATGATGAGCAGAATGTTCGGCGTCGCGGCGGGCGCAGTCGAAACAAACACCAAGGTAGCCAGACACCTTATCAAAGAGGCAAGTTTTGATCGCAAGCTGGGGGGGGCGCTCATGCGATCGACCATGGCGCACGAACCGCCGCCATTCAACCGCTCCATAAATCCCAGCCTCGCAACTTCCCCCGACCGCCCGTGTTTCCCACTTACGCCATGCAACGCCTCCTCCTCTTCCTCGCGCTCTCCCCGCTCCTCGCGCGCGCCGATGTCAAACTTCCCGCCATCTTCTCCGATCACGCCGTCCTCCAGCGCGAAGTCGCCGTGCCGATCTGGGGCTGGGCCGATCCCGGCGAAGAAGTGACCGTCACGATCGCCGGACAGGCCCAAAGCACGAAAGCAGGCGCGGATGGCAAATGGACCGCGAAGCTGGCGCCGCTCAGAGAGCCCGGGTCGCATACCCTCACGATCAAAGGCAAAAACACCCTCACGATCAACGATGTGCTCCTGGGCGAAGTCTGGCTCGGCTCCGGCCAATCGAATATGGCCATGCTGGTGCAGGGCGCGCGCGATTTCGAGCAGGAGAAAGCCGCCGCGAGCAACCCGGAGATTCGCATGTTCACCGAAGGCTCCGGCGCCTCGGAGACGCCGCAGACCCTCGGCAAAGGCCAATGGATCGTCTGCTCGCCGGAGACCGTCGGGCGTTTCTCCGCCACCCTCTACTTCTTCGGGCGCGACGTGCAGAAAGTGGTCGGCGGGCCGATGGGGCTCATCAATTCTTCGGTGGGCGGCACTCCGATCGAATCGTGGATCGCGCTCGAGGCGCAGCAGAAGACGCCCGAGCTGCAAAAGTTTTTCGAGATGCAAAAGGCTGCCGCCGCGAAGATCGATCCCGTCGCCGCCAAGGCCCGCTACGAGAAGGCGCTCGCCGCCTGGCCGGAAAAGGTGAAAGAGGCGAAGGCCGCCGGCCAGGCGCCTCCTCGCCGCCCGGCCGATCCCACCGCCACCGGCGCGCGCCGAGGCAACCCCGGCGGCCTCTTCAACGGCAAGATCGCCCCGCTCATTCCCTACGCGATCCGCGGCGCCATCTGGTACCAGGGCGAAGCCAATACCACGCCGGAGAAAGCGCCGTACTACCAATACCAGCTTCCGCTCCTCGTCTCGGATTGGCGCGCCCGCTGGGGGCAGGGCGACTTCCCCTTCGCCTGGGCCCAGCTCCCGAACTTCGATCGCCCGGCCAATAACTGGCCGCTCGTGCGCGAAGCCATGCTCAAGACGCTCAAGCTTCCCAATACCGGCATGGGCATCAACATCGACATCGGCGAGGCCCGGGACATTCATCCCAAAAACAAGCAAGACATCGGCCGCCGCCTCTCGCTCTGGGCGCTGGGCACCGTCTACGGCAAGGACGTGCCCGCCGTCTCCGGCCCGCTCCCCGCCCGCCACAAAGTGAACGGCAACGAAATCGTCCTCAGCTTCAAGCACGCCGAGGGCCTCACCGCGAAAGACGGCGAGCTGAAAGGCTTCACCATCGCCGGCGAAGACAAAGTCTTCCAGCCGGCGCAGGCGAAAATCCAGGGCGACAAAGTCATCGTTTCCCACCCGCAAATCGCCAAGCCCGTCGCCGTCCGCTACGCATGGGCAAGCTGGCCCACCTGCAATCTCTACAACGGCGCCGGCCTCCCCGCCTCCCCCTTCCGCACCGACGACTTCCCGGACGGACCATAGCGCATGCCGCTTACTTGGGTGGAAGCTTGACCTGGCAAGCGCGCTTCTCCAGCTTCTGCGCGGTTTTCCCTATGAGGCCTTGTCATTGTCCCGAATCCCGGGTTGTTCCATTGTTGCGGTCGAGCGGCACCCGCCATGGTTTCTCGCTCTTCCTGGCCATCCTCAGCGTGGGCCTTGGCGCCAACGCCTATGGCGAAGCGTACGACTACAAGCCGAAGCAGAAATTCGTCGTGCTCGCGAAGAAGGGCTATTTCGGCATGCTCGAGATCAAGCCGGAGGTTTCCGTAAATAAATCCGGGTTCGTGGGCTTCATCGGGAAAGTCAATTCACCCGAGCAGCCACCGCGGCAGATCGATCATCTCTTCCACATCGACATCCCTAACCTGCAGGGTTTCGACAATAATCCGGGGATCACCTCGATTCTTGCCTCGGAGTTCGGCCCCTCGCTCACGGTCAACGACAAGAATGAGCTGTTTACGCGGCGCGTGAGCCAGGTGAGCTCGCTCAGTGGGCCAATCACCTTTTGCGATCTGGATCGCTGGCATCTCACGGATAAATATCGGACCTCGCTCATCACGGCCCGGCCGAGGATTGTCGGATTAGAGGATGCGCGATTCGAGAGTTTCTCCACCGCATGCGCCCAAAATGACAGCGGCGATTGGGCCGCCGTCGGGCAGAACTTTGTCAAATCTCCGGGAATCCATATCGCGATCGCCGACCAATTCGGGATCCTTTCGACACACATCAATTCCCCGGTCCCGCCGGTGAGCTTCATGATGTCGAATCGAGTGGGGCCGAATTTTCACCGGGCTAGGCTGGTGGTGAGCTGGGAAGAGCCGGCGGGCGATTTCATCAGCTTGCTGAACGTCCCCGGCATCGTACCCGAGACCAGGATTGCGGGACCGGAGAACGGCTTCAGCGAAGTTGGCGCGCGCCCCGGCATCAGCCGCGATGGTTCGCTCATTGTCTTCTCCGGAGTCGGCACGGCCGACCCAAATTTGCCGGCCGCGCCCGGTGTTTTCGCCCTCGTCTATCCGTCGAAGCTGGTTCGCCTGGCGGGAGTCTCTGGCAATCAGCAACTCGATCCCGGCGAATACTTCGATGACAACAACGACGCCACTCCGCGGGACGGAAAGTTCACCGATACAGGCGCCGGGCAGGATATCGGGTGTCTCACCGGCTTCGACATGGCCAGCCAAGTGGCGGTGAATAACGGAGGGTATGTCGCGTTCGTCGCCTTTCGAGCCGGAAAGAAGGCCCTCTTCTTCACACGGGTGGATGCGGTAGCCGGCACGGGAGGCGACCCGTTTTGCCTGCTGACGGTGGGTGACAAAATAGACGGGCTCGGCGGCGTGGTGGCGGACTTCCGCTTGAGCGATTCGCTGGGGGATCGCGGCGCGCCGGGCGACCTCGTCTTCTGGGTGCGCACCTCCACGGGAGACCACGCGATAGTTACCACGCGGCCGCGGCACAAGCCGCTCATCTTCGTGCCTGGCCTCGCCGCCACCAATTTCAATAAATCGTGGTTTTCGGTGTTCCCCTCCAGCATTGGCAACCTATCCCTCGATCCTGCTCTGGAGGACCCATCGATTGTTCCCGTCGATGCCATGCGCCGCGAGCTGGGCTACGATTGTTACGGCCCTCTCTTGGAAACGCTGCAGAAGAGAGGCTGCTACCGCCAGCTGGTGCCGGAGATTGCCAGGTCGGGCGAAACCCGCACCTACACCATCCCGGAGAGCGCCGCCCTCAACACTCCCGATCTCTTCATTTTCCCGTATGACTGGCGCATCTCGTGTACGAAGACGGCGGAATTCCTGGCCCAGTACATCGAGGCGATTCGCAAGCTTTATCCCGATACGGAGCTCGACATCGTTTGCCATAGCATGGGAGGGCTGGTGAGCCGGAGATATCTGCTTACCCGTGGCGCGAAGGCGCCCGTGGGACGCTGCGTCACCATCGGTACTCCGTTTCACGGAGCCCCCGTGGCGTATTACCGGCTCCTCGCGGGAGGGTTTTTCGAGATCGGGCCCCTGGATCTTGCTGCGGATTCAGCGATTAAGTCGGTGCTTTCAACATTCCCGGGTTTCTTCGAGCTGCTGCCTTCGCCCGCCTACTTCCCGCGGCAGCCATATGACGCGTTCGGCTACGTCAAGTCGGACGATCTCGGCAGCTATTCGGATGGATTTCGCAAACGGGACGAGATCAAGGAGTTCTTCGATGGCGCATTTGCGGCGCTCCCGGTTACGCAGAATGAAGCTTTTCACAACGTGCCGGGACAGGACGATTGGCGGATCAAGTCGGACGCCCGCACCAAGTACCTGCACGTCGTCGGCGTCCAATCCTTCGAGTCAACTACGACGCAGGTGAAGCAGTCGCAATATGCCTTCCGTGATGAAGGGGGAGAGCTGCAGACGATCGAAAACGCGTTCATCAGCAAAAGAGACTTTGGCGATCACACCGTGCCATTCATCAGTGCTTATCGCGACTCGAGCCTGTGGGCGCCGGGCACAGTTGCGACCATCGCGCGGGCCGACTACCCGGCGGACCCAGGTCGCCCCATTGAATATGACGACGGCCACTCCGACCATACCGGCCTGACCTACAATCCCCGCGTCCAAAACGCGCTGCTGTATTTTTTGCGAAGTGGAAAACGGCTCTGGAGCGACTCGCTAAAACCGCCGGAAGTACCCTCCCTCGCAGCGGCGGCGGGTTCACGGGACCTTCTTTGTGTGGGCACGTCCGACGTCTTGGCGGAGAATCCGGAGGGTGTGAAGACCACCGATGCGGGGGAAGGGTTGCGGCCCACCTACCCGCGCGATGTGCAATGCCTGGCCGGCAACCGCTCGGCCCAGCTCGATTACTCCGGCGCCGGCGCGTACACCTTCACGATTCCTCCGCAGGCGGCCCGCACACCCATCCCGCTCCTACAAATCCGCAGCCGGGATGCGGCGGGAGAGACCCTTTCCACCGTCCGTTTTCTCGATGTCACCCTGCCTGCCGGCAGCAGCGCGCGGCTGGTCGATCGGGGCAGCGCACCATATCTGCTGGAGATCGACGATGATAGCGATGGGACTTACGACCGGAGCATTTCCCCGCAGTTCGAGGCCGCCGGCGCCGCTACTGACACGACGCCGCCCCTCGTCACGGCTCGCATCAAGAAGCGGGACGGGAACTTCTACATGGAGTTGCTCGCGGAAGACGCCGGCGCGGGCGTGAGCACGGTGGAGTTTCAGCACGGGGCTTCGCCGGCCGCCACCTATACTGGTGAAATCCTGCTCGATGCCTCCGTGAAGGGCGCGGTGGTGGCGTTTGCCACGGATAATGCGGGCAATCGCTCGGCTTTGTATCACTTCCCCGTCGACCTCGCGGCGAATCCAGTTTTCAGCATCGCCGCCGGAAACTATTTTGGCGTCTGGGCCAACGGCTATCTCACGATCGCGCTGCGGAATACGCGAACCTTCAGCGGGAGCATTCACCTCAATGGCGTCAAGCATCCGATCTCCGGCGCTTTTGCCGCCGATGGCAGCCTGGAGACAGTTGCCAGTGAGCCCGACGTGACCGTGGATTTGCACTTGGTGCAGAACGGCGGCGGCACGGCCGGGGGGCATTATTCCATCAGCGGGACTGTTTCCCTTTCGTCGCTGTTGGCGGGATCGTTCGTGGCGGCGCACGCTACGTATGTGAAGGGACAAACCGCGCGCGAGGCGGGAGGCTACACGCTTTTCCTCAAGGGCGCCGACCCAAGCGCGACTCTCCCGCAGGGGACCGGCTATGCCAAAGTCACTATCGATAAAACCGGCGGGGTGCGGCTCGCTGGCAAATTGGCCGACGGTCTCCCTTTCAGCGCGTCCTCTATCCTCGTGGGGAATCCCACCAGACCGGAATTCATCATCAACCAAGCCCTGAACTATCCCCTCGCGAAACCGGCCGGCGCGCCCGGTCTTTTGAGTGGCGGGTTGCGCTGTGTGACGCAAGGCGAGAGCGACCTGCACGGAACGTTGCGGTGGGTGCGGCCGGGGCAAAATTCGGCCCTTTATCCGCAGTCCTTCGATACGCGGCTGGAGGCGGCCGGCTCACGTTACAAACCGCCTGTGGTGGGGCAGCGGCTATTTGGGCTCGGGGCGGATGCTCCGAATGCGCGCATCGCCTTTACTGTCGGTGGAATCGATGCGGCGGCAATCCAACCTGCGGTGGATTTCACCATTACGGCGGCGAATGTCGCGAGCCTGGGGTTCCCCGGCTCCGCGCAGAATCCCGGCTCAGTGAAGCTCACCCTCGACGCAAAGCAGGGCTTATTCAATGGCACGCTCCTGCTCAAAGACCCCGGCCCCGGCGGCAGTACGATCAAGCGGACGGCGGCTTTTTCCGGCGCCTTGGATTCCACGGGCCGGCGAGGCTCGGGATTCTTTCTGTTGCCGCAACTGCCGGCGCAGGGGGGAGGTTCACCGGCACCGGGAGTTTTGTCCGGAAACGTGATCATCGGCGGAAAATAGCAGCCATGCCTTTTCGCCTCCTCTGCGTGCTGGCGCTCCTCACCGTGCGCGCCGCCGCCGAGGATTGGCCGGAGTGGCGCGGCCCAGGCCGCGACGCGGTTGTGAACGAAACGGGCCTGCTCGAAACCTTTCCGAAAGGGCGACTGCCGCTCGCTTGGCAAGCCGCGGTCGGTCCCGGTTGGTCGAGCCCGGTGATCGCCAAAGGCCGCGTCTTCCTCATGGACGCCATCATCGAGCGGCCGAAGGCGAAGGAGCGGCTGCACTGTTTCGAGGAAAGCACCGGGAAAGAGCTCTGGCAGCGGGTTTGGGAAGTCGATTACCCCGGGTGGGCTTTCACCCCCGGCCAGACCGCCGGCCCCACTTCCACCCCGCTCGTGCGCGACGGCCGGATCTACATCCTCGGCGAGACGGGCGACGCCCGCTGCCTGGAGACCGACAGCGGCAAGTCCATCTGGGAGCGCCCGCTGGGCCAGCAACTCGAGATGAAGGAACTGGCCGGGAAAGCGTCACCGTTGCTCGAAGACGGCCTGCTCATCCTCCTGCTAGGCGGCAAACCGGACGCCTGCATCGTGGCGTTTCACGCCGCCACCGGCGAGGAAGCCTGGCGCGCTCTTTCCGATGAGCTCGCCTACAGCTCGCCCATCGTGATTACCGCCGCCGGCCGCCGCCAGCTCATCGCCTGGACGCAGCAATCCGTCTCCGCGCTCGATCCGAAAACCGGTGCCCTCCTGTGGCGCGAGCCCGGCTCCGTTTCCTACAACGACGCCGTGGCGACGCCCGTCGTCTCCGGCGAGCACCTGCTCGTCGGCGGCATGATGTTTCGCCTGCACCAGGACGCGCCGGGCGCTACCCTCCTCTGGCCCGCCGCGGGCGCCCAGAAGCTGCGCAACCTGAGCAACACCGCCAGCCCGATGATCCGCGCCGGCCACGTCTACTCCGCGCTCTCCAACGGCGAGCTTGTTTGCTACGAGGCGCTCACCCGTCGCGAGCTCTGGAAAGTAAAGTCGGCCACCCCACCGCGCGGCGGCTCTGGCGCCAGCATCCATCTCACCGCGCACGGCGAGACCACGCTTCTTTACAACGACCAGGGAGAGCTCATCCGCGCCGCCCTCACCCCCGGCGGATACCGCGAGATCAGCCGCGCGAAGCTCCTCGACCCCGTCTACCCGTTTGGCGCCCACAAGGTCGCCTGGTCGGCCCCCTCCTTTGCCAACGGCCGCGTCTTCGCCCGCAACGAGAAAACCCTCGTCGCCGCCTCCCTGCGCCAATGAGCCCTACCCGTTCCCGAAGCGATACGCCGAGTTGAAGACCATGTCGCCGTTTTCCGTCTTGATGCAAATCGTCAGCGCGCCGTACCCGTCCCCGGCGCCGGTCGCCTTCACGCGGATGGGCCGCGTTTGGCCCGTCCCATTGGTCGTCGCCTTGCCGTCGAATTCCAGCGAGACCCCCTTGGTGAGCTTGCGGAGAGAGTTGTCGGGCACCACGATCAAGATTGCACCCTCTTCGTTCTTGAAGAAGTACGGCGTGACGCGGATGCGGTAGTCGCCGATGAAGGTGTTCGCCTTGCGGTTGAGAGTGCTCGTGCTGAGTTTCACCTTTCCGCCGGCCAGCGAGGTGGAACTGGGAGCCACGATCAGCGGCGCTACGGCGGGGGATTCCTCGGCGCGCGCAGCGGGCACGAGGAGCAGTAGTGAAGCTACAAGGGAGTAGAGGGAACGTAACATTTCGCCCCGAGTATAGGTCAAAGTTATGCTAATTGCACGAACTTTCTTAAAACGACGTACTATCGGTCAAACTGATGGATTGCCGAGCGTGCATCAGCGATGGGAATAATTTGCCGGTGTGCGTCCATGCTGTCCGTGCAGGACTGTGACCGTTCATGTAAGCCCTCTCTCTCGCACCAGCCACTGGCATGAAACGTGCATCGCACCCTTGCGCCCCATGAAAACATCTGCCCGCGCGGCGTTGGTTGCCTCCTTTCTCTTCGTCTCGGGACTCTGCGCCCTGATCTATCAGACGGTCTGGCTGCGGGAGTTTCGCCTCATCTTCGGGGCGTCGACTGCCGCTTCGGCAGCGGTGCTCGGGATTTTCATGGGCGGCTTGGGCGTGGGCAGCGCGCTGCTCGGCCGGCGCATGGAAAAGGTGCGCTCGCCGCTGGCTTGGTACGGGAATCTGGAGCTGGCGATCGCGGTGGCGGCGGCGGTCACGCCGGGGCTGCTTTGGCTTGTGCGGCAAGCCTATATCGCCACGGGCGGCACGCCGGTGCTCGGCCATGGATTCGCCACGGTTATCCGGCTCTTGCTCGCTTCGCTCGTCCTGATCGTCCCCACTTTTCTCATGGGCGGCACTCTCCCGGCGGTCGCCCGTGCGGTGACCTCCGGGGCCGATGGCGGCCGGCGCACGCTCGCGCTGCTGTACGGCACGAATACGATGGGCGCCGTCACGGGCGCGCTGATCTCGACCTTTTTCCTGATCGAACACTATGGGAACCGCCACACGCTCTGGCTCGCTTGCGGGCTGAACGCGCTGGTCGCCATCCTGGCCCGCGTGGCGGCGCGTTCCTGGCCGCAGGGCAGCGTGGACGCCGCAGGAGAAACGTCCCCTGAGGCAGAAGCGGAAACCGCCCGGCCGAATGTCTCGCCGCGCTTCGTCCTGCTGGCCGCGGGTGCGGTCGGCTTCGCGTTCATGCTCATGGAGTTGGTCTGGTATCGGATGCTCTCGCCGCTGCTCGGGGGATCGAGCTTCACTTTCGGGCTCATCCTCGCGGTGGCGCTCTTCGGCATTGGGCTGGGCGGCTGGCTGTACGCGCTGCAGCAGGTGCGGCGGCCGAGCCTGGCCGTCTTCGGCTGGACGTGCGCCCTGGAGGCGCTCTTTATCGCCATTCCCTTCGCCCTCGGCGATTGGCTGGCCAACCTCGCGATGGCCTTGCGCCCGCTCGCGGGGCTGGGCTTTGGCGGCCACATCATCGGCTGGTCGCTGGTCACCGCCGTGGTGATTTTGCCCGCGGCCGTGGTGGCCGGGTACCAGTTCCCGATGCTCATCGCGCTGCTGGGCTCGGGCAGCCGCGACGTGGCCCGGCACACGGGACACGCCTACGCCGCCAATACCGCCGGCGCCATTCTCGGCTCGCTCGCCGGCGGGTTTGGCTTGATGCCGCTCCTCACGGCGCCGGGTCTCTGGCAAGCCATGGTCCTGCTGCTCGCGGTGCTCGCCATCGCCGCGGCCGCCGGCGCGCTGCGGCGCCGCGAATTCAGCTTTGCGCCCGCCCTCGCCGTGGTGGCTGCTGCCGTCTCGCTCGTGCTTTTCTGGGAAGGACCGACCGCCGCGTGGCGCCATGGCGGCGTCGGGGCCGGACGCGCCAAGCCGGAGGCGAATACCGTCAATGGGCTCGAAGATTGGGCGAAGCGGGTCCGCCGGTCGATCGTTTGGGAGGCCGAGGGCGTGGAGAGCAGCGTGGCGCTTTCGGACGAAAACGGCTACGCCTTCGTGATCAACGGCAAGGTGGACGGCCACATCCGCGGGGATGGCGGCACGCAGGTGATGGGCGGCCTGCTGCCCTGCCTGTTGCGCCCGGCCAAAAGCTCCATGGTGATCGGCCTCGGCACCGGCAGCACCGCCGGCTGGCTGGGCGCCGTGCCCGAAATGGAGCGCGTGGATGTGGTGGAGCTCGAGCCCGCGGTGGTCGAGGTCGCCCGCCGCTGCGCGCCCGCCAATCGCGATGTGCTCAATAATCCGAAGGTGAAGCTCGCCTTCGGGGATGCCCGCGAGGCGCTGCTCACCACGCCGAAGCGCTACGATCTCATCTTCTCCGAGCCGTCGAATCCGTACCGCGCCGGCATTGCCAGCCTTTTCACGCACGAGTTTTACGAAGCCGCCTCGGCGCGGCTCACTGAGGGCGGCGTCTTCGCCCAATGGGTGCAAGGTTACGAGGTCGATGGCGAGGCCATGCGCACCGCTTACGCTTCGCTGGCCAGCGTTTTCGCGCACGTGGAGACCTGGCAGACTATGCACTCGGACTTCCTGCTGATCGCCTCGCACCGGCCGTTCGAGCACGACGCGGCCACACTCCGTGCCCGCATCGCCGCGGAGCCCTTTCGCACTGCACTGCAGAACGTCTGGAACGTCGATACCCTCGAGGGCGTGCTCGCGCACCATACGGCCGATCCGCGCCTCTCGCGGCTCGTCGGCGCGTCGGGAACCCCGCCCGCCACGGATGATCGCAACGACCTCGAGTTCGGATTCGCCCGGGGAGTAGGCACGCGCGCCTTCACGCCGGTGCACAAGGAAGTCTACGAGCTTGCGCGGCGGCAGAATTGGCATCACGCCGCCATCGCGGGCGAAGTCGATTGGCAGGCGGTCGACCGCGAGCGCGAAATCTTCGTCCGGGGCAGCACCACCGATTGGGATGCCCGGACGGCCCTGCCCGGCGAGGACGGCGCCCGCTGGCGCGCGCTGCAGGTTTCGCAAGACCCCGACCAGGACGCCGTCGCGTTTGCCGCCGTGTGGGACGAGCACAAATTCGAGCCGAAGAGTTACGCCGAGCTTTGGCTGGTCGCGAGTGAGCTGGCCGCGGCGGGCCACGCTGATTGCTGGCGCTTCATCGCGCAGGTGAGCGCGGTGCGTCCCGGCGATGCAGAGGCGCTCTGGGCGAAGGCCTTCATTCCCACGCAACAGCTCGAGCAGGTGGGGCGGCACCTGGTGCGCGCCCTGGAGACCTGGCGCACCGATGCATGGGCTTCGGCGCCGCTCACGGCCGAGCTTTGCCGCATGGCGGAGACCCTTGCCAAGGGCAGCGACCGCGCCACCGCGCGCCTCCTCTACGCCGCTTTGCGCCAACCGCTCTGCCTGTATATCAGCAACCAGGCGCGCCTGAACGCCGCCTTCGCCGCCGCCAGCGCTGGCGCGGCCTCGGGGAGCGATCCCATGCTCCAGGAAAGCCTCGCCGAATTCCGCGGCCATCTCCCCTGGAAGAAAGTGGTGCTGGAGCAAAACATCCGGGCCGTGCGCGACGCCGGCGGTCCTCGCCTTACCGAAGCGGCGCTGCAGCTGATGGCCTTCCAAAAAGGGGAGGTGTCGCCCTTTGCCAGCGGCCTGGCGGCGCCGGCCACGGCGCCTGCCAGTACTGCCGCTGAGGTGGTTAAAGAGCCTGTCGAACCGCTCGCGCAGGCGGCGGAGTGACAAAGATTCATCATTGCGATATGCTGGTGACGTGGAATTGCCAGCACATCGCCAACGCGAACAAGTTTCCGCACATCCGTCGTATCAACGCCCTGCTCGGCTACGAGACGCCTCAGTTAGTCACGCCGCTCGAGCTCGTCTCGCCTAACGAATGAAAACGTCCACGGTCGACACCTCCGACGGTCTCGAATGGCTGCGCGCCATTCGCCACGAGCTAAAACGCGAAATCGGTCAGACTCCGAAGGAACGCGCCGCCTATTATCAGGCGAAGGAGAAGGAGCTGCGCGGGCGCATGATGCGATCCAATCGCCGTGGGCGCAAAGCAGCGGCGTAACTGGATGGCTATCGCCATCTATTCGTTCACGTTCCCAACGCCACCGCGGGCGGCTTGAACCCGAAGATCAGCAGCGCGGTGAGCAGCAGGAACAGCACGCCCGTACAGATTTTCACGACGGTCGTGTGCCGCTGCTGAAAGCGGATGAGTGTTTCGCTGCGCATGCCCGTCCAGGCGAGGCCGAAGACGGCGACGAGCGGAATGATGAACGCGGTATTGTAGATGAGCAGCGGGCCGACGGCGCCGGCGCGGCCCATGCGCAGCATGTACTGGATCGTGGGCAGGTAGACCTGGCCGGTGCAGGCGAGCTCGAGCAGCGAGATCACCACGCCGGCGCCGAACGCGGCGGCGACGAAGCGCGGTGCGCGCGAGCCCGTGCGGATGACTCCGCGGATGTGTGTCTTGAGCGACTCGGGAAGCTGCAGCGCCATCTGGCCGGCCTGCCCGCGCGCGGCAAATTGGGCGTCGCGAAAAGAGAGCACGGAGAGCACGAGGGCGAAGGCGGCGAGGGCGTAGTTCAGCGCCGCGCCGGCGAAGCGGACCATGGCGAGCTGCGCGAGCACTTGCACAAGCCCGAGGCCGATCACGAAATACGTGAGGAAAACCGCGCCAATAAACGACGCGCCCACGGCGAGGATTTCGCGCGGGGTGCGGCGCGCCACCTGCAAATACGAGAGCAGGAAAATGATCGTGGCGAAGGCGCATGGATTGATGCCATCGAGCAGCCCGGAGAGCGCGACCACGCCCATGGAGAGCGTATTATAGCGCTGCTGCACGGTGGCTTGCGCGGTCTGCATCGCCTGCGCTTCGGGCTCGCGCCAGGCGTTCTGCGGATCGAGCGCGGAGGCGTCGCGGAGCAGATCGCCGAGGCGCGGGAAGGTGATCTCCTCGCGCACGAGCGCACCCGCCTGCGTGAAGACCGCGGGGGTGACCTGGTGCAGCGTATCCTTCACGCCGAAGCGCGCGGACATCGCTTCATTTAGCAGCGCGTTATTCGAAGCGGCGGTGTCGAGCTCCTCGACGACGAGAGTGGGCATCTGCTTGCCGTGATCGTCGAGCATCTGCCGCACGCGCTCGCAATCCTTGCAGCCGGCCTTGTAGAAAAAGAGCGCGCGAAAACTCTTCGCCGCCACCGGGCGCTCAGCGGGAGGCGCGGTGGCCGGCGCCTTGAACGGGTCGGCTTCTACTCGCGTGGGCAGGTTTTGCACGAGCGCCTCGAAGCTCGTCGGCGCGTTCTTCTGCCCGGCGCCGAAATGCGCCTGAATTTTCGGGCGTTCCTGGTCGCTGATGCCCGCCGCGAGGGGAACCAGGGTGGCGAATTCTTTGCCCAGCCGGCGATAATCGGTGCTGAGGAAACGTCCGATGCGATACCGGAGATCGTCCTTTTTCGGCTGCGCGGGGATGAGCGCGGTCAGGGTGTCCGGGTCCACGTTTCGTCCCAGCCGCAGCAGTGCGAACATGGCCTCGAACCGCACCACGTCGGACGGGTCCTTGGCGAGCTTCTCCAGCGCCTTGAGCACGGGCTCACTGGCGGCGCTGCTGGCGGGCGCACTCTGCTTGGCCCAATCGCCGAGCGGGCGCGAAGCGCTGGCGCGCGGGGTGAAGTCTTCGTGGTCCACCGCGCTGTGCGTATCGTCGAACCAATGCGTCCAGCCATTGCTCTGCGGCGAGGCGATGAACGGGAGCACCGCGCGCACCATTGCGTTGTCATCTTGCAGGATGCGCTCGACCAGCGGCGCGGTGTTGCCCACGCCGCGCGCGCGCAACGCGGCCCGCCGGACCCACGGGCTCTGCGCATCGAAATAGCGATCAAGATTCGGGCCGGCTTGCTTGGTGCGGCTCAGCAGCACGATGGCCATCACCTGGCGCGCTTCGGGCGTCTTGGGGTCCGCGAGAGTCTTCTGCGCCCACGCCGCGAAAATGGTGTTCATTCCGCCGCGATCGGCGGCGCGGTCGAGGTCCCACGTATAAATCTCATCCGGGCTAAGGAGAGAGCCGGGGCGCGAAAATTCCGTGAGCAACCCGGCAAAGCGCGCCGAGTGATTTCCCTCCAGCCAGGCCTCGATCGCGCCTTCGCGCACATCGTCGGCGGGATCGCGCAGCAGGCGGAGCATGAGTTCTTCGGTGGGCGCGGGCCAGGCGGCCAGACGCGCCAGGGAGCCGGCGATCAGGCGCCGGTCGAGCCCGCTGAACGTCTCGATATTCGTGAGCAAGAACTGCGCGGCGGGCGTGTCGCCTTGCGTGGCGAGCGCGAGCGCGGCGCGAAAACGCTGCCGCGGCGAGCCATCGCGGAAATAGCCCTCGAGCACCTTGCGCAGCTCGATCGGATCGGCCGGCTTGCCGGCGTTGAGGACCGGGAGGCTGCGCACGTTCAAGTTGGGCGCCGGCGTGGCGCCCGGCTGCAGCGTGCGCGCCATGCGGTAGAGCTTGCCGAGCGGTCCATCGGGCGCCGGTTCGGGCGTGGCGTTCCCCGCCCCGGACGGCGCGGCGGTGGCGGGCTGGAGCGTGCCGGGCAGCAACTGGAGTTGATCGAGCACGGCATCGCGGATCGCCGGGTCGCTCGATTTCAGGCCATCGAGCAGCAGGCCGGTTTCCTTCCCGTGGCCGGAAAGGATGCGGAGCGCGGCGGCGGCCACGTCGCGGTTTGGGTGCCTGGCAAACTTCGCCGCGTGGACGATGCGCACGCCGTTGCGATCTGAACGATCCTCCAGGGTCTCGAGGCACTCGAGGATCACCTCGGGCCTCGCTTTCGCGAGCGCGGTCCAGACCGGCTCGGGTGGGGCCGCGTTGTTGTTATCCGCGAAAAGCGCCTGGAGGATGGGCGCTTTCAAGTCGTCGTGCTGCTCGAAGCGCTTGATCAGCACCGCCTGCGCCTCTTTCTGCAAAAGCTGCCGGCAGGCCGCGACGGCGGTGGTGCGCACGAACTGGTCCTTGTCGTCGAGCATCGCTTCGATGCGCGGGGCAAGCTCGCGCAGGCTCCGCTTGCCGATCGCTTCGACCGCGGCCGCGCGCACGCGCCAGCGCGGATCTTCCAGCCGCGCGGCGAGCGCCGCCTTCACGTCGCCGGTTTTGTTTTGCGCGAGCGCCTCCGCGGCGGTGATGACCACGTTTTCCGCGGGATGCTCCAGCAGGCGCGTCATCGCCTGGAGGTGTTGCGGGCCGCGGGCGTGTTTGCCGAGGCCGCGCAAGATCGCGTGCAGCACGCTCTCCGCTTTTTCGGTGGCGAGAAGCGGCGCGATCAGCTCCACCACCTGCTCGCCGCCCGCCTGGAAAGCCGCATCCACCGCGGTCTCGCGCACGAGCGGATCGGACGAGCGGAGAAAATCGGCGATCACCGGGAGCACCTCCAGGCTGCCTTCGCCGAGCGCGGGCAGCGCCGCCGATTGGGCATCGGGCGCGCCAAAAGCAAGCTGGCGCGAAAGTGCAGCCGCCTGTTTCGGCAGCGCGCGCCGGAGCACGATCCGATACTCTGCCGCCTTCAGCGCCGCCCGCGGCCCGCCGGCCAGCCCAGGCTCCGCCCGCAGAAACGCCTCGAGGTGGGCGATGGCGCTCGTGCCGTAGCTCTCCAGCCGCTGCGTGGCCCGCTCGCTGCGCTCGCGCTGGCCGGAGACAATCTCCATGGCGAGCGTGCGAAAAGTCTCGTTGCTGAGCGTGGCCGAGTTTTTCGCCGGCTCCGCGCCCTGGATGCTCCAGGCGCGCCAGCGTAAGAGGGCCATCTCGTTCCCGCCGCCCGCGGGGCTCTCCTGCCACGGATCGAAGTCGAACGTCTCGCCCGCGGCATCCTCGAGCAGATCGAGCGCGCCGAGGCGGACGGCAAGTTTCGAGTGCGATAGAAGCTCGACCAGCTTCGGCGCGGGGAACGGCTTTTGCGAAACGATGAGCGCGCGCGCCGCCTTGCCAGGCTCCTCACGCCCGAGGCTCTCCAGCAGCGCGGGCCACTCCTGGTCCGGGATGCCGCTTTTGCGGAATTGCTCGATTTGCGAAAGGGTGACCGGCGGGGCATCGGGCGCGGTGATCGCGAGGGCCGGACGGCCCAGCAGCAGAATAAGGTAAAGACCGTACAGAAGCGCGCTCCCCAAGGCCCACGCTTCGTGAATAGAACCGCGCTCGATAGATGCAGGGCGCCTCATCGTCTTGGCGTGACACTAAAGCCGGAACCCTCCAGCGCCGCAACAGCTACCGCGCCGCCTGCCCCCGCCCGCGCATTGCATCCCAAAACACATACCAGACGAAGAGTGTATTGCAGACGAGGTACCGCCGCCAGAGCCGGCGAGGCTCGGCCACCAAGCGGTAGAGCCATTCGAGCCCGCGCCGTTGCATCCACGCCGGCGCTTGCTTTAGCCGCCCCGCGTGAAAGGCAAAGGCCGCGCCCACCGCGATGTAGACGCCAGGCGGAAGCTTCGCCTTCATGCGCGCGAGCCAGCCTTCCTGCTTCGGCGAGCCGAGCGCGACCCAGACGAACTGCGCGCCCGTGGAGCGGATGAGCCCGACAATGTGCTCATCCACTTCAGCTCCCCATGCCCCAAAGGGCGGCGAGTACGTGCCCGCGATGAGCAGCGTGGGAAAGCGCTCCAGCAGCCGCGCGCGGAGATCGGCGAGGATATCGTCGGTCGCGCCGACGAAGAGGTGCGACCAAGGCTCGCCCGCGGTCGCCTCGAGCAGGCGCAGCATGAACGTGGGGCCGTAAATGCGATCGCGCAGCGGGGGAGTGACCTGCCGATTCATCACCCAAATGAGCGGCATGCCGTCCGGCAGGATGAGATCGAGGCTGCCCAGCGTGGCGCGGAAGGCGGGATCGTGCCGCGCGGTGGTGATCGGGTGCGTGGCGGTGGCGGCGATGGTATAGGCGCGATCGCGCTCCGCGGCCCAGCCTTTCGCGCAGGCGATCGCGCCCTCGTAATCGGTGGCGGCGAGCGGCACGCCGAGCACAGTACTCTTGGGAACGGTCTCAGTCATCAGCGCCGGTGAGCTGCACGAATTTTCCGGGATTGAGAATGCCCGCCGGATCGAGCGCGCGCTTGAGCGCGGCGTGCACCGCGCGGCTCACGGGCGAAGTGGCAGCGGGCCACCAGCGTGCCTTCGCGAGGCCGATCCCGTGCTCGCCGGTGATCACGCCGCCCCACGCCAGCACTTGTTTAAAAAGCTCATCCAGCGCCTGCTCCACGCGCTGTCGCACCGCCGGTTCGTGGTAATTTGCGGCCATGATGTTCGTGTGAATGTTGCCATCGCCCGCATGGCCGAAGCACGCCACCGGAAAGCCGTACTTTTTGCGGAGCATCTCGGCGAAACGCGCGAGGTCCACCAGACGCCCGCGCGGCACCACGATGTCTTCATTCAGCTTCGTGAGTCCCGTCGCCTTCAGCGATTCGGAGAACTTCCGGCGCAGCTCCCACAGCTGCTCGCACTCCGCCTCGCCGAGCGCGGTCTGCAAGTGCAGCGCGCCGAGCCCTTCGATCAGCTTCCGCAGCGATTTCACCTCCGAGCGCACCGACTCCGGCTGGCCATCGAGATCGACCAGCAGGTGTCCACGACCGGCGGGCACGATGGCGGCGCCGCAATGCTCGCGGGCGGATTGCAGCGTGAAGCTATCCGCGATCTCCAGCGCCGAGGGCAGAAATCCTTTGTGGAAGATTGCCTGCACCGCGCGGGCGGCTTGGCCGAAGGTGCGGAAGCTTGCCGAAAGGCTCGCGCGCGCCGGCGGAAGGGGCAGCAGGCGCAGCGTCGCCTCCGTGACGATGCCGAGCAGCCCTTCCGAGCCGACGAACAAGCCGAGCAGATCGAAGCCGGTCTTGTTTTTGTGCGTGCGGCTGCCGGTGCGCAGAATATCGCCGCCGCTCAGCACGACTTCGAGGCCGAGCACGTACTGGCGCGTGACCCCGTATTTCAGGCAGCGCGGCCCGCCGGCGTTGGTGGCGATATTCCCGCCGATCGAGCATTCCTTGAGGCTCGCGGGATCGGGCGGGTAGAAGAGCCCCTGCCGGCGCGCCTCGCTTTGCAGTACGCCGGTGATCACGCCCGGCTCCACCACCGCCACGCCATCGGCAAAATTGATTTCCTTGATGCGATTCATCTTCGCCACCGAGAGCGCGATGCCGCCGCGCACCGGCACGCATCCGCCGACGTAACCCACGCCCGCGCCGCGCGGCGTTACCGGAATGCGCTCGCGCGCTGCGAATTTCAGCACCGCGGCGACCTGCTCGGTGGAGCGCGCCAGCACCACTGCTTCAGGCGGGTTGCTGGCAAACCAGCGATCCGTGGCGTGCACGGCCAGCACCGCGGGATCGCTGCTGACCACGTCGGGCCCGATCAGGCGCTCGAGCCGGCGGGCGAGCGATGAACGTGATGGGCGGGATGTACGATCGGCGGGCGTGCCCGGCTGGTCGGCGCGCTCGACCATTACCGCGGCCGGGGTTGAGTGTCGCGCGGGCGCGAATCGCCGCCGCCGGGGAAGATGCGGTCGAAAAAGCCGGTGCGCGCGGGCTCCGGCCGTCGCACGGGCATCGGCTCGGCGCGGCGGACTTCGCGGGGCGGCTCGCGCGGGGGCTCGCGCGGTGGCTTGGGTTTGTCCGTTTTCTCGGCACCGGGCGCGGCCGCGAAACCGTCATGCGAAATGACCGCGCCATTGCCCGCGGACAGCACGAGCTTGCCGATCGATTCGCCCTTCCCATTCAGGCACGTGACGTGCCAGAACGGCGCCGCGTCGTCCCCATCCTTCTTCAGCTCATAATTGTACGCGGCGATCGTCACCTTGTTCGCCTTGGCAAAGAACTGTGCGGTCTTCACCGCCTTGTCGGTGTCGAATTTGACCGCGTCGGCGCCGATCACATCGCCCGCTTTCAGCTCCTCTGCGAATTGCGAGAGGGTGCGCGACGCGATCACCTCGCCATTCCCCACCACATATTCGCGCACGCCGCTCTCCTCCTTCGGATCGTGGATGAGAATGTGCCAAAGCTCCGGGTGCGGCTTGCCGTCGAAAGCCTCGATCAGCGCGAGCTTGCCGGACGCCTCCTTCGGCAGGAGCTTCAGCGCTCCCATGGCCGTGAGATTCGTCTCCGCGCGCGCCCCGGCGGCGCACAGGAAGGCGATCAGGAAAAACAGTAGGATGGGCCTCATGAAATCGGTCGGCGGGCAACGTAGCGGTCGCGAGCCGTTTTTTCCATTCCTAAAGCGCGCGACCCTCGGTGAATGGTTAATCCGGCGGTTGCGAAAACCGGCCCCACAGCGCTTTTTCGCATTTTCCCCGGCCTGGCTTCCCCCTAATCCTGAGGCCCTGTGGCTTTTCCCTCCCTCCTTGCCCTCGCCAGCGCGCTTACTTTCCAGACGCTTTGGCCCTTCGCGGTTCTCGTGATCTGCCTCGCGACGATCGTCATCCTCGTCAGCGTCGTGCGGATGCACGCGTTCTTCGCGCTGATCTGCGCGGCCATCCTCGCCGGCTTGCTGGCGCAGAAGCTGCCCGGCGAATACGGCACGCTGCCGGCCACGCCGCAGAAGGAGCGCAGCCATTGGGTGCAGGCGGCGGAGCTGACCACGGAAGGCTTCGGCAATATCGCGGCGAAAATCGGCGATCGTCATCGCGCTCGCCTCGGTGATCGGCACCTGCCTCGTGGAGAGCGGCGCGGCGGACAAGGTGGTGCGGCGCTTCCTCGCGCTGTGCGGCGAACGGCACGCCGGCGCCGCTTTGCTGGCGAGCAGCTACGTGCTCTCGATCCCGCTCTTTTTCGAGACGTTCTTCATGCTGCTGCTGCCGCTCGCGCGCGCGTTGCGCGTGCGCACGGGGCAAGGATTACATGCTCTTCGTCCTCGCGATTTGCTGCGGCGGCACGGTCACCCATTCGCTCGTCGCGCCGCACCCCGGCCCGCTCGCGATGGCGGAAAATCTGCACCTCGACCTCGGCCAGACCATCGTCGTCGGGCATCCTCGCGGGAATCATTCCCGATGCTGGCCGGCTGGATGGTGGCGCGCTGGGCCAGCCGCCGCCTCGATGCGCCGATGCGCGAGACCGGCGGCGTTTCGCTCGCGGACCTGGAGGAGATGGTCGCGCGCCGCGAAGACCAACTCCCGTCGCTCGCCTGGTCGCTCGCGCCCGTGCTCACGCCGATCCTCCTCATCGCCGGCGCATCGTTTCTCGGCGTGCTCGGTGCGCGCGAGCACTGGCCCGCCGCGTATGCCGTTCGTCGAATTCATCGGCAACCGCAATCATCGCCCTGGTCATCGGCGCCGGCGCTCGCCGTGGTGCTCGTGATGCGCCAGCGCGAGCTGGAGCATGGCCAAGGTGACGCGAGGTCATCGGGCCGCCCTTCGCCACCGCGGGCGTGATCATCCTCATCGCCAGCGCGGGCGGCGCCTTCGGCTACATGTTGAAAAACGCGGGCGTCGGCGACGCCATCAAAGCCCTCGCCGCTGGGCGCGAGGTCAATCTCATCCTCCTCGCCTGGAGCGTCTCCGCCGTCATCCGCATCGCCCAAGGCTCGCGCCACCGTGGCGATGATCACCACCTCCAGCATGATCTACCCGATGATCAGCGCGCCCGGCGCCATGCCCTATCACCCGATCTACATCTATCTCGCGATCGGCTTCGGCTCCAAGATGCTCTCGTGGATGAACGACAGCGGCTTCTGGACGGTGAGCAAGCTGAGCGGCTTCACCGAAAAGGAAACGCTGCAGAGCTGGACGCTCATCGTCTCCACGATCAGCTTGACCGGGTTGGTGCTCACTTTCGTCTGCGCGACTTTCCTGCCGTTTCGCTGAGCTACTTGGGCACGCCTTCCGGCTTGAGATGCTTGGCCAGGAATTTGTACAGCGCCTGCGGATCTGAGCCGTCGTCCTTGCACTGGAGAAAGTTCTCCACGCCCGCGGCATCGAGCTTCTCTTTCAGCAGCACGCCGAATTCCGAGTGGTGAATGGACGTGTTGATCGGCGTCTCCGGCGGCAGCGGATTGCCGCCGCGCGGGAAACTATATTGCATGAAAGTCGGCGGATCGTCGGACGTGACATGCGTGATCGGGCTCGCCTCCGCGATGAGCTTCTGTTTGTCGGGAGCATCGAGCTCGGTGATCGATTTCGCGCCATAGAAAGGCAGCATCGCCGGGTGAATCGAGGGGTGGCCGCCGACGCGCTGGAGAATGAGCTTCGGGTCGAGCGTGGTCGGCCCCGCCTGCGGCACGATGCAGGTCACGCGCGTGGAAAGCCGCTCGATCGGGTCGGCCGAATCGGCTTTCGCCATGTCATCTCGATAGGCGATCCACATGCTGATCACCGCGCCCGCCGAGCCGCCGGTGAGCGCGATGCGATTCGGGTCGATGTTCCACTCCCTGGCTTTGCTGCGCACGAATTGCACCACGCGCGCCGAATCCACCATCGGAGCAGGGTAGGGGGCCGCATCGGCGGTGCCGGTGGTGAAACGGTAATTCGCGGCCACCAAGCTGATGCCGGCTCGCAAAATCGGCTCCGGATTGAAGCCCTTTCGCTTGTCCCCAGCCATCCAGCCGCCGCCGTGAAAGTAGATCACTACCGGCGCGGGCGATGTGGTTTTGGCTTGGTAGAAGTCGAGGACGTTTCGATCGTAGCGGCCGTAACGCACCTCGGCTTCGGTTGGGTCGGTTTTGGTGGCCTGCGCGCATGCGGAAGCGCCCGGCAGCAGCCAGATGAGTGCCAGCAGAAGAGATGCGCGAAGCGTGGGGGGAATGCTCATGCGCCGAGGCTATGTGCCGAACGGTCCTTTGACCAGCGCCCTTCCCGCTCAAAGCCGCCGCAAAAAATCGCGAAACCGCTCCACGCCGAGCTCCAGGTCTTCCACCTTGAGCCATTCATCGTCGGTGTGCGCTTGCGCGATCGAGCCGGGGCCCAGCGCGATGGCGGGCACTCCCGTCTCGGCGAAAATGGCGGCGTCGCAAAACCACGGGGCGCCGACGCAGTGCGCGCCGCCGGCCACGAGCGTCCGAATGAGCGGGTGCGCCGGGTCGGTAAAGAGCGGTTGCGAGTGGCGGGTTATGAGCTCGACACCGGGCGCGATTTCTTCGAGCCGGCCACGGATGCGCGACACGATTTCCGACGTCACTTGGGCGGGGACGGTGCGAATATCCACACCCATCTCGCAGCGATCCGGGACGATGTTCGTTTTGCTGCCTCCGGAGATTGTGCCGATGCTCAGCGTGGAATGCCCGAGCAGCGGATCGCTTTCCGCGGCGAGCGCGTCCGCCAGCTCGGTGCGCAGGTACGCGATCACCTCGGCCATTTTGTAGATCGCGTTTTCGCCGAGGCCGGGATTGGCGGCATGCACGGCTTTACCGCGCGCGGTCAGGTGAAGCTGGATCGAGCCTTTGTGCGCGTGCACCACCTCCATGCCGGTTGGCTCGCCGGCGATCACGAAATCGAACCGCTCTTCCTTCGCCAGGGTTTTCGCGCCCTGCTGGCCGGCTTCCTCGCCCGCGAGTCCGGCAAACCAGATTTCGTAGCCGAGCGCCGGCAGCCGCTCCCGCTCCAGGTAAAGCGCCCAGAGCATCGCGGCCATGGAGCCTTTGGTATCGCTCGCGCCGCGGCCCCACACTTTGCCGTCGCGCAGCTCGCCGCCGAACGGATCGATGGTCATCCCGGCCACGCTCACCGTATCGGTGTGCGGCGCGAAAAGCAGCCGCGGCTTGCCGGGCCGGTCGCTCGGGAAACGCCCTACCGCATTGGGCCGGCCGGGCTCCACCGGGCGCACCTTCGCCTCCGCCCCGAAGCTGCGGAGCAGCTCGCACAGGTACTCCGCGCATTCCTGCTCGCCGACCCGCTCGGTGCCCGGCGTGCCGGCCGGGTTCACGCTCGGGATGCGGATCAGCTCCTGCAGCAGCTCGGTGGCGGTGCCGGGGATCACGCGGCGGCGCCGGCCCTCCGCGCCTGTTGCTCACGGTACCACTCGACGAATTTCGGGATGCCTTCGCCGATCTGCGTATGCGGCGTCGTAGCCGAGCAGCGCGCGCGCTTTCGTGATATCCGCAAACGTCAGCGGCACGTCGCCCGGCTGCTCTGGGATTACCTGCACCTGCGCCTTTTTGCCGAGCGCGCGCTCGATTTGCGCGATCAGCTCGCGCAGCGTGGTGGTCTGGCTTTCGCCGAGATTGAAGACGTCGCAGAGCGGCCCCTCGTAGGTGAGGCACGCCGTGATCCCCTGCAGGATGTCGTCGATGTAGGTGTAATCGCGGCGGGTCGAGCCGTCGCCGAATTGCTGGATCGGCTTGCCGGCATCGATGGCGCGCGTGAAAGCGTGGATGGCGAGGTCGGGGCGCTGGCGCGGGCCGTACACGGTGAAGAAGCGGAGGTTGATCGTGCGCATGCCGTAGAGGTGCGAGTAGTTCGAGCAAAGCTGCTCGGCGGCGAGCTTCGTGGCGGCGTAGGGCGAGATCGTCTGGTTCAGGCACATGTCCTCGCGGAAGGGCGCGGTCTTCAGCACCCCATAGACCGAAGAGCTCGAGGCGCAGATGAACCGCGGCACCTCCGTCTCCCGCGCGGCTTCCAGCAGATGAAACGGTGCCGGTGATATTCGTATCGATGTAGAGCTTCGGATCGCGGATCGACGGCCGCACGCCGGCGCGCGCCGCGAGGTGGACATCGCGTCGAATTTTCGCCCGCGAAAAACGCACTTCACCGCCTCGCCATCGCGGATATCCGCCTCGTGACGATCTCCGCCCGGCCCGCGAAGGCGGCCACATTCGCCGCGCTTGATCGCCGGATCGTAAAAATCGTTGAAGTCGTCCAGCACGACGACCTCGTGCGCCCTGCGCGAGCAGGCGCTCGACGAAGTGCGAGCCGATGAAACCGGCGCCGCCGGTGACCAAAATGTTCATCCGAAAGCCTTACCCGCCCCCGCGCGCCGGAAAAAGCCGAAACCTCAAAAGCCCCCCTACACGCTGGCGAAATAGGTCACTTCACGATCTTCAGAATGCGATCGTTGTAGCTGTCCGTGATGTAAAGTTCCCCGTTGGGCGCGATCGTGACGCCATGCGGGCGGCGCAACTCGCACTGCAACGGATCGCCATCGAGGCCCGCCGCGCCGGCCTTGCCGGTGCCCGCGACGCGCGTGATCAGGCCGGTCTTCGGCGAATACCGGCGAATCACCTGGTTCTCCGCGTCCGCGATCAGCACGCTGCCGTCGCGATCCACGCAGAGATGCTTGGGCCCATTCAGCGTGGCCTCCACCGCGGGGCCGCCATCGCCGCTGAGCCCCTTCTTTCCCGTGCCCGCGACCGTGCGGATTTTGCCCGCGGCATCGACATGCCGGAGCGCATTTCCGCCGCGCTCGAGAATGTAGAACCCGCCCGCCGCATCCGGCGCGACCGCGCGCGGATCGCTCAAGGGCGACTGCTTCGCGTCCGCCCCATCCGGTGGCACGCCGGCCTGCCCGTTGCCCGCGACCGTCTCCATGCGGCCCGCGGCCAGGTCGATCCGGCGGATGCGCTTGTTTCCGATATCCGCGGCGTACAGGTGTTTGCCTGCGGGATCGAGCGCGATCTGGATCAGCGTGGAAAACCGCGCGTCGCTCATCGCTCCGCCATCGCCGGCATGGCCCTTTCCGCCGCGCCCCGCGAGGGTCGTTACGATGCCGCTAGGCGCATCGATCTTGCGCAGAGCGTGATTGAAACTATCCGCCAGCAGGAGATCGCCGCTTGGGGGGATGGCGAGATTGTGGATGCCATTGAAGGCTGCGGCGAGGGCCGGGCCGCCATCCCCGCTGTAGCCCTTGGCCCCCGTGCCCGCGACGTGGCGCATGATCCCTTTTGCATCCACCGCGAGCACGCGGTTTCCATGATCCATTTCCACGATGATCATCTCGCCATCCGGCTTGAACTCCACGGCGAACGGCTCCCGCAGCCGGCATTCGCGCGCCGGAGCGCCAGGCTCCTTCTCCCCGCCGCCCGCGACCAGTACGATCGTCTCGGCAAACCCAGCCGACGTGAGGAGAACCAGGACAAGCAACGTGCGGAGCATAATCGCCCATTCTCGGAATAACACCGTTGACTACGCAAGCACAGCCAGCCTCGGCGAGGCCGACTGACTTACTGACTTACTGACTTTATCGTTTTACGGCCGCGTCGGCGTCCCGGTCGTCGCATTGCTCGGCCCCGCGGAAGACGACGGCGCCAGCGGCGTAGTCGGCCCGGTAACTCCCGTGCCGGTGCCGCCAGCTGCGCGAGTCTCCGAGAAGACGATCTTCGAGACGTACCACTGTTTGTTCCGCACGGCGTAATTTATGGTCACCGGCATGCCCACGGCCATGTCGTTCGTCAGGGCGGGCTTCCCGGATGCATTGATCAGGATCGCCGCGCCGATGCCGTGAAAGGTGACCGGTTTCAGCATCTGATCGGAGCGGACCGTCATGGTGCCAGCCGCGGCGTCGATGGCTTCGATAATTCCCGTGGTGACCGCCCCTTCCTGGGCGCTGGCGAGCGGGGGAGCGAGGAGCAGGGCGAGGGCGAACAGAGAGAGCAAGGTTTTCATGGCGCGTTGATTTCTCTAGGAATTCGCACTTGCGCGGGCGGGCACGCGCACTTCGCCTCAAAGATTTCGCCCCGGAGGGAGTAGTGTCGCTACACCCGGAACCCGCTGGACATCGGCGCGGCTCAGGAGTGGATTGGAGACCCTCTCATGCGCACAACTCGTTTTCTCCTCCACCGGCTGGCCGTCTGCGGAGTCGCTGGCGTCCTATTTTTCAACGCTGCCGCGCGTGCCGCGGAGCCGGCGTACACGAACGATTTCCAGGCCGCGCCCGTGGGAAAGCCGCCCGAGGGCATGATGGTGATGGCCGGCGATTTCGCGGTGCGGGAGGAAGGCGGCAACAAGTTCGTGGAGCTGCCCGGCGCGCCGCTCGATACCTTCGGACTGCTCTTCGGCCCCTCGCAGCCGCCGGGGCGCGATGCGAACGCCCGCTTTTTCGGCGCCAAACAGGGGCGCAAGTTTCCAGCCTTTGGGCTCAGCCTCGGCGGGGTAGGGGGGTACCGGCTGCAGGTGAGCGCGGGAAAAAAGGCCATCGAGATTTTCAAGGGAGACGAATCGCGCACGTCCGTGCCGTACGAGTGGCCCACCGGCGCCTGGGTGAAACTCCGCCTGCGCGAACGCAAGGCCGCCGGCGGCTGGGTGATCGAAGGCAAAGCCTGGCCGGCCGAGGCCGCCGAACCCGCCGAATGGAACATCAAGCTGGAGGTGAAGGCCGATCCGCCCACCGGCCGCGCCGCCGTCTGGGGCGCGCCCTACGCCGGCACGCCGATTCGCTTCGACGATCTCCGGGTGGAGGCCGGCAGCTAAGCATCGAGCGATTGTCAGCTTGATAGATTATCGGTTTAACTCCCCGCGCCCTTTTCATTCCCCACTTTATGATCACTCGCTCCCTCGCCCTTTCGCTCCTGCTGCCCGCCGCCCTTTGCGCCGCCGAGTGGCCGCAATACCGCGGCGTGCTGGGAAACGGCACGACCACTGAAAAGATCACGAAACCTTGGAAAACCGCGCCACCGCGGCAGATCTGGAAGTCGCCGAGCGAAGGTGGCTTCGCCTCCTTCTCGGTGGGCGGCGGCCTGGCCTTCACGCTCGCGCTCAAGGAAATCGACGGCGCCAAGCAGGAGGCGCTCGTCGCGCTCGATGCCAAAACGGGCAAGGAGAAATGGAGCGCCGCCGCTGAATTTCGCCAAATACGACGGCGGCGGCGATGCCGGCGAGGCGGATAACAAAGGCGGCGACGGCCCGCGCTCGACGCCCACGATCATCGGCAACCGCGTCTATGCGATGTCCTCGCAGCTTTCGCTCCGCTGCTTCGATACCGCGAACGGCAAAGTCGTTTGGACCCGCGATCTTTTGCAGGAGCACAACGGCCGCAACATGAAGTGGCAGAACGCCACCTCGCCGCTGCTCGAGGGCGGACTGCTCTATGTCGGCGGCGGCGGCCAGGGCGAGTCGCTCCTCGCGGTCGATCCGAAGGACGGGAAGGTAGTGTGGAAAGCGTTCGATGAAAACATCACGCACTCCACGCCGGTCGCGGCCACGATCCTCGGCCAGCGCCAGGTCATCTTTTTCGTGCAATCCGGCTTGCTCTCCGTGGAGCCGAAGACCGGCAAAGAGCTCTGGCGCTACAAGTTCGACTTCCGGGTTTCCACCGCCGCGTCGCCGGTCGTCTTTGAAGACATCGTTTACTGCTCGGCCGGCTACGGCGTCGGCGCCGGCGCGGTGAAAATCGCCAAGCAAGGCGACAATTTCACCGCCACCGAAATCTACCGCTTCCGCGGGGACAAGCCGCTCGCCAATCACTGGAGCACCCCGGTGGTAAAGGACGGCTACCTGTACGGCATGTTCCAATTCAAGGAATACGGCAAAGGCCCCGTGAAGTGCGTCGATATCCGCACCGGCGACGTGAAGTGGGAGAAGGAAGGCTTCGGCCCCGGCCACGTCATCCTCGCCGGCGACCAGGTGCTCGCCCTCTCCGATAAAGGCGAGCTCGTCCTCCTCGCCGCCGATCCCGCCGGCCTACAAAGAACTCGCCCGCGCCGATGTGCTCGACGGCAAGTGCTGGACCACCCCGATCCTCGCCGATGGCCGCATCTACGCGCGCAGCACCAAGGAAGCGGTGTGCGTGGACGCGAGCGGAAGGTAGGCTCTACGCGACCTCCACGCCCACCAGGCACACATCGTCCACAAAGCTCCGCGTGGCGGAGAAGCGCAGCACCTCTTCCACCGTCTCATCGAAGAGCTCCTCGGTCGACGCCTGCGCGCGGGCCCGCACCGTCTCCAGGAGCAGGTTCTGGTCGTAAAGCTCGCCGGCGCTGTTTTCCACTTCGTAAAGCCCGTCGGTGAAGAGGACCACGAGATCGCGCGGGGCCACCGGGCACTCCTGCACGGCGTAGCTCGTGCCTTCGAAGACGCCCAGCGCGGGGCCCGCGCGGCGGCCGGCGTTTTGCATGAGGGAAACTTCGCCGGTGGAACGCTGCACGTGCAGCGGGCGTGGGTGGCCGGCATTGGCGAAGCGCAGGAGCTGCGTGCCGGCATCGATCGTGAGGTAGAGCGCGGAGGCGAAGAGCGGGCTGCGCGTGCGGCGGAGGATCGAGAGCAGCGCGCGGTTCATCTCGGTGAGGAAGAGGCCGGGCTCGGAGGCGAATTCGCTGAGCTCTTCCATGAGCGCGCGATGGATCGCGGTCACCAGGGCGGCGCGCACGCCGTGGCCCATCACGTCGCAGATGAGCACGCCCGCGGCGGTCTCGGAGATCGGCGCCACGTGAAAAAAATCGCCGCCCAGCTCCATCGCGGGCAGGTAGCGGGAATAGAAGCGCAGCGAGCTTTCCTCCGGCGGTAC
The DNA here is from genome assembly GCA_963811035.1 of uncultured Verrucomicrobiae bacterium. Classification (GTDB taxonomy): domain Bacteria; phylum Verrucomicrobiota; class Verrucomicrobiia; order Chthoniobacterales; family Chthoniobacteraceae; genus CAWEPO01. Next base: position 1,267,488 of record CAWEPO010000005.1, read on the forward strand.
GTCACGCGGAAAAGTGGGAAATTGCTGCGGCAGGAAGGCAAGCTGCACCTCGCGCGCCATATTGAGATCATCCTGCATCTCGGTGTTTTTTTCCTGCAGCTCGCGCGTGTATTGAGCCACCTGCTCCTCCGCCAGCTTGCGCGCCGTGATGTCGCGCCCGATCCCCACGAGCCCGATGATGCGGTCGTCGCCGTTGCGCAACGGCACCTTGCTGGTGGAAAGCCAGCGCACGCCGCCGCGCTCATCCACCACGCGCTCGTGCCGATTGATGATCGCCTCGCCGCCCTTCAGCACGCGGGCATCGTCGACCACGAAACGCTCGGCGGTTTCCGCCGGGAAAAGCTCGCGCGTATGCTTGCCCACCACCGCGTGCGGCGAATCGAGCCCGAGCTGCCGCGCGTGCGCCACGTTGCCCAGCAGGTAGCGGCTCTCGGTATCCTTCACGTAGATGGCATCGACCAAATTGTCGATCACGTTGCGGAGCAGATTGCGCTCGGCGCCCAGCGCGCGCTCCGCCTCCGCGCGTTTCATGGCATAGCGGATCGCGCGCACCAGCAGCGCACAATCCACCCGGCCTTTCACCAGATAATCCTGCGCGCCGTGCTCCACCAATTCCAGGGCGAGCGTCTCATCGTCCACCCCGCTGAGCAGGATGATCGGCACCTGCCGCGCGGCCTCATAGAGCTGCGCAAAAGTGGCCGCGCCGGTGCTGTCCGGCAGCGAGAGATCGGAGAGCACCACATCGAAACCGCCCTCACGCACGCGGGTGATCGCTTCCGCAATGCGCGGCACCGTCTTCGATCTCGAAACGCTCCGGCGCGTCCGCGAGCAGATCATGCAGCAGGAGCGCATCCTCAGCATCGTCCTCCACCAACAAAAGCCGGATCGGCTTTGGTGGCGAAGCGGCGGGGGCAGTCACACGTTTCCTTGCCTCAGCTGAGAAAAAGCTCGCTCATTTGCCGATCGTGCCACGCCTGGGCTGGGTTTGGCAAATCGATCACCGCCTACGCGAGAGCCGGCACGCCCTTTCGGACCGTGCCGCCTCTGCTTTGAGCTAACCCTAAAAGCGGGAATGGAAAAACATCGCCGTTGGCGCAAATAGTTGCTGTGGTGAGGGATGCCGCCGTTGGAGAGCGCGCGCTGACCGGTCACCCGCTGGGTGAGTCCACTTTGGAGCCCATGGCGTGGCCGGTGGATACGCCGGGCGGGCGGTATTACGCCGAGTTCGATGACGAGGCGCCGGTCACGCGCGAAGGGCAGCTCATCTTCTTTGCGCAGTTCCTGCACACCGGCGGGCGCTGGGAGCAGTTCGTGGAGAAGTCGCCGCTGGCCTATACCGGCAACCGCGGCAGCGCGGTGGTCGATGTGCTGGGCACCGCCGCGCTCTCCATTTTGTGCGGGCACTGGCGCTATGCGCACATCAACGCGGTGCGGGGCGACCGGCTCAACCCGCCGCTGCTCGGGATGGGCGGCACGGTGAGCGAGGACGTGGTGCGCGGCGCCTGGCGCCGCCTGGACGAAGCGCGCGGGTCTGGCGTGGCTCGGCGGCGAGCTGCGCGCCTGCGTCGAGCCGGTCTTGAGCCAGCCGTGGATCCTGGACATCGATGTGACGATCAAGACGATCTACGGCCGGCAGCAGGGCGCGGAGATCGGCTACAACCCGCACAAGCCGGGCCGCCCCAGCCATGCCTACCACAGCTATTTCATGGCCAACACGCGGCTCTGCCTCGGGCGTGGAGGTGCTCGGCGGCAAGGAGCACGCGGCGCGGCACGGCGCTGCCGGGGCTCTGGGCGCTCTGGACGCGCTGCCGCGCACCCACTGGCCGGCCATGGTGCGCGGCGACTGCGGCTACGGCAACGAGGTGCTGCTGAGCGCGGCCGAGGAGCGCGGGCTGCCGTGCCTGTTCAAGCTGCGGCACACGGCGAAAGTCAAAACGCTGATCGCGGCAGGCGCTGCGGGCCGGCGGCGCGTGGGAGGATGCCGGGCGATGGCTGGGAGGTGATGACGGCAACGCTTGCGCCTGAGCGGCTGGAGCCGGCGAGCGGCGGGTGGTGCTGGTGCGCGAAGCGCCGGCGCTGGCGCCCGTGGGCGCGCAGGCCCGGCGGCGGCGCGATCATCTCGGCGGCGCGCTGCCCGGCAGCGAGGAGTGGCCGGCGAGCCCCGCGCCGTGGTCGGGCCGCATCGCCGTGCTGGTCACCACGCTGGATCCGGTGGCCTATCCCGCCGTGGCCCTGGCCCGGCTCTACCGCGAGCGGGCCGATGCGGAGAACGTTTACGACGAACTCAAAAACCAATGGGGCTGGAACGGCTACACCACGCAAAAAACTCAGCCCTGCCGGCTCATGGCCAACTTCATGGCGCTGGTCTACAACTGGTGGCACCTCTACGCGCGCCTGCACGATGGCGCGCATCACCGCGAAGCCATCACCAGCCGGCCGGCGCTGCTCAGCGGCGTGGCGCGGCTGGTGCGCCACAGCGGCCGGAGCACCGTCAAAGTCAGCCTGCAGCACGAAAATCGCGACGCTGCTCGTGCAGTCCATCACGCAGGTCAGCAACACGTTGCAACGCTTTCATGCCATCGCGGAGCGATGGACCATCGAGCAACGCTGGGCGCTGCTTGTTGACCCACATCTTCCGCCATTGGCTCGGCGGCAAATGGCTGGGCCGCCTGCCGGCGGAGGCGCAACTGCTCCTCTCCGGATGAGCCAACGCCCAATCAGGCAGATCTGACCTCTGCTCCCCCCGTTTTCACGCGCGGCGGGTTCTCCTATTCCCGAATTTAGGCTAACCGGCGCTTGTTCTTAAAGCACCCGCATGAACGCCACGATGTCCGCCTTCTCCTGTTTGTTCAGCCCAAGCTGGAGCACCAGGTTGAAGAACTCCACGGTGTCTTCCAGCGTGAGGCAGCGCCCATCGTGCAGGTACGGCGGGCTCTCCTTGATCCCGCGCAGCGTGAACGTCTTGATCGGCCCGTCGCCGGGCTCGTTCAGGAAACGCTCCACGTGCAGATCGTGGTATTGGTGATCGAGATACGTCGGCGGCACGTGGCAATTCGCGCACTGGGCCTTGCCGAAGAAGAGGTCCTCGCCGCGGATTTCCGCTTCCGTGGCCTTGGCGCGGATCGAGCCGGCCCGTAGACCGGATCGAGCTTCGGCGCCGGCGGGAAATCGAGCATGTTTTGCATCTGCGCCATGTGGCTGAAACCACGCACGCGGTCCAGGATCGCGGCGCCTTTCTTGAAGGCGTGAATCTGGTCGCCATTGAAGTAGGCGGTGCGCTGCTCGAACTCCGTGAAGTCTTCCACCGAGCGCAGGCTTCGCTTCGAGCCGTGGATCTGCTGGTTGAGCAGGCCGCGCAAGCTCACGGTATCGAGCCGGAAACGCCGATGCTGCGGGCGGATGTCGGGGGTGAGGTGAAATTGCGCCGTGGTGTGGCCGTTCACGTGGCAATCGAGGCACGTGACCCCGAGCGACGGATTTTCGGTCTTGCGGTCATCAGTGGCATTGAACTCCTCCTGCGGCAGCGGCGTCAGCAGCATGCGCAAGCCATCCAGCTGCACCGGCGTGAGGATGTCCTTGAAAAGCCGGTAGAAGTTATTGATCGAAACCACCTCGCCGCGCGACACATCGCCGAGCTCCGGCCGGTTCTGCAGGAAGATCGCCGGCGGAAACTCCGGGATGAACGCCTCCGGCAGATCGAAATCGACGATCGAAGCGCGTGCAGCCGCGGGAACATTTCCAACTGCGCCGGCGGAAACAACTGGCCCCCCGCGACGTGCTTCGGATGCGGCAGTGGAGGGTAGGGGAACGTGCCGTCCTTCTTGATCTGCTCCGGCGGCAGCTTGGCCAGCTCCTCGAAGGTGAGGTCCTTCGCCAGCCGGGCGGTCGGCCCCACCGGCACCGGCTTGCCGCGCGACATCTTCACCGCCGGGTCGAGCTTCGGCGTGAGATCGTAGCGCTTCTCGAGCAGCGCCTTCTGCGCGGCCATCACGCCGGCCTTGGCCTCTTTGTCCGCGGCCTTGATCTCATCCGGGCTTTGCATCGGCTTTTTCGCGTTCAGCGGGTCGCGGACGAAATCGAACCCGTTGATTTCGCCCTTCTCGGGCTGCTTGGGCAGCTCGCGGGAAGAGTGCGGCGCGTTCGGCGCCTGGAAGACTTCCGAGCGATCGTGCTCCGAGAGCTTTTGCTCGGGCCGTTTGCGTTCCACTTCGCGCGGGAGCTGTGCATCCTGCACGGCATCGGGCAGCGTGCGGCCTTTCGGTGCCGGTTGCTGCGCGTTGGCTTGTTGGAGGTACAGGCCGCCGGCGATGCCCAGGGTGGCAAGGCCCGCGGACCAAGGGAGGAGAAGGTGTCTTTTCATGGGGTACCTCCGAATCGCCCTGCGCGCACTCGGCGCGTCTACTCCACTTCCCTGACCCCGCCCTAAGGCTGCGCTCTGCTTTCCACCAGGAAACGGTGCGCGCGCAAAAGACGCGCATACTCCGCGGGCGTCGCCACGGTCAGCTGATCCGGCAACTCAGGAATGCGCTGCTCGAAGTACGGCAGGAACCGGTAGTCCTCCGTCACCTCTTCGCCGGGGGCGATATCGCGCAGCGCGAAGAGCCCCGCGCGGTTGGCCGCCCGGCCGGCATTGGGCGTCGCGCTATGATTCACCGGAAAGTTTCCGCGCACCGGTTCCCGAACCAGCACCGCCTCGCCGCGCCGGATCAGCTGCGTCGCAAAGCTGCCGCGCCCCTGGATCGGCGAATACCCCAGCCGCGTATTGCGCTCGCGCAGCCGCCAGCGCTTCGCATCGAGCCGGCGCTGGAAATCGGCTTCGTCGAACTGGACGGCTGGAAGGATATCGCTGGCAGGTAAGATCACCGGATTTGTCCGCGAAACCTAGCGAAGGCTGCCTTCGCCGCAAGCCGTCAGCGCGTCTCCGCGTCAGGCCGCCACCGCCGTCTCCATCGCCTCGGCGGGCAGCGCCGTCACCGAAGGATCGAGCCCATCGAGCAGCTCGCGCAGTTCCTCGATCAGCATTGGCTTCCGCAAGAACCCCGCGGCCCTGCACCCGGTGATGTACGGGTGATCCCAGTCCACCAGCCCGGACATGAAAACCACCTTCGCGTCCGGCCGGCGGCTTAGCAGCGCGTGGCAGACGGTCAGCCCGTTGCACTTGGGCATCATCACATCGAGCAGCACCACATCGGGTTTGGTCTCCGCAAAAGCGCGCATCACCGCGAGCCCGCCGCCCGAGACGGCCGCCGCCACTTCATGCCCGCACGCCTCCACGAACTGCGTGAGCATCGAGCACACCAGCTTTTCGTCATCGGCGATCAGGACACGCATAGAGCAGGAAAAGTTACGCCGCGGCGGCCAGCCGCATGGCGATGCGCACCTGGATGAAGGCGATCATCTCGAGGAGATCGTCCACCTGGAACGGCTTCGTCAGGATCGTGCCCGAGACGGCCGTGATGAATTCGTTCACCTTCTGGTTGCCGCGATGGCCGGTCATGAAAACGAACCGCTCGCAAAGATGAGGGCGCATCCGCTCGACGGCGCGGAAGAACATATCGCCGGGCAGCGTCGGCATCATCATGTCGCAAAGGATCACCTCGAAATCGCTGGCCAGTACCTCGTGCACCCCTTCCACGCCGTTCTGCACGGCCTGCACGTTGTACCCGCTCTCGGTGAGAAAATCGCGCATGATCTCCTGGAAGGCGGGATCGTCCTCCACCAAAAGGATCTTCTTCGCCACCTCCGCCGCTTCCAGGGCGTGCACCCGCAAGTGCGAACCTTCGACGGAACCGACCGGTGCGGGTGAAGTGAGCGTGGCGGAGGTTTGCATATGGAATTATAAATTCCATAGCAGCACTTGTGCCATAGAGAGGCAATTCGGCCCCTGCGCTCCGCCCGCATCTACAGGATGGAAAATGAAAGATGCAACGGCGCGCGAACGCTCGTGGTGCAAGCGCGTTGAACGGCCCTCATTTTGCACTTTGCATTTTTCACTTCTCATTTTGCATTTCCGCCGCTTCGCCCATCCCCTCCAGCCGCTCCCTCACCCCCGCCACCGTCTCCTTCAACGTCGAGGTCCCCGCGGTGATCCCCACCGTCCGCGCCGCGGCAAACCAGCCGGGCTCCAGCTCTTCCGCCCGCTCGACGTGAAACACGCGGCGCCCGGCGCGGCGCGCCTCCGCCACGAGCTGCATGGTGTTGTTGGAATTCCGGCCGCCCACCACCACCAGCGTATCGGCCTCGGCGAGCAGCTTGCGGAGGGCGAGCTGCCGGTTCTTGGTCGGCTGGCAGACGGTGTCGCAAAAGCGCACCTCGCTCTCCGGTCGCGCCGCGCGCATCGCCTCCACCAGCCGGCGCACGTGCTCGATCGGTTGCGTGGTTTGGGAAATCACGCCGTAGCGCTCCGCCGCCGGCAGGCCCGCGAAATCGGCTTCGCTCTCGATCACCGCCGCCCTTGGAAAATCGCCGGTGAGCCCATTAACCTCCACGTGTCCGCGCCGGCCGATCACCACCGGAAAGCACCCTTCGGCCACCAGCCGTCGCAGCTCGTCGTGCGCCCGCCGCACCAGCGGGCAGGTGCCATCGGCCACGCCAAAGCCCGCCTCGCGCCATGCCGCGCGCGCCGCGTCGGAAGCCCCGTGCGCGGTGATCATCACCTGCCGTGTCGCGGCGCCGCCTACCTGCTCGAGCGCCTCCTCCCGCACGCCCTGCCGCGCCAGCCGCTCGCGCACCACCGGATTGTGCACGAGCTCACCCAGGATGGTCAGCGGCGCGGCGGCGGCCAGCCGTTCCGCTTCCGCCAGCGCATCGCGCACGCCAAAACAAACTCCGTAATGTTCGGCAAGAAGGACGTTGAACATAAGATAACTTTGTGATGCAAAGTGAGTCGGCACAAAAAAATCACGAGCGCCCGGTTTTCACGATTTGCTCCAGCACGCTCAGGTAGGCTTGAAACGCCTTCCGCCCGTGCGCCGTCAGCGCGTAGCTCGTCTGCGGCCGGTCGAGCATCTCCTTGGTCACCGAGACGTAGCCGGATTGGTGCAACGTGCGCAGATGCGTCACCAGGTTGCCGTCGCTCATGCGCAGCTCGGCCTTGAGATCCTGGAAACTCCAGCTCGGGCGCGTGGCGAGCAGCGTCATGATGCCGAGCCGTCCCTTCTCATGGATCGTTTTGTCGAGCTTCTCAAAGTCGAACATGGGCGGGGTCTTCGACGGCCTCGTGGGCGGCGGCGCGCCGGGGCCAGGTGAGGGCGGCGTAGACGAGGTGAAAGAGGCCGAAAGTGGCGGCCATGTAGAATTCGAAAGCGCGCGGATTTCCTGAGCCTGCCATGTTTCCCCACAGCGGTTCACTTACCACTGCCAGCAGCGCGACAGCGACAAAGGCACGGCCCAGGCGATTGATGGATTTCGGAGCGAAATGGCCGGTGGCGAGTAAACCGATTCCGTAGAATGCGCTCCAGAGCACCCCCAGCAGCAGCAAAACGCGGTCACCCAGGACCAGCGTGACGGCGCCAGCGGTGACGAAGCTGGGCGCGAGCGCGCGGAGGGCCCAGCGCGTGCGCGAGGAGAAAAAAGGCTCGCCGCGAGCCCGCTCATCGCGCCAGAGGAACCACAAATTCGCCGCCGCCGTGAGCGCGAGCACCACCAGCCACGACACAAGCTCGCAACGCTCACATCCGTGGCCCCGCGACTCGCGCCAAATCAGCAGCCCCGCGGTAAGCACGGAAAGAAGACCGCCGACCAAAGCACCCTGGGCAGAGATCGCGCGATAATGGGTCGCCCGCTCCATGAGCGAGCGGATCACGCGCAAGTGCTCTTCGGCGTCGGAAGGGTTCGGCATCGGCTGTACTTTGCAGTGCAAAGCGATTGTTGCAAGCAAATTTTCGACCGCGAATTGTTCATCTCGTCATCCCTCCGTCTCTCTTCCCCTTCTCCCCTCCGCGGCGCTGTTTACTGTTCTCCCATTCCCGCATACTCCTCTACTCGCATCCCTTGAAACTCCTCCGTTCCCTCCCCGCCGCCGGCGAGGCCTGCCGCGCCGCGGCGCGCCCGCTCGTGCTGGTGCCGACCATGGGCGCCCTGCACGCCGGCCACGCCGCGCTCATCGACCGCGCCCGCGTGCTCGCCGGCCCCGGCGGCGCCGTCGTGGTCAGCATTTTCGTCAACCCCGCGCAGTTCGGCCCGAGCGAAGATTTCAGCCGCTATCCGCGCACCTTCGCCGGCCGATCGCCGTCTCTGCGAAGACCACGGCGCCGACGCTCATCTTCCATCCGAGTCCCGACGAAATGTACCCCGAGGGCTTCAGCACTTGGGTGAACGAAGAGTCCGTCAGCCGCTTCCTCTGCGGCGCCTCCCGCCCCGGCCATTTCCGCGGCGTCTGCACCGTCGTGCTGAAGCTCTTCACCATCATCCAAGCCGACCCCGCCGTCTTCGGCCTCAAGGATTTCCAGCAGTGCGCCGTCATCCGCCGCATGGTCCGCGATCTCAACGTCCCCGTCCGCATCGTCGCCCTCGAAACCGTGCGCGAGCACGATGGCCTCGCGCTCAGCTCGCGCAATGCCTACCTCAGCGCCGACGAGCGCGCCCAGGCCCCCGTGCTCCGCCAGGCGCTCCTCGCTCGCGCGCGCCGCCTATCGCGCAGGCGAAACCCGCGCCGCCGCGCTGCGCCGCCTGATCATCCGCAGAGATCGCTTCGCGCCCCTCGCCGCGAAGTCGATTACGTCGACAATCGCCGATGCCGAAACCCTCGCAACCCGTTGCGCGCCGTGCGCGCGCCACACCGTGCTCGCCGCTCGCCGTTTTCTTCGGCAAAACCCGGCTGATCGACAACCTCTGCATCAAACAATGACCCGCTTCGACTTCGTCGTCATCGGCAGCGGCATCGCCGGGCTCAGCTTCGCGCTGAAGGCCGCGCAGCACGGCACGCGTGGCCATCGTCACCAAGCGCGCCCGCGGCCGAATCGAACACCGCCTGGGCGCAGGGCGGCATCGCCAGCGTGACGAGCACGGAGGATTCCTTCGAGCTGCACGTGCAGCGACACGCTCGAAGCCGGCGCCGGCCTGTGCGACGAAGCGGTCGTCCGCACGCATCGTCACCGAAGGCCCGGCGCGCATCCGCGAACTGATCGAGTTCGGCGTGCAGTTCGACGAGCGCGAGCTGCCGCGATGGCTCAGCACGAGCTCGACCTCGGCCGCGAGGGCGGCCACTCGAAGCGCCGCATCCTGCACGCGCGCGACATCACCGGCCGCGAGATCGAGCGCGCGCTGCTCGCCGCCGTCGCCGCGCACCCGGACATCACGGTCCTCGAAAACCACATGGCCGTCGATCTCATCACCCTGGCCAAGCTCGGCTACGTCCAGCGAGGACCGCTGCCTCGGCGTCTATGTGCTCGATGAAGCCACCGGCGAAGTCCTCACCTTCCGCAGCGACCGCGTCATCCTCGCCACCGGCGGCTGCGGCAAGGTCTATCTCTACACGACCAATCCCGCCATCGCGACCGGCGACGGCGTGGCCATGGCCTGGCGCGCCGGCGCGCAGATCGCGAACATGGAGTTCATCCAGTTCCACCCCACCTGCCTCTACCATCCCGAGGCGCGCAGCTTCCTCATCACCGAGGCCGTCCGCGGCGAAGGCGCGCGGCTCATCGACGCGCAAGGGCCAGCGAGTTCATGGCAACGCTACCACCCGCGCCGCGAGCTCGCGCCGCGCGACATCGTCGCCCGCGCCATCGACGCCGAGATGAAGCGCACCGGCGCGCGCTGCGTCTATCTCGACATCACGCACAAGCCCGCCGATTTCATCCGCGAGCGTTTCCCGAACATCTACGAGACCTGCCTGCGACTACGGCATCGACATCACCAAGCAGCCGATCCCGGTCGTGCCCGCCGCGCATTACCAATGCGGCGGCGTGCTGCACCGATGTCGACGGCGCCACCGAGCCTGCGCGGCCTGTACGCCATCGGCGAAGTCGCCTGCACCGGCCTGCACGGCGCCAACCGCCTCGCCAGCAATTCCCTGCTCGAAGCCGTGCGTCCTCGCCCACCGCTGCTGCGCCGCCATCGCCGCGCGAGCCGCCGCTCCGCCGCGACAGCTCGCTCGACGACCTCGACCTCCCCGCGTGGGTCAGCGGCGACGCCGCGGACGTGGACGAACTCGTCGTCATCTACCACAACTGGGACGAAATCCGCCGCCTCATGTGGGACTACGTCGGCATCGTCCGCACCGACAAGCGCCTCCAGCGCGCCGCCACCCGCCTGCGCAATCTCGAGCGCGAGATCCAGGAGTTCTACTGGAACTTCAAGGTCACCACCGACCTCCTCGAACTGCGCAACCTCTGCACCGTCGCCGCCCTCATCGTCGATAGCGCCCTCCTGCGCAAAGAAAGCCGCGGCCTCCACTACACCCTCGACTACCCCGAGACCAGCGACGCCTACCTAGCCCAGACACGCCTGCAAAAAGGCTAGTATAGTGCTTCGCAATTAGCGTAACTTTCAATTGTTGGCCCGGAGGGCCATTGGCAGTTTAGCCGGTGGCGTCAGCCACCGGTTTTCTCAAGAAAGCGCGTCCGCCCCGGAGGGGCGTCGGAAAGAATGACCTCAAGCTAAGTCGGACGCAGTACGCTAGCGCTGACGGTCGTCAGCGCCGTTGTGGAGAGGCTCCACCCTGATCGCGGAGCGGAAAGGCGGGAGGGCGGTGCGGAGCCAGCCCCATGGGCCGCGCTCTTTCCGCCCCTCCGCCTGCCCCCGCGCGTGCGCGGCGAAGCCCGCGCGGAACACAGCCGTCCCCGGCTGTGGGCGGGAACGCATCCGCGGGCATCCTGCCCGCCGTCTCAAGTGCACTGCTTCGCGATAATCAGTTACACCCGTGGGCTCCCCATCGTGTGTGGTGCGCCCGGATGTGTCTCAAGTGCACTGCTTCGCGATAATCAGTTACACGGGCGATCCCAGCCCGAAGGGCTGAACGTGAATAGCCGGGGGTTTTCGATGGCTACTTGTCCGCAAGTAGCCGTCGAATACCCCCGGATAACCAATAAAAACGTCCACACCCCGAAGGGGTGGAACATGATGTGGAGCACTCCCAACCTGCCCGGTGCAATCCGGCTGAACCGTCGCAGGACAAAGGCCTGGTGCTAGCGGATCTCCAAATGGCCCTCTCCGCGCCAGGCGTCTGGCGACGGCTGCCGAGATTCGCGGTCGCCCCAAACAAAGCCTTCGGGATCGCGACCGCCCCGGTCGCCATGTCGGGCGCCCCGCCCGGCACATCGAACGTAGTCAGTCGCCCTTCCCCAGCTTCCGGCGTGCCTTTGGGGAGCGCAGGCTTCCAGCCTGCCCTGGCCGGCATCCTGCCGGCCAGATTTCCGCGCGGAGCAGCCATGGCTCGCCTTCACCCAGCCGCTGGCGCCGGAGACCGTCATCCCGGCCAATGTCGAGCTGACGGGCTCCGCGGGTGCGCTTGCGGTCAGCACTCGATTCGATTACTGGCCCAATGTGCTCTTACGCTACAGCCTCGGCGCTCTCGACGATTGGCAATCTTGAGACCGCGGCAAAGATCGAAGCGGTGCTCAAGAAGTGGGCGATCGGCCTCACCCAGGAGCGGGCAGGCGGATCGCCGTTACTTTTCTTCCCCGCCCTTGGGCTTGTGCTTCGGTTTTTCGACGTGCGGGTGCGCGTGTTTTTTCGGGACCTTGGCGGGGGCGTGCGGCTGGTCGCCGCGGTCGCCGCCCGAGGCTTGCTCGGGCTCCTTCTCGACGGTGGTGGCATCGCGGAAGGTGCGATCGTGGGCGCCGGGTTTCGGCGGGGGGGAGGGCTGGGCCTTCTGCCGCTGCTTCCAAGCCACGCTGCGGGCGTCTTCCTGCGAGCCCTTCACGAGCCGCAGCACGCTCATCGAGCGCGGGCAGAGCTCCAGGTCGTCGCCGGAGGAATGGGTGCTCGGCTGATCGAGGAATCCTGCTTCCAGCTCCGTGTCCAGGATGCGCTCCCAATTCACGTCCTGTTTGCCGGCGAGCACGAAAGTCATCGGCTCGTGGAAGGCATTGAACAGCACCAGGTACGTGTCGTCGTGGATCGGTTCGCCGTGTTCACTGCGCACGTCCATGGTGTCGCCGCTCAGCATCATGCCGAGGCACAGTGTGAAGCCGGCGTTCCAGTTGTCGTCCGTCATCTCGGTGCCATCCACGTCGAACCACATGATGTCTTTCACGCCTGCGCCGCGGATGCGCCGGCCCTGGAAAAACTTCGGCCGCCGGAAAATCGGGTGCTCCATCCGCAGGCGCACCAGCCGCCCGGTGTAATCCTCCAGTTGCTTCTGCCACTCCATCCGGTCCCAACTGAACCACGAAATCTCGTTGTCCTGGCAGTAGGCGTTGTTGTTGCCGTGTTGGGTGCGGGCAAATTCGTCGCCGCCCACGAGCATCGGCACGCCCTGCGAGAGCAGCATCGTCGCGAGGAAATTGCGGAGCTGCCGCCGGCGCAGCTTGTTGATGTCCGGGTCGTCGGTCACGCCCTCCGCGCCGCAATTCCAGGAGCGGTTGTCGTTGTGCGCCGTCCTGGTTGTTTTCGCCGTTCTCGTCGTTGTGCTTCTCGTTGTAGGAAACGAGATCGTTCAGCGTGAAGCCATCGTGCGCGGTGATGAGATTGATGCTCGCGTACGGCCGCCGCCCATCGTCCTCGTACAGATCGGAGCTGCCGGTGAGCCGGTAGGCAAATTCGCCGATCGTCCCGCAATCGCCCTTCCAGTAGGCGCGCACGCAATCACGGTACTTGCCATTCCATTCGGCCCAAAGCACCGGGAAATTGCCCACCTGATACCCGCCCTCGCCCACATCCCAAGGCTCGGCGATCAGCTTCACGCGCGAGATCACCGGGTCCTGGTGGATGCATCGAAGAAGCCGGAGAGCTTGCTCACATCGTGCAGCTCGCGCGCCAGGGTCGACGCCAGATCGAAGCGGAAGCCGTCCACGTGCATCTCCTCCACCCAATAGCGGAGGCTATCCATGAGGAGCTGGAGCACGCGCGGCTGCTGCATGTTCAGCGTATTCCCCGTGCCGGTATAATCCATGTAGTAGCGCGGATTGTCCCCCACCAGCCGGTAGTACGAAGCGTTGTCGACCCCGCGGAAGGAGAGCGTCGGCCCCAGGTGATTTCCTTCACCCGTGTGGTTGTAGACCACGTCCAGGATCACCTCGATGCCCGCCGCGTGGAGCGCCTTCACCATTTCCTTGAATTCGCGCACCTGCGCGCCCGTATCGCCCGCGCTCGAGTAGGTGGAGTGCGGCGCAAAGTACCCGATCGAATTGTACCCCCAATAATTCGTGAGCCCCTTGTCCTGCAAGAACTGGTCGTTCACGAAATGGTGCACCGGCAACAGCTCCACCGCGGTGATCCCCAGCTTCTTGAAATGCGCGATCGCCGCCGGGTGCCCCATCGCGGCGTACGTGCCGCGAATCTCCTCCGGGATGTCCGGGCAAAGCTTCGAGAAACCCTTTACGTGCACCTCGTAGATCACCGATTCCGCCAGCGGCCGGCGCAGCAGCTTGTCGCCCTCCCAGTGGAAATTGGTCGTCCACCACCACGCACTTCGGCATGCCCCAGGCATCGTCGCGGTAATCCCGCGTGAGGTCCGCCTCCTCGCCGCCCTGCACGTAGCCGAACATCTCGCTGCTCCAGTTGATCAGCCCGGTGATCGCCTTCGCGTACGGATCGAGCAGCAGCTTCGAGTCGTTGAAGCGATGCCCCTGCAGCGGCTCATACGGCCCATACACGCGGTACCCGTAGAGCTGCCCCGCCTCCACCCCCGGCAAAAAGCAATGCCACACCATGTCCGTGTGCTCCGTCATGCGGATGCGCACCGGCTCCGTGGGCGACCCCGGATGATCGAACAGGCACAAATCCACCCCCGTGGCCGTCTCCGAGAAAAGCGCGAAGTTGACCCCCTCCGGAGTCACGGTGGCCCCGAGCGGATAAGATTGTCCCTGCCAAACTTGGATCGACGTCATGTGTTATTCTCTTTCGCGGGCTTCGCGGAGCCCGGCCTTATCATCGAACGCACAACTCCGGATTAAGCGATGGAAATCCGCGCCGCCGGGCGGGGAAGTTGCGCCTCGCCACCCATTCCACCCACGCTACGCTTTTCGGCGGCCCCTCCTTGAATGACCTTCCCGATTCGCCAGCCCCTCATCCGCACCTCCGCTTTTGCGGTGGCCAGCCTCGTTTGCGGCATCCTCAGCATCATCCTCTGCCTGGGGCCGATCACCGGCATCCCGGCGATCATTTGCGGGCACAAGGGCCTCTCCGAAACGAAGCGCGGCGGCGGATATGTCACCGGAAGCGGGATGGCCGTCGCGGGGCTCGTCATGGGCTATGTCTCGCTGGTCCTCACGCTCATCGCCGCGGTGATCCTGGTGTTACAACTCGTGTTCGGCGTCGTCCTCGTCGGTTCCGTCTTCCACCAGGTCGACACCCATACGCAGTGTATGGCGATCGCCGACGCGGTGAAGTCGTACCAGCGCGAATACGGAAAACCGCCCCTGGCGACGAATCAGGATGCCACCTTCGGCGAGGACAACGCGCGGCTCTTCAACGTCCTCCGCGGCGTCGACGGCCCGGAGGCGGAGGAGAATCCAAAAAAAATCCAGTTCTTCCACGTGGAGGATAATGCGCTTCCCTTCGGCAAGGGGAGCCGGTTCGACGCCCACGGCACCTTGCGAGATCCCTGGGGCCGCGCCTATCGCGTCCGGATCGATGGCGATGGCGACGGACAGGTGGCGAATCCGTTCACGAAAAACGGCGGCCCCAATCCCCTCCGCGAACCCGTGATCGTCTGGTCCCTCGGCTCCGATTGGATTCCGGGCAACGAGGAGAGCGACGGCCAAGGCAAGCCGACCTCGTGGAGCGCGGAGCCGAAGGCACCGCCAGAGAAAAACAACAGCACCCCCATCGAGCCGCCCGAATAAGCTCAGAAAAATTGCCGTGTCCGCACTTCCGCGTGCTGCGCGGCGAGATGGGCGGGGTCGAGGAGCGAAAGGCGCATCCCGCGGCGCTAGAGCACTTTCCTTCCAAGTCCTCGGCACGACGCCGTGTACGTTGGCGACGCCCGCGGCGGCCGCTACTCCAACCTCGCCGACACAATCTCCATCTACGACATCACCCTCCACGTCCTAGGAGAAAACTTCGACCTCGAAGCCCGCCGCCCCGCCCGCGTGCCCTAACCCACCGGCTGCGTCCGCGCCAGTAAAGGCGGGGGAGGGGAAGCGGAAAGAGGCGTATGCCAACAGTGTGTTTCTAGACCTGCCCCGGTGGTCCCCTCGCCGCCGAACTCCTCGTCGGCGAAGTCGACTTCTTCTCCATCGGCACAAACGCCCGCCGAATGGGGAGGATTATGGCTCCGCAATAGGAGGTGACGACAAGTGCCACCTGTTCATCCCGACGAAATCACTTCCACAAGCTGAAAGCGGGCCGGCCCGATGTTCTTGCTTGTAGTTCGGCTCGTTTATGTTACACGAACCCAAAACCGCATTTCGAGAAACGCTATGGATGAAATGATCAAATACCTGAAGGCGCTCACATTCCTTCAACTGCAACAGTTAAGCGGGTCGTCTGCGTTCGCAAAACCTGAGTTGCTCCTCCACAAAGCGGGCTTCAAGAACAAGGAAATCGCAGAATTGCTCGGGAAGAAGGAGGGTGCGGTAGCAATGGCAATCCAGCGGGCGAAGCAAGCGGCCACGAAGGAGGACGAATGAACGACGATATCGTGGCAGCCATAAACGACCTGACTCGCGTGATCATCGCGATCAACGGGAAGTTTGAATCGCAAGCCGAAACGGTTCGAAAACTGAGCGAGTTGGCAATCCCCAGCGGCCGGATTGCTGCCATCCTGGCGATGAGCCAGAGGGACGTCGCGTCGATTGTCTCAAAAGCGAAGAAGAAAAAACAGTCAACATGAAAGAGCAAATCGGACTGGAACACCTGCACACGCAGATGGTCATAACCAATCGGTTCCTCGCCGCCCAACTCCGCTCGACGATGTCACAAGCGGAGTTAATCGATTTATTGTCGACGACCGGAGCCGGAGTTCAGCAGATCGCCGCAGTCCTTAATATCAAACCAAACGCCGTGTCGGTCGCACTGCACCGATTGAAGAAGAAGAAGGGAACTGACGATGCCGGAGAGTAACGAAGCCTTAGAAAACCTTGAGTTTATCCGGACGCACGTCCTGAACATCGAGAAAATGGTCTGGTTTCAATTGGCGTCAAGTGGCGACCGTGTTAGGTTCGTCGAGGAGGGAATTAAGCGACCCAATGCGGCCAAGGTTTATATGACCCTAAGGAAACGCTGAACAATGCGCCGCCCGTGAGGGAGATCGGCGGCGAGGCGAGGTTTTCAAAAACCTCGCGGGCGCATTCGTTTACTTTCCGGCGGTTGCGGGGTGGAGAGCGGACTCTCGCCCGGCAGTTTCCGGTGCCCCAAGGTTTTCTGGCGCCTCTTCATCGTGTGGGTGGGGTTTAGGCGACTGTGCCGGCCAGCAGCGTCCGCCTGACGATCAGCAGGTTAGCCAAGGCGAAGAGGGTTTGCAATTGCGCCAGGTTCTTGGCCAGGCCGCGGTAGCGTGCCTTGCGGTGCCGGAAGAGATTTTTGATGATGTGAAAGGGATGCTCCACCCGCGCCCGCACCTGCGCCTTGAGCTTTTCCACTGCACGGGTGAGTTCTTTGACGGCCCCGTCGGCCATGGCTTTGAGCTTCCCACGCTTGGCCGCGACCTGGAACTCCACCTGCGGGTGGGCGGTGGTGATCTCCATTCGTTTCTCCACGCCAAGGTAGCCGGCATCGGCCCAGACCGTCTTCTCCGCTCCGTGCAGCAGGGCGTGGGTCTGCGCGATGTCCGCGACGTTGGCCGCGGTGACCGTGACGGTATGGACCAGCCCGGAAGCGGCATCCGCGCCGATGTGCGCCTTCAGCCCGAAATGCCACTGGTTCCCTTTCTTGGTCTGGTGCATCTCGGGGTCGCGCTCTTTTTTGGCGTTCTTGGTCGAGGGCGGGGCGGCGATGATCGTGGCATCGACGATGGTGCCTTCCTTCATCAGCAGTTGGCGCTCGCACAGCAAGGCGCCCACCTCCGCAAAGATTTGCCCGGTCAGTTGATGCTGCTCCAGCAGGTGGCGAAACTTCAGCAAGGTCGTGGCATCGGGTACGCTTTCCACGCTCAGGTCGATGCCGGCAAAGAGCCGCATGGCCTGGCTATCATAGATCGCGTCTTCGAGCGCCTCGTCGGCCAGCGCATACCACTGCTGGAGGAAGTAAATCCGCAGCATGCGCTCGATCCCAATCGGCGGACGCCCGCGCCGGCCGCTGGGATAATGCGGCGCGATGACCGCGACCAACCGCGCCCACGGCACCACCCGCTCCATTTCCGCGAGGAACTTTTCCCGCCGAGTGGTCTTCTTTTTGCCGGCAAATTCCGCTTGGGCGAAGCTAGGCTGGTGGAGCATGGCCAAGCCTAGTGATCTCCCCTTGGCCCCTCCAGACGAAACTCGTGGCGGCCAGTATTAAATCAGTGTTTCCCTAAGCGCCGGCCCCCTCGATCAAGCTCGTATTGTCAAACGAACGAAGCTCAGTCAAAGCGAAGTCTCAAAGGTTTGCAGCCATCTTGAGGACAAAAACTTCATTTCGAAGCAACGCGATACAAAGAACAAGAAATCCCTCCTCTACGGTTGGACCGAGGCCGAGCGAGTTTTACAAATCTCAAAAATTGCCAAAGGGTACATTAAATAATTTCAGGCGACGCCTTCACAGTTGTGCTGAAGTGCTCCGTGGCCACGGATTGGTGGATTCGTTCCGTCTACGCGATTTGTTGGATGCGGACGTCCTGCCAACCAAGCGAACGATTTCCGAGCGATTAAGCAACGGGACCGTTGCCCTCCCGCCATCGATCACCCCCGGCTTTCTTGCAGACGCCATTTTCGCTGCTTTGGAAGAATCCGATCGCGAGCACCAACTTAAGGTAGGCGGCTCACATCTCTTTGACGTCAAGCGCTTGAAGCCCGGTACTGCCGACGCTTCGAAATACCATAAGCAAGTATTTTCGGCCCTGTGTTTCGCCTTGAACCCTTGGCTCAAGAATGGGACAATCGAACGGGAAGTCGACGCCGGGCGCAAGCGGATTGACATATTGTTCGACAATGCCGCCACGGAGGGCTTCTTCCAGGAACTCCGAACGATTCACGAGATAACTTCACGATATATCTTCATAGAGTGCAAGAATTACACGACGGACCCAGAGAATCCAGAATTCGACCAACTAATTGGCAGATTTCACGACAAAAGGGGTAGATTTGGGATGATGGTGTGCCGATCGTTATCTGACAAAGCGAAGATTATCGCCCGCTGCAACGACGCCCTCGCGAGCGGGAACGGGTGCATACTTGTTTTCGATGATACTGACGTGTCAGAGCTTGTTGCCGCGCGCAACCGTGGAGATCTACCAACTGTCGAGGGCATTCTTTCAGCAAGGTTCCGCGAAGTGCTATTAAACGCTCGCTAGGAAAAAGTGGGGACCCGGGACACACACATTTTTGCGCCTCATTCCCTTCCCGCCGCGATGGTGGCGTTGCGCTCGGCTTGGGAGTCGGTGAGGGAGAGGCGATGCGGTGGGAGATCAAGGCGAAGGAGGGGGAAGCGGGGGCGCGGGGGCGCCATGAGGCGCTGATGGATGAGTTTTGGGCGGCGCATGAGCGGGCTTTGCGGGCGATCAGGGTGGAGGGGCGGGAGGAGATGAGCGTGCTGCGGATCGATGTTTCACTGGCGCACTTCCCGAATGACGTTCTCACTGGCGGCTAGTCTTCTCGTGAGCGTCTCGGCAGCCGAGAATGACGACCTCACTGCGCCCGCGGAAGTAGGCGCCGGCGAAGCCGTCTATGCGCCGCAGACAAGCAGTCACTTCCCCCCGTGAGCCGAGCCAGGCAAGATCAGCCAAAATCCAAGCCATGAAAAACGCCAACAAAACACACCTGCTGAAGTGGAACTCCATCCTATGGCTTGCCGCGATGATCCTGCCGGCCTTCTTCAGCATCGCCTTCGCGTCCACTAAGTTCCCATGGCCGATTCTCCTTCCGCTGGTGCTCCTCGGTCCAATGCTTGCCTCCAACAAGATGCTGGCGCAGGCCGTCGGAGACTCCACGGATGAATCGAATCCGAAATGACGGAGGAACCACAGCGACTATAGGGGTGTAGGCAAATGGCGCGCGGGGATGTTTACGGTCCCCACTGCCGTAGCGAATATTTCGTCGAGCGCGAGGACAGCTCGTCTTGTGGCGAGACGGTCAATGTGAAGGGCGCGCACGCGCTTAGATCTCACACCAACTGCCGCGCCCGCACTTCCGCGTGCTGCGCGATCATTTGCGCGGCAAGCTGGGCGGGGTCGAGGAGCGAGAGGCGCACGTCGCGGCGCTGCAGCACCTTTTGCAACTCGCGGAGCTTGTGCCAGCGCAGGTGGCCGGCGAGGTGGCCGTAGACTTCGTCGGCGGCGGCGATTTCCGGCTTGCTGAAGAGCGGGCGGACCTCGGGGGGCTGGAGCAGGTTCACCAAAACGAGGTGCTGCCGCGCCACCATCTCGGACGCCTTGGTGAAGCTCTCGGAGAGCACGGGGTCGTCGAGCGCGGTGAGCACGACGAGCAGCGCGCGTTTGCGGAGCCGGAGGCGGATGAAGGTGAAGAGCTCCTCGAAATCCGGCGAAACCTTTTGCGGCTGCAGCGTGTAAAGCGCATCGCGGCATGCATCGAAATGCGCCTGCCCGGAGCGGGCGCGCACGCAGCTCAGCACGCGATCGCTGAAGGTAATCAGGCCGAATTGGTCGCCCTGCTGCTCGGCCGAAAGCGCCAGCAGCAGCGTGGCGGCCACGAAGCGCTCCAGGGCCACGGCGCCGGATTCGCCGCGCTCGCCCGCCACCACCCGCCCGGCCAGTCGCGAAGCATCCACCGCCACGTAAACTTCGTGGGTCCGCTCGACCTGGTGCACGCGCGTCACGAGGCCCTGCCGCTTGGCGGAGGCTTTCCAATGGATATCGCCCAGCGGATCGCCGGGGAGGTAGTTGCGCAGCTTTTCGAATTCACGGCCCTGCCCTGCCTGCCGCTGCGTATGAAGTCCTGCTTGCGCGCGGCGCAAAAACAGCGCGGCCACCTGCCGGCGTTCCTGGAAGAAATTCGGGTAGACCCGCAGCTCGCACGAAACGGCCTGGCTGGTGCGCACCGCCCAAAAGCCCAACGGCGATTCCGCTTCCGCGTAGACCCGCTCGATCACATAACGCCCGCGCTGTCCCGCCTGCAACGGCCACTCCACGCGCGAATGGCTGCTTTGCGCGGGCAGCCGCACGGTCAGTTCATGTTCCTGCGCGCCAAACGTTTCCGGCAGCGGCAAACCGAGGCGAAGCTGCTGTTCGCGCGCCTCGTGCCGGATGCCGACGAGCAAGCTCCCCGCGCGATCCTTCTGGAGCCGCACCAGCGCCGGGAGTTCCACCTGCAAGCCCCGCAATCTGCGCCGTCCGGCCAACGCATCGGCCGCCGCGAGCATCGCAAAGCCCCCGATCATCACCGCCGCGATGATCCATCCTCCGGCGAGGGCTGGGCCCACGGCGGCGAATGGCAGGACGATCACTGCTGTCCAGAAAATGAGCCGGGTGCGCGGAGCCATGGGTCTGTCATTTCACACGGCCGTGCCAAAGAAGCGATCCCCGGCATCGCCCAAGCCCGGCACGATGTACGCCCGGTCATTCAGCTCCGGATCGATCGCCGCCGTGAAGATCGGCACCTCCGGGTGCGCTGCTTGCAGCCGCGCGATCCCCGGCGGCGAGCTCACCAGGCAGACGTAGCGCACGCGTTGCGCGCCCGCCTTCTTCAAATGCTCGATCGCCGCCACCGCGCTGCCGCCGGTCGCCAGCATCGGGTCCGCCACGATCACCTCCGCGTCGGCGAGGCTGCGCGGCGCTTTAAAATAGTAGCTCTCGGGCAGTCTCGTCTCCTCGTTGCGCACGAGGCCGATATGGGCCACGCCCGCCTCCGGCAAAATCTGGAGCATACCCTCCAGCATCCCCAGCCCAGCCCGCAGGATCGGCGCGAGGATCACGGGCCGCGCCAGGGCCGTGCCCGCCATCTCCGCGAGCGGAGTGCGGATCGTCCGCCGCTCCGTTTCCAGCGAGCGGGTCACCTCGAAAGTCATCAGCGTGGCGAGCTCCCGCAGCCCGCGCCGAAATTCCCCCACGGTCGTCTCGGCGCGCCGGATTTCCGTCAGTTTTACCTGCACGAGAGGATGCTCGATGAGCGTGACGCCGGCGGGTGTGGGCATAGGCCCTGCATCCAAGCGCGGCCTTGAAGCTGCGTCACGTCGCATCCGCGTCTTGTTCCGGCTCGGTCCCTCTGCGATGCTGCCCCGATGGAAATCGTTTTCAGCGCTACCCAGGAAGCCGACGGCGGTTTTTGCGCCGAGTGCCTGTCGCACGACATTTTCACCCAAGGCGATGACTGGGAGGAACTGCGAGCAAACGTCCGGGAAGCCGTCTCCGCCTACTTTTTCGACCAGGAAAAGCCTTCGGCGATCCGACTTCACCTCGTGCGCGACGAGGTGCTGGCGCTGGCATGAAAGCGAGCGGATGGATTCCGAGAATCGCGGCGTTGGCAATCTCCGTTCCCAGTGCAAAGTTCGGGGCGCGTGGAGGAACGTTACCAGCCTAATGCGTTTGAGCTGATCGCCCAGAGTGGCCCATGGGGGCTGCTGGTGGCGGCCTTTTCGGTGGCCACGGCCCTGTGGCTATTGATCTCCCGTGTTCGCGGATGCTTCCGGGTGCAGCCAAACCGCACGGCGCGCGACCTCGCCTTTCTCATTACCGCACCTGTGACGGCTACTCTGTACCTGCTCATGGATGCGAGCGTTGCTGTGCAGGGGTTCATGGAAGGTGGGATCGATGCCGAGTTCGGGCTCCTATACGGTCTGCGCGGTCCCGTAGTCATCGGCGCCAACGCTCTCTTATGTTTCGTGTCAGGCGTGATTGCGCTGTGCCTTCCCTCGAAGCGCAAGGTTGATACGGCGTGACGAAACTCGGGGCGAGGGCGCCCCTTCTCCTTGGCCCGTCTACGCCTCCTCCCCCACAAATGGGTTCGTCCGCTTCTCCCGCCCGATCGTCGTCGCCGGCCCATGCCCCGGCAGCACCTTCACCTTCTCGGGAAGGGCGAAAAGTTTCTCCCGGATCCCCCTCAGCAGCAGCTCATGATCTCCGCCCGGCAGGTCCGTCCGCCCGATGCTCCCGGCAAAGAGCGCATCGCCCGCGAAGACCACGCCCGCCTCCTTCTGGTAAAAGCAAAGCGATCCCGGACAGTGCCCCGGCACGTACAGCACCTGGAACTCGACCCCGTTGATCGCCTGCGCCAGCGTCCCCTCGATGAGCTGATCCACCTGCACCGGCTCGATTTCCCACGCCATCCCCAGTCTCCGGAAAAAGTCGCGCTCGGTCACCAGCGGAACCGTTTCCGGGTGGCAGGCCACCTGGCAACCGGGGTGCTCGCGCACGATTTGCGCGGCGTCCCAGGTGTGATCGATGTGGCCGTGGGTGAGCAGGAGCAGGCGCACGCGATGCCCGGCGGAGCGCAGCCAGTCGGCCGTTTCCTGCGGGGCGTCGATCAAAATGCCGCTTTCCGGCAAAAAAAAGCAGTTCGTCTCAAAGACGCCGCCGGTAAAGGTATCGATAGTCATAATGCATTCTTGTTTCGGCGGTGGCGCTGAACTCATTTGCTCTTTTGGCGAATTCTGTCAGCTTCTTTCCCTCTGCCCCTCCATAGGATACATTTCGTAATGAAGTCTTTGCGTTTCTTCCGGCTGCCGCTGGCCTCCCTCTTCATTTTCTCCATGGTGGGGATCGCCGCGGATGAGCCCGATGCCGGGCAAATCGAGATTTCCGTGGGTCAGCTCCTCATGCAGGGGCACTATTCCAAGAAGAAGCTCGATGACGGCGTCTCGCGGCTGCTCCTGAAAAACTACCTCGAGGGGCTGGACTACAACCGGCTTTTCTTCACCCAAAAGGACGTCGATTTCTTCGTCGGCCGCTACGGCACCACCCTCGACGACGACATCCTGCTCGGCAATCCCGAGCCTGCTTTCAAGATTTTCGATCTCTACCGGAAGCGGGTGGAAGACCGCGTGGGCAAGGTGAAAGCGATCCTGAAGGAGAAAATGGATTTCTCCAGCGATCGCACCGTGGAGATCAACCGGCAGAAAGCCGCCTGGCCGAAGGACGAAGCCGACGCCGACACTCTCTGGCGCGACCGCGTCGAGGGGGAAATGCTCCAGGAAATGCTGGCCACTAAACAAGATCGACGATCCCGTGGTGAAGCTCACCCGCCGCTACGACCAGGTGCTGCGGAACATGCGCGAGCAGACCAGCGAGGACGTCATCAAGATGTTCCTCTCCACGCTGGCGCAGACCTACGATCCGCATTCGGAGTACATGAGCCGGTCGGAGCTCGAGAATTTCTCGATCAATATGCGCCTCTCTCTCGTCGGCATCGGCGCGGTGCTGCACTCCGAGGAAGGCTACGCGAAAATCATGGAGCTCGTGCCCGGCGGGCCGGCCTCCAAGGAGGGCAGCCTCAAGGTGGGCGACCGCGTGATCGGCGTGGCGCAGGGTGAGAAGGATTTCGTCGAGACGATCGACATGAAGCTCGACAAGGTGGTGGAGATGATCCGCGGCAAGAAGGACACCATCGTGCGCCTGCAGGTCATTCCCGTCAGCGCCACCGATCCCGCCGCGCGCAAGATCATCGAGATCAAGCGCGACGAGATCAAGCTCAAGGAGCAGGAAGCCAAGGCGGAGATCATCGAGCGCCCGCAGGCCGATGGCTCCGTGCAGCGCCTCGGCTGGATCATGCTTCCCTCGTTTTATGCCGACATGGAGCACAGCGGCTCCGCCACGGCCAAGAGCACCACGCAAGCGACGTGCTCGCGCTTGCTCAACCGGCTCAAGACCGAGGGCATTAGCGGGCTGGTGATGGACCTGCGGCGCAATGGCGGCGGCTCGCTCGAGGAAGCGGTGAATCTCACCGGGCTTTTCATCAAGAGAGGGCCGGTCGTGCAAGCGAAGGACAGCAACGGCGCCATCCACGTCTCGAAAGATCGCGATTCCGCCGTCGCTTACGATGGCCCGATGGTGGTGCTCACCAATCGCCTCAGCGCCTCGGCCAGCGAGATTTTCGCCGCCGCGCTGCAGGATTACAATCGCGCGGTCGTCGTCGGCGATCAGAACACCTTCGGCAAAGGCACCGTGCAGACCATGCTGGAAATCGGCCGCATCATGCCATTCCTCGGCGGCGGCAACCGAGGCCGGCGCGCTGAAGCTCACCATCCAGAAATTCTATCGCATCGCCGGCGGCTCCACCCAGCTCCACGGCGTCGAGCTCCGATCTCAAGCTCCCCTCGCTCTTCGATCAGGCCGAGATCGGCGAAAGCTCGCTCAAGGGGCCGCTGCCCGTACGATACGGTCGATGCCGTGCAATTCGAGAAACTCGAAAAGTCGCTGTTCCGCAGCGAGCTTACCCGCCGCTCCGCCGCGCGCGTTGCCGCCGATCCCGAGTTCAAGTACATCATGGAGGATCTCGATCGGATCAAGAAGCGCGTGGCCGAGAACAAAATTTCTCTGAATGAGAAAGTCCGCCGCGCCGAGATCGAAGAAGGCAAACAGCGCAAAGAGCAGCGCATCGCCGAGCGCAAGACGCACAAAGCCGTCGAGCCCAAGGTCTACAGCCTCACCCTCGATTCGGTGAATAAACCCGAGCTCCAGCTCGCCAAGACGGAGGTCAAGCCCGACACCGCCGAGGCCGCCGAAGCCAGCAGCGAGGATGCGGAGGACGAAGAGGAGAACCCGAAGAAGCCCGCCGTGGACCCCGTGCGCAACGAGACCGTGAACATCATCACCGACTTGGTGGAGCTGACCCGAACGCCGCGGACGGCGGCGGCGAAGTAGCCACGCACGGCGGTGATCGGCATTTTGCGCTGGGCTAACGGCGCGCTGTTGACTGCGTTGCGTGAAGCCTTAACCTTGCAGGATGAACGCGATCCTAGCCGAGGACGGCACGATCTCACTTCCTTCCGAAGTGCGGGAAAACGCCCGGCTCCACCCCGGCGATACTTTGGACGTTCAGCTCTACAAAGGCACGATTGTGCTTCGGAAACATCACCCTCTCACGCCAGAGGAATGCGCCCAATTGCTTGAGCAGAGCCGCTCGCTGCCCGAGCCTGGACCGGAGGATGAAAGTGCCGTCGAAGAAGTAATCCGCGAAGTACGCTCGTGTCGCCGCTGATCGCCGTTCTCGATACGAACATTGTCGCCAGCGCTACGTATTGGCGGGGTAAGCCTGCGCGGTGCCTCGACGCCTGGCTGCTTGGGAAATTTGATTTGGCCGTAAGCCAGCCGATTCTTTCGGAGTATGAAGAGGTCATTCGCCGCCTCGCCGTTCGCTATCCTGCAAAACATCCCGTGGACTGGCTCACCGCGATCAAACACGGGGCGCGAATGTTCTACCCGGTATCATTGCCGTCCCAGACAGTGGATCCAGACGATGAAATGTTCATCGAATGCGCTGTCGCTGCCGGTGCTGACTATCTGGTGACCGGAGACAAAGCACACCTACTCTCTCTGAAGCAGGTCAGCGGCATTTCCATTGTCACGGCCTCCGACTTCCTTTCGCTGCTCTGAGACGGAAATTGCGGACGGACGGCGATCACGCCAGCAACTCACGCACGACCCTCCCGGCGATATCCGTGAGGCGGAATTCGCGGCCTTGGTATTTGAAGGTGAGGCGCTCGTGGTCGAGGCCGAGCAGGTGCAGGATGGTGGCGTTGCAGATCGTGCACGTGGACGGGATTCTCGGCGGGGTTGAAGCCGAAGTCGTCGGTGCGGCCGATAGCTGAGGCCGGCTTTGATGCCGCCGCCGGCCAGCCACATGGTGATAGGCGTCTTTGTGATGGTCGCGGCCGGGCTTCGTCTTTTCGCCGGAGCCGCCCATGCCTTGTGCCAGCGGCGTGCGGCCGAATTCGCTGCCCCAGATGACGAGCGTGTCGTCGAGCAGGCCGCGCTGTTTCAGATCGGTGATCAGCGCGGCGCACGGCCTGGTCGATGTCCTTGCATTTGCGCGGGCAGGCGCGGTGGCGAGGTTGGCGTGGTGGTCCCAATCGCGAGTCGTAGAGCTCCACCACGCGCACGCCGCGCTCGATCAGCCGCCGCGCGAGCAGGCAGTTGTTGGCGAAAGAGGCCTGGCCGGGCTGCGCGCCGTAGAGCTCGAGCGTCGTCGGCGGGCTCCCCTTGAGATGTCCATCAGTTCCGGCACGCTCGTCTGCATGCGGTAGGCCATCTCGTACTGGCTGATGCGCGTGGCGATTTCGGGGTCGCCGACATTCGGCGAGTTGCGCTTGGTTGAGCGCGCTCGACCGCATCGAGCACGCGGCGGCGGCTTGTCGGTGCCGTGGCCCGGCGGGGTTCGAGAGGTAAAGCACGGCGTCGCCTTGCGAGCGGAACTGCACGCCCTGGTGGACGCTCGGCAGAAAGCCGCTCGACCACAGGCTGGTGCCCGCGCCGCCGGCCGGGCCGGAGAGCAGCACCACGTAGGCGGGCAGGTCCGGATTCTCCGAGCCGAGCCCGTACGTGACCCACGAGCCAAAGCTCGGCCGGCCGCCGCGTCCGAAGCCGGTGTGCAGAAACATCTGCGCCGGCGCGTGATTGATCTCCTCGGTGTGCAGCGATCGCACCACCGAGAAATCATCGGCCACCCGCGCGAGGTTGGGGCAGCAGCTCCGAGAGGACTCTGCCCGCTCTGCCCGTGCGGCGCGAATTGGCAAACTTCGAGCCGGCGAGCTTCATCTCGCCCGCCGATGAAGGCGAAGCGTTTCCCGGCGAGCAGCGAATCCGGGCAGTGCTCGCCGTCGCGCTTCACCAGCTCCGGCTTGTGATCGAAAAGATCGAGCTGCGACGGCGCGCCGATCATGTGCAGGTAGATCACGCGCTTCGCCTGCGGCGCGAAATGCGGCGCGCGCGGCGCCAGCGGATTTTCCGACGCGGCGCCGCACTGGCTCTCGCGCAGCAGCGAGCCGAGCGCCAGCGCGCCGAGGCCCAGGCCGGAGCGCTGGAAAAACTGCGCGGCGGTGGAGAAGCGTCGAGGTGCGCGGTCATGGCGTCAGCCTTGCGGGTGATGGTTTCGTCGAGGTTCAGCAAGCGCTGTGGCGACCGCGAACCACGCCGCCGGCTTCACTGCCGCCAGCCGCTTGTTCCTTCGCGCAAAGGGCGCGCAGAATCTCCAATTCGCGCGTCGGCGGGCGGGCGGGCGACGGCGAGACGAAAGGCGTGGCGCAGCCGCGCCTCCGGATCGGCCGCCGGAACCTCCTGCGACGATGCGCGGCGGCGAGGGCGCTGCGCCGCCTCGACATAGACCGGATCGTTCAAAAGCGTGAGCGCTTGGAGCGGCGTGTTCGAGCGCGGGCGTTTTACGCGGCAGGCGAGGCGCGGCGTGGCGTCGAAGGTGACGAAGCTCGGGTACGGCGACATGCGCTTGAGCACCACGTAAATGCCGCGCCGGAACTGTTCGGCGCCGTCGCTGGCGTAATCGTACTTTTCTCCGCCGACTTTTTCCCACAAGCCGGGCGGCTGCGGCGGGCGGATCGGGCGGGCCGAATTGTTTCAGGTTGAGCAGGCCGGCGATGGCCAGCGCATTGTCGCGAATGCCCTCGGCGCTCAGGCGGAGCCGCGGGCCGCGCGCGAGCAGCATATTGCGCGGATCGCGCTCCCGCGCGGCCGGCGTGGCGCGGGAGTCCTGCCGATAAGTCGGCGCTCGTGACGATCAGCCGCAGCAGCTTCTTTTGCGACCAGCCGCGCTCCATGAGCTCGACCGCCAGCCAATCGAGCAACTCCGGGTGGCTCGGCGGCTCGCCCTTGATCCCGAAATCCTCGGGCGTGCTCACGAGCCCTTCGCCCGAAAAGCTCGGCCCAGATGCGGTTCACGAAAACGCGCGCGGCGAGCGGGTTTTCGCGGCTCACCAGCCAGCGCGCAAGGCCAGCCGGTTGCGCGGCCCTTCTTCGCAGAAGGGGTGCAAGACCGCGGGCGTGGCGGGCTCGCAAGGCGTCCGCGGGCGAGCGGAAATCGCCGCGCTTGAGCAGCGCGGTCACGCGAGGGGCGGGGACCTCCTGCATCACCAGGGTGCGCGTTTCCCCGAGCGCCGTGATCTCCTTCTCGAGCCCGCGAAGCTCGCGGGTGAGTCGTTTCGAACTCGGCGTCCTCGGCCGGCTTGCCGGCCTCTGGGTCTCCGGTGAGCGCCGTGAGGCGCAGCCGGCCGATGGTGCGTGCCTGGCCATAATCCTGCACGAGACGAAATGTGAGCACGGTGCCGCTCTCCAGGCCGACCGGCTGCGCGGTGCGGAAGGTCGCCCAGTGCGGCTCGTGGAAACGCGTGGCAATGGCCCAGCCGGTTTTCGGCGAATCGTCGATCGCCCCGCTCACGTCCCAGCGCGGCTGCGAGTAATCCGCGCGCGCGTCCGTCAGCGCCACCGGCTGCGCTTCCCCTTCGCGGCCCGCCGGCGCGGCCGTGACGGCGAAGTGATTCAGGATGAAATTGCTCCGCTGCGGATCGCCGCGCCCCGGCCCCGTTCCCGGCAGCGAAGGATCGGTGAGCGCCTCGAGCTTGAACCCGGTGATCCCTTTCACGTCTGTGCGCACCGTCACGGTGTACGTGTCCGTCGCCGGCGGGTCGCCGAGCAGCAACACCGATCCATCCTCCAGCACTTGATGGTTCGCGCCGCCGCTCGAATCGAAATCCACGGGCGTGAGTACGTGGCTCTGCGAGGGACGGGCCACGGCAGCTTTGCTGGCATCGGCGGCTTGTTGCTTTCGTTTGGCGAGCGCCTCTTTGAGCTGCGCGATTTCCGCCCGCAGTTCCCCGCGCTGCGCATCCTTTTCCGGCTCGGCCAGGCTCATGTAGGGACCGATGAACTTGATGGAGCCGGGCACCTTCGGATTGGTGCGATCCGCCTCGAGCTCCGTCTGGTTGAAAAACGCGAAGAGGCCGTAGTAGTCGCGCGCGGTAATCGGGTCGTACTTGTGATCGTGGCATTGCGCGCATTCCAGCGTCGCGCCGAGCCAGACCGCCCCGAGCGTCGTTGACGCGGTCGAAGACCTGGTTCACGCGGTTTTCCTCCGGGTCGGTGCCGGCCTCCACGTTGCAGGGCGCGCAGCGGTTGAAGCCGGTCGCGATCTTCTGCGCTTCGGTGGCGTCGGGCAGCAGGTCGCCGGCGAGTTGCTCGATCGTGAAGCGATCGAACGGCATGTCCGCGTTGAGCGCGCGGATGACCCAGTCGCGATACGGCCACGAGTTCGCGCAGGTCGTCGCGCTGAAAGCCGTGCGAATCCGCGTAGCGCGCGAGGTCGAGCCAGGGCCGCGCCCACTTCTCGCCGTATTGCGGCATGGCGAGCAGCTTATCCGCCAGCGCCTCGACCGCCGTCGGCAGATCGCGCTGCGCCGCCGCCACGAAGGCATCCACTTCGCCGGGCGCCGGCGGCAGGCCGATGAGATCGAGATGGAGACGCCGCGCCAGGATGTGGGGATCGGCCGCGGGCGCTGGCGCCAGCTTCTCGCTTTCCAGCCGGGCGCGAATGAAGGCATCGATGGGGTGGGGGATTTCCCCTTTCGGCAGAGCCGGGCGGACCGGGGCAACGTAGGACCAGTGCTTCGCCTTGGCCGCGTCTTTCGGCCACGGCGCGCCCGCCTCGATCCAGGCGCTGAGACGTTCGATCTCCGCGGCGGTGAGCGGCTCGCCCCGGTTCGGCATCACTTCATCGTCGCCCTTCGGCAGCTTCACGCGCCGGAGCAACTCGCTTTTCTCCGGCTGGCCGGGCACGATCGCCGGCCCGTCATCGCCGCCCTTGAGAGCCGCCTCGCTGCTATCGAGCCGCAGGTGCCCCTTCTGCTTCTCCGGGCCGTGGCACTCGAAACACGCCCGCTGGAGAATGGGATAGACGTCTTTGGTGAAATCGACGGCGGCGCTGCAGGCAGGGCCTGCCAGGTGCAGGCCGAGCAATGCGGCGAAGACGGGGCGGTGGAAGAGGCGCACGCTCACGGCTGGGGGAAAGCGCACGCCGGCTGGCTGCCGGAATGCGAAGACGGTGTGCTTATTTAATCCGCCCGGCGGCGTTTTGAAAGGGGCAGCTTGCGCTCTACGGGGAGGCCGGCGTGAAGTGTTCGAAGGTGTAGGCCGCGACGTCGTCGGCGGTGTTTTCCACGGTGCGAACGATGGCGTTCATGGAGACGCCATGCACCACTCCAACGTTGTCGCCGAACGGGAGGATGCCCGTCGGCGCCACGTCGCGGGTGCGGGCTTCGTTCGCCGGGCGCGATTGCGAGCCGTCGAGGAAGCGATGGGCGAGCACTTTGCCGGTGGCATCGACATAGGTGACCTCCACGACAAACAGCTCGGTGGTGTCTTCGTCCCAGTGGGAGAGCTTCCAGCGAAGGGTGATCCCGTTGCCGCGGAGGAAGCCACCGGGGCGATAAAGCTTCTTTTGCAGGCGCGCGAGAAAGGTATCTCTCACTTGCGGGCGGATGGCTTCGCCGTCGGATTGGTGGACGATCGCGAGGCCGGCGATGGGGAGACGCTCGGCCGTGGGGCTGCGCGAGGGTCCGGTGACGCAGGCGGGGAGGGAGCAGAGCGCGGCGAGAAGCAGCAGGCGGAGGAGGGGCATCTCGTCGGGGGGGCCGATTAGACTAAGACTAGGATCAAGAGGGGAATCCTAGCCGCGCGCGATCGTCGGCGGCCGGACGGTCATCGGGCGAACCAGCGGAAGATGGATCGACGACTCGGCTTCTTCCGAGACGACTTCGGCGTCGATGAATTCGGCGGGCGGCGGCTGCGCGCGCGGCGCGGCGGCTGCGCGCGAAGGCGGAGGAACGTAGGCGGGTTCTTCCGGCGGAATGTAGGCGCGCGGCTCGCGGCGGGGCACCGGGGCGGGGGCGGCCTCGCCGATGCCGGAGAGGAATTCGCGTTGCTGGTCGAGCATCCGGGCGATGCGGGCACGGAGCTCATCGCGCTCGCGGGAATAGTTGTCGCGCTCGCGGCGAAGACGGCTGATTTCCATGTCTAGCCGCTGTTTCGCCTCGTTTTCCTTCATCTCAGCCTCCGTGGCTTCACGCTCGAACGCGGCGACGCGCTCGCGGTGCGTCGCGCGCTCCTCCTCGAGCTCGGCGAGGGTTTCATCGCGCTGGCGCAGGGCGGCGTGGAACTCGCGGGCAATCGCGGCGGTCTCGGAATTGCGCGCGTTCTTCTCGGCCACCAGGGCCGCCGCGGTGGCGTCGCGATCCTGCTGAAGCTGCGCGTACTGGCCGTGCAGCAGCGATTCGGTGCGATGCGCTTCCCGGCTCTGCTCGGCGAGCTTGTCGGAAATCTGGCGCACCTCCTCGGTGGCCGCTTCGCGGTCCCGGGCGATTTGCTCCAGTTCGTCCTGGAGACGTTGTTCGAGCTGCGTGAGCGTGCCGCGGAGCGTCTCGCCTTCGCGCTTGAGGCTGGCGATCTCGGCGCGGCGCTCGGCCAGCTCGCCGGTAACCTGGCTCATCTGCCAATCGCGATCCGCGATGGCGGCTTCGCGCTCGGCAATGCCGCGGAGCGCTTCCTGCTTTTCCACGTTCGCCTGCGCAAGGCGCACATCGCGCTCGGTGGTCAGCGCGGCCATCGCCTGCTCGGCCTGCGTCTGGAGCGAGTCGCGCTCTTCGTCGAAACTTTGCGTGATCTGGTTGATCTCGGCCGCGGCCAGGTCGCGCTCAGTGGCGAGCATCGCGATGGTTTGGTCGCGCTCCGCGAGCTGCGCGGCTTGCTCGTCTTCCAGACGCTGGAGCGCGGCGGTGCGTTCGTCCTGCGCGGCTTGTAGTTTTTGCGCGAGCTTGGCCGAAAGCGCTTCGAGGGCCTTTTCCTTTTCGGAAGCCGAGGTTTCGGCCGCCGTGAGCTGCTGGCGCAGGCGCTCGCGCTCCTTCGCGGCCTCGGCGATTGCGCGGTCGCGCTCGCCCATGAGCGCCGAAATCTCCGCGGACTTCGCAGCCAGCTTCGTGTCGTGCTCGACGATCAGCGTCTGCTGCGCCGAGGCGAAATGATCCTCGTGCCGCGCACGCTCCTGCTCCAGCGCTTCCTGCGCCTCGGTGCGCGCGGCGACCGCGGCATCGCGCTCGGCGATCAGCCGTTGGGAAATCTCCAGCTTCGAGGCGGTGAGCTGCGCCACCTGCCGAATCGCGCTCCGCCGTCAGCGAAGTGAGCGCATGATCCTTCGCGGAAAGCGCCGCCTGCATCGTCTGCGACAGCTCTTCCTGCTGGCGCGCGGCGTCGGCTTTGACCCTGGCCACGGTCCCTTCCATCTCCGTCTGCAAAGCGGAGAGCGCCTTTTCGTCTTCCAGCCGCAGCGCGGAAATCGCGGCGATCGCGGCATCGTGATCGGCCCGCAGCGCGGCGGCGGTGCGCGCCTGCTCCGCGGTGCGCTCCTCGAGCCGCCGCTGCAAATCGGCGACGGTGGCTTCGCGTTCGGCGAGCAGGCTTTGCGCTTCGGCCTTGGCGGTGGCCACCTCCTGCTCGTGCTGGATCTCTCGCTCTTTTTCGGCGCGGCGACGCTCCTCGTGCGCATGCTCGAGCGCGGCCTGCTGGGCCTTCGTCGCGGTGCCGAGAGCAGTCTCTTGCTGCTTCTGCAGCTCGGCGAGAGCCGCTTCCTGCTTTTTCTGCGCCGCCGAAAGCTCCGCTTCGTGCTTCTTTTGCAGCGCCGCGAGCGCGCTTTCGTGCTCCGCGCGCGCGGCTTCCACCGCGCGGCTGTATTCCGCGCCGCGCTCATCGAGTTTGCGCTGAAGTTCCGCGAGCGCTACCTCGCGCTCGGCAAGCTGCTTCTCGAAATCTGCGCGCAGTTCGGCGAGCGCCTGCTGGTACTCCTTGTTGCTCTCCTCTTGCGTCCGCGTCTGCTCGGCTTCGAGACGGTTGATTGTCTGGCGATGAGCGCCGGCGGCTTGGGAAAGCTCCGCTTCGTGCTTCTCCGCCAAGGCGGCGAGCGCGGCGGCATGCGCCTGTTCAGCCTTGTGCTGCTCGACGTGCGCCCGCTCCAGCTCGGCCCTCCCCTCCTCGATGAGTTGCTCCGCGGCGGTTTGCTGCTCCCGCGCGGCGGCCAGATCTTTCTCCGCCTGCTGCTGCTGGGCGGAAAGCTTCTCCTCCAGCGCGGCGCCGGACTTTCTCGCTTCTTCCAATTGCCGCTCCAAGCCAGCGGTCGCCGCCGCCATCGCAGCAAACTTCTCCTCCGCGGAAACAAGGCTCTTCTCCGCCGCCGCGACGGCCTGCTCGGCGGCCGCCTTCTCCCGCCGCACGGCTTCGCCGATCTCCTTTTCCTTCGCCAGCGCCGCGGTCAATTCGCCCTGGCGCTTTTCCATCTCGCCCGTCTGTTTTTTGGAAAGTTCCGCCGCCTTGGCCACGGTTTCGGAGTGGGCCTTGGCCTCGGCCAGCGCCCGGTCGCGCTCGGCCCGCGCCGTTGCCGAATCCGCCGCGAGGCGCTCATGCTCCGCCACGAATTCGTCGCGGACACTGCTCACCTCGGCGGACAGCCAATCCGAGAGGCGCTTCACCTCGGCCCGTGCGTGCGCCAGCTCGGCCGAGACGGCATCGCGCGCCGCCTGCAAATCGTCGCGCTCCTTGGTGGCATTGGCGATCGCCTTCTGCTGGGTGTCGATCGTCTTGCGCAGACCCGCCGTGCCGCGCTCGGTCGATTGCACCGCCGCCGCGCGCTCGCGGTCGTATTTCTCGCGCTCCACCCGGCGCTGCTCTTTCAGCGCATCGAGCTCGGCCATGAGCTTTTCCGCCTCCGCCTGCGCGTTATCGCGCTCCTTCAGGGCGCGCTCGTTTTCCGAGCGCAGCCTGGTGACCACGGTGCCGCTCTCGGCTCGCGCGGAATCGGCCGCGCTTTGGTTCGCGGTTTGCGCCCGGCGCAGTTCCTCGAGCTGCTGCAAGGCGGCGGTCTTCTCCTCCGCCAGCGCCGCTTTTTCCTTGGCCAAATCGGCCTTCTCGTTCGCCAGCGCCGCCTGGTCCTGCCGAAGTTTTTCGAGCTGCTCCTCCAGGCTCTTGATGACGCCGGATTTTTCCGTCTCGATCTTTTCGCGCTCGCCGGCCAGCGCCGCGGTCTGCTCACCCGCCGCGCTCAGCTTGTCGCCGGTCTCGCGCAGTTGGTTTGCCAGGATTTCCTTTTCCTTCGCAATCCCATCGCGCTCCTGGAGCAGCGCCTTGATCCGCTGCCGGTAGGATTCAATGTCCTCCTCGAGCTGCGACATCGCGCGCCCTTCGAACGCGCTGGCCGCCGCGGCTTCCGCCGCCTTCGACGCCGCTTCGGTGGCCTGTGCCGCGGCCTGCTCCGCCTTCGCGAGCGCCTCCTGCGATTTCGCCGCCAGCTCCTCTGCCGCGGCGAGCTTCTCCGTGAGCGTCGAGCGCTCGGCCAGCAAATTGGTGAGCTGGGCCGCCGCATCGGGATCGGTGGCCTGGAGTTTGGTGGAAAGTTCGTCGCGCTCGGAGGATACCTTCTTCAGCTCCGCCTGCATCGCCTCAAATTGCCGCGCCTGCTCCTCGCGCAGCCGCTCCGCATCCGCCTCGCGCCGGCGCAGCTCATTCTCCAAGTGCTGCCGTCCCTCGTTACGCAACTGCTCCATCTGCGTGCCGCTCTCCGCGAGGGCGCGCTCGGCTGCCGAAAGCTGCCGCTCCGTCTTGAGCCGCACCTCCTTTTCCCGCGTCAGCTCCTGCGTGCGGTCGCGCTGGTTATTCTCCAGCGCGAGAATGCGCCGGTTCAGCTCATCGATGTGGCGCTGGTGCTCCTTTTGCGAGCGGGCGGCATCGTGGCCGGGGCGCGCCAGTGCCGCGAGACCGGTGGGCGCCGCCGGGGCCGCTGCGGGCGCTGCCTTCAGCGCCTCGATTTCCTTCGCCATCGCCTCGCGTTCCTGGCGCAGCGATGCCAGCTCCTGCTCCACCGCTTCGCGCTCCTTGCCGGTCTTCTCGCTCGAGCGCGCCACCACGCTCTTGTCGAATTCGATTTGCGCGACTCTATCCTCGATCGCCTTTTTGTTTTGCTCCAGATCGGCGAGCGCCTTGTCGCGCTGCTCGAGGGCCGCCTGGCGGTCGTGCGCGAGCGTCGCGATCTGCCGCTCGTACTCGCCGCGCACCTGCGCTAGCTGCCGGAGCGCGGCATCGCGCGCCTGCACCAGCTCTTCGCGCGAAACATCGGGCGAATCGCCATCCGCCACGACGGGCATCGGCGGGATTGAAATCGGAGCGGCCGCCGCGGGCTTTTCCGGAGCCGGCGCGGGAGAATCTGGCAGAACGAGCTTGAGCGGTGCGCTGGCCGCCGCCGCCGGCGCTTCGGCCTTCGCAGCCTCGGCAGGCGCCGCCTCTGTCGACGGCGCGGGCGCTTCCGCTGCTGGGGCCGCCTTCGCCAGCGATGGCGTCGCCGGGGTCTCGGGCGTCGTGCCCGCGCCCGCCGAAGTGCGGCTGAACCACGTTGCCGACCGCGCGTTTGCGCCGCGCGCCCCGGGACCGCGTCCCGGCAGCACCGGCCCCGATGGCGCCGCGGGAGCCGCGGGAGCCGCCGCCCCCTCCGCCGGCTTCGCCGCCGCGCTCGTGCCGGCCCGGCCGGGGGCGATGTTCCGCGCCACGCGGCGTTTGTGCAGCTTTTGCGCGAGCGTCTCCTCGCCTTTCGCCGCGGCTGCCGCCGAATCGTTGATCAGCTTGCGGACCTTCTGCCAGGGAAAGCGAACCTCGATATTCTCCGCCGCGCGCACTTCCGCCCGGAAAATCTGCGGCACCTGCTGATAAAGCTCCACCAGCGGCACCGTGGCCTGCCCCTTGGTGGCCCTCTCCGCGATATTCCCGAGATCGAACCGGAGCACCGCGTGCACATCGTGCGGGCCCTCTTTCAAATAATGCTGCGGGATCCAGTGCAGAAAATCGCCCAGCTCCAGTTGCAACGCGTCCTCTTCGCTCGTGGCCGGCTCGGCGCTCTTCTCCGCCGCCGCCTTCGCCGGTCCGTTGGCCGAGCCCACCGCCGCTCGCTTGATTCCCATCGTCTGCGGCGCCTTCTCGGGCTGGGCCGGCAAGGCGGGTGCGAGATCGGGCTCGTCACCTTTCTCGCGTCGGAAGCGGTCCAGGAAGGATTTCATCGGTTTGGGGCGCTATTTGGCGTCCGGCGGGGAGCCGAAACTGCGGCGGAGCATGGGCTAAGTGACTGGTTTTGTCTGTAAAGAATGACGGGTGTTAGCAGCTTTTTTGCCATCCGCCATCACGATAAAGCCCTCGTAGCGTTTTGCCATCGCTTTGGGAAGCATCGCCACCACCCGTACCCCGGCAGCCGTGTACTCGCTTTCGAGCACCCGCGTCTCTTGGTGGAGCCGGGCCACGTCCTGCCCCGAGGAGTGTGGAAAATGCAGCTCCGTGCGCTCCGGTTGATCCGAAACGAATTCGCCCATGTGCTCGATCAGCTCCGGCAAACCCTCCCCGGTCGTCACAGAAATGAGATGAGCATCGGGAAAATGTTGCCGCAAGCGGGCCAGCGAGTCGCGGTCCGGCACCAGGTCCACCTTGTTCAGCGCGATGATCATCGGGCGCTCGTCCGCCTTCAGCTCCGCCAGAACTTTCATGGTGGTATTGTAAAACTCCATCACCTCCGGCTGCGAAGCGTCCAGCAGATGAATGAGAAAGTCCGACATCGCCGCCTCTTCCAGCGTCGCATTGAACGATTCCACCAGCTGATGCGGCAGCTTCCGCACGAACCCCACCGTATCCGTCAAGCAGCAGCGGCTGCTTGTTCGGCAGCGCGATCTTGCGCGTGGTCGTATCCAGCGTCGCGAAGAGCTTGTCCTCCACCAGCACGTCCGCGCCCGTCAGCCGCCGGAGCAGCGAAGATTTGCCCGAGTTCGTGTACCCCACGATCGCCGCGTTCGGCACCGGCGTCCGTTTCCGATCCTTCCGCTGCGTCGCGCGCGACGAGCGCACCTCCTCCAGCTCCTCCTTCAGCTTGTCGATCTTCGTGCGAATGCGCCGCTTGTCCTGCTCGAGCTGCGTCTCGCCCTCGCCCCGCCCGCCGATCCCGCCCCCCTGCCGGACCAAATGCCCCCACGCCCCCGTGAGCCGCGGCAGCGCGTGCTCCATCCGCGCCAGGTCGATCTGCAGCCGCGCCTCTCGGGTCTGCGCGCGCCGCGCGAAAATATCCAGGATCACCTCCGTGCGGTCCACCACCGGCACGTCCGCCACCTTCTCCCAGTTCCGCTGCTGGCTCGGCGTCAGCTCATTATCGAAAATCACCACGTCGAGCCCCTTCTCCTCCACCAGCCGCGCGATCTCCTCCGCCTTCCCACTGCCGACCAAAAACTTCGGCTGCTTCTCCCGGATGTGCAGCAGCATCCGATCGTAAACCGGCACCCCCAGCGTCGAAACCAGTTCCTCGAGCTCCTCCAGCAAGCTCTCCGCCTCCGCCTTCTCGCTCTGCCTCCCGTACGCGCTCACCAGCAGGGCTTTGCGAATAGTTTCGGCGAAGGCTTTGGTTTCGAACATTCAGGAGGGAGCGCGGGCGCGAAGCAGAGTATCGCCCGAAAGCGCGCGCTCCGCAGCTAAAAACGGTGGCGGTCTGGGCCTTGAGCCCTTCAAACGGCACGATTGTCGAAATTGACAGGAAGACGCCGGACGGAGGATGGATGCCCCTGCTCGGCCCGGAGGGCCGCCCAGACATTAGCCGGTCGGCGTAAGCCACCGGAACTCCCTCCAATCAACGTCCCTCCGCCCCGGCAGGGGCGTCGGAAACTCCCCGTCATTTCCCCTCCGGCAGCTCAAAACCCGGCCCGATCGTCTTGCCCAGGTTCGCGATCGTCCCGCCGATCTTCTCCGAAAAATCCTTCACCCAGGTCGCCGCTTCCAGCAGCCCCTCGGCGGAAACCGAATACCATTTGCGGTTCGGCTTCGCGCTTGTCGCCTGCTTCACTAGCATCTCCAGATTCTCCACCACCAGCGGCGCCTCCTCCTGCTTCTCCGCCGGCAACGCCGCCACGAGCTGCCGCACCTGCTTCTCCAACTCCTCCAGCAACTCCTTCCTCTCTCCCGGCGCCTCCTGCTGGATCATGTTCGTGCAGTTCGTCAGCGTTTGGCCAAACTGACTGTTGATTGCGTCGCGCCCGACGTTCGTACTCTTGTCTATATTCATAAATTTGGCCTCGCTGCCGGGATAATGATGATGAATGGAAGCGGCCGCCATGCGTTGCTCCTCGTCGCGCTGTTTCTTTGCTTCCCCGCGCACGCCCTCCAGCGCCTCGCCGACATTCACCGTGATGGTTTCGCCGAACGCCGTCCCCTTCGCCTCAAACTCCGTCTTCCCTTTCCACTCCAATGACCGGACAAACTCATAGTCCAGCATCGGCGCACTGGGATGCCCCGGCACCGGGATCAGTTGCTGCACCGGCAGATTCTCCACCGCCCCGTGCAGCGACTCGAACGTAAAACGCACCTGATCCAGCGCCTCGCGCCGCGACACCTCCGCGCCGGCCACGCTGATCTTCATCTGCTTCGCTTCCGCATCGCCAATGATCCGCACCCGGCACTGCTTCAGCTCCAGCACACAGCCATGACGCCACGGCCGCGACGCCTTCGTCAGATGCTCGTGCATCCGGGCCATGAACGCCGGCACCAGCCCCGCCGGCATCACCTCGTACTGGTAGACAAACTCCAGCGCGCCCTCCGCCGGCCACTGAATCTCCGGCATGATCTCCGGCAGCATCAGCGGGATCAGCATCCGATGCCCCGCGCCATGCTCGCTCGAA
Source organism: uncultured Verrucomicrobiae bacterium (assembly GCA_963811035.1). Lineage (GTDB taxonomy): Bacteria > Verrucomicrobiota > Verrucomicrobiia > Chthoniobacterales > Chthoniobacteraceae > CAWEPO01. Next base: position 1,306,353 of record CAWEPO010000005.1, read on the forward strand.
TCGTACAGCAGATCGAAACGCCGCATCACCTCCTCGATGATCCGCTCATGCTCCACCGGGTAATTGCGCCGCTTCAGGATCGCCGCCATCTCCGTCCGGTTCAGCAATCCGCCGCGCGTCTTCAGCGCCCCGTCATCGAGCAACGCATAGATGCCCACCGTCACCCATTCCGGGTTCAGGATCGCCGTCTCGCAAAGCTCCGGAGCGTCCGGCTTCGTCGTGGGAAAATAGCGCACCGTCCCCAGCCGGTCGCACAGGTGCAGCAGCTCCGCCCGCGCTTCCGGCGTCGACACCTCCTCGCCGCAGAGTCCCTCCCAATCCTGCATGGAAAGCGTGTGCTCCGGCATCTTCTCCACGCGCTTCTTTACGGCCAGCCAGGTCCGCGCCACCGGCAGGCGCACCCCGGCCAGGCCCAGCGCCTCTTTCACGATCACCTTCCGAGCCTCCGCGATGCCCGCCAGGTCGTCGCAGCTCGTGTAGAGGAACCCCCGCACGTGCGGATACTTCAGCCGGAGCGCCTGCTCGTCCGGCGGATGGCCCACCTTCTCGTCGCTCTTGTTCACCACCACGTAAGTCACCGCCTCCGGCCCGCCAAAGCTCGCCGCCATCCGCAGCCAGTAGTCGATATTGTTCTGCCGCTCATTCTCCCGCTTGCTGATCACGATCAGATAAATGGCCCGGCGCGTCAGGAATAGCGTGTGCGCCGAATGATAAATCTCCTGCCCGCCAAAGTCCCAGCAGTTCAGCCGCAAAGTCTCCGCCCCCGGTTCCTTCGGATTAGTCGCCAACTCCCCCCCCTTTACCGGGGCCTCCCAAAGCTTCCGCACGATCCCCGAAGTCCCCTTCCCATCCAATTCGCTCCTCTTCTTTCCCTCCGCCAGCGCCGCGATGAGGCTGCTCTTCCCCACGCTCGCCTCCCCCAGCACCAAAACCTTCGCCTCCATCAGCGGCGCTGTACCCGCTTCCTCCGCCGCCTGACGATGGGTGAAGTAATAATCGAGAATCTCCTGCGGGTCCGCGTAATCATTCGCAGCCGAGTGTCCACCTGCTCTCGGCCCAAGCAGCTCCGCCGGCAATCCCAGTGCGTCATTCCCATGAAGCTTAAGGACCTCGAGTTTCGCCAGGCCCTTTAGCGCTTCCGGCAGTTCTCCCAACGCATTGTCTTCCAGGTAGAGACCTACTAACTGGCCCAGACAACCGATCTCCGGCGGCAGCGTGCTTAGCTGGTTGTCATTGAGGTAAAGCCCCCGCAGTTCCGCAAGCTGCCCGATCTCCGGCGGCAGAGTGCTCAGGCGGTTGCCGATCAGATAAAGCTCCCTCAGGCCGGAGAGGTGCCCCGTCTCTGGCGGCAGTCGCGTCAGCCCGACCCGGTTCAGGAAAAGCCAGCTTGGCCCCTCGCGGCGACACTCTTCGATCTTCCGCAGGGCCTCGTCATACGCCTTCTGCTCCTCCTTGGTCATCTCCGGGGGCGGCATGTGAGTCTTAATGAGCGCGGCGGCGGCGTTTGACAAGGGAACTATGGCGCGGGCCGCCGCGGTAGCGGCTTCCGCCCCTCACCCTTGGCCGTCCCTGTCCCATTCTTTCCAGGCGAGCAGGCCGGTCACCACCACCACGATCGCGAAGGCCGCGTTGAACGACCAGCCGACCGCGCCGTCCCATTTCAGCAACGCTTCTCCCTCGGCATTTTTCCACGTCGCCGCGATGGCGATGCCGAGCGCGTTGGTGGCCATCCAGCCGGCGAGCGCCCATTGGAAGAGGCGGCGAAAGCGCAGCCGCGGATTGTGGCTCAGCATCAGCACGAAGACCGCCGCCACCACTCCGATGAGGATTCGCCCTGTCGTATTCTCCCACTTCATCAATACAAACGCGACGACCCCCGCCGCCAAGGCGGAGCCGAGAGAAACGGCCGTCCAGCTCCGCCGCCACGGCCCGTCCGGCGTCCGCGGCTCGCTCGGAAGCACCGGCGGCACTTTCTGCTCCCTCTGCGCGAGGCGCTGGCGTTCCTCGTCGCGGGAGGCGCGCTCCGTCACGCCGTTGAGCGCCTCGTCTACTTTTACTTCGATCAGTTTGCCGTCGATCTCCTCGGCGTCGAGGAGGGTGCCTTTGGCCTCCAGGAGCAGCAGTTTCTGGTAGCCCACGTAGACGCCGAATTGGCCGGGCACGGGCACCAGTTCGCGCACGCCGAGATTGTCGCTGAAGGAGCGGTGGATGTCCGCTAGCGTGCCACGGAAGAGCGCCAGGAACTCCCGCCGTTGCGGCGCGCTGCCGCCGCGGATGAAGATATCCAGCCGCGCCTCCTCCGGCTCGCTCCGCACCAGCGCTTCGCAGCCATCGCGATTAAACTTCGCCCCGGTTCTCCAGAGGCAATGCCGCGCGATGTGCCCGTGCAGCCGCACCATCAGCCGCCCGATCACGCTGCCGGGCAGCACGCGGTATTGGTAGCGAAAGCCGAGCGCCTCGCCCCAATCGCCCGTATCCACCTCATCCTTGTGCAGCAGGTCGGGCAGAAACCAGCGGTCCGCTTCGCCGTCGAACGCGAAACAGATTTCGAACCGCCGCATCATCGCGATGATGAAATCCTCCTTGTTCGCGGGATAGCGCGCGCCCGGCAGCTCCGCGAGCGAGCGGCGCAGGTCGCCGCGATTCATCGTGCCGCCGGCGCGGATCAGCGCGGGGTCGTTGAGCAGCTTGTAAATGGCGCCGGTCACCCAGCCGGGATCGAGCACGTTCAGCTCCTCGACCTGCGCCGGCGCGGGATTCGCCTGCCGGTCGCGCTCGAAGATCGCGTGCTCGCTGAAGTGCAGCACGCTGCCGAGTTGATGCATGAGGCTCAGCAACACCTCGCGGTCCCGCGGCGCGCGCAGCCCCCGGTCGTGCGCCAGCTTGTGATATTCCTCCAACGTGAGGTACGGGCGCCCATCCGTCTCCAGCTCATCCTTCAAATGCAGCCACTTCTCGAGGATCGGCTTGTCCACTTCCGCCACTTCGTGCGCCACCGCGTGGGCGATTTGCTCCTTCAGCTCCTCCAGCCCCTTCCGACGGTCCACGCCCTCGTGGTGGTAACAGGAAACCTCCTTCGCGAAGGCCTTGATCTGCGGGTATTCGCGCTGCAGGCCCGTCCAGTTGAGCTGCATCACCTGCTGGTCGGACTTGTTGCAGACCACGATCACCGGCGACTGGCCCCCATAGGAAGCGATCAGCCGCAGCCAGTAATCGATCCGGCTCTGGCGCTCGTTCTGCCGGCTGTCGAGCACCAGCAGATACACACTCCGGTGCGTGAGGAAAAACTGGTGCGTCGCGTGCATGATGTCCTGCCCGCCGAAATCCCACACATTCAGCCGCACCTCGCCCAGCCGCCCGCACTCCATCGGCACCCGGTGCCGCTCGATCCCGTGTGTCTTGTCCTCCTTCGGATTGTAGCTCTCCCCCCGCAACTGCCGGATCAGCGAAGTCTTCCCCACCTCGCTCTCTCCCACCACCAACACCTTTACCTCATTCAACGGCCGCCGCGGTCCTGACCGCTGGGAAAAATAGAAATCGAGAATGTCCCGCGGATTTGCTGGAATTTCCCCCTTGTTTACCCTTTCCCAAGTTGGCCCGAGCGCTTCCGCGGGAAGCCCTAGGGCGGGGTTCCCGTGCAGATACAAGCGGACGAGCCGCGGAAGCTGCTGTAAGCTCTGCGGCAACTCATTCAAGGAGTTTCCATCCAAGAGCAAATACTCTAACGCCACTATCTCGCCGAGTTCCACCGGCACCAAAGTCAATCGGTTGTTGCTCAGCGCCAACACCTGCAATCTCACCAAATGTCCGATCTCCGCGGGTAGGGTAGCCAGTCGATTATCGTTAAGGTTCAGCCAAGTGATGTTGCTGAGCCGCCAAATTGCTGGTGGCAGCCGGGTCAGGCTAAGTCCCGCTAACACGAGCTCCTCTCCCCCCAGGCGGCGGCACTCATCAATTCTCCTCAGAGCCTCATCGTAGGCTTTTTGCTCTTCTTCGTTCATCTCCGGGGGCGGCATAACGGCCCCCTGAATGCCCACACCGTTTCGCTTTGGCAAGGGAACAGACCGTTTTCGCCCCTGTAAACGCCTCCCCGATCTGCTGCCAGCCTTGCTTTGCCCCGCTGCCACGCCCGCGCGCGGGGTTGCCATCGGCTTTTTGCCTCGTGTCAGCGGCTTGGCGAACACGCCACCACGCGCGAAGTGGAGTACATGGTGGAGGGAGTCGATCCCGCCTTCGGCCACACTGCCCCGCTCGACCCGAGCGGCAACACCTTCGGCCCGTTCACCGTTCGGCCAGGTGGGTGCGGGTGCGGCGAAAGTGAGCAACAGCACCGCCACCGTCACCAGCGCCGCCCGCTCGATTGCGATCGCGCCGCCGATCTAAGCCCCAGTATGTTTACACAGCGCTTTGGGGCCGCGCGCGCAGCTCAGCCTGGCGCCGCCGGGCGGTTTCGCTGAGGCGCCGGTAATGAGCGAGCAACTCTTCGGGCGTGAGATCTTTGGTTTGCTCGTAAATGCGGGCTTGCGCGCGGCGCTTGGCTTGCACGCATTCGTATTCTTCAACTTTCATAGGCAATGACCTCGGCGGGAGTGTTGATGCTGATGCTCTCGAAACCGTTGATGAGATTGACGCCAATATACAGGGGAATTTTGTCGAAATGAACGATGTGCCGGAAGTTCCAACTGACAATGCAGCGGCAGCGCTGGGTGCTCGCCAGCGCCACGTGGAGCGCATCGGCCGCCCACTTGGGAGTCACGATGCCGGCCTGCAGATACGCGTCGCGCAGGCGGAGGGCTTCGTCATTGACGTCGACGATTTCCGCCCACGGGAGGTGCTCTTCGTAGAGCCGGCGGACGCGCTCCGGGGCATCGAGAAGCTCCTCGGCCACGACCGGGGAGACGACCAACTGGAAGCGCCCGGATTTGACTTGGGCGAAGAATTCCGCGCTAGGCGCGTCGATGCCGGGATCGAAGACGCCGCCGTAGACGGAAGTGTCGGCATAGACGCGGATGGGCACGCGAAAAACCATATCGGCGCGGGAAGCGGGGTCGAGTTTGGATTTGCCCACTCACCGCGCTGACGACGATCACAAGCCGGCCGAGCGGAGTTTGCCAATCGTGACCAAGTCCTCGGCGAAATCCTCGACGCCGTAGTGGAGGGGAATCCTGCGCCGGCCGAGCTCGCGCATGAACTCGGTCTGGCTCATCCCGGCGACTTCTGCCGCTTGGCCGAGGGTGACTTCCTCAGCCGTGAACAGGCCGATGGCGAGGTGCAGCGCAGCCTCGCTGGCGGTGAGCCTTGCCTCCAGCGGCTCCGGCAGGGTGATATGCATGCAAGTACCGTATCACCCCCTTCGGCCGGCGGCAATTTGCAATGGCCTCAGCGGGAGTGTTGATGCCGGAGGAAATTGCGGCCTACCGATCACAGCAAGCAGCTGATCACGGGCTCGCGAAGAGCGGGAGAAACTCCGCGTACCCTTCCTCCTGCATCTTCTCCACCGGCGGGAAGCGCAGCGACGCGGAGTTGATGCAGTACCGCAGGCTGGTGTGGCGCAGGCCGTCTTCTACGGCTTTGGACGGCTGTCAGTGACTGACATTGAGTGGAAAAGACGATGACCAGGACGGCGGGAGACGGTGCCATCAGCCCCAAGTCCGCGAAAATAGAAGTATAAAAAAGTGCTCAATCGAGATTGGGAAAGTGCTCGTGGTCTGGTACACTGCGGCCCATGTTCGAGGTCAGGATTACTCCCGCGGCGTGCCGGAGTTCCTTCATTGGCAGTTGCACGTTTCGTCACGCCACCCGCGCCGCCGCGCCCGCGCCGCCGCGCCCGTCCCAAAATGGGCCGCCTCCGCCGATCTTCGCGAAACGCACCATTCGTCTCATCTGTCCGAAAACCCCCTGCCAAAATGTGTCACATTTCCGCCGATAAGTTCGCAAAACCCCCAAACGCTTCCCAACTGTCCGAAAACTTCCAATCTCACTGCCCTTGGCGCATCCAACAAGACCCGCCCTGTTTTCCGCGATAGCGCCTGCCGTCCCGAGCAAACTCCACCATCCGCCCGGTCACGGGCTGGCAAACAGCGGCGCGAACTCCGCGTACCCTTCGTCCTGCAGCTTTTCCACCGGCACAAAGCGCAGCGAGGCCGAGTTGATGCAGTACCGCAGGCCGGTGGGGCGCGGCCCGTCTTCGAAGAGATGCCCGAGGTGCGAGTCGCCTTTGAGCGAGCGGACTTCGGTGCGCGCCATGCCGTGGGAGACGTCGCGCTTTTCAACGACGTTTTCCTTGCGCAGCGAGTCGTAAAAGCTGGGCCAGCCGGTGCCGGAATCGAACTTGTGCACGGAGGCAAAGAGCGGCTCCCCGGAGATCACGTCGACGTAGATGCCGGCCTCGTGATGGTCCCAAAAGGCATTCCGGAAGGGCGGCTCAGTCGCATTCATCCGGCAGACGGAGTACTGCTCCGGGCTCAGCTTTTGGCGCAGCGCGTCTTCGGGCAAATCGGTAAAGTCATTCATAAAGCTCATGCGGAAATCGCAGGTGGGCCAGCTTACGCGCTTTCTCCACAAAAATCGCCCCGCCTGCGGTGCAGACTTCCAGCCTGCCCGGCCGTGGCGAATCCGGCCCGCCACGATGGCTGCACCACATCACCGGCAGACCTTGACCCGCTCCCGCAAACTGGTGAGGAGTGGCGCGGTGACGAAAACCTTCGCCGCCCGATGATCTCGCAGCGCCTTCACACGATCAATGTCCTGCGCGGCGTCGCCTGCCTGTGGGTGGTTTGGTACCACTTCACGCTCACGCATCCCATCCTGGCGCTCCAATCCTCCGGCGCCTACGGCTGGCTCGGCGTCCCCATGTTTTTCGTCATCTCGGGCTTCATCATCCCGCACACCCTCGCCCTGGCGGATTACCATCTGCGCGACTACGGCATCTTTCTCCTCAAGCGCGTCGTCCGCCTCGATCCCGCCTACCTGGTCACCATCGCCGGCATCCTCATCCTCGGCTACCTCGATCGCTTCGCACCCGGCTTCAAAGGCCCGTCGCTCTTTCATCCCTCGCTGCCGCAGGTGTTCCTGCACCTCGGCTTTCTGAATACCTTGTTCGATTACCCCTGGCTCAATGTGGTCTTCTGGACCCTGGCCGTCGAAGCCCAATACTATCTCTTCATCGGCCTGACTTTCCCGGCCCTCGTGAGCCGGAATTGGTATGTCAGGATCGGCATGCTGCTGGTCTTGGCCGCCAGCGCGCTCCTCCTCACCTCGGGCAAATTCTTCTTCCGCTACTCGTTCCTCTTCATGCTCGGTTTCCTCACCTTCTATTACCGATCGCAGCATCTGAAGCGCTGGCCATTTCTGGCCAGCGTCGCCATCGCCGGACTCGGCGCCTGGTACACCCTCGGCCTTCCGACGGCGCTTGCCGGCGTCGCGACCGCCTGCGCCATCGCCTTCCTCGAGATCAATTCGAGCATCATGATCTTCCTCGGGAGCATTTCGTATTCGCTCTATCTCTGCCACCTCCCGATCGGCGGACGCATGCAGCGCCTGTTCGATAAATTCGTCCCCGGCACCGCCGGCAGCCTCCTGGGCCTGGCCGCCGCCATCGGCTCCTCGCTCGTGGCCGCCTGGCTGCTCCACCGGATCGTCGAGCGCCCCTCGCAGCTCTGGTCCTCAGCCATCGGCTACCGCAGCCGGCAAGTCGCGCCCTCCGCCTTCGCCCCGCGCGTGGGGTAGTTACCTGCTAAAACCCGCCCGTGCGAGAATCCTCTTGGCAGCGCGCCCTTCGCGGTGTGTGTTTCACCCATGGGACACAACAAAGGCAAAGACAACGCCAAGAAGCGCACCGCGCGCCGCAAAAAGACCGAGCGCCTCGCCGCCGCCAAAACCGCGGCCAAGAAGGAAGCGTAGGCCGCGCGCCCTCACAGCAGGGCTGCGTACAGCGCCCTCAGTTCCTCCCGCGTCACCGGCACCGGGTTCGTCCCGTGGCACCCATCGGCGAACGCCGCCTCCGCCAGCGCATCCAGCGCCTCTTCCGTCACGCCGAAATCCCGCAAGCGGCCCACTACGCCGATCCGCCCCAGCAGCCCCTCCATCGCCGCGATGAATTCCCCGTCCGTCGTCCCGGTCCCCGTCGCGACCGCCAGCCGGGCATAGACCCCCGGCTTCCGCGCCGCGTTGAAGCGCATCACCGCTGGCAGGCAGAGCCCGTTCGCCAGCCCGTGGTGTACCCCAAATTGCGCCGAGAGCGGGTGCGAAAGCGAATGCGCAGCGCCGAGGTCTTTCTGGAAAGCGATCCCGCCCATCGCCGCCGCCACCTGCATCTGCCCGCGCGCCTCCAAGTCCGCGCCGTGCTCGACCGCCCGCGGCAGATGCTCCATCGCCAGCCGCGCCCCTTCCAGCGCGATCCCCTCGCACAGCGGGTGGTACACCGGCGAGGTGAACGACTCGATGCAGTGCGTCAGCGCATCGACCCCCGTCGCCGCCGTCAGCTTCGGCGGCAGCCCCGCCGTCACTCGCGGCTCCAGCAGCACCGCGCTGGCCAGCAGCGCCGGATGAAACAGCACCCGCTTCGTCTTCGCAAAGGTGATCACCGAGCTGCGCCCGACCTCGCTCCCCGTCCCGGCCGTAGTAGGGATCGCCACAAACGGCGCCAGCCCCCCGAGCGACTGCTCCCAGCTCAGTTCCCGCCAATCCCGCACCTCGGCGCATACCGCCGCCCGGACGATCTTCGCCACATCCAGCGCGCTCCCCCCGCCAAACCCGATCACGCCATCGCACCCCCCCGCGCGCCAGGCCTCCGCCGCCGCCTCCACATCCGCCTCCACCGGATTCGGATGCACCCCGGCAAACACGGGCGGCTCCGGCTCCGCATTCCCGAGGGCTGCGCGGAGCATCGCAAACGCCTCGGTTTTCACCACCCCGCCGTCGGTGACGATCAACGGTCTCACGCCGCCTGCGCGCTTCAATTCATGGGCCACGCCTTCCAGTGCTCCCGTGCCAAACACGATGCGCGTGGGGAAAGAGAAGGTCGAGAGCATGGACTACTCAGCGAAGAGGGATGCCTCGGGGTCAACGCCGAAACCGGCGCTGGTGGGGCCGGGGAGGAGGCGGCCGGTGTCGAAAGGGAGCCCGTGAAACGGATCGTCGGAGAGGAGCCAGGCGCCGTCGAGATCGGCGAAATCGGTCCGCTGGGCGAGGGCCGCGCCGGCGGCGATGAGCAGGCTGCTTTCGAGCATGCAGCCCACCATCACGCGCCGGCCGAGCGCGCGCCCGCGCGCCAGCATGCGCAGCGCCGGTGTGAGGCCGCCGCACTTCACAAGCTTGATGTTGAAGCCATCGAAGTGCAGCGCCACGCGGTCGACGTCGGCTTCGGTCACGCAGCTTTCATCGGCGACGACCGGGAGTGCATACGCCCCGAGCGCAATCTCCGCATCGCGCGCGGGTTCCAGCGGCTGCTCGAGAAAGGCGGCCTTGAGCGAGGCAAGCTCGGCGGTGAGCGCGGGGAGGCGGTCGAGCTCCCAAGCGCCATTGGCGTCGACCGCGATCACCGCCGGGGAGTGCCCGCGCACGCGACGGACTGGGGTGAGGTCGGCGGCCCGATCGGATTTGATCTTGATCAGCGGGAAGCCCCGCAACTCGCCGAGCTTGATTTCCAGCTCCTCCGGCGAGGAGAGGCCGATCGTGCAAAAGGTGGGGACGGGCGCCGGCGCGGCGTTCCACACGAGGCTCGCCACGGACACGCCTTCCCGGCGGCCGAGCCAATCCCACAGCGCAAGATCGAGGGCGCACTGCGCGGCGCGCGAGGGTTGGAGCAGCGGCCAGCTTTCGCGCCAGATGCCGGCGATTTCCTCGGCGGAACGAGGCGCCAGCGAGGCGATGAAGTCCCGCGCCCCGTCCAGCTTCGTAAAAACCGACTCCGCCGTTTCGTCGTAAAACGCATTGGGCGACGCTTCGCCATAGCCCGTGACGCCTTCATGCTCCAGCCGCACGAAGACATTGCGCACCGCATTCCGGCGGGCGCGCGCGATCCGAAAGGCATGCCGCGGGTGAAGCTCGCGTACGGCGAGGGTGAGTTTCATAAGCGGGATTTTCTGGCGCGAAGTGGCGGCAGCGGGAAGGATGTCGGCGAGCTTTTACTTTTTCGTGAGACAAGAAATAATGATTAAGAGAGCGGCGCTGGAGCGCGTGGTTCTGGGCAGCAGTGTGGAGGGCCGCGAGATTTTCGGCCACCTCTTCGGCGGCCCGCATGGCGGGCGCGGCAGCACGCTGATCGTCGGCGGGATGCATGGCGATGAAATGGCGACGGTGCTTTTGCTGGAGGAATTTCTCCACGAGGCATCGGCTCACGACGGTGCTCCGCTCGCGGTGATTCCGCTGGCGAATCCCGACGGCTACGAGCGGCGCTCGCGCTACAATGCGCGTGGCGTCGATCTGAATCGGAATTGCGAATACAACTGGCATCCGGAAGGCGCGGAGCCGCCGGGCCCGGAGCCATGGTCGGAACCAGAGAGCCGCGTCTTGCGCGATTTCATTCTAAAGTGGCAGCCGGCCAAGATCGTCAGCCTGCACTGGGCGCTCGCCGAAATCGATGCGGACGGCGAGCAGTCGACCCCGCTCGCGGAAGCGATGTGGGCCGCCTTGAACGCCACGGAGCAGGAGGCCTACCGCCTGCGCGTCACCGAGCTTGGGCACGGCCTGCGCCGGCTTCAGCAGACGTACGTGCTTTGCCCCGGCTCGCTCGGGCAATGGTGCGGCTACGGGCTCATTTATCCCGATGGAAGCCGGCCCGCGATGATCACCCTCGAGCTGCCCTACGAGCCGCTCGCCGCGCGCCCCGAGGAGCTGCCGCTGGATCATCTGCAGACGTTGCACGCGCGCTGGGATCGCGACGCGCAGGGCTTCCTCGACGAGACCCGCGAAGCCGTGGGCAAGATGCTGCGCGCGGCGGTGGCGTGGCAGTTGTAGGTGGGAATCTAAAGATGACGCCGGACCCGCCGCGCGCCACAGTATGTGCATGAGCGTGCAAATCGATATCGCCTACGAAGGAGAGCTCCGCTGCCGGGCCACCCACGGTCCTTCCGGCACGGTGCTGGTCACCGATGCGCCGGTGGATAATCAAGGCAAGGGCGAATCGTTCTCGCCCACTGATCTCGTCGCGACCGCCCTCGGCAGTTGCATGCTCACGGTCATGGGCATCTTCGCGCAGCGGCATGCGTTCGATCTCACGGGGACCTCTGTGACCGTCCGCAAAGAGATGACTCCGCCGCCGCGGAAGATTGCGCGTCTGGCGTGTGAAATCCGGGTGCCGCTGGAGGAAGCGCATCCCCTGCGCGAGGCGCTGGAGCGGGCGGCGCTCACCTGCCCGGTGCACCAGAGCCTGCATCCGGACGTGGAGAAGCCGGTGCTTTTCGTGTGGGGTTCGCGCGCGGCCGTGGCGGAATAGGGCTGATAATAATTGCCCGTTTGCTACTGACGGAGAGTTGACCTCCGTTGCCTTCGTGCGTACATACCGCCCGTGTTTCCCGCCCTTCGCATTCTCTTGGTGGCCCTTTTGGCGGGAGCTTCGGCGCTCGCGCAGTCGCCCAACTCGCCACCGCTGCCCACCCCGCAGCGGCCCGTGACTTCCGCCCCGCGCCCGGCCGGGGGCAACAATAGCATCGATCTCGAATTTCCCGCCACGGAGGTCCGCGAGGTGATGACCGTGTACGAGCGGCTCACCGGCAAACGCCTGATTTACGACATGCAGGCGATCGGCCAGGTGAATATCCAGGTGAAAAACGTGACCACCGAAGAGGCGATCCGCATCATCGAGGTCAGCCTCTTGATGAACGGCTTCACCCTGGTGCCGATGGAGGGGAACATGGTGAAGGTGCTCGGCAATGCGCGCAATCCGCGCGGCTTTGGCATCCCGATCATCTCGGAGGAGCTCGATATCCCGGAAGGCGAGCAGGTCATCACGTACATCTTCAAGCTCCGCTACGCCGATCCGACGGAGGTTTCGCAAGTGCTGCAGCAGTACATCGTGGCCGCGCCCTCGGCGTACAATCAGATGGTGGCACTGCCGAAATCGCAGGCGCTCCTGCTCACGGAAAACAGCCTGATCATCCGCAAAATCCTCCAGATCGTGAAAGAGCTGGATGTGCCGCCCGCCGAGGCCGTGAGCGAGTTCATCACCCTCATGCGGGCGGATGTGAAAGACGTGCTGGAGAAGCTGGAGAAGATTTTCGAGAAGGGCCAGCAGGCGCAGGGTGGCGCGCCGGGCGCCCCGGGCGCTCCCGGAGTGCCGCGCCCCGTGACGCGCATCCCTACCACGCCCGAGGGGACGCCGATTCCGCCGGATGCCACCGCCGTTTCCACCGGGCCGGACTCGGTCCTAATCAGCGGCGGCCTCTCGGAGGAATCGATCATCATCGGCAAAATCCGGCTCACCGCGGATACGCGCACGAACCGCCTGCACGTGATCACCCGCCCGATCAATCTGCCTTTCATTAAGAAGCTCATCACGGAATTCGACGCGGATATTCCTTTTGGCGAACCGGCGGCGCGCGCGTTGCGTTATGTCTCCGCCGGCGACGTCTTCAGCACCGTCGTCGATGCAATTACCGAGCCCGGCCAGAAAACCGAGGGCGGCCAGGGCGGCGGCGGCGGGCGCGGCAACACCAGCAACAATCGGAATACGCAAAGTGGGAACAGCCTGCTCGGAGGATCGAACAGCCTCGGCGGCAATAGCAGCCTGGGTGGCAGCGGCAGCGGGTACGGTGGCTCCGGCGGTGGCGGGCGCGCCAGCCTTTCCGAAAGCCTGAATACCTCGGAGCGCGACGTCGTTCCGGAGGCCCGGATCATCGGCAATACCAAGATCATCGCGGACAAGCGTTCGAATACGATCATCGTGCTGGGCAATACCGAGGTGAAGACGAAGATCTTTGCGCTGCTCGATGAGCTCGATGTCCGCGCGCCGCAGGTGATGTTGCATACCATCATCGGCGAGCTGAACCTGGGCGCGAATCGCCGGCTCGGCGTGAACTATGTCGCCACCGATCGAAACGGCGCCAAACGCCTCGGGGTGGGCTCCGTCACGACTACCGGGAATGGGAACAATGGCACTGATGGCACCACCGATGGGACGGGCACCGGCGCGAGCACGAATAGTCTGCTCGGCATCGGCAGCGGCGGCAGCGGGGTCTTGAACTTCGCCAACCTGATCGGCAACGGCGACATCAGCAAGGTGCTCACCGCAGGGGCCGGAGGCTTTAGCGGATTCATCGCCGCGGGCAGCTCGCTTTACGCGATGATCGACGCGCTGGAAACCTCTGATCGCTTCAAGGTGGTTTCGCGCCCGAGCATCTTCACCACCAACAACAAGAAGGCGATCATCGCCTCGGGTGAAGAGATCGCCGTGCCGGTGAATATCACCGGCGGCTTCACGGGCGGGAACCAGAATACGAACGGGCTCGTGACGCAATCGAGCATCCAATACAAGACCGTCGCGCTGCAGCTCGAGGTGCTGCCGCTCATCAATAGCGAACGCGAAGTGACGCTTGATATCGTGCAGAAAGTCGACCAGCAGGCCGGCAGCGACGTGATCGATAACAACAGCATCCCGCGCATCGCGACACGTGTTTTGCAGACCACCGTCTCGGTGCCGAATGAAGCGACCCTCGTGCTCGGCGGGCTGATCAAGCAATCGACCAACAAGACCACCTCCGGCATCCCCTGGCTCAGCAAGTTGCCGCTCCTTGGCCCGCTCTTCCGCCGGACGGTGGACGACAAGACCCGCACGGAGCTGGTGGTTTTGATCCGGCCGGTCGTCACCTTCGGCCCGAACGAAGAGATCAAGACACGCGAGCGCTCCATGGAGTACCTCAACATCGAGCCGGACGTGGAGGCCACGGTCTATCCGCCGAATCTGCGCAAGAAAGTGCTGCCCGGCAATCTCACCCGCCGCTCGCCGCTGATGCTGCGCGAGGAGGAGGAGTTCCGGATCGATACGCGCAACGCGCCATCGAAGTAGCGGTGCGCGCGGTCTTCGGGTATCGTTCGCGCGTCACTCGCATTCATGAACTCGCGCAAACCGCTCATCGATGTCCTGCTCGCCAGCGGCATCGAGACGGATGAAGAGGCCACGCGGCTGGCGGCGCTGCCGCCGGCGAACGGCAACACCTGGACCATGGAGGTGCTCAACACCGGCAAGGTGGACGAGCACCGCTTCGCCGCGAACCTCGCCACGCTTTTCAAGGCGCCGCTGGCCAGCGTGGAGGCCGCGCGCATCGAGCGCAACGTGCTCGGCCTGCTCCCGAGCCGCTTCGTTTTCAAGCACCAGATCCTCCCGCTGGAGGTCACCGACACCAGCGCGAAGCTTGCCACCTTCGATGTCTTCAACGCGGTCGCGCGGCGCCTCGCGCAGCAGCAGCTTCCCGGCAAAAAGATCGAGTGGGTGATCGTCCCGCGCGGCCAGCTTATCCGCGCGATCAAGACGCTCTACGGCGTCGGCGCGGAAACCTTCGAGGAAATCCTCGCTTCCACGCGCACCTACGAGGGCGACGAAGACCGCCAGCAGGCGCAGGACATCACCTCCGACGATCCCGAGGCCAGCGTGGTGAAGTTCGTCAACCAGATCATCCGCGAGGCCATCTACGAGCGCGCCACGGATATCCACGTCGAGCCGCTCGAGAACGATCTGCGCATCCGCTACCGCATCGACGGCATCCTGCACGAGGTCGCCGTGCCGCCGCAGCTTCGCGTGCTGCAGAGCGCCATCATCTCGCGCCTGAAGGTCATGGCGCACATGGACATCGCCGAGCGCCGCCTGCCGCAGGATGGCCGCATCAATCTCACCACGAACGCCGGCGCCATCGACGTCCGCGTCTCCACCATCCCCACGGTGAATGGCGAGAGCATTTCGCTCCGCCTGCTCTCGCGCTCCGAGACGCTCAGCCTTCGGCATCGACCGGCTCGACATGAGCGAGAAGCAGATCACCACGGTGAAGAAGCTGCTCACGCAGCCGAACGGCATCATCCTCGTCACCGGCCCCACCGGCTCGGGCAAATCGACTACGCTCTACTCCTTCCTCTCGTCGATCAACGCCGTCTCGCGCCGCATCATCACCATCGAGGAGCCGGTCGAATACCGCCTGCCCGGCGTCTCGCAGATCGATGTGAAAGCCGAGATCGGTCTCACCTTTGCCAACGGGCTGCGCGCCATTCTCCGCCAGGATCCGAACGTCGTGATGGTCGGCGAAATCCGCGACTTCGAGACCGCCGAGATCGCCATCCGCGCCGCGATGACCGGCCACCTGGTCTTCTCCACGCTGCACACCAATGACGCCGTCGGCGGCATCACGCGTCTGCTCGACATGGGCATCGAGCCGTTCCTTCTCGCCAGCGTCGTCCGCGCCTTCCTCGCCCAGCGCCTCGTCCGCACCATCTGCCCCGATTGCAAGGAAGAGGCCGGCTATCCCGTCGATTACCTGCGCGAAATCGAGCGCTCCGCTCCCGGGCGACATGAAATTTTACCACGGCAAAGGCTGCGACTTCTGCCGCCACACCGGCTACCGCGGGCGCGCCGCCATCTACGAAATCTGCGTCGTCACCGATCAACTCCAGCGCCTGATCATCCGCAAAGCCACCGGCACCGAGCTGAAAGCGCGCGCCATCGTCGATGGCATGGACACCCTCCGCCACGACGGCTGGCGCCGCGTGCTGCGCGGCCAGACCACGGTCGAGGAAGTCGTGCGCGTGACGCAGGCGGACGACGCGATGATCGAGACGGATTGACGGCGGCCGGCGACGCCAGCCCGAAGGGCTGAACATGAATAGCCGTGGGTGAAAACCCACGGACCGCGTAACCAAGCGACCGACCACGAAGTGGGTCGAACCGGGCGGCGAACAACGCGCCGGCGCGATACACGCTTTTGTTCAACCCCGTTCGGGGTTGGACGCTATGCTTTAATTTCCGTGGGTTTCACCCACGGCTATTCATATTTAGCCCCTCTGGGGCTCGCGGCAGGCGTTAGTCGAACTTTAATTCGATATATTCCACTCCAGCGGCGGTATTTCCATGGACAAGCTTTGCTTCCAAGCGTCCCGGGCCCGCGGGCAATCGGATATCATTGAATACGCATTCGAGTTGCCCGGCCTTGATCGGCTTCCGTTCAGACATCCCACCACACGCAACGATAGCCTCGCCGTCCGTTTTCGCCGCCGCGAAGCGCAGCTTCACTTCGCAAGGCCTGCTGCCAACGACATTCACCTCCCAATGTCCGATCCCACTCGGCGCCCAACTCGCACCGTTCCCGCGCCAATCCTGGCGCGTCAACAGCACTGGATTTTCCTCCGGCGCGCCGAGCGTGATGCGCGGGGGCACGGCGTAGTCGCGGCCAGCGGTTACGTCGTCAAACCACGCATCGTAGTCGGCTTTCAGTTTCGCCAATACGTCCGGTTTCTCCGCCGCCAGGTCGCGCAGCTCGAGCGGGTCGTTCGCCATGTCGTAGAGCTGGAACTTGGGTGTGCCTTCCCACTTCTCTTGCACGCCGAGCGGCTGCACCAGCTTCCAATCCTGCGAGCGCGCGGCGAAGGCGCGGTAGCGCTCCGGCGCGTCGCCGCGATGCCATTGCAAAACGAGCGTGCGGTCAGGCCAATCGACTTTCTCGCCGCGCAGCAGTGGCGCAAGACTCCGGCCGTCGAATTTCACACTTGCCGGCTTCGGCACCCCGCAGAGGTCGAGCAGGGTGGGGGAGAGATCGATGTGCGCGGCAATCCGATCGACCTTGGTTCCCGCCTTGAGCTTCGCGGTCCAGCGCACGAAACAAAACTGGTGGATGCCGCCCTCGAGGGTCGTCCCTTTCCAACCCTGAAAACCTGCGTTATAGCCGCGGTGGCTCTGGCAGCCGTTGTCGGAGGAGAAGACTACGATCGTGTTTTCCGCCAGCTTCAGATCATCGAGCTTGGCCAGCAGCCGGCCCACGTTGTCGTCGATGTTTTCGATCATCCCGTACACGCGGGCGAGGACCTCGGGATTATTCTTCGGCGCCATGGGGTGGCCCTTCTGCGGAAACGCCGCGGGGCTGAAATCCTTGCCGGCATACCGCTTCGGATACTCCTCCGGCACCTGATGCGGCGAGTGCGGCGCATTGAAGGGCAGGTAAACGAAAAAGGGCTGCTCGCTCTCTTGCGCGATGAAGTTCGTCGCCGCTTCCGTGATGATGTCGCTGATGTACCCCTTCGTCTTCACCCAAGCTCCATTGTGGCGAAGGGTGGGGTCGAAGTAAGCCCCGCGCTCCGCCACAGGATCGGGCGCGTCGCCGGGCTGCGCGAGCCCGCCGCCATTGAGCACGAGCGATTCCTGAAAACCCTGGTCTATCGCGCGCATCGGGTAATTGTCGCCGAGGTGCCACTTGCCGAAGATGCCGGTCCGGTAGCCCGCGGCCGCGAGCATTTCGGCCAGCGTCGTTTCCCCCGGCTCCATCAGCGAGCGCCCGAGGAACGTATCGGTTACGCCGGTGCGGTAATTGTAGCGTCCGGTGAGCAGGCACGCGCGCGTGGGCGAGCAGACCGGCATCATGTGGAAATTGGTCAGGGATGCGCTCTGCGCGGCGAGCCGGTCGATGTTTGGCGTGCGGATGACCGGGTTGCCCGTCACGCCGAGCTCTCCAAAACCGTGGTCGTCGGTGAGGATGACGATGACGTTTGGTTTTTTCGCGGCGGCGGCGGGTTGCGAAAATGCGGCGGCGCCAAAGAGAAAGGCGAGGAGGAGCGCAGGGCGAATCATGGGGAGAGCCCCCATCGTCGGACCAGCGCCGGTGGGAGGCAAGCCGCTGAAGTTGCTCAGCGGGATTGCCACGCGCCCCGCATCGGGTATAAGCGCCCCCAACATGCCGCCCGACAAAGCGCCACCGAAAGGGCTGAAAAAAGGCCAGTCCCTCGAGGACCTGGAGCACCCCGTCATCGACGACGAGTCCGAGTACAAGCGCACGCTCAAGCAGGCGCAGCTCAAGCTGCTCAATTACCAGCGCGCGATGAGCGAGACGAAGCGCTCGCTGATCGTCGTCTTCGAGGGCCCCGACGCGGCCGGCAAGGGCGGCGCCATCAAGCGCTTCGTCGAGCGGCTCGATCCGCGCATGCTGCGCGTCCATTCCATCGTCAAGCCCACGCAGGACGAAAACATGCACAACTACCTCTGGCGTTTCTGGATGAAGCTCCCGCAGTACGGCCAGACCGCCGTCTTCGATCGCTCGTGGTACGGCCGCGTGCTGGTCGAGCGCGTCGAGGGTTTTGCCACCGACAAGGAATGGAAGCGCGCCTACCAGGAGATCACCGACCTGGAGCGGACGCTCGCCGACGACGGCACGATCTTCGTGAAGATTTACCTGCACATTTCCAAGGATGAGCAGCTTTCCCGCTTCAAGCGCCGCGAAGCCGATCCCTACAAACACTGGAAAGTGACCGACGAGGATTGGCGCAACCGCCGCAAATGGAAGGAGCACAACGAGGCCGCCGAGGAGATGTTCGAGCGCACCTCCACGCCGTCCGCGCCCTGGCACGTGATCGGCGGCAACTACAAATGGTATGCGCGGGTGAAAGTGGCCCGCACCATTCTCGAGGCGCTCGAGGGGACCGAACTGCGTAAGCTCGCGTGAGCATGCTCCCCACGCTTCGCTGGATTGCCGCCGGCCTCGCCTTCGCCTCCGCCGGCTGCGACCGTCTTTTCACCAAAGGCGCGAAAGAGGACATCGCCGCCGCGGAGCAGAAAGCGCGCGCCAACGACGCCGCCGGCGCGCGCCAGCTCTACGAGCGCGCCCTCGATGGCTCGCCGGATTCGGCGGAAGTGCATTACCGCCTCGCCCTGCTGTACGCCGACAAGCTGAAGAGCCCGCTCGATGCGCTGCACCATTTCGGCCGCTGCCTCGAGCTCGCGCCGAACGGCCCGCATGCGAAGGAAGCGCGCGAGTACAAAAAAGAAGGCGAGCACCGGCTGCTGCTCCAGCTCGCCAAGGGTAACCCGGTCAGCCAGGAAGAAGCCGCCCGGCTGAAGAACGACAACCTCGCCCTCCGCAAGACCCTCGCCGAAGTGCGCGCGCAAAAAAGCGCTACCCCCGTGCCCCTGCCGCCCGGCATGAAAAAAGGCGAAGACCCGCGCAAGCCGATCCCGCCCAACGCCCGCACCCACACCGTCGAGCCCGGCGAGACCCTCGCGAAAATCTCGCTCAAATATTACAAGTCGAAGAATCGGTGGAAGGACATCCAGGACGCCAATTTCTACACGATGGAAGGCACGCCCACGATCAAGCCGGGCACGGTGCTGATCATTCCGTAAGAGAAGGAGAGCGGGTGAATTTCAGATGGCGCGCCGCGGGAGGGCGAGCGTCCCCGCGAGCCGGGCAGGATGGTGGCTACGGCGGCGGGATGGCTCTTCCCGGACGGGTAATGGCCCATCCTTCCGCCCCCTTATCGCGAACGGAAAATCTCGCTCGTCAGGCATTCGATCAACAGCGTGCGCAAGCCCAGCCCCTCCCTCTTCGCCTTCGCGTGGATTTCCTCGATCACGAATTCGTCGGCGGTCTCCATCAGACGGCCCGTCGCGTAGCTGAGGATGTGGCCGATGAGGTGTCTGACGAAGAGGTCTTCGCGAGTTTCCCCGATGATTTTCTTAAAGCCCGCAAAGTCCTCATAAGTCTCGCCGGAGGGAAATTCACCGGTGGCATCGATCTTCGGCGCGGGGATCTTGCTGCCTTTTGGCGTGGGATAAGCGGTGCGCCACCGCCCGATTGGATCGAAGCTTTCCAGGCTGAAACCAAGCGGGTCGATCTTATGATGGCACCCCGCGCAACTCCGGTCGGCCCGGTGCTGCTCGAGACGCTCGCGGATCGTCGTGGCGCCGGAGACATCGGCCTCGATGGCGGGCACGTCATCCGGCGGTGGCGGTGCGTGGACGCCCAGGATGTTTTCGCTCACCCACACGCCACGCGTGACGGGTGAGGTCTCGACGCCGTTCGCACTCACCGTCAGCACCGCGGCCATGCCGAGCAGGCCTCCGCGATGTTTATTGCCTGCGATGCTCACGCGCTTGAAGCCATCCGCGAGGCGCAGCGTTTTCTGCTCGGGCAGGTCGTAGAGTTTGGCAAGTTTCTTATCTAGGAAGGTGTAGTCGGCATCTAGGAATCGCGCTGCAGACCCATTGTTCTTGAGGAGGTCGTGGAAAAAGAGGCGCGCCTCTGTCTTCATGGAAGTGGGCAGATCCTCGGCGTAGTAAGCGCGGCTGGTTTCGCGCGGCGGCGGCTGGCTGCCGAGGTCGCGGAGGTTCAGCCAACTGTCGAGGAAGCCGTTCACAAAGGCGGTGATGCGCTCATCGCCGAGCATGCGCTGCACCTGCTTTTTCAACTCGGCCTCTTGCGTAAGCTGGCCGGACTGCGCAACCGCGAGCAGCGCGGAGTCTGGCGGCGCGGCCCACAGGGCGAAGGAGAGGCGCGAGGCGAGGTCGTGCGGTTTCAGCGCTTTCGTGGACTCATTGGTGGTTGCGTTGAGATAGAGGAATGCCGGAGAGCAAAGGATGAGCTTCACCGCATCCAGGGCGGCTTGGCGCGGGCTGGCTTTCTCAGCCAGCCGCTTTTCATAAATCGCCCGGACCGGTTCACGGTCGGTCTCCGCCAGCGGGCGGCGATAGGCCTTTTCTGCGAAGGCAAATAGCTGCTCCACCGCGCGCTCCGGCTGGAATCCGCCTTTGCCGAAGACCGCCCTTTCTTCCAGGCTCCCGCCGGGCTCCGGCGCCGGCCCTTGAATCTTGATGTCGCTGATCCGGATGTGCGGCAATTTGCCCTCCCGCAGGATGTGGGCGCGGCCGACTTGGGACTTGGAAATTGGTCCTTTGAATTCGTCCTTATAGCGCTGATTGATCGTGATCACCGAGGCCCGCGATTCATAGGGGCCGTTCGGGAAAATGAAGCGCGGGGTTTGCCCGGCTTCCAGCCAAACGCGGAACTTCAGCCCGGTCAGTTTGTCGTCCGGCACCGTCTGGCTGCCGAGCAAGGGCTCGATGGCCTGCGGGTAGTGAATGTGGCCCTTGGTAACGTCGCCGGGCACGATCCCGAGGATAAACGGCTCCGAGAGATCGATCCCGAAGATCGCCGGATCGTAGTGCGTCTGGCGGTGCATCGCCTGCGCGTCCACGTCGATGTCGTACAGGCCGGAGACGGGCACGCCCTGCAGGAAGTCCTCGATGTGGCCGTAGCCGCCCTGGCGCGTATCGGTGTTAGGCTGCTCGTACAGGTTGAGAAAGCCGAAATTGAAGGCGTCCTTGTGCGAGCCTTGCAGCTCCTCGTACTGCACGAAATGCCCGTTGAAGCGCCACCGCTGCGGCTGCATCACCGGTTTGCCGAGCCTCATTTCCACCAGCCGATTTGCCGCCTGGAAATACTGATCCAGCAGGAACCCGGAGGTCACCAGCGTCTCGCCGATCGTATCGATATGCTGGCTGGTCTTTTCCTTCGGGAAATCCGCCGTCAGCCCCAGCGTATCCACGCGCCGGCCGAAAAGCGTAGCCAGCGTGTTTTCATACTCGCGGCTGGAAAGGCGGCGCATCGCCGGCCGCGCGCCGGTGCTTTCCACCACGCTCCGGGCCGCCAGCCTCCCCTCACGCAACACCCGCAGCACGGCCTGCCGCTCCTCCTCCCTCGGCTGATCGGCCTTCTTCGGCGGCATCTCCTTCAGCGCGATCTGATTGATCATCTCCCTGGCCGAAACCACGTCCGCCACCGATTTCAATGGCAGCGCAAACCCTTCGAAATCGCGCTTCCCCTTCTTCGTCGAAGAATCGTGGCAATCCAGGCAGTAGTTATCGAGAAACTGCTCCATCACCTTCGCCGGCGGCCGCGCTTCCTCGGCACGCCCAGCGCCACCCATCGCGGCCAGCGCGGCGAACAGAAACCCAAAAAGAACGGCCCGCATCAGGCGAAGCGACCGTTGCTGCTCCCGAAATGGTCGGTCTCCACACCCATCTTTTGCGCGATATCCACGAAGAGATTGCATAGCGGCACCTTCCTGCCCCCTTCGCGCGGGATCTCGCGGAATTCGCCGTGCTGGTAACCGCCCCCGGCGAGGACGATCGGCAGATCAACGTTCTTGTGCGAATTCGCATCGCCCATGCCGCTGCCGAAAAGCACCGTGGTGGCATCGAGCAGCGTCCCGTCGCCATCATTCATCTTCGCCAGGCGCGTGATGAACTTGCCGAAGTGCATGATCTGATACTTCTCCAGCGTGATCAGGCTCTCGATGCTCTCCGCGTCATTCCCGTGATGCGACAGTCCATGGTAATCCTTCTTGATCCCGAGGTGCTGCGGCAGAAAGTCGCCCCCGATCTCGAGCGTGGCGATCCGCGTCGAGTCCGTCTGCAAGGCGAGCGCGATCAATTCATACATCAGCGGCAGATCTTCCACCGGGTTGCGGTTGGCCGGCCGCTCGAACGGCGCCTTCGGCTTAGGCTGGGTGGCCCAGCGCCGGCGCAGCTCCAGGCGCTTTTCCACGTCGCGCACCGAGGTGAGATATTCGTCCAGCTTCTCCTTGTCCTCCCGGTTCACCTGGCGCGAGAGGCGATTCGCCTCCGCCATCACCGAGTCGAGGATCGACGCCTGCACCCCGTTATCCTGCACCCGGCGCGCCTGGCGTTCCTGCGAGTCGCTGATGAACAGCTTCTCAAACAACTCCGCCGGCCCGGTTACGGGCGGCACCCGCACGCCGGCCTTCGTCCACGCGATCTGGCACCCGCCGTGAATGCCCCCCTCCGAGCCCACCGTCAGCGCCGGGAACCGCGTCTGGAATCCCACCTCCTCCGCCAAAAACTGATCGATCGTCACATTCCCATCCGGCCGGTTTTGCGCCTCGGAATTCAGCACCCCCGAGAGAAACGAATGCACCGCGAAATGCCCGCCCTTCACCCCGTGATCCAGCCCGCGATAGACCGTCATCTGCCCGCGATTCTCCCAGAGCGGCTCCAGCAGCGTCGTCTTCTCGTACTCCCGCCCCGTCGTCTTCGGAAAAAACTGCTTCACCTGAAACCCGAGCAAATTCCCGATCGCCACAAAGCGCCGCGCCCCCGCGCCCGCCCCCTTCACCTCCTGCACCGCCCGATTCCCCTCCACCGCCGCCGCCATCAGCGAAGGCATTATCGGCAGGGCGAGAGTCGCCCCGATGGAACGGAGAAGGAAGCTGCGTCGGTTCATGAATGGCAAAGGCGTTTGGGGACTAATCACCCGGAAGCGGATTTCTTTGGGAGAAAGCCAGCTTCCCGGTCCTTTTGCGTTTCGGATTCCCCTAACCCTTCAAGCGCGCGCAACGCCGTAGCAAGATCGGATTCCCAGCCTCTTCTTTCGCCGAAGCCTGCGGATGGGTTGACTCATTTCCTTGAAAATGAGCCAAGAAACAGCGGAAATGAGTCAATCCGCGCAAGAAATGACGCAGGCCTCGGAGCGAATGAAGGAGTACTAACGCCAAGGTCCGCCGGGCGGCCACTCCTGCCGAAACTCCACACGCGCGCAAATGGCGGCGATTATCGGCAGAGTGAACTGCGCAAGCAAAGCGGTGACATCGGGCAAATCGATGGGCGATCGCACCCTGGCTCGTTTGAGAAAGGCGAGCCACTGCGCCACCTTGGTCGGGTCGTGCGCGAACTCGCCCGCCAGCGCTACTGGGGTGGCCTGTGACATCGGCGTGTTGCGACGTTCGAAGGTGTTGGCCACGGCGTGCATGAGGGTGGCTCCATCAAACGAAAAGTTTCGTGCGAGCACGCTCACGTCGTGAAAGTCCTTCATGCGACTATTCGCCAGCCCAAGCCTCAGCATCGCTTCCAGCTTCTCGGCAATCACGGTCTCCCGCGGATATGCGTTCAATCTAGCCGGAGGCAGATTCGCAGATGCCAACGTGGCGGGGAATTCGACGGCTTCCGGCTCTGGGGTCACTGCATCGCCAAAACCAATGTCGATCTGCATCGGGATGCGCGCTCCGCCAAGGAAGCCGAGCAATGTTATTCGCACACCTTCGTAGGCCTGATCTTCGCGGATCGCAGCGCCCTCCACAGAATCTGCATCGAAAATAAGCCCATCGTCAGCGCCGGGAGTCCGGCACATGTCACAAAAAACCTCTACCAAGTCATCGACGTTGCTCTCGCCGAATCCCAGCAAGTCCACATCGCGCGTCGGACGGTACAGCGATTCGGACCAGACGAGGAAAAGCAGCGCGCCCTTGAGCAGGAAACGGTCGGCGTGCGGCGACACGCTTAAGCGATAAAGCAGCCGCTCGGCCCCGAAACGATCCAGAAGGAGATTGAACGGCTCGCCCCGTTCTTTGGACAGATTGAGCAGCCGCTGCCGGATCGACGCGGCGATATTGGTCAGCCCGCGTGGATTCATGTCAGCATCTCCAGATACGGCCGCATCACATTGGCGACGCGGCAGACTTTGGCAGAACGCCAGAGATCATCCATTGTGCATCGTTTCCCTCGCCACGCTTCGCGCAGTGCTTCGATCGCAATATCGGTGCCGATCTTGTTCCGGTATTTGAAACAATCGGCTACGGTCTTGGCCACGCCGTAGATTTGCACGGATACCCCTTCGATGGTCTTCACCTCGATTCCCGTTTTCATCGCTGCACTGGAGAAGCGAACGACACGCAACTTCGGTCCGTCGCTGCGCGGCGAGCGCGCTCCTCGCTCCCGCGCGATCCAGACTTCAAACGGTGTTTGCGTGGTCAGGCCGTGATACTGAAGCGCGGAAAGCAGGCAAATCACGCCCTGTGGGATGCGCTTACCGACTTGAGCAAGGCTGTGGTGCTCCGTTACCTCCGCATCCGGCAGGCCGTAAAGACCGCGGCCATGTTTGACGAGCAGGCCACGTCGCTCCATACGCTGAAGATAAACACGCGGCACGCCTTCACGCGCCAGATCGCGCGGACGCAGAATTCCTGTGCGCCGGCCAAGCCGTACGATAGCAGCCATGGGGGCCTCGGTGCGGCGCGCAGTGTTCCGTTTGATCTTCATCTTCTGATGTATGAGGACGTTTCGTAACATTTCAATTGGCGCCGGTCAACGCCCGGCGTAAGCGCGGCCCCGCTTTTCGAAAGCTCCGCGGGCGGGTCACCCGCGCCCCCATGCAACGCGCCCGCCAAATCCGAATCGATCTTCGGAACCCCATGTCGCTCCGCGAATACAAGAAGAAGCGCGATTTCTCAGTCACCGCCGAACCGGCGGGGGAGGCGGCTCAAAGCGCTGGCGGCCGCAGCTTCGTGGTGCAGAAGCACGATGCTTCCCGCCTGCACTACGATTTCCGCCTCGAGATGGAAGGCGTGCTGAAATCGTGGGCCGTGCCAAAGGGCTTTCCCACGAAGCGCGGCGAACGGCGCCTGGCCGTGCACGTCGAGGATCATCCGCTCGATTACGCGGATTTCGAGGGAGTCATCCCGGAGGGCCAGTACGGCGGCGGCACCGTGATGGTGTGGGATTTTGGAATTTACGAGGTGGAGGAGGAAGACCCGGTGCGGGCGCTGGAGAAAGGAAAGCTGCACGTCGTGCTCAAAGGCAAGAAGCTGAAGGGCGAATGGACGATCGTACGCGGCGCCCGCGATGGCGATGAGCGCAATTGGTTTCTCATAAAAACGGGCGAAGAGGGCCGTCCGATTTCCAGGAAGCTGGAGGAGCACTCCGCGCTCACCGAGCGCACCCTCACGCAAATCGCCTCGCAAAAAACGGCGGTCTGGCAGTCGCACAAGGCGAAAGCCGCCAGAGCGCCGCGAGCCCGCGCCGCGGCGAAAAAAACGCCGAAAGCCGGCTCGGCCCGGCCGCGCTTCATCGAGCCGATGAAGGCCACGCTCGTCGCCGCGCCGCCACCGGGCGACGACTGGGTGTACGAGCTGAAATGGGATGGCTACCGCGCGCTGGCGATCAAGGACGGCCCGCAGGTGGAGTTCATCTCCCGCAACAAGAAACCGCTCACCGCCGATTTTCCCGAGCTTGCCGAGGCCGTCGCGGCGCTTCCTGCCGAGACCGCCGTCATCGATGCCGAGATCTGCGCGCTGGATGAGAAGGGCCGTCCGAGCTTCCAGCTTCTGCAATCGCGCGACATGGGCCGGAGCCGGCCGGCGCTCTATCTGTACGGGTTCGATTTGCTGCACCTGAACGGCCGCGATTTGCTGAGCCAGCCGCTCACGGAGCGCAAAGCCGCGCTGGAAAAGCTGCTGCACGAGAGCGACGAACGCTTGCGTTACTCGGCGGTGATCGAGGGCGATGTGGACCATCTGCTTCAGCAAGTGCGCTCCATGGGAATGGAGGGGCTCATTGGCAAGCGGCGCGATTCCGATTACCAGCCGGGCGTGCGCAGCAAGGCGTGGGTAAAGCTGAAAGTGACCGCCGAGCAGGAATTCGTGATCGGCGGCTGCACGCCGCCGCAAGGGGCGCGCAAGCATTTCGGCGCGCTGCTGGTGGGCTATTTTGAAAAAGGCGCGCTGCACTTCGCCGGCAAAGTCGGCACTGGCTACAATGAGGCCTGGCTGAAACGTCTCTCCAAGCTCATGGAGGAGCGCAAAACGTCGGCCTGCCCCTTTGTCGATCTGCCGAAGAAAGCGAGCGGCCGCTGGAGCAATGGCATCACCGCCGCCGAGATGCGCCGCTGCACGTGGTGCCATCCGGAGTTGGTCTGCCAGGTCAAGTTCACCGAATGGACCAATGATGGCAGCCTGCGGCATCCGGTGTTTCTCGGGCTGCGGGAGGATAAGGCGGCTACTGAAGTGCGCCGCGAGGTGGCCGCTTAAGGCCGAGACCTTTTTCACGGCTACCGGACACGTCTGCGGCACCCCGCTGCCTACGATTCACCATGAAATGAAACCAAACGTGTTTTCCGGGCCGTTCCTGCTGAAGCTATTCAAGGAGGCGGGCGGCGAGTGGCTGAAGGATAACGCCATGCGCCTGAGCGCGGCCCTCTCGTACTACTCCATCTTCTCCCTCGCGCCCCTGCTGTTGATTGCCATCGCCATTGCCGGATGGTTCTTCGAAAAGGACGCCGCGAATGGCCAGATCGAGGCGCAGCTCACTTCACTGGTCGGCTGGCAGGTGGCGCAGGCGCTGCAATCCGTGGTGAAGAGCGCGAACGGCGACGGTGGCGGCCCATCGCTCGTGGGCTTCATCACCCTCTTCATCGGCGCGTCCGCGGTCTTTGGGCAACTCAAGGATGCGCTGAATACCATCTGGGAGGTCCGCCCGAAATCCAGCGGCATCATGGCCTTCGTCAAGGAGCGGCTCCTTTCCTTCGGCATTGTCCTCGCGATCGGCTTTCTGCTGCTGGTCTCGCTCATCGTCGCGGCGGTCGCGACGGGCATGAGCGGTTGGCTGGAGGCACATCTCGGCCTCCCGAAGTTCCTCACTGCCGTGATCGGCTTCGTGCTGCCGCTCGGCGTCGAGACCGTGCTCTTCGCGCTCCTCTTCAAGGTGTTGCCGGATGCCGAGATCGAGTGGCGTAGCGTCTGGTTCGGCGGCGCCCTCACCGCGATCCTCTTCGAGCTCGGCAAATTGGGTCTCTCTTTGTA
Source organism: uncultured Verrucomicrobiae bacterium (assembly GCA_963811035.1). Taxonomy (GTDB): domain Bacteria; phylum Verrucomicrobiota; class Verrucomicrobiia; order Chthoniobacterales; family Chthoniobacteraceae; genus CAWEPO01. Next base: position 1,333,905 of record CAWEPO010000005.1, read on the forward strand.
TCTTACCAAAGCGACCCCCGATTCGGCGTTCGGCGCCGCGGGCTCCGTGGTGATCCTCCTGGTGTGGGTCTACTACGCCTCGATGATCCTCTTCTTCGGCGCGGAGGTGACGGAGGTCTACGCGCGCCTGCAGGGTCACGAAATCCAGCCCTCCGCCAATGCGGAATCCACGGAACTGGCCTGCCCTGGCGGCGCCCAGCCGGTGCCCGCCAGCGCCGTCAAGCCGACGGTGGATCCGAGTCCCCTCTCTCCCGACGCCCGGCCGCCGCAGGTCCCCGAGCGTGAAACCCTCGCTCCCATGATTGCCCGCAACCTCGTGCCCGATCCCGAGGTTCGCCGCCGCATTGAAGAAGAGGCGGCCCTCGCCCGCACGCCCGCCGGCTTCCTGAAGGTGTGGCTCAAACGAGCAGACGATCATCCCGTGGCCGAGCTTGCCGCCGCCGTTGGCGTCGGTGTCCTCGCCGGCATCGTCTCGCGCCTGATGGAGCAGAAGGAAATCTCCGCCGCCGACCACTTCCGGCTCGGTGCCAAAGAGGTGAAGGAAAACCTGCGTTTCAGCGCCATCGAGACCGCGGAGGACCTGCGCGATCGGGCGAAGGACGTAGTGCACGACGGCGAATCCCTGGCAAGGCGTCTCGGCGAAAGCCTGGCGGGAGCCTTCGCAAAAGCGCGCGGGTAATACAGGGGCGGCCGCAGTCCTCGGTCCGAGAGGTCGCGTACGTCCTATAGCCTATCTGCGCGCCGAAAACCGGTTCTTGACTCCCCGGTTCCCAAACCCGACTGCTTTCCGCCCATCTCTCGCCATGTTTTTTCTCACCCCGCGCCACGTCAAGCATGGCCGCCAGTTCGTCAAGGATGCGCGCAAGCTCATCGCCTACAAGCGCGACCTGGTGAGCGACGAGGTGATCACCGATGTCGAGCGCGAGATCACCCACTTGGAGCACGCGGTGGAGAAACGCGATCAGGGCGAGATCGAGTCGCAGATGGAGCGGCTGAACACCGCTTGCAACAAGCTTACCAAGCCGCTGCCCAACGCCTACCTGCGCGAAAACGTGGAGGTTTTCCTGGTGGCCATCGTGGTAGCGCTCGCGGTGCGCACCTATTTTCTGCAGCCGTTCACCATCCCCACCGGCTCGATGCAGCCGACCCTCAACGGCATCCTTCCGTACCAAACGAACGAGCCGGCGCCGAATGCGCTGAAGCGGGCGCTCGATCTCGCCGTCTTTGGGCGCACCTATGTGGACATCGTGGCGGTGGCCGATGAACAGATCGCCCGCGTCGAGGAGGTGAAGCGGGGGGGGCTTCGTCGCCTGCTCACCTACACGCGGATCGCCACCAGCGCCGGCAACGAGTACTGGGTGCGCGCCGGCGCGGATACGGTAAGCAAAATGCTCCCGCAGGCCGGCGAGAAGTTCTATCGGGCCGGCGAGCCGATCGTGCGCGGCTACATCGAGACGGGCGACCACGTCTTCGTCGACAAATTCACCTACCATTTCCGCCGGCCGATCCGCGGCGAGGTGTTCGTCTTCAGCACGCTCGGCATCAGCATGCTGACCCCTCCCGGCCAGCCGTCGCAGTTTTACATCAAACGCCTCGCCGGCCTGCCGAACGACACCCTGCGCATCGATCCGCCCAAGCTCTTCGTGAATGGCCGCGAGGCTTCCGAGCCGGGCTTCGTCAAGGTGATGTCCGGTACTTTGGAGCAGCCCACCAACGGCTACCGCGGCTACAGCAACGGCGCTTTGCACGCCAATTCCATCGTGCCGATGATCTACCTCAGGAAGCCGAGCGATACCTTCACGCTGCCGCTGAAAACGTACTTTGCCTTGGGCGACAACAGCTACAACAGCTCCGACAGCCGACAGTGGGGGACGGTGCCAGAGGAAAACCTGATGGGCCGGGCGGTCTTCGTGTACTGGCCGTTTGGGAAGCACTGGAGCTTGATCCGGTAGGGGTCGCGCCGCACGAAATCCATTCCCCACCCCCGCTCCGTGTGCTACGTAGAGGCAGCACTCCTTCCTCATGGCGCGTAGAGCCAGCTCGTCTCCCCATCCAATTCGGGTTTTGCTCACCGTGGCGACGATCGTCTGCCTGGCGAGCGCCGGCTACGTTTTGTACGGGCGGGTGAGCGATCCGTACCGCACCATCTCGGCCCTGCCGGTGCAGGATTACCTGGAAAACGCAAACAGCCTGCGCGGCAATGTCTACAAGCTCGACGCCAAGGTCGGCCAGGCCTTGGAGTACTCGCCCCGCGCGGGACGTCTTTTCTCGGTGGAAGTCAGCAATGGCGACGTGGTCGCGATCCTCGTCCCGCCAGAGCTGAACAGCCTCAATATCGAGCGCGGCCAGAAATTTCTCTTCAAGATTGCCGTGGGTGAAAAAGGAATCCTCCGGGTGCAGGAGGCCAAAAAAGTATGAAGCCATTCCCGTCCATTTACGTGCTGCTGTTCGTCGTCGCTTACGCGCGTTGCTCGTTCGCCCAAGCCCCCGAGCCGGCGGCGCCGTCCGGAGCGCCCGCGCCCGCTCCGGCGCCCGCCTCGCCTCCGCCGAAATCCTCCGGTGGCGGCGGCACGCTCGGCAACGACGCGCCGATGTTCAATCCCGGCAACGAAATCCTCACGTGGGACGGCAAAAACTGGAACATCAACAACAACCGCGTCTTCGAGGCCCGCTTCGAGAAGTACCTGAACGCACCGGAATCGACCACCCTCGACGATCAGCAGTATCACGCGATCCTCGGCCAAATCCTGAAGTACCTCGCGCCCGGCAACGCCACCTCGCAAAACATCGATTTCGCCTTCAAGCTGCTCCCGCGCGGCTCGAATTACGACATCGACGCGCGGCTCTGCGATTCGCTGGCCGATGCCGTTTACACCGTCTGGAGCGCGCAGCGGCAGCAGCAGCGGCTCTCGATGGCCAACAACGCGATGCAGTACGAGATCATGTCGCTGGAGGCTTCGCAGCGGCATCAAGCCGGCGCGACCCAGAGCATCAAATCGACGCGCGCCGCGACCCGCACGCCCCGCGGGGGAGCCGGCGGCCAGCAGCAGGCGCAGCAGGGTGGCAACTCGGGGACGGAGGCCGCGGCCGATGGCAAGGAAGCGACGCTGGAAGTGAACAATTGGCAGACCCGCCGGCTGGCCGAAATGGTCGCGCGCCAAAAAGGGAATGACGTGAAGCGCGAGCTCTCGGAGATCCAGGCGAAGGTCGAGTTCCAGGCGCTCATCCTGCAATTTTTCCTGCAGCGCCGCTTCCAGCACGTGCTCATGGCCACGCGCTTCTACCGGGCCATTTTTTCCGATGGCGATTCGAAGCTGAACGTTGGCAACGAAACGCGCGACCTGTTCACGCGCAGCGCCGGCATGCCGCCCACCGTCTCCACGCTCGACTCCATGGCGAACGAGGCCATCCGCGACGTGCGCGAGGGCGTGCGCGCCTTCGATTTTCTCCTGGAAAAAAATGAGATGGCCAGCGCCACGAAGCGCCTCGCGGAGGCCTTCACGGTGGGCGAGTACATGCCCGAAATCCGCACGCTTTCCCGCGAGAAAAAACGCAAGGCGCTCGCTTTTCAGCAGAAGGCCTATCAGCTCATCTCGGCGCTGGAGGTGAAGGACTATTCGCTCGCCGAAAAGCTCGTGAAGGAGATCGGGGAAGTGGCGCAGGATTTCGATGCGTCGAAACCGATGGCCGCGATTGAGACCGCCCGCACCGTCTCCGGATTCCGTCTCGAAAAGGCCCGCAACGCCGCGCTCAGCGGAGATCGGCCGACGCTCGAGACGGAGCTCCAGGCCGCCACTGAAGTCTGGCCGCGCAACCCGGCGCTCGCGGAAATGTCGAAGCTGATCTTCGACCAGGGGAACGTGCAGCAGCGCGCCCTCACCGATTTCGATCAGCTCCTCAGCCAGAAAAACTATCGCCAGATTTTCGAGGATAGCGCCCGCTACATGGCGGCCAGCGCCCTCTATCCCCAACGGCAGCAGCAGCTCGCGGATGTGCTGGGCAAGATGAAACAGGTCGAGACGGCCCTAATGCGCGCGCAGGAGATGAGCAAGCAGAACAACTACGCCGGCGCCTGGGAAAGCGTGGAAAAGGTGGCATTGGAGCTGCCGGACGACTCGAAGCTCAACCAGGTCCGCGCCGATTTGACCACGCGCGCCCCCGATTTCGTCCGGGCGCTCCGCGACGCACAGGAGCAGGAAAAGAAGGGGCAGGTGGGCTCTTCCATCGCTTGGTACCTGAAGGCCCAAAAAATTTATCCGGCCAGCGACTTGGCCCAAGCGGGGGTCGACCGGCTAAAAAAAGAAATTTTGCCCGAGGAATAGAGGGTAAAAAGGTTATTGAGGGTTGTGTAGGACGCCGCCGGGTGTCTAGCCTGACGCCTTACCACCTTTTTATCCCTGCGACTGAAATCCCTGATCCGTTGAACTGCCCAAAATGAATTGGCCTCAAGAGGCAGACCCGGCCCCCCCAGCCGATAAAATACCAGAAGAAACCCGAGCGGCCCGGCAGCTCGGCGATCTGCAAAAGACCATCACCATGGCGCAGATCGCCAAGGCGGCGGGCGTCTCGCAGGGCGCGATTTCCTCGCTCCTGAACGACCGCGACTACGGCATCCGCGTCAGCGAGCGGACGCGTGAGCGCGTTTTCAAGGTCTGCCGCGAAATGGGCTACATCCCGAACGACCTGCGCGCGGTGGTGCGCATGTACCCGGAGCTGGGCGAGTATTGTTTCCTCATCTCCAGCACGGTGGAGGATGGCCTCAGCGACCCGTTTGTGGCCCGCATGGCCCGCGCCGCCATGGAAGGCGTCATCGAGCCTTCGCGCCCGCTCACCTTGGCGATCTACGATCCGGGGAAAGATTATTCCGGCAACCTCGATGAGCTGCCTTATCCCGTGCGTTCCGGCGTGGCGTCGAAATTCCTGCTGCATGGGCCCAATAATCCCAGCCTGATCCAGCAAATCCTGCGGCGTGGCCTGCCGGTCGTTTCACTCGGCGAGGAAATCGCGACCGCGGGCGTGATTAGCATGGTGCCGGATTACGTGGCCGCCTCGCGTCTCGCATTGGAGCATCTTTTCAAGCTGGGGCACCGACAGATCGGGATTGTTTCCGGCCCCTTTGGCGCCACGGAAAGCCACGTCATCGAGCTGCACCACGGCATCCGCACCGCCTTCGCGGAGCTGAAAATCCCGATCGATGCGCAAAACATCGTCTACGGCGATCTCGGGTACAGTTCGGGCGTCTCGGCCGTCGATGAGCTGCTCAGCCACCCGGTGAAGCCGTCCGCCGTCTTCTGCCTGAGCGACTCCGCCGCCGCCGGCGTGATCGCGAAGGCGCAAACCATGGGCCTCCGCGTCCCGGAAGATCTCAGCGTGGTCGGCTGCTCCGACGATTTCTGCGCCCAGATCATCCTGCCCGCGATGACCACCGTGCACCTGCCGGCCGAGGAGATGGCCAGCCTCGGCGTGAAAGAAATCGAGCGCATGGTGCGCGAGCCGCTCCCCACCGAGCCGCGGAAACACGTCGTGCCGGTGCGGCTCTCCGAGCGCGGTTCCACCGGGCCGGCGAAGGGGTAGGGGAGGCCGGCCGTGGAATTGGTTTCCTGCCTTTGCCCAAAAAAGCATCCTAAACTGCTGAGAGTTGCGAAAACTGTGTTGACGCTCTCTCCCGGCGGCCCGAAGAACACAAACTCCCATGAACCCTGTTTCCATCGCCTCAGTTGCCGCATCGCTGCTGGGCCTTGCGCTGAGTATTTGGCTTTTCATCGCCAACTCCTCCGCGCAAAGCCTGCAAGACGAGCTGCAGAAACGGCAGCAAGAGCTGCAAAACCAACAACAACTCGTCCAGGGCCAGCAGCAGAAGCTGCAGTTGCAGCAGGACCAGATCCAGACCGGCAACGCGCTCTCCCAGCAGGTGGGCCCGCAGGTGCTGCAATCCCTCGGCCAAGCCGTGGTGCAGAATAAGAACGAGAAAATTCGCGGCCTGCTGAGCAAGTACGGGATCAACGTCCAGGAGAACGCCGCCACGCCGAAACCGGCCGCCCCGAAACCCGCGGCGACCCCCGCACCTTCCACGACTCCCCAGCCATGAGCACCGATCCGAACTATTCACCCGCCACCGGACCGCGCACCGTTAGCGTGCATTTGCCGCTCGCGTTCGTCGCTTTCGCCATTGCCATCTTCCTTTTCACGCAAATCCGCTCCGTCGCGGCGCAGAGCAAATTTCTGCGCTGGCAGATGGGCCAGGCCGAGAAGCAGCAGACCGCGCTCGTCGAGCTCGAGAAGCAGTACAAGGATGCCTTCACGCAGCGCGAGCCCGCGGTGAAGCAATCCGTGGAGGTTCAGACCAAGTACCAGCAGCTCTTCAGCGATCTCCTCGAGCTCGCCAAGGATGACGAGGACGCGAAGAAGGTCGTGGAAGCCTGGAAGATCCAGAAGCCTAATCCGCCAGCCGCCGCGCCCGGGGCCACTCCCGCGGCTCCGGCTGCTACGCCTGCGCCGGCTCCGTAGCCGTAGCCGACTGCGACACCGCGAGCCCGCAGGGCTCAAATGTGAATAGCAGTGGGTGACAACCCACGGATCCCGCGACCCAAGCGATCGACCCCGAAGTGGGTCGAACCTAGCGCGCCATGTGGCTCCCGACGAGCCAGCGCTGACGGTCTTTGCCATCGGGATTCAATCTTCCAAAGCCCCTCCAAGTCTGCGCTGAGAGCAGCGCGACGAAGGTGAGCCACGGCAGCGCCGCCCACGGCCCCCACACGGCGACTTCCGGTCCGCGCGGCATCACGGTGTGCCACGGAAACGCCGTGTTGGCGGTCGAGTTGTAAAACGCGAAAACGTAGAGCGCCGTCGTGCCCGTAATCGCCGCGTACCAACGCGCCGAAAGCAGCAACAGGAACGGCGCACCCCACACCATGTATTGCGTTCCGACACCCGGCGCGAAGACGAAGAGCACCGTGAAGACCAGCGCGAGCGTCTGAAAAAACGCCGCGCCCGCCACGCGCCGCCGCCACCACCCAATGGCGATGGCCCCGGCGATGATCAGCAGCTTCAGCGCGGCCACGATGCCGTTCTGCGCCGCGGTGAGCCCGTAAAAGCCAAGATTCTGCATGGCCGCGTGCCCGCTTCGCATGGCCCAGTACGTGATGCCCCAAGTCCCCCAATAGCTGCCGTACCCGAGCACCTGCCGCGCAAATTCCGCAGGGCACCGCAGCAACGGCCAGGCCACGCCCGCGATCATCACGAGCCCGCCCGCCACCGCAAAGCGCACGGCCGGGCGCACGCCCCGGCTGCACCAAAAGAGGAAGAACGCCGGCCCCAGCAGCAGCGGCAGGATCTTCACATTGCACGCCAGCGCAAAGAGCATGCCGCTCAGCGCCGGCCGATCGCGCCACACCGCCGCAGCCGCAAAAAACAGCAGCGCCGTCATGATCGGGTCGACGTTGCCGTGGAAGCCGGACACCATGAGCGAAACAGGGCTGGCGGCGAAAAGCACCAGCGCCCAGAGCGGAAGCGCGGGCCACCGATCGCGCCAGCGCAGCAAGGCCAGCACCACCGCGGCATCCGCCGCCACACACCCGAGCCGGATGAACATGGCGAAGCGCGAAAAATCGCCACCGGCCAGGGCGTACAGCCCGCGCATCGCCCACCCGGTGAGCGGCATGTGATTGAAGAGAATCTCGTGGCGATAGAGCTCCTCGATCGGCTGCGTTTGGAGCCGCTCCGCAAACGAGTAGAAGAAGTTCACGTCGCAAGTCCCCGCGCTCCAGCTCGCCCACGCGATCTTCACCAGGCTCGCCAGCGCGAGCGCAAACAAGACTACCGTGCGCGGCGAAAACGAGGGGGGCGGTTCGGACGGCATTTTGGCAGCCAGGGAAGCTGCCCTTCGCGGCCTGCTCCGGCGAGCACCAAAAAACGCGCATTCTTTTCTAACGAATCCGCGCCCCCGCGGTCTTACTCATTGTTCTGGGGGGAACAGCGGGGTCGTCGGCCATTCGGTCGGCGGCCCCGCACTCTTTTTTTGGCGCGAAAATGACCATTTGGGACCTCCACTGCCACCTCTCCGGCCCGCTCGGGCGCACGCCGGATGAGCGCATGGCGCGCCTCATTGAGTTTGCGGATCGCCTGGGCATCGAGCGCGTCTGCATCTACATGGGCTGGCCGTTTCTGGCAGACCCGGCGCCCGAGCAGCTTCGCAAGCAAAACGACGAAGTGCTGCAGGCGCTCACCCACTGGCACCACCGGGCCTTCGGCTTCGTCTACCTCAATCCAAAGCATCTCCCAGAGAGCCTCGCCGAGCTGGAGCGCTGCGTGGCAAATGGCCCGATGGTCGGCATCAAGCTCTGGACCGCCGTGCGCGCCAACGCGCCGGAGCTCGACGCCATCATCAAGCGCGCCGCGGAGCTGAAGGCGGTTATTTTCCAGCACACTTGGCTGAAAGTGGGCGGCAATACGCCCGGCGAATCGACGCCGATGGAGCTGGTGGAGCTCGCGCGGCGCCATCCCACGGTGCCGATCATCTGCGGCCACACCGGCGGCGATTGGGAGCGCGGAATCCGCGCCATTCGCGGCCAGCGAAATCTTTACGCCGATTTGGCCGGCTCCGATCCCACTGCGGGCTACACCGAGATGGCCGTGCGTGAGCTCGGGGCCGAGCGCGTGATCTACGGCAGCGACGCCGCCGGCCGCAGCTTTTCCTCACAGCTCGCCAAGGTGCTCGGCGCCGACATTCCCGAGGAAGCGAAACGCCTCATCTTAAGCGAAAACCTCAAGCGCCTGATGCTGCCTATCCTGCAGGCCAAAGGAGTGGCGGTATGATCGACACCAACGTCACGCTTTTCCAGTGGCCCTTCCGCCGCCTGCGTTCCGACGATCCCGCCGCCCTCGCGGATAAACTTGCCGCCGCGGGCGTGCAGCGCGCGTGGGCGGGCAGCTTCGAGGCGCTCCTGCACCGCGACATCGCGGGCGTGAATGCGCGCCTCGCCGAGGCGTGCCGCCGCCACCCGATCTTCGTCCCTTTCGGCGTCGTGAATCCCACGCTCCCCGATTGGGAAGAAGACCTCCGCCGCTGCCGCGAAGTGCACGGCCTGCGCGGCCTGCGCCTCTATCCAAACTACCACGGCTACACGCTCGCCGATCCCGTCGCCGCGCGCCTGCTCCGTCTCGCCGCCGAGCAGCGCCTGCTCGTGCAGATCGCCGTGATCATGGAGGATGAGCGCACCCTGCACCCGCTCCTCCGCGTGCCCCCGGTCGACGTCACCCCGCTCCCGCCGCTCCTGCGCGAAATCTCAGGCCTGCGCATCATGCTCGTGAACGCCTTCCGCACCGTGCGCCTGGAGGAAGCGAAACGCCTCAGCGCCGCCGGGGATATCTCCTTCGAGATTTCCATGCTCGAAGGCGCCGGCGGCGTGGGCAGCCTCCTCGCGCAAGTGCCCATCGAACGCCTGCTCTTCGGCTCGCACGCGCCGCTTTTCTATTTCGAATCTGCCGTGCTGAAATTGCAGGAAGCGGCGCTGACCGCCGAGCAGCGGAAGATCATCACCGAAACCAACGCGCAGCGGCTGCTCGCTTAAATCGCCGCGACCGACACCGAGAAGATCGGCGGCAAATTATCCGCCGCCAAACTCCACGAATCGCCCTCATCCCGCGAGGCGAAGACCTTTCCGGTATTCGTCCCGAAATAAATGCCGGCTGGGTCCGCATCGTCGGAGTCCATCGCCTCGCGCAACGCGCTGCAATAGGCGTCTTCCGCCGGCAGTCCCGCGCTGAGGGCTTCCCAGTTCTCGCCTCCATCGCGGGTGCGGAACACGCGCAGTTTGCCGTCGGGCGGGCAGCGAAATTCCGCGCCTTTGAGCGGCAGCGTATAGATCGTCTTCGCATCGCGCGGGTGCACCGCCAGCGGAAATCCGAAATCGCTCGGCAGCCCCGCGGTGATCTCCGTCCAGCTCTGCCCCAAGTCCGCGCTGCGATAGACGCCGCAATGATTCTGCTGGAAAAGCAGGCCGCTATCCGCCCGCGCGAGCAGGAGCTTGTGCACGCATTGGCCAAACTCCGGATACTTGTCCGGCATGAACTCCGCGCGGGTGCCGCGGTTCGCGGTGTGCCAGGTGGCGCCGCCATCGTCCGTGCGAAAGACACCCACCGCAGAGATGCCGACGTACATCCGCTGCGAATTGCCAGGATCAAGCTGGATCGAATGGAGGCAAAGCCCGCCCGCGCCGGGATGCCACTGCGGGCGGCTTGGGTGCTGGCTGAGCGTCGTCACCTCCTGCCACGTCTCGCCCGTGTCTTCCGTGCGAAAAAGCGCCGCCGGCGCCACCCCCGCATAGAGCACACCCGGCTCCGAGGCGTGTCCCGCCTCCAAATGCCAGATGCGCTCGAGCGTGGCGCCTGAATCGGCCGCAAAACCCGGCCCTTGCCGGGCGCTGGTCCAAGTCTCGCCCAAGTCGTCGCTATACACGATCTCCGACCCAAACCACGTGTCATTGGACGTGGCGAAGATGCGCCCGTTCCGCGGATCGCGGATCGCGTGATGCACCTCTTTTCCCTGCAAACACGGCCCCCGCAGCTCCCACTTTGCGCGATCCGGGGAGGTGAAGAGGAAGAGGCCCTTTTTGGTTCCGACGAGAAGCAGATAGCTCATGACTTTGCCGATGCCCGAAATCTAGCTAGCGCGAGCGCCCGCCGTCATCCGTTTTTCGCGCCAGCAAGTAATCGACCGAGAAGACGCCCGGCCCAAAAATGAGCACGATCAAGCAGGCGAAGAGAAAGAGAAATGGGGTCGCACCCGTGAACTTATCCGGATCGGAAAAGATCGCCTGCACCGCCTCCAGGTCCGCGGTGAGATAGGCCACCAGCATCGTGAAAATCAACGGAAGGGAAATCAACCGCGAGGCAAACCCCACGATCAGCAGCAGCCCTCCCACGCATTCGGTGAGCGAAGCCATCCACGCGCTCAAGAGCGGCAGCGGGATATTGATCGAAGCAAAAAACTCCGCCACCTTCGCCGGCCCCTGCCCGAAAAGCTTCCCCCAGCCGGCCTGGAAAAATCCCCACCCCCAGTACAGCCGGATCAGCAGCAGGAATGGCGACTGTAGTTTATTCGCCCAATGCACGAGAAACGCATACCCTTGGCGAATGGTGGAAGGACGCTCGAAGTTCATGGGCACGAGGAAAAACGGTTGTTTGTCGACCGTGCAAGGAATACCCGGTGGAGTCGCGCGTTGGCGAGCGCGACGTTGGTTTGGGCCCGCCGTGCCAGGCGTCCCGCCTGGCACATCGCACGTTAACTTGTGCCAACATCCGGGACAGTCCGGGACAGTCCGGGAAATTACGCAGCTCGAAGTTCGGCATTTCCGGCGAGACGCCGGAAAGGGCGAGAGGGGCGGCCGCCCTACCCACCCGCGTCATCCCGTGTACCGCCACTACTTCTTCTTGGTCGTCGACGCCGGCTTAGCCGGCTCGGCGGCGGGCGCCGCCGGCGCTTCCGCCTTCTCGTTCCCCTTTTCCTTGTTCAGCGTCGACACCACGTCGTTCGTGAAATCGTAGGAATCCTTGGCGTAAAGCACCATGTTCACGCCGTTCAGGCTCTGGCCGGAGCGGTCGAAAACGAGGTCGTACTGCTCGGATTTCACGCGCGCCAGCACCACCGCGTTGATCTGGTCGACGATGCCGCCGCGCATGCGCATGGTCTGCTCCTGAAGCTGCTTTTCGCGCGTGGTCTGGAAATCGCGGATCTCGCGCTCCATCGTCTTGAGCTCGCCGATCTTCTCATCGCGCGACTTGCTCTTCGCTTCCTTGGCCGAGGCGCTCAGCTCCGGGCGATTGATCTCGTCGTTGAGTTTCTGCACATCCTCCGTCTCCTTCTTGTAAATCTCCATCCGGTCCTCGAGCTCCTTCTTGGCGGTATTGCGCGCCTCGTTGATCCGGGTCTCGGCATCCTTGGTCTTGTAGTAGCTCTCGAAGACCTTCTTCATGTCGACGGTGCCGATCTTGAGATTCTGGGCCAGGGCGCCGGGGGCCGCGCCGAGAAAAAGGGCCGCGGCCAGGAGCGGGAACAGGAGTGCTTTCATGTGAGGAATCGTAGTGAGGAAAAAGTGGAGAGCATCAGACGCCGCGGGGCGTTTTTCGTTCAAAATTGATAGCCGATATTGAAGTTGAACTTGCCGCCCGAGTCGTTCGAGCTGTCGGACTGGAGCGGAATGCCGTAATCGATGCGCACCGGACCGATCGGCAGATCGAGGCGCACGCCGATGCCGACATCCTGGTTCAGGCCGCCCGAACCGTTCGGCTCCCTGCTGGGCGAAAACTTGTACGAGCCGCGGTTCACGAAGCCGACATCGTAGAAGACGGCGCCGCGAATTTTTTCCACGACCGGGAAGGTGTACTCGATGGTGGCCCGGGCAAGGGTATTGCCGCCGATGGGCTCGCCGTTTTCGTCTTTTGGACCGACATCGCGGAACTTGAAGCCGCGCAGATTGTTCGCGCCGCCCGCGTAGAGCCGGTCGAAAATCGGCACGCGATCGCCGCCGGACCACGTGGTAACCACCGCCACCTCGGCGTTCAGCGTGAGGATCGTATCGAAGGGGAGCAGGAAGTATTTCGTGGCCTCGAGGTCGAGCCCGTAAATGTCGGTATCGCCGCCGAGGAACCCGCCAGCCACGAAGCCGGAGAGATCGATCCGGTGCCCGCGCCGGGTGAGGAACACGGAATCGCGCGTATCGTAAGTGATGCCGGTGCTCAGTTGGCTCTTCAGGCGCGTTCCTTCCTCGTTGCGGATTTCCTGCGAGACATCCTCGTCCACGTTCCCGATCGTGATATCCTCCAGGCGGTAGCCGAAGCGGATAAAGACGAATTCGCCGAGGGCGCGCCGCGCATTCAGGTCGAAACCATAGCGGCGCTCATCGTACACATCCGAGACGAACGACGCCTCGCGGTAAAAGATTTCGCCGCCCACCGAGAGCTTGTAATCCAGGAAATACGGCTCGGTGAGCGAGAGGATGAAATCCTTGCGCTGCACACCGTACTGGATGCGCAGGCGGAACTTTTGGCCGCCGCCGGTGAAGGTGGGCCAGTGCGTGACGTCGAAATTGCCCTGGGTGATTTCCGCGAAGCCGAGCAGGTTGTCGATCGAGCTGAAGCCGGCGCCGAAGTTGAAAGAACCGGTGCGCTTTTCCTCGACGATGATATTCACGTCCTTGCGGCCGGGCACCAGCGTATCGGCGGGATAGACTTCCACGCGCGAGAAGTAGTTCAGGTTTTGCAGGCGCTGCTTGCTGGCATCCAGCCGGACGGTGTTCATCACGTCGCCCGGCGCCACGGCCATTTCGCGGCGGATGACTTTCTCCTTCGTGCGCACGTTGCCCGAGATATTGACGTGGTCGGCGTAGCTCTGCGTCCCTTCCTCGATGGTGTAGGCGACCCCAATCTGCTGCGCGCCCGCGGGCTGCGTATTCGCCCCTGCCTGAAAATCGACATACCCGCGCGAGCCGTACAAATCCTGGATCGATTTGATATCCGCGCGCAACCCGGCGGGCGAGTACACCGAGCCCGCCCGCAGCTTGGTCACGCGGGTGATTTCCTCTTCCGTGAAAACCTTCGGGGCGCCGTAATTGATGCTGGAGATGCGGTACTCGGCCCCCTCGGTGATCGGGAAAGTCACGTCCACTTTGCCGTCCACGCGATCCACCCGCGGCGCGCCTACCTGGGCATCGATGTATCCCTTGTTCTGGTAAAATTCGCGAATCGCCGCCACGTCTTCGCCGAGCTGATCGGCATTGAGCTGGCCGCTCTTGGTGAAGAAATTGAAAATCGTTTTGGGCTTTGTCTTCACCACTTTCCCGAGTTGGCGTTTCGTGAAGGCCTTGTTCCCCTCGAAACGAATGGAGCGGATCGTCGTCTTGCGCCCCTCGCTCACCGTGAAGACCACGCGGTTTTTGCCGCCGGTCTCATCGGTGGTCACGGTCACATCGGTATCCGTGAACCCCTTCGAGCTGTAATACTCCAGGATCTTCTGGCGATCGGCCTCCAGCGTCGCGGGGCTCAGCGAGTCGCCTGGCTTGGTCGAGATTTCTTTGCGGACCCGGCTCGGTTTGAAGCGCGTCACGCCATTGATTTCCACTGCCGAGACGGTGCCTTTGCCGGCCACCACCACCACCACCTTCACCCCATCGCCCTGCGGCTCGCCAAAGATGCGCACGTTTTCGATGCCGCCCATCGCGTAGAGGCTGCGCACATCGTCCTCCACCCCCTGTTGCGAGTACGGGCGCCCCACGCGGGTGCGCATATTGGCGAGGATCTTCTCCTTGCTCACCGAAGCGGGCCCCGCATACTGGATATCGATCTCGCGAACCATCGGCGCCTGCGGCGGCGTGGGCGGCGGCGGATTCTGCGCCAGGGCAGCCGTGGTGAAGGCAATCAGCGTCACCAAAGCGGTGAGGGCGCGTAGAACGGGGCGAAAACGCATGGGTGTGGTTTTGGGCTCGCGCCGGCCTGGGCAAAGCCGCCCGGTGCAAGAAGCCGCAGAGTAAGCAGGACAGCTTCGGGTCCCGTCAAGCCGCCTTTTGCGCGGAAATGGGGCGCATCGGGCCTAAAACGGGCGAGATGAACGCCAATCAGCCGCGCCGCAGCACCAGCATCTCATTTCCACCTCGCTGAAACTCATACGCGACCCGCACGACCTGCGCCCGCCATCCCTGCCCAGCTACCGCATCACAAACGGCCCCCACATGAGTTGAACGCTCATGATTCAGTGTAAGCAGCGGGAAAATCCGCACCTCTCCGGCCACCCGGCAGAGCTCCAGCACCGATGCCACGTGGAACTCTGCCGAGAGAATTTCGGAATAGAGAAACAGCAGATGCGAGCAGAGGGCGAGGTCGAAGGATGCATCCTCGAAAGGCAGCGATGGCAAAGATGCCGCGCGGTAGCGCCCCGCCTCTCTCCCGGCGTGGTAATCGCCCAAAAAGAGCCCAAGCGAGCGGCGGCGCGCCGCCAGCAACTGCTCCGGCGTCGCGTGGAACCCCCAAACCCACTCGGCCTCGCTCGCGCTTACCTGCGCCATGATTCCCGGCGCCGCCTCCTCGAAACGCTGTTGGATTGATCCGCCATCGAATTCATAGAGCGGGTCGACTGAGAGCACCCGCCTGCCCGCCGCCGTGCATTCCGCGTTGAAGCTCGCCGGCCCGTCTCCGCACCCGAGGATGCGCTTCCGAAGGTCCGTCCCGGAAAGAGAGAACATCGCCACGTATTCCGCGTACGAGCGGCCCCACGGCACGATTTCGGAAAGCTGCATCGTTCAGGTTTTATTTCGGCTCTTCGCCCACTTGGTATCTTGCAAAAAGCCGGTATAGTCCCGCCCCGTGAAGCCACTCCAACTGTTTTGCCTGCTCGCGGCCGCGCTGCTGCTCGCCTCCTGCCAGACCAAGGATACCCGCCATACGGTCCGCGTCAGCGTCGCCGACCAGAAGCTGGCGGTCTACGATCGCGGCCAGGAGATCGCCCGTTACGATGTCTCCACCTCGAAATTTGGCCTTGGCGACCGGCCGGGCAGCCGCGCCACCCCGCTGGGCCAGCTTGAGATCGCGAAGAAGATCGGCGGCGGCGCACCCCTTGGCATGAAGTTCAAGAATCGCCGCCCCACTGGCGAGATCGTCCCCGTCAACTCTCCCGGGCGCGATCCGATCGTCACCCGCATCCTTTGGCTGAAGGGCCGCGAACGCCAAAACGCCCGCACCTACACGCGCACCATCTACATCCACGGCACCGCCGAGGAGTGGAAGATTGGCCGGCCCGCCAGCTACGGTTGCGTGCGGATGCGTTCCTCGGATATCGTCCAACTCTACCGCACCGTCGGCGTCGGCGCCCGCGTCGATATTACTACGACTCCGCTGCCTCTTTCGCCGGCCCTTCAGGCGCAGGGTCATGCCGCCGCATCTGCCCCGCCGGCGGGCAATGTAGGAGGTTAGGTGCGGAGGTTCTTCCTTCAGGGAGCATTCGCTGTCGCGCCGAAAGCCTCGATCCAGTGAGAATCTACGACCAGAGGCGCGATAGTGAAGGACATTTGGTCGCTTTTGAGGTTGGCAATCGTTACCTCTCACGCCACACCGCATGCCGGGTGGCGGCTGGGATCCCTGGCGTTCGGATGATCCGAGCTCCGCGAATCCGCTTCTTTTTCTGGGGCGAAGAGGAGTTTTGCGAGTTCGAGCTCGAAGGCGTGACCTTCGTGATCTTGGAGCCTTTTGGTGATAACGACAGATACTTGATCGCCGGGAAAAAGCCCGAGGCCTCTCCACAGCTCAACCGTGTGCGGGAGGAATTTGCGGGCTGGCGGCCGTTCGGGCTGTTGGAGGACCTGCTGGCGAAGTTTCTGCCACCCCGGGTCACTCGCCCACCCACACCCAGCGAACCCCGTCGATGACCACCTTCCCATCCGTTCCGGCATTGCTGATCTCCACAAACCCGCTTTCCCCCGCCTTGAACTCGTACTCGCCGATCGCGGTGAAATTGAACGGCCCCGTCTCCGCACGCTGATCCACCGTGATCTTCGCCGTGCCGTCGGCGTGGCGAATCGTGATCGGCACGTTGGTCGCCTGACTCTTGGCGGGGCGAAAGCCAAGGCAAACCTGGTATTTTCCGGCGTTCGCGAGTCGCAGTTGAAAGCGGCCACGCGCGGGAGCTTTCTTCCCTTTGCGACTGCTGTCGCGATGGATGCCGGGGCCTAGAAAAACATCGGAATAGCGCAGCGGCAAATTCGGCAGGTATTCGGGAAAAGTGCCGTCCCAGCGTCCGAAAACCTCGGCGTCGAAATCGTCCATCGTCACATCCCGGGCGGCGGCGGCGCCCACCGGCACCTCCGCGGTCACCAGCCTGCGCCGGCCCGCTGTGTCCGTGGCGAGCAGGCTCACCGTATGGATTTTTTCCTGCGCAAACGCATGCACGATCCGCTCGCCGGTGCCGGTGACCTTGCCGGCGCCTTCGCAATCCCACTCGAATCCGCTCAGCGCATCCTTCACTGCGCCCGGGACCGCTTTCAACACCGCCCGCTCGCCCGGCTTCGGGTGCGGCGGAGTCACGGAGATGCGCACCTGCGGCTGATAGCCCGCATCGAGCACCCCGCCCGCTTTCAACAAAAGCTCGCGCACCTTCGCCGCGTTCACCTTCTGCACCGGCACGCTGCCCGCCAGCGCCAGGTGCGCCGCCGCCCCGCTCGCCTCGCCGAGCATCATGTAAACCGGCTCCATCCGCAGCGAGCAGTACGCCACGTGCGACGCCGAGCAGCACACCGGCACCAGCAGGTTTTCCACGTCCGGCGGCACCAGGCTGCGGTAGGGGATATCGTAATTGTTCAGCGCCACGTGCCGCGTGTGCTCCGGCACCAGACGCTTGCCGTCGCGCAAAAGCTGCACGACGTGGCAATCGATCCCGTAGCTCCCCGTCGCGATGCCGTCGGGCTTCCACCGGTCCTGCGTCAGGTCCTGCTCGCGCAGCACGTAGGCGCCCACCATCCGGCGCCCCTCGCGCACGTAAAGCTGGAAAGGAAAGTGCCCGTTGTCGGTGAACTCATCCTTCGGCAGTCCCCACGTCTGCGCCTCCGTGCGGAACGCCTCCGGCAACTCCGGATCGTTTTGCAGGTAGTAGAGGAGGCTCTGAAAAAAGTCGCGCTCGCGCGCGGCGATTCGCTCCCGCGTGGTCCAATCGCCTTCCGCGTATCCCTCGCTGTTCCCGATGAAATCGCACCAGTTCGCGTCGAATTTCCCATTCGGCCCCACCTTGTCCACCGTCGTGAAAAAGCTGCCAAACCCGGTCGCCTTACCCTCGATGATCCGCTTGCCGTGGGTCTTGCGAAACGGCGCCGGATCGTAACTCGCCGGCTTCGGAAACAACACGCGGTTCGCCGTATTCAGCGTCACGGACACGCGATAGTTGTACGCCATCGTGCGGTGATCGCCGAGCCCGCGCGCCTCCTTCGGCCCCATATTCACGCCGGCCAGGTATTCGCCGTACTCCGCGCGCGCCTCGCGCCCCACCCGATACGGCACATGCGCGCCCGCCATCACGTCGCCCTCATAGCTCGCGTCGATGAACAGCCCGCCCGCAAAAGTGCGAGTCTCGCCCGCCGCCAGGTCGTCCATTTCCACCGAGATCACCCGGCTCCCCTCCGTCGCCACCCCGCGGTAGCGATGCCGCTTCCACACCGTGATCGACGGCTGCTCCTTCAGCATCCCCTCGAACACGGCCTCCGCCACATGCGGCTCGAAGACCGCCCCATTCTTGCACGCCTTGAGCTGCGTCGAATCCGCCCCGTACGTGTCGCCGTAATGCTTCACGATCCGCAGGAAAAACTCCTTCGCCAGCCCGCCTATCGTATTCCGGTCACCCATGTCCGACGACACCAGCCCCCCGCTCACCACCCCGCCCACGTGCGCATTCAGCTCGATCAGGGCCACCGAATGGCCCTCCCGGGCCGCGGCGATCGCCGCCATGATCCCGGCCGGCGTGCCCCCATAAATGATCACCTCCGCCTTCACCGGTTCCACCGCGAGACCGGGGTTGCCGAGCAAAAGGAAGAGCGCGAGCCAAAGCGCCCGCAAGCTGGGGGTATTCATATCGCGGTAACCGTACGTGATTGGAATGGTTGCTCGCACGCGCCAAAGCTCGCTTCAGATTCGTTGCAGTCCGGTGGGGACTGGCGCGCCTCTTGCTATGTAGGCAGGGTATGAATTTCAAAGCCGCTGCCCTCGTTTCCCTGCCGGTGCTTGCCGTCGGTATCTGCGCGCTATGGCCATCGGGGCCGATTGAGCTGCCGGTGGAATCGCCCGCGGTGGCCCAGCAGGAGCCCCTCGCGGAGGTGCCGGGGCCGAAGGCGCCGGCGGAGTTGCCCGCGCCTGAGGCCGTGGAGTTGGCGCTGGCGATGGAGCGCAAAAGTGTCGCCGCGGAGTTTTCAGGCAACGGCCGGGACAAGCTGAAGATCATCTTCATGAACAAGGGAACCGTGCCGTTGAAGGTGCAGGTGCCCCTCGGCCAAATGTTCGAAAGCGATAGCGGTTCGCCGCTGGTGGTGGTGCAGGAGGCGACCATGGTGTGCGATCCGGGCAAGACCCGCGAGCTGGAGCTGCGGACGGCGGCCATTTCCTCCACCGGCCAGGTGGCGCCGTCGAGCTATCGGATTTCCTATGCCACCATGCCAAAGCTGGATGCGCTGCTGCGCAAAGTGCACGAGCATCCCGAGATCGCGCGGACCTCGCTGCAAACGGCGGTCCTGGCGATTACCGAAAACCTGCCCCTGAGCGCGGTGGCGAAATTTCCCATGGCCGCGACCGGCCTGCCCAGCCGCTTCAATACGGACGCTTTCCGCGTGGAGACGCATGAGCTGATGGGCGCGCTCGTCCTGTTGCGGGAAATCGGCGTGCGCGAGGCGAGCATCGCCCTGACGATCGATCCTCAGATGAAGATCGAGGCCATGATCGATCCCGCGACCCGAGCGGCCGCCATGCGCTACTATGCAATCTCGCCGGACCAGGAATGGGAATTCTGGCGCCGGGAGCTGCTCCAAGGCGAGCCAAGCACGCGCCACTATGCGCTCTATGGGATCGCGCGTTTCTATCCGGAAGTGGCCCTGCAGATGTTGCCGCGCTGGGCGCGCGAGACGCGCACGAACCCGGTCTATCGGCTCTCCGCGGTGCAGGCGCTCGCGGATACGCAGCGGCCGGAAGCCTCGCCGCTGCTGGCGCAGCTCGCGATCGAGCTCGGGCCGCTCACCGAGCTCGGCAAGGCCGCGAAGGGCGCGGGAGACTATCTCGACTATCAGCTCGCCCAGTTGGCGACTACCCGGAATGCGGTGGCGTTCCGCACGACGCGGAAGACGTTCGACGGCGCGCCCGAGTCGGCAGTCGCGAAGAACTGAGGGATGGTTAGCCCCGCTCGGCGGTCGCAGCGCGTTTCACCATCATCACCGCCTGCTTCGCCCGTCTCCTGGCGAGCGGCTTGAAGGCACGCTCGCGCATCAGGTTGTAGTTGATGAAAAACTGCTCCACCTCATCGACCAGCGTCGGCGGCAAATCGGCGAGGTCGCGGACCTTTGCGTAAAGTCGCGAACCGCCCGCGACCGCGAGCATCCGGTCGTTGCGGAAAGTTTTTCCCTCCTGCGTCTGCTCGGCTTCGATCACCCCGATCAGCCGCGCCTGCACCAGGCAGAGCGGCACCAGCGGCTCATCCTTGAGCACCAGCACGTCCAGCGCATCGCCATCCTCGCCGACCGTGCCCGGCACGAACCCGAAATCGAACGGAAAGACCGCCCCCGCCGTGAGGATGTGGCTCAGCTTCAAAACGCCCAGTTTCGTGTCCCATTTCAGTTTGTTCCGGCTGCCCCGCGGCGTGTCGATGATGACGTTGACCTCGCCCTTTTCCTCGGCGAAGGCGCTGATCCGGTCGATGGCGGTCATTTCCGGAACCTACATAGCTCGGGGCGCATGGCGAACGTCATTCACCTCGCCTGCGATGATCTAGCCCGGCCCGAGCCGGTACACGCGGATGCCGGGGTGCAGATAGATGACTGTGCCGCGGTCGCGCTCGAAGACCGGCTCGCCGGTGCGGAGGAGCTCTTCGTAAAAGGCGCGGGCGTTGGCGAACTTCTCGTCGGTCGCATCCTTGGGCCGCAGATTATCTCGGAAATAGCGGCCGTAGAGGCTTTCGGAAATCGCCACGTAGGCGACGCCATCGGCGCGGAGTTTCGCAAGCGTGCCCACCTCGGCGGCCATCTTTTTCACGATCACGCGCTGGGGTGGGGGATTCTGGATAACGGGTCGTTTCCGTGCCGGGTCGCGCAGGCCGGTGCGGCTATCGGCAACCACAGTGACATTCGGCGGTAGCTCCGCGCGCATCCAGGCTTGCAGGTCGGCGATGTCGTCGCGCGTGAAGGCGTGATCGTAGCGGTAAAGACCGGGCTTGGTCGGCGACCACCCGGTGATTTGCAGAATGAGCAGCAGCGCCCCGGCGCCAAACATGATCGCGCGCCGCTGGGGGGCGGTGAAGATCCGCTCCGGATGCTGTGCGCCAAAAATGGCGGCGATGCGGCTGAGGAAGTACGGCAGGTCCTCCACCCCCAGCGCGGCGAGGAGCGTGAAGATGGCCGTGGCCGGCAAAAAATACCGGTCGTTCTCCTTGGGCGAAAACGAGAGCGCCAGGGCGAGGCCGAAAGGGAACGCGGCGAGCAGCCGT
Source organism: uncultured Verrucomicrobiae bacterium (assembly GCA_963811035.1). Taxonomy (GTDB): domain Bacteria; phylum Verrucomicrobiota; class Verrucomicrobiia; order Chthoniobacterales; family Chthoniobacteraceae; genus CAWEPO01. The sequence continues at coordinate 1,355,116 of CAWEPO010000005.1, forward strand.
TCGGCGATCGGACGGAGCGACCGGCGATGCGGCCAGGCCGTCAGAAACGCGGCGAGACAGACCCAAATCGCCGGGGTGCTGTTATCGACGAAGACGTTCCAGTACAGCGCGTGCGGGACGCTGCGGGTGGAGTCGCCCTGGCCGTGCACCACCAGGCCCACCTCGCGGCTGAAGCTGGCATTGAAAGCGCCGCCGCGCGGCGAGGCGAGGTCCCAAAGCAGCGGGAAATTCACCGCGGCTAAAACCGCGATCAGCCCGGCGGCAAAAAGTCCGAAGCGCGCGGGCCGCGCGCCGGCCGAGCCGATCCAGATCACCGGCGCCGCGATCAGCAGCGCGACCGCGCCCAGGTATTTTCCCGAGATTGCGAGGCCGCACGCCACACCGATGAAAAGCGCGCGCCCGGCGCTGGCGCGTTGGGCGTAGGCCACGCAGGTGAGGAAGGCGAACGCCAGGCCCATGAGCAGCGCCGTATCCTCCTTCATGTAATGCGAGAGCTCGTAGAGTTGGTGATGCGTGGCGAGCGCGGCGCCGGCCAGGATGGCCGCGGGCCAGCCGCGCCAGAGGTACGCGGTGAGCGAAAGCGCTACGACCGCCAGCGCGGTGAAGAGCGCCGAGACGCGCCGCCCCATTTCCACGATGGCCTGCTCGGTGCGCGGCACGCGGAAGAAATCCACCGCCACATTCGTGGTGGTGAGCAGCAGCATCGGGTGGTGAAAATTGAACCGCCCGGTGAGGATTTGCTCCGCCTTCCCCGGCTCGTCCGGGTGATAATAGTAGGGGAATTGGTTGTGCCGCAGATCCAGCGCGAGGGTTGCCAGAACGAGGAAGAGCGACCACAGCAGCAGCCGGAGGCGTTCGGATTGAAGCAGGGACATGAAGGTGAGCGCCGGGAATCAAGGGAAACTAAACGCGGCTCGGCGCCCGTGTCGCGCAGGAACCGGAAGGACAACGCATGTCCTTATAAACTCTTGACGTTCGCCGCCGATTCCGGTACGGCTGAAGGAAGTTCTCGGCAACACTCTGTGTTAAAAAGCCGGGGTTGCCCTGATTGCGGTTGTTTTCGGCATCTGGCAGCTTCCCTCAACGTTGAAATCCCTCATCCCCAATTCGGCCTCCGTGGTAAAGATCGAATCGCTCGAACAGTTGGACGCGATGGTCGGCCGTTACGTGATGCACGATTCGCCGGAGATCTACTGGGAGCATACCTGCTCCCATTGGCGCTTCGATAACCTGAGTGAGGCGCTCGACGCCCTGAACGATCCTTTTTTCGCCAAGCTTGTCCCCGAGGGCAGCCGGCGCGATCCCGCCGTGACGGAAGTGCGCGAATTCCCGCCGTATTCGAAGGAGCTCCCGGTCGCGATGAAGGTGGTCGAGCGGCTCAGCGGAGAGCAGTACCCGCTGCAGCTCTGCGCCGCCGGCCGGTGCTGGTGCGCCTGCTTTGGCGAGGACGACCAAGTCGAGGCGGCCTCCGCGGCGGTGGCGATTTGCCTGGCCGCCTTGCGCAGCCGCGGCATCGACGTCGACCTGGCAGACAACGACGAGCTGCTCTTCGATTAGCCGCAGAGGTGTTGCACCTCGAGCTGGCGCGTGCCGGAATCGAAATCGAGGCTTGCGCAAAGGCGGCCATTATCGGCAAAGCGTAGTTCGAAGTGGGTGCGCCCGGACGGCGTGTTTTCGCCCGAGAGCGTGAAGCCGAAGCGCTTCACCTTTTCCGCTTCGAGCGTCATGAGCGCCACGCGAAATTGTTCGGCGCTGAGGCGGCCCGCGGTAAGCCATTCCGCCATCTCGCGCAGCTCCGCGGAGAGTTCGTCGCAGATGTGTTGAGGGGACTTTTGCGGCTCCATCTAATGAGGAATCGTTCAGGAAGGGCCGGCTGAGCGGGCGCGTCGGCTGAGCTGCCTCGCTCATGGCGCTGGCAAATCCGGGAATCCTCACTAGATTCGCCGCCCCTTTTATGTCCGAAACCTGGAACCTGGCCCATCCCTGGCTGCGCGAGCTCGTCGCTTACGAGCCTGGCAAACCGATCGAAGACGTGGCGCGCGAGCTTGGCCTCGCGCCCGAGCAGATCATCAAGCTGGCCTCGAACGAGAACCCGCTCGGCCCCTCGCCCAAGGCGATCGAGGCGATGCAAGCGGCCTTGCCAAAAGCGCACTTCTACCCGGATGGCGGCGGCTACTATTTGCGCGAAGCCATCGCCGCCCGCCTCGGCGTCGATCGGCTGAACGTGATCCTCGGCGCCGGCTCGAATGAGGTGATCGAATTCATCGGCCACGCCTTTCTCGATCCCGGCGATGAGATCATCGCCGCGCGCCACGGCTTCATCGTCTATCGGCTGGTCGCCACGCTCTTCGGCGCGCGCGCCGTCGAGGTGGAAGACCCCGGCTTCGCCCACGATCTCGACGGCATGCTCGCCGCGATCACGCCGCGCACGCGCGAGATTTTCATCGCGAACCCGAACAATCCCACCGGCACCCTGCTCTCGCAGGCCGAGATCGATGCCTTCATGGCGCGCGTGCCGGAGCGCGTCGTCGTCGTTTTCGACGAGGCCTACTACGAGTTTCTCGAGGAGCCGCCGGAGACGCTGAAGTTCGTCCGCGAGGGCCGCAACGTCATCGTCCTTCGCACCTTCTCGAAAATCCAGGGTCTGGCGAATTTGCGCGTCGGCTACGGCGTCGCCAAAAAAGCACTCGTCGAGGTGCTGCAGAAAACGCGGCAGCCCTTCAACACGAACGGCATCGCGCAGGCGGCGGCGCTGGCCGGTTTGCAGGACGTGGAGCACCAGCGCCGCACGCGCGAGTTGACCATCGAAGGCCGCGATTTTCTGCAGGCGGAGTTTGCGCGCCTGGAGCTGGAATTCGTGCCGAGCTACGCGAATTTCGTGCTCGTGAAGGTGGGCGCCGGCCGCGCGCTTTTCCAGGCGCTCCTCAAGCGCGGCATCATCATTCGCGACATGGACGCCTACGGGCTGCCCGAATGGGTGCGCGTCTCCGTCGGCACGATGGAGCAGAATCGCCGCTTCATTTCCGAGCTGCCGGCGGTGTTGCCCGCGCCCATCGCCGTCTAGCTCCGTGAGCGCGAGCCTCTCTGCCGGCGGACATGGGTCGCAAACCATCGCGGCGATCTCCACTGCGGCCGGCGAAGGCGCCATCGCGCTCCTGCGCCTGAGCGGGCCCGAGGCCGTGGCCATCGCCGACCAAATGTTCCACGGCAAGGTCGCGGCGCGCGATATGTCCACGCACCGCCAACATTTCGGCGCAATCCGGGATGGCGCCCGCAAGCTCGACGACGTGCTCCTCGCCATCCACCGCGCGCCGCGCAGCTACACCGGCGAAGACGTGGTGGAGATCGCCTGCCACGGCGGCGTGCTCGTCACGCGGCGCATCCTGGAGCTGCTCCTCCGCCACGGCGCGCGCGCAGCCGAGCCCGGCGAATTCACCCAGCGCGCCTTCCTGAACGGCAAGCTCGATCTCACCCAGGCCGAGGCCGTGATGGACCTCATCTCGGCCCAGACCGATCTCGCGCTCGCCGCCGCGCAGGAGCAGCTCGAAGGCCGCCTCGGCGAGCGCCTCCGCGCCTTGCGCGAAAAACTGCTCGAGCTGCTCGCACACCTCGAGGCCTACATCGATTTCCCCGACGAAGACATCGCGCCCGAAACCGGCGAAGCGATGCTCCGCCGCCTGAACGAAATCCGCGCCGAAATCGAAGCGCTCCTCGCCACCGCCGGCCGCGGACGCCTCCTGCGCGAGGGCGTGCGCACCGTCATCTTCGGCGCGCCCAACGTCGGCAAATCGAGCCTGCTCAATCTGCTGCTCGGCTACGAACGCGCCATCGTGAGCGCCACGCCCGGCACCACCCGCGATTCCCTCGAAGAGACGATCAGCCTGCGCGGCATCCCCCTGCGCCTGGTGGACACCGCGGGCATCCGCGAGGCGCGCGATGAAGTCGAGCAAGCCGGCATCGAGCGGACGTTCCGCCATCTCGAGCGGGCCGATCTCGTCCTCCACCTGCAAGACGCCGCGGCGCCTCCCTCCGCCGAAACAGTGCCGCATCCCGCGAAAGAGATGCTCATCCTCAACAAGATCGACCTCGGCGAGCACCCCGCTTGGAACGGCACCACCGCGGTGCGCATCTCGTGCCTGCAATCGAGCGGCCTCGAAGCGCTGGAGAGCGAGATCGAGCAGCGCCTGCTCGGTGGCGAAGCCGCGCCGCGCGGCTGGTCCGTCGCCATCAATGCGCGGCACCATGCCTGTCTTCACCAGGCGCTCGATTCTTGCGCCGCCGCTCACCGCGGGTTTTCCCAAGCCACCCCGCCCGAGTTCATCGCGGAAGAGTTGCGCGCGGCGCTTGATGCGGTCGGAGATGTGGTCGGGCGCGTCGATACCGAGGACGTGCTCGGGAAAATCTTCAGCACCTTCTGCATCGGGAAATAGTGCTGAAAAGTGAAGGCGCCCTCCTCGCGGAGAGCGCCTTCGTTTTGGATGGCGATAAGCCGAATTCTGTCCGCCCCAGCCTTGCGGCCGGCGCGTGACGATCATTTCTCTCAACCCGCCTTGCGGCCGGCTGCCGTGCCGCTCGCGCGGCACTGATGCGACTATTACCCGGGGGCGGCTGCCGGAAACCGGCAGCGGGCCAGGCGCCCGGCGCCCCCTGTTGTGTCTTGCACCCCATGGGGTTTTTCGTGCCCCGGCGATTGCTCGCCGGGCGGTGGGCTCTTACCCCGCCATTTCACCCTTACCCCGCGCTCTGCAAGCAAAGCGCCGGGCGGTTTATTTTCTGCGACACTTTCCGTCGCGCCCGGCTTTCGCCCGGCGCTCCCGCGCGTTTTACGCGGCATGGTGCCTGGAGGTGTTCGGACTTTCCTCTCCCCGGGCGAACCGGAGAGCGATCGTCTGCCACCCGCCGCCAACATAGCAGGGGCGCGGGCAGGAGCAAGCAGGGCCCGCTACGGCTTTCGCGCCAGCTCCTCCAGCAACCCCTGCCGCGTGAGCGCATCCTGCACCACCGGCTGCTCTTCGCCCGGCCGGTACAGCACGTACAGCGGCACGCCCACCCTCCCAAATTGGTTCAGGTATTTCGTGATCGTCGCATCCTGGTTCGTCCAATCCGCCTTGAGCGCCACGATCCCGCGCTCGGCAAACGCCTTCGCCACCGACTCATGCGCCAGCACCGTCCCCTCGAAAAACTTGCAGTTCAGGCACCACGAAGCCGTGAAATCGATGAAAACCGGCCGGTTCGCTTTGCGGGCCGCCTCCAGAGCGCCTTCGGAAAAAGGCTGCCACGGGATGCCGTCTTTCGAGGGCGCCTCGGCTGTCGCCGCAGGCCGCGCGTCGAGTTTCCCGTGGAGAAAAGTAAAGTAGCCGGTGATCGCCATCGCCAGCGCCAGGAGCGCGCCGATGGACCGGTGGCTGATCACCCCGTACGCCCAGCAGGCGATGGCGAGCAGGAAAAGGTACCAGCTCAGCGCCGTCACCGCGGAGACGCCGCGCCCGGCAAAAACCGTGAAGAGCCAGACCACGATCGCGAGCATCACGAAGCCCATCATCTGCTTGAAGCGCTCCATCCACAGGCCCGGCTTTGGCAGGTGCTTGAGCCAGCCGGGGCGCGAGGTGAGGATGAAATACGGCAGGCTCAGCCCGGCGGCGATCGTCGCAAAGAGCAGGTACACAATGGCGGCCGGTTGCGTCACGGCGTAGCCAAGCGTCGGCGCGAGCAGCGGCGCGGTGCAGGAGGTGCCGAGCAGGGTCGTGAACAGGCCGTGCATGAAGGCGCCGCGATATCCTTCCTGCGACGAAATATCGCTCAGTTTCGAGGTGGCTCCGCTGGAAAGCGTAACCTCGAAAACCCCGAGCAGATTGAGCCCGAAGACGAAAACGAGCGCGATCAGCCCGGCGAGCACGTACGGGTTTTGGAACTGAAAACCCCAATTGAACCCGCGCCCGGCGCTCTTCAGGACAACAATCGCCGTCGCCAGGCCGAGGAAGAACACGAAGACCCCTCCCACGAACGCATAGCCGAGCCGCGCCACGCGCCGCGGGTCGTCGCCGGCCTGGCTCACGAACCCGAATATTTTTAACGCAATCACCGGAAGAACACATGGCATCACGTTCAGGATCAACCCTCCCAGAAAAGCCGTGAGCAGCACGCTGAGCAGCGATGCCGCGGGCGCACGAGCCGGCGCAGGCGGCGGCGTGGACGGCGCGGGCGAGGCGGCGTCCGCGGCGGAAACCAGCCATCCCTCCCGCGGCTTGTCTCCATTCTGCGCGACGAGGAGGCCGCGCCACACCGCACCGGCGGGAGCGGAGCCAGCCAGCGGAACGGTCACCGTGCGCACGCCATCCGCCGCGGGCGGGCTCGCCAACGGGTGTTCCGGCGTGGCGCCTTCCGGCGGGAGCGGAAAGAATTCCAGCTTCACCTCCGGCGGCAGGCCCGCGATCCGCACGCGCAGTTCCTTCGGATTGGAGGTGTCCCATTGCACCGGAAACGGCGAGCCCGCTTTTGGAAGTTGCGCGCGCCATTTTGCAAAAAGCTCCGTGTTCGCCGGCGCCGGCTGATCAGCCGTCTTGAGGATGAGCTCCACGTCGCCTTTGCCCGGAATGCACGTCTTTTCGCACACGAGCCAGCGCAGGCTCGCCTTGAGCGGCACTTCGCCCGGCGGAAGCTGGGCCGGCGGGGTGATCTCCACCGGCAGCAGCACCTCGCCCTCGTAGACATAAGAGAGAAGATCGCCCTCATCCATCCGCGCATGTGGCAGCGGCCATTGGATCGGGCCGGCCTTGAAGCCGGGCGGGAGCTGCCATTCCACAGTGAGCGCCGCGCCCGCATCGCCGGAAAACTCCCAATACGTGTGCCAGCCCGGCGCCATCTTCAGCAGCAGGCCCGCCGTGAAAGGCTTGCCGGGCGCGACGGTGGCGGTATCGGCCACCAAGCTCGGCTCCAGCAGCACCTTGCCCTCGAATTGCGCACGCGCGGTGAGAGGGAGCAGAAGCAGGAGCAGCAGGCGCAGGAAACGCATCATGGGTTGGATACTCCCGCACGCCGGATGTTGGAGCAAATCTTGCGTGCTTCGCGCGCGCGAAAGTTCCCGCCGGAAACGAGCGTGAAATTGCAAGACAGCGGGAATGGTGAAGCGAAGCGCAACTACTGGCCGCGGCGCTTCCGGCTCGCCCATCTTCAAGTAGATCCTGCTCGCTCGCGCAGTTTGGGCTCAACCTCAACAGCGCGCCGGGCGATGCGAATACCCGCTCTTGGAAGCGATACCATGGTGCTCCCTTACCGCGTCCAGGTCGTGCCCGAGCCGGCAAGCGTCGGCCTTCTCATTGCCGGCGCGGCGTGCTCGCCACACACGACCCGGCCCGCTTCACGCCCGGCGCGCCCGCTTCCTCACGCAGGACGAGGAATCCTCCGGCATCATCCCCATGGACGACATCCTCGGCGAAGGCTGGTACCTGCTCGACGTGCAGGCGCACTATCCCACCACCGGCGATCCCGAATTGGTCGAAGGCGGCCAATTGCTCGGCCTCCACTTCGCTCCCGGTCAGGAGAAAAAGTAGCGACTCCACGCCAGGAAACGAAAACCTCCGGCGGAGCCTGCGCCAGCGGGCTCCGCCTTTTTCGTCGTTCCCTCAGACGGGTCATGAAATCAATTGGTTTGCTAGGTTTACGAGGGTCAGCCGTGCATTAGCTCCGGCGAGCCGGCGCTGGCGGGTGCAGGAGCCACGGCTTTCGGCACGCGCGCCGTGCCTTTGCGAATGACGACGTAAAAGACCGGCGTGAAGATGAGCCCGAAAAAGGTCACCCCCAACATGCCGAAGAAGACGGCGGTCCCGAGAGCCTGCCGCATCTCCGCGCCGGCCCCGCGCGCGATCACGAGCGGGACGACGCCGAGAATGAAAGCGAAGCTGGTCATGAGGATCGGCCGCAGGCGCAAGCGGGCGGCTTCGACCGCGGACTCCACGATTCCTTTGCCCGTGCTCTCCAATTGCCTGGCAAACTCCACGATGAGGATGGCGTTTTTGCTCGCGAGGCCGACCAGCACGATCAGCCCGATTTGCGTGAAGATGTTGTTGTCCATCCCGCGCAGCCAGACGCCGCCGATGGCGCTGAGCAGGCAGAGCGGCACGATCAGGATGATGGCCAGCGGCAGGCTCCAGCTCTCGTATTGCGCGGAAAGCGTGAGGAAGACGAGCAGCACGCAAAGCGGAAAAATGAAGACGATGGTGTTGCCCGCGAGGATTTCCTGAAACGTGAGCTCGGTCCATTCGTAGTCCATGCCCGGGGGCAGTTCGCGCGCGGCGAGCTGCTGTGCGAGGGCGATCGCCTGCCCGGAGCTCACACCGGGCTTGGCTACGCCATTGATGTCGGCTGCGGGATACAAGTTGTAGCGGATCACTTTGTCCGGTCCCGAGGTCTCGCGGATGTCTGCCAGGGTCCCGAGCGGCACCATGTCGCCGGCCGCGTTGCGGGTCTTCAGTTTGCGGATGTCATCGGCGCGCACCCTGAAGCCGGCGTCCGCCTGCGCCGTGACTTGGTAAGTGCGGCCAAAACGGTTGAAATCGTTCACGTAGAGCGAGCCGAGATAGATCTGCAGCGTGTCGTTCACATCGCTCAACGCCACGTTCATGCTCTTCGCCTTCACGCGATCCACCTCCACAAAGAGCTGGGGCACGTGCATGGTGAAAGTAGTAAACACCTGCGCCAGGCCGGGAGTTTGGTTGCCAGCGGCCAGCATTTTGGAGGCGGTGGCGCCGAGCGCCTCCAGCCCGGCGTCCGTGCGATCCTGCACCATCAGTTTGAAGCCGGCGGTGGCGCCCAGGCCGCGGACGGGCGGCGGCGGGAGCACGAGCACACGCGCATCGCGCAGCTCCGCAAAGCGCCCATAGAGCTGGCGCATGATCGCGTCCGCGGATTTCTGCGGCTCCCTCCGCTCCTCGAACGAGGCGAGAGAAACGAACATCGTCCCGGCATTCGGCAGATTCGCGCCGACCAGCAGATTGAAGCCGGGGAACTGCACCGTGCCGATCACGCCGGGAAGCTCGCGGGCGATTTCCCCGGCGCGGTCGATGACCTTCTGCGTGCGCTCGAGACTGGCGCCATCGGGCAATTGCGCAAAGACGATCAGGTAGCCCGCATCCTGGGTGGGAATGAAACCCGTGGGCACCGTTTTGAAACCGAACCACGTGAGCACCAGCAGGCCCGCATAGACCAGGAGTGCGATGCCGCCGCGCCGCACCGTGCCGGCGACCGCGCGGCTGTAGCCGTTCGTCGCGCCGTCGAAGCCGCGATTGAAGAGGCGAAAGAACCAGCCGAGGACCGCCTCCATGCCGCGCGCGAACCAATCCTTTTTGGCATGATGACCTCTCAAGAGCAGCGCGCTCAGCGCCGGCGAGAGCGTGAGCGAATTGAAGGCGCTGATCACCGTGGAGACCGCGATGGTGAGCGCGAATTGTTTGTAAAACTGCCCGGTGATGCCGCTGACGAACGCGGTCGGCACGAAGACCGCGCAGAGCACCAGCGCTACGGCGATCACCGGCCCGCTCACTTCGTTCATCGCCTTCCGGGTCGCCTCGATCGGCGGCAGGCCGAGCGCGATGTTCCGCTCCACGTTTTCCACCACCACGATGGCATCATCCACCACGATGCCGATCGCCAGCACGAGGCCGAAGAGCGAGAGGTTATTCAGCGAGAAACCGAACATCTTCATCACCGCAAAGGTGCCGATGAGCGAGACCGGCACGGCCAGCATGGGGATGATGGAGGCGCGCCAGTTTTGCAGGAAGACGATGACCACCAGAACCACCAGCAGCACCGCCTCGAAGAGGGTATGCACCACCGCCGCGATCGATTCGCGCGCAAAGAGCGTCGTATCGTAGATCACGCGGTAATCCACGCCCGGCGGGAATTTTTGCTTCAGCTCCTCCAGCTTCGCGCGCACGGCATCGGAGGTGCCGATGGCATTGGAGCCCGGCAGTTGGAAGATCACCAGCGCGGCCGCGGGCTTGCCGCTGAGCTGCGAGGCGATCGAATAGTCGCGCGCCGCGAGTTCCACGCGCGCCACGTCGCGGAGGCGCGTGACCTGTCCCTGGCTCCCTTGCTTGATGACGATCGCGCCGAATTGCTCCTCATCCAGCAGACGGCCCTGCGTGCTGATGGTAAGTTGGAAATCCTGCCCCGCCGGCACCGGCGGCTGCCCGATCGTGCCCGCGGCCACTTGCAGGTTTTGTTCGCGAATCCCGCGCACCACGTCGCCCGCGGTCAGGTTGCGCGAAGCGATTTTCTCGGGGTCGAGCCACACGCGCATGGAGTAATCGCGCGCGCCCAGGAGCGTCACGTCGCCGACGCCCGGCAGCCGCGCAATCTGGTCCTTCACTTGCAGGAAGGCGTAGTTGCCCAGGTAGAGCTCATCGCGTGAGCTGTCCGGCGAGACGATGTGTGCCACCATCGTCAGGTCCGTCGATTTCTTCGTTGTCGTGACGCCGAGCCGGCGCACTTCTTCAGGCAGCTTCGGCAGCGCGAGCGCCACGCGATTTTGCACCAGCACCTGCGCGGTGTTGAGATCTGTGCCGAGCTTGAAAGTGATCGTCAGGCTCATCACGCCATCGCTCGTGGAAATGCTCGACATATAGAGCATCTCCTCCACGCCGTTGACTTCCTGCTCGATGGGCGTCGCGACCGTTTCCGCGAGCACCTTTGGGTTTGCGCCGGGATAGATCGCGCGCACGACCACCGTCGGCGGCGCGATCTCGGGATACTGCGCGATCGGCAGGCGGAAGACCGCGATGCTTCCCACCAGCACGATGACGATCGAGAGGACCGCCGCGAAGATCGGCCGGCTAATGAAGAAATGGGAGAAGTTCATGGCGCCTTCTCCGGCGGCCTGGGGTCGACCGTCACGCCCGGCCGCACGCGCGCCTGCCCCTCCACGATCACTTGCTCCCCGGGCTTCAATCCCGCGCTGATGATCCGCTGCCCGTCGTGCATGGCGCCGGCTTTCACTGGGCGAAACTCCACCTTCTTCTCCGCATTCACCACATAGACGAACTTTTGCGCCTGGTCCGCCCCGAGCGCGCGCTCGGGGATCAGCAGCGCCTGATATTTGCCGCTGCCGGGAATGCGGATGCGCGCGAAGAGACCTGGGCTGAGCCGCCGATCCTCGTTGCGGAAAACCCCGCGAGCCCGCAGCGTGCCCGTGCTCGGATCGATCCGATTATCCACGAAATCCATGAAGCCCTTGTGCGGAAATCCTTCCTCATCCCCCAGGGCCATCTCCGCCGGGATCTGCCCATCGCGCGCGCTCTCCCGCCGGCCTTCCTTCGCGAGGCGGTTGTATTTCAAAATCGCGCGCTCGTCCGCATCGCCATAGAGATAGAGGGGATCGAGCGAAACGATCGTCGTGAGCAGGCTGGTTCCCTGGACGCCTCCCACCACCAGGTTCCCCTCCGTCACCAGCGCGCGGCCGATGCGCCCGGCAATCGGCGCGCGCACCTGGCAAAACTCCACGTTCAGCCGCGCCAGGTCCGCCGTCCCCTTCGCCGCCTTCGCCGCCGCGAGCGACGCATTCTGATTCTTCGTCTTCGAATCCAGCTCTTCTGCCGAGATGACCCTGGCCCCTCCCAGTTTCTCGCTCCGCTGCGCCTCGTTCTTCGCCAGCTCCGCCTGATTCACCGCGCGCTCGTAATCGCCCTCGGCTCGATCAAGCTCCGCCTGGTACGGGCGCGGATCGATCGTGAAAAGCGGATCGCCCTTCTTCACCTCCGATCCCTCCTTGAAGTGCACCTTGTCCAGGTACCCGCTCACCCGCGCCCGGATTTCCACCGTCTCCGGCGACTCCAGCCGCCCGATGTACTCATCCCACTCTACGATCTCTCGCGAGCCCGGCTGCACCACCGAAACGATCGGCGGCGGCGCCGCGGGCTGCGCCTGCGGCTTCCCGCACCCGCTCAGGCCTAATCCGGCGGCCAGCGGTGCGAAGAGAAACCAACTCCAGAGGCTGGCGAAGGCAGCCTGGCCGGCCAGTTGCTGATCGTGCGAGCTCATACGGCAAACCTTTTTACCGCAACGCCGCACCGGTTTGCCACATGTTTTCGCTCCGGCATTCATTGTCACATCCCGTTTGATTATCTCCGAAGATCCTCGCCACCCCGGGATGCGTTCGCGGCAACCCTGCCGCCCCGCCTCAGCGGCTGCGGGTGCCCTCTCACGTCGCCCTTTGCCGATACGTGACGCGGCTGCCGCGCGGCAGTGACGTCTTCAGGGTGGGCTGTGGCTGCGCGACTGGAGACGCGGAGTTGTCACGCGGTCTTTGCGCGATCGTCACGGAGCAGTCGCACGTTTGTCACAGGGTGGTGGCTCAGTGTGTGCCCACCCAATGCCGGAGCCCGCTTACCCCTCGACGCTGATGATTGCCGCGGCGCCGGCCCTTGCTCACCAAGGGCTCTAGCTAGTCGCGAGAATGTCACAGTACCGGCTTTGACTAAGCATCCCCGCCGCGGCTTTGTACCGCCCCGCGCAAGACTCTCTTTGCAGATCACTAACTACCAAGACCACCACTAAATCACTACATGAAGCTACTGAAGCAACTCCTCACCGCCGGCGCGCTCTGCCTCGCGCTGGCTACCGCCGCCGACGCGCAGACCGTCGTGCGCCTGACCGGCTCGACCGCGTTCCGCGGTGCGACGCACACCGCGCTTACCAAGATCATCACCGGTCTCAACTATGGCTACACCGGCGGCACGCTGAGCGGCGCCAGCCAGGCGATCTTCACCGGCTCGGTCGGCGGCAATCCCGTGATCGTCAAGACCTCCTGGTCCGGCTCCGTGGGCGGCATCCAAACCGTCAGCCAGGGGCTGAATGTGAACTTCCTGGCCGACGACACGGCTGGCCTGAGCCCGGGCGGCACGGCGAACCTCGCCGCCGGCGCCGTCGGGGAGGTTCCCGACATCGCCATGGCGGACAACTTCCAGGGCGCGACCCCGTTCAAAACCCCGGTGCTCGTCGACCAGCGCGTCGGCATCGTCCCCTTCAAGTGGGTGGTCAGCAAAGGCGCCCCGCTCAATATCACCAACGTGACGCCGCAGCTCGCGCAGTTCCTGTGGGGCTCGGGCCAGATGGCCCTCTCGCTCTGGACCGGCTCGGCCGCGGATAGCACGGTGAAGATCTTCGCCACCGGCCGCGATCCCGACTCCGGCACCCGCCTCACGGCTTTCGCGGAAAGTGGCGTCGGCGTCGATTCCATCGTGGTGCAGTACCAGCCGGTGATTAACGGCGCGAACATCGACTCGCACATCCTCTGGCCGCAGACCGTGGTCAACGGCATCACCTTCACGGAAGGCAATGGCGGCTTCTCCAGCGGCGGCACGCTCGTGAACGCCATGACCAAGGATACCACCGCGCTCGGCGGCTTCTACGTCTCCTATATGTCCAATGGCGACGCGGCCACCGCGATCGCCGGCGGCGCCCGCGAGCTCGCCTACAATGGCGTGACCGCCAGCACCACGGCCATCCAGCAGGGCCTCTACACCTTCTGGGGCTACCAGCACCTGCTCTACAAGACCACCCTCACCGGCATCAAGAAGAGCACGGCCGATACGCTGGCCAACCAAATCCTCACCGTCGATTCCCCGATCCTGCTCTCCACCATGAAGGTGAAGCGCAACTCGGACGGCGGCCTCATTCGCCAGGATTTCTAAAGCGACCCGCCCGGACGGCGCGCCGCGGCCCTTGCCCTGGCGTGAGTAACATCCGAGCGGACCCTAACTACCAAGCATACTAGCTATGATTCTATCCAAACTCGCAAGAAAGGCCCTCCTGGCTGTGCTGGGCGGCTCGCTTGCTCTTACCACCGCTTCCGCGGCGCCGGTCACCTACGCGGCCGGCGAGCTGTTCCTCGGCTTCCGAGCCGGCGGCGGCACCGGCGCGACCAAGGATTACCTGGTCAATATCGGCGCGGCCTCGCAGTTCACCACCGCGACTGCCGCGACGCCGGTCGTCACCGGCGGCGCCATCGCCACCGACCTCGCCAACGCGACGACGCTGTTCGGCAGCGGTTGGAACAATCGCGCCGATGTCTTCTGGAGCATCTCCGGCACCACTGGCTTCTCGGCGGGCGCGAATGGCGACCCCGCCAAGACCCTCTACGCCACCGCGCCGCGGCTTCTGCCCGGCACGCAAACGCTGCCGTGGTCGCGCGAGTCCGACAGCTCCCAAGGTGTGACGAACACCAAGATGCGCGGCATGTCGGAAGCTTTTGCCGGCAAGGAAAGCACCGCCAACAGCCCCAAGGCGATCATCCAAACGGCGACCTCCGCCAACAGCTACGCCTCCTATCAGCCGGGTGGCACGCTGGCGAATGCCGGGCCGGCGCCGGGCATCAGCTTCAACGCCTTCAATCCGTCGGTGGAGAATACCTTCGACCCGGACCGCGGCGGCGCCGCCGGCTCGGTGCTCGATTTCTATCGCATGACTCCGGGCACCGGCAACGGTGAGTACCTCGGCTTCTTCGTGATCGATAGCTCGGCGAGCGTGACGTTCTATCCGAAGACCACTCCGACCTTCAGCTTCGAGAACATCAGCTTCGAAGTGAGCGAGGACGTCGCGGGCGGCACGCTCACGGCAAATGTCCTGCGCAGCGGCGATACCTCCGGCACCGTCACGGTGAACGTGAGCACCGTCGCGGGCACCGCCACCTCGCCGCTCGATTTCGACGCGGTGTCGAACCAGACGCTCACCTTCGGCCCCGGCGTCACGACACTGCCGGTGACCTTGAACATCAAGCCGCGCGCCAATTTCCAGGGCGACCGCACGTTCACGCTCAGCCTCACCTTGCCTTCAACCGGCGCGACCATCGTCGGCTCCACCAGCGCCTCGGTGAAGATCCTCGAGACTGCACCGCCTTCCAATGGCGTGATCACCTTCAGCTCCGCGACGTACAACTTCTCGCCGCTAAATGGCCAGGGCAATCCGAACACGCTCACCGTCACGCTGAACCGCAGCAATGCGACCAGCACTGCGGTGGCGGTGGACGTTTCCGTGACGGGCGGCTCGCTCGCCGCCGGAACGGATTACACCTTCACCAGCCCCACCACCGTGACCTTCGGCGCCGATGAGACGACCAAGGACGTGAACATCCAGCTCAACACGATCGACGGCAGCACGCCGAAGACGATCGTCCTGGGCCTGAGCAACGCGACCAACGGCGCGGTGATCGGCTCGACCGCCTCGGCCACCATCACGGTGGCCTCGACCGGTTCGCTCCGCTTCAGCCCCTCCGCCTACCAGGTGGGTGAACCGCAGGCCGGCACGGCGACCGTGACCGTGACGGTGCAGCGCACCGGCGGCGGCAGCGGCGCGGCTTCCGTGGAAGTGGCCCGCACCAGCGGCTCCGCCACGGTCACCGACGACTTCACCCTCCCGGCGACCCCGGTGGTGCTGAACTGGACGGCCGGCGACACCGCCGCCAAGACGTTCGACATCACGGTGAAGTCCGATGCGGTCGCCGAAGTCAACGGCGAGACCATCGTGCTCGCGCTACAGAGCGCGACCGGCGCGACGATCGGGAGCCCCGGCACCGCGACGGTGACAATCCTCGACTTCGACGTGACCGCGCCGACGCTGACGATCAACTCGCCGGCCCCGAATGCGAAGCTCGCCGGCACCAGTGTGGCCGTCGCGGGCACCGCGACGGACAACCAGGGTGTGGGCCGCGTGGAAGTGCGGGTGGACGGGAGCGCCCCCGTGGTGCTCACCCCGCTCGCCGCGACCACCAGCTTCAACTGGAACACGACGCTCACGCCCGAGCCCGGCATCCACTTCCTGCAAGTGACCGCCTTCGACGTGCAGGGAAATGCTACCGCGACCATCGCGCGCAGCTTCACCTACTCGCTGCTGCGGGCGGCCCTCGCCGGCAGCTATAATGGCCTCGTCGAAGCCGTCGCCGGCCTCGCAAATCCGAGCGAGCTAAACGGCATCATCGCCGTGACGGTGACGCCCACCGGCACCTTCACCGGCAAGCTCACGATGAGCGGCGTCACCCTGCCGGTCATGGGCACCTTTGGCGTCAATGGCGCCGCGGCGTTTAGCCCGAATGGCGCGGCCACCGTGGCGATCATCAAGAAAGGCAAGCCGGACAGTACGCTGCTCGGCTACCTCGCGCTGACGATCGATACCGCGGGCGGTGAGAAAATCACCGGCACGCTCAAGACGGGCGCCGACGCCGGCGCCGCCACCCTGGCGACGATCACCGACGCCGCGCTCTCCGATCCGGCCGAGCCGAAACAGAAGTACACCGCGCTCTTCCTGGCCGACGCCGCGCCGAACAACGGCCTGCCCGCGACGGCCTACCCGCAGGGCGACGGACACGCCACCATGGCGATCGAAAACAAGGGCGCCGTGAGCATCAAGGGCAAGCTCGCCGATGGCAGCGTGATCAACTACCGCACGGTCATCTCGAAGAGCAATCACGCGCCGGTCTTCATCCCGCTCTACTCCAAGAAGGGATATATCATCGGCAACGTGATCTTCGACACCGCCCCGGTGCAGACCGACGCCTCCGCGCCGAACATGCGCTGGTTCAAGCCGGCGGGCCTCCCCGCGCAGAAGAACTACCCGAACGGCTGGCCCCGCGGCATCACCGTGGATTTCGTCGCCTCGAAGTTCGCCCCGCCCGCCTCGGGTGCGACCGTGCTCGGCGCCAACTCCGGCGCCGCGCTCGAGATCGACCTCACCGACGGCGGCCTCGCCGCGACGGTCAACGTCGATGCCACCATCACCGCCCCGGCAACCATCGCCATCACCGGCGCCAACCCGCAGACCGTGAAAGTGTCGCTGATCAGTGCCACCGGGGCCCTCAGCGGCAGCTTCATCCACCCCGGCAATACGAAGTCGGCCAGCTTCAGCGGCGTGGTGCTCCAGAAGAGCAAGTCTGCCGGCGGCTTCTTCCTCTACACGCCCGCCACCGGCCAGCCAGCCGTCAGCGGCGCGGTGAGCATCGTGCTCGATTAATCCAGGCCACGCCCAAGTAAGTTCCGCAACCGCGGCCATCGCAAGGTGGCCGCGGTTTTGCGTTTACCCGCTTGGTACCGAATTGCTCGCGCTGCGAAGGATACGCGCGTAGAGTATGAGCGTTGACCATGAGTGCCCGTGAAATCATCCATGAACTGGACGGCCTGACTCCGGCTGAACTGGATGAAGTTCAGCGACGGATTGCTGAATTGACGCGAACCGTGCCGACTCTGCGTCTCGAGCTTCACGAGGGCCGGCTGGTTCTGGTTGGGGACAGGGTCGTCCGCCAGAGCGAAGTCGAAGCAATCCTCGCCGACTTTCCATGATTTGGCTGCTTGACGTCTCGGTGCTCGTCGCACGCCTGCTCAAGGGCCACGAACATCATCAGCGCGTGAACGCATGGTGGCCGGGCCGTGCGTTCGCGATCTGCCCTATTTCGGAGCTTGGATTTTTGCGCGTCGCTTGCGCGTTGGGTGGGAGCATGGACGATGCTCGCGAGGCGCTTGCCGGTTTTCTCCGAAACGAAGCCCCGGCATTCATCCCATGCGACTGGCGTGCACTCGCCAGTGCGGGAATCACCTCCTCCCGCAACAGCACCGACATCTATCTGGCGGACCTTGCTGCCGCTCATGGATGCCGGTTGGCGACCCTCGACGCCGGCATCATTCACCACGCCGTCGATCTCGTTCCGCAGGCTGCGAGCGCGTAGCTACATCGTCGCCGATCCGGCGTCGCCGCGCGCTTCGCGCTTGCCGGCGACCCGCGGTTCAGTTCGCCGGTCTCACCAAGGGATGTGGAATCACTCCGCGTGCAAGGGGTGGGGCAGATTGTCTTCCGTAAAACCGAAGAACGCCTCGGATTTGCTTTTGAACTGCAGGAAGGTCGTGGTGGAAGGCTTGTCGGGAGCGGTGCGCTCGGTGAGCTCAACTTTGCCGGAATCCAGCAGCTTCCACGTGAAGGTGCAGATCTTCTGGGTGCCGCGCACCTTCTCGCCGGTTCCGCTGCGGCTGAAGATCCATTTGGTTTTCTGGTCGGTCTGCCAGGTCTTGCCCGCAAACCACCGAAGCGGCGTGGCCGTCGTCATCTCCGGGGCGGCGGCGGCCTTCGGGGGAAGTTTTTTCGCGGCCTGCGCGGCGGCGATTGCCCCCTTGATATTATTGATTTCCGCCTGCACGGCATTGGCGGCGTCCAGCTTCGTGGCGCGCGCGTAGGCGTCGCGCTGCTTTTCGAGGTCGCCTAGGTAATTCTGCGTGATCGGGGCAGTGGCGCGCTCGATGGCCGCATGGTAGTTCGCCCGCAAACGGTCGAGCTCGGGACTTTCGACGCCATGGAGGCAGGTGGCGAGGGAGAAGAGCAACGCAGAGCAATGGAAGAATCGCATGGGGAAGGAAACGCCGGTGTCACGCAATCGTAACGGCCGCGCCATCGTTTCGCCACCTCAATGAGCCAAGTTCGGCGTCCAGTCTCCTCACCTTCCCGCAATGCTTTCCCGTCTGCCACTTCCCCGTTTGGCGCATCCGCTCTGCGGGTGGGCTGCCGCGAGTCTGGCGGTCGCGGTTTCCTGGCATGGGCAGGCAGCGATTCCAAACGAACTGAGCCCGGAGGCGGCGCCCCCGCCGCCGCCCACGATATACATCCGCGAGTACCGCGTGGTGGGCGCGCGCGATCTGCCGAAAATCGAGGTGGCGCAGACCGTCTATCCCTTTCTTGGGCCGGGCCGGACGCTGGATGACGTGGAGCAGGCCCGCGCCGCGCTGGAGAAGGCGTACCAGGACAAGGGCTTCCAGGGCGTCCAGGTGCTGGTGCCGCCGCAGCCGGGCAGGGGAGGGGTGGTCTTTCTCCAGGTGAATCCCGGCAAGCTCGGCCAGCTCCGGGTGAAAGGGGCGCGTTACTTTCTGCCGAGCGCCATCAAGGCCCGCGCCCGCTCGCTGGCAGAGGGGAAGGTGGTCAATTTCAACGACGTCAACCGCGACATCACCGCGCTGAACACGCTCGCCGACCGGCAGGTGACGCCCAGCCTGCGGGCGGGCCTGGAGCCGGGCACGGTCGACGTGGACCTCACGGTGAAGGACAAGCTGCCACTGCACGCCTCGCTGGAGCTGAATAACCGCAACAACCCGAACACCAGCGCGCTGCGCCTAAGCGCGAACGCAAACTATAACAACCTCTGGCAGCTCGGCCACACGGTTGGCTTTGGCTACCAGGTCGCGCCGGAGCGGCGCCTGGATGCGGAAATCTTTTCCGGATACTACATTGCGCGTTTTCCCGGCGCGGAATCATTCAGCCTCATGCTCCAGGGGCGGAAGCAGAACAGCAAGCTGTTGCTGGCGCAGGAGGGCGAGTTTGCCCTGCTGGGCACGAACAACGTGGTGGCGCCCGGCCATACGATCGGCGTGCGCGCTATTTTCACGCTGCCGCCGGGGCCGAGCTTCATCCATTCGTTTACCTTCGGCATCGATTACGGGAATTACCGGAACGAAGTCTTTGTCACCGGGCCCACCGGCCGGATTCCCCTTCTTGACGAGGAGTATACCTATTTTCCGATCACGGCGACCTATAGCGCCACCTGGACGGGCCAGAGCTACACCACGGATTTCAATGCCCAGGTGGTCTTCGGGATTCGCGGAAGCGGCACCGACCGTACCGAGCTCGAGCTCAACCGCCCGGATGCGGACGAAAATTTCGTCCGGCTGCGGGCGGACCTTTCCCATACCCACGATCTGCCGTATGGCCTGGAAGGCTTTGTCCGCCTGGAAGGCCAGGTGGCCGATCGCCCGCTGGTGAATACAGAGCAAATCGCCGGCGGCGGCCTGCAAAGCGTGCGCGGCTACCTGGAAGGCGAAGTGCTCGCCGATAATGGCATTTTCGGCACGGTGGAGCTGCGCTCGCCTTCGCTCCTTGGTTTTCTCGGGAAGACGGATGAAGAGAAGGAGAAGAACGAGTGGCGTGTCTATCTTTTCGCCGATGCCGGGTATTTCTCCTTCCGGAGCACGCCCTCCTTCCTGGAGTCGGAGTTTCAGCTCGCCAGCTTTGGCATCGGCACGCGCATGCGGCTGCTGGGCCACCTCAATGGCTCGCTTGATGCCGCGATCCCGCTCACCGCGCAGACCGAAACCGAGTCTTTCGATCCCCATCTCACTTTCCGCGTCTGGGCCGATTTTTAGCCCACTCCACGTCCGTCAGCTAGCTAACCTTATGTTATCAATTTCCAACTTCGTTCACTGTATGCGGGTCTTCGCGGCCGTGCTGCTACTCGGCGCTGCCGCGCAAGCCGCCTCGTGGTGGGACGCCGAATGGACCATCCGCAAGAAGATCACCATCGATACCGGCAGTACGGGCGGCAATATCAGCGAGCCAATCGGCGGGGCCACCGTGCTGCTGCGCTTTCACGATGCCAACTTCCAGTTCGGCGTCGCGAAGGAAGATGGCAGTGATATTCGCTTCGTGTCGGAAGACGACAAGACGGTCCTGCCGCACAGCGTGGAAAAATACGACGCGCTGATGAACGAGGCCTTCGTCTGGGTGAAGCTCCCCGAGGTAAAGCCCGGCGCGCAGACGAGTTTCTGGCTCTACTACGGCAATGCCGGTCCGAAGGCGACCCGCTCAGACGACGCCAAAGGCGCGTACGATGCCGAGACACTGCTGGCCTACCGCTTTGCCGAGCGCGGCGCCCCGCCAAGCGATGCCACCGGCAATGGCAATACCGCGGAGACGCCCGGCGTCGCCGTGGAAGGCTCGCTCATCGGCGGCGGCACGCGGCTCACCGGCCTGAAGCCGATCACGCTGCCGGCCTCGCCGGCGCTGGGTTTCCGCGCCGGCACTGCGCTCACCTGGTCGCTCTGGGTGAAGCCGGCGAGCCTCGACGCGAATGCCACGGTCTTCAGCCGGCGCGATGGGCAGTCTGCATTCGTGGTCGGCTTGGATAGCGGCGTGCCTTTCGTGGAGATTAATGGTCAGCGCGCCCCCGCCGCCGGGCCGCTGGCGGTAAACTCATGGCACCACCTGGCGGTGATCGTCAATGGCGCCCGCACCACCCTGCATGTCGATGGCGAACAGGCCGCGGAGCTCGCGGCGCCGATCCCTTCGCTCACCACCGCATCTTTCCTCGGCGGCAATACCGAGGCCGGCGACGCCGCGGCCTTTGCCGGCGAAGTGGACGAGCTGGAAATCTCCAGCGTGGCCCGGCCCATCGGCTTCGTGAAGCTGGCGGCGTTCGGCCAGGGCACCAGCGACAAGGCGCAAAAGCTAGTCACCTTTGGTAACGACGAGCAGACCCACTCCTGGTTTGGCGATGGCCACTTCGCGGTCATCATCAGGAACCTCACTTTCGACGGCTGGCTGGTCATCATCATTCTCGGGGTGATGTTTGTCATCTCCTGGATCCTGATGGTTACCAAGATCGGCTATCTCAATGCGATGTCCAAGGGGAATGCCATGTTCATGCGCGCCTGGAAGGAGCTCTCCTCCGATCTCACCGCCCTCGAGCATGGCGATGCCGATAGCGTGCGCACGCTCGGCGGGCGCGTGAAGGATAAGAAGGCCCAGCGCCATCTGCGGCAGTCTTCGGTATATCGCATCTATCACATTGGCTCGGAGGAAATCCGCCATCGCCTCGCCGCCTCGCACGGCACGCCCATCCTCTCCAATCGCTCGATCACCGCCATCCGCGCCGCGCTCGACGGCGGCCAGGTGCGCGAGAAGCAGCGCATCGATAAGCTCATCGTGCTGCTCACTATTTGCATCTCCGGCGGCCCCTTCCTCGGGCTGCTCGGCACCGTGGTCGGCGTCATGATCACCTTCGCCGCCGTGGCCGCAGCCGGTGAGGTGAACGTGAATGCCATCGCGCCGGGCATCGCCGCCGCGCTGCTCGCGACCGTGGCCGGCCTGGCGGTCGCCATTCCCGCGCTCTTCGGCTATAACTATATCCTCTCCCGCGTGAAGGACGCCACCGCGGACATGCACGTCTTCATCGACGAATTCGTTACCAAGATGGCCGAGTTTTACTCCGAACCGGAAGGCATTATTCAGCCGGGAAAGCTCCGTGGCCGGCCGGCTCACCGTGAGCTCGAGCCGGCCTAAAACGCAGCCTTCACTCTCTCTACCTATGCAAGTCCAGGACGAAAAACCTTACGACGATATCAACATCACCCCGATGTTGGACCTCGCCTACGTGCTGCTGGTTATCTTCATTCTCATGTGTACCGCCTCGGTGCAGGGCATGAAGGTAAACCTGCCCAAGGCCAGCAACTCGCCCAGCCTCGCCAAGCCGAAAACCAAGGCGATTACGGTCAATGGTGAGGGCCGCATTTTCCTCGATACCGTGCCAGTCACGCTTCAGGAGCTGGAGCAGAAGCTCGGCCAGGCGAAAGCCGCCATGCCCGATCTGCCCGTGGTGGTGAAGGGCGACAGCGTCACTCAATATCAGGGCGTCATGGATGTCCTCAATGTGATCGGGACGCTTGGGATTACCCAGGTCGGCCTGGCTACCAAAGTGGCGAAATAGTTCCGCGCATGAGCCAGCCCGACGATTTCTTCGAAGACGATCCCAGCTTCGCCATGAAGTTCGCATCGCTGCTGGGGGGCAGCATGCTTGCGGCGAAGCTGGTGATCGGCCTCGGCGTCCTGGGGGTGCTTGGCGGCATTGTCTATTTCGCCAGCAGCTTCAAGCACGACAATAAGCCGGCCGCCCGGCCGCAGGCGTTCAATATCGTCCCGATTCTTCCTCCTCCGCCACCCCCCCCGCCGCCTCCACCTCCGCCGCCGCAGCCGCCGGAGGAGAAGATGATCGCGCAGGAGCCCATCAACGAGCCCGAGGAAAAGCCCGACCCGAAACCGTCCGAGCCGCCGCCGCTCAGCACCAGCATCAAGGGGGACGGGCCACCGGATGCCTTTGGCGCCGGGAGCGGCGGTGGCCAGGGAGGTGGTGGCGGCGGCAGCGCCCGCCAGCGGAGCAAGTACGGCTGGTACGCCACGCAGGTTCAGAGCCGCATCCAGGACGCTTTGCGCAATCACAAGCAAACGCGCACCGCCCGGTTCAGCAACGTCCAGTTTCGCATCTCGCCGGACGCCACGGGCCGCGTCACGCGCGTGTATCTGGCGTCCTCCACCGGCGACCCCGCGGTCGACGCCGCGATGAACGAAGTTCTCGGTAACCTCCAACTCACGGAGGCGCCTCCCCAGGGCATGCCCTTGCCGATCGTGCTGAAAATCTCCGCACGCCGGCCCAACTGAGGCGCGGCTCGCCGCGCCCGACCCATCGCTACCGCAGCCCATGATTTCCACCTCACGCAAACTACGTCTTCCGCTTCTGGCGGGCGCCGGCCTGGCGATCCTCACCGGATCGATCGCCCAGGGGGCCCAAGAGATCACCGCCACCGAGCGCTCCGCGCTGCTCGCGCAGGCGAATAGCCCCGCGCTGCCCGAAGCCTCGGCCGATCCCGTGCCGGCGCCGAACCTCATCGCCGCGGCCAGCGCGACTAACATGTCGATCAGCGTGAACACCACAGGTTCGCTGGGCCTCACCATAAACCTCATCAAGCGGCTGGTGAAAAAGGGGCTGTTGAGCGAAGAGGACGCTGAGGAGCTGATGAAGGAAGCGCAAAACGAAACGGCAGAGGCGATGCAGAAGGCGCAGCAGGAACAGAAGGACATCGTGGCCGCGGCGGTCACGCAGGCGCTCGCCGCCTCGCAAGCCAGCGGCTGGAGCCCTGATCCCGCGCTGCTCCCCGCGGATGAAGACGACACCGTGCGCGTCACTTACATCCCGGAAAACGTGAAGGCCGAGATGCGCGAGCAGATCAAGCAGGACGTGATGGCGCAGGCGCGCGAGGAGCGCTGGGCCGCCCCGCGTTTGCTCCCGGAGTGGACCACTAAGATCAAGCTCTTCGGCGACGTCCGCGTCCGCTACGACGGCACCTTCTTCCCCGAGGGCAACGACAACACCGGCGCCTTCCCGAATTTCAACGCGATCAATACCGGCGCGCCGTTCGATGTCGCCGGCACGGTCTTTTCGCCGCAGCTCAATGTGGATCAGGACCGCCACCGGCTGCGTCTCCGCGTGCGGCTCGGCCTCGAGGCCGATCTCGGCGACGGCTTCTCCGCGGGCCTGCGCATCGCCACCGGCGAAACCAATACGCCGACCTCGACTAACCAAAGTCTCGGCGTGGCTAATCAGGGCCAGGGCGGCAATTTTTCCAAGTACGCCATCTGGCTCGATCGCGGTTATCTAAAGTGGGAAACCGGCAACTCGCGCGGCAACTTCTCGCTCAGCCTCGGGCGCTTCGACAACCCGTTCTTCCGCACCAGGAGATCATTTGGGACGACGACCTCGGCTTCGACGGCATCGGCGTGCAGGCGAAATACGATCTCACGAAAAGCTTCAACCCGTTCGCCGCCGGCGGCGCCTTCCCCGTTTTCAATACGGACTTCAACTTCTCCTCGAACCAGCCGGCGAAATTCAAGAGCAGCGACAAGTGGCTCTACGCCGGCCAGCTCGGCTCGAATTGGAAGATCCGCAAGGACCTCGATTTCAAGTTCGCCGCCGCTTACTACCATTTCGACAGCGTCGAAGGCCAGCTCTCCGATCCCTATATTCCGCTCACCGCCAACGACGCCGGCAATACCGACAATACCCGGCCCTCCTTCGCGCAAAAGGGCAACACCTACCGCCCGCTGCGCCACATCATTCCCAGCGTGCTTAACAACTTCGGCACCACCAACCAGTTCCAATACTTCGGCCTCGCCACGCCGTTCCACGAGCTGCACCTCACCGGCCGCCTCGATTACAACCACTGGGAGCCCTTCCAGCTCTCGCTCTATGGCGAATGGGTGAAGAACCTCGGCTTCGACGCCAACGCCATCGACGCCATCGCCGTGAACAACCGCGGGCCAAACTCCCTCGACGGCGCGCTCGGCACCTTCTCCGGCGGCGACACCGCGTGGATCATCGGCTTCCGCGCCGGCAGCGCGGTGCTGCAAAAGCGCTGGGATTGGCAGGCCGGCCTGAGCTATCGCTACGTGGAATCGGACGCCGTGGTGGACGGCTTCACCGACTCCGACTTCGGCCTCGGCGGCACCAACCTGAAAGGCTTCACCCTCTCCGGCACCCTGGCGCTTTCGCCGAATATCAACGTCTCGCTCCGCTGGATGAGCTCCGACGAAGTGGCCGGCCCGCCGCTCCGCACCGACGTCATTCTGCTCGACTTCAACGGCAAATTCTAACTTCCCATGCTCCGCTTCATCCTCGCTGCCCTCCTCCTTCTCGGCATCACCGGCGTGGTCCAAGCCGACGACGCCGCCGCTGCCGCCGCCGCCAAGATGCGCGACGCCCTGCGCAACACCATGCTCCAGCTTCGCACCATCCAGGCCGAGCGCGACGCCCTCCAGGTGGAAAAAACCACGCTCGAACAGGAGAAAAAAGACCTCACCGAAAAACTCGCCGCCGCCTTGAAGCAACTCGTCGCCGACAAGGATGCCTCCGACAAAACCATCGCCGAGCTGAAAGATAAAACCGCCCTGCAAGCGAACGATCTCATGGAGGTGCGGGCCACCTTGGAGAAATGGAAAGTGTCGCACACGGAGGCGGTGAATGTGGCCAAAGCCAAGGATGAAGCCCGCGCTACGCTGGCCGGCCAGGCCCTCGAGCTGAAGCGCAAAGTCGCCGATCAGCAGCGCCGCAACTGGTCGATGTACGAGGTGGGCAAGGAGATCCTCTCGCGCTACGAAAAATTCGGCCTCGGCACCGCCATCACCGCCCGCGAGCCCTTCGTCGGCACCATGCGGGTGAAGTTGGAAAACCTGGTTCAGGATTACGGCGACAAACTGGCCGAGCAGCGGATCAAGCCAGACGCCCCAGCGCGCGCGGGGCGGTAGAGTGGCCTCTCGGTGTTTTTCGCCAGTCCGTCACCGGAACGTCACACACCATTGCTTGCCGCCCCCCATGCATAAGCGACGTTGCGGCCCGTCGCACCCCGGCTGGTTTTGTCCCTGATTTTTCACGCGATTTTCCACATGCCTTTACGCAAGCTCCGCCGTGCTCTTCGCCGCCGCTGCCCCTCCGGGATTGGTAGCTCGCCGCGCGCGGCGCTGAGCATCGCGATCACCGCGGCGCTGAGTATTTTCAGTGCGGCACCGGATGCGCTTGCCGGCGACATCCTCCGCGGCGGCGCCCCCACTGGCGCGCGGCCGAGCAGCGCCGGCGTGAATGCCGCCAATCCCGCCATGCAATCGCGCGCGGGCGCGAATGCCCGCGATGCCCTGGCGCGCAATGCGCAGACGCTGAAGGCCATGCAGTCCATGCAGAGCGCCGCGCGCGCCGCCGCCCGCCAGGCGCCCGCGAATGTCGGCCTCACCCGGAACGGCATTCAGCTTCCGAGGGTCCCCAACGGCCTTGTGATCGGCGGACTGCAAGTGGCGCCGGGCGTGCCGGCGAAACTCGCCCAGCCGCAGCCGGGCGAAAATCCCGCGCTCTGGCGAGGCGCGCTGCTACCGAAGGAGGGTAAGGCGGGCGGGCAGCCCACCGTCACGATCAAGCAGACTTCGTCGCAGGCGGTGCTCAACTGGAAGACCTTCAACGTCGGCAAGGAGACCACCGTCAATTTCGACCAGAAAATCGGCACGCAAAAAGACGGCTCCAACAACTGGATCGCTATCAACAAAATCCAGGACCCCTCCGGCGTGCCGAGCCAGATCCTGGGCCAGATCAAGGGCGATGGCGCAGTCTATCTGATCAATCCGAACGGCATCCTCTTCGGCGGCTCGTCGCAGATCAATCTGCACTCGTTCGTCGCTTCGAGCCTGCCGATCAATGACAACCTCCTCTCGCGCGGCCTCCTCAACAATCCAGACGCGCAGTTCCTCTTCTCGGGCCTCGATATTCCCGCCGGCGCCAACGGCACACCCGCCTTTACCCCCCCCGCGCCCGCCACGCCCAACAGCCGCTTCGGCGACGTCGTGGTGGAGCCCGGCGCGCAATTGAGCAGCCCCACCACCGATGCGCATGTCGGCGGGCGCGTGGCGCTGATCGGCGCGAACGTGGTCAACGGCGGCACCATCTCCACGCCGGACGGCCAGACCATTCTCGCCGCGGGCTTGCAGGTCGGCCTCGCCGCGCACACCAGCAGCGATCCGAGCCTGCGCGGCCTCGATGCCGCCGTTGGCGCGGTGCAAACAACCGGCCAGGCGCTCTACGCTGGCAGCGCCACGAATTCCGGCTTCATCGCGGCGGCGCGCGGCAGCATCACCGTCACCGGCAAAAACGTGCTGCAGCTCGGCGCGGTCGCGAGCACCACCTCCGTGTCGCTCAATGGCCGCATCGACCTGACCGCCAATTTCAATGCCGCCCCGTACCCGACCAGCAGCACCGGCAGCGGCTCGCAGGCGCAGGACCACCCCGCGTTCCTTTTCCAATCCACCGGCACGGTTACGCTCGGCCAGGGCAGCGTCACCACGATCATCCCCGAGTACGCCAGCGAGGAGCGGGTGGTTGGCACGCAGCTCGCGCTCGCCTCGCAGGTGAATGTGCAGGGCAAGGCGCTGCACCTGCAGGCCGATTCCAGCATCTTCGCGCCGAGCGCCAATGTGGCGCTCAGTGCGGGCATTTGGAAATACCAGGGTGGCGCGCTGCCTACCTCGCCGTTCGTTTTCTCCGGCGGCCAGATCTATCTCGATCGCGGCGCGACCATCAACGTCGCCGGCTCAGCCGATATCGCCGCGCCGATGACGGAAAACATTCTCTCCGTCGAGTTGCGCGGCTCCGAGCTGGCCGATTCGCCGCTCCAGCGCGACAGCCTTTTCCGCGGCTCCACCATCCAGGTCGATATCCGCCAGACCGGCGTTTTCGATGGCCGAGTCTGGGTCGGCACGCCGCTCGCCGATGCCTCCGGCTACGTGGGTCTGGTCGAGCGCACGGTGGGCGAGCTCACGACTCCCGGCGGCACGGTGAAGCTGCGCGCGGGCGAGAGCGTGGTGATGCAGGCCGGCTCGAAGATCGACGTCTCCGGCGGCTGGGTGAATTTCCAGGAAGGCATGGTGCAAACCACGCGCGTGATGTCCGGCGGCCGCCTGCTCGATATTTCGCAGGCCACGCCCGACATGGTCTACGACGGCATCTACACCGGCACCTTCACTGTGGAGGTGCCGAAATACGGCTTCGTGCAAACCTACACGAATCCGCTCGCCATGACCGGCGCGCATTTCGAGCCCGGCTACACCTTCGGCGCGAGCGGCGGGCAGATCAATATCACCGCGCCCAGCATGGCGCTCGATGGCGCGATGCTCGGCTACACCATCGCCGGCCCGCGCCAGCGCACTGTGGCCCCCGCGCCGAGCAGCATCTCGCTCGCCTTCCAGGCGCAGCAGCCGGTGGCGCCGCTCTTTCCGACTATTTCGCCGACGCCGCCGACGATCGTTTTCGAGCCCGGCGCCACGGCCATGGCCGCCGCCCCCTTCGCGCTCGATCCCGCCGGCGAGCCGCTGCCGCTCCGCGCCGATCGCCGCGCGAAAGTCTCGCTCGATCCCGCGCTGCTCACCGAAAATGGCTTCGGCATTCTCGCCGTCGAGAACAGCGACGGCGACATCATCGTCCCGCGCGGGGTCAGCCTGGAAACGCAGGCCGGCGGCTCGATCACCCTGAACGGCGCGAACATCACGATCTTCGGCAACGTGACCGCGCCCGCGGGCGCGCTCAGCTTCCGCACCTTCGATATCTCGCCCAGCGTCATCGCGGCGATCGAAGCGCAGCCTGACGGAGCCGAAACTCCCCTGGCCAATCTGAACCGCGGCAACTTCATCCTCGGCTCCGATTCCACGCTGAGTACGGCCGGCCTGCTCGTCGACGACCGCATCGGCGCCGAAGATTTCGGCACGCTCCCGTTCGCGATCGATGGTGGCAGGATCACCATCAACAGCTTCTCCGCCAATCTCGCGGCCGGCAGCACCATCGACGTCTCCGGTGGCGTCGCCGTCAGCCTCGGAAACAAGTTCACCTACGGCCGTGGCGGCAGCATTTCCATCGCCGCCGGCCAGGCCGCGCAGACCACCCAGAATGCCATCCTCGCCGGCGTCATCGGCGGCCATCTTGAGCTGCACTCGAACCTGCTCGGCTACTCCTCGGTGCAAGGCGGCGCCCTCTCGATTCTCGCGCCCACCATTCAAATCGGCGGCACGACATCCAATCCGGATACGCTGCTGCTCACGCCGCAATTCTTCCAGCACGGCGGCTTCGCGAGCTACACGTTGCACGGCCTTGGCGCCAAGACCGGCGTCCCGAATGAATACGTGCCCGCGATCTCGGTCGCACCCGGCACGCTCCTCGAGCCCCTCGCGCTCGGCGCCTATGCGTTCTCCGGCGCGAATGGCTTGGAGATGCGCCCAATGTTTACGCCGGAAGGCGTGCGCAGCCCGGCCTCGCTTTCACTCGCCGCGGTCGGCGTGCGCGACAATTTCACCAAGCTCCCGATCTTCCGCGGCGATCTCGTTTTCGGCGAAGGCGCGCTCATCCGCACCGATGCCCGCGCCAGCGTCTCGCTCAGCGGTGAAACGGTCGCCGTGCTCGGCTCCATCGACGCCCCCGGCGGCGCGATCACCATCGCGGGCGGCAAAGACTCCAACACCATCTTCCCCGAAAAAGCCGGCCTCAACGCCGCGCTCACGACCGTCTACCTCGGGCCGTCGACTTTCCTCTCCACCGCCGGCGCGGTTGTCTATACGGCGGACGCGCGCGGCCTCCGCACCGGCAACGTGCTCGCGGGCGGGACCATCTCGGTCTCCGGCAACATCGTCGCGGCCACGGGCGCCACGCTCGATGTCTCCGGCACGAGCGGCCTGCTCGATCTCCCGCTCTCGATGACCGCCACGGCGGACGTGCTGTTTGCGCAGCCGATGGCCGGCACCTTCCGCGGCAATGCCATGGCCGCCGCGCGGGTCGATTCCAACGCCGGCTCGATCACGCTCGCCGGCGCGCAAGCCCTCTTCACCGATGCCACGCTGCTCGCGCACGCCGGCGGTCCGATGGGCGCCGGCGGCAGCCTCACCGTTTCCTCCGGGCGCTTCATCCCGCAGGGCTCCGGCATTCAGCCCACCCCGCTCGACATCACGCTCACCGTCACGCCCGGCAGCCCGAACCTTCCCGTGCTCGGCGCAAATCCCGGCCAGGTGATCGGCAACGTGGTGCTCGGCGTCGGCGGCCAGACGATCACCGGCCAGGGCCAATTCGGCGTCAACCGTTTGGCCTTCGCCGGCTTCGATGCCCTCACGCTCAAGGGCACCGTCGACTTTCAGGGCGACATCGCCATCACGATGCCGCGCCAGCTTTCCGTGGCCGATGGCGGCGTGATTTTCGCGAATGGCGATGTGCGCCTCGCCGCGCCGCACGTCGTGCTCGGCACCGCGTTCCGGCCGCCGTTCGCGCCGCAGGAATCGAAGGCGCCGTTCACCGTCGGCACCGCCCCATTTACCTTCCAGCCCACCTACGGCCACGGCACGCTCACCGTCACCGGCGACCTGATCGATATCGGCAATCTCTCGCTGCAAGGCATCGGCCGCGCCAGCTTCTTCGCCGACGGCGGCGACATCCGCGGCGACGGCACGCTCAGCATGTCCGGCGCGCTCAGCCTTCGCGCGGCGCAAATTTACCCGCCCACCGCCGTCAGCTTCACGATCGCCGTTTCCGATCACGAGATCAACAGCACGCCGCGCCTCGGCAGCGTCACGATCATCGGCTCCGGCGTTTCGCCGCTGCCGCTTTCCGCCGGCGGCGAGCTGAATGTCTACGGCTCGGTCATCGAGCAGGGCGGCACCCTCCGCGCGCCGCAGGGCACGATCAATCTCGGCTGGGATGGCACCGGCGAGGCGCCTGTAAATCTCATCACCGGCCAGGCCGTCCCGGAAACGAAGACGCTCACCCTCGCCGCGGGCAGCGTCACCTCCGTTTCCGGCATCGATCCGCTCACCGGCCTCACGCCCGTCATCCCCTACGGCCTCAACATCAACGGCAGCTCGTGGAT
Organism: uncultured Verrucomicrobiae bacterium; assembly: GCA_963811035.1. GTDB lineage: Bacteria > Verrucomicrobiota > Verrucomicrobiia > Chthoniobacterales > Chthoniobacteraceae > CAWEPO01. The sequence continues at coordinate 1,386,114 of CAWEPO010000005.1, forward strand.
CGACCCGATGGGCGTCGACATCACCGCCGGCGGCGTCCCGACGAAGAACATCAACGTCGCGGCCACCGCCGTGCTCGACCAGGCCGGCTCGATGCTCGACCTGCGCGGCGGCGGCGACCTTTTCTCGTTCCGCTTCGTCAAGGGCATCGGCGGCTCGCAGGACATCCTCGCCTCCACCACGTCGTTCGCCATCATCCCCGGCTACGGGGCCGATTACGCGCCGTTCGCGCCCTTCACCACTGGCTCGCTCACCGGCAATCTCGGCGACGCCAACGGCTACGTGAATGGCTCGCTCCGCGTTGGCGATCGGATCCATCTCGATGGCTCCACCGGCCTCCCGGCCGGCGATTACACGCTGCTCCCCGCGCGCTACGCCGTCATCCCCGGCGCCTTTCTCGTCACCCCGAAAAGCGGCCGCCCGATCGGCGTCACCATGGCGCTCGCGGATGGCTCCAGCCTCGTCTCCGGCTACCGCTTCAACTCCGCGCACGAAGGCGCTCCGGCGCTGCACACGATGTTCTCCGTGGCGCCCGTCGACGTGGTCCTCGAGCGCGCCCAGTACTCGCTCTACACCGCGAACGAATTTCTCACCGAGGGCGCGCTCAAGAACGGTCTCGCCGCGCCGCGCCTGCCGATGGATGGCGGCCATCTCGTGCTTCAGGCCACCGCCGCGATGACCCTCAAAGGCAAGGTCGCCGCGCAGGCCACCGGCCTCGGCCGCGGCGGTCTCGTCGATCTTTCGAGCCCCGTCGATATCGTGATCACCGGCCAAAACGGCTCGGCCGCCGCCGGCTCGCTCGTGCTCAACGCCGCGGACCTCAGCGCGTTTGGCGCGGAGAGCCTCCTCATCGGCGGTATCCGCGAGCTCGGCCCGAATGGCGCCACCGTCACGGTGACCACCGGCCGCCTCACCGTCGACAACGCCGGCACACCGCTCACCGCGCCCGACATCATCCTCGTCGCCAAGCAAAACCTCACCCTCGCACCCGGCGCCGATATCCGCAGCACCGGCAGCCTCACGGGTGCGGATCCGCTTTTCCTCGGCACGGCGAATGTCGCCGGCAGCGGCGACGGCGTGCTCATCCGCGTGAGCGCCGATCCCGGCGCGCAGGTCAACCGAACCAGCGTGAGCAACTCCACCGTCCCGTCGCTGGAAATCGGCGCGGGAGCGCGGCTCACCGGCGCCAGCCTCATTCTCGATTCGACCGCCAACACCACGCTCGCGCCGAGCGCCCTCCTGCGCAGCAGCGTCATCAGCCTGAACAGCGGCCAAATCAGCATCCTGCTCGATGGCTCCACCGTCGCCCCGCCCGCCACCGGCCTCGTGCTCGCGGGCCAGGCGCTGGCCAGCATCCAATCGGCGAAGAGCCTCTCGTTGCTGAGCTACTCCACCATCGATCTTTACGGCGCCGGCCTGCTCACGCTGCCCGGCCGCCTCAGCCTCAGCGCCGGCGAAATCCGCGGCCTCGGCAACGACGGCGGCGCCGTCACCATCGCCGCGCAATCCATCCAGCTCGACAACGGCCGCAACGGCGCCGCGCCCACCGTGCTGCCTGCCACCACTTCCGGCACGCTCGCCTTCACCGCGAATTCGATCCGCCTCGGCCAAAATCAGCTCGCGATCAACGGCTACACCCTCGTGGAGCTCAATTCGAGCGGCGGCCTCCTCGTGCAAGGCGCGGGCGGCCTCAGCACGCAACAGGCGCTGACCATCACGGCCCCGCTCATCGCCGGCTCGCGCGCCGCCGCGCACTCCATCATCGCTGGCGGCGCGCTCATCCTCGAGTCCGCGTCTGGCACGAAGGCGGCCATCCAGCCGGGCCTCGGCGTGAGCCTCACGCTGCAAGGCTCCAGCGTTCTCGCGAACAGCAACGTCTCGCTCCCGAGCGGCTCGCTCACCCTCCGTGCGACCAGCGGCGATCTCACCGTTGGCGGCAATCTCAGCGTCGCCGGCACCGCGCAAAACTTCTTCGACCTCACGCGCTTCACCGATGCCGGCGAGATCATGCTCGTCTCGGATACCGGCTCGGTCACCGTCGCCGCCGAGGGCAACCTGAACGTCTCCGCGCCCGGTCTCGCCGACGCCGGAAAAATCACCGTGAGCGCCCGCGCGAACACCGGCGCGTTCAACCTCGCCGGAACCGTCGCCGGCCGCGGCAACACCGGCGGCTCCTTCGTGCTCGATGTCGTCACCGTGCCGAACAACAGCCTCGCCGCGCTCAACGGCACGCTCGACCTCGGCGGCTTCAACGAGTTGCGCAGCTTCCGCCTGCGCACCGGCGATGTGCTCGTGGATGGCACCGCCAAGGCGCGCCATTTCAACGTTTCCGCCGATCAGGGCTCCATCAACGTCAGCGGCATTATCGACGCCTCCGGCCGCACCGGCGGCACCATCGCGCTCAGCGCCGCGAACAATCTCGTCCTCGGCCCGAGCGCCCGGCTCACCGTAGCCGCCGAGGTCTTCAACGCCGCCGGGAAAGGCGGCGCAATCACCCTCGAATCCGGCGCGCCCATCAATGGCCTCTTCAACTCCGGCGCGACGTTGGATCTCCAAACCGGCGCGCAAATCGACCTGAGCGTCGCTGCCAATTCGCCCACTTCGCAAAACCTCGGCCACTTCACCGGCACGCTCCACCTGCGCGCGCCGCAGACTTCCAGCCAAACGGAAGTGCAGATCAATGCGATCAACAGCACCATCACCGGCGCCTCGAATATCCTGGTGGAAGGCTACCGCATCTTCACGCTCGCCGGCGGACTGATCACCACCGCCGTGCAAAATGCGGTGCGCGCCAACGGCGTGGCCTTCGCGGGCAACACGACGGCGATCACCAATCGCCTCTTCGCGAACAACGCCGCGCTCATCCCGCAGGCGATCATCGCGCCCGGCGCGGAGATTATCAATCGCACCGGCGATCTCACGCTCGGCACCACCACCAGCACGGCGACTTCGGATTGGGACCTTTCCACCTTTCGCTTCGGCCCGCGCAATGTCCCCGGCGTGCTCACCCTCCGCGCCGCCGGCAATCTCGTTTTCCTCAACGCGCTCAGCGACGGATTCGCCTCCAGCGCCTACACCGCGCAATTGCTGGCCCCCAGCTCCACGCTGCCGGCGAATGCGCAATCGTACTCCTATCGCCTCGTCGCGGGCGCCGATTTCAGCGCGGCCGATTTCCACCAGGTGCGCCCGCTCAGCGGCCTCGCCGCCACCGCCGGCTCCCTCCTCCTTGGCAAGGACGGCGGCACCAACAGCTCGCCCGGCAGCGCTAGCGCGCAAACGCGCGACGTCGTCGGCAACCGCTTCCAAGTCATTCGCACCGGCTCCGGCAGTATCGAGATCGCCGCCGCGCGCGACGTGAAGCTGCTCAATCAATTCGCCGGCATCTACTCCGCCGGCACGCGCCTCGCCAGTCCCACCACCGTCCTCAACGCGGGCGACTTCGATCTGCCCAGCCTCGATGTCCTCGGCGACCAGGGCCAGCTCGGCTCGCCGCAGCAATTCTCGCCCGGCTACCTCCCGCAATACAGCCTTGGCGGTGGCAATATCACTATCGCCGCGCAGGGCGACATCACGCGCCAGACGCTCATTGGCACAGATCTCGTTGCCGATTCCACCCGCCAGATGCCCACGAACTGGCTCTACCGCCGCGGCTTCGTCGATCCCGCCACCGGCGTTTCCGGCGCGGCCTCGCGCGGCGACATCGCCTCCACCACGTGGTGGATCGATTTCTCCAATTTCTTCGAAGGCGTCGGCGCGCTTGGCGGCGGCAACGTCACCCTCACCGCCGGCCGCGATATCGCCAACGTCGATGCGGTTATCCCCACCAATGCGCGCATGGCCGGCAAAGGCGCCGCCGGCACGCTCGCGCCAAGCGCCGCGAACCTGATCGAGCTCGGCGGCGGCGACCTCGTCATCCGCGCCGGCCGCGACATCGATGGCGGCGTCTACTACGTCGAGCGCGGCCAGGGCACGCTCAGCGCCGGCAATTCCATTCACACGAACGCCACGCGCTCGCCCTCCCTCACGCTCATTACCGGCGAGGCGCCGCTCAGCCCCGAGACCTGGCTGCCCACCACGCTCTTCCTCGGCAAAGGCAGCTTCGATGTCACCGCCCGCGGCGACGTGCTGCTCGGCCCGGTCGCGAACCCATTCCTGCTGCCCGGCGGCATGAGCAACACGTTCTGGTACAAGACCTACTTCAACACCTACGCCAGCACGAACGCGGTAAACGTCTCCTCGCTCGGCGGCTCCGTCACCCTGCGCACTGAGACCACGCTCCCCTCCGAGGCCGCCTCCGCGCCGATCCTGCAGGCGTGGTATCAGAATCAGTTGCTCCTCGTCACCACCGACCCCGCCTCGGCCTCCTTCTATCAGCCCTGGCTGCGCCTGAACGAATCGAGCGTTCAGCCGTTCGTCACCAACTTCAGCATCCTCCCCTCCACGCTGCGCGCCACCGCCTTCTCCGGCGACATCAATCTCGCCGGCGACCTCACGCTCTTCCCATCGCCCACCGGCACCATCGAGCTCGCCGCGAGTGGCTCCATCAAAGGCCTCCAGCCGACCGGCTTCACCAACGCGCTCATCACCGATCAAACGGTGCGCGCCTGGAGCTCCAGCACCATCAATCTTTCCGACGCCAATCCCGCCTCGCTCCCCGGCATCGCCTCGCCCTTCGCCTACCAAACGATCGCCGGCCTCGTGCGCACCAATGCGCAAAACACCGGAGACAACTTCCTCTCGACGATCACCGCGGCCTTCGCCGAAACCGGCTCCACCGCCGGCGCCGCCAGCGTGCTCCAGGCCAAGCAGGCGCTGCACGCTTCCGATATCCTGCACGCCGGCGACACTTCGCCCACGCGCCTCTACGCGCAATCCGGCGACATCTCCGGCCTCACGCTTTTCTCGCCCAAATTCACGCGCCTCATCGCCGGCAACGATGTCACCGACCTCGCGCTCTACCTGCAAAACACCAGCGAGAATGACATCTCAGTTGTCACCGCCGGCCGCGATCTCATCGCGTACAACGCAAACTCGCCCCTGCGCATCTCCGCGCAAGCCGCGGGCAACGCGCTCGACTTCCGCAGCGGCACCCTCGCGGGCGATCTTCAAATCAGCGGCCCCGGCACCCTCGAAGTCCTCACCGGCCGCCACCTCGATCTCGGCATCGGGCCGAATAATCCCGATGGCACCGGCCTCGGCATCGTCAGCATCGGCAATGGCCGCAACCCGGCCCTGCCCTTCGAAGGCGCGGACCTCGTCGTCGCCGCCGGCATGTCGCCCGCCATCACTCTCGGTAGCAAAGCGAAGGATTACCAGGCCATGGTGGATCAGATCGACGCTTCGAAGCTCGACCAGTATCTCACCGATGTTACGGCCAACCGCGAGGGCGGCTCGCTCACGAAAGCCGAATTCGATAAGCTGCCAGCCGAGGAACAGGCGCTGATCGCCACCGATATCTTCTTCCTCGTGCTCCGCGATGCCGGCCGCGATTTCGAGACCACCGGCAATTACGACTCCGGCTTCGCCGCCATCGACGCCCTCTTCCGGAAGCCGAACCCGCAAGGCGGCGACATCTCCCTCACCGCGCGCGAAATCAAAACCCGCAGCGGCGGCGATATCTCCATTCTCGCGCCCGCGGGCGAGCTCCGCGTCGGCTTCGATGTCGCCGGCAATCAGCCGCTCGATCAGGGCATCCTCACCGAAGCCGGCGGCAACATTTCCATCTTCACCGATGGCGACGTCACCGTCGGCACCTCGCGCATCTTCACCCTGCGCGGCGGCAACGAAATCATCTGGTCCTCCAACGGCGACATCGCCGCCGGCTCCTCCGCCAAGACCGTGCAAAGCGCCCCGCCCACCCGCGTCCTCATCGATGCCCAAACGGCCGACGTCAAAACCGACCTCGCCGGCCTCGCCACCGGCGGCGGCATTGGCGTCCTCGCCACCGTCGCCAATGTCCCGCCCGGCGACGTCTCGCTGATTGCTCCCACCGGCACCGTCGATGCGGGCGACGCCGGCATCCGCGCCTCCGGCAATGTCACCATCGCCGCCACCACCGTCCTCAACGCCAGCAACATCGCCGCCTCCGGCAGCACCAGCGGCGCCCCCACCTCCGCGCCCGCCGCCGCCCCCAGCCTCGCCCGCGTCGCCGCCCCTTCAAACAACAATTCCGCCGGCAATAGCGCCGCCGCCGAAGCCGCCCGGCAAGCGCAATCCCAGCCCGCCGCCGTCGAAGAGGCTGCCTCCCTCTTCACCGTCGAGGTTATCGGCTACGGCGGCGGCGCCCCCACCCCCGAGGAAGACGAAGAAGAGAAAAAGAAGCGCCGCGTCCCCGTGCAAAATCCGCCCGTCGAACCAGCCCTCCCCACACCCGCGGAACCCGCCGCGCCGGCGGACCCCGCCGCCTAATTCCTTTCCGCTGCGGGAGGCTTCCAGATGCTCTGCAGAATCTCGGCCAGCCGCCACCCTGCGACTTGGAGCCGGAGGGCGAGGATATCGCTCGCCCAATCCAGATAGGTTTTTCCGTCGGCGGCGGGAATCTCGTGAGCTTCGCCGTTGGCCACGGGATGACCGTGTGAAAATCCGGGCACGACATTCCTGAACTGCACCCGGCGGTGCGCCTCGCGTGCGAGGGGCAGCATCTCCTTTACGCGGTTCATCGTCCAAAGCATGGCATCGGCGCCGGCTGAGGGATCCGCCGACCAGCCGGCGGGCTCTCGCGCCGCGAGCCAGTGCGCGAGCTGCGCATGGGTAAAAGGTGGAAAGTGCCGGGCGCCGTTTTTCTCGATGTCCTGCTCGATTTCCTTGAAGATTTGGTCGACCGCCGCGGCGGCGGCCTGGCTGTCCCAAAAGCTGTGCAGCTTGGGCTTCGTCGCGCCCGTGGTGGCACCGGCGAGGTGCAGGATGATGGTGTTTCCGCCCTGGTTTTCGAGCGAGCTCGGATCCTCGCCGTCGACGGGCGTTCCATCCGGTTTGAAGAACTGCCCGCCGACGTGCAGCGGCTGATGGAGATCGCCCACGTAGTGCGTGAGCAGCACCAGCGCGACCGGCTTGGTGATCTTGCGTGCGTTATCCTCGGGTTCTTCGCCCTTCAGCACTCGCACGCAGAACGGGATCATTTGCACGATGTCCCATTTCGAGCGGCCGCGCTTACCTTCGTCGTAGCTGCTCTGCTCCACGGGCACATCGGTGTAGTGAAACCAATGGTGCGAGGGAGTTTCCTCATTCGCTTTTTCCGGGGGCGGATTCGCGGTCCAAAACTGCCAGAGCTTATCGGTGAGCGGCTTGCTCAGGAGACCGCCGATGCCATGAGGGTCATTCGGCTCGAATCTATCCCAGCCCTTGAGCTCATCCGGCAGAGTCGCGGCGCGTGCGAGTGTTACCTGGCCCAGCAGATCGCGAACGGCTTTCGCGGCGGGTGTCCCGGCGATCTTCTCATCGGCGATCGCCCCCACCAGCTCATGCCCGGCGGGACCAAAGGCCCAGGCGTTCGCCACCATCAGCACGGAACACACGAAACCGGCCAAAACGGTTCTCATATCCGGCCATCTAGCGCGCGGCGGGATTTCCGCGCAAGGCTGGAGTAATAAAGCGCCCGCTCACCCCGATGGCCAAACGGGTCGGTTTCCGGCCGGACAACGCGGCGCGGGGTGAGCGAGCCATCATGATGCTGCCGGAAATGCGCGAGCCGGGCAATGGGGGCGAGCCCCGAGCGTTGGCCTCAGTTTCCCGTCAGCGCGCGGAAAACGGCGCCGAGCAGTGCGGCGATGCCGAGGAGGAGGCAGACGATCACGAGCATGATCCCGAAGAAAATGCCGGCGAGCACGAGCCAATCGCCGACGGTGGCTTTGCGCCGGGTGCCGGCGTGGCGCTGCAGCAGTTCGTAGTTCTTCGCGTTCGAGCGGTAGAAGATGGAGACGGCGTCGCCCACCACCGGGATCGCGTTGAGGATCGAGTTGATCACCACATTGAGCCCCATCTGGCCCAGGATGCGGTTGGGGACTCCTTGAGAGGCGCTGCGGACGATCAGGAGAAGCGAAATCAGAGCCGACGCGCCCGCCCCGAAGCCCGGAATGAGCCCAATGAGCGGATCGACGCCGAACTTCACCTTCGTCCCCGGAATGGTGAAGATCGAATCCATGATCTTCGCGATCAGCGCCACCAAGGGGTCGGCCGGGGGTGCGCCGGCAGGAGCGCCAGGAATGCGCGCACGTGGGGGCGGCGCGTTTTTGGGTAAAACCTCGAATTCGACTTCGCGGGGCTCCATGGCAGGCGGTTAGGAAGAAGTGCGCTTACGGGTACGATGGGCCGGGCCAGCTTGCACGGAGAAATCGGAAATCCTCCCTGAAAGAGTGCAGCCCCTCGGTCTCGAATGAGAACCGAAGGGCTGCTGTTCCCCCCAGAACACGGCTACCTTGGCCGAAGCCGGTGCGGGCTGCAAGCGCTTTTTTTAGGAAACTTAATGTCAATCTTGTTAAGTATCGGGGAGGCGCTCGCCCTTATGGTCGGGGGCGGGTTCGGCCTGGGCTTCGGCCGCTCGGCTACTTCGCCCGCGGCAGCCGCTTGCTCAGCTCGGCGGCATCCTTGATCGGCGCGCTGCACGCGCCATGCGCGCAGAGAAATGCCGCCGCAGTGGGGAGCTTGGGGAACTCCAGGTCCTGATACGGGAGCTTGCCCTGCGCGATATCGAGCCAATCGGTTAGCTTGTAGGCAATGGGCGCGCGCAGGGCGGTGAGAAAGAGCTCGCGGGCGAGCGGGTGGCTGCGCGCGCCCACCACCGTCACGTGCAGCGGTTCGGCGGCGCACTCGGCCGAGGCGAGCAGCACGCCGCCGGCGAACGCCCGCCGGTCGCGGGCGATTTCGGGCGTGGCGAGGTAGCGCAGGGCGCACTCCGCGAGCGCCCGGTGCGCGGGTTTTTGCGTGTAGCGAAAGAGCAGATTGGCGAAACGCGCGGCGGTCACGTTTTCGTCGTACTGCGGCGTGGCCGGCGGGATCATCGGCCGGTTTACGTCGCTGGAAATCAGGCCAGCCTGCTCGTGTACGCCGCTGGTGAAATGCTGGGTGATGAAGGCGGCGCCTTCCTCCGCCCGCTGCAGCCACTTCCGCTCGCCGGTGATCGAATAGAGATCGAGAAACGCCTGCGCCATGTAAAGCGTGTCGCCCAGGAACGGCCCCGCCGCATCGGCGTCGTCGTGGCGAAACCCACCGCCCGGCAGGAAACGGTGCTCGGCAATCCATTCCGCCGCGCGCTCGGCTTCGCGCAGCACCTCCGGCTGCCCCGAGGCCCGATAGAGCGCCGCTAGCCCGTGGATCATCCAGCCATTTTCGCGCGAGTAGACATGTGTATCCACCCGCGGCACGCCGAGCTTTCGCCGCGCGGCATCGCCGAGCTCGAAGTAATTCTCCGCGTGTTTGCCATCGATCAGATCGGCATTCTGGCTCACGTAAAATGCCCCGTCCGGGCTCGCCAGGAACGACTTCACATAGCCGCGGATATTCTCGGCGGTCTGCAAAAAGGCCGGGTCGCCCCAGAGCGCGTAAGCCAGCGCGTAGACGCGCAGGTTCTCGGCCTGGAACTGGATCAGCTTCTCGAAATGCGGATGTTTCCAATCGCCTTCGCCGGAATATTGGTAGATGCCGCCCCACGCCGGATCGATGAGCTGAAGCTGCGCGGTGAGGCTCTGGCGCGCCATCCGCTCGGCCTCGGCATCGCCCGCCAGCGCGCGCGTGAGGCAGTATTCCAGATTGTCCCAATCGAGATATTTCTGCCTCGTCCCCCAGCTTCCGCGCTTTTGATCATAACCCGCGGCGAGCGCCTGCTCCAGCTCGGTGCGCAGCGCGGCGGGCAGCGCGGCTTCCTTGGCAAACGCAATGTCGCCCTCGGGCTCCACCGACGGCCCCGGCGAGGGATCATCGATGATCGCCTGGAGCATCGATGCCATTTCGCGCGGGGGGATGTAGCCGCGGCGCTTCACGATCTCGCGGCCATTCGTGTTGAAGACGATCGTCGCGGGCCAGCCGTAGTCTTCGTAGCGGTTGGCGAGATCGGGGCGCGCGTCGGCATCCACTTCCACCGTGAGGTACTTCGCCTTCAGCAGCGCGATCACTTTCGGGTCTCGGTAAGTCTGTTCCTCCATCACGTGGCACCAGTGGCACCAGGTGGCGTGCAGGTTCAGGATGACGAAGCGCTTCTCACGCTCGGCCTGCTGAAAGAGGGTCTCGGACCACGGCTGCCACTTCAGCTCCGGCGCGGGCGCGGCGGCCGCGAGGAAGAGGAGCGCCGCGGCCGGGCAAAGAAAACGCAAGACGGTTTTGAACTTCACGAATGATCCCTGTTTGGGGCAAGTATGCCGCCGCCCCCGGCGAGTGGCGAGCTTTCCGGCAAGCGCCCGCCCAATCCCCCCTCCACCCCCTGAACACAACCGATCTGCTAGCGAAAATCTTTCCCGCGGTGCGCCGGATGAAAGCCGACGTGGGCCGCCTTAAAGCCGAGCGCGAAGAATGGAAACAGCGCTATGGCAGCCTGAAGGCGCGCGCCGAGCTTGCCGATTCCGCGCGCGCGCTCACCTATGATCGCGATGGCTTGGCCACCATCCACAATGCGGACTTCCTGCGGGAGCCGCGCTTTCGCGCCGCCTACGCCGCGGGCGTGAAGGCCGCGGGCGAAGATTACCAATGGGAGTGGCGCGTGCGGGTGGGGCTCTGGGCCGCGCGGCACGCCCGCGGGCTCGAGGGCGATTTCGTGGAATGCGGGGTGCAGCGCGGTTTCCTCAGCCGCGCGATCATGGAGTACCTCGATTGGGCGGCGGTGCCGAAAACCTTTTACCTGCTCGATACCTATGCAGGCCTCGTGCAGGAGCAGATCCGCGATGAAGAATACGCGCTCGGCCGGCGGGCCGGCGCGGAGGGGCGCTACGCCAATAGCTTCGCCGAGGTGTGCGAAACCTTCGCGCCATTTCCGAATGTGCGGATTGTCCGCGGCGCCGTGCCGGGCACCCTCACCGAGATCGCTTCCGAGCGGGTGGCTTACCTCTCGATCGATATGAATTGTGTGGAGCCGGAGATCGCCGCGGGCGAGTACCTCTGGCCGCGCCTGGTGTCCGGAGGCGTGCTGCTGCTGGATGATTATGCCTACGCCGGCTACGAGCCGCAAAAGCGCGCCTGGGATGAGTTTGCGCGGGCGAAAGGGTTCGAGATTTTGGAGCTGCCGACGGGGCAGGGGATCGTGGTGAAGTGAAGGGCGGATGAATATCTCTCGTGCAAATGCCGTCTATCTAGGGGCACTTGCGCTCGGGCGGATCTTCGTGCATTTTCACAAGCTTGAAGCTTATCATCCCCCGGAAAACCGTCTACCGGCTTTCGCTCTACTAGCGCGCCCTGCAGCGGCTGAAGCAGAATGAGATCGACACCGTTTCTTCCGCCGCCCTCGCGAAGGCTGCCGGGGTGAAGCCGACCCAGCTCCGCAAGGACCTCGCGTATTTCGGGCAATTCGGCACGCGCGGGCTCGGCTACAGTGTCGGGGCGCTGAGCGCGAAGCTCACGGAAGTGCTCGGCACCACTCACCTGCAGCCGGTGATCCTCGTCGGCGCGGGGCATCTCGGCTCCGCGCTCCTGCGCTACCCGGATTTCGCCAAGGAAGGGTTCGAAGTGGTCGCCGCCTTCGATTTGCACCCTACCCGCGCGCACGAGCGCGAGCTCGGCGTGAAGGTGCTGCCGATGGGCAAACTCGCGGAGTTCGTCCGGAGAAGAAGATCAAGATGGCGATCCTGACGGTGCCCGGACCGGTCGCCCAGGAGGTGACGAACGTGCTCGTCGAGGCGGGCATCCTCGCCATCCTGAATTTCGCGCCGATCATTTTGCAGGTGCCGGACGCGTGGTGGTGAACAACGTGGACCTCGCGATCGAGCTGGAGAACCTGAGCTACTTCATCCAGTGAGCGGGCCCCCGGGCGGCGATGCTGAGCTCGCCGAAATCCCGCTGGAAAGCGGCTTCGATCTCGATTTGACCCTGGACTGCGGCCAGGTCTTCCACTGGGTACGCCATGGCGCCGGGTACCTCGGCACGATCGGCGAGCGCGCCGTCTATGTCGAACAATCGGGCGGCGGGTTGCGCGTCACCCCTGGCGCCGAAGACGAGGCTCGCCACTATTTCGCGCTCGATCATCCACTCGAGGAAATCTACGCGAGCTTCCCTCAGGATCCGCACCTCGGGGCTGCGCTCGCGCTGTGCCGCGGCTTGCGGATCATCCGCCAGCCGTTGTGGGAATGCCTCGCCACCTTCATCACCTCGAGCATGAAGCAGGTGGCCCACATCGCGCAGATTTCGCACACGCTGCGCCGGCGCTTCGGTGAAAAGCGCGCGCTGATGGGCGAGATGCTGCATGCGTACCCTTCACCGGCGCGCCTCGCCGAAACCGGCGAAGCCGCGCTCCGCGAGTGCGCCCTGGGCTACCGCGCCCGCAACCTTTGGCTGGCCGCTGGGATGATTTCGCGCGGCGAAGTGAATCTCGAAGCCATCCGCGCCCTCGACGCCGACGCCGCGCGCGCCGAGTTGCTGCGGCTCCCGGGGGTCGGGGTGAAGGTGGCGAATTGCGTGCTGCTCTTCGCCTATGAGAGGCTCCGCGCCTTCCCCATCGACGTCTGGATCGAGCGCGCGCTGCGCGGACTCTATTTCGCGAAAAAGCGGCGCGTGACCGCCGAACGGCTCCGGCAGTTTTGCGATACTTATTTCGGCCCCTACGGTGGCTATGCGCAGCAGTACCTGTTTCATCACGCCCGCATGCAGCCGCGAGCCCCCCGCCGAAAGAAAAAGAGCCCATGACCATCGACGCCATCCTCACGCCCGCCGAGATCGCGCTGCTAACCCAAGCCGATCTTTCCGAGACCACCTGCGTCGTTTTCGATGTCCTGCGCGCCACCTCCACGATGATCACCGCCCTGGAATTCGGAGCGGCCGAGATCGTGCCGGTGCGCACCATCGAGGAAGCGTGGGAGATGAAAAAACAGCGCCCCGCCGCGCTGCTCGGCGGCGAGCGTCATGGCGACAAGATCGAAGGGTTCGATCTCGGCAATTCGCCCCTGGAGTACCGCGGGCTGCGCGGGCAGACCGTGATCAGCACCACCACGAACGGCACCATCGCCCTGCGCGCCTGCGACACCGCGCGCCGCGTGCTCGTCGGCGCCATTCTCAATCTCGGCGCGTTGGCGGAAGAGCTTCGCCGCACGGCCCCGGCGCAGGTGGCCCTCGTCTGCGCCGGCACTTTTGCCACCTTCGCGCTCGAAGACGCCTGGGCCGCCGGCCGGCTCATCCAACTCCTCGGCGAGACCGAGCTTACCGACTCCGCGCAGACGGTGCTCGCCCTCGCGCAATCCTACCCGGATCCGCTCACGGCCCTCCGCACCGCGCGCAATGGCAAGGCCCTCACTGCCAAACAGCGCGGCGCGGAAGTGGAATGGTGCGCGCGCGAATCGTGCTTTTCCACCCTCGGCGTCATGGAGGGCGGCGTCATCCGGCCGCTCGCGCGCATGCCGTCCGCATTTGCGCCCGCGCCCCAAACAAAGTAAAGCGCACGGGGCTTTTCCCTGTATAAGTACCCGCTACCCGCACCATGAGAGCCGCGATCGCGCGATTGACCGACCCGCTTTTCGGATGGATTCCGGATGTGACGGTCGTGCCGCGCTCCCGCCAGGTGGCCCTCGGCGCCACGATCTCCGTGGCGGTGCACGTGCTCCTTTTCCTGGCGGCGATCATCATGGCGATGGTGGTGCCGCAGCGGGTCGAGCGCGCGCCGATGGCCGCGCAGCAGAATCTCGAGGTGACCATCGTGCCGATGCCGGTCCCGCAGCCGCTGACCGTCCGGCAGAAACCGACCCCGATTCCGCTCGGCACCTTGCCGGGGCTGAAAGCGGGGCAGAAACCCAAGGACGCCGTGCTGCAATCGGACGAGGATATGTCGAAAGGCTCGGAAAAACCGGCCACCGGCGACATCCCGCTGCCGAGCCAGGAGGGCGAGAAGCGCCTTGAGACGTTCAATTTTGCCGACCAGGAAGTGGTCATGCGCGCCGATGAATTCGCGACGCGCTTTTCGCGCTCCCCAAGCGAGGAGCCGCAGCCCGCGCAGGAAACGCCGCAATCCGCCACGGTGGCGCCGATGTACGCTCCTCAGCCGGTCGCGAAGACGGCGCTCGCCGCCGCCGAAAAGGCCGCCCCGCAGGAAAAGCTGCCCGAGCCCGCCCGCCCCACGCGCGCGACGCCCTTGCCGAAGGTCGCCGCTCCCGGCGAAAATCAGCTCGCTTTTCAAACGCCGCAGATGACGCCCGAGCGCCTCGCGCCGCCGCCGGTGCCCAATGCGCGCAGCGTGGATAAACCGACGACCGCCACCCAATACGCCGCCCTGAGCACGCCCAAGCCGATCGCCGGCCCCAGTCTCTCGGATCGCTACAAGGAGCAACTCCGCAAGCAGCGCATCGAGGGGAGCATCTCGAATCGCGGGCCGGCCGGCATCGATGCGGTGAAAACCGCCGGCGGCCGCTGGTGGAAGCGCACCAAGGAGGCCATTGGGTACAACTGGAACATCTTCATCCATGAGAACTCTGGCTCGGTCACGCCCGGCGTGGTGGCGGTCAGCTTTACGATCGGCCGCGGCGGCGGCCGGGCCAGCGATGTGCGCGTGGAATCGAATAGCGGGAACAGTACTTGCGCGGAGGTTTGCGTGCGCGCCATCCTCGAAACGCCCGTCCCACCTCCGCCGCCGGAGCTGCTCGAAAGCCAGGAAGGCGAGCGGATCGAACAGGTGCTCACCTTCAATTTGTACTAGCCCTTCATGCCTCCCACTCTCGCCACCGCCGCCTCGGTCTACGAATTCTTTTACCGGGGCGGCTGGTTCATGTTGTTCCTGCTCATCTGCTCTTTCGTCTCCGTCGCGGTGATCGTCATGAAAGGGCTCGCCCTTCGGCGCGCCTTCGTGGTGCCGCCGGAGATCGAGCGCGAGGTCGATCAGTTGCGCCAGGATGATCAGGACGGCCTCGCGCGCCTCGGCCGGCTCGTCCGCAACGATCCCTCCGCCATGGGCCGCATCGTGTCCACGGGGCTGAGCCATCTCGGCTGGCCGAAATCCGAAAACGTCGAGGCCGTGCAGACGCGCGCCCGGCATGAAATCGTGCGCCTCGAGGGCGGGCTCTTCGTCCTCGAGGTGATTGTCGGCATCGCCCCGCTGCTCGGCCTGCTCGGCGCCGTCTCGGGCCTCATGAAGGTCTTCGGCGCCTTTGGCGAAGACGCCTCGAAAACCGATCCGCACGTCATCGCCCAAGGCATCTCCGAAGCGCTCGGCACCACCATCGTCGGTCTCGCCATCGCCATCCCGAGCCTCATCGCCTACTCCTACTTTTCGAAGAAGATCGAAACGATGGCCGCGGAGATGGAGTCGGTCGTCGCGGATTTGCTTGCGAAATGCTATTACGCCAAGCGCCGCTACTCCGCTCGCATCACCCCGCCGCCGGAGCAGACGGTGGGCTACGGCGAAGCGCAGGAGTAGCGCGGGAAGCGCGGGAGTAGCGCTCTCTAGGCAAATGTAATGCTTCGCAATCTTGGTATCCTTCGCTGCCTGGCCCGGAGGGCCATTCAGAGAATAGCCGGTGGCGTCAGCCACCGGTTTTCCCAAGAAAGCGCGTCCGCCCCGGAGGGGCGTTGGATAAACGTACGACGCTATTCCGCCGCACTTGCTCCACGAGGTCCGCTTACTGCACGTCGGGCGCCTCTTCCTCGCTGGTCGCGAAGATCGCTTGGGTCGCGCGGGACTGCCCTTCTTCGCGCTCCGAGGAGGTGCGGAGCCGGATGCGCTCCAGCTTTTCGCGGAAGGCGGGCGGGATGGCTTCGCGCTGCTCGGCGGTGTCGACCGGGCCCGTGAAGACCACCTGGCCTTGCGGGTCGCGTGCGGTGAGGGTGCGCTTGCCGTTTTCGCCGGCGACTTCGATCTCGCCGTCCTGGTCTTTCAGCACGAGCCGAGCCTTGGCGCCTTCCAGGGTGGTCACGCTGGTTTCGGTAAACCGCTTGATTTGGTTGCCGCCGCCGGGCTGGGCTTCACGGAGGATTTCATCCGGCTCGATAGCGGCGGAGGGCCGGCCCTCGCCGAGCGGGCGCTCGCCGCCGCGATTCGGCTGCGGAGCGTTCGGCTGCTCGCGGCGGCGCTGTTCGTATTGCTGCCGCATGCGCTCGTGGTGTTCGCGCATCTGTTTCTGGGCGTCGCGCATGCGCTCTTCCGCGGCTTCGCGGGTGCGGGGATCGCCCTGGCCGTGCTGCTCGAGCAAGTGATGGAGCCGCGCGCCAGGATTTTGGCGAGGGTTTTGACCGGGATTTTGGCCCGGGGAGAACGGCGGGCGGACGGGCGCCAGGCGTTCGCCGACTTTCACGGTCACTTTTTGTTCCTGCGCTTTGCGGACGATGGTGAGCGTGACCTCCTTGTCTTTGCCGGCGGCGCGCACGAGCGCCTGAAGCTGCGCGGGCTCGACGAGCTGCTGGTCGTTCAGGAGCCTGAGGACATCGAATTTCTGAATGCCCGCCTGGGCGGCGGGGCTGTTTGGCAGCACTTCGCCGACGATGAGCCCAAAACCAACGGGGATGCTGAGCTGGACAGCCAGCGGCTCGGGAAGCGGCACCGTCATCACGCCGAGGAAGGGCTGCGGCTGAGGCGGCGCCATGGAGGGACGCGGGCCATCCTGCTCACGGCGGCTTTCAGGACGCGGACCATCGCCATCGCGGCGGCGGCTCTCTTCGCGGCCGGGACCATCGGGCCGACCCGCGCCATCAGGCCGGGCACCCTCGGGCCGGGCACCGTCGCGCGGGCCGTGTTCGCGCCGATCACCGTCCGGCCGCCAATCGGGGCCGCCGGGGCCGCCAGGGCCGCGCTGCTCGGCGCGATCGCCTTCGCGGCGTGGCGAAGGCTGCGGACGGTCGCCATCGCGTTGCGGGCCTGCGCCGGGCTGGCGTTCGCCGTCACGTGGGCCGCCCGGAGCGCCCGGGCGGTCGCCCTCGCGCCGCGGGCCGGGAGGGCCATCGGGCCGGCCGGGGCCGCCGGGACCGCGATTGACATCGGGGCCACGCTCGGGCGCGGGGAAGGGCGGGCGATGCTCGCCGGGGCCGGGCGGACGCGCGCCGGGGCCGCCGCCGGGGGGTGGCGTGCCGGGTTGCGGCGCGTCGGGTGGGAGGGGCGGGGGCGGCTGTGGACGCCCATCGGGCTGCTGCCCGAGGGCGGTGGCGCAGGTGAACGCGCCGGCGGCGAGAAGGTGAAGATACGATTTCGTTTTCATAAGGGAGTTATTGGTAGGCAAGCGGAACGAGGAGGACGTCTTCGCGCGGCATTTCCACCTCGATGCGCGCGCCGGTGGCGCGGTTCGTCCAGGTGTAGCGCTCGAGCGAGGAATAGCGGACGAGCTGCGTGGGCTCGGCTTCGTCGTCGAAAAGGATTTCCGGCTCGTCGGCCGAAACGACTTCGCTCGCCGCGTCCTCGGCCTCGAAGAGGGATTCTATTTCTTCCTCCGCCGCGGCTGGAGCAGCGCTTGCCACCTCCGCGCTTGGCTTCGACGGCATGTTCGCTTGGAACGCGAGCACGACTGCCACTGCCGCGGCGGCCCCGGCCACGGTGCAGACCAGGTTCGGCCAGAAGTGGCGCCAGGTGGGCAAATCGACGGTGGCTGGCCCACGCGGAATGATGGCGGCGCGGAGCACATGGTGGTTCAATGGCACGAGCGCCCCCGGCATGGCCGCGGCGATGCGCTCTTCCAGCTCGGCGGAAGGAGCGCGCGGGCTCAGGCGCAGCAGTTCGGTTTCAAGCTCGGACTCGTTCATAATCTTCGTGATGGGTGTGGCGGCGCAGGGCTTCCAGGGCGTAGCGGTAGCGGGCGGCCACGGTGTTGATCGATTCGCCGAAGGCCTGCGCGATTTGCGCGAAAGTGAGCTCGCCCCAGATGCGCAGCACCACGGTTTCGCGCTGCTCCGGCGGAAGCTTGTGCAGGGCGCGCTGCAGCGTCTCCGCCTGCTCCGCGCGCTCGAGCGGGCACTCGAAAAGCGGCTCCAGCGCGGCTGGTTCGTCCGCGCCGAAGGCGAGCTCGCGCCGTCCGCGCCGCTCATTCGTGCGGAGCAGATCGAGCGCGGCCGAGCGGACCGCGGCGTAAAGCAGCGGGTAATGCTCGGGCTGCGCGTCGGGCTGCTTTCGCCAAAACCGGATGAACGCCGCCTGCACCACATCCTCGGCATCGGCCATGGAGGGCACCCATTGGCGGGCGAAGAGCAGAAGCTTCGGCGCCAGTTGCCGGTAGCATTCGCGCCAGGGTTCATGGGGGAGTGGCATGGGCTCAGGATGCAGGAAAGCGTTTCATGAGTAACGGCGCGGGGCGCGGATTTTGTGTGGCCGTTTCAACTACTCCCACGGGAAAGATGGGACCGCTAGCCGGGGATTTCCAGCTTTCCCCCGGCGCCTTTTTGCATCACCAAGGCAAGGCAGCCCCTTGCCCCCATGAAAACACGTCTCTTCTCCACCATCCTGGTGCTCCTCGCCGTGCTCGGCGCGAGCGCCGCCGACGCGAAGCGCAAACCGAACGTCCTCGTCTTTCTGAGCGACGACGTCGGCTATGCGGAATACGGCTTCCAAGGCTCGAAGGATATCCCGACCCCGCACATCGATTCGATCGCGAAAAATGGCGTGCGCTTTACGCAAGGGTACGTCAGCGGCCCCTATTGCAGCCCCACCCGCGCCGGGCTGATGACCGGCCGCTACCAGACGCGCTTTGGGCACGAATTCAATTCGGCGGCCAACCAGGACCGCGGGCTCTCTCTCGCCGAGACGACGATCGCCGCGCGCTTCAAGGCGCTGGGCTACAAGACCGGTGCGATCGGCAAGTGGCATCTTGGGATTGCGCCGCAATTCCGGCCGATGGCGCGCGGCTTCGATGAATTCTACGGCACGCTCGCGAACACCCCTTTCTTCAAGCCGACCAACTTCATCGACTCGCGCACCTCGCCCGAAGTGCGGCCGATGGAGGAGCCGGGTTTTTATACGACGGACGCCTACGGCGAGCGCGCGGTGGATTGGCTCGAGCGCAGCAAGGACGCGCCCTGGTTTCTCTATCTGCCGTTCAATGCGCAACACGCGCCCCTGCAGGCGACCGAGAAATATCTTGCGCGCTTTCCGGGCATCACGGACGAAAAACGGCGCACTTTCGCGGCCATGATGTCGGCGATGGACGACGCGGTGGGCCGCGTGCTCGGGAAGGTGCGCGAGCTCGGGCAGGAAGAGCAGACGCTCATCTGGTTCCTCTGCGACAATGGCGGACCGACCGCTTCGACGACTTCGCGCAACGACCCGCTCCGCGGCTTCAAGTCGACCACTTGGGAGGGCGGCGTACGCGTCCCCTTCTGCGCGCAATGGAAGGGCCGCCTGCCCGCGGGCGCCACGTACGAATCGCCCATCATCCAGCTCGACATCCTGCCCACCAGCCTCGCCGCCGCGGGCGCGCCGGCCGATCCGGCGTGGAAACTCGATGGCGTGAATCTGCTCCCCTTTCTCACCGGCGAAAACAAGGCGCGGCCGCACCAGACGCTCTACTGGCGGTTCGGCGAGCAGATGGCCATCCATCACGGCGATCTGAAGCTCGTGAAAGCCCGCCTGGGCGGACCAACGCCGGAGCTTTACGATCTCGCCGCCGATATCGGCGAATCGAAAAACCTCGCCGCCGCGCAGCCCGAAAAAGCTGCTGAGCTGCAGGCGATCTGGGACAAATGGAATGCCGAGCAGGCGGCGCCCATCTCCGGCCCGGAGAACCCGAATCGGGCGAGGCGGAAAAAGCGCGCGCAATGATCGGGCTTATGAGCACTGCCCGCCTTTTCATTGTCCTGGCCGCTGCCTTCCTGGCCCTCACCCGCGGCGCCGCCGCGCACGAACCTGCCGCCGCCTCCACGCCAGGCGCCGGCCTCAAGGTGCTGGTTTATTCCAATACCGCGTTTTATCGGCACCCGGAAATTCCCGGCATCAATCGCTGGCTGGTACTGCTCGGGCACGAGCACGGCATGGAGGTGGACGTCACGGAGCACGCCAAAGACCTGCTGCCGAAGGCCCTCGCGAAATACGACGTGCTCCTGCTCAATAACGCCAACGAGCTCGACAAGGTGATTCCCGAGGAGCAGCGCAAATCCGTGGAAGAATGGTTCGCGAACGGAAAGAAAGGCATCGTCGGCCTGCATGCCGCGCTGGTGCATCAGACCGGCTGGCCGTGGCTGCATCAGCTCGGCGGCTGCGACTTCAACAGCGACTCGGATTTTCTAAAGGCGAAAGTCATCGTCGATCCAGCCGCGAAAGAGCATCCCGCGGTGAAAGGCCAGCCCGCCGAGTTTTGGGTCGAGGCCGACTGGACGAACCACGATCGCGTCGTGACGGGCCTGCCCGGCTTCACGGTCCTGTTGCGCGTCGATGAAACGACTTATCAGCCGGTCCGCGAGTTTTTCAAAACGCGCGCCGGCAAACCCATGGGCGCCGATCATCCCATCGCCTGGACGCACGAGCCCGCCGCCGGCGGCCGCTTCTTCTACACGGAATTCGGCCACGACCTGCGCTCGCTCGCCACCCCCTTCGCGCGGCGGCACATCGCCGAGGCGATCAAGTGGGCGGCGGGTCCAGCGAAGCGACAGTCGGGAGACGGCCCAAAGTGATCGGTCGCATTTTCGCAACCCTTGCGGGTCGCATCCGCTGAGCGTAACCTCCTCGCGATGACTACCGTTGATCTTGCCGAGGCACGAAGCCGCTTTGATGAGTTGGTTCATCGCTCTGAGCGCGGCGAAAGTTTCCTCGTGGTTGAGGGGGAGAGACCGTTGGCGTCACTCATCCCGGCGGCCGCAGCGCCGGCGCCTCCAGCGGGCATCGATTTCGTGGCGGAAGCGCGCGCCTTGCGTGCGCGGTGCGGCCCCGATCCCGTACCCATTAAGCAAGACATCGAGTACGGGCGTCTGTAGATGGCGAACTTCGTTCTCGATGCGAGCATCGCGGTCGCGACCGTCCTTCCAGATGAAGCGAGTGCGTACTCCGATCTCGTGCTCGCGCGTTTCGCGAAGGGTGAGGCCGCCCTCGTGCCCGCGATCTGGCATCTTGAAACTACGAACGCACTTCTCGCGCGCGAGCGGCGCCGTACCATCGTCCGAGTTACGTAAGGAAGGCTTGGTTTTAATCAGGCGCTATCCGGTCGAGACGGACCCTCACTCCACCGCGCCCGCCGTGATCTCTGCGGTAACCGTTCTCGCCCTTCGCTATCAGCTTACCGCCTACGATGCAGCCTATCTCGAGCTCGCCCGCCGCTCGAACGTGCCCATCGCCACGCAGGACGGCGCTATCTTGCAAGCGGCGGCTCATCTCGGCGTACCTGTGCTGTCACCACTTTCACGCTAGGGTACTGCGGCGCATAAAGTGGGCGGCGGGGCGGTAGGCGCACAACTTCCAGCAGATGCTGGCGTTAGCCAACCACCGACGCGATGAAATCCCTCCTCCTCTGCCTGCTCGGCGCGCTGGCCTGCGCCGCCGCCGAAGTGCGCAAGCCAAACGTCCTGATCCTTTACCTCGACGACATGGGCTGGGCGCAGCCGGGCTGCTACGGCGGGAAGCTTGCGCCGACGCCCAACATCGACTCGCTCGCCGCGAACGGCGTACGCTTCACCGATGGCTACGTCTCGGCGTGTGTGTGCGCGCCGAGCCGCGTGGGCTTGCTGACGGGACGCCATCAGTGCCGCACCGGCCACGACGCCAACACCGGGCGCGCGGGCACGGAGTTGCTTCTCAGCGAGACGACGATGGCGCAGCGGATGAAAGCCGCTGGTTACCAAACCGGCATCGTCGGCAAGTGGCATCTTGGCGACACCAAGCCGGAGTTCCTCCCAGCCTCGCGGGGGTTTGATTTCTCCATCGGCAGCGTGGACAATCTCGGCGCCGAAGGCGGCAAGGCAGGCTTCTATCGCGGCACGGAGCTCTTGCCGGCGATCCCCGGCGCGCCGATCACCTCGCCGGTGTATGCGCGCGAGGCCGCTGGCTTCATTGAGTCGCAGACAAGCCAGCCGTGGTTCCTGTATGTGGCGTTCAATGCCGTGCACAATCCGCACGTCGCCTCCGCAAAATGGCTGGAGAAGTTCAAGGCGCTGCCGAAGCGCCAGGCATCCTACGCCGCCAACCTCGCCGAGGCCGACGAAGCGATCGGCACGGTGCTCTCCAAATTGCGCGAGTTGAAGCAGGAAGAGAACACCCTCATCTTCTGCATCAGCGACAATGGCGGCGCTTCGCCGGCCGCCGAGATGGGCGGCTTGCGCGGAAGAAAATGGACGCTCTGGGAGGGAGGCATCCGCGTGAGCTGGTTGGCACAGTGGAAGGGCCGCGTGCCCGGCGGGCGCGTCTCGAGCGAGCCGGTAATCCAACTCGACGTGCTGCCCACCGCGCTCGCCGCGGCAGGAGTGGAGATTCAGCCGGAATGGAAGCTCGACGGCTTGAACCTTCTCCCCCTGCTCGAAGGTAAAAGCGCAAAGCTCGACCGGGAGGCGCTTTACTGGCGCTTCGGCGTGCAACAAGCCGTCCGCCAAGGCGACTGGAAATTCGTGAAAGCGGGCAAAGATATGTCGCCGATGCTCTTCAGTCTCGCTGCCGACAAAGCCGAGCAAAGCGATCTCGGCGCGCAGCACCAGGACAAAGCAAAAGCCCTGCAAGCCCTCTGGGAAAAATGGAACGCCGGGAATCAGCCGCCCCGCTGGGAGGACCGTCGCTGGAACGGCGAGGAGGCGCGCAAAACGCAGAAGGAAGGCAAGAAGAAGCGCAATAAATGATGAAAACTCTCCTGCTCCTACTCTCCCTCTTCCTCTCCGCCGCGCTTCACGCAGCGGACAAACCCAACATCATCTTCATTCTCGCCGACGATGTCGGCCTGCCCGGCTTCGGCTGCACCGGCGGCATCTACAAAACGCCGCACCTCGATGCGCTCGCGGCGGGCGGCACGCGCTTCGAGCTTTGCTTCGCCGCCCCGCTCTGCGCCCCCTCGCGCGCTTTGTTGATGACTGGCCGCTACGCCTTTCGCACCGGCGTCACCGACAACGGCCGCGGCGCCGCCGCCACGCCGGAGAAGGATGGCTGCGTGGCGCAGCTCATGAAGCAGGCCGGCTACGCCACCGCCGTCGCCGGCAAGTGGCGTCAGCTCAGCCATTTCACTACCAAGGCAGAGGGCGCGAAGTGGGGCTTTGACGAATTCCTCATCTGGGGCGCCGGCGACCCCGAGGAGGGCGAGGGCGGTGGCCGCAAGAAAAAGAGAAGTGCCGACGGCACGAAGCAGAAGCCGGATCGCTACTGGAATCCCGATTACAACCTCAACGGCCAGCCGCTCCCCGAAAGCGACGGCAAGTACGGCCCCGATGTGCTCCAGGCGTTCGTCCTCGATTTCATCAAGCGCCATCAGGACGCCCCCTTCCTCATCTATTACCCGACTCCGCTCATCCACTCGCCGATCGTCCGCACGCCCGACAGCCAGACCACGAGCCAGGCGAAGCAAAAGCGCAAAGGCAAAGGCGCCCCTCCCGCCGATGCATCTATCTATGGCGATAACATCCACTACCTCGATAAACAGGTCGGCCAGCTCGTCGCCCACCTCGATGCCCTCAAGCTCCGCGAAAAAACACTCATCGTTTTCACCGGCGACAATGGCAGCGTCCCCGTCGGCCTGGTGCATGGCCGCGCCATTGATGGCCGCAAAAGCACCCTGGAGGAAGGCGGCAGCCGCGTGCCGCTTATCGCCAACTGGCCGGGCGTCACCCCTGCTGGCCGCGTGCTGAAGGACCTCGTCGACTTCAGCGATCTCCTCCCCACCTTCGCCGCGCTCGCCGGCGCCCCGCTTCCGGCGGAGCGCAAGATCGATGGCCGCAGCTTCGCCCCGCAGCTTCGCGGCGAGCCCGGCCAGCCGCGCGAGTGGGCCTACGTCCAGCTCAACGAAAACCGCTACGTCCGCAGCGCCCGCTGGAAACTCACCGGCGATGGCCAGCTTTTCGACATGAAAGACGCGCCCTTCCAGCAAATCCCGGTCGCCGCCGACACCAGCGACCCGGAGGCGAACACCGCGCGCTCACAGCTTCAGTCCGCCCTCGACGGCTTGCGCGACGACTCCCCCTCCGCCCCGCCCGCGAAGAAGCGCAAAAAGAAAGCCGCGCAGTCTAAGGCGTCCGCTCCCGGCGGAATTGCTCGGTGACTTGCGCGATCAGAACGCCGAATTTCCGGATCGTGCTTCGGTTGATCATCGTGCGGCCATCGGGCTGCAGATACATGTGCTGGGTCATGCGCACGTTGTAGAGCGGGTTGCCCGGCTTCGCCGCCAGCGTAAATGTCCAGGTGAAATGGTTGCCGTGGGCCTCGCCGCGCACCGGCCCAATGATGTCATTCGCCTGGCCCTCGAAGCGGTGCGCATCCAGCCGGCGAATCCGCCACGAGCGATGCTGCCGCGGCTTTCCCTCGATGAATAAATCTTGCTCGATCCTCAGCTCGCCGCCAGCCATCCGGCCCGCAGTCTCCGTCCGCACGCGCGACGTCGGCGCGCCCGCGCGATTTTCAAAAACACCGGAGGAGCGAGTGTGGCCGGTAAAAAAGCGAATGGGATCAAAGGGCGGCCCGGCCAGCTTCGTCTCACCTTTCGCCACCGCCACGCCCGCGCAAACGGCCAGCACGATCAGCCACAGACGGCAGCAGCGAACGCTTCGGCACATTCTCACAGTGCAGTCGATTCGCGGCTGCGGTGCTCGCCGGTTCTCTGGCGCGGACTGCCGAAGTGGTTTTGGAAGAACCGGGCCACCTCCATCAGTTGCCTTTCCTCCAGCAAAAACCAATGCGGTTTCCCCGGCACGATCACCAGGCGTGATTCGACTCCCGACTGCCTGAGGTGTCGATGCAGCTCCCGGCTTTGCGCCAGCGGCACCAACTCATCCCGGTCTCCATGGATCAGCAGGAAAGGCGGCGCCCCCGGCCGCACATGCGTCACCGGACTGGCCGCCGCCGCGAGCGCCAGTTTCTGCTCGATGGGCCCGCCCAGGAGCCGCTCGATTCCGCTGGGCTTCTCCGGCCCGGCATACCGCCGGCCGAGGCTCACCAGGTCCGTGGGCGGATAAAGCGCACACACCGCCCGGATGGCCGGCGCGCCCTCCATGGTCCCGAGCAGCGCGGCCAGGTGCCCGCCCGAAGATTCGCCGCTCAGCCCAATCCGGCCCGGATCGATCCCATAAGCGCCGCCGTGCGCGCGCAGCCACCGCAGCGCCGCCCGGCAATCCTCGAGCTGCGCCGGATATTTCGCCGTCCCGCTCAAGCGGTATTGGATCGCCGCCACCGCGATGCCGTACCGCGGAAGATCGCGCATATTCACGTGGTACCCTTTGCTCCCGATCCTCCAGCTTCCGCCGAAGATCCAGGTCACCACCGGCGCCGGCCCCACGTTCTTCGGCACGTACAAATCCATGTGCAGATCGTGACCCTGCGGCGATGCGAAGCGCACGTTGCGATGAATCTTCTCTCCCGCGCGAGCCGGGCCATAGGCCGCGCAGCCTGCGGAGCAGATGATGCCGCCGAGCAGGAGCAGCCACCCGAGCCCACGCCGCGCCTGCGCCGTAAGAGACTGTCGGGCAACCTCTCCCATCATCGAATGATTGAAACGAAAGACGCCGGTGGAAGCGGAGCGCGCATGCACATGCCAATCGGTGCTGGAGCTTAAAACGGCCCCAAGCCGCCACCTTCCGTGGGTTCGCCGAGCAAAAGCCCAAGCCGATCGCCGTTCCTAGCGACAGCGATCCAAAAACCTGTGGTGGGGCGAGGCTCCGACAAGCCCTGATCAAGGCGTGGGCGCAGGCGGAGGGGCGGCCGGAGCCGGGTCCTTCCAGGACCCCCTTTCTTCGGTAACGCCGCGCCCGGCCAGCTTCCCACCCTTCGCCCGAAACCGTGTCTTGGGGACTCCCCAAATCCAAACCTGTCAACAGGCTTAAATCGGTCGAGAAGGGGTCGAGACCGGCTGAGATCGGCTGAGATCGGCTGAGCGCCGAAATTGAAAAAACACCCGTGCTACCCATTTCGCATGCACGAAAACCTCTCCGCCACCGGCCCCAACTCGCAACCGACAACCAGGAACCAAGTGCCTGCCACGACGAACGAAGAACCAGGAACCAGGAACCAAAAACCCGAAACGAACATCCCCCGCCGCCGCGGCCGCCCCACCTCCTTCACCGACGAAACCGTCGACCTCATCTGCCACTTCATCCGCGAAGAAGGTCTCTCCGTCAGCGCCGCCGCCGCCCGCGCCAACATCGGCGTCGCCACCATCTCCCGCTGGAGAGAACGGCACCCTGAGCTCGTCGACGACCTTGCCTGCGCCCGCGAAGAATTCCGCGCCGCCAAGCTTGCCATCATCCGCCACGCCACCATGCACGATGGCCGCCCCGACTGGCGCGCCGCCGCCTGGGAGCTCGAGCGCCGCTTCCCCGAAGACTACGCTCGCAACCGCCCCGTCCGGGAAGACGAACTCCTCCGCCGCTGGCGCAAAGACGACGAAGAACGCGAGCGCTCCGAAGCTATCCACCGCGCCTGGGCTCGCTTCCACCCAAGCCCTCCCGCCCCCGTCCCCGCCGTGGTCGCGGCACCCACCCCCGCCCCCGCCGAAACCGCCGAAACCGCCGAATCCGGACATCGTCCCCCTCCGCATGTCTCCTATGCTTCCCATATCTCCCACCCTTCCTATGCCCCGCCTCCTCCACCCGGTCCCCGGCCCACCCCCAAAACCCCCGACGGCGCTTTCCAAAATTTCCAAAATTCTCCCGCGCCACTTTCCTCCAGTCCGCTGCCGGGTCACCCGCAGCCATCTGCCCCTCGAGCAATTCCAGGCGCTCCAGCGCAAGACCCGAAACCCGCAACCCGAAACTCCCCCGCCACCCCTTTCCGAAATTTCCGAAATTCCCCGCCCGCGGCCTCTCCGAAAGTCCCGGCTTCCTCCGGAGAATCCTCCGCACCGCTTTCCAAAAACCTTGCCCACCCCATTGCCAAACCCGCGCAAAACCCTCTCGCCTCTGCCATCATTCCACCGCCTCCGGTCAAACCCCCGCTCGACGACGGCCTCTGGCTCCACTCTACCGGCGCCGCCCTCGGCGACCCGCCCACCTTCCCCTCCTCGAATCCCGAAACCAATCTCCTCGACCGCTACTCCCTCTAACTACCTGACGCCGTTCCCATCTACCTCATCCACCTCATCCACCTCGTCCCCCTCGTGACGAAACTCCGTTTCGTCACGCACTGACGGGCGAAACTCCGTTTCGCGTGGAGGGGGTGTCTACGGGTGCGAGACGCTGCCCCCCCCGTTCCCCGAGAATCCTCGCTCAAAATCGAAATACAAAAAAGTGCTCGCCCTCTGATAATCTGCATTCCGCGCTCCCAGTTCCGCCTTCCGCGTTCCGCCCCCCCCATCCCGTCCCATATGTCCGAAAAATCCACCCCGTCCCGGTTCCGCGTTCCGCCTTCCACCTTCCGCGTTCTACCCGGCCTCTTCCTTTCGCTTTTGCTCACGTTGTCGCTGCACGCCGCCACGCGCCCGCCGAACGTCATCTTCCTCCTCGCCGACGATCTCGGCTGGGGCGATCTCTCCTGCCACGGCAGCACTTTCATCAAGACGCCGGGCCTCGATCGCCTGGCGCGGGAGGGCGTGGATTTTCAGCAGTTCAACACCACCAGCCCGGTCTGCTCGCCGAGCCGCGCGGGGTTCATGACCGGCCGCTTCCCCGCGCGCTTCGGCATTCGCAGCGCCATCGGCGGCGTGCGCAAGAACGCCGATATCCCGCAGGTGGATTGGCTCGATCCGCAGGCGGTCATGCTCCCGCGCTTGCTCAAGGGCGCCGGCTACGTCACCGGCCATCTCGGCAAATGGCACCTCCAGAGCGGCCAGGCGGACGACGCGCCGATGCCCGCCGCCTACGGCATCGATGAGCCCATGCTCTTCAACGGCACGTCGCATCCAGGCGTGCAGAAGACCATCACTTACGAGCAGATCTGGGACACTGCGGTCGACTTCATCCAGCGGCATCGCGCGCAGCCCTTCTATCTCAACGTGTGGATGCACGAGACACACCTGGCGCACCATCCCTCGGTCGCGTCGTTGCAAGAATACGCCGCGCTCGATGAGCGCCAGCGCATCTACGCGGCCGTGGCGTCGGAGGCGGATCGCGGTGTGGCGAAGGTGATGGCCGCGCTCGATGAGTTCGGCCTCGCCCGCGATACGATCGTCGTTTTCTCCAGCGACAACGGCCCCGAGAACACGCATCCCACCATGAAGGAAATGCGCGGCGGCTACGGCGGCTACTACAGTGTCGGCGAGACTGGCGGACGCAAAGGCCCCAAGCGCAGCCTCCACGAGGGCGGCGTGAGCACGCCGTTCCTCGTCCGCTGGCCTGGGCAGATCCCCGCGGGCCGCGTCGATAAAACCACCGCGCTGAGCGCGACTGACCTCCTGCCCACCGTCTGCGCCGCCGTCGGCGTTCAGCCGCCCTCGAATTTTGAAGCCGACGGCGAGAACATGCTCGCCGCCTGGAAAGGAACGCCCCAAGCCCGCACCAAACCGATCTTCTGGGACTGGAACGGGACCACAAGGCCCCCCACCACCTGGCCGCGCTGGGCCGTGCGCGAGGGCGACTGGAAACTGCTCGCCGACGACGCTCAGCGAGCCGAGCTCTATCACATCAGCGAAGACCGCGCCGAGGCGCACGACGTCGCAGCGCATCATCCCGAAACCGTCGCCAAACTGCGCGCCCTCCTTACGGAATGGAAAGCGACGCTGCCGAAGGAACCGCCCGCCGAGTTCATCAGCAAGCGACGCCGCGGAAAGGCGCCGGCGGCGGGGCAGGATGAGTAAGCCAGTAAGCCAGTAAGAGATGAGCCGCTTCGTTTCCTCCCTCACTTTTGCCCTGCTTTCTTTCAGCGTGCTCGCCGCCGCCGAGGAAATCGTCGGTCCCTGGAATCTCACTGCGCTGAAAGCTGCGCCGCCAATGGTGAAGTGGGTGCGGCAGGATCAGCCCGTGCAATCCTTGATCTACACCGGCGAAGTCTATCAAGGTCACCCAACGGAAGTCTTCGCGTTTTACGCCTCGCCGCTCACGCTCGGGGACGCGAAGCCGGGCGCGAAGTTCCCCGGCGTGGTGCTCGTGCACGGGGGCGGCGGCACCGCCTTTGCCGAATGGGTGCATCTCTGGGCGAAGCGCGGCTATGCGGCCATCGCGATGGATCTGTCCGGCGCGCGGCCGCCTGATCCCGTGTTCAAAGATGGCGCATTGGTGGTGCAACGATCCGAGGCGCGCGTGCGCACTCGCCTTCCCCGCGGCGGCCCGCCACTTGGGCCGGGCGCGATCTACCAGAGCATAGGCGGGGACTCGAGCGATGATTGGCCTTTCCACGCCGCGGCAAACATCATCCGCGCGCATTCCCTCCTGCGCAGTTTTCCTGAAGTCGATCCCGAGCGCACGGCCATCACGGGCATCAGTTGGGGCGGCTACGCCACCTGCCTCGCCGCTTCGCTCGATGATCGATTCAAGGCGGCGGTGCCGGTGTATGGCGCGGGCTTTTTCCACGAGGGCGACTCGGTGCAAAAAGGCAGCCTCGACCTGCTCGGCGACCGCAAAGCGGTATGGGTCGCCGCCTACGATGCCGGCAGCCTCCTCCCGCGCTGCCGCGTCCCGCTCCTCTTCGTGAACGGCACGAACGACACCCACAACCCTCTCGATAGCTACATGAAAACGTACGCGCGCGCCCCCGGCCCGAAGCAGCTGCGCATTGAGGTGAATATGCGGCACGGCCACTTGCCCGGCTGGGCGCCGCCGGAGATCGGCCTCTTCATCGATTCGCACTGCCGCGCTGGCACGCCGCTGCCGATCCCCGGAACGCCGCGCCTCGTGGGTGCTCAAATCCAGCTTACCTGCGAAAGCCGCACGGCGCTGAAGAAAGCCGAGCTCCACTATACCGCCGACACCGGCCTCCGCTCGAAGCGCGCCTGGCAGACCTTCCCCGCCACGATCGGCGGCGCCACCATCACCGCCGCCAAGCCGCCCGCGGGCTCCAACACCTGGTTCCTCACCATCACCGATGAACGCGACGCGATGGTGAGCACGGAGGTGATGTTTGAAGCCCAAAGCGATCTTCCATGAACACAACCGTCCCCACCCTCGCCTTCCTCCTCCTCCTAAAATGCGCC
This sequence comes from uncultured Verrucomicrobiae bacterium, assembly GCA_963811035.1. Taxonomy (GTDB): domain Bacteria; phylum Verrucomicrobiota; class Verrucomicrobiia; order Chthoniobacterales; family Chthoniobacteraceae; genus CAWEPO01. The sequence continues at coordinate 1,416,372 of CAWEPO010000005.1, forward strand.
ACTTTCGCCAGCGAAATCTCCACGAAACCTTTGCGCCTCAGCAGGGGCGGCACGGCGGAAAAGCCCGCGGTGTTCGATGGCCAGGGAATGGTGATCGACCTGGGCGTGGATATAACCGATCACGCCTGGAAGAAAGACGGCGACCTCTGGACCTCTACCGCGCCGCTTTCCGGCTCCGAGCCGATCGCACCCGGGCAGTTCACGGGGATGTTTGTCGATGATGTGCCGATCACGCTCGCGAAGGATGGCGCGGCCGAACGCGCTCTCCGCGAGCAAAAGCAGAAAGGCTTTCGCTACCTGGCGCCGTCCGCGTTAAAGCCGGGCCAGATGGGTTGCACGGAGGCGGGTCTAATCTATTTCCGATGGCCCAAAGGAAAGACGCCCGGCCAGGCGCGCGTCATCGTACCGCAGAAAGGCATGACCAGCGGCGTGACGATCGCCTGCTCGCATATCGTCGTAAAGAACGTCACGGCCACGCACGCGGCGAACGACGGGTTCAACATTCACGGCAACTGGGTCGGGATTCGCCTCGAGAATGTGCGCGCCATCTCCAATGCGGACGAAGGCATCAGCGCCCACGAGGAAGTGCAGATGGAGGTGGACGGCGCGGAGATCGCGTGGAACGGCTCCTTCGATGCCGGCGTGGCCGATGTGGGCCGCAGCACCACCAGCTACCGCAACTGCCGCGTGCACGATAATGTGGGCGCCGCCTTCAAATTCTTCGGCCGCTCGCATCGCGTCTCCGATACGCTGATCTACCACCAGGCGAAGGATTTCACCGTCGCCGAGGGTACCGATTTCCAGCAGGAGCGGATCGAGCGCCGCTGACCCCCGCCTACCAGAGCCCAACGAGCTTGAGGACCACGACGATAACCACGATGACGCCGATGATGTAGAAAATGTTGTTGTTCATGTGTTTGGCAGGTGTTCGAGCTACTTACGTTTCTGCGCCCCTCCCTGCGCGCCTCCCCTCGCGGCCTCGCTGAAACGCTGGCCTTGACAACAACCGTTGCGGCTGCTGGCATGCCGCCCGCACAGCGCGAAGCCGCCGAGCGTAGTCATCAACCGAGAGGGAGGAATCATCGTATGCGATCCGGACTTTTCATTCTGCCGTGGGTAAGTTCCCTCGGCCTGTCTCTAGCCTTGTCGCCTGCCCTCGCGCAGGCCCAGGACGTCTCGCCGCCGGCGTTTTTGCAATGGTTTGAAGCCTCCTACGAGACGATGGAGAAGCGGGCGCCGGACGTTTTCATGGCCGGGTACGGCGCGATCTGGATTCCGCCCGTGGGCCGGGCGGGCAAGAGCGGCAAGGGCGATAACTCGGTCGGGTATGACCCGTTCGATCGATTCGATTTAGGCACGAAAGACCGCCGGACCCATTACGGCACCGAGGAAGGCTTGAAGAGCGCCATTCGCGTTCTCCATCGCGCCTCCGTGGATACGTACATCGATTTCGTGATCAACCACAACGGGTTCGCCGAGAAAGGGGAGAAAGACGGTTCCGTCTCATTTGAGGAAGCTGGAGATTACCCCGGCTTCGTGGTCACCCTCCCCGGCGATCCGAATGGCGACTTCCACCCCAAGAATGCTTTCGGTGATATCGAGGGTCGCCGGGATGGGCACGGCGTCGATATCGCCCAGGAAAAACAGCACCGCTTCGTGAGGAGCCCGGTGCCCGGCCAGGCCAAGAATCTCCCGGCAGGAACGAAGGAAGCGTTTGGCCGCAAAGCGGATGTGCCGGCGGACGACAATCGCCGTTTTTATCCGGATCAGGGCCTGCCGCCAATCCTCCTCTTCAATCCGCGCACGGGCCAGGGCGGCCTCAAGGTGTTCCCCTTTAATCTCCAGGATCCTTCCCAAGGCGATCCGGCGGAGGAGACGGGCATGGGCTATCTCATGCGGAACGCCCACTGGCTGGTGCAGGTGATTGGCGCGGATGGCTTCCGCATCGACGCGGCCAAGCATGTGCCCCCCGAAGCTCTCCTCGATTTCGACCAGGCGGTTTATCGCGCGAATCCGCGCAGGAATCTCGATGGCAGCACCAGGCACGTCTTCAGTTTCGGCGAAACCAAAGACCGCGAGCTTCCCGTGCTGCGGCCCTTTGTCGTGAAGACGATCAATCCCAACGATCCGGGACGGATCGGCTCCAACCGCGATACTCTCGATTTCGCCTTTTTCGACAATCTGAAGGAAAACCTCACCGGAAACGGACTTACCAACGACTGGGGAAGAGTCAAAAACCGCAGTCTTGATTTCAGTGATGACGGCCTGCACAACGGCTCCGCGGGCGTGAAATTCGTCGCCAGCCATGACGATGGCGGACCGGATATATCCAATGTGGGCCACGCCTGCATGCTCACGCTGCCGGGCCATGCGATCGTCTACCATCGCGCCGATGAATTTGGCTCCCCCGGTTTCCCGAAGCCCGGCCGCGGCGATGCCTTGGGCGGGCTTTTTGGCAATCGGCTCACGCGCCTGGCGCAGATTCGCAATACCCATGGGCGCGGCGACTTCACCGAGCGCCTGCTCGAAAAAGAGCTGTACGCCTTTGAGCGGCGCGGCGCGGCCGTCGTGCTCCTGAGCAATCGGCTCGATGCGGGATTCGATTCGCGTAGCGTGCCGGTCAGTTTCGAGCCAGGCGCCAGGCTCATCGATCTCACCGGCAACGCTTCCGACAAGTCTATCGATCCGGGAGACGATATCCCGGAGTTGGTCGAGGTGACCGGGGACCGCAAGATCAACGTGCGCTTTCCGCGCAATGTCGCGGCCGGCGGCGGCCGGCACGAGTCCGGCTACCTCGTCTATGGGCTGCCCACTCCGCAGTCGGAGAAAGGCATCGAGCTCACCGGCGTCGATCATGTCGAGCCGGGCCAAACGCCGACGGCGGCGACGAACGGCACCGCCCTGCTCACCGACGTGCACGTGATCAAGGGCGCGTCGTTTGAGATCAAGCTGAAGCTGCGGCCGGTGAAGCTGCTCGGCTCGATCCGCGACCCGCAGGCGGATGGGGATAACGCGCTGCTAAGCATCGATGGCGGCTTCGACGCGAACGGCAACGGGAAAGCCGATTTCACCAAACCAGGGACGCCGAGCTATGGGTTCGAACGGTTTACCGGCAAGAGCGATCCGCTGATCAAAGCGGGCGGCGGCGCCGGCAGTGGCGAGTTCGCGCAGACGGTCGATGCGACCAAACTCGAGAAGGGCCTCCACTTCATCGAGGCCCGCGCCTTCCGGCAGCGCACGGATGGCGGCCCGGTGGTCTACAGCAGCTTCAAGGCGGTGGTGCGGATCGATCGCTAGCGTGGTGGGCCAGGAAGCGCGGGTACAGAATGAGGTGGGCGACGCGGCCATCACCCCGCCTTGCAGAGGCGGGATTCCCGGCTAAGAATCCCCGCGCTCTGGAATCCCACCTTTGACAACCTGAAATGCCCCTCCGCCTGCGCATCCTCTTTTTCGCCTGCCTGGTCTTCGCGGCGGCCGTGCGCGGCGCCGAGATGCCGAAGGAGGAGCAGCTTCTCCTCACGCAAAAGGTGCGCGATGTCTTCGAGGCGAAATGCCTCGATTGCCACGGGCCGGAGCTGCCGCGGCCGAAGGGGAAATTCGGCTACGTGCTCGACATGGCGCGCATGGCCGAGAACCCGGACTACGTCGTGCGCGGCAAGCCCGAGGAGTCGGAGCTCTACACGATGGTCTTCAACGACGAAATGCCGGGCGAGGACGCCAACGTGCCGCCGCTCACGCCGGAGGAAAAGGAGGCGGTGAAGCGCTGGATCGAGATCGGCGCGCCGGGCGATCTGCCGGGCGGGCCCGATCATGGCGCGCCCGCGGTCACGCAGGCGGAGCCGCCGAAACCGGCGGAGCCGTTCTGGCGGCAAAGCCTCCGCTGGGTGGGGCAGTTTCACCCGCTCTCCACACACTTCCCGGTGGCCCTGATGCTGGTCGCCGTTTTTGCGGAAGGGCTCGCCTGGTGGACCCGGCGCGATCACTGGTTTCACACCGTGCGCTTTCTCGTGATCATCTCGGCACTGAGCGCCGTCGGCGCCACCACGCTCGGTTGGGTAAACGCCTATTTTTCGTCGTACAATAAAGCGGCCGGCGCGCTGCTCTGGTGGCATCGCTGGCTCGGCACTGGCGCGGGGGTGTGGGCGCTGGTCTGTGCGGCGCTCGTGATCCTCAGCAGTTGCGCCGAAGGCACGCCCGAGCGGAAGCGTTTCCGCGGCGCGCTGCTCGCCGGCGCGGTGCTGGTCGGCGTGGCGGGTTTCCTCGGCAGCGCGCTCATCTACGGGCTGGATCACTACGCATGGAAATGAAGGCAAGCGAAGCGCCCGCCGGATCCGACCGATCCAACGGTGCCATCGAGTGGACGCCCGGCGACATTTTCCGCCGCGCCGAGCCGCACGAAATCTTCGCGCGCCCCGCGCCGCTCGAGGTCGATTTCGGCTGCGGCGAAGGCGCCTTCCTGCTCGCGATGGCCAGGCGCCACCCGGAACGCAATTTCCTCGGCACCGAGCGCCTGCTCGGGCGTGTGCGCAACGTCTGCGAGCGTGCGGCGCGGGCAAAGCTTGCGAACCTCCGCGTCTTGCGCCTGGAGAGCGCGTACGCCGTGAAGCATCTGCTCCCCCTCGGCATCATCGAGGTGGCGCACATTCTCTTTCCCGATCCCTGGCCGAAGCGGCACCACCAGCCGCGCCGTCTCGTGCAGGATGATTTCGTCCGCGACCTCCACTCCGCACTCGCCCCCGGCGCTGAGGTCCGCCTCAAAACCGACGACTTCCCCTACTTCCTCTGGATGCAAAAGGTGATCGCGCGGGTGGGCGGCTTCGAGCGCGAGGAGTGGCCCGAGGAAGAGGAAGCCGCGCGCACCGGGTTTGAACAGCACTTCATGAAACAAGGGCTGCCGATCCATCGCGCGAGGCTGCGGAAGGTGTAAGCGCCAGCGGGAAACGCCGGGCGCGCGCGGTTCCTGTTTACTGTTCCGCGTTTCCTTTTCACACTCGCCCCCCATGGACCGGGCACAGCCAACGCGCGAAAATCTGATCCTCGTGGGGTTCATGGGGACCGGCAAATCCTCTATTGGCCGGCACGTGGCGAAGCGGCTCGGCTTCCAGTTCATGGATACCGATTACCTCATCGTGCAGCGCGAGGGCCGGCCAGTGGCGCAGATCTTCCAGGAGCTCGGCGAGGCCGGGTTTCGCAATCTCGAGACCCGCACGCTGCAATCGCTGGAGCATCTCACCCGATGCGTGATCTCGACCGGCGGCGGCATCGTCTTGCGCCCGGAAAACCGGGAAATCCTGCGCGCGCTTGGCTTCGTGGTGGGGCTCACGGCCTCGCCGGAGGTCATCTTTCAGCGCGTCTCGCGCAACGACAAACGGCCGCTGCTGCACACGGAAAACCCGCGCGAAACGATGGAGCGCTTGCTTGCCGCGCGGGCCGAGCACTACCGCGAGGCGGCGCAGTTTACTGTGGATACCAGCGCCATCTCCCAGCCGGACGCGGCCGCGCTGATTGTTGCGGAGGCGCGCCGGGCCTTTTCGTGGCACAATGCGGCGTGAAGGAGAAAATCGTCGCGCTGGCCAGTGAGCTGGGTTTCGCCTCGTGCCGCATTGCGCGGTGCGAAGCGCCCCGGCACGCCGCCGAGTTCCAGGAATGGCTGGCGCAAGGCCGCGCCGGCGAGATGGCCTGGCTGGAGCGCAACCAGGCGCGGCGGGTCGAGCCGCAGCAGGTCTTGTCCGGCGCTCGCTCGGTCATCGTGCTGGCGATGAATTACTGGCAGGGCGGGGAGGAAACGCGGAACGGGCAGATCGCGCGGTATGCGTGGGGGGATGATTACCACGATTTGATCGAGAAGAAGCTGTGCGTGCTCGATGCGGCGCTGAAGGAAGTGGGCGGCGTGCAAAAGTGCTACGTGGATACAGGGCCGATGCTGGAGCGCGATCATGCCGCGGTGGCCGGCACGGGCTGGCATGGCAAGAGCACCATGCTCATCTCGCCGGAGCTTGGGGCGTGGTTCTTCCTCGCGGAAATCCTCACCACGCTGGAGTTGGAGCCGGATGCGCCTGCGGTGGATCGCTGCGGGCGCTGCACCCGCTGCATCGATGTCTGCCCGACGCAGGCGATCACCGCGCCGCACCAACTCGATGCCCGCCGCTGCATTTCCTATCTCACCATCGAGCTGAAAGGCAGCATCCCGGAAGAGTTTCGGCCGCTCATCGGCGACCGCATTTACGGTTGCGATGATTGCGCGGCGGTTTGCCCCTGGAATCGCTTCGCGCAGGCTTCGAGCGAGAGCGCCTTCGCCGCGCGCCCGCATGTGCATAGCTTCCGCCTGCGGGATTACCTTGCGTTGGATGACGATCAATTTCGCGTCCTGTTCCGAGGTTCGCCGATCAAGCGAATCAAGCGCCGCGGCTTCTTGCGCAATGTCTGTGTGGCGTTGGGAAATGTTGGCACCGCTGAGGATCTCCCGGCTCTCGAGCGCGCGTCCGTCGATGCGGAGTCTCTGATTGCGGAGCACGCGCAGTGGGCAATCGCGCGGATTCGGGAGCGGACGAGCGCCGCTCGTGCCTGCTCAATCGGGACCTAGGCGTACGATTTGTTCGTCAGCCTGCGCACCGAGGGCACGGAGATCAGCACGTAGGCGATCGCGGCGTGGATTATCGAGGTCGCGATCAGAAATGGGTTGATGTACGAATCGGGAATCTCCTTGAGCGTCTCCGGCAGCCACACTATCTCGCGCAAGGCATCGAGCAGCACGAGCACGATCAGGAAATAGCGCGCCCAGGCCTGCCGCAGCCAGATGCAGGTCAGGAGCACGGTGGTCCAAATGCCGGCGGTGATCACCGAGCTGTGCAGCCAGGAACGGTCCATGCCGCCGGGTAAGGTGCTGACGAGCAGATACCGAAAAACGTCCACCATCCGGAAACCGCAAAAAACGCCGATCACCCACATGCGGCCGCGGCGAAAGTGCGTCCCGTGGCCGTGGCGGCGGCGGCGGCGATGGCGTTCACGCTCTTCCTCATCCTGCTCGTGCGAAACGGGCACGGGAGGCGGCAAATGAGCGGCCCCCTCCGGCACGAGCCCGGATGAGGGCGGCGCCTGCGAGGGGAGCGTCGGCCAGACCTTTGGGGAGGGTTCGTTTTCCATCGAGCCAAGCTCTGCATGGCACTGCTCGCGCGCCGAGGCAAGCAGCATCTGCCGACCTCCTTCGCCGGCACGCGCTATTCGCGGCTCGACATCGCCTGTCAAACCGGCAACTCCTTTGCACCGTTTTTTTTGCCACATGTCCCTCCTCCGCTCACTCGTTCTCCCCCTCGCCGTGCTGCTGGCCAGCTGTGTTTCGCCGCCGCGGACCCCGGAGGAATCTTTCCGCGAAACGAGGCTGGTGGGGCAGCCCGATGGCAGTGTGCTGGTGATCGGCCAGGAGATTCCTTTCACGATTCGGCAGACGCGTGGGTACACCGGCTTCCAAGCGCTGGTGGAGCCGAGGAAGATCACCTACTACCAGAAAACCAATCTGGCCGGGCTGGGCGACCGGGGCATTTTCGAAGTGTCGCGCGCGCAGCTGGAACGCTTTCGGGCCAGCGGAACTTCGGTGAGCATCATCGATAGCAGCGTGCGGGTTTCGTTTTCGCCTCCGTACATCGAGGGGTTTTTGCGGCGCGTGGATTCGGTCGCCGGCTCGCGCGGGCTGCGGCGGCGCTGATCCGGCCAATCCTTCGTGAGCACGGCGCGTTTCCACCTGCGCGCGGCGCGGAGTCGCGCTACGCTGGCGGCGCATGAAACGCGTCTTCGGCATCGAAACGGAATACGGGATCACCGTGGATGGGATGGAGGGGCTCGACGTAGTGCGGGAGTCGATCGAGATCGTGCGCTGCTACACGGAGCACGGCGCCTCGATGAAATGGGATTACAACCTGGAGGACCCGCACCAGGACGCGCGCGGTTTTCGCGCCGCGGAGCTGCTGCAGGATACGGACGAGGCGGCGTACTTCGAGATCGATAAGAACCGCCCGCTCTCCTTCGAGGAGATCAAAAGCGACCTCGTGCTGAGCAACGGCGCGCGCTTTTACAACGATCACGCGCACCCGGAATACTCCACGCCGGAGTGCACCACGCTGCGCGAAATCGTGGCGCAGGATAAGGCTGGCGAGCGGATCCTCGGCGAGTGCGCGCGCCGCCGGAACGCGCGCCTGCCCGAGGGGCTGGAGGCGCGCCTCTACAAGAACAACACCGATTTCATCGGCCACAGCTACGGCTGCCACGACAACTACCTGATGCGCCGCGACGTGCCGTGGGATCGCCTCGTGCGCGAGGTAGTGCCGTTTCTCGTCACGCGCCAGATTTTCGCCGGCGCGGGCAAGATGGGCGTGGAAGGGGAGGATTCCGCGGGCCAGATGGGCGTCTTCCAGATCGCGCAGCGCTCGGATTTTTTCAGCGTGCTCTGCTCGATCGACACGATGAACCGGCGGCCGCTCGTGAATACGCGCGACGAGCCGCACGCCGATGCGGAGCGTTACCGCCGCTTTCACGTGATCATCGGCGATGCGAACATGAGCGAGTTCGCCACGGCGTTGAAGATCGGGACCACGGCGCTGGTGCTGGATTTGATCGAGCGCGGGCACGCGCCGCAGCTCGAACTCGCCAACCCGATCGAGGCGACCAAGTCGATTTCAGCCGCGACCAGACGTACGACTGGATCATCGAGCTGCGCGATGGCCGCAAGATTTCGGCGCATCGATATCCAGCGGCTCTACCTCGCCGCGGCGCGCGCACATTGCCCCGCGGAGCAGGAAGACACTGCGTGGCTGCTGCAGGAATGGGAGCAGGTGCTCGAATGATCTCGCGCAGGACGTGCTGGCGCTGCCGCGACCGGCTCGACTGGGTGGCGAAGAAGTTTTTGCTCACCACCTTTCGCGAAAGCCGAGGGACTCGCGTGGTCCGATCCGTGGCTGCAATCTATCGATCTCGAGTACCACAACGTCTCGCTCGAGCACGGGCTTTATTACGAGTTGGTGCGCGACGGGCAGATGCGGCGGATCGTGAGCGAGGACGAGATTCGGCACGCGATCTTTCAGCCGCCCGATACCACGCGCGCGTACTTTCGCGGGCGCGCCGTCGCGCGGTTCAATCGCGAGATTGCCTCCATCCAGTGGGACGAGGTTTGCTTTCACCAGAACGGGAATCTGCAGACGGTCACGCTGCCGCACCCGGGCCACGCGGAAGAATTGGCCCAGGTGAATCACGCGATCCGCGGGGCGACTTCGTTTGCGGATTTTTTGGTGAAGCTGGGGGTGCCGCGGGAGTCTTAAGTTTTAAGGAACGGCGGCGTTGGGTCGCGCTCGTCCGGGTGCTCGATCGGCTTGAGGGCCACTCCAAACTTCAAACTTAAAACTTAAAACTCCGGCTACCCGTAGGTTATCTCATCGCCATGTTCTCCCCGCGACTTCTCTCCCTGCTCGCCCTCCTCCCCGCCGCCATCGCCTCCGCCGAGAATTGGCCCGCCTGGCGCGGACCTCAGGGCGATGGCACGACCTCCGAAACCAAGCTCCCGTTGAAGTGGAGCCCCACGGAGAACATCAAGTGGAAGGCCGCCCTGCCGGAGCCCGGCAATTCGACTCCGGTCGTGTGGGGCGACCGCGTCTTACTCACGCAAAACGAAGGCCAGCGCCGCTCGCTGATGTGCTTCGATCGCAAAGACGGGAAGCTCTTGTGGCAGCAAGGCCCGACTTGGTCTGCCTCCGAGCAAACGCACAAGACCAACCCGTACTGCGCCGGCTCGGCGGTGACCGATGGAGAGCGCGTCATCGCGTGGTTCGGCTCGGCGGGTGCCTGGTGTTGGGACCTCGCGGGCAAGGAAATCTGGCACGTCGATCTCGGTAAACAGGACCACATCTGGGGCTACGGCAGCTCGCCGGTTTTGCACGGCGATTTGTGCATCATCAATTTCGGGCCGGGCGATCGCAGCTTCCTCGTCGCGCTCGACAAGAAGACCGGCAAGGAAAAGTGGCGCCGCGACGTGCCGCCGCCCGAGGTCTGGGAAGGGAATGGCTCACAGCAAAAATGGTCGGGTACGTGGGCCACGCCCACGATCATGAAGATCGGCGCGCGCGAAGACCTCGTCGTGCCGCTGCCCGGCGCGGTGCGCGGTTTCGATCCGAAGACCGGCAACGAGCTCTGGCATTGCAACGGCCTCAACCCGCTGGTCTACGCGAACGCGCTCCAAGCCGGCGATGCTATCGTCGGCATGGGCGGCTTCGGCGGTTGGGCGATCGGCTTCAAGGCCGGCGGCTCGGGCGATCTCACGCCGCAGCGCCTTTGGCAGGGCAAGAAGAACGGCCAGCGCATCGGCTCCGGCGTGGTCAAGGACGGCCTCATCTACATGCCGAACGAACCCGGCATCGTTCAATGCATCGATCCGAAGACTGGCGAGCCACGGTGGCAGGAGCGCCCGCAGGTGCCGAGCGGCCGCGCCTCCACGTGGTCGTCGATCGTCCTCTCGGGCGACCGGCTCTACCTGGTCACCCAAGCTTCCGATACCGTCATCCTCAAAGCCGGGCCGAAGTATGAGCTGCTCGGCGTCAATTCGCTGGGCGACGGACTGAGCAACTCCTCGCTGGCGGTCTCGAACGGGCAACTCTTCCTCCGCACGCACAAGTCGCTTTGGTGCATTGGGGAGTGAGTCGCGAGCTGCGGTAGTCTTGCCCTTGCCGCAGCATGCGATCGAGCTCGTTTCACGCGACAGTCACTTCGACTTTATCCCGAGTATTCGGCGCGTCGGCTGGTAGCTTGCGGGTTCACTCTTCGCGGATCATCAAGAACCGCTCGGCCTTCTGGCGCTCCACCGGATCTTTGGCTACTGACAGAAAGCGCGCGACCACCGCTCCGGCTTTTTCCGGTTCGCTGTTCGTGCGGTGGAGCTTGGCGAGCTTTTCGGCGAGCCACCAGAGCTCGGGCTGGCGCGCGTGGGCTTCGGTGAGGTGGAGGAGGGCTTCGGCCGGGCGGTTGGCGAGGAGATCGGCGTCGGCCCAGGCGGCGAGGAGGAGGGTGAGCTCCCGGCCGGCTTCGTCGGAGAGGGGTGGGGTAGCTTGAGTGGAGAGGAGGCGGAGGGCTTCGGCGGCGGGGGCGAAGTCGGAGCGGGCGGCGGCGAGGGAGCGGAGGCGGCCGGGCTGGCCGGTCTGCAGCAGGGCGGGAAGGGAGGCGAGGTGGGCGGCGGCTTTGGTGGGGTCTTGCTTGCGTTCCCAAGCGGCGAAGATGGCGGTGTGGAAGCCGAGCGTTTGGGCGGGGGTGAGGGAGAATTCGGCGGCTACTTCGGCGGCTTGCTCCAGCTTCTGGGCGGCTTCCGCCCATGCAGCGAGATCGTCGAAGGAGCGGTTGGCGGGGAAGCGGAAGGCGTGCCGGAGGAGCCGCCGGGCGGCAGGGAGATCGCCGCGGGCGAGGCAGAGCCGGGCGTGCGCGAGGCAGGCCTCGGCGGAGCGGGCGAAGGGGGCGCGGGTAACTTGCGCGAAGAGCGGCTCGGCGCGCTCGGGACGGCCGAGCTTCACCCAGAGGGTGGCGACCTTGGCGGCAAAGTCGTCGGAGAGCGAAGCGCGCGCGCCCCATTTTTCCAGCGCGGCCGTGGAGTCGTCGCGGCGGCCGGCCTGCTCGAGGAAATCGATGAGGCTCACCACGCGGGCATCTTCGAGCGGGTTGATGGCGACCAGGCGCTGCTGCACTTTGGCGGCGAGGTCCGGGCGCTTGGCGGTGAGCAGGGGAGAGACGAGGATCTGGAGGGTTTGCTCGTTGATCTCCGGGCGCGAGAGGAGCTGATCGAGCACCCTTTCGCCGGCGGGCAAGCCGCGATCGAGATGCCAGCTCAGCAGCACCATGCCGGCCTGAAGCAGGCCGACGCCATCGGCCCAGGCGGCTTCGAGCTCGGCGGCGACGGCGGGTTCAATCCCAAATTCGCGCGCGTGCAATTGCGCGAAGGAAAAGTAGAGGCCGAGCCGCGCGGAATCGTCGTCGGCGAGCCGGCGCAGCTTTTTCATCTCGCGCCGGACGGAGAGCGGGTCGGGCTTCGGGCCGAGGCTTTCCAGCACCTGGCCCTGCAGCGTCATGGCGGTCGCGGGATCGGGGTTGCGGCCTAGCGCCGTTTGCAAGAGCGAGCGCGCGGCCTTGGGCTGCGCTTGCGCGATCATGGCCGGCGCCACGGTTTGCACGGCGGTGAAGTAGAGCGGGCCGACGAGCCTTTCCACCGCCGCGGCGGCTTCGTCGAGTTGGCCATTCAAAACGCAAAGCCGGGCGAATTGCGCCTCGGCGCCGGAGGGCGTATTTTTCTGCAGCACGCTCACGGCCGCCGCGTACTTGTTTTGCCCCTCCAACAAAGTGGCGAGGCCGATGCGCCCGGCGATGTGGCCGGGCTCGATGGAAATCAGCCGGCGCCAGGCGGTCTCGGCGTCGACTGGCCGGCCCGCTTTCTCGAAGAGCTGCGCCTGGCGCTGGAGCAGGCGCGAATCGTACGGCGCGGTCTCGATCGCTTGCTCGAGGATGGCCTGCGCGGCGGGAAACGCCTGCCGGCGTTCCAACGAATCGACGAGCTGCGTGATGAGGTCGCGCTGGACGTTGTCGTTGAGCGCGTAGAGGCGCTCCGCCACGCAGCGGGTGAGCACCGCCTCGGTGGTTTCGTAGTCCTCGAGCAGGCGGCAGACGTTCAGGACATTGCGGAGGAACTGCGGATTGCCGGGTTCTTTTTCCCACAGCCGGCGGAAGACGGCGAGGGCCGGCGGGAGCGCGCCCATGCTCTCCAGCGCTTCGCCCAGCGCGACGGCGCCCTCGAGCTGCTGCACGCCGCGGGTGTATTCGAGAATCACCTGCTCATAGTGGACGGGCTCGGTGCGGGTGAGTCGCAGGGCGAAGAGCCGGGCGCGCGCTTCGCGGGCGAGCTCCTGCGCCTGCTCGCCCTCGAGCCGGAGCATGGCGCGATCGGCCAGCGCGTATTCCCAAAGCGAGGCGGCAAGATGCTCCAGCTTCCACACCTGCAGGTGCAGGCCGGTGCTGAGCAGGAAGCTCCACGAGCGGCCGCCGGGGCTCAGGCGCGGGCCGTTTGAATCGCCGATTTCCTCCGTCGCGCGCCCGATGATCACCCTCATGCCGAGGAGCTGCCGCAACTGCGCTTGCGACGCCACTTTGTCGTCGATCAGGCCGAAGAGCAGCAGCCGGGCGAGCGCGGCGTGCACCGGCGGCGCGCCGTGCGCGAGCTCATGCTCTAGGTTGTCGGCGAAGGTGCGGCGCTCCGCTTCGGGCAGCAGCAGGTAGGCCTCGCGCATGGCGGTGAAGACGGGCGACTCGAAGCCTTCCGCCGGCGTGCGGGCGAGGGTGGCAAGCTGGCGTTGCGCGGCCGGCACATCGCCGAGGCAGATGCGCCAATGCGCGAGCTGCAGCCGGTGCTCGGAGCGGAGCGGGCCATCGGTGGCGAGCGCGCGGGAGCCGAGCGCGATGGCCTCGCGGAAGCTGCCGTTCGCGGCGCAAAGCTCGGCGCCTTCCCAGAGCCGCCCGCGGGCGTCGGCGGGATAGAGTCCGTCGAGCAGCGCCTTGGGCACTTGCGGCCCTTGCGAGCGGAGGTATTGCGCGAGGCCGATGCGGAAAAAATCGCGCTGCTTCACAGTGCGCCCGCGGTCCTGCGTCCACTGGCCCAGGCGGGCGTAGCCGCCGAGCTGGAGGGCGAGCCAGATGTAGCCTTGCTGCAAGGTTTCGTTGGCCGGCTCGCGGGCCATGAGCTTTTCCAGCAGATCGAGGGCGGGATCGGTGGCGCCCGCGTAATAGAAGGCCCAGAGCGACTCGTTCGGGCGCTCCTCGGCTTCCGCGTTCCAGCGCGCGAGCCATTGCGCGAGCAAGGCCGGGTTTTCGCGTCCGCGGATCAGCGAAGCGAGGTCGCGGATCGCATTGAGACGGCGGTCGCGCTCGGTGCGGCCGTCGGTCGGGGACTCGATCCAAAAGCCGCGCAGGGCCTGCATCGTCTCGGGGCTCGGCTTGCCCTTGCGCTGCCGCACGGCGGCGAGGTACTCGGATTGCAGGCGGCCTGCGTTGCCGGGCTTCATCGCCGGGAAGGCGAAGGCCTCGCCCTCCGCGGAGGGCGAGGGCGCGCGGAGAATCTCCTCCAGCGCCTGCTCGGCTTCGGCCACGTGGCCGTTTTCCAAGTCGAGCTGCGCGAGCTTGTACGCGGTGGCCACGTTGAGGCCATCGAGGCCGCGGACGCGGCGCAGGATTTCCGCGGCGCGCCCCGTGTTTCCAAGGCGCCGATGAAATTCCGCGGCGCGCTGAAGCGCATCGGGATCGCGCGGGAAACGATGGATCACCTGCTCCCAGCTCGCCTCGGCGCCGGGCAGGTCGAACTCCTTCTCCTGCAGGTCGGCGAGCTTTTGGAGATGCTCCGGACGGTTTTGCGGTCCGAGGCGGGTGAAGCGTTTTTGAAAATCGATGGCGGCATCGAAGCGGCGCAAATCCTCGGCCTGGCGCACCAACTCGGGCAGCGCGGAGGCGGGATCGGGATCGGTGAAGAGCGCGCGGGAAAGCGTGTCGAAAGCGCCGGCGCGGTCCCCCTCGGCTTTCTGAATTTCGGAAAAGGAGACCTCGGTGAAAAAGTCGTCGGGCTGGCGGCGGCGGCGCTCTTCCCAGCGCGCGTGCAGCCAGGGGAGCAGCGAATGCTTGAGGCAGTGGGCGAGGAGATCGCCGAAAAGCTCGCGCTTTTCCTTGGCGTCGGTGCGGGCCGCCGTTTCGTCGAGCAAGAGCTCGGCCGCCGGGCGGTGCTGGCCGGAACGCTCGCAGATGCGCAGGAGCGGGGCGAGGCTCTCGCGTTTGCGCGCGGGCGGGCTGAGCGCGTGAACGCGGCGCCAGGTGGCGAGGGCGGCGGACCATTCCTCCGCGGCCTGCTGCGCGGTGGCCAGTTCCGCGAGCAGCTCGGGATTGCCGGGATGCTCCTTCGCCAGTGCTTCGAGACGCAGAAGCGCCTGGCCGGTTTGGCCGGCCTGCAACTCCAGTTGCGCGAGACGGCGCCGGTAGGCGCCGGCATTGGCGGGATCGAGCTCGACCAGTTTTTCGAGATGCCGCCTCGCCGCGAGCACGGGCGGCTCGCTCGCGGCGAGCTTGACCGCGAATTCGTGCACCGGAATGGAATTCGGGTTTGCCAGCAGCGCACGCTCGACGCTTTCCATGGCCGCTTTGCTATTGCGGCACCACGATTGCCAGCGGGCCAGCCGCAGCCAGCCGTCCTCCTTATTGGCCTGATCGGCCACCATCAAGAGGTTCGACTCGTAGCGCGACATCGCGGGATTTTGCTCGGCTAGCTCGGCGGCGGGAGTGCCCGGGCCGCTGCGTCCGCGCACGGCCTCCTTGTCGCCGAGCTGGCGAAGAATTTCGAACAGGCGCTGATCGGCCTCGGCGGTTTCGGCCTGCGTGACGCTCAGGCGCGCGGCCTCCTCAATGTCGCCACGAGCGGTGTCCGAGTCGCCAAGGGTCAGTGAGAGCTCCCCGGCGGCGAGCAGCGCTTCGCGGCGTTTGGCCGGCGTATCCGCGGCGAGGGCTGCCGCTTCACGCGCGGCGTCCAACGCTGGCCGGAGCAGGTTTTGCTGTTTCAGCGCGGCGCTGGTTTTGAGGAGCGAGGCAGCTTGCGCGAGCTTCGAGTCGCCGGGACGGACGAGCCCGCGCAACGCAGCCTCCGCTTCGTCGTCGCGATGCTGCGAAAAGAGATACTGGCTCCAGGCGACCACGCTTTCGCGCGCGCCGGAAGTGGCGGCCTCCTCGCGCAAGGTGGCTTCCACTTGCGTCCAAAGGCGGTGCTCGCGAAAGAAATCGAGCGCCTTGGCGCGGAGCGATTCGTCGTCCTTGCGCGCGGCTTTCCTTTCCTGGAGCAGCGCGGCGATGCGGCGCTCGGCGGCCGCGGGGTGCTCCTGGCGGATTTCCAGCTCCGCGCGCTCGAAGACGAGGTCGGTGTTCGAGGGCTGGTCGCGGAGCAAGGTGTCGTACTCGTTCGCGGCGGCCCGGAGATCGTCGGTGGTGGCCAGCAGCCGCGCCAGGCGCCAGCGATACTCGGCGGTTTTGGGCAGCAGCCGGACCAGACCCTCGACGACCCCGCGCTCCTGCTCGAGCTCGCCGAGGCCGTGGTAGAACTCGGCGAGCTGAAGGTAGGCGCCGGCGTCGCGCGGATTATCGGCGAGCGTTTTTTTCCACCGCGCCTCCAGCTCCGCGGTGCGGCCAAAGCGCTGGTGGAGGCGGATGAGCTGGCTCTCCAGCGTGGCGCGCAGCCAGTTCCCGCGCGCGGTGATGGCCAGCGCCGATTCGAGCGCGCGAATCGCTTCATCCACGCGGCCTGCGGCCTGGTGCACGGTCGCGAGCCGTTGCGCCGCCTGGGCGCGGTCCGGCGCCGGGCCGTGCGAGGCGAGGTAATCCAAATGCGCGACGGCGCGCTCGGGCAGATGGTGCCGCGCGTACTGGTCCGCGAGCCGCTGGCGCAGGGCGAGATTTGCCGGCTCGCGCGCGGCGATCTTTTCCCAAGCTTCCGCGGCGCGGTCCTGCTCGCCGGCGGCGAGCCAGGCGGAGCCAAGCGCGAGCAGCGTATCCGCGAGGCGGGCGTCGCCTTCCGGCAAAAGCGCGGCGGCTTTTTCGTAATGAGCGGCGGCCTCTTTCGCCTGGCCTTCATCAAGCTGGAGACGGCCCAACGCGAGGTGGGGCAGGGGACTCTTTGCCTCGAGCGCGGTGGCTTCGGTGAAGGCCGCCGCGGCGGTGGGATCACCTGCTCGGCGCAGCAGATGTCCGAGCACCATCTTCGCTGGAAAATCCTGGGCGGCCCGGTATTCGGCGAGGAGTTCGGCGGTATTGCCTGAGTCCACGGTGGCCTTCCAGAGGCGGTCGAGGGCGGTGCCTTCCGTGGGATTCGCCCGCAGCATCTCGCGGTAGCGGGCGAGCACCCGCGCGGAGGGCGGCTCCGCCGCCGCACCCGTGGCGAGCAGCAGGCAGGTGGCAAGGGCGAAGCGAAGGCGCGGCACGTGGCGGAAGGGTCGCATGAATCGGGATGGAAGGCCAGCGCGGGGCTTCGGGGTGGCGGGAAGGGTAGTCAGGTGATCTTCGTGGCGCCTAATTCGCATCACAATAAGTTGCCGTGAAGGTGCCGTCGTTTCATCTTCCCCCATCCCCCCATGAGCCATCCGGCACAAGAAACGACGCAACCGCTCGAGCTTCAGCTCGTGGCCGGAACGGGGCCTGCGCCGACCATGGCGGCCCGGGGCGGGCTGGTGTTGAAGCTGACGCTGGCGTTTGCCGCGACGCTGCTCGCGCTGGAGGCGACGCTGCTGATCATCGGGCATGGCTATTGGCAAGAGGTGTTGCAGCAGCAAATTCACGCGCACCTGGGCGCGGTGGCGGCGAGCCGGAGTGAGATGGTGGCCTCGGGCATCAAGCTGCTGCGCCAGCAGGTGGAGCTGAGCACGCAGCGCGGAGAGTTTCGACGGTTATTGGTCGCCTCCCAGACGGGGACGGTGGCGGAGCTGGACTGGCTGAATTCACAAAAGCGGATCGACGGGCTCGTCGATGGCAAGACGTGTTTTTCCGCCGGCCTCGTCGATCGCCACGGCAAAGTGCTGCTCGCGAACAATCCCGCGGTGGTGGGGACCAATGTCTCGGCCAGCGGCGCGTTTCAGCGGGGCCTGACCGACTCCTGCCTCGGGCGGCCGCGGCAGGTGGGTGGCCGGGTTGAAGCCTTGAGCTCGGCGCCGGTGCGCGACCGGGACACTTCCGTGGGCGTGCTCATGCTGCTGGTGAATGCGGCGGCCCTGGCGGAGCCGCTGCGCAAAGTCGGCGGCCTTGGCGAGAGCGGCGAAGTGATGCTGATGCTGCGAGATACCGACGCGATTCGCTACCTGCTGCCGCCCCGGGAGCAAGCCGAGTTGAGCTCGGTTCCGCTCGGCCAAGATCTGGCGCTGGAGGACTTGCTCGCGAAAAGCGATGGGTTCCGGCAGATGCGTGACTACCGCGGAAGGTCCGTGCTGGCGGCGAGCAGCGCCACCGGGTACGAGCTCTGGTCGGTGGTGGCGAAGATGGACGAGGCGGAAGCTTACGCGCCGATCGCGCGCGCGCTGCAGATGTGCATTCTCTATGGGACGCTCGTCGCGGCCGCGGGGACGGTGGCCACCTTCGCCTTGGCGCGCCGCCTGGCGCGGCCGCTGCGGCGGCTCTCGGATGCCGCGGCGCGGGTGGCTGGCGGCGATTACCGCGGCCAGGTGCCGGTGACTTCGGCGGACGAGCTGGGCGCGCTTTCGGCCTCCTTCAATGAGATGACGGCGGCGATCCGCGCGCGCGGCGCCGAGCGCGATGGAGCGGAGGCTGCGCTGCGCCTGGCGGATCGTCGGAAGGATGATTTCCTGGCCATCCTGGGGCACGAGCTGCGCAACCCCGTGGCGGCGATCACCGCCGGCGTGCAGATGTGGAAAGAAGCCGAAGGCGACGCCGCGACTGCCAAGCTGGTGCAGGACGTGATCCACCGCCAGGGCGGCAACCTGAAACGGCTGGTCGACGATTTGCTGGACGTTGCGCGCATCACCACGGGCAAGGTGGAGCTCCACCGTGGCCCCGTGAATGTCGCCGAAATGATAACCCATGCCGTCGATGCCGCGCGGCCTTTTATCGAGGAGCGGAGGCATCAGTTGATCGTGTCGCTGGCCACCGGTGCGCCGCCCTGGATCGACGCCGATTCCACGCGGATCGAACAGGTGCTCACCAACCTGCTGACGAACTCCGCGAAGTACACCCCGGATGGCGGCCGCCTCGCGGTGGCCGAGCGGATCGATGGGGACTGCGTGGAGATCGCCGTGAGCGACAACGGGATCGGGCTTACGCCGGACGTGCTGGAGCACGTGTTCGATTTGTTCACCCAAGCTGACTCTTCGCTGCACCGCACGTCCGGCGGGCTCGGGATCGGGCTCAGCCTTTCCCGCCAGTTGGTGGAGCTGCACGGCGGCACGCTCACCGCGCAGAGCGAGGGGCTGGAGCGCGGCGCCATTTTCACGGTGCGCCTCCCCACGATCGCCGCGCCGGCGCCGGCGGAGCTGCGCCCGGCCGCTGCATCCGCCACAGGACCCGGCCGCCGCATCCTGCTGGTGGACGACAACCGGGACACCACACGCCTGCTCTCGCGCCTGCTCGGCCGGCGCGGCCACGACGTGCGCGTGGCCTACGATGGCCGCACCGGCCTCCAGGCGGCGCAGGATTTCCAACCTGAGGTCTTCATCCTCGATATCGGCCTGCCGGAGATCGACGGCTACGAGCTGGCGCGGCGTTTTCGCGCCGAGGGTTTCACGGAAAACCTCATCATCGCGCTCTCCGGCTACGCCCAGGAAAACGACCGCGCCCGCGCGCGGGAGGCCGGGTTCGATCATCACTTTGCAAAGCCGGTGGATCTGGATGTGCTGGCCTCGCTGATCGTTGAGGCGCGTGGGACGGAAGGCCAAGAGGCTCGCGAGGCGGCATCCCGGCAGGCGCGGACGTAGGGAAACATTCGCTACTTCACAAAGCTCGAAGCATCTTCGCCCAGGAGGATGGGCTTGATATTGGAAGTGTAGCTTCCAATATACGGGGTATGGCGGAACGCCTTCGATCGGCCCGTGCTTAGCCGGAGTGCGGCGCCTCGGCTTTGACTAGCGAAGGTTTTCGGACCGGCGGGCGCTTGATCGCCTGGGTCGGCTTGGGCGGCTTCTGAGGTTTCACCGGGGCGATCTTTACGGCGCGGCCGGAGGCGGCGGATTTGAAGATGGCGTCGATGACGCGGATGTCGGCGAGGCCTTCATACCCATCGGGCTCGGGGCGTTTGCCCTTGAGGACGCAATCGGAGAAGTGGATGAGCTCAGGCGCGAATTGGTCGCCGGCGGGGAAGGTCTTTTTCTGCTGCTTATCGTTGATGGTGAGCGACCATTTTAGCTCGCCGACGTATTCGTAGGCGGGCTCGATGCGGAGCATTCCTTTTGTGCCGACGAGTTCGAGCGAGGCGACGTTGCCCGAGCCGAAGCTGCAGGTGAATTGCGCGACGCGCTCGCCGGGGAATTGGAGCAGGGCGCTGGCCATTTCCTCGACCTTGGCGAAGCGGCGGTCGCCGGGCTTCGAGGCGGTGGTGGCGCGGACCTCGACGGGCTCGTCGCCAAAGAGATAGCGCGCGGCATTGATGCAATAAACGCCGAGATCCCGGAGCGGGCCGCCGCCGTCGTCCGGGTCGGTGCGGATGTTGTCCGCTTTGACCTGCATGCCGAAGATGGAGGAGAAGAAACGCAGTTCGCCAAGCTTGCCGGCGCGGGCGAGCGCGATGGCCTGCAAGTGGGCCGGGGTGAAGTGCAGCCGGTAGGCGATCATGAGGCGCACATCGGCCTTTGCGCAGGCGGCAATCATGGCGCGGCAATCTTTCTCGGAGGTGGCCATCGGCTTCTCGCAAAGCACATGCACACCCGCGCGCGCGGCCCTTTCCGTGAAAGGGCGATGCTGGTTATTCGGCAGCGCGATATAGACGGCGTCGATCTGCTGCTCCTCGACCGCCTGCTCGAAATCATCGTAGCGAAAAGCGGGCGCGCCGTATTTCTCGGAGAGCTTTTTTTGTTTCTTTGGGTCGCCGGTGATGAGCGCGACCAGCTCCGAATTGGGCGCATGCGCGAAGGCGGGGAGAACCGCGACCTGGGCGATATGGCCCAAGCCAACGACGGCATAGCGGACGCGCTTGGCGGATTTTTTCATAGGCAAGGATCTGGTAAAGGGCGCGGCAGGGTTTCCTCGCCGATCTTACATCGGTCGCAGCGGCCTCTTCGGTCTCCGAAGGCCGGCTTGGGATTCGCTTGAACCATATGGCTCGGAATTTGCGCGGGAATCTGTTTTGATCCCCGCCATGTCGCACGTTGGCCTCATTTGTCCCGAACTGAGCGGGCATTTGAACCCGATGACGACGCTCGGGCGGGAGCTGAAACGCCGCGGGCATCGCGTGACCGTGGTGGCGCGGCCGGATGCGCGGCGCAAAGCGGAAGCGGCCGGGCTCGGGTTTGCGGCGATCGGGGCCGAGGAGTTTCCAGAAGGGGCGATCCGGGCCAGCTCGGAGGAGCTCGGGCGGCTCAGCGGACTCCGAGCGATCCAATTCACCGCGGAGCTGCTGCGGCGCGGGGCGGCAACGATTTTGCGGGACGCGCCGGAAGTGATTCGCCGAGAGCAGATCGACGCGCTCCTGGTTGACCAAGTGGCGCAGGCCGGTGGGACGATCGGCGACCGGCTCGGGCTGCCGCACGTGACGGTATGCAATGCGCTGGCCATGAATCCGGACCCGATGGCGCCGCCGGGCGTGCTGCCGTGGCCGTACCTGCCCGGACGCTTGGGACGTGTGCGCAATGCGCTCGGGGGCACGGTGCTGCGGTGGCTCGCCCTCCCGATAGTGAAAGAGATCGATCGGTACCGCGCGCTGCACCTGCTCCCGCGCCTCCGCGGCGGGCTCAGCGCGAGCTCCGGCCTGGCGCAGATCGCGCAACAGCCGGCGTTTTTCGATTTTCCGCGCAGCGCGCTGCCGGACTGCTTCCACTACACCGGGCCGTGGCACGATGAAGGGAGCGGCGAGGAAATTGCGTTTCCCTGGGAAAAGCTCGATGGGCGCCCGCTCATCTACGCCTCGATGGGCACGCTGCAAAACCGGCTGGAGTTCATCTTCCAGACGATCGCGGCGGCGTGCGCGGGGCTGGAGGTGCAGCTCGTGATCTCGCTCGGCAGCCGCGAGCAGGATGCGGATGCGCTGGCGAAGAAGTTCGCGGGCTCGCCTATCGTGGTCGCCTTTGCGCCGCAACTCGCGCTGCTCCGGCGCGCGGCACTCAGCATCACCCACGCGGGGCTCAACACCGCGCTGGAATCGCTCAGCCACGGCCTGCCGATGGTGGCGATTCCGATCACGAACGATCAACCCGGCGTAGCGAGCCGGCTGGCCTGGCTCCGGGTGGCCGAAGTGGTGCAACCGCGCCAGCTCACGGTGCCCCGCCTGCGCGCCGCGGTGGAGAAAGTGCTGCGGGAACCCAGCTATCGCAACGAAGCGCGGCGCCGGCAGGAAGAGATCCGCCAAGTGAATGGCGTGGCGCGGGCTGTCGATTTGGCGGAGGAGGCGTTTACCACGCGGCGGACAGTGCGGAGAGGCGGGTGATACTGGGACACCGCACACGGCACCCGTTACCCAGCAACCCGCGGTAAAAAACTGGACCCCGTACTTTTCTGCACCCGTGCTTTCCACCGGTCGCCGATTCTGTATGGTCTCGCCGGACTCGTCCTTATGACTCGGAAACTGCTCGTCTTCATTCTGCTGGCCACACTCGGTTTGACCGGGTGCAACAAGGTCAAATCACTCATCGGGCGCAAGGGCGCCGCGGCCACACCCACGCCCGCTCCGGCGTTGGTGGCCTCGAACGAACCGGCGCCGCCTTCGCCGCCGGACATTTCGGCCCCCGCTCCCGAGCCCGCAGCGCCTGCGGTTGCGCCGGCCGCTCCAGCCACGGCCCCGGTCGCCGCGGCCACCCCTCCGCCCGCGCCGAAGGCCGCCGTCGACAAGACCGCTGGGGCGATGGTGCTCTGCTACCACAATATCGAGGACACCACGAAATCCAAGGCGCTCACCATCACGGTCAAACAGTTCGAGGAGGAGATGGAGGCGCTCAAGACGAACGGCTTCACCGTGATCGGGATGCAGGATTTCATCGCGTGGAGGAAGGGTGAAAAGAACATCCCGAAGAAGAGCTGCATCATCACGATCGATGATGGCTGGCTTTCCGGCTACACCGTCGCCTGGCCGATCCTGAAAAAGTATGGCTACCCCTTCACGATGTTCATTTACGTGAATTACGTGGGCACCGGGGGCAAATCGCTTTCGTGGGCGCAGCTCGAGGAGATGCGCGACGCGGGGGTGGATATCCAGTCCCACACCTACTCGCACTCCAGCCTGAAAATTCCCGGCGGCGGCCAGGACAAGACAAACTCCGCGAAAGTGAAGCAGGACGTCGCCACGCTGGGCTTGGATGGATGGTTGAAAAAGGAGATCATCGACTCGAAAAAAGTCCTGGAACAGCATCTCGGGATCAAGGTGAACGCCTTCGCCTATCCCTTCGGCGTATACACGACCAAGGCGCGCGAGTTGGTGAAACAGGCCGGCTATGAGGCGGCGTTCACGGTCTATGGACAGCGGCTCTCGATGACCTCGCCCTCGTTCGATCTGCTGGGCCGCTACGCGATCGAGGCGAATAAGCCGAAGACTTTCCAGAGCGCACTGCAGATGATCGGCGGCGGTGCCGGTCCGGACGATTCCGCACCGGCTTCGAGCGTGGCCCAGCTCGCCGCGGCCGGCATGATCACGCAGCCGCTGAACAATGAAACGATCCAGACGGCCACCCCGCTGATCAAGGCGAACCTCAGCTCCATGGGCGCGGTGGAGCCGGGCAGCGTCCAGGTTCGCCTGAGCGGAGTCGGGCCTGTTCCGGCGAAATTCGATCCGGCGACGAAAATGCTCACCGCGCAGGTGACGCAGAAACTCAAGCCCGGCGGATACAGTGTGATCGTCAGCGCCGTGGTGAATGGCCAGCGGGCGGAGACGCGGTGGGATTTCACGGTGAGCTCGACGGCCGGTGCGGGCACCCCGGCGGCTGCACCCAAGCCGGCGCCCGGCCTTCCGGCCCCGCCGAGCCCGCCGCAGTTGTAAGGGCGGCAGGCTCCTTTAGGGAAGGGCTCCGGGACGGACTTCGACCGGCAGGTCCACGCAGAATTCCGTCCAGCCGGGGCGCGAAACGTGGAGCTTGATTTCGCCTCCGTGCGCGCGGGCGATTTCGCGGCAAATGCTGAGGCCCAAGCCGTGTCCCGGCCGGGTCGCGTTGCGCGCTTCGTCGCCGCGGTAGAAGCGATCGAAAAGGTGCTCGGCATCCGCCGGCCCAATGCCCGGGCCGGTGTTGCCCACCTTGACCAGCCAGCTTCCGCCATCCCGCTCCAGGCGCACTTCCACGAGCCCTTTTGGTTCGTTGTACTTGATCGCGTTATCCAGCAGGTTCAGTAGGAGCTGTCGGAGAAAATTCGTGTCGGCCAGGAGTTCGGCCCGCTCCGGCAAGTAGCTTTTGATCGTGATTCCCGCCGGCGAGGCGAGAATCTCGGCGTCCTCCAGGAGCTCGCGCAGTTGCTCGGTCAGGTCGACGCGCGCGGGCTGCACGCGGAGGTGGCCGGCGTCGGCGCGGGAGAGGAGGAGCAGCCCTTCGAGGATGCGCGAAAGCCGTTCGGTTTCCTCCAGCAGATTGACCAGCAGCTTTTCCTGGCTCGGCGCGAAACCGCCGGTTCGCAGCGCGCTTTCCAGCTCGCCGCGGATGATCGTGAGCGGCGTTTTCAGCTCGTGCGAGGCATCCGCGGTGAAGCGCGTGGCTTGGCGAAAGCTGGCCTCCAGGCGATCGATCATGTGGTTCAGCACGTTGGTGAGCCGGCGCAGCTCGTCATTCGCGGCGGGGACCGGAAGCCGCTTTTCGAGATGGCGCGCCGTAATCTGTTCCGCCCCGGCGGCAATGCTCTCGACGGGCGAGAGCGCCCGCTTCGCGATCCACCAACTTCCCGCCGCGACCAGCAACAGGATGATTGGGCCCGCAATGAGGTAGCCGCGGAGGGAATCCGCGCGGGCCTGGGCCACCGCGCGCATGCCCATGGCCACGCGCAAGACCAATTGGCCATTGGTAAACTCGCCCACCCGCATCAGCCGGCGATTGAGCCGCACATCGATGAACTCCTGGCCAGCCGGGGGACTCGGCAGCGGCGAATCGATGAGCTCGCGCGTGCGGTACAGCATTTCCCCGCCCGGCCGCGCCACTTCGATCAAATAGAGATGATTCGCCAGCGGGAGGATTTGGCGGGCCTGCCGCGGGTTGCTCCAGTCGACCTCGCCCTGCGCCTCCTCGACCGCCGCAAAAAGGCTGTTCGCGACAAAGCGGATGTCGTCGTTCAGATCCTCCATGCCCTCGCGGTAAAGATGCCACGAGGCCGCGCCGCCCGCGCCGGCGAGGACGATGCCGACCAAAGCCGCCGTGAGACAGGCCAACTGCCATCGCAGCGGCAGCCGATTCATGCGTCCGCTTTGACGCAATAGCCGGCCCCGCGCACCGTGTGGATCAGCCGAACCGGCTCGCCTTCGTCCACCTTGCGCCGCACGCGCTGGATGTACACGTCCACCAGGTTCGTCTGCGGATCGAAATGGTAATTCCACACGTGCTCCTGGATTTGCGTGCGCGTGAGCACCTGGCCCGCCGAGCGCATGAGAAACTGCAGCAGCCCAAACTCCCGCTTGGTCAGCTCCACCTTGCGCTGGCCGCGGAAGACCTCGCGGCTGAGCAGGTTCATCGCGAGATCGCCCACCTTGTAAAAGGAAAGCTGCTCGCCGGAGGCGCGCCGCAGCAGCGCGCGCAGCCGCGCCACCAGTTCGTCCATCGCGAAGGGCTTCGGCAGATAGTCGTCCGCGCCCTGGTTCAGCCCCGCCACGCGCGCGGAAACTTCGCCGCGCGCGGAGAGGAGCAGCACCGGCGATTTGATGCCGCCCTCGCGCAACTGCCGCAGCACCGTGAGCCCATCCGCGCCCGGCAGCATGATATCGAGCACCACCGCATCGTACGGCTGCACGGCGGCGCGCGGGCGCACGTCGTTTCCATCCTCCAGCAGGTCGACTTCAAAGCCCTCTTCACCGAGCCGGCGGCAGATCAGGGAGGAGATTTTCTTTTCGTCTTCGACAACCAGGAGGCGCATGGGCTTCATCGAATCACATCCGTTGTCAGTTGTCGCGCACGAGGAAAATGACAGTTTTGTTTGCTCAGCCGCGCGCCGCCTCAAGGAAAGCCTGCATCAGCCCGCGGTCCTTTCGCCCCGGCGCGGCCTCTACTCCGCTGCTCACATCCACGGCGAAAGGCCGCACCAGCTCCACGGCTCGCGCCACCGTTTCCGGCTTCAAGCCGCCCGCGAGGATCAGCGGCTTACCGGGAAACTGCCGGCGAAATTCCTGCGCCAGCTCCAAATTGACCGGCACGCCGGTGCCCCCGAAATGGCCCGCCACGTGTGCATCGATCAAGAAGCAAGCGGCCGGGAAATCCCGCGCGATTTCCAGATCCTCCGGAGCGCGCACCCGCAGCGCCTTGATCACTGCGTGGCCGCCCGCGCCAAGCGCCCCCGCGTAGGCCGCATCCTCGTCGCCGTGCAATTGCACCGCATCCATGAACCCCAGCCGGGCGATGCGCTTGGCCTCCTCGAGGGGCGCGTTCACCGTCAGCGCCACCCGCGCGACAAAGGGCGGCAGCTCGCGCAGCCAATCCTCCGCCAACTGGAGATCAAGATAGCGCTTGCTGCCCGGCCACGTATTGAAACCGAGCGCATCCGCGCCCAGCTCGATGGCCGCGCGGGCGTCTTCCGCGCAGGTGATCCCGCAAATTTTCACCCGCACCCGCGCCGGCGCCGCGGCGCTCATTCGATCACGCGGCCCTGCACTCGCTTCACCTCGGGATGATGCGTGATCAGGTGATAGTGCCCATCGCTGCTCCGGAAAAAGAGGCTCAAGAGCCAGCTCACCGCGCTCACGATGATCGCCCCGAAAAAAGCATTCCAAAAGCCGCCCACGTGAAAGCCGGGCACCAGCCCGCCCGCGATCAGGAGCATCACGGCATTCACGATCAGGATGAAAAAACCGAGCGTCACGACGATGAAGGGCAGGCTCAGCAGCAGCAGAACGGGCCGCACGAGCGCGTTGATGATCCCCAGGAAAAACGCCGTGCCCAGAAGCGAAGTCCAGCTCTCCGCGCGCATGCCCGTCAGCTTCACCGCCACGGCCACGGCCACGGTGGTGCAAAGCCAGCGGATGATAAATGGTGTCATACCAGGGCAATCTAAGCGCCCTTCCTCGCGCCGCCAAGTGTCTTGCGCCCCCGCGGTCGACGACCGCAGGTTTCCGCGAAGGTATTTCACGCGTTCACCAAACAGCACTTTTGCCCGCTCTCCACTTGTCGCGCTCGCGCGGCCGCCGTAAGCTGTGCACGTGCGCGATTCGGGTCTCCACTCATTCAGCCCAGCTGGCTCTTTGCTGATCGCTCATCCCGGCTTGCTCGATCCGAATTTTCGCCGGTCGGTGTTGTTCATCTCGCAGAGCGATCCGCAGGAGGGATCGTTCGGGCTCATCTTGAATCGCCCCGCGGAGCGGGTGGTTTCCGACCTCTTGCCGGAGCGCGATGATTTGGGGCCGCTGGCCGATTTGCCAGTTTACTTTGGCGGTCCGGTGGGGCGCGATCAGTTGATTTTCGCTTCGTTCCAGTGGGGGAATGGCAAAGAGAAGCTGGAGTGCAAGCACCACGTTTCGCTGGATGAAGCGCTGGAAGTGCACGATGACGAGCGGGGAGTGATCCGGCCCTTTGTGGGCTATGCCGGCTGGGGCAAGGGGCAGCTCGAAGCCGAGCTTTCGCAGAACGCCTGGCTCTTGAAACAGCCCGAGCGGGATTTGCTCGATCTCACGAGCGTGGAGCATCTCTGGCGCGATTTGCTCGGGAGCTTCGGGCCGAAGTTCCGGCTGGTGGCCGATGCGCCGGAGGATCCCTCGATGAATTAGCGTCGCTCCGGGGAGGGCGCGCCGCCAGAGTTCGCGCATGCACATCGGACTTCCCCGCGAGATCAAGCCCCAGGAACACCGCGTCGCGCTGCTGCCCTCGGGCGCGTACCAGTTGGTTCGGCGCGGGCATTCCGTGACCGTGGAGGCCGGCGCGGGCGCGGGGGCGGGTTACCCCAATGAGGAGTACGTGCGCAGCGGCGCGGAGATCGTGGAGTCGCACGCGGAGGTCTTCGAGCGCGCGGACCTGATCGTGAAAGTGAAGGAGCCGCTGCCGGAGGAATATACGCTGTTGCGCGCGGGGCAGATCCTTTTCACCTACCTGCACCTCGCGGCCAGTAAACCGCTCACGGAAGCGCTGCTGGCCAGCGGCGTGACGGCGATCGCTTACGAAACGGTGGAGGTGAACCGCCGGCTGCCGCTGCTGGAGCCGATGAGCGAGATCGCTGGGCGCATGTCGGTGATCGTGGGCGGGTATTTTCTCGCGAAGCACACCGGCGGAAAGGGCGTGCTGCTGGGCGGCGTGCCGGGCGTGTTGCCGGGCCGCGTGGTGGTGATCGGCGGAGGCAGCGCCGGGGTGAATGCGGCGCGGATGGCTACTGGGCTGGGCGCCGATGTGACAATCCTGGAGGTCGATGTCGAACGTATGCGGTTCCTCGATATCACGATGCACACCGCGCACACGCTCTACTCCAGCCCGGCGCATTTGCTGGAACTGCTGCCCACCGTGGATCTGCTGATCGGCGCGGTCCTCGTGCCCGGCGCGAAGGCGCCGAAGCTGATCAATCGCGACATGCTCCGGGTGATGAAAGCCGGCAGCGTCTTCGTGGATATCGCGATCGACCAGGGCGGCTGCGCGGAGACTTCCCACCCCACCACGCACGAGCATCCCACCTTCGTGGAGGAAGAGGTGACGCACTACTGCGTGGCGAACATGCCGGCGGCGTACGCCCGCACCGCCACGCAGGCGCTCACGAATGTGACTTTCCCATATATCGAGGCGCTCGCGGAACTGGGGCTTACCGGAGCCTTGCAGGGGCATCCGGCACTGGCGTCCGGCCTGAATTTGCACGCGGGAAAACTAACGCATCCCGCAATCGCGCAGGCGCACGGCCTCCCGTACACTGCGCCAGCGGCTTCCACCGCTTCGTAGAAGCGGGGCGGCGACTGTCGCGCCGGCCAATCAGCGGATGGTCTGGAGAATTTCCGGCGCGCTGGTGGGAGTGACGGAGCCGGTCAGCAAGGGAGCGGCGGGCTTGTTGGAGGCGACCTGGGTCTCGCCGGCGGCGCGCTTGTTAAGGACGAAGGTGTTGTTGTTCCCGTGCGTGGCCCAAGGACCCTGCGGGATGTCCTTGAAATCGACGAATTTCCAGTCGGTCACGTCGGTATCGTTCATGCCGAGGTAATCCCGAACGGCGGGCGAGACGTCGAGGCCGGCTCCCTTGTTCAGATTCGGTTTCGGCCGCTCGTTCCCGAAGACGTATTGCCAGTGATCGGTGCGAAAGGGGCCGCAATCCTCCCACTGGGCATAGCAGACGCGGTTGCCGAAACGGATGGCGATCCAGCGGCCTTTCAGGACGGTCTTGCCGGGGCCTTTATACGCTTCTTTGAACCAGGGAATCACCAGCGAAGCCTCGGGCTTGTGGCCGTTCTTGTTGATGTCGTTGTACGGAAGCGCGACGTAGAAGGGATTTTCGCCGGGCGTAAAGGCGGCGGGCATGTAATTCGCCCGGTTCTTCGTGTTGGGGTCGTCGAGCCCGCCGTAATTCGCTGCCCACTTGCCATCCCATGAGCTGGCGTGGTTGGGCACCGGATTATTTTTCGTCGGCTTTTCACCGACCCAGAAGGTGGTGGTGACGATGCCGGTCTTCCAGTTGTACTTCTCCAGTGCAGTCTTCGGCGGATCGGCGAGCCCGGAGGGGATGGCCTGCCCGAGATCGGGCTGCGAAAGGACCGACTCCCGCAGCTTCTTGCTCAGCTTCCCCTCCTCGGCCTTGGCCACGCCATGGGGCAGCATCGAGAGGAGCGAAGTCGCCAAAAAGGCGGAAGAGCGAAGGATGCGTCGGCGGATCATAGTAGGGGAGGGGCGGGTAAAGTTGGGTGGGCCGTCACCTAACGGAATCGATTCTAGCGAGGCCAGTGGGGGCTGGCAAGTGGCAAATGCTTGACATGATGTAATGTTTATCACGTCGGGACGATTGTCAAATACGCGGTCCCCCACGCTCAGAACCGATCGGGCCGACGGTTCCATCCGGCGGGCCACCTCAGGCCACGGGGATGGTCGTGCGCAAGACAACCGCACCACCCGCAACCGGCTTCAACTCGCCTTGGGCGATCAGCGGCGGGACCAGGAAAAAACTCCCCACCGGAAATTCGCGGCCACCGCATTCCACGGAACCCTCTACCACCGCGATGATCGCAAAGCGCTCGCCGGGATCGCAATCCCGCGGCGCATCGAGACGCCACTTTTCGACGCGGAAGAACTCACAGTCAACGAGGACGCCATCCTCCGTGGGGATTACCGGCGAAGGCTCGACGTCTGAAAAATCGATTGAGGCGAGGGATTCCTCGAGGTGAAGCTCCCGGGGCAGGCCGTTGACGCCGAGGCGGTTCCAGTCGAAGACCCGATAGGTGGTGTCGCTGTTCTGCTGCACCTCGAAGACGATATTCCCGGCCCCGATCGCGTGGATACGCCCGTTCGGCATGAACAAGGTATCCCCCTTTTTTACGGGAAGTTTGTGAATTTGCTCCGCAATCTGGCCTTCCTGCACCGCCTGCTCGAAACTCTCGCGGGTGACCCCGCTTTTCAGCCCGGCGTAGAGGTCGCTCTCCAGCAGGCTATCGACGATGTACCACATCTCCGTTTTCGGCTCGCCGCCGAAGCGGGCCGCTACCGCCTCCGGCGGATGGACTTGGACGGAGAGCCGGTCCTGCGCATCGAGCAGCTTGCAGAGCAGCGGAAAACGCGGCGTGTCCGCGAGGCCCGCGCCGAAGATGTGATCGCGGTGGTTCACCCAGAGCTCGTGCAGGGTGTTTCCGCGGAGAGGGCCATCGTGGACCACGCTCTGCGCCTCCGCCCGATCGACGATTTCCCACGCTTCTCCGATCCGGATGCCTGGCGGAAGGCGCTTTCCGTAGAGCGACTCGAGCCGCCGTCCACCCCAGACACGCTCCATGAAGAGGGGCTCGAAGACGATGGGTTCGGAGAGCTTCATGAAGGGGTGGAAAAGGGGACGCGGGGGAATCTCCGGAAGGAAGGGGCCGGGCGCAACTGGAAGATGCAGGGGGGGTGTGAAGGGAAGTCGCCTTCCTCATTGAATCCCCCTCTTTCCTACGTACACTCCCCGCGAAGTATCCACCCATGGCGCAAACCCGTGCAAATCCACAGTTCCGCATCGTTTTTGAAGTCCTGGGGTTCGTGCTGGTCGGGATCGGGCTGCTGCTGCTGCTGTCGCTGATCTCGTACGCGCCGGCGGATGTTCCCTCGTGGTTCCCGCTCTCGCAGGTGTCGAAGGCGACTCGCTCCGGCGGGAATTTCATCGGGCCGTTTGGGGCTATTTTGGCGTGTGTTTTTTACACGCTGCTCGGGGCGGCGGCTTACCTGCTGGCAGCGATGATGCTGGGGTGGGGGGGCACTTGGATGTTTGTGCCGCAGTTTCGCTTCACGGGCCGGTGGGTGGGCTGCCTGGGGCTGGTCGTGGCGGGCGCGTGCCTGGCGCATTTGCTGGGCTGGAAAATGATCGGCGCCACACGGCTGGCGCTGCCGGGGGAGGGGGGATACCTCGGAAAATGGGTTGGGTCCGGAGTGCTGGAGAGTGTCTTCGGGCGAGTTGGGTCGATCATCGTGCTGGTCGGTCTCTATGGGGTCTGCCTGCTGCTGCTGACCGGCGTCTCGCCGGTGGAGTTTCTGCGCGCGGTGATCGCACTTCCGCGGAAGACGGCGGAGAAATTTACCGAGTGGAAACTGGCGCTGGCGGACGCGGCGAAGGCCGAGGCGGCAAACCGCCCGCCCACCCTGGAGCCGCCGAAGGACCGGCGCACGGGCCGCAAGACGGAGCCGCTGGAGCCGGCACAGGAGCGTTCGCCCGCCCGGAAGCGCTCCAGCACCTCGACGCCGGCGGAAGAGCTTTTCTCGCTCCCGGCTGGGGAGACCCCGGCCGCCGATGCCGAGCCGCCTCGGCCCGCGCCGAAGATATTCGATGCGACGGCGCTCCCGCTGGCCGTGCAGGCCGCCGAGAAAAAGAAGGAGCGGCTCGCGCCCATGACGCCGGTCTCGTGCGAGGACTATGAGTTGCCCCCGCTCGACCTCCTGGAGCCGATCAACCTGGAAGGTCGCGAAGCCGCCAACCCGGACGAGCTGATTGCGGTGCAGAAGATCGTGGTCGAGACGCTGGCGGAGTTCGGCATCGAGGTTTCGCGCGGGCGACATCACGCGCGGGCCGACCATCACCCGCTACGAGGTGTACCCCGCCAACGGCGTCCGCGTGGATCAGCATCGTCGCCTTGGAGCGCGACATCGCCCGCGCCACTTGCGCCGAGCGGATCAACATCCTCGCGCCGATCCCCGGCAAGGACACCGTCGGCATCGAGATCGCGAATTCGAAGAAGCAAAAGGTGACGCTGCGCGAGCTGCTGGAAGCGACGACTTCAGCAACACGAAGTGCAAAATCCCGCTCGCGCTCGGCAAGGATGTCTACGGCAAGACGATCATCGCCGACCTCGCCGCGATGCCGCACGGGCTGGTCGCCGGCACCACCGGCTCGGGCAAGAGCGTCTGCATCAACTCGATCATCGCCTCGATCCTCTACCGGTTCACGCCGGAGGATCTGCGCTTCATCATGATCGACCCGAAGGTGGTCGAGATGCAGATCTACAACACCCTGCCGCATCTCGTCGTGCCGGTCGTCACCGATCCGAAGAAGGTGCTGCTCGCCCTGCGCTGGGCGGTGGACGAGATGGAGAAGCGCTACGCGATTTTCGCCAAGACCGGCGTGCGCAACATCGGCAGCTTCAACGCGCGGCCGAAGCCGAAGACGCAGGCGGAGCTCGATGCGGAAAAGGGGCAGGCCTCCTCTTCGATCTGGTGGAGCCGCCAGCGACGCCGCCTGCGGAGGAGACAATTGTCGCGAGCCCGGAGGGTCGGCGAAGCCGCGGAGGCGGTCGACCCCGAGAGCCTCACTTCCGAGGAGCGGATCGACCAAGATGACGAAGGTGCGCAATTCGCGCGAAGACGACCTGATCATCCCGGACCGCATGCCGTACATCGTGATCATCATCGACGAGCTCGCGGACCTGATGCAGACCGCGCCGGCCGACGTGGAAAGCGCGATCGCGCGCATCACGCAAAAGGCGCGCGCCGCCGGCATCCACATGATCATCGCCACGCAGACGCCGCGGGCGGACGTCATCACCGGCGTGATCAAGGCCAACGTGCCGTGCCGCATCGCCTTCCAGGTGGCCTCGGCGCTCGATTCGCGCGTCATTCTCGATGAAAACGGCGCCGAGCGGCTGCTCGGCCAGGGCGATATGATGTACCGGCCGCCGGGCACCTCGCGGATGGTCCGCGCGCAGGGCGTGCTGGTCACCGACGAGGAAATCCAGCGCGTCGTCGAACATTTGCCGGCGAACAAGGCGAGCCCTCGTTCGAGGCTCGATCCACGAGCAGCTCTCGGAGCTCGACGATGACGGAGGAGGAAGTGAGCGCCGAGGACGAGGAGCTGGTGGAGCAAGTGCATCGAAGTGATGCGCCAGGAGAAGAAGGCATCGACCTCGCTTTTCCAGCGCCGGCTGCGGCTCGGCTACACGCGGGCGGCGCGGATTCTCGATATCCTGGAGATGCGCGGGTACGTCGGGCCCGGCGAGGGTGCGAAGCCGCGCGAGATCCTGGTGGATCTCGACACGATGGAGTAGGGGGAGTGTTCCTCGTTCTTGGTTCTTGGTTCGCCCCCGGTGCTGGGTTGAGCGCCTTACTGGATCGCTGGATCGCCGACCCAAGAACGAAGAACCAAGAACAAGAAGCACTCCTCCCGAACACTTTCCCTTTCCCTCATCCCTCCCCACCTCTATGCTGGCCGTTACCGTCCGAGCTGCCCCCAGCGCTGAGGGCCTCTGAAAATATGGTTGAAACCAGTGCCGGAAAAAAACTGAGCGCCGCGAGGCTCGCCAAGGGGCTGAGCATCGACGAGGCCGCGCATGAGACGAAGATGCGCCCGGACAAAATCCTGGCGCTGGAAAACGACGATTACAGCCGGTTCGGCAGCCACGCCTACGCCAAGGGTTTCCTGCTCATCTACAGCCGTTTCCTCGGGGTGGACGTGACCGAGCAGCTCCGCGATTTCGACGGGTACGACAACCGGGTGAACGTCGACGATTACCAGTACCTGAGCAACGCGCCCCAGCCCGACCCGGAGAAGTCGCGCGTGCCTCTGAGCCGCTTGGAAAAGCGCAAACCGCCGTCGATCATCCCGCTGCTGATCTTCGTGGTGCTCTGCGGCATCGCGGGGCTGGTCTACTGGGTGAGCGTACAGAATGAGCGGATCAATCCGAAGGCGCCGGCGGTGGTGAAAGCGACGCCGACCCCCGCCCCCATTCTCCCGGCCGCGACGCCAGTCCCTCGCGCGGCCAAAGCGAAACCGGCCACTCCGCCGCCGGTGGCGCAGCCCGTGCAGATGCCAAACGAGCTGGTCGTGGAACCGCTGCGCAAGACGTACGTGACCATTCGCGAAGGCACGCCGGATTCGACGCCGATCTTCGAGGGCATCGTCTATCCGAATGTCCGCCCGCTGAAAAAAAAGGGGACGCGCTTCTTTGTGGAGGTGCGGGATGAATCGGCGGTGCGCATCCGCAAAAACGGCCAGCCCATCGCCTACCAGCCGCCGGGGATTTCGATCCAGTAGCGCTTCGCCATGCCCCTGACGTCTGAGGAAGCCTTCGCGATGCTGCGCAATGCCGCGAGGCAGGAGCGTGTGGCGCACGCTTATCTGATCACCGGCGAGCCGGGCAGCGGCAAACGCGAGCTGGCGGCGCGTGTGTGCGGACTGCTCACGGGAGAGCCGGGCGCCGAACCGCTCCGGCATCCGGATGTGCATACCATCGAGCCGGAATCGAAATCGCGGCGCATTGTGATCGAGCAAATCCGCGGGCTCGAGCACGAGCTGCAAATGCGCTCGCTGCTCGGCGGGCGGAAGGTTGGCGTGATCTTCGACGCGGATCGGCTCCAGCCGCAGGCCTCGAACGCTTTTCTCAAGACGCTCGAGGAGCCGCCCGCGCACACCCATCTGCTGCTGGTGACGGCGCTGCCGGATCAGCTCCTGGAAACCATCCTCTCGCGCTGCATCGAGGTGCCATTGCGCCCGGTAAAAAAGCGCGAGCTTTCGCCGCGGCAGCGCGAACTCGCCGCCACGCTCAGCGCCGCCGCCGGTCGTGGCGCGCTCGATTTGCCGCAGGTGTTCGGGCTCGTGCGCGAATTCCAGGGACTGCTCGCCGCCGCGAAAGAGGAGGCCAGGGCGGAGGGCGACGGGCAGATGAAAGCCGAGGAGCAGCGCTACAAACAGATCGCCGATGCCAAATGGTTTGAGGAGCGCGAAGACTACTTCAAGGCCCTCGGCGAAGCGCGCTACATCGGTGAGCGTTCCAGGCTGCTCGAGACGCTGGAGCAATGGTGGGCCGATATCCTCCGCCTGCAAGCGGGCGTCGCTCACCTCGATCTGCCGGAGCTGCAAGCCGCCACGAGCAAGGTGGCCGAGACGCTGCCCGCGACCGAGGCGTTGCGCCGCGCGGCGGCGCTGGAGCGGCTCCGCGAGCAGCTCGCGAATCCCGGGGTGCAAGAGCCACTGGCCATCGAGGTGGCTTTCCTGAACGCCTTCGGGGCGGCGGCGTAAGGCACCGGGGCGATTCTGGGGAATCGCTTTACAGGGGCAAGGCTCGAAGGCAGAGTATCTCTGCCATGGAAGCTGAGAATGCCAAAACCGCGAAGGGTTTGACGGTAGCAGAACGCCGCGAGCGGCTGGCCGCTTTGGTCGCCAGCGGCGAGGTGAGTGCGGAGATGGCGAAGCTGATCGATTTCCGTGAACCACCCGAAAGCGTTCGTCAGCACGCCAAGGTGCTCGCCGCCAAGCTGAAGGCTCGGGAAGCCGGTAGCGACCGTGCCATCGCTTAATCGCCGCACCGTCATTCGAGACGCCGGTTTCGAGGCGACTCTCGAGTCAATCTTTCTCAATTGGCAGCAAGCGGAAGATTATCTCAGTGCGGCAGAAACAATTCTCGCGGCCGACGCGGAGCTTGGAACCTCGATGGGCGCGGGGATTTGGACCATGCCGTTGCCACCGGTTCGAGACGCCGGTGTGTGGCTCTTCTACACGGTTTACGACACGGTGGTAGTCCTGCTTGACGTGCGCATGTCGCTTGATGAGCCCCAATAGGGATTGTCCCCAAGCCGGCCATCGGCACAACCTCTGGCTCGAATGAGCACCCAGCAGCTTCCCTCGAAAACCGCCTGCGTGGTCGCCAGCGGCGATCTGCGCCTCAGCGCGAATCGCGTTTGCTGGCCGGCGCAGGAGGGCATGGAAGCGGCGCTCGGGCGGGCCTTGGCGGCGGCGGGGTGGGGGATCCGGCGCGGGCATCCGGTGGATGCGGAGAAGGGGCACGGGTTCATCGATTCGCAGCGCAGGGGACTCGAAGTGTTTCGCACGCTCGACCCGGATGCGCCGCTGATCGTCGCGGAGGCGGTGTGGCAGTATTCGCATCACGTACTGGCGGGGCTCACCACGCATCGTGGGCCGATCCTGACGGTGGCGAACTGG
The DNA here is from genome assembly GCA_963811035.1 of uncultured Verrucomicrobiae bacterium. GTDB lineage: Bacteria > Verrucomicrobiota > Verrucomicrobiia > Chthoniobacterales > Chthoniobacteraceae > CAWEPO01. The sequence goes on from CAWEPO010000005.1 coordinate 1,452,789, forward strand.
AGCGGGACCTGGCCGGGACTGGTCGGGCTGCTCAATCTGAATGCGTCGCTGACCAAGGCCGGCGTGCGCTATTCCACCTTGTGGAGCGAAACTTTCACCGACGACTTTTTCACGCGCGGATTGCGCGAATGGCTGGAGACCGGCGCGGTCACGCCACGATGAATCGCACGTGCGCGCGCTCGCCGAGCTGAAGCTCCCCGACGACGACGAACGCCGCGGGCGGGAGTGGGCGCGCGCCTTCCGTCAGCGCAAGGCGATCATGGGCGTTTTCGATGAAGGCTGCATGGGAATGTTCAACGCCATCATTCCCGATGATCTGCTGCACGCGACCGGCGTGTTCAAGGAGCGGCTAAGCCAATCGACCCTTTACGCCGCGATGGAAACCGTGGCCGATGGCGAAGCGCGCGAGGTCTACGAATGGCTCCTCGCGAAGGGGCTGCAGTTTCGTTTCGGCCCGAGCGAGGAGAGCGATCTGACCGAGGTGCAGGTGCTGTTGCAGTGCAAAATGTACATCGCCGCGCTGCGGCTGGCGGATGAGTTTGGCTGCGCGGCGATCGGCATCCAATACCAGCAGGGGCTGAAGGATCTCACGCCCGCGAGCGATCTCGTGGAGGGCATGCTGAACAACGTCGACCGCCCGCCGGTGCGCAGCGCCGATGGCCGGCGGGAGCTCTTCGCCGGCGAGGCGCTGCCGCATTTCAACGAAGTGGATGAATGCGCGGGACTCGATGGGCTCGTCACGTATCGAGCTTTGGCGCGAGCTCGGTTTCGCCCCGGAAAACACGCTGCACGATCTGCGCTGGGGCCAGGAGTTTCGGGCGGGCGACGATACGTCTGGGTGTTGCTGATCAGCGGCGCCGCGCCGCCCGCGCATTTCATCGGCGGCTGGCAGGGCGCGAGCAGCGAGCGCCAGCCGCCCATGTACTTCCGCCTCGGCGGCGGCACGCTCAAAGGCGTGAGCAAACCCGGGCACATCGTCTGGAGCCGCGTCTTCGTGGCCGAAGGCCGGCTGCACTGCGACCTCGGCGTGGCCGAAGTGGTCGCGCTGCCCGCCGAAGAAACCGAGCGGCGCTGGCGCGAAACCACCCCGCAATGGCCGATCATGCACGCGGTTTTCAAGGGCGTCTCGCGCGACCAAATGATGGCGCGGCACAAGTCGAATCACATCCAGGTGGTCTACGCGCCGAGCGAAAACGAGGCGCATCGCGCCGCGCGCATCAAGGCCGCCGCGCTGGCGGAGCTGGGCCTCGAAGTGAACCTCTGCGGCGACGTAGCCCTGGCGTAGCCGCTACTCGGTTTCCCCTTCGCCCGCCCCGCTCGGCAGCATCCGCAGCCGCTGATCGTGCAGCGGCAGGCGAATGGTGAGCGTGAGGCCCTGGCCCTCGTTGCTCATCAGCTCGATCTCCCCGCCGTGCGCGCGCACGATGCGCCGGACGATCAGCAGGCCGAGTCCCGATCCGCCCGCCTTCGTGGTGAAATACGGCTCGAACATCTTGCTCATGTTCTCCTGCGAGATGCCACCGCCGGTATCGGCAAAGGTGACGCTCACGATGTGGTCATCGTGGTCCGTGCTGATGCGCAAAATCCCGCCCGTCTTCATCGCCTGGAAGGCGTTTTTGATTACGTTGTAGACCGCCTGCTTCATTTGCGTCCGATCCACTTGCAGCAGCGGCAGATCGGGCCGCAGCTCGAGCTCCACGAGGATATTGCGATCCTCGATCTCGGGCTTGAGAAATTCCACGCACTCGCGCACGAGCACATTGATCTCCTCCAGCGAAGTCTCCAGCCGCGCCGGCCGGATCGCGCCGAGAAATTGCTGGATGATCGAATCGAGCCGCTGGATTTCCTCCCGCGCCACGTCGAGCACGCCCACCAGCTCCCGCCGCGCGCTCTCGGGCACCTTGCGCAGCTTGCGCTCGAGGAGCTGCAGATGGATGTGGAGCGAATTCAGCGGATTGCCGAGCTCATGCGCCACCCCGGCGGCCAGCATCGTCAGCGCCGAGAGCCGTTCGCTGTGGATCGTCTCTTCGGTGGAGCGCCGGTTTTCCGTGATGTCGCGCATGATCACCGCGTGCCCCACCATCTCCCGCTCGAAGACCTCCGCGCGCCGTTTCGACGGCTTTTCGAGGTGGAGCGGCACCACGTAAAAGTTGAGAAACCGGTGCTGGGGATAGAAAATCTCCATGTCCCGCGAGACCACCTTCTGCGGCTCGATGAGCTGCTCCCAATCGAGCCCCCGCAAGGTCTCCCCCAGCGCGCGCCCGGAGCATTCGTCGCGTTCCAGCCCGAAAAACTCGCAGGCCGCGCGGTTGAGGTAGTTCACCCGGCCGTGCGTGTCCGTGACGATCACCCCTTCCTGGATCGCGTTGAAGATCGTTTCGAGAAAACCTTTCTCATCCGCGAGACGCAAGAGGTAGCCCTGCAGGTCTTCCGTGCGGACGCGGCCGATCCGTTCGATGAGTTTGTCGAGAAATCCGGAGTTCACAGGGGTGGCGGCGCTGAAGGGTCTCACCCGTAAACGCATGGAAGGCACGAAAATACGGCTTTTTCTCCCTAGGGAGCGCCGAAAATCGGTTGCGCTGTAAAAAATTTATGGCATAGGCAAGCCGCCTGCTACGTAACCAATTCCATGCTACTTCGTTTCTTTTTTGTCGGATTCCTGCTTATTGCGAGCCATCTCACGGCAATTTCTGCCGATAATGCGCCATCCGTGCTGGTGAGCGTGCCCGATCAGAAGATGGTCGTTGTGCAAAACGGCCTGCGTGTCGCCTCGTACCCCGTCTCCACCTCCCGCTTCGGCCTCGGCGACCGCCCGCGCAGCTTCGCCACTCCGCTCGGCACCCTCCAGGTCGTCAGCAAAGTCGGCTCCGGCGCCCCCGTTGGCGCTGTCTTCAAGGGCTGCCGCCGCACCGGCGAGATCATCCGCCCGAATTCCCCCGGCCGCGACCCCATCGTCACGCGCATCCTCCGCCTGGCTGGCCTCGAGTCCCGCAATAGCCGCGCCCTCTCCCGCGGCATCTACATCCACGGCACGCCCCAGGAATCGCGCATCGGGCGCCCCGCCAGCTTCGGCTGCATCCGCATGCGCTCCCGCGACATTGTCCGCGTCTTCGACACCCTCCCGGTCGGCACCAAAGTGGAAATCCTCAACGTCCCGGTCAGCCGCGCCATGCAGGAAGTGGCCGCCGATCGCCGCGGCGAGGTGGGCGCGAGCTAGATTTGACGTGACGGCCTGCATTTAGAGCAGCACGCCTTTCACCACCTTGGCCGGCTCGACGCCGGTGAGGCGGACGTCGAGGCCGCGGAATTTGTGGGTGAAGCGGCTGTGATCGATGCCGAGGCAGTGGAGGATCGTGGCGTGCAGGTCGCGGAGGTGGACGGGGTTTTCGGCGATGTTGTAGCAGAAGTCGTCGGTGAGGCCGTATTCCATGCCGGGGCGGATGCCGCCGCCGGCGAGCCAGACGGTGAAGCAGCGGCCGTGGTGGTCGCGGCCCATGCCGGGATCGCCGAGCTTGCCCTGGCTGAAGACGGTGCGGCCGAATTCGGTGGCGAAAATGACGAGCGTGTCGTCGAGGAGGCCGCGCTGCTTGAGGTCTTTGACCAGGGCGGCGGTGGGCTGGTCGACGTCGCGGCACTGGTTGGGGAGCTGGCGCTTGATGGCGATGTGCTGGTCCCAGCCGCGGTGGAAGAGCTGGACGAAGCGGACGCCGCGCTCGAGGAGGCGGCGGCCGAGCAGGCAGTTGGCGGCGTAGCTGCCGGGCTTGCGGACTTCGGGGCCGTAGCTGTCGAGCGTGGCGGCGGTTTCGCCGCTGATGTCGGTGAGCTCGGGCACGGAGGTCTGCATGCGGAAGGCCATCTCGTAGGCGTTGATGCGCGCGAGGGTCTCGGGATCGCCGAGCTCGCCGGCCGCGCATTTCGTTGAGCTGGCCGAGGTCGTCGAGCAGGGCGCGGCGCTGGGCGGGGTCGACGCCGTCGGGTTGCTCAGGTAGAGGACGGGATTGGCGCCGGGGCGGAGGCCGACGCCCTGGTGCGACGACGGGAGGAAGCCGCTGCCCCAGAGGCGCGAGAAGATGGGCTGGCCGGGATTTTTGCCGGAGCCTTGCGAGACCATGGCAATGAAGGCGGGCAGGTTTTCATTCTCGCTGCCGAGGCCGTAGGTGACCCACGCCCCCATGCTGGCGTAGCCGGGCTGCTGGTTGCCGGTGTTCATGTAGGTGATCGCCGGGTCATGATTGATCGCCTCGGTATGCAGCGATTTGATGATGCAGATGTCGTCGGCGATCGTCTGGATGTGCGGAAGCAGGTCGCTGATCCAGGTCTGTGCTTGCCGCAGAATTTGCCCTCCCACATGCGGCGGGACCACCGGGTAGGCGCTCTGGCCGGAGGTCATGCCGGTAAGGCGCTGGTTGCCTTTGACGGAGGGCGGGATCTCCTGGCCGGCGTATTTGGCGAGCGCCGGGTTTGTGGTCGAAGAGATCGACGTGCGAGAAGCCCTCGGATTGGAAGAGGCAGAGGACGCGCTTCGCCTTGGGCGCGAAGTGCGGGAGGGCATCGGAGGGAGCGGGGTTAGCGCGGAGGAGGTGCGGCGCGAGCAGCGTGCCGAGGGCGATCTGGCCGATGCCGCGAGCGGATTGGCCGAGGAAGGTGCGGCGGGTGAGGTGGTGGAGGCGGTCTTGGAAGGGGGACATGGGGAAGTAAGTCAGTAAGTCAGTAAGCCAGTAAGCCAGTAAGCCAGTAAGCCAGTTTTCAGTGCTCAGTCGTGGAGGATGACGGTGAGGGTCAGGGGAAGCGCAGGTTTTTGATGGCGGAGCCGAGGGTGTGGTGGCCGGGGCCAACGGTTTCGAGGATCCAGCCGATGCCGCAGAGGAGGAGGGCCCAGAGGAGGACGGTGCGCCAGGTTTTGCGGACGGCGGTGCCGAGCCAGTGCTCGCGCGCGGCGATGCGCAGGCGCTGGTAGAGGGCGGCAACGAGGAAGGCGTCGAGGAAGACTTCGGCGAGGAGCAGGGGGGCGCTGGCAATGGTGACGATGAGTGAGATGAGGAGGACGATGGCGGCCCCAAAAAGAACGACGATCAAGCAGCCGTCGCCGTCCACGGCGTCGCCCCAGTCGGGGGTGAAATCGAGCCAATCGAGCCAGGAATCGTTTGAGCTGCGGCCCGCCGGTTCGTCTTCCTCCTCGGTGTCGCCGGTCGGGGTTTCGATTTTGATGGCGGAGGGGTCGAAGCGGCGCTGCTCGAGCTCGACCCAGAGGCGCAAGAGGGCGAGGAAAAAGGCGTACGCGCCAAGGAGGGCGAGCGGGTAGCGGAGGCCCATGTGCAGCAGGCCGAGATGGAGCAGGCCGTAGGAGATGAGGAAGCCGGCGAGACCGGTAAGGGTGAGGAGCAGGCTCAGGGCAAGGCGAGGGAAGCTGTGGCGCCGGAAGTAGCTTTCCAGAGCGAGCTTGGCGCGGGTTCGCCATTTGAGCTGCTGGGACATGGGGGGCAGAACTAAGAGCGCGTCCGCTCGAGCGGACGGCGTCTTGGAGTGCGGCGGCAAGCGTCAGCGCGACACCGCTTTTGGAAGTTCCGCCGGTGCGGAGCGAGCGACGTTTTCCCGCCCGAAGAGCAGTCCGAAAGCGGCGTGGCGCTTACGCTTCCCGCCGCACTCCAAGGCGCCGGCGGGACGTTCATCGTTTCAGCGTTCAATTGCGGGTGATGGTTTCGCTGAGGTTGAGGAGGAGGGCGGCCACTTGGGACCAGGCGGCGTGCTCGGGGGCGGGGAGGGAGGGGTTGCGGAGGGATTCGCCGTTGGCGAGGAAGCGCTCGGCGGCGGGGGGATCGGCTTGGTAGCGGGTGCGCTCGCGCTGGAGGGCGCGGGTGAGGACGCTTAGCTCCGCGGCGTCGGGAGTGCGGGAGGTGGCTTCACGGAAGGCCCAGTGGGCGCGCTCGGAATCGCCGCCGGGCTGGGCGAGGATGCGTTCGGCGAAGGCGCGCGCGGCTTCGACGAATTGGGTGTCGTTGAGCATGACGAGCGCTTGCAGCGGCGTGTTGGTGCTGGGGCGGGAGACGATGCAGGTTTCGCGGTTGGGCGCGTCGAAGGCGCTCATGTTGGGCGGCGGGAGGGTGCGCTTCCAAAAGGTGTAGAGGCTGCGGCGGTAGAGCTTTTCGCCGTGGTCCTGGCGGAAGCTTTGCGCAGTGGCGGGGGAGCTGCCGTAGTGGCTGATCTCGCGCCACGGGTCGCCGGGCGTGTAGGGGTTCACGCTTGGGCCGCCGAGGCGCGGGACGAGCAGGCCGCTTACTTTCAGCACGGAATCGCGGATGAGCTCCGCGGGGAGGCGAAAGCGCGGGCCGCGCGCGAGCAGGCGATTGGCGGGGTCGCGTTCGAGCGTCGCAGGGGTGGCCGCGGAATCCTGGCGGTAGGTGGCGGAGGTGACGATCTGGCGGAGGAGTGCTTTCACGTCCCAGCGGCTCTCGACGAAATCGACGGCGAGCCAATCGAGCAGGTCGGGGTGGCTCGGCCATTCGCCTTGGGCCCCGAGATCGGCGGCGGTGCGGACGAGGCCGGCGCCGAAGAGCATCTGCCAAAAACGGTTCACGGCCACGCGCGCGGTGAGCGGGTTTTTCGGCATCACGATCCAGCGGGCGAGGGCGAGGCGATCGGGGGCGGCGCCCTCCGGCGGCGCGGGGAGGAACGCGGGCGTGGCCATGCCGACCTTCACGGTCGGCTGCGCGTAATCGCCGCGATTGAGGATGAAAGTTTCGCGCGGCTTCGCGGCGACGTTCATCACCATCGTAGGAAACTCCTGCGTGAGGACGGCGAGGCGTTCTTCGAGATTTGCGAGGTCGACACGGATGCGCTCGTAGGCGGGCGCGTGCTGAACGTAGTAGGCGGCGAGCGCCTGGCGCTGCTCCTCCGAACGCTCGGCGGTGGGCGTTTGCAGGGTGTCGATGATCTCGGGCGTGAGCAGGCTGCCATCGTCGCGGCCCGTGACGGCGAGGATCTCGAGGCGCTTGGCGACGAGGCTTTGGCCACGGCCGAAATTGAGCTGCACCGTGAGGTAGGGCTGCTCTTTCGGATCGACCGGCTCGGCGAAGGTGACGGTGAGATGGACTGGACCAGCGGTCTCGAGCTCAGGCGACCAGCCGTTTTCATTCGCGGTATCGAGCACGCCCTCGGGGCGCGATTTTTCCTCCCACGTGCTGGCAGTGACGCCGGCCAGTTTTTGCAAGCGGTAGAGGTTCACCTGATCGGAGGCGACGGTATCGGTGCTGGTGGAGAGGCTGGTGAGGACGAAGGTGCCTTTCTCCGGCGGAGCGGCGGGGGCGCCGGCTTTCAGCGCGCGGGGCCGGCGATTCTGCGGTCCCCAGCCCCAGCCGCCGCCGGGCGCGTCCTTATCGGGATGCACCACCACGCGCAGGCCGGTGATCGGCTGCGTAATCGCGGGCAGGCGCATGGAGACGTCGAACGCGCTCATGTCGACCGGCTGCGAGATGTGGACGAAGCGCTTTTCCTCGACTTCAAAGCCGGCGCCTTTGTTCGGCGTGCTCACTTTCAGCAGCTCGGGCGAGTGGAGGCCGAAGGCGGTGCCGCGCTGGCGCAACTCATCGAATTGCTGCGCTTCCCACTGCTGGAGCGCCTCGGCGGACGGGTGCGCCATGCGCTCGCGAAGGGCGGCGATTTGCTGCTGGAGCTGCGCTTCCTCGCCGGTGCGGAGGACGGTGCGCGCCTGCTCGAAGGGCTTTGGGTTGATGCCGGCGTTGCCGTCGAGGCCGGCGTCGTCGAGCGTATTGAAATAGGCGAAGAGGCTGAAGAAATCGCGCTGGGTGATCGGGTCGAACTTGTGATCGTGGCATTGCGCGCAGCCGACGGTGAGGCCGAGCACCGCTTCGCCGAGGGTCTTTACGCGGTCGACATTGTAGTTGGTGAGGTTCTCCTCCTTGATGGTGCCGCCTTCGTGCGTGACCATGTTGTTGCGCTGGAAACCGCTGGCGATGAGCTGCTCGGGGGTGCGGTTCGGCAGGAGATCGCCGGCGATTTGCTCGACCAGGAATTGGTCGTAGGGCTTGTTGGTGTTGAAGGCGTTGATGACGTAATCGCGCCAGAGCCACATGTGCCGGCCGCCGTCGATGGAGAAGCCGTTGGTATCGGCGTAGCGGGCGGAATCGAGCCAATCGAGGGCGAGGCGCTCGCCGAAATGCGGGCTGGCGAGGAGGCGCTCGACGAGCTGCTCGTAGGCTTTCGGGTCGTTGCTTTGCACGAAGGCGCGCGTCTCCTCGGCGGAGGGCGGAAGGCCGGTGAGGTCGAGCGTGACTCGGCGGATCAGCGTGGCGCGATCGGCTTCACGCGCGGGCTGGAGGGCCTCGTTGGTGAGGCGGAGGCGGATGAAGACGTCGATGGGGCTCGGGGCGCCGCCGAGCACCGGAACCTCCGGCTTGGTGGGCGGGATGAAGGACCAGTGGCCGGCGTATTTGGCGCCCTGCTCGATCCATTGCTTGATGGTCTCTTTCTCGGCGGGCTTGAGTTTCTTGTGCGACTTGGGAGGGGGCATCACCTCGTCCTTGTCGTCGCTGACGATGCGGAGCCAAGCCTCGCTGGTCTTTAGGTCGCCGGGCTTGATCGCGATGGTGCCGTCGCGCTCGGCGTAGGCGGAATCCGGGACGTCGAGGCGGAGCTTGGCCTCGCGGGCTTTTTCGTCGAAGCCGTGGCAGGAGAAACAGTTGTCGGAGAGGATCGGGCGGACGTCGCGGTTGTAGTCGACGGGGGCGGCGAGGGAGGTCGCGGCGAAGGCGAAGAGGAGGAGAGAACGCATCGGGAGGGGAACGGCGCGGCGCGGGGGTGGCGCAGCGGGAAAACAGAGCGCGGGTGAGGGGGAAGTCAACATGTCGGGGGATGCTCCGGATGGCGATACGAGACGATCAAGAAAAGCTCGGGTTTTCGGACACCTGGGAACAGATGCAGGTTTTTTCGGCCTTAACCCGGGGGTTTTGGAGATTTTGCGGGGTCAGTTTTCGGACAGGTGAGACGAGATGCAGGGGTGCGGGATAGGAATGGCGCCGGACCATCGGCGCTGGAACCCTCGGCTTCGCTCAGGAGGACAAGGTGGATGGTTTGCGCTTCGCGCAAAGCGCAGCGTAGCGGCAGACGATCTCACGCGAGGGAGAGTATCATGGGGCGAGCACTATCCCAATCTCGATTGAGCACTTTTTTGTATTTCTATTTTGCAGACGGGAAGGACGAGGGGAGCGGTTTTGCGTTCGCTCCGGGAGGTTCGACACCCTTCGGGGTCGGCGTTCGGGCTCCGCGTTCGGGCTTGCTTCTGAGCGCTTGGGCGGATTTTATCGACGGCCATGATTGTCACGACCGCAGAGCTTTACCGGGTCGCTTATGGCAAGTTCGCCATCGGCGCTTACAATATCAATAATGCGGAGCAGACCATGGGGCTCTTCCGCGGCTGTATCGAGAGCCAGGCTCCGTTTATCATCCAGATTTCGAAGGGGGCGCGGAAGTATACGGAGAAACGGATGCTGGAGGCGATCATTCGCTCAGCGGAGGAGATTTTTCCGGATGCGATTTTCGCGGTACACCTCGATCATGGGGACGAGGAGACCTGCTACGACTGCATCGATTCCGGGTTTTATTCGAGCGTGATGATCGATGCTTCGCACGAGACGTTCGACGAGAACATCGCGATCACGGCGCGGGTGGTGGAGCGGGCGCACGCGAAGGGGATCAGCGTGGAGGCGGAGCTGGGGATGCTGGGCGGCGTGGAGGAAGACATCGCGGTGGATGAAGGCAACGCCTGCCTGACCAATCCGGAAGAGGCGGTGGAATTCATCCGGCGGACCGGGTGCGATGCGCTGGCGGCGGCGATCGGGACGAGCCACGGCGCGTACAAATTCAAGGGGCAGCAAAGCCTGCACTTTCACGTGATCGAGCAGATCGAGGCGAAGCTGGAAGCGGCGGGCATGCCGGCGACGCCGATCGTGATGCACGGCTCCTCGAGCGTGCCGGAGCAAGAGGTGCTGCGGATCAACGCGGCCGGCGGGAAGCTCGACCCGAGCGCGCGGGGGGTGAACGAGGAGGAGTATCTGCCGGCAGCGCGGCTGGGCGTGACGAAGGTGAATATCGACACGGACGGGCGCCTGGTCTGGACGCGAGTGCACCGGGAATATTTCCGCGATCATCCGGAGCAGTTCGATTTCCGTCCGCCGGGCAAGATCTTCATCGACGAGTACGCGAAATTCATCGCGCGGAAGAACGGCAAGCTGGGCTCCGCGGGGACGATCCCGGAGGTGCGCGCGGCGGTGGAGGGGGAGCGCTCGCTGGGGGTGGCGGAAGCAGCGGCTCCGCTGGCGAGTGTGCCGTAGGCGCCCTGATTTTCATCTCGCATTGTTTGCCCGGCAGGCAGGATGCCTGCGGGGCCGTTCCCGCCCACAGGCGGGACGCCTGTGTTCCTCATGTCCGAATTTCCACCGCCTCTTGAGCTGCTCGCCCCGGCGAAGATCAATCTCACGCTCGAGGTGAAGGGGCGGCGCGAGGATGGGTTTCACGAGATCGAGAGCTTGATGTGCCCGATCTCGCTCTTCGATCGGCTGGAGATCGGCGCGACGGAGGAAGAGGGGATCGCCTTTAGCTGCAGCGATCCCTCGCTGCCGACCGGCGAGGAAAATCTCGCGTACCGGGCGGCGCGGCATTTCTGCGATTCATTCGGATTTATCCCGCGGCTGCGGATTTCGCTGGAAAAGGAGATTCCGCACGGGGCGGGACTGGGCGGGGGGAGCAGCGACGCGGCGTCGGTGTTGCTGGGGCTGAACGCGCTTTTTCAGACGGAGCTGCCGAATGACGCGCTGGCGGAATTGGCGGGCGAGCTGGGGTCCGATATTCCGTTTTTCATTTACCGCTCGGCGGCGATCGCGCGGGGGCGCGGGGAGAAGGTGGAGCCGGCGGCGTTTCCCCACGTGCTGCCGCTGCTGCTGATCAAGCCGCCGTTTGGGGTGCCGACGCCGTGGGCGTATCGGCGATGGAAAGAGGCGCGGGAGATTCCGGATGTTTCGTACGAGCCGCAGGAGCTGGGGTGGGGGACGCTGCGGAACGATTTGGAGCGGCCGGTTTTCGAGAAGTATCTCTTTCTCGCGCAGTTGAAGACGTGGCTGATCGAGCAGCCGGAGACGGCGGGGGCGCTGATGTCGGGGTCGGGGTCCACGGTGTTTGCGGTGCTGCGCGAGAAGGCGCAGGGGTACGCGCTCGGGGAGCGGCTGGCGGGGGAGTTTGGGACCGGGCTTTGGTGTTACCTTTGCGAGACGGTGGGGTAGGGGGTGAAGCGTGGAGGTCCTTCGGCTCCGCTCACAGGGTCTTCACCGTGATCTTCCGAAACCAGACCTCATCGCCGTGGTCGGTGATCATGAGATGGCCTTTGCCGGGGGCGAAGCCGGTCTTGCTCTTGAATTTGCTTTGCGCCAGGGCGGCCTTCCATTCGTCGGTGCTGGTATCGGCCTCGACGGCGAGCTTGCCGTTGAGCCAGTGCTGGAGCTTGCCCTGGTTCGCGATCACTTTGCTGGTGTTCCATTCGCCGGCGGGCTTGGCGGCCTTGTCCGCGGCGGGGCTTTTGATGTCGTAGATGCTGGCGGTGGTGTGGCTGCCGCCGCGGAGGCCGTCCGGGTGCTTTTGGTCGTCGATCATCTGGTATTCGATCCCGAGCCACTCCTTGCCGCCGATTTTGGTTACCCAATACTTCACGCCATTATTGCCGCCGGGCGCGACCTTCCACTCCCACTCCAGCTCGAAGTTTTCGTACTGGTCCTTCGAGATGAGGTTGCCCCCCTTGCCGGCCAGATGGATCGTGCCATCGCCCTCGGCCACCCAGCCCGCGGGCGCCGGCCCGCCGTTGGCATCGGTGAAATCTTTGAGCGAGAGCGCGGCGGGATCGGCGGCCAGCAAAGTGCCGGCGGCGAAAAAGGTGAAAAGGAGGGTTTTCGAGTTCATGGAATTTTGGGGATTGGTTCTCGACGATATAGCGCCGGCCGCGCGCATCAATCTGGATCGAAGGCCAGGGCGCTCTCCACACGGATGGGCTCGCCAAAATCACCGTTCTCGGATTATTTGCCGCCATGAGCGAGAGGATGCAGTCGATTCATCGGCCGGGCCGTGAGAGGAGAGAAGCGTAATGGCTTCCGCGAAATGGCGGCGCCTGGGGCCGGAGCAAAACGCCCTGCTAATCATCACGCCGGCCGGGCTTTGGCTCGCCCGCCTGCTCATTGGCTTGCCCTTGCTGGGCTTTGGTTTGTTCATGCTCTTCGCTTTCGTGGCGGGGCCGATCAGCTACCTGCTCGGCCGCGAGGAGGAGCTCAGCAATGTGCTGATGGGCGCCCTCGTGACCGGGCTCATCGGCGCCTGCATCCTGCCTCTCGGATGGTACCTCGTCTTCATGCGGCGCACCACCGTGGTCGATCCAGTCAACCGCCAGGTGTGGGAGGTGATCGATTACCGCTTCGGCAAGCGGATTGTCCGGCGCGACATCGCGTCCTTCAAGGAAGTGCGGGTCGGCTGTGAAGAAGCCGGTGACGCGCGCCGGAAGGATCGGCGGCCGACGCGCCCCGTGCTGGTGAATACCGTCCGCCTCATCCCGCGAAGGACCGGCGAGACCAGCTCGCAGGAGATCGCTTTTTTCGATCTCGAAAAAACCGAGGAGCCGGTGGTGCTCGGTAAGCTGGTCGGCGAGCTGCTTGGCTTGCCGGTGCGGGTGAACCTCAAACGCGACTAGCCATCCAGGCTTCTACTCCAGGGCGAGGCTCAGCCCGGTGATCCGCAGCTCCGCGTCGCGGCCGGCGATCTGAAAGTGGAAGTTCGTGCGGATGCCCACGGCGGCCTCGCTCAAGCTTTTGCTCCAGCTCGCCTCCGCGCTTTTCGCGGAAACCTCGAGCTTCTCTCCGCGCGACGACAGCGTGAAAGCGACGGGCGCTTGGCCCGCGGAAAACGCACGCTCCTCGATTACCTCCGGCGGCTCGCCGGGTTTTGCATAGCGCACCAGCGCAAGTTTGCCGCTGGTGAGGCGGAGCGCCAGGCCATTGAAGCCGCCTTCGGCGTTGGCACCGCGGAGCGCGATCTCTGCCACCGCGGCGGCCCCGCTGAGCGAAAGCTCCGCGCGCAGCCGGAAGTTTTCCGCGGTGAGATCGCTCGTGATGAACTCGGCGCGATCGGCGCTGCCGCGTCCGATGATCGCGCCGTTTTTCACCTCCCAATGTTTGGCGCTCGAGAGGGTCCAGTGCGCGAGGTCCACGCCGGTGAAGAAATCGTTTACATTTGCGGCGCTCGCGAGCATCGGCACGGGGCCGTGACGGCGCAGGTACGCGAACAGATCGCGCACGTCGTTTTCCTTCATGGCGGCGAGCAGGCCTTCCGGCATGAGCGAAATTTCGAGGAGCGTAAGCTGCGCGATATCCGCGCGCTGGAGGATCACCGGGCCGGCGAGGCTCTTCAGTGTCACGCTCGAGGAGTCCTCCGCCGCGACGATCCCGACCACCGTTTGGCCGCCCTTCGTGGTGGCCACCGTTTGCTGGTAGTCCTTCCCGATGATTGCATTCGGATCGAGGATGTTTTGCAGGAGGTAATCGATGTCCTCGAACGCTCCCGGCAGCTCCGGCCCGATCTTGCCGCCCGCGCCGAAGAGCGTGTGGCACACCGCGCAAGTCTGCGCGTACAGCGCGCGGCCGTGCGAAGGATCGCCCTGCGCCATCACCTGCGGCGTGAGGAATGCCTTGTAGCGCGCGATCTCTTTCTGCTTCTCCGCGGAGGTGGTGCGCACCGCGCCCCAGTTTTTCGCGAGCCATGTGTCGATCGCCGGGTCTTTTAGATCCTGCAACTGCCGCGCGACCGGCGCGGAAAGATCGGTTCGCTGAACCCCGCCGCGATCCACCGCCGCGAGGAGCGCGTGTGCCGACGCCGGCCGCATCGCGAGCGCCGCGATGGCGTCGCGCTTTTCGTCGCTGGCGAGCTTTCCGTACGCGCCCAGGATCGCGCCGGCGATTTCCGGATTGTTGTATTGCGCCAGCCCGCGCAGCGCGCCCGCGCGCAGCGGCCCCGGCTCGCCGAGCAGCGCCAGGATTCCCGGCAGCGCCGGCTGATCGCGCGCGCTCACCAGGGAATCCAGCGCCGCCCGCCGCGTCTCCGCCGAGGCCGCGCGATCCGCGATCACGCGCCGCAGATCGGCCAGGGCCTCGCCGCCGCCGAAAATCACCGAGAGCATCTGCGCCTGCTGCCGCAGCTCCGCGTTCGCGGAGCGCGAGAGCTTTTCGTAGAATTCCACCCAGCCCCGCGGGGCGGGCAGGTTGCTCTTGCCTTTGAGCGCCGCGTTCATGCCGCGCAAAATATTGAGCTGCAGCGCCGCATCCTGCGTTTGCGCGGCCGTGCGCGTGAGAGCATCCAGCGGCGCTTCGGCGGCGAAAAGCAGCGGCGCGCAGGCGAGGAAAAAGGCGGCGGCAATTCGCATATCTCTCATTACTCCCGGCTAATCAGCAAAATCGATGAACGCCTGCACGGGCACGTCCTGCAGATTGGCGCGGCCTTTCAGGAAGCTCAGCTCGATCAGGAAAAGCGCCCCGGCCAGCTCCGCGCCGATCTTCCGGATCAGCGCGATGGAGGCCGCCGCCGTGCCGCCCGTCGCGAGCAGGTCGTCGATCAGCACCACGCGCTCGCCGGGCTTCAACGCATCCGTGTGCATCTCGGCGATCGCTTCGCCGTATTCGAGCTGATACGCAGCCGATTCGCACTGGTAAGGCAGCTTTCCCTTTTTCCGCACCGGCACAAACCCGAGCCCGAGCCGGTATGCCACCGCCGCGCCGAACAAGAATCCGCGCGCATCGATCCCCACCACCTTGCTCACATTCAGCGCTCGCGCCGCCTCGGCAAAAGTGTCGATCGAAAGCTTGAACAGCTCGGGGTCCGCGAGGATCGGCGTGATGTCTTTGAAGATGATGCCCGGTTTCGGAAAATCGGGCACATCGCGGATGGCGTTGCGCAGTTGCGCGGAGGCATTCATGAAATTTAGGTGCGCTGGTTTTTACACAAGCCAGTCCGAGTTTTAAGTTTTAAGTTTGAAGTTTGAAGAAAGAGGTGCCGCGGGAGTTCGGCGGCCGCGGGTGCGAACCAGCGTTGCGCTGGGTACTCAAAACTTAAAACTTACGACTTAAAACTACGGCCCCAGCAGGTGCCGCTTCACAAACTCAACCGTCGCGTAAAAAAGGAAATCGCGGTTGTTCTTTTTGTGAAAGCCGTGGCCTTCGTCTTTCGCCAGGAGATACCACACCGGCGTGCCGTTCGCTTTTACCTGCGCCACCATCTGCGCGGCCTCGGAGGCCGGGACGCGCGGGTCGTTTCCGCCCTGCACCACGAAGAGCGGCTTGCGGATTTTTTTCGCGTGATTCAGCGGCGCGATTTTCTCGAAAAAGGCTGCCATCGCTGGGTCGGTTTCGTCGCCGTATTCGACGCGGCGGAGCGCGCGCCGGTAGCTCTCGGTGTTTTTCAAGAAGGTGCCGAAATGCGAGATGCCGACCTCATCCACCGCGCAGCGCAACCGGTCGTTGTAATGCGTGGCCACCGCGAGGCTCATGAAGCCGCCGTAGCTGCCGCCGGTCACCATCACGCGCGTGGCATCCAGCGCCGGCTGCGTGCCGAGGTGGTCGAGCAGCGCCCCGATATCTTTCACCGAATCCTCGCGGAGCACGCCGTTATCCAGCTTCTCGAAACTCTTCCCGTAACCCGTCGAGCCGCGCACGTTCGGCAGGATGATCGCGATGCCGAGCTCATTCACGAAGTAGTTGTCATTGGCCAGAAAAGTGGGGCGCGATTGTCCTTCCGGCCCGCCGTGAATATCGATGATCACCGGACGCGGGCCGGTGAAACGCGCCGGCGGCCGGTACAAAAAGCCGGTGATCTCGCGCCCATCGAAGCTCTTCCAGCGGATCAGCTCCGGCTCCGCCAGCTCCGCCGCCACCAGCCCGCCCAGCTCGCTCTCGGTCCAGCGGGTGAACGATTGCGCCTGCGTATCGAATGACCAGGCATCGGCGCTCGAGCGCGCGGAGAGCCTCGTGAAGCCCACCTCGCGCCCGTCCCGGCGCCACCGCAGCCCCAGCAGCACGCCGGCCGGCGCGTCCGCCACCGGGCGAAATTCGCCGCTTGCGGTGGTGAGAAAGTAGAGCTTCGAAACGCCCGCTTCGTTCGTGAGGAACGCGATCCGACCGCCATCCGCGCTCAGGTCGAATTCCTCCACGTCCCACGGAAGCGCGGAGGTGAGCGGCGTGAGCGATTTCGTGGTGAGATCGAGATGGCAGAGCCGCTGGAATTCGCTCCCCTGGTCGCTCGTCACGTAAAGGCCGCGCCCATCCGCGCTGAACTTCGCCCCCTCATACGCCACCTGCTCCTGCAGATCGTTCAGCGGGGTCTTCGCGACGCTCGCCGCGTCGATCAGCCACAGGTTGCTCTTGCTCGCGGAGAGCTTCTCGATGGCGATCACCTTCGTATCGTCGGGCGACCAATCGGCCGCCTGCCACCCGCCGCCCTTCACTTCGAGCAGCAGCTTGTCGGTGGCTGGATCGAGCGGGTTCATGACCCACAGATCGCGGTCCGCGCCATTGCGCCGCGTCGAGCCGTAGACGATCCGCCGCTTGTCATGCGCCCATTGCCAGGCGCCGTTTTGCGAGCGGCCGCCATCGCTCAGCCGGGTCGAGCGCCCATCGGCGAAATCGTGCCGGAAAAGCTGCATGAACTCATCGCCGCCCGCGTCCTTGGTGAAGAGGAAAAAGCGCCCGTGCGCGGCATCGTAATCCGCCGTGCGCACCGGCTCGGCAAAAAACGTCATTTGCGTCCGCGCCGCGCCGGGGGCCGCCACGAGATGGATCTGCGCGGTGTTCGCGAAGCGCGTCGCGATGAGCATCTCGCGCTTCGTCGGATGCCAACCCGTGAACACCGCCGAGCGCGCTTCCGTGTAGCGGCGCACTTCGTCCGCGAGCGACGCGGAGATCGGCGGAATGCCGTCGAGCACGAGATTTTCCGGAGGCGTAAGGGCTTTTGGCGTCTCCGCGTGCGAAGCGGATGCAGCCAGCAGGAAGGCGAGCGCCAGGCGGGGAAAGAGCATGACCGAACGTGCCAGCGGGGCGGGGGATTGGAAACGAATTACCGCGGTCACGCCTGGGCCGCGGGCGCCCACCGCAGCGCCGCCCGCGCCGCGTGACCGCCGGTCGCGAAGCAGCCGTGAATCAGATAACCGCCGGTGGGCGCTTCCCAATCGATCATCTCGCCCGCCACAAAAACTCCGGGGAGGCGCCGCAGCATCAGTCCCTCATCCAGCTCCTCCCAGCGCACGCCGCCGGCGGAGGAGATCGCTTCCGCGAGCGGACGCGGCCGCAGCAGCGCGATGCGGCAATGCTTCACCTCCGCCGCCAGCGCCGCTGCCGACTCGAACGGCCCGCGCTCCGCGAGGATCGCCACCGCCGCCTCGCTGAGTCGCCAGCGGGCCCGCGCCTCTGCGAGAAAATTCCGCCGCACCGGACCGAGCTTCGCGATCAGCCGCTCTGCGCTCACGGCCGGCTTGAAATCGATCGCGATCTCCGGCGCCGCCATGCCGCGCAAGACCGCGCCGAGCTGATAGATCGCGCCTCCTTCCAGCCCATAGCGCGTGAGCAAAAGCTCGCCCGCTACCTGCGTCTCGCCCGCGGAGACCGCGATGCTCTTCAGCGGCTGACCCTCCGCCGCCGCCAGCACCGCCGGCGTCCACGCGCATTCCCAGCCGCAGTTTGCCGGCGCGAGCGGCGCCACTTCCACGCCCGCCCGCTCCAGCGCCGGCACCCAGCCTCCATCCGAGCCCGTCTGCGGCCAGGACCCGCCGCCCAGCGCCAGGATCACCGCATCCGCAGTCACCGAGCGCACACCGCTTTCGCACGCGAAATTCAGGCGGATCGGCGCGCCGGCCTCGACCCCAATCCACCGATGCCGCATCGCGAGCTCCACGCCCATCCCGCGCAATCGTTCCACCCATCGGCGCAGCAGCGGCGCCGCCTTCATCTCGCGCGGATACACCCGTCCCGTCGAGGCCACGAACGTCTCGATCCCCAAGCCCGCGGCCCAAGCTCGGAGCGCCTCTACATCCATCTCCGCGATTAGCTTCCGCCAAAGCGCGGCCGGCCTGCCATAGCGCGCGGCGAATTGCTCCACCGCTTCCGCCTTCGTCAGATTCAGCCCGCCGCGTCCCGCCACCAGGAACTTCCGCCCTACCGAGGCCTTGGCATCAAAAAGTGTCACCGAAGCCCCGCCCGCCGCGGCCACCTCCACCGCGCGGAGCCCCGCGGGTCCGCCCCCGATGATCGCAATTCTCATCCCCGTCTCGGCTCGCAAATCTGAGCGTCCTCCTGCGTCATCCCACCTCCGGCTTCGGATCGCGGCTCAGCAGGTTCCCCATTCCTTCCTTGGGCGAAACTTCGCCCTCCAGCACCGCGCGCATCTGCTCGATGATCGGCGTCTCCACCACGAAACGCTTCGCGCACTCCCAGGCGCTGTAGGTGGTGGGAATCCCCTCGGCGACCATGCGCATGGAAGCCAGGATCGCGTCGGGCTTTTCGCCGCGGCCGAGCCGCTCGCCCACGGAGCGGTTGCGCGAATGGCGCGAGAAGCAGGTGACCATGAGATCGCCGACGCCGCTCAGGCCGAAGAACGTCTCGCGCCGGCCGCCGAGCGCGCCGCCAAGCCGGATCAATTCCGCGAGCGCGCGCGTGACCAGCGAAGCCTTCGCGTTGTCGCCGAGCCCGAGGCCGTCGGAGACGCCCGCGGCGATCGCGTAGATGTTTTTCAGCGCGCCGCCGAGCTCGATCCCGGCCACGTCGTCGCTGGTGTAGGCGCGCAGGTAGCGCGTGGAAAAAGCCTGCTGGAGCCGCATCGCGCAATCGTTCCCGCCGCAGCCGACCACCACCGCCGTGGGCATGCGGCGCGCCAGCTCTTCCGCGTGGCTCGGCCCCGAGAGCACCGCGGCCGGGTGCCCCGGAAAAATCTCGCGCACGATTTCGCTCATGCGCAGGCCCGTGCCGCGCTCCACGCCTTTGATGCACGAAAGGAAGACCGCGCCTTCCGCGAGCGGCACCGCCTTCAGCTTGCCGAGCACCTCGCGGATCGCCTTCGAGGGCGTGACGAGCAGCACCAAATCGGACGCCGCGAGATCGCCGATCTCGCTCGTGAAACGCAGGTCCGGCGGCAGGGTCACCCCCGGCAGGTACGCCGTGTTTTCCCGCTGCGCGATCGCCCGCGCGATCGTCTCGGGATCGTGCCCCCAGACAATGACGGGCAGCTTCTGATGATGCAGCACCAGGGCCAGCGCGGTGCCGAAGCTGCCGGCGCCCAGGATGCCGATGCGGTGGAAGGGTGCGAGCTCGCTCATGCTTCAGGTTCCTCGGGAGAGTCCTCGGGCTTCGGCGTGCCGAAGCGGTTTTCCGTGCCGGCGATCAGCCGGCGGATATTTCCGATGTGGCGAAGGATGACCATCAGCGTTGCCGCGATCGCGAAGTAAAAGGACGACCAGCCGCGCATCCAGCCCATGAACAGAAAGACGATCACGATGATCGGCAGCGAGAGCGCTCCCACGATCGAGGCTAGCGAAACGTAGCGCGTGAGCTTCAGCGTGAGCCACCAGACCAGGAAAACACCGAGGCTCGCCAACGGCATCATCCCGCAGATCACGCCGAGCGACGTGGCCACCCCTTTGCCGCCCTTGAACTTCAGCCAGATCGGAAAATTATGCCCGACGATGCAGCCGACCGCCGCCGCGATCCCGGTGAGATTCGGATCGAGCACCACCGGGATGACCGCCTTCGTCGCGCCGGCCGCCGTGTACTGCGTCACCTCCTCCAGCACCGTGAAATGCTGCGCCAGCCAGCGCGCGATCAGCACCGCGAAGAGGCCCTTGGCAAAATCGCAAAAGAACGTGATCAGGCCCCACTTCCTGCCCATCACCCGCCAGACATTGGTCGCGCCGATATTGCCGCTCCCTTCCTTGCGAATATCGACTCCTTGCGAGCCGGCGACAATCAGCCCAAAAGGGATCGATCCCAGCAAATACGCCAGTGCGAAGGCGAGTAGGAGGGCGACGATCATGGGCCGAACCATGGAGGCGCGCGCGGGCGGAAGCGTCAAGCGCGGAGCGGCGCGGCACGTGCATCAGCGGGCTTTTCACCGTCCGTCCGCTCGCGTAATAGTGCGGCACACCCATGTCGTACGACCCGCCGCCTGTCACTCCGCCCCCGGCCAAAAACAAAACTCTGCTTTACGTCGGGATCGGCGGCGGCTGCTTGCTGCTGCTCCTCGTGGTGCTCGCTGCCGGCGGCATCGCGTTCTACTTCATGACCAAGGCGAAGAAGGTCGCGCGGGTGCCGGCGCCACCGGTCCCTCTCGAGCAGCCCGAAGAGCCGGTGGCGCCGCCGGCCCCGGCCCCGGCCCCGCCAGCGCTGCCCGCGCCGCCCGCCCCCGCTCCCGCGCGGGCCGAACCATTCAATACGAAGATCTTCGTGAACTCGCGCGAAGGCCTGGACAAATTCCTCGGGGACAACTATCTCGCCGCCCTCTTTGCCTATCCCGGCACCTGGACGATGAACACGGACGTGCGCAAGGAAGGGCGCGCCTTCGTGCGCGTGCAGCGGCCCACCAGCGATGCGGACCCCACCACGGAGAGTTTTCAGATCGGCGCGTGGGCCCGCGATCCCAAGACGAGCGACCAGGATACGATGAAGCGGATCGCCGAGAAAATCAGCGACGCCTTCGCCAAATCGATGGAGAACTATCGCGAGCTCGCCTTCGCCCCGACGCGGGTCGGTCTCTATGAAGGGATGGAGCTGCGCTTCTCCTCGTTGCCCAGCGCGGGCGCGCCGCTCTGGGGCCGCGTCATCTTCTTTCCGCGGCAGACACAGGATCAGCAGCAGGCGCCGATTCTCACGCTGCTTGCCGCCGGTAATTCTTCGGTGATCCGCAGCGTGGACGACGTGGGCGTAAAGGGTGAAATGCCGCTCGTCCTGAACACCCTGCGCTGGGGCGCCGAATACACCCGCGCCGGGCAGAATATCCAAAAGGCCGCCGCCGCGGGCGGCTCGGCGATCGTCTTCTCGCTGCTCGATATGAACGAGGACAGCTCGCTCGACGGCCTCGAGCTGCTCGACGGCACGCTCCTCCGCTTCGACGCGGACCGAAATGGCGAAGTGAGCCGCGCCGAATACCTCGCCGGAAACCCCGCCGGCGCCAGCCAGACATCCGCGCCGGTGGCGGCGCCCGAGCCCGCGCCAGCGCCGCCGGTGGCCAGCCGGGTGGCGGAACGCCCGCTCCCATCCGGCAAGCTCGACGACGCGAAGAAGGTGGAGTTGATCGCCACGACCCTGGAAGGTTTTCAGGCCGGCATCAACGCCGGGAGCTTCCGCCGTTTCCACGAGCTGTACCTTTCCAATCTCTGGAAAAAGCAGCTCACCGCCGACGGCTTCGAGCAAGCGTTCCGCCCGTTCCTGGACCAAAAACCGGAGCTCGACCCGAGCGCCTTCCGCGCCGAGCCCGTCTTCACCACGGATAAAAAGGACGGCTCCATCAACAAGTTCGCCGGCCACTACCTCGTCCGCACCGCGGGCGGCACCGCGAAAGTCACCTGGGAGCTGGATTACATGACGGAGTCGAGCCGGGGCTGGGGGCTCACGCGTGTGAAGATCTTCTCGACGCCGCAGTGACGTGAATTCCTGGCAATCTCGCGCGAGGAGCTTCCGCCCCTGAGGTGAAGAGAAACGGGCGTGGATGACCGCGTTGAATGCTCGATGATGATTACCGGCCCACCTACGGTGTCCTCTTTCGTAGACCCATGAATCCAAAATACCTTTTCTTCTACGCCGCGCTCGTCTTCGGCGGCGCTGCAGGCTTCAGCCAGAGTCCCCATGACGGGCGGCTGGCCGCGCTGAAGGCGTTGAAAATCGAGGCCGGCGCCATCACGCTGGTGCAACGTGACGACTCGCCGGCGCTGAAGTCGGCGGACGGGCGCAGCCAGAGCAAGGTGCCGCCGCGGACGATGGTGAAGCTGGTCCTCCATCCGGCCAAGGGCTCCAACATCAATGTCGAGATTTGGCTGCCGGATGCGGAAACATGGAATGGCCGCTTTCTCGGCCTTGGCAATGGCGGATCGGCGGGGCGCATCAATTCCGGCAGTCTGGCTGGGCCGCTAGCGGGCGGATTCGCCGTGGCGACCACGGATATGGGAACGGCGCCCAATGCCGACTCCGGCATCGGCAATCGCGAGGTGTGGAAGGATTTCGGTTTTCGCGCCACTCACCTCATGACCTTCGTTGCCAAGCAGGTGATCGCATCTTTCTACGGCAAGGGGCCCGAGTACTCCTACTTCAGTGGCGGCTCCACCGGCGGGCAGCAGGCGCTCCAGGAGGCGCAGCGTTACCCCGACGACTACGATGGCATCGTGGCCGCGATTCCGGCGCATTGCCGCACCCCGCTGCACGCCTACTTTTTGTGGAACGACCAAATCCTGAGCAAGCGACCTTTCACGAAGGAGCAGGAGGCCGGGATCATTGCGGCGGGCAATGAGTACATGGCCGCGCGCGAAACGCCTCCGGTCGCGGGAAAGTTCGTTTCCGATTCACGATGCAACGCCGAGGATATCAAGGCGGTGATCGCGCTGGCGAGGCAAAAGGATCCGACGCTCACGCCGGAACACGCGGAGGCGCTCCGCAAGCTGTTCGACGGGCCCAGGCACGCGGTCACCGGGGCGCGCATTTTCAATGGCATCCCTTTTGGGAGCTCGATCGGCGCGGCGCATGGCCACCTTTACCTCTTCAAGTGGGTTTTCGGCGCGGACAGGAATCTGCAAGAGCTCAATTTCGGCGCGGACTTCGACGCCTACACCGCCGCGCTTGGCCCTTTTCTCAACGCGGAGAATCCCGACTTGAGCGCCTTCGAGAAACGCGGGGGAAAGATCGTGATGACCACGGGAGCCGTCGATTCCGTGGTGCCTCCGCACGCCACGCTGGATTACTATGAGCGGGTGATCGAACACTTCGGCAGCCTCGAAAAAACCCAGTCGTTCTGCCGGCTGTACCTCATCCCCGGCATGGCCCACGGAGGCGGCCCCGGGATCAACGCTCCGCCGAATATGCTCGAGGTGGTGAAGAACTGGCGCGAGCAAGGCGCCGTGCCGGAGGCGCTGACGGGCCGGCGCGTCGTGGAGGGGAAAACGGAGCTGGAGATGCCGCTTTACCCGTACCCGGCCAAGGCTGGATGGGATCCGGAAACGCACAGCTTCAAACGCACGGAGGGCCCGCGCGGCGGCGTCGAACGCGTCGCGGCGCCCTTCAGGCCAGCCGCCGCGGAGTGACCTGCGGCAAGAGCAACATACGGCGGGAACCGTGCCCTGCGAAGCATGCCCCGGGCTTGGTCGTGAATCGCGCCAATGGATCATTGACGAAATCGAACTCCAACGGTGGAGGCGAACTTGAAGTTTGCCGGCAACTTCACCGGCGGCAAAGCCACCCTCAGCGACATTGCGGGGGATGCCGGAGCTCGATTCTTGAAATGACCCTTCCCTCCCTCGGGCCGCTGGGCGTTACTTCACGCTCTCTGCCATGAACGAAACGAAGCTGCTCTACTCGGAACCGCTACTCCGCGAGGCGGTGCGATCATTCTTCTTTCGGGCCGTTATCCGTGGGCTTGGCCCGCTCTTCTTCCTCTCCGGCGGACTGCTCGTCGCTTGTCTCGCGTACTTGCTCTGGTCTGGTGATCGCAGTTGGAAGGTTGGGGCATTCGCTGCCGGACCAGTCTTCATCGGCATCCTTTTTCTCGCCGTCTACCAGGCGCACTACCGCAATACCATCGGGCGCTTTCGACAGATGCGCTCCCCTGAGGCTACGCTGAGCTACGACGACGAGCGATTCACGCTCACGTCCGAGCTTGGTAGCGCTACGATGCCTTGGTCTGCCATTACCGAGGTTTGGCGGTACCCGCGATTCTGGTTGCTTCTCTTTTCCCGCTCACAGTTTGTCACCCTGCCGCTCGATACCCTCGACGATAGCACTAAGGACTTCATCACGAAGAAGACCAATGACTGCAACGACCGACCATGCGTGCGGTGAACTGCTCCGGGCGTAACAGCGTGCGCATTTGCTGAAGGGAATCGGGTGGAGGGTGGGTGAGCGAGAGTCGCCCTCAGCCGTGGCGACGGCTTCGGAAGCGTCTGTGCAAAAGGTGCGCACAACTTTGGATGGATGACAGCGTTGCCCTCCGAGCGCTAGATCGCCATCCTTGCTCGAAGCCGATGAATAGCCTCCACACATCCCTCGCCTGCCTTATCCTCGGCTTGTCGCTCGCGGCGGCCCGCGCCGACGACTGGCCAAACTTTCGCGGGCCAGCCCACGATGGCACGTCCGCGGAGAAAGGCTGGCGCGCAGAGTGGCCGGCCGATGGGCCGCCGGTGGCTTGGAAGGCCGAAGTGGGACTGGGATTTTCGGGGATCGTGGTGGCGCAGGGGCGCGCGGCCACCGCCGGGCACGCGGAGGGGAAAGACACGGTGTTTTGCTTCGACGCGGCAAACGGAAAGACGCTCTGGAAGCACAGCTATCCAGCGGAGCTGGGCGCCACGTATTACGAGGGCGGGACGACCGGGACGCCGACCTTCGAGGGCGACCGCCTTTACTGGCTGAGCCGCTGGGGCGACCTCTTTTGCTTCCAGGCGGCCGATGGAAAGATCGTGTGGCAAACCAACCTCCAAAAGGAAACGGGCGCGCCGCTTCCCACCTGGGGCTATACCGGCGCGCCGCTGGCGCAGGAAAATCTCCTTGTGCTGAATGTCGGCGACGCCGGCGCGGCGGTGGACAAAACCACGGGAAAGCTCGTGTGGAAATCCGCGGCGAAGGATTGCGGCTACTCCACGCCGCTTCCGGTGACGCTCGGCGGCAAAAAGCTGGCAATCCTCGCGAGCGCCGACAGCTACGTGGCCGTGGAGCCGAAGACGGGCAAGGAAGCGTGGCGGCAGCGCTGGGTCACGCAATACAACGTGAACGCGGCGAACCCGGTGCTCGCGGACGGGCAGATGTTTCTTTCCACCGGCTATGGAAAGGGCGGGGGACTTTTCAAGATCGGACCCGGCGGCTCCGAGCAGGTCTGGAAAACGAAGGCGCTGCGCACGCAGATGAACGCCGCCGTGCTGCACGGCAAACACCTTTACGGCGTCGATGGCGACACCACGGAAAAGGCCTCGCTGAAATGCATCGACTTCGCCACGGGGAAGGAAGTCTGGGCCGAGCCGGGCTTCGGCAGCGGCGGGGTGATCGTGGCCGATGGCAAGCTCATCGCCCTCAGTGCGATGGGCGAAATCATCATCGCCCCCGCCACGCCTGGTGGCTTCAAGCCCGCCACGCGCGCCCAGGCCCTCGCGCCAAAATGCTGGACGGCGCCGGTGCTGGCGAATGGACTCGTCTATTGCCGCAACCAGCGAGGGCACGTCGCGGTGTTGGATTTGCGCGCGCCGTGAGGCGCGCGGGTGGGCGAGTAGCCCCGACGCTCACCTTCTTGGAGTTACTTGGGTCGTCCCGCGGTGATTCGGTCATACTCGCTGTGATGACCAA
Organism: uncultured Verrucomicrobiae bacterium; assembly: GCA_963811035.1. Lineage (GTDB taxonomy): Bacteria > Verrucomicrobiota > Verrucomicrobiia > Chthoniobacterales > Chthoniobacteraceae > CAWEPO01. The sequence goes on from CAWEPO010000005.1 coordinate 1,478,396, forward strand.
TCCAGAACCAGACGATGTCGGAGCCATCCTCGACAGCCGTTGCCCGATAATGGATTCCGACACGAACCAACCACATCCTGCCAACCTTCTTGAAGTGGAGGGAAGGATGTCGTGAGTCGGACTTGAGCAGTTCATAGTTCTCATCCGCCAGCCGCTGCACCTCCTCGGGGAGTTGCGCGTAGAACTGCCAAAACTTTGGGTTGGCACGGTGCTTCACAAGTCCCGGCAGCGCCCCTCGCGAAAGTCGCGGATCGCTTCGTCCGCGAGCGCGTCCAAACGCCCGGCGGCAACGTCCTCCTCGAATTGCTTGTCCCACGCTGCCGCGTCGAACTCGGAGAACCAATCCCGGAAAGCAAGCAGCTCCTGCCGGGAGAGCTTGCTGACGGCCGATTCGATTTCGTGAATGGTGCTCACATCACGATGATATACCGCTCGATTTTTACGGCAAGCGGCGAGGCGCCCACCCATATCGTCATGCGGCGAGCAGCGGATGGTCAACGTGCTACACCGGCCGTTCGCTGGTGGGGACTGTCGCCCTTTTGCTTTCACGTTCCTTAGCCATTTGTTTCCATTCGTGTGATTTGCAGGCACAAATCAATCCGCCGCCTCGACTCATGAAACGCCGTCACTTCCTCCGCCACGCGGCGCTCGCCGTGGGCGCCTTCACGAGTGCTCCATTCATCCGCGGGGCGGCGCCGGGGCGGAAATTCCGCACCGCGCTGATCGGCTGCGGCTGGTGGGGCAAGAACATCCTCAAGGAAGCGATGGCCTCGGGCCGCTGCAAGATCGTCGCGCTCGGCGATGTGGATGCGAACGCGCTCGAAGTCGCCGGCGAACAGGTGAACGACCTCAGCGGCGACACGCCCAAGCTTTACCGCGACTACCGCGAGCTGCTGGAGAAGGAGAAGCCGGACATCGTCATCATCGCCACGCCGGATCACTGGCACGCGCTGAACACCATCGCCGCGCTTGCAGAGCCGGCGCGCACGTCTTCGTCGAAAAGCCGACCGGCCACACCGTCAACGAAAGCCGCGCGATGGTCGCGGCCGCGCGGGACAGCGGGCGCGTCGTGCAGGTCGGGCTGCACCGCCGCATCGGCCCGCATCACGTCAGCGGCATGAAATTCCTCAAGTCCGGCGCGGTCGGCGAAGTCGGCATGGTGCGGCTCTTCGCGCACAGCGCCGGCGGCCGGCCCGGAGAAGCCGACGCCGAACGAAGCCGGCGCCCGACGGCATGGATTGGGACATGTGGTGCGGCCCCGCGCCGATGCGTCCCTTCAGCCAAAAAGCTGCATCCCGGCGGCTGGCGCAACTTCCTCGACTACGCCAACGGCACGCTCGGCGACTGGGGCGTGCACTGGCTCGACCAGGTGCTGTGGTGGAGCGGCGAGAAAGGTCCGAAGCGCGTCTTCTGCACCGGCGGCCGGCCCGTCGCCGGCGCGCCCGTGCTCAACGAAAAGGAGCAGACCACCGACGCGCCGGATCATCAGGTGGCCACCTACGAGTTCGAGAAATTCACCTGCGTCTGGGAGCACCGCCGCTTCGCCGGCAACGACAACGAGAAGCACAAGATCGGCGCCTATTTCTACGGCACGAAAGGCACGCTGCACATCGGCTGGCGCGACGGCTGGACCTTTTATCCCACCGCCAAAGGCGGCAAAGATCGAGCACGAGGATGCGCAACTCCAGGAGCCCGACGGCCACAATCTCACGCTGCTCTGGGCCGACTTCCTGACGCCATCGACCAGCGCCGCACGCCCGTCGCCGGCATCGAGCTCGCCCACCGCGCATCCGTCCTGCCGCTGCTCGGCATGATCTCCTGGCGCACCGGCCGCAGCCTCGAGTGGGACGCCGCGAAGGAAGCAAATCATCGGCGACGCCGAGGCCGCCAAGCTCCTCCGCCGGCCGTACCGCGCGCCGTGGGGGTATCCGGAAGTGAGTTAAAACGCAGGGACCGGAGAACGCGTTTCCCACGAGCGGCATCGTATTGCCAGCCAGTTACCGCCCCGCCTACGTGTTAACGTGCCGGGCAGCGGTCTTCAACTTTTCTAACAGCAACTCTTCCACTCGTTCCAAGCTGGTGGTGCGCAAATCGAGATACCCGATTCCACTCGCATCTCCTTGTTGATGCAAGTGTGCGGGTCGTTCTTGGGCATGACTTCATGATTGCGATCGATCAACGACGAGCGCACTCAACGTTCGGCGGGAACTCGCAGGGGATGCTCTCGCGAACGTTCCTCCGGTAGGCCAAAAAATCTGCGCGATCAACGGTCCAGACTTTGCAATCGCGAGTGATCTCCGCCATGCGGACGATACATGCGTCCGCGAGATCCATCGGGCAGTCTGCATACTTTTCCGTCAATGCACGTACCGCATGCATTTCCTGGGAGAGGAGAAAGTCGGGATCGAGCACGAGATCGCCGCGCTCGACGAGAGTCAGCACGGGACTCGGCGTTGGAAAAAAGCTCGCGGATTCCACGAGCACGGCCTCGCAAATGTAGAACGGAGCCAGGCGGGTGAAAGCGTCCAGCGCCCAGAGGTGAAAAGGGTCCCGACGGTTCAGAAACGCGACGATCAGTCCCGTGTCGGCGATCCTTTTCAACACAGCCGTTACTTGCGTTGCCGCAGCGATTCACGCGTGCGGGCGTTGGTGGCTGGCATCGCATCGAGCTCGTAGGCGCCCGCGAGATCCGCGGAAGCAAAACGATGAGTGGGCGCCGAAGTTGCCGGTGACGCGAGCTCGACGGAAAGGCGAACGTGTGCGTGCTCGGCAAAAGGCAGCGGCGCCAGCGGGCGCAGCACGCCGCCCTCATAGATGGCGTCAACGGCAGTGCTCATACCCGCATGGTAAACATCGGGATCGTCGCTGTCTAGAAGCAAGGACCTTCGATCCCAAGCCCACAGAGGGAAGAATTATCGTGTGAGGCCGACCCGAATCTGATCGACTGCGCCTTGGATTCACTCACCTGCGAAAACGCCGTGACTCAAGCCGAGCTTAAACAAGCGGTCGCGCGCGCGGCGATCGATTACCTCGCACCGAAGCTGACGCCCGATTCCGTGGTCGGCGTGGGCACGGGGTCCACCTCGAATTTCTTCATCGATCTCCTCGGCGGAATCAAAGACCGCTTTGCGGCTACCGTGGCCAGTTCCGAAGCGTCGGCGGCGCGTTTGAGGAGCCTGGGCATCCCGGTCCTGGATCTGAATTCGGTCAGCGAGCTTGTCGTTTACGTGGATGGCGCCGATGAAACCAACGCCCAATTGCACCTGATCAAAGGCGGCGGCGCCGCGCTGACCCGCGAGAAAATCGTGCGCGCGGCCGCGCGGGAGTTTGTCTGCATCGCCGACGAGAGCAAATGGGTGGACGTCCTCGGCAAATTTCCGCTGCCGGTGGAAGTGATCCCCATGGCGCGCGCCTACGTGGCGCGGGAATTGACCAAGCTCGGCGGGTCGCCGGTTTACCGGGAGGGTGTGGTGACGGACAATGGCAATGTCATCCTCGACGTCCACGGGCTGCGCATTACCGATGCCCTCGCCCTGGAGTGCACGATCAATCAAATCACCGGGGTGGTGACGGTGGGTTTGTTCGCGGCCAAGCCCGCCGATGTCCTGTTATTGGCCACCGCGGGCGGAGTGAAAACCGTCAAGCCGCCAGGCAGCTAACGTTTCGGCGGCAGCGGTGGACGCTCGAAAATCCGCTACATGATCGAATTCTGAAATGAGTTGAGCTTGAGCGAAGGATCATCGGCGATATTCACCCAGACGTGAACGTGCGGGCGGCCGCGAAAATACCAAACGAAGGAGGGGCCTTCGAGCCGCCAATTATCGTAGAGGCCATCGTTGCCCAAGTCTCCTTCCTCGTAAAACGCGAGGTGACAATGATCGAGTCCGCCTTGGGCGTGGAGGCACTGGAGGGCTTCCTCGCGATCGGCCTGGCGAAAGGGTTCCAGGAGGATTTTCAAAATTCGCTGCAGCTCCTGCTTTTGGTCCGGCGCGAATTCGGCCACCGGACATCCCTGGAAGGCGCCGCCCGGCCCTTTGAATCCCACCATCTCTTCCGTCGGCATGCCCTTCCTGACCAGCGCCAAATCCCGGTGCCTGGCATCGAGGGTGTGGTAGAGCTTGTTCGCCTCGAGCGCCTGATACCAAAAGACGTTGTTCGGGTGGTCCGGTTTTTCGTGCAGGCTTTCGCCTTCGTGGGCATAGAGAATCGGCCCGCCGAAAGCGACATGCCCGGCACTATCGCCGTCGCAGCGGAGCGTCATGTGCCGGCTGCTGAGGACAAACTCGAACTTGCCCGTTTGCGGCTCGCCAAAGATGGCAATGCCCTGCCGGTGGCCGAACCCGCCGATGTCGTCGTCCAACTGCCGATCGAAGCGTCGATGCCATTCCGGGTTGGTGATCCCCTCGAAGATTGCCCGGATCATCGCCTGCTGCTCGCGGGTGTAAAAGTCGCTTTTCACCGCGGGCTTGGTGATCCGCCAGTTATTCTCGATCCTCGTGCGCAAGAGGCCGCGCTGGGGATCCAGGTAATCCCATGGGAAACAGACTTCCTTCCGCTGCGCCGGCTGGAGCGATTCGTAGAGGAGTTTGACGATCGATTCCGACGAGTTAGGCGATGCCACGACCGGCGCGGTGGCGATTTCCGAAAGCAGCGAGGAAGGGCGAAGGCTCGCCAGCGCGGCGAGCGTTGCGGTGGAACGCAGAAACGAGCGGCGGCCGCAGCCGTTGTTGAAGGGCAGGGCGAGATTGGGGGAGGGATCATGAGTCAGGAGCAGCCTAATCTATTTCTGATGCTTGAGCACCCAGGTTTGGGCAGCTTGCGGCGAGTCGCGGTTGGCGCGCGGGCCGTAGGCGGGAGGAGGCGTGCCGAGCTCGAAGGCGCCGAGATCCGGCGAGGCGCCGGCGAATTCTTCGCTGCGGTTTGGCACGACGATTCCGGCGTCTTTGGCCTGGCCTTTGGGGCAGAGTTTGGAGGAGGGGGTGTTCGGTTCCGGGAGTTTCGGGCGCGATGGAAAAGAGGAGAAGGTGCGGGCTCGATCGAGGGTGGTGCCGTGCGCTTCGATCCCGCAATCTAGAAACTTACCCCGCCGCGCCATGAGCAAACGTTTCAAGGTCATCGTCACCGATTTCATCACCGAGCCGCTCGATTGCGAGCGCGGCCTCCTCGGCGATCTGGCCGAGGTGGTGCCGCTGGACGCACGGGACGAGCGCGACCTGGCCGGGCGCATCGAGGATGCCGATGCGGTGATGATGTATCACTTCCTCTCGATCGGCGCCGGGACCATCGAATCGCTCCGCCACTGCAAGCTGATCGTTCGATGCGGGGTGGGCTTCGATAATGTGGATCGCGCGGCGGCGCGGCGCTGCGGCATCCCGGTGGCCAATGTGCCCGATTACGGCACGGAGGATGTCGCGGATTCCGCCCTCGGGATGGCGCTGGCACTTGGGCGCGGCGTTCATTTACTAAACAGCCGGCTCCGGCGCGGCAGCGGCCCGTGGTCATACACGCAGGTGCAGCCCTTGCCCCGCCTGCGCGGCCGCACCTTTGGCATCATCGGCCTCGGCCGCATCGGGACTGCCGCCGCGCTGCGGGCAAAGGCCTTCGGTTTTTCCGTGGCCTTCCATGATCCCTATGTGCCGGATGGCTTTGAAAAATCGCTCGGCGTGCGGCGAGCCGACTCCCTGGAGGCGCTGCTTGGAGAATCGCACATCCTCAGCGCGCATTGCCCGCTCACGCCCGAGACGCATCACCTGCTGAATGCCCGCACGATCGCCTGCCTGCCGGCCGGAGCGATCCTCATCAATACCTCCCGCGGCGGGGTCGTGGATGTGCTGGCGGTCCTGGAGGCGCTCACCAGCGGGCACCTGGCGGGCGCGGCGCTCGACGTGCTCGAAACCGAGCCGCCGCCGAACGATCACCCGCTCCTGCAAGCCTGGCGCGATCCGGCGCACCCGGCGCACGATCGTCTCATCTTGAATCCTCATTCCGCCTTCTACTCGGAGGAAGGCCTGCTCGATATGCGCCGGAAAGGAAGCGAAAATTGCCGTCGCGTCCTCCTCGGCGAGCCCCCGCGAAACGTTGTGAACGCCTAAACGCCAAGTCTGGAATATCCTGAGTCCCGCCCATGCGCTGCCTTGCCATTTTCCTGCTCGCCCTGTGTCTGCCCGCCTTTGGCCAGCGCCTCAGCCCGCTGGCGCAGGCGCCGAACTGGGCCGAGCTGGAGCAGTTCCAGGAAACGATCACGCGCGAGGAATTCACGCGGCTGCTTCAGGAGGTCTACGCGCCGGGCGACGCCGCGCGGGATTTCATCACGCTTGGCGAGGCGAGCGCGCAGATCAAAACCACGCTGCTGCCACCGGCCGCCTTCACGCTCCGGTTCGCTGCGCCGGAGGCCGTGAAGCCGCCCCCGCCGTCGCAGTGGCGCCCCGCGCAGGCGCTCGGGCCGGCCGAGGCGGGAAAGCCGCTCGCCGGCGTGAAGATAGCTCTTGATCCCGGCCATCTCGGGGGCGCGTGGGCGCGCATGGAGGAGCGCTTTTTTCAGCTCGGCGAAAGCAAGCCGGTGCAGGAGGGCGATCTCACGTTGCGCGTCGCGAAAATGCTCGCGCCACGGCTGGAGCAGCTCGGCGCGCAGGTTTCGATGGTCCGTTCCAGCACCGATCCGGTCACGCAACGGCGCCCCGAGACGCTGCGCCTCGACGCCCGCGCGGAGCTGGCGCAGGAAGGCCGCACCAACCCGGCCGAGGAATACTCGGGCCCCAATGATCCCGCGCGCCCGGGCAGCGTGCAGTTCGCGAGCGAGCTGCTCTTCTACCGCATGGGCGAAATTCGCGAGCGCGCGCGGCTCGTGAATGAGACGCTCAAGCCCGACCTCACCGTCTGCCTCCACTTCAACGCAGAAGCCTGGGGCGATCCGCTCCGGCCGCAGTTTGTCCCGCGCAATCACCTGCACGTCCTGGTGAACGGCTGCTACTCCGCCGGCGAGCTGCGCCACGACGACGTCCGCTTCGAGATGATCCAAAAGCTGCTCAGCCGCTGCTACCCGGAGGAGCTCGCCGCCGCCCGCGCCGTCGCGGAGAGCCTAGCCCGCGCAACCGGCTTGCCGCCTTACGAATACACCACGCCCAACGCGCGCCGCCTCCCCGGCTCGCCCTATCTCTGGGCGCGCAACCTTCTCGCCAACCGCCTCTACCGCACCCCGGTGATTTTCCTCGAGCCATACGTGATGAACAGCGAGATCGTGTGGGAGCGGGTGCAACTCGGCGATTACGACGGCGAGATCACCATCGGCGGACAACCCCGCAAAAGCATCTTTCGCGAGTACGCGGAGGCAGTCGCGGAGGGCCTGCGGGCCTACTATGCCGGCGCGCGGCCCGACGCAAAATAGCTGGCGCTCATTCGGGCGCTGTGGCGCCCGGCTTGCGCGAGAGTGTCCACAGCAGCCGTTCCCCCAGCGCGAACAGCGGCCCGAAGATAAGCCAGAATTGCCAGTCCCACGCCGCGAGCCCGGTATCCGCCATGATCTTCAGGATCGCGCCGAGGTAGGCGAGCATGAGGACGGCCGCGACCGCGCGGAGGTTCTGCCGCTGGCGATTGCGGCGGCGCTCCGGCCCGGCGAAGAGCACCGAGTAAATCATCGGCTGGTATTCGGTGATGGTTTTCATCATGCGGCCTGGCGTTCGAGGTGGAGGGTATCGGCGAGGTTGTCGCAGCGCAGCGGCAGCACCTCCGCGAGGTCGCCCATGCAGTCGTACACCTGGATTTCGCCGGGCAGGTGGGAGCCGACCGCCACGGCATGGATGACCGCCTGGATCAGGCGGGGATAATGGACGTTCTCGGGGAAGATTCCTTCACAGGAGAGTTCAAAGCCTTGCTCGACATCGCCGAGGGGCCTAATCTGGAATTGGAATGGCATGTGTTCAACTGAACACATGCCGGCGAGAGGGCGCAATCTTTTTCTCGCCGAACCCCCAAAAAAGTTTTCAGGTCCGCGGGATGCTATCCGTCCGCCTGCTTTTCGCCACCGCCGCCGCCCTCGCCATCCTGCCCGCCGCAAGCTCCGCCGCCGACCTTCGCGAGGAGTACGAGCAGGTGCGCAAAATCGCCTTCCGCGATCGCAAAGTGCAGGAGGCCTTCGACCGCGCCAATGAGCGACTCGACGAACGCATCGTCGCGCTCGATCCCGCGCTCGCCAGCTATGTCCGCGCGCATCCCTCCGGCCGCACCAGCGGGCCCACCGCGGCGCGTCCAGCCGCCACGCCCGCGAAGAAGCCGGCGCCCGCCGTCGCCAAGCCGCGCACGCACAAGGTCGCCGCCGGCGAGACCGTGAGCAGCATCGCCGCCCGCTACGGCGTGAGCCCCGACAACCTGCAGGGCACCAACCGCATCCGCGACGCCCGCAAGCTGAAGGTCGGGCAGGTGCTGGTCGTGCCGCGGTAATCCCGGCTACTCCACCACATACAGGATCTTATCGCCGGGCGTCGCCCCGGTCGCGGGATACTCCACGCCGGCCTCGGTCGTGCTGGTCAGCGTCGTCAGGCGCGTGGAAGCGGAGAGATCGTGCGTGTAGAGAAGGAAACGCCCGCCGCCGGCATCGATCCGCACTCCGCGCGCCGCAGAGAGGTTGAAGTCGGTGAGATTGCGATTGGCGGCGATAACGATGTTGTCGCCATCCGTCCCGAGCGTGGTGGTGATATTCCCGGTCAGCAGGAGGTCCGAGTGGCCGCCAATGACGGTGATTTTGCCGCCCGCGGCGATCGGCCCCGCCTGGCGGATGCTGTTGTTGAAGACGTCGAAGGTGATCGCCCCCAAGCCGGTCGCGCGCAGTTTCGTGACGTCGATTCGCCCGCTTTGGCTGATGTCGCCGCCGCCGGTGGAGGTGAGGCTCAGCGTGCCGCGCGGGAGATCGGCCGAAACGATATCGATCCCGCCGGTCTCTCGCACCATGGCGTTCAACCCTTTCAGCACCAGCGGGCCGAAGCTATTCCCCTCCGCGTTCAGGGTGATGTTCTTGTTCGCCGGCACCGTGAGCGAAGTCTGCCCTGTCACATGCCATGCGTCCGAGCCCGCATTCGTGAGGCTCCCTCGCGCGTCGATGGTCAACGTTGCGAGCGGCCGCGCGTCGCCGATGCCCTCGGCAAAAACCAGCGGTTTGCTGCCGGTCAGAATGGTCAGGCTGCGCTGCTGCGTATCGAATGCGTTCACCGTTTTGGCGAAAATGATCCCGCCGTTGCCGGTCGTGCTGACGAGCCTGGCGCCAACGCCATCGTTGAACCCATCGATGAGCACCGCATCGCCGTACCGCTGCCCCGCCGCGGTATTGGTGGTCACGTGCACGTCGATCTGCGTCGTGCCGGGCGCGTCCGTTTTCACCGAGCCCGCCTCCACCTCGTAGAAGTGCGTCAGGCCCGCCGAATTGACCACGAGCGCGCCGAGATCCCTCACCGTTTCCAGCGAAACGTCCCCGGGTCCGGCATTGATCGTGAGAGCGCGCCGCTTCGCGGGCAAATCGCCCCTGACGAACTGAATCGCGATATCGCCGGCGCCCGTGCTGCTGCCGGCGGTCGAATCGATCCGCGTATTCGCGTACAGGATCGCTCCTTGAATGGTGATATCACCATGGTCCGTCGCTACGCCCGTGCGCAGGTGCGTTCCGCTGCCGAGCAGGCTGATCGAGGCGCCGCCGGTCGCCCGGAGCGGCGCGCGTCCGGCCGCCACTTCGATTTCGCCGCCGCGGAACTCCACCGAGTCGGCGAAAGAGGTACCATTGGCGATGGTGATTACGCCGGCGGGCGCGCTGATCGTTCGCGTAAACCCGTGCGCCAAAGCCGCGAGGTCCGTCTTCGTGAGATCCAAGCTATCCCCTCCCGCATCCGCCGCGGCGCCCACCTGGATCTTCTGAAACGGATCGAAAGGCCGCAGGGTGATCGAAGCCGCCATCTACCGAACCCGCCCCTCCCACCAGATTGATCTCGGGCGCGATCAGCGAGATCTGCCCAGCCGCCTTCACCGCTTTCAGCGTCAGTGACTCGCGGCTGGAAAGGGAAATCGTGTCACCCGTAAGCGAAGTGTGCCCAGTGCCGAATCCTATCGCGTCCGCCGTGAGATCGATCGCGCCGGCCGCAGCCAGATTGGCATCGACCCGGACGAAAGAGGCGTCCGTGATTTTCAGGCCCCCGAGCGGATTTTGCCCGCCGACAGCGCCCGCGAACACCACGCTCTCCGGCGTGATCAGTGTGAGCGCGCCTGTTCCATCGAGTGTGCTGCCGAAGGTGATATCCGCCCCGGCCGAAATCGTCGCGTCGCCATGCGCCACCACCGGGCCATGGAAGCCGATTAGTTGCCGCGCCGAAGCGAGATAGCTGCCGAACAGGTGCGTCGCGCCGGTGTATTCCTGGTCGTGCTCCGTCAGCACCGTGGCCCTCACGTTTACCGTCGCGCCGCTGAGCGTGAGCCCATCGACATCCACATCGAACACCGGCGGCTGCGTCGCACCGCCCGGGCCGTTGAGGTCAATCGTCCCCGTGCCCGCGATGGCAAGGAATCCAAAGGCGCCGCCGATCTTTCCATCGAGCGAGATATTCCCGCCCGGGTCCGCGTTTCCGCCGCCGTTGTTCGAGACGAGGTAAGTCTTCGCCTTCAGCTCGAGATCGCCGCGCAGGCCGATCGCGCCCTGATCCGTCTGGACTCGCAGCTCCCCGGAAGCAGGTCCGATAGTGATTTTCGGCGCCTCCATGGTCACCGCGCCGCCCTGCTGCGTCTCGTAGATTGTGCCGGTCACGGTGATCGATCCGCCCTCCAGCGGCGCGAGGAAGCTTACCGGATCGCGGAAGATTGCGGTGCCGACCCTAATCGGACTCGTGGAAGACGAGCTGCCAAAAATGATCTGCCTGAAGCCATCCGCCAGCTTCGCGAGCTCCGAGGTAGTGAGATCCAGTTGCCCGCTTTCATTGATCCCCATGCTCACGCCGGCCGTGAGCGGCCGGATCGTCAGCGTCCCCGGGCCCTTGATCGAATTTTGCAAATGGTCGTCAAGGAGCGTCAGTTTGTTCGTGGCCAGGAGAATGTCCCCCTCCACCTCCACGGTACTCTTGATAAGCACAGATGTGCTCGAAACCGTGAGATTGCCACCATTCACGATCTTCACGGGCCCGAGCAGGTCGGTGTCACCTGGGCCCTTCTCCCTCATGAACCCGCTCGCGAAAATTTCCGCTTGGGAGATGAAGCGCATTCCGCTCTCCACCGTGATCTGCCCGAGCGGCGTCGCCGCCGTGCCGGCCGCCGCGTTGAAGGCGATGACCCCCACACTCGGATCGGCGGACATGACCAGGCTGCCCTCCCCGCCGATAGGGCCGTTGAAGGTGATCGAGCCCGCATTGATGCGCGTCTCTGTCCCGGCGAGCCGTACCGCCGAGTCGATCTTGACGCCAAGCCCCGCTTCGAGCAAACCGCTGAGCCAGATGGCTTCGCCGACCGGCGCATTCGGGGTCAGGAAAAGCCAAAGCTCGCGGCCGGCCTTCACCTGTGCCTGGTTCGCGGCGTCCGCCTCGATATGGATGCCGCCGGGCGCCTCCAGCGGATTGGTCGGGCCGGCGCCCCGCACCAGCACGTCGCGGCCAGAGAGGAGTTGCCCGGCGGCGGTCACCAGCACGCGGCCCGTGCCGTTCTCGTCCGTATCGGCGAACACCCGCAGATCGGAGCCGCCGCTGCCCTGCACCGAGACGGGCGCTTTGATCTGCACGTCGTTCGTCGCACGCAGATTGATCGACGCGGAATGCGCGAGCGGAGCCTCGATCACCAGGTCGCCGGCCGGCCCCGTCAGCACGATGGTGCCTCGGCCAAAAGTGAGCGTGCTGAGGAGTTGCACCTGGTTCTGCACCGTCAGAGCCCCGGTCGCGAAATGGGGCGTCCCGCTCTTCAGCGGCACCGTCACCTTGAGTGGCGCGGCGGTGGCGGTGAGGCTGATATTCCCGTTCAGGGTCGAATTCGAATAGCTGGTGGTGAGGCCCCCCACATCCGTGCCGAAGCGGATTTCCGCGCCGGACACGTCGATCGATCCCAGCGGCCGCACGCCGCCGATCGTGGCATCCAGCGCGCCCGAGTTGTCGCCGAAAATCACTTTCCCCGCGCCCGCCCTGATCGCCAGGGTGCGCCCAACGACCCCATCCCCGTCCACCGCACCCGTGATCGTCACATCCGAGGGCGCCAGGGCGCTGGTGGTCTCGAGCGCAATGTTGTTCGTGAGCGTGACTGGGCTGTTCAGCGCAATCGGTCCGCCCGCGATGATATTGCTCCCCAGCTTCGTGAGCGGCGCGTGGACCGTGAGACCCTGCGACACCCGGATATCTTTGCTGTCGAGCGTCACCAAGCTCGTTGCCTGGAGCGTCACCGGCACCACGAAGGTTTGAAAGTCGCTCGCCCCATTGACCGCGATCTCGGACCCGCTGAACACCACGTGCGCCAGCCGATTTCCACCCATCCCATTCAGTGCCGTCATGGTACTTCGATCGATCTGCAGCGCACCCGGCGCTCCATTCACTCCGATAGTGGCAAACTCTGGCTGCGTGTTGAATGGCTGAATCTTCAGCACCCCGCCCCCGCTGAAATAGCCACTGAGTCCGGCAAGGCGGAAGCTGCTCGCATGGATCTCCGTCACCCCCGGGCCGAAATTCGTCGCGCCGAGCGCCACTGCGTGCGTCTCCCGGTTTTCCGACGGCACCGCCCACCCCTTGATCGTGTTGCCTTCGATGACGATTTGCGCCGCGGCCGGGAGCGAGCCGCGAAGTTGCACGCCCGTGTTGTTTTCGGTTCCGCCGAAAAGGTCGAGACCTCCGCCGTCCAGCGTATTGCCAATCACGCCCACGGTTTCCGTCCCCGCGCCCTCAATCGTGATGCCGTGCACAAACCCGACGCTCCCGGGCATCGTCCCCCGCAGGGTAATGGTGTTCTGATTGATCGCCGCCGCCGTCTTCACATTCGCGAGCCGGATCATCGATCCCGCGGACGGCATCAGCCCCGCGTCTTGCGTGATCACGTTATTCAAGATGCTCACCTCCGCATCCGGCCCGAGCCCGGCGTCAATGGTCGTGACTGCGCCGCCCGCACGGTCGGTGAAACTGTTGCCGCTGATGTCGATGCGGCTATTGCCGCCACCCAGCACCACGGCGGGGCCGGGGAGCGCCGTGCCGGTGAAGGTATTCTCCACGATGCTCGAATGCACGGTGCCGAAAAGCTCTACCCGATTCCCGTCGGCAAACTCGTTTTCCCTGATCTCCACCTCGCTGAGGCTGCCCTGTTTCACCAACCTGATCGCCGCGCTGAAGTGGTTTCCTGCGAAGCGATTGTCGCGGATAAGCGCATCGACGAGGTTGGCCTCCGAGTAGATGCCGGTGCCTCCCCCGGCGCCGGCTTCGTCGTTATCCACGAACAGATTGTTCTCCACGATCGTCTGGCTTAGCCCGGAGCTATTCAGGGCGAGGCCCGCGATGTTGTCGCGAAAGATGTTGTTCCGAATCTGATAACCCGACGCATTCGCATCCGTGCGCATCCCGGCGCCAAGCGGCGTTTCATCGGCCGCGCCCGCGATCGTGAAGCCCGCCACTTCCTCATCGCTGGCGGCCATCCGCACCGTGGCCGAATCGCCGCCGATCACCCCGCGGATCGTCGAGAGCGACGCCCCGGCGCCGAGCAGGCGCAGACCCGGGTCGATTAGGAAAACGTCCTCATCGTAAGACCCGTCGGCCACGCGAATGGTATCCTGTTCCGTGGTCAGTTGGACGGCGTCGGCGGCGTCCTGGATCGTCCCAAACGCCGTCGTCCCAAGAATCAGCCCTCCGATGGCCCCCCCGTGTACCGTTCCCGCGGAGAGCCACGACACCGTATCCCCGTCCGAAAGCCCCGCGGGCGCCACGTCATTCTGGAGCGTAAACGCCCCCGGCTTCCCCACATACAGCGTTGCCGGCGCAATCCGCGCCTCCAGCATTTCGATCCCATCGCTCACCCGCCGCCCGGCGATGGCCGGACGCATCCGAAAGAACCGATTCCTGAGCGAATTGAAGAAGGGGAAGCGCATGCCGTAAGTCCTGATAAAAATGAGGCGCACAAAAGCATCGAAAGCTCCTCCGCGCCAGAAATTTGCCACTAAAACTAATATCTTCACCCCCCAGAGCGTGCACCCCGCGGCGTTCCGCGTTCTTTAGAGCGCTTCCCGTACGGCCTTCTCCAGCGCCTCGAAACCGGGCTCTCCGGCGTAGTAGGCCCCTCCCGGATGCACGTGCCGAACCACCCCTTTCCGGTCGATGACGAAAGTCACCGAAGTCCATCCCCGGTCCGCCCGGTCCAGCCACCAGCGCCGGAGCGTCTTCCACTCCCGATCGATCGCCACCGGAAACGTAAAGCCGAGCCGCTTTGCCTGCGCCGCCACATGTTCTCGGGTGAGAGTCGTGGAAGCCTTGTGATGATACATCCCGATCACCGCCAGCCCGCGTTGGCCATACTTGCGCGAAAGCTCGTTCAGCGCGTCCGCGCTCGCCGCGCAGTAGGGGCAATCCGGCGCCGTCCACCAGCGCACCAGCACCACCTGCCCCTCCAGCGAAGCCAGCGTCCGCGCCTCGCCACCCAGCCAATCGGAAAACGTCCATTCCGGCGCCCGCGTGCCCACCAACTCACGCCCGACCTCCGCCGGCGCAGCGTACCTCTCGCCCAACTCCGGATGCGGTGCGGCGGCCACATTCAACGCAAGCAGGATAGTCAAGAGCACCACGCGCATGGCAAAACCATGCAGGCCCCTCGCGGCCAGCGCAATCATTCCTCCCCGTCACTCCCTCCGCATGCGTCTCTTCCTCATCCTGGCGGCCCTCTTGCTGCCCCTCGCCGGCCAAGCCGCCGAAAACCTCATCACCCTCAACCTCGATCCCACCAAGGAGCACCCGCGCAATTCGGAAGGCTCTTTCGCTACGCTCGCCTCGGGACGCATCATTTTCTGCTATTCGCAATTCTACGGCGGCGCCGCCGATGAAAGCCCCGCGCGGCTCGTGCGCATCCATTCGGATGATCAGGGCCGCACCTGGAGCCCGCCGGAGAACCTCATTGAGAACACCGCCGGCGCCAACGTCATGAGCGTCTCCCTGCTCCGCCTCGCCAGCGGCAAGCTGGCCATGTTCTACTGCGTGAAGAACAGTTGGCTCGATTGCCGCCCCCATATGCGTACCTCCAGCGATGACGGCGCCACCTGGACCGACGCGAAACTCGCGCTGGCCGCCCCCGGCTACTTCGTCCTCAACAACGACCGCGTCGTTCAGTTGAGCACCGGCCGCATCGTCCTCCCGCTCGCCTTCCATCGCTCGCGCGGCACCGATCCGCACAGCAGCAAATCGTGGGACGCGCGCGCGATCACCATGTGGATCTACTCCGACGACGAGGGCGCTACGTGGCAGGAGTCCGCCACTTGGTGGGCCATGCCGGTCCGCAGCGGCAGCGGCCTGCAGGAGCCCGGCGTGGTGGAGCTCGCCGACGGCGCCCTCTTCTCCTGGAGCCGCACCGACCAAGGCGCCCAGTACGGCTTCACCTCCAGCGACCAAGGCAAAACCTTCACCCCGCCGGCGCCCACCGAGCTGAAATCGCCCAATGGCCCCACGAGCATCAAGCGCCTCCCTGGCAGCCCCGATCTCCTCGCGCTCTACAACGATCACTCCGGCCAGTTCCCGTTCCCGCCGCGCAAGCGCAACCCCTTCGTCGCCGCCATCTCCAGCGACGGCGGCAAAACCTGGCCACACCGCAAGCTCGTCGAAAACGACCCCGACGGCTTGTACCACTACACCGCCATCCATTTCGTCGGCGACGCCGTGCTCCTCGCCTACTGCGCCGGCGATAGCAAAGTCGGCGCGCTCAACCGCCTCCGCATCCGCCGCGTCAGCCAGTCGTGGCTAAGGCAACCTGGCAATCCCTAAGTAATCTCATACCATGAACATCAAGTTTTCAGACATGATTGGTTTGGCAATTCTGGTCGGGGCCGCGGCGCTGTATGTGTCGAAAGAGGGTGTCGATCCGATCGGCTTTCTCAAGTCGTTCAAGGGAGCCGCGACTCCGGCGCCGGGTTCCGGCAAGGTCGAGACACTCTACTTCAAGACTGGGCAGGAATCGCAGCTTTCCTCGTTCGCTCCAACCATCGCGAAGTCATTGGCCTTGCAGGTAAAGGAGAC
Source organism: uncultured Verrucomicrobiae bacterium (assembly GCA_963811035.1). Taxonomy (GTDB): domain Bacteria; phylum Verrucomicrobiota; class Verrucomicrobiia; order Chthoniobacterales; family Chthoniobacteraceae; genus CAWEPO01. The sequence continues at coordinate 1,494,592 of CAWEPO010000005.1, forward strand.
CACGAGCGACGCGAAGAGCAAGCTGCTCGGCATCACGGTAATGAACCAGGGAATCACGCCGATCGGGCGCAAGGAGCTGGCGATCTACTGGTTTCTCCCTTCCGGGCAGGTGCTCTCCGAACGCCTGACCGCCGCCCTCGAGACCGATTTGATTTACGTGCCGTTTCCCGTCGGCGCGCCGATGAACCAGACGGATTGGATCGTCGCCGTCAGCACTCAGGGCAAACTGTTGAAAACATGCGCCTCCTCGGAGCAGCACCTGCTGATGGCCGGAAGCGAGCTCGGCTTGCGCAAGCTGGAGCAGACGGCGATTCGGAAATAACCGGCGGATCATGACCAAGCGAAGCTCCATGCTCGCGGCGCTGCTGGTGGCATTGCTTAGCAGCGGGATCGGCGCGGCCGAATCATGGCCGCCGCTGCTTAACCTGCCGGGGGCCGGCGACGATTCCACGGCGCTCGATTTTGCCAGCCTGCCTGTGCTTAAGGGAAAGCACGCGGTGGTGTGCGCGCTGGAAGAGCAGTGGAAATTTCAGTTGCACAATTACCTGGTTTACCGCGATGGGCGCTTTTGGTGCATGTGGAGTCACGGCCCCGTGGTTGAGGACGTGCCGACCCAGCATGTGCGCTACGCCACGAGCGAGGATGGCTTGCATTGGAGCGCGTCGAAGCCGCTCACCGGCCCGCCGGCGGAAGGGCGCGCTTACATCGCGCGCGGTTTTTGGGAGCGCGATGGCGAGTTGCTCGCGCTGGCGGCCTACTACAAAGGCAAGGGCGCGTTCGGGGTCGACAAAGACCTGAGGCTGCAAGCTTTCGAGTGGGACAATGCCTCCAGCACCTGGAAGCCGAAGGGACTCGTCTTCGAAAACGCGATCAACAATTTCACGCCCCAGAAACTTTCCACCGGCGCATGGATGATGACGCGGCGGGATAGCCGGTTCAACGTCTCGATGCTGATCGGCGGGATCAAGTCGATCGATGACTGGCGCGTCCATCCCGTCCTGCAGCGGAACGCGCTGAAAGGTTTTAGCCCGGACGAGCCGATCTGGTGGGAGCAGCCGGACGGGCGCCTCGTTGCCATCTTCCGCGACAATGGCGGCTCCGGGCGGCTGTTCCGCGCGCTCTCGACGGATCATGGCGAAACCTGGAGCGTGCCCGAAAAGACTAGTTATCCCAATGCCACCAGCAAAGTATTCTCGCTGCGCACGAGCCGGGGTTTTCGAGTTTTGATCTCAAACGCCAACCCGGCGCCCGGCGTCGGCCGCCGCGAGATGCACCTGGGCATCTCCGATGATGGCTGGAGTTTCAATCGCCTCGGGCGGCTGGAGATTCCGCTCTCCGCCAAGCCCGCCACCTTTCAGTATCCGCACGCCGTCGAGCACGAGGGCTATCTATTCATCGCGTTCTCGCGGAACAAGAATACCACCGAGCTGCTGCGACTCTCGCTGGATGAAATACAGGCGCTGCTAGCTAAGCCGTGATTACTTCAGCGGATGCTGTTTTAGCAACTCTTCGGTGGTGAAGAACTGCACGCGGCCGGGGTTGGCGTCGCGGACCGCTTTGACCTCGGCGGCGGTGATGGGGGCGGCATTGATTGCCGAAGCTGTTGCGAACGAAGGTGAGGACGGCGGCCATTTCGTCGTCGTTCAGCATGCCGGCAAAGGGGGTCATGGGAACCTGGCCGTCGTATTTCTTGCCGTTGATTTCGAGCGGGCCCATCAGGCCGTACATGGCGAGCTTGATCAGGCGTTCGGGGTCGCCGCTGACCCACGGAGCTTTTTTCCAGCGAAGGGAAGGCGGGATCGAGGCCTTTGCCGTTCGGCTGGTGGCAGGTGACGCAGTGGCCTTCGCGGAAGTAGATCTTCTGGCCGGCGAGGAATTGCTTCTTCGCGTCGGCGCTTGAGATGCGCGGGCGCGGGAAGCTCCGCGTAGTCGGCTTTTTCCACTTCTCGGCGATGCCGGCGAGCCGATCGGCGGCGGTCTTGGCGGCGTTCTGGCTCCAAACGTCGAGCGGCTGTGCTGGCGGCGATGGCGACGATCTTTTTCGCCGCGGGGACATCGGGCAGCCAGGAGGCGGCGACGATGGCTTCGAGGCGCACGCGGCCGTGCTCGTCGGCCGCGGCCTTTTCGAGCAGGGCGGCGTGGTCGGCGATGCGGTGCGTGTTGTAGCGCAGGACGCGCACGGCGGCGGCGCGGGCGTGGTAAGTCCTTGGCGGCGAGAAGCTGGCGCAGGAGCGCTTCGTCCGGCTGGTTCAGGCCCCACGTGGTCCAGAGCGCTTCGAGGACGTGGTGCTCGTATTGAGGGTCGTTCTTGTCGAGCGCGGCGACCCACGCTTTTCACGGCGGGCAGGACTTCGCTCGCCGGGATGAGCGCGCAGTTCGCGGCGCGTGCGGTAGCGCAGGCGCAGCTCGGGCTGCTTGAGATTATTCGAGCAGCGCGGCGACGGCCGGCGCCGGCGACCTGCGCGCGGCTTCAGCAGCGGGCGCGCACGGATAGGTGATGCGGTAGATGCGGCCGTGGACGTGGTCGCGCAGCGGGTCGCGCGCGTTGTGCTGCATGTGGCCGACGAGCACGTTGTGCCAGTCGATGACGTAGAGCGAGCCATCCGGCGCGAACTCGAGATCGACGGGGCGGAAATTGCCGTCGCTGCTTTTGAGCAGGTCGTGCCGGAAGCGTGGTCTTCCAGCCGGTGCCGTCGTCCTCGATCTGGTGCTGCTTGATGCCGAGGAAGCCGATGGCGTTGCAGAGGATGAGGTCGCCCTGCACTTCATCGGGGAAGTGGCGCGACGAGACGACCTCGAGGCCGGAGGTGGGGCGCACCTTTTGGCCCTCGGGAACGAGGTCGGGCGTCGAGGGCGTTTTGCTGCCGAAGGTGGGCTTCACCGAAACCGGCAGCACCCAGTTCATGCTGGTGCCGGAGGTGTGGAGGAAGAAGTCCTGGCCCCACTTGTCGAAGACGACGCCCCACGGATTTGGGATGCTGAGCTGCGCGGTGCGCTCGAGGTGGCGCGCGCTGCGGGCTGTAGCGGAAGAAGCCGCCATCGACGCAGCGCACGGGGCCGTACGGCGTCTCGACATTCGAGTGCAAAAACACGCCCTCGCACAGCATGAACGCGCCGCTCGGGTCGGCGGTGTAGGCGCTGATCGCGTGGTGCGTGTCGTGCGTGTCGAAGCCGCCGAGCACGATCTCCATGCGTGTCGGCCTTGTCGTCGCCGTTCGTGTCGCGGAGCAGCACGAGATTCGGCTCCTGCGAGACATAGACGCCCTCGGGCGCAAACTCGAAGCCGATGGGCAGATGCAGCTTGTCGGCGAAGACCGTTTCCTTGTCGGCTTTGCCGTCGCCGTTCGTGTCTTCGTAGATCAGGATCTTGTCGTTCGGCATCGCGTCGCCGGGCCGGTAGTGCGGATAGGTCGGCATCACCGCGACCCAGAGCCGGCCCTTGTTGTCGAAGGAAAGCTGCATCGGGTTCGCGAGATTCGGGAACTCCTTCTCGCTCGGCGAACAGCTCGACCTTGTATCCCGGCGGCACGGTCGAGCGACTTCACCGCCTCCTCGCCGTAGAGATACTTCTCGCTCCCGGTCTTTACGCTCGGCTGGTAGTTCGTCGGCACCGGCGGGAGCGGGTGCGTCTTGCTGTCGTCCACGGCGAGGTCCTTCTTTTTGCCGGAGGCGACATCGTGGATGAGCGCGTCGCGCAACGCCGCCATCTCGCGCGTCTTCTTCACCTCGTCGGGATAATTTTGCGGGCCGAAGGGATTGTAGCGCTGCCCGTGCGTGTGGACGCCGTTGAGGAGGTTGTAGTCGTTGTTCCAAAACCAATCCTTCTGCTTCACCGCCGCGTGGACGCAGCTCCGGATCGGCCTTCGACATGCGCGACTGATGCCCGATAGAGGCCGGTCGCGAGCAGCGTCGGCGAGCTGCTTGTAGCCTTCGTCCGTCGGCACGAAACCGCCGCGTCGTGAACGGCTGCTTCGCCTTGGCGTAGAGCGCCTTCGTCGGCGTGAAGAGATCGATGAAAGTGAGGCCGCGCTTCTTCGCCACGCGTCTCCATCGCCGCGGCGTAGAGCGTCGAGGTTCGCGTTCTCCTTCTCGCCATTCGGCAGGTCGCGTTTCGCGGACTGGTTTTCGAACGCGATCGGCGAGACGAGCACCACGCGCGGCGCGGCTTTGCCGTTGTAGGCCTTGCTCAGCGTGTGCTGCGACCCAGGCGTCCAGCTCGGCCTCGAAGTTCGCCACCTTCGCCGGCCCGTCGAACGATTCGTTGTAGCCGAAGAACGCGACGATCGTGTCCGCCTGCAGATGCGTGAGCCACTGGTCGGGCGTCGGGAAAGAAGCCTTTGCCGTTGTGCACGCTCTTGTCCGGGATGAAACTTCTCCGCGCCCGGAAACGCCCACTGCGACACGCGCGACGGATGCGGGCGGAAGCCGGGCGTGTCGCCCGACGTGGCCCATGTTGCGGACGAAAAGCTCGCTGCTCCGGGTAGCGCAGGTGCAGCTCGGTCTCGATGCCGGCTGTAATAGACGTCGCGCTCGGCGAGACCATTGCCGATCAGCACGATGCGCTCGCCTTTCGCCGGCGGCGCGACGCGCCTGCGGGCGCGCCGAGGTCGCAGCCGGCGGCTCTGCGCTTGGCGCGTGCGGCGGGACGGGCGCAGCCGCGGGCGTGTATTTTTTCTCCTCCTTCATCGATCGCGGAGCGGCAGGGCCGGTGGCTGGGCTCTTGCCCAGCGCGTAATCGGCCGGCTTGCGGTTCAAGTTCTTGTAAACATCGCTGCTCAAGCCGCTGTAGAAGCTCGGCTCGAATGGATCGACGTAGGCGACGTCGGCCTTCGCCGGCACTTTCAGCCCCGTGAGATGAAGGCGGCATTCACCACCATCCGGCGCAGATCTTCATCGGCGAAATCGATGGAAGCGCCGAGCGTCGTGCAGAAGGCCTGGCCCTTGGTTTTGCCATTCGGCGCGGTGTATTCGCGCAGCCAGGCGAGCGGCATCATCGGGTCGTTTTTCGGCCCGGCGATCGCCTTCGAGCTGGAATCGAGCGATTCCGTCACCGCGCCGCGCAGCAGGATCGTGGCGGTAGTCACATCGAGATTCGCGATGCCGTACACATCGGTAGTCGCGAAGATTTCGCCCACCCCACGCAGGACATCGTGCGAGCCGTTCGAGGTCACCACCTCGCTGCGCGTGCCCTGCTTCTTGTGCTGGCCATGGTGGTTCACCCACTTCTCCCCGAGGATCTTCAGGCCAAACTCCGCCCACTTGAACTCGCCCGTCTTCGCGCTGCCCGAGAAGGCATGCGTGGCCGTGCGGAAGCCGATCACTGGCTTGCCCGCATCCAGAAACTTCGCGAAGTGCGCGAGCTGATCATCGGGCAGTTGCCGGAAACGCGTGCCGATGATGAGCAGGTCCGCCGAATCCAGCGCCTCCGTGCCGGGAATGTTTTTCTGATAGTTCGAATCGATGTAGCCGCCGTCCGGATTGATTGCGAAAAGTACCGTGCAATCGAAGCCGTGCTTCTGGCTGAGGATTTTCGCCAGCATCGGGCAGGTTTCCTCGGAGCGGTATTCCTCATCCCCGGAGACGAGGACGATCTTTTTGCCATTGGCCGTGCCCGGCTTGGCGGGGAGATGCAGCCAGTCCGCGGCGAGCGCGGTGGAGCCGAGAAGGAGGAGAACGAGGAGGGAGTGCTTCATGGGGAAGAGTGCCGAGGAAGGCTGCAGCTATTTGAACGTGGAACGCGGAACGCGGAAGGCGGAACTCGCGGAATTTCGGAAATTTCGGAAGAAGGCCGTCGTCCTCCTCCGCGACCTCGATGCCCCCCTACTTCAGCTTCGCGAGCAGCTCGCGCCCTTTTTGCTTCGTGTCGGGATCGTCCTTTTCCGTCTCGCGCATCGCCAGCCCCTTCGTGATCAACCGCTTCGCTTCCTCATTGCGGCCCATGCCGGCGTAGGTCCGGCCGAGCTCGATGTAGTGCATCAGGCGTTGGGGATTGAGCGCGATCGCTTTCTCGAAATAGCGCTCGGCTTCCTGATAGCTGGGCGGAGGCAGCTTGCCATAGACGAGGCTGGCGAGCGTGCGCTGGAGGCCGCTCGTCTCGCTCAGGACCAGATGCCAGCGGCCGAGCACGTGCCAGCCGAGATCGTTGCGCGGGTCCAGCTTGGTCACGCGTTCGGCGGCCGCTTTGATTTTGCGCGAGCCCTCCACTCTTTCCCGGTTGCCTTGGAACGGAAGCAGCTTGCCCAAGCTCACGGCCACCGCGAGGTGCGCTTCGGGTTCGTTTGGATCGAGCGCCACCGCGCGGTTCGCGTAAGTCACCGCGATCCCCCCGAGGCGAATTTTCTCCTGCCTTCCCTCGGCGTCGCTCATGAGGTGCCGGTATTGACGCGCGATTTTGACCAGCAGAAGCACGTTCTCCGGCTCCACCTTCTCCGCGGGAAGGTAATACTTCAAGGCCTCCGCCGGCTGCAGCTTGTGGTAATGGACGTCGCCTTTTTTGATCAGCTCATCGGCGGACTGGGCCGGCGCAGCTTGCGCGCACGCGAGAAAGAGGAGGGCGGCGGCCGGCGCGAGAGCGCGGGGAAAAACGAAACTCATGCATACGTATCGCTTCTGCGGCAGGTCCCGCTCGCGCCCTTGGGGGCGGTCGGTTCAGCGGGCTTCGAAGAGCCGGCCGGCGTTCAGGAGCTCCGCCTCGCCGAAACGCTTGCCGATCAGTTGCAGGCTGGTGACCGCCGAGCCGCGCTCCAGCCGCAGCGGCAACGCCAGCGCGGGATTCCCCGCCAGATTGACCGCCACGGTGTTTTGCATCGCGAGCACCGCGGCCTCGAACGCTGGGGTGCCGCCAAGCAGCCCGATGCGCGGGGTGAGCCGCTTCAGGGTCGGGAGCGCGATGAAGTCGACACGGCTCAACTCCTTGTCCAGCTCCGTGCTCCAGGAACCACGCCGCAGCAACGCTTTTGGGTACGCCGTCTTGTATTGCAGGGCGCCGAGGGCGAAGACCGCCTTGGTGCGCAAGGTCACGCCTGGCTGATGATTGAACTGCTGGTCGTATTCCCACGCGCAGGCGGCGGCGACAGTGCGCCCATCCTTTTCGGCGCGCTCCCATTTTTCCCGGAAAGCATCACCGAGCGTCACCACGCGAAATCCCGCGGCGGCGAGCGCGGCATCGAGGGCGCGGTCGATCTTCGAATCGGTTCCCTTCACGTAAAGCCGGCCGACCGTGATGCCTGCCGCCGCGGGGCGGGCCGCCCGCGCGGAGCGATAGCGCGAGGCGAAGCCGCGTTGCAGGAGGTCCATCCCCTGCGCCACGCCCGCGACGTCCCTGGCCATCGGCCCGACGGTATCGAGGTTTGTCGGCGCAATCGGGTAGACGCCTTTGATCGGGACCAGCTGGTAAGTGGTCTTCAGCCCGACGATCCCGCAGCAGGCTGCCGGCACGCGGATGGAGCCGGCGGTGTCCGTGCCCAAGGCGATATCGGCCGTCCCATTGGCCACCGCCACGGCGGAGCCGCACGAGGACCCTCCCGGAATCAGATGGCGGCCCAGCGGATTCACCGGGGTGCCGTAGTATTCGTTGATGCCGGAAACGCCTACTGCGAGTTCCGTGACGTTCGTCTTGCCCACGATGGGCACGCCCCGCTCGCGGGTGATCGCCAGGCAAGCCGCGTCCTGCTTTGCCGGCGGACTGTTCTTTTCGAGAAACTCGGAGCCCGCGGTGGTCACGAGACCTTTCATATCGATCAGGTCCTTGACCGCGATGCGCGGTCCCTTCGCGTTCGGAGGCGGGGGCCAGTATTGGATGAACGCCTTGTCGCGCGTATCCGTCCCGGTGCGGCCGTGCGGCGAGGCGCAGCCGCCGAGCAAGCTGAGAAAAAGAAAACCGGTCAGGAAGCAGGCGCGGGAGGTGAGGAAGGGAGTCATCGTGTTGGCGGCCAAGGGCGGAGTGCGCCCCGCCGGAGCTTCGCGCCGATGGGCCGGTTCGCAATGCGTTCTTCGCGCGCTTCTCCCGGAACGGACGTGTGCGATTTGAGTGGCCGATATCCCGCGAAACGCGGAGGATGCCGTTGCACCCCGCAGAAAGGAACCCCTATGCCAGTGACCAAGCCGGATGATTTGGACCGCGTCTACGCGGAGGCTTTCAATGCGAAAGACCTCGAGCGTCTCCTCGCTCTCTACGAGCCGGACGCCGTGCGCGTGGAGGCGCTTTCCCACCAGCAGGAACGTGGCCGCGAGGCCATCCGCGAGGGCTTGGAGCACTCCCTGCGCGTGCGCGGCGAGATGAGCCTCCAAACGATTTTTTGCTACGAGGCCGGCGATATCGCCCTGCTCCGGGCGAAATGGCGCGTGGCCGGCACCGCCCCCGATGGCCGTCCCGTGCAACTGGAAGGCGTCTCGGTGGAAGTGGCGCGTCGCCAGCCGAACGGCGAGTGGCTCTACGTGATCGATCACCCGCTCGGGGCGGATCCGAAAGAGCACCCGCGGTAGCAGGGGAACATTCCTAATATCCGGGCGGCCCGGTCCGTATGCGTGAGTAGAACCTATGCTCCCCGCGGACGTTTTTGATCTCGATGCGCTTCTGGAGCGCTATGAACGGCCGCTTGTCCGGTACGCGGGGAGCCTGCTCGGCGATTTCGAGAGCGCGAAGGATGTGGTGCAGGAGACTTTCATGCGGCTGGTCCGGCGGACCTCGGCGGGTGGAGATGGCGCGGTGCCGCCGGCGCCGGCGATGGAGGAAAGGCACTTGGAGGCGTGGCTTTTCACGGTGTGCCGGAATTGCGCGATCGATCACCAGCGCAAGCACGCCCGCATCATCCACCTGCCGGTGCTGGACGACGATCGCGTGGACGAATTGCCGAACCCCGCGGCGCGGCTGGAGCAGAGCGATTCCGCCGCGCTGATTTTTCGTTTGCTGGAAAAACTGCCGCCGAACCAGCGCGAGGTCATCCGGCTCAAATTCCAGAACGACCTTTCCTATAAAGAGATCGCCGACATTACGGGGCTCACCGTCACCAATGTCGGGTTCTTGATGCACACGGGGCTGCGCAAGCTCCGCTCGCTGCTGGGCGATGCGCGCGGCGATCGATGGGCGGCGGCCGCCGCCGCCAGCGAGGCCTGAAATTTTACGAGCACTATGAAAACCGATGATCCAAACCTGACGGCGTTCGCCCTGGACGAGATGGAGGCGAGCGAGCGCCCGGCCGTCGAGGCGCACCTGCGCGCCGATCCGCTCGCCGCCGCCGAGGTGGCCGGGGTGCGCGAGCTTTCCGGCCTGCTGCGCAAAACGCTGGCCGGCGAGCCCGCCACCGGCCTCGACGCCAGCCGCCGCGCCGAGCTTCTTGCCGCCGCCGGCGATGCCGGGTGCCTTCACTTTCCCGCGCACGAGCTTGCGCCGCGCCGGCGCAGCGTTTGGCTGCCGGCCGCGCTCGCCGCCACGGTAATCGTGGGCGCCTGTTACGGGCTGCTCTTCAGCCTGGGCCATGTGCGCGGCCCGAGCCGGCTGGCGGATTTCACCATGGGCGACGACGAGATTCCCGTGGCGGTCGGTGTGGTGGAGGCCCCGGGTACGTTTGCGCCGCCGCCAGCCATGGGCCAGATTTTGCCAGACATCCGCATCGGCGCCACGCCGGCGCCGGTGCTGCTCACCGATGCGTCGGAGACGAAGAGGCTCGCGGATGAGTTTGCGCAGAATGTTCCGACGGCCATTTCGCCGGTATTGAGCACCGCGGGCAAGGTCGCCTTGATTACAGAAAAAATGGCGAGCCAGGAGAAATCCCTGTCTCAAGATCGCGCGACGTCCGTGAAAAGTTTCTCGAGCGGGTCCACCCGCGCCGGCGGCTGGTCCGGCCAACTCGTGATCAGCCCATCCGCAAGCACGGCAACCGCCGCGAACACCAGCCAGACGATGCCCGTGACCACCTCGCTGGGTGTCGTCGACGGTTTCCGCGGAGAACAAAGTCAGCTCGCCAATCACGAGAGCTACGAGGGCGTAGCGGATAATCCCTTCCTCGCGGTGCGTGAGAAGCCGCTCTCCACGTTTTCGATCGATGTCGATACGGGGAGCTATTCCAATGTGCGCCGCTTTTTGCAGGCCGGCCAGCGCCCGCCGCGGGAGGCGGTGCGCATCGAGGAGCTGGTGAATTATTTCCCCTATGCCTATCCGGCGCCCAAGCCCGGCGAGCCTTTCTCGGTGAACATGGAGGTGGCCTCGTGCCCCTGGTCGCCCGAGCACCGGCTGCTGCGGGTGGGGCTGAAAGCGCGGGAGATTCCGCGCGAGGAGCGCCCCTCGGCCAACCTCGTTTTTCTCATCGACGTCTCCGGCTCGATGCAGCCGCAGAACAAGCTGCCGCTGGTGAAGGAATCGTTGCGCCTGCTCGTGGAGCAGCTCGGCCCGCAGGATTCCGTGGGCATCGTAGTCTATGCCGGCGAGACCGGCGTGATGCTCGAGCCGACCAACGACAAAGCGGCCATCCGCGCGACGCTGGAGCGCCTGGGCGCCGGCGGCTCCACCAATGGCGCCTCCGGGTTGCAGGCCGCTTACCAACTCGCGCGGCGCAGCTTTGTGAAGGAGAAAACCAATCGCGTGATCCTGGCGACCGATGGCGATTTCAATGTGGGCATTACCGATCAAAGCGATCTCGTGCGGCTGATCGAGAGTGAGGCGAAAAGCGGTGTCTTCCTCACCGTGCTCGGCTTCGGCTATGGCAACCTGAAGGATTCCACGCTCGAAAAGCTGGCCGATAAAGGCAACGGCAACTACGCCTACATCGACACGCTCGGCGAAGGCCGGCGCGTGCTGGTGGAGCAGGTGGCTGGAACGCTGATCACCGTGGCCAAGGACGTGAAGCTGCAGATTGAATTCAATCCCGCCCAAGTGAGCAGCTATCGGCTGATCGGGTACGAAAACCGGCTGCTGCGCAAAGAGGATTTCCACGACGATACGAAGGATGCCGGCGAAATCGGCGCCGGACATACCGTGACCGCGCTGTATGAGCTCGTGCCCGCGCGCGCCGCGCAGCCGGCCCTTACGAAAGTTGATCCGCTGAAGTACCAGCCGGCGCCCCCCGCGGTAAACAAACCGTCGCTCGGCGGGAACAATGTCGCCGCCCAGCGCCCGACTGCCGCCGACCCGTTTTCCGAGGAGCTGCTCACGCTCAAGCTCCGCTGGAAAGCGCCCGACAGCGACATCAGCGCCCTGCGCGAATTCCCCCTTCGCGACCAGCAAATCGCCTGGGCCGCCGGGTCGCCGGATTTCCGCTGGGCCGCCGCGGTGGCCGGCTTCGGGATGCTCCTGCGCGATTCGCCGCACAAGGGAGACGCCACCTGGCAGACGGTGCTGGAGCTTGCCGAGCAGGCGCGCGGAGAGGATCCCGGTGGCTACCGGAGCGAGTTTCGGACGCTGGTGATGAAAGCGATGGCGCTGGCGCGGTGATGCCGCGCCAGGCGGGCCTCGGGTAGGGTGGGGCGTCCTGGCCACCTCTCCCTTACCTCATCCCAAGGCACTCATCGGGAAGGCAATCGTTCACCGTACTTTCACCCACTCCTCCGCGAAAAGCCGCGAGAAGACTTCCGCGCCAGCCTTGTTCAGATGCGCGTTTTCCTGCCGGTTTTCGAGTTTGTAGAGGTCGGGGTATTTTCTGAAGTCGCAGAAATCGAAGAGCGGGACGTCTTTCGGTCCTTTGGGCAGGAAGACGATCGGCGCGGTGACCGGCGTGGTGAAGAGCACCGGTTTCGCGCCCGCGGCACGGATGAGCCCGAGCATGTGCTCCATGTTCCGCTGCGCCTCGGCGGTGAGCGGACGGTAGCGCGGCGGCTTCGCCTGCCATTGCTCAAATTCCGCCTTGAAGAGCGCAAGGTCCGCGGGCCGAATCGGCGTGGAAATCGGCGTATATCCGCGGTCGCCGGTGACCAGGCCATCCTCCTTCGATTTTTCCGGCGGGATTCGCTGCAGCGATTGGTTCAGCAGCGTGGCGCCGCGGCCGAGGTTTACCGTGCGCAACACGAAGCAGCGCAGGTGCCCGATCAATTCCGGCCACGCCTCGGCCAATTCTTCGCGCCGCTCGCGCCACGTCGCGAGCCGCTTGCTCCAGTTGCGCGCCTTTTTGCGCGGCTGGAAATAGGAGCGGACGAACGAGAGGGTGCGCGGCCAGTCGTGCCAGTTGACCACCCGCTGCGATTGGTTCGGCTCCGCCACGTGCGCGCCGTAGAAGGTGCTGACCTCCAGGAAAACCCACTCGAACTTCGGCCGCAGCTTGAAGATCTGCTCGCACACGTAGCTGTCCTCGGGCGCAAACATCCCATCCATGCCGAAGTTGAACGAGCGCAGTTTCGCGCCGTGCTCGGCGGCCACCGCATCGAATATCGCCGGGCTGATCTGGCGGAAGACCCGGCTTGAGCCGAGGAAGAGCGCGTTGAACTCGTCGCGGTGCGCGGCGAGGTATTCCAGCTTGCGATGCAGCCGGCCGGTCTCCGGCTGGATGGGAAACACGGTTCGCGAAACGGCGCACACGAGCAGCAGCGCGATCGCGAAGCACCCGACGGAGCCGGCAAATTTGAGCGCGCGCGGGATCACGGCTGGGGGAGCGCCTTCGCGCAGAATTCTTCGGCGACCAGGCGGGTGAAATACTCCGCGCCGGCGTGGTTCAGATGGTCGGTATCGACCCGGAAGCGCGGCTCGTAGAGCGCGGCGTATTTGTCGATGTCGGAATAATCCAGGACGATCCGCCCCGTTTTCGCCGCGGAGAGCAGATGAAATTTCCGGCTGCCCGTGGTGGGCGGGATGAGCTGGACCGTGCCGGCGCCGCGCCGCTCGAAGCTTTCCAGCACGCCTTCGAAGGCGCGCTGGCTCTCGCGATCCGCATAGTCGATGGAATGCGGCTTGGCGCGGCGCGCCGCGACGCCGGCTTCCAGGGCCAGCCGGCTCGCCGGAGAGATGGTCTCGTCCCGCCCCGTGACGAGATAGCCGTCGCGGGCCGGGCCGAGCCCGTAATCGCGATCGAAGCTCTCGGGCGGTTCGCCAAGATGATCGGTGAGGATGCTCGCGCGGCCCAGGTTGGTCACGTTCCGCGCGAACAGCGGGACGTGGCTGGCGATCTCCGCGAGCGGCTCGCGGTAGCTGGCGAGAACTTTGCGCAGCCGCCATTTCTTCGGCGGCTTGCGATCCGCCAGCGCCACGCGCGTGATCAGCCGCAGGGTGGCCCAATCGTGCCAGTACAGGAGGCGCAACGTCTCGTTCTTATCGGGATCCAGCGGCACGCGCACCGCGCCGGGTTCGATGAAGACCCAGCGCAGCGCGCTCGGCCGGCAGCGCAGGAGCTGGCGGATGTAGTAGTTCATCTCCGGCGAGCGCATTCCATCGACGCCGGCGTTGAATGATTTCGTCTTCAGCCCGCGCGCGGCGGTGTGCTGGTCGAACACCGACGGGATGATCTGGTGATAGATGCGGCTGGAGCCGATGAAGAGCGTATCGTACTCGGCCGCGTGCCGGCGGAATTCCTCCAGCTTCACCGCCACCTGCGGGATTTCGCGAAAGGGGAGCACCGCGCCGATCGCTCCGCAGGTGAGCGCCAGCGCCGCCAGGAACACCGCCGCATCGAGCGCCACGCGGCCGACGGCTTGGAGTGCCTCGCGGACCATCATGGCTGGGGCGGCGCCGTCTTTGCCGCGAATTGCTCGGCCAGGATGCGGGTGAAAACGTGCGCGCCGCGCTCGTTCAAATGCCAGCCGTCGTAATGGAGATCGGGATCGTAGAGCACCGGGTATTTTTGCGGATCGTTCAGCGGGATGAGCGGGGCGCCGCCGGGGATCGTGAGGAGATTTTCGCGCTCATTCAGCGTCGGCGCGATCACGAAAATCGGCTCGGCCCCGGCGGCGCGCACTTCCGCCACGATCTCCTCCATGGCCTTCGCGAAAGCCGGGGCCGGCGCGGCTGGGGGGATCCCTCGCTTCAGCCGTTCGACGATGCGCAGGTAGCTCGCGCGCGCCTCGCCGGTGAGGCCCACCACGCCGCCGGGATGATACCCTTCATCGGCATGCCACTCCGGCGGCTTGGGCTTTTTTGTGCGGCGCATCTCCAGCTTCTCCGCGATGAACTCCGCGCCCCGGCCGAGGTTCACCCATTGCTTCAAGAGCAGCGTAAGGTGTGCAGTGATCAGCTCGCGCCGCTGCGCCTTCGTCATCGGCGGGTGCCCAGAAATCCAATCGATCGCCATCTTCGTGTTACGCCAATCGTGCCAGTACGCCTGACGGCGGGTGCCGGCATTGCGCTCATCGAGCTGCGGGTTGATGTCCATGGCATCGATCAGCACCCAGCGGAGCTTGGCTGGCTTCAGCGCCAGGAGCTCGCGCAGCAGGAAATAGCTCTCCGGCGGCCACACCGCATCGTACGCGATATTGAACGAGCGAGTCCGCCGGCCCGTGAGCTTCTCCACGGCGTCATCGAATTCCCGCGGGATGATCTGGTGATAAAACCGGCTCGAGCCGAGAAAGATCGTGTCGTATTTGTCGCGGTTATCCGCGAAGTACCGGTACTTCGGCGAGACCGACGGCACCTCTGGCATCGGCAGCGCCCGCGCGATCCCGAGGCACACCCCCCCAAACGCCGCCAAGCCGATGAAAGCCGCGGCAAAGTGCGTCAAGAGGGTCGCTTGCCCCCGCGCTGGAACTTCGGCCATGTGCCGAAGGAGAACAGATGGGGAGAGCCGGAAACAAGCGCGAATGGGTGCGCGGGGCCGTAGGGACATGCTTAAAACAGCAGCTCAAATCCCGCCGTTTGGAAATGCCCGTCATTGGAGAAGGCGCGCCGGAGGCCGAGCCGGCGCATGGCCGCAAATGAGAGTTGATCGACAAGGCTGGCCGAACCCGGATGACCCTTGCGGAAACCCGTCCACGCCTGCTGCCAATCTTCGGCGGTTGGAAAGATCAGCGCTCCTTCGGTGTCCAGACGGTCTCCAAGGTCACTCACCAGAATCCGGATTTCGCTCCTCGAAAACGCGTTGCCGCATTCGGCAAGGATGTAGGTGGTGGTGAAGAGTCCGACCAGCGGCGGAAAAGTCGCGAAAGCCCTCGCGGCTGTCTTGTGCCATTGATCCCGGCGGTTCCAGAGCGCGATCAAGCCGACGGAATCCAGAAAGATGCCGTTCATTTTCGGGCCGGATCGACGCGCGCGGCGTCGTCCGGATCACCATCGTACCGTCGCGAAAGCACCTCGTAGATGGACGCGAGCCCTTCGCTCATCGCCGGATTTTCCGCTTGGTCGGGGACCGGAATTTCCACGCGGGTGGCCTCCGCAAGATCAACCTTCCCCAGAGGGCGAAATACCCCGTTTTCGTAAATCGCGGAGACTGTGATCATGAAACCCAGTAAATCATCGAATGGGTGGGCGAGCCAATCCAGATTAACAGGAGCCGCGAGCCGCGAACTTCACGCAAGCTGGCTGGCATCCTACGCCGCCGCCTTCGCCATCCCCTTGTGCCCCAGCATTTTCACCGCCTGCTGGAGTTGGTCCAACTGCAGCGGCTTCTTGAGGACGGTGACGGGGCCGTGCTGGAGGATGTTGTCGATCATCGCGCTATCCGGGTAGCCGGTGATAATGACGATCGGGAGATCGGGCTGCTGCGTCTTGGCGAAGGCGTAGACCTCGTCGCCGGTGACGTCCGGCAGTTGCAGGTCGAGGAAGCAGAGATCGAACTTTTGCTTCTCAAGCGCGGCCATGCCCTCTTTGCCCGTGCCGACGATGAGCCGGGAGAGATTGCACTTCTTCAGGAACATTTTGAACATGTCCTGGATGATCCCTTCGTCATCGACGACAAGGACGGTGGGCTGGCCGTGCTCCTCAGTGCGGAGAACGTCGCGATCGAGGGCGTCGCGCTTCACCCGCCAGCGTCCGCCGATCTGGATGGCCGGGAGCTGTCCGCGCTGGACGAGATAGTACACCGTGGGCAACGGAATGCGGAGGTACGCCGCCGTTTCCTTCACGGTCATCAGGTTGTGGGGACTCGTCTCTGGCTCTGACATAATGGCTATAAATACTGAATTCCCGGCATAAGGAAGTGGAAAGTACGCTCCATTCTCATAAATATCGTACCTGCGGACGGATTCAGACGCGGAGCGGGCGGCAAATCAGCACACGCAGGCGGGCGGAACCGGGTGGTCACCTCGGGTCCGCAATCAACTCCAGCATCTCGGCCACTGCGGCGCCCAGCCCGGTGAAAAGCGCCCGCGAAACGATCAAGTGTCCGATATTCAGGTCCGCGAGATGGGGGACGCGGTGCAGGAGCGTGGCATTCGTGTAATTGATGCCGTGGCCGGCGTTGACCTGGAGACCCGCGGCGTGGGCGCGCTCCGCGCCGAGCCGCAGCCGCTCCAGCTCCGCCTTCTGTGCCGCGCCTTGGGCATTGGCGAAGGCGCCGGTGTGCAGCTCCACGATCTCGGCGTGCAGCCGGCGGGCGGCATCGATCTGCGCCTCCTCCGGCTCGATGAAGAGGCTCACCCGGATGCCGGCGGCCTGAAGCCGGCGCACCGTGGGGGCGAGGAAATCGAATTGGCCGACTACATCGAGGCCGCCCTCCGTGGTGACCTCCGCGCGATTTTCCGGGACGAGGCAGACCTCTTCCGGAATCACCTCCAGCGCGAAATCGAGGATTTCGGGCGTGTTGCCCATTTCCAGATTCAGCCGGGTGAGCACCGCTTCGCGCAGGTGGAAGACATCGCGCGGCTGGATGTGCCGGCGGTCTGCGCGAAGATGGACCGTGATGCCGCTGGCGCCCGCGCGCTCGCACGCTGCGGCGGCGGCGATCACGTCCGGCTCGGCATTGTGGGCCTCCAGCATGCCGGCGTAGCGGGCCTGACGGAGGGTGGCGATGTGGTCGATATTGACACCGAGTTGCATGGCAAAACCCTACGTTGCGCGGCTACGGCGCGGAGGCGAGCCGATCTTTCACCTCGCGGCAATATCCGGCGATGTCGGGCGCTTGCAGAATGCCGGAGACGATCACCACCCGTTGCGCCCCGGCGGCGAGCACGGCCTCGAGATTCTCGCGCTTCACCCCGCCGATGCAGAAGATCGGGATTTGCACGAGCTCGTGCACCCGCCGGATTTCCTCGAGGCCGATGGCGGGGCGGCCGGGTTTGGTGCCGGTGAGGTAAAGCGGGCCGAAGCCAAGGTAATCCGCGCCTTCCTCGGCAGCGGCGACCGCTTGCGCCACGGAATGCGTGGATTTGCCGATGATCGGGGAGGGGACTTCGCCGGCCATCGCGCGGCCGGCGCGCCAGCGCGCCTCCGCCAGCGGCAAATCGTCCTGGCCGACATGGGCGCCCTGCGCGCCGACGGAGGGGACGAGCTCCGGGAAATCGTTCAGGATCAGCGGAATGCCGGCGGCACGAGTGATCGGCTCGATCAGCGTGCCCAGACGCTCGATTTCCAGCTCGGGCAGATTCTTCGCCCGAAGCTGCAGCACGTCCACACCGCCGGCGCACAGTTGCTCCGCTACGCGCTCCACCGCATCCGCGGCCACGTAGCCGAGATCGAGAATGCCGTAGAGCCGGGCGTGCCGGAGAGCCGCCGCGGCGCCGGCCGCGGCGAAGGCGCCGCCTTCCATCAGCGCGAGGCGGCGCGCGTGATCTCCTCGAGCTTGGCTTCGAGCTTCGCGAGATGGTGCTCGGCGTCTTCGCGGCCGCGGCGCTCCTCGAGCAGCGCCTCCTCCAGCTCGCGGATGCGCTGCTGGAGATTGAAGCGGATGCTGGTGCGGACCGGGCGCGCCATCTCGTCTTCATCGCCGGCAATTTGCAGCTCGGGGATGTTCTTCAGCGCAGTGACGGAGCCGTCCTTGCAGTTGGTGATCTGGGTTTCCCCATTGATTTCGCCCATCTGCAGGAACTCGCGGATGGCGCCGAAGGTGGTGGGCCCGTAGTACTGGTCGGGGCTCACCTCCACGAGGTAATCCATCCCCAAATCGGGGAGCATCGGCGAGCGCATCCAGTTTTGCGCGTCCACGGAAACGCGATCGAGCGGCGAAATTTGCGCGTCGAAGGCCCACTGCTTGAGTTGGTCGAAAGTGATCGGACCGAAGACGGTGCCGTCATCGTTTTTGAGCAAATACCAGGTCTGGGAGTCGTCAGCCATTAGGGATTCTCCTTTTTATCGGGCGCGGGTTCGGGGGTCGTGGGGATGCTTAGGACTTGGCCGATTTGCAGCTTGCGGTCGTTTTGGACTTTGTTCGCCTTCTGCAGGTCGGCGATGGAGATGTTGTATTGCTTTGCGATGGAGGTCAACGTTTCCCCTTTGGCGACGATGTGTTTTATGCCGCCGCCGGTCGCCTCGGCCCGCGGAATCTCGGCGGGCGCAGGAGCGGTGGGGGGTGCGGGAGCCACTTCCGCGGGCGCCGGGGCCGGTTCCGCCGGGCGGGAAGCCACGTTTTCGCCCTCCCCCTCCAGCTTCTTGCGCAGGAGCAAAACCTGCTCGGCCAGCGCCTCGATCCGCTTCGTTTGCGCCTCCACCACCTGGCGCAACGCGCGAAGCTCGTCCTCCTGCGGCACCGGGTGAATCTTACGAGCCGGGGCGGCGGACGCGGCTGCTTCGGCCGGCGCGGGCGCCGGCACCGCCTCCTGCGCGTGAAGAACAGGCCACGCGGAAAACGCGGCGGCAGCGGCAGCGATGGCGAAAAGGCGGTTTCGGATCATGCGCGTGAGAGGTTTGTAAACCTCCATCGCGGGCGGAGGCAAGTCCGGCGCTACAAATGCATCCCGCTCGGTGTCGATTGTGCGCCCGGCGCCACCGGCGAGCCAAGGAGAAGTGGCGCCCTCGCCCCGCGGATCGAAACTCGGTGCAAGGCGTTCCGAGGCCTCGGCGTAATTGTGCGACACCTGCTGGCTCGTTTGCGCTCTCGTACCCAAGCTGCCCCTGGTGACGCCCTCAAAACGTGACCCCCGCATCGGTAAGAGAAGTTCCTCGCATCTGAAACTCATAGACACCGGCAAATGGATCGGTGTGGATGGCCAAGGTCCATTCCGGATCATCGGACTCCTCGAAGGACGAACCAGAGACGATCAAACGCTTCGCCGAGGCCTGGACGTGTTCCTCGTGCTGATATTCTGCAAGCAAGCTCTCGAAAGCTTCATAGATCGATGACCAAGCATTGGGCCAAATTTCTTCCAGCCGCCGAATGTTTGCACGCGCTGAGGCGGGGTTATCGAAAGCATCGTAGTCGCACTCGACGATGAGATCTCCGATGGGTGGACAGTTCAGCTTGGCAGAATTCAACGTCACTCTTGGGAATCTAGGGAACATTAAACGTTCTGTCACGACCCGTCGCCGTGCAGCGGATGCTCCCGCTGGATCATGAGTCGACAGGATGCTGCGGGCGATTGCGATCGCGTTGATGACCGCTTCACTCATGGTCGGCCCCTGGGCGCTCGCCGATTCGGCGGATGATAGTTTGGGTCGTTGGGGATTGCGGGACCGAGATCAACGAAGTCCTCACGCTCCCAATAACGCGCGTCCGGGCTGCTCGCCAGCGAGCGCTCCAACCATTCCGCGAAGCTTTTCGCAATCACTGGAAAGCCGCCCTCGCTCAAGTCTCCCATATACCAATAATACCCAATCCACCCAAAGCGCTCCTCATGGAGGTCGACCGCTATTACCCTGTCACTTCCCCGCAAGCTGGACGCCAGGACGAAACAATGTTCCAGATACTCCACTCCCCCGAGTTCCAAGCTTCCAACCAGCCACATATCGACGGTAGTATAAAGCCATGTGTCCGTCGGCTCGACCCGCCAGGCGTTTGCGGGTGCAGGTCCGTCGGCAGGATTTAGGAACAAGTCGGCGCTAATGATCTGCTCTCTAAACGTGGTGAGTTCACTCGGGCCCCGGAGACGCTTAGGGGGCAGATGTTGGAGCACCCCTTTGATTTCGACCGTCGGCCCATCTTCCCCGAGTGCGCTTTCGAGAGGAGCTGTTCGCCAAACGACACGACAACCGGTATGCTCAGCCAAGTCGTAAAGGAGATCGTTCATCAGTGCGGCGGCATTTCTGGTCTCGACTCTGTAAGCCTTGACGTCAATAAAGATAAGGGCGCAACGATATTCTCGTGGAATCGTTTAGCGTCTTGCCCGCCAATTCGGCGGACGATAATTGGGATGATCCGGGATCGCGGGACCGAGATCGACAAATTCTGGGCGCTCCCAGTAGCGAGCATCCGGTCCCGACGCCACCGTGCGCTCCAGCCATTCGGTAAAACTGTATGCGATGACTGGATATGGCGCATCCTCAATGCTATACTCGAACCAGGTTAATACGACCCATCCCCAGCGGTCTTCATGCAAATCGACCGCCAGGTAGTCCGGCCCGCCGAAGAGGCTGTTAGCAAATGCGAAGCATCGGTCAAAGTAGGGCGCTGTGTTCTGCGGACCTCCTAGAAGTAAATCGTTTGGTGTGGGAAATAACCACTCAGCCGTACTGACTATCTCCCAACCGTTGCGGGCGGGCGGAAGGTCATCCGATCGATTAAAGAAAGTGGCCTTCTCGACCAACTCCCTGAACTCGGTGACGTCTTCCGGCGCTGAATAAACCCGTCTAGGCTCGGCTACGAACACGCCATCCCTCATGGCTCCCGAAACGGAGGCTCCTAACTCTTCCCTCGGAGGTTCCGTCCGCAGGATGAGCTCAACCCCTGCAGTCCTGATTATTCTTTCGAGGACCGCGCGCATGTTGAGAGCACCCGTGAGAGCTTCAGCGTGTCGAGTTTTACTTCCGGCAGCCCAATCGGGATATGCCGCCGCGGCTGGTTACGTGTGGATGATGGTTAGCCGAATGGAAGTCGCAAGCGCATTTTGCAGTCGGCAGAACTTGACGGTCTCAATCGGAAAATCGAAAGGGTCTTAGTACACGCCTTCGACGATCTTCTTTTCCATGGCGCCGAAGGGGCGGACTTCGGCTACGCCGTCCCAGGCGTAGGGGGCGCGGGGGCGGCGGCGGAGGGCTTCATCGCGCTCGAGGAAGCGGGGCATGAAGAATTCCTTGGTGAAGGTGCTGAGCTCGACGCGGCCCCAAGTGTCGTAGTCAACCGTTTTGGTGGTGTCGTTGGAGTCGACTACGCGGAGGACGGCACGGGGTTGCGGAGCGTAGTAGGTGATGGAGAAATTGTCGTCGGGCTGAAGCGGGACGCTGGCGGCGAGGCCCATGAGGGTGTTGCCGTAAGTGGGGTAGAAGCCGATGCGGCCCTCGAGCACTTCTTCCACGATGAAGCGGACGTATTGCGGCGCCATGGTGGTGCCGCCGCAGAAGACGCCGCGGATGCCGGCCTCGTAGATATCGATCTTTTCGGCGAGCGCCTCGAGGAGCTTGGGCGTGGTGAAGAGGCCGGAGACTTTGCGGTGCTTCAGGATGGTGACGGCCTGGTCGACGACGTGATCCATGTACGCCTTGGCCTGGTCGTAATGCTTGTTCGAGATCAGCTTCTTCACCCAGCGCGGGTCGAGATCGATGAAGTAGCAGGCGGAGCCGCGCACATTCGCGAGATGCTCGATGGCGAGGCGGAGGCGGCGCGGGCCGGTGGGGCCCATCATCAGCCAGTAGTGGTTCCGCGGGAAATGCTCGTCGGAGATTTTGTCGGAGAACTCGGAGTAGTCGGTCTTGTAGTCGGTCCAGCCGATGCGCTGCTTCGGCATGCCGGTGGTGCCGCCGGTCTCGAAGATATTGAAGGGCTGGCCCTTGAGCTCGGCCGGCACCCAGACATCGGGCTGGAGATCGCGCAGCCACTCGTCCTGGAAGTGAGGAAACTTCAGCACGTCCTGAATGGTCTGCACTTCCTGGCGCGGATCGAAATTTTTCTTCGCCCAATCGAGCCAGAAGGGGCAGCCGGTCTCGGGCGAGAAATGCCACTGGACGATCTCGCGCAGGTGGGAATCGAGTTGTTGCTGGGCGGCTTCCGGGGAAAGAGGAGCGGTCATGGAAATGGACAGTTTTGGCGAGGCGGAAGGCGCGGGGCAAGGTGAACCTTGCGAGAGGACGGGCCGGACGGAAGGGGGGAGCGGTTGCGGATGAGGGGGCGAAGTCGACGTGCGGGACGCCTGGCGCGGCGGGCGAGACGCCCACCCTACCCGGGGCCGTTATTTTGCCGCTTCGCGGTAGGGCTTTTTGTCCTTGTAGAGGGCGATGCGGGATTCGAGCTCGGCTTTCACTTCCGGGGGCTCTTTGTCGGAATTCGCGACGGCTTCGTTTTGCCATTTGAGGGCGGAGGCGAAGTCGCCGCTCTCGGCGTAAGCGGCGGCGAGGGTATCGAGGTAGCCGGGGTTTTTCCACTCGGTCATCTCGCAGGCGCGGCTGGCGAGCTCGATGGCTTTTTTGCCGTCGCGGAATTTGTCGTCGGTGCCGGTGCAGAGGAGCCAGGCGTAGTCGTTGAAGGCTTGGGAGAATTCCGGGTGGTGCTGCGTGGCGGTGGCGAAATCGGCGAGCGCTTTGTCCATGGTGCCCGCGGAATAGTGGGCGGCGGCGCGGCCCATGAGCGCGCGAAGCTCGTTCGGCTGCGCGGCCAGGATGGCGGTGTAATCGACGATGGCGGGCTCGAGCTTTTTTTGGATGCGGCGCACCTCGGCCCGGCCGAAAAGGGCGGCGACTTCCTTCGGGGCGATCTTGAGCGCGGCCTCGAAGTCCTCGAGCGCTTCGTCGGGCTTGTTGCGGGCGGCGTGGGCGAAGCCGCGCTGGACGACTGGGCGCGGATCGTTGGGAGCGAGGCGGACGGCCTCCGAGTAATCGGAGACGGCTGCGTCGAATTCCTCTTTGCCAAAATGGGCGGCGGCGCGGCCGAGGTAGTTGGTGATGTCTTTCGGATTGGCCTTGATGCAGCGATCGAGATCCGCGAGGGCGGCGTCGAAATCGCGGCGCAGGAGATGAGTCTGGCCGCGCGCCTGCAGGGCCGGGATGTTTTGCGGATTGGCTTCGATGGCTGCATCGAGATCGCCGATCGCGGCGGCGAAATCGCCTTTCTGGCCGTGCAACAGGCCGCGGCAGTAGAGGGCCAGCTCATTGGCCGGCTCGAGGCGAAGGGCGGCGTTGAAGTCGGCCATGGCCGCGTCGTTGCCGCCCTTTTTCTGGTTTACAAACCCGCGGGTGGCTCGCGCCTCGGCGTTTTCGGGCGCGAGCTTCACGGCCTCGTTCAGGTCCTCGAGGGCGCGGTCGTAGGCGCCGCGATCGGCGCGGAGCCGGCCGCGCCAGAGACGCGCCGGGGCATCCTGCGGCTCGGCCTCGAGCAGGCTATCGAGCGCGCGCAGGGCGCCATCGAGGTCGCGCTTATCGAGCGCTTCCTGCGCCTTCTTGCGATAATCGGGAAGGACGGTTTTGATCGCGGCGGCGCCGTTGTAAACGAGCACGAGCAGCGCGAGCAGGGTGACGAGAGGGCGGTACGGCATCATGATTTGGACGAAGGGGATGATAGGCGGCATCGCGCGGGGCGCAAGGGGAGGGGAGTGGGCCAGTGAGGCAGTGATGCAGTAAGTCAGTAAGTCAGTAGCCGTTGTTTGCCGGTTTGAGGTGAATTGGGCACTGGCTTACTGGCTTACTTTCTGCGGGGCCTTGAGCGAGTAGAGGTACTCCACCAAATCCACCAAGTCATCCGGGGAGAGAGTGAGATTCAGGCCGCTGGGCATCATCGAGACGGGGACTTTTTGGCGGGCGGTGACTTCGGATTTGCGGTAGCGGAGCTGGATGCCGCGGGGCATGGCGAGGATGAGCTCCTCGGCGGTTTCGCTGCGGAGGATGCCGAGAGCGGCGCTGCCATCCTTGAGCGAGAGCTGGACGGTCTCGAAGCCCATGGAGATGCCGGCATTGGGCGAGATGATCGATTCGTAGAGGGCTTCCTTGGCGAGCTTGGAGCCGATCTCGGAGAGGGCGGGGCCGAAGTCGACGCCGAGCGGGCCGGCGCGGTGGCAGGTGATGCAGCTCGTCTCCTCCTTTGCGAAGAGGGCTTTGCCTTTCTCGACGTTGCCGGATTTTTTCGCGAGCTCGGAGAGGGGCGGGAGGACGGCGCCGCCGAGGGCTTGCGGGGCGGGGAAGAATTGCGCGACCTGGTCTTTGTATTTGGGAAGCTGCACCGCGGCGAGGGCGGTGGTGGCGGTGAGGCGGAGCGGCTCGGGAAATTTGCCTTCGCGGGCGAGCTGCAGGAGCGCCTCGAGGCCGGCGGGGCTTTGGGCGAGGCCGCGCGCGGCTTGCTTGCGGAGATCGAGGGGGCGCTCTTCCTGCAGGAGGGCTTTGGTGAGAATCGGCACCGCACGTTTGTCGGCGGTGTTGCCGAGGGCGGTAATGAATTGGCCGGCGGCGGCCTGATCGGCGGCGGAGGCGAGGCGCTCGGCCTCGGGGCCGGCCAGAAGCATTTTCGCGGCCTCGACGCCCTCCGGGCTGGAGGGGCGCACAAGGGCGATTTGCGCGAGCCCTTCGGTTTGGTCCTTCAATTTGAAATCGCGCACGAGGTCGACGAACTGCGCGGTGCCGCGGGTGGCCGGGAGCAACTCGGCGATGAGGCTTTTCAGCTCGGGGTTGGTATTCAGCTCGATGCTCTTCAGCCGCTGGAGCGCTTCGCCGCTGGCGAAGGGGCTCTTGGCGCCAAGCTTGGCAAGCTGGATGAGCGCGGCGGTTTTCTCGGGGCCGGCGGGATGAAAATCGAAGGCGCGCAGGTAGCGGGCGCCCTCGGCTTCGGCTTCGATCGCGGCCTGCGAGAGATGGGGCAGCGTCTTCGCGGTGCGCAGGCGCCAGATGATGTCGCGCCCGGCGCGGGTATTCCAGCCGGCCGCGGTGGGGGCGATGCGCTGCTTCCAGGCTTCGAGGCAGGCTTCGTCCTGGCCGGCGGCGCCGATGCCGAGCGCCTCCAGGTACCAGCGATCCTTGCCATCGTGCTGCGCGGCGAGCGCGGCCCAGAGCTGCGCGATCTCTTTCCCACCGTGCAAAGAGAGGGCGATCTCGCGGCGCACTTGCGGGTCGCGATCCTCGATGAGCTTGCGCAGGAGCTCGCGGTCTTCCTCGAGCGGGCCGGTTTCCAAGCCCCCGGTTTTGGCGCGCCCGGTGGTGAGGCGGATGGCGGCGATGCGCACATCCGGATCGGAATCCTGCAGGCCGGCGCGCAGCGCGCCGAGGGCGGCCGGCGTGTGCGCGAGGAGGCCGAGGGCGCGGGCGCGGAGGCGCGGATTCGCGTGGGTGGCGAGCTTTTGCAGGGCGGCGGTGGTTTGCCCGCCCATGGCTTTTAACTTCTGCCAGGCGGCATATTGGGTGGCGCGATTCGGAGATTGCAGCGCGGCAAGACAGCCCTCGGCGGTGGCGAAATCAGGGCGCGGCATGGAGAGCTTTGCGCCCGCGGGCGCGACGCGGTAGATGCGGCCGCGCATCTTGTCGGCGACGTGATCGCCCATGTTGTGGCCGCCCACGCCCGGATCATACCAATCGGCGACGAAGAGCGAGCCATCCGGCGCGATGGCGACATCGCTCGGCCGATACCAGGGGTCGTCGCTCGTGAGCACATCGACCATCTCGCCTTTGTAGCCGGCGCCATCTTTGGTGACGGGGTAGGCGCGGACGACGCGCGGGCCGGCGTCACAGTGGATGAGCTGGTTTGTGAAGCGCGGGCCGAGCAGCGACCCTTCATTGATGAGGATGCCGGTGGGTGAGCCGCTGCCGGTCTGGAGAAGATTCGGGACGACGCCGGGATCGTTGAGGTGCCAATGGCGCAGCGGGATCTCCTTTTCGATATTAGTGCGCGCGGTTTGCCAGGCGGCGCCGGTCATTTCATCGCCGTAGCCGTAGTTGCCGAATTGCATCACGTAATTGATGCGGACGCCTTTGTTGCCGTCGTCGTCGTTGTCGCTCTGCCACATGGTGCCGAAGGAATCGACGGTGACCTCGTAGTTGTTGCGGAAGTTCCAGCCGAGCGATTCGACGTTGGTAGCCACCGCGCGCTCGAGATCGAGATCGCACCGGAAAACCATGCCCTGGCGATACGGATGCCCATTGATCTGCACGGGGTTGCCGGCGACATCCACGATGGTCTTGCCGTACGGGTCCATGAGCACGCGGCCTTCGTTGCCCATATTGAAATAGAATTTCCCATCCATGCCGAAGACGAAGGCGTGGACCTGGTGATCGTGGTCCCAATTGCCGCCGACGGTGAAGATTTTCTCGGCCTTCTCGGCTTTGTCGTCGCCGTCGGCATCGGTGAGGAGCCAGATGTTGGGCGCGGCAGAGACGATGACCTTCGTGCCTTTTTCCTGCGGGAGGACGCAGAGGCCGAGCGGGGATTTGAGGTCCGGGCTTTGCCAGAAGGTGGTCTCCTTGTCCGCGGCGCCATCGCCATCGGTGTCTTCGAGGATGGCGACGCGATCGCCGGGCGTGCGCAGCATGCCCCACGGGCGCATGGTGGTGCGGTAGTTGACGGCCTCGACGGTCCAGACGCGGCCACGCGGATCGATGTCGAGATTGGTGGGATTTTGCGTCTGCGGCTCCGCGGCGAAAAGCTCGACGGCGAGACCCTCGGGGAGCTTGAAGCCGCCGAGGGATTGTTTCGCGGCGGCGAATCCGTAGGGCTTGTCATCGGCAAACGCGGCGAAAGTGGCGAAGGCGCAGAGAGTAGCGAGAAGAAGGCAGCGCATGGGGCGTGGATGTTTGTCGGGAGGTGAGGGGATGAGAAGGGTTTTCGAGGGACTCTCAAGATTGAATTATGAGACGAATGAGACGAAAAGGGCGGTTTTCGCGTTCAGCTTGAACGAGCAGTGAATAGAGCGCATGGTTCGGGCTATGACGCTTCGAATCGTGCTCGAACCCAGTGAAGAGGGTGGCTTCACCGCAACGGTGCCGAGCCTGCCCGGGTGCATCAGCGAAGGGGGGACGCGCGAGGAAGCGCTGACGAACATCCGGGAAGCCATCGATCTGTACCTGGAGCCGGTAGAGGACGACACGCAGTTTTCCGAGCGAGCGGAGACGGTTGAGCTTGTGATATGAGCAAGGTCCCGAGCCTGGCGTATGAGCGCGTCATTCATGCGCTTCGTCGCGACGGCTGGGTCGTCCTCCGGCAGAAAGGCAGCCATATCCGGCTTCAGAAACAAACGAGGGCCGGCACGCTGAAGCTAACGGTTCCTGCTCATCGGCCGATCCTTCGGACGACGCTCGCCCACATTCTCAAGGATGCTCAATTGACCGTGGACCAGCTCAATGAGCTGATATGACCCGAGCGCTACCCTAAAATCCCCTTCAACACCTTCCCCGCCACATCGGTCAGCCGGAAGTCGCGGCCTTGGAATTTGTAGGTGAGGCGGCGGTGGTCGATGCCGAGGAGGTGGAGCATCGTGGCGTGGAGGTCGTGGACGTCCACGGGGTTTTCGACGGCGGCGTAGCCGAGCTCGTCGGTGGCGCCGTAGCTGAGGCCGCCGCTTGATGCCGCCGCCGGCGAGCCAGATGGTGAAGCCTTTGTTGTGGTGGTCGCGCCCGCTGCCGCCCTGGCTCATGGGGGTGCGGCCGAATTCGCCGGCCCAGACGATGAGCGTGTCCTTGAGCATGCCGCGCTGCTTGAGGTCGGTGATGCAGCGCCATGCAGGCGCGGTCGATTTCCTGGGCCTTCAGCGCGATGCCGTCTTTCACGCCGCCGTGGTGGTCCCAATCCTTGTGGTAGAGCTGGATGAAGCGGACGCCGCGCTCGGCGAGGCGGCGGGCGAGGAGGCAGTTCGAGGCGAAGGAGCCGTCGCCGGGCTGGCAGCCGTAGAGCTCGAGGATGCTGGCGGGCTCGCCTTTTACGTCCATCAGCTCGGGAACGCTGGCCTGCATCTGAAAGGCCATTTCGTACTGCGCGATGCGGGTGGCGATCTCGGGATCGTCGACCGTGCTGTCGTATTTGGCGTTGATCTTGTTGACGGCATCGATGACGTCGTGCTGCTGGTCGCGCGTAACGCCGGGCGGATTGGTGAGATAGAGCACCGGGTCGCCTTTGCCGCGCAGATGCACGCCCTGGAAACGGCTCGGGAGAAAGCCGGCGGCCCATTGGCGCGCGGCGATGGGCTGGTTCTGCCCGCCTTTGCCGAGCGACGTGAGCACGACGAAGCCGGGCAGATCATCGGCCTCGCTGCCGAGGCCGTAGGTGATCCAGGAGCCCATGCTCGGCCGGCCGGCGATCTGCGAGCCGGTGTTCATGAACATGTGGGCGGGATCGTGATTGATCGCCTCGGTGTGTCATCGAGCGGATGAAGCAGATGTCGTCGGCGACGGAGCCGATGTGCGGGAAAAGCTCGCAGATCTCGGCGCCGCATTTGCCGAAGCGCTTGAAGGTGTGCTGCGGGCCGAAGCAGTTGAGCGGCTTGCCCTGGAGCTGGGCGATCTGCTGGCCTTTGGTCATGCTCTCGGGCATCGGCTGGCCGTGCATGCGCGGCGAGCTTCGGCTTGTGATCGAACGTCTCGAGGTGCGACGGGCCGCCGGCCATGGTGAGCCAGATGACCCGCTTCGCCTTCGGCGCGACGGCTTGCAGGACGCCGGGCCATTTATCGGCCGGGGCGGCGGCGGCGTGCGAGGCCATCATGGAGCCGAGGGCGAGCCCGCCGAGGCCGGAGGCGGTGCGGCCGAGGAAGGCGCGGCGGGTGAGTTGTTGCGCGCGGAATTGCTGGAAATCGTTCATGGGCCGGGAGGAGCGGTGCAGAGGGGGAAAAGGATTCTGGGGTGTTAATCCGCGAGGGGCCTGAAGAATAAGCGAGAAATCGGCACGAGCAAGCGAGCGCGGCCTCAACCATACGCAACGGCATGAAATAGGGTGTTGACCGCCGCGACGACGATGAGATGCTCGCGACATGAGCGGATTGAGCTCCCAGACGCGGCTCCTCGGCACAGCGTGCCGAAAGGCGATCTGTAAGACCCGCTTTTAAGAAAGGATTCCCCCTATGGCTGAGTTTTTCAAAGTGTTCACGATGAAAGGTTTCGACCGGTGGCGCATGCCGCGCTGGCAGATGGTGCCGGCGGGAAAATACCGATACGTGGCGCTCCGCGACGCGGCCGGGGCGACAGTGGCCAGCTCCGATCCGAGCGTGGTGACGTGCGAGGAGATCACGACGGCCGATCTGCCGGGGGGCACGCGGGAGCCGTTGCAAGCGAACGACCGCATCCTGAAGCTGAAGGGGATCCGGCGCGGGGCCGCGAAAATTACCGCGATGGGCCCCGGCTGCGCACCGGGCGAGCTCGAGATCGGCGTGAAGAACAGGAAGACGGTGCAGGTCGTGTACAACTTCGTGCGCGATGCGGCTACGCCCGCGCATCAAACGATCCGCGTTCCCGCCTCCGCGGCGCAATGGTCGCTCGAAATGAACTACATCTTCAACGGCCAGGCCAACGTGTACCTGAACAACAAGGCCGCACGCTGGGTGGATGTGCCAAAGGATTTGGGGGCCGACATTATCACCACCACGTCGGGCGTCGGCGAGGAGGCGGATCTTTACCCGCTGGGCGATTCCGCGACCGGCGTCATAAATTTTTTCTTCGTCTGGAGCATGGATATCACCGACGACCCCGACGACGAGGACGCCTTTACCGAGGGCCGGCGGATCGTTTTCGAAGACACGGCGGGCGCCCAACTGACGGAAACCATGGCGCACGAGGTCGGCCATGCGCTCGGCCTCCCGGACAACTATGTGACGAAACGGCAGCTCATGTATGGAATCACCGACGATCGCGGCGTCGATCTGCCCAAGGCCCACGTCAATATCATCAATCCCTGAGTGCGCCGCGATCCATGTCCCGGCTCGCGCCGCTGGCGGCCGTGCTCTTCGGGCTCGCTTGCGTGAGCGGCGGTGCCGGCGCTCAGAAACTCTCTCGCCACAAAGTGATCGCTCAACTGACTGACAGCTCTGCCGAGGCCCGCGAACGTGCGGCCACCGAGTTTGCCGCGCAGTGGGGCCGAAAGGCGGTCGAGCCGGCCGCCGCGGCCGCGCTGCGGAGGAGCATCGAGATGGGGAATGCCGCGGCCGCCGCGTATCTGCTGCTCGGCGCCGCGGGCGATGCCGAGAGCGCGGCGCTGCTCCAGCGCCGGCAGGAGTCCCCGGAGGGCGAGGTGAAATGGGACCTGTCGTCGCAGCCAGTCTCCGAGGCGCTGGCGGCCATGGTCGCGCGGATGCAGCAGGCGCCCGCGGAGGTAAAGCCGCTCGTGCTGGAGGCCGCCGCCAAGCCCGAGCCCCCCGAGGCGCGCTTCCTCCTCGACGCCCTGCCCTTTCTCGACGACCGCGAGGTGATCGCCCGCCTCGGCCACTTGCTGGACGATACCCGCCCGCTGCCTAACGAGCAGCGCCGCCGCCTCTGCGACTACGCCCTCACCGCCCTCGCCACACGGCTGGAGCTGAAGCTCTCTTTCGAGGTGCGCGATTTTGGGAGGTATACGGCGGAGCAGTTTGCCGAGGTGAAGAAAGCGATGGAGGCGTGGAAGGAAAAAGGTGCCCCAGGAAAAGGAGGGGCTTGAGGACGCAGCACGCGAGGACAGGTGAGACGTAGCCGTGTACGTTTGCCCCGCGCGAAGCGCGCCCTCCACCCTTTGCCCTTGTGAAAGTGAAAACTCGCAACTGTTGGCTGATACGTTGGGACGACGTGCGCCTTCGCGGACGGACCGATTACCCACATCTTAATTTTCGCCCCTTCGTATGCACGTTATCGGGCCGCCTTCGTCCCGAAGCCGTTGCACACCAACTACCGGCGATCCTTCTATCCCATGCTCCACTTTCTGCTGCTGCGAAGATTCACTACTGAGCTCCACAAATCGATGGCGTGATCATTCGCATCCAAGGCGACCCTCCCCGGACCGTCGTCGCAGAGTTCGGGCGTTTGCACCTCCGCGCAGAGAAGGTGCAGAGGCTTTCGGCTGCACGAACCGGCAAAAACGAGGAGACGATCTCATGGACTGCGCCGGCTCTTCTTAAAACCGTCGGAAGAGGCGTGAACGCTAAGCTTCAGGAAGTAGCTCCAGCTCACCGAGAGTCGATCCGTCAAAGGCTGATCGAGAAACCTGTTATGGCGTAATTTAGTTGGGCCGGAGCGAAAAGCAGTTACTAGCGATGAGATACAAGGTTTACTACATCACAAACCCTGAGGCTGCAGCAGTTATCATTGCCAAGACCGCAGAATCGGCCGCGATCACGTTTTTCGCCATGGATGTACGCAGGGATGCTTCTCAGATTTCTGTCGAACCGATGACGGAATCCAAGAGGTATTCGCGTGTTTACCATTATCGCGCTTGTGATCTGATTCATACGGACGAGTTCGTTGCGGGTATGGCACGACGCGCTCCCCAAGAAGCCTTGATCGAAGAGAGCTGCGCGCGCGAACCCATGAGAAGGACTGCACTCAAAGTGGACGCGATTCTCATCTTTGCCGCGGGTGCCTCCCTAGTCTGTGGATTATTGTTGCACCTGCCCTCTTAGGTAGTGCTCGCGGCGATCATTCACTTTACGTGTGGGGTTACCGCCCTCATCCAATTCTACGGCGATGCCAAATTCCTCCGCGTCAAGACGCCGGGAGCGGAGGTGCCAGTAGAAGCGATGGTATCTATCGCCCCGTGGGTGGAGGGAGCGATTATTCTAACAGGTCTAGTGTTGGCGATGGCCACCCGAGGTGGAGATATCGACAGTTACGCCATAGCTGGCTGGATTATTTGGGGTGGGGCGCTGGCTTGTTACTTCGCTTCTGGGATTATCGCCCGAGAGGTTGGTGGAATACCGTTGAGTATGGGCCATGGCGGCTGGAAATTTCGCCGAAGGCGGAACAACCAGCCCTTCGGGTAATCTGCTTCGTTGGGACTCGCACCCCTCACGTCACCGCCACGCTGGGCTGGCCTTCGCCGGCGTCGTTGACGCCGGTGACGGTGATTTCCACGGTTTGGCCGGGGGGCAGGGATTCGAGGACGTGCTGGTCGTTTTCGGGGTTGAGGACTTTCACGGGGTTGGGGTCGGCCCGACGATCTTTTGGTAATGGCTAGGTTCTTGGTTTCTTAGTTCTTGGTTCTTGGTTTGGTGCGCGCACGGGAGCGGCTCACACGGAGGCGCGGAGAGACACGGAGGAAAGGAGGGGCGCGCTTCGCGCGCGGAGGGCGGCTCGAAATGGAGGGCGCGGCGCCATTATTTTTCCTCCTTCAGCGCTTCCTCGAATTTCTGCTCCTGCCAAATGGCGGCCTCGTGGAACGCGCTCGGCAAAGTCATCAGCAAGCGTCCGATGCCATAAAACGCCAACCACCCCAGCAGCACTCCGCAGAGGCTGCCGGCGAGCATGCGCGCGGCGCGGCCCCATCGCCGCGGCGCGGGGGCGGCCGGGCGCAGCAGGCGCTGGAGGCAGGTGGCGCAGATGATCCGTCCCTCATGTTCGGCGATGCATTCGCGGCAGTAGGACGAGCCGCACTCGGGGCAGCGCGCGACCGCCTCGCGCATCGCGTGGAAGAGGCAGCGCTGGCTTTGGACTTGCGCGATTTTCATCCCGGCGCGGCCTCCCCGGTTTGGAAAATGGGCGCGGGGTGCTCCGCCTGCGCCTCCCGGATCAGCGGCGCGATTTTTCGCTGCACCGCGCGCGCCGAGCGCAGCCGGATCGGCGCGCCAAGACGCTCGACGCCCGCGGTCGTTTGCACGAACACGTGACAGGTCGGCCCGAGCGAGAAGTTCACCAATAAGATGAGGCCGGCGATCGCCGCGAAGATGCCGAAGGCGATCGCGAATCCGATCATCAGCTCGCGCGGTGCGCCTTTCGTGGAAGCGAACCAAAGCCCGAGCGCGACCAGGGCGAAGAGGGCGAGCAGAGAGCCAGTCACCCAGTTGACGATCTTCCCGCGCATGCTGCGGCGCACGATCAGCGCCTTGATTTCGCGCAGGAAATACCGGCGGTAACTCTCGAAACCGAAGGCGGAATTCACCACGAGCAGATGGTCGCGCCCGATCCAGAGGCGCGTGATGCCCACCACGTTTCCGGCCACGCCGGGCAGCTTGCGATAGCGGTCCGGTGTTTCAGCCATTGGTGATTCCTTTCCACATGAAGTAGCCCAGCACGAACAGCCCGGCGATTTCCGCCAGCCCGAGCAGCAACCCTATGCTCGCGCGCACGCGGCCGCGGCCATGCACCAGGCTGCAGGGCTTGTTCCAGCCGTAGAGCGCGAAGAAAACCGCCGCGGGCGCAGTGATTACGAAGATGAAAAAGACGAGCGGCCCGCCGAGCAGCAGCGGCACCAGGCCCAGCAGCAGCGAGACATGGCCCCAATTCGTCCGCTTGCGGAGCAACTCCGGCATCTTCTCCTCCTTCTCGAGGCCGGCGGCCAGGCACTTCGGGCAGACGTGGCGCGTGCCCACCGGCAGATCGCAGAGCGCGCAAAGAAAACGGCCGCATTGATCGCAGACCACGTTCGCCTGCTTTTCCGGGTGGAAAAAGCACGCCGCCTCGCCTTCGAGCGCCGCGATGACGGGGCCGCTCCCTCGCTCCGCGCGATGGATCGCGGGGAAAACCTGCACGAGCAGACGATCGCGGCAGCGCGGGCATTCCTGCTCCACCAGCACCTCGGCGGCGGCGGCCAGCCCCGCGGTGGCCAGCGGCTGGCCGCAGCGGGGACACGTGACCTGCCCAGGGGGCGCCGGTGGAAAACGCATGCTCGGGATTTTGCTTTTGCTCGCTCGGCGAAATTGCTTTTGACTGCGGCGCTCCACTTCCGCACGGCGCGGCAGGGCTCACCTACTCAAGCAAACGCAGTCCACAGCACAAGGCGCATTCTCGCATGAAATGGTATTACGAATCCGGCGGACAACAGCAGGGGCCGGTCTCCGAGGCCGATCTCGACCGCCTGGCCGCCGAGGGGAAAATCACCGCCGACACGCTGGTCTGGCGCGATGGCCTGGCGGATTGGCAGCCGCTGCGCGAGGCGCGCCCGCCCCGCGGCGAAGACACCGTGCGCTGCGCCTCCTGCGGGGAGTTTTTCCCGCCCGCGGAGGTGATCGAGATTGGCGATCGCACGATCTGCTCGCGGTGCAAGCCGGCGGTTTTGCAAAGCCTCCAGCAGGGGACGCTGCTCCCGAGCCTCGGCGACGAAGCGCGCACCGGCCCCGCGTGGGAGCAGCGGCAGCATCTCGGCATGGCGAAGGCGATCTGGGAAACGATTCGCGCCGTGCTCCTGAAGCCCGCCGAGACTTTCGCCACGATGAAGCGGGTGGGCGGCTTCGGCTCGCCGCTGCTTTTTGCCGCGATCACCTCGGCCTTTGTCACGGTGGTGAGCGCCGGCTACCGCGTCTTTGCGCAGGGCCGCATCCCGCGCCCGGAGATTCCGCCCGGCATGGAGGCCTTCGTCAATTTCGTCTACCATCCCTCCTACCCGCTGGCGATCTTCGTGGCGCTGCCCATTACCTTGTTCGTCGGCTCGGGGTTCTCGCATCTCTGCCTGACGCTTTGCGGCGGCGCCCGCCAGCCATACGAGACCACCTTCCGCGTCTATGCCTATGTGCACGGAGCGACCATCGGGCTGCAGTTGGTGGAGTTGCTGAACCTCATCCCCGTGGCCGGCTCGGGCCTCGCGGACACGCTGGCCTTCGGCGTCCTGCTCTGGATGATCATCATCATCGTGATCGGCGTCGCGCAGGCGCATGAGACGGAAATGTGGCGCTCGCTGCTCGCGTTCCTGATCCCGATGTTCGTCTGCTGCTCGGGTGGGGTGGTGCTCTTGGCCGGAAGCATGGCGATGGCGATGCGCGGGCAGTAGGCGCGGCCACCGCCTCCTCGCGGCTCACTCGAGCGCGATCTCGAGCGAAAGGCGCTTGGCGAGCGCCTGCACTTCGCCGGCGAGATCCGCGCGGGTGCGGCCCTTGAGGAGATGCTGCGCCTCGGCTTCCTCGGCGGGCGTGCCGCGGCGAATGGCCTCGAGAAATGCGGCCACGCCGGCGCTGTCGCCGCGGCCGTCCTTGAAGAGAAAATAATGCGTGAGGAGGGCGGCGGAATTGTAATGGTCGTACGCGCTTTCGTCGGAGACCTGCTTCCGCCAATCTTCCACGGAGAAATCCATCAGCTTCGCGGGCGCGATGATGCGCAGCTTGGTGCGGTCGTTCGGCTTCCGCCATTTCAGGACGTAGTCGTGCATGGCGGCATCGAGGCTCTGCAGCGCGTAGCGGCCCTGCGTGTACGGCCACGAGGCCACGCATTCGGCGAGGCCCTCATCGAGCCACACCGGGAGCTTCCAGCCGGCGGGGCGAAGGAGGTGATGCGTGATCTCGTGCTTGAGCACGAAGAGGTTTTTCGCGTGCTCGGCGGTGAGGCCGTTGGTGCTGGCTTTGATCCCGAGATTCGGCAGCAGCAGCAGGGTTTCCTTGCCATTGAAATAGCCGCCGCTGCCGGCCGCGCCACCATTGTAAAGATAGTCGACCGGGCGAAAGAACATGCGCACCTCGTACTTTTCGCGCTCCGTGCCGGTGTGCAGCCCGAGCGGGCAATTCATGATGACTTCGCGAGTCGCCTCGAAGACGGTGGCCAGATCCCGGATGATCCCCTGCGGCAGTTTCAAGTCGGAGCCGATCCGGAAATGCGCGCTTTCCCACGCAAACTTTTTCCCGGCCGCGTCATCCTCCACTTGCCGCACGACCGCGGGAGCCGTGGCGACCTGAGCCGGCCAGGGCGCCAGCGCCGAAGGATCGATCAAGGGGGCGTTCGGAGTGCTTTCGCGCCAGCGCGCGATGTACTCGAGATCGGCCGGCGAAAGTGCAGACAGCGGCACGGGAAGCTTGCCGCGCCCGGCGACGTCGAGCGTGGCGCGGACGGCATCGCAGGCCAGGAGTTGCGCGGTGAAAGTTTGGCCGTTGCGGCCGGTCCAGGTGCGGGCTTCCTCGGCGGTGGCGGTGGCGACCAGGAAGAGGAAAATCGGGAGGAATCTCACCTTACGAGCATCCCAGAAATCTGGTGAAAGGAAGGCAAAAAGTGTGCGCGCCTCCCTGGCTCACACCACCTCGATGACCAGCGCGGTGGTATTGTCGCGTCCCGCCCGCTCGATGGCGGCCTGGACCAGACGTTGGGCGGGGTTGTGGGCCATCTCGGCGGGCCCGGGGTGGCGGAGGAGGTCGAGGAGGTTTTGATCGAAGAGGCCATCGACGACGCCATCGGTGCAGAGGAGAAAGAGATCGCCGGGCTCGCAGCCGACGGCGCCGACCTGCGGGTCGACGAATTGATGGCCGGCGCCGAGGGCGTGCTGGAGCATGTTGCGCTGGGGGTGGGTGCGGGCTTCGCGCTCGTTGATTTTGGCGTTGCGGTAGAGCCAGCCGACGAAGGTGTCGTCGTGGCTGACCTGGCGGATGCCGCCGCCGTTTTTTGGGAAGTAGTAGATGCGGCTGTCGCCGATGTGGCCGAAATACATCCAGCCGGGGCGAAACCAGCAGGCGCTGAGCGTCGCGCCCATGCCGGCGCATTCCGCGTAGCTGCCGCCGAGGAACATCAGCGCCTTGTGAATTTGATCGAAGAGCTCGCCGAGGACTTCCTCGAAGCCGGCCTCCATGCCCATCGCGGCCTGCTTGTACGAGCGCGGGAGGAGGCGAGTGATCTTTTCCACGGTGATGCGGGCGGCGAATTCGCCGGCTTTATGGCCGCCCATGCCGTCGCTCACGGCGAAAACGCAGTCGGCGTGGCTGAGCGAGGTTTCGCCTACTTTGCCGAGGTAGTGGACTTCCTGGGCATCGAAGTTGAGGCCAAGGAACGCGTCTTCGTTGTTTTTGCGCACTTTGCCGCGGTCGGAGAGGCCCCACCAGCGAAGGGTATGCGGTCCGGGTTGAGGTGGGTGCATGCGCGAGGGGAAATGGGAAGAATAGGACTTACGGGACTTATCAGGACCTATGCGGCCGGGGCTTCGTCGAGGATGGTGGCAAACTCGAAATCGATGATGCAGAAGCGGCCGTCCTGCTGGCGATAAGTCACGTTGCGCATTTCGGGGTCGTCGTGGCGGACGCCAAACTGCTCGAGCTCGGCGAAAAGCTCGCGGGTGCGCTCGTCGTCGAGGTGCTCGACGCGGGAGCCGCAACTGGTGGTAACGATCTGGAGCTTATCCGGTAGAAATTCGAGCAGCCTGGGCACAAATGGACAGTTTTTCCCGGCCAGGTACTGCAGCACCCGCACCTCGTTGTCGAATCGCTCCTGCGCCTTGGGCCCGCGGAACTGCTTGTAGACCCGTCCGTCGTACGAGATGCGGACGGTCGCCCGGAGGGTGTCTTTGATCTCGTGCATAAGGAGCGGAAGTGATGCCAAAGAGTATCGCGGCGCAAGCGCCGGCGCGGCTGGCGGATGTGCCGCGACCCAAGACCATGGCGTCATTTTGCGGGTCCACAAGTCGGAGCGTGCATTGTGGCATTCCGCCTGCTAATGCTCGCCGCGCAGCGCCACCACAGGCCGCGTGAGGGGGAAAAACAACTCCCGCGGGCGGCTTTTCGGGGGCGCCTTTTGCACCTTAAAACACACACTCACTCCACACCACCATATAATGGCGAAGTACAAACTGGAATACATCTGGCTCGACGGCTACGAGCCTGTGCCGAACCTCCGCAGCAAAACCCTGATCAAGGATTTCGACGCGTTTCCGACCCTGGAGCAGCTCCCCGCATGGGGCTTCGACGGCAGCTCCACGCAGCAGGCCGAGGGCCACAGCTCCGATTGCGTGCTGAAGCCGGTGGCCGTCTATCCCGACGCCACGCGCACCAATGGCGTGCTGGTGATGTGCGAGGTGATGATGCCGGACGGCACTCCGCACCCCTCCAATGCCCGCGCGACCATTCCCGATGATCCCGGCGCCTGGTTCGGCTTCGAGCAGGAGTATTTCCTGTATCAAGGACGGCAAGCCGCTCGGTTTCCCGAAAGAGGGCTTCCCGGCGCCGCAGGGCCCATACTACACCGGCGTCGGCTACAAGAACGTCGGCGACGTCGCCCGCGAAGATCGTCGAGGAGCATCTCGACCTCTGCCTCGCGGCCGGCATCAACCATGAAGGCATCAATGCCGAGGTGGCGAAGGGCCAGTGGGAATTCCAGATCTTCGGCAAAGGCTCCAACACCGCCGCCGATCAAATGTGGGTCGCCCGCTACATCCTCCAGCGCCTGTGTGAGAAATACGGCGTCGACGTCGAGTTCCATTGCAAGCCGATCAAGGAGCGACTGGAACGGCTCCGGCATGCACGCCAATTTCTCGACGTCCTACATGCGCGAGGTCGGCGGCAAAGACTACTTCGAGGCGCTCATGGCCGCTTTCGACAAGTACCGCAACGAGCACATCGCCGTGTACGGCCCGGACAACCACCTGCGCCTCACCGGTCTCCACGAGACGCAGTCGATCGACAAATTCAACTACGGCGTGGCCAACCGCGGCGCCTCCGTGCGCGTGCCGCACAGCTTCGTGAACAACGGCTACAAGGGCTACCTGGAAGATCGCCGCCCGAACTCGCACGGCGACCCCTACAAGATCGCCAGCCGCATCCTGCAGACCATCGAGACCGTGCCAGCCAAGTAGCGGTTCTCAAGACGGTCTCTCTCCGGGCGAACACCACCCCACTGGTTTCACGCCGCCCCGTGCAAAAGCGCGGGGCGGCGTTTTGCGTTTTTTGGAGAGGGGGGTTTTGAGTGCGGGGGCAAGCGTAAGCGCGACCCCGCTTTCGGAAGTTCCGCGGGTGCGGAGCCCAGTCGCCATCCCCCCACCGGCCGAGCAGTCCGAAAGCGGCGTGGCGCTGACGCTTCCCGTCGCACTCCAAGGAGCTACCCGAGCGTCCGCGGCAGCCTCACCGTGAAGCGGCTCCCTTTCCCTACTTCGCTCTCCATCGAGATTCTTCCGCCGAGCCGATCGAGCAGCGTGCGGACGATCGCGAGGCCGAGGCCGAGGCCTGGGCGTTCGGAGTGGATGCTCAGCCGCTGGAATTCCGTGAAGATACGGTCGGCTTCCCCGCGCGGGATCCCGCAGCCGGTATCGCTCACTTCGATGACCCATTCGCGGTCCCCGGCGGCGCGGATCGCGAGGGAGACCCGGCCTTCGTCGCAATACTTGATCGCGTTGGAGAGAAGGTTCACGGCCACGCGCTGGACCTTGTTTTCATCGGAGCGGACGGTGGCGAGCGCGGGGTCGAGCTCGGCCACGAAATCGATCCGCTTGGCGGCGGCGAGGGGCTCGAAGCTGGAGACGAGGTAATCGAAGAGGGGCGGCACCGCAAACTCGGCGATCTTCAGGCGCTCCATGCCGCCATCGGTGCGGGAGAAATCGAGGAGCTGATCGAGCATGGTGCGGAGATGCTCCATGGTGCGCGAGACGAGACGGCTGGCCTCCTGCCGCTCAGTGGGGTCGTCGCTCTCGGAGAGGTAGCTCATGCCGAGGCCGAGCGCGTTCACCGGCGTGGCCATCTCGTGGGCGACGGTGCGCAGCGTGCGCCGGCGGAAGGAATCCTCGGATTCGTACTGGCGGTTGGTTTGCTCGAGCTGCTCGTTCAGGCGCTGGAGCCCTTGCAGGTTGCTTTCCGCCTGCTGCTCGCGCTGGCGCACGTAGCTGGCCACGGATTCCGTGCAGATTTCATCGAAGAAATGATGCACCAATTGGGTGGAGCGCAGGAATTCCTCCGTATCGATCTGGCGGCGCTGCTTGAGGAATTCGCAGAAGAGCTCCAGGAAACAGGCGCGGAGCACGCCGATCTCGCGCACGAGCTCATCCACTTTATAGTGCTGCTGCCAGCGCAGGATGCCGTGGATTTCCGCTTCCGGCTCCGGCTGGGCCTCCGGCGCGTTTTCGTGGGCCGGGCTGGAAAGCTGGCGCGCGAGCTTGGTCAGCAGCGCGCCGAGATGATCGCGCAACTCCGCGTCCGACAGCCGGTCGGCCGCGGGGATTTGGCCATCGGCGCGGACGGCGGACATCCAGCGCGCGACAACGGCGTCCCGATCGATGCGCAGTTGCTGGGCAAGATCATGCAGCATGGGTGGTGAGGCCGGTATACATCATGGGCGGCGCAAAGCAATGGCGCGGCGGCGAAAAGAGGCAGGGTTTGCCCTAAAAGAGGCGGTGGCGACCTGTTGGCTTGTGCCGAAGAGCTTTCGCGGGTATCGGAACGGCCTTGTTTATGCGTTTCTCAAACTATTTTGGCTGGGCGATTGGCGTTAGTGCGTTGTGCGTGATGGGGGCTGGCTTGGCGGTGGGCGCGCCGCCGGCGGAGGTGGGTCCCACGGCCACGCCCTCGAGCCGGGAGGTGAGCGAACTGCCGGTTTTGAAAGGGCCGGCCGATGTGGCGGAGGTGCCGCTGAAGCGTTTTCGCGGCACGATCGGCACGCTGCTGTACGTGCACCCGGAGGGCGGGGCGCCGGGCGGGCAATTCGTGCGGCTCACCGTTGTAGGCAGCAAAGGAACCACGGGCGCGCCGTCGGAGCTGGGCTACGAGCGTTTCCTCGGCCCGCTCACCATGAAGTCGCTCGGGCAGGTGGTGCAGTCCGTGGCGACGCTGCACACCGGCTGGCCGCGCGGGTACAAGCTGCAACTGACCTTCTCCGAGAAGCCGACCCCGGTGGAGCTGGAGGCGGCCACGCTCGCCGGCTCCCTGCTCCTGGATTCCATGATCCGCGATTGGGACGTGGAGCCGAATTTCGCCGCTCTCGGATCGATCCAGCCCGATGGCACCCTCACGAAGATCGGCTCCATTCCGGACCGGCTCTACGCCGCGGCGCGCTCACGGGTAGGCCGCATCGTGGTGCCGGCGCAAAACGAAACGCAGGTCGCCGATTTTCTCCTCAGCCAGGGGATCGCCGCTTTTGTCGGCACGCAGATTTTCACCGCGGCCACGTTCAACGATGCCGGGCCGCTCGCGGTCTCGCAGCTTTCACCCGAAACGAAGGAGATGATCGAGCTCTTCGGCGCGGTGCAGCGGACACTGATGGCGGCGGGGGCCAACTCCGTGCCGCTCCTGCGCAACGAGCGGGTGCAGGCGACACTCCAGCAGGTGCTGGAAAAAGCGCCGAATCATTTGAGCGCCAAGGTGCTCTACGATTGGGGCACCGGGAAACGCGCGGTGATGAGCCTCGATGGCTCGGTCGATTTCATCGATCGCGGCGCCGCCGATTTGATCCGCGCCATGCGCGCGCAAACCGGCGAGGCGCTCAGGACGCCGAAGCAGGCGATCTCCGATAACGTGGCTCGGCTGCGCTTCGCGCGGGAGCGGCTGGATGCTGGCGCGCGCCCGTACGCCGAGGCGCTCCTGAAGCTCGGCGAAGTGATGCAGCGCGCCGCCGGCGGCTCCTCGCGCGCACCCAGCCGGCTCTCCGGGGCGATGGCGAAGGATTTCGATGCGGCCAAGCAAGCGGCGAACGACGAGTGGGCGAAGATGGCGCAGGCGCGCGTGAATGCTCCGACGGAGGCGAAGGAGTAAGGAGGGGGGTGGCGGGCTCCTAGTCTTAATCCTAATCCTAATCTTAATCGCCTCAGTGGACTGAGCAGCCAGGATTAAGATTAAGATTAAGAGGGCACCCCGTGGGTTTTCGCGTCTGCGTGAAAACGCAAAAAGCCCGGACGCCATCACGGCCCCCGGGCTTTGCTAAGTTGAAACTGCTTTCGGCCTAGCTCTCCGAGATCGTATTCACTTTGCCGTGCTCGGAAACGACCGAGACGGTCTTGCCCTTCAGCGAGTCGGCGGCGGCAGTCTTGCCGTCTTTGCCGGTGGTCGCGGTGGCGGGGGTGAGGGTGCGGGTCACGGACTTGCCGTCGGCGGTCTTGATGACGACTTCCTTCTTCTCCGTGTTGATCGACTCGAGGGTGCCCTTATCGGTCACGGTCTTGCCGCAGCCGGCGTAAGCGGAACCCGCGGCGACCGCCGCGATGGTGAGGATGGTGAGGAGTTTCTTCATGTGTTTTTTGATGACTGGGGTTGGCCGCGCAACCTCCGGGCCTCGGGATCGATTTCCAGGGGGGGCGCAGCTTGACATCATAGAGAACCCCGCCGCGGCCAAAGGCCAAGAGAAAAAAATTTCACGGCCCGCGTGTATCCGCTGGCGGACAGGGGCGGGATGGCAAATCTTGCGCGCCATGCGTTTTCCCCAATCGCTCCGCGCGGCCGCTTTCCTCTTCCTCCTCGCGGTGCTCCCGGCGCTTGCCCACCCGATTCCCGATGTGCCCGTGCGCGGCGCCTTCGAGGCCGGCGGCGCCTGCACCATTCAGGTGGAGGTCGACCCCCGCTGCTTCAAGGACGACCCGAATACCGCGCCCTCGCTGCTTTACGAGTTTGTGAAGCCGATGCCGGAAGCGGAGCGGGCCACTTATGTGGAAAAGGCGCGCGCCTTTATCCCGAGCACCGTGGAGTTTCTGTTTGAACCGCTCGGCCGGATGAATCCGGAATTTCAATGGGAGTGGACCGGCAAGGGTGGCGCGAAGCTATCCGGCAATGAGGATGTGACGGTGCTCACCGGCACGTGGCGCACCACCATCCCTGCTGGCATCCACGGCTACCGCGTGAAGGCGCTGCCGCAGGGCAAGCTCTCGGTGCTTTTTCTCAATACCTTGCGCGGCCAGCAGGTGGAGCGCATGGCGGTGCTTTTTCCGGGCGAAACCTCGTTCCTCCTCGATCTCACTGGGCTGGATGCCGCCGCCCCCACCGGCCCCGCGCCGGGCGCGGTGGGCGTCCGCTCGGGCGCCTCCGGCTGGTGGAGCACCTTTGCCGATTTTTTCTCGCAGGGCTTTCTCCACGTGCTGCCGCTCGGGCTCGATCACATCCTTTTCGTGCTGGGGCTCTTCCTGCTGCGGCGCGAATGGCGGCCGCTGCTCTGGCAGGTGACGACCTTCACCGTGGCGCATACGATCACGCTCGGCCTGGCGACCCTCGGCTGGGTCCATGTCTCCCCGAAAATCGTGGAGCCGGTCATCGCGGCGAGCCTCGTTTTCGTGGCGCTGGAGAATATTTTCCGGCCGAAGTATTCCGTGTGGCGGCTCGTGGTGGTCTTCATTTTCGGGCTCGTGCACGGGCTCGGTTTTGCCGGCGCCCTGCGGGAGCTCGAGCTGCCCACGGCTTCACTGGTGGTCGGGCTGCTGGGGTTCAATGTCGGCGTGGAAGGCGGACAGCTCGCGGTGATCGCGATCGCCTTCATCGCGACGGCATGGGTGCGCGACCCGCAGCTCTATCGCCGGTGGGTCGTCATCCCTGGCTCCGCGGCCATCGCGCTGATGGGACTGTGGTGGACGGTGACGCGGGTCTTTGGCCTGTAGGCGTCAAATCCGCCAGAGCGAGCGGTGCGCGCCGAACTCGGAAATCTCCCCGGTCGTCTTCCGGCCGATGTAGACGATGATCCCGATCACCGCCACGAACGTGCCGACGAAAAGCGTGGCCACCAGCCAGCTCGGGATGGAGGTCCCCACCTGCAAGGCTTGGTAGAAGGTGACTATTCCCTCGATGCGCGAATTCGGATCGTCCGGGTTCGGCCGCGCGTGCAGGAAAATCTTCGTCAGCCAAGCGCCGAGGATGATGGAAAAGATGAAGCCGTAGTTCCGTTTCAGGCGGCGCGCCACGGCCTCGAACCGGCTGATCTTGAAGGAGGGCAGCAGCAAATCCTCGCAGACCAGTTTCTGCCAATCGCCCTGCAAAAGCGACGTGTTTTGCGAGACGATCGGCACCAGGAAATGCGCCTCGAGCATTCGCACGCGCGCGCGGAAGGCATCGTAAAAACGGTACCGGCGCGCCTCGATCCAGAGCATCACCCAGACGATCAGGATATTGTAAAAGAAGATGATGTGCGGCACCTGCGAGAGCGAAAACGAGATCGTGAAAATCGAGGAGGTGACCGTGATCGCCCAGTTCGTGGTGTTATCCAGCCGCGCGCGCCAGGCCATGATCCGGCCCAGCTCGCCGCGGTAAAAATGCGACATCGCATTCACGTAGACCGGGTCGAACCGGTTCTTCACGCCGGAGACCACCGTTTTCGGGGGGGGCGCTTTCGGCTCTTCGCTCATTTCGGGGAAAGGCTCACGAGCCTTTGCGCAGCATCCTTTGCCGCAAGGTTTCGAGCCGCGTTTTCTCCGCTTCGCTCAGGCTTTTGAGTCCGCTGCTCGCGATTTTGTCGAGGAGCGCATCGATCTCCGTTTCGTCGTCGGAGACCGGCGGCGCCGCGGTGCGCACGGGGCGCGCTTCGGCCGGCTTCGACAGCACGCGGAACTTTGGCTTTTTGCGCGGCCAGGAGAACTTGAAATTGAAATCGAACAGGCCGCGCGCGTGCCGCACCATGGCGAAAGCGGCCGCGCAATTGGCGAGCAAAATGAAGAGCCCGGCCCAATTTCGCTCCGGGAAAAACATGATCGCGCCGCAAGCGATGCACGCGAAAGCGAACCATTTGAGCGGAATCCAGCCGCCGATGTAATCCAGGTCCGGATAGAGCGTGGCGAAGGCAATCAGCAGCCCCGAGACGAGATAGAAGTTCCCCGTCAGCATGCCACCGCCCAGCCCCGCGATGTAGAAGAAAAAGCTCAGCACCGGCGGCAGCGCCACCAGGGCGCCGCAGATCGCAAGAAAATGCCGCCGGCCCAGATATTTCTCCACTTCCACGCCCCAAAAATAAAAGACGAGCAAGCCGAGCGGCGTAAAAAACGAAATCTGATCGACGAAAACGTAGGTGAACGGCTGCCAGATCGCCCCGCTCGCAAAGGCCTGCGGGATGAAGGCGAGGAACCACGGCATGATCCGCGCCGCATTCAGCAGCAGGGTCAGCACCACTCCAGCCGTGAGCGCCAGCGCCAGGTACATGGTGAGGTACACCGCATTCCCCTTGTAGTAGCGCAGCGGCTGATTATCGAGGTCGGTCCCGTAGCTCGGCATATGGCGTCTGCGTGTGTTCTATGCCGGTTCGCGGGCGCGCGCAAGGGGGGCGGGCCCGCAGTCTTCCGCCCGCGTTTTATTGGAGCTGCTTCTTCAGGAAGGCGAGCGCCGCGGCTTGCGCCTTCTCGGCGTCGG
Source organism: uncultured Verrucomicrobiae bacterium (assembly GCA_963811035.1). Classification (GTDB taxonomy): domain Bacteria; phylum Verrucomicrobiota; class Verrucomicrobiia; order Chthoniobacterales; family Chthoniobacteraceae; genus CAWEPO01. The sequence continues at coordinate 1,539,512 of CAWEPO010000005.1, forward strand.
CGCCCTTGAAGCCGTGGCCCGCGCCTTCCAGGGTGAGCAGCTCGGCTTCCACCATCGCCGCGCGGAGCCGGTCGATCAGCCAGGTCGCTTGCTCGTGCGCGACATAGGCGTCGGTGGTGCCGTGGAGGCAGAGGGTGGGCGCGGCGCGCGGAGTGACCCAGTAGAGCGGGCTGCCGAGGATGTGCTCGCGCCGCTTGCTGGAGAGATCGCCGCCGAAGAAGAGGGGGAGCACTTCCGCGGCATCGACGCTTTTTTCGTAGGACTTAGTAAGATCGCTCGGCCCGTAGTAGTTGACCACGCAGGCGACCGCGCTGGATTGCTCCGGATTTCCCTCGCCCTCGAATTCCTGCACCCCCGCGGTCACGCCGAGGAACTGCGCCAGGTGTCCGCCCGCGGAACTCCCGAGCACGCCGATCCGCTTCGGATCGAGCTGGTGCTCGGCCGCATGCGCCCGCAGCCAGCGCACCGCCGCCTTGCAGTCGTGCACCGCGGCCGGAAACGGATACTGGGGGGCGAGCCGATAAGTGATCGTCGCGGCGGCGAAGCCTTCCTGGGCCAGGGTGAGGCAGAGTTTATCGTAGCTCTCCCGCGTGCCCGCGCGAAATCCGCCGCCGTGGATGCAAACGACGACCGGGCGGGGGCCGGCGGCGTGCTTGGGCCGGGCGAGGTTGAGCTGGAGATGCTGTTCGCTCGGGTTGGCGAACTCGAGCCCGCGCTCGAAGACGACGTTTTCCGGAACGGGCAAATCGGCCGCGTGAACGGCGTTGGACAGCAGCAGGAGGGAGAGGAGGACGGAACGCATACGGCTATTTCGCCCACACCACATACCCCAGCAGCACGGCGCCCGCGAGAATTCGGTAAATCGCGAAGGGGGTAAATCCGCGGCGGCGCACCCAGCCCATGAACCAGGCGGTGACGCCGAGCGCCACGATGAAGGAGACCACGAACCCGATGGCGAGGACTATCCACTGGTGGCCATCGATGGAGACGGGCGCGAGATTGGATTCATCGGGGCCGGGGCGCAGCGCGTGCAGGAGATCGAAACCAGTGGCGACGGCCATGGTGGGGATGGAGAGGAAGAAGGAAAACTCGAGCGCGGCGGTGCGGGAGAGGCCGGCGAGCTGTCCTGCGGCGATGGTGGCCATGGAGCGAGAGGTGCCGGGGAAGACGGCGGCGAGAACTTGGGCCGCGCCGATGAAGATGGCATGCGGCAGACCGATGGCGTCCATCTGGTGGATGCGCGGCGAGCGGCAGAGGGTATCCACCACCCACATGATCACGCCGCCGATGAGCAGCGAGAGAGCGATGACCGTGAGGCTCTCCAGGTTTTCGCCGATCACTTTCTTCAGGAGAAACGCCGGGATCGCCGTGACGACGAAGGCCACGAGCGTGAGGCTGAGGGGGTGGGTGAGGAAGTTGCGGTCGCCTTGCTCACCCTTTGGGAAGGTCGCGATAAAGCGCAGAATCTTCGCCCGAAAGTAGACCGGGAGGGCGAGGATGGCCCCGAGCTGGATCACCACCGCGTACATCTTCCAGAAGCCATCCGCGAGGTCGATCTGCAGCATCGCCTGCGCGATGCGCAGGTGCGCGGTGGAGGAGACGGGCAGAAACTCGGTGAGCCCTTCGATGATGCCGAGGAGGACGGAGACGAGATAATCGTTCATGGAATTTCGACGGGGTGGGGGCCGTCGGTGGCAGGGATTTGGGGCTCCTAGTCTTAGTCCTAGTCTTAGTCGTAATCGAAATCCCGGTTCTGCCGCCGTTCCGATTAAGACTACGATTACGAACCGAACCGCAGCGCAGCGCGCCCCGTGAGTCCGCCACCCTCTAGATCGCGCTTTCGCCGCGCTCTTCAGTCCGGATGCGGATCGCTTCCTCGATCGGCATCACGAAGACCTTGCCGTCCCCGATCTTGCCGGTCTTGGCCGCGGCGACGATGACGTCGACCGCTTTCTGGACGCGGTCATCGCTGATCACGACCTCGAATTTCACCTTGGGAAGGAAGTCGACGGTGTATTCGCTGCCGCGGTAAATTTCGGTGTGCCCCTTCTGGCGGCCGAAGCCCTTGACTTCGCTGACGGTCATCCCCTCGACGCCGATTTCGGAGAGCGCCTCCTTTACGTCCTCCATCTTGAATGGTTTGATAATCGCCTCGATCTTTTTCATGTGCGGTCTCTCTGAGTAGCCGGGGGCAAGGGAAAGTAAACAGGAAAGCGCGGGGAGGGGGGGGACGCCAAGCGGAGTGGGCAGCGTGGCGGTAAACTCAAAACAGCACCTCGAACCCTGCCGTTTGGAAATGGCCATCGTTCGTGACCGGCTGAATCCAGGAAGACGCCCTTCATTTCCGGGCCGGATCGACACGAGCGGCGTCATCCGGGTCGCCATCGTAGCGACGCGAGAGCACTTCGTAAATGGCCGCCAAGCCTGCGCTCCTGGGCGCCTGGCCTATCTCGGGAAGGGAAATCTCGACGCGGGTCGCCTCAGGGAGATCGATTTTTTGCAGCGGGCGAAAGACACCGTTCTCGTAAACTGCGGAGACGATGCTCATGCAGAGAATGAATCATAAAATCCCGGTGCTGACAGCCAAAGTTCATGCTCGCGGCCCTCGGGACTCCGCCCCACGATTCAACATTTTCGCCGCACTTTCTCCATGAAACGTTTCCTCTTCCTCTCTCTCCTTCTCGCCGCGGGACTTCCGTTGCCAGCAGCCGAAAAGCTCGAGCTCAAGCCGGGTGATCACGTGGCGATCATCGGGAATGCGCTGGCGGACCGGATGCAGCACGATGGGTGGCTGGAGACGCTCATTTATCAGCGGTTCCCGAAGCATGACCTGGTGGTGCGCAATCTCGCGGTGGCGGGGGACGAGGTGGTGACGCGGCATCGCTCGGAGAATTTCGGGACGCCGGACGATTGGCTGACGCGGGCGCAGGCGGACGTGATCTTCGCGTTTTTCGGCTTCAACGAATCGTTCGCGGGCTATGAGGGGATCGAGAAGTTCAAGCAGGACCTCGAAAAGTTCCTGAAGGAGACGCGGGCGAAGAATTACTCGGGGCAGGGGGCGCCGCGCCTGGTGCTCTTCTCGCCGATCGCGCAGGAAAAGAGCGCCGATCCGAACCTGCCGGACCCGGAGAAGAACAACACGAACCTGAAGAACTACACCGACGCGATGGCGGAGGTGGCGAAGGCGAACGGCGTGCAGTTCGTCGATCTTTTCACGCCTTCGCAGAGGCTCTTCGGCCAGGGACGGCAGCTTACGGTCAAGGGGATTCATCTCACGCCGGAGGGGAACAAGGCGCTCGCGCCGGTCATTTACCAGGCGGTCTTCGGCGAGGCGCCGCCCGCGCCCACGCCGGCCTCGGAGAAGCTGCGCGCGGCGGTTTTGGATCGGAATACGATGTGGCATTCGCGCTACCGGACGGTGGATGGGTACAACGTCTACGGCGGGCGCTCGGCCCTCGCGTATCAGCCGGGGAAGGGCGGGTTTGTCTCGAATCGCGAGGCGCCGGCGCCGCACATTTCCAATTACAAGGTGATGCAGGAGGAGATGGCCGTGCGCGACGTGATGACGGCGAACCGCGACAAGCGCGTGTGGGCCGCGGCGCAGGGCGGCGAGCTGATCGTGGACGACGCCAACATCCCGGCGGTGACGAAGGTGGAGACGAACAAGCCGGGCGAAAAGCCGGACGGCTCGCACCTCTTCCCCACCGGCGAGGAGGCGATCAAGCGGATGACGGTGCCGAAGGGGCTGAAGGTGAATCTTTTCGCGAGCGAGAAGCAGTTTCCCGAGCTGGTCAAGCCCGTGCAGATGGCGTGGGACACGAAGGGCCGGCTCTGGGTCGCCGCCTGGCGCAATTACCCGGAGCGCACGCCGTGGGACCGCTACGGCGACACGCTCCTGATCTTCGAGGACACCAACGGCGACGGCAAAGCCGACAAGTGCACCACTTTCTCGACAACCTGAATTGCCCGACCGGCTTCCAGTTCTACAAGGACGGCGTGCTGGTGATGCAGGCGCCGGATCTGTGGTTCGTGCGCGACACCGACGGCGACGGCAAAGCCGACTGGAAGGAGCGCGTGCTCATGGGCCTCGACTCGGCCGATTCGCACCACACCACCAACTCGATGGCTACGAACCGGGCGGCGCGGTGTATCTTTCGCGACGGCGTCTTCCACCGCACGCAGGTCGAGACGGCGAGGGGCCCGGTGCGCAACAACGACGCGGCGATCTATCGCTTCGAGCCGCGCACCGGGAAGTTCGAGACGCTACGTCTCGTACGGCTTCGCCAACCCGCACGGGCGCGTGTTCGACTACTGGGGCAACGACATCATCACCGACGCCACCGGCAACGCGAACTACTTCGGCCCGGCGTTCACCGGCCAGCTCGACTACCCGAACAAGCACCCGAAGATGAAGCAGTTCTGGAAGCGCCCGTCGCGCCCGTGCCCCGGCACGGGCATTCTCACCAGCCGGCATTTCCCCGACGAGTTCAACGGCAATTTCCTGAACTGCAACGTCATCCGCTCCAGGGCATTTTCCGCGTGAAGATCACGGAGGAGGGGTCCGGGCTGAAGGGCGAGACGCTGGAGCACCTGGTGATCTCCGATGACCCGAAGTTCCGCCCCGCCGCCGTGAATGTCGGGCCCGATGGCTCGCTCTATTTTGCCGACTGGTCGAACGCGATCATCGGCCACATGCAGCACCACCTGCGCGATCCGAACCGCGACCATGTCCACGGCCGCATCTACCGCATCACCTCCGAAGGCCGGCCGCTGCTGAAGCCGGCGAAGATCGACGGCGAGCCGATCGAGAAGCTGCTCGAGCTGCTGAAGGAGCCGGAGAACGACGTGCGCACGCGCGCCAAGATCGAGCTGGGCACGCGCGACTCGGCCAAGGTCACCGCCGCCGCGCAAAAGTGGGCCGCCGCGCTCGACAAGAACGATCCCGCCTATGAGCACCACCTCATCGAAGCGCTGTGGGTGCACCAGTGGCACAACGTGGTGAACCTCGATCTGCTCCGCACCGTGCTGGGCTCGCCCGAGCCGCGCGCCCGCGCCGCCGCCGCGCGCGTCTTCTGCTACTGGCGCGATCGCGTGCCGGATGCGCTCGCGCTCTTCAAGAAACTCGCGGCCGATGAGAATCCGCGCGTGCGCCTGGAAGCCGTGCGCGCCGCCAGTTTCTATTCGGGCGAGGAGGTGAAGCCCGCGTTGGACGTGGTCTTCGAAGCGGTGAAGCGCGAGACCGATTACTACCTGGAGTACTGCGCGCTCGAAACGTTGCGGCAGCTTCAACCGGGCAGGAACAAAGTGCTCCCGGAGGACCCGAAGTCGCTGAGCTGGATCATCAGCCGGATGGACAACGCGCAGCTCCTGCAGGCGCCCGACCTGGAGCCGGTGCTCCTCGCGCGCATCGAGCGCAAGGGGCTCGATCTCGGCGCGCGGGATAAGGCGTTGAGCGAGCTCGGCCATCACCGCAAGACGAGCAAAGCGCTGGAAGCGATCGCCGCGTTGCACCGGCTCGATGCGCTCGGCGCCGACGCTGCATCACCCGCCGCCGAGATCGGCAAAATCCTCACGATCTCCAATCCAGCCGAGCTTACGAAGGAGCGCGCCCGCCTGGCGGAGCTTGCCGGCAAGGCGACGCAGCCCGCAGTCCGGCGCGCGGCGTGGGCCGCGATCGTCACGGCCGATGGCAAGCCCGCTACCGCGTGGGAGGCGGCCGCCGGGCCAGCGCGGGAGGCGCTCATCGATGCGATCCGGTTCATCGTCGATCCCGGCTTGCGCGCGCAGTTTCAGCCGCTGCTCGCCGCCACGCTCACCGATGCGCAGGCCAGCGCCGGCCTGCGCGCGGCGGCGCTCCGGGCCTTGCCGTTCATGGGCGCGCAGCATGCCGCCGTCAATTTCGCGACCCTCGCCACCAGCTTGCGCGAAGGCAAGGATCGCGCCACGGCCGCGCGCGGCATCATGCAGCTCCCCCGCGAGAGCTGGGCGAAACCCGACGCCGGGCCGATCGTCGATGCGATCATCGCCTGGGCGCAGACCGTTCCCGCCGGCCAGCGCACGCAGCAGGATTTCGTGGAGACGATCCAGGCGGGCATGGAAATTTCCACGCTCTTGCCGGAGCCGTACGGACCGAGTGTGCGCAAGCAACTCCGCGGCCTCAGCGTAGCCGTCTTCGTGGTGAAGACGGTGCACGAGCAGATGCGCTACGACACCGCGCGCCTGGTCGTCGAGCCCGGCAAACCGTTCGAGGTCATCTTCGAGAACGTCGACCAGATGCCGCACAATATCGTCTTCGTGAAGCCCGGCACGCGCGAGCAGGTCGGGACTCAGGCCAACACGATGTCGCCGACCAACCTCGACAAGGAAGGCCGCTCCTACGTGCCGCAGAAAAACGACAACATCTTCGCCGCCAGCAAACTCCTCGAGCCCGGCCAAAAACAGACCCTCAAGATCAAGGCACCCAGCCAGCCCGGCGAATACGAGTACGTCTGCACCTTCCCCGGCCACTGGCCGGTCATGTGGGGCAAACTGATCGTGACGAAAGACCCCGAAGCCGCGCTGAAAGCGGCGGCGGGCGAGCCGGCGCCGGCGGTGGCGTCGGCGCATAAGCATTAACCGCATCCACGCTTTTCGAGTCGCGCGCCTTTTCACTTCCCACCGCCCCCGCCTAATCGCAATTTCGCCCTTTGGACATGGGCTTGAAGCAATACCTCCGCACGCAACAAAAGCTGATCGATCGCGCTCTGAGCCGGTTTCTTCCGAAGGCCTCGGTGAAGCCGGGCACGATTCACGAGGCGATGCGCTACTCACTGTTTGCCGGCGGCAAGCGGCTGCGGCCGGTGCTCGCGCTCGCCGCGGCGGAGGCGTGTGGGGGCGACGCGGAGCGGGCGTTGCCGGCGGCGAGCAGCGTGGAGTGCATACATACCTACTCGCTGGTGCACGACGATCTCCCGTGCATGGACGACGACGATCTTCGCCGGGGCCGGCCCACAAGCCACAAGGTGTACGGGGAAGGCATCGCCGTGCTCGCGGGCGATGCGCTGCTCACCGTCGCCTTTGAAATCCTCGCGCAGGCGCAGCCAACCTCGAGGTACAAGACCGCCGACCTCATTCGCGAACTGGCAACGGCCGCCGGCTCGCGCTGGTTGATCGCCGGCCAGGTGATGGATCTCGAAGGGGAGGGGAAAACGATCACCCCACGGCAGCTCAAGTTCATTCATCAGGCGAAGACCGCGGCGCTGCTCACCACTTCCATCCGCCTCGGCGCGATGAGCGCAAATGCCACTCCAGCGCAGCTCCATAGCCTCACCGATTTCGGACAGGCGCTCGGGCTCGCGTTTCAAGTGATCGACGACATCCTCGATGTCACTCAGACCACCGACAAGCTCGGCAAGACCGCGGGGAAAGATGTCGCCGCGACGAAGGCGACGTATCCCGCCATCTTCGGCCTCGAGCATTCACGTGAAGAGGCGCACCGCCTCACCCAAGCGGCGCTGGGTGCGCTGAAGCCTTTCGGCGCCAAGGGCGCGCGACTGCGGGAGATCGGCGAATATCTACTGCAGCGCGAGTATTGACCAGTCGCCCGGCGGAGCGCGCGAAAGCCGCTACATTCTCGCGAGCGCCGCGTCGATACGTTCCAGCACTTTGCTGGGGCCGAGGACTTCGAGCAGGTGATACAGGCTCGGTCCGGCGGTCTTGCCAGTGACGGCCAGGCGCGTGGGGTGCACCAGCACTCCCACTTTCACGCCGAGCACCGCGGACACCGCGCGGAGACCTGACTCGATCTCCACCGCGTTCCACTCGCGGAGCTTGGCGAATTCCTCGCGCACCGCTTGCAGGCGCGGCTTGTTTTCAGGCGTGAATTGTTTGGCGGCGCCCGCGGGATCGAATTCGAGCGCATCGGTGAAGTAAAAGCCCGCGTAGGCGGGCAACTCGTTGAAGAGCCGCAGCTTGCCATGGCAGGTCTCGAGCGCGGCGCGGACGTACCCGGGCGGAAACGCGGAGACGTCGATGCCCGCGCGCTGCAGCGCTTCGCGGCCCAGCGTTTGCAGGCGCTCGGGCGCGAGCTCGCGCATGTACTCGGCGTTGAGCCAATTGCACTTGTCGAGGTCGAAGGCGGCGTTTTTCCGGTTCACGTTGGCGAGCTCGAAGCGCGTCACCACTTCCTCGATGGCGATCTTTTCGCGGTCGTCCTTCGGCGACCAGCCCAGCAGGCATAGATAGTTGCGCACGGCCTCGGGCAGGTAGCCGGCCTCGATGTAGCCGGCGATGCTGGCGCCCTGGTCGCGCTTGCTCATCTTCGAGCCGTCGGGATTCAGGATCAGCGGAATGTGCGCGTAGCGCGGGGGCTCGGCGCCGAGCGCCTTGAAGAGCTCCAGGTGCTTGGGGGTATTCGAGAGGTGATCCTCCCCGCGGATCACATCCGTGATCTGCATCTCGATGTCGTCGACCACGTTCACGAAATGGAAAATCCACGAGCCGTCGGGCCGGCGGATCGTCATGTCCGGATGCGTCGCGGGATCGGTCAAATCGAATTCCGGCGAGCCGCAAATCTGGTCGTGCACCGTCACCTTTTCGCGCGGCGAGCGAAAACGCCATGCCCCCTGGTCATCATAGAGGTGCCCGCCTTCGCGCAGCCGATCGAAGTACCGCTGGTAGATCGCCTCGCGCTCGCTCTGGAAGTACGGTCCAAGCTCGCCGCCCCGCTCCGGCCCTTCGTCCCAGTCGAGCCCGAGCCACCGCAGTCCGTCGTAGATCACCTGCACCGCCGCCTGCGTGTTGCGTGCCTTGTCCGTATCCTCCACGCGCAGCACGAACGTGCCGCCGGTGTGGCGTGCATGGAGCCAGTTGAAGAGGGCCGTGCGCGCGCCGCCCACGTGGAGATAGCCGGTGGGTGAAGGGGCAAAGCGGACGCGGATGTTGGAAGCGGCCATAAAAGAGGGCGTGTCTCTTAGCACCAGATCGCGCCGCTTCACGCGACCGCCAGCCGAGTTTTCACCGCGTGCGGATAGTCCCGCAGCACTTCCTCCTCATTGATCTCGAGGGTCAACTTCACGGCGTCGGCCAGATCGCGCAGACACTCTTCCTCGGTTTCGCCCTGGCCGTTCGCGCCGGGGACTTCCAAACACGTGGCCCAGAAACCGCCTTCGTCCGGCTCGCCTCGATGAAGGATGGCAGTCAGTTGTCGCATCGGTTCACGATCCGCTCTGCTTTTTCGGAAAGCAACTTCCTCCTGCGACCTCATGCTCTTGGCCGCGAAGTGATTCTTGCTAAGCGATCTGCAAAAGCGCGAGCAGCCCGCGCAGATCGTTCCTTGGCCGGTCGAGACGAAACACGCGCAGGCCGGCGGCCTCGGCGGCTTGCCAATCGCATTCCGGATCGTCGCCGACGTGGAGGGCCTCCGCCGGCGCCACGCCCGCGAGCTCGAGGGCGCGCTGGAAGATGAAAGGATCGGGTTTGTCGGCGCCGACTTCACTCGAGATGGCCCAGACGTCGAAGAGCTCGGCGATCCCGAGATGCTGCAGAATCGCCCGCAGCCGGCCATCGAAGTTCGAGATGATGCCGAGCCGGTATCTTGCGCGCAGCTTTGCCAGCACTTCGGGGACTTCCGGGTAAAGCTCCCAGATGCCAGGCAGTGTAAACTCCGCGTACAGCTCCGCAAAATAGGCTTCGCGATCAAACCCTGCCGTCGCGCGGCATTCGTCCAACACGCGGTCGACCAGCGAGCGCCACCACCCCCGGTCGTCGTCTGGCCGCTGGGCGCGGGTTGTTGCAGGCTCGGGAACCTCCCGAAACGCGGTGCGGAACGCCATGTTGAGCGCCTTCTCCTCCGGCGCAAAGCCATGCCGCACAGCCACCTCGCGGTAGTGATGGCCGACGCCACGCGGCAGATGCAGAAGGGTGCCGGCGGCATCGAAGAAGATCATTTGCGGTGGTGCGGTGCGGTCCATGAATTTGCCGAATCACTGCCCATACTATTTTTCCCGGCTACCGCCTTCCAAAATCATAGATTTGAAGGCAAATCCCACAAAACCAGCCCCTTCGCGCAAGCCTTTAACTCCTTGACGCTTCTGGAGAGCGGGCCTACCTTCACACTTCCGCCGACAACGCAGACAGACCAGTGGGTCCAAAAACCCACTTTTTTTGTCTCTTGGCGGAACGAACTTTTATGAACAGCGAAATTTTAGCCGTCGTCGACTTCTTTGAGCGCGACAAGGGGATCAAACGTGAGATCCTCTTGGAAGCGATCAATAGCGCCGTGCTTTCGGCGGCCCGCAAGGCGGTGGGAGCGGCGCGGGAGCTGCGCGCGAAATCGATGCGAAGAGCGGCGAGATCAAGGCGTATGCCAAGCTGATCGTGGTGGAGCGGGTGCAGAACAAGCACGACGAAATCTCGCTCAGCCAGGCGCAAGAAGATCAAGGCCGATGTGCAGCTCGGCGAGGAGCTGGAAGTCCCGGTGACGCCGAAGGATTTCGGCCGCATCGCCGCGCAGACCGCCAAGCAGGCGATGATGCAGCGCATCCGCCAGGCGGAGAAGGAGATGATTTACGAGGAGTTCAAGGATCGCGCCGGCGAGATCGTCTGCGGCACCGTGCGCCGCTTCGAGCGCTCGGACGTGATCGTCGACCTCGGCAAATTCGAGGCGATCATGCCGATCGCGCGAGCGCGTGCAGACGGAGGATTACAACGTCGGCGACCGCATTCGCGCCTATGTGGTGGCGGTGGAAAACGGCGCGCGCGGCCCGGAGATCATCCTCTCCCGCAGCCATCCGAATTTCGTGCGCCGGCTTTTCGAGACCGAAGTGAGCGAGATCGCCGACCGCACCGTGGAGATCAAGGGCATCGCCCGCGAGGCCGGCTACCGCACGAAGATCGCGGTCTGGAGCGCCGAACGAAAAGGTCGACCCCGTCGGCGCCTGCGTCGGCATGCGCGGCTCGCGGGTGAAGAACATCGTCCGCGAGCTGAACAACGAGAAGGTCGACATCATCCGCTGGAGCGCGGACGTGAAGGAATTCGTGCTCGAAGCGCTGAAGCCGGCCAAGATCAAGAGCCGTCAACCTGGATGAGCCGAAGAAGACCGTCCAGATCAAGGTGGACGAAGACCAGCTTTCGCTCGCCATCGGCAAGCGCGGCCAGAATGCCCGCCTCACCTCGCGGCTCACCGGCTGGGAAGTCAACATCGAGAAGGACGAGTCGGCGAAGGAAATTTTTGCGAACAATGTGGAAAAAGGCGTCACCAGCCTCGCGAAGACGCTCGAAGTCGAGCGAAGCTGTGGCGCGCCAGCTTGATCAATGCCGGCATGAACAGCGTCGGAAGTGATCGCCGGCGCAGACGCCGCAGGACATCGCCGATGTGCTCGGCTGCGAACTGGCGGAGGCGGACAAAGATCCACGCCGCCGCGAAACGCGAATTTCAGTAAACTCCGGCGCACGGCGCCATGAGAGCCCGTGCCCACACCTATTTGAATGGCCACCAAGACGACTCAACCGAATCACCGCCAGGAAACCGGCGCCGAACGCCAAGCCGGCGAACCGCCCGCGCCGCGACGGCCAAGCCCGCGCCGGAAAAAGAAAAGCCGCGCCGCGCCGGCGGAGCCGCCTGCCCCGAAAGCGCCGCCGAAAGAGGCCGTCTCGCTCATCGACGAGAAGCCGAAGACGGTGCGCACGGCGCGCCCGCCGTCGGAGTTGTCGAACAAGCCTTTCCGCTCGCTGTCGCCCATCTCGCGGCTCCTCGATCCCGAGCCGCCGAAGCCGGTCGCCCCGCCGCCCGCGCCCGAGGTGGCCGCGGAGCCTGAGCCTGTGGCTGCCGCCGCGGAGCCCGCGCCGGAGGAGGCGCTCGCGGAGGAGGTCGAAGGATGAGAAGATCATTCATCTCAAGCCCCCGATCATCGTGCAGCGATCTCGCCGCGGCGCTGAGGCTCAAGCCCTTCCAGGTCATCGGCGACCTGATGGAGATCGACATCTACGTGAGCGATCAATCAGACGGTCGAGACCGAGATCGCCACCAAGGTGTGCGAGCAAGCACGGCTTCACTTTTCGAGAAGGAGAAGCGCGAAAGAAGGCGGCGGCGTGCACAAGCCGGTCGAGAAAAAGCCCGAGCCGCCGCCGCCACCGGAGCCAAGCCGAAGGCGGACGAGCTGCAACGAGCGCGCGCCCGATCGTCACTTTCATGGGCCACGTCGACCACGGCAAGACCACGCTCATGGACGCCGATCCGCAAGACGCGCGTCGCGGCGGGCGAAGCCGGCGGCATCACCCAGCACATCGGCGCCTACGCGGTCACGCACAACGGCACAGCGCATCACTTTCCTCGATACTCCCGGCCACGCCGCCTTCACCGCCATGCGCGCCCGCGGCGCGAATGTCACCGACATCGTCGTGCTCGTCGTCGCGGCCGACGACGGCATCATGCCGCAGACGCATCGAGGCGCTCAATCACGCCCGGGCCGCGAAGGTGCAGATCATCGTCGCCATCACGAAAATCGATATGCCCGGCGCGAATGTCGACAAGGTCAAGGGGCAGCTCCAGGAGAAGGGCCTCGTCCCGGAAGATTGGGGCGGCGACACGATCGTCGTGCCCCGTTTCGGCCATCGAAGGGCACGGCGTCGACAAGCTGCTCGAAAGCATCCTGCTCGAGGCCGAAGTGCTCGAGCTTCGCAGCCAGCGACCGCGGCCCCGCGCGCGGCACGGTGATCGAGGCGCAGATCGAGCAGGGCCGCGGCCCCACCGCGACCGTCATCGTCCGCACCGGCACGCTGAAAGTCGGCGATCCCTTCATCTGCGGCCATTACAGCGGCAAGGTGAAGTCGCTCATCGACGACGCCGGCAAGCCGATGAAGAGCCGCCGGCCCCTCCACGCCCGTGCAAGGTGCTCGGCTTCTCCGGCCTGCCCAATGCCGGCGACGAACTGCGTGGTCATGGAGAACGAGCGCGAAGCCGCAGCGCTCAGCCAGGAGCGCCTGGATCGAGCAGCGCCTGCAAAAGCTCGCCACGCCCGCGCGCGCCACGCTGGAAAACCTTTTCGACAGTCTCGCCGAAGGCCAGCGCAAGGTGCTCCGCATCATCTTCAAGACCGACGTGCAGGGCTCCGCTCGAAGCGCTCACCACTTCGCTCAACCAGATCCAGACGAAGAAGATCGACCTCGATATCGTCCACGCCGCCGTCGGCCCGATCTCGCGAAAACGACGTGCTGCTCGCCGCCGCCTCGAACGCCGTCATCATCGGCTTCAGCGTAAAAGTGGAAACCTCCGCCGCCGCCACCGCCAAGCGCGAAGGCGTCCAGATCAAGCTCTACTCCATCATCTACGAACTCATCGACCAGGTGAAGGAAGCGATGGCCGGCCTGCTCGACCCCGAGACGCGCGAGAGCGTCATCGGCCACGCCGAGGTGAAGCAGGTGTTCGAGCTCACCAAGGGCGTCGTCGCCGGCTGCGCCGTCACCGATGGGCGCATCGCCCGCACGGCCCGCGCCCGCGTGCTGCGCGGACGCCAGCCGATCTACGATGGCGGCCTCGCCACGCTGCGCCGCTTCCAGGACGACGTGAAGGAAGTCCGCAACGGCCTCGAGTGCGGCATCAAGCTCGGCGATTTCAACGAGTACGAGGTGGGCGACATCATCGAGTGCTACACCCTCGAGAAGATCGCGCAGAAACTGTAGTGGCGGCGGAAAAGTAAGCCAGTAAGTCAGTAAGTCAGTAGGCCGCGCAGCCCCGCGGCCAACGCACAAACATCTCTCCATTACGTCCGGAGCCAAATCCCCCAGCACTGGCTTACTGACTCACTGGCTTACTGACTTACTTTCCTGATCCCATGAAAAACCGACTCGCCCGCGTCAACGAGGTCCTCAAGCGTGAGCTGAGCGAGCTGATCCTCCGCGAAATCACCTTCACGGCCAGGCTCGTCACCGTGCAGCAGGTCGACATCACGCCGAACCTGAAGCAGGCGCATGTCTACATCAGCATCATCGGCTCGGATGAAGAGCAGCGTGCCGCCATGGCCCAGCTCCACGATCACCGCCAGGCGCTCCAGGGCGAGCTCTCGAAACGCGTGGTCCTCAAGTACACGCCGCAACTTCACTTTCGCCTCGATGATTCTGTCGAGCGCGGCACGCGCATCCTCAACATCCTCGAGACTCTCGACATCCCCGAGTCGCAAGACGAAGAGGCGCCGCTCGACCCCGAAGCGCCCAAAGCGTAAATGTGTAGAGGCGGCTCTCCCCATTCTCCGCGCCAGCGGGAATGGGGGTGCCGCCTCCATCTTTCGGCGTGGGCGAAGGCGGTGGGGTGGCAGGCTGCGACGCCGCCTCTCCCGATCACTCCGTGCCGCGCCCGCCGCCTTTCCGCGCCTTGATCAGCGGCGGCACGTCCGGTCCCGCTGACGCGGGGGACCGGACAGAGCCGCCTCTACACCTGCGCTTTTCAGCTTCGCTCTTTTTCTCCAAACCTTTCCCCGTGAAATCCAACTCCACCTTCTCCGAGATCGCCGGCGCCATCCGGGCTCATCAGCGCTTCGTCGTGATGAGCCATCGCAATCCCGATGGCGACGCGATCGGCTGCTCGCTTGCCATGGCTCTCGCCCTCCGCGGCCTCGGCAAGGAAGTCACCGTCTGGAATGAGCACCCCGTGCCGGAGAAATTCCAGTTTCTGCCCGGCGCCGAGCTCATGCGGCCTCCGCCCGCGACGCCCGAGGAATTCGATGTCGCCATCGTCCTCGATAATGCCGACCAGGTGCGCGTCGGCACGAGCCTTCCCGCCGTCCGCCGCGCCGGCGTGTGGATCAACATGGATCATCACGTCTCCAATCCGCGCTACGGCGATCTGGCGTACGTCGATCCCATCGCGCCCGCCGCGGGCCAGGTGCTCTACGAGTTCTTCGAAGCCGAGGGCTTCGAGATCACCCGCGAGATTGCGGACAATCTCTACGTGGCCATCTCGACGGACACCGGCTCGTTTCGCTACCCGAGCACCACCGCGCGCACGTACCGGATCGCCGCGGAGCTGATCGCCGCGGGCGCGAAGGTGGGCGAGCTTGCGCAGCGGGTCTACGAAAGCTACCCCCGCCGCCGGCTGGAGCTGGTCCGCGCGGTGCTGAATCAGGTGCGCTTCACCGCGAACGATCGCGTCAGCTCCATCACCCTCTCGCTCGCCACCGTCGCCGCGGTCGGCAGCAAGCCCGAGGATACCGAGGACCTCATCGATTACATCCGCGCCGTCGATACCGTGATTGCCGCGGCGTACTTCGAGGAGCAGGTGGAGGGCAAAGTCCGCATCAGCCTGCGCTCTAAAGATCCGCGCGTGGATGTCTCCAAAGTCTGCGGCCAATTCGGCGGCGGCGGCCACATCCTCGCGGCCGGCGCGCGCATCGCCGGGACCCTGGAGCAGGTGCAGGAGCGCGTGCTCGCGGTGCTTGCGGAAGAAGTCGCCAAGCTGCCGGCCGGCGCCTAGGTTCGCGGCGCCATGTCGGAGCTCGCCTATCGCCCCTACGCCGTGCGGCTCATGCTCGGCCTGCTCGCGGCCTTCGCGGTCGTCGTGGTCCACTCCCACCTCACGCACGCGCGCCGGGTGCAGCTCGAGAGCTACAGCGAAACCACCGCCGTCGGCGACAAGGCGCTCTACCCGCGCGATGAAAACGCGCCGCCGCTCCGTTTCCAGGGCCGTCTCCTCGTCCCCACCATCCTGCGCCCCTACGATCCGCGCGAATCGCGCATGCACCCTGCCGGCAAAGACGAGTCCGGCCAATTCCATATCTACCTGTACACCGGCTCCGAGCCGATCGATCCACACCCCGGCGACGCCGAGCGCCCCGGCGAGCCGGTCTACTTCATCAAGATCGGCGTAAACGAATTCCTGAAAGTGCAGCCCGCGGCGAAATAGCCGCCTCTTGCTCCCATGCGGCAATTCATTCGGCGTCTCACTCAGCGCCGCTGGTTCTGGTGGGCCTCCCTGAGCCTGCTCGTGCCGCTGGCGCTCTTGACGCTGGCGTGGGTCTATGTGGATGAGGCTGGCAACGCGCGCTGGGACGCCTTCCGCGCGCGAATGCAACGCGAGCGCGAGACTTTGGACATCCAGGGGCTGCTCACCCCACCCATTCCCGAGCACGAAAACTTCTGCGCGATCCCGCCGCTGCTCTACATAGGGCAGGAAGACGATTCGCCCGAGGGGCGGCAGGGCCACGCCAACCGCGAGCGAATCCACAAACTTTTCGACCTCAAGAATGAGCCGCAGAAGGTCCCGCCGGTGAGCAGCGGCGCCACCACCGGTGCCCCCCTGGATCTCCAGCCGTGGGCCGACTGGATGCGCGAGACGGGCGCGTGGCCTATCCCCTCCACCCCAGGCGAGCCCGCCCGCGATGTGCTCGCCGCGTTTGCCGAGCGCGAACGCTTCCTCGCCGAGCTCACCCCGGCGCTCATGCGGCCGCGGGCGGAGTGGGTTCCTTCCCTGAGCACACGGAAATTGCCCGTCCCCTTGCTGGAAGCCAAATTCCCACACCTCACGCTCGCGCTGCGGATGCATCAGGGCCTGAACCTGCGCGCCGCCGCTGCGGCCCAATCCGGCGACGCGCCAAAAGCCTTCGCTTCCGTGGTGATGATGTCGCGCCTCGCGGACGCGACGCTCGACTATCCATTCACGATCAATCTGCTCGTCTTCACCGCGAATCACTTGCTTATGCACAGCGCCATTTGGGAGCTCGCGAACGCCGGAGTCGGCGCCATCGGCGATTGGGAGCGGATCGAAAAAGAGTGCGCCCGCCGCAATTTCGGAGAGATCGCCCTGCGCTGTTATCGCGGCGAACTGATCGCCGGCGTCGACGCCACCCTCTATTGCGAAGCAAATCGGCGCGCCGATTGGACGATTACTTGCATGAGCAATCTCTTTCGCGGCATTCCCAGCTTCACGCCGGTTACCGGCTGGGAGCGGGCGCTGCTCGTCGGCGGCCTTTCCGTGCTGCCGCCGGGCGCCTTCACCGGCAGCGTCGCGGAAGGCTCGCAGATGGAGCTCGATTACCTGATCGGTCCCCTGCGCGATGGCGGCCTGCCCAAGCTGATTTCCCAGCAAATCCCGCTGCATCGCGCCATTGACGCTGCCCGAACCGCGCCGCTTCGATATCCATGGCGCTGGAACATGCAGTCGCTCTCGATCCTGGCCGGCATCCCGCCCAAGCTCCTTTGGGCCCAAACTCAGCTCGACCAAGCCACCATCGCCTGCGTCCTCGAGCGCTTCCGTTTCCAACATGGCAGCTATCCCGAAACCCTGGAAGGCCTCACGCTTTCCGATGGCCGCCCGCTGCCGCTCGATCTGCCATCCGCCAAGCCAATGCGCTATCGGCGCACGGATCACGGCCGCTATGCGCTCTACTCCGTCGGTTCCGATGGCGTCGACGATGGAGGAACGCGCGGCGATCCCAACCTTCCCGCCAAGCCGCAGGATCCCAATTACCGCGGCGATTGGGTGTGGGATTTCCCCGCGCAGAAATCGCCAAGCCTTCCCGCAGCCCGGACGACGGAATGAGCCGCCAGCCAGCGGCGCGAAGCCGGAACACAGGCGTCTCGCCTGTGCGGTCCGCAGGCGTCCCGCCTGCCCGCCCACGGGCTCCCCCGCGCAGCCCTCTCCCCCATCCGTTCCCCCCTCCAGGCGAAAATAGAAATATAAAAAAGTGCTCACCCCAACCGCAGTCGCATGCTCACCCATGATATGATCGGCCCCATGCCAACCTCTATCCTGGAACCAATCGCCTCCCTCCCGCGCCGCTCCACCTACTCCGCCGCCCTGGTCGAAATAATCTGCCGCCACCTCGCCCAAGGGTCTGTCACCCAGCGTCAGGCCGCCCTTGCCGCCGGCGTCTATCCCGAAACCCTCCGCCGCTGGAAGCGCGAGCAACCCGAGCTCGCCCCCCGTCTCACCGCCGCCGCAGCCACCTCCATTGCTCCCATTGCTCCCATTCCTCCCATTCCTCCCATTCCTCCCATTCCTCCCATTTCCGCCACCACCACCCAAAAGCGCCCCGGCCGCCCCTCCCGCTACTCTCCGTCCCTCGCCGAAGCCATCTGCTCCCTCATCCGCCGCCACGGCTTCTCCGCCTCCCGCGCCGGCCTTCACCACGGCCTGCCCTCCAACACCATCGGCTACTGGAAGCGCATCCACCCCGAATTCGCTGCGGCCCTCACTGCCGCCGCCTCCGACCACCTCCAGCTTCGCCTCGTCACCTTCCGGCCCGCTCCCCCTCCCAAAGACGCCGGCTGGCGCTACCACGCCCGCGAGCTCGCCCGCGCCTTCCCCTCCGAGTACGGCCGCACCCGCCCCCGTGCCGCCGCCCGCCCCTAAAAGCATGCCATTCGTTCCATATCTCCGAAAACCCCTCACCCGCGTCGTTCCGCGCTCCGCGTTTTCTTCCCCCGCCATCCCTTCCATATCTCCGAAAACCCCACCCCCACCCCCCCGAAAAACGACAATTCATCCCCATATCTCCGAAAACCCTTCATCCTGACATGCTCCAATGGACCTGTGGCGGGCCTCGCCCTCAAATCGCCAGCGCCTCGGCCCGCCCTGTGGCAGATTCGCCGCTCTTTTGATGCTCCATCCTTCCCGTCTCCAATTTCAGGTCGAGGCGCACGCCGCCGGTTCGCGGGCGCGGGCGGGGCGGTTTCGAACGCTGCACAATGAGGTGCTGACGCCCGTCTTCATGCCGGTGGGGACGCAGGCGACGGTGAAGGCGCAGACGCCGGAGACGCTCGAAGCCGCGGGCGCGCAGGTGCTGCTCGCGAATACCTACCATCTCCTGCTGCGGCCGGGGCCGGAGGTTTTCCGGCGCGTCGGCGGCATCCATGCGTTCATGGATTGGCCGCGCTCGGTGCTCACCGATTCCGGCGGCTACCAGATTTTCTCGCTGCCGCACGCGCGCTCGATGAGCGAGGCGGGCGCTATTTTCCAGAGCTACCTCGATGGCCGCACCATCCTGCTCAGCCCGGAGCTGAGCATCGAAACGCAACGCGCGATCGGCAGCGACATCATGATGGCGCTCGATCACTGCATCGCCTCGACCGCCGATGCCGCCACCGCGCACGCGGCGCTCGGCATCACGCAGCGCTGGGCGGAGCGCAGCCTCGCCGCGCGCGGCGATTCGGCGCAATCGCTCTTCGCCATCGTGCAAGGCGCGCTCTACCCGGAGCTCCGGCGCGAAAGCGCCGACGGTCTCTGCGCGCTCGGCTTCGATGGCTTCGCGATCGGCGGCCTCGCCGTCGGCGAAAGCAAAACCCAGCGCGAGGATGTGTGCGAGCTCACCGCGCAAATGCTGCCGGCGGACAAGCCGCGCTACCTCATGGGTGTCGGCACGCCCATCGACATCCTCGAGGCGGTGCATCGCGGCGTGGACATGTTCGATTGCATCATCCCCACGCAGCAGGCGCAGCGCGGCGGCGTCTTCACCTCGCGCGGCATTCTGCAAATGCGCCGCGGCGTTTACAAATTCTCGAAGGACCGGCTCGATCCGGATTGCGATTGCCCCACCTGCGCGCGCTTTTCCCGCGCCTACCTGCACCACCTCACCAAGACCGGCGAGACGCTCGGCTGGCAACTGCTCGGCACGCACAATCTCTACTTTTACCAGCGCCTCATGCGCGAAATCCGCGCCAGCATCGTCGAGGGCCGCTTCGGCGAGCTCTACCGCGAAAAGCGCGCCTTCCTCGATCTGCCGGACCCCGACCATCCCTCGCGCGAATCGAAGCCGAAACGCAAACGGCTCTCGCGTCTCGGGGCCTACGAGGTGCACGTGGCGCGCGAAGGTTTCGCCAGCATCCGGCATGTGGCCTCCGGCGAAATCATGCACTCGCGCACTTCGCCCATGGAGGAAGCGCGCAGTGTCTACGTCGAGCAATCCGCCCTCGCCGAGCGCCTGCGCGTGCCTGAAGGCGCGCCCGCCGAGCCGCTCGTGATTTGGGATGTCGGCCTCGGCGCCGCGGCGAATGCCATGGCCGCCATCGAGTGCTACGAAGCCGCCGCGGCCGCCGGCCCGGTGCGCCCGATGCAGATCGTCAGCTTCGAAAACGATCTCGATTCGCTGAAGCTCGCGATGCTCCACCGCGACCTCTTCACCTACCTGCGCCACGGCGGCCCCGCCGGCCTGCTCGAGCGCGGAAGCTGGCGCTCGAAACAGCACCCCGGCCTGGGCTGGGAGCTCATCGAAGGCGATTTCCTGCAAGGGATGCACCGCGCGCCCGCACTGCCGGAGATCATTTTCTACGACATGTTTTCCAGCAAGACGTGCGGCGACCTCTGGAGCCTTCAGGCCTTTGCCCAGCTCTTTGCCGTGTGCGGCCACGTCCCCGCCGAGCTCTTCACCTACACCATCTCCACCGCCGCGCGCGTGGCCCTGCTCGCCGCCGGCTTCTTTGTCGCCAAAGGCCGCAGCGCCGGCGCCAAGGAAGCCACCACCATCGCCCTCACTCCCGCCGCCCGCGCGGCCCTCGCCTCCGGACGCCTCGAGCTCCTCTCCGGCGAATGGATCGCCAAATGGAACCGCTCCGCGGCCAAGTTTCCCGCCGGCCTGCCCACCGCCGAACATCCAGGGTTTGAGCGCCTCATCCGCGAGCACGCGCAGTTTCACGAACGAGCAAACAGCGTGCTGCAGGGCCTTTAGCGCGCGGTCGCGGCCAGCTCCACGTGTTCGCTGCTCACCACCAGCCCGTGCTCATCCGTGAAGTTCACGTACGCCGCGCGCGCGCCCGCAGGAATGCCCGCGCGCGCCTCGTGTTTCGCCGCATCGAGCTCCGCGGGAACGGTTTCCCACTGGCGCTTCTGCCACGGCCCCGTATCCCGCGTGAGATTGAGCTCCGCCTTCGCGATGCGTACCGGCGATTCAAACGTCACGCTTACCGAGCCCTCCGCCAGCTTCGGCGTCGAGACCTTCGCCAGCGCGGGCCCGCCTTTCACCACGTGATCGGCAAACGCATGAATCTCCACCGGCTTCTCACCCGGCCCGCCATGACCGTGCGGCATCTTCACCCGGATGCACAACGTGCGCGGCGTCTTTGGCAGCCGATAGCTCTTCCGCAGCGAGTCCATCGGGTAAGCGAAATCGTTCGTGCCGGTCACCCACAGCATTGGGACCTTCACCTTGGGCAAATAAACCGATGGGTCCCAACGCTGCAGCCAGGCCTTTGCCGCCTCCGGCCCGAGCTTCGCAAACTCGCCGAGCCACGCGCTGTTCTCGCCTAAAAACCCGCAGCCGTACACCGGCGCCGCAAAACGAAACCGAGAGTCCACCCCCGCCGCGATGCACGTGAGATAGCCGCCCCACGAAATGCCCGTGATCCCGATCCGCTCCGGATCGACCTCCGCCCGCGAGCGCAGCAGCGAATGCGCGAGCAGCACATCCGCCACAGCATGATAGGTCCACTGATCCTCCGGCGCCTTGGACGTCTGATCGAATCCGCCCCACCCCGGCGGCCCACCCAACTCCTGCCGCGGGCGCTTTCCATGCTGCCCGCCCGGCACCGAGCCGCAATTGTCCATCGCGATCGCCGCATACCCGCGCGAAGTCCACAGCTTCACCCAGTCCACGAACGCCGTCCCGCCGCCCCCGTGCACCAGCACAATCCCCGGCACCTTCTCATCACCTTTCCGCTCCGGCATGCCCACATACGCAAAAGCGCGCGTCGGCTTTCCCTCCCAAGGCAGCGCCTCATAAAACAGCGGCTCCACTCCCTCCACCGCAAATTCCGGCGCCGGGTAGGTCTTCGGCGCCTCCAACAGCTTCTCCATCGGCCAGGAAATCTCCGCGCCGGCCCTGCTGAGGCACAGACCGAGCAATGCCGCTGCGAGGATGACCCGGCGAAAGCGCATGCGCCGATTGTTCCGGCTCGAAATGAAAGTTCCAAGGGTATTCACGAGCTGGACCGTAGCGCAGACTTCCAGTCTGCCGTATCGCCGACTTCCAGTCGGCCTACGCGGGCGAATTGGAAAATCAGCGAAACAGTAGCCGGGAAGCCCGCGCGAATGTTCCTCCTACGGTGGCGGCGCCGGCGCTGGCGCGGGCGTGGCGGCGGGTGCCGGAGGAGGGGTGGCTGGCCGGACCGGTGCCGGTGCGGCAGGCGGCGGCGTTGGGGGCGCGGGCGTTTTCTTCACGTTGATGGAGTCTCCCTGCAAATGCCGGAGAAAACCATTCTCCGTGGTCAAGACCACCGTGGTATCGCGGATGAGCGCCGTCCGGTAGAGCTCCAGCGAGCGGGAGAACTCGTAGAATTCGCGCGCCTCGGGATTCTGGTTGAAGGCCTCCGCGTAGATCTGGATCGCCTCCGCGTCCGCCTTGCCCTGGATGGTCTGCGACTGGCGGTACGCCTCGGATTCGATCTGCTTGATGTCGCGCTCGCGGGTGCCGAGGATTTTGGCGGCCTCGCCCGCGCCCTCGGACCGGAAACGATCGGCGATCTGTTTCCGCTCGGACATCATGCGGTCGTAAATTTTGGTGGAGACGGCGTGGTTGTAATTTATCCGCATGAAGCGCACATCGAGCACTTCGATCCCGAGATCCGCCAGCTTCAGCCGCGATTGATCGGTGACCTCTTTCTCCAGCGCCACGCGCCCAAATTGGATCGCCGGCAGCGTGGTGACTTGCACGCCGTGGCCGCCAGTGAGCGTTTCATCCTGAAGCGGCTTGCGGTCTTTCGTGGTGCGGACGGCCTCGACGAGTTGATGCCGCGCGAGCGTATTGCGCGTCTCGCTGCCGATGATGTCGTCGAGCCGCGACAGCGCGCCGCGGCGATCCCGCACGCGGCGGAAGAATTGCAGCGGATCGGCGATGCGCCAGCGGGCAAAGGTATCCACCACGATGTAGAGCTTGTCCTTGGTGGGCATCTCGCTGGAGGGGCCGTCCCATTGCAGCACGCGCTTATCGAAGCGGTTTACCTCCTGGATGAACGGCACCTTAAAATGAATGCCGGCGGTCGAGACGACCCCGCCGACCGGCTGCCCGAATTGCGTGAGGATCACCTGTTCCGTTTCCGGTACGATGTAAAACGCGCCGGCGATGATCAGGAAGATGAAGAAAGCGACGGCGGCGGCGAACCACCCAAAGACAGAGCGCATAAATTAGCGATTAAGGGGTTTGGCTTTCGAGCCGAGGTCCATCGGCATGAGCGGGATGGTGTTTTTCCCCTTGTCGTCGAAGATGATTTTCCGTTCGAGCTGCGGGAGAAGCTCGCCCATCGTCTCCAGGTAGAGCCGCTGGCGGGTGACCTCGGGCGCCTTCACGTACTCCAAAAATTGCGCCTTGAAGCGGTCGGCGTCGCCGCGCGCCTCGTTCACCCGGCGAAGCGCGTAGCCTTCCGCTTCGCTCACCCGCTGCTCCGATTCGCCGCGCGAGCGAGGGACGGCTTTATTGTACTCGCCGTTGGCCACGTTGATCGACTGCTCCTTTTCCTGCTGCGCCTGGTTGACCTCGTTGAAAGAGGCCTGCACCGGCGTGGGCGGATGCACGTCCTTCAACTGCACCTGGATGATCGAAACTCCCAGCCCGTAGTGCGTCACCACCTTCTTCAGCCGCTCGAGCGTCTCCACTTCCACCTCCTGGCGGCCGACCGTCAGCACCTCGTCCACCGTGCGGTCCCCCACCACTTCGCGCATCACCGATTCCGTGACATCGCGCAAAGTCGCTTTCGGGTCTTCGACTTGAAAAAGGAACTGTTTGGAGTCCTCGATCCGGTACTGCACCACCCAGCGCACGAGCGCCATATTGAGATCGCCGGTGACCATCCGCTCCTCGAGGTCGGGCTCGCGGCTCGGCTGCTCCGGGTCGGTGGCGGCTTCGGTGGCAAACCCGAACTCGAGCTTCAACTGCCGCTGCACCGGCACGATCACGAGCTGATCGATGCCGAAGGGAAGCTTCCACACCAGGCCGGGCTTTACCTCGCCATTGAAGCGGCCCAGCCGCAGCAGGACGCCGACGGAATCGGCGGGCACCTGTGAAAAGCACGAGAGGAACGCGATGATCGCGACGAAGACGAGAACGCCCTTCGCAATCCAGCCCAGCTTGAGCGCGGGCATGTTAAACGGCGGCGGGGTGATATTGCGTGGAGGCGGCACGAGGAGGGGTGTAGACGGTGGGGTAGGGGGCGGGAAGCTAAAACGAGGACCGTCCTGTGATCGTCTCGGCTGGCGCCCAAAAAAAACGCCCGGCTTTGAAATCTGGATGGCGGCATTCACCTCGTTCGGATTCTCTCTCCCTCATGACCTTCCCCTGGCGCATGATTCTCCTCGTCGTCGCTTGGCTCGGCGCCGGCCGGTGCGGAGCGGCCGAGGCGCGGGCGCCATTCGTCGCCGGGTACGAGCGCCTGCGGCAGGCCGGCGGCGAAACACAGTCCGAGCAGGGCGAGGTGCTCCTATCCGAGCTTTCGTGTCTCGCCTGCCACACCGATGGCCAGGCTACAGCTCCTCTCGGCTGGAAACCGGGACCCGATTTAGCCACCGCGGGCCAGCGTCTGCGCGCCGAGTATGTGCGTGCGTTCCTCGCCGATCCGGCGGCGGGGAAGCCCGGCACCACGATGCCCCATCTCCTCGCCGGCGAGACTGAGCCGCGACGGGCGGAGATGGCGGAAGACCTCACCCATTATGTGATGAGCCTCCGCGGCGAGGTGGTGGCGCCCGCGAAAACCAGCGGCAAGCCCGAGGAAGGCGAGCATCTTTTCGAGAGCATCGGATGCATCGCCTGCCACAGCCAGGCGCCGCTGGAGCGCCTCGGTGAAAAGTACGCCCCCGGCGAGCTCGCGCGCTTTCTCGAGAAGCCCCTCGCCGTCCGCCCCGCTGGCCGGATGCCCGATCTCCATCTCACCGGCGAAGAGGCCGCACATCTCGCGGCGTACCTGGCGCCTCAGCCGAAGCCCGCCACCCCGCCCGCAATCGATGTTGAGCGCGCGAAGCGCGGGGCCGAGCATTTCAAAGCGCTCGGCTGCGCGACCTGCCACGGCGGCGCCGAAGCCACCGCGAAGGCCGCGCAAAAACTCGATCTTCAGTCCGGCTGCCTGGCGAAGGAAACCCCGCCGGGCGTGCCGCGCTATCCCTTGGCGGAAGAGCAGCGCACCGCGCTCCGCGCCGCGCTCACGCATCGCAAGAACCCGGCCAACGCCGTGCCGCCGGGCGCCTCCGTGGCGATCAATCGGCTGCTCCTGCAGCGCAATTGTTATGCGTGCCACGCGCGCGGCGGCACGGGCGGCCCGGCGCAGGAGGTGGCGGTGCATTTCACTTCAACGAAGGATGACCTCGGCGATCTCGGTCGGCTGCCGCCGCCGCTGGATGGAGTCGGCCGCAAGCTGCAGCCGTGGGCCTTGCAGGCCATCCTGCGCGGGAAAAGCCGCGTGCGAAACTACATGCGCGTGCGGATGCCGGATTTCGGCGAAGCGCTCTCACCCCATCTCGCCGGCCTGCTGGCCCAGGCCGATCGCGATCCCAAGGAGGAGCCGTCGCCCGCGACCGCGAATCCCAATCAGGTCGGCCGCAACGACCCCGGTCGCGCGCTGGTCGGCACGGGCGGCTACGCCTGCATCGCGTGCCACTCGTTGCACGGCCATCCCTCGCTGGGTATCGGTGCCTACGATCTGGCCGAGGTGCCGCGCCGGCTGCGCCCGGAGTGGGTGCGCGATTTCCTGCTGAATCCCGCGGCCTTCCCCACCGGCACGCGCATGCCCGCCTTCTGGCCGAACCGCAAGCCGCTCAATCCGAAAATCGGCGGCAACAGCGCCGACCGCCAAATCGATTCCATCCGTGTCTACCTCACCGAGGTCGACCAGAGCCTGCCGCCCGAGGGAATCTTCGATCACGCCGCGTTCGAGCTGAAGCCGGCGGAGCGCCCGATCATCTTCCGCACATTCATCGCGGACGTGAGCACCCACGCGATCGCCGTCGGTTTTCCCGGCGGCGTGAATGCCGCTTTCGACGCGCTCTCCTCGCGTTGGGCGCTCGCGTGGCGCGGGCGTTTTCTCGATGCCGATGGCACTTGGAATCAGCGCGTAGCAAAAATGGAAAAGCCGCTCGGCGAAAGCCAGGTGCGCCTCGAACAGGTGGGTGCCTTGAGCGCTGGCGACGCCACGCCAAAGTACCGCGGCTACCGTGTCAGCGCCGATGGCGTGCCCACTTTCCTCTACGATCTCGGCGCGCTGAAAGTGGAAGATCGCCTGGAGCCGGCGGGCAAAGGTTTGCGGCGCGTTCTGCGGGTACGCGGCCAAGGCTCGGAGTCCGTGCGCCTGCGGGCCAATCCCCCTAAAGGCGTCACCATCCGACTCGGTCCAAACACCTTCACCGCCGCCAATCCCGGCGAGACCCCGCTGGAATTCCGCAACGGCGAGGCCGAGCTCGTGGAGGAAATCTCATGGTAAAACGCACCCTGCTCATTTTCGGCGCGCTCGCCCTCGCCGCGGCGGCCGAGCCCGCGCCGGCGTACCGAATCCTGCCTCTGGAGCATCCCAAGGAGATCGTTATCGAGGCGAGCGGACTGGCGCGCCTGCCCGGCGGAAAACTCGCCGCCGCGACCCGCCGCGGCGAAGTATGGATCATCGAGAATCCGTACGAGCCGACCGGCCGCGGCCTGCGCTGGAGGCGTTTTGCGAGCGCCTTGCACGAGCCACTCGGCCTCGCGTTCCACGATGGCGCGCTCTTCACCACGCAGCGCAGCGAAGTCACCCGCCTCGCCGACACCGATGGAGACGGCGCTGCCGACGAGTATCTCGCCGCCGCCAAAGGCTGGGGCGTTTCCGGCGCGTATCACGAGTACGCCTACGGGCCGAAGTTTGACCCGGCGGGCAACATGTGGATCACGCTGAATTGCTCGATGGGCAACATGGCGTACCCGAAGCAAACCGACTGGCGCGGCTACAGCCTCCGGATTGCGCCGGGCGGAGAATGGCAGCCGGTCTCCGGCGGCATGCGCTCGCCTTCCGGCATCGGCATCAATGCGGCGGGCGACGTCTTTTATTCCGAGCAGCAGGGCAACTGCAATTGCGCCGGCGGCGTGCATCACATCCGGCAGGGCGCGTTTCACGGCCACGCCGCGTCGTTCGCCTCGGCCAGCCTGCCCGGCGCGCCTTTTGCCAAGCCGGAGAAACCGGTGGAGCGCGCGCCGGTGGCCGAGGCCGCGCAGCGCATGCCCATCTACAAGCCGGCCTCGGTCTGGCTGCCTTATCGCAAGATGGGCATGAGTTGCACCGATATCGTGCTCGACGACACGGGCGGAAAATTCGGCCCGTTCGCCGGACAGTTTTTCGTGGGCGAATTCACGATGTCCGCGATCAGCCGCGTCTTCCTCGAGAAGGTCGGCGGCGAATACCAGGGCGCCTGTTTTCCGTTTCTCGAAGGCTTCCAGAGCGGCGTGCTGCGCATGGAATTCGGCGACGACGGCTCGCTCTTCGTCGGCGAAACCAACCGCGGCTGGAATTCGCTCGGCTCGCGCTCGTACGGTCTGGAGCGCGTGATTTTCAACGGGGCCACGCCCTTTGAAATCAAGACGATGGAGGCCCGACCGCGCGGTTTTCGCTGTACCTTCACCAAGCCGATCAAACCGCCGACCGCGCGCGCCGCGCAATGGCGCATCGAGAGCTACACGTACGAGTACCACGCAGGATTACGGCGGCCCGGAGCTCGATCCCAAGCCCCTCGCGGTGAAGACCGGCCCCGTCGCGCCGGACGGCCTGAGCGTCGAGCTCGAAGTCGATGGCCTGCGCGCCGGGTACATCCACGAGCTGAGCATCACCGGCCTCCAATCGGCCGACGGCGAAAAGCTCGTCCACCCAGTGGCCTACTACACCCTCAACAAAATCCCCCAATGAACCGCCGCCAATTTCTCGCCACCGCCGCCGCTTCTTCGCTCGCCTACGCCGCCGGCGCCGCCGAGCCCAAACTGCGCGTGGCGGTGATCGGCCACACCGGCAAGGGTGACTACGGCCACGGCCTGCACACCATGTGGCTGAGCCTGCCCGAGACCGAGATCGTCGGCGTCTCCGATCCCAACCCCGCCGGCCTCAAAGGCGCGCTGGAGAAGCTGAAAGTCACGCAAGGCTTCGCCGACTACCGCGAGCTGCTCGCGAAAACGAAACCCGACATCGTCGCCGTCTGCCCGCGGCAGGTGAGCGAGCATCGCGACATGGCGGTCGCCGCCGCCGGGTCCGGCGCACGCGGCATCTACATGGAAAAGCCGTTTTGCCGCACTCTCGCCGAGGCCGATGAAATCCTCGCGGCTTGCGAGCGCGGCAAAGTGAAGCTGGCCCTCGCGCATCGCAATCGCTACCAGCCCACGCTCCCGCTTATCGGCGGCCTGATCAAGGACGGCGCCATCGGCCGCTTTCTCGAAGTGCGCGGCCGCGGCAAGGAAGACACGCGCGGCGGCTGCGTCGATCTCTGGGTGCTCGGCTCCCACGTCCTGAATCTCGCCGCGCTCTTCGCCGGCAAACCAACGAGCTGCACGGGCACACTGCTGAAGGACGGCCGCCCTGCCACTCCCGCGGATGTGCAGCCCGGCGCGGAAGACCTCGGCCCCGTCGCCGGCAACGCCGTCCACGCCCGCTTCGACACCGAAAACGGCATCCCGATCTTCTTCGATTCCGTCCAAGGCGCCGGTGATAAAGCCGCCGGCTTCGGCCTGCAGCTCATCGGCACAAAGGGCCTCATCGATCTGCGCATCGACGTCACGCCCATCGCCCACCTCGTTCCCGGCAATCCCTTCCAGCCCGGCAAAGAGCCGCGCCCGTGGATTCCCATCACCACCGCCGGCCAGGGCGCGCCGGAGCCGATCGCCGACTTGAAAACCCAAGTCGGCGGCCACCTCACCGCCGGCCGCGACCTCATCGCCGCCATCCGCGAAAATCGCGAACCGCTTTGCGGCCCCGCCGACTCCCGGCTCACCGTCGAGATGATCACCGCCGTCTTTGCTTCCCACGTCCGTGGCGGCGCGCAGGTCTCCTTCCCGCTGCAAGCGCCGGAGAATCCGTTGGCCGCTTGGAAATAGCGCACTTACACCGCCGCCTCTTTCACAAACCTGAACCGCTCATCGTACCGCCCGCGGTTATGCCGGCGGCAGCACGCGAGGCACGCGGAGCGGGAACGCATCGGTCGCACGCGCCGCACCTCCACGCCGCACGCGGGGCAACGATAGCGATACCGCCGCGCCTGCTGCCGGCGGGGCAGGGGAAGCTCGTGGCACCGTTTCTCGTCGGCGATGCCCAGATCGCGGCAGGCCTGGCGCCACTCCGGCCCGTGCGGGTCGATGCGGCGACGGCCGGCGCGGTGCTGCGCAAGCAGGTGGGCCAGCTCATGCCGCAGGGTCACGTCGACCTCGCCCGCGCCGAATTGAAGGAGCCGCGGATTCAAGCTTACGAGGCACTTGCCCCAATGCGCCGTCCCGGCCGTGCTCCGCATCCGCGGATTCCACCGCACGGCGACCCGCGCCGCCAACTCCGCGCAGCCGAGGCCGCGCAAGAGGTGCTGCGACTGCTCGAGCAGGCTGGCGGCGGAGAGGGAATCTTCGGGAGGTGCGGGGACAGCGGGCGTGGCGGGAAGCGCCGTCCGCGAAAAAACGGGGAGCGTGGGAGCGATCCGTTGCAGGAGCTTGGCGAAAAAATCGAGCTGCATGAAGAGCGTGCAGTGAGTCTTTACGCGGCATGAAGCTGTCTGACAATCCGTCCCACGCGCGTAATCGTCTCCGCGATCTCAGCCTGCGTGGTGCCCTTGCCGAGCGAGAAGCGCACCGCGGCGCGCGCAAGCTCTGGCGGCCGCCCCATGGCGAGCAGCACATGCGATGGAACCACCGACCCAACCATGCAGGCCGATCCGCTCGAGGCGCAGATTTCGTCAAGATCGAGGCTCATCAGCAGGCTCTCCCCATCGAGCCCGGGAAAGCAGACGTTGAGCGTATTGGCCACCGTTTGCTCAGCCTCCCCGTTGCGGATCACGCCAGGATGCTGTGCGCGGATGCCCTCCCAGAGCAGGTCGCGTAGCCGGCGCTGCCGCCCCTGCTCCTCTTCCATTCCCGCGAGCGCGCGTTCCGCCGCCGCGGCCATTCCCGCAATGGCCGCCACGTCCTCGGTCCCGGCCCGGCGCTCGCCTTCATGCGAGCCGCCGACTTGCAGGCGATCGATCGAAAGCCCGGAGCGGAGATAAAGGATGCCGGTCCCCTTGGGTCCGCCAAACTTGTGCGCCGCCAGCGAGAGCGCGTCGAACTCGCGCGCGTCGAGCACCTCTTTACCAAAGGATTGCACCGCATCGGTGTGAAAGAGCACGCCGCGCTCGCGGCAGATTCGCGCCGCTTCGCGAACCGGCTGCAGGACGCCCGTTTCGTTGTTAGCCGACATGATCGAGACCAGCGTGGTCTCGTCCGTGAGCGCCGCCTCAAGCTTCGTCAAGTCGATGCGTCCCTCGCCGCCGACGCCCAGGCGTGTCACGCGAAAGCCTTCCTTCCTTTCGAGAAAATCGAACGCATGCAGCACCGCGTGATGCTCGATGGCGCTGGTGATGAGATGCTTCCCGCGCCCCGCCTGCGCCCGCGCCAGCCCGATCACGCCGAGATTATCCGCCTCCGTGCCGCCGCCGGTGAAGATGATTTCATTCGGCTTCGCGTGCAGCAGCGCCGCGAGCCGATCGCGCGCCGCATCCACCGCCGCGCGCGCCTCCCGACCCGCGCGATGAATGCTGGAGGCATTGCCAAAATGCTCCCGCAGGTACGGCAGCATCGCCTCCAAAGCCTCCGGGAGGAGCGGGGTGGTGGCGTTGTAGTCGAGGTAGATCAAATCAGATCTCCCACTCTCCCACCCAATCCCGCTGATTCTTATCCAGAATCCGCAGCGCCTTCTCCTCCAGGAAAACCAGCGAGCGCGGCGGCACGCTGTGCGTGAGAAACACGTTCGCGCCGATCGTCGTCCCGGCGCCCACCACCGTGTCGCCGCCCATCACGGTGGAGCCGGCATAGAGGGTCACGCGCTCTTCCACGGTCGGATGCCGCTTCGTTCCACGCAGCGCCTGGCCGCCCGCGAGCGAGCGGCCGATGAGCGAGACGCCCTGGTACATTTTCACGTGCGCGCCGAGGATCGACGTCTCGCCGATCACCACGCCCGTGCCGTGATCGATGAAGAAGTGGGAGCCAATCTGCGCGCCCGGATGGATATCGATGCCCGTGCGGGCGTGCGCCCATTCGGTCATCATGCGCGGGATCAGCGGCGTGCAGAGATCGTAGAGCACGTGGGCGAGCCGCTGGATGGCGATGGTCTCGATGAAGGGGTAGGCGAGGATCACTTCATCGAGGCTCGACGCCGCGGGATCGCCCTGGTGCGCGGCCTCCACGTCGCTGCGCAGCAACTCGCGCACGGCGGGAATCTGATCGAGAAACTGGAAGACGAGGCGCTCGGCGTTGGCCTCGGGGCAGCCGGGCTCGCGCAGGCGCAGGCTCTTGCACGTCTCCTCCTTTAGCCGCTCGGCGATGGAGTAAATGCGATGCGAGGTGACCCGCCGGAGATGCGCGGAATGGATCGGCTCCTGGTCGTGAAAGCCGGGGAAGATGATCTGGAGCAGGTCTTCGCAGATTGTCGCGATCGCCCGCTTCGACGGCAGGTTCGAGCCGTCGATATTGTTCATCCCGCCGCCCACCCGGTACGACGAAAGAATCTGCTCGGTGATCTTGGTGAGATCTTTGTCCATTTAAACAGTCAGCATCGCCGAGCAAACGGCAGGCGGCAAGCGCCGGCCCAATCAGGCGAGCCAGCTTTTCAGCAAGGTGCAGTCTTTCTTCATCGCCGCCATCTGCTCGGGGCCATCGCCGTGCAGATATTCGCAGTGCTGCGAGATGGGGCCTTGGTACGACGATTTCTTGAGCCAATCGAAGAACTCCTTCCGCACCATGCCATCGCCGAGCGGACCCCAATGCGGCGCCCAGCCTTTCGGCCCTTTCGCCCAATAGAAATCCTTCACGTAGACGCACGTGAGGAACGGCTCCATGAGCTTCGATTCGATCGGCCAGGAAGTGCCGCCCTCGAGCGTGGCGTGGCCGATATCAAAGCACATGCCGAGATGCTGCGGATCGAGATCGTGCACCAGCTCGTAAATGTCCCAGATTGGCGCGCCGATGTAGTCGCGGCCGGAATGATTTTGGATGCCGCCGTACATGCCGAGCTCCTTGTTGAGCGCGGCGAGGTCTTTCAGCTCGGCTTTCCATTCCGCGAGCTGCGGCGGGAGCGGCTTGGAGAGATCGTATTTTACGTAGCTGGTGCGGTAGCGCTTCACGCCCAGCTTCGCGGCGGCGCGGAGCACGCGCTCGCCGAGCGGATCGACCTTGCGGATATCGGTAGTGACCAGGCCCAGGCTGAGCCCGCGCTTCGTGAGCGCCTCGTGCAACCGCGGCAAATCGTCCTCCACTTTCTCCGGCAGCACCTGGCCCTTCGCGCGCACGGGGCACTCGATTCCCTCCCAGCCGATTTCGGCGACGATCTCGGCCGTGCGATCGAAGCCCACGTCCTGGAACGGTTTCGAGAAGGTGATCAGCGGGAAACGCGAGGCCGGTTTCGGCGCCGCGATGGCCGCGAGCGGGGTGGCGAGCGCGGCGGTTGCGAGGGTGCCAAGGAAGTCGCGCCGGCAGAGGGAGGGAGACATGCGGTGAGGCTGCGTGAACTCGCGCGCCGGGACAATCCCGAAGAGAGCCCATCCATTGCGCACTTGTCGCCCGCCCCCTCCTCCGCGAGAAATCTCCGCGATGGTTTTCCTGAACATCTGGGGCTTTTGGCTGGGCGCGATCGCCCCGGCCATCGTGCTCCTCTACCTGCTGAAGGTGAAGCGCCGGCCGCTTGCGGTCTCGACGCTGATGTTCTGGCAGCGCGTGCTGCAGGAGAACCGGCGGCGCGCCCTTTTCCAAAGGCTGCGCCAGCTCCTCTCGCTCCTCCTGCACCTGCTCATCTTCGCGCTCGTGCTGCTGGCGCTCGCGCGGCCGGTGTTTGATCGCCTCGTCCGCGCCGGCTCCTCCTCCGTGCTGGTGCTCGATCTTCGCGCGCGGATGCAAGCCACGGAGCCCGGCGGGCAGACGCGCTTCGCCCTCGCGATTGAGGAAGCGAAGCGCTACGTGCGCCAGGCCGGCGCGCTTCGCCAGGTCGCGATCCTCACCGCGGGCGCGCAGACCTCCGTGGCCGTTCCCTTTACCGGCGACGAAAAAACGCTCCGCGAAGGCCTCGCCCGCTTGCAGCCCACCGACGCCGGTGGAGACCTCGAACCCGCCTTGCGGCTCGGCCGCGACCTGCTCGCCTCGCGCGCCGGCGAGCGGCGCCTGCTGGTCTTCACGGATCGGAAAGGAAGCGATCCTGCCGAGTACCGCGCGCTCGGGACGCCACGCCACAATCTCGCCATCACCCAATTCGCCGCCCGCGCGCTCCCCGGCAGTCCAGAGACCTGCGAGGTGCTGCTGGAGGTTCAAAATTTTAGCGACACCGAGGCGGCTGGAAATGTGGAGCTCACCCTGGATGGCCGCCTGCTCGATGTGCGCCCTTTCCGCCTCGCGCCCGGGCAAACGGATCGCCGCACCTTCCCGCTCGTCCCCGGTGAAAACATGGCGCGCGGCCGCCTGCTGGCCCACCTCGAGGGCCGCGACGCGCTGCCGCTCGACGACATCGCTTACGCGCTCCTCCCGATCCGCCGGCCGATCCAGGTGCTGCTCGTGACCAAAGGAAACTGGTTCCTCGAAAAGCTGCTCGCCGCCGATCCGCGGGTCCGCTTCGAGCTGCTCACGCCCGAAAGTTTCAGCGCAGAAATCGCGGCGAAATTTCAAGCCGTGATCTACGATGATTGGCTGCCGTCCGGCCTCACTCTCGCCCAGCTCAAAGGCAGCGCACTCTTTTTGGGCAGGACACCTTTCGACACCACCGATCCCGAGATCACGCAGCCCGTCATCACGGACATCGATGCCGCGCACCCGCTGCTCCGCGCGGTGAAGCTCGAGCACGTCACCGTTGCGCGCGCCGCCGCCATGGCGCTGCCCAAAGAGGCGGCGGGCTGGCGCTTTGAAGAGCCGCTGCGCTTCGCTGACCGCCCCCTGCTCATCGCGGGCGCAAACCGCCCCAGCGTACCAGAGCAGCGTCTCGCCGCGCTCGGCTTCCGCGTGCTCGATTCCGACCTGCCGTTGCGGGTGGCCTTCCCGCTCCTCATCTCCAACACGCTCCAATGGCTCGCCGGCGCCACCGTTGAGGAGACGCCCTCTTTGCGGGCGGGCGAGACGATAAAACTGGCCGAGGGCGAGACCGCGTTTCTTCCGCCGGAGCGGGCCGAGTCCTCTCTCACAAAAGAACAGCGCGGCGTTTTTCAGCCGCTCGCCAATGGCTTCTATGCGCTTCGCGCAGGGCCAGCCGAACGCTGGGTGGCCGTGAACACTGCGTCCGCCACCGAGTCGGATTTGCGCACGAGCGTGGAGCCGGCCGCGCCCAGCGGAGAAGGTCTCTCATTCGCCCTGCCCCGCGCCACCGCGTTTCTCGGCTGGCCGCTCTGGCAGTTGCTCGCGCTCGCCGCGCTCTTGCTTTTCACCGGTGAATGGTGGCTCTTCCATCGCCGCCGCACCGAGTAAATGGAGCTTACCCATCCCTGGTTTCTCGCCCTCGCGCCCCTTCTGGGCGGCGTGCTCGGGCTCGCCCTGCGCCGCTCCATCGCCGCGCTCACGCCGCGCCAGGCGGCCGTCTGCGCGACGCTGCGCGCCTTGCTCCTGCTGCTCCTGCTGCTCGCGCTCGCCGGGCCGCGCCTGCGCCGGCCGGACCGCTCCACCTCGGTGATTTTCGCCGTCGATGATTCCGCCAGCCTCTCCGATGGCGCACGCGAGGCCGCCCGCGATTTCGTACGGCAAAGCCTCGCCCAACGCGGGGCGCGCGACCTCGCCGGCGTGGTCGGTTTCGCGCGCGGCGCGGCGGTCTGGCAGCCGCCCGAAACGCATTCCCAGCTCGCGGAGAAGTGGCCGGCCTCGCCCGAACGTGATTCCACCGAGCTTGGCCCCGCGCTCGATTTCGCCGGCGCGCTCCTGCCCGCCGCCGGCAGCCGGCGCATCGTGCTGCTCAGCGATGGCAACGACACTGGCGGCGACGCCGTGGCCGCCGCCCGCCGCGCCGCCGAGCGGGGCATCGAGGTCTGGACCGTGCCGCTCCGCAATCCGTCCGCGCCCGGAAGTGCTCGTCGAGCGCGTCGAGGTTCCGCGCCGGCTGAAAACGGGCGAGCCCTTCGATCTCGTCGCGCGCCTTCGCAGCAATGTCGCCACCGCCGCGAAGGTGAAGCTTTACCAAAATCAATTCCTCATCGAGCAGCGCGATCTTCAGCTCAAGCCCGGCGCTCAATGAATTCCGCGCCCCGAATCTCCACGCGGAGGGCAACTTCGTTTCCTACGAAGTGGAGATCGTCCCCGCGCGCGGATACCTCCGCGGAGAACAACCGCGCCACCGCCACCGCGAGCCTGCGCGGCCAGCCGCGCGTGCTCATCGTCGATGGCGATGAAGCCCAAATCCGACCGCTCGCCGAGGCGCTGCGGCAGCGAGAAGATCCAGGTGGAAACGCGCGGCCTCGCCGGCCTCCCACGCACGCATGGAGGACCTCCAGCAGTTCGATCTCTTCCTGCTCAGCGACGTCTCGGCGCTCAAGCTCGCGCGCGAGCAGATGGAGCTTTACCGCACGCTGGGTGCAGGATTTCGGCGGCGGCTTCGCCATGCTCGGCGGCGAAAATAGCTTCGGCGTCGGCGGCTACTACCGCACGCCCGATCGAGCAGATGCTGCCCGTGCGCATGGAGCACGAGGACCGGCAGGATACGCCGAGCGTCGCGCTGCTCGTGGTGCTCGATCGCTCCGGCTCGATGACCGCGCAGGTGCAGGGCCAGACGAAGATGTCGCTCGCCGACCAAGGCGCGGTCTTCGCGATGAACGTGCTCCAGCCGAAGGACTACTTCGGCGTGCTCGCGGTCGATACGCGCGCGCACGTGGTCGTGCCGCTCGCGCAGCTCGCCACGCGCCAGGCGCGCCGAGCAGAAAATCATGACCATCACCGCGGGCGGCGGCGGCATCTATATCTACACGTCGCTCGCCGAGGCCTTCCAGACGCTGCGCGACATCCCCGCGCGCATCAAGCACGTCATCCTTTTTTCCGATGCTGCCGACGCCGAGGAAAAGAGCGCCGGCGAGATGGGCGACGGTGCGCGCGGCGGCGGCACTTCGCTCGATCTCGCCTCCGCGATGGTCGCCGCGAAAATCACCACCTCGGTCGTCGGCGCTCGGCGCGGAGCAGGACAAGGACACCGCCTTCCTGCGCCAGCTCGCCGAGCGCGGCAACGGCCGCTTTTACCTCACCAGCGACGCCACCACGCTGCCGCAGATTTTCTCCACCGAGACGATGAAGGTCGCGCAATCGAGCCTGATCGAGGAGCCCTTCCTCGCCGTGCCCGCGGCCCCGAATCCGATCATCGCCGGCCTCGATTGGCCGCGCTCGCCGCTCCTCCTCGGCTACAACGCCACCAAGCCCAAGCCGACCGCCGAGCTCCTGCTCGCCACCGAGCGCGGCGAACCGCTGCTCGCGACGCTGGCGCTACGGCCTCGGCCAGAGCCGCCGCCTTCACCAGCGACGCCAAAAGCCGCTGGGCCGCCGAATGGCTCAGTTGGCCGGGCTACGGGAAATTCTGGGCGCAGCTCGTCCGCGGCCTCATGCGCCGCGGCGAGCAATCTTCTTTCAGCGTTAACACCCACGAGCGCGCCGACCAGCTCGAGATCAAGGTCGACGCCCTCACCCCCACCGGCGCCTTCCGCAATGGCATGCCTGTCCAAGTCCACGCCCTCCAGCCCGACAACCAGACCCAAACCGTCGCCGCCGCCCAGGACGCCCCCGGCAGCTACCGCGCCACCGTTGCGCTGCCGAAGCAAGGCACCACCATCATTTCCATCTCTTCCCCCGTGCTGCCCGATGGCAACTACGTCTTCGGTCACACCCGCAGCTACCCCGCCGAATTCCTGAACACCGAGCCCAATGAGCCCCTCCTCCGCACCCTCGCCGAAACCACGCAGGGCAAGTATGCGCCATCGGCCAGCGAAATTTTCACCCCCTCTCCCACCTCGGAAAGCAGCCGGCAGGATATCACGGACTGGCTGCTCACCGCCTTTCTGCTGCTGCTGCCGGTGGACATTTGGCTCCGCCGGCGGAGGTGGGCGTGAGATATCTATCATAGACACCCAAACGGAGTCTTTCAGAATAGTTCTGCGCGATTGACAGTTGAGCAACACGACGTAAAAGACGGCCCATGGCTACCCTACTGTCGAGCGGGCAAAATGCATGTGTTGATGTCTCAAGGATCTCTGCCATCAATTCGTGCCGGACGACCGCGGATCTGATTTTTGATTCTGTGATGCTCATTGTCTCCGAGCACGGATTTGGATGGCGGGCTGTCTCCGGTCCGCATGGGCATGGGCCATTGCCCTACGGTTGGTACGAATGTTCGAACCTCCGGGAGAGAACCGAGCCCGCGATGTTCCGCGATAAAGTCGGCTTTAGCATCGACCTGACCCCGTTCTTTTCCACGAGCCGAACCCTCCTGCGCATCCACCCCGATGGCAATCGGCCCGGAACGCTGGGTTGCATTGGGATATTAGATGACGTGGCGGAGTGCTATGCTGTCCTGAGTCGCCTTATCCCAGCGCCTTCAGGCACTTGTACCCTTCAGGTGGTGCCGCCAAAGCCTGTGGGTGGATCATAGCACGTGTCACTCTTCCGGCAGGGCAAATCCGTCCCGTTGGCAGCGGTGAGATTCCGCACGCCCGCGAACTTCTCCATCACTGACCAGCGTCCGCGCGTTTATTCGTCCGCGTCACGATCCACCGCCACCGGAACTTCCACCAGCGACAGCCCCGCCAAATCAAAGCCCCCTGCGCCATTCTCGATCGCGGGCGCGGCGTACGCGGCATTCGCGGGAATCTCGCGTGAGTTTCCATTCTCCGGCCAGCGCAGGCGCTGGGTGAAATAATTCCACCAGCGCCGGTCGCTGACGTACCAGTTGCCGCTGCTGGTCGAGACGACTTTGCCGTCTTTATCGAAGAATCTCACCACGGGCCGCAGCGAGGAATCCCCTTGGCATCTTAGCCAGCCGCTCACCACGTACTCGCGGTGCGGCGAGAGCTTCACCCGGCCGGCCAGCACCGGCTCGGAATCGCGCGTTCCTACCGTCGGCCGGTAGGCGACGTAATCGCCGCCCGGGGCGGGGCCGCCTTTGCTCCGCTCCGAAAACTCGCGTGGCAGGCCCCACGCGGGCTCTTCCGGGGTGGCGGCGGGGAGCAGGTTCGCGCCGGCGGAAACGGGCAGCAGCGCCCCGAACGACACCGCCTCGCCGCGCGTGAAAACCGCGCGCAGAAACCCGTTTGCGGCCGGCAGCGGGCCGTGCCAGATGCCGCGCGACTCCGCCTTCGGCAGCTTTGCCAGGACGTGCAGCGTATCTTCGGTTTCGCCAAAAAGCAGCTCCAGGTCATGCGTGCCGCTGACCGCGCGCACCGGCT
Source organism: uncultured Verrucomicrobiae bacterium (assembly GCA_963811035.1). Taxonomy (GTDB): domain Bacteria; phylum Verrucomicrobiota; class Verrucomicrobiia; order Chthoniobacterales; family Chthoniobacteraceae; genus CAWEPO01. Next base: position 1,578,016 of record CAWEPO010000005.1, read on the forward strand.
CGCCGCGCACCCGGGGCAGGGCGCTGGGGCGTCCGTATCCCGGCAGCGCAAGATCCCACGCCACCGCGGCGCGCTCCGGCGTAGTGCGCGCAGGGTCGATCCACGCGGCCGGCGCCATGTGGAGGAGCTCGCCCCGCCGCAGCTCCAGCTCGGCACTCAGCCCGCGCAAGGTGGTGGCGGCTTGGGAGTCGTTGGCCGGCGCGGCTTTGCGCAGGCGGGCGACCAGCGCGGCTGACTCCTCCGTTCGATCCGCATCGAGCAGCAGGCCCGCAAAGCGATACGCGTAACGCAGCTCGCTGGAACGCTGGTTTTCCTTCCCGGTAAGCCGCTGCTCGATCGCTTGGGTGCACTCCGCGAGCAGCGTCGTATTGCGGAGGCTCAAGGCCATCTCGCCGGCCGCCAGGACGGCGGCGCCGCTGCTGCTCCCCGGCTCCTTCGCCGCGCTCGCCAGCACGTCGCGCGCGATTTTTTCTCCCACCTGGATGCTGCCGGCCTGGAGCGCCAGCTTGGCCAGCTCGATCCTCTCCTGCGCCCGGCTCGACGCGCTCCCTGCCGCCACCGTTTCATGCGCGGTGAGCAGCGCCAGGCAAGTGTCCGCCGCTTCCGGCCAGGCGGCGAGCTCGCGCACGAGCGGCAGCACCCAAGTCTGCGCGCCCTCGCGCGGCTTCAGCCCGGCGGTGAGCGCGCGCACCTCCGGCAGCGACTCCGGCTCGCGGAGCAGCACGCGGAGGTAGGTGAGCATCGTCTTCGCCGCAGGCCGCTGCGGCGCTTCCTTTTCCAGGCGCGCCCGAATTTGCGGCAACACCCCGGCGCGCTGCGCCAGCTTGAGCAAGCCCGGCTCGAGCGGCGGAGGCGGCGGCTGTGCCCGGCTGCTCTCGCGAAACGCGAAGAGCTGCGGCGCCCGCGGCGAAGGCTCCCGCGTGAGGTACTGCAGCAGCACGGGCACCAGCAGGTCGTCGCGGCCCGCTTTCTCCGCTTCCTGCAGGAGCAAGCGGCCCACCTCCCAGGTCGTCTCCGTCACTTCGCCGGCCTTGGTCAGCACCGCCACAGCCGCGGCGGGCTCGCCCGCGCCGGCCATGCGCCGCGCCAAGGTCAGCCAGCGCTCCTCCGTGCTGCGGCCGCCGCGCCGGCCGGCGCTCGAGGTGAAAGGCGCCTTGGCCAATTGCGCGGCCAGCCGCGGCAGCGTCTTCGTCCGCACATACACCGAGAGCATTTTGTCCAGGTACTTCGTCATCGTCTCCTCGGGATCGGTGGCGAGCAGCGCCTCGAACGCCGCCGGCTGGTCCGCGTGATCCGACGAGTTGCGCTCCAGCATCGCGAGCGCCGCCAGCCGGTTCGCCGGATCGCGCCGCAGCACCGCCGCGTACTCGTCGCGCGTCTCCGACCAATCCGCCGTGGCCTCGGCCACGCGCAGCAGCATCTCGATTTGCTCCTTGCCGTCCTTCGTCGCCGCCAGCCGCTGGGCGAGCCCAGCCGCGTACGCCTCACGCTCACCAAGCACCTCCAGCACCTCCATCGCTTCCTTCCTGATCTTCGCAATCGTTGGGCTGCGCTCCGCCGCGCGAATCGAATCGTCCACTACGCGCCGCGCGAGCGTGCGCACCGGGTCCGCCTCGCCGGCCGCCACCAGGTCCTTCAGCGCGGCGGAAATCTTCGCGACCTCCTCCTCCGGGGCCGCCAGCGCCGCGAGCCGCGCGCGGAAAGGCGCGGCGGCCTCGCCAAATCCAGCCTCCTCCAGCGCCGTCACCATCGGCCGGAGCTCCAGCCTCCCGAACGGCTCCTCCTCCAGCTCGCGCGCGAGCCGCGCGAGCGTGCCGGCATCTTTCGCCTCTGCCGCGAGCCGCAATTGCCAGCCGCCGAGCACGCGCCGGAAGGCGGGCTGCGGCCGTTTTATCTCGCCGAGCCGCGCGATCGCTTCGGGCCACTTCTCCCGCTTCCGCAGCATGGCGGCGAGGGCCAGCCGGATCCGGTCGTCGGCAGTGTCCGCGAGCAATTTGCGCATCGCGTTCTCCGCCTCGTCCCACTCCCCGTTCCACCACATGAGATAGGCGAGCGCCGCGCGCAAAAAGAGCGCGCGCTCCGGTGGCGCATCGGGCGGGATCGCGGCCAGGCGCTTTTTCACCGCGGGCCAGAGCGCTTCCTCGCGCGTGGTGCTGAAGACCGTCCAGAGCACGCCGCTCTCCGCCCAGGAGCAGAGCGTGGCCGGCGGGTAGACCAATTTCGCGCGCACCTCCTCGGGCAACTCGTGCACGAAGCGCGGCCGGCCCGGCCCCGAGGTGAAACGCGTGCCGTAGGACATGCCCGGCTGCTGCTGCGGCCAGAGCGCCTCCTCGCTCGGCCGGTCGGCGGCCTTCGGCGGCGCCGGCGGATCGAGCGCGATGCATTGCACCACCGTCGCCGCAGCCTCCGCCGCCTGTTCCGGCTTGGCCGCAAATTTCGGAATCCATTGCGCCATCGGCATTACGGCGCTGGCGAGCCCCTGCCCGGAAATCGACCAGCTCGCTCGCGGCAGCGTCGCCGCGTCGGCGTACGCCGTGAGCGCGTCGGCAAACTTCCCGTCGACGAACGAATCATTGGCGCGTCGGAAAATCTCGTAGCTATTCGGCGGGGCATTTCCCGGCTTGGGGATTGGCGCATCCTCGGCGCGCGACTTCACCGCCCGCCGGCTCCAGCGCGCATAGGAAGAGCCCATGAAATACGTCATGGGTTGAAACCTGTCCGGATGCGACGAGACAAAGCGGGCGAACTCCTCGTCCTCCATCTGCATCACTCCGCGGTCGCGCAGCTCGTCCAGGCTGATGGTTGGCTCATCCCGCAGCATCGCGGCGAGGCGTTTCACCAGCGCGGTCTCCGCCACCGGCGGCGCGGGTTTGGGCCGCGGCAGAGATTTCTTCAAGGCTTCGCCGAGCTCCTTCGCCCGCTGCCGCTGGGGCGCGTCAGCATTGCGCATGTCGGAGATCCGCTGCAACTGGTCGCGGCACAAGCTGTCGAGCCGGTGGGTGTGCGCGTTTCCGCCGAGGTAGGCGGCGATCGCCTCCAGCAGTTGCGGCGGGCACTCGAGCGCGCTCCAGGTGAAGACGCGCTCGCCCGGGTGCAGGCGCGCCGTTCGCGCGTCGGCCTCGGCAAGAAACTCCGGCACGCGCTTCGTATCCGTCGCCATGAACGCGAGGTAAACGAGCGCCCAATCACGCGCGTTTTGGATCGTGCCCAGCCGCAGCATCGTGACTCCCCCGGCCGCTTCGTGAGGGGAGAAGATCAGCGGGCTTTTTTCGGCCAGCGCCTGCGTATTGCTGAGACGGAAATCCACCGGCCCGCCCGTGAGGAAATCCGGGAATGGATCCGGCTGCGGCTCGTGCCCCTCCGCGATCATCAGCGACGAAAGCGGCGCGTCGTCGAACTTCGGCTCGAAAAGGGACCACAGCGCCTCGGCCGCCGCGGGCCACGCACGCTCCGTGATGAGCAACTCGCCCCGCGCGAACACGGCCTCCCACGAATCGCGCCGCGGCTCCAGGAGCGCCGCCGCCTCGGAGGCCAGGCCCAGCCGCCAAAGCGCCGGGCCCGCCGTCCGCCACCGGGCCGGCGCGGCAGCGATTTCGTTCGGATGCTCGAGCAAAACTCGGCGCGCTTCCGTCGCCGAACCGGCATCGGCGAGCGCCTTGAAGAAATCGGCCCACACGGCCGGCGACGGCTGCTCCGCGGCAGCGGCCCGCAGCAGTTGCACCACCCTGGTTTTCTGAGGAGCGTCCCTCGTGAGATGGAGCGCGAGCGCGTGCAGCGAGGCATCCTGTGGGAAAGCCTGGCGGGCCGCGTCGATGGCCGCTTCGGCCGCCGGGAAATCTTGCAAGGCCCCGAACACCGCCGCGAGCCCGGAGCCGTCATCGCGCCCCTGTTTCCGGTCCGCTTCCAGTTTGGTGAAAACCTCCGGCAGCGATCCGTGCTCGAAGGCCCGGCGCGTCCACTCTCTGGCCGCGTGCAGGCGGCGCCGCGGCGCGCGCAGCAAAAGCGTCGCCGTCTCCAGCACGGCCAGGCCGGCCGCGGGCTCATTGCTGCTGAAATAGTCCTCCGCCAAAGCAACGTAGGCGTGCGACGGCGGCTCGGTGGGCGACGGCATCGCAAGCGCCTTCTCGACCGCCGCCCGCGCGCCCGGCGCCTTTTCCCGCAGATCGAACAGCGCCAGCGCGAGCTGGCATTCCGCGCGCTCCCCGCCGCTCTTCACCGCCTCCTCGAAATGCCCGCGCGCGCGCGTCGGCTCACCTTCGAGCGTTGCGAGATGGCCGAGTAGGAGCTGGTAGCGCCAGGCCTCCGCGCCCTTCGCGCGCTCCTGCCATCGCGCGCGCAGCGCTTCCCTCTCCGGCGCCGACGTCGCGTACTGCCACAGTTGCTTCACGAACTCCCCGCTCGGCGCGCTTTTTACCGCCAGCTCCTCATACTGCTGAAAAGCGCGCGGCCATTCCGCCCCGTGCAACGGCAGGAGCCTCAGGAAAACGAAAAAACAAACGGCGGCGCGCCCCATAGTTCCGCCGGTCACGGTTTCGCCGCCGTGTATTTCAGGTCGTCGAGAAAGATCTTCACCATCTGCCCGCCCGCTTGGGAGGTGAAGAGGCCGAAACGATCGAGGCTGGCGCCCTGTGCTTTCTGGCCCGGCTTCAGCGCGAGGGTCACCGATTCTTCGCCGAGCGTCACCCGCATTTCGCCATTTCCTCCGTTGGCCGCCGGATCGTAGACGAACGACCACTCCAGCGCTTTGCCGGGCTTGAGAATCGGCCCGGCGTCTACTTTGCCCTTCGTGCCCGTCGCGGTCGCGTAGACGGGAATGAAGTAGTGTCCGACCCGGGTCGGGCCGCCCACGTGAATGCCGATGAAATTCTCCCCCGGCTCCTTCTCCCTGGCCGAGCTATTGAACCAGCCGAGCCGTATATCGGAATCCGGCCCGGCGGTGATCATCTTCACCTTCCCGCGCGCCTCCAGGCGTTGCTCCAGGCCCAGCGGTCCGACGCGATCGCCATAATAGCCGAAGAGGCCGCTGCGCCAAAGGCCGCCGCCGATTTCGCCCGGCGCGCCTCCGGCGTGATTCGTCTTCGCGCTGTATCCGAAGTCATGCGCGCCCACCAATTCGCGATCCTCGAAGCTGGTGCGATTGCCGGCGCCAAGCCAGCCCGGATCGCTGGCTAGCTCCTGCCTCTGTCCATCGATTTGCAAGTCGTCGCAGAAGATCGAGACGTTGCCGCCGGCCTTCATCATATTGCAGAAACCGAAGCGGTCGAAGCTGGCCCCTTCCATTTTGTAACCGGCGGGAAGATCCACCTTGAAGGTAGTGGTATTCGGAAAGCGCGCCTGCGCTTCGCGTTCGGAGGTTTCGGGCAGCGAGCCGTAGTCCTGCGTTTTGTGGCTGTCGCTTTGCATGGTGAAAACGAACTGCCCATGGCCCGCTGCGCCCGCCGGATCGTACGCGAGCGTCCAGTGATAGCGCGTCCCGTCCGTCTTGATCGGCGTGGGCCGGAATTTGCCCGGCAAATAAGGGGTGATGAAAGTGCCCGCCGACTTATTGCCGCCGGTAATCAAGCGCACGGCGAGTCGTCCGCCTTTGCCTTCGAAATCGAAGTCGAGGCCCAGCGATCCGATCGGCCTCCCGCTGCCGCCCGGCTGCTGCGAATTGAAAAATCCAAAGAACACCCCCGCTCCCGGCGAAGTGCGCGTGATGGCAAAACTCCCCGCGGCGGAAAACTTCTCGTCGAGCGTCTTCGCCGGGCTCAGCGGCGCCCCATACATGGCCGGCGTCGTCGCGCGCTGAATCAGCCCGCCCACTTCCCCCGCGCCCTTCCCGGCAAAGTTCGTCGGGCTATAACCAAAGTCCTGTTTCACGATCACCGGCTTTTCCGGCACGATCCGGTTATTGTGCCCTTCCCACCCCGGATCGCGGTCGAACGCTTCGCTCTTGAGCGAGGGCTGATCGGCGGCGTGCATAGTCCAAGCGGCGCCGGTGAAAAGGACAACCGCTAGCACAGCTAAACGGCGAGGGGCAGAGTTGGCTTTCATTGTTCAGGAGGAGATTGGTTGCACCCGCTGGCACGAGGCCGAGCCGTCAGGTTCGTGGGTATTGGGAGGCGACCATAGCATAAGCTCGCCTATCCGATCGGGCACGCGCGAGCAGGATTTCGGCGGGACGCAACGCGCGCGCGAATCGCTTCCAGTAAGATAGGAAGCGCGCGCAGGCACGAAACTTTGCTCTTGCTCTCGACGGCCGCTACTGTCCCGGCGTGCGTCTTTCTCCGCTCGATTTCAAGTTGCTTCGCGATCTTGGCAATATGAAGGGCCAGATGGTGGCGGTGAGCGTCGTGATGGCGTGCGGGCTGGCGATGATGATCATGGCGCGCAGCCTGATCTTCTCGCTCGAATCGACGCGCGATGCCTATTACGACGCAGCACCGGTTTGCCGATGTTTCTGCGATTTGAAACGCGCGCCGAATGCGGTGCGGGCGCGGCTGACGGAGATCGACGGGGTGGCGGCGGTGGAGACGCGCGTAACGGGAAGTTTCACGCTGGATTTGCCGGGGCTGAACGAGCCGGCGGACGGGATGGTCCTCTCGCTGCCGGACGATCGCCCGCAGCAGCTCAATCTGCTGGCGCTGCGCCGCGGGCGCCTGCCGGAGAGCGGGACGCGCGGAGAGGTGGTGGTCGGCGAGGCTTTCGCGGAGGCGCATGGATTCGAGCCCGGCAATCAGATCGCCGCGACATCCACGGCGCAGCGGCAGCGGCTGAAGATCGTCGGCATCGCGCTTTCGCCGGAGTACGTTTTCGAGGCGCGGCCGGGCGAGACGCTGCCGGACAATCGCCGCTTCGGGGTCTTCTGGATGAACGAGCGCGAGCTTTCGCTTCGCCTTGGACCTCGACGGCGCCTTCAACAACGTGCTCGTCGATCTGGCGCCCGGCGCAGAACCAGGCGCCGGTGCATGGCGGAGCTCGATCGCGCTGCTGGCGCCGTACGGCGCGCTGGGTCGCCTACGGCCGCAAGGATCACGCCTCGGCGATGCGGCTGGATGACGAGCTTCGCGTGCTGCGCGGGCTGTCGGTCGCGTTTCCCGCGGTCTTTCTGAGCATCGCCGCGTTCATGTCGAGCGCGGTGCTCACGCGGCTCGATTCGCCTGCAGCGCGAGCAGATCGCGCAGCTCAAGGCGTTCGGCTATTCGTCGCGCGAAGTCGGCTGGCACTATCTGAAGTTCGCCTTCGTCATCGTGGCGCTCGGCACGCTGCTCGGCGGCGGGCGTCGGGTTGCTGGCTCGGGCGCAATGTGGTGAACGTCTACCACCGCTTCTTCCGGTTCCCGACGCTGGATTTTCACCCGGATGTGGGCGATGTTCGGCGCTCGCGCTTCGCGGTCAGCTCCGGCGCGGCGTTTCTCGGCGATGCTCGGCGCGGTGCGGCAGGCGGTGCGGCTGCCGCCGGCGGAGGCGATGCGTCCCGAGCCGCCCGCGGAATTCAAGCCCTCGCTGCTCGAACGCGCCGGCCTCGCGCATCTGGCCACCACCACTTTTCGCATGGCGCTGCGCAATCTCGAGCGCAAGCCGTGGCAGGCCATTCTTCACCGCGCTCGGCCTCGCGCTGGCCACCGGCATCCCGATCGTCCCCGGCGCGATGCGCGACGGCATCAATTACCTGCTCACCTTCCAGTGGGATGTCGCGCAGCGGCAGGATGTCACCGCCTAGCCTGATCGAGCCGGGCTCCGCGCGCGGCGCTCTGCGGACCTGCGCCATTTGCCCGGCGTGATGCTGGCCGAGCCGTTTCGCAGCGTGCCGGCGCGGCTGCGCTTCGGCCATCGCTCGCGCAGGCTGGGCGTCACCGGCGTGCCGCGCGATGCGCTGCTCAATCGCCTGCTCGATGGGAACGCACGCCCGATTTCGCTCCCGCCGGAGGGCCTGCTCATCTCCGCCAAGCTCGCGGAAATCCTCGGCGCGCAGGCCCGGCGATCTGCTGCGCGCTCGAGGTGCAGGAAGGCCGAGCGGCCGGTACGCGACATCGTGCTGGCCGGGACCTTCACCGATTACGCGGGCGTCGCCGCCTACATGGATATCGACGCGCTGCGCGCGACTGATGCGCGAAGGGCGGCACGCGTCAGCGGCGCCGTATCTCACCGTCGATGCGCGACGGTGGAGCGAATTCCTCGGCCGAGGTGAAGGAAGCGCCGCGCATCGGCGCGGTGATGATCAAGGAAGCGGTGCGGCAGAGCTTCAAGAAAACCACCGCCGAGATGATCGGCATGATCACGACGCTCTACTTCACCTTCGCGATCATCGTGTCGTTCGGCGTCGTCTACAACAGCGCGCGCATCGCCCTCTCCGAGCGCAGCCGCGACCTGGCCACGCTGCGGGTCATCGGCTTCACGCATCGCGAAGTCGCGGGCGTGCTCATCGGCGGAGCTAGCCATGCTCACCGCGCTGGCCGTGCCGATCGGGCTCGCGTTTGGCAGCGCGATGTCGGCAGGCATCATCCACGCGGCGAGCACCGAATCGGTGCGGCTGCCGCTCGTTCTTTCCGCGCGCAGTTATGCGACCGCCGTGCTCATCGTGCTCCTCTCGGCTGGCTTTTCCTTCGCCGTGGTGAGCCGGCGCCTGCACAAGCTGGATTTGCTCAGCGTTTTGAAAGCGAGAGATTAGCCGGCGTTGACCACATCCGAGCACACCGCCCCCGCGATCTCGCGGCCCGCCACCTCGGCGAGCCCGCCCTCGCCGCCGCCGGCCCGCGCGCGCGCGCCGCGGCCGAACCGCCGCTGGCGCAAAGCCGTGCCTTGGGTAATCGGCGCCGCGATCGTGGCGGGCATCGTTTACGGGATGATCCCGAACCCGCTTCCGGTGGAGGGGGCCAAGGTGAGCACCGGGCCGCTCAGCGTCTCGGTGCTGGAGGAGGGCAAGACGCGCATTCGCCATCGCTACACCATTTCACCGCCCGTCGGCGGCTACCTGCAGCGGATCGCCTTCCGCGCCGGCGACCGCATCGAGGCGGGCAAGACCGTGCTGGCCGACAATCCAGCGCGGAGCCGGCCGCGCTGCTCAATCCGCGCGCTGCAATCGGAAGCGGAAGCGCGCGTGAAAGGCGCCGAGGCCGGCGAAGCACCAGCGCGAATCCGAACTCGAGCGCACCCGCTCCGCCAGCGAGCTTGCCGGACGCGAAATGCAGCGCGCCGTGCCGCTGCGCAAAAGCGGCGCGATTTCCACCAAGGAATGGGACGCCGCCGAGATGGAAGCGTCCATGCGCAGCCGCGAGTTACGCTCCGCGGAGTTTGCGCTGCAGGTCGCGAAATTCGAGCTGCAGCAGGCCGAGGCGGCGCTGCACCAGGCGCGCGGGCTGCCGCAGGCGGTAGGCGAGCCGTTCACCATCCTCGCGCCGATCACGGGCTTCGTGCTCAACGTTTTTGAGGAAAGCGCCCGCGTCCTCGCGCCCGGCACGCCGATCATGGAGGTGGGCGACACCAACGATCTCGAGGCCGAGATCGAGCTGCTTTCCAGCGATGCCGCCGGCGTGTCCAACGGCGCCGCGGTCACCATCGAGCAATGGGGCGGCGCCGCAGCCGCTGCAAGGCCACCGTGAGCATGGTCGAGCCCGGCGGCTTTCACCAAGATTTCCGCGCTCGGCGTCGAGGAGCAGCGCGTGAAAGTGCGCGTGCAGTTTGAAGGCAAATGGCCCGAGCCGTTCCAGCTCGGCGACCGCTACCGGGTCGAGGCCCGCATCGTCACTTGGCACGCCGACCGTGTGCTGCAGGTGCCCACCGGCGCGCTCTTTCGGCGCGGGGGCGATTGGATGTGTTTCGTGATCGAAGGCGGCCGCGTGCGGCTGCGCAAGGCGCAGATCGGGCATAACAACGGCATCGCGGCGGAGGTGCTCGGCGGGCTCGCGCTCGGCGAGACGGTGATCGTGCATCCTCCGGATGCGGTGGCGGAAGGGGCGCGGGTGGAGGTGGCCGCTCAGGCGCATTGAGCTCCGCGCCGTTTGCGTTTATTCTTTGGCGCATGCCGGAAAATTCCGACCCCGCGACGCTCACCCTCCCGCACCTTCTGCGACCCCTGGCGCGCGGAGCTTCGCAGGAGCTAATGGAGGCGCTTTGCAACCTTCGCGTGGATGAGCAGAGCCAGCAACGATACGATCATCTCGCAAGCAAGAGTACCGAAGGTACGCTGAGCGAGGCGGAGCGGCAGGAGCTCACGGATTTCGTCGCCTTGAATCGTTTCGTGAGCGTGCTGAAAGCCGAGGCGATGCTGGCGCGCAGCGGCCAGGCCGCCGCGTGATGGATGCTGCCATCATCAGGCTGGTGCGCGATCGCGCCGGCGGACGCTGCGAGTACTGCCATGATCCGGAATCGCTTGCGCTCGTCGCCTTCCATTGCGAACACATCGTTGCTCGCCAGCACGGCGGTGCCGATCAGGCTGAGAACCTCGCCCTTGCGTGTCCCGACTGCAATTTCCGCAAAGGGCCCAATCTCACAAGCATCGATCCTGTCTCGGGCGAGCTGACCCGCCTCTTCCGCCCGCGGACGGATTCCTGGAACGATCATTTCGTGCTGCGCGGATCGTTCGTCAATGGACGCACGGAGATCGGGCGAGCGACAGTCCAGCTTCTGGGTTTCAATTCGACTGTTCGCCAACATCATCGGCGACTTCTGCTCGCGCTCGGCCTCTTGCCCTAGTGTAGTGCGTCGGAATTAGCGTAACGCGCGATTTTCCAACGCCCCTCCGGGGCGGACGCGCTTTCTTGAGGAAACCGGTGGCTGACGCCACCGGCTAAACTCCCAATGGCCCTCCGGGCCAGCACTTGAAAGTTACTCTAATTGCGGAAGCACTACACTAGCTAGGCTGCGATCTCGTCAAAGTTGCGGCCGTTCGACATGCATCGAGACGCTTGCTCGGTACGACGAGGCCGTCACGTGGACCATGCGGCATCCTCCTCGGGGCGATTCCAATCTTGTGCCAACGACGCCTCGCTCAAAAGGGCCGTTTCGTGGGCCTCGGAAGGCTCCTCGGGAAGAATCGTGACCAATGCCCTGTGCCGTCGATCGAGTTGCACGGGTTCAAGCAGACGAACCGTACCGCGCTCATCGATGGTGGCTTCGATGGTCTGATTCATGAGCGGAGGGTAGTCCATGGCGAATTCCGGAACAAGGCGGGAATACCTCGTTAGAGAGGGGATCGAGCGGCGGCCACACCTACTAGGCAACGTCGCGGGGCGGCGAATACCAGCGCCCGGACGGGGGACACAGCAGGAGGATGCTCGCAGAAACGAACAGGATGAATTGGATGAGGCTGCGCACCTGCGCCAAGGTGTAAGTGAAATCGCGAAGCATTTGCGGAAAGCTGCAAATGGCGATGGCGGTCCACACGATAATCAGCCAGCGCGCCCAGTTTCGGCGCTTATTAAGTGCCCGCACGAGCAGAAATAACAGCAGGCCAATTCCCGCCAAGAGCAACACGGCGGTCGGCTCATCCCAGTGGACAGTGAAAACCCATGTGAGCGGCGCCCCCGCCAGCGCGACGGCGACGCAAATGATCGCGGCCGTCACGGTGACTGGGCGGCCATCTTTCAAGCTGTGAGCGGCATCCATGCGCAACGGGCCGAGGCTCAGTTGCGTTCGGGCTTCTCGGTGGCGACGACTGGGCTCGGGGGAAGGGTCCAATCCTCGGGGCGGTCGGGGTGCGTGGGATCGAAGGGCGTGATGTCGGGGGCGAGGAATTTGAGGAGGGGGAGGCCGGCGGCGCGGAGGCCTTCCACAACGCAGCGGGCGAGCTCGTAGCCGCCGTAGGCGGTGAAGTGGGTGTCGTCCTTGAGCGCGGTGAGCTGGCCGGGATAGGCGCCGGCGGGAAAATGGACGAAGGCTTTGGTGGAGGCTGAGGGTCCCAGGGCTTCGTAGAAACGAATGCTCATGGCGTGCAAATCGATGAGCGGGGCATTTTCCTCCCGGCTCACCTGGCGCGCGGCTTCGGCGAAGTCGGCGAGGCTTGGGCGAATCTTCGCGCCATCGAAATGGCGGCGCTCCATGGAGCTGACGATCACGGGGAGCGCTTTCTTTTCGTGCGCTCGTTTCACGACGCCGCGCAGGCGCTCCTTGTAAGTAGTAAACGGGCCGGCGCCGGCGGATTTGTCTTTCTGATCGTTGTGGCCGAACTGGATGAAGAGGTAGTCTCCGGGCCGGATGTTTTCCCAGATTTTGTCGAAGCGTTTGGCGGAGAGTGAGCTGCCCAGCGATTCGCCCGATTGCGCGTGATTCGCGACGGCGACGGCCTCGCTGAAAAAGCGCGGGAGCATTTGGCCCCAGCCGACGTACGGCTCGTGGCGCTGATTCGTGACGGTGGAATCGCCGGCGAGGTAGAGTGTGGTGACGTTCCGCGCGGGCGTGATCTCGATCGAGCAGAGACAAGGGCGGGTGTTGGAAAACTCGAGCGTGAGCTTGGTGTCCCAATCGCGATGCTGGGTTTTCTCCTCGGGCTTGAGCCGCACTTCGCCGCCGGCGCGCAAGGCGGGGCGTTTGACGGCGACGGTAAAGGTGCGTGTCGCGAACTGGCCCGCGCGGGTCTCGACCTTCTCGAGCATGAGCCGGCGCGCCTCAGCTTTCACGGTGGTGGTGGAACTGCCCTGTGAATCGCCGAGCACCACACGCACGTGATAGTTTCCCTCGGGGACCGCAGCGGAAAAGGCGAACGGCAGGCTGCTGGTGACGAACCCGGCGCGCTCCTGGTTGGAGGCGGCGGGCGGCACGGCCAACACGGCAGCGCCATTTTCAAAACCGTAGCCGAGCTCCGCAGTGTAAACCGTGTCGGGCTTCACGGGGAGGTAGCCTGGCCTTCCGCCGGAGCCAAAGACGAATTTCCAGGCGGCCTGTTCCGCCGCCGCAGCGGGACGGGGAACGGTGAGTGCCATGAGTGCGGCTGCCGAGACGATGATGAGCCGGATCTTCATGAATGCGCGCAGCTTCTCCGGCGTGAAATGATCAAGCAAGCAGGCATCCGGTTCATGGAGGCGCGCCGATCTTGCGGAGATGATAAACCACCTTAAGCGTTTTGCGAAGCCGGAGAATCCGGTCTCATGGCAGATTCAACCCGACCCGACGAAGTGCGCGCACGACTTCGAGGTGGTGGCCCACGCAGAGGGCGACTCGGTGAAGCAATGCACGAAGTGCCGAAGCTTGGAAGCGGAGTAAGCGCATTGGCTTGGATGGATTCTACGCGCCACGGGATTGGACGGCTGTGGCGGCCCTTCAGGCCTTCGCGCCGTGTGATTCGCTATCCCAAGCCTTCGCCGCGCTGAGACGCGGCTACTGCCTGGGTTACCACATGGCGGGCTTTCAGCCCTGAATGGATCGCCGCTAGCGTAACTGCAGCGCAATCAGCAAGCGCACGGTCGTTGCACCCCCTTCGGGGTGCATCCGTTGGTTTGTCGGGTCCGGGGGTATTCGACGGCAACTTGCGGACAAGTAGCCGTCGAATACCCCCGGCTACTCACCTTGGAGCCCTTCGGGCTCGCCCGCGCAGGAAGCGTTAGACGTGCTAATCCTTCTCCACGCCGCTGTTCCAGTACGCCTGCATCTCCTCGGCGGTCGGCGTCTTGAGCGGGCGGACGATGCGGAAGCCGAGGAACTGGGCGTCGGTGTGATACCAGATGCTCTTGGGGAGCTGCGGGTCCTGGATCTTCCACTCGGGACCGGAGCCGCGGCGGGCGGCGACGCGGAGCTTGGCGGGATCTTCGTCATCCCACGAGCCGCCGCGCGCGACGTGCGGGTAGGGCTTGGTGGCGCTTGATTCCAGGGATTCGCTGCGGGCGAGCTTCGCGTAGAACTCGGGGTCGTACTGGTCGAGCGTCCACTCGATGACGTTGCCGAGGATGTCGTAGAGGCCCCACGGATTCGGCTTTTTCTTGCCGACTTTCTGATACTTGAAGTCGCTGTTCTTGCCCCACCAGGCGTATTCGCCGATCTTCGACGGCGTCGTCGCCCCAGAAGTAGGCGGTGGTGGTGCCGGCGCGGGCGGCGTATTCCCACTCGGCCTCGGTGGGCAGGCGGTAGAAGTGGCCGGTCTTGGCGCTGAGCCACTGGCAATATTTGTTCGCCGCGTGCTGGGTCATGGAGATGGCGGGGAAGCCGTCCTTGCCCATGCCGAAGCTCATCTCCACGTAGGGCTGCGTGGGGTGGGTGATGGCGTCGGTGAGCGCGATTGAGCGCGGGATCGAGCTTCTTCGCCGCGCGCGTCTTCTTCTCCTCGTCGGGATACATGAAGAGCTCGAATTCGTTCCAGGTGACCTCGCATTTGCCCATCCAGAAGGGCGCGATCTCCACCTCGTGCATGCGGGCCTTCGTCGGGCTTGCGGCCGGCTTCGTTGTCGGGGCTGCCCATCTTGAATTTGCCGCCGGGGATCGGCACCATGTCGAAGGTGACGTCGGTGCCCGCGATGGTGGTGGTGTAGGGCTGCATCCCCTTCTCGTTCCCGGCTGCTGGGTGGTGACGATCCGCTGGTAAATCTCTTTCACCAGCGCGGGCTCTCCACCCTCGGCGCCCGGCACGACGTCGCTTCTTGCGGGCGACGAGCGTCGCGCCTCGGGCCAATTCGCGCCTTCCTCGATCCAGATCTTCAGCAGTCTCGGTCTGCTGCGCGGTGAGGCGCTCCAGCGTGCCGGTGACCTTGTTCTTCGGCGGCATCAGCTTCTTCGCGTCATCCGGCAGGACGGTGGTCGTGTAGAGTTTGCTCTTCTCGGGCTTGCCCGGGACGATGGTCGAGACCACCTCGAAGGCCGCCTCATTCGTGGTAAGATCGACGTCGGTTTTGCCCTCCTCGAAGTCCGTGCCCTTGGGATTGTGGCAGCGGACGCAATTGTTCTCGAGGATCGGCTTCACGTCCTTGTCGAAATCGACGGCGGCGCGGGCGTGCGGGAGCGCCGCCGCGGAAAGGGCGGCGAGGGAGAGAGCGAGAGGGATTTTCATTTCGCGGGAGGAAGACGTTGGAGTAACGGAGGGAGGAGTGTCAAAGGTGGAAAAGCGAAGGGCGGTCCAAATCTTTCGCTGCAGCACGCAGTCCACCCGAATCCGTTTCATGGCACTCTTTCAACTCGACCCCCAAAGCATCGCTACACGCGCCCGCGCGGACAATCCTCCGGCGCGGCCTCCGACCCTCGGCAAATCGGTTTTTCTGGGCATCTTCGGCTTTACGGTGGTGAGCGTGGCCGGGTTTGCGCCTTGGGCCTTCTTTGGCGGCTGGTTTTATCCGCGCGTGGGGGAGGCGGGGCTGTACGCGACTTGTGCGGCGGTGTTCATCGTCCTGAGCGGGCTTTGCCTGCACCGGCTGATCATTGGGCCCGGTTCGCTGTCGCGTTTCTACAAAATCTTCGGAATCGCTTTTACGGTTTACGCAGCGGTCTGGATTATCTGCTGGCTTTGGCTGGGCGGCGACAAAGGGAGCATCGCAGGACTGCTCGGCGGAACGGTGGCGATGGGGGCGTTGCTGGCTTGGGCGTTCGATGCGCCGCGGGCCGCGCTGAAGACGATGGCCGCGCTCTTTCTGCTGAACACGCTCGGCTACTTCGTGGGCGGCTGGGTGGAAGCGAAGCTGATCGTGCATCATCAGCTTGCGGCGATGCTGCTGTGGGGTGTCTGCTACGGGATCGGTTTCGGGGCCGGCTTGGGGCTGGCGTTCTACTGGTGCCAGGAAGAGGCGCGCGAATTGATCGCGGGAACTCGGGGCGAGGGTGACTCGACTCCTTGACGGGCCATTGACACCGCGGCGGGCGGTGGCGATACTTCTCCACCCAACGCAGCAACTCCGTGAGGGCTCGCCAGGAGTTTCTCCGAACGCGGTTGTCGCCCATCCCAACTCGCAAACCCAAACCCATCATCACCTTATGCCCGACAGCACGAACCCCGGCGCCCGCAACCTGCTCTCCTCCGATGTGGAGATCAAAGGTTCCATCAAATTTCAGGCCGACCTCACCATCGACGGCAAAGTGGAGGGCGAAATCGCTTCCCCCGGCAACCTGACCGTGGGCGAGAACGCCGAAATCCGCGGCGAGATCAAGACGAAGTCCGTCTCGGTGCATGGCAAAGTGCACGGCAATATCACCGTGGACGAGCGTTGCGAGCTGAAGGCCCGCGCGGTGCTCCACGGCGACCTGAAGGCCGCGCGCCTGGTCATCGAGGAAGGCGCCACTTTTGTCGGCAAATCCGAGGTGACGCCGAATCGCATTGCGATGAAGCAGCCCGAGGTGCTGCCGAATCCCCAGAAGCAAGCGGCGGGCGGTCGCTAAGCCCGCCCCCAGCCCTTGTCCAATACCCGCAAGCAGCAGCCAGACAAGATCAGCGCGGACTGTCCGCATTGCGGCTACAGTCAGCTCGAGCCGGCTATCGCGAAGTCGACGATTTGCCGGAAGTGCAACCAGTACTTCTCGATCGAAAAGCTGCTGGCGAAGGAGGTTTCCAGCCTCCGGGCGCCATCAGTTTTCGAACGGCTCAGCAAATTCATCGCGCGCGAGACCACGCGCGACATCCGCTGTTTTAGCTGCGGCACCGCGCAGACGATCCCGTCGGCGGCCGAATCGACCTCGTGCCGCAAGTGCGGCTCGTACATCGACCTGCGCGATTTCCGGATCAGCGGGCCGTTTGGGCGGACGGTGCAGACGCAGGGGAAGGTGACCATTTTGCCAAAGGGCGACGTGACCACGCGCATCCTCTGCGGCATGGGCCGGATCGAGGGCAAAATGCGCGGGCAGATGGTCTGCACGGGCACTTTGGAGATCAAGCTGGAGGGGCGTTTCGTCGGGCAGGTGGATGCGGAAAGGCTGGTGATCGAAAAGCGCTCGGAGATCGAGTGCATGAAGCCGCTGAAGGCGCGCAGCCTCGAGGTGAATGGGCACCTTTCCGGCGAAATCTTCTGCGACGGTAAAGTGACGGTGAACAAGCACGGTGTTCTCAAGGGGGTGGTCCACGCGCGCTCGGTGGTGGTGGAAAAAGGGGGCATCCTCGATGGCGAATTGCACATCGGCCAGCCGGAGGAAACAACCGCGGCGGTGGAAGTGGAGTTGCCGCTCGACGAGAGCGCGCCTGCGGCGGCGGCGGATCCCGAGGAAGCTCCCGCCGCGCGGCCTTTGCCGCAGCCATCGGTGCGAAGGCAAAAGCCGCCGCATCGGGGTGGGCGGCGGATGGCCACGGGGTAGGGGAGGGGGAATGTGGTGCAGCCATCCTGGCTGTGGGCGGGCCGGGCAGGCTGGAAGCCTGCACCACAGCGGCGAGTTGCTCCCAACGTTCGCCCCGGCTACTTCTTCCGCGCAACCCGAGCCGGTTTCTTTGCACCTTGGGCGTCCGATTTCGGCGCTTTGCTGGCGAGCCCTATCGCGCGCACCGCCTTCATCCGCGGCGCCTTCCGTTCGATTACGGTTTTCTTCGTGGGGGCGAGGGTCTCGCCATCGGGGGCGAGGTGAATCGGCGATTTGCTGAGGCGGGGCATGGCGCCAGCATTTAGCGTCGGCCGCGCCCGTTTTGTCGAATCGCGAATCTACGGCGCGGTGGCGGAGAGACTTTGTTCCCGCGCCACGGCTACCGGCTTTCCACGAAACGCAAACTGGAGGCGCGGAGAATGCAGGGCGCTTTCGCGGCCGGCGCGGCAAAGGGTCGCGCGGCGGATCGCTTCCACGCAGTAGAAATTCAGCGCGACGGGGATGACCAGCGCCGGCGCTTCCGGGGCGGTGCGGACCACGGCCACGAGGTGGTTTTCCAGCCAGCGGCGGATGCGGAAGAAGGCGAGGTAGTGGCGATGCTCCATGCGGAGGCGCAAATCGCAGAAGTGCCGCAGCACGCTCTCGGCGTTCTCGGCCTTGTGCAGATGCCAGCGGAGCTCCAGCAGGTGATCCATCTCATCGCCCCGCACGCCGCCGCGCGGGGAGAGGAGCTCGTCGATCACTTCCAGGGCGCAACGCCAGCGGCATTCCGCCGGGGCGCATTCCGCTAAAACCGCTGAGGAGCAGTGGGTGGTGATCACGTCCGAGGGGCGCTACTTGAGGACGCTCTTCAACATCCACACCGTTTTTTCGTGCGATTGGACGCGTTTGATCAGCAAGTCCTGCGTTTGCAGGTCCTGGGCAGCGCCGGCCTGGTCGCGGGTGCGGACGGCGTCGTCGATTACCTTTTCGTGGGCGACGATCAGCGCGGCCACGTAATCTTTCTGGGGCATGGGGGCCTTGAATTCTTCCATCTGCGCCACGCTGCCCAGTGTCTGCAGGCCACCGATGGCGAACGCCTCCAGCGCGCGGACGCGCTCGGCGATTTCATCGACCGCCTCGAAAAGCTCCTCGTATTGCTCCTGGAACGCCTTGTGGAGCGGGAAAAAATCGGGCCCTTCCACATTCCAGTGGGCGAGGTGCGTGAGCGCCATCAGCGCGTACGAATCGGCGAGAACGAGGTTCAGGCCATCGACGATGCGCGTGTCCTTCTTGGCGGTAGCGGCGGGAGTTTTCGTAACAGTGCTCATGGGTAAAATTTTCTCGGGCGGTGACGATAGGCAATCGGCGAAGCGGAGGGCAAGGTATCAGATTCCCGGCGCGGGGCAAACTTAGGCGGGATCCGGGAAAGGACCGCGCGCGCTCCGCACCGCCCGCCACTTTTCCACGCCAGGATCAGAGGCGGCACGTCCAGTTCCGCAGGAGCGGAACTGGACAGAGCCGCCTCTACACATTTAAGCCTAGGGCATGCGACCCCAGTTCCCCTCCCTGCCCACTGTCGCCCGCGCGGGCGTCCTGCTTGCCCTCTTCGTTTTCACCGGGTGCAAAGAAAAGCCGAAAGCGGTCGGCAACGCCAAGCGCGTGGAGAAGGCGCCCGAGGCGCAGCTTTCAACTTCGAGCGAACCGTGGCAGGAGCTGGCGAAGGATCCGGACAAGCTGGCGCTGCAAAATGGGGCCACCGCGACGGGCGGACAGCTCCGGCTCGCGCCGCGCTCGGCCGCCACGGTGCGCGACAGCGCGGAGCAGACTGATGGCGCGATCCGCTTCATCGGCCAGTACCAGCCTTCGGAGGCGGGCGTGGCGATCACGGCGCGGATTCAGGATACCGGCTCGCGGTACAGTCTTACGATGGGCTCCGAGACTGCCGCGCGCCTGGCGCAGATTCTGGGCAGCGGCGAGGAAGTGACGTTGAAGGAGTTTCCGATCCCGACGCCGCTCAAGCCGGGCAAACCGTACGAGCTCGAGCTGCGCGCGGTCGGCAACAAGTTCACCGCCAAAGTGAACGGGGCGACCGTGGGCGAGCACGAGGACAGCACCTTCGCCTCCGGCATGATGGGCGTATCGCTCGATGTGGCCAGCCCGGTGCTGCTCGGCGCGCTGCAATACCTGCCGCTGGGGAATTCCGCGCCCGCGGCGAGCGATACGCCGGAGAAGTGGATCACCGTGCTCGATAATTCGGAGTTCATCGCCAAGAGCCCCGGCATCAAAATCGTCGAGGATGGCGCCACGGTGACCGGCTGGACGAATCTCCTGGCGAAGCCGGCCCAGAATTGCGCGATCCGCGTGACCATGGAAAACACCCCGCGCAATTCGCCCCTGCGCCTCGCCGTGCGACACTCGGCGAAGGGGCAGTACCATCTGCATCTCAATGAGCGGGGCCTCGCCGTGCGGCGGTTCGATTCGGAGTCGAAGGGCGACATGGTGCTCATCGATCAGAGCCTGCCGGGAACCGCCCAGCGCGGGCAGGACGTGGAGATCGAGCTGCGGGCCGTGGGACCGCGGATCACGGTGAAGATCAATGGCGAAGTGCTCCAGGAGACCGAGGACACCAAGGTGAAGGAAGGGCAGATCGGCATCGGCGCGCACGCCAGCGGGATCGAGCGCTACGGGGAGCCGAAGATCAAGAAGCTGGATTACATGGTGCTGGATCGGTGAGGCGGGGTTGGGGCGGCAGGCAGGATGCCTGCCGATCCGCTCTCACCCACAGGCGAGGACGCCTGTGTTCCGCCACCCCCGGCCTTTACGCGTTGCCCGATCAGTGGTCTTGTGGGAGGAAGACCGCCGCCCGTCCGCCTACTCCATGAGTTGGGAGATCATACCACCCCACAAACCCTTCTATCGCCGCACCTGGTTCCTGGTGCTGCTCGCGATGGCTTTCATCGCGGCGCTCGCGGGCGCCTTCGTCGTCCAGCGCGAGCTGAGCCGCTGGGACGCCATCGCCGCGACGTTCGATTACTCGAAGCTCACCGACATGGAGTCGGCCAGCATCATCTACGATCGCAACAAGCAAATCCTGGGGCGCATCTTCATCCAGAACCGCGACGAGGTGTCGCTCGACCAGCTTTCGCCGCACATCCTGAAGGCGGTCATCGCGGCGGAAGACGCGCGGTTTTACCAGCACGATGGGGTGGACTACTTCGGCATCGCGCGGGCGATGATCCGCAATTACCAGGCGGGGCGCACCAGGCAGGGGGCGAGCACGCTCACCCAGCAGCTTGCGCGCAATACGTTTCCCGATGAGCTCCCGAGCAACGACCGCTCTTACGGCCGCAAAATCCTGGAGATCGCGGTCGCCCGGGAGATCGAGAAAAAGATCAGCAAACAGGAGATCCTCGAGCCTCTATTTGAACCGGGTCTTTTTCGGCTCGGGTTTTTACGGCGCCGAGGCCGCCGCGCGGGGGTATTTTGGCAAGAAAGCGATCGAGCTGAATCTCTCCGAGGCCGCGACGCTCACCGGGCTGCTTAAGAGCCCGAACAATCTCTCGCCCTGGCGGAACCGGCAGGCCTGCATCGACAACCGCAACTACGTGCTCCAGCGGCTGTTCGAGCTGAAGCTGATCACCAAGGAGGAGTACGACGAGACCCGCGCGCAGGACTTGGTGGTGAAAAACCGGAAGCCGACTCACCAGGATTCGTACGCGGCGGAAATGGTGGCGCAGCAGGTGAAGCGTCAGGTGGGCGACGAAAACGCCGTGAGCGAAGGCTACCGCATTTACACCACGATCGATGGCGAGATGCAGAAAAAGCTCGAGGCGACGCTGCGCGAGCAGCTTTCCCAGGTCGAGCGGAAGCAGGGCTACGAGCATCCGACCTTCGCGCAGTTCGATCAGGTGATCCGCGCCTACCGGCGCAAGCTAAACACCGAAGGCGAAGCCGCCGGCCCGGCGCCCGACCCGGAGTACCTGCAGGGGTCCGGGGTGGTGCTGGAGAATGCGACCGGCGGCATCCTGGCGATTGTCGGCGGGCGCGATTTCACGCACAGCCCGTACAATCGGGCGCTCAGCGCCAAGCGGCCGGTCGGGACCGCGTTCAAGCCGCTCGTCTACGCGGCCGCGTTTGAAAACGGTCTCTACCCCGGCACCACGGTGCAGGATGCGGTGATCGACAACCGCCAGGTGATGATCGGCGGCACCACCGGCATCCTCGGCGAGTGGGGGCCGGAGCGCGTCGACAACAAATACGAGGGGGTGATCTCCGCCCGCACCGCGCTCGTGAAATCGAAAAACGCCGCGACGGTCCGGCTCGGGATGATGATCGGCAAGAACATGACCGATTCGCTCGACCGCCTCGCCTCGCTCACCAAGACGGCCGGCATCAATAGCGACGTGCGCCAATTTCCGGCTGCGTTCCTCGGCTCCAGCGAGATGACGCTCATGGAGATGGCGCTCGCGAATACGATGTTTCCCGGCGGCGGCGCCCGCCCGCTCAAGCCGTTCATCATCGAGCGGATCGAGGAGAAGAATGGGCGCGTGATTTTCGAGGAAAAACCCGAGCGGCAAAAAGTGATCCGCTCCACCACCGCGTACGAGGTGCACTCGTGCCTCGCGGACGTGCTCGAGCGCGGGACCGCCGACCGCACCTTCACCGACCTCGGCCTGAAACGTTCCTCGCTCGGCGGCAAGACCGGCACCGCGTACAATTTCACGGATGTCTGGTTCGTCGGGTACTCCAGCGCAGTGACCTGCGGCGTCTGGGCTGGCTTCGACAAGCCGCGCACGACGATCTACCGCGGCGCCTTCTCGAATGAGATCGCGCTGCCGATGTGGGCGAACGTGATGAAGGAGACGTTCGCGCGCTACAAGCCGCAGGAGATCCTGCCGCCGAAAGGAATCATCAAGGTGGAGGTTTGCACCGCGTCCGGCCTGCTCGCCACGGACAAGTGCTTCGATACCGTGGAAAACAAGGAGACCGGCGAGAAAGTGCAGCGCCGCACGACCTACGCGGAAATCTGCACCGAAGCCCAAGCGCCGAAGGACGCCTGCGACCTGCACGGCGATACCCCGCGCACTTTCGTAAAAGAAGGCCCGCGCGGGGAAAGCCAGTGGCCGCGCGCCGCGCTCGCGACCACCGCGACGCAGAATATCCCCATCGCGATGAAGGCGCCCACGGTCGTCGGGAATGATCCGTACAATTCGATTCAGGCGGTGAGCAATGTGACCGCGATGCGCAATCTCGAGGGCAAGACCGCGCCGCTCGACAGCTCCGGCAAAGTGCCGGAGCCCGCCGCCAACGCCGAACCGGAGGTGGAAGTCCGCCGCGCCGAGGCGGTGCGGCCGATGGAGCAGACGCCGATCATCGAATCGGCGATCAAGATCGACCCGCCGAAGCCGCTGGAGTTTTGAGGAATCGCGGGGTCCGCCGGCGTTGATGCAAGGGGTGGACGACGCCGCGCGCGGTGTGCACACTCGGCTGCCATGCAGAACCTTTTCGATCTCTCCTCAGAAGTGGCTGTCGTCATCGGGGCGACGGGCGTGCTCGGCGGCGCGCTGGCCGATGGGCTGGCGCAAGCGGGCGCGAAAGTGGCGGTCGTGGGCCGGAATGCCGAGCGCGGGCAGGCGCGCGTGGCGGCCATTCGCGACGCCGGCGGCCAGGCGGGCTTCTTCGCGGCCGACGCAAGCGATCGCGCGGCGCTGGCGGCGGCGCGCACGGCAATCGAGAGCGAACTGGGCGCGGCGACCGTGCTGGTGAACGCGGCGGGCGGCAACGATCCGCGCGTGACGGTGACGGCCGAGCGCGCGTTCGAAACGATCGCGGCGGAGGATTGGCGGAATGCTTTCGATCTGAACCTCGTGGGCGGCGCACTGCTGCCGTGCCAGGAGTTTGGCCCGGCGATGTGCGCGGCGGGGAAGGGGAGCATCATCAATATCGCGAGCGTCTCGGCGCACCTGCCGCTCTCGCGCGTGGTGGCTTATTCGTCGGCCAAGGCGGCGGTGCTGAATCTCACGCAGTTCCTGGCGCGCGAATGGGCGGGGAAAGGGGTGCGCGTGAATTCGCTGACGCCGGGATTTTTTCCGGCGGAGCAAAATCGCAAGCTGCTTTTCAACGACGACGGCTCGCCCACCGCGCGGACCAATTCCATCTGGACCCACACGCCGATGAACCGCTTCGGCGAATCGCACGAGCTGATCGGCGCATGCATCTTTCTGGCGAGCCCGCGCGCTTCGAGTTTCGTGACGGGGATCGACTTGCGCGTGGATGGCGGCTTTTTGAGCCAGACGATTTAGGGCAGGTTGGGGAATCCGCCCGCCGTTTCTGGCACCTCGCCGGAAAGTCCCCGCATCAGGGCGATGCACACGTTCGTGTCCAGCAAGACTTCGTCACTTATCCAGGGCGAAGACCGGCGGTAGTTCGCCCTGCGGCGGCCGCACGAAGGCGGGATCGTGGATTTGAATATCGTCGAAGAAACCGGCCGGCCATCCCGGTACGGCGGCGTTTTCGCCCTCAAAGAACACAATCACCCTGCATTCCCGCGCCGCGATGCCTGGCACCGGCTGACGCAGCGTCAGGTGCGACGCATCCTCGATGACGGCAGCGGTTCGAATGCGTGCATGGCAGAAGGTTGACACATTGGCGCAGCCAGGTCGTGCAGAAAGTCAAACCGAGGAAGCGACCATGGCGGGATCGCCGCCCAAGCGCTTCGCAATTGTTTACCCCACTGCCCGCGCGTCCACCCAGTTCCGCACTTGCTCCGCTAGCTCCAGCACGGTGCCGGGCTTTTGCGCAAATTCCAGCGACGAGGACCACGCGATCTCGTAGCCGGGGCCGACATTGCCGTGGGAGCCGTGGATTTTGGCGGTATCGAAGCTGACGCTGCCGGGCGGCCAGCCGAAGAAGAGCTCGCACGGGTCGTAGCCGGGCTTGTTGTGAATATCGACGTGGCCGGCGTAATCCGGCGCTTCCTTTTTCTCGAACCACGGGTAGGCGAACCACGCGCCGTCTTCCGCGACGAGGACGAGGTCGCCGCCGTTCGCGGTGTGCCGAAGCCGCGCGCGGCCTGCTGCGTCGCGGTCGAGCACTTCGGCGACGCCCGGCAGGCCTTCCAGCGCGGCGCGCGCGGCGGCGACGGATTCGGCGTCGCGGCAGTAGACGTGCGCGGTCTGGTGATCGACCACCGCAAAGGCCCGGCTGGTGAAGAAATCGGTGTAGGCCATGCCGCGAATGTCGCGCACGTGCGAAGAGCCCGGCTTCGCGCAGCGCGGCGATTTGGGAAGACGGCGCCGCGCTTCACCGGCTCGATGGCGTAATCGCCGAAGAAGAGCCAGTCGTAGCCGCAATCGGCGCAGGCCGCGCTTCAGCCGCGTGAGGTAGCCGAGCAGGAGATCGAGCGCCTTTCTCGCCGGCTCGCTGGCGGGGCCGTCTCGCTGCAGGTCGTAGTCGAGATGCGGGATGTAGGTGAGCAGCAGATCGGGCGCGAACTCCGGCATGCCCATCACCGCTGCCGTGGCATCGACGATCCAATCGCTCGATTTGTGGTTCGCGAGCGGGCCCCAGTAGTTCATGAGGTTGAACGGGCGGCCGATGGCTTCGTTGAGCCGAGCTCTGCAGCGCCGCGGGCTGCGTGTAGCAGTCCTGGATCATGCCGCCGCTGTGCTTGTGGATCGGCGCCGGCGTGACGACGAGATCGACCGCTTCGCCCATGCTCTGCTGCCAGAACATCAGCCCCACTTTTCCGCCGCGGGCGCGGAACTTTTCCCAGATGCGCGCGCCCTGCACGAGCGCGCGCCGATTGCTCCCAGAAGAGCACTTTGCGCAAGTCGCGAAAAAAGAGGCCGTTGCCCACCATGCCGTGCACGCCTGCGTCGCGACGCGGTGCGAAAGCTGGCCTGCACCGTGCAGGTGACCGCCGGAAAAACCGTTTGCGCCGGCTGAAACTCCGGCAGGTGCTGACACCGCGTTCCAGCCAAGGGCGGCGATATCGACGACGAGCAGTTTGCGAGAGGAAGGCATGCGCGGTTAGGAGACGCGAACGCGGGGTGGGGGGGCAAGACTTCAGCTCGCGTAAAAAAAGCGGCTAACCCACTTCGAGACTGGCCACAGCGCGAGCAGGACGAGCGCGGCGATGAAGCCGACGCCCCAGGGATCGGCGGTCCAGCACCAGGCGGCTTGCACGGGGAGGAGCAGGCGGATGTGCGCGCCGATCATCGGGGGCAGGGGCGGAGTGGGACGGCGAAACATCTTGATGGCGAGCCAGAGCGCCATGGCCATCGAGAGGATGAAGAGGGCGATAGCGGGCTGCTTGGCGGGCGCGCCGGAGGCGTAGGGAATGCCGCCCGAGCATCCGAGAATAAGCACGAGCGCCGGGAGGATTCTCGCCAGCACGGGAACGGCCGGGCGCGTCTCGTGCCGTGCGAGGTTGGTGACGGCGGCGATGTAGAGGCCCAGAATGATCGCGAGCAGAATGCCCATTTGGACGATAGCCAGCGGACCGGTGTACGCGCCAAGCAGGATGCTCAGGGTGCGGCAGAGACCCATATTCAGCGCACCCACGACGGTCCAGCGCTTGGTGAGGAAATTATAGAGCGCGATGGCGGCGAGGAGCGAGACCGCGCAGAGGAGGGCGGCGCGGCTGCCGATGGCCCAGGCCGAGAGCAGCCCGGCTGCGGCGAGGACGGCGGTCAGCATCCACGCGCCTCGGGCGGGTACCGCTCCGCTCGGCAAGGGACGCGAAGGGCGGTCGCGCTGGTCCTCCGCCTGGTCGGCGAGGTCGTTCATCACGAGGCCCGCGGAATACAGGAAAAGACTCGCGAGCATCGCGGGAACGAGCGTCCAGTCGACGATCCCGGCGTTGGCCATCAGGTAGCCGATGAGCGGATCGCCGGGAACGGTGAAGAGATTCGGCGGACGCAGAAGCTGCATCCAGGCGCGGAAGTGGGAAGGGGCGGGATTGGTCACGGCGAGCATTTCGTGGATTACTTTTTCCCGGCACCCTTTCGCAGGGCCGCGGCCAATTTGCGGTAGCCCTCGACCACTCCGGTCTTTGGGGCGGCGGCCAACTCCGCCCACGCCGCGGCCATGCGCTCGCGCTCCGGCGGCGGGATGCTGCCGTCTTTTTTCCATTCGGCGAGGCAAGTTTCGAGGAGATCGCCGCGGGGGATCGCCCGGCGCAGCAGGGTGTTCAGGCCCTCCGCGGAGCTGCGGCCGGAGACGACTTCGGCCGAGCCCTCGCTGGCGCGCGGAGCGGGCGTGAAGGGCTGCGCTTGCTGCCAGACGAAGAGCAGCGCGAGCACGGC
Source organism: uncultured Verrucomicrobiae bacterium (assembly GCA_963811035.1). GTDB lineage: Bacteria > Verrucomicrobiota > Verrucomicrobiia > Chthoniobacterales > Chthoniobacteraceae > CAWEPO01. The sequence goes on from CAWEPO010000005.1 coordinate 1,604,483, forward strand.
GAGGCCGGCGACGACGCCCTCCAGGCGATATTTTCGAACGAGCGAAGCGACGCCGGGTTTTTCCGAGATGCCGTGGTGTTCTTCGTCGAAAACCACGCGGCCGCTGGAGCCGGCCAGCCAGGCGAGGAGGCGCGGGCTGCGCTCGCGGCTGTAGAGCGCTTCGTTGCTGAGGAAATAGGAATCGGAGGCGAGCACGACGGTGCCATCGCCCCAGGCGCGCGCGATCATGACGGGCTTGGCCTCGCACGAATAGATCACCCGCCAAGGCGTGGAGAGCTCCTCGAAATAGAGCGCGCTGTGCCACGGCAATTCCGGCTCCAAGCCGAGCTCGGCGGAATCGAGCACCGCGGTTTTTAGGAAGGCCTCCCGCTTTTCGCCATGCCACGCGCGGAACTTCACGCCCCACAATTCGCCGAGGGAGATGCCTTCCGGCGGCGCGGGCGCATCGTCCTCCTCCTCCTCTTTCGGCTGATCTTTCTTGTCCTTTTTCGCGGGCTTCTTTTTTGCGGGAACGGGGGTGATGGGCTTCTTTTCGCGGCGCTGCAGGTCGAGGGTTCCCTCCGCCACGAAGGTGAAGACGGCGCGGGAGCCCGCGGCGATGCGCTGCGGCAGACGGCCCCGGGAGCGGAAATCGCCGCGGCCCACGCCGGCGAAAAAGAGCGTCTCCGGCGTGGTGTCGCGCGGGAGCGGCTCGCGATAGCTGCGGCGCATTTGCACGCCGGGCAGCGCATCGAGCGCCTCGCTGTAAGCTTTGGCCCCCAGCGGATCGGCGCGCAGCGACGAGTAAGGCGGATAGACGTCGCCGCCGGACATCCGCAGACCGAAGAGCTGCGCGACGCCGTAGACGAAAGCGATCGCCAGCGCGACGGCGGCGAGGGCGATGAGCAGCGTGTTTTTCATCGGCTGCGAATCAGCTCCAGGTTCCCCGCGAAGAGGTCCACCACTTCGCGCGTGGCCTCGCTCCGGCCGTACCAGACGCGCTCGAAGGCGGCGACGTTTGCCTCGAAGGCGCCGAGCATTTCCCGGCGCTGCGAGGCGCGCCGGGCGAGCTCGCGCCGGTAGTCGAGGTTCGACTTGTGGCGCGCAATGAGGAGCAGCTCGCGATGGCCGAGATGTGCCAGCCCGGCCAGGTACGAAGCGCGCAAGGCCAGCCGCAGATCGCCTTTTTCGAGAAGCTCGCGGGCTAGTTGCAGCCAGCGGTCCTCGGGCAATTGATCGGCCGAGACTTCCTCCGAGTGCAGGTCCGGCGTAGCGGCGATGGCCTCCGCCGTGACCACCGGCGCGCGGGGCGACCGGAAGCGCCGCCAGGCCGCCCAGCCGAGCAGCGCCGCCGCGAGGCCGCCGAGCACATAGACGACCCAATCGAAGTGCGGCAGCGCCGGGATGCTGCTCGACTTCGGCTTCGACCATTTGTCGCCGAAGATCCATTCCAGGAAAGCCTTCCACGCCTTCATGAAGCCTTTCCACACCCACTCCAGGCCATTCATCACCGATTCGAACCACGCCGCGATCCAGCTTTTCTCCTTGGCGGCGGCTTCCTTGCGCGGGAGGCGCCAGGCGTATTCGCGCTGCTCGAGGACGCGGGTGATGGACTGATCGAGCTCCCTGGCTTCGATGCGATGCTCGACAGGGGCCGGGGAACTCGCGCGAACCCAGGATGGCGCTCCGCAGAGCAAGATCGCGAAAACGAGTAAACGCCACGGGAGGGCGAGCGTCCTCGCGAGCCTCGTGAGTGGAATGAGCGAAGGGAACCAGCTCGTCCCGGGCGCGTGGCCATCCCGCCGCCGCGGCCACCATCCTGCCCGGCTCGCGAGGACGCTCGCCCTCCCGTGACGCCGCTCGAGACCTTCGCAAAAGGAGAAGATCAGCATCGATGGCTTCATGACGGGCTCCTCAGTTGCACCCGCAGATCGGCGCCGGACTGCACGGAGTCGCCATAGAAACAGCGCAGCACGAAGACCGCTTTCCAGATCGGGTCCACGCAGAGGAAGGTCAGCGCGATGGTCACCGTGGGGAAAGTGGAGTTGAGCAGCCAAACGCTCGCGCTCCGTGAGGCCATGGTTTCCAGCCCGAAAAGCGTTTTCAAAAGCGACGGCATGCTGGCGAGAAAGATCGCCACGTTCAGCCACGCGAAAAAGCCGAAAACCAGCAGCCACGAGCAGAGCCAATGCGCCTGCACCGGCCAGAGCCCCGCCTGGTCGAGCGCGCGGCGCACGGGCGATTTCGGGTCGTCGTCACGGCCATCGCCGAGCACGGTGAGGCTTTGGTAGAAAGCGCAAACCCAGACCGCGGGCAGCGTCGCGGCGTAGGCCAGCGGGCGGACGATCAGGCTCGAAGGCTGCCAGGCCGCTTGGGTGGCCACGAGCCGCCAGACGCGGCGCCAGCTCCACGGCTCGCCCGCGCCGAGCAGCAACTCCCGCAGCCGGCTCGCGAAGACCGCGTGCCAGCATTTCATGTGAATGAAAAGCAGCGCGAGCCCGAGCGCCGCCGCCGAGAGCCGCTCGCCCGCGAACGCGCTCTCGCTCGTATCGGCGAAGAAATAAAGCAGCCCGAGCCAAAACGGCGCCGCGCCCACGTAGTAGAGCAGCAGCACGCTGAGCGGCGTGCGGCGCAGCAGCGCGACGGCCTGCTCGAGGAGCTCGATGGCAGGGCGGCCTTTTTTGCGGAAGGGGCGGGCGCTCATGGTGGCGGGGCGGGGATGGCGCGCCCGGGAAACTCGTGAAGCCGAGCCGCCGCAGTGGCACACGCGCGGCGGTCCGGAAGGATGTTGGAGGTCCTTCGGCTTCGCTCAGGATGACAAGGTGGATGGGTGGCGCTTCGCGCAAGACGGCGGCGCAGGAGCGGCTGGGAGTGCGGCGAAGGCGGTTCCACGATTGGGGCCGATGGTATCAGAGGGCGAGGACTTTCCCAATCTCGATTGAGCACTTTTTGTAAATCTATTTTCAAAATTTTCGTCCGGCGGCGCGGTTTCAGGGACGATGCGATAGGGGCGGCGAGTGCGATGCCGCGGTAGGGTGAGAGGGAGTCGTTCTCCTTCGGCTGTGCTCAGGAGACTTGACGAGGGGCGGTTCGCGCACCCGCGGCTACCGCTTCCGCACGCGCTCGATCACGAGATCGAGCTTCCTGGTCACCACCACCCACGCCGCATCGTTCTTCGCTTCGCCCACGGGTTTGCCACCGGGGAGGATGGCTTGGATGGAGCCGAGCTTCAGGTCCTTATCGTAGCGGCAGGGGCGGATCACCACGGGCACAACTTCGATGCCCAGCTCAAAGGCGCGGGCCAGCTCCTTCTCGATGCAGAACTTCGAGGCGAGCGCGTCGCTGCTCACTAGCAGGATCATGATTTGGGCGCGGTCGAGGTGCGTGAAGATTTCGTCCTTCCATTCACAGCCGGGGTCGAGGAGCGGATCGGCCCAGACTTCGAGTTCGTTGGCGCGCTCGTAGGGTGTAAGATGACCGCGAAGATTGTCGAGGAAGACCACATCCTTGTGGGAGTAGGATACGAAGACGCGCACCGGCGAAGTGAATAACCTTAAGACGTCCATACGGATCCGCTGCGGCACGTCGATTCCTTCTAGCAGCTCCTTGACGCTGTGTTTCACAACCTGCCCCTCGATCACCACCTTGTATTCGTCGTCGTTGGCGTCTTCGTAAGCGCGCAGCTCGCCGTATCCAATTTCAGCCGCGGGGTGGCCGGGCACTGGGACCAACTCGGTGACGGGGAGCTTTTCGAAGCTGGCGTGGATGCGTTCGAAGTGCTCGCGGACGATGCCGAGGAGGACGCGGCGGCCAGCGCCGGGCCCGGTGACGCGGATGCCGATGCGCCGGCCCTGCACGTCGCCGCGGACGAGGGCCCGGCAACCTTCCCGCTCGAGGACTACGCCAGTACGCCAGGCATCCTTTGGCTCGCGGTGGACGTAGGTTTCCACGATGAAACGCGGGAGCAGGCCCTCGGGGAGGATGGCATCGTAACGGTAGACGAAGCCGAGACATTCCTTGGGTGGGAATTCTTCGTCGAGGTTGGGCTCGCTCTTCTTTGGTAAGGAGCTCTGGGATGAGGTGCTTCACCCCTTTGTCGTCGACGGGGTGGCAGAGCTTGAACTTGCGCATGAGCGCCAGCAGGTACGGGTGCAGCTCGCCCGGGTAATCGGTGGCCGGGAGCACCTTCGCGAGATCATCCACGGTGAAGCGCCCGGCGGCCTCCTTCAGCAGCGGCGCGTTGAGCACGGTGTAGATGCCGTTGGTGACCCACTGCGGGTTCAGCACGCCGAAGCCGCGCAGGGCCTCCTCTTTGCGATAGGCCAGCATCAGGCCGAGATCGTGCAGGCTTTCCGCGAGCGCCTCCTGGTCCTTGTATTCCGCCACGCCGCGCGCGCGGCAGAAGGCGCAGAAGTCGTCGAAGGTCATCCAGTTCTTCTTCGCCTCCGGCAGCTCCTCCTTCACACGCCGCCAGGCTTTTGGCCAGAGCGCTTTCAGGCCGGGCAGCGCGCCGGCTTGTTTGCAAATTTCGTCACGGAGCGCGGCGATGCCGGTGCCGGTGTAGCTGTCGGTTTCGAGGAAAGCGATCTCCTTCCCGTACTTTTCGCGGAGCAGGGTGCGATTCAGTTCGAAGGAGCGGATGTCGCATTTGTGCAGGAGCACGATCACCGGCCCCTCGCCGGCAAAGGAGCGCACCAGCGAAAGCCAGTATTCGGCGTCGTGATCCTCGGTGTTTTCGCGGCGCGAGATGAGCACGAGGTAAAGCGCCCGCTCCGTCATGAAGAAACGGTGAGTGCCGTGCATGATCTCCTGCCCGCCGAAGTCCCACACGTGCGCGCGCATCTCGTCGCCGTCGATCGTCACCGGCCATTGCGTGATCTTGATGCCCGTCGTCTCGGGAAATTCCTTGTAGTCATCCGTGACCAACTTGTGGACGAGTGTCGACTTTCCCACGCCACCGCGCCCGACGAGGACGAGCTTGAATTCATTCAGGGGCTGCGCCGCCTCGGGCTTTGCGATGCGAAAGTAGTAATTGAGAATTTTCTTGGCGTCTGCTGGGCGAACGACCTCCTCGGGTAGGCCGAGGCCGGGATTTCCGGATATATCAAGGTGCGAAAGATTCGGGAGTTCGCCAAGCCACTTGGGAAGAGAAGTTAGTCGATTGTTATCTAACCAGAGCGTTCTGAGCCCAATTAGTCTTTCAATCCAGACAGGAACAGAACGTAAACCCGAAGCGCCCACCGACAGACCCTCCAACCTAGTCAATGCGCCTAGCTCGGTTCGCGCGCCGATTGATTTGTCGCCGTCGATCGTAAGCCATGTGAGATTCTTGAGCGTTCCGAGTTCTGGCGGAACACACACCAGCGGGTTTTGATCCGCCTGTAAATATTCGAGTTCTGTGAAATCCCGGACCCAAGACGGCAGGCGTGCTATGCGATTATCTTGGAGCATCAGACTGGTAAGCCACGTAAGTTCCCGTATGGACTCGGGCAAATGCGGGATGCCAAGTCCGGCCAATTCCAGCCTCTGTGCCTTCTTCGCCTTGCACTCCGCGATGCGTGTCTCCGCCTCGGCGAGTGCCTCTTCCGGGTCGTACAGGAATTCTTCCATAAACGTCCTTCGCTAGCTCCACCGCTCTCGCTTAGAACATTTCCCTGTCGCGGTGCAGCGCGCTTTCATAGGCTACGTCATAATCCCGCGCACGCCTCACGTCACCACCACGCTCACCGGCTCGCTGGGCTGGCCTTCGTCGGCGTCGTTGACGCCGGTGACGGTGATTTCCACGGTTTGGCCGGCGGGGAGGGATTCGAGGACGTGCTGGTCGTTGTCGGTGTTGAGGACTTTGATGGGGCCGGGGTCAGTGCCGATGATTTTCTTGTAGTAGTTGAAGGAGTTGGCGCGGCGGGCGAGGCCCACTTGCACGAGCACCCGGCCGTTGCCGATGGCGGTGGCGTCGATCTCCGGCTGGCCGGGGGTGGCGGGATTGGCGGGGCGGTTCAGGCTGGTGGGAAAGGGTGGCGGGGAAATGTTGCACATGTTGGAACAAAAAAGTCTCATTTTGAGCGTTACGAGAGCCGCGGCGGATGCTGGTGGCGGGGATGTTTTCGGGGGACTCTCAGTCTTGCGATTCGAGACGGATGAGACGAAAAGGGCGGTTTTCGCGTCTTGTTTCGCGACAGAGCGTCGGCGGAAACCCGTGAATTGGTGGGTTTTGGAAATAATGGAAACGGTTACGGCGCGAGGGCGACGGGGCTCGCTGGGGTTTTCGGACATATGAAACGAGTTTGCGGGTTGGGCGGACGAACGGCGGGAATGTTGCACAATTCGAGAGGACGCACGCAGAGGAGCGGCGCAGGGCGACGCCAAGGGACCCAGAGGGGAGCGATACGTTGGAGGGGAGGAGGTTACGATTCGGCAGGGTGTGAGGTGTTTCCGCACCGCCCGCCGCCTCCGCCCACACCGGGATATCGGAGATCTTTCGGCTGCGCTCAGGATGACAAGGTGGATGGCTGGCGCTTCGCGCCGAAGGGGCGGGCATGACGGCGTTGCCGGATGAGCTCGAGAGGGGTGACGACGGTTCCACGATTGGAGCCGATGCTATCAGAGGGCGAGGACTTTCCCAATCTCGATTGAGCACTTTTTTGTAAATCTATTTTCGAGGATTCGCAGGGAGGCATGGGGGCTGCGGCGATGCGAAGGGCGCGGCGAGTGCAGTGCCGCGATAGCGAGCGGTGAGGGCGTATCTCCTTCTCGCGAAAGGGGTAGTCGCGGAAGCCGAGCGTGCCGCGTCGGCATTTCGATCTCCCGGACATCGCCGATCGTTTCGCCCCTTCAGGGCTGAGGCTCTTTCGTGAAGGATACCCAGGGCGTTGCCCTGGGCTATCACCTTGGGCGCCTCTGGCGCAGGCCGCGACCGAGCCGTTTCCAAACGCCGGCGGGCGAATCCGGTGCGCCAAAGGCGCAAAAGGCGATAGCCCAGCCCAACGGGCTGGGTACACCGCACACACATGTGCACAGCCCTGAAAGGGCGCAATGGCCGCGGCCGAGGGATGGTGACTTGGCGAAGGCTTCTCGCGCGCGAAAGTGCTCCACCGCAGGGGCGCGTCCGTGTTACCGCTCCAAACATGCCCAAGCAGCCTCAGAAGGAAACCGGCAAAGCGGATCCAGAGTCCTCCGGAACGGAGGAGGCGGAGCGCAGAATCGGGGAGGCGCGGCGAACACGAGCGACCCACTTGAACCTAGCTGATCTCGGTCTCACGAAGCTTCCGCCATCCCTCCGCGCGTGTACGGGAGTTGAAGTACTTGATCTAAACTTCAACAAGTTGGCGGAGGTTCCAAGCTGGCTCAGCGAGTTGAAGAACCTACGTGAATTACATCTGTCTATCGCTGGAGTTTGTGAGCTTCCCCCAGCCGTGGGCGAGTTCCGTTATCTCGAGGTGCTGAATCTCGATGAATGCTCAGTGCGAGAGCTGCCCTCGTCGATCGGGAAGCTCAGTGCGCTGAGGCATCTTGATCTAGCCGGAAACGGCCTCCGTGTATTGCCTACGGCTATCCGGCAATTGAAGGCACTTCGAGTTTTGTTTCTTCATGACAATCCCGATCTCGGTTTGCCACCCGAGATCGTTGATCGCGTTAGCACCCCCGCCAACATCTTAGACTACTACTTTTCCCAGCGGGACCGTGCCGCGCAGCGGGGTGCGCGGCCTTTGAACGAGGCGAAGGTGCTGGTGCTCGGCGAGGGGGAGGTGGGGAAGTCTTCGCTGATCCTCGCGCTGACGGAGGGGAAGCTGAAGCAGCCTTTGGCGAAGACGCATGGCATTTTGCAGAAGGCTTGGCAGGTGCCGGTGCGCGAGGGGGCGCTGGCGGCGGAAGGCGAGGAAGGCGCGGAGACGCTGCGGCTTAACTTGTGGGATTTCGGCGGGCAGGAGGTTTACCATTCGACGCACGCTTTTTTCCTCACGCAGCGGGCAGTTTATCTGATCGTGGCGAGCGCGCGCTCGAATGAGCGGCAGAACAACCTGGAGTATTGGCTGCAGATGGCCACGAGCTTCGGGGCGGGGGCGCCGATCTGGGTGGCGGTGAACAAGTGCGACGAGCACGAGGGCGGGCCGGACGAGCAGGCGTTGCTGCGCAAGTATGCGCCGGCGCTGAAGGGGTTCATCCGGACGAGTTGCTGGGAGGGAACGAATATCGACGTGCTGAAGCGGACGCTGGTGGCGGAGGGGCTGTCGCTGCCGGAGGTGCGGCGCTCGATGAGCAATGTCTTCCTGGACATCAAGGAGGCGCTGGAGGGGATGGAGCAGGATACGCTGACGCTGGACGATTACCGGGCGCTCTGCCTCGCGAAGGGGGAGGACCAGGCGTCGATGCAGGATCTGCTGCTGGACCTGTGGGACAAGCTGGGGACGGTGCGCTATTTTCCCAGCCGGCCCGACGATCCGCCGGAGCTGCGCGAGACGGCGATCCTGAACCCGGAGTGCGTGACGCGGGCGGTGTATGCGGTGATCGACGACCGGGCAGTGCGCGAGGCGGGCGGGATGGTGCTGGAGCACGATATCGACCGCATCCTGCGGGCGGCGCAGTGTCCGCCGGGGCGGCACCGGATCATCGAGCAGGTGATGCGGCGGTTCGATCTGCTCTTCGATACGCCGGACTATCAGCCGCACCGGATGCTGGTGCCGCAGCTTTTGCCGGAGCATCAGCCGAAGGTGGAGTGGCCCACGGAGGGGACGCTGCGTTTCCTCTACAAGTACCCGGTGCTGCCGGCGGCGCTGGTGCCGACGTTCATCGCGCGGATGCACCGGCGGCTGAGCCGGGCGCCGGGGCCGTGGCGGCACGGGTGCGTGCTGGACTTCACCGGGTGCCGCGCGCTGGTGATCGGCGATGCGGAGGCGAAGCAGGTGGAGATCAGCGTGGCCGGCGAGCCGATCGCCTGCCGCGATGCGCTGGATGCGGTGCGGCTGACGTTTGAGGGGATCCATGGGGCGATCAACGATCTGCCGGTGGAGGAGCTGATCCCGGTGCCGGGAAGGGCGGATGCGCCGCTGCTGAGCTATCGGCTGATGCGGAAGCTGGAATGGAATGGGATGGCCGAGTATACGGCTGACGGCGCGGCACCGGATGAGGTGATCACGGTGAACGTGAGCGAGGTGCTGAACGGGGTGCGCGGCGCGCGGAAGAAGCAGGATGAGGCGGCGGGGATCGTGAACAATTTCTACGGAGACAACCCGAAACTAAACCAAGTTATGCGCGACCAGATTAACCAAAGGATCACCGGTGGGACTTTTCACGGACCCGTCGCGGCGAAGATGCAGGAGTGCGTGAATATCATCGGCCGGCAGGCGAACGACGAGCGGAAGCAACTGCTGCAGACGCTGCAGGCGGAGGCGGGTGAGATGATTCAGAAACTGCCGGCTGATAAACAGGAGGAGGCGGCGGATAACTTGAAGCTGATGGTGGAAGCGGTGACGGCGGAGAAGCCGAAGCGGCCGTGGTATGATGTGTCGGCGCAGGGGCTGCTGGAGGCTTCGACGTTTGCGAAGGATTTCGCGGGGAATATCGCGGGAACGATCGGGCAGCTTGGGAAGGTGCTTTGGCCGGAGGCAAAGTGACCGGAGGGAGCGAAAGTCCGGAGGCGCGGATCGTGGGTAGGGTGGGCGTCCCGCCCGCCGGGTTCGGCATCCTGCCGAACCCGTCGAATTTAGAACAGGCGGGGATCAAAGGTGAATGACAAGGAGCCGGGCACCATGGCAGCGGTTTTCTGCGCAGTGCGGAGCAGAGACCTTCTGTAGATCGATGTTTCGGGCAGGATGCCCGAAACGGCGGGCGAGACGCACCACCCTACCCAAGACCGTGTTCTCGCGATTCCATCTGCATCGTTACGGCGCACGGGAATAGGCGGGGAAGGCGCTGGGCGCTTGGGTATCTATGACCGCGTGACGGTTTCGTGGAGGTTGAGGATGGCGCGGGCGAGGTTGGTCCAGGCGGCGAGTTCGGAGGGGTCGAGATCGGTGGCGAGGGGGGCGCCGCCGATTTTGATGAGGGCGCCGGCGGAGGCGGTGTCTTTTTTGTATTCGGCGAGCTGTTTGGTGAGGAGGCCGAGGAGGGTTTCGGATTCGTCGGAGCGCGGTGAGCGCTGGAGGGCGCGTTGGTAGGCCCATTCGAGGCGGGCGGTGGGCGTTTTTTCGGCGGACTGACGGAGGATGGTGGCGGCGAAGACGCGGGCGGCTTCGACGTAGCTCGGGTCGTTGAGGAGGGCGAGGGCTTGCTGCGGGATGTTGGAGCGGACGCGGTCGGCGGCGCACTCTTCGCGCGTGGGGGCATCGAAGGCGAGCATGCTCGGGTGGACGTAGGAGCGCTGCCACCAGGTGTAGAGGCCGCGACGGTATTGATCGGGGCCGACGGAGTTTGGGTAGGTGCGGACGGGGAAGTTCAGGTTCTCCCAATAGCCTTCGGGCTGGTACGGGTTCACGCTCGGGCCGCCGATTTTGCTGACGAGGAGGCCGGAGATGGCGAGGGCGTTGTCGCGCACGATTTCGGCGTCGATGCGCCAGCGGCCCTGGCGGGCGAGCTCGCGATTGTAGGGGTCGCGGGCCATGAGCTCTTTGGAGGCGGTGGAGACCTGCTTGTAGGTCTGCGAGGTGACGATGAGGCGGACGAGATGTTTTACGTTCCAGCCGGAGTCCATGAACTCGCAGGCGAGCCAATCGAGCAGGGCGGGATTGACCGGCGGCTCGCCCTGGTTGCCGAGATCGTCGAGCACTTTGGAGAGGCCCATGCCGAAGAATTGTTTCCAGAGGCGGTTCACGAACACGCGGGCGGTGAGCGGGTTTTCACGCGCGACGAGCCATTTCGCGAGGTCCATGCGCGTGAGCTTTTGCTCGGGCGGTGCGGGCTTTTTCAGGAGGAAGGCGGGCAGCGCTGGGCGCATGATTTCGCCGGTCTCGTCCTGCCAATTGCCGCGCGGGAGGAAACGGACGGTGCGCACTTCATCGGTGTGGACGGAGACGATGCATTTCGGGATCGCGTTTTCGAGGCGGGCGAGCTCGGCGGTGGCGGCCTGGTAGGCCGCGCGCTCTTTGGCCAGGCGCGGCGCGTACATGCGGTATTGCTTGAGGGTCTCGGCGCGCTGGGCGGGCGTGAGGAAGACGGCGGGCAGGGTGGGGGTTTCGCGGAATTCTTTCGGAAGCTTGGCGACGGCGGCGCGATCGAGGGTGCTCACCCAGGCGATGGATTCGGGGCGCAGGCCGGGCAGCTCGCGCTCGAATTCCTGCTGCGTGGCGGCCACTTTTGCCTGCAAGGCTTTCTGCGCTTTTTCCTGCTCGGGCGTGGCGAGGGTGATGCCGGGCTCGCGCTTGCCGATGATCGGCTCCTTCAGATCGGCGAAGAAGGCGCCCATCGAATAGAAGTCGCGCGCGGTGATCGGATCGAACTTGTGATCGTGGCATTGCGCGCAGCCGATAGTGGCGCCGAGCCAGACGGTGCCGACGGCGCGGACGCGATCGGTGAGCATGCGCTGCTCGTAATCCTTGGCCTGCGCGCCGCCCTCCTCGGTGGAGAGGAGCAGGCGATTGAAGGCTGAGGCGACTTGCTGCTCGCGCGTGGCATTCGGGAGCAGATCGCCGGCGATTTGCTCCACCGTGAAGCGGTCGAACGGCATGTTTTGGTTGAAGGCGCGGATGACGTAATCGCGGTAGGGCCAGACGTTGCGCGGCGTGTCCGAATGGTAGCCGATGGTGTCGGCGAAGCGCACCACATCCAGCCACGGGATGGCCATGCGCTCGCCGTAATGGGGGTTCGCGAGCAGGCGCTCGACGAGGCGCGCGTAGGCGTCGGGCGCGGTGTCCTGGAGGAAGATGCTGGTGTCGTCGGAAGTGGGCGGGAGGCCGAGCAGATCGAAGGAGAGGCGGCGCAGGAGCGTGCGGGGATCGGCTTCCGGTGAAGGCTGCAAGGCGACCTCTTTCAGGCGGCGCTGCACGAGCGCGTCGATCGGGTTTTGGCCCGCCGGCACCGCGGGTTTCACGGGGGACTCGTAGGCCCAGTGGCCCTGGTACTGCGCGCCTTGTTCGATCCAGCGTTTCAGGATTTCCTTGTCGCGCTCGGTGAGCTTTTTGCCGCTCTTCGGCGGGGGCATCTGTTCATCCGCATCGGTGGAGATGATACGATGCCATGTGTCGCTCTCCTCGAGCTTGCCGGGGACGATCGCGCGGATGCCTTCCAAATCGGCATAGGCGCCTTCGCGCGTATCGAGGCGGCGATCGGCTTTGCGCTCTTTGGCGTCGAAGCCGTGACATTTGAAACAGTTGTTCGAGAGGATCGGACGGACGTCGCGATTGAACTCGATTTTCTCGGGGACGGCAGTGGTGACGGCGGCGAAGGCCGGAGAAGTAACGAGGACCGCCAAGGCGGCTAGAAGCTGGGGGAAGGATTGCGCCACGGGAGGAAGATCGGGAGGAGGGTGTGGATATTAGCTGTGAAACGCGGGGGTGCAAGGGATGGGGAGCGCGGGAGCGGGCGCCGACTTGGCACTTTACGTCAGGTCGGGAAGTGCAAAGTGAAAAGTGAGAAGTGCAAAATGCAAAATGGGGTTGCAGACGCGCGCGCTCTCATCCGCGCGCTGTTCAGGGCGTGGGGCAGGTGGTGGGGCGGCCGGGGCCGGTGGTGGACGGTAAGGCTCCGCGCCGCCCTCCCGTCTTTCCGCTCCACGATCTGGGCTCGTCGGAGCCTCTCCCTACCAGCGCTTACGATCGCTGGCGCTAGGATTCATCACCCTCGGGAAGGATGACGACTCTCTACTTTAGCGTGTGAACGAAGACGCCTTTTTTGTTCCCCACGACGATGTCCTGCTTGGCGTCGCCGTTGACATCCACGGCCATCACTTGCGTGCCGACGCCGGAATCGTTATCGACGAGGTGCGGGACGTAGGAGGCGGTTTTGCCGTCGCGCTTGAGCTCGAACCAGTAGAGGACGAAGGGGGCGCCGGATTCGGGGTCGCCGGAGGGACCGTGCGCCCAGCAGCGCTTGCCGGTGACGATGTCCTGAAGGCCGTCGCCGTTCATATCGGCGAGGTCGATGGCGTGGGGCTGGGAGAAGACGATCTTGGTTTGGCCGGGGTCTTGCGGGGTGCCGGTGATGAGGTGGCGCGTCCAGCCCTCGGCGCCGTCTTCCTTGGTTTGCTCGAACCACGCGACGCCGTATTGGTGCGCGGCGAGGCTGGTGATCACGTCATTGAGGCCGTCGCCATTCACATCGTAGGCGTACATTTGGGCGCCGCCATTGCCGAAGAGCGCGGAGTGAAAAGGCCAGGGCTCGCCGGTGATTTTGGCCGGCTGCTCCCACCAGCCGCGGGATTCGAGCAGATCGGTGCGGCCATCGCCATTGATGTCGCCGTAGCCGATGCCGTGGGTGAACCGCTGGTAGGGGCCTTTGGTGGAAACGGCCTGCCATTTCCATTTCTGCGCGGGGTTCTTTTTGTCGAACTCCGCGTAGCCGAGGAAGCCGGCGCTCATGCAGAGCAGCTCGGGCTGGCCGTCGCCGGTGAGGTCGACGAACATGGGCGATTCGTTGTCGGTGACGTCGTGCGCGACGTGCTTTTTCCAGGGCTGGTCTTTGCCCTGCGGGTTTTCGTACCAGAGCGTTTCCTTGCCAGGGAAGCCGATCACGAGGTAGTCGCTCCAGCCGTCGCCGTTGATGTCGTGCGCGTAGGAGATGAAATTGTCCGAGTACTTATTGATGCCGCTGAGGAAGCCGGGAAAACCGGGGAGCATCTCTTCGGTGCCATCGGGCTTTTTCGCCTTGTAGCCGGCGGCGTCCGGGGCGGGCGGATAGATGTCGTGGCGCTTTTGGTAGTCTGGTCCGGCGTACCAATACGGGCCCGAGAGGATGTCGGTCTTGCCGTCCTTGTTCACATCGGCCGCGCAGGCGCCCTCGGCCCAGAAGTGAGGGGTGAGCTGCGCTTTGCTCCATTCGCCGGTGAGCGGGGGCGGCGGGGTCGATTGCGCCCAAGCGGCAGCGGGGACGAGCAGGAGGGCGAGGAAAGGCGAGAGTTTCATGGCGGGGAAGGTGTTGTCGCAGCGGGGAAGGGGTGTGGCAAGCGCGGGCAGTTTGCGTCACGCGACGCCGAACATCAGGTAGCAAATGGCAATCGCGGCGACCACGGCCACGGAATCGGCGACCAGGCCGACGGCGACGGCGTGGCGGGTTTGGCGAATGGCGACGGCGCCGAAATAAACGGCGAGCACGTAAAAGGTCGTCTCGGTGCTGCCGTAGATGGTCGCGGCCATGCGGGCGACGATCGAATCCGGCCCGCCGATGGTGGGGTCGTTCACGAGATCGACGAAGATGCCCTGGCTGGCGCTGCCGCTGAGCGGGCGCATGAGGATGAGGGGCGCCAGTTTGGGAATCACCGGCACCAAGTCAGCGGGGAAATGCAGCACGACCAGGGCGGCTTTCAGAAAATCGATGAAGACGCCGATGACGCCGGCGTTGCGGAGCAGGCTGATCGCCACGAGCATGGCGACGAGGAAGGGGATCACGCGCTGGGCGGTGCCGAAGGCTTCCTTGGCGCCCTCGACGAATTGCTCGTAGACCTTTACGCCGCGGCAGGCGGCGTAGAGCGGGAAGAACGAGAGGAGGAACGGCACGGCCAGAATGGAGACGGCATAGAGCACTCGCAGGCCAGGGGTGTGCGCAGCCATTTCCTCCGGAGGCGTCGCGTATTTCCACGGCAGCATGGCGGCCGTCTCCGGGAAGGCGAGGAGGACGAACATCAAGCCCAACAGGAGCGTGTAGAGCGCGAGGGCGATGCGGCCGCGGGTGGAGACGGGCGGCGGCGTGGGAATCTCCACTTCGGGCTCGGTGGGCGCGATATCGCCGGCGATCGGGGCCGGCGCGGCAGCGGGCGGCAGACGAAAGATCGGCAGCTTTTCCAGGAACTTCGCCGCCAGCACGCCCGACGTCGCCGCGATGACCGTCGCGAGAAAGGCGGTGGGGACGATGGCCGTGGGGTTCTTTGCGCCGGCGACCGCGAGGATGCCGATGGCGGTGGTGGGGATGAGTTGGATGGAGGCCGTATTGAGCGCGAGGAAGGTGCACATCGCGTTCGTGGCGACGCCGGGGCGCGGATTGAGCCGCTCCAGTTGCGCCATCGCGCGGAGGCCGAGCGGCGTGGCGGCATTGCCGAGGCCGAGCATGTTGGCGGCCATGTTGAGCACCATGGCGCCGATGGCCGGATGCTCCGAGGGCACATCGGGAAAGAGCCGGCGCATGAGCGGGCGCAAGCCGCGGGCGAGCAATTGCACGAGCCCGCTCTGCTCGGCGAGGCGCATCACGCCCAGCCAGATCGCCCAGATGCCGATGAGCGGCAGCGCGATCTTCATCACGGCCACCTCCGCGGTCTCGAAGGCGCCCTTCGTCATTTCCGGCAGCCGGCCCGTGAGGCCGCCGACGAGCACGGCGAGGAGGACGAAGGAAAGCCAGATCCAGTTGAGCATGGGCGGGAGGTAGCAGGAAAGGGGAGGGGAGGGGAAATGGGAAGTGCGGTCGCCTGGCATTGGTAGTCTACGACGCACTCGTGGCGGATGACCTCTGCCCGATGGCAAGCGCTCCAGTGCAAAGTGAAAAATGAAAAGTGCGAAATGAAAAGTGATGAACGCAACTCGCGTGTATCGCCTTGCGGGTGAGGCGAGCGCAAGTTGCTGGACGGCGCGAGGAGGCCCGGGTACATCGAAGCGAGCCCGTCGCCGCACCATGAAAGCTCGCGTGAAGCACTCAACCAGCCGAGGTGCACGTGCCTGAATCGTTCAGACGAGCGGAGCGGGTGAAAGGTTCCAAGGGATCGAAGGGTGCGAAGACACAACCCTGGTCGGACGCAGATACGCCTTCCGAGGAAACACCGGAGCCCAGCGACTCAGCTCCAAGCACGCCCTCATCGCCGCCGCCCGAGCCAGATTACCTGCGCGAACAGTGGGAGCAGCTTCTGCGCAGAAATTGGGGCGAAAACACGCGTAAGAGCCTGGCGCTAATACGCGCGATCGCTTCGCAGAAGGCTGCCGCGGAACGCTCGCGCTCGTCCCCCAGCGCCCCTGAAATCTTCGTACTCTCGGCCGACACGATCTTCCTGGCGCTTCTGCACGAGGCGGCAGGCGAGCGGGATCGCAGTCTCCAGGATTTCCCGAGTGGCGGCCTCGCAAGGATGCTTGCGCAGCGTTCACAGCTAAGTGCGCAAGAACTCCGCGAACGCTTGGAAACCGGCGTTTTGCGTCCGATCTCCGGAGATCCCGGCACGAGCGGGAACGTGCAGCTCATGCCGGAGAAACTGCAGGCGGCGATTAAACGAGCCGAGAAGCTGTCCGACGACATTTCGGGCGATCACCTGATAGCCACCCGCCATCTGCTGGCCGCTTTCCTATATTCGGATCAGCCGAGCATTCCTCCGCCAGGCCTGAATCTGGAGGCGGTGCGGCTCACTCGCTCGCAGTTGGTCCACGATTTCCGGACGCTTATCCAGACGAGCACAGCCGTCTCGCCGGGGGAGAAGCGCGAGGCGTGGGAACCGATCCTGCAGCAAATTCTTGGGGAGGAGCCAGCGCCGGCTCCCGAGGATCCGCCACCCATTGAGCTCGGGTCGAAGTTTGGCGCGACGCGCAGGTCGCAGGAAATCGAGCTTTGCCTGGACATCGACGCCTATGCGCAGGCGATCGCGAAGACCTTTATTTCCGCGGCGGAGGAGGACGACTTTGTCTTTGCGCTTTATGGGCCGTGGGGCCGCGGCAAGACGACCCTGATCGAGCGAGTGAAGCAGTACCTGGCCGGCGAACGGGGGGAGAAGCCGGCGAAAGACTATGTGGCAGTCAATTTCAGCGCGTGGAAGTACCCGACCCGGCCGGAAGTCTGGGTTCATCTCTATCAAACCATCGCCGCCAAGGCGCAAGCGGGAGGCTTTTGGCAGAAGCTGCGCGTGGGGTTTCGGGCTGGGTTGCTGAAGAACGGCTGGCTGTCGCTGCTCGTTGGGCTCGGGTTGCTGGCGGTCTCGCGATTTCAACTGAACTTTGCGGAGTGGTTGTTTGCAGGGCTCGGGCTGGCGGGGATTTTGATCCTGGGGTCGTTCGTTTGGAACGCGATCAAGCTGGGTCAGCAATTCGCGCATTACTTCAGCATGCCGGACCACGCATCGAAGCTGGGCCTGCAGGCGGTGATGGGCTCGGACCTCAAGACGCTCTTGCGAGTGTGGATCCGCAGAGACGCAAGTTTGGCCGGCGAGGCGGCACAAGGCGGGCCGCTCCGAAGCCCAGTGGCGAAAGCAATCGACGAGGAAGACGGAAATAGGGCCTGCGACTTCTCGCCTTGGTCTCGGGCGTGGGGCGCGCGCTTAGGGGTGATCCTGCTCATTTGGCTCACTTTGGCCGGTGTCGCCTGGAAAGTTCATCACGAAGTGGCAGCCGGGGAAACAGCTCATGCCAAGAAGGCTAACCACAAGCTCGAAGCGCTTGATCCTTTTGCGCAACGAGTGCCGGACGGGACTCCGCTGTCTGGCTATGCAACTGTCCTCGATCCAGCGGGAAGCAGCGATGTCCCGTCGGAACAACCCTTGCGATTCGATCTGAACTTGCAGGCGAAAGACGTTAAGCTGCGGTGGAGCGGGACCACGGCTCCGCTACCACCAACGGAGCTGGTTCCGGCGGCGACGAAGCCGCCTGAGAAGGGAAAAGTCTTGGGCCTGCCGGGCGAGGTGATTTTTCTCGATGGCCTTCTCCTTGTCCTCGCCGTTGCAACTCCCATCCTGGTGTTTGCCATCACCGCAGCCCCGCAGCAGCACGACCGCGTGCTCCTGGTGGTGGACGACCTGGACCGATGCGAACCCGAGCAGATGCTGGCGGTCATCGAGAGTCTGCGGCTATTCCTCGATGACGAAGAGATGAGCCGGCGCATGCAAGTGGCGATGCTGATCGACCGGGCAATTCTGCGACGCGCAATTCTCCAGAAGGCTGAGAAAGCCGGCATTCTGGAAGAGTTCCCCTCACCGGATGATTTTTTCCGCAACCAGGAAGAGAAGTTCTTTGTCGCGGGCCTCACGCTTCCCGCGCTGAATCCGGAGCAAACGAACGATTTGGCGGAAAGAATCGTGAAGAAGGAGTACGAAGCGCAGCAGGAGAGCGAGGTCGCAACAGACGATAGCAAAGGGGCTGCCGTGCCGGGAGGGGGAGAGACGGTCGCTCCAGCCTCGCCGACGGACGGAAAACCGCCCGAAGATTCGACGGCGGTTACGCAGGTGGGCGCGACGGCTCCCGGCGAACCGCTGCCTCCTCCCGCGGTTGCTGCACCGGAGCAGGTCGGAGAAAGTAAACCGGTCGAGCCCATCACCTTTAGCAAAGGAGAGAGGGAGCTGCTGCTGGCGACGATTAAAGAGATTCCGCAGGGACAAAAACTCACGCCGCGTGCGTTGCGCGCTTTTGTGCTCCGGTACCAGTTGCTACGGCTATTGCTCGGCTACCTGGAGCAGCGGCCAGAGCCCGCGCTTATCATCAGTGCCCTGGCGGCGCGGACAATCGGTGGACCGGCGATAAACACGGCGGACCTGAGCCGTGAAGCGCTGGCCGCGCTGGATTCTATTGTTGGAAGCGATGGCACGACGAATGAATCACCCGCCGCCACAGGAGCAGCGTGAGGAAGCATTGGTCTTCAGCGGGGATGCCGGACCGGGCGCGGGGCGGCCAAGCCCTCCTCGGGCGTGGCGAAGTGCGCGGCGCTGGGACGCGGGGCTGCGGCGATTTGGGCAGCGGGAGCCGCGCCGGCCGCGAGCAGAGCGGGCGTGGGCAGCGCCACCGGCGCGCCGGAGGTCGCATCCGTGGGAGCGACGTCGGGGCCATAGGAGGCGACCATCATCGTGGCTGGGTAGGTGGGATCCTTCGGCACGCCGGGCTGCACTTCGACTAGGCCCATGGAGCCAAAGATGCGCACCATGTCCAACATCTGGGCCGCGGTGTTGCCGTGCAGAGGCTTGTTCCAGTCGGTGCGGTTGGCGAAGGCGGCGACGCGCTGCTCCGGCGGCTTGTTTTTGTCCACGACGATGGCGTATTCGGTGGCGCTGAGCACGTGATTGGGCACATGGGCGGGCCAGAAAGTGGGGGCGAACGGGTCGTACTTCGTGTCGTAGCCGCCGCGGCACCAAGCGGTGTCGGCGTGCCATGGGAGGCCCATCCAGCGGGAGAGATCGCCGGGGCCCTGCTCGTGCAGCGGGCCATTTAGGGCGAGCATGGCGGCCTGGCCCACCGGGTTGCCGTAGTCCGGATCGGGCGCTCCTTCGGCGCGCTGGCGCACCCGGAAGGGCTTTCTGTAAAGCGTGAGGTGGCGCATCGGCCAGGTGAGCTCGCAGCCGGGATGGAAGGCATCGGCCAGGCAGAATTCGAGCGCGGCGCGGTCCAGCATGGCCGGCTGATCCTTTACCTCCACCTGGTCCAGGCTGGTCTTGGGCCGGGCGCATTCCTGGCCCCAATCGGCGAGGAAATCTCCGGCCACCCAGCGCTGCAGCATCCAGTATTGGGTCGCGCTGACGCTGGCATTTTGCCGCGGGCTGTTGCCGGCCGGCACGTCCATGGCATCTCCATAGAGCCACGGCCAGGGAAGCTGGTTTCCATCCGCCGGAGCCGGCGGGCGGAAGCTATTGAAAATCTGCTGGCGCAGCTCCTGGTGCGGATCGAAAGCGCCCGGCGCGGCGAGCGTGGAGAGCTTTTGCACAAAGGATTCGTCTTCGAAATCGTACGGTCCGCCGTAGCCGAATTGCACCGCAAAGCCTTGATTTACCCACTGCAGCCCGCTCAGGCGCTGGAGGATGGGAAGAATCTCCGCGGTGAACGATGGCTGGCCCGGCGCGGGAAGCCACCCCGCCTGTACGTACAGATCGTACAGCAGATCGTACATCGTGCGCACCGCTTTCAGTTGCGGCGCATAGTTCGGCGGGGCGGTCACGACCCACGCCGGCTCCACCGGAATGCTTTGCCCCTCGATGGTGACCGTCGCGTCCACCGGGCCATCGCACGTGTCATCGTACCAGCCATCGGCATTGATGAAGCTATTCCCATCGCTCGGGATATAGATCGGCGCGCCGGTGGGGGTCGCGGCCACCCCGTGGCCGGCCAGGAAAAGCAGGCGCCCTTTTTCGTCCGTTTGCAGCTCGCCGATTTTTACCGGGACGCCGGTGAAGAAGCCCTGGCAGAGCACCGCGGGCGCGTCCGGACCGGAGATGGTTTGCTGGCCGGCGTCGATCACCAGGCTGTCGCGCGCGGTCACCGTGGGATTGCGCAGCGGAAGCTGGACGTTCGCGGCCTCGGGAATGTCCATCGCCATCTGCCACTGGTACCAGGACGCCTTGCGATTCGCCACGTGCACGCTCCAGGCGATCTCCGCCAATTCCGAAGTCAGCTCGCCCACCACCTCGCCGGCTTGGTTGTAGCCATAGATGCGAAACTCGGCGGCCTCGCGCTTAAGAGCGCCGGTGGCGTCGCGGTAGGAGCCGGGAGGGCGCGGGGACGGGTCTGTCACTTGGGGCGCGAGGAAAAACTCGGTGGCGCTATTGCCGACGCGCGCGAGCCCGATCGCGGGATGAATGGCCGCGCGGACGATCTTGCTATCGCGCGCTTCCTGGAAAGAGGGAGCTGATGTTTTGGGCATGGGTGGGTGGGGAAATTAGTTAGCTAGTATCACTGCCGCACCCGCGAACGGGCTCGTTGCATCGGCATTTCGACGGATGCTAAACAACGCCTCCTGCATAGCAAGATTATCGAACCCTTTGCGGAGGCGGCGGCTTTGACTATAACTCGGGCATGTTCCTCCGCTTGCTCTGCCTTCTCCTCCTGGCGCCAGCTTTCGTGCGCGCCGCGGATCTGTACGATCATGCGAATCTCGTCGCGTGGTGCATCGTGCCTTTCGATGCGAAGAAACGCGGGCCGGAGGAGCGCGCGGCGATGCTGGAGAAGCTCGGGATCAAGCGGTTCGCCTACGATTATCGCGCGGAGCATGTCCCGACTTGGGATGCGGAGCTGGAAGCGCTCAAGAAGCATGGGATCGAGCTGACGGCGTGGTGGTTTCCCACGAGGCTGAACGACGAGGCGAAGAAGACGCTGGAGCTCTTCCAGCGGCATGGCGTGAAGCCGCAGCTATGGGTGTCGGGCGGCGGCGAGCCGGCGAAGACGCCGGAGGAGCAGGCGGCGCGGGTGGAGGCGGAAGCGGCGCGGATCAGGACGATTGCGGAGGCCGCGGCGCCGCTCGGGCTGAAGGTCGCGCTTTACAATCACGGCGGTTGGTATGGCGAGCCGGAGAATCAGATCGCGATCATCGAGCGGCTCGCGCGCGACGGCGTGAAGAACGTCGGCATCGTCTACAACCTGCACCACGGGCACGAGCACCTCGACCGCTTTGCCGAGCTGCTGGCAAAGATGAAGCCGCACCTGCTGGCGCTGAATCTCAACGGGATGACGCGAAGCGGCGGGAAGATCATTCCGCTCGGGCAGGGCGAGCTTGATCTAGAGTTGCTGAAGACGATCCGGGAGAGCGGCTGGCGCGGGCCGGTCGGCATTCTCAATCACACCGGCGAGGACGCGGAGGCGCGGCTGCGCGACAACCTGGAGGGCCTCGATTGGCTGGCCGCGAAGCTGGACGGAAAGCCCGCAGGCGGGAAGCCGGCGCCGCGGTCCTGGAAGAAAGCGGCGCCTGCCTCGCCTGCGGAAAAGCCGGGCGCATCACGGGGTGAAGCATCGCTCTCGCCGGCGTTTGGCAAAGCGCTCGCGGGTGGAATGGTCGTCGAAGGGAAGGCGGAGTACCGCGCTTTGCCGCTCACCGTGGAATGCCGCGCGAAGCTGAACGGCGCGCAGAGTTACAATATTCTCGTCGCGAGCGATGTGAAAAAGTCGGCGGAGCATTGGGAGCTGTACAGTCATGCGGGCAGCGGCTTGTTCAGCGTCTTCCAGCCGGGGCGCGGCGGCGTGGTGGTGAGCGACGTGAACATCTGCGACGGCCAATGGCACGCGCTCGCCGCGGTGCTCGAAGAGAAGAGCGCGTGCGGCTTTACGTGGACGGAAAGCTGGTGAAGGATGCGCCGCGCCAAGCCGCTGAACGGGCAAGCCGGTGGCGGGCGGGCTGGCGTTCGGCCGGCTCGTCGAGGGCGGCATCGGCTGCGATGGCGCGATCGACGATGTGCGGCATCTCAGAAGGCGTGCGCGAGATTTCCGCGCCGGCGGCTGCACCGCTGCCGCGCGACGCGCAGACGCTCGGCCTGTGGAATTTCGACGATCTCGTGGTGCACGCGGCGGCCAAGCCGGCGGACCTTGCCAGCGTGCCGGACACCTTCATCATTCCCGCGGCGAAAACCGAGGAGCTCACCAAGGCGAACGGCTGGCCGAAGCTGGAGGAGTTTCGCAAATGGGAGCGTTCGCTCGGCGGGCCGACCTCGAACCGTTTTTCCGCGCTCACGCAGATCACCAAGCAAAACGTGGCGCAGCTCGAAGTCGCCTGGACTTACCACTCCGGCGACGGCACCGCGAACATGCAGTGCAACCCGATCATCGTGGACGGCGTGATGTTCGCGCCGACCGGCGGGCTGGAACATCGTCGCGCTCGACGCGGCGACAGGCAAGGAGCGATGGCGCTTCAAGGTGCCGAAGGAAGGCAAGCGGCTCGAAGATCAGCCGGCGCGGCGCGGGCTGCTCTACTGGCCGGGCGATGCGCAGAATCCCGCGCGCGTGATCTTCGGCGCGGGCACCTGGCTTTACGCGCTCGATCCGAAGACAGGCCAGCCGCTCGCCAGCTTCGGCGAGAAAGGCCGCACCAATATTCCGGCGGCGACGAGCACGGTGGCGCGCAGTTTATCGCCACGTGCTCGTCGCCGCCGGCTATGCGGGCGATGTCTTCGGCTACGACATCCGCACAGGTGAGACGCTCTGGACTTTCAAAACCAAGCCCGCGCCCGGCGAGTACGGCCACGAAACGTGGAGCCGGATCGAGCAAGGCGCGAACTGCTGGGGCGGCATGGCGATGGACGAATCGCGCGGCATCGCCTTCGTCTCGACCGGCTCGCCGAAGCCGAACTACCTCGGCATGGGCCACACCGGCGACAATCTTTTTTCCAACTGCGTGATCGCGCTCGATGCGCTCACCGGCCGGCGGCTCTGGCACTTCCAGGAGATCCGCCACGACGTGTGGGACTGGGATATTCCCGCGCCGCCGAACCTCGTCACCGTCGAGCGCGACGGCGTGAAAGTGGACGCCGTCGCGCAGGTCACCAAGCTCGCGCAACACGCTGCTGCTCGATCGCATGACCGGCGCGCCGCTCTTCGATTTCCGCCTCGTGAAAGTGCACGGCCGCGTGCTGCCCGGCGACATTGCCGCGCCGATGCAGCCGCATGCCCGAGCTGCCGCAGCCCTTCGCGCGGCAGGGTTTCACCGAAGCCGATCTCCCCGCCGTCCCCCGAGGCGCAGCGCCGCGGCGCTGCCCGTTTTCCAGCGCGCAAACTCCGGCACTTACCCGAGCATCGAGGAAGCGAAGCCCACGCTGCTTTTCAACATCCACGGCGGCGCGGAATGGACCGGCGCCGCGGCCGATCCGCGCAACGGCCGGCTCTACGTCACCTCGAACGAAATCCCGTGGTTCGTCACCTGTTTCCGCGACATCGACCCCGAGCCGCTCAAGCCGCCGACCGAGGGCGAGAAGGTCTATCAAACGATCTGCTTCGCGCTGCCACGGCGCCGACCGCAAAGGCATCGGCCACGCGCCTCCGCTGCGCGGCGTGCGGCTGCGGCTCACCGAAGAGGAAATCCGCGGCGCAGCTCAAAAACGGCAAAGGCTCCATGCCGCCGATGCCGCAGCTCACCGAGGAGCAACTGAAGCCGCTGCTCGATTTCATCCTCTGCCGCGACCGCCCCATCCCGCCCATCGATCCGAACGCCACGCCGAAGTGGACCTTCGGCGGCTGGAACCGGCTCGTCGATCCGGAAGGCTATCCCGGCTGCAAGCCGCCGTGGGGCACGCTCACCTGCCTCGATCTCAACACCGGCCGCATCGCGTGGCAGGTGCCCTTCGGCGAATACCCCGAGCTCGCCGCCAAGGGCGTGCCGAAGACCGGCCAGGAAAGCTTCGGCGGCTGCATGGTCACCGCAACCGGCCTCGTGATCGCCGGCGGCACGCGCGACAAAAAACTCCGCGCCTTCGATGCCGACACGGGCGCCGAGCTCTGGAGCTATCAGCTTCCGCTGCACGCCACCGCCCCGCCCGCCAGCTACGAAGTGAACGGCCGCCAATTCATCGTCGTCCCCGTCACCGGCGGCGGCAAGCTCGGCGGCCCGAGCGGGGACGCATGGATGGCGTTTGCGCTGCCGGGGAAGTGAATCTACGCAAGCTCGGCAGGGAACGCTTCGGACCGCCTCGGCCGGCAGCCGCAAGATTGTTAGCGATTCCGCCGCAGGTCTGAGAGATTGCTTCGCCTGTGACGCCGCCCCTTCCCGCCAATAAAAAACCGAATCGACGCCAACGATGGATCGTGGCGGCCGCTGCGTTTCTCCTCGTTGCCGGCGGGCTCGGCTATCGGTACTGGGGGAAAGCGGACGACGTCATTGCGGTCCAGGTCGAGAAAGTGACCCGCCGCGATCTGACCGAAACGGTGGTGGCGAATGGGCGCATCCAGCCGGTGACGCAGGTGATGATCAGCCCGGAGGTCGCCGGCGAAATCATCGAGCTGCCGGTCGAGGAGGGGCAGGCGGTGAAGAAGGGCGACCTGCTGCTGCAGATCAAGCCGGACAATTACCTGGCGAGCAAGAACTCCGCGGAGGCGAATTACAAGTTCGCGCAGGGCAGCCGCAGCCAGGCCGAGGCGGAGCTGGAGAAGGCCGCGGTGGACTTCAAGCGAAACGAGGAGCTGCTGCGGAACAAGCTGCTTTCCGACGAGCGTGTACATCGATTTCAAGACGACGTTCGAGGTGGCAAAGCTGCGGCTGAGCAATTCGATTCACCAAGCGGACCAGGCGCGGTTCGCGCTGGATAAGGCGGACGACGATTTGTCGAAGACGACGATCACCTCGCCGATCGACGGGACGGTGACGAAGCTGAAATCGCAGCTCGGCGAGCGGGTACTCGGCACGTCTTTCAACATGGGCACCGAGATCATGACCATCGCCAAGCTCGACGACGATGGAGGCGCGCGTGGACATCGGCGAGATCGACATCGTGCTGATCAAGCCGGAGCAGAACGTGCGGCTCGAGGTGGATGCGTTCAAGGATCAGAAGTTCAAGGGCACGGTGACCGCGATCGCCAATGCCTCGAAAGGCTTCGAGCCAGGGGGCGATGGCCTCCGCGAGCAGCCAGATGCAGGAGGCGCCGAAGTTCGAGGTGCGGATTCGCATTCTCGACAAGGAGGCGTTTCGGCCGGGGATGTCGGTCACGGCGGAAATCGAGACGCGCTCGCGCAAGGGCGTGCTGACGGTGCCGATCCAAAGCGTGACCACGCGGCTGCCGGCAGGCGCGGCGGCGGCAGCCACACCGGCGGCACCAGCAACGCCGGCGGCGACGCCGCGGGCGGGCTCGAAGGCGGCGCAGGCCGTGAAGCCAATCGAGGTGGTCTTCGCGCTGCGAAGGCGACCACGTGAAAATGATGCCGGTGAAAACGGGAATCAGCGACAGCGACTATTTCGAGATCGTCTCCGGATTGAGCGAAGGGCAGCAGATCATCTCCGGCGGGTACAAGGCGATCAGCAAGGATCTGGAGGATGGGAAGAAGGTGACGACCGACGCGGCGAAAGGGGCGAAATGAGCTGCCGATCATGAGCCTGATCCGGCTGGATGCGATCTGCCGCAGTTACGCGATGGGCACTCGAGACGGTGCACGCGCTGCGCGGCGTGTCGCTGACGATCGAGCGCGGCGAATATGTCGCGATCATGGGGCCGTCGGGCTCGGGCAAATCGACGCTGATGAACTGCTCGGCTGCCTCGATACGCCGACCTCCGGCAGTATGAACTCAACGGGCACAGCGTCGGCGAGATGGACGACAACGAACTCGCCGACATCCGCAATCGCGAGATCGGCTTCGTCTTCCAGACCTTCAATCTGCTGGCCCGCTCGACCGCCCTGCGCAACGTCGAGCTGCCGCTGATCTACGCCGGCATGGAGCTGGACGAGCGGCGCGAGGTGGCGCTCGCCGCGCTGCGCGATGTCGGGCTCGGCGGACCGCGTGCCGCACCGGCCCAATGAAATGTCCGGCGGCCAGCGGCAGCGCGTGGCCATCGCGCGCGCGCTGGTCAACAAGCCCTCCATCCTGCTCGCCGACGAGCCGACCGGCAACCTCGACACGCGCACGGGCGACGGAAATCCTCGAGCTCTTTCAGACGCTCTCCGCCAAAGGCCACACGCTCATCGTCGTCACGCACGAGGAGGACGTCGCGCGCCACGCGCGGCGCATCATCCGCATCCGCGACGGGCTGGTGGCGAGCGACGAACCGGCGGAGCGCGCGACTGCATGAACCTGCTCGCCGAGATCCCGAAGGGCTGCGCATTTCGCGGGGAATCGATCCGCGGCGAACAAGCTGCGCTCGGTGCTCACCACGATCGGCATCGTCATCGGCATCGTCACCGTCACGCTGATGGCCACGGCGATCGAGAACTCGAACGCGCCTTTCACGACGCGATCTCCTTCCTCGGCACCGATGTGCTCTACGTCGATCAGCGCGAGTGGTTCATCGACTCCGAACCGCAAATGGGAAGCCATGGCGCAAGCGCCCGAAGATCACGCTGCGCGCAAGTGCGCGCGGTGGAGACGCGAGCTCGGCATGGTGCGGGGCGTCGCGCCGACCGTGATGCACCAGGTCGAGTCGGTGCGCTACGGCGAACCGCAGCTCGAGCCTGGTCATCGATCATCGGCACGACCGAGCAATTCCTCGTCACCGGCGGCATCACGCTCGCCGCCGGGCGCTTCATGACGAAGGCCGAGGCCGACGCGCAACCGCGACCTGTGCGTCGTCGGCGCGGAGATCGCGGAGAAGCTCTTTCTCGGCGAGTCGCCGCTCGGCCAGCGGATTCGCGCTCGGCGAACGAATCGCTCGAGGTCATCGGCATGTTGGCGAAGCGCGGCAGCGTGCTTCGGCCAGATGAGCCTCGACAACCAGGTGATCATTCCCGATCGGCAAAATGTTCCGCGGCTTCCGCTGGGACCCGAGCTGCACCATCCAGGTGAAAGTCGGCGATCCCGCGCGCGTCGCCGGCCGCGCGCGAGGAGGTGCGCGGGCTGCATGCGCAAGATCCGCCGCGTGCCGCCGGGCGAGGCCGACGACTTCGCCATCAACCAGCAGGAGCAGCTTGATCGAGCAGTTCGAGAAAGTCTCCGCGATCATCGCGACCTGCCGGCTTTTTCATCACCGGGCTGTCGCTCTTCGTCGGCGGCATCGGGATCATGAACATCATGTTCGTCTCCGTGGCCGAGCGCACGCGCGAGATCGGCATCCGCAAAGCCATCGGCGCGCGGCGGCGGACGATCCTGCTGCAGTTCCTGATCGAGGCCGCGAGCATCTGCCTGCTCGGCGGCGTGCGATCGCGCTGGGCGATCGCGTCGGCGGCGCTTGTGCAGGTGGTCGCGCACGCTATTTTGCCGAACGTGGCGCTCTCGCTCTCCGAGGTTGCGCTGCTGCGCTTTCGCGTGGCGATCGTCACCGGGATCGTCTCGCGGCTTTCTCCCCGCGTGGCGCGCCTCGCGCATGACACCCGGTGGACGCGCTGCGCAATGAGTAGGCGCCTGAATGCGACGCCTGCTCGCCGAGACTCCGCGAGAGCGTGCGGCATGGCGCTGGACGCGCTCGCCGCGCACAAGCTGCGCTCCGGCGCTCACGCTGCTCGGCGTGCTGGTCGGCGTCTTCTCGATCATCCTCGTGATGACCGCCATGCGCGCCATGCAAAACAACATCGAGAGCGAGTTCGGCGCAGCTCGGCAGCAAGACTTTCGTCATCCAGCGAATGCCCGGCGCCTACTTTGGCGGACCGCGAGGGCTTCATGAAATTTCTGCGCCGGCGCGAGATCGACTTCACGCAGGCGACGGCGTTCCAGCGCAGAGGCCACGTTCGCGCCGTTCGTCGGGCTTCACGCTCGATTCTGGAACGGCGAGGTCACCTCGCGCTACGCCACCACGCCGCCCAACGTCCAGCTCGCAGGGCGCCACGCCCGGCGTCTTCCAGACCAACAACTGGACCATCGTCGAAGGCCGCGCCGCTGCTCGATTCCGACGTCGAGTCCGCGCGCGATGTCTGCGTCCTCAGCGACGACGTCGCGAAAACGCTCTTCCCCTACGGCTCTCCCGTCGGCCAGCGCATCAAGGTCGACGCCATCCGCTACACCGTCGTCGGCGTCTTCGAGCGCGCCGCCTCCGGCGAGAACGACACCGGCATCGTCGTCATCCCGATCACCACCGGGCTCAATCGCTACGGCCGCTGGCGCGAGGTGATCGTCGATCCTCGTGCAGGCGCGAAGACCCCGCGCGTTTCGACGACACCATGGAGCAGGCGCGCGGCCTCCTGCGCACCATCCGCAAAGTCCCGCCCGGCGAGGAGGACGACTTCGAGATCCTCTCCAGCGACGCGATGATCGAGCAGTTCGAGCAAGTCACCTTCGCCGTGCGCATCGGCCTCGCGCTCGTCAGCTCCATCGCGCTGCTCGCCGCGGGCGTCGGCATCATGAACATCATGCTCGTCTCCGTCACCGAGCGCACCCGCGAGATCGGCATCCGCCGCGCGGTCGGCGCGAAGAAGCGCAACATCATGACGCAGTTCATCATGGAGGCCGTCGTGCTCTGCGAAATCGGCGGCGCTGCTCGGCATCGTGCTCGGGCATGGCCGGGGCGAACGCGCTCGCCATCTATGTGCTCAAGCTGCCGCCGGCTTTTCCGCTCGATTGGGCGATCATCGGCCTGGTCATCTGCTCGCTCGTCGGCGTCATCTTCGGCAGCTATCCCGCGTAGAAAGCCGCCAACCTCGATCCCATCGAATCGCTGCGGTACGAGTGAGCCCTCACTGGCCCGCTTGGCGCATCGCCGCGATGATCGCTTCGGCGATCGCCTGCATTCCCCGGTCTCCCGGATGCCGCGCCACGCCCTCATGGGCGATTTTCCGCTCCGCGCGGGCGTAGTTAGCTTCGTCCTTCCCGAGCGCGCTGATGTCTACGAAGACGCCGCCGATCTTCGTGCAAGCCTCCCGCAGCGCCGCGTCCTTTGCCGCATTCTGCCAAAAACAGCTTCGCACGTAGACTTTGGCGCCACGCGGTCCCTTCAGTAGCGACAGCATTCGCTCGACGCTCCTCGTGAAGGCCGCCTTCGCCTCGTCCGTCGGCAGCCCCGGCACGTTTTCCCCGATCGCGACGATCACGGTATCCGCTTGGAAGGCGATCTCCTCCGGGAGCTTCGCCGCCACGTCGAATGTCTCGTAAGCCCGCTCGAATCCCGCCACGTTCGCGACCCGGAACTCAGGCTTCCGGCCCCGCAGCTTGCCAATCGCGTCGACCACGAGGTGCACGTAATCCTTCTCCGCCGCGCTCGCCGCCATCCCCCAGTTTCCCGTCCACCCGATCTTCGCCGAGGGGCCGTGCAAGGTGATGCTATTGCCGACGAAGAGAACCCGCTCGCCTTGCCTCTCAACGGCCCCGCCCAAGCCGGCGAAACTTAGCAAAAGCGCGAGTAGAGCGACGAAGCGGCGGGCATTCATGAGGTCGGATTTGCTCACGAGGCGCCGGGCACTTTCGCCAGCAAGGCTTCGAGCTTCGCCAGTTGCTCTTCCATGGTCTGCTTCATCCACCCTTCAGGAGCTCCCGCCGCGGCTTTGGCTTTAATCTCCTCCGCTTTTTCTCGCTGCCCACACCCAGTGAGAGCCTCCACGAGGCTAGCCTGAACCCAGAACGTCTCCTGAAGATCTGGCTTTCCCTCGTCATCCTTAATGCCGCTGGCAAGAAGGTCTTGGCAGATCGCTGCGACCCGTCGGCGTACCCGCTCTGCGATGACCACGTCTGCCACCGCCTCCCGCTCGGAGGAGAGTGGAGCTCGCACATTGAGGAGAAACGCTAGGTTGATCCCGTTGTAGTGGTCGTCCTTGACGTAGAAGCCCTTCTGGTAGGCCCAGATCGATTCATCCAGGTCCTCGCGCCGACCGCGAACTTCCCAGAGCCGCTTGTGCACGGCTCCCCAGAGCCCGAGGGTTTCAGGATCGGTGGTCGCCTTCGGGCTCAGCGACTGTAGGATTTCGTGAGCCTTGAGCAGCGCCGCCTCCGGTTCGGGCAGTTTTGACTTATAGGTGGCCAGAGCGAGCTGTTGGCGCAGGTAAACGTCTCCAGGCCGGTTGGTGAGGAGTTTGCCAAGATATTTGGCAGCAGCTTTCCAGTCGCCCTCCGTCCGTGCCTCCTGGAAGAGTTCCATCAGTTCACTGGACGGAGCGGGAGCGGGAACGGACGGGGCGGCTGCCACGGCAGCTTCGGTGGCCTCGATCACCGCAGCTGCTTCCGGTTTGGAAGCGCCAACGAGCTGCGGCAGAAAGGTGTGAACCGGACTATCAGTTTTTGGGGTGGCCAAAAGCGTTTCAATGGCGGTTTTCAGCTCGTTGCGCACCCGCTCGGCTTCCTCGGCGTCGATCCCTTTGCCGAGGTGCTCATAGGGGCGGATCAGGAGGCTGTGCAGATCAAATGGGAACTTGAAGCCCTTTTCGGCGAGGACAATGGTCGTATAGGGGCGAAGCGCGTGCCGCACCCCCAACTCGTAGATGGCGTTCGGGTTGGAGGTGGAGAGATCGGCGATGACGAGGTCTGCTTCCAGGAGCAGCTCATACATCGGTTTGTCGATCGTGCCGGAGTGGATCACGTCATCTGCCCGGACGCATTCCAATCCTGCGTCCTCAACGGCCCGTTTGATGATGATGCGATAGGTTTTATCCAGATCAAGAGTTCGGGCCGTGGCGTAGTCGGTCTTCTCGCCAAAGCCCATCACCACAAAACATTTCTTCTTCATTGGGGTCTGTTCTCGGGACTGTTGTTTTGTTGCTATTTGTGAGGTTCCGCGACGGTGAGGCAAGGCGATTCATGGCAATGGCTGCGGGGTGTTCCGGCCTGAAAGGGGTTCCGTCGTTGCCCAGCTTCTACCCAGGGCCGGCGGGAGTCGCCGGCTTTTTGTTCGTCTCCGGCTTCTTATTCAGCTCGCCGAGCGCGTCGGCCATTCGTTGTGACCAGCCTTTCACTTCTTCCTGAAGCACTTGTTCGGCCGTATCCACCAATTTGTCGAAGTGCCCAGGCCGCTCTGCCGACGGAAGACAGTTCCACCAGCGGCGGATCCGCTTGAGACCACATTTCGCGCGGTTGTAGGTGCCAAGGGTTTCTTCACTTTGCGTATAACGAAGATAGGTCATGAAAGCAGCGGCCGAGACGGTGGCCAGCGGAATCCAGAGTTCCCATCCGACCGCGCCAAAGAACGCGCCCGCGATCCCAAGGATCAGGATGTAGATTGTCAAGCGGGTGATCTCGCGATCGAACCGCAAGGTGCGCCGTGCATAGAAATCGATCTGATCATCGACTCGCAACTCCAGATAGCGCTCGCTGGTGAGCGGGGTTACGCCGTCGTCGATCGCGATCTCTTCACCATTGGCGTTTCGGCGCCGCGTCATGCGCGCGTCTTCCGCGGGTGGCTCCAGGGCGATTTTTTTTACTTCGCTCTCGATCACCCGCTCTTCGATCGCGTCCAGCCGGTCGCAAAGTACCCTCTGCGGTGCGGGAGTTCCCGCGGCGCCAGCGTATTCCCCGGTGCCGGTGCGAAAACGGAAAATCTGTTCTTTCACGGATTCCGCCGCGCCCCGGAGGATTACCCATTTATCGCCGGGCCGAAAGGTATGCGCTGCCGCCATGAGCGCGGAAAGAACGAGGGGAGCGGTGAGCACGAGCCAGTGCATGCCCCCCGCGGTCGTGGCCATCCAACTTAAGCCCTTCGGGCGCGCTTCGCCGGCGGCCTGAGCCGTTGCCGGTCTGGACTTCAGCGCCGCAATTTCGAGCTGTTTCTGCATGGCTACGAACAAAACAGTCAGGACGCCAAGGAGTAGGATGGCAAACTGCATGCGGCGAAAGCGCGCCTGGAGGCGGTTGGCGTTTTGATCATACTCACCGTAGACATTCCAAGCATTGAGCAGAGCTTCGGGAGGAGCAGAGGTATCTGGATTAGCCATGGCCGAATGTCGCTGGTGATCGCAAAGGCTTATTCAAGGATGAAGCAGTCGCGCAGAGTGAACGGACAATGTCGAACCGATTCGGCCCCCATTCCGGCAATGGCCCAGGACCGAAGGAGCTCCCTATTCGGCAGGGCCGCGTACGGCGACTGAGCCGCCGCCAGCGCTCATTGCCTCGGCCGCCGCCGCCGCGGCCGGCCTTCGGCTGCTCCTCCTCGGGAAGCGTCAGAGCTGTTCCACCAGGTCTTCGGCGAGATTTTCGGCCATCCTCACGATGCGCTCCTCTGAACCGTATCCACGCACCGCGGTGGCTCTGCCGGTGTAGCGCTTCAGCACGCGACCGCGCTCGGTGACTTCGACCACGGCTTCGATGAAATCCGTTCCAGCCATCATACCTAACATGACCGCCGCGGTCGTTGAGCGAATATGGAAGTTCGTGACGGTTACAGACATCGCGGGCCCCTGCGGCGCCAGCTTGCTCTCCGCCGTCAGGCGGGAGCGTATTTCCTGGGCGAGCAGCTCATCCATGTGGCGGTCCTTGAACCGCTTCTTTTCGAACTCGTCCAGCGCGGTCTGGTCGGCGCGAACGGCGATGCTGGCCACGCGCAGACCTCGGACCGCGGAGCCATGGGTTTGCTTAACACCAGAGGAACAGCCGATCAAGGAAAGGGCCAACACGCCCGACAAAAGACGCAACAGGGGAGACATAGGACCCGCACCATACCGTGAACGGACCTTCGGCGTCACGCAGAGATGACGGCTGTTATAAGACGTGCCCGTCACCGCTTGCCCAGCCATGCCAGCTCCAGCTCAGCCGCCCGCCGATCCAGCAGGAACGGACCGAACGGGAGCAACGACCCCACGAAAAAGAGCGCCGCCCGCCGCACCGGCCAATCGGCGAGCGCCACCACTCGCAGCAGTGCCACGCAGTACGCGATGAAAAGCAGCCCGTGCAGCCAACCCACGATCCTTACCGCATGCGGCAGGCCGGCGAAATACTTCAGCGGCATCGCCACCCCCAGCAGGAGCAGAAACGAGACGCCCTCGGCGTAGCCGACGCGGCGCAGGATGGTGATCGGGTTGCTCACGTCGGGCATAGGAAACCATCGCCGCTCGGCCCGCAAGCCGCCCGATTATTCGAGAAGACTTCGATCCAAACTCCGATACAAATGATGAACCGAATCCCCCAAAGTCTTATGTCCACGAACCAGACCCATACCATCCGACTTCACCGAGTGCTCCGCGCCGACGCCGGAGCGAATTTATCGCGCCTTTCTCGATGCCGACGCGAAGGCCAAGTGGCTTCCGCCGCATGGATTCACGGGCAAGGTCCATCACCTCGACGCCAAAGTCGGCGGCACGCTACCGGATGTCGTTCACCAATTTCACCACCGGCAAGAGCCACTCCTTCGGCGGCACCTATATCGAACTCACGCCGCACGAGCGCATCCGCTACACCGACAAATTCGACGACCCGAATCTGCCCGGCGAAATGCAGGTGACTGTCACTTTGAAGCAGGTCTTCTGCGGCACGGAACTGAACATCACCCAGGAAGGCGTCCCCGCGATGATCCCCGCCGAAGCCTGCTACATGGGCTGGCAGGAATCGCTGATCCTCCTCGCCCAACTGGTCGAGCCGGAGATTCCCGATCAGCCGTAAGACAGCACCCTTCTCGGTCCCAAAACTAGCGATGCGCGTTGGGGGCGCAATCCCGCTGGCGAGACTCTGTCTCATACGTGTCCGCTTGCGTAGCGGCCGGGGCCTGAGGTGATGTAACTGCCAAGCAGTCACCCATCCGGCAACAGCGCCACCTCGGGATCGGAGGCGGTTTCGTCGCCGCGCTGGTTCACCGGCTCCACATAGAGGACGCGCGCATGAATCAGTCGGCGGGCTGCTCTTGATAGATGCGGACGCGGCCCGATTCAATAATCCAAAGTTTGCCTTCGATTCGCTCGTGTTCGAGCGCGCCAGCCAGCGTTTGAATGAGACGGTGCAGGTGGGATTGCGAAGGTTTCGGCGGGATACGGAGCACCGCGATGCCGGGGTATTGGCTGGGAAGGAAGACCAGCGGATTGGAGAAATCGAGATTGAGCGTAACGAGGCAACGGCCCTCCTCGCGGCAATGACCGATCAAATCCGCATCCGTGCCTTCCTGCATGCCTTGCTCCGCCACGGTCGAGACATCGTGACCTGCGGCGCGCAGCATCTCCTGCCCGCGCCGGCCGAGGTTTTCATCGAGCTTGAGTTTCACGCCGCTGGCTCAAGCGGAACCTCGACGTAACGTTCGCGAGCCATCTCCGCTCCATAGGCGATGCAGGCCTGAATGTCCGCCTCGGCCAGACCGGGATAATCTTCCAGGATCTCGGCCATCGTGGAGCCGCTGGCGAGTAGATCGAGGATCAGCGAAACCCAGATCCGATGGCCGCGGATGCACGGCTTGCCGAAGCACCGCCGCGGATCGATCCAGATTCGCTGGAGAAGTTCTTCGCGCGTCATGGGATGCACTGTAGCGGGATGATCCCTTCGCGTAAACCTCCGCGCGCCTTTCCGATGACGCGATCTGGCACGTCCTTCCCGTGCGGGAGGCCGGGGCCATCCTTGGATGCGGCGTAACAGAGCATGGCGGAATAAATCGCAGTCAGGTCTTGAATTTTCACTTTGTGAAAAGCTCACTTTCCGAACGCCGGCACCACCTTCCGCAGCCACTTCAGCGTGTCGTCCGGCCAGGCGCGGGCGTCGCGCTCGCAATGCAGGCCGTAGCCGTGGCCGCCGGTGGGGTAGAGCTTGAATTCATGCGCCACCTTCGCCGCGGTGAGCGCGGCGTCGATAGACCTTGCTGCCGACCACGTGGGTCTTGTCGTCCTCGCTGTGGACGATGAGCGTCGGCGGGATCTGCGCCTGTGAGATTCAGGTCCGGCGCGGCGTGGCCGGCCTTGTCGTCGAGGTAAGCCGGGTAAACGAGCACGGCAAAGTCCGGCCGGCAGCTTTGCCGATCGATCGCATCGATGGCGGGGTAGCTCCGCTCGCTCGAAGCGCGTGCTCGCCTTCGCCGCGAGATTGCCGCCGGCGGAGAAGCCGATGATGCCGAGCCGCTGCGGATCGATGTTCCATTCCGCGGCGCGCTCCCGGGCGAGGCTCAAGGCGCGCTGGGCATCCTGCAGCGCCCCGGCGCGGTTGTTCGGCGTGCGATACTTCAGCACCAGCGCGCTGATCCCGGCGGAGTTCAGCCACGCCGCGATCTCGGTGCCCTCCTTGTCGATGACCGTGTAGCTATACCCGCCGCCGGGACAGACGATCATCGCCGGCGCCGCCGCCGCGCCGGCTTTCCGCGGCGCCGGAAACAGCGTCAACGTGGGCCGGCTGACATTGGTGATGCGGTGAAAGCCGTCGTTCCTCGGCACCTCCGCCTCGGGTTCCTTCGCGCCCTTGCCCGGCATCTTCCCCTCCGGCCACACCTCCACCGTCGGAGCCGCCGGCGGAGTCGCCGCCTGCGCGAAGGTGGTTCCGAGAAGGACGAAGAGGGCGAGGAGACGGGAGATCATGGGGATAAGGGGGCGAGCGGTTTGGCGACTGAACTATGCCGCGGGTTGCACCGGCTCTAACTCAGCCACGGCCCATCGTTCGCCGGCGACGTAAACAAGCCGCGGCAAGCGCTGAGGCTAGCAGGGCGAAGGTCGCCGGCTCTGGGACTACGGAAACCGAGTCCACGTGCATATCCATATTGATCCCTGAACCGATCGCGAGCTCCATCTGCACCGCGTTGATGTTGGAAAACTCCGCACCGCCGCCGAAAGGATCCATGGCGCTGAAGGGGATGTTGAGCGTGCTCGGAAAGTTGCTCGAATCCAAGACGAAATGAAACTCGCTGTACTTCGAGATTGTCGTATAGGCCCGCAACCAGAGGTGAGCATGAGGGGCGCCGCCGCCCGTGGCCAGCAGGGCCACTTCGAAGGCCGTGCCGCTCGAAAGCAGGTTCAGGCCCCCTAAACCCATCGATAGGGCCGAACTGTTGTCCGCGCCATCGTAGGTCACGAAAATGTCCGTGAAGCCGGAGGTCTGCGTGAGATTCAGGACGCCCGCCGCCACGGAAAAGCTGGACGTCGCGGGGAAGGAAGAGAGGAGGACGTCTCGCTCGCCG
The DNA here is from genome assembly GCA_963811035.1 of uncultured Verrucomicrobiae bacterium. Taxonomy (GTDB): domain Bacteria; phylum Verrucomicrobiota; class Verrucomicrobiia; order Chthoniobacterales; family Chthoniobacteraceae; genus CAWEPO01. The sequence goes on from CAWEPO010000005.1 coordinate 1,640,812, forward strand.
CCTAAAATGCCGCTGCCGGAGACGGCGTTGAAGGTCCCTGCTCCGCTCAATGGCCCTTGGCTGGTATTGAAGCTGTCCACCACCAGCGCAGCGCGCATCAGCGGAGCGTACGTGAAGGCCGCGAGAACGATGAGTGATCTTATGGTGACTTTCATGGGGCGTCGGCGTGAGGGGGGCGGGATGAAGCCGAGAATGGCACAGTTTGCGTCTCGCCGCCACCGGCCACTTTCCTCCGATCCCGGCTCGAAGAACCGGACAGGCCCCGCTGCGCTCCGCGACCGGCTTCGTATACGCGACCGGCTCAGGGGAGAGCCGTTTTCTTCTCCAGGAGCTGAGTGGGGATGTCTGTACAGATGATGTTGGCCCCAAAGGTGACGGCGAGATTGGCATCTTCCGGGGTGCGAATGGGCCAGAGGGAGAGCTCGAGGCCGGCTTTCCGCACGTCCTGCGCAAACTTCCGCGGCGTGTGTTCGAGCGACACGGAGAGCCGGCCGCAGCCTAGTTGTTTGGCTTCGGCGATGAGCTCGGGCGTGGGCGGACCGCTGGTGAGCAGGCCGGTGGGAGCGTCGGGCGCCAACTGCTTGATCCTCGCGAGCGCGCGGCGGTCAAACGAGGTAAACCAATAGGTGCCGCGCGGCAGGCTGGCGCGGACGCTCTCGTGAAGCAGGCGGCAGTACGTTTCGAGGCGTTCCGTGGGGTAGACTTGCATGTCGGAGGTCTTCATTTCCAGCAGGAGCATGACGTCCGGCTTGTCCTTGAAGTAGGCGAAAAAATCAGCCCCCGAGGGGACGGGCACGCCGTGTTCCTTGGTGCGCAGCTTTTGGACTTCGGCGAGGGTCAGCTCTTCGATTTTGCCGTGTCCAACGGTAGTGCGAGAGGCGTCGGCGTCGTGCATAAGCACGAGCTGATTATCCCGCGTCAGCCGGAGGTCTACCTCGAAGCCGCGGAGGCCGCGCTCGTAGCTTTGCCGGCAGCCCTGCACCGTGTTTTCATCGAACTCGTGCCCCGCGCCTCGATGCGCGATCAGCCGGACGCCGTGGTAATCGGAGGCAGACAAAGCAGCCGGCAGCGACAGCAGCGCGGCCAGAACGAGGAAGGATAGAAAGCGGGAGGAAAGCATGACGGTGGTATTTGAAAGGGGTCTCGGAAGGTGGAGTTGCGCCATTGTTTAGACAACGACCGTCTCGGGCGCTCCGGGCTCGTCTGTCTCCTCCTGCGACTGCAGGTAAGTCTTTCCCCGGAAAAAGATCGCGACCACTACGAAGACGGCCGCCGCGATGAACATGAGGCAGGCGAAGAAGAGGTAGTACTGCTGGTCGTTCATTTTCACCGAGCCATCGGCATTGCGGATGAAGTAATTCACGCCCGCGGTGAAGAGGTTGCCCATCGAGACGGTGAAGAGCCAGAGGGCCATGACGGCGCTCTTCATTTTATTCGGCGCCTGCATGTAGGAGAACTCGAGGCCGGTGATGGAGACCATGGCCTCGGCGAGCGTGAGGATGGCGTAGGCGAGGAATTGCCAGTTCACGCTGGGCCGGGCGCCGGCGTCGATCATCTGCTGAATGTACCAGATCACCACGTAGCTGGCGGCGGCGAGAAAGAGGCCGAGGCCGATTTTGCGCAGCGGGGTGAGTGGGAAGAAGCGATCGAAGAGGGGATAGATCCCGTAGTTCACGAGCGGGATGAAGAGGAGGATCATGATCGGATTCGCCGTCTGCACCTGCGCCGGGAGCAGGTCCATGCCGAGCCAGTGCAAATCCAGATGCGCGGCCTGAAGGGTCCACGAGCCGCCGCTGCTTTGGTCCCACAGCGACCAGAAGATCGCCACGAACAAATAAACGATCGCGAGGCGGCCGAACGCGCCGAGGCCTTCGCGGCTGAAAAGCTGCCGCACAAAGCCGAGCCCGGCGGGCGGGATGTGGACGAATTTCCGGCGGCCGGCATAGAAGCAGATGGTGGCGATGACCATCGCCACGCCCGGCAGTCCAAAGGCCCAGCGTGGGCCGAAGCGCGGATCGGCCAGCAGGATAGGGCAGGCGATCGTGGAGAAAAAGGCGCCCGCGTTGATGGAGAAGTAGAACCAGCCGAAGGCGCGCGAGAGCAGGTGCTTGTTCGACTCGCCGAACTGGTCGCCCACGTGCGCGGAGACGCAAGGCTTGATGCCGCCGGAGCCGAGGGCGATGAGGCCCAGGCCGAGCAGCAGCCCCATGCGCGTATCATCGAGCGCGAGGGCGAAATGGCCGAAGCAGTAGACGATCGAGAGCGAAAGGATGGTGCGGTATTTGCCGAGAAAACCTTCGGCGAGGATCGCGCCGAGCACAGGCAGGAAGTAAACGGCGGAGATGAAGAGGGCGAAATTCTGCCGCGCCTCGGCCGGGCCCATGTGATCGAGCGTCCCCGTGCTCGTCACGAGGTACTGCGTCATGAACACGATCAGGATGGAGCGCATCCCGTAAAACGAGAAGCGCTCGGCCGCTTCGTTGCCGATGATGTAGGGAAGGCCCGGCGGCCGGGTGGTGATCTGCGGCGGACGGGTGGCGTAGGGGTAGCGGGCCATGAGGGATGGATGATTACTGTCGCGGATACGATGGCCTGGGTCTGGGACCGGGTTGACAACGACGCGAGAGATGGTATGGACAGCGCAACCCTGCGATCCAAGGTGAAACGACGTCACGGCTAGGAAGCAGGCGCCGGTATCGGCAAACGCAACCCCACCAAAATGAATTCAGCCGTGACGAACAGCCATCCCGCTCGATTACGCCATCGCCAGGTGGCTGCCTGGGCGATCGCGCTTTTTCTCGCGGCGCTTTCACGAGAGGCCTGCGTGGCGTCGAGTTTTGGCGTGAATGATGTCAGCGTCGCGGAAGGGGCGCCGGGCGCGACGATCAATGCCACCTTTACCGTCCAGCTCAGCCCGGCGGCGGCTGGCGTCACCACGGTCGATTTCGACGTGGTGAGCGACAGCGCCACCGGGGGAGCGGACTTCGCGCCGAAAAACGTGGTCGTCACTTTCCCGCCGGGCAGCACGTCCCAGTTGGTGAGCGTGGCCGTAAAGGGCGATGCGGTCCCCGAGGTAAATGAAACCTTCCACGCCAGCCTCAGCCATCCTACCGGGGGCACGGATATCGCCAGAGCGACCGGCATCGGCACGATCCTGGACGACGATTCCACCAATAACGACGCCTTCGCCAATGCCCGCGTGATCGCCGGCGACTTCGCGGTCCAGGCCGGGAACAATCTCTCCGCGACGCTCGAGTCCGGCGAACCCGCGGCCCCCTTTTCGGCCGGCAGGACGATCTGGTGGAAATGGACTGCGGCGAGCGACGGCACCGTGACCGCGAATACCTTCGGCAGCGCCATCGATTCGCTGCTCACGGTCTGTACGGGCACGAGCGTGAATGATTTGACGGTCGTCACCTTCAACGACGACTTCGGCCCCATAGGCCACAGCATCCCCCAAAGCGAAGTCCGCTTTCCAGCGAAGGCCGGCACGACGTACTTGTTCGCCGTCGATTCCTTCGCCGGCTCGGCGCCCAACGGCGGCACGGTGATCTTTACGCTCGCGGCCACCGCGGCGGGAACCGGCAAATTTCACGGGCTCATCGGACCGACCTCCTTCGACGGCACGAGCGTCGGTTCGCTCGACGTGACGCGCACGGCGGCCGGGCGCCTCATGGCAACCGGTACGTTCAATGCAAGGCCGTTCACGTTTGCCGGCAGCCTCGACGCCAATGGGCGCTATAGCGGAGACGTCGTGATCCGGAACCTTGGCACCGTCGCGATCGCCCTCGCCTTCGATACCACGCGCACCTCGGGCATCGCCACCGGCACGCTGACCTTTGCCGGGGCGGTGGCGCAGATTCGGCTCGATCAAGCCGCTTTCAGCCGGGCCAATCCCGCCCCGCAAGCGGGCGCGTACACCTTCGCCATTCCCTTCGATGGCGCCGCGGCTCCGCTGGCCCCGCGCGCCCACGGCTCCGGCACCGTCTCGGTCTCGAAGACGGGCGCGGTCCATGTTTCCGGGCGTCTCGGTGACGGCACGCCCTTCGCCAGCCAGGCCTTTATGAGCGCGTCCGGGGAGGCGCGGTTCTTCAAATTGCTCTACGCGCGGAAAGGCTCCGCCTCACTCGCGCTTCAATTTGCTCCCACCGCCAACGCCGATTTTACCGGCACCGTCCGCTGGTCGCACCCGCTCACGGCCGCCCTGCGGGAACCTCAGGCCTACACCGCGGTCCTCGGCGCTCTCGGCAGCCCCTACGCCATTCCGGCGGCCGGCGTGCGCGTGCTGCCGGGCTTCGACGCCACGGCCGGCGCCGGCACGGCCACCCTCACCGACGGCAACCTTGTCTCGACGATCACGCGCGCGCTCAACCTCGGCACGAACAACAAGATCACCGTCACCGGCAGCACCGAAGCGCTCGCGATCAACATTACTCGCGCCAACGGGCTCGTCACCGGCAGCTTCAAGCACCCAGTGACGAACCGATTCGTGAGTTTCAAGGGCGCGTCTCTGCGCCAGAACAGTCAGATCTACGGGCTCTTTCCCGGGAAGGATAAGAATGGGGCGCTCTTGGTGAAGCCGGGGCCGTAGTGCGGAGGGCCGGAGCGGTGTGAATTAGAAAACGTGGATGACCGCGAGCGGGCGGAGGGCGCCGAGGCCTTCACGGCTGCATAAAGCTGCCGCATGAGTCCGAGCCCGGCGGGGGGATGTGCACCCAGACTAAGCGGCTCCTTCGCCAGTCCCTTTCCCTGGAGGGGAGGCTCTGGGCTTACGATCTGGATAAGTTGCAGATTTATCCGGCGCAGCTAAATCGGCGAGGTTCGCCGGGGACTCTACTCGCGGATGAGTACAGACGGGCCGCCAGACCATTCCGACATCTATGGTTGGAGTTCTCCGACGAGCTGGTTACCTAGCGAGCACCGTCCGCTGCGTTGTATTTTCCTGTTGTTCGGAGGAGGCGTCTCCCAAGTAGATATATACGGTGCCTTCGGCCAAGCTGTCTTCGCCCGCGCCGTGCATGGGCAGGTGGACAATTGCGCTTCGTCCTTCCAACGATCGATTGCCAGCCCTGAAATCAGCGGTCACCGCGCCGTGAGTGGATGGGTCTTCAAATCCACGGGCGGCCCACACGACGTTGTCGTTAGCGTAATTGCCAGGGGAATATAGCGACGCTGCCAGGTGGCCCGCGCGGCAGACCAAGCGCATTCGCGGTTGGCCGCCCGGCGGTATTGAAAAGGAAACCGCCGCCGTGATCCGCCCGCGATGGCGCGGGATCTCCACGCGGATGGGGCCGCGCGCGAGGTCGCCCACGCGTTGCGGTGTGGCCAGTTTGAACGGCACCCCGGAGCGGGAGTTAAAGGTCGGCGCGAAGAAACGGTCACCGGCCTGTCCGCGATCGGCAAATTGCCAAGTAGGGTCGAGGAGACCCGGATGCTCTTGGTAGAGTGACAGCAGGCTGCCGGGGCCAGCCTCGATCCCCTTCAGCGCCGCGTGCCACTGTTCGTGCGGCCGGGTCCGCGCTTTGGAAGCGGCGAACTCGTCGATCGCCATCTGCGCTGCCGCCATGCGCATCGCGGAGGCGAAGAGCTGCCGGCTAAAGGTATCGCCTTCACGGCCGGCGCTGTAATCTTTGATCGCTGCTCTGGCGGAATCGCACACGTCGTCCCACGCGTGGTCGACCCGGTTCGAGCGCGCCTTCACCAACTCGCCATAGACCACATCCTGCGCAATCGCCAACTTCACACAAGCACGCACCGATTCCGGCACGCCGTTCCCATGCTTGGCCTCGAGCGCTAGCAGCGCGGTCAGGTGGTCGCGCAGGAGCCGGAAGTCCCCGTAGATGGGAGTATAGGTACAGCCTAGAAAATAGACGGTATTCAATCGCTCTAGTTCGCGCAGATAGGTTTCCGTCGCAGAGGAGGGCTCATGCACACGCGCACTGCTCCCCGGCACGAGGTCAAAAGCATCCCCATCTCCCGCGGCGGCCGGTGCGGCGCGGCTGCTGGCTTTTTCGGGCGAATCGATCATCCGCACGCAACTCCGGTGGATGAAGCCGGACAGGCCGGCGCCGGTCTCCAAACGCCACCAGGAGGATTCGCTCGGGAAAACGGTGAATTGTTCGCCTTCCGTGACCCGCCCCAGCACCCGACTCCCTTTCGAGGCGGCGGCACGGATATTTGTGAATCCGTCGGTATCATCGATCACCGCGGGCACTCCGCGCTCGCTGGCAAAGCTCGGCGTTAGGGCAAGGAGCAGGGCGACTATGGTCCTGAGTGTAATTCTAGTGACTTGAGATAGCTGTGTTTTCATGAGCAGTTGCTTTTGGGCTCGTTTCTGAATGGCCTCGCGGGAAAGCCCCGCCAGCAGCAGGAACAATATCGCAAGGATGATGATGTCCGAGCATCAACTTAGCTACGCCGAAGAACAGGCTGAAAGCAACCCGTCCGATTTTTCGCCCCGATTACCACGCCGAATAGCCGTCGGTTGCGTCCGCCAGGATGAGGGGTGGGAATGTGGGTATGCAGGGTCAGGCAACAATTCTATTTTTGATAGACTGGTTACCCTAAGAGATTCCGATCGAGACTCCGGTACTGGATTGCCTCGCTGAGGTGCTCCGCGGGGATGGTTTCCGCGGCGTCGAGATCGGCGATCGTGCGCGCGACTTTGAGGATGCGATCATAGGCGCGGGCGCTGAGGCTTAGCTCCGTCATCGCCAGGCGGGGGAGGCCTTCACCAGCTTCCTCCAGCGCGCAGTGGGCCTTGAGGAGCTTCGGGCTCATCCGGGCGTTGCGGGCGATGCGGGCGATGCGGGCGCGGGTGGAGGCGAAGCGGAGCCGCTGGCGCTCGCGCGCGGCCTGGATGCGCTCGCGGATGGGGGCGGAGGCTTCGCCGGGTTTCTTGCCGGTGAGCTCCTGGAAGTGGATGGAAGGGACCTGCTTCCAGTGCCCTGAACAGGCCGTCGAGCCTGTAGACGTTCGACCGCGCCAGCCGACTTTCCCTTTGAACGTACCCCTTCTCACAGCCAAGCCCCATCCGCGAAAACTCCCACACGATGGAGGAGTATGTGGCGGTCGAAGAGGTGACCGGCAACGACACGGAATCCTCGACACCGATCAGCCACACCTGCGAGCATCGGATGGTGCGACCCATCGCTCTGACTAAAGCGGAAACCGCTCTGCTAGCGCCATTCCAAGGACTTTCCTTGGAATGCATCCACGTCCCGAAAACGGCCGAGGCAATCGAGCAAGCTTGCCGGGAGATTGTGGCGTCAGGAGTGGTTGGATTCGACACCGAATCGAAGCCCACTTTTCACATCGGAGAGAAAAGCCGCGGCCCGCACGTGGTCCAGTTTGCCCTTCGAGATCGAGCCTTCATCTTCCAGCTTCATCGACTGGAGTGCCGGGCTCACGTCTCGGAGTTGCTCCAGTCAAAGGCGGTGCTAAAAGTCGGCTTCGGATTGCGAAATGATCGGGGACAGATTCGGACTACCTTGGGCGTCGCGCTCCGCGAAATTGTGGATCTCGATCACGACTTCCGGAAACGCGGATTCAAGGGCCAGATCGGCGTCCGCGGGGCCGTGGGAGCGGTGCTCAACCAAGGTTTCCGGAAATCGAAGCGCATCACGACGAGCAACTGGGCCGCCCTTGACCTTACTGAGGCTCAACTTCTCTACGCCGCCAATGATGCGTTCGCCGCGCTCCGAGTCATGGAAGCGCTCGGCGCCGGCGGTTTTGTACGGTCATAGGGTGGTGCGTATCCGGGAACCCGTCGGACCGACGTTTGCTGAATCCCGCCCATCCTTTCCCACCCACGACCGTCATGAAAATAACGCCGCTTTTCCGTTCCTTGTTCACCGCTTTCTCGCTCACTGGCCTTTCGGTGGCGAGGGCGGAGGAGCCGCAGTCGTTCGACCTCGTGGTGTATGGAGCCACGGGCGGCGGGGTGATGGCGGCGGTGGAGGCGGGGCGGCTGGGGAAAAGCGTGGCGTTGATCGAGCCTCAGAAGCACATCGGCGGAATGACGGCGGGCGGGCTGGGCGCGACGGACATCGGCTCGAAGACTTCCATCGTGGGGCTGGCGAAGGAATTCTATCATCGCGTGTGGCAGCACTACCAGGATCCGGGCGCGTGGAAGTATGAAACGCGCGCGGAGTACAAGCCGAAGCATGGGGACGCGATCAGCGACCACCTGCAGGTGCAGTGGTTTTTCGAGCCGAAGGTGGCGGACCACGTGCTCACGAGGATGCTGGAGGAGGCGGGCGTAAAGGTCTTCACGAGCGAGCGGCTGCGGCGCGCGCAGGGCGGCGTGAAGAAAGAGGGCAACCGCATTTCATCGATCGCGGTGGAGAGCGGGAAGGTTTTCCGCGGGAAAATGTTCATCGATGCCACCTATGAAGGGGATCTGATGGCGGGTGCGGGCGTCTCCTACTTCGTGGGCCGCGAGGCGAACAGCGAGCACGGGGAATCCCTGAACGGCACGCGGCCGCGGCGGAGTGCCAGCGACCAGAGGATCGATCCCTTCAAGGTGGCGGGCGACCCGCAGAGCGGGCTGCTGCCGAACATCGAGCCCGCGCCACCGGAGGCGGATGGCTCCGCGGACCAGCGAGTGCAGGCCTACACGTTTCGCCTGTGCCTGACGGATGCGGCGGAAAACCGCGCGCCGGTGACGAAGCCGGAGCACTACGATGCGCTGGTCTACGAGCCGCACCTGCGCTCGGTGCTGGCGGCCCCGCAGGCGCTGCCGGGCAAGCACTTCTTCAAGCTGACGCCCATGCCGAACCGCAAAACGGACTCGAACAACCAGGGGTGGTTTTCCACGGATTTCGTGGGCCGTAGCGCGGAGTGGGCGGAGGCGAGCTACGCCCGGCGCGCGGAAATGTGGCAGGAGCACGCGGACTACGTGCGGGGCTATCTGTGGTTCCTGGGGAATGACCCTCGGGTGCCGGAACCGATCCGCCAGGAGACGCTGCGCTGGGGCCTCCCGAAAGATGAATTCACCGACAGCGGCCACTGGCCGTTCCAGCTCTATGTGCGGGAGGCACGGCGGATGCGAGGCGGCTACCTCGTGACGGAGCATGATTGCCGGCGGACGCGGCTGGCGGAGGATGGGGTGGTGCTGGCCTCTTACGCGATGGATTCGCACGCCACGTCGCGCTTCGTCGATACGGACGGCCGGCTGCGGAGTGAGGGCGGGTTCATGGGCCGGGTCAGACCGTACCCGGTAAGCTACCGCGCGCTCACGCCGAAGGAAACCGAGTGCGCAAACCTGCTGGTGCCGGTGTGTCTTTCCGCGACACACGCGGCGTATGGCTCGATCCGGATGGAGCCGGTATTCATGATGCTCGGGCAGGCGTCCGCCTTCGCGGCGGCGCTGGCGATCGATGGGAAGCTGAACGTGCAGGCCGTGCCGGTGGAAAAGCTCCGCGCGCGGCTCGGTACCGCGGAGATGATCGCGGCGGTGAAGCCCGCCTCCGCGGATGAAGCGGTGCCGGAGAAAGGCCAAACGCCCGGCCCCGGCACCACCGAGGCGGAGCGTTTCCGCGATGCGGTGGCACGGTTGAAGAAAGCGGGCGCGGTGAAAGGGGAGGCGGCGTGGCTGGATGAACTGAAAGGCGGGCAGCAGATCGATGGAGCGAAGGTGGGCGAGCTGCTGATCGGCGCGGCCGGTCTCACGAAGCCGGTGGCGGATGTGGATGCGGCGCTGGACGCGCTGGCGGCGAGCGGTACGCTGCCGGATGCCAAGGGTTACTGGCGCGAGAATGCGCGGGCCGGCAAGACGTGCAAAGGGCAGCAGGTGATGCAGCTTTGCGTGCGGCTCGGGCAGGGGGTGAAGTGACCCGACTGTGATGAAGCGGCGTCCTCGATACCAACGTCGTCCTGGCGGCCCGCCTCAGCCCCCACCCCAACAGTCCCACGGCGGAACCCCTCGATCGCTGGCAGCGGCAAGAGTTCACCTTTCTCTTTGGCTTGTGGCTGTCAAAACCGCCGCGCTCGCCTCGCCTCAGATCTACCGGCGTTCCAGCCGCTCGACGATCCAGGTCTTGAGCAGCGATTGGCGCGGGACGCCGATGCGGTCGGCCTCGCGGTCGACGGCCGCGACGACCCAAGCGGGGAAGTCGATGTTCACCTTCTGCGGCGTGAGGTCGGCAGGGACGGCCCTGGGCTTCGTCATGTAGCCAGAGAGGTCGGCTCCGGATTCGATTAGCTCATCGGTCAGGGGCGGATTCGCCCCGCCCTTGGCGTTTTTGGTTTTGCTCATAAACTTTGATTTCGTTGGCGGCGGCGCGGCGGGCGCTGATCAGGCGGACGCTCGAGCCGGCGCGGTGATTGAAAATAGCGATGTGAATCCTGCCGTTCAATTCGGCGAGGCGGGCGTAGCGGTACTCGCCATTGACGAGACCGAGGTCGACTTCGACGGCCGGAACGCTCCAAAGTTGCTGCGCCTCCTCCAACGAAAGCCCGTGCTTCGTGACGTGCGGACGTTCTTGTCGGCGTCGAACTCGAACTTCATGGGAGAGAACGCAACGAATTGCGCGAAGAGCGAAAGCTAAAACAGTATGGTTTCAATACTGTTTCAGCGACGCCGCGCTGGAGACGCCGGCGGCGAGCGGCGCGCTGCCGGATGCCAAGGGGGTTACTGGCGGGAGAATGCGCGGACTGGCAAGACTTGCAAGGGGCAGCAGGTGATGCAGCTTTGCGTGCAGCTCGGGCAGGGGGTGAAGTGATCCGTGAACAGTGGGGCGAGTGGGAGCGGCATGGCTGTGCCACGACGGCAGGAGGAAAGGTCCCCCTGCCGGCTGGCCTCACTCTCCCGGCCTTCATTCACCGCTTTCGAAAAAAAGCCGCCCAAACATTAAAGCTCCTTCGCAGTGAGCACCAGCTCGCGCAGCATCTCCTCAACCACTATGGCGTCAATCGTCAGAATTTTGTCTGAACTGGAATGGCTCACCCGAACAGATTCGATCCAGGCTGCGGTACTGGATCGCCTCACTTAGGTGTTCCGAGCCGATGTTCTCCGCCCATCCAAATCCGCGATCGTGCGCGCGACTTTCAGGATGCGATCGTAGGCGCGGGCGCTGAGGTTCAATTCAGGTCGGGCTCGGTCAGTAGATCAGCAACGCGTACCGGTTCTCCTTGCTCGCCGCTCTCGGCGCTGGCACAAGTACCGCCTTGCTATGAGAATCCCTCCGCTCGGACGCAGAATGCGTGCACTCCTCTGCGCGCTGGCCGCCGCGGCGTTCGGCTGGGTGCCGTGCACAGTTTCCGCGACCGACCATGGCGATTCGCCGGCGGTCGGCCAGGATGCGGCCGCCGATATCGGTGACGTCTACTTCTTCCAGGACGCCGGCGACACTTCCCAAGTGGTGCTCATCGCCACGGTGCATGGCTTCATGGTGCCGGGCCAAATGTCGGGCATTGCCGCCTTCGACGAAGACATCCGCTACCGGTTCCAGATTTACAACAGTCACGTCAATTTCCTGTCGCCGGCGCTCGATCCAGACGCTTCCGCGGCGCTCAAGGCGAACTTCGTGAAGGGTATCAAGCCGGCTCGCTTCATCGACATCACCTTCGGCAAGCGCAGCGTCGGCCCCGCGCCGCAGGACAACATCCCTGCCAACCTCCGGCGACCGCTCGCCCAGTCCGCCACCCTCACCTTTACCGGCTTCCAGGGGCTTGCCGCCAAAGTCTTTCGGTTCGACCTCAACGGCGACGGTCTCCAGACCACACCCGCCGATACCTCAGGCCCTGCGCCGGACTTCGTGGTCAGCACCATCCAAGTCACATCCGCGAGCACGGCCAGTTTCTTCGCCGGGGTGGTGGACGACCCCGCCTTTTTCGATCTCCCCGCCTTTATCTCCTTCGTGGATGGCGCGCGGGTGAGCGGCATCCCCGATGCCGGGGCCTTCACGCGCCACCGCGACACCTACGCCGGGTATAATACCCTGGCCATCGCGCTGCGCCTGCCCAAAGACCTGCTGCTGTTCCGCGCAGGCCAGCCTTACGTCGGCCTGGAATTTCTCACCCAGCGGCATGCCACGGAGCTCAAGAGCTCGGACGGCTCCAGGGGCCTGGGAGCGTTCAAGACGATCGATCGCATGGGCAGCCCGCTCGCCAACCTCGCCTTCTCCGCGTTCGACAGCAAGAACGCGTATAATCGTGGCACGGCACAAGGCGATGCCCGGCTCGGCGCCGACAGCCCACTCCTGGAAACGCTGAAGCAGCTCAAGGTCGATCCGGCGTCCCCCGCCTTCAACGACCTGGGTAATTTGTACATTGCCTATGGCGATCTCGTGCAAGTCGAGCTCACTCCCGTCGCTACCTTGGGCTTTCCCCAGTTCGGCCGCCGTCCGGGCGACGACGTCGTGGACTACATCCTGACGCGGCTCAATAACGGCACGACGCTGAGCGACGGCGTGGCGGACGGCGGCGCTCTCTCGCCAACGTTCCCATATCTGGGAAAGCCCAATCAACCGCTGCCTTCCGGCGGGCCCGAAGCTACGCGCAATTAGCATTGCGCCCGCTTCGTCCCACGGAGGCTGAACTGGCACAGGCGTTCCAAAAATGCCTCTTCGGATATGCTCGCGTTCACCGTCTCGCGCCACACGCTGGCTGAGATGCTGTCCGACATCGGCAACCACGTGAACATCGTGGCCAACGGCGACCCGGTCACCGTGGACAAGAGCGGGTGCCCCTCCTACGACACCGCGCGGGTGATCGATCTCTCCGCGCCCGCCGCGCCCACCGAGCTGCGGCTGCGGCAAGGCGACGTGAGCGGCTCCGCCGTGGCCCGCTACAAATCGCAAAAAGGCCGGAGCACCAACGAAGTGCAAAAGTGCATCGGCGACCCCAACGTGGAGGCGAACTGGACCACCGTGGGCATCTTCCAAGGCGGCAAAGCCACCATCGACGGCATCACGCCCGGCATTGAGCCCACCTGGCGCCCGCGCTCCGTCTCGCAAAGCCTCGGCTGTCCTCTGGATCCGAGTCCGCACCTACGGCCTGAAAGGCGTGGCGGGCGCCTGGAGCGACCCCGCGAAGATCATGGTGGTGTGAGCAGAGGCGCTCCCCTCGCCCCTACCCGAAAACCAAAGGGTCAGCGCGGCTCCCGCGCTGGCCCTTTTTCTTTCTCGGCCGGAGAAATTTGAAGCTTGCTTGAACAGTTTCGCCGTTCCAGACCTACCCAATGCGCAGAATCCAGGCTGCTCTTCCTGCCTTCGGCCAGGTCGAAGTCGACTTCCACGAAGAGTCCGAAGAGGTGCTAGACTTCCTGCGGGAATCAGGAATTCAGCGACTGCGCCGAGTCCCGCAGCTCGGAATAGCTGCCAGCGTTTTTACCGGTGTTAACCACTCAAGATGGGAGTATGTCCTTCTCCAGTGCGCGCTGCTGATGCTCGTTGGCAAGCTCAACAAGAATAACGAGACTTTCGCCTTGTCGAGCAAGGTTCAACTCGGCTGTGGGGCAAAGTCAAAAGTTTCATCCGGTGAAGAGCTCCTGAAGTCTTGGGCCATTTTATCGAATTCTGGTCGCCCGCAATACACCTACGGCGTCGAACACGCGCTGATGGAGTTAGTGAAGGTAGATAAGAAGTTTGCCGCTTGGCTGGCTGACGAACGGGACAAGACGCCGCTAGGCCGATGGAGCGCCGAGGTCGTGCGGGAGAGGAGAGGTGAATCGCTCCACATTCTGCTCGCGATCCGACGTATTCGCAGTTTGCCCGCGTATGATCGCAGAAAGAAACGCCTTCTCGCGTTGCTAGCCAACTTCGTACTGCCGTTAGACAAGCTCTTCCCAGAAGATCCGGTCGCTCGTTTCAAGATGGGAAGGCTGCGGAACCTCTTCAAACGCATCCGCCTGCTTAGTATCGTTACTCTTGACGCCTACTACTCCGCCTACCCAATCCGCGTTCAACTGAACGCGGCGCTGAGCAACCTCGCAACGCTTTGCGAAGGGCAAGGCACAAGTGGCTTAGAAAAGCTACTCTCGATGACCGCGGGAGCACTAGCCGATGAGATTTACCTCCATCCCTCGTCAATAGCGGCGCTGCGGGAATATGAAATCCACGCCCTGACGGTATTCCAGAAGCGGTTTTTAGCTGCGGAGGCCGACCAAGGGAAACTGGAGCACTTTTACCAGACAGTCATGTCGGTGGGTGCGGGTCGCCCGCGCAGTACGCGGCTAAAGCACCTTGCACGGTTTACCTTTGGGCGTGCGCACGCAATCTTGAGCGGCGACAACCTGTTGGATGCTCAGCACTCGGTGCAGAGTGCTATTGCAACCCCGCCGGCCACGTATGTAGCGGTGAACCAGAACTCGTTTACCGGCAAAGTTCACGTCGATTTGCTTCAGGACCGACATATTTCGGATCATGAAGACATCTGCGCCATGTTCCTCAATTCGACGGCGTGGTTAATCAAACAGCTAGATGCGGAGGCGCTAAGAGGAATTCGAGACACCCTGCCTCAACGCATCCGTGACAACGCCGAAAAACTGGAGGCCATACGCGCTAAAGCGTTTGCGCGAGCATTAAAGCGGGGCAGGCTGATTCTGGTGGAGGTCTTTGAAGCAATAATGCGATACGTTCTGCCCGAGGGACGACGGATCGCGATCGCAGAGGTGCCAGAAGAGGAGCAGGATGATCAAATTCTAGTGCGGATAACAGACGGCAAAAACGTGATGCATGATCTGGTAACGCCAATCTTGGAACGGCATCTGAATACGAATCCCCGCGGCTACAGCCGCGACAGACTCCACGAGATTCGGGCGGTGGATCACCTTTTTAAGGCTACGGACGCTCCGATTGTCTTCGTCTGTCTCGAAGACTTCACGATCCGGGACGAACTTGGGAAGTCGCTCGATGAGTGGGACGGTGTCGTCGTAGCACTGTCAGCTTCGGAGATCACGATTTCGGTCGTGGAGGCCAAATACGTCTCGTCCCCCCACCAGACATGCGAGACAGCCTTCAAGCAGCTCAAGGCATCACGTCCGTTTCTCTGCTCGCGCCATAAGCTAAAGGCGCAACGCATACGGCTGCCAGGGCTAGGCGCAGCGCTTACCTGCCGTGTGACATAGCGCCGCTTACCAACCTGCCCCGACGCGCGCAGGGGCCGGGTGCGTTCTGGCTTTCGGACGGCGGGGGTCAGTCTTAGAAACACAACGCGCTCGACCTTACGCCTTGCCCGGCGATCAGCGCGCTTTGCTCCCGGCAGGTTCTCGAGCGCGATTTCTTAGGGGGCGGTGATCCGGAGCCGCATGAAGAGTTCCGGTCGTGAGGTGGTGGGGATTTCGAAGATGTGCTGGTTGCCGGTGCCGGTATCGGGGATGGCCATCCAGCTTGCCGGCGCCAGGCTCAAGGTCCATTCGGCGCCGTAGGTGATGCCGGAGACGCCGGGGGGAGTGGTGAAGCTGTAGCCGAAAGCTGGGCCGTTGAAGCCGGCTGGCGGGAGTTGGCCGGGATCGGCAGCGCGCGGGTCGAGGCCGAAGGCGAACTCGAGGAGGTTCACGAGTCCGTCCCGATCGAAATCCAAGAGGTCGGCCGCGTCGCCGGCGTTGGCGGTGGCGCCAAAGTGTGCCAGGCGCCATGCTTCGATGGGGGTGACGCCGAGCCCGCTCGCCAGGATGCGGAAAGCGCTTTCGTCGGCATCGTCGCTGGCGATGGTGACGGTGGCGGCGCGGGCGCCGGAGGCCGTGGGGGCGAAGCCGATGGTGAAGGTTAAAGGACCGGTGCCATCAGGATTTATTGCGCGCTGATTTCCAGGCTGCCGGATTGCTTGGGCAGTGTGGGGGTGGCTCTCGGTGGCGACACGAGGAAGAAACCACTGGCGGTTTGCGTTTTTTGCAAAACCACGCCCTTGAAATTCGTAAGCATGGTGCTTGAAGTGTCGCGGTAGGAACCATTGACCGCACCGTTGGGGGCGAAGCTCAGGCGGAGCTGTGGGATGTCGGTGTCGAGAACGATGTTTACTCCGTTTGCGGCGATCCCAAAATCGGAATCGATGGCTGAGCCCAAGGCTGGATGATTGAGAGTAATCAGGGCGTTGGTGGGATTGCTGCCCAGTGGGGTCAGGCCCGGAGTGAGCCGGTGCGCGATGAATTTCGAAGCGAAAAAATCCGTTTCGATGCCATCAGGCCAGCCCAGTTTATAGGGACGTTGAAGAGTCTCGGAAGGGTTGGCGGCGGGTTTATACCAGGTGAGTCCACGGCCATCAGCGTCACTTTGGGTAGCGGTATTACGAAAAGCGATGAGTCCGCAGATCGCCCCTTTTCCGCCATAAAGTTTGGCATGGAACGGGAGAATGTCGCCTTCGGTGAGCGAGGCAGCGGCAGCGAATGGCGTTCCATCAGCGAGCATTCCCCTCAAGAGAACTCTTCCATCTCCACGGACAGTGACGAATGAGTAACCGCTGCCTTGCGGGAACTCCGTCGCGGCCATTCCCTGATTGGCCACGCTGCGCGGGCTGAATACGCCGGTGTAAACTCCTTTGTCCAGGAGTGGATCCCGAAGAGCTGCTGGCATGTTGAGGAGCGGAGCCACTGGATTGCGGCGCATGGTGTAAAGAGCTCTCTTGGCGGTGAAGTTGACGATGACCGAGCCGGATTCGGAAAGGGTCCCGGTGGCCACTGCTGCCAACGAAGGGCCCGTGGTAAAGCTGAGTGCCAGAGTCTGTGCGGGCAGAAGTGGACCACGTGGGATATTCAGCGTGGGCGTGAGAAGGTTTCCGAATAGTGCGCCGCCGAACTCATCGATCCGTCCTCGCAGGACAATGGCCTTCTGGCCATTTAACACAACTCTGCCAGTGAATCGTCCATTGGAAAGCACCGTAACTCCGAAAATCCCCGTGTGCTTGAACGGCGTCGAGTTAGTGGTTGGCGTGGCCAGCCCCTGATAATTACCAGCCTCCGGGCGGATCGGGACATAGATGTAAACAAACGTCACCAACGCCGAGTTCTTCGCGGTCGCCACGCCAGCCGGATCGGTCGCCGCATTGATCGCCAGGTTGCCGGCCTTCCAGGCGGCGAGCAACGCCGCCCAGGTATCTGCGCTATAGGCGTTCGCATCCAGATAGTTCGCCAGGGCCGTCGCCAAGTCGTTTCTCGCCGCTGCCTTGGCCGCGGCCAGCGTCTCGACAATCGTCGGAACCGCATTCATCGCCGCCAGCGCCGCGTTCTTCACGATCGTTACGCTTGTCGGATCGGTCGCCGCATTCAGCGCGAGGTCGCCATTGGTTTTGACGGTGATCAGCGCCGTCCAGTTCCCAGCGGTGTAGTTTGCTTGTTGATAGGTCGCCAGCGCCGTCGTCAGGTCATCCCGCGCCGCCCCCTTGGCCGCCTCCAGGGTTTCGGTAAACGTCGGCACCGCGTTCATCGCCGCCAGCGCCCCGGCCTTCGCCGTCGCCACACCTTCCGGATCGACCGACGCATTAATCGCGATGTTGCCATCCGTCCTGGCGGCATTCAGCGCGGTCCAGTTCTCAGCGGTGTAGTCGTTCGTTACCAGATAAGTCACCAAGGCCGTCCTCAGGTCCTCCCTCGCCGCCGCCTGGATCGCAGGGAGCGTCTCGACCAGCCCGAAGTCCACCTTGAGGTTGGAGATTCCACCCGGAAACTCAATCTCCGCAGTGTAGACAAATCCGCCCACCTCGCCGGTCACGCCGTCGCTGTCCAGTGCATCATCGCCGCCCTGATTGGCCTCGGAGATGCGGAAATCGGTGGTGAAGCTCGAAAGATCCCAGCGGATAACATAAATGCCGGGGTTTACACTTGCGAACAGGTAGTTCCCATTGGCGTCCGTCACTGTCTCCGCCACCACATTGGTCGGCGGCTTCACCACCGGGGGAGTTCCAGGCACCGATGATATCGCAGTGGTGGGCATGGCGACTGTGCCGGCAGCGGAACCAGCGAGCGCCCGGCCGTTGATGGTCGCGTCAGCTCCAAAGGTGATGGCCGCACCGCCGAGGATTGTTCCTTCCATGTGACTCCCTGCCCCAATAGAAACAGCACCCTCGACGATCCAAAAGACATTCCGACTTTGAGCGCCATTCGTTAAAACCGCATTGCCTACTCCAGCGGTCACGCCGAATGCTCCTACTATTTGAATGACAAAAACCGCATCAGGGTCTCCTTCGGCGTTTAGGGCGACCGGGGAGGCCAAGGTAGCAGCAGCTCCGATTTTATAAGTTCCCGACTTTAAGGTAGTGCCGCCCAACTCGTAAGCCGCTGCGGATAGTAGAACATCATAGGTTCGGTTCTTTCCGTCAGTGTAGGCGGTTGCATAATCGTTCAGAGCGGCCAGGACAGTAGCATGGCCCGTGGGGTAAATGGTTCCCGCCGAGGTGATGGCCGGGGCGATCGCGCCGGTGCCGGACCCCACATTTCCTTCAACGTGGCCGGAGCCGGAAACTGCCCCGCCTGCCAGGGCTCCAAAATTGGCAGCCGCTCCCAGGTCCAGAGGTAAACCGTCAGAAACAATTTCCAGCAGGGCCACCGGCACGCCAGCGATCCCGCTGGTTTCAGCCGGATCTTGAACACCGTCGCCGTTCGCGTCGAGCCAGACCCGGTCGCCCAGGGGAGCCGGTGGAAGAGGAGGCGCTGAAATTGCGGTGGCGGCCAGGGCGATGGTACCGGCCGGCGAACCCGCCATCACTCGACCGTTTATGGTGGTGCCAGCACCAAATGCAATGGCCGCACCTCCGAGTATGGTTCCCTCCATGTGCGTGCCTGCCCCCATGGAAACAGCGCCTTCGACGATCCAAAAAACATTCTCACTCCGAGCGCCATTCGCTAAAACCACGTTCCCCACGGCCGCAGTTGCGCCAAATGCTGCTGCTACTTGTATAATGAAGACAGCATCAGGGTCTCCCTGGGCATTCAGAGTAAGCGGAGAAGCCAGCGTAGCAGCAGCTCCGATTTTATAAACTCCGGACGTTAAAGTCTTTCCGCCCAACTCATAGGCCGCGGTGGACAATAGAACCGTAGAGGCTCGATTCTTCCCGTCATTATACGCAAGAGCGAAAGCGTCCAAAGCAGTCATGACAAAAGCATCGCCCGTGGAGTAAATGGTTCCCGTCGAGGTGATAGCCGGAGCGATCGCGCCGGTGCCGGACCCCACATCGCCTTCAGCATTGCCGGTGCCGGAAATAGCCGCTCCTGCCAGGGCTCTGAAATTAGCAGCCGTTCCGAGATCGATGGGCGCCGGGTTGACCGCCTGTGCGAAGTTCGGACACCCGAGGGCCGCAGTAAGCGCAAGTCCAAGGACCAGCCGCGTCCATCCGTTCTTCTCGCGTCCGCGGATCGAAGGGGGACGGGCGGTGATAGAATTCGGCTTTTCCAGGCGTTCCAAGAAGCTGTCCCGTAGATTTCTCATGAGGACTATAATAATTCAGCATCATTAGTGCCTGACCCGTGATAATCTCTGGATATTATTCCGACCAGCGGCCTCGACCACGGCGAGAGAGCCTTACGACGGCGCGTCCGAAGTGTCCGCGATCAGCCGAAGAGATTCCGATCCAGGCTGCGGTACTGGATCGCCTCACTCAGGTGTTCCGAGCCGATGTTTTCCGCCGCGTCCAAATCCGCGATGGTTCGAGCCACTTTTAGGATGCGGTCGTACGCACGCGCAGAGAGGTTCAGCTCCGTCATCGCCAATCGCAGCAATCCTTCGCTCGCCTCATCCAGCGCGCAGTGGGCCTTGAGCAGCTTGGGACTCATGCGGGCGTTGCAAGTGATGCGGGCGCGGCTGCCGGCGAAGCGCGCGCGCTGCCGCTCGCGCGCGGCCTGGATGCGCTCGCGGATTAGTGCGGAGGCTTCGCCTGGCTTTTTGCCGGCCAGTTCCTGGAACTGGATGGATGGGACGTCGAGGTGGAGATCGATGCGATCGAGAAGTGGTCCCGAGATACGGTCGCGGTAGCGCTGCACTTGCACGAGGGTGCAGCGGCACTCGCGTTTTGGATCGCCGAAGTAGCCGCAGGGGCAAGGATTCAGCGCGGCCGACCAGGATGAACTCGGCCGGGAAGGTCATCGTGCCGGCGGCGCGGGAGACGATGACGCGGCCGTCTTCCAGCGGTTGGCGCAACACCTCCAGCGTGGAGCGTTTGAACTCCGGCAGCTCATCCAGAAACAGCACGCCATTGTGCGCCAGCGAGATCTCGCCCGGCGCGGGATTCGCCCCGCCGCCGATTAACCCCACATCCGAGATCGTGTGGTGCGGCGCGCGGAATGGCCGCGTGGACACAAAGGCATTCTCGATGCCTAGCAATCCCGTTATCGAATGTATCTTGGTAGTCTCGATGGCTTCCTCCAAAGTCATCGGCGGGATGATGGTAGGGATCCGCTTGGCGATCATCGATTTCCCCGAGCCCGGCGGCCCGATCATCAGCAAATTATGTCCGCCGGCCACGGCCACCTCTACCGCGCGCCGGGCGGCATGCTGTCCGCGCACATCGGCGAAATCGAGCTCGGCATCGAGCTGGTGCGCGGCGAAGAACTGGCTCAAGTCCTCGCGCATCGGCAGCAGCGGCTTTTCGCCGGTGAGGAATTCGTAAGTCTCGCGCAGGTTGTGCACGCCGTAGACTTCGATGCCTTCGCACCATCGCCGCTTCGCGCGCATTGCCATACGGCACCACCAGCTTTTTGCGCCCGCGCCTCCGCGCCTCGATCGCCACCGGCAGCACCCCGCGCACCGGCCGCACCGCGCCAGTGAGCGCGAGTTCGCCCACGAAACAAAACTCATTGGCAAACGGCAGTTCCCGCTCCTGCTGGCAGGCGATCATGCTCAGCGCGATCGGCAGATCGAAGCTCGGCCCCTCCTTCTTCACATCGGCCGGCGCCAGGTTGATCGTGGTCCGGCCGCGCGGCCAGTAGTAGCCGCTATTCCCGATGGCCGTGGTCACCCGGTCCTTGCTCTCCTTCACGGCGGTATCCGGCAACCCCACCACCACGATCACCGGATTCCCGCCGGCCGCATTCACCTCGATCTCCACCTCGTACGCATCCACGCCATACACGGCTCCGGAGAAGACTTTGGCGAACATGAGGTGCGGGAGGCTGGCACAAAGGGTCGGTCGGGCGAAAGCGGGAAAGAGGCGCTCCCAAGCTTGAAGGCGTCCAGACCTGCGGGTATGAGAATTGTAGATGGTTGTGCCGCCCGAGCCACCGAATCCACAGGATTCTCTCTCGATGGAAGCGCCCGCTGCCGCTGTGGTCGGGCCGCTCCTTTTTGGGCGTTACCAAGTGGAGCGCGAGCTTGGCCGTGGCGGCATGGGGCGGGTGCTGTTGGCGTTTGATACGAAGCTGCGGATCCATGTCGCAGTCAAGCTGGTGCCCGATCAACTAATGGCTGATCCCGAAGCGGCGGAAGACCTGCGCCGGGAAGTACTTCGCGGCATCGCGCTCATGCACCCCGGCATCGTTCGCACGCACACGTTCGAGCAGGACGAAAGCGGTGCGGCGATCGTGATGGAGTATATCGATGGCCTCACGTTTACTGAATTCAAGGAGCACCAGCCCGCGCGCTGTTTCGACCCCGAGGAGCTCCTCCCGTGGCTGACTCCGCTCTGCGCGGTGCTCGATTACGCGCACCGCGATGCCCGGCTGGTGCATCGCGATCTGAAGCCGCGCAATATCATGGTCACCCGCGACGGCCGGCTGAAAGTCGCTGATTTCGGCATCTCGGCCACGCTCACCGATTCGCTCAGCCGCAACACGCGCGAAGGCAGCCTGAGCGGTACGCCCGCGTATATGAGCCCACAGCAGGCACGGGGGAAAAAGCCGAGCCACCTGGACGATGTCTACTCGCTCGGGGCGACGATTTACGACCTCATCAGCGGCAAGCCGCCGTTCTTCCGCGGGAGCATGGATACGATCCTCATGCAGGTCGCGTGCGAGCCGCCGCCGCTAATGCGCGAGCGCCGCGAGGAGTTGGAGATCGCCGGCAAAGCCCCGATCTCGGAGCTGTGGGAGCAAACCGTCGCTGCCTGCCTGGCCAAGGAGCCGGTCGACCGCCCGCAGAGTTGCGCGGAAGTGCTCGCGCGGCTGCAGGGATTGCTGCCCGCGGCGCCTGCGCTCCCGGCACCCAGCGGGGCATTGGTGCAAGCCCCGCGGCCGCAACTCGCGCGGTCCGCGGGATTGGGCAGGGTCGAGTTTCCCAGCGCCACACCGCACGTGATCACCGGCAGTCTTGTGAGACCCGTGCGTCGGCGCACCTGGATCGTGTTAATTTTCGTCACCGGTGGGCTCGCGGCCGCGACTTTCAGCTATCTCGGCAGATCTAAGGCACCGATCACGCCGGCGCCATCGCGCGTACAACGATCGCCTGAAACGCCACCGCCCGCGGCTCTCGCCCCGGCGGCGGCGACCAAGGAAGCGCCTTTCGCAAATTCACTCGGGATGAAGTTTGTGCCCGTACCAATCACCGGTGGGCCGACCAACAACCAGCGCGTGCTCTTCAGCGTCTGGGAAACGCGGGTGCAGGACTATGAAGCCTTCGCCAAGGAAACCGGCACAGAGTGGCCGAAGCCGGAGATAGAGCAAAGTCCTAATCATCCGGCAGTGAAAGTGCGGTGGCCGGATGCGGTGGCATTTTGCATCTGGCTCACGGAACGTGAGCGCAAAGAGGGAAGGCTGGATGACCGGCTCGCGTACCGGTTGCCGTCCGATCACGAGTGGAGTTGCGCCGTCGGCATTGGCGAGCGCGAAGACGCGACCAAGCCGATGAGCGCGAAGAACACGAAGATCGCAGACGTTTATCCCTGGGGTACCGACTGGCCACCGCCGCCCGACGCAGGAAATTACTGTGGAGGAGAGGTCACGGCCGTTCTGAACCAGAGCCGCACCGGACTGCTCACAGGTGCGATTACTGGATTTAACGATGGGGTGATCGACACCTCGCCCGTGGGAACGTTTCCTGCGAATCGTTTTGGTCTTCACGACATGGGCGGGAATGTTTGGGAATGGGTTGCGGATCCCGATGAGAACCAAACTTCGGATATGCGCACGCTGCGCGGTGCTGCCTGGATCGATGTGTTGCCCCAGACTTTGCTTTCTTCAAAGCGATTCGGACGGCCAATGGACTCCCGGCAAAATGGCGGCTATGGGTTTCGCTGCGTACTGGCCCCGGCGATGGGTCCGCGCCAAGCCGCGCCACCGGCTCCCCAAAAACTTTCCACGCCCGCCCCGGTTCCGCTGGCCGTGACGCCGTCCGGCGTGCCGAAGCCGCTGAGCGAGATCGAAAAATGGCTCATGCAAGTCGAGGCCATTTACCAGCCGAAGTGGCAGATCGAAGTCGTCGCGCCGTACGAAGGCGGGCTCGATGATTTAAAGAAAACAACGCTCTCCGCGTTGGACGCGCAGATCGCTTCCGCCAGTCGCGCCGCCCGGCTGCACGACGCGCTCGCGTTTCGCAACGAGCGCCAGCGGATTGGGTCGGATCAGGGCGTTTCGGCAGACGACAGCGATTCACCGCCGGCTCCGCTAAAAACGCTCCGTGCCACGTGGCGAAGCCAGAGCGCCCGGCTTGAGACTGAACGACGCCAGCACGCGCAGACCCTCTTCGCCCAGTATGACAAAGTCCTCGCCACCAACCAGGCCGCGCTCACCCAGCGCCAGCGCCTCGACGATGCCCTCCAGCTCCAACAACGCCGCGACGCGCTCGCGAAGGAGTGGTTGGGTCCACCGCCGGTAAAACCGGCAACCGCGACTAAAGAACGACCGTTTGTGAATTCCCTCGGGATGAAATTCGTGCCAGTGCCGGGCACAAACGTGCTCTTCTGCATTCATGAAACGAGACGGCGGGACTACGCCCCCTATAGTGCGGAGATTGCCGGCGTGGATGACTCGTGGAAAACCGAACATTACCCCAAGATTCCGATCGCGGATGAAGAGGACCATCCAGCATGTCGGGTCAACTGGGATGATGCGCGACGTTTCTGTGCCTGGCTCAGTAAAAAGGAGGCCAGGACTTACCGCCTGCCAACCGATCGCGAGTGGAGTTTCGCGGTTGGAATCGGGGAGCAGGAGCACTCGATGACAGACGCTATGCCGGAAACGCTCAGCGACAAAATCGAGAACGTATACCCGTGGGGCAATGAGTGGCCGCCACCCATGCGATCCGGAAATTTCTCCGACCAGAGCAGAAAACAAAAGACGCCCTCACCGTCTCCACACTGGGCCTATCTCGACGGATACGACGACGGATTTCCGGCCAGCGCTCCGGTGATGAGTTTCGAGCCAAATAAGTTCGGCCTCTACGATCTTGCGGGGAACGCATGGGAATGGTGCGAGGACTGGATGAATACCGCAGGCGAGCGGCGGGTTACGCGGGGAGAGGGTTTCGCCGGCGGCATTCGCAGCCGGCTCCTCTCGTCCCACCGCCACGGACAGACGCCAACTTACCGTCTGATGGATGGAGGATTTCGATGCGTGCTGGTTTCCGCCTCGGCGCCAAGCGAGGCGAGGCTCGCGAGCACGAGCACCGGCCCCGCACCCGCGATGTCTGTGCAGCCGGCCGCGTCGGCAGCTTCGCTCCCGGTGCGCGCCACCGCTGCCCCAACCACACCGACGCCGCCCCCGGCGGGCGCCGCCAACCGTCGCGCCGATACCGCGCTCGCGAAGGCCACCAAGGACGCGCCGTTTGTGAACAGCCTCGGCATGAAGTTCGTTCCCGTGCCGGGTACCAAGGTGCTCTTCTGCATCCACGAGACTCGGCGGCAGGACTATGCGGCGTATGCTGCCGAAGCGCCCGGAGTGGATGGCGCATGGAAGGATGCAAAGGTAGGCACTGTGGCATCTGGTCACGAGGATCAGCATCCCGTGGTTAGCGTGAATTGGGATGATGCGCAGGCCTTCTGCACGTGGCTGAGCAACAAGGAGGGCCATGCCTATCGCTTGCCGACGGACGAAGAGTGGAGTTGGTCCGTCGGAATCGGCCGGGAGGAGAAGCGGCGGAAAGAATTCACCCCCGAGATGTTGAGCGGCAAGGTCACTGACTTCCCCTGGGGGAGCCAATGGCCACCGCCGCGGGGCGCGGGGAACTTTGCTGACTCTACCTGGCACGACCAATTTCCAACCGAGCCGCGGTCTCGTGGGGTGGCGGGCTACACGGATGGATTCGCCACAACAGCTCCGGTAATGAGTTTCCAACCGAACAACCTCAATATCTACGATCTGGCCGGCAATGTCTGGGAATGGGTGGCCGGTTGGGGCAATGAATCTATGAAAAGCCGGGTGCTGCGTGGCGGGTCATTTCTGCCCTACGGCGCCGCGCCGTGTTCGTCCGCGCGCTTGCTCGACCCGCCCACCCTACGCCGGAGCAACAGTGGCTTCCGCTGCGTCGTGGAGCTTCCTGGGCCTTAGCGGCAAATCGCATCCGGCCGGCGCGAAAGGGATCGTCGTCCGCCGCGCGGCCAGTAGTAGCCGCTGTTCCCGATGGCCGTGGTCACCCGGTCCTTGCTCTCCTTCACGGCGGTATCCGGCAACCCCACCACCACGATCACGGGGTTCCCGCCCGCCGCATTCACCTCGATCTCCACCTCGTAGGCATCAACGCCGTAGACGGCCCCGGAGAAGACTTTGGCGAACATGGGTGGCGGAGCGTGGAAAATGGCGCCCTCGATGCAAAGCGCGAAAACCGCTCACAGTGACGAGCAGGCATAGCGTCCAGCCGTGGGGCTGTTGCCGTTGTTTAACCAAACGTGCGTCCCTCGTTTTCACGAGCCTTTTCTCATGTAGGTTTAGCTAATAAAAATTTTGCCAGATGTCATTTTCTGAGCGACTAGGTTCGCCGAACAAAAGCTTCGCATCCCCCCGATGGTAAATCCCTCCACGATACTTGCCCACGCCCTGCTTTGTCTCCTGGTCTTTCTCCCTTTGTGCAACGCTTCGGCGTCCCTGATGGCGCCGCTGCTGGAGGTCGGCTCCACCTTCGAAGGTACTCTTAACCCGGGCTGGGTAGACCGCTCAGACGAGGAGGAACATTTCCGCATCCAATGGCGGCCGAGCGGCCAGTCCATCTGGCAGGACCTCGCCATCCAACCGGCAAATTTCAGGGCTTGGACTGCCGGCGGTCTTCCGGCCGAGGCGTCTTACGATTTTCGCGTCCGGGCGGAGGCCGGCGCCGGCGCCTCAGATTGGAGCAACATCGCTTCCGCGACCACGCAACCGGCAGGCTACGGCAAGCGCCCCGGCTTCCTGAGCAGCCAGTCCGGGCCTACCTCCGAGACAGGGTGGAGCGCGTTTCTACAGTTCAACCCCAACGGCTCCACGACCACCGTCTCCGCCGAATATGGGCTGACCAGTGAGTTGGGGCAGACGGTGGCCGCCAGCTCGACGATCGGGCCTTCTGGCTCCTACGGCTACACCAGCGTCAACCTCAGCGGCCTGACGCCAGGCACGCGCTACTTCTTTCGTTTGATCGCTTTGAACGCCTCCGGCACCTACACCGGCTATGTTTCGAGCTTCGTGACGAATGGAGCAACGGCCCCGCTGCCGCCAGGGATCGTCAACAAAGGCATCCTTTACCGGGCTTCAGACAGCGCCACCGTCGATACGGGCATCTACACGGGAGCCACCGCCACGGTGGTGGTGGTGGAGTACGGCCCCACTTCTGCGCTCGGCAGCGCGACCGAAGCTCTGCACGTCGACCAATCGAACTTCGAGGCGCCCGTCAAAATCGCCCTCGGCGGGCTCACCCCCGCCACGTCTTATTATTACCGCGTGGCAGCTACGAATGGCGCCGGCACCACGACCGGCGCCACGCTCTCCTTCACCACCCTCGAGGCGCCGCCACCTTCCAACGAGCCAGTCGTCATTCCGGGCGTCGTCACCGGCATCACGTCAAACGGCGCCCTCATCAATGCCACGGTCAATCCCAACGGCGCTTCGACGCTGGTGAAGGTGGAATATGGGACCACCTCGGCCCTCGGCCTGCAGGCGACGGCGAATGTCGCCAGCGGCACGTCGCCCGTGGCGGTGACCGTGCCGCTGACGGGGCTCACCCCATATACCACCTGGTACTATCGAATCGGCGCCAGCAGCACTGGAGGCGCCGTTTCCGGCGTCATCAGTTCCTTTAAAACAGCCGGCGTTCCCGCCGTTCCGCAGATCGGCGCTACGAGCGTTTACTCGATCAGGCTCGATTACGCGTTCTTCGATGTCAGGATTACGCCAAACGGCAGCCCCACTGCTGCCGTCGTCGAATACGGGACCACCCAGGCGCTCGGGCAGACGTCCGCCTCGCGCGACCTCGGCTCCGGATTCGATTCCGTGCCTACCTTGCTATCCCTTGAGGGGCTCTCTTCAGACACCCTCTACTACTACCGGGTCAAAGCCACCAACGGCACCGGCGCCGCCACGGGCGCCATTCAGAGCGTCCGTACGCTCGCTCCCACCATTCCACCGTCGATTGCCACCCCGGCGGGCAACGATGCGGACGCCACGTCGGCCACGGTTGGCGCCTCCATCAAGCCGAACGGGTCGCCGACGTCATTCCGCATCGAATATGGAACGAGCGAAGCGCTTGGCCAGACATCGGATTTCTTTGCCGTGGGCGCAGGGGCCGCGTGGGTCCCCGTGTCCGCCGGCCTGGCCGGGCTCAGTGCGGACACGCTCTACTATTATCGTGTTCTCGCCTTTAACGGCCTTGGCCTTGGGGTAAGCGTCACGCGCACTTTCCGTACGGCGGCCAATGCCGAAGCGCCCACGATCGCGCCGCCGCCGGATCTCGAGCTGGTGTCGACTTCTCCAGTGTTGAGTGCGTCCATCAACCCGAAGGGCCTCCCTACGTCGTACACCTTGGAGTACGGTGCCACCTCCTCGCTCGGACAATCCACCGATCCGGTTTCCATCGGCACCGGCGCCGCGACCGCGCCCGCGTCGGTAACGCTCGACGGACTTTCCGTCAATACCCAGTACTACTACCGGTTTTCGGCGACGAGCTCCGCCGGCACGACCTTCAGCGCCATCGCCAGCTTCAAGACGTCCGGCGGCATCGCCCCTTCGCTCAGCCTTCCGCAGGTGGCTTTTATTACGGCAACTGGGGCCGGCATCAGCGCTTCAGCTTACCTGAACGGCTCGACGCAAAGCACGCCGACTCTGTCAGTCCAGTACGGAACCACACCTGACCTCGGGCAGGTCGCTTCAGGATCGCCATACGTCTTCGGGGGCGGCTCTGCCACCCTTGCCGGCCTGACGCCGGCCACACTTTATTACTACCGGTTCCAGGTCTCGAACTCGAAAGGGACGAATCTCAGCGCCATCGCCACTTTCACCACCGCGCCCGCCTCCCTGCCGCCGGACGCACCATCGATCTCGACGCCTGCGGTTTCTGGCATCACTGCGGCGTCGGCGACGATCAGCGCCTCGATCAACCCGAAGGGCAGCGCGACCACCATCATCGTCGAGTACGGGACTACGCAGGCCCTGGGCCTAAGCACCACCCCGGCCAGTCTCGGCTCCGGCACGGCTTTCGTCACGGCCTCGGCGTCGCTGAGCAGGCTCTCGCCCGGCACGCTCTACTACTATCGCCTCAGTGCCACCAACGCGGCCGGCGCGACGGCCAGTGTGATTGACGTTTTCACCACTCAGACGAATGCTGCTCCGCCGGCCGTGAGCGCGGTGAACGTCGACCAAATCACGGCGACCAGTGCCAGGGTTAGCGCCTCGATCAACCCGAAGGGCAGCGCCACCACCTTCGTCGTCGAGTACGGTACTACGCAGGCCCTGGGCCTAAGCACCACCCCGGCCAGTCTCGGCTCCGGCACGGCTTTCGTTACGGCCTCGGCGTCTCTGAGCCTGCTCTCGCCAGGCACGCTCTACTACTACCGCCTCAGCGCCACCAACGAGGGCGGCGCGACGGCCAGTGCGATCGACGTATTCACCACTCAGACGAATGCTACTCCGCCGGCCGTGAGCGCGTTGAACGTCGACCAAATCACGGCGACGAGTGCCAGGGTTAGCGCCTCGATCAACCCGAAGGGCAGAGCGACCACCTTCTTCGTCGAGTACGGGACTACACCGGCCCTGGGCCTAAGTACCACCCCGGCCAGTCTCGGCTCCGGCACAGCTTTCGTCACGGCCTCGGCGGCGCTGAGCGGGCTCTCGCCCGCCATGCATTACTACTACCGCGTCAGCGCCACCAACGCCGGCGGCGCGACGGCCAGTGTGATTGACGTTTTCACCACTCAGACGAATGCTGCTCCGCCGGCCGTGAGCGCGGTGAACGTCGACCAAATCACGGCGACCAGTGCCAGGGTTAGCGCCTCGATCAATCCGAAGGGCAGCGCGACCAGCGTGGTGGTGGAGTATGGCGCCACTAGCGCGCTCGGCCAGAGCACGGCTGCCGCCGACATCGGCAGCGGATCGAGCGCCATTCCCGGGGCGTTCACCCTCGGCGGTCTCACGCCCGAAACGCGTTATTATTACCGCTTCAAGGCGACGAGCTTCGTGGGAACCACGGCCAGCGCGCTTGAGACGTTCAAGACGGTCGCGCCCGCCACGGGGAGCCTGAGCGCCAACTCGGATGTCGCGTTTACCGTGCCTGGTCGCTCAGTTACGTGCCCGGTGCTGGCCAATGACTCTTCCAGCACCGGCGACGCACTGCAACTTGTCTCCGTCTCCAAACCCTCCGCCGGCAGCGTGCGCCTCAACCAGAATGGCACCCTGACCTACACTCCTGGCGCGAAATTTTCCAGCCTGGATACGTTCGCATACAAGGTGGCCGACCAGCACGGGAACAGCCAGGTCGCGACGGTGGCCATCTACAACGCGAGTTTCAGCGCCGCGGGCCGGTTCGCTTCCCTCCTCGGCGACATGAATGGAGACTTCACACAGACCGGCGCAATCCAGGTTTCGATCGCGGCCACCGGCGTGATCACCGGCAAACTCTCTCTAGCCGGGACGAGTTATTCGTTCCGTTCCAGGATGAACGCCGATGGCAGTGCGGTCGCGATCGTCCCGCGGCCCGGCACGTCTCCGGTCGTCATCACCATGCTGGTGGATCTCTTCGAGCGCTCGATGACTGGCAGCGTCACGGCCGGCGCCGTCACGGTCGCCTTTACCGGCTACCGGGCGCCGTTTCGCACTCTAAATAATGCCGCACCGATGCGCGGCCGCTACACGCTCCTGCTGCCGTATGATGACGCCGCGTTGCCGCAGGTGAAAGGCGTCGGCGCCGCCACCATGAACGTCTCCGCCGCCGGCGAGGTCCGCATCGTCGGCCGCACCGCCGCAGGTGCGCCCTTCTCCGCCAGCTCCGATCTCCTCGCGGACGGCCGTTTCCCACTCTACTCTGTGGTGACGGCGCCGCGACGCACCAGCTTCCACGGTTGGATGAAGTTTCGTCACGTGGAAGGCACCTGCGATCTGGATGGCCAGCTTGGCTGGTCCGCCGCCGCCGCCGGGAATGCGGTGGTCACCAGCACGCTGATTGGTTCGGCTTATGTGCCTCCGGTCGGGAGCCACCTCGCGCTTCCGTTCCCCGCCGGGGATGCCAATGCGCGTCTCGATTTCTGGAGCGGCCAGGAGCATCTCACGCCTGCTCCGCCCAGCGTCACGCTCAAGCCGGCCGCGCTCGTCAGCCTCAGCCCGGCGGTGCAGATGCCGGCCTTCGATCTGGTGAGCGGCCGCTTTTCCGGCCATCTGTCGGTCGCCGGAAAGCTTCGCGCCTTCATGGGCGTCGTCTTCCAGGCACAAGGCCTCGGCGCCGGCGTTCTCAGCGGCACCGATGGAAGCGCCGCCGTGCAACTCGTCGACCCCGCCACTGCCGCCAGCCCGGACAACACGGGCGTGAAGCTGGTGCTGCCGCCCCAGTAAACGAGATCGATGCGGAGACTTCCCTCCTTCTTCACTTCCGACGGCGCGGGATTGATCGTCCCTATCTTACAATCTGTTCGTCGCGGACGAATCCCTCCTTCCAAAGCGGCGGCCTCTTCTGGACATCAATCACCTGCCGGGCGTCCCATCTCACGAGCAGGCTAAACGGTCGAGTCGCGTCCATGTCATATTCCCAACTGTCGTACCCCACGAAGTCAGGGCCGCCCAGAAGGTCGAGAACCATTTCGGCCTTCATTCCCTCCGCAACCTTCCCGGCATTCACCGCCCTCGGAATGGCGGTCGTCTTCGGCTCGTACGGACGATTCTTTTTGTAGTCCGGGTACTCGACTTCAAATCGGGTGGCCGGAAGAGCCTGAGGCGTCATTCCAAGACGGCGCAAAGACAATTGCGCAACTTGCCGGACCGAAAATGTCTCGTAGCTATGCGGATTGACCTCACCCTCAAATCGCTCCCCGGAACCGAGACCTCCTGTTGCATATTCACCGACGTGGGGGGACCCTTGCAGAAGCTTCAGCAGCGGCGCTGCTTCACGAACGGGAAGACGGCCCGCGAGGTAAGCGGCCTCCAAGACCCGGCCCGCCGCCTCGGAACTGTCATTTTTCTCCCACACCGTGCGGCTTTCGACTCCCTTGCCTAATTCGGCCATGACGTACTGCTTTTCATACGCCGCGGCGCTTCCTGATATGTCCACAGTTTCGGCTAAAAGCTTCCCACTCTCCAGATCCAGTACAATGCGCCGTCCCCACCACGGGCGGACAATAAATAGATGCTTATCTTGCGCATCCAGGAAATACCAAAGGGAGTAGCCGGACCACATGGGACCCCCGGTGGTGTTGTGAACATACTTCGACTGTTCCTGTTTCGTGAATCCATCAGTCAGAAGTTCGATACGGCAACGGTCATGTCCCGCTAAGTCGACAGCGATGAGTTCTTCCCAACCTGTTCTGATCACCGTCCAGCCTGCATCAGATACAAAGATGTCTACAGGAGAGCGCTCCTCTGGCAGTGTTAGAGACGAATTTCCGATTTGCCGCGGTTTCTGCATGGCTTGCGCGCGCGTCCACAACACCTGCTTGCTGGTCGAATCGCGACACGTGTACTTAAACGAGGCTTGGAAGGCAGCCCGCCCCGTCTTGCGCGCATTGTCTGGAGATTTGGCTTCCACTACGTAATGTTTGGACGGCGAAGCCACTGAGATATCCCGGTAGATCCGGTCAGTCGCACGAGCATCACCCATGGCTGACCACGCGACGAGTGCCGGGAGGACCGTGGACTTGAGAAGTCCGCCAAAATCTCTCGCGCGCATAGAGAAATTCTACGTTCTCGGCCGAACGTCTACAAGTGCAATTGCCACGCAGGTATGTTACGGCCCGTGGGTGAGGAAGCTCGTCTAGCGACGACAGTTGCAACTATCTCCACCGTCAGCCCCGGCTCCGCGCACAGCTTCACGGTAACGTTGCGGTAGAGTGGACCGCCCCGGCTCACTCCGCATAAGCGCTTCTCCTCTCGCGATCGTCCGTCGTCACTGCCGACATCTGTTTCTGGCCGGGCTCCCGAAACGGCAGGTCGATCACGATGGGCCGATGGTCGGAGAGCTTCGATACCAAGCCGTCGTTGAACTCGGCCAAGGTCTCGCCGAAGTGCGGGGCCAGTTTGTAGGGCGCGCGTTTGTCGTTCGGGTGCTTGAGCAAACCGGAGCGGACGAAGAACCAGTCGAGCCGGCAGCGGCCGAAGGGACCGATGGGACGCTTTAGGGCGAAGGTCGTCTCCTGACCCTTGAGCGCCTTTTCGTTGCTGTTGGCGAGGGTCGAGTCGCGGCCATTGATCGAGTGGTGCGGGTCGCCGCGGAAGTCGAAGCTGCTGCCATCGGCGAAGCGATGCTGCTCGATGCTCCGGAACATGGCTCGGACCGGATTCGGAAAGAGCAGCGGGATATCCGGCGCCAGCGGGCTCTGGAAATTCTTCAAGCCGTTGATGAAACCACGCTCCCGCCAGAGCGGCACCACGGCGCCACCGACCAGCCCGGAGATCGTGGAGACCGTGTTGATCAGTCCCGTTGGCGTGTCGATCTCCCGCCAAAGGATACGCCCGAGCGAGGTTGAGCTGACATCGTCGGGCGCGCTGTTGAAGTCGCCCGCCATAATCACTGGATGCGGGATCGGTTTGAGGTAGGAAAGGATCTCTTTGATCTGCGCGTCCCGCCCCTTCGGCCGGGTTTTGATTTCGAGATGGTTGTTAATCAGGCTCACTCGGCCACCTGGCGCCTGTGGCACGGCGACATCCACCCGGAAGTAGCAACGGCCGCCGATCTTCAACTCGCGGGTGATCTTATTTTGAAACACCACCGCGCTCCCCCACCGGCGCGCGCCTTCCACCCAATCGTGCGGCCTCTTTTCATCGATATGCCAGTCGTACAGCTTGGTCTTCAGTTGGAAGGCTTCCACTTGGAGGATGGGATAGCGCGACAGAATCGCCGAGCCAAAGACGCCTTTGTATCGTGCGGGCTCGAGGCGAATGTCGC
Source organism: uncultured Verrucomicrobiae bacterium (assembly GCA_963811035.1). GTDB lineage: Bacteria > Verrucomicrobiota > Verrucomicrobiia > Chthoniobacterales > Chthoniobacteraceae > CAWEPO01. The sequence goes on from CAWEPO010000005.1 coordinate 1,674,153, forward strand.
GAGGCAGCGGCTCGCGCGGCGGCTCCAGGCCGAGGAGCACGGGGTCCACCTCGAGCGACTGCGCGGCGTAGGCGTAGTTCATCCCGAGCGCCTTCGCGAGAATGCGTGCGGCATCGACGTAGTCGGAGCGGCTCACGCCGATGTCCATCTCCTGCAGAAAGATGATGTCCGCGCTCGCGACGCGGTCGCGCTGCCTCAGCATTTCCTCCCGGGCTACCGAGCCCGGTGGCGCCCGGCGCGGATCGATCAGCGCTTCGTAAGCAGTGCGGGAGGCGAGCGCTCTCGCCGCGGCGCGGACGTTGAATGATTTCTCAATGTTCCAGCTTGCGACGCGCAGCACAGGGCCGAGCTCAGTGCTGATTTCCCGGGGACGGACGCCCGCGAACCAAGCTTCGTTGCTGACGACCGGCGTGCGCCAGAAACGCTCCAGCTTCGCCTTCACCGCCGGACGCGGCTCCGGGTTCTTGCTCAATTCCACCAGCTCCCGGTAGCTCAAATAATCGGGCTCCTGGTGCCGAATGCGCGGACGCGCACCCGTAAAAGCGACCTTTGCACCCGCGACGGCGGGCCGCGTCAGGTGCGCGTTCTTTGGTGTGCGAAAGCTGGTGCAACCGGCGCTGAGGCTTGCGATCCATACGCAGGCGCAGACAAAACGGAGAAGGCGAAAATGGCGGAGCACGGGGCGATTCACGAAGAATGGGACGGGTGCGGAGGCAGCGCCTGGTTCTGGCGCGCTCAAGCCAGTAGCATGGAAACGCCCCGCTCGTCCACCAATGGCTGTGCGCGGTGATCAGGCGGCAACGTCGCCGCGATGCGGTGGGCGGCAAACGCGATAACGATCAGTCGTCGCAAGTGGGTAGTTTCCATCATGCCTGCCGTGAACTGCCCCGCCGTGAGCCTGCTCTCCCGAACGCTTGAACCCCGCCCAGGAGAGTCTTATGCTCCTTGCGCCTGTGAATCCGCTGGCTGCCATCGAGACGCATTTTTCCGAGCTCCGCGCGCTGGGGGCCCGGCGCCTTGGCGTCTTCGGCTCTTTCGCGCGCGGAGAAGAGATCGAAGGCAGCGATGTCGATGTTTATGTTGAGTTCGACGAGGCCCGCCGCACCTACGACAATTTCTTCGCCCTGCACGAGCGGCTCGAGGAACTCTTCCAACGGCCCGTCGACTTGGTGACTGACCAATCGCTCTCCGCCACCAAGGCCCGCCTGATTCTTCCCACGGTGCGTTATGCTTCCGAGCACGCTTGAGCTGCTGCGGGATATTCTGCGAGAGGCGGAATTCCTCCAGACGCAAGTAGTTTAAACCACCCGGGTCCAGTTCCTGGCCGATGAGGTGCTGAAGCGTGCCTTCGTGAGGAGCGTCGAGATCATCGGCGAGGCGGCGAAGCGGGTGCGGAGGCCACCCGCGCGGAATTTCCTGTCATCGAGTGGCGAAAGATGGCGGGCATGAGGGATCGCCTCGTTCACGACTACGGCGGCGTCGATGACGTGATCGTTTGGGATGTGGCGGCGAACAAAGCGCCGGAGCTCGCGTCTCAATTGCGGCCGATTGTCGAAGTATGATCTACTTTACCCGGTTGCCCCCCGACGCGCTCAGTTTCCATCCTCTTCTTCGCGCAGTAGCAGCTCGATCATCCGTTCCCGCTGGGCCAGGAAGTCGCGCGTCACTCGAAAATGCTCCGTGTCTTCGTACGCGATCTCGGCAATTCCTTGTGCACTGAATTCGTAGATTCGCGCATGCGGGTAGGCCAGCAGGATGGGGGAGAGCGTGGCGATGATGAGCTGGCTGTGGTGGCGCACCAGGCGGTGGAGCAGCGTCAGCACGGCCAATTGACGTTGCGGCGAGAGTGCTGCCTCGGGCTCGTCGAAAAGGTAGAGGCCATCGCCGGTAAGGCGATGGTTGAGCAGGGCCAGAAAGGCTTCGCCATGAGACTGCGCGTGCAACTCTTTGCCTCCATAAGCGGAAAATCCGTGCGCGCAATACGGCTCGCGATCAAGCTCCTCGAGCTCCGTCGCCACGTTGTAAAAGCTCTCTGCGCGCAGAAACCAGCCGTCGCTCGGGTAGGCGCCCCGCGCGAGCCGCAGGTGATGATCGAGTCCCGAACTGGGCACGATAGTCTCGGTCGCGCGCTTTTTCCAGCCGCCCTCGGCGCTGAAGCCGGCTTTCACCGCGAGCGCCTCCAGCAGCGTCGATTTGCCCGTCCCGTTTTCCCCGATGAAGAATGTGATCGCCGGGTGAAAATCGAGACGCTCCAGGTCGCGGAAGGCGGCGATATTGAGCGGAAACGCCTCCCGGTTTTCCGGCCACTCGAAGTCTGCGAACCTGAGAAAGCCGCCTCCGGCAATCTTCGGCCGCGCTTCCTTCCCGAGCGAAAGCCCGAGTTGCTGTGCGGTTTTGCGTGTAGCCATTCCTCTACTTTAGCGAACATGGCATGGACGCCGGAAGGCGCTTTCCGCGCGGCGGAAATGGAGCCATCGTGTGCATCATTCCACACGAACATTCCATGCTGCTCGGGATCGCCCTTGGCAGCGTCTGGGTTTTCCATGGGCTCTACAGCAAGATGCTCGGTGGAATTCCGCGGCACCGGGCGATCGTCGCCAGGGTGGTCAGTGAGAGGCACGCGGGCGTGGCGACAGTGGTGATCGGGCTGCTGGAGGTGTCGCTCGGGCTTTGGGTTTGCTCTGGGTATGAACGCGTGGCGTGCGCGGCGGTACAGACGGTGGCGATCGTCACCATGAATACGCTGGAGATTTGGCTAGCCCGCGATCTCCTGAATTCTCCCTGGGGAATGGTCGCCTTGAATTGCGGGTTTGTCGCCCTCGTCTGGTATTCGGCTCTCTTCATCTCCGGAGCCTGAGTCCACGCTCAGCACGAACACGCGGATCCACGGCGTAATCGAAAACTCTTCGACCGCGCGAAAACCGGCGCGCTCCCATGCGCGGCGCCAACTGGCACGAGAGTGAAAGTGGAGAAAACCGGGTCCGAAGGCGAAGAAGTTAGCAAAGTCGCGCAGATGTTCGGCCAGGATGATCCGGCCATCTTTATTCAGGCATCGCCTTGCCTCGCCGAACCAGCGGCGGCGCTCCTCTTCGCTTCTCAGCTCATGGATAGCCAGGACGCCAAAGACCAGCTCAGCGGAATTGGTTTCCACAGGCCAGTGATCGAAGTCAGCCGGCCGCGCGTCACTCGATGGAGGAAAGAGCCAGCGCGCGCGCCGGATCGATGCTTCGGTCATTTGTTGAGGCCGATAGTGATCCAGGATCAGCCACTCCCCTTCGCCGAGCCGCTCCCGCAGGGCTGGGGCGAAATCGTCGAAGCCACAATGACAGCAGATGAAACGGCCGCGTTTGCTTCCCTTCAGCGCCCGCGCGAGCCAGCCCAGTCGGTATAGATCGGACCGATCATAAACAAGGTGGGAAACTCCCAAGGACCCGAAGACAAACCACGCCGCGGCGAGGAAAATGGCGCCGCAAACGAGGCGTTCACCGACACCGGCCAGCCAGAAGCCGCTCACTGCGGAGAGCACCATGGCGGCGAGGGCCGCTGCGTAGTACGGCCAGTTGAGCCGGGCAATCGTCAGCATGCCTTGCCACGGGCCGCGCTCGATCATGGTGCACCTCCCGGCCGCATGATTCGCCCGCGTTCCCACCGGTACGAGACGCCTTCGAGCGCGAACGCATTGGCCAGGATCGGCTTCGCGTCTCGCAGGGGTGTTTCATCGAAAAGGCTCACTTGCCAGGCTGCGACTTCGATCGGCCGGGGCGCCCAATCCTGGCGGCGCCCCTCGATCACCACGAAGGTGCCATCGCCCCGCGGGCTGAATGTGTAGGGCATGGGTCCAGCGAAGCGGCGGGCGGTTCGCAAGTCGGGGAAAGGCGAGCCGTCCGGCGGGGCCCCGGGCTCGGACGCGAGTTTGAGGGAGAGGTCCAGCGTGGGGCGTCCGTCCGGTGTTGAGGTTTGTACCCGCAAGCTAGCATCCGAGGCCAGGATACGCACCTGTACTTTTCGATAGCGATAGTCGGTGAGCAGATTGCCCAGCCACACCATCCGCCATTTATCCGTCTCGCTCCGCACGATCTTGAGTCCCCGCAATTTGCGCCCAGACGGGTTGCGAAGTCTTGTAAAAACCCGATAACCCGCGAGGAAGAAATCCTGTCCGCAAAAAGCCGGGAGGCCCGCCGGCCGCAGATGTTTAGTCCAAACCAGGGAAACCGTCACGAAGCCAAAGCCCTCGTAAGTATCGATCTCCAAGGGCGCCGGCGCCAGCGCCCGAAGCGCCGCTTCCGGAAAAGCGAAGGATACCGCGACGACCCGCTCAAACCAAGCGGCGACTGGGAAGGGGTGGCGTTTCAGGAATCTCATGAAGCGCCCCGCGGCAAGTGAGGCTGCGCAGATTGCTAACCTTCGGGCGTCGCGAGAATCTGTTCAAGGCGTTCGCGCAACGTGGCGGGCACTTGCGCCAGCCACGAAGCATCAAGCAAACCCACCGACGCAAGATCGCGCAGGTGCATGCGATCCTTATCTAAAAAGGTGGAAAGCTCCATCCGCACGAGCGCCTGGAGCGAGACGAGGCGGAACGCGCCGCCATCTTCGCTTTCCTGCAGCGTGGCATTCGGCTCGGGTTGCTCGGGGCGCGTGCGTTCCCCGGCAAAGATCACGTGGACCGAATCGCGCACGCGGCTTCCGGAGCCGTCGAGGAAAACGTGCATGCTCCCTGGCTGCCCCAGCGAAGCAACCTGGCGATGTACAAAGCCGGCGCCCTCCAGCGCAGCGATTGCCGCGGGCAATTGCTCGCGGTCCAGCAGGAGATCGACATCGCGTGTATTGCGCACCGCCTCCTCGTCGACCCGCGAAACCCAAGCGGCCACGGCATTCCCCCCGACCACGGCGTACGCTACCCGGGCCTCCGCCAGCGCCCTCGTAGCCCGCTGGAGCCGAACCCGCACGTTTTCTACTGCGTTGCTCATCCGCTCAAAAGAGATCGGAGAAAGCGGAAGAGCCATGAAATAGAGCGCAAAGCAGCGGGTGCAGATTAGAAGCACGCAACGCCGGGAGTCAATTCGGGCGCAGTTCAGGCGGCGCCATCATTTCCAATCGATTCCGTCGGGCAGGAGAGGCGGCCCTCCTCGGCGCTTTTCCAAGCCGCCCGCGCACGTGGAGGTGGGCTGAAGATTGTGAATCGCCCGTAATGAGATAACTTCCCGGCGATGTATCGGAATCTCCTCCCGGCGGTTTTTTGGTGGGCCGTTTCTCTCGCGCCCGCCCTGGCCGCCGTCGAGCGCGTCAGCGTCACGGCCCAAGGCAAAACTCTCGCGGGCGATAGCCGGCAACCTTCCCTGAGCGCGGATGGCCGCTTCGTGGCCTTCGCTTCCACCGCCCGGCTGGCCCCCGACGATCGCAATACGCTCAGCGACGTTTACGTGCGGGATCGCCTCTCGAAGACGACGCGCCGCGTCTCAGATGATCGCGGCGGCGATCAGCCGGCGATCAGCGCCAATGGACGCTTCGTGGTTTTTCGCGCGCTGGATGGGCTCACGCGGTTGCGAATCGTGGACCTGGAGCGCGGCGGGATTCCCGTGGCGGCGGCCATTCCCGAGGATACGAGCAACTACGATCGGCCTTCGGATTCCGGCGTGATCAGCCCCGATGGGCGGTACGTCGGCTACGCCTACCGTCCTTCGCCCGAGCTGGTGGCGCCGAATCATCGAACCCGCGGGCACCAGGTGATGGTCACTGATCTGCTGACGAAAGACGGTCCGCGCGTGGTGCCTTCCCCAAACGGCCCCGAATCCTCGATTCCAGACCTGCAGCGTGTGGTGATCAGCTACGACGGCGAGCTGGTCGTTTTTCAATCGAGCGCCCCGCTTACTCCCGACGACTTAAACACCGGCCCCGACATCTATCTCGCGCGCCGAAGCCAGCCCGGCAGCCTGCAGCGCCTCAGCCGGGCGGCGTTTGGCCTGGACGATACGGGCACCTCCTTCAGCCCGGCGATCACGCATGATGGCTCGCGCGTTTTTTTCATCAGCACCGCGCCGCTCTCGGATGGCGATACCGATGCTCAGGCCACCCTCTATGTCGTCAATCGGGCGGGCAATGTTTTCGGCGGCCCCATCCCGATCCTCACGCAGGCGGCCCCGGTGGAAATCTCCACGCAAGGCAGCCTCGCCGGGCAAGCCCTGGCCTTTCTCGGCAAGATCACGGGCAACCGGACGCGCGCTGTCGTGCTGAATCTGGCCACCGGCATCGAAACGATCGTGCCCACCGGAACGCTGCCGCTCACCAGCGCGCCGGCGCTGGCCGGCGATGTCAGCCTCATCGCATTCGCGGCCCGCACCGGCGCCGCCGAGCAAGTGTACGTCGCGCCGGTGCCGGGATTTTCGGCGCGCTCCCAGCCCACGATCACCCTCGGCGCCAGCACTCCCATCATCGAAAATGAAACGACCGTGGCGGAGACCGCGCAACACACCGTGTCCGTTTCCGCGGCTTCACCCGGCGGAGGCTCGATTCGTCTCTCGAAACTGGAGCGCGATGGGGTGGAGCAGGCGCGGTCGCCAAACAGCTTCGCCACCAATACGCAGCCGGCCGTCCGCGGCATCTACGACGTACGCGCCCGCGCTTTCAATGATGTTTGGATTGAGGGGACCAAGCTGCTGCGCGTGATCGTCCAGCCGGCAGTCAATCTCGTGGCGATCTCGGGCGTGCAGGCGCTGACCCGCAGCCCGGACAACACCTTTCCGGATGGGCGCGTGAATTTCAGCGGCTCGCTGCGCATGCACAATACGCGCAATGCGGCGAGCGGCGCGCTGCGCGTGTTACTCACGGACGCCTCCACGCCTGCGGTGATCACGGAGGCCGCCGCCAGCTTCAGCGATGTGCCGCCAGCCGAGGAGAATGTGCTGACGGTCATCGATCTCCCTGCGTTGGCCGCCAGTAGCAACACACTCGTCCCGATCAGCGGTTTCACTTCGCCGACGGAACGGATGGGGGAGGGTTTCGCGGGGCGCGCCCGCACCGTCTTTGCGCATCTGCGCGAGCTCAATGCCGGAATCTACGTCAGCCCCGAGAATCCGCCGCGGCCAGCCATCGTCCTGCGAGTCCTGCCCAAGCTGAATGAAAACACCGACCTGCCGAACGGCGGCGTGCCGCTCACGGGCGATTCGACCACCGATGCGAATTTCAATCCGCAAACCATCCAATCCGTGCAGATCCAGGGACGCGGGCGCGTGGGCGGGCCGTCGCGCGCCGGCTTCAGCGCACGGGCGATTTTCAATTCGGGCAACCGCGCATGCATTCCCGAGTGGACTCTGTTGAACGGGAGCGGCGTAGCCACCATTTCCGACACGGGCGTGCTCGCGGTGGGCGCGCTCTCCGGCCCGCGGATGGTGACGGTACACGCCCGGTTTTTCGGGCGCGAAGCGACGCTCCCGGTCACGCTCTTTCCGCTGCCGCCGCAAGTGACCTTGCGCGCCCCGGTGGCTACTTCCGCGGAGGGAGGCGGGGCAGGGGAGTTTCGCCTCACCCGCACGGGCAGCAGGGCAGAGGCGCTCAACGTCAATTACACCCTGCAGGGCACCGCCGTAAATGGCGCCGATTACCAGGTGCTCGATGGCATCGCCGTCATCCCACCCGGGGCATCCTTCGTGAACCTGCCGATCACTCCCACGAACGACGGCGAGCTCGAGGGCGTGGAAACGGTCACGCTTCGCCTGCTGCCGGATCCGGCTTATCGAATCCTCGGCGCGCCCGTCGCACGGGTCACTCTCAATGACGATGAGCCGCTCCCCGCGGAGCAGCCGGATCTCATGTTGCGGCTCGGCGTGCGGCCGGTGGTCGGCGCATTCGCCTACCAACCCGATTCCGGTTACGATGAACCGCTCAAGCAAGTGATCGCCGCCAACGGCACGCGAAACCGCAAAGTGAATGTGCTCGTCAGGGTGGCCAATCGCGGCACGTCGGCACAGGTCTTCACGCTCCAGGGCAGCCCCGGCACCATCGGGTTCACCATCCAGTATCTCAGTGCCGGCATCGATGTCACCGATGCCGTTGTCGCCGGCACGTTCGCGTTTCCTTCGCTCAATCCGGCAGAGGAGACGAGCCTCACCGTCGCCATTGTGCCGACCGCGGAGGCGCCGGTCGGCGCGACAGTTCAATGCGATCTGCGTGCACGGTCCGCCGGCGGCTTCAGCGACCTGGGCGGCCTCAGCGTGAAGCGCGTGCGGTGAGCCGTTACTCCTCGCCATGGTTGGTGACATTGCTTCGTCGCGAATAGGCGTGCATCCGAAAGCTCCCAATGCCAAGCAGGGGCCATGGCTCATCCGCCCCGCAGATTCTTCGCCCGCGTCCCGCGGAAGCCCTTCCTTTGGGCGATCGTCGTTCTCGCCTTCGCTTTGGAAACCCGCGCGGCCGAGCCGAAGACCGAATGGAAGCTCGTCACCCGCTCGGGCGACGTGAATATCTACGAGAAGAGCCATCCGGGCTCGCCGGTGCGTGAATTCAAAGGCGAGGGTCTCATCGATGCGCCCACCGTGGTGGCGAAGCGCGTGCTGGAGGATGTCCCCGCCTACCCGGCCTTCATGCCCTTCGTGATCGAGGCCCGCGTGATCTCGGTCGAGGACCGCGGGCGGGTGAGTTATCAGCGTATTTCGCCGCCCATGGTCGGCGACCGCGATTACACGGTGCGGGTCCGTTTCGAAAGCCGCCCGCACCCGGGCGGGCCCGCCTACTTGAGCCGTTGGAAGATCGCCAATGAGCTCGGCCCCCCGGAGGAGCCGGGCGTCACGCGGGTGAAAGTGAGCGAAGGTTCGTGGCTGCTGGAGCCCGCGAGTGAAGGCCGGCAGACGCAGGCAACCTACACTATCTACACCGATTCCGGCGGGGGCATGCCCTCGTTCGTCTTGAACGTCGCCGGCAAGACCGCCGTGCCGAAAGTCTTCGCTGGCGTGCGCAAGCAGGTGCTCCTGCCGAAGTACGCCAGTGATGCGCGTTGAGGCACGGGAGCCTTCCGCGTTCCTCAGAGCCTGAAACCAAAGCCCACCTTCGTCTCCCAGGAGCTGGCATCCACCTCGGCCTCGGAGATGTCGTTGCCGACATCGAAGCTCGGCACATAGCGATAGCTGGAGGCGAGCTCGAAGAAGAAGCGCGGGGTGATATCGTAGGTGAGGTTTACCTGCACGGCCACGCCGACTTTCACTTCGGTGCTGTCGTCGCGCACGTGGAAGGTGCGCGCAGGCCGGCCGTTGCCGCGTTGGTAGGTATCCACGCGGGAGCGCAATTCCGTATCGATGACGTTCAGCGTCGGCCCCACCGCCAGCGCGGCGTGCAGGCGATCGGTGAGGTTGAATTGCACTTCCGGCGCGAAGACGATTTCGTGCAGGTCCACGTCGAGCTTGGTGTTCGCCTTGGCGAAGACGCCGGAGCCGCCGCCGGCGGTCCGTGGGGGCAGCGCCTGCGAGCCGTAGAAGGCGTTGTACTTCGGCGCATCGTACACGGTGGCCGAGAAATCGTCTTCGGAGGGGAATTCCGTCGTCGGCAAGAGCACGCCCGAAAAGGCGGCCGAATTGTCGTACACGTAGCGCTGGGTGGAACCGTGCAGGCGGCCGCCGGAGGCCAGCTCCGTCGAGAGCCAGGAATAGCCGAAGAGCAGATTCACATCCATCCGGTCCGACTGAACCACGGCATAGCGAAGCTGGAGATACGCGCCCGTGCCGACATCTTCCTGCTCATCGAGATCGTCCGCGGCAAAGGAATGGTAGCGTAGCTCGGAGAGCGTTTGGCCGGGAGGATCGGCGCGCGTGGTGGGCGAGAGCTGCGAGCGATCATTGATCGTGCCGAGCGCGGTCCCATCGTCGTTGTAGAGTGGTGCGCCGTACTTCTCGAAGCCATCGGGCCCGACGATGCCATCGTCGTACACGACGGCGTCGCCGCCTCGGAAAAGCCCAGCCCGCGGCGTGCGGGTGCGGAAATCCGCCCAGACCTGCCGGAACACCGCGCCGCCGCCGATCGACCACCGCGGCCGCGCCTCGGACTGCACCACCTTCACATCCTTTTCGATGGGCGTGCCCGCGAGCGCGGGCAAAACGGGCAGGAGTGAGACGAGGGCGGCAGCGAGAGGTAGTTTCATGGAGTGGGTGGGGAAAAGCCGGAGCAGGGAATCCCAACGCCGCGACCGCGACAAGCGGAAACGTCCCCGAGGCCACCGTCGTTCCTTGTTGTTGGTTCTTCATTCTTCGTTCCGCGTTTCCCCTCATCCTTCTTTGCAACTTCGCCGCCGCCAACGTACCGTCCACCCTCCATACCCCCATGAAGCGTTCCCTGATCTGGATCATCGCCCTCGCCGCCCTGGCGTCCGGCGGCTACTACGCCAGTCAGAAATGGCCGGACCAATTCACGTTTTGGAAGTCCTCGCCGCAGGAGGGCGCCGGCAAGCCCGCCCGGCCCACCACGGCCGTCGTCGCGCCGCGCGATATCAGCTTTGCCATCAGCGCGGCCGGCGAGATCACGCCGGCCGAGCAGGTCTCCGTGCGCCCGGAGATCAGTGGGCGGATCGAGGTGCTCACGGTGGACATCGGGGACCGGATCAAGAAGGGAGACGTCCTCTTCACCCTCGACGACCGCGATCTCCAGACTGAGAAAAGCCAGCGGCAGATCGAGATCGAAGGCGCCAAGCTGCAGGTCGAATGCCTCCCGCCTCGCCTTGGAAAAAGCCGAGCTCGCCTTTCAGCGCACCGAGGACTCTGGCCGAGGGCAAGCTCGTCTCCCAGGAGGTCTTCGACAACACCAGGCTCGAGCTGCGATGTCTCGCCGCAACGCCCTCGAGATCGCGCAAAACAATCTGGAGCGCACTCAGAAAGCGCTGCAGATCGTCGAGGACAAGCTTTCCAAGACGAAGATCGTCGCGCCGTTCGATTGCACCATCCTCACGCGCCCGGTCTCCGTGGGGCAGGCGGTCTCCGGCGCGAGCGGCGTGAACAGCGGCACCGAAGTGCTCACCATCGCGGACCTCGGCGAGCTCATCATCAACGCGCACATCAACCAGGCCGACGTCACCCGCATGCACGTCGATCAGCGCGTGCAGATCGAGGTGGAAGCCGTGGCCGGGCTGAAACTGACCGGGCGCCTCGATCGCATCGCGCCGCAGGCGACCATCCGCAACGGCATCAAGGGTTTCGCCACGCGCATCATCGTGAAGAACGACGAGCAATCCGGCGTGCGTCCCGGGATGACCGCGAATCTCACCATCCCGCTGCAAGGCGCCGACAACGTCCTGGCGATTCCGCTCGCCGCCGTCTTCACCGATCAAGGCGAACGCTTTGCCTATGTGAAGCAGGGCGAGAAATTTGTGCGCATGCCCATCCGCATCGGCGTCACCGACTACGATTTTGCCGAGGTCACCAGCGGCTTCGAAGGCGGCGAAACCGTCTCGCTCGTCACGCCCTCCGAGGATGCCGGCAAGGTGCAGCAGGCCTTCGGCGCCGCCGCCAAGGGTGGAGGTGGAGGCGGAAAGGGTGGGGGGCCCGGAGGCCGCGGGGGCGACGGCAAAGGGCCCGGCGGAAAAAGCGGCGCCGGCGGAAGTGGAAAGGATGCCGCCGGCAAAAGCACGAGTAGCGGCGCTACCAAAGGCGTCCAGCCCAGCCGCAGCAGCACGCCTTCCAGCTAGCATTTTCTCCCATGGCGCTCATCGAACTGCGCGGCGTGAGCAAGATCTACCACCTCGGCGGTGAAGAGATTCGCGCGCTCGATAACGTCGACCTCGACATCGAGGGCGGCGAATTCATCTCGATCATCGGCCCCTCCGGCAGCGGCAAATCCACGCTCATGCACATCCTCGGCTGCCTCGATTCGCCGAGCAAAGGGAGCATCAAGCTCGACGGCACCGAGATTTCCACCGCCTCCATGCGCGAGCTGGCGCGCATCCGGAATCGCAAGATCGGCTTTGTCTTCCAGTTCTTCAATCTGCTGCCGAAGCTCAGCGTCCTCCAAAACGTCGAGCTGCCCGATGATCTATGCCGGCTGCCGCGCCAGCGAGCGCCGCGAGCGCGCCATGGAAGCGCTGCAGCCTCGTCGAGATGGACAACCGCGCGCAGCCATCGGCCGCTCCAGCTCTCCGGCGGCCAGCAGCAGCGCGCCGCCATCGCGCGCGCCCTCGTCAATCGACCCCAAGCATCGTCTTCGCCGATGAGCCGACCGGCAACCTCGACTCCCACACCGGCGAGACCATCCTCAAGCTCTTCCACGACCTCAGCGAGCAAGGCCGCACCATCGCCCTCGTCACCCACGACCCCGAAATCGCCGCGGTCACGCCGCGGAAGATCGAGATCCGCGACGGCAAGATTGCGGAGAACGTTGATGCCAAGCTCGCCGGCGAACAGGGCAGGACCCGAAATTCCGAGCGTCTGCATGTATTGGTTCAACGCCATCATGGTCGGCCTCAAGGAGATCCTGGCGAACAAGTTTCGCTCTCTTCTCACGATGCTCGGCATCATCCTCGGGGTGTCCAGCTTGGTAGCTATGTCGGCGCTCGTGAAAGGGATGGAGAATGGAATGAAGGAGGCGCTGATAGCCATCGGCGGGTTGGAAAAGGTGCGGGTCGAAGAGCAGGACATCCCGGTTTTTCAGCAGCATCTCGCCGATCAGGCCGTGGGCACGACCATGAGCGACGTGCATGCGCTGCTGCGCAGCGCGCCGCTGGTGACCATGGTGGTGCCGGAAATGCGCACGCGTAATATGACGCTCACGCGCGGCAGCAAGAGCATCAACCCATGGAACTTCATCGGCACCTGGCCGAATGCGGTGGAGCTGAACCAGCACGTGCTCGCCTCACGGGCGAATGTTCAACGAGCTGGACGACGAAAATGCCCGCAACGTTTGCGTCATCGGCACGGCCATCCGCGACGCGCTCTTCGGCTCGCCCGAGCAGGTCGGGCGCGCGATCGATCCCGTGGGCGAATTCATCAATATCACCAATCAGCGCTTCAAGATCATCGGGATGTTCGAGCACTACGAGAGCGAGCAGGATAAGAAGCTCCGCGAAATGCAAAGCGAGAAGCCGGTGGAAACCAAAGCCGGCCCAGAGCGCAGCCGCGGCTACGGCAGCAGTAAGAGCAGCAGCCGCTCGCCCGGCGGTTTCGTCTTCGATATGAAGAACAATACTGTCTACATCCCGCTCAACACGATGTGGCTGCGGTTCCGTGCCGCGAGCGGCGGCAGCAGCAGTTCCGGCGGATCCTCTTCCGGCAGCAGCCGCGGGAGCAGTGGTGGTGGCAGCGGCGGGGGCAGTGGCGCCATCGGCAGCACCGGCAATCCCGAGTTCGTCCCCGACCCGCGCCTCTCCACCCTCTCGATCAAGATCGCCGACATCGATCAGCATGGACGAAGCCCTCCAGCAGGCCAAGAACGTGCTCATGCACTCGCATAAAGGGCATCGAGGACTTCTCCTTCCGCACGCAGGAAAACTGGTCGGAAGGGATTACGCAGGCGATCAGCAATGCCCGCATGAGCGGCGGCATCATCTCCGCGATCAGCCTGCTTGTCGGCGGCATCGGCATCATGAATATCATGCTCGCCAGCATCACCGAGCGCGTCCGCGAGATCGGCATCCGGAAGGCAATCGGCGCCAGTTTCTTCGATGTCTTCACGCAGATTCTCGTCGAGAGCGTCGTGATCGCGATCATCGGCGGCCTCGCCGGCCTGCTTACCTCGAGCCTGCTGGTGCAGCTTCTGGTAGCCATGTCGCCCACGGAAAATACGCCCGATCATCACGGTGGATAGCATGTTCCTCGCCTTTGGCTCCAGCGTCGCCGTCGGCGTCCTGGCCGGACTTTTCCCCGCCCTCAAAGCCGCCAAGCTCAACCCGATCGAGGCGTTGCGCTATGGCTAGCGCGCGTGCGGCGCAATGCGATGCCCCGAAACCCCCCGGTGATCGCCTTCATAAGCGCTCAAAGAGGCATTGAACCGCAGGATAAATTGGTACCAGCCCTCCGCCATGAGGGTGACTTCGCACGGCCCGGTGATCCGCCAGGTGCCGCTCATTCCGACGTGCTCCACGGTGCCGTTGGGCCGGAACACCGTGGTCACGCCCTCGCTGTCTTCATCGCTCCGCCAAAGCCACGGTGAGGCGATGAGCGCCTCCCTCAACTCCGGTTGGTCTTCCTGCCAGAAGCTCTCCCGCGCCGCGGCGACGGCCTGCGCGATCTCCGCGCGCGTGCTTTCCGGGGAATCGGCGGCCCTGCGCTGCAACTCCTCCAGGCGCGACCGGTACCACCCAGCGAGCGGCCGCAATGCCGCCGCCCGGCGACGATCATGCTCTTGTTTCAGGCACTTCAGCTCATTGAGCGCAGGCTCGGCGCGTGTCGCCGTCGGCTCGGCAAAGAGTGGAGCCGCGAGCAAGGCGCAGATCACCGAGGCGAGGAAGATGGGGTTCATGGTTACCTGAGTATACGGATGAGCCGGCCGAATATTTCAAAAATCTCGCCGCGGGTCCGCTCCGGCGATTCGGCTAACCATTCAAAATGGCTGAAAGCGAAGGACAATCACGCCCATTTGCGGCCCCGCGCGAGACGCTCGGCCGCGTCGCGATAGCCTGGCTGACTCAGCACCTTCTCGGCGAAGATCAAGCCCTGCAGCAGCATCTTGTAATCGAGGGTTTTTGTCTTCCCGGATCTGCTTGTCTCCTGGCCGGTCCGGGTGCTGCCTTCCAGCGAGAGCGTTCCGTCCGGACCGATTTTCGAGGTGGCTCCCTGGATCGACTTGGCCGCCATGGCTTTAAGCGCCTGCTTTACCGCGGGGTCCGCGCATACCGTCAGATACCGCAGGGCCAGGGTGGCGCCGACCACTTGGTAACTAACATCGAAACCGCCCTTTTCCGGGTTGGTGCCGTCGGGCAACTGCTTGGTCAATCCTTCGCGCGCATACTTTAAGGCTACTTCCGCCAGTCCGCGATCATTCGTCACCGCGGCCGCCTGCCCCAGCGCCGCGGCACGCAGATAGAAACGATGGGTGTAGGGCTCCAGGTTCTTGTCGCGCCCTTTGGTAGATACGTCCGGCTTCGTCATCCAGTGGGCGGCCTTGAGAATCTTCGGCGTCCAGTCCTTCACCTGAGCATCGTACGCCATCATTTTCGATTGCCGGAGCAGCAGCGCCGAGCGCGCCGCCGCTTCCACGAAAAAAGAAGTGCTATGCAGCGGATCGCCGGTGCCCGGGAAGTCACCCTCCGGGCCTTGCTGCTGAAAGCCCCAGTTGATGACCTGGATTCCCTGCTTGATCAACGCATCATTCTTCAACACCACGCCGGCCTGCACCAAGTCCGCGCCGCCGCGCTGCTGCTCGATGAACCACTCGGTGGTTTCCTTCTTCTCCCATTGCGTATTCACGCTCACCGCCCCTGAGGGCGCGATCTCGCTAATCAGCCGTTCCGGGTGCTGGTAGAGCGTTTTCACCAGCAATGGATCATTGGCTAGCGAAAGCAGATCCGGGTCTTGCTTAAACATGGCCGGCGGGGCAGCGAGCACAGCGGTCGCGCCGAAGAGCACAAATGACAGGATGGGAGAAAGGAAACGGGAGGGGAGCATAATCTATTATTTCTTGAGCGTCTCCAGCCAGGCCAGCAGATTTGCCAGCTCCGCCACGGTGGACGCATTCATGAGACCTTCGGGCATCATGCTTTGGGGGCGGTGGCCGCGCTCGGCGATGTCGCCTTTTTCGAGGCTCACCGTCTGGCCGACGATGTTGCGGACGTCGAGGCTGTCGCCGCCTTCGCGCGTGACGAACCCTTCGACCATTTCGCCTTTGTTCGTCTTGAACCATTGGCTTTCGAAGCCCTGCGCGATCTTCGCGTTCGGCTTCAGGATCGATTCGGTGAGCGCGGCGCGGTCGTAGATTTTCGCCACGGCGCTGAGGATCGGGCCTTTCGGCGGCTCGTCGGCGCCGATGGTGTGGCAGGCGATGCAGCCCGCGCGCAGG
This sequence comes from uncultured Verrucomicrobiae bacterium, assembly GCA_963811035.1. Lineage (GTDB taxonomy): Bacteria > Verrucomicrobiota > Verrucomicrobiia > Chthoniobacterales > Chthoniobacteraceae > CAWEPO01. Next base: position 1,690,113 of record CAWEPO010000005.1, read on the forward strand.
AACATCTCCTGGCCGGCTTTTGCGTCGCCGCCTTTTTGCACGGCGGCGAAGACTTCCTCATACTTCATCGTGCCGATAGGCTGCGCGGCGGCGCCCGTTTCCTTGAGGCCGAGCTTTTGGTCCGCGAAGAGCGCGGCTTCGGCGACGGCATTGTTCGGATCGTTCAGCTGCGCTTTGACCTGCTCCGCGTAGGATTTGGCGCCGGTGCGGGCGATCGCGGCGAGCACGGCCGCGGCCGGCTCCGGCTTGGTGAGTGCCTGCTCCACGGCTTTTTTTGCGGCTTCGCGGTCCTGTTCGCGGCCGACGCGGCCCGTGGAAAGATTCACGAGGACGGTGGCGGCAAACTGCCGCTTCGCCGCATCGTTGCCATTGAGCGCCTTCGCGTAATCGCCCACCCATTTGCCGTTCTTCGCGTCGCGGGTGAAATCCTCGAAGGCCGCGGTGAGCGCGGGGTGGGGGAGATCGCGTCCCGCCAGCGGGGCAAAGGCGGTAACGGCCGTCGGGAAGACGCTGCCGTGATCCGCGCCGCGCTGCAGCAGCCGCAGCGCGCGGGCGCGCAGCTCTGGCGGTTCCGCGTCGTTTTCGACGGTATCCGCCAGCGCGGAAACCCCTTCCGGCGGGAGCGAATTGTCCGAGCGGAACATCCCCTCGATCGCGGTGAGGCGGGCGGGCGTGTCGTTGCCACAGGCGGCGAGCATCTGCTCGACAAGGCCGGGGAAATTGACCTTCGTAAGATACATCCGTTGGACCAGCCAGCGCGCGTCGTCGCCGGTGGCGGAGTTCGATTCCCGCTTGAGCGCGGCCTCGATCTTCTCCGATTCGTTCCATTTGACGGGCTTGTAAACCGGCCCGCTGGTATCGGGGCGCGTGCTCCACCATTCCTTCGGATCGAGATACGGTGCGTCTTGGTTATCGAGCCGGCAAAGCGCATTGAGGATGCCTTTGCGCAGCTCGCCTTTGGCTTTCGGCAGACGCGCGATCAGGCCATCGACGACCGCCGGCTCGTAGATCCAGTAGAGCGCCTTGAGCGCGCCGGGCTTCACTTTTTCGTCCGAGGAATCGAGCGCGCTCAACAGCACCTGCGAAGCCTTCAACTCGGTGAGCGCGCGCACGGCGAGATGCGAGACGACCGGGTCTTCATCGGCCACCAGCGGCAGGATATCCGAAGCCGCTTCGACCTTTCCGAGCCGGCGCAGCGCGGTGATCGCCGCCGCGCGGCAGCGCGGGTCGCGATCGTTGATGGCGCTCTGGCCGGACTCGAGCACCCGCGCGATCAGCAGCCGCACGGCCGCGGGATAATCGCCGTAACGCTCGCGATCGAAACCCGGGCCCGGATTGCGCGCGAAGGCCGCGGTCTGCTGCCAGGTGAGCGCCTGCGCGTAAGCCGCGCCTTCCTTGCCCGCGCTCGCATTGGCGAAAGCGCTCTCCATCAGCTTCGCGTGCAGAGCATCCACCGCATCCGCATCCTGCGTGTAGTGCGCCGCGGCCCAGCGGATGAACTCGCGCTGCGCGGCCAGGCGGATCACCGCGCTCGGCGATTCGAGCAGCTTCACCAGCGCGTCGGGTTTGGCCTTCGTGAAATCCGGCACGGTGCTTCTCGGCGCGTCCTTTTTCACCACCCGCAGCACGTAGCCCGCGTTCGGCCCATTGTAGTTGAAGGTCGCGCCTTCCCAACTCGTGATGTAGAGGCGGCCGCTTGCGTCCACGTCCATGTCGGTCGGGCCGGATCGAGCTTGAGCCACTCCACCTGGCCGGGGCCGGGCCCCTCCAACTCGAAGCCCGCGCCCTTCGGCTTCAGCGTGTGATACATGATCGCGTTGCGGCCCCACTCCACGGTGTAGAGGCCGTTCGGCAGCCCCGGCTCATCGAGCCAGAGCGCGCCGCACGGGCTGCCGCCGCCGTAGTCGGCGAGCGGCTGCAGATGGTCCTCCGGGAAGTTGATGAAGAGGGTCGGGATAGCCCATGTGCGCGCCGGGCGGGACGTAGCTCAGGCGCACATTCCAGCCGCCGCCGTCGTTGGTGTTGTCGCGCGTGAAGAGGTCGAGCGTGGGCGAGACGGCCACGTCGTAGATATTGCGCTGGCCGCGCGAGACGATCTCCAAGCCGGTGCCATCGGGCCGGATGCGCACGATGCCGCCGCCGCGATTCTTGATCACGGTGCCGTCCTTCGCCTTCGCCTCGACGTAGCCGTAGTCGCCGACGGCGATGTAGATGAAGCCGTCGATGGCGAGACGGCAGCCGTTCGTAGTGTGATCCGCGCCGCGAGAAGCCGAGGTCGAAGCCGAGCCCGGTGAGGATGTCCTCCTGCTTGTCCGACACGCCGTCGCCGTCGGTGTCGGTGAAGGCCGTGAGGTTGGGCGGATGCATCACGTAGAGCGTGCCGGGCGCCGTGCCGCTCGGGCCGTCCCAGATCACGCCGCGCGGGCTTTCCATTTCGCGAAGATCTTGAATTCATCGGCCCGCCCGTCGCCGTCGGTATCGCGCATCCGCACCACGCGGCCCGGCTTTTTCTCTGCCGTATTGCGGTCGCGGCCGAGCGAGCCGTTCTCATCGATGGCGACGAAGATCGTGCCGTCCGGCGTGGCCGCGCATGGCGGTGGGGTAGCCGCCCTCCGGCGGGCGCGCGAAGACGGTGGCTTCGTAGCCCTCGGGGAGTTTTACCGTCTTGAGGATCTGCTCCTCCGTCCGCTCCGGGAGCTGATTCTTATCGGCGCCGTGCGCGAGAAGAGAGAGGCCGAAGACGAGGGAAGGAACCGCGAGGAAGCGTGCATTCATGGGCAGGGCAGGGGAGCGAGGGGACAAGCAAGCGCGCGAGAGGAAAGTTCGTCAAGCGAGGGCGTGGAGATTGTGACGCCCCGGCGCAGCATAAGTTTAACTTTTCGGAAATAATGGAAACATGTGCTTCTGGTGGGTTGGCGATCTGACCGGAGAAGAAGGCGAGTCGCGCGTCGTTTCTGGGGGCGAGAGCGAGGGCAAAGGCGGGGGGTGAAGAAGTGAGCGAAGTAGAAGTTTTAATTTATGGAAATATCGGAACGTGGTTGCGGAGCTTTGGCGTCGGGAAAAAGGACGCGCAGGAAGAAGGAAGCCGGGAGCAAGGCAGAGAGGGTGGAGTGGCGGCGGCCCATCAGTTTCGATTTTTCGGAAATAATGGAAACGTGTGCTTCTAGTGGCAGTGCGATCCATCCGCAGAAGGCGTATTCGCGGTGTTCGGGGCCGGAGGTTGAAGAGTGAGCGAAGTATTAGTTTCGATTTATGGAAATATCGGAACGGGTTACGGGAGATTTCCGTCGCTCGCGAAAAGGGACGGCAGGAACAGGGAGGCCGCCAAAGCCCCGCAAAACACAAAAGGCACAAAGCAGAGAGCGGCATTGCCGCGATGGGCCGCCGTCCCGCCGCCGCGGCCACCCTTCTACCCGGCTCGCGAGGACGCTCGCTCTCCCGCGATGGTATGTTCGAGAGTGTGACTGGTAAGGACGCTCCGCGCGGAGAGGGAACGCGAGGAGGCTGTTGTCTTGCGAGTCGCGGCGGAGGAACCTGTAATCGTTGGCAGCGGGGGGCGCGAGACATCAGCCGTATCGTATCAGGGGTCGAGCACTTCACCAATCTCGTGCCAGCACTTTTAGGTATTTCTTTTTTCGTGGCAGCGGAGCCGGGCGGGTGCGGAACCCGGCCAACGATCCTTAGGGCGAGGCGCCCCGACTCCTTGGGGTGGCCTGCCGAGAGCCGCGTCAACAGTGCCTACGCAAGCACCCGAGTAAACAAAATCGCGCCTCGCCAGCGCGAGGTATCGAGGCGATTCTGAAGCGAATGACGACGACGATTACCTACTGGAAGGAGCCCGACGGGCGCTATCTGGGTTTTCTCAAGGCGTATCTGGATCATTGGACCCAGGGAGATGATTTATGCGACCTCAAAGAGCAGCTCAGAGACCTGCGTCGGACGTTTGGCGCGGAAGACATTCCCGGCATTCGAAGAAGAGCGAAAAACCATCAAGGACCTGACGGAGAGGATGGCGATCGGGCCTAACGAAGCAGGCATATAAATCCTAAATTCCCCCTCTTTTCTCCGCGCAACGCCGCGCTGCAGGTCTTCCGCCTTGCGGTCTTGGTGGCCATCGCTTGGGTGGTGCGTGAGCATGCGGTGCGGCTGCGCATCGAGGGAGATGCGCCGATCACTCTTTCGGAGGTCGCCGCGATCTATCCCGGCGCGGCCGAGTTGCGGCCCGATGCGGGTGAGCGGAGGGGCTTCTGGGTGCACGATGCGCAGGGGCAGCAGCTTGGGTACGTGGTCCGCACCATGCCGGATGCGCGGAAGGTGATCGGGTATCGCGGGTGGTCGGATACGCTCGTGGCTTTCGATCCGGCGCTGAAGATCCTGGGCGTGCGGCTGCGCGGCAGCCTCGATACCCGCGAGCACGTGCAGGATGTGCGCGACGACCGCTACTTCATGAAAACGTGGAACGGCAAGAGCTGGGATGCCGTCGCGCGCACCACGCCGGACGCGTTTGGCATCGAGGGGGTGAGCGGCGCCTCGATGACGAGCATGGCGATGGCGGAGGGGATCATGCGCCGGCTGGCCGCTTCAAATGAAGCGCTCGCGGTGCCGGCTTCGCCCGTGAACCTGAGCTGGCAGGAGGTGGGCGTGATTTTGATCACCGGCGCGGCGCTGGTGCTCGCCTTCACCGGCACCCATGGCCGGCGCTGGCTGCGGCGCAGTTTTCAGGTGCTGGTGATCGTTTACATCGGGTTCATCAGCGGCGATCTCCTCGCGCAATCGCTCATGGCCGGCTGGGCGCAAAACGGCATTCCGTGGCGTGGCGCGCCGGGCCTGGCGCTCCTCCTGGCCGCGGCGCTCGTCATCCCCTGGAGCACCGGCAAGCCGCTCTACTGCCAGCACCTTTGCCCCCACGGCGCCGCGCAAGAGCTGCTGCACGGCCTGGCCCCAAAACGCTGGCGCCTCGTTTTGCGCAAGGACGTCGATTCGGGGCTGCGCTGGCTCCCGCCCATCCTGCTCGCCTTCGTGATCATCGTGGCGATGCTGAACCTGCCCTTCGATCTCGCGCACCTCGAACCGTTTGACGCCTACGTGCTCAAGGCCGCCAGCATCGCCACCGTCTCCATCGCCGTCGCCGGCCTCGTCGCCTCGCTTTTTGTGCCCATGGCGTACTGTCATTACGGCTGCCCCACCGGCGCTTTGCTCAATTTCATCCGCGCCCACGGCCGCGCCGACCGCTTCAGCTTGCGCGATCTCGCGGCGCTGCTGCTGCTCGGGCTGGCGTTGCTGCTGGCTTGGAAATATCACGCGCTGCAGGCGTGGATTGTGGCAATCGAGTAGTGGCTCGTGATTTCTTTTGGCGCATTCGCCCTCGAAGCCCTAATTTGCCGCATGGCTGTCACTTTCGAGATTCCAGAGGAGATCCTTGGATCCATGTCAGGCGACGCCGCGGAAGTACGCGCCCGTTTGCGCCTGGAACTCGCGTGCGCGCTGTTCGCACGCGAGCTCGCCTCGTTTGGGAGCGCGGCGCATCTTGCCGAGCTGCATCCGTTTGTTTTCGCTCACGAAGTGACCAGGCGTGGCATAGCCCGGCCCTACGGCGAAGCGGACATGGCTGACGACGCCGCGTATGTCGCTGGTCATCAGTAATACTTCACCGCTCACGAATCTGGCGGTGATCGGGCGGCTCGAACTGGTGCGGGCGCAATTGGGCCTCGTCACCGTTCCCGCGGCAGTTTGGAAGGAGATGTTGGCGCTGCCGCACCGCGATGGCCTTTCGGCGCTCCTCGCTGCTCGGAGTACCGGTTGGTTGTGCGTGGTCGTTCCGCGAGAAATGGCGCTTACCACGAGCCTTCGCCTAGCCGGGCTAGGCGCAGGCGAGGCCGAGGCGATTGGATTGGCCGTGGAGTCGCCAGGCTCTTTGCTGCTCATTGATGAGAAGAAGGGTCGAGCGGCGGCCCGGCGGCTCGGTCTGCGCATTGCGGGCGCGCTGGCCATCATTGCCGCCGCTCGAGTCGCTGGAACCATCTCGTCAGTAAAGGCGGAGCTCGACCGCTTGCGGAGTGAGGCGGGATTTTACGTGTCAACTGAGGTCGAGCGTCACACGTTAAGAATTGCCGGCGAAACTTAAGAGCTATGAAAACCGACTGTCAGCTCGATTACGAAACCGTCCTCTGCGGCCGCGCGGAGGTGGTGCATCTGGCCTTGGTCTTCCAAGCCGAAAAGCAGGCCTCCGCGCGCCAGACGCCGTTCGCGTTTGGCCTGGTGCTCGACAACAGCGGCTCGATGGCCGGGAGGCCGCTCGAATATGCGAAGTCCGCCGCGGCAATGGTGCTGAAGCATCTCCGTGAAGACGATCGCTTCGGACTCGTAGTTTTCTCCGACTCCGCCCGGACCATCATTCCGCTTCAGGCCGCCGCCAACAAAGCGCCCTTGCAGGCGGCCATCGCCCGCATCCGTGAGGAAGGCTCCACCAATCTCACCGCCGGCTGGATGCTCGGCCGCGATGAGGTGGCCAAGGCGCCCGCAAACGTGCCCCGCAAGTTGCTCCTCCTGACCGACGGGCATCTGAACCAGGGAATCATCGAGCCCGCGCAAGTCCGGCAGATCGTGGGGAGCGGCCTGGAGAAGGAGCAAATCCGCACGAGTTGCCTTGGCTTCGGCGACGGCTACAACGAAGACCTTCTCGACCAGTTATCGAAGGTGGCTGCCGGCGCCTTGCACGATGCCGCTTCGCCCGAGAAATTTCCGGCCATTTTCCGACAGGAGCTCGAATCGCTCCTCGCGCTCAGCGCCCAAAATCTGCGCGTGCGCGTGCGCAAGCTGCACTATTGCAGCGGCGTCGGCGTGCTCAGCGATTACCCGATGGTGGCGCTGCCGGAGGGCGGGGTGGAGATCGCCGTCGGCGACCTGGTGAGCGAAGAGCAGCGCGTGCTGGTGCTGGCGCTGGAAGTGCTGCCGATTCCGCCCATGCCGGACGGCACCCCCGCCGCGTCGATCGAGGGCGAGGCGCTGCTCGAGGTGGAGATCGCTTACGATGAGCTCACCGAGACCGGGATTACCTCGAAGACCGAGCAGCGGACGATCCGGCTCCTGGCGGTCCAGGACCCCGCGGAGGTGCGGGTGAATGCGCGGGTCGTGGAATGGGTGGCCGCGCAGGAAGTCGGCCACACCATTTCGGAGGCGATCGCCGAGCGCGACCGCGGCGACCTCGACGCCGTCCGCCGGCGTCTGCAGGCGACCAAGGAGAAGCTGGAGCGCTATGACTGCGCGGAGAGCACCGGGCAGGCGATCGAGAATCTCAAGGTGTTTGAGGAGAGCAGCGAAAATTGGGATGCTCGCACCCGCAAGACGAGCCGCTCCTACTCCAGCCGTTCGCGCAGAACCAGCTCATACTTCACGGCCGAGCCGCTGATCGATCAGCAGCCTCCAACTCCACCGCCGCCGCCGGGTAAAGTAGATAAGCCGGGCGAACCGGACGAGCCAGACACGACCGGCGGCGCATAAAATAACCATGCCCTCCAGCGAACCACGCCCGAGTGAGGATGGATTGCGCCCGGACCTCGACCCGGACACGGGCATCGATCTCTCCGTCATCCGCGAAAATCTGAAGCTTACCCCATGGGAACGCCTGCTCGCCAACGACGACACGGTGAACTTCTGCGACATGGCGCGCGCCGCCTCGAAAAATCGCGATGCCTAATCATTCCCCATCCAGGCCGTGGTTCGCCGTCAAGTGCCTCTTCTCGCACCCGGACCGGGCCGACGATCTGAATCTCTTTCTCTACGAGGAACGCACCACGCTCTGGCGCGCGGCTTCTTTTCACGAAGCTTTCGCGCTCGCGGAGGCCGAGGCGGCGGACTATGCGATCGACAGCGCGTGCGAGTTCGTTCGCGCCACGGATGCCTTTCAATTGGAAGGGGACATCATCGGCCACGGTTCCGAAATTTGGTCGCTGATGCGCGGCAGCGGCATGGAGCCGGAGATGTACGCGGAAACATTTTGCGCCACCCCGCGCGACCGGGCTGGGCTTCTCGAGGAAGATCCGCCGAGAGGCGGCATTTTGTGAGATTGCCGCGTAGCGTAACCGCCGCCAAGCTCCGCAAATGATCCGAATCTTTGCGCTTTTGATTTTGTTTCTCGCAGCCGGGGCAATCGAGTTGCAAGCCGCGCCCTCGACGGAGTACCTGAAGGCCATCGCCAAACTGAAAGGGGCGAAGGACGAATACAGCCGTTGGTGCGCGCTGAACGCGGCCGCGAAAGAAAGCATCGAGGAGGGGAACGATGCCGAGGCGAAGTCGTACGCCGAGGAGCTTCAGGGGCTCGCGCCCAAGTACACGAAGGACTGGAACTACGGAAACGCGATCCAGGACATCAACCTCGTGCTGGGGCGCCTCGCCCTCAAGGCCGGCGACGTGGAGAGCGCGAAAAAGCACCTGCTCGCCGCCGGCGCATCCCGCGGCAGTCCGCAGATGGATACGTTTGGCCCCAATATGACGCTCGCGCGGGACCTGGCCGCGAAAGGGGAAAAGGCCGTGGTGCTCGAATACTTCGAGCTGTGCCGCAAATTTTGGGAAATGCATGACGGCAAGCTCGACGAGTGGAAGAAGGACGTGGAGCAGGGGCGGGCGCCCAATTTCGGCGCGAACCTCGACTATTGAGCGGAGAGGACGCGCGCATTTCAGTGGCGCGGTCGTGCGGCGTAGTGTCAGGGTCTGGGATGGAGCGAACTGTTTCCAAACCTTTGGTGATCTCTTACGTGAGCGTCTTCGTGCTGCTCGTGCTCGTGGCCTGGCTGCACCTGGGCACACCGCTGCTCACCGTTTTCTTCGCCTACTTTGCGCTGCATGCCCTCGCCTTCTGGCGGAGCAAATCGGTGGCGATCGCCTCCTTTCTCCTGGTGGTCGTCGCCGTCTTTTGGATTTTCGTTTTCTTCCTAAAAACCGCTTTCGTGGCGCTGCCGGAGATCGTCAGCACCGCCGTCCCCGCCGTAGTGCATTATGCGGAGCGGCACGGTTTCGAGCTCCCGTTCAACGATGTGGCGAGCCTCAAGGAGATGGCCATGGAGAGCGTCCAGGGCGTGCTCGGCTACCTCGGCAATTTTGCCAAAATCGCCACGAAGGAGTCCGTCTTCGTGATCGTCGGCGTGGTGATCGCCATCGGTATTTTCGTGAATCCGGCGATCGATCCTTCGCCGGAGCGCGTCAGCCGCACCAATCTCTACACCGTCTACACGGGGCATATCGCCTTGCGGCTCCGCTCCCTTTTCCAAAGCTTCGAACGGGTGATGGGCGCGCAGATTTTGATCTCCACCATCAACACCGTTCTGACGGCGTGCTTCGTCTTTAGCTGCGAGTTGCGCTACGCTGGCCTGCTCGTCGTGCTCACGTTCGTGTGCGGGCTGCTGCCGGTGATCGGCAATATCATCAGCAACATCCTCATCGTCGGGATCGCCTTTACCAAGTCGCCGCAGATGGCCGGTTGGGCGCTCGTGTTTCTCGTGACCATTCATAAGCTGGAGTATTTCCTGAACAGCAAGATCGTCGGCGCGCGCATCCGGCATCCGATGTGGCTCACGCTGCTCGCGCTGATCATGGGCGAGCGGCTGATGGGCATTCCGGGGCTCATTCTCGCGCCGGTGGTGCTCAATTTCGTGAAGGTGGAAGCGTCCAAATACGAGTCCGCCGAGCCGCCGCCGCCGCTTCCTCCCGAGCTCACTTCGTCGCCACCCAAGCTCCGCCCGGAAGTTGTGCCTCCACGGTCCACGTGACCGGGTCCTCGCCCGCCGGGATTTCCGCGGAGAACTCCCACGGAAAGCTTGCGGCCTCGACGATTTTCTCCGGGGCTTTTCCAACCCGATAACGCAAGCGCGCGGCGCGGAGATCGTCCAGGCCCGCGGTAAGGTAGACGTACAGATCACGCCATTCGAAGGGTGGAACCTGCAGCGTGGTGCCCACGGCTTCCAGCGCGGTACCCGGCAGCGGCGCGCGGCGAAGCGCGCCCGGCGTGGGGATGGGCAGGTGCCCGGGCGGCGCCACGCGATGCGTTGGCACATCGATCTTCACGCCATCCAGCGTGAGCGCGGCGAAGCCGAGGGCCTGCAACTGCACATCGATGCCGCCATTGGCAATCGTCACTCTTTGCGGCTCTCCGCCATCAAGGCGCAATTCCACCGCGGCGCCTTCCACTTCGCGCCCGAGCGCTTTCGGATCGAAGCTCACCCGCACGGACGTACCGAAGCGCGTCTGGTTCATGAGCAGTACGTGGAACTTGCCCTCACCATGCGCGAGCACGCGATCCACCCGCCTGTTGCTGACCTCCGCGGCAGTGCGATGCAGCCATGGCCACGCCGTGTGTCCGTAAAACTTGCCCGGCGCGTGGCCGAAGAGCCGGTTATCGAACCACACATAGCCGCACTGGCGCACGGAGGGGAAAGCCACGGCGCCTTTGGTGCGCATTTCCGCATCGGTGAAAAGGTAGTCGAGCACCGACGCGGTGAAGGGCGGCACGTGATGCACGTAGAATGAAGTCACATCCGGCCCGGTCGCCGGATAATCGGGCCGATGATATTCATCGGTGAAGCCATCGAGGTAATAGCCGGGATAGTTGCCGAAGCGCCCGATCATGGCGTTTCGCGCGGCGGTGAGAAAGGCGCGGTCGCCGGTGGCTTTCTCCAGGCGCAGGAGGTTCGGCGCCCAGTTGTTCATCATGATATTCGCGCGCGGCCCCTTGCGGTTGAAGGTGCTTGGCTGCTCCAGGCCGAGCCCGATTTGGCTCACCGTCCACGAGGAGACCTTGCGCTCCGGGAGCGCCGGCGCGGGCGGGTACGGCGGCTCCTCGGTGGCCGGGATATCGATGATGCCGCGCCGGTAGAGCCGATCGCCCCACCACCAGAGATGCCGCTGCGCATCGTAGACGCCGCCGGGATGGATCGTCGTCTCCTCCTCGAAGAGCACGGGCTGCGTCCAGAGCGTGGTGAGGAGCCACCGCGCGGCTTCGTTCGACGCCTCGAGGTAGCGCTTCTCGCCGGTCGCCTCGTAGAGATGCAGAAGCCCTTCCCAGTTCGGGACGAAGCTCACATTCACGAACGGCATGTGGCCGAGATCGCGCTCGGGCAGCTTCGTGAGATTCGCCTCGATGTATTTGTCCGCGCCCGCGCGGGCGGCCTCCAGCCACCTGGCTTCGCCGGTGAGTTGGTGCAGCGCGAGCGCGTCTTCGAAGGCGTGGGTGTGTCCGTGCGGCGACGTCACGCGCGGCTCGCCATCGGGCTTCAGCAGAAATTCGCCGAAGCCGGGCGAGCGGCCATGGGTCATCGCCAGCGCGGCGGCAAACCAGCGCGCGCCGTAGAGCGGCGCGACCCCGCGCATGGGCTGATGCTGGTAGTAGTTCTCCCAAATCTCGCGCTCCGCGGCGAAGTGCGGGCTCGGCCGCGAGAGCATAAACTCCAGGGCCGGCCGCGCGAAACGTCGGTAGAAATCGCGGTCGCCGGTAAGCAGGTAAAGGCTCAGGTAAGTGAGCGGCGCGGAATGGCTCACGGTGTTGCGGCTCTCGATATTCCAGGGGCCTTTCGCGCGCGCGTTCCAGCCGGAGGACTTTTCGTCGCGGATGAAATCGAGCAGGTTCAGCGCGCTGTCTGAAAGCGACGCGGCCGTGGGGCTGCGGTAGTCGCGCAGCGCAAACAGCTCATCGGCGACGTGGCGGTACGCGGTGTACCAGTCGGACTTGTCCATCAGCACGTGGAAGATTGCCGAAATCCTCTCACCCTTCGAACTGCTCCCCGGCTGGCCCAGCACCGGCGAGTAGGCGAAAGGCTGCGCCTTGCCTTCCGCATTGCGCAAGCCCAGTGCGTATTTCGCATTTTCAAAGCTCGGCCACTCTGGAGAGATCACGCGCGGATCCGCCGCGACTCCGCACGTGAATCCGGCGCGCGTGACCAGCGCCAGCGGCGTGGGCATCGAGCTGTTCAGCATCGCCGCGGGATGCTCCGGAAAGCGGCGGCCGTGCAGCATGAATGGCAGCAGCAGAAAATCGGCTTCCGCCGGCGTGACTGCCAGCGGGGCGTGATAGCCAATCGAGTAATAGCCCGGCACGCGCGGCGTGAAGTGCACGATTACCGCTGGCATCGGAAGCGAAGCTCTCTGCGCTCGGATGGGACCTTCCGAGAACCCGAGCGACCACGACGCGGTGAGTTGCCCATAGGGCGTATCGGGGAATTCCAGGTGCACGCTGCCTCTGCCCTGCCGCACGTTGGTTGGATGCAGGGCCAGGCCTTCGCCCGCGGTCCACGGCGTCGTTGGTGTGCCCAACCGCGTGCGCGCGCTTGCCCCGCCCGCGCTCACCTCCGCGATTGGCCCGAAAGCGCCGTCCCACGTTGGGTAGACCTTCACGCTATCGATCTTTGGCGGGCTCGCTTCCGGTCGCACCAGCAGGCGATAACCCTCGTCGCTCGAATCCAATGGCAACTCCTCCCACGCTCCGCCCGGCTTTCGGACGAGCGCCCGCAGCGCGATCGTTTTGACCCCATCCGCTGTCGTCGCGCGCATGAAGTTGAGCCGCAAGTTTCCCTGCTCCAGGGTCGCGCCAATCTCCTCGGAAATGCTCGCCAGCGGCGCCGCCATCAGTACCGGGCGCGCGGCTTCATCGAGTGCGAGCGGCGCTTTCACTGCGGGCGCTTTCGCCAGGCGCCACGGCACGCCTTCCGGCCGATAGCTCATGTTGTCGGTCAACACCAGCGCATCGCAACGCGCCGTCGAAAGCACCTCCTCGCCAATGACCACGAGATTCGCGCCGCTCTTCAGCTCCAGCGTGCCGCCATCTTCCCACGCCCATCCCTCCAGCTCCGCCTGCCCGTGCGCGCCGAACATTTTCCCCGCGCGCACCTCGCCGATGCGCACCGAGTAGCGCCGCGTGCCCGGACGATCCGCCGGGAAATCCTTGGAGCGCGCCCACAGCCGCCACTGGCCTTCATGCGGCAAATCGATCGCCCCGACCGCCGGCGCCTTGGCGGCTTCGGGAGGAGCTTGGAGAAAGCCGCGCGCCACTTCCGAGCGCAGGTTCGCATAAGGTTCCCAGCCGCCGAAAAGCTCGAGCGATTCGGCTTCGAGGAGAAAGGTGATCGCGCCGGCGGGCGTGCAGAGGAGGAGGAAGAAAACGACTCCAAGGAAACGCATGGTAGGCGCGCCTACTTCTTCTTCGGCTCGGCGTAGTACGGCTGCAGATCGTTGGCTTGTGGCGCCACCTGCTGGAGGTTCGGGGTCACATCGGCCTCGACGGCGCCGAGCGCCCAGGAGATGCCGCCGGTGAGGATGTCCTGGAAAAGCGGGTTCGTCCAAACGTCCTCGCGGTGGCCCATGGAGGTGTAGAAGGCGCGGCCTTTCTCGTGCCGGCGCGCCCAGGTGGAAGGGAAGGGGGGGCGCTGGTAGTCGGGGCCTTCCATGCTTTTGGTTTCCTGCACGAGAATCACGTGGAGGTCGTCGCGGAAGTCTTTCAGCGAGTACCACTCTTCCATCAGCTCGAAGCCGTCCTTGTACTTGGCGAGGCCGGGGAATTTCGGGTCGACGCAGCGATTGCGGGCGATCTGCTGTTTGTTGTGCTTGATGAATTCCGCGCCGAGAAAGCGCACGTACGGATCGGCCTCGGCGCCGTGGTTTTTGTAGCGCTCCGGGCCCTTCTCTTTTTCATTCGCGGTGTGGAAAGTATCGCTGGCGCTGTGCGTGCCGATGAAACCTTTGCCGGCCGCGACGGCGTCGAAGAGCGCCTGCTTGCCGGCCTCGCTCATCGGCGGCTCACCGTCGGTGCCGGGCTCGCAGAGGTTGCCGGTGGTGTAGAAAAAATAGGCGTCGAACTGCGCGAGGTAATCTTTCGAGAAGAGCGAGCCGTCTTTCGAGAAAGTGAACTCCCATTGGTTTTTCGGCGCCATTTCCAGCAGCGCTTTTTCCGCCCAGCTCGGCTTCTCCTTTTTCCACGAGATCACCGAGTGCTCGAAGCCGCTTGATTTCGAGAAAAAGAGAATCTTCTTCGGGCCGGAGGCGCCGCTGGCGGCGGCGAGCGCGCGGTGATTGCCGCACATGGCGGCCAGGGATGCGGCGGAGGCGGTGCGAAGGAAGGAACGGCGATCGAGGTTCACGTAGTGGAGATTACGCGCGAAGGGAACGAATGGGCCATTCGTTTCTGCCTCGGGCGGGCACACCAATGCTACGGCGCCGTGGGCGAAGCGGCTTTGGCGGCTTGTTCCCTGGCCGCGGCGGCTTTTCGCTTCTGCTTCTTCTTCGCTTTCCGGGTGAGGTCGTCCGAATTCTTCACGGGGGCGAGCTTGCCCGCGCCGGGATTCAGGTGGTCGAGCACGGCTTGCAGGCGGGTTCGCGCCGCCTGCGCGGCTTCGTTTGCTTCGGCAGGCGGGACGGGCTTTTCGGCAAAGGGGGCGTCGGACATGTCGAAGAGATGTCCGGCGTGGGTGAGCTTCCAGCCGCGTTCGAGCACATACCATTCGTGCGCGGTATTATGCTGCACGTAGATCCACTCGCGCGGCTGGCCGGGCTTTCCACGGATTTGCGGCGCAAAGCTTCGGCCATCCAGCGGCGGGCTGGCGGGCCGCGGAGCGCCGGCGAGCTCGGCAAACGTGGGGAGCATATCGGTGAAATCGATCAGGTCGGCGGAGGCCCGGCCGGGAGGCACGGCGCCGCGCCAGTTGACGATGAGGGGCACGCGGCTGCCGCCTTCGAGCATGGTTTCTTTCATGCCGTGGATGTGACGGCCACGGATGAAGGCATGCTCAATCCCATACTTCGCGGTGCCGTTATCGCTGGAGAAGACGATGATGGTGCGTTCCCGCAAGCCGAGCCGATCGAGCTCCGCCGACGAGCTCACCGACCTGTTTATCGAGATAGGCGACGTTGTCTGCAAAGAGGGTGTCCTGATCGTTGCTCGTGGCTTCGCTTTGCGGCGTTCGAAGAATCGGGTTATGCACGAGATGGGTGGGGTAGTAGAAAAAGAATGGCTGCTCGCGGTGCCGCTGAAAGAAATCGATCGCGAAATCACGGCAGAGATCGGGGCCGTAGGTGCCGGGGCTGGCCTCCAGGGGAGCGCCATTTTTGGTGTATTTGGTTTCCCAGAAGTAGCCGCTCGCTTCCGGATCGGTGAGGTATTCGTCGAATCCCCAATCGGCCGGAGTGTCGCGCATTTGCCGCCATTTTCCGGCCATGCCGGTCGCGTAGCCCGCGTCTTTGAGCACTTTCGCCACGGAGGGCTCCTCTTTATGGGACGGCGCGTTGCCGGTGCGAAACTCGTAGCGGCCGGTGATCAGGGCGCACCGCGACGGATTGCAGGTGGGCATCGAGTAGCAGGAATCGAAGCGCAGGCCCGTGGCGGCCAGCGCATCGATGTTTGGGGTCTTGTCCTTGAACCGATCGGAGCCGTAGCAGCCGAAGCCATCGATTCCGAGGTCGTCGGCCAGGATGAAAACAATATTGGGTGGAGGCGGCGCCGCCAGGGTGGCTTGGGCGAACGCCAGCAGCGACAGCAGAAGGATGCGAAGATTCATCGCGAGAGAGGGGCGATCGAGTAAACCGCGCCATGGCCAAAAGGTTTCCGGTGGCTTTGCGCCCGCGCGAGACCCTCCGACCGTGCGCGGGGGAAATCAGCTCGGTGGGCCGCTTCATTCCCCCGGAAAAACTCGTTGACGGTATTTTTCACCCGGCTAGCGTCTCGGCTCGCCGAAATTCCCCAAAATTTTGTCTGCCTGCGTTGCATTTAGCGCGGAATCCCAGTGATTCCGGGCGGCCAACGCGGGCACTTTTTATCTATGGCCGAAGAACTCTCCTACGTGATCGTCACCCCCTACTCGATCCGCAAGTCGCGCACCGGCGGCATCATCGCGCGGCTGATCTCGCGCACCGGGCTCGACCTCGTGGCGGCGCGGATGTACGCGCCGAGCGCGCGAGCTGGTGGAGAAATACGCGGACGGGCATCGTCACCGATCCCGAGCCGCGCCATCGCGCCACGCAGGAGCTGATCCAGAAGTACGTGCGGCAGAATTTCAGCGCGCAGCCGACGCGGCAGCCGTCCGCGCGTGCTGCTGCTCGTCTTTCAAGCGGCGAAGATGCGGTGCAGAAGATCCGGCACGACCGTCGGCCACATCGTCAATGAGCGCACCAGCGGCGAGACGATCCGCGACACCTACGGCGACTACATCGCGGATGCGAATGGCGACGTCACCTACTTCGAGCCCGGCGTGCTCGCTCCGCCCGATGCCGCGTGCGCCGAAGCGCGATCTGCAGCTCTGGGCGCAGTACTCCGACACCGATGGCGGCCTGCTCGACGAGGCGATCGAGTTCCCGCCCGGCGCGAACGTCGAGAAGACGCTCGTGCTCATCAAGCCGGACAACTTCCGCTTCCCGAACGCGCGCCCCGGCGGCGTGATCGATCTCTTTTCCCGCACCGGCCTCTACATCATCGCCTGCAAGGTGCACCGCATGAGCGTGGCGCAGGCCGAGGAGTTCTACGGCCCCGTGCTCGAAGTGCTGCAGGACAAGCTGCGCGGAGCGCTCCGGCGAGACCGCGCGCAAGGCTGCTCGAGAAGGAATTCGGCATCGACGCTCAGCGCCGAGGTGCGAGACGCAAGCTCGGCGACCTCCTCGGCCCGATCAACGGCCGCGAAAACTGGGAGCAGATCGTGCAAATTCATGGCCGGCCTGAAGCCGAGCGAATGCCCCGCCGATCGCCGCCACGAGCCCGGCTCGGAGAAGTGCATCGCGCTCGTGCTACCAGGGCGTCGATGCCGTGCGCAAAATCCGCGAAGTCCTCGGGCCGACCGATCCCTCGAAGGCGCCGCCCGGCACGATCCGCCGCGAGTTTGGCTCCACCATCATGGTCAACGCCGCGCACGCCTCCGATTCGCCCGAGAACGCCGCAGCGCGAGATGGGCATCGTCAATATCGCCGAAAACAATCTGAAGCCCCTGATCGAAAGCTGGTACGCCAAGTAAGTCAGCGCCGCTTTCCCACATCCAAACCCTAAACCTCAACCAAATCCTATGGAACTCGCCCAACGCGCCACGATTCTCACCCCTTCGCTCACCCTCTGCATCGACTCGCAAAGCCAAGGCCATGAAGGCCGAAGGCATCGACGTCTGCGGCTTCGGCGCCGGCGAGCCGGACTTCGACACGCCCGAGCACATCAAGGCCGCCGCCAGGCCGCGATCGAGGCCGGCTTCACCAAGTACACGCCCAGCTCAGCGGCATCCCGGAACTGCGCCAGGCGATCGCCGACAAGTTCCAGGCCGACAACGGCCTCGCCTACAAGCCCAGCCAGATCATCGTCAGCAACGGCGCCAAGCATTCCTGCTACAACGCCATCCTCGCCACCTGCCAGCCGGGCGATGAAGTCGATCATCCCCGCGCCCTACTGGCTGAGCTATCCCGAGATGGTGCGCCTCGCCGGCGCCGATCCGGTCTTCGTGCAGACGAAGGAAGAGAACGGCTGGAAGATGACCGCCGAGGAATTCCAGGACGCGATGACCCCGCGCACCAAGATGGTGATCATCAATTCGCCCGGCAATCCGACCGGCGCCGTCTACACGCAGCGAAGAACTCGCAGGCGCATCGTCGAAGTCGCGGCGGACGAGGAGATCCTCATCCTCTCCGACGAGATCTACGAGAAGCTCACCTACGACGGCGCGAAGCACGTCAGCGTCGCCTCGCTCTCGCCCGGAAGCCTACGATCTCACCATCACCGTCAACGGCTTCTCCAAGGCCTACGCGATGACCGGCTGGCGGCTCGGCTACCTCGGCGCGCCCGAGCCGATCGCCAAGGCCATCGACGCCATCCAGAGCCACAGCACTTCGAACCCGTGCTCGCTTCGCGCAAAAGGGCGCGCTCGCCGCGCTCAAGGGCGACCAGCAGCCGGTGGGCGACATGCGCGACGAGTTCGACATGCGCCGCCAGTACATGGTGCAGCCGCCTCGCAGTCGATCGCCGCGCGTCAGCGTGGTCGAACCCGCAGGGCGCCTTCTACGTGCTGGTGAACATCGGCCAGCTCGGCCTCAGCTCGCACGAACTTCGCCGACCGCCTGCTCAGCAAACATCACGTCGCCGTCGTCCCCGGCATCGCCTTCGGCGACGACCGCGACGATCCGCCTCAGCTACGCGACGAGCCTGGACATCATCAAGAAGGGCCTCGATCGGTTCGAGGAGTTCTGCAAGACGCTGTAGGCGATCATCACTTGATGCCGAAATCGACCACCATCGGCCGGTGATCCGAGGCCAGCTTCCAGCCTAGCCAGCATCGCACCGGGGGCAGGCTGGCGCTGCTCCAGATCTGATCGAGCGTGAGCGCCGGCAGCGGCATCGGCCACGTCTCGCCGATTCCGCGGCCGGCGGCTTCGAAGGCGTGGGTGAGCTCGCGGCGCCAGCGGTCGAAATGGGCGGAATCGCGTGGTGTATTGAAATCGCCGAGTACCACCAGTCGCTCGCCCGCGTGCTCGTGCGCGATCTCGCCGAGGCGGCGCAAGGCGGGGCGGCGCGAATTGAGCAGTCCGGCGAAGATGTCCGCCTGCAGCACCGTCACCTCGATGCCGCGCACGCGTGCGCGCAGCAGCCCGTACTTCGAGTCGGCATCGAGCGAGCCGTGCCGGCGTTCGAGGACTTCACCGCGGACGAGGCAGATCATTTCACCCTTCAGATACTCCACCTGGTGCTCGGGAAAATGCGCCGCCCACCCTTCGACATCCCCCTCGGCGAGCGCGATCAAATCCGCATTTTGCGCCTTGAGCCAGGCGGCCACGGGCGGCAGGCGGGACGGCGCGGGGCGAGCCACATTCCAGAGCGCCACGCGCAAGGCGGGCGCTTGCGCCGGCGGCGGCTCCGAGTGCCAGCTCAGCGCGATCCAGGTGAACAGCGCGGCCCCGGTGAAAATGATGTAGCGGCGCATTGCGTGCCACCGCCGCAGCCGCCACGCATGCAGCGCCAGCACGGCCAGTCCGGCAGCGATCACCGGCCACGGCGTGGTATAAAAGACGAGCGCGAGAGGATCGAAGCCGTCGCGCAGCCGGGTTACGCGCAGCAAAATTCCGGCGATCAGCCAGACCCGGAGCGAGCCCGCGGCGAGCCTTTCGATCAGTGAGAGGAGCAGCGGCCTCACCTGCGAAAGCGGCGGAAAAGATTCTCGAGCTGGGTGCGGACCGCGCCGAAGGAGACGCTCGAATTCGCCCGCTCCAGCGCCTGCTCCATCGTGGCGTCGCAATCGTGCGGGTGCTCGAGCAAGCGCGCGGTCATATCGAAGAGATGCTCGATGCCGCGCCCGTGCCCGCACAGCTCCGGAAAGGCGAGCCGCTCGACCGCGCCATTGCCGCCCACGCACGGGACGCGGCACAGGAGCGCATCGCCCGCCACCTGGCCCGGCACGGCGCTGGCATCAAGCTGGAAGACGAGCTTGTGGCGCGCCATCAGCCGCAGATAGCGGGGATACGGCAGCCGCCCCTTCGATCACCTGGAGCAAACCCTCGCCGTAGTTCAGCTTGCCGAGCGTGCGCCGGCCGCCCCAGCCGTCGGTGTTGATCACCGTCACCGGCTCGCCCATGGCCTCGGCGAGCGGCTTCAGCGCCAGCAAGGCGGCGAGATGATTGCGCGAAGGCACGCGCAGTTCGCGGGTGCCGACGAAGATGCCGCGCCGCTCCTCGATGGGCTGCGCGAAATTCCAGCGCGCATCTTCCACCGGGTAAGGCGTGGGGATGAATTCCACCTCGCGCACCCCCGCGCCGCGATAGATCGGCACCAGCTCCTCGGTGGTCGCCAGCACCGCGTCCGCCTTCGCGCAAAGCTCCTGGAAAAGCTGCAGCCGCGACGCCTTGCGCAGCAGCTCCGCCACCTGCGCCAGCCCGCACTCCTTCAGCGAAACGACCACCGGCACCCGCTGCGCGCGCAGCTCGATGAAACTCTGGCGGGCCGATTTCAAATCCTGGCGCAACAGCAGCAGCACGCCGTCGGTTCCCTTTGGCAGTGCATCGTCGCGGCGGCAAAAGCTTCCCGAGGTGCAGGCCGCGTAGCCGTGGAAATTCACCGGCGCATGCGCGAGCTCATCGGGCGCGCCGGCCCCATCGGGGAACTGCTGATCGGGGTCGCGCCCGCCGGGATTGAGGACTGCCAGCTTCATCGGCGGAGCTTGGGCAAGCAGCGAAACGGGCGCAACGTTTTGGCGCGCGCTATTCTTCTCCCTCGGCCAGCTTCGCCAGGTCCAGCTCGGCCGAGGGCCGCGTGTCCGCCTTCAGCGATTTCTGCATCTGCTCGAGCGCGTATTCGTTTTCCTCCGGCGTATTCGAGACCGTGCAGTCGCTGGGCACGGAGAGGTGAAAGTCGCGCATGTAGGCGTCGTTCGCCGTGTAGAGGACGCAGAGATTCCCCGCGAGGCCGGTGAGGATCAGATGCTTCGCGCCGAGATAATCGAGCAGCACATCGAGGCTCGTGGAGTAGAAGCCGGAATGCTTCGGCTTGAGCACGCTGTAGTCGTCCTTCTCCGGGCAAAGCTGCTCCACCACGGGCCGCCCGCGCACACCGTCGCGCAGGCAATGCTCCACCTGGCCGCGGAAATCGCTCTGCCAGCGGCCGAAGTTGTCGTTCACGTAGATCACCGGCACGCCCGCGGCCTTCGCGCGTTTTTTGAGCGCCGCGATGTGGCCGGCCATCTCGATCGCCGCCGGGAGCATCTGCTCGGCCTCGTCGAACTCGAGCTCGTTGATGACGTCGATCAAGATCAAGGCGACGCGCGATTTGTCGGGGACCTGGCCGTGGAGATCGGGATTGCGTGCGGGCATAAGCGTGATTCTACCGGGCATTCGGAGCCCGGGCGTTTCGCGTGCGTGCGGGCTTACCCCTTCTTCGCCTCTTTGGCCCAGGCATCCTTCAGCGTGATCGTCTGGTTGAAGACCGGCCGGCCGGGCGCGGAATCGGGATCGAGCGCGAAGTAGGCCAGCCGCTCGAACTGGTAGCGCGCAGTGGCGTTCGCCTCCGCCAGGCTCGGCTCGCATTTCGCCGTGATGACCTCCAGCGAGTGCGGGTTGAGGTGCTGCTTGAAGTCGCCGCCCGCATCCGGATCGGGCACCGTGAAGAGGCGGTCGTACAGGCGCACTTCCGCGTCGACGGCGTGCGGAACGCTCACCCAGTGGATCGTGCCTTTCACCTTGCGCCCCGCGGTCGGCCCGCCCGTTTTACTTTCCAGGTCGGCGGTGCAGCGCAGCTCGGTCACCGCACCCGCGGCGTCTTTCACCACCTCGTCGCACTTGATGATGAAGCCGTACTTGAGCCGCACTTCGCCGCCGGGCCGCAGCCGGAAATATTTCGGCGGCGGATTCTCCATGAAATCATCCTGCTCGATGTAAAGCTCGCGGCTGAAGGGGAGGGGACGCGTACCCGATTCGGGATCGCTGGGATTGTTCACCGCGCGGCACTCTTCCACCTGCCCCTCCGGGATGTTCGTAATCACCAGCTTCAGCGGACGCAGCACGGCGAGCCGCCGCAGCGCCGCGCGGTTCAACTCCTCGCGAATGGCATGCTCCAGCACGGCCACCTCGGTAAGCCCGTCGTACTTCGTGATGCCGATGTGGTAGGCGAAAGCGCGCAGAGCCGCCGCGGGCACGCCACGCCGGCGCAGCCCGGAGATCGTCGGCATGCGTGGATCGTCCCAGCCATTGACGAGCCGCTCGCTCACGAGCTGCAGGAGCTTGCGTTTGCTCATCACCGTGTAGGTGAGATTGAGCCGCGCAAACTCGATCTGCCGGGGCCGCGGGCGCGGGAGCTCAAGCGACTCGAGAATCCATTCGTACAGCGGCCGATGCACCTCGAATTCCAGCGTGCAGATGGAATGCGTGATTCCTTCGAGGTAATCGCTGAGCCCGTGCGCGAAATCGTACATCGGATAAATGCACCACTTCGCGCCGGTGTGATGATGCTCCGCGTGCCGGATGCGGTAGAGCACCGGATCGCGCAGCCAGACGTTCGGGTGTTGCGTGTCGATTTTCGCGCGCAACGTGCGCGCGCCATCGGGGAACGCGCCCACGCGCATCTGCTCGAACAGCGCGAGGGTTTCCTCCACCGGGCGGCCGCGGTGCGGGCTCTCTTTGCCCTCCTGGCGATACGCGTCCGTTTCCGCGGGCGTGAGATCGTCCACGTACGCTTTGCCTTTGCGGATCAGCTCCACGGCATAGGCGTGGAGCTGATCGAAATAGTCGGAGGCGTAGAGCGGCTCCACCGCGGCTGCGCCCGCGTCGGCGCCCGACACCGAGGGCATGAAATAGTCGGTCCTTGCGCCCACCGTCGTCGTCTCCGGCCCTGCCCCGACGGGCTTCAGCGCCATGGCGTGATCGGCCCAGCCGGCGATGAGCCACCGCACGTCGAAGAGGATTGACTCCACGTATTCCACATCCTCCTTCGCCGGATTGGTGTCATCCATGCGCAGGTTGCACACGCCGCCAAACTCCCGCGCGATGCCGAAGTTCAGACAGATCGATTTCGCGTGGCCGATGTGCAGGTAGCCGTTCGGCTCCGGCGGAAAGCGGGTCTTGATCCGCGCGTGCTTCCCCTCCTGCACGTCCCGTTGCACGATTTCACGGATGAAATCGGTGGGGGTCGGTGCAGTCGTTGTTGGTTCGGCGGTGGTCTCCACGCCGAGACGGTAGCGCAGCTTCCCGCCGCGTGAACGAGGAAAAAAGTAAGCGCGCGGTGGGTTTACTTTCGTGTCGGGCGGGTGAGCGTCGCTCGCCCCGCTACCGCGGCGCTACACTGACAAGTCGACCTTCACAGCCTTTCCAGCCGTGACTTCGGCCGTCGTGGCAACGGAATGGGCAACGCCGGCAACCTCGGTGATCCGGACGACATGCAAGCCGGGCGGAACTCCGGTGTGAACCCAAACCGTGCCGTGAAACTCCTCCGGCGTCTCGCCATCCAGTTGGATTTTTATTTTTTGCGGAGCGGCTGGGTGAATGATTTTCGCCTCGATGGCGCCTGGCTGGTTTGCTTTTTCCTGCGCCCTGGCAGCTTCTTCCTTGGCGTCGACGACCGCGCGCCCGGCCTTGACCGCCTGTTCGTTGCTCTCCCGCTGGGCCTTGATCGCGGAGTCAAGAAGCGCCATGCCGGTATTGAACTCAGAGACCCACTTTTCCGTTTCTTCGCCCTGCAGCCTCATGATCTCCTCTTCCAACTGCCTCCCCTGGCCGTAAAGCGCTTGCACGTGCTCCGGCGCGGGCCGGATCGGCAGCGTCAGCATATAACAATGCCAGCTAAGCTCAAATTTGCGGGTCGCGTTCTCCATCGCTGTCGCCGTGGTCACGTAGCGCAGCCATCCGCTCGACGAGCCAAAGACGCGGTCCGCAAGCTGGAGCAGTCCGGCGAGCGCCAGCAGCGCCAGGCCGATCTGGGTGAACCACAGCTTGTCGGCCGGTTCCGTCCAGAGAGCCGCCAACAACGGCAAGATCGTGCCAGCGCAGAGCAACGTACACGCGACCCAGCGGAGCAAGTAGGAAGAGACGCGCTTGCGACCGATGCTCTTCCAATACCAATCGCGCGCTTGCTGCGACGCCTCGCAAGCGTGCTTGTAGATGGAGGCCATCGCATCCTCGGGAGCCTTGCCCCGATACTCGTCCCAAGGGATGAGCCCATCCTTCACGACATCCTTTTTCTTTTTAAACATTTTGCTCGCGCCGCACGTGTATCGCGCGCGAACGCTTGGTGTCAAACCGGCCGTTTCGCTTTGCCCGCGACCGCAATCGGCCAGGGAAACGCGTTCCGATGCTCTTTCGAAATGCGTGCTCGGCTGAGGAAACATCCCCGCTAGGTTAGGGCGCACCTCCATGCCCAAACCCGTCTACACGCTTTCCGATTTGCGCCACTGGCGCGAGGCGGCTTCCGATGCCTCGCCGCCCCTCCGCCTGGCGGTGATCGGCGATCCCGTGGCCCATTCCGCTTCCCCGCCGATGCATAATGCCGCGCTGGAACGGACCGGCCTCGCCGCGCGCTACACGCGCCTGCACATCCGCCCGGAGGAGCTCGCGGAAGCCGTGAAGCTCCTCCCGGAAGCCGGCTTCCTCGGCGTCAACGTCACCATTCCGCACAAGACGGCGATCCTCCCGCTGCTCACCCGCGTCGATGAGCACGCGCGGCGGATCGGCGCGGTGAATACCGTGCTGGTCGATGGCCAGGAGCTCATCGGCTTCAGCACCGATGGCCCCGGGCTGGTGCGGGCGTTGCGGGCGGAATTCGGCGTCGACCTGCGCGACCTGCGCGTGATGGTGCTCGGCGCCGGCGGCGGGGCGGGGCGCGCCATCGCGATGCAATGCGGCCTCGAGCGTTGCGAGCGGCTGGTGCTCGTGAATCGCACGCCCGCCAAGGCGCAGGCGCTCCTGCCGGCGCTCGCGCCGCTGCTCGATGCCCCGCGCGTCGGCGGCCCGCTCGCGCGCCTGGCGGTGATCCCTTGGGAAGAGGAGGCGCTCCGCCGCGAGATGGATCAGCTCGATCTCATCATCAATTGCACCTCGCTCGGCATGAAACCCGGCGAGCCCTCGCCCATTCCTTCCGCGATCCTGCAGCCGCACCTAATGGTCTACGACACCATCTACACGGCCGCGCGAACCAAGCTCATGCAGGCCGCCGAAGAGGCCGGCGCCCGCTCCGCGAACGGCCTCTCCATGCTCCTCCACCAAGGCGCCCTCGCCTTCGAGATTTGGTTCAACCGGCCGGCGCCCGTCGAAGCCATGCGCGCCGGGCTCGCCAGTTGACGCATTCTGCGTTCTCATCGCGGCACCTCCATGCTCCTCGAGGCGAAACACATCACGAAACGCTTCCCCGGCGTCGTCGCGCTGAACGACGTCTCCTTCGATCTGCGGCCCCGCGAAATCCACGCGCTCTGCGGGGAAAACGGCGCCGGCAAATCGACGCTGATCAAGCTACTCTCCGGCCTGTATCCGGCGGGCAGTTACGAAGGCGAGCTGCTTCTCGACGGCAAGCTCGCGCGCTTCAAATCGATCGCCGAAGCGGAGCGCGCCGGCATCGCGGTTATTCACCAGGAGCTCGCGCTGGTGGAGGAAATGACGGTGGCGGAAAACATTTTCCTCGGCCACGAGCCGCGCCGCCTCGGGCTCATCGATTGGCACCGGCTCTTTCGCGATGCGCAAACGCTGCTGCGCAAATTCGACCTGCAGCTGGATCCCGCCGCGCGCTGTTCCAGCCTCGGCGTTGGGCAGAAACAGCTCGTCGAGATCGTGAAGGCGCTCGGCAAGAACTCGCGCATCCTCATTCTCGATGAGCCGACGGCCGCCCTCGCCGCGCACGAAACCGAAACGCTGCTCGGCATCCTGCGCGATCTGCGGCAGCGCGGCCTGGCCTGCATCTACATCTCGCACCGGCTGGAAGAGGTCTTCGCGCTGGCGGACCGCATCACCGTCCTGCGGGACGGCACGACCGTGGCCACCGCGCCCATCGCGGAGACCGATAAAGCGCAAGTGATCCGCCAGATGGTGGGCCGCGAAGTGCAGCAGCTCTTCCCGCGCCGCACCGCGGCCGATGCCGACCCCGGCTACAACCCCGCGCTGCGCGTGGAGCGGCTCACCGTGGCGCATCCCACCACCGGCCGAATCGTCCTCAAGGAGGTTTCGTTCTCGGTGGCGGCGGGCGAAGTGCTCGGCATCGGCGGCCTCATGGGCGCCGGCCGCACGGAATTGCTGATGCACATCTTCGGCGCCTGGGGACGCCGCGTCGGAGGGCGCGTCTGGCTCGGCAAACGCGAGCTGCCCGTGGGCCGTCCGCGCCGGGCGCTCCAGGCGGGCCTCGCCCTCGTCTCGGAAGACCGCCGCCGCTACGGCTTGGTGCTGCACGAGAGCGTCGGGTTCAATCTCTCGCTTTCCTCGCTGCGCACCCTTTCGCGCGCGGGCTTCATCAATCGTTCCCGCGAACATCAAACCGGCCAGCGCATCTCGCAAAGCCTCCGCCTGAAAGCGCCCAGCCTCGCCGCGCAAGTGGGCAAGCTCTCCGGCGGCAACCAGCAAAAAGTGGTGCTCGGCAAAGCGCTCCTCGCCGAGCCCCGCGTGATCTTCCTCGATGAGCCCACGCGCGGGATCGATGTCGGCGCCAAGGTGGAAATCTACGAGCTCATCAATCAGCTCACCGAGGAAGGCAAAGCGGTGGTGCTGGTTTCCTCCGAACTCCCCGAGCTCATGGGCATGAGCGATCGCATTCTCATGCTGCACGAAGGCGCCGTGGCCGGGGAATTCGGCCGCGCGATCGCCACGCCGGAGAGCCTCCTCGCGGCCGCCCTGGGAAACCTCGCGCCCGCACCGAAATAGGGGTAAACCGACCTATGCTTCCCCGCAGAACCTTCCTCCGCACTCTCGCCGCGGCCTCGCTCGCGCCTGCGCTTTCGCGCGCCGCGGAGCCCGCCGCTTTCTCCTTCATCCTGCTTGGCGATCTCCACTTCGATCGCCTGGAGCACCACGACATGGCGTGGCTGGAGAAAAACAAAGCCGGCGATCTCGGGCAGATTCGCAACTACAGCCGGATCACCGCCGAGCTGATGCCGCGGCTCTTTGCCACGGTGCGCGAGACCGTGGAGGCGCTCCGGCGCGAGGGGCAGACGCCCGCTTTCGTGCTGCAGGTGGGCGACCTAGTGGAGGGCCTCTGCGGCAGCGCCGAGCTTGCCGCACGACAAAATCGCGAGGCGATCGCTTTCCTCGCGGAGCACGAGACCGGCCTCCCGTTTCTCTTCACCAAGGGCAATCACGATGTCACCGGCGCGGGCGCCAACGAGGCCTTCGCCGAAGTCTTCCACCCTTTCCTCACCGCGCAACGCCGCATGCTCGAGCCGCAAGCCGCCCCGCTCGATTCCGCGCGGTACACCGTCCGCCTCGGCCCCGCGCAATTCCATTTCTTCGATGCTTACGATCAGCAAAGCCTCGCCTGGCTGGAGGCCGCTCTCGCCGGCCATTCCGCGGAGCACTGCTTCGTGATCATCCATCCACCGGTGATTCCCTACGGCGCCCGCGCCAACTGGATCCTCTTCAACAGCGAAAAGCAGCGTCCCCAGCGCGCGAAGCTGCTCGATCTGCTCTCCGCCCATGGCGCGATTATCCTCGGCGGCCACATTCACAAGTTCAACTCCGCCATCCGGCAAGTGCACAAAGACCGCTACGTCACGCAGCTTGCCGTCAGCAGCGTCATCAACGCCGCCGCGGTCTCGCCGAAGAACGTCCTCTCCGGCCTCGTCGCGTACACGCCCGAGCAGATCGGCGCCGAGCCAAACTTCTCGCCCGAAACCGCCCCCTTGCGCCGCGCCATTCTCGAAGCCGAGCGCCCATTCATCAGGGCGTTCGAATACGCCGATCTGCCCGGCCACGCGGTGGTAAAAGTGCGCAGTGGCAAGGTGACCGCCGAAATCTATTCCGGTCTTGGCCGCGAACTATACAAGACGATCGATCTCACGGCAGCTCCACGCGCGTAAATGCAGCGTACGAATGATGGGGCTTATTGCACCGCGATCTTCACTTTCGGCCCATAAAACTTAGGCTTCGTCCGCAGCACATAGACATCCAGGCAAGCCCACACGCGCGAGGCCACCTCGCGCGCCAGCGTCTTCTTCGACCATTTGAAGGGCACCCGTGCGGAGGGATAGCCGACGGCCTCAAGTCCGAAAGCGGAGGCCAAAAACAGCGCGCGCGGCTGGTGAAAATCATCGGTGATCACCGTCGCCTTTTTCAGCCCGAAGACGGAGCGGGCGCGCGCCATCGTATCGAGCGTGCGGAAGCCGGCGTAATCGAGCGTAACCGCGGAAGCGGGCACGCCGCGGCGCACGAGCGCGTTGCGCATTTCGGTCGGCTCATCGTAGCCGTGCCGGTGATTGTCGCCGCTCACGAGCAGATGCCGCACGCGGCCGGCGCGGTACAGCTCCGCCGCGGCGTCCATGCGGTTTTCGAAGAACGGATTCCGCCATTGGCCTGATCTCGGCGAGGTGCCCAGCACGATCCCCACTTCGTTTTCCGCGAGCGCGTTCACGCTTTGAGCCGTCTTGGCACGAGCCCAGCCCACCATGCAGGCATTCACCGCGATGACGGCCAGGGCACCCGCGCCGCCCGCGATCAAGCCCCAGCGCAGGATGCGAAGCGCGAGTTTCGGCAGCGGCATCATCGGAGGCAAGGTGGACTAGCGCGCGATCTCGAATCCGCGCTGGCCCGCCACCGGCGCGGCGGGCCGCGCCTCGGTCTTCTTGATGAGGCCTTTCAGCTCGCTCTCGGCGATCTCGCCGAGAAAGGACTCTACTTCTGCAGGCTCTCCAGCAACGAAAAGCTCCACACGCCCATCCGGCAGGTTTTTCACCCAGCCAGTGACGTCGAATCCACGGGCGATATTTTTCACCGTCCAGCGAAAGCCCACGCCCTGCACGTGGCCCTGATAATAAACCTGCCGTGCGGTCATGGCTGCGCCAAGGCGGGCTCGGGCTCGGGCGCCTCGACCGCGCGCAGGTAATCGGCCGCTTCCTCGGGCCAGACGCTATTGATCCAGCAGCCGGTGGCGAGCTCGAGGCCGCCGATAT
Source organism: uncultured Verrucomicrobiae bacterium (assembly GCA_963811035.1). Taxonomy (GTDB): domain Bacteria; phylum Verrucomicrobiota; class Verrucomicrobiia; order Chthoniobacterales; family Chthoniobacteraceae; genus CAWEPO01. Next base: position 1,718,669 of record CAWEPO010000005.1, read on the forward strand.
GCTGCAGGCGCGGCAGGATTTCGATGTGCCAGCGGAAGTCGCGCTCGATGGTGGTCCACTGGTCCGGCCGCTTCGTGCGCGAGGGCGCCGTGGTCAGCATCAAATTGTACGGCGGGTGGCCGAGCGCCGCCCCGAGCTTGCGCAGCGAGGTGCGGAGGCAATCGGAAAGCTGCGCGAGCTCCTGGTCGCTCAACCCGTGAAAATCGGGGACCTGCCGCTTCGGGTAGATGGCGATCTCAAACGGGCTGCGTGAGGCGTACGGGCAAAACGCGGCAAAGCCATTGTTTTCGTACACCAGCCGGCTGCCGCCCCGCACTTCCTCGTGCAGGATATCCTCGAAGATGGAGCGTTTCTTGATCGCGTAAAAGCCGCGCGCGATCTCGAGCTTGCGCTTGAGCACCGGCGGCACGATGGCCAGCGCGAAAAGCTGGCTGATCGCGTGCGGCACAGTCCCGCCCGCCGGCCCGCCGACGTTTTTCACGATGGTGAAGGAGCGCATGCGCGGGTCGCGAATCAGGTCCAGCATGCGCACTTTCCAGGCGGTGATGACCTGCTGGATCTCGCGCAGCGGCAGATCCTCAAAAGCCTGTGCGCCGGGCGTTTCGATCACCACCTCGTGCGCGCCGACGCCGTCCATGCGATCGTAAAACCCATCGGGGTGCCGCGTTGGGTCGCCCTCCACCTGCACCGCCGGCGAGCGATTCGGCACCACCCGCACCTTCCACCCATCGCCGTTTTTCGCTTCATGCAATGTATGCGGCGCGAACCGCTCGCGGCCGCGCAGGAAGGGGTTTGGCACTGCGGAGGCGCCGTTCTCGGCGAGCACCGAGCCGAAGGCCGGCGGCAGCGCGCGCGCATCGGAAAAAAGGGTCCACGCCCGCGTGAGCGGGTCCAGGCGCATTTCGGTCTTCGGCATGTGGCGTGCGCGAATGGTGCGGCGGCGGGTGGACGCGGCGCAATGATGAAACGCCGCGCGGCGGAGGTCATCGCCCTAGCCCGGCTGAGCTTTCGTGTTGCGCACGCCGACCCGGTAGCCCTTCTTGCTGGTGCACTTTCCCACCTCCTGGACGATGGTGAGCGTATCCGCGCCGGTGATCGCGCGATTCAAGACGATGATGGAGCCGCTGCCATCTCCGAGCTCCTTGTCGCTGGCATCGTAAACGCGGACGCGCGCGCCCGGGACGGATTCCAAGACGACGACGTGCCTGGCGCCGACGATCGGATGCTGGATGCGGGGCGCGGGCAATTCGTCGCACTTCCGGGCGGGCGGCGTTTCTCCGCCGGAGGTGGCGCGACAGAGGGTCTGCGCGGCGCGCAGAGTTTCGCCGGCGGACATCGGCTGCCCCGGCGGCGCGGCGAGATCGAACTCTGGCCGCCAGGAAACGGGGGTCGTGAAGCTGCCGAGCGGACCGCGACCGGGCACCGAGATTTTCGTTTGAGAACCATTGGTCAGGCTCTCCAGCCGGACGAGCTCCTGCCCGGCGAAGACGGCCGCCGGTACGAAAGTGGTGGCGGGAATATTCGCGGGCGCCCTCACCGCCGTGGCGGGCGCGGATTCGGGGCTGGTCTCATTGCAGAGGGAAATCGTGGCCGTGAATTTGTCTCCCACCACGAAGGGCCGTTTGCCGGGGCGAAAGATCGTCCACCCGGTGCTGCCATGGGTGTAGCTCATGGGGCTGCCCCCGTTGGTAAGAATCTTTACGGTGGCGCCGGGAACGTGCCGCACGGCAATGACCTCCGCGCATTCGTAAATGAGCGTTGGATCGATGACCGGCGCCGGCAGACCGGCGGGATAATCGACTTTATGGTCCCGGACCGTGACGATGGCCGACTCCGCGGACGCGCCGTCCTTTTCCTGCCTGGCCGTCACTTTCTGTCCGGCGGCCAAGGCTGGCAGTCCAGTGAACTCGAGTTGATAAGGGCTCCTGGCCCGCGCGATCGTGCCGACGACAATTCCATTCACGAGCAGCGAGACTTTGGCATCCAGCACCGCGCCGCGGACGGCGACGCTCGTGGCACATTGGTAAAGGGGATCGATGACGATGGGAGGCGAAAGAACGCCTGGATCGTTTTGGTAGGTAACCTCGACATCCACGCCACTGCCGCTCGGCGCCATGCCGCAGGACTGTTGCAGGCTGTTGATGTGACTGATGAAGTCATTTCGATTCCCGCCGAAGGGCGGCATGGTTCGTTTCACGGAAGTGCCGGCGGCGGTGCCCAGGACGGTGTTGCAATAGCCCGAAAGGATACTTGAGATTTCCGGAAAACGCCCGGCCGAACCGGCCCGATGGCAATCGTCGCACCGGCCCGTCGAGGAGACGGCATCCAACTGGGTCGTGGGCCCGGGATTTTGCGGCCAACTGGCGTCGACCAGCGGATCATGCCACGCTCTGCTCTGGAGTTTATCGATGACCGCCGCGAAGGCCGGCTTCTCCGGGTGCACGATATACGGATTTTCCCCCGCATGGCAATCTGTGCAAATGCCGCCCCCGTTGGCGACCAGATCTCTGCCCCCGACGAACTCGCGTTTGAAGTCGACCCTGACTCCCCGTTGGAAGGTCTTCCCACTTGGGTTATCGAAAAAACATACCTTGCTTGTCTCGGTGCCGAGACAGATGACACCGAAAAGCTCGGCCTCGTCGCTGCCTTGCCGGAAGCGTGGGAGGGCAATGCAAACCCCTCTCGGCGACGTGCTTTCGTGAATCCACACCTCGGCGCGCCGAGTCTCGCTGATGAATTCGTTATCGAGCTCGCCTACGAACCTCCACTCTTCCCCAAACATGAAAGTGGGGATGGGCACCCCGGCCTCGACACATTCCCGGCAGTACTCTTCTCCGCCGGCCTTGGTGAGGGTCAATATTTTCACTCCAAGCTTTGTCTCCAGGCGCTTGGCCTTTTCGTGCTCGAGCCCTTTTCCCCATCGATCCTCGATCGGCAGCACCGGCTTTTTTTGGATTTCGCGCACGTAATGCCATCGCAGGGCATTGTTCACACTGGTCACATGGGCCAGGTTGCCCGGCGGCGCCTTTTCGAGGAGCCAATCGATCAGCACGGCATTGGCGAGAATCTTATCCTCCACCTCGGTCGAAATCGATTTTCTGGCCTTTTCGATTTCGGCTTCCGGCACGCGGGCTTTGGCCTCCTTGCTCTGGTTGCCATCGAGCAAAGTTTTGAGGTAAAATCGCTGGACGGTTTCAATGAACGCCAAGGTGGGGGTGACGGGACGGCCGTCGCGCCCGATGATCGCGCCGTGACCAATGGTGAGGACGGGGTCGGAAACCGCCTGGGCTCGCGCGGTCGGTGAATTAACCAGGCCAGCACTGGCCAACAAAACGGCTGCTGCCGCGCGGAGATTCTTGTACATGACGAGAGTGTTATAAACGAGCCTAAGTCGTTAACTATTGTCTCTATTCAAGTTGCTCCGGAAATGGAATAACTAATATCGCCCAGCACCCCCCGGATTGAAATCGAACCGGGGGGTGGAGCAATGCGGGTAATGATCGGAGTTGCCGTCCGAGCGCAATACGCTCGCAGCCTTCTGCCATCGTGGCGGCGCTCGGCGCCGGCTACGGTTGCGCCAGGGTAGCGGCCAATTCCTTCAGCTCCGATTCCGGCAACTTCTGTGCAAGATCATTGAGCGCAGGCAAACCGATCCCAGTTTCAAACTGCGAGAGCCCGAGGATCGCGTTGCTGCGAACCAGGTTGTTTTGCTTCTGGTCCAGGGCAAGGTCCTTCAGTGCCGACGCCGCTTCCTTGGTATTCAAGCGGCTCAGTGAATCCACCCCGGAAAGCCGTTCCTGGAGCGAACCCTCGACGGGCACCGCCTGTGCGTTTGGCTTCTTCGGGCCGGCGGTTTCCTGCAGCACTTGCACGGCCGCGGAGGAGAGGATCGGATCGCTGCTGGCCTTGAAATCCTGCAAGAAGTGGGCGCCGCTCGGCACTCGGCCCAAGGCATCGACCGCAGTTTTGCGAACGGGGCCGGAATTGGCCGTATTCTCCGCGGCATTCTTCAACGGCTCAACCACCGCCGGCGTACCCATCGCCTGCAAGGCCCGAATGGCCTCTTGCTTCACCAGCGGCGCCGCCTTCCTGGACTCCAGCGCCTTCCCCAAAAGGCCAAGGCATCCAGGATCGCCAGGCTTCCGGCGCGCTTCGGCGACGGCGGAACGCTGCAGGTAAAGGGAAGAGCTTTCCACATGCCGGTTGGCCCACGCGACCCGCGCGGTCTCCGGGGATCTCACGTAATCACCCACGGCCTCCACCAGGGCGGGGGTTTCCGCCGGCACCACCCCATGCCGCCCGCCGATCACTTCGAAGATGGGGCCAGTCGCGGAATCTTGCGCCGGGATTCCGTATCCCGCGAGGCTTTCAGGCTTCAAGGGGCCGCGCAGGAAAACGATGCTTCCGGCAAACTTCTCGGGGTTCAGCATGTCCGCGCCTTTCGGGATAACCACCGTGACCTCTTTGGCCTCGGAGTTTCCATAGAGGAGGTTTCCCAGATTGAGGCGGTAAAGCGAGGCAGACGGACTCGACGACTCGAGCCGCGTAGCTCCCGGCGATTGGACCACCAGCGTCGCGCGCGAAGCCGCGTAGGGCAGGGTGTCCGATCCGAAAGGCATATCCGTGGCCGGCAGAGTGGATAAAGCGATCGCACTCGTTCCCAAAAACAAGAGAAGTTTTTTCATGCGTGCAGGAATAGGTTGCCAGTTTTCACACTACTGCTTGTGGTGGATAATAGAAAGGTAAGATGCGTCGAAATTGCAGAAGACTGCGGGCTTGCGCGGCGTGGTGCGTTGGTTGGGGGCGGCCTCCGCGAGGCGCGCGTTATTAAGCGTCTTTCCGCCCGGATCCATGATATGAAATCCCTGGTCGAAGCGGTTCGCCGGCGGGAAGCCGTCATCCACCTGATCGCACGAGTGGCCTCCGTCGCAGCCCAGCATCCAGCCGCCCTCCGCCGGCAAGCCGGAGCCGACCATGCCGAGGCTATGGCCAAACTCATGCGCCGAGGTTCGCGCCAGCGATTCGCCCACATCGATGATGCGCGTACCGAGCGGATCGTTCTTCTTCATCGGACCCCATTCGACGAAACGCTCGACCATATCGTCGCGATAGGTGCCCACCCAGACCTGGCTCGTCTGTCCCGCCACCACGTTTCCGAAGTCGAAGGGCGACTGGCCGAAGATGCTCCCTGAATTCGTCAGCAAACTGATCGTGTGCACGTCGGGTCCCGCCGTTTCGGTCAACTCGATATCGACATTGCCGTAGGCGCGCAGGAAGCCGGCGACGGCGCGTGCCCGCACTGCCGCGGCAAAGGTGGTGAGCTGGGCGGGAGTCAAGGTGGCGTCGAGCGTTCCGCTCGCGGTTTGCTTGATCACCTCGTCCACCCCGGCATTCCAGACAAAGCGGACCTTTTGCCGTGGCCGCGCGGAGATGCTTGCTCCCTTGGTGAGGGAGACGCGGGCGGTTTTCCCCGCGAACGTCGCCTCAATGTTATTGAGCCCCGAAGGCACCGCAAGCGCGTCGACCTTCCACGCTCCGCCAGCCACGGGCGCATCGATCGAATTTGGTCCGAGCTTTACCCGGACGGGACCTGCGCCGCCGATCGCTGTCCCTTGGATGGCAATCGAATTTCCGATTACGATACCGTCGTTACCGGGGACGGTAATTTGAACTTCCTGTGCGACGCCATGAGCGAGGGCGGCGGCAATTCCGAAAAGAGCGGCAAGCAACGTACGCATAGAGATTATTGGAGGATCGAGAGCGAACGAACCAAACCGGGGGTTTTTCCGCAATAGGTGAATGTACTCTATTTTCCCTTCGCCCAATCTATCTTGTGCCGAATTGCTTCATCATCGCATCCGCCGTGGTAGGGGACGGCGCATCGATGAGGAGCACGGTGCCGTCCGCCGCCTGCACGAGTCGAATGGCCCGCGGTGTGTCGAAGCTGTACGTGACGCCGTCTTCGCGCGGCTGCGGCGGAGCGTAGCGCTTGGCGAGCACCTGGCGCTGGGCGGCCGCGAACTCGGCGGCTTCGCGCGGATCGGACCAAGCCGTTTTCCAGACGAGCGTATCGTGCCGGGCGAAGCTCAGATAGCGATCGCCGCGCCAGCCGGTGGCGGCGGATTCGGCGAAGGCGTCGTCGACGCCGGTGGCAAGTTGCAGGCGAGTCCCGATTTCGCCGAGGACGTTGTTTACCGCAGGCGGCTCGGCTTCGAAGGCGGTCTCCGGAAACCCGATGGAGAGCGGTTCCTCCGGCGCGGCGCCCGCATACTTTTCCGGATGGAGAATCTGCGCGGTGGAGGAGGGGAGGCGTCGATAGCAGCGGGTGAGGGCTTCGTAGCCGTCCTCGGCCATCACGGCCGCGCAAAATTCCTGCCCGCGCAGGTACGGGAAGATGAGCAACTCGCGGAGGAAACGGGGCGCCTTTTGCAATTGCGCGGTGTTTTGTCCGAGCAAGCCCGCGGCGCTCTCCTTGATGCTCTGGAGCGAAAGGTTCTTCAGCATGTACGCGGTCATCACCGCGGTCGCCTCGCCTTCCACGAGCGCGCTGGCGGCGAGGGCGCGGTCGTCGTTGTCTTTGATTTCGAGCGGCAGCTTCAGCAGCTCGAAGTGCTGGTCCTGCAGCGCGTGGGTGAGCTCGTGGGCGAGGATGATGCGGTTCTGGTGATTTTCCAGGGAGGCATCCTCGAACATGAAAAGCTTGTGCGTGTGCTGATCGAAAAAAGCAGCCACCTGCTCGCTCAGCAGATCGACGTAGCTTTGCCGCAACGGGTAGCCTTCCGGCAGAAGGCCGAGCCGGGAGTAAGCGCGCGCAATTTCGGTGAAATCGGCCTCGGAGTAGTTTTCCGCCAGCTTGTTTGAAAGCACGCCCTGGATGCCTTGGCGCGTGACGATGGCGTAGTCCACCGGCCGCTTGAATTTGAGGCCGCGAATCTCCTCGACCTGCCGCTCGATCTCGGTGCGGACGGCGCGGCTCTGTTCCAGCGCGCGCTCTTTTTGCTGCGCGGAAACCAGCGCGCGCAGGCGCGCATTGTCTTCTTCCGCGAGCGCGAGCTGGCGCTCCAGCCGCCGGGTTTGGGCGAGCCGGTGGAGATCCTGCGTGTAAAAGACGTAGGCCACGAGCGTGACGATGAAAATGACGGCCACGAATCGCGCCATGCGGGGGAACATGCCGGCGACGGTAGCGCGTTGGGGCGCAGGCGCCAGTTTTCTGGGGGCTGTACCGCGCACGCTGATTCGACGCGCACTTCCCATTACTCCCACACGCGCGTACCTTTCCCGATTCGCCCATGAAACTTTCCCTCATCGCCCTGCTCCTCCTCACGAGCGCCGCCTTCTCCGCGGATCTACCCCAAACGAGCGCTGCCATTTCCAAAGGCGCCCAATGGCTCCTCCAGCAGCAAAAACCCGACGGCTCCTTCGCCAATCCGGCCAACGCCGTCCCCTCGCAGGAGCACCCCGCCCTCACCGCCCTTCCGCTCCTCGCCCTCCAGCGCACCGGCGCACCGGCGGACGCCCTGAAGAAAGGCTATGCCTTCCTTCGCGCCAAGGCCCAGCCCGATGGCGGCATCTACGCCAAGGGCCTCTCGAACTACAATACCTCCGTCTCCCTCATGGCCCTCCTCGGCACCCGCGATCCGCAGGATGAGCCCCTCATCGAAAAAGCGCGCGCCTTCGTCGCCGGCCAGCAGGCCAAAGACATGGCCAAGCCCGAGCTCAACGGCGGCTTCGGCTACGGCCCCACCGGCGCCAGCCCCAAGCGCCAGCACCCCGATCTCGACAACACCCTCGTCGCCCTCGAAGCGCTCGCCGCCTACAAGCGCGCCCGCCCCGCCGCGGAGCTCGCCAAGGGCCAGGACCTCGACTGGCAGGCCGCCATCGATTTCGTCTCCCGCACCCAAAACCTCCCCGGCAAAAACCCCGCTCCCTGGGCCAGCGGCGACCCCGCCAACAAAGGCGGCTTCATCTACTACCCCGGCTTCTCCAACGCCGGCGAACAAGAGCTTCCCGGCGGCAAAAAAGCCCTCCGCTCCTACGGCTCCATGAGCTACGCGGGCCTCCTCTCCTTCATCTATGCCAACCTCCAGAAAGACGACCCGCGCATTACCGCCGCCCTCGATTGGCTTTCCAAAAACTACACCCTCGAGGAAAACCCCGGCCTCGGCCGCCAGGGCCTCTATTACTATTACCACCTCGCCGTCCGCGGTCTCGCCACCGCCGGCGTCAAAGAGCTCACCACCGCCGATGGCCGCCAAATCGACTGGCGCAAGGACCTCGCGCAAAAGCTCATCTGCCTCCAGCAACCCGACGGCTCCTGGGTGAACGACACCGCCCGCTGGATGGAATCCGACCCCGTCCTCGTCACCAGCTACTGCCTCCTCGCGCTGCAAATGCTCGCGAGCCCGCAGTAGCAAGGCGGTACCAAGCCGGATGTACTGGGCGCCTGGTTCTGCCGGCTACAGTGCCGTTACCCTTCTGCAGCCCCGCAGGGGCTAAACATGAATAGCCGTGGGTGACAACCCACGGATTCGGCGAGGAGAGCGATCGACCCCGAAAGCGGTCGAACCTGTCAGCGCATAAGGCTGCGCCGGCGATTGCCAGGTTATGTTCAACCCACTTCGTGGTTCATCGCATGGCCCATCGTTCCGTGGGTTTTCACCCACGGCTATTCATGTTCCAACCCCTTCGGGGTTTGTCGCGCGGCCGATGGCGATTGCCATGGTTTCCGCGCTCGCGCCACTCTTCACTCGAAACCAACTCCCCCATGAAAGCCTCGCTCCTCCTCCTCCTCGCCCTCTCGTTTTCCACCCGCGTCCTCGCCGCCGATTGGCCGCAGTTCCGCGGCCCCACCGGCGATGGCATCGCGACCGGCGCTACTCCTCCCCTCAAATGGAGCGAGACCGAGAATCTCGTCTGGCGCACCGCTCTTCCCGGCCCCGGCTCCTCCAGCCCCATCGTCAGTGGAGACCGCGTCTTCCTCACCAGCTACAGCGGCTACGGGGTCGACGCCGCCGCGCCGGGCGAGTTGCCAAACCTCCGGCGCCACGCCATTTGCCTCAGCAAGCGCGACGGCAAAATCCTCTGGCAGCACGAGGTGAAGACCGATCTCCCGGACAAGCCTTACCAGGGCCAGTACATCACCACGCACGGCTACGCCTCCAGCAGCGCCGTCACCGACGGGAAGAGCGTCTACTTTTTCTTCGGCAATGCCGGCGTCCACGCCTTCACGGTGGAAGGCCGCAAGTTGTGGGACGTGAGTGTCGGCGTGATCGCTCACGACTGGGGCGCCGGCTCCTCGCCCATCCTGTACGGCGGTCTGCTCATCGTGAATGCCGCGCATGAAAGCAACGCCCTCCTCGCGCTCGATCCCCGCACCGGCAAAACGGTCTGGAGCGTGAAAGGCTTTCCCGCCTCCTGGAATACGCCCGCCATCGTCAAGGCCGGCGGCCGCGACGAGCTTGTCGTCGTTTCCAACGGCAAGGTGCGCGCCTTCGATCCCAAGACCGGCGCCGAGCTCTGGTTCTGCCAAAGCATCAAGGCCGCGGAGCTCTGCCCCTCCATCGTGTCTTACGATGGCATCATCTACATCATCGGCAGCCCGAACGGCCAGGGCCTCGCCGTGCGCGCCGGCGGCACGGGCGACGTCACCGCCACCCACATCCTCTGGCAAATCCCCAAGGGCTCCAACGTCGGCTCCCCCGTCTACCACGAAGGCCACCTCTACTTCGTCAACGATGCGCGCGGCCGCGCCCTCTGCGTCAAAGCCGAGACCGGCGAGATCGTCTACGAAGAGCCCATCTCCCCGCAGCGCGACCGCTGGTACGCCTCGCCCGTCCTCGCCCAGGGCCGCCTCTACTACGTCGGCCGCACCACCGGCGCCGTCGTCCTTTCGGCCAAGCCCAAATTCGAAGTCCTCTCCATCCACCGCATCGCCGATGACCCCAGCGTTACCAACGCCAGCCCCGCCCTCATCGGCCCCCACCTCTTCCTCCGCTCCAACCAATACGCCTACTGCTTCGGCCCCCGCTGATTTTTCACAAGCCTGAATTTCAGCGCCTTCCTGATAGCGTAGTGCTTCGCAATCAGCGCACCATTCGCCCTCGGCCCGGAGGGCCATTTTGAGATTAGCCGGTGGCGTCAGCCACCGGTCTCGCGCGAAAAACGGTGCCGCCCGGAGGGGCGTCGGAAACCGTGCTTTGCGCTAATTCCGCCGCAGTACAAAGCGCACCGTACAGCGGACGAGCCCGAAGGGCTCCCGACATGAATAGCCGTGGGTTCGCCGCGGCTACTTTCGTAAGTAGCCGGGGCGAACCCACGGAAACCAATCGATTACGCACGCACCCCGAAGTGGGTGCAACGAGGACAGGGCGCCTGCGCGGCCAAAGTTCCCTGCCGCCAAAACTGCCTCGCCAGAAACCGGTCCGAGGAAAACTACCGCGCCCACAAAACACGGGAATCCTCTCAGGGCCACGCCGCGCAGCCCTTCTCGCCGGAAACCGAGCAACGAGCCGGCCGAATGAACTTATCGCAAGATCGCCTGGAACACTCTTCTAAGGCTGTGGTCACCGGGGCGGTGTGAGCCGTTCGAGGAGAGCCATGAGCGGAAGCACCACTGCAATCGTGGTCAGAATAATCGGCAGGATGGCTACTCCTGCAAAAGTCCAGAGACGGCGCATGGACCGTCGCCGGTGCAGAGCGAACCAAGCTGCGATAGACGTGATAAAAGCGTAGCCGAGAAGTAGCGGCCCAGCGTGCAGAGCGAACGCTGTGAATGGGGGAAGCGGACGATCATCAAACAAATCATGAAGTGGCCCTTCAAAACTGGGAACAACGATCAAAACGTAAAACGCCTGCACCGCGAAACACGCTACGGCAAATCCAGCGGCAACGACAGCAACGCGGTGAGCACTTGGCTTTCCTCTCGTCGTGCCTTGTGAGTCGTCCCTCAGACCACCGATTTCTGACTCCGGAGTCGTCATCATCCTGACGTTATCCGCAGCTATTGCTTCTACAAGGTTGAATTATGCGCGGTGAGGTAAGCCAGGGGTCAGCCAGCAATTTATGACAGAATCCCCGAACACCGCCTTTGGAACGGCGTGCCCGCCCGCCAAATTCAAAGCCGCACCCCTCTGTTTGGCGAAAATAGAAATACAATAAAGTGCTCGCTCGAGATTGGAGAAGTGCTCGCCGCCTGATACTCTGCGGGGGATGCTTCGGAACCACCCGCCACCACACGTGCAGCGCCTCGCGCGTGATCACTTGTCTTGCGAGCCGGCCCTCGCCATCACCGCTGGCCACTCCGGCCAGCCTTCGTCCCGCTTTTCTCACGTTCCCCGCGGGCTTTCCAGCCTGCCGTATCGCCGGCTTCCAGCCTGCCCCGTTCTGGCGCGCCCGGAAACAGGCTTTTCCAGCCTGCCGTTCTGCCAGTCCGACCGCTTTCCCAAATTTCCGAAATTCCCCTCGGTCCGCCTTCCGCGTTCAACCGACCCTGCATTTCGTTCCATATCTCCGAAAACCCCCTCCTTGTTGGGGTTTCCCCCGATGCCGTGTCGCATTCCAAGACGCGAAAACACTCATTTTTGTCTCATTCGTCTCATAAATCAAATCTGAGAGTCCTCCGTTAATGACCGGCCTGCCCGGCCCAAAACGCTTGCACCCCCCGCCTCGACCGCTACTTTTCCCAAACGTCCCGAGCGCCGCGAGGCGAATCGGGACGTTTCGCGTTTTTCTCACTCACAATCCCGTACTTTTTCCCGTTTTCTCATGGCAAATACCATCCTCGTCGGCGCCCAGTGGGGCGACGAAGGCAAAGGCAAGATCATCGATTTTCTCACCGAGAACGCGGACATCGTCGTCCGCTCGCAGGGCGGCAACAACGCCGGCCACACCGTCATCGTCGGCGGCAAAAAATACGTCCTGCACCTCATCCCCTCGCGGCATCCTGCGGCCGAGGCAAAATGTGCGTGATCGGCAACGGCGTGGTGATCGATCCCGATCGGCCGTGGCGAAGGAGATCGACGGCCTGCGCCGCGCAGAAGATCAAGGTCACGCCGAACAACCTGCTGATCTCGCGATTGCGCGCACCTCGTGCTTCCCGTATCACCGCGTGCTCGACGAGCAGCGCGAGATCGAAGAAGGGCAAGAACAAGATCGGCACCACCAAGCGCGGCATCGGCCCGGCCTACGGCGACAAGGCCGCGCGCGTCGGCCTGCGCATGGGCGATCTCGTGCAGCCGGAGCTCTTCGCGGAGAAGCTCGCAGCAGCGCATCAAGGAGAACAACGCGGTGCTCAAGGCGTTCGGCGCGAAGCCGCTCGAATTTCGCAGACGGTGCTCGCCGACCTACGCCGAGGCCGGCGAGAAGCTCGCGCCGTTCGTCGGCAACACCGTCGTCTATCTGCACGAGGCGCTGAAGGCCGGGAAGGAGATTCTCTTCGAAGGCGCGCAGGGCACCTTCCTCGACATCGATCACGGCACCTATCCGTACGTCACTTCCTCGAACACCACCGCCGGCGGCGCCTGCACCGGCTCCGGCGTGCCGCCGCATCGCATGGACCGCGTGCTCGGCGTGATGAAGGCCTACACCACGCGCGTCGGCGAAGGGCCGTTCCCGACCGAAAACGACGGAGTTCGGCGACATGCTCCACGGCATGGGCCGCGAGTTCGGCGCCACCACCGGCCGCGCCCGCCGCTGCGGCTGGTTCGACGCGGTCGCCACGCGCTACGCCGGCATGGTCAATGGCATCGACGAGATCGCCGTCACGAATCTCGACGGCCTCGACACGCTCGCCACCATCAAGGTCTGCACGCACTACAAGCTCGGCCGCAAGACGCCTCGAAGTGCCGCCCAGCGACCTCCGCGCAGCTCGCCGAATGCGAGCCCGTCTACGACGAGCATGCCCGGCTGGCAGACGCCCACCCACGACGCGCGAAGACGTGGAGCGATCTTCCCGAAGAACGCCCGCGCCTATCTGCAGAAGCATCGCGCGAGCTCACCGAGCGCCAAACTCATCATCGCCAGCGTCGGCCCGAATCGCGAGCAGACCATCGTGCTCTGATGATGACAGTACCCCGGCACATCGCCATCATCATGGATGGCAACGGACGCTGGGCGAAGGAGCGCGGGCTGCCGCGCATCGCCGGGCACGAGCACGGCGCCGGAGTCCGTGCGCGCGGTCACCGAGGAGTGCGTCGAGCTCGGCGTCGAATTCCTCACGGTCTACGCCTTCTCCACGGAGAACTGGCGCGGCCCGCCGGAGGAAGTGAGCGCGCTCTTGCAGCCTGCTCGAGCATTTCATCGCGCAGGAAACGCCGACGCTGATGAAGAACAACGTGCGCCTCGCAGGCCATCGGCCGCACTCACGAGCTGCCCGAGAGCTGCCAGGAGGCGCTGCGCGAAGCCATCGAGCTCACCGCGCAGAATACCGCCACCACGCTCGTCCTCGCGCTCAACTACAGCGGCCGCGCCGAGATCGTGGACGCCGTCCGCGCCATCTGCCGCGGAGGCCGCCGCGGGCCGCCTGACGCCCGCGGAAGATCGACTCAGCAGACGATTTCTGCCAGCGACTCTATACACCGCGACTATCCCGATCCCGATCTGCTCATCCGCACCTCCGGCGAAATGCGGCTCTCCAACTTCCTGCTCTGGCAACTCAGCTACACCGAAATCTACGTGACCGAAAAACTCTGGCCCGACTTTGGCAAAGCAGGACTTGCGCGACGCCGTCGGCTGAGTTCACCAAACGCCAGCGCCGTTTCGGCGGCCTCTAGACCCGCTCTGCCGCATGGATAGAAAAACTCCAGACCATCCTCGTCGTCGATCCCGAGACGGACTTTCTCGAGTGGGTCCAGCACCAGCTCGCCACGCCCACCACGCGCGTCATCACGGCGCACGAATGCCGAGGACGGCTTCAAGCTCTTCTGCCGCGAAGCAGCCCGACCTGCTCATCGTCGGAGACGCACCTCTCGCCGTTCAGCGGCACTGGAGCTGCTGGTGAAGGTGCGCCAGCGCGACCCGAACGCCATCGTCATCCTGACCAGCGGCTTTGGCACCACGCAGCTCGTCATCGAGTCGATGAAGCTCGGCGCGTTCGATTTCATCCGCAAGGAGACGCTGCCGTTCAATCTCAAGGTCGTCGTCGATGCCGCGCTCAAGGCGCAGGCGGAGATGCGCGCGGCCACCACGTTCAAGCCGCAGCTCACCGTCGAGGAGCACCAGGACTCGCATCGTCGGCAAGTCGCGCGGCGATGCAGCAGGTCTTCAAGATGGTCGGCCGCGTCTCGCACTCCGACGCGCCGGTGATGATCACCGGCGAGAGCGGCACGGGCAAGGAACTCGTCGCGCGCGCGATCCATCACTACAGCGCAGCGCAGCGCGCAAAAGCTTCGTCGCCATCAATTGCGCGGCCATCCCCGAGCAACTGCTCGAGAGCGAGCTCTTCGGCCACGAGAAAGGCGCCTTCACCGGCGCGACCGGCCAGCGCGTCGGCCGCTTCGAGCAGTGCAACGGCGGCACGCTTTTCCTCGACGAAATCGGCGACATGCCGCTGCCGCTCCAGAGCAAGATCCTGCGCGTCCTGCAGGATGGCGAATTCTCGCGCGTCGGCGGCAACGACACCCTGCAAGACCGATGTCCGCATCGTCGCCGCGACGAACAAAAACCTCGAGCAGGAGGTCGCGAGACAGACGCTTCCGCGAAGATCTTTTCTACCGGCTCAACGTCGTCCGCATCCAGCTCCCGCCGCTGCGCCAGCGCATCGAGGACATCCGGCTGCTCGCCGAGTATTTCCTGCACAAAGTGGCCATGCAAAAAGCGTCTGCCGCAGCTGCAAGCTCTCCGAGGAAGCGGTGCGCGTGCTCGAGAGCTACACGCTGGCCCGGCAACGTCCGCGAGCTCGAGAACACCATCCAGCGCGCCTGCGTCCTCGCCACCTCCGACATCCTCCTCCCGAAGGACATCCCGCTCGGCACGGCGGCCCAGCCCGCGCACCGGCGCCGACACCCCCGCCGGCGCCGCCGCCGTCCGCTCACCACCGAGACGGCGATCGAGGTGCTGCTCAAGGCCGCGCAGGCCGACCCTGAGTGCAGCTCCTCCCGTGGCTCGAGCGCGAGTTCACGCTCACGCCATGAAGGCGACCAAGGGCAACCAGGTCCGCGCCGCCAAGCTCCTCGGCATCACCCGCGCCACCCTGCGCAAACGCATCGAGCAATTTGGGATCACGAAAGAGCTCACGATCACTTAAGAAGGGCCGATGACCACTCCTCCGAAGATGCTCGCCTGGCGCTGGACCGGCGCCGCGTTTGAGCCTTGCGACTCGCTGCCGATCGAGGATCGCGGCTTCCGTTACGGCATGTCGCTCTTCGAGAGCTTTCGCGTGGCGGGCGGTCGCGCGCTCTTCCTCGAGCAGCACGTGGCCCGCCTGCGCGAAGGCTGCGCCCAGCGGGAGTTTCGAATCGATCAAGCTGCGCTCGAGGCCGTGGGCCCGCTGCTCGCGCAGGTCGGCGACGAGGCCTTCGCGCGCATCTACGTGACCGGCGGCGATGGCGGCCCCGGCGATCCCGTTGCCGAGCCGCGCCTCTTCGTGCTCCTCGAGCCGCGCGAATCCGCGGCGCCGAAAACCTACCGCCTCGCGCTCTCGCACGATCTCTACTGGCCGCTCTTCGGCGGGCTCAAGACGGCCAATTACTGGCTCAACATCGACGCCCTCCAGCGCGCCCGCCGCCGCGGCCAGGACGAGGCGCTTCTCTTCAACGAAAACGCCGAGCTCGTCTCCGCCTGCATGGCGAACGTCTTCCTCGTCCGCGATGGCGCGGTGAAAACCCCCTCCATCGCCTGCGGCGCGCGCAACGGCGTGGTGCGCGAATGGATCCTCAAGCAAGGCGCCGTGCGCGAGTGCTCGCTCTTCCTGCAGGACGTGAACACCGCCGACGAAATCTTCCTCGCCAATAGCTGGATCGGCATCGTCTCGGTAAGCAACGTGGAAGGCCGCGCGCTCGAATCGCAGCAGGTCGCCGACGGCCTCCGCGAACGTTATCTCGCAGCGACTTCCTCCGCCGCCTAAGACTGCTCCCCATGCCTCCCCGCTTCCTCACTTGCGCCTTCGCCCTCCTCACGCTCACCGCGTATGCCGATACGCCAATCTCGCGCGAGGAAGCCACGAGTGTGAAAAGCTACGATGTGCAGGCCGTGGAGGAGCAGGCCGTGGCGCTCGATGGCAAGATCATCAAGCTGAAGTTCAACCGCCGCGAGCGCGAGGTGAAGAAAGAGGATAGCGGCGCGCTCAAAGGCACCGTGGGAATTTACTTCACCCGCAATACGATCAGCCAGAAAACGAATTGGCGCCACGGCACCCTCGACGTGACGGTGCCGCCGGAAGGAGCCGAGTGGTTCATGCGCATCACCACCGTGATCGAAGCCTCCAAGCCGCTCATCGCCTACGCCCGCATCACGGCAAAAAGCAGCGGCTCGGCCAAGGCCGAGCTTCTCGGCCGCGAGTTGAAGACCGACGCGCGCGGTTCGAGGCTGGTCTGGTAAAGCCTCGCTTCAATCCCATGAATCGCAACGCGCCGCCGAGTGGCGGCGACCCTTACTTAGGGCGTCACCGGAGGGGCGGCCGGCGCGCTCCGGTCCGGCCAGAACTCGAAGATGACGCGCGCATCTGAGACTTCCGTGTCATCCTCAGGATCCTCGTAGACGTTGATCGTGATCCTGAACCGCTTTGCCGCGGTCATCTTCGCGATGCCGGTCTGCTCGGTCGGCTCAGGCGGCACGGCGTGGTTCGGCGCGGTGAGCTTCACCACGCCGGTGATGTCTTCGATGGTGCCGTGGTAAATGGAGCGCGTGCCGGAGAGGGTATCGTCGAAGCGCGGGGCGGTGTAGATCGTAATCGCGTTCCCGGACACGGTGGCCTTGACCGTTTGTTTGCTCCCAAAGGGAAGCCCGGTCTCAAACCCGAGGAACACTCTCATCAAGCCCGTGTACTGACCATCGGGTGGCAGCGCGGCCCGGGAGGGGACGAGAGAAAAGAGGAGCGCGACAAGCGCGAGGAGAGGGAGGCGATAGTTCATGAGATGGGGCCGCTGGCGGGCTGGGACCGGTAGCAGGAGTTGCCCGGTATTGCAAATCCATAATGTGAATCGAGATTCGCTTTGAGTAGCCGGCCACCGCCGCTACTCTGGCGCTGGCGAGCCATGAAGAAAAAGATCCTGTTCATCGACGACGAAGCGCCGGTTTTTGCCCGGATCTTCCCCCGTCTCATGGGGGAGTACGACGTGCGCCTGGAGAGCGAAGCCGGGAGCGCCCTGCAGGTGGCGCAGGAGTTCAGCCCCGATGTCTTCCTGCTCGATTTGATCATGCCGACGATCCACGGCCTCGATCTCGCCGCCAAACTGCGCCGGGAAACCAGGTTCTCCAGCACGCCCATCATCATCGTCTCCGCCAGCGTGCGCTCGAAAGAGAATGGCGAACCCGGCGTGGCCGGGGACTTTCCCGCCTTCGGGAAACCGTTCAGCATTCCCGCGCTGAAGCGGTGCATCGAGGAGCAGCTCGCGCAGCGCGCCGCCCTGGATTCCGCGGCGGCGGAGGGATGATCGCGATTCGCCTAAGGAACCGCTCGCCTACGCATTGATCTCTGTACTGGCCGCGGGCGCAGAGCCGCATGGCCGTACACCCGAACCAACGACATGATTCCCGTTTCCCCCCGGTGCAGCGATCCGCGCGCGCACGGCCTCACGCGACGCGCGGCCATTCAAGCCGGAGCGATTGGCCTGCTCGGGCTCGGAATCAACCACCTTGGCGCGCTGCGGGCGCTGGCCGGGACTGGGGGGGCGCCGCGGCCCGCCGGTCGGGCGAAATCGGTCATCTACATCTTTCTCTCGGGCGGGCTCTCGCAGCACGAGAGCTTCGACTTGAAGCCGGATGCGCCGCTGGAAACGCGAGGCGAATTCAAGCCGATCGCCACGCGCACGCCTGGCATCCAGATTTGCGAGCATTTGCCGGAGCTGGCGAAGCGCTCGGAAAAATGGGCGCTCGTCCGCTCGCTCACGCATCCCTCGAACGACCACTCGGCGGCGCATCACATCATGCTCACGGGACGGTGCGAGTTGCCGCTGGGCTTCGAGCCGGGGAAGCCCAAGTCGAGCGATTGGCCGAGCATCGCCGCGGTGGCCGGCGCTGTGCTCACGCCGCGCAACAATCTGCCGCCGGCCGTGGTGCTGCCGGACAAAATCGTGCACCGGGAAGGGCGCACGATTCCGGGGCAATTTGGCGGGCAGATGGGTGCGCTGCGCGATCCGTGGTTCCTCGAGATGTCGCCGTACCATCCCCGCCACTACGGCGCCTATCCCGAGTATCTGTTTCATCATGCCACCGGCTCGGCGGTGGACGAGAATCTGCGCTTCGAGGCGCCGCATCTTTCGCTGCCGCAGGGGCTGAGCAAGGACCGCATGCTGAGCCGGGTGGCGTTGCGCGATGAGTTGGAGCGCCAGTCGCGGCTCTACGGGCAGGCAGTCGAGGAAGCCGCCTTCGACAAATATCGCGAGGCCGCCGTCTCGCTGCTGACGAACGGCGCGGTGCACGATGCCTTTACGCTGAACAGGGCCGACCCGAAATGGCTGGATCGCTACGGCCGCAACAGTTTCGGCTGGTCGCTGCTGATGGCGCGGCAGTTGGTGGAAGTCGGCGTCGGCCTCGTGCAGGTGAATCTCGGGAACAATGAGACTTGGGATACGCATCAGGCCCCGTTTCCGAACATGAAAGATTACCTGCTGCCGCCGATGGATCGCGCCGTGAGCGCGCTGATCGACGATCTCGATTCGCGCGGACTGCTGTGCGAGACGCTCATCGTCATGGGCAGCGAATTTGGGCGGACACCGCGGATCAGCACTCTGCCGGGCGTGAAGTATCCGGGGCGCGATCACTGGGGCGGCTGCCAATCGATCATGCTCGCCGGCGGCGGCATTCGCGGCGGCAACGTCATCGGCGCCTCCGATCGGATCGGCGCGTATCCGGCGGAAGCCGCGCAACGGCCTGAGAATCTCGCGGCGACGATCTATGAGGCGCTCGGCATTCCACGGACGGGGGAGTGGCTCGACCCGCTGGGGCGGCCGCATACGGTGTATGATGGGGAGCCGATCAAGGGGTTGGTTTGAGCGTGAGTCCCGTCGCCCAAACGCTTGCTTCGCTGGTGCGGATCAACAGCGTCAATTCCTCGTACGATGGCGGGGCAGGGGAGGGGGAGATCGCGCGGTGGGTGCGTGAGTTTTTTGAAACGCGGGGGATCGAGGTCTGGGAGCAGGAGGTTTTTCCCGGCAGGCCGAATGTGATTGCGCGTTTGCCCGGGCGTGACTCCACCCGGCGGGTGATCCTTGAGGCGCACATGGACACGGTGGCGGTGACGGGGATGACGATCCCGCCCTTCGAGCCGCGGGTGGAGGATGGGAAGCTCTTCGGCCGCGGGGCTTGCGATACGAAGGGGGGGCTCGCGGCGATGATGCACGCTGTCGCTTCGCTGCACGAGGAGGGATGCACGCCGCCCTGCGAGGTGTGGTTGGCGGCAGTGGTGGATGAGGAGTACTCGTATCGCGGCGTGGTAAAGCTTTGCGAAGGGCTCACCGGGCACGCCGCGCTGGTGGCGGAGCCGACCTCGCTTCGCGCCGTAATCGCCGGCAAGGGCGTGCTCCGCTGGCGGATGGTCGTGCGCGGGGTGGCGGCGCATAGCAGCAAACCGCACCTCGGGGTGAATGCGATCGATCACATGGCGCATGTGATCGTGGCGCTCGAGGAGGAGCACCGGCGCCTCGGCGAACACCGGCATCCGCTGCTGGGGCCGGCCACCGGCAATGTCGGGGTGATCCGCGGCGGCGTGCAGGTGAATTTCGTCCCCCACGAATGCGCGATCGAAATCGACCGGCGTTTGCTGCCGGGCGAAAAAGTCGTGGCGGTGCTGGCGGGGTATCAGCGCTTGCTGGAGGAACTGCAGCGGAAAAGGCCGGGCCTCGACGTGCACATGGAGCTGCCGATGCTCACGGACGAAGCGCTCGAAACGCCCGCCGGTTGCGCACCCGCGCTCCTTGCCAGCGCGCTGCTGGATGAAATGGCCCTGGATGGCCAGCTCTGCGGCGTCCCCTTCGCCAGCGATGCGAGCAAACTCTCGCGCCAAGGCATTCCAAGCCTGGTGATCGGCCCCGGCAGCATCGACCAGGCGCATGGGGCGGTGGAGTTCGTCGAGCTCGCCGAGGTGGAGAAGGCGGTCGAGTTCTATCGGGAGTTTCTGCTGCGCTTTCAGTAAGCCGCACATGCCTCGCTGCTTGCGGGATTGGCGCATCGGTTCGATACTCCTCCCTTCCGGCACCCCAAAGAAATCACCGCCTGCGCGCTTATAACTGATGGTTTCATTCCGCCCCCACGGCGAAGCCTGCCAATCTCGAATTGTCCATGAAACCAGAGCTGCTTCCGCACATTAACTCCGCTGCGTGCGTCGACCGGCGCGAATTTCTCCAGCGCTTGGGGATGGGGATGGGAATGGTGGGGCTTTCGAGTCTCCTTGGCGCCACGTCGCAGGCCGAGGGGGTGCCGCTGAATCCGCTCACCCCGAAGTCGCCGCATTTTCCCGGCAAGGCCAAGCGCGTGATCCATCTTTTCGCCAATGGCGGCCCGTCGCAGGTGGATACGTTCGACCCGAAGCCGGAGCTCACGAAATGGCACGGGAAGCCGCTTCCCAATACTTTCAAGACGGAGCGCCGCACCGGCGCGGCTTTCGGCTCGCCGTTCAAGTTCCAGAAGTACGGCAAGAGCGGCCTCGAGATCAGCGAGCTCTTTCCGAAACTCGGCGAATGCGCGGATGACCTCTGTGTGATCCGCTCGATGCACGCCGATGTACCGAATCACGAGCCCTCCTTTCTGCTCATGAATTGCGGCGAGGCGCGGCTGCCGCGTCCGAGCATGGGCTCGTGGGTGACGTACGGTCTCGGCACCGAAAACCAGAACCTACCGGGGTTCATCACGATGTGCCCGAATGGGCTGCCTACTTCGGAATCCGCCAACTGGCAAAGCGCTTTTCTACCAGGCATTTACCAGGGCACTTACGTCAATACCGCAAATACCGATCCGGAGAGGCTGATCGAGAATTTGCGCAATGGTTACACCCCGCTCGACCGCCAGCGGGCGCAGCTCGATTTCCTTCAGGCGCAAAACCGGCGCCACGCCCTGCGCCACCAAAAGGACCCGCAGCTCGAGGCGCGCATCGAGTCGTTCGAACTCGCCTATCGCATGCAACTCGATGCCAGCGACGCCTTCGACATCAATCGCGAGCCGCAGAATATCCGCGAGCTATACGGCGACACGCTGCAGGGCCGGCAGATGCTCATCGCGCGGCGGCTGTTGGAGAAAGGAGTCCGCATGGTGCAGGTCTGGACCGGCGCCGGGCAGCCTTGGGACAACCACGACGACATCGAGGTGCAGCACCGCAAGCTCGCGAACGGCTGCGACCAGGCCATCGCCGGCCTGCTCAAGGACCTCAAGCAGCGCGGCATGCTGGAGGATACGCTCGTGATCTGGGGCGGTGAATTCGGTCGCACACCGGTGGTCGAGCTTCCCACGCCGGGCAGTAACGCGGGCAAGGTGAATGGCCGCGACCACAATCACTACGGCTTCAGCATGTGGATGGCGGGCGGCGGCGTGAAAGGCGGCCACATCCACGGCTCCACCGACGAGTTCGGCTTCAAGGCGGTGGATAGCCCGGTGCACGTCCACGATCTCCACGCGACCATTTTGCATCTCCTCGGGTTCGATCACGAAAAGCTCACCTTCCGATACGCGGGCCGGGATTTCCGGTTCACGGATGTGCACGGGGCGGTGGTGAAGGAGATTCTTGCTTAAGCCATGGCGCTTTCTGAAATGAGACCCTTCGGACTGATTGGCCGGATCGGCCCGATCTTTTTCGCACTCTGCGCGACCGCCGCCGCCGACCAGGCGGGTGCGCTCGATTTTTTCGAGAAGCAGATCCGGCCCGTGCTGGTCGAGCAATGCTACGAGTGCCATGGCGAGAAGAGCCAAAAAGGCGGGTTACGGCTTGATACGAAAGCCGGCTGGGAAAAGGGCGGCGACAGCGGGCCTACGATTGTTCCCGGCAATCCCGACAAGAGCCTGCTCATCCAGGCGATCCGCTATCACGACAAGGACCTCGCGATGCCGCCGAAGAAATCCGGTGGTAAAATGCCCGATGACCAGATCGCGAATTTCGAGGCGTGGGTGAAGATCGGCGCGCCGGATCCGCGTACCGGCGGTCCCTCAACCGCCGCGCGTGATATGGCGAAGGCGAAGGAGCATTGGGCGTTCAAGCCGGTGGCCGCGCCGCCCGTGCCGCAGGTAAAGACACCTGCCTGGGTCAAGACCCCCGTCGACGCATTCATTCTCGCGAACCTCGAGGCCAAGGCTCTGAAGCCCGCGCCGCCCGCGGAAAAGCGCACGCTTATCCGGCGCGTTTACCTCGATCTCACCGGGCTGCCACCTTCGCCGGAGGAAGTTGACGCCTTCAATGCGGATCAGTCGCCGGACGCCTTCGCGAAGGTGGTCGACCACCTGCTCGATTCGCCGCACTACGGCGAGCGCTGGGGCCGTTACTGGCTCGATATCGCCCGGTACGCCGACACGCGCGGCTACCTCGCCGGCGGCGAGGAGCGCCGCTTCCCGTTCTCCTTCACCTACCGCGATTACGTCGTCCGCGCCATCAATGAGGACAAGCCGTTCGACCAGTTCATCCGCGAGCAACTCGCCGCCGATAAGCTCGTCTCGGGCGAAGACCAAAGCGCCCTCGCCGCGCTCGGCTTTCTCACGCTCGGGCGCAGCGGCCCGCCGCAGGATATGATCGATGACCGCATCGACGTGGTCACGCGCGGCCTGATGGCGCTCACCGTTTCCTGCGCGCGCTGCCACGATCACAAGTTCGATCCGGTGCCCACCGCCGACTACTACTCGTTTTACAGCGTCTTCGCCTCCTCTCAGGAGCCGCCGGAAAAGCCGCTCCTGACCACGAAAATCCGCACCGGCCCGGAGTACGACGACTTCCTGAAAAAGCGCGCGGAGGTCGAGGCCAAGGTGCAGGCGAAAGCCGACGAAACCATTGCCGAATTTCTCAGCAAGGAGCGCCGCAAGCTTGGCGATTACCTCCTCGGCGCGCATGAGGCGAAGCGCGCCGGGGCCGCCCTCAAACTCGATACCTTTGCCGGGGAGCGGAAGATCGCGGGGCCGATCCTCGATCGCTGGATGCGCTACTTCGACGATCCCGCCTCGAAAAACGAGCCGGTGGTCGCGCCTTGGTTCGCCTTCGCCGCGCTCGGTGAAAAAGACTTCGCGCCGCGTGCGAAGGAACTCGCCGCGAAGCTTGCCGCGAATGCCGATCCCGCGAAGCCGGTGAATCCCGCGCTGGCCAAAGCCTTCGAGAAAGCGGCGCCCGCTTCCCTCAAGGAGGTCGCCGCAATTTACAACACGCTCGCCGTCCGCCTGGAAGACGCATGGAAGGCCGCCGAGACCGGCGCGAAGAAAGAGAACAAGCCGGCGCCGAAGACGCTCCCGGATGCGAAGGACGAGAGCGTGCGCGCCTTCCTCGTCTCCGAGAGATCACCCAATCAGCTCCCGCGCGAGATCGCCGAAACCACCATCCGCCGGGAGCTGAACAATCGCACGGTGCCGATCCGCAGGGAACTCGGCGCGCTGGATTGGAGCCATCCCGGCGCGCCGCTCCGCGCCATGGCGCTCGTCGATCGCGACAAGCCGAATACGCAGCGCATCTTCCTGCGCGGCAATCCCGGCTCGCCTGGGCCGATCGTTCCGCGCCAGTTCCTCGAGGTAATCGCCGGCCCGCAGCGCAAACCTTTCGCCGAGGGGAGCGGGCGCCTCGATCTCGCGAAGGCCATCGCCGCGCGCGACAATCCGCTGACCGCGCGCGTCTTCGTAAACCGCGTTTGGGGGTGGCACTTCGGCCGGCCTTTCGTCTCCACGCCCGGCGATTTTGGGGTCCGCACCGAGGCGCCGGTGCAGCGCGCGCTGCTCGATTGGCTGGCGGCGCAGTTCATGGACCAAGGCTGGTCGCTGAAGAAGCTTCATCGCCTGATCCTCCTTTCCAGCACCTATCAGCAGTCCGACTTCCTCGTGCCCCAGGCCAGCAGCGTCGACCCGGAGAATACGCTGCACCACCATTTCAAGCTGCGCCGGCTCGATTTCGAGGCGATGCGCGACACCATCCTCGCCTGCGCCGGCAAGCTCGACCTCACCGTCGGCGGTCTCCCAGTCGATATCTGGAAAGTGCCCTTCAGCCCGCGCCGCACCGTGTATGGCTTCATCGATCGGCTGAATTTGCCGGCCGTTTTTCGCACCTTCGATTTCGCAAATCCCGACATCACCAGCCCGCAGCGCTTTACCACCACGGTGCCGCAGCAAGCGCTCTTCATGATGAACAGCCCGTTCGTGATCGAGCAGGCGCAGGCGCTGATTCAGCGGCCGGAGGTCGCGCAGATGAAAAACGACACCGGCCGGCTCTCCGCGCTCTACCGGCTCCTCTACCAGCGCGCGCCGAGTGCCGACGAGGTGAAGGACGCGGTCGCCTTCCTCAAGAAACAGCTCACGCCCGCGATCGAGCCCGGCTGGCATTACGGCTGGGGCTGGTACGATCCGCTGGTCAATCACACCAAGGATTTTCACGCCTTCGCCTTCGTGAGCAAAGACCGGCGCAGCCCGCAGGCGAAGATGCCCACGCCGCAACACGGCTTCGCCAGCATCCGCCCCGACGGCGGCCATCCGGGAAGCTTGCTGCAAACCTCCACGGTCCTGCGCTGGGTCTCGCCGGTGGATGGGAAGGTGAACATCGTAGGCAGCCTCGAGCACTCGGCGAAAGCGGGTGATGGCGTCCGCGGCCTGATCGTGAGCGGCCGCGGGGGCAAGCTTGGTGAATGGACCGTCCTCACTTCGAAGGCCGCCACGAATCTTCCCGGCATCGAAGTGAAGCTCGGCGAAGCCATCGATTTCATCGTCGAATGCCGCACCGGCGACAACTCCGACGGCTACTCCTGGGCGCCCAAGGTAATGCTCATCGGCGACTACAAACTGGAGCTGCCCAAGCGCTCCTGGGATGCCCGCGCCGACTTCGCCCCGCAGCGCAAGCTCGCCCCGCTCACCGCTTGGGAAACACTCGCGCAAGCGATGCTGGTTTCCAATGAGTTGATGTTTATTGAGTAGGTGGCGCGCACGGAGTCGCGCCGCACGCCGGCGGCAACACGCAATTGGAAATTCTGCCACTCACTGCGCGGCGGTGTAGGTCAGGTCGTCGAAGAAGACGTCGTTCGAGTTGCCGTCGGGGCGCCAAGTGAAGAGGCCGAAGCGGTCGAGGGTGATCCCTTCGGCTTTGAGGCCGGGGCGGAGATCGAGGGTGGCGGATTCGCCATCGAGGGTGGCGCAGATGGAGCCGTGGCCCTGGTTGCCGGCGGGGTCGTAGGCGATGGTCCAGGTGCGCGGGATGGCGTCGGGGCGCAGGGGCGGGCCGGTACGGTTGTAGCCGGGGCCGACTTGATTCTGGCCTTCCTTCCTGCCGCTGTAGCCGGGGCGGAAGTAGTGCCCGGATTGGGCGGGGCCTCCGATGATGACGCCGACGTACGGCGTGGTGGAGCGATCCGCCGTGCCGATGGGCGGCCGCCAGCCATCGTGCTGGAACCAGCCGAAATAAAAATCGCTGTCGGTGGAGCCGCGGGTGAGTGCGATTTTTCCCGAGGCGAATAACGGCTTGTCCAGCGTGAGCGGGCCGACGCGATCGGCGTAGTAGCCTTCCTCCACACTGCCGGGATTGGCGCTCCAGATGAGGCCGCCCATCTCGCCTTTTTTGCCGCCGGCGAGGGCCGTCTCGCTGTAGCCGTAATCCTGCGCGCCGCGGAAGCGCCGCTCGCGGAATTCGGTGCGGTTGCCCACGCCCTCCCACTGCGGGTCGGTGCGGAAATCCTGCGCCTGGCCATCGTAGTGCAGATCATCGAACCAGGCGGTCATGGCCGCGCCGGCCGATTGCTGATTCCACAGGCCGAAGCGGTCGAAGTTGGCGCCCGCGGCCTTGTGTCCCGGCGCCAGCTTTGCGAACTGCGGCGGCTGAGCGTCGAGCACGAAAGTCATCTCGCCGAAGCCGGCATTGCCGGCGGGATCGTAGGAGAGCGACCAAGCGTGCTTCGCGCCATCGAACGCCACTTCCAGCGGAGAAAAGAGGCCGCCCGCCTGCCAGGTCTGCGTCATGTAATCGAGCGCGATCTTGCCCCGGCGCGACTGGATGCGAAAGCCAAGCGCGCTCCAGGGGCGCCAGCCTTGCCGCTTCGAGTTGAACCAGCCGAAATGGAGCGTCCCTTCCGCGCGCTGCGGCGGCAGCATGAAGCTTCCCGAGGCCGTGAGCTTATCGTTCAAAGTCTTCGGCGCGATGCGATCGGCATACCAGGCCGGCGTGATGGAGCGCGTGATCGTGCCGCCCATCTCGCCGCTCTCGCGGCCCGCATGGTTGCTGGCGCTGAAGCCGAAATCCTGCACCACGCGGCCGAGGTCTTTGCGTGTGAAGCGAGTGTTGAGCGCATCCCAACCGGGATCGCTTTCGAAGGATTCGGTCTTGAGAATCGTCTTCTGTGGCTCGGCGGCGGTGAGCGCCGCGAGCGTGCAGACGGTGCAGATAAGATGGGCAGTTGTTTTCATGAAGCGTGCTGCTCAGGGTTGGCCAGCGGTGTAAGTCAGATCATCGAGGTAGACCCGCGAGGCGCGGCCGCCGCGCTCATCAACGAACAAACCGAAGCGGTCGAAGGTCGCGCCGGCTTTGCGCAACTCCGGCGCAAGCGTGAAGGACTCCGGGCGATCATCGAGCCAGACGGTGAGACGATCCGATTCGCCATGGGCCCCGGGCTGATATTCGATCTTCCAGGTGTGGACAGTCCCGTCGGGGGCGATCATGGGAGCCGTCTTGTAGTCCTGGCGCAAAGCCTGCGCCGGATCGGCAGAGGCGACCGTGGCTTTGAAACGCGGGCCGGAAGAGGTGGTTCCATCGATGAAGATGCCAAGGACGTTCACCGGAGTCTGGCCGCGCCTGGCGGAATCGAACCAGCCAAAGTAAAGCCCGCCGTCCGCGCCGTATTCCTTTAAGGCAATTTTGCCGGAGGCGGTGAGCCGATGGTCGAGCGTCAAGCGTCCGACCTTGTCGCCGTAATAGCCTGGCGCCGCGGCGGAGCTGAAAATCAGCCCGCCGAGCTCGCCGCGTTTTCCTCCGGCGTGCGCGGTGTCGCTGAAACCGAATTGGTGTGCGCCCTCCACACCGTAGTCATCGAAGCGCGCGCGGTTGTTCTGGCCGAGCCATGGCGGATCGCGGTCGAAGGACTCCGGCTTCCCATCGATGACCAGGTCGTCGAACCAGACCGTGATCCAGTTTCCCGCGCGCAGCGAGTTGATAATCCCGAAAGCGTCGAAGGTCGCCCCCGACTGGCGGTGCGCCGCCGGCAGCTTGAAGGTGAAAGGGCCGCCGGTGAACGGCCCTTTTCCGCCGAGCGTGAAGGTGATCTCGCCGGTGCCGCCGCTGGCCTCCGGGTCGTAGAGAAAGTCGAAAGTGTAGCGGGTGCCGTCCTTGGGGATCATGTTGAGGTCGCGATACCCGGGACGGTAATTCGGTCCTTTGCCCGTGACCCGGCCCGGACCATCGGCGAAGCCGCCGCCCGTGCGATATCCCACATGCACCTCGCAGCCCGTGCGCTCGCCGCTGAGGGCCATCCCCATCCAATTCAAGGGCCGCGCCTCCGGCGTCTTCGTGTTGAACCAACCGAAGCAAAGCGAAGATGTCCCGGTGCTTTCCGTCACCGCGAATGAACCCGTGCAGCGCAGCTTGCTGTCCAAGGTTTTCGGTTTTTCGAGGCGCATGCCGTAAAACGCCGAGGTGCTGGAGCGCTGCACGCGGCCCCCGATTTCCCCCGCCGCCTGCCCGCCCGCGTGCTGGGTCCGACTGTAGCCGAATTCCTGGATGACCGCGACGGGCTTTTCGACTTTAACGAGGTTGTTCACGCCCTCCCAACTGGGATCGCGGTCGAAGGCTTCCTGCCTGAGTGCGGGCGGTGGCTGGGCTTCGGCACGATATGAAAGGCCGCCAAACGACGCCGCAAGCGCGAGCATCGGAGTCAGGAAGTGGCAGCGTTTTGTTCTCACGGGGGATCGCGCGGAGTGTTCGGAGTCACTTGGCTGCCGCGGTATACGTCAGGTCGTCGAGATAGATCAGCGAGGCTTGGCCGCCGCCTTCGTGCACGAAGAGGCCAAACCGATCGAAGGCCGCCCCCGCCTTGCGCAGTCCCGGCGGCAGCGCGAACGAGTCCTGGTGATCGTCGAACCAGACGGTCAGACGGCCTTGTCCGCCGTCCGATTCCGGATGGTACTCGATCTTCCAGAGGTGCGACTGCCCGTCCGGGGGGATCGGCGCGGTCGTCTCGCGCCGGTAGGGGAGAGCCACCTTCGGATCGGCCGAAGCGGCACACGCCCGGAAGCGTGGGTTTGATCCCGGCCCATCGATCAAGACGCCGAGGATATTGGCCGGCGGCCAGCCGCGCCTGGCCGAATCGAACCAGCCCACATACATGCCGCTATCCGGCCCATACTGCCGGACGGCCACCTTGCCCGAGGCGGTGAGCCGATGGTCGAGCGTCAGGCGGCCGATTTTGTCGGCGTAGTATCCCGGCTTCTCGGGCGCGCTATACATGAGCCCGCCGATTTCGCCCCGCCTGCCGCCGGCGAAGGCGGTGTCGCTGAAGCCGAACCGGTGCGCGCCCACCAGGTTGTAGTCGTCGAACTTGGCGCGATTGCCCTGCCCGCTCCACTGCGGATCGCGATCGAAGGATTCGCTTTGCCCGTCGATCGTCATGTCGTCGAACCAAGCCGCGAGCCGGCCGCCCGCCGCCTGCCCGTTGATCATCCCGAAGGAGTCGAAGGTCGCGCCGGCGGCGCGGTTTTCCGGCGGCATTCGGTATTTGAAAGGCCCGCCGGTGAATGGCCCGGCCCCGCCGAGCGTGAAGGTGATTTCGCCCGCTCCGCCAGCGCCCGCGGGATCGTAGAGAAACTCGAAGGTGTACGGCGTGCCGTTGGGAATCCGGTTGAAGTCGCGCACCCCTGGTCGGCGATTGGGCCCATCGCCCGTGATCCGCCCCGGTCCGCCTCCGATCCCGAGGCCTGTGCGATGGCCGACATGGACTTCGCATCCAATCCGGCCCCCGTTCAGGCAGAGGCCCATCCAGTTATAAGGACGCGCCCCCGGCGTCTTGGAGTTGAACCAGCCGAAGTACACGCATGAAGTCCCCTCGCATTGAGTCACGGCAAAGGAGCCCGCGCAACGCAGCTTGCTCTCGAGGGTCTTCGGTGGTCCCAGCCGGATCCCGTAGAACGCCGAAGTTGAGGATCGCTGGATGAGGCCCCCCATTTCGCCCGGCGCCAGGCTGCCCGCGTGGTGAGTCGAGCTGTAGCCGAAATCCTGCACAACGGGGTTCGGCTTCTCGACCTTGACGCGATTGTTGTGCCCATCCCACGCCGGCTCGCGGTCGAAGTTTTCAGTCTTGAGCGTCGTCGTTTGGGCTACGGCAGCTGTGCTGGCGGCAAGAACGGTTGCCACGGTGAGCTGAAGCAGCGTGTGTTTGGGAGAGCCGTTCATGGATCGGACGGTCAGTTAATAAGGTATCTGCACGCCCGTCGCTTTCAGCGCCCCTTGCAGTTTCCTGATCTCAACTTGCCGCGGGGTGATGCCGTCCTTCGCCGCCAAGGCCGCCGCGGTACCGGCGGCCTGGCCTTGGAAAAGCACCACATGGGCGGTGCCCAGCGTGCGGCCTCCGGCGCTTGCTTTGCCCACCACGAGCAGGCCCTCGACCCGCTCGGGCAGCAAGGTGGCGAACGGGATTTCGGCGATCTTGCCGTCCTTGCCTTTTTTCATGAGGAAGATCGCGTCCGCGGACTTGAACTCACGCTGGAATTTCGCCTGCGGCAAAGCTGGCACGTCGAGATGGCGTCCGCCGCGCAAGCCGATGGAGTCTGCGATGCGCTCGATCACACAGTGCTCGAAGCCGGGAATGTACTTCTTCAGGAAGCGCTGGTACTGCGCGAGCATCAGCCGGCTCGTCACCTCGGCCCAACTGATGTCGGCGACCTTTAGTGGGTCGATGCCGGTGATATAGGTGCGGGGCCGGGCGATGCCGGTGTCGGTCTTCACGCCCTCGGCGATGGCCATGATGCCGGTTTCCTTCCAGCGATGCAGGAGCGTCAGATCGCCGTTCGCATGCGCCACTCTCGCCTGCCGGACATAGGCCGTGGCGAAGCGGTCGCCGAGCAGTTCCGGCCACCATTGGTTCCACGGATGCTCGAGCTTCGCGAACGGCCCGACGATGGACTCCACCCACGCGCGATACGTCGCGTCGAGCGGCTGATCGTTCTCCTTCATCCACGCCTGATATTTGCGATCGTCAACCCCGGCGAGAAACGCCTGCAGGCCCATGAAGGCTTCCTCGCGCACCATTGGCGCGCCCGCGGCCGCCGCGATTTCGCCGAGTCCCGTGCTATCCACGAAGACCTTCGCCGCGAGCGCATGCCGGCCTTGCGGACTCTCCACGATGATCGCCTTGAGCGTGGCAGTCTTCGACCACCGCATCCGCAAACTTGGTGTGAAAGAGCATTTCCACGCCGGCGTCCTGCATCATCTGCAAGAGCGCCGTCGTCACCACCTCGTGATAGCGAATGATGAGCTCGCCGCGCTCCAGCAACGCCTCGAGGGTCGTCGGTTCACTGGCGTGCTGACCCATCTTCACCACGGCCGCGGCCAGCTCGCGAAACAGCCCCTCGTGCATCGACGGCAGCCACGGCCGCACGCCGAGGACTACGCCCAAGCCAATCGGCACATGCGGATCAAGGTGCCCGTGCTCCTCGACGAAGATCGTCTTCGCTCCGGCCCGCGCCGCCGCGATGGCCGCAAAGCAGCCGCCGAAACCGCCCTGCGTTCCGCCGACCACGATCACGTCCGCCTCGTGCGTGAGCGGCACCTCGCGCGGGCGCTCCACGATTATCTTCCGCGCCGCGTCGAGGCGGCTGATCGGCGCGGCCTCGCAAGGTAGCCCGAGAACGGGCAGAGCAGCCGCGCATTGCAGGAATCGGCGGCGGGGAATGGCGAAGGGTGGACACGATCTCATGGGCGGGAGCTGTAATCACGGTTCGACTTCCAGCGGGGCGATATCGGCGCGCGCCGCTTTTACTTCCCAAGTGAAGCTTTGCGAGGAGGAAACGTTCTCCGAGATGACCGTGAATCGGCCGTTCGCGACTTGTTTCCCGTCTTGCCGCTGGACCGCGAGGCGGTCGAAGCCATCCACGTTCGTCAGCATCACGGTGCGACCTTCCGCACTAGTCAGCGCCTCGAAATACTGGGGCAGACGAATCACGGCGCGACCATGGGTGAGCTGCGCCTCGCCGCGATAATAGACCGCGGCCTCCGGCCCCTCGATCGCAGCATGCACCAAGGTCTTGCTTGGATGGCAGGGATGCTGAATCGCAAACTTTTTGGCGCCCTGCGCGACGATGTCGCCTTTCGCGATGATGTTGCCTTCAGTGCGCAAGTTGCCATGCACGTGCAGCCGCTCGCTGGCGCTCGGCTCGTCGCCGATGCCCACAAATCCGTTGGACCTGATGACCATGCGCGATGGCCCATCGCGCCAGGCGCGCGCCGCTTTCTTCGGATCGGTGAAGGTGGTGGCGCCCGCGGTGTGAAATTCCAGGCTGCCCGGATTCCTGGTCTTCGTGGCCACGGTGTCGTTGCGCGCGGTGATGCCGGCCAAGTCTCCCTGAAATTCGCCTTCGCCCCAATTGACGAAGACGATCTTGCCAAGGCTGGTTCCCGGACTCGTATCCGAGGGGGGACCGTACGTGGTAGGCTGGCAGAGCGGATTGCGATGACTGCCCGGCGGGTCGTGCCGCGGCGTGTGGGTGCATTCCGTGTTGTCGGGGCCCATGCGGCCCAACTGGATATCGGGGGAATCGCCACGGCCCCACAAGAAGACCCCGCGCGTATACAGGCGCGGCTGTCCATGGCCGTGCTCGAAGCGGCCAAAATAGAAATCGTGAACCCAGTTCCGGCCACCGCCCGCGCCGGTCTTGTCATATTCGCTGGGATCGATCGTGGGAGGATCGTTAGTGAAGGGCGCCTTCGCTCCCTGGGAGACCCCACCGGCGATCAACGATCCGCCCGGAGAAACGGAGAAGCTCCGCAGCCGCCGGCCCTTGTACGTGGTGTAGAAATCAATGCCGCCCTGCGGGGAAACCACGGCATTCTTGAGCAATTCCTGCGCAGGAGTGAGCGGCGCTGCCGCGGTTTGATCCTGGGCGCGAAGCGTGCCCGGCTCCGCTCCGAGAGCGGCCAGGATGACCATGGAAGCGAAGGCGAAGTTTTTCATGGCGATCAATTCTTTGCCGCCGGCAGGTAGCGCGTGACGCTGGAGACCACCGCCGCCGCGAGCTTTTCGCTCCCTTCCTTGGTGAAATGGACCCCGCCCTTATCGTGCAAGCGGATGTATTCCCCGGCATTGCCTAATGCGGCGGGCAGGTCGTTTATCGGCACTTCCAGTTCCTGCATCACCCGCAGGGCAATGCGGTTGTATTCCACGACGCTGGCATTCTCCAAGCGGTAGCTGCGCGTTTTCCAATACTCTTCCGAACGCTCGTCGATGGGCGGCGTGCTAAGCGCGAAGACGAGCTTGGCCTTTGTCTCGGCGCGGAGGTGCTTCACGATCTCGCGCAAGTTAGCTTCGTATTGCTCGGGTGGCACGTTGTACTTGAGGGTCTCCTTGTTCCGCTTGGTATCGTGTATGCCGCTGTTGAAATGGACCACGTCGGGCTTCTCCACGACGGCCCAGTCGTTGAGGTTGGTTAGCAAGGTGCCAGTGTCCCGCCCGTTGGCCTTTGGCGTAACCACCGTTGCCTTGCCCGCGAGCAGCTCAGCGACGAAGGGCGCATAATGTTCACGGATCGAATCGCCGAGGAGCACCACTTTGGGCAAAGCGTGCGGCGACGCCGTTTTCGGGGTGTCTTGCGCCAGTGCTACAGTGGCGAGCGCGCAGAGGATGAGGATGAATTGGGATGAAGTTTTCATAGAATTGATCGGTTTAGAATGTGGGTTTTTTCGGTGGCGGCTCTGTCTTGCCCGCGGCGGGGTTGAGTTGTGCGAGCACGGCTTGGAGGCGTTTCCGTGCGGCCACGGCTGCGCGGTCGGTCGCGTCGGCGGCAACGAGCCTTTCCGCGAAGGGCGCGTCCTTCATGTCGAAGAGTTCACCGCGCTCGTTCAACTTCCAGCCGTCGTCGCGCACGAACCACCTGGCGTCGAGCTGCGAAAACACCCACTCCCGCGGCCTTCCGCTCTCGCCGCGCAACTGCGGCGCGAAGCTGCGGCCGTCCAGCTTCACGCCCGGAGGGAGCGGCGCGCCGGCGAGCTCCGCGAAGGTGGGCAAGAGGTCGGTGAAATCCACCAGGTCCCTCAGCACGCGCCCGGCGGGCGTCGTCCCTTTCCAATTGGCGATGAGCGGGACGCCGGTGCCGCCTTCCGTCATGTCGCGCTTTCCGCCATGGAGCCTGCGCCCGCCGATCGTGCTGCTTCTTCCGAGCGCTTCCGCCCAGCGATCGGGCCGTCGCCGGCATCGGTGCCGTTATCGGCTGAAAACAAGATCAACGTCTTTTCGCGCAGTCCAAGTTTATCCAGCTCCGCGACGAGCTCTCCGACCTGCTTGTCGAGATATGCGACGTTATCGTCGTAGAGAACATCTTTGCGAGACTCGCCCGGCTTGGTGTCCGGCGTGGCCACGATCGGGTCATGCACGAGATGCGACGCGTAATAGAGAAAGAACGGCTGGTCGCGGTGCCGGCGGAGAAAGTCCAAGGCAAACGCCTGCTGCACGTCGGGGTAGTATGCGCCGCTCTCCTTCTGCGCCTTCGTGCCGTTCTCGGTATAGCTAGTCACCTCCGACGGACTCGCGGCCACGTCGGACATGCGGTAGTCGTCGAAGCCCCACTCACCGGCCAGGCCGCCCATTTGCCGCCACTTGCCCGCCATGCCGGTGACATAACCAGATTGCTTGAGGATTTGCGCGATGGAAGGTTCCTCGGTGGGTTTGAGGCGACTCGCGGTAGTATTGGACAGGCCTCCGCTCCGGAATCCGTAACGCCCGGTGACGAGCATACACCGCGACGGGCCACAGATCGGCGTCGCGTAACAGCGCTCGAAACGTGTCCCCGTCTTTGCAAGGGCGTCAAGATTTGGCGTCTTGTCCTTGAACCGATCGGAGCCATAGCAGCCGACGCCGTCGATGCCGTAGTCGTCGGCGAGGATGAAGAGGATGTTTGGGCGATTCGGTTTCGGGGCGCCCGCCAGCGTGCCGGCGCTTGCCAACGCCACGACAAGTCCGAAAACAATGGCGGATCTCATGGTCGCTTTTCGTGAAGTTTCACTGCTTGGGAGCGGAGGTGTATTTCAAGTCATCGAGATAGACTTTGACGTGATGCCCGCCGGCCGGGACGACGCGCACGCCGAATCGATCGAAAGTCGCGCCTTGCGTTCTGATCTCCGGGGTCAAATCGAGCACCACCGCTTCAGCGCCCAGCGTGACGCGGATGCTGCCGAGGCCTTTGTTCGCCTTCGGATCATAGACTACGGTCCACTCGACCGCCTGTTTTTGGACCATCACCGGCCCCGCCTTGGGTTGGCTCTTGCTCGCCTGCGACATGAGGTTCGCTCCCTCCGCGGTCGTGACCTGAGGCAGAAAGTAATGGCCCACCCGCGTGGGCCCGCCGATGTGGACGCCGAGGAAATTTGGCGCCGCGGTGCCTTTTCCCATGGTCTTCACACCTTCTGTCTGCCCATTGAACCAGCCAAAGGTCATATCCGCGTCCGTCCCTCCGACGATCAGGTTTACCTTCCCGCTGGCCTCCAGGGAGTGATCCAGGGTGAAGGGACCCACGCGATCGGCGTAGTGACCGCCCTTGGTATCGCGCCAGAAAATGCCGCCAATCTCCCCGCGTTTCCCTCCCGCCAAGGCGGTGTCGCTGTACCCGAAGTTTTGGATTCCGTGCGGCTCGCTCTCTGTGAAAGTGCCGCGGTTGCGAGCGGCGTCCCACTTCGGATCCTTGGAGAAATCCTCCGCTGCGCCATCTACACGGAGATCATCGAAATACATCGTGGAGGCATTGCCATCCACGAGCAGGTTCATCAGGCCGAAGTGATCGAAGCTAGTCTCGTCCTTCCTAAGCTCCGCGGGGATGTCGACCGTCAAGACCCTATCTTCGAAGTTGGCGGGATTTGCCCCGTCGCCTTTGATCGTAAACGTAAAGCGGCCGTGGCCACCGTTTGCCGTTGGGTCGTAATCGAGGCGCCAGGTGTAACGCACGCTCCCGTCGGATTTGATGGGCGTGGGCCGATAAGTTCCGGGGATGTACGGGGTGACAAAATTGCCCCAGCATTTGTTATGGGCCGTAATGAGATACACCGCCAACCGGCCGCCGGCCGGCTCGATATCGAAGCACATGCCCAGCGAGTTGGTCGGCCGGGAGCTGCTCCCGGTATTTTTCGCATTGAACCACCCAAAGAAGATGCCGCTGGAGCCGCGGGAAGCCGTAATGGCAAACGTTCCCGAGGCGCTCAACATGTCGTTCAGGGTTTTCGGTTGGATTTTCCTGGCGTAGAACGCGGGCGTCATCGAGCGGTGGATCACGCCTCCCACTTCGCCCGCTTGCCGGCCGGCAAAGTGGGTCGCGGAATACCCGAAGTCCTGCACGATCGTGGTCGGCTTGGAGGCCTGCATACGATTGTTGAATCCCTCCCACTGGGGATCGCGGTCGAAGCTTTCAGTTTTGTCGATCGTCTCAGCAGCCCGAGCCGGATCAACGGCCAGCAGGAATAGCGGCAGAACGGAAGCAGCCAGCAGCGGGATCGATAGGTTCTTCATAGTCTTCAAATCGGGGGTTGTGAATCACTCAGTTGGAGTATGCCATCTCCTCGTCCAGGCTCGCCGTGCCTCCCCATTCCTTGAGGCTCTCCAGATGGAAGACGCGCCACGCGCCGCCTTTATGGCGCATCGACAAGACAGCGAGGATCAGGCTCTTATCTCCGGAGATGATCTCCACGGGAATGACATCGATCTTCTCGCCGGTGGCCTGCTCGTGCTTGTTGATCCGGCGCGCCTCACAGGGGCCGATATCGATCCTCTTGATTCCGCCCAGCTTCTTTACCTTCGACGCGATCTTGCCGAGACGCGCCGTCACCTTCTCGTTCACGGCCGGGCTGTCCCATAAGCCAAGGGCGGCGGCCGTGTCGCCCTTATCCAAATGACCAAGGAATTGTATCGCCACCTCTGCGGCCGGCGAGCGGGCCGCCTTGCTTTGGTCTTGCGCGATGAGGCTGCGGGAAAGCGGCGCTGCCGCAAAGACCAGGATGCCGATGAGCAGAGTAGTTAGGTTATGCATAGGGAGATCGTGTGGAATGGGAGAACTCAGCGGCTCATGCTCGCGGTGGTGTTTTTCATCACTAGTTAGCGTGGATAAGGCACGGTGGTGATCTTCTGCTCGTGCCGTACCGGTGGCGCGCCGGTGGGAAGACGCGTCGTGTAGGTCAGATCGTCGAAGTAGATCCTGGTAAACTTGCCGCCGCGCCGGAAGCTCGTCAGCCCGAAGCGGTCGAAGGTCGCGCCGGCCTGGCGCTGTTCGCGCGTGAGATCGAGTGTGAAGGGCGGCTCGCCGTCGAGCTTCACCGTCACGCGGCCCACCCCATTGTTGGCCGCCGGGTCGTAATCGAAGGCGAAGGTCCGGTGCGCCCGCGTGGGCAGGAAAAGGGTGCCGGTCGTATTCCGTGACAGCTTGCGATCCGCCGCCGTGACGGTCGGGATGAACCACCAGCCGATGCGCGCCGGCCCATCCACCACTACGCCGAGCACATTCGGCTGCGGCCAGCCAGTGGCGCCGGTAACGCGGTTATTCGGCCCGAGGACGCGCTTCTCATCCTCGGCCCGGAAGAAGCCGATGAACATGCCGGCGTCGGTCGAGCCCTCAAGGAACGCGGCCTTCCCGGAGAAATGGATCGGATCGTCGAGCGTGAGACGGCCCACCTCGCCGGCGTAGTAGCCGTGCAGCGGGTTGGTCGGCTCGACATTGTAGAGGATACCGCCGATTTCCCCCCTTGCGCCGCCGGCATGCGCGGTCTCGGGGCTGTAGCCAAAGTCCTGCCGGACGAAATCGCGATCGACGAACTGCACCCGGTTACCGCGCCCTTCCCAGCCGGGGTCCCTGGCGAGATCGATCTTCCGCCCGTTGACCGTGAGATCGGAGACGTGGAAGTTCACGGAGCCGCCGGGGAGCTGCATGTTGAAAATGCCGAAGCGATCCAGCGCCACGGGCGTATCGCGCAACTCCTCCTGCAGATAGGTGCGATAGATTTCGCCGTCATCCACCTGCACGGTGAGCATGCCCTTGAGCACCTCCTTGTCCTGTTTCAGCAGCCAGTAGGGTCCGCCGCCGCGGCGCAGGAAACTGACCAGCCCCTTTTCGAGCGCCGCCCGCAAGCGTTCCTCCAGGGCTTCCCGAGTCAGCTCCGGCTCGGCTTTCCGGGCCTTTTCCATGGTTTGCTCGACCGTCTGCCGCCCGGTCGTGAGATAGCTGCGCAGGCGCGTGTCAGTCCACGGCTCGCGGGTGACCTCTGGATCGTAATTGAAGCGCCAGGTGTGCTCTGAGCCGTCGGTCGGGATCGTCAGCTCCATTTCCGCCGCGCCGGCGCTCCATTTCCCGGTCATGTAATCCATATAGATATACGCCTTGTCGCCGGCATTCACCACGCGCATCACCATGGAGGACCACGGCCGCCACCCCTGGCGCTCGTGATTGAAGAAGCCGAGATAGGCGACTCCTTTGGGCACCGACGAGGGTGTCGCCGCGATCTTGCCCGAGGCGGAGAAAGCATCCTGGAAGCTGAGCGGGCGCTCGAGCGGCATCGCATACCACGCCGGCGTGATGGAGCGCCGCACCTGTCCGCCGATCTTGCCCGGGCTCCACCCAAAATCCTGCGTGATCGTGGGCGGATCGGAGGCCTCCACCCGATTCACGCTATTATCCCAGCCCGGATCGCGATCGAAGCGCTCGGTCTTGAGCGACAGCGGAACTTCGGCCAGGGTAGTCGCGGCGCCGATCGTCAGCAGCGTAATTCGCAGGGTGAGGCTTATATTGGTGGCTTTCATGTTTTCTTGGTCACCTGAAACGTGATGGCGTAGAAGACGCGGCCGGGCCCGACCCAAATGCCCAGGAAGCGATCCGGTCCCACCGCGACGATTTTGTTATACCCACCCTTGGCCGGGAAAATCTGGAAGTTGCCTTTCCAAGTCTTTCCATGGTCGTCCGAAAACGAGACGAACGACCCCGGCCGGCCATAGGTACAAACGATCAATCCATTCTCGAGTGTGACTAAGTAAGGACACACTCCCCGGTCCGCCACCTGATGAGGAGGGCTCCAGGTTTTGCCTTCATCGGACGAGAGGGAGACATATAAAGGCGTGGAAAAGATGCGCGCGAACCCGACAGGCAGCCGCCCGCCGGTGCGCATCGCGCAGACGAGATCGCCATTCGGCGCCCGCGTGAGATCGGCTTCGCAAAATCCTTCCTGGGTGATGGCTGGCACGGTCCGGTACGAAATCTTGCTGCTGTCGGGGTCGAGGCCGCGCGCCAGCATCTTTTGGTAGGCAACGGTGACCGGCTCGCCCCACGAGTAACCATTATCCCACGAGGTAACCACCACCGTGCGATACTTGCGCACATTGAACTCCGGCGGATAGGCGCCGGCCATTTCGGTGTCGCCCTGGTAGTTCCCGTAGAGCGTCATGAGCAAGGCGCCGTTCTTTAGGCGCACCATGCCATGATGGACGCGCATGCCGTCATTGATCCTGCCGTCATCGGTCCCCATCGCGCCCGCCTCCGGCACATCCACGCGCACCATTTCGGTCTTCGTGGTGGCCCAATTGTCCGTCGAGCGCACGGTCTTGAGCTCATGGTAGCCATCCTTGTGCGGGCCGGTCCCCAAGGCCATGGCCAGGATTTCCCCTGGCCGCGGTTCAAACACCGTCTTGCCGGCAGGGCCTTTCGGTCCTTCCTGCCAGGTCTGGCCATTGTCTTGGGACCAAATATCGGAACCCTTTTCGACCTGGATGACCAGGCGGCCATCGGCGAATCGAAACAATCCGCCACTGGCGGATTCCGGGAGGACCGACCATGCCACCGCCAGGAGGGAGAGGCCATCGGTGATTGGAAAGTTAAACTCTGCGGGCGTTTTTTGACCAAACGAAGGCGCAGAGCAACCTAGCCACACGATCGCGGCGAAAAGGGTCTTTTTGTGGTGACAAATCAGGGCGGTTTTCATGGGAGACTTTTGCGCGCTTCGGCCAGCACGGCTTGCGCGCCGGCCTTCAGGCACGTGGTGTCGCTGCCGCAGAAAAGCAGGTCCACGCCTTTGCGCGCCCAATCACCGGCGTCGGCCGCGGCCCCCATCATCGCCACGCTTTTGCCATGCGCCTTGGCGATGGCGATGGTTTTTTCCATCGCCGCGAAGACCGAAGGGTGCCGCACCTGCCCCGTTACGCCGAGGCTGGTGGAAAGATCGCCCGGCCCGAGAAAAATCGCATCGATTCCGGGCACGCTGCACAGCTCTACCGCGCTTTGCACCGCTTCCTTCGTCTCGATCTGCGACATCAGGCAAAGCTCGCGATTCACGCGCCGCTGCTCCTCCGCGATATCGCCGGCGAAACCGTAGCCCACCGCGCGCGAGGAGCCGAAGAACCCCCGCTCGCCTTCCGGTGCATAGCGGGCGTGCCGCACCAGTTGCCGCAGGGTCTCGGGCGAGTTGCCCATCGGCAGGTCGATAATGTCGGGGCCGCATTCCGCCGCCTTGAGCACGTGATCGCGGGTGGCCTCCGGGATGCGGATCATCGTCAGCATCCCGAGCGCCGAGCCCAATCGGCACAAGTCGCCGGCTTCGCGGAAGTTGATCGGCAGATGCTCCATCTCGATCCAAAGGGCGTGGAAGCCCACGCGGCTCGCCATCTCCACGAAGGCCAAATCGCAGCGATGCACGGAGATGCCGAGGAGCAGCCCGCCTATGCGTTTCACGGTTTCATCCAGTCGGTTCATATGGGTTCAATGGTTGGGAAGCGCGGTCGCCACGGCCTGTGGCTCGGTGAATTCGGCCAGGCCCTCGAGGCCCCCTTCGCGCCCGAAGCCGGAGGCCTTCATGCCACCGAACGGCGCCTCCGGCGTGGGACCGCTGCCGCTATTGATCGCCACATGGCCGAAGTGGAGTTGCTCTGCGCAGCGGCGCGCTCGCTCCGCATCGCGGGTGAACACGTAAGCGGCCAGGCCGTAGGGCGTGCCATTCGCGGCGGCGATCACGGCGGCTTCGCTGGAGAAAGCTTGCACCGCCACCACCGGTCCGAAGGTTTCCTCGCGAAACGCAAGCATCTCGTCCTTCATGCCGGTCAGCAGCGTTGGCGGGAAAAAGCAGCCCCAATCGGCCGGCGGCTCCTGCACCTCGTTGCCCAGAATCCGCTCCGCGCCATGCTCCAGCGCATCGCGCACGTGCGCCCGCACTTTCTCGAAGCCCGCACGATCGATGAGTGGGCCGAGGTCCGTATCGGGCTCCAGCCCATTGCCAACTTTCAGACGCGCCATGCGCGCCGAAAGCGCGTCAATGAGGCGGTCGTGAATATCCGCATGCACATACACGCGGTTGGTGCAGACGCAGGTCTGGCCACCGCAGCGGAACTTATTCGCCATGAGAGCATCGGCCGCCTGCTCCACCTCGGCGTCCTCGAAGACGAGGCAGGGAGCATTCCCGCCCAGCTCCAGCGCGAGCCGCTTGAGGTGCGGGGCCGCCTGCCGGGCGAGCAGCGCGCCAGTGGCCGTGGACCCGGTGAAGCTGAGCACGCGCACCGCGGGATGCTCGCAAAACACTTTGCCGATCTGCCCGGGCGGCCCGTAGAGCAGGTTTAGCCGTTCCATCGGAAGGCCGAGCTTTTCGAGCAGGGTCCAGAAAGCGATCGCGCTCAGCGGCGTTGCTTCCGCCGGCTTCAGCACCACCGCGCAGCCCGCCGCGATTGCCGAGGAAAGCTTCTTCGAAAACTGCGAGAGCGGAAAATTCCAAGGCGAGATCAGCGCGGCCACGCCCGCGGGCCGGTGATGCACCGTCCACACGCACTCCCGGATTTTTTCGGTCAAGGTCCGCGATTCGATCGTCCGCAGGTTTTCGCCACAGAACCGGAAAAATCCGGCCGCGTAGTCCACTTCGACCAGAGACTCCTTCAGCGGCTTCCCTTGCTCAAGGGTGATGATCCGCGCGAGCTCCTCGCGATTTTCGCCCAACCCCCGGACGATCCCCTCCAGCCATGCGCGGCGCTCGGCCGGCGGAGGCGTCGCCGCCATACTTCGGGCCGCTCTCTCCACCGCGTGCCGCGCCGCGTCTTCGCCCATGGTCGGGAGCTCGGCGAGAAGTTTGCCTGTCGCCGGGTTCACGACCGAAAACATGGCGCCCGCCGCGGCGCACGAGCGAGGCGGGAATTCGGGGAGGAGAGGCGAAGAGATCATCCGACGACCGATTCTCCGCAGGCTTTCGCAAAAAGCCAAGGAGAGCCCAGCCTCGTGCCGGCCCGCTATCGCATCATGTTCTTTTCCTTGAACGTGACTCGGTCGTAGACGCTCCCGCTCCGCAGGGTGGAAATCTTGTCCGCGTTTTTCAGGATCGCCGGAGAGTTCGACTTTTGCAGGACGA
Source organism: uncultured Verrucomicrobiae bacterium (assembly GCA_963811035.1). Taxonomy (GTDB): domain Bacteria; phylum Verrucomicrobiota; class Verrucomicrobiia; order Chthoniobacterales; family Chthoniobacteraceae; genus CAWEPO01. The sequence goes on from CAWEPO010000005.1 coordinate 1,760,514, forward strand.
CCTCGCCCGCTTTATCGGTAAGCCGAAGGAGCCATCCTTCGTAGCGATAGCCGAAGCGCGCGCCGGTGGTATCGAACGCGGTGACCGCTTCGTCAGTGGTCATCTCGTGCATGCCTCGCGGCGGCAGGGGGAACTCGAAGCTCTGCGTGGCGAGGAGCTTGGTGGCGCCGCGATCCAGGATGCTTTCGCCGAAAACCCAGATTTCGCCCTTCAGGGTGCCGGCGGAGAGCGACGTGTCGGTATTCGCGATCTTCACCTTCATGGTGATGCGCTCCTTTTTGTCGTCGAAGTCTCCACCCTCGATCCGCGCCTTCTTCATCCGGACGACCTCGACCGTGAGCCGGTCGCCGATCTTCGCCTTGGGCATGGCTGGCAGCGACGCTGCGGCAGGCGTCGCGGCCGTGGCGAGTGGGGCGATCGGGGTGGGCCGCGCGACGGCCACGGGGATGGCAGCGCCGGGCGGCGGCGCGGGAGCAGCGGTCAGCCCCGGGCGGGTCGCGGCTTGGGCGCGCTGTAGGAGATCGGTGGCGGAGGCAAAGATCATTTGCTTGCCACTTTGGTGGAGCACTTCCACCTGCAAGCCCGCCACGCGGAGCAGCGGCAGAACCGTGCCCGCCCGCGCCTCCGCAGCACCGGCGACGCGGCCGTTGACGAGGATAGGAAAGCTGACCGGTTTGACCAAGGCGACCTGCTTCGGCCAAAGGGCGGGGGTGCGGGCCAGCGTAGCCAAATCCAGCGGAGGCGGCGTGGCGGGGGCGGGCGTGGCCGGCTTGGGAGTGGCGACGGGTGCCGGGGGAGGGGTGGCCGCGACGATGCGGGGGGCCGGCGTCGCGGGCTCGGGTGTCGCGGGAGCGGGAGTGGCGGGCGGTGGCGTTGCCACGGCGACCGGGTCTCCGCCTTGATTGCCTGCACGCATCAGCAAAAACGCCACCACGGCCACGGCCACGAGCGCCAGGAGTACCCAGACCAGTGCGCCACCAGTCCGCTGATCATTCCGATTGTTTCTCATCCTCATGGGACCGCGCGTATATCCGGTCGACTGGTGGCTGGCAAGACATTCCATGGCCGGGGCGAGGCGCGGCGCCGAATACGCCTCGCCCGCGCCAGCGGCTTGCCAAGCCTGACTTGAGCGTCAAACGTACGTCGCGCGCTGCGTCCGCTCATGGCCATATGAATTCGCCTCAACTCGATCGGCTCCTGGAATTTCTCCGCTTCCCGAGCATTTCCACGGATCCCTCGCGGAGGGAGGATGTGGCGCGCTGCGCCGATTGGCTGGCGGCCGAGCTACGGGTGCTGGGACTGAGCGCGGAGGTGCATCCCACGCCGGGGCACCCGGTAGTGCTCGGCCGAAACCGCCATCAGCCCGGCCGGCCCACCGTGATGATCTACGGCCATTACGATGTGCAGCCAGTGGACGAGCCGCCGCCCGTGCCCGGCGCCGCGCCGGACCCGAACCGGAACTGGCTGACGCCGCCGTTCGAGCCGGCGATCAAGGATGGCGTCCTCTTCGCCCGCGGCGCGGCCGACAACAAAGGGCAGATTTTTGCGCATCTCACCGGGGTGGGGGAGACGCTCGCGCAAGCCGGCGATCTGCCGGTGAATCTGGTCCTCCTCATCGAGGGCGAGGAGGAGATCGGCAGCGAGCATCTGGAGCAGTTCATGGAGGCGCACCGCGATGAGCTGCGTTGCGATATCATCGCCGTTTCGGACACCGGCATGATCGCCCGGCAGACGCCCACTTTTACGTATGGCCTGCGCGGGATCGCCGCCCTGGAGCTGGAGGTCACCGGCCCTGCGAGCGATTTGCACTCGGGGCTTTTCGGTGGCGCGGTGATGAACCCCGCCACCGCCGTGGGCCGGCTGATCGCCTCGCTCCACGACGAGACCGGCAAGGTCGCGGTGCCCGGTTTTTACGACGGCGTGCAGCCGCTGCAGGATTGGGAGCGCGAAAGCTGGGCGCGCCTGCCGCTCGGCGATGCCGAAGTGCAGCGGCTCACCGGCGTCCCCGCGCTGGCGGGCGAGCCTGGCTTCACCTCGCTCCAGCGCATCTGGGCGCGCCCCACTGCCGAGGTGAACGGCATTGGCGGCGGATTCCAGGGCAAAGGCACGAAGACGGTAATTCCCCGCACCGCCTTCGCCAAGCTCACCTTCCGCCTCGTCCCAGGGCAGGAGCCCGAGGCGGTGATGGCCGGCGTCCGCGCGCACCTGCAGGCGCACTGCCCGCCCGGCGTCAACCTGGAGCTGCAGGGCGGACACGCCGGCGAGCCCTATCTCACCGATCCCCATTCTCCATTCGGCAAAGCCGCGCAACGCGCGCTTCAGCGCTCCTTTGGCAAAGACGAAATCGCCCTGATTCGCGAGGGGGGGAGCATCCCGATCGTCAATACCTTCAAGCGCGTGCTCGGCGCGGAGACTCTCCTCCTCGGCCTCGCGCTGCCCGATTGCAAAGCCCACGCGCCCAACGAAAACTTTCCGCTGGAGAATTTCGAGCTGGGCGCGCGGATGAACCGGGCGTTGCTGGAGGAATTGGCGAAGGGGTGAGCGGATGTGTGCGGAGGAGGTCGGAGGACTAAGCCTAAATTCGGGAATAGGAGAACCCGCCGCGCGTGAAAACGGGGGGAGCAGAGGTCAGATCTGCCTGATTGGGCGTTGGCTCATCCGGAGAGGAGCAGTTGCGCCTCCGCCGGCAGGCGGCCCAGCCATTTGCCGCCGAGCCAATGGCGGAGGATGTGGGTCAACAACAGCGCCCAGCGCTGCTCGATGGTCCATCGCTCCGCGATGGCATGAAAGCGTTGCAACGTGTTGCTGACCTGCGTGATGGACTGCACGAGCACGTCGCGATTTTCGTGCTGCAGGCTGACTTTGACGGTGCTCCGGCCGCTGTGGCGCACCAGGCGCGCCACGCCGCTGAGCAGCGTCGGCCGGCTGGTGATGGCCTCGCGGTGATGGGCGCCATCGTGCAGGCGCGCGTAGAGGTGCCACCAGTTGTAAACCAGCGCCACCAAGTTGGCCATGAACCGGCAGGGCTTGAGTTTTTTGGTGGTGTAGCCGTTCCAGCCCCATTGGTTTTTGAGTTCGTCGTAAACGTTCTCCGCATCGGCCCGCTCGCGGTAGAGCCGGGCCAGGGCCACGGCGGGATAGGCCACCGGATCGAGCGTGGTGACCAGCACGGCGATGCGGCCCGACCACGGCGCGGGGCTCGCCGGCCACTCCTCGCTGCCGGGCAGCGCGCCGCCGAGATGATCGCGCCGCCGCCGGGCCTGCGCACCCACGGGCGCCAGCGCCGGCGCTTCGCGCACCAGCACCACCCGGCGCTCCCGGCTCCAGCCGCTCAGGCGCAAGCTTGCCGTCATCACCTCCCAGCCATCGCCCGCATCTTCCCACGCGCCGCCGGCCCGCAGCGCCCGCGCGATCAGCGCTTTGACTTTGACCGTATGCCGCAGCTTGAACAGGCACGGCAGCCCACGCTCCTCGGCCGCGCTCAGCAGCACCTCGTTGCCGTAGCCGCAATCGCCGCGCACCATGGCCGGCCAGTGGGTGCGCGGGAGTTGCTCCAAGAGCGCCCAGAGCCCCGGCAGCGCCTGCCGCGCCGCGTGCTCCTTGCCACCGAGCACCTCCACGCCGAGGCAGAGCCGCGTGTTGGCCATGAAATAGCTATGGTAGGCATGGCTGGGGCGGCCCGGCTTGTGCGGGTTGTGCCCGCGCTCCGCGCCCTGCTGCCGGCCGTAGATCGTCTTGATCGTCACATCGATGTCCAGGATCCACGGCTGGCTCAAGACCGGCTCCACGCAGGCGCGCAGCGCGCCGCCGAGCCACGCCAGACCCGCGGCTTCGTCCAGGCGGCGCCAGGCGCCGCGCACCACGTCCTCGCTCACCGTGCCGCCCATCCCGAGCAGCGGAGGGTTGAGCTGGTCGCCCCGCACCGCGTTGATGTGCGCATAGCGCCAGTGCCCGCACAACACGGAGAGGGTGGCGGTGCCGAGCACATCCACCACCGCGCTGCCGCGGTTGCCGGTATAGGCCAGCGGCGACTTCTCCACGAACTGCTCCCAGCGCCCGCCGGTGTGCAGGAACTGCGCAAAGAAGATGAGCTGCCCTTCGCGCGTGACCGGCGCCTGGTCATCGAACTCGGCGAAATACCGCCCGCCCGGCGTATCCACCGGCCAGGCCATGGGCTCCAAAGTGGACTCACCCAGCGGGTGACCGGTCAGCGCGCGCTCTAGCGGGGGCATCCCTCACCACAGCAACTATTTGCGCCAGCGGCGATGTTTTTCCATTCACGCTTTTAGGCTAAGATTAAGATTAAGATTATGATTATGATTAAGATTAGGAGCCGGCATTCCGAGACTGGCGTACTGACTTACTGGCTCACTGATTTACTGAACCCCCAATGCTAAGAATCCTCTTCCTCGGCGATATCGTCGGCGAGCCCGGCCGCAAAGCGGTCATCGGCAGTGTCGCCCGTTTCAAGCAGGAGCGCGGAGTCGATTTCGTGATCGCGAATGGCGAAAACGCCGCGGGCGGGCGGGGGATCACGCGCCGGATCGGCATCGATCTACTGCGCGCGGGCGTGGCGGTGATCACCACCGGCGACCACATTTGGGACCAGAAAGAGGTGCTCGATTATCTACCCACGGAGCCGCGCCTGCTCCGGCCGATCAATTACCCGGACGGCACGCCGGGCCAGGGGTCGATCGTGCTCGAGACGCCGAAGGGCAAGGTGGCGGTAGTGAACGTGCAGGGGCGCACTTTCATGCAGCCGCCGCTGGAGAATCCCTTCCTGCGCATGCAGGAGGAGATCGAGCACCTGCGGATCGAGACGCCGATCATCTTCGTCGATGTGCATGCCGAAACCACCAGCGAGAAGATCGCTATGGGCCGCTTTCTCGATGGCCGCGTCTCGGCAGTGATCGGCACCCACACCCATACGCAAACCGCCGATGACCAGATTTTCTTCGGCGGCACCGCGTTCCTTTGCGATGCCGGCATGTGCGGGCCGTGCGAGAGCATCCTTGGACGCGAGATCGACCCCATCGTGCATCGCTTTCTGACCAGCCGTCCCATCCTTTATCCGATCGCGCCCGGCCCGGTGAAGCTCCACGGTGTGATCGTCGATATCGACGAGACCACCGGCCGCGCCCTGGCCATCGAGCGGGTGGCGGAGCTGTACGAAGAACCGCGCCCGGAGCCGAAGCCGGAGGCTGCTCCCGCAGGGTAAATCACGCCGGGGGCAGGCGGCAAAGACTCCGGTTGCCTTACGGCGCGGCAGGCGCAAGTTGCAGGAACACTCACACTAATACCTCTGGACACACCTCCCGCCTCTTCGCTAATCCACCGCCCCGCACCATGTCAAAAACGTTAGTCATTGCCGAAAAGCCCAGCGTGGCCGGCGATATTGCCAAGGCCCTCGGCAAGTTCGAGAAGCATGCCGAGTACTACGAAAACGACGAGTACGTCATTTCCTCGGCGGTCGGGCACCTGCTGGAATTGGCGCCGCCGGAGGGTTTCGAGGCCGCACGCGGCAAGTGGAAGATCGAAAATCTGCCCTCGCTCCCGGCGGAGTTTGCCCTGGTGCCGATCGAGAAAAACGCGAACCGGCTGGCCGTGCTCAAGCGCCTCCTCAAGCGCAAGGACGTCGGCGCGGTGATCAATGCGTGCGACGCCGGGCGCGAAGGTGAGCTGATTTTCCGCAACATCGATCCGGGCCGCCGGCGCGAAGCAGCCGCTCAGCCGGCTCTGGCTGCAATCGATGACCACCGAGGCGATCCGCAACGCTTTCGCGAATCTGCGCAGCGACAGTGAGATGCATCCCGCTCGCCGATGCGGCGTTGAGCCGCAGCGAGGCCGATTGGCTGGTCGGGCATCAATTCCACCCGCGCCCTCACCGCCTTCAACTCGCAGGGCGGCGGTTTCCAGAAGACCACCTCCGGGCCGCGTGCAGACCCCGACGCTGGCGATCCTGGCCGAGCGCGAAGAGCACATCCGCAGCTTCAAGCCGCGCACTTATTTCGAGGTGCTCGGCGATTTCGGCGTTGCCGCCGGCAGCTATCACGGCCGCTGGTTCGATCCCGCCTTCAAAAAGGGCGGCGAGGAGGATGCCCGCGCCGAGCGCATCTGGGAGCGCGCCAAAGCCGAGGCCATCAAGGCCAAGTGCGAGGGCAAGACCGGCACGGTCGAGGAAGAGAAAAAGCCGACCACGCAGGCGCCGCCGCTGCTCTACGACCTCACCACGCTCCAGCGCGAGGCCAACCAGCGCTTCGGCTTCCCCGCGCAGATGACCCTGCAAATCGCGCAGGCGCTCTACGAAAAGCACAAGGCGCTCACCTATCCGCGTACGGATTCGCGCTACCTGCCGGAGGATCACCTCGCCACCGCGAAGAGCGTGCTCGGCAGCTTCCACGATCCCAGCCTCGCCACCCACGCCGACCAAGGCGCTGAACCAGGGCTGGGTGCATCCGAACAAGCGCATCTTCAATAACGCCAAGGTGAGCGATCACTTTGCGATCGTCCCCACCGGCACCGCGGCGCGCACGCTCTCGCGAGACGGAGCAAAAGATTTACGACATGGTCGCGCGCCGCTTCATCGCGGTCTTTTATCCTGCCGCGCAGTTCGAGGTGACCACCCGCATCACCACAGTCGAAAGCGAAAAATTCAAGACCGACGGCAAGATCATCGTCGATCCCGGCTGGCTCGCCGTTTACGGCCGCCAGGCGGAGGCCGATGAGGAAGGGGAGAAGAGCCTCGTGGCCGTGCAGCCGGGCGAGCCCGCGCGCACCGAGGCGATCGAGGTCAAGGAGAGCGAGACCAAGCCGCCGCCGCGCTTCATCGAAGCGACGCTCCTTTCCGCCATGGAAGGCGCCGGCAAGCTCATCGACGACGAGGAGCTGCGCGAAGCGATGAGCGAGCGCGGGCTCGGCACGCCCGCGACACGCGCGCAGACCATCGAGGGCCTCATCTTCGAGGGGTATATCCTGCGCCAGGGGAAGCGAGCTGATCGTCACGCAAAAGGGGCTCTCGCTCATCACCCTGCTGCGCGATCTCGATGCCGACACGCTCACCAAGCCCGAGCTCACCGGCGAGTGGGAGCACAAGCTCAAGGCAGATGGAACAAGGCCGCCTCTCCCGCGGCGATTTCATGCGGCAGATCCGCAGCCTCACGACGTGATATCGTAGAGAAAGTGCGCGGCGGCATGGGCAAGGAAGTACGCGGCGAATTCCACCCGCTGGAGATCGATTGCCCGCGCTGTGGCACCCGGCCGATCAAGGAAACTTTTCGCACGTTCGAGTGCCCGAATCCCGAGTGCAAACTCACCGTCTGGAAGACGATGGCCGGCCGCGAGCTCGAGCGCGACGAAGTGACCGCGCTGCTGCGCGATCGGCGCGTCGGCCCGCTCGAAGGCTTTCGCTCGAAGCTCGGCCGTCCCTTCAACGCGGTGGTGGTGATGAACGAGGAATTCAAGCAGAGCTTCGAATTCGAAAACGACAAATCGGGCACCGAAGGCGAAGCCCCCGCGCTCGCCAATAGCGAGCCGCTCGGCCTCTGCCCCGTGTGCAAGCAAGGCGAAGTGTACGAGTACGCCACCGCGTACCTGTGCGAGAAAACGCCCTCGAAACAGTGCACCTTCCGCACGGGCAAGACGATCCTCCAGCGAGCAATCCCCCGCGACCAGGTGAGGAAGTTGATCACCACGGGCAAGACCGATCTCCTTCCGCGCTTCATCTCGAAAAAGAACCGCCCCTTCAGCGCCTTTCTCGTGATGGGCAAGGAGGGGAAAGTGGAGTTCGAATTCGAGAAGCGCGAAGCCAAGCCCAAGAAGGGCAAAGGCAAGCCGGCGGCGAAGAAGCCGGAGGGAAAGCCGGTTGGGAGCGAAGCGTAGCGGGCGGATTTACTGCTTCCCGCGGCCAAACGGCCTGTTAAATCTCAGGAGAGGCGCCCGCCTCCTCCAGCTCTCAACCATTCTCCCTATGACTCGCTACATTTCGCTCATGCGCTTCACCGATCAGGGCGCGAAGAAGATGAAAGATTCGCCCGGCCGCGCCAAAGCGTTCCGCGCGCTCGCCAAGAAAGCCGGCGTGAAAGTGGAAGCCCAATTCTGGACCACCGGCACCTACGACGCCGTGTTGATCCTCAACGGCAAGGAAAAGAACGTCCTGCGCTGCCTCTCTGAACTCGCCGCTGCAGGCAACGTGCGCAGCGAATCGCTGCGGGCGTTCGACGAGGGGGAGTTTTCGGGGATCGTGGGCTGAGCGTCCGGGCGAGCTCACTCCAGCGCGCGCCATCGGACGATCTTCATTGGTCCTTGAAACCACAAATTGTCGGCTGAGGGTGCGGTGACGATGATTACCTTGCCCACGGCGGGGTCGGCTTCGATCCAGCGCCGCTCGCCGAGGTAAGACAGGATGTGAATGCCGCTCTGGGTCACCGCCCGATCGCCGGGGAGGATTTGGGTGTGATCGAGAGCGTTCAGGCTCGCCGTGGCTGCGACCGGGACGGTGAGCCCTTGGTGGCCTTCGCCGAGCGCGCTGGCGGTGCAGTCGTTCCACCATAGCGCGATGGCCCGGCGCACTTCGCCCGGATCGAACGTCTCGACGCCACGCCGAAGATGCGCATCGATTAAGCCGCGCCGGATCAGGCCCGAGCAATCGATCCCGCGCGCATTTTCGCCTCCCCAGTAATACTTTACCCCTTCGTAGCGTTGCAGAGCCGCGAGGTAGCTGGTGCGAAGGGGCTCGATCGGCGGCGCGCGGCGAGCCGGGAGCAGGAGAAAGCCGCCCGCCAGCACCGTCGCCACGAGCACGCTCCACCGAAGCGCGCGGCGTTTCCAGGCAAGGACGAAGAACCCGAGCCAGAGCAGGAACCCAAGGGCGAGGACGACCATCCGCGTGGTGCGGTAGCTCACCGGGAAGAGGGCGAGGGCGATGGAGAATGCGAGGAGGGACAGCCAGAAGAGCCAGCCGGTGCGGCGGTTGGTGAGCATAACGCTCGTCGAAGTCACGGCCATCTACCCAGGAAAATCCAATCTTCGCGAGCCCTCCGTCTGTATGCTTTGTTCATCTGTAGCTTTTCGACGGTGGCGCGACCGATAGGGTTGCGGCCGGTGACCTCAAACGATCGAAAGTCGACGCGGAAGGAGTCATTCCACGAATCATGCCTTGGATCGAAAAGCCTAACCATCTCACCGGTCTCGGGATCTTGTGCGCGGGTGCTCATACGCTTCGCGTTGTTGCACGACGAGCAGCAGAAGGCGAAGTTCGTGAGGTCGTCGCATCCACCGCTTTCCAGCGGGACGATGTGATCAATTTGATAAACGACTCCACTGCGTATTTGCGGTGCGCGACAATACTCGCACCGGCCATGGGCGCGGCGTTTAACCTGCGTCCGCTCGGCGGCACTGATGATCCGGCGTGCCACGAGGCTTGTCTCCGGAGGAAGCGCGGGGTCGCGCTATACGGCGACTACTGGAGCGGCGGTGATCCCAGCCTGATTCTTTTCGTGGCGGAGGCGGTCGTGCCGCGCGTTAGCCGCGACCAAGCGCTCCGTCTGTTCGACTAGCCGATTCAGTTCTTGCGATTCGGCAGCGGTGAGCTCGCCTTCATTCCCTTTCTCGAGCAGTTCATCGAGCCGGGATTGTGTACGGGCGTCGAGCTGCCGGAATCCGTCGGCCGCGCCAGTAAAGGCACGTTTTTTTGCTGTTTTGGAGGGTTTGCTGGAAGCCATGCGTCGAGGACAGTCTACCAGTGGAGACGCCGAAGACAAGAAAGACGAATCGCTCGCCGCCAGGGCCGGCTGTGGCGGCCCGTTGGGCCTTCGATTCCGGTGTGCGCGTGGTACCTGGGCCTCGCCGCTTACAGCGGCTCAACCCAGGCTTTCACATTGCGAGCTTTCAGCCCTTAAGCGCTGGGCGGCGGTATCACACCTGGCCGTTTTAGGAGATGAGCGTTCAGTGGCGCGGGCACGCTGGTGCTACCCCGCCTGCGCCTCGCTCATCAGGTTGCCGCTTTTCCCGAAGGTCTCGGCGACGCTGGGGACGGGGGTGGCGTTGGCGGTGCCGATAATGTCGCTGGTTTCGTGGCTTTCGTCGCGCTTGGCAAAGCGGACGCCGACGAGCTTGCAGACGCCGTGCTCTTCCATGGTCACGCCGTAGAGCGCGTCGGCGCGGGCGATGGTGCGCTTGTGGTGGCGAGATGACGACGAACTGGCTCTGGTCGACGAAGCGGTCGAGGATCTTGATGAAGCGGGTGATGTTCGATTCGTCGAGCGGCGCGTCCATTTCATCGAGCACGCAGAAGGGGCTGCGGCTTCACCATGTAGATGGAGAAGAGCAGCGCGACGGCGGTCATGGTGCGCTCGCCGCCGGAGAGGAGGGTGATGGCTGGAGCTGCTTGCCGGGCGGCTTGGCGATGATGTCGATGCCGCTTTCGAGCGGGTCGCTTTCGTCGGTCAGGACGAGGTTCGCTTTGCCGCCGCCGAAGAGCTCGGTGAACATCTCGCGCGAAGTTCACGCGGATCTTTTCGAAGGTCTCGGCGAAGAGCGTCGCGGGTGGTGTTGTTGATCTTCGTGATGACGTTCGAGCAGCTCGGCCTTGGAGTTCGAGCAGGTCGCGTGTTTTGCTTTTCGAGGAAGGCGTGGCGCTCTTCGAGTTCGTCGTATTCCTGGATGGCGTCGAGGTTGACCGGGCCCATGGAATCGATGCGCTGGTCGAGTTCGCGGACGAGTCGCGTCGATGCGGTCCCAGTCGATCGTCGAAGGCTTCGGTCGTCTTCGTTGGTCTCATCGCTCCCGTCATTCCCATCGGTGTCACGGGCGGGATGGGCGTCATGGCAGATATCGCCTTCGGCGGGCGCGCTGGCTTCGGGCGGCGGCGCCTCCTCGGTGCTGGCCGCCATGCGCTGGCGCTTTTGCGCGCTCGCGCACGGCCACGCGCAGGCCGTGCAGGTCGCGCTCGAAGGTCGGGAGCTCGAGTTGGTAGCGCTTCTGGATGTGCTCGAGCAGCGCCGTGAGCTGCATCTCGAGCTGGCTGGCTTTCACCTCCAGCTTGCTGCGCTGATCGTGGCAGTCGGTGAGCTGATGGCGCAGGACGCGCAAGCTCGTTGGCGAATTCCTCGGCGGCGGCGGCGATGCCGGCGCGCTCGTCGAGCAGGCGGCGACGTCGAGTTCGGCTTCGCCGAGTCTGCTCGCGCAGACCGCCGAGATTCGCTTCGATCTCGGCGTTCTCGGCCATGCGTCGGCTGCGATGCGCTGCTCGTAGGTGTCGATGTCGCGGCGGCGCTGCTCGATAAGCTCGCGTGAGCTCGAGCGAGGCGCGCTTCCATCGGCTGCGCGCTGGTGGTGGAGCGAGGTGTGGCGCTGGCGCTCGGTGGCGACGTTGATTTTCAGCTCGTTGAGCTCGCCGGCGAGTTCGGCTCTCGCGGGCGCGGAGGATTTCCAGGCTGACTCTGCGCTTCGGCGCGCTGCGCGCTGGAGGTCTTCGAGTTGCTCGAGGCTGCTGCAGCGATTTCGGCTTCGAGCTCGCCGAGCGTCGTTCGCCTGCTTCGCGTGGCGCGCTTCGCTGCTCGCCGCGTTCCCATTCGAGGTTCTGCTGCTTGCGTCTCGGTCTCCTGCGCGCTCGCGCTCGAGCATCGCGAGCTGGCCGCGCAGCGTGGAGACGTGCATGCGTGGCGTTCTGCTTTTCCTCGCGGGCTTCCTCGAGCGCGCCTGCGCGGCTTCGATCTCGCGCGGCGAGATCGGCGCGGCGCTCAGTGAGCTGCTGCGAGCTGCGTGCGAACTCCTGCGGCCTCCGCCTCCAGCGCGTGGATCTGGTTTTTGCGCTCGCAGCACGCGAGTTCGCCGCCTCGCCGGTGGCGCCGCCGTAGAGGATGCCGTTCCCGCGTGAGGACCTCGCCGTGCGAGCGTGACGATCGCCGAGCCGCGCTGCGGGAAAAGGCGCAGCGCGGTCTCGAGATCGGGCACGAGCACGGTGTGATTGATCAGGCGCTCGATGAGGCGGCTGCATCTCCGGCTGCGGCTGATCTTGTTGATCAGCCAATCGATCGCGCCCTCGGGCAAGTTGAGGTCGCCGCTTTCGACGTGCTCGAAAGCGCGGTCGAGATCGCGCAGGGCGAGCGACGCCTTGCCGAGCTTCTTGCGCGGTGAGCGTCTTGATGACCGACTCGGCGACCATCGTGTCCTTCATCACGATCGGCCTGCAGATTGGCGCCGAGCGCGGCCTCGACGGCGGCGACGTATTCCGGTCGACCTCGATGAACTGCGCCGAGCGCGCCCAGGACGGCGGGCTTGAAGAAATCGGGGTTGTCGAGTCCGCGGAGGACGGCCTGCGTGCCTTCGCGAGAAACCTTCGCCGCCTGCGATGAGCGCGCGCAGCACTTCGAGCTTCGACTCCTTTTCCGCGAGCGCGCGCTGGGCGTCGCGCAGTTCGCTGGTCGAGCGCGGCGAGGCCGCTCTGCGCCTCGCGCAGCTCGCTGTTCGGCGGCGGCGACGCGCGGCGCGTGCGCTCTTCGAGCTCGGCGCTCGCTGCGCTGCGAGCTCGGCCTGCGTGTCGCGACTGTCGGTCGGTGAGTGCGGTCGAAGGCGAACGTCGAGCTGATCGAGGTCGCCGGAGAGAATCGCGAGCCGCGCCTCGGCGCCTTCGCGCTGCTGGCCGACGCTGGAGATCTGCCCGCGCAGAGCCGCTGACGCGTGCTCTCGAGCCGCTGCGAATTCGCCGGCGATGGCCGGAGAGCGCCCGTTCGGCTTCCTGGCGCTGTCCGGTGAGCGCGGCGGTGCGCGGCCTGCTTTTCCTCCATGACGGCGCAGCTCGCCGGCGAGCAGCGTGGTGATCTGCTCGAGCTCGGCGATCGGTGTCGTGGAGCTGCGTCTCGGCGATGCGGAACTTCTCCTCCGCGCCGGCGACGTCGCCGCGGTAGCGCTCGACCAAGCCGCCGAATTCCTCGGCGCGCTCCGTCGTTGAAAACGATGCGGCTCTCGTGGTTCGAGATGCGCGTGCGCAGGTCGTTCACCGCCTGCGGCGGGCGGCTTCGAGCTGCTGCTCCATTTCCTCCAGCGCCGCGCGCTGCGACGGCCACTTCGCCTTCCTGGCGCTCGATCTCCTGCCTCGGCATTCGGCCTGCCGCTCGCTGAGTCGCGGCGAGCTCGTCGCGCCGCCGCAGCGCGCTGCTCTTCGAGCGCGTCCAACTGCCGCTTCGCCGGGTGCGTCTCGAGCATCTTCAGATCGGCGACCAGCGCCTGGTAGCGCCGCGCCTTGCCCGCCTGCCGCTGGAGCGAGCCGATCTGCCGCTTCACTTCCTTGATGATGTCCGCGAGCCGCAGCAGGTTCGCCTCGGTCGCCTCCAGCTTCCGCAGCGCCTCTTTCTTCTGGGACTTGTATTTGGTGATGCCCGCCGCTTCCTCGAAAATCGCGCGCCGATCCTCCGGGCCGCGACGAAAGGATCACGTCGATCTTGCCCTGCTCCATGATCGAATAGGCGGAGCGGCCGATGCCCGTATCCATGAACAGCTGGTGGATGTCCTTCAGCCGGCAGGGCGTCTTGTTGAGCAAATATTCCGAGCCGCCGTCGCGGAAGACGCGGCGGGTGATCGTGACCTCATGCCAGTCCAGCCCGAGCGCCTCCTCGCACTCGGCGAAGGTCATCGACACCTCCGCCATGCCCAGCGCCGGCGCGCGAATCGGTGCCGGAGAAAATGACGTCGCGCCATTTCGCCGCCCCGCAGCGCCTTGGCCGACTGCTCGCCGAGCACCCAGCGGATGGCGTCGAGCACGTTCGATTTGCCGCACCCGTTCGGGCCGACCACGCAGGTCACGCCGCGGTGGAAGTTCAGGACGGTCTTCGGGGCGAAGGACTTGAAGCCGAAGAGTTCGAGCGATTTGAGATACATCGTGTAGAGGCGGTGGAGGGATGCCGCACAAGGTGGCCGCACAAAAAAGCCCGAGCAAGCACAATATGTTGTGGTTGGCAGATTTTCCGGGCGCAAGATACGGTCGTTCCGCTCGCAGATCTCCCAAAGCGGGGTGCCCGTTCAAAAGGCGCCGACTCAGGTAAGGCCGGTTAAAGAGCGCCAAGCGGATGCACGCTGGCGGCGCGAGTTCCACTCGCGTTACAACTCACCGCACGGACCCTTGCCCGGATTGGCTGGAGAGAATGTCGCGAGGAGCACAGAGTCAGACTCCGCGGTATTGAAGTAGGCGTGACACATGCCTTGCGGGATGACAACGGTGCTTCCCGCCGGGGCCTCGACGTTTCCATGCAAAAGCTGGAAATACCCTCCGCCTTCGAGAACGGAAACGATCAAATCACTGGGATGCGTGTGTGGATCCTCGTGACCGCGAACTACTTCCAGGAATTCCACCACGCCGGCCTGCTGTCCAAGTTGTTGTTTTGCCGACTGCGGCTCACCGGTTGACGGGTCAGGGATTTGCGCGCGCAGTTGATTAGCAAGAGCGTCCAGATCTTCAGTCTCGCCGCCGGCAACGGTGAAGGAATAAGACATTGACGTCGTTTACTTTTGTTCACCAACTCACGTCAAGCAAAGCAGCCACTGGCACCCTCGTCATTTAGCCGATGTTACGGCGTCTCGGTCGTCGCGGAGTCGAAATAGAAGCTGTAGAGTTTGGTTCGCGATCCGGAGAAGACGACCTGCACCTCTTGTCCGCGCAGAGACGAGAGGTCATGGCTTCCTTTCCACGAAGCCACTGCTCGCGTGGAGTTCGTTCTCAATACGCCGCACTGTTCGGCCGTGAAACCGGGGAGCGGCCGCCCATGGCTATCGAGCAAACCAAGAAGGAGGTGGCCCAAGGCGCCGGTGTCGATGTTGAGCAGCAAGGACGGTCCCTCCACTTTCACCGGCGCCGTCACCGCGCGGCCGCCGGGGTTGGCAAAGTCCAGGGAAACGAAACCGTCGACGCGCTGCACGTAGCGCTGGATGACCCCATCGGTCTTGGCCATGCGCGCCTCGACGTCGCCATGATGCGAATGGAAGCCGGTGCCGTATTGCCAGATCTCATCGCCGCGCACGACCATGCCCGTGCCCATGAAAACCACATGGGCGGTTTCCGAGCCGGCCAGGCCCGGAGTCGCATAGGACCGGCGATCGTAGCGCTCCCAGCAGATGCCGTCCCGGCTGCCGGCGAATTGCACCTCGACCCGCCCGTAGTTGGTTGCCGCCGGGTTGGCCGGATTGACTTGGCGCTGGAAGAAGGAGGGAAATCCCACGTACCACCGGCGATCAAGCGGGTAGGGCTGCGCTGAAATGTTATAAACATCGCTCTCCGCGGGATCGGCTGCATCGGCCTGCAGGACCGTCGGAAAACCAGCGCCGTGCCGAAGCGCCTCCGCGCGCGCCGTGCGGTCTTCCGGAAGGTCGAGCGGCAGCGGCTTGGTAAGGTCGCCGGCCGTCGCGCGGATGACCGTGCGCCACGCGCCCGGCAGACCGGGTTTCGACGCATGGCCGCGCAGATAGAGCACATAGCAGCCGAGGTTTTCATCCCAAAAGGTGACGTTCTGCGTGTCGCTGGAAATGCCCAGGAAAGGCTGCGGGTCGCGCTGCCAGCGCAGGCCATCCGGCGAGAAATAGCGAAAGATCGACGACTTTTTGAGACGCGTGAGATAGACATATTCCTCCGCAGGCGTGCGGGCCTTTGGATCATGGAAGACGACTCCTTCCACGCCCGGAATGCCCACCAGATTATTGTCGGTGGATCCGTGGTAGTCAGCCACGCCCAGCTTTGGCTTTACCCAAGTCACGCCGTCCGTCGATTCCGCGTACGCGAGATTCGGCTGATTCTCCGAGTCCCGGCAGATATACCACATTCGCAGTTTTCCCTCCTCCTCGCGGACGGTGAGGAAGAAGCCGATCATCAGTTTCTCCCATGGTTGATCGGCGCGAATGACGATCTCGCGCGGCTGCGCGGGGTTGATCCGCAACTCAGCGTTTTCCGTTTTTTGCAGGCAGGCCGGATCGAGAAACAAGTGGCGGGGCGCCTGCCCCAAGGTGGCGCCGCAGAGGCTGGTGAAGGCTAGCAGAAGGGCCCATTTGCGGGACAGTTTGGAATTCAAAGTGATGCGGCTCATTCTCCAACGCGCCTCCCTCCGCGCCCATATCGAGTTAGGAAACGCTGCTCCGTTTCAGGAGTGCAAATGAGGATAATGCGCTGGCCTTGTTGCATGGCCTCCGAGGCTGGTGGGTTGATTTGGAGCCCGGTGGCGGTTCGCAGAGCCACGACGCTGCAGCCGGTCTCGCGCGGGATGCTGCTTCCGCCAGCGTCTTTCCGACAAGCGGCAGGGGAACCTCCGTCTCGAAAATCTGCAAGCCTTCGGCCACCATCAAGACGTCGGCGCGCTTGAGGAAATTGAAGATCGCGGTCGCGCCCATCCAGGCGTAGGAGAGGACGAAATCGGCGCCCGCGCGATGGAGCGTCGAGACGTTTCGTTCCCGCACGGCGCGGCTGATGATTTGCACGTCCGGGCGCAGCCGGCGGCAGTAAATGGTGAGATAGATGTTTTGATCGTCGTCGTGCGCGGTGATGACGATGGCGGGGCATTCGCGCAGCCCGGCGCGTTCGAGCGTCTCCAGGTCGGCGGCGTTGCCCTCGACGTATTTTCCATCCGCGACGATCCGCTCCGGGCGCGCCTCGATGATGCGGTAATCGATTTCCCGCTCGGCGAGGGCGCGAGCGGTCGCCCGCCCCACGCGCCCACCGCCGATGATGAGGACGGGGGCCGCGCTGACGTGATAGATGCAAAAAAGCTCGTTGTAGCGGCGAAGCTGTTTCTCGGAGGCGGCGAGGAGGAGGACCGAATGCGCGTCGACTTTCGTCCCGGCCTTGGCCACCTCGAAGTGCCCGCGCTTCCAGAGACCAATGACGCTGACGCCAGCGAGCTCGCGCAGCCGGCTCTCCGCGAGGGTCTTGCCTTCCAGCGGTGTCCCGGCGGCCGTCGCCTCGGCGATCAGCACCTCGCCGAACTCGCCGATCACGTGCGCCGTGGCATCCGCGCCGCTGATGCGCCGGGCGAGCGCGCTGCCCATCATTTCCGCGAGTTGCAAAACGTGCGAGCTGCCGGCGAGCTTGAGAATATCCACGGAATCCTCGGCGTTCGCGGTGGCGACGATCGGCACCTTATCGGTGAGCTCGCGGATGGTGTAGGCGATGTTCGTATTGACGAAATCGTTCCCGGTGGCGGCGACCATGGCCGCACTTTCTGCCCGCGCCAGGCAGTAGGTTTCCGGCTGATCGACTTCGCCGAAGAGCACGCGGACGCCCATATCATGCAGGCGGAGCGCTTCCTGCAGCTCGCCGACCACGAGCACGTAGGGGTAGCCGTAGTCTTCAAGCTTCCGCATGAGCGAAGCGGTGACGGAATCATAAGCCGTGAGGATGACGTGGCCCCGCGTCCCTTCCGGAAGCTGGCGTGGAGCGCGGGCCTCCGCCTGCGCCTGCATCCACGGAGCGTAGAAGAATTCGATGAAGGTGAAGGGCAGCAGGATGAGCAGAAAGACCATCCCGGAGATGAGCACGAGGATGGAAAAGGCGCGGCCCACGTCACTGGTGAACGTGATGTCGCCGAAGCCGAGGGTGCTCATCACCGTCAGCGTCCAGTAGAAGCCCGTGAGCCAGGTGTGCTGCTGGCCTTCCACGGCCATGAGGATGTGAAAGAGGACGCTGTAAACCACCACCATCACGGCGAGCACCGCCATGAAACGCAGGAGCAGCCGAACATTGCGGCGGCCCGTCTTGCGCACGAAGGCGGAGAGCTGGGAGGTGAGGAATTTCATGCGCTCGCGTGGTGGCGGCACCGGCTCGGTGGTAGGCAACCGTAGACGCCGGCGAAGGTCATTTGGAGGCGGCTTTGAGCTCGGCGAATCGGGCGCGCATCTCGGCAAGGTGCCTGGCTTGCGCGGGGTCGCGGGCGAGGTCGTTTTCCTCGAATGGATCGGCGGCGAGGTGGAAGAGTTGCTCGTGGTCGAAGTCCGGCCAGTAGAAGTACTTCCAGTCCTTGCGCACGAGGGCCTCGGAGGCGGGGATGAAATCGGCGCTCTTGTAGGTGGCGTGCTCGTAGAAGAATTCGGTGCGCCACGCGGGCTTTTCGGCCGCGAGGTAGAGCGGGGCGAGGTCGCGGCCCTGCATCGTGGCCGGCGCCTTGAGGCCGGTGGCGGCGAGGATGGTGGGCGCGAGGTCCACGTTGAGGGTGAAGTCGTCGTTCGTGCCGCCGCGCCTGGGCGCAGCCAGGCGCGGATCGCGCACGATGAGCGGCACGCGGATGCTTTCCTGATGCGGATACCATTTGTCGGCAAGGCCGTGCTCGCCATGGAAGTAGCCGTTGTCCGTCGTGAAGATGACGAGGGTGTGGTCGAGCAGGCCCTGCTTGTTCAACTCGGCGAGCACACGCCCGCAGGTGGCGTCCACTTCGCTGGCGAGGCGGTAGTAGTTTTTCATCATCTCCTGGTATTTTTCCGGCGTATCGAAGCGCCAATGGAAGCGCACGCGGCTCTCGTTTTTCTCGTTGCCGAGGAAGGGAGGCAGCTTGCGGAACGCCTCGTCCGTGGCGGTCTTCGGCACGGGAATAGTCGCGTCCTTATACAGCGACATGCTCGCGGGCTGCGGCAGGTATTGCTTCGGGTTTGGGTCTTCGGCGTGCGTGGCGAAGAAGGCGAGCGTGAGGCAGAACGGCTTGTCCGCGGGGCGCTGGCGCAGGAAATCGAGCGCGTCGTTTTCGTTTTTTTGCGTCACGTGAATTTCCGTGCCGTCGGGCTGCTTGTGCCAGTGCGTGCGCGAGTAGGAGCGGCCGAAGTCGAAGTTCTCCGCGGGGAACTTGCCATTGTGCCATTTGCCAACGTGCCCGACAAAATAGCCGTTCGCGCGCAACGCCCCCGGATACGTTTCGGCCCACGGCGTCTTGAACGCTTGCATGGCCGGATTGCCATGGCGCGACATCCATTGCCCGGTGAAGAGCGAGGCCCGGCTCACGCCGCAAATTGACGTCGTGACGCAGTTGCGCGTGAAGCGGAAACCCTCGCGCGCGAGTTGGTCTAGGTGCGGCGTTTTCACCACAGGGTTGCCCGCGCAACCGAGCGTGTCGTGACGCCAGTCGTCGGCCAGGAGCACGAGGATGTTCAGCGGCTTTTCGCCGGCGGCTTTGGCCGAGACGCTGAGCAGGACGAGGAAAAGGAGGATGCGGATCATGGCGGGATCACTTCCCTTTCAGCATTTCCATCAGGAACTCCTGCGCGTTGGCGTGGCCCGTTTTTCCATCGCCTCGATACCGTAGCTCCACCTTCACGCCGAGCGTTTGCAGTTTGCGCTCCAGCATCAAGCCCGAGACGGCGGAGTGGCTGGGATCGGTCTGGGCTTCGCCGGGAACGGGCGGCTTATCCTGGTTTGGGAACTCCATGAAGACGGGTGGGTCATCGCTGCTCGCGTGGGCGATGGGGGAGTAGCGCTCGATGTGCGGCAGGAGCGATTCGCGGGCGGCGAGGAAGGGCGCGAAGGCGGCGGCGCGGGACAGTTCGGCGAAACCGAAGGCGTGGGCGCCGAAGACGGAATTGGGAATCCATTCGCGCAGTTGGCGCGGGTCGAGCGAGACGACGGGGGACTTCACGGCGACGGCGCGCAGGCGGGTGGATTCGCGGGACACGGGATCGGCGCTGGCGCATTCCGCCAGATCGTCGCGCATGGCCAGCCAGAGCGAGGTGGCGCCGCCGGCGCTGACGCCGGTGGCCGCGAAGCGCGCCGGGTCGAGACGCCACTCGGCGGCCTTCGCGCGCAGGAATTGCACGGCGCGCGCGGCGTCGCCGAGCGGCCACTGCACCGGCGGCGCGACCTGCGCGGCGTTGGCATCCTGCAGCAGACGGTAATTCACCGACGCCACGGAAAGCCCGGCCTCGAGGAAGGCGCGCACGTCGAGGTGCTGGTGGATGTCCGTCTTGTCGTGCGCCGCCCAGCCGCCGCCGTGGAAGTAGACGACGAGCGGAGCGGGCTTGTCCGCGCGTGCCTGCCACAGGTCCATCGTCTGGCGGAAGTGATCGCCATACGAGACATCGGTGAGCGTTGCGGGCGTGGCATCGGCCTTCCCGGTGGCGCACTGAGCCTGCACTTCGGCAGGCGGCATCCAGCCCGTGGGGCGCGCTTCATCCGGCACGTAGCTGCAGGTGACAAAGAAGAGGCCGGCGCCCTTGGCCTTGGGCGGCGGCACATTCACTTGCACCTGGGTGAAGCCATCGGCAAACCAACTCTCGTAGCCATCGGTCGCGCTCGGCTGCAAAGGCTCGCCGTTCAGTTGCACCTCGAGCTGCGCCGGCTTCCGATAAGGCAGGCGAAGGCGGAAGCCGATGCCGTGCTCGATCCTCGCCTCGGCAGAACCCTGCGCAGCGAGGAGTTGCGGCTTCGCGAGCTCCATCGCGAGCTTGATCTCGGGGCCGCTGGCCAGGAAACGCTCGAGGTTCTTCGCCTGCTCGCCGAAGAGCGCGCGCAGATTTTTTCGCAGCGATGGGAGATCATCTGCGGCGACGGCTTTCTTCGCCGCGCCGGTGGTCGCGCAGACCAGGCTCTCGCGGCCATCGGTCTGCGGATAGAGGAAGCCGAGGGCGAACTCGCTTTGCTTCGACCAAAGCTCCACGCGGCTGCGCCGGCGTTCGGCGGCGGTGTTTCCCTGCGCCGTGACGAAATGCCCGACAAAGTGCTTCAGACGGTTCACGGGATAGCCTGGCACGCGTTCGTCGCCCCACGTCCCGTTGCCGATGCGCATGAGCCCCTTCATGCGCGCCACAAGGCTCTGCTCCCACGCCACCTCCTGGGTGAGGATCATCGTGTGGTACTTCGCGTAACCGTAGTGCGCGGAGTAGAAGAGCGGCATGCCGTGCCAGAGTTTCCTTCCCAGCGGAGCGAGTTCCGGCCCCCAAAACGTGCGCTGCGCATCGGCTTCAAAGCGATCCGAAGGGAAGCCCGCCTCGCGCCCCGCGGCGATCATTGCCTCCGTCACCCGCCAGTCCCACGGACGCAGCGCGTAGTTGGAATAAGCGCCGCCGGTGATCTCGGTCATGATTTGGCCGTGATACATCCGCCGGGCGCCGAGTTGCCCCGGCCCATACTCCTGCAGACCGGTCCCGTGCAGATCGGCGTGCACTTCAGGCTGATATTCGTCCATGACCGAAAGCACCGCCGAGAGCTCGGGGGCGAGCTCCGGCCGGAGCAGCGAGAGCGTTTTCACGTCCCAGACTTTGCCTCCGACGCCGGCTCCCGTGTAGGGATCCACGCCGTGTTCATTGCGGAAGCGATCCGTGAAGAACATCGCGAGGGGATTGACCACGGGCATCACAAGCGCGATCTGCCGGCGGCGAGTCTCGGCGGCCAGCGGATCATCGCTCAGCAGCCACTCGGCAAACGCCAGCGCCCCCGTCGCGCCCGTTCGCTCCGGCCCGCAGTGCAGCGTGGTGATGAGGCACACCTGCTTGTCCGCGTCCGGCACCGAGCCGTCGGTGATCTTGAGCAGATACACCGGCATGTTGCGCCCGCTGAGCCCGCGCGATTGCAGCGTGACCCATTGCGGATGCTGCCGCTTCCAAAAGCGCAAGGTGCCCTCATACTCCTCCATGGTGAGGCGATGCATCGGCGCGTACTGCTCGAGCTTTTCCCGGCCGTGCGCGGTGACCAGCAGGCTGAGAAAGAGGGCGAGGGCCGTTTTCATGAGGGGGCGATTCATTTCCCTTCGGCGGCCCACTTCTTCATGAGGGAGATGTTCTTTTCCACCTCCGGATTGCCGCGGCCGAGATATTCAGCCATGTCGCTGTCGTACATTTTCTCGGACTCCGGGCCACGATCCTTCGTGTCGGCGATCCAGCGGTCGAGGCGGGCGCGCAGGGTGGCGAGGGTATCGCGGTGCGCGTTGTCGCCGGCGAGGTTCTTTTGCTGCCAGCGGTCGGTGGTCCACTCGTAGAGTTCTTCGGCGGGGCGCGTCGGGCTGAAGAGCAGGTTTTCGGAGAGCGCGTCGAGCTTTCCGGTTTCGTGCAGCGAGCGCAGGGTTTGGACGATGGATTTGCCGTCCTTGTAGGCATTGGGCTGAAGGTGCGGGCGCTGCGGATGAAAGTTGCGGATGTAGAGGAAGCGATCGGTGCGCACGCTGCGGATGCGCTCGACGGTTTCATCGCAGCGGTCGCGCGCGGCGAAGACGGCGTCGCGCTTGGCATAGTCTTTGGAGAAGAGATCGCGGCCTTGCATGGCCGGCGGGATCGGGATGCCGGCGGCAGCGAGCGAGAGGGCGGCGAGGTCGATCTGCTGGACGAGGTCTTCGCGCACGGCCGCTTTGGCGATGCCCGGCCCGCGCACGACCAGCGGGACGTGCGTGCCTTCGTTGTAGAGGAATTGCTTGCCGCGGGCGTGACTGATGCCGTGATCGGTCATGAAGACGATGAGCGTCTGCTCGAGCAGTCCTTCCTTTTCGAGCCGCGCGAGCACCTGGCCGACATGCCGGTCCGTGAAGCGCACGGCATCGAGATACGCCGCCCAATCGCGCAGCAGCACCGGATCGCGCGGATAGTAGGGCGGCAGCGTCACGTCCTCCGGCGAGACCGCGGCGCCGAATTCCTGCCGGGCGCGCTCGGAAAGCTTTTGCGCGCTCGCATCGCTGCCGCCGCGCAGTTTGCCGCCCGACAAGTTGCACCTGCATGAAGAACGGCTGCGCCAGCCTGGCGACCGGCCCAGTCGGGGCCGTCATAGATTTTCGCGTCCCACTCGAAATTGTAGTCCGTCTTGCCGAGGCCGCCGCCCTTGCCCTTCTTCCCGCGCGGGGCGTCGGGCAAGCCGGCGCCGATGCAGGTATAATAGCCAGCTTTCTGAAACAGCGCGGGAATCGGCGTGACGCCATCGGGCAGGTGAATCTTTTCCACCCCGCGCCCGCTGCGATGGTGTTGCGCGCCGATGCTCGTCTGATACATGCCGGTGATGAGCGCCGACCGGCACGGCGAACACACAGGCGCGGTGACGAAGGCGTGGGTGAATTTCGTGCCTTCGCGCGCCAGTCGATCCACATGCGGCGTCTCGATGGCCTTCTCGCCGTAGCACGAGAAGTTCGCCGACATGTCATCGACGATGAACCAGAGGACATTGGGTCGCGTGGGTTCGGCGGCGAGGAGGGGGGAGGAGAGGAGGACGAGAAAAAGGAGCCGCAGGAGCTTCATGGGGAAGGGGAGGAGATGTTGCACATTCTGAACCGGAAAAGGTAAAATGTTCTCTCCAGCTCACGCGACCAGCACCGCCATGCGAGCAAGCTGGGCGAGTTTCTGATCGAGGCTGGCCGCGATCGTTTTTCGCAACTGCGCGGGATCGGTGAGGTTAGTGGCGCCGGCCTGCGGCGAGGTGGGCATCCGCCTGCAAAACTCCGCCAGGTCGTGGGCCAAGGCCCGGCGGTCGCGGGTGCCATCGAGGAGCAGCATTAACTCCCGAACGATCGGATCTTCGACTCTCACTGGCCGGTGCAGGAGATTGGTCGCCGTGCCCGCTTTCTGCATCAGGCGCCAGCGAACCAAAGGGCTGATCGTCGGTTGCGCGCTGGGCTCGATTGCCATGTGCGGGGCGTGGAGGTGCAATTCCACGACGCCGGCCATGGCCATGCCCAGGAGTGCTTCGGCATACTCCGAAGCTGTCTCCTCATCGGCACCGGGGTCGGCGGGCAGGCCGAGCCGGGCACGTCCGGCGGCGAGCAGATCCGGGAAGGGAATGGACTGCGGCCAGATTCCGCCAAGATGCAGCACGATTGCTTTGGCGAGGCTGTCGGCGGTTTTCAACCGAGCGTTGCCTGGAGCCTCGAACTCCTCTGGGATCGAGAGAGCGAGTTGTGGGTTGGCCGAGCAGGGCTTGGCGGCGGACGCAATGCGAAAGCCGCGGACGGCCTCTGGGCGAGGGCCGTCGAGCGCGGCCTCGCCGTGACAGAGCAGCGTCTGCCGGAAGCGCCGGCAGGTGAGGAAGTCGAGATATTGCTCCCGCCTCACGCGGTCGCTCGCCAGGCCGTTCAGCATCTCGAGCGCCGGCGGGGGGAAGGCCCCGGCCTGCATGTCCGGAAGAGAAGCTTCGGCAAGATATTGCAGCCCATGGTCGGCGGCCTGGGCGACAAATTCATGGAAATAAAAGGCCGACCGCACGTCGGCCAGATCATCGTGGTAAACGGCGGCGTCGCCGCGTTCTTCGATCTTTTGAAGCTCTGCGCCGAGCACTTTGCCAAAGAGGCCCTCGTCCGGCTGAGACTCGGCAACGAAGCGCAATAAGGCCGTGGCCTGTCGCCGCTTCTCGCCGGGGTCGCGAATGTCGCTGGTATGGTAGAGCATCATGCCCCGGACCAGTTCGCGGAAGTGCGCGCCGGGGTATGTGTTGTAGCTGATGTAAGCCACTCCGTGCGGGGCGAGGTGCGCCCGGCAGACCGCCAGGATTTTTTGGCGGACCGCCAGCGGCACCCAGGAAAAGATCCCGTGCGCGATGATGTAGTCGAAGACGCCGAAGTCCTTCGGAAGATCGAGAAGGTCGAGCTCCCGGAGGGAAATATTTTTCAATTCGAGCTCCTCGATGCAGGCTTGCCCCGCCGAAATTGAGCGCTTGCTCACATCGATACCCACGCACTCGGCGCCCGGCAGCCCATAAGCGATCGGAATCAGATTCCCACCATCGGTGCAGCCGATCTCGAGCACTCGGCAACGCTCCACCGGCGCGGGATGCATGCCAAAAAGCGTGGCGATCGTGGCCAGCCGGTCGGGATGGGTCTGCGCAAACGGTTCTCCGGGATAAAGCACCCGATCATAGCTTTCCTGTGCCGCGGGAGGATGGCGCGTCATTGAAATGGGAGTAGCAGACGGCGAGCATTAACCCAATCTCGATCGAGCACCTTCTGGCATTTCTATTTTCCATCAGCAGTGGGCGGCCCGTACGCGGGCGTGGCATCTCGAGACTTCTCATCCAAACGTTTTGAGGAATGGTTGCCCGCGGCACATGAAAACTCCCCCCGCTCATCCGGCCATCAGGACCGTCTCCCGCCGCACCTTCTTGCAACTGGGCGCGCTTGGTTCGGCCGGAGCGCTTTTTCCCGCGGCCGCGCTGGCCGGAACGCCTTCTCTCCAAGTCATCGATTACGGCCGCTCCTTCCTGGTGGGCCAGGCGCCGGCAAATCAGGTGCGCTTTTGGATCGAGTCGCGCACGCGCATCGTCGACGAGCGCTCCGGCCTGCACGAAGACTTTTACCAGTGCGCCTCCTGCAAGGCCGAAAGCACCTTTGCGGAGAAGGAACTCTTCCGCGGCGACAACTACGACTTCCTGCCGATCTTTGGCCCCGAGGATGGCGTGATCTTCCGGCGGAAAGCCTGGCTTAATCCCGACTATCGCACCCTCAAGAAGACGGCGCAGATGTGGGACGGCCCGCGCTACCAGGTGCGAGTGCCCGCCTCTGTGCAGTTGCTCGCGGACAACGACGCGATTCGCCGCGCTTCGCACGAAGGCCATCCCGTCGTGGCCCAGACGGAGTTCGCCGATTCAACCACGGGGCTGCGTGCGATTATCGAATTTCCCGTCAAAACGCTGAACATCCACGACGAGCGCAACCTCTACCAAGTGGATACGGGCCCCATTGCGTTCCCCGATCTGAGCCGGCGCTTCTCCAGCTTTGCCGAATCCCTCTCCCTGGCCTTCGTCGCCTTCAACGCGCCGCACTTCGCCGATTTTGTGATCGAAGACATCACCCCGCTCAAGGAAGGGGAGCGCGAAGTGGCGCGGGTTCGCCACTATGAGCGCGTGGTCAGCCTGCCCGCGCAAAATCGGCTGTACGCGTTGAATGCCGGGGAGCCGCAGTAAGGTATGAATGCCAACCATCCCTGGCGCAGCATTGCCGTCTGCCTCCTGCTGTCCGTCGCCGCCTCCGCGGCTGAGCTCTTCGACGAAACGGCGGCCACGACTTTGTTCGCCTTCGATCAAGTCTCGATCCCTCACTCGCAAAATCTCCGGCTCGAAATGCGCGCGCCGGCCAAGCATCCCGCGAACCCCGTGGTGCCACGCGGGCAGCCGGGCACGCCGGACGCCATGGGCGTGCAGTTCTATGGGTCGGTCATTCACGAAGGGGGCAAGTTCCGCATGTGGTATGTCGCCTTCGACGACGATCTTGAAAACAAGTTGGCGAGCGCCCGGTGGCGTGCGGCCTATGCGGAAAGCGACGACGGTGTGAAGTGGGTCAAGCCCAGCCTCGGCCTGGTCGAGTACGGCGGAAACAAAAACAACAATCTCATCTTCACCGATCCCGCTCCGCTCGGCTTCGTCAATCTGAAGGTGCTGGCGGACCCGGACGATCCGAATCCTGAGCGCCGGTACAAGATCTCCACTCACGTTTACTTCCGCCACCAGAGCCGCCTCGGAACCCTGGCGCCGTTTGCCAGCGCGGACGGACTGCGCTGGAAAATGTTGACCAAGGCGACGCCGCAGAAGGCGGAGTTGCGGAAGGAGGATCTGGTGCTGCCCGCCGTGCATTTCGAGCCCTGTGGCGGCTTATATAAGTGGGCGGGCATGTATTACGTCTCCGGGCAGAATGCGATGAACGCCACGCGGCCGTACCACGGGCGCATTGCGCGGACGTATCGTTCGCCCGATTTTGTAAACTGGTCGCAGACCAGCGCCGTGGGCTTCGTGCGCCTGCCGCAGAACACGCTGCTTGGGCCCGGGCGCAGTCTCGAGGGCGAGCAGAGCCACGAGGGCATCAGCGTGTGGAATCGCCGCAATGTGCTGCTGGGCGTCTACGGCCTCTGGCACGGCGCGAAGGAATGGAAAGACGTCTCCATCGATCTCGGGTTCGTGCTCAGCAATGACGGGCTCAACTTCCGTGAGCCCGCCCATGAGTGGACGTTCCTGCCGCGCGGCGATGAAGGGGCCTGGGATCAAGGCGGACTTCTGCAAGGACAGGGCTTTGAAAATGTGGGCGACCAAACCTTCATCTACTACGGCGCCTGGGACCCTCGGCACTGGAGGAATTCGCCTCCCCGCGGTGGCGTCGGCATCGCCACGCTCCCGCGCGATCGTTTCGGCGACCTGGTCGTTGAGGAAGCGGGCAAGGGGCCTGGCAACTATCAACTGCCGGTCATCACGAGCGAATTCATCACCGCGGCGATCCCGCTGGAAGCCAGGGCCGCGCATCGTTTCTACCTGAATGCCGACGGCCTCGGTCCCGACGCCGCACTGAAGATCGAGCTGCTCAGTGAGCACGAGCAGCCGCTCCCCGGGTACTCCGGAGCCGACGCGGCGATGGTGCGCGAAAGCGGGTTCCAGACCCTCATTGCCTGGCAGGGGAAAAAAGAGGTCCGCGCCCTCCCCGCGCGGGTCCGCCTCCGCGCCCGCTTCGAGGGCAAGCGCAACACGGACATCCGCTTCAGCGCCTGTTACATTCAGCCTGTGGTCGCCCAGTCGAGGCCATGACGGTGGCAAAACGCAACGCCTTTTCCGCAGCCAAAACTCTCCTCGCTTCCCGGAAAAAGTCCCGCTAGTTTTTCCTCAACATTCCAACCGGACAACCAGAGGAACACCTTGCCAAAACCAAATTATCAATTCGAGAAGCGGAAGCGGGATATGGAGAAGATGGCGAAAAAGAAGGAAAAGCAGCAGCGCAAAGCAGCGGAGAAAGCCAATCCTTCCGCCGCCGCCGCCTCGGATCCGCCCGCTCCGGCGGAGTAGCGGGGCGGCCCTTCGAGACGCGGCGAGACTTGATTACTGAAAGTTTATCGGGTAGGCGGAGTGCCGTATGTGGCGCTTCCTCCCCTTGGTGATCTCGCTTCAGCTCTGCGGCCAGCTTGCGCTCGCCGCGCCCCCGGCAAATGACCGCTTCGCGAACGCGACGGTGATTCCGCCGACGGGCGCGACGGACGTCCTGGTGGATAATACCGATGCCACCGCGGAGCGGGGTGAGCCGGGCCTTACCAAGTTCTCTGCGAAGCAGACGGTCTGGTACACCTACACCGCGCCGGCGGACGGCATACTGGTGGTGGCGAATGGTTTGACGCTGGGGAACTCGTCATTTCCAACTATCACCGTCTGGAGCGGCACGGCTCTGCCAAGGCTCAAGCCGCTGCTGCTCGAGTACCTGCCGGCCAACTCTTTTTTCCTCCAGTTTTTCCAGTCTACCCGCGTGCGAGCCGGGCAGAAGTGCTACATCCGCGTGGACCACCCGAAGAGCACGTTCTATACGCGAACGTCATTTCGGCTGAGCGTGCTTTTCAGCACGGCCGGTCTCTTCCGGTTCGTCGATCCCCCGCCGTCACGCGGACAGCGGACGTTTACGTTCATGGAGGGGCAGGACAGCACATTGCTGTTCACCGTTGGGCGGCTGGGCGGCACCGAAGGGACTGTGCAAGTGAATTACAGCGTGGAACAGGTCACACGCTTGGGCGGGCCGTTCACGGGAACGCTGACCTTCGGGCCCGGCGTCACGCGGCAGACCTTTACGCTCACGCTGGCCAATGACACGACGAAACAGTCCCCCTCTTTCCCGGACATCACCCTTTCCAACGCGACCGGCGGGGCGGCGATCCTGGACACGAAGCTGGAGTTTCTGATCGAAGATGACGACAACGCGCCCGCGAACGACAACTTCGCCAATGCCACGCCGCTCGCCGGCTCCGGCTCGGAAACCGCGCCCACGGCGGTGGCGACGGCGGAAGTCGGCGAAGGCGGCTTCCGCACCATTTGGTTTCGCTACACGCCGGCAGCCGATGGCATTCTCCTGCTCGATCTGCCGAACTATAGCAATTCCCAGACCGGGCGGATTTTCACCAATGCCTACGACGGCGACGCGGTGGACGATCTGATGTTTCGGCGGGCGCTCACCAGCGATTTTACGGCGAATCAATACCGGTACGCCGTCGAGGCGGGGGTGCCCTTCTACATTCAGATGTCTGGCGTGACGAATAGCTATTCGCTCACCCCGACGATGGCGTACACCTTCAGTGCCGAGTCCGGCGTGATCTTCCCAACGTTTGGGGAGACGGCTTTTCAGACGGCGGTGCGCGGAACGGTGCTGCAAGTGCCGGTGGAGCGGGTCGGCTCGGCCGCGAACGCGCTGACGGTGAATTACACTTTCAAGCCGCAGAACGGCACCGTGGCCGGGAAAGATTACAAGGATACGCCGGGCACCATCACCTTCGCTGCTGGCGAGCGAACGGCGACGATTCCGGTGCAGGTCCTGAGGCGTACACGGAAAGGAGACTATGGCGAATTTCGGATCGAGCTGAGTGGCGTTCCGGCGGGGGTGTTCCTCGGCTCGAGCTACTACGTGGGGCTGACCAATGGCGCGGGGCAGTATGCGACCTACAACTTCGCGGCGTCGCTCGCCCCGGCGCCGGGGGAATCGATCCCGGCCTTTTTGAGCCTGCAGGTGGGCCGGACGGGCCAGGCCACCGGCAAGCTGACTTTTGGGGCCGCGAGCTATTCCTTCAAAAAGCCGTTCCCGATCGGGCAACGTTTCTCCAACGACCGCACGGGCCCCACGGTGGTCCAGTTGCCGGGCGGCCTCACGCTGACCTTGATCGCGGAGGACGCGGTGGAAGAGAATTTCTATCAGCCGGCGCTGGCCGTGGTTTTGAAGCGGGGAGACACCGTGCTCGCGAGCACGGACAAATCGTTGGCGACGCCGACGCTTTTTGGGAAGGGCCCGCAAGCATCGTACACCTTGACCTTGGAAGCGGGCGCGGGCGTGCCGGCCAGCCTCGCCACGCCTGGGAGCGCCTCGCTCCGCGTGAGCCCCTCGCGCCGTGCGACGCTGGTAGGCACGCTCTCCGACGGCATGAAGTTCAGCGCCGGCGGCATGCTGGTGGGCAAGCCGGACGCCAACTTCTTCTCAAACGCCAACCCAGTGTTCCCCTTCGGTGTCGCGCTGTACGGAGGAACTGGCGCGCTGCACGGCGAGGTGACGGTGGCCAGCCTCGCGGGCCTCGCGCCGCTGGCGGCGGGCGATGGCGGCGGAACATTCCAGTGGCGCCGGCCGGCTACCACCGATGTACCCGCCGCGTTTGCGGGCACGCTGCAAGCGATGGTCTCCGACTATCTCGTGCCGGTGGGTCAGGTGGTGCTCGGCGGCGTGCCGCCCCAGACGCTCCAGCTTACCGTCACCGATGGCACCCCCCAGGTGTTTCCGTTCAACCTCGGGCCGCGGAACGTCGTGACCTTCGATTCCGCGCTCGTGGATCGGCCGACGAAGCTCACGTTCGATGCAGCCAAGGGTCTGTTTTCGGGAACGCTCAAGGATGGCAGCACCTTCTCCGGGGCGGTGCTGCGCAACGTCCGCTCGGGCCGGGGCTCCGCCCAAATCGGCGCAGGCACGGCGGGCTTCCACTCGGCGGTGGTGACTGTGGCCCCGCCGCCGTAGGCGCTGAAATACGCGGATGACTCGAAGACAGTTTCTCGGCGGCGCCGCCGGCTCAGTTTTGCTGGCCGACGCCTCGCGCGGATTCGGTGCCGAAGCGGGCCGGGTCAAGGCGCCGTTCCGTCTGCTCTACAGCAACGATCTCACGAACATTTTGTCCTGCGTCAGCCCGTTTCATCGGGCGCGCGAGCCGTTCCGCAAGGAGATGCTGGAAGCCACCGTGGATGAAGTTGCGGGCACCGGCGTGGACGCGCATCTGCTCCAGCCGGGGCTCTGCACGGTGCCGCTGTGGCCGAGCAAGGTGTATCCGCTCGATGAACACGCGGCGTGGCTCAAGGAAACCTTCGGGTTGAAGCTCGATCCCTACACGCAGTTCGTGCTCGGGGGCGGCGACCTCGTGCAGACGTTCATCGATCGCTGCCGCCTGCGCGGGCAGGCGCCGTTCATTTCCTTTCGGCTCAATGACGCGCACCACAAGGAGACGGCGGACCTGAAGAAGGGCGACAAGATGTCCGGGAGCGCCGCGATGGCGCTCACGAAGTTTTACTGCGCGCACCCCGAGTATCGCATCGATCCCGCCGGCGACTCCGGGCGCGACCGGGCCTTGAATTGGGCCGTCCCCGCCGTGCGGGCCGACAAATTCTCGCTCCTCCAGGAGCTGTGTGAGAACTACGACCTCGACGGCCTGGAGCTCGATTTTCTGCGCTACTACAGCTTTTTTCGGCCCGCGGAGACCACGCGCGAGCAGCGTTGCGCGATCATAACCGCCTTCGTCCGCGAAGTGCGCGCGCTGCTCGACCGCACCGCGCGCGCCGGCCGCCACCGCTGGCTCTGCGCGCGCGTGCCGTGCTATCTCGAAGCGCTCGACTTGCTCGGCCTCGATCTGCCTGCGCTGGCCGCCGCCGGTCTCGAGATGGTGAACGCCTCGGCGCACTACTTCACCACGCAGCAGCATCAGCTCGCCGCCATCCGCCGCCGGGCGCCCGGCACGGCTCTTTACTTCGAGCTCTGCCACACCATCTGGAAGGGGGAGAAGGTCGCGGCTGGCTACGATGTGTTTCCCTTCCGGCGGGCGACCCGCGAGCAGCTCCATACGGCCGCGCACCTCGCCTGCGCGCGCGGTGCGGATGGGATCAGCCTGTTCAACTTCGCCTACTACCGCGAGCACGGCCAGGGCGAGGGCCGCGGCGTTTTCGGCGAGCCGCCGTTCGACGCGCTCAAGGCCCTGCGTGATCCGCCGACGCTCGCGCAATCGCCGCAGCACTGGTTCATCGCGCCCGGCTGGCGCGCGCCCGGCGCGAAACCGCTGGCCATGCCGCGCCGGCTGGAGCCAGGAAAGCCCGCGCCGTTCATCTTCGATCTCGCCCCTCCACGGGAGGGGTGGAAACGCGACGCACGCCTGCGCATCCAGGCGGCCCATCCACTCGGCGACGCCCTCTGGACCGCGAGATTCAACGGCGAGGCAGTCGCGGCGACCACTGACGTCTCCGAGCCCTTCCCGGTGCCCTTTCCCGCACTCCTCGGCACACCGGAAGAGCTCCGTGCCTGGCTCGTGCCGGCCCGCTGCCTCGCCGAAGGCATCAATCGCCTCGAGCTCACGAGCAGCAGCGCGGCCACGGTCCTGTTTCTCGATCTCGCCGGATAGGCGCGAAATCGGGCGGTTCGCTCACGGAGGAAGCCTGCTACTTGGCCAGTGAAACATCCTGAATTCCCGCTTCTCAAATCGCCGAATGCCGTTAGCTTCTCCCGCCTTTTGCATGAATCCTTCAATTCTTCGTCTTCTCCTCGTCGCGCTCGCGGTGGTTTGGTCTTTCGTCGCGACGCCGTCGGCGCGCGCGCAGGGCGCGGCGGCTTACGCGATTTCCGATAACGCGAGCGGGCATATGCTGGAGAGCCGCAACGCACAGAAAAAACTGCAGATCGGCAGCCTCACCAAGATCGCCACCGCGATGGTGGTGCTCGATTGGGCGGAGTCGAAGGGGCAGGACCTCGGGACCGAGGCGACGATTTCCGCGGTCGCGGAGAGGCTCGGGAATACGGCGGGCGTGGGATTTCGCGCGGGCGATCGCTGCACGCTGCGCGATCTGCTATACGCGGCGCTGATGCAGTCGGATAATCCGGCGGCGCAGACGCTGGCGGAGTTTGTGGGCCGCGCGCTGGGGGAGGGGGAAGAGCCGGCGGCGCCTTTCGTGGCGCAGATGAACGCGCTGGCCGGGAAGCTGGGGATGAGCCGCACGCGCTTTACCAATGCGCACGGCTTGGAGGAGGGCGAGCGCTCGATGCCGTATTCAACCGCGGAAGATTTGGTGAAGCTTTCGCAGTACGCGGTGGGACGCGCGGCATTCCGCTTTTACGTTTCCCAGCCAGAGAAGAAGATCACCATCAACAACGAATCGGGCGCCCATGCGTACCTGCTTCGGAATACGAATGAGCTCGTGGGGATCGATTCGATCGATGGCGTGAAGACCGGCACTACACGGCGCGCGGGCCCCTGCCTGATCATCTCGGCCGCGCGCGCGCCGGAGAGCCGGCAGGAGGGGGAAAAGGTGTTCATCACGCCGCGGCGGCTGGATGTGGTGGTGCTGAATGCGCCGGACCGTTTCGGGACGTCGCGCGAGCTGCTTGCGAAGGGGTGGCAGCTTTATGATGCGTGGGCTTCGGCGGGGCGCCCGCAGAAGAAGGGGCGGTAGGGTAGGGGAGGGGCGCAGCTTGTTTCGCGCGTTTCTTAAGTAGCAGGGTGAGAGGCAGGCTGGAAGCGCTGCGATACGGCAGGCTGGGAAGCCTGCGCAACGACGCTACGGCTACGCGGCGCGGTCGCGAGTTGCGCTTTTGGGAGGGTTGATAGACAACCATTTCGCCGATGACTCCCGAAGAGCGCAGCGAGCTCCATGAACTCCGAGCCGAGCAGCGACGAATTCGCGCCGAGCTCGAGAAGCTCGATGCTGCCGTGGCGGGTTTTGCGGAGCGCGTCGAGAACCCGCCCGTGTCGAGCCCGGCTCCGCCGCCGCTGCCGGTGGCGCCACCGGTGGCGCCACCGGTGGCCGATCCCGGTCCGCTCCCGCTTGCCCGCCACCCGCTGGCTTCCCCTTCAATGCCGGCATTTTTGACGTCGCCGCCGCCGCCGGCGATTCCGCCGCCGCCGCCGCCTCCTCCACCTCCTCCACCTCCGCCACCGCTGCCTGGCGCGCCGGTTCCGCCACGGTCCGCAAAAGCCGCGCCGGCGCGGGAAGGCATCGAGCTGGAGCTTGGCACCGTTTGGTTGGCGCGCATCGGCATCGTCATCCTGATCACGGGCCTGGTCTTCCTGGGCAATTATGCGTGGCACCATTGGATCACTGCGCTCGGGCCGGGGGGAAAGCTGGCGATCATCTATCTCGCGGGCGGCGCGCTGTTCGGGACGGGCGCCTGGCTGCGCACGCGCCAGGAATCGCTGCGGATGTATGCGCAGGTGCTGCTGGCGGGCGGCGCGGCCACCGTTTACTACGCCACGTATGCGGCGCATTTCGTGTCGCGGCTGCGCGTGATCGAGAGCCCAGCGGTGGGCGGCATCCTGCTGCTCCTGCTCGCGGCGCTGTTTCTGTGGTGGGCGGACCGGCGGCGGTTTCAGCCGGCGGCGCTGCTGGCGATCATCCTTTCGTACTACACCTCGGCAATCAATCCGGTCGGCAACTTCACGCTTTTCTCGAATCTGCTGCTCACGGCGGCGGGGGTGTTTTTGCTGATTCGGCACCAGTGGGTGGCGGTATCGTGGGCGAGCCTCGCGGGGACGTA
Organism: uncultured Verrucomicrobiae bacterium; assembly: GCA_963811035.1. Lineage (GTDB taxonomy): Bacteria > Verrucomicrobiota > Verrucomicrobiia > Chthoniobacterales > Chthoniobacteraceae > CAWEPO01. The sequence continues at coordinate 1,794,647 of CAWEPO010000005.1, forward strand.
CCTGAGCTACGGATTCTGGTCGTGGTACCGGGAGATCTCCGCGCGCGGGCTGCGGGCCGAGGAGGGTTGGGCGCAAGGGCTCACGTTTCTGTGCGCTTATTGGGTGCTGTTTACCGCGGCGGTGTTTTTCACGCGGGCGAGCGCTTTCTCACCGGCCGGGAGGGTCGCGTTCCTCTCGATCAATAACGGCGCGCTTTTTCTGCTCGGCACACGGCGAATGATGGCCTCGCGCCCCGATCTGTTCTGGCTGTTCGCGCTCTGCCTCGGCGTCGCGCTGCTCGGGCTGGCCCTGGCAGCGTGGCGCTGGCGGCGCGAGGAGCGGGAGCTCGATGGCGCGTACCTTTTGCAAGGGCTCGCGCTCGTCACCACCGGGCTCGCGGCAAAATTGTCCGGCGAACAGCTCGCCTTTACGCTGGCGGTGGAAAGTCTCGTGCTGCTCACGCGCGCTGGCCGCCGGCACGGCTGGATCTATGAGCTCGCGGGGGCGGTCACGGGCCTCTGGGCGTTCGGACAAGCGCTCGAGGCGATCAACCGCCGGCCCGAGCACACGCTGGTGATCGGCGGGGGCATCGCGCTTTTTCTGGTGGCCGATGCCTGGTGGTTGAAAGTGCGCCGCGGCGAATGGCGCGCGATGCAGCTTTCCTGGCGCGCGGACATTTACATCGCGCCGGCGCTTTTCATGACGTGGCTGGTGATTGAGCACGAGGTGCATTTCCCGTGGGAACCCGCCGCGCTCGGGCTCGCCGCCGCGGTGTGCGCGGGCTCGATCTATTTTCTGCGGCTGCCGGAGCTGACCATCCTCGGGCAAATCCTGCTGCTCGTGGGGCTCGGGACTTGGCTGGCGAACTATCGCGGCACGCCGCTGCCGCAGCCGTGGTGGCATCCCTGGCCGCTGGCCGCGTGCGCGCTGGGCCTGGCGCACTGGTGGCAACGGCAGCGCATCGTTCCGTTGGGAGGGCCACAGACCGCAGGGCTTCAACTTCTGGGGGCAGGCTCGCTGATCTTCGTGGCCGGCTTCGTCATGTTCCGCAATTGGCAGGACAACGCGTGGCTGCTCGGCACCTCGGCGGCGGCGCTCTGCACGTTGGTGTACGGCTATGCCACGCGCTCCTGGATCATTGCTTTATGCGGCCAGGTTTTCACGGCGCTGGCGGTGGGCACGCTGCTCGTGAGCTTGGGCGCCGGGCACCCGCCATTCCACATCGCGCTCGCGCCGGCGGTGATGTTGCTCGCCATCTGCGCCATCCTTTTTCTCGCGTCGGCGGGGCGGTGGGGGAGCAAGACCCCGCCCGAGTTATTGCCCACACTCTCGCTGCTTTACTGGATTGCCGGCTGGGTCGTGCTCGCCGTGTGGGCTTTCGATTACCTGCCCGCGGAGTGGCGGAGTTTCTTGTACGCGGTGATCGCCGCGGCGATGCTTGGTTTCGGGATGCTGCGCGGCGGCGACCCGGCGAAGTACACGGGCCTCGCCTTCACGGTGCTGGCCTGCGCGGCGTTTCTCATCCACACCCGCACGCCGCCGGCGCTGGTGGAACTCGTGGCGATCATTCTGCCCGCCGCGGTGATCCGGATTCTCCATGCGCGGTCGAAGGCTGCCGGAGCGCTCGAGGAGTCCACACCCAATCTCCCGCGGCCCGAAATCCTGCCGTGGTTATCCGGACTGGTCGTGTTTTGCGTGTGGCTGTGGGTGACGCGCTGGACGAATTGGCACCAGTATGGGCTCGCGCTCACCATCGCGTGGAGCGGGGTGGCGCTGGTGTTGCTGGCGGCGGGGCTCGTGTTGCGCGAGCGGGTTTACCGGCTGGGTGGCTTCATCGTACTCGCACTGGCGATCGGGCGGATCTTCGCCGTGGATGTTTGGGCGCTCGAGACGATCTACCGGATAGTGAGTTTTCTCACGCTGGGCATCGTGCTGCTGCTGCTCGGCTTTGTGTACAATCGCTATTCGGAGCAAATCCGGAAGTGGCTCTGAATACGCCTTACTTCAACTGCGCGCGCAGCCACGCGGGGCGGTTCGTCGTGATGCCCGTGACGCCGGCCGCAGCGAGCCGCCGCGCGACTGCGGGGTCGTCGACGGTCCAGACTTGCAGCTTCAGGTCGGCTTCGCGGAGCGCCGCGACCGTGGCGGCATCGATGGGGAAACGCCAGGCGAGGTCCAAGCCGGTGAGGCCGGCGGACTTAGCTTTGGCGATCAGATTCTCCAGGCGCGGGTAGTTGAACTCCTTGTCGCGCTTGTACGAGGCGAGGAAGTAGGCGTCGATCAGCGGGAGCAGCGCGCGCGCCTGCTGCACCACGGCGAAATTGAAGCTGATGATGACGAGCTGCGCGTGCGGCCGGCCAGAGGCGGCGATGTCGCGCTGCAACGCCGGCAGAATCTCGGGGCCGCATTTCACCTCGATGAAAAGCTGCTTTCCGTCCGGCACGATCGCGAGGGCCTCGGCCAGGGTGGGGATCTTTTCACCGGCCCAACGGGCGCCCTTCCAGGAGCCGGCATCGAGCGCGCGCAATTCGGCGAGCGTTTGCGTGACGATGGGCGCATCGTGGCCGGTCGCGCGCTTCGTGCTGGCGTCGTGGCTGACCACGACGTGGCCATCCTTGCTCAGGTGGCAATCCAGCTCGCAGGCGTCGGCGCCCTGCTCGTAGCCCAGCCGGAGCGCCGCGAGCGTGTTTTCCGGGGCATCGAACGACGCTCCGCGATGCGCGATGATCTGGGTGCCAAAAGCGGAGAGTGAAGAAGCCACGCAAAGAAGCGCCGCGAGGGCAGGGGAGTTCATCCGACGGATGGAAGAACGGGGACCGCCCTGGAGGCCAGTCAAATTCGGAAGAGCGGGACCGGCGTGAGCATAGCGCACGGCGCCCTCGCCACCTCGGCAAGGCTGACCTCGTGAATCATCGGCGCGACGGAGCCGCTGCCGTGAAGCAGCTCAGCGATCCCGGATGGCTCCGCGCGTGGCTGCCCGGTGCGCGGTTACTTCTTGTCGCCTCGGCTCGCGAAGCCGGCCTTGAGCTCTTCGAGGGTAATGGAGCCGTCGCTGTTCGAGTCGATCTTGCCGAAACGCTCGGCGGCCTTGGCGGGATCCTGCTGTGCGCGCGGGCCGGCTTTCCACTCGTCGAGGCTCACCTTGCCGTCGCTGTTGGTGTCGAGATGCTTCATGATCTGCTCCGGATCGCGCTTCCCGCGCTCGCCGGCGGGTTTCTTTTCGTCCGCGGCGAAGGAGATGCTGGAGCTGAGACCGATGAGGGCAAGGAGTGTGATGGTGAATTTCATGAGAGGTTCTGTTTTTGGTTTTGGATAACGGCGAGACGGCTGCGGGAATGCGTGGTCTCGGATGATCATACGCCTGCCGCGAGAAAAGGTTGCGGTGAGATTGGTGAAGATTTGCTCATGCATGGTGCAACCCTCCGGTGGGGGTTCGGATTTCGCGGGGGGATTCGTCAGCACCTCAAGGTGACTTGCCGCGAATCGGCCAACGCGGTACGCTGGCACAATGATCGCAGATCGTATCCCGCAGTTGAGCGCACTCTCCTCCGATGAGAAAATCCTGCTGGCGGCAGAGCTCTGGCGCGAGGCCGCCGGGGCGGAAAGTGAGACTCCAAATCCGGAGATGATCGCGGCGCTGCGTGAGAGACTGTCCTATTTTCGGGACCATCCGACGGAGGTTTCCTCATGGGAGCAGGTGAAAGCGCGAATACTCTCGGGACGGACCGTGCCGAATGCTTGAAGTCGTCTGGACGCGCGCGGCAGAGCAGGATTTGCAGGAGATTTACGCGCAACTCGAGGATGCCACAGAAGGCGCCGGCGACCATTTCGTCGCCCTGGTCGATTCCGCCCTCGAGTTGCTGCGCCAATTCCCCGCGTTGGCGCCGGCGTTCGATCCGCCGCTGCGGGCTCATTCTCCACGCACGAAGGCACGGCCTGTTTTATACTGTCGAGCAACGCGGCATTATTCTGCACGCTGTGGCCGATCTGCGGGCGTGATCCCGAAGACCTCCGGCGCCGCCTCCGGAGCATTATCGGGAAGTGAAAAGGCTGGCCGGTCGGTGTGCCGGGCCATTAGGCTGGCGCCGCCATGCTTGCCCCCATTGTCTTGGTGCACGGAATTTTCGGCTTCGATCAAATCCGCGTCTTTGGCCTCACGATTCCCGGGACGGAATACTTCCGCGGCATCGCGGAAGTGCTGCGGAATGACGGCCATTTTCTCCCGGCGCCGCCGGTCTTGAATACCGCGGGCCGGGTGACGGAGCGTGCGGCCGATTTAAAGCGGTACCTGGAAACGAACGCCGCCGTGGCCGGACAGCGAGTTCACCTCATCGCGCACAGCATGGGCGGGCTCGATTCCCGCCACATGATCACCCATTTGGGCATGGCCGACCGCGTGATCTCTTTGTCGACCATCGGCACGCCGCACCACGGCAGTCCCATCGCCGATTTGGTGATGAAGACGCCGGTTCCCGCCGCGCACCCGCTCCTCGCCCAATTGGGCATCAACGTGAGCGGCATGCTCGATTTGACCTCGGCCGCGAGCGAGGATTTCAATAAGACGACGCCGGAGGCGCCGGGGGTCCACTATTTCTCGATCGCCGGGGAATACGAGCCCAAGCGCCTCCCGCTGGTTCCTCCTTTCGGGCTGCTGGGCTGGACCCATGATGTGATTGCCGACCAGGAGGGCGCGAATGATGGGATGGTTTCCACCAAATCCGCGCGCTTTGGGCAGAAAGAGGAACGTTGGACCTTTTCCGGCACCTGGCTTGGGAATCATTTCAACGAAGTCAATTGGGGCGAAAGCCTGCTGCCTCTGGAGCGGGCGGACCCAAGCATCGTCGAAGGCTACCGCGGCTTGGCGCGGCATCTGGAAACCCTGCCGCTGTAAGGTAGAGACCCAGGCTGGGAAGTTTCGGGTTATGGGTTCCGGGCTTGCTGGGTGGGATCAACTGCTCCGCACGCGGAACCAACACCAGTAGACTGGTGTTGGTGCCGGTTGCGGTTATGAAAATTATTAACCTCGCCTCCGGTCGGGCGGTGAGGCACGATTCATTCTGAAGTATGGACGAAAACCATTCCTATCGCCCGTGGCAGGCTGAGGCTGACGAAGCCGTGTTCGAGGCGCTCGCCGCCTCGCTCAATAATGCGTTTGGCGAATCGGTGTGTGCCCGAGTCGAGGGCGCGGAGTTGGTGATCCAGTACGGGGGCACGACCGCTTGGATCGGGCTCAACGGTGCCCTAACCGGAGCCGCCTCTACTGGCTCGTTTGAGGCGTTTTAACGTAGGCGTACACGTAGCAGGTCTCGCAATCGCCTCCGCCCGGCCCGCCAGAACATCCGGCGGCGTGGTATGCCGACTCGATACCGCGAGCATCGTGGTGATTGAGTGCGAGCCGGTAAATCCACCATGCGCCGGTGCGGGGAACGCGATGGTCGGAGAAAAGCCTTTGCTGTGGATTACTAGCGATCCCCACGTACCATTGAGAATTAAGGAGTCCGCTTTGGGTGATGTGCGCGTTGAGGTCGGCAAATATCTGTTCTGGTGCTTGAGCTATCATAACTGCTATTGGGTTATTGCGTGGTGCCCCGCCCAGACCAATGAAATGCCGCTCAGTCTTGAAAGCCTCGGCGAAAGGTGCCGATCCTTGCGGAGTCGGCAGACTGAGCGGCAAAATAAATTGTCGTTCCATCGCCTCGGCTTTCGACCGAGCGCACCGGCCCATGCGGTAGCGTTGTTCAGGAGAACACGCCACAAGATGTTGCGCAAGCAGATTCTTTTGGCAAACCGAAGCGACTTCACGTATCCTCCCCGTCATGCCCACGCCTGAAGATGATCTGGATGAAAACACGCAGATCGTCCGCACCATTGAGACGATAACGGGCAGTGAGCCGGTGAGCGGCGAAGACCTCCTCGGCAGCGAGGAAATGAAAAGGAAGTATCGAGAGGCGAAGGAGCGGGCTCAGCACTCCTCCAGCCCGGTGTCGCCAAGCTCCAAGAGCAACTGAACCGAGTCGCCTTTTTTCGGCAGGGTCACGTCGAGAAATTCGTGGAAGCGGTCCCACTTTTTCGGCCCGAATCCGCGCATGATCGTGATGACCGTGTGCAAGTGCTGAGCGAGCGCGGGCACGCCCAAGTCCTCGGTGAGCAGGCAATGGTGATACCCGAGGCGCCGCTTCCGCTCCGATTGCCAAGGATTGCGCACGCGCAGCTCGTTCAGGATGCCAATTTCCAAACGGGCGTAAATCAGGTCGTTCGTGTAGCCGCCGACGCAACTCGGCCGGTTTACTTTCATTCCCTTCCAGTCCCACCCCTTGAGCTTAAAAAGCTCTTTGTAGAAGTCGTCAGGGAAGCGCTTTGTCCAAGCGGAGAACTCCTGCATGAGGTACTTGTCCAGAAGCGCCTCTAGCGCCTTCCTGGCGCGCACCTCCTGATAGCCGGTGGCCTCATCAATCAGCGCGGACATACCGGTTTTCGCGATCGCGGTCAAAAGGCGCTCCGCCTGATCCGCATACTCCAAAGCAGCGCCGGCCAAGTTTCCGGCCCGTCGTGCGTAGAGGACTGCGTTACAGAAATCTACGATGATATTACCGTCGTAGCCGTAGCTGGTGATTGAATCCGTCGAGAGGAAGCGGATCGGATTCTCGACCGTGGCCACAAGGCCAGTGATTGACTCAGATCGCAGATTTCGCGGATCGAGAATCTGGCTCACCCGCTCGCCGATGTGGACCTTGGATTTAGCGCCCATGCCGATCACCTCCATGAATGATCGCTGGGATATGATTCGGCGCTCATCGTTCAGCACCCAGCACGGAATGTTTTTCCAGCCGCCCAAGTTCAACATGCCGTCGTGCGTGGCGGTCGGAATGTTCCACTTGGCTGCGGCTGCCTTGCGCGCGATTTCTCGCCGCTGCTCAGGAGTCAACTTGCGGGCGCGCGCGTCGCCGCCTGCTTTGCCGGTTGGTTCAGAATTTTCGCTCATGCATGCAGATTTATGTTGCAAGCATGATGCTTGCAAGAACAAAGTGCATGCATGGCCAACGCACGACTCTCCAAAGAAAAGCAGGCGTTCATTCTCGCGGCGCTCAGCGAGGGCATGGCGATTAATGCCGTGTGCCGTACGTTTGGCGTGGGCAAGCACGCCGTGCTCCGCGTCATCGAGGAGACGGGGCAGGCGCTTGGATACTACATGCACACAACCTTTCGCGGAATCGAGTGCAAGCGCCTCGCTCTAGATGAGGCTTGGATGTACGTTGGGAAGCACGGCCAGCGGATGGAAAAGAAGGAGCGCGGGCGTGGTGATTTCTGGCTTTGGTGTGGGCTGGATTCCGACACGAAGTTGATCGTGAGCTTCCACATCGGCAGCCGTGGCCGGATCGATTGCGAGGACTTCGTGAATGACCTTTCCAAACGAGTGACCGGCAGCCCGCAAATCACTTCCGATCAATTTCCCGGCTACGCTTTCGCGATTCGTGGCGCGTTCGGAGACCGTTGCAGCTACGCCACCGAGGCCAAAGAGTTCGTCGATAAATTCGCGCCAGAGAAATTCCCGACCAAGCGGAAGAATGGGATCGAAGAAGATTGCCAAGGCTGAGCGCAAGGCTGTCATGGGCGCTCCTGATCTAAAGACCGCCACCACGGCCCACGTAGAGCGTTTCTTCCTCACGGTCCGGCAGGAGTTGAAGCGGTTCGCCCGCCTGACGCTGGGCTACTCGAAGGATTTGCGGATGCACAAGCTCTCCACCGCGATGCACCTTGGAATTTATAATCTCTGCCGCAAGCACGCGACGCTCAATAGCACGCCCGCCGTGGCCGCTGGCGTTGAGCAGGAGCGCTGGACGCTGGAGCGCGTGGTGGAGTTCACCGAGCAGTTTATGAAGCCACGCCTTGAAGCCGAGGCAAGGGCTAATGCCGCAGACCGCCGCGCGAAGGAAGACGCCGAGTTTCTGAAGGCATTCGCCGCGCTCAATAAAAACTAGAATGCCAACCGGCACCAACACCAGTAGACTTCATATGACATATATTGTATTGAATTAGCCGTAAGAGGGCGTGGCTTGGTCGACCAAGCTGGATTTCCCCCTCCCCCGATGTTCTCGGCCACATGAGATAAGGCGCGCCTTTCGACGCCCGGCTGAAACGCATCCGGGAGTGGCGGCTTTCGCGGCCCTTCGGGCCTTCGGTTTTCCTATGGGTGGATTCCTGGGCTTCGCCGCTTACGGCGGCTCAACCCAGGCTTTCACATGGCGGGCTTTCAGCCCTACTTGGAGGCCGATCCCTGCTTATTACTACCCCTACTCCAGCAGCTCTTGCAGCTCGGTCATGCTGAGGGCTTGCATCATGGGCTCTTCGCTTTCGACCATGGCGTCGATGACCTGGCGCTTCTTGGCCTGCAGGTTGAGGATCTTTTCCTCGATGGTGCCGCGGGTGATGAGTTTGTAGCCGGTGACGACTTGCGCTGGCCGATGCGGTGGGCGCGGTCGGTGGCCTGGGCTTCGACGGCGGGGTTCCACCACGGGTCGAAGTGGATGACGGTGTCGGCGGCGGTGAGGTTGAGGCCGACGCCGCCGGCCTTGAGGCTGATGAGGAAGACGGGGACGTCGCCGGTCTGGAAGCGGTCGACGGCGCCGGCGCGGTCCTTGGTGGAGCCGTCGAGGTAGCAGTAGTCGACTTTTTCGCGCTGGAGCCATTCCTCGAGGAGCTTGAGCATGTGCACGAACTGGCTGAAGACGAGGACGCGGTGGCCGTCGTCGAGCATTTCCTGGAGGAGCTCGCCGAAGAGCTCGAGCTTGCCGGAGGGATCTTTGCCGGCTTTTTGTCGTCGAGCTTGAGGAGGCGGAGGTCGCAGCAGGCCTGGCGGAGGCGGAGCAGGGCGGTGAGCATGATCATGCGGGCCTTGTTCTGGTCTTTGGCGTCGGAGTATTCGGAGATTTGGCGGCGGGTGCTGGCAAGGAGCTCGGTGTAGAGAGCGCGTTGCGGCTCGGTGAGCTCGCAGTAAGCGACTTGCTCGATTTTATCCGGTAGTTCCGTGATAACGTCGCGCTTCTTGCGGCGGAGGATGAAGGGGCGCAGGCGCTTCCCGAGGCGCTTCTGCTCCGGGCCGCCGGGCTCAGTGGCGATCGGTTTTTCGTAGCGGTCGCGGAAATCCTCGCGCGTGCCGAGGTAGCCGGGCATGAGGAAGTGCATGAGCGACCAGATGTCGCGCACGGAGTTTTCCACCGGCGTGCCGGTGAGGACGAAGCGGTGCCGGCTGCGGATGGCGTAGGCGGCGAGGGCGTTTTGGGTGTCCGGGTTTTTGATGTGCTGGGCTTCATCGAGCACGGTGACGGCGAACTCGTGGGGCAGGTAGAATTCGGCGTCGCGGCGTAGGAGGGCGTAGCTGGTGATGACCAGGTCGGCTTCGGCGAGGGGCTGGCCGAAGAGCGCCTGGCGGGCGGGGCCTTCGATGGTGAGAACGCGGCGATCGGGGGTGAAGCGCGCGGCTTCGCGGCGCCAATTGAAGACCAGCGTGGAGGGGCAGACGATGAGCGCTTTGCCGCCGAGGGCGCGCAGGGCCGCGAGGGCTTGGAGGGTTTTGCCGAGGCCCATTTCATCGGCGAGGATGCCGGCGAGGCCGCTGCGGGTGAGCTGATACATCCAGCTCACGCCCTGTTTTTGGTACGGGCGGAGGACGGTTTCGAGCTCGCCGAGGGCGCTGGCGGGGAGCGCGGCCGGCTCGTGCAGGCCTTTGATGGCGTTGCGCCACCGGGGGGGCGATTTCAGCTCCATCCCCTGCTCTGCCGCGATCGCTTGCAGGAAGGCGGCCTGGCGCTGCTCCACGCGGTAGGAGCCCGGCTGGTGCTGCTGGCCTTCGCAGATCGCGCAGGGTTTTCTGCAGCTCATCGAGCATGGCGGGATCGAAAACGGCGGTCTTGCCGGCTCGGGTGCGGACGTAGGTTTGGCCGCTTTGGAGCAGGCGCTGGATTTCCGCGCCGGAGAAGCGGTCGCCGCCGGAGGTGCCGAGCTCCACGTGGAGATCGAACCAGCTTTCGCCGGAGCCGCGGATTTCCAGCCGCGGCTGGATGCGCTCGATGCCGGCGGTCACATGCTCGAAGCGCTCGCCGATGGTGACATCGGCCTCGCGCTCCCAGCGGGGCAGGTCGCGGGCGAAGAAGGCGAGGATGCGCTGCTCGCCCTTGAGAACGAGCTGGCCCTGCGAATCGGGGCCGGTGAAACCGGAGCGGCGGAGGCGATCGAGCGCGGCGGGGCCAGCGACGAGGGCTTGATCGGCGTTGTCGGCCTGGAGACGGGCGGTGAGGTGGTTGAGGGAGCCTTCGAGTTCGAGGCGGAAACGGGCTGGAATATCGGGTTGCGGGTTTCCAGTTTCGGGTTGGTCGCCGTCCTCGGGGAAGTCGAAGTTTTCGAGGACGAAGAACGGCCGGAGCGTGGGGAGCTCGCGGCGAAGGAAGGTTGGGGCGGCTTCGGCGGGGATGAGGATTTCGCGCTCGAGGAGCTGGCCGTAGGCGGCGGGCAGGCCGGCGGCGATGGGGCGGAAAGTGGCGCCGGCGAGGAGCCAGGCTTGCTCGGCGTCGGTCCGGAGAAGGCGCGCGTCTTTGGGGAGGGTGGCGGTGAGCTTGAGGCCGCGCGTGGAGGTTTCCTCGATTTGCAGGGGCGGGCTCAGGGATTCATCGAGGATGGCGACGGGGCTGCTTTTGCCGAAGGTGACGCGCTGGTGGCCGGTGAGCGCGCCGAGCAGGCGGAGCATCGGGCCGCGCGTGAGGCCGGCGACGCCGGGGAGCTCGCCGTTCGTGAGGGTGCGCAGAGTTTCGATGAGGCGCAGGTCGTTCTCGGAGACTTGGTATTCGGTGCGGCGATCGAGCGCGGCGAGGAGCTGGCGTTTGCCGGAAACCGTGGCTTCGAAGGCGATGGTGAGCTGGCCTTTCTCCCACGCAGCCGCGAAGTTTGGCGGGAGGATGATGTGGAGCTCGGCGGGGGTGCCGGTGGTGAGGCTGAAGTTGGGAAGTTCTTGGTTGTTGGTTCTTGGTTCCCGGTTTCGCGTTTCGGGTGGTTTGGGTAGGGCAATGGCCGGGGCGCTGGGGCGGAGGATTTCGAGGCCGATGGCGACGGAGTGGGCGCAGATGGCGCCGTGCTGGCGCGATTGGCGGCAGGTGCAGAGGTTTTCGACGTTCGTCTTCGAAAGGATGCGTAAGCCGGAGCGGAACTCGGTCTCCCCTTCCCTGACGCGCCCTTGCAGGAGCGGTGGCTCCCACGTGGCGGCGGCGACCCGGCCCATTTCGCGCAAGGCGCGGGCTTGCTTCATGGTTTGCCAGCCGCCGGCGTCATTGAGGAGCCGCTCGGTGAGGAGGGAGTTTTGGGTCGCGGGCTGGGATTGGAGAGACAGAGACGGAGATGGGTTGAAGGTGAAAAATTCGGAGCCGGGCAGAATAGCGCATGCGGTGTGGGGTCGCGAAAGAAGATGATCTAGGAAAAAGACAAAAGACATAAGACGGCTGGGCCGCGACCGCGGATGCCAGCCATCCCGCCTCCGCACCGCACGTTCCAGCCCGGCCCGCGCGGACGCCCGCTGTCCCGTGCCGTCCCTTGAGATTCGGCTTTTTTTCACACATGCTTTGGGGCCGGGGAATCTGTATCAATCTGCGCAAATCTGTGAAGCAACCCGCTTTCTACTCCGGTCGTCTCGTCTGCATATGAGCACCCTTCCCCTTCCCGATTCGCGGATCGAGCCGCCGCGGCGATTGTACCTTCGCGCGCTCTTTCAAGTCCTAGCTCATGCTTCATGGTCTACGATCGTCCTGGCGGGGGCCGCCTTTGTGGCGTTGCGGATGGCGCCGAGCGAACCCGGGAGTGCGCTCTTCTTCCTGATGGGCTACGGCGTTGCGCTCTATGTACTCCCGCTCGCGGGCCTCGTCACGGGAGCGCTGGCGCTCATTGGTACGAGAATCGTGGGCCCGCAGCGCGTGCGTTTGCCGGCGCTGATCGGCCTTACCCTTTCCATCCTGGTTCTTCTCGCCCCGGGGTTTATCGACCTTGGGGCTCCTTCCTTCCTGGAAATCTGCAAGTTTTTCTGGGGATGAATCTTTTCGGGCTAAAATCTCGCGGAGTCCGCGCTTCTTCGCTTCCATCCCCTCCCCTATGAAGCTTCTCGCGGTCGCCAACCAAAAAGGCGGAGTCGGCAAGACGACCACGTCGGTCAACCTCGGCGCTGCCCTGGCGGCGCGCGGCGCGCGGGTCCTGCTGGTGGACCTCGATCCGCAGGCGAACGCGACGAGCGCGCTGGGGCATGAATCGATCGAGGGGCATAGCGTTTATGGCCCGATGCTGCGCGAGGCGGAGATGGCGGAGATGGTGGTGCCGACGCGGCGGGAGCATTTGTGGCTGATCCCGGGCGACCTGAATTTGGCGGGGGCGGAAATCGAGGTGGCGCGCTCGGACAATCATCTGGTGCGGCTGCGCGAGGCGTTCACGGGCCTGCGCGCGGATTCGCCGTTCGATTTCATCCTGCTCGATTGCCCCCCTTCCCTCGGCATCCTGATGACCAATGCGCTGGCGGCGGCGGACGAGCTGATCATTCCGATCCAGTGCGAATATTTCGCCTTGGAAGGGCTATCGAAGATCGACTCGGTGGTGAATCAGATTCGCGATTGCGGGGCGAATCCGCAGCTCGTGATCGGAGGGATCCTGATGACGATGTTCATGCGGAATAACCTGGCACAGCAGGTGGTCGCGGAGGTGCAGAAGCACTTCGGCGATGTGGTTTTCCAGACAATCATCCCGCGCTCGGTGCGGCTCAGCGAGGCGCCGAGCCACGGGAAGAGCATCCTGGAATACGAGCCGAATGGGCTCGGGTCGACGGCGTACAAGGCGCTCGCGGAGGAGGTGCTGGGGAGGTATGGCATCCCAGCCAAGAATTGATTCGGAAAGGGCCTGCCTTGGGGAGCGCAGCGATGTTTCGAATTTAGAACGCCAGCAGGGCGACCATGCGGCCGGTCTTGCCCATTTCCAAGCGATAGGAGTAGTAGCGCTCGGGGTGGCAGGCGGTGCAGGTCGCGGAATCGTGCACTTCTTCGACGCCGGCTGCGCGGCATGCGGCGACGATTTGGGAAGCGAAATCGATCTCGTAGTGCGGCGGGCGGATGCAGGGGCTCAGTTGCACGATGAGGTGCTCGGGGCGGGAGCCGAACTCACGGGCCATGCGTTCGATGCCGACGCGGGCGATGCCGAGCTCCGAGCCTTTGCGGCCGGAGTGGAGGAGGCCGATGGCGCGGCGCTCGGGATCCACGAGATAGACGGCGCAGCAATCGGCGACGTAGACGCCGAGGCAGACGACGGGGTCGTTGGTGATCAGGCCATCGGCGATGGGCGGCGGGGCGCCGGCATCGGCGGTGGTGACGCGAAAGACTTCGGCGCCGTGGACTTGTTTCGCGGTGAGGAAGGCGCGGCCGCCGACACCTAGCTCGCGGCGGGCGCGGGTGTGCGAGGTTTCGAGGCGCGCGAGGGCGGCGTCGCGATCGGTTTGGACGTCGAGACCCGGCTCGCGCAGGGTGAAGGCGTGGGTGAGCCCCGGCACCGCCGCGAGGGCGGCGAAACACTCAACGTTTGGGACTGTCGTCGTCAGTGCCACTGGATTTGGGCAGACCGGTTTCGGCCAGGCGGGCGAAGATTCCTTTTTCCACCTTGGCGAGCGGATCGCGGAAGGAGTCGTCGTAGCGGGTGTTGGTGGCGGTGGCGCGATCAAGCTCGGCGAGGCCGCGGTTGAAGTCGCTGCGGGCCTGGAGCTCGGTGGTGCGGGAGCGGGTGAGGGCCACGCGGGCATCGAGGATTTCGAGCTGCGTGCCGGCGCCGGCGGAGAAGCGCTCCTGCGCGAGGCGCACGGCTTCGAGGGCCTGCTCCACGTTTTTGCCCTGGCTCTCCACCGTCTGGCGGGCCTGCTCGAGATTGGCAAAGGCGGCCTGCACTTCCAGCTCCACCTGGCGCACGGAATCGTCGTAATTGATCCGCGATTGTTCCAGGCGCGCGCGGGCTTGCTTCACGCGGCCGTACGTTTGGAAGCCATCGAAAATATTCCAGCTCCCGCTCACCCCGAAGAACCAGCCGTGCACGACATCGCTGAGATCGTCGGAGGAGTTCTTGTTGCGGAGCTCGTAGCCGGCATTGGCGTCGAAGCGAGGCTTGTAGCCGGCGAGCTCCACTTTGATCTGCTCGGTATCGATGAGGATGGCCTGGCGCTGCACCTTGAGGAACGGGCGGCGGGCGCGGGCGAGGGCGAGCGCATCGAGCAGCGAAAGACGGCGACCGGTGAGGCTCAGCTCGCCGACGCAGTAAAACTCGGGCTTGCCGGTGGGGCCGGGATCGAGGCCGAGGCGCTTGCTGAGCTGGAGCTGCGCGAGCAGGTAATCGTTGCGGGCGCGGATGAGGTTCGGCTGCTCGTTCGCGAGTTCCACCTCGGCGCGGAGCACGTTGAAACGCGGGACGGTGCCGGCATCGAAGCGGTTTTTCTGATCCGTAAGCTGCTGTCCCGCGAGGCGCACGGCTTCCTCGGAGACGGTGATCAGGGCGCGGTTCAGGAGGACGAGATAGAACTGCTCGCGCACGTCCGAGATCACGCGGTCGACGATGTCGCGGAGCTGGAAATAGGCGCTGTCCTGGGTAAATTTCGCGATGCGGATGGCGGCGGCGACCTGTCCGCCCGTGTAGAGCGCTTGGCTCACTTGCAGCGAAACGTTCCACGACTTGTTTTGGATGGAGGCGGGGTTGACGTTCGAGGCCAGCGATTGAGTGATCTGCTGAAGAAGATCCTGCAAAGCTGCGGCGTCCGTGGCGCCGGTGCCCGTGCCCGTGCCGATCGGCTCGGCCAGCGTGCGGCGCTCGGCGCGCGTGCGCGTCAAAACACCGCCGGAAAAGCTGCCGCTGCCCGAAAGATTTGTCCCAGCCGTATTCGTGTTCACCACGGGCTGGCTGTTTTCCGGCGCCAATTGCCGCCCCTGGAGGGAGCCGACCGGGGTGCTGCTGGAAGCGAAGGCGCCCCCGCTCCTGGGCCCGCCGCCGTCCTCGAGCAGGCGCCGGTCGGTTTGATCGTAGGCGCCGGTGAGCGTGAGATGCGGGAGCGCCGCGGCGCGCACCTCGATGACGAGGCCGCGCGTACGCTCGATATCGGCGATCGCGATGAGGATCTCCGGGTTCTGCCTGATGGCAATTTCCACGGCTTTTTCCAGGGCGAGATTGCCCTGGTAGTGGCGCTGCATCGGGTGACCGACGGTGGTGACTTTGTCGCTGACCGTGGTGGTGGTTGTCGTCGTGTTCCTGGCGACCTTGCGCGGTTTCGGTTCGGCCGCGAAACCTTGCCAAAGACAGCCACCGACGATGGCCAGAAGGCCGCTAAGGATGAGAGTTCGGATCTTCATTTCGCCTGACAGAACGCATGCACTTTTTCGTAAATCTGCAGCCAGGCCTGTTGCTCGGCGGGCTCCAGTTCCTCCATGAGCTCCAGGATGGATTCGATCATATCGTTTTTGACCTTGCCCATGAGGTCGGTGCCGGAGGGCGTGATTTTCACGAGGATCTTGCGGCGATCATCCTGCGCGTGCACTCGCGTGGCGTGGCCGAGTTTTTCGAGGCGATCGACTAGGCCGGTGGCCGCCGCCGTGGTGTGGCCCATCCGCTGGGCGATCTCGGACATGGTCAGGTGCTCCTGTTGGGAGAGAAATCCGAGCAGGCAGTATTGAGCGAAGGAGACGTTACCGCGCCCGAGCTCCTTGGAGAGGCGCAGGATGAAGCAGCGTTGGAGCGAGGTGAAGATTTCCGCCAGCCGAGAGGCGGCCGGATGCAGGCTATGGACAGGTGGGCTGGCGGGCATTGAAAAGCTTTAAGGGCGTGAACCATAAACGGGACGTAGTATCCGTCAACGATTTCCCTCAGATCGCCCGGAGAGGGGCGCCGGCTATTCGGAGACGTGCGGATTCACCTGCAGCGGACCCACTAGGTCGGTGACTCCTCGCGCGAGGCCGCGATTCGCCACACACTGATAGCTTTTGATCCGCGCACTGGGAACGGCCGCGGAAATCGCGACGGAGGTCGAGAGGCCGGAGACGAGCGTGCAGTGATCCAAAATAGCCGCGCGGGCGCCGCCGGCGTGAAGGCACGTGGAGCCGGAGCGCGTGCCGGTATTGACGAGCGTGCAGCGGCGCAGGCGCAGAGTGCCGGCCTGGCCGAGCGCGGCCGCCAGCGGTTTGCCGGTGCGGCCGAAGACGCGGGCATCGCAGACCTCCAGGTTTGCGCCGCGATTCTCGACGACGAACGGGTCCTCGCCCGCCGTGGAGATTTCTTCGCAATCGAACCGGCCGGAGCCGGCGGAGCCGAAGATGCCGATTCCCGCCGCGGAGATCGCGGTGGCGTGCACCGCAATATTGCTGCCGGGATTCGTGATCCGGAACACCGGCCAAGCCGCCGCGTTTCCGCTCGTGCCGAACACGCCCGAGCCTTCGATGCGGCAAACCACCGCGGAGTTGGCGCCATCGGCGCTGTCATCCCACATGGCGCCGGCGCCGGTATGGGCGATTTCCGCGCCGGGCAGAAACAGCCAGTTTACCTTGTCGCGCAGCAGCCCGCTCTCATCGTAGCGGCCGGGCGCGACGATGATCGTGTCGCCCGGCTGCGCGGCATTTTTTGCCGCGCGCAATGTTTTGAAAGGCCGGTCGACGCGCTGCCGGAGGGCGGTTGAATCGTTGCCTTGCGTCGCGTCTGCCCAGACGGTGCGGCCCGAGAGCGCGGCCGGGGACGCAGCGGACGGAATGGAAACCGGGCTCTCACGCAAGGAGTCGGTGCGAAGACTTCCCAGGCGCAGCTCGGAAAACATCGCGGCCACGGCGTACTCCTTTCCCAACTCGGTGAGGTGGACTTTGTCATTATCGAGGAAAGCTTGCGCCAGCGCGGTGGGGCCGTCTTTGAAAAGCGAGTAGCCATCCCAATAAGTGAGTCCGCGGGCTTCCGCATAGCCGCGCAGCCAGCGGTTGGCCTCGCGCTGAGTGCGGTCCGATTCCTCGAGGCCAAAGGGGGAGGAGCCAATCATGATCCAATCCGCGCCCGCCGGATCGATGAGCGCCCGAAACTGCGCGAGATGCGCGGCCATCGCCGCGGCGTTATCCTTCATTTCGAAAACGAAGAGATCGGGGGCGGCATCCTGCATAATGGGCCGCACAATTTCCGGCGGCGTGGCCAGCGTGCGGTTCAGATCCAGCCCGCTTTTGGAAAAGTCGCAGTAGACCACGCCTTCAAAATTCGCCCGGTAGATCGCCGCGCCGATGATCTTGACGGCGCCGCTGAGCCCCACGAGCCGCAGCCGCAGGGGAGCGGCCGCGGGTTTGCGAACAGTCATGATCGCACCCTCCAGGGCGCCGTCCGCGCTGACCGACGGAGAGCCGGTCTCATCTGCAAAATCCGCCGTGCCGAGGGAGGTCTGCAACTTGAAAGTGCCGGCGCCCGCTTCCCGCACATAATAGACTTTGAGCGTATCGCCCATCACCGGGTTCACCGTATCGTGCGCGAAGGTAACCGTGCCGCCGGCCTCGAGCCGAAAGTAAACGCCAGTGGGCCAGACCTCAAACCCCTCGTTGAAAAACGACGCGGGCGCGGTGACTCTCCCGGCGAGGCGTCCGAGGCCGAAGCCGGCGAGGCCAAAGGTGGAGCCCAGCGCCCGCTCAATCGCATAGCGCTTCGTTTCCATGATCGAGTCGCCCGCGAGCGCTACGGTGAGCGGCCACTGCCGCGTGAACAGCTTCCGGGTGGTGCGGGCGAGCCCGCGGCGCGGTTCTGCGAGCTGCAGGTTGCCGCGGGCTTCCAGGACGCTCGTAAGATCGGCCAGATTTTTTCCAGCGAGCGCGAGCCCGGGCAGGCGCTCAGCGCCGATCGTCCCGGTGGCGATGGACGCGGCATCGATGGGGCCAAGCTTGGCGCCGCGCACCGCGCCATCGGCCAGCTTCTCCATGGTGATCGCGCCGTCCGGAACACTCCCGGCCATCACCGCGTACGCGACCGCGGCGATTTGCTCATCAGGCTCGAGGCGCTGGCTCGCCACGCTGCCGTCGCCAAACCAGATGCGGAGCCGCACATCGTCGTGATCGAAAACCCCCGGCGGCAGCGCCGACATTTGCGGCAAGGCGGGATCGCCGAGGAGCACGCGGTAACGGCCTTCGTGCACGGAGAGCTCCACCGGCCAGACCGGCTCGGCGCCCTCAGCGCTGGTGCCGTCATTGCTCCAAAGCGTGGCCCCGGTGGCGCCCTCGATCAGCGCGAATTTGAAGCTGCCCACCCCTTCGTACGGGAGGTTGTCGACCTCGATTTGGCCGCGGTGCTCCACCACGCGCGGAACGGCGGCCGATGCATGCAGCAGTCCGGCCAGGAAAGCTGCCATGATCGCGAGTTGCCGCATCGGGGAGGAATCGCGCGTCGTGGCGAGTTGTCAAGCGGGCGCCGCTTGCACGTGCTCGGCGAAGAGCTGGCGGATCACTTCTTCGATGGGAGGCTCTTCGACGCTGATGTCGCTCACGTCGCAGCTCGCGAGCACGGCGCGGCAGGCCTCGGCTATCTTGGCGCGCGGGACTTTGACGCGGACGCTTTGGGCTGTTTGCTCGAGCACCTCGCCGAGCGCTGGAGAAGTTGCAGCCGTTGGCGGTGGCGAAGCGCAGGCTGACGATCTTGTGCGTGGCGAAGCGGTCGATGATCGCACTGAGCGGGCCATCGTAGAAGATGCGGCCGTGATCGATGATGATCACCCGCTCACACAGCTCCTCGATATCCTGCATGTAGTGCGAGGTGAGCATGGTGACGATCCGATGCTCGGCATTGTAGAGCCGCAGGAATTCGCGGACTTTTTTCTGCGAGGTGACATCCAGGCCGATGGTCGGCTCATCGAGGAAAAGGACACGCGGCGAATGAAGGAGCGCGGCGATGAGCTCCATCTTCATCCGCTCGCCGAGCGAAAGCTCGCGGACCATCACGTCGAGCTTGTCTTTCACATCGAGAAGCTCGGTGAGCTCGTTCCACGATCTCGGCGAAGCGCGGGCGCTCGATGCCATAGATGGCGCGGTTCAGCTCCAGCGATTCGCGCGCAGGGAGATCCCACCAGAGCGCGTTCTTCTGGCCCATGAGCAGGGCGAACTGGCGCTTCATCTCATCGCGCCGCTCCCACGGCGTGAAGCCGAGCACGTTCGCCGAGCCGCTGGTGGGATTGAGCAGGCCGGAGAGCATCTTCAGCACGGTAGTCTTGCCCGCGCCGTTCGGGCCGAGGAAGCCAACCAACTCGCCTTCCTCGATGGAGAAGGAGACGCCGTCCGCGGCGCGCAACTCCTCATACTCGCGCCGCCCCAGCCCCTTGATCGCGCCCGAAAGGCCCGGCGCTTTTTTGTAGGTGCGGTAGACCTTGGTGAGGTTGTGGGTTTCGATGGCGGGCATGTGGCCGGACTTGGCGGGGAGACAGCGCAACGGAGCGATGGCGAGAAGCTCAGGGCTTCAGCGCGATGACCTTCCCGTTGAGTTCCACATAGATCGGCGTTCCATGCTGCCGAGCAGCGACACGAGCGCATTTGGCGGCACGCTTCAGCGCTCGCCCAACGGCTTTGGCGAACTCTGTTTTCGGCGGGATCGTCGGCTGCTTTTTCATGGGCCCTGCTCAATGAGGCGAATTGGGTCTTCAGAATTATCGTACACGGCCCAAGCATCCGCCAGCCCGCTATAAATTGAGCGGAAGTTCTTCCAGCCGCGCTGAAATCGCCGCCGAACGTCGTCCGGAGGCACCCCGTGACCGCCCTGTCGGACGCGGCCCGCGATGCGCCGCAAGGCGAGGCGCACGGAAGTCAGACGAAGAAACACCATCTCGATGCGATAGCCTTGCGCTTTCCATTTGCGCAGGCGGGCGGCGTACGCATGTCCGCTCAAGGTGCTCTCAAATGCAAAATCTGCGCGCACGGCGACGAGTTGATCGAGGCCCGATAAGAGCAGCCGACCCGCGGCCAGCGCCGCCAGCTCAGGCTTCAGCGGAGATAACCCGGCGGCGATGAGGTCAGCGTTCACGAAGTGAAGGATGCCCGCTTCGCGCGGCAAAAACTCCCGCGCAAATGTGGTTTTCCCGGCGCCGTTCGGGCCGGCAATGACGATGCACCGGGGAGACCTGCTTTTCTTGCTCTTGACGGGCATGGATCCAACTAGTGGGAAGGATTGATCTGCGGGTAGGAAAACCGGCGTCCCGGCTCCGCACCATGAGAACCTTCCGAAAGCGGTGTCGCGCTTACGCTTGCCACCGCAGTCCAAGGGGCCTGCTGCCTACGCCGCCGTCATCGGATGGGTCGCGGGCTTTTTCGCCTTCACCAGCGGCAGGATTTTCTCCACCGCGGCCTCGGCGGTGAGGCCGTGTTTTTTGCGCAGGATGTCGACGGCGCCGTGCTCGATGAATTGATCGGGCCAGCCGATGCGGACGACGGGGGTCTTGATGCCGGCGTCGTTGAGGTGCTCGATGACGGCGCAGCCGAAGCCGTTGTGCAGGACGTGGTCTTCGAGGGTGCAGATGACGTCGACGCTGCGGGCGAAGAACTCGATGGTGCCGGCGTCGAGCGGCTTGATCCAGCGCGGGTTGATGACGGCGGCGCTGATGCCCTGCGCTTCCAGAGCTCGTCGGCGGCTTGCTCGGCCATCTGCGCACATGCCGCCGAGGCCGAAGAGGGCGACCTGCGGTGCCGTGCTTGACGACTTCGGCCTTGCCGATCTCGAGGAGCTTCGGCTGCGCCTTCGGCTGCGCGCCGGTGCCGACGCCGCGCGGGTAGCGGATGGCGATGGGGCCGTCGTGGTAGTTGGCCATCGTCCAGAGCATGTCCACGAACTCGTCCTCATCCTTCGGCTGCATGTGGACGAGGTTCGGGACGTGGCGGAGGTAGCCGATGTCGAAGAGGCCGTGGTGCGTCGGGCCGTCGTCGCCGCTGAGGCCGCCGCGATCCATGCAGAGCGCGACGTTCAGATTTTGCAGCGCGATGTCGTGGATGATCATGTCGTAGGCGCGCTGCATGAAGGTGGAGTAGATGGCGAGGAAGGGCTTGAAGCCCTGCGTGGCGAGGCCGGCGGCGAAGAGCGCGGCGTGCTCCTCGGCGATGCCGACATCGAAGTAGCGCTGTCGGGATGCGCCTTGGCGAAATGGACCAGGCCCGTGCCGCTCGGCATGGCGCCGGTGATGGCGACGATCTTGTTGTTGTTGCTCGGCGAACTTCGCGAGCGTCTTGCCGAAGAGCTCGGAGTAGGTCGGCGTGGCGGTCGATGGCGGTCTCGCCGGTCTTCGGCTCGAATTTGCCGAGGCCGTGGAATTTGTCCGGCTTCTCGAGCGCGGGCGCGTAGCCTTTGCCCTTCTTGCGTGAGGATGTGCAGCAGCACCGGCTCGTTCTGCGTCTTGAGGAACTCGAAGGTCTTGATGAGCAGCGGCGATGTCGTGCCCGTCGATCGGGCCGTAGTAGCGGAGGCCGAGGTCCTCGAAGATGACGCTCGGGAGCGATGAGGTTCTTCACGCCGGCCTCGACTTTGTGCGCGAGATCGTTCGCGCGAACTTGCCGCCGATCATCTCGACGAACTGCGCCGCCTTTTCGTGCAGGTGCGCGTAGGTCGGGTGCGTGGCGATCTTGTTGAAGTAGCTGGCGATGGCGCCGACGTTTTTGGCGATGCGACCACTCGTTGTCGTTGAGCACGACGATGAAGCGCTTGGTCTGCTCGGCGACGTTGTTCAGCGCCTCGTAGCTCACGCCGCAGGTGAAGGCGGCGTCGCCCGCGACGCAGACCACGTGCTCGTCGCGAGCCGCGCAGGTCGCGCCCCACGGCCATGCCGAGCGCGGCGCTCAGCGCGGTGCCCGCGTGGCCCGCGCCGTAGCAGTCGTGCTCGCTCTCGGTGCGCAGGAGGAAGCCGTTCAGCCCCTCGTACTGGCGCATGGTGTCGAAGCGGTCGCGGCGGCCGGTGAGCAGCTTGTGGACGTAGCCCTGGTGGCGACACGTCGAAGACGAACTTGTCCTTCGGCGTGTCGAAGACGCGGTGCAGCGCGATGGTCAGTTCGACCACGCCGAGGTTCGGCCCGAGGTGGCCGCCGACCGATTTCGGGTTTTGCTCGGAAAGGACGCGGACCAGTTCATCGCGCACTTCCTGCGCGAGTTGCGGCAGGTCGCGCTCCGGCACGCGCTTGACGTCGGCCGGGGAGTTGATGGTGGAGAGGATCGACTCTTGCATAGGGAAAGCGGGGCGGGGTCAGAAAAGGCTAACGTCGCTCGCGGCGGTGGCGGGCGCAGGCGTCTTCCTGGGAGAGGGAACGGCTGCCGTGGCGGGCGCGGCCGCGTTTGGGTCGAAGGGGACCGCTTGTGCCTTGCCGGCGGCGTTGCGGGCGATGATCTCCACCCGGCGCTCCGCAGCGTCGAGCTTCTCCTGGCAGACTTTCACCAGCTTCGAGCCCTCCTCGTAACGCTCCAGCAGTTGCTCCAAGGGCAGCTTGTCCCCTTCCATCTCCTCCACGATCCGCTCGAGACGCTCGATCGCGGTCTCGAAGGTCTGGCTCGGGGATTCGTTGGCGGTCTGCTTTTGGCCCATTTCGGTGAACCGGGAGTTATAGCGCAGGGGCGGGATTGCTCAAACTGTTTCGGCGGAGCGAAAGGGTGTGCCCTTCACTCCACCAAGCGCACGATCTGGAGGACTCGATAGCCACTCCAGAGTAAACCCGGCAGGAGAACGACACAGAGCGAGAAAGCGACGCCCACCGCGAACAGCACGGGCGTGAATCGAGCCGGCAAGTCCCTGCAAACGAGCCGGCACGCCGCATCGCCGACCCAACCCGCGGTGTAACACAGGTTTACCACGAAGGGGGCCAGGATCAGCGCCATAGGTTCGACGGAATCCTCGCCAGCTGCGAGGTAGCCACTGCTTTCGATGCTGACAAAAAAAACCACGAGGGAGACCAACCCGACGCCGCCGATCAGAATATTATATGGAATGCGACGCGACTCCCACCAGCGAACAAGACACGCCAGCGTGAACGGCGGGAGAGGTGGTGCCACCAGCCACGTGACGAGTCGGCGGACGAGCTTTGGTGAGGTCATGCAGATCCGCCCTTCACCCTCTTGGATTTTAACTAACCTGAAATCGATGCCGTCGCCCACAATTGCCCGCTCCTATCAACCTCCGCGTGGCTCTTCAAGCGGTCCGCCGCGATGTCGGCCCGTCCTCGCCGGATGGACGCCATAACACGCAACTCTTCCGTGATTCCATCCAACGAGACGGTTTCCGGAAGCCGGTTGAGCGCGTCGATGACGGCTTGCTTGTCGGTCATGCAGCCAAAGTAGCGCTCGGTACGGTGAAGACAAGAACGGTGTCGTTGAATCCTGTTGATCTCGCCGCGCCTTGATGAGGCGGGCTCCCATTTCCCTGCGTGCATCCCGCCGGGGAGGCCGCTAGGCTCACGCAATGTCCCCTACCCTTTCTCTCACCGCTGCGGAAGGCGCGCACCTTTCGGAGGCGCAGACGCGCGAGCTGATCGCGCAGGCTTGTCCGGCCAAGGACTACAAGGGCAAGCGGGTGCTGCTCGATCGTGCCGGACGCGACGCGCACCTGTCCGCTGGGGATGCTATTCAAGGGGCTCTTCGACGCAGATCGGCGAGGCGACGGCGGCGTTCGATGTGATGATCGCGCTCGGGACGCATCAGCCGATGAGCGAGGAGGCGATCTGCGAGCGGCTGGAGATTTCGCTGGCGGAGCGGCGCGGCGAATTACGGCGGCGTGCGCTTCTTCAATCACGAGTGGGACAATCCGGCGGCGCTGCGGCACATCGGCGATCTTACGCTGGAGGACACCCGCGCGCTGACCGGCGGACTGCTGGAGATGGAGGTGCCGGTGAAGGTCAACGCGCGGCTCTTCGACTACGATCAGATCATCATCGTCGGGCCGGTCTTTCCGCACGAGGTCGTCGGCTTTTCGCGGCGGGAACAAATACCTCTTCCCCGGCGTGAGCGGGCCGAGGTGCTGAATTTTTTCCACTGGCTCGGCGCGGTCGTGACGAACCCGATGATCATCGGCAACAAGTGGACGCCGGTGCGCAGGGTGGTGGATCGCGTCGGCGGGATGGTGCCGGTGCCGAAGCTCTGCCTCTGCATGGTGGTGGATCAGGCGCAGCTCGCCGGGCTTTTCATCGGCACGCCGGAAGGCGCTTGGGACGAGGCGAGCGAGCTCTCGAAGCAAGCTGCACATCACCTACAAGGACCGCCCGTTCCACACCGTGCTCTCGCTGCGCGCCGAAGATGTATGACGAGATCTGGGTCGGCGGGAAAGTGCATGTACAAGCTCGAGCCCGTGGTGGCCGATGGCGGCGAACTGATCATCTACGCGCCGCACATCCACGAGATTTCAGCGTCACGCACGGCGAGCACATCCGCGCAGGTCGGCTACCACTGCCGCGATTATTTCCTGAAGCAGTGGGACAAGTTCAAGGACGTGCCGTGGGGCACGCTCGCGCACAGCACGCACGTGCGCGGCATCGGCACATACGAGAACGGCGTCGAGCAATGCCGCGTGCGGGTGACGCTCGCGACCGGCATCCCCGAGAGGAATGTGCAAGCGAGATCAATCTCGGCTACCGCGATCCGGCGACGATCAATCCGGCGGACTACGCGAACCGCGAAGACGAAGGCATCCTCTACGTCCCGAAAGCCGGCGAGATGCTCTACCACCTGAAGCGAGCGGCCGGCGTGGGCGCGGGAGATGTAGTGGGGCAGTTTTAAGTTTTAAGTAACCTTACGCATGACGCGGGGCGCGGACGATGCCGGCTTCGCCCTCGCGGGCGTGGTGCTGCAAGATGCGCGTAGCGACGTCTTCCACCATCTGCTCCAGCAATAGCCGCAGGTGGCTGCCGGCGCGGAAATCGGCGGGGGCAATGTGGCGTACGCGGTTCGCATTCGTGGCGAGCGCATAGGATTTCTTGAAGGAGCTGCGCGTGGGGTCGTCGGGATTGTAGACTGCGATGGCGTGGCCGCCGTTTTGGCGCACGACGGCGAAGCACGGGACGTCGGTAGGGCCGTCGCCGACGTAGATCATGTGCTCGAAGGGAACCGGGCGGACTTCGGCGGGCATGTGGTCGTTCACGTCCTGCGAGAGCTCCAGCAGGCCTTTGTTGATACGGAAAAGGTACTGCGTCTTTTGCGTGTGCGAGATCACGCGCTTGGGGAAGGTGATGCGGCCTTGCGCGTCTTCGGCGAATTCACAGCCGAAGATGGCTTTCACGTAGGGCGCCACGCGGCTGCCATCGATCAGCGCCTTGAGGCCGCTGGAGATGATGTAGTGCTCGAAACGCAGGCCGTGCGCCTCGTGCTGCGGGGTGAGCAGGCCGCCGGCGAACTCCTCGAACATCTCCGGCAGACCGGGATAGAATTTGAGAGATTGGCCGAGCTCGCGCAGGCGCGCGTTGGTGGGGCGATCGATTTCCAGGTACTCCAGCATCACGCGCATGTAGGCGAGCTCGTGGTCGTAGCTTTCGTTCGCCACCAGCTCCTGGCACTTTTTCCAGAACCGTTTCGCATCGATGCCGAAGGCGGGGAAAAGCACCTCCTCCTGCATGTAATTGGGCGAAAGGGTCTGGTCGTAATCGTAGACGATCGCGATGGTGTTTTGCGGCACGGCCATGCGGGAGAGGGTTGCTTAGGGCGCTGGCAAGGTCGGCTCCTTGGCGCGGATGCGGTCGCCTTCGAAGCGCACGCGGGAGAGCGGGCGCTCGATGAGGAAGTAGCTTACGCTGGCCACGGCGAGGACGATGAGCAGGAAGACGAGCAGCCGCAGCGGGACGGGGATCGGCATATCGTCCACATCGCTGAGGAATTTCACGTGCCAGAGGTAGGCGCTATAGCTGATGAGCCCGAGGTAGCGGAGCGCGGACCATTCCATGACGCGGCGGACCAAGCCGGTGCCGTGCAGCAGCCCGAGTAGGAGGATGGTCCACAATATCCCGCACACCGCGGAGTCGTACTTGAATTTGTGGAGCGTCTCGACGGCGGGGAAGACCTGGTTATAAACCGACGGGAGGCGCAGGAGCGTCGCGAGCAGCGCCGCGATGGCCGCTCCCTCGAACCACGGCGCAAAGCGCGCCACCGCCTCGCGGCGACGCACCAAGGCGCGATGCACGAGGACCGCGGCCGTGCCGAGCAGAAACGGCTCGAGATTGCGCGCGAGCAAGACCGCCTCGTTTAGGGAAAATGTGCGCTCGAAGATGTATAAACCATACCCGACCACGAGTGCGCCCATAGCCGCGAGCAGCCCGCGCACCCATTTTCGCCGGCCCAGCCAGCAGATCGCCAGGACCAGGAAGGGAAGCAAAAAGTAGTACTTCACCTCGATGGGGATGGTCCAAAACTGCTTCTTACCTTCGATCAGCGCCAGGTGCGTGCCGACATCTGGCCACTTCAGCTTGCCCATGAAGACGAGCGAAACCAACACGACCGCATAGAGTGGAAAGATGCGAAGAAATCGCCGGATGAAATAATTCACCCACGTGCGTGCTCGCGCCAGCTCCTCCGCCGGCTTCAGCAGGAGCAAATGCGTGAGCAGGAAGGCGCTGAGGACGAAGAAAAGGTAGACGCCGTACTTGCCCGCACGGTTCATGTCGGCGCCGGGAAAGAGGTGCAGCTCGGCATCGCTGGCGTGATCCAGCAGCACCAGCAGCACGGCCAGGCCGCGCAGGCCATCGAGCGCCGCGAAGCGGCGGCCTTCGTCGATGGGGAGAGGGGTGGAATCGGCGGGCATTCTGATACTCGGGGCGAGGGCGGCCCTTCTCCTTGAGCGCCGCTAGGGCGCGAGCTCCTCGACTTCGAGCCAGCGGCGCTCCTGCCAGCTCTTCAGGCCGAGCTCGGCGAGCTGCACGCCTTTGGCGCCCTCGCGCAGATCCCATGGGAACGGCGTGCCGAGCGCGACGTGCTGGAGGAAGAGCTCCCACTGAACTTTGAAAGCGTTGTCGAAGGCTTGATAATCCGGCACGCGGTTCCAGCCATCGGCGTAATCGATCGGGGAATCGACGTCCGGGTTCCAGAGGCAGCGCGGGGTGGCGGCGAGTGATTGGGCGGTGCAATCGCGCAGGCCGGCGATAGCGCTGCCTTTGGTGCCGTCAACCTGCATGGTGAGGAGATCGTCGCGGCGGACGCGGACGGTCCAGCTCGAGTTGAATTGCGCGACGACGCCGCCGGCCAGCTCGAAGGTGGCGTAGGCGCTGTCGTCGGCGGTGCACTTGTAAGGCTGGCCGTTTTCGTCCCAGCGCTGGGCGACGTGCGTGGCGCCGAGGCAGGAGACGGATTTCACCTCGCCGAAGAGATTATCGAGCACGTAGCGCCAGTGGCAGAGCATATCGACGATGATCCCGCCATCGTCCTCCTTGCGGTAGTTCCATGAGGGCCGCTGCGGCGTGACTACGTCGCCCTCGAAGACCCAGTAGCCGAATTCGCCGCGCACGGAGAGGATTTGCCCGAAGAAGCCGGAGTCGATCAGCGTCTTCAGCTTGACCAAGCCGGGGAGCCAGAGCTTGTCCTGCACCACGCCGTGCTTCACGCCGGCGTCGCGGGCGAAGGTGTAGAGGTCATACGCCTCGGCAAGGCTGGTGGCGGTGGGCTTTTCGCAGTAGACGTGCTTGCCGGCCTGCGACCGCGCGCTTGACCGCCTCGCAGCGGCGGCCGGTCGTTTGCGCGTCGAAGTAGATCGTGTAGCGCGGGTCCGCGAGCGCGCTCTGCAGATCGGTGGTGCAGCGGATCGGGAGTTCCGGAGCGCGCGCGAGGAGCGCTTGCAGGCGGTCTTCGCTACGGCCGACCAGGATCGGATCGGGCATGAGCGAGGAGCCATCCGGCAGGCGCACGCCGCCCTGCTTCATGATCGCGAGGATGGAGCGAAGGTAGTGCTGGTTGGTGCCCATCCGTCCGGTGACGCCGTTGAGGATGATGCCAATGGGGGTTTGCCTCATGGAAAAGGGGGACTAATGCCGCGCTGAAACGTCAGTGGTGATCTTCTTCCTGCTCGTCGGGCCCCCAGAGATGCTCCTTGGTCCACTTCGTTTCATAGAGCTTGCAGAGGCCGATCGCGGCCGCCACGCCACCAGTGAACGACGCCGCGGTGGTGTACTGCTTGTCCTCATCGTAGGTGCCGACCGCAATCACGACATGATCGAAATGCTCGCTCAGAATCTCGAACACCCGATCGATCGCCTGCTGCTGTGACAAATTCATGTAGCAGGATCATTCCCGCTTGGCGCGCGGGGCGCAAGCTTCTCGGCGCACGCGCGGCCGGGCCACAAGCGTGCGCTACTGTTGAGAGCCGGCTTCGGATGGCGGGGCATCGACGCACTGCGGGCGGGCGCCCGCGGGAAGTGGCGGCACGTCGATCCCCGCGCGCGGGAGGGTGCCGGCAAGCTCCTGCCGCCAATGGGCGACTTCGCCGGGGGGGCCGTAGCAGTAGATCATGCGGAGCGGGGTTTCGCCGATATTGGTAAGCTGGTGGAAGACGTTCGAGGGAATGTAGACGGCCTGGCCGGCAGTGACCGTTTGGCGTTCTTCGCCGAGGCACATCTCGCCGGTGCCTTCGACGATGAAGTAGATTTCCTCCTGCTCCTGATTGTGCCAGGGGACCTGTCCGCCGCGCGGATCGAGCGTCACGTTGCCCATAGCGAAATTGGCCGCCTGGATGGGCGCGGCGCCGCCGACGAGGTTTTGCGTGCGCCGGCGGGCGGGGTAACGGCGGCCTTCGATTTTCGAGAGATCGGAGATGGTCATGGGGGAAAAATGGGACGGGTCGTTCGAATCACGGGAGCGCGAAGCCTGGGATGCCAAGCGCGCGCGCCATGCGGAGGGGGCGCTCCATGGCTTCGTGCATGCGCTGGCTTTCGTAGGGGCCGCGAAGATCGCGGCAGCGCGGGTGAGCTTCGGGGCTTTGGAGGAGGCCCAGCAGGTGGAGCACGTGGGCGGTGCTGTGCTTGTAGGCGGCAGCGCTGCCGCGTTCATCGAGGCGGAAGACGGCGTCCTCGAAAGACTGCACGGCCTCGAAGAGCTTGTAGACGCGCGGGTCGACGCGGCCGTCCTCGCCCCGCCACAGGGCAAGCGCGGCGCAAAGGAGCGGCGCGGCGCTGGCCCCGGCGCCGACCAGCAAGGGCAGCCCCATCTTGATCGCGGTGGGCAGGCCGAAATCGTCTCCGCTGTGCGGAGTGAAATCGAGCTTCAGATCGCGGCTCATGGCGGCCCAGTAGAGGAAATGCGGCTCGGTAAGCGTGCTCACCTTGCCGCCGATGAAACGCGGGTGTTGCGCAAGCTCATGGAGCAGCCACGGCTCGAAGGGGCGCGCCCACGGCACGAAGGCCGGCTCGAGCGCGTGCACCAGCGCGGGGTGGGTCAGGCCTTCGGCGATCGCGAAGTAGGCGTCGCGGCGGCGCTCCGGCTCAAGGCCCGCGAGGTGGCGCGAGGTCATGAGCATCACCTCACAGTTTTCGTGCGCTTGCGCGAGCGCGATCAGCGGGCGGTAGCGTTCGGCGCGAAATTCGGTATCGGCCTCCCCGCCGCGGGCGGTCACGCCGGCAATGAAACGCTGCTCGGGGAAGGCATCGCGGAAACGCCGGAGCACCTCGGCATACATCGCATCGTCGAGATCGAAGATGTAGCCGGTATCGGCATTCAGCACGAAGACGATCTCCACGCCATAGTGCGCGGCCGCGTCGCGCATCCAGGCCACGCATTTTACAAAGCCATCCCAATCCGGCTCACCGTTTTTGAAGGGGAGAAGGGCCGCCACACAGAGTCGCGGGCGCGCTGCGTGATCGACGAGGCGCTCCTCGGCGGCCCAGCCCCAGACCGTCTCGCGCCATTCCGTCTCTGGGCGCAGGTCTTTTGGGTTGTCGATCAGGTCGGTCTTCATGGGGAGCCGTTCTCATACCGAAGTTCCGGCGGCGGCCCAATCTTTTCGCGAGCGACCGATGGAGACGGCGGAAACGAAGCAGCGGAGAATGCTTTCGATCCACCGCTTTCACGGCGCGCCCTGTTGGCGCGCCCTTGCGCAGGCCCGGCTTTCAGGCAGCATGTAGGATGGCGCTTCGATGAAACGCGAGTTTTCCCAAAACCATCCCGAATTGATGGACCTGCCGCAGCCGGTCACGCCCGAGCTGGAGCGGGACCTGCTGAACCTGGTTTCGCTCAACCGCTATTTTGGCAGCCACTGGCTCATCCGGCAGTTCTTGCGCGCGTGGCTGCAGCCGGGCGGGCGTTACCGCATACTCGATCTCGCGACCGGCGCCGGCGATATCCCGCGGGCGATCCTGGAGTGGGCGCATCCGCGCGACATCGAGATCGAAATCGACGCGGTTGATGCCAACCCCTCCACCATCGAGATCGCGCGCAAGCACACCGCGTATGAGCACATCCGCTGGATCTGCGCGGATGCGCTCACGTATGCACCGGGCCATACCTACGATTTCGTGATTTGCTCGCTGGCGCTGCACCATTTCAGCGACGCGGACGCGGTGCGGCTGCTGGAGCGCTGCCGCGAGCTTTCGCATCGTTTTACGCTGGTGGCCGACCTCGAGCGGAGCTGGAGCACGATGGCGGGCGTGTGGCTGCTCACCGCATTGCTCTATCGCGAGCCGATGACGCAGTACGATGGCCGCCTTTCCGTGCGCCGCTCCTTTTCGTACCGCGAGCTGCGCGATCTAGCCATCGCCGCCGGCTGGACGGACTTCGAGCAGTCGCGCTTCCTCTTCTGCCGGCAGGCCATCTGGATGTGCTCGCGCGATGCCGGGGATATCCCGGTGCCGGTGCTGGCGGAGGAAGCGCCGCTCCCCTGCCCTACTTAAACTCCGCGACGACGGGGGCGTGGTCGCTCGTGCCGGTTTCCGCGCGCACCACACACCCGGTTGCCGTTTGCGCCGGGCCTTTGCTGGCGAGGATGTAGTCTAGTCGCCAGCCGATATTCCGCTGTCGCATGGAGCGCCAGGGCGCCCACCAGGTGAAGAGGTTTTCGTTGGCCGGATCAAAGTGACGGCCCAGGTCAACGAGGCCGGCGGCAAGCACCCGCTCGAACCAGGCGCGTTCCTCGGGGAGTTGGCCGATGACATTGCGGCGTTCCTTTGGATGCGCGTCGATCTCGGTCCGGGCGATGTTGATGTCCCCACAGATAACCAGCTCCTTCCCCGCGACGCGGAGCTGGATGGCCCAGGCGGAGAGCGCGGCGAGAAAGCGCAGTTTCGCGGGGAAATCCTTGCCGCCGTTCGGAACGTAGACGGACGCCACGATGAGGTCCCCGAGGTCCGCCGTGACGATCCGGTTTTCCATGTCGAACTCAGGATGCGCGAAGTGTGGGCGCTCGGGGCAGCCGTCTTTGCGGACGTGGAGCGCCACGCCGGAGTAGCCCTTGGCGCCATGCCAGTAGCACCAGTAGCCGCCAAGCTCGCAAAGCGCCGCCGGCACTTGGTGCGAGGCCGCCTTGATTTCCTGGAGGCAAACGACATCCGGCTGGTCGCGCTCGATCCACTCCGCCACCTGCGCCTCGCGGGCGCGGATGCCGTTGACGTTCCAGGTGGCGATCTTCATGGCGGGACTTTCCACCGGGCAGGGTGAACCCTCAACAATTCTTGCCCCCCAGCCGCGCACCGGCCATCCTCCGCCCCGCAATGCAAAGCACCCTCCCCTCAGACCCTTGGTGGCGCCATCTCACCTCGTATCACTGGTTCGTTTTCTCCATGGCTTCCCTGGCCTGGCTCTTCGATTGCCTGGATCAGCAGCTCTTCATCCTCGCGCGTAACTTCGCCATGGAAAGCCTGCTCCCGCCAGGCATGGACCCGGGAAAGTACGGCACCTATGCCACGGCCATCTTCGTCGCCGGCTGGGCGACCGGCGGTTTGATCTTCGGGGCCATGGGCGATCGCATCGGCCGGGCGAAGACACT
The DNA here is from genome assembly GCA_963811035.1 of uncultured Verrucomicrobiae bacterium. Classification (GTDB taxonomy): domain Bacteria; phylum Verrucomicrobiota; class Verrucomicrobiia; order Chthoniobacterales; family Chthoniobacteraceae; genus CAWEPO01. Next base: position 1,826,575 of record CAWEPO010000005.1, read on the forward strand.
CACGCTCTGCGTGCTGATGTACTCGCTGTTTACCGGCCTCTCGGCGCTCTCGCAGGGATGGCTCGATTTCGCTTTCTACCGCTTCATTACGGGGCTCGGCGTCGGCGGCGTCTTCGGCCTCGCGGTCGCGCTGATCGCGGACGGCCTGCCTGACCACAGCCGCGCCGGCGCCTTGGGAACCTTGCAGGCGCTCTCCGCGGTCGGCAATATCACGGCTGGCCTCATCAGCATGTGGGTGGGGGGCATGGTCGCGGCGAAGACAATTCCGCTGGGCTGGTCCTGGAAGATCATGTTTCTCATCGGAGCCCTGCCGGCCTTCCTCTGCGTCTTTTTCCAGTGGCGGCTGAAGGAGCCGGAAAAATGGGTCACGGCGCGCGAAGCCGGGCGCAAAGCGGGAGTGGCCTTTGGCTCCTACAAATCGCTCTTCAGCACGCACTGGCGCCGCTCAGCCATTTTCGGGATGATCCTCTCCGTGGCCGGGGTGATCGGCCTTTGGGGTATCGGCTTCTTCTCCCCGGAGCTAGTCGGTCCAGTGATCGAGCGGTCGCTCCAGCAACAAAATCTGCCCGCGGCGGAAATCGCCGGGGCAAAGGCGCGCTGGATCGGCATCAATTCCATCGTGCAGAACATCGGCGCCTTCTTCGGAATGCTGCTCATGACAAAACTGGCGCAACGCATCGGACGCAAGCCCGCGTTTGCCATAGCCTTTATCCTCGCCCTCGCTGCGACGGTCTTCTTTTTCCGCTGTTTCAATGGCAAGGGCGACATTTGGATGAGCGGCGTCATGGGGGCATGCCAACTGGCGCTCTTTGCCGGGTTCGCAATCTATCTGCCCGAACTCTTTCCCCTGCGCCTGCGCAGCACCGGCACCAGCTTCTGCTACAATGTGGGCCGCTTCGTGGCGGCTGTGGGCATATTGCAAACTGCCTCCATCAAGGCTTGGGCGAGTGCCGGTGCAGCGAACGCCGACGCGAAGATCGACGCCTTTCGCAATGCCGCCACTTATATGAGCGGGATCTTCCTGCTCGGCCTCGTAGCCCTCCTCTTTCTGCCCGAGACCAAGGGCCGGCCACTCCCCGAAGACCAACCCGATGCCGGCAAGCCTCTCCCGGACCCGGAGCCCGCGTAGTCGCGTTTTCAACCCTCCCTACGAGCTCCTTCCCGCCCGCAGCATCTCGATCCATCGCGAGAAAATCGCCCGCGCGACCATCTCCGACCGGGGCAGCACCTCGCCCGCTTCCCGCAGGAATGCTTGCGGATCGACGCCGTGGCGGGTGAGTGAGGCTTCGTCCGTGTGCACCATTTCGATGAGGCTGGGCTCGTCGATCTCGGGATGGAACTGTACGCCGTAGAGCCGCTCATCCAGGCGGAAGAGCTGGTTTTGCGTGATCGCCGAGGAAGCGAGCCGAACCGCGCCCGGCGGCAGCGTGAAGGTGTCGCCGTGCCAGTGTACTGGGTGCAGCGGCGCGGTGTGGCCCTGCCAAAGCGGATCGCGCTCTGCTTCGGGTGTGAAGGTCACTTCGTAAAAACCGATCTCCTTTTGTGAATTCGCGAAGAATTTTCCGCCGAGCGCGCCCGCCATGAGTTGCGCCCCCAAGCAGATGCCGAAGATCGGAGTTGCCGCCTCCCGCCCGGATTGAATCAGCGCCATCTCCGCGCGCAGAAACGGATACTCCTCCAACTGGTACGCGCTCATGGACCCGCCGCCGATGATGATGCCGTCCCAGCCATCCGGGGTCCGCGGTACCGGATTTCTATTCCAAGCATGGAGGACCTCGAGATCGGCCCCGCGCTCGTGTAGAACTTTAGCGAAAAGCCCCGCGCCCTCCCCGTCGCCGTTTTGGATGAAGAGCACGCGGGGCATGAAGCGATGCAGCGTACTCTACTCAGCCTCACTCCGCGCTGGAAAAAGCGTGTTCATTCACCACGATAGGCGGATGCCGAAGTCGCGCTTCCCGATGCTGAGTCCGCAACGCGGACGGACCTTCTCGCGTGTGGTTGCTCGCGCCGCGCTGATTCTCTTGCTGGTTTCGTTTTCGGGCTGCGGGACTTTGATGAGGATCATTCCGAAGCGGAAGAGGCCGGGGGTAGCGCCGCAGCCGATGCTGGTGGGGACGATTTCGCTGGTGAATGAAGGCTCGCGTTTCGTGCTGATCGATAATGGCGATCTGCCGGCGCCGGAATCGGGATCCGTGATGAAGAGCTATGGCGACGGCGCGGAGACCGGGGAACTGATGGCCACGCAGGTGCGGCGGAGACCGTTCATCATCGCGGACATCAAGGGGGGCGCGCCGCAGAAAGGCGACCGGGTGCTTTTGCCGGCAAACGCGGTTCGGAAGGCGACGGCGGCGGGGGAGCCGGAGCGGCGGCGGGGTTGGCGGTTGTGGCCGTTCGGGAAGAAAGCGGAGTGAGTCGGGCTCAGTGCGCGGCCAGCTCAGGCTCGGGCTGGGGGGCTGGTGGCAATTGCGCGGGGGCATTCCGGCGGGCGCGGCGTTCGCCGAAGCCGCGGATGACGACGTAGAAGACCGGCGTGAGGAGCAGGCCGAAGACGGTGACGCCGAGCATGCCCCAGAAGACCGCGGTGCCGAGGGCGCGGCGCATCTCGGCGCCGGCGCCAGTGGCGAGGGCGAGCGGGACGACGCCGAGGATGAAGGCGAGGCTGGTCATCAGAATCGGGCGCAGGCGCAGGCGGGCGGCTTCGACGGCGGCCTCGACCGCGGTGCGGCCTTGCGTCCTGAAGTTGCTTGGCAAACTCGACGATGAGGATGGCGTTTTTGCTGGCCAGGCCGACGAGCACCACGAGGCCGACTTGCGTGAAGATGTTGTTGTCCTGCCCGGCGAAGTAGACGCCGCCGAGGGCGCTGAGCAGGCACATGGGCACGATGAGGATGACGGCGAGCGGCAGACCCCAGCTTTCGTACTGCGCGGCGAGCACGAGGAAGACGAAGAGCACGCAGAGCGGGAAGACGTACACGATGCGTGTTGCCGGCGAGGATTTGCTGGAGGGTGAGATCGGTCCACTCGAAGGCGAAGCCGGCGGGCAGGTCGCGCTGCGGCCACGCGCTCGACGGCGGCGATCATCTGGCCGGAGCTCATGCCGGTGCAGCGTGTTGCCGGTGATGTCGCCGCTGGTGAACATGTTGTAGCGCTGCACGCGGTCCGCGCCGCCGATGCGGCGCACGTCGACCAGCGAGCCGAGCGGCACCATCTCGCCGGCGCGGTTGCGCGTTTGCAGGCGCGGCGACGTCTTCGGGTTCGTTGCGGAACTCCGGCTCGGCCATGGCAAAGACCTGGTAGGTGCGGCCGAAGAGGTTGAAGTCGTTCACGTACGCCGAGCCGAGCGAGATCTGCAGCGTGTCGTTGAGGTCCGCGAGCGAGACGCCGAGGTTCTTCGCGGCGGCGCGGTCGATATCGATGAAGTACTGCGGCGTGTTCGGGCGAAAGCCGGTGATGAGCGAGGTGAAGCCAGGCTCCTTGGCAAGCGCTCCATGAGCTTGCGCGTGGCGGCGTCGAGCGAGGCGAGGCCGGCGCCATCGAGGTCCTGCACCTGGATCTTGAAGCCGCCGGAGTTGCCCAGCCCGCGCAGGGGCGGCGGCGGCAGCACGAGGATGCGCGCATCTTTGATCTCGGCGAACTTCTCGCGCAGCTTGTCCATCATCGCCTGCGAGTTGAGCGACTTGTCCTTGCGCTTATCGAAATCCTCCGGGATGACGAAGGCCGCGCCGACATTCGATTGGTTCGCCTGCAGCACCGAGGAGTAGCCCGAGATCGCGAAGGTGTGGGCGACGCCGGGTTCCGCGCGAGCGATCTCGTCCACGCGCCGGACCACCTCATCCGTGCGCGCGAAGGACGAGCGCGTCCGGCAACTGGATGACGACGAGGAAATAGCCCATGTCCTGCAGCGGGATGAAGCCGACCGGCACGCGCGTGAACGTGAAAATGGTGAGCGCCACCAGTCCGGCGTAGGCGAGCAGCGCGAGCACGGTGTGCCGCACGAAGCCGCGAACCACGCGCGAGTAGAAATGCGCGAGCGCGTCGAAGTCCGCGTTGAAGCACCGCGAAGAACGCAGTGGATCGGGCGCGTGAGGATCGATCCGCCGACCCTGCTGCGCCGTGGCCTTCGCGCAGGAGCAGCGCGCCGAGCGCGGGCGAAAGGGTGAGCGCATTGAAGGCGGAGATGACCGTGGCGGTCGCGATGGTGAGCGCGAACTGCCGATAGAATTGGCCGGTGATGCCGCCGAGGAACGCCACCGGCACGAAGACCGCGCAGAGCACCAGCGCGATGGCGACGAGCGCGCCGGAGACTTCGCCCATCGCCTTCAGCGTGGCGTCTCGCGCGGCGACATTCCTTTGGCCAGATAGCGCTCGACGTTTTCCACCACCACGATGGCGTCATCGACCACGATGCCGATCGCCAGCACGAGGCCGAAGAGCGAGAGGTTGTTCAGCGAGGAGCCGAGCAGCTTCATCACCGCGAACGTGCCGATGAGCGAGACCGGCACCGCGATGAGCGGGATGATCGACGCGCGCCACGTTTGCAGGAAAAGGATGACCACCAGCACGACCAGCGCGATCGCCTCCAGCAGCGTGTGCAGCACCGACTCGAAGGATTGCCGCACGAAGCGCGTCGGGTCGTAGTTGATGCGGTAATCCACGCCCGGCGGGAAGCGCTCCTTGAGCCGCTTCATCTCGGCGTAGACCGCGTCGGCGGTATCGAGCGCGTTGGTGCCGGGGAGCTGGAAGACGCGCAGGGAGACGGCGTTCTTGCCGTCCATGTAGCTCTTCACCGCGTAGTCGCGCGCGCCGAGCTCCACCCGCGCCACGTCGCGCACGCGGATGACATCGCCCTGCTCGCCGGTGCGCAGGACGATGTCGCCGAATTGCTCCGCTTCGCGGTGCAGCCGGCCCTGCGCGGTGAGCGTGTATTGGAAATCGGTGCCGGCCGGCGCCGGCTCCTGACCGAGCGCGCCCGCGGCGACCTGCACATTCTGCTCGCGGATCGCGCGCACCACGTCGCCGGCAGTCAGCTCGCGCGCGGCCAGTTTGTTCGGGTCGAGCCAGACCCGCATGGTGAAATCCTGGCCGCCGAGCATGTTGGCATCGGCCACGCCGGGCAGGCGCGCGATGCGGTTCTGGATCTGCAGCGTGACGTAATTCGCGAGGTAGAACGTGTCGCGCGAGCCGTCGGGCGAGTAGAACTGCACCGCCATCGTGAGGTCGGGCGATTGCTTTTTCGCGGTGACGCCGAGCCGGCGCACGTCCTCCGGCAGACGCGGCAGCGCGGAGTTGACGCGGTTTTGCACCTGCACCTGCGCGTCGTCGAGATTGGTGCCGAGCTTGAAGGTGACGATGAGCTGCAGGCGTCCATCGCTCGTGCCGGAGGAGGACATGTAGAGCATGTTCTCGACGCCGTTGATCTCCTGCTCCAGCGGCGCGGCGAGCGTGTCGGAAACGGTCTGCGCATTCGCGCCCGGGTACGAGGCCGATGACGATGACCGTCGGCGGCACCACCTCGGGATACTGCGAGATCGGGCAACTGGAAAAAGGCGAGCGCGCCGAGCAGCGTGATGACGATGCTGAGCACCGCCGCGAAGATCGGCCGATCGATGAAAAAGCGCGGCAGATTCATGGGCTACGGCCGGGCGGCGACGACGGGCGGGGCGGGGCTGCATCTCGGCTTCCTCGGCATTCACCAGCGCACCCGGGCGCACGGCCATGCAGGCCGTTGATGACCACGCGGTCCTCGGCCTGCAAGCCTTCGCGCACGATGCGCAGGCCTTCCTCGAGCGGCCCGGTGATGACAAAGCGGTGGCGCGCTTTTCCCTCGGCATCGATCACATAGACGAAGGGCTGGCCCTGGTCGCTGCCGATCGCGGTATCGCGCACCAGCATCGCCTCGTACTCGCCGCTGCCGGGAATGCGCACGCGGGCGAAGAAGCCTGGCGACATCAGCCGGTCCGAGATTCGGAAAAATGCCGCGGCGCCTTGATCGAGCCGGTGGTGGAGCTGAGCTCATTCTCCACGAAATCGATTTTGCCTTCGTGCGGAAAACCTTCCTGGTTGGCCAGCCCCATCCGCGACCGGGATCGCTGAGTAGAGCGCGCTCTCGCGTTTCCCCTGCCTCGCCAGCTCGCGGTAGCTGCAGGGCGGACCGCTCATCGACATCGAAGTAGCAGTAGATCGGGATCGAGCTGCACGATGTTGGTGAGCACCGTGGCGCCGTTCGGGCCGCCGGTGATGAGGTTTCCCTCGGTGACCATCTTGCGGCCGACGCGACCGGCGATCGGGGCGGTCACGCGGGTCCAGTCGACTTCCAGCTTCGCCTGATCCACCTGGGCTTGCGTAGCGGCGAGCGTGGCCTCGGCGCCGACGCGCGTCTTCACCTTCACGTCCGCCTCCTCGGCGGAGATGGCCTTCGTCTGCACGAGCTTGGCGGCGCGCTCGGCCTCCGCCGTGGCCAGCTCCAGCGCCGCGCGGGCCCGGGCCAGCTCGGCATTCGCGCGGGCCAGCTCTGCGTTATAGCGGCGGGGATCGATCACGAAAAGGAGCTCGCCCGCCTTCACCTCCGTGCCCTCGTGGAAATGTGCGCTCTCCAGGTAGCCGCTCACCCGCGCACGGACATCCACGGAGGCCACGGCGGCGAGCCGCCCGGTAAATTCATCCCATTCGTAGAGCTTTTTGGGGATGGGCTTGGCCACCGTCACCGCAGGCACGCGCGTTTGGGTCTCGGCGGCCGGTTTCCGGCAAGCGGGAAACGGGAGCGCCAGCGCGGAAGCAGCGAGGAGCGCGGTGTAGCGGGTAAAAGGCATGGGAGACATTCTTCAGCTCTCCCAGCGGCCGAGGGGTACCGGCGGGAGCATGCGGAAGGGAGCATCGCTGGAGTGGGGCGTTCGTCAACCCTGAGGGCGCCCAGGGCGTTCAGTGTTCAAGTAAGCCAGTAAGCCGGCGGGAATTTCGGGGGATTTGAGACGAATTGGCGGTTCTTGGGGGAGTGGGTGGAATTTCGGGGGATTTGAAAAGGAATTGCAGGGTTTTATACTTTCTATTTTCACGCGGGTGTCGCCCATCCCGTTCTTCCGCCGCCGCGGGGTGCGGACGCGCCGTGAAATCGACGACGAGAAGCATGCGCTCAAGACGCTGCGGGGCGACTTCTCCTGACTCGATTCGGATGCCGATGCCTCCGCCGAGCGGGCATGGGAAGCGGCGCGGGCCTGAGCGGCTCCCCGCCCGAGCGGTTTCCGCCAAGGAAAACGGCCGGCCCCTCGCGAGGCCGGCCGTGGATGATCCTTAACTAAGCCGGAGGCTACGGCTGGAAGCGTTTGCTATCCAGGGTACGGAACCGGTAGATTGGCTCGAGCGAGCGGCGGTCCGCGTCATACTCCGGGGGCTTGGCGGTGGTGCCGATAAGGCGCCGATCCTGCGGATCGAGGTAGCGCTCGATGGTGGTGGCGCCGCGGTACTCGGCGAGAACCTGGTCCTGGCCTTCGTTCCACTCGAGATGCCACTGTTTCTGCTTGGCCGCGGTGCCGCCGATGAGCGGACGTTTCCGGAGGGTTTGCACCCGCATGTAGACCGTGTAGGTATTCGACTTGGTGGTGATGCGAGGATAGATATCGGCGTAGGGCCGCTCGCGCTCGTTGTCGCCGGTGAGCCGCTTGCTGTTCCAGAAGTTCTGCATGATCGCCAGGGTCGGATTGGCCGCCGGATCGTCCGGCACCAGGTACTGCTCGCAAATCTGGCTGGCCGAGCGGAAAATCTGCTCTTGGGCGCCGCTGTTGAAATAGAGATCGAACATCCTGATCGTCTTATCCAAATTCAAGCGGTAGCGCAGATTGGTCGTGATGATATCAGGGCTTTGATCCGATTTCCACTTATTCGCCATCTGCGTGGAGATGGCGGTAAGGCGCACCGGCTGCAGCACCGCGCGGAGGGCGGTAGTGCGCGTGATATGCGGGAAAGGAACCATCGGGTAATTGAGATTCACCTTGCCCGCCGTGGAGAACGGCTCGCTGATCGCGTAAGGCTCGACGATCGGCATCTGGAAGAAATCCAGGAGGACGTGGTCCTTCGGATCTTGGGCGAGGCCGGGATGATTGAGACCCGCCGGGTTCGGGCTGAAGGCGAGGGTCTGCCACTGCTTCTTGCGCCCGGAGAGGAGCGACCCGAAAACCACCGCCGAGGGGATTTGCCGATTCGGGCTGAAGTACGAATCGAAGGAAGCCTCGTTGCCGTGGTCGTAGTAGTACGGGATGTCGTAGCGGTAAGCGACGACATTCGAATCCCACCACTTCCAGTTGAAGGTGCCCTCATCGGACTTGCCGGTGTAAGGACCCACCGCGACGTTGCCGGTGCCGCTATCGAAATCGGCGAGCTGCCCATCGGAGCGCTGCACTCCGGTCACCGTGGGCGGGAGATCGGCCGCCGTGCGGTTGGTGTATTTCACGCCCGCGGGGAGGGCGACAATCGACCCGAAGTCCGTCTTGAAGACATTCGGACGGGCCGTATTCGGGAAGCTATTCGGGAAACTCCCGGCCGGCAGGACGAACATCGGATCCTCAGGCTCGGCGGAGGCGGAGTAGGCGCTGTCGAAATCCGTCACGTAGAAGCTCCCGTTGGCCGCGCGCAAATTATGTGCGTGCCGGCGGATTGGCTGTCCCGGAGTCGCCGGGTTGTAGTGCGGATGGGGCCGCCAGTATTGGGCGGTGCCGGCGGCGGTGGGCCCAAGCAGGCCTATGACCCTCAGGTCACCCGCGTCCTTGGTACCGGGGCTGCCGCCGGGATTGGCAGGAATGATGCTGCGGACGGTATCGCCAGGCTGGATGATCTGCCGCCAGCGCCGGCCGAAGAAGTTGCCCTTCTCGTTCTTCCTGGTGAAGGGATCGATGGTGTTGGTCTTTTGATCGTACGGGTCGTACGCATAGGCGCGGGAGTAATCGACTCGCTTGCCAAAGAAGAACTGCGTGTCGCGCGGCGACATGTTGTAGCCCGCAGAGTCCTTCGCCTGGGGATTGGGCGGGCTTTTGTTCGTGCCGGCTTGGGCGAAACCGCCGGTATCCCACTGGCCAGCCTTCGGAGCGCCGTCGCCAGCCCCCCGCGGCCCGCCCCACCAGATGTTGTCGGTAGGCAGCGGCCAAGGAACGGCGTTGCTTTCGAAGGTCATCTCGTAGGAATTGATGGCTTCATCGGTCATGGCCCAGCGGATGGTGATTTTGATCTTGCCGCCTTTGAAGTCCATGGTCCGATCCTTGTCACGCACCAGGATGCCGTTTGGCGGATTCGCCGCGGGCACGGTAGCGCCGGTGAGGGGATCGATGCGTTCCTTGGCCACGATGGGGGCATCCTTGGGATCGCCGGAAGCCGGATTGCCGGCCATCACGGCGGGCGAGGGCGGGAAACCGCCGCCGCGGGGGGTAGACTGGAACGGATAATAGTAGGTAGGCGGCGTGCCACTGGCGGGATTTCCCTTGGCGATCATCGCCTCCGGCGTCCCGGAGGAAGGATTGACGCCTGTGCCGGCATAGAACGTATGCAGGAATCCTTCGTACCCGGCCACCCCGCGGCCCCCCCAAGTGTCGTTGGAGGTGTTATAGTAAGCGTTGGTCGCACTGGCCGGCATCTGGAACGATTGGAAAACGCCGGCCATGCTCGGCGCGGTCATCTGGAACTGGTCCAGCCCATCGATCTGGTGCGTGATGAAGAGCTTCTTCCCCTTTGCCTCCGTCTGGAGGCTGAAGCTATCGACCGTGGAATAACCTTGCATGGGATTGAAGGTTTCGATGGCCAGGAAGCAGCCGATCATCCGGGCCTGGACCACGTACTCGTTGTTCTTCACGCCCACCCGGTCATAGAAGTAGATCTGCTGCTTCTTCGGATCGCTCACTTTATAGCCGCAGTAGCCGGCGTGGTAGAAATCGATCGCCACCTCCGAGATGAGCGGAAAGCGGCCAAAGCCGGGGACGTGGTCAAACCCGATGTTGGGATTGTTGATCACGATCGGCACCACGGTGCCGCGGGGCGCGTACTTGTTGGTATTGCGCGGATAGCCATTGATCGAGGGCGGCGGACCCGGATCAGGGAAGGACGGCGGCTTGTCCCGCGTGGAGTCGCGCAGATTGATGCAGCGGATGTAGTCGAAAATCTCGGCAACGATCTGCTTGGAATCCGAGCCGTACTTTTTCTGGTCGCTGAAAGCGCCGCCGTAACCAGGGACGGGGCTCGAGGTGAACTCATCGAGCATATCGATGAGCTGCATATTGCGCGGAATCAGGGCGTCATTGACGGTGGAATATGGATCGTAGCGCTGGAAGATGTACGGTTTCGCCTGTGGATCATCGAGCCCCTTGCCGATGGTGGAGCAGAAAGCGATGAGCTTATCCGAGGGGTTGAGAAGCTTCCGGAAATCAGCCGCCGTGTGGACGCCGTTGGCGTTGGACATGCCGCCCAAGGGGAGGGACGAGCCAATATTCTGGCCGGTATCATTGTACATGTACTTCCGGTAACTCGCGGAATTTCCGAAGACCGGCCAAATCGGCCAGATGGTGATGCGCGGACGGCCGAAAAGATTCAGCTCGGGCGCGCGGCTGTGCGCGGTGAGGAAGAAGCGGAGCCGATCGATCAGCTCCGGCGTCAACCCATTGGCCGGATTGGTATCCACGGAGTTCAGCTTGCGCACCCGCTGGCTCACCGCAGTCTGCGGCGGAAAGGGCGGATCGTCGCCGGGCGTATAGAGAAGCTCATCCACGGAGGAATAGAGCCGGTCGTACTTCGGCTCGATCTGTTTGTCGCGGTCCGGCCGGGAAGGGTTGCGGCCATTGTTGGAGCCGCGGGTGACCCCGGTGGCCGTATCGATGTAGCTGGCCCGGATGCGCGGGGTCAGGTTATAGAGTTGGTTGGTGGTGAGCAGGTTACCGAAGACCAACCCAAGCGAAGTGGTCGCGGGGTGGCCGGGGTAGCGCTGAAACTCACCGCCGGCGGGTTGCGAGATCGCCAGGCTGTAATCGTTTGGCCCGATCTTACCGTTGATGACATTCACGTTGCCGCGATCGAAGCGCGACCAGATGCGGGGCGTATCCCAATAGGTGCCGGCATACTGGTTATCCAGGATGGCATTGGTATGGTCGAAGGTCGAGTAGCCGCCCGCGGTGTTGATGTTCACCTTGCAGGTGTCATCGTCCGCCCAGAAGGCGATGCGGCCGACCACCGGATTTTCCGGGGTGGGGGCAATTTTGTCGGTGGAAGGGGAGAAGCTGGCGGTGTTTCCACCGGCGGAAGCGGTCGCATCCGGCGCGGCGATCGAGCCATCGCGGAGGATGTAGAGCCAGCGCACCGGCATGCGGCCCTGGCGATTCTCCGGCAGGATGGCATCTTTCACGATGTCCGCGCCGGCGACCTTCAAGTTGGCGGCATTCGGGCCGATGCCGAAGGAGACCGGATCGAGGATCGGATAGCGGTCGATATTTTGCGCGGGATTGGTCGGATCGGGCACCGAGATCGGCTCATTCAGATCGGTGAAGACGGCGGGCTGATTGTACCAGCCGGAGGAGCCATCCGGCACTTCGTCCTTGGAGAAGTAATTGGCCACGGCGGTGCCTTCGATCACCATCTCGTTCGAGGAGAAAAGCTTATAGATCGCAGTGGCATCCGGGGAGGCCTTCGGCCCGCCCTTGAAAGTGCGGATGGCGCCCGGCTGCGAGGCCCATGCATCGAACACGCCGCCACTGGCCCGTGCCTGCGGCCGGCCGAGCAACATATCATTGGAGACACCAGGCGAGACGCGCGTGGTGGCCTCGCGGATCTGGCCCATGACGAGGTTGGTGGCGGAATCCGCCAACTGGCGCGTGGTGATATTGGCCGCGTAGCTACTGGCGGCGCTCAGCTCACCCGAGGCGGATGAGAAGAAGCCAATGATGAAGACGGAGATCAACGCCAGAAAAGCGAGGACCAGCACCAGCGCGATGCCATGGGGTTTGCTGCGATTCATACGATTCATATGGGGGAGTGTGTTATCTGGCTTGTGCCCGGCTCCATTTGGCCCCGCGGATGGCCACGTTACTGCTGAAGATACGATAGGAAACGTGTGCGGCGATGAGCTGCTCCTCCAGTTTCGCGAGATCGCCCTGCTTCTCGTCGCCGTTTTTCGCCTCGAGCAGCGCGGAGTCCGTAAAAAGATTGCCCGTGCCGCTAGTATCCTTGAGCAACGTCTTGAGGCCCAAGTCCCCCGTGGTGGCATTCGCCTCGGCCAGCCGCTGGGACGAGTTTTCATCGATGGCGACCATCACCACCTGCAACACGGGCGGAAGCTGGTTGCGCGGGTTGATCTCCGCGTCGAGCCGTTTCTTCTCGGTCGCATAGCTGAAGCCCGGGGTGCCGGCGTAATTCGAGAGCTGTTTCGAGTGGTATTCGTAATTCGGCGTCAACTGCAGCCGGTTCTTGTTCACGCCGCTGGTCGGATCTTTTGCGGCCTCTTTGCGCAGACGCTCGTCGAGCGGGGTGAGCCGCGGCAGGATCACGAGGGCGATGATGTTTTCGGCCAGCACGCGCACCGGGCGATTGGCGGTGGTGGCCGTCTGCTTCACCGGGACCTTGAACCAATCGTCCTCCTTCGGGTCCGACACCTTGCCGGCCGCATCGAGATCCGGGTCGCGATCCGGCAAACGGCCGGCCTTGATGTCGGCTTTGATCTTCTCCGTCACCCTGCGGTAGAGGTCGAATTCCTCCGAAGGCTGGCGGAATTCCATGAGCCGGCTGCGCGTTTTCGTGGGGAAGGAGGAAGCGAGGAATTTGGGCACCTTCGTGGTCTGCGCCACCTCGACGAAATAGCCCCACGAGTTGATGAGCTCATCGAGCTTATGGAGCGTGGTATCGCTGGCTTCCACCATGCCGACCGGCGCCTGAAAAAAGACGCCGTGAGTGGGCCGGAAGACGCTCGGGGTATCATACTGTGGGTCCGACATCTGCACCACGCGGAAGCGGAGATCGGAGAAGCGCGCGTACGAGGTGGGGATGAGATTTTTGGTAAACGGATCGGCCAACAGGTCGGGATTGACGTTCGTGTTGTCCTTGTCGAAGTAATAGTCCCAATAGGTATTGAGCGTGGCCTCGGCCACGCGGCGGGTCATCGTCTCGAAGGCCTTGCGCGCCTCGGAAAACTGCTCCGCCTTGGCCGCGCCGTACCGCCAGGTATTGGCCGTCTGGTTGGTCATCTGCAACAGGATGACCATCATGAGGGTGAGAATGGCGGTCGAGACCATCAACTCGACGAGCGTGAAGGCGGCGCGATTTCGTTGCATGGGGAGATGGGGCGAAAGCTACTCGTTGCGGCCGACGAGCGCGGCGTAGGTGAAGATTTGAATGCCCGCCTGCGCCGGGGTGGGATCCCACAGATTGCGCTTGGGGTCTTTCCCGGGGTTCGCCGCGCTGCTGAAGGGAATATCCACCGCGCCGCCGGGATTGAGCGCCACCTGCACCGTGATCTGGGCCATCGGCTCGGGCGACGGCACGTCCGTGCCGCGGTCTGCCCGGACCCGCGGAACCTTCGCCCGCGGCTGAATGCGCGTATGTACCTGGTAAATGATGCGCTGGCGCTCAACCGAGGTGGGATTCCCCTCGGAGGTCGGGATGATTTCGCGGCCTTGGTCATCGAAATACCGGAGCACGCCCTTCGGGTTTTTGCGATCGGGGTAGCGGAAGGTGTAATCCTCATCATCAACGTCCGAGGCGTCCGCGTTCTCGGTGTCGACCATGGCGTCGAACCCCGCCTGCTGGGCGTCATTGATCACGCGCTGGGCGATCTGGCCGCAGACGGAAATATCGATCGACTTTCGGAAAGCGGTATTCCCCGCCGGCAGCAGCGCCAGCAGCGCGACGAAAGCGAAGGCGACGATGCCGATGGAGAGGGCGACTTCGACAAGCGTGAAACCGCTCTCGGAGCGGGAAGAAAGCGCACGGGCGCGAGTCGGCTGGAAAAATGCCATTGTCTGAGGAGGAGAATACATTGTGTTTACCGGAACTGGTTTGGGGGCGCAAGAGATTATTTTCAGAGTGGACGATTTTTTGCGCCAGCGGAAGGAGGCCGGAACGACCCGAAATGGAGTGGATTCGCGGGCGGCGCAGCGCCGGACGGCGGCACAGGCAATGTGTCCCCGGCGGGAATCGAACCCGCATTTAAGGTTTAGGAAACCTCCGTTCTATCCGTTGAACTACGGGGACTGCTGCTTACGAGACACTTATGACGTTTTATTGAAAGAAACCTTTGCGAGTTAGAGTATGAGTTAGAGTGCGTCCTACGACTTCCCCATGTTTCCATCGAGGTCTTTACACTGAATTCGCCGGAACACAACAGCGACGCCCGCGCAGTCGGGCAAGTTCGCGACGATGCTTTCAGAGCGCTTACGGGGGTCGAACATAAGTAAAGCTGCTTTGAGGATGGAACCGGCGCGATAATAGCAGCCGACTTTGGCCTCTCCCCCACGCTGAGCGATTCGATGAGCCTCAACACGGGCACGGGAACCATGAGCGGCACGCCCGGCTACATGAGCCCGCAGCAGGCGCGCGGGAAAAAACCGAGCCACCTCGACGACGCCTACTCTCTCGGCGCGACCATTTACGACCTGATCAGCGGCAAGCCGCCGTACTTCCGCGGCGGCATGGACACGATCCTGATGCAGGTGCTCAGTGAGCCGGTGTCCTCGGATTCCGAGCGGCGCGAAGAATTGCAGATCACCGGCAAAGCATCGATCCCGGAGCATTGGGAGCAGACGTTCGCCGCGTGCCTGTCGAAAGAACCGGCCGAGCGCCCGCAGAGCTGCGGGGAGATGCTCGCCCGGCTGCGGGGCTCACCCCCGCCGGTTAAGCCAGCCCCGTCTCTGGAACTCGTCGTTACCTCGCCGCAAGCGCCGGCGGCTCCGATCTCGGAACCTCGTGCGCTGGTGCGAGTCGCCAGCCCGCGAATGGTGCGCGGCCGCGTCGTCGCTCCCCGGCGTTCGCGCGCATGGCTGCTGCCGCTCCCCATCGTGAGCGCGTGCGCCCTCGGTGTGGGTGTCTTTGCTTGGATCGCGACCACAGGCGGCACACGTGGCCGTTCCGGTGGCCTCGAGTCCACCCCGAAGAGGGAGTCTCCAGCGGGGTCGCCCAAAACAACAGGCGAGCCGCTCGCGCTCCCTCACGTCATCGCCACGCCCGCACCTTCGACTCCGAAGCCTGCGACGCCCGCTCCCAGCACCCCCGCTCCAGCGGCGAAAGTGCTTACGCCGGCAAGCACGCCGAAGCCGCCGAGCGAAACGGACAAATGGCTCGCGCAAACCGACGCCACGTACCAGGCGCAGTATCTGCGCGAGGTTGTGAAGCCTTACGAAGAGGGGCTTGCCGCGCTCCAGAAAATACCCTCGCCACCATCGACCGGGCAGATCGCCAGCGCCAGCCGCGACGCGCGGCTCAATGATGCGCTTGCCTTCCGCAATGAACGCCAGCGGATCGAGTCCGGCCAAGGCGTTCCCGCTGACGACAGCGACGTTCCACCGATCGTGCTCAAAACGCTGCGGGAACTCTTTCGCAAGCAATCTGCCCAGCTCGAAAACGACTGGCGCAAGCACACAACTGCGATCCTCAAGCAGTTCGACCAAATACTCGCCACCAACCAAGCCGCCCTCACTCAACGCCAGCGCCTCGACGAAGCCCTTCTGCTCCAGCGAAGACGCGAAGTGTTTGCGCGCGAATGGACGCCCACACCGAGCGCGAGCGCCTCGTGTAACTTGCTGCGCGCCTGTGGTGAATTCCCCGGCGTTCGATGCTTTTTGCGGCAAACCGCGAAGTGGCGTTCACTTTTGGCGTAGTTCTCCGACGAACCGATGAGCCCTTTTCGACGCGTAGTCCTTCCACCCGAGGCTCTCGCCATCCGCCGCGACGATCTGCTTTCCAGGCCGTGCGAATTCTTCGCCGGCATCCTGAATGGGCGCGTGCCCACGCCGGCCGAGAAATCTCAGATCGTCGAGCGCGCGATCTCCAACCTGGGCGCCAGCCTCGTCTTCACCAACGATCTCTACACCGTCACCGTCCTGGAGTGTCCTCCGTTTATCCAGCTTCAGATTCGGCGCAACGATTGGGGCGCCTGCAAAGACTGGCGGGACTTCCAGCAGATCAAGAATGAACTCGTCGGCGTCGAGCACGAGGCCATGGAGCTCTTCCCTGCCGAGAGCCGCCTCGTCGACACCGCGAACGTCTACAGCATTTGGGTGCATGGCGATCCCCATTTCCGTTTCCAAGTGGGACTCGGCCACCGCCTCGTGACCTCGGATGCCGTCGCCAGCGAAACCCAGCGCCCGTTGGCCCGCGGCCAATCGGAAGCGACGATCGACGGCGCCTGCAGCGTCCGCTGGACGGGCGCGGGGGCCGAAGTCTGCCCTCAGGTCCGACCCTGACCGATGTTTAGGCAAAGGGTTTTGTTGGTGGTAGGGGGGAATCGGCGTAACCTGCCTCCCATGGCCCTCCCCGACCCCAACGCGAAGCGGCATAGTTTCCTCGATATGGCAGCCGCCGCGTCGGGCCTGCTCGCGGTCGGCTTCGTCGATCGCTGGAGCGGCTGGGACATGAGCCTCTATCTCTTTTACGCGCCGCCTATCCTGTATGCGGCCTGGTATTGCGACCGCCGATTCGCTCTGGCGCTGGGGATTTTCTCGGGGGCGGTGTGGGCGGTGGCAAATTTGGTGGACCACCCCTATGAGAGCCATCAAGCATACCTTTGGGCCGCCTTCAGCCGGGGCATCTACTTCATTCTCATTACCGTCGGAGCGCTCGCCGTGCGCAACTGGCAGGCGGAAGTCCGCACCCGCATCCTGGCCCTGCAACGCACGCGCCAGCTCGAGCATGAAATCCTCCAGGTGAGTGAGCGCGAGCAGATGAAGCTCGGGCGCGATCTGCACGATGGCCTCTGCCAAAGCCTCGCCGCCATCGATTGCGCCGCTGCCTGTTTGCACGACGATCTCTCCGAGCAATCCCTACCCCAGGTGAAGGAGATCCAGGTGCTCCGGAGCATGCTCAAGAAAACGCTCACGGAGGCTCGGAGTCTCGCCCGTGGCGCCTTCCCCGTGCAGATGAGCGAGGCAGGCCTCAGCTCCGCGCTCGGGGAGCTGGTCAGCATGCTGCACCAGCTTTATGGCATCCCCATCGACGCGCAGATCGAGGATAACCTCTCCATCGAAAATCCCGAAGTCGGGATGCACCTTTACCGCTTCGTGCAGGAGGCGCTCAGCAACGCCCTGCGCCACAGCCAGGCCACGCTGATTCGTTTGCGCGTCCTTTGCGCCGGCGAAACCCTCAGCATCGAGGTCATCGATAACGGTACCGGCTTCGATCCCGCCGGCATTGGCGGCGGCGGCATGGGCCTGCACTCCATGCAGTACCGCGTGGAAAAGCTAGGTGGGGAGCTCTCGATCGAACCCGGGGAAGGCGGCGGCACCATCGTCCGCTGCGTCGCACGCCGTGACGCCACGGCCGGCCATCCTCTGGCCTGTGTTGATGGCGATCCCGTGGCGGCGGTCTAGCTGCCGTGCCGCTCCTCAAGCGTCCGTTCGTACTCCATAAGCCGCTTCAACGCCCCCGCAAAGTCTCCAAAGGCCGGCGCCGGCAACCTGATCGTATCGCGCCGTCCACCGACGTCCTCGGTGATTTTCAGAAAGCGGCCACGTTGATTTTCCTGCAGGTCGAGAAAGAACACCTTCCGTTCGTGCGCCAGCTTCTCACTCGCCAGGGGAGGATAGTAGTGTCGCCCGGATGTAGAAGGTTCGCTCATGCTTCAGCAAAAATGTCACACATCTCGGCAGTTCATTGCAAATGGCCTGGCAGGTAGGGAAAACCGCTACAGCGGCTGCGCCCCCTGACTTTCCCGCGTGGGGCTCCACACCAGATCCCTCCATCCGAAGTAAGCCAGGCTCACGGCGCACTCACCGCGCGATAATCGCGCCGCGAAAAATGCTCGGCGTTTTTTGGCCACCATTGCCGGAGCCGGTCGCGAATTTGGCGGTCCGTTAGAGTACCCATGCGATGGGCTGCCTCGCGCGTCCGGGCGCTGAAGCTGGGGCAACGTGCGAGTAGGTCAAGGACGAGCCGGGCGCTCACGAAGGACTTGCGGGTGGTGTTCCGCAAGTCCTTCGCCAGATGCTCCAACCGGTCGTCCAGGAAAACAAAATCCACCAGCCTTGGAATCGTGAAAGCCGCGTTTGCGAGATTGAAAGTTTCCACGGCCTGGCCGCGCTCAAGCGCAGATTTGGAAGCAGCAAATCCGGAGAGCACCCGGATGATTGTCTCTTCATCGCCGAGACAAACCAAAGCAGCGCGAATGGCGAGTCGGTCCTCCCGGCTCGCCGAGCGGACCAGCGCAGCCTGAAGACGACGGATCATCTGGACCGGGGCCTCTTCATTAGCCGTCAGCGAAGCCGTAAATGCGGAATCTTCCAAAACCTCGCGGGCCAGGAGTGGCGGCGGCTCGATTTCAGCAGCCGTTGCTGTGAACGCGCCCATGACCACCCACGTGCAAAGACGAGCCACCGGGGATGATCGCATCGTCATGAGGTTGAGCCTCGCTCCCGAAGCAAGCCGCCGCAACCGGGCATTCTCCACGCGCAAGGTTTCCGCCGCCCAGGAGTTGGCACGGCGCGTTTAGCCTTTGCTTTTTTTCCTCGTTTCGGGTGGCCCGCAGTTATCCTCCACCAGCCGTTTGAGGTGCTCCACCTCGGCGTCAATCTCGTCCGCTTGTTTCCTCAGTTTCCGCGACTTCGCCAGGATCGCTCCCAAGCGATTCTGCAATTCATCGGATGGAGTTGATTGCACCATAGAAGGGTTCGGCAAAGCTCGCACCCGCCCATCGTGACTGGCAAGAGGCTTGGTGCGCGGCGATTTCCCTTACCTCGCCTTTTCACTAGAGACGAATCCGACTGGCATGAGTTGTGATTGCGCGATCGTCAGCCCTGATCACGGGCGTGGAAAGTGGCGGGGGGGCGCATTGGCGGAAAACGCCACATCGGAAGAGGCGATTCCATGATTTGCAGGTGTGCGTGGCATCGGGGTACTTTGTTCCCGCGATGCATCTTGCCGATCTCCTCCGCGCCAGCCGGGCTGGCGGGCTCGGCTGGCAGACGATGAGCTATCGCGGCCGCGCGTTGGGCGGAACACTCCACGTGCGCCGGATCCCGCCGACACCGAAGTTCGCTGTGCCGTCCCGTGTTCCCGCCTAACCAGACCCCTTTGATATGACCCCGACCGATACGAGCAAAGCTCCCATCAAGGTGGTACTGGTGGAAGATCACCAGATGTTCCGCGAGTGGCTGGCCCACCTGATCAGAAAGAGGGTGGCGGCCACCGTGTGCGGCGAGGCGGACAACATCCAGGACGCCCTGCGGATCATCCAGGAGACGGAGCCGGACATCGCGCTGGTGGATATTTCGCTGAAGGGATCGAGCGGACTGGAATTGATCAAGGAACTAAAGGCGGATGGCGTGACGGTGCCGGTGCTGGTGCTCTCGATGCATGAGGAAGGACTCTACGCCGAGCGCGTTTTGCGCGCTGGGGCGCGGGGATACATCACCAAATCCGAAGCCTCGAATACGCTGCTGAGGGCCATCCAGCACGTGCTGAGCGGCGGCATTTACGTCGGCGAAAGCATGACCGCGACCATCCTCGAGAAGGTGACCACGCGGGCGGGCCAGACGGTTTCCGGCATGGACTCGCTGGCCGATCGCGAATTGGAGGTCTTCCAACTCATCGGCAAAGGCCTGAACGGGCGCGAGATCGCGGAGCGGCTGCATCTGGGCGAGACGACGGTGGATTCGTACCGTGCGCGGATCAAAGACAAGCTAAAGCTCAAAAACGCGGCGGAGCTCTATAACCGGGCGGCGTGTTGGGTGCAGGAGCACGGGGCGTAGCGAGGGGGAGCGCGTTCCTCGAGAGTTCGCGGTGAGGGCGAGCCGCGAATTTCCGCCGATCAAAGACTGGCGACCTTTGCGCGCTTTCGGTAGCTTCCGCGTCGCGTGGAAAGTCCCTCTCTAGAAGAATTCATCGAGCGCTGGCGGAAATCGGGCGCCGCCGAGCGCGCCAACTACGGTCTGTTTCTCGCTCAGCTCTGCGATCTTCTCGGCGTCCCGCAGCCCGATCCCAGCAGGCCGACGACTCGGAAAACAGCTACGTCTTCGAGCGCAGCGTTACCTTCCATCACGCGGATGGCATCACCAGCACCGGCCGCATCGATCTCTACAAGCGCGGCTGCTTCGTTTCTCGTCGTCGTCGATGTCGGCCACTCCATCGAATTCCACTCATCCGTCACCACCACAAACTTCACCTTCTCGTACTCATACCCTTTCACGATCTCCGCCACCGCATGCCGATGTCGCGATTCTCAGACTGACCCCCGGCTGGCGCCTGGTGATCGCCGGGGCGCTCGGCAAGCTGAAGCTCGCGGACCGAAATTCATCTACTCGGGCGGCGCCTCCATCCTGGTGCGCTTGCTCCCATGATCTTAATCACCTCCCTCAATGGAAACTCGAGCGAATCATCTTGCCCGCACTGTCACGATCCTCGGCGCGGTCATGCTCTTCGGCGCGAGTGGCCTTCTCGCCGTGGAACCGGCCGGCGAGGCAGTCCCCCCATTTCCGCAGCCGCTCGAAAGCTACGGTGACGCCGGCACGGGGAGCGTGATCGAAAGACTCCGCCATCGCGCGCAGGCAGAGCCGTTCAACGTCCTCGCGACCGTCATTTTTTTTCTCGCGATCGTCCATACGTTCCTCGCCTCGAAGTTCACCCAGATCTCCCACCGCTGGCGCGACGAGCACGCCGAGATCATCCAGGCCGAAGGCCGGACGGCGGAAGCGAAACCGCAGGAGGGCGCGAAGTCCGACGTGAGTTTCAAGGCGGAGATCATGCACTTCCTTGGCGAAGTGGAAGCGATCTTCGGCATTTGGGTGGTGCCGCTGCTGGTCGCACTCGCCTTTTACAAAGGATGGCCGGCGGCCGAGCACTATGTGAGCCACGGCGTTAATTTCACCGAACCGCTTTTCGTCGTCATCATCATGGCGATCTCCGCGACCCGGCCGGTCCTGCGTTTCGCGGAGCAATGCATGGCGGTCGTCGCGCGCCTCGGCGGGAGCAAGCCCGCGGCCTGGTGGCTTTCGATCCTCACGATCGGTCCGTTGCTTGGATCGTTCATCACCGAGCCCGCCGCGATGACGATCTCGGCCTTGTTGCTCGCCCGCCAGTTCTTCGATTGGCATCCGAGCAACAAGTTCAAATACGCCACCCTCGGACTGCTCTTCGTCAATGTCTCGGTCGGCGGCACCCTCACGCATTTCGCCGCGCCGCCGGTGCTCATGGTCGCCGGAAAGTGGGGTTGGGGCATCGGATTCATGTTCACGCAATTCGGCTGGAAAGCGGCGCTCGGGATCTTGATCGCCAACGCGATCTATTTTGCTTACTTCCGCGGCGAATTCGCGCGCCTTCGCCGGCAGGACGACGCCGACGATTTGCCTGCGCATTGGAGCGACCGCACCGATCCCGTGCCGGCCTCCATCACCGTCGTACACCTGCTCTTTCTCGCGTGGACCGTTTTCACCGCGCACTATCCGGCCTTCTTCGTGGGCGGATTCCTGTTCTTCCTTGCGTTCACCAGCGCTACCGAGCACCACCAAAATCCGCTCGCGCTCAAGCCCGCCATCCTCGTCGGGTTCTTCCTTGGGGGTCTTGTGATCCACGGAGGCCTGCAGGGTTGGTGGATGGGACCGGTGCTGGCCAGCCTCGGCGAGACTCCGCTGATGCTCGGCGCGATGACGCTGACCGCCTTCAACGATAACGCCGCCGTCACGTATCTGGCCTCCCTCGTCCCGGACTTGGCCGATGGGCTGAAATACGCAGTGGTGGCCGGCGCCGTCGCCGGTGGCGGACTGACCGTGATCGCCAACGCGCCGAACCCCGCCGGGCAATCGATTCTCTCCAGCTATTTCAAGGACGGCGTTTCACCGCTTTACCTCATCCTCGGCGCCCTGCTGCCGACGGTCGTCGTGGCGCTCTGTTTTCTCCTGCTTCGCTGAGGTCAGGCCGCGGCCGAACGCGACGGCGAGGAAGCCGGGACCATTCAGGCCCGCCTAGACGAGAGCAGGCGCCGCGGCGCATTCGGACAGCTCGAATTTCAGCAAGCTGGAGAGGATCTTGCCGGCCCAGCGGTAGACGTTGTTGCCGGCGACCTCCTCGCGCAGCCGCAGCATCCGGCGCCGGCGCTCGGCCGTGGGCATGGTGAGCGCGGTGTGCATCGCGGCCGCCGTTTCGTCGATGGCGAAGGGGTTGATGCCGAGAGCATGCTCCATCTGGCGATAGGCGCCGGTGAAGCGCGAAAGGATGAGCGCGCCATCGCCATCGAAGCGGCTGGCAACGAATTCCTTCGCCACGAGGTTCATGCCGTCGTGGAGAGAATTGACGACGAAAAAGCTCGCGAGCCGGTGGATCGCGGCCATGTCGGTATGGTCGAGGTGCTGTTTCAGCAATACCACCGGCTGCCATTCGGGCGTGCCCCAGCGCCAGTTGAGCTGCTCGACCAGCCGGTCCACTTCATCCTCGATCGCCTGATACGCGGGAATGTGCGAGCGGCTCGGTACGGCAATTTGCAGGAAAGTGAGCTTCCCGCGCAGCTCAGGCCGGCCTTCCAAAAGGTAGTCGAGCGCGCGGAGCCGCTCCGGAATGCCCTTGGTATAGTCGAGCCGCTCGATCCCGGCGCCGAGCACCCGTCCACTCAGCCGCAAACGCACGCGCCAATGCCCCATCGCCGTCTCCACTTCGGCACTGCGCGCCAGCTCTTCGTGCGCGGCAAAATCGATGGAGATGGGAAAATCGCGCACCGTCGTGACGCGCCCGCCGCGGGTGATCTGCCACCGCTCGCGATCGACTTTCGCCTCGATGCCGCGATCGACCGTATCGAGAAAGTTTTGGCAATGATGCCGGATGTGAAAGCCGAGGAGATCGTTGCCGAGCATCCCGTCGAGCAGCTCTTCGTTCCAGGGAAAGGCGCGGAAGGTTTCACGGTTCGGCCACGGGATGTGCCAGAATTGCGCCACCACGAGATTGCTGCCGCCGAGCTCCTTGAGCATGCGCGGCAACAGGCAGAAATGGTAATCCTGGATAAAGATGAAGCTCGGCGTATCTCCGGCCTCCTCGATCACGGCCTCGGCGAAAACGCGGTTCACCTCGCGGTAAGCCTCCCAATCCTTCGGGCGAAAAACCGGCCGCGTGAAGGTGATGTGGCAGAGCGGCCAGAGTCCCTCGTTGGCCAGCCCGTAGTAAAAGCCCTGCTCCTGCTCCTTGCTCAGCCAGACGCGGCGCAGCGTGTAGCTCGGGTCTTCCGGCGGCACCGCCACGCGGTCCCAATCGTCCACCACCGCGCGATCGGCATTGCCGCTGCCGTGCGCGATCCACGTGCCGCCGCTCGCGATGAGGATCGGGTGGAGCGCCGTGGCCATGCCGCTGGCCGGCTGGATGCAATCGATCCGCTCGCCGCTGTACTGATGGATGTACGGCTCGCGGTTCGCGACGACGATGAGTTTCCGGTCGCCGATCTTGGAGACGATCAGCTCGTGAAGAGTCTCGCGGGTCCAGGCGCCGTGCGGCAGCGCCACCGGGCTTTCAGTAAGCTGGGACATGCACGATTCCTCCGGGTGCCATCACTCGACCCCGTCGGAAGTGAGGCTGCCGGCCGTGGCCGTAGCGCGTCCGGATTCGATTTCGAACCTCAGCCCTGCCGTCGACTCGGCTGCGCCGTCGCCGCCGGCGCCCGCCTCGGGAAGCGCCTCGCGGTGCCGAAGCGGAGCGAGATTGAGCAGGCGTTCACGGCGACCGGACGAAAGAGCGGGATGTGGATGACGATTCATAAATTTGCCGGCGCCAAAATGCCTCGCTCCCCACCCTTGTCGCCACCTTTACCATTACCAGTTGGCAAGCTCCACCGCCGCTCGAAATCGGCACTACATCGGCTGGTACCGCGGGCGGCGGAAACCACTACGCCTCGGACGGAGTTCTTCTTCATCGACCAAACTACCAAAGGCTGGCGAACCTTCGCGACCTTCCGGTAGCGTCCGCCTCGCGTGGAAAGCTCCCCTCTTCAAGACTTCATCGAGCGCTGGCGGAAATCGGGCGCCGCCGAGCGCGCCAACTACAGCCTCTTTCTCGCTCAGCTTTGCGACCTGCTCGGCGTCCCGCAGCCCGACCCCACGCGGGCCGACGACTCGGAAAACAGCTACGTCTTCGAGCGCAGCGTCACCTTCCATCACGGCGAGGGCAGCACCTCCACCGGCCGCATCGATCTCTACAAGCGCGGCTGCTTCGTCCTGGAGGCCAAGCAAGGCGTCGAGATAAAGGACGCCGGTGCGGCACTCGCGGTCATCACCCAGGCCAGGGCCAGCAAAGCCAGGAAAGGCGCCGCCATCCGCGGCACCGCGGCTTGGGATGAAGCCATGCTGTAGGCCCGCGGCCAGGCCGAGACCTACGCCCGTGCGCTCCCCGCCAGCGAAGGCCGCCCGCCCTTCCTCATCGTCGTCGATGTCGGCCACTCCATTGAGCTCTACTCCGAGTTCACCGCACCGGCGGCACCTACGTCCCGTTCCCCGATCCGCGCTCGCATCGCTTCCTCCTGGACGATCTCGCCAAGCCCGAAGTCCGCGACACCCTCCGCCTCGTCTGGACCGATCCCCTCGCGCTCGATCCCACCCGCCGCTCCGCCCGCGTCACCCGCGAGATCGCCGAAAAGCTCGGCCGCCTCGCGCAATTGCTGGAGCGCGCCGGCCATCCGCCGCAGGCCGTCGCCGCCTTCCTCATGCGCGCGCTCTTCACCATGTTCGCCGAGGATGTGAAGCTGCTCCCCGCCGAAAGCTTCCGCCAGCTCCTCGAAAGCCGCCGCGGCCGGCTGGAGACTCTCGTCCCCAAAGTGGAAGAGCTCTGGGAGCGGATGAATACCGGCGGCTTCTCCAATGCGCTCGATCACCAAGTGCTCCGCTTCAATGGCAATCTCTTCGCCGAAGCCCACGCCCTCCCGCTCGATGCCGACCAGCTCGAGCTCCTCATCGAGGCCGCCGCCAAGGATTGGAAAGACGTCGAGCCCGCCATCTTCGGCACCCTCCTCGAGCGCGCGCTCGATCCCGTCGAGCGCCACAAGCTCGGCGCCCACTACACCCCACGCGCCTACGTTGAGCGCCTCGTCGTCCCCACCGTCGTCGAGCCAATTCTTAACAAAACGCTGGCGAAACGCGGATCCCTGCCTACCATCTCGGTCGCCGCACCACACCCGCTCAATCCCGGCTTGCTCACCACATGGCTCGTCCCCGCGCTAAGAACCATTGCAGACTACGATCATCGACGCCACTTTTGAACTGCATGCTCACGCTCGCCGGCCAACTTTTGTAAAGCAGTCAACAGCAGCGTGCGCCTAAAGCAATCAGACAAGTCCAGAAACAGAAAATGACGAAAAGCCCGCCACCATTCCTACGCTGGGCCGGGAGCAAAAGACAGCTAGTACCAAAGCTCTCATGCTTCTGGAATGAGAGCTTCGATCGATACGTAGAACCGTTCATGGGCTCCGCCTGCCTGTTCTTTGAACTGCAACCGAAGCGTTCATTACTCGCCGACATCAACGGCGACCTGATCAGAACCTTCGAAGCTGTGCGCAATCATCCCAAAGCGGTCGCCAACAGACTCGCTAAGATTCCGCTTGGTAAACGTAGTTTCTACCGTGTTCGGAAACAGTACTTGTCGGAACTGGAGGATTCTGATGCAGCTGCGGGATTCATCTTCCTAAACCGCTTCTGCTTCAACGGCCTTTACCGCACCAACGCGGCTGGTAGATTCAACGTCCCTTACGGCTCGTCTCGTACCGGCAGGCTTCCGACTGCTGAAGAACTACGCTCGGTGGCTAAGCAATTACATTCATCCACAATCCAACGCGCGGATTTTTCAGACACCTTGGCGCAAACGAGACCCGGTGATTTCGTTTACCTTGATCCACCGTATGCGGTCGGAAACCGTCGCGTCTTTCGACAGTACAATTCCAGTTCCTTTGGTCTCGAGGATCTCCAGCGACTGGCAGACCATCTAGTTTCGATGGACTCACGCGGGGTGAAGTTTCTGCTGAGTTACGCCTTCTGCTCTGAAGCTGTCGAGTTTTTCGGGCGGTGGCCCCGGCGACGGGTTTATGTACAACGCAACATCGCCGGCTTTGCAACCCACCGTCGATTGGCGGGAGAACTCCTGATATCGAACTGCTCTCCGGGGGGATCGGCAGACAACTAATATGAACAAGATGCGCTTAGCCGTTATTAGCGATCTTCACGTGGGGTCTGCGGCCCGGGCGAGGGATCTCTGTCCCGAGCCCCCGGCTTCGGAGCGAAAGGCTCGGGATAGGTACAACGCAAAAACGGATACGAAATACAAGGAAACCTTCCTCCGCTTTCTGGAAGCAAAGACCATTACGGCAGATTACCTCATTCTCCCTGGGGATGTTACGCACCGCGCGCAACCGCAAGAAGTGCAACTTGCATCGGAGTTTATCCTGCAGGCAGCCGATACATTGAAGGTACCACGCGCCAATATCGTCTTTGTTCCTGGAAACCATGACGTGGATTGGAACGCGTATGACGCCGCCGACACAACGGGGGTACGCTGGGAGCAACGATACGCTTGGGTAGGCCACGACCGGTTTCATTTCAGAAGGATCATGAATCAAGGAAGAGGCGATGTTCTTTCTTCTCCGCATTACATAGTTTGGGATTTTCCTGATTTGTTGGCGGTAGGCTACAATTCCTCCAGCCACGACGCACCCGTCCACAAAGATGCTGCACATCACGGACTCGCTGACCCGAGCCACCTTGCCGCCCTGCGAACCGAACTCGAAAGCATTGGCTCACCTGACGGTCGCGTTCGACTTTTTCTCGTCCATCACCACCCGCTCGATTTTGCGAACCCCATTCCGAAGACACCCGAATTTAGCTTGATGACGAATGCTGAAGAGCTACTCACCCTCCTGCACGAGCATCGTTTCGACATCCTCATTCATGGACACAGACACCATCCTCGCTTCGAGACGCACAGTACACAAACTTACCCGCACCTCCCTATTCTCTGCTCTGGAAGCTTCTCCATCGAGCTGGACACCGAATGGGCGGGAACCGTGGACAATCAGTTCCATCTAGTAGCGATTACGGGAAGGCACGGTTCCGAGCGTCAGATAACCGGAACACTCACCAGCTGGACAAATAGGCGGGCCAAAGGCTGGATTCCAAGCGAAGAATCAACGAGCGGCATTCACCATATTATTCCATTTGGTAGCTATCTGATGCCGGATGAGCTAGATGCCCGCCTTGGACCGTTCATCACACTGTGGCTACAAGCACATGATCATGTCCTCTGGCGGGACATCATCAGCGCGTTTCCCGACTTAGAGCACCTTCCACTGAACAGTGCGCTAGCTGCATTTCAAAGGATGGCCCAGCAACTGGGCCGTCAAAGCATGTATCAAACTCTCAAAGACCTGATGTTGTATTAAACAGGGACTCCTCCATGCCGCACGAACTCTTATCCCACCGCCGAAACCTGTTCGAGGTCGATAACGCTCGGAATCTATCCCGACACGAATTAGTGGGGACATTCATCCCAACACAGTCGTTCTGGCGCCTATTATCGGCGAAACACAACGTCGTGCTTGGGGCCCGAGGACAGGGGAAAACGGCCTTAGCGAAAATGATTTCTCATGACCATCTCGCTTTGATGGCTCGCGAGCGGGACGAGCCACGGGCTCAATCCGCAGTTCGCGGGCAGGAATTCATAGGAATATATCTCCCGACCCGCCTGGAGTGGGTGGGGGGCCTGAAGAACAAATCTTGGTTAGGGGAAAGACAGCGCGAGGAGTTGTTCCAATGGCGCTTGAATATAGCTAGCTGCATCGCATTTGTACCTGTCGCTACTAGCTGCATCGCGACATATGTTGAGGGCAGGGCGAACCAAGCGAAGGCCGAAAAGGAGCTAGCAAACCAGCTCTCGAAAGACTGGCTGGTCGAGGAGACCGCTTGTTTTGATGACCTCCTGCAGCTAAGACGGCATTTGGAAAATACTGACTATCGCAAGCAGATTCAGCTTCTACGCGAGAGGGCATTAGGGAATCTGCCTGCCGGTGAGTTGCCTGTGGGAATCGCTTTCGACATGGAGTTGTTCATGCCGCTTCGACAGGGAATTCGGCAAATGACGCGAATTCTTTCGATCAATCCTGATTGCAGTTGGCTTCTCTGCCTAGATGAAGCCGAATTCCTGGAGGAAATGGATCATCGGATTATCAACTCTCATATGCGGGCTTACCCGGACAACCTGTTTATCAAGTTGACGACTATGCCCTATTGTCACCACACGCTCGCAACGAACATTGGAGCCGCGCTAGTCCCCGGACAGGACTTCGCATACGTCAACATGGATTCGGATCGTGTTTTAACCGCGCGCGCGAGAGGAGATCAGGATACGATTGGAACGCGATTTGGCAGGACACTATTTAACAAACTTATCGAAGCATCGGATCCGGAAATCATCTCTGACAGTGAACGTGACTCGGCTAGTGCCGCAGAGGTTTTGGGAGAGAGCGAGATATTGGATCCGCGGCATGAGGATTGGAGTGCGGATTCTGAAAACATGAGGCTTTTGGTGAAGTATGGATCAAAGGAAACCATTGCTCGGGCCAACAGGCTACTCGGAACGCCGGGATTTGCGCCGGCAATTGCCAGAAAAATCAACGGACCATTACGGCTTAGAAAGCAGGTCGACGAGATGGTTGGAAATAAGGCGCTAACCGCGTACTCTGGGGCGAGGATGGCGATCCGCTGTGCGGATGACAATCCCCGTCATTTGATTCGGATATTCAACTCACTCCTCATGCTTCGATCCAGGGAGCAGAAGAAGCTTATGGCCCTCCGAAGAAAGACTTCGTGGATATCATCGGAGGATCAGACACGAGCCATGCGTTCTTTGTCTGCGAGCACGCTTAATCAGTATAGAAGCTTTCCCGTAATCGGTCCTGAGCTACACGAATTTTTGTGTATGATCGGTGAGTTTATGCGGAGTGAATTGCACGAAAGGCCATTAACTACTGATCAGATAACATCTATAAGGATTAGCGAGGCTGTGTCTGACAAGGAATGGAAACTCGTATGCGCGGCGGTTGGGCATGGTCTCTTGCATCCGAATGTGGGTTCAGGAAATCCAGACGAAATGCCATGGCGTGAAGGAACGTTTCACCTCGCCTACGCTCTTGCGCCTCATTTTCTCCTGCTGCCGGCTCGAGGTAAAGCGGTGAATCTTGACTCGATCAAGAAGTTTCACAGCATGAAGCCTGCTGAAAAGGAGGCCTTTCTGGCATCCGGAGCCGCACAACTTTCACTGTTTGAGGAAGGGAGGAAAGTATGATTTCACTTCGGGTTTTGGATAGTGACTTCGAGGCTGTGGCAACGACACACTATGATGTTTGTTTGTTTGCTAGTGGTTTTGAGTCTAGGTGTGTTCATGTACCCGGGCTTATAGAGCCTAGCTCGATCGCTGCCCCACTCGTATTCGGCTTCACGGAGGAAGCTAAAGACGAGAATAGGGTGCGGAATGATGCTGTTTTCCTCGACAGGTGGAAGTGCGCGTTAATACCGCTCAGCGGCGACGACGAGAAGCCGATTTACGAACGTCTTCACCAGCATACCCAATCGCTTGCTCGATCGATTCACATTCTCGTCGACTACTCTTCCATGTCCCGTCTGTGGTATACAGCAGTGCTTAATTGGGCACGTTTTGCGGCCTCGGGGAGGGCGGTGGTGATTGATTTCGTTTACGCGATGGGCGAATACGATGAGGAGAAGAAGCCATTCGTGATCCGTGAGATGGTATCGCTTCCTGGGTGCGAAGGGCGCGCCTACCGGTTACGGGAATCTGTGGCAGTTTTTGGGCTGGGTTTCCATGGATCGGCAGCGCTATGCGTGCTCGATCATCTTGAGGCCGATATTGTATACACTTTCTTGGCGTCGCCGGGTGCATCGACGGAATACGATGAGCGCACGAAAGAGGTAAACAAGGAGCTGATCAACAATCCGAAAACTCAAGCGCTCCTAGAGCTTCCGCTTGCCAGTGTCGAGGGATCATATCGGAGTCTGGCGGAGGTCATTGCCCCTCATAGGCCCGATGGCGAAATCACGCTCATCCCAATGGGCCCCAAACCGCATGTTTTAGCATCGATCCTAGCTGCAATGCGCTTTCCGGAAGTTGCTTGTCTGCGTGTGGCCTCCACTTCAAACCGCGTCAACGTTATCGCTAAAGGAGGTCTTGTCGTTACACGAGTTATCGTAAAAGGGGATATAGCCTGAACGGGCGTCGGCGAGAGGCGCCGGCAGCGCTGCCTGCAGGAGGGATTAGAGGCGAGAGTCGACCTTAGAAAGGACCGCGACTCAAGCTTTACCATTCCCGCCGAATCCTCATGGTTGCGCCATGTCCCTCGATCCCCTCGACGTTCCCGCCGCCATGGCCGCGCTGCGCGCGGCTTGGGCGGAGATGCGGGAGATTGCGCTGAAGCTGGAGGGGTACGTGGAGCGCGGGGAGGCGACGGAGGGGAGCTCGGGGTTGAAGGCGTTGCTGGATGAGCTGTGGGAGGGGCATGAGAAGGCGCTGTTTGAGGTGAGCATCTTCGACCGGGACGATATGCGGGCCGCGCAGGTGGAAGAGTTGCTGACGCGGTATCCGAATGGCGAGAGCGATTTCTACCAGAACGAGCTGATGCAGGCGGAGGCCACGCTGGCGGACGTGCAGCGGATGCAGGCGGTCGAGCAGTTGGGCGCGCTCGAAGCACTGGAGGGGGCCACGCCGGAGCAGATGGAGGCCTGGAGCGCGGAAGAGCGCGCCGCCTACTTCGAGTCGCTCAACCTCCTGCGGGAGGAGCGCGAAACGCACCTCGGCTGCCTGCCCATCGCGGAGCGCCGGGAGTGGGAGCGGCGGCTGGGTGGGTAAAGTGGCGGGGCGAATGCCGGCACGGGCTGATTCCGGTGCAAATCCCTGCTCCCGAGGCGATTAGAGGAGTATGAGCTGCTTGTAGTGCCGGCACTACAAGGTGGTAGTGACGATGCGCGCCAGATTTTTGGGCACGTCACCATCTGGTTTTCGGCCCCGCGCCAGATTTTCGGGCATGCGACAGTCTGGTGTTGGGCTTCGCGCCAGATTTTCGGGCACGCCACCGTCTGGTTTGGAGCTTCGCGTCAAAATTTCGGACGCACCACAGTCTGGTCTCGGGCTTCGCGCCAGATTTTCGGACAGAGCACATTCTGGTGTCACGCTCTGCGCCAGATTTTCGAGTACACCACAGGCTGGTTGGGGGGCTTCGCGCCAGATTTTCGTGGGCATCACCAGCAGGTAAAGGGACCGCCGGGTCTCACCGGCCCGCAGGGCGCGCAAGGGCCGCCGTTCGCCAGCGCGCTCGTCGATAGCACCACCACCCTCGATCCGGGCAACCCCGCCACCGTCTCCGTCTCCTTCGATGGCTCCAACGTCCACTTCGCCTTCGGCATCCCGCGTGGCGCGGACGGCGCACCGGGCGCACCCGGCCCCCATTGGCACCGATGGCGGGACCGGCCCCCAAGGAATCCAGGGCCCGCCCGGCAACGATGGCGCCACCGGTCCCGAAGGCCCGCAAGGAATCCAAGGCATCCAAGGCATCCAAGGCATCCAAGGCGAAGTCACTGGCGAAGTCACCGGCGCCCAACTCAGCACGGCGATCGCCAGCGCCAACGCCGTCGCGTCCCTCGGCCTCACCATCAGCGACCCACCCACGCAGACGGAAGTGCAGCTGATGATGGCGAAGATCGACGAGCTGATCGCGGCGCTTCATCGGCCAGTGTAAGCTTTAAGAGCGCCGCCGCTTGGAAGTTAACACCGATTAGCGCGCTGCGGCGGGTGCAGGAAAGTGAGAGGAGACCGCCGGCTGAAGCCGGCGGTTTCGTGAACCGGCGGCACGTGGAGAGGGTGGGTTATTATCACGGCTAGAATTGGGCGCGTCCACACCCCTCGCGCCGCGGAGTTGCTTAGCGGAAATGGGCGGGCGGGCGAGCTAAGGAACCGTTGGCAAGGAGGGCAAATTCTGCGTCGTGGAAAGCGCTACACCGCGAGCCTTTTGCGGAAAAAAGCACGGGAGCGATTGTACGGCACCCTCGTTTCGCCCCCCTCCTCCAGCTTTGGAAAAATCCCCCAGCCACACCACTGCCCATCCCGGGCGTTTGGTTCGGCCGGCCCCGCTGGAGGCAGTTTCGCGTACCGGGGAATCTTTGCAACCCGCTCTCCCCTCCATTTCCCCACTTCGCCCTCCTTTATCACCTATGCGCACCTCCCGCCGATCCCTCCCGTTCGTCAAAAAAGCGAACTCCCACCGATCTAGAAAAGCTGTTACCGGCGCCCGGCGCGCCAGCCGCCGGGCGATCCTGGCGAGCTCGATCCTGAGCCTGCTCGGGATCTCCCTCGGCACCACGCATGCCGATAGCTATCTTTGGAATCCGGGCGGCGCCAATGGCGGCAGCGGCCTGTGGGATTTGACCTCGCAGAATTGGTTCGATGTGACGGCGGGAGGACCGAGCCTGTGGACGAATGGGGCGGGCGCGAGTGCGGACACGGCGGTTTTCGGCGGGACGACGCCGGGGACATATACGGTGGAACTGGATGCGCCGATCGTGGCGAATGGACTTACCTTCGATATCAATGGTTACACCATCGCGAACGATGCCGGGGCGTTTCAGAAGCTGACGCTGGATGCAGGAGCAGGACCGGCGTTTCTCGCGGTGACTAATGCCTCCGACACGGCGACGATCAGCGCGTCGCTGGATGGCGCGGGCTTTGCGAAGCGCGGCGCGGGAACGCTGGTGCTCTCCGGCGCGAACACCTTGAGCGGACCGGTGACCATCGAGGGCGGGCGGCTGCGGCTGGCCAGCGCGGGCGCGCTGAATGCGGCGGCGCCGACGGCGGTGAGCTTTGCCGGCGCGAGCAACGGCGTTTTGCAGCTCAACGGATTTTCCACCACGGTTTCCGGGTTGAACGGCGACGCCACGGCGGTGGTGGAGAATGGCGCGCTGACCGCGGCCACTTTGACGGTGCGGCAGGCGGGGCTGCTCGTCCCGGTGCAGTCGGCGAGCACCTTTCACGGGCTGCTGCGCGATGGTACCGGCGGGGGGGCACTCAACCTGACGAAGACCGGCGCCGGCTCGCTGCGGCTGACGAATAGCGGCAATACGTTCAGCGGCGAGGTGGTGGTCAACAACGGCTCGCTGATCATTTCCGATCCCGCGCAACTCGGGACGGGCACGACCGCGATCTCGGTGAACGGCTTCGGCAATACGGGGAATCCCGGATTCGGCGGCGGCCAGCTCATCCTGGAAGGCGCCACGACCGGCGCCGGCATGACGATCCAGCGCGAGATCACCGTCACGGGCTCGGGACCTGGCGCGTCAAATCGCAACGCCGGCCTGGTGAGCATCGGCAACAACACGCTGGCGGGCGATCTCGTCTTCGCCAGCACCGGCTCGGAAGGGCGGATTGCGGCGACGCACGGCGTGACGACGGTGACCGGCGGCGTGATGCTCGGGACCGCAGCCAATGCGATCGTTTACGGGAACGGAAACTTCATCTTCTCCGGTGTCGTCACCGGCATCGATCCCGCGGTGCAGGATCGGTTCATCAAGACGGGCAATGTGGTTGCCACCACGCTCTGGCTGCAAAACAGCGCGAACAATTTCGCGCAGCCGCTACGGATCGATTCCGGCACGGTGCGCGTGCAATCCTCCGGTGCGCTCGGCCTGAGCACCAGCACCCTCGGGGTCGACCTGAATGGTGCGCTGCTCGAAGTGCGGACGGACAACGGCGATTTCAGCGCCCACAACGTCAACATCCGCGGTAACAGCAACAGCTTCATGGTGGACCACGATTTAGGCAGCTCGCTGCTTAATCAGACGGTGACGTTCGGGGCGCTGGCAAATAGCGCTTCCAACGCCACGATCTCGATGAACGGGCGCAATGGCTACAACCTCTCGCTCGGCAACGGCGGCACCACCAACTGGCCCACCGGCAATCCGCTCTCGCTTTCGAACACCGGCTCGAGCGGCACGCTCATCATCAATGGGTCGATCAATCATCTGAGCGAAACGACCGTGCGGAACCTGACGGTGACGAGCTCGGGCGAGGTCGTGATCAAGGGCGACTTGCTGCAGGTCGCGGGCGGAGCGGCCGTGTCGCTGGTGAAGAATAACACCGGCATGCTCACGCTCGAAGGAACGGGCACTTCCACCTTCACCGGCACCACCACGATCAACGCGGGCACGCTGACCATCGGCAGCTTCAATCAGCTTCCGACCGGAGCGCTCCTGATCGGGAATGCCACCACGACTTCCGGCGCTCTGAACTATGTGGGCGCCGGTGAGACGAGCAGCAAGGCGATCACTTTCAATACCACCACCGCGAATGAGTATATCAACGCGAACGGGACCGGCGCGCTGATCCTGGATGGCGCGATCACTGCGGTGGCGGGCAATAAGACGATCGTCCTCGGCGGCGCCAGCACGGCGGAGAACGAGATTCAGTCCAGCATCCCGAACAGCACCAACCTGTCGCTGCAGAAGATCGGCTCGGGCACGTGGGTGCTCTCCGGCGCGAACGCCTTCACCGGTGGCTCGGGCGTGACGGTGAGCGGCGGCACCTTGAAGGTGAAGGACACTTTTGCCGGCGGCTCGCGCGATGTGATCGCGAATGCGAACGCGCTCGTTTTCAATACAGACCTCTTTTCACAAGCGGCGGGCGGCTCGTTCCAGTATGTGGGCGCCGCGGGCGCGGACAGCACGGAAACGCTGGGCGCGCTGACCGCCACCGCCGGCCACGGGACCATCGCGGCGTTGCCGGGCACCGGCGGCACAGCGGTGCTGACCTTTGGCGCGCTGGGCACTCGCAGCGTCGGATCGACGGTGAACGTGCTCGGGACCGGCGCCGTGAATGTCACTGGCACCGCGGGGTTCCTCAATGCGGGCATCTATTTCAACGGCGTCGACTACGCCTTCTCCGGCGACGGCACGACCTTGCGCGCGCCGAACTATGCGCTGGATGCCGGCTTTGCCGAAGCCGGCGGCGCCTTGGTGGCAGCCAGCCATAACATGGTCACTTCCGGAACGGACTCCGGCGCGCTCACCATCCGCTCCCTAAAGATTTCGGGCAGCTCAACCGTCATGCAGACGGGGCTGCTGACCATCCAGACCGCCGCGAATTCGCCCGGCGGAATTATCCAGACCGGCGGCGCGGGCGTGATTTCCGGAACCGGCGTTACCACGGGCGGCACCGGCGATCTCGTGATCCGCGTCAGCGGCAGCGGCGATACGCTGAGCATGTCGGCGCCGATCACGAGCACCACCACCGGCGGCCTTACAAAGAGCGGCGAGGGCCTCCTGATCCTGAGCGGCGCGCAGGCTTATTCCGGCGCCACGACGATCAACGAAGGCACGATCAAGCTCGATACCGGCAGCCGGCTCGGCGGCGGGGCCGCGAGCAACAACAACAACCTGGCCGTGCGGCAGGCCGGCGCGCTCGACATCAATGGCAACTCGATCGGCGTGGGGAATTTCTCCGGCGCGGGCTCGGTGACGAATAGCTCGGCGAGCTTTGCCACGCTGACGATCGGCA
Source organism: uncultured Verrucomicrobiae bacterium (assembly GCA_963811035.1). Taxonomy (GTDB): domain Bacteria; phylum Verrucomicrobiota; class Verrucomicrobiia; order Chthoniobacterales; family Chthoniobacteraceae; genus CAWEPO01. The sequence continues at coordinate 1,862,299 of CAWEPO010000005.1, forward strand.
ACAACAACCAAGCCGGTTACTTCACCGGTTTGATCAGCGGCAACCTTGGACTGACGAAGACCGGATCGAGCACTGCGATGTCGATCACCGGTCTGAATACTTTCACCGGGCCCGTCACGCTTAGCGGCGGCACGTTGATCGTGAACAACATCGCCAATATTGGCGCGCCGAGCGCGCTGGGCGCGGGCGATGCGACGGATGCGGCCAGCAATGCGGCCAGCCTGGTCTTCAATGGCGGCGCGCTGCTTTACCAGGGCGCGAACGGCGTGATCTATCAGAACACGCAGACGCCGTCGGTCACCACGAATCGTCTCTTTACCCTGGCGGGCAATGGCACGATCGACTCCACCGGCACCTTCGGCGCGCCGACGCTCACCGCAGTCGGGAACAACGCATCGCTGGTCTTCGGCAACACCGGTGCGGTCGCTTTCTCCGGCGCGGGCGCGCGGACGCTCACGATCCAGGGCAGTTCCACAGGCGACAACAGGATCAACCTCCAGCTCGTCAATAATCCGAACGCCGATGAAACGCTCTCCGTGACGAAGAGCGGGAGCGGGCTCTGGATTCTCGGCAACGCGGCGAACAGCTACACCGGCACGACGACGATCTCCGGCGGCGCCCTGCAGGCGCAGGACGGCGCCAGCTTGCCGACCGCCAGCAATCTCTTCCTGAACGGTGGCGTGTTGCAATCGAGCGGCACGCTGTCGCGCACGCTCGGTACAGACGGCGGACAACTCCGCTTTGTCGCCAATGGCAATGGCGGTTTCTCGGCTGGCCTCGCGCCGTTCAAGGTCGACCTCAGCGGGCAGGGCACCCCGGTCTGGGGATCGACCGCGAACTTCCTCGGCGCGGGCTCACTCATCCTCAACTCTGGCACGTCGCTTGCCGACGTAGAAATCGCCGGCAACTTCGACCTGGCGCCCGGCGCGGCGGCCACACCGACCCTCACCACGACCAGCGGCAGCACGACCGTGACGCTCACCGCCGGCACGACCACCGGCTTGACCGTGGGCCAGGCGATCACCGGGACGAATATTCCGGCCGGCTCGTACATCAACTCGATCAACAGCACGACCAGCATCTCCATCAGCCAGGCGGCGTCGGCGAGTGGGACCGGCATCGCGGGCACGATCGCCGAGGGCGGTTTTCGGCAGATCCAGGTGGACGACAATGGCACGACCAATCTCGACTTCGCGACAGTCTCCGGCGTGATCGGCGGCACGGGCGGGCTGAGCAAGATCGGCTCGGCTCCGCTGATCCTGGGCAACGCGAATACCTACAGCGGCAATTCGATCATCCGGCAGGAGGCGGTCTTCGCGAGCTCGATCGGCGCGGCGGGCGCGACCTCGTCGAGCTTCGGCACGAATGTCGGTGGCGGCGTGCTGGAGCTGGGCAATCCCGGCACCACCACCACGGTGAATCTCATGTATGTGGGCCCCGGCGAAACCACCACGCGGCCGGTCTATCTCACCGGCACCACCGGCACGCGCCGCATCGATGCGAGCGGCAGCGGTCCGCTCATCCTGACGAACCTGCAGAATTCCACCGCCACCTCCGTGAATACCACCGGCGGCGCAAAGACGCTGGAGCTGCGCGGCAATAACGTCGACCTGAACATGATCACCTCGGTGCTCGCCGATAACAGTGGCGCGCTCACGGTGAACAAGTTTGATGGCGGCGTCTGGGTCCTCAATCCCGCTGCGGCCAATACCTTTACCGGCATCCTCACGGTGGGCGGCGGCTCGCTCGGCTTGACCGCGAATGGCATCGGCGCCACGCCCCAGATCAACACCAGCAACGCGGCCATCTTCGCTTACGGCGGCGCTCTGGAGACCAGCACGCCCGTGCAGTTGAACAACAACACCACCGTAGTCTTCGCCGGCAGCAATAACATCACGCTGAACGGCAACGTGACCAAGCAGGCCGGCGCAAACGATCAGACCTTCAGCAACAATCTGGAGAACGGCGCGGTCCTCACGATCAACGGCAATTTCGTGAATGCCCAGACCACGGCAGGCACCCGCTCGATCTTCATCCGCGGCGACGGCTCGACCGTCTGGAACGGCGTAATCCAGGACAACAGCGCCACCTCGCTGACCCGCTTCGACATTCGTCTTGCCGATACCGCCTCGTTTACGCTCGGCGGCGAGAATACGCTCACCGGCGGCATCCTGCACGGGCAGGGTACGCTCATCGTGGGGCATGCGAAGGGCCTCGGGCCGGCGGCGAACAACGTTATCCTCGATGGCGGTGTGTTCACCTCCACGCTGGACCTGACCGGCGCGAACAAGATCCTGAATCGCATCCAACTGCAGGGCGATCAGGTGACGATCAATGGCAACCAGAACATCGAGTTTGGCGGCGCCATCGCCATGGATCAGAACGGCAGCCGCTTCATCCTCAACAATCTCGATCCCGGCAAAATGCTGACGATCTCCGGCCAGGTGAACCTGACCGTGGATAGCAACGTCCGCACGCTCACGGTTCGGGGCACGGGAGACACGCTCATCAGCGGGGTGGTGGCGAACGGCGGCACCGGCGCCAGCGGCCTGGCCTTTTCGGGCCGCGGCACCCTGGAGTTCACCGGTGCGAATACGGCCACCGGCGCGCTCACGGTGAATCGAAACACGATTACGATCAGCGGCGCGTCCGGGAGCTGGAACTCCGGCTCAGTCCTCTTGAATCCGACCGGAACTCTGCTCCTGAATAACCTTACCGGCGATAACGCGTCCGGCCGTCTCAACAATACTGGCGCGATCACGGGCAATGGCGGCACCCTGGAGATCATTGGCAGCCCCACCGGCACGAACGAAGTGGCGGGCCCTCTCACACTCAACAATGTCCAGACGTTCATCAAGATGACGGACAATACGGGCGGCGTGGGGACAAACACGCTTAGCTTCGCTTCGGTCGCGACGCCGAACACGGGGTCTTCCCTGAACTTGGCGGGCGTTCCGAATCTTGGCACCGTCAACCTGGTTAAGTTCGGCGGCACCATACCGGCGAATGCGCTGATCAATGGCGTGATGCCACGCACGTTCATCGCGGGCGGCGACTTTGCCGCCTATGACGCGACCAACGGCGTCGTCGCGTTTACCGGCTATAATCCAACCTCCGCGACGGACATCAATCTCGCCGCGCCGACGGATACGGTGGCAGTGAACACCGGAATGACGACAGCGAGCCTGACGGCGCACAAGACGATCAACGCGCTGAAGATCGATGGCTCAGGATTGAGCGTGGGCGGAGCCGGGCAAACCCTGACACTCTCGGCCGCGGCGCTCCTCAATACCGGCGGCAATAACTCGCTGGATACAACGCTGGTAAACTTTGGCGGGAACACCGGGTTCATTCAGGTGGACCCGGGCACTACCCTGACCGTGAACAGCGCGTTGATCGGCACTGGCGGTCTTGCCTTCGCGCGGGCGGGCACCGTTGTGCTAAACACTCCCAGCTTCGTCACCAGCACGACCAACGTGCTCCGGGGGACGGTGAAGCTCAATGCCGGTGTGAATACTTTGTTTCCCAACCAGCTCCTCAACATCAACGACGGCGCGACGCTGGATTTGAATGGCAACGCGCAATACACCGCGCAACTGAGCGATCCCGGTACGCTGCCGGGAAGTGGCGGCGTCATCACGAGCACCAGTGGCACCGGCACTTACGTAACGAATATGGCGGCGACTACGGCAGTCCAGACGCAGATTACGGGCCCGGTGAACTTTGCGCGCTTGAATGGCAACACGCTCACCATGGGCAGCCCGCAGACGTACACCGGCTCGACTACGATGCACGGCGGCACCCTGGCGCTGCAGGACGATGCCACGATCCTCAACACCTCGAAGATCGACCTGAACGCCGCGACGCTGCTCCTGAATAACAACGGCAGTCTTCAAACCGGGCTGTACGATCGCATCGGCGACAATATCCCGATCACGCTGCGCGATGGCACCATCCAGTTCGCCGGCAAAGTCTCCGATGCTTCGCGCGAAACCTTTGGTCCGCTGATCTCCGCGCAGGGCGCGAATAGTGTGGTCGTGACAACGGGCGGCACCGGCACCGCCGGCGCGTTTGCCTCCGCGGACGTGACCTTTGCCAACCTGACGCGCGGCGCGGGCACGACGATGAACTTCGCCGGCTCGAGCGCGCAGGGCGGCATCGGCAACTTCCCGCGCATCCTCATCACGGCCGCGCCCGAGACCTACCTCGGCGGCGCCTTGGGCGCGTGGGCGATCGCCAATAGCACCGACTACGCCGGGTACAATTCGACCAATGGCGTGGGCACGATCGGCAACGGCGGCTACACGGGTTATGACGGCACATTTGGGAGCGGAAAGATCACTAATGTCGGCACTATTTCATCCGTGCCGCAGACGACGACGCTGACCGGCAATACCACCGCCGCGATGCTGAAGCTAAGTGGGACATTCGAGAATAACATCGCCTTCTCGGCGCCCGGCGATGTGCTGAACCTGGAGCTGGGCGGCATTCTGCGCGCGAATAACACCTTTAGCACCACCTTTGGCAGCCCGACGGCGCGCGGCGTAGTCACCGCCGGCGGCACCGAAACCACCGGCACCCGCGAGCTCATCATCTTCGGGAATACCGGCGGCAACCCGACGTTCGGCGGCGGCACCACGCCGGTGACCAGCACCACCCTGATCATGAGCTCCACGCAGGGGCTTCAGCCGGGGATGACCATCACCGGCGCGAATCTCCCCGCCGACACCAAAATCGTTTCGGTCGACAGCCTGAATCAGGTGACGATCAGCCGGGCGAGCACCAACACCACCGCACTGACCAGCCAGACCTACACTGCCGGCTCGTTCGTGAATGGCACGACCAGCACTGGTTCCGCGGTGGTGACCACCAACTCCACCACTGGCGTCACGCCTGGCATGACGATCACCGGAACGAATGTCCCGGTCGGCACGTATGTGGTTTCGGTCGATAGCCCGACGCAGCTCACGCTAAGCCAGAACACGACGGGCAACAGCACCACCGGCGCCTTCACGATCGGCGTCGGCAATATCATCGTGAACTCCGTGATCGCCGACAACGGGCTCGGCAATTCGGTGAAGCTGATCAAGTCCGGCGGCGGCGTGCTGAACCTCTCCGCGAACAACACTTACACCGGCGGGACGGTTGTCGATCAAGGCACGGTCAATCTCATCGGGCAGGGCGTGGTCATTCCGGCGGGCGGCCTCCTCCTGGGCGGCGCCAACATGACGATGAACACCAATGCGGGGCAGATCGATCCGTCGAACTCCGTCCTGCTGCGCCGCAGCTCGGTGCTGACTTTGACGGGCAACAACACGCTCGATAGCATCAACTTCGACAACAACGGCGGCACCGGAACTCCCACGGTGACGATCGGCGCGGGCAATACGCTTTCCCTGAGCAACTCCACGCCGGTCAGCGTGATCACGAATAATGCGCTCACTGTGCCCACCATCAGCGCCGGCACGCTGGCGCTCGGCGCGGGAGCCAAGACGTTCGATGTCGGGGCGATTCAGATTGATGGCGTCACTTACACGAACATCCATTCCTCGCTGAACATCACCTCAGTGATCACCGGCGACGGCCCGATCAACAAGACCGGCGGTGGCCTGCTGCAACTGAGCGGCCAGAACACCTTCAATGGCCTGAACGTGTTGGATGGCGGCATCGTCCTCAGCGCCAGCAGCACGTCGACCATCCCTGCTACCCTGGTTTCCGGCCCGCTCGGCGCTGGCAGCGTGAGCATGGCGGCGGGAACGTCGCTCCTGGTCGACAATAACTCGCGCATTGTGGCGAATGCGATCTCGTTTGCTGGCAATCCATTCTTCAACAACACCGGCACTGGCGTCCCCACCTTGACGCTGAACGGCGCGCTCGATTTCGCCACGCTCCAGACCACCGGACTGGTCGTCAATATCGGCACTCCCTTCCTCAACGTGGCGCTCGCCGGGCCGATCGCGAATATCGGCGCCGTCACCTCGATCGGCGGCGCCACCGGCCCGAACACGATCACCAAGTCGGCGCTCGGCAATATCACTAGCCTGAATCTCACGGGCATTGGAGCAACCGTGCCGATCAACATCGGCGGCCTGAACAATCTCTCCACGATTTCGCTGTTCCATGACGGCGACGGGACTGGCTCTACCGAGACGATCAATGTCGGCGCGCTGACCTTCCCCGGACTGCCGAACCTGACCATCGGCCGCGCGGGCACGGGGCCGTATTTCGCGCAGGCGTTGAACAAGACAATTGCCCTGGCGAGCATCTCGTCGATCGCGGGCGGCCTCACCCTAACCGTGAACAACGGATACGGCTTGCTCATCGGGGACGAGGTCGCGCTGAATGACGGCGTCACGTTCACGGTCACCAACGCCAGCGGCTCGAACGTGGTCCAGGGCCTGACGCTCGACGGTGTGATCAGCGGCGCCACCACCGGCTTCACCAAGGCCGGCAGCGGCACGCTGGTGTTGGCGAATCCTGGGAACACTTTCGGCGGCGCGGGCGCGGTGATTGACATCACCGGGGGCTATCTCTCCGTGAGCGAGGACGCGGCGCTGGGTAACCTCGCGAACAGCGTGCGCCTCAGCGCGAACAGCACCGTGCAAGGCTTTCGCGCCACCGGCACGTTTGGGACGAGCCGCACGATTACGCTCAATGCGGCGAACACCAGCATCGAAGTTAGCAATGGCAACACGCTGACGCTGAACTCTGCCTTCGGCCTCGGCGCGGTCGCGAATGGTTTGACTAAGAACGACCGGGGCACCCTGGTGCTGGCGGCCGACAATCCCACCTGGAACGGTGTGATGACGATTAACCAGGGCGTGGTGCGGATCACCGATGCGGGCGCGCTCGGCACCGCGACGGGCAATACGGTGATCAATACCCTCATTGGGCAATTGCAAGTAAGCGGCGGCATCACCGTGGCGGAGCCGATCGGCATCGCCGGGGCGCAGAATCAAACGTTCAGCGGCATCGATTCCACCGGCGCGCTGCGCAGTGTCTCAGGCAACAATACGTGGTCGGGCGCGATCAGCCTCAATACCGCTTCCAATACGGACAACCAAATGCGCGCCGCCACCATCACGGTGGACGCGGGCTCTACGCTGAATCTCACCGGCGGGCTCACGGCGACGATGGCGACGAGCGGCACCGGTCGAAATATGTGGTTCGCCCTCGGTGGCGAAGGCACCGGCAACATCACGGCGCCGATTTCCCATACCGGCGGGTCGGCCAACAACTTCCTGCAGCTCGCCAAGATCGGCGGCGGCACCTGGAATCTCCAGGTGGCGAACGGCTTCACCGGCCACCAGCTTTACGTGAATGGCGGCACCTTCTCGTTGAACGGGAACGGCAGCCTCGGCGTGCCCGGCGCCGGCGGCGCGACCGCCTCGAACACCGTTTTCATCACGCGCAATGGGACGCTGGCGCTGGATAACACCGGCACGAACGTGAACAACCGCCTCGGCGGGAGCCGCAACCTCGACCTGCGCGGCGGCAACCTCACGATCCTCGGCAATGCGGACGCCAATACCACCGAAACCATCACCGGCGGGATGGTCTTTAACTTCGGCAAGGCTACGATCACCCTCGATGCAGATCCCGCGCGGCAACTGAGCTTCACCACCGGCCCGGTCACTCGCACTCAGGGCGGCACCGCTCTTTTCCGCGGCGATAATCTTGGCTCCGCGGCCGGCAATGGCGTCGCCACCGTACAGGCCACGGGCGCCGGCTACGTCACCACCGGCCAGACCGGCGCGGCCGGGTCGGTGAACAAAGGCATCATTCCCTGGGCGCTGGTTGACACTTCCGCCACCGGTTCGGGCACTTCGTTCGCCACGGTGGATACGGCGACTTCGATCCTGCGCCCGCTCGCCGCCGGTGAAATCAATAGCGGCTCGCTCGTCGCCAACGGCAATATCTTTCTCTCGGGGGCGACGCCGACTGTTGCCACGAACACGACTATCAACTCGCTCACGCTCGGATCGACGGGCGGAGTCGTCATCGAGCCGCTCGCTACGTTGATTCTCGATAGCGGCGGCATCCTCGCGACCGCGGGAAATGCGGGGATCCACGGCGGCCTGCTTTCCACCACCTCCAACCGTGAGGTGATCGTGCATGCGCTGGGCGATTTGGAGATTTCCAGCTCGATTGTCCGCCTCTCGGGCGGGCTGACCAAGTCCGGGGCGGGGACGCTGACTCTCTCCTCTCCGAACAACTACTATACCGGCGCCACTTATCTGGCGGAGGGAACGCTCAAGCTGGCCGGCGGCAACAATACCATTTACTACAACAGTAGCTTCGTCTTGCAGGGCGGCACCCTGGACCTGAATGGCACCAACCAGCACCTCAACAACGTGCAGTCGCAGACCGCGACGCCGTTGAACGCGAATCTCATCCCGGACGCGGCCGGCGTCATCATCAACACCGGCGCGACACAGGCCACTCTTGGCCTGACGACGGGCGTCAGCTTCGCCGGCTCGATCGGCAACGGCAATCCCGCCGAGAGCAATATCGCAGTCGTGAAATCCACGCCGGCGGGAGCGACCTCGGATTGGAACATCTACTCGCCGAATACCTACACCGGGCCGTCCATCTTTAACGGCGGCCGCGTGCAGATGCTCGGCACGTCCACATTCAGCAACACCTCCTCGATCGAGCTTAGCCACACCACACTGCTGATCTCCAACAACAACGGGACCAGCATCCTGGACGTGAATCTGAACGACCGCATCAATGACGCCGCCCCGATTCTGCTGCGCGGCGGTATGATTCAATATCGCGGCCGTCTCGGCGAGTTCGGCTCGGAAACTTTCGGTGCGGTGACGATCGCCGAGGGCAATAGCATCGTCGACATCGCCGCGGCCGGCACCGGCGTGAACGAGACTACGGCGACGTTCGCCAGTCTGACCCAGCAACCGGGGTCCCACGGCACCGTGCGCTTCCTGAATCCCAGTGGCGCGCTGGGCAATGCCGCGCAGCTCTTTATCACCGCGGAGCCGGTGCTCCAGAACAATCTCATCGGCGGCTGGGCCGTGTGGGACCGCGAGTTTGCCAGCTACCAATCGGCGACGGGCGTCGCCGCGCTCAACAGCGCCGGTTATGCGGGCTATTCGCCAAATACGATTCACATGGCGCTGGCCACGGACAATGTTCGCATCGCCCTGCCGACCGCTGGCTCCACCACCACGCTCACGGCGAATCGCGAGATCAACAGCCTTGCGCTGAATGCCACCGGCACGACGACCACCTCCAGCACGCTCGATCTCGGCGGGTTCACGCTCACCCTTGGCAGCGGCGGCCTCATCGCCGCGCCGATCACGGATGGCTTTGGCATCACCATCCAGAACGGCAACATCACCAGCGGCGCGCCGAACACCCCGAGCGATCTCTACCTGCACGCGCTCGCCTTCTCGAATGGGGACGGCATTAACAACCCAGCCAATCGCGACGTCACCGTCAGCGCCAATATCGTGGATAACGGCACCGGCGCTGTCACCCTCGTGATCCATGGCAATGAAGGCCGCGGCACCGGGGCCGGCACCAACGAAGTCTTCATCGCCGGCTCGAACACGCACTCCGGCGGCACGTTTGTGAATGGCGGCACGATCAGGCTGAACAATCCAGCAGCGAACGGCACCTCGGTCTTCGCCATCCCCGGCGACCTCACCATCGTCGGAGGCACGACCAACAACAATGGCAGCTACGAGCTGCGGCAAACGAACGTCTTCCTCAGCGCCGACAGCCAGATCAACAACGCCGCGCTCGTCACGATCCGCGGCAGCGGCGCGCTGAATCTCGACGCCTTCAGCCAGGCGGTGGGCGGCCTTTCGTTCATCAACGGCGGCGGCAACTCCCCCACCCTGAACATCGGCACCGGCACGCTCACCTTGAAGGGGAACGTCACCGCGACCTCCTCCAATCTCGGCGCGATTTCGCTCATCAGCACCACGGGGATCGGCCAACTCAGTCTCGGCGGCGCGACGCGCACCTTCGACGTCGCCCCGGTCATCGCCAATGGACAGAGCCTGTCTCCGCTGCTGGCGACGCTGAACATCAGCGGCGCCATCACCGGCACGGGCAACGAGGGGATCGTCAAGACCGGCGCCGGATTGCTGCAACTCGGCGGCCAGAGCACCTTCACCGGCGGCGTCGATCTCCAGGCCGGCGGCATCATCATCGGCGCGAATAGCACGCCCGTCACGGCCGGCGCGCTCAATAGCGGCCCGCTCGGCACCGGTCTGCTTTCGGTGGCCAACGGCGCGCGGCTGCTCGTCGACAACGCCAGTCGCACCGTGGCCAACGACGTGGTCTTCGCCGGCAACCCCATCTTCGATTCGACCGGCACCGCCACCGTCACGCTGGCTCTGAACGGCGCGATCACTCTGCCGAATGGCACGGTCGTGGTTTCGATCGCCAATCCGAACCTGACCGCGGCTCTCCTCGGCCGGATCACGAACATCGCTTCGGTGACTAGTCTCACCAAGTCCGGCCTGGGCAACCTGGTCTTCAATACGGAAGGCTATACCGGCGACATCATCTTCAACGGCGCGGGCGCTCTCTCGCTCCTCGCCGACGGCGATGGCAGCGGCAATCCGCAGATCCTCCCGCTGGGCAATATCACGTTCGACGACGGCATCGTCCCGAACATCATCGTCGGGCGAGCCGGCAGCACGCTGCCCTTCAACCAGGCGCAGAACAAGATCATCGCGCCGGCCAACCTCACCTCTATCTCCAACGGCCTCACGGTCACGAACAACAACGGCTACGGCCTCCTCCTGGACGACCCGGTCACGCTCAATCCCGGCGCGGTCTTCAGTGTTTCCACCGCCTCCGCGAGCAACGTCACGCAAGGCCTCACGCTCAATGGCGTGCTCACCGGCACCAACGGAATCACGAAGACCGGCGCAGGAACGCTCGTGCTTGGCGCGGATAACAGCGCCACCCTGACCGGCACGATCAACGTCAACCAGGGCATCGTCTCCGTCTCGGCGGACAATCAGCTCGGCGATCCGGCCAACTCCGTCACGGTCGATGCCACCAGCGGCACGGCTGGACTCCGCGCCACTGGCACCTTCAGCAGCGCGCGCACGCTCCGGTTCAACGATACCACAGCGACGAACAACCTCTTCGAAGTCACTGGCGGAAACACGCTCACCCTCACCGGCACCAACGCGCTGGTGAATCCCACCGGCCTCGTGAAAGCGGATAACGGCACGCTCGAGCTCGCCGCGGCGCAGAATTTCGCGGGCACGATCACCGTGAGCGCAGGCGCGCTGAAGGTTTCCGATGCCGCCGCACTCGGCACCACCGCCGCGACCACCGTTTCGCTCCAGGGCGCCGCCCTGCAGCTCAACGGGGTAAACATCGGCAACGAGCTGATCACCTTGAACAATACCGGCATCAACAATGCCGGCGCGCTGCAGGCCGTGGGCGCTGGCACGAGCACGGTCGGCGGGCTGATCACGCTGGCGAGCGGCTCTTCCATCGGCGCGGACAACGGCGCCACGCTGAACATCGGCGGCGGCTTCTCCGGCGCGCAGGCGCTGACGCTGAACGCGGCCGGCACCGGCGCGATCAACTTCACCGGCGCCATCGGCACGGCCGCGGTCCCGACCAACATCACGAAGATTGGCACGGGCACGGCCGCGCTCTCCGCGGCGAGCAGCGCCTGGACGGGCAGCCTGGTGGTAAACCAGGGCACATTCGCGCTTACGGACGCCGGCATCATCGGCGGCACCGGCACGGTCACCCTCAACCCGACCGGCACGGTCACCGTGGACAACACAGCAAACAACGTCGCGAACCGGCTCGGCGGCCGCGCGTTTACCTTCTTGGGCGGCACGCTGAATTACCTCGGCAGCGCCACGGCGACCTCCTCGGAAGCCATCGGCACAGTCACCCTGCCGAGCCGCGCGATCAATCAAGTGAACGTCACGGCCGGAGCGGGGCAGCAGGCTAATCTTACGCTTGGCGCGCTCTCGCGTGGCGCAAACACGCAGGGCGTAATCGTCTTCAGCGGCAGCAATCTCGGCAATGCGGCCGCGGCCAACACCAGCACCGTCACGGTCACCACCGCGCCCGGCTTTGTTGGTCAGACCGCTGCCACCGGCACGAACCACGGCATCCTGCCTTACGCGCTGGTGCATGATGCCACTTCCGGCGCGATCGGCTTTGCCACCCACGACGGCGCTGCCACGCGACTGCGCCGGCTCGCCACGGGTGAATTTGTCAACAACACGCTCACGGCGAATACGAACGTGGTGCTCGGCGCCACGCCGGCGAATCTGGCGTCCAATCTGACGATCAACTCCTTGGATCTCGGCAACAACGCCGCGCTCAACATCAATCCGCGCGTTACGCTCACACTGAACAGCGGCGGCCTGATCGCGCGACCGGGCAATCTCGGCATCAACGGCGGCATTATCGTGCCGACGACCGGCAACGATCCGATCTTCTGGACGCTTGGCGACCTGACGGTGAATAGCGTGGTCAGCGGCGGCAACGGCCTAACCAAGGCGGGCGCGGGCATGCTCACGTTGGAGCAGGTGAATACGTACGTCGGCAATACGACCGTCCTCGACGGCACGCTGAAGCTGGCTGGCGGGAACAATACGCTCTTCCCCGGCCAATTCCTCATCGTGAATGGCGGCACGCTCGACCTGAACGGCACATCGCAATTCACCGGCGGGCTGCTCAGTGACGGCGCGTTCCCCGGCCAGGGCGGCACCATCACCGGCCCGGCCGGGAGCATCCTCGCGATGAGCCAGGATAATCGCAACTTTGCCGGACGTTTCACCGGCGGGCTCACTGTGACACGTGGAAATACGGGCACGCTCACGCTCACGAACAGCAGCGACTACACCGGTTCCTTCATCGCCGCCGGCGGCATCACCACGCTGACGGATGCCGGCGCCTTCACCGGCGTCTCGGATATTCGCGTCCGCTACGCCACGTTCAACATCGTCAACAACGGCTTGCTGGACATCGCGAACCGTGTGAACGACGCGGCCGACATCCGCCTGCGCAATGGCGTGCTCGTCTTCCAGGGCCGCGCGCAGACCGACTCCAGCGAGACCCTTGGAACCGTCTATCTCGTGGAAGGCTCCAACGTCATCAGCTCGAACATCGGCGGCACCGGCATCAACTCCGCGCAACTGAACCTCGGCGGCCTGGTCCGTGAAGCGCAACGGGCGACGGTGAACTTCACCGGGAGCAGCCTGGGCTCGCTCGGGAGCGCTTCACGCATTGTCATCGCCGGCGGCGTCTCGCTCACCAACAACATCATGGGCGCGTGGGCGACCACCAACGGGACTGAGTTCGCCACCTACAATTCCACGCTCGGCGTCGGCGCCCTCGGCAGCATCGGCTTCGCCGCCTATGACAATACCGTCTTTCCGGTCGTGGACCAGCCGACGCAGAATGTCCGGCTTACCGCGAACTCGACGGTCTCCAACGGGGGCTCAACGATCAATACGCTGAACCTCGCCGGGAACGTAAACCTGAGCTTCGCCGCCCCCACCGACGTGCTGAACCTAGCGGCGGGCGGTCTCCTCAAGAGCGGCAACAATGCGAACACCATTGGCGCCACGGTCGATAGCGGCCGCCTCACGGCCGGCGGCAATGTCGCTTCGCCCCGCACCGACTTGTTCATCTTCAACAACCAGAACACGCTCACGATCAATTCGCGCATTGTCGATAACCCGAACGGCACCCCGGTGCGGACGCTCTTCTCGGGTTTCGGCAATGTCAGCCTCACGAATGGCGATAACAGCTACTCCGGCGGCACCGTGCTCCTCAATGGGACGGTCACACTGAACGGCGCGGCCGGCACGGTCGTCGTTCCCGCGGGCGGCATCAGCCTCGAAGGCGCCGTGCTGAACATGGTTGGCAGCTCCGGCCAGATCCATCCGTCCAATGTGATCGATGTCGGCGGTACCTCGAGCGTGAACCTGTTCGGCGACAATACACTGGCTGGCCTCACCTTCGGCAACGAGGGCGGCACCGCCCCCACCGTCAGCACCGGCGGCATCCTCACCCTCACGGGCAATATAACCTCCACCAACGCCAATGTCGGCGCCACCTCGCTCATCACGGGCCGTCTCGATCTCGGCGCCGATCCCGGCACCATCACCGTCGACCGCATCCTGATCGATGGCGTGGATATCGCGCCGCTCAGCGCCGGGCTCAATCTCACCGGCATTGTCGGTTCGTCCGGCTTCACCAAGAACGGCCTCGGCGTGCTGCAATTCGCCGCCCAGTCCATTTTCACCGGCCCGGTGAATGTGACGGAAGGTACGGTGCAAATAGGTGCGGTGAATGGCGGTTCGCGTTTCTCCGATCTCACGTTGCAAAGCGGGACCCGGCTGAACCTGAACGGCTTCACCACCACCCTCGGCAGCTTGGCCGGCTCGGGCGTGGTTACCAACTCCTCGCTGACGGCGAGCAACCTCTCGGTCGGTTTCAATGGCGCCTCCACGACCTTCTCCGGCACGTTCCTGCGCTATAGCGATGCGGCCCTGAATTCGGTCAACCTCACCAAGGTCGGTTCGGGCACGCTCACCTTCGATGCGAGCGGCGCCGGCAGCACCACGACGGGCAATCTCACGGTCAGCCGCGGCGCCGTAGCCTTCAAAGACCAGGGCACCAGCAGCTTCCCCTCCTCGGCAATCCTGGTGAATGAAGGCGGCACGCTGATCCTCGATAACACCGGCGCCGCTAATGTGGCCAACCGGCTGCGCGCGGGCGCGCTGACGCTGAATGGCGGCACCTTCCGTTACCTCGGCGCGGACTCCGCCGCCTCCACGGAAGCCGCCGGGGTGCTCACCCTAGGGCCGAGTGCGTCGCGCATCGAATTGCTTACTTCCGGCGCGGGCGGCACGGCCACCGTCACCTTTAGCAGCCTCTCGCAGCAGGGCGGCTCCACCGCCAACGTGGTTGCCACCAATCTAGGCACCGATACCCAGCTTCGCTTCACCACGGCGCCTGCGCTCGTGCCGGCGACCACGGGCATCCTCGCGCGGATCGCCGTAAACGGTGTCGATTTCGCTACCTATAATGCGACCAATGGCCTGACTGCTTTCACTAACTATGTGGAGCCAGGGGACATCAACGCTGTCGGCGCGACGGAAACCGTCAAGGTCGGCTCCGGGATGAACGTGCGCGACATCGACGTGGCGCGGACGGTCAATGCCATCAACTTCACCGGCAACGGGATTAATCTCGGTGCCACCCCGGCCCTCGCGCCCACGCAAGGCCTCACGGTCACGAGCGGCGGGATCATGGTGAATGCCGATGACGTGGCGATCAGCACGCCGGTGCTCAACTTTGGCGGCGCGGAGGGCATCTTCCGCGTAAACGGCAACGCGCTGAACGTCTCCAGCAGCGTCACCGGCACGGCCGGTTTTGCGAAGACCGGCGCCGGCAGCATGACCCTTGCGGCGCGGCAATCGTACACCGGCCAGACAGCCCTGAATTCCGGCAGCCTGATCCTCGCGGGCGGGGTCAATACCATCCTGGTAGCGCCCACGGCGTCTATTCCCACGGTGTCGAACCTCCAGGTGAACGGCGGCGTTCTCGATCTGAACGGCAACAGCCAGGCGGTCGGGGCGCTGCTCAATAGCAATACCCTCGCGTTCGTCGATGGGACGATCACGAATACCAGCGCGACGCCGGCCACGCTCACCAGCGCTTCCGGCACGAGCTCCAACTTCGGCAGCACGCTGGCGGGCAATCTCAACTTCACCAAGTCCGGCGGCGGCACCCTCACCCTCTCCGACGTGCAGTCGTACACCGGCGCCACCATCATCCGCGGCGGCACGTTCATCCTTCAGGATCGTGGAGTCCTCTACAGCGGCGTCCCGCTGGCGAACGCCTCGCTCACGCTGAACTACAGTACGCTCAACATCAACAATCTCAGCCTCACGCCGCTCGCGGATCTCAATCCCACGCGCATCCCGGCCGGCGTGCCTGTGACCTTGAACGGCAGCTCTCTCAATCTCACCGGCGGCGGCAGCATGGATTCGACGCTTACGATCGATAGCCTCACGGTTACGAACGGCCAGGCGAACATCAACGTGCTCCCCTCGATCAATGCCGGCAGCACCGCAAAGATCACCATCGGAAACCTCACCCGCGATGTGGGCAATCATAGCTTCCTGAACTTTAATGGCTTCACGACCAACAACTCGACCGGCACCTCTTCGCTCGGCGGCCAGGGGCTGATCGCCAATGGGAATATCATTCTCGAGAAAATCAACGGCGCGGACTTCAGCGCGGCCGATCTAACGAACAACCTGATCGGCGGCTGGGCCGTCGCGGATGGCAATACCTTCGCCACCTATGTGAATGGGTTCGGCGTCTCGGTGATGGGACAGAACACGCAAGGCGTCCAGGCGCCTGGCTTTACCGGCACCGACTTCAGTGCGGCGACCGTGGCGACCGGCAACTATAGCGACGGCAGCAATCGCACCATCTCCGGCAACAAGGTGGCCAATTCGCTTCGACTCGTCCCCGGCGGCACCCAGACGATCACGATGAGCCCGAACACCTCGCTCACCTTTGGCGTAGGTGTCATCTCCAACACCGCGCAGACCACGATCTTCCAGGGCGACGCGACCACGACGATCGCCGGCAGCGGGACGGATCTTTACTTCTACGGCAATCAGACGCACACCGATAACATCCGCACGCGGATCACCGGCAGCGCGAACCTAGTGAAAGGCGGCGGCGCCACGCTGGCGCTCGCGCCGGTCGGGGTCTCGAACGACTACACCGGCGCCACCTACGTCCACGGCGGCACGCTGAGCTTGAATGCCGCCGCCGGCCTGATTGCGGTGCCTGGAGATCTCACGATCAATAACTCCACGGTGACGATGGTGACGAATTCCGGCCAGATCGCCGCTGGATCCAACGTGAGCATCAATGGCGGCGGCGTCCTCACCACCGTCGGCACGAATACCCTGAACAGCGTCACCTTCAACAACGACGGCGGCACCGGCATGCCGACCGTGAACGCCGCAACGAAGCTGATTCTCACCTCGGCCAACGCGATCACTGCCAAGAACGACAACCTCAGCACCACGCCGACCATATCCGGCACGGCGCTCGAACTGAGCCACGCGTCGCCCGTCATCAATGTGCAGAGCAGCCTTTCGTCGAGCGGCCTGATCATTTCCGCGCCCCTCACCACCACCGGCGGCGGCACTATTAGCAAGACGGGCGCGGGCGCGCTCATCTTGAGCGGCGCCACCGCCCATCCGCTCGCCGGCGGCTTGAATATCGACGGTGGCGAGGTCGTCTTCGACGTCACCGCGGCCACCAACCCTTACGGCACCGGCACGATTGCGCTTGGCGACGGCGTCGCCATCCGCGCCGGCACCGCTGCGCGCACCATCGCGAATCCGATCACGGTGGCGGGCGGCTTCACCTTCGGCACGCTCGATAACGCAACGGGCACCGCGAATGCAGCGAACAGCCTGACGCTGAGCAATACCGTCACGCTGGCCGCAGGCGCGCACACCATTGGCGTCAACGGCCTGCTGATGACCGGCACGATCAGCGGCAAGCTCACCGGCGGCACCGACCTCACGAAAGCCGGCCCCGGCACGCTGATCCTTTCCAATGCCACGAACGACTACGGCGGCGCAACGATTGTCGGCGGCGGCACGCTGCGCAACGGCGTCGCGAATGCCATTCCCGCCACGAGCCTGCTGCAGGTGAATGCCGGCGCGGCTTACGACCTCAACAACTTCTCGCAGCTACTCCAGCAAATCGGCGGGACGGGCCTGATCACGAATACCGGCGCGGCCGCGCAAACGCTCATCGTCGGCGGCACCTCCGCCTCGGACACCACCTCGAACTTCAATAGCATTTTCGAGGGTACCTTCGCCAACGGCGCCGGGCCGCTGACGGTCGTCAAGGCCGGCGCGGGCACGCTGACGCTGAACGGCAGGAGCAGCCACACCGGCGGCACCACCATCAACTCAGGCACGGTGAGCATCAACAACTCCACCAGTCTCGGCGACCCCCTCAACACGACCATCATCAATGGCGGCGCGACGCTGCGCGTGACCGAAGACATCACTGGCTTTCGCAACTTCCGGATCAACGACCTGGCGACGATCTCCGTCGACGCGGGCAAGACTTACACGCTCATTGGCGGAATCTTCGATGGCGCCAGCGGCAACGGCTCGCTCATCAAGGAGGGCGCCGGCACGATCGTGATGCCCGCGAATAACGGCTACTTTGGCAGCACGACCATCAACGCCGGAACGCTGGTGGCGGTCAGCCTTGGCCAGAACGCCTTCGAGCCGAGCTCGATCGGCGGAGGCAGCACCGCCGCCTCCAGCCTGGTGATCAATAGCGGGGCGACCCTGCGCTATGTCGGCCTTGGCGAAACAACCCGCCACCTTTTCACCGTCGGGCCGGCCACGGGTGCGAACACCGCCGGCGCGATCCTCGATGCTTCCGGCACCGGCGGCGCCAACTTCGCCAATACCGGCGCCATCGCGCTCGGCGGCCTGGCGACCGACCCGCACACGCTCACGCTTACGGGCACCAGCGCGCCGGCGGTCACCAATACGCTCGCCTCCCGCCTCACCGGCAATCTCAGCTTGATCAAGGACGGAACCAACACCTGGGTCCTCACCAACGACAACGACTTCACCGGCGGCACGGTCATCAATGCCGGCACGCTTCAGTTAGGCGAAGGCGGCACCACCGGGATGATCCTCAACGACGCTACCGGCATGGTGACGATCAATCTCGGCGGCACACTCGCTTTCAACCGCGCCGACGACGTAACCTTCGCCGGCACGATCACCGGCGATGGCAATGTGGAAAATCGCGGCACCGCCGGGCTCACGCTCACGAATGCCAATACCTACATCGGCACCACCACCATCGGCTCGGGCAGCGAGCTGACGGTGACCGCCAATGGCGCCCTCGGCACCGGGACCGCCGGCACTATCGTGCAGGATGGCGGCACCCTCCGGTTCGGAGTCAATTACACGATTCCGGAGGAACTCACGATCAACGGAGCCGGCCGCAACGGCGCCGGCGCGATTGCCCTGGCCAGCGGCTCTACTTCCGCGAGCTTCAATGGCCCGATCACCATCGGCCCCGCTGGTGCGACGATCAATCCCTCCACTGATGTGATGAGCGCCACTGGAAATCTGACGCTCAACGGGCCGATTCAGACGGCAAACACCACCATCACCTTCCAGGGCACGGGGAACGTTTTCATCGGCGGCGTAATCGCCGGCGCGAATGGGAATGTGGCGGTCGATGGCTCGACGGTGACGATCAACAATCCCGCGACTTACACGGGTTCGACGCTCGTCGGCAACGGCGGCACCATCGTCAGCGGCGTCACCGACGCCCTGCCCGTAACCACCACGCTTACGCTCGGCGCGGGCGGCACCTTGGACCTCAACGGGCGCAACCAAAGCCTCACCGGCCTCACGGATCTTGGGGCGGGCGGGCGCATTGTGACGAACAACGGCGCGGTGCTCGGTACGCTCGCGCTCACCGGCTCCAGCACGTTCGGCGGCGTCATTCAAAGTGGCTCGGCGCCGACGGCCCTGTCCGTTTCCGGCGCTGGCACCGTCTTCACCATGACCGGTGAGAATACCTATACCGGCGGGACCACCATTGCCTCCGGCAGCACGCTCGCCGTCGGGAATGGCGGCTCCACCGGCAGCATCGCCGGAAACGTGGCGAATGACGGCACGCTTCGCTTCAACCGCGCAGGTACCGTCACTTACGGCGGCACCGTCACCGGCTCCGGACCGCTCGTGAAAGAAGGCGCGGGTACGCTGGTCTTCACCGGCGCGAACAATTCTACCGGTCTTACCGATGTGCAGGCGGGCACGCTTGAGCTCCACGGCTCGATCTCTGGCGATGTCGAGGTCCACGGCGGGGCCACCTTCGATGCCACGCACCTCGCCGGCGGCGCCTTCACCGTCGGCAGCGGGCGTTCCTTCATCGATAACGGCACCTTTGCCGGGGACGCCATCGTCGAAGGCACCTTCAGCGGCTCTGGCAGCGTCACCGGCTCCCTCACAGCAAATAGCGGCGGCGCGATCGCTCCCGGCGACGGCGGCATCGGCACACTCACCGGCCTCGGCGCGCTCAACATGAATCCCGGCTCGAACCTCCAGATCGAGCTGGCTGGTACGCCGCTGAATATCAGCGACCTGCTCGTCGCCTCCTCCGTCAGCCTCAGCGGCAGCGGCGCGGGCGTCACGTTGAACCTCTCGCTCCTCCCGAGCTCCAGTCTCGAAAGCACCGGCGCGGTCTTCTTCGTCGTCAGCAACACCGGCGGTGCGGCCGTCTCGGGAAGCTTCGCCAACTCGACCTCGACGATGTCGTTCGGCGCCGACTTCGGCGGCGAAACCTTCACCGTCCTGAATAGCCCGGTCGGCGCCAACAACGCCCTCTTCGCGATCTCCTACGATGCGAACATCACCGCTGGCACCTTCCACGGCGGCAACGACATCGCCCTCATGGCTGTCCCCGAGCCCAGCGCGGGCGTGAGCCTACTGCTCGGCTTGGGCGCCCTCACCGGGCTGCAGCGCTTGCGCCGCCGCACGGCCCCGAGCCGGTCCTGAACCTCTTGCAAAGTCATCACTGTGCCTTCCGACGACACCTTCAACCCAACCGATAACGTATACACGGACCACGCCGGCTCGCGCACCTGGTTGAATCAGCCCATTGCCCCGACGGCCGTAACCGGGACCCCCACTATTCTTGTCGCCGCCAGAGACCCTGAAGTGACGGCCACTGTCGCCATTTCTCTTCAAGGGAACGGCTACAGGGCCGTCGTCGCCGAAGATCTGAGCGGCGCCCGGCACGTAATACAATCCGGCAAGGTCCGGGCCGCTATCGTCGATGAAGATCTGCCGCAGCTTGAGGGCGCGGCCCTATTCAACTCCTTGCGGCGGGGCAGCACCCTGCCAATCATCGTCCTCGGCTCCAAACGCCCGGTGCAGGATGAGATTTACTGGTTGCGTGGTGGCGCCAACGATTTTGTCGGCAAGCCTTTCCCCATGGTCAGACTGCTCGCGCGCCTAGAAAACGTGCTCCGCTTTCACGATCAAGATTGCCAGGGTGAATGGCTCCAGTCCGATACCGTGAAAATCAATCTGCTCGCTCGCACCGCCTGGCGGGAAGGGCGCGAGATTCCCCTCTGTTCGCGGGAATCTTCCCTGCTCGAAGTTCTCATGCGCCATGAAGGCAGGGTGGTCCAACGCCAGTGGCTGCTCACCCATCTCTGGACCGGCGGCGCCTGCCGGCATGCGGGCGCCCTCACCGCGATCATCTACCGGCTGCGCCAAAAACTCGACGGCCCTTTCCGGCGGAAGCTGATCCATTCCGTCCGCAAAGCGGGATTGATCTTCCTTGCTGACGGAACCTCCAGCTCAATGGTCGCATGCTCTCGCTTGAATCAATCATTTCCCGCCTTCGCCTCGGTGTACCGCCGCAGAGATCATCCAAGCAGCGCAAGAGCTGGCTCTACCCTTGATCATGCCGGAGAGGCGGCCTCGTCAGGATAGAAAAGATCATCTCGGGCGGGCACACCGGAGCTGAGCGCGCCGCGCTAAATTGGGCAATGCCCGGCGGCCTCCGCGTGCGTGGGCCTTGCGCGAGCGGTTAACGCGTTGAAGATAGATATCCGGCCGCAGTACAGGTGTAATCGAGCAACTGCAATTTGATCGTCCACTCCGGCGGTGCTATCCCGCAGGGGTCATTATGCGCTACGTTTTTGAACACCTTGGGGTCGCTGTATTCGCCATTACGGGGGCACTCGCGGCAAGAAACAAGCGCGTCACCTTTTCGGCGTGATTGTGCTCGCGCTGGTCACCGCCCTGGGCGGCGGAACCCTGCGCGATCTGATTCTCGGAATGCGGCCTTTTTGGACGGAGGATGTGAGCTTCGTCTTCGGTTCGGCTGCGGCCGCGATGGTGACGTTTCTTGCAGCACGCGCTTGCGAAGTGCCATCGACTTCCCTGCTGATCGCCGATGCCTGTGGGCTCGCGCTTTTCACGATCATCGGGACCGAAAGAGCTCTCGCGATGTCTGCTTCGAGCACCGTCGCCGTGGTGCTGGGCGTGATGACCGGAGTGGCCGGCGGCATGATCCGGGACGTGCTGACCGGCGAGATCCCGCTCGTGTTCCGCGCTGGGATTTACTTGTACGCGACCGCGGCGCTTTGCGGGGCTGTCGTCATCGTCGTCGTTGCGCCACGAATGTCGCCGCTCGCCAGCCAGTCGATCGCCATGGCCGTGGCGCTCAGTCTTCGCATGGCGGCCATCCGGTGGCGGCTGCGGCTCCCGGAGTTTGAGGCACGGAAGAAACCGCCGGTGTAAGCTGAAGCAGTGTCAGTTCGACTCGCAGGACACCGCCGAGGACCGCAATCTCCGGACCGCCGAGGGTCGTGCGCGACCGGGGCTCAACATCTACACGTTCACGCTTGGGCAATCCCCCGGCGAACGAGACGGCAGCGGCCGGAGCACGCGAGCTTTACGGCGTTACGATCGGATGGGGAGCATAGGCAACGGTGCCAGAAAGGGCGCGGGCGGGCATCCTGAGCAACGGCGGGCCGTACCCGCGAGACGATGGCCCGCTTTACGTTTGCAGATGTGCAACAAATTCCACAACCTGGCTTCCATGTGGCACCCCCAACACTCGGAATGGATCATGATCGGAGCGGCAACACTGGGGCTCGTGCTCGCCTTGGAGGCCATGGTAATTGTGCGCTGGTTCATGGGGCTCCCGCCGATGCCGTTTCTTGATTGAGCGCATCAGCGCCAACGCATCATTCCGAGCCCGACCCAAAGGTCCACTAAGGTGGCCCGCCTCCGCTAGACCTCGCGCGCCATAGCCGAGAACGCCCGCAACGCTCGAGGCCGGTGCCACAAACTCTGCCGACGAATAGTGGAGTGCAATGCCGCACGGACGGATTGTTTTGAGAATTCGGAGCGAGCGCAATGAGACTGCTTCCCCGAAAAAAGTGCTCGGCCTGCCCCGAATCGGTTTTACACCCCCCGGTGCTTTCCCGTCCGAAAGCAGGCCGAACACGGAGACGGTAGGGATCCGCGTTGTGGGGAGCAATCGGGATTCGCCGGATAGAGGAAGGCCCGCCTGCCCTCCCTCACACCTTTGGAAACCACTCCGGGCGCGCCGGAGCAACAGACGAGCGGAGAAGGGTATAGGACGCGAAGGTGAGGCGGGCAATCGGGGATTCGACAGGGTAGCTTCACATTCTCAGTGATCATCCCTGAGCCGGAGGAATCTGAAATGCCGCAGGTGGCCGGCGGGAGTCCGGTCCGCGAACGCGAAGGAAGCGCTTAGCTTAGGCTGAGCTGCGCGCGAGTGGGCGTTGCAAATAAGCGTGCTCACGCCAGTACTCGTCCTGGGCTCCGTCGGTTACCCGTTGCCAAATCGGTAGGTGGTGAGGAATACGAGCTCGCCGTTTTCCGTGGCGATGGCGATGCGGAGACTGCCCCGCTCCGCGCCTGCGGCGGCCGGCGTCGCCCTTGCCGTCACCGGGCGCGTCTGCTTCGTCCCGTCGGTTACGGCCTTGCCGGTGATTCGACCGGCATCCCCTTGCCGAGCCTCTGCAGCGACGCCTCGGAGACGCCCATCAAGAGCGTGCCCGTCTCGTTTTTGAAAACATACCGCGTCACTTTGAGCTGGTAATTCCCAGCGTACGTCGACGCCTGCCGCCGCAGCGCGCTGGCGGTCAATCTCGCCTTGCCACCGGCCAGCGAGGCGGAGCTTGGGCCGATCACCAACTGAGAAGCGGAGGCGCCCGCCACTGGCGCCACGGCAGCGGCAGCCAGCGTCGCCATGGCGATTACGAGCACGGCGAGGAGACGCGCCTGGAGGAGAGCGAAGCCACCGGGCTTCCATGCCGGGTGCTCGGGCTGGACGACTGGGGACGTAGGGTGCCGCATGATTCTTTTACGTCGCGCGCCGGCCCCATGGTTGCCTCCCCCCTGAGCTTCGCCGCCGGGCCCAATGGCCCAACTGCAGCGATTGCGCGCCATCGATATAGGCCGGAGCCACGTTCATGCCCGCTGATGCGGTGAAGTCGGCACTCACGGCTCTGCAAAATCCGCGCGTGGTCGTTCGTCTCAATCTAACTTGAGCGGGCAAACGTTGTTAGTGCGATCACTATCGCTGCGAACACTTGGTAACGATCAACGCCCGGTGGTCCCGCGCGGCCCACCAATCAACGTAGTCGAAACTCCCTCTCGATTTATGGAAACTATGAGACAGTCCGTACGTCGCGACTCTTGCCAGGTGAGGCAGCTCCAGCCCCGCCTCGTACTCCATCAGCCGCTTCAAAGCCTCCGCGAACTCCTGGAACGCATCCGACGGCAGCATGATCGTACTGCGCCGCCCACCCACGTCTTCCGTGATTTTGAGGAAACGGCCACGCTCATTCTCCTTCAGATCCAGGAAAAACACCTTCCGGTCATGGGCCACTTTCTCCGTGGCGATCGGCGGGGAAAACGGCCGGGGGTCGGGTGATTCGCTAATGTTCTAACAGGCACCGAGTAGAAGGTGGCGTGATAACTGGTGGTATAGCGAACCTAATCGCCCCCTCGCGCTCGATTCCCCAGCGCGAGGGTATCGGCCATGGCCAGACCGCGCTCGCCCGCAGAGCCGCCCTGCGGTAGGGTGCCGCGCATGGATAGCTGCTCCCCCTCACCTATCTCTCTCCTGCACGGCGACGAACTCTCGCTGTGGTTGGAAGAGTTGCTCATTCTCCCGACGATCGCGGCCCTGCCTACGACATCCGCCGAGTTTCACCTCGCAGACCACTCATCCCCGCGCGCCGCCCGCCACCGGCAGTTGCTGTCGGATTTTCGCGCACGGCTACGGGCAGGCTCGCTTGACCCCAGAGCTCCCGGCGTTGCCATCCTGCTCGAGCAGATCCTCCTGCGCGAGCGCGACCACCGCCGCCCACAATGAATGGATTCGCGCTCAGGACGAGGCTCTGCACACCCACGCCCGCGCGGCGGAACCAAACCGCGCGCACATAATCGAGATGCTCACAAGCCTCGCCCGCGTCCAGCGCGACGGCCCGCCGGAGGGTCCCGTGATCGAGACGGCCCCCGCGTCCATGATCGATCTCTACCCAGCCCTGCGCCGCCGCTGGCTCCCGTTGCTCCCGATCGAAGACCGGCGCCGCTTCGAGGCGGAGTTCCCGGATTGATCGCGCCGGCGTTGGTGCGCACGAATGCCCCGTTCACCACTCAGCCGCCGAATCACCATGGCGTTATTAGACCGCCATCCCGAAGACATCGCTCGTGCCGCCACCTCCCGCAGCGATGCCGGTGAGCTTCAGGGTGCCGAAGCTGCCGAGATGGCCAGGCGCATAGCCGTAGGTGCCGTCGCCGTTGTCGGTGGCCGGCGCGGTGAGGGTCCCCGTGACCGTCCCCGCGCTCCGAGCGCTCCCGCTCATGGTGGCGTTTCCGCTGATCGTGCCGCTGTTGTTGCCGGTGCTGCCGATCGTCACGCCCGCGATGATGGTGCCGGTGTTGGTGCCATCGAGCGCGACGGTCGTGGCCGCCAGGCTCCCGCTGTTTACGCCGCCATTCTGCACGGTCAAGGCCCCGCCAGAAGTCACCCCTCCTTGGTTCTCCCCGCCGCTCGCGATGATGACGGCTCCGGTGATGGCGCCGAGATTCAGCCCGTTGATCGTCGTCGGGCCGTTGATGACGCCTGCGACCCCGTTTGTGCCGCTCAGCGTAACTGCGGTCGAGGTGAGCGTTCCATCGTTCGTGCCCCCAGAGGCAATAGTCGCCGCCGAGCTGGCGGTGATCGTCCCTTGATTCAAGCCTCCGCTCGCAATGGTGCAGGTGTCACAAGTCACCGCGTTGCCGAGGGTCCCTCCGAGCGTGAGCGCGCCTTGGATGGTGAGACCACCGCCGCCGATTACCGCGCCGGAAGCCACAATGGCATCGCCGGTCACAACGATATAGATAGCGACTATGCCAGCCGTCCCCACGTTGAGGTTTACGCACTGCGGCGAGCCGGAAGCAGTAGTCACCGACGCGTCGATGAACACGTTCTCAGAGCCGGTCGGCGACGCTGCCGGGATTGTGTAGCTGGAGTCCTCCCACCAATTCAGCGGGTTGCCCCAGTCGAAATCAGCCACGCCGTTGTAGTAAAGGTCCATGGGTTAATACTCGTAGGCGGTCCACTTCTCGCCGTTGGTTCCGATCACTGTGATGGCGTTGGTAGGCACCGCCTCGCCGGTCCACGCGAAACCCTTGCCGGGCTCCACCTCGATGCGCGGGGAGCCGCTGGCGGCCGTCCCGCCGAGCGGGTCGGCCCACATCGTTCCCGAGTTGCCGCTAGGATTTTGGAAGCTGAAGTAAGAGCGGCTCGAGTTCGCCGCGGCCACGGTCTGACTGGTCCCGTTGCAGGTGCCGCTCTTGCTTACCAGCGTGCCGCGCCGGATGGGGAAAACGGCGTTGGTGGTGCCGGGCGTCGTTTGATCGATTCCAACTTTTCCGATCAACGCGGTGCCGGCCGGAAGCGCCGAAGAGATTGCTCCCGTGAAAATGAACGTGCCATCGGCATTCAACAGCACCCGCACGCACTGGCCGGTGGAGTCCTGCCCCGCCAGGATGGCCACATGGGAGTGATATGGTTTTTGGAGCTGGACGCTCTCCCCGGCAAGGGTGACTTCTTTCTTGTTGGCCATAATATCAGTAAGTTTGTCCCGGCCATTTCATCAGCGTCCGCCCCATTCGCTGCGCATCGGCAGCCTCTCGTCGCGAGGGTCGTTATATTCGGGATGGTTGAAGTGCGTTATGTTCGATGTCATTGCGCTGCCCGAGGTTGGGCCACGAGGCTTCGCGTCGAGGAAAATCTGAGCGATCGGCGCCAAAATTTACGCCCGCGCCTCCTCCATGCGCCGCCCGAGCTCGCCGAGAGTGAGACGTGCGTACCTGCTCCCCGTTTCCCCGGAGTGGCTGGGCACCGGGCGCTTGCCGTACTTCCGCGGGGCCAGCTTCGAGATGTACCACATGCGCGCCTCGATCCTCAGCCGGTCCGCTTTGACGGTGCTAGGAGTGGCGCTGTCGGCGATCTCCATAATCTCGTCGAACAGCCTTTCGGCCTGGAACTCTCGAGCTACGGCGTACGAGTGCGCGAAGGCAGCTTTATCCGGCTCCCTCAGCCAGCGCATGACGGTAGCTACGCTGGGCATGGATGACCGGCGGCAGATGGCCCGAAGGCTCTTCCCCTCGATGAGGTGCCGGCAGATCGCCTCGGTGATCGTCTCGCTGAATTTCCCACCATTGGGCCTTCGCCGCTTTCCGACCACCGCGAGATGTGGCCGCCCCAAAGCAAGCGCGAGCGTCTTCAAGCTCGCGCCTCCTCGCATCGCTGATGGAACTCGGCCCAGGTCAGGTGGACGTGCTTCGTAGTGATCTCCCCGGCGACGGCGATCTTGTTGCCGTACCTCTCGGGCAGGTGCGCTTGCAGGAGCATGACGAGCAGGCGATCGGAGTAGGTGATCTCGAAATACTGCACGCCCGTCACCGGGTGGATGATCGGCTTGCCGTCCTTCGTGAATTTGAAGCTGGGAGTGCCATACACTGCCCGGCGCACCGCCTCGTCCTGGAGCATCCTGGACGCGACCTCCAGCGCTTCGTCCTCGGCTGCTGCAAACTCGGGATTGGCGAGCCTCTCCCGCTGCACGCTCCTCAAGGTCACCAGCGCCGCCTC
Source organism: uncultured Verrucomicrobiae bacterium (assembly GCA_963811035.1). Lineage (GTDB taxonomy): Bacteria > Verrucomicrobiota > Verrucomicrobiia > Chthoniobacterales > Chthoniobacteraceae > CAWEPO01. The sequence continues at coordinate 1,890,049 of CAWEPO010000005.1, forward strand.
CGCTGCCGCGGTCATCATGCCCACTTGGGCAAGGGCTGCGCAGTATGCCGGCCGCCAGTTCACACCTTTGGGGCCTGGTCGCCTGCGCGCGCGACGAGCACGCGACAATTCAAGCGCGCCGGGCCTCGCGCGCCTGTGCACGTGGGTGGGCGACAATTCGTTGCCTCGCAGCCTCATGCCGGCCTCCCTCCGCAGCGCGTGTCCTTGGTCAAAAGGTAGTCGACGTACCCGTAGGCGGTGCTCACCGAGACCCCGAGCGCGCCGGCGATTCTGCGGTAGCTGAACCCCTTCAACCGCATCTCGATCGCGTGTCCGCGGTTAACATGGGCACGCAAAATCGCCCCGATATTCGCCCGTCTGAGCGTCCGTTTTTGGCGGTTTCGGCGTTCGGGGTAGATGCAATTCACCGCTTTCACGCCCCAGCCTCCGCCATTCGCTGATGGAACTCGCTGAGCGTGAGGTGCTTGTGCGTGGGTGCAGTGTTCGCCCCCACGGGTAAACGATAAACGTGCGACCGACGGCCTTCGAGCAGGAGCTTGCGCATAGCGTCTGAGTACCTCACGGCGTGCCCAACCACCTTCCCCTCGTGGTAAACCGGCTCCTGGTCTCCGTAGATCGCACTCTTGAAGGCCGAGGCCTCCACGAGGTCCAGCCCCTCCTCACGCGCATCAGCCTCAGCCGTGGCAAACTCTGGATCTCGACGACGGGCCTTCAGTATTCCCACGCGGCTCACCTGCGCGGCACGAGCTGCGATGCTGATGCATCCGCTCTGCGCAAGAGTGTGGAGGTAAACGCGGCGCCATGCGGCGTTCTTCCCGCGGTTCGCTTTCCCGCGCGCCCGCGCGAGCCTGATAACTTCCGGAAACTTCGCGAGGATCTGCGCGAGCAAAAGCTCAGGCGACGATGGCCAGGAATCCAGCATGATCAGGCTGCCTCCAGTGGGTCGCCCTCGGTCAATTCCACAGCGAGGACATTGGCGGGCTCCAGCTGGTTCCCGGGCTCTTCAATCGCCACGAGCGAAAGCCGCCGCGCGGCGGCGGCGGCTTTGCGGGCGGCGCGAGCGCGTCGTTGCATCCGGAAAGTCGTCAGTGCACCGACTAGCTCGGCCCGGTAATGCGCGTTCGCCTTCGCCCGTGCGCGCACAAGGTCCGTCAAGACGCCGAGGAATCTGGCGGCCTCTTCGATCGAGCCCAGGCGTTTGATCGTGACGACGAGCGCGCAGCCCCAATCGTAGCGGCGGGTCCATTTGGAGTTGCGCTCAACCGTTTGTCGGGTGCGACCGAAGCGCGGGGCGGCATACCGCTGACTCCGCCGGCCATGCTCGCGGTCGTGAAGATGGGTTTCGATGCGGATGGTTTCGATCTCCGTCTTCGTAAAAGGCAAAACCTCATCACGGGACGCGGCCCTACGTCCACAAGTGAGGGGAACCCCGTGAGATTTGGCGGCTCCACTCAGGCGGCGAGAGCTGGCGGCGAGATGCATATATGGGCGGCGACGTGCGGCCCAACGGCTTCCTGTCAAGCGTAGAGAGAGCTCCCGGCCTCGCGCGCGCACGATATTGCTCTCGTTTGCAGCCTGTGCCCTCTCTTGAACCACGCCACTGCTTACCAAGCGGTTGCCGTCTAACCAAGGCGCCCTCCGCTTACGGACATAAGCAGCCGCGGACTGTTGAGCCCTGAACGTTCGTGTCCAGCAAATAGTGGTCTTTTTCGAGGTTTTTTCGCCTTTCAGGGACGAAAACGGCGGCTCTGGAGGCTCTAATCGGCCTGCCAAAACACCTCCTCGTGCCGATTTTCACCTCATTGACCCTGCAAAAGGCCGCTCGCGCGAGTTTCGCAAACTTCAGCGTCAGTAAAGGGATGGCTGACACCGCCAGAAACCGCAATTCGTTGGCAGAATCCAGCGAGTTCTCTCTGTGATCGCAGAGATTCAGCGAATTTTTCTCGACAAGAGATTGCGGGGCCGCACGTCGCCGCCCGTTATGACTAACCCATCAAAAAACCCAATTGTGAGCGCTTCAGGAGTCTTTCCTAATACGCTCGGAACTTCCATTGCAGCTTACACCACGGCGCCTGTAGAGAGCGCGGAGGTTCTCGGAGGCCCCGAGTTCCTGGATGCGAGAGGAGTGAAGAAATACTTCTGCATCAGCCGGGCACATTTGTACGAGTTGCTGCGCGACAGGAAAATCAAAGGCATCAGCGTCCGCCGCCCAGGGGCATCTCGAGGCAAGCGGCTCTTCGTAGTCGCCTCAATTCGCAACTTCCTGAACTCCTGCGGCGAGTGAAGTCCCAAAAGCAGTTGGACGAACAGATCGCGCAACTTGCGGCCCTTCGGGGGCTTCCGCTAGATTCAGTCGCAGCCGCTCATCAGCAAGGTCTGATCCGCTTCGGCAGGATTCTCGGAAAGCCGTCGTGGTTCTATCAGGATAGCCGTAACGGATGCGCGCGGCCCTTGGATGGGGTGCCGTGGCCTCGGCCTGAGGGCAGGCCAGCGAAGGCCATGCAAACGCGGGGAGGAGATCCGCAATGGCCGGTCGGACTAGAAGCGCTGAAGCTGCGTCCGCGGTGCGAGGTCTTCTTTTGCGAAGGCGCGCCTGACGGACTCTCAGCTTTCGGGCTTTTGATTAGGTTTGAACGCCTGGAAGAGGTGGCCGTGGTGGTGATGATGGGCTCCAAAACCCCCATTTCCACGGAAGCGCTAGAGATCTTCCGGGGAAGGCGGGTGCGGATCTTTGCGCATGACGATCCGGATGGTCGGGATGGCGCGAATAACTGGAGACTCGCCATCGCGCCCTATGCCGCCGGAGTAGACATTGTCAGCGCGGGGACTCTTTTCGCCGGAAGAACGAGTTCGGCGAACGATCTCAATGACCTGATAAAGCTCGATCATGAGAATCCGGGGCAACTGGACATGGGCTTGATTCTCGACTCGATCGGAACCCGCGGCTATTTCGGGAACGAGGGCCAGAGCGAGCTCGACTTTGGAATGGAACCAGCGACTCACCGCGAGCCACCCGACGTACAAGGCAGTCGCTCCCGGTTAAAAAGAGTGCGGCCGCCAGTTCTCCCTGCTGAAGAAAGTGAGAAAATCCCGCAAGTGAGCGACGGGGTTGTCCATGCAACACAGAGCACACAGAGCACACAGAGCACACAGAGCACTCAGGAGGACGCAGGAACACCCCGAGGGGAGGGAGGAGGAAGAAAGGAAAACTTTGATTCGCTTCTGGAGCGGGCCTTTCAGTTTCGCGCCGTGTTGAGGAACACAGCTCGAAAGCTTCGGTGGCACCTGGCACAGCACGTACGAGCCTTCGAAGAGCGGTATGGCGCTCTTACGCTTGGCGAGCAGGTCCAAATTCTGGACGTTTGGCACAAGGCATCGCTTCCCTTTCTCGATCCCGAGAAGTCCTACGACGACTATTTGTCGCGGTTCGTTGATGAGCTTCCCCGAGTCCGCAAACCCGCGGGAGGGCCAAATTCCCCGCTTGTCGCGGCCCGCGCGCGAGCGGCATTGATGGAGCCGCCTGAGCTTCCCGGCTTTCCAGAGGCGCCAATGATCTGGCGCAGGCTCGCCCTCTTGCATCGAGAGCTGCAGCGCGAAGCGGGCGATGCGCCGCACTATCTCACCTGCCGAGACGCTGCCGACTTCTTGGGCGTCAATTACTCAACCGCAAATCGGCTAATGCGCATGCTGGCGGGTAAGCTCGGAGTTCTGAAACTTGTCCGTCAGGGCTCCAGCGCTCCAGGAGGCGGGCGCGCGAGCGAGTATCAATACCTACTCCAAATCCCGCCACTTCCGCCGGTTTGAGCCGCACGTTTCTCCTCGCCGCCCCCGCTCTTCTTCCCGATTCTCCCCCACCCCATGCTCACCGGCGAAATCCGCAATCAAATCGACGCCATCTGGAACGTCTTCGCCGCGGGCGGAATCTCGAATCCGCTCGAGGTGATCGAGCAGATCACGTACCTGCTCTTCCTGCGGCGGCTCGACGATCTCCACACGCTCGAGGAGGCCAAATCGAACCGGCTCAAGCGGACGCTCGAGCGCCGAGTCTTCCCGGAGGGAAAAGACGCGCGCGGCCGCAGCTTCGAGGATCTGCGCTGGTCGCGCTTCAAGCACTTCGCCCCGGCTGATATGTTCACGGTCATAGGCGAGCACGCCTTCCCGTTCCTGCGCACGCTCGGCGGGGACGACTCCACGTACGCGCATCACATGAAGGACGCGCGCTTCACCATCCCGAAGGCGTCGCTCCTCTCGCAGGTGGTCGACCTGCTCGACCACGTGCCCATGGAGGAGCGCGACACGAAAGGCGACCTCTACGAGTACATGCTCGGCAAGATCGCCTCGGCCGGCCGCAACGGCCAGTTCCGCACCCCGCGCCACATTATCGAGCTCATGGTGAATCTCGTCGCGCCGACGCCAAAGGATGTCCTATGCGATCCCGCCTGCGGCACCGCCGGCTTCCTCGTCGCCGCGGGCGAGTACCTGCGGCGCCACCACGGCTCGGCCCTGCGCGATGCCAGACTCGCCGAGCACTTCCACCACCACCTCTTCCACGGCTTCGATTTCGATAACACCATGCTCCGTATCGGCAGCATGAACATGCTCCTGCACGGCGTGGAAAACCCCGATATCCGCTATCGCGACTCCCTCGCGCAGGACCACGCCGGCGAGGAGGAAAAGTACACGCTCGTCCTCGCCAACCCGCCCTTCGCCGGCTCGCTCGATTACGAAAACTGCGCCAAGGACCTCCAGCAGATCGTCAAGACGAAGAAGACCGAGCTCCTCTTCCTCGCCCTCTTCATCCGCCTGCTCAAGCCCGGCGGACGCGCCGCCGTCATCGTGCCCGATGGCGTCCTCTTCGGCTCCTCGAACGCGCACAAGACCCTGCGCCGCCTCCTCGTCGAGGAGCAGAAACTCGACGCCGTCATCTCGCTCCCCGGCGGCGTCTTCAAGCCCTACGCCGGCGTCTCCACTGCCATCCTCCTCTTCACCAAGACCAACTCCGGCGGCACCGACCACGTCTGGTTCTACGACGTCGACGCCGACGGCATGTCGCTCGACGACAAACGCACCGAGCTCCTCCCGCCGGAGAAGCTCGGGCCCGTGCCGCGCATCCCCCTCACAGCCGAAGATCACCCGAAGAACAACCTCCCCGACCTCCTCACCCGCTGGCCGCAACGCGACGGAGCCGAGCGCCAAAACCCGCGTACCGCGCAAAGCTTCTGCGTTCCGAAGGCCGACCTCGCGGAGCAGGGCTACGACCTCTCGCTCAATCGCTACAAGGAAGTCGTCCACGAAGAAGTCGCACACCGGCCGCCGGGCGAAATTCTGCAAAGCCTCGCAACGCTCGAGAAGGAGATTCAGCAGGGCATGAAGGAGCTGGAGGAGATGCTGAAGTGAAAGCGGGCTGGGAAATACGGCCGTTCGATGAAGTTGTCTCCGAGGAATCCGGCGGCAATCTGAAGACCCCGCAATCCGAGTTTTTGAAAGAGGGAGAGTTCGCGGTCGTGGACCAAGGTAAGGAGCTTATCGCTGGCTACGTGAACGACCGAGAGCGCCTTTGTCGCTCGTCGTTGCCGGTTGTGATTTTTGGCGACCACACGCGCTGTTTCAAGTTTGTTGATTTCCCGTTCTGTATGGGCGCGGACGGTATCAAGGTGCTCCGCCCGAAACTCGGGGCAGACGGCAAGTACCTGTTCCACTTCCTCCGGCAACTTCGACTTCCCGACGGTGGCTATGACCGTCATTTCAAATACCTCAAACGCACCGAAGTCCCCCTGCCGCCGCTGGCGGAGCAGCGGCGGATTGCGGAGGTGCTGGACCGGGCGGAGGCGTTGCGGGCCAAGCGCCGCGCCGCCCTCGCCCAACTCGACTCCTTCACCCAATCCATCTTCCTCGACCTCTTCGGCGATCCCGTGCGCAACGAAAAGACGTGGCCTACCACTAAGGTCTGCGAACTTTGCTTGCTCGTCAGAGGCTCGTCTCCGAGACCACAAGGCGACCCTCGTTTCTTCGGCGGTCCTGTTCCGCGCCTGATGGTAGCCGACATCACCCGTGATGGTTGGCTGGTCACGCCGTCCATCGATTCTTTGACGGAAGAGGGTGCGAAGCGGAGTCGCCCGGTTGCCGCGGGAACGGTTGTCATGGCGGTGAGCGGAAATGTGGGGCTCGTATCCCGCTTGGCCATCGATGCGTGCGTGCATGACGGATTCGTCGCGTTCACCGGCCTCAATGAGCTCAGGTGCCTGCCAGAATTTCTGTTGGCGCTACTCCATTATTCAAAAAGCCTCCACGATAAGCACAAGGCAGGGGCAATCTTCATCAATCTCACCACTACCGATATCAAGTCCATGCCACTATCGCTTCCCCCTATCGCTTTGCAGCGCGAATTCGCCCGCCGCGTGGCGGCGGTGGAGCGTGTGAGGACGGCGCAGCAGGCGGCACTCTCGGAGGTGGATGCGCTTTTCGCCTCGCTCCAGCACCGCGCCTTCTGCGGCGAACTGTAGAAATTTAGCCATCCGCCGTCTGCGGAACTTGGTCTGGTCTTCACGACGGTCATTTTCTGTGAATTGTCGGTATTTCTCTGATTGTGAAGGGGTTAAGCCGCTCGGCGAATGCGTTTCGCCGACCCGCCAAACCGTTTCACCGCCCCGCAAAACCGTTTCACCGGTCCGCAAAACCGTTTCACCGGCCCGCAAGACCGTTTCACCGGTCCGCAAAACCGTTTCAACGGCCCGCGAAAGCGTTTGCCGCCCCGCAAAAGCGTTTCGCCGGCCCGCAGAAGCCTTTGTTCGTGTCGCAGAAGCCTTTCGCGAAGCCGCGCAAAGCTGCTCCGCCATCTTGCGACGCTTCTCGGTCCACACGCAAAGCCCACGTCGGCGACGGGCAGGACGTTCCGAAGGGTGAGGGCGCCTTCAGCAACGCGGAAAGTCGCGTCAACATTATCGCGCAGCACCGGGTCGTTGAGGACTTCACGCGTGCGTTTTGACTGGCACGCGGGCGGCCCTATTCTTGTATACACACAAATTCATGGTCGCCTCTGCCGAACTCTTCACCGCGGGCACCGGGCTCTACACCGTCCGGGAGGCGGCGTTTTATGCCCGCATCCATCCGACGGTCCTGAGCCGCTGGCTGTTCGGGAACAAGAGCGGCGATCGGGTCCTTCATCCGCAAATCGACCAGGAAGGCGAGAAGGTGGTGACGTTTCTTGATTTCGTGCAGGCGCTGGCGGTGCGGGCGATCCGCACGCAGCACAAGATCGCGCTCGATAAGGTCCGCACCGCGATCGAGGTGGCGGAGCAGGAGTTCCAGGTGAAATGCCCGCTCGCCCGTCGGCACACCATTTTCCTGCTGGGACGCGATATCCAGATTGTGCCGGAGCTGGATGGGGATCCAGTGCAGGTGACGGGGCGGGCCAAGGGCCAGGTGAGCGCGCGCTCGGTGGTCGAGATTCATTTGCGCGACCTGGGTTGGGACGCCGACGGGCTGGCGCGACATTACCGCGCGTTTCAGTGGGGCCATCGGGATATCCAGATGATTCCGGAAGAGCACTTCGGCGAGCCGGTGGTGCCGAGCTGCAACCACAGCGCGCGCGTCCTGTGGGAGGCGGCGGAGACGGAGGGTGGCATCGAGCCGGCCGCGCGGGCCTACGGAGTGGAGGCGGAAGAGGTGGAGCTGGCCTGCCGATACTTCGATCACTTGCAAGGCTCGGCCGCGTGAGTTGACACGGCCACGGCTGGCATGAAGCTCCTCTTCGACGAAAACTTCGGCCGGCCACTGGTGGACGCACTCAAAGGGCTCGTGGCGTTTGCCCGCTTCCGGCCCGAGATCCAGCACATCCTCGAGCTGCAGCGAGCCGGCGCCAAGGACTCCGAGTGGATTCCAAAGCTGGCGGCGGACGGCTGGATCGTCCTGACCGGTGACCGCGGCAAGAGTGCGGGTCCGAAGCTCCCGCAGCTCTGCCGCGCCTATGGGATCACGCACGTGCTGCTGAGCGGCTCGCTGCAGAACAGCCCACAATTCGACAAAGCGCGCGCCGTCCTTGGAGTTTGGCCGGAGCTGATCGATCTCGGCGAAGCGCCGGCTGGCACCCGCTATTCCTTGCGTTACAGCCACGCCCGCGTGCCTACCCTGGTGGTGAAACCCTGAGCTTTGCGAGACTAGTTTGCCACTTGAGGTCAGCTTGGCTTAGAACGCTCCAGTGTCCCCCTCGAACTTCGATTTTCTGTCAAGCGCCTGGCCCGACCTGGCCGAGGCGGCGCGGCGGGCGGAGGCGCTGGCGATGCCTGATCCGCGGGCGGCGTGCTTCTACGCGCGTCGCGCGCTCGAGCTGGCGGTGCCTGGGCCTACAAGCACGACGCGGCGCTGCGGCTGCCGTACCAGGACAACCTGAGCGCGCTGATCCACGAGCCGACCTTCAAGCAGGCGGCGGGCGAGGCGGTGTTCAGCAAGGCGCGGGTCATCAACGCGCTCGGCAACCACGCGGTGCACAGCCACAAGCCGGTGCGGCAGTTCGACGCGCTGGCGGCGGTGCGCGAGCTGTTCCACGTCTGCTACTGGCTGGCGCGCACCTACGCCCGCGGGCCGAAGCCGGCCGGACGCGCTCGCCTTCGACCCGAGCTGCTGCCCGAGCGGCGCCGCCGCCCCGCAGCAGACCGCTGGAGCAGCTGCAGAAGCTCGAGGCGCAGGCTGCGCGAGCGCGACGAGAAGCTCTCCGCGCTGCTCGCCGACAAGGCGACCCTCGACGAGGAGCTGAAGCGGCTGCGCGCCGAGGTGGCCGCAGGCGAAGCAGGCCAACGCCGCCCAGCCCGACACGCACGACTACTCCGAGGCCGAGACCCGCGACTACTTCATCGACCTGCTGCTCAAGGAGGCGGGCTGGCCGCTCGACCAGCCGCGCGACCGCGAGTATCGAAGTCAGCCGGCATGCCGAACGAGCCAGGGCAAGGGCTTCGTCGACTACGTGCTGTGGGGCGACGACGGCAAGCCGCTGGCGCTGGTCGAGGCCAAGCGCACCCGGCGAGACCCGCGGGTCGGCCAGCAGCAGGCCAAGCTCTATGCCGATGCCTGGAGCAGCAGTTCGGCCGGCGGCCGGTGATCTTCTACACCAACGGCTACGAGCACTGGCTCTGGGACGACGCCAGCTACCCGCCGCGGCCAGGTGCAGGGCTTCTACAAGAAGGCGAGCTGGAGCTGCTGATCCAGCGGCGCGCAGCACGCGCAAGCCGCTGGCCGACGCCGAGATCAACGCGGCGATCGTCGAGCGCTACTACCAGACCCGCGCGCATCCGCCGCATCGGCGAGGCGTTCGAGCGCGACCACGATCGCAAGGCGCTGCTGGTGATGGCGACCGGCGCCGGCAAGACGCGCACGGTGATCGCGCTGTGCGACCTGCTGATGCGCTGCAACTGGGTCAAGCGGGTGCTGTTCCTCGCCGACCGCGTGGCGCTGGTGAACCAGGCGGTGAACGCCTTCAAGAAGCACCTGCCGGATGCGTCGCCGGTGAACCTGGTGACCGAGAAGGACACCGAAGGCCGCGTCTTCGTCTCGACCTATCCCGACGATGATGGGCCTGATCGACGAGACGCAGGACGGCCAGCGCCGCTTCGGCGTCGGGCACTTCGACCTGGTGATCATCGACGAGGCGCACCGCTCGGTGTACCAGAAGTACCGCGCCATCTTCGACTACTTCGACTCGCTGCTCGTCGGCCTGACCGCCACGCCGAAGGACGAGGTCGACCGCAACACCTACGGCCTGTTCGACCTGGAGAACGGCGTGCCGACCGACGCCTACGCGCTGGACGAGGCGGTGAAGGACGGCTTCCTCGTGCCGCCGAAGGCCGTGTCGGTGCCGCTCAAGTTCCAGCGCGAGGGCATCACGTACGACGACCTGTCCGAGGAGGAGAAGGAGCAGTGGGACGCGCTGGAGTGGGACGAGGAGGGCGACGTGCCCGACCGGGTCGAGGCCGAGGCGGTCAACAAGTGGCTGTTCAACGAGGACACCGTGGACAAGGTGCTGGCGCACCTGATGACCCGCGGCCTGAAGGTCGCCGGCGGCGACCGGCTCGGCAAGACGATCATCTTCGCCAAGAACCAGGAGCACGCCGAGTTCATCGCCGAGCGCTTCGACGCCAACTACCCGCACTACAAGGGCGAGTTCGCCCGCGTCATCACATTCAAGACCGAGTACGCGCAGAGCCTGATCGACGACTTCTCCATCCCGGAGAAGGCGCCGCACATCGCCATCTCGGTGGACATGCTCGACACCGGCATCGACGTGCCCGAGGTGGTGAACCTGGTCTTCTTCAAGCTGGTGCGCTCGAAGACCAAGTTCTGGCAGATGGTCGGCCGCGGCACGCGGCTGTGCCCGGACCTGTTCGGCCCGGGCAGGACAAGGAGTTCTTCTACGTCTTCGACTACTGCCAGAACCTCGAGTTCTTCAGTCAGGACCCGGAAACCGTCGAGGGCGCGCTCGGCGCCTCGCTTGGCAAGCGCCTCTTCACGCGCCGGCTCGAGTTGATCGCGACGCTCGACGCGAGCCGCGAAAGTGAAGTCCGCGTGCGGGAGTTTTCCGATACCCTCGACACGCTACGCAGTGAGACAGCCATGCTTTTGCATGAAGAGGTTTCGGGAATGAAGCTGGAGAACTTCATCGTCCGCCCGGACCGGCGGCTCGTGGAAAAGTATGCCGCCGCGGACTCTTGGCAGACACTCTCGGGCGAAGCACTCGGTGAACTATCCCGGCAAGTGGCCGGCCTGCCCTCTGAGATCGAAACCGACGACGAAGAGGCGAAACGGTTCGACCTGCTCATGCTCAATCTCCAACTCGCGCAACTCCGCTCCGAGCCTGGCTTCGCACGCCTGCGGGATCAGGTCAGGACGATCGCGGGATTGCTCGAGGAAAAGGCGAGCATCCCGATGGTGCAGGAACAGCTCGCGCTGATTCAGGATCTCCAAACGGATGAATGGTGGCAGGACGTGACCGTGCCCATGCTCGAACAGGTGCGAAAGAAGCTCCGCCTGCTCGTGAAGTTCATCGAGAAACAGAAGCGGAAGCCGATCTACACGAATTTTCAAGACGAGCTGGGCGAGGAAGCCCCGGTCGAACTTCCCGGATTTTCGGGACCTGACAGCTACGACCGTTTCCGCGCCAAAGCGCGCCACTTCCTCAAAGGACAAGAGAGCCACCTCACGATCCACAAACTCCGCACCAATGAACCGCTGACTGCGACGGACCTCGCGGAATTGGAGCGCATGCTGATCGAGGCCGGCATCGGCACCGAAGACGACGTGCAGAAGGCAAAGACCGAGAGCTGCGGCCTCGGGCTCTTCGTGCGGTCGCTGGTCGGCCTTGACCGACAGGCAGCAAAGAATGCTCTCGCAGCCCTGCTGTCCGGCGGGACTCTGCGCGCCAATCAGATCCAGTTCCTCGACGAGATCGTCAATTACCTAACGGAGCACGGCATCATGGAGCTCGACCGCCTCTATGAGTCACCCTACACGGACTTCAGCCCTCGCGGCGTGGATGGGGTGTTCGAGCCGCCGCAGGTGGATACGCTGATCTCCATTCTAGAAGACGTGCGCGCCCGAGCGACGGCATAGGAGCCTCGTCATTTCTTTCCGAGGCCTAATCCTGGCGCACAGAGATTCTAGACTGCTCCGAGCGCAGCCAGTTTGCTCACCGCTGCACGCTGATTTTCGATGCTGAGATGCACGTACTTCCGATGCACAGTGTCGCTGCTGTGCCCGGCGATCGCCCGCCGCACGTCCGCACTGACCTCCGCGTCCGCGAAGCGGGAAATCATGGTGTGGCGAAGGCTGTGGAATCCCTTGCTGCGGAACTGTCGGCCGGCGCTGCTGCCGCCCACACAGGTCTTCTTTTCGCCGCGCCGCATCTCCACGCCCGCCTTGACCATAAGGCGGCTAAACTCGTTGCTCAGGCCCCCGTGCGATCCCGGCTTCCGCCCCGCAAGACTGGGAAAGAGCGGCGCCAATCCGATCCGCGCGGACAGCTTTCGCAGATACTCCACCAACTCCCGATGCAAAGCGATACGGAGCGGTTTCGGACTCTTCTTCTTCGCCTTGGACGCGAGGAATGTGAGCGTCTCCCCTTTCAGGTCGATCGAGCTCCAGGTGAGGCTTGCCGCATCCGCCAGCCGCAGACCGCAATGCGCGCCGAACAGGATCATCCCCCGCCACTCCTCGTTTGCATCGCGAAGGAGCGACCTCAACTCTTCCGGCGTAAACGGTTCCCGCTCCTGCGCGGCATCGCCGATCGATTCAACACCCTCCGCGGCATTTGCTAAAACCAAACCCTTCCGCCGTGCCGCATTCAAGACCGCCCGCAGCACCTTCACCCCATAGTCTGCCGTCGTACTCCCCTTCCCTTTCGACAATTCGGCATCCCGCCAGCGCTCAATCTCGCTAGCCGTGAGACTGCCAATGCTCCCCTTTCGCCGCCGCGCATCGAGGCTCTCGAGGAAGCCATCGATCACGCTCGAGTACCTCTTCGCAGTCGCATCGGCTCGCCCAATCGCGGTCCTCGACCTCAGCCATCCGCGAAAGAAGGACTCGATACTCTCGACGTGAAGCGTGTCGCCTGTGGTGATCTCCATCATCTGGCTCAACACCTTGATTGAAGCGGTTTGGGTGAGCTCGCCCATGCGCGCCTTTAGCGCCGCACCTTCCCAGCCCGCGGCAACCCCTTCCGCCGTCCGGCGATTCGTCTGCTTGGTACTGCGGTTCACTCGTGTGCCGGACGCATCCGTGAACTGCGCTATCCAGAACGGGGATTTGGGATTCTTCCACACGCAACTCATAAGCTTCTTTCGGTTAGAGTGGAAGTTAGAGCGTCCACTCACGTATTAGCAAGCCCAAAGAAGTCTTTTACAGAGGAAACACTTTGGCTCGCACCGCGCAGATAGAAACCTCCGTTCTATCCGTTGAACTACGGGGACTGCTGATTATGAGCAACTTGTGACTGGTGGAGGCGGACGGAGGCCCGACTTCTGCGGAAGTCTAGTACCACCTCGCGGGCGGCTCTGCAATGACGACTACAAGCCATCACGCCAGTCGCGAACTCGGCGGCGAAGCGCGGACGAAATCTCAAAGGCTCCAGTTCGGTGAGCGGGATTCAAGAGCGCCACAGCTCGTGGGGTCGCGGAACTTGCATTTCAGCTTCGGTTTTCCCGGGGGGGCGGGTGCGGCGACATCGTTCACTCTCACCCCCGATCATCTACCGGCTGCGCCAGAAACTCGACGGTCTCTTCCTTCCGCAAAGAGGGATTGCTCTTCCTTGCTGAAGGCCCCTCCGGCTCAATGGTCGCATGCTCTCGCTTGAATCAATCATTTCGCGCGTTCGCCTCGGTGTCATCTTAGCCGGGCTCTGCCTTGCGGCCGGTCACAGTGGAGCACTTGCTGCGGAAAACGCGGGCGCCTCCGCGCGGGTGGCGCCGCCGGTGGCGAAGTCTGCGGACGCTATCCCGGTGCTGCTGATCGGGGGGCAAAACAATCACGACTGGAAGATTGGCAGTGAGTTCCTGGCGACGCTGCTGGATCGCGAGCCGGGCTTCACCGTGGTGGAATCCAATACGCCGCCCAAGGGGGCGCCCGCGGCCGAGTGGGACACATGGAATCCGCAGTTCGAGAAGTATAAATGCGTGGTGCTCGATTATAACGGCGAGATGTGGCCGCCGGCGGTGCAGACGGCATTTGAAAAGTACGTGGCCGGCGGCGGTTCGGTGGTGCTCATCCATGCCGCGAACAACAGTTTCACCGGCTGGAAGGAGTACGAGAAGATGGCCGGGCTGCTGTGGCGCGGGCCGCAGTATGGCGTCAGTCTGTACCTTGATGAACAGGGCGCGATCATCCGCGAGGAGGTGGGCCAAGGCCGGTCGATGGGCCACGGCAAACAGTGGGATTATCAGCTCACCGTACGCGATCCGAAGCATCCGATTACCGCCGGCATGCCGCCCGTGTGGAAGCATGCGAAGGACGAACTTTACCACGGGCAGCGCGGACCGGCGGAGAACGTAAACATTCTCCTGAGCGCCTTCGCCGATGCCAAATACCAGGGCACCGGCAAGCACGAGCCGATCGTCTGGTGGATACCATACGGCAAAGGCAAGGTGGTGACGAATGTGATGGGCCACGTGGGGCAGGACTCCGGGCCATTGGCCTGCGTGGGCTTTCAAACGGTATTCCTGCGCTCGATCGAGTGGCTGGTCACCGGGCGCTGCGCGACGGCGATTCCCGCGGATTTCCCGACGGCTGAGCTGACGAGCCGGCGTTATCCGGGAGGCGTTCCGCGCGTGCCCTTGACCGAGTTGACGAAGAAGGAAGCTATCGATCGGATCAAGGTGCCGCCGGGCTACCATCTCGAGCTTGTGGCCAGTGAGCCCGCGATCGTGCATCCGGTGCTCTGCGCCTGGGATGCCAACGGCCGCATGTATGTCGCGGAGATGCGGACTTATATGCACGACGTCGACGCCACGGGTGAAAACGAGCCCGTTTCGCGCGTCACTCAGCTCGCCGATACGAACGGCGATGGAATCATGGATAAGTCCACCATCTTTGCCGATAATCTCGTCCTGCCGCGCATGGTGCTGCCGCTGGATGATCGGGTGATCGTAGCCGAAACCTACACCGGCGACTTCCTCACTTACAAGGACACGAATGGTGACGGGGTTGCTGATGAAAAGAAGGTGCTCTACGAAGGTGAGCCGACGAAGAGCAACCTGGAGCACCAGGACACCGCCATCCAGTGGGGCATCGACAACTATCTATACAGTGGCAATCTCTCGCGCCGTTTTCGCCTCACCGGCGACAAGATGGAGCCGGGCCCAATCTTTGGCCGGACCTCGCAGTGGGGCCTGGCGATGGATGATGAAGGGCGATACTTCTGCTCAGCGGCTGGCGGCGAGAATCCGGCTTTCGGTTTCCAGCAGTTCCCCGCCTATGGCAGCCTGACGCTGCCCGACGAAACTGAGCCCGGATTCGCGGAGACTTTCCCGGCGGTGCAGACGCTCGATACGCAAGGCGGGCTCGCCCGCATTCACAACATCAAGGGAACGCTCAATCACTTTACTGGCGTGGCCGGACAATCGATCTTCCGCGGCGATCGCCTGCCGAAGGATCTAGCCGGTGACTATATTCTGCCCGAGCCGGTGGGCCGGCTCGTGCGCGTGGCCAACGTCAACAACGTGGAGGGCAAGCGCGTCCTTTCCAATGCGACGCCCGGCACTGAGTTCATCACTTCGACAGACATGGCCTTCCGCCCAGTCTGGAGCGCCACGGGTCCGGATGGCTGCCTGTATATCGTCGATATGCACCATGGGATCATCCAGGAGGGCGCGTGGGTCTCACCCGGAGGCTATCTCCGCAACACGATCCTGAACGAAGGCTATGACAAGTACGTCGGCCGCGGCCGCATCTACCGCTTGGTGCACGATGATTTCAAACCGGGTCCGCCACCCCGCATGCTGGAGGAGAGCCCGGTCGAGCTCGTCCGGCACCTTTCGCACCCGAACGGCTGGTGGCGCGATACGGCGCAAAAGCTGATCGTGCTCAAGCGGGACCAAAGTGTCGTGCCCGCGCTCGTGGAGCTCGCCCGCAAAGGCGCGGCGCCGCTGGGCCGCATGCACGCGCTTTGGACGCTCGACGGCCTCGGCGCCATCGATCGAAAACTGCTCATCGAGGCCTTCGGCGATCCCGACCAGAGGGTCCGCTCCGCCGCGATCCGGCTCAGTGAGACGTTTCTCAAGACAGCCGACAAAGAAGTGGCAGCCAGGCTGGAGCCGCTGCTCAAAGACCGTTCGCCGGATGTGGTGGTGCAGGCGATCAACTCGCTGCGCTTCGTGCCTGCCAAGGGGGCGCATCCAGTGATCCAGGCTGCTGCCGCGGCTCACCCGTGGAGTGAGATTATCACCGCCTCGGCCAGGCAGAGCCTGCAGTTCGATCCACTCAAGCCGAGCGGCATCTCGGTCAAGATCGATCCGGTCGGCATGGCCCTGATGAGAAAGGGCAGCGATCATTACGCGCAGATCTGTATCGCCTGCCACGGGCTCGACGGCAAAGGCGTGGTGTCCTCCGATGGGATGCACCTCGCTCCTCCGCTCACCGGCTCCCCGCGCGTCACCGGCAGTCCGGATGCGGTCGTGCGTATCCTGCTCCACGGCCTCATCGGGGAAGTCGATGGGAAAACTTATCCCGGTCTCATGGTCCCGCAGAAAGCCAATGACGACCAGTGGATCGCCGAAGTTCTTGCTTACATTCGCAACAGCTTCGGCAACACCGCGCCGACCATCACGCCCGCCGAAGTGGCCGCCATCCGCGCGGCGTCTGGCGATCACCAGCCCTACACGCTGGCGGAGTTGGCCCCCTACCTGTCGATCCCGCGGGAGGTGACTAGCCAATGGGCCCTCACCGCCTCCGACAACGAGAAGGAAATCAAACGCGCTCTGGATGGCGACCCGAAGACACGCTGGACCACGGGCAAACCGCAACGCGAAGGGCAATGGTTCCAGTTCGACATGCGCGCGCCGTTCCTGCTCACCCGCATGACTCTCGATTCGCTCGCCTCAAAAGACGACTACCCGCGCAAATACGAAGTCCGCCTCAGCAATGATGGCGAACATTGGTCCGAGCCCGTTGCCGCCGGTGTGGGCGCCGCGATGACGTCCATTGCCTTCCCATCGGCAACGGTTACCCGCTTCGTCCGCATCACACAGACGGGCTCGGACAAAGGCTGCTTTTGGTCGTTCAACGAGCTGGCGGTCTACGGAGCTCCCAAGGGAGGATAGCCTGAACGAGCGTTTCCAGCGCTGTCAAGGTAACCTTTGCCAGAGCACCAAGAGCTTTCTGTTCGCACGACAAAGCTGTATGTCGGAGGCGTGAATCTGATTTCCAGCACTCAGCCGCGAGAAAGCCAGGGCGCACCTTCGGCGAAAGAGCCAGGGAGCTCCGGCGTCGCCGCCGGGCGCGGCTTTCGGCGGTACTGGTTTTTGGCGGCCGCGTTGACGGTGCTGGCTGCGCTGACGAGCCCGTTCATCATTCAGTCGGCGGCGGAGAAAGATTTTCGGCGTGCGCTGTCGCATCTTGCCTCGGTAATGCCGGCCAACGGTGAGGGGCGGGCGATTAGCGCGCGAATCGAGGTGATCGAGAGCCGCGGCTTGCCAAAGTGGGCGGCTTCGATCGCGGTCGACGTCGCCGTGGACGCGCCGGAACGGCTTTGGATGGCCGGCACTGTGGATAAGCAGCAGATCGAGATCGGCCGGCACGGGCAGCAACTCTGGATGTGGGCGCCCGGGAAATCGTTCGGCGTGGTCGGAGAGCCGGGCGTGCCGCGTTTTGCCAACGCTCCGGAAACCTCGGGCGATACGGCGCAACTCGGCCCACTCGCGGTGCCGGTGAATCGCACGCTCCTGGCGCTGGCGCCGCAGTTCTTTCGCGCGGAGTCTGCCGGGACGGAACTGGTGGGCGGCGGGAAATGCAGGATCTTGAAGATCACGGCTGGATGGCTGCTGCGGCACTTCGTGGAGCCGGCGCCGATCGCGGCGACGCTGTGGGTGCGGGAAGCTGACGGCTGGCCGGTGCAGGTTCGTTATCGCGACAGCGAACGCGTCGATGCGCTGATCGCGCTGCGGAATTTGCAGGTGGAACCGCCGATTCCCGAAACGCGGTGGCGGCTGCCCGCGGCGGCGGAGGGGAAAGTGGAGCACGTGGCACTGAGCCACCTTCAGAAATTTTTCCACAACGCGGACAAGATCGGGGTGCCGCCGCTGCCGACGCTCGGCCCTTCCGATGGCTCGCGTCGAGCACTGGCGACGCACGGCCAGGGACGGCTGGAAATGCGCGACGGCACGCGCGTGCTTTTCCTTCGCGGGACGCCGGAGGAAATGGGCGAGCAGCAGGGCACGCTGCTGCGCGCGGAAGTACGCGACCTGGTCGAACGCGTGCTGTACGGCGTCGGCGTCGGAAGCTCGCTGGCGAAAGGACGCTGGTTTTTCGGCGAAATCGAGCGGTGCCAGGCCCGGCTCGAGCCGTTCGTCGACCGCCGCGTGCTGCGCGAGATGGACGCGCTCGGGCGCGCCGCGGGACTCGACCCCCAGGAGATCCGGCTTGCGAATTTCTTCCCCGAGCTTTTCCACTGCTCCGGCTTCGCACTCATGGGTGGCGCGACCGAAGGGCGCCGCATTTTCCACGGGCGCGTCCTCGATTACATGAGAGACGCCGGCCTGGAGCGGAATGCGGTGGTCACGGTCAACCAGCCAGAGCAAGGGTACGCCTGGGTGAATGTCGGATACGCGGGGTTCATCGGCACCGTCACCGCGATGAACGACCAGCACATCTCGATGGGCGAAATGGGCGGACGCGGCGAGGGGAGCTGGGACGGCAAGCCGATGGCGCAGCTCATGCGCGAGGTGATGGAAAAAGCCGGCACGCTCGGAGAGGCGATCGAGATCATGCGCACGGAGCCGCGCACCTGTGAGTATTTTTACGTGATCGCCGACGGCCGCGCGCACACGGCTGTGGGAATCGCGGCCACGGCGACCACGTTCGAGGTGGTGCGTCCGGGTGAGCCGCATCCGCGTCTACCCACGCCGGTGCCGGACACGGTGCTGCTCTCCGCCGATCACCGCTACCGCGAGCTTGCACGCCGCGTGGAGAGCGGCTTCGGCACCTTCACCGCAGACTCGGCCCGCGAGCTCATGACGCACCCCGTTTGTATGAGCTCAAACATCCACAGCGTGCTCTTTGCGCCGGACACGCTCGATTTTTGGGTGGCGAATGCCGATGGCCGCAACGTGGCGAGCCACACTCGCTATACGCATTACAATCTGGCCGAGCTGCTCAGGCCCTAGGCCACATCACGCCCCCGTACAAACTGCCGGATGTCTCGCCTGATTTGGTTCTGTCGCCTGGGCTTCCTCCTGGCCGGGCTCGCCCAAGTAACTGCCCTCCAGGCGGCCGAGGCATTCCTTGTCGAGAACGGCCACCCCCGCGCCGAAATCGTGATCGCGGAGCAGCCCACGCGCACGCAGCGGCTGGCCGCGCATGAGCTGCGAAGCAATCTCGAGAAGATCAGCGGCGCGTGGCTACCGATCGTGACCTCACCGAGCGCGGGCGCCGTGCATGTGTTTGTCGGCCGCAGCCAGCATACGGACGCGCTAAAGGTCACGGCGGACGCGATAAAGGATGGCGGCTACCGAATCGTCTCCGGCGCGGACTGGCTCGCCTTAATCGGCAACGACGCGGAATTTACGCCAGCCGCGCCGTTTGCGCGCAACAATGGCGACATCCCCCGCGCGCAGGCGGAGTGGGAAAAGCTCACGCACTCGGTCGTCGGAATGCCGAACGCGGGACTTTACAAAAACCGCCTCCGCTTGCCCGGCGATCTCGGCCTGCCGGACGGAGCCGTGACGGCGAAGAATGAAACGCTGGAGCTGTGGGCCTTTGACGAGCGCGGTTCCTTCAACGCCGTATGCGCCTTCCTGCACAAGCTGGGCGCACGCTGGTATCTCCCCGGGGAGCTGGGGGAGGTGCTGCCAGCGATGAAGACGATCGCGCTGCCAAAGCTGGACGAAACGGTTAGGCCGGACTTTTCCCTGCGGCAGTTCAACTTCCGCTTCAGCACCGTGGGTGAGGCGACGTCGTGGTGGGCGATGCGGCTCGGCACCCGCCCTACCGCCGCCATGCAAATCGCGCATGGCCTGGAAACGATGACCGGCCGCCCTGGCGTATTCGCGGCGCATCAGGAGTGGTTTGCGCTCTACGGCGGAAAGCGCCACTACTCTCCCGAGAGCAGCAAGAATCAGCTCTGCTACTCCAACGAAGAGTTTTTCCGCGAGACCGTGCGCTACGCCCGCGCGCTCTTCGACATCTATCAGCTCGAATGCGTATCGATCATGCCGCCTGACGGCTACACGGCGATGTGCCAATGCCTGCTGTGCCAGGGCAAGGATTCACCCGAGCGCGACGACCGCGGCCGGCTCTCCGATTACGTCTGGGACTTCGTGAACCGCGTCGCCAGGGAGGTGGGCAAGACGCATCCGGGCAAGCAGATCTTGAACTGCGCGTATGGCGTTTACACGCTGCCGCCGCTGAAGATCGAGAAGCTCGAGCCGAACGTGTTGGTGTGCATCGTCGGCGGGCGGCGGCCCATCAACAAAGAGCCAAAGGGGGAAGGCCAGGGCGAAACGGCGCCCGAGGCGTTGCGCGCCGCGTGGGCGAAGAAGACACACCATCCCATTTTGGTTTTCGAGAACTATCCCTTCACGGAACGCGGATGGTACTTGCCGTCTTTTGCGGCGCACGCGCTGGGTGAGACGGTCAATGCGACGAAAGGGATTTCGCAGGGAGAAGACATCTGGCTCAGCGTGCGTCAGGACTTCGACAAGACAGGCATCGGCTTCAATCACTTCCTCGTCTATTTCACCGCGCGCATGTACTGGGGCGGCCAGACTGCTGACGTGGACGCGATGTTCCGCGAATACTGCCGGCTTTTCTACGGGCCGGCGGAGCACCAGATGCACGCGTTTTTCACTCACTGCGAGCAACACTGGAGCGCGATGGAGGAGGACCAGGCGACGGCGGACACGGCGCTCGCGCTGTTCGCGGAGGCAAAAGCACAAGCCGACCCCTCGAGTATTTACGGCCGGCGCTTGGCGCTGATCGATGAATACCTGCAGGGGCTGCGCAGGAAGACTCACCAACTCTCGCAAAAGCGTGGGCCGGTGCCCGTGCTGCGGCTCGTCGGCGACGCGCGGGGGATTGTGGTGGATGGCCGCCTGGACGACGCATATTGGGCGAATTGCCCCATCGCCGCGACCGCGCGCCTGCGCGAGCTGCAGACCGGCCGCGAGCCGACCTTCGGCACTTCCATCAAGGCTGGATGGGAAGCGGGTAGCGTCGTGTTCGCGATTCGCTCCGAAGAGCATCCGGGCGAGCCATTGAACGTTACCGCCACGAAGCATGGGGACCCGGCGATCGGCTATGGCGACGCGGTGGAGGTGCTGCTGGAGACCGAGTCGCATTCGTATTACCAGATCGTCGCGAGTCCGGCCGGCGCCGTGGTGAACCGCAACCGCGCTCTTCCGAAAGACCAGTGGACCCGCTGGGATTCCAAGGCCGAGGCGGCCACGCAAGTGGCGGAGGACCACTGGACCGCCGAGATTCGCATTCCGGTCACCGAGGACGAGAACGATCCGCTGCATCAGGTCATCGGCCGTAAGCCTACGCAAAGCCTGCCGTGGCACATCAATATCTGCCGCCAGCGCATCCGCGAAGACGGTGCGGAATACTCCGCGCTTTCGCCCACCGGCACGAAGAGCTTTCACGAGCCGCTGAAATTCGCGCATTTCTATGACGGGCGCTCCCATCAATTCGACGCCGACCCAAATGTGACGGACTTCGCCATCGCATATCGCGCGGCCACCAAGCTGCGCAAGCCGGCCGAGGCGCTGACGGCCTTTACCGCGCTGGCTGACGGTCAGGTCACGGATTTCCAGAAATCGCTCGCCCTGGAGCACGCCGCAGCCGCTGCCGGCGCGCTTAAAGACTTTGCGCTAGCCGGCGCTCTCGGTGCGCGCATCCCGATCCCCGCGGTGAAGAGTGCCTCGCAAATGCAGTTGTTGCTCGATCAAAAGAAAGCAGCGGAGGTGATCGCACAGTTTGCGAAAGAGGATTTCGCGGCGTGGCCATTCTGGAAGCGCGCCGATGGTTTTCGCCTGCGCGGCCAGGCGCACCTCGCCATGCAGGCCGGCAAGGAAGCGGAGGCCGATTTCGCGCGAGCCCTCGAATGGACCACCGATCCCCGGACCCGCAAAGCCATCGAGGAGAAGGCTGGATCCGAGATTCGCTAACGAAAGGGTGCCGGCGTATGCGCAGGGAATACCGGCCGGTGAATTCCCCGGCCCGCTTGCGCCTCTCACCCCGTTCCGCCACTCTCGGCCTCGTGCGCGCTTCCCTTTTCCTGGTCCTCGCCGCTGGCTTCGCCTTTGGGCAGCAGCCTCCCTACGACGTATGTCCGCCGGCGGAGCCGCCGTATTACCGGGTCCGGTATGAGGCTTCAGCGCAGCCCGGCGAGCTGGTCTTTGCGGTCAACTACACGGTGTGGCTGCCGCCGGGGGTGAAGACCTTGCGCGGGGTGATCGTGCATCAGCACGGGTGTGGCGAAGGCTCGTGCAAATCGGGGCTCACTGGTGCGTTTGATCTGCACTGGCAGGCGCTCGCCAGGAAGCACGGCTGCGCCCTGCTCGCGCCCGCGTACGAGCAGCCGGAGAAAGCCAATTGCCAACTCTGGTGCGATCCGCGCCAAGGCTCGGATGCCGCCTTTCAGAAGGCGCTCGCGGATCTCGGCACAAAAGCCGGCCACCCCGAGCTCGCGCAGGTTCAGTGGGCGCTTTGGGGCCACAGCGGCGGTGGTCACTGGGCCGGTGGCATGTCGCTGCTGCACCCGGAGCGTGTGGCCGCGGCGTGGCTGCGCTCGGGCGTGCCGCCCGTGAAGTCCGCCGAGCACAAGCCGGCGCCTTACGCGATCACGGAGGGTGCATTGCGAGTACCGCTCATGTGCAATCTTGGCACGAAGGAAGGGGTCACCGTGAAGGAGGGTCGCTTTGCCGGCGTCTGGCCAGGAAACGAAATCTTCTTCACGGAGATGCGCTCCCGCGGCGCACTCATCGGCGTCGCGGTCGATCCCCTCACCTCCCACGAATGCGGCAATCAGCGCTACCTCGCGATTCCCTGGCTCGACGCTTGCCTGGCCGCGCGTCTGCCGGAATCACCCGGCGCTCCCTTGCGGCCGATGCCGGAATCCTCCACGCAGCTCGCACCGCTTTACCTCGGCGCCGGAGAAATCGTTGCACCCGTGCCGGCGAATGCCTTCACCGGGCAGCGTGAGAAATCCGTGTGGCTGCCCGGTGCGGCGATCGCCAGGGCGTGGACTGAGTACGTAAAGGATACCGGCGTTACCGACACGACGCCGCCCCCGGCGCCCGGCCATGTGCGGGTGAACAGCCATGAAATCACCTGGGACGCCGAGGCCGATCTCGAAAGCGGCCTCGCCGGCTTCATCATCGAGCGCGACGGCGAACTGCTGGCCAAACTCCCGGAGCAGCCGAAAAACCCGTTCGGCCGTCCCATCTTTCAAAACCTTCAGTACAGCGACACACCCATGCAGCCGCTCGCCGCCATGCGCTACATCGACACCAAAGCGGAGCCCGGCAATACCTACCGCTACCGTGTGATCGCCGTGAATACCGCCGGCAAGAAATCCGAATCGGTCTGGAAGTAAGACCGATCCGAAGCGCGCTGACGCGGCCGACCGGAAATCGGAAGCATCCGGGCAAAAAAAGCGCCCGGCCCTTTGTTGCCAAAGGGCCGGGCGGGAGACTGGCAACGTCCTACTTTCGCACGTCCTATCGACGCACTATCATCGGGGCTGCAGCGTTTCACTTCCGTGTTCGGAATGGGAACGGGTGGGGCCACTGCGCGAGGATCACCAGAAGGGCGAGGACGCTTCGCGGTATCTTGGAAGGCGCTCGCAGTTTCTGGCGATCCGAGGGACCGGGGAGGGTCCAGCGGGATCGTTGGGTCAGTCTTTAAGAAAGAACGGGGCCGCGCGCGCGGACCCGATTCTCTGATATCTACATACAGGTTAGGTTAAAACAATTTCGCTTCCTCTCGGTGGAGCCGAGGGAGAGCTTCAGCAGTTGTGTACTCTCACGAAAGAGAGGTGTGCGCGTTCCGTCGCGTGCTTAAGCGCGCGGAGGCGTCTTTTGGTTTGATCAAATAGGTCTTCTAAACTTACTCGCCCTTTCCACGGTTCACACCGGGAACGGGGAGGAAGACCAAGCCGAACGGGTCATTAGTACCACTAAGCTGAACACATTACTGTGCTTACACCCGTGGCCTATCAACGTGGTGGTCTACCACGACCCTTCAGGGAGAATTCATCTTGGGAGGGGCTTGGCGCTTAGATGCTTTCAGCGCTTATCCCTTCCGAACATAGCTACCCAGCGATGCCCTTGACACGACAACTGGAACACCAGAGGTTCGTCATTCCCGGTCCTCTCGTACTAAGGACTGAACCCCTCAATTCTCCTGCGCCCACAGCGGATAAGGACCGAACTGTCTCGCGACGTTCTGAACCCAGCTCGCGTACCACTTTAACCGGCGAACAGCCGGACCCTTGGGACCTTCTCCAGCCCCAGGATGTGATGAGCCGACATCGAGGTGCCAAACCGAGTCGTCGATATGAACTCTTGGGCTCGATCAGCCTGTTATCCCTAGCGTACCTTTTGTCCGTTGAGCGATGGCAATTCCACATTCAACCACCGGATCACTTGGACCTGCTTTCGCATCTGCTCGACTTGTAGGTCTCACAGTTAGGCTGGCTTATACCCATACACTCGTCACCTGATTGCCAACCAGGCTGAGCCAACCTTCGCACTCCTCCGTTACTCTTTGGGAGGATACCGCCCCAGTAAAACTGACCGGCTGCCACTGTCCCTCGCCCGGTTACACGGGTCGAGGTTAGAGTTCCCAATTCCCAAGGGTGGTGTTTCATTGGCGACTCCACCGGCCCCGAAAGGCCGGCTTCAAAGTCTCCCACTTACGCTAAGCATAAAAATCGAGAACACAGTAACAGCTTACAGTAAAGGTGCATAGGGTCTTTCCGTCCTGCTGCGGGTAGGCGGCATCTTCACCGCCATTACAATTTCGCTGAGCTCCTCGTTGAGACAGCGGTCAACTCGTTACACGATTCGTGCAGGTCGGAACTTACCCGACAAGGAATTTCGCTACCTTAGGACCGTTATAGTTACGGCCGACATTCACGGGGACTTGGGCTCAAAGCTTCGCCTTGCGGCTAACCTCTTACCTTAATCTTTCCGCATTGGTCACGTGTCACACCCTATACGTCGTCTTGCGACTTGGCAGAGTGCTGTGTTTTTGTTAAACAGTCGGTTGACCCATTTCACTGCGGCCCGCCTTGCGGCCGGCACCCCTTCTTCCGAAGTTACGGGGCTAGATTGCCGAGTTCCTTAACGAGGTTTCACTCACGCGCCTTAGTATATTCTACTCACCCACCTGTGTCGGTTTACGGTACGGGCAACCTTAGCAACACGCGGAAGTTTTCTCGGTGTCCGGTTTAAACGATCCGCTTCGGCCGAAGCCTCCACGTCCCCTTGCGGGACTGGCACTTTCAATCGCCAGCCGTTCTCCCACGTCCACGTCCTGCCGCCTTAATCCAAGCCGGTGCAGGAATATTAAACCTGCTGTCCATCGTCTACGCCTTTCGGCCTCGACTTAGGTCCCGACTAACCCTGGGAGGACGAACCTTCCCCAGGAAACCTTGGGTTTACGGCGGCCAGGAATTTCACCTGGCTTATCGTTACTCATGTCTGCATTCTCACTTCTAGACACTCCACCGTCGCTTCCGCTCCCGCTTCAACGCGGCTACAACGCTCCCCTACCACGCGCGCAGGACGAATCCCCCGCTCATCCAGAGCTTCGGTATAACGCTTATCGCCAATCATTTTCGGCGCGAAATCACTCGATGAGTCAGCTATTACGCACTGTTTAAATGATGGCTGCCTCTAAGCCAACATCCTCACTGTCTATGTAACTCCACATCCTTTCCACTGAGCGTCATTTAGGCACCTTAGCTGCTGGTCTGGGTTGTTTCCCTCTCGCGCATGAAGCTTATCCCTCACGGACTGACTCCCGTGTTTCACTCTGCGGCATTCGGAGTTTGATTGAATTCGGTACCCTGGTATGGGCCCTAGTTCATCCAGTGCTCTACCTCCGCAGATCAGCACACGACGCTAGCCCTCAAGCTATTTCGGGGAGAACCAGCTATCACGGGGTTTGATTAGTCTTTCGCTCCTACCCACAGCTCATCCGAGGACTTTTCAACATTCACCAGTTCGGTCCTCCACGCAGTGTTACCCGCGCTTCAACCTGGCCATGGGTAGATCACCTCCGCTTCGGGTCTACTGCCAGCGACTTAAGCGCCCTTTTCGGACTCGCTTTCGCTGCGCCTCCGTCCCAGAAGGACTTAGGCTTGCCACTGACAATAACTCGCAGACTCATTAAGCAAAAGGCACGCCGTCACCCCTTGCGGGGCTCTGACACCTTGTAGGCACATGATTTCAGGTACTATTTCACTCCGCTCACAGCGGTTCTTTTCACCTTTCCCTCGCGGTACTTGTTCACTATCGGTCGCCAATTAGTATTTAGCCTTACGCCGTGGTCGGCGCGGATTCACGCGAAGTTTCACTTACATCGCATTACTCAGGAACTCCCTAGGCGTGCTCGGATTTTCGATTACGGGCCTCTCACCCTCTATGGAGCAACTTTCCATTCGCTTCACCTAACCGTCTGCACTGCCACATCGAGGTCCTACAACCCCGCACGGCAAAGCCTCCGGTTTGGGCTGTTCCGCTTTCGCTCGCCACTACTTACGGAATCACATTCGTTTTCTTTTCCTCCGGTTACTGAGATGTTTCACTTCACCGGGTATTGCGTCGCGCCGTGCTATGTATTCATCACGGCAGATGACAGAGTATTACCTCTGCTGGGTTACCCCATTCGGAAATCCACGGATCAAAGCGTGTTTGCCGCTCTCCGTGGCTTATCGCAGCTTATCACGTCCTTCATCGCCTGTTGGCACCAAGGCATTCACCATGTGCTCTTTGTAGCTTGATCAATCTGTATCCTCCCTTCTTAACCGCGGAAATTTGTGATAACTGAAATTCTCTTGGATCGCATTCTGTCGAGCCGTAATATTCAGACTCAGCTCTTAAAATTGTATTTACTTACCCTGTATGTAGATGTCAAAGAACCAGCCGAGCCGTTGATGGCCCGCGGTCAGTTTGGATTCCGGAATCTCTTCCTTCGTCCAAACTCAAAACGGTCGTTCTTCTTTACTCCTCTCCCTCTTCCTCCGAATGGTGGGCGTGACAGGACTCGAACCAGTGACCCTGCGCTTATCAAGCGCATGCTCTAACCAACTGAGCTACACGCCCAGGTTCCAACTGCTGCCTCCAAATTTCAATTCAATGAACTCCTCACTCAAATTGGTGGAGGTAAGGGGATTCGAACCCCTGACCTATAGCTTGCAAAGCTACCGCTCTACCAACTGAGCTATGCCCCCGAAAGGGTTTCGAGATGTGAGTTCGAATGCATTCGCATTCGACGCTGCCGGATTCGCATCGGTGCAATTCGAAGCAAAAACTGAATTGTGCGCTACCGTTTCAGAATCTTTGAGCCTGCAGCGCTTTCGTTGCCGAGTCTTTAGTTCGCATGTCAACCACTCCGAAACTGGCTGACGTTAGCGTTCGACCTATGCCGGTCATCCGTGAGAACGAGCTGACGGCATTTCTCCTTAGAAAGGAGGTGATCCAGCCGCAGGTTCCCCTACGGCTACCTTGTTACGACTTCATCCCAGTCACCACTCATACCTTAGGGCACTGCCTCCTTGCGGTTGGCACACGCACTTCGGGTACAACCGGCTTCCATGATGTGACGGGCGGTGTGTACAAGGCCCGGGAACGTATTCACGGCGCCGTAGCTGATGCGCCATTACTAGCGATTCCAGCTTCATGCAGGCGAGTTGCAGCCTACAATCTGAACTGGGCCCAGTTTTCGGGATTTCCTCCACCTCGCGGTCTTGCTTCCTTCTGTACTGGGCATTGTAGTACGTGTGCAGCCCTGGCCGTAAGGGCCATACTGACTTGACGTCATCCCCACCTTCCTCCCCGTTTCACAGGGCAGTCTGACCAGAGTGCTCGGCCCGAAGGCCGGTGGCAACAGATCACAGGGGTTGCGCTCGTTGCGGGACTTAACCCAACATCTCACGACACGAGCTGACGACAGCCATGCAGCACCTGTGCAAATTGTGTATTGCTACACTCGCCGGCTTTCACCGACCTTAGAGATGCATGTCAAGGCCAGGTAAGGTTCTTCGCGTTGCATCGAATTAAGCCACATACTCCACCGCTTGTGCGGGCCCCCGTCAATTTCTTTGAGTTTTAATCTTGCGACCGTACTCCCCAGGCGGCACGTTTAACGCGTTAGCTCCGGCACAGAAGGGGTCGAATCCTCCCACACCAAACGTGCACCGTTTACTGCCAGGACTACCGGGGTATCTAATCCCGTTTGCTCCCCTGGCTTTCGTGCCTCAGCGTCAGTAACTGTCCAGAGACTCGCCTTCGCCACTGGTGTTCCTTACGATATCTACGCATTTCACTGCTACACCGTGAATTCCAGTCTCCTCTCCAGTCCTCTAGCAAGGCAGTATCAAATGCAGTTCCGAGGTTGAGCCCCGAGATTTCACATCAGACTTACCCCGCCGCCTACGCACCCTTTACGCCCAGTGAATCCGAACAACGCTTGAGACCTCTGTATTACCGCGGCTGCTGGCACAGAGTTAGCCGTCTCTTCCTCTTCGGCTACTATCAGACTCAACGGCAGTTAACCGCGAGGCTTTGTTCCCAAATGACAGGAGTTTACAATCCGAAGACCTTCATCCTCCACGCGGCGTCGCTCCTTCAGGCTTTCGCCCATTGAGAAAAATTCTCGACTGCTGCCACCCGTAGGTGTCTGGACCGTGTCTCAGTTCCAGTGTGGCTGGTCGTCCTCTCAGACCAGCTACCCGTCATAGCCTTGGTGAGCCGTTACCTCACCAACTAGCTGATAGGCCGCGGGCTCATCCGAGAAGCGCCAGGTTGCCCCGGCTTTAGTATCGCGAGGATGTCACTCGCTAACCACATGCGGTATTAATTCGCCTTTCGGCGAGCTATCCCCCACTTCTCGGCAGATTGCCCACGTGTTACGCACCCTTTCGCCACTGAACTTCACTGAATATTGCTACCAAATAAAATCCCGTTCGACTTGCATGTCTTATCCACGCCGCCAGCGTTCGTTCTGAGCCAGAATCAAACTCTCCGTAAAGAATTTGTCCCTCCCCCGCTAAAGGGGGAAGAAAGTTCTGACCGTTCATAAACCCAACGACTTCGATCCCTCCTTGCGGTCGGGACCGTTCCGGCCCTTGCGAGCCAGACCGTTGGGGTTCGTTCGATCTTAAATACTTAGCATGGCTTGCTCCAGAGGCGCCTTCCGGCCCCTCCAAAACAGCCTTTCACTTCAAAGATTTGACGTATAACGCACAATTCAATTTTTGCTTTCGTCTCCACCATTTCCAAACTGCGGTTTGCCCGCGCCCCCGCCAAAAAAAGCGGCAGCGCGCCAACCCCAATCGGAAACCGAACTATCAAAGAACAAATGCGGCGCCCCTCGCGGGAATCGCCACGACCGGCCCATTGGCCAGCCGCTTTTTTCACCTCTCCACCCGCCGCGATTCGCATCGCCGCCGGTTTCGAGGGGCCGACAAGAAAGCGGAACCTCCCGGTCCCGGCAACAGCTTTTTTCGGAAATTTTCCGCACCAAAAATCGGCCCATAAAAGAGCCCATTTTCAGCACCGAAACCCCCTCCAAAAACCATCCTCCCCTTCGGCGGGACGAAGCGCGGTTTAAACCCCCGAAGGAGCACCGGCCCGAAGTCCCAAATCGGCCTTGCGGCCACTCCGCCAGCAAGTGGCGGGAGGTAGAAAGTAGACGGCCCACCCAAAGTGTCAAGCCAGTGACGAAAAGTTTTTTCCGGCTACCCAAAGATGCCGTGCCAAAGCTTCTCGACGCCGGCGGTGCCGAAGAAAAAAACGACGGCCACGTAGCCCCACGCAGCGATGGCGAGGAGGTGCCCGAGCAGCACGAAGAGACCATCGCGCTCGATCATGCCGGCGGTGAGCGCCACGACAGCCCCCGCTGGGAGCGTATTGCTGAAAGGGATCGGCAGCGGGAGCAGGAGCAGCAGCCCGGCCGCCGCGACGCCGGCGCCGATGAGATTCAGCATGCCCGGCCAGGTCTGGAGAAAGTGCATGCGCGGGCGCGCGAGTTTTTCCATCCAGCGGGCGAAACGAATCGCGGCGCCGAGCAGTTTGCGCAGGCGGTCGGCGGGCAGGCGCATCCGCCGGACGAACTTGGGCAGCCATGGCTGCTGGCCCAGAGCGAGCCGGAGCCCGATGAGGAATACCGCCACGCCAAACGGGGTGGAAAGTCCCGGTATTGGCAGCACGCAAAACGGCAACGCCAGCAGCATCAGGAGCAGCGCGAAACCGCGTCCGCGCAGGGACTTTTCCAGCTCATCGATCGAGAGGGGTGCGTCCTCCAGCCGATCGAGCAGCACCGCGAGGTCCTGCGAGAGCCGGATGGGCGGCACTGGCGGCGCCAGCTCCAGCGGGCCGTCGTCGTCCTTCGGGGGCGCCGTGGGAAGATCGCTCATTGCGGCGCGGGATCGTCGGGAATGAGAGGTTTCGGCGGCGGTGTGAGCAGCGAAGCGACCACCGAGACCGCCAGGATGCCCGCGACCACGCAGAGCGCAATCTTGGTCGGGATCGGATAAAAGCCGGCCATCAGCATCTTGGCTCCCACGAAAATGAGGATTGCGGCGAGCCCGTAATGGAGCAGGTGAAATTTCTCCATCGCTCCCGCGAGCGCGAAGTAAAGCGAGCGCAGGCCGAGGATGGCCATCACGTTCGAGGTGAAAACGATGAACTGATCCGTGGTGACCGCGAGCACCGCGGGGATCGAATCGATCGCAAAAACCAGATCGGTCCATTCCACCAGCATCAGCACCACGAAGAGCGGGGTGAACATCAGCACGCCGTTCTGCCGAATGACGAAATGCGGCCCGTGGTCGCCCGGTGCCACCCGCAAATATTTCCGAGCCAGTTTTAGGACCGTGCTATCGGCCGGGTTCACCTCCGGGCCGTGCGCGCTCCACATTTTGATGCCCGCGATGATCAGCACCACCGCGAGAAAGTACGTGACGATGTGGAACTGCTTCACGAGCGCCACGCCGGCCACGATCATCGCCGCGCGCATCACCAGCGCCCCGAGGATACCCCAGAAAAGCACCCGGTGGCGATAGACCGGCGGCACCTTGAAGTAGGCGAAAAGCAGCGCAAAAACGAAGACGTTGTCGACGCTCAACGAAACCTCGATGAGGTAGCCGGTAAGAAACTCCACCGCCGCCTGCTCGCGCGCCGCCTCGGTGGCGTACGGCCCAAGCCAGCCAAGGTAGATGCCGAGACAGAGCAGCGAAGCGAGGGTAAACCAGACGCCCGTCCAGATCAGCGCCTCGCGGACTTTCACCTCGTGCGCCTTGCGATGGAAGACGCCGAGATCGAGCGCCAGCATCGCCAGCACAAAGCCCATGAAGAGGAGCCACCAGGTGGTGGAAGTATTCATGCGGGGATGTCTACGCGCGGCGGGAGTGTTCGGCTACGCTTTCTTGCGCCGTTAAAAAAGGCGCTCGTGAATTCCCGGCGGGCCTCATGCCTTCCCGCCGAAACTTACGTAGTCATCCAAGTCCAGCAAATCCGCCCAAGTGCCGATATCCTCGCGCGCCACTCCCGCGGTTTTTTGCAGCTCCTGGAAAAATTCGCGCATCTCGATGCTGGTCGGCACGCGCGTACTCTGCCACTCGCTCCACCGCTCGATCTCCCAAGGCTGCCGCTTCCCCGTCCCGGTCTCCTCGATCCACTTCAGGATTTCGCCGTCGCCTTTGCCGGCGGCGAGCTGCTCTTTCAGTTGCTCCGCATCGATGCCGGCAAAGTTGAGAAACTGCTGATCGAGCGGGCAGGCATACTTGTATTCGCCCACTTTCCCCGCGAGCTCCGCCCGGCCTTTGTCCAGCGCGCGCGGAAGCAGCGCGTACCCGCCGAGCCGGCACCGGGCGCTGCGGGGCGGGCGTTGCGTGAGATCGACCTGAGGAACCGTATTTTCAGACATAACGAATGGGTTTGATGGCAAGTGTGCTGCGGAATCGTTTCCGCCCCTCGCAAAAGCCGTACGGGCACGCGTCACTATTTACTTCGTGGTGATCTCGACGACGCGGTCCCACTCCAAGCCCGGCGTAACTTCGCGCGGCTCGGCAATTTGCCGGAGGTAGAATTGCGATGGGCCGTCTGGCTCGCCGCGCTCTTTGCCAACGCGCTCGAAGTGAGCGGCGGCGGTGGAGAGATCGCCGTCGTGATAGGCGGCGAGGGCCTCGGCGAAGCTCTCGATCCACAGCGAGGCGCCCGCTTGGGCGCGCTCGCCGATAAGCTCATGAATGCAGATGGGCGCTTGTTTCCCCGCCAGCCGGAATTCGCCGAGGGGGCGAGTGACGAACGCCTGGGCGTCGGCGCCGAGTTGCTCGAGCGTGGTCTCGGAAATGAGGATGTTCGTGCCCAGCGTTTTGTTGAGACCCTCAAGCCGCGCCGCGATGTTTACGGCATCGCCAATGCAGGTGTAATCGAAATGGTGAATGGAGCCGAGATTCCCGGCAAGGACCGCGCCCGTGTGGACGCCGATGCGCGTGCGGAGCTTGCGGCCGTGCACCTCGAATTGCGACGCGGCGTGCATCCGGCAGGCGGCCAGCGCGGCTTTGGCGGCGTGACGCGGATCGGCCGCGGGCGCGCCCCAGACGGCGAAGACAGCGTCGCCGATGAACTTAAGCACGGTGCCGTCGGTCTCGAAGACATGCGTCGTGGTGCGGGTAAAGTAATCGGTGAGGAGCTCGGCAAGCCTGGTGGGATCATCGAGCTGCTCGGACATGGTAGTGAAGCCCTCGAGATCGGTGAAGAGGAGGGTGGCTTCGACCACGATCCCGCCGGGCTCGAGACTCAACTCGGAATTGGCGATCTGCTCGGCGAGATGCGGGGAAACGTAGCGGGCGAAGGCGCGGCGGAAGGCGGCGCGGCGCCGATCGATCAGGAAATAGCGCGAGCCGATGGCCCACGTGAGCGCGACGGGGGTCTGGGCCAGCGCGGGAATGGCCCAGGCAAACCAGAGGCGGTGCTCGGAAAAGAGCCAGACGCCCGCGGCGAAAACCGAGAA
Source organism: uncultured Verrucomicrobiae bacterium (assembly GCA_963811035.1). Taxonomy (GTDB): domain Bacteria; phylum Verrucomicrobiota; class Verrucomicrobiia; order Chthoniobacterales; family Chthoniobacteraceae; genus CAWEPO01. The sequence goes on from CAWEPO010000005.1 coordinate 1,922,986, forward strand.
CGAGATCAGCCCCGCGCAGAGCGCCGCGTAGCCGGGGGTGAGTCGCGAGAGGATGAGCGTGGTGAGCGCGCCGAGGAAGATGACGAGCAGAGATTCATGGTTCTCGGCCATGCGGTTCAGCCAATCGCCGCGAAGCAGGTTCGAGATGATGGTGGCCTGGATCTCCGCGCCGGGCACGTAGATGTGGGCGCGGCGCACGGGGTGTTTCCAGCGGGTGAGCGGGTGGCGGAATTCGTCCTTGCCGAGATTGAGCGTGCCGAGGCTGGAACGCCCGCCGATGACCACGATCTTGTCCTTGAAAAAGCCGAGCGGCACCGCGGAGATGTCGAGCGCAGCATCGTAGGTGAAGTGTTGGAAGCAATCGACCGGGCCGTAGTAGTTCAACCAGCGTGGCTGCGCGCGCCCCGCGGGGTCGTCCGGCAAGGTGGCGCCGAGTTTCTTGGCGAGGCGCCATGCGGCGATCGGCACTTGGTCGGTGCCGCAATAGAGATAGCGCACGCCGTAATCTTCATCGAGCGGGCGCAGCGCGACGAGGCCCCAGCCGGCCGCCACTTTGCGAAACATCGGCAGCGGCGGGAAGATGCGCTCCTGGTTCACCGTGGCGGCTTCGCGATCGTCGGTGCCCACATCCATTTGCGCCGCGAGGTACACTTTGCCGCTGGCCCGGAGCGCCTCGGCAAAGGCGAGATCGGCGGCGGGCTCCATCGATTCCTCGGAAAAAACGAGATCGAAAAAGATGGCCTTCGGCTCATCGACCGTGAGCCGGCGGATGAGCTGTGCGTGAATCGAGCGGCCCCAGACCGCCTGCAATTGGTGCAAGGTGCGGCCGGCCCCCTCGGTCATGTAAATGATGCAAACCTCCGGCGGCGCGTGCTTGCGATAGATGAACGGAAGATCGTAGCTCAGCCTCACCAGCCCCCGCCCCGAGCCGAAGGTGAGCAGATACCAGCCGAGCGCCGCGGTGAGCACCATCCCGGCGAGCGTGACCAGAAGATCGCTAAGCCAGGCGGGAGGCTTGGGCATACGGGCGAGCCTAAAAGCTGATTTTCACCCGCGCAAAAAAGGTCCGCTCGCGCGGGAGCTCGGTGTAGTAATTGAGCGGCTCGAGGCGGTAATCGGTGCCGGTGATATTGAGCAAGCCGACGCTGAGCTCGCATTGATTGCGGAAGAACCGCCAGCCTGCATAGGCGTTGAGCTGCCAGAAATCGTCGCCCGGACGCGGATCGTCGCGCGGGCGCAGCGAGCTGGGCGCGAAGCCGTCATTTTCCTGGTTGTACCAGTTCGCCTCGGCGCGCGCGAAGAAGCCGCGCGGATCGTTGTAGAGCCCGAAGATGCTGATTTCGTGCAGCAGTGAGACGCGCTTCGAATCGGAGAGCCGCCGGATCGCGGCGACGTTTGCGGGATCGCTGTTTGGATCGCGCGAGAGCGCGGCCGCGGCGTCTTTCAGCTCACCGAAGGAATCGCGGAAAGCGGCCTTGGAAAAACGGTAGCGCGCTCCGAACGAAAACCGGTCGCCGACGAGCTGATTGACCGTCGCGGTGAGGATGTCTTCGCGGTAACCGATTTTCTCCCGCAGGCTGCCGGCGAGCGCGCCTTGGGCATCGAAGTTCACATCGTTCAGGAGAAAATCGAAGACCCCGATGGTGCGATCCATGTCCTGCCGCACGAGGTTGTACTCGACCGCCCAGTAGGTGGAACTCGGCAGCTTTTGCTCCAGGCTCAGGCCCCAAGTTTCGTAACGCGCGCCGGCCACCGAGCCGATGAGCGACTCGGAAACGAAGGTGCGCGAAGCCTGGTTGAAGCCGGCGATCTGCGTCGGCTCGAGACGGATGCTTTCATCGAAGGAGACGCCGCTGGTCGATTTCGTGTAGGCGCCGCGCAGGGTCAGCGTCTTATGCGGCTGCAGGATAAAGCCGGCCTTGGGCGAGACTTGATTCAGGTGCTCCTCGTTGTCGCTCAGCGGCGGCGACCGGAAATTCTCCGGGTAGGTCATGCGATCGTAGGTGACGCCGCCGATCAGCGTAAGCCAGTTCGCGACGCGCCAGAAATCGTAGAGGTATAGCGAGGTGCGCTCGAAATCGACGGTGTAGCGCTGCTCGATCGCGGGGTTTTGGTAGAAGCGCAGGACGAAGGGATCGTCGGTCGCGGCGAGGAGCGGGCCTTGGAAACGCTGCTGGGTTTCAAAGAATCCGTTTTGGTAGCGGGCGCCGAGGACGAGCGTTTTCGGGCCGAGCGTGATGATCTGGTTTAGCTCGCCGGAGAGCGTCTCGAAATTCGACTCCTGCCGAAAGTTGAATTGGTCGATGCCATTGATGCCGACGATATTGCCGCGGCCGATGAGCGGGGTGAGCGTGTGATTGATGTCGCGATTGTCGAGCGGGCGCTCCAGCTCGAAGGCGTTTTCCGGGCCGGTGAAGTCCGCCGGGAACTGCTCCGTCACATCTCGGAAAATCGTGAGCTGGCGCGTGTTGCGCGCGGTGAGGCGCTGATCGTTGGCGAGGCGGCCAAGGAGGAGCAGGGTGTGATTGCCGGGGCCCCATTCGCGATGCCAGCCGGCGAGGATCAGCGCAGGCTCCTGCAGCTCGCGGAAATCGAACGTTTGCGCGGAGATGCTGCGGTCCACCTCGCGCCGGTCGTAGCGCTGGAAGATATCGCCATTCTCGAGATCCTCGTACTTGGTCTGGAGAAAAATGGTGTCCTGCGGGCCGAGTTGCAGCTTGAAAGTGGCGTACGCTTCGAGGCGGCTGATGTGGTTGTTGGGACGCAGTCCGTCGTTATAGAGATACTCCGCATCGAGCGCGTAGGAGATGTTGCCCTTCACTCCGAACTGCGACGCCGTCTCGCGCACCTCCCCATAGGAAAAATATTCGGTCACCGACGAAAAACCGAGCCGATCGGCCTCGAAGAGCTTCGAGTATTCCTGCTGCGAAATGTACTGCGAAAGCGGCCCGCCGCCGACCGGCGAGAGGAGATTCGCGATGAGCAGTTCGTTGAACCACGGCGTCTCGTACCGGAGCAGGATGCGATTCGGATCGCGCAGGGCGTTGAAGGCGTTGGCGAGAAAGAGATGCGCGGGGGCGCTGCCGTAATCGGAGTTCACCGCCTTGGTCGCCTCGCGCACCGCGACCTCGGTCATGCCGTCGTTTTGGTAGATGGAAGCAAGGTTGGTGCTGCGGATCGCGCGGTCCTGGTCGAGCAGGAAACTGGAGCGGTAAACGCGCCGGTTTTCATTGAGGGCGAGCGACTTTTCCAAGTCGCGCACCGCTTCATTGTAGCGGTTTTCCTGCCGGTTCTGCACCGCGGAGTAGAGCCAGGGCGTCGGGTCGTTTGGATCGAGCTCGGTGGCGCGTTTGAAATCGCGCCGCGCGGATTTTGAGTCGCCCACCTGGCTGAAGGCTTTGCCTAAATAAGAATGAAAGATCGCGCGGTTGGGCTCGACGGTGGCGGCCACCTGCAGGTCGCGCCGGCCAAGCTCATCCTTGCCCTGGCGCAGGTAGGTAAGGCCCCGTCCGAGCCAGCCGTTACCGAGCGCGCCATCGAGCCGGATCGCCTCCTCGAACGACTCGCGCGCCCCGCCGATGCGGTTTTGCGCGGAGAGCAGAAAGCCGCGCAGGGCGTGGCCTTGCGCATTGCGCGGCGTGAGCTTCAAGCCGGTTTCGAGCGCGCGCAACGCGGCCTTGGTGCGGCCGAAGGAGAACTCGAGCTCGGCCACATGGACCCACGCATACCCGAAATTCGGCGCGACCTCGGCGGCCTTCTTCGCGGCCTTGAGCGCAGCTTCGAGCTGGCTCTTCGATTGCAGGTAGTATGACTCGGCGAGCCATTCCGCGGCGGTCGCCGGCTCGCCGCCACGCGACCAATCGACGAACTTCACCGCGGCGATCACCTGCTCCAGCGCGCGCCGGCCCGGCGCGCTCGCGGGTACTCCAGCAAAGGCTTTCTGCGCTTCATCGACCTGCCCCACGGCCAGCACCATGCCGGCGCGATAGAGCCGGCCAGCCGTTGAGCGAGGCCGGTATCCTTTCGGGTATTTTTCCAGCGCCCCGAGCAAATCGCCCGCGCGATAGGCGGCCAGCGAAGCCGCCACCGCTGCAACATCGCCGGGGCTCATCCGCAATTCATCGGGGTTCAGCACGGCTGGGTAATAGAGCGCCCACTGAATGATATTCACCGCCTCGAGCACCGCCGTTTTCCGCGGCGCTTTGCCGATTTCCGCCTCCCCCTGCTCGCCGCTCGTGAGCGTCACGCGGCCCTGCGCGTTGGACAGCTCCACCTCGCCCTCGTAAACCGTCATCAGCGTTTTCTTCGACGGCGTAACGCGCACCACGAGCTGCGTGCCGCGCAACGCTCCATTCGCCGCGGGCGTGCTGATGCGCACCTCCGGCGTCCGCTCGCGCGAGAAAAAGTAGGCCCCGCCTTGCTCCAGGTTCAGCGAGGGCGAACCCGCGCCGCGCGAGGGGGGCGTGATCTCGGCGGTGGTAAACTCGTCGAGCCGCAGTGTGGTGAGATCGTTGAAGCGGATCGCCGCGCGCGAAAGCTCGCCGGTGCGCACCTTGTCGCGAAAGAGAAGCTTCAGCCCGAGGTCTGCCGCCAGCCAGCCCGTGCCCGGCTTCTGCGCATCGACGATGTTTTCCTTCTCGATCAACTCGGCGTCGTTCCCCTGCCCCAAGAGAGAGGAGAGTGGGAGCACCAAAAGGAGCGCCAGCAAGACGCTGGCGAAGAGCGAACGTTGCGGCATAGGGGCGCGATGCGGATAACAGGAATGTGTGCAAACCTCAAAGGAGAATTTGCGGCCCGGCGGCCGATTGACGCGCCCATTTCCCGCTCGCGGCCGGCGCACAAAGTCAAAGCAAAATTTGCGTCGTCACCGCGCGAAAAATACCTGTGGAAACGGCCATTGACCTGCACGCGCATGGATGGCAGGAACGCCGATATGCATCGCTCCCTATTCTCCCTTCTCGCAGTCGTGGCGCTGGGCGTCGTGACGGCACAGAGCCAGGAAACCAAAACCCAACCCACTAATCCCGTGAGCAACACCACCGACGAAGTAGCTGTCTTGAAAACCTCCGAGGGCGAAATGGTCGTCGAATTCTGGCCCGACGTGGCGCCGAACCACGTGGCCAATTTCAAGAAGCTGGCGAAGAAAGGATTCTACGACGGCACGCTGTTCCACCGCGTGATCAAGGGCTTCATGATCCAGGGCGGCGATCCGCTGACCAAGGACGACAGCCAGGAAGCGCGCTGGGGCACCGGCGGCCCGGGCTAAAAGGTGAAGGCGGAATTCAACAAGAAGCCGCATACCCGCGGCGTGCTCTCGATGGCGCGGTCGCAGGACCCCGATTCCGCCGGCTAGCCAGTTTTTCATCTGCCACGGCGAGCCGAGCTTTCTCGATGGGCAGTACACCGGGTTCGGCAAGCTGATCAAAGGCGACGAGGTGCTCGAGAAGATCGCCACCACCCAGACCGGCGCGCAGGATCGCCCGGTGAAGAAGATGAAGATCGAGAGCGTGAAAATCGTCCCGCGGACCGAGGTGAAGTAGCCGCGCCAAACCGTCGCGGCACGGCGCGCGAAGTCGCCTGTCTCATACCGTGCGATGAATTCTCATTGTGAAACTCGGTCTCGTGCAGATGCGCTGCTCCGCCTGAGCCGCGCGGAAAATCTGGCGAAGGCGGTCGGCGCGCGTGCGGCGAAGCCGCCGAGCGCGGCGCGCAGATCATCTGCCTGCAGGAGCTCTTCACCTCGCAGTACTTCTGCCAGATCGAGGATCACAAATACTTCCAGCTCGCCGAGGAGATTCCCGGGCCGAGCACGGAGGCGCTCGGCGCAGCTGGCGCAGCGAGCGCGGCGTGGTCATCGTCGCCTCGCTCTTCGAGAAGCGCGGCGCGGGGCTCTATCACAACACCGCGGCGATCATCGACGCCGACGGCACGTACCTCGGCAAGTACCGCAAGATGCACATCCCGGACGACCCGCTCTTCTACGAGAAGTTCTACTTCACGCCCGGCGATCTCGGCTTCCGCGCGTGGCAGACGAAGTTCGCGCAAGATCGGCGTCTGCGTCTGCTGGGACCAGTGGTACCCGGAGGCCGCGCGGCTCACCGCGCTTGCGCGGCGCGCAGATTCTTTTCTACCCCACCGCCATCGGCTGGCATCCCGCGCGAGAAAGCGCGAGTACGGCGCGCGGCAGCACGACTCGTGGGAGACGATCCAGCGCTCGCACGCCATCGCCAATGGCTGCTACGTCGCGGTGCCGAATCGCGTCGGCCACGAAGCGCCGGATGGCGGCGACGGGCATCGAATTCTGGGGGCAGAGTTTCGTCGCCGATCCCTCCGGGCAGATCGTGGCGAAGGCCTCCGCCGACGAGGAGGAAATCCTCGTCGTCGAAGTGGACCTCGACGCGCTCGACACGCAGCGCACGCACTGGCCATTTTTCCGCGACCGCCGCATCGACGCCTACGGCGGACATCGCAGAAGCGATTCATCGACTGACCGCATGAGCGCTCCCGCACGAACACCGACGCAGCCATCGCCCGTCTCCCGCCGCGCTGCGGCTATCGCATGCCGGCGGAGTGGGAGCCGCACGAAGCCACGTGGCTTTCCTGGCCGCGGCCGCGACGGCATCAGCTTTCCCGATTCGTACGAGCGCGTGATGCCCGCGCTCGCGAAGATGGTCGCACGCGCTCGCCGATTCCGAGCCGGTGAACATCAACGTGTGCGACGCGGCGCACGAAGGACGCTCGTGCGCAGCCATCTCGCGCAAGATCGCGCGCGGATACGGGCACGTCACCTTCCATCACATCCCCACCAACGAGCCGTGGTGCCGCGATCACGGCCCGATTTTCCTCACGCGCGACGAAGAGCCGCGGCTCGTCGATCGCTCGATTGGGACTACAACGCCTGGGGCTGGAAATATCCGCCCTTCGACGACGACGACGTCGTGCCGACGCGCATCGCCGAAATGCTCGGCCTGCCGGTCTATCGCGCCGGGCATGGTGCTCGAGGGCGGCTCGATCGAGGTGAACGGCGCCGGCACGCTGCTCACCACGCAAGTCGTGCCTGCTCAATCCGAACCGCAACCCGGATCTCACGCAGAAGGAGATCGAGCAGCGGCTCCGCGATTATCTCGGCGTGAAGAACATCCTCTGGCTCGGCGACGGCATCGAGGGCGACGACACCGATGGGCACATCGACGACCTCACGCGTTTCGTCGAGCCGCACCACGCGTCGTGACCGTCGTGGAGGAAGACCGAAACGACGCCAACCACGAACCGCTGCAAGCGAACCTCGCAGCTGCTCCACTCGATGCAGGCGGAGGACGGCACGCCGCTCGACGTGCTCGAGCTGCCGATGCCGCGCAAGATCGTCCGCGACGGCCAGCGCCTGCCCGCGAGCTACGCCAATTTCTACATCGCCAACAAAGTGGTGCTGCTGCCGGTCTTCGCGGACCCGCACGACAAGTGGGCCGTGGCCGTGCTGGCGAAGGCGTTCCCGCAACGCAAGGTCGTGCCGATCGATTGCCGCGAGCTGATCTGGGGCCTCGGCGCGTTCCACTGCCTCACGCAGCAACAGCCGGTGCTGGGCAGCGGCGCGGCGGCGGCTTAATAGTCTACCGCAGCGCGTGCCACAGTTGCTGTACGAACAGCGCATTATCGCATTGCGCGTACTGCATCTCGCCGCCCATGCGGGAGAAGCTTTTGCAAAAGCGCAGGTAGTAGGCCGCGTTGGTTTTCGGCGGCTCGCCTTGCGCCCAATCCCAGCCGCCGCCGTCCTGCAGGTCGACAACGTAAATCGTGTGCCCGGAGACGAGCGGGCGGCCAACCTGAAGCCGGAGATTGTGGACGCAGCTCAGGCTTTTCTCGAAGACCTGCGGGCCCATGATCGCCGAGCCGATGGAAAGGACGACACCGCCATCGAGTTGCTCGACGGAGCCGCCGAAGAGCTGGAAATCGATCTGCGCGGCGCGCCCGATCGCCGCGCCGTTGAACATCGGGTGATTGGAAATGATGTCGTAGCCGATGCCAGGATGAACGGTCATCGGCACGCGGTGGCGCCAGGCGCTGGCGAGGATGGAGGCGTGTTTCCATCGGTGCTCAACACGGAGGAAACCTTCCGGCAAATCGTGGGCGAGGAGCGCCTGCAGCAGCTCAGCCTTGGCCGGAGAAGGAACGAGCGAACTGCGCAGCTCCTCCGCCAGCTGTACCCGCGAGGGCAATTCGACGCCGTCTTCCGAAATGAAACGCCCGAGCGCGGCCCCATACCCTTCGTCGCGCGCGCCGCCAGCGAGCAGCGCGAGATGGATGCAGCGCCCGGTTTCATCCCAAGTGCCGAAGGTGCCGGTCGCCACGTTTTCCTCCACGCTCTCGGTGGAGCGCCCGAGCCATGCGTACTCCCAATCGTGAATCGTTCCGGCGCCATTGGTGGCCAAATGCGTGACCCAGCCGCCGGCGAGCAGCCGCTCGATAAGCAGCGCCGCGCCATTGCGCAACAGATGCGCGCCGTAGATCAGCATAACCGCCGCGCCGCGTTCGCGCGCCGCTCGGATGCGCTCAGCGGCATGCGCGATGATCGCACGATTGGCTGGCGCCGTCTCCGGCGCGGGCGCCTCCGGATCGATGAGTATCTCCTCCACCCGAGTGAGGCTGCGGCGCTGCTCGAGCGGCAGCACTTTCAGCCGGCGCAGATCGAGCGGCTCCACGGGCTTCATCGGGCGAGCAGGTAATCAAGCAGTGGCGCGGCGTCGCGGTAATCCGGCATGATCGCCGCGGCGCCCACCGCCAGCAGGCCCTCGCGTTTGTGCGGATCGCACCGGCCGGAACCGTTTTCGTTCTCATCGCTGCACACGCCGAGGCCCAGCCCGCCGAGCGCCTTCGTCTCGCGCAACTCCACCGGGCCATCGCCGAAAGAGAGCAGTTGGTCGCCGGGGCAATTCTCTTCCTGAAGCATCCGATCGAAAACCGCGCGCTTGGAAAAGAGCCGCGGATCGCCAGTCCCGCCGTAGACGTGGCGTCCGAAATATTTGCGGAAACCGAGCAGAGCCGCCTCTTCCTCCACCCGCTCCTGCGCGGTGGTCGAGAGGATCGCCAGCGTGCGGCCGGTCGCCTGCGTATGCGCGAGAAAAGCTTCCGCGCCGTGGACCACAAATTGACCCGCCACGGCCGCGCCGGAGCGGATGCTGGCGATCCGCTCGCTGATCGCGGTCTCGAGCCGGCGCGAGAATTCATCGCGCAAATCCTCCGCGTGCAGCAGCTCCGGACCGCCGGCCGCTTTCAGCATTTCCACGAATCGCAGGCATTGCTTCACCGACGGATGTCCGTTGAGCGCGAGGATTTCGTGAATCAGCAGATCGCGCGCGGCCGGACCCCTCCCCTGCCCTGCCGCGGCCCAGAGCGGCTCGAAGACGTCGCACATCATGCCCGGCCAGCCGTGGCGCAGCCAGGAGAGCGTCCCGTCCAAGTCGAACACGATGAGCTTGATCTGCGGGCGCGGCTCCAACGGCGCGGGCAGCTCGATCGACGAGCCGGGTGTTGGGAAGTTTTTCACGCGCTTAGGCCGCAGCGGCGATGCGGCGCAGCTTGCCCGCCACGGCGGGGAGCAGGTCCAGCGCCCGCTCGATTTCCGCCGCGGTATTGAAGCGGGAAAAGGAGAAGCGCAGCGAGGACCGCGCGCGCTCATCGGAGAAACCCATCGCCTTCAGCACGTGCGAAGGGTGCAGCGAGCCCGCGGTGCAGGCGGAGCCCGCGGAGCAGCAGAGCCCGCGCTGGTCCAGCAGCATGAGCACCGCTTCGGAGTCTACCCCTTCGAAGCTGAGGTTGCTCGTGTTCGGCAGGCGGTTCACCCGGTCGCCGTTCACGCGCACCCCTTCCAGCCGGTGCAGCACGCCGTTCTCGAAATCGTCGCGCAGCCCGCGAATTTCCGTCGCCTCGTGATCGATCCATTTCCCTGCGATCTCGCACGCCTTCCCGAGCGCCACGATGGAAGCGACGTTTTGCGTGCCGGCGCGCTTCCCATTCTCCTGCGACCCGCCCGTCATGAACGGATGGAACCGCGTGCGGCGGTGGACATACAGCACGCCGACGCCTTTCGGGCAGTGCAGCTTGTGGCCCGAGAGCGAGAGGAAATTGATCTTCGCGTCGCGCAGGTTCACCGGGATCTTGCCGATCGCCTGCACCGCGTCGGTGTGAAAGAGCGCCCCTTTCGCCCGCACGATCTCGGCGATCTCGTGCGTCGGAAAAAGCACGCCGGTCTCGTTGTTCGCCCACATCACGCTCACCAGCGCGGTATCCGGCCGGATCGCGCGCTCCAGCTCCGCGAGATCGACGCGGCCCTCGCTGTCGACGCCGAGCCAGGTGATTTCGTAGCCGCGTTTCGCGAGCCCCTCGCATGTTTTCAGCGTGGCGCTGTGCTCCACCCGCGTGGTCACGATGTGCTGCCGGTCTGGATCCATCGCGAGCGCCGAATGAATCGCCGCGTTGGACGATTCCGTGCCGCAGCTCGTAAAAAGCATCTCCGAGGGCTCGCACCCGAGCAACCCCGCCACCCGGTCGCGCGCCAAATCGAGCGCCTTGGCCACCTCCTGGCCGAAGCCGTACGCGCTCGAGGGATTCCCGTACTGCTCGGTGAGAAACGGCATCATCTCCTCGACCACGGCGGGATCGACTTTCGTCGTCGCGTTATTGTCGAAATAGAGAAGCGGCTCGTGTTTCATGGAAAAAGGGCGCGGAGTATAATACACGATGCGCCTGTGCCGCAACCATGGCGTAAAGACTTCCGCCTAGTTCAGCACGTCCGCGCAAGTCACCGTCGTGCCAGCCCGCGCGGTCGATTCCACATTCAGCGAGGCCCCGATGGATTCCGCGCGATATTTCATGGTGCGCAAGCCAAGTCCCGAGGGGCGGTCGGCGCCGATGCCGATCCCATTGTCGGTCACGGCGAGGGTAAGCGATTCGCCCGATTCCTTTACCTTCACCGAAATCCGCGTCGCCTTCGCGTGCTTGGCGGCATTGTTCAGCGCCTCCTGCGTAATGCGGTAGAGGTGCATGCTCACGGCGGGCGAGCGAAGCGTTAGCTCACTCGGCGCTTCGAGCGCAATCTCGATCCGGTGGGCGCTCCGCATGAACTCGACCAGCTCCTTCAGCGCGGCCAGGAAGCCGCCTTCGGCCATTTGCGCCGGGACAATTCCGCGCGCCAGGCTGCGCGCTTCCTTGATCGCCCGCTGAAGCTGCTGGTGGATGAAATCCGCCGCGTTCGCCTTGGCCGGCAGATGCTCCTGCACGTCGTCCTTCAGGCACGCGACCGCGCAATCGATCGCCGCCAGGTGCTGGCACAAGCCATCGTGCAAATCCTGGCCGATCCGCACCTGCTCACGCTCGCCGGCGCGGACGATCTCCTCCTGCAGCCCGCGCTTCTCTTCCAGGAGCGCGAGCCGCTCCCGAATGCTGGCGCGTTGCGCGCGCATCGCCGCGCCGCCGAGCGCCACCACGATGAAGGAGGTATAGCGGTTCAGCGCGCGCCATGCTTTCAGTGAGATTTTCTGTGGCGAGTCGTCCGCCACCCACCAGATGGCCACCGAGATCACTCCCACGATCAGCGCCACCCGCCCGCCGGCGTACCAGGCCACAATCAGAATCACCGCGAGGTAGAACGCGAAAAGCGTGACCTCCGTGCCCAAAAGGTAATCGCCGACGCCGACGATGGCCGTAAGAATCAAGCCGGCGATGAAGATCCACGTTCTGGATTGCCGCTCCAGGAAATCGGTCAGGCGCATCGGGATAGCTTCCGGAGGAGAACGGTGGTGCGCAATGCGCGAGTCATATCGATATGGGTGGGAACCGGAGCCCGCAGCGCCAACTCACGCCATGGCAATCTCCACGCTTTCCGCCGTGGAGTGAGGTTCCGGAACCGGCATGCCCTCTTCGCGCAACGTTTCGATATGGAACTCGACCGCTTCGCGGATCAGCGAGACCACCTCGGCACGCGTTTCAGCCGCCGCGATGCAGCCGGGAAGGTCCGGAACGTACGCCCCATAGCTGGTGGGACCCTGCTCGATGACAACGGTGTAGCGCATGGGGATTATTCGTCCAATCCGGTGTTTCAGGATACTTTTCAGCGTTCCGATGGGCACGTCAACGCCGGGCTTTCCGGCAACCGTCACCAGGCCGCGCTTGCGAAGATGCTCGTAGTGCCGGTGGCTGCCGCGAGTCCGCACCGGGAACCAGCCGTCCTCCTCAATAAGCTTGATGATTTCGCGGACCTTCATCCCAGCGGCGTAACCGCTCGGCCGTCTTGGATCAATGTTTGTCCTCCTACCCGTCCCAGCCGTCATGAAAGCCGTGCCCGGTTTTTCCGGAACCCCGCTTGACCCTTGGGAGCCAGCCATTACTGTCACCCCCCTTCCCGCTTGAAGCACCACCGACCCACTCATGAGTGCGGCGTTTTCGCCGTCTTCGGCCATCCGAACGCCGCCGTGCTGACCTACTACGGGCTCTTCGCCCTGCAGCATCGCGGGCAGGAAAGCGCCGGCATCGTCACCGCCAGCGGGCCGAACTCGCCGTTCATCCGCCATGTGGACATGGGGCTGGTCTCGCAGGTTTTCACGCGCGCCGGACCTCGAGCGGCTGAAGGGCACGCGCGCGATCGGCCACGTGCGCTATTCCACCACCGGCTCGAGCACGCTCGCCAATGCGCAGCCGCTCGATGGTCAATACCGCGCCGCGGCCAGATCGCCGATCGGGCACAATGGCAACCTCGATCAACGCCGGCGGTGCTTGCGCGACGAACTCGAGCAACGCGGCTCCATTTTCCAGACCACGGTCGATAGCGAGATCATCCTGCACCTGCTCGCCCAGCCGATCCGGTCCGAGCGGCGTGCTCGCCGCGCTGCGGCGCATCCAGGGCGCCTTCTCGCTGGTGATGATGAGCGAGCGCGAGATCATCGGCGTGCGCGATCCGTTCGGCTTCCGGCCGCTCTCGCTGGGCAAGCTGGACGGCGCTTAGGTGCTCTCGTCAGCGAAACGTGCGCCTTCGATCTGATCCACGCCGAATTCGTGCGCGAGATCGAGCCCGGCGAGGTCGTGATCATCGATGAAAACGGCGTCCGCTCGCGAGTTCCCGTTCAAGCCGGAGCGAACCGCGCCTTCTGCATGTTCGAGTACGTCTATTTCGCGCGGCCCGATTCGATCATCAGCGACATCAACGTGGCCCGCGTCCGCACCGAAATGGGCCGCGAGCTGGCGCGGCTGCACTCCCGTCGAGGCCGACATCGTGGTGCCCGTGCCGGACTCGGGAAACTACGCCGCGCTCGGCTTCGCGGAGGAGCTCGGCATCCCCTACAATCACGCTTTCGTCCGCAACCACTACATCGGCCGCACCTTCCTCCAGCCCTCGCAGCTCATCCGCGATTTCAACGTGCGCGTGAAGCTGAACCTGATCAAGGAAGCCGTGCACGGGAAGCGCGTGGTGGTGGTGGACGATTCCATCGTGCGCGGCACCACGGCGCGCGCCCGCGTGGTGAACCTGCGCGAGGCCGGCGCGAAGGAAGTGCACGTGCGCATCTCCTGTCCGCCGCACAAGCACGCCTGCCACTACGGCATCGATTTTCCCGATCCCGGAAAAGCTGCTCGCCAACCAGTGCACCCTCGACCAAATCCGCGAATACCTCGGCGCGGATTCGCATCGGCTACCTCGACGTGGCGGGCATGGTGCGCGCCACCGGCCAGGCCAAGAACTCAGCTTTTGCCTCGCCTGCTTCAACGGCAAGTACCCGGTGCCGGTCGATCCTCACCTCGACAAATTCATCATGGAGCGGCGGCTGAATCGCGTCGAAATTGCTGGCCGACGGCGATGAGCATCCCGAGCTTTTCGCCCTGAAATGACCACTGCCACTGCTCGCGCGCCGCGTGCGAAAAAAGGAGCCCGCGCCCAAAAAGCCTACGCCGCCGCCGGCGTGGATGTGGACCTCGGCAACCGCGTGAAGAGCGGCATCCACGACCGCGTCAAGGTCACGCACGGCCCCGAGGTGCTCGGCAAAATCGGCGGCTTCGGCGGCCTCTTCCGCGCCGAATTTCCGCGGCATGAAGGAGCCGGTGCTCGTCTCCAGCGTCGACGGCGTCGGCACCAAGCTGAAGCTCGCCTTCGCCGACCAATCGCCACGACACCGTCGGCCAGGACTTGGTGAACCACTGCGTGAACGACATCGCCGTGGTCGGCGCGCGGCCGCTCTTCTTCCTCGATTACATCGGCGCGGAACGCCTGGAGCCGCCCGTCTTCGAGCAGCTCATCCAGCGGCTTCGCGAAAGCCTGCAAGGAAGCCGGCTGCGCGCTCATCGGCGGCGAGACCGCGCAGATGCCCGGCATGTATCAGCGCGGCGAATACGATCTCGCCGGCACCATCGTCGGCGTGGTCGATCGCACAAAGATGCTCGATGGCGCGCGCATCCGCCGCGGCGACGTCATCCTCGGCCTCGCCTCGAACGGCCTGCACACCAACGGCTATTCGCTCGCCCGCAAGGTCCTCTTCGAGCACGATGGGCCTGAAGCTCACCTCGCAAGCTGCCTGGCGTCGCCAAGCCGCTCGGCGAGGAACTGCTCCGCGTGCACAAAAACTACCAGCCCTCCCTCGCCGCGCTGCCCGATGGGCTCGTGAAAGGCCTCGCGCACATCACCGGCGGCGGCCTCATCGACAATCTCCCGCGCATTCTGCCGAAGACGCTGCGACGCGGTGATCGATACGCGCTCCTGGAAAGTGCCCGCGCATTTTCCAGGCGCATCCAGCGAGGGTGGCCAGGTCGACCGCGCGAAGAGATGTACCAAGTCTTCAATATGGGCATCGGCATGGCCGTGGTGGTCGCGGAAAAGGACGCCGCCGCAACAGCGCGCTCTTTGAAAGCTCGCCGCATCGGCCACATCGAAGCCGGCCAGGGGATCGTTCAGCTCGGATTCTAGAAGCAGTCCAGGGCGCGATGATGCTTTGACGTGCCGTTAAACAGAGGCATCTTATCGCTGCCCCCACCCCGTATGCGCTCACGCTTTCCTGCCCCGGTTGAAGTTCTCGAGTCCCGCATCGCCCCGGCGATGTTCCAGTTCGCCGATGCTGGCGGCGACATGGTGACCATCCTCATCTCGAAAGGATTGGATGCGGATGTCCAGGCCGCCGCCCTCCTCGATACGGGCGGAGACGGCCACCTGCTCAAGCTCACCCTCGGCCCGCTCTTCCGCGGCGCCGATGTGAGCATTCTCTCCGATGGCACCGGCGACGCCACCACCGTAGTCAACGAGATCGAGGCGACCGGCATCGATCTCGGCGAGGTGAAAGTGGGCGGCCTGCTCGGCAAGATCCAAGTGGGCGACAACATCCTCACCACCCCGGGCGTCGACCGCTTGGAGGCGGTCACGCTCGGCACCGCCGCCGGCGAGGAGAGCCACATCAAGGGTCGGCTGAATACGCTGGAGCTCAGCGGCAATCTCGTCGGCGCGCTTTTCGTGCAGGGCAGCCTGGGTACCGCGCATGTCGCGGGCTCGCTGGTCGGCGGCGCCACCGACAACAGCGGCTCCATTCACACCACCGGGTCCATCGGCAGCCTCACCGTCGATCTCCATTTGCTGGGCGCCGCAGGCGCCGATAGCGGTGCCGTCCGCGCCAGCGGCTCCATCACCACCGCCACCATCACCGGTAATATCGTCGGCGGCGCAGGGAGCCATTCCGGCACGCTCGCGGCCGGCAACAGCCTGCTCAACGCCATGATCGGCGGCGCGGTGACGGGCGGCACGACACCCGGCCAGTCCTTCGAGAGCGGCCAGGTTTCCGCCGGCTTCAAGATCGGCACCCTCACGATCACCGGCGCGCTCACGGGCGGAAAGGGCGATTTCTCCGGCTCCGTGAGCACCGGCCTCGGCGGGATCGATTCCGTCACGGTCCTCGGCGGCCTCGTCGGCGGCGATACCGATTCGTCGGGCTCGGTCGCCAGCGGCGGCGCGTTGCGCAACGTCGTCATCGGCGCCACCACGCAAGGGATGAAAGGCGGCTTGGGCGAGCACAGCGGCTCCATCCTCAGCGGGAAGAATATCGCCAATGTCGTGGTGCATGGCGACATCGTGGGCGGCGACGGCATCACCTCCGGCGTCATCGCCTCCGATGGCGTGATCGGCATTATCCAGGTGAATGGCAATGTGCTCGGCGGCGACGTGGGCCGGCAAAGCGGCGCCATCGGCAGCGCCCGCGCCATGGATACGGTGACCGTCACCGGTAAGCTGATGGGCGGCATCGCGGAATCTTCCGGCCAAATCGTCAGCGCCACCTCCATCAAGAACGTCACCGTGAATGGCGACGTGATCGGCGGCGTCGGCATTGAAAGCGGCGCCATCGGCTCGACCGGCTCGATCACCTCCGTAGTGCTCTCTGCCAATCTCCAGGGCGGCGCCGGCCCCCGCTCGGGCAGCATTCTCACCGGAAAAAATCTCCTCAGCGCCACCATCGGCGCTTCCGTCACCGGCGGCGGCGGCGAGGCGAGCGGCCGCGTGGGCGTCACCGGCACGCTGAATAACCTGACGATCACCAACGACCTCGCCGGCGGCGCGGGCGACTTCTCCGGCACCGTGGTGGTCACGGGCACCGCCAAGGTCATCGACATCGGCGGCTCGCTCAAGGGCAGCTTGGCGAATTCCACGGGCATCGTGCCGATCGGCACCGGCTCGATCGCCTGCTTCGGCGTGATCCAATCCGTGGAAGTCGATGGCTCGCTCCTCGGCGGCGACGGCACGAATTCCGGCTCGATTTACAGCAAGAAGAATATCAACAGCGTGCTCGTGCGCACCGCGCTCTCCGGCGGGAAGGGCGATTTCAGCGGATCGATCTTCACCACGGTCGGCGATATCACAGTGACGCCGGAAAAGCCGGGGCCGACCATCGGCTCGGTGACGGTGCGCGGAGATCTTCTGGGCGGGAGCGCGCCGTTCTCCGGCTCCGTGATCAGCAAAGGCCATCTCAACAACGTGACGATCGGCACACCGGGCGCGACGCCGATTCCCGGTGTGCCGGTGCTCGGCCAGCTCACCGGCGGTCTTGGCGCCTACAGCGCCAGCCTGGTCAGCTCGGGCCATATGGGCACGATCGCGATCGCCGGCAGCCTCAACGGCGGCGGCAATGAAACGGCCAAAATCCAAAGCGCCGGCAATCTCGCGAAACTCACGATCGAAGGTTCGGTCCGAGGGAATAACGCCGCTTACGATACGAACCAAACGCCGGTGAGCCTGGGTGAAGTCGGCCAGATTTATGCCGCCCGCGCGCTGACCTCGTTGACGGTCAAAGGCGCCCTCGTGGGCGGCGCCCAGCCGTACGGCGGCACGGTGACCGGCGGCTCCATCGGCACGGTGGTCATTAACGGCGATGTCACCGGCGATGCCGGTTCGCGCAGCGGTTCCATCTTCGCGCTGAAGACCGACATCAACTCCGTCCAAATCGACGGCACGCTCTCGAGCGGCCGGGCGCCGTTGGCCGGGAGTATCGGCGCGATGCGCACGCTCGGCACGGTCGAGCTCGGCGCGACGGAGGGTAACCCAGCCTTCTACGTGATCATCAGCGCCGGGGGCCGCCTGAATTCCGCCAGCGATGCGCAGGCGCTCGCCATTCGCTCCGTGCACACCGCGGGCGAAATGGCCTACACCCGGGTGCTCGCCGGCTACGATATCACCGGCCGCCCCGTGAATGGCGACGTGCAGATCGGCACCGTGGAGGCCGGCTCCGAGGGCTCCGACCAGCCTGGCATTTGGGAGGAAAACGACGTAGTCGCCGGGTTCCTGCCGGGCGCGAATGGCACGTACGGCAGCGGAGATTCCGGGCTGATCGGCAACGCCGCGAATACCCCGATCCTCTCGAAGATCGCTCGGGTGATTATGCACGGCAGCATCTTCGGCGGGGTGACGGATCATGGGATCGAGGCCCAGTTGGTCGGCTCGATTGATGTGAACGGTCTCCTGGAAGCTCTGACGCCAGGTCCCAGAAACGACTTCTTCTCACTCCAGGGGGATTCCTCTTCGCTCACCAACGTTTCCGAGGGCGGGCCGGTGTCGTAGGGAAAGCCAGCTACCCTTGCCCACCATGCCTCTCCCCTCCCGCCGCCGCTTCCTTGCCCAGCTCGGATTCGCCTCCGCCTTCTTCGCCGTGCCCGGCGCGTTTGCGGAACAGCTCACCCTCACGCCGAAACAGACCGAGGGGCCGTTCTACCCGGATCATCTCCCGCTCGATACGGACAACGATCTCATCGTCTTGAATAATTCAACCACCCCGGCCGTGGGCGAAATCACCTACCTGAGCGGCCGCATCCTTGGCCCAAGTGGCGAGCCGCTGCGCAATGCCACCGTGGAGATCTGGCAGTGCGACGCCAACGGCGCGTATCTCCACACGCGCACCAGCAACGCCGACAAGCGCGACAAGAGTTTCCAAGGCTACGGCCGTTTCCTCACCGGCGCCACGGGTGAGTACCTCTTCCGGACGATCAAGCCGGTCTCCTACCCTGGCCGCTGCCCGCACATCCACGCGAAGGTGCTGCTCGGCGGCAAAGAGGCTCTCACCACGCAGCTCTACATCAAGGGCGAGCCGCGCAACGAGCGCGATGGCATCTTCCGCAGCCTCCGCGAGCCGAAAGCCATCGCGGCGCTCACCGCCGATTTCGCGCCGCTCCCCGGAGCCAAAGCCGGCGAGCTCGCCGCGAAATGGGACATCGTGCTCGGGCTCAACCCGGCAGCGTAGCGCCTACCCGTTCACAATTTCGCCCCCATTCGGGTGCAGGATCTGCCCGGTGAAATACGAGCCGTCCTCCGACGCCAGGAAGACGTAGCTGGTCGCCACCTCATCCGGTTCGCCCGCGCGCCCCATCGGCACGTCGCTGCCGAATTTCTCCACCTTCTCCCCGGGGAATGTTGAGGGAATCAGCGGCGTCCAAATCGGCCCGGGCGCGACCCCATTTACGCGAATTTTCTTCTCCACCAACTGGTGCGCAAGGGCGCGCGTAAAGCTGACGATCGCCCCCTTGGTCGCCGAGTAGTCGAGCAATTGCGGGCTGCCCCGATACGCTGTCACCGAGGTGGTATTGATGATCGAGCTCCCCTCCCCCAGGTGCGGCAGCGCCGCCTGCGTCATGAAAAACATCCCGTAGATATTCGTGCGGAAAGTCCGTTCGAGCTGCTGGGGCGAGATGTCGAGAATGCTTTCTTGCGGGTGCTGCTCGGCGGCGTTGTTTACCAAAATATCCAGCCGGCCCAGCTTCGAGATCGTTTCATCCACCGCCGTCCGGCAGAAATCTTCCTCGCCCACATTGCCGATGTCGCCCGCGAGCGCCACGCAGCGCCGGCCCTCCTCTTCCACCAGGCGCACGGTCTCCTGCGCGTCGCTATGCTCGTTCAGGTACACGATCGTCACATCCGCCCCTTCCCGCGCGAAGAGCACCGCCACGCTCCGCCCGATCCCCGAATCCCCGCCGGTGATCAGCGCCACTTTGCCCTCGAGTTTGCCGGAGCCCTTGTAGCCGCGGCGCGCCACGCGCGGGCGCGGCGTCATCTCGGATTGCAGCCCCGGCTCGGGCTGCTCTTGCGCGGGACGGATCGGTTTCGGGTCTTGCTGGGTCTGTGGCATGGCGAATTTCCTCCACCGAAAATTCGCTTCTCGCCCTCCCCGCGGACTCTCGGGGATTGCCCTCCCCTCCCCCTACGCCCCGTGCTCCTGCACCCACTGCGCCGCACGGCTGTAAAGCTCCGCCGCGTTCCGAAGCTTCAGCTTGTCTTTGATCCGTGCGCGGTACGAATCCACCGTCGTCTCGCCCAGGTGCAGCCGCTCCGCGATCTCGCGCCCGTTCAAGCCTTTGCCGATGAGCTGAAAGACCTCCAGCTCCCGATCGGCCAGCAAGGCCATCCCGGAAATCGTCTGCCCCGCCCGCGTAGTCACCTTCTCGAGGATCGTCGCGGTCATGCTTTCGCCGAGGTAAATGCCGCCGCTGAGCACGTGCCGGATCGCCTTCAGCAGCGTATTCGAGGCCTCGGCTTTCGTGATGTATCCCCGCGCCCCGGCCCGCAAGACGCGCTCGGCGTACAGCCCTTCTTCATGCATCGAGAGCACCAGCACCGGCACCGGCACGCCGTGCGCCTTCAAGTCCTTGATCAGCTCCAGCCCGCTCGATCCCTTCAGCGAAATATCCACCAGCGCGATGTCCGGCTCCGTCTCCTTGATGATCCGCAGCGCGTCCTGGATGTTGTCCGCCTCGCCGCACACCGTGGCCGCGGCCCGCTTCGTGATCAGGTGGGCCAGCCACTCGCGGAACATCTGGTGATCTTCCACCAGCACCACCTTGATGGGATCTTTGCTCGGTTTGGTCGGGGTCATTTCAAAAGGGCGGGTTAGGCGGGTATGCGCACGGCGCAGCGGACTTCGGTGCCGCCGGCGGGGCTCGGGCGCACGTCGAGCGTGCCGCCCATCGAGCGGGCGCGATAGCTCATCGTCTGCAAGCCGAGCCCGCGCGAGGGCGTGTGGCCATTGCGCATGCCGTGGCCGTTGTCGCGGATGGTCATGGTAAGAAGATCGTCGGCGCGCGCGAGCTCGATATTCACTTCCTGCGCTCCCGAATGCTTGCCGGCATTGCTCAGCGCCTCCTGCGCGATGCGGTAAAGGTGCATCCCCATCTGCGGCTCCTTGATCTTGATGTCCCCGCGCACCTGCAGCCGCACCGAGATTTGCCGCAGCCGATTCGTGTTCGCGATCAGCTCCTCCAGGGCGGCTTGGAAACCTTCCTCATTGCGCATCACTGGGAAAATGCCGCGGGCCAGCTCGCGCGTTTCCGCGATCACCTGGCTGAGCTGCCGCTGGATGAACTCCGCCGCTTCCGCCTCCGGCTGCTCCTTTTCCTCCAGGTCGAGCTTCAGGCAGGCCACCGCGCAATCGATCGCCGCCAGGTTCTGGCAAAGCCCATCGTGCAACTCCTGCCCGATCCGCATTTTCTCGTGCTCGCTGACCCGCACGATCTCCTCCTCCAACTCCCGCGTGCGCTCCAGCGCCGCCAGCCGCGTGTGCATCGATTCCCGCTGCGCCTGCATCGCCACGCCGCCGATCGCGATCAGCACCAGCAACACCAGGCGATTGAGCGTCGCCCACATGTAGCCGTGGGGCGTGTACGGCGCGCTGTGCAGGTTCGCCGCGTACCAGACGAAAGTCGCCAGCACCGCGAGCAGGATCGCGCCCCGCCGATCGCCAAACCACGCCACCAGCAAAATCGGCCCCGCGTAAAACATGAACAGCGTCGCCTCGAACGGCAGCAGGTAATCGAACGCCCCGATGAACACCGTGAGCGCAAGCCCCAGCGCAAACACCCGCCCGCGCGGCTGCGCGCGGAGGAAATCGGGGAAGTTCATCGCCGGACAAACTACCCCGAAGCCTCGCGCCCCTGCAAATCATGGAATGGCGTCGGCCCATGTGGCGTTTTCCGCCACCCGGGGCAGCGGGACGCGGCGAGCTCTTAGTCTTAGTCTTAGTCTTAGTCTTAGTCGTCGGCAGGTCCGAGAGAGGAACTACGATTACGATTACGACTACGACTACGAGCCCCCGCCACTTTTCCCACCCTCCGTGGCACTCCTCTAGCTTCTCGCACTGCTGCGCTTATGGCCCGCATCGACTCATTTTTCAAATTCATGAAGGAGCAGAGCGCCTCTGACCTTCACCTCTCCACCGGCAATCCCCCCATGCTCCGCATCCACGGCGAACTGGTCCGCGTGGATATGCCGCCGCTGGAAAACGACGACCTCAAGGCGCTCGTTTACGAGATCGCGCCGGAGCAGAAGATCAAACACTTCGAGGAAACCGGCGACGTCGATTTCGGCTACGAGTATCCCCGGCTTCGCCCGCTTCCGCGCGAATTTCTTCAACCAGAAGAACGGCATCTCCGCCGTCTTCCGGCTCATCCCGAGCAAGGTGCTCACCGGCGACGAGCTCGGGCTGCCGCCGGTGCTGAAGAAATTTGCGATGCTGAAAAAGGGCCTGGTGCTCGTCACCGGCCCGACCGGCTCCGGCAAATCGACCACGCTCGCGGCGATGATCGATTACGCGAACCTGCAGCGGAAGGATCACATCATCACGGTCGAGGACCCGATCGAGTTCGTGCATCGCTCGCAGCAGTCGCTGATCAATCACCGCGAGGTCGGCGTGCACACGAAGTCGTTTGCCTCCGCGCTGCGCGGCGCGCTGCGCGAAGATCCGGACATCATTCTCGTCGGCGAAATGCGCGACTTGGAGACGATCGAACTCGCGCTCACCGCCGCCGCCACGGGCCATCTCGTCTTTGGCACGCTGCACACCCCGAGCGCGCCCAAGACCATCGACCGTATCATCGACGTTTTTCCCGCCGACCAGCAGAACCAGATCCGCGCCGGTCGCTCGCGGAATCGCTCAAGGGCGTGGTCGCGCAGAACCTTTTCCGCCGCATCGACAAGCCGGGCCGCGTCGCCGCGCTCGAGGTGCTGGTCGTCGATACGCCGATCGCGAACCTCATCCGCGAGGGCAAGACGCACCAGATTCCCGGCATGATGCAGGTCGGCAAGAAGAAGGGCAACCAGCCGCTCGACGACGCCATCATGGAGCACCTGCGCGCCGCCCGCATCTCGCCCGAGGAGGCCTACGACAAGGCCGCAGGACAAAAAGAAATTCCGCGTCTTCCTCAAGACTCCGCCGGACGATTCGAGGACTGAATAGCGCGCCGCGTCGCGCTCTTTGCTCTCCATTACGACGCACGATTAGACCGAATCTCACACCCATGCGCCGAGCCCGAACTCGATACCATCCTCACGCGCGATGCTCGACACGCATCCGGGCATCTCCGATCTCGTCTTTTCCGTCGGCCGCCCGCTCCAGGTGGAAAGCTACGGCGTGCTGAAGGAGGCGCCCGTTCGCAGCCGCAATCGCGGCACGCTCACGCCGTACCAGACCGAGCAGATCGCGCTGAACATCATCGGCGACCAGCGCGCATCTGCTGCGCGACCTGCTCACGCGCGGCGCGTGCGATTGCAGCTACTCACTCGATGGATCGCGGCGCGCTTCCGCGTGAATATTTTCAAGCAGCGCGGGCACTTCGCCATCGTCATGCGCAAGGCGCAGAGCGAAATGCCCACGCTCAGCTCGCTCGGGCTGGCGCCGATTTTTCGCGACATGCGCGAGAGAAGAACGGCCTCATCCTCGTCACCGGCGCCACCGGCAGCGGCAAGACGACCACGCTCACCGCGATCCTCAACGAGATCAACGAGACGCAGCCGGTCCACGTGGTCACGCTGGAGGACCCGATCGAATTCGTGCACCAGCACAAGAAGGCCACCTTCAACCAGCGCGAGCTCGGCAGCGATTTCGACGCTTTCCCGAGCGGGCTGCGCTCCGCCCTGCGGCAGGCGCCGAAGGTCATCCTCGTCGGCGAAATGCGCGACCGCGCGACGGTCGAAATCGCGCTCACCGCGGCGGAGACCGGCCACCTCGTGCTTTCGCACGATCCACACGATCAACGCCGGCCAGTCGATCAACCGCATCCTCGGCATGTTCGAACTCGCGGAGGAAACGCAGCTGCGTCTGCGCCTGAGCGAAACGCTGCGCTACGTCGTCAGCCAGCGGCTCGCGCCGAAGATCGGCGGCGGCCGGCATGCTCGTCAATGAAATCATGGGCTCGAACCTGCGCATGCGCGAGGCGCATCGCGCTCGGCGAGGCCGAGGGCCGCAGCTTCTACGACATCATCGAGGCGAACAGCGACTTCAGGGCTGGACCACTTTCGATCAATCGCTCCAGCGCGCCTGCATCGCGGGCCTCATCGACGAGGAGACGGCGCTCCATTACGCCACCCATCGCAACAAGCTGAGCCGCCTGCTCGACGAAGCCCGCAAGCGCCAGGGCGTGGCCGAGCAAAGCTCTGCCGGCCTGCGCCTCGACGATCCGAAGCCCGCCGCCAGCGGCCTCCGCATCTCCGCCTGATCTTTCCCATGAATCTTCCGCCCGGCTTTGAGCCCCACCACCGTTTCGATTTTTTTGAGCCCGGCGACAAAACCGCGCTCGTCTGCCTCGATGTGCCCGAGATGCAGCGGCTCGCCGTCGAGCAGCTCGATCAGCTCGGCTACAAAATCCACACCGGCCTTTTCCTCGACGACAGCATCCTGAAGCTGCGCGCCCATCCGTACGACGTGGTGGTCGTCACCGAGCATTTCAACGGCCTCGACCTCGGCAACCACGCCATCCTGCACGAAGCCGCCCACGCCCCCGCCGCGCAGCGCCGCAAGCAGACCTTCGTCCTCATCGGCGCCGGCTTCTCCACCAACGACGAGCTGCAAGCCTTCGCCATGAGCGTCGACCTCGTCATCGGCCTCGGCGACCTGCAGAACCTCAAGCCCGTCGTCCGCCGCGCCGCCCAGCGCCAAACCGATTTCTACGCCACTCTCCAGGAAACCGTCACCCGCCTCTCCACCGGCAAGCTGGACGGCCAGGATGCGGGCCTGCTGGTGTAGGGGTACGCAGTCGGAAAAGGTCGGCGGCTCGCTCGCCGCATTCGTTTCCCTTTCTGTGATATGTAGGCGAAAACACCCGCGTGACCTACCTCGCGAATCTCACCGCCGGCCGCCTGGTGCTTTGGTGCTACCTCCTCTGGTACCTATTCTTCGCCGTCCGCTACTTCGACCCGACCTGGCAGCTCTGGCTTACCTCCGCCGGCATCTCGGTGATCGTCGGCTTCGCGCTCCTGCTGAGCACCTGGCATGAAGCCGCGCGCCTCGCGAGCTGGACCACCTTCCGCCTTTTCCTGATGCCCTTCTGCGTCTCCAGCTTTTCCGCGCTGGTGAAAGGCGGCGGCTTCATTCTCGTTTTCTCACCGCACCAATGGGAGAACACCTTCGCGCTCAGCCTTTGCCTGATCTTTTGCGCGGTAACGGGGATTGCGCGGCTGCTGCGGCCAAAGTCGCCGGCGACGGAAATCGAGCCGCCGTCGCAGGCCTAAGCCGCGATCTCGCTGCCGAAGTGCAGCAGCTCGAGAATATCTCCGCGCAGGTGCAAGAACTCCTCGCTATTGCGCTGCCGCGGACGCGGCAAATTCACCGGAATGATCCGCTCGATCCGCCCCGGGCGCGGGGTCATGATCACGATCCGATCGCTCATGTAAATGGCCTCGTCGATATCGTGCGTGACGAAGAGCATCGTGGTGCGGCGCCCGCGCCAAAGCCGAAGCACTTCATCCTGCATGCGCATCCGGGTAAAGGCATCCAGCGCGCCAAGCGGCTCATCCAGCAGGAGTACTTTGGGATGATTGATCAACGCCCGTGCCAGCGCCGCCCGCTGCGCCATGCCGCCCGAGAGATGATGCGGAAACGCATTCGCAAAATCGCGCAAGCCCACGAGCCGAATGTATTCATCCACCTCGTGCTGTTTCTCGTGCCGCACCCCGCGCGCCACCAGCCCCGCCTCGATATTCCCGCGCACCGTCAGCCACGGAAAAAGATTCGGGTCCTGGAAAACGAGGCCGCGCTCCGCGCTCGGCCCCGTGATCGAATTCGCCGCCCACCGAAACCTCGCCCGCGCTCGGCATATCCAGCCCGGCGATCAGCCGCAGGAGCGTCGATTTTCCGCAGCCGCTCGGCCCGAGCAGGCAGATCAATTCGCCCGCCTCCACTGACAGCGAGACCTCGTGCAGAGCTGCCGTCTGCGTCTCCGGATGATCCACCGTGGGAAAGCTTTTGCTGACGCCAAAAACGCGCACGGGCGAGCCTTCGGCGGCGGCGGCGTTCGGGGAGGCGGCTACCATTTGATCGTTCCTTTCTGCCAGACGAGCACCCGGTCGCGCACCTTGAAGAGCACCGTCATGATCGTGGAAAAAAACGCCGCCATGACGACGAGCGCCGCGTACACCTTGCCGTATTCCGCCCAGCCCTGCGCCCAAGTGAGATACCAGCCGAGACCGGACTTCACCCCCACCTGTCTCCGCGACCACCAGCGTCAGGAACGAGGCGCTCAGCCCCATGAACAGCCCGATGAAAATGTTCGGCATCGCCGCCGGAATCGCCACGCGGAAGATCAGATAAGCGCGGCCTGCGCCCAGCGTCCGCGCCACATCGAGGTAGGAGGCGCGCGTATTCGAAATCCCGGAGGCCGTGAGCATCGTCACCGGAAACCAGACGGCGAGCGCGATCAGGCCCGCGGCCGACACGGTCGCCGATGGGGCCACGACCATCGCGAGCGGAATCCACGCCGTCGCCGGAATCGGCCCGAGCACCTTGAGCACGCGGCATGCCCCAGTAGCGCGCGGGCGCGAACCAGCCGATGCAAATCCCCGTGATCAATCCGACGAGCACACCCACCGCATAACCGCCGAGCAAGAGCAGCAGCGAATGCCAGGTGCTATCGAGGATCAGCGCGCGGTCATTGACCAGGCTCTGCAAGACGCCCGCCGGGCTGGGAAAATACGGCATCGGCAGCCAGTGCAGGCCCGCGGTGATGATCTCCCAAATCGCCAGCAAGGTAATCGCCGCCGCCAGAATCGGCCCCATGTCGCGACACCCAGCGCCGCAGTGCCGCCGAAAAGGGCTGCAGCGCCACCGCCGCCGCCGCCGCACCCAGTATAGATCTCCAGAAAAATGAAATACGTTGTCGTCTCCGTCGGCAACTCCTGGCGCGCCGCGACCAAATGCACGATCAGCGCGATCAGCGTCGCGATCGGCCACGCGACGAGCGTGCGCAGCGGTGCGGTTGATGGCGCGGCGAACGGCGCCCGCGCGGGCGCATCGGGGGTGGCGGCGAATCGGCTCGGGCTCTTTCAGTTCGGGAGCTACACTCATTTCAGCACGCGCGTCTTCGGCGCGCAGCAGGTCGCCACGGCCACGCTGACCTTGTCGAGCTTAAGCTCCGCCGCCAGTCGCATATTGATATCCTCCGGCATCTGGCCATCGGCCAGGTGCTCCACCGGCAGCTTCTCCAGCCACTCGTCGGTCACCCCTTCCAGCGTGCGCCAAGGCTTTCTTCGCCAGCGCGGGCACATCGGTCGTCGGGCTGAGCATGCCGGCGGTCTTCATTTCCTCCGCGGCCGAATTGACGGCGGCCTCGGCGCCGGAAACGCTCGGCACGTAGCGCAGGTGCGAGATCGCCACCGTGTTCAGCTCGGGGTTCGACGCGAGATACTTCTTCTCCACCGAAAGGCGCGCGGCGGCCGCGGGATTCGCCTCCACCCACTTCGCGCCCTTCAGCAGCGCGCGCGTGGCCGCGGCGGTTGCCTTCGGATTGTTCGAGAGATACTTCCCGTTCACGATCACCGCGCAGCAATACTCGTCCTTGTACGGCGCATCGGCTCGCCTGGTCCGCGATGTTGCGCACGCGCCCCTGCGCGAGGAGCAGCGTGCCGATCGGCTCCGAATCGGCGATCGCATCCACCTCGCCCTTTTCCAGCGCGAGGCCGAGCTCGCCGGCCGGAAAGACCCGCCAGGTCGATCTCCTTCTTCGCATCGATCCCATTCGCGCCCAGCACGCGCGTGGCAAAAATGAACGGCGGCGTCCCCATGCCCGGCACGCCGATCCGCTTCCCGCGCAAATCCGCCACCGTACTGCGGCCCGCCTTCCACCGGCCCCTGCACGCGCAGGCATCCGCGATGAATCCCTCCCGTGAATTTCACATCCAGCCCCTGCTCGATCGGCTTCAGGAAATACATGATCAGGTGATGCGTGATGTCGTAGCCGCCCAGCGCCAGCACATCCTTGTACTTCGACCACTCGCATTTCACCAGCTCCGGCTCGAGCCCCTCCTCCTTGAAAAACCCATTCTCCACCGCGCTGAAAATCGGCGCCTCGCAAGTGATCCCGATATAGCCCACGCGGATCTTCGTCAGCCCATCCGCCGTCAGCTCCGGCCCGGATTTCTTGCTGCAGCCGGCGAAGACGAGTGCGCCGATGGTGGCGAGGGAGAAGAGTTTGGAGAGGTGCATAGAATGCGGGAGTGAGCCAGGAACTAAGAACCATCAACCATGAACAAAGTACGGTTGTAATGGAAATAGTACTTTGCGATCACTGTCATGCCGCCCCGGCATAAATCCCCATGGACCTCCGCCTCCTCCGCTATTTTCAAGCCGTGGCCGAAGAGCTCAGCTACTCGCGCGCGGCCGAGCGTCTGCGGATTGCCCAGCCCGCCCTCAGCCGCGCGGTGCAGGAGATCGAGGTCGAGCTTGGCGCCCCGCTCCTCGAGCGCAACCGCCGCAACGTCCGCCTCACCCCCGCCGGCCGTGTGCTCCTGCGCGAGGCCGGCATCCTCTTCGAGCGCTGGGAGGAAGCGATGCGCCGCGTCCGCCGCACCGCCGCCGGCGAGGAGGGGGAGCTGCGCCTCGGCTACATCGGCCCGCCCACGCGCCCCTTTCTGGGCCGGCTCCTCCACGAATACCGGCAGCGCTTTCCCCTCGTTTCCATCCACCTCGAAGAACGCACGCCCGAGCGCGTGTGGGAGATGCTCGCCAAGGGCCGCCTCTCCGCCGCCTTCACCCGCCCGGTCTCCATCGCCCAAGCCTCCGGCCTCCGCACCCTCCTCCTGCGCGAAGAAAAATTCGGCGCCATCGTCCCGCCCGGCCATCCGCTCGCCGGGCACAAAACGCTCCCTTGGAGCCGCCTCGCCCGCGAGCCCCTCATCGTCCTCGCCCGCCGTGAAGGCGTCGGCTCCCACGATGGCATCCTCGCCGCCTGCCGCCAGGCCGGGTTCGCCCCGCGCCTCGCCTACACTCCCAGCCTCATCGATACCGTCCTCAGCTACGTGGAAGCCGGCGCCGGCGTGGGCATCATCCCCGAGTCCGTCGCCGACGCCGACCCCCGCCTCCGCTTCATCCCCCTCCGCCCCGCCGCCTCCGTCCCCCTCGTCCTCGTCTGGCCCGAAAACGACGACACCCCCGCCGTCCAGCGCTTCCGCGAGCTCATCCTCGCCTGGCAAAAATCCGGCAAGCTCTGGAAAGCCCAAGTTGGCGCCGATTCCCAGCGATAGCGTTGCGCTGCGTGCCCCCGCTTGCACCCCTCCCCACTTGCATGAATGGTCTCCCTCCGCATGCCCACCCTCACCGCTGAATCCGAGCTGGAGACCCGACCGCGCACGCAAGAGACCGTGCTGGCGATCCTCCTCGCGATCAGCGTCTCGCACATGCTGAACGACACGATCCAGTCGCTCATCCCCGCGGTTTACCCCATCGTCAAAGAGTCGTTCCACCTCAGCTACACGCAGGTCGGGCTCATCACCTTCACCTTCCAGCTCACCGCCTCGCTGCTCCAGCCGTTCGTCGGCATCTACACCGACCGCAAGCCCCAGCCGTACTCGCTCGCCATCGGCATGGGCTTCTCGCTCATCGGACTCGTCCTTCTCGCGCGCGCCGGCAGCTACCCCGTCGTGATCGTCGCGGCCGGGTTGGTCGGCTTGGGCTCCTCCGTCTTTCACCCGGAAGCCTCGCGTCTCGCCCACATGGCCTCGGGCGGCAAACACGGCCTCGCCCAATCCATCTTCCAGGTCGGCGGCAACTTCGGCACCTCCCTCGGCCCGCTCCTCGTCGCCCTCATCGTCGTCCGCTACGGGCAGGCCCACATCCTCTGGTTCTCCCTCGCCGCCCTTGCCGGCATCGTCCTTCTCACCTGGGTGGGACACTGGTACCGCGCCAATCTCCACCGCATCCGCCCCCGTGCCGCCGCGCACGCCGATCGCCCGCACCTCACCTCGCGCCGCGTCGCCTGGTCCATCGCCATCCTCCTCGTCCTCATCTTTTCCAAGTACTGGTACCTCACCAGCATGCTGAGCTACTACACCTTCTACCTCATCGCGAAATTCCACGTCTCGGTCCACTCCTCGCAGATCCACCTCTTCCTCTTTCTCTTTGCCGTCGCCGCCGGCACCATCATCGGCGGCCCGGTCGGCGACCGGTTCGGCCGCAAGCTCGTCATCTGGGTCTCCATCCTCGGCGTCGCCCCCTTCTCCCTGCTTCTGCCCCACGCCAACCTCTTCTGGACCGGCGTCCTCTCCGTGATCATCGGCGTCATCCTCGCCTCCGCCTTCTCCGCCATCCTCGTCTACGCCACCGAGCTGATGCCCGGCAAAGTCGGCACCATCGCCGGACTCTTCTTCGGCTTCGGCTTCGGCATCGCCGGCCTCGGCTCCGCCGTCCTCGGCAACCTCGCCGACGCCACCAGCATCCACTTCGTCTTCGAAGTCTGCGCCTTCCTGCCGCTCATCGGCCTGCTCACCGCATTCCTGCCCGACGTCCGGAAGCGGGCGGAGGGGGCGTAGGAATGAGAACTTGCCGAAGCAACTGCGTCGTGCCCTGCATGCCGCCGTGGAATCAGAGAAAGCGCCGGACGAAGGCGTAGAGAGCGGCAAAGCCCGCGGCATCGGCGAGAGAGGTCTCTGCATCGACGGCGGCGGCGGTTTTTGTGTTCGTCGCCTGAAGTTCGCAACGCCGGCCGGGAAGCGGAACCTCGGCAGAGGCGATCCAAGGGCCGAGGGTCCACTCGAGGAAGAGGCCGCCATCGGGGGTGGGGCAGACAAAAGGCAAAGGCAGATCGCGCGGATAGCTCATGACGAACTGATCGGAAAACCATTCGATTTCAGCCGCCGGCGGGGCCTTGCCAGCGCCCTCCAGCCAGCCGTCCTGCAGGCGGGCGAGCGCGTCGAATTGCGCGCCCAACGCATGAGGCGGATTCAGTTCCAGATGGTCGGTGATGTTCACGCTGGCAATGCTCGCAAAAAGCTGACACGCCAACGCCGGGAATGCCAAGGCAGGTGGTTAGAGGCCTCGATAGATTCAGAGTCGCTCACCAAGCGGAATGCGTTATGCTCGGATGATGGCGTCCAAGCTCACCCCCGAATATGTGGCCACCCTGCGGCGGATGACTGGGCAGGAAAAGCTGCGCGCCGCCTTCGCGCTTTATTGGAGCGCCCGCAAGCTGAAGGCCGCGGGGCTTCGCGCGCAGCATCCCGAGTGGAGCGAGGAGCAGGTGGCGCAAAAGGTGAAAGAAATTTTCCTGCATGCCACCAGTTGAGCCGTTCCTGATTTTTACCCGGAAGCTCAACGAGCTCGGCCTCGCCTATATGGTCAGCGGCAGCGTGGCGGCCATTTTCTATGGCGAACCGCGCCTGACCAACGACATCGATATCATTCTCATCCTGAAGCAGGAGGATGTGCATGCGTTCGCAGCCTCCTTCCCCTTGGACGAATTCTACTGCCCACCAGCCGGCGTCCTCCACGTGGAGATCGCCCGCAAACAACGCGGCCATTTCAATCTCATCCACCACGCGACGGGGTTCAAAGCCGACATCTACACCGGCGGCCGCGACGCCCTGCATGACTGGGGATTCGCACACACCCGGCAGATCGATTTCGACGGCGAGAAACTGATTCTCGCCCCGCCGGAATACGTGATCGTGCGGAAGCTTCAGTTCTTCCGGGAAGGCAAATCGCCGAAGCATTTGCGCGACATCGAGCGGATGTTGCTCGGGCTGGGCACAACTTGGCCGCGCGAGGCTCTGCTCTCGCTCCTTGCGGAGCACGGGCTGTCTGCGGAATGGCAGGCGGTGCTGGAGTGTGCAGATTGATCAGGGGGCAAAGTTGGAACAGGTTGCGCGAGCATAGAAAGCACCCCTGAGAACGGCGCTGCGACTAAGGTGAAGCCGTCCTGGGAATCCTTTCGGCGATGGTGTTCAGACGTGTCTTGAAATTCAAGCGGCTTTCCTTCGGTTGCCGGGAGAGCCGCAGCTTATGTCGCCGTGTCATCGGTTTTCCTTTGAAAAAGGTGGACGCGGGTTTTCGGTTGGAATCGTAGACAAGAACGTCGAGCCAAATTTCATCATAGTCGACTCTCACATCCACAATATCAGATTTTGGGATGACAAAGGTAATCGTTTCCTTCCGCAGCACGAGACTAAGCACGAGAAGAACAGGCCAGACGATAGAAGCAATAATCAGGGTCAAGACAGCCAGAACGGGCCCAAGGAAAAGAAGAAGCAGCTGAGCCCACCATGAATCCTCGACGACATTTCCATTGTCGTGCCAGACCACATTGCTCGGGACCGATCGTCTTGTCTCAAAGGTAAATGATACCGAGTCTGCCGAAACTGTCACCGCACCCTTTGCGGCCAGCGGAACGAGGAAGGTCGCGAAGAACCAGATATAATAGTATCCAACGCATTTCGAACATATGCGTGCCTCAAACTGCGACGTCTCAGCGGGCCCCGAACTTATTCCATTGGAAGGTGAGGCCGAGGTCATTGTCCTTGCCGTGTCGCAGGCATGAGCGAAGGTTATGGTCCATTCAACCCAACGCAAGCAGATTACCCGGCGAGTTTGCGCGTTGGGCGCAGCTTCGCCCACCCCACCGCCCTACGCTACGGGTTCCGCTTCGCTCCAGCCCTGGCTAATCGCCGACGCCCCTTCGGGCCTCATGATCAGGCGAACAGCTTCGTCACCGGCTTCGCCTTCACCAGCTCGCGGGGCTGGTTGAGGTGGTTGTAGACGATGGTTTCCGGGTCGATGCCGAAGGCGTGGTAGATGGTGGCGAGCAGTTCGGTCGGGATGCACCGGGTCCTCGGCGGGGCTGGAGCCGGTCTTGTCGGACTTGCCGTGGACGTAGCCGCGCTTGATGCCGGCGCCGGCGATGACGCGGTGTAGCAATACGGCCAGTGGTCGCGGCCGTCGGCGCTGTTGACGTTGCCGCTGGTGCTGACGCCTTTCTCGGGGCTGCGGCCGAATTCGCCGATGGCGACGACGAGCGTTTCGTCGAGCAGGCCGCGCTGTCGAGGTCTTCGATGAAGGCGGCGAAGCCCTGGTCGAGCATCGGGCCGGCTTGGTTCTTCATGCGGTCGGTGAGGCCGGCGTGATGGTCCCAGGAATGGTTGTCGCGAGTTGGCGACCTTGGGCCAGATGACTTCGACGACGCGCGTGCCGGCTTCGACGAGGCGGCGGGCGAGGAGGCAGGCTTTGGCCGAAGGTGTTCAGGCCGTAGCGGTCGCGCAGCTTGTCGGTCTCGCGGTCGATGGCGAAGGCGTCGCGGGCGCGGCCGCTGGTGATGAGGTTGAGCGCCTTGTCGTAGTATTCGTCGAGGCTGGTACTTCGCGACGGCCTTGTCGATGTCGGGCATCGTGGTCCTCGATGGCCTCGCGCAGCGTGGCGCGGCGCTGGAGGCGCATGGCGAAGACGTCGGGGCGCAGCTTGAGGTCGTCGACCTTGATGCGGTTCATCTTCGTCCATGTCGAGGTCGTCGCCATCCGGGAAGAGCGTGTAGGGATCGAAGCCCTTGCCGAGGAAGCCGGCGGTGCCGCCTTTGCCGACGACGTTGGATTCCTGCAGCGGGCGCGGCAGCATGACGAAGGGCAGCATCGGCTCGGTCGAGCGGCTTCAGGCGGATGATGTTGCGAGCCGAAGTTCGGGTAAGTCCTTGGCGTTCGGCGGCTCGAGCTGGCCGGACGGGGCTGACCTTGTCCGTCGTGTAGCCGGTCATGATCTGGTAGATGGCGGCGGTGTGGTTGAAGAGCCCGTTCGGCGTGTAGCTCATCGAGCGGATCATGGTGAACTTGTCGTTCACCTTGCGCGAGCTTCGGCAGGACTCGGTGAAATTGATGCCGGGGATCTTCGTCGTGATGTGTGCTTGAACGGGCTGCGGATTTTGTCCGGCACGTTTTCCTTCGGGTCCCAGAGGTCGAGATGGCTCGGGCCGCCCTGCAGGTAGACCATGATGACGCTCTTCGCCTTGCCCCAGCCGGGGCCGCCTTGCTGGCGCCCTCGGCGGCTGGCCGGCTTTCGCCTTGCAGCGAGAACATGGAGCCGAGGGTGAGGCCGAGAATGGCGCAGCCGCCGACGCGCAGCAGGTCGCGCCGGGTGATGCCGAGGTGATTGTCGCAGAGGTCGCGGCCGGGTTGTCCTGGGATGCGGATCATAGGTTTGGGAGGGGGGATTAAGAGTACGAGTAAGAGTGAGGGGGCCGGTGGCGCGGCAGCGGTTTCATAGGTCCGATAGGACCCATGGGACCTATTTCTTAGTGATTAAAGAGAAAGGCCGGGTTGTTGATCAGCGCCCAGACGAGGTCCTGCGCGCCGGTGAGGCGCTTGTTGGCGATCTGGCGCTTGCTTTGCTCGGCGTCCTGGCGGAGCTGGACGAGCTTCGGGTCGAGCTTGATGGGCTCTTCGGCCTTGGCGAGGGTGGCGCGGCGCTCGACGATGCCGGGATCGGTGGGCAGCGGGAGGCGGCTCTGCGCGAGGGTGAGGCCGCGCTTGGCGGCATCGGGATCGTAGCGGCGAAGTAGGCGGCGACGGCGGCTTTCTGCTCGGCGCTGCGGCTCTCGGCGGGCGAGCTTCATGGCCGTCGGCGACGTCGGCGGGAAGGCCGAGGGTGATGCGCGGATCGGTGGTGTCCCAGAGCCGGAAGCTGCCCGATGTGCGAAGCCGGCGCGGCGCTGGATCATCTTGAAGGGTGATGAGCGGCACCGCCTCTCGTGGCCGATCGGCGTGCTGAAAGCGAAGGCGGCGATGTGCGGCACGGCCGACTTGCGGGCGCCACCGCCCAGCCGTTGTTGGCGTCGTCCTTTTGCCATCGATCGCCGCGGCGACGTGAATAGTCCTTCTGCGCGAAGTCGGCGACGGCGCTCTTGAATTTCACCGGCTGCTGCTGCGCGGTTGGCGCGCGGCGTGCCCGACTTCGCACGTGAACTCGGTGAGGACGAAGTTGCCATCCGCGAGGCCGGGGCCGAAGCCGGCGCGGCGTGGCATCCGGCAGCACCTCGAGGAGCAAGCCGGTGATGCCGGTGACCTTGGTATCCAGCAGCGACGGTGTAATCGGTGGTGCCGCGTGGCGTGGATCGGCGCGCCTTGAGGATGGTGCCGTCCGTCTGCTTCGTCAGGCTTCGCGATGCCGGAGCCGGTGACGCTCTTGATTTCGGCGATCGAGCACGGCTTCCACGGTGTAGGTGCGCTCCGGCGGGAGTGCGGCTTCCCAAGCGGCCTGCGCGGCGGCGAGCGCTGTCTTCTCGTACTCCTTCACGCGCCTTTTCAGCGGCGGCCACGCGCTGCCACGCGCGGCTTCTTCTCGGCGGCGGCCACTTTGGGCGCGATCTCTTCTTCGTAGCGGGCGAGCTCGGTCTTCGCGGCGGCGATGGCGGCGACGCGCTCCTTCTCCATCTTGGCGATGATCGGGGCCTGCTCCGCTTCCTTCGCCTGCCAAGTCTCGTCGAGCATGCGCGTGCTCGGCGTCGATGCGCGCCCAGGCGTCGAGGGTGCGCTTGATCTCCTGCTCGCGTGGCGGGGCGGTTGAGCACGCGGAGGAAGATTTCGTCCACCAGCTTGCGATCGTCCGTCTCGGCGCGCGGCCAGCTTGGCGAGGGCGTTATTCGGGTCGCCGATCGCATCGCGCGACGGCGGGGCCGCTGAGCAGGCCATGACGCTGCCGAGGCGGAGATCGCTGCTGCGCTCGCATTCGCACGCAGCTCTCGCGCGCCGGGCGGCCGAGGTCGGCGAGGAAGCCGCTCGGGCAGATCGATCGCGGAATCCGGGAGCTGCGACGCGCGCGTGCCGGGCGCCACGCCGGGGAGCTTGCGGCGTGCTGCCGGTGACGCGCAGCACGGCATCGTAGAGCACCTCGGCCGGCAGCCGGCGCGCGGTGGCGTGCGAGTAGTTGATCTTGTCGTCCTCGTTCCACTTGTTCGTGGCGATGGAGAGCTGGTAGGTGCGCGACTTGCAGATGAGCCGCATGACGTGGCGCACGTCGAATTCGTGCTCGATGAATTCCTTCGTGAGGTAGTCGAGCAGCTCGGGATTGGTCGGCGGATTGCCGGCGCGGATGTCGTCGAGCGGCTCGATGACGCCGACGCCGGTGAGATAGCCCCAGATGCGGTTCACGTAGCTGGTGGCGAAGTAGCGGTTGTCCGGCGAGGTCATCCAGGCGGCGAGTTGCTCGCGGCGCGTGGCGTCGGCCTTCGCCGTCGCGACCGTTTGCGCGGCGAAGGGGAACTGCGGCGCGGCGACCTTGTTCGTGCGCAGATGGGTCATCTCGCCGGCCTTGCGCGTCGCTGACGATTTCGCAAAGCGGCCGCGCCTTCTCGACCGCGGTGCCCCGATGCGCCTTGCGCCGCTCTGCGGGTCCTTGGCGAGCTGCACCTGCGCGAAGAACGCGCCGAGATGGTAGTACTGATCCTGCGTCCAGCGCTCGAACGGATGATCGTGGCACTTGTTGCAGTTGAAGCGCGTGGCGAGGAAGAGGTGCGTGGTGTTCTCCATCGGTCCTCGGCGGTTGCGCAGGATCTTCCAGTAGCTCGCGGCGGGATTGTCCTTGTTCGAGCCGGTCGCGGTGAGATCTTGCGGACGAACTCGATCGTACGGCGTGTTCGCCTCGACTCTCCTTGCGAATCCACTCGCGGAAAGCGTCGGCGCCTTCGCCGCCGAGGAACTTCGAGTTCACCTGCAGCATGTCCGCCCATTTGTTCGTCCAGTGCTCGACGTAATCCGGCGATGCCGATCAGCTTGTCGACGACCGCGTCGCGCTTCAGCGCGGGGCTCGCGCGTGTCCGCGAGGAAGGCGCGCACCTCCTCGGCGATCGGCGGCAGGCCGGTGAGATCGAGGTAGACGCGGCGGAGGAAGTCGGCGTCGGTGCACAGCTCGCACGGCGCGATCTTCATGCGCTGCCACTTGGCGGCGACGAGTTCATCGATGCGGCTCCACGTCGGCGGGCTGCTGCCAGGCGAAGCCGGTGCGGTCGCCCATCACGGTGAGCGTGGTGGCGGCGTAGTTGCCCTCGTAGCGCGCGAGCAGCGGGGCTTCGCCGCGGCGCAGCGTGTCGATGAGCCCGCCGCCGTCGGTCGTGGCCACGTCGGTGTTGCCGCTCTCGACGAAGGCCTCGGCGGTGACATCGCGCGTCGTGCCGTCCGTGTAGGTGGCGACGACGCGCATCTGCTGCCGCGCGCCGATCTCCTGCACCACGGGTCTTTCGGGAAGACCTCGATCTTCGTCACGCGCGGCGCGTTGAGGTCGAGCTTGCGCGCCGTCGGCGATCCAGGCGCGCAGGATGTCGTAATACTTCTCGCCCAGCTTCGTGCGCTGGCCGCCCTCGTGCGGCACGCCCGCGGTGGCCTTGAGCAGCATGAGCGAATCGTCGGGCGAGGCGACATTCAGGCGGCGGCCGGCGAGATCGTCCTTGAGCGAGCGCACGTCGAAGATCGGATCGTAGCCGCGCAGCGAGAGCTTGAAGCCGAACTTGCCGTCCTTCGCGCCGTGGCAGGTGCCGGCGTTGCAGCCGAGCTTGGTCATCACCGGATTGACGTCGCGGATGAAATCCGGGATCGGCGTTTTTTCGAGGGTGGCGATGGTAACGGGCACGGTGGCCGATTTGCCGCCGGCCTCGATGGTGACCGAGGCCTGGCCGTTCTTCACCGGGGCGAGCAGGCCCGCGGGCGAAATGGTAGCGATGCCGCCGGGGATGGTGAACTTCGCGAGCCGCGTGACGTCCGCGGCGGTGCCATCGGTGAGCCGCGCGGTGACGAGCACCTGCGCGTAGGCGTACTTGCTGGTGAGATCGATCTTCGCGGGCTGCACCTCGAGCGAGGCGATGGGCGTTTTCGGCAAATGCTCGGGCGGCGCGGCCTCGGTCATGGGCGCGCCGGTGAGGGCATTAGCGAACGCGCCATGGAGCGGCAGGAGCGCGAGGGCAAGCAGGAGGAGCTTTTTCATGGAGCGATGATTCTGGCTGGAAAGATTACTTGTTGGGCTGCACCGCCACCTGCGCGCCGCTGAGGGGCACGGGCACGAATTCCTTGGCGATTTTGCCATTCACGGCATCGATCAGGCGGAGGGTGCCGTCTTCGCCGGCGGCGGCGACGGCGGTGCCCTGGTCGTTCCAGGTGACCGAGTAGATGCCGCCTTTGACCGGGAAGCTGTGGAGGAGCTTCACGCTGTTTGTGAAATACGTATCGAGCTGCTTTTTCTCGGCCTCGGTCTGCTGGAGCACCGTTTTCTGCATGATCTTGACGACCTCGGGCGGCGGGCGTCGTCGGACTCGGATTCGAAGATATCGATCTGGCCTTGGCCATCCAGGCTGGAGCCCGCGGCGCAACGTTTGCCATCCGGGGCGTAGCCGACGCTGAAGATGCGGCCGGCCATGGTGGGGAACTTCCGGAGGAGGTTCGAGTTGTCGCCGATCTTGCGGGCGGTGGTGCGGAAGATTCGGTAGATCTGCGGGATGCCATCGGCGCCGCCGATCATGACTTCGTCGCGCTTGGGATTGCGGGCGACGGCGTGCATTCCGCCGCGCAGTGCGCCCGGCGTGATGGAGGTGATATTATCGATGAAGCGAGCGGAGGCGACCTCGGTGAGCTTCACACTCATGTCGCGCGAAACCGAGATGATGTGATCGCCTTTCACAGACCACGTCGTGTCGATGGGCCAATCGCTGTGCGAGGCCATCATCATGGTCTGCTTGCCGGTCTCGGCTTCGATGGCGCGCACGGTGTTGTCCGGGCAGCCGAAGGCGATCTGCTTGCCGTCCGGGCTCCACGAGACGCCGTAAAGCGTGTCGTACCCCTGCGGGACGCTGAGCTGCAGCTTGCGCTTGGCGACATCCCAAATCTGGACCTCGCCCATTTGCGCAGGCCGGCCGGCCGCGGCGGCGAGCAGCTTGCCGTCCGGCGAGAAACGGATCGCTCTGCACGCGCTCGCAGAGGCCGACGAGGCGGCCCTCCAGCTTCGAGCCGTCGGCTTTCCAAAGCAGGATTTCGTG
Organism: uncultured Verrucomicrobiae bacterium; assembly: GCA_963811035.1. Lineage (GTDB taxonomy): Bacteria > Verrucomicrobiota > Verrucomicrobiia > Chthoniobacterales > Chthoniobacteraceae > CAWEPO01. The sequence continues at coordinate 1,961,734 of CAWEPO010000005.1, forward strand.
GAAGCCCGCCACGGCGAGCAGCGTGCCGTCCGGCGAGAAATCGATCGAGGTGATGACCGCGGGCGCGGCGTAGGTAGGCGGGTGGGCTTCGTCGAAACGCTGCTTGGCGTTTTCGGGCGTATCGTCCTTGGCGCCCTCGATGATCCAGCGCTTCACGAGGGTGCGCTCCGGCTCCAGGAGCGGCTGCTTCTTCGGCGGCATCTCGGCTTCGCCATTCACCGGCGTGATCATGGTGAAGAGGTGGCTTTCCTCCGGCAGGCCCGGCTTGATCGCCACTTTGCCGTCCTTTTTCGCCTCGTCGCCGCCCGCCACCATCTTGGCGAAATCGGTCATGACGTAATCGCCCTTCGCCTTCGCCGGCTGATGGCACCCCTGGCAGTTCGCCTGGAAAATCGGACGGATCTGCTTGAAATAGCTCACCGGCTTGTTCGGGTCCAACTTCTCCTCTTTCGGCGGCGCGGCGCCGTGGGCGGCACAAAGGCTGGCGGCCAGGGCGAAAACGAAAAGGCGCGGAAAGGGCATGGCGGGGGACGGTGTAGACGTAGAATCCCCGGCGCCAGAGGAGCTTAGGCACGCTCTCTCCGGGAGAAGGGGGATCGTCATATACCACGAAACCCCCGCGGCGGCAAGCTCGCGGGCACGCCGGCCCTCACCGGAGACTTTGGTCTGGCCGCACGCGGAGACGGCTCTCACAATTCGCTGCATTCCCTTGGTTTTCCTCCCGATGACCGGACGCATCCCCGTGAATCGAATCCTCGCGTCTCTCGCTGCCCTGCTCGTCTCGCTCACCGCTGCCGCCGCGGCGCCGGATGAATTCGTGGTCTGGTCTGGCAACGAAGACGGCCCGCTGCCGGAGATCGTGTTGCAGCTCGATTCGCAAAAGGGAACGGGTTTCGACTGGAAGCTAGCCAGTGCGCGCGCCCGGCATGACACGTCGGAGCTGGCGAAGGCTGCCGCAGCGGTGGAATTTTTGCGCGAAGGCGTCGAGCGGATGTGCGGGAAGCACTTGCCGGTGGTGAACAAGAATGACCTCTCGCGCGGGATTGTGCTCACCACCCTGGCCGGAGCCACCGAGGACATTCGGAACGACGCTGAAGTGACCGCCGCGCTGCGAAACGATGGCCGCGATGCCTACAATCATCGGGAGGCGTTTTTCATTCGCAGCGAGGCGGCCCGCTTGCTGATCGTGGCGAACGGCGTCGAGGGATTGGTGGCGGCGGCGCCTGCGCTGCTGGAGTCCGCGGGGTATGAAGTGCTGGCCATGGGTCCAAACTGGGTGCATGTGCCCGCGGACGCGCGGCAGCGGCTGGCCTTTCGGATCAACCTGGCGGATCGCCCCACCTATTACCTGCGCGCCTTGACCGGGATGAGCGGCCAGCCTTACGGCGTGGGCACCATCATGAACGCGAAACTGCTGAGCGATCCGGCAGACGAGACGGTGGATGTGAGTTATCGGCGCTGGCAGATCGGGCAGCGTTTGTACAGCAGCTCGATGCCTGGCTTTCCGGGGCATGCGATGCAGGCCTATCATCAGTTGGTTATCGAGAGGATTCGCGCCAGCGGCAATACCGAGGGGTTCCTGGGCACGGTGAAGCTGGGTCCGGATGCGGAACGGCCCGCGGCAGCGGCGGTAGATCGCGGGTGGCTCTGGATCAACTCCGACGCGGCCGATCAGCCGGCGCACGGCAAGGTTCTCCACTGCAATGGCAATGAATGGACGGAGCGCCCGAAAGGCTCGACGGCGCCGATGAGCCTCGATCTTTCCGTGCCGAGTGTCCGGGCGATCCTGCTCGAACAGCTCAAGCTAAAATCGGAAGCGTTCTTTGCCACGACGCCGGATGGAGTGTTCGTCTTCGGCACCGACCCGGAGGATGGCACCGCGCTGGTGGCGCCGCCGAAGCATCCGAACTGGTATCCCGAGTATCTCCAGCAGACGGGCGCGGCGCTCGGGCGGCCATATGTGCTGCATGGGTTCAACGGATTGGACCAGCCTCGCGAGGCGTGGGACCCCGCGGCTTTGAGCGACATCGTGTTTGGCTGCAACAATTGGCTGCTGCGCGAGTATGACCGCTGGATCGATTCGCTCCCGCCGGCGCGCCGGGCCACCGCTTCCGGCCGCGCGAAGAAGGACGCCGTGCGGTGCAGCTTTTACAGTTACAACAATCACGACGTGCCGCCGAACTTTAACCTGGATCCGCGAATCCGGGTGATGATCGCCAGCTATCCGAAGAATCGCGGGCGGGGCAAGTGGAAGAAGTTTGCCACGCAAATCGATCTCGGCCGGGCCTTCCAGGTGATGCTGCCGCGGGAGCCCTCCGGCGACTATTGGATCATCAGCCTATCGTACTTTTGGGATCGCGGGCTGGACGGCCTGGCGCCGAAGTGGGATGCCTCGCCGGAATTCCTCGCGCGGCGGCAGGCGGAGCACTACGCGGCCGGCTTTCGCGCGCTATCCGTCGAGACCGACTTCAATTTCGGCCGGATGGGACTCGGCTACTACCTGCTCGCGCAGGTGTTGTGGAACTCGCGGCTTTCCGCCGCCGGCCTCGAGGCCATTCGCGACCGGTGGCTGAAGCGCGCCTTTGGCTCCGGCTGGCCAGCGATGAAGCAGTACTACGATTTCGGGTTGCTGAGAAATTACCCGGTAAACGCCCCGCATGCCTGGTCGCAGGCGATTCGATTCATCGAGGCCGCCGATCGGCTCATCGATGAAACGCGCGAGCCGGCGGCGCAGCGGCGGCTCGATGACTTGAAGCAATATTGGTACTTCTATTACCTCGTGGACAGCGGTCAGGATAAAGTAACGGCGCCGGCCATGCGCGAGCTGCTGTGGAAGGGGCAGATGTCTTATGCGAACGCCACACATATGATTTCCCGCACCATCTTTCAAACTAGCGATGCCGCGAAGGCGGCGGGCGAATTTAGCAAGGGTCCGGCGCACTTCACGGCGGAGGAAACGGCGCGATGGTGGGCAAAAGTGCTGGAGTACTGGCCAGTGGTGCCGGTCACGCGATTTGAGGAAACCAAGCTGGTCAATGGCCGGCCTGCGCGCGAAGTCGATCTGAACGATCTCGTGCCCGTGGCGGACTTTGGCCGGGAGCCTTGCCGACAGGGCTTTTTCTATAACGCCGGGTATCAAAAGGAGGCGACGTTTCGGTGCGCAGCTTCGCGCGCCGGCGAAGAAATCGGGTTCCAACTCTACTGGCCCGCCGATCCTACTGGCAAAGACCACTTCTACTCGGCGCGCGACGTGCCCTACGGGATTGCCCGGTGGAACGGGACGAGCAAGATTTGGGACGAATTGGTCGATCAGACCATGACTGCGCAACAATCGGTGGAGGTGCAGATTCCCGGCCAGGAACGCAGGCATCACCTGGTGGCGGTGCGTTACCAGGCGCCCGTGCCCGGCACTTACCGTTTCAAAGTGGGGCGCGGCGGCAATCTCGCCATTCTCACCGATCTCAGCTGGAACCCTGCCGAGAACAAGCACACCGGGGGCCGCTCACTGACCTTCGATGGCAACGCCGAGGGCCTCACGCAGTCGCCTAGCTATATCTATATTCCAAAAGGGACGCGCCGGCTCGATCTCGAGGTCTGGGATTCGGCGGGAGGAAAATCGGTCACGCTATACAAAGCGCTCCCGCCCACCCGCGCCAGCATCTCGCGGAAGGTGGACATCAGCAAACGCCAGACGCACCGGATCGAGCTGAAACCGGAAGAAGCCGGCACGATGGCGGAGCTTGGCGGCAACGGTTTCTCTTTCCCGTACCTGTATTCCGTGCCGCTGCTCTGGTCGAAATCTCCCGGCCAACTGCTTGTCCCGAGGGCAATCGCCGAGGCGGATGGACTGACCGTCTCGCGGGCGGAACCTGCGGCGCCGTAAACGAACCGGCAGGCTTCCTCATTGCCTCGCGGGGCCGGCTTCGGCATTCGTCTTGCGCATATGTCCGAAGCCGCGCGCCGCACCTCCCCGCTTTTTTGTCTCACGATGGCGCTCGTGATCGCGGCGGGAATCTTCCTGCGCACGTGGCCGAGCGCGGCGGCGAAGAAGCCGGGACTCGATGAGGTCCTTTATGCCACCTACGCGCAGGTGTTCGAGAAAGTGGGCCTGCTCGGGTACGAGAGCGCCACCGCATCTTACATCATTCGCCAGGGCCGCCCCGAGACGCTGGCGGAGCTGCCGCCCACGCGCTTCCTGTACATTTTCTCCGGGTGGCTCTGGAAACGCGTGCGCTTCGGCGATGCTCCGCCCGTCGCGTTCAGCGAGGCCGGCGCCAAGCAGCGCGACCCAATGCTCGTCTCGCTCCGGAACGTCTCCGCGCTGTTCACAATTGGGCTGATGCTCGTGGTGGGCGCCGCGGCGGGGCGCATGGCCGGCCGCGGGGCCGGCTTGGCGGTGGGCGCGCTCTTCGCGTTTTCGCCGCTGGAAATCCACATGAGCCAGCACGCGCTGATCGATGGATTTTTCACCTTCTGGGCCATGCTCGCGCTCTGGAGCCTTTGGGAGAACCTGCGCCAGCCGGACCATCCGCGCTGGCTGGCGGTCTACGGGCTGAGCCTCACCGCGATGGTGCTGACGAAGGAGAACTCGTTTTTCGTCTACCTGGCGTTGGTCGGGCTGATCGGAGTGAATCGCTGGGGCCGCTTTGGCGAGGTCCGGAGAAGCCTGCTGGCGGTCAGCCTGCTCGCGCCGGCCTTTGGCGTGGCGATCCTCGTGGCGCTGGCGGGCGGGCCGGGGAATTTCATCACTACTTACCAATTGCTGGTAAGCAAGGCGCAGCAACTTCCCTACGCGATCGAAACCGGCGACGGCCCGTGGTACCGATACCTCGTCGATTTGATGTTGATCAGTCCCGTGGTGCTTTGCCTGGCGATCGGCGCGGTCTATTGGGCCACGAAAGAGCGCGTCTATCTATACCTCATCGCCTTCGTGGGCTTCTCCTACCTGATCATGTGCAACGTGCGTTACGGGATGAATCTCCGCTACGCCACGATCTGGGATTTCCCGCTGCGGATGCTCGCCTATGCGCAAGTGTGCTGGGTGATCGGCGCGGGACAGCCTGAAAACGTGGCCAGCCGGCGAACGGGGTGGCTGCTGGCCGCGATTATCGCCGCCCTCTGCCTGTACGATTTGTGCCAGTACTATATTTTCTTCATGAAAATGGACCTCTACGAGCTTGCGACTGAAGGACTGCTGCAGGCCGTGCACATCTTTAAGTAGAGGGGGCGCTGCGGACTTCTCCCGCCGAAAGATCGGCCCTGCTCGGCGTACGGCCCGCGAAAGTTTCCCCTCGTCACCCCCCGCCCAGCCTGTTAGCGGTGCGCGCGAGTGGCCACGGTATTCCTCTCCTACCGTCATGAAGACGACGCGCACCGCGCGCGCGTCCTTGCGCTTGCCGAAAAGCTTGAGGCTGCCGGACTCTCCGTCATCCTTGATCAGACCTACCTCGCTGCCAATCCCGGTGGTCCCGATGAAGGCTGGCCGGGCTGGTCTATGCGAAACGCGGGTCAGACGGAAAAGGTGCTCATCATCGGCACGGTGGGCTGGTTTCGGTGTTACGCCGGGACCGAGGTTGCCTCGCAAGGCCTTGGCTCCGCGATCGAAGCCAGAGTCATCAAGCAGCGTCTCTACGATTCAGGCGGCATCAGCGGAGTGATGCGGGTGGCGGCCTTCGATGCCGCCGACCTGGCCGAGATCCCGTCGGAGCTGAAAGGCTTCCACACTTTCGACGCGCTGGCGGATGTGGAGGGCATTCGCGGTTGGGTTACTGGCGAATCCGCCGCCGCGGCCGCGCTGGCCGGTCCGTCGGCGGTCGCTTTGGAATGGCCGCTCGCTGCCCCCAACGTCCAGTGGTTCCTGGCAGACTGCGATCCGGTCCACGAGGCCTTTCGCACCCTGCTCACTCGCGGCACTCCTCATCGCGCACTACTCATTCGTGGCGGCAGCGAGACCGGCAAATCACACCTCACGAAGTGTCTCGCCGATGAGGCGATCGACCATCCCTGGCTGGTCGCCGGGCGCTTCGATTTGAAGAGCGCCGCCCTTTCGCACCCTGCTCACTCGCGGCACTCCTCATCGCGCACTACTCATTCGTGGCGGCAGCGAGACCGGCAAATCACACCTCACGAAGTGTCTCGCCGATGAGGCGATCGACCATCCCTGGCTGGTCGCCGGGCGCTTCGATTTGAAGAGCGCCGCCGGCCTCGATGCCGAGTTCGCTCTCTTCACGCTTCAGCTCGGCTTGGACGCCGCGTCGCTGACGCCGCCGCATCTCGGAATGCAGGAGCGCCTGAATGCCGTGCTCTCCACCCTGCGCGCCAAGGCGTGCCCCGCTTTGCTCATCTTCGACACGTACGAGCAAGGGGGCTCCGTGGCCGAGTGGATCAAAGAACACGCCCTCGTGGCCGTGGCCCGTACGCCTTCATTGCGGATGATCATCACCGGCCAGCAGGTGCCCGAGCCGGCTGGCTCCGGATGGGGACGTTCTGCCGCGCCGATCATCGATCTGGAGCGGCTGAGCTGGGAGCCGTGGCTCGAATTCGCCAAACGCTTCAAACCGGCGGCGGCTACGGAAGGCTTCGTGCGGCAAGTCCACGAGCTGGCCCGGAACCGCCCCTCCCTCCTCTGGCAGCTTCTCGGCCCAGCCTCGTAGGCGCATATGGACCCGCAACGTGCCATCCAAATCCTCGAAGCCGCGCAAGGCGATTCCGCCGCGCTTTCGTTCGCGACGGTCGATCTCCAGTTCCCCGAGCTTTCCGACGCCGAGCGCGCCCAGACCCGCGAAGCGCTGGAGCTCGCCGCGATCCCCCACTGGTTCGATGAGGAAATCCTCGCCGTGCTTCTCGGCGAAGAGAACGCGTCGCAGGCGCCGATCCTCGCAGCCCGCCTGCGCCAGCTTCCGGTGGTGGAGCCCTTCCCCGCCCGCGGCGCCGGCGCCGCCAACGTCCACGAAAAGACCCGCCTGCTCCTCCGGGCACGCATGGAGCGCGAAGCCCCGGAGCGCCTGCGAAAGCTCTCCGCCCGCGCTATGGAGCATTTCGCCGGCGGCGCGTCCGACCACGTGCGCATCGAAGCGCTGTTTCACCTTTTCATCGCCGAGCCCGACGCGGCGGCGTTCCAGTGTGACAGCCTCTATAACGAATGGTCAGCCGCTGGCCGATATCCATCGTTGCTCGCGCTCGGTGTCGTGCTGGATGAGCTCCGACAAGGGGAATTACCGCCGGGCTTAGTACGCGGAATAGTCCTTGTCTGCCTGGCTAGAGTTCGCGTCAATTATCAGGGCACGGGCGCGACCTTGGACTTGCTTCGCGGCGCCTTGCGAGATTTCCAGCAGACAGGTGATGAACGGCGTCGCTCTATTGTGGACGACTGGATAGGCAATGTCCTTGCCGCTCAGGGCGACCTCGACGGCGCAATTGAGGCTTTTCGTGCGGGCCTCGCCATCTCCGAGCGGCTGGCCGAACAGGATACCACCGATGCCAGATGGCAACGCGACCTCGCCATCTCGCATGAGAAGATTGGCGATGTGCTCGACGCTCAGGGCGATCTCGCCGGTGCCCTCGAGGCATTCCGCACCAGCCGCGCCATCGCCGAGCGGTTGGTGGCGCAGGATTCTGCCAATATCGGCTGGCAGCGTGATCTCTCAGTTTTGCTTAATAGGGTCGGCGACGTGCTGAGTGCTCAGGGCGATCTCGCGGGCGCTCTGGAAACATTCCGCGCCAGCCACGCCATCGCCGAGCGGTTGGCGTCGCAGGATCCCGCCAATGCCGACTGGCAGCGCGATCTCTCCGTTTCGAATAACAAGATCGGCAGTGTCCTTGCCGCTCAGGGCGACCTCGTCAGCGCCCTTTCGGCTTTCCGCGCCGGCCTCGCCACCGCAGCGCGCCTGGCGGCACAGGATTCCGCCAATGCCGACTGGCAACGCGACCTCTCAGTTTCGCATGAGAAGATCGGCGATGTGTTTAGTGCTCAGGGTGATCTCGCCGGCGCCCTGACTGCTTACCGCGCCACCCTGCCGATCCGCGATTGGCTGGCGGGCCAGGATTCCGCCAATGCAGGCTGGCAAGCCGACTTGGCGATTGCATGCGTCGCGTAGCACACGCACTACTCGCGTTACCGGGCGCTGATCGCGCCGAAGCGGCGAGTATGATCGCCCGCGGGTTCGAGCGGATGGAGGCTCTCGCCGGCCAACATATGCCAACGCCGTACGAGCGAAAAATTACGGAGTGGCTGGAAGGTTTGCGGGGGAGGCTCGGCGAGATGAGTCAGGGAGGCTGAGGCGCACGGTGGTCCATGGGCCTTCGATGTCGTTGCGGGTGGAGAGCTGCACTTCGAAGCTGTGGGTTCCGCGCGGGCGGGCGTGACGGCCGTCGAGCGCGCCTTCGCCGGGCGCGGCCATGAGCCGAATCGAGATAACTGAGGCAGTAACTTCGCGGGCGTCAGTGCGCATTGTGAGGCCGCGATGTGATCTCGCGAGCGCTCCACCACCCGCCGCCTTTCCGCGCCACCTCTACACACCTTTGGCGGACGCCTGCCCCTCGCCTCCGGAAGCCTTCGGCTTTTTCTTCTCCACGGCCTCGCCTCGGAGGAGTCTTTCGAACTTGCCTGATTCGTTGGAGTAGAAGGGGTACGGGCGCTCGGTGCCTTTGGGGCGGAAGCGGAAGTGTTTGTAGGGCCAGAGCCAGTGCTGGGGGCGAGCGAGGATCAGTTTCTCGAAGTAGTCCCAGCAGGCCTGGCAGATTTGCTGGAGGGTGGCGCCTTCGGGGTATTCGAGCGCGGGGTGGACGATGACGCGGCAGCCGCCATCGGGGAGCGGAACGGTTTCGATCGGGATGAGCGGGGTGCCGATGCGCTGGGCGAGGACGGCGTGGAGGAGTGGCACGCACATTTTCAGGCCGCCGGGGCCGAACGCCTCGACGATGGTGGCGGCCTGGCTGGGGCGCAGGTTGAGGTCGACCAGCATGCCGGTGAGGCCGTTGCGCTTGACGATCTTGAGCATGCGCAGGAGCGAGTTTTCCTGCGGGATGATCTCCTGGCCGGTGTGCTCGCGCAGGCGGCGGAAGATATCGGTGAGGAGCGGGTTTTTGAAGCCCTCGGCCACCACCGCGAGGATGTGGCCCGTGAAGCCGCCGAGGAGGCTGGCCCATTCCCAATTGCCCTGATGCACGCAGAGGAAGATGGCGCCTTTGCGGTCGCGCGCGAGCCGCTCCTGGAGCTGGGGGAGGCCATCGAGGTGTACCCACTGCTGGTAGTTGTCGCGGTTCAGACGCACGGACCAGAAGAGGTCCATCATGGTGCGCGCGAAATTGCGGTAGGAGCTGCGCACGATCTCGCGGCGCTCGCTTTCGCCGAAGCGCGCGCCGAGGGCGCACTCCAGATTGGCCAGGGCGACTGAACGGCCGCGCTTGTCGAAGCGGAAGGCGATCTCGCCGAGGACGTGGCCGAGGCGCATGCAGGCGCGGCGCGGCAGCTTGGGGATGCCCCACGCGAGCGTGGCGCAGAGCGCGGCTTCCAGGCGGTAGCGAAACGATTTCCAGCGAAACACGGGGGCGAAAGTGATAGCACGAATTAATGGCTGGCCCGCGCGCGCCGCGCCAACCTCAATCCTTCGCTTTCCGAAAAACCGCCCGCCTCCATGGATTCCGACCCGCTCTTCGCCACCGCCCGCGCACTGCTCACGCAGCCGACCGCGCCCTTTCACGAAGACGCGGTGCGCGCGGAGATCGAGCGCCTGCTCGCGCCGCTGCCCGGCGTAAGCGTGGAGCGCGATGAGTTTGGCAACGTGATCGCGCGCTATCAGCGGGGCGCGCGCGAGCCGCAGTTTGCCTTCGCCGCGCACATGGATCACCCGGCCTATGTGGGCGAGGAGTTTCTCGGCGGCGTGCCGGAGGCGTATCGCGCCAAGCACCCGCCGACGCGCGATTTCGGCTCCTTCGCGATGTGGGATTTGCCGGAGTGCGAGCTGCGCGAGGGCCGCCTCCATTCGCGCGCTTGCGACGACTTGATCGGCTGCGCGGCGATCGTCTCCATGTTCCAGGAGCTCTCGCGCACCGGCGCCGAGGGGGCGTGCTACGGGCTCTTTACGCGCGCGGAGGAGGTCGGCTTCGTCGGCGCGATCCACCTGGCGAAAGCGGGCCGGATTCCCGCCGGCATCACGATCGTCTCACTGGAGACGAGCTCGGAGCGCGGCGGGCCGGCGCGGATGGGAGAAGGGGTGATCGTGCGCGTCGGCGATCGCACGAGCATCTTCGACTCCTCGGCCACCGCCACGCTGCTGCAGCTCGCGCAGGCGGAGGAAATTCCCGTGCAGCGGGCGCTGATGAGCGGCGGCACCTGCGAAGCGACGGCTTATCAGCTCTACGGCTACCGCTGCGCCGGCCTGTGCGTGGCGCTGGGCAATTACCACAACTGCGGACCGGAGGAGCAGATCGCGGCGGAATACGTCTCCTTCGATGACTACGCCGCGCTCACGCGGCTCTGCCTCGCGGCGGCGGTCGCGGCCGATTTGCCCGATCCGGAGACCGCGCTGCGCGAGAGCCTGGAGGCTAATCTGGAGCGGTACAACGCGTACCTGTGAGCGATTCTCTCCGCCATTTTGCGCGCCGGATGCGGCCCTGGTTCCTTCATCCGGAAAGGGGGCCGCTTTCGAGCGGCGTGGTCGCGCTGAATTGGCTGCTGGCCACGCTGCTCGTCGCGGGACTCTTCACGTTCTCTTTCCAACAGCTCCTCTACCATTGGAATTGGGACGCGCCGTATCGCTACCGCGCGAAGCTGATCCATGGCTGGACCGCCACCGTCCTCATCTCGCTGGTTTCGCTCGCCGCCAGCACGCTGCTGGGCGTGGCGATCGCGCTCGCGCGGCGGAGCCGGGTGCTGGTGCTGCGCGCGCTGGCGCGGCTGTACGTGGAGCTGATCCGCGGCACGCCGCTGCTCGTGCAATTGCTCGTGTTTTACTACGTGGTCGCCGCGGCTTTTTACATCGGCGACCGCTACGTGGTCGGCGCGCTGGCGCTCTCCATTTTCGCCAGCGCCTATATGAGCGAGATTTTTCGCGCGGGGCTGGAAAGCGTGGGCCGCTCGCAGCTCGATTCGGCGCGCGCGGTGGGGTTTACGCCCGTGCAGACTTATCGCTACGTCATTCTGCCGCAGGCGCTGCGGCAGGTGCTGCCGCCGCTGGCCGGGCAGTTTGCCTCGCTCATCAAAGACTCCTCGCTCCTCTCGGTGATCGCGGTGAGCGAGCTCACGCTCAATGCCGAGGAGATTACGGCGAATACGTTTGCCAGCTTCGAATGCTACGCGGTGCTCGCGGCCGGCTATCTCGTTCTCACACTGCCGATTTCGCTCTGGAGCCGTTCGCTGGAAGCCCGCGCCCATTATGAAACTTGAGCTGGCCGGCGTGCAAAAGAGCTACGGCGCACACCGCGCGCTCGACGGCGTTTCGCTCTCGCTCGAGGGCGCCCGCGCGGTGGTGCTGATCGGCCCCTCCGGCGGCGGAAAATCGACGCTCCTCCGGCTGCTCGGCGGCCTCGAGGCACCGGATGCCGGCACGCTGCGCGTCAATGGCCGCGCCCTCGGCCACGACGAAGCCGCGCTGCGCGCCTACCGCCGCACGATCGGCACCGTCTTCCAATCCTTTAACCTTTTCCCGCACCTCACCGCGCACGCGAATATCGCCCTCCCGCTCGAGAAAGTGCACGGCCTCTCGCCCGCCGAGGCGAGCGCGCGCGCCGCCGAGCACCTCGCCCGTTTCCAGCTTTCCGCGCACGCCGGCAAAACGCCCGCCCAGCTCTCCGGCGGACAGCGCCAGCGCGTGGCCATCGCGCGCGCCGTCTCCATCCGGCCGAGCTTGGTGTTGCTGGATGAGCCCACCTCCGCGCTCGATCCCGAGATGACCGCCGAAGTCCTGGAGATGATCGCCGAGCTTCGCCGCGAAGGCCGCGATCTCATCCTCGTGACCCACCACATGGCCTTCGCTCGCGAAGTTGCCGACCACGTCGTCTTCCTCGCCGCCGGACAGGTCGGAGAGAGCGCACCCGGCGCCGCCCTCTTCGAGAATCCGCGCGAGCCCGCGACGCGCAGCTTTCTGGAAAAGGTGCTGCGGTATTGAGCGATTTTCCGTGCGCGCCCCGACGCGCCAAAAAAGGAGCCGGTTTCCCCTAGACGCCTCGTCGGAAACGTGTCCTACTTGTCGGCTCTTTTCCCGGAAGCGAGCCCCCAGTCCCTTTCTTCTGGGCCGCCATGGAAAACGTCATCGCCAGCAAAGAAGTGGAAGTTGAGCGCAAGCGCTTCATCATCGAATTTCGCGCCAACGACCGGGGGCGCTTTCTCCGCATCACGGAGGAATCCCACGGGCGCCGCAACACCGTGATCGTGCCCAGCACCGGCCTGAACGAGTTCATGGCCGCCGCCGATGAGGTGTGCGCCGCGGCCAACGAATCGCCCGCCTGACGACCGCCGCGCGGCGTCCTCATTTTGCATTTTTCACTTCTCACTTTGCACTCCTCCCCAACTCCTCCCAAGCACGGACCAACGACGCACACCGACCTTTCCCCCGCAACACTTCCCACTGACTCACTGGCTTACTGACTTACTGTCCCACTAAGCCCCCGAACCAAAACCGACCCCAACTTCCCACATGCCCACCAAGCCCAAACCCGCCAAACTCTCCTCCCCAGCCCGCGCCGCCGCGAAACCCGCTGCGAAACCCACGAAGCCCGCTCCCAAGCCCCAATCCAACGGCTCCGCGCGTCCCGGCAAAGCCGCCAAGTACGTTTACACCTGGGGCGCGGCCAAAGCCGACGGCGACGGCTCGATGAAGCCGCTCCTCGGCGGCAAAGGCGCGAACCTCGCGGAGATGACCCGCATCGGCCTGCCGGTGCCTCCCGGCTTCACCATCACCACCGAGGTCTGCACCTATTTCTACGCCCACAAGCAGCACCTATCCCGCCGGAGCTCCAGGCGCAGATGGAAGCCGGCGTCGCGCAACATGGAGAAGATCATGGGCTACAAGTTCGGCGACGCCGAAGGGCATGCCGCTGCTCGTCGCCGTGCGCTCCGGCGCGCGCGATTCCATGCCGGGCATGATGGACACGATCCTCAACCTCGGCCTCAACGACCAGACCGTGCTCGCGCTGGCCAAGGCCACGAAGAACGAGCGCTTCGCGTGGGATTGCTACCGCCGCTTCATCCAGATGTATGGCGACGTGGTGATCGGCGTGCAGAAGCGCGAGGGCGAAGATCACGAGCCGTTCGAAGTCGTCATCGAGCAGTTCAAGCACGAGAAGTATCACAAGGACATCGTCGACAGCGACCTCACCGCCGACGACCAGCAAGGAACTCGTCAAGCGCTTCAAGGCGCTCGTGAAGGAGCGCACCGGCAAGGCGTTCCCGAACGATCCGTGGGAGCAGCTCAAGCGGCGCGGCCGGCGCCGTCTTCGGCTCGTGGATGAATGACCGCGCGATCGTCTATCGCCGCAAATACAACATCCCGCACCGAATGGGGCACGGCCGTCAACGTGCAGGCGATGGTCTATGGCAACACCGGCGAGACCTCCGGCTCCGGCGTGGCCTTCACCCGCAACCCGGCCAACGGCGCGAACGAATTCTACGGCGAATTCCTCATCAACGCGCAGGGCGAAGACGTCGTCGCCGGCGTGCGCACGCCCGAGCCCGTGTCGAAGCTCAAGAAGGCAGATGCCGAAGTCGCTACGCGGAGCTGATGAAGGTCCGCGCAGATCCTCGAGAAGCATTTCAAGGACGTGCAGGACATCGAGTTCACCATCCAGGAAGGCAAGCTGTTCATGCTCCAGACCCGCAACGGCAAGCGCACCGCCGCCGCCGCGCTGAAGTTCTCCATGGACATGGTGCAAGGAGAAGCTCATCGACTGGGAAACCGCCATCCTGCGCAACCCCGCCGACCAGCTCGACCAGCTCCTCGCGCCGATCTTCGACCTCGCCGAGGTGAAGAAGGCCAAGGTCATCGCCACCGGCCTGCCCGCCGGCCCCGGCGCCGCTTCCGGCAAGATCTACCTCAACGCCGACCGCGCCGCCGCCGCCGCCGAGAAGGGCGAGAAAGTCCTGCTCGTCCGCAACGAAACTTCGCCCGAAGATCTGCGCGGCATGATCGCCGCCGAGGGCATCCTCACCGCGAAGGGCGGCGTCTCCTCGCACGCCGCGCTCGTCGCCCGCCAGATGGGCAAGGTCTGCATCTGCGGCGCCTCCGCGCGTGCAGATCGACTACGACAAGAAGACCGTGACCGTCGCCGGCCAGACCTTCAAGGAAGGCGACTTCCTCTCGATCGACGGCACCACCGGCACCGTCTACGGCGGCCAGCTCAAGACCGCGCCCAGCGAGATCATCACCGGCACTGCTCCACGGCGACAAAGCCGCGCAGAAGACCGAGAAATTCAAGAGCTTCAAGCAGCTCATGAAGTGGTGCGCGCAGGCCACCCGCCTCGCCGTCCGCACCAACGCCGACAACCCCGAGCAGACCGAGAACGCGATCGCGTTCGGCGCCACCGGCATCGGCCTCACCCGCACCGAGCACATGTTCTTCGAGGGCGACCGCATCGACGCCATGCGCGAGATGATCCTCGCCGACAACGTCGAAGACCGCAAAGCCGCGCTCGCGAAGCTCCTGCCCTACCAGCGCGAGGACTTCACCGGCATCTTCAAGGCGCTCAAGGGCTACCCGGCCACCATCCGCTTCCTCGATCCGCCGCTCCACGAGTTCCTGCCGCACGACGACGAAGCGCAGGCCGACCTCGCGCAAGAAGCTCGGCATCAGCGCCGAGAAAATCGCAGCAGCGCGTCGACGCAGCTCCACGAGTTCAACCCGATGCTCGGCCACCGCGGCTGCCGCCTCGGCATCGCCTATCCCGAGATCACCGAGATGCAGGCCCGCGCCATCTTCGAAGCCGCCGCCGACGTGCAGAAGAAGAGGCATCAAGGTGAAGCCCGAAGTCATGATCCCGCTCGTCGGCTTCAAGAAGGAACTCGATCTCCAGGTCGAGATCGTCCACCGCGTCGCCAAGGAAGTGCATGGCCGAGAAGAAGGTGAAGTTCGACTACCAGCGTCGGCACCATGATCGAAGTCCCGCGCGGCGCCCTCACCGCCGACGAGATCGCGCAGACCGCCGAGTTCTTCAGCTTCGGCACCAACGACCTCACCCAGACCGCGCTCGGCATCAGCCGCGACGACATGGGCAACTTCCTCATGCCCTACATCGAGAACGAAATCTTCAAGAAGAACCCCTTCGCCACGCCTCGACCAGACCGGCGTCGGCCAGCTCATGCAAGATCGCCGTCGACAAAGGCCGCAGCACCCGCCCCGACATCAAGCTCGGCATCTGCGGCGAACACGGCGGCGACCCCGACAGCGTGAAGTTCTGCCACACGCTCGGCCTCGAACTACGTGAGCTGCTCGCCCTACCGCGTCCCCGTCGCCCGCCTCGCCGCCGCCCAGGCCGCGATCGAGGAGAAGCGCGCGGCGAAGAAGTAAGGGCGACGCTTAGTCAGTTTGCAGAGGCCGCTCCGGTTCGCCGGAGCGGCTTTCTTGTCGGGGTACATAGACTTCAACGCGAGCCCCCGAACACATTTCGCGCGCAGCGCTTTGGAGTGCGCGCGCGTCCTCGCGCCGCTTTGAGCACGCGTGGATGAAGTCATAGCGGTTGTTTTGTGAGAGCGCGTGACGAAAACGGTGCGAGGACGCACCGCACTTGCTCCAAAACGCTGCGCGCAAAACGGCTCCACGCCTACTTACCCTCGCTCGACACTATCCATCCAACATCAGCTTTCTTAAGCCTAAACGATGACAGAGTCGCGGCCTTGGGCTTGCCGACTTTCGGAGTTTTCCCGATGCGCAAGGTATAGTCCAGCGGCCCGGCATCAGGCACGATCAAGATCATTGCGGCCAGATCTTCGCCGCCGCCAGTCGATCCTCTTCGAGCTCGGCCATCGAGTAATTGATTGGAACACCGTAACGCGCGCGCAACTCGTTAGCCGCCCAGTAGTTGCCGCCCACGCCAGCGAGTTCACCCATGTGACGCAGCGAGATTTTCCCCTCACGATAAAGCTCGAGCGCGATCGCTTCCCGCGCGCGGCGCCCACGCTCCTCGTCACTCGCGCCGAGCACCTCGGCGAACTCGTCTGGAATTGAGATGGTGAGACTCACGGCCAGAGCGTAACACATGCCAAGCGCGCTGAACTGCGGCGGCTCGTTGGGAAAGCACCGGAAGGAACGGCCGCTTGAAGGGCGGCTCGTTTCGTGCATGCTTGTTCCCATGGCCACGCAAACTGTCACGCTTGACCAAGATGCCTACGAGCGACTGCTCGCCGCCCAGGCGGGCGATGAGTCGCTGTCGGAGGTCGTCCGGCGTGCGTCGTTCGCGCGCCCGGCTCCGACAGGCGCCGAGCTCCTGGCGTATTTTCGGGTGGGAGGCAGCGGGGTGAGCGATGAATACCTCGCTTCCGTTGAGGAAGCTGCCCGGCGGGACGCTCCGCCAGACGATCCGTGGGCTTAGGGCTCGACACCAACTTCGTGATTGAGTTTGAACGCGAAGCACGCCGCGGGGTGCCCGGTCGCGCGACCTCGTTCCTTGCGCAGCGACCCAACGAACGATTCTACATCAGTTTCGCAGTGGCCGGAGAGCTTGCCGCGGGCCAATCCGCCATCATCAAAGTCGATTGGGAAAGCCTCTGCCGGCGTTACTCCGTACTGCCATGGACAATGGAGGTCGCGTGGCACTACGGAGAGATTTACCGCGCGCTTTCGCGTATCGGAAAGCTCATTGGAGCAAACGATCTTTGAATCGCTGCGACCTGCCTCGCCAATGACCTTCCTCTCGTCACCAACGATGCGGATTTTCGGCGTGTGCCCGGCTTGATAGTCGAGCTTTTCTGAGTTCGGAACAACCGACCCGCCTCCACACTTTACTGCATCACCCCTTGTCCGCACCGCATCAGTATCTATTCCCCTTCCTTATTGCAGTGTCGGCGTGCTTCACCCCACAGATTTTAGCCGCGCCGCCGCCGCCGACGCACGCAAACGTCCCGTATGGCTCCCACGAGCGGCAGGTGCTTGATTTCTATCAGGCCGCTTCGGCGCAGCCGGCGCCGGTGTTTTTCTTCATCCATGGCGGCGGATGGATGGGCGGCGACAAGGCCAAGTTCGATTTCCCGGAGCAGTGCCTGAACGCCGGCATTTCCATCGTTTCAATCAATTACCGGTTGCTGCCGGATGCGACGGCCGCCGGCGTGAAGCCCCCGGTGAAAGCCTGCCTCGATGATGCCGCGCGGGCGCTGCAATTTGTGCGCAGCCGGGCGAAGGAGTGGCACATCGATCCGGCGCGCATCGCCGGTTGCGGCGGGTCGGCCGGTGGCTTCAGTGCGCTTTGGCTGGCCTTTCACCCGGATCTCGCCGATGCACAAAGCGCGGACCCGATTGCTCGGGAGTCGACTCGGCTGCGCGGCGTGATGGCCTTTGTGCCGCAGACTTCGCTCGACCCGCGCCAGATGCGGGAATGGATCCCCAATATCGAGTACGGCCCGCACGCTTTTGCGCTGCCGAATTTCCAGGCGTTCCTCGAGCAGCGCGAGCAACTGCTCCCGTTCATTCGGGAGTTTTCTCCTTACGCGCTCGTCACTCCGGATGATCCGCCCGTATATCTCTTTTACGATTCGGCGCCTGCGCTCGGGCAGCCGCACAAAGATCCACCGCACTCCGCCAATTTCGGCGCCGGCCTCGCCGAAAAGCTGAAGAGCGCGGGCGTCCCGTTCGAGCTCAACTATCCCGGCGCTCCCAGTGTGAAGCACCCGAATATCTTCGATTTCATCGTCGAGGTGCTGCGGTGACCTCGCGCCGCTCGGGCGCTCGAAAGTCATCCGCTCGCGAGTACCTCCGCAAGTCGCGCCTGCGCCGATGCCTCAGCGATGTCTTTTGCAATTCCCTCCCGCCTCGCGAATTCAGTTTCTCTGTGGCGTCGCGCGCTCGGCGGAGCGATCGCCGGATGCTTCCTGGCCACTGCCGCCGTGCCGGTGCATGCGCAGACGGTAGAATCGCCGATTCCGGGGATCGAGCCGTCGATTCGCGAACGGGCGCGGACGGTGATCCGCGAGGATCGTGAGTTTTTACAGGAGCTGCAGACCAGCCCGGCAGCCGCCGAACCTGGAGCGGCAGAGGCGGCAACCCAAGCGGCGTCTGCGGCGGCGGAGCGCGTGAAGCCGGAGGCGCCACCGCGGCAACCCATCGCCGAGCGGACGCCTCCGCGAGCTTTGGCGCCGGCGGAGCGCGCGCGGCCCGAGGCGCCATCACCGCCGCCGGTCGCCGAGCGCGCGCGACCGCGAGACGTTTCGCGCCCGCCGGCTCTCGAGGCAGCGCCGGGATCGGTGCGGCAGTTCGTGCACGAATTCATCGAGGCTTCGGAAGGCGAGACGCCCGAGCGCGAGTTGTCGCTGTACGCGCCGCGCGTGAAGTATTTCGACAGCGGCACGGTCAGCCTTCAGGCCATCGCGAGCGACCAGCGCAAGTACTACGCACGCTGGCCGCAGCGGGACTTCACGCTGCTCGGCGAGCCACAGATCGTTCGCGGCGATGGCGAGACGGTGACCGTGCGCTATCGCATGCGTTACAATTTGCGCCGCGGCCAGGAAACCGCCAGCGGGCAAACGGAGCACGTGCTCTCGCTCGAGGGCGGTACTGGCGGCTGGAAGATCGCCGACATCCGCGAGCGCAAGGCGCCGGAGAGATAACGCCGGTCCGACCAGCAATGCCGGACACCAACTCCCTGGAAGCCGCGGACATCGCCCTCGGCGTCAGTGCGTCCAGCCAGCGGCGCAACCCGCTGGTGCGCGCAGCGGCGGAGATCGGCAAACTCGGCGACCAGGGGCCGCTCTACGCGGTGGCCGCAGCCTGGCTGATTGCCGGCTTCGTTTTCGGCCACTCGCGGTGGAAACGGGCGGCGCTCTCCATGCTGGCGGCGGTTGCCGCGGCCGATGCCGGCAAGCGCCTCACGAAGCGCCTCGTCCGGCGCACCCGCCCGCACGTCCTGCTCGATGAGGGACGCTACGAGAGCGAGCCGGGAGGATCGCCGCGCAAGCCGGAACAATCGTTCCCCTCCGGGAACGTGGCGGGCACCGTCGCGGCGGGGCGAGCAGTTTGCCGCCATTATCCCGGCGCGTCTCCCTGGACCACCGCAGCGGGGGCGGTGATCGCCCTCGCGCGCTTGGCGAAGGGCGCCCATTGGCCGCTCGATGTCGCCGCCGGCTGGGTGATTGGTGTGGCCGCGGAAGCGCTCAGCCGCACCGTGCTCCGCAAGCTGATCTCGGCGGCCCCGGCAGCGCTTCGCGCGCACTTGGTGTCTATGAAGAGGGGTTGGTGCCGGACCGGGGGGCCCGCGGGCCGCTGCCGCCGTTGGCGGCAGGGCTACGGCAACGGCATTTCCGCTCGAAAGCAGATTCACCCCGCCTAAGCCCATCGAGAGTGCGAAACAGTTATTTTGGCTCACTTCACCAACCCGGTCACCGACGCAAGGGCCAGTGGAACCAAGAGCCATCCCGCCAGAATGTGCACACGAACATAGTTACGGGCGACATAATGCGATGTCTGAGGCCGCCAGTTTCCCACCAGTAAATCAATGATCGGCAGAAACGAGCCGACACTGAACCAGAAAGCGCTATACGTCGAGATCGGATCGGGTCGCTGAGGATCTTTCGGTTCCATGATGCTGGGTCGAAATACGAGCCAGCCAACCAGCACCATGACGACTGACGGAATCGCGGCCCGCCACGGCTGACGGCCATATCCCAGCAAGACATCGATAACCAGGCTCCACAGCCAAGGGATGCCTGAAAGAATTCCTTTCCGCTCGTCTCTCCTGCCCACGATGTACACTTCGTCCGCCAAGTCCGAGTCTCCTTGATTCCAAAAGCAGTCTGATAGTTCTTTGTACGGCGAAAAAGAAAACGGGGTAGCGGCGGCCAGCCAGGGTTGAAGAGTGGACCAAGTGTCTCTATCTTTATATTCCCTCGAGGCCGAAATGCGTGCAAACTTAGCTCCACTAAGCATCAGCCCGTCCTTGGGAGCCCAGACAACATCCTGGATCTCCAGCATTCCGAAGTGGCTATCGGTGAAGTCGGCGCGTCCGTTAAATCGGGTCCGTGCAAAAAAACCGTCGTCACCGACGTTGAGTCCGCGAAATTCGACGGGGTACTCTCCCTCGGCATGAGTAGTTCCTTCCGCCGTCACGTCGTTGAACAAAAAATTCTTCCCAATGGCTGCTCGACGGAAACGGACGGGACCGGCGAAATGGCTCTTGGAAAAGGTCGCAACATCGTTTACGTTGAGACGCGTGAAATTAGCGCCAAGTGGCGAATTGAAATTCACGTTCTCGCATTGAAGCTGGCCGCCGATATTGGCACAAACGAAATCCGCCGCGGATTCAAAACGGGCACCGTTCAAGACGCAATCGTCGCCAATCACCACGCCGTTGAAATCACACCCGTCCTCGCGCGCCTTGGAAGTGAGTCGATTGCCGAAGATTGTTCCGCCAATCCGCGCGGCGTGCAGGCTCACGGCTGCCTCAAACACCACCTTATTGATGTTGAGCAGATTGATGTGGGAATTTTTCATTATCCACCGCTTATGAAAATGGCTTCCCTCAAACGAGAGCAACTTCGTGAACGAACCGCCCGTACAGATAAAATCACCGTGAAAGGTGCAGTTATCCAGCCAGACCGGCCATTTGATCTCACAGAATTGCAGATCAATCGCCTCCTGGAACTCCGCTCCAATGATTCGCACGCCCCGGCGTTGAGGACTGCATTCGCGCAGCATCCCGGTGACAAGCTGCTCCAGAAAGGGAGCCCCAAGCCGGCGCTTTTCCGGCACAGTGTACTGCTTGGTCAGGTCGGCTACGCGGTCGTTAGACACTTCCGCAAGAACCCACTGTTCCTGTTCGGAATAGTTGTCGGCCCTGGGCGCGGGAGGACCTGCGACCACAGCAAAAATGGCGAGGATGCTTGAAACTAGTCCGGGTAAAGTGAACGAAGCGCTCATAGGGGTGAAGCTCCGTTTACTTGAGCACGGCCACCTTTTGCAACTGTGGCGCGCGAAAGCCGAACGGCGGCTGCCGCGCTACTCAGGATTTAAGGCCGCGGCGACTTCTCCACGCCGGGCTTCCTAGAGCAGGAGTTTTAGGGGCGCGCAGTTAGATTGCGGAGGCACCGCCGGGTAGAGGGGCCGCCCTGCCGAATTTGACGAACTCAGTCCCTCGATGCTGGCAGCGGTCACCGCGACCGATGCAGGTAAACGCCTCACGAAGCGCCTCGTCCGGCGCACCCGCCCGCACGTCTTGCTCGATGATGGGCGCTACGAGAGCGAGCCGGGAGGATCGCCGCGCAAGCCGGAACAATCGTTCCCCTCCGGGCACGTGGCGGGCACCGTCGCGGCGGGGCGAGCAGTTTGCCGCCATTATCCCGGCGCGTCTCCCTGGACAAAATAGAAGTACAAAAAACTGCTCGGTCGAGATTGGGAGAATGTGCGAGGTCTGGTATGGTCGGGTCCTTGATGGAGCCGATTCACATTTACACATTCTGGCTTTTTGGTGGCTCTATTCCCACCCCGCATGCCCCCGCCTGATCTCCATCTCCCGCTAAAGCAGTTCTTCGGCTTCGATACCTTCCGGCCGCTGCAGGAGGAGATCATCCGCGATACCCTCGCCGGGCGCGATGTCTTCGCGCTCCTGCCGACCGGCGGCGGCAAATCGCTTTGCTTCCAATTGCCCGCGCTGCTGCGGCCCGGCCTCACGCTCGTCATTTCGCCGCTCATCGCGCTCATGAAAGACCAGGTGGACGCGCTCAACGCCGCCGGCGTCGCGGCCACTTTCCTGAATTCGAGCATCCAGGCAGTCGAATCGCGGTCGCGGCTGAGCGGGCTCTACCAAGGCGAGTTCAAGCTGCTCTACGCCGCGCCCGAGCGGATCATGCTTTCCGGTTTCCTGGATCGCCTCCGCGAGTGGAACCTCGCCGCGCTGGCGATCGACGAGGCGCACTGCATCTCCGAGTGGGGTCACGATTTCCGCCCGGAATACCGGCAGATCGCCAAGCTGCGCGATCATTTCCCCGGCCTGCCGCTGATCGCCCTCACCGCCACGGCCACCCAGCGCGTGCGCGAGGATATCATCGCGCAGCTTCAACTGCGCGACCCGGCCACCTACGTCGCCAGCTTCAATCGCCCCAATCTCTTCTACCGGGTGGTGCCCAAAAGCGCTCCCTTCGACCAAACGCTCGCCTATTTGAAAGACCGCCGCGAGGAGAGCGGCATCATCTATTGCAGCTCGCGCAAAGCCACGGAGTCGGTCGCCGAGCGCCTCACCCAGCACGGCCTGCGCGCGCTCCCCTACCACGCGGGGCTCGATCAGGGCACCCGCGCGAAACATCAAGACCTCTTCCTGCGCGACGAGGCGCGCGTGATCTGCGCCACCATTGCTTTCGGGATGGGGATCAATAAATCGAACGTCCGCTACGTCATCCATTACGACCTGCCGAAGAACATCGAGGGCTACTACCAGGAAACCGGGCGTGCGGGCCGCGATGGCCTCCCGAGCGAGTGCCTTCTCCTCTTCAGCGCCGCGGACGTCATCAAACAGACGCGCTTCATCGACGAAAAGACCAACCTCGAGGAGCAGCAGGTCGCCCGCACGCAGCTCCAGCAGATGGTGCATTACGCCGAGGATGGCGCCTGCCGGCGCGCGCACCTGCTCGATTATTTCGGCGAAACCTTTCCCGAGCCGAACTGCGGCGCGTGCGACAATTGCCTCGCCCCGCGCGAGACCTTCGACGGCACCGTGGCCGCGCAAAAATTCCTCTCCTGCCTCTACCGGCTCGCGCAGCATTCCAACTTTTCCGTCGGGCTCAATCACCACATCGAAATCCTCACCGGGGCGAAATCAGAGAAGGTCACCAAGTGGGGCCACGACCAGCTTTCCACCTACGGCATTGGCAAGGAGCTCAGCCGGGAGGATTGGCAGCACCTCGGGCGCGAGCTCATCCGCCTCGGCTATTGCCAGCAGGCCTCCGGCAAATTCGCCACCATCGAGCTTACGCCCGCCGGCCTCGCCGCGCTGAAAAGCCGCAAGCCCATCACCCTCACCCGCCCGCCCGCCCAGGCGCCGGTGCGCGAAGGCCGCGCCCGCCGCGGCGACATCGCCTGCGACGAAGCTCTTTTCGAGCGCCTCCGCACGCTGCGCAAGCAGCTCGCCGATCTTCGCGATGTCCCCGCCTACGTCATCTTCTCCGATGCCACCCTGCGCCTGATCGCCCGCGCCTACCCCACGCAGCCGGCCGAGCTCGCCCGCATCAGCGGGGTCGGTGAAAAGAAGCTGCAAGAGTTCGGCCCTCCCTTCCTCGCCACCGTGCGCGAGTACCTCGGTTCGCAACCGCGCCAAAGCTTCGCACCGCTCCCCACCGAGAGCGTCGCCGCCCCGTCGCGGCCCACGCCCGCGCGCACCGTTCCGCTCGATTCCAGCCGCGAATCCGTGCGCCTCCTCCGCACCCTCGGGAGCATCCAGAAAGTCGCGAAGCATCGCGGAATCGCCGTCAGCACCGTCACCCAGCACATCGTTCAATCGATCGAAAGCGGCGAACCCGTTGAGGCATCACTGCTCGTCGCTCCGAACCGCATGTCGGAGATCGAGCGTGCCTTCCGCGAGCATGGCGAGGATTACCTCGGCCCCATCAAAGCGGCACTGCCCGCGGACTTCACTTACGAGGAGCTGCATCTCTGCCGCGCGTTCCGCCGGGCGAGCGCCGCCCGTGTCGGAGCCTAAGGACTCGGCGTTCGCTCCTCCGTGCACATCCGCGACACGTCTGTCATCTCGCCCCGGCACGATCTGTTTTCAGGGCCATGGCCCTTTTCGGTTATGACCTTCGCCGACCTCTACGAGTCCTTTCAGACCTCGATCGCCATGCTCCGCGATCTTCGCCAGCGCGCCGGCCTCGAAGAACTCGACCTGGAAGACGGCCCTGAGCTCCGGGCCGACGCCCGCCGTTTCGCCGATCAGCTCGAGATTGCGCCCGACCTCGCCAGCGCCGAATATCTCACCCTTGCCGATCGCGCCGGCGCCCAAGCGTTCTGGTACCTCGTGCGCACTCGCTGGGAAACCATGGAAACCTTCCTGCTCCCCAGCGCCTTCGAGCTGCTGCCCGAGCCCAAACCCTTCGAGGCCCTCTGCCGCTGCGAATGGTGGCTCGATGAAACGGTCCCGCCGGCCCCGCTGCCCGAAGACCCCGCGCTCTGCCCGCCCGAGCAGCCGGGCCAGGAAACGGCCGAGCTCGGCTGGTCCGACGCTTCCCCCACCGCCGAAATGCCCGGCGTGGTTCGCCCCGTCCGCGCCACCTTCGCGATCCCGGAAGCGCCCGCGGGCGTGGTCATGGACATGCATTCCGCCGAACCGAAGGCACCCGAACGGGGCCATACCACCCTCTCGCACGGAACGGATTCCAACGGCCAAATTGCCGAGCTCGATCAGCTCGTGCGCACCGACGCCGGTACGTAGGGAGCCGGCGCGACGTGGATCGGCCGAGGGACGGCGCGCGCTCCTTGCCAGCGGTCGCACCTTTCGATAATCCTCGTTCCATGAAGCTGGATGCCCGCTGGTACCAGATCGCCGCACTCGGCTCGCTGCTCGTGTACGGAGTCGGCTGGCTGGGGTTTGGGATCACGTGGACGCAGGCGGCGCTGACCATCGTGACGGCGCTGGCGGCGCAATGGCTTTGCACAAAGGTGTGGCGGCTGCCGGGCTTCGAGCCGAAGAGCGCGCTGATCTCGGCCCTTTCGCTCTGCCTGCTGCTGCGGACGAATTCGCTGCTGCTCGTGGTGGCGGCGTCGCTCATCACGATCGGCAGCAAGTTCGTTCTGCGCTTGCGCGGAAAGCATTTGTTCAATCCGACCAATTTTGGCCTCGTGGCGATGATGCTGCTGACCGACAGCCGCGTTTGGGTTTCGCCGGGGCAGTGGGGGAATGTCGCTTTCTTCGGTTTTCTCATGGTTTGCCTCGGCGGGCTGGTGGTGAATCGCGCGGCACGGAGCGATGTCACGATCGCCTTTCTCGTCTTTTATGTTGGCCTGATGATTGGCCGTTCGATGTGGCTCGGCGAGCCGCTGGCGATCCCGATGCACCGGCTGCAAAGCGGCGCGCTGCTCCTCTTCTCGTTCTTCATGATCTCCGATCCGAAAACGACGCCCGACTCGCGCGCGGGCCGCATCCTTTTCGCGGCGCTGGTGGCGTACGGCGCATGGTACGTGCAATTCCGGCTCTTCCGCACGAATGGGCTGCTCTGGTCGCTCGCGCTGTTTTCGTGCGCGGTTCCGCTCATCGATTTGCTGCTCCCCGGCGCGCGCTACCGCTGGCGGCGCGATGAGCCGGCGAGCCCGGCGCTTTCTCCCGCGCCCGCTCCCTCCCTATGAAAATCCCCCTGCTCTTCCTCACCGCGCTGCTCGTCGCCGAGACCGCCGCGCGCGCCTTTTGCGGCTTCTACGTGGCCAAGGCCGACACGACGCTTTTCAACAAAGCTTCGCAGGTGGTGCTGGTGCGGCACGAGGACAAGACGGTGATGACGATGGTCAACGATTTCAAAGGCGATCCGAAGGAATTCGCCGTGGTCATCCCGGTCCCGACTTTCCTCGAGCGCGGCCAGATCAATGTCGCGGACAAAGCGCTCATCGATCATCTCGACGCCTACTCCGCGCCGCGGCTCGTGGAGTATTTCGATAGCGATCCGTGCATTCGCTACGAGCTCTCCCGCGCCGCGCCCACGAGCGCCATGCCGGTGCCGGCGTCCGCGGGGCGTGCGCGCGACAAAGCGCTCGGGGTGAAAGTCGAGGCCGAGTATACGGTCGGCGAGTACGATATCGTGATCCTCTCCGCGCAGGAGAGCAACGGGCTCGAGACGTGGCTCACCGAAAACGGCTACAAAATCCCCAAGGGCGCGGGCGAGGTGCTCGGCTCGTACATCAAGCAAAAGGTGCGCTTTTTCGTGGCGAAGGTGAACCTGGAGGAGCAGGCGAAGGCCGGCTTCAAATATCTGCGCCCGCTGCAGGTCGCCTTCGAGAGCCCGAAATTCATGCTGCCGATCCGGCTCGGCACCGTGAACGCCGACGGCCCCCAGGAGCTTTTCATCTACACGCTCACCCGCAAAGGGCGCGTGGAGACCACCAACTACCGCACGGTGAAACTGCCCACCGGCATGGAAATCCCAATCTTCGTGAAGCAGGAGTTCGGCGATTTTTACAAGTCGATGTTCGAGGAGCAGGTGCGCAAAGAAAAGATGCGCACGCTCTTCACCGAGTATGCGTGGGACATGAATTGGTGCGACCCTTGCGCCGCCGACCCGCTCTCCGCCGAGGAGCTGCGCAAGCTCGGTGTCTTCTGGCTGGCGGAAGGCGCCGACGCTCCGGGGCGCCCGCCCGGCATCCTGCCGCGCCGCCCTTTCCCGCCCTCCCCCGGCGGCGCGCAGGAGGTGTTCCTCACGCGCCTGCACGTCCGCTACGACCGCGAGCATTTTCCGGAAGACCTGGTTTTCCAGGAGACCGGCGACCGCGAGAATTTCCAGGGCCGCTACGTGCTGCGCCACGCTTGGAACGGCACGCCGAAGTGCGACGAAGCCAAGCGCTACCTGAGCGAGCAGCCGAAGAAACGCGAAACCGAAGCGCAAACCCTCGCCATGCTCACCGGGTGGCCCATCGAAAAAATCCGCGCCCGCATGGATCTGAAAGGCGAGCCGCCCAAAGCCGCGGGCGCCAAATGGTGGGAGAAACTGTGGAAGTGAAATTCGCCCGCCTCACCCTCAGCGATCGCGCGAGCGCGGGCCTCTACGAAGACAAGAGCGGCCCCGCGATCGAGCATTTCTTCGACCGCGAATGCGCGGACGAGCTCACCTGGCTGCGCCTGGTCATCCCCGATGAGCAGGTGGAAATCGAGAGTGCGCTGCGCCAGCTCAGCGACATGGAAAAGTGCCACCTCATCATCACCACGGGCGGCACCGGCCCCGCCGCGCGCGATGTCACGCCCGAGGCCACGCGCGCCGTGCTCGAGCGCGAGCTGCCCGGCTTCGGCGAGATCATGCGCATCCAATCGTTTGCGAAGGTGAAGACCGCCATCCTCTCGCGCGCCACGGCGGGCACGCGCGGGCAGACGCTCATCGTCAATCTGCCGGGCAATCCGCGCGCCATCGGTGAGTGCCTCCCGCTCCTCCTGCCCGCCATCGTCGAGGCGATCGATCACCTGAGCGGCAGGAGGGTGCGGCTGAGTTTTGGGGGCCGGGGGCCGGCGTAGGCGCGAGGGCGCGCTCAAACCACTCCGATGACCGCGCGCATCACGTGCGATTCGCCGGGGCCGAGGGTGATCGCGTTTTCGGCGGCGTTGGCGGTTTCCACGCAAATCATCCGCGGCCATTCTTCGTCGCCGAAATCGCTCATCGCCTTCGCTTTTTCGATCCACGGGTTCCACACCACCGTGGTCGCCGAGCCTTCCTTGGCCACGCGCAATTTGCGGTCGCCCACGGGATCTTCGATCACGCAGGCGCCGTTCGTATTCAGGTAGACGCGATCCGTTTCGCCGCCGAGCACGATCGGCTCCGGCTCCTGCGTCTTGCGTTTGAAGGAGTCCACCTTGTCGAGGTACTCGATTCCCTCCAGCCCAGTCAGCCGCACCCGCGCCACGTCGCGCACGGCGAGATAAGTGTGCAGCGCCTCCTCGAAGGTGAAGCTCGCTTCGGACCAGTTTTCCACCTCGAGCGCCATCTCGAGCTGGCGGCCGATATGGAGGCGGTGGCGGAGCACGAAATCGTGCGGCCAGATCGCGCGCGTCGCGTCGTCGGCGACCAGGCGGAAGACCACCTCGATCGTCTCGTCGGGCCATTTTTCCACGCCCTCCACCTCCCACTCGGTTGTGCGCGCGAAGCCGTGCATCGGCAGCTCCGGCCCCGCGCTGCTCGCGCCGAACCACGGAAAGATGATCGGCACCCCGCCGCGGATGGGCTTGGCCGGAGCGTAGTTGCTCTGCTCGCTCGTGAAGAGCACCGGGGCCTGGCCCGCGGGCCGGTAGTGCGTGACGTGCGCGCCATGCAAGTAGACATGCGCCTCCGCCACCTTGGTGGTCACCACCAGCCGCGGGAGGCTCCCCTCCCCCGCTTCAAAGCAGACCTGGTTCGGGATTTCCCAACTGCGAAGGGTGTCGAGGGAAGTAGGCATGCGGGAAATGTGGAGGAAGTTCCGCGCGATGGGAATGCCATCGTGGAGTGTTGGGTGCAGATCGCTGCTTTCGGAGCGGGCGGGATTCGTCTGGCCAAGGAGGAAGAAGGGGTGTTAACGGGGGGTGAAGACCAGCACATGATCATCACCATCAGCGGGGACATCGGGAGCGGGAAATCCGCGACCTCTCAGATTTTGTCGAAGCGCCTGGGATCACGAATTGTTTCCACGGGGGCGCTGCAACGCGAGATTGCGAAGAGCATGGGGATTTCATCCCTCGAGTTGAATAAGCTTTCGGAGACGGATCCGAGCATCGATGCCCGAATAGACGAAGCCGTCCGGCGGTTGGCGGATTCTTCCGAATCGTTGATTGTCGATTCGCGGCTGGCGTGGCATTTCATTCCGCGGGCGATTAAAGTCTACCTGGTGGCGTCTCCGGAAGTGGCCGCGGAGAGAATTTTTCGGCAGCGACGGGCGGATGAGGCCTACGTGGATGCGGGGGCCGCCATGCGGGATATCGCGCAACGCAAGGAGAGCGAGAACTCTCGCTTTTTCAGGACCTATGGCGTGCGGGCCGACAGGCCGGAGAACTTCGACTTGGTCATCGATGGAACGCTTCTTACCCCGGACGAAATTGCGGAGAGAATCCTGGAATTCGTCAATTCGAACCGGTCCGGGAGAGACTGAATTGGGCTGGCCAAGGGGCGGGGCGGAGTGTTAACGGAGGGTGAATACCGTGAATAAATACATCTGCGAGTTTATCGGGACTTTCTTTTTGGTGTTGGTGATCGGGAGCACGGTGATCGGGGGCGGGGCGGGGGTGATTCCGCCGCTGGCGATCGGGTCGATCTTGATGGTGATGATTTTTGCGACGGGGCACATCTCGGGGGGGCATCTGAACCCGGCGGTGACGCTGGCGGTGTGGCTGCGCGGAAAGTGCGATTCGAAGGATGTGCCGGGGTATTTGATCGGCCAGGTGCTGGGGGCGCTGGCGGCGGCGGGGCTCGTGCTGTTCATGAAGGGGAACCCGCCGGTGGCGCCGATCGCGTTTCCCGATGGGCCGGTGGTCCCGCTGATCGCGGAATTTTTGGGGACGTTTGCGATCGCGTTCGTGGTGCTGAACGCGGCGACGGCGAAGGCGAACTCGAACAATTCGTTTTACGGGCTGGCGATCGGGTTCACGGTGGTTGCGTGCGCGTTCGCGCTGGGCGGGTATTCGGGCGGGGCGTTCAATCCCGCGGTGGCCGTGGGGATCACGACGATGGGGCTAAACGCGCCGGCGAATATCTGGATTCATTTGGTGGCGGATTTTGCGGGCGGGGCGGCGGCGGCGTATGTGTTCAGGGTGGTGAGCCCGGATGACGTGCAGCGGATGGTGGTGGCGCCGCCGGATGATCCGCGGTGAGGGGAAGTAGGCCAGTAAGTCAGTCGCGAAGGGTGCATGCCTGCCCATGCTGGTTGCGCAGCGCCGCCGTGGACGGTAGAGCTTTCGCATGACGGATTCTAATGAAGCTGCCGGCGAACGCATTCTGTGGTCGGGGTCGGTGTCGCATTGGCATTATGCGGGGCGTTGGTTCTTTGTGCTGGTGCTGGCCGCGGCGCTCGTGGCGTCGTTCTTGATGGTGGCGGGTGATCCTCCGATGATCGGGTTCGGACTCAACGCGTACGGGCTCACGGAAACTGCGCTTGGGATCGGGCGCGCGGTGCTGGCGGTGATCATGCTGATTTTGCTGGTCTGGATTTGGGTGGATCGCGCGAAGCGCAAGTACACCATCACGGACCGGCGGGTGAGCGTGGAGTTTGGGATTCTCTCGAAGAACTCCAACGAGGTGCGGATTCAGGATATCCGCACGATCAACCTGACCACCAAGGGGCTCTCGGGGATTTTCGGGATCGGGCGAGTGGAGTTCTCCACGGCGGCGAATGAGGAGGACGACGTGGTATTTTGGAATGTTCCCGGGGCCGCCGCGCTGCGCGATATGGTGCGGTCGCTGCAGTCGCAGGCGCCATGAATGCCACCCGCTTCCTTTTTTTTCTGCTGTTTATGGCGGCTTGCGCGCGGGCGCAGAGCTTGCCGCCGGTGATCGAGCGGTATGAGCAGTTGCTGATCCGGTCGCCTGGGAAGGGGACGGCGTTCGACAAGGTGTACCAGCACTTTTTCGAGGGCGAGGGGCTGGAGAAGCTGGCGGCGCGGTGGAAGGGCAAAGCGGAGGGGACGACGCCGGAGGCGGGCATTTATACGCTGCTGCTGGGAACGCTGGCGGAGCGGCAGGGACAGCCGGAGGAGGCGCTGGCGCAGTACAAGAAGACGACGGAGCTGCGTCCGCAGGATGCGCGGGCGTGGATGGCGCTGGGGGAGGCGCAGGCGGGGGCTGGGCGGCTCGCGGAGGCGGTGGCGGCGTTCCAAAAAGCGCTGGCGGCGAACCCGGCGCGTGATTTGCGGCCGGCGCTGTTTCGGCAGCTCGCGCGCAGCCAGCAGCGGGCCTTCGATGCCGAGGGGGCGCTGAAGACGTGGAAGCAATTCATCGCCGAGGCGCCGGACGATCCATTCGCGATCGAGGAAGCGGCCGACGCGATGGTGGAAGCGGAGCGTTACGCGGAGGCGCAGGCGGAGCTGACGAAGCTGCGCGATCTGCCCGGCGCCGATCCGTACAAGCGGGTGACCGCGATCATGAAGCTGGCGCAGATCGAGGAGAAACAGGGGCGCCAGGATGCGGCGCGCGCGCTGTACGAGAGCGCGCTCCCGCTGTCCTCGGAGACGAGCTGGATTCATCGCGAAGTGCGCGCGCGGATCGAGGAAGGGTACCGGCGGCAGGACGATGTGCCGGGGCTGGTCACGTACTATGAAGAGTGGCTGAAGACACGAGCGCGCGATGTCGACGCCGCGCTGCGGCTGAGCGAGGCGCTGATCGAGCTGAATCGCAAGCAGGACGCGGTGGGCTGGCTGCGCAAGGCGGGCGAATGGGCGCCGGATCGCAAGGAGGTGCAGGTGGCGCTGGCGAAGCGGCTCGGGGAAATCGGGCAGCCGCTGGAGGCCGTGGCGCTGCTCACGAAGCTCACGCAGGCGCATCCGGAGGAGGAAAGTTTCCGCGAGTTTTTGGGCGACGCGCAATGGCAGGTGTTCGTCGCGACGAAGGATGAAGCAGCCAAGCGCGCGGCGATCGCGAGCTGGCAGCAGCTTGCGCCGGCGGCGACGAAGGACGCGAACAAAGTGAGCCGCGTGGCCGAGCTTTTGCGCACGCGCGAGCTGACCGGGGAGGCGCTCGCCGCGTATGCGCGCAGCAGCGGGCTCGCGCCGGAAGTGCCGGAATTGCGCCAGCGCTGGGCGGAGTATCTCTTCGAGCTGAAGCGCGACGAGGAAGCGTGGAAAGTGCTCGCGGAGATGGTCGCGGGCGAGCGCGCCACGGCACCGAATTTCTTGCGGCTCGCGCGCTGGCAGCAGCGGCGCAAGGCGAACGCGCCCGCGTTGGAATCGGTGCGGAAAGGGCTGGCGCTCGAGCCGGGGAACTTCGAGCTGCTCTCGCTGGAGTGGCGTTTGCACAGCGAGGAGAATCGCTGGGAGGAGGCCGCGGCGATGTTCGACCGGCTGCTGGCCGCGGCGCCGAGCGTCTATTCCACCGAGCAGGTGGAGGATGGGCACCTGCAAGCGCTTCGCTCCCTGAATCGGCTGGAGGAAACCGCCAAGCAGCTCGCGGCGCGCCTGGGCCAGCAGCCGCCGCTGAGCGAAGCGGAGATGCGGCTGCTGGTGCGGATCACGCTGCAGAATGGCGATCTCGAGACCGCGGAGACGGCGCTGGCGGAAGCGCGCCAGCGGTTTCCCGATTCGGTGGCACTGGCGCGGCGGCAGGTCGATTACGAGAAGCGCAAAGGCAACCTGGAGGCGCGGGTGGCGGCGCTACAACGGCTGGAGCAGATGCAGCCGAAGCAGAAGGTGGAATGGCTGCGGGAAATCGCCCGCGCCTACCAGGAGGAAGGGCTCTGGGACAAGGCGCTCGCGGCGGCGCAACGCGTGATCGAGGCCGCGCCGGCGGCGGCGGATTCGTTCCTGCTCGCGGCCGACCTGAATTTCGCCGCACAGAAATTCGAGGCCGGCGTGGTGCGCCTGCGCGACGCCATCAAGCTATCCGATCGCCCGAACGATCTGCGGCTGCGGCTCGCCCGCAGCTTCGCCGAGGCCGGGCGCGCGGACGAAGCGCGGCAGACTTTCGATGCGGCGTTCGAGGCGGAGAGCGATCCGAAAGCGCGGCTCGCCATCACCCGCCTGCTGGCCGAGGCGTACCTGCAGCAGGGCAAGCTGGATGAGCTGATCGGGCGCTTTCGGCAGCGGCAGCGCGCGGAGGAGGGCGGCTGGCGCTACGCGCTCTATCTCGCGGAGATTTTCCAGCAGATGCAGGATTTCGCCAACGCCCGCGAAGAGCTGGCGAAGGCGCTCGGGGCGCGCGCGCGCGATGGCAATTTTCTCCGGCAACTGATGAAGCTGGCGCAGGCGGAGGGGAATACCATGGAGCGGGCGCGCTTCGCCCGGCTGCTCGCCGAGGCGGAGCCGAGCGACGCGCACCAGATCGACCTGGCGGACGCCCTGCTCGAGAACGGCGAGACCGACGCGGCACTGGCGATCCTAAATGCAAACCGGGAGAGCGTACTGAAGGATCCCCTCCCCTGGCGCGACCTCTTCATAGAATTCCGCAACGCCGGCGCGGGCGCCGCACTCACGGAATTCATCCGCGCGGGAGTGGAGCAGCGGCCGGACGATTGGCGCACGCGGCTCACGCTCGCGGAGCTGCAAATGGGCATGGGCGAGATCGACTCCGCCCGCCGCCTGCTTTGGGAGATTTTCGAGATGCCGCCGGAAGCCGCCGCGCCGGCGCCTCCGGCTTCGGCCAGCACCAGCCCCCTGCAGATTCGGACGGGCATGGGAATCAGGTACATCAACGTCCATCAGACCTTCATCCCCTGGACCGGCGCCCTCTCCGCGCTGCAGGCGCGCGTCTTTCGCGCGCACGTAGCCGCGGAGAAGCTCGGGGCAATTTTCACGCAGCCGGCGCGCGGCGCGCGCGGGCGGCACTGGGGAACTCCCATGCATGGCGGGTTCGGTTCCGGCACCGCCCGGCCCGCGCTGGGCTCGCTGGAGGAAGCGCGCGATACCGCGCTGATTTATCTCGGGGCCTTGGCGCCACCGCAGGATGGCGGGGTGGCCTTTCTCGGTGAGCTGGAGCAAAAGCTGAAGTCCTCGCCGCGCGAGGAGCGGCTCACCGTCTTCGCGATGCTCCAGGCCCGCGAAGCTTTGCTCTCCGAAATCCGCCAGGAAGCGGCGCACCCTTCCGGCGACGCGGACATCGATTCCTTTTGCATCCAAACGCTGCATAATTTCGGGGGGGTGGAGGAAGGCGAAGCCAACGAACCGGGCGCGCTGGAGCTGCTCGAGACGTTCTATGCGCGCATCCGCGAACCGCGCCAGCGGCTGATCAACGACACCATCTACTACACCTTGCTGGCGCGCGCGGGCCGCCTGGAGGAGGCGGAGAAGGTGAAGGCGAGGGTCTTCGCGGGGGCGGATCAGGCGCCAGGCGATCAGCTCGCGCTCATGTTCGGCTTCGCCCTGCTGCATGAGAATTTCGACCTTGCCGAAAAAATGCTCGGGCGCATGGGGACGCAGAATCCGCCCGGCCCCACGCATGGACCGCAGCTTTCCTGGTACCAGATGTCGCTCGCGGAAGGGCTGCTCAAAAAGAAGGAAACCGCGGCGCGCGGAGTGCGGGTGCTCGCCGAGGTGCTGAAGGCCAGCTACCCGCAGCGGCTGCCGATGGCGGCGAGCGCGCTCTCCAGCTTCGCCCGGCGCGGGTACCGGGCGGCGTGGCGCGAGGGGCAGCAGTTTCCGTATGAAAACCGGTACTTCAGCGCGTTGCAACTGCAGCAATGGCAACAGGCCTATGCGCACCTGAAGGCCGCCGACGCGATGGCGGCGATGACGCAAGAGCTGAACAAGCACATTCAAAGCCTGCCCAACGATCAATCCGTCTATACGCAGCTCGCGCGCGCCTGTTTCCAATGGTGGGACGGCGAGCGCGGGGCGGCGATCGGCGAAGTGGCGCAACTGGCGCGCGAGCTAAAAGACGACGATTTGCGCATGATGGTGGCGAGCATGCTCGCGGAGGCAAACCAGCCGGCGGAAGCGATGCGCGCGCTGGAGGCGGTCTCCGCCACGAGCGGCGAGCTCGCCCTGGACAAGGAAATCCGCATGCTCGCGCTGGCGCGGGCGGCGAACGACAAGGAGCGCGCGGAGGAAATCGCGCTACGCCTGGCGCGGATGCCGCTGGACGCGAACGACCACAGCCAACTGGTGAGCGTGCTGAGCGAGCTGGGTTTGCGCGAGCAGGCGAGCGACCTCTCGAAGAAGCGGCCGAACGCCCGCGGCAGCGGCGGAGGCCGGCGCGGCCTGCAGGAGCAATTGGATGAAAAGGTGCGCGCGAAAAACGAGAAGGAGGCGGTGGCGCTGGCGCGGGCCATCCTCGCGCGCGATCCGCTGAGCGCAGCGGCGCAGCAGGATGAGTACACGCGACGGCGGGCGATCGAGGCGCTGCGCACCTTCAAACAGATCGGCGCCTACCGGGCCGAGTTGCAGAAGCAGCTCGCCGAATCGCCCAACTCGCTGCGCACGCTCTTCGCGCTCGCGGAAGCCCCGGAAAAAGAGGACGCCAGCGGCAAGGACTCGCTCCCCTATTACCGCAAGCTGGCGGAGCTGAAGCCGGACGACTCCGCTTTCCAGCTCCGGCTCGCGGAAATCCTGCGCGCCGCGAACCAGACGGAGGAGGCGATGCGCATTTGGGAAAGCGTGCTGGCCAGAGATCCCGAAGCGGCGGTGAACGGGAATTTTTCGGTGATCCTGCAGACGTTCAAAGAGCAGAAACAGCTCGCGCGCGTCGGCGCGGCCCTGCAAAAGACGCCGGCGCGCAAAGTCTCCCTGCCGATTTCCTTCTCCTACGGCGGGCACTCGCCGCTGGGGCAGACCTTTGGCCAGGTGGCCGCGGAGCTGCAGCAGGAGGGGAAACCGGCGGAAGCGATCGCGCTCTGGCGCACCGCGCTGGCGCTTGCCCGGGAACGCCGCACGGGCGACGAGCTTTCCGTGCTGCCCGCGCTCATCGCGGCCTTGCTTGAGACAGGCGACCACCAGGGGGCGCTGGCCGAGGCGGAGCAGTTCTTTTTTCCCGCGGAGAAAAAACGCCCGTTGCTCGGCTCGGGCGCGCAGCCGGGCGCCGGGCTATTGGCGAACATGAGCTTTTCCGGCAATGGGCGCGTGGACATGCCGGCGCTCGCTTTGCTCCGCGCCTTTCGCGGGACTGCGGCCCTGGAGGTTTTGCGCGCGAAGGCCGCGGCCAGGCAGGACAGGGAGCAGGACAAGCTGCTCTATTTCATGATCGAGACGCAACGGCGCGATCCGGCCAGGCTGCCCGACCTCGCGCAACGGCTCCGCGCGGCCACGGACGCGGCCGGCGCGCGCCGAGATGGCGCGTACATGCAGCTCATCCACGCTTTTTTTACCCTGGCGCATGAGTTCCGCGAATGGCCCGAGGCGCGCCCCCTGGCCTTGGAAATCATGCAGCGGCTGGTGAAATCGCTGGACGCCGTGCAGGGCAATTTCGCGCGGTCTTCGGTGCGCCCGCAGGTCGCGCTCTTCGCGCTGGAGATGGGCGAGCAGGAGACGGCGCGCACGTTGCTCAAGGAGTGGTTTGGCAACTTCAAGCTCGGGGCGCCCAGCCAGCGCTACTTCGGGCACGACCAGCAATCGTTCGAGCTGCTCGAGTCGATGGCAAAGCTCGGGCTGAAGACAGAGACGGACGAGATGCTGGCGATCATGAAGGCGATGCCGCAGTACCGGAGCAGCCCGGGGGACAAGGAAACGCTGCGCCTGCTGGAGAACCGCCTGACCGTGCTCGGCGGCGGCGCGGGCAGCGTGGCGCTCACCGCGTGGGCCATGCCGCCCGGCGATCTGGTGAAGGCGCCGGTGATCTGCTGGGAGTTGGGACCCTCGCGGCCGCGCTCGCGCGAGAGCTCCAACGAAGCGCGGTTTGCGGTGGAGGGCGAAGGCCTTCCGATGCTCGATGGGCGCTACACGCTGGAGCTTT
This sequence comes from uncultured Verrucomicrobiae bacterium, assembly GCA_963811035.1. Taxonomy (GTDB): domain Bacteria; phylum Verrucomicrobiota; class Verrucomicrobiia; order Chthoniobacterales; family Chthoniobacteraceae; genus CAWEPO01. Next base: position 1,998,105 of record CAWEPO010000005.1, read on the forward strand.
TTCACGGGCCGAGCGAAAGCTCCATGCGCCGGCTCGCCACGATCGAGCACGCGAAATCGCGCGACTCATGGGAGAGCCCGCAGCCGCTCGCGCAAGGCTTCGTGCTCGCGGTGGCACGTGAAAAGGAGACGCGGCTGATCAGCCGGGCCGCCTTCGTGCCCGGCGGACCAAACCTGCTGGCGAATCCGGGATTCAACACGGAAACCAAGCTAGGCCTGAGCTCGAGCCCGACGGTGACCGTGCCCGGCTGGACCGGCGTCGCGCCCAGCTCGCTCATCCCGCGGAGCGGCGGCCCGCTGGCCGGGGGCAAAACGATCGAGTTCCAGTTCCTCAACCAAGGGTACGGCGGCAGCCGCATCACCTCCAAAGCCATCCCGCTCGAGCCGGGGAAGAATTACTTCCTCACCGCGTGGTTCCGCAAGCGGGGCTCCTCCGCGCAACTCTCCGGCCGCTTCCTCGACGAACACGGCAAGACGACAGGCGGCAGCCTGAACTCTTATCAAAACCACGAAGGCCCGCGCTGGACGTGCCACACCAAGTGGCTGGTGCGCAGCGACAACAGCAGCAACGAACGGCAGTCGATCCCCGAGAAGGCGGTGGCGCTCGAGCTGCAGATTTCCGATCCGCAGGGGAGCGAAGTCACGGGGCTGTACTTTGGCGAGATCGATCCGGCGGCGCTGGAGCGGGCGGCGGAGGATTAACCCCGAAGTGGGTTGAACAAACCTGGCTAGTTATCTCACCTAGCTACGCCAGTAATTCGGCAGGCTTGGCTTGGTCTCACGCAGAATGGAAAGGATCGCTTCCCGATCCTCCACTTTGATCGAAGCAAATTGCGGGTCCGGATCTTCGCCCGTGAGAATGGCGTGCAGCCGCTGGAGCAGGTGCTCGCGCATCACCTCAGGCAGGTTATCAAACGCCTCCGAATAGATAAGAAACGAGCAGGGATACTTGAAGATCCGTCGCTGGAGATCGAAGTCCCGCAACGAGCGCCCTTTCGAATCCCGCGGCCCGACCGACGCGAAATCGCGCACGAAGGCCGGGTCCCCCGCGAGGCGCGCCGTGAGCGGTGCTTCCTCCGTAAAAAGCAAGTAGCGCAGAAACGCGTTCACCTGGCTCTTCAGATAGCGAATGTGCCCGTACGTCGCCACCATCTGCCGCGTCTCGAAGTTGAGCCGCGTGATGTAATTGTGCATGTGCGCCTGGTGCTCGAACACCATCAGCGCGGTGATATCGCTCCCGGCGCGCGGATACTTAGACGTATCGAAAAACCGGCTCAGCTCCGTGAGATTCCCCAGATAATTCGGCTCCGTAAGCTGCCGCTCGAGCGCCTTCGCCCCAATCAAATTGCCCCGGTGCTCCTGCCCGCCGTGCGTGCCGGTCACGTACCAGCCGCCCCAGCGGTCGGCGAGCGGCGTGCAGTGATTGATCGGGTCGCTCTCCGAACGGGTATCCAGCTCGCCCGTTTCATCGGTGCCGATCGAGCGCAGGATGTGGCCCGGCACCCCCATGCTGCGCCCGGCGCCATGGCAGCGAAGACAGTCATTGCCGCGCACCAGCTTCGGTTTGCGCACCCTCTCCTGCTCCAGCGTGTAAAACACGCCGCCGAGCTTCGGATCCACCGCCGAGATTTCCATCACCGGCGCCCCCGGGATGTAGCCCACGTAAACATCGTCGCTAAAATAAAGCGCCCGCGGATTGGCCGGCGAGATGTCATGGCGCTGCAGCGAGGTCTTGGAAAAAACGAGCGACTGCGAGGAAGCCGGCACCTTCAGCGCCTCGAGAATGCCCGGCAAATAGCCGAACTTCTCATCCCACTTCAGCTTCAGCTCTCCGCCCTCCAGGCGCTGCTGAAGCTGAGCCACCGCGTCATTCGGCGTCTGCGCGCTGTAACGAATCACCTCCTCCTCATACGGCAGCGTGTGCGTAGAGCCCTGGAAATCTTCCGCGTGCAGCGCCGCCGCCCCGCCAACGGCGGCACAAGTCACGAGGAAACGAGTGAAACGGGAAAACATGGGGGCGGCAATAAGCCACAGACTCGTGATTTTTCCAGTGGAGTCTTGGCCGAAAGCCCCCCCCAATCCTCTCTTCTCGTGACGAAACTCCGTTTCGTCACGCGCTGACGGGCGAAACTCCGTTTCGCGCGGAGGGGGTGTTCTGCGGGCGGGGCTCGTCCCGCTTCACCGTCCCGAAAAGGCCCCTTCCCCTCTCGTGACGAAACTCCGTTTCGTCACGCACTGACGGGCGAAACTCCGTTTCGCGCGGAGGGGGTGTTTCTGCGGGCGGGGCTCGTCCCCGCTTCACCGTCCCGAAAAGCCCCCGTCCCCTCTCGTGACGAAACTCCGTTTCGTCACGCACTGACGGGCGAAACTCCGTTTCGCGCGGAGGGGGTGTTCTGCGGGCGGGGCTCGTCGCGCTTCGCCGTCCCGAAAAGGCCCCTTCTCGAAGAATTGCTTCGCTCCCTCCATGCTCCCCCAACCGTCCCAACGGCGAAAAAAGATATACAAAAAAGTGCTCGATCGAGATTGGGAAAGTGCTCGCAGTCTGATAGTCTGCAGCTAGTGCGTTCCGAACGCCGCGCCACGGCTCTTACGGTTCTGCTGCGAGGCATCGATCCGCCGCGAGCACGTCGAACCCATCTTGGGTCGCGTGGCCATTCTTTCCATTATTCTTCAATATTCATCCACTATGCGCTTTCGCCAAGAACCTCAGCGTCGTTTTCCAAAATTTCCGAAATCCCTTTTTGGCGCCGCCCATCCCTGCCTCTCGTCTCATCTGTCCGAAAACTGACCCGCGAAAAACCTCCAAATCCCCCCTCTAACGTCGAAAAACCCTGCATCTCTTCCCAGCTGTCCGAAAACCCACCCGCGCCTTTCTTTTCTAAATTTCCGAAATCCCCTTCCCGCCATGCCTTCCGCATCTCGTTCCATTATTTCCGAAATTCCCCCCCTCAAACTCCGCACGCTGCTCGCCCTCCTTCTCGCGCTCATCGTCGGCCCGTCCCTGCCGGCCGCCGAGCCGAAGCGCTCGGCGTGGCAGGGCTTCGAGCGGCTCGATTTCCAGGTGGATGGCCGCGATGGCCTGCTGGTGCTCCCGAAAACCGCCGCGACGGGCAAGCCGTGGATTTGGCGCACCGAATTTTTCGGTCATGAGCCGCAGGCGGACATCGCGCTGCTCGGTCACGGTTTTCACGTCGCCTACCTGAACGTGCAGAACATGTATGGCGCGCCGATCGCCCTGGATCATATGGACCGCTTCTACGAGCACCTCACGCGAGAGTACGGCCTTTCACCGAGGCCCGTGCTGGAAGGCTTCAGCCGCGGCGGACTGTTTGCCTTCAACTGGGCCGCCCGGCGTCCGGCGCAGGTCGGGGCGATTTACGCCGACGCCCCCGTTTGCGATTTCAAGACCTGGCCAAAAAGCAAAGGTTCCGCAGCCGATTGGGAGCGGCTCAAGAAGGCCTACGGCTTTGCCACCGACGAAGAGGCGCTCGCCTTCAAGGGCAATCCCATCGATAACCTCGCGCCGCTGGCCGAGCACAAGGTCCCGCTGCTCCACGTGTGCGGCGAGGCCGACAAAGTGGTGCCCTACACGGAGAACTCCCTCGTAGTGAAGGAGCGGTACGAGAAGCTGGGCGGCGAGATCAAAGTGATTCTCAAGCCCGGGGTGGATCATCACCCGCATAGTCTGAAGGACCCGGCGCCGATTGTGGATTGGGTACTGACCCACACTCTCAGATAAACTCTGTATCAACTTTCAGCCGCGGCGCTCGTTTTCCCGTGATAAACTTTTGACAACCCGCCAGTGCTGTCCGATCTTGGCCGACTTTGCAGTCCCCTATGGCCCGTTCCCTCTCCTCCAGTTTCGAAGCCCTTGAAGCCAGGATCGCCCCGGCCAATCTCTCCATTCAGCATCCCCTCCTGGATGTGGTGGCCGGGATCGGCAAGACGGGTCTGACGATCGATTTGGGGGCGCTGGTCGATCCCGACCCTGCGGCGGGCTACCGCACGCACGTCGAGTTCACCACGAATTTCGATACGGACACGGTCACCCCGGGCCTTCAGGCCGGGAAACTCATCCTCGAGCTCTTTGACGAGAAGGCGCCGCTGACGGTCCAAAACTTCCTCGGCTACGTCAATAACCTGAACGACCGCGGCGACTTCGACGGCGTGTACTTCCACCGCCTGGTCTCCGGCTTCGTGCTGCAAACCGGCGGCTTCGAGGCGACCAAGCTGGGGGCGCACATCCCCGTGGGCGAAGAGGTGCACAACGAGTTCGACCCGAACGATCCCGAGCGCTCGAACACGGTCGGCACCGTCGCCATGGCCAAGGTCGGCTTCGAGGACGGCGGCGGGCCGAACTCCGCCACCAGCGAGTTCTTCTTCAATCTGGGCAACAACTCCGCCAACCTCGATAACCAGAACGGCGGCTTCACCGTCTTCGGGAAAGTGGTGCAGGGCATGGATGTCGTAAACGCGATCGCCTCGCTTTCCACCCTCAGCTTGGCCGGCTCGCCCACTCCGGTCCATAACGGCTACGTCTCCGACCCCGATTTCAACCCGAACACCCCGCCGCCGGTGCCCAAGCCGAGCCAGGTCGTGCAATTCACCAGCGCGAAGGTGCTGCCGGCGAAGAACAGCACGGTGCCGCACGCCGTTTACGGATTCGAGATCACCGATAGCATGGGCGGCAGTACCGACCTGGTGACCGGCTCGATCATCGGCGATACCCTCACGCTCAAATACAAGCCGGGCGCCACCGGCGTGGCGACTGTGACGGTGCAGGTGAACGACGCGACCGACCCCACGAACATCATCTCCCTGCCGGAGCAGCAGTTCCAGGTGACCGTGAAGCCGAACCTCGTTGCCGAGGCCGGCGTGGACCAACTCCCGCTCTACCTGGTCTCGGGCGATGCCGGCCTGGGCAGCGTCAAGCTGGTGAATACCGGCGGCGCCACGGCCAGCGGCAACGTGGACGTGAAGTTTTTCCTCTCGCGGGCGGCCGGCGCCGACCCCACCGGCCGCATCCTCGATGCCACCGACGTCCCGATCGGCTCGATCACCGGCGCCACGATCAATATCCCCAGCGGCAAGACCGCTTCGCTGAGCACGAATCTCTCGATCCCCGACATCGTCAATCTCGAGACCGGCAACTATCGGATCCTCGCGCAGGTCACCTCACCGGATGGGAGCGTTGCCGAGCTCTTTACCGACGACAACATCGCCCGCGCTGATGGCACCCACGTCTTTGTCGATGCCCCCGCGGCGCCCAACCTCACCACCATCCAGCTCGCGGACAACTTGCCTGCGCTGATCGTGCCGGGCGATACCGGGCTGGTGAAGCTGGCCGTCGGCAACAGCGCCGGCAAGACCGCGTTCGGCGACGTGCTCGTCTCTTTCTTCCTGTCGTTCGATGACCTCACCGACAACGTCACCGACACGCTGGATTCGAGCGACATCCTGATCGGCCAGGTGGCGCAATCGAACGTCAACATCGTGCCGGGCCGGACCGTCGTCTTCGATGCGCAGGTCCAGATTCCCTCCACCTTGGAAATCGCCGATGGCTTTTACCGCATTATCGGCTTGGTCACGAGCCCGAACGGCTCGCAGCAAATCGTCGAGCTGAACAGCGGCGACAACGCCGCCGTGGGGAACTACCACGTCCTCCAGCACACCTTCGGCACCGTCACTTTCGAAGATACCCAGCTCGGCACGATCAGCCGCACCAATGCGGTGCTGAAATACACGCTCGGCTCGGGTGATGAGGTAAGCCTGCAAATGTCCGGCAAGGGCTTCGGCACGCTCCGGCCCTCGACCGGTGGCGGCGTGGACGTGCTCCTCGAGGGAACCGATCTGAAATCGAGCTTCTCGGTCGGCGCGCCCGCGGGCATCCGGCCGATCTTCGTGAACATCTTCTCCGGCCTGCAGCAGGGAACGCCGATCGGCAACCTCGCCCTCGGCAACGTGGATTTCAGCAACTCGGTGATCGCCTTTGGCGGCGCCAGGAACATCACCCTCGGCAATACGGTGGGCAATGGGGATCACTTCCTCGGCATTGGCGCCTCGGAGCTCGCCATCAAGGCGAAGGTGAAGCCCATCGTGAAGCTCGGCAACGTGCACGACCTTGCGCTCGAGTCGAATCTCACCATCGCCTCGCTCACCGCCAACAAGTGGCTCGACGTGAATGCCACGACGGAGACCGTGAAAGCGCCCGGTCTCGTCGCGTTCAAAGTGACTGGAAATTTCGAGGCGGACATGAACATCTCCGCCGATCTCCCCACCTCGACCGCCGCGGTGAAATCGTTCGTGGTCGGCGGCTCGCTGAAGAACTCGGTCGTACGCGTCGCCGGCAACGTCGGCTCGGTGGTCCTCGGCTCGATCAACTCCAGCGATTTCCTCGTCGGTACCAACATCGTCCCGACCGCGTTGCAGGACTTCAATTACGCGCGCACCATCGCCAGCGTCATGATCATCGGCGGCGCGAACGCCGAGCTGAGCGGCTTCGTCGATTCGAACATCGCCGCCGCCCGCTTCGGCAAAATCGCGGTCAACGTGAATATCGCCGGCGACACCGGCGTGGATGACTTCGGCTTCGTCGCCGATCGCATCGCCTACTACCAGCGCGGCCTCGGCACCGTGCCCCTGCGCAATCTCGATGCGCCGGCGGCCGCCTACGATCCGGAGGGGCAGCACTACCAGGTGACGGTGCTGGCGTGACCCGTGGCCGTTCAATCCACCCTTCCGGCTACGCAGGAATGCAGCGTTCCCACTCCGGGCGATCACTCTCGACCGCTAAATAGACATGCGCATCTCAGCCATGTTTCGAAGGTTTTGAAAGAACGCCTCCCGCTCGCCTTTGCCCGCCTTGCTTCTCATATCCCATGACTTGGAGTCGGGATAAACCACGGCGGGGAATGGAGGGTGCTTTGGTTTGGATCGCCCGAGCCGGCGCAATTCTCGAATCCAGGTCAGGGCGATCCACCGCGCGAAAAAACTGTTCGCGGCTCCGAGCTCCGGTTCATTGGCGGGCGTGAACTTGGCTGGGTCCTCATGGTGGCTTAGAAAAAAGGAAATCAAGTACTGCCAAACCGACTCCGGGAGAACGAAGATGGCACGGTTGAGATGAATCGGCCGGTATTGATCATCGGTTTCGCAGGCGAGTGCGACCTCCCAGGTATTAACCCCTACCGATCTCGCGGCAGGCATAATAAGCACCACGAGAGCGGCATTGTTCATCTGCCACGGTTCGTAAAAACCGGGATTCGCAGGATGATGGCCGTAATTCTCCCACTGCTCTGAGAAGCGAGCGCTGAGATTATCAGCCGCGAACGCTTGGTTGAGAAAGTCGCACACGTGCCGCCGGAACGTGCCGGCGCTCGGGCCGCTAATGATCGAGCCATCAGCGTCCACGCGGCGCGGAAAGAGTGGCTTGGAATCGCGCTCGGCCGCTCCCCAGACCAGAATCACACCGCCGGCAGCCATCTTCGCACCGCGAACTCCGGTTGGACATACTCCGTTTGCGCCCAGGCCGCGGCGGAAATATCAGGCACCCATCGGCGGCCGGTATACCGCATGGCCCCCACCGTCGCTGCCGCGGCCAAAGCCGCCAGCGTCCGCTCCCGGTCGACGCCGGCCTCGGCGCCGCCGATATGTGCGTGCTGATGCTCAAAGCCGCAGGGCGCACTGCTCCACCTTCGAAGCAGCCGCGGAACAAATGGTTGCAGGAGTGTCTTCCAAGCTGCCTGGACCCGCGCCATGAACGGGTGGCGAAGCTTTTCGGGATCCATCCACCACGCCACCGCATCCGCATGTGTGACTCCGTCAATCGTCTTGCCTTCTTTGCGAACCTGGTCCGTTAGATTCCAGTCCAAACCGGTGAAGCGCCAGCCCTGCTCGTAAGTGAGGAGTCCCAAGCCGCACGCCGCGGCGAAAACTATGAGGAGTTGATTCTCGTCCTGGTCGCTCCATCCGGGAAGATGCCTGAGATCCTGGTCGCGCAGCACTCCGAGGCGGTCCCCCCGAGAACCGCTGGCGAACATCCCCACCCACAGCTTATAGAAGCGAGGCCTGAACATGATGTTCAGGTGGGCCCGCACGGCTTCAGCCAGACGATCGGGCTCTGTCGCGCAACGCGAGGACTCCACCGGCAAAAAGTTCCGATCGATTCCGGGCGCGGACTCGTACGATTGTCCCGCCGGAACTCCCGGCATATAAAGTTCGCTTTTCATTAAGAGATTGGAGCAGTCATTTCCGCTGCGGCTCGCCGTTTCATTTTCCAGTAATCCAAGAAATCCGGGATCAGCCTTTGGAATATCGGCGTGAGTCGGAAAAGTGCGAGGAGATTTTGCAGCCACTCCTCCCAGTCGCGGCGCGGCACAAACTCGCCAAAGTGCATAACCCGGTTGCGCATTTGGGCAATTTTTCCGACACGCTGCGGAGAAAAATCGAGGCCGAATTCGTCAACCCGAATCCCGAACTCCTTGTCCTCGGCAAAAAGGATTCTCCACGACTTGAAAACGTCTCCCAGCGTCAATGTCTCGATCGATTTGGCGGTCGATCTGGTCTCGGGGGAGGAAGGCGGGTCTCGCTCATCGACAACCTTTATCCGCTCGATTAGGGTCCGTGGCGCGCCAAAAACAAGCCCGGCGGCGGCGTTGAGGTCGGCGCGCAAAAGTTCCTCCGTGGTGCCGAGCACGCCGTAGAGCGACTGAAATGCCGCCATCCGGTCGCTCGCCAGCACTGCATGGAGGAACCGGATCGCGGTGTTCTCATCGGTTGTTGAGATTTGCCCCTCTTGCGCCTTGCGGCGGACCTCCAGAACGGCGTCCTCAAACTTGCCGATGTCCTGAGCGTTCAATTTTGCCTCATAGAGCGAGGGCAGCACCTTGTAAACCTCTCGATTCGGCCCGCTGGATTCCCTCAAGGCGAGGTCGCTGATTGCCTCACCCTGGCGCCATTCTGTCTCGGAAACGACAAAGGTGCTCGTGCTGATCCCTTCGTGGCTGTGATCACGATGGAGCCTGCTAACCAACCTTCCGATCGCGTAAAAATCCTGGACGGCTACTTTGATCAAAACCCAGGCAAATCCAATTCCTGAATAGAGCGCCCAAGAATCAACCTCGCTCAGGTATTCCTTCAATTGACTCACGAACTTGCCGCTCCGTGCAACGTTGCCATAGAAATCTGGGGGAGCCGAGATGGCCACGAATGCCTTGACGGGGCGGTCCAGTTTTCGTTCGACCTCCTCTCCATCGCTGAGCAGGTTGGCCGTCTTGATCGAGACAAGGAGCGGATCGTCCGCGGCGACGGCGGATTCCTGAATGCGCCGGACATTCTCCGGCGTTATATATCTGGTAATCGCGTCCTCCGTAGGGTCTGGAATTTTCTCGAAGCCCCATGGCATTACAGGCCGGTCCACCTCGAACGAGAGGACGTTCTGGCAGTTGCGGATACCACTTTGAGCATCCCTCTCGAATTGTCCGCGCAGACCCTGGACCAACCATACACGCAGAAGCACATCGAAACTGCCAAGCAACTCATAGTGGCAAACCCTGCTTACTCCGTACACGTCAAGCAGCGCACGGAGGTCAGGCTCAAAGACCTCCTTATCGTAAGGCTTTACGGCCAACAGGAAATAGCAAAGTTTTTCATGAAAATGGGCATGCACCTTCGGGTGCCATACCCAAACAGGAGGCACTGACTTCGCCTGACCTTCAACTAGATGGTTTGCCACAAACTGAGGAAAGTCCCTTTGTGCCATCGCGTGTCGTGGCCTTCAAGGATTATCGCACCTTTTGCGGCGAGCCCCTCGAAGGATGTTGACGACTCACGAGCATCGAGTTCCGAGTTACCTGGCCGATGCAAGACCGCGCTGGGGCGAGCCACGACCACCTGCATGAAAGTCTTTTCGCTCGGGAGGGTGGGGAGGTGATCCGGAGCATTTGCGAGCCCGCTTTGCATGGTGCGCCTCCCCTTCAGGATGTGACGGAGGTCAGAAAGTGGGTGCGCGCTGATTTACGCTGTTGCATTCTCCGTGATACGGGCGTTGCGTAGCTGCCGTGGCCCACGTGAAGCATTCGGCGCCCCCGCCCGGCGCCTCGGAGACGGCGCCCACCGCGCCGAAACGGATTTTTGTTGTCGATGATCATCCGATGTTTCGCCACGCCGTCGTCGGCTGGCTGGATGCGGAGCCGCGCTTCGAGGTGGTGGGGCAGGCCGGCTCATCGCCGCAGACGCTTTCCGCGCTGCGCGAGACCGAGGCCGACGCGGTGGTGCTGGATCTTTCGCTCGAGGGCGCCGATGGCTTGGAGCTCATCAAGCATCTGCGCACGGAGCATCGGGACTTGCGCATCCTGGTCCTCTCCATGCACGACGAGAAAGTCTACGCCATGCGCGCGCTGCGGGCCGGCGCGCACGGGTACATCATGAAGCGCGCCCCCGGCGAAGCGTTTGTCGAGGCGCTTGACCAGGTGCTGGCCGGAAAGATTTATGTCAGCCCCGCCTTTGGAAACACGCTGATCTATCGCAGCGTGCACTCGGCGGAGACCGGCGACGACAGCCCGCTGGCCCGGCTCAGCGATCGTGAGCTGGAAGTGCTGCGCCACGTGGGAGAAGGCCGTTCCAGCCGCGCGATCGCCGAGCTTTTGCGGCTGAGCATCAAGACGGTCGAGAGCCATCGGCTGCGGCTGCGCGACAAGCTGGGCGTGGAGAATTCCGCGGAGCTGGTGCGGTTCGCGACGGAGTTCGTCAGCGAGCCTTCGCTCGATTAGCTCTCCGGCAAGGCGGCGCGCTGGCCAAGGCATGGCTTGCTTGCCGACCGCGCGCCTGTATCGAGTTGCTCGGAAGAGATGCCGCCCGACCCGACCCTCCCCTCCTCCCCCACCCGCGTGCGCTACGCGCTCGTCGCAGTTGCCACCGCCAATGCCTTCCTCCTCTACCTGGACCGCATGTGCATGGGCGCCGTGGTGCAATCGACGTCGTTTCAGGACGAGCTCCAACTGAGCCCGCAGCACGTGGGCGACGTGCAGATGTCGTTCTTTTTCGCGTATGCGCTGGGCCAGCTCCCCGCCGGTTGGATGGCGGACCGCTTTGGCCCGCGGCGGATGCTCGTCACCTACATTGTCCTCTGGTCGATCTGCACCGCGGCCACCGGCTTTGCGACCGGGCTCGCGATCCTGCTCGCCGTCCGGCTTGCGTGCGGCTTGGCGGAAGCCGGCGCTTACCCGGCCAGCGCGCGTTTGGTGAAAGATTGGTTCCCCCTCACGCAGCGGGCGCGCGCGAATGGCTTTGTGACCTTCGGCGGTCGCCTCGGCGGCGTGGTCGCGCTTTGGCTCACCGCCTGGCTCATCGTCCAGCTTGGCTCGTGGCGGCCGGTGCTATGGATTTACGGCGCGGGCGGATTGCTGCTCGCGGCGGCGAGTTGGATCGGCTTCCGCGACACGCCCGATGCGCATCCGTGGACGAACGCTGCCGAGCGCGCCCTCGTGCGCGGAGAGACGGCGCCCGCCCCGGCCGAGCGCCAGCCCTTCCCGTGGAAATCGCTGCTCACGCACTCCGGGCTTTGGTGGCTCAGTGTCGCCGGCCTCGGGATGAACCTTGGCTGGGCCTTCCTCGTCACGTGGCTGCCCGAGTACCTGCACCAGGTTCACGCGGTCGATAAAGTTTCCGCCAGCGGCTACGCCTCCGCGGCGCTCGCCTGCGGCGCGGCCGGGATGCTCTTCGGCGGCTGGTGGTGCGATGCGCTCACGCGCTGGTTTGGCCGCACTTGGGGGCGGCGGCTGCCCTTCCTCATCGGGAGTGTCGTCGCCGCCGGCGCCTACCTGCTCTGCCCGCTCATGCCTTCCCCGCTGGCGGTCGGCGTACTCTGCGGCCTCGTCGCTTTCGCCACGGACAGCATGGTGCCGGCAGTGTGGTCGATGGGGCAGGATATCGGCCGGCGCTTCGTCGGCGCGACGATCGCCTGGAGCAACATGTGGGGAAACCTCGGCGCGGCGGCCGTGGCCAAGCTCATCCCGCTGGTGCTGATGCAATCGCTCTTCTGGCCCGATTGGCGCGCGGTCTTTTGGCTCTGCGCCGGTGGGTTTCTCATGTGCGGCGCCGCGGCGCTCATGGTGGATAGCACCCGCGGCCTCGGCGAACCCCGCCCCACTTCATGACCCGCCTGCCTGCCGCATTCGCCCTCGCGCTCCTCACCTGCACCTCTGCTCTCGCCCAGCAGCACGTCGCCGCCTTCACCGCCGACGTCACCGTGCCGATGGGCCACGGGATGATGGGCGGCGCGTGGCTTTCGAAAACCGTCGCCGATCCGCTGGAGGCGCGCGGCATCGTCCTGCTCGGGAAAGAAGAACCCGTCGTCTTCGTCTCGGTCGATTGGTGTGAGATCCGCAACGAGGCCTATGCGCGCTGGCAGACCGTCCTGGCCGAAGCCGCCGGCACGAAACCCGAGCGCGTGATGATCTCCACGGTGCACCAGCACGATGCGCCGGTCGCCGATCTCGAGGCCGAGCGCCTGCTGCGCGCGCGCGGCTTGGAAGGAACGGTCTGCGATCTCGAATTCCACGAGCGCGCGGTGCAAGGCGTGGCCCGCGCCGTCCGCGAATCGCTCGAAAAGAAGCGCCCGCTCACGCAAATCGGGACCGGGCAGGCCAAGGTGGAGAAGATCGCGTCGCTCCGCCGCTACTTTACTCCCGATGGCCTGCTGCGCTTCGATCGCACAAGCGCGACGAAGAACCCGCTCGCCGCCGCGGCGGACGAAGGCGGCATCGACCCCTGGCTGAAGACGCTCAGTTTCTGGAGCAACGAGCAACCGGTCGCGGCGCTCAGTTTCTACGCCGTGCATCCGATGAGCTTTTATGGCCAAGGCGATGTCTCCGCCGATTTTCCCGGCCTCGCGCGGCGCCAGCGCCAAACCGAAGCCCCGGGCACGATGCAAATCTACGTCTCCGGCTGCAGCGGGAATGTCACCGCCGGCAAGTACAACAACGGCGCCGCGGAGAATCGCGCCGTCCTTGCCGGCCGCCTGCGCGACGCCATGGCGAACGCTTGGAGCAGCACCGTCAAGAAGCCCGCCGCACCGTTCGCCTTCCACAGCGTGCCGCTCCATCTCGAGCCACGCCAAAGCGCCGGCTTCACCATTCCCGAAATGGAGGGCCGCCTCGCGCCCGGCGTGAAGCCGTTCCAGCAGTGCCTCGCCGCGATGGGCCTGAGCTGGCGACACCGTCTCGCCGCCGGCAAACCGCTCGCCGTGCCCGCCATCGATTTCGGCGCCGCGCAAATCCTGCTCCTCCCCGGCGAGAGCTACGTGGAGTACCAATTCGCCGCGCAAAAGCTGCGCCCGGAAAGCTTCGTCTGCGTCGCTGGCTACGGCGATGGCGCCACCGGCTACATCCCCACGGAAAGCTACGTTCAGGAAAAAGACACCAACCTCGGCGACTGGTGCTGGGTCGCGCCCGGAGCCGAAGCCCGCATGCTGGAGGCAATCGGGAAGGCGCTTGTGGCGCGCTACCGCCCCTCCGCCGCGCCCGTCATCGGGACGAACCGCACCGGCAGCACGGCGCGCCGCTCGATTTTCCCGGCTTTCTTTTCGAGCAGGTAAAGCTCCTGCACGCCTTGCTCGCCCACGGGAATGATCATGCGGCCGCCGTCCTTGAGCTGCTCGGCGAGGGGCGTGGGGATGTGGTCCGGCGCGCAGGTGACGATGATCGCATCGAAGGGCGCGTGCTCGGGCCAGCCGCGGTACCCATCGCCGGCTTTCACGTGCACGTTCTTGATGTCCAGGCGCTTCAAGTCCGCCTCGGCGCGCGCGGCCAGGGGCGCCACGATTTCGATGCTGTAGACTTCCGCGACGAGCCGCGAGAGCACGGCGGCCTGGTAGCCGGAGCCGGTGCCGATTTCGAGCACGCGATCGGTGGCGCGCGGCGCGAGCTTTTCCGTCATGAAGGCGACGATGTACGGCTGCGAGATGGTCTGCCCATGGCCGATGGGGAGCGGACGGTCATCGTAAGCGGAGCCGCGCAACTCGGCCGGCACAAGCTCGTGGCGCGGGATCGCCCGCATGGCCTCGAGCACCCGTGGATCGCGGAGATCGCGCCACTGGATTTGCTGGACCATCATCCGCTCGCGGGCCGCGGCGAAATCTTCCGCGCGCACCACGGCCGCGGGGTCGCACGCCACGAGGACCGAGGCGAGCGTCGTGTAAGACCAGCCGGGTTTCATAAAGGGAAAGGAAATATCGCCCGGCTCCCGCGAAGCGCCAGAGGGAATCGAATTTGTGATTGCGCGGCGGAAAGCGCCGCCAAGGATACGCTCATCCCCTTTTGCGCTGATCGGCGCACTTTCCCTCATGAAAACCATCTCCGCATTCCTGCTTTCCCTCGCCCTCGCCCTCGGTTCGCCGGAGGCACGCGCCGCCGAGCGCCTGGCACTCTACGTCTCCAACGGCGGCGCGCAGACCATCTCCATCTTTCACCTCGATCCCGCCTCCGGCGCGCTGGAGCCGCGCGGCACGGCGGCGCTGCCTGGAAATCCCGGCCCGCTCGCGGTCAGCCCCAACGGCAAAATCGTCTATGCCGCGCTCCGCCAAAACAAGAGCGTGCAAGCCCTGCACGTGAATGCGGCCGACGGCGCGCTCATTCCGTTCGGAAGTCCGGTCGTGATCAATGTGAACGCGGCGTACCTCTTCATCGATCGCACCGGGCGAAACCTGCTCACGGCGGACTACGGCGGCGATGTGGTGGCGGTGCATCGCATCGGCGAAGACGGGACGGTGGCCCCCGATTCCGCCTGGCAGGTCGGCACCGGCCGGAACCCGCATTCCATCCAGGCCGATCCGGCGAACCGCTTCGTCTTTGCCCCGCTCTGCGGCGCGGACAAAGTGCTGCAATTCCGCTTCGATCCTACGTCGGGCAAGCTCGAGGCGAACGATCCGCCGGAGGCTGCATTTCGGCCGGTCGATGGCCCGCGGCACTTCGCGTTTCATCCGAAGCGCAACACCGTCTACGTGGTAAACGAAAAGAGCAGCAGCGTGACCGCGCTCGATTACGACGCGGCGAAGGGCGCGCTCACGCCGCGCCAAACGCTCTCCACGCTGCCCGCCGACGCGGCGGTAAAAAATAGCTGCGCGGATATTCACGTGACGCCCGACGGCCGGTACGTCTACGCCTCGAACCGCGGGCACGACAGCCTCGCGGGCTTCTCCATCGATCAGGCCACGGGACAGCTCACGGCAGTCGGCCACACGCCGACGGAGAAAACGCCGCGGTCCTTTGCAATCGATCCCGCGGGAAAGTTCGTCTTTGTCGGCGGGCAGGGGTCGCATCAACTGGCGGCCTATCGGCTCGATGCTGTGAGTGGCGCTTTGCAGCCGCTCAAGACGTATGAAACGGAGAAGGGACCGGCGTGGGTGCTGATCCTGCCGCTGCCCGGCAAGTAATCGAAGCCCGCTACGGAAACAGCCCCCGCGCTTTCTTCGCGGCGAGCACGCGCTCGACGCCGATGGCCATCGCGGCCATGCGGTGCGGGATGCTTCGCAGTCGCGCGCGCGCTTGATCACGGCGGCGAAGGCCTGTTCGAGAATGCGGAAGAGCCGGTCCATGATTTCGCGTCTCATTCCAGAAGAAATGCCTGCAAGCCCTGCACCCATTCGAAGTAGCAGACGATCACGCCGCCGGCGTTGCAGAGGATGTCGGGGATGACGAAAATCTCGTTCCAGCGCTCGAACGAGGATGCGATCCGCGGCGGGGGTGGTCGGGCCGTTGGCGCGCTTCGGCGAGGATGCGGCAGCGGAGCTGCGCCGGCATTGTGTTCGGTGATCACCGCCTCGACGCGCGGCGGGCACGAGCACGTCGCACTGCAGCGTGAGCAAATCGTCCGGCGGGATCGGATCGGCCTCGGTGAAACCCGGCGAGGCTGCCGTGCTTCGCGCGCGTAGTTCTCCGCCGCGGCGACATCGATGCCGTCCGTCGCGATAGAAGCGCGCCGTATGGATCGCTGATCCCGATGACTTTCATCCCGCTCTTGTAGGCGAGCCCGAGCGCCGTCACCGCGCCGACATTGCCAAAGCCCTGCACCACCGCGGTGCATTGGTCCGGCTGCATCTTCAGCACATTCGAGCGCGCGCTCGATGAGATAGACGACGCCGCGGCCGGTCGCCTCGCGCCGGCCGCTGCGTGCCGCCGACGGCGACCGGTTTGCCCGTGACGATCTCCGGCACGGCGTAGCCCTTGGTGCACGGAATAGGTGTCCATGAACCACGCCATGACCTGCTCGTTCGGTGCCCATGTCCGGCCCCATGATGTCCGTGTGCGGGCCGACGAAGGGAATCATCTCCTGCATGTAGCGGCGCGAGAGCGCTTCGAGTTCGCGGATGCGAAAGCGCGCGCGGGTCCACGGTGACGCCGCCCTTCGCGCCGCCGTAAGGCAGGCCGGTGAGCGCGCATTTCCAGCTCATCCACATGGCCAGCGCGGCGACTTCGCCGAGCGTCACGTCGGGATGAAAACGCGTGCCGCCCTTGGTCGGCCCCAGCGCGAGATGATGCTGCACGCGATAGCCGTGGAAGGCTTCGATGCGCCCATCGTCGCGCCGCATCGGCAGCGTCACGGCCATGGCGCGCTTCGGGTGCAGCATGCGCTCGCGCAGGTTGGCTCGAGCTGCAGGTAATCCGCGATGACGCGGAATTGCTCCGTCGGCCATCGCGTAGGCGGGGTCGGCGTAGATTTCCATAGGGGGAGACCGGCAGCATCCCGCGCCCGCCGCCAGGGTGCAACCTTCCAAGCGATGCAGCGCGCGCAAAGAGGGATTGTCACCCATACTTCACCCCGCCAGCATCGTGGGTTTTTCGCCCCTTCTTTTTCCTCTATGAAACGCGCGCTCATCACCGGCATCACCGGCCAGGACGGTTCCTACCTGGCCGAGCTCCTGCTCACGAAAGGGTATGAGGTGCACGGGATCGTGCGCCGCAATTCCACGGTGATCCGGACCCGCATCGATCACTTGCGCGGCTACGAGGCCGGCGAAAACAAGCGGCTCTACCTGCACTACGGCGACCTTTCGGATTCGGTGGCGCTCGTGAAACTGCTCTACGACCTGCGCCCGGACGAAATCTACAACCTCGCCGCGCAAAGCCACGTGCGGGTGAGCTTCGATATTCCCGAGTACACCGCGGATGTCACCGGCGTCGGCGCGGGGCGCATCCTGGAGGCGGTGCTGGAGAGCGGCATCCGCAAGCGGGTGCGCTTTTACCAGGCGTCGTCGTCGGAGATGTTTGGCAAGGTGCTGGAGGTGCCGCAGCGCGAGACCACGCCCTTTTGGCCGCGCTCACCCTATGCGTGCGCGAAGGCGTTCGCCCACTACCTCACGGTGAATTACCGCGAATCGTACGGGCTCTTCGCGTGCAGCGGGATCCTCTTCAATCACGAGTCGCCGCGGCGGGGCGAAAACTTCGTGACGCGCAAAATCACGCGCGCGGTGGGGCGCATCAAAGCGGGCCTGCAGACTTCGCTCTCGCTCGGCAATCTCGACTCAAAACGCGACTGGGGCTTCGCCAGGGAGTACGTGGAAGGGATGTGGATGATGCTCCAGCAGGACCAGCCGGACGACTATGTGCTCGCCACAAACGAGACGCACACGATCGGCGAGTTCCTGGATGTGGCCTTTGGCCATGCCGATCTCGACTGGCACGATTACGTGAAGTTCGATTCGAAATTTCTCCGCCCGGCCGAGGTCGATCTGCTCATCGGCGATTACTCGAAGGCGAAAGAGAAGCTCGGCTGGGAGCCGCACACGCGCATGCACGAGCTCGCCAAGCTGATGACCGACGCCGATTGCGAGGAAGCCAAACACGAGGCGCAAACCTCCCGCGCGCCGATCGACGCCTTGAGCTTCGCGACTTGAAACCGTGCGTCTGCTCTACGCACTCCCCTCGCTGAATCCCGCCGATGGCGGGATGGTCGAGGCAGTGCGCGGCTTCGCGCTCGCGCAGCAGGCGGCGGGACACGAGGTACAGGCCGTCTCGCTCGATGCTCCCGGCGCGCCGGGCGTGGCGGAATTTCCCGCGCTCGCGACCGCGCTCGGACCGCCCCGGCTCGGGTACGGCTACACGCCGCGCTATGTGCCGTGGCTGCGCGCGCACGCCCGCGAGTTCGACGCGGTGATCGTCAACGGCCTCTGGCAATTCACCGGCCTCGGCGCGCGGCGGGCGCTCCGCGGGACCGGCACGCCGTACTTCGTTTTCCCGCACGGCATGCTCGACGCCACCTTCAAGCGGCGGCACCCGCTGAAACACCTGAAAAAATGGCTTTACTGGCCGTGGGCCGAATACCGCGTGCTGCGCGATGCGCGGGCGGTGCTCTACACGTGCGAGGAAGAGCAGCGCCAGGCCCGCGGCAGCTTTTCGCTGTACCGCTGCCACGAGGAGATCGCCGCGCTCGGCTGTCCCGAGCCACCGCTCGAGCCGGAGCGCCAGCTCGAGCGATTTCTTGAGTCGGTGCCGCAAGCGCGCGGCCGGCGCGTGCTCCTCTTCCTCGGGCGGTTGCACGAAAAGAAAGGCTGCGACCTGCTGCTGCGCGCCTTCGGTGAGTGGCAGCGCGCGGCGCCCGCCGGCGATTGGCATCTCGTGATGGCCGGCCCATGCAGCGATGACGCTTACCTGAGCGCCCTGCGGCAACTGGCCGAAGCGCATTGCCCGCCAAACAGCGTGAGCTTTCCCGGCCTGCTGCGCGACGACCAGAAGTGGGGCGCGTTTGCAGCGTGCGAGGCGTTTGCGCTCCCGTCGCACCAGGAAAACTTCGGCATCGCCGTGGTGGAGGCGCTAGCCTGCGGCGTGCCGGTGCTGATCTCCGATCAGGTGAACATCTGGCGGGAAATTCACGCGGATGGCGCGGCCGTGGTGGAGCCGGATACCTATGCAGGTACGCTGGACTTGCTCCGGCGCTGGGTAGCGCTGGATCTAGCGGCCCGCGACGCGATGCGCAACGCATCCCGCCGCTGCTTCGAGGCACGCTACCGCGCGGAGACGGCCGGAGAAAATCTCATCGAAGTCCTGCGCAAATGCGCCGTGGCGCAGGCCGGCGGGGCTCCTCGCCCATGAGGGTGATGTCTTCCAGCGCCAGCTTGGAAAGCCGCAGGCGCATGCTAGCCCGCGCGCCGCTGCGCCAACCGGCTCAGCAAGTCTTCCCGAGTGCTGGTCTCGAATTCACCCGCGTCCAACTGTTCGAAGCCGGCCGCTGCTTGCGCGCGCACCCAATCCTGCACCGTGTCCTGCGCAAACTCGCGCCGCAACGCTTCGCATACCACCTCGGTTTCGTCCGCGTAGAGGCCTGAGCCCACCTTCTCTTTTACCAACCGCTCGAGCGCGGGGGGCAGCGTGATCGTCATGCGGCGACCCTACGTTTCCGGGACGGGAAAGGCAAGCCGCCGCGGAGTGCGGGCTCCATTCGTCTATTCGGCCCGCACCGTATTTTCCACCAGCACGTTGCCTTCTCCCTTATCCCGCACCACATCCTTTAGCTCCTTGCCCGGCGCGACGATTTGGTTTCCCTCCGCGCGATTTTGCGCGGTGCCTTCGAAGAAGTCGATCGCCGCGCCGCGGATGCCGACGAACAGGTTATCCGCCACGCGATTGCGCACGTTCAATTCGGGCATTTTGCACCAGCGCCAGATGCGGATTCCCGAGGAGCCGCCCTCGATGCGGTTTCGCTCGATCACGCAGTCGTTGGCGTCGTTGAGCTCAATGCCGATGCGGCAGCCGCGGATGAGGTTTTCGCGCGCGATGCAGCGATTGGCAAAGTGATCGAAGTCGATGGCCTCGTCCATGGTGCGCTCGAAGGAGCAGCGTTCGACGAGGCCCTCCTCCACCGAGTAGAAAGCCACGCCGCGGCCGTTGAAGCGCGCGAGGCGGCAATCGCGCACCGTGATGCCGCGCGGCTTCGGCCCGAGCGGGCCTTTTTCATAATCGTAATGGCCGGTCACCCACACGCCGCTGCGGGTGTTGTGCGTGGGCGTCTCCGGCGCGCCGGGAATGAGCCCGCCTTCGAGCGCCAGTTGTTCGATGGTGACATCCACGCTCTCACCACGGATTTCCATCAGGTTCGGCTCATCGGTCCAGAGCACGTGGGTACCCTCGGGCGCGGGGAAGGCGAGCGGCTTTTTCAGAACCAGCGTATCCCCGCGAATCTCGGCAAGGGGAACGTCGAAATGGGGCGTCGGTTTGCCGGTGAAGGGATGCACGGCGCCCGGCGCCATGATCCGCAAGAGTTGCCCGCGGCGGAGACCTTGCGCGCGCCGGGCAGGCAAAGTTGTGACGCCCGCCTCCACCGCCGCGCTCAGCTCGGCGTAGGCCATATGCTGCAACCGCAGGTTAGCTCCCGGTTCGCCGCGCAGGGTGAGCCCGTGGGCGTTTTCGATGACGATCGGCTCGTGCAGGAGATATTCGCCCGGCGCGAAAAGCAGCGTTCCGCCGCCGGCCGCCTTAATCTCTTTGATGGCGGCGGCAATCCCGGCGGAGCCGGCGCCGGGCTCGACACGCAGTTCTCGGGCGGCCAGCGGCAGCGCGAGCACGCAGAGATGGAGAAAGAGCAGGAGACGGCGATGGCGCATGCCCACGATCATGCGTCGCCCTTTCCGGCAAAAGCCACGGGTTTCGGTGGGAGGCGAAACGTCTCGCCGATTTCGCCCAGCGCCACCCGTTCCGGCTCTGCGGCGAGCGCCGCGCGGAAGCGGCGGATCGGCTCATCCAGCGGCTCCCAGCTCAGCTTGAAGGTTTCGTGGTGGATCGGCATCACGTAGCGCGCGCCGGCTTCATCGGCCATCTCCACGGCTTCCTCGGGGGTGCAGTGATTGGTGATCCACGGATGGTACGCGCTGATCGGGATGATCATGAGATCGATGGGGCCGCGCTGGCCGAGCAGCCGCGCGTCCGTGCGGGCGGTGTCGCCGGTGAAGCAGAGCCGGTAGCCGCCCCGCTCGAGCAGGTAGGCATTGTAGGTGCGATGGGTTTCCCAGGGAAAGCGCGCGCCCCAGTGGCGCAGCTTTAGAGCAGTGATCGTGAGGTCGTCGCCGTCGCGGGCCGGCACGGTCATCGTGGCGTCCCAGCCGAGCTCGGTGATCTCGCGGAAACGCGTCCAGCGGAGCAGGTCCTTCGTGCCGCGCGCGGTGACCACGGAGGGGCCGCGTCGCAGCCGGCGTAACGAAGGGAGATCGATGTGATCCATATGGGCGTGGGAGAGCAGCACCAGGTCGATCGGCGGCAACTCGCGCGCGGTGAGCGCCGGGCGGATGTAGCGTTTCGGGCCCATCGTCCATGGCCAGAGGCGGATGCCGATGCGCGTGGAAAACACCGGATCGGTGAGAATGGTGAAGCCGCAGAAATTGATCAGCACCGTGGCGTGGCCCAGCCACGCGGCCGTCACGCGGTCGTTGGGCCAGGAAGCGGGCTCGGGACGGAAGGGCGCCGGGAGCACCGCGCGACCGATGTCCTGAAAGGGGTACCGCAAGATGCGCAGTCGCTTCATTCGTGAATCCTACGCGGGCCAGCGGGTTTGCGCGAGACCGGCCCCGCGGAGCACTCCATCCATTGCATTTGGAAACGCGATATGTCTATAGGAGATTGAGTTATGATCGTTTGTATGTTTATAACATAAATTATTTTGGAGCAGCCTCCCCGTTTTCTCGGTGATTCTCCTTGCCCGTTTGAGTCGAAGTTTTAATATGTTCATATGAACATAGAACCGCACGCCAAGATCATTCAGCTCCGGGAGCTGTTGGCGGCGCAGTTTCCTTCCGCGGCGGTGCGGCGGGGGGCGCAGTGGGCCACGGGGATTGCGCCACTGGATGCTGCGCTGGGCGGTGGGCTTTGGAAAGGGGGGATCGTGGAGTTGGTGGCGGAGCAGCCTTCTTCCGGGGCCTCTTCGCTCTTGCGCGGGGTCTTGGCGGGAGCGGCGACGTCCGGGCTGTGGGCGGGGCTGATCGATGGGTGCGATGCGTTCGATCCGCAAAGTCTCGGGCCCGCTTTGGCGCGGCTGCTTTGGCTGCGGTGCCATCATGCCGCGGAGGCGATCCAGAGCGCCGATTTGCTGCTGCGCGATGGGAACCTGCCGCTGGTCTGCCTCGATCTTCATGGGAATCCGGCGGCGGAGCTGCGGCGGATCACCGGGCCCACCTGGTACCGGCTCCAGCGGATGATCGAGCCGACGGCGATCGCTTTTCTGGCGCTGACCCCGTTTGCGCTGGTGCCGTGCGCGGATGTGCGGCTGCTCCTGCAGACGCGCTTCAGCCTGCCCGCGCTGGAGGAAGATCCCGCGGCGCTGTGGGACCGGCTCACGCTGCACGTGGCCCGGCAGCGGCAGGTGGAGAGAGAAGGAGAGGCGCCCGCGTTGCTCGCCACCGCGTAAAAGTTCACGGCGATGTTTTGCGCGCTCTATATCCCGGATTTCGAACTGCAGGCGCTGCTGCGTCACGCGCCGGGGCAGCGCGCGCGGCCGAGCGCCCTGCTGCCGGAGAAAGCCGCGCGCGCCCGCATCTCGCAGTGCACCGAGGCGGCGCGCGCAGCCGGCGTGGCGCCGGGCATGACCCCCAGCCAGGGGCAGGCGCGCTGTGCCACGCTGGAAATTCGGATGCGCTCCGAGGCGGCGGAGCGCTCGGCCCGCGCAGCGCTGCTCGATTGCGCGGGCGCGTTCTCGCCGTACGTGGAGGAAACCGCGCCGGGCATCTGCACGCTGGAGCTGAAAACCGCGCGCGAGCTTCGCCCGGAAGAGCTGGCGCGCTCGCTCCTCACCCGGCTGGAACGGCTGCAGCTCGCGGGCCGCGTGGGCTTTGCGGCGAATCCCGGCCTGGCCTTGCTCGCCGCCCAAAGCGCCACCGGCTGGCGGCATGTGCGCGATGCCGCCGAGCTGCACGATCTGCCGCTGGAGGCGCTCCCCTTTCCCGCGCCCATGCGCGAAATCCTCGGCCGCTGGGGCGTGGGCGACCTGCGCGGGTTCGTGGCGCTCGGGCGCGAAGCGCTGGCGGAGCGGCTCGGCCCTGAGGTGCTGCCGCTTTTCGCGCAAGCCACCGGCGCCGTGGAGCGCCCGCTGCGCTGCCGGCCGCCGGCGCAGAGCTACGAGGAGGCGGTGGAATTCGAGCACGAGATCGAGACGCTGGAGCCGCTCCTGTTCATGCTGCGGCGCCTGCTCGAGCAAATCCTAGTGCGGCTGGAGGCCACCTATCTCGTGGCCGCGAAGCTCACGCTGCGGCTCGGGTTCGATCACCGCCCGGCGTACGAGCGCACCTTCAAAATCCCCGCGCCGACCGCGCGGGTGGAAGTGCTCTTTCGCGCGCTGCACACGCACCTGGAGCGGTTTACCGCGGAGGAGCCCATCATCAGCCTCGCGCTCTCGGCCGAGCCGTGCCGGCCTTCGCGCCAGCAGTTTGGCCTGTTCGAAAGCGCCTTGCGCGATCCGAATCAATTCTTCGAGACGCTCGCGCGCCTCGCCGCTTTGCTGGGCAATGACCGCGTCGGTTTTCCGGTGCTGGAAGATACGCACCGCCCCGATTCCTTTCGCCTGTGCGAGATGGCCGGGGAAAACGCCACCGGCGCGAAAAAGAGCAAACGCCCGCGCCCCCCGCAGCCCGCACGCGCGGCTCCCGCGCCTTCCACGCTCCTCACCCTCCGCCGCTTCCGTCCGCCGCTCGCGGCCAGGGTGGAGCTCGATGCGCGGCAGCAGCCGATCGCGCTGCAAACTCCCGCCCTGCGCGGTCGAGCGGTCAGCGCCAGCGGCCCCATCCAAATCTCCGGCGAATGGTGGGACGAGCGCGGCTGGAGCCGGCTGGAATGGGACCTCGAGCTCAGCGACGGCCTCCTCTGCCGCGTGTACCACGACCAAGTGGAGCAATGCTGGTTTCTCGAAGGCGTGTATGATTGAAGGAATTCGCTTTCTCTATTTGTGCGGTTCGTAGGATTGGTGGAGGGTCCCCGTCCTTTCGATGAGCGAAATTCTGGTGATCCTCAATCCAGCCGCGCACAGCACGCGCGCCGGCAGCCAGTGGAAATCGATCGGCGAGCTGCCGGGGCATGCCACGCTCGCGATCACCACGGAGCCCGGGGAAGCGCGGAAGCTGGCGGCGAACGCGGCGCGCGAGGGCTATCGCATCGTGGTTGCGGCGGGTGGCGATGGGACGATCAACGAAGTGGTCAACGGACTCGCCCGGTCGGACGTGGCGCTCGGCATTCTGCCGGTCGGCACGATGAATGTCTTCGCGGCGGAGCTCGGCCTGCCCACTCGGCTGCGCGAGGCGTGGAAAGTCATCCTCCAAGGCGAAACCCGGAAGATCGATCTCGCCTGCGCCAACCGGCAATACTTCGTCCAGCTCGCCGGCGTCGGGCTCGATGCGCAAGTCGTGAAGGAGACGACGTGGGACATGAAGCGCAGCCTCGGCCCCATCTCGTACCTGGTCTCCGCCGCGCAGGTGGCGGCGCGCAAGCCGCCGCGGCTCTTCGTGGAAGCCGATGGCAAAACGGTGGAAGGCTCGTTCGTCCTGATCGGCAACGGGCGTTTCTACGGCGGCCGGATCCAGTTCTTTCGCGACGCGCGGATCGACGACGGCCTGCTCGACGTGCTGGTTTTCCAAAAAATGGGCCACCTCGATATCGCGCGCTATTTCGGCAATGTGCTGATGGGCAGCCACACCACCCTGCCGGATGTCGTCTCGTTTCAGGCGCGCAAGCTCCGCGTGTATAGCGAGGAAGAGGTGCCGGTGGAAGTCGATGGCGAGCTCGCGACGGAGCTGCCGGTCACCTTTCGGATCGTTTCGAGCAAGCTAAACGTCGTCGTGCCGAAAAACGGAACGGTCTAGCCGCGCTCACTCGACGCGCACCGAGCGGAGTTTCAGCTCCCCTGCCCCGCCGTTTTCCGGGTCAATGCGCAGTTGCACCAACGCCTCCACGTTCGGCAGCGGCACGCGGCATTCTCGCATGGCGCCATCCCCTTGCATCGCCCATCGCAACGAGCGCGTCTCGCTAAAGCCAGGCTCGGCGACGGTCGCCCAGAAGAGCTGGCCGTGCAGGCCCTGAGAGGCGGCGGCTTCGATCACCACCGACCTGGCTTTCTGAGCGAAGAACCATGGGCTCACGATTTGCGGATCGGCTTTCTCCCAGCGCACGGCGAGCTCGCCCTGGATAGGCCAGCCGCCATCCGCGGCGTTTTGGTAGTGCCAGCCCTGCCGGTTCGCGCGGAATTCCCAGCGCGCAAGATTGGGCGCCGTGCCGTGCCGATACACCTCCGCGCGGATCTCCTCGAGGGTGCCGAGCGTCAGCTCATAGCGAAAATCATAGACGATATCGTGATCGAGGATTTCGACGGAATTGGGAGCGAGGTACCCGCAGGGATCGTCCTTCGGTCCCCCAGTGCCCGACACCCCGGCGAAGCCGCCGGCGAAGCGCACGGTGCCCGGATTCCAAACCCCAAGCCCCCAGCCGGAATCGTCCACCAGCGCAGACCAGTTTTCGGTGGAGAGCCAGGCCGACCACTCGGGAGGACCCTTGCTCTCGACCTGCCGCAACGGCTCATTTTGAAATGGATGCGGGCCGCCATAGGTGAATATCCGGTGATACGCACCATTCGTATAAACGGCTGGAAGCTCCTGCGCACGAGCTGTGTACATCGATCGATCAGCGCGCGTATTGGAGAGCCGGCCGCGCACCGACACGGTGGAGCCGCGCAGCTGGAGCCAGCTCTCGAAGGTGCAGTCGCCGGGCACGTTATCCATCGGCCACTGCATCGGCCGGCACTTCACGTACAGCTTCTTTCCATCGTTTGTCTGCGCCAGCACTTGGGCCCGGTTGCCAAAATGATCGCCGGCTTGGATCGGGTTCCAGCCGAGCCCCGCCCACTGGGGAGCCGGACGCTTCTCGCCGAAGAAAAACGGAATCGGCCCGCTGTAGAACGACATCTGCACCTGGCGTCCCCAATCCCATGAATTGATGATGTTGGGCGCCTCGCCCGATTTCGAGAGGTGCGTGATCGCGCCGCCAAGATTCAGATCGATGCCCAGGCGGACGACGCCGTTGTCGAGCCAGCTCATCCGAGGCTGCCCACCGCGCGGCTCGGCTGCTGCGTGCCCGGCAAAACTGAGTAAAACGAGGAGGGAAAGAACCCGGAGCATCGCAGTTTTTCCCGCGGCAGGCAAGTCTGCCGCTCCCCTCCCGGCTATCGGTCCAGCCGCGGGATCTCGGAGTTCGCCGAGGTGTCTTCGGTTCCCGAGAGGAGGATGCTGCTGCGCATCGCCTGCACGAGATCGGTCCGGGGGCCGCTCCGGGGAACGCTCGAGGCAAACTGCGGCATCGATTTGATGACGCCCAGGACGGGGGCGGGCTTCGGCGGGACGTGGGCCACGGCACGCTCCACTCCGGTGGCGATCGCTCGCTCCATCGCCGGCGAAGAGGGCTTCGTCGCCGGCTCAAATGCGGCCGCGCGCACGGAGGCAATCTTGGGCGTGGTCGCGGCGATCGGCGCCAGACCCGGCGTCTCTTTCTCCTTGTCCTTCTTGACGATGATAATCTCCGGCGCCGGCGTCACGGCGGGCGGGGTATATTTGGGATACCGGGGAAGCTTGTCAGCGACCACGGTCACGGAGGCGCCGACGGGCAGTTCTTCGTACAGCGCGATCACGTCCTGCGAACGCATCCGGATGCATCCCCAACTGACCGGCTTGCCGATCCGGTTTTCCTCGGGGGTGCCGTGGATGTAGATGCTGCGCTCGCGGGCGTTCGAGTTCTGGCTCTCGCAGCCATCGAGCCACAGGATGCGCGTGACGATGGGATCACGGCCGGGCGCATTGACCGGCAGCACTTCCCGGGTGACTTGGCGGTGTTTCATTACCGCGCCGGCGGGGGCGCCATCGCCGATCTTATCGCACACCCGCAGCCGGCCCAAGGGCGTCCGGTAGCTGCGATGGGTGTCTCCCATGCCGAATTTCGAGGTGGAAACCGGATAGCGGGCGATCATTCCACCATCGCGGAGCACCACCATTCTTTGGTCGGCCACACTCACCACCGCTTCAATAGCGCCGTGCGTGGGGGTGAGGCCGCCCGAGAGGGCAAGCAGGATGCACGCGGGCAGAAAAAAGGAAAGGCGGGCCGTGGACACGGGCAGCGGATGTAACCGCGCCCGGCACGATTGGCAATCTTTTCTTCAGCTCAAAAGCATCCGGGTTCGCCCTCAATCGCGACGCCCATCCGGCAAAGCCGGTTAGCGGCACCGGGAGTAGCGATGGCCTCCGAAGCCGATGCTGAATCCGATGCTCGGACGGTAGTAGCTGCTGTAGTACGGATAGTTGTCATAGTATCCGTAATCGGAGTACACCACCACGGGACGGCGGTACGATGTGCGGTAATAGCTCGGGTACCGGTAGGAGCGCCGGTACGAATACCGGGGATAGTAGCTGTAGCTCCGCGAGTAGCGGGGGTAGTGGCTGTAGCTGCGCGAGTAGCCGTGGTGATGCCGCCCGTAGGAGCGATGATGCCGGTCGCGCGCCTCGGCCGGTGCGCTGGTGAGCCCCATCAAGCCGGCAGCGGCCAGGAGGGCGAGTGCGGTTTTGTTAAGGAATGTCATTACGGTTTAGGGTTTCTTAAAGTTCGCCGGGCGGCACCCAAGATGCAGGCGGCGATGGATATTTGACCGCAGGAGCGACTCAATTATTCACATCATAAAGTATCGGCGGAAACGCCGAACGCGGACCCGGCAGGGCGCCTGTCGACAGCCGGCGAGAAATCGCCAAACGAGGGCCGCCTGCGAAAAGCAGTTGCGTTACCCTCAGGCAGTGTGTAGTAACCACTACACGACCTATGTCCCCAAGCCCCTCCTTCGGTGAAACCCTCCGCGAGCGGCGCCTTGCCAAGGCGGGCTCGGATCGCGCGTTCTCTCTGCGGCAGGTCGCTGAAAGAATCGGCATCGAACCGTCCTATCTCAGCAAGATTGAGCGCGGGGAGCAGCCGCCGCCGGGCGAAAAGACCATTCGCCGGATCGCGCACGAGCTCGGAGAAGATCCCGACACGCTGCTCGCGATCGCCGGAAAGGTCTCGACCGAGCTTTTGGACATCATTCGCGAGCGGCCCACGGTCGTCGCCGAATTGCTGCGGGCGATTCGGGGAATGCCGGCGGGGCAAGTTTCAGAGATCGCCCGCCAGGTGCGGGACGGCGAGTGGTGAGAGTTTACCCCCAACCAAAAGCAGACTGGCACAACCATGATCACACTTCAGTCCGACAGGCTTAGCTTCACTTTTCCCGAAATCGGCGCGGACTTGGCCCGCCTCGTTGAGGAGCACATTCAAATCGTCCTGCCCCGCATGATCGCGGAAGATCGCAGCCACGCTGTTGCAGAGCTTAAGTCCCGCTGGGGCCATCAAAGGGCCCTGGCGGGCTGGCGGGAGGCCGCCGAGCGAAAACTGCTCGAGGCAACGCCAGCGCAAATCGAAACGGCGATTCGGTCGCAGGCCACGCGCCTGATGCGCCCGGGGTGCGGCGGGACGATCGCGGCCATGGGATTGGCGTTTCAGCGCACGCTGCGCATTCCGGATGATGGCAGCATTTATCCACTCCCGGCCGGTCTCGGGCGCTTCCCGCTCCGGCAGGTCGATGACTTTTCCGAGACGATTCCGGAGCCCTGGCTCAAGCGCGGGGGTGTGCTGATGCCCATGTATCAAAGCGAGGCGTTGTGGCTGAATTTCGATGGGCACTACCCTTTCGCGGTGAAGACCGCCGCCGGCAAGATCAATGCGGTCACCGGTGAAGCGTGGAACAACGGCCTGCAGGCCGCGCCCCAGAATTACCTGGTCTTGCCAGAGCAGCCATGGCTCGACGGCTTTGCGGTGCGCAAGGGCATCATCCGGCAGTTCGTCGCGATGCCCTTGGGCGACGGCTATTCCGTGGAGGAACAGGTGACCGGCCAAGGCGAGGCCGGCGGTCTCCAGGTCCAGGTGTTTCCGATGAAGGCGGAGGCCTATTTCCGCACCGAATTGGCCGGCCAGTTGCCAGCCCAGCTCCAGGATTTGTTGGAAGCGCTCACCGGGCCGCTGCCCAGCCGGAGCGATCATGTCCTCTACTGTGCGAGCCCCGCATCGCCCGTCTGCGCCGAAGGGGCCATGGGACTGGGCGCCGGCGGGACCATGCGGCAGGAGATCTATGAGGATCCGCATGACTTCGCGGACTGGGACTGCAGCGCCACCAACCGCTGCTTTGTCCACCTCTGCAACTCGCTCGTCTGGCGGCAAATCACCGGATCGAACCCGCCCCACCCGCCCTTTAGCTCCAGGGAGTACGCGCGGGCGGGCGTTCCTTGGTTCGACTATTACCGGGATGACTGGGCGGCCCTGGAGGGCTCGGAGATCCTTGCGGGCGTCAAGAGCGTGGCTGCCTTGGGCAAGAAGAAAGGCGCCGCTCCCCTGCCTGAAAACGCATCCATCGATCCACATCTCGTCGTCCAGTACGGCAACGCACGCCGGCCGGACGAGGTGCGCGAATGGGCTGAGTCATAGCGCCGCCGGGCGTTGCTGCGCCAGAAACTCCGAGGGTGTCATGAAAACGCACCCTTGGGCCTGGAGGTACTCGATGATCTTCAGGAAGCCGGCCCAGCGCTCGTCCGTCCACTGATTCGGATGGCCCTGGAGCGCGAGGTGCGGCTTTTGGCGCGCCGCGCGCTCGTAGACCGTTTTGAACTTGTCGAAATCCGGGACGAAGGTCGGGTTTTCCAAGGCGAGGATTCGCTCGAAGGCGAAGCGCTTGGGGTTCTTGCTCACCGCGTTCGGAGTGAGGGCAAACCAGGAGGTGATTTCCGGGCAGGTATCGAGCACCGCCTCGGTGAAGGAATTCACGCCCGACCAGTGCGGGCCAAACGCCTTCAGCTCGAAACCGAGCTTCTCGCGGGCGAGCGCCTGCGTCTTTTGCAGCGCTGCTTTCTGCTCTTCCAGCGTCTGCTCGAATTCCCGCGGCTCCGCGTCGGAGCGCTTGTTGCGGAAGCCGTGGTTCCAGAGCTCGATCTGGCCTTTCGCGTGGAGGCTCTTGAGCCAATCGAAGTAGAGCGCGTTCTCTTCCTCCAGCGACCAGCCGATGATGCCGTACGAGGCGTGGAGTTTTTTCTGCTCCAGGAATTCCGTCACGCGCAGCCAGCGCGGGGCGACGGGCTCGCCTTTGCGCGCGCCGGCCGCGACTACGTCATCCAGCTTCAGGATGATGATCTGCGGCGTGGCGCGCGGCGAATCCTGGGCCTGCAGGCCCGCGCCCAGCGCGAAAAGCGCGGTGAGAAGGAGCGGGAGAAGCTTCATCGCGTCATGATCTACAGGCGGCCTTCGTCGAGATCGATGTATTGGAAGAACGTCTGCACGTCGGTGCGGTTCTCGAAGTTTCCCTCGCGCAGGCGGCGCTGGAGCGTGGGGGTGGCTTCGTCGTTCCAGCCGCGTTTGCGCATGAATTCGTTCCAGACTTCGATCTCTTCGTCGGACGGCTTGCGGCCTTGCTGGAAAGCCCATTCCAGCGCGGCTTCGTCGTCGGCGCCGGCTTTCACCTGCTCGGCGAGCGCGGCGTAATCGATCCAGAGGAACGAGCAGCAGCGGCCATCGAAGCCGCCGCCCAGATTGGGGCCATAATCGGCCGGGAGCTGCCCGGCGGCGTGCAGGCGGATTTTATCGAGCAAACGCGGAAAATAGTAGATGCCGCCAAGCTTCTCGTTCGGGCTGCGCAAATTGGGCACTTTCATGGGCGGAGGGTACGGGGGGCGGGCGTCGTGCGACAAGCGGAGACACCCTGGACGTGCTGCTTGTTTTTTGTAAAAAAACTGAAAACAT
Organism: uncultured Verrucomicrobiae bacterium; assembly: GCA_963811035.1. GTDB lineage: Bacteria > Verrucomicrobiota > Verrucomicrobiia > Chthoniobacterales > Chthoniobacteraceae > CAWEPO01. The sequence goes on from CAWEPO010000005.1 coordinate 2,028,910, forward strand.
CGGCTCCGCGCCCCTGGGATGAAGACCATTCTCATTATCGACGACGACGAGCTTTGCCGTGGCACCGCCGCGAATTTGCTGCGCCGCGAGGAGTGGAATGTGATCGAGGCAGAGGATGGTGAAAAGGGCATTGAGCTGGCGGTGAAACATCGGCCGGATGTGATCCTTTCCGATCTGCTGATGCCGCGGGGCAACGGCTTCGTGGTGTGCCGCGCCGTGCGCGATCACGTGGAGCTGCGCCACACGAAAGTAGTAGTGATGAGTGGGCGCGATTATCCTTCCGACCGCACCAGCGCCGCGGAGGCCGGCGCCGCCCATTACCTGCTGAAGCCGCTGGTGTTTGAAGAGCTGTCGCAAGTGCTCAATGCGCAGGTGACAAAGGACGGCGCGACCGCGGGCGCGCTCGGCGGCTCGCAGGATGGCGATGGGAGCGGCGGCGTCTATCTGCGCTTCTGGGGCGTGCGCGGCTCCATCCCGACTCCGGGCCCGTCCACCGTGCATTACGGCGGGAACACCTCGTGCGTGGAAGTGCGCGCGGATGGCGAGCTCGTGGTGCTCGACGCCGGGACCGGCATCCGCCCGCTGGGGCTTTCGCTGGCGCGGGAATTCAAGGGCCAGCCGCTGGCGATCACGCTGCTCGTCACGCACACGCACTGGGATCACATCCAGGGCTTCCCGTTTTTCCTGCCGGCCTACGATGCGAAAAACGCCGTGCGCATCCTGGGCTATGAAGGAGCGGCCGCGGGCCTGGCGGCGACGCTCGCCGGACAAATGGAGAGCCCGTACTTCCCGATCGCGCTCAAGCAGATGCCGGGAAATCTGCAAATCGAAGAGCTGCGCGACATGGAGTTCACGGTCGGGAAATTGCGGGTCACGTCCTGTTTTTCCAAGCATCCGGGCGTGTGTGTCGGATACCGGCTGCATACGTCGGCGGGCTCGATCGTTTATTTGCCCGACAACGAATGGTCCTCGGCGGAAGGCGAAGCGGCCAAAGAGTGCGAGCCGTGTACTCAGGAAAATACCCTCCTCGAATTCATCCGGGGAACGGATGTGCTGATCCTCGACGCCCAGTACGACCAGGATGAATACAGCTCGCACAAGGGCTGGGGCCATGGCTGCGTGGACGACGTGGTGCGCCTCGCGCAGACGGGCGACGTGAAGCGCCTCTACCTCTTCCACCACGACCCGGAGCACGATGATGCTTTCCTCACGCAGTTGGTCGAGCACGCGCGCGAGCTGGTAAAAGAGAGCGGCGGGAAGGTGCAAATCGAAGCCGCACGCGAAGGGGAAAAAGTGATTCTGCGGCGGGCGGTGATCAGCGAGAAAGTCATGGCCGTGAAGCCGTAGAAAACCGCCGCGCTCGGGACCGGCCCCAAGGAGGGGCGACGGCCTCGTCGCCCAGAGCCGTGGCAACGGCTCCGCAGCCGTTGAAAGTCAGCGCGCCGTGAAATCCTCGCCCCAGCGGCTGTCGCCGCATGGGCGACGAGGCCGTCGCCCCTCCTTGGGGCCGCTCGCAATTTCGCGCCAGCAGCAATTCGTTCCAAGAGATTCTCTAGCGTAGTGTGTCGCACTTAGCGGCCGCTGGCCGGAGAGCGCGTTCGCCAGGCGGCAACCCACGCCCTTCGCGGGATTTGCTTGGTCCCTGCGCGGGATGTGCTAAGCTCCCATCCCTTTTTATGGATAAACCCGAAATCACTGCCTGGCTGAAAACTCAATGCGGATGGAGCAGGGGCGTGCGCGCCGTGCTCGCGAAGTACGACCTTCCGTACCAGGAAAAGGACATCATCCAGAATCCCGCTTTCCGTTGGGAGATGGAGCAGCGCAGCGGCCAGCCGCTTTCGCCCTGCGTGGAAGTGAATGGCCAGATGCTGCCGGACATCTCGGGCGAAGAGCTCGAGGCCTACCTGCTCGAAAAGGGCGTGGTGGGTGCGAACGCCGCCGAGACGAGCGTGCCGCTGAACAGCGCCTGCTCGGATGCCGAGCACGCCGCGATGCAGTCGGGCGCGCCGCTGAAGTTCCAGGCGTAACGCGGCGGGGCTACCGTCCCAGCAGGTCGCGCCAGCCCGATTTCTTCGCCTCGCCCTTGCCTTCCTGCACCGCGGCGAGCTCCGCTTGCAGCTCGATCACGGAGCTTTGGCGCCGCTCGGGCGAGTTGCTGAGCGCTTTCATGATGATCTGCGCCAGTCCCGCGCGCCCCGGCTCGGCGGCTTCCGCTTGGCGGGGCGCGGGGATTTCACCGGCGAGAATGCGTTCGGCCAGCGCGGATTCGCCGAGGTCGGGGATCGGCGCGCCGTGGGTGAGCAGCGCGTAGAGAATCGCGCCGAGCGCATAGACGTCGACCCGTTCATCGAAGACGCCGGTGGCGGCCGCCTGCTCGGGCGCGCTGTACGGCGTGAGGCCGGCGACGATCGCCTCACCGGCCGCGCGCACCTGTCGTTCCTCCCCCACCCCTTCCAGCCCTTCCGTGAAGAGCCGCGCAAACGTCCACCCGGTCACCAGCACCTCGCCGAAATCGCCCACGAGGATGTTCTCCGGCCGTAGGGAGGCGTGGATGACGCCACGCGAATGGGCGTAAGCGACGCCATCGGCGGCCTTTTGAAATGCGATGAGCAGGGAGGGCAGCGGCCACCGGGCGGCTTCGTCCGCATCGCGCGCGCGGAGGCGGTCGAGCACCGTGCCGAGCGTCTCGCCCTCGATCGCGCGGGTGGCGTAATAGAGCTGGCCGTCTTCGTCGAGCCGCAGCTCGTGGACCGGCGGGATATTGGGATGCTGCAACTGGCCCATGATCTGGGCCTCGCGCACGAACCGCAGCACGGTGGGCGCGGAGAATTGCGACGCGGGCTGCATCACGCGGAGCGCCAGTGGCCGGCCGAGGGAAGGGTCGCGCGCTTCGTGAATGACCGAAATTCCGCCGCGCACCATCGGCTCGCCCCATTCGTAACGCGCCGGGCTGAGCAGATCGTGCGGGGCTTCGCGAAAGACCGCTGCCGGCAGGCCGCCGCGCTGGAAGAGGAGCGAGCTGCTCCCGATCTGCACCAGGGAATCGAGCGCCACCGGCAGCGGGTGATCGCAGGGCTGGCCATCGACGAAAGTCCCATTGGCGCTATGCAAATCCTCCAGGTACATCTCCTCTTCGCTCACGATCAGCAGAACGGCGTGCTTGGCCGAGACGGAAGGGTCGTCCAGCGAGACCTCGTTTAGCCGATCGTGCCCGATGACGTAGCGCCCCGGACGGACCAGGCAGCGCGCCAACTGCCGCCCCTCGCAGCGGATGATGAATTCCAGGGGACGGCTGAAAGGAGCGGGCATGCGTGGGAGCATAGAGCAAACATCGAACCCGCCCGTGGGGCAATCTTTCCGGCTCAGCTGGCTCGCGAACTTGCGCTACTCTTTCTCTGGCGTTGCCGGCTTCGCGTCCGCCGCTTTGGGGCGAACCTCCGAGATGTCCTTGGAAGGGCGCGCTTGGTCGCCGACGAATTCTTCCTGCGGCTCATCCATCACCTGTTTCTCCATATGCCGATGGCCTTCCGGCTGCTGCGGCTTGCGTTCGGTGCTCATACCCGGTTAATCGCTCCCGGCTCCCCCTTTGCTCTTCTGTGCCAACCCCGATTCTCCAGGTTTCCCAGCTCACGATCGTGCGCGGCGGCACGCGCATCCTCGACGGCATCTCGTGGGCCGTGCAGGAAGGCGAGCACTGGGTGATCCTCGGCTCGAACGGCTCGGGCAAAACGTCGCTCCTCTCGGCGCTCACCGGTTATCTCAGCCCTACGCGCGGCGAAATCGCCGTGCTCGGCGAACGCTACGGCGCCAGCGATTGGCGCGAGCTGCGGCTGAAGGTGGGTCTCGTCTCCTCCAGCATCCGCCAAATGATGGCCGAGGCCGAGCCCGCGCTGCACACGGTGATCTCGGGCAAATACGCCGTGATCGATCTTTGGATGCGGATCAAGAAACGCGACCGCGCCGAGGCGATGGCCATCCTCGAGCAGGTGGAGGCGGGCTACCTGGCCGAGCGCCCGTGGGGCGTGCTCTCGCAGGGCGAACGCCAGCGCGTGCTCATCGGCCGCGCCCTCATGGCCCGGCCGCGGCTCCTCATTCTCGATGAGCCTTGCGCCGGGCTCGATCCGCTCGCGCGCGAGCAGTTCCTCGAATTTTTGCAGCGGCTCGGCGGGCGCCCCGATTCCCCCGCGCTGCTGCTGGTCACCCATCACATCGAGGAAATCGTCCCCGTCTTCACACACGCCCTGCTTTTGCGCGAGGGCCGCCTCCTGGCCGCCGGCGGGAAAGTCCCGACGCTCACGAGCGCAAACTTGACCGAAGTCTTCGGCGCGCCCTGCCGCGTGACGCGAAGGAGCGGCCGCTACGGCCTGAAGATCGCCACGGGAAAGTGACGGGGCTGCCTGCACTGCATTCGCTCGGACAGGCAGGATGCCTGGGCCCGCCACTCCACACTGGACACCGTCCCCAAATTTCGTTTCAACACACGGACGGCACCTATTGTCGAAATCATTGACCTCGCCTGCGCGTGCAACCGCCCGAGTCCAGCCAACCGAAGCTCCCCATCAGATAATCCCGCCATGGAAAAGACCTTTACCGTTGCCACCTTCAATGACCGCGCCCCCGCCGACGTGGCCTCCGCGCGCCTGCGCGAAGCCGGGTTCGATGCCGATGTCTTCGATGAATCGAGCGCGCAAAAGTGGCTCATGCTGAATCTTAAGCCGCGCGCCCACATGCGCGTGCGCGTGCCGAATGCCGAGGGCGAGCGCGCGCTGCAAACGCTTCGCGAGTGGGATGCCACCGATGGGCTCTTGAAGGAGGCGGTGCACTGCCCGCAGTGCGCCTCTTCGCGCATCGAGTACCCGCAATTTTCCCGCCGCACGCTCATGAGCGCGCTGCCCGCCGCCGCCGCCGCCATGGGGCTGATCGAGCGGCAATACTATTGCGAGGCCTGCGGATACACTTGGGAAGCCGACCCGAAAATCGCCGAGAAGCTCGACGTGCTCAACTGGCCCGAGGGCACGCAAGTGCCATAGCCGCGGCCGCTCACGCTTCGCACTCCGCGGGCGTTCCGAGATTTTGGTAATCCGCCAGCGCGGCTTCGAACGCGGCGGACAACGGCAGCCCGGCCTCGAGATAGATGCGGCCGAGCGCAACGATGTAATCGCGCGCCTCGGGCAGATCGTGGTAGGGCTGGGTCATGGGTAAGGGGGGAGCAGTGCTGCGATTTGGCAGGGTCGTCTTCATGGGCTGGGCGGGCTGGCGTTTCCGCTTGCTCCATGGCTGTGGGCCAACAAAAAACCCACCGCCATCGAGCAGCGGTGGGTTTTTTGGAAATTCGGTTTTGTCTGTCTGTCAGAACCTCATTCCACCCACCGCCGGCGCCTGGGCCACGGCCCAAATGCCAAAAGCGCGCCGCATCGCGCATACGCGCGCCGGCTGTTTTTGGTGCTTGGTGGAAAGGAGATTCATCGGACGCGCCTGTGATAGCATGGGCAAGCGGCCGTGTCAAGGACGCGGGATCACTCCGTCGGCACTGCCGCCGCTTGAAACGCGCGGCGCAAGTCTGAAGCGTCGCTATTCGGGAAATTCGAGCGCTGCACGAGGAGCAGGTAGACGCGCTGTTTCACCGGATCGATCCACGCCTGTGTGCCGTAGGCGCCGCCGTGGCCAAAGCTGCCGGGGGAGAGCATCGCGGTCACCCCTTGCGGATGACGGACCACACAACACGCGGCGCCCCAGCCATTGCCCGGCGTGAAGCCGGTCGTGATATCGCCTGAGAGCACGGAGCTGAATTGGGCGACCGCTTCCGGGCTGAGCAGCCGCTTACCGCCGAACGTCCCCTTGTTCAACAGCATCTGGCAGAAGCGCACGTAATCGCTCCCGGTCGAAAACAGCCCCCCATTCGCCGGGGGGAAGCGGTCCCCTCTGCGCGTGGGGTCGTAAGCCGGCATGTATGCGGCGGGCTCCAGCTTGCCCTCGGCCAGCTTGTACGGCTTGGCGGCGCGCGCGAGTTGCTCGGCGCTGGGATAGAAAGTGGTGTCGCGCATCCCGAGCGGCTTGAACAGGCGCTCCGCGAGAAATTCCGGAAACGTTTTCCCGGAGACCACCTCGACGATGCGGCCGAGCGTATTGATGCCCGACTGGCAGTACTGCCACTTCGTGCCCGGCTCGAACTTCAGCGGGCGCACGTATTCGGGAATGAGGTCGGCGAGCGTCTTGGCCGCGACCATCTTCTCTTGCGACGCCTCGGCCAGCCCCGAGGTGTGCGTAAGCAGATGGCGGATCGTGACCGTCGCGGGTTTCCCATCGGCAGTCTTCAGCGCGGCAAGCTCGGGGATGTATTTGCCCACGGGGTCATCGATCGTGAGCTTGCCATCATCCTGCAGCATCATGATCGCGGCGCCGGTGATCGGCTTGGTCATGGAGGCGATCCAGAACATGGCGTCGGTGCTCATCGGCTTGCCCGCGGCGAGATCCGCTTGTCCCACCGCGCCAAGATGGAGGATCTTCTTCGCATCGGCCACCAGGGCAACCGCGCCGGCGATCTCCTGCTTCTCCACCGCCGCCTGCAACACCGTGGTCACGCCTGCGATTCCACGCGGCGCAGCCAGGTCGGGGTCGGATTTGCCACGGGCGGCGAGCACCCGCTGCGCCTCCTGCACGCTGATCTTCCTGACCGGCAGCTCGAAGCCCAGCGTGTCGCCGTTGGGGGTGAAGCCGTGGCCATCGACGTCCACGAAGATGGGATTGTGATACGCGAAGGGCTTGATGCTTCGCCTGCGCGCTGGTGCCGTAGCCGATGGAGAGGTCGCTCTTCTCGCCCGCCGCGACGACGATGAGATGCGCGTCCTCGCTGAGCGGAAACGTCGATGGTGTCGATCGAACTTCACCACGCCGTCCCGAACAGCCTGGCATTCGCGGCGCGGGTGAAGTTCAGGTCTGGCCGGGCGCGCCCATTCACCAGCACCTGCACGCGATCGATGTCGATCCAGTCGGTGCATTGCACTTTCACCTTCAGCTTCACGCCGGCCGCGGTCGCGCGGGTAGTCTCGCCGGGGCCGGCGCCGTCCTCGGTGCGCACGTTGAGGAACGGCCCGGTGGTGAGGATCGAGTGCCCGGCCTTGGCGTGCCGGCTGTTTTCGCGCCAGTCGATCTGCGGCGGCTCGTCGCTGCTGCTCGGCAGATACATGCGCCAGCCGCCGACGCCATTGCCATACACGGAATGCGCGTCGCACACCGCCATGGCCGCGTAGCGATGCCCGCGGTTGAGCAATTGCAGCCAGATGAACTCGCGGATGAAGTTCACGGACTCTTTGCCCTCGCGATTGCGGCCGATCGAGAACGGCCGCCCGCCGAGCAGCGCGCTGCGCGGAATAGTTTTGCGATTCCACGCCATCGATCATCGTCGCCAGCCCGCTGAAGCCGCCGTCCGTCACGCCGTCGCCGTCGCGGTCGATGAAGTTTGCCACCATGTCCGGGTGATTGATCTGCACCCAGCGATCGGGGTCGCGCGCCCTGCCAGTCGCGCAGAGTGAGGGCGGTGATGCGCGGGTCGAGTGATTCCAGACCGGCGCGCCATTGTCCTGCGTGAACGGTTCCGGCTTGAAGGGGAAAGAATTCAGGTGCGCGGCGCTGCCGGTGAGTTCCATGCCGGGCACCGTCTGCAGGAATTTCGTGAGGCCGAGCCGCTCGATATGCGGGCGCCAGTCGTAGAGGCGGTTATGCTCCGTGGTCGGCGCAAACTCGATGTGCTCGGCGGCGAGGTTGATGATGCGGTCGTCCGTGCCGCAGGTGTTGTCGCCGCTCTGCGTGGAGTGATTGTGGTAATCCGCGCTGACCCAGCCTGCCGTGTCGACGAGCCGTTTCAGCGTGCCCGCGAAAGCGAAAGTCTTGCCTTGCTCCACCGTAACCTCCTGCGCCAGATGCGAGTACTCGATGCCGCGCGTGACCACCACGCGATACTTGCCCGGCGCGAGCGCCACGCGGAATTGGCCCGTCTCCGAATGGTACTGGTCGACGCAGCCGTGCGCGCGATTTTCCGGGCCGAGGTTCGGCGGCTCGGTGCCTTCGCGCGCGAGGAATTGCGCCTTGCACGGGAAGCGACTGGCCCGCCTCGTCGCGAATGTCGAACTGCACCGCCGAGGCGGCGCCGAGCTCCACTGCCATCGATTTTTTCTCCTCGGCCTTCAGTGTCTCCGTGCGCGTCACGCTCTCGCGTCCCTGGTCTTCAAACGAAAGCTCATACGTGCCCGCCGGCAGTTGCAGCGCAAACGCCCCCTGCGCGTCCGGATACGCAAAGCCGGCGATCGTCACCTTCGGACCCGGCATCAACACCGCGATCTGCGCGGACGGCGCCGCGGCGCCTTGCGCGTCCTTCACCGTGCCGGAAAGCGTCGCGACCGGCCCGCGCTGCGCGGCCACGATCCCGAGCGCCTCCGCCGCCGATTTCGCCACCGCGAGGAAGCGCGTGAATTTCACCTCCGCCCCCGGCGCCACCTGCAACGGTTTTTCCTGCGCAAATCCCGCGGGCGCCTCCGTGATTCCATATGCGTAGCCCGCGCGGTCCGCCGGATCGATCGCCTCCGCCCACGTGATGTCGTGCGCCTTGCCCGTCCGCTTGAAAACCGTCCACTTGTCCGCCGCGGGAACCGTGATTGCCGCCGCCGTTTCGTTGCGCAAGGTGGTGGTGACGAGCACCCCCTGCCAGCCATCGCGCAGCCGATACTGATGATGCCGCGCCAGCCCGCCATTGTTCGGCGCCGTCACCGCCGTCTCGAGAACCGCCTCCCCCGACTTGCCATCCTGCCCCACCCGCACCCACGAGACCGCTCCCTGCTGCGCCGCCGGGCTGAAAATGGTGATCTGATCGTTATTCGCGCCGCGCAGCGTGAGGTCGTACAGACAGCCCGGCGTGATCCCCGTCGCGCCGTAAAACGTGCTCATATTCGCCCGGCGCAAAGGGAGGCTCCCCGAGATCACCGCCTCCACCTTGTCATTCCGCAAAATGAAATCGCCGATGATCCCGTCGGCCTCCTTGCCGCGCGGGAGTTGATCGCGTTGGGCCGGGCCGACTTCAAAGGCTTCCGGCGCCGCGAGCGCGGCAGCCGAAAACGCGAGGAGAAACAGGAGACGGAGGGAAACCATGCGCGGAGTGTGGGCCAGCGGCACGGTGGAGGACAAGAAGCGGATGCGCGCGGAACGGACCACCGCTTGACCACGACATCCGCACCAGCGATTCTTCGTTCCATGTCGGCTGCGATCACCAAGCTCACGGAAGAGGCACTTACCTTTTCCGAAGCGGACCGTGCGCGGCTTGCACATCGGCTTTTGCAGAGCTTGGAAACGGCGGAAGAAGGCGTTGAGCAGGCTTGGGAAACAGAGGTGGGAAGCCGGCTCGCTCGTGTGCGCGAAGGCACGGCGGAAGGCAGGCCGGCGGAGGAGGTTTTCCGCGATATTCGCGCGCGTTACCAAGGGTGAAGCGCGTTATCATCGACGCCGAGGCCGAGCACGAGCTGTCCGAGTCAGTCGCGTTCTACGAGCGGCGCGAGATCGGCCTCGGATTGGAATTTGAGCGGGCCGCGCGCGAAGCCGTCGATCTGATTCAAGCTGCACCCGAGCGAAACCCCCTTCAAAGAGACGGCACACGGCGTTTTGTGATGCGGCGATTTCCGTTCGTTATCCACTACGCTGATCTGCCCGAAACCGTCTGGATTCTTGCGTTCGCCCATGCGAGCCGGAAGCCCCGATATTGGCGCAGACGACTCTAATTCGCAAGGCAGTCCCAACTAGCGGTCGTCATTGCGCAGGTCGTCAAAAACTTCCCGGATCGGCGTGCCTGTGATCCCCGTCGCCCCGCGTGCGCGACGATGTTCGAGTTCCTTCAGCCAGATTTCACGGTCCGTGCTTTCGGTCTTGGCCCCTTCGGCAACGACCCCCAGCGCCTCCTGCTGCGCCTTCGCCGAGGCCAGATAGCGCGCGTAAGCGTCTTCATCGCGGCGGCAGCTCACGCCTTTGAAGACCATCGCGAAGGCGCGGCGGTGGCGCGTGGGTGAGCGGTTCGGGCCGGCGAGGTGAATGAGATTGCCGTGATGCGCAACGACGTCGCCCGGCTGCAACAGCACGGGCACTTCGCGCGCCGCATCCTCGGGGCCGTAGTCGGTGATCGCTTGGGAGAAGCCGAGCACGCCGCTGCGCGCATGCGGCCGCACCGGCTGCAGATGCGAGCCCGGCACATAGCGCAGGCAGGCGTTCTCCTCATCCACGTGGTCCAGCGCCATCCAGAGCGTGACCACGTGGCAGGGGCGCAGCGAAAAGTAAAAGTTGTCCTGGTGCGGCGGCGTCCCTTTTTGCGAGAGCGGCGGTTTGTTGAACCACTCTGGCTGTCCCGCCACGACGGGCTCTCCGACCAGCGCCTCGGCAAGCCCGAGCCATCGCGGGTGGCCGCAATAGGCAGCGAAGAAGCGATCCTGCTCCATCCGATGAAGCTGCTTGAGCGACCCAGGCTTTGAGCGCTCGCCCTCGTAAAAAGCATCCGTCGGCGGAAGGCCCGGCACGACCTCGCGCATGTACCGGTCGAGGTTCTCTTTAAGATCCGCAAACTCCTCCGCCGGCAGGAGCTGCCGCACAATGACATAACCATCGCGATCGAAAGCGGGCTTGAGATCGGTAAAGCTCATGGGGATGCACCCGAGATTCTACCGGAGCAAAGTGTACGCGCGCGAGCCAATGCGCATTGCCTTTGCCGGCAAACTTCAGCGAGGCTCCACGGCATGCCTCAGAAAACCTCCCAAGACTTCCCCCAGGAATTGCTCAAGCTCTATGACGACTACGCGCATGGCCGCATCACCCGGCGCGGGTTTCTGGAAGCAGCCGGAAGATTTGCCGCGGCGGGCGTCACCGCGGCGGCGCTGCTGGAGACGCTGAGCCCGAATTACGCGCTGGCGCAGCAGGTGCCGAAGGACGATGCCCGAATCAAGGCAGACTACGCCGAGTATGCGTCGCCGAAGGGCGCGGGGAAAATGCGCGGCTACCTGGCCGCGCCGGCCGGCAGCGGCAAGTCGCCGGCGGTCGTGGTCGTCCACGAAAACCGCGGGCTGAACCCGTACATCGAGGACGTGGCGCGGCGGCTCGCGGTGGAAGGTTTTCTCGCCTTTGCGCCCGATGCCCTCACCCCGCTCGGCGGCTATCCGGGCGATGACGAAAAGGGCAAGGAGCTTCAGGCCAAACGCAACGTCGATGAGATCACCGAGGATTTCATCGCGGCGGCACAGTGGCTGCACAAACACGAGCGCAACAGCGGCAAAACGGGCGTGGTCGGTTTCTGCTTCGGCGGCCTCATGGCCAATACGCTGGCGGTGCGCCTGCCGGAGATTATCACCGCGGCGGTGCCGTTTTATGGGCGCCAGCCCGCGGCCGAGGAGGCGCCGAAGATCAAGGCCAGCCTGCTCCTGCACTTCGCCGAGATGGATCAGCGCGTCAACGAAGGCTGGCCCGCCTGGGAAGCCGCGCTGAAAAAAGCGGGCGTCAAATACACCGCGCATTTCTACAAAGGCGCGAACCACGGCTTCCACAACGACACCACGCCGCGCTACAGCGAGGCCGACGCCAAACTCGCCTGGTCGCGCACGACCGAGTTCTTCAAGAAGACCCTCGGCGCGGCCTGATGGCCCCGATCAAGAGCATCGCGCGGCAGCCGCTCCGCGCGCAGTCTCTGCTCGCCACCATCCGCGATCACGCCGTCCTGCTTTTCGGTTTCCTCGGCCTGATGTGGGCGCTCGAGATCCTCGATGTTTTGCCGTTCGTCCACCTGGACCGATTTGGCATTCAGCCGCGCTCGGCCACCGGTCTCTGGGGAATCCTTTGCGCGCCGTTTCTGCACCTCGGCTTCGGCCATTTGCTGGCGAATTCCGTGCCGTTCCTGGTGCTCGGCGGCGTGGTGCTCCTCGGCGGGAGCCGGCTTTTTTGGAGCGTCACCATCTTCGTCATGATCGCCGGCGGCTTGGGCGTCTGGCTCTTCGCGGGAAGATTCAGCAATCACCTCGGAGCCAGTGGCCTCATCTTCGGCTATCTCGGCTTCGTGCTGGCGCGCGGATATTTCGAGCGGTCACTCGTCTGGATTCTCACCGCCCTCGCCATCCTCGCCTTGTATGGAAGCCTTCTCCTCGGCGTGCTCCCCCTCCGCGCCGGAATCTCCTGGCAGTCGCACCTCTTCGGTTTCCTCGCGGGGATCGCGGCCGCGCGATGGTTCCTCGCGCCCCAGCGATTTGCCTCATGATCTACGGCGCTGCCTCTCCGCGGATTCTCGCCAGCAGCGCCTGCATTTCTTTCAGCTTCTCCGGTTGCTCGGCGGCGAGATTTCTCTCCTCCGCGAGATCGTCGGCGAGGTTGAAGAGCTGCGGCTGCGTCGGATTCTTCGTCGGATTCGGATTCGGATTCCGCGGCTTCTCCCTCGCTCCGTAGCCCGGTCCGCCGCCGGCGAGAATGTACTTCCACGAGCCGGCGCGGAGCGCGAAAGGGCCCTTGGTTCCTCCATTGTGCGCGACGAAATCGGTGCGGCCGGTGGGGGATTTGCCGAGCAGCGCGGGCAATACGTTCACGCTGTCTGCGCATTGGCCCTCGGGAATTTTCACGCCGGCGATCGCCGCGAAAGTGGCCGCCATGTCGAGGTGCGCGAGCAGCGCGGCGCTGGTGCTGCCCGCGCGGATCTGGCCGGGCCAGCGGGCGAGGAACGGCACGCGGTGGCCGCCTTCGAAGAGCGTCCCTTTGCGGCCGCGCAGCGGCGTGTTCGGATCGTAATCGGTGCGGCCGATGTCCTCGTATCCGTCGTCCATCACGCCGCCGTTATCGCTCGTGAAAATAATCAGCGTTTTCTCCGTGAGCTTCAGCTCGTCCAGCTTCGCGAGCAGCTTGCCGGCGGCATCGTCCAGCTCGTAGATCGCATCCGCGCGCGTGCCGAAGCCGCTCGAGCCGAGAAAGCGCGGGTGCGGCACGCGCGGCACATGGATATTGTGCGTCGCGAAATAGAGAAAAAACGGCCCGTCCCTCTGCTCCTCGATGAACTTCAGCGCGCGCCCGGTGAAGACATCCGACATCTCTTCGTCCTTCCAGCGCGCCGCCTTGCCGCCGGTCATCCAGCCGATCCGGCCCACGCCATTCACGATCGTCATGTCGTGCCCGTGCGTGTGCTTCAGCTTGAGCATCTCTGGGTTCTCCGCGCCGGTCGGCTCCGTGCCGATCTTCCCCTTGTAGCTCACCTGGATCGGATCGCTGGGATCGAGCCCAGCCACACGATGATTCTCCACGTAAACGGTCGGCACGCGATCGCCCGTGGCCGCCATGATGTAGGAATGATCGAACCCGATCTCGAGCGGTCCCGGCTTCACTTCGCCATTCCAATCAGGCCCGCCCTCCGGCCCGAGTCCGAGATGCCATTTCCCCACCACCCCCGTCTTGTAGCCCGCTTGCTTGAGGATGGACGCCACCGTAGCCGTCCCCACCTCGATGCTCAGTGCCGCATCGCCCGGCGCAATCGAGGAGCCAGGCTGCTGCCGCCACGAATACGCGCCCGTCAGAAAAGCGCGCCGCGTCGGCGTGCATGTGGAGGCCGGCGAATGCGCGTCGGTAAACTTGCACCCCTCCGCGGCGAGCCGATCGAGGTTCGGCGTCTTCGCGTGTTTTGCCCCGTAGCACGAGAGGTCGCCGTAGCCGATGTCGTCGGCCAGGAAGAAAATGATGTTCGGCTTGGTGGGCTCGGCGGCACTGGCGCAGAGCGTGGCGGCGAGGAAAAACGCGAGGCACAGGAGGAGACGGTTCATGGGGAGTTACTTGGCTGTTTCGGCAGGGGCGGCCGAAAGCTCGACCCGGTTCGGCAACTCGCCGAACTCATAATAGCGATGGCTGATCCGATCGGCATACACAATCACGATGCGGAGGCCCGATTTGGCCCCGCCCATCGGCTTGCCGACAGGCCCGGAGGTGACCACTTCCACGCCGCCCGCTTCGGCGAGCGCATTGCGATGGTAGTGCCCGCAGAAGACATGCTTCACGCCGAATTCCTTGAAGAGCTCCAGGTAGACCGCGCGGCGCTCGCGCGGAATATTGAAATACTGATCCGGCTCATCGGCGTTGCGCAAAAGCCAGGAGTGGTGCTGGAAAACGGCGAGATGCGCCGCACCCCCCGCGCGTGCTTTCTCCAGCTCCGCGCGCAGCCAGCTTTGCTGCTCCGCGTGCAACTGGCGCGCCTTGAGCGGCGAGAAGATCACGTTGGAATTCAGCACGATTCCGACGAAATCGCGGTGTCGGAAGACGTAGTGGTCCGGCCCAAAATCGCTGGTCCACGCGGTGACACTTTCCGGCGTCGGCTCCGCGCCCACGTCGTGATTACCGGCCACATTGTAGACAGGAATTGCCGGCGCCACTTTCCCGACGATCCGCTGGTACTCCGCCGTTTGGGCGCGATCGCCCGGCTTGTTGATCAGATCGCCGGTGACCACCACGAAGGCCGGCCGCAGGCGGTTCACCGTCGCGACGGCAAACTCGAAGTTATCCGTCTCCTGCTGGAAGTTCTCATTCTTTGCAAACATCCCGAGCTGCGGATCGGTGAGCTGAATGAAGAAGAACGGCTCGGCGGCGGCGTTGCTGACCGTCAGCAGCAGGGCGAAAACGAAACAGCACCGCCACAAGTCAACTGAGCGCGCGCGCGGATTCATCGGGGTTGCCCCGATGTCGCCATAGTTTGGCGGAATGTGAAGAAAAAGCAGGCGCGCGTTTTCGCGTCTTCCGCGCGCACGTTCGCCTGCTCCACGATAGCTCGTGCCCATGATTCGCCTACTCCTGCGCAGCTTCGCCGCCGCGCTTTTGCTCTCCTCGCTCCAAGCCGTTGCGCAAAAGGCTCCCCTCCCCGATCCCGGCCCGGCCGGCTGGCAGCACACCGAATTGCGCCGCTTTCCCGCCGCCGAGGCGAAACAGGGTGTCGCCGTCGATGCGGAGTTCTTCTATGCGATCTCGAACCAGGCCCTCGGCAAATACCGCAAGAGCGACGGCGCGCGCGTGGGCGGCTGGAAGCAGGAAAAAGGCGGCCCGCTCATTCATATGAATTCCGGAATCGTGCGCGAAGGCCGTCTCTACTGCGCGCACTCGAATTTCCCAAACATCCCGATGACCAGCTCCATCGAAATCTGGGAAACCGCCACGATGAAACACGTGGACAGCCACAGCCTCGGCATCGACGCCGGCTCCCTCACGTGGCTCGATTTTCGCGGCAGCGAGCGCCTCGCCTGTTTTGCGCACTACTCGAAGGACCGCCCGCGCACGGGCCGTGATCCATCGTGGACCGAGGTGGTCCGTTTCGATGCCGAATGGCGCCGCACCGGCGGCTGGATTTTCCCGGAGGGGGTCGTGGAGAAGTTTGGCGGCGCGAGCAGCTCGGGCGGGGCCTTTGGGCCGGGCGGCTTTCTCTTCATTACCGGGCACGATGCGCCCGCGCTCTACGTGCTGGCGCTCCCGGAGGCCGGCTCGGCCTTTCGCTGGGTCGCCACCATTCCCATCTCCGCGGAAGGCCAGGCCTTCGCTTGGGACCCAGACGGCTCGGGCACCCTCTATTCGATCTCGCGCAGGACCAGCGAAGTGATCGTCTCCCGCGTCGAAAACAAGGACGGCGCCACCGAAAAATCGCGGCCCTGAGTTGATCGGGACTACCGCACAAAATTCTGGATGGTATGCGGTGGGTTCAGTTCCGGATACTCGCGTTCCGGCGTGTGCTCGCGCGCCGCGATCTCCTGCACCTTTTGCATGATCGCCGGCTGCTCCGCCGCCACGCTCCGCGTCTCGCGCGGGTCCTCCTTCAGGTTATAGAGCTCCCAGGCTGCGCGCGGTTTCGGCTTCACCGCTTTCCAATCGCCGAGCCTGACGCATTGCGTGAGACCCGCGGACACCGGGTATTCCCAATACAAAAGCTCGCGATCCTTTTGCTGGCCGGCGCCGAGCAGAGTCTGCGCAAACGAAACGCCATCGCTGCCCGCCGGCAACTCGCTTCCAGTCAGCTCCGCCAGCGTCGGCATCACATCCCAAAAGGCGATGGGCAAATCGCTCGTCGTGCCCGCCTTGATCCGCCCCGGCCAGCGCGCGATGAACGGCACGCGCAGCCCGCCCTCGTAGAACTCGCCCTTGCTCCCGCGCAGCCCGGCGGTGCCCTCGAAAAACTCCACCAGTTGATCCCAGACGCCGCTCCCCTGCGCGCCATTGTCGGAGGTGAAAATCACCAGCGTATTCTCCTCCAGCTTCAGCTCGCGCAGCAGCGCCGCCACCTCGCCCACCGCGCGGTCGAGCCGCGTCATCATCCCGGCGTACGTCGCGTAGCCGTGCTCCGAGCCGACGTAACCCCGGCGCGGATCCGGCATCGCCACCTTCGGAAACGTCTCACGAAACGGCCGCTCATCCTCCTCGGGGACCACCAGCTCCACGTGCGGAATGATGTACGGCAGATAGGCAAAAAACGGCCCCTCCTTTTGCTTGCGAATGAACTCGAGCGCGCGCGCGTGCGTCTCATCGAAAATGTAGCGCCCGCGCTTGCCGCCCTCGTTTTCCGGCAGCATCCGCTTCCGCGCATCGTCCCAGATCCAAAACGGATAAAAGAAGTGCGCGTGATGCTGCGAAAGCTGTCCGAACCAGCGATCGAACCCCTGCTTCAGCGGTGCGCCCGGCGTCTCCTCCAGCCCGAGCCCCCACTTGCCAAAGCCGCCCGTGGCATACCCCCGCGCGCGCAGCATCTCCGCCAGCGTCACGTCCTCATCGTAGAGAAAGCGATTCTTCCCGTTCGCCCGCACCGCCGTGTGCCCGGTGTGGCGCCCCGTCATCAGCGCCGAGCGCGAAGGCGCACACACATGCGAGCCCGCGTACGCCGTCCTAAACCGCATCCCCTCTCCCGCCAGCCGGTCGATCTGCGGCGTCTCATACCTCTTCTGCCCATAGCAACCCAGCCCGCCATACCCGAGGTCGTCCGCGAGAATGAACACGATGTTCGGCGGCTCCGCCTCGGCCAGGCGCGACGCAACGAGCAACACCGTCAGCAGCAGGAAACGAAGGGGGAACATAAACGCGTGATAACGGTTTACGGCGCCGCCTGCTCGCGTAAGAACTCCGCGCACGCCTGCCCTAGCTGCCGCGCGACCGCCCGGTACCCTTCCGTGTTGCTCTGCGGCGCGTTCCAGGAAGTCTCCAGCGTGGCGGCCACGGTTTGCGGGTTCCCGTTCGCCGTCACCCATTGATTGCTCATCCGCTGCCAGAGCGGGTGGTAGCTAGGCCCGGTGATGCGCTGCTGCCCGGCCAGCGGGAGCGGGCCGCTGATGAATTTTGCCGCGAGCTCCAGGAAACGCGCGCGATTCTTGCGCCCCGGCTCGGCGAGCAGGTCCTCGGGGCCGAGGTAAAAGAAGGGTTGCAGATCGGCCGGCCCGGGATTGTGCAGCTCCAGAAAAAGCGCCAGCCGTTTCTGCTTGGCCAAGACTTTCAGCCGGCGTTGCGCCGCGGCCACTTCGGGGTAGATGGGCGCGTCGCTCCAGTCGCGATTGTGATCGTGCGGCGCCGCTTCCTTGCCGCCGTTGCCCGTGGCGACGTTGTCCACGTCCATGATCGGCACCACGAAAATCTCGGTGTGCTGCCGCAGCCATTGCGCCTCCGCATCGCGGCCGGTGAGCCACTCCACGAAGCCGCGCGCCACCCAGCTCGAACCGCTTTCCCATGCGTGCTGCCGCGCCTGCACCCAGATCGCCGGCGGCATCGGCGGAGCCTCGCTCACGCGCAGCCCGCGCACCGGCCTCCCTTCGCGCGTCTTCGCCAGCTCAAACGACCCCGCGGCCGGCACCGCTTTCTCCGCCGCGGCCAGCAGCGCGCTCGTATCCTCGGGCGTAAAAGGCGGCCCCCAAGCCACCCACAGCGGCCCGCCCGTGCCATCGATCTCATAACGCGTCCGCGCGCCTTCACGTTTGCCGGCGTCGCTCGGCTGCCATTTCTTCCGGTCGGTGGAAACCGCGGCGCGCACCGGCATGGCCCAGCCGGGCGCCAGCGGCTTCCCGGTGCTCGCGCCATTCATCCGCGATGGCAGATCGCTGCCCGCCAGCTCCAGATAGACGCTCTCGCCTTCCGGCACGCCATCGATGCGCAGGTACCACCAGCACGCCCAGCCCCGCTCCGGATCGCCGCCCGGCATGAATCGGATCACGCGCGCGGCCTGGTCGATCGACTCCACGCGCGCCGAGCCGCCCTCGAAATCGGTGGAAACCACGAGCTCCGCCGCGCGGGCGGAACCACTCACGAGCAAGGCGGCGAGCAAGACGGAATAGAACGCGTTCACGCCGCAGCTTCGGCCCCCACGGCTCCGCGACTCCAGCACAATTCCCGCGAGGCTCCACCGCTCGTTATGGCGCGGCCCGGACCTCCGCGTCGAAGCGCCCGGTGACGATCTTCCCGCGCACGCGCGCTTGCACCCAGATACGGTATTCTCCGGCGCGGGGAAAGGCGTACGGAAAGGTCACGGCATGACTCGCTTCGGGCGGCTGCATGGGCTGGGCGGACGCGCCCGCAAAGATCTCCTGGGCCGCCATGGAAATCGTGCCGGCCGGATGCAGGTGCGTGAAGACCGTCCCATCCGACCGGCGCACGACGGCGTGTCCGAGCATGCCAATATAGGGCTGGAGCGCAGCGCGCCGCCCCTCCGCATCGTAGACCGCGAAGCGGAGCGCGGTCTCCTGATTCTCCATCAGCCGGCCTGCATTTTCGAAAACCATCCGGCTCCCGTCCGGCAAAGCCGCGACCTGCGTTTGCTCGGCCGCGCGCACGGGCGGGGCTGGGTCGAGGTGCCAGGAATCATCGGCATCCAGCGCATACGGCTGGGCGGCGTTTCCGCGCGGCCGCGCCGCCGCGCGGCACCAGACCTCGTTCACCGTTTGGGCGTCTGCTTGCGGCGGCAGCGCCGGACCGATGGGCGCCGGCAGCGGCAGTCTCGCGATCAGCGTTTGGCTCAGACCGCTTTCGCCGGTGATCTCCGCGTATAGCCCATAATCTCCCGCGGGCATCGGAGGGAGAACGCTTTCGAAAGTGCTGCCCTCGCGCCGCACCGGATGGAGATGCGCGAAGGCCGCGCCCAACGGTTCCTGCACGAGGAAGAGGTGCATGAGTTTGCCATGATCGGTCACCAAATTATCCCACCGCATGGCCGCACGAGCCATCGCGGGAGTGAGCCGCAGCAGGCGGAGCATCCCCTCCGTGCGGATCGCCGCCTCGACCGCCACCGGCCGATCGAGCGCGACTTCGCGAAACTGACGATCCATCGCGCGCCAGCGGAATCCGGTCGCCGCCAGCGCAGCCACCACGGCAATCGCGGCGACCAGCGCGGCCCGCCGTCCGCTCGCTCGCTCCACGGGGCCGGGAGCATCTCCGGGCGGGAGCGTTGCCTCACGGGCGGCGGCGCGAACGATCGCCACGCCGCTTCCCGCCAGGAGCAAGGCCAAAATCGCCAGCATCGCGCCGAGCGCTGGCGGCATCACCGGCGCTCGCGTGGCTGCGGCGTTGAGCGGCACGATCGCCACCCCCGCGCCGGCCGGCCCCTCCACCGCGATCTCCATTTGGTACGAACCGGATCGAAGCAACCAAAGCGCCGTGTGGTAAAGCCCCTGGCCGCCCTCGACGCGTGTCGCGTCGCTCGCCGGCGGCGCGCCCTCCGCGCCCGCGAGCCAGAAGACCGGCCGCACCGTCACGCGGGCGCCCTCGCCTCCTCCCACATGGACATCGACCGACGCCGCTCCCGGAAGCGTGGGCGGGGGGCGGATGCTCACGCGCACGGCGTAGGGGCCAGCCTTCCCCTCGAAGAAAACATTCGGGCTGCCAACGTGCGCGCGGGCGAGCGCCGGGGCCATGCAGCAAAGGGCGAGCAAGGCGGGGAGCTTCATCGCCGCACCGCCTCCATCCAGCGGCCGAGCCAGAGCCCGGCGCGCGTGGCCAGAATCGCCGCGCCGCACGCCAGCAGCGCGCGCCCCAGGCTGAGCGTTTCTTCCGGCGTGGCCCAAAACGCCTGCTCCGCGGAAGGGTCAATCTGCAGGAAAAAGGGCCAGTGCCGGCCCCCGCCCGCGAATAACCGGTTGTCCGCCGCCGGGGAGAGAAGAAAGGCGGCGAAAAACCATTGCGCCGCGAGGAAAACGAGCGCAAACGCGAGACCTGCTTCCACCGCCGTCCCCCAGCCGGAGCGATGGTCCCCCGGCGCCCGCATCAGGCGCAAAAAGCCATCCATCGCCAGCGCTGGCAGCACGAGCAGCAGCGGAAAGGGCGGCGGCAGCAAGTGATCTCGCGGATGAAAGATCGGCGCCGTCTGCGGCTGGCCGGGCACAAGCGGCAGAACCCACACCGCCGCGGCCAGCAGAAACGTGTACATCAGCGCGCCCAGCGTGGCGGGAAAACGCCCGCGGCCGGCCGCCGCCAGCGCGGCCAGCACCATCGGATATGTCGCGGCGCTCAAGATGAAAAAAACAGCGTGATGCTGCCGGTTGGCGAAATTCGACGCCAGCGTGACCACCCCGATCATCGCAAGCACCATCCCGCCGCTCATCGCAAAGGCAAGGCCGCCCGCCCGCGGCGCGCACCACACCCAGATGCCCAGCAGCAGCGCGAAGAACGCCACCGCCTTGAGAATTTGCGGCGGATGCCAGATCCCCGCACCGAGGCCGTAAGCCGTCGCCCACCACCGCTCAAACAGAAACGCGGTGAGAAACGCCAATCCACCCCACAGGATCACCCACGCGCCGAGCGGCGCGCGCATCCCGTGGACGGCCACGCCTTCGCCACGCCGCATCATTCCACACGCCACCGCCATCGCCAGCACGATCGCCACATACCCGGCCACATGCGGCGCCGCCCACCAATAATCCAAACCTACCGTCGACTCCCACGAGTAATCCCACAGCAAGCTCAGCGGCAGCGCCGCCGCCGCCGCGAGCAGGGTGCAAACCGCTACTTTGGGAGCGACCGAATCCACGACGGCCTCGCCCCTACAACGACCCGCGCGCCCGCTGCCGGCGGCCAAAAGCAAACCCACCGAGAGCGAGCGCGCCGACGATGAACAGCGCGGCGCTGCCGGGCTCGGGCACGATGACAAAACTCGCGCCGTTGTTCCTGATCACGGTGGCGGAAGCGGGCACGAGCTGGTAATCGGCAGCGTTGTTGGTGCTGGGGGCCGTGGCGGTGCCAGTGAAGCGAAATCCCGCGGCGATTCCTCCCGTGGAAGTCCTTAAGGTGGCGCCGACAGCAGGGCCGAAGTTGCCGTCGGCGTCGTTTTGCGTGCTGCCGAGGTTGGAACCGGTGTAGCCGCCGCCCCATGAAACCGACCAGTAAATCGTCCCCGGGGTGGCCACCGACCCGCCATC
This sequence comes from uncultured Verrucomicrobiae bacterium, assembly GCA_963811035.1. Classification (GTDB taxonomy): domain Bacteria; phylum Verrucomicrobiota; class Verrucomicrobiia; order Chthoniobacterales; family Chthoniobacteraceae; genus CAWEPO01. The sequence continues at coordinate 2,050,314 of CAWEPO010000005.1, forward strand.
GTCCTCAAACGTGATGCGGCCCGCCTGGAGGTAGGAAGCGGGGATGTTGCTTGCGAGGGTGAAATCCGGAGTAAAGGTGGTCGCGCCGCCGGCGATCATGGTGGAATTGAAACCGGAGGTAGTGAAGAGGATACGCGCACCCGTGGCGCTATTGGAGACGTTGCTCGCGATATCGAGGAGGAGAACCCGGTTGGCGCCGGTCGCATCCCACGCCCAGAGTTTCGCGTTGGAGACCAGGCTCTGACCACTGCTCCGCAGCCGCAACTGGATGGCCTGGGCCGAGGTGTTGCCATTGATACCCCCGATAATTTCCTCGATTTGCATGACGTGGAAAGCCGCCGGGGCGCTGGGCGCCAAGGCGACAAGGGCGAGGAGAAGGGTGGTTGCCGCGCGCATCGTACAGTTACTAGCCGCGTAATCCATAAAGCCCAGCAGAAACTGCGAAACTCAGGCGGCACATGCCGAGGCTCCGTCCTTTCGCAGTCCGGTGTCGCTTCGAGCCGCCCGCTTCGGCCATGTAACTTCCCACCCCACGTTCCCCTCGTTGGGAACGCCGCCTCCCCGGAAACTCCGTTTCCCTCCCAGGTCCCCACCGCCACGCCTCACACCGAATCACCGGATTCTCCATGATCACCCAGGCGTAGAGCTTCAGCATCTAAAGGGCAAAGGGCATTGGCTTGACACCCAGCACATCGCCCAGCTCATCTACGAAGAGGCGGCACCCGAACAGCACGAACCCGCTTAAATCGCTGGCGCGAGCGCGCTGGAAGCTACGGTACCGGGGCGCTCGCGGATTTGATCGCCGCGACTATCTCTCCCGGCGTCCAGGCATTGCCGGGAAAGACCCGGCGCACTTTGCCCTCGGCGTCCACCACCAGCGTCCGCAGGGTGTGATCGCGCGGCCCGTTGCCTTCGCGGATCGAGACTCCGCATGCGGCGGCCAGGCGGCGCAGATCTTCCAGGCTACCGGTCGCAAATGTCCAACGCGAGGGGACGGCTTCGAACTGCCGCGCGTAGGCGGCCAGCCGTTCCGGCATATCGTACTCCGGATCGATGGTGATCGAGAGCAGCCGCCATTTTCCATCGCCGCTCGCACTCAGCTCGCGCTGCGCCTCCTCAAATTTCCGGCTCAGCTTGGGACAAAAATCCGGAAAAGGACAACGCGTGTAGATGAACGTCACCGCCAGCGTTTCCCCCTGCAGTTCGCGCAGCGAAAATCGGTGGCCCCGCTCGTCGATCAAATCGCAGTCCGGCAACATCGCACCCGGCTCGAGCGGCGGCACGCCTTCGCTCCTCCCGGCCGGCGCGGCCACCGCTGGCACCAGCGGCGCCGCACCCGGCAATTTGCGCACCATTTCGATCCACCCATGCGCCTCGGTCACGGCGAGCTGGAAGAGAATCGGATCGCCCGGCTTCAAGCCCTCGAGCTCGCGTGCATCGCGCACGTCGAACTCCATCGTCATCGCCTCCATGTAGCCGGGGATCGCTTCATGCGAAATGCGTGCGCTCCGCCGCTCCGGCGCCGCTTCCCGCAAGACTCCGCGCACCTCATAAGTTGTCACCTTTGGCGCCGGCGCCGGCGAGGCGGCACGCGGTCCGCAGCCCGCCAGCCCGCCGAGCATGAAGATGAGAGCGCTGCGGCGGAGAAGGAGAAACATCGTCGAGAACGGCCTTCGACAGTCTGCGCCATTGACACCGGCGTGGCCAATTCCATTTGCCAAAACCCGCACGCTCCGCGCTTGCGGTCGCGCACCGTGCCAGCGAAGTTCCCCACCCGCCAAATTATGCCAGAGCTTACGGAGTCACAAATTCGGGAAGTCCTCGCCAAGGTCCGCTACCCCGGCTTCAGCCGCGATATCGTTTCCTTCGGCTTGGTGAAAGAGGTCCGCCTCGCGGGCGCCGATGTCACCGTGCAGATGACGCTGGCCACCACCGACGCCCGCGTCCCGAAGCAGATCAAGTCCGAATCCGAGGCCGCCCTCGCGCAAGTCCCCGGCATCGGAAAAATCGATGTCCGCATCGATATCCACGCCCCGGTGCAGGCGCACACCACGCCCCAATCCGCCGTGAGCGAGATCGAGGGCGTGAGGCACGTCGTCGCCGTGGCCAGCGGCAAGGGCGGCGTGGGCAAATCCACCGTCGCCGCCAATCTCGCCGTCGCCCTCTCGCAAACCGGCGCCGCCGTGGGCCTCTGCGATTGCGACCTCTACGGCCCGAGCGTCGCCCTCATGTTCGGCACCAACGAGCGCCCCATGGCCGATTCCGAAACCGGCCACATCCAGCCCATCGAGCGCCACGGCCTCAAGCTCATGTCCATGGGCTTCCTCCTCGATGACACCGCGCCCGCCATCCTCCGCGGCCCGATGGTCACCAAGTACACCCAGCAGTTCCTCCGCCAGGTCGATTGGGGCGAGCTCGATTTCCTCATCCTCGATCTCCCGCCCGGCACCGGCGACATCCAGCTCACCATCGTGCAGACCGTCGCCCTCGCCGGCGCCCTCATCGTCACCACTCCGCAGGAGATGGCGCTCATCGATGCCCGCAAAGCCTCCAGCATGTTCGCCAAGGTGAACGTCCCCGTCCTCGGCCTCATCGAAAACATGAGCTACTTCCTCTGCCCCAGCGATGGCCAGCGCTACGACATCTTCGGCCAGGGCGGCGGCGCCCGCGAAGCCGAGCGCCTCGGCGTCCCCCTCCTCGGCCAAATCCCCATCGATATCCCCACCCGCGAAGCCGGCGACCGCGGCCAGCCCATCACCATCACCAATCCCGAAGGCGCCGTCGGCCGCAGCTTCGCCGAAATCGCCCGCCGCCTCGTCGACGCCGCCCGCGGCTGAGGTCAGGCATTTCCTTAACCCCCTAAACTACTGCTTTTCTTGATGGACAATCCGGGCCATGTTACAACCCAATGACAGTTGAAGCGCGAAACCCTAGAGTAGCGCCCCATTCCCCTCCAAGTCGCATGAGCACCCTTAAGGAAGAACCCCAAGAACTCGTCAGGGAATCCCTGCTCTACAAAGAATTCCTGGCCGAGCGCGAAGAAATCCTCCGTCACAAATGGCTGGAAAGCGAGAAAGTCGGCCACGACATCGGCTTTGAGCGCGCCCTCCTCGATTGGATCGTCAAATACCGCTCCTCCTGGCGCACCCAGCGCATCCGCGACCACCAGCCCGCCACCGCGTAAGGGGGGCGGAGTTCAGTGGGCCGGCGAGGCGCCAGCGTTCGTAAAACCTGGTGGGGAGAGGCTCCGACAAGCCCAGATCGCGGAGCGAAAAGGCGGGAGGGCGGCGCGGAGCGCTCGCGGGACCTTGATCACCCGGAACCAGCCCTCGCTGGCTCGCCGCTCACCGGCTATCGCTACAATACGTAAATGTTCCCCGTTCCCCTCCGCTTCCTCACCGCCCTTCTCCTCGCGCTCCCCCTCGCCAACGCCGCCCCGCGCCAACTCGCCGGCGAACAGCCCGACGGCAGCACCCTCGTCACCACGAACCAAATGGTCACGCCCCTCGGCAAGGTCGCCCGAGTGGAATCCGCGCGCCCAAAGGACCTCGCCGTCTCGCCCGATGGCACACTCGTCGCCGTCCTCACCACCGCGCGAGTCCACCTCTATTCCCCTGCGGGCGAGCCCCAGGACTCCGTCGGCATCAAGAGCGGCCCGCTCGGCCTCGCCTGGCACCCCGATGGCGCCAAACTCTTGGCGAGCGGAGCCGGCGGCTTGATCTACCAAATCGAGCGCGGCCCTAAAGGCTGGAAAGCCACCACCTTCCGCGCCGTCGATCCCGCAAAGAACCTCAAGACCTTCACCGCCAAAGACACCTCTCCGGAAAGCGACGCCAAAACAAACCCCGGCCCCAAAGCGAAAGGCGACCCGCAAGCCGCCGGCCTCGCCGTTTCGCCTGATGGCCGGCGCCTCTACGTCGCCCTCGGCATTAGCAACGCCGTCTCCGTCCTCGATCTCGCCACGCGCGAAACCGTCGCCGTCATCCCCACTGGCACCGCGCCGTATCGCCTCGCGCTCTCGCCCGATGGCCGCACCCTCGTCTCCGCCAACCGCGGCGGACGCGCCCCGCGCGCGGGCGAGCCGAGCGCCTTCTCCGCCGGCAGTGCCGTCCGCGTCGATCCCAAAACCGACGCCGCCCTCACCGGCAGCCTCTCCCTCATCGACACCGAAAAGCTCACCGCCACCGAAATCGAGGCCGGCCGCCAGCCCAGCGCGCTCGCCTTCTCCGCCGACGCCAAAACCCTCTACGTCGCCAACTCCGACGACGACACCGTCTCCATCTTCGACTTGGAAAAGCGCGCCTTCACCCGCGCCATCTCCATGCGTCCGCCGCAAGACCCTGGCTTCGGCCAAATCCCCAACGCCCTCGCGCTCGCCGCCGATGGCCGCACCCTCTACGTCGCCTGCGGCGGCATCAACGCCGTCGCCGCCGTCGATCTCCCCGAGGGCAAAATCCGCGGCTACCTTCCCGCGAGCTGGTACCCCATCGCCGTCTCCGAGCGCGACGGCCGCCTCTTCATTGCCGGCAGCAAAGGCTTCGGCGCCCGCACCAAGGGCGGCAACGCCGGCTACAAAGTCAGCGGCTCCGTTGGCGCCGTGCAATTCATCGAGCCCGCCCAAATGGCCGCCCTCTCCGAGCACACCCGCCGCGTCGCGCTCAACAACGGCTGGGGCCGCGCCGAGCTTCCGCCGCGCGAAGGTCAGGCCGCCGTGCCCATCCCCGAGCGCGTCGGCGAGCCCTCCCTCTTCAAGCACGTCGTCTTCATCATCAAAGAAAACCACACCTACGATTGCACCCTCGGCGACATCCCCGAGGGCAATGGCGACCCGAGCCTCGTCATGTTCGGCGAAGAGATCACGCCCAACCAGCACGCCCTCGCCCGCCAGTTCGTGCTCCTCGACAACACCTACACCAGCGGCACCAATTCCGCCGATGGCCACCAGTGGACCGTCTCCGCCGTGGCCAATGGCTACATGGAGCAAAACTTCGCCGCCCACGCGCGCAGCTACCCCTACGATGGCGGCGACGCCCTCGCCTACTCCCCCGAGGGCTTCCTCTGGAACGCCGCCCTCAAAGCCGGCAAATCCCTCCGCGTCTACGGCGAATTCGTCAACCGCCCCCGCATCGTCGACACCACCACCAAAAAGAAACCCACCTGGCGCGAGCTCTGGGATGATTACAAAGCCGGCGGCACCGGCCGTTACCAGATCACCGCCGAGACCGACAACGCCTCCCTCCGCCCCCACCTGCACCCGCACTACATCGGCTTCCCCACCGTCGTCTCCGACCAGTGGCGCGCCGATCAATACCTCGCCGACCTCAAGAAGTTCGAGTCCGCCGGCGAAATGCCCGCCCTCAGCATCCTCCTCCTCCCAAACGACCACACCACCGGCACCAGCCCCGGCTACCCCACCCCGCGCGCCGCCGTCGCCGACAACGATCTCGCCCTCGGCCGCATCGTCGAAGCGCTCACCCATTCCCCCTTCTGGAAAGAAACCCTCATCCTCGTCATCGAAGACGACTCCCAGCTCGGCATGGACCACGTCGATGGCCACCGCACCGTGGCCTTCTGCATCTCCCCCTACACCCGGCGCGGCGCCGTCGTCAGCGAAGTCTACAACCACACCAGTTTCCTCCGCACCATCGAGCTCGTCCTCGGCCTCCCCGCCATGAACCGCTTCGACCGCACCGCCACCCCCATGACCGCCTGCTTCACCCCCAAGCCCGACCTCCGCCCCTACACCCACCTCCCCGCCCGCCTCCCCCTCGACGAGCTAAACCCACCCCTCGCCGCCCTCCGCGGCCCCGCCAAACGCCTCGCCCAAGCCAGCGCCGCCCTCGACTGGACCGACGTCGACCGCGCCGACCCCCGCACCGTCGCCCAGTCCGTCTGGCTCGCCCAACGCCCCGGCGTCCCCTTCCCCTGGAAACACTTCCACCCCCCAGAAAAGACCGAAGACGATGACGACTGAAGAGTCGGCAAAAGTGCGCCGCTTCGCGTCACTGAACGCTTCGATAGGACGCGATTAAAGAGCCCCCGAACCCGAACCCACGCGGGAGCAATTGCAGTAAGCTGCGCGACGGCTGGAGTGCCAAACGCGTGTGCCTTGGGGACCGCGGCCGCCTCGGTCGCACGGCCCGGCGCCTCGCCGGGCCGATCGAACGTCCATGTGCGCGCGACCTCGCCAAACGCGAAAGCCCGCTTTCCCCTTTTCGTCCTTTTTCGTACTACTATCGGCGCGCACCTTCTTTTCCCGCGAAGTTTTCGAACGGCGTCAAGGAGGGGCGACGGCCTCGTCGCCCGCGGTGGGGCGGTGGCTGCGGCGGCGCGGGAGGGTTGCGGCAGCGCCGCCTCATCCCTTTCGTGTTTTTCGTGGCTGAAAATTCCCCCGTGTCGACCGTCCGAGCGACGCGCCAACGCAACTGGCGCTGAGGAAACCATCGCGACGAACTAAACTAAATCAAATCCGATGAAACTGAAGCGCATCCTGCAATTTACCGCCCTTGCACCGCTCCTCACGCTCGCCGCCATCGTGAGCGGCCGGTGTGATTGGTGGGACCCGCCTCCGGTGCACGACAGCGCGCCGTTCGTCTTCGCCGAAGACTTCGAAAACGCCTCCACCCTGGCCGATCTGTTTCCGAAAGACACGTCGCGCTGGCACGGCCGCCAGCTCATCCCGGAAGATAACGTGGTCGAGCTCACCGGCGAAACCGCCCACTCGGGCCGCCGTTCGCTCAAATGCCACGCCGCGGCCACGCGCGGCGGCATCACCTCGAAAGCCGATCTCGAGCGCGGCGGCCTCCACTTCGTCAAGGGCGATCACATCTGGTCCCAATGCTGGCTGCTCCTCCAAGGCGAAGGCGATGGCGCCTCCGTCTTTGTGTGGGACCTCGAAGCCAGCCGCAAATGGCAATCGCCGGGCCGCCGGCTCTATCTCCAGCCCGGCGGCGTGCTCGCCTCGGATCTCGGCAAATGGCTCTTCGCGCCCACCTTCCGGCAACCGTGGGACCACGGAGCTCCCTTTCCGAAAGACCGCTGGGTGCGCCTGAAGGTGTACCTGTTCCTCTCCGAGCAGGCCGATGGCGCCATGGAAGTCTGGCAGGACGACACCAAGGTTCTCGACGGCCACGGCCAGACCCTGCCGACGGCGAAGTCCGTGTACGACCGCCTCCAAGTCGGCCTCACCGCCAACGGCAATCCCGAGCACGCCTACACCCTCTACGTCGACGACGTAATCATCTCGAATCGCCCCATCCCGTGATGCTCCACACTAACTATCTAGTGCAGTGCTTCGCAATTAGCGTAACTTTCAATGGCTGGCCCGGAGGGCCCTTGGGAGTTTAGCCGGCGGCGTCAGAGATTGTGTGAGAATCGATTGTTTGAAACATCCGACACGTTTAAATGCCCGCCACGCCCTTTTGATTTTTCGGCAGGGTGTTTTGATGGGTCTTTTTTGGGCCGAAATCGGTGTTATTTGGATTCTCACACAGTCTCGTCAGCCACCGGTTTTCTCGAGAAAGCGCGTCCGCCCCGGAGGGGCGTCGGAAAATCGCGCGTTACGCTAATTCCGACGCACTACACTAGCATTCCGCCCCCAAGCCACCGGCCCCCCGTTGCGCCAGCCCGAAGGGCTGAAACCCGATTAGCCGGGGGTTTTCGCCCGCGACTTGTCTGCAAGTCGCCGGGCGAATACCCCCGGAAAACCCAAAAAAAAACGGGCGCACCCTGAAAGGGTGCAACCAGCCGCGCGTTACCCGAATCCCGCCGCACACGATCGCCCCAAGTCGCGCCAAGCGGCCGCGCCCCCTTCACCCGGCGCGCCAGCGCCCCCCGCGCGAAGCGCGCCTTCGTCCCTTGTCATGTTGAGCGAAGCCGAAACATCTCCAATATCCTTCCGCACCGCCGCGCGCCCACCCACCCCGGCCCCCGCCCTCCACCCATTTGCGCGATCCAAAAAGCACCCCGAAGAATCTCACGTCCATCTTCGTCGTGGTCATAATCCTCCTCGTAGTCTAAACACCCTCCGCTCAGACCAGTTCACCAATGCCTGAGATGAAAAGGCTATGACCACCAGTCCCCCCGCAGAACCACCCCGCACCGACCGGCTCAACAATCGCTGGTACAGCGTGGTGAAGCAGAGCCGCGCCCCCGGCGAGCCGATGTCGCAAGCCCTCACCGGCATCCCCACCGAGCCTAGCACCTCCGCGCCCGAGACGATCGAGATCGACACCGTGAGCCAGCGCGGCGAAGGCGGCCTGCAAGTGCTCGTAAAATACATCCCCGGCGGCCGCGACCACGCCACGACCAAATCCGTCCAATGGCAAGTAGTCGGCACCGACGCCGATTTCGCCAACACCTCCCCCCTCGACCCCAGCGGCAACGCCCTCGGGCCATTTGAAGTGGGCAAGGTGGTGAAGATACGCACGCTGGAGGCCATAGCGTGGCGACCCCGCACGACCGGGCCAAGAACGATCACGGTGGCGGAACTGATGGAGTAAAGGGCGTATGGCTGGAGTTTTTGAGGGGATGAATGAGAAAGAGCGCAAGGCCTATGAAGAGGCGCAGCGGGTAATCGATCTTTGCCGGCAATACGCAGACCGAAGGACGGAACTCGATCTTCAGGCCTTCGGGCTCACGGCGCTTCCGCCCGAGATCGGCCAACTGACCTCGTTGAGGAAGCTTTACTTGCAAGATAATCAACTGACGGCCTTGCCACCCGAAATCGGACAGCTCGAGCGTCTCGACCGGCTATGGCTTCAACGGAATCGTCTCTTGACTCTTCCGGCTGAGGTTGGTCATTTGAAAGCGCTTACAGATCTACGAATTGACTTCAACGAACTGGCAAGTCTGCCCTCAGAGATGGGCCGGTTGGCGTCGCTTGTCAGTTTGACCCTACATCATAATCCGAATCTTGGGATTCCGGTTTCGGTACTTGGTCGGGACATATATTCCGCAACTGACTCTCGACCGCTAGGGAGGCCGCTCGACATTCTAAATTACTACTTCGCGCAACGGGAGGCGGCCGCTGCGGGTACGCTACAGCGGCTGAATGAGATCAAGGTAATGCTTGTGGGAGATGGTGGGGTGGGCAAGACGAGCCTTCGTCGGTTTTTCCGAGGCGAGGCACATGTGGATGGCGAGCCGGAGACGCGGGGGATTGTGCTGAGCGAGTTCCCGCTAACGTGTGGTGGGCACAACATCACCGTACGACTTTGGGATTTCGCAGGGCAGGAGATCACTCATGCGCTGCACGAGTTTTTCCTCACGGAAGGATGCGCGTACCTAGTGATAGTGGAGCCGCGTTCGGACAACGAAGAGGGGGATGCGGAGCGCTGGCTGAAGCTAATCGCGCGATACGGCAAAGGAGCGCCCGCGCTGGTCGTGATGAACAAGCAGGATACGCGTCACCCTGGCGGCTATGACATCGATCGCAACCTGCTGATGGAGCGATTTCCGTTCATTCGAGAGTTTGAGCGGACTTCGTGCGGGAGGGTACGAGAAGGCTGCGAGGAACTGAGGAGCAAGCTGTGCGCAGTACTAACCGTGATGGCGGAAGCGGATTTGGAGGTCCCGGAGAGCTGGTTGAGGGTGAAGGATGAGTGCTTTGCCAAGGGACGTGACGGGCAAGAACGAAAATACTTATCGCTGGAGGAGTTTCGGGCGCTCTGCGCCAGGCACGGCGAACAGGATCGCGAGAAGCAGGAGTCGCTTGCGCGCATCTTGCACAATCTCGGCGCGGTGCTGCACTTTGTGGACGAGCCGCGGCTGCGCGATACGACGGTGCTAAACCCGCACTGGGTGACGGACGGAGCGTACCGGCTTTTGCGGGCGAAGGATGCGCCGGGAAGCGGCGGGACGCTGACTTTAGCCGAGGCGATGGCGGCGGTGCCGGGCGCCGATGAGAAGGCGACGCGTTATCTGCTGGGGCTGATGGAGCGCTTCGAGATGTGTTTCACGGTGGAGGAGACGGAGGAGGGCGCGCCTTCGCCGCAGCGCTGGCTGGTGCCGGGGGCGCTGGACAAGAATCAGCCGGCGGAGGTGAAGGCGGCGGAGTGGAAGGAGCCGAGCGCGGTGCGACTACGGTATATGTACGATCCGCTGCCGCAGGGGGTGTTGCCGCGGTTCATCGTGATGACGCATCTGTTGAGCGAGAAGCTGCCGCGCTGGCGCAACGGGGTAGTGTTGCACGATCGCGCGGCGCGCGCGTTGATCCGCAAAGGGCAGAAGGAGAATACGGTGGAGGTGACCGTGCAGGGCCCGGACGCGGAACGCGAAAAACTGGCAAAGACGGTGCGCGGCTACCTGGCGCGGATTCATGCCGATCTGCCGGAGCCGAAGCCGAAGGCGCTGCAGGCGCTCGCCGGCACGGACGATTTCCGCGAGGTACAGCAGATGGAGGAGGCGGAGCAGGCCGGCGTGCCACTCGTTTCGAAGACGCGGGAAGGCTTGGTGAAAAAGAGCGCCACCGCAGAGCTGAACCGCACCTCCGCCGAGCCCCCGCGAAAGGGAAACAAGCGACCGTTGCGAGTCTTCCTAAGCCACGCGAGCGAGGACAAGCGGGCGCGCGGACTTTTCGAGAAGAACCTGATCGTGCTGGAGAACGACGGCTACATCACCTTCTGGGCGGACCCCAACATCAAAGTCGGCATGGAATGGCGCCCAGAAATCGATCGCGAGTTGGAGACGATGGATGTCTTCATTGGCTTGCTGACCACGCCCTTTCTCGCATCGAATTTCATCCAGCGCGTCGAGTTTCAGCGCGCCATGGAACGCCGTGCCGCCAAGTCCGCGGAGATGTGGTTGGTTCTGGTCGACCCGCGCCCAATCGAAGGCACCAAGTTCGCCGGCATCCAAGTCCTGCAGCCCGAAGGCCGGGCCGTCCGCGATCATCGCCACGGCTTGCGCGGCGGCTTCGACGCCGCCGAAGCCATCCTCCGCACTCGCATCCAGGAGCTCTGGGCCGCCCAACCCGATCGCGAAGCCGGCCCGCGCCAGTTCGAGTAAAGCCCAGCCCGCGCGGCGGAATCTGCTTCGGCCTTTTCCCGCCTCCGCCGTGCCGCTCAGGAGAAAGAACTCCCCAATTCCACTCCGCCGCGCCGCGTCTCCGCGTGATTCCGCACCATCCAAAGCGAAAATAGAAGTATCTGAAAGTGCTCAATCGAGATTGGAAAACTGCTCGACCCCTGATACTCTCGGCCAATGGAATCGCCCATCGGCGCGCCCTCTTTTTGCGCGAAGCGCAACCCTCCACCCTGTCATGTTGGGAACGAAGCCGAACACCACCAACCTCCCGGTGTGGCCAAAGCTGCAGCCGGTGCTACCTCGTCTGCGCTCCCCAGTTTTCGTACTCCGTCATCGCCCCCGCCAGCAAACCGCAGTTCCCCGCGTCATCTGCGCTCACTTGCCTCCATTTCTCCCAGTCCTCCCATCACTCCCATTATTCCCCTCGCCTTCCCGGACACACCGGACAAAACCCCCTGTTTTCCCCAAAAACTCAGGGTTTTCCCCGACGCCGTGTCCGATTCCAAGACGCGAAAACCCGCCTTTTCGTCTCATTCGTCTCGTATCGCAAATCTGAGACCCGCCCGAAATGACGCACAAACTGAAACTTTTCAGTTCCAGAATGCGCCACATTCCGCCCGTCGCTACTCAAACCGCTTCACCGCCAAACTCACATTGTGCCCGCCAAAGCCGAACGAGTTATTCAGCGCCACGCGCACGTTGGCCTGCCGGGCGGTGTGCGGCACAAAGTCTAGGTCGCACTCCTCGCCGGGATTATCCAGGTTGATCGTCGGCGGGATCACCCCGTCCCGGATCGCCAGCGCGCAGATGATCGTCTCGACCGCCCCGGCCGCCCCGAGCAAATGCCCCAGCATCGATTTCGTCGAAGAAACCAGCAGCCCGTTCTTCGCCCGCTCGCCAAAGACCGCCTTCACCGCGCGCGTCTCGGCCACGTCACCCACCGGCGTGCTGGTGCCATGCGCGTTGATGTAATCCACATCCTCGATATTCAGCCCGGCCCGGCCGAGCGCCATGCGCATGCTCCGCTGCGCCTGCTCGTGGTTCGGCAGTGGCGCCGTCATGTGATGCGCATCGGAGGAAAGCCCATAGCCGGCGAGCTCCGCGTAAATGCGGGCGCCGCGTTTGCGCGCATGCTCGAGCTCCTCGATCACCACCACGCCGGCGCCCTCGCCCATCACGAACCCGTCGCGGTCGCGATCCCACGGGCGCGACGCGCGCTTCGGCTCGTCGTTGCGCGTGGAGAGCGCCTTCATCGCCGCAAATCCGCCGATCCCCAGCGGCACGATGCTCGCCTCCGAGCCGCCCGCCACGAACGCCTCGGCGTCGCCGTCGGCGATCATCCGCCATGCTTCGCCGATGGAATGCGCGGAGGTCGCGCACGCCGAAACCGTCGCGAAATTCGGCCCCTGCAACCCGAACTCCATCGCCACCAGCCCGCTCGCCATGTTCGAGATCATCATCGGGATCATGAAGGGCGAGATGCGTCCCGGCCCTTTATTCATGAGGATGGTGTGCTGCTCCTCGAGCGTCTTCAGGCCGCCGATGCCGCTGCCCAGCATCACCCCGAAGCGCTCGGGATCTTCCACCGCCCCGGAAAGATTCGCGTCGGCCATCGCGAGCTTCGAGGCCGCCATCGCGAGCTGCGTAAAGCGGTCCGCGCGCCGCGTATCCTTCGGCACCTTGAACCACTTCGCCGGCTCGAAATTGCGCACTTCGCCGGCGATCTGGCAATCGAACTGGCTCGCATCGAAATGCGTGATGCGCTCGATCCCGCTCTCGCCCGCCGTGAGCCGGCGCCAAAATTCCTCCAGCTCGCATCCCAAAGGGGAAACGACACCCATGCCGGTGATCACAACTCGACGCTCTTGGCTCATAAAAATTTACGTAACGCGGGGGGTAACCAAACTCGCCGCAGTAGGCCGCCCTATGCAAACTGAAAGTGCGGCCGCCGCTTTGCGCTCCGCGCGTTTGGGAGAAGCACCATGCGCCCCTGAATAATCACCCTGCCCTTCCCACGAGGCACTGCATCTGCTACTCTCATCTCGCCAAACGCTCCTCTCATGCCCACTTTACGCGTCCTTACTCCCGATCAAGCCGAGGCCGTTTACGTCCTGACCGGGGAACGCGTCACCGTCGGACGCCGCCCGGATAACACGATCCAGATCATCGATCGTTCCGTCTCCGCGCACCACGCCGAGTTTCTCCTCGTCGATGGCCACTATCGCCTGCACGACCTGCAATCCACCAACCTCACCTTCGTCGAGGGCAACCAGATTTCGGATTACCACCTGCACGGCTCCTGCAAGATCGGTTTCGGCAATGTGGAGTGCGAATTCGACTCCGCCGCCAGCGTGAAAATCGTCGAGGAAGAGGTCCGCCTCACTCCCGCGCAGATGGAAAAGGACATGGCCTTCCTGCGCGCCGATAACCAGGAGCTCCTGAACAAGATCGATTCGCTCCAGCGCCGCATCGATATCCTCTCCAGCGCGCGGCTCGTCACCAGCAAGAGCGAAGCGCTCTCCAGCTCCGCCCCCGAAGAGCTCAAGCGCATCATCATCGAGCGCGACGAGCTTCGCTTCCAGAATTCCGGCCTCAAGATGGAGCTCGAGCGGCTGCGCGACGAGATCAGCGCCACGGTGAGAGAGCGCGACCAGTCACGGCAGGCCTACGAGCTGCTCCAAGCCGAGCGCGTCTCGCTCCAGGACGAGCTGAAGGTCCTCGATAAAGGAGCCACCCAGCGGATCGTCTTCCCGGCGATGATGGGCCAGGGATAACGACGCATTCCGGGGCGCCGCCATCGCCATGCTGCTCGCCTTTCACAAGCCCTACGGGGTGCTCTCGCAGTTCACCCCCGAGCCCGGCTCGCGCCACCGCACCCTCGCGGATTTCGATTTTCCCGCCAAAGTCTATCCGCTCGGGCGCCTGGATGCCGAAAGCGAAGGCCTGCTCCTCCTCACCGATGAACGCGCGCTGAATGCCCGCCTCCTCACCCCGGAGCGCGGCCACAAGCGCCTCTACTGGGCCCAAGTCGAGCGCGTGCCCGGCCCCGCCGCCCTTCAAAAACTGGCACAAGGCGTCGTCCTCTCCGTCCGCCAAACGCTCCCCTGCCGCGCCTGGATCCTCGATCCGCAACCCGATGTCCCGCCCCGTGTCCCGCCCATCCGTTTCCGCAAGGAAGTGCCGGAGTGCTGGATCGCCCTCGAGCTCATCGAAGGAAAATATCACCAAGTGCGCCGCATGACCGCCGCCATCGGCCACCCCACCCTCCGCCTGCTCCGCGTCCGCATCGGCGCCCTCGAGCTGGCCAGCCTCCCCGCCGGAACCTGGCGCCAGCTCTCCGCTCCCGAACGAAACCAAGTCTTCCAACTCCAATAGAACCAAGAACCAAGAACCAAGAACAACGAACCCTCCGCCACATTCGCGCTTCTCACCGGCGCGGGCGGCGCGTAGTTTCATCCGGCTTATGAAATGGACGACTTTCTCTCTCCTCGCTTTGGCGGGCCTGGCCATCGGCGCGTGCGAACGGCACTCGGCCAGTGAGCTGGAGGACGCGCACGGCGCCCCGGGCGCCCCCGCGGAGCACGCCCCCGCCGAGCACGCGCCGGCCCCCGCATCGCCCGAGAAAGTCGCCACCCCTCTCGCGCCCGAAAAGGTGCCGACCAATCCCGCCGGCTCCGGTCCCGTCGATACCAAGACCGGCGACAAAAAGGGCGCCGCCACCAGCGCGAAGAAGTTCTTCCCCGATTCGAAGTAGCAGATGCAGGAGCAGCCGCCGCCGGCGAAACTCACCCCGCGGCGATTCCGGCTGCGCGGCTTCGCCGATGCTTGGCGCGGGATCAAGCTGGTGCTCCTCACCCAGCCAAATGCGCGCATCCACGCCGTCGCCGCCGCCGCCGCCATCGCCCTCGGCGCCTGGCTCGGCCTGAGCGCGGGCGAATGGAGCGCCCTCGCCTGCGTAATCACCCTCGTCTGGGTCACCGAGGCCCTGAACACCGCCATCGAATTCACCGTCGACCTCATCTCGCCCGAGCATCACCGCCTCGCCGGCTGGGCCAAAGACGCCGCCGCCGGCGCCGTGCTGCTCTCCTCACTCGGCGCGGTCGCGGTCGGTGCCATCATCTTCGCGCCGAAACTCTGGGGATATGTCACGTCGTTGCAAGCGGCGCGATGAAAGATGGAGACGCCGCTCCTCAGGGCTGAAAGCCCGCCATGTGATAGCCTAGGTTGAAGCCGCTTCCAGCGGCTGAGGCCTAGGTTGAAGCCGCTTCCAGCGGCTGAGGCCTAGGTTTAACCCGCCTCCACGCAAGCGAAGGCCCGAAGGGCTGTGACAGCCGTTTACATGCGTTGAAGCGCGATCAAGCTCACGCCGCCGGCGCTAAAATCGCGTCCTTCATCCCGTGCAAGAGCTTCTTATCCGCCGGGCAAACGGTGGCAAGGGCGCCGCGAAGATGGGTTTTTCCATCGATGACGAAGTAGTACGGGCAAAGGCGCACCCGCCCGCGCATGGTCTGCACCGCACCGGTGGTCGGCTCGAAGTACGGCTGATCGAAGAGCCGGCCTTTGTGGAAGCGCTGCAGCAGGTAAGGGTGCTCCGCGAAAGCCTCGAGCGCGTGCTGCAGGGCGGCCCGCCAATCGTGTTGCGAGAGGTCGGACCCGAGCACCACGCTGCGGCTTCCCCACGCGAGCTCGGAAAAGCCGCTGATCTTCAGGATCAGGTCGCGTTGTTTCTGGCTGAAGTCGGCCACCTCGGCCCACGAGTTCACTTCCAGCCCCGGAATCACGGCGATCGGCGGCAGGTCGATCGGATCGAGCAGCCAGGTGTACGGGATCACCTTTTGCAGCTCCAGAAAGTGCCGCTCGGAAAGCTCGCGCCGCCAAAATTCGCGCAATGGCCGCAGCCAAAAAAGGGCGAACCACATCTTCTCCTCGAGGTACGGCTTGAAGGGCGGCGTGACTTTGATGCGGCCCTCTGCCGTCGCATTCATCAAGGCCGGCGCGCTGGGGATATTTGGCAAATCGAACAGCTCGAAGAAGCGGTAGATCGTGCGCCCATCGGCCGGCGGCTGGTAGGTCTCCGCCTCGCAGACGCGCAACGCGCCGCCGGTCTGCGCGCTCAGCCATTCCATTTCCGGGCGATAGGTCGCCGCTTCCTGCGAGACCAGGATATCCGCCGCCCCACCGAGCATGTCGCGGAAGCCCTCGATCATGCCCATCGCCCCGCCCAGCACATCGAAGCCGAGCTTCGCATAGGTCTGATTCAGCCATGCGGTGAGGCCGATGCCGCCGGGAACGGAATCCGTTTCCGCGATCGTGAAGCCCTCCTCCGTCAGCACCAAATCGGGACGAATCACGCGCGGAAGCTCGCCGCGCAAATCGCGGTTCCGCGCCAGCGCCACCAGCTCCGGCGGCTTGCCGCGATCCAGCCACTCCGCGATCCAGGGGGGCTGCTTTCCCGAGACACTGCGAAGGTACAGCTCATTGCAGGCGCGCTGAAAAAGGTTAAGCCGATACCCGAGCTTTTCGAGCTCCGCGGTGAGAGATTCGTCGAGGCGAAACGGCTGCGGCGAAAGCAGCCACTCCTTATCGGCGAAAAGCCCGCCCGCCGGGAAGGCGGAGAGCAGAGTATCGGGCGTTACCATTTTCAGCGGGCCTGCTCCGCGAGGCGGAGGAAGGCGACTTCGGTGGCGCCGTAGCGGCGCTGGCGGAAGCATTCCCAGCGCGGGGCGAGGGGGAGTTTGGCGCCGGGGAGGTGCTCGAGGATGAAGAGGCCGGCGGGGGCAAGGGCGCGGGCGAGGGACTCGGAGGCGAGGAGCTCGGGGGTGAAATCGCGCTCGCCGGGGCGTTTGGCGTAGGGGGGATCGGCGAAGATCAGCTCGAAGCCGGCGGGCGGGGCGAGTCGATCGAGATAGCTGAAGACGTCGGACTCGATGACCTTGGCAGTGAGGCGGGCGGCCTGGAGATTGCGCTCGATGGATTTGAGGGCGCGGGGCTCTTTCTCGACGAGGGTGGCGGAGGCGGCGCCGCGGCTGAGCGCTTCGAGGCCGAGGGCGCCGGTGCCGGAGAAGAGATCGAGCACGCGCGCGCCGGGAACGCTCTCGGCAAGGCTGGAGAAGATGGCGGCGCGGACGCGATCCATGGTGGGGCGCATTTCGGCGCCTTTCGGGACTGCCAGGGGAATACCGCCGGCGATACCACCCACTACCCTCATGGCTCGCGCGTGGCCGGGGCGGGACCAGCCGCGGGAGCGGGGCTCGCGGGGGGAGGCGCCGGGAGCGCGGCGGCATCCTTTTCTTCCTCTTCCTTCTTCTTTTTCTTCTTCTCCTCTTTTTCCTTCTCCTTGTCCTTGTCTTTGTCTTTGTCCTTCTCTTTGCGATCGGGGAAGAGGCCGCTGAGGAGGTCGTTGAACTGGCCGCTGATGCGCTGGCCAATCACGCGCTCCATGAGGTTCGTCTTGGGCCGGTCGGTTTTGCCGGTGATATCGAAGGCGATGCTGACGCGGCCAGCGGCATCGGGCGGGCTGAAATTTTCGCGCACGAAACCGGGGAGCTGCGTGGCCAGCTTCGGGCTCACCGCAAGCTGGGCATCGAGGGTGAGCTTGCCGTCGAAGCGGACGTTGCCCTTGGTGCTGAATTGCAGATCGGGCGTTTCGAGCACGAGATGATCGATGTAGGTTTTCTCGTCGTTCACGCGGAAATTGGCCTGGCCGGTGCGCACGCGCAGATCGGAAAGCTCGGGGATTTGCAGGACCTGGCCGATGGTCTGGAAAAGGTTGAGCTGCTTGAATTTGCCGTCGAGCAGGGCGAGCTCGCCCTGGCCTTCGGTGCGGTCGAGATTTTTCATCTCGCCCTTGAGCGCGAGCTTGCCGGCGAGAGTGCCGCCGGCCTGGTTCGCCTGCCAGCCGCCCTCCGCGGACAGGCGCGCGAGATCGACGCCGGTCAGCGTAAGCTCCACGGTAAAGGGCGAGTTTTTCGCCTCAGTCTGCACGCTGGCTTTCGCCTGGAGATTGCCGCCGGCCACGCGCCCGCGCAGATCGGGAAACGAGAGGTCGCCTTTATCGAAATCGACGGGCGATTTCACCTCGTCGATGGTGAGCGCGTCCTGCCAGACGATGCGGCCGGCGGAGATCGTCCCCTCGACTTTGCCGGCGGTGCGGAGCGAGTAGCGCATCTCGACGTCGGTGGCGGTGGCGATGCGCTGCTGTTTGGCATCGAGCAACACGATGGAACCGTTGTTGATTTCCAGGGCATCGAGCACCACCTGAAAACCGCCGCCGGAGGGCGGGGTCGTTTTTTCGTTGGGCGCGGGGGCATTCGGCAGCGCGGGCGCTTCTTTGCGGCCTTTGTCGGGCATGGCGGGGAGCACCCATTTGCCGTCGGCGTTTTGCGCCCAGTAGATCTTTGGCGAATCGAGCACCATCTTGCGAATCTCCAGCCGGCGCTGCAGGAGCGGCCAGAGCTGGTACTCGGCGGAGAAGGATCTAGCCTCGAGCAGGTTTTGCTCGCCATTCGGAAAACGGACTCCGGAGATCTGCACCGTGCCGAGGCCGATGGAGGTGCTGGTGATCTCCATCGGGATGCCGAGCGCCTCGCTGATCTGCTGTTGGATGCGGGCCTGCGCGCCCGGCGATTGCACGTAAAGATTCAGACCCACCGCGACCGCGACCACCAGGAGCAGCAGCAAAAGCGCGGTGATGGTGAGAATCTTCGGAACTCGTTTCACGGCGCCAAATTACGCACGGGGGTCGGAAAAGAAAGGGGGAATCCCCTCCCCCGCCCACCGGGCGGCTATGCGGAGGGCGTGGCGAGGCGCTTGCGGCGCTCGATCAGCCAGACGATCCAGATGCAGAGCTCGTAGATGCCGAGCACCGGCAGCGCGAGGGTGATGAAGGTGACCGGGTCCGGCGAGGGGGAGATGATTGCGACCAGGATGAGGATCAGCGTGGAGGCGTAGGGGCGGGTGCTCGAAAGCAGCCGGTAGCTGACCACGTTGAGCATCGAGAGGGCGATGATGACGATCGGCATCTCACAGAGAAAGCCGCAGGCGAGGCAGAGGTGCGCCACGAAGCCGAAGTATTTGCCGGCATCGAGAAACATCTCAATCTGCATGGCCTGCGCGTAGTTGAAGAACCAATGAATGGTCTTCGGCAGGATGTAGAGGTACGAGATGACCACGCCGCAGCCGAAGAGCACGAAGCCGACGGCGATGCCGGGAAGGAGGAAGCGGCGCTCGCGCCGGGTGAGGGCCGGCAGCACGAATTCCGCGGCAAAATAGAGCAGGAACGGAAAGGTGATGACGATGCCCGCGTAGAAGGAGAGCTTCAGCGAGAGCATGAAGGGGGTGATCATATCCGTGGCGATCACCTTCACGCCGATATCGTCGATGGGCTTCATGACCACCGCCATGAGCCAATCGTGGAAGCAGAAGGCGACGATGCCGCCCACGATGAGGCAGACGGCCATCTTGAAGAGGGTGACGCGCAGATCCTCCAGGTGCTCGAGGAACGGTTTGACCACGTCGCCGTGCTCGTCCCGCTGGGGGCCGGAATCGCGTTTTTCGCGGAAGCTGAAGATTTTGCGCAGCCAGGACATGGGGCGGCAAAAATCCGAGGTGAGGATGGAAAGTGCAAGGGGTTTCGCGGGAAAGGCGGAACCGCAATCAGGCTCATCCGGAAGCTCGGGGCGGCGGGCGCCGCAACAAATGCCGTGGCCACGAAGCCGCGGGCACTCATGATGCTAAAGAGTGGAAGGCATTGATCACTCCACCGTCATCTTCCCGTTCATAATCACCCAATGGCCGGGAAAGGTGCAGACGTAGGGATAGACGCCGGGCTGGTCAGGCGCCTGGAAGCGCAGGACGGCGCCGGCGTTGGGATCGATGAGCTTCGTGGCGTGCAGGAGCTTGTCGGACTTGGGGATGAAGTCCTTTTTGATGCCGTCTGGGTCCTTCGCCATCTCATTGCCGGCCATGCCGATCTCCTCGAGCGCGCCGGGCTGCACGATCGCCAGGTTGTGCTGCATCGCGTCCGGGTTCAGGAAGACGAGCTTCACGGGCTGCCCGCGTTTCACCGTGAATTCCGTCGGCGTGAAAAGCATCCGCTCCGGCACGGTGGCGATTTCGATCGTGACCATGCCGGGCTGCTTCTCGAAGGCCGCCTCCGCGGGCGTCCTCGGCGCGCGGACGATGCTCATCCGGTTTCCCCTGGCCGCGCCTTTGAGGAAACCGCCAATCATCCCGGCAAGCGCCGGGTCCTTCTCCCAATGGCGGCGCAGGGCCTCCGAGCCCAGCGAGCAGACCATGGTATAGCGAAGATGCTCGCCCATCGGGCTGTGCATCACGGGCATGATGGCGTCGAAGGCGGCGCGCGTGCCGAGGTAGCTGGCCGCATTCACCGCTTCCATCCGGACGATGCCATGGGCGTCCTTCGCGCTGGCCGCGAGCAAAGGAATGCCGTCGTCGGGCAGTGCCGCGTGCCAGTGGCGAAGCTGGTGCGTGGCCGCGGCCCGGGCATGGTGCTCATCGCAGGCGAGCAGCTCGCTGAGCAGCGCGGGACGGATCGCCCCGACATTGCGATAGGCCCAGACAGCTTCGACCTGGTGATGGCGAAACCGCGGATCCTTGGGATCGAGCGCGGCGACCCACGGATCGAGCGCCGCGGCGACTTCGGCAGGGTCGCGTTCGCGCAGCTCGCGGCGCGTCCAGTAGCGGTAGCGATACTCCCGGCGCTTGAGGTTTTCGAGCAGCGCGGAAATGGGCGCGCCGGCGATCGGCGGCGGCTCCTGCAGCGCCGCGCCCTTGGGAACGACCCGCCAGATGCGGCCGGAGCTCCGGTCGCGCCGCGGGTCGCGCAGCGAATACTGCGCATGGCCCTTCACCGGATTATACCAATCGCAGATATAGAGATCGCCGCGGGGACCGAAACGCACATCGGTCGGGATGAAGCTCAGGTTCTCCGAGAAGATGAGATCGCTCACGAACTTCTCCTCGAAATGGTCGTCCTTCTCGTTCCATTCGTGAATCTCCACTTTGTTCGTCGGCTTGTAGCGGACCTTGATGAATCCGCCCTGCATCTCCTTCGGCCACATGGGAAAATCCACGAACTCGTGCCCGCACACGCCGGAGTACGCGGGCAGTTTTCCCGCTGCGGGATGCTGCTGCGGATACGGCGGGTTCGTCGCCTGGAAGGCGGTGGCGAATATCGGGTGGCTCGCCACGTGATTGCCCCAATCGTCGAATGTTACGCCCCACGGGTTGGTGTTCGGATAATTGCCGAACGTCCCGAGCCGTTGCGTCGCCGGCGTAAAGAGAAACCACGCGCTATTCTGCGCGCGCACTGGCCCGTACGGCGTCTCGACCTGCGAGTGGTGGAAAATCGACTCGCGAAACATCAGCTCGCCATCCGGCGTCCAGACGAAGTCATGCAGCGCGTGATGGCTATCCTCGCAGCCGAAGCCGGTGAGCACGTGCTCGCGCCGGTCGGCCTTGCCGTCGCCATCGGTGTCGAGGAGGCGGCTGAGGTGCGGCTCCTCCGAAACATAGACGCCGTTTCTCGTCAGCTCGAACGAAAGCGGAATTTGCACGTCGTCCGCCCAGACCGAGCATTTATCGGCCTTCCCGTCGCGGTCGGTGTCTTCGAGGATCACGATTTTGTCGCGCGGCTCCTCGCCGGGATAGACATGCGGATACGTGATCGAGCACGAGACCCACAGCCGCCCGCGCGCGTCCCAGCGCATCTGAATCGGCTTCGCCATCTCCGGGAATTGCTCCTCCGACGCGAAGAGATTCACCTCGAAGCGCGGGTCGATGCGGAACGCCTTCAGCTCGTCCGCCGGCGAGAGCCACTCGTTCGCTCCGCGCGACTCGATCACCTCCTCCAGCGGCGGCACGTTCGAGTCGTCCACCGGCTGGCCCTTGAACGTTTGCCCGCGCGCCACGCTCCAGATGCGCCGGTCGCGATTGGCAGCCATGATCTCGAAGCTGCGCATCGCTGGCAGGAAATCGAGGTAGCCGTAATCCTTATTGCGCCCGCCGGTATAGTAGAAGGTATTCAGCGGCCGGTAGCGGCGGAAATACTGGCGGTTCTTATCCACCACCGCCCCGCGCAGCTCCTCATTCATCGCCGGCGCCGTCGCGCCAAAAAGCGCGCGAAAAAGCTGCCCGCTCATCATCGCGTCGCCCTCGCCGGTGAAATGCACGCCGTTGATGGTGAGCACTGTTCTGGCATCCGCGAGCGCCGGGAGCGTCGCATTGAAAAGGTCCACGAAACCGGCCTGATGCTCCGCTGCCACCTCTGCCATCGCCATGGTATATGCCGCGAGCCGCTCATTGTTCAAATCGGCGGCGGGCACACCCGGCACGTTTTCATTTGCCGGCGGTGAGAGCAGCACCACACGCGGCGCCGTCGCGCCGTTGAACGCACTCGTCCTCATCTCCTCCAGCCACTTTGCCAGCCGCGCCTTGAACTCCCCAATTTTCTCGAGCCCGCCGAACGATTCGTTGAACCCAAACGCCGCGATCACCACGTCCATCTTCTCTCGCGTGAGATGCTGCGCGACAGTTGCGAAATTCTCCGGGCGCGGCTGCAAATCCACCTCATCCGCCGACCACGCAAAATGCCTCACCACCAGCTCGAGCCGCGGATGCGCGAGCTGCACCAGCGCCTCGAAGTTCCCAAACTCCTGCGCCCGATCGAGCAGCGTGTTCCCGACCAGCGCGATGCGGTCGCCCTTCTTCAGCTCCAGCGGCAGCGTCGTCGCCACCGCCGCCACGCGCTTCGGCGCCTGCGCCGTCTTTTCGTAAATTCCAAACTGCGCCAACCCGGGATCGGCCACCGGCGTCTTCCCCGAAATGACCGTGTTCTTGGCATCGGCCGGCTCCTTGGCGAAAGCCGCGAGCGGGAGGAGGAGTAAGGCGACGGCGGCGCGGCAGGTCATAAGGGGGAGAGCTGATTGGGCACGCGAGGACTGCCGCGGCCAAGACGAAACTCCAGATGATGTCCGTCGGAGATTGGAGCCGGCAATCGGGCTCGAACCGATGACCTGCTGATTACAAATCAGCGATCCCTCGCGAGAGGCAAGAGGCGATTTACTCTGGAGAATTGCGCTTTATCGGTGGCCGACGGGAGGGATTGTACCCGGAGATTGTACCCCTTTTGAAAACGAGACCGGTTCCAGCACGAAGAGGGCTGGCCAGCGAAAGAAGAAGCTTCGTCGGCTGCAGATCGAATGATCCCTGCCCCTGGTTGCGCTGCCATGGGCGCACAGCCTGCCTCTTGTCGCGCCAAGATCGTTGGCCAGAAGCGACATGGAAGAGCCAACGACATCACCTTGGGAAGCTACAGCGGTTCAGAACCTGTTCCGGTATCGACCGTCTGGGACCTATTTCGCTCGGTTCAAGGTCGGTGGGCGACCCGTCCGGCAAAGCTTGGAAACCGCGGTTTTCTCGGTCGCGAAGCAGCGGCTCCCGGACAAGATGCGGGAACATCGCGCCCGGAACGAATCCGTGAAGTCGTTCGCCAGCGGAAAGATGAACGTCGAGGCTGCTGCTGCTGCTTTCCTGGCAAGATTGGAATCGAACGTTTCGCTTAAACCGAGATCGAAGGCGTACAGTCGGATGCTCCTCGGATTCGTTCGGCGGTCATGGCCGGCGCTCTTCGAAATGGACGTTCGCAAGGTTACCGAGCGGGATTGCGAAACTTGGCTCGCTGACTACGCGCAAAAGTACGCGCCCACCGTTATCAACAACAGCATCGCGACGCTCCGAGCCATCTTCCAGGAGGCGATCGGCGCGGGCGCACGCTTCAACAATCCTGCGTCCGGTCTGTCGCGCGTAAGAGTGCGACCAAAGCGACTCGAGCTTCCATCGCGCGAGGAATTCCTACGCTTTGTCGAAACAATTCGGACGGCGGGGGCGCGACAGTCCAGAGATTGTGCAAATCTGGTGAGGTTTCTCGCGTACAGTGGGGTGCGGATCGGCGAGTCCAAGAACGTCACGTGGGCAGATGCTAATTTTGCGAAGCGACAATTGCACGTCCGAGGCGATCCGGAGACGGCGACAAAGAACGGGGAGACACGCTACGTCCCGATGATTCCCGAGTTGGAGCAAATGCTGATGGAATTGCGAGCGGAGCGGCCTGACGAACCTCTCACGACGCCAATCATGCGGGTTGCCGAGTGCCAAAACAGCATGACGGCGGCTGCCGCAAAGGTCGGCATAAAGCGGATCACCCACCACGATCTGCGACACCTTTTCGCGACGATCTGTATCGAGAGCGGCGTCGACATCCCCACTGTTTCACGATGGCTTGGTCATAAAGATGGTGGCGCGCTTTGTATGAAGACCTACGGCCATCTTCGACACGACCACAGCCTTGCGCAGGCTCAACGTGTGAGCTTTGGGGCCGCTCAGGCTCCGTAACGCGCCCACAGCAGCGGCCTACCGCTCGCACTACGGATAGTCTCGCCACGCTCCCACGACTGCGCCGGAGCCAAGCCGCACGCCGCAACTCACGCTTTCAACAGCCGCAGCAGCTCTGAGCGCGGCACGAGCAGTTTTCCTCGCAGAGCACGGCAGGCGCGGAGTTTGCCCCGCTGGATAAGTCGATAGACGCTAAAGTAATCCACGCCCAAGAGGTTCGCGGCCTCCTGTACCGAATAGGCTAGGCGCTCGGATTCCGCCAGCGCAACGGGTTCGGACTTCAAAAGGGACGTGGTCTCCATACGTCGTTTGTAGCTCCGCTCGGTCCATGCGCTGTTCCCGGAGCGGCGCAACGGTGGCCCGCTCGACTTTTTGGAGGAGGCTTCCTGCAGCAGCTCTCATCCTACCTCGGAATGCGACTCGATGCGGCGCGGCCTCTTCGTCCCGAACGAAAAAAGGCCAGAAACGACCGATCCTGACTGACTCTGCCAAACTCCGTTAAAGCCTGGCAACCCTCTGGGGATGAGTTGCTTAACGTGTAATTTACTCCGTCGCATTCCGTCAATCTCCGTCCCAATAGTTCGCGATGGGTTTACCACTGTTTACCATCGGGTGTGCGGCCGCGGCAGCGGAAGGCAAAGTCTGCGAGTCGGACTCGTCTGGCGTGCTTTTTTCGTAGACGAACTGGTGCCGAAACGTCGGATGCCACGGCTTGAGTGTGCAAGCCGCGTGCCGCCTCGGAACTACCGGGAGGTCGTGCATGGCATCAGCGCAGACGCCTCGGAGCCCGAGGAGCTAAGCAGCCTCTGTCGTTAAGGAATGCTCCTCCCAGGTCTGACAGCTCAACGCTCGACCACGGGCCGCCTCCAGCCAGTGATCCACCTCGACCGAGTTGTAAGGTTTCACGAAAACGGACAGCCGCGGCGGCAGTGCGGCCCGTGCCGCGGTGCCTCGCGTGCGGCGGCGAGGTCGGGGTTCTCAGACACCCTTCCCGTATACCGCGCCGGCCGCACGTCACGCAACTCCGGGGGTCTGCCGAAAGCACGATTCGAGTTCCCGCAGCTAGTTCTCTGGGCTGCCTACTCGGCTCGCTCATCTCGCGCCGCGTTGTGTGGACAAGAAACCCGCCCGCTGGCCTGCCGGGGTGAGCGAGCGCTTTTTTTGCTCCCCACCGGCCGCACTGATTCGCCGGCGCCACTCAGTGAAAAGCCGGCGCGCGCCCGCGCTTCTTGCGTGCTGACCACGTGCAGAGGGCGAGGGCGCCACCCGCTATAAAGCAGTACGCGAAATCAAAGATGCACCAGAACCGGGGCATCCCCGCGGTGGCATCGATGAAATAATACGCGGGAGCGGCGAACAGACAGATCGCGGCAGTGGTAATGACGAGAGGCCGGTAGCGGACCACGTCGGTCGTGATGACCCAGACCAGCACGCCGACCCCGCACTGCGCAAAAGCCGCCCCTCGGATGACATAGCGCAAAACCGGGTTATCCGGCATGACGCCCATCCCAAGCCAGGCGTGCCACGAAGCGATCCACGCCACGGGCATCAGGACGACCGCCAAAGTAAGCATCTGCACGATGGCGATCGTTCGGAGGACGATCGCGGTCAAACGGACGGGTGTCATAATTCGCTGCCAAAAAATCAGCCGGCGAGCGGGCCGATCGACCAGATAACGATCGGCCGAAAACGCGCGGGAGTCATGACGTTACGGTCGGCGCGCGCCTGCCGCGGGCTGCTGCCAAAGCGAGAGTAGCAAGGAGCGTCGTGGCGAAGTTCATCGGGGAGGGCCAGGTGGACGGTGGAACCGTGGAGTACGGCTTGGGGGCGGCCTCCTTTGTGGCGCTTTCCGTCGCCGCTTGTCGATCTAAACGCGGAAACTGGCCCCTCCTCCTCCCGCGTTCCCGGGAAGCCCCCCATCCGGATAATCAACCACGCCAAAGTTGATCCCGCCAAACACCAAAGGCTGGGCGAACCGCCGCGCCCTCCCGGTAGCTTCCGCCTCGCGTGGAAAGTCACCCCCTTCGAGAGTTCATCGAGCGCTGGCGGAAATCGGGCGCCGCCGAGCGCGCCAACTACGCCCTCTTCCTCCCGAACTGTACCATGTTTCGCTGGTGATGGACCGCGCGGCTCCGCCATCATCCATCCGAAATGAGCTCGCTCGAATTGCAGACCCCGCATCTGACTCTGCGCCCCCGCACCTTGGAGGAAGCCTTTGCGGAGATCGCGGCACTGCCCGCGGCGGCCAGAGCTGAGGTATCGCCGCGCTTTCTGGCCCAGCTCAACGCCGCCCCCTCCGCAGACCCTTGGCTTCACGGCTTCGCCATCGTCCATCGTGACACCGGCGAAGTCGTCGGCACAGCCGGTTTCAAAGGGCCCCCGGACGCGGAGGGCGTGGCCGAAATTGCCTACGGCGTCCGGCCGGAAGACCGGGGCCAGGGTTACGCCACCGAGGCCGCGGCGGCACTCACTCGCTACGCGCTGGCTAGCGCCAGGGTATGTCTCGTTCGCGCGCATACCCTCCCGCAATCAAATGCCTCGGCGCGGGTTCTCACGAAGTGTGGCTTTCGCTGTCTTGGTGAAGTCCACGATCCGGAAGACGGCCTGGTCTGGCGTTGGGAACGGACCGGGCGAGGCGCGAAGCCCCAGCCGGTTGCCCAGCAAATCGCCAGCCGCGCCTCGTTACGCTCCGTAGCGTTTCCCTCTTTTACTTAGCTAAAGCCGGGTCGCGTAAAGGTGCCACGTCGGCGAATTGAAATGCATCAGGTACAGTAGAAGTCCGGGCACCGGCTTGGGCGGAACGCGGAACCAGCGGCGAAGCAAATCCTGGAGCAGCAGCATATACGATAAGTCACCGGCTCAGCACTTTTTCCACCTGTTCCGCGGCCTCGGAGTTCTGCCGTGCCCTTTCGTACCGCTGGCGCGCTCGGTGCATCCGAGGGTCGCGCTCGTGCTTCAGGTTATCGAACAGCATTTGCCACGCATCCTGCCAAGTTCCGGGACCTTTCAATCTTGCCATGTATTTTTGCTCCGTGGGGGCGCGGGAGGGCATCAGACACCGGGCTGAGCTGGCGCGCAACGCTGCATATCCATGAATTTGGCTTTCTTCCGCCGCGCTCAGCCCCGGCCGCCATCGCGGAGGCGAGCCAGCTTTTCCCTCACGCCGGCCCGCTGGCCGGAGTCGTTCCTGACCACAAGCTCTACGCCATCGCCAGCGACAGCCCCTACCTTTTAGGCGTGCTATCGTCTCGGATGCATCGGCTTTGGGCGCTTGCGGCGGGTGGACGTTTGGGAGTCGGAAACGACCCGACCTGGTCAAACACAACAACCTTCCTGCCGTTCCCGTTCCCTTGCCCGGAGAACGACGACGGCGTGGTGAGGAAGTTAGGCGAGGCGTTGGACACGCATCGAAAAAGACAACTAGCTCTGCACGCGAACCTGATCATCACGGACATGTACAACGTCCTCGAAAAGCTCCGGGCCGGCACGGCGCTCAATCCGAGGGAGCAGGTGATCCACGAGCAAGGCCTCGTCTCCGTCCTCCGCCAAATCCACGACGACCTCGATGCCGCCGTCGCTGAGGCTTACGGCTGGCCGGCGAATCTCAGCGACGAGGAAATCCTCACCCGCCTCGTCGCCCTCAATGCCGAGCGCGCCGCCGAGGAGCGCCGCGGCCTCATCCGCTGGCTGCGCCCCGAGTTCCAAAACGCCGCCGGCCCGCCACCCAGACCGGCCTCGACACCGACGTCGACGAAACCCCCAGCGCCGCCGCCCCCACGCCCGCCGCCGGCAAACGCCCCTGGCCCAAAACCCTCGCCGAGCAAGCCCAGGCCGTCCGCGCCCAACTCACCGCCCTCGCCGCCCCCGCCGATGCCGCCGCCATCGCCGCCACCTTCAAAGGCGCCCGCGCCGACCGCATCGAAGACCTCCTCGAAACCCTCGCCTCCCTCGGCCAGGCCCGCCTGCTCCCCACCGGCGCCTTCGTCGCGCAATAGCCAAGCACAGCTCTCCTTGGAGCACCGGGTCAAAAGGGCGAGCAGGGGTTTCCCTGAAAGCGCCTCAAGCGAGAGCGATTGCGGTTCTCTCAAACCAATGCACACTGCGGCTCGGTTCCCCGCTACCCCATGAACACCCCCCGCCTTGTCGGCGCCTTTCTCGGCAGCCTGATCCTCTTCACCACGACCTTATCCGCGCAGGTGCCGTCGCTCGTCAATTATCAGGGTCGCGTCGGGGTCGGGAGCCCGGCGGTGAACTTCGACGGCTCCGGCCAATTCAAGTTCGCGCTGGTGAATGCGAATGGCAGCACGACCTACTGGAGCAACGATGGAAGCAGCGTCGCCGGCAGCGAGCCGGCCCTGGCGGTCGCGCGCCCGGTGACGAAGGGCCTCTACGCGGTGGCGCTCGGCGACACCACGCTCACGAACATGACGGCCGTGCCGGCGAGCGTCTTTGATAATGCGGATGTGCGGCTGCGCGTGTGGTTCAATGACGGCCCGCATGGTTTCCAACTCCTGACGCCGGATCAGCGGATCGCCTCGGTCGGCTTTGCCATGAAGGCGCAGAACGCCACTTCCGCCGCCACGGCGCTGACGGTCCCCGATGGGGCGATCACCGGCGCAAAGCTCGGGACGGGCTCCGTGGGCAACACGCAACTGGCCAATGGAGCGGTGACCACGGCGAAGCTCGCGGCGGGCACGACTTCCGCCCCGCAGGGCGTGGCGAGCACACAGCAGGGCGCGGCGGCCAATACCAACTACGTGGCCACGGGCTCCGCACAGACTGCGTTTGCCCTCCCGGCCACGGCCAATGTGGGCGACGTGATTCAGCTCACCGGGGCCGGCACGGGTGGGTGGCAGACGAGCATCTTTGATTTTTCCGTCTGGACACCTCAGGAGTCGAGCCGCGGCTGGAACGCCGTGGCGTCTTCGGCCAATGGCGAGGTGCTGGTGGCCACGGTGAGCAATGGCAGAATTTACGTTTCGTCGGACTCGGGATTAACCTGGATTCCACGGGAAAACGTCCGCCTGTGGACCGGGGTGGCGGCCTCGGCCGACGGCAGCAAGTTGGTCGCGACTGTGTTCGGCGGACAGATCTACACGTCAACGAACTTCGGACAGACTTGGACGGCGAGGGAGAGCAGCCGGATCTGGGCGTCCGTGGCTTCGTCGGCCGACGGGGTCAAGCTGGTCGCGCCGGCGTCTTCCGACCAGATCTACACCTCGGTGGATTCCGGAGTAAACTGGACGGCGAGGGAGAGCTCTCGTGGTTGGACTGCTGTCGCCTCGTCCGCCGATGGCGCCAAGCTGGTGGCCGCCGCCGGTCCCGACCAACAAAGCGGCCAGATTTACACGTCCACAGACTCCGGAGTGAATTGGACGCCCCGGATAACCGTAGGCGGCAGTTATTGGTCGTCCCTGGCTTCTTCGGCTGATGGCACGAAGCTCGTCGCGACCACGCGTGGCCTCCGGATTTTCACCTCGACGGATTCCGGGGTGACCTGGACGGCGCGCGGGGTCAATCGAGCGTGGGTTGGGGTCGCTTCATCGGCCGATGGTACCAAGCTGGCCGCGGTGGAGGAGGGCGGACAAATCTACACATCGGCGGACTCCGGAGCGAACTGGACGGCCCGCGAGAGCAATCGGCCCTGGGCTGCGGTCGCCTCTTCGAGCGATGGCACCAAGCTGGCCGCGGTGGTAAATGCCGGCCAGGTGTACACCTCGGATTCGCGCTTCTCTGGCGGGCAAGCCAGCACGGTTTCGCTGCAGTATCTCGGCGATGGCAGGTGGGGCACGGTCCGCATTGAAGCGACAGAGATTGGGGCGGGTTCGGTGAACAACACGGAGTTCGGCTATCTGGATGGCGTCACCTCCTCCCTGCAAACGCAACTCGCCGGCAAGCTCAGCCTCACGGGCGGCCTGCTGACCGGCCCGTTGGCCGTGCAGACCGCGACCAGCGATGCCAGTGCCACCGCCACCTTTCGGCTCCAGGCCAATGGCGGCCATGACTGGCAATTGCGCAGTATCACCGGCTTCGGCGGGCAATCTCCCGCCGGCGCCCTGCGGTTCGTCGATAACACGACATCGGTCACCGCGCTGACGATCCTCGGCGACGGCAAAGCCGGTTTCGGCCGAGTTCCGACCTTCAATGGGCTGGAAGTGGAAGGGAGCGCGTCGAAGATGTTCGCCGGCGACTGGGCGTCCAACAGCGACCGGCGCATCAAGCTCGATATACGCACGCTCGACCACGCGCTGGAGACGCTCGATCGCGTGCGGCTGGTGGACTTCCGCTACACGCCGGAGTACCGCTCGGCGCATCCGGGCATCGTAGACCGGCGCTACCTGAACGTGATCGCGCAGGAGTTTGCCGAAGTCTTCCCCGAGCACGTGACGAGCAGCGGAGAAAAGCTGCCAGACGGCAGCGAAATCCTGCAGGTGGATACCTATCCGCTGACCATCTACTCCGCCGCCGCCGTGCAGGAGCTGCACGGAAAGCTGAAGGAGAAAGACGCCGAGATCGCCGCGCTGAAAGCCCAGCTCGCCGCGCAGGCGGAGAAGGATCGGGCAATCGAAGCGCGCCTCTCGCGCCTGGAAGAGGAGCTGCCGAGCCCCCGGCCGACCGCCCGGAAAGTCATCCTCACGAAATAAGCGCCCGGTGAAAATCTTCGTCGCCCTTTTGCTCGCCGCGGCGCCGCTCCATGCCGGCCCGCGCGACAGCACGGATTACCACGTCGCCACCGACACGAACGACGGCGGCGGGGCGCGCAGCATCAGCGCGGATTACGCGCACGACGGCAGCATGACCGGCTTCGTGGGCGTCGCCACTCCCACCGGCGATTTCACCGCAAAGCACGGCTACGTCGGCCAGCTCTACGACGTGACCGGCCTCGCGCTCAATGCCGTCTCGCTCACCCTCGGCGAAGGCGCGACCGATCAGCTCAGCGCGTGGCAATCGCTCGACGACGCCACCTTCCTCGCCGTGCCCGCGGCCAGCGTGGCCTGGAGCGTCACCAGCGGTCCGCTCGTTTCCATCAGCGCGGCGGGGCTGGCCACCGCGGGCATTGTCTACGAGCCGACCAACGCGCTCGTGCAGGGGATTTATCTCGGCCAGAGCGGCCCCTTCCAGCTCAATGTGCTTGATACCATCCCCGATAACTTCGGCGCGTATGCCGGCGATGGGCTCGGCGATGATTGGCAAGTCCAGTACTTCGGCCAAAACAACCCGCTCGCCGCGCCGGACGTGGACCCGATCGGCAACGGCTATACGAATCGTTTCAAATTCATCGCCGGGCTGAACCCACTCGATCCCGCCTCGCGCTTCCAGCTCACGCTTGCGGCCGTGCCCGGCCAACCGGGGCAGAAGATGGTCACTTTCAGTCCGTTCCTGCCGGGCCGCACCTATGTGATCACGGCGAAGAGCAGTTTAACCGCGCCGGCGTGGGAAGGGATCACCGCTTCCGCGCCGATGGATAATGGCACGGAGCGGACGGTCACCGATTTGAACGCAGGCGGCGGAGCGAAGTTTTACCGGGTGGAAATTACCAAGCCGTAGCCGCCCGCTTCACAGCCGCGAACCTTCGGTGCTGCTGGAGCGCGGGGAGGCGACGGCGATGGAGCTCGGGGGTTGAAAGCGTTGCTGGATGAGCTTTGGGAGGGGCATGAGCGGGCGCTGTTTGAGCTGAGGCTTGGCGAGACAGCCGCAGACGGTGCCGGGGCGAAGGTGGGCGGCACAAAGCCGGGGCGAGCCGAGGCTTTGCGAGACGGAGCGGGGGCGAAGGCGGGCCACTCAACGTGGCGGCTCAAATCAGCATCTTCGACGGGGAGGATCTGCGGGCGTGCAGGTGGAGGAGTTGCTGACGCGTCATCCAGGCCAAAGTTGATCGAGCCAAACACCAAAGGCTGGCGAACCGCCGCGCCCTTCCGGTAGCTTCCGCCTCTCGTGGAAAGCCACCGCCTTCAAGAGTTCATCGAGCGCTGGCGGAAATCGGAGGCCTCCGAGCGCGCCCACTACGCCCTCTTTCTCACCGAGCTGTGCGACCAGGTTCTTGGCGTCCCGCACGCCGAGCCCGCGCAGGTCGACGCCGCCGCGATTCTTGGAACGGCCCCAGCGCCTCACACCGCGCCGACCCCGCTGTAGCAAGCCAAAGCGGGGTCACCGCCAACGCCGACGCGCACAGATCGTCCCTCCGAGCAGGAGGAGCAGCGCCGATGAAGGCTCCGGCAGCAGCTCCACGTTATCGAGCGAGCCCACGTCATCTCCGTTCTGAAACTCCGCGCGAATCTTCAGGGCGGTGAGGTTCGCCAACACCGCCTGGAACTGCGCTTCATCCGGCTGCGGCCCGCTCAGATCCCCCACGTGCCAGCGGGCGGTGGGGCGCAGCGGCGGGGAATAGCTCGTCCAGGCATTGTTCGCCGGGGCCGGGGTCGCATTGAAAGAGAGCGTCACGTTGCCGCTGACCAGGATCAGATCGGGCGCGCCGAATTGGTCGGCCCCGCCGGTGTACGACTGCCGCAAATCGAACTTGAAGTCCGTGCCGAAGGCCAGGCTCTGATCCCCGAGAAAATTCGCCGGCGCGATGAAGTACGTGATCCCGCCCACCACCAAGTCATCGACCTCGATGTGTCCGCCCGGATTGCCGCCCGTGCTGACAAACGTCACCGGCCCGTCGTTATCCCCGCCCGCCGTCCACTGCTCCCGCCCATTGTCAAACGTGCTGACAACCGTCCCCAGCGCGCGCGGAACACCCGTCCAGGCTAAGCCAGCCGTGAGGAGAAGTGCCGTCAGTGTTTTCAAGCTCATGATTCAAAGATTGGCGCGCGGTTTGTGGCACACCGTCCGCGCCGTGTAAACCGTGGCCCATCCCGGCGCCGCGAATTGTCGATGTTCTGGCGCCCCGCGGTCAGCAGTACCTTCGGTGCCTCGCGCTGGCGGAGCCACCGCACGCGGACGGGAAAATAAAAGGCCCTGCGCTGGCTTCGCTGGGCGGAGATGCCGTACCGTCGGGCGTCGTGGAAAGTCACCCCCTTCAAGAGTTCATCGAGCGCTGGTGGAAATCGGAGGCCTCCGAGCGCGCCAATTACGCCCTCTTCCTCACCGAGCTGTGCGACCAGGTCCTCGGCGTCCCGCACGCCGAGCCCGCGCAGGCCGATGATGCCGGCAACGCGTACGTCTTCGAGCGCAGCGTCACCTTCCATCACGCCGATGGCAGCACCAGCACCGGCCGCATCGATCTCTACAAGCGCGGCTGCTTCATCCTCGAAGCCAAACAAGGCGTCGAAAAGAAAGTCCTCGCCGCCGCGCTCGCCGCCGCCACCAAAGCCAAAGCCCGCAGCGCCAAGGAAGGCACCGGCATGGGTGGCTGAACTCAGCCGCGCCAGCCGCGAAGATGGCAGACGGCAAAGCTAGGTGGGTGCCGGCCCGCAAAAGTCCCCGCGTCGGAGGCGATCCCGCACCGTGCCGCATCGACCCCCGCGGGCGCATCACTCGCCGCCGCTCCCCACGGGCCGGAACTCGCCGGTCGCCGGCAAAAACTCAAAGCTCCCGCAGGAGTTCGGCGAGCCGTTTCGCCGCAGCTTGAAGACAGTCCAATCGTCCAGGGTATTGGAAGCGGTGAGGGTGAATCCGTTTTTCGCCACGTCTTCTTCAATGCCGAGAACGGCCTCCACAAAATCTGTTTCGGAGAGCCGCCCGCACGAGCGCGCCGTCGCCAATCGCCGAAGATCCTGCTCGATCGCCTTGCACGCCGTCTCCGCCTTCTGGGCCACGATCAGAGAAAGGTGGTGAAAATCGGGCGGCTTATCGAAGCCCAGAGGCGCCGGACCTGAGGTGTCCAGCCAACTGTTCAAAAGTCCGCTTAAGCGTACCACCGCCGCGTTCCGGCCCTGCTCGCACCCGTGTACCACCGCCTTTAATCTGTTCATACATCTTTAGATCGGAGTGGAGACAGGTGCTGGCTCTGTGTTGGCAAAACCTCCCCTCCGGAGTTCTCGCCCGCCAGAGGTTCCGATACCGCCGCAAGGGGCGATCCAAAGGTCCGACTGCCTCCCGAGACCGTATAGGGGCCGCCACTTCAGTGCTGGGACAGCATCAGTACATTTCCGTCCGGATCGAAAAACCACGCCAGCTTCGTCGCTCCGTCGGGCGAGCTCCATACCCCCTGCGCGTCCTGCCCCATGCCTTCGTAGACGGTCATCGCCACGCCCCTGGCCTTCAGCGCCTCGACGACGGCGAGGACTTCGGGGACTTCCCAGCCGAGGACCGGATGCGGGCCCGGCTTATGATCGGCCATCGGGGTCAAATGCAGCAGCGAGCGGCCCATGTCGACGGTGTCGCCGTGCTCCCCGCTGTTCCGCAGGGTGAAGCCCAGGGTCTCGGTGTAGAAGCCGAGAGCGCGAGCGCGGTCGGTGACGTAGGCGTAGGTCACGGGCGTGCCGGTCTGTGCGAGGGTCATGGTCGGATATTGGCGTGATGCGTTACCTGAAGGAAACCACCAAAGGCAGGCGAACCGCCGCGCCCTTCCGGTCGCCTCCGCCTCGCGTGGAAAGTCACCCCCTTCAAGAGTTCTTCGAGCGCTGGCGGAAATCGGAGGCCTCCGAGCGCGCCAACTACGCCCTCTTCCTCGCCGAGCTGTGCGACCAGGTTCTCGGCGTCCCGCACGCCGAGCCCGCGCAGGCCGACGATCGAGGCGGCGGAGGGGAATAGGGCACGCTGGCGGGGGGGCGAGAGGCAACGCCTACGTCTTCGAGCGTAGCGTCGCCTTCCATCACGCCGATGGCAGCACCAGCACCGGCCGCATCGATCTCTACAAGCGCGGCTGCTTCATCCTCGAAGCCAATCGGAGCGTCGAAAAAAAGTGCTCGTTGTCAACTAGGTGCCAGTTGTGATCCGGCTCGCCTAGTAGCTCGGCCGGGAGTTGAAAACGCCGGTGGTAGCGCCCTGGCCTCCGAAGGTGCCGCTGGTGGAGCCGTTGCCGCCGAAGCCGCTGTAGTTCGGGTTGTTAGTGAACACTTGGGCCGGACCGCTGCCGTTCACGGTGACGACTTTGCCATTGTTGATGGTGACCGTGTTGCCGGCGATGGTTTTCACGCTGCTGCCGTTGAGCGTGGTATTCTCTTTGAAGATGACTGTGCCATTCGCGCCGGAGGCGTAGAGTTTGATGGCGGTATCGGCATTGATGCTGCCGCCGCTGATGACGAGCTGGCCATTCGCGCCAAGGACGTTTGCTTTTACCGTATCGCCGGCGAGCGTGGCGTTGGTGAGGGCGATGTTGCCGGCGCCGCGGTTGGAGAGCTCCACGGTGCCTTTGTCCGCGCGCGCGGTTCCGCTCATGTTGATATCGCCGCCGGCGGAGATGAACTCGATTTTGCCACCCGGCCCAGGCGCCGCGGAGCTCAGCAGCGAAAGGAGCTGGCCGGTATTCGAGATATTGATCGCGGTGCCGCCAGTGGCCTTGCTTTCCAGGCGGATATTGCCCCCCTGCTTGCTCGCGCGGCCGGCGGTGCTGCTCGAGACCGTGACGGACGATTGCACGTCGATCTTCTTCGCGGAAACCATGCTCACGGTGCCGCCCTTGCCGCCGTGGGTGGCGAGCGCGCCGTTCGTGCCCGTGCTGGCGGAGATCGGCGCTTTCACGACGATATTGCCGGTGATGGGACGCGCATCGGTGCCGACGTGGAGGGTGCCTCCGCTGCCGCCTTCCACGGACCCGGTGGTAAGACCCGCATCGCCGCCGTCGAAGTTCGCGCCATTGATGTCGCCGGCGCCAGTGCCAAAGGTTAGGTCAGGGCCGGTGGCGTAGATCGTGAGATTGTGGCCGTCGGTGGGGGCGCTGAGCAGCGGACCCGCGTCGGCGCCGCGGAAGGAGAGGCCGCCATTCACCGCGATCTCCTTGGCGCTGATTACCTGCATGGTGGTGACCCCCGCACCGACCCGCGGCGAGATGGTCCCGGTGACCTTGAGCTTGTCGGCGACGTCGACCGAGGTGGCCGTGAGATCGCCACTCACCGTGAAATCATTCCCGACTTTAATGTCCCAGGCATCGAGATGAGCGGCCTCGAAATTATGTCCCACCGCGATGCGGTTGAAGCCGGAGAGATTGCCCGCGGTCGATTTCAGATCGCCCGTGGTTTTGAGATTGCCGGCCACGCCGGAGGCCAGGGTGATGTCGCCTTGGATGATGAGCTTGCCGGCCTCGACGTTGAGATTCGTCAGTCCAGTGAGGTCGAAGCGCGTTTGAGTGGTGTCGGTGGAATTCAGCGTGATCTCGCCGCCCACTTTCAAAGCGAGACGCGGCGTGGCGATGACGGTGCCCGCATCTCCGGTCTTGAAATCGTTCGCGGTGATGATGCGCACCGAGGAAGCGCTTAATGAACCCGCGCCCTTCATCTCGAAGGTTTCCGATTGCGAGAAGAAGACGCCGTTGGAGACGGTTACCGGGGCGCTCAGCAGGAGCCCTTTGGCCGCGTTCACTTTCACGAGAGTGGTGGCATTGATGCCGGCGCCGAGCGTTGTCTTTTCGCCGGAAGCAACGAACAGATTCGCGGTGGAAATCGCCCCGGTGACGTCCACCGCCCTCCCGGCGAAAAGGCGGACGTTGCTATTCGTGAGTGTGATGGGCGCGCCGAGCAGGAGATCGCGATCACCGCGCGCATACAAGGTGAGGTTGGTATTCGATCCGGTGAAGCTGAGGACGTTCTTCAAATCGATTTTGCCGTTCTGGGTCGCCAGCAGCAGGCTCTTCGTGCCGGTCAGGTTCCAGACGCCGCCGGTCAGGCCGGTCGTCATATCGCCCACGCTGAGGTAGGCGATGCCCGCGGGACCTTGCGTGTAGGTTGCCACGGGGGCTCCTTTGATCTGCAGTTTGTTGAACTTGAACACGGCCATGGGCGCGACGCCGTTCCCCGTCAGCCCCAGATCGTCGAAACCGCTGCTGGTGTCGAAGGCGTTCGCCGCGCCGAACAGGAAGGCGGACATGCTGCCGTCCACGGCGGCGCCGTCGTAAATCGTGCCCGCGCTCCAGCCGCCGCTCGCGCCTTTGAGGCGCACCGAGCTGCGCTTGGTCTCCACCCTGGTGGCGCTATCGAGAATGAATGGGTCCGGCGCGAGAATAGTCACCGGCGCGGCATGCGCGGTGGTACTGGGTTGATCGGTCGATGCCGAAGGCGTGAGGGTGCTGCCGCCCGTGCCGCCGGTGACCGTGTCGGTGACGTTGATGACGATCGCGCCAGTCGTGGTGTTCGTGGTTGTCGAGATAACCAAGGGTGTGGAGAGATCCGAGGCGAGCGGAGCAATCGGAGTCGTCGGCGGTGTCGTTGGGTCCGTCCCTGTGCCGGTGCCGGTGCCGGTGCCAGTCCCGGTCCCAGTCCCGGTCCCAGTCCCGGTCCCAGTCCCGGTCCCAGTCCCGGTCCCAGTCCCGGTCCCAGTCCCGGTCCCAGTCCCGGTGCCGGTGCCGGTCCCAGTGCCGGTGCCGGTGCCGGTCCCAGTGCCGGTGCCAGTCCCCGTGCCGGTGCCGGTCCCCGTGCCGGTGCCAGTCCCTGTGCCGGTGCCGGTCCCAGTGCCGGTGCCGGTGCCGGTCCCAGTGCCGGTGCCAGTCCCGGTGGGATCAGGAGTTTCGCCGCTGGTCGACCCGTCAATCTCTAGGTCTGGAGTGACGCTCGGACTCTTGGTGCCCGCATCGTCATCGCTTTTCGGTGTGCCGGTCACGGTCGTATCACCCGACGTCACCTGGGGAAGCGGCTCGGCTTTCTGATTATTCAGCGCGACCAGCACGGGGATGGACTGTGTGCCGGAATTCGTCGCCGCCTCGATCGCCGCCATCTGTTCCTTCGTTGCCACGACAACGCTGGTGCCTTCGCCTTGAATTACGAGGTTCGTCTCCGCGAGTTCCGCCTTCGATTTCGCTCCACCCTGCAAATTGATCTCATTTTGGATCAGGCCGATGCTTGGCAGCGGCTCCACCTTGATCCGTGCTTTGCCTTTGAAGAGCTCGGGGTTGATCAACGCCGAAGTCTTGACCACTTTGGCAAGGTCCACCGGCACCGGTTTGGGCATGTGAATCTCTTTCGCGCCGACGATCACCATCCGGCCCGGAGTAAGGACCACCGATTCTCCCATGCGCCCGGTAAGCGAGAGGCGCAGGCTGCCTTCGAGCACCAGCACTTTCACGTGCCGGCCCGGCAGATTTTCCAGCATGATTGTGGTGCCGGTGATGGCCGCAGTCACCGCCGCGGCGCGAATGCGCGCGCCGCCGAGACCCTTGGGCACCTGCAAAAGCATCGTCCCGCGCTCCAGCGTCATGTCGCGCGTTCCGGGTTTGAAGGAGAAGATGGCGTCCGCTCCGAGGCGGGTGAGGGTATTGTCTTGGAAGAGGAGCTCCGCCCGGGACTGGGTGCCGGTGGTCACCGCGAGATCATCTTTGATCACGTCTCGCAGCTTTGCGACTCGAGCGCTGCCGGCACCGGTGTCGAGCACGCGCACATCGTTTACGATCTTATTGACCCAAGCCTGCTGGAGAGGGCCGGCCTCGGCCCGGAATGAAGGGCCGACAAAGATGCCAAGTGCGAAAATGGAGAGGACGACTGATCGGGGTGCCATAATTCCCATAAAGCAGCTCGCGTTCCACCGCCGTCACTGAATCTCGCCAGCCTAAAATCGAAGGTCCAGCGTCAGACCGCCGCCACCCTTCACATCCTCATAGCGAAACGCCTCGACGTTGGAGGCGTTCCAGCCCGCAAACCCCGCCGCGTACGCACTAAACCATTCGGTAAAACGGTAACGCACGCCCAGCGAGACCGTTTGATTATGGTCCCGGCGATCACTGTCGGTGTATGGAATATAAGCGTAGCGGT
This sequence comes from uncultured Verrucomicrobiae bacterium, assembly GCA_963811035.1. GTDB lineage: Bacteria > Verrucomicrobiota > Verrucomicrobiia > Chthoniobacterales > Chthoniobacteraceae > CAWEPO01. Next base: position 2,089,595 of record CAWEPO010000005.1, read on the forward strand.
AGAGCAGATCGGCCTCGAGATGCCGTGTGGCCTGGACCCTGTAGCCGGCAAAGGCGGCAAACTCCGAGCGCTCCTGCGGTTTCGGATCCGTCAAGCTCGTCTGCGCCGCGAGCCCTGCATAGATACCGTGCGCGGGATTGAACGCCACCGCTTTCTGAACTCCCGCTACCACCGTGTGGCTTTGCAGGATCGCGTCCGCGGAGTAGGTGTCGGTGAGCGCGGTGAAATTGTACCGCGCGAAGAAGTCCACGCCGCCGAGCTTTTCCAAGTGGTAGCTCAGGCCCACTCCCACATCGAGGCTGTTGAAATCCAGGACTCGATACTCGTTGTAACGAAACATCGACAGCTGGAAGCCAGAATCCACCTGCCAGCCTCGGCTGAGCGGGCGGCGATACTCCAGACCAAGCGAGGCCACGAGGAAACTGTCGCTCCGCCGGTCCACCCGTGTGAGAGCTGCGTTGTTGGTCACGAGGGCCGTGATCTGGGCGAAGGTGTGGAAATAGCGGGCCCGTTGTTTCTCAGAGAGAAACTGCTGCACGCCGAAGCTATCGGTATCCGCCCCCGCCGTCGTTTCCAGAGTTTGTGACGCCGCCGGGGCCTGCTCCACCGTCGGGATGACTGCCAGTGACCCGACCTGCCGCGCCTGCTGAAATTGCGCTTCCTGGGCCCGGCCCATCCACAGCGCGGGGAGCGCAAGTATGAGAATCCAGGGGTTTCGAGGCATCGCCATGAAGCTAAGCACGATAGGTGCCATCGCCCCGCGGTCCGCAAAACTGCGAGCAACAAAATGCGACAATGGAGCCGGGGGCGGCACGGTTTCCGCTAAAGGCGTCCAGTCCCTGCATGCGAAATCTGCGTGTCCTCTCACTCACTGCCGTTGCCGCTCTCACCATTGTGAGCACGGCAGTGCTCTTGCGCCTGCCCGGCTCGGCACTCAGCCGCGCGGAGCTGGCGGCGCACGATCATCTGGTGCGGCAGGGCCGCGGTGCGCCGGCCAATGACAAGCTGATCTTTCTCGCGGTGGACAACGAATCGGTGAGCCTGAACGCGGAAACCGATCTCGAAGGACTCTTCGGGTTGCGGGATGCCGCCGCGACTGAAGGCAAAGCGCTCAAGCTTATGAGCCAGGAGTGGCCCTGGTCGCGGGAAGTTTATGCGTTGATTTTGGATCGCTTGGTGGCCGCGGGTGCCCGCGTGGTGGTGTTCGACCTTCTGTTTCCCAAGCCCGCGGAGGGAGACGAGGCGCTGGCTGCGGCGCTGCAGCGGCACGCCGACCGTGTGGTGATCGGTAGCAATATGAATACGTCGCTGGAGGCCGGCCGCCTCAGCGTTTCAGTAACGCCTCCAAGCCCCACGCTGATCCCACCCGGAGAATCGCCCGATCATCGCGTGGGTTTGGTGAACTTCTGGCCGGACGCTGATGAAAGCGTGCGCGCGGCCCAGTTTCATGTCCGCTTCAGCGACCTGCTGGATGCGCCCACCGCTTTCGGCACCGTTCATGAGTCGCTGGCCGCACGCGTGGTCACGAAGCTCGGCCGCGCGGATTTGATTCCGAAGAATGGCGGCAACCGTCCTTTTAACTTCACGGGTGGGCCACAGACGTTTCCGGCGCATTCCATCTTCGAAATCTTCGTGCCTGAGTATTGGGAACGGAACTACCGGGGGGGCAGCGTCTTCAAGGATGCCGTCGTGATCGTGGGGGCCGCGGGCAACTGGCAGCACGATCAGCACCCGACCCCGTGGGGCATTATGCCGGGTCCCGAACTTCAGCTGAATGTCATCAATGGTCTGCTTCACGGGGCCTTTCTAAAGCCCTGCTCCTGGCTCGGAGAAATCTGCATTCTGCTTGGCGTCGGATTAGTCGCGGTGGGGATTTCGCTGTGGACCACCAAGCCGCTGTGGCGCGCGGCGCTGCTCATCGCCTTTGGCGCGGCCGGCCTGGCCGTCGGCTATTGGTTGTACAACAGCTTCGGCCTGATCCTTCCCGCGGTCGCTCCCCTGACCGTCCTGGGCATCACCGGCGTCTTCGGTTTTATCTACGACTTGGGCGTCGCGGGCGCCGATCAGCTCCGCCTCCGCCGGCAGGTCCACGATGAACAGCTCACCCAGCAAGTGCTGGCGCGCGCCAATGAAGAGCTCGATGGCAAAGTAAAAGAACGCACCGCCGAGCTCAGCGCTCTCCTGGACGAGAAAAACGTGCTACTCAAAGAGGTCCATCACCGGGTGAAGAACAACATGCAAGTCATCTCCAGCTTGCTGAACCTGCAGGCCGGGCACATCAAGGACGCGGCGGCGCGGGAGATCTTCATGGAGAGCAAAAATCGCGTGCGCTCGATGGCCTTGATCCATGAGAAGCTCTATCAGACAGAGGATCTCTCGAAGATAGATTTTGGCGACTATCTGAAGACGCTCACCAGCGGTTTGGCCGCCAGCTTCACCGGCAAAGGCTCCCAAGTTCGAATCATCTCCGCCGTCGATGAGATCATGCTCGGCGTGGATGCGGCGGTGCCGTGCGGACTGATTGTGAATGAGCTGGTCACCAACGCCTTCAAATATGCGTTTCCCGCGGGGGGCGCGGGGGAGATTAGGATCGCGATGAAACGCACCGCGGAGGCACAGCTTCAGCTCTCCGTCTCCGATAACGGAATCGGGTTTCCGAAGGACCTCGATTTTCGAGAGACCGAATCCCTTGGCATGCAACTGGTGACCACCCTGGCCGAGCAGCTCGAAGGCAGCGTTGCCATGCGCAATGGCTGCGGGACCGCGTTCGAAATCACGTTCCCCGAAAATTCAAATCCAAAGGTATGATCGAAAAAACACAGATCCTCATCGTAGAGGACGAAGGCATCGTCGCCAAGGACCTCCAGTCCATGCTGCGGCGGCTGGGATATCATGTGCCGGCGACCGTCGGCACCGGCGAACAGGCTATCCAAACCGCGTGGCAAAATAAGCCCGATCTGATCCTGATGGATATACAGTTGCGCGGTCGCATGGATGGTGTGGAGGCTTCCGCGGCGATCAACGCGCAGCAGGATGTCCCGATAGTCTACCTGACGGCCAACTCCGATGACGCAACTTTGCAGCGGGCGAAAATCACCGATCCGTTCGGCTTCTTGATTAAGCCGTTCGAGGAGCGCGCCATCCAGGCCGGCATCGAGACGGCGCTCTACAAGCACCGCACCGAGCGGCGCATTCGCGAGCGCGAGCAATGGCTTTCCACTACCTTGTCGAGTATCGCCGACGCGGTGATTACCACCGATCCGGCCGGCACGGTCACCTTTCTGAATGCGGCGGCGGAGAAGCTGAGCGGCTGGCCGCTCGACGACGCCGTCGGGCGCTCCTACGCCGAAGTGTTCCAGGTGCTGGAGGAGTCGACGCGCCAGGCGCCGGAGGATCGCGTGGCGAAAGCGCTCAACGAAGGCGCGAGCGGCAGTTTTAGCAACCATACGCTGCTGGTTGCGCGGGATGCCAGGGAAGTGCACATCCAGCACAGCGTGGCGCCGATCCGGCAGGGCCTGCAGGAGGAAGTTGGCGGCTGCGTGATTGTCTTTAACGATATCTCCGAGCGCAAGGAGCTGGAGGACCGGCTGCGTCACGCACAGAAGATGGATGCGATCGGCAAGCTGGCCGGCGGGATCGCGCACGATTTCAACAACGCCATCACCGCCATTATCGGCTATGCCGAAATGATCTTGCGACAGGTGCAGGACGCCCATCCGCTGCACCGCGAAGCAAAGCAAATCGTCCGCGCCGCGGAGCACTCGGCGCGGCTCACGCACCAATTGCTGGCCTTTAGCCGCAAGCAAGTGTTGCAGCCCCGCCACCTCGACCTCACGCACGAGCTGACGGAAATCGAAGGCATGGTGCGCCGATTGATCGGCGAAAACATCACGCTCGAGATCAAGGCCCCTTCCGGTCTCTGGAATACCATGGCCGACGCGGGTCAGTTCCACCAAGTGGTCTTGAATATGGCCATCAATGCGCGGGACGCCATGCCTGCCGGCGGCCGGCTGGCGCTGGAGCTGAGCAACACGACCGTGAGCGCCCCGGAAGCGCTGCGCATCCCTGATGGGCGTCCAGGCGAATTCATCCTCCTGACCATCCGCGATACCGGTACTGGGATGAGCCGCGACACCATGAAGCGCATCTTCGAGCCGTTTTTCACGACCAAGGATCCGGGGAAAGGCACCGGCCTTGGCCTCGCCACCTGTTACGGCATCGTCAAGCAGACCGCCGGCATGCTGGCAGTCAGCAGCGAGCTTGGGGTGGGCACCGCCTTTTTCATCTACCTGCCGAAGGCCGAGTCGGTCGCGCCGGCCGTGGTCCGCACGGTGGCGAATGATGACCTTTCCCACGGAACCGAAACGATCCTCGTCGTGGAAGACGAAGAAATCCTCCGCGAATTGGCTGTCGAGGTCTTGCAGAGCCTCGGGTATCAGGTGCTGGTGGCGGAAGATGGCGAGGATGCCGTACGCGCGCTTTCGGGCCCGCAAGGGCAAGAGATCGACCTCGTGGTTACCGACTTGATGATGCCGCGGATGAGCGGGCGGGAGCTCCTCTCGTGGATCGGGGAAAAATTTGGCCCGATGCGCGTGCTCCTGATGTCCGGCTATACAGACGATGACATCGTGCGCGGGGCCATCGAAGGCGCGGAAGTGGAGTATTTGCAGAAGCCATATACCCCCACCACGCTCGCGCGGAAGATCCGCGAAATCCTTGATAAACCCGCCGCGGCCCTGGCGGCCTGATCACACAGAACGAGAGACAAGTCGGCTTCGCCTCGGCCAGGCTCAGACGGGTCCGTGAACTTTCTAGAACGGCGTAAGCTCCTCCGAGCTGTATCCGGCTAGCGGAGCACGCGGGATGAGCCGCAGTTTCGATTCCGGTATACGAACCGTCCGGCCGCTCAAAGGCCCCCTCACGACTGGGCGGTCCGTACTGGGGCGCGCCGGCCGGCCGCTGGGCCACCGCAGCCTTTCTGACCGAGACCAACTGCAGATGGTCGCCTTCGTCCCATTTCACGAGGCACTTGTTGGGCCGCACCTCCCCGGGCCATTGGCTTCACAATGGCCGCAGAGACACATTCAAATGCGGCCCGAGACACGATGAAGCACTGCCATCCGGTGAAACCCTGCCTCACGCTGAAGAATGACTGCTCCCGCCAACCTTCCCTCAGGATTCGATAGCGCAGAGCATTTTTTGTCGGCCATCATCAGCTCGTCGGAAGACGCCATCATCACCAAGGACCTGAATGGAATCGTCACGAGTTGGAATGCGGGCGCGGAGCGGATTTTTGGATACGCGGCCGAGGAGATGATGGGACAGTCGATTCTTCGGCTGATTCCCGAGGACCGGAAACACGAGGAGGCCGAAATCCTGAAACGGCTTCGCCGAGGCGAGCGGGTCGATCACTTCGATACGATACGCCGCCACAGGGACGGCCATGAGCTCCATATCTCCCTCACCATCTCGCCGGTCAAGAACCGGGCCGGGGAAGTCGTCGGCGCTTCCAAGGTGGCCCGCGACATCTCCCCCCAGAAGGAGGCGGAGCGGAGACTCGCGGCAGCGAACGACGAAACCGCGCGGCAGAACCGCCTGAAGGACGAATTCCTAACGACGCTCTCGCACGAGCTGCGCACGCCCCTGCAGTCGATCGTCGGGTGGATACAGATTCTGCAAGGCGGCGATCTCGACGACGGCGAGCTCGAGGAAGGACTGGAAGCCATCGGCCGAAACGCCAGGGCTCAGCAACACATCATCGAAGACCTTCTGGACATGAGCCGCATCCTTTCCGGTAAGGTGCGGCTCGACGTGCAAAAGATCGAGTTGAGCACCGTGCTCGAAGCCGCGCTGGAGACGGTGCGTCCCGCTGCACAAAGCAAGGGCGTCAAGCTTCACGCCCTCGTGCATCAGGGCAATACGCCGGTTTTAGGCGATCCCCATCGCATGCAGCAGGTGTTCTGGAATCTCCTCATCAATGCGATCAAGTTTACCCCGCGCGGCGGACGGATTGACGTGGTGCTGCAGCGGGTCAACTCGCATCTCGAAGTCAGTATCACGGATTCAGGCATCGGCATCGCCGGCGATTTTCTGCCGAACGTCTTCGACCGGTTTCGCCAGGCGGACTCGTCCAATGTTCGAAAGCAGGGCGGCCTCGGGCTCGGTTTGTCGATCGTGAAGCATCTCATGGAGTTGCACGGCGGGAGCGTCTTCGCGAAAAGTCCGGGCGTCGGCGAAGGGGCCACCTTTTCGATCATCATCCCGCTGGCTGCGGTCAACGAACAGAGGTTCGAGCCTTCGCGCCGCGAGGCTGGCGGCCCAGATGCCTCGACCCGCACTGTGCCTTCCTTGAATCAAATCACGGTGCTGGTTGTCGATGATGATCAGGATTCCCGGAGAATGGTCGGCAAAACCCTGGAGAAGGCGGGAGCCACGGTCTGGACGGCGGGCGGGGTCGATGAGGCGCTCGAAGCATTGAGCCGAAATCTTCCGGATGTGCTCGTGAGCGACATCGGCATGCCGGGCAAGAACGGTTATGCGCTGCTCGAGGAGCTTCGAGCCCGGCCGCCGGAGCAAGGGGGCAAAATCCCGGCCGCGGCGCTGACCGCCTACACCCGCGTGGAAGACCGCGTGCAGGCCATGTGCGCCGGGTTCCAGATCCTCCTCCCCAAGCCGGTGGACGCGACGGAGCTCGTGGCCACCGTAGCAGCGCTCGCGAAACAGGCCAGTTAGAGAACGCCCGGCAGCGTGTTATTCCTTGATCGCCGGAGGCTCGGGGTCGGTGCGGCCCTGCGCGAGCTCAGATGTTTTCGCGGTGCCCTGCTGGCGAGCGCGGAAGCGCGTGGACGGCGTGGTGGGGTCGACCGGGTCAGTCTTCTTCGGCTTGGGCGGCTGCGGCGGCTCGGACGGGGTGCGGCCCTGTGTGCGCTTCCAGGAGATAGCCTGGGCCGATTCGCGGCTGCCTTTGCACAGGCGCAGCACGGCCAGGGAACGTTCGCCCACCTCAAGCTCGTCGCCCGAGGGTATTGGCTCGTGCGCGTCCGGGCAGCCGTTCTCGCACGCGGCGTTCAGGAAAACTTCCCAAGTCACCTCCTTGCGTCCGGGCAGCGTGAATTTCACGGGCTCGTGGTACGCGTTAAAGAGCAGCACAAACGTGTCGTCGTACACGGGACGGCCATCGGCGTCCTTGAGCGGCGCCCCGAGCTCGTCGACGAGATCCACGCCTTCGCCGGACCAAAGCACGCCCAAGCATTTCTGGAAGCCCTCACCCCACTGCTCAGCGGACATCTCTTGGCCGCTCACGTCGAGCCACATGATGTCCTTGATCCCGGCGTGATGGATGCGGCGTCCCCGAAAATACTTGGTGTGCCTGAAAATCGGATGCTTTCGCCGGATCTCAATAAGGCGGCGGGTAAACTCGTGTAGGCCCTTCTGCCAATCACTCTGATTCCAATCGAACCACGAAACCTCGTTGTCCTGACAGTAGGCGTTGTTGTTGCCTTTTTGCGTGCGGCCAAACTCATCGCCGCCGACGATCATCGGCACGCCTTGCGATAGCAGCAGCGTGGCCATAAAATTTCGCAGTTGGCGGCGCCGCAGCGCGTTCACGCCTTCATCGTCCGTCGGCCCCTCGGCGCCACAATTCCACGACCGGTTGTCATTGTGCCCATCCTGGTTGTTCTCGCCGTTGGCCTCGTTGTGCTTGTCATTGTAGGCGACCGTGTCGTGGAGAGTGAAGCCGTCGTGGGCCGTGAGGAAGTTGATAGATGCGTAAGGGCGGCGACCGTCATCCTCGAAAAGATCGGCTGAACCGGTGAGCCGGTACGCGAGCTCGCCGAGCTGGCCGGGATCGCCTTTCCAATACGCGCGCAGGCAGTCGCGGTATTTGCCATTCCACTCAGCCCAGAGCACGGGAAAATTGCCGACTTGGTAACCGCCCTCACCGACATCCCACGGCTCGGCAATCAGCTTCACCTGCGAGATCACCGGGTCCTGGTGGATGCAATCGAAGAAACCGGACAAGCGGCTCACGTCGTGAAACTCGCGGGCGAGGGTGGAAGCGAGGTCAAAACGGAAGCCGTCCACGTGCATCTCCTGCACCCAATAGCGCAGGGAATCCATCAGGAGCTGCAGCACCCGTGGATGCTGCATGTTCAGCGTGTTCCCGGTGCCGGTATAATCCATGTAATAGCGGCGATCCTGGGTCAGCCGGTAATAGGCGGCGTTGTCGATTCCACGGAAACAGAGGGTCGGCCCCAGGTGGTTGCCCTCGCCGGTGTGGTTGTACACGACATCCAGGATGACCTCGAGACCGGCCACGTGCAGGCGCTTCACCATCTGCTTGAACTCCCGCACCTGGCCGCCGGTATGGCCGCTGCGTGAATAGCCCCAGTGCGGCGCGAAGTAACCGATCGAATTGTAGCCCCAGTAGTTCGTGAGACCTTTGTCCTCCAGGAATTGGTCGTTCACGAAATTGTGTACCGGCAGCAGCTCGATCGCCGTCACCCCGAGCTTCTTGAAATACTCGATTGCAAAGTCGCTCCCAAGCGCCGCATATGTGCCGCGCAGCTCCTCCGGGATCTGCGGGCACAGCTTCGAGAACCCCTTCACATGCACTTCGTAGATTACCGACTCCGGCCAGGGCACATCGACGAGGCGATCGTTGCCCCAGTCGAAGGAGTCATCCACCACCACCGCCTTCGGCATGCCCGGTGCGTTGTCGCGATTATCGAGGCGGAGATCGGCGTCGGTGGAGCCATCCTGCACGTAGCCGAACATCTCCGGCCCCCACTGGAAGGGCCCGGTGATCGCCTTCGCGTACGGATCGAGCAGCAGCTTCGCCGGATTGAAACGGTGCCCGTGGTGAGGTTCGTACGGGCCATGCACGCGATAGCCATAGAGCTGGCCTGGCTTCGCATCAGGCAGGAAGCAGTGCCAGACCAGGTTCGTTTGCTCCGTCATCGGGATGCGCACCGTTTCTGCTGGTTGATCGGGGCTGTCGAAGAGGCATAGATCGACCCCGGTGGCGTTCTCCGCGAACAGCGCGAAGTTAACCCCTTGCGATGTGACGGTGGCGCCGAGCGGATTCGGCCGGCCTTTCCAGATGCGAAGTGAAGTCATGGATGGAAGATGGAACTCGCCGCACCTCGAGGCGGGCGTCTGTGAGTGAATCGAGCGAAGGTGGGAACCGGTCGTGAGGAAAAACCCGATGGCGTGAATGGCCCCCGAGGGCGCGCCGCGCTCCACGCCGTCAGCCGGCGCAATACTCCCACCATTCCCTGGCGAAGCGGTTCAGCCCGTTTCGGCCACTCTGCCAGGAGTCCGCGCAGGATTTGCATCCCATCCGCACCAGGCAGCGAAAAATCAAGCACCGCCGCGCCACATCCTCTCCCGCACACGCCGCTGAGTCCACCATCAACGTCGCCGCGAAAAAGTAGTCCAGGACGAAAAACACTAAAGCAGTCCTGTCAACCAGCTCACGGGCCGCTTCCCCACCGGGGAGTGGCCCTTTTTCTACCCTGGTCTGTCCGGGCTCTGCCTACCGTGATGGCCGGCGGTTCGAGGCCGGTGTCGCCGTGCGCGAGCGCAACGCGCTGCCTGGTGCCGCAGACCCTTCAGCCGCAGCTCGGGCCGGGCCCTTCAGTCCTTCTTGCGTTTACCCCACACCGGCTCGCCGTTCGTATTCTTGCCCCGCAACTCTTTGCCGTCCTTCTCCAGGTGGACGGTGTCCACGATCTGGCGGCCCCAGGTGATGATGTAACGATTCTTGTCCGCGACCTTTTTCCACGTGTATCTCGGGTTTCGATCGATGAGGCCGGCCGGACCGAAGAAATGGACCGCCCCGCTGCACCAATCCCATCGCCCGACAATCGGATCCGCCGCCTGGGCCGGTGCGCCTCCGGTGAGCGTAAACGCCGCCATAAAGACGGAGATGACCAGCAAACGTTGGAAGTAGGTTCTAGAAAGCATTGCCAGCGGTTAACCGGGCCATGGGAGATTGTAAACTTTCCCAACATCGCCGGAGTTCGTCCGGGAATCTCTGGGCCGCACTACCAGGTGTAGGGGACGGCGAAGCAGGTCACCGCAAACGGCGACGCGCGCAAATTGCCCCTCCCAGAAGGAGCAAAAGCGCGGAGGAGGGCTCCGGGACGGTGGTAATCCGGAGCGTCGGCGGCGAATTTCCCGCTTCCTTCGAATTGAAGTGCGGCCCGCGCACGGCTCCATCTGGAAACGTTTCCGGGCGGATCAGCAAACTCAGAGTGGCGTTGTCCCGCCCATCGGTTCCGTTGACGGCCGCCAGCACGTTCCAAGTGTAGACGCCGTTGATGTTCGGAACGGTCTTAACGTCCAGGAAGGTGAGAGTCGATTCGAGTGGCATGTTGGCCCCGCTGATTGTTCCTTCCACCCAAGCGTCGCCCGACGAGCTAAAGACCGAGTGATTGATCGGCGTGGAGCTGTGATTGAACACGGCCGTCAGCTCCAGGGTGGCTGAAACGGCCATTTGCCCCAGGAGCGGTGTGAGGTCGAACTTGATCCAGCCACCCCAGTAGCCCGAGGCGAGTCCGGTTTCGGATCCGATAATGTCGAAGAATTGCCCCGTATTGTAGTTGATGTTGTTCGTGGAATTCACGAGCGCATCCGCGGTCGAGGTTACCACCACCGTGGCAGCCGGCGAAGTGTTGCACATCATCCCCATCGCGACTGCTAACAGGGCCAGCTTCCGGAAGCGAGTGAGATGGATCGCGCGCATGGTGGTTTGAAGCGAGGTGCTGTTGGTGTGTGGGTGCTATGCAGATGCCGCGCTCACGACTCGAAAATTGCGGGCCTTTTGTGGCACACCCTTCGCGGGCGGCGGCACGAAAAGGCCAGGCCGGCTACACCGATCCCCGCGAGCAGCGCCGCGGAGGGCTCCGGCACGATCTCCACCACTCCTGCAAGCGCATAGTTCGGTGTCGTATCGGTGGTGGAGCTGAAGTTCCAATAGTCGTTCCACTTGGAAGGAGAGTTGGGGCTCACGTTCGCCCCGGCCGGCCAGATCATCGCCCAGTTCTGTGCGCCGTTCGCGGAGTTGTTGTTCGGCTCCCCAGTGACCCAGTTCGTGTAGGTAACCGGCGAGCCATCCACCCACGTGAATCCGGCGGCGGGCTCCGGGGAACCGGGCGGCTGGCGAAGCCCCAGCCACAGCGCGCGCGGGACGCCACCCAAAGAGTTAAAGGTATTGTAGACAAAGGTGTTCTCCGCCGCGTCGTTGATCGTCACCAAATGGCCCCCAAGCGTCAGCGCCTCCGCCTCGGCATTCGTCCACGTGTTCCCCGAGAGAAGGTAGTAGATGTGATCATTGTAAAAGACCGGCCCGCCGATGATGGCGGGATAGGCGGGCGAGGCCAGGAGCGCGGTCGTGCAGGCGGTGATCGTGAGCAGTTTCATCATCGTTGAACTCGTTATGCCGGATGTCCGCGCGATCAAGAACGTTGGGTGCCGTACGGGCAAGCGAATTGCGAACTCCTGGGACTGGGTGGCGCCAAGAGCACCAGCGCGCCCCTCCCAATCGCCGCCGCGCACCGGCGCTTCCCCGATTTCCTGATGGTTCGCAATCAACCGACTTGTCTCGCCAGCCGCTCAATCGCCCGGCGGAGTTGTGAGAAATCGATCGGCTTGACCAGGTGCTCGACGAAGCCAGGCTCGCGGGAGCGGCGCAGGTCTTCCTCCATCCCGTAGCCGGAGAGGGCGATGCCGCGCAGATCGTGCTCTTTCTTCAAGCTGGCCATCAATTCCACTGGCCGTCTTTGCCGCCGTCCATTGCGATATGGTCATCACTGATCGCTTCATGCCGGGCATGAACGGCGACGCCCTCGCCGCGGAAATCAAGCGGCTCTCGCCGATCACGCCGGTGATCCTCATGAGCGGTTACGCCTCGCCCCAGCGCACCTTCCCGGCCAACCTGTTCCTGCAAAAACCGTTTACCCACGCCGTTCTTACCGCGGCCATCGCTCGCAGCGTCGCCGCCACACCGCCAGCCGGGTAAGTCGCCCATCCGGTCCTGGGCTGCATGGCGTTGTCGGTTACGCCCGCCCACCACATCTCCGCGAGCATGGAAGCGGCGCCCTCGGGTCGGCTGCCCACTAGACCAAAGCTCTCCTTGCGCAGAGAAATGGTTTCACTGTGCGGCAGCGAGTCGACTTTCTCCCATGGCCGCGCCAATCAAAACCCGGCCACCCCTTCGCTTCTGTAAATCCTGCGAAGAGCTCTTCCTCGAAGACAGTCCGTGCTTAACCGCTTTTAGGATAGCTTCTCCCGTCGCCTCGAAAGAAGCGATGGCCGGCGTGCCGGTCAGCACCAGGGTGCGCCTCGCCCATCGCCCCAGCGCGAGAGGTTTTGCAAGGGAGCTGCGCGCGCCGCTCTTTGTCGTCCCCGTGGCCGCGCCGGCCCGGTCGGGATTACCCCTGAACTGTTGCGCCGCGGCTGCCATCCACCCTGAACACCCCGCACGTGGAAATGCGAGTCCGCCAACGCCTTTGCCGGGGCACGAAACTTGCCGCGCCGCGTTGTTTTGCTTGGCAGCCGGGCGCAGGCAGCGAAAACAAGGGCGCACCCCATGACTCCGAACACGCTGCGCCTCGCGGCGCTCCCTTTTCTTGCCAGCTTCACTTCGGCCGCTCTCGCCCACGAGCCGGTCGTGCTCGAGGAGATCGTGGTGGAAGAGCGCTCGGACAGCCTGCTCGGCGTGGCCACCTCATCCAATCAAGGCGTGGTCGGCCGCGAGCAGCTCTCCTTGCGGCCCTTGCTGCGGCCGGGCGAGATCGTGGAGACGGTGCCGGGCGTGATCGTCTCGCAGCATTCCGGCGCGGGGAAAGCGAACCAGTTCTACCTGCGCGGCTTCAATCTCGACCACGGCACGGACCTGCTCACCTCGGTCGGCGGCGTGCCGATCAATATGCGCAGCCACGCGCACGGCCAGGGCTACACTGACCTCAATTTCCTCATCCCGGAATTCGTGAAGGAGGTCGAGTATCGCAAGGGGCCGTACTACGCGGAGGTCGGGGATTTCGGCTCGGCGGGCGCTTTCAATATAGATATCTTCGACAAGCTGCCACAGGGCTTTCTCACGCTGGAAGGCGGCACCGACAATTATGCCCGGCTGGTCTTCGGGCACTCGGTCGGGCTGGGACACAGTCCTGCCTCCACGAGCAAAGACAAGGATGGCACGAGCGTCACCACGGCCGGCGAGCACAAGATGAACCTGCTCTACGGCCTGGAGCTCTACCACAACGACGGCCCCTGGGATAACCCCGATGACTACCAAAAGCTCAACGCCCTCGTTCGCTTGAGCGGCGGCGATCGCGCCCTCGGCTGGAGCCTCACCGCCATGGCCTATCACGGCGACTGGACCGCCAGCGATCAACTCGCCACGCGCGCCGTTGAGAGCGGCCTCGTGGGCCGTTTCGGCTCGCTCGATGAATCGACCGGTGGCGACAGCTCCCGCTATTCGCTGCAAGGCGAATGGCATCGCGAGGACGACCGCTCGCGCACCAAGGCGCTGCTCTACGGGATGTACTACGATCTCGATCTTTTCTCGAACTTCACCTACCTGCTCGACGACCCCGAGCGCGGCGATCAGTTCGAGCAAAAAGATCGCCGCATCCATTGGGGCGCGGCCGTTTCGCACACGCTCATGGGCGAATTCTTCGGGATCAAAACGGAGACCACCGGCGGCCTGCAATTCCGGCAGGACAACATCCGCAACGGCCTTTTCCACACCCAGCTTCGCAAGCGCCTGGAGACCACGCGCTACGATCACATCATCGAGACCAGCGTCGGCGGCTTCCTCTCGAACACCACGCGCTGGACCCCGTGGTTCCGCACCGAGGCCGGCGTGCGCCTCGATTACTTCTACTTCGATGTAAACAGCGGCCTCAACGTGAACGACGGCCACGAGGACGACATCATCGCCAGCCCGAAGCTCTCGCTTATCTTCGGCCCGTGGGCCAAGACCGAGCTCTATCTCAATGGCGGCTTTGGCTACCATTCAAACGACGCCCGCGGCGTCATCACGCGCGTCGACCCCTCGAGCGGCGATCCCGTGATCCCGGCCGATCCGCTCGTCCGCACCAAGGGCGCCGAAGTTGGCATCCGCACCACCATCGTCCCCGGCCTGCAAAGCTCGCTCACCGCCTGGATTCTGGACATCGACAGCGAGCTGCTCTTTATCGGCGACGCCGGCGCCACCGAGGCCACCCGCGCCAGCCGTCGCTATGGCATCGAGTGGGCCAACTACTACAACGTCACGCCATGGCTCACCATCGACGCCGACTTCGCCTGGTCGCACGCCCGCTTCGAGGGCCTCGCCCCGGAAGGCCAGCGCATCCCCGGCTCCGTCGAGACCGTCGTCGCCGCCGGCCTGAGCCTGCACGACATGCCCGGCATGTTCCGCAACTGGACGGCCAGCGCCCGCGTCCGCTACTTCGGCCCGCGCGATCTCATCGAAGACGGCAGCGTGGAGTCCGATTCCACCACGCTCGTGAACGCGACGATCGGCTACCAATTTAACGAGACTTGGAGCGCCACCCTCGCCTGCTACAACCTCTTCGACACCGAAGACAGAGACATCGACTACTTCTACGCCTCGCGCCTCCGCGGCGAGCCCGGCGGCGGATTCGACGACATCCACTTCCACCCCGTCGAGCCGCGCGAATTCCGCCTGAGCGTCACCGCGAAGTTCTAGCCGGGGCCGTCGGCCACACGCTCTTGACGCCTTAACTCGCCTCGCGTACTAACGCCGCCGTGCCATCTCCGCTGCTACGCTTGGGGCAGTGTTTGCTGATCGTCGCCATGTTTGCGGCGGGCGGCGGCCATTGGCTTGCGTTGCAGTCGGTGGCGTGGAGCGGAATGCTGGTGCACTACTCGCGTGAGGCGTCGCTGGTGGTGGCAGTGGAGAAGACGTTCAGCGGGCGGAATCCTTGCGAGATGTGCAAGGGGATTGAAGAGGAGAAGAAGAAGGAGCAGCGCGCGCCGCAGGTGGCGGCGGGCAAGCTGGAGCTGTTTCACGTGACGGAGCACGCATGGGTGTGGCCGGCAGCGGCGCCGCACACATGGGGAGACGCGGACGTGCAGGTGGCGGGAACGAGGGTGGAGCAGCCGGCGGTGCCGCCGCCCAGATTCGCGTAAGCACGCCATCTCTCTAATTCGCGGGTGCGCGTTCCTTTGCCGGATGCGCGTGCCTTCGTGGCCCGAGGCCGCCTGTCGCGGTCGCGCCGGGTTCCCACTTACACCTCGCAGTCAGTTCCCGCTTTTTGCATGCAGCTAATATCCATCGCTCGCAGTTTTCTGCCGCCCTCGTGCCGCGCCGCCGCCCTCTTGCTGGCGCTGTCCGGCGTGTGCCGGGCAGATCACGGGCCGGGCACTTCGGGCAGCGGCTTCGCCACGAAGACGGCCGAGACGTCGATGAAAAATCAGTGGTCGGTCGGGACGCATTTCGATTGGACCGAGTTCGATTCGGTGGACTCGAGCCAGATCAGCAGCCTCGGGCTGGAGCACTTCGATCTGCTCGACCGCTCTTACCTCGCGACTTTCGGTGCGAGTTTCGGCGTCACGGACAACTTCCAGATTGGGCTCTCATTCGGCTACTACGCGGCGGAAGGCTCGCGGCGGCTTCCTCATCATCATGGCGCGGCGCCGGGAGGGGGCGCGGCGGCGGCGGAGAATACGGAGCCCGTGTGGGCGCGGACGCATGCGCCGCGGCGGGGCGGCGGCTGGAGCGTGCGGCATCCGGGCCACGGCACGCCGGAGCCTGCCAAACCGTCAAAGCCGGCCGTGGCATCGCCCACTCCCGCGCCGACCGCCGAGCCGGAAGTGGAGGAAGCTGACACCGCGTTGGCGACGTTCGATCCCGATGGCTGGACCGACCTGTGGCTATCGGCAAAATACCGCGTCTACCGTGGGCCGGCCGGTCAGGTGGCTCTCTTCGGCGGTATCAAGCTCCCGGTCGGCGAGACGCGCGTGCTGGACAGCACGGGGGCGCGGGTGGAGCCGGCCTCAACGCCCGGCACCGGTGCGTGGGATGAAATGGTCGGCCTGGCCTACACATTCGCGGCCACGCCGGACCTGGCCTTCGACGCGAGCGCGCAATACACCTTTCGCGGCGAGAAGTTCGACTACCGGCTGGGCAATCGTTTCGACGCCGGCGTGGCGGCGGGCTGGCGCGTCTTTGGAAAGGGCCAACAGTTTCCGCGGGTGAGTGTGATGGGCGAGGCGAGCGTGCGGCACCTCGAGAAAAGCGAAGAGCACGGCTTGGCATCCGCGGACACCGGCGGGACCGCGCTGTTCCTCTCCCCCGGCTTCCGCGTGGGCTTCAATGCCCACGCGGCCTGGACCGTCGGCGTGCAATTCCCCGTCCTGCAGGAGCTGAACGGCCGGCAGCTCGAAACCCGTTTCCGCGTCTCCACCAGCTTCTCGATTTATTTCTAAACCCCATGCAAATCCGACTTCTTTCCCTCCTCTTCCTCACGCTCGCCGGCTGCTCCTCGGTGCCGCCCGTGCCGCCCGCCGACGCGCGCGTGCAGCAGTGCATGGTCTGCCGCCACCGTCGCGATTTCTCCTGCCTGGAAGTCGAGCGCAAGCCGGGCACGCCACATGCGGAGTACGCGGGCCGCGACTACTGCTTCTGCTCGAAGAGCTGCCAGGCCGAATTCCGGCGGCAGCCGGAGCGTTACGCGGTGAAGCCGCGCTAAAGCAATGCGTCTCCCCACCCTCCATCTCGCGCTCGGCTGCGCCGCCGCCCTGCTCCTCGCCTCCGCAGCGCCGGCGCAGGTCTTCACGCACACCGAGGCGCGGCACACCCACTCGCTGGCGCTCACGCCGGACGGCACGCGGCTGCTCGCGCTCAATACCGACGCCGCGCAGTTGAGCGTGTTTGACCTCACCGGCGGCAGCCTCGCCGCGCCTGTGCTGGCGGCCGAGATCCCCGTGGGGCTGGAGCCAGTCGCCGTCCGGGCGCGGACGAATGATGAGGCGTGGGTGGTGAGCGAGCTTGGCGACAGCGTGGCGATCGTCTCGCTGAGCCGCGGCACGGTGGTGGCGACCTTGCGCACGCCGGATGAGCCGGCGGACGTGGTCTTCGCCGGCGGCAAAGCGTTTGTGACCTGCGCGCGCAATCAGCTCGTGCGGGTGTTCGATGCGGTCACGCGCCACGAGCAGGCGCCCATCGGGCTGGAGGGCGTCATGCCCCGCGCCTTGGCCGGGGATGCGGCCGGCACGAAGCTCTTCGCCGCGTTCCTGCACTCCGGCAATCGCACGACCATCCTGCCCGCGAGCCAGGCGCCGCTTCCGCCCGCGCCTGCCAACACCGCGCTCCCGCCGGCGCCGAAGACCGCGCTCATCGTGCCCGCCGGCGATTCGCGCATCCACTACACGGTCCTCGATCACGACGTGGCGGAGATCGCGGTGAGCACCGGCACGGTCACCCGCTACCTCGGCGGCGCCGGTACGAACCTTTTCGATCTCGCGGTGCAACCCGGCACGGGCGACGTGTGGGTGGCCAATACCGAGGCGCTGAACCTGACGGCCTTCGAGCCGAATCTGCGCGGCCACTTCATCGATCATCGCCTCACGCGGCTCGCCGCAATGACCGGCGCTTCGACCGTTTTCGATCTCAATCCCGGCATCGATTACGGCCTTCTGCCGAATCCTGCTGCGCAGGCCAACGCGCTTGCGCAGCCATCGGCGGTCCTGTTCACCGCCGACGGTTCGGAGCTTTGGGTGGCGGCCTTTGGCTCCGATCGCATCGCGCGCGTGTCGGCGGCGAATGGCGCGGTTCTCGGCGTGACCGATTTGCGCGGCGCGGGCGAAGGCGCCCGGAAAATGCGTGGCCCGCGGGCGCTGGCGCTCGACGAAACAGGCGCTCGCTTGTTCGTGCTCAACAAGCTGTCCAACACCCTCTCGGTGGTCGATGCGCAAACCGGCGCCTGGCTCGGCGAGGTCGCCATCGGCACGCGCCATCCGATGCCGGCGGCCATCCGCGAAGGGCGCGGCTTTCTCTTCGATGCGCGCCTTTCCGGCAATGGCGCCTCCTCGTGCGCCACCTGCCACCTCGATGCGGATCGCGACGGTCTCGCGTGGGATCTCGGCGATCCGGCCGGCGAAATGGTGACGGTGATGGGCGCGAACAATTCCGCGCACGATCCGCGGCCCCGCCCGCGCTCGCTCCACCCGATGAAGGGCCCCATGACCACGCAGACCTTGCGCGGCCTCACCGGCGGCGCGCCGTTCCACTGGCGCGGCGACCGCCCCACGCTGGAAAGCTTCAACCAAACCTTCGACCGGCTGATGGGCGGCGCGCCATTGCCGGAGGCGGACATGCAGGCGCTCGCTGCTTATCTCGGCTCGCTCCGGCATCACCCGAACCCGAACCGCCTGCTCGACGGCGCACTGCCGGCGCAGCTCAACGGCGGCAATCCCACGCGCGGCTCGAACCTCTTCGCCCAGCACCTCAACCATTGCGCGGTCTGCCACACCGGCTCGCGCGGCACCGACAACAACCTCGACCTGCACACCGAGGTGGGCTCCTCGCAGCCGATCAAAAACCCGCCGCTCGCCACCGTCTACCAGCGCGCCCTGTTCAATCCCCAGGCCGGCCAGGCCAGCCTCACCGGCTTCGGCCTGCTCCACGATGGCACCGGCTCGATTCTTCCCACCGTCCATCCTTACGTGCTCGACGTGCTCGAAGGGCAGGACTTCGCCGATGTCGCCGCCTTCGTCCTGGCCTTCGATACCGGCACGGCTCCGTCCGTCGGCAACAGCGTGACCGTCAACTCCGCCAACGCCGGCGCCGCCGCAGCCGACATCGCGCGGCTGGAAACCCGCGCGCAGTTTGCCTCCCTCGATCTCGTCGTACGCGGCGTCGTCGGCGGGCAGGTGCGCCGCTACTTCTACGCGCGTTCGCTCCAGCAGTATGTTCCCGATCAGTTCGGCGCCGCGCCGCTCTCGCGCGCCGCGCTGCTCGCCGCCTTGGGCGAGGACGACACCATCACTTTCCTCGGCGTGCCCTCCGGTGAAGGCGGGCGCTTCGGCGGCGACCTCGACCGCAACGCGACCCTTTTCGCCGATTCCTACTTTACGCGCAGCAAAACCGCCCCGCTGGTGGTGCCGGCTGCCCTCGGCGTGCTGGCGAATGATTTGCGCGTGGCGCCGCCCGCGGATGTGCCAAACCTCGTTAATCCGCCGGGGGAGGGCGCCGCGGTGATTTCGGGCGATGGCTCGTTCCGCTTCACCCCCGCGCCGGGCTTCGGCGCTGCCGGGCTCGACGCTTTCACCTACCGCGTCTGGATCGGCGGCGACTCCGGCAATGTCACCGCCCTCACCACCGCCACCATCTCCACTGTAGTCTCCGCCGCCGGGCGCTATTTCGGCGTGCTGGAAAAAGACGGCACGGGGGAGCTCGCGGGCTTCGTGAGCGTCACGCTCACCGGCACGGGCGCCTTCACCGGCACCGCGCGCCTCGGCAATGTGGTCCAGCCCTTGCGCGGCAACCTCGCGGTCGATGGCGAGCTGCGCCTCGCGCCCACGCCGAAGCTCACGCTGACCCTGCTCCTCTCCGCCCAGAACGATGGCCGCCGCCGCCTCCGTGCCAACGTCCGCAGCGGCGCCGATCTCTTCATCGCCGCGGCCATGCAGCGCTCGCCGTTCTCCGCCGCCGTCCCCGCTCCGCGCGCCGGGCGCGCCACGCTCACCCTCGCCGTCGGCACCGCCACCACCGGTGCGCCGGCCGGCGCGGGCCGCGCGACGCTGGTCATCACCAAAGCCGGCCTGGCCACGCTCACCGGCCGGCTCGCCGACAATACCGCCTTCACCTTCTCCGCGCCGCTCGCCGAGCGCCCCGGCGGCGGCTGGCTGCTGCACGTCTGGGCGCCCATCTTCCGCTTCCCGCCCGGCAGCCTCGCCGGCCGGCTCGAGCTCGATCCCTCCGTGAGCCCGCTCATCTCCGGCTCGCTGCTCGCGATCCGCCCCGCGCAAACCAAACCCGCCGGCGCGCCCGGCCCCTACTCCATCCGCTACGACGCCACCGAACCGGCGCCCTAACCACTCTCCCAGCTCGCAACCCAAACCCAATCCATCATGAAAAAACACCGCCTCCTCACCGCGCTCGCGCTCCTCGCGCCCGCGCTCACCCAAGCCTCCACCGTCACCGTCGCCGACCCGCAAGCCGGCGGCATCGGCTACAAGTACACCGTCAACATGGGCGGCTACGACCAGGCCACCTTCTCCTCGCACGTCGGCGCTTGGAGCTGGGAAGACAACAGCCTCTTCGACGCCAACGCCGGCGAGCCGCCGGTCGGCTGGACCCACACCTCCAACTGGACCGCCCTCGAAGTCACCGCCCGCGTCGTCTTCACAATCAAACTGGAGCGCGACGCCACCGTGCCGTGGCCCAGCGGCGCCCTGCCGGATCGCCTCGCCTCCGTCGCCTCCATGTATCCCTCCTTCACCATCTGGAGGAACTGGGACAACGACAACGTGCCCGCGGCCTTTGCCGCCAGGCCCGATGTGATCGAGGCGTTTGCCCCCTTTGGCGGCGTCCCCGCCGACCTCGGCGATTGGCACACCTACAACAATCGCGGCGCCGTCGAATGGGCCGAAGACCTCGTCCACGTCGCGCAGGTCGATAATTCCACGCTCGAAACCATCGAGCGCACCTACATCCTCGCGCCGGGCAAATACTCCATCGTCATCGGCAGCAACGCGCCTGCCACCGACACCAATCGCCAGGGCTACAAGGCCACCTTCAGCACCTCGCCCGAGCTGCGCGGCGACTCCTACTTCACCAGCCGCAGCCATGTGCCGCTCACCACCGCGGCCGTGAAAGGCCTCCTCGCCAACGACCTCGGCGTCGTTCGCGGGACGGATCTCGTCGAGCTCGTGAGCCCGCCCGCGAAAGGCCAGCTCACCCTCGCCCCGGACGGCTCCTTCACCTATGCCCCCGGCGTCTACTTCGGCGTGGCCGGGCGCGACACCTTCACCTATCGCGTCCTCATCGGCGGCGACCCTGCCAAGCCCACCAGCGCCAAGCCCGTCACCATCTCCACGCTGCCATCCGCCGCCGGCCAATATTCCGGCCACCTCCACCTCGATGGCGGCGCCGAGCCCGCCGGCCTGCTGAACTTCAGCCTCACCGGTCGCGGCACCTGGTCCGCCACCCTCCTCCGCGGCGCCGTCACCCACAGCCTCACCGGCATCCTCCTCGCCAACGGCGCCCTCGTCCCCAGCCTGCCCGCCCCCGCGCTCAGCCTGCGCCTCGCCACGCACGAAAACGGCGTCCGCTTCGTCGAAGCGCGCCACACCAGCGCCGCCGGCGTCCTCGTCGCCGAAGCCGATCAATCGCCCTTCAGCTTCTTCACCCCGCCGCCCTTCGTCGGCGCGCATCCCGTCGTCCTCACCGTCGAGACCGCCACCGCCGGCGCGCCCCAGGCCGCCGGCCGCGCCCTGCTGCGCATCCACGCCAACGGCACCGCCACCCTCGCCGGCACCCTCGGCGACCGCACCCCCTTCTCCAGCGGCAGCGCCCTCATCGCCGGCCCCGCCGGCGGCCCCCTCATCCCTGTCTTCGATGCCCTCTACCGCGCCAACGCCGGCCGCGTCAGCGGCCAACTCGAATTCGGCGCCGCCGCCACCAGCACCTTCTCCGGCGCCCTGCAAGTGCTCAAGCCAGCCCAAACCGCCCCCGCCGTCGCCGGCTTCAGCATCACCTACGACGCCGCGCCGATGCCGTAACGGAGCCACCCCGCGAGCCAACGGCACGCCCACCTTCCGGTCAGGCGTTGAAAAAAGAAATAGCCGGGCCGCCCCCCTCGCGGGGAGCGGCCCGGTGCTCATTTCCGACACCGGCATCTGCACGCCAGTCCCCGCGCGCGGGTAGCGACTCCGCACGCGAAAGCGAACCGGCCAAGTCCTAACACGCGGCCGGCCAGGCACGAAAACTCGCGAGGCCGGTTGTACTCTCGCCGGCCCCGCCGGTCCACGCCTTACTGCTCCAGCGTGCGAAGCGTGACACGGAAGAGAACGTGTTTGCAGAATCGCGATTCTCAGACTGACCCCGGAGCGCGCGCCAGCCTCTGTCGTAACGCCCCCGAACTAGCGAGCTTCGTGCCAGCGGCTCAGTCGAGCTCGCGCGCGCTTGCTTCGCCCGCGCTACCTGTCCACCGCCTTGCTCGCGAGCTGGAAGAACCGATACGCGAGCCCGGCCAAATCCCTTTTCCGAGCTTGATCCCACAACATCTCTTTCGCGAACGGAGCACTGTAAAAAGCGATCCGCCTTCCACCGATCTCCGCCTCTACGCACAGCAGCGTGCGCCCGTCCTTTCCGTCCGGCATCACCGTCACCGCGCCGGCCACATCCGGCGGATTCCAAGCCTCCGCCAGACGCCGGAGCACCGGAAAATTCGTAGCCTCCGTCTCATCGGGCTGCATAGATAGCGTCACGGCCTTTCATGATGGGCTCGGGCGCGGCTGGCCCGCAATGGGGGTTGCCCCCGATTGATCGATCGGCTGCTTGCTGTGGTAGCCAAACATAAACGACCGATCCTTCCTCGGTCGCCGATCCAGAGATGTGAACCGATTGAAGACCGCCGCACATGGCTCCCGAAAGCCGCGGACGCCGGATTGCGTGCGGGAAGTCGCGCGGGCTTTCGCCAAGGACCAAGGCATCGCCGAGAGCGAGGCGGTCGCATTCGTGCAGCGGCTGGCGGCACGACTCCGGCAATCTCGCCGATTCCCGGCCATTCATTTGCGTGCGCCGGGACGGCGATTCGTAGCCTGACGCTGGGCCTTCGCGCGGCCGATGAGGAGCCTCGTCGGCCCGGAAGCAAACCGGCGTCCGAATCCGTCCGAGAATTTTGAACCCCACCCAGAACTTGCGAGTTGATGCCCATCGCCAGCCCGCGCCGGGCAACGCCCGAAGTTCAATCACTGCTCTCATGAATGACGGCTCCAGCGCGGATCCCGTGGCTGATTCACCCTTTCATCGAAGACGTGCGCGCCGTGGTTCGGTCGCTGGCGGAAGATAAAGGGATCTCCGAGGCGGAAGCTTTGAAGATCCTTCGAGAGATCATCCAGATCATGCATTGCCGGCCGGGGCCGCGGCAAGGGTAAGCCCTGGCTTTCCAGCTTCAACCCAAGCCTCCCGCTGCGGCATCGTCTCTGCCCCATGGACTGCAACCCTTTGGGACTTTGGATCCTCCCCTACTGGCGGAGGGGCTGCGACACCGAGGCCGAATGGCAGGAAGCACAGTGCTACCACCTGCTGCGCTTCGCCCCTTCCGGCGAGGTTTCCTACCGCGCCTATGAGTGCGGGCCGGGCGAGTACCCGTGCGACGACTGGATGGAAACCGACTGCACCCTCGGCACCTTCGAGTGCTCCTACCCTTTCGTCACCTGGACCCTCGACCGCCCCGGCCCCGCGAGCACGCAGCGGCGCGGATGCTTCGGCTGGATGCACGATTGGAAGTACGCTGGCTACGACCGCCCCTTCTATGTGCTGGCCAGGGACCTCCCCGTCCCCTACCGCGCCTCATGCCATACCAAACTTGCTCGAGCTTCGTTACGAGGGCGAACACGGCCCGGCCGAACGCGCCCTCTTCATCAAGTGGCGCGGCTTCGACCAGCAAAGAAAATGGTTGGACGCCTGCTTCGAAGGCCTCAAGGGACTGATCCCCGGCGGGCTTCTTTCTGAAACCACGGCCGCGGAGTCGCGGGCCAGACCGCCCTTCGGATATCGGCCAGGCCGAGCCAAACACCAAAGGCTGGCGAACCGCCGCGCCCTTCCGGTGATCCAGGATCTTCTTCGCCGCTGGGTCCGCGTTCCGCCCAAGTGAGTGCCGCCGCGGCCTCGTGGCGTAGCCCTGGCCTTGGTCTTCCGGCCGGACGCCGTAGGCAATTTCCCTGAAGCACGGGCGCGACCTCCGGATGCACCAAGCGCGCCAGCGGTACTGCGGGCAGTTCAGCGGGCGGTGAAGTGGTGGAGGGCGAAGAGGCCTGCGAAGAGGAGCAGGGCGAAGGCAGGCACGAAGACGCCGCGTGGGATGTGGAGGAGATCGGGCAGCATGACTTTGCCTTTGTCGCCCCACTTCTCGACCGTCTGTTTCAGCCAGCCGGAAAGCTCGGCGAAGAGGTAGGAGCCGGCCATGAGCCCGGCGATGCCGAAGAGCACATCCCAGCTTCCCTGGCCGAGCGCGGCGGCGCCGGTGCCGGGGCAGTAGGCGATGAGCGCGAAGCCCGCGCCGAAGAGCAGGCCGCCGATGATCTGCGCGCCGAGCCGGGTCGGCTGGAGGTGCAGATTCACCTTGGCGAAATGGTGCAGCGTGAAGACGCCGACCATGCCGACGACGATGGCGCGTCAGCATGATTTTCGCGACGGTGAAGTCCTGGAGCAGCAGCTGGCCGAGCAGGACGTTGTATTTGCCGACGCCGCCTTTTTGCAGAAGGAAGCCGAAGGCGAGGCCGAAGAGGATGGCGCCGACGAGTTTCGCGCCGCTCGACCGCGCCTTGCGGCGGCTCGCTGGATTCTTTCACTGCTTTGCCGGGATCGATCATAGGGCGGTGAAGAGCAGCATGGCGGTGGCGATGCCGCCGATGAACATGCAGATGACGGTGAGCCACGAGCCGGCGTTGAGTTGGAGCGTGCCGCTGATGCCGTGGCCGCTGGTGCAGCCGCCGGCGAGCCGCGCGCCAAAGGCCATGAGCACGCCGCCGGCGAAGCCGATGATCGCCGCGCAAGCAGCGATGCTGTCGCCGAAGCGATCGACCCACATCGGGTGCAGCCATTCATTGCGAAATCTCGCCGCCGGTCCACGCGGCGATGAAGCCGCCGAGGATCGTGCAGATGACGAAGACAAAGCCCCAATCCACGCGCGGCGGATTGGTTTGGTAATACTTGCAGCGACTCGGTGTGGCGTCCGCGCGACGAGCTTGCCGAGGAAGCCGGCGAGGGTGGCGTAGAAGGACGAAGCGCCGATGGCCTTGTCGGCGAAGTAAAACGTCAGCCACGAGAGCACGCCGATGCCCGCGCCGACGAGGTAGGGCGACCACGCGCCGCCATCGTAGTTGCGTGGCATTCACGCCGAAGTCCGCGGCGCGTGCGACGGTCGGCGAGCGCGAGCAAGAGCGAGGGCGAGCAGCCGCTTTCATTTGGCGTCGTCTCCGCCTTCGATCGGGAACTTCGCTTTCTTCCACGCCTGCCAGCTTCCCGGGCACGTTGCAGACGCACTGGAATCCTTCCTGCTTCAGGATGCTGGTGCCGATGCTCGCGCGATAGCCGCTGTCGCAATAGACGGCGACCGGCTTGGTCTTGTCGAGCTGCGCGGCTTTCTCGCGCAGTTCCGGCAGGAAGATGTGTTCCGCGCCGGGGACGTGGCCTCTCTCCCATTCGCCGGGCGCGCGCACATCGACGATTTGCAAGTCCGAGCCGGCGCTCTTTGATCTCGTGCACGGTCATCTGGCCGACTTCCTCCAGCGGAAATCCGGCGTTGTCCCACGCCTTCATGCCGCCGACGAGATAGCCGGCGAACTTCGTGTAGCCGGTGCGGATGAAGAGCTTCACGACTTCGTCCACTTTGCTGTCGCTATCGAGCACGAGCAGGATCGGCTCGTCGGGATCGAGCAGCCAGCCGGCCCAGATCGAGAGCATGGGCGTGGCGCCGATGTTCAGCGCGCCTGTGATGTGCCCGCCGCCGAAGGCGAGCATCAGGCGCGTATCGA
This sequence comes from uncultured Verrucomicrobiae bacterium, assembly GCA_963811035.1. Classification (GTDB taxonomy): domain Bacteria; phylum Verrucomicrobiota; class Verrucomicrobiia; order Chthoniobacterales; family Chthoniobacteraceae; genus CAWEPO01. The sequence goes on from CAWEPO010000005.1 coordinate 2,115,338, forward strand.
CGAGCACGCCGGCTTTCTCCTCGACGGCTTCGCTTGAAGGTCTTGGCGGGCAGCCCCGGCACGCGCGGGAGATTGCCGAGCACTTCCGGGCCCTTCGCGTTCACCTTCTTCATCAGCGGGTAATAGGTCGGCACCGGCGGCGCGGTGCTGAGCGCGTGTTCCTTGAACTTTTCGAAGTCCGTGAATTGCAGGTAGGGATTGAACTTCCGCTCGTAGCCGATGGTGCTTTCGAGCCGGTCGCCGATGTCCGCGCCGCAGGGCGAGCCGTGGCCGTGCGCGGGGTAGATCGATCACGCTATCCGGCAGCGCGAGGTAGAAGCCGCGCAGCGTGTCGAAAGAGCTTCTTGGTCAGTTCCTCGGTCTCGCTGGAGCCGAGCAGATCGGGCCGGCCCGCGGAGTTGACAAAGAGCGAATCGCCGGTCAGCACGCCCCACGGCGTCTCCGGGTGGTCCTTCTCCGCGAGCATGTAGCTCACGTGCTCCGGCGTGTGGCCCGGCGTGTGCCGCACGGTGATGATCGTCTTGCCGAAGGTGAACTGGTCGCCGTCCTTCAGCTTCTCGTGATCGAAGCCGTAGCGCGCGCCGCCTTCGTGGCTGGCGAAGATTTTCGCCGACTCGCAACCGCGCGCACAGCTCCCGCGCGCCGCTGACCAGATCCGCGTGGATGTGCGTCTCGAAAATGTGCGTGATCGAGACCTTCTTCTCGCGCGCCAGCGTCGACGTATTTGTCCACGTCGGGCGTCGGATCGAAGACGGCGGCCACGCCGTCGCTGTCGTCGCCGAGGAGATAGGAAAGCTCGGCGATGCCTTCGGTTTGGATGCGTTCAAAGATGAGTGCCATGAGGCGCGGTGGATTAGGGATGAACGTCGCGGCGGCGCTCCGCGAAGATGCGCAGCGAGCACGGCGATGACGACGAGCGCGGCGACGAAAACCCACGGCGAGACGCCGGTGAGCTGCGGCAGCGTGACCTTTCCCCAATCGCCGAAACCCTTGATCAATCCTTGCAGCGCGGGGAACGCGGCGACGTAGGCGAGCGCGCCGCAGAACATCCCGAGCACGCCGACCATGGCATCGCGCCGGCCTTCGCCGCACGCGGCCACGCCGGTGCCGGGGCAGTAGCCAAAGATCGCCATGCCGCAGCCGAAGAGCAGCGCGCCCACGATCGACTCCGCCAAAGGCGGCGGGCTTGATGTGGAGCGTGGCCATGCCCATCCCGACCATGCGCCCAGACGCCGAGCGCGCCGACGGCGACGGCACGTGAGCATCACCTTCACCACGGTCCAGTCTTTGAGCAGGAACTGGCCGACGATGACGCGGAACTTCGCGACGCGGCCCTTTTGCAGAAGGAAGCCGAAGATGAGGCCCGATGATCAGCCCGAGCAGCGAGTTTGTCGAGGGATTCAAACATGGCTGCGGGCCTCCTTTCCGTAGAGTGCGAAGGTCAGCGGCCGATGCCGGCGGCGAAGAGCAGCACGACGAAAATCCAACTGGAGAGCGCGAGTTGCAGCGCGCCGGAAATGCCGTGGCCGCTGGTGCAGCCTTGCGCGAGGCGGGCGCCGAACATCATGAGCGCGCCACCGGCGAAGGCCGCCGCGAGCCGCTTGCCTGTGCTCGGACCGAAGCGCCATTCCCACAGGGGCGGCACGCTGCGCTCCGCCCGATCGCCGGAAAGCCGGGAGCTGAGCCAGGCGCCGGCGAAGACGCCGATCACGAGCATCCATTCCCAATCGATCTTCGGCGATTTGCCCTCGGCGGCTTTCTTCTCGAAGTACGGGTTGGCCTGCGCGGCTTGCGGGAGCGGCGGCTTGCTCGGTCAGCGCCGCGGTGTTCTCAAAGGCCGTGGTAATGCCGATGGGATGATCGGCGGTGGCAAAGGCAACCAAGCTCAGGACGCCGATGCCTGCGCCCACTACATAGGGCGACCACGATTTCATTGTCAGGGGATTGTTCATGATAAGATGGGCCGTCCCTTTCATATAACCATCGAGCGATTTACTCCGCGTGGCCGCCTCCAAAAAACGAAACCCGTCAACCGCCCGTTACCGACGAGCTGCTCGGCTTCATCGCGGGCCGTTTCAAGGTGCTCGCCGAGCCGATGCGCCTCCGCATTCTCCACGCGCTTCAGCCCGCCGAGCTCACAGTGACGCAACTGATCGAGCGGACCGGCGCAAGCCAGGCGAACGTCTCCAAGCACCTCGGCGTGCTCACGCGCTCCGAGATGGTCGGGCGGCGCAAGGAGGGACTGAATGTCTTCTACAGCATCAGCGACCCGGTGATTTTCGAGCTGTGCGACTTGGTCTGCAACCGGCTGCATGAAAACGTGACGCGGCGGGCTGGGAGGCGGTAGTCGTGAACTTGATCTTCTCGCACCCGCCGGAAGGCGATACGATTTGGAACGAGCTTGAAGCGAGTTGCGCTCCGGGTTTCCTAACGCCGCCGTTTCCCGTCCAGTTCCCCTGAGCTCATGAAACGGACCGCAAGGGGCGCGTGGGCATGGTGGCGAAGGTCGAAGGGGCGCAGTTCCGCAATTTCGCGATCTGGAGCGCGAAGCTGAAACCGTAAGCCACGAGGCGCACGCCGGGCTGGCACCTGCTCTCAGCAGGCTTTCACCTTCATGAAGCCTCTTCCCTATCGTCGCACTTGCCGATCTTTGCAGCTTCCTGCCCGCCTCAGCGAAACATGAGAAAACAGAGCGCAACGATGAACGTCGGCAGCAGGGCGCCAAGGACGAGGTAAAGCGGCGAGACGCCGTCTTTGAAATAGCAGGAGAGAATCGATTGCCCGGCGGGGTTTGGCGCGTTGGCGATCACGGTCAGGCCGCCGCCGGCGACGGCACCGGCCACGACCGCGTATTTCAGACCAGGAGCCAAGTCCGGCACGAGCGAGGCGAGGTAGGTGATCGCGGCGTTGTCGTTGAAGGCGGTCAGCGTCATCGCGCCGAACATCAGCGGAACCTCCGTGAGGCTGGCGAGGACCGGGCCCATCCACCAAGCCTGCAGCCCGCCGTGGATCACGAGACCTCCGAGGAAAAAGCCGACCAGGATGGCGGGCTTGAGGGCGAGCGGATTTTGGTGGTGCTCGGTAGCGGCCGTGAACGCGAGGAAGAAGAGAAAGCCGCCAATAAAGAAGGCCGGGTAGTGCGCGGTGAAAACGGTCCACGCGAGAAAGAACAGATGCACGACTGTGATCGAGGGCGGCACGGGATCGGTGCGGTCGCTCCATTGGGTTGGATAATCCTCGGCGTCCGCCTGCGGGCGCAGGCGCGCGAATTCGCCTCGAAAATAAACGAAATAGATCGCGTTGGCGATCAGTATCCCGAGCGCGGCTTTCCAGCCGAATTGCGTGAACATGAATCCCATCCCCCAGCCCCACTTGCCGGCGACCATGAGCACCGGCGGCGCGGCGAAATGCGTGAGGGTGCCGCCGACGGAAATGTTGACGAAGAGCAATCCCAGGGTGCCGTACTTGAATTTGTTGCTGGGGCGCAGATCGAAGAACTGGCGGGCGAGCAACAGCGCCGAGATGGTCATGGCGGCGGGCTCGGTGATGAACGAGCCGAGCAGCGGGCCGATCGTGAGGATGGAAAGCCACCAGGCCGCGGGCGTACTCCCGCCGAGGCGCGCGACGACCGCCATGCATTGCTCCGCGAAACGCAGTACCGGCCTCGTCGCAGAGATCGCCATGACGATAACGACGAAAAGCGGCTCGGTGAAATTGACCCCGTGGCTCACATAGCGCTCGGCCACCGGCCATCCTTTGTAGAAGGCGAGTGCGAGCAGCAGCGGCACCACCCAGATGCCGAAGATCGCTTCCACTTCACCGAGGAAGTGCATGATCTCCGCCTTGAAGCTGACGTCGGATTTCGCGTTCTCCTGCGGCTTGGCCTCCGCGGTTCGGCCTTCGGCCCGGATGATGGCGGCGTGCTCATCGCGCCAGCGGTGGGCGATGTGCATGAGCTTCGACGCAAGAAACGTGTGCATGATCGCGAGGAAGAAGATGACGGACGCGATGACGTTGAACGGCTCGGCCTGCGCGCGATGCCGGAGTTTGTCGATCACGCTCCCCGTGCCGGCGTCGCCATAGCTTTCGAGCGACGGCGGAAAGGGTTGCGCGGCGCCGCCAGCGAGCTCCGCGCCGAGAACGCCCCTCGCGCCGCAGAGCAGCACGAAGCAGAGCACTGCGAGAATGACGCGAAGTCGACAATGCCTGTGGCGGCGAATCATGCGGTGGACGTTTCTGCGGAGTCGAGTCGGTTCAGACATGGTAGGATGGGGCTAAACCGTCGCGAAACGGCGGCAGGAGTTTACGTAGTGGAATGGTGGCCCGGCCATTCCGTTTACCTCCGAGGCACGGCGTCTCGGACCCTTGTTCCATGCCGCGGAGGACCCGTGGAAAGGAGCAGCCATGCTTGGCGTAGCCGTTACCGTCGGTCAAGCGACGTATCCACTCGTCCTTGATGCCCACACGGCGGTCGCCAAGCGACCGTTCACGTGCGGAATGCTCCCGCGCGAGCGCCATTTTGGAGTCCGAATTCGCGAGGATCGGTTGATGATTCACGCATCCTCCGTCTCTACTCCACTTGGCCATTTCCTGGTTGTGGAACCCGATCCCCTCTTCCGGCTACTGCTCTGCGTAGCGTTCGCCGGCGAATTTTCCGAGTTTTCAGCCGTAGGGACGTTCGACGAGGCCCGAACGCTCCTCGATGAGCAGCGGTTCACGGCCATCGTGGCCGAATATCACCTGCCGGGTGGCACGGGCTTTACCCTCTATCGCGAAGCTCGTCGTAGCATGCCGAACGTCCCTTTCGTGCTGATGTGCGGTGGACTGCCGGTGACCGTCCCCGATCCATGCTTCCGCTTTTTGGGGAAGCCCTTCGATGTCACAGAGTTTGCGGAGACGCTTGGGCAGATGCTGGCCGAGGCTGCCGACGTATGATTCGACGGCCTCGCTGCACCTTCCGGTGCCATCGTCCTGCCGAAGGGCCGTCGAGCTCGAGCGCCCACGAGGAAGAGCGGTAGCGCATTCACCGAAAACGCCGCCGACGCGGGTCAGCGTGCGCTGTACTCCCGCACGAATCGCGGCTTTTTTGAGTAGAGAATGCGCGCTAGTGCGCTGCCGACGAGCGAGGAGAAGAGGATGAAAACCAGAAATCCGAAGACCAGAAAAAGTGCAGCGTCGCTCCTTGGGTCGGGTGGGTTGGATGCACCGATGTAGAAGAGGCCGATGAGAAAAGCCAGGAAACCGAAGATCGAAGCCAGTCGGCGGCGCTCCGCTCGCGTAGCGCCGCGGACGATCTCGGCGCCGCAACCGACGCAAACGTGCGCTCGGCTCGACACGGTCGAATCGCAATGTGGGCAAACCAATCTGTCCATGGTCGAGAATAGCAGGATGGGCACGGCTTGTGCAGCCGTTTCCGCTCGCTCAATCTGCCGGCGTGATTCGGATCGTGGAGATCACGCCGTTCTCCGTTGCGATACTCGACTGGTATCGCTCTGGGATTGGGCGCAGCCACTTCACGGAGAAGTCCTGTAAGGCGTGAAGCAGGTCGCGAAGATTCCGCCCGGTGCATACGACTTCATGACTCGCAAAAGTGAGTGTCAGGGTGTCAGCCTGATTGACGTGGAGCAGTGATGCGGCAACGAGCTGCTGGTACGGAAAAAGATGTGCTTCAGCTCCTGTAAGTTCCACTCGGAGACAGGCTGAAGGAGCTTCACGTTGCCAGCACGTTGGAGCGGTTTGTGCGACGGGTTTGTTCGGTTCGAGGTGGCGTTTCATTATCTGTAATCCGTTTTGCGTTCAGGAGGGTTGCCGTCCACGTACGCATCGCCACGCGGCAGAGCTGCCGGGCCAGTTCCCTCCCGCGCGCCAAGCCGTGGATGAGCTGTCCACGAACACCGCGGCTCCGCGGTGGCGGCGCGACCAGATCGAGCGCCAACTCGCGGTCACCCGTGCGCCGGATCGCTTGCCGAAGCTGCTCTTTGTCTGGTGTAAAAATACGCACGCTCTTCCGGCCGCGTGAGATGGAGACGTACCACTGCTGCGCATTGGAAGCGGCGCGCACCGCTGAATCCCCGAGTAGCACGTGGTCAACCGTCTTGCCTTGGGATCCATACGAAGTGACCGCGTAGCCGCGCTGGAACAGACGGTATGAGGACCGCAGCGTCCGCCCGTCGTCCAGGCGGATCGCACCACCGGCGTCGATGGCAGCCACCGTGACGACTTCGCCGTTGGCGAGCTTGCGTCCGTCTTGAGCCTCGCCATTCGCTTTGAGCTGGAGCCGATCGCCTGCGCAAAGCGGCAGCGAGTAGCGGCGACACACCGTGAGGCGATCAAGATTTGCAAACGAAACGTGAAGAACTTTGCCGCCCACCTCTAGTACGGTGCCCGAAGAACTGAAGCCCACGAGCCGCGCCTGTTCGCCACGCACGCAGCCACGGAAGTCCCGGTTGAAGACCAGAACGCTATCGGCGGGGTAGAAACGCGTGTCGCGCTTCTGTGCTGAAGACAGGTCGAGTTGCTCGAGGGAAACCGTCTCGACCTCGTCACCGACGAGCCGACCGCTTGCTCGCATGCGCTCGCGAATGGACTCATTCAGCGCACGGACTTCGGCGCGAGTTTGCGACACGACGATCACTGAATCGCCAGCGGTTGCAAGGGCCACGTACGCCTCGCTCAATCGCGCCGCCTGCTCGCCTGCACCGCATTCGATGACAGTGCCAAGTTCCTCCAGCCTTTCGAGAGATCGCCGGCTGTCACCATCAGCCGCAGCTTGCACGGCTTCTCGATATTTCGCGATTCGGTCGCGTTCATCCTCGTCCTTCCCACCGCGGGGATCTTGTCGACGGATCTCCTTCAACTCCGCCGCTCGAAGTCCCGAGTAGCGCTCGATAGCTCGCAATGCATCTGAGGCCTCCACAGGCCCGTGCTGCCGAGTGTCGCCCGAGAGGATCAGCCGGCCACCATACTTCTGAGTCAATCGGACGAGATCGAACAACTGGCGTCCGCCGATTTGCCCAGCCTCGTCAACGATGACCACGGCTCCGCGCGGAATCTCTCCTCGTTGCAAACACTCGCTCACCGTCTGTGCTCCGTGTAACCCGTCTCGTGTTAGATCAAGCACCTGCTGCCGCTGAGGAGCCAAGACCATCGAACCACAATTCGCACGATCCAACGCTCGCTGGAGACGCTCGAGTACAAAGCTCTTTCCGGTTCCAGCGCCTCCTCGGAATAGAGTGATGAAGCTGGTTGAGTTCAGGATGAAATTCAGCGCCTCTCGTTGCTCCGGCGCTGCCTGTGCGTCGTGTTCTGCCGCCGAGGCGAGCGGAGCGTATCGGCCGACGCCCTCGCGCGCCGCTTCAACCAGAGCCCACTCCCGCGCTAGTGCTTCTTGGTCCCCGACTTTATCGCTTTCGGTTCGCACGTACGGCCGGGAAGCGGCCTCCATCTGAATGTCCCGAACCGAGACTGCTCCTCCACGTGCAGCAGCCAGCGCATGCCTCCAAAGCTCGTGTTCGCGGACAACCGCTCGTCGCTCAAAAAGATGCTCTTCCGCCCAAGAGACCGCTTCAGCCGCCGTCGGCTCCGCCGCTGCAGCTACAATCGGCCCTTCCGGCCGCTGCAACGCCGCTCGTTCGCCGGATGTGAGTTGTGAATTCCACAGCGCGCGCAAAGCGTCGCCGTTGGCAGTGTGGGTCTTTTGTGCGCGATCTTTGTGCGCGAGGTGTTCACGGATGGCCTTTTCGTTGCCGCTGCCCTTCTCCGGATGCATCGCAAAAAAGGCGCGAGTCTTCTCGTCGATCTCGCGATGCCGTTTGGAGAACCGCTCGCAAAGTTGGGGATCGACTTCAGCCAATTCGAAGTCGCCGCGCGCTGAATTTACGACGGTATAGCCGCAGTTTCGAAGCGCTCGGACCAACTCATGATAGTAGACGTTCTCCGCGAACTTCTGCGCGGCCAGCATGTCGTGATTCTGGAGCGCCTTCCATCGACCCTCGGCCGTGTCATGCGTCGCGTTGAAGACAATGCAGTGAGTGTGCAGATGCGGGTCGAGAGCGCGTGAAGTCTCGTGCTCGAAGAGTGCCGCCACGACATTTGCGGTACGACGATCAGCGTTCTGACCCGCTGCGCGCAAGCGTGCTGCGGCGAAGCGTTCCAGCTCTCGGAGTGCCACCTTCACGGCCTCACCGTGTGCTGCAACAATTCGTTCGTCGGCGCCGACCAAAGCCACTATCGAGACGGACTTCGGCGGCGAGAATGTGAAGTCGTAAAATACGCGGCGGTTTGCCTCCTCGCCCGAGTCTGAAATGCCATCCCTTCTGACGCTGTTCTGCCGCTGCGTCAGCCGCTCGCCGGTGGCGGGGTGCTGGTTTTCGCAGAGTGCGAGGAATTCATCCCCTCCCACAGGACCGCTCAAACCGAGCAACGCCGCACCCTCTCCGAGCCACTCGCCTCGGACGCGAGCGCCTTCCGCGTAGTAGTCGCCCACGCTGAGGTGCTCCTCGAAGTATCCCTTCGCGTTCTTCAGATTTGTCTGGGTTTTCGGCGAAAGCATCGCTGGCAAGAGACATATCAATGCAGGGGCGAACGGTTGCGCTCGCGCCGGAGCCGAGCCGGCGCCGCGGTCTGCGACAACGCACCCGCATGAACAAACCACGCCACATACTCACCACGTCACTCGCGCTGCTCGCCGCCCTGGCCGCGCCGCTTTCCACGCGCGGCAGCGAAGCCGTCCTCACCGACGATACCACGTCAAATCGCGGACTGCCGCGCACCTTTTACCATACGCAGCCGACGCTCGGCGTAGCTGCATCACCGCTAGGCGCCGCGAAGGTGGCGTACCTCAAATTCGATCTTTCGAATCTCCCCGCCGGCACCCCGAGCGCGCAAATTTCGAAGGCCACCCTGCGCCTCTACTGTAGCGGCATCACCAAGCCGGGCCTGATCGACATCGCGCCGGTGCTTTCGCCTTGGATCAAGAGCGTCCTCACTGCGGCAAATGCGCCGGCGTTGGGCGAAGTCGAAGTCGCGGGCACTCCCGTTACGCTCAAGGAGAAGCGCCACTGGGTTTCGTTCGAGGTGACACAACTCGTGCGCGATTGGGTCGACGGCACGTTCCCCAATCACGGCGTCGCGATGATCCCGCAGTTCACTCTCGGCGTTGGCGGGATCGCTGCCACGTTCGACTCCAAAGAAAATGCAGCCAGCAGCCATGAGCCCACGCTCGACATCATCCTGGTCGGCGACGGTCCCGCCGGACCTCAGGGAATCCAGGGACCCAAGGGGGACATAGGCGCGACAGGCTCAAAGGGCGATGCCGGCCCAAAAGGCGACATCGGCGCGACAGGTCCACAAGGTATTCCCGGACCTGTCGGCCCAGCCGGCGCCCAAGGAGTTCCGGGCACCGCTGGCCCGCAAGGACCCGCCGGCCCGAAAGGTGATGTTGGCCCCGCAGGTCCGATCGGCGCGACTGGCCAGAAGGGCGATGTCGGCCCCATCGGTACTCAAGGACCAGTGGGTGCGGTTGGGCCGCAGGGTCCGGTAGGTCCCGTTGGATCGAAGGGCGATCCTGGCGCCGTTGGCCCACAGGGTGCCACCGGACCTGCTGGACCGACCGGTCCGAAAGGAGATGCGGGCGTTGCTGGCCCACAAGGCGTGCAGGGTCCAAAGGGTGATGTCGGCCCTCAGGGACCTCAAGGGGTCGCCGGTCCGCAAGGCGCGAAAGGCGACAAGGGCGATACCGGTGATGTCGGGCCACAGGGAAGCACCGGTCCCGCCGGGCCGCCCCCGCTCGGCGGACTGACCCCGGCCCGCTTAGGCACGCTCCGGTGGTATCCCACGAACACTGCCTATGCCGCAACGGCTCTCGGCTCCGGTTCGCAACCAATGGGCCTCTGCTTCGACGGGAGCTTCGTCTGGGTGGCAGAATCCGCCGGTAATCAGATCACCAAACTTCGCACCGACGGGCTCGTGGTGAGCAGCTTCGCGCTGGGTGGGACGCCTCAGTACTGCGTGTCAGATGGCGATTTCATCTGGGTCTCGCGGAAGGCCGGCAATGCCGTGACCAAGTTGAACGCGGACAATGGCACGCTCATCATCGGCGTCGCTACCGGTACGGCTCCGAGCTATCTCTGCTTCGACGGCACGTACATCTGGGTGGCAAACACCGGCAGCAACAACCTGACGAAGATCAAAGCCTCCGACAATTCGGTGCAAAGCGGTACCTTCAACGTCCCGAGCCCGCGCGGCCTTTGCTTCGACGGCACCGCCCTCTGGATCTGCTCGTTCAGCTCGAATACCGTGGTGAAGCTCGACCCGCGGAATGGCGTCAACCTCGGCACCTTCCAAGTCGGTGCCCAACCAGAAGCCGTCTGCTTTGATGGCGCGAACATCTGGGTCGCGAACCAGGGGTCGAATAACGTCACGCGATTGGACGTGAACGGCGCCTTAATCGGCACCTACGCGGTCGAGACCTCACCTGCGGGGATAGTCTTCGACGGTCGCTCAATTTGGGTGAGCAACTCCGGCTCGAACACGATCTCGCAACTCGACTACACGACTGGGCAAACCATCGGATCTTATTCGGTCGGCAACAGCCCCACAGGTGTTTGCTTCGACGGGAATGCCGTTTGGGTAGCAAACAAGACGAGCAACAACCTGCTCCGGCGATAAAGCGAACCCGCGGTGCGAGAACTTCTCTTCCGACCCACGGCAATATGCCGTGGGTTTGGAAGGGAGGGACGCCCTACCCCTAAGCAAAGCTTAGGAAAAGTGTCCGGGCATTTTCCGCATCGCATCCGCCATCTGTCCGCATGACTCAGAGCGCCGACACCGCCACGCGATTGGCACGATTCACGGACGCTGTCCGAGGCTTCAATCCCGTCTGCGCGACGCGGTACGCCAAGCTATTGCCGTTCAAGGATGGCATCATTGAGCTACGCCAGAAGGGCGCGTCCTATCGGCTGATTCGCGAACTGCTGGCCACCGTCGACGTCCTTGTTGCCGTAGACACGATCGGCAATTTTGTCCGCGAGGTGGTGGAACAACGAAGTCCGGGTCGTCCGAATCCACGGCGGCGCCCTGTACGACCGTTGTCCGATCCGCCGCCGTCGCCTGGATTGCCAACCCCGAGCAAGCCGCAATTTCCATTCACCGTCGCACCACCGGTCGAGCGAACGACGCCTGAGCCAACGTTGCAGGCACCAGCGCCTAGCCCATCGGCTGCACTTCCGCCTGAGCGTTCACGAGTCCGCGGACCGCGCATTGCCGATCCCGCCAACCTCTAACCATCCCAACCACTTCACTTTCCCATGACCAAACAAATCAACCTCGTCATCAACGGCAAAGGAGGCGTCGGCAAGAGCTTCTTCGCCACGAACTTTGTCCAATACCTCAAGGATCGCTGCCTCGCCCATCGTGCCATCGACAGTGACCACGAGAACTCCACCTTGAAGCGCTTCCACCCGGAGGCGGACTTCATCAACCTCGAACATCGGCGCGAAATCGATCGGATGTTCATCGCAGCCGAATCCAGTGACCTGCTCGTGGTGGACTGCCGCGCAGCCTCAACGGACCTGTTCATCGACTTCTTCGATGAGGTCGGCCTGTCCGAAGTTCTTCGTGCGATCGATGCTCGTCTCACCGTCGTCTGTCCGGTGAACCACGAGGCCGACAGCGTCGAGCAGGTGCGAATCCTCGCCGAGGCGCTCAGCGATGGATGTCGCTGGGTGATCGTCAAAAACGAAGCGCATAGCGACGCCTTCAAGCTCTACGAGAATAGCAAGACCCGGCGCCACCTCCTGGACGTGCTGCACGCCCGCGAGCTGCCCATGTCCCGGTTGTACGACTGGCTCGTCGCGTCACTGAACGAGCACAATCTCACCACCACGGCGGCTCTGAAGCATCCCGCCTTCAACCTGCTCGACCGGCAGCGCCTGAAGCATTGGCAGGCAAGCTTCAACGCTCAGGTGGACCTCGCGGCCGACCTCCTTCTGCCTCTCCCCGAAGAGGCGCCTGCCGTACCACGAAAAGCCGCAGCATGAGCACGGACGACTCGCTCGCGCTCTCCATCGCCGAGTGGCAGCGCAAGCATGGTATTGCGGACGGCGATCCGATGATCGCAATGCTCGATTTGGTGCGGGTCTACTTGCAGCACTCCCGCCGCATCGAAGATGACCCCGACTCGCCGCCGCCCGCATTCGACGATTTCCGCAGCACCATCGAGTTGCTCGACCGACGCTCGAAGTCGTTCATTCAGCAATCCGCGGATGTCATAGGCGAGTTGCGACGATTCGCCCAAGCCGTGGAGCGGATCAATCAGGCGCGGTTCCTCACGCATGTCGCTTTCACCGGCTTGGGCGTGGTCGCGGGACTGCTCATCGGACGCGCTTTATGAATTTCAGCCCTGAATATGTGGGCGCAGCCGCCTTGATCGTCGGTGCGATCCTGATCCTGGTGTTCAGCGTATCCAATCGCACAAAGAGTCGAATGGTCGTCCGGCTGGCCGGATTCTCCTGGACGAGAGCTGACTTCTGCCGCGGTTGGCTGATCACGGGAGATACCGGATCGGGCAAAACGCGCTCCGGCATCACGCCGCTGCTGTTTCAGGTGTTTCAGAACGAGCCGACCTGGGGCGGGCTCTGCATCGACGACAAAGGCCTGTACTGGGAGACCCTGCAGGAGATGGCCCGCCATTTTGGACGGGAAAACGATCTCATCCTGCTGCAGGTTCGCCCAGAGGGCGTCGGAGGACCGTGGCTACCTCGGCAGACCTACAACCTCACCTCGGACCGCAGCATTCCCTACAACACCTTCGCAAAGGCCGTAGTCGACACCGCTTCTTCCCTCGGCCAATCGGGCGACAAGGGCTTCTTCAGAAATCAGGCGCAAACGCATATCGCCGCCGCGCTCGAAACCCTCCGCGAAATTGGCGCGGACGTGACTCTGGAAAACGCCTATCACCTTCTCCTCGACCAGAGCGACCTCGACGAGGCCCTGACCGATCTCGCTTCGGGACAGCAATCGCCTCGGCGGCGAGAGCTCGTCGCCCATTTCACCAATCGATTCCTCTCCCAGCCAGCGGAGCAGATCGGCGGTGTGAAAGAGACCATCGCCAACTACCTTCAGGCGTTCATCACCCCGGAAATCGCTCAGATCTTCTGCGCTGGTCAGAACACCTTCGATTTTTCAGACATCGACCGTGGAAAGATCGTGTGTGTGGCCATGCCGCAGAAGTTCCAGGTGGAGCGACGATACGTGAATACGTTCCTGAAGATGCTTTTCTACACGCACTCTCTCCGCCGCTTCGACAAACCGGCGGAGGAGCGAAAGGGCGACAACCTCCTCATCCTGTGGGCAGACGAAGCCCAGCGCTTCGTCACCGCCAGCGAGGAGGGCATGAGCGACTACAACTGCATCGACGTGATCCGCGAAGCGCAGGCTAGCCTGCGCCTCCCGAGCAAGCGCCTGCTCGGATTGACGGGGGCGATCTGCGGCAGCTTTGAAAAGGTGCGGCCCGCCGACCAGCAGATCGTACCGGATCAAACCGGTAACGTACGCCGAAAGGCTTTCGTACCCGAGCTCGCGCCAGCGAAGCTCAATGGAAGGCCAGAGTATTCCTGGAAAAGTGATCCTCTCAGGGCGCGTTGTGAGAGCGGGCGAGGCCGCCGCGTAACGAGCTACGCTTCGAAGCGCGGTCAGGTGCTGCACAACTTCCACGAGCAGCCCTACCCGATCTTGCCCAGGATGATACCTGGCGACGAGTTCGGCATCGACGGCATCCTGCGCCGCCTGTGTATCATGATTGATCGCCAGGGTAATCGTGTGCGGTGATCCGCTCCCCAAATCGTAGCAGACGAGATCCACGATTAGCGGTGACACGGTTTTGTGGCCAAACTCCCGAGCGCGAATCCTGAGCGCCGGTGCCAGCAGGCCTGGAACCGTGATGTTTTTGCGAACTCCCTTGGCCATAAAACAGCGGGGGAGCCATTCTTGAGTAGCGCCTCCACAAGGATTCGCATGTGGGCCTTGCCGCGGGTGCGAATCGTCTGCTGGTCGCAATTCTGCGGGCATTACGCAGGCGGGAAATTAGTTTTGCTTAAAACCGGGATGCGATGCGAGCCACGCATCGAGTCGCTTCAGGCTGCATTTCCCCATCGAGAATGGCGTGTCGGGAGCATTCTTGATCTGCGAGAGCGCAGTTCTGCCGAGACCGGACAGGAGCGAAAGCTCCACGCCATTGAATTGTCGATGGGGAAACTTCTCCGCGAAGAACAGGAGCGCGGCGATCATCGTTACCGAGTCGGGGCCGCTCTCCTGCTCGACTGGCTGCGTGCGTGTGGACGGATTGGATTTGCTCATGCGGCTAGTATGTTCACGCGAACACTTGCTGCAACGGGGAGGCAATGGACACTTTTTCGCGCCGTTTCGGGAGCGGTCGATTTGAGAAACCACGCTCTTGGCCCCCCGCAGCCGGAAAGCGTCAACAACTTCCGAAGGTCACCGGAGAACATGGGGAGGAGCTCTGCGAACACTGGAGAACATACCGCCCGCATCGGACCGGGCCGCAAAAAAACCGGGTGTAAAGCCCTCACGTCGCGCCTGCCGAGGAGCAACTGCTCCGTGGCTGCGGCTGCGACATGAACCACAAAAAAACACACCGAATGAACTCCAAACAAATCGAAGCATTGGTGGACGACGCCATCGTCCTTCACCGGGAAATCGCCGCCAAAACCGAGCAACTCAAGGCTCTCAAAGCAAACCTCGTTCTGGAAGCTCACGCTCACCGCGACGAGCTGACGCTGACCGAAACCGGCGGGAAGCGCTGGATCGCCAAAGGCAGCGATGGATCGATCGCGCGGGTGAACTTCCCCGCAGCAGCGCTCGTCTCCGAAATCGAAGGCCTGAGCGAGAAAGCAAAGCAGGCCCAGGTCATCGCGGGCGACAAGTTCCGCCAGCTCTTTACGACCGTCAAAATCTACCAGCTCGTCGACGACTTCCGCGCGCAAGCCACGGCGCTGCTGCCGAAGCGGAAAGCAGATGCGCTCACGAGTCTTTGTGAAAGCGAAAGCGCTCCGCGCGTGAGCTTCGAGGTAACGAAGCGCACTGCTGAGGAAGTGAACGCCTAAGCCAGGCCCGACGTGAAGCGTTACAAGAACAACATCGGGCCGCAGGTGCGACGGCTCCGCTATGCGCAAGGTTGGTCCCAATCCACGTTTGCAGCGAAGCTCCAGATCGCTGGCCTAGACGTCAGTCGGAGCGGGGTCTCGAAGATCGAAGCGCGGTTGGTGTTCGTGGACGACAAGGCGCTGCTCTACTTGGCCGAGGCGCTGAAGGTCCCGGTGCAGGATCTATTTCCGGCGAGGCAAACGGGGAGTCGTCTGCACGAATTCATGGAGAGGCTGGAGACGACGCGCTTCTGACGCGAAGGTGTTCCATCCGCTACGGCGCCGTAGCGGTTGGCCCGCACCTCGAGAATCGGACCGCAGCAACGTTCTCCATCCAGTTCGCTGCGCCGCGTGTCGTTCCAACGATCTGATAAAATGCGCGACCGTGGTTGTCGCGGCGTTTGCTGCCACAGAATGCACGGTTTCTGCGTGTGCGTAGCGCCTCATCGGTGCCACAGCATCTCCGGAGCCAATCTCTCGCGCCGGAATCAGTGTCTGCGACATCGCAGGGGAGGGGATGCGTCACACCAAGCGGTCGTTCACTCGAAGCCTTTGAACGCGTGGAACGCGAATAAGGCTTCGCGATGCCAATTCCAAAGCCGCTCATCGTAAGCTCGTTTGAGCCGCCAACACGGCGGTTCCCGTCGGGGATGATCGTTCCCAGGAGCTTCCGCTTCGGCGCTCGAAACTTGCCTTTACGTGGACGTATTGGGCCAAGTCGGTTCGAAGGCGATGCCCTCTTGAAATACACAATCGAATTTTGTGCTGAGCGCCAGTGGAGACGGAATCCATCGTCCATTGTACCCGTCCATTGTACCCGTTGGGGTGCAAAACGGGCAAAAAATGGCCAATCAGAGCTAAAACTGAGCGCTCCCCGCAGGCTGAAAAACGGACAATTTCCAGAGTAAACGGGGAGCCGGCAATCGGGTTCGAACCGATGACCTGCTGATTACAAATCAGCTGCTCTACCAACTGAGCTATGCCGGCAGATTTAACTCTGTAAAAAGACCAGGCTTGAGGACTTGGCGCGTCACAGGAGCGGTCGTTACTATGCGCGCCTCTATCCGAATGGCAAAGAGATTTGGAATCGCTTGGGCAGAGTTTGCCGGAGGGCTCGGCGTGCCGATTTTTCAACGTGCAATGCCGAAAGCGGCGTTGTGGCGCGGGGCGAAGACCTGCATGATGGCGCCAATGATTCATGCCCCCCGAATTACCGCGCTCGCCATTTGCCTGGCGGCTCTCAGCGCCTTCACGCCGCTCGTGGCGGCAGAAAATGCCGCCAATTCGGAAGCGGCGATCCTGGCGCGAATCGAGGCGCCGCAATTTGCGCAACGCGACTTTGCGATCACCGATTTCGGCGCGGTGGCGGAGGCGGATTGCACGGCGGCGATCGGCAAGGCCATCGCGGCATGTCACGCCGCGGGCGGCGGGCGGGTCTTGGTGCCGGCGGGCGTGTGGGGGACCGGTGCGGTGCATTTGCGGAGCAAGGTGAACCTCCACTTGGCCGAGGGGGCGACGCTGCGGTTCGCGCCGGAGCCGGCGAAGTATCTGCCGGTGGTGTTGACGCGCTTCGAGGGGATCGAGTGCATGAACTACTCGCCACTCATCTACGCCTTCGAGCAGGAGAATGTGGCGATCACCGGCAAGGGCACGCTGGATGGCTCGGCCAACTGGGAGACATGGTGGGCGTGGAACGACAAGTCGAAAGGCCAGCCGACGAAGCAGGTGGCGGATCGCCAGAAGCTGGACCGGCAAGGCACCGACGGCGTGCCGGTGGCGGAGCGGGTGTATGGCGAGGGGCACTTTCTGCGCCCCAATTTCATCCAGCCCTATCGGTGCAAAAATGTGCTCATCGAAGGAGTGACGATCGTCAATTCGCCGATGTGGGAAATTCATCCGGTGCTGTGCACGAACGTGACCGTGCGCGGCGTGACGGTGCGCAGCCTCGGCACGAACAACGACGGCTGCGATCCGGAGAGCTGCCGTGACGTGCTCATCGAGGACTGCGTCTTCGAGACTGGGGACGACTGCATTGCCATCAAGAGCGGGCGCAACAACGACGGGCGGCGCATCGGCGTGCCTTCGGAAAACATCGTCATCCGCCGCTGCACGATGAAGGACGGCCACGGCGGCGTGACCATGGGCAGCGAGATTTCCGGCGGCGTGCGCAATGTCTTCGTCTCCGACTGCACGATGGACAGCCCGCACCTCGACCGCGCGATCCGGTTCAAGTCGAACGCGGTGCGAGGCGGCGTGATCGAGAACATCCAGATCCGCGACGTGCGGATCGGGCAGGTCGCGAGGGCGGTGCTCTCGATCGAGTTCGACTACGAGGAGGGGGCGAATGGATCGCATAAGCCCACCTTGCGCGACGTGCGCATCGAGAACTTCACGAGCAAATCGAGCGGGGCGGTGGCGATCGTCACGGCGTTCCCCGGGGCGGTGATCGAAAAGATTCGCCTGCAAAACTGCACCTTTCGAGGTGTCGAGGGCGCGGATGTGCTCAAGCACTCCGGCTCGCTCACTTTCGAAAACGTCACCATCGAACCCGCCAAAAAGAAGAAATGAATCCGACTCCCCCCGATCCGCTCGCCGCGTCCGACGCGGTGAAAGCCGCCTCCGCCAGCGCGCCGCCGGAGGATGATGCCTCCAGCATCACCGGCGAAATCATCGCGGCGAGCCATGCGCCTCAGCCGCGCGTCGGCCGGATTCGCTGGGTGATCTGCGCGCTGCTCTTCTTTGCCACCACGATCAACTACATCGACCGGCAGGTTTTCGGGATCCTCGCCCCGGAGATGAAGAAGATCTTCGGATGGACCGACGCGAACTACACCGACATCGTTTTCTGGTTCGAGGTGGCCTACGCCATCGGCCTGTTGAGCGTTGGCCGCGTGCTCGATTGGATCGGCACGCGCATCGGCTTTGCGCTGGCGATGATCTTCTGGAGCGCGGCGGCGATGCTGCACGCGGGCATGGCCACCATCGCCGGGTTTAGCATCGCGCGGTTCCTCCTCGGCTTGGGCGAGTCGGGCAACTTCCCCGCGTCCATCAAGACCGTGGCCGAATGGTTTCCGAAAAAGGAGCGCGCGCTGGCGACGGGCATTTTCAATGCCGGCTCGAATGTCGGCGCCATCGCCGCGCCGCTGGCCATTCCGTGGATCTATCTCACCTGGGGCTGGCAATGGGCGTTCATCGTCACCGGCGCGATCGGCTTCGTCTGGCTGGTGTTTTGGCTGCGGGCTTTTCAGCCGCCGGAGAATCATCCGCACCTTTCCGCGAGCGAACTTGCTTACATCCGCAGCGATCCCGCGGAGACCACTACGGAAAAAGTACCCTGGCTGAGCCTGCTGCCGCATCGGCAGACGTGGGCATTCGTGATCGCCAAGTTCCTCACCGATTCCGTCTGGCGCTGGTATCTCTATCTGCTGCCGTTGTTCTTCGCGTCGCAGTTCGGGCTGGATATCAAAAGCTTCGGCCCGCCATTCGTGCTCATCTACTGCCTGGCGGATGTCGGCAGCATCGGTGGCGGCTGGATTTCCTCGCGGCTGATCGCCCGCGGCTGGAGCGTGAACGCCGGACGCAAGACAGCGATGCTGATCTGCGCGGTGTGTGTCGTGCCCGTCGTATTTGTCACCCAGGTCTCGAACATGTGGGCCGCCGTGTGGCTGGTCGGCCTCGCCGCCGCGGCGCACCAAGGCTGGTCCGCGAACCTATTCACCACGGCTTCGGACATGTTTCCAAAGCAGGCCGTCGGCTCCATCGTCGGCATCGGCGGCATGGCGGGCGCGCTCGGAGCGATGGGCATTTTGAAACTCACCGGCGCGATCCTTACGGCGACCGGCAGCTACACCACGCTCTTCATCATTGCCGGCTCTGCCTACCTCGTGGCGCTGGCGCTCATGCACCTGCTCGTGCCGCGGCTCGCCCCCGCGAAGATCTGATTCTCAATCCCCAACATGCAAACCTACAAACCTCTCGAAAAATTCTCCATCGGCGTCGGCGACCGCTTTGCCCATCAGGCCAAGGCGCAACTCCGCGCCTGCCAGCTTATCGCCGAAGGACGGCGCCGAAGTCGTGCCGGTCTGGAACAAGATCGCAATCGGGAGCACAGCTTCATCGGCTCCGAGCCGTCGTCCGTGCTCGCCGCCGCGCAGGCCGCGGTGCAGGCTCTCGGCTTGGCAGCAAGGCTGGCACGTCGATGCGGATCACATCCGGCTGGAGACCGTCGACCGCTTCATCCCGCATTCCGATTTCTTCACGCTCGACGTCGCGGATTCCATCGGTCAACCGGCGGCGCCGGAAGCGGTGAAAGCCTTTGTCGATCGGCATCCCGAGCTGATCGGTACGATCGCCATCCCGCAGATCGACACGCCTTTTCATACCACTCGGGAAGAGGTGCAGCGCATCGCGGAAAAGTTTCTTCTCGCGGTCCAGGATGCCGGGAAGATTTACCGCCACGTCGTCGCACAAAAGGGTGCGGAAAACGTGATCGCGGAGGTTTCGATGGATGAAACCGACTCGCCGCAAACGCCGCCCGAGCTGCTCGTGATCCTTGCCGCGATCGCGGACGAAGGCATTCCCGCGCAGACCATCGCGCCGAAATTCACGGGGCGGTTCAACAAGGGCGTCGATTACGTCGGCGATCTCGCGCAGTTCGAGAAGGAGTTTCACGACGACCTCGCGGTGATCGCCTTTGCCATCGCCCGCTACGGCCTGCCCGCGAACCTCAAGCTCAGCGTCCACAGCGGGAGCGACAAGTTTTCGCTCTACCCGATCATCCGCCGCACGCTGCCGAAGTTCGGCGCCGGCCTGCACATCAAGACCGCCGGAACAACGTGGCTCGAAGAATTGATCGGGCTCGCGGAGGCCGGTGGCGAAGGGCTCGCGTTGGCGAAGGAGATTTACGCGGGGGCCATCGGGCACGTGGACGAATTCTGCGCGCCGTACGCTTCCGTGATCGACATCGACAAGGCGAAACTGCCCACCGCCGAGGAGGTCGAATGGCTGGACCAGCGAGCAGTACACCGGCGCGCTGCGGCACGATCAAAAGCACCCGCTCTTCAACCCGAGCTTCCGCCAGCTCCTGCACGTCTCCTTCAAGCTCGCGGCGAAGAAGGGCCAGCGCTACCTCGACCTGCTCAAGGCCAATGAGGAGATCGTCGGAAAGAACGTGACCGAGAACCTTTACGAGCGGCACCTGCGCCCGCTTTTCGTCGGCTGATTGCGTGAATCCTCTCCGCATACTCGCCTTCCTCGTCATCCTGGCTCTCTCCGCAAGGGGCGCCGAGCCGGGGAAGCGGTTCGTCATCACTGAGCACGGCGCGGTCGCCGATGGCCGGACCCTCAATACGGAGGCCATTCAAAGAACCATCGACTCAGCGGCCGGCGCCGGCGGGGGGACGGTGGTCGTCCCGCGCGGCACGTTCCTCTCCGGCGGCATTTTCCTGAAACCGGCCGTCCATCTTCACTTGGACAAAGACGCCGTGCTCAAGGGCTCGGATGACCTCAGCCATTACCCGATTCAAGACACGCGGATCGAAGGACAGACCAACAAATGGGCTGTCGCCCTGGTCAATGCCACGGCCACTGACGGCCTCCGCATCTCGGGCGAAGGGGTCATCGATGGCAACGGCCTGAAATTCTGGGAGGCCTTCTGGACGCGCCGCCGCGAGAATCTTAAATGCACGAATCTCGAGGTGGTCCGCCCGCGCCTGCTGCACATTCGCGATGCGCGTGATGTTCGCATCAGCGGCGTAAAACTGCGCGATTCCGGCTTCTGGACCTTGCATCTGTTCCAGTGCGAGCAGGTGTTGCTGGAAAATCTCCGCGTCACCGCGCCGGAAGAACCCGTGCGGGCGCCCAGCTCCGACGGCATCGACCTCGATTCCTGCCGCGACGTGATTGTGCGCGGCTGCTTCATCGCCGTGGGCGACGATTGCCTCGCGCTCAAATGCGGCAAGGGGCCGCGCGCGCATTTGGATAACCGGCCGGTGGAGAACGTGCTCGTCGAGGGCTGTGAATTCGGCCACGGCCACGGCGTCCTGACGATCGGCAGCGAAGCGACCACCGTGCGCAACGTTACTGTCCGCGATTGTCGCGTCACCGGCCCGAACCGCCTCGTGCGCTTCAAGCTCCGGCCCGACACGCAGCAACTTTACGAGCAGATCACTTATGAAAACATCCGCATGGAAGGCGGTGAAGTATTCGATGTTCGTCCCTGGACGCAGTTCTTCGACCCGAAAGGGGAAAAACCGCCGCCGTCATTTGTGCGCAACGTGCGCCTGCGCAATATCACCGTGACCGGCGCCGCCGCCGTCGGCGAGCTGCGCGGCAATCCCGGCGACACCCTGGAGAACTTTCAGTTCGAGAACGTGGCCATCACGGCGAAGAAAGCCAACTGGCCCACCAACTCCGTTAAGGAGTTTTCCCTCCGCAATGTCACCGTGAACGGCCAGGCCATCACCACGCCCGCGCCAGCCCCCGCGCCATTGCCGGCGCCGGCCCAGGCTGGCGCCATCCGGCACGAGGAAATCTCCGTCAAAGCTCCCTTCGCCATGCCGCCCATCCAGGTGCCGGTGTTCCCGAAACGCGACTTTCCCATCACCGACTTCGGCGCGGAGAAAGGCGGCAAAGGCGACAACACGGAGGCGATTCGCAAGGCGATCGCCGCCTGCCACGGGGCCGGCGGCGGCCGCGTCGTCGTCCCACCGGGCGAATGGCGCACCGGGAAAATCCATTTTCGGAGCAATGTGAATCTCCATCTCGAAAAGGACGCCACGCTCGTCTTCAGCGGCAAGCCCGAGGATTACCTTCCCGCCGTGCAGTCGAGCTGGGAGGGCCATGAGTGCTTCAACTATTCCCCGCTCATTTACGCCTTCGACTGCGAAAATGTCGCCGTTACCGGCGCGGGCAAGCTCGAGGCGGAGATGGGCACGTGGAAGACCTGGTTCGCGCGCCCACCCGCGCACCTCGAGGCGCTGAAAAAGCTGTACGCGATGGCTTCCACCAACGTGCCGGTGGAGCAGCGCCAGATGGCCGAAGGCGAGAACCACCTGCGGCCGCAATTTCTCCAGTTCAATCGTTGCCGCAACGTTCTCCTCGAAGGCGTGTCGATCCGCCACAGTCCTTTCTGGACTATTCACCTGCTGCTCTGCGACTCCGTCGTCGTCCGCGGCCTCGACGTGTACGCCCATGGTCACAACAACGACGGCATCGACCCGGAGATGACCCGCAACCTGCTCGTGGAGAATTGCCGCTTCGACCAGGGGGACGACGCCATCGCTCTCAAGGCCGGCAGCAACCAGGATGGCTGGCGTCTCGGCATCGCCACTGAAAACATCGTCATGCGCAACTGCACCGTGGTTGCCGGCCACCAACTCGTCGCCATCGGCAGCGAGCTCTCCGCCGGCATCCGCAATGTCTACGTGCACGACTGCCGGTTCGTGGACGACCAATACCGGCCCTTCAATCTGCTCTTCATCAAGACGAATCTCCGCCGCGGCGGCTTCGTCGAAAATATTCACCTGGAAAACATCGAGGCCAGAGGCGCAAAGCAAAGCGTGCTCGGCATCGAGACCGACGTCCTCTACCAGTGGAAAACGCTGGTCCGCACCTACGAGGAGCGGATCACGAAGATCAGCGGCATTCACGTAAGAAACGTGAAGGTCGGGGAGACCGGGACACCGTTCCGCATCCTCGGCGACAAACGCGAGCCGGTGCGGGATGTGACTCTGGACAACATCACGATCGGCAAAGTGCGCGGGGAAAAGAGCCATTACGAAAACGTGGAGCACGTTCGCGAAACGAATATCCATCTCGGTGAAATCCTCCCCGGAAATAAAACGGCGCCAGCGAAAAAGCTCCGGTGACAAAGAAGCAGAAAAACGTGCTCGTGGCGCTCGGCTGGTACGACCACCGGCTTCTGCAAGGCATCGCCGCCTACGCCACGCAGCACCGCTGGCATCTCGCCGCGCACAGCATCATCCATGAAAAGGTGATCCCGTGGGGATGGGAAGGCGATGGGGTGCTGGCGTGGCTGGCCGCCGGCGACGACCTCGCGCACTTCGTCGCGTCGGTGAAGAAGCCGACGGTGGATTTTTCGCTGCGCCGGCCGCACCTGCCCTTCGCCCACGTGGTGCAGGATCACGGCAAGACCGGACAACTCGTCGCCGAGCATTTCCTCGCGCGAGGGCTGCGGCGGTTCTGCTTTTACAGCGACTCGGAAAACTGGTCGCAGGTCGAGCGCGGCGAAAGTTTCACCAGGGCGCTCGCCGCCGCCGGGCGTTCCTGCGAGTGGCTGCGCTGGCGCGAAGATTCCGCGCAAGGGTCCGGCCAGAGCCAGTGGCTGCGGCGGCGCGCCTGGCTGCTCGCGCAGCTCAAGGCGGCGGAGAAACCGGTCGCGGTCTTCGCGGCCAATGGCACGCTCGCCGTCGAGGTGCAGGAGCTTTGCGAAGATGCGGGGATTCGCGTCCCGGCGGAGGCCGCCATCGCCGGCATCGATGACTACCTGCTCTCCGTCGGAGCGGCGAACCGCTCGGTCACCGGCGTCGATACGAATCTCGAGGAGCAAGGCTACCAGGGGGCCGCGCTGCTCGATCGCCTGATGCGGGGCGGGAAGATGCCCGCGCAGCCGGTGCGCATCGCGCCCGCGGGAGTCATCACCCGCAAAAGCAGCGACATCCTCGCGGTGAACCACGGCGGCGTCGCGCGCGCGCTGCACTTCATCGCGGAGCATTTCGCCGACACGATCGGCGTGGACGACGTCGCGCGGGCCGCCGGCATGTCGCGGCGCGGATTGCACCAGGCCTTCGGCGAGCACGTCGGCTGCACGCCCGGCGACAAGATTCGCAACGTGCGCCTGGATCTCGCCAGGCGTCTGCTCGCCGAGACCGAAGAAAAGATCGAGTCCATCGCGCAGCAGAGCGGCTACCCGAACATCAACACCTTCTTCATCGCCTTCCGGAAGGCCGGGAAAACCACCCCGGCAGAATTCCGCAAAGTCGCCCGCCGGGGGCGCTGAATTTCGTGCCTCCTTTTCAACACAAGCTGATGCCGCGGGAGGCCGAAGGCGATGCCCGTCATCTGGCGCTCGCTACGTTCCACGAGTGTGATATTTTGGCGACATGGAACTGCCGCCACATCGCGAACGTGAACAAGCAGGAGCACATTCGCACGGTGAATTCGTCCATCGGCTACGCCACCCCACTACTCACGACGCCGTATGAGCTTCTCGAGAGATCGCCATGACAACTGACCCCGAATCGACATCACCAACTCCCCGGCGGGACGATGGCCTCGAGTGGCTGCGCGAAATTCGCCAGAAGCTCGCGGCGGAATGCAACTACGACCCGTATGAAATGGGCCGTCGGTTGCGTGAAATTCAGAAAGAGTTTCCCGGGCGCATCTATCGCACGAAGCGCGTGCTCGTGCGGGTGGACGATGGCGCGAAAGTGTAGAGGTCGGGCCCATGAGACAGTTCCTTGCCCTCCTCTTCGCCTGCGCCACCGTCACCGCCGAAGACGCGCCCACGGCCAGGCCGCCGCTGGCGCGCAACGCCGATCGGATCGTTGTCGCCGCCGATGGCAGCGGAGACTTCCGCACCGTGCAGGCGGCGGTGAATTTTGCCGAGCCTCACCGCGAGAAACCGGTCGTGATCTTCATTCGCCGTGGCCGCTATGAGGAGCTTGTGCGCATCGGGCGCGAGAAGCAGCACGTGCATCTCATCGGCGAAGATCGGAAGCGCACCGTGATCGCGTTTACGAACAACGAAAAGCTGAACCCCGGATGGATTCAGCGCTCGGTGCTCGGCGTCGAGGCGGATGACTTCATGCTCGAAAATCTCACGGTGCAAAACACGACGCCGTACAAAGGCGGGCAGGCCGAGGCGGTCTTCGTGAACGGCGAGCGCTGCGTGCTGCGCAACGCGGACTTCCTCAGCTTGCAGGACACGCTGAATCTCAGCGGGCGCGTCTCGGTGGTCGACAGCTACATCGAAGGCGACGTCGACTATGTGTGGGGCTACGGCACGGCCGTCTTCGAGCGCTGCGAGCTGCGCACGATGCACGATGGCTACATCGTGCAGGCGCGCAACCCGGCCTCCCGCGCCGGCTATTTCTTCCTCGACTGCAAGCTCACGGCCGCGCCGGACGTGAAGAAGTGCTGGCTCGCCCGGATCGAAACGGCGCGCTTTCCCGCGAGCCACGCCACTTTCATCCGCTGTGCAATGGGACCGCACATTCTGCCCGCGGGCTGGCAACTCACCGGACCGCCGAGCGGCGCGCTGCGCTTCCAGGAATTCGCGACCACCGATCTCGAGGGGAAGCCGCTCGACGTGAGCAAGCGCGATCCCGTCGCAAAACCGCTCGCGGCGGACGTTGCCAACGCAGTGCAGGCGGCGAAGATCCTCGCGGGCCGCGACGGCTGGGTCCCGGGCAGATGAGGATCTAACTTTCCCCAATCAGCCAGCCGGCGAGAAAGACGAGCACGCCACCCACGACCACTTGGAAAATCGCCGAGAGCAGCGGCGTGTCCATGTAGCGTTTGCGAATCCAGGCGATGATCGCCAATTCCGCCGCCACCACAACGAGTGCGATGGTGGTCGCCAAATGAAAATCGCGGATGAGATAGGGCAAGGTATGGCCCAAGCCGCCCACGGCGGTCATCAGTCCGCAAACCGTGCCGCGAATCCACGGAGCGCCGCGCCCGCTCAGTTTGCCGTCGTCGGACATCGCTTCGGCAAAGCCCATGCTGATGCCCGCGCCGACCGACGCCGCCAGCCCTACCTTGAAGGTGGCCAGCGTATCGCCGGTGGCGAAGGCGGCGGCAAACAACGGCGCCAGCGTGGAGACCGAGCCGTCCATCAAGCCGGCCAGCCCCGGCTGCACGAAGCGCAGGATGAACAGCCGGCGGGCCGCGTCGTGCTCCTGGCTCAGGGCGCCGGAGGTGGCCTGCGCATCGGTGATCTTTTCCGCGGTCGTCTCGTGCAACTGCTCTTCCTGGGCCAGGTCATCGAGAAGCTGGCGGATGCCGGCGTCGGTGGTCTGTTGCGCGGCGGCTTCGTAAAAGCGCCGCGCCTGAATCTCCATCAGCGCCGCCTCTTCGCGCGCCCGGCCCGGCGCCAGCGCCGCCGTAAACCACGAGGGGCGGCGCACCATGAAGCCCTTCACGTCCTGCCGCCGGATGAGCGGGATGTGCTCGCCGAAGCGCTGCCGATACCCTTCGATCAACCGGTGCCGGTGCCCGTCCTCCTCCACGGCCATCTTGGTGAAAAGTTCCGCCGTGGCCGGAAAGTCCGCGCGCAGTAGTTCGGCAAAATCGCGATAAATCCGCGCATCCTCTTCCTCGGCGGTGACGGCGAGCGCGAGGATTTGCGCTTCATTCAGGTCGCGAAAATGCATCGCCGAGACTCTTCGCCACCCCGCCGCATGGCGAGCCGATAGATCCTTCTCCAAACGCGCGGCCAGCCACGCCTGCGGCACGGTGCTCTGGGTATGCACCGCCGCCGCGATGGCCACCTTGCGCGGGTCGCTGCCTGGGAGGCTGGCGAGCTTTTCCTCGCCCAGCCCGAGCGCTCGCAGCCCGCCGGCCACCAAAGCTTCCGCTTCCGCCCAGCGCCCTTCGTGCGCCTGCCCGCGGGTCTCGAAATTGCGGTTCCACGGCTGTTTTCGGCGGCCCGCGGAGATTTTGAACAATGCGAGCAGGCGCTCGCGAAAGGCTTGGCTACCCCAGTACCAGCCGCCCGCCAGAGTGCTCTGGAGCGACTGCACTCCCGCTGCACCCAGCCGCAACGCGCGCCCGGCTCTTCGCGCGCGCGGCGCTCCAGCGCCGCTAGTGTGTTGAGAGACAAGGTCGTTACATTCAAATCCCGGTGTCGTCGCAGAGTAGTCGCGAAAGAGTTCACGCCTGCAAACTTATCTCTCACCACACTAGCTAGTGTAGCGCTCCGCGCTCAGCATAACATTCGATGCCTGGCCCGGAGGGCCATTGGGAGTTTAGCCGGTGGCGTCAGCCACCGGTTTTCACAAGCAAGCGCGTCCGCCCCGGAGGGGCGTCGGAAATCGTGCGTTACGCTAATTCCGACGCACTACACCAGGAACCCACGGCGCCCCGCCACCGTATCCGGCAAGCGCGCCGCAGCCAGGCCGAGCGTGGTCTCCATCCAGCCGGCGCGCTGGGCCGGGGAAATTCCGTAGCCTTGCGCCAGGCTGCTCCATTGATCCTCCAGCAAACCGAGACCCTCGGCCGCTCCCACCAAGCCCGCGCGCACCGGATTGAGGTGAATGTAATCGAGCAGCATCCCCGCGTAGCCGCCGCCTGGGGTCCGGCTCCGGCTCGACCAGCACGCCTTGTCGTGCCCGCCAAAAGATGTCCCCACCACCGGTGCCGGGTATTCAAGCCGCGCGTGTAGGTGTTCTGGAACCAACGCATCCCGGCGACCAGGTTTGGCTCTGGCGTTTCCCGTGCGAGATGATAATGATTGTCGAGCAGCACCCAGGCATGCACCCGCCCGCCCGTCTTCCCACACGCCTCGCCCAAAGTGGCGAGCCAAAGCGCCCGGTCACCCTCGGTAGGGTAGACCCCAGTTCAGATTACAGGGCGCCATCCCCGTGCCGGACGTGCTGTTTCTCAAAGAGCTTAAAAAGGACCGATAATGCCGTTCGACATAGCGACGGATAAGCTCTCAGGCTCCTCCCTCTTGGTCACGCCGCATCAAGGGTTTGGCTGGCACATTGTGCATGGGCCAGAAAACGCTGAGTTCATCGAGGTCCAGAGCCTTTCGAAGCTTCAATGCGGAATGTCTTGGTCGATGCTAGTGAAATGAGGGCAATCGTCGCCCAAGTTGATCTGGAGTTCGCTCGTCGGCGGTTCACTTGGGCTAGCTTTATTCCTAGAACTGACGATTTCGTTGATCTACGCAAGAAATCGGTCGGGTGCAATATATTGATTACCCTCACTCCTCCCTATATTGCGGTGGCACAACCGTTTCCACATCCCGAGCACATTAGCGCTGAAGGCCGTCTTCAAGTCCGGGGATATGGTCAGCTCGCATTAAGGAGTTGAAGAGGACGGGTTCTTTTAAATTCAGCGAAGTGCCATTGAAATGCGCACGATCGATTGGTCCTTGCAGAAAATGGAAAAGGTTTGAACCTGGGCGACTTATCGCAGAATGCTGGGTCCGACTCCCCGTCAGCCGGATGGTGGGAGGCGGTAGACCGAAAATGCCCCAAGCTGAAATGCAGGTAATTCACTCGACTTTTCGTTTGCGCGTTTCTACTCTTCGGCACAGGGTGTGACCGTGGCAGTGGAAGCAGAGTAGGTGAGAAGTCATCGCTGGATCGGGCGCGGCTTGTCGCCATTCGAAATGTGTCAAAGCACCTTCTTAATATAGACTCAGCGGTACAGAATGTCTCCGTTGGAGCCTTGGAGACTACCGGCGCAGGGCTGGAAAATGCAGAAATCCCGATTGAGTTTAAGTTCGTTCGGCATGGATCGAATCTCTGGGTCTATGAAGACGAAGCCATATTGAAATACGTCTCTGTGGCGGACATGTTTAAGCGGGTTGTGCTAGTTTCTGGCTCAGACGGATCGATGCGGTTTTTGACACCGACGTCATCTGCCGCTGAGCAAGGTTCAATTCACGGCGAGAGCGGCAGAGCATCGATCCGGGTCCGGATTCGACGATAGCGTATGAGTTCCCTGTCCGGCGGAAGCGCGGAAGTTTGGCGGGAGTCCGTGAATCTCGCTCTCCGCTGGGCATTCCTCCAGCCACCGTAAGCGCCATTCGAGTCAGCCAGAGATTCTTGACAGAAGCGCCGATCACCGCCCTTTGGAACAACCTGCGCGCCCGCTGAATCCCGAGCCGCGGCCCTTCCTTTTGCGAAAATAGAAATACCAAAAAGTGCTCGGTCGAGATTGGAAAAGTGCTCGCTGTCTGATACTCTGCGGCTGATGCCTTCGCCACGCCGCTCCGCTCACCGAGCACTTCGGGATTCCCGTAAGGTTCCCGTCTTTGAGCCCATCGATACGTCTCGAACACACCGGGCGCTGCCGCGCGAAGCTTGGCCCACACGGTTCCTGGTCGGCGCGGCGCCGCGGCCGTCCAGCGCTCCTTGGCGACGTCGCGGACATCCTTTCCATTATCTCCGAAATCCCCTCCCCTTGTGCTCTTCGCAAGGACCGCAACCTCACTTTCCGAAATTTCCGAAATTCCCTTCCGCCTTTCGTTCCATATCTCCGAAAACCCCGCCTCCACAGCGTTCCGCGTTCCGCCTTCCGCGTTCCACGCCCCCTGCCTCTCGTCTCATCTGTCCGAAAACTCACCCCGCAAAATCTCCCAAATCCCCGGTTTAGCGCTTCAAAACCCTGCATCTCTTCCCACCTGTCCGAAAACCACCTGCCCCTTCCTTCCAAAATTTCCGAAATTCCTTCCCGCCATTCCTGCCGCATCTCGTTCCATATCTCCGAAAACCCCGCCTTCACCACGTTGCGCGTTCCGCGCTCCGCCTTCCGCGTTCCACGCCCCCTGCCTCTCGTCCCAAGTGTCCGAAAACCCACCCGCGCGTTCACGCGGCCAGCGCCACCGCGGGCCGGTCCAGGATCTCCCGGATCTTTTGCGCCAGCCCCTTCGGCGTGAAGGGCTTCTGCAGGTACTCGACCTCGGAGCCCTGGATCGCGTTGCGGACGATCTCATCGTCCGTATAGCCCGACATGAGGAGCACGCGCAGCGGACCAAACTTTTCGCCAATCCAGGAGACCAGCTCGCGGCCGCTCATGCGCGGCATCACCAGGTCGGTGGCCACGAGATCGATTTGGCGGCCTTCGCTGCTGCACAGCGTGCGCACCGCATCCTCCCCATCTTCTGCGACGAGCACCCGGTAGCCGAGGCTTTCCAGGACCTGCACCGCCAGTTCGCGCAGGATTTCCTCGTCCTCCACCACGAGGATCGTCTCCGTCCCGCGCGGCAGCCCGTCCTGGCCTGCCGGCCGCGCCACGGCGGGTGCGGCAGCCTCGGCCTTCGGGAGGTAAATCGAAAAGGTCGTCCCGGCGCCGGGCTCGCTGCTCACGGCCACCATGCCCGCGGTTTGCTTGATGATCCCGTAGCACGTGGCGAGGCCGAGCCCCGTTCCCTTGCCTGGTTCTTTCGTAGTGAAAAACGGCTCGAAGATCTGCTTCTTGGTCTCCTGGGTCATGCCGGTGCCGCTGTCGCGGATCGTCAGCAGCACAAACTCGCCGGGCCGCCCATCCGGGATGCGCAGCGCGTCGGCCGCGCTCACGGCCTTATTGGAAAGCTCGAGCGCGAGCTGCCCGCCTTCTGGCATCGCATCCCGCGCGTTGATCGCCATGTTCAGCACCACTTGGTGGATTTGACCCGCGTCGGCCATCGTGTTCCACAGCCCAGGCGCCCGCTTGATCTCGAGCGCGATATTTTCGCCGATCAAGCGGCGCACCATGCCTTCGATCTCCTGCAACTCATGCGCCAGATCGAGGCAGCGCGGCTGGAGCACCTGCTTGCGGCTGAAGGCGAGCAATTGGTGCGTAAGGCGCGCCGAATGCTCGGCCGCGCGCACGATCTGCTTCGCTTCATGATGCAGGGGATGCGGCTCCTGCACCTGCTGCAGGATCATTTCCGCGTAGCCGATGATCGCGGTGATCGCGTTGTTGAAGTCGTGCGCAATCCCACCCGCGAGCTTACCGATGGCATCCATCTTTTGCGCGTGGCGCAGCCGCTCCTCGAGCTGTTTGCGCTCCGAGACATCGTTGAAAACAATCACGCAACCGCCCACTCGCTCGTGCAAACCCTGGCGGATCGGCGCCACGCTATGCTCGATGTGAATCTCCGTGGCGTCGCGCGCGACCAGCAGCGTGTGATTGCTGAAGCTCCCGCTGGCGCCCGCCCCGAGCGCTTTCGCCACGCGGTCGTTCGGCGCGGAGCGGGTCGTCTCGTCCAGGACCTGGAAGACCTCCGTGTAAGGGCGCCCCACCGCTTCGGCATTCAGCCAGCCGCTCAGCTTTTCCGCCGCGGCGTTGAGAAACGTGACGTCCCCCGCCGGATCGGTGGTGATCACGGCGTCGGCGATACTGGCCAAGGTCGTCGAGAGCCATTGCTCGCGCTCGCGAATTCGCCGCTCGGTGCGGTGCTTGTAGAGCGCCGTCTCGATGCCCGCCTGGATCGCGCGCTCTTCAAAGGGCTTGATCAGAAAGCCAAACGGATCGGTGATCTTCGCGCGCTGCAGCGTGGCCTCATCCGAGTTGGCGGTGAGATAGACGATCGGCACATCCTGTTGCGCGCTGATCGCCGCCGACGCCTCCACGCCATCCATCTTCCCGCGAAGCTGGATATCCATCAGGATCAGATCGGGCCGGTTTTGCAGCGCGGTCTGGATCGCCAGCTCGCCGGTGCCGACTGTGGTTGGCACGTGGTAGCCCAGCCGCCGCAGCATGGCTTGGAGGTCCTTGGCGACGATGCCTTCATCTTCCACGATGAGAATCTGAGTTTTGTCCGTCATAACTTGGTTTCCGCCGCCTCGGGAAAAGTGATTTCGAAAGTGGTGCCGCAGCCATTGCGCATGGCGACACTCCCCTCGAGCTGGTCGGCCAGCGTGGTCACCAACTGCATGCCTAGTGATTCGGTATTGCGAAAATCCACGTCATGCGGGAACCCGACTCCGTTGTCGGAGACCGAAAGCTGCAGTTGCGCGTCCACCGCGCGTTTCATGGAAATGCGAATCTCGCCCGGCTGCCCGGCGGGGAATGCATACTTGAAGCAGTTGGTCACCAGCTCGTTTACGATCAACCCGCACGGCACCGCCGCATCCACCCCGAGCATGATTTCATCCACCGCCGAGCTGATCTTCACCAGTGAGCCTCTGCCCATGAAGCTCGAGACGAGCCCGCTCGTCAGCGCCTTCAAGTAATCCTGGAAATCGATCTTCGAGAGGTCCTGGGTCTGGTAAAGCTTTTCGTGCACGAGCGCCATCGAGCGGACGCGGTTGCGGCTCTCCGTGAAGACTTCCAGCGCCCCCGCATCCTTGATATGCCCCGCCTGCAGGCTGAGGAGGCTGGAGATCACCTGCATGTTATTCTTTACGCGGTGATGAATCTCCTTCAGCAGCACGGTCTTTTCTTCCAGCAGGCCGGTAAGCGCGGTATTGGACTGCGTCAGTTCGGCGGTCCGCTCGGCGACACGGCCTTCAAGCTCCGCGTTCGCGCGGGTGAGAATCTCCTGTTCCCTCTTTTTCTCGAGCACCTGCCGGCGCAACCGGAGCTGCTCCGCGCCCGCGGCAATCAAGTCGTGAACCAGGCTGAAGAGGCCGGTCACGGCGAAGACAATCAAGGGCGCGATGACCGGAACGATCACGCCGTACCAGTCGAACAGCGGAAACTGCGCCGCGCCCAAGCTCGCGCCGACCAGCAGCAGAGCGATCCGTTTCAAAGGCGAAGTGCGCCAGAGCGCCACGGCCACGGCAAAGGTGCCCGCGACGAACAAGATCAAAACGGTTACCAGCCACGAGACGGGCCGCAGGAACTCGCCGTGCAGCAGCGCATTCATGACATTGAGCTGAATTTCCGGACCTGACATGACGCCGAAGGGCGTCTCGTGCTCGTCGTGCTGCCAATTGCCCGCGGCGCCAATCACCACGATGGCGCCATCGAAGACGCGGCCGGATTGATAGTTTCGCTCCCAATATCCCGGCACGAAAATTTCAAAAACCGAATGCGGAGGGAAACCGCGCTCCGGACCGGCCGTGAAGCGGAACGGATGCGTATCGCCATCCGCGGGAACTGTCTCGGGGCGGCCGAGCTTGGTCACCGCCTGCGCGGCGAGCGAGGCATGGCTGCTTTCACCGAGACTCTGCTGTGCGCCCAGGAATTGCGCGAAGTTCGCGTGGAAGCGCGCCGAGCGGATCGTCCCATCCGCATCGGGCCAGAAGTTGACGAAGCCGACGCGCGCATCGGGCGCGGCGGTCTGCGGAATGAGGGTGTTCGCGGGAATGGTCAGCGAAACGTCCACGCGGCCGCTCACGTCCGTGGAGGAATTGAAGTTGCTACCGATTACGACGCGGTCGCGATGCCGCTCCAGCGCGGCGCGGAATTCTTCGTCGCCCTCTGCCGGCATGGGAAAGATCAAATCATAAACAACCGCCTTCGCGCCAGCGGCGACCAGCCGATCGAGGATGAGCGCATGCACATTGCGCGGCCAGGGCCATTGCCGGCTCATCAGGGAAAGCGCGCGCGCTTCCGGCGTGGAATCGTCGGCGATCCCGAACAAACCTTTGAGGTCGGCCTCCGTCTCGAGGCTCACCGAGTCGCTATCGATGGCGAGAAAGATCAGCTTGGGATTCGGCGGCGAGAGGCGGCCGCGGCAGGCGACAAAATCGCGCGCGCCCAATTCCGCGCGGCTCAACGCGGAGCCCGGTGCGCGCAGGAGCGCGCCGCACACCGCGATGGCGGAGAAGGCAACGAGCAGAACGAGAATGGCGCGGCGGTGAAGCATGCGTGGGCCTTCGATCTAGCGAGAAACATGCCGCCAGCCGGAAAGTTCATCGCAAATGTGCGGATCGATGAACGCTGGGCACTCCGCGTGCTTTCCCAGGCTGCGCTCATGAATTCCCCAAGGTTAGCTTACAGCTTCACGGCACTGCTCCTCTGCGCCGCGATTGCTTTCGCCCAGGAGGCGCAGCTTCAGCAGGCGCGGCAATTCGATCCCCTCGCGGCCCGCGTGCAATCCATCGCGCCTGCTTCCCAAGCGCCGACTGCCCCGGCGAGCGCGGGCGACGACCCCGACAGCTTCGGCGTGCAACAGCTTTTGCGCGACAACGAACGGCAAAAGCTGCTCCGCACCTTCGCGGAAATCTCCGCGTTCGTGACGGACAACGTCGCGCTCAGCCGCACCGACCTCCGCACCGACTCGTTTTTGCTCGCCACCTTCGGCCTCGATTATCGCCGCCCGCTGCCGCGCGGTTTTCAATTGGACGCCGGCGCACGCGTGGCGCTCTTCCGCTACAGCGAGTTCCACCAGATGAGCTTCAATAGCATCGATGCCGGGATCGGCCTCGGCTACCACACCGCAAAACTCGGCGGCCTCGACCTCTTCGCGCGCTACAACTACACCGCCCTCATCGGACACGAGTCGCAGGAGACCTTTTTGCAGGAGCACACGCTCAGTCTCGGCGCGCAGAAAACGGTCGCCTTCAGCCAGGCGCATTACGCATTTGCCGGCGTGGCCGGAGTACTCGGGTTTGCCGATCCTTCCGCCACGGAACGCTCCGCCCTCTCCGCGTTCGCAGGCTATCACCTGCAGGCGACACGCCATCTGGAGGCGAACCTGCTCTACAACTACAGCTACTACCTCTACTCGGAAAACAGTCGCCGCGATCACAACCAGACGCTCATGCTCGGCGCGCGGTACCGCTTCAACGAGTGGGTGAGCGTCTTCGCGAATTCGTACATCACCTGGAACGACTCGAACGAGGAAGTCTTCGACTACCGCGCGGCGAGCGCGGGCGGCGGATTGACGGTGAGCCTGCAGTTCTAAAGGGCAAAACCTGAGTCCCCGCGGCCCGACACCTGCTTTATTACTATTATGGCAATTCCCTGTCGTTCGAACATTCTCAGCTCGCTTCTCTTGGCGGTGCTCCTCGCTCCCTTCGGCGTCTCTGAAGGACTCGCCGGGCCCCTGCAGCAGGCGGAGGTCAATAAAATCGTCAACGACGTTCGCGTAGTCGACTCGCACAAAGGAAGTTCTCGACTCGCAAAATTGCGAGATGTGATCAAAGACGACCTCGCCGTTCGCACCGGCCCGCAGTCCCGCGCCGAGCTTCTTTTTCAGGATAATACCCTGACCCGCCTCGGCGCCGACGCGCTCTTCTCATTCCAGGCGGGCACGCGCGAGATGACGCTCGATCGCGGCACGATGCTCCTCCAAGTGCCCAAAGGGCTCGGCGGCGCGCGCATCCACACCGCGGCGGTCACCGCGGCGATTACCGGCACCACCATCATGATCGACAATTCGCCCGGCAGTCATGTGAAGGTAGTGGTGCTCGAGGGAAGCCTGCGCCTTTCCTTGAACAACCGCCTTGGCGAGTCCGTGGTGCTCACCCCTGGCCGCATGATAATCCTCGGCGCGAAGGAGCGGCACATGCCGAAGCCGGTCACGGTCGACCTCAGCAAGCTCGTCAAAACGTCCGCGCTGGTCGATCCGCAGAAATTCGCGGGCAAGTCGAAGATCAAAGTTACTCCGCTTCCGAGCATTCAGCTCATTGAGAAGGAGATCTCCATCCAAAGCGGCGAAAAGCAGAAGTCGCGCATTGCGGAGACAAATCTCCTGATCGAAGGCGATGCAACGGAAGTGCTCGTTGCGTCCAAGGAGAAGATGGCATCCCTGGATTCCGCGGTGAAGCCTGGCGCCACTACTTCGCTAGCGCTCGCCTCGGACAGTCGCACGAACTCTCAGAATAAGCCCGGTTCCACCTCCACGGAGAGCGAGAACGGCCGGGCCAACGTAGGAAATACGCCGGTTTCGGACAACGACCGGGGCGGCAATGGCGGGAGTACTGACAACGATGGCGATGGCACGCCCGCACCTACGCCTACGCCTACGCCTACGCCTACTCCCACTCCCACGCCCACTCCCACTCCCACTCCCACTCCCACGCCCGATCCCGACCCAGTCGGCAATGGCGGAACGGTCCTTCCTCCTGCGGATCCCGACCAATTTGCGCCTATCAGCACCCCTTCAGTCCCCGTGGCGGTTCCTCCGGCTGGAGGGCTGCCGGGCGAGATTAAGAGCGACAGCAAGAATTCGCTGCTGATCGGCACCCCTCTAACCGCAGGGAAGATCGAGTTGAAGAGCGAAAGTAGCTTGACCGTCAACGCGCCGATCACGGCAAACGAGCTGAAGATCGATATCGAGGGAGGCACGGAGATCAACGGCATCGTCCGCGCCGGCAAACTCGAGGCCAAGGATAAACAAAGCCTGCATTTTTCGCAGGCGATCGGCGCCAACACCGTGAGGCTGGAGTCCCCGCTCGTCTCTGCCGTTTCGATCAATTCCGCCGGCAGCCTCGAGATCAAAGGCACGCTCCGGCCAGCCAACGGCATCCTGGCCGTTCGCGCCCAGAGCCTCAAGATCGAAGGCGGGATCAATGCGAATGGCTCGAACGGGACGCTCCTACCGCTTCCTGGCGTTGCGCCCACCGCGGGCGGGACCGTGCTCATCGAGAGCAGCCGGGTTGTCGTGGACGGCGGTAGGTCTGGAATCAATGGCATCAATTCCAACGGGGGCAATGCGCAGCTCGGGTCGAACGATGAGGGCGGCGACGGTGGCGCCATCCATCTTGGATCCGAAACTGGACCCATCACGGGCGATGTGACCGTGAAAAGAGGCATCTCCGCCACCACCGGCGCGAATGGCGCGTTGAAAGCGCATGGCGGCAAAGGCGGCACCGTGAGCATCGTGAGCAAGGGATCGATCGTTGTGGAGTCAACCATCAAAGTCTCCGACAGCGTCGTCAGCCGCGCCAGCCGGGAGGGCGGGCATATCCGGCTCGATAGCCGCAAAACTTCCGGACCGGCGATCACCATTTCCAACAGCGGACAGCTCGCGGCGCTCCTCGATGCCGCCGCGCCCGGGCCCGGCGGAAAGGTTGAGTTCGTCTCCGCCGGCGGCGACATCGCCGTCAACGGCGGCAAAGTGCAGGCCGACAAAGGCACCGTCGATCTGCGCAACCTCGGCGGCGGCAACATCGTCCTCACGAACGCGAACCTCCGCGGTGACGTGGTGAAGGCGAACGTCTTTGGGCCGAACGGCCAGCTCATCATCGGCGGCGGCGCGATCGACGCCAACTCGGCGATCAAGCTCTACGCCAGCGGCGCTAACGGCAGCGTGCTCTTCAAAGACAACGTCGCACTCAACGGCAACAGCGTGAAGACCATCGCCGGCAACACCGTGACGATCGCCGACGGCAAAGTCGTCACCGTCAACGGCCCCAGTGCCGCCAATGTTTTCACCAACAAGCCGAACTACACCGGGTCCGGCGGCAACGGCTCCACCACCGGCGCCTTCGGCGGCAAGGGCGCCACCACGGCGCCGTTCGGTTCACGACCGGCGTATTAGCAAGGACTGCTTAGTTTGAAAAGCTTGGTGGACCGCCGGGCCAGGTGATACGAGAAACGATCCATGCGCGCCCCAGCCCCTTTCCTCTGCCTGGTGCTGGGCGCTGCCACCTGTCTTGCTGCTCGCCCGCGGCGAATACGGCGCTGAAATCGGATCCGCTCGTGCCGAATAAGGTCTCGGCGCGAACGGCACCAGCGCCGGTAGCTCAGCGGTTAGAGCGGCTCCTTTATAAGGGGCGGGTCGGTGGTTCAAATCCACCCCGGCGTACGTGCGTTGAGAAATACCTTGCCAACTGATAAAAAATGCATCACATGGTCAAGGCTCTCCCCTTCCCATGAAACTGTCGCGGCTTACCCTCCTCCTCTTCTGCTTTCTCGCTGCCGCGCCTACCTTCAGCCGTGCGGCGGATCGCCTTCCGGCGACCTCGGCTGGCCTGACGCCCGCCCCGCAAGCTCGATCAGTCCCCGCAGCGCTCGGCCTTCAGGTAGCACTCACCACGGGTCAGTACCGTTTCGTCATTCCCGGCACCCCAGCAGTGTCTGCCCCCCGCGAAAGCTTTCCGGCGAGCGCGCTCCTGGCAAACTTCAGCCGCGAAGACGTGACGTTTATCTTCCCGGACACGGGTTCCGCATCGCTCCAGTTTGCCTTCCGGGTTTACGATAGCAGTGGCGCTCTCGTCTGGGAGACGGATGCGCCTCCGGGCCACCGCCTCTCCACCACGGTCGTTCTCCCCCGCAAATCCGTTTGGAAACGGACCGTGCAGGTGCCGCTCAAGAAGAATGGCGCCTGGCTTCCCGCCGGCCGCTATCGGCTCACCGCCAGCCTTCCCGGCGAGGCCGCCGTGAGCGCATCCTCACTTTTCGAGATCGTGGCCGCGGGCGTTTCGGCCAATACGGGAATCGAAGGCCAGGTTTTGCAATTGCCCGTGGTAAGCTGGCCCTCCGGGCGGACCACCGCGAATCTTCCGTATGGCGTAAAGGCGACAGTGAGCATCCACGAGTATCAGGACCCCGGTAAGACTTATCCGCACCCGCCCTTTAGCTGGAGCGGGCCAACGGACGATCAAGGCCGCTTCAGGGTCGCGACGCCGCCGGGGCGTTTCAGCATCTCGGCGAAAACCTTCACGCCTGCACGGGTACCGGTGACCGGCCTCGATTCGGTGGAACCCTCGTACGCAGTGGTATCCCAGGACGTTCACGTGGAGGCGGGCCGGTACACTCGGCGCGACATCCACGTCAGCGGTGGGGTTCTTTATGAAACGCCGCCGGCCAATACCGGCATCCACGGCTTGGTGCTGCAAAAGGCTGGCGCCGATGGGGCGCCGCCAGTGCCGCTCGCCGGCGCGCGGGTGCTGATCACCCCCGGCTTTCCGCCGAATCACGGCGGCGTGTACTTGATCCCCACAGGCTATCCAGCTTGGTCGGGCTTCACCGATGCCGACGGCCGTTTCGCGACGAATCTTCATCCCGCCACGTACCGGGTGGATGTTTATCAACCGGTCTCTGTGGGTGGGTCGAATTCCACGCAAGTCCTCGTAGCTGCGGGCTATGCGACCATCAAAATGGGCGAGTACACCGAGCTAACGCTTACGGCGGTCTCCAACCCGCCGCCCTCCGCGAAGGCGCGCTTGGTTTACAGCGTCCATTCCGTGAACGCGGTATTTGAAAGTGGGGGCACGCTTAGGGTCACGGCGTCCGGGAGCGTCTCGAGCGCGGGTTGGACCAATCCCCAACTCATCCGGCGCCCCACCAGCGATGCGCGAGTTCTCGTGCTGGATTTCGTGGCGGACCCGCCCGAGGGCGTGGCCGCGCAGGTAATCTCGCCGGTGAGCGCGACCGTGGAGGTGCCGGGGGCTGCCGGCGTCCTTACGGTCCACGTTAAGTCGCAGACCAACAGCGAAATTCGGGTGATCGCCCGCACAACTCATTAGCGCAGCTTGCGCTAGCCTTCCGCCAGTTCCACGAGGGTGCGGACGCCGAAGCCGGTGGCGCCGCGAGCGAGGTCGCGCGCTGGTCTTTTTCGCGGTTGGCCATGTAGGCGATGTCGAGGTGCGCCCAGGGGGTGTCGTCGCGCGAAGGCTTTGAGAAAGGCGGCGCCGGTGCAGGCGCCGCCGAGGCGGCCGCCGGTGTTTTTGAGGCCGGCGACTTCGCTTTTGATTTGGTCGTCGTACTCCGTGAAAGAGCGGCATGCGGCCAGAGCCGCTCGCCTGCCCTCTCGGAGGCGGCGCGGACGGCGCTCGCCGAAGGCGTCGTCGTTGCTCCAGAAGCCGGCGGCGTATTCGCCGAGCGCGACGCCGCACGCGCCGGTAAGGGTGGCGAGATCGATGATGGCGGCGGCGTGCAGATCTTTGCGCGCGTAGGCGATGGCGTCGGCGAGGACCACGCGGCCTTCGGCGTCGGTGTTGATCGATCTTCGATGTGGTTGCCGTCGTAGGTGGTGACGATGTCGCCGGGGCGATAGGCGCTTGCCGCCAGGCATGTTTTCGGCGCTGGCGATGATGCCGACGACGTTGCGCTTCAGCTTCAGCCGCGCGACGGCGCTCATGGCGCCGAGCACGGCCATGCCGCCGCATTTGTCGAAGATCATCTCCTCCATGTTGGCCGCCGGTTTGATGGAAATGCCGCCGGTATCGAAGGTGATCGCCTTGCCGACGAAGCGCGAGCGGGCGCTCGCCTTTCTTGCCGCCGCGGTGCTCCAGCACGATCAGCCGCGGACGGCTGGGCGCTCCCTGCGCCGACGGCGAGGAGGCCGCCGAACTTCCCTGCGCGCAGCTGGTTCTCGTCGAACACGGTCGCGCTGCAGGCCGACGCGCTTCGCCTCGGCGACGGCGCGCGCGGCGAGGGTCTTCTGGATAGAGCACATTGCCGGGCAGATTGCCGATGTCGCGGGCGAAATTCGTGGCCTCGGCGACGATGCGCGCGCGCTCGACGGCGCGTTTCGCGGCGGCGGCGGCCACGCCGGGCACTTCACGCGCAAGCCATTCCAGCGGCGCGGCTTTCTGCTCCTTGAAGAGCGTCGAAGCGGTAATCGGCGAGCAGCACGCCTTCGACGGCCGGCCCGGCGAATTGCGGCCAATCCTCAAGCGCAAGCGCGAGCGCGGTGCGGCCGATTTTTTTCAGGGACATCGCGGCGGTGCCGGCGATGCGCGCGCATGCGGCCGGCGTCGAGCTTCGCCCGCTCGCCGAGCGCCGACGTAGAGGGTGCTCTCGTGGCGGAGGTAAAGCAGCGCGCTCGGCTTGCCGGAAAACTCCGCCTCGCGCACGCCGGGCAGCGAGCTTCAGCCCGCTTCCTGCGCGCACGAAGCGGACGCGCACGGCGCCCTTCGCGCCTCGGCGGATTCGGCGACGACGATTTTCACAGTTGCACGATCTGCGCGGAGTACGATGTCGCCCTCGGCGAGCAGTTCCGGTCACGAGCTCGGGCCTGGGCACGGAGTCGAGATTCAGCACGGTGAGCGCGCTGCCGCCGGCTTCGTTGCGGCTGAGCGACATGCTGGCGATGTTCACGTCGTGCTTGCCCATGAGCGTGCCGACGTGGCCGACGATGCCGGGGCGGTCGCGATTTTCGAGAAGGAAGAGCACGCCCTCGGGCTTCGCTTCCACGTGGCGGCCGTTGATCTTCACGATGCGCGGCGTGGTGCCGAAGAAGGTGCCGGCCACGGAAACCCAGCCGCCTTCGCCGGTGGCGGTGAGCTCGATGAGCTCGGCGAAATCCGCCGTGCGTGCTCTCGCGCGATTCGGTGACTTTGAGGCCGAGGTTCTCGGCGAAGGCCGGCGCGTTGACGACGTTCACCTCGCCGCCGCCGGCCGTGCTGGAGGAAGCCCGTGAGGACCGCGCGGGTGATCGGCGTGGTGTCCACTTCGTTGATCTTGCCGCTGTAGTTGATGTTCAGGCTGTCGCAGCGCTTGGCGGCGATCTGCGAGAGGAAAAAGCCGAGCTTTTCGCCGAGCGCGAGGTGCGGCCCGAGGATCGCCAGCGTCTTGGCGTCGATGCTCGGCATGTTCACCGCGTTGCGGATTTCGCCGTGAAAGCAGCGCCGCGCGGATCTGCTGCGCGACTTCGATGCCGACGTTTTCCTGCGCCTCCGCCGTGGAGGCGCCGAGGTGCGGCGTGAAGACGACATTCGGCAGCGCGCGCAGCGGCGTAGTCCGGCGGCGGGCGGCTCGACCTCGAAGACATCGAGCGCGGCGCCGGCGACGTGCTTCGATCTTGCAGCGCCTCGGCGAGCGCCGCTTCATCGATCAGCCCGCCGCGCGCGCAGTTGACGATGCGCACGCCTTTCTTCGCCTTCGCGAGGCGCTCGGCGTTCAGCATGTGCTTCGTCTCCGGGCGTGAGCGGCATGTGCATGGTGATGAAATCGGCCTGCGGGCACGATCTCATCGAGGCGCTCCACCAGCTCCACCTGCAGCGAGCGGGCGCGGCTCGCGGAGAGGTACGGATCGTAGGCCAGCACGCGCATGCCGAAGGCGATGGCGCGGCGGGCGAACTCCGTGCCGATGCGGCCCATGCCGAGGATGGCGAGCGTCTTGCCGTAGAGCTCGACGCCCTCGAAGCTCTTGCGGTCCCACTTGCCGGCTTTCACGCTGGCATCCGCCTGCGGGATGTTGCGCGCCAGTCGACATCATGAGCGAGAAGGCGTGCTCGGCGGTGGAGATGGTGTTCCCGCCCGGCGTGTTCATGACGATGATGCCGCGCTTGGTGGCGGCATCGACGTCGACGTTATCCACGCCGACGCCGGCGCGGCCGACGACCTTGAGATTCGTGGCCGCCTCGATGACCGCCGGGCGTCACCTTCGTCTGGCAGCGCACGACGAGGCCGGCGTATTCGCCGATGATCTCGAGGAGCTCATCCTCCTTCAGGCCGGTCTTCACAGTCACCTCCAGCAGGCCGCCCTCGGCGAGCTCGCTGATGCCGCGCTCGGAGATGGGATCGGCGACGAGAACTTTCGGTACGCTCATGATCGTTTGGAAAAAAGGGGAGCCGATTCTTCGCAGGCCGGCCCAAAGCGCAAATGGAAAAACCCGCGCCGGGGGATTTTCGGCCCAGGCCGCGCAAAACTGAGGCTACGGCAGCTCCTTGAGCCGCACTTTGCGCCAGCGCACCTCGTACTTTTCCTCCTTCTTGCCTATCCCATGCACCTGCAGGGCGATGAAGCCGCGCTGGAGCGGCTCGAACTTCAGGTCGGCCGCCGGCACGTCGTTCAGCCAGGTCTTGATCGACGGACCGTTGGCCTCGATGCGCACTTTGTTCCATTCATCCTGCTTAAAGGCCTTGCGGGCGGCCTCGTTGTCCTTCAGGTCGTTGAGCCAGCCCCAGCCGCCTTCGCCGTAGACGCCGCCGGTCCAGGCGCGGTCGGAAGTGTCGATCTCGAATTGCGGACCATTCACGCGACCGGCGGGGAATTTCAGCGGCTTGCCGTTGAAGGTTTCCACCGTGTCCTTGTCCGATACGCGGCTGCGAAACTGGATGCCGGAGTTCAGGCCCTTTTGCACTTTGAATTCCAGCTCGAGCACAAAATTGCCGTATTCCTTGTCGGTGCAGAGGAAGCTGTTGGGCGTGTTCGGCACGGTGTTGCCGATGATTTCGCCGCCCTGCACCTCGTACTTCGCGGCGCCGCCTTTTTGGGTCCAGCCAGTGAGGTCTTTGCCGTTGAAGAGATCTTTGAAGCTGTCATCGGCAGCGTGAACGGTGGCGGCGAGGAGCAGCGCGAGAAGCGAGGTGTGGAGTTTCATGAGAGGAGGAATTGGCGCGCTCGCGGCTTTTCTTTTGGGCCGAATTGGAAAGGCTGGAGCGCGTGAATTTCGATCTTATTTGCCTGCGCCGCGTTGGGAAGCTCGTCTTTTGCGCCGCCGCTTTCTGGCTCGGCCCGGAGGCGGCGCTGGCGCAGGTGGACGCCGCGGGCGGGCTGCGCGGAAAGGTGATGTGCGGTTACCAAGGGTGGTTCCGCTGCCCCGGCGATCCGGCGGAAATGGGGTGGGTGCACTGGAGCCGCGACAGCCAGCGGATCGCGCCCGAGACGCTCACCTTCGAGATGTGGCCGGAGATGAGTGAGTACCCGGCCGCCGAGCGGTACCCGGCCGCCGGCTTCACGAATCCCGACGGCTCGCCCGCGGTGC
Organism: uncultured Verrucomicrobiae bacterium; assembly: GCA_963811035.1. Taxonomy (GTDB): domain Bacteria; phylum Verrucomicrobiota; class Verrucomicrobiia; order Chthoniobacterales; family Chthoniobacteraceae; genus CAWEPO01. The sequence goes on from CAWEPO010000005.1 coordinate 2,158,731, forward strand.
TCTTCAGCTCGGACAATGCCGCCACGGTGCAGCGCCATTTCGAATGGATGCGCGACTACGAAATCGACGGGGCGTGGCTGCAGCAATTCGTGCTCGAGCTCCCCGGCGGCCCTGCGGCGAAACGCTACCCGACGCGCCGACGTGTGCTGGAGCATGTCGCAGCGGCCGCCGCGAAGAGCGGCCGCGTCTGGGCGATCACTTACGATATTTCCGGCATGCCGAAAGAGCGCGTGTACGAAGTGCTCACCGGCGAATGGAAGCGGATGATCGACGAGAAGGCGCTCGGGCCGCGTTATCTGCGGGAAGGCGGCAAACCGGTGGTGCAGCTCTTCGGCTTCTACGCCACGGGGCCGAACGCACTGCCGGCCGACATCGCGCGGCAGGTCATCGAATTCTTTAAGACGCCCGGCCCGTACGCCGTGCATCTTATGGGCGCGGGCGACTGGAACTGGCGGCGCTTGACCGATCCCGAGTGGCTCGCGCAAGTGCGCCGGCTCGACGGCTACAGCCCCTGGAACGTAGGCAATCTCTCGATCGATGCCGCGGGCGTAAAGCGCTCCGCCACCGGGTTCTGGACCGAGGAAAAGCGCGATTGGCAAAGCCGGGGCGCGCTCTGGATGCCGGTGGTCTATCCCGGCTTCTCCTGGGACAACCTGAAGCGAATGCCCCCCGGCACGAGCGACATCCCGCGCCGCAAAGGCCAGTTCCTCTGGGAGCAATTCGTCGCGGCCAAAAAGCTCGGCGCCGAGTCGGCCTTCGTGGCGATGTTCGACGAAGTGGACGAAGCAACCGCGATTTTCAAAGTCACGAACGCCCCGCCGCGCGAAGCGCGCTTCCTCGGCTACGAAGGGTTGCCTAGCGACTTCTACCTGCGCCTCGTCCGCGAAGGGCGGCGGATGCTGCGCGGCGAAAGGCCGTTGACTGAGGAGGTCCCATTGACCGAATGAGCGGAGGTTGCGGCGCGCTATCGTTGCGCCACGGGCAGGCCGCCCTGCTCCCACGCTTCCACCGGCGCCCAGGCGGTGCAATCGCCACAGCGCACCTCGGCGTAGTGCGCCTGGCAGTTCGGGCAGCGCCCGCCGTCCTCGAACATATCGAAGGGCACCTGGCACTTCCCACAGATCCAAAATTTTCCTTCCGGCGGATGCTGCGAGCACTGCGGACAGGCAAACTCCTCGCGGCGCGGCGCGGCGGCCAGCGCGCCGAGCGCACGAGCTTGTTTCCAGCCCCGCAGGCAGCTCGAAAAAACGAACGCGGCCATGATCCCGTACCAGATGGATTTCGCCCAAATCGCAAAGGCCACCATCGCCGCGACACCGAAAAAGCCGATTACCGTGGCGATGAGCAGGCTGCGCGCGCGTCCCACAAAGAACCAGAGCACCGAGCGCAGGATCTGCCCGCCATCGAGCGGATAGACCGGGATCATGTTGAAGACGAGCAACACGAAGTTGATCACCATCATCGCGTTGAGCAGGTGAAACGTATCCGGCCCGGTGGCCCAGAGTTGGGCGCGATCGGCTACCATCACCGCCGTGATGAGGATCGGCGCGAGCACGACGTTCACGAGCGGCCCCGCCGCGATACTCCAGAGCTGCGCGCCCGGCCGTTCCGGCGGCGCCACATACGCGACGCCGCCCAGCGGCCAGAGCACGATCTGGTTCGCCTGCCCGCCGACCTGCCGGCAGGCGAGCGAATGCCCGAATTCATGCAGCAGCACGATCAGAAAAAGGGCGAGGTACTCCGCGACATTGAAGATCGGCGAAGTGTAGGTGTTCTTCCGGTATTGCAGCTCAAAGACGGCCACGACAAACCACGACCAGTGCAGGAAAACGTCGATTCCGCGGAAATTGAAGAGCCGGATCGCGCCCTGTTGAGTGGGTAACATGGTGTGTGATGGAATTGGCGAGCCGCAAGGTGGCGGCGAGTGGGTGGGGATTCAAGTACCGTCGCCTACCCCAGCACCCCCCGCCACCGCTCCATTTCCCTCTGCACGTTCTCGGGCGAAGGCGCGCCCACCGCCGTGCGCGCGGCGAGCGCCTTCTCCAAATCGAAAACTCCATACAGGTCCTGCTCGAACACGGGCGAGAGCGCGCGGTAATCGTCCAGGGAAAGCTGCGGCAGCTCGCACGGGCGGCTCGCGCAAAGGGCCACCGCGCGGCCGATCACTTCGTGCGCCTGGCGAAAGGGCAGACCGCGTTTCACGAGGTAATCGGCCAGGTCGGTCGCGAGCAGAATCGGGTCCGCCACGGCGGCGGCGCAGTTGGCCGGATTGGCGGTGATGCCATCGAGCATGCCGGCAAAAACGGCGAGCGCAGCCTTGATCGTATCGACCGAATCGAAGACCGGCTCCTTGTCCTCCTGCATGTCGCGATTGTAGGTCATCGGCAGGCCTTTGAGCGTGGTGAGCAGCGAGACGAGGTTCCCGAAAACGCGCCCCGATTTTGCCGCGCGTGAGCTCGGCCACATCGGGGTTTTTCTTCTGCGGCATCAGCGACGAGCCGGTGGTGTAGGCGTCGCGAGATGGTGATGAATTTCCACTCCGAGGACGCCCACAGGATCACATCCTCGCTGAGCCGGGAAAGATGCACGGCGACCAGGCTGAGCGCCGCGAGCAGCTCCACCGCGAAATCGCGGTCGCTCACCGCGTCCATCGAATTGCGAGTGATCGCCGGGAATCCGAGCAGCTCTGCGACGAGCTCGCGATCCAGTGGGATGGTGGAGCCGGCGATCGCGCCGGAGCCGAGCGGCATCACGTTGATCCGCTGCCGCGCATCGGCGAGCCGCCCGAGATCGCGCTGGAACATCTCCACGTACGCGAGCAGATGGTGCGCAAAGTAGACCGGCTGCGCCCGCTGCAGATGCGTGTAGCCGGGGATGATCAGCTCCGGATGCCGCCCGGCCAGGTCGACGAGCGCACGCTGGATGGCGCGGAGCGCGTCGCGGAGATCATCGCATTCGGCGCGGAGGTAGAGGCGCAGGTCGAGCGCGATCTGGTCGTTGCCGCGAGCGGGCGGTGTGCAGCTTCGCGCCGGCATCGCCGATGCGCCGCGTCAGCTCCGCCTCGATGTTCATGTGGATGTCTTCGAGCTCGATATGGAAAGTGAATTCGCCGCAGTCGATCTCCCCCCCGATTTCCCGCAGCCCTTCCACGATGGTCCGGCGCTCCTCCGCGTTGATCAGCCCGGCCGCCTCGAGCGCGGCCGAATGCGCGATCGAGCCCTCGATGTCATACGGCCAGAGCCGCCAATCGAAGCAGATCGACTCGGAGTAGCTCTGGAGCAGTGCGGCGGTTTGTTCCTGGAAGCGTCCTTTCCACATGGGTTTGGGCTTTCGGGTCGGTCTTAGTCTTAGTCGTAATCGTAATCGTAGTCGTCATCGTCGCCGCGCCACACGACCGCGGCACCACCGCAGACTACGACTACGATTACGACTAAGACTAAGAAAATCCGCCGCCCCATGCCCGCCTCCGTAAACTATAGCTCGCCTCCGCCCGCAAATGCGGCGAAAGATTTCCCCTTTCGCTATGCCTCGACCCATCCTAGTTGCGTGTACCCTGGCGCTGCTGCCGCTCGCCTGCACGGCCCAGAATCCTCCATCCACGCCCGCGCCCGCGGCGCCCACGGAATCCGAACACGCGGCGGCGCCCGCCAAGGTGAGCTACTCCTCGTGTCACGTGGACGGGCCGTACATCGCCATGACTTACGACGACGGGCCGCACGCGCAAAACACGCCGCGATTGCTCGATATGCTGAAGCAGCGCGGGATCAAGGCGACTTTCTACATGGTGGGCCAGTGCGCGGCGGAATATCCACAGATCGTGAAGCGCATCGCCGCCGAAGGGCACGAGGTGGCGAATCATTCGTGGTCGCATCCCCAACTCACCAAGCTCTCTGACGATGGCGTGAAGCAGCAGCTTCAGCAGACCCACGACGCCATCGTGGCCGGCGGCGGCGTGGCGCCGAAGACGATGCGTCCGCCCTACGGCGCCTTCAGCGAGCGGCAGAAACGCTGGGCCTTCGGCGAAATGGGCTACCGCACGATCCTCTGGGATGTCGACCCGCTCGATTGGAAGTACCGCAACGCGGCCCGCGTGGAGGCGGAAATCCTGAAGCACACCGTGGCAGGCTCGATCATCCTCACCCACGACATCCATAAATCCACCGTCGACGCCATGCCCTCCACGCTCGATGCGCTCACCGCGAAGGGGTTTAAATTCGTCACCGTTTCCCAACTGCTCGCCATGGATCGCCCTCTGCCACCGAAGCCGAAAACCACGCCCGCGCCAGCCGTGACCGGAGCGGAGCCGGCGAAGCCGGAAACTCCGGGAGCGGTAAAAACGGCACCGGCGGCCAGCGAATCGAGTGCGGCACGCTAGTCCCCACGGACAGGGATGATCGCCGACGCCTATCTGCAGAGCCGCGCGGAGCTTGCCTCGGCGCTGAATACCCTGGCCGCCCTCGCCCAGGATTTGCGCGCGTCGGCGGAGACGCTCGGCACCTTGCAGAGCTTGCAGCAGAGCCTGCGCGAGCCGTTTCTTTTCGTGGTGGTAGGCGAGGTGAAGGCCGGCAAATCCTCGCTGCTGAACGCCATCTTCGGCCGCGATTTCTGCAAGGTGGATGTGCTCCCGGCGACGGACAAAGTTTACGTCTTCAAGTACGGCGAGGAGGAGAAGACGGTGCATCTCTCGGATCGGCTGGCGGAGTGCTATCGCGACGCGCCCTTCCTGAAGGATTTCAACATCGTCGATACGCCGGGCACGAACACGATCGTGGCCGAGCATCAGACCATCACCGAGCAGTTCCTGCCCCTGGCCGATTTGGTGCTCTTCGTTTTCTCGTCAACCAATCCCTGGGCGGCAAGCGCCTGGGATTTTCTGAAGCTGATCTCGAAGAAATGGCTCAAGCGCGTGGTCTTCGTCATCCAGCAGGCCGACTTGCGCGCGCCCGACGAGATCGCCGCGATCACCAAGCATCTCGAACAGACCATGATGGAGCGGATCGGGCATTCGTGCCCGATTTTCGCCGTCTCCGCGAAGAAAGCGTTCCTCGCCAAGACGAGCGGCGCGCCGCCGGAAGAGGTGAAAGCCACGCTCGCGGAGACCGGCTTCACCAAGCTCGAATCTTATATCAACGAAGAAGTGGCGCACGGCGAGGCGCGCCAGGGCAAGCTGCGCTCCGTCTGCCAGACCGCGCAGGTGATGCTGCGCGATCTCGGCGGCAAGGTGCGCGAGGCGATGGAGGTGGTGGAGCGCGATACGGAGCGCCTGGCGCAGCTCGATCACGAGCTGGTGGCGCGCAAGGAGCAGAGCGTGCGGCAGCTCGGCGGCGTGGTCTGGACGCTCTCCCAGAGCTATGATCGCGCGCAAAAACGCGGCGAAGAGCTGCTCCTGGAAAAGCTCACGCTGGGCAACACCTTCAAGCTGATCGTCGGCAAAGGCGATTGGCGTTACGATTTCCAAAAGCGGATGGAGGACCAGCTCCGCGACATTCTGCAGCGGCAGATCGGGAATTCGCTCGAGCTGATGGAGAGCGACCTGCGCGCCGTCTGGCAGCAACTGCACGAGACGCTCCGGCGCAATTTCGCGGAGCAGCAACAACAGGCGCAGCTTGGCTCGCTCCCGGATTTCCTCGAAAAACGCCAGGAGCTCCTGCGCAAGATCGAGCTCACGCTTTTGGAAAAAGGGACTTCGCAGGAAGTGGAGCAGCAGCTCGGCAAGCTCTTCGAGGAAACCGCGAATTGGCTGCGCGTACCGGCCGGCGTGGCCGCGGTGGGCGGCGTCGCCACCGTGATCGCCATCCTCGCGCACTCGGCCGTTTTCGATGTGACCGGCACGGTCGCGGGCGTCGCGGCGGCGACCGGCACGGTGATCGCCGTGATGAAGCGGAAGAAAATCCTCAGCGAATTCCGCAAGCAAATGACGGAGAAACGCGACAGCACCCTCATCGGGATCGAAGACCACCTGCGCCATTCGATCGATCGCTTTTACCAGGACCTCGCCGGGATGTTCCAGCCGCTGCAAACCTTCTGCTCGGCGCAACGCAAACTCTACGAGCCGATGCTCACGCGGCTGCGCGAGATGGAGGATTCGCTCGGCCGCATGGTGGCGGGACTCACCGCGCCCCAGACGAAGTAGCAATCCGCCTACCGGTTTCCGCGGATGAGCTTATCGAAGAGCCGGTACATTTGCTCTCGGATCTCCGCCTGCTCAGCGAGCTGGTGCTGGAAGTAATCGTAGCGAAGCGTCTGCCGCCCGCGAATGATGTCTGCCTGCGTCGCGGCGCGGATTGAGGAAAGAAAGGTCTGCGTGGCCGAGCTGCGGTCGGCGTGGCTGAGGCTCTTTTTCGCCATCGACGCATCGAAATCGCGCACGGGGCGATAGATCGGCGAAGTCGAGAAGGAGGAGGCGTTCAGCGCGCGGCGATCGCCCATTTCGCCGATGAGCCGAGCGAGGTCTTTTGTGAGATTTTCCACCTGGTCTATCGCGGCCTTGTCCGCGCGATAGACCGGCCAGGCCACCGGCTGCCACTGCCGCACGCTATCGAGCCGGTAGCCGAAGCGGCGCACGCCCGGCTGAGGCGAATCGGTGAGCTCGGGAAATTTCTGCGTCATGAGATACGTGGCGATGCCGATCACCTTGCCGCTGGGAAGGTGAATGATCGGGCTGCCGCTGTTGCCGGGAAGGAACTCTGCGGTGACCTCAATGCGATCCGGACCGATGCCCACGAGCTTGCCAGTGAGCGGCTGGACCACCCGCGCGCCCTCGGTGTTGCCCAGCACCACGATCGGGTCGCCGATCTTCGCATCGGTATCGACATTGTTCGACGCGATCAGTGGCGTGGCCGTGGAGGTGGTGGCGAAGCGGATGATATCGTGCCCCACCGCTGCGCTCCCGGCGCCGATGGGCGCATCCACGCGATCCAGCGAGGCGAGCCGGATCACCGGCATTTCGCAGGCGACGTGCTGATTGGTGAGGAGAAAACGGCCCTCGCGCATCTGGCAAATAAAGCCGCTGCCCGAGCTGGCGCCGCCCTCGACGATAATGAGGCCGCCGCGATGGTCCTGCACGAGCCGCCCGAGATCGGTGGAGCCCGCCGCCGGCGCCGGCGCCGCCGCGGGCGCCCCGGCCGACGGCGGTCCGGGCGCCATCGTAACGCTCGGCGCGGGTGCGGGCGGGGGCGCCAGGCGCGCCCACGCGGCGGCGTTGGCAAAATCGGGCGCGTGCGTGAGCCGAAACTCGCCAAAACCGAGCGTGCTGTACCCGGCAAACCGCAGCGAGGCCCGCACCGCATCGAGCTCCGCCGCCTGCTCCGGCGGCAGCGCGGCGGGAAATTGCAGGCGCGCGCGGAGCACCTCGCGCGCGGTGCTCCAGGTGCAGGAAAGAATCGTCCGATTCAACGGGGCCTCGGATTTGCAGTCGAACCCGATCGCTGTCACCGCCGTGGCCCCCTCCTGCGCGAAGGCGCCCGCGCCCGCCACGGGAGTCAGCCCGATTTCCTCCAGGGCGATCCGCGCCTCCGCCGTCTCGGCCGCCGTCAGCGCATCCAGCCACGGAGCCGACAAAGGCGCCGGCCCGGCTCCGGCGGGCAGCCGCGCCACGGTCATGCGCACCCCGCTCGGCCCGAACGCGGTGAACACGACGCCGACCGCCGCCGAGCTGGCATTGGCCTCCACGCGCCAGTTGTCCGGGAGCAGGAAAAAGAGCTCGCCGATGCGGTGCAGAACGGGATCGCCGGCCCGTGCGATGAGCGGGAGCAGGAGCGCCAGGAGAAAGCTCAAGGTCCGCGGCGGCAGCATGCGGGACTGTGGCGCGCACGCCGGAAAATGCAACCGCGTAGCGCGCGTGGATTCCCCGCGACGGCGGTGGCAAACGCTGGTGGGGCCGAGGGTCCGACGAAAGCCGCTTCTACCCGCTGTGCGCCAAACACGCGGTCACAAAACCTTTGAACAGCGGGTGCGGCTTGTTCGGCTTGGATTGAAATTCCGGGTGGTACTGGCAGGCGAGGAACCACGGGTGGTCGCTGCAGCTCGATGAGCTCGACGAGCGTGGCCGTCGGGTGAGGTGCCGCTGATGACGAAGCCTGCGGCTTCCATCTGCTCGCGATACTTCATGTTGAATTCGTAGCGGTGGCGGTGGCGCTCGCGGATCTCGCGTCTTGCCGTAGAGCTTGTGGCCGCGGGTGCCTTCTTCGAGGATGGTGGGCCAATGAGCCGAGGCGCATGGAGGCGCCTTTGTCGGTCACGTTCTGCTGCGTCTTCGAGGAGGTCGATGACGGGATCGACGGCGTCGAGATCGAACTCGGTGCTGTTCGCGCCGGTCGAGGCCGCAGACGTTGCGCGCGAACTCGATGGTGGCGACCTGCATGCCGAGGCAGAGGCCGAGGAAAGGGACGCCCTGCTCGCGGGCGAATTGCGTGGCGCGGATTTTGCCCTCGATGCCGCGGTCGCCAAAGCCGCCGGGGACGAGGATGCCGGCGACGTCGCGCAGGAGTTCGGCCGGGTCGCTTGGTCTCGCAGTTCCTCGGCATCGACGCTGCACGAGATCGATGCCGCAATCGGCGGCGGCGCCGGCGTGGGTGAGCGATTCGTAGATCGATTTGTAGGCGTCCTGGAGCTCGATGTATTTGCCGACCACGGCGATCTTCACGCGCTTCTTCGGCTTCACCACGCGATCCACGAACTTGCTGCCAGTCGCGTCATGTCGGCCGGCGGCGCCGTGGATGCCGAGGAGGCGGCAGCACCGTGTCGTCGAGCTTCTCCTGCTGCAGCATGAGCGGCATCTCGTAGATGGTGTGATCGACGTCGCGCGCCTCGACCACGGCGTCGGGCGGCACGTTGCAAAAGAGGGAGAGCTTCTTGCGCACCTCCTCGTCGAGCGGGTGCTCGGTGCGGCAGACGAGCACCTGCGGGTGCAGGCCGATCTCGCGCAGCTTGGCGATCGATTGCTGCGAGGGCTTGGTCTTCAGCTCGCCCGCGGCCTTGATGAACGGGACGAGCGTGACGTGCATGATGATCGACGTTTTGCGGGCCCGACCTCGAGGACGAACTGGCGGATCGCCTCGAGAAACGGCAGCCCCTCGATGTCGCCGGTGGTGCCGCCGATTTCGGTGATGAGGACGTCGCACGGCTGCTCGGTCGCAAGCTTGCGGATGCGCGCCTTGATCTCGTCGGTGACGTGCGGGATGACCTGCACGGTGTTGCCGAGGTAATCGCCGCGCCGCTCGCTTCTCGAGCACGGTCTCGTAGACCTGGCCGCTGGTGGTGTTGTTCGAGCGGGTGAGGACGCCGGTGCGTGAAGCGCTCGTAGTGGCCGAGGTCGAGGTCGGTCTCCGCGCCGTCATCGAGCACGTAGACTTCGCCATGCTGGAAGGGGTTCATCGTGCCCGGGATCGACGTTCAGGTACGGGATCGAACTTCTGCATGACGACCTTCAGACCGCGATGCTCGAGCAGGGTGCCGAAGCGAGCGGCGGCGAGGCCTTTGCCCAGCGAAGAAACGACGCCGCCGGTGACGAAAATGTACTTCATGGAGTGAAGGAATGACGAATGACACGGATGCCCGCCGATGGGAAGGGGGCGGCGGAAATTCGCGCAAAAATGTGGCGCCGCGCGGGGGGCGCGGCGCCGAAAAATGAAGAACCCCGTTTTGCAGGGGGCAAAACGGGGTTCCTCGTTGGAGGGAAATCGGGAAGCGGATCAGCGTCCGCCGACTTTGGCCTTCAAATCTTTGCCGGCGGCGAATTTAACGCTCTTGGAAGCCTTGATCTTGATCTTTTCGCCGGTCTTGGGATTCACGCCGGTGCGGGCCTTGCGATCCACGACGCGGAACGTGCCGAAACCGACGAGCTGCACGGACTTGTCCTTCTTGAGCCCGCCGCGAATGGCCTCCACCACGGCATCGACGGAGCGCTCGGCCTGCGCGCGGCTCGCGCCATTTCCCATCGTCTTGAGCACGGCGTTGACGAGATCGGCTTTGTTCATCGAGTCGGTAAAGGGTCGGAGTAACTTGAGAGCGTTTGCGCTTCGGCACCATCGACTGCTCGCGTGCCACTATCAGCGACAGGCGACTTCTCTGCCAAGGCTGTCCCCAAGCGTCAATCATTTTCGTAAAATTTTACATCCAAGCTGCCTTGGGAGTGCGAAAGTGGAGGCTCTTCGCCATGAGCTACCTCGATCAGGTCGGCGCGCATTTTTCCACAAGGCCGGTCATTCCGGAGTCGGCTTTCATTGCGCCGGGAGCGGTGGTGGTGGGCGACGTCACGCTGGGCGAGGAGACCAGCATCTGGTTTCACACGGTGCTGCGCGGCGATATCCATGCGATCCGCGTGGGCGCGCATAGCAATATACAGGATGGCTCAGTGGTGCATATCGATTCGGCCTATGGCACGACGATCGGCGAATGGGTGACGGTCGGCCATCGGGCGATCGTGCATGCCTGCACGGTGGACGACGAGGTGCTGGTGGGCATGGGTTCCATTATCCTGGACGGGGCGGAAATCGGGGCGCGCTCGATCATCGGGGCCGGTGCGCTGGTGACGGGGCACAAGAAAATTCCGCCTGGTTCGCTGGTGCTCGGGTCGCCGGCGAAGGTGGTGCGGCAACTGACCCTGGAAGAGCAGGCGTCCATCAAAGGTTGGGCCGAGCGATACGTGCAGCTCTCGCGGGTTTACCTCGCGGGAAGATCGCGTTGATTCCTCTCGACAAGGGGAAACGGCTTGACAAGGCTGCCCCGAATTTCGCTCCCAAAATGCCGAATACCTACCATGCCTCCGTTGAAGGCGCCCAGCATGGGGCCAAGCCGCTCGCCGATTTTCTCGCTTACGCCAAGCGCTCGGGGGCCGCGGGAGCGCAGCCGAGCAATTACATGCTGGAGAGCGGCGACGGCTTCAAGTCGGCGAAGGAGATCAAGCAGACGTTCGCCGACGCCGGGCTGACGCTCGATGGCGTCTCGTCGCATTGCCCGATTTGGGTGCATACGACGGCCTGGACCGAATCGCCAACGATCCGGCCATTTCTCCCGAAAGCAGTCGCGAAGCTCTCGGCGGCGGAGATCGAAAAGTGGGCGGAGAACTACTTGCTCCGGCTGCTCGATCTGCTCGCCGCGCTCGAGGTAAAGGTGATGCCGATGTTTTGGGGCACGGCTTTCGGCTGGGAAATGGCGAGCGGCTATCCGTGGGGATTCTGGGCCGGGCCGGGCTACGATTTGCTGAAGGAAGGCCAGGAGCGCTTCGTGAAGAAGACCAGGAAAATCCGCGATCGCGCGCGGAAGCTTGGGATCAAGCTGTGTCACGAAATTCATCCGGGAACGGCGGCCTCGACGGCGGACGATTTCCTGATGCTGGTGAAGATTTGCGACAACGACGAGACGATGGCCGTGAACGCCGATCCCTCGCATTGCTGGGAAGGCGAGACTTGGGAGCAGCGCTTCTTGAAGGTCGGGCCGTACGTATGGGCGGCGCACATCAAGAATTTCGTGATCCGGCCGGGCTTTCCGCTGCGCGCCATGGAAGCGAATTGGCCGAAGCGGGCGATGCAGTTCACCGATCTGCCGAGCGGCGATATCAACATGCAACGGTATGCTGAGTTGCTGCTGCACATCGGCTATCCGAGCCGGTATACCAAGCTCATGGGGACGGAGTCGGCGCCGCTCGTGGTGGAAGCCGAGAGCGCCCACAAGGAGCTCGATTTCACGAGCGCGAATGGGATCGCTTTCGTGCGCGACCACCTGCAATGGCCGGCGGCGGCGGGGTCGTTTGAAGAGGGCATGGGGGCGGAGTAGCGGCCGGCCGTTCACAGTTCCAGCGCTCGGATTCGCAAGGCCGCCCCAAGGAGCGGCGACGGCCTCGTCGCTGAGAGCCGTGGCAACGGCTCCCCCGCGGCTTCCGCCGCGTGGGCGACGAGGCCGTCGCCCCTCCTTGAGGACGCGACCACCCCAATAACCACATTCCCTTTGCGCGGCCGCGGCGGCGCGCCAATAGTGCGTTTCTTCTCGATGCCGCAGTTTCGTTTTCGCCCATCCGTTGCGCTCGGCGCCCTTTGCCTGGCCCTGCTTTTCCCGGCGTGCGGCAACGATCCAAATCCGAAGCCGCTCCACACCCAGCGCCCGGATGGCTCCCCCTGGCTCGTGCGTTACGTGAGCATCCCGGACGACATCCGCTCGCTCGATCCGCAGGTCTCATACGACATGCTCAGCTTTGCGCTGATCGATCCCGTGCAGGACAATCTCCTCACGTACCATCCGATGAAGACGGACCCGTACGAAGTGATGCCGCAGATGCTCGCGACGATGCCGGAGCGCACAATCGAGCCAGACGGCAAGGTCACGCACCTCTGCCGTCTGAAGCCGAAAATTCTCTTCCACGACGATCCGTGCTTCCCCGGCGGCAAGGGCCGCGAAGTCATTGCAGAGGATGTCCAGTACAGCTTCCAGCGGCTGTGCGATCCTAAAAACGAAAGTCCGTTTTTCGGCAATCTCTCCGATTACGTCATCGGCATGACCGAGGCCCACGACGACGCGAAGAAGGCCGGCCGTTTCGATTACGACAGCAACCGCGTGGCGGGCATCGAGGTGATCGATCGCTACACCTTCAAGCTCCGCCTGTCGCGCGTTTACCCGCAAATCCAGTACTGGCTGGCGATGGCGTGCACCTCGCCGGTGGCGCGCGAGGCCGTCGAATACTATGATGGCAAGGGGCACCCGGATGGGCCGAACGAGAAAGAGGTCGTCCGCCCGCTCTTCAAATTTCACGCGGTCGGCACCGGCCCCTTCCGCATTCAGGAGCGCGTGGCGGGCCAGCGCTATCGCCTGGTGCGCGTGGAAGGCTACCACACCGAAAAATTCCCCGCCGGCGGTTGGCCTCCGGAGTACGAGAAGGTGAATCGTCCGCTGGCCGGCCGGGCCCTCCCCTTGGTGGATGAGCTGCAAATCACGGTTTTCCGCGAGCTGCTCCCACCCTGGCTGCTCGGCCGGCAGGGTTATCTCGACCGCATCGCCGTGCAAAAAGCCGCCACCTCCGCGGCGATCACCTCCACGGCGGAGCTTTCGCCCAAGCTCGCGAAGCGCGGCATGAAGCTCGGCCGCGCGCTCGAGGTGAGCACGTTTTTCATGCATATCAACATGCAGGACCCGCTGCTCGGCTCGAACAAGAAGCTGCGCCAGGCCCTCGCCTGCGCGTTCGATCCGCAAGGTTTCAGCGACATGATGTACGGCGGGGTTGCCCCGGTGGCGCAGCAGCTCGTGCCGCCCGGCATCTTCGGGCACCAAAAAGATTTCCAGAATCCGTATGGGCCGAATTTGCGCAAAGCGCACCGGCTCCTGGCGGAAGCCGGCTATCCTGACGGGCGCGATCCAAAGACCGGCTCGCCGCTGGAGATCAGCATGGACGTCGTCGCCACCGGCGGCGAGGAGCGCCAACTCCACGAGTACGAGCAGCGGCAGCTTGAGCAGCTCGGCATCCGCGTGCGGATGATCGAAAATACGTTCGCGCGCATGATGGAAAAGCACGACCAGGGCAATTTCCAGCTCGGCACCGGCAGCGGCTGGGGCGCGGATTATCCCGACGCGGAAAACTTTTTTTTCCTCTTCATTTCCAGCCAGTTTCCGCCGGTGGGGAAGAACTCCAGCCGTTACGTGAACCCGGAATTCGACCGCTTGTTCACGGAGATGGCGACCATGGAAAACACGCCCGAGCGTTTCGAGCGGCTCAAGAAAATGAACGACATCCTGCTGGAGGATTGCCCGCTCATCCTGAGCTTTCACAAAGCGCTCTACATCATCATGCAGCCGTGGGCGCCGAACACGCACCTGAACATGATCAACCCCGCGAGCATCTACGGCGGCATGCGCTACCTGCCCGTGGATCCCGCGTTGCGCGAGCGGAAGCGCCGCGAATGGAACCCAAAGCCGAAATGGCCCATCGCGCTGTTCGCGGGCTGCGCCGTGGCCGGTTTGGCTTACGGCATCCGCCTCAATCGCCGCCGCGTCGTCTGAGCCGAAAATCCCCTCGCCCGTGTTCGCCTATCTCATCCGCCGGCTCGCCTACACGCCGCTCATCATCTTTGGGGTGATGCTCCTCACCTTCGCGATGTTTTTCATCGTGCAAAAGCCGGAGATGCAGGCGCGCAACATTCTCGGCAAACGCGCGACTCCGCAGACCGTCTACGACTGGCTCCACAAGCGCGGGTACGACAAACCGATTTTTCTCAACGTCGGCCAAAAGCGCGAGGCCTACGACGGACACCCTTTCGACAGCCACGGCCCCTTCGACACGATCTTCTTCAATCAGCTTCGGCGCTTCGCCACGCTCGATCTCGGCGTCTCGGATGTGACCGGCCGCGAGCTCCGCACCATTTTCAAGGAAGGCGCAATACCCTCGGCGTTCCTGATGCTGCCGGCGCTCCTCGTGGGCTTCATCGTGGCGACCGGCTTCGCGCTCTACCTGGTGTTCGTGCGGAATTCCGCGCTCGATACCGCCGGCATTTTTCTCTGCGTGGCGCTCATGAGCATCCCGCCGATGGTCTATATCATCTTCGGCCAGGCGATCGTGGCGATCGGCCTGAACTATTTCCCCGCCTACGGCTTTGATCTCGAAGGCTGGACCACCGCCCGTTTCCTCATCCTGCCCGTCGGGCTCGTGATCGTCTTTCACCTCGGCCACGACACCCGGCTCTATCGCGCGATTTTCCTGGAGGAAATCGGGCAGGACTACGTTCGCACCGCGCAGGCCAAAGGCGTCTCGAATGCGCGCGTGCTCCTCGTCCACGTGCTGAAAAACGGCATGATCGCGCTCATCACCCTGGTGGTGACCTTGCTGCCGCTGGTGATCCTCGGCTCGATTCTGGTGGAAAGCTTTTTCGGCATCCCGGGTCTCGGCAACCTGCTCGTCAACGCGATCCAGACGGGGGATCGCGCGGTGATCGCGGCCACCACGCTCCTCACCTCGATCCTCTACATCATCGGCCTCACCCTCACCGATATCTGCTACGCGCTGGTCGATCCGCGCATCCGCCTCAGCTAACCAGTATCCGGCCGCCCCGTTCTCTTTCCGCAAAACCACCACATGACCCGTGACGACTGGCTGGGAAATCTTTGGCTGATCCTCGGGCTGGGCTTTCTGGTGTGGCTGATCGTGCATGGCGCGCGCAGCGATCGCTGGCGGCGCGCATGGCTCCGCCTGCGCCGCGACCGGCTCGGACTCATCGCCGGCCTGGTCATCGCACTCTATCTCACGCTGGGCGCGCTCGAGATGTTCCGGGTTCCCGATCGGCGACGAACGCTCCTCCAGCCTGCTCGGCCTGCTCACGCGCGGAATCCCCGGTGAAAAGACGTACAGCGCTCCCGCTGGCCGCGCACACGCTTTCCACACGCGATCCCGCAGCCGCTCAAGGGCCGCCACCTCTTCGGCACCGACGCGCTCGGCAAAGACGTCTTTATTGAGAGCCTGCGCGCTTGCCGCACCGCGCTGATCATCGGCGGCCTCACCACCGTCATCTACATCCCGCTCGGCGCCATTTTTGGCATCATGGCCGGCTACTTTCGCGGCTGGGTGGATGACATCATCCAGTACGTCTACACCGTCCTTTACTCGATCCCGGAAATCCTGCTCCTCATTTCCGTGCTGATCGTGCTCGGCGAGAAGAGCCTCGGCAAAATGGCGTTCGCCCTCGCCATCACCGCGTGGGTGAGTCTCTGCCGGCTGATCCGCGGCGAAACCATGCGCCAGACCGAGCGCCCGTACGTGGCCGCCGCGCGCGCTCTGGGCCAAAGCCACACGCAGATCATCACCCATCACCTGCTGCCGAACGTAATGCACCTTGTGCTCATCCAGCTCGTGCTCGGCTTCTCTAATCTCGTGCTCGCCGAGGCCATCATCAGCTATCTCGGGGTCGGCTCGCCCATCGGCACGCCGAGCTGGGGCAACATGATCGACGGCGCCCGCGGCGAGCTGAGCCGCGAGCCGGTGGTCTGGTGGAACCTCAGCAGCCGCACCGCCGCGCTCTTCGGGCTCGTCCTCTCGCTCAACCTCTTCGGCGATGCGCTCCGCCGCGCGTTCGACCCAAGGCGCGGCTAACCGATTTCCAGTTTTCGTCCTCTTTCTTCGTCCTTTTATTTTTCACCATGTCCTCTCCGCTCCTGTCTGTCCGCGATCTCGCCATCCACTTTGCCACCGAGACCGGCACGGTGGAGGCGGTGAAAAATATTTCGTTTTCCCTCGCGCAAGGCGAGACGCTCGCTGTGGTCGGGGAGAGCGGCAGCGGGAAGAGCGTCACCGGCCTCGCGCTTACCCGGCTGCTGCCCGAGCCGCCGGCGGTCTACCGCTCGGGCGAGATTCTCTTCAAGGATCGCAACGTGCTGCAGATGTCGCCGGCGGAGTTGCGGCGGCTGCGTGGCGCGGGCATCGCTTACATTTTCCAGGAGCCCTCCACCTCGTTGAATCCTGTCTTCACGATCCGTTTCCAGATCGCCGAAGCGATCCGGCTGCATCGCCCGGAGGTGAAGAAGGTGGACGACGAAGTGGCGCGGTATCTCGACCTCGTCGGCATCGTCAACCCACGCCAGCGGATGCACGATTATCCGCACCAGCTCTCCGGCGGCATGCAGCAGCGGGCGATGATCGCCATGGCGCTAAGCTGCGAGCCCGATCTCCTCGTGGCCGATGAGCCCACCACCGCCCTCGATGTGACCATCCAGGCCCAGATCATCGACCAACTCTGCGAGCTGAAAGCGCGCCTCAAGATGGCGATCCTGCTCATCACCCACAACTTCGGCATCATCGGCAACATCGCCGAGCGCGTGGCCGTGATGTTCCGCGGCAAGATTGTCGAAGAAGGTGCCACCCGCACGGTGCTCCACGCGCCGCAGCACCCCTACACCCGCGCGCTGATCGATTGCATCCCGCAACTCGGCCAGCGACGGGAGCGCCTGACCACCATCGACCACGAGGCGCTCGAAGCGGCGTCAAAGTAGCGCGCTTGCCTTACACTGAAACGGTATCGGCGCCAACAACGCCGACGATGTGCAGTCCGCTCAAGGTGACGACTTGGTCAGGGTCAGGCATGGCGATTGTCACGGAATGCCCAACCACGGCCGCATTCTCGGGGTGCTCGACGCGGAAGGATGAACCGCTGCTACAAAGGACTACGAATGCCTGGAATGGCGTCGCACGCAACCGCTGACGAATTGCTTCGAGCATGGCGGAACCTACCATCCATGAATCGGCGCGGCAAGCCAGTCTTGCGCCGCGTTCAAAGCGCGTCGCGCAGAATCTGGAAGATCACGGTATTATCCATGATGCCCCGCAGCCGCTCCGCGCCGAGCCCCTGCCCCAGCGCGAGCACGTCTTCGGCCGTATTGATCGCGCTCGGGTAGAGGGACGCCGCCGGCTCGATCCGCGCATTCGGTCCGGGCGGGGGCGTGGCGGCCGGCGCGAGCGCGCCCGGCTCCGTCGCCGCCGGCCCATTCGGCCCGGAGGACCATGTGATGTACGGATAACCTTCCGGACTGGAGCCCAGCAATGCGACGCCGTGATCGTGGCGGAGCGGATAGCCATTCAGGCTCATCCCGCCGCTGCTGTGCCTGCCTACCGCGAGGACCAGCGCCTTGTCGCCGGCCCATTTTGTCGCGGTGGTGATGGCCCGGTCCAGCGCGATCGTTTCGGCGATGGTGCGCTCGCCCTCGTTGCGCGTAGCGGCCGTGCCCACCAGCGCCGCGTCGACGATGAGCAGGTAGCCTTTTTGGCTCTGCCGCTCGAGGAAGACAATCGCCCGGCGCACCATGTCGGCCAGCGACGGCTGCTGGCTTCCGCTCTCGATCTGATTGGAAAACGCCATCGCATCCTCGGCAAAGATGCCGACGATGCCCTGCTCGGAATAGGGCTCGGCAGCCTCCAGCTCCGCCTTCGTGCGCACGACGTCGCACCCTTTCTTTTTCAGTTCCTCGAGCAAGTCGCGCCCATCTTTTCTCCGCCCGCCCGCCTTGGCCGGCGTGAAATCGAGCGCGCCCCCGCCCAGCGCCACTTCCGGCCGGAACTTCTCCACGAACTGCACCGCGATCGCCTCCGTCTCGCGCGCGTCCTTGGCGTGGGCGTAAAAGGCCGCCGGCACCGGGTCGGTGAGCGGGCCATTGGTGACGATGCCGATCGCGCGGCCCGCTTTCCGGGCGAGCGCGGCGATCGTCTCCAGCGGTTGGCCCTCCGCGTCCATCGAAAGATTGCGATGATTGCCGCGGACGCCCGTGGCCAGCGCCGTGGCCACCGCGGCGTCGTCGGGCACGGCGAAATCGCGCGCGTCATTCCGGAGCAGCGCCAGGTACGGGAACGACTCGACGCCGAGCCGATGCTCCGCGCCGCCCTCATAGAGCCGGGCCATGGTCAGATGCCGCGCCATCATCCCATCGCTCACGAACAGGATGATCCCCACCGGCTTCTGCACCACCCAGGTCCGCACGTACAAATACCCCACCGCGATAAACGCCGCCATGCAGGCGAGGGCGAGGAGTTGATTGCGGAGCTTCATGCAGAGCGCGCCGTATCCAAGGGGCCGCGGCTTGGCTTGGCAACGTCGAAAGCGTGTGCGGGCTGCGCGCAAGGTGGCGGATTCCTCGTAACCTGCTATCCTCCCGCTCCGTCTACTCCACGAATGAAGCGACTTGCCCCCTCTGTTCTCGCGCTTTGCGCCCTCGCCGCCTTGGCTGCCCACGCCGAGCCGCCGGGTGCCGCGCTGTCGGCCAAGTTTCAGCAGCTCGACTCGAATGCGGACGGCAAGCTTTCCCAGGAGGAGATCGCGAATCCCAAGGGGTTTGCCCGGCTGGACGCGGATGGAGACGGTTCGGTGACCGTGGCGGAGGCGCTGCAATTCTTCTCCAAATGGAAAGGGCCGATTCCAGGAGACGATGCCCCGCAGGCCAAAACCACCGAGACTGCGCAGAGTGCGCCGCCGCGGGAGGCGCCGAAAGCGCTGAACTCCGCCGCCTCTGGAATCGGCAGCCTCATCCCGGATCTGCCATTGCGGGACATCAGTGGCGGGGAGCTTCGGCTCACGCAGTTCAAAGACCGGGCCGGCGTGGTGCTCGCGTCGGTGAGCCCCACCTGCCCTGTTTCGAAGCGTTATCTGCCGACGCTCGCCGCGCTCGCCGCCGAGTATCGGAAGAAGAACGTGGATTTTCTGCTGCTCACGGGCGATCAGCCGGATGCTTATTTCCGCGCGGCGTTGAAGGCGGGCGGGCTCGACGTTCCATGCATTGCCGATCAAGACGGGGCGTTGCGGCGCGCGCTGGGCGCCACTTCCAGCACCGATTGCTTCCTCCTCGATCCGGCGCGCACCCTGGTCTACCGCGGCGCGATCGATGACCAGTACGGCCTGGGCTATTCGCGCGAGGAGCCTACGCGCCGTTATCTCACCATGGCGCTGGATGCGCTGCTGGCAGATCGCCAGCCCACCCTCGCCGCCACGGAGGCGCCGGGGTGCGCGCTCGACCTTGCGCCGAGCACCGTGAAACCGGCGGCGCCCACTTATCACGGCCAGGTCTCGCGCATCATGCAGGCGCATTGCGTGGAGTGCCATCGCCAGGGCGGCGTGGCACCGTTTGCCCTGGAGAACTATGAGCAGGTCACCGCGAAGGCGGGCATGATCCGCAAGATGGTGGACCGCGGGCTGATGCCCCCCTGGTTCGCGGCCGCGCCGGCCAAGGGCGAGCATTCCCCGTGGAAAAACGATCGTTCTCTCGCCGAGCGCGAGCGTAGCGAGTTGCTCGCCTGGCTCTCGGATGGCAAACCGTTGGGCGACGTTGCCGAGGCGCCGCGCCCCCGCGTCTGGAGCTCCGAGTGGCAGATCGGCCAGCCGGATCTGGTGGTGCAGATCCCGCAACCGATCGAGGTGAAGGCGACCGGCATCATGCCCTACCAGCACATCACCGTGGAGACGGGCCTCGAGGACGATCGCTGGGTGCAAGGGTTCCAGGTGCTGCCTACGGCGCGCGAAGTGGTGCACCACGTGATCGTTTTCATTCAGCTCAAGGACAGCCCGCGCAATCGCGACGGCGGCAGTCTGCTCGCGGCGTACGTGCCGGGAAATAGCTCGGTGGTTTATCCGGAGGGCTTCGCCAAGGCGCTGCCGGCCGGTGCGCGCCTCCGCTTCCAGATTCACTATACGCCCAATGGCGCCGCCACCCGCGACCAGGTGAAGCTCGGCTTGCTCTTCGCCAAGGAACCGCCCGAGCACATCGTGCGCGTGGCCGAGATCATCAACCCGCGCATCAGCATCCCGCCGGGCGCCGAGAATCATCCGGAGACCGCCACCATCCCGGTGCCGCGGGATGTGTATGTGGTCAGCTACCATCCGCACATGCACATGCGCGGCAAAGCCTTCAAATACGAAGCGCTCCTGCCCGATGGCACCACGCGCACGCTGCTCGAAGTGCCGCGTTACGATTTCAACTGGCAGCTCGCCTATCGCTATGCCGAGCCGCTCCCACTCGCGGCGGGCACGAAACTCCGCGCGACCGGCTGGTTCGACAATAGCGCCAATAACCCCGCGAATCCCGACCCGACGGCGACCGTGCGCTGGGGCCAGCAAACCACCGAAGAAATGATGCTCGGGTACGTGGAATACTATCTGAGCGCGCCCGATCACCCGAAGAAGATCAGCGCGCGTTAAGCGGTCTTCGTCGCGCGCGCTTCGCGCCAGGTAGCCCACAGGAAGAGGCCCACCGCGATGCAGATGCAGCTATCGGCCACATTGAAGGCGGGCCAAGGGTTCGCGAAAGGGATGTGCAGATTGAAGAGCAGGAAATCGACGACGTGATGGTGGATGAGCCGGTCGGTGACGTTGCCGAGGATTCCGCCGAGCAGGAGCCCCACGCCCCAGAAGTTTAGCCGGTCGCGGAAAGCGCCGCGGTGCCAGGCGATGACCAGGCCGATGAAGGTGGCCACGGAAAGGCAGACGAAGAACAGATTGCTATTCTTGAACGAGCCGAAGGCCGCGCCGGTGTTGCCCCAGTAGACTAGCTTGAAGAAAGCATCCGTGGGCAGGTCGGCCTCGAACTCGAGGTTCGTGACCACCCACCACTTGGTGAGCTGGTCGAGAAGATAGCAGGGAAGCGCGATGAGAAGCGGATGCTTCATGAAAACCTCTCGATCTGACGCCAACCCCTCTTAATCATAATCTTAATCTTAATCTTAGTCATTCGAAGGACCAGGCTGGGCAGAATAGATTAAGATTAAGATTATGATTATGATTATGATTAAGAGGGCGGGCGATGCGTTGCGCGAGGAGAACGCTCACTTGCCGCCGCCAACCACCTCCGCGCAGCGGTCGCACAATTCCGGATGCCGCGCGTCGAACCCCACCGAAGCCCGATGCCGCCAGCAGCGCCCGCAGCGCGCGTTCGGGTTCTTCTCGACCGTCGCCGTCATCGCATTGCCAGCGACACACTTCACCTCGCTCAGGATCAGAAACTCCTCCAACTCGGCGGTGTGCGCCTGCGCTTCAGCGAGCGCCGCGGCATCGGCGATTTCGACGGTAACCGTAGCCTCCAACCCATTCCCGATAAGTTTCTGCTGCCGCGCGGCTTCGATCGCCTGCGCGATGGTTCCGCGGAGCTTGAGCCACTGATCGACGGTAGCTTCCACCGACGAATTGCGGCGGTGCGGCTCGCGCGCGGGGAAGCGCTCGAGGTGCACGGAAGAGGTGTGGCCTGCGTACTCCCAAGCTTCATCCGCGGTGAAGGCGAGCATCGGCGCGAGAAGCTGGCAGAGCGCCTCGAACACTTGCCGCATGACCTCCTGCGTCGCCCGCCGGCGCGGCGAGCCGGCGGCGTCGCAGTAGAGGCGGTCCTTGGTGATATCGACGTAGAGCGCGCTGACCTCGACGGTCACGAACTGGTTCAGCGTCTGGAAAACCTTGCGGAAATCGTACTCGGCGTAGGCGTCCGTGCAGGTGGCGATTACCTCCTGCAGGCGGCTGAGCATCCAGTGATCGAGCGTGGTGGCGCTCAGCGCAGCTTCGCCGGCCTGGAGCCGCGTTCGCGAGGAGGATGCGGAGGATGTTGCGGAAACTGCGATAGGCATCGGTGAGTACCGCGAAGCTTTCCTCCGAGAACGGAACCTCGTTGGTAAACTCCACGCTGGAGGCCCAGAGCCGCACGATATCCGCGCCGTACTTGTTCGACGAAATGATCGGCATCCATCGGCTTCACGTAGGTCCCCTGCGCCGATTTCGAGACTTTCTTGCGCGTATCCTTGTCCACCACGAAGCCGTGCGTGATCACCGTCTTGTACGGCGGCGCGCCATCGTGGAGCGCGACGCTGGTCATGAGCGAGCTTTGGAACCAACCGCGGTGCTGGTCGGTCGCCTCGATATAGACATCAGCAGGCCGGAACGGAAAGAGCGCGCCGGCGGCGGCGGCTTCCGCGCGAGTGATTTCCGCGCCGCCGATCCCCCGCGCCTGCAGCTCGGGACGCTTTTGCAGCACAGCCCGGTGTGAGACGCCGGAGTCGATCCAGACATCGAGCGTATCGTTGCGGCGCGACGTGCCCGCGGGCAGCCCCAGCGGCCTCGGCCCACCATGCGTCGTCGCGTTCAAACCACAGATTGGTGCCGTCGCGCTCGACGATGTCGGCGACCTTGCGCGCAACTTCGGCATCGAGCAGCGGCCCGCCTTCGGCATCGTAGAAAACGGGCAGCGGCACGCCCCACGTGCGCTGGCGCGAGATGCACCAATCCGGGCGCGACTCGACGGTGCCGTAGATGCGATTGCGCCCCCACGCCGGCACCCACGTGCACGCTATCGATCGCGGCCAGCGCCTCGGCGCGCAGCGCATCGACGCGGATGAAAAACTGCTCCACCGCGCGAAAGACGACCGGCGTTTTCGAGCGCCAGCAGTGCGGATACTAGTGCTTGTAGATTTGTTCCGCGAGCAGCGTGCCGTTTTCGCGCAGGTGCGTCGACGACCTCCCTGTTGGCATCGAAAACGTACTTCCCGGCCCAGACGGGGACGCCGACTTCCTCAGTGAAGCGGCCGTGGTCATCGACCGGCGAAAGGATCGGCAGGCCGTTTTGCACGCCGGCGATGTAATCGTCTGCGCCGTGCCCGGGCGCGACGTGGACCTGGCCCGTGCCGGTTTCCATGGTCACGAATTCCGCGGTGATGATGCGCGACGTGCGCGGGAGAAAGGGATGCTGCGCCATCGCTGCCGGCGAGCGCTTCGCCCTTCACGCTGCCGTGCCGCTGCGCCTCGCGCCAGCCAGTCGCCGTGGTGAACGCCTCCAGCAGCGCCTCGGCCACGACGAATTGCGCCGTTTCCCCGCTCTCTTCGCGGCGAAAATCGGCGATCAGATACGCATGCCGCGGATGCACCGCGATCGCGACGTTCGCCGGCAGCGTCCAGGGCGTAGTGGTCCAGATGACCATGCTCGCCTGTCCGGCGTGCGGGCCGCTCGTCGAGCGGAAACTTCACGAAGATCGCCGGATCCTCGCGATCGGCATACTCCACCTCCGCCTCCGCCAGCGCGGTCTGCGCGCCGGTGCTCCAGTAGACCGGCTTCTTCGAGCGATAGACGAGCCCCTTCTCCACGAAATGGCGCAAACGCGCGGATGATCTCGGCCTCGTACCCCGGCTCGAGCGTGAGGTACGGATGCTCCCAGTCGCCCAAGCACGCCGAGGCGCTTGAACTGCCGGCGCTGGATGTCGATGTACTTGCGCGCGTATTCCTCGGAGCGGCGGCGCACCTCGGCCGGCGTGAGCCCGCGCGATTCCTTCACCACCTTGAACTCGATCGGCAGGCCGTGGCAGTCCCAGCCCGGCACGAACGGCGCGCGAAAACCGAGCATCGAGCGCGATTTCACGATGAGGTCCTTCAGCACCTTGTTCAGCGCGGTGCCCATGTGGACATCGCCATTCGCGAAGGGCGGCCCATCATGCAGCACGAAAAGCTCGTCCTCGGCCCGCGCCTCCTGGATTTGCTCATACAGCCCGGCCGCCTCCCATTTCGCCAGCCGCTCGGGCTCGCGCTTCACCAGGTCCGCCTTCATCGGAAAATCCGTTTTCGGCAGGTGCAGGGTGTCTTTGTAATTCTGGCTCATCGGCGCGGCGGTAAAAAAGGGGAGGCGAAGCTACGCGGGCACGTGGACCACCGCAAGCGCAGCCGGAGCGTCCAAGGGAGGCGCCGCTATCGCAGCTCCACCTTGTCCATCTCGCCCCAGACGCTGCCGACGAAGAGATCGCTTTCGAGGCGGAGGAGTAAGCGGTTTTCATCGTCGGAGAGCCAGGCGGTGGCGCGTTTGAATTTGTCGTGCTTCTCCAGAACGAGCTTGTCGGAGATCCGCCAGAGTTTCAGGTCGACCTTAAGGGCGGGATAGGTCTGCGCGCCGATCCGCATACGCTGACGGGCGGTGACGGTGACTTGGGCGAGGTACGGCGAGGTGGTGGGATAGACGACGAGCTTGCAGCTATCGCCGATTTGCAGGGGCTGGCTGCGGATGAAATGGAACGCGCTGTGCAGGTCGTAGGTTTGCGGAAACTCGAACTGCTTTGTCTTGCCCGGCTGGTCGCCGGCGAGATTGCTCTGGCGCAGGCGGGCGACTCCTTCCGGGGTAAAATCGAGCTTGGTCGTCAAAGTCTTGCGCGAGTAAGTCTCCGTCTGGCGCATGGAGATCGGGCGGAGCGTGGCCGCTTGCATGAGCGCGAGGTGCTCGGCATCCATGCGCCACATGGTGCGGACGACGCCGAAGGTGCGGGTGGTGGCCTTTAGTTGCGCGAGCCCGCCTTTCTTGCGGGTGAATTCGATTTCGGCATCGGCGGCGCTGAACGCGGCCCAGCCAAATTTGTAATGCGCACGAAAGGGCCGGAGCGCGGCGAAATCGCCGGGACCCTCGGTGAGTTCCTCCTGCCAGCCGCCGCGCGCCGGAAGGAGGGCGAGCAGGCAGAAGGCGAGGGCGAGCCGGGGGATCAAGAGGCCGCTCCCGGTTGCAGCGTCTCGATGGATTTGCGCGGCAGCCAGCCGCGGCCCGCGCCAGGCAGCGCGCAGTAGACCCATGCGCCGCGCTCGCGGAGCACCCGCACGCGGCTGCCCGCCGGGAGCGGCTCCACGGCGGCGGCGCGGTCGGCGGCGGCCACACGTGCGGTGACCTCCGGCTCGAGGACAATGGCCAGCGATCGCTGCGAGGCGTGCCAGCTTAAGGCGAAGGCGCCGTAGCCGCCCGCCAGCATGCCGGTGATTGCCAGGCCCCAATAAGTAAAGCTATCGCGCTGCCGAAAAAAGACGATGCCCGCCCCTGCGAAAATCGCGGCCCAAAGCGCGAGCGCGGTGAGGACGCTGTAGGCGCCGCTGGACCATGGCAGCACGAAACGCTCGCGCACGGAGGCGGGGAGCAGGCGGGCGCCGGTCTGTTTGCGCACCAGCTCGAGATTGGTGCGCGCCTCGGGGTGATCGGGCTCCAGCGCGAGCGCCCGCTCGTATTCGAGCGCGGCACGGCCACGCTCGTTGAGGCGGTATTCGGTATTGCCGAGGTTGTAGAACAGGTTGGCGCTCACGCGGCCCTCTTTCTGTAGCGATTCGTAGGAGGCCCTGGCATCGGCGTAGCGGCCTTGCTCGTAGAGCTGATTCGCCTCCTCGAAAGTCGCGGGCTGCGCGGTGAGCGAGGTGAGCAGCACGAGCGCGAACGTCATGAATGCGCGCATCAGGCCGCTCCTTTCGAAAGGCTCTTTACCGCACCGAGGACACGCTCCCGCTCGATCGGGGAAACGCTCGCGCCGCCGGAGGCAGTGCCGGCATAAAGCGCTTCCGCGCGCGTCTCGAAGATCTCATCGAGCACCACGCTCGTCTCGCCGTTGCCGCCGGCGAGGCGGCGCACCGTGGCGGCATCGATCGTCTCGGGATCGCGACCCGTGACGAGCGCGGCGTCAAGCTGGAGCACGCGCGCGGCGGTCTCGTAGAAGGTTGGGCGATCCTCAGCCCGTCGCAGCCGCGAGAGCATCTCAGAGCGCTGCCGGCGCAGCCGCGCCTGGCGGCCGGCATCGCTTTTCGGGCGGCGAAAACGCGCGCCGAGCAGGCCCAGGAGAACCAGCAGCGGCACCACCTGCGCCCCAAGAAAAAGCGGCTCTTTGTACAGCGGGCGCAGCGAGCGAGCGGCCCCGAAGTCATAGCGTATGCTCAGGATATCCGCGGGCGCCGGTGGCGCGGGCGCAGCCTTTGGGGCGGGCGCCGACGACGCATCGCTTGATCGCGTCGCGACCGGCGCGGGCGGCGGCGGAGGCGGCTCGCCTTCCACCACAAGCGGCGCGGGCTTGCTCTTCAGCGCGACGTACTTCTCCGCCGTCGGATCGAAGTACGCGAATTCGAAGACCGGCATCTGCGTCTTCTTCGCCTCGGGAATGACCGCGATCTCGAAACTCTTCGTCCCCTGGGTGCCGGTTTCGTCCGAAGGCGTAAATTTTTCGGAGGGATCGTAGGCGCGCCAGCCGGCGGGATCGGTCAGCACGGGCGCGCTCACCCGCTCGAAGTTGCCGCTGCCAGAGACGGTCAGCGTCATGGTCACCGGATCGTTGATCTTCACGCGAGCGGGCGCGCCCTGGCCGGAGAGCTGGAATTGCCCCACCGCGCCCGAGAAACTTTTCGGCCTGCCGGCGGTGGGCAGCGGCTTCACGATCAGCTCCGCGGCCTCGGCCGTGAGCTCGCGCTCCTGCATGCGCCCGAAGGCGCCAAACGGATCGGTGAACGCATCGAACGGAAAGCGGGAGCCGCGCGATTGCGGCCGCGGGATTTGCACCGCCACCTGTGTTTTCGAGGGGCCTACCTTCACCTTGCCCGCGCGGATCGGCGTGATCACCGTGCGAAAAACCAGCGCCACGTAGTCGCGCGCCCCGCGCTGCATGCGGGTGCGCTTCGGTTGCGTGAGCTTGAGCTTGGTGAAGCCGTCCCCCTCGAAGGTGGGCATCTTTTCGAGATCGGCGCGCGTCTGCGCATCGAAGAGCAGGCGCAGCTCCACCGGGATCGATTCGCCCAGGTAGGCCGTCTCTTTCGAAAGGGCGATCTCCGCCTGAATGACCGCCTCCGGCCCGGTGCTGCCGGCCGGCGCGTCCTGCACGCGCAGCCCCACGGGCTGGGAGCGGTACTCGCGCCCATCGATCGTCACCGTGAGCGGCGGCACCGTAAAATTGCCCGCGCGCTGCGGCGTGCATTGGTAGACGTGGATCACG
This sequence comes from uncultured Verrucomicrobiae bacterium, assembly GCA_963811035.1. Taxonomy (GTDB): domain Bacteria; phylum Verrucomicrobiota; class Verrucomicrobiia; order Chthoniobacterales; family Chthoniobacteraceae; genus CAWEPO01. The sequence continues at coordinate 2,185,922 of CAWEPO010000005.1, forward strand.
CTGATCGAAGACGAAGCGCCGCGGCCGGTGCCAAAACTCCAGAGCTGCTGCGACTGCGGCCCGATGTAAGAAAACGAAAGGCCATCGACGGAAATCTCCGGCGGCGCGGTGGCCGTATCCGAGCCATTCACGCGCAGTTGAAACTGCAACGGCACCCCCACCTCGCCGACCTGGCGGGTGAAGCCGGCCGAGACCGCGGGGTCGGCCGCGAGCGCGGGCCAGGCCAGCAACGCGCACAGGAGGGCCACGAAATAGGTCAGATAGGACCTATACGACCTATACGACCTATTCCCCTTGCTGTGAACCGGGCTGCTCATGCGGTGATCACCAGTTCTTTAGATTGGTTCGGGGTTTGGCCTGGCCGCGATCGTTCCAAAGGCGAACGCGCTTATCCTGGCTCTTGATGGAATCGAAAAGCGCCTGCGCTTGCGCGGGTGTCATTTTGCCCTCTGCGGCGGCGGCTTCCTCGTTGGCCTGCTCCGCTTCGCGCTGCGCCTGCTCTTTCGCCTGCTCTTCGCGCGCGGCGGGATCGGCATCGGCGATCTCACCCTTGAGCTTGCGTTCCTCCTTCCCCTCCCCTTCCTCCGGCTTCGGCTGCTCGCCGTCTTTCGAAGCCTGCTGTTGCTCGCCTTTGTCGCCCGAGCCGCTGTCTCCCTTCTTTTTCTCGTCGCCCGCGCCGCTCTGCTGGCCGTCCTTTTTCTCGCCGGGCTCATTTTTGTCCGATTGCTGCTGCTCGCCGGATTTTTCCTGCTCCTCCTTTTTCTGACCGGACTTCGGTTCGCTCTGCTGCCCCTCCTTTTGCTGGTCGCTCTTCTCCTGGTCCTTCTTGTCCTGATCCTTCTTCTCCTGGTCTTTTTTCTCGTCGTCCTGCTGCTGTTCGGGCGGCTGCTGCTCGAGCTGCCGGATCATTTTCTGGACGACCTCATGATTGTACTTCGCGTTCTCGTCGGCGGGCGCGGCCTTGAGCACCTGCTCGTAATGTTGCAGGGCGTTGCGCCAATCCTGCAGCTTTTCGGGTTTCTGTTTCTGCGTCGCGCCGCGCTGCACCAGCGTGTTGCCCAGGTTGTACTCGGATTTGTTGCGCAACTCGGGATCGGTGGCGGTGACCGCCTTGGAAAAAGCCTCCAGCGCGCGGTCGAGATCGCCCGCTTTGTACGCCGCTGCGCCGAGATCGAATTGCAACTCCTCGGATTTCGGCCGGCGCTTGAGCTGCCGCTCGAAAGAGCGTTGCGCCTCCTGGAACTCCTGCCGCTCGTACGCTTCCAGGCCCTGGTTTTTCGCCGAGGCCTCCGGCAGCGGGAGAAACAGGGCCAGCGCCGCCGCGGCCGCCCCAAGCCGCGCGGAACGCCGCCGCTCGCCCGGCAGGAGTGACGCGACGAGCAAAAGCAGCCCCGCGCCGAGCGGCCACTGGTAGCGCTCGATGGGACGGCGCTGCTGCTGCGCGGCGATGTCTTCGCGGTTCATGGCGTCGAGGCCAACTTGGACAAGGTGCTGCATTTCGGGCGGGCCATTCTGCAGAAGAGTGTAAAAGCCGCCGGCCGCTTCCGCAATCGCGCGCAGGCGATTCTCGTCGAGGCGCGATTTCACGATCTGCCCGTCCGGCCCCTTCACGTACTCGACCCCGCGCTCGCCGGGGATGGCAATGATGGTACCGTTCGGCGAGCCCGCGCCGACCGTGAAAATCCGCGCGACGGAGGCGGCTTCTTTTGCGGCGGCGAGCCCATCGGCCTCCAGCTCTTCGCCATCCGTAAAAATCACCAGCGCGCGATGCTCGCCTTCGCCTTTGCCGAACGCCTCGATGGCCGCGCGGATAGCCTCGGCGAGATTCGTGCCTCCGGCGGGGATGATCTCCGTATCGAGCTCGCGCAGGGAGGCGAGCACCTCCGCGTAATCGGCAGTCAGCGGCGCCTGCAAAAAAGCGGTGCCGGCGAAGGCGACCAGCCCCACGCGATCGCCGCGCAGCTTGGAAATGAGGTCGGCGGCCGCGAGCTTCACGCGGGCGAGCCGCGTGGGCGAAAGATCGTTCGCCAGCATCGACCGCGAGGTATCGATCGCGATGAGGATGTCGCGCCCGCTGCCTTTGCGTTCCTCGAAGTGAAAACCCATCCGCGGCTGCGCCAGCGCGAACAGGACGCCCGCGAGACCGAGCAACAGCAGCGCGAAGCGGAGCCGCCGTTTGCCGCGGCTCGCATTGCCGGCCAGGACCGGCTGCAAACGCGCGGCGACCAGTTGGGTGAGCAAACGTGCGCTGCGCCGCTCGCGCTGCAAAAACAGCACGAAAAGCAGCGGCAGCGCCGCGAGCAGCCAGAGCGCATGCGGATTGCCAAAACTCATGGGAGCCTCCTGGCGAGCGCGTGTCCGAAAAGCGCGTGCAGCCCGACCAGTGCCGCGCCGGTGGCCACGAACCACGGAAAGAGATCGTGGTAGTGCCGAGTCTCGCTCATCTCCACGGTCGATTTCTCTAGCTGATCGATCTGCTCGAAAATCTGCTGGAGCGACTTGGCATCCGTCGCGCGGAAGAATTGGCCATTGCCGATTTCGGCGAGCTTGCGCAGCGCCGCCTCGTCCATCACCACGAGCTGCTGTCCGTACACCGGCTGCCCAAACATATCCTTGGCGGGCCGGCCAAACATGTCGGTCTGCGGCACCGGCGCGTAGCCGCGCGTGCCGACGCCGATCGTATAGATGCGGATGCCGAGCGTGCGCGCCGCTTCCGCCGCCGTCACGGGCATGATCTTGCCCGCGTTGTTTTCGCCGTCGGTGAGCAGGATGATCAGCTTGCTCTTGGATTCCTTGCGGTCCTTCAGCCGATTCGCGGCCGAGGCAATGGCCGAGCCAATCGCGGTGCCATCCTCCACCAGCCCGATCTTCACCCGCTCCAGATTCTGCAGCAGCCAATCGTGATCGAGCGTGAGCGGGCAGACGAGGTACGGCTCGCCGGCGAAGGCGACCATGCCGATGCGGTCCGCGGGCCGCGACGTGATGAATTTCTCGGTGAGCTTTTTCACCGCTTCGAGCCGATTCGCCTGCTCGCGTCCAATGTGGAAATCTTCCGCGAGCATCGAGCGGGAGACGTCGAGCGCGAGCATGATGTCGATCCCGCTCGGGTTCACTTTCGCGGTCACGCTCGCGCGCTGCGGACGCGCCATCGCCAGCATCAGCACGCCGATCCCGGCCAGCAGGAAGCCCATGCGAAAACCGCCGCTGCGCGCCTTGCGGAGCGAGCCGAGCGCGCGCAGCCCTTCCAGCGAGGAGAAAAGCACCGCGGGCGCGGCGCCGCGGCGGCTGCGGAGCATGGCCAGCAGCGGCAACGCGAGGAGCAGCCAAAGCCACCCCGGCGCGCCAAAACTGAAATCTCGCCCGAAGAGCCAGGTCATGCGCGTCCTCCCTGCACAAAGGCCGCCGCGCTCCCGAGCAGGCTTTCGCTGGCCGATTCATCGCCGCCGAGCCGCGCAAATTTGATCATATCCGAGCGCTCCAGAAATTCCGCCAGCAGCTTCCGATCGTCCTCCGAAAAGCGATACGAGCCCGCGATCGCCGCGAGAAATTCCGGCGAAGTCTGCTCCAGCGCGCGCACGCCAAACTGTCCCTCGATGAAACGCCGCAGCACCTCGGAAACCGCGAAGGAAAACTCGTGCGGATCGGCGGTGCGCACCTGCGCCCGCAGCCGTTCCAGCTCCGCCAGCGCGAGCTGGCGCGGGGTCGGCGGAGGCGGAGGCGGGGTGCGCGGCCACCAGCGGCGAATCGCGTAGATGGCAAACGCCACCAGCGCGAGGATTGCGAAGACGAGCAGCGCCATTTGCCAGAGCGGCCATGGGATATCGATCGGCGGCGCAATGTCCCTGAATCTCCACCTGCGACGCGGGCGCGGGTTTCGGATCGGCGGTGCGGATGGCGGCGAGCAGCAGCGTCGTCATGCGGCAATCGCCAGGCGGCGTTCGCGCCGGCGGAAAAACGCGCGCAAGGCCGGCACGTAATCGTCATCGGTGCGCAGCGCGATCGCGTCCACGCGCGCCTTGCGCAGCAGCCGGTCGCGCGCGGCGCGGCGCTCGGCCACCGCCCGGCTGAAGGCCGAAGCGCACCGAGCGGCTGGAGGTGTTGATCTCGATCTGCTCGCCGGTCTCCGCGTCCTCCAGCGTCACGCGCCCCACGTCGGGCAGCTCCTCCTCGCGCGGATCGACGATCGGGATCGCGATCAAATCGTGCCGCCGGCTCGTCGCTGAGCAGCTCCTTGGAAAAATCCGGCGCCTGGAAATCGGAGATCAGGAAAACGACCGAGCGGCGATGCAGGACGTGGTTGAGATAATCGAGCGCTGCCCGCGGGATCGGTGCCCCGTCCCTTTCGGCTCGAAGAACAGAATCTCGCGGATCAGCCGCAGCGTGTGCGCGCGCCCTTTCTTCGGCGCGATGAAGAGCTCCACGTGATCGGAGAAGAGCAGCAGCCCCACCTTGTCGTTGTTGCGGATGGCGCTGAAAACGCAAGCACGCAGGCCACCTCCGCCGCCAGCTCGCGCTTGCTCAGATGCACGCTGCCGAAATCGCCCGAGGCGCTCACATCGACGACGAGCATCACCGTCAGCTCGCGCTCCTCGGTGAATTTCTTCACGTATGCGTCGCCGCGAACTTCGCCGAGCCGCGCCGTCACATTCCAATCGATCGAGCGCACCTCGTCGCCCGGCTGGTACTCGCGCACCTCCTCGAAATTCATCCCGCGCCCTTTGAAAACGCTGCGGTATTGCCCCGCAAACGCCGCCTCGACCATGCCGCGCGTCTGCAGCTCGAGCCGGCGGATTTTTTTGAGGATGTCCTTTGGCGGAGTCCACTTACGGCACAGGCAGTCCATTGAAAATCTTCTCGATGATCTTCTCGCTCGTCACCTCCTCCGCCTCGGCTTCGTAGCTGACGATGATGCGGTGGCGCAGCACGTCGGAGCCGACGCTCTTCACATCCTGCGGCGTGACGTAGCCGCGGCCGGCGAGGAAGGCGCGGGCGCGCGCGGCGAGCGTGAGCGCGATCGTCGCGCGCGGCGAGGCGCCGTAGCGGATCATGCCGTCGAGCTTCAGCTTGTAGGCTGGCCGGCTCGCGCGTGGCGAAGACGACATCGACGATGTAATCCTTCACGCGGTCGTCCACGTAGATCGAGTTCACGAGCTCGCGCGCGCGGATGATGTCGCGCGGGGTCGATGATCGGGTAGCACGTTCAGATTCGGCGCGCTCGTGGCCATCAGGTCGAGGATCTGCCGCTCCTCCGCTTTGCTCGGATAGCCGACGCGCAGCTTCAGCATGAAGCGGTCGAGCTGCGCCTCGGGGAGCTGGTAGGTGCCTTCCTGTTCGAGCGGGTTCTGCGTCGCGAGCACGAGGAACGGATCGGGCAGCTGATAGGTCGTGTCGCCGATCGTCACCTGCCGCTCCTGCATCGCCTCGAGCAGCGCGCTCTGCACCTTCGCCGGCGCGCGGTTGATTTCGTCGGCGAGGATCAGGTTGGAGAAAAGCGGGCCGTGCTTGGTGGTGAATTCGCCGGTGCGCGGATTGTAAATCAGCGTGCCGATGAGATCGGCCGGCAGCAGGTCGGGCGTGAACTGGATGCCGCTGAAAGCCGGTGTGGATGCACGCCGCGAGCGTCTTGACCGTCAGCGTCTTCGCGAGGCCGGGCACGCCTTCGAGCAGCACGTGGCCATTGGTGAGCAGGCCGATGAGCAGCCCATCGACGAGGTATTTCTGCCCCACGACCACGCGGGCGATCTCCTCCTGGAGCGGCGCGATCCATTGGCTGGCTTCTTTGACGTGCTGGGTGAGTTCCTGGGTATCAAGCATGCGAGCAGGATAAGACGCCGTTCTTCCGCGATTGTTCAAGCGCCGTCGAAGGCCGGCGCGCTTAGGGGACAGCGGGCCGGATCGAGACCGGCGGCAGGTACTCCCCGAGCAGCTCCCGCCGCCACCAATTTCCCGACGGATCGCCCGGCGGAGTAAACCGGTATCGATACAACCGTGCGCGGATATGCTTCGGCGGATGGCTCCCGAACGGGTTGCGCGAGAGCAGTCCCAGGACGGCCCGATCCCCTTGCAGCAGCTTGCTCACGAACGGGACAAACCACGGCTGGTACTGGTACGGACCCATCGCGGCGAACCACATCTGCCAATCGAGCTTGTAGTGGTACGGCGAGACGAGCGGCGGCATCTGCGCGGGGTCGCCCGGCTTGCCCTTGAATTCGTACTCGCGCCAGGGCGCCGTCTCGTCCGGCATCTCGGAATCCGTCCCCTCGATGATGATCTCGTTCCGCTCGCGGGTGACGCTTCCAAAAGCGCCATACGTATTGACGAGGTGCAGTGGGTCGAAGCTCGCGTTCATCGCCTGGCGCGGCGAGATCATATTCAGCACGGGCATGATGCTCAGCAGGCCGACGAGCATCATCAGCAAGGCGAGCGCGACCTGCCGAGCGCTCGAGACCCGCGCGTGCTCCGGCGCAGGGCGGCGGAAAAAGCGCGCGAGGAGGCGGTCGTCGAAGCACGGAATGCAAAGCACGATCGTAAGATAATTCAGCCACGAGAGATTCCCGCTCAGGATGAGGATCGACTGGAAAAGGATGGTGAGCCCGCCCGCCGCGTAGCGCAGCCGCCGCGGCGCGAAAAAGAAGAATGGCACCACGATCTCGATGAAGTGGTTGAAAAGCACCTCGGCTTTGTGAAACCACGCCGGCGTATGGTGAAAATACCAGCTCAGCGGATTGGGCATCGGCTGGCTTTCATAATGGTAAAACATGCAGGTGAGGTCCCACCAGCATGGGTCGCCGCGCAGCTTGATCAGCCCCGCGCCGAACATCACGCGGAACGCGAGCCAAAGGACCAGCCACAGCACCGCCACGGGTGGCCGCACCTTCTCCGAGCCGAGGAAGATCGCGAGAAAACCGGTCTCCAGCAGCAGCATCTCCCAGCCGAAGCCGTAGAATACCTGCCCCACGTTCACGAGCGACAGGTAGAGCAGCCACAACAGGCTCCAGGTGGCGATCAAGACGGCGTGCCCGAGCCGCTCCGAAAAGCCGCTGATCGCAAACGCCGCCACCGCAATCCCCGCCCAAATGATCGCCGTGATGAAGCCATCCTTCGGCCAAAGCCAAATCAGGCTCGGCACATCCCAGAAGGTAATCTGTTCGAGAAACGCGGGGATGGGCTGGATGCCGTTTTCGCCCAGCAGCGGCAGATACTGATTGGCCGCGATAAGAAAGCCGGTCAGGTAAAGAAAGGCCAGGCTGCGCTGCAGGAGAAGACGCGTGTAGTGCAAGCGGCTGTCTCCGGTGCCCGGTTACTTCTTCACTTCGTTGCTGAGCTTCATTTCATCCAGCCACCCCGCGCTGGGCGCCGTGCCGGAACAGGTGAAGCCGAGCCACTCCAGCGTCTGAAAAGCCGCGTGCGTATGCGGCAGCTTATCGAAGCGCTGCGGTTCCTTGCCGGGACGGGTCAAGGTCACGCTCCATGTGCCATCGGCGTTTTCGCCGAGGCCCGCTTCCACTTCCACGTGCAGCCATTCGCTGGCTGGCGGCAGCTCGCAAAGTTTGCGGCCGGCGGCTTGCAGCCAGCCTTTTTCGATCCGCAGCATCGGTCCGGTGCGATAGGGCGTGGCGGCATCGCGCCATTCGTGGAACAGGACCAGGTCGGGCTCCGAGCGCACATCGAATGCGAACCGCGTAACGCCGTGGCGATGCCGCGGCACGCAGTACAGATGCGGGTTATACGCCGGCTTGATCTCCGGCCCATCGATCAATTTCAGGCACTTCGTCCCCTCGCTCGGATTCTCCGCGACGATCTGGATTGAGTTAGTTTGCCCTCCCGTATTCAACCGGAAGGGGCCCATCTTTTCCGCGGCGCGCGCAAACTCGAGCCCCTCGCGAAAAGTCAGCGGCGCCGGCTCCAGCTTCAGCTCCGAAAAATCCATCGGCGGATATTTTCGCGCGGCGGCCTTTTTCTTCCAGGCGTCGTCGCCCCTCACGCCGGCCAGCGTGTAATCGAAGGGCCGAAAGCCGATCTTTTCCGCCGGCGAACCGGGCCGGAAATGGAAGTCGTCCTTCTCTGGCGCCACGAAGAGCGGATCGGCGATCAGCGATTCGCGGTCTTGCCCGCCACCCTGCCACGCCTCGAACGATTTGCCGGCAAAATCGGCCGGTCCCCCACCCTCGCGCCAGTAGAGGTTTCTCAGGTTATAGACCTGCGTGCCCTGCCAGCCGGCATCGAGATGCCCGAGCAGCTTGCCCTCCTTCCAGAGCACGATATTCCCCGTGAAAACAAAGGCCAGGTGCGGCTCCACCCGGCTGTGCCGCACCTGCATCTCGCGCGCATAGGCAAAGATATTGTTCGAGACGAAGTTGTTGCGTCCGTAGTGCTGGTGAAATCCCGCCGACTCCGTGCGGTAGACCAGGTTATCGGTGATCAGCATCTCGCTCGTCCCTTCATCGGGATAAATGCCCCACCCGCCGTACGAATAGCACGAGATATCGTGGATGCGATTATGCCGAATAGTGGAGCCGGGCGAGGGCCCCAAAGTATAGATAGCGCCGAGGTCGCTCAGCACTCCCCAGCCGAGGTGATGCAGATGATTGTACTCGATCCGGTTGCGCACCGCGAGGCTCTCCTTGAAGCCCCACACCCAGCCGGCCGAGATGGCTGAATAGTAGAAATCCCCGATGTCGCAATGCAGCACGTCATTGCCATCGCTGTGGCCGATCCAAACACCGATCGAGCCGGTAAAATAGCGCCCGCCGCCCTGGATGATGCAATTCTCCACCTGGATGTTCCCGGTCCGCTGCGATTCCTCGGCGCGCGCCGTCGTCTCGCCGATCTTCACCCCGCCCGCCCCGAGATCGTGCAAATGCGAGCTCCCGAGTCGCCCGCCGCGGCAGCCGCGCCGGAACCAGATCGCATAAGTCGCCGTGTGCGCGAGCTCGCAATCTTCAAAAGCCACGTCCCTCGCCCCATCGATTTCGATGGCCGCCCCGAGCCCCGCATCCGCTTGCGCATCGGTCCAGCCTTCCTTCGGTAGATGATAGTCGGTGTACGCAAAGCGCAGCCCCTTGAAGCTGACCGCCTCCAGTGGCCGCCCGTGCTCGCGATCCCCGCGTAGCTCCAGCCAGCGCTGCGTCACCGGCGCGATCACCTCCGCCGTCTTCGGATCTTCGCCGGGGAGCGGCTGGTAGAGCAGCACTCCCTGGCGATCGAGAAACCACTCGCCCGGCGCATCGAGCGCGCCGCGATAGTTTTCAAAGTGCAGCCGATGATACGGCTCCATCTGAAAAAATGCCCAGCGCGCCGGCCCGGTGAATTGCAGCGTCCCCTTTGCATCGAGCCCAGCGATGTGATGACGCGAGACATTCCACGAATGGTAGACAATGGCGTGCGCATCGTTCAGCTCCTGAGCCGCGAGACCCTTCAGCGAATCGACATCTTCCGGCCGCATCGCCAGCGCCGTGCGATCGAGCGGCCCGCCGAGCTTCACTCCGGGCACCGGCTCGGTCGCCGCCGCCGCGGCCTGGAACCACTCCACATTCGGCGTCCGCGCGCGCGTGGCGCGTCGGCCATTCACCCACAGATGCTCAAACGGCCAGCGCCCCTCGCGCGCCTCCGGAATCGCGAGGCGCCAGAGCCCCTCCGGCGTCACCGCAAGACCGGAGAGCCGCTTCCCGCCGCTGAATAACGGCCGCGCGCCTTTCGCCGCCTCAAAGGTGATCGCCGAGTCCTGCGGCTCCAGCACCACCGGCTCGGCCAGCGCATACTCCCCTGCCCCGACGATCACTCGTGCCGGCTCCTGCTCTCGGCCGCCCTGGCGCTGCTTGCGAATCGCCTCCCGCGCGCCGGCGAGCGTCGCCAGCGGCTGCTCGGCGGTGCCCGGCCCGGCATCGCTGCCTTTCGGTGAAATGTGGACGGTGACGGCCTGCACCGAGCAAGCAAGGAGGAGAAAGGCCAGCAGAATGCGCACGTGCAGAGGGGTTGAAAGCCGCACGATTCAACGAGGGAAACCAATCGACGGCAAGCGCCCTCCCGCGGGTCTCGGGCAGGTTGGTGCGTCCCGCCCGAAAGGGCCCTGGAGGGGCACGGAGCATCAGCCTTCGGCTGCCCCATCCAATCGTCAGCAAACCCTTGAAGAGACAGCCCAATGACAACACATTGAGGCATGCCGGCCCCTCTCGAACAGGAACTCCAGACGTTTGAGCGGCTTAAAACCGACCTTCTCACTGACGAAGGAAAATATGCCGTGAAGCGCAAGCTGGCGCCTTTCCTCGTGAAGAAGATTCTGGCAGTTGAGCCGGTTCATTTCGTCTTCAAACCGTTCAGGTTGTGCCACACTTGACTCTCGCGGTCGATCCCATCGTCGCGATAGATCTCCGGGCACAGGGTATCGATGGGCTGCTGGGCCGCGATTTACTGGCGTCCTGTTTGTTGGTTTACGACGGCACCACGGGGAACTTTTCGCTCGCCTTTTGATTCCAACTCTACCCGGCGCCAAACCGAACCCGGTGCTCTCGACGCCTACACTTCCTCCACTCGCCGAGCGCCAGCGCCTTCATCTCCGCATGAAGTCGATGACCGAGCATCTCGGCCTTCCCTTCCGCACCCGGTCGTGGCGCGGACAAGCCGGCGCGTGGCTGGGTGTGGGCTCTGGCAGCTCGATCGATTTTCAGGATCATCGCCCGTATCTGCCCGGCGATGATCCGCGCTACATCGATTGGCGCGCGTACGCGCGCACGGGGCACTACATCATGAAGCTCTTCCGCGAAGAGGTGAGCCCGCTGCTCGACCTCGTGCTCGATGTAAGCGCTTCGATGTTTTTCGAGCCGGCCAAGGCCGCGCGTGTGTTGGAGCTTTTTGCATTCGCCGTCGAAAGCGCGCGGCGCTCCGGCGCCGCGGTGCGCACGTATGCCATCTCGGGCCCGGTGGTGCGCGCCGTGACGCTGGAACAATTTCTTTCCGAAACCCACGAGCCTGCACCCACACCCGCCATCGCCGCGCCCGAAGTTTCGCGCGTCCCCTGGCGCCCCGGCTCGATGCGGCTGCTCCTTTCCGATCTGCTTTTCCCCGGCGCGCCGGATGCAATCCTCTCGGCGCTGAGCGCCGGCAAATCCCGCGGCCTCATTCTCGCTCCCTACTGCGCGGGGGAGGCCGCGCCCGATTGGAGCGGCAACCTGGAGCTGACCGATTGCGAAACGCAGGCGCGCCGCGTGCAGCGCGTCTCGGCCACGCTGCTCGATGAGTACACCCGAGCCTACCAGCGGCATTTCGCGCTCTGGCGTGAGCGCGCCCGGCGGCACGACACCCTTTTCGCTCGCGTGGCGGCGGAGCCCGGCTTTCGCGAAGCGCTCCACGCGGAGGCGCTCCCCGCGCGCGCCGTCGAGCTCAACTAACCGATGCTCACCTTCGCCAATCCGCTTGGCTTCCTCGCGCTCGCGGCCATCCCCGCGATCGTCGCCATTCATTTCCTCCAGCGCGAATCGCGGCGCGTCACCGTGAGCACGCTCTTTCTCCTCGAAGCATTGCCGCCGGAAAGCGCGCAGGGCCGGCGGTTTCAGCGGCTGCGCCAATCGGTGCCGCTCTGGCTGCAAATCTTCGCGGCGCTGCTTATCGCGTGGCTGCTGGCCCAGCCGCGCTGGCTGCGGCGCGATTCCGTGCAGCGCCTCGTGCTGGTGCTCGATAGCTCGATCTCCATGGCCGCGTTCAAGCCCGAGCTCGAGCAGACGCTGGAGAAACGCACCGCGCGGCTGGCGCGGCTCGCCGCTACCACCGAGTGGCAGTTGCTGGAGTCCGATCCCTCGCGCCCGGTCCTCTATGCCGGCGCCGATCGCGCGCGCCTGCTCGCCGCGGCCGGCGCTTGGGAGCCGCACGCGGGCGCGCACGATTTCCTGCCGGCGCTCACCCTCGCGCGCACGCACTTGCGCGGCAGCGGCTCGCTCATCTTCGTCACCGATCGCCCCACGGCGTTCCCGGAAGGTGTGCACATGCTCGCGGTCGGACGGCCGCTGCAAAACTGCGGGTTCACCGGCGCGAGCTTTGCGGGACGCAAGTGGGAAGCGCTGGTGAAAAATCACGGCCGCGAGCGCCGGCAGCGCTCATGGTGGATCGAAGCGAAGGGACAGAAATCACCCGCGCAAACAGTCGTCCTGGAGCCGGGCCACACCCTCACGCTCGCCGGTGAATTTCCTCCCGGCGAAAACGCCTGCGAGCTCATGCTCGAGCCGGATGAGTTTGCGATCGATGACCGTCTGCCGATGATCCTGCCGGAACCGAAGCCGCTCTCCCTCGCACTTCAGGCCGAGACGCCGTTCCAGGAGTTCTTCCAGCGTTTCGCCGCCAGCATCGAAGCCAGCGCCGTCCAGCCCGCGCCCGCCGATTTGCAGCTCGCCGCGTACGATCCGCTGCGGCCGGCGCTGCCGGAAAAAATGTCGATCGTTTTCGTGGCCGATCCTTCCACGAACGCCAGGCTCCTCGCCGGCGAGATCATCGCCGAGAATCATCCGCTCACCACGGGCTTGAGCTGGGGCGGCCTGCTCTGCCGCGGCTCCCTGCAAGTACCTGCCAAGCCTGGCGATGAAACGCTGCTGTGGCAGGGCGAGCGGCCGCTCATCTACTTGCGCGAGACGGGCCAGGGCACCCTGCTGATCGTCAACTTCGACTTGCGCGGATCGAACGCCACGCGGCTCCCCTCCTTCGTCCTGCTCCTGCACCGTTTCGCCGAGCGCCTCCGCGCCGCGAAAGTCGCCCCGGAAACGCGCAACGTGGAGACAAACCAAATCCTCACGGTCACGGCGAACTCCTCGCTGCCGCCGCCCGTGCTTTCTTCCCCGGCGGGCCCTTCCTCGCTGGCGTCTCCGCTGCGCGCTCCCACCCGCCCCGGTTTCTTTCAAGTCACTCAGGAGGCGCGGGCCCTGCTCACCGGCGCCGCGTTTTTCGCCGATGCGCGCGAAGCCGACTTCCGCGACGCCGCCAGCATCGAAGACCTCACCGCCATCGAAGCCCACCTCGTCGAGCGCAATACCACGCCCGATTTCCTCACCCCCGTCTGGCTGCTCCTGCTCGCCGCGGCCCTGTTCGCGAATTGGACCTGGCCTGAGAGTTCGGGCTCCATCCGGCGTCCATCGCTCGATCCGGCATGACCCTCTCGCTTCCATGGCTGATCGTCCTTCCGGCGCTGTTCGGCCTCGCGATCTACCTGCGCCCGGTGCGGCGGCCGTTGCGGCTCGCCTGCGTGCTTCTGCTCGGCCTGCTGCTGCTGGAGCCGCGCGTGCGACGGTTGGGGCGCGGCCTCGAGCTAGGCGTGGTGGTCGATCTTTCCGCGTCCGCCGCCGATGCGCTCACGCCGCGGCTGCCCGAAATGCAGGGGCTGCTGGAGCGCGCGAAAGCCGCGGAGGATCGGCTCTTCTACGTCGACTACGCCGAGATCGCGCAGGTCCGCGGCGAGGTGGATGAAATCCCCGCGCCGAAACGCCAGCAGACCCGCACCGGCCTCGCCCTGCAGTTGGCCCTTTCGCAACTCACCGGCGAGCGCACCGGCCGCCTGCTCCTCATCACCGATGGCTATAGCACCGAGCCTCTCACCGGCCTTTCGGAGCGCTTGCAGCGGCAGGGCGTCGCGCTCGATTACCGCCTCGTCTCGCCGCCGCGCGCCGATGATTACCGCGTGGAGCGGCTCGAGCTTCCGCTCAAGGCGCAGCTTGGCGAGCCCTTCGTGATCGATGTGAAGCTCGCCGGCGCCCCCGATGGCTTGGTAAATGTCGAGGTCCAGCGCGATGGCCTGCGCCTCGGCGGCGCCGGCGTGCAGGTGCAGCGCGGCCGCGGCTCGGTGCGTTTCACCGATCGGATCGCGCAAGCCGGCGCCCATCGCTATACCGCGCGCCTTTCCGCGGAAAACGATGCGCGGTCGGGGAACAATCGCGCGGAAAAATGGATCGAGATCGCCGGCGGCCCGCACCTGCTCCTCATCACGGCCTACGCGCAAGACCCGCTCGTCTCCGTCCTCGCGGCGCAAGGCTTTCAGGTCGATCGCGCCGAGCCCGCGGAGCTGCACCCGGGCCGGCTCGCTGGCGCCAAGGCGGTGATCCTGAATAACGTCCCCGCGCATCAGCTCCCGGCGGAGTTTCTCGCTGCGCTCGATTTCTACGTGCGCGGGCAGGGCGGAGGCTTGCTCATGGCCGGCGGCAAAACCTCCTTCGGCGCAGGCGGCTATTTCGGCTCCGCGATCGACGAGCTTCTCCCCGTCTCCATGGAGCTGCGCAACGAGCACCGCAAGCTGGCGACCGCGCTTGCCATCGTGCTCGATCGCTCCGGCAGCATGTCGGCCACCGTCGACGGCGCCCGCCAAAAAATCGATCTCGCGAACGAAGGCGCCGCGCGCTCGATTGAGCTGCTCGGCCCGGTCGATGCGGTGGCCGTTTTCGCGGTCGACACCAAGCCGCACGAAGTGGTGCCGCTCACCTCGCTGCGCGCGAACCGGGGCCCCCTCATCGATACGGTGCGGCGGATCACCAGCGGCGGCGGCGGCATCTGCGTCCCCACCGGCCTCCGCGCCGCGCACGCGCAGCTTCAGAAAGCGCCTGTCGGCCAGCGCCACGTGGTGCTCTTCGCCGATGCAAACGACGCTACGCAGGAACCGCCCGATCCCGCCGCCATCGCGCAGATGGTCGCCGAGGGAATCACCATCAGCGTCATCGGGCTTGGCGCGGAGACCGATTCGGGCGGCGCTTATTTGAAGCAAGTCGCCGAGCAGGGCCAGGGCCGCATCTTTTTCAATGCGAACGCCGCCGATCTCCCAGCCATGTTCGCGCAGGAAACCGTGGCCGTGGCGCGCTCCGCTTTTCTCGATGAGCCGGTGAAACTCGCCCCCGCCGCCGGCTGGGCCGAGATCGCCGCCACTCCCCTCCCCTGGCTCAACGCGGTCGACGGCTACAACCTCAGCTACCTCAAGCCGCAAGCCACCGCCGCCGCGCTCAGCACCGATGAATACAAGGCGCCGCTCGTCTCCTGGTGGCAGCGCGGCGCGGGCCGCGTGGCCGCCGTCTCTTTCCCGATGGGCGGCGACTTTTCCGCGAAAGTGCGCGGCTGGCCGCAGTACGGCGATTTCGCGCAGACCCTCGCCCGCTGGCTCTCCAGCGAGGAGCTTCCGCCCGGCCTCGGCTTGCAAACACGCCTCGATGGCACCCAGCTCCGGCTCGATCTCTTTCACGATGCCTCCTGGCAGAAAGCGTTCGCCGACACCCCGCCGCGCATCGTGCTCGGCGAAGGCGCCGCAGGCCGCGCCCGCGAGCTCACTTGGGAGCGCGAAGAGCCCGGCCACTACTCCGCCACCGCCGCGCTGCAGCCGGAAGTATGGGTGCGCGGCGCCATCCAGGCCGGCCCGCACACGCTTCCCTTCGGCCCCATCGTCGCCGGCAGCAGCGTGGAATGGACCTCCGATCCCGCGCGCCTGCAGGAGCTTCAGGCGCTCTCCCGCGGCTCCGGCGGGCAGGAGCGGCTCGATCTCAGCACCGTGTGGGAAACCCCGCGCCGGCAGGAGTTTCGCGGCCTTCGCCCGCACCTGCTCATCGCGCTCCTCGTGCTTTTCCTCACCGAAACTTTGCTTACCCGCCTCGGCATCGATTTCCCGCCACGCCTTCCGATTCCCCTTTTCCGCAAAAAAAGCGCATAACGAGCCCACTCCCGTTCCTCCCGCATCATGAAACACTCGCTCCTCACTTTCGCGATGGCCTGCGTGGCCGCGCTTTCCTCCCCTTCCCTCCGCGCCGCCGAACCCTTTCTCGAGAAGCTCGATCTCTTCAGCGTCGCCGGCAGCGGCTACAACGTTTACCACATCCCCGGCATCGTCGTGACCGCGAAAGGGCACCGTGCTCGCGTGGTGCGAGGCCCGGCAGAGGGGTGGCGATTGGGAGCGATATCGATCTCCTCCTCCGCCGCTCGACCGACGACGGCAAAACCTGGAGCGAGCCGCAGAAGCTCGCCGAAGTCGCCGGGCCCGAAGACGAAAAACCCGTTCGCCCTCGCGATCAAAAACGTGAACCCCGCGGACGTGACCTACAACAATCCCGTCCTCATCGCCGATCGCGACGGCACGGTGCACATGCTCTTCTGCCTCGAATACATGCGCTGCTTCTACACGCGCAGCACCGACGACGGCGTCACCTGGAGCGCGCCCGTCGAGATCACCGCCACCTTCGAGAAGTTCCGTCCCGCTTACGATTGGAAGGTGCTCGCGACCGGCCCCAATCACGGCATCCAGCTTCGCACCGGCCGGCTCATCGTCCCGGTCTGGCTTTCCACCGGCACCGGCGGCAACGCGCACCGGCCCTCAGCGTCACCGCGACCGATCTACAGCGACGATGCCGGCAAGACCTGGCAGGCCGGCGAGATCGCCGTCCCCTACACCGAGGAGTGGATCAACCCCAACGAAACCGTCGCCATCGAGCTCGCCGACGGCCGCGTGATGCTCAACGTCCGCAACGAATCCAAGGCGCACCGCCGCCTCGTCACCACCAGCAAGGACGGCGCCACCGGCTGGAGCACGCCGAAATTCGACGACGCGATCTGCTCGAGCCGATCTGCATGGGCGGCATCGTCCGCTACTCCCTCGCGGCGGACGGCGGCAAAAATCGCATCCTCTTCTCCAACCCCGACAACCTCAACCCGCGCCGACGGCAAGGAGGAGCCGGGCAAAAACCGCGACCGCAAAAATGTCTCCGTCAAGCTCAGCTACGACGAAGGCAAAACCTGGCCCGTGACCAAGCCCGTCGAGCCCGGCTACAGCGCCTACAGCGATCTCGCCGTCACCAAGAGCGGCACGATCCTCTGCTTCTACGGCCGCGGCGCGAAGCTCGGCTTCGCCGGCGAGCGCCTCACCGTCGCCCGCTGCAATCTCGAGTGGCTCACCGACGGCAAGGACCAGTCGAAGTAGGTTACGGATTGATGAAAACCCGGTGCGCCGACGGGTCCAGCACCTTCGCGCCCGGCGGAATCCCGCGCACGTTGATGTTCGCCCCGGTGTACGGGCTGATGGCGTAGCCTCCTTTGCCGCGCTTCGCCGTCGGGTACGGCGAAGCCGCGTGCGGGCGCGGATTCCGGCGGTGCTGCGCGGAGGGCGTCGTTCCTGCGCGCCGGTGGATTTGGCGCGAGGCATGGTGCGGCGGTTCCGGCGGCAAGGCTTCGCACGAAGTGAAGGCGAGGGCGGCGAGCAGCGCGTAGCGGGGCAGGTGGTTTTTCTTCATGAGGTGAACGCGGCCTCATGCGTACTCACCTCTGCGCCCGCCCGGCAAGGCAAACACTGCCTTCACGAAACCGCGATTCCCGCACCGTCACCCAGCACTTCGCGCACGCGGTGCACGAGCGTCTCGTGCGTAAAGGGCTTTTGCAGCACCTCGATCTCGCCATCGGTGACCCCTTGCTCGTGCATGTCGCGCTCGGAGTAGCCGGAGACGTAGAGCACCTTGATCGAGGGAAACATCCCCACGACCCGCTTCGCGAGCGCCGGCCCGCTCATCCCGGGCATCACCACATCGGTGAGCAGCAGATTGATCGCGCCGCCGTTTTGCTCGGCGAGCCTCAGCGCTTCCTCGGGCTTGCCGGCGCAGAGCACTTTGTAGCCGGCATGCTCCAGCACCGAGCAGATCACCATCCGCACCACTTCTTCATCCTCCACCGCCAGCACCGTTTCCGTGCGCGGTCCCGGCACCACGGGCGCGACCGGCGGCGCGGGCGGGGTTAGGGCGTCCAGCACTTGCGGCAATTCGACCGTGAAGGTGCAGCCCTGGCCCGGCTCGCTCTCGACGGTGATCGCGCCCTGGCTCTGCTTCACGATTCCATACACCGTCGCCAGTCCGAGCCCCGTCCCCCGCCCCGGCCCCTTCGTCGTAAAAAACGGCTCGAAAATGCGGGCCTTCGTCTCGGCGTCCATCCCGGAGCCGGAGTCGCACACGCTCAGCGAAACGTAGCGGCCCGGCGCCAGCTCACCGCCGCGGACGCGGGCGCCGTCCTCGTCGATCACCGTATTGCCCGTGCGGAAAACGAGCTTGCCCCCCTTCGGCATCGCGTCGCGGGCATTCACTCCGAGATTGAGCAGCACTTGCTCGACCTGCCCGGGGTCGGCGAGCACGCGCGCGTCTGCGGCATCGGTCTGGATGATCACCTCGATGTGCTCGCCGATCACGCGCTGGAGGAGCTTCTTCACTTCGCGCACCAGCGCATTGAGATCGATCACCTTCGGCTCCAGCATCTGCTTGCGGCGAAAAGGCGAGGAGCTGCCGCGTCAGTCCCGCCGCCTGCTCGCCGGCGCGGAAAACCAGCCGGATTTGCTCCAACGCCACCGGGTCCGACGCCAGCTTGCGCTCGAGCAACTGCGAGTAGCCGATGATCGCGGTGAGCAGGTTGTTGAAATCGTGCGCGACCCCGCCCGCCAGGCGCCCAACCGCCTCGAGCTTTTGCGCGTGCCGCAGTTGATCTTCGGCCACATGGAGCTGCTCCTCGGTTTTGCGAAAGGCGATCATGCGCCTGGCGAGCATGCCAAACTCATCCGGGCGCTGGCGCAGCTTGACGAGTTCGCCGTAGTTCGCATGCTCCAGGCTGCGCGCGAGCAACATGAGCGGGCGCCGGAGCCATACCAGCATCGCGCCGCCGAGCACCACCACCAGCAGCCCCGCAAAGAGCAGCAGCGAGCGCATGAGCCTTTCGCTCGAGAGGTTCAGCTCGCGGATGAGCGGCGAATCGTGCTCCGCAAGGATGCGCGCCACCGGCTCGCCGTCCCAGCCGGCCACCATGCGAGAAAAGCGGATGCGCCCCGCCTCCTCTTCGCTCACCGGCGGCGGCCCCGATTCGCTGACCGGCGCGATGTGCAGCGAGTATTCGGTGAACTGCGCCATCCGGTGCAGGTAATCGGTGATCCAGACCTGTCCGGCGAAAAAGTAGCCCTGCGGCGTCGTCTCGCGAAAACGATCGTTGGATGGGTGGATGGTCGCGCCGCGGATCTCCATCCAGCCCTGCGGCACCTGCACGAAAAAATGGCAGGTCTTCTCCTTGTCGAAGAGCTTTTGGAAAGCCTCCGGCGGCACCGGCAGCTCGCGCAGGTTGTCCGCGTACCGGTTATTCAGCGAGTAGAAGAGCGTGCGATCCGGGCGATAGACCCAAACGGCATTCACCCCGTACGTGGTCAGCGTCTCCTCGCGTACTTGCGCCTCGGCCCACGCCTGGTCCGCCTTTTTCAGCGCCATCACCATGTCGTCCCAGATGCTCGAATCTTCCACGAGCACCTTCAGCCGGTCGCCGCGCTCCTCGAGGAATTTCGAGAAATTCAGGTCTCGCTCCTCGGCGCGCTGCCGGGCGAGGTTCCGGAACTTCCGGTGCTCCGTGTACCGGAAAGCGAAGAGTGCGCCCACGAACGTCGCTGTCACCAGCAACAAGAGCAGCAAGACCTTCGTTTGAACTTTCATCGGGGGAAGCGGCCGGCGCCTTTCATGAAGCTTCGGATGCGGCGGGGGCGCCGGTTCCGCGACGGCGGTGACGGGTCGCCGAGGTTAAGCGGGTTTTCCCGTGAAAGCGAGCGCCAAGGCGGCGGCCCTTACTGGCGCACCCGCTGTTCCTTGATGCTCACGATGCGCGGGTCCGTGGTGGCGGCGTCGAAGACGATCCGATTCTGCGCGATGCCCTTCGCCTTGGTCCGGCCGCGCCCGAGCTCGAATTTCACCGTGCAAATCGCGACGACCTGCCCGCGGCCGGCATCCCGCCGGTACTGAATGGGTCCGGCCAGGCTGTAGGAGTGGTCGGGCCAGCGCTGGTAGTAGCTGCGCAGGGTGCGCTCGACCACGCGCCGATCCATGAGGCCGTGGCCGAGGTAATCGACTTTGTCCGCCAGGTAGCGGATTTCCTCGCGCACATCGTTGCCGCTCGAGGCCTTGAGGTAGCCGCGCACCAGTGGCGCGAGATTGGCCGGATCGAGCCGCTGGGCCACCGTGGTGCCGGCGGTGGTGCGAAGCTTCGTTCCGCGCGTCTCTGGCGCGGGCGCGAGCCGCTCGGGTTTGCTCGCTTCCCGGCTGCGCGAAGACGTGGAAGTCTTTTCCGCCACCGGCCCCAGCGCGGCCAGCGCCACTCCGGTCTCGCGCGAAAGCGCTTTCGCCTCGGCCGCCGGCAGAATTTTCACATCGCTCTTCAGCACCGGCTCGTCCGGCAGCGGGAGCTCCTTCGGCTTGGGGGCATCCGGGTCCCGCCCGAGCAGGCCGAGGGAGCGCAGCGTGCCGGTATCAGGACGGCCCGTGGCGGTGAAGCCTTTGCGCTTTTGGTAACGCCTCATCGCCTCGCCGAGCTCTTTGGTTTCACGGCCATCGATCTCGCCAAAGTAGATGTTGCGCCGGCGGAGCTCTTCCTGGGCGGCGCGCAATTGCTCGTCGGCCTGCGTCGCCGGCACGGCCACGAGCAGGAGGAAGCTGAGGAGTCGGACTCGCAAGGTGGGCATTCGGGCTGTTTATCGATTGTGACACCACGGCCGGACGGGCCGGACGCGCGGTTCATCGGGTTTTTGGGAAAGGCGGACTCACGGTGCGTTGCCTGCGCGGCGAACTTCAATGCAATAATCGAACAATCGCGACCCCATGGCGGTTTCAATTTGCGATACAGGCATCCGGCGGGCATGCTGGAGGCGGATAAGCTACCACACGCCATGGCCAACGTTACCACACCCGAACCGGGCATTCTCGCCCTTGATGGCGAAATCGACCTCCACGAATCTCCCCAGATCAAGGAGAAGCTGCAGCCGCTGATCACCGCGAAGCTGCCGCAAATCCTGGTGGATTTGGACGGCGTCTCCTACATCGACAGCTCAGGCCTCGCCCTTTTCATCGAAGCCATGCAGCGGGTGCAGGCTTACGGCGGCAAATTCGCGCTCTGCGGGCTGCGGCCCAGCGTGCGGACGATCTTCGACATCGCGCGGCTGGATCAGGTCTTCCGCATTTTCCCCGATCGCGGCGCCGCGCTCGCCGGCTGATCAGGGCCGATCCTCACTCCAGGCAGAGGGTGGCCGCCGGGCCCGGCGATGGTGTTCGTCAGCGTTTTTGAGCGGCGCCCGCACGAGGCGCTTCGCCCTCGCTTTCCACAAAGCCACACTCTTTCCTGCTTCGGCAGCCGTTTCCGTACAAATGCCCCGTCATTCCAAATCTCCCCCCGGGCGCCATCGCGAACGGTCCCCCCAGCCCGACGCCGCCGAATCGTTGCCCGAACGCATCCTCGCCCTGCTGCGGCAACCCGATTACCAGCCGCTTGAGAAAGTGGGCATCTCCAAGGCCCTTCAGATTTCCAGCTCCGAACGGCGCGAAGTGAGCGACGCCTTGCGCGGGTTGGAGGAGAGCGGTCGCGTCGCCCGCATTCGCAAGGATTACTACATCCTGCCGAAAGAGGCCGATCTCATCGCCGGCACGATCGAGGTGCACCGCAATGGCCACGCCCACCTGCTCCCCGAGGATAAGGAGCAGCGCGATATCTCCATCTTCGCCGAAAACCTCGGCACCGCCATGCACGGCGACAAGGTGCTCGCCCGGCTCAATACCGATGGCCGCGGCCGGCGCGGCGGCGATGATCGCCTGAGCGGGCAGGTCATCCGCGTCCTGCACCGCGGGACGCACCGCGTGGTCGGCCTGCTCCAGCAAAGCCCGCGGCAGCTTCTCCACGTGGTGCCGGACGATCCGCGCTTTCGCCACCACGTCTACGTGAAGCCGGGCGAGACGGCGCTGCCGCAAATCCCGCGGCCGGGCGACAAGGTGGTGGTCGAGCTTGCGCCGTGGGAAGACCCGCGCGAAAGCCCCGAGGGCGAGATCGTCGAGGTGCTCGGCCCGGCCGATGCGCCCGGCATCGACATGCTCTCGATCGTGCGCAAGTACGGCCTGCAGACCGAGTTTCCAGAGGAGGTGGTTCGCGAGGCCGAAGGCATTTCCGAGTCGGTCCATCCCGAGGAAATCGAGCGCCGCGAGGACCTGCGTGACGAGCTGATCTTCACCATCGATCCGGATGACGCGCGCGATTTCGACGACGCCATCCACCTCCGCCAGATTAAGGACCGGCGCGGCGAAGTCACCGGCTGGCACGTCGGCATTCACATCGCCGATGTCTCGCACTACGTGCAGCCCGGCACCGCGCTCGATCGCGAGGCGCACCGGCGCGGCAATTCCACCTACCTCGTCGATCGCGTCATCCCGATGCTGCCCGAGCGGCTCAGCAATGGCATCTGCTCGCTCAAGCCCGGCGTCGAGCGGCTCGCTTTTTCCGCGTTCCTCGAAATCAACCGCGCGGGCCATGTGAAAGCGGCGCGCTTCGGCAAAACGGTCATCCGCAGCGCCGCCCGGCTCAGCTACCGGCAGGCGCTTGCGATCCTTGAGGGGCAAAACGTGGTGCCGCCGCTGCCGCCCTCCATGGAGCGCGAGACCCGCGGCGTCGCCACTTTCGCCGAAGGGCCGCCCGTCGCGATCAATCCCGCGGTGGCCGATGCCGTGCGCGCCGCGTGGGACCTCGCCGCGATCCTGCGCAAAAACCGTTTCGAAAACGGCTCGCTCGACCTCGATTTCCCCGAGGTGAAAATCTGGCTCGATGCGGAGGGCAAAGCCGTGCGCCTCGAAAAACAGCTCAACGATATTTCGCATCAGCTCATCGAGGAATACATGCTCGCCGCCAATGAGGCGGTCGCGCTCGAGCTGAAGCAGCGCTCGGTGCCCGCCGTCTACCGCGTCCACGAGGACCCCGACCCCGAGCGCCTCGCCGATTTCCGCGAGAACGTGCGCGTCTTCGGTGTGAAAGCGGGCGATCTCACCCAGCGCCGCGAAGTCCAGCGCGTGCTCAAGGATATCAAGGGCTTGCCGGAGGAATACGCGCTCAAGCTGCAATTCCTCAAGAGCCTCAAGCGCGCCGCGTACGGTGTCGACCCGCTCGGCCACTACGGCCTCGCGAAGGTGAACTACACGCACTTCACCAGCCCCATTCGCCGCTACGCCGATCTGCTCGTGCACCGCGGAGTCGAGCGCGCGGTCTCGCTCGTCGCGCCGCCGCCCGGCCACCGCCCGCGGCGCCCCGTCACCGGGGCCAGCATGGGCGAGCTCAAGTCCATCGCGGAGCACATCTCCGCCACTGAGCGCGTTTCCGCCGATGCGGAGAAAGACTCCGTCCAGCTCAAGAAGATCGAGTACTTCCAGCGCCAGCTCGCCTCGAAGAAGCCCGACGAATACCGCGCGATCGTCATCGAGGTGCGCGCCTTCGGCCTCATCGTCGAGCTGCCCGATGTGCTCATGACCGGGCTCATCCACGTCACCGCGCTGCCCGATGATTTCTACATTTTCGATTCCGTGCGCATGGCCTTCACCGGCCGCCGCACGCAGCGCCGCTACGCGCTCGGCGACATGATCTCGGTCATCGTCGAGCGGGTCGATCCCATCAAACGCCAGGTCGATTTCGCGCCCGTGGGCACCCTCGAGTCGCCGCGAAAAACCGCGCCGCGCTTCAAGGAGCAGGGGCGCCCCCGCCCCGAGCACCCGCGCCAGGATCGCGGAAAGCACCGCCAAGCGCCGCAAGCTCGCCGAGGCGAGCGGGAATCCTCCGGGCCCAAACGAGGTGACCAAAAGCCCGCGCCGCGAGGAGCCTCGCAAAGACCACCGCAGCAGCAAAGGCGCCGCCCACAAAACCCACAGCAACCCCGCGCTGCCCAACCGCAGCAGCAGCAGCAGCAACCGCAGAAGCGCCGCCGCCGCTAGGCCATCGCGCGATGCACTGGCAGATTTTCGCCATCGGCAAACCGAAGCTCCCCTTCGCCCGCGCCGGCATCGACGAATACCTGCACCGTCTCCAGCCCTTCACTCCCGCAAGGATCGAGTACCTCAAGGCCGGCAGTGCCGACACCGAGAGCGCCGCCCTCCTCGCCCGCTCGGAAGGTTTCCACCGCATCGTCCTCGACGAACGCGGCGAGCAAATCACCAGCCGCGTCCTCGCCGGCCGCATCGCTACCTGGGAGCAATCCCGCACCAAGGGCCTCGCCCTCCTCATCGGCGGCGCCGACGGCCACTCCCCAACCCTGCGCACCAGCGCCGCCTGGCTCTGGTCCCTCAGCCGCCTCACCCTCCAGCACGAGCTGGCCCTCCTCATCGCCCTCGAGCAACTCTACCGCGCCTACACCATCAAAGCCGGCCTGCCGTACCACCGGGAGTGACGAGCGGTAGTGAGTCAGTGAGTCAGTAAGTCAGTCACCAACTTACTGACTTACTGACTTACTTCCCCCTCCTCGCCCACCGCAACTTCGCCGCCCCCGCCCGCAAATTCCCCTGCCGCTCCGACGCGCTCGGCCGCACCACCTCGCGCGCGATCTCCGCGTACTCCCCGCGCCGCAACTGCTCCTCGAATGCCTTCTTCACGCGCCGATCCTCTCCTGAATGAAACGTCAGGATCGCCACCCTTCCGCCGGGCGCGAGGCACAGCGGAAGCTGCCGCAAGAAAGTCTCCAGCGCAGAAAATTCATCGTTCACCGCAATGCGCAGCGCCTGAAAAACCCGGCGCACGCTGAGCTCCCGCGCCTCCGCTGGCTGCGCGGAGAGCGTGCGCTCGACCGCCGTCCGAAGCTGCGCCGTCGTTTCAAAAGTACCCCCGGCAAGCGCCGTCGCCAGCGCCTCCGCATGCGGCTCATCCGCATTCTCCGCCAACAGCTCAGCCAGCCGCGGCGGCGCAATCTTCCGCAACAGCACCGCCGCCGATTGCCCGCGCTCCGGGTTCATCCGCATATCCAGCGGCCCGTCTCCTTTCACCGAAAACCCGCGCGCCGGATCATCGATCTGCATCGACGAGACTCCCAGGTCCGCGAGCACGAAATCGACTGTCGCACCGTCCAGAACCTTGAGCAGCCCCGCGTAATTCCCGCGCTGCGCCACGAATGTCTCCGGCCCAAACCCGAGCGCCCGCACGCGCGCTTCCGTTTTCGGCAGCTCGATCGGGTCCACATCCAAACCGATCAAGCGCCCGCTCGGCTGCACCGCGCGCAACAGCTCCAGCGCATGTCCGCCATAGCCGAGCGTGCAATCCGCCCCCGCCTCGCCCGGCTGCGGATGCAACACCTCCAGGATTTCCGCCACCATGATCGGACGGTGCGTACCCGCCGGCGTCTTCCCCGCCGCCAGCACTTTGGCCACCGTCTCCGGAAACTGCTCCGCGCGCCGCTCCTTGTACTTCTCCTCGAAGCGCCGCGGATTTTTCCCCGCGTAGCGCGGACGCCGCCGATGCGGGCCCGGCGCGGCCTCCGGCGGCGGAGCGTCGCTCACAGCTCGTTGTATTTGCGGTTCGAGCCGCGCGCTTTTTCCACCGGGTAGCGCTGCTCGTTGCGCTCCAGCTTCGCCCGCATCGCCGCGGCGAGGTCGACTCCGAGATTATCGGCAAACTCGAACAGCAGGATCGCCACATCCGCCATCTCGTCGGCGATCGCCTCCCGCCGATCCTCCGCGCGCCGCCCGGATTGCTCCGCGTTCTGCCACACAAAATGCTGCAGCAGCTCCCCCGCCTCCGCCGCAATCGCCACCGCCATCTCCTTCGGCGTGTGATATTGCGCCCAATCCCGCGCATCGCGAAACGCGCGAATCCTCTCCGTCAGTTCTGCAATGCTCTCGCTCATGAGCGATCAAAGCAGGTTCTGGTACGCCAGCCACAGCCCGCGGAAGTATTTCATCACGCGCACCGGATCGGGGCTGTCCGGAATTTCCGCGAACGTGAATCCGCTGAAACCGATCTCGTTCAGCTTCGCGAAGAGCTTTCGGAAAGGATACTCGTCCAGGTAGAGATCGCGCAGGTGGACCGTGAAAATTTTGTCCTTCACCAAATCGAAGTTTTCCTCGAAGCCGCCATCGTCGAGATCGGTCTGGTTCGAGTTCCAGCACAGGCCCACCTGCGGGTGCGCGGCGATATCCATCATCTTCTTGCAGCGGCGCAGATTCGACGTGCCGGCCCCGTGAACCTCCACGCGAATTTGCTGCCCCAGCGGCGCCGCGAATTCGCCCAGCTCGCGCAGCGAACGCCCGATCTGCTCCAGCGTTTTCTCCTCCGGCACCTCTTTCGGCAGCCCGTTCGGCCGCACCTTCACGCCGGTCGCGCCGACCTCGTGCGCCAGCGTGAGGTACTCCTTCGTCGCCTCGAGATCCTTGCGCAGCTTCGCCTGGTCAGTCGTGTGGAAATCGAACGCACTGCCGAGGCTCCAGAGCCGCACCGGCGAATCGGCGAAGCGCGCCTTCACCTCCGCGCGCTGCTCCTTGCTCAGGCTCACCTCCACGCCGTGCTTGTGCGTCGTGCGCAGCTCCACCCCTTCAAACTTCGCCTCCGTGCAATTCTTGATGATCGTCGCGATGTCCCAATCCTTCGCGATATTGTACGTCACCGTCCCGAGCCGGAATTTCGACTTACCCGCGACGAACGACTGCGGCGCCGCCTTCTCCGCCGCGGCCGCGGAGCGTGCGAGCGCCACCGCGCCAAGGCCCAGGACGGAGCTGCGAAGGAAAGTGCGGCGGGAGGGATGCATGCGCGTATTGTTGAGAGCCGTGCGGGGGTGGCAATAGAAAGTGTTCAGTTTTCAGAACACCAACCGACGGGCGCCCCATTTCTTTTCGCATTCCCCCCAGTTCGCCTTAACCTCCAGCCTCATGCGACTCCTCCGCTCACGCTCAGCCGCCGCCCGGCTGCTGCTCGCCCTGCTCGGCGCGGGCGCCTTCGCCGGCTGCGCGGGCACGGGCACGGGAGATGTGCCCACCGGCCAATACGAAGTAGTCGCGAGTGCCACCCCCTTCTTCCGCTTCGGCCCGATGCAAAACCAGGGCCCGGACATAATGCTCACGCGCGGCCAGCGGGTCACCATCTTGAAGCGCGAATTCGGCTACTGCCGCGTCTCGTCAAACGGCCTGCTCGGCTACGTCCCCGCCGACGACCTGAAACCGATAAAACCCGAGCCCCGCCTCGTCACGGCAAACAAGCCCCGCACCCCCGGCGGACGCGCCCGGCGCAGCGCTCCCCCGCCCACGGACGAGCGCGTGCTCGACATCAACGACGTGCCGCTCCCCGTCGCCGACGAGCCCAACCGTCCCCGCTTCCGCATGCGTTAGTGTAGCGCTCCGCGCTCAGCGTAACATTCGATGCTGGCCCGGAGGGCCATTGGGAGTTTAGCCGGTGGCGTCAGCCACCGGTTTTCACAAGAAAGCGCGTCCGCCCCGGAGGGGCGTCGGAAGATCGTCCATCACACCAATTCCACCGCCGTACGTTAGCGCCGCCGCGGCTACTCAAACTGCTTCTGGAACGCGGTGAACTGCTCTCGCAACTGCTGCACCTCCGCGCGCAACGCCGCCACTTCGCTCTCCAGCGCCTCCAGCCGCGCGCCGCGCGAGATGCCAGCGTCCGCGGAAACCGCCGGGCTCAAAACCTCCGCCGTTGGCTCCCCCGAAAGCAGTTGCACGTAACGCCGCTCCTTCTGCCCCGGCTGCGCCGGCAGCAATCGCACTAGCGGATCGTCCCCGCCCGCCAGCTCGCCCAGCGTCGCCTCCACCTCCTCGAGGCTCGCGAAATTGAAAAACCGCTCCGACCGCCCGCGCAGCTCGCCCGGCGTCTGCGGACCCCGCAGCATCAGCGTGCACAGCAGCGCCACCTCCTTCGGCTTCAGCTCGTAATGATCCGGCAGATTGTGCCGGTACTTCTGCACGCGCGCCCCGGCCGAATGGATCATCGTCGCCAGCTTTTCCTGGCGCAAATTCGTGATCCCCGCCTCCACCGTCCGCTCGTCGAACGACGTCACCGGCTCGCGGTTCGTGCTCTGGTTGCAAGCCGCCGCCAGGCTGTTCAGCGACAGCGGATAATTCTCCGGCGTCAGCCGCTCCTTCTCCAGGAGGCAGCCGAGGATGCGCGTTTCCACAGGGCTCAGCTCGAAATGGGGCATACGGGGCTGTCAACTTCCGCCATTGGCGCGGAATCGCCACCCCGGACTTTGGGCCAGGCCGCTATTTCGGTTTGTCAGTCTGCTCCGGACGCCCGGAAAAGGTATTCACGATTCGATCCATCAGCGTGAAGACCAGGTCGATGCTGTAGCCCGCCACGAAGGCGACTGCAAAAGGCGAGAGCGCCATTTCGTTATCGCTCCCGCCGCTCCCCTTCCAAAACCAGCCGATCGCCAGGCCCGCAAAAGCCCCGAGGCAAAGATGCGCCACGTTCGCCACCGTGTCTTCGATCCGATACAGCCGCTCTCGGGCATTGCGAGCCAGCGAGCGCAGCAAAAACGCCATGGCGCCCAGGAGGCCATAGACGAGGGGGAGCCAATCGAAGTAGAGCAATTCCAGCTTCGTGATCGCCGCCAGGAGATAGCGGTCCTCGTTTTCTTTTACCTTGGTCTGCGCCTCCTCCAGGCCAGCCTGCGCTTTCGGGTCCTTTACGCTGTCCACCACCCAATCCGTAAAGTCGCTCCAGCGCACGAGCAGCACATTCCTGGCTTTCAGAAGATCCCCGACCTCCAAAGCGTAATCTCCAGCCGCAATTCGAAACCGATTCTGCTGCAAGTCCTGCATCGCTTCTTGCAATTCCCGCCGGGTCAGCGGCTGCGCGGCCGTCTTTTCATCGGATGATGCAACCACCGGCGTTTACGTACTGGCCGCTCCTTCGGCAGCCGGTTTCTGCACGGGTGCCGGCGTGGCCGGCGGAAGCACTTTCTCTTGTGGCGGCACCTGGGAGACGCCAGCCACGAGCTTCATATCCAAAAGCGTCCGCCCCGCGAGCCAGTAGGTGTGCAAGACGACGAGCCCGATCAGGATGAAAGCCCCAAAAAGGCTCCAGCGGATACACGCAAGCCGGGCCCGCGACGAGCGCAGGAGCCTTCCTTCAGGGTCCCGAATATCCAGCGAGTCCCGCAGGGATGAGACACTCGCCGGTTTGATCGCTCCCGCCAACTGGCTATAAGCTAAAAAGAACTGGGTGGCCTTGTCACCTTTGAGCTCCCCGTTATCCAGCCACTCCTGCGCACAAACCACCGTCTCGATCGCCTTTTCCCGATCGGCAAACTCGATGTTATAGCGGGAAATATACCCTGCCAGCATGACCCCATCGGAAGTCATGTTCGCGAGGTGCTTCGAACAGGCCAGGGCTCCGGGAGAGCAATTCGATGACGGCGACGAAGAATCGTTGGACATTGGAGCGGGGGGATTCGGTTGATGGCCGCAAGCCGCCTCCTCAATCCCTCACGCACATCAGTTCCCTCGAACCGCAGCTCAGGTCTTGGAGGAACCTGCCAACCGGCCACCCAGCGCCGGGCGATCGGCATGCTTGCGCCCCCGCGCCCGCACGGCGAGAAAAAAATGCCCCCCTCCAGGGCTGCTCAATTTAACCCGTCTTCCACGGAGAAAACCGCTTGCCACCCCAGACCCAGCGTGCAAATTACCCACCCTTCCCGCACTGGCTAGGTAGCTCAGTTGGTAGAGCAGAGGACTGAAAATCCTCGTGTCGGGGGTTCAATTCCCTCCCTAGCCACCTTTTCGCATCGCTGCGTGTTGTGGCTCCGGTGGCGGCCCGATGGAATTCCTGGGAGCCGGGGTGCTGGACGACGCAAAGGCCACGCGATGCACATCTCGAAGTCGGCTACAAGGAAACAAATTCAGTCGCCTTGCGACCGCTTGTCCCTCACAGTGGCGGGCCTTCTTCCTCCCGCCACATGAGCGACAGCGACCTGACCGTGCAGGGCCCACCAACGCTAGCAGACCCGCCCACGCCTGAGGAGGTGCCGCCTTCGGAGAGTGGGCTCGAGGAGCCGCCAGCAGCCGCCGCACAACCCGCGCGGCACGAGGGCCGCTGGCAGCCGCCCACGCCGGAGCAACTCAGCGCGCAACTGCCGCAATACCGCATCGAAGGGCTGCTCGGCCGCGGCGGCATGGGCGCCGTCTATCGCGGAGTCCAGGAATCGCTCCATCGGCCCGTGGCCATCAAGATTCTCCCGGGCGAGTTTTCCGGCAGTGCCGAGTTCGTCGCGCGTTTTCAGCGGGAGGCGCGCGTGCTCGCCAGGCTTCAGCACCCCGGCATCGTCGCCATCTACGGCTTCGGCCAGACGAACGACGGGCACCTCTATATCGTCATGGAGTACGTCGATGGCGCCGATCTCCAGCGCATCCTGCGCGGGCCGGGGCTCCACCCGGCGCAGGCGAGTGACCTGCTCTGCCAGATTTGCGATGCGCTCGATTACGCGCACCAGCAGGGCGTCGTCCATCGCGACATCAAGCCGGCCAATATCCTCGTGACGAAGGATGGGCGGGCCAAACTGGCGGACTTCGGCCTGGCCCGGCCGATGAGCGAAGACCACGCCGCCCTCACCATCTCCGGCGTCTTCCTCGGCACCCCCGCCTACATGGCGCCGGAGCAGCGCGAGGGCCGGTCCGATCATCGGTCCGACATTTTCGCCCTCGGCGTTTTGTTTTATGAAATGATCACCCGCCGCCGGCCCGAGGGCGTCTTCGAGCCGATGTCGGCGCGGGTTCCGGTGGATGCGCGCTTCGATGAAGTAGTGACGAAGGCCATGCGGCACGAGCCGGCTCGGCGCCACCAACAGGTGCTTGAGCTGAAACAGGAAGTGGAGTGGATCGGCAAATCGCCTCCGAATCCGGGCGAGAAAACCAAACCGCCGTCGAGCTTTCGATTTGGCTCCCAAGCCGCGTTCGCTCTGCTCGCAGCTCTGCTCATCGGAATCGCCGGCTTCGCCATTTGGCCAAAAGTCAGCCGGCGACAAACGGCGATTGTCGCCAAGCCGGTTGCGGCGGAGCCGTTCGTGAACCGTCTCGGAATGAAATTCGTCCCTCTGCCCGGCCGGCGCGCGCTGATGTGCATTCACGAGACGCGCAGGGCCGACTACGCCGCCTTCGCCGCGGAAAATGCCGACGTGAATGGCGCCTGGAAAAACGTGCAGGTGCTCGGCACGCCCGTCAGCGAAAAAGACGATTATCCCGTGGTCAATGTTACGTGGAACGAAGTCACCGCCTTCTGCGCATGGCTAAGCGCCCGGGAAGGGCGGCGCTATCGGCTCCCCACCGATCGTGAATGGAGCGTGGCGGTGGGAATCGACACTTTGGAGCCCGAAAACGCCACTCCCTCGAAGCTGAACCAGAAGGTGGAGAGCGTGTTCCCGTGGGGCGCGCGCTGGCCGCCGCCCGCCGGTTCCGGCAACTTCGCGGACGCCACCACGGCGCAGACCTTCCCCGGCCAGGGCGCCATCGCCGGCTACACCGATGGCTTCGCCACCACCGCTCCGGTAATGAGCTTCCCGCCGAACAAACTCGGTTTCTACGACTTGATCGGCAACACGCTGGAATGGTGCGTCGATTGGTTCGACGAGACGCAGCAAAAGAGAACCATGCGTGGCGGCGGCTGGAAGGGGTATGGAAAAACATTTCTCCTCTCCTCCTGCCGCTATGCGTACGCGCCCGGCGGCCGCAGCCCTGAATTCGGATTTCGCTGCGTAATGGATCTGGACGGATTGCCGGCCTCCTCGCCAGTGGCGACTCCCCGCGTGATCATCGGCGGCGCCCCTACGCCCATCCCGATTAGTACGCCAACGCCGCCGCCCAAACCAACGCCATTGCCCGCGCCCAAACCTGCGCCAGCGCCAGCGCCCGCTGCGACCCCGCCTCCAACGCCAGCGCCCACACCCAAGCCGACACCGGCGCCGTCGCCTACTCCCAAAGCAACCCCCACGCCGGCGCCAACCCCGAAATCGGCAACGCCGCCGCCTACGACACCGCGAGCCACCCCTCCCGTTGCCGCGCAGCAGAAAGTTGCGAAGCGCGTTCCGGGCAAGCCCGGCTTTGTCACAAGTCCGTATGCTCCGGCCGCCGGCATGATCGACGTGCGCGGCTTCCCGCCAGGCACGCAGGTCAAAGACCCGTACACCCAAAAGGTCTTTCTCGTCCCACCTCCTTAGGGCTCACCTCGCCAGTATTGGCAAAAGATTTCACCACTAAACCATGAACCCCGAAGACCCCCCATTCACCCCCACGCCTCCTTCCGCCCCGGAGGTCGGCTCCACCACTCCACGCGGTTCGAGCGGCAGCCGCTACGGCTTTAGTTGGATGCCGCCCACCGCGGAAGCGCTCTCGCGATTGCTGCCGCAATATCGCATCGAGCGGCTCATTGGTCAGGGCGGCATGGGAGCGGTTTACCAGGGCGTTCAACTCGTCCTCGAGCGGCCCGTCGCGATCAAGCTTCTCCCCGCCGAATACGCGCAGGATCCGGATTTCGTCGGGCGCTTCCAGCGTGAAGCGCGCACCCTCGCGCGGCTGCCGCATCCCGGCATCGTCGCCATCTACGATTCCGGCTCCACGAGCGAGGGCCATCTCTTTTTCGTCATGGAATTTGTCGATGGCTCCGACGTCTCACAGATGATTCGTGACGGCACGATCGATCCCGCGAAGGCGCTGGAGCTTACGATGCAGATTTCGGAAGCGCTGCGCCATGCGCACAGCCAGGGCGTGATTCATCGCGACATCAAGCCCGCCAATATCCTGGTCACCCGCGCCGGCCGGGCGAAGCTCGCGGACTTCGGGCTGGCGCGTCCGGTCACCGACGAGCACGGCACCCTGGTCGCCTCGAATCTGATCAAGGGAACGCCCGATTACATGGCGCCCGAGCAGCGCGACGGCGTCGCTGACCAGCGCACCGATATCTATGCCCTCGGCGTGCTGCTCTATGAGATGCTCACCGGCCGCCGCCCAAAAGGCATTTTCGATCCACCCTCCGCCAAAGCCGAAGTGGATGCGCGCCTGGATGAAGTGGTGACGAGGGCGCTGCAACAAGATCCGGAGCGGCGCTACCAGGAAGTGGGCGATCTCAAATCGGACCTCGATCGCATTCGCACCACGCAGCTCGGAGCGACCCAGCCGCTCGGCACGAAGAAGCGCGTGGCGGCGCCGCGCAGCGCCACGGCGAAACCGGTGCTCCGTTGGCGGCGGCCCGTCTTCGCCGCGCTTGCGGCGGCGCTGGTCATCGGAGCCGCTATTTTCTGGCGCCCAGGCGAGCGGAATGCTCCGCCTTTGCCGAGCGTGCCCGCCGCTTCCGCAACTGCGCCAACGGCCCCTGTGATAAGCAGCGGACCGGCGGCCGGCCTGTTCGGATTTCCGCAGGCCGAAGCCAGGATTGTCTGCGATCGGCCCGACCTGCGGGTTTCGGTATGGAACAACGAAGAGTATCTCTATCTCCAGGCCGTCTTGTGGAAAGCGAAGGATCCCGCGCCCACCTCCGCCGGCCGGCAGTGGGATGTCGGCGATTGTTCCGGCGTGAACCTGGATCTCGACGCGGATGAAAAACGCACCCGCAATCTGGATCGCGATTATGCCCTCAATCCCAATTCCCAACGGCGCGGTTTTTACTACAGCGTCGCGCTCGGTGACCATAGCTCCACCGGCATACGCGAGGACTCCAAAGGGCGCGGTGGAATTCGCACCGCCGATCTGCCGGAACGAAAGCAGGTCCGCGTCGATTCCTACTTGATTCCACTGGCGGAAACCTCCCGCAAAGTCGGCGACAAAATCCGCCTCGCCTACTGGGGCCACTCGCTCAATGGCACGGTCACGTCGACCGCCCCCGGCGACACTGACGCAGGGTACCCGCGCGCCGAGATGTCGAAATACTACGAGTATGTCCTCACGCCCGGGCGCAAGCTCGACCCCGCGGGCGTCCCGGACGACCGCCCGGAATCGCTTCCCAACGTCGATACCGCGCCCGGCGGCCTGAGCCTTCAGATTTCCGAGAAGCCAATCCCCGCCTCGTCAGAGCAGGCCGTGGCGACTGTCACCCCCGGCACGTTGCTCGGCCTCAGTGTGCCGATGCGCCCCTTCCAGCGGCGGCATACGGATGGATTTGCCTGGCACAAGGAAACGCCGTACCCGCAGCCGCTCTTCAGCTTCAATTCGCAAACGCTCGGCGAAATCACCGGCCTCGCCCTGTCCCGGTCGGGCCGCCAGTTTTACGTGAATCAGATCAATGGCATGCGCATCATTGTCTCCGGGCGCGGCGAGCCGGAAAAGGTGTTTCACACGCATTCCACCTACCTTCGCGAGGTCGCGCTCGACGATGAGGAAAATGTCTATTTCAGCGAAAGCACCGGCGCGGGCGGCGACGGAAAAATCTATCGCATTCCCTGCCGCGACGGCAGCGACATGGGCCCGCCCGAGCTATTCTGTCCAGTGCCCCTGGCGGCCTTGCGAGCCGCCGGGACCGTGAGCGGATTCTGGGCCGGGAACTTCGCTCTTGGGCGCACCGCCGCCGGCGGTCTGGATACGAAGACGGTGTACATTAGCTCCGGCAATTCCATCCCCGCCGCGATTTTTCGCTTTACTAACAAGGATGGAAAATGGGCGCCGCCCGAGCAGATTTTTTATGCAAAATCCAGCATCAACGGCATCTGCGTCGTTAGCGAAACCGAGCAATACTACACCGACTCGAGTAAGATCTATCGCTTCACTGCGTGGAAGAACCCCACCGTTGTCTTGTCGCCCGCCGTCGCCGCCTTTCGCAGTCTGACGCTCGTGCCGCCAGTCGCCCCCGCGAAGCCCGCGCCCACGCCCACGCCCACCGCCACCACGCCGGAAGCCGGACTGCTGCGCATCGAGTCGACGAAGCCCGCCATCCCCGCGACGCTCGCCGCCGGCGAAAGATTCTCCCTCGCAATCGCGTATCGAAATCCAGGCCCGGGCAGCGTGCGGATCTTTGCCCGCCCATACACAAAGGGCGTGAAGACCAGTGGCTATGGCGCTCACGCCTCGTCTGCGTACCCGAGCGGTAGCGGCAGTGTTGAGGGGTGGTTCCAATTTCAACGCCCAACCGAAGTCGATGAGGTGCGCGTTGAGATGATCGACGCCGCGACCCAGGAGATCGTCGTCCAGGCATCGTTGCCGATCCGCGCCGTCTGGCAAGGCGTCCGCAACGACTCCGCGACCCCGCCGATTTCGCGAAGCACGCCGCCCGCGCCGGACTCGGTGAAACCTGGCGAAACGCTCGACCTTAAATTCACCGCCTTCGATGGCCGCGAAGTCGATCTAGCCAAGCTGCGCGGGAAGGTAGTCTTGATCGACTTCTGGGCGACTTGGTGCGGCCCGTGCATGGCGGAATTGCCCCATGTCCTCGAGACGTACCGGAAATACCACGACAAAGGCTTTGAAATCATCGGTATTTCCTTCGACCAGGACCGCGCCGCCCTCGAGCGGATCACCAAGGCCAAAGAGATGACCTGGCCGCAATACTTTGATGGGCAGGGCTGGAAAAACCTCTTCGGCGTAAGGTTTGGCATCCACGGCATCCCCACCATGTGGCTCGTGGATAAACAGGGCGCGATCGCCTCCCGCGACGCGCGAAAAGACCTCGCCGCGCAAGTCGAGGCCTTGCTCCGGAACTGACCTCAGGACGGTCAAACCGCAGCATCCCCGCCTTCGCGCACCAATTGCGCGAGCGCCCGGCGGAGCTGCGCGAAATCGACCGGCTTCACCAGGTGCGTGACGAAGCCGGCTTCGCGCGAGCGCCGCAAATCATCCTCCATGCCGTAGCCGGAAAGCGCGATGCCGCGCAGGCCGTGCTTGTCGCGAAGCTCGGCCATCGCCTCGAAGCCCGTCCCATCGGGCAGTCCCAGATCGGAGATCACCGCGTCGAACGTGCCGGCCTTGGCGGCGGCCAGCCCCCCGGCCACGGTGCTGGTGGCGACCACCTGGTGGCCCGCGCGCGTCAGCAGTCGCACCAGCACCCGCAGGGTCGGCTCGTGGTCCTCGAGCAGCAGCAGCCGCAGCGGCTGATCCCGCGCTGGCGCGGGCTCGGCCTCGTCGCGCGACTTCGTATCCACGCCATGCGGCGCTTCGGTCGCCCCCGGGAGATCGACCAGGAAAGTCGCGCCCTGGCCCGTCCCGGGGCTGCTGGCGCGAATGGTGCCCCCATGGGAGGTGACGATCGCCTGCGCGATGGAAAGGCCCAGCCCGAGCCCGCCGTAGCGGTGATCGTTTTCTAGCCCCGCCTGCTCGAACGGCATGAAAATGATCCCCATCGCTTCCGGCGTGATCCCAATCCCGGTATCGCTCACCTCCACTTCCAGCGCTCCGTCGTCGAGGTCGCGCGTACGGATGTAAATGCGCCCGCCGATTGGCGTGAACTTCACCGCGTTGCGCAGCAGATTCCAAAACACCTGCTGCAGCCGCGCGGGATCGGCCATCAAGCCCGTGCGATGCGCGCCGAGCTCGAATTGCATCACCTGCCCGCGCGTCTGCGCCTCCTCGCGCACGATCTCCACCGCCATGCCGAGCAGCGAATGGATGTCGCAGTGCTCCGGGCGAAGCTGCAGCTTGCCGCGCGCGATCCGCGTGAGATCGAGCAAGTCGTCGATCAGCCGCGCCTCCAGCGCGATGCTCCGCTCGATCACGCCGAGCTGCTCGCGGCTCTCTGCCGGCAGCCGTTCGTCCTCGGCCATCGCCGCGGCCGTCATCAGCACCGGGGTGAGCGGCGTGCGCAGCTCGTGCGAGAGCGCCGCGAGAAAATTGTCCTTCGCGCGCGACGCCGCCTCGGCGGCTTCCTTCGCCGTGCGGAGTTGCTTCTCCGCGCGCTTCGCCTCCGTGATATCGCGCACGTAGCCCACGAAAACCCGCTCACTTCCCGGCAGCGCGCTGATGTTCAGCTCCACGGGAAACTCCGTGCGATCGCGCCGCAGCGCGGTCAGCTCCAGCCGGCGCCCGAGCACGGGCCCCTTCCCGGTCGCGAGATAATTCGTGAGCCCGCGCCAGTGGGCTTCGCGCAAGCCCTCGGGAATGATCAGGTCCGCCAGCGGCTGGCCGAGCGCCTCCTCGCGGCTCCAACCGAAGATGCGCTCCGCGGCCGGGTTCCACCCCGCCACCATCCCCTTTTCATTCATCAGCAGCACGCCATCGAGCGCCGTGTCGATGATCGCGCGGCTTCGCTGCTCCCCGGCGCGCATCGCCTTTTCCGCGCGCGCCCGCTCGATCGTCGCCCAGCACCGTTCGGCCACCTCGCACACCAGCTCCCGCTCGGTTTCGCTCCAGAGGCGCGGCGTGGCCTGGTGCACCGAAAGCATCGCCCGGAGCCGCCCTTCCTTGAGCAGCGGACAGCCAATCACCGCCACGATTTGCGCGGAGGCGAAAATGGCGCGGTCGCTTTCCTCGGCGAGCTCGCGCGGCGAATCGTTCAAGACGATTCCCCGGCCGGAGCGCATCGCGTCAGAGGCAAACGCGCCGAACGCCGAGAGCTGGTACTCGCCGCTCATGCTCGGCACGCCATCCGTATAATCCTCCAGGATGCGAAAGTGCTCGCCGTCCGGCTCCACTTCCGCATAGAGGCAGCGCGAAGCGCCGAGGTGCTGGCCGAGCAGGCGCGTCACCGTCTCCATCACTTTTTCCGGCGCTTCCAGGTTGCGGGTGTCCTCGCCCACTTCGTTGAGAAAGCGGAAGCGCGCCTCGCTCTGCTGGAGCTTGATCTCGCGCGCCCGCTTCTCCTCCGCATCGTGGAAGACCAGGATCACCCCGCTCACCGCGCCCCGGTCATCCATGATCGGCGCCGCGCTGTCCTCGATGGCGCGCTCCGCGCCGTCGCGCGAGCGGATTACCGTGTGGTTGGCCAGCCCCACCACCACGTGCTCTCGCAGCACGCGTTCCACCGGATTCTCCGCGGGCTCGCCTGTCTCTTCGCTGAAGATTTGGAAAACCTCCTGCAGCGGCTTCCCGAGCGCCTCCTCGTTTTGCCAGCCGGTAAGCTTTTCCGCGATCGGATTGAGCATCGTCACCGCGCCGGCGGCGTCCGTGGAAATCACCGCGTCGCCGATCGAGCGCAGCGTCACTTGCAGCTCCGTGGCGCGCCGCTCGGACGCCTCCAGGCTGGCATGGTAAGACACGTTCAGCCGCCGCAACGTCCGCGTCAGAAACGAGGCCGCCAGCGGCAGCCCGGCAAACGCCGCCAGTGCCAGCGCCACCACCAGGCTGGCCCGCACGATATCGCGCGTGCGGTTGCGCGAGAAGCGCTCTGCGTTCACCGCGCGTTCCATCTGCTCCGCCTGGCGCCGCACCACGTCCATCAACTCCTTGCCGCGCCGCTGGTGCGCCGGATGCCGCGATTCCGCGCTCCGGCCCGCCTGGTGCAACGCCTGCGATCCGTCCGCGAAAACGTTCCAGCGTTGGATCGCCGCCGCCAGCGCCTCGCTATCCTTGCGCAGCCGCGGATCGCTCGCGGCGAGGGCGCGCAGGGCCGCCTGCTCCTGCGGCAGCCGCTCGCGCGCGCGGGCAAAGGGCTCCAGGAAATGCTCGTCGTTCGTCACCTCGTAGCCGCGCAGGCCCGTCTCCATATCCACCGCCAGCTTCTCGATCGCGTGCACCAGTCCCACTAGATGATCGGTCCGGTCGGCTTCCGCGGCCGAATGCAGCAGGTAGAAAGCGAGCGCGAGCACGACCAGCAGCGGCAGGCCGAGACCCAGCAGCAGCACCAGCACCCGCTTCCGCAGCAGCCCGCGAAAAGCCTCTTCCTGCAGAATATCCCCCGGCACCGCGCGCGGCGGCGGCGCCGCTGCGGAGGGGATGGATTCGAAGCCTTGCGACATTTTCGGGGCGGGGATGCGGGGAAAATGCGCGTTCGCGCGCCGGTTGCCAAGCAAAGCGGGAGAACGCCGCGCGGCTCAGCGCGCCAGCCGCACATCCATCCACACCGCCAGGATCAGCACCAGCCCTCGCGCGATGAATTTCTGCTCCGGCTGCACCGCCAGCAGCGTCATCCCGTTGATCAGGCACGCCATGATCAGCGCGCCGAAAAGCACGCCCAGCACGGTGCCGCGTCCGCCTTTCAGGCTCACCCCGCCGATCACGCACGCCGCCACCGCATCGAGCTCCATCAGGTCGCCCACGGTGGTCGTGGAGGAGCCGCCGTAGGCCGTCTGCATGAAGCCGGTAATCGCCACGATCAGCCCCATCAGCGTGAACGCGCCGATCGTCACGCGCCGCACCGGCACGCCCGATATCAGCGCGGCTTCCTCATTGCCGCCGATCGCGTAAAGGTATCGCCCGAAGCGCGTGTGATGCGTCAGCACCCACACGAAACACGCCACCAGCGCGAGGATCACCGCCGGCACCGGCATCCCGCGAAATTGGCTGGTGATGATCACCGCCAGAAAAATGAGCTGCGCCGCGATGAAGAGCCGCAAAAAGCCCAGCTCGCCATCTTCGCTCTCGATCCCATACGCGCGCCGCTGCCGGTAGCCGCGCCATTTCGCGATCGCCAAAACCAGCACCACGAATCCCGCCACCGCGTACCCCGCCGGCACGCTCAGGTACGAAGTGGTGAGCATCGAGTAGAGATTCCCCGACCCGCGCAACACCGGCACATGCCACCCGCCCGCGGTCAGAAACAGCTCCACGCTCCCGCTCTCCAGCCGCACGATTTCCCACACCCGGTGCTCGAAATCGCCCGCGTGCAGCCAGATCGAACGCACGCTCGCCTCCGCCACCGAAGCCGCGGTGATCGGCACCGTGTGATTCTCGATCACCAGCCAAAACAGCCCCTTGAAAACGAGCAGCCCGCCCAGCGTCACGATGAAAGCCGGGATGCGCTGGCGCACGATCAGCGCTCCCATCATCCACCAAAGCACGAACGCCACGCCCGCCGCAAAACACATCGAAGACACCGCCGTCCACGGCGGAATCGGCACCCAGGCCCCCGCCTCCGCGCCAAAAAATCGCCCCAGCAAATCGCGCAGCCCGCTAAACAGCCGCACCGGCAAATCCGCCCCCGCCACCAGCACCGCCGCCACCCCGCCGATCAGCCCCACGCCGCTCCCCGCGCTCAAGTCGATGTGCCCTGGCAAGATCACCAGCAGCATCCCCAGCGCCAGCGTCGCCGTCACCGAAAGCTCGATCAGCAGCAGCGATAGATTCCGCGCCGAAAGAAACTGCGGCGAAGTGAACGCGAAAAATCCGCAGATCAGCAAAAGCGCCAGCCCAAGCGCGAAATCACGGAGCGTCAGGCGATTGTGCATACAGGGGGTGCCGCATGCTCAAAGCGGAAACCGCGCAGAAGTGCAAAGCGGAAAGTGAGGCGCAGGTCTCTCCGAAATGTTGCCGATTAGTGGCTGCACCAACGTTCGTGCGCCATGAGCGTCCAAGATCTCGATCCGGCTGTCTCGAACCTGTCACCCGTGGCAATTCCCTCCACCTCCTCCCAAGCGTTCACGCGGAGTCAAAGTGATGCGAGCCGATCTCGCGCCCCTCGAAGTTGGGCCGTGACTTCCCGCGAGAGACCTCTAGGCTGGCGCGTGCCCGGAGGAGAACGTCCCATGAAAGCCCATCAAACCGGCCTGCCGCGATCGCTCGCTCCCCCGCCGTTTCGATCCGTCCGATCGTTTTTCTGAACCTGCGTCTCGCCTCGTGGAATGAACCCGGCCCATCACACTTCTCACGAGGCGCACCGCCTCGAAGTGCTGCGCCGGTACGCGGTGTTGGAGAGCCCGCCGGAAGCCGCGCTCGACGATCTCACCGCGCTCGCCGCGCGCCTCTGCGAAGCCCCCATGGCCCTCATCTCCTTCGTCGATGCCCATCGCCATTGGTTCAAAGCGAAGTTCGGCCTCGAGACCGAGGAGCTTCCACGCGATCTCTCCCTCTGCGTGTATGCGCTGAAGGAACGCGACCTGTTCGTGGTCCCCGACGCGGCCGCCAATCCGCGCTTCGCCCGGAGCCCCTTGGTCATCGGCGAGCCGGGGATCCGCTTTTTTGCCAGCGCGCCGCTCATTGCGCCCGAGGGCGTCACGCTCGGCCTGCTCTGCGTGATCGATCGCGCGCCGCGCACGCTCACCCCTTTGCAGGAGCAGGCCCTGCGCGTCCTCAGCCGGCAGGTCATGGCTCAGCTCGAATTGCGCCGCCGCGGCCTCGACTTGGAGGCGAGCGAAGGCAAGCTGCGGGCCATCTTCGAGGCCGCGCCGGATTGCGTAAAGCTCCTTGGCACCTCGGCGAAGCTCTTGGAAATAAACGCCGCTGGGCTGCGTCTGATCGAGGCGGTCAACCTCGAGGCCGTCGAGGGCCGCTGCCTCCTGCCGCTCGTCGAGCCGGAAGATCGCCCGGCCGTGGAGGCCATGCTTCAGGCCGCCGCGCGTGGCGAACGCAGCACCGTGCAGTATCGTATTCGTGGCCTCAAGGGCACCCCGCGCTGGCTCGAGATGACGGCCGCTCCTTTTCACGATTCCAGCGGAGCTCACGTTCTCGCGATCTCTCACGACGTCACTGCACGCAAACAGTCCGAGGAAAAAATCCAGCGCCTGCATCGCCTCTACGCCGTCTCCAGCAGCGTCAATGATGCCATCGTCCACCTGCGCGATCCGCAGGAGCTTTACGAGCAAGCT
Source organism: uncultured Verrucomicrobiae bacterium (assembly GCA_963811035.1). Lineage (GTDB taxonomy): Bacteria > Verrucomicrobiota > Verrucomicrobiia > Chthoniobacterales > Chthoniobacteraceae > CAWEPO01. The sequence goes on from CAWEPO010000005.1 coordinate 2,227,305, forward strand.
TGCCGCATCGCCGTCGAGCAAGGCGGGCTCATTATGGCGTGGGTGGGACTGATCGCCGCCGATCTAGTAACCCTTCAACCCGTCGCGCGATGGGGCCGCGACGAAGGCTACCTCGAAGCCATTCGCGTCCTCACCACGCCCCAGCACCGCGAGGGCCAGGGCCCCGGCGGCGAAGCCTTCCGTACCGGCGCTCCCGCCGTCTGCAACGATATCGAAGCCGATCCAGGATTCTTCGCCTCGCGCGCAGAGGCCCTCCGGCGCGGCTACCGCAGTTGCGCCGCCTTTCCACTCAAGCTCGAGGGCCGCTCCATCGGTATGCTGGCGGTGTACGGAGGTCAGCCAAATTACTTCGATACCGAGGAACTACGCCTCCTGAATCGGCTCGCGGAAAACATCTCCTTCGCCGTAGAATCCCACCGCAAGGAAGAGCAGCGCCGGCGCGCGGAAATGCGCTGCCGCCGCCTCGTCGATTCGAACGCGCAAGGCGTCATGTTCTGGCACCTCGATGGCCGTATCACCGGCGCCAACGACGCCTTCCTCGCCATGGTTCGCTACACCCGCGAGGATCTTGAGGCCGGCCGCATCAGTTGGTCTGCCATGACTCCGCCAGAGTACGCGGAGGTCGACCGGCGCGCCGCCGAGGTGCTTGCCGCCACCGGTATCTGCCATGCGCTCGAGAAGGAATACCTCCGCAAGGATGGCACGCGCGTCCCGGTCCTGATCGGTGCCGCCACCTTGGAAGGAAACGCGGAGGAAGGCGTCAGCTTCGTCATCGATCTCACCGAGCGCAAAGAGCTCGAGCACCAGTTCTACCGCGCCCAGCGCATGGAAAGCATCGGCACCCTTGCCGGCGGCATCGCCCATGACTTGAACAACGTCCTCTCGCCCATCATCATGTCGCTCGATGTGCTGAAGCTTTCGTACCCGGATCATCCCAGCCGCGAGTTGCTCTCGTTAATCAGCCTCAGCGCGCAACGCGGCGCCGAAATGGTCCGCCAGGTCCTCTCCTTCGCTCGCGGTGTCGAGGGCCGGCGCATGGAGGTGCAGCTCAAGCACCTCATCCAGGACATCGAGAAAATCGCCACCGATACCTTCCTCAAGCAGACCCGCGTGGAGACCTATGTTCCCCCGGGTCTCTGGACCGTCTTCGGCGATCCCACCCAGCTCCATCAAGTGCTGCTGAATCTCTGCGTCAACGCGCGCGACGCCATGCCTCAGGGTGGCCGGCTCACCATCTCGGCCGAGCATCTCATCGTTGATGCCCACTACGCCGCGCATGATCTCGAGGCCAAGCCAGGCCCCTACGTCGTTGTAAAAGTGGAAGACACCGGCGTCGGCATCGCCCCGGAGTTTCTCGACAAGATTTTCGATCCGTTCTTCACCACCAAAAGTCTCGGCAAAGGTACCGGCCTCGGCCTATCCACCTCGCTCGGCATCGTTAAGAGCCATGGCGGCTTTATCCGGGTCCAAAGCGAGCTCAGCGCCGGCACGACGTTCAAGGTCTTCCTGCCCGCGCACCCGGAGGGCTCTGCCCACGTCACCACCGCTCGGCTTGCTGAGTTTCCCCACGGAAAAGGCGAGCTCATTCTCGTCGTCGATGACGAAGCCCCCGTTCGCACCGTCACCCAGCATACCCTCGAAACCTTCGGCTACCGCGTCCTCGCGGCTGCCGATGGCGCTGAGGCAATCTCCATCTACGCCGCACACCAATCTGAAATCGCCGCCGTCATCACCGATATGATGATGCCCATCATGGACGGACGCGCCACCATCGCCACCCTGCGCAAAATGAACCCCGCTGTCCGCATCATCGCCGCCAGCGGCCTCACTCCCGAAGCCAGCTCCGCTCAATCCACCCAGCTCGGCGCGCACGAGTTCCTCGCCAAACCTTTCACCTCCGAAACCCTCCTCAAGACCCTGCGCTCGGTGCTCTCCGAAAAACGATGACCGATCTCCCCTGGCTCGCCCCCTTCCTCCAAACCAACGACGCACTTTTCCCCACCGGCGCCTACGCGCATTCCCTGGGCTTCGAGGAAGCCGTGCATCTGGGCGTCGTCACCGATGAACCCACGCTCCTCACCTTCCTCACCACCCAAATCCTGCCCGCACAGCGCGAGCAGGAGCTCCCCTACCTCCGCTACGCCCACGAAGCCGCCACCGCCGGCGATCTCCACGCCCTCTGTGCGCTCGACGCCGAAATCTCCGCCTGGAAACTTGCCAGCGAAACCCGCGACGCCAGCGCTCAACTCGGCCGCCGCCGCCTCAAAGCTCTCCGCGTCATCTCCACCGATCCATTGCTCGCCGCGTTCGAAGTCCACATCGCCCAGCGCGAAGCCCAAGGCCATCACCTCATCGTCTTCGCCCTGCAAGCCGCCGTCGAACGCATCCCGCTCGAGGCCGCGCTCGGCGCATGGCTCTACCAATCTTTGGCCGCCATTTGCGGCGCCGCGCTCAAGCTCATCCGCATCGGCCAGGATGGCTGCCAGCGCGCCCTCCGCGGCGCGCTTCGCGATGCGCCCGCCGCCATCGCCGCCTCGCTCGAAATCACACGGCCCCACGCCGGGTGGTTCAACCCCGTCCTCGAGATCGCGAGCATGCGCCACGCGCGCGCCCACGAGCGCCTCTTCATTTCCTAGCCACCGTGCTCTGGCCTTTTCGCATCCTCCTCGCCTTCGCGCTCGCGCCCCTGCTTGCCGACGCCGCGCCGGTCAGCTTCAAAAGCGAAATCGCCCCGCTCCTCAACCGCCGCTGCGCCGCCTGCCACAACGAGGAAACCGCCAAGGGCCGCTACCGTCTCGATTCCTTCGCCCGCCTCCAAAAAACCGGTGAAAGCGATGCGCCGCCGCTCGTCGCCGGCAAACCCGCCGAGTCCGAGCTCTACCGCCTCCTCATCGAGCCCGATCCGCACGATCGCATGCCGCAGAAAGCCGACGCGTTGCCGCCGGAGGAGATCGACCTCGTCCGGCGCTGGATCGCCGAAGGCGCGCTCTTCGATGGCGGCGCGCCCGATCGCCCGCTCGTGCAAATGGCCCGCGAAGGGTTCCTCCGCCCGGCCCCCGCGCGTTACCCGCGCCCCGCCCCGGTCACCGCGCTCGCGTTCTCGCCCGATGCCACCGTCATCGCCGCCGCCGGCTACTACGAAATCACCCTCTGGAACGCCGCCGACGCCAGCCTGCGACGCCGCATCGGCGGCCTGCCCGAGCGCATCACCGCCCTCGCCTGGCACCCCAAGCGCAACCTCATCGCCGTCGCCGGCGGCACCCCGGCCCAGTGGGGCGCCGTCGCGCTGATCGATCCCGCCGCCAATTACCAGGTACGCATCCTCTGCGATCTCCCCGAGACCGCCCTCTGCCTCGCCTTCTCCCCCGATGGCCGCACCCTCGTCGCTGGCGCCGGCGATCGCACCACCCGCTTCTTCGACACCGCCTCCGGCAAGCAGACCCGCGTCCTCCGGCAGCACGCCGATTGGGTGCAAACCGTCGCCTTCAGCCCCGATGGCAAAAACCTCGTCTCCGCCAGCCGCGATCGCACCGCCCGCGTCTTCGATCCCGCCACCGGCGAAATCGAATCCACCTACATGGGCCACGATACCGCCCTGCTCCAGGCCGCCTTCAACGGCCGCGGCACCGCCGTCATCACCCTCGCCGCGAAAGCCAAAGCGCTCCACGAGTGGCCGCCCACCGCCAACCCCGGCAAGCCCAAGCTCACCGACCTCCCCAGCGAAACCATGCAATTCGGCAGCCTCGGCTACGCCCTCGTCTTCGTCGGCGCCGATCGCGCCGTCCGCCTCCTCCAGCTCAGCGATCAACAGCTCCTCTTCACCATGCCCGGCCACCGCGACACCATCCAATCCCTCGCCATCCACCCCGGCACCGGCGCGCTCGCCACCGGCGCCGCCAATGGCGAAATCTGCCTCTGGGACCTCCGCTGCGGCACTTGGCGCGAGCGCTTCCTCGCCATGCCCTAATAGGAGCTATCCCACAAAATGCCCGTCTTCGCGCTCGGCGGAGAGGCAACTGGGAACTTGCAAAATCGCATGATTGCCACGTGGAATACCACTCCCCTTCTCTCGACGCACTTGTCTTCGAGCTTTGCTTCGCGGACAATCCGCCCAGGCGCCGCCACCAAGTTCTCAACTCGCAACCACACTTGCCGCGCTGGGCCAGCGCCCGCAGTTCCCAAGGCCCCGTTTGCCGAGCGCTATGCCGAATTCATCGGAATCTGGGGGGATGGCCCAGACGACCTGGCCGCGCAGCACGATCACTACGCCTCCGGAGCGCCCTAAACCCCGCTACCTTGGTTAGGCGATCGGTTATATTATTCGAGCAAAACGTCCGCAAATGCTGGATCGAAGACGGATATAAGGCCGCACTCGTCCTGCAGGAGGCTCCACGCCGCAACAACTCCGCGACGCCAGATGAAGCGACGGCAGACGGCACGACCGCGAAAATCGATGTCTCGAATCTCGTCGGCTGCGCCGAATAGGGCAAGTAACTCGGCTGCGGTTTGGACGTTGAGGCGGTCGAGGAAAGTTGGAGGCAGGCCGATCTGTGCGACGACGCCCAACACGAGCCGGAGCCGGACACCGCCGTAAAGGAAGTGCCAGCCGCCCTCGCCGATGTCTGCAAACTCCCAGTCGGCAAGCTGGTCTGGGGTCTGGCCGAGAGTAATGCCCAAAACTTCGCATCCGAACGGATCGAAGGCTGGGCAGACGAGAAACGCCGGATCATCGAGTAGATCAATCAATGTGGTTAGCCGTCTTTGGTGAACGTCGTTCCGTCATAAACAAACATCTGAACCAACCCGAACTTAACCTTTTGCGAAAATAGAAATACAAAAAAGTGCTCGGTCGAGATTGGGAAAGTGCTCGCTGTCTGATACTCTGCGGCTGATGCTTCCGAGTTCCGCGCCACAGTTCGCCAGGCGTCTCGCGCCGCACCCTCGCGCGGCCGGGCCGCATCTCACCGGCTGGAATTGCCGTCTCGCCTCTACCATCCGGGCTTCATCCTTCCGCGCCACCCGCGGCGTGGAACACGGGCTTCCAGCCTGTGCGGTCAGCAGGCTTCCAGCCTGCCGTTTCCGTCTCTTACCCGTCTCTTACCCGTCTCTTACCCGTCTCTTGCCCGTGGAGTTGCCGGGTGGACAAATTCCACCATTTCGCGCTCAGCGTTCCCCCTTCCGCGTTCCGCGTTCCACCGCCCCGTGCCGCTTGTTCCATTATTTCCGAAATTCCCCGCTCTGCCCTCCGCGTTCCACGCTCGCCGCTCCACGCTCCGCGTTCCACCGTCCCGTACCGCTCGTTTCATATTTCCGAAATTCAGTCCCTGCGCCCCAGCCTCCCGAAACCTTACCGTTCCTTTCCGAAATTTCCGAAATTCCCCGGTTCCGCCTTCTGCTCCCCTTCGCAATCTCTTCATCTGTCCGAAAACTCCCCCCGAAATTGTGCAACATTCCCGGCAAATCGTCCTCAAAACCCGCAATCTCTTCCCACCTGTCCGAAAACTCCCATTCCTCCCATTCCTCCCATTCTTGCCAGCCACTGCGCTAGCTTAGTCCCTGCCAACTTCCCGTGACTCGATGCTGCTCACCATCACCACCACGCACCGGCCCGCGACCGACCTCGGGTACCTGCTGCGCAAGAACCCGGCGCGCGCGCAGCGCTTCGAGCTGAGCTACGGCGCCGCCCACGTCTTCTACCCGGAAGCCGCCGAGGAGCGTTGCACGGCCGCGCTCCTGCTGGAGGTCGACCCCATTGGCCTCGTGCGAAACCGGCGCGGCCCGGCCGGCGAAGCGCGCACGCTCGAGCAGTATGTGAACGATCGGCCCTACGTGGCCTCGTCGTTTTTGAGCGTGGCCATCGCGGAGGTGTTTGGCAGCGCGCTTTCGGGCAGGAGCAAGGAGCGTCCGGATCTCGTGGACCTCGCCATCCCGCTGGCCGCGACCATCGCCGTACTCCCCTGCCGCGGCGGCGAGACCTTTCTCCGCCGGCTGTTCGAGCCGCTCGGCTACGCCGTGCAGGTCGTCCCGCAGGTGCTCGATGAGAAATTTCCGGAGTGGGGCGACAGCCCGTACTTCACCGTCACTCTGGAAGGAACCACGCCCCTGCGCGCGCTGCTGGCGCACCTGTACGTGCTCGTCCCGGTGCTGGATAACGAGAAGCACTATTGGGTCGGCGACGACGAAGTGGAGAAGCTGCTGCGCCACGGCGAAGGCTGGCTCGCCGCGCATCCCGAGCGGGAGCTCATCGCCCGGCGCTATTTGAAGCATCGCGGGGATTTGGTGAGCGACGCGCTCGGCCGGCTCACCGATGAGGACGATCCCGAGCCGGATCGCCGCGAGGAGGCGCACGCGCAGGAGGAGGCCCGGATCGAGGAGCGCCTCAGCCTGAACGAGCAGCGGCTCGGCGCCGTGGTCGCCGCGCTGAAAAGCACCGGCGCCCGGCGCGTGCTCGATCTCGGCTGCGGCGAAGGCAAGCTCCTGCGCGAGCTGCTCAAGGTACCGCCTTCGCGGAAATCGCGGCGATGGATGTCTCGCATCGCGCGCTGGAGATCGCGCGGGACCGGCTGCGCTTCGACCGGCTGCCGCCCAAGCAGCAGGAGCGCCTCCGCTTCCTCCACGGCTCGCTGATGTATCGCGACGAGCGCCTCGCCGGCTACGATGCCGCCGCCGTGGTGGAAGTGATCGAGCATCTCGACCCGCCGCGCCTCGCCGCCTTCGAGCGCGTGCTCTTCGAGTTCGCGCGGCCCGCCGCCGTCGTCATCACCACGCCCAACGCGGAGTACAACGTGAAATGGGAGACGCTCCCCGCCGGCAAGTTTCGCCACAAGGACCACCGCTTCGAATGGACCCGCGCGGAATTCCAGAGCTGGGCGGCCGCCATCGCGGCAACGCTTCGGCTACGACGTGCGCTTTCTCCCGGTAGGCCCGGACGATGCGGCGGTGGGGCCGCCCACGCAGATGGCGATTTTCACGATCCCCGGCGCATGAAGATCACCATTCCAGAGCTGGCGCTGGTCGTCCTGATCGGGCCTCGGGTTCGGGCAAGTCGACGCTTTGCGCGGACGCATTTCAAGCCGACGGAGGTCCTGTCGTCGGACTATTGCCGCGGGCTGGTGAGCGATGACGAGAACAACCAGGCGGCGACCGGCGATGCGTTCGAGGTGCTGCATTACATCGCGCGCCAAGCGGCTGGCGCGCGGCGAAGCTCACGGTGGTCGATGCCACCAACGTGCAGCCGGAGGCGCGTAAGCCGCTGGTGGCGCTGGCGCGCGAGTATCACTGCCTGCCGGTGGCCATCGTCTTCGATCTGCCGGAGAAGCTTTGCCAGGAGCGCAATCGCGGCCGCGACCGATCGCGACCTTCGGCCCGCACGTCATCCGGCAGCAGAGCCAGCAATTGCGCCGCTCGCTGCGCAGGCTGGAGCGCGAAGGCTTCCGGCAGTCTTTGTGCTGACGTCGCCGGAGGAGGTCGAGGCGGCGACGATCGAGCGCCAGCCGCTGTGGAACAATCGCACGCGGCGAGCACGGGCCGTTCGACATCATCGGCGACGTGCATGGCTGCTGCGAGAGCTGGAGGAGCTGCTCACGGCAGCTCGGCTATGCGCCGGAGCCGAGGCGGCGCGTGGGCGCATCCGGCAAGGGCGCAAGCTGATCTTCGTCGGCGATCTCGTCGATCGCGGGCCGAAGATTCCCGAGACGGTGCGGCTGGTGCTCGACATCGGTGAAGGCCGGCCACGCCTTCTGCGTGCCGGGCAATCACGACATCAAGTTCATGCGCGCGCTCTGGGGCAAGAACGTGCAGATCACGCACGGCCTGGCCGAGTCGCTGGCAGCAGTTCGAGGCGTACGAGGAGCAGTATCGCGGCTTCAAGCGCATCGCGGCGGAATTCATCGATGCGCTGGTCAGCCACTACGTCCTCGACGACGGCAAGCTGGTCGTGGCCCACGCCGGCATGAAGGAACGATGCAGGGGCGCGGCTCCGGGCAAGGTGCGCGACTTCGCGCTGTACGGCGAAACGACCGGCGAGACCGACGAGTTCGGCCTGCCCGTCCGCTACAACTGGGCGGCGGAGTACCGCGGCTCGGCGATGGTCGTCTACGGCCACACGCCGGTGCCGGAGCCGGAATGGCTCAACCGCACGATCAACATCGATACCGGCTGCGTCTTCGGCGGCAAGCTCACGGCGCTGCGCTATCCGGAAAAGGAGCTCGTCTCGGTCCCGGCGCTGCACACCTATTGCGAGCCGGCGCGGCCGTTCCTGCCGTGGAGCCCGCGGCCCCGGCGCTGACCGCGCAGCAGGAACACGACGACGTGCTCGACATGGCCGACGTGCTCGGCAAGCGGATCATCGCCACGCGGCTGCACCACAACGTGACCATCCGCGAGGAAAACGCCATCGCCGCGCTCGAAGTGATGAGCCGCTTCGCCGCCAATCCGAAGTGGCTGATCTATCTGCCGCCGACGATGTCGCCCACCGAGACGACCACCGCGCCGGGCCTGCTGGAGCATCCGGCCGAGGCGTTCGCCTACTACCGGCACGAGGGCGTCGCCGCAGGTGGTCTGCGAAGAAAAGCACATGGGCTCGCGCGCCGTGGTGATCGTCTGCCGCGATGAAGATGCCGCGCGCAAACGCTTCGGCGTCGACCGGCGAAGGAGCGGCATCTGTCTACACCCGCACCGGGCGGCGCTTTTTCAACGATGCGGCAACTGGAAGCGGAGCTCCTGGACCGCGTTCGCGCCGGCGCTGGACGCCGCGGATTTCTGGGACGAGTTCGACACCGATTGGGTCTGCCTCGATTGCGAGCTGATGCCGTGGTCGGCCAAAGCGCAGGAGCTTCTGCGCCAGCAATACGCCGCCGTCGGCAGCGCCGCGCGCGCGGCGCTTCCGCCGGCGGTGGCGGCGCTGGAGCAGGCGCACGCCGCGAGGCCTCGAGGTCGCGCTGTTGCTGGAGTCGTGCCGCGCCCGCGCTGGAGCTGGCGGAGCACTACGTCGAGGCATATCGCCACTATTGCTGGCCGGTGCATTCGCTCGACTGATCTGAAGCTGGCGCCTTTCCATCTGCTGGCAGCGGAAGGCCGCACCTTCGCCGATCAGCGATCATGTCTGGCACATGGAAACGCTCGCCAGGATCTGCGCTGCGAGCGCCCGGGCTGCTGCTCGCCACGCCTTATCGCATCGTGGACGTGACCGACGCCGAAGCGGAAGCACGGGCCACGAGCTGGTGGGAAGAGCTGACCGGCCGCGGCGGCGAAGGAATGGTCGTCAAGCCGCTGGAATTCATCGCGCGCGGCCGGCGCGGCCTCGTCCAGCCGGCGGTGAAGTGCCGCGGCCGCGAGTATCTGCGCATCATCTACGGCCCCGAGTACACGCTCGCCCGCGAACCTCGAGCGGCTGCGCTCGCGCGGCCTTGTCGGCCAAGCGCTCGCTGGCCCTGCGCGAATTTGCGCTGGGCATCGAGGGGCTGGAACGGTTCGTCGCGCCGCGAACCGCTGCGCCGCGTGCACGAGTGCGTCTTCGGCGTCCTCGCCCTGGAAAGCGAGCCGGTCGATCCGCGGCTGTAGGGGCCGGCGAATGCCGTAAATCGAAAAACAATTTGCTTTGCAGAAGTTGGGTAAGACAGCATCTTACGAGTATGCAGACCGTCATTTCGAGCAAGGGCCAAATCGTCCTTCCGGCCGAGATTCGCCGTAAAGACGGCATCAAAGCGGGCGAGGCTTTCGATGTGATCCGGGTAAAACGGGGTGAATACCGGCTCAGGCGGAAAGAACGACCTCCCAATGAGGGTTTGGTTGATCTCCTGCTCGCCTGTCCGGTGAAAGGCTTCTTCGTGCCGATGCCGAACGGCGAAACGACGGACGACATTCGCTCGCCTTTCGAATGACTTACCTGGCGGACGCCAACGTGTTGAGCGAAGCGACCAAGCCCGCCGCGTCCGAGAAGGCGGTCGATTGGCTTCGGCGGCAGGAAAAGGAGTTAGTGGTCGATGCCATCATTCTTGGTGAGGTCCGCTATGGGATTCTCCTCATGCAAAAGGGCCGCAAACGTCAGAAGCTCGAGAAGTGGTTCAACGACGTGGTGGCGGCGTTGCGCTGTCTTCCTTGGGACGCAGCGACGGGTCTGCGCTGGGCGGAATTGCAAGCGCAGCTTCGGGCGAGCGGCCTGACCATGCCTATGAGGGATGGCATGATCGCGGCGACAGCGCTCCGGCATGGCTTGGTCGTCGCCACGCGCAATACGCGCGATTTCAAGAACGCAGGAGTATCCGTGGTGAATCCCTTCGATTGAAGTAGGGGGATCATGGCGTGCGCGCCAAACTCATCCCCCGCATGATTGACGCCGGGCGCTTTCGGGGCGAAGTTGCCCCGTTTCGTTCAGGACTTCTCGCCCTTCAGTCGGCGAGTGCCAGGGTCGCTGCCATCGTGAGGCGCTCGAAATCGTGCAACCTCGACGCCATGGAAAACCCGCTGAACACCAAACACATCGCCTTCCTCGGCGACTACGTGCCGCGGCGCTGCGGCATCGCCACTTTCACCGCGGATATTTGCGAGGCCGATCGCCGCGGAGTTTCCCGCAGGCGCAATGCATCGTGGGCTCGGTGAACGATCGGCCGGAGGGCTACGATTACCCGGCGCGCGTGCGCTTCGAGATCGATGAGAAGGAGCTCGATTCCTACCGGCGCGCGGCGGATTTCCTGAACATCAACAACGTCGAGGTCGTCTCGGTGCAGCACGAGTTCGGCATCTACGGCGGCGCCGGCGGGCAGCCATTTGCTGGCCTTTCTGCGCGAAGTGCGGATGCCGGTGGTGACGACGCTGCACACGGTGCTGCAGCGAGCCGAACGCCGACCAGCGCGCGGTGATGGAGCAACTCGATCTGCTCTCGAATCGCTTCATCGTCATGGCGGAGCGCGGGCGCGAGATGCTGGAGACGATCTACGGCGTGGCGCCGGAGAAGATCGATCTCATCCCGCACGGCGTGATCGACATGCCGTTCATCGACTCGAATTTCTACAAGGACGTCTTCGGCGTGGAGGGCAAGACGGTGCTGCTCACCTTCGGCCTGCTCTCGCCGAACAAGGGCATCGAGCATGTGATCGAGGCGCTGCCCGCGATCCTCGAGCGGCATCCCGAACGTCGTTTACATCGTGCTCGGCGCGACGCATCCGCATCTTGATCGCGCGCGAAGGCGAGGCCTACCGGCGCAAGCTGGAGCGGCTCGCGCGAGGAGCGCGGCGTGGCGGACAACGTCATCTTCTACAACCGCTTCGTGACGCTGGAGGAACTGAAGGAATTCATCGGCGCGGCGGACATCTACATCACGCCTTATCTCAACGAGGCGCAGATCACCTCCGGCACGCTGGCCTATACCTTCGGCGCGGGGAAGGCGGTCATCTCCACGCCCTACTGGCACGCGCAGGAGTTGCTCGCCGACGAGCGCGGCGTGCTCGTGCCGTTCCGCGATGCGCCGGCCATCGCGGAGGGCGTGAACCATTTTCTCTCGAACCCGACGCTGATGACCGCGATGCGCAAGCGGGCCTGGAAGGCCGGGCCGCGAGATGATCTGGCCGGTGGTGGCGCGGCGCTACATGGAGAGCTTCGAGCGCGCGCGGGCCGAGCCTGAGCGTGCCCGTCGCATCGAGACCGCGGCGGTGCGCACGACTCGAGAACGCGAACTACCCGATGCCGCCGCTGAAGCTCGATCACCTCTTCCAGATGAGCGATCACACCGGCATCTTTCAGCACGCCATCTACAACGTGCCGAACTACCACGAGGGCTATTGCACGGATGACAATGCGCGCGCCTTCATCTTCACCGTGCTGCTCCAGGAGATGCGGCGGCCCGCAGCCGGAGCTCGAGCGCCTGGCGAGCAGCTACCTCGCCTTTCTCTGGTATGCCTTCGACGCGAATACCTGCCGCTTCCGCAATTTCATGAGCCATCGACCGCGAATGGATCGAGCGTGCCGGCTCGGAGGACAGCCATGCGCGCGCGCTCTGGGCGGTGGGCACGGCGCTCGGGCCGCTCGCGCGAATGACGGGCACCGCAATCTCTGCGCGCTGCTCTTCCAGCGCGGGCTGCCGCCGGTCGGCGCGCTTCAGCTCGCCGCGCGCGTGGGCCTTCGCGCTCCTCGCCATTCACGAATATCTGCGCACTTTCTCCGGCGACCGCGTGGTCAGCCAGATGCGCGACGTGCTCGCCGGACAGCTCGTCGGCCTGTTCCGCGCCAACTCCGCGCCCGGACTGGCAGTGGTTCGAGCGCAGCGCCACCTACGACAATGCGAAGCTCTCCCACGCGCTGATCCTCAGCGGCCATTGGACCTCGCAACGGCGAGATGCTCGAGATCGGCCTCACCTCGCTGCGCTGGCTGCTCGAGGCGCAGACGGCCGAGGCCGGCCACTTCGCGCCCATCGGCTGCCACGGCTTCTGGCCGCGCGGCGGCGAGCGGGCGCGGTTCGATCAGCAGCCGCTGGAGGCGCACGCGATGGTCTCCGCCTGCCTCGAAGCGTTCGCCGTCACGCGCGACGAGTATTGGCGCAAGCGCGGCGCGCGCGCTGCTTCGAGTGGTTCCTCGGGCGCAACGATCTCGGCCAGCCGCTCTACGATCCGACCACCGGCGGCTGCCGCGATGCGCTGCTGCAGGATCACCTCAATCAAAACCAGGGCGCCGAATCGAGCCTCGCCTTCTACCTCTCGCTACGCCGAGCTGACGCGCGCCGAGGGCGCGCAGATCGCGCATCGCCCAATCATGCGCCGCCTGACCCTCCATCCGACCGGCGTCACCTTCCGGCCGGACAACGCGCGCGTGCTCATCCGCCCGTTCATTCCCGGCGACCCCGCGCGCATCGTCAACATCATCGGGCGCGCGCTGGCGCTGAGCGAAGCCGAGATCGAGGAGCAACTCGCCGCGGTCACGGCGGACTTCGGCAACCGGCACCTGGAATCTGCGGCCGTTTGGCGCCGGCATTTCGAGCAGGTGAAAGCGCACGTCTTCAGCGGCCGCCCGCTCTCCGAAGCCCGCCAGCTCTACATCGGCGCGCTTTTCTCCGGCGAGTATGCGCTCGAATCCGCCGCGCTCTTCAATCCCTCGATCGTCGCCGCATCCGGACCAATCCGGACTCGCCGACGGCGAGCTGCGTTTCATCCTGAGCCTGCGCGCGACGGGCGAGGGCCACATCTCCTCGATCGAGTTTCGCACCGGGGTCATCCACGCCGATCACGCGATCACCATCGAGGAGCCGTCGCGTTTCGTCACCGCGCCCGGCGCTCAATCCGAACCCGACTTATCGCAAGACGGTCTTCCTCCACAAGCTGATGGAGATGGGCTTCGAGAACGAGTGGTCCACCGCGGTCATGGAGTCGCTGAGCGACGACTTCACGCTCAGCGAACTGGAGGCGGCGATGCAGCGCGCGTCGCGCAGGGAACAGGGCCGCTGCCGCGCGAAGTGCAGCGCACGATGGAATGCGTGCGCTGGCTGGCGCGAATCGAACTACGAGGTGCACTTCGATCCCTCGGTCGCCGTCTCCGAGCGCATCATTTTTCCCGTCTCGTCCAACGAAAGCAACGGCATGGAAGACGCGCGCTTCGTCCGCTTCGTCGAGGACGATGGCACGCGTCATCTACTACGCCACCTACACCGCCTACAATGGCCGCGCCATTCTGCCGCAGCTCCTCGAGACGTACGGATTTCCTGAACTTCCGCGCGCGTCACGCTCAATGGCCGCGCCGTGCAGAACAAAGGCATGGCGCTCTTTCCCCGCCGCATCGATGGCCGCTACGCCATGATCTCGCGGCAGGACGACGAGAACCTCTTCCTCATGTTCTCCGACAACCCGCATTTCTGGAGCGACCCGCAGATTCTTGCGCCGGCCGCAGGCAGCCGTGGGAGACCGTGAAGATCGGCAACTGCGGCTCGCCCATCGAGACCGAGGCCGGCTGGCTGGTCATCACGCACGGCGTCGGGCCGATGCGCAAATACTGCATCGGCGCGATGCTGCTCGATCTGCACGATCCGACCAAAGTGCTCGGCCGAGCTCGCGGAGCCGCTGCTCGCGCCGGAAGGCAACGAGCGCGAAGGCTACGTGCCGAACGTCGTCTATACCTGCGGCGCGCTGCTGCACCGCGGCCGCCTGATCCTCCCTATGGCATGAGCGACACGGTGGCAACGATCGTGACCCTGGAAATCGAGGAGCTGCTCGCCGCGCTGAAAGGCTAATCGGCTAGACTTTGCCGGCGAGCCCGAAGGCGTCGTGGGCGAGGTTGGCTGCTTCGGCGATCTTGGATTCGTCGATGATGACGGCGGTCTTGATCTCGCTGGTGGAGATCATCTGGATATTGATGCCGCCACCGCTCAGCGCCTCGAAAAGCCGGGCGGCGACGCCGGAGTGGCGTGCGCATGCCGATGCCGACGATGGAGAGCTTGGCGATGCCATCCTGCGCCAGGAGCTCCCGGGCGCCGATCTCGCGGACGACCGGCTCAAGGGCGGCGCGCGCCTTTGGCAAGCTCGTCTTTGTTGAGCGTGAAGGAGATGTCGGTGGTGCCGGCCACGCTCACGTTCTGCACGATCATGTCGATGACGATCCCGGCGGCGGCGAGCGCGGTGAAGATGCGCGCGGCGGTGCCGGGGCGGTCGGGCACGTTGGCGACGGTGACCTTGGCCTGGTTTTTTTCGATCGAGATGCCGCGGACGACGACTTGTTCCATGCTCATGGTTTCTTCTTTCACGAGGGTGCCGGGGTTGTTGGTTGAAGGAGGTGCGGACTTCGAAAACGACGCCGAATTTTTTGGCGAACTCGACCGAGCGCGATTGCATCACCTTGGCTCCGCTGGACGCCAGCTCGAGCATTTCATCGTAGGAAATTTCGTCGATCTTGCGCGCGTTGGGGACGATGCGCGGGTCGCAGGTGTAGACGCCGTCGACGTCGGTGAAAATCTGGCAAACGTCGGCCTTGATGGCGGAGGCGATGGCGATGGCGGTGAGATCGGAGCCGCCGCGGCCGAGCGTGGTGATCCGGCCATCGCGTCGTCTCGCCCTGGAAACCGGCCACAATGACGATGCAGTCGTCATTGAGGTGCCGGTGGACTTGCTTGGGCGTGATGTTGGCGATCTTCGCCTTCGTGTGCACGCCATCGGTGATGATGCCGGCCTGGGCGCCGGTGAGCGAGACGGCGTTTTTGCCGAGGGCGTTGATGGCCATCGCCGTGAGCGCGATCGTCGTCTGCTCGCCGGTGGCGAGGAGCACGTCCATCTCGCGCTCGCTTGGGCTCGGGCTGATTTCACGGGCGAGCTTGATCAGGCCATCGGTGACGCCGCTCATCGCGGAGACGACGCACGACGACGCGATTCCCCGCCTCCTGGGTGGCGATCACGCGGCGCGCGACGTTGAGGATGCGCTCGGGAGTGCCGACGGAGGTGCCGCCGTATTTTTGCACGATCAGGGCCATGGGGAAAAAGGGTGGGGATAGTCCGGTGAGCGCGCGGGAATGTCAATGGGCGGCGGGGAAAGGGGAAATCCGCCGACGCGCCCCGAGGGCAAGGGTGCCAATCCTCCTCCTGATCCGCTACGGCTCTACTGGCGTGCTTCCAGCAGCACTGCGCCCGTTCCCGCCGGCGCCACGAAGAGCCCGCCACCGATGTTCTTCTTCTGCAAGACGGCGCCGTAGAAGGGCGGCCAGCCGCGCACGCCGGGCGCCGCAAAGCTGCCGGTGAAGAGGCCGTTCGCGGGATTGATGGCGAGCCGCAAGCGCGCGGGGTTCGGGCTGGCTATGATATTCTGGTTGGTGAGCCGCCCGGTAAAGGCCGCGCCGGCGGGTGCCAGGCCGGCGCCGGTGAAGAGCGCCCGCGCGTCTGGCTGGGGCGCCGGGAAAGTGAAATCGAGCAGCGGTGTCCGCGGTGCGCGGACGAGCGTGGAGCCGATCGCATCGACCGTGGTGGTAAATCCGCCCCGCGCGGCGAGCGGGCCCGCCGTTTGCGCCGGCTTGTGCCAGGCGAGCGTACCGGCGAAGTCGCTAACCCCGGCAACGTCGTCGAACTGCAGTGTCCCGCTAAGCGAACCGACCGGCGCCGCATAGACTTTCGCGAAAACGGAGAGACCCACCTTCCCGGCGCCGAAGTCGCTCAGGGAGGCCGCCGCCGCGAACGCCTTGCCGTCGCCCAGTTTGCCCGCCAGCACACACTGGCCCAGCGGCGAAACGGTGAGGGTGGCGTACCCGGTGCCGCGCGGCAGGTTGGTATCCGCGGGCGCCGGCAGGAGCGCGGTGTACCTGCCCGCGCGCGGCGTGGGACTCGCCGCCGTGTACGAAATGATGCGCTTCAGATCCACCGGAATGGCGCCGGCCGGGTCGTCGATCGTGGCGGTCAGGGCGCCTGTCTGCAGGTGGAATTGGACGGAAATTCCGGTTCCCGGCAACGGACCCTCAGCGGCCACATGGTGAGCGGTCCCGAGGTCGCCGCTAAAGCTCAAAATGCCCATCAAAGGAACGCTCGCGCCGCGCTCCTGCCAGCGGGCGGTGAAGTGGCCCGAGGCCGTGAAAGTCAGGTTGAGCAAGCCCCGGCGGCCGGCGTCATTCGGCGCCAGCAAGCCTTGGAAGGAGCCGATCCTCCCCGCATAGGCATTGCGCAATTCCACCGCGGCCGTGGCCTCGAGGCCGCCCGCATCGCGCACCGTGTAGGTGAAGGTATCCTGCCCGGAGAAGCCGGGATTCGGCGAGTATTGGATTCGCCCCGACTCGATCGTCGTGGCGCCGAACGCCGCCCCACCGGCCGAAATGATAGTGAGCGGCTGGCCTTCCGGATCGGCATCGTTGGCGCGGACGTCGATCAAAATCGCGGAGCTCCCGCCCGAGACGTACTGGAGATCGTCCGCCGCGATGGGCGGCTGATTTCCTACGGTGAAGCTGCGATCGCCCCCGAGAATGACCGTCTGCCCCACGACCGCCTCCGCGCGGTAATGGCAGACCGTCCCCGGCGCCAATCCCTGCAACTGCGCGCTGAAGGCGCCGCCGGCCGCCGCCGTGCCGGCGGGGAGCGTGCTGCCATAGTCGGGCGTCGGGCCGTAGGAGAACGAAACCGGCACACTCGCGCTGACGCCCGTGACCATGCCGTTAAGGATCGCGCCAGTCGAACCGATCGACGAAACCGATTGCGTCGTGACCGCTGGACTTACCGGATCCGGATCCGTATTGCTGCCGCTCGTGGTGAAAGCCCGGTCGGCGCCCCGCACTGTCCCGCCGGCTGTGCTGGCCACCGCCTGATAGTGATACTGCGTTCCGGGCTGGAAGCCGACCAGGGAGAAGCTGAATTGTTGGTCCGCGGTGACTGTGGCCACTTCGAGCACATTGCCGTACTGCGTCGTCGATCCGTAGGCAAAGGAGACCACGGTCGGCGAGGTTACGCCGGAGACGCTCCCGCGCATGGTCACCGAGTCGGACGTCACCCCGCTCGGCGCGAGCGTCAGCACTCCGCCGGGCGGCAGCAGCGGCGTCGTAAAAGAAACCGTGTTTCCGCGCCGGACCGTGGCGCCCGCATCGAGGACCGCGCGGACATGGTAGGTGGTCTGCTGCGCGAGGCCGGCGACCTCGGCGGCCAGCGGAACCGAGCCAGACTGCGGCCCCACCGTCACACCCACCGTGTTTTGTGTGCCGCCGGCCGGGAAAGCGATGTCGGTGCTGTACTCGAAATACGCGGTGCCGGAGAGGCCGTAGGGATTTATCGAGCCCGAGAAGCTCGCTGACGCTCCCGTGACGGCGCCGGGCATGGCGGTGATGATCGTGACATCGCCCACGGTGAAAGTGCGCACGTTGCTGAAGGCGCTGCCGGAGCTGTGGCCGGCGACCAGCCGGGCGTAATACGTGGTATTCGCCGAGAGCGGCTGAATGACGGCCGTGCGGGCAACCTCGCCGGCGCCACCGGCCAGTGGCTCGGGGGTGGTGCGCACCGTCGAGGCAGCCGGGAAAAGCGGGTCCGCGCTGATCTCGAAATACGTCTCCACGCCGGTAACGCCATTGCCCTTCACCACGCCGGTGAGCGTGACAGAGGCCAGCGTGACATTCTGCGGAACTCCCAAGGCCAGGTCCGGCGTGACCGTGTTGGGCGCATCCGGGTCGAAGCGGAAAACGGCGTGCCGCGCGGGGCCGTAGTAAGCACCATCCGCGCCCCGAAGGAGCGCACCGGAGGGATAGCCGGCCTGCACGCCATCGAAGGAGTAAACGCCCGTGAGGCCATTGGCCGCAGTGTACGAAAAGATCGTGCCATACCCGTGCGCGCCACCGGCCTCCGCGACGCCGTACAAGGTGCCATCCGGCGCTTCCGTGGGGGCCGCGCTGGGCGAGGCGCCGTTCGCATGGTCCAACGCCGCGACGATCGTGACCTGTCCGTTCGCGTCGACCTTGTAGAAGGCGCCGGCATCCGCGGGGCCGCCGCGCGAGGTGGCGCCATACAGGTTGCCGTCGCTTGCCTGCAGCAGGCCGGAGAGCGGAGTGCCGGCGGAAACGCCGTCGAAGGCGTGAAGCTGCGTATACACCCCGGCGGGCGTGATTTTGAAGACTGAGCCGTGCGTCCCAGCCGCCGCCCTCTCCGTCCCGTAGTAGTTGCCATCGGTCCCGATCACGATCGGTGCATTGGCCTTGACCCCGGCGAGACTGGTCTTCCGCCAGCGGGCCGGCCCCGCCGGCATGCCGCGGTGATCCAACGGCTGATAGTAATCCCAGCGGTCCACTCCGAAATCCGAAACCAGCAGGAAATTCTTCTCATCGATACGCGTGACCGGGCCGCGGGGATTGTAGGAGATCGTGTTGTAATCCTGAATGATGGGGGTGTACTGCGAATTGAAGAGCTCGTAGACGGTGAAGCCAAAGCTGCCCATGTCGGCCACGCCCCAAAATCTGCCGGGATTCGCGCCGGGGGAGAGGCCGCCGCGGGGAACGTCGGGGGACACAAATGGACGCACCTTCGTGAAGCCGCCGTTCGCCGTTACCTTGAAGACGTTGCCCGAGGGAAACCCTTGCCCGGCGGAACCGGCGAGCCGCGTGGTACCGTAGTACGCTCCGTCGGCGCCTTGGAGCAAGGCGCCGCGAATATCGACCCCGTCGGCGCCAAATGCCGCCACGGTGCCCAGCGTGCCGCCGGACTCCAGCCGCGCGATGCGGCCACGGGTAAACATGTAATCGTTGTAATCACTCGAGGGATCGATGGCGAAATAGAGGAGATCGTCAGCTCCCTTCACCAGCGCCGCGTGCGGATAGCCCGGAAGATTTCCAAAAGAAGGCGAGTAGGGGTTTGGCGTCGTGTCATCGAGGACGACAGTGACCACGCCGGCGGTCGTGATGCGCAGGATCGCGCGGCCGGTGGTGGCGTACAGGGCATCGTCCCCGCCTTGGACCAGCGAATAATCGGACGTACGATCGCCGCCGTTGACCCAGGGCAGCCGCTCGCCGGCAGGGCTCATTTTGAAGAAGCCCGGCGCGGTGGAGAGGGAGCCGTAGAAGTTGCCGTCGTTGGCGAGCAGCAAGGCGGCGCGGGGGCTGGCGCCCTGTTTGCCGTCGAAGTGCAGGATGGGCGTGGCCTGTCCGCCGACGGTGAATCGGAAAACGGTGCCTTTGCCGAAATTTCCTCCAGCCTCGGTGGTGCCGTAGAGCTTGCCGTCCGGCCCGCGGATGAGCCCACCCTTGGGCGAAGCGCCATTGGGGCCGGTGAAAGTGAAGACGGTGCTGAAGTCGCCCTGCGCGTTGACCTTGAAGATGGTGCCAAGATTCGCGGCGCCGCCGGCGGAGGCAGTGCCGTAGTAGAAGCCATCATCCGCGCGGCAAAGGCCGGCGAGCGGCGCGGCGCCATTGCTGCCGGTGAAAGTGACGAGCGCCCGCAAGGTGCCCAGCGGCGAGACGCAGTAAATGGTGCCTTTTCCCGCCGTGCCGCCTTCCGGCGCGGTGCCGAGAAGGTAGCCGTTCTCTGTGAGCACCACGGCCGACGCGGGATGCTGGCCGGCCTTGCCGTCGAAATTCGCGAGAGTCACGATGCTGCCATTGCTCGCGGCGAGGAAGACCGTACCGAGATTATGCACGCCGCCTGCATAGGTGGTGCCAAAAAAGCTCCCGTCGGACGCCGGAAGGAGCTGCGAACGGGGCGCCGCCCCCGACTCGAAAGCGTGAACGACTTGGAAACGCGGATCGGCGGCGCGAGAGAGCGACGTGCCGACCACCAGCATCGCCAAGGAGAGCAACAACCGCGGCAATAAAGAGTTCATTTTTGGGGGGAGGCGCCAAGCCCTTGCGCTGGGCGTTAAGCACGCAGTGGCCCAGATAACGGCGTTTGTCAAGAAGAGATAATTTTATTCAAAGGCTCACCTATTCGCGCTGCGCCCAGCCTACTTCGAGCTTGCGATGGCCCTGGCTGGCGCGGAAATGCAGCGCGCCATCGGGCAGGGCTACGAGGTGGCAATCGATGGAGGTGGGCGCGCCTTCGATGCCGCGGATGGCGAAGGCGCCGAGCGGGAGGGGGTGGCGGGTGCCGCCGGATTCGCCTTGCTGAAGCGTGATGGCGACTTTGGCCGCGGGGGCGCGCCAGGGGAAGCGCGCTTCGGAGGGGAGTTGCTCGCCGGCGTTGACAAGCACGCCGCCGTCGCCATCGGGCAGGGTGATGACGATGGGGCGCGTGAGGAAGCCGTTGGCCATCACTTCGAGACGCACGCCGCTGCCGGTGATCTGATTGTTCCAGGCATCCATGGTGGTGGCGACCATTTTGCGGAACTCGTCGCTCACATCGCCCTGGAGCGCTTTTTGCAGCACGCCGAGCGCGTCCTTGGTGAGGTTGAGCTGGCGGAGCACGTGCGCGTAATGCCAGTCGAGGCGCTTGGTGAATTTGCCGCTCTCCACCGCAGGGCGGATGATGCTGGCGAGCTTCTGGAGCTCCTTGCGATCCGCCAGCGCGGTGGCGTAATGGAGCAGCACTTCCTCTTGCTCCGGCGCGAGCTCGTACGCTCTTTCGGCATGGCGCAGCGTGGCGCGATGATCGGCGCGCTCGCGCGAGACGGCGGCGGCGAGCAGGTACGCCATCCACGATTTTCGCTCGGCGGCGAATTCGGCGAGCTCGTCTTCCTTGGCGGGATCGTGCTCGCCGGGGCCGACCTCGAACATCACCGCGAGGGCGGGCTGCGAATTCGGGTCGAGCTGCAGCACCTGCTCGAGAGCCTCGTCCTCGGCGTCATCGTCACCCGCGGCCTGGCAGGTTTGGGCGAGGTGCAGGAAGCCGTTCGGGTCTTGCGGATACATTTGCGTGTAGCGCAGGAGGATTTCGCGCGCCTCGGGGATGCGTTCGGACGCGCGATAGGCGGCGGCGAGCGCGTGCATTACCTTCGGCTGCGCCGGGCGGATTTCGGAAGAGCGCTCGAAGGCTTTCACGGCGGCCTCGAGGGCGGTGCCGTCGCGCAGGAGCTGATCGCCGTAGGTGAAAAGCTGCTCGGGATCGGTCATCGCGGCGACCTGCTGGAGCGCGAGCTGCCGGAACATCGGCAGTTCCACGTAGCGCACGTCGTTCGGATTGCGCGGATCGGCGCTGCGGAGCTTTACCAGCTCGCGCAGGATGACCAGCCCCTCGAGCGCCATGGGGTCCTGCGGGGCGATCTCCAGCGCGCGGCGAAAGGCGGCGAGCGCCTCCTCCCGCTTGCCCTGCACGGTGAGGACCGAGCCGAGATTCGACCAAATGGGCACGACCTGCGGGGTCTTTTCCGCCGCGGCGCGGTAAAGCTCGACGGCGTCTTCATCGCTCCCCTCGCGGCGGGCGATGAAAGCGCGGTGAAACAGCGCAAAGGAAGTCTCCGGCAACAGGCGATCGATTTCATCCAGCGCCTCCAGGGCGGGCTGCAGCTCCTTGTCTTCCAGCGCCTCCAAAAGATCGGCAAAATGGTCCGAGGCCTCCAGGAAAGCGGGCCACGGCGGCGGAGCCTCCGCGCCGAGCAGCTCGATCGCGCGCAGCAAATGCTCGACTTCAAACGGCGCTTGGCTGGCCACCGCCGGATCGACATCGGCCGGCCACGGAATGCGCGAAGGCAGCCCATAAAATGGCAGCTCCCACGAAGTGCTTTCGATCCAGCGGACGGCGTCATTCATTGAAAAAGGGGGGGAAGCAAATACGGCGCGGCGGGCGGAATGCAAGCCGTGGCGGTGGGTATAAGAATGGCTTTTTGGAAATTTTGAAACTGGGCGCTTGAGGCGGTGAAGGGGCACTCGGAAACGCCGCATGGAGAGGGCTGGCCAGGAAACCGGCGGAATGTGGCACATTCTGGAACTGAAAAGTTTCAGATTGTGCGTCATTTGCGCGGATCGGGCGGAGAGAGCGGAAGTTTTTGCTCCAGTATAAGTTTAGCTTTTTGGAAATTATGAAACGTGGCGCTTCTGGGGGCGAGGCGATGTGCGGTGGCCAAAGTAAGGGCTTCGCGAGCTTTTGCAGGGGTGGGAGAGATGGGGAAGGGTGAAACACCCGGAACCGGCGAAGTATAAGTTTTGCTTTATGGAAATTTCGGAAACGAGGTGTGGAGGAATGATCGTTGAGCTTTCTCGGGTTTGAGCTCGAAGCAAGGGGGCCACTGAAGCCGGAAAGAGAAGAAGACCAAAAGACGGGGCAACTGGCGCTCACCATCCCGCCACCGCACCCGCCATCCTGCCCGGCTCGCGAGGACGCTCGCCCTCCCGCGACATCGGTCGAAATTTTCGCGGGAAAAGAAACTTCGCGTCGACGGGGCTTGGGACGGCGGGCGAAGGACTCGAGGGACGACACCAGGAAAGCGGGCCGTTTATGGGTCGAGACCGGGACGCGAGACATCAGCCGCATCGTATCAGGGGTCGAGGACTTTCCCAATCTCGATTGAGCACTTTTTGGTACTTCTTTTTTTGGGGCAGCGGGGCTGTGCGTGACGGCTTCTGCGCCGTTCATGGCGTACCGAGCGATGTAAGAGGTACTCTCGGAGTGTTATACCTCCGATCCCAATCCCAAGCCAGGAAGCCTCAGCTCAGGGGTCGTCTCGATTCGGTGGTTTCGACGAGCCTGCTCACCGCGCCACCACAGACCGTGCATAGTCTCTTGAGGATCACGTCTCCCTTCTCCACTTTGCCGGTGTACCTCACCATCTCGAAAATCACTCGTCGACTGGTTCAGCGCGCAACGACCGCCAGCACTACGTTTTGTGCGATCGGGAAAGGACTGTTGATAACACGAGGAAGAAGGTGGCCGTCACTGCCCCAGTTGTAGCGGCCCTGATCCAGATATCCCACCCTGGCAAAAGGCTATGCACGAAGCCGCCACCAAAAATACTCGCAACCGTGACGGCGGCCTGGTGCTTTCTCGAATTCATCACTACGATCCTACGCTTTACGGCAGAAGCCACAAGACCCATCCCCGCACCCCACGCCACCGCCATGACCTCGGACGAGTCCGCCGGCTGTGTTGCAGGGGGCGAGATACTCTTGGGGAAAATTGGCCGGGTGGATTGCCGGTCCCCTCGGGTTTCATGGGTTGAATTTCTCCACGATCAGAACGACGGTGATCCCCAAGGCGTAAGCCAACAAATCACCACGCTCAATCGCCAGTGAAGAGGTAATTGAGATAGAAAGACAAAATTAAAACGAACTGGTAGACCGACCAGACCGACGCCCCGGTTAGTTATATAATAATGAAAATCTCCACAAGCCGGATTCCGCGCGCGGTAGCGGGTTTTTGGGTCGAGACCGAAGGCGCGAGGCATCAGCAGCATCGTAGTAGGGTCGAGCCTCCAGCAGGTGGTCAGGATGCGAAGTTCCACCCCTCCGGGGTGTGGACGTTTTTTGGGGTTTATCCGGGGGTATTCGCCGGCTATTCACGTTCAGCCCTTCGGGCTGGCTTCGCCCTCGGTGAAGCACGCCATCCCGCCTCGGCAGCGCACTTTTTGGTACTTCTTTTTGGTGAGTTGCAGGGGTCGCGAGGGCAGTTCGATCATCTCTTGCTCACCTGCTGACTGGTCTGGGAGCGTTCTTGGAGGATCAGTGCGGCGCCCGCGGTGAGGCTGATGAAACATCCCAGGACAACGGGAATCATTGGGGTGCGAAGTCTCAATAGTCTTCGCAATAGGCGGTCGAAGTCCTCATGGAGATTCTTTGATCCGTAGAGGATGAGCTTCCCAGCTGGGTCTTCTTGGAGGCGGTCTCGGAGGTTGTCGAAGTCTGATGCCAGGCCCGCGATATGGGCTCCCTGCAATGTCGGAACAACGAACGCCAAGGACATGCCGGTAACCAATTGGACAATGAGGAGCATTCGCACGTATGAAGGATTGTTCATGGGATAAAAGTCGCTGAACGGTGAGAGGTGATGGAGGTGCTTCCAACCGGGTGCGGGAGATCGATAGCCCGGCGCGGCTGTCGCCGCTGGGCGACGAGGCCGTCGCCCCTCCTTGAGGCGCTGCGTTCCTTGTCTGGTACGAGATGAAGGAATATTACGATTACGATTAAGATTAAGATTAAGAAGACGCCGCGGATAGCTAGGCGCGCCGGATGGGGATGCCCTTGGTGGCTAGGAAATTTTTTACTTCGGCGACGGTGAGCTCGCCGAAGTGGAAGATGCTCGCGGCTAGGACGGCGTCGGCTTTGCCTTGGAGGAGGACTTCGGCGAGGTGCTCGAGGGTGCCGGCGCCGCCGCTGGCGACGACGGGGACGCCTACTGGTTCGCTGATGCGGCGGGTGATGACTAGGTCGTAGCCGGCTTTGGTGCCGTCGGCGTCGATGGAGTTGAGGACGATTTCGCCGGCGCCGCGGCGGCAGGCTTCGGTGGCCCAGGCGACGGCTTCCCAGCCGGTGGGCTTGCGCCCGCCATGGGAGAAGACTTCCCAGCGATCGGGGGCGACTTTTTTGGCGTCGATGGAGACGACGATGCACTGGCTGCCGAAACGCTCGGCGCCGGCGGTGATGAGCCCGGGGGTGGCGAGGGCGCTGGAGTTGATGGAAATTTTGTCGGCGCCGGCGTGGAGCATGGCGTGCATGTCTTCCACGGCGCGGATGCCGCCGCCGACGGTGAGCGGCATGAAACATTGGGCGGCGGTGCGCTCGATGACGTCGACCATGGAGGCGCGGCCGTGGGCGGTGGCGGTGATGTCGAAGAAGACCATTTCGTCGGCGCCCTGGTCATTGTAGCGCAGGGCTAGCTCGACGGGGTCGCCGACGTTGCGGAGGCCGCCTTCCTCGGCCCGGCCGAATTGCACGCCGCGGGTTACTTTGCCGTCGTGGACATCGAGGCAGGGAATGATTCGCTTGGTGAGCATCGCCTCAGTGGCCCGGCACGTCGATGGCGCGGGCTTCGGCGTGGGATTGGAGCGCGGCGGTGAAGAGCTCGTGCGCGAAGACGGCCTCGTCTGGGGTGGCGCAGCCGAAACGATCGCCAAGCTGGCCTTCGCGCTCGGCGGCGTAGGCGGCCCACATTTGCAGGAAGCAATCGGGGAAGCCGGCCTCGAAGATCGGCCCGGTGACACTGGCGAAGGCGGAGGCACCGTAGCCGACATCGTAGCGCTCCCAGATCTGCTCGCCCCCGCGGCGGGCGAAGATCCAGAGCGTTTTTGGCTCCTTGGTGCTGAATCGGATGCCGCCCTCGGTGCCGAGGACTTCGATGAACCAGGTGTTCATCTCGCCGGGGGCAAGGCGCTTGGTCTCGATCCGCATAGGAGCGCGCTGACCGGCGAGCTCGACGTCGCAGTGGAGCAGCGCGTTGTCCCAGGTGTCGCAAGGGGCCATGCCGCCTTTGCCGTCGGGGCGCTCGGTGTAGACTTTCTGGAGCTGCGCGTAGACGCGCTGCGGTTTCAGCCCGAGCCGCAGCGGCAGGTGCACGGTGTGCATGCCGAGATCGCCCATGACGCCGATTTCGCCGCAGAATTTGTTTTGGCGCTTCCAGTTGATCGGCTTGGTGGGATCGAGATCGCTGGCGTGCCAGAAGCCGGAACGCACCTCGAGCAGCTTGCCGAAGTTGCCGGCCTGCACGTATTTCAGGACCCGCTGCGCGCCGGGCAAAAAGGGGAACTCGGAGGAGCACCGGACGAAGCGCCCGTGCGACACGCCGGCGTCGCGGATGCGGCGGGCGGCTGCGAGATCGATGCCGAAGGGTTTTTCCGCGAGGAGATCTTTGCCGGCTTTGAGGACATCCAGGTAGATTTGCTCGTGCAGATGGTGGGGGACGGCCACGTAGACGACGTCGATTTCCTCGCTGCGCAGCATTTCGTGGTAGTCGCCGGTGAAGAGGCGCACGCTGGGGACAACGCGGAACCATTCGCGCACTTTTTCCTGCACGTCGCAGATCGCGGCCAGCTCAAGGCGGACGGGGACATCGAGCAGCGAACACCAGCGGCCGATCGCGCTTGCCACCTCGCGGCCCATGAGGCCGCCGCCAATGATTCCAAGACGGACTGTTTTCATAGGGAGATTGTTCTTGGTTCTTGGTGCTTGGTTCTTCGTTGGGTGACGCGGGAGAGGAAGTTTTAGACGTTCCGGGGGAGTTGTCTCGCGGAAAGAGGGAATCGTGTGGTGAGGGGCGGAAAAAGAGGGGATCAAAGTTTTTATCATGCCTTGCGGAAAAAGCGCTCCAGAGTAGTTAAAATATTTTTCATGTTGGCATGTGAAAAGATGTTGATGGATGGCCATCTTCGCCGAGATTTTGGCGCGGCCACCCCATACACAAATCCCGTCGATTCGGGACCGGGTAAACCGGTTTTACATCGAGCAGGGTAAGCAGGGGCGGTCTCACTTTCCGTAGTCACCCCCCGAAGTCCCCCACCCTCTCCAGGCCTTCTCCCGTGCGGGAGCCGGCATTCCCCGTCCCCTCAGCGAACGTTCGCGCCCAGAAGAAATCTGCCAATCCGGAGCCACCAATGAAAAGTACCGCCGCCCGCTATCTCCGCCGCACCAAGCGCCAGACCACACCCGCCCGCTGGAAACGGCGCGCCATCCTCCTCGGCTCGATCGCCAGCGCGCTCGGGCTGAGTGTGCTTGTGAAGGCGGCGCCGACTTACACCTGGGACCCGAACGTGAACGGGAACGGCGGCAGCGGCACGTGGGATACCACTTCGCAGAATTGGCTTGATTCGCTGAACGCGCGGCAGCCTTGGAACAACAATTTTCTCGAGCCGCTCAACGCGGTGTTTGGCGGCACCGGCGGGCTCGTGACCCTATCGAATGGCGCGGAGGCGATTCTCGCGGGCGGGCTGACGTTCAATGCGAACGGCTACACCGTGGCGGGCGGCGCGGGAGAATCGCTGATGCTGGCGACGGATGGGCTGACCATCCCGACGATCAGCGTCACCAACGCAAGCCACACTGCGACGATCAGCGCGCTGCTCGATGGCGGCGGCTCGGGTTTCACGAAGCTGGGACTGGGCACGCTGGAGCTGACGCGGTCGAACATTTACACGGGCACGACGACCGTGGCGGCGGGCGTGCTGCGGACCACGAGCTTCGGCGCGTTCGGTTTCGATGGCGTGAGGCTCGCCGGCGGCGAGCTTCAGGTGTCCACGGATGCCAATACCAGCTTTGCCAACGACGTGACGGTGGCCGCCGGGAGTGCGCAAATCACAACGAACCGGCTGACCGCCGGGGCGGGCGTGACGCACTCTTTCCAGGCGCTGAATCTCGGCGCGCAAACGCTGAACGTGCAGGGGGGGAACCTGGCGACTTCGGGCACGCAGGAGCTGTCCTTCGGGATTCTGAACCTGACGGCGTCGGGGGCGACGGTGAATACGACCAACGGCACGGGAGGCGCGACCACGCAGACGACGCTGGGGGGCGTGGGGGGATCGGCGGCGAGCGTGGCCTTTGGCGGAACGGGGAATACGCTGATCACGGGGGCGATCACCACGGGGACGGGATCGGTGACGAAGAACGGCCCGGGCACGCTGACGCTCCAAGGGGTGAATACTTATACCGGTGGGACGATCGTGAATGCGGGGGCGGTGACGGTGGATACGGCGGGAAGCCTGAGCGCGACGACGCCGGTGACGGTGACCGGGGGGACGCTGAATTTTCTGAATTCGGGGCAAACGATCGCGTCCTTTACGCTGGGCGGCGGGGCGATGGGAACGACAGCGACGGTGAACCTCGGCGGAGGGGCGGTGAGCCTGGCGGGGAATGTGACGTACGCGCCGGCGAACAATTCGGGCGGGGCGACGATCACCGGCGCGGGCGGGCTGGCGCTCGGGGCGAACAGGACGTTCGCCGTGGGCGATGGGAGCGCGTTTGCGGATCTCACGATTTCCACTCCGCTGAGCACGGGCACGCTGGTGAAGACGGGCGCGGGACTGCTGCTGCTCACGAACGCGAACAGCAGCGCGATCATCGGGCAGGGCGGCGTGATCCGGGCGACGGATGCGGGGGCGCTGGGGACTTCGCTGACGACGAATACGGCGGCGAGCGAGGTGCAGCTCGCGGGCGACACGGCGCTGGCTTTCACCGCGGACGTGACAGTAAACACGGCGACGCTGCTAAGTCCGACGCGGCAAACAGCGGGCGGGAGCGTGACGCACACGCTCGGGGCGCTGGCGATCAACAATGCGCTGACGGTGGCGCCGGGGGCGCACGTGAATGCAGGCACGGCGGGAGTGGGCTTCGGCGCGGTTTCGCTGACCGGCGCGGCCACGATCAACACGAACAACAGCTTCTTCAATCCGGCGGTGACCGGGCAGACAACGCTGGCCAGCATTACGGGCACGCAGGCTCTGACGGTCGGCGGCACGGGGAGCACGACGGTGACCGGCAACGTGACCACGGCGACGGGGACGCTCACGAAGACAGGCACGGGCACGCTGACGCTGAGCGGCGCCGCCAATACCAATACCGGCTTGATGACGGTCAGCGCCGGCACGCTGGCGGTGGCCTCCGGCGGCGGCTGGACGGGCGCGGGTCCGGCGATCACCTTTGCCGGCTCGGGAACCTTCAACTTCAATGCGGCGCCCGCGGCGGTGAACCAGGCATTCGGCGCGCTGACCTTCTCCGCCGGAGACGGGACCGTCCTCTCCACCTATGGAGCGTCCACCGGCCTCGCGAGCATTACCTTCGCTTCCCTGGCCGCCCGCGCGCCCGGCGCGACCGGCAACTTTGTTATCACGGGAGGCAGCGCCACGAACCGGATCATGCTCGGGGGCGTGGCGCCCAATAGCTTCATCAACGCGGGCGAGTTCTTCAATGGGGCGGACTATGCTTTTTACGACACAGGCGCTTTCGTCCGCGCCCTGAATTATGGCACCGATCCCAATACCAATACGGTGGCCGCCGCAGCGACGACGCTGACGGGCGCGAGCCATAACCAGATCAACGCGAGCAGCGGCACGGCGGGGACGGTGAACCTCACGGCCGCCTCGTCGATCAGCTCGCTCAAGATGTTGAGCGGCACGACGCTGAATACGAGCACCTTCCTGGTCACGACGCCGGCGGTTTTGCTCGCCGGCGGCGGGGCTGGGACGATCAGCGGCACCGGCGGCATCAGCACGGGCGCGGCCACCGATCTCATCGTCCGCACGGATGCGCTGGGCGATACGCTGACGGTTTCCGCCCCGATTACCAGCACCTCGACCGGTGGGGTGACCAAGACGGGCGCCGGCAAGCTGATCTTGAGCAACGCGGCGAACGCCTTCACGGGAGATGTCCGCCTCAATGCCGGAACGCTGGAGGTCAGCATGGTGGCCGGGACCAATACGGTGCTCGGAGGCCAGAGCGGAACGGTCTACCGGCAGGTGATTCTGAATAACGGCGCCACGTTCCGCTCCCTGGCCACTTTCAATGACAATGCTCCGAGCGCCACCAATGTGGGCCTCGTCTTCAACTTCGGGGCCGGTGGCGGCACGCTCGATGTCAATACCGGCACCACCCTCACGCTCGACGACGGGATCGGAGCGGGGACCGCCAGCACGAACGCGCAATTGCAGGGCAGCGGCGATCTGACCAAAATCGGCGCGGGTACGCTCACCCTGGGGACCGGCACCAGCGATTTCAGCAATTACACCGGCCGGATTTTCGTCAATGCGGGCACGCTCACCATCAACGGCGTCAGTCCGCTGGGGGCGACCAGTGCGCCGACGGTGATTGCCAGTGGAGCGGCCCTGGACCTGGCGGGGTCCGCCACCGCCGCGGCCGAACCGCTGACCGTGAGCGGAACGGGTATCGCCGGCGCCGGGGCGCTGCTCAACAGCTCCGCGACGGCCTCCTCGTTCGCCGGGCCCGTGAGCCTGGGCAGCAACATCAATCTCGGCATCTCCGCGGCGGGCAGCCTGACGCTCTCGGGATCGATCAACGATCACGGGCTGGGCCTCTCCATCACGCGCGTCGGCGCGGGCGCAGGCAATCTGGTGCTCTCCGGAGCGAATACGTTCTCCGGCGGATTGATTTTGAGCACCGGCACGACCTTGCTCATCGGCAATGCGGCGGCGCTCGGGACGGGCGCGGTGACGGTGAACGCCGCTTCGACGCTGGCGGCGAACGGCGCGGCGGCGGTCGCGCCCAATAACAATGTGGTGCTGAATGCGGATGTGACGCTCGGCGCGGCGGCGACCAACACCGGCGCGCTCACCCTGGGCGGGCTGAACCTCGGCGCGACGACGCGGACGCTGACGGTGAATAGTCCCGCGGCGAACGCGGTAACCTTCGCGGGGACGGTGAGCGGCGCGGGCGGGCTGACCATGGCCGGGCTGGGGACGCTCGCGCTGACTGGGACGAATACTTACACGGGCGCGACCATCGCCAATGGCGGCGGCACGCTGAGCGTTGGCGCGGGGGCGCTGGCGGCAACGTCCGGGCTCACGGTGGGGTCTTCGGTAAACACGAATTTCGACCTGCTCGCGGATGGCGTGGGCGCGGCGGCGACGCTGGCGCCTGGCGCGAATGTGGCGCTCGGGAGCGCGAGCAGTTTTGTACGCCTCGGAATGCAGCTTGGGCCGGCGACGGCTTACGATTCGCTCAATACGAGCGGCGGCGGGAGCTTCACCGCGGGCGCGGCGGGCGTGTTTGTGAACCCGACCATACTGCCGGGCTTTGGGAGCGGCGTTTACACGCTGATCAATGCGCCGGGCGGGCTCACGGGCGCCTCGAACATCGTGGTGCCGCTCGCGAATCTCCCGACCGGTTCCAAGTACGCGCTGAGCTCGAACGCAACCAGCCTCACGCTGACCGCCACACCCGCCGCGCCGGGGAATTTCTACTGGGTGGGCGACGTGGCGGGCAATAGTTGGCGATCGCTAAACGCGGGCGGGACGAACAGCAACTGGGCGACCGATATTGACGGGACCCTCGACGCGGGGAATACGCCAGGGGCGCTGAACACGGTGAATTTCAGCGCGACGAACGCGAGCGCGACGCCGTTCGTCACGACGCTGGACCAGAACTACTCGGTGCAGGGTCTGGTGTTCCTCGGCGGCACGCCCGGGGCGGTGACGATCAACCAGGGGACGTTTGGCGCGCTCACGCTCGGGAGCGGCGGCCTGATCGTGCAAAACCCGGTGCCGGCTCCGACGATCAATGCGCCGGTGGTGCTGGGCGCCGCGCAAACCTGGCAGGTGAATGGCGGCGCACAGGTGGCGGTGAATGGGAACGTCTCCGGACCCTTCGCGATCACGAAAGACGGCGGCGGCGCGCTGGCCTTGGGCGGCTTCAATACTTACACGGGCGGGGTCACGCTGAACAATGGCTTATTGAGCATCAATAATGGCGGCACGGCCAATACGAATTCGGCACTGGGCACCGGGCCGCTGGCGATCAACGGCGGCGCGCTGGACAATACGAGCGGGGCCGCGGTGGCGCTGCTGACCACCGGCGCGCAGACGTGGAATGGGGACTTTCAATTCGTGGGCTCGAACTCGCTGAGCCTTGGCACGGGCACGGTGGCGCTGGGAGCCAACCGGACGGTGACGGTGGACGCGAAGACGCTGCAGGTGGGCGGCGTGGTGAGCGGCGCGGGATTCCGGCTCACGAAGGCGGGGGCGGGCGCGCTGACTTTGAGCGGCGTGAATACGTTCACGGGCGGTGTGACGCTCGATGCGGGCACGATCAATATCAACAACGCCTCGGCGCTCGGAACGGTGGCAGGGACGTTCATCATCAACGGCGGCACGATCGACAACACGAACGGCGGCGGCGTGACGGCGGTGAACTACCTGCAACAATGGAACGGCGATTTTGCGTTTGGCGGCAACGGCGCGCTGAGCCTGGGCACCGGCGCGGTCACGCTAGGCGGGGACCGGACGTTGACGGTGAATTCGCCGGCGTTCGCGTTCAACACGCCTTCACTGACGGTCGGCGGTATCGTGAGCGGCGCCGGCTTCAATCTTACCAAGGCGGGGGCGGGCAGCCTGGTGCTGAGCGGAGCGAATACGTTTGGCGGGACGAGCAACACGGTCACTTTGCAGGCGGGCACGCTGAGCCTCGGGAATATCGCGGCGCTCGGGGCGGCGACGAATAAGCTGGTGATCCAGGGCGGGGCGCTGGATGTCACGGGTGCGCTGGCGATCACCGCCAATTATCCGCAGCAGTGGGATGGCGATTTCTATTACCTGGGCACGAACACGTTGAACACGGGTCCGGGCGCGGTGGCGCTGGGCGCTTCGCGGCAGGTGACGGTGAGCGGCAGCACGCTGACGGTGCCCGGCATCATTTCCGGGGCGGGCTTTGGGCTCACGAAGACCGGCGCGGGAACGATGGTGCTGAGCGGCGCGAATACTTACAGCGGCGCGACGACGGTGAATGGCGGCGTCTTGACGATCAACACAAACACGGCGGGAACGATCGCGACGACCGGCGTGTCATTCACCGGCACCGGCACTTTCAATACGGATAACGCGCTCGCGGCGGGGCCGCTGACTCCGGCGATTCCCGGCGCGCTCACCTTCACCGCCGGTGATGGCACTGTGCTGAGCACGCGAACGGCCAATCAGAACACGACGCTGACCTTCAACTCGCTTGCGCCGCGCGCGGCGGGGGCGACGGGCAATTTCGCGGTGACCGGGACGGGCTCGAGCCTGCCGAATAACAAGGTGGTTTTTGCCACGGCGCCGACGCCCGGGCAGATCATCGATCGCGGGCTCTTTGCGAGCGGCGCGGATTTTGCGGTGTACGATGCGGCGAATGGAATCCGGGTGCCGGTTTACGGCACGGATACGAATACGGCGGCGCAGGCGGGCGCGGCGGCGTTTGGCGCGGTGGCGGGCAAGGACGTGAACCTGACCGGGGCGATCACGGCGCAGAATGCGGACATTTCGCTGAGCACGCTGAAGATTGGCGGCGCGTTTGGGATAACTCTGAACAGCGGCATCACGCTGACAACCGGGGCAATTTTGAAGAGCGGCGGCAGCGCGGCGACGATTGGCGGGGCGACCGGCATCCTGAGCAATGGCGGCAATGAACTGGTGGTGCGGACGGATGTGGTGACGACCGATGTGCTGACCGTTGCGGCGGCGCTGACGGGAGCGGGGGGATTGACCAAGACCGGCGCGGGCACGCTGGTGTTGAGCGGGGCGAATACGTTCGCGGGCAACATCAATATCAATGCGGGCGTGCTGACGGCGAACGGGATCCAGGCGCTGAACAATGCGGCGACGCAGACGGTGACGATGGCGGGCGGCACGACGCTGAATTTGCGCGTGGATGGGAATGCGAACGGCGCGCCGGAGACACTGGCGCTGGGCGACAACTACAGCCTGATCGGCGCCGGAACGGTGACGCTGAATTACGACCGGCTGGGCGGGGTCGGGCTCAACAAGACGCTGCAACTCGGCGGGCTAACGATGGGCAACCAGACGCTGGCGGTGACGCCGGCGGCGGCGGCGAACGGGTACGGGATTCAATTCGCGGGGCCGGTGAGCCTGAGCTCGACGCCGATTTTCAGCGTGACGGGCAACACCTCGGTCGCGTCGAACGTGGTGCAGGCGCTGACGCTGAGCGGGCAGGTATCGGGCTCGGCGACGTCGATTGCGAAGACCGGAACGGGCAGCCTGGTGCTGAGCAACCCAGCGAACGATTTCACCGGCAATATCGTGGTCACCGGCGGCGTGCTGGCGTTCAACAGCGACGGGGCGCTGGGCGCGAGCACGAATTCGCTGAGCCTGAATGGGACGACGGTGACGCTGCGGGCGCAGGGCGGGACGCCGGCGAGCCCGATCGTCAGCTCACGGGCGATCAATTTCTACAACACCACAATCGCCAACAATGTGCTGGAGGTGACGGCGGGCAACGCCTGGCAGCTCAACGCGCCCTTCGGCCCGGCGAACATCGGCTTCACCAAAGCGGACAATGGGCTGCTGGTTCTCAATGCGGACAACGGGCTTTGGAGTGGTGCGATCAATATCGCCGCCGGCGCTTTGCGGGTGACGAACAACGGCGCGCTGGGGTCCGCGGCGGCGGGGACGACGGTGGCGGCCAACGTGGGCGCGGCGCTGCAGCTCGGCGGGGTGACGATTACCGATCCGCTTTCGCTCAACAACACGGGCATCAACACCGGCGGCGCGCTGCAGGCGGTTTCCGGGAGCAACACGGTGAATGGGCTGGTGACGCTCGCCACCGCCACGGCGATCGGCGCCGACGCTGGCTCGACGCTGAATGTCAATGGCGGGGTGACCGGCGCGCTGGCGCTGACGCTGGCGGGCGGGGGGAACATCAATTTCACCACGAACCCGATCGCGGCGATCGGCGCGATCACGAAGATCGGCACAGGGACCACGACGATTGCGGTGCCGAGCCCGGCGTTTGTGGCGGCGATGAATATCAATGCCGGCACGGTGCAGATCGGCGGGCCGCTGGGCGGCGCCGGCAGCATCGGCGGCGCGGGTCTGATCACGGTGAATCCGGGCGGCGCGTTGTCGGTCGACGACAGTGTCGGCCTGCCCGTGACGAACCGGCTGGGCGGGCGTGCGCTCACGCTGTTGGGCGGCGCATTCAATTACACCGGCGGCACGAGCACGGCTTCGTTCGAAACGCTGGGCGCGCTGACGACGAACGCGGGCCAGAGCGTGGTGACGATTACGCCGGGCGCGGGGCAGCAGTCGGTGGTGACGTTCGCGAGCATTCCGGCGGCAGGCGCCGGCGGAACGGCGCTCTTCCGCGGGACGGGACTGGGCAACGTGCCGGGAGCAGGGGTGCCGAGCATTTTCTCGACGGCGGCGCCTGTGTTTGTTGGCCAGGCGGGTGCCGCCGGCACGACCAGCAAAGCGATATTGCCATGGGCGCTGATCGATTCCTCGGCGAACGGGGACGGAACTTCTTTTGCCACCTCGGATGGCGCGAATGGGATGCTCCGCGCGCTGACCGCGAGCGAGCAGGCCGCGTCGCTCACCTATGGTGCTCCGGCAAATACGGCGCTGGCCGCGAACGCCACCCTGCCCGCCTCGGCCACGCTGAATTCACTGAAGCTCACCGGCAGCGGTGTCAGCATCGAGCCGATGCAGGTGCTGACGCTGGGCACGGCGAGCGTGGCGAGCGGCGGCCTCCTGGCGCTGGGGAGCAATAATACGCTGGCAGGCGGCTTCGTGAGCGGAGGCGGACTGGCGCTCTACGTCCACACGCCGGGAGGGGCCTCCGAGTTGACGATGAACAGCGCGCTGCTCGGCACGGCCGGGTTGAACAAAGCCGGCGCAGGGTCGCTCACCGTCTCGCAGCCCGCTTTTTACACGGGCCAGACGACGGTCAATCAAGGCACGCTGAAGCTCGCCGCCGGCACAAACTCGCTGGTGGTCGGGATCGGCCAGACCGGCCAGGCGCTGGTGGTGAATACGGGCGGCACGCTCGACTTGAATGGCAACGTGCAGGTCACGGGCACTCTCAGCAGCACAGGCGCAGCGATCGGCGCCGGCGTGGCCGGCGGCTCGATCACCACTTCCAGCGCCGGAGGCACGCTCGTGGCCAACAGCGGCGCGGCCAGTTTCGCGGGAAACATCAGCGGGACCGGCGTGAACTTCATGCGTTCCGGCGGCGCGAGCATTTTCAACATCCTGACGCCGCAGACCTATACCGGCGCCACGGTGATCAATGGCGGCGGGCTGACCACGCAGTCGACGACCGTCTCGACCTTGAATGGCGTGACCCTGACGGACAACGGCTCGCTGGCGAGCACCTCGATCACGCTCAATTACGCATCGCTGAACCTGAATAATGCCACGGGGACCCTGGCGGATAGCACCGCGCGACTGAATCCTTCCGCGGCGATCAATCTCAGCGGTGGCAACCTGAATTTCTTTGGTCGCGGCAACACCCTGTCGCGTCAGAACGTGGGGGCCGTGACGCTCGTGCAGGGCAACTCCGTCATCAGCGCATCGAACGGGAACGGCACCGCGGTGGCTCCGCAAAGCGCCACCCTGACGATGGCGAGCCTGAGCCGGGATCCGGCCAGCGGCGCCACCGTGCAATTCGCGCAGAACTTCCAAAACACGAGCACAGGAGCCCTCGGCCTGCTCGGCGCCAACAGCGAGAACATCATCATTACCGCGGCGCCCTCGCTCTCGAATAATCTCATCGGGCCGTGGGCGACGGTGGTGGGCGGCTACTTCATCACCAGCCCGGTGGAATTCGCGAGCTACAATCCCACGCTGGGCGTTGGCGCGTTGAACGCGGCCGGCTTCGCCGGATACGATGGGACCGCGCTGGTGGCAAACCAGCCGCTGCAGAACATCCGGATCGCTGGCACCGCGCTCCCGGTCCCCGCGGGCGGCAGCACGGTCAACTCCCTCAACGTCGCGAACAGCACGGTGACTCCGGTGAGCATGACGTTCACGAATGCGGCGGATGTCTTGAACGTGAGAAGCGGCGGCCTGCTGGTGCAGAACGTGATCGCCGCCGCCACCACGACGACGATCGGCGGCGCGGTGAATTCCGGCGTGATCACGGCCGGCGGCGCGACGCCGGTGGGCGCCCAGGATCTGTTCCTGACGTACATCGCGAACGGCGCCGGCGCGCTCACGGTCAATTCGGCGATCAAGGACAACGGCGGCAGCGCGGTGCGGCTGATCACCTCGGGCGGCAACTACCAGGCGAGCAATATCACGCTCGCCGGGACCAACACTTATTCGGGTGGCACCGTGGTGAACGGGGAGATCGTGACCATCGCCGCGACGGGCACGCTGCCGGCGCCGACCAGCGGCACGGGCCTGACGATCAATGGCGGCACGGTGAATTCGATCGCGGCGGACAATGCGATTGCCGCGCAGTCGGTGGCGCTGAATGGCGGCTCCACGCTGAACCTGACCGGGCGCGCCCACACGCTGAGCAGCCTCACGTTCAACAGCAACGGCGGCGCCGCGCCGACGATCAGCAACGCCGGCACGCTGCTGACGCTCACGGGCAATATCACCGCTGCTTCGAGCAATATCAACGCGCCCTCGGCGATTACCGCCGGCACGATCGAGCTGGGCGCCGGCCCGAAGACGATCACGGTGCATCCGGTGACGTTCGATGGCACGGCGGGCGGCACGGTCATCTCGCCCTACACACCGGCCCTGAACATCGCGGCTATCCTGCAGAGCGCGGCGGGCACGGGATCGCTGGTGAAGACAGGCGCGGGCAATCTGCAACTCGGCGGCGTGAATACCTTCGCGGGCGGCGTGGATCTGCAACAGGGCGGGCTGATCCTCAACGTGGCGGCGGCGCTCGGGACCGGGCCGCTGACGCTGAGTGGCAGCAGCATTTCGTTGAGTGCCAGCGCCGCAATCACGGCGGCGAATCAGATCATCTGGGGCCCAGGGGTTACGAGCATGACGTATGGCCAGCCCGGCAGCGCCGCGCTGACGCTCACCGGCCTGCAAGGCTGGGGCACGGGCGTCACGCGCACGCTCATCAGCAACGCGGTGAGTGGAACGACCTTCACGGCGCAGACGCTCGGGGGGCAAATTGTCGGGTCTGGCGGGCTCATCAAAGAGGGTCTCGGCACGATCAACCTCACGGGAGGGAGCGGGCCCGCGCTCGATTTCACGGGCTCGCAAGCCTGGCAGGTGAAGAACGGCACGCTGCAATTCGGCAACGATGCGGCGCTCGGCCTAATCCCTGCCTCGCCGGTCGCCGACAACATCCTGATCGATGGCGGCGTGCTCGGCGGATCGGCGAATTTCACGCTGAATCCGAATCGCGGCATCAAGCTCGGGGGTCTCTCGTCGACGGCGTCGATCGACGCGGTGGCGGCGACGACCTTCGTCATTCCCGGGGTGATCTCGGGCAGCGCGACCCTCTCGAAAACCGGCGCGGGGACGGTGGCGCTCACCGGGGTGAATACGTACACGGGACAAACGCTGATCAGCACCGGCGCGCTGGAGTTGCAGAATACGCATGGCTTGGGCGATACCGCCGCGGGCACGGCGGTCTTCAATGGCGGGGCGCTGAATTTGAATAACAGCCTGGTGGGCGGAGGTATCTTCGTCACCGGCGAGCCGCTTACGCTCAGCGGGACCGGCGTGGCCAATGCAGGCGCGTTGCGCAACGTAGGCGGGCCGAATACGTACGCGGCGCCGATCACGCTGGACGCCTCGGCGCGGATCAATTCCGACGCGGGCCACCTGCTGATCACAAGCGCCATTTCCGGTAACAACGCCGCCGGCCTCACCCTCGGCGGCGTAGGCAATCTCCGCCTGGCGGGCGCGATCGGCGCGGGCGTGACGACGCTGACAAAGGACGGCGCGGGCACCGCGACGCTAGGGACAGCGAACGGTTACACCGGCCTGACAACGATCAGTGCCGGAGCGTTGCGCGTGGAAAATAGCAGCGCGCTAGGGACGGCGGGCGCGGGCACCACGGTGACGGCCGGGGGCGCCTTGGAAATCGACGGCACCGGCGGCGCGCTCATCCGTGGCCGAACTGCTTACTTTGAATGGCACCGGCGTGGCGAACAGCGGCGCGCTGCGCAGCACGGCTGGCAACAATACGTACACCGGCGCAATCACGCTCGGCTCCGCGGCGCGGATCAATGCGGACCTCGGGACGCTCACGCTTTCCGGCGGAGCGACCGGCGCGTTCGGACTGACGCTCGGCGGCGCGGGGAACATCACGGTGAGCGGAGCCGCGCTGGCGAATGGCGGCACGCTCAGCAAGGACGGCAACGGCACGCTGAATCTCGTCACCGCGAACACCTACACTGGCGCGACCTCGATCACCGGCGGTGTGGTGAACGTGCAGCACGCGGGCGCCTTTGGTACGACGACGGGCATCACCGTGGGCAATGGAACGGCGGGCCAGAATGCGTCGTTGGTGTTGCCGGGTGGCATCGCGATGGGCGCAATCCCGCTCACCTTGAGCAGCACCGGAGCGAACACGGCGCAAGGCGGCGGCCTCTCCAGCGTCGGCACGAACAGCTACGCGGGGCAGCTTACGCTCGGCGGCAATGCGGCGATCTCCTCGGAGGGCGGCACGCTTTCGCTCACCAGCACCGGTGCGATCACCGGTACGGGCTCCAACCTGCTGCTGACCGGCGGCGGAAACGGCTCGCTGGCGGGCGCATACAACGTTACCGGCGGCACGCTGACGAAGAACGGCGCGGGCACCTGGACGCTCACCGGCGCCGGCACGCACAGCGGCGCGACGACGGTGAATGCCGGCACGCTGATCGCGGATCTTTCGGTGAATCCGACGGGCGTGCTGGGGGCGACTTCGCCGCTGACCCTTGGCGGTGGGCGGCTGACCGTGCGAGGGGCTTCCACGGGCGCGAGCAGCCAGACGCTGGGGAATCTTTCGCTCACCGCGGGCACCGCCAGCACGGTGGCGCTCGACACGAACGGCGGCTCCGGCACGACGCTCACGCTCGGCAACACCTGGACGCGCGGGGCGGGAAGCGCGGTGCTCTTCGATTACACCACCGGCAGCGGCTCGTTTGTTACGACGCCGGGCGCGATCAGCACCGCGGCGAATGGGATCATCGGTTACGCGCTCGTGAGCGATGGCGGCGGCACCGCGCTGGCGATGCGCGATGGCAGCGGACAGATCGTCCGTTTCGATGGCGCCAGCGCGGCGACGCTGGATGCCTCGAGCAACTCGGCCACCACGGATTATTCCACGCGCAACTCGGTGTATACGACCGGCGTGCTCGATCTCTCGAATGGCAGCCGCGCGCTCAATTCGCTTACCATCGACACCGGGATATCTGGCGGCACGCTCGCGCTGGGCAGCGCCGCGAATGTGGTCACGCTGACGAGCGGCGCGATCCAATTCCTCGGCGCGAACGCCGAGGCGATCACGGGCGGGCAACTGGGCGCGACGGACCAGGAGCTGATCATCCACCAGCTCGGCGCGGGCACCCTCACGGTCGGCTCGAAGATCAGCGGCGGCGTGGGCAGCCTCGTAAAAAATGGCGCCGGACTGCTCGTGCTCACCGGCGCCAGCGATTACTCCGGCGCGACCACCATTCTCGGCGGCACGTTGCGGACCGGCGCCGCGAATGCGTTAAGCGGGAATTCCAGGTTCATCCTCGCCAATAGCGCGGGCGCGAATCTCGACCTCGCAGGCAACGACCAAACGATCGGCTCGCTCTTCGGCGGCGGCGCGACGGGCGGCAATCTCCAGCTTGGCGGGGCGACGCTCACCATCGGCGGCGCGAACATCGTCACCAACGTCACCAACCCGGCGGTGACGAATACGTTTGGCGGCCTCGTCACCGGCGCGGGCTCTCTGGTGAAGACTGGGAGCAGCGTCCTTTCGCTCACGAACTCGGGGAACACCTATAACGGGCTGACGCTGGTCAACAGCGGCACACTGGTGGTGAGCAGCGCGGCGCAGCTTGGCTCCTCGACGTCGACGATTGACGTGAATGGTATCGCCGCTTTCGGCTTCCAAGGCGGCACGCTGGTGATCCAAGGCGGCGACACCGGCATCTCCTTCGATCGGAACCTGAGCCTGAGCGGGCGCGGCACGAATACCGTGGGAGCAGCGCTGGTGACGATTGGCGACGTTACGCTCACTGGCAATCTGAGCCATGGCGCGAGCTCGGAGACGCGGCTGGCGAACGTAATCGGCACCACCACGATCGAGGGCTCGTTCCTCTCGGGCCCCGCCCAGTCGCAGATCCTTTACGGCAACGGCAACTGGGTCATCAACGGCCTGGTGACGGGCAACGGCGCCCCCACGACGGGCGGCTTCATCAAGGCGCAATCGGGGCTGCCGAGCACGCTGATCCTCAACAACGCGAACAACAATTTCAGCGGCGATCTGCGCGTCGACGGCAACAACACGGCGGCTGGCACGTCGACGGTGCGGGTCGCGCACGTAGGCGCCCTTGGCCAGAGCACCGCGACCACGCACGTCAATTTCAATACCGGCCTGCTCGAGCTGCGGGTCGATCCCGCGAACATCGCGGGCTTCACCACGCTGAAAACGACGACGAACAGCAACAGCGGCTTCATCTTTGTCGACCGCGCAATCGGCGGCAGCGGGATGAACCAGACGGTGGCGTTTGGCGATTTTGCGATGGGGGCGAGCCGGAACTTCACCATCGTGGGGCGGAATGGCTACGGGGCGAGCTTTACGGGGGCCGCCGGCACGTTCGGCGGCGCGGGCGCCGGCAGCGAAACGTATATCAACGCCTCGAACGGCTTGGTAACGCTGAATGCCTCCGGCGGCGTGGGCGACGGCACGACGCGGAATTTCGTGCTCACGGCGACGGGCGAAATGGTGATGACCGGATTCGTGATCGCGGCCAGCACCGGCTCGCATCAGTTCATCAAGAATGGCACGGGCACGGCCACGCTGACCGGCACCAACACGACGGCGGCTGTCCGGAGCAACTTTGTCGGCTCGGCCTTCCTGCAAGGCGGGACGCTCGTGGTGGGCAATATCAATACGCTCCTCAACCGCGCGACGACGACACCCCTCACAGCGAATAATGGCTTGGTCATTGGGACGGGCACAACTTCCAGCGCTTTGAGCTATGTCGGCAATGGCGAGACGGTGACGATGGCTGGGAACCTGAGCGGCACCACCGGCGCGGGCATCATCCTCGCCGACCAACCGAGTCCCACGGCGGGAGGCCTTGTTTTCAGCAACTCGATCGGCGCGGGCGGGGCGGGCATCAAGACGCTGTTCGTCGGCGGCACATCGGCGGAAACCACGATCAACCGCCTGGGCGGCGTGGTGCAAAACAACAGCGGCACGAACACGACGAGCCTCGCGAAGATCGGAACGAACACCTGGCTTTACGCGCCGGCGGCGAACACGTACGGCGGCGGCATCGCGACAACGGTGACGGCGGGCGGCGG
The DNA here is from genome assembly GCA_963811035.1 of uncultured Verrucomicrobiae bacterium. Lineage (GTDB taxonomy): Bacteria > Verrucomicrobiota > Verrucomicrobiia > Chthoniobacterales > Chthoniobacteraceae > CAWEPO01. Next base: position 2,269,498 of record CAWEPO010000005.1, read on the forward strand.
GACCAACGCCAACTCCTTCACGGTCGCCGACGCCACCGGCCTGGTCGTGGGCAATACGATCACCGCGGGCGGAACGAACGTGCCGGTCGGGGCGGTGATCACGGCGATCAACGGGAATGTGATTTCGATCAGCAGCAACATCGGCGCGTCGATTTCCACCAGCCCCGCCGCTGCGGTGACCTTCGGTGCCAATACGAATTTCACCGGCGGTGTATCCGTCGCGGGCGGCACACTGCAGGTGCAGCCGACCGCCGCGGCGGGCAGCGGCTCCAACGTCATCAATGACACTAGCGCGCTCACCTTTGGCGCGGATGCGCTCACCGGCAACGGCTACGCGGGCGGGACGTTTGAATACATCGGCACGCTCACTTCCGGTTCACTTACGGAAGCGATGGGCGCGCTGACGCCGGCCGCGGGCGCGGGCACGGTGCGGGTGACGCCCAATGGCGGCACGCCCACGCTGACCTTCTCCGGGGTGACGCGCACCGCGGGGGCGACGGTGAATCTCGCGCCGAGCGCCGGCTCGAACATCGGCTTCAGCGCGGCGGTGGGCGCCAATGGGATCCTCGGCGGATTTGCGACCTTCAACGGGATCGACTGGGTTTCGAGCCTCGCGGCGGCGGGCAATGCCACGGCCTTCACCGGCTACACGCCGCTGCTCGCGAGCGGGAACCTGGCAGTGAGCAACGCCTCGGCGAATGCCTCGCTCACCACCACCGGCGCGCAGAGCGTCAATTCGCTGAAGCTCATCGGCGCGGCGACGCCCCCGGCGCTGACGCTCGGCGGGACGCTGACCCTTGGCACGGGCGGCCTGCTCGTGAATAACACGGCAGGCGGCTTCTCGATCGGCAACGGCGGCAATCTCCTGAACACGCTCGGCGCTGGCGGCGGGGAGATGATCGTGATCGTGAACGGCAGCAGCGCGGCGGCGAACGCGCTCACCGTGAATGCGCTGATCGGAAGCGGCGCGGCCTCGCTCACCAAATCGGGCACCGGCACCCTGGTGCTGACCGGCGCGAACAGTTACACCGGCAACACCGTCATCAACGAAGGGACGATCCAGCTTTCGGGACCGAACGCGGCGCTGGGCTCGATGGCCACGGCGGGCAACGTGACCACACTGCGGCAGAACACCACGCTGGACATCAACGCCGCGGGCGTGGGCAACACGATCACGACGGGCGCGCTGGCGGGCGCGGGGACGGTCACGAACAGCGGCGGAGTTTCCGGCACCGCGCCGGCCACGCTGGCGATCGGCTTGCTCGGCTCAAGCACGGGCGCGGCGGTCTTCTCGGGGTTGCTGGAGGATGGGACCGGCGTGCTGAACGTGACGAAGAACAGCACCGGGACGCAATCGCTCACCGGGCTGAACACGTACACCGGCGTGACGACGATCGCCGCGGGCACGCTGGCGGTAACGAACCTGGCCAGCGGGTCGGTGCCGAGCTCCATCGGCAAGTCCACCAGTGCCGCGGGCAACCTCGTGCTCGGCACGCCAAGCACCACGGGCATCCTGCAATACACCGGCTCGAACGCCGCGATCTTCCAGAGCACGCAGACGCCCTCGATCAGCATCGACCGTCTCTTCACCCTCGCGGGGAACGGCGGGATCGATTCGTCCGGGCAATACGGCAACGCGGTGCTGGCGGCCGGCGCGGCGAACAATGCCACGCTCATTTTCAACAACCCCGGGGCGATTGCCTTCTCCACGCCCGGCTCGAAGACGTTTACCCTGCAGGGCAACTCGACGGGCGACAACGAATTCGCGCCGCGGTTGACGAATAACACGATCGACGGCTCGGTGCTCAACTTCACCAAGGCCGGCACGGGGCTGTGGATTCTCGGCAACAGCGCGAACAGCTACACGGGCGTGACCACCATCAATGCCGGCTCGCTGCGGGCGCAGGATGGCGTGCAATTGCCCACCGCGAGCAATCTCGTGCTCGGCGGCGGCGTGCTGGAAACGAGCGGCACCTTCACGCGGACGCTCGGCGTGGGCAGCGGCGCGGTGCAGTGGGCGTCCGCCACGAGCGCGGGCGGCTTTGCGGCCTCGAATAGCAAGCTGACGGTGGCGATCGGCGGCACGGGGTCCCCCACCCCGCTGGTCTTCGGCAGCCCGGGCTTCACGAGCGGCGCGCTGATCCTGAGCAGCGCCACGGCCCTCGATGAGGTGGAGGTGCTGAACCCGATCAATCTCGGCGGCGGCGCGCGGACGATCCAGGTGGACGACAACACGATCACCGCGACCGATTTCGCCACGATCAATGCGCCGATCAGCGGCATCGCCGGAAGCTCCCTGACGAAGACCGGAGGCGGCACGTTGGTGCTCGGCAGCGCGAATACCTACGCGGGCAATACCACGCTGAGCGCGGGCGCGTTGGTAGTGCGCTCGATCGGGAGCGGCGGTCCCTCAAGCAGCTTCGGGGATGCCAGCGGCGCGCTGACGATGGCCGGCGGTTACCTCCTGTACGCGGGGCCGGGCGAAAACACGACGCGGACAATCAATCTCACGACGGCAAGCTCGACCATCGAAGCGAGCGGCAGTGGCCCGCTGATCCTGAACAACGTCGTGAACGGCACGACGGCGAAGACGCTCACGCTGCGCGGCTTCAGCAACGACGCGAATGAGATCAAGTCGGTGCTCGCGGACAGCGGCGGCGTGCTCACCCTGAGCAAGCAGGACGGCGGCAACTGGATCTTGAGCGGGGCGAATACCTATACCGGCGGCACGACGATCGGCAGCGGCTTCCTCGGCTTGACCGGCGCCACGACGGGCGCGGGCACTTCGGTTGGCGCGGGGACGATCACGATGTCGAATGGCGGCATCTTTGCCCTCAATCCAGGCGGGCTGACGATTAGCAACGCGGTCACGATCGCGGCGAACACCACGGCGGCCTTTACCGGCGTGAACCCGATCACCGTCACTTCGCAGATCAACACCGCCACCGGCAATCCGTGGACGATCAACAACTCGATCGCCACGCCGGCCTCGCTGACGATTTCGGGCAACCTGCGGACCGCGGAGACGGCGACCGCGCGCAACTTTACGCTCAGTGGCACTGGCAACACGAACCTGAGTGGCGGCTTCGCCAGCGCCGGGGCCAACGTGGGCCTCGTGATCAACACGCTCGGCACGGTGACGATCACCGGGGCCGCGGCTTTCGACCCGCTGTACGTGAACGGGACCACGCTCACGCAGGGCACGATCATCGCGGGGCGCACCACTCCTTTTGGCGTGGCGGCGAACCAGGTGAGCCTCAGCGGCGCAACGCTCCAAACAACGGTGGCCGGCGGGCTCACCGGGGCAAACGCGCTGGCGAATGGCGTGACCCTGGGCAACACCTCCGTGCTCTCCGGCGCGCAGCCAATTGACTTCAGCGGCGCGGTGACGATGGCGGCCAGCCGCCTGCTCGTGAACAATCTCGGCGGCACCGGGCTGACCTTTAGCGGGAGTATCACGAACTCGGCGGCGTCCACGCTCACCATCACGGGGTCCGCGCCGGTGACGATCAGCGGCAACCTGGCGTCCGGCACCGGCGCCCAGGGCTTCGCCTATTCCGGCACAAATACGGTGACGTCGACTTTCGACAACACGATGAACGGCGCGCTGGCGGTGAACAGCGGCACGTTTGCCCTCGCCGGAAATGGGCGCCTCGCCGCCACGACCGGCATCACGGTGGCTGGCGGCGGCACCTTCCGCCTGAACAACACCACGGCGCCAGCCGTCGCGAACCGAATCGGCGGACGAGCCGTGACGCTCGCGGGCGGCACGCTGGATTTCATCGGCAACGCCGCGGGCACGACCGAAGTGGCGGGAGCGCTGGCGCTGAACGGCGGCGCCAACACGATCTCGATGACGAACAACGGCGGGACCAACACGCTGACTTTCGCGTCGATGACCTTCGCCAACACCGGCTCCGCCATCGATTTCAACATCGCCGGGCTGAACACGACGAACATCCTCAACTTCACCGCCACGCCCGCACTGACCGGCGGGATCTTGCCGAAGGCAACGATCGCGGGCAACGACTTCGCGACCGTAACCGGCGCCGGGCCGTTCAACCTGGTGGCGCTGGCCACTTACAATACGGCGAACAACCTGAATACGGCGGGCGCCGCGGACAATGTGAAGCTGAGCGCCGGCTCGACGCTGGGGCTCAATAAGACGATCAATTCGCTGATCATCGACGGCGGCGGCGCCGGGCTCACCGTGGACGGCGGGGTCGGCGTGACGCCTACGCTCACGATCACTTCCGGCGGCGTGATCGTGACCGGAGGCGGCGCGAGCACGCTGAGCGTTCCGGTCGTGGCGCTCGGCGGCGCAACCGGCGTCTTCCACGTGAAGACGGGTTCCTCGCTCGATGTCACCGGCGCGATCACCGGCTCCAACGGATTCGCCAAGACGCTCGGCGGCACGATGACGCTTTCGGCGCCGCAATATTTTGCCGGCACGCAGAACGTGGTGGGCGGCACGCTCAAGCTCGCGGGCGGCCTGAACACGCTCTTCCCGAATCAACTGCTGACCGTGAACAACGGCGCGACGCTCGATTTGAACGGGAACACGCAATACGTCTCCACCCTCTCGTCGGATGGCGTGAACCCGAATACCGGCGGCACGGTAACGACGACGGGCGGCGCGGCGACGCTGGTGACCAGCCTCGCCGGCAGCGCGACCTTTGCCGGGCAGGTGACTGGCAATGTCACGCTGATTCGCGCGAACTCGGGCGCGGCGAATACGCTGACGCTGGAGTCGGCGCAGACGCACACCGGGCCGACGATCCTCCTCGGCGGCACCACCACGCTGCGCGACAGCGCCACGCTGGCGAACACCTCGGCGATCGACCTCAACTACGCGACCCTCACGCTCGATAACGCCGCGAATCTCGCGACCGACTTGGAAAATCGCGTCAACGACGCCGCGCCGATCACGCTGCGCGGCGGCAGCCTCACCTTCCAGGGGCGCGGCAACGCCGCCTCCACGGAGAGCTTCGGCGCGCTGGGCGCGGCGCAGGGCGCATCCAATGTGAGCGCCACGGTCGGCGGCATCGGCATCTACTCGAATGCCGATCTCACCTTCGCGAGCCTCAGCCGCTCGCCGGGCGCGACGATCAATTTCACCGGCGCCACGCTCGGCAGCGAAGGCAGCAATCCGCGCATCTTCTTTACGAATGCGGCGGGACTGGCGCTCGACGCCAATTTCACGATGCCGTCGTGGGCGATTGCGAACACCGACACGTGGGTGGCGTACAACAGCACGCAGGGCATCGGCGCGGTCGGCACGGGCGGCTACCAGGGCTTCTCGGCGGGCTATGCCTCCGGCGCCACGGTGCTCGGCTTTGGGTCCGGGCTGCTGACGAACGTCTTTGCCGGTGTCGCGCAGACCCTGCAACTCCCGGCGGGCGGCGCCACCACCGGCCGCCTGCGCCTCAGCGGCGCGGCGACGAACGACATCACGTTTGCCGCGGCGGGAGACGTGCTCAACCTGGAACAGGGCGGTTTGCTGCGCTCGAATAACAACAATGCCTCGAGCATCGGCACCGCGGCACTGCGGGGCGTGCTCACCGTCGGCGGCAGCGCCACGAGCGGGACCACGGAGTTGATTGCGTACAACGCGCAAAACACCCTCACGCTGAATTCGGTGGTGGCAAACAATGGGCTCGGCAACAGCTTGCGCTTGGTGAAATCCGGCGCGGGCTCCCTCGCGCTCACGGCGGGGACCACCGCCCTGCAGGTCGGCTCGAATTTGAGCAACAGCACCACCGCGACCGTCGCGAGCACAGCGGGTCTCTTCGTGGGCCAGACGGTTTCCGGCGCGGGCATTCCGGCGGGGACGACCATCGCGGCGATCAACGGCACGACGCTCACGTTGTCGAATGCGGCGACCTCCAGCGGAACTTCGGTGCTGACGTATGGCTCCAGCGGGCCTTCGACACTGACTGGCGCGACGATCGCCAGCGCGGCGACGACGTTTACGGTGAGCGGCGCGCAGGCTTCCTCGCTCTACGTGGGGCAGCCGATCTTCGGCGCGGGGCTCGCGGCGGGGACCACCATCAGCGGTGTCTCCGGCACCACGGTGACCCTCTCGGCGGCGACCACCGGCGCGGTGAGCGATCCGGTGATCGGCACGGCGGGCAACACCTACACCGGCGGCACGATCGTGAACCAGGGAACGCTCGCGCTGAACGCGCCCGCGGCTGGCTCCATCGTGGTGCCCGCCGGCGGGCTCACGCTCAACAGCGGCACCGTGACGATGACGACCAACGGCGGGCAAATCGCGCCGAGCAACACCGTCACGCTGAACGGGAGCTCCACGCTGACGCTGGCCGGCTCCAACACGCTGGATAGCCTCGTCTTCAATAACAACGGCGGCATCACCGCGCCGACGGTCACGATTCCCGCGGCCGGCTTCCTCACGCTCACGTCGTCCACGCCGGTCACCGCCACTTCGCAGAACGTCGCGACGCTGCCGTCAATTACCACCGGCACGCTGGTGATCGCTCCCGGCGTCGACACCTTCAATATTGGCGCGATCAAGAACGGCGCGCAAACGCTGGTGGGCATCGCGCCCACCTTGAATATCAGCGCCATCATCGCGGGCGCCGGCGCGACGCTGGCCAAGACCGGCGACGGCCTGCTGCAGCTCAGCGGGCAGAGCACCTTCACCGGTGGCGTCAACCTGACCAGCGGCGGCCTCGTCATCGGCGCGGGAAGCACGCCGGCCGGGCCGGTCACGGGGGGGCAAGGAAGCTCGCCGCTCGCTTCGAGCCCGCTCGGCCTCGGCACGCTCACCGTGAGCAGCGGGACGACGGTGTTCCTCGATAACGCTTCGCGCGCGGTCGGCAACGCGGTCACCTTCCTCGACCAGCCGCGTTTCGACAGCACCGGGCTCACCGCGGCAAACCTCACCTTCAACGGCACGGCGACCCTGCCGGCGGGCGCCTTCACGCCGACTGTCGTCAATCCCAGCCTGAATGTGCTGCTGGCGGGGCCGATCTCGAATATCGGCGCGATCACCTCGGTGACGAAGCAAGGCCTCGGCAGCTTCGGCATGAATTTCAACGGCTACACGGGGCCGATCTCCCTCACCGGCGGCGGCGCCCTCTCGATCCTGAACGACGGCGACGGCACCGTATACGCGAACAGCATCGCGATGGGGGCGCTCACGTTCGACGGGATCCCGGCGATCACGATCGGACGCGCGGGCACCTCGGTGCTCTTCAACCAGGCGGTGAACAAACTGATCACGCCGACCGTGGTGAACTCCGTGAGCAGCGGGCTCTCGGTCACGAATAACAACCAATACGGCCTCGTGCTCGGACAGGACGTGATCCTCGCCAGCAATGTCGGCCCGGCCGGCCCCATCTTCACCGTGGCGAACGCCAGCGCCTCGGACATCACGCAAGGGCTCACCTTGAATGGCCGGATCACCGGTGGCGTCACCGGCGGCACGAACGTGGTCTTCACGAAGGCCGGCCCGGGCACGCTGGTGCTGGGCAACAACGCGGTGGGCGCGAACGCGAATTCGTTCGGCGGCAGCGGCTCGATGATCGATGTGACCGGCGGCATTCTCTCGGTGAGCAGCAACGAGGCGCTGGGCGACGCGGGCAATGTGGTGCGCCTCAGCACCAATAACGCCGCCCAAGGTTTGCGGGTGACGAGCACGCTCGGCCTGGATCACACCATCAATCTCAATGCGGCGACCAACGGCATCGAGGTGACCGGTGGGAGCACGCTGACGCTGAACAATCCGTTCACGTTTAGCGCGGCAAACAACGCGCTCGTGAAGAACGACAACGGCACGCTGACCTTTGGCGCCGCGGTCAACAACACGGGTTACACCGGCGCGATTTCCGTGAATGCCGGCGCGCTGCTCGTCACCAATGCGAACCAGCTTGGCGGCGCCTCGGTGATCGTGGCGAATTCGGCCGTCGGCGTCATCGGCTCGGCGCTGCAGTTGAGCAACGTCGGCACGCTCGCCAACGCGATCACGCTCAACAACAACGCGAACACGCTGATCGGCGGCATCAACTTTGGCGGGCACCTGGAAAACGTCGCCGGCACGAACACGCTGACCAGCACGGTCGCCATCAACTTCGACGCCTCGATCGGCGCGAATGCCGGCACCACGCTGAATCTGAACGGCACGACGAACAGCCTCCTGATCACCGGCGCCCGGCACGTCGTCTTTGTCGGCGATGGCGACATCAACATACCGAACAACATCAGCGGCAACGCCTTTGCGTACAGCAAGTACGGCCTCGGCACGCTGACGCTGAGCGCCGCCGCCACCAACACGCTCACGAACGTCACGGCGCCGCCCTTCGATCTGAACGTCCACCAAGGCGTGCTGCGGCTGAACGGCGCGGGCACGATCGCGATGACCACGGGCACGCTCGGCAGCGTGATCGATTCCGGCGGCACGATCCGCCTCGATAACACGACGACCAACGTCAACAACCGCCTCAACAGCACGCCGCGCCCGCTGGCCACGCAGGCCGGCGGCACGCTGGACTTCATCGCGAATGCGGCCGGCACCACGGAAACCTTCACCACCCTGACGACGTCGCACGGCGCCGGCGCGATCAATTTCACCAACACCGCGGCCACGAACAACAGCACGCTCACCTTCACGACCCTCACGGTGGGCGGCGGCTCGGTGCTCAGTTTCACCAGCCCGCAGACCTTCAACGCGACCACGAACCGCGTGGTGTTTACGACCACGCCGACGCTGGTCGGGACGGTAGGCGCGACGCCGGGCATCATCCAGCGCGCAGTGGTGGTCGATGGCGCGGGCGTGAATTTCGCGACGTACAACGGCACGGGCGCGACCGGCAACATCGCGGCCTTCTCGGCCTACAACGCGAACGGGACCGTGATCAACCAGACGCTGGCGACCGACACGCTCAAGCTCACGGCGGACAATCTCTCGCCCGGCCAGCACCTGCGGACGCTGAACGCGCTCTATCTCTCCGGCGCGAATAACGACGTCACCTTCCAGGCGACCGGCGGCAATCAACTCGCGCTGACGAGCGGCAATATCCTGGTGAGCGGCGGCCTGGGGAACACCTTCGGCCAAGCGGGCACCGTGATGAGCCTGGGCGCCGCCGTCACGGCTGCGACGGAGGGCGGCATCATGGTGGACGCGGGCTCCAGCCTCGCGGTCAATGGCACGCTGGCGAACGCGGCCAACGTGACGAAGGGCCTCGGCGGCGACCTGACATTCAACGCGAAGCAATACTTCAATAGCGCCGCGAACTACTTCACGGTGCTCGGCGGAACCGTGACCCTGAATGGCGGCGAGAATACGCTCTTCCAAGGCTCGCAGGGCGGCACGACCGGCAACCATCTCTCGGTGGGGCTGGGCGCCACGCTCAACCTGAACGGCAACTCGCAGATCGTCGGCGATCTTCGCACGCCGAATGCGAACAGCATCGTTGGCGCGGGCGGCACGATCACCTCCAGCACGCCGGCGACGTTCGTCATCAATCCGACGAACGGCAGCGTCTGGGGCGGGCAAATCACGGGGAATATTTTCCTCAACCGCTCGACGTCGGCGCAGGCGACGGTGACGTTCAACAACAACAACACCTACACCGGCGCCACGGTGCTCACCGGCGGCGCGATCACGCTGAACGATTCGGGCCGCCTCTCGGGCACGGCTTCGATCGAGCTGAACAACAGCGCGCTCAATCTCAACAACAACAACTTCTACACCCTGGCCGACCGGGTGAACGACAGCGCGCCGATCACTTCGCGCGGCGGCACAATCACGATCATCGGCCGCGACAACAGCAACGTCACCGAGACGCTGGGCAACCTCACGCTCGACCTCGGCCTCACGCACATCGGCGTCACGAATGCCGCCCAAGGCATTCGCTCGACCACGCTGTCGCTGGGCAACATTTCCCGCAACAACAGCGCCACGCTCAACATGAACACGGCCAACGGCCAGTTGGGCAGCGCCTCGCGGCTGACCATCGCCAATGGCGCCAGCCTCATGGTCAACGGCATCATCCCCTGGGCGATCACGAACGGGAATGAGCTGGTGAGCTATCTCGAGCCGTCGGTGGGCAACGCCTCGGGCGGCTTGGCCCCGGTGAACACGCTCGGCTATCGCGGGTACGATGGGAACGTGCTCCCCCTCGCGAGCAACCCGACCGGCAACTATCGCCTCGCCGGGACCACCACGCAGGTGCCCGCGGGCGGGCTGAGCATCAATGCGCTCAATCTCGTCCCGGCGGTGGCGAGCACCGTCAACTTCGCCGCCGATGCGGACGTGCTGAATCTGACCGCGGGCACGCTGCTCAAGACCGCGAATTTCACCACCTCGCTTGGCGCGGCCGTGGACAATGGCCGCCTCACCGCGGGCGGCACGGCGGCGAGCGGCATCTCCGATCTCTATCTGTTCGCCTTCAGCACGAGCGCCACCACCGTAAATTCGCGCATCGTGGATAACGGCCTCGGCGCCCGCACGCGGCTGGTCCTCTCCTCGCTCTCCACCGGCCCGGTCATCCTCACCGACGGCCTTTCCACGCTCGCGCTCCGCTCCACCACGAATACCGCGGACGCGCTCGTGACGCTCGCCAGCACCACCGGGCTGTTTGCCGGCCAAACCGTCACCGGCACCGGCATCCCCGGGGGAACGACGATCATGAGCGTCGATAGCCCGACGCAGATCACGCTCTCGAATACGCCCACGACGGCGGCAGTCGCGAACCTGACCTTCGGCAGCATCGGCTCCACCACGCAAAGCGGCACGGCCAACGCGACCACGACGATCTCGGGATTGACCGATACCTCCAGCTTGTTTGCTGGGCAACTGGTGCGCGGGCCGGGCATCCCCGCGGGCGCCACCATCGCCTCGGTGACCGATGCCACGACGATCGTCCTCTCCGCTCCCGCCACGACGAGCGGCGCGACCAGCCTCCTCTTCGGCACGGATGGCAACAGCTACTCCGGCGGCACGTATGTGAATGGCGGCACCACCTTCGGCTCCGGCATCCTGGACCTGAACTCCGCCGGCGTTTCCATCCCTGTGGCGAATACCCCCGCCGATTCGCTCGTGGTCAACGGAGCCACGGTGCGCTTCCTCCGCGGCGACCAGCTTGCGGCGGCGATCAATCCGGTCCTCCTCGGGGGGAGCACGCTCAACCTGAACAACTTCAACCAGACGCTGGCCGGCGTGACCTTCAACAACACGGGCGGCGGCGCGCCAACCGTCGCGCTCGGCACCGGCATCCTGTCGCTCACCGGCAATGTGACGGCCACCTCCGCGACGGTCGGCTCGGTCTCGGCAATCACCAGCACGGGCGTCGGCACGCTGGACCTGAACGGCGCCACGCGCACCTTCAACGTCGCGCCGGTGACCGTGAACGGAAACGCCACCCTGGCGAATCTCACGCCCGCCTTGAACGTGAGCGCGCTGGTGAGCAGCTCCACGAATAATGCCACGAGCGGCATCCTGAAGACCGGCGCCGGACTCCTGCAGCTTTCCGCCACCAACAGCACCTTTGGCGGCGGCGTGAATGTCGCGACAGGCGGCCTCGCCATCGGCGCGAGCAGCACCCCGAGCGCACCCGGCAGCATCGTCACGAGTGGCCCGCTGGGCACCGGCGACCTCACCCTCGCGGGCGGGACGTATCTTACCTCCACGGCCTCGGCCAACGCCGTGGCGAACAACGTCATCCTCACCGGCAACGATGTCACCTTCCGCGGCGTCAACGGCCTCGCGCTCAATGGCAACCTGGTGCTCAGCCCCGGCGCGAACCTGTTCACCATCGACGCGCCGCAGGCGACCCTGGCGATTGGCGGGGTCATTTCGGAGACGGCCACCGCGAGCATCACGAAGGCCGGCCTCGGCACGCTTGCGCTGAACAACAACAACACCTTCACCGGCGGCATCATCCTGAACGCCGGCACGCTCGTCCTCGCGGGCCTCAACGATTCGTCCACCGCGCCGATCTCCACCGGCGGAATCACGATCAACAGCGGGGGCCTCCTTTCACTGCAAAACAATGGCGTAGGCAACAACGGCATCGTCTCGTACGCCTCGGGTCTCACCGTCAATTCCTCACTCGCGGCGGTGGGCATCAACGTCGGCAATAACGGCGCCAATTCCGGCAACGTGGTCGAGTTGCCGAGCCTGGTCCTTGGCGGCGGCCAGATTCTCAACGTTTCGAGCGCGAACGGCTATCAGCTCCGCCTGCTCAACGTCGATGCCAGCCAATCCGGGGTCGGGGCGCCGCTGATCAATCCGTCGCTCGGCACCACCGTTTTCGTCTTCAACTTCGCCGGGGTGAAGCCGGTGAACGTCGGCCAGGGCACGCTCGTCTTCCCCGACCTCATCATGGCGAATGCCACCACCACCCTCGGCGGCGGCACCGTGACGCTCGGCGGCAGCTACCCGCTGGTGGTGCAGAAGGCCACGCCCACACCGCTGGCCACCCCCACGGGCTTCACGCCCGGCGGGCTGAATGCTTCCTTCGCGAGCCTCGCGGCGGCGCAGGGATCGCAGAACGTGAATGTCGCCGGCATCGGCTACACCGCTTCGGGGCTGAACGTTTCGCGCCTGAATGACGCGAATTTCGCCAACCGCCCCGCGGGCACCACGGCGCTCTTCGTGAATGGCATCACGTCGAGCTCGGGCCTGCTGAAGATCAATTCCGCCGGCACGTACACCTTCCGGAGCGCGTCCGACGATCAGTCGGTCCTCTACATCGATGGGCAGGCGATTATCACCGCGGCGACCGGCTCTTTCCAGGAATCGAACTCGGTTTCCGTCAACCTCGATGCCGGTTATCACAGCATCACGTACAAGGCGTACAATGCGGGCAGCGGCGGCGGCTATCGCCTGCTTTACTCGGGCCCCGATACAGTCGCGCAGCAGGGCGCGAATGCCACGCCCGGCAATTTCCAGGCGATTCCGTCGAGCCAGCTCTATTCCACCAGCGCGTCCCCCACCGCGGCGAACGGCTACAACTATGCCGCGCTGATCTCCTCGAATTACATTCTCCCCGCGAGTGCGACCGCTTCGATCGACACGTTCGGCACGCAATTCGGCGCGCTGATCGCCCCCGGCAACACGCTGACCCTGAACAACAATTCGGTGCTCAATCTCGCGAACGGCACCACCGGCAGCTTCGGGGCGGGCCTGTTTGGCAGCGCCGGCGCGATCAGCATCGGCAACGGCGTGATCCTGAATACCGGCAACACCGCCAATCAGGGAGCCGGCACGCTCGCGCTGATCGGACAGGTAACGCAAAGCGGCACCGGCATCGCCACTGGCGCCGGCACGACGAACGCCCTCGTGAAGACCGGCTCCGGCTCGCTGCTCCTGGGCGCGGATAATTCCACTACCTTCACCGGCGATCTCGTGGTGCAGGGCGGGTTCGTGCGGATCCAGGATCCGAAAGCGCTGCCCACCGGCTCGACCACCATCCGCAGCGCGAATACCACCACGCTCACCACGCCGGCCAACACGACCGGTCTGCAGACCATTACGCTCACCAACGCCGACACGACGAGTGGCCTTGGCCTGCAAGTCGGCATGGTGGTTTCCGGCACCGGCATCCCGCTCGGCAGCTACATCACCAGCATCGCGGACGCGACGAACTTCACGATCTCCGCGCCGACGACCCTGGCGCTATCGGGCCAGTTGTTCTTCAACGCCTCCGGCACGCTCGACCTGAACGGCCTCACCGGCGTCACCGCAAACAATCTCCTGATCAGCGGCGCGGGCGCGGTCATTCCCTCGGCGATCGCGACGCCCACCGCCATCCTCGCCGCGAACGCGAACGGCGCCCTCTGGAATAGCTCCGCCACGCCGGCCAGCCTCGCCAGCGCGCTCGGGCTCGGAGGTTCGGCCACGGTCGGCGGATTCGGCGATCTCACGCTGAACGTGATCAACTCCGCCGCGGGCTCGACGCTCACCAAGGCGGGCGCGAACACCCTGCTCCTGAACGCGGATAACTCGACGACGCTCCTCGGGCCGGTTTCTGTCGCGCTCGGCACCTTGAAGCTCGGCCATGCCGGCGCGCTCGGCGATTTCCTGCAGGGCACCACCATCGTCTCCGGCGCGGTGCTGGATCTGGCCGGCCTGGCCATCGGGGCGGAGCCGCTCACCATCAGCGGCGCGGGCTACGGCGGCGCCGGCTCGATCAGCGGCATCGGAGCAGCGAGCTCGCTCGGCGCGCTGATCAACACGGTGGCGGGGGCAGCCAGCCTCGCGGGGCCGATCACACTCGGCGCGGCCACGAGCATTGGCTCGAATGCGCTCGGCGCCGGCGGCGACATCACGCTGGGCGGGGTCATCAGCGGCGCGTTCGCGGTGACGAAGGTGGGCGGGAATACGCTCACCCTCACGGCTTCCGAAACGAATACCGGCGGCTACGTGGTCGCGCTGGGCGGGCTCACCTTCAGCGGCGCAGGCGTCAATCTCGCAACCGGCGGCGGCGCCCTCACGGTGAATGCAGGGCCTGTTTCAGGCGGCCTGCCGACGAACGCGCTCACGCTCGATAACACCGCAGCGGCGAGCAACGTCCGCACCGGCGCGCATACCACGACGCTGGGCGGCGGCACACTGAACCTGATCGGCAACGCGACGACGGCGGTTAACGAGTCGCTCGGCGCCACGAACCTCGTCATCAACAACACGTTCAACGTGGTCACGCTCACGAACAACGGCGCGAGCACGCAGTTGAGCACGAGCGGCGCGGGCACGCTCACCCGCGGGGCCGGAGCCACGGCCTTGGTGCGCGGGCTCTTGCTCGGCAGCGCCGCGCCGGCGGCTGGCAATACGAACGTCATCTTCGGCACCGCGCCCACGCCCACGGGGTCGACCGATGTCTTTGGGGCCACCACAGCCACGGGCATCATTCCCTGGCTGATCGTGGATCAGAGCGCGACCGGCGCCGGCACGAGCTTCGCCAACTATACCGCCGCGGCCGGCCTGCAGCCGCTCGCGGCCGCGAACTACGCCGCCGCGCTCCCGGCGGTCGGCACGGCCAATAGCGCCACGGATATCAATCTCCGCCCCACGGCCGCATCCGCGCTGGGCACCGGCGCGGCCGCCTCGTTTACCACGACCGGCATCAATTCGCTTACGCTCGATACCGCGATCGCCGGCAGCGCACTCACGCTCAATTCGAATCACGTCCTCTCGCTCGACAGCGGCGGCCTGCTCGCCACCGCGAGCAACACGATCTCCGGCGGCGGCCAGTTGAACGTCGCGGGCAACCGCGAGGCGATCATCCACACGATCGGATCCGGCACCGTGCTTACACTCGATGTCCCGCTCGGCGGCGCCGCGGCCCCGACCACCGGCGGCCTCACCAAGAGCGGCGCCGGTACGCTCGTGCTCAACGGCGCGGCGAACAACTACACCGGCGCCACGCGCGTCAATCTCGGCACGCTGCAGATCGGCGCGGCGGCGCAGACGGCCAACCCGCTCTTCTACCGCTTCACCACTGGCGCCTTTGCGGCGGTTGGCACCACCTTCAACGCCGACGCGCTCGCGGTGAACGCCGGCGCGACGCTCGATCTGAACGGCCACTCGCAGGCCTTCGGACAGCTCTCGAGCGCGGGCATCCTGCCGGGCACGGGCGGCATCATCACCAATACCGCCGGCGGCGGGGCGGCGAATCTCACCCTCATCACGACGGGCGCCACCGCCACCTTCGCCGGGCAGATCAATGGCAATCTAAACGTCGTGAAGAGCGGCGCGACGCAGTTGAACCTGCTCGACAACAACCAGTACTCCGGCAGCACGGCGGTCATCGGCAACATCCTCGCGCTCGCCGACCAGGGCCGCCTCTCGGGCACCAGCGCGATCCGGGTCACGAATTCCGTGCTCCGCTGGGACGACTCCGGGCTGCAGGCGATGGCGAATCGTCTCTCCGCCAGCGTGCCCATCACGCTCGACGGCGGCGCGTTCGAGTTCATCAGCCGGAGCGGCACGAATGGCGTCGCGGGCTTTGGGAATCTCACCCTCGCGGCCAGCGCGAATTTGCTCCGCCTCAATACCGGCAACGGCGGCCTCGGCACCTCCACGCTGAACATCGGCGGCACGCTCACGCGCAATGCGGGCGCCACGCTTACCTTCACCTCCGTCGCACCGGCGGGCGGCCTGACGAGCGCCATCGGCGACAACCCGTTCGTCTTCTTTGCCACGCCGCCGGCGCTCTCCAATGGCATCATCGGCGGCTGGGCCACGGTAATCGGCCTCGATAGCAACACCGCCGGGCTCACCAACGCGGAGTTTGCCACCTACGATCCCGTCACCGGCGTCCGCATCCTCAACCCGTCGATGCAGACCAGTACGTTTGCGGCCTCCACCGCGGCGAGCAATCTGCGGCTCGCGGCGACGGCGACGATTCCGTCGGGCGGGGCGACGGTGAATTCGCTCACGCTGAACAACGCCGCCATCACGCTCACTTTCGCGGCCGCGGCGGATACCCTCACGCTCGCCAGCGGCGGGTTCATTTCCGGCACGGATAACGCCGCGCGCACCATCGGCAGCGCCACCGTCCGCGGGCGGCTCACAACCGGTAATTCCGAGCTCTACCTGCACAACGGCGCGAACACGCTCACCGTGCATTCGCAGATCACCGGCAACTTCGCGCTGGTGCTCGACGCCATGGCGCAGAACGCGAACACGCCGACCATCACGCTCACCAACGCGAACAACTACACCGGCGCCACCCACGCGAACGGCCTCGTGGTGAACCTCAGCAACGCGACCGGTTCGGGCAACGCCATCCCCGGCGATCTCTTCATCTCCGGCAGCACCGTCAACGGCACCGATTCGCTCCCGGTGGCGAACGCGCTGGTGCGCAACTTCGTTTCCAATCAAATCGCGGATACCGCCACGGTCACCATCCGCAATGCGGCGCAATACCAGCTTCTCGGCTTCAACGAGACCATCGCGAACCTGGTCTTCAATTCCGGCGGCGGCAGCAACGGCGGCAATGGCCCGACGGTCACCACCGGCGCGGGCACGCTCACCATCGGCGCGGGCGGCTCGCTCAGCGCCACCAACCTGCTCGATCTGCGCACCATCCCGACGATCATCGGCAACCTCAGCCTGCCGAATCCGGCCACCATCACGGTCGATCCCGTCGCGGGCGGCGCCGTCGGCACGAATGGCCAGATCGGCCTCGCGCTCAATAGCAACATCGCCAGCAGCGGCGTGATCAACAAAGCCGGCGCGGGCGTCCTGTCGCTCGGCGCCGCCAGCGCGAGCACGAACACGCTCAACGTGAACAACGGCACGGTCGTCCTCGGCGCCACCAGCAACTACCCGAACACGCAGATCCTTCTCGCCGCCGGCGGCACGCTCGACATGCGCGGCCAGGCGAACCTGCAAGTCGGCTCCGTGACCGGCACCGGCACGATCAAGAACTTCAGCCCCACCGCCGCCGGCACGCTCGTGCTCGGGGCCGGAAATGCCGCGTCGGTTTTCGATGGCACGATCACCAGCGATTACACCACCGGCCTGCTCAACATCACCAAGATCGGCACCGGCAACTTCACGTTGAGCGCGAACAACAGCGGCTCGCTCGCCGGCACGCTTCAGATGAATGGCGGCGAAGTGCTGCTCAACGGCGCCACCGCGCGGCTCGGCTTCTCCACCTACAATCTCTCGCGCGGCGGCACGATCACGCTCGATAGCAACACCAACGCCGTCAGCGATCGCCTCGGCGGCACCGGCCTCAACGGCGCTCGCGCGGTCAACTTCCAGGGCGGCACGTTGAACCTGATCGGCAACGCTGGGGCCGCGGTTTCCGAGGCGCTCGGCACCGTCGCCATTCCGGCCGGCCAGAGCACGCTGAACATCACGCCCAGCAGCGCCTTCGGCACCTCGGTCACCCTTGGCTCGCTGACCGCCCAGAGCGCCACCAACACCGGCACGCTCAATATCGTCGCCACCGGCACGGTCGGCGGCGCGGCGGCCGGCGCAAACCGGGTGAACGTGGTCGCCACCACGCCCATCCTGGTGGCGGGCATTCGCCCCGATGTCATCGTCCAGGACTCCACCGGCGCCGGCCTCGCCACGCACGATGCGAACGGCTTCCGCCTCCTCACCACGGCCGATACCGCGCTCGGCGCCTTCCAGCCGCTCTCGAGCTACCTTGGCACCCAGCCCACGACCCTCGCCGCGCTCGGTCAGGCAGCCTCCAACGCGGCCGCGACCGCGAACGTCTTCGCCAACACCTCGCTGAATCTCCACGCCTCCACCACGATCAACAGCCTTACGCTGAATAGCGGCGGCGGTGTGGTTTCCACGGGCGGCGGCATCGTCAATGCGGTGGCCGGCAGCGTGCTCTTCAATGGCGCGGGCACGCTCAATACGCTCACCCTCACCAGCGGCGCGGTCGTGACGAATAACGGCCACGCCGGCATCACCAACGGCGCGCTCACGGCCGGCGCGGGCCCGCTCTATTTCCACACCTTTGCGAACCTCGGCCTGAATGCCTACATCACCGGCACCGGCCCGATCGTGAAGTCGCAAGCCGGCACGCTCGCTCTAAACGAGCGCAGCCTCACCACCGGCGCCACTTTCGTGAACGCCGGCACGCTCGAGCTCGCCGCCGGCCCGCACACGCTTTTGGTCATCCCTACCGGCACGGTCCCGGCCCTCACAACCCTGAACGTCAATGGCGGCACCGTGGACCTGAAGGGCAACCCACAGGCGGTCGCGCTCCTCACCGAGTCGAACACGAATCTCACCGCGGGCGGCGCGGGCACGGTCACCAACACGGGCGCGCTCACCACGCTCACCCTGAGCAGCGCGACGTCGAATACCTTCTCCGGAAATCTCACCGGCGCGCTCAACCTCGACAAGGCCGGCACCGCCGCGCTCACGCTCACCAGCGCGAGCAGCCACACCGGCGCGACCATCATCCGCGGCGGCAGCATCATCTTGCGCGACAGCGGCGCCTTCACCGCCACTTCGGGGGTCACGGCCAACTTCGCCGGCCTCACGCTCGATAACACCGGCCTCACGACCGCGAACAGCCGCCTGCCCGCCGGTGTCACCCTCAACGGCGGAACGCTCACCTATCTGGCAAGCCAGGGGGCTAATACACCCACCGTCGGCCCGGTGGTCTTCGGCCCTGGCGCCAGCACCATCACACAGACGCTCTTCACCGGCGCTACGGCTGGGGGCAGCACTTCGCTGCTCACCCTCGCGAGCATCGCGCGCAGCGGCGCCACGGCCACGGCCAACTTCACCGCAACGACCGGCGGCCAGCTTGGCGGACCGCTCGCCGCCGTGGGCGCAAACCAACCGGTCAACGAGGCTGCCAACACGCAAATCGGGATCACCGCCGCCCCGGCGCTGACCAACGGCATCATCGGCGGCTGGGCGGTCGCCACCGGCACCGACTTTGCCACGTACCGCGCCACGGTCGACCCCGCCACCGGCGCCTTCGGCGTCGGCGCGCTCGGCCTCACCGTGAATGGCGCCACCCCCTTCGGCACGTATTCCGCGAATGCGCTCACCGCCGGTGTCGCGGCCGACAACATCTCGCTGAATGCGAGCGTCTCCGACGTGACCGCGCGCACAATCAACTCCCTGCGCATCACCGCGGCCACCACGGTCGCGGCGATCGACGTCACTTCGCGTTCACTCGATCAGCTCCTCAATGTCGGCACGGGCGGCATCCTTTTGAACAACGCAGGCTCAGCCGTCCAGATCCAGGGCGGCCGCCTCACCGCGGGCACGACCGCGGGGTCGAATGTCTTCGTCTACAATAACGGCACCGCGACCGCGCCGATCATTACGCAAGTGGTGAACAACGGCGGCAACAACACCGGCTTCGTGAAATCCGGCAGCGGCACGGTGCAGCTCGTAGAGGTCCCGCGCATCGAAATCGACACCACCACGAGCGGCAGCCCGCTCATTACCACCGCCGGCGCGCTCAGCACCGGCAACACCGGCGTGGCAGGTCTCGTAGTCGGCATGCTGGTTCCTGCGGCCAACGGCATCCCCGCCGGATCGATTATCACGCAGGTCAATAGCGGCACGACGTACACCGTCAGCCAGAATGTCGGCACCGGCAGCGCCACGAACAGCCAGGGCAACTACGCCGCGCCAACCGTGCAGGTGCTCGGCAATCAAACGCTCACGAATGGCGCGGCGACGGTCACGGTTCCAAACGGCACGAATGTCTATCCCGGCATGGTCGTCACGACCGCCGCGGGAGCTACCGGCACGCTCCCGGCGAACACCACCGTGCTGAGCGTCACCGGCAATACCGTTACGCTTTCGAACAGCGCCACCGCGGGCGGCGCGGCTACGCTGCTCTTCTCCCCGATCGGCACGCAGACCGGCGTGGCGGTCACGAACACTGCTGGCAGCAATACGCTGACCTTGGGCGCGGCCACCGGGTTGGTCGTCGGCCAGTTGGTCACCGGTACTGGAGTGCCTGCCAACGCCTACGTCACCGCCATCTCGGGCAGCACCGCCGGGTCCACCGTCACGCTCTCGACGAACACGACCGCGCCGGTCACCGCGGCCACATTCACTGCTCCCGCGGCGAGCTCCACCCCGACCATCACCACGAACGCCAGCACGACCGCGAAGGTGCTGAGCAGCCTCGGCATGTTCGTCGGCCAGCCCGTGCAGGGGCCTGGCATTCCGCTTGGCACCACTGTGGCGAGCATCGTCGACGGTACGACCGTCACACTCTCGAACGCCGCGACTGCGACCGCCACCGCGAACGCTTTCTATGGCGTCACGCCCGCGCTCGGCCGCACCGCGATCGGCGCCACGGTGAGCGCGAGTAGTTCCGTCACGCTCACCAACGCCGCGCAAGCCGCCGGCGTCGCCGCGGGCATGTACGTGCAGGGCGTCGGCATCCCGCAAAATACCGTCGTCGGCAGCGTCACGGGCAATGTCATCACGCTCGTGAACGCCACGACCGGCGCCGCCGTGAATGCGACCGCCGCGCACACCGCGAACAACCTGATCTTCGGCGCGCCGATCGCGAATTACGTGCCGAACGTGGTCAACACCTTCACCACGGCGAACGCCTCCGCCAGCGTCACCGCCGGCAACACCGCCGCGCTCGCGGTGGGCATGCCGGTCTTCGGCCCGAACATCCCGAACGGCGCCACCATCGCCGCGATTACCAGCACTACGGCCTTCACCCTTTCGGCCAATGCGACCGGCGCCGGCGCAAACTCCCTGACCTTCTCCGCGCCGCTCCCATACTACTCGAACACGTACACGGGCGACACGGTGGTGAACCAGGGCACGCTGCAAATCGGCGGCACGTCCAACGCGCTCGGCGGCATTCAGGTGCCCGGCAACCTGGTCCTCAACAACGCGAACGCGACGTTGATTACGAACAACGGGCTAATCGCCTCGACGAGCAACGTCACCATCAATGGCGGCGGCGTGCTTACGCTGGTCGGCGCGAATACCTTCAATTCGCTCACCTTCAATAACAGCGGCGGCACCGCCACGCCGAGCGTCACCGCCGGCACGGTGCTGCTCGCGGGCGCGGCGAACGCCATCACCGCGATCAACGACAACTTCGGCTCCACGCCCACGCTCGCTTCCGGATGGGAACTCGCTGGCGTGAATCGCACGGTCACCACTTCCGGGCAATCGCTCGTGAATATGATCATCAGCGGCGCGGTGCAAAACGTGATGGGCGCCGGCCCGGCGGGCCTCATCAAGGCCGGCGCGGGGTCGCTGGTCCTTTCCAGCGCCGCGAGCACCTTCAATGGCGGCGTTCAGCTCAATGCCGGCAGCCTCATTATCGGCGCGAACAGCACGCCCGTCGCGACCGGCGCCCCGATCACCAGCGGCCCGCTCGGCACCGGCACGCTCACCATCGCAGCCGCGGGTGGCACCGTCCTGGGAGACAACACCGCCGGCCGCACCGTCTCGAATCCCGTCACGCTGAATGGCAACCTCACCTTCGGCGGCATCGCGGCGAACAACAGCCTCGCGCTCAATGGCACCGTGAACTTGGGCGCGCTGACCCGCGTCATCACCGTTGCGAGCCCGCTGGTCACCGGCACGCTCGGCGGACCGATTTCCGGCAGCGGCACGGCCGGCTTGCTCAAGGTCGGCGATGGCATCCTGCGCCTCAGCAGCGCCGGCAGCACCTACACCGGCGCCACCACCGTCAACGGCGGCATGCTCCAGACCGGCGCCACGAATGCGATCTCCTTCGCGTCCCCGGTCATCGTGCAAAGCAATGCGGTCCTCGACTTGGCGGGCTTCTCCTCCACCATCGCCTCCCTCGCGGGTGAAGACGCCACTCACGGCGGCGTGATCGCCAACTCCGGCGCCGCGGCCACGCTCGCCGTCGGCCTGGCAAATACCAGCACCACGTTTGCGGGCACCTTCAGCAATGGCGCGAACGCGCTCAGCCTCGCGAAGATCGGCACCGGCACGCTCACGCTGAATAACCTCAGCTCCGCGACCGGCACTCTCTCCGTGGCGCAGGGCACGGTGGCGATCACCGGCGCGAATGGCCTCGTTCTTTTCGCCACGAACCAGCCGCTCTCCGGCGGCACGCTCAGCCTCAACAACACCGGCGTGGCGCTCAACAACCGGCTCGGCGGCAAAGCGCTCACCGTCTCGGGCGGCACGTTCCTGCTGAATGGCAACGCCACCACCGCGGTCACGGAAACCGTTTCCGCACTCAACGCCGCGAACGGCGGCGGCATCATCACGCTCACCGGCGGCGCCGGCGGCGCCACCACCCTCGCCGCCACGTCGCTCGCCGCGCAAGCGGCCGGCGGATCGCTCGTCCTGCGCGGGCTCGGCCTTACCAGCGGCGCGGGCCTGGCGAATGCCACGGCCACCACCTTCAATGTAGTCAACACGCAAGGCGGCGGGGCGAGCGGAACCACCACAATGTCGATCCGCTCCGACATCCTCGGCGACGTCTCGGCCACCGGCGCCGGCACCGGGTTCCTGGTGAAAGATTCCGTGACCGGCTTCCTCCGCCCGCTCGAAAACCTCGAGCTCGCCGGCACCCTCACCGCCGGCACCACGTCGAACTTCGGCAACTTCGCCGCCCCGCAATCGTACGGCAACAACACCACGGTCAACAGCCTCACGCTCAACACCGCAAACGCCATCAACTCGGCCGGCGGCAACCAGACAGGCCAGAATTATGGCGGCTCGGGCTTGAACACGCTGATCCTCAACTCCGGCGGCGTCCTCGCCACCACCAGCAACACGCTGAACGTCGGCGCCCTCTCCACCGTCGCGAACGCGCCGTTCATCTTCCACACCGTCGGCGCGGGCACTACGCTCGACGTGAACGGCTACCTCACCGGCACCACCGGCGGCCTCACCAAGGCCGACGCCGGCACGCTGAACCTCAACAAGACCGTCTACTCCACCGGCGTGACGACGGTGAACGGGGGCACGCTCAAGCTCAACACCGGCGGCGCGCACACGATCGCCGTCGTACCAACCGCGACCGTGCCGACCGTGCAAAACCTCGTGGTCAACGGCGGCACGCTGGATCTCAACGGCTTCGATCAGGCCGTGGGTTCGATCAGCAACAACAACCTGCTCGGCGGCAGCGGCGGCACAATCACCAGCGCCACCGCGGCGACTCTGCTCAGCAACACCACCGCCAGCACCACTTTTGGCGGCCTCGTCTCCGGCGCCGCGGTGAGTCTCACGAAGCAGGGCACCGGCGTCCTCACCCTGACTGGCACGAACACCTACGGCGGCGCCACCAACGTGCAGGGCGGCGGCCTCGTCCTCCGCGACAGCGGCACGCTCGCCAACTCGGCGGTCAACCTGGCCAGCGCGACGCTCACCTACGACAACACCGGCATCGCCGCGCTCGGCAACCGGCTCGGCACGAACACCATCACCTCGCGCAGCGGCACGCTGCTCTTCACCGGCCGCGCCCAAGCCACGCAGGACGCCATCTCGCTCGGCACGCTCTCGCTCGATTCCGGCGTCACGTTGATCAATAACACCGCCACCAATCCGGTCGCGCTCACCTTCGCCGGCCTCACGCGCAACGCGGCCAACGCCGCGACGCTGAACATGTTCCCCTTCGCCGGCCAGCCGGGCCGCGCGGGCGCGACCAATACGAACATCCAGTTCACCAGCGCGCCGACCGTCACGAACAACATCGTCGGCCCGTGGGCGATCTTCAGCGGGAGCGATTGGTTCACGTATGCCGCCACGCCGACGGCGCAAGGTGGCTCCGGGCTCGGCGTCCTCGGCGATACGGCGAGCGGATTTGCCGCCTATGACTTCCAGGCCGCCAATACGCTCACCGGCTACACGCCCAGCGCCACGGCCAACGTGAAGATCACCGGTGTCGCCACCACGCCGATCACCGCGCCTGCCGGCGGGTTCGTTGCCAATACGCTCAACCTCGCCTCCACCGTGAACGGCGGCGGCATCAACTTCGTGGGCGCGACGGATCTGCTGAACCTGACCGCGGGCGGCCTCCTCCGCGTCGGCGGATTCACCGCCAGCCTCGGCACCACGGCCATTCCCGGCCGGCTCACCGCCGGCGGCGCCACGCCCACCGGCACCCAGGACCTCTACCTCTACAACAACCAGAACACCTTCACGGTGAACTCGCAGATCGTCGATAACGGCGCCTCACCGGTGCGACTGATCGCCTGGAGTTTCCCGATCAACAACGCCCTCATCCAGTTCTCGGCGCCCAACACCTACACCGGCGGCACGGTGGTAAATGGTCTCGGCGGGACGGGCGCAGTGCAACTCACCGGCGCGGCGGGCACGGTGGTGATCCCCGCCGGCGGGGTGACGCTCAATAGCTCGAACCTGACCATGGTGACGAACGCCGGGCAGATCGATCCCAGCAACTCCATCACCCTCAACGACAGCGCGGCGCTCACGCTCGTCGGCGCCAACACGCTGAACAGCGTCACCTTCAATAACAAGGGCGGCACCGCCACGCCCACGGTCGCCACCGGCACGACGTCGCTCACCCTCTCCTCAGCGACGCCGATCACCGCGACGAACGACAACTTCGCCACCACCCCGACCGTTTCCGGCACCGCGCTGCTGTTCAGCAATCTCGTCGGCGCCACGAACATCCACGTGAGCGGCCTCTCGCCGAACGGACTTGCCATCACCGCGCCGATCACCGGCGTCTCGAGCCTCGTCGGTCTCCACAAGACGGGGGCCGGCGCGCTGATCCTGAACGCCGCGAACACCTTCACCGCGCCCGTTCAGCACATCGACGGCACGCTCATCCTCAACAACGCCGCCGCCCTCGGCAACGTCGCCAACGTCCTGACCATCGGCGACGCGATCACCGCGCCCACCGTTCCGCTCACGCTGATGGCCGGCACGGCAACCACGCTCGCCGCCAATCCCGTCACCGTGCTGCGCGACTTCACCTTTGGCGGCGCGGTGGCCACCAACAATCTGAACATTGCCGGCGCGATCGATTTCGGCGCGGTGATGCGCACGATCAACGTTTCCAGCCCGCTCGTCACCGGCACGCTCGGCCCGATCACCAGCACCGCCGCCGGCACCGCGCTCACCAAGACCGGCCCCGGCGCGCTCGCGCTCGGCAGCGCCGCCAACAACTTCGGCTCCGCGGGGATCGTGGTCGCCGGCGGCATCCTGAAAAACGGCATCGCGAATGCGGTCGGCAACACGACTCCGCTTACCGTCAACGCGGGGGCCGAATACGACCTCAACGGCTTCGGCCAGGTCAGCCAGCAAATCCTCGGCACCGGCCTCGTCACGAATTCCGGCGCCGCCGCCACGCTGGTGCTCAATGGCACCAGCGCCACCGACGTCACCTCCGCGATCGACGCCACCTTCCTCGGCTCGTTCACGAACGGCACGAATGCGCTGAACGTCACGAAAGTTGGCACGGGCATCCTCACGCTCGCCGGCCCCGCCAGCAACCATACGGGCGCCACCAGCGTCGCCCAGGGCACCATCCTCACCGGCGCGGACAACATCCTCTCGCCGCTCAGCACGCTCGTCGTCGGCACGGCCGTCACCACCGGCCTCAACGCCGCGACGCTCGACCTCGGCACCACCAATCAGACCGTCGGCGGCCTCGTCGCCGCGACGACCGTCAACACCGCTTCCTCCCGCGTGCTCATCGCCCCGGGCAAGACGCTTACCGTCACCGGCAACGTTACGCTCGGCGCCAACACGTCCGCCACTGACGTGACCAGCGTGACCTTCCCCGGCGGCGGCAATCTCGTCGTAGGCAACGGCACGAACTCCGTGTTCCAGGTCGGCGGGGCTACCGGCGCCACCAACACCAATGCCGCGACGGCGGACCTCAGCGGCCTCGCGAATTTCACCGCCAATCTCGGCGCGACCGGCGTGCTTCGCGTCGGCGATAATGCCACCACCGTGGCCGGCGGCGCCTCCACGCTGATCCTCGCCACGGACAATACCATCACCGCAAACTTCATCGGTGTCGGCGACGTGATCGGCGGCGGTCTCGAGACGCTCAGGCTCGGCAGCGGCACCAATGTCCTCAACGCCAACGCGCTGAACTTCGGCTCCACGCCGACCGGCGGCGGCCAGCGCGGCAGCGCGGTGGTGAACTTCAATTCGGCCACTGGCACGGTGAAGGTTCGCAGCCAGGCCGACCCGGTGAATGGCCGCGCCAACTTGAACATGGCCAACGTCACGTTCGGCACCGGCGGCACGCCCACGGCGACCTTCGATACCACGGGGCACAACGCCGATCTCCGCTTCAATACGATGGCCCTCGCCGGCCGCACCTCCAATACCGGCGGCGCCACCGCCACGCTGAGCTTCGACACCGGCACGCTTGACGCAAACGACCTCATCGCCGGGAACAAAGCGCTCGGTTCTACAGCCACCACGACTCCAGTGACCGCCACACTCAACCTGGGCGGCGGGACGGTGAACTTCAACAGCATCACAAATCCAGTCCAACTCGGGGTGAATGCCAGCGCTACGGGCACCGCCAGCGGCACGCTCAACGTGACCGGCGGCACCGTCAGCATTGCGGCCAACGCCGGCACCGCGATCCGCCTCGCCGACGCTTCCGTCGCCGGCGGCACCGCCACGGGGGCGCTCAATCTCACCGGTGGCACCGTGAACGTTCTCGGCAACATCATCAAAGTCGGCGGCGCCGGCACTTCCACCGCAAGCCTCACCCTGAACGGCGCCACGCTGGACATGAACGGCGCGCGCATCGGCAGCGCGATCCCCGCCAACAACCTCACGACGCTCACCTTTGCCTCGGGCGCCCTCAAGAACGTCGCCGAGATCAACAACGGCGCGACGCTCATCAAGACCACCGCCGGCACGCTCCTCCTGGATGGCACGAACGGTTATACCGGCGGCACCGTGATCAATGGCGGCACCGTCCAGATTACGAGCGTGAACAGCCTCGGCGCGCTGACCGGTGATGTCACCATCAACGCCGGCGCCCTCGAGGTGCTCGCGGATATCACCACCGCGCGCAATTTCTTCCTCGGCGCGGCCACCAGCGCGATCAACGTCGATGCCGGCAAGACCTACACCGTCAACGGCCCGATCATCGATGGCGCAGGCGTCGGCTCGTTGAACAAGAACGGCACCGGCACGCTGGTCCTGAACGCCTCGAATTCCTACACCGGCGCGACTGTCATCAACGCGGGCGTCGTGACCGCGAATACGCTCGCCAACGGCGGCAGCAACAGCTCGATCGGCGCTTCGCCCAACACGGCGGCGGACCTCATCATCAACAACGGCGGCACGCTTCGCTACACCGGCGGCGCGGTCAGCACCGATCGCCTCTTCACGGTCGGCTCCACCACCGGCGCGGTCACCGCCGGCGCGGTGCTCGACGGCTCCGGCACGGGCGCGGTCACCTTCGCGAATACCGGCGACGTGGTCCTCGGCGGCCTCGCCGCGGATCCGCACACCTTCACGCTCGCCGGCACCAGCGCCCCCACGGTGAGCAACCTCATCGCCTCCAAGCTCACCGGCAACCTCAGCCTGATCAAGAGCGGCACCAACACCTGGGTGCTCACGAATAACAACGACTTCACCGGCGGCACCGTGATCGATGGCGGCGTCCTGCAGCTCGGCAACGGCGGCACGGTGGGCATGCTCCTCAATACCGCGGCCGGCATGGTGACGATCAATTCCGGCGGCACGCTCGCCTTCAAGCGCTCCGACAACGTCCAGTTCGACGGCACGATCAGCGGCGCGGGCGGCGTGGAAAATCGCGGCACCGGCGGGCTCACGCTCACCAACGTGAACACGTACTCCGGCGCAACCACGATCGGCAATGGCGCGGAAATCACCGTCACCAGCAACGGCGCGCTCGGCGTCAGCCCGCAGGGCACTACCGTGCAGGACGGCGGCTCGCTCCGCCTTGGCGTCAACTACACGACGCCAGAAAGCCTCACCCTGAATGGGACGGGCCGCGGCGGCATCGGCGCGCTCGCCCTCGCGAGCGGGGTGACCTCCGCGTCCTTCGCCGGCCCGATCACCATCGGCGCTAGCGGCGCCACCATCAAGCCGACCACCGACGTCCCCGCCGCGACCGGCAGCCTCTCGCTGGGCGGCGGAATCGATACCACGCACGTCACCGTCACCTTCCAGGGCGCCGGCAATCTCTTCATCGGCGGCGCGATTACCGGCGGGGACCGCATCAACGATCTCACGCCCACCTCGGCGGTCACGGTCGATGGCTCCGCGCTCACGATGAACGCCGCGAGCACCTATTACGGCCCGACCCTCATCACGAACGGCGGCTCGATTGTCAGCGGCATCGACGCCGCCCTCCCGAGCGACACCGTCCTCACCCTCGGCGCCAACGCGCTCTTCGACCTCAACGGCCATCTCCAAACCCTCGGCGGCCTTC
Organism: uncultured Verrucomicrobiae bacterium; assembly: GCA_963811035.1. Taxonomy (GTDB): domain Bacteria; phylum Verrucomicrobiota; class Verrucomicrobiia; order Chthoniobacterales; family Chthoniobacteraceae; genus CAWEPO01. The sequence continues at coordinate 2,298,330 of CAWEPO010000005.1, forward strand.
TCGATACCGGCGCCGGCACGCACATCGTCACCAACAACGGCGCCGCGCTCGCGACCCTCACCATCGCCGGCACCAGCAGTTTCGGCGGCGCGATCCAAAACGGCAGCGCCAATACCGCGCTCGCGGTCAGCGGCGCCGGCACGACCTTCACGCTCACCGCCGATCAGCCTTACACCGGCGGCACCACGATCAATACCGGCGCCACGCTGCAGCTCGGCAATGGCGGCGGCGCGGGCTCCATCCTCGGCGACGTCGCCAGCACCGGCACGCTGCGCTTCAACCGCACCGGCACGGTCGCCTTCCCCGGCAACATCACCGGCACGGGCACGGTCGCGCAAGCCGGCCCGGGCACGGTGGTCTTCACCGGCAGCGTTGCCGCGAGCAACACGACCATCGCCAACGGCGCCACGGTGCAAGTCGGCAACGGCAGCACCACCGGCGACCTCAGCGGCAATGTCGCGAACGACGGCACCCTCCGCTTCAACCGCACCGGTTCCGTCCCCTTCGCCGGCACGATCACCGGCAGCGGTTCCTTGGTGAAGCAAGGCGGCAGCACCCTTGTCCTAACCGGCAGCAACAACGCGACGGGCGACACCAACATCGAGGCGGGCGCCATCGAGCTCCACGGCGGTATCGCCGGCAATGTCAACATCTCCAGCGGCGCCGTCTTCGACGTCAACAACGTCACCGCCAGCACCTTCAACGTCGGCGCCGGCCGCTCGCTCTCGAACAACGGCACCGTCGAGGGCAACCTCACCGTGCAAGGCAATCTCGGCGGCTCCGGCCAGGTCAATGGCACGCTCGGCGCGATGAGCGGCGGCGTCATCGCGCCCGGCGGCGCCGGCCAGATTGGCACCCTCACCGCCACCGGCGCGCTGAGCATGAACGGCGGCTCGGCCCTCAACCTCGAGATCGCCGGCCCCACCTCGATGAACCTGAGCGACCTCCTCGTCGCCTCCGCCGTCAGCCTCAGCGGCGCCAACGGCGGCGTCACCCTGAACCTCGCGCTCGATCCCGCCTATTATCCGAAGGACAACGGCAACCTCGCCTTCGTCATCAGCAACACCGGCCTGACGAATCTCGCCGGCCTCTTCAACAACCCCACGCACGTCGAGTTCTTCGATGGCGAGCCCGTGGCCGTCCTCGACACCACCTACGGGCCGTTCAATCAGCAATTCGCCATCAGCTACGACGGCAACTTCGCGGCCGGCACCTTCCACGGCGGCAACGACGCCGTCCTCAAGGCGGTTCCCGAACCTACCTCCCCCGCCATCCTCCTCGCCGGCCTCGTCGCCCTCACCGGTCTCCAGCGCTTCCGCCGCCGGACCCGCCAAGCCTAAGCCTAAATTCGGGAATAGGAGAACCTGCCGCGCGTGAAAACGGCGGGGGAGCAGAGGTCAGATCTGCCTGATTGGGCGTTGGCTCACCCGGAGAGGAGCAGTTGCGCCTCCGCCGGCAGGCGGCCCAGCCATTTGCCGCCGAGCCAATGGCGGAGGATGTGGGTCAACAACAGCGCCCAGCGCTGCTCGATGGTCCATCGCTCCGCGATGGCGTGAAAGCGTTGCAACGTGTTGCTGACCTGCGTGATGGACTGCACGAGCACGTCGCGCTTTTCGTGCTGCAGGCTGACTTTGACGGTGCTCCGGCCGCTGTGGCGCACCAGGCGCGCCACCCCGCTGAGCAGCGCCGGCCGGCTGGTGATCGCTTCGCGATGATGGGCGCCATCGTGCAGCCGCGCGTAGAGGTGCCACCAGTTGTAGACCAGCGCCACCAGGTTGGCCATGAACCGGCAGGGCTTGAGTTTTTTCGTGGTGTAGCCGTTCCAGCCCCATTGGTTTTTGAGCTCGTCGTAAACGTTCTCCGCATCGGCCCGCTCGCGGTAGAGCCGGGCCAGGGCCACGGCGGGATAGGCCACCGGATCGAGCGTGGTGACCAGCACGGCGATGCGGCCCGACCACGGCGCGGGGCTCGCCGGCCACTCCTCGCTGCCGGGCAGCGCGCCGGGCAGCGCGCCGCCGAGATGATCGCGCCGCCGCCGCGCCTGCGCACCCACCGGGGCCAGCGCGGGCGCTTCGCGCACCAGCACCACCCGGCGCTCCCGGCTCCAGCCGCTCAGGCGCAAGCTCGCCGTCATCACCTCCCAACCTGCGCCCGCATCTTCCCACGCGCCGCCCGCGCGCAACGCCCGCGCAATCAGCGCTTTGACTTTGACGGTGTGCCGCAGCTTGAACAGACACGGCAGCCCGCGCTCCTCGGCCGCGCGCAACAGTACCTCATTGCCGTAGCCGCAATCGCCGCGCACCATGGCCGGCCAATGCGTGCGCGGCAGCTGATCCAGCAGCGACCAAAGCCCCGGCAGCGCGTGCCGCGCCGCGTGCTCCTTGCCCTCGTGCACTTCCACCCCGAGGCAGAGCCGCGTGTTCGCCATGAAATAGCTATGATAGGCATGGCTCGGGCGGCCCGGCTTGTGCGGGTTGTGCCCGAGCTCCGCGCCCTGCTGCCGGCCGTAGATCGTCTTGATCGTCACGTCGATGTCCATGATCCACGGCTGGCTCAGCACCGGCTCCACGCAGGCGCGCAGCTCGCCGCCCAGCCACGCCAGACCCGCGGCTTCATCGAGCCGACGCCACGCGCCGCGCACCACGTCCTCGCTCACCGTGCCGCTCATCCCGAGCAGCGGAGGGTTGAGCTGGTCGCCCCGCACCGCGTTGATGTGCGCATAGCGCCAATGCCCGCACAACACGGAGAGGGTGGCGGTGCCAAGCACATCGACCACCGCGCTGCCGCGGTTGCCGGTATAGGCCAGCGGCGACTTTTCCACGAACTGCTGCCAGCGCCCGCCGGTGTGCAGGAACTGCGCAAAGAAGATGAGCTGCCCTTCGCGCGTGACCGGCGCCTGGTCATCGAACTCGGCGAAATACCGCCCGCCCGGCGTCTCCACCGGCCAGGCCATTGGCTCCAAAGTGGACTCACCCAGCGGGTGACCGGTCAGCGCGCGCTCTAGCGGGGGCATCCCTCACCACAGCAACTATTTGCGCCAGCGGCGATATTTTTCCATTCACGCTTTTAGGCTAAGTGCTCGGAGATAGGATACGAGCTGCGCGCTTTCTCGCGAGAATGATGTTTGTTCTCGGTGCGTGCGAGTTTTCAAGCCAACTGGATGCGGCGGAGCCTGCGAATTCGCATTCCGGTGCAGAATGCAGATTCGCGCTGACTCATCGCAAATGGAGCTTCTCCAGAGCCGGTGGATCCCGGCGACAAGGTGTTGAGTTAAGGGACCGGCGCCACCGGCATCTTACAAGACTGCCAGGCCAAAAACCGCCACGTCCCCTTCTCCTCCCGCCACACCCCCAAGAACCCGAGCACCATATCGCTCGTCCCCTTATCGTTCGTCACATTGATCGCGATCCTCCCCGTCATCAGCGCAATCCCCGGCGCGGGAAACGTAAAATTCCGCTCCTCATACTTCCACATATTGTACTTCGAACGCCTGGTCACCAGCGACTCGATATACCCGGCCTTGTCATCCACCGTCCCGCTCGAGTGCGCATACCGCAGCTCATCCGAAAAGATCGTCGTCAGCCGCGCGCGATCTCCCGCCAGCACCGCGGCCACCCGCTCATCATCCACCGCGCGCAACTTCTCCGCCCGCGCATCCTCCGCGCGGACAGACACAACCAAGGCAAAGAGCACAACCAGCAAGAGCAACGTGTATTTCATGGCTTAAGAACTATGATCGATCGGCCGCCCCAGCGACGATCTTCTGATACCCCGCGCGCAGAATTCCAAGATCCGAATCGATCGCGATCTGCGTAAACCCAAGCCCGCGCACCTTCGCCACCTCCCCGGCATTGCGAAGCAGAATGCCGCACTGCTTCCCCGCCACGTTCGCCGCCGTCGCGACCTCACGCAAGCACGCGTCGAAATCACGCGCGCCTTGCGCCGGATGCGCCTCGAGATCGTACCGCAGATCCGCCGGCCCCACGAACAGCACATCCACACCCTCCACCGCCGCGATCGCGCGCGCATTCTCCACCGCCTCCGCCGATTCGATCTGCGCAAACAACAGCGGTTGCACCACCACCCCCGCCACCGGCGGACGCAGTCCATACCCGTAGGCCCGCACGCTCCGCGACACTCCGCGCCCACCTTCCGGCGGATATCGCATCGCCCGTACGCACGCCTCCGCTTCCTCCGCGTTCGAGACGTGCGGCACCATGATTCCATCCGCGCCCCAATCCAGCACACGCCCGATCAAATCACTCTGCGGCGCGCCCACCCGCACGATCGCCGCCGTGCCCGTCCCGCGCAACGACTGCAACTGCCCAAGCAGCGCCGCCTCTCCGCCGCACCCATGCTCCAGATCGATCAGCACCCAATTGAAACCACACTCCCCCGCCAGTTCCGCGATGACCGGCGACCCGATCGAAAGCCAAGACCCAAGGTGCATTCTCCGTTCGCGAAGCCGGTTGATCGAAGCAGCATTCATAGTGAAGCAGGTTCGAGATCGTCACGCAGCCCGCGCAACGCCGCCGCCAACCGCGCTTGGGTAAACGCCCGCAAATCCGCCCCCGAGCTTCCCGCGCCGATCAAAAAGAAACCAGACGTGCGCTGAAAATATCCGGCCCCGACGCGGATCACCGCCTTCACGATCATGTTTCGCAGCAGATGCAGCCAGAAGCGGCGGCGATGCTCATCCGGCAGCGGGCGGAGGCCAGCGTAGCCCTCCAGCGCCCGGGCGATGACGGAGCCATCGTAGAAGCAGCCAAGCGACGAAAGATCGTCGAGCGGATCGCCGGAAATCGCATCGTCCCAATCGATAAAGGCGGCGATCTGCGTCTCGGTGCCGAGGATGTTCCAGAGCGCGAGATCCTTGTGCACGAGGCACCCGCGTTCGAGCGTGAGCAGGGATTTGTGGCCAGTGATTTCGCGACTCAACTCATCGGCCTGTTCCGGAGCGAGAAAGGCTCGATCGACAAGAAATTCCAGATGCGTTTCGAGATTCAGGAAAAAGTAATCTTCGTAGCTCGCGTGAAAGCCGCTGAGGTTTCGCGAGCGGCGCAACTCGGCAGTACTGAACGGGCCAAATCCGTGCGGCTCGATTCCCTGCCAGCGGGCCACCGCCGCGCCGATCTCCTTTGCCGCCCAAGCCGGCGAGAGCCGGCCTTGCTTGTGGAGTTGGTTGAGATCCGGGTGCGGAATTTTTTCGAGCACCTGCCAGGCAAAGGGCACATGGGTGCGAGTTGCATCCACGGCGAGCACGCGCGGCGCCGGCACCCCCACGCGGGCCACCTCGCCGAGCACATGAGATTCCACTTCGAGATAGTCGTCCCGCTCCGGGCCATCCTCCACGCGCACGAAAAACTCGTCGCCGCCGATCCGTGCCAGAAAGGTGAGATGATTCCCCTGCCCGCCCGCGGGGCTGATCGAGACAGGCTTTCCAGGGAACGCTTCACCGATCGCGGCGGCCAGCGGCTCCGTCACCGCTCGAGAATCCGCATTCTCCGCCGTGCCATGAAACGCCGCCGCGCGGTCGCACTTCCAATAGTAGATCCCGCGGCGATCCGTTGGTATTGCGAGCGAGCTCATGGCGCTTCCTCCGCCGCTGCCGCATCCACCTGCGTGCTCTTCTCCGTCGCCACGGGCCGTTGCCGCCAATACGCCGCGAGCAGGCTGCCCACGATATTCTGGACGATCGCGCTGAAGACGGACGGCACCGCCGCGAGCGGCTCCATGGGGAAGTTTTTGCGCGCGAGCACCGCCGCCATTCCGCCATTCTGCATCCCCACCTCGATCGCCACCGTGCGCGCCACCAGCTTCGGATACCGCAACACCCGCGCCACCAGGTAGCCGAGCCCAAACCCCAACACGTGCAGCAGCACCGCGGCGAGCGCGAGACGTGCCGCGTTCGCGAGCACCGCCTCCGCATTGGTCGCCACGATGCCGCCGGTAATGAAAACGAGCGCGATCACCGAGACCCCCGGCCCGAACCGCGCCACCTTTGCCACCTGCCGCGGAAATCGCCAGTTGCACAGCAAGCCAATCACCACCGGCGCGACGACGACTTGCAGCGTGGAAAGGCAGAGCCCGAGCGCATCCACCGGCACGTAACGCCCGGCCAGCGCCTGGCACCAGAGCGGCGTCATGATGAAGGCCAGGAGCGTCGAGGTGAGTGTCACCGCCACGGCCAGCGCCACATCGGCCCGCGCGAGATAGCTCACCACGTTCGACGCCGTGCCCGAGGGGCAACTCGCCACGAGGATCAACCCGACCGCGAAGCCCGGCTCCAGCCCGAGCGCGATTCCCAGCCCCCAGCCGGTGAGCGGCATGATCGTGTAGTGCGCGAGAAAACCGAGCGCCAGCGAGCCGGGCATTTTCAGCAGCCGTCGGAAATCGTCGATCGTCAGCGTGAAGCCCATCCCGAGCATCACGATCGTGAGCGCCCAGACGATCCACTGCCCGGCAAACCACGCGAAGGCCGGCGGATGCCATAGCGCCACCAGCGCGGCGGCGATCAGCCAGGCGGGATACAGATTCGTGAAGTGAGTGAGCATGCGTTGCATTGCGGCTATTCCAGCCGGCCAAACATGATCCGCTCCTTCCGGCTCGCGTCGAGGTCTCCTTGCGTTACCGTCAGCCAGATCGTGCCATCGTGCTCGTGGAAGGTCGGGTACTGAAACGACTTCTCGGACTCAAAACGATACTTGCGCTCCCATGCCTTGCCGTCGCGCGAGACCTCGAGGTTGAACACACTGCGGTGCACATCATTGATCTTCGTCGCCTCCTGCCAGCCGAGATAATAGACATCGCGGAACTTATCGAAGGTCGGCTTCGAATTCGTGCCGTTTGGAACCAGGTCGCGATGCTCGCCACGCGTCCAGTCCTTGCCGTCCTTACTCGTGGTGAAAGTGTAGTTCGCATTGCCACCGTCCTGGCGGCAGATCGCCATCCACGTGCCGTCGGGCAGTCGATTCACCGCCGACTCGCTCAACTGCAAGGCCTGCGGCTCGTTGTAATGCCCGATGATTTCAAACGCATCGAGGGCGTCGTTTGCCACCGCGAGCGCGTTCTGCTTGCCGGGGAAATTGTTGATCGCCACGTAGGTCCGGCCATCGATTACCTTGAACGAATCGAAGAGATAGAGCCCGTGGTCCATCGGCGCTGCGCTTGAAGCCCTGCGCCATGGCATCCGCATGGAAATATTGCGGCTGCATATCGAAAGTGCCGGCGGCGGTCTTGAGCTTCGCATGGTGAATGCGGCCTGCAAACGCCAGTCGCTCCACATCGAAATCGATGTACCAGGTCTGCGATTGCCGTTTCTTCGGCTCCTCGCTGGCGAAGTAGCAGCGCAACGTTTTCGCATCCTTCTGAAGAATCCGCGGCACGAAGCACGCGCCCGGCGGCAGCGTTTCATTTTCGAAAACCTGCTCGCCGCGCGCGAACGCCATCGTCTTCTCCACCGCAAGCGTTTTCAGGTTCACCACCGAGAGCGCCACATAGACGAACGGCCACGCCGCGCTCTCGCCCGCCTTCCGGTCATTCGCCTCCGCCACGATGAAGGCCCGCTCACCCACGCAGACAAACTCGGCGTCATGCGCGCCCTTCACCTGCGGCCCCGTGGTATTCACGAGACCCGCCATCACCTTGTCCGCGGCCGCCTTCGCGTCCCACGCCGGCGGCAGCAGCTTCTTCGGCTCAGCGCGCGCCCACAGCGGCCAAGCCAGCAGCGTGGCGGCGATCAGGCCGTGGGCAAAGAAGGGGTGAGCGCGCATGCGCCAGAATCACCCCACGATCTTCGTATAGGCGTGGCCTTCGTTTTGGTCGATGCGCTCGGGGCGGCCTTTGTGGGGGTAGATGAGCTTGGTGTGATCGACGCCGAGCAGGTGCAGGATCGTGGCGTGCAGGTCGTGGACGTGCAGCTTGTCCTCCACGGCGTGGAGGCCGAGGTCGTCGGTGGCGCCGATGGTCTGGCCGCCTTTCACGCCGCCGCCGGCCATCCACATGGTGAAGCCGGTCGGGTTGTGGTCGCGGCCGTCGCCTTGCTCGCTCATCGGCGTGCGGCCGAATTCGCCGCCCCAGATGACGAGCGTTTCGTCGAGCAGGCCGCGCGCTTTGAGGTCGGCGAGCAGGCCGGCGATCGGCTTGTCGACGGCGCGGCAGAGCTTGGTGTGGTTTTCCTCGAGCTTGGCGTGCGCGTCCCACTTGCTGCCGGCGCCGCTGTAGAGCTGCACGAAGCGCACGCCGCGCTCGACCAGCCGGCGCGCGAGCAGGCAGTTGCGGCCAAAGACGGCGGTCTCGGGCTGGTCCATGCCGTAGAGCGTCTTCGTCGCCTCGGTTTCCTTGCTGAGATCGACGGCCTGCGGCGCCTCGGCCTGCATCTGATAGGCGAGTTCGTAAGCTGCGGATGCGGGCGTCGAGCTCGGTGTTGTCGGTGCGCGAGGCGCCGTAGCTCGCGGTTGAGCGCGGCGAGCAGGTCGAGCTTGTCGCGCTGGCGCTCGGTGCGTCATGCCCTTCGGGTGTATCGAGGTTCTTGATCGGCACGCCATCGGAGCTGAACTCGACGCCCTGATACACCGCGGGCATGAAGCCGCTGCCCCAGTTGCGCACGCCGTTCACCACGGTGCCTTCGCTGTCCTTGATGACGACGAAGCCGGGCAGGTTCTGGTTCTCCGTGCCGAGGCCGTAGTTGACCCACGCGCCGAGCGACGGCCGGCCGCCGAAGATCGAGCCGGTGTTCATCTGGCAGACGCCGCCGGCGTGGTTGATGCCGTCGGAGACGCACGAGTGGATCACCGCGAGATCGTCGGCATGCTGCGCGACGTTTGCGGAACCAGTCGGAAATCCACAGGCCGCTTTGGCCGTGCTGCTTCCAGGTGCGCTTGCGATTCGAGCAGCGGCGCGCCGCTTTCGCCCATCGCGAGTGACGGGCTCCTTGAAGCTGGCGGGCAGCTTTTGCCCGGCGAGCTCGTTGAGCAGCGGCTTGCGGATCGAACATATCGAGATGGCTCGGCCCGCCTTCCATGAAGAGGAAGATGACGTTCTTCGCGCGGCCCGCGCGCTGCGGCAGCGCAGCGGCTGCCGGGTTCGCCACGGTCGGCGCGGCGAGCACCGGCTCACGCATGAGCGCGGCGAGCGCCACTGCGCCGAAGCCGCAGCCGGCGCGGCGCAGAAAGTCGCGGCGGGAGGTGGGGAGGTCGTAATTGTGACAGGGCATATGAGGAAAGTAAGTCAGTAAGTCAGTGTCCGGAGCGGAGTCGGCTGCGTCTTCGCGGACCGTACAGAAGTCTTTTGATTGCTCTTTCATGGCGCCTAGCATGCGGCCGACCTCTTGGCAGAGATTAATGAGCTCGGCGGCTTGATCGCGGGTGAGGTAAGCGCAGTCGAAAGCGGTACCGATCCAATGCTGCGTTTCAAACTGCTCAGCGTCGGCGTCGGTGAGTTTGCTGGCAAAATGTCGGGGGTAATCGCGCTTAGCCCAAGCCTCCACGATCTGCGCACCGATCGAGCGAGACGCGCGCCGCAGTTGATCAGTGAGCGAATACATCTCTTCACGCGGAAATGTTTTACTTGCCTCAAAAACCGTCCGCGAGAGCTGCCGCTGCCGACGGTAAACGGCCAAATCCCGAAAATCCCGGGCAAATGGCAATTTGTTATTCGTCGCGTGTTCGCTCATATGTTTTGGATGACGCTTCTGACTTACTGACTTACTGACTTACTGACTTACTGACTTACTGACTTACTGACTTGGTTGGCTCACTGGAGGTACAAAAACTCGTTGGCGTTCAGCAGCACGTGGCAAAGGTCGGCGAGGGCGAGCTTGCGCGGGTCGGCGGCGGTGGGGGCGGTCTCCGCGCTGGACCAGGCGAGCTGGTCGGTAAGGCCGGCTTTGGCGTTCCACGTGAGGAGCGCGACCGAATTCCATTTCGCTGGATCAGGCGAGAGCGCGGTGTCCGGCAGGAGCCCGCGCGCCACTCGCGCGGCTTCGATCCTTCCATCCCAATGATGGCTGGGCGCACGGCGATGCACGCCGCCGATGACCAGGCCCGAGACGCCTTTGCTCGAGCCCGCTGCGGATGCGATGCGGCACCACCGAGGTGAGCACCGGCGAATCCGGATTGCCCACCTGCTTCATCTGAAAAGTGACCGTGTGCTCGCTGCACGAAACCTTGGCCACGATGTGATATTCCACGCCGAGCTCGGGCCGCAGATTCGAGGCGATCGGCTCGTAGGCGATGTTGCGATTCTCGTCTTCGCCCACGAGCTGGATGATGAGATTGCGTGGCTTGAAGCGCGATTTTTCGCCGGTGACGCCGAGGCTCCAGCCGAACGCTTCCACGTTGTCTTTCCCGTTGTTCCAGCGCGAGGCGATCGTGCGTACCGACGCATTCACATCGATGCTGTCGAGCTTCACCACGGCTTCGACCGTAAACTCGTCGCCCTCCTCCTCCGCGGTGCGCGCAACCAGCCGTTCCTGCGGCGTGTTCTCCTTGAAGAGGCTCGCCATGCCGAGCTCCACTTGAGCAGGCGCGGGGCGTGGCTCGCTCGCGGTGCGCTTCTCGATAAAGTTCGCCGCGGCCTCGATCTCCTTCGCGGTGGGCGGGCGCCCCAGCGCGTATTGCCACGCCTCCTCGACCGAGGCCACGCGCTCCGCCAGCTTTTGCGCGCGGCCCTGCGTCCAGTCGCCGTTCAGCATCAGCAGCGCCTGCGTGGGCGTGGTGGTGCTCTGCCGCTCGGAAGTGCTGGCAAACCCGGCCGGCGCGTCGAGGCTGCGCAGAATCTCGTTTTGGCTGTTGCGCTTTTTGATCGTGTAGATGGAGCGCCGCGTGCCATTGCGCGTCGGCGGAGGGGCCGCCCTCCTTGAGATCGAGCTCGCCGCTGGCCGCGAGCATCGCGTCGCGCGCCTGCTCGGCGTCGAGCCGGCGCGGGTTGAAACGCCAGAGGTACTTGTTCCCCGGATCGATCTTCGCCGCGACCTCCGGCACGGCGCGATGCGCGGTCTGCCGATACGTGGCGGAGAGCAGGATTTCGCGGTGCAGCTTTTTCAAGCTCCAGCCGCCCGCGATGAATTTCTGCGTGAGAAAGTCGAGCAACTCGGGATGCGTCGGCGGCTCGCCGAGCTTGCCGAAATCGTTCGGCGTCGCCACCAAACCGCGGCCGAAGAGGTAATGCCACACGCGATTCACGATCACCCGCGTGGCGAGCTGATTATCCGGGCGCGTGATCCAGGCGGCCAGCGCGCTGCGGCGGCCCGTGGAGTTTCCGATCGGCTCGATCTTCGGCTCGTCCGGCTGCGAGCAGCGTGAGGAAGCCCGGCGCGATGTCCATCCTCGCCCTTGCGCGTTTTGAGAAGATTGGGCGGACCTTTCGAGGTCGCGTCGGTCGCGACGAAGGCATCGAGCAACGGCTTCGGTTTGATATCATCGAACTTCTTCAACTCCTCCACCAGCGCCTGGTAGCGCGCCTTGTCCTCCTCCTTCTTGATCGACTTCAGCGGCTCGAAGCGCTCGCGCTCATACTCCATCTGCCGATCGCAGAAGTACGAGTATTGCCAGTCCTCCGGCGTGCGGTCGGCGGGCGCTTTGTCCACCATCGCGCGGATGTCGGGCGTGAATTTCTCGTACGCCTTCTGTACGTTCTTCTCGATCATCGGGCCGATGATGGCGTCGATCTGCGCGCGGATCTCCTTCGTGGCCTCCTCCCATTTGGCCTGCTGCGCGGCGTGGCGCGCTTTCTCCTCGTCGGTGGCGAGCTTCAGGTCATCGCGCCAGCGCACGGGCGCGAAAAACGCGCGCAGCCGGTAGTAGTCCTTTTGCAGGATCGGATCGAACTTGTGATCGTGGCAGCGCGCGCAGCCGTAGCTCATGCCGAGGAAAACCTCGCCGGCGTTGTCCGTCATGTCGGTGAGCACTACGTCGTACTGCCCGCGGGCGTCGCGCTGATTGTATTCGTAGATCGGGTTGCGCAGGTACGAAGTCGCCACGAGCACCTCGGGATTTTTCGGGTCGATCTCGTCGCCGGCCAGTTGCTCGCGCACGAATTGATCGTACGGCTTGTCCGCGTTCAGGCTCTTGATCACGTAATCGCGATAGGCCCACGCGGCCGGGCGCGCGGCGTCCTGGTTGTAGCCATCGCTCTCCGCGTAGCGCACCAGGTCGAGCCAATGCTGCGCCCAGCGCTCGCCGTAACGCGGGCTGGCGAGCAGCTCGTCGACCAGCTTTTCATAGGCCTGCGGATCGGCGCTCTTCACGAACGCCTCCGCCTGCGCCTTGGTCGGCGGCAGCCCGTGCAGATTGAAATAAAGCCGCCGCACGAGCTCGTGGCGATCGGCCTCGGGCGCCGGGCGTAAGGCCCAAGTCCGCGTGCTTTTTCGCGATGAACTTATCGATGTCACCGCGCACCCAGTCGCTCTTCACGTCCGGCGGCGTTGGCTTCGTCAGCGGCTGAAAACACCAAAACTTCCGCTGCGCCTCGCTGAACTCGCCCTTGGTCACCACGGCCTTGTCCGCATCGCTCACGGGCCACGGCGCGCCGAGCTTCACCCACTTTTCCAGCACCGCGATTTCCGCGTCGGGCAGCTTCTCCTTCGGCGGCATCTCGAAATCGCTGTCCTTGTACCGGATGCCCTGGATCATCGGCGATTTGTCCGGATCGCCCGGCACCACCGCCGGCCCGCGAGTCGCCGCCGGCCTTGATATAGCGCGATGTGATCCATGCGCAGCCTGCCCTTTTGCTTTTTCTCGCCGTGGCATTCGTAGCAGCGGTTCGCGAGCACCGGCCGCACTTCCTTCTCGAAAAACTGGAGCGCCGCCCGCTGCGCATCCGTCTCCGCGGCGAGGCCGGTGGTGGCGCTGAGACAGGTGAGCAGGAGGGCGAGTTTCTTCATGGGGAGGGACAAATTCATTTCACGCGCAACGTGGGCGGGCGGCCAGTGGGATGTTCCTTCGAGGCGAAGGCGTGGACAAGGCCGTTGTGATCGCTTTCGCCCGTTTCGCGCACGATGAGAAAACTCACCACGCCATTCGTGTCCGCACGGATAAACTCGGCGAGCGCGTCACTCCGGACGGTGAGCGGGTCGCCCGAGCCGCCGCGCGGGATCCAGAATTCCGCGAGCTTGCGCGCTTGGCTGAGCTCCGGGCCTTCGTCCGTGCAGCCGGGCATGGCCGCCCAAGCCATCTCCTGCTCGCTCCAGGCATCGAGCGCGTCATCGGTGAGCCCATAGACCGCGAAACGCGAATCCGGCACCAGCGTGGAAAAACCAAAGCCGCTCGGCTCGGGATCGAGCGTCAATTTGCGCCTCGGCGATATTCGCCGACTTTACTCCCGACACGTCGAAGCTGAGCACCCCGCGCCGCTCGTTGTTCCTGCCCCGCTCGATCATCGCTGTGCTTCACCATGACGAGCGGATGCGCGCCCGTCGGCGGATTCTCCCCGCGCCGCGCATAAGCATCCTTGCCGCGACCAAAGGCCGTGGTGATCGCGGTCCAGCCGCCCTCCTCCTGCACGGCCTGCGCGCGCCTCGGCTCCTGGTCCATCGGCAAATTGCCGGAGCCGATATTGATCCCCTTCCCTTTCTGCAAGCGCTTCATCCCCGGCCCGACTCCACCCACCTCCACTTCGCCCTCGAAGACGCACACCTGCGAATTCCCCGCCGATCCCGCGGTGAGCCCGAACTTCGTTCCCAAGTCGATGACCTTCATGTCCGCCGTATCGATCGTGAAACCGTGCGCCGGCTCCGGCACCTCAGCCACCAGCGAACCTTCGAGCAGCCGGCAGTGCATTGCATCGCGAATCTGGAGCTTCGTCGGCGCCTCAATCGTCACCATCGCCCCGCTTTTGAATTTGAGCGTTGCGATCCCTTCCACGAGCGCGAGCGTGCCCGCGCCGAGCTTGGAATTCACCGCCGTCGGCAAATCCGAACCGGCCCACTTGCAATTATCCGCCTGCACAAGCGTGGCGACCGGACGGTGAAACAGCGTTCCCGTCCCCAGCGCGGCCACGCTCGCAATGAGCGTCACGCAAGCAGCCGCCGCCGCCGCCCAAACCGCAAACGGCCAGCGCCGGACGATTTTGTTCTCCGCGGCCGGCTCCTCCAAAATTCCCACCAGCGATTCCCGCTCAGCGCGCAAAGTAGAATGCAACCACACGCGCTCCACATAGGCCGCGCGCACTTCGGGATCCCGGATCACGTCCGCCTTCAGGGCCTCCAGCTCCCCGTCCGGGAGCAACCCTTCGATGGCGCGCTCGATGCGATCTTCGTTCGGTTCGTTCATGACATCGGTGAGGCGGCCAACTGGCGGCTCACGCAGTCATTCAGCGCGGTGCGGATGCGGCTGAGCAGGCGGTACACGGCCTCGACCGTGCGCTCGCTTTTCGCCGCGATCTCCTCCACGCCGCAATCCTCGTAATAGCGCCAGACCACGATCTTCCGGTGCGCCTCCGGCAGCTTGCGCAGGCACCCCTGGAGCGCCTCCGCGCGGTGGTCCCACTCGTCGCCGCGGCGCTCGATCTCCGCCGCCACCGCCTCGATGAATTCGTCGTCCACCGTGGTGGTGGGGCGGCGTTTCTCCGAACGGCGGTAGTTCAGGATGTGGTTCGTGGCGAATTTTCGCGCCCACGCCCGGAAGTTCGAGCCCGGCTCGAACGCCCCGAAATGCTTCCACATGGCCACCTTGCAATCCTGGAGAATCTCGTCCGCATCGGCGCGAGCGGGCACGAGGCTGTAGACGAAAGTCGCGAGCCAGCGGTCATGCTGGGTCAGGAGCCGGAGATAGGTCTCGGTCTGCTGCTGTTCTCGGTCGGGCGCGGGGGAATCCATGCTTGTTGCGCCCTAAAGGTCCGCTCAAACCGAATTTTGGACATTTTATTTTGCAGAGTGCAAGTCGCGGCGAAGCCGGAGTCGCTAAAGCGCGCAGTGCTGGACCAAATCGTCGAGGTTGAAGACGCGGCGGCGGCCGGTCTTCGCGTTGCGGAAAACCACCTCGTACCAGCCCTGCATCCGCTCGGGATGATAGGAGGACTTGCCGACCTGGATCGGCCGGTGCGTGATGATCCGGTGGATGACCTGCTCGTACTTCGAGCGCGGGAGCGCATCGATGTGCTTGCGGCGGCTCCAGTCGACTTGGCGGCCGGCGTCTTCGTAGCGCGCGGGGCGCTCGTCGAAATCGAGGAGGGAGCGGGCTTTGCCGCCGAGCACGGCGAAGAGGTGCCGCACCGTTTCGGAATCGGCCAGGCGGCGCATGGAGCGGCGGAAAGGGCGCGCGATTTCCAGGGCCAGGCCGCGCAGGCTGGCGGTGCGGCCGTCGGTGAGGCGCCAGGTGGGCAGATTCGAATCGGCGGTGAAGGGGTTTTCCGGGAAGCAATCGAACCGCGCGAGGAAGCCCTTGCGCGAGGTGTGGCGGCGCGGCTTGAAGCCGGCGATCACCGGGATGCCGCGCCGCTCCAGCTCATGAAGGCCGTGATCGGGCCATGCGCAGACGGCGGCCACGGTGCCGATGAGCAGCGTGGCGGCGGCGGTCATGAGCGCGGGGTCCGGGGTGAAATCGGCCGTCACTTCCAGCCGGTTTTCGCGCGGGCGGACGCCGATCCCGGTGGAGAGGCGATTCGCCGCCAGGAGCATCGCGGGCGCAGGCAGAAGGTAGGTGAGCAGCAGGGCCAGCCGCCGCAAGCCGGCCGCGCCAAGGCCGAGCGCCGGCGGCACCGAGATATTGTAGTGCGTGGAGAAACCTTCGAGCCGCACCTTCGCGCCGGTGCGCTGTTCCCAGGCATCGAGCTCCGCGCGCACAAACTCGATCTGCTCCCAGAGCGAGCGGACCGCGCGCACACAGCAGCCCGGCTCCAGCTCGATGATCGGCGTCGCCACCTCGATCACCCCCGTATCGAAATAGAGCGCCCCCCCGGAGGGGAGGTGATAAGAGCGCCCGGCCCGCGGAATCATCCGCGCACGGACGATCTCCTGCGGGTTCTTGAATACGTGCTCCGGCAGCCGCTTCTCCTCCTGCACGTAGAGCGAAAACTCCGCCTCCAGCCCGATCACGGGCATCCGCGGCTGCGCCTCCGCGGCCTGGCCACGCCCTGCCCGCGCGCGAGATGAGGTGCTGGCGGAAGAGCCTTTCGTGGCGTCGGACATGGCTTTGATGACTCTGAATCGCGGATTATCGGCCCACTGCGCGCGGGCAATCAAGGACCGCCCAGCCGGCGCGGCACTGCATACAAAAACCCCAGCTCGAAATGCAGGTGATCGTCCGTCTCCCCCTCCCCGTGCCCAAACGGCTTCACATACACCTCCTGCCCGATCGACTCCGCCACCCGCGCGTACTTCTCGATCGCTTTCTCGTTATCCAGCCAGGTGTCTCCGATCCGGTAAATATCGGCCGCCGCCGCCCAGAGATGCGGGCTGGCCTTCGTAGAGTAGCGGTGCGCCGGCGAGCGGTACCCGCCATTCACGCTGATGAAAACCGGCGCCTCCACCCGGCTGCGGAATTCCTGCAAATACCGCGCGAGAATCGAGACCGTGCTCGGCACGTAATGCGGAAACCGATGCAGCAATCGGGGCGATTCCCGGCAGTCGACGGTCATCAGCTCCGCCAAGGTGAAATTCACTGTGAGCTTCGTGGTGCGGGCCATCTCCCACGATTCGATTTCGTAAAAGTAGCGCGGAAGGCGCGGGCTGCCGGCCTCGCTGCGAAACGGCTCCTCCGGCCGCAGGAGCGATTTCACTCCATCCGGCAGCGCCGCGGCATCGACTACGGGATAGACGCCGTTCACCCGCCCCTCCCGGTGAGGTGCTCGAAGACCGCCACGGAAATCTCCGCCACCGCGCGCTGCCTGCGCTCGAAATTATCGGATTCCGTCATCACCGCGATCACGTAAGGCGCCCGCCCGGGCGGAAAGACGATCCCGGCATCGTGCGCGTGGGTGGAAATCTCGCCCGTCTTGTGTGCCACCTTCACCCCATGGGGCAGCCGCGCGGGGATCATCCGGTTGAATTCCTGCTCCAGCAGCACGCCTAGCCCTTCCTGGCGGAGATCGTCCGGCAAAAAACCGGGCCGCGCGAACACCTCGAAAAGCGCCACTAATCCGGCCGCCGAGGCTTCGTTGTTGATCCCTTGCTCGTGTGCGGCGAGGTCTTCCACACCCCGGCGGATCTCCACTCCTTTCACATCGGCCGCGTCCAAAGTGCCGCGAATCTGTTCCAAGCCGAGAAAATCGAGCAGGAGATTCGTGGCGAGATTGCTCGAGCGCGTGATCATGACGTGCGCGAGGTCGCGCAGCGACATCGAGCGGCCCACCTGCCGGTGCACTTCCGCGTCGCCATCGCGCTCGCCATCGATCCGATACGGCGCGCCATCGATCACCCCGAGGAAGCGATTGCGCACCTGAAGCTGATCCTGTCCCCGCACCACGCCGTCCGCCACGGCCTTCAGGAGCGCCAGCAGGATCGCCGCCTTGAACGTGCTCGCCGCGTGGAACATACGATCGCTTTTATGTCCAAGGCGTTCACCGCTTTCGAGGTCATGCACCGACACACCCAAGCCGCCTAACTGCGCGCGCTCCCCGATCTCGACGAGGCGGTTGATGATCTCAGGTTGGGTCATGCCTTCGGGCAATGGTGACGGACACGCCGCGGTAAATCACGCCCTTTCCCTTCCCTTTAACGGACGAAAAAGCCCAAGCTCACGAGTCCACCTGCTCCTCGTTTTGCGGCTCCGGCGGCTCCAAGCCCGCCGCCCGCGCCACATCGGTCTCCAGCAGCGCTTGGTTGATATTGAAAGCCGCGAGCGTCCCCGAGGCCGCCGCCATGATCACCAGTTGCAGGCCGCGGCTATTGTTGCCCGCCACGTAAAGCCCCGGCACGTCGCTGCGGGTATCCACATGCTCGATCGCCACTCCATCGCAGCAGACTTCGCAGCCGAGTTGCTCCGCCAAGGGCGAGCATTGGCTCTGCTGGGTGGCGAAGAAGAGTCCGCCGCACGGCAGAAATTCCCCGTCGCGGAAACGCACTCCGCGGATTTGATCCCCCTCCCCCTCCAGCCGGCCGATCGGCTTTTCGATGATGCGAATGCCGTGGCACTCCAGCTTCTTATCGCATTCATCCGAAAAATCCGCCTTCGCGCCGTCGGTGCAAAGCGTTACGTCGCGCGTCCAGCCGAGCAGCTCCAGGGCGAGGTCGGCGCCGGGCTGGCCCTGGCCGTAGACCACCAGCGATTGGTCGCGGTGCTCCCAGCCATCGCAGTACGGGCAGTGGTGCACGGAGGTGCCGTAAAATCGCTCGAATCCTTCCAGCGGAGGAAAGTGGTCCGTCAATCCGCTGGCGAGGAGCAGAATGCGCGCGGTATGCACGGAGCCATCGGCCAGGGTCACCTGGAAATGCTCGTCCCGGCGCTCCGCCCCGGTCACTTCGCCGCGACGCAGCTCCACCGTCTCGTACCGCTTGAGCTGCTCGCGGGAGACTTCCAGGAACTCGCCCGGGTTCATGCAGTCGCGGCTGAGGAAGCCGTGCATCGCGTGCGAAAAGCGGTTGCGCGGCTGGCCGGTATCGAAAACGACCGCGCGCCGCCGGCAGCGGCCGAGGACGAGCGCCGCGGCCAGCCCGGCCGGACCACCGCCAACTATGATGACATCGAGCATGAAAAATGTGCCTTGTGCACGGGATTCGCGCGACGGCGCCGGAGCAGACGCCTGCGCGGCTCAGGCGCGTCCCCGATTTGTCCCGCGCCGGGCCGCGCGCAAACTTCACTTTTGCTGGTGACACCGGTGCCGCCGCCCGGGCACGTTCATCGCGCACCATGGCCACCGAACGCATTCAGGAAACGCTCGCCCGCGCCCGCGCCGAGGTGAACAAGATCATCATCGGGCAGGACGCGGTGATCGATCGCGCGCTCATCTGCATCTTCACCGGACACCACGCGCTGGTGGAGGGCGTGCCCGGCGTCGCGAAAACGCTGCTGGTGCGCACGCTCGCGCGCGTGCTCGGCGGCGAGTTCAACCGCATCCAATTCACGCCCGACCTGATGCCGGCGGACATCACCGGCACCCAGATTTTCAATCTGCAGCGCAACGAGTTCACCCTCGTGAAAGGCCCGGTCTTCACCACCTTCCTCCTCGCGGATGAAATCAACCGCGCGCCGGCCAAGACCCAAGCCGCGCTGCTGCAAGCTATGCAGGAGCGGCGTGTCACGATCGATCGCGACACCCACGCGCTCTCGCCCAATTTCACCGTCTTCGCCACGCAAAACCCGGTCGAGTACGAAGGCACCTACCCGCTGCCCGAAGCGCAAAAAGACCGCTTCATGCTGAAGATCGCCATGGAGGCGCCCGACCGCGAAGGCGAGCTGCTCCTCGCCCAGCGCATGCTCGGCACCAGCTCCCCCGAGGAGCTGCTGGCCGCCGGCGTGGTCCAGCCGGTCATCTCCGTGGAGGACCTCGCCGCCTTGCGAGCGGGCCTCAACGAAGTAACCGTCCGCGACGAGCTCCTTGCCTACGTGGTCGATCTGGTGCGGGCGACGCGGCACCACGAGACCGTGCTGGTCGGCGCCGGCCCGCGCGCCACGCAGTCGCTCCTCCTCGCCAGCCGCGCCTACGCCGCCGTGAATGGGCGCGATTTCGTCACGCCCGACGACGTACGCGCCCTCGCCGAAGCCGTGCTGGGCCACCGGCTGGTGCTGCGACCGGAGTTTGAAGTGGAAGGCCTCACGGTGAGCGAGGCGGTGGCAAAGGTGCTGGAGTTGGTGGCGGTGCCGCGGTGAGGGATTCCTTCGTCCTCTCCGTGTCCTCCGTGCCTCCGTGTGAGGCGCGAACCGACGATCAGAACTTGCCGGTGGTGAGGACACCCAATTCTCACACGGAGGCACGGAGGCTCACGGAGGAGAGCCACCGAGCCGGCCGCCCCCCCCAAACGCCCGCACTTCGCCAGATCGAACTATGTTCAGACTCGCGAAGCTTTGCACCACCCTTTGAATGCGGCTACGCTCCCGAATGCTTCCGTGGTTCCAAGATCGTTTTCCGCTCTACCTCGCCCCCATGGCGGGCGTGACGGATTCGATCTTCCGCGGGCTGTGCAAGGAGCACGGCGCCGATGTGGTGGTCACGGAATTCGTCTCGGCCGAGGGCATTTTTCGGAAGAACGAGCGGACGCTGGAGTACCTGGAATTCACCGATGAGGAGCGGCCGCTCGGCGTGCAGCTTTTCGGCGGGGATCCCAATCATCTCGGCGAGGCGGCGAAGATGGTGCTCGATTGGAAACAGCCGGACTTCATCGATCTCAACTTCGGCTGTCCGGTGAACAAGGTCGTCTCGAAGCTCGGCGGCTCGGCTTTGCTGAGGGATTGCCCGCTGCTCGAGCGCGTGGCCAAGGCCGTGGTGAAAGCGGTGGCGCCGCATCCGGTGACCGCGAAAATCCGCATCGGCTGGTGCCGCGAGACGATCAATGCGGTCACCACCGCGCGCATTCTCGAGGACTCCGGGATCCAGGCGCTCGCGGTGCACGGGCGCACCAAGGAGCAGGGGTATTCCGGCGAAGCGGATTGGGAGGTGATCGCGCAGGTGGCCGGCGCCGTGCAGATCCCCGTGATCGGCAATGGCGACCTCACGGGCGCCGCGGACCTGTCGCGACGCCTCCAGACGGGCGTGCGCGGCGTGATGATCGGGCGCGCGGCCATGCAGGGCCCGTGGATTTTCCAGGAAATGAAACACTGGCTGGCCACCGGCGAGCTATTGCCCGCGCCGCCGCTGGAGGAGCAATGGGCGCACATCTGCCGCCACTGCCGGCTGATGGTGGAGCGCGAAGGCAGCGAGCTTCACGCCATGTCCATGATGCGCTCGCGGCTGATGGCCTATTCGCGCGGCATGCCGCAGGCCAAGCAGCTCCGGGCCAGCTTCGCCCACATCGCCTCGGTCGCGCAGCTTGAAGGGATCGCCGCTGAAAACATCGCCACGGCGCACGAAAGCCGAATCGCGCTGGCGGCTTGAATGCAGCCCCATCGCAGACGAAGCTGCCCGATTCCATGTCTCAAGCTCCCGAGGTCAAATTCAAGATCGGCAACGAAAAGCTGGTAAAGGTGACCGAGCCCGCGGCGACCAAGCTCACCTCGCTGCTCACCCGCCAGGGCCGGCCGCAAGGCGCCTTGCGCGTAGCCGTGATCGGCGGCGGCTGCTCGGGCCTGCAATACAAGATGGATCTCGTCGATGGCCCCGCGAATCGCGACATCATGGTCCTCTCCGAGGGTGTGCGCGTGGTCGTCGATCCCAAGAGCGCGCTCTTCGTCAGCGGCTCCCTGCTCGATTTCAGCGACGACCTGCAAAAGGGCGGCTTCAAGGTTACCAATCCCAACGCCGTGGCGCACTGCTCCTGCGGGGAAAGCTTCACGGCGTAGGGCTTGCGCCATGGAGATGCCACTCGCGAAATCGCGTTTTGGGGCTATATTGCGCGCCCGCTCATGCTCCCCCGGTTCCGTATCGCGCTATTGTTTGCCGCCGCCCTGCTGCTCGGCCTGGCGCCGTCGCGTGCGCTGAATCCCGCGCCGTTCCTGGAAGAGCACTGCTTCGATTGCCACGACGAGCAGGAGCAGAAGGGCGGGCTCCGTCTCGACAACCTGCCGGCGGACTTCGCCAAGCCCGAGAGCGCGCGCGTCTGGATCGACGTGCTCGATCGGATGGAAGCGGGCGAGATGCCGCCGAAGAAGAAAGCGCAACCGCCCGCGCCGGCGAAGCACGCCTTTCTCACGAGCCTGAAGCAGGAGCTGCTCACCGCGGAAAACGCACGGCAACGCGCCGAGGGCCGCGTGGTGCTCCGCCGCCTGAACCGCACGGAATACGAAAACACCGTCCGCGACCTGCTCGGGATCGAGGCCGAGCTGCAATCGTTGCTTCCCGAAGACGCCAGCGCCGAGGGTTTCGACAACATCGGCGCGGCGCTGAACATCTCGTCGGTGCTGATGGAACGCTACCTGGAGGTGGCGGATCTGGCGCTCGACCGCTTGCTCGTCCGCGGCCCAGGCCCGGTGAGCACGCGATTTCGCATGAGCCTCATGCCGCAGCGCATCCGCACCGATTTGCCTCCGGGAAAGAAGGATTACCGCCTCGCAGCGGTGCGCGTGATGGGCGAACCTAGCGCGGAGACGATCGTTTTTTTCAACAGCGGAACGTACCAGCCGGTCACGCTCGAATCCTTCCGGGCGCCGGTGGAAGGCCGCTACCGCTTTCGCGCGCGCGCTTATGCCTACCAGAGCCAGGGCCGCACGCTCACCCTCGGCTGGTACGGCGGCCAGGTGAATGGCAACTCGCCGATCACCCACCTCATCGGGCACTTCGATGTCGCGCCGGAGCCGAGCGTGATGGAATTCGAGGACTATCTCCCCGCGCGCGGCTCGCTGAAGCCGCTCCCGCTGCACCTCGGCCAGCGCCAGATCGACGACAGCGAAAAGTACGCGGGGCAGGGAATCGCCGTCGAATGGGTGGAGGTGGAGGGGCCGCTCGTCGAGACCTGGCCGCCGCGCGCCGCCCAGCAAATGCTCGGCGGAATCGCGCTGGCCGAGGGGACGCTCGCCGATGCCGAGAAGGCGATTCGCTGGCTCGCTCCGCGCGCGTTCCGCCGGCCGATCACTGAGGAAGACGTGCAGCCGTACGTGGGCCTCGTGCAGGCGCAACTCGCGGCGCAGAAGCCGTTCGCCGAGGCGCTCCGCGCCGGCTTGAAAGCGATCCTCTGCTCGCCCGATTTCCTTTTCCTGCGCGAAACTCCCGGCCCGCTCGACGATCACGCGCTCGCCACGCGCCTCTCCTATTTTCTCTGGAGCTCGCTGCCCGACGAGGCGCTCCGCAAGCTCGCCGACGCGCGCCAGCTCCACCGCCCCGCCGTGCTCCGCCAGCAGGTCGAGCGCATGCTCGCCGATCCCAAGGCGCAGCGCTTCACCGAAAACTTCACCGGCCAATGGCTGGGCCTGCGCAACATCGATTTCACCACGCCCGACAAGAAGCTCTATCCGGAGCACGACGACGCCCTGCAAGAGGCCATGGTGAAAGAGACACGCCTCTTTTTCGAAGAACTGCTGCGCAAAGACCTCAGCGTCACGAACATCGTCCACTCGGATTTCGCCATGCTCAATGAGCGGCTCGCGGAGCATTACGGGATCGAAGGCGTGAAGGGCCAGGAGCTGCGGCGCGTGCCCGTGCCGCCGGCGAGCCACCGCGGCGGGGTCCTCACACAGGCGGCCGTTTTGAAAGTGAGCGCCAACGGCACCAACACCTCTCCGGTGATCCGCGGCAATTGGGTGCTGCGCAACATCCTCGGCACGCCCGCCAAGCCGCCGCCCGCGGGCACTCCGGCGATTGAGCCGGATATCCGCGGCGCCCAAAGCATCCGCGAGCAGATCAGCAAACACCGCGAGCTCGGCGCCTGCGCCTCCTGCCATGACCACATGGACCCGCCCGGCCTCGCGCTGGAAAACTTCGACGTGATCGGCGGCTGGCGCGAAAACTACCGCTCCATCGGCGTAGGCGACTGGATCAAGGCGGAAGTCGATGGCCGCCGCGTGCAATACAAACGCGGGCCCGTGGTCGACGCGAGTGGCGTTTTGCCGGATGGAAGCACTTTCACAAACATCGACGACTTCAAGAAACTCCTCCTGGCCAAGCCCGAGCAGATCGCCAAGTGCGTGACCGAAAAGCTGGTCACCTACGCGACAGGCTCGGGCATCCACTTCGGAGATCGCGCGGCGATCAAGACGATCCTCCAGCAGAGCGCCGCCAAGCAGTATGGGCTGCGTACGATTTTACATGAAGTAGTCCAGAGCGACGCATTTGTCCAGAAGTGACGTTGCTACCTTTTTTCAATGCCCCACATCAAACCCTCTCCTTCGTTCCAACTTTCGCGACGCGATTTCTTGCGCGCTTCCGGGGTGGCGCTGGCCCTTCCTTTGCTGGAAGCGATGCGCGTTCCGGTCTCCGCAGCGGGGCCGCTGAATCCGCAACGCCGCCGGATGGTCGCCATCATGACCCCGCTCGGCATCCATTCGGAGAATCTCGTACCGAAGGAAACCGGCCCCGGCTACACACCCTCGCCCTACCTTCAATCTCTGCAGCCTTTGCGCGAGAAGTTCACGGTCTTCTCCGGTCTCTCGCATCCCGATGTCGATGGCGGCCACGATTCCGAGCGCTCGTTTCTCACGGCGGTGCCGCATCCGTCGCAGCCGAGCTTTCGCAATAGCGTTTCGCTCGATCAGTTCGCCGCTGAGCGACTCGGCGCGGAGACGCGGTACAGCTCGCTGGTGCTGAACACGATCTACGGCAGCATTTCGTGGACGCGCTCGGGCGTGCAGATTCCGGGGGAAGGATCGCCCTCGCGCCTCTTTGCGCGGCTCTTTCTGCAAGGCGCGGCGTGGGAGGTGCAGAAGCAGGTGGAAAAACTAAAGGTCGGCCAGAGCATCATGGACGTGGTGAACGACCAGGCGCGCCGGCTCTCGCGCAGCGTCAATGGCCAGGACCGCGCGAAGCTGGACGAATATTTCACCAGCGTGCGCGAGCTGGAGCAGAAGCTGGTGAGCGCCGAGGAATGGGTGCACAAGCCGAAGCCGCAGGTGGCCGCTAGACAGCCGGTCGACATCGAGGACAAAGCGGACCTCATCGGCCGCACGCGGCTGATGTACGACCTGATCCATCTCGCGCTGGAAACGGACTCCACGCGGCTGGTCACGCTGCAGTTGCAAGGCAGCGGGCTCGTGGTGCCGCTGCCCGGCGTCACGATGGATCACCACAATCTTTCCCACCACGGCAAGGACCCGGAGAAGCTTCGCCAGCTTGGCGTGGTGGAGGAAGCCGAGCTCGCCGCGCTCGGCGAATTCCTCACCAAGCTTGAGGGCAGCAAAGAGGAAGGCGGCAGCCTGCTCGACAAGACGATGGTCCTTTTCGGCAGCAACCTGGGCAACGCCAGCAGCCACGATACGCGCAACATGCCAATCCTCCTCGCCGGCGGCGCGTTTCGGCACGGCCAGCATCTCGCATTCGATCCGGTGAAGCCGCCGCCCCTGGCGAATCTTTACGTGCAGATGCTGCAGCAGCTCGGCCTCGAGGTGGGCGAGTTCGCCTCGGGCAAAGGAAGCATTCCGGGCTTCAGCGCGTAGCTGGCGCTGCCTACCGCATCCGCTCGAAGGTGCGCCGCAGCAGATCCAGATCGCTGGCCTCTCCAGTGCGGGCGCGCACGTCGGAGATCCACTTCTGCTCCAGGGTGTTCTTGGTCGGGCGCTTGATCTCGTAGAAGACACCGAAGGCGCCGGGGAACGGCAGGCCCGCCAGCTTGTAGGCGGCAAGCTCGTCGGTGAGGTCGTGGCGCAGGTCGTCTTCCGGCGTGCCGTCGTTTTTCTTCTCCTCGATCAGCGTGAAAGTGCCGCCCTTCCGCGGCACCGCGGGGTCGAAGGCGCCGGGGTAGAATTCCACGCACTCGGAGAGCACATGGACCACCGAAAATCCGTCGTGATCCATCGCCCGCTCCATCGTCGCCACCATGTGATTGATCTGCGATGCGTGCGTGCGCGCGACGAACGTGGCCCCGCCGGTGATCAGTTTCTTGATCGGGTTCACCGGCTGATCGATCGCACCGTTCGGATCCGTCTTCGATTTGAAGCCGATCGGCGAAGTGGGCGAGGTCTGCTTCTTGGTCAGCCCGTACACGGAGTTGTCCATGATCACGTAGGTGAGCCGGATGTTTTTGCGCGCGCCGTGATCGAGATGATTCCCGCCGATCGAGAAGCCGTCGCCGTCGCCGCCGAAGACGAACACGTGCAAGTCCGGCCGCGACAGGCTCACGCCCGAGGCGAGCGGCACCGCGCGCCCGTGGATGAAATGGCCGCCGTGCGAATTCACGAAATATGGAAAGCGCGAAGAGCAGCCGATGCCGGCGAGAGTGACGATTTTCTCCTGCGGCAGATTCTTCTTTTCCAGCGCCTTGTAGAAAGCGGCGAGCACCGCGAAATCGCCGCAGCCTGGGCACCACGTCGGGTGATCCGCGGTGAGCATTTTCTTGGTCAGCTTATCGGGCGCGGCAGCGGGAGCCGGAACCGGGGCGGGCGCGGCGGGAGGAGTGGCGGGGGCTTCAGTGGTGAGGCTCATTGGGGTAGCGCTTTGTAGAATTTCGCGGACGCGGAAGGTGAGGCCGTCCGTCTTGGTGAGGCTGGTGATCCGCGGATTGCAGTAGCGCCCGCGGAGAATGGTGGTGAGCTGGCCGTAGCCGTACACGCCTTCGTCGTTCATCTCCACCACGAGAATCTTCGGAAACTTCTCGAAGATCTCGCCCAGCCCGTCCGGCAGCGGGTTCACATGCCGCAGGTGCAGCGAGGCTAGCTTCCGGCCGGCCGCGCGCGTGCGCTCCACCGCCTCGCGGATCGGGCCGTAGGTGGAGCCCCAGCCCACGAGCAGCGTCTCGGCATCGGCATCGCCGTAGACTTCCGGCACCGGCAGCTCCGCCGCGAGCTGGCGCAGCTTTTCGCGGCGCTTGGCGGTCATCGCCATGTGCAGCTTCGGGCTGCCGGTCGGGTGCCCCAGTTCGTCGTGCTCGAGACCGGTCACCACCGGATACTTTCCATCGAGCATGCGGGTGCCCGGAGGCGCGTGCTGCGTCACCCGGTCGAGCCATACGGCTTGAAGCCCGGCTCCCGTGGCGTGAGATTCGGCTTCGGATCGATCAGCAGCTTCTCCAGCTCCGGCTCGTGAAACGCCTCGATCCGCGTCGCGAGCGATGAGTCGCTCAGGATAAAAACCGGCGTGGAATATTTCCGCGCGATCCGCGCCGCCTCGATCGCGGTGTAAAAGCAATCCTCCACCGTCGCCGCCGCGAGCACCACGCGCGGGCTGTCGCCGTGCCCGCCGTAGATCGCCTGGTAAAGATCGCTCTGCTCCACATTCGTCGGCAAGCCGGTGCTAGGCCCGCCGCGCTGCACATTCACCACGATCACCGGCATCTCCGCCATCGAAGCCCAGCCGATCGCCTCCGTCTTCAGCGAAATGCCCGGCCCCGCGCTCCCCGTGACCGCCAAATGCCCCGCGTAGGAAAAGCCGAGCGCCATCGAGATCGCCGCGATTTCGTCTTCGCACTGCACGAACATCCCGCCGTACTTCGGCAGCTCGCTCCGCAAGATTTCCATGATCGAAGACCACGGCGTGATCGGATAACCCGCGCCAAACCGCACCCCGCCCGCGATCAGCCCGTAGGCCAGCGCCTGGTTGCCATCCATCGTCACCTGGTGCACTCCTGCTTCTGTCGCCTGCTCGAAGCGGTAGAGCGTCTTCAGCAAATCGCGCACCGGATAAGCGTAGCCCAGCCTGGAACGCCGCGAGCGCCGTGTTCAGCACGCTCTCGTCCTTCCCCTTGAACTTCTCGTTGATCAGCCCCTTCAGCTTCGCCACGTCCAGATGAAACACCGCGGCCAGCAGCCCCAGCACGAAAATATTCTTCCCCTTGTCCTTCGCCGTGCCGCCGATCGCCTCGACCGTCAGCCCCGTGATCGGCACGCCCACGTAGACGAACCGCTTATCGTCCAAATTCGGCTCCACGTGATCGGAATCGTACAACAGCACGCCGCCCTCGCGCAGCGATTCGATATGATCGCGGTAGGAGTGATCGTAAAACGCCACCAAAAAATCCGCCTCATCGCCCGCGGAGAGCACTTCGCCCGTGCCCATGCGCACCTGGAAAATCGACGGCCCGCCCGAGATCGTCGAGGGGATCGTCATGTACGTCATCACCTCCTGCTCGCTCCGACCGGCCAGCCGCGCGAGCAACGCGCCGGCACTCTGGATGCCATCCTGCGAATTGCCGGCCAGCCGGATTACGGCGTCGCGGATGCTTTGCGCGCCAAGCTCGGAACGTGCGGCCGCCGCAAAATTGTGCGACTCCGCGTTTTCCACAGAAGGGAGAGTATTGCTCACGGGGAAGGAGAGGGGTGTCGAGCATTCCGCGATGTGGAAGGGAATGTCAAGGGAGGGAGGTGCCCACGGCGAGTGAGAGCAGCGCCACGGGGGAGGTTGCATTCTGACGGCCGCCGTTTTTATGCTATCTTCCGAACGATGAACACGCTCGCAGAGATCGAAGCCGCCGCCGAGTTACTCCCCAGCGAGGAGAAGGAGCAACTCCTCCGTTTTCTCGCCATGCGACTGCGCCAGGACCGAGCTCTGCCGCAACCGCGGCTCTATTCCGACGAGGAACTCGTCACGATGCTTGCTGAAGATGAGGCTGACGGAGAGCGCTTCCGGCAAGGAAGATGAGAATTTTCCTCGATAGCAGCGTAGCCATCGCCGCGATCCTTTCGAGCACCGGCGCTTCGCGGGAAGTCTTTCGGCTCGCCGTGGCCAAAGGCTGGACGTTGCTTGTCTCCCCTTGGGTGCTGCGGGAAGTGCGCGACAACTTGGTGGGAAAGGCACCAAAGTTCACCCGTGAGTGGTTAAGGCTGCGCTCCCAGGCGATCGTCGAAAACGATGAGCTCGTCTTCGAATGGCCGATTGCATTCGAGGCTTCCAAGGACAAGCCGGTTCTCTTTACGGCGCTGGCCTGTGCAGATGTTCTGCTCACACTCGATCGGCGCGATTTCCGCGAACTCCTCGGCGGGACCGTCTACGGCTTACGGGTACTCACTCCCGGGGAATTCCTGGGTCTGGAACGAGCCGCCGGGCGAATGCAGTAAACAGGTTCCCGGCTACCCCTTCGATCACCACCGGCGCCCCCACCTCCACCTGCTCGTAGAGATCGATGACGTCCAGGTTGCTCATCCGGATGCACCCGTGGCTTTTCGGCATGCCGAGCTGGGATTCGGCGTTCGTGCCGTGGATGTAGATGTAGCGCTCCCGCGTGTTGGCGTTCTCCGGGTCCAGGCCTTCCAGCCAGAGGATGCGCGTCTGCACGCGGTCTTCGGGATCGTCTTCCGTGCCGCACTCCCCGGTCGGCACGCGGCTCTTGAAAATCTCGCCCGGCTGCGCGCCCTCGCCGATCTTTTCGCCGACGCGAAAATGCCCCAGCGGCGTCTTGTAGCTTCCCGGCTCCGAGCCGAGCCCGAACTGCGACGTGGAGATGGCGTAGCGCCGCCGCACCTCGCCCGCGTCCGTGAGGAGATCGAGCGTCTGCGAAGGAACGTGGATGTAAATTTGCATTGCGTGCGCCAACTATTACAGTGCGCTCCCTTTTTTTATGAGCAGGAATTTGCACGTCGCCATTGTTGGAGCCACCGGAGCCGTCGGGGTGGAGATGATGAAGATGCTCGAGAAGCGCCGCTTCCCCGTGGGCAAGCTGACCCTGCTCGCCTCCGCGCGCTCCGCCGGCAAGAAGCTGCCGTTCCGCGGCGAAGACGTCGCCATCCAGGAACTGCGCGAAGATTCCTTCGCCGGCGTCGATGTCGCGCTCTTCAGCGCGGGCGGCGGCATCTCGCGCCAGTATGCGCCGCACGCCGTCGCCGCGGGCGCCGTGGTGGTCGATAATTCCAGCGCCTTTCGCATGGACGACAATGTCCCGCTCGTCGTCCCCGAGATCAATGGCGACGACATCGGCCGCCACCGCGGCATCATCGCGAATCCAAATTGCACCACCGCGATCACCCTCATGGCGCTCTGGCCGCTGCACATCGCATTCCGGGTAAAGCGCCTCATCGCTGCAAGCTACCAGGCCGTCTCCGGCACTGGCGCGCAGGCGATCGAGGAGCTCGAGCAACAGGTCATTGCGCTCGCCGCCGGCACGCCCGTGGAAAACAAGGTCTATCCGCACCAGATCGCCTTTAATGTTCTCCCCCACGTCGATTCCTTCCTCGAAAGCGGCTACACCAAGGAAGAGATGAAGATGCAGAACGAAGGCCGGCGCATCATGCATCACCCAACCTTCCGCGCCTCTGTCACGTGCGTGCGCGTGCCGGTCTACCGCGCCCATTCCGTGGCGGTGAACGCCGAATTCGAGCGGCCCGTCTCCCTCGAAAAAGCCCGCGAAGTGCTCGCAAAAGCGCCCGGCCTCGAGCTGGTCGACGATCCGGCCTCGGCGCAATACCCGCTCCCGCTCAATTGCGCGGAGAAGGACAACTGCCAGGTGGGCCGGCTCCGCTACGATTGCGCGCTGGATAACGGCCTCGCCTTCTGGGTCGCGGGCGACCAGCTCCTCAAGGGCGCGGCGCTGAATGCGGTGCAGATCGCCGAGCGGCTGTAGAAGCCGCTACGCGAGCAGCTCTTTTACCACACGCGCTTCCTGCCCGTCGGTGAGCGACGCATTGGCGCCGTTGCGCTTGTAGATCAGCTTGGTGTGGTCGAGGCCGAAGCAGTGCAGCAGCGTGGCGTGCCAGTCGTAGTGGTGCACGATGTCCTTCACGGCGTGGTGGCCCCACTCGTCGGTCTCGCCGTGGACATAGCCGCGCTTGAACCCGCCGCCGGCCACCCAGTGGCTGAAGCCGTAGGTGTTGTGGTCGCGGCCCCATTTCTCGCGGCCGGCATCGTTTTGCAGCACGGGCAGGCGGCCCATTTCGCCGCCCCAGTGGACGACGGTGCGTGTCGAGCAGGCCGCGCTGCTTGAGATCCTTGACGAGCGCGGCGCAGGGCTGGTCGGTCGGCGCGCAATTCTTCGGCAGCGCGCGTGATGAGCGAGCCGTGCTGGTCCCAGGACTGGCCCGAATTGAGCACCTGCACGTAGCGCACGCCGCGCTCGACGAGGCGCCGCGCGATGATGCAGCGCGTGGCGTAGTCGCGCGTCTCGGGCTTATCGACGCCGTACAGTTTTTTGATGTGCTCGGGCTCGCTGGAAATATCGAGCGCTTCCTTCGCGGCGGTCTGCATCTTCGCGGCGAGTTCGTAGCTGGCGATGCGCGCCTGGAGATCGAGCTCGCCGGGATGCTCGGCGAGGTGCGCTTCGTTGACAGCTCTTGAGCAGATCGAGCTGCCGCTCCTGCGCCTTGCCGGCGAGCGCGGGTGGCGGGTCGAGATTGAGAATGCGCGGCTCGGTGGGGCGGATCAGCGTGCCCTGGTAGAGCGAGGGCAGCCAGCCGTTGGTGTAAGTGCTCGCCCTGGAAGGTCGGCAGGCCGCCCGGATGCGCGAGCACCATGTAGGCGGGCAGTTCCTGCGACTCGCTGCCGAGGCCGTAGGTGAGCCACGAGCCGAGCGGTCGGCCGTCCCGCGACGATGCGGCCGTTGTTGATCGCATAGAGCCCCTGCGCGTGGTTGCTCACGCCGGACTGCATCGAGCGGATGAGCGTGATCTCATCGGCCACTTCGGCGAGCCCGGGCAGCAGTTCGCTCAGCTCCATGCCGCACTGGCCGCGCGGCGAGAATTTCCACGGCGAGCCGAAGACCTTTGCCGAGGCCTGCGCGAGGTTGTCGTACTTGATTTCGCCGGGAAACTTCTGCCCGTCGTACTTCGTGAGCATCGGCTTCGGATCGAAGAGGTCCATCTGCGAAGGGCCGCCCATCATGAAAAGCGAGATCATCGCCTTCGCCTGCGGCTCGAAATGCGGCTTCTTCGGCGTCAGATCGTAGCGCGGGGCGACCTCCGACATGCGGCTTCACCGGACCGGCGAGCAGCCCCTCTTCGCGGAGCAGCCACGCCAGTGCCAGGCCGCCAAGGCCAAAGCCGTTCGCGTGCAAGAAATGGCGGCGTGAGCAGAGCAGCGGAGGATTCATTCGACGTAGAGGAAGCGGTTCGACCCGAAGAGCACCTGGCAGTAGCTGGCGAGCGCCTCGAGCTGCGGATCGGGCGGCGGCGCGTCTTTCGCGTGCTGGATGCCGTGATGGTAGGCGCGCACCGCCTCGGTCTGCTCGGCAAGGTACGCCAGGCCGCGCAGCACGTCCGCCTTTTTCGGCTCCTGGCTGAAGAGAATTCGCCAGGCCTTGGCGATCTGCCCGCGCGCATCGCCCTGGACTTCTCCCCGCAGGCGCGTGGCGAGCGCCTGCGCGGTTTCCAGCACGAAGCGATCATTCATGAGCAGCAGCGACTGCGGCGCCACCGTGGAAGAATTTCGCGCTTCGCAGTTTGGCTCCATCGTTGGCGCGTCGAAGGTCTCCAGGACGGTGAGCGGCGTCTTGCGGCGCACCTGCACATAGATGCGAGCGGCGAAAATCCTCTTTCCCGCGGCTCACCACCTTCATCACGTCGCGATTCGCATTGAGCTGCTCCATGCCGACGACGATGCAGCCGCTCGGATCGCGAGCGATGCCGATGGGCTCGCCGAAAAGTGCGCGGTTCAGCGAGCCGGCGGCGGCGAGCATTGTGTCGCGCAGCGCTTCGCCCTCCAGCCGCTGGATCTTAAAGCGGCCAAAGAGCCGGTTCTCCGGATCCGCCGCGAGCGAGGCATCGTGGCGCGAGGACTGGCGATAAGCCGTGCTCAGCACCATGAGCCGGTGCAGCGGCTTGAGCTTCCAGCCGCCGTCCATGAACTCGCGCGCAAGCCAGTCGAGCAGTTCGGGATGCGTGGGCCGCTCGCCGAGAGCGCCGAAATCGCCGGGCGTGCTGACAATGCCGCGGCCGAAATGATGCAGCCAAAATCGATTCACGAGCACGCGCGCGACGAGCGGATGCCGGCCGCTCGTCAGCCACCGCGCGTAGGCCAGCCGACGCCCCGTGGAGCCGGCGGGCGACGCCGCGGGCTGGAACGGCTCGCGCTCCGAGCACGCTCAGCTCGCCGGGGGCGACCACCTGCTTCGGCTGGTCGTGGTCTCCGCGGTGAAAGAGATGCGTCGCCGGCGCGGGGGCCTTGAGCTCCGTCAGCGCCATGATCATCCCTTCCGCCGGGCTGAGTCGCGCGCAGCTTGGTCCCTTCGGCGATCTTCTCGAGCACCTTCTTCTGCGCGTCCTTATCGTACAGATCCAGCGAGTAGAGCGCGAGTGCGGAGGGGTATTTCTTGATCAGCGCCTTCTGCTCGGGCGTGCGGTCCTTCTCCGCGGTCGCGCGCGCGGCGCGGTAAGGCTCGCGCTCGGCCTCCGGCAGCTTGACCACTTCCTTCTCGAAAATGTCGTCGAGGAATTTTTTGCTCATCGCCTGCGCCTCACGGTTGAGGTCGCCCACCTGCTTCTCGATTTCGTTCGCCTTCGCCCGCTCCTCCGGCGTGTAGAGCGAGTAGAGGCGCTGCGCCGGCGCGCGCCATGATTTCCAATGAAACGCCGGCTCGAAGATCGCCCGCAGCCGGTAATAGTCCGCCTGCGTGATCGGATCGTAGCGATGATCGTGGCATTGCGCGCAGCCCACCGTGAGCCCGAGCAAGGAGGAGGTGACCACTTTGATCTCCTCGGCGATCACCTGATTGCGCGCGAGATTCGCATCGGGCACGGCATCGCCGGTGCCGTCCGGCGCCATGCGCAGAAAGGCCGTGGCGATGAGCGCCTCGCGCCGCTTCGGATCGAGCACCGCCTGCTGCGTCTCCGCGTGCGTCACCGCCGCGAGCTCGTCCCCGGCAAGCTGCTCGACGAGGAAATCGCTCCACGGTTTATCGGCATTCAGCGCGCGAATGACGTAGTCGCGATACCGCCAGGCGTGCGGCCGCGGGGAATCCGCCTCCGCAAAGCCATTCGAGTCCGCGTAGCCGGCCACGTCGAGCCAATGCCGCGCCCAGCGCTCGCCATAGGCCGGCGCAGCGAGCAGCCGATCGACCACCTTCTCATAGGCGTCCGGCGCGGAATCCGCGAGAAAGGCGGCGAGTTCCTCCGGCGTCGGCGGCAGTCCGGTGAGATCGAGCGTCACGCGGCGCAGCAGCGTCGGCTTCCCGGCCTCCGGCGCGAAATCGAGATGCTGCTGCCGAAGCCCCGCAAGGATGAACGCATCGATCGGGGTCCGCACGCGCGCAGCGTTTTCGAGCACGGGCGCCGCCGGACGCACAATCGGCTGGAACGACCAGAACGCGCGGTCCTCGTCCGTGAGCAGCGGTCCCGGTGCGAGCGACTCAGGCTCCGGCCTCGCGACCTTCGCTCCTTGCAAAATCCAGCGCTCGATCACCGCCAGTTCCGCCGCGGAAACCTTCTTCCCCTTTTTCGGCATCTCGCCCTCGCGGATCAGCCGCACCATCTCGCTCTCGTCTGGCTTGCCCGGCACCAGCACGTGCTCCCCACCCTCCAGTTCCTTGTCCATGAACCGCCGGAGCCGCAGGTCCACCCCGCTTTTCGGCTTTTCCTCCTCGCCGTGGCAGCGAATGCAATGCGCCCGCAGAATCGGCCGCACGTCGCGCTCGAACGTCAGCGCCCGTTCCTCCACCGCGTGGAGCCGCAGGGCAGCAAGGGCGAAAAGAATGAACAGGGGGCGAAACATACGGCGACCACTGATTCAATCGCCCGCCCGGAGCCCATCTTAGGGAATGGCTCAGTTTTAACTCCCGAGCGCCGCCAGCAGCCGCCGCAACTGCTCCAGCTTTCCCTCCCAATCCGCCTGCCGCTGCCGGTGCTCGGCAACAACTTTGGCTGGTGCTCCGGAAACGAACGATTCGCTGCCGAGCTTGGCCGCGACCTTCGCCAACTCCTGCTCCACCTTCGCGATCTCTTTACTCAAGCGGTCGCGCTCGGCCGTCAGATCCACCAACCCTTCAAGCGGCAAATACAGCTCCCCGAGCGGTGTCGGGATCGTCGGCGTGCCGCGCGGCGCGTCGTATTCACTCACCGCGTCGAGCGGCTCCGCATTCAGCAATAGCTTCAAGACTTGCGCCTCGTGCTCCGGCAGCGGCTGGCTCGGTTTCAACACGAACCGCACTCGCTTGTTCGACGCGATATTGAAATCGCGCCGCAGCCCGCGGCCGAGGTTTACCACTTCGTATTTCGCCGCGGCCACCTGCTCGTCGCTCGCATCGAGCCCGTAGTGCTCGCGAAAATCGTCGCCGAGCGGCTTCGGCCAGGGCGCGTACATGATGGTGCGTCCGCCCTGGTCTTCTGGCAAATCGGTGCGGTAGCCGAGTCCTCTCCAGAGCTCTTCGGTGATAAAGGGCAGGAACGGATGGAAGAGCCGCAGCAGGTGCGCGAAGGAGAAGTCGATGACGGCCAGCGTGTTGGCTTTCCGCGCTTCGTCGGGACCATTCAGGGAGGCCTTGGTGGCCTCGAGATACCAGTCGCAATACTCGCTCCAGAAAAAGCGATAGAGCGCCTGCGCGGCCTCGCTGAATTGGTAGTCCTCGAGCGCGTCGGAGACGCGGATGATCGCGGCATCGAGACGCAGCAAGATCCATTTGTCATCGCTCGTGAGTAGCGCACGATCGATCTCGCCTTCGGTGGCGCCGCCCTGCATCTGGCGGAAGCGCGCGGCGTTCCAGAGCTTCGTGCAGAAGTTGCGGCCGAGCTCCACGTTCTTCTCGTCGAATAGAACGTCCTGCCCCAGCGGCGCGCTGCGCATCATGCCGAAGCGCAGCGCATCGGCGCCGTATTGCGCGATGAGATCGAGCGGGTCGGGCGAATTGCCGAGCGACTTCGACATCTTGCGGCCCTGCTTGTCGCGGATGATGCCGGTGAAATAGACGTTCCGGAACGGCATCTCGCCCATGCACTCGAAGCCCGCCATGATCATGCGCGCGACCCAGAAGAAGATGATGTCCGGGCCCGGTGACGAGTCGGTGGTGGGATAGAATTTCGCCAGCGTCGGCGTCTTCTCCGGCCAGCCCATCGTGGCAAACGGCCAGAGCCACGAGGAGAACCAGGTGTCGAGGACGTCGGGGTCTTGCACCCAATCTCTCCGCGATCGGCCGGCGGCTTCCACGTCCACAGTGCAGCGTGGCCGAGCTCTTGTGATACCACACCGGAATGCGATGCCCCCACCAGAGCTGGCGCGAGATGCACCAGTCCTGAGATTCCCCATCCAGTGGTCGTAAACCTTCGCCCAGCGCTCGGGGTAAAACTTCATCTCCCCCGTGGCCACCACCGCGCGCGCGCGCTCCTGGCTCGGATACTTCAGAAACCACTGCTCGCTCAGGCGCGGCTCGATCGGCACATCGGCGCGCTCGCTGAAGCCGACGTTGTTCTCGTACGGCTCCTCCTTCTCCAGCGCGCCGAGTTCGCGGAGTTGCTCCACGGCCACCTTGCGCGCCTCGAAGCGCTCGAGGCCCGCGAGGTCCGCGCCGGCGAGCTCGTTCATCGTGCCGTTCGGGTTCATGATGTCGATCACCGTGCAGCTTGTGCCGCTGGCCGATCTCGAAGTCCGCCTTGTCGTGCGCGGGCGTCACTTTCAGCACGCCGGTGCCGAACTCGAAGTCCACGTGCTCGTCGCCGATGATCGGGATCAGCTGCTCGCTCCGCGGCATCTCGAGCGGCAGCGGACGCACGCACGTGTTTGCCGATGAGGTGCGCGTAGCGCGGGTCCTTCGGATTCACGGCGACGGCGGTGTCGCCGGGGATGGTCTCCGGGCGCGTCGTGGCGATGGTAAGCCACGTGCCGGGCTCCTCCGCCACTTCCACCTTGAAGTAGATAGAGCATGCCGTTCTGCGGCTTCATGATCACTTCCTCATCGCAGAGCGCGGTGAGCGAGGCCGGGCACCAGTTCACCATCCGCTTGCCGCGATAGATCAGCCCCTTCTTGTAGAGGTCCACGAACACCTGCGAGACGCAGCGCGAATAGTCCGGGTCCATCGTGAAGCGCTGCGCGTCCAGTCGCACGAGACCGCCGAGCTTCTTGAGCTGCTGGATGATGATGCCGCCGTACTTCTCCTTCCACTCCCAGATCTTCGCCACGAGCTCCTCGCGGCCGAGGTCGTCGCGGTGCTTGATCTCGCCCTCTTTCTTCAGCGTCCGCTCCACCACGTCTGCGTGGCGATGCCGGCGTGGTCGGTGCCGGGCAGCCAGAGCACTTCCTTGCCGAGCATGCGCGCGCGGCGGGCGAGGATGTCCTGGATGGTGTTGTTCAGCACGTGCCCGAGGTGAGCACGCCCGTGACATTCGGCGGCGGGATGACGATGGAATACGCCGGCTTCGGCGAAGCCGCGGTCGGCGGCAAAACAGCCCTGGTCCTGCCAGAAGGCATACCACTTCTCCTCGATGGCCTGCGGCTCGTAAGTTTTCGGAATCTCGGACATGGTTTCGTGCGGGGGGTGGAAGTTCTCGCCGGGCGCGTGCCTTGGCAAGCGCAACGGCGCTTCCACCCAGCGTTGAATCCGACGGCGACGCCGCGCCGCGCTACTGCGGCAAAACCTCCACCGCCCCGACCGGCCCGCCGAGCATCAGCGTGCCAGCGCCGCGATTGAACGGCTGCACCACCGCGCCGGTGAAGCGCCGTTTGCCCTCCGCGCCGTTCATCGTCCCGCTGAAGAGCCCCGAGCGCTTGCTCACCTGGATCGCGACGCTGGAATTGCGGGCGCCGAGGCTGGCGCCTCGCGATTGCAGGGTCAGGTCGGTGGCGCCGAGGCTCGCGGCATCCTCGCCGATCAGTTGCACCTTGGCGACGTGCGCACGGCCGGTTTCGCCGAAGAGTCCGTAGCCCGGACGGTAACGCGCCCCCATGGGCTGCAGCCGCCGCGTGAAGTTTTTCCGGTAATGCTCCGTGGCCGTGCGATACGAGAGCCAGGAAAGATCGCCGCCCACGGTCTTGTTCAGGTCCTTCGAGAACTGCAGGTGGCCTTGCAAATAATCTCGCGGGCTGCTGCCGACGGTGATCCCCACCTGCAGCTTTCGCGTCCGCTGCAACCGCCCGCCGAAACTGAACGGCTGCCCGTCACCGGTGCGGCCGGAGAACCGCGCCAGCCCTTTCTTGCTCACCGCGCCAGTCGCGAACCCATCGCCCTGCGGCGTTTCGGTTTCCGCCGCGCGCATCGGCAGGATCGCGGTGTACTGAAAGCCCGCGACCTCGGCCGTGGCCGCGGGGCCGCCGATCGGCGCCCCCTCGGCGACATAAATGGCGGCTAGCTCGGCCGCGTCGACGGTCACGGAAAGATACTTCTCATTCTCCACGTTCGATGAACTGGTGAGCGTTACTAGCATCGGCGGCAGCCCCAAGCGGTCGAGGTCCAGAATCGCGACCCCCTCGGAGTTGAAGGCGCCGCGCAACGCGTATTCCGCTCCATAAATCACCAGTTTGCCGGTGAACCTCCCAGACTGCGTTTGGTCCAGCGTCAGCCGCCCGGCGGGCTTCGGCGGATCCGTCTTGAAAATGACCACCAGGTCGTACGAGGCCGGCGAGGGATCACTCCCCTCGAGCAGCACCTGCCCGACGATGCTCGTGGTTGCACCCTCCGGATCGGCCAGCACCACGTAAAACTCGTCGACGCCAAAGAAAAGCGGCCCCGGCGTATACGTCACCTGCCAGCCGTCGATCGCCACTGCCCCGCTGAGCCCCTGCGTGAAGCTTTGGATCACCACTTCTCCGCCTTCGGGGTCGGAGGCGGCGATCGTGCCGGTGATACTGGTCGCCAGCAGCGGCAGCCGCAGCAGCGGCAGCGAGCCGACCGGCGGCTTGTTCCCCGGCGGCGGCGTGCCCGTGGTCCGTATGGTGATGGAATTACTGTCGTTGCTCCCAAACTCATTCGTCGCAGCGGCGGTGATCACGTATTCCGTGCCGGGGGTTAGCCCGCTGGTAAAGAACCGGGGCGAGCCGCCTTGCGCCGGGATGTAGGCCCTGCCCGCACTTTTGCCATT
Source organism: uncultured Verrucomicrobiae bacterium (assembly GCA_963811035.1). GTDB lineage: Bacteria > Verrucomicrobiota > Verrucomicrobiia > Chthoniobacterales > Chthoniobacteraceae > CAWEPO01. Next base: position 2,336,862 of record CAWEPO010000005.1, read on the forward strand.
GAGGAAATACTCGACCTCGGTGGCGGCGCCCCACGGGCTCACCGTAGCGCGCAACTGCGCATCGGTATTGCTCGTCATATTGTTCAAGGCGGCTTCGAGCGCCACTCCAGGCGCGATCCCATCGGCGGTCACCGGCCCCGCCGCGTACTCATCCTCTGCAAAATCAAACCGGTCGCCCGAGGGGCAAACGATCCCGCCGGAGGAAAACGGCGCCTCGGGACGGGTCGCCCACGTGGCACGCACGCTGACAATTCCTGGCGTGCGCCCAAAGCGCTCATCCAAGGTCCGTTCCAGGATGACGGGCGTGGCGCCGGAAACGGTCCCGAACCTGATGCCCGCGGCATCGTTTTCGCGCAGGTCGACATGCACGGACTGGCCCTGCGGATCGACTTCGAAGCGCAGCACCATGGGATCGGCGCTCGGCAGCATGGTGATGGAAGGCGAGTCCGCGGGGCGCGGCGCCGTCGTGAAGGTGAGCGGCTCACTGTCGAGACTGCCGGCGGCATTGCGCGCGCGCACGATGACGGAGTGCGCGATGCCGGCTTTGAGCCCGTAGAGTCGAAAGTTGACGTCGAGATCGTGGGAGCCGTTCCCGATGAACCCATTGTATCTCTGCACCACCATTCCATTGACCAGGAAGGTGAAGCGCGTCTCGGAGCCATGCGGATTGACCCGGGCGCGCAGGACGGCTGAGGAATCGGTGATAAAAGCCGCTGGCAGTACCGCGGCACTGGGCAGTTCGGGAGTATCGCCGCGGGCCGCCGACCCGGGTATGAGAATGGACAGGCAGAAACAGAGCCGCCGCGCCGCAGAAGTAAAGGAGCCTCGCATGGGGATGGGGGTGCGCGCGCTGAGTAGCACGGTATATCGAACAGCGCAAATTTATCCGCCGCAGCGAGGATTGCCTCGCGTCAAAGGAACCTGCGGCGGCATCGAGCCTGCTCGCATGACGCCCGTGTCACCTTCCGCCTTGGAACCTTTACATCCGGTGCTATGCTTCCCGACCCTCCCATGTGCGCGTACCCAAAAGCCCAAGCGCTGTTTGCCGCCGCCCTTCTCTTCCTCCTGCACGCCGCGCATGGCACCCCCGTGGATACGGCGAACTTCGCGGAGACGACTTTCGTTTCCGATAGCACCCTTATGCCCTTGCCGACCGGGCTCGGTTGGGCGCCCGATGGCTCGGGGCGGCTCTTCGTCATCTGCAAAGGCGGCTTGGTCCGGGTCGTCCAATACAATCCGGGCACCTCGACCGGGACCTTGGGTGCCACACCCTGGGCCACGCTTTCACCGGTCTTCACGAACAGCGAGTGTGGGCTGATCGGCCTCTGCTTCGATCCGAATTTCATCAACAACCGCTTCGTCTATTTCTTCGTCACCGTCTCCAGCTCCGAACAACGCATCGTTCGCTACACAGATAATCCGGGCACGAATATCGGCTCGAATGAAACCTTGATCGTGGGCGGACTGCCGACGCTCGGCCAAAACCACGATGGCGGCGGGATCGGGATCGGGCCGGATGGCCGGCTCTATTGGTCCATCGGCGACAATGGGAACAACACCGGCGTCGACAACGATTTCGTCTCGCTCTGCGCTAAGGTGGGCCGCGCGAATCGCTTCACTGGCGCGGTCCTGAACGACAATCCGTTTTTCGACGGCGCGGGCACGAACAACGACTACATCTGGGCGCGCGGCTGCCGCAATCCGTTCACGATGATGTTTCAGCCCGGCACGGGAAAGCTCTGGCTAAATGTGGTCGGCAGCGCGCCGGATGGCCAGACCCAGCCGCTGAGCGGCCCGGGCTACGAGCAGGTCTTCGTCGTCCCGCGCGGCGGCCACATCGGCTGGAACGATTACGAGAACAATCAGCCCGCGGGTTTTCTCACACCGCTGATCGCCTACCGCGTCAATAGCACCACCGTGTCCAACCTGGCCGCTTCCGGCGCAGCGCGCTCCGGCAACGTGGTCACCTTCACCACGCAAAATTTTCACCCGTTCCGCCAAGGGGCGCGCGTCGTGATTGCGGGGGTGGCGAACAGCACCTTCAACGGCATTTTCTACGTGGCGAGCCGCGTGAGCGACACCTCCTTCACCGTGGCGCAAAGCGGGCCAGACGCCACGAGCGGCGGCGGCACCGCCACCACCCAGGCGCTCGGCGGCTCGATCTCCGGCGGCACGTTTTACGACAGCACCGCGTTCCCCGCGGCCTATCGCGGCAACTTCTTTTTCGGCGATTACAATGGCAACCTGGTGGCTCGCGCCATCCTGGATGGAAACGACGTGCCGACCTCGGTCGACCTTTTCGGCACGGTGCTCAGCCAGGCCGTCGATACCGCCGTAGGCCCGGATGGAGCCCTTTACATTGCGCAAATCGGCTCGGGCACCGTCCGCCGCATCGCCACCACAAGCAGCGCGCAAAACCTCATCGTGCAATCAACGGCGATCGGCGTGCCCGAGGGCGGCGGCGCGGTCTTCACGGTGCGGCTCGCGCAGGCGCCGGGCGTGAACGTCTCCGTTTCGATCAACAAAGCGAGCGGCGACGCGGACCTGACCCTCGCCTCCGCGGCCACGCTTACCTTTACTCCGAGCAACTGGAACCAGATTCAGGCCGTGACCATCGCCGCCGCCGAGGATGCAGACCTCGCGAGCGGCACCGCCATGTTCAACGTCTCCGCCGCGGGGCTGACTTCCTACAGCGTGAAGGCGACCGAGATCGAAAACGACGAGCCGCAACTGGTCCTTTCGCGAAACAATGTGAGCTTGGTGGAAAACGGAAGCGGCACCTTCCAGGTGAGCCTGGCCACCGCGCCGGCCGCCGACGTGACGGTGAACGTGGCGCGCACCGCGGGCGATACCGACCTCAGCGTCACCGGCGGCGCGACGCTCACCTTCACGCCGTTGAATGCCACCACGCCGCAGACCGTGACGATTTTCGCAGCCGAGGACGCGGACAACCTCGGCGACGCAGCCATGTTCTCGGTGACTCTCGCCGGTGATCCCGAGCGGGTGGTGAACGTCGTGGCCACGGACAACGACAATGCCGCGCCTTCGATCACGAGCACGGCCAAGACCACGGGGATCGTCGGTTCGCTTTACACGTACGACGTGAACGCCACCGGCAATCCGACGCCGACCTACAATCTCACGACGCGGCCATCGGCCGCCATGACGATCAACAACACCACCGGGGTGATCAACTGGACGCCCACCGCTACCGGCACTTTTCCGGTGGTGGTGCAAGTGATCAACGGCGTCGTTCCCAACGCCACGCAAAGCTTCAGCATCGTGGTGACCAATGACGCCGCGCCGGCCGCGGTGATCACGCAGCCGGCCGCGGGCAGCGTCATCTCCGGCACGAACTCTGAATTCTACGGCGACGGCGTCGACGATGTCGGCACCGTGAAAGGGGAGTTCTTCATCGATGGCGTGCTCGCCTACACCGACACCGCCGCCGGAGGGCACTACCACATCAATGGCACGCACGCGCTCTTCGACACGACGCAATATACGAACGGCCCGCACACCCTGCGCATGCGGGTCACGGACACCGCCGGCCAAACCAGCTTCACCGAGGTGCAGGTCTCCTTCGGCAACCTGATCGCCGGCTGGAAGAAAGATAAGTTTACCCCGGCCGAGCAGGGCAACCCGGCGATCAGCGGCGACGAGGCCGACCCGGAATTCGATGGGATCAAGAACCTCGGCGAATACGGGCTGAACCTCGCGCCCAAGGCCAGCTCCACGCTCGGCCTGCCGACCTCCGCCATTCAGAATGTGAGCGGAACGAACTATCTCACGCTCACCTTCACGCGCGTGAAATGGGCCACGGACCTCACCTACATCGTCGAAGCCGACGGCGACCTGCTTCCGCCATGGGCGCAAATCGATCCGCTGCTCCCGGCCAACCAGGTGAGCGTCCTCGATAATTTGCCGTCCTTCGGACTGCAAACGACCACCGTGAAGGATGTGGTGCCCGCAGGGACAGGCCCGCGCTACATGCGCCTGCGGATCGTGAAATAGACGGACGTGTGGGCCTTGGGGAGCGCGGGCTTCCAGCCGGCGCTGGCCGGCATCCTGCCGGCCAGGGGGTGGCGCGGCGAGGAACCGGGCGAGGTCCGAGACGCCTTTTCGCGGCGTGCGAACGTGCGCGTTTCGTGCGCGATCACGGGCGTATCAATCACCGCGCGGCGGCGAAGCAGGATGCTTCGCCGAGCAGGCTGGAAGCCTGCGCTCCCCAAGACACGTCTCAAGCCGTCGCCGCGCTCTCCGCGGATTTTGCGGACGGCGCGAGCAGCGTCAGGAAGAAGACTGCGTAGAGAATCGGTTTTCCGAAGCGATCGAAACCCGTGAGGGCGGCGCCGCCGGTGAGTTTTTGGACGCTATCGAGATCGTGCGTGGTGACGGCCCAATTGAGGACAGTCGCGGCGAGCAGCGCGTAGCCGACGTAGAGGAAGATGCGGCTGATCCGCGGCAGAAATTTGGTTTCCTCATTCGCCCACGAGCCGCGGGTGGCCATGTCCCAGACCAGCGCGAAGGCGATGAAGGCGACGCCGGCAAATCCGAAGAATGGAGTGAACGGATTCTCGATGAAATCCCGCTGCCGCATCAGGGTGACCACCAGCAGCAGGAATAAGAACTGCCCCGCGCGCTCGGGCGTGAGCTGCGCGCGCACCGTGCGCCACGCCAGCGCGGCGGTGATGAGCGCGAGCCACCAAAACTCCACCGGCCCCTGGCCGCGCCAATCGAGCGTGGCGAAAAACTCGCCGGGCCGGGCCAGCCGGTTCCAGAGCTCGAGCACCGCGAAAAGCCCGAGAAAAAGGGCCAGCGCGATCCGCCCCCGGCGGGCCAGGGCGACGGCGCTCACCGCGGCGGCGGCGCACAGAACGTAGTGCCACGTCGGCATCACCTTTTTCGACAGGAAATCGGAGGCGGGCATGGCCGCCTGCTGCACCTCGCCGAGCCATCCCTTCGACGGCAGCGCCATCGCGAAGGCGAGCATGACGAAGATGAGCAGCGCCACCACCCCGTACGCCAGCACCAGGGGAAAAGCCGCGCCTTTCGCGACCTCGCTCACGTGCTCGCGCGAGATTTCGCCGCGCCCCCGCGCGAGCCAGAGCAGCCCCAGCACAACAATCCCCGCGAGCGCCACTTCGCCGAAGGCGCCGGCATACGCCCACGCTTGCTCGCCGGCGGTGAGCTTCGCGCCGTACTCCGTGAATTCCCCCGCGGCCACCCAGAGCCGCCAGCCGAAGAGCGACGCCAGGCTCACCCGCAGCACGAAGGCCGGCGTGCGCTGCGACACGATCTCCTGCGCCCATTGAGCCGCGTGCAGGGTGAAGCCCGCGATATCCACGCCGATCAGCAGCAGCAGCGGCGTCACCAGCCCGCCGAGCAGATTCACGTTGAAATTGATTTTTGCGAGGCCCACCGGCACGCCGTAGACCGCCTGGTTCGCCAACTCCTGCCGCTGCGCCATCCAGTAGACCGCGGCCACGAGCAGAAAGATCAGCGCGAACTCCAGCGCCGGCCGCGCCTCCCGCCGCCAGCGCACCGCAAAGACGAGCGCCACGCCGGCCAGCGCGGCGATCACGATCCACCGATCCAGCGCCACGCCGCCGCGGTAGGTGAGAATGGCACCGGCCCAGCCGACCGCCGTAACGCTGTACAAACCGAGCACGAGCAGCCGGAGCGCCCAATGGCTATGCAGCGCGCCGGTGAGCGCAAAGCTCCAAGCCATCACGAACATGAAAAGCGTGAGCGGCAGCAGCGCCACCGGCACCAACTGCCCGCGCAGGGCCGACGACGCGGACATCACGATCAGCTCCGATTCGCTTCGCCACAGGTCGTTGAAAACCATCGCGCAAACCATCACCCCGAGCAGCACGAAGCCGAGCCGCGCCAGCCAGCGCGTGGCCCGCGTGAGGCCGCGCAGGCTCATCATTCCCTCTCGCAAATCCGCCCACACAAAGTCCCGCACCGCCCCATTCGAGGCGGCCCAGATGAAACCGACCAAGCCCGCGATGGTCAGCGCGGAGGGCTTCAGCCGGCGGAGGTCGAGCATCGGCGGACGGCGAGGCTAGTTATACTGCTTGGCGAGAAATCCGCCCGAAAGCGCCACGTTGCGGGTGTCCGTCCCCAGCCCGCCATCGATGAGCGCGCCGCCGCCGCCGTACGTGACAGTTCCCCCGTTGTTGCTGCCGCTGAAATTCAACTGGTCGTTCCCGGCCCGGCCGAGCAGCGTGATGTCGTAGACGAAAGAAGCCTGCGCCGTATTGGAAACCGTCGCGGAAAGCGTGTCGTTGCCGGCGCCGCCATCGAGATAAAGCACCAGCGCGCGCTGGGCGATCGCCGCAGTGACCGTGGTGAGCTGCGCCGCCGCGGTGTTCGATCCCAGGTCCACCTTGATCGTGTCATTCCCCGCGCCGCCGCGGAAATTGAACTGCAGGACGCCATCCATCTGGAACGTGCCGGGATTAAAGCGCAACGCCTCGATCAAGTCGTTCCCCGCGCCGCCATCGACGTCGAAGACCAAGCGCCCGGCGGCGGCATTGCCGCCGGAATTGACGAAGGTGAGGGCGCCGGAGAGCTGCGCGTGGAAGGCATCGTTGCCCGCGCCCATGATCGCCGTGATGTGTACGTCGCTGCCAAAGTCGAAGTTGGAGTCCACGCTCGAAACCGTGATGTCGTCGCGATCCGCCGCCACATTGCTGCCGAGAATGCGGTAATTCATGGCGCCCGGCGCCCCAAAGGCCCCAATCGAGGGATCGAGAAAGGCCAACTGGAAACTATTCGATCCCGGCCCCAAATCGATATCCGCATCCAGGTGGCCGGCGAAAAGGCCGTTGCCCACGATGATGCTGCTCGGGCCGGTAACTTTGGTTCCAGAAAGGAACCCATCACGCCCAGCTCCGAGCCGGACACTGATGTCGAGCTGCGCCCGTACGTCGTCGAACTGCAGGTCCATGTAATCGTTTTGCGGCCCGCCCGTGAGATCGATCCGCGTCGCGGCGCTTATGGAATAGTCGGAGGCGCCCTTCACGGTGAGGAAATGGAATTCGTTGTTCCCCGGACCGAGATTCGTGAAGAACGCCTTGGGCGTGGTGTAGTCCCCGGTGAGTTGCACCGTCACGATATCGTTGCCCCCGCCCATGTTGATCTCGAATTGCTGGATGATGAACGCCTGCAGCGCGCCGTTGGTATCGGCCGGATCGGTGAAATCGCCGTCGCCATTCGCATCGATCGAGATCTTCGTGCGCAACGCACCGCTGGACGAATCCTCGATCAAAACGCGCTCCTTGCCCGCGCCGCCCGTGATGCGCAGATCGTGAGCGACGCCATCGCCATCGTAATCGCCGAGCGTAAAGACGACGGCAGGAGCAATGCGGCTTTCGAGGCGTTCGATGGAGGAGGATAGGGTAGGCATCCGCGGACGGTACAAGACCGCGCCGCAATGGCAATCCGCGCGTGGCGCTAACCGGCGCTGCAAAACGCAGGCTCTCGTGCCGGCGCCTTCAATCGGAGCGCAGCGTCCTGAGAATGATGTCGTGGATTTCCGGTGAGCCGAACGCGCCCAGGCAAACAAATTCGCCGCCCGGTACCGGGAAAAAGTAACGGTAAAGCCGAACGCCGCCCGAAGACGTCTTGCGATCGAGCACAACCCGAATACCGGAAACTCCTGAACGCGCCGAAAACGAGGCGCGCTCCAACTCGACGATTTGCTTGTGCACGCGCTCTCGAGCGGTCTCGCGGCCAATGTAGCTGGAGACCGCCTGTTGCAGGGTGGTTGGTTTCGGGCGGACCAATACGGAATCGACCTGCCCGCGGCTGCCGTTGAAGCGAGGAAAACACACATTCTCGGGCCATTCGTGAGATGGCACAGGACGAAGCAGGGTCCAGCCCGTTGGAAAGGTGAGGAAAAAGCCCGCGGGCTCGATGCGGACTGGCCTTCCATCCGTGGGAGTCTTGCTGAGCGGGGCCGCGAACGCCGTGCAGGCGCCGAGCAAGAAGAGCGTGAGGTGGCGGAGCATTTTTCTAAGGGCGGAAAGCGCCTAACGTGCATGGATTACGGTGTGGCGCTACGGCGCTGCCTTGATCACGATTTGCCCCCAGAGCACCGGCGTGAGGGCGGCTTCGGAGGGGACGTCGGAGGTGATGCCGGTGGCTTTGTTGCTCCAGTAGACGCGGGCGGTGGTGGTGGCGCCGTTGCCGCGCAGGATGCCGATGTCGCCTTTGAGCGTTTGGCCGGCGCTGGGCTTCCAGTTGAGGGTGGCGAGCGGGATGGAGAGCTCGTAGTTGCCGGCGGCACCGGCGAGTTGGACTTCCGCGCTGACATCGTCCGCGCGGTCGAGGGTGATGGTGCGCCAGGGGGAGGAGAAGGGCACGGGCTCTTTCGTGCCGGGGACGACGGCGCGATAGAGCACGGCTTTGGTCTGGCCTTTGACGCGGGTGACCAGCAGGCGCAGGTCGCCTTCCACGGGCAGGGTGCGCTTCGGGTCGGCGGCGGGGTTGGTGGCGAGCATGAGGTCGAGGGCGCCGCCCGTCTTGAAGGGCGCGGTGGGGACTTCGCCGGAGTTTTGCAGCAGCTTGTCGTCGCCGGTGCGGAAGGCGGCGTAGAGCCGGCCGCCCGAGATGGTGACGGCTGCGGTGATGTCGTAGGGCTTCGAGTTGGAATTGAAGTTCGCCTTCACGCCGCTCTTGTCGATGTCCACCCACGCCGCGCGGGCCCATTCGTCGATCTGGCCGTCGACGCTCGGCGGCTGGGTGGGCATGGCGATTTCGAGCACGCCGCGGCCTTGCGTTTGCTGACGGTGGGCCTCGCTCGCCACGAGATGCGCCTGCGCTTTTTGCAAATCGTCCGCCGTCACGCGGAGGGGCGTGGCCGGCAGGCGGCGGATGCTTTCCAGCCCGTCGAGGCGCACGAGCGAGGCGGCGCCGCCGTTCATCACGTAGACTTTTCCGTCGGGCGTCTGACCCCACGTGGGCCAGAAGTTTTCTTCGCCGAGCGTGAAGCCCTTGAGGCTGGCGTTGCGCTCCGCCGTAAGCTTCGACCATGGCGTGCCCCGCCGTTTGTCCTCGAAGACCGTGGCGACGAACAGGCCGTCGGCAGTGAAGAGGTAGATCGTGCCCATGTTCGCGTTCATGGCCCAGAGCGGGCCGGCGTCGGAATTTTTCGGAGTGACGAATCCGCCGAGCAGCCGCGTGGTGCCGATGAGCTGCCCCGGCCGGTCGGGCACCGGCGCTTCGTGCGCGGCGTGGAGGCCCGGCCACGCACTGGGATAGCTCCAGCGCGCGACACCATCCTTCGCTCCGGAGAGCGACTCGCGCGCGAATGGCCCGATGCCGAGCGTCACCACGGTCCAGCCGTCCGGGCCGAGGAGCGCCTGATCGCCGCCCGAGGAAGCCGGCGGCTTTACTTCGTCGGCGAGCGTCTGGCCTTTCGCGAAATCGTAGAGCGGCACGCCGCCCTTCGTGAATCCGTCAGGCGCGAAACGCATCGCCTTTCCGCCCACGCGCGCGGCGCAGAGCGAGAGGTCGGGCATCACCGTGACGCCGCCGATGGGCGCGGCGGCGAAGGTGACCTCCGCCGGCTGCACCTTGCCGTCGTCGTTGGCGTCGGACCACAGGAACAGCGGCGATTTGTCCTTCCAGTTCGCTCCGGCCGGCCAGCGCGAGGCAAACTCCGGCGCTTGCAGCACGCTCCACAGCGACGCGCGCCCGAGGCCCGCGACGGGGCGCGCGATGCCGTCGCGCTCGAGAAATAGCATGAGCGCGCTGCCGCCGGTCGGGTTGGAGTTGTAGCAGTTGGCGAAATAGCGGCGGCCGTTGTGTTCGAGCGGAAGCTCGGGCGCCGCGCTGCGCTCGGGCAGCGAGAGGCTGCCCGGCTCGCGGCGGTAATAAACGCGCGCCAGGTGCGACTCACCCTTCTCCCAATCGAGCTTGAGCTCCATCGCGCCGCGGCCCTCGTCGGCGTAGTAGAAGCGCGTGCGGTCGCGCGGATCGAGCGTGCCGCCGCCGCCGTATTTCGCCGGGCCGTAGAAGGCTTTCCACAGCGAGCAGTCGACTTTCCAGACGGAGACGCGCTTGGGCAGAAAGTCGTTCTCCGTGACCCACAGGCGTCCGTTCGCGTCGATCGCCAGGCCGGCGGGATGATTCATGTGCAGCGGGTCATACGGCCCGGCTTTCGGCGCGCCGGCCTTGCCGATCACGCGCTCGAGTTTGCCGCCGGCGCCAAACACTTTCACCTGATGCGAGGCGCCATGGTCGCTGATGAAAACGCGGCCCTCCGCGTCGAGCACGATCCCCTGCGGATCCTCGAGCCCGCTGGAGATGAGCGGCTCCACGGCGAGCGGCAACGGCTGCGCGCGTTCGGTTTTTGGCCGTGGCCCGTCGAGCGTGAGCTCGTCGATGGACCAGTAATTTCCCGCGCTGCCGGTCTGCACGATTTTGAGGAAGCGAGCCGTCGCCGGCTGCGGCAGCACGATGACCGTGCGACCGCGGTCGCCCTTGCCTTGCGCCAGCGCCACGCCCCAGGTCTGGCCGTCGTCGCTGACCATCACTTCATAGCCCCGCGCGTAATCGTCGCGCGCGCGGGCGGCCATCGTGATTTTGAAAAAGGTGCGCGGCTCGCCGAGCTCGAGCGTGAAGCTGTCGCCCTTCTGCATCGGCCCGCCGGTGTCCCAGCGCGTGGCAGGATTTCCGTCGAGCGCGAGCGCGGCACGCTGCGGCTGCCGGCTCGCGGTGGCGCTCCACCCCTTCGCGGCAATGCGCACGCCGGCCTGCGGATCGGGCACAAGATGCCTAGCGAGTTGGCTGGGATTCGGCGGCAGAGCGATGCGCATGAGCCGCGAACCGCTGAGTGCGATCAGCCGGCCTTGGGCGTCGAAGGCGACGCCGCGCGGGCTTTCCAGCGGCAGAGTGCCGAACACTTCGCCTTCGCGCACATCGGCGAAGAGGAGCACGCCGAGCTTCGTCATGCTCGCCACAAGCACGCCGTCGCGCGCCGCGATGCCGCCGAGTTGGCTGATCCAATGATGGTCTCCGTCGTCGCCCTCCGGCGGCGTAAACGGATGCTTGAGAATGGGCTGGTCGTCCTTCGCCGTGAGGCCCGTGATGCGCAGCTCGCCGTGCGTGCGGTCGCGATTGCTCGTGCTCGAGGTCCACGTGGAGCCCACATAAGCGAACACGGCGGCGTCCGCCTTTGCTCCTTCGTCGCGGGCCAGGTGCGGCGCCGCCGTCCAGTTTCCGCCCACCCAACCGCGGCCACCGATCTTCTTGCCCTCGAGATCGACCCATGCCAGTCCCGCGCCGCCCTCACTCACCGCGCTGCCGAGATAAACCATCGCCGCGCCGGTCGGTGATTTTTCCGCCGGCACAAACAGCGCCGCCTGCGGTGGCGTGTGATTCGTCAGCCAGCCGCCCGTCTTGTCGGCCGTCTCCCAAGCCGGATGGCCGCTCGAGTAAATGGAGAACTCGTAGCGCGGTTCGATCTCGCCGCGCACCAGCCCACGCACCGTGTAGCGGCCCGGCATCACGAACTGCGCTGGGATGCGATAGACCCCGTGCCGCGCCGCATCGGTGTCGCGGCCGAGATCGTCCGTACCATCCCACCACGCGACGTTCTCGCCCGCAGGGAACGGCGTCTCCGAAATCAGATTGCGCACCCGCTTCCCGTTTTCGTCCTCGATAACCAGTGTGACAAACCCCGCCTTTTCCAAGGTGAAACGAACGGGAATGGGCGCGTGTGCCGCCGCGCCCGCTTCGACGCCTCTCGTTTCCGCCCCGCACCATGCGAGGCACCCGGCGACAAACAGAACGACGATAGAACGGCAATACATCATGGAAGCGACGTCAGCATCACGTTGCTCCGCGCGCTTACGCAAAGTATTCCAGCGAGCGATGAATTACTTTTCGATGAGTTCGCCCCAGCGCACCCAAGTAGTCATGTCGAGGCTCGTGAGATTTTTACGGCCACTCATGCTCGTCTTTGCCGTTGCCGCGTCCGCCGCCGATCGGCCGGTGCTGCAAATCATCAACGGCACGAACGCACCGGCGGAGATATTCTGGCTCAAGAGCGACACGGAGCGCGTGCCGAACGGCGCGGTCGCGCCCGCTGAAACCCGCATGATCGCGACAACTCTAGGACATCGCTTCGCGGTGGCCGGGAGTGCGGGCGAAGCCACCGTCACGAGCGAGGTGCCGGTGCAGGGCTATTACTACGGCGGCGTTCCGGCATTTTATGCGCAACGCGTCGAGGCCCACGGCTTTCCGATCGTCGCCTCAGCCGGGGTAAATCCTTATGCGCTCAAGGAGGCGGCGTTTCTCGTGGATCTCCTGCTCGCCAAGCGGCCGGATGTGCGCCACGCGCTGATTGGCAGCGGCGCGCGGCTTTGCGTGATCGCTTGGAACGAATACACCTGCGATCTGCCCGAGTTTCCCTGGTTTGCCGAAAAGCCGCACCACGATTTCCCGCAGCTCTCCGGGCGCGATTACTGGGATGCGCGGGCGCGCGGCACCGGCGCCAGCCAGCATCAGCCCTTCACCACCTGCGCCGAGGAAAACGTGCTCGGCTATCCCGGCGATCCGTATGCCGCGGAGTGCATCCTCATCCACGAGCTTGCGCACTGCATCCACCTGCGCGGCATGGCAAACGTGGACCCCACTTTCGACGCGCGGCTCAAGGCGGCCTACGACGCGGCGATGAGGGCGGGACTATGGACGGCGGCCTACGCGAGCAGCAATCATCACGAGTACTTTGCCGAGGGCGTCCAATGCTGGTTCGACAATAACCGCGAAAACGACAACCAGCACAATCACGTGAACACGCGCGCGGAGCTCGAGGCGTACGATCCCGGCCTCGCCGCGCTCTGCCGTGAAGTCTTCGGCGACACCGAGCTAAAATACACCAAGCCCGCGACCCGGCTCACCGGCCACCTCGCGGGTTTTGACCCGTCCCACGCGCCGACTTTCTCGTGGCCCGAGCGTCTGAGCGAAGCCCGCAAAGTGATCGCCGCGAAGACCAAGGCTCGCCATGACGCCGCGCTGGCGGAGAGTGAGGCGGCGAAGTAAGCGCTCTCACGACCAAGCGGCTCGGGAGCGCGGCGCAGGCCCAGTGCGTGCGGACCGCGTGTGAAACCTTTGACTCTCCCCTCCCCGCTCGCGCATCCTTGCGCCGCTTATGAATTACGACCTCATCGTCATCGGCGGCGGACCGGCCGGCTACGTCGCCGCCATCCGCGCCGCGCAACTCGGCAAAAAAGTCGCCTGCGTGGAAAAGGAGCGCGCCGGCGGCACGTGCCTCAACTGGGGCTGCATCCCGACCAAGGCGCTGCTGCAAGAACGCCGAGCTCTATCATCACGATGAAGCATCGCGCGGCGGAGTTCGGCTTCAAGATCGACGGTGCTGGCTACGACTGGGGCAAGATCATCAAGCGCTCGCGCGAGGTCTCCGACAAAGGCGCGGCCGGCATCGAGTTCCTCTTCAAGAAAAACAAGATCGACTACCTCCGCGGCGAGGGCACCGCTGGACAAGGCCGGCGAGGTGAAGGTGAAGAGCGCGGACGGCAAGGAAGAGACGCACACGGCGCCGAAGATCCTCATCGCCACCGGCTGCGTCGTCGCGGCCGCTGCCGGGCTTGCCCTTCAACGGCAAGACGGTGATCGGCTCGCAAGGAGGCGATGATCCTGCGAGCGCAGCCGAAGAGCATCGATCATCATCGGCGCCGGCGCGATCGGCATGGAGTTCGCCTATTTCTTCAACGCCTTCGGCACGAAGGTGACGGTGGTCGAAATGCTGCCGAACCTGCTGCCGGTGGAGGACACCGAGGTCTCGCAGGCGCTGGAAAAATCGTTCACGAAGCAGGGCATCACATTCCTCACCGACACCAAGACGACCAAGACCGAAGCGAGCGACCAGGGCGTGAAGATCACCGTCGCAGGATGCGAAGGGCGCGCGAGCAGGTGCTCGAAGCCGAGATCGTGTCTCGTGGCCATCGGCGTCGCGCCGCTGCTCGCCGGGCGGGCACGCTGAAGTTCGAGCTCATCGACGCGGCTACCTCAAGACGAACGATCGCTACGAGACGAGCGTGCCCGGCGTCTATCGCCGCGGGCGACATCATCGGGCCGCCGTGGCTCGCGCACGTGGCGAGCTACGAGGCGATCCAGGCCGTCGAATGGGATGTTCGAGCGAGGCTTCAAGCCGAAGAAGGTGCAGCATCTTCCCCGGCTGCACCTACTGCCAGCCGCAGGTCGCCAGCGTCGGCCTCACCGAGCGCGCCGCGAAGGAAAAGGGGCTCAAATTCAAGGTCGGCAAGTTCCCCTTCATGGCCAGCGGCAAGGCCCGCGCGATCGGCGAGAGCGAAGGCTTCGTGAAGCTGATCCTCGGCGAGCCGCACGGCGAAATCCTCGGCGCGCACATCATCGGCGCCGAAGCCACGGAGATGATCGCGGAGCTCGGCCTCGCCATCACCCTGGAAGCCACGTAGGAGGAAATCGAGGCCACCATCCACGCGCATCCCGACGCTCTCCGAAATGGTCCACGAGGCGGTGGGCCAGGCCTACGGCGAGGCGATCCACATCTAAGCAGCCTTTTCCGAAAAGGCGTGATGAGCTCCCGCGCCCATGAAGCTCCCCCTCGCTTTCCTCTTCTCACTCACGGCCACGATTTTCGCGGAGCCGCTTCCACCGGCCATCCTCGATCTCCCGCTCCAGCCGGCGGCGATCAACACGAACCCCGGTCCGGAGTACTCCGACGAGCAGCGCGACTACGCCATGGTCATCGGCATGGATCGCACGCCGAAGGGCCGGCTCTGGGCGGCGTGGGTCGCCGGCGGCGATAGCCCGCGCGCCTATTTCGTCGCGGCGACCAGCGACGATGAGGGCCGCACCTGGTCGAAGCCGCGCCTTGTCATCGATCCGCCGGATGCCCCGACCGGCCTCGAGGTCAGCGCGCTGGTCGGGAATTTCTGGACCGACCCGACCGGCCGCCTCTGGCTCTTCTACAATCAATCGCTGTCGCAATTCGATGGCCGCGCCGGCCTCTGGGCCATCACCTGCGACAACCCCGACGCCGAGCACCCGGCGTGGACCGCGCCGCGCCGCATCTGGCACGGCATGACGCTGAACAAGCCGACCGTGCTCGCCAACGGCGAATGGCTCCTGCCCATCTCGCTCTGGACCCGCGGCACCATCGGCCATCCCGATCTGCGCGACGCTCATCACGATCTCGACGACCAGCGCATGGCGCACCTTTTCGTTTCCACCGACCAGGGCAAAACGTGGACGCGCCGCGGCGGCGTAGTGATCCCGCAAACGAACTTCGACGAGCACATGACGGTGGAGCTGAAGGACGGCCGGCTCTGGCTCCTCGCGCGGACCACGTACGGCCTGGCCGAAAGTTTCTCCAGCGATTCCGGCCGCACCTGGAGCGAGCCGCGCGCCTCGAAAATCCAAAACGTCAGCGCCCGCTTTTTCCTGCGCCGGCTCGCCTCCGGCAAGATCCTGCTCGTGAAAAATGGCCCGATCGGGGAGCGCCTTCCCGGCCGTTCGCACATGACCGCCTTCCTCTCCGAGGACGAAGGCGAGTCGTGGAAAGGCGGCCTCATCATCGATGAGCGCAACGGCGTCTCTTACCCCGACGGCTTCCAGTCGCCCGACGGCACGATCAACATCATCCACGACCGCGAGCGCTCCAAAGAGCGCGAGATCCTCATGGCGCGCTTCCGCGAGGAAGACGTGCTCGCCGCGCAATTCGTCACGCCCGGCGCGCAGGGCAGGATGCTCGTGAGCAAAGCGCTCGGCCCGCGCATCGGCGACCTCCTTTACAATGGCGTGCGCCTCCCCGGCGAATGGCCGCCGCGCACGCAGGACCCGAAATCGGCCGAGCCGATGGCCGTCCCCTGGCTCGCGCAGCCTCCCGCGGTGATCCCGATCACCATCGGACGCCAGCTTTTCGTGGACGATTTTCTCATCGAGAAAACCGATCTCCAGCGCACCTTTCACCAGGCGGAGAAGTACGCCGGCAATCCTGTCTTTAAGGCCGAGACGCCGCACGAGCTCGCCTCCACGGGCTTGGAAGGCAAAGAGGAGGCGGTCACTTATCTCGGCCACGGCGGCGTCTTCTACGTCCCGCGGAGAAGCTCTTCAAGATGTACTACACCGCCGGCTGGCGCGGCGGGCTTGCGCTGGCGACCAGTCCCGATCTGCTCAACTGGACGCGCCCGGAGCTCGGCCTCGCCGGCGGAAACCTGCTGCTGCCGCCCGGCAAAACCGCCGCGGGCGGCGACAACGCCGTCTGGCTCGATCTCAGCGCGAAAGACCGCGCGCAGCGGCTGAAATTCCTCACCGATCGCCGCCCGCACACCCTGCAAACTTCCGCCGATGGCCGCGCCTGGTCAGAGCCGTTGCCGACGGGCAAAGCGGGCGATTATTGCTCCTTTTTCTTCAATCCCTTCCGCCGCGTCTGGGTCTTCAGCATCAAGCAAAACAGCCCGCGCGGGCGCAGCCGCTGGTATTCTGAAAACGCCGATTTCCTGAAAGGCGCCGATTGGAAAAACTCCGTCTACTGGGCCAACGCCGACCGGCTCGACCAACCCGATCCGCAGATCGGCGACGCCCCGCAACTCTACAGCCTCAACGCCGTCGCGTACGAAAGCCTTCTGCTCGGCGAATTCTACATCCTGCTCGGCCCCGACAACAAAATCTGCGCCGAGGGCAAATTTCCCAAGCGCACCGAGCTGAAGCTTGGCTTCAGCCGCGATGGCTTCCACTGGCACCGCCCCGATCGCCGCGCCTTCATCGCCCCCACGCGCCAAGAGGGCGATTGGGACCGCGACTATTTGCACGGCACGATGGGTGTCTGCGTAGTGAAAGACGACAAGCTCTGGTTCCCGTACACCGGCTACTCCGGGCTCGCGCCGAGCGGCGCACGAGGCATGTACACCGGCGCCAGCATCGGCCTGGCCACCCTCCGCCGCGATGGCTTTGCCTCCATGGATTCCACCGGCGCGCCCGGCGCCCTCACCACTCGTCCCGTCGCCTTCAATGGCACCCACCTCTTCGTGAATACCGACTCACCCAAAGGCGAGCTGCGCGCCGAAGTGCTCGACGAAGCCGGCGCCGTCATCCCGCCTTTCACCCGCGAAAACTGCCGGGCGATCAGCGCCGACACCACCCGCCAGCGCGTGCAATGGCAAGGCGCCCGCGACCTCTCTGCCGTCGCCGGCCGGCCCGTCCGCTTCCGTTTCCACCTCACGAACGGCAGACTGTACTCCTTCTGGATCAGCGCCGACGAAAACGGCGCCAGCCGCGGCTACGTCGGCGCCGGCGGGCCCGGTTTTTCCGGGGTCGTGGATACTGTGGGAAACGACCGCCGCCCCTGAAAGCTGGCGCCCGCGAAGCCCGGCCCGGCGCGCCGTCCCTCCCGGCTTGCCGCCGCCGCGCCCTCTCTTAATACTTCGCGCTGTGCACATTCCGCAGACCGAAGTGATCCTGCGACACGACGGCGCCGAGCTGTCGCGCGTCACTGTGCCCCCCGGCGAATACGTCATCGGGCGCGCCCCGGAGGCCGATCTGCACATCGACACGCCCCATCTTTCCCCGCGCCACGCGCGGCTCACGATCAATTACGATCAGATGCTCGTCGAAGACCTCGAGAGCGCCAATGGCACCTTCGTCGCCGAGGGCCGCATCGAGGAATGCACGCGCCTCTTTCCGAACCAGGCCCTCCGCCTCGGCGAAGTCCACGTCACCATTCATCGCCTCCCCGGCCCGCCCGAGCCCGACGACAGCCTCGCCCCCGCGCAGCTCGAAATCCGCCGGCTCGTCTCCCACGAAGTGCTCGCCGAGGAGCGTTACCTCATCGGCCGCCAGGTCGCCCGCGGCGGCATGGGCGCCGTCCTGCAGGCGAAGCAAAACGCCATGAAGCGCCACGTGGCCATGAAGGTCATGCTCGAAAGCGGCGAGCCCGGCGACATCGCCCGCTTCGTGCACGAGGCGCAAATCACCGGCCAGCTTGAGCACCCAAACATCGTCCCCGTGCACGAGCTCGGCATCGATGAGCAGGGCCAGCTTTTCTACACGATGAAATTCGTGCGCGGCATCACGCTCAAGAAAGTCATCGAGCTCATCGTGCAAGGGATCCCGCAGACCACCAAGAAATACCCGCTCCCCGCGCTGCTCACCCTCTTCCAAAAAGCCTGCGACGCCGTCGCTTTCGCGCACAGCAAAGACGTGCTCCACCGCGACCTGAAGCCCGACAACATCATGGTCGGCGACTACGGCGAAGTGCTGGTCATGGATTGGGGTCTCGCCAAAGTGCTCGGGCAAACCCCCGCCCCGGCGGGGTCCGCGAAATCCGTCGTCATGTCCGCCCGCACCGAACGCTACGACGACAGCCGCACCATCACCGGCACGGTGATGGGCACGCCCGCCTACATGCCGCCCGAGCAGGCGCGCGGCGAAGTCGAGTCGCTCGATACCCGCGCGGACATCTACAGCCTCGGTGCCATCCTTTTCGAAATCCTCCACCTGCATCCGCCGTTCAGCGGCGACGATCAGTGGGCGATTGTGGAAAAAGTGAAGCGCGGCGAGATCGATTGGACCCGCCCGAAAAAGCCGCTGCCGGATTCGCTCCTGGCCGTCTGCCGCAAGGCGCTCGCCTTCGAGCGCGAGCAGCGTTACGGGCGCGTGGAGGATCTCCAGCGCGACCTCGAAGCCTACCAAAACGGCTTCGCCACCAGCGCCGAGAAAGCCGGCCCCGGCAAGCTGCTCTGGCTCATCCTCAAGCGCCACAAAACCGTCTCCATCGCCACCGCCCTCGTCCTATACATCGGCATCGCCTTCGGCGCCCGCGCCATCTTCGAGGGCCAGCGGGCCGAGCGCGAAGCCGAGCGCGCCAAAGCCGCCCTCGCGGAGCTGAAGAAGACCGCGCCCGCGCTGCACCGCCTCGCCGTCACCGACGCCAATGCCCAGCGCTTCGATTCCGCGCTCGTGCACCTCGATGCCGCGCTCGCCATCGATCCCGATCTCCGCGCCGCCTACTGGTGCCGGGGATGGGCGTTTCTCGCGCAGGAAAAATTGCCCGAGTCCATCGCCGCTTTGCGCCTCGCCATCGAAAAAGATCCCGAAAACAAGCGCCTCCGCGCCCTGCTGCCGCATGTCGAGAAAATGGCCGCCGCGCCGCCTGAAAAACGCCACGCCCTCGAAATCGTCCAGCCGCTTTACCAGCATCTCACCGCGGTCGGCGCCATGGGCGAAGCGATCCCCTTCATCCGCCACCTCAAGCTCGGCAACGCCGCCCGCCTCACCCTCGTCCGCGACCACGTCAGCCGCTGGCTCGGCCAGCCCGCCGGCCAGGGGCCGAAAGCCCCCTCGCCCGCCGTCTTCCTGAATGGCGGTCTCCTCACGGTGCGCCTCAGCGGCCTGCGCCTTGCGAATCTCGACCCTCTCCGCGGCCTCCCCATCGATGAGCTTTATCTCGACGATTGCGGCGTGGTGAGCCTCGAACCCCTGCGCGGCATGCGCCTCCGCCTGCTCAGCGTCAGCCCGAGCCTGATCGAGGACCTTGGCCCCCTCGCCGGCATGCCGCTCGATTTCCTCAGCCTCTACCTCGCCCCGGTCAAAGACCTCACCCCCCTCCGCGGCCTCCCCCTTCGCACCCTCACCCTCACCAGTTGCCGCGGCGTCACCGACCTTGGCCCCCTTGCCGGACTCCCGCTCGAAGACCTCAAGGTCAACAATTGCCCGGTGAGCGACTTCTCCGCCTTGCGCGACATGCCCCTACAGAAGCTCAACGTCGCCGACACCAGCTTCGCCGACGGCCGCGTCCTCGCCGGCATGCCCCTCGCCGAGCTTACCATCAACAACACCCCGTTCACCGACCTCAGCACCCTCGTCGGCCTTCCCCTCCGCTCCCTCATCCTCGGCGGCTGTAAAGTCAAAGACTACGCCCCTCTCCTTCAGATCCCCACGCTCGAAACCCTCGCTGCCGACACCCCCCTCGAAAAACTCCTCCCCCTCCGCCAACACACGGCGCTTAAGCAAATCAGGGCGAACCAGTCCTCCCACCTGCCCGCCCCCGAATTCTGGGCCGCCTACGACCGGCAGGCCGCGCAGAAATAGCGCGCGCAATCGCACACCGGCATGCCACTCGATCCCAAAATCCACGCCGCGCTCGCCCGCTTCGATTCCGAAAACGCCCGCGACCCCAAAACGATCGAGCACGGCGGGGAGACCCTCCCCTACGAGCTGCTTTACGCCCGCGAAGTCACCAAGTGGGTCGAGCGGCTCTCGCCCGATCCCGCCCCCGCGCTCCTGCTCGCCGCCCGCTG
Organism: uncultured Verrucomicrobiae bacterium; assembly: GCA_963811035.1. GTDB lineage: Bacteria > Verrucomicrobiota > Verrucomicrobiia > Chthoniobacterales > Chthoniobacteraceae > CAWEPO01. The sequence continues at coordinate 2,357,180 of CAWEPO010000005.1, forward strand.
CCAGCACCTCTGCCGCTGGGAAATCCCGCGCGGCTCCTACGAAATGACCCGCGCCGGCTACCTCAAATGGCGCGCCGACCTCAAACAATTCCACGCCCGCAAATCCGCCGAAATCCTCACTGAGCTCGGCCTCCCGCCCGGCCTCATCGAGCGCGTCCGCGCCCTCAACCTCAAACGCGAGCTTGGCCGCGATCCCGAGATGCAAACCCTCGAGGACGCCCTCTGCCTCGTCACCCTCGAGCACCAACTCGACGACCTTGTCTCGAAGACCGAACCCGAAAAACTCGTCACCATCCTCCAAAAAACCTGGAGGAAAATGTCCCCCCGCGCCCGCGAAGCCGCCCTCACCCTCACCTACTCCCCGGCCGCCACATCCATCCTTCAGCGCGCCCTCGCGTAAGCGTCTTGGAGTGCGGTGGCAAGCGTCAGCGCGACACCGCTTTTGGACTGCTCCCCCGGTGCGGAGCCCGGGTTCACGCGCCCCCCCTGCCCGCAGAACAATCCGAAAGCGGCGTGGCGCTGACGCTTCCCGCCGCACTCCATAGCGCGTCACGTCGAAGTTTACGCCGCCCCCACGCTCGCCTTCGCGGAAGCCCCCGCAAACTCGCGGTTCAGCCGCGCAATCACCGTGGCCGGAATATCCGCCGGGCAGACCGCTTCGCACTCGTAGTAATTCGAGCAGTTGCCAAAGCCTTCCTGGTCCATCTGCTTTACCATCGAGAGTACGCGCTTCGTCCGCTCCGGCTGCCCCTGCGGCAAGTGCCCGAGATGCGCGATCTTCGCCGCCACGAAAAGCATCGCGCTCGCATTCGGGCACGCCGCCGCGCATGCCCCGCACTGAATGCACGCGGCCGATTCCATCGCATGGTCCGCCTCCACCTTCGGGATCGGCACGGCGTTCCCATCCGGCGCCGACCCAACGCGCGCGGTGATATACCCGCCCGCCTGCTGGATGCGATCGAACGAAGTGCGATCCACGCACAAATCCTTCAGCACCGGAAAAGGCCCGGCGCGAAACGGCTCGATATAAATCGTCTCCCCGTCCTTGAAATGCCGCATGTAAAGCTGGCAAGTCGTCGTCGCGCTCGGCCCATGCGGCACGCCATTGATGCTCAGCGAGCACGTCCCGCAGATCCCTTCCCGGCAATCATGATCGAACGCAATCGGGTCCTCGCCCTTCGCGAGCAGATCCTCATTCACGATATCCAGCATCTCGAGAAACGAAGCATCAGGCGGGATATTTCGCGCTTCGTAATCTTTGATCGCGCCATCGGATTTTGCCGCCTTCTGTCGCCAGACTTTCAATTTGAGATTCACGAGAAGTTGATGGTTGAAAGTTGATAGTTGATAGGCAGAGGGCGCGCGTGACGTTTTAAGCGGCGAATTGGACTCCCGATTAGGGATGCAAAATCGATTTTCGCAAGCCGCTGAGCATGCGGCCCTGCTCCTCGGCTGACGCATAGATCGATCCATACTGAGCCTCGTTCAGAAACCCTTGCCGCTTGGCGATTACACTCTGCGAGACAACCTCCAAAATTGAGCCGGTCGCGATCTCGACGAAGCGAGCATAATCTGCCGACGACGCTCTGGAGCACCCTTCCGCGATATTCGATGAAATCGAAACCGCGGCCCGCCTCATCTGGTTGGTTAGGCCAAACCGCTCCTCGCTCGGGAAGTGGCGCGTGGCCGCATAAATCAAGTCGGCGAAATCGATCGCCTTCTGCCAAACCTCTAACTTCTCGAAGTTGAACATACAATTTCAGTAAAGGTGAGTTTTGTGGAAGACCGCCTATCAACTATCAACTTTCAACCATCAACTATTTGTAGCTCCTTGTCGCCAAATGCACATTCTCGAACTCCAGCGGTTCGATGTGCCGAATCGGCTTTTGCCCCTCACCTCCGAATTCCCAGCACGCCGCGTGGGCAAAATGCTCGTCATCCCGAAGCGCCTCGCCATCGGCCGTCTGAAATTCTTCCCGGAAATGGCCGCCGCAGGATTCCTTCCGCTCCAGCGCGTCGAGACACATGAGCTCCCCGAGCTCCAGGAAATCCGCCACCCGTCCCGCTTTCTCCAGCGTCTGATTCAGATCCTCGCTCTCGCCAGTGACTTTCAAGTTCTGCCAAAACTCCTCGCGCAAAGTGGGCAGCCGCTTCAGCGCGCGGGTGAGGCTCTTTTCCGTGCGCCCCATCCCGCACAAATCCCACATGAGCAGCCCAAGCTCGCGGTGGAAGGAATCGACTGTCCGCCGTCCATTGATCGAGAGAAACTTCGCGATCCGCCCCCGCACGTCGTCCTCGGCCTTGCGAAACTCCGCGTGATCCAGCGCCGGCTTTTTCCCCAGCTGCCCGGCGAGATAATTCCCGATCGTATTCGGGATCACGAAATATCCGTCCGCCAAGCCCTGCATCAGCGCGCTCGCGCCAAGCCGGTTCGCGCCGTGATCCGAAAAATTCGCCTCCCCCAGCACAAAGAGCCCCGGCAGGTTCGACATCAAGTTGTAGTCCACCCACAGCCCGCCCATCGTATAATGCACTGCCGGGAAAATCCGCATCGGGGTCTTGTAGGCGTTCTCCCCGGTGATCTGGTTATACATGTCGAACAGGTTCGCGTACCGCTCCTGGATCACCGGCAGGCTTAGCCGCTGGATGGCGTCGCGAAAATCCAGATACACCCCCAGCCCGCCGGGACCGATGCCGCGCCCTTCGTCGCATACCTGTTTGGCCGCGCGCGAGGCGATATCGCGCGGCGCGAGGTTCCCGTAGCTGGGGTACTTCCGCTCGAGATAGTAATCGCGATCGTCCTCCGGAATTTGATCCGGCGGCCGCGTGTCGCCCTTCTGCTTCGGAACCCACACGCGCCCATCGTTGCGCAGCGATTCGCTCATCAGCGTGAGCTTCGATTGGTAGTCGCCGCTCACCGGGATGCACGTCGGGTGAATCTGCGTGAAGCAGGGATTCGCAAAGAGCGCCCCCTTCCGATGCGCGCGCCAGATCGCCGTCGTGTTGCACCCCTTCGCATTCGTCGAGAGATAGAAGACATTGCCGTAACCGCCCGTCGCCAGGATCACGCAATCCGCCGCGTGCGCGGTGATTTTTCCCGTCACCAGGTCGCGCACGATGATCCCCTTCGCGTGTCCATCCACCACCACCACCTCGAGCATCTCGGTGCGGCCGTACATCTCCACGCTCCCCGCCGCAATCTGCCGATTCAGCGCCGAGCACGCTCCGAGCAGCAACTGCTGCCCCGTCTGTCCGCGCGCGTAAAAAGTGCGCGATACCTGCGCGCCGCCAAACGACCGGTTCGCCAGCAGCCCGCCGTACTCCCGCGCAAACGGCACGCCCAGCGCCACCGATTGATCGATGATTTGCAGCGAAATCTCCGCCAGCCGATGCACGTTCGCCTCCCGCGCCCGGAAGTCGCCTCCCTTGATAGTATCGTAAAAAAGCCGGTGCACCGAGTCGCCGTCGTTTTGGTAATTCTTCGCCGCATTGATCCCGCCCTGCGCCGCGATCGAGTGCGCCCGGCGGTTGCTATCCTGGTAGCAAAAGCACTTCACCTTGTACCCAAGCTCGCCCAGCGTCGCCGCCGCCGCGCCGCCCGCGAGCCCCGAGCCGACCACGATGATCTCGTACTTCCGCCGGTTGGCGGGATTGATCAGCTTCGACTCGAACCGGTGCTTCTCCCACTTCTTCTCGAGCGGACCCGACGGAATGCCAGAATCGATCTTTCCAATCATGAGCTTTTAGGCGGGTTTGAGCATGTTCAGCCACACCGCCAGCGGGATGAGCAGGTAGCCGGCGAAAATCACCCAGGCCAGGACCGTGCCGGCGCGCGTGAATGGGGTCAGGGTGCGCTTCGAGTTGAGCCCGAAAGTCTGCACCAGCGAGGAAAAGCCGTGGCTCAAGTGCAGGCAGAGCAAAAACAAACCCAGCGCGTAAAAGGCCGTCACCAGCGGATGATCCTGAAACCCGCGGATCACCATCGTGTGCACGTCGTACTCACTTTTCATCACCCCGCCGTGCTCCACCGGCTGAAGCTGCGCATCCGTGCTGCGCGTCGTGAAATGCAGGAGATGAAACACGATGAACGCCAGCACCACGATTCCGCTCACCGCCATCAGCCGCGTCGACCACTTCGCCTGCACGTAATTCTGCTTCGCGTACCGGCTCGGCCGCGCCGCGCGGTTCTCCACCACCAGCTTGATCGTCGCCACCACGTGCAGCACGAAGCAAACGATCAGAAATGAGCGGACCAGCCACAGCACCAGGGGCGAAGAGTGCAGCAGTTGCGCGTACCCATTGATCTGCGCCGGCGCCGCAAAAATCTGCAGGTTGCCGATCAGGTGGCCGATCACGTAGCCCACCAGCACCAGCCCCGTGAGCGCCACGAGCCACTTTTTGCCGATCGAGCTTTTCCAGAAAAAGGTGAAGGGATTCACGAATGCGAGGGAATGAACATGAAAGGACGGGAGACGCTCATGCGTCGGGAAACTCTGAAGGGCTGCGCCCCAGCGACAAGATCGAACATGCGTACACCGCCGGAATTTTCAGCCGCGCGGCCTCCGCCACCACCTCCGCGCTGTTCGTCCCCGGGTTGAACCACACCTCGCGCGGCCGCCGCTCCGCGATCGCCGGCAGCAGCTTCAGCAGCACCTTGGGCGGCACGTATAGCGTCACCGTATCGATCGGCTCCGGCACCGCCGCGATGTCCGCAAACGCCGCGAGCCCTTCCACCGACTCCTCGTGCGGGTTCACCGGAAACACCCGCCATCCGCTCTTCGCATACGCCCGCACGGCCTTATTGCCGAATTTCCGGCGATCGCCCGAAGCGCCAAGGACGGCTACAGTGCGTGATTCCGACATGTGGGAGTGGCATAGCTACGCCCGGAAAACCATGCGTGGAAAGCACAATTTGCATGGGAGATGGCGGAGCTTCGCCACGGGGGCAAACCCGGGTATTAGCCAAATGAAACGGCGGCGCAAACGGCGCGCAAACCGGCTAATGCCTCGTTTGAGCATGACGCCGCCAAAGCCCGCGCGGCATACTGCGCGCCATGCGGATCATGACCTACAACGTGCACAGTTGCCTGGGCATGGATCGCCGCCTCTCGCCGGAACGCATCGCCGAGGTGATCGGCCGTTTCGACATCGACGTGGTGGCCCTGCAGGAGCTCGATGTCGGCCGCGCCCGCACCGGGCAGGTGGACCAGGCCCGCCGCATCGCCGAGTTGCTCAAGATGGAATCGCACTTTCACCCGGCCCTCCGCCTCGAGGAAGAGGAGTACGGCGACGCCATCCTTTCCCGCCTGCCGATGACGCTGGTACAGGCCGGACGCCTTCCCTCCGTGCCACGCCAATACATCAACGAGACGCGCGGCGCGCTTTGGGTGGAGGTGCGCGACGGCGACCGAAAAGTGCAGGTGCTCAACACCCATCTCGGACTCGGCCGCAACGAACGCCGCACCCAGGCGGAGGCACTCCTCGGGGAAAAGTGGATCGGCGCGGCCGCCGCGCACGGGCCGCTGATCGTCTGTGGCGATTTCAATTCCCCGCCCGGGCGGCGCGTCCACGGCATGCTCGCCGCGCGCCTGCGCGATGCCCAGCGCGAGGCGAATGGCAAGCATCGCTCCACCTTCGCCACCACGTTCCCGTTCATCTGCCTCGATCATATTTTCGTCAGCGCCGAGGTAAAAGTCCTCAGCGCCGAAGTCCCCCGCACTCCCCTCACCCGCGCGGCGTCGGATCATTACCCGCTCATCGTCGAAGTGGAGATTGGCGGGTAAGCGCAGACACGCTCGACACCCGCCGTTCCCCTCGCGCAATCTCCCTCCATCATGGCCTACACCACGTGCACTCCTCCCGCCGGCGACAAGATCACGATCAAGGGCGGCAAGCTCCAAGTCCCCAATCAGCCCGTCATCCCCTTCATCCGCGGCGACGGCACCGGCCCGGACATTTGGGCCTCCAGCGTACGCGTCATCGATGCCGCGGTGGAAAAGGCGTACGGCGGCTCGAAGAAGATTTCCTGGTTCGAGGTCTTCGCGGGGGAGGAGTCATTCACCCGCTTCAACAACTGGCTGCCCGACGACACGGTCGACGCCTTCAAGGAATACCTCGTCGGCATCAAGGGCCCGCTCACCACGCCGGTCGGCGGCGGCATCCGCTCGCTGAATGTCGCGCTGCGGCAGATGCTCGATCTCTACGTCTGCCTGCGCCCGGTGCAATATTTCACCGGGGTCCCCTCCCCCGTGAAGCGCCCGGAGGAGGTGGACATGGTCATCTTCCGCGAAAACACCGAGGACATCTACGCCGGCATCGAGTGGGCCGGCGGCACGCCCGGAAGCGCAGAAAGTGCTCGATTTCCTCGCGGCCGAGTTTCCGAAGGATTTCAAGAAAATCCGCTTCGGCACCACGCAGGCCGTGGTCGATTACATGAAGCTCGCCTCGCCCGAGCACACCATGGCGAATTATCCGCCCACCGTCGGCATCGGCATCAAGCCGGTGTCGCAGGTCGGCACCATCCGGCTGATTAAATCGGCGATCGAGTACGCGGTCCGCGCATAGCCGCAAATCGGTCACGCTCGTGCACAAGGGGAACATCATGAAGTTTACCGAGGGCGCGTTCCGCGATTGGGGGTACGGCGCCGCCGAGCGCATCTTCGGCGATAAAGTCTACACGTGGGCGCAGTGGGAGCGGACGAAAAAGGAGCAGGGCGAGCAGGCCGCGAACGAAGAGCAGAAGACCGCGCTGGCCGCCGGGCGCGTCCTGATCAAGGACGCCATCGCCGACATCACCCTGCAGCAGGTGCTCACGCGCCCCGGCGATTTCGACGTGATCGCCACGCTCAATCTCAACGGCGACTACCTCTCCGACGCCCTCGCCGCGCAGGTCGGCGGCATCGGCATCGCCCCTGGCGGCAATATCAATTACGTGACCGGCCACGCCATCTTCGAGGCCACGCACGGCACCGCGCCGAAGTACGCCGGCAAAGACATGGTCAACCCCGGCTCGGTGATCCTCTCCGGCGAAATGATGTTCCGCTACCTCGGCTGGAGCGAAGCGGCCGACCTGATCATCAAGGGCCTCAACGGCGCCATCGGCTCCAAGCGCGTCACCTACGATTTCGCGCGGCTCATGGAAGGCGCCACCGAGATCAAGTGCTCGCGAGTTCGGCGACAATATCATCGAGCACATGTAGGCGCCGCAAGACGGCGGATATTTGCAACTCGAAAGACACGTGCTGCCACTCGATCCGCTGGCCTTCAACCCCTTCGCCGCGCTCACCTTCATCGCCGCGCCCGCGGTGCTGACGAACGCTTCCTCCGTGCTCGCCATGAGCACCAGCAATCGTTTCCTGCGCGCCAGCGAGCGCATGCGAAGCCTGCGCGCGGAGCTCACCCAAATTGACCCCGCCAGCGAGCGCGCCAAGCTCCTCGGCATCCAGGTTCCGCGCGTGGAGACGCAATCCGTGCTGCTCCTTGGCGGCCTCGGCGCGTGCTACATCGCGCTCGGTTCCTTTGCCACTGCCGCGCTGGTCTCGCTCATCGGCGCCGTCGCCGGCTCGTACCCGAACCTGCATCGTTTCTCAGAGATCCTCATCGTCTTCGCGCTCCTCGCCGGGCTGGCTGGCGTCTGCGCGCTCGTCTGGGGCTGCCTGCGCCTCTTCCAAGCCACGCGCCTCTCGATGCTCAATATCCGCGACGAAGCGGAATGCATCCGCAAAGAGCGGGCCAGCTCCTAACGCGCAGTTCCCGCCCAGCGCCCGCGCCACCATAGCCAGGCCAGCATTGCACACACGATCCCGCCGAACCAGCGCACCGGGCCGGAGCCGAAAACGACGGTTCCATTGAAGAGCATGAAGACGAAGAAGCCGTGCCAGGCGGCGAGCCATCGGCGCGGCCAGCGCGGCTCGCCGGCGGGGGCACGCCACCAGGCGAGCGCATCGATCACCCACAGCATCGCGAAGAGGTAATTCAGGAATAGGCCGCCGCCCCAGTAGAAGCCGGTCAACTCGCCGGTTTGGCGGGCGGTCTCCTGATAGGCGGCGCGGTGACTCCAGGCGTGGTAGTAGGCAAAGGCGCAGAGTACGTGGAGCACGAAGAAAGCGCAGCCCACAGTCCAGGCCCAGCGAGCACCGGGGATCCACGCGCGGCGGCTTAACTGCATCCCCAGACTTGCCGCCGCGGCGGCGAGAGCCAGCCAGACGCTGAGGCGGGTGAGCAATTCACCGCGATGCATTTGATCCTCGCATCCGTCTGGAAACGCCCGCCTAGTTCGCGGGAATCTCGTTCAAGGAGTAATACGCCACCGGATGCAGCAATGGTTTGCCTTTGGCCGATTTCACCCCATCGAGATGCAACTCGTGGATGTGCCCTTTGGTTAGGGGATCGATCTCGAGCCGCACGGATTTGCCATCCTTCGCCACCGTCGCCGAGTGGAGTTTTGGAAGCACATCATCCACCTCCGGGCTGCCGTACTCCGCCCGATAGATATAGGTAAAGGCCCGCAGCGAATAGCTGGCCGGATCCGAAGCGCAGGCCGTATTGACCGGCTCCGTGAACGCGATCTCGAAGCCGTCCTGGCGCACGCGCACGGAGTGCATTTCGAAGGGGACTTTGCCTGTCCATTCGACCCGCTCGAAATCGAACGGCTGGCCGCCCTTCGCGCCCCAGCCGCGATCCGAGCCGCCGGCGAAAAGATAGCCATGCGCATCGTCCATGCGTCCGCCGATCAGGCCCGATTTGAAACCCTTCAAGAATGGGATGACCACGCCCTGCTTCACCCCATTGACGGTCTCGAGGACGACGCGCGAAATATTGGAGTGGCTCTGGTCCGCGACGAACAACTGCTTTTGAAACGGGCCAAACTTTCCCGCGCTCTGGTCGCAGACGATGAACGAGGACGAATTGCCGATCTTCCCGTGCACCATATAGACTGCGGGCGGCACGAGCTCCTTGATGCGTTCGCGCTCCGCCACCATGCGGCTCTGGTCATTCGGCTCACTAGGCTGGGGCCCCATGTTAGCTTTCTCGTACCAATTCAATCCGCCCGGGTGACCCTGGAAAGTGCCGGGCACCAAGTGCTGGAGCGTACATGAGCCATGCCATGGGCCTTGGTTGTCTGTATAGTAAGCTTCGCCGTCGGCGTCGAACCCCACTCCGCCCGGCGAGCGAAGTCCCGAGCAGGTGGGCGTCATCGTGCCATCCGGCTTGATGCGGAGCGCCCAGCCGCGAAACGGCACAACGCTATTGAACGAGCCGGTAAGGCAGAGCACCACCCACAGGTCGCCGCGCTTATCGAACTGCGAGCCGAAGGCATATTCGTGGTAGTCGCCCGAGACGCCCCATTGGTCGCACACCGTCTCGAAGCGGTCGGCGCGCCCATCGCCGTTCAGGTCCTTCACGCGCGCCACTTCATAGCGATTAGTGGCATATAGCGCTTCCTCTTTCGGCGAATAGGCGAGCCCCAGCACCTCATGCTGGCCGGAAGCGAAGAGCTGATACTGCGGCTTGGGCGCGTCCTTTTTCTGCGCGCCGGAAACCGTCCAGATTTCCCCGCGCCGCGTGCCGAGCGCCAGCTTCCCGCCGGGCAATAGCTCGATCGAGCCAACTTCGAGGACGCTCTGCGCCGGCGTCTCGAAAGAAACTATTTTATAGTAATCCGACTCCTGCTCCGCGGGCTCGGCGGCAGGGAGCAGCGGCGCGGCCGCAAGCACCAGGCAAACAAAGATCCTAGCTTTCATAGACGGGTGACGGGTAGGAAGAAGTTATGATTACCCTCCTCACGGGTTGCTCGATTGCGCCGTGTGCGCATGCGCCATGGGCCACGCATAGCTGACTTTGATTTCCTGGCGCGCCGGCACGAGCACAAGGGTCCCGGCCAACTTCGCGCCTTCCGCCCGCACGATAAACCGGCCGCCGGCCTCCACCTCGAAAGCGCCGTCGCGCGGCTGCACCACGGCGCCGGTGGCGGCGAGAAACATGGCATTCTCCGGCAGCTTGCCGTTGAGCCGCACGATGCGCACCAGCTTTCCTTCCGCCTCCATCGCCTCGCCCGCGGTCTCGTAACGCTCGGAGACCTGCACGCCGTTCCATTCGTAGAAAAAGGTCGGAACCCGTTTCGCATCCAGCTCGTAGCCGCGCCAGCGGTAGCCCTCGGGCCGCTCGCCCTTGGCCACTTGCGGCCATGTGGCTACCGGCGAAGGTAGCACGGCGAACGCCGGCATCTGCTCGCCGGAAGGCTTGAACGTGTCGAACCCGAGCGGCGGCTGGAACCCGCCCCCGCGTCCATTCCAATGCCGCGCCGCATCGATGAACGCCCCGCGCCAGACCAGCGCCAGGCTCATCGTCTCCGCGTTCCAAGCCAGGTTGAACCCGCCGGGATAACCGACGCCGATCCCGCGCGTGCCGGCGCCGTCGATGAAATTGCGATAGACCACCGGCTCCTTGGTGACCGGGAGCGGTATCCCGGTGAACTCCTCCTTTTTCTTCTTCGTCGCGCCCGCCTTCATATTCGGATGCACCCACTTCGAGAGCGGGGTGACCGTAAATTCCGGCCCGCGCCAGCCCACGAAGAGATCGGCGCCGCCTTGCGCCTGGAAGTATTCCACCCGCAAATCGTGCTCGCCCGCCGTAAGCCTCACCTTCTTCTCGAGGATGTCCGTGGCAGGGCCGATCCTGTCGTGCTCCACCACTTTCTTGCCATCGACGAGCACGCGCGCGCCATCATCGCAGGCAAGTAGGAAGAAGTAATCGCCGGTCGTGGGCGCCTTCACCTTGCCGGTGTAAACCACCCCAAACTGATTCTTGTAATCGTCCAGCTTGAGCTGCACGAGGTTGTCTTCGATCGGCCCCTCGCGATGCGGCGGAAGTGAGTCGAAATCCGGCAGCTTCTGCCAATCGCCCAGGTAGAGCTTGAACTTCAAGCCCGTGAGCGGCGGCCCCGATGGAAACACCTTCAGCTTTCCCTGCATGATCAGCGCATGGCCCGGCATGGTGCAGACGTACGGATAAATGCCCGGCTTGGCCGGCGCCTTGAAGACCAGCTCTTCCCGCTCTTTTGGGTTCAGCACTTTCGAGTGCATCCACATGCGCGGGTCTTCCGGCAGCCAGTTCCGCTTCAGCGCCTCCTCCGGCTTTTCGAGCTGCTTGTTGCACACCGCCACCACATCGGTGCCCGGCTGGAAAAAGACGAGATTGTGCGGCATGTCGTCTGGATTCTCGAAGACGATCTTTACCTCCGCGCCGGGCGCCATCGTGAGCTCGGCAACGTCGTAGCGCATCTGCGCCGGGAGGGTCTTGATGGTGAAAGTCTCCGGCGTCGCCGCGAGCGAGGCGCCGGCGAGCAGCGGGAGCAGGAGCAGAGGGAGGCGCATGAAAGAGGAGGAGAGAAATGGGCAAGAGCGAAGCGGGAAGGAAGCTTGAAATGTGCAGGGGAGCGGCGAGCAGCACACTCCGAACGCGCCAAGGTTGAAACGTTGCGTTCTTGCCTCAGACTCTGCACGTATTCCCTCTCCCACGCCACCATGCCCACCCCGCAAAAACTCCTCGTTATGGAGTTCTGGGGCATCGGCGATCTCACGTTCTCCACTCCGCTCCTCCACGCCGCCACGAGTGAAAACTTTGACATCACCCTCGTCGGCAAACCGCACGCGCGCCCGCTCCTCGCGCCCACTTTTCCGCGCCTCCATTTCATCGGCTACGATGCCCCGTGGTCGGCCTACCGCGGCAAATACCAGCTCTGGAAATGGGACTGGCCCGAGCTCTCCACGCTGATCGGCACCCTCCGGCGCGGCCGCTTCGATGCCGCCGTTTCCGTCCGCAACGACCCGCGCGATCATCTGCTCATGCGCCTCATCGGCGCGCGCCGGCGCTTCGGCTTCCCCAAGCGCGGCAGCGGCGCGCTCCTCACCGATCCCCTTACGCGCACCCGCCCGAAGCAGCACAAAGTCGAGGATTGGCAGGACCTCACGCGTGCCCTCGGCCTGCACCTCGAGCCGCTCCGGCTCGACCACGCCGCCTACCGCTCGCCCAAGGTCGACGCACTCTTCCGCGGCTTCAGGAAGCCCGTAATCTGCCTCCACACCGGCGCCCGCATCGCCGTGCGCCGCTGGCCCGTGGAATACTTCGCGCACGTGGTCCGCGCCCTCCGCGCGCGGTTCGATTTCCACCTCTTGCTCATCCCCGATCTCGATGGCTACGGCCGCGCGCTCGAGCCGCTCGCCAATCTCGTCGCCCCCGCGCTCACCGTCGATGAGCTCGTCGACACCCTCGGCCGCGTCGATCTCCTCCTGTGCAACGATAGCGGCCCCGGTCACATCGCCGCCGCCTGCGGCCGCCCGGCCGTGCCGATCTTCGGCCCCACCGATCCCGATTGGTTCCGTCCCTGGGGCGAAATCCACCATCTCGTGATCCGCGACATCTGTCCGTGGCGCCCGTGTTTCGACTACTGCAAATTCCCCGAGCCCTACTGCCTCACCAAGCTTCTGCCAGAACACGCCGCTCCCGAAATCGTGGAATTCGTCCACACCTCCATCGCGCGGGACATCCTGCCGGCCTCCCTCGCAAAATCGGCTGCGCCGCAGCCTGCCGGCGCCCCTGCATCGTGAGCCAGGTCATCGCCCTCACCGCCACCTTCCGCCGCGCCGCGGAAGTGGCGCTGCTTATCGATTCCCTCGCGCAATCCGCCTCGCGACCCGACGCGCTCATCCTGATCGACAACGGCAACGAAGCCGCCACGCGCGAAGCCGCTCACGCCGCCCCCATCCAGGTCCTCTACCACGCGCCCGGTGAAAATCTCGGCTGCGGCGGCGGCCTGCGGGCCGGCGAAATACTCGCGCTCGAAAAGTTCGCCGGCCTCACGCACCTCTGGATTTTGGACGACGATTGCCTCGTCTACCCAGATACCCTCGCGCTCCTCCTCGAAGCGATGGAGCGCACGGGCGCCAGCGCCGCCCACCCGCTCACCGAGAACGCCGAGGGCCGCCTCTCCTGGTTCCCCGGCCTCCTCGATCGCCGAAAAATGCGCGCCGCCCGCGCCGCGCCCACCCCCGCGGAATTCCTCGAGCAATTCGGCGCGGAACCACTCCCGTTCTCGTGGTCGCAAGGCATCGCCCTCCTCATCACGCGAGGCGCTCTCGAAAAACTCGGCCACCATCGCGCCGATTATTGGGTCCGCGGCGAAGACCTCGAATTCTCGCTCCGCATCACCCAACGCCGCCTCGGCATCTACGTCCCTCGTGCGCGCGTACGCCATCTCCCGCCCGCAGCCTCCAACGATCCGCAGGTGGAATACCCCAAGCACGTCGCGATGCTGCAAAACCTCGCCTACACTGCGCTCCGCCTTCCGCACGGCCGCCGCATCGCGCGCACTCTGCCAGGGAACTGGCTGCGCTTTTTTCGCACTTGGGGCGTTTCTGTACGGACACTCAGGGATTCGATGCGCGCATTCGTGCGGGGCGCCATCCGCGCGCGACCGGCTGGCAAAGTGGAAAAAGGCGAGATTGCGTCTATGCGCGAGGAGGGCTGAACGCGCGCCCAACCGCCTCTCGGCCTCCGACGTACTGACGTACTGACGTACTGACTTACTGACTTACTGACTTACTTCTTCCCCATTACTTCCTCCCCGTCCACCTCACCGCATTCCCCAGCAGCGCCATGAACGCCGTCATCTCGTGCACTCGCCCATCGTGCCCGAGCGCAATCCCGATGATCCGGCCCTTCGCATGCGGCACCTCCCACACGCTCGCGTGCGTCTGCCCCGTTTTCTTGCTCACGGACGTTGTCGCCAGCGTGGTCGTCTTCGCCTCCGGCTCGAGCACCATCAGGTAAAGCTCATCGATCACCTCGAATTTCCCGGGTACATCCTTCATTACCGAATGGGTCGGCTCGCCCACTGTCACGGTGAACGGCCCCAGCGCATCGTGCGAGCGCGCTCCCCCGCCGGCGATCGTCGCGTTGTACCCGGTGGCCGGCGGCCAGTTGTACCACGCCCCCGGATGCAGAATCACGAGCCCCTTCCCCGCGTCGAGGTGTTTGCGGAGAGCCTCCTGGAATGGGCTCAGGCCGAACTCGCGCTGATTCGTGCTCAGCACCAGCACATCCGCCTGCGGCAGCAGCGCCAGCGTCTCTTCCACGTTCGCCGTGTAGGCCGTCGCGTTGTCCGTCGCCTGGAGCGTCTTCGAATCGGCCTGGTGAAACCACTTCTCGAAATCGTGCGAGCTTCCGCCACCGACCAGCAGCACCTTCAGCGCGCCCGCCTTCGCCGCCGCAAACGTCTCGCCGGACTTTGCCGGCGCCGGCGGCTCAGCAGCTACGGACAGGGTGCCGCTCGCGAGTATTGCCAGCAGGAGGAACGTCTTTCGTTTCATAAGAGAATCCCTAGTCCATGGCACAGCCATCGGGCCGACACCAACCGAAACGTCAGTGAATCCCCTGAAGATGCACGCTCCCGCGAAGAAAAAGCCGCAGGAGGAGAAGCCGAAAACGTTCCGCGACCGGTTCGTCGATTTCTCCAAGGCGATCTCGGCGGCGGTCGGCTCCGTCTGGGCCTTCATGATCGCCATCCTGATCGTGGTCATCTGGGGCGTCTCCGGCCCGCTCTTCGGCTTCTCCGATACCTGGCAGCTCGTCATCAATACCGGCACCACCATCGTCACCTTCCTGATGGTGTTCATGATCCAGAGCACGCAGAACCGCGACGCCAAGGCCGTGCACCTCAAACTGGATGAGCTTATCCGCAGTCACAAAGGCGCGCGCAATAACCTCGTCGATCTCGAAGATCTCTCGGAGGAAGACCTCGAGCATCTCGCCAAGGAGTTCACCAGCTTCCGCGAAAAAGCCTGCGCCACCATCGACCGACGACGCGGCGAATCCGCCAAGCAGGGAGAAAGTGAGACGCTCGATATCGACGAATGCGCCGACGCTGAGATTGGCGGCACCGTCCCCGCGAAGTAGGGCGCGGATGCGCCTCGCGGAAGAAGCGCGTCATCGAGCTTGTCTTACGCCAAGCCCGCAGCTTGCAATCGCGCATTTACCCACTCCGCCTCCTCGGGCGGCAGCGACGGATCGAGCGGCCGCGTGTACGCCGTAAGCCAGTGACGCCCCGTGCGGTAGCAGCGATCCACTAGCGGTTGAATGGCGAGTGGCACATCCGGGTCGCCGGCGCGCAGCGGCACGCGGATGGTGGGCAGCCGCTGGCGCAACGGGCTGGGATAAACCTCCCGCCTCCGGACCGTGGGGCGCGGACGCGCCACACACACCAGATAACGCGTGCCCTCCGCCTCGGGCAGTTGATCGGGGGCGATCGCCACCGTATTTAGACCGCCGCGAAGCAGGTCGATCTCCACCAAGGCCACGCCTGCTGAAAGAAACTGGCGCTGCCGCTCCCGGTATTCAGCCCAACCCTGCCGCTTGTTCACCGGGCTGAGCACCTCGATCACCGTGATCAGCCGGCCATGGGCATTTCGGATCTCCACCCAGCGCTCATTGTCGGAATCGTCAATGAAGACCAGCGGCTCATCGACGGCGACCGCATCGCCACTTCCCTCGGGCGTCCACCTCGGCGGGAACCCTTCGCGCCATTCTTCAAAGGGCGCCCCATCTCCTTGCCGAGCGCACGTATCCTCGTCGGTAGCCGCGGTGATCCGTTCGTGAGCTCGCGCCGCCAAGTCGGGCGGCAGCGCGGGGCTAAGCGCATCAGCGATGTAGACGATGAGCATCGTGTGCATATCGCTCCACGATCCCTCCAGATACGGATTCATTCCTGGGAAAGGATTCTCGTTGCCCCGCATGGGGATCAACGTACCCGCTTTCGCTCAAAAACCCAGCCGTAACTCCGTACACCCGCTGGTCGTCGCTGGCAGATTTGCCCCCGCTCGCGGGCCTGCCTAAAGTTGCATCTTCTTTGCCGAAAGCTGCGATGTGCCCGGCGCCGGCATGCGATACCTTTGTGAACGGTTCAGTGCCCCCCAATCCCCCATGCTGTCTTCTCTTCGTTCACGACTGACGCGCTCAATTTCGCTCCGGATCCTTTGGATCATAGCTCTGAGCGCCACTTTGGGCGACGCGGCCGCGCTGGCCCAAGCGGGCGGCGCATACTTCGTGACTTTCAACCTGAACACGGCCCCCAGCACGGGGGTGAATGCGACGACGTATACGATGCCGCCACCGGCGACGGGCCCGCATACGAGCTACAGCGCCGCGTGTTTGACGAATACCGGCACCACTTGGAACAACATGTTCTTCGTCAACCCCACCGTCCTGAGCGCCGGAGGCACGGGGAACCCGGCGAGCGGCAGCGCGGCGACGACCAGTGCGACGGCGTATCCGTTGTATGCCAGCCCGAAGCCGTTGGTGGACTCCGCGGGTGCGGCCGGCGCGGTCGGGTTCAACCTCAAGACGGTCTACGGCAATACGTCCGTGCAGGGCATCTTCGGGGTGAGCCAGCCGGGCACGGCGCCGAACACGGCGAATCCGCCGGCGCTGATGGGCCGCGCATGGCGCAATCTTTCCTCGACCAACACCTTCGTGCTGCAGATCACTGGGCTGCCGCCGAATACCGCGTACGAGCTCTACTCCTATGGCTCCGGCGCCACGGCCAGCACCACCGGCCAGGCAGTGGCGCTCAGCGCGGCCAATCAACTCGCGGGCCACACGAGCACCGGCGTGAGCGGCGGGTCGGCGCCGCCGGTGACGATCTACGATGCGTCCGGAAACCTGCTCCCGCCGGGCCCGGCCTCGGCGAGCGCCGCGATCACGAATGTCTGGGTGGTCGTCAGCGGGCAATCGGATGCCAGCGGCGCTTTCACGTGGACCGTGGTGCGTCCGCCCGCGCCGAATTCGGGCATCTACATGAACGGCTTCCAGCTCGCGCCGTATCCGAAGCCGCTCATCCAAACACAGCCGCCCGCCAGCTATGCGGCGCCGCTCGGCTCGGATTTCACGATGTCGGTCGTGGCGAGCGGCGTCGGCACGCTGAATTACCAGTGGCAAAAGAGCACGGACAACGGAGCCAACTTTATCCCGATCACCGGGAACGCCACGGCGGCGACGGCGTCGTTGACGCTGGCCAATGTGAGTGGCGCGGACGCGGCCATCTATAATGTCGTCGTCACGAACTCCTACGGCACCGCGACCAGCGCGAGCGCCGTCCTGACGATCAGCGGCGCGCCCGCGATCACCTCGCAGCCCGTGAGCCGCACGGTCCTCTCGGGCGCGAGCGCGACCTTTGCCGTGGTCGCAACGGGTGCCGGAACCTTGAGTTATCAGTGGTCGAAGAACGGGACCCCGATTGGCGGGGCGACCTCTTCCTCCTATACGATTTCGGCGGCAGCCGCGGGGGACTCCGGTAACTACACCGTGCACATCTCCAATGGCGCGGGGAGCGTCACGAGCAGCGCGGCCGCCTTGGTCGTGGTGGGGGTGTTGCCCATTCCGGCGTTTCCGGGCGCCGAGGGTCCGGGGGCCACCGCGAGCGGCGGGCGCGGCGGCGATGTCTTCCACGTGACGACACTCGACGACGATCGTGTGACGCCGCCGGCGGGTTCGCTCCGGCAGGCGCTCACCACCGCGCCGCCAGGCGGGCGCACCGTGGTCTTCGACGTCGGCGGCACGATACAGCTTCGCTCCTCGCAAGCCGGCGATGCGGGCTCGCTCATTTGGCTTCGCTCGGGCGCGAACAATATCACGATTGCCGGCCAAACGGCGCCGCATCCAGGCATCACCATCATCGGCCAGGGCACGAAGCTGACCGGCAACAATATGGTCGTTCGCAACCTGGCGTTCCGGCCGGGGCCGGATAAGAAGAGCCCGGGCAATTCAACGAACGATGGCCTCTCGTTGCAGACGACGAATTCGATCGTCGATCATGTGTCGGCGGGCTACGCGGACGACGAGGGTCTTTCGGCCACCGACGCGGCGGCCAACACCACGGTCCAATATTCCATCATCGCCGAGGGGCTGAACTATGTGCTCACCGACGGCACCGCGCATGCCATGGGTTCCCTGCTGGCCAGCGAAGTGGCCGACGCGCCGTTGAGCTTGCACCACAATCTCTACAGCGACATGCGCACCCGCAATCCGCGCATCGGCAACGACGGCAATGGAGTCGTCCTCGGCGGCGCCAACGAGGGCTCGCTGAACAACGTTAGCAATAACCTCATTTACAACTGGAGCGGGCGGGCGTGTTACGACGTGGGTGGCAAACCCGCGCGCGCGAATTTCCTCAACAACTTTTTCGTCGCCGGGCCGAATACGCTAAGCACCGATCCCGTGTTCTTCGGCACAGGCACGAACACGCGCGTCTATTCCGCCGGCAACGTGGTGGACATGAACAACAGCAGCGCGCTCAACGGCCGCGCCTTCAGCTTTACGAGCGCCGACACGCAATTCTCCGGCTCGATTGCGACTGCGCCCACGCCCTTCGCGGTCGACCCCGGCTACCTCCAATCGGCGGCGAGCGCGTACGACTCGGTGCTGAATCATGCCGGAACCTTCTGGTGGAACCGCACTGCCCTCGAGGCGCGCATCGTGCACGAAGTACGCACGAAGGCAGGCAAAGTGATCAAGTCCGGCCTCGAAGTGTCCAGCCTCGTGGGCTACGAATATCCCGCCACCACGAACGGGCCGGTGTATCAAGAGCCGGCCGTGGCCGGCGGCGGCGAGCAGGTTCGGATTTTCGATGGGCTGCCGCTCTTCCCGCTCGTCACCCGGCCCGCCGGGTTTGATACCGATGGCGATGGAATGGCCAACTCCTGGGAGCTCGATCATGGCCTCAATCCCAACGTCGCGGACCATAACGGCGATTTCGACGGCGACGGATACAGCAATCTCGAAGAGTATCTCAACGATCTGGCCGCTTTCCCCGCCCCGAAGACGCTCGCCTTCGCGGCCGGCGGCGGGCGCTACGAGTTGGCGACGAACTGGGCGCTGAACTGGCAGCCCTCGCGCTACGATTCCGTCCTGATCAGCAGCGGAACCACCACAGTCGATTCCGTCGGCCAGCACGCCCGTGCCGTCACGATCGCCGGCCAATCCCTCCCCGCGGAGTTGCGCCTCAACGCGGGCTGGCTCCAGGTGCAGGAAACGGTCACCGTCGGAGGCGCCTCCGGAAAAGGCACGCTCCGGCTCGCCGGCGGCGCGCTCCTCGCGGGTTCCGGGGTCATCGTCGCGGACGGCGGAACGCTATCCGGGAGTGGAACCATTACCGGACCACTCACCGTGCAGGCGGGCGGCGTCGTCGATGTGGGCAGCGGCACGTTCGCGGTCACCGGCAACCTGACTAACCACGGCACCGTTCGCTTGACCGGTGGCGCTGCTTCCGCTGTCTCCGGCGCCTTCGTAAACAACGGTGTGCTCGACATCATGACGGGCGCGCAAACGCTGCCGGCAAACCTTGTCAACAACGGCATCGTGCTCGATTCGAGAGATATTCGAGTGGAAACGATGGACAAAACCGGCGCCACCTTCACCCTCACCGTCCAGGGATACGCGGGCCACAGTTACCAATTGGAACGCGCAGACACCCTCGGCGGCACGTGGGCGCCCGTCGGCGCCGCGCGCGCCGGAGCCAACAGCATTCTCACCTTCACTGACACCAATGCGACTGGCACTCAGATGTTTTACCAAGTCAAGGTTGCACCCTAGCTACGACCGTCTCCATGAACCCCCACGCCCGCCCCACTCCCCTCACCCGCCGCCACTTCCTCCGCGCCGCCGCGCTCGGCGCTGTCGCCGCGCCGCATGCGTTGCGCGCTGACGACGCCAAGCCGGTGACCGTAAGCGCCGACCGCTTCGCCGAGGCTGCGCGCGAGCTGCCGATGATCGCCGATACCGATGTCATCGTCTGCGGCGCCGGGCCTGCCGGAGTCACCGCCGCGATCACCGCGGCGCGCGCCGGCGCCCGGGTGCGGCTCTTTGAGTGGCGCGGCTGTCTCGGCGGCGTCTGGACGGCCGGCCTGCTCGGCTACTTCCTCGATTTCAACAAGCCCGGCTTCGCCAAGGAGCTGCGCGAAAAACTCGATCAGCGCGATGCCCGCGCCAATTCCCAAAGCACCAGCCGCTTCTGCTACGACCCCGAGGCGCTGAAGCTCCTGCTCGAGGAGCTCTGCGTCGAGGCGGGCGTGAAGTTCCAGTTCCACACCCGCGTCGCCGCCGCCTTTCGCGATGGCCGCCGGCTCACCACCATCGTCACCGAGTCGAAATCCGGCCGGCAGGCCTGGCGCGCCCCGGTCTTCATCGACACCACCGGCGACGGCGATCTCGGCGCGCAGGCCGGCTGCGCCTTCGAGATCGGCGAAGCGGCGGATTGCCCCTGCCAGCCCATGTCGCTCAACGCGCTGCTCGTCGTGAAGGACGCCGAGGCCCTGCGCGAATTCGTCCGCTTCGGCACGCCCAAGCCCGGCGAAAACGCCGACGGCGAAAAGAAAAAGCGCATCAAGGACGCCATCGCCAGCACCGGCCACTTCCCCTCCTATGCCGGCTCCACGCTCTGGCACGTGCGCGGCAATCTCCTCTTCGCGATGCTGAACCACGAATACGGCATCAAGCCGTGGGACGCCGCCGAGATCACCGCCGCCACCGTGCGCGCCCGCGCCGAGATGAACAAGATGGTCGCCGGCCTGCGCAGCCTCGGCGGCCCGTGGGAAGGCATCCAGATCGTCGCCACCGCCGAGCAGATCGGCGTGCGCGACGGCCGCCGCATCGCCGGCCGCTTCACCGTGCGAAAGGAAGATCTCATCAAAGGCGCGCGCTACGACGACGCCGTGGCCCGCGTGACCTTCGGCGTCGACGTCCACGCCACCAGCGCCGAGCACAACCAACGCACGGGCCGCCATTCACACCAACGACATCAAAGTGAAGCCCTACGACATCCCACTGCGCGCGCTCATCGCCAAGGACGTCGACGGCCTCATGATGGCCGGCCGCTGCATCAGCGGCGACTTCATCTCCCACTCCAGCTACCGCGTCACCGGCAACGCCGTCGCCATGGGCGAAGCCGCCGGCGCCACCGCCGCCCTCGCCGCCACCAGCCAGCGCCTGCCGCACGAAGTTGCGTGGAGCGAAAGCGCGGCGCTGCTGGCGAAGATCCGCCGGGCGTGAGAGGGTCCAAAAGGGCTACCACATCTCGGGATGATGAACCAGGAATTCCAAGGACTACCCGCCATCCTCACCGTACTGGTGATGCTTGGGCTTTTTTTTGCGTGGGCCGTGACCCTCTATTATCTGTTTCGCGCTTCTCGCTGCACTGTTGACTCTGAGTCAGAAAAATGGCCCACCACGATCCTGGGCACGCTCCGTTTAAGGCCCTTCTTCATTTTCGACGCTTCACTACTCACACCGCAGGGCCGTGTCTATCGCCGCCGTTTCATCGTTTCGGCTCTTATCTTCATCATTCCGGTGATCGCGGGGATTCTTTTGAAGGCAGTGGCCCGATGAGTGCGGCAGGAGCCGGGAACGCTATGGAATATCCGCACCTTCCGGCACTTGGCCGATCCGAAGAAACGTCTTCACGAGTTCGCCCTCTCCGCAGGCGATCATTCCGGGAAAACGCTTAAACCATTTCCCGGCGGGCACTTCGGGTTCGCCGTCGAGCCATTCCGAAAGCAACTGGAGCTGCCCAATCGGGATCTCTCGATCACGCACCCGATCTTCCAGGTGCGCCACAAGGGCGCGAGGCACGTTGCGCCGCCGGACTTTAGGCATCCGGCCGGTCCCCATAAAAGCCCGCGACGATCTGTTCCTTCAAGCGCTGCGCCTCCGCCGGATCGTTTGTCTCCATCATCATCTTTTCGAACTCCGTCAGCTTCTCGCCGCTCCACGGCCGTCGAGTCTTCAGGGTATGCACGAACTCCACGACCTGCTCCTGCTCGGCAGGCGGCAGCAGTTTGATCTCATGGATGACGGCAGCTGCGTTCATCTCGCGAAACTAACTTCCAATTCGCTCCGGGGCAAGGGCGCCGCTTAGTTTTGGTCCCCGCTTGTCCGGAGCCCCCGCGCTTGCCGCGGAGTTGGAGTCCGCAGGGGGAACATCTTCGGCGGGTAAATCGGCGGGCTCGCGATTTCCCGCCGGGACGTGAGGAAACGGAGAGGCTGGCGTTGGCCCGGCGCGTTCCTTTATGAAAAGTAACATCCATGAAAGCCGCTGAAACCCAAAAGCAATTATCATCCGAACAGCACGGCGAAATTCTGAAAGCACTGAGGAACCGCTTCGAAAAAAACATGGGCCGCCATGCAGGTCTCGCATGGGCTAAAGTCCAGGCAAAGCTGGAAGCTAATCCGGGGAAAATGTGGTCACTCCACGAAATGGAAAGAACCGGCGGTGAACCGGATGTGGTTGGGCATGACAATCAGACCGGCGAATACATCTTTTTCGATTGCTCCGCGGAAAGTCCCAAAGGCCGCACCAGTATTTGCTACGACCGTGCAGGACTGGATTCCAGGAAAGAACATAAACCCAAGAATACCGCGATCGATATGGCGGCGGAGATGGGCGTCGAGCTTTTGACGGAGGAACAATATCGAGAGCTGCAGAAGCTAGGAGAGTTTGATACGAAGTCGTCGACCTGGGTAAAAACGCCCGCAGAGATCAGAAAACTCGGCGGCGCCATCTTTGGCGATCGCCGCTTCGGCCGGGTCTTCGTCTATCACAACGGTGCGCAGTCCTATTATAGCGGCCGGGCCTTCCGTGCCTCGCTAAGGGTTTAATCGAGGTGGTGTGAGATGCGCGAAGGTTTCATTTGCCGCCCTCCCGCGAAACTCGCGCGTGCAGCTCGTGGACTTTCTTCGCGATGCGCTCCTCCACATCCTCGGCCCAGCCGGCCGCGGCCTCGTAGCCGCCCTCCTTGAGCACCCGCAGGCTCGGCATGTAACCCGTGTAGTCGTTCGAATAACCGGCCACCCAGATGCCCGCCGGCCCCGCGAGCTCGCGTTTGAAGCGCAGCGAGTAATCGACCACCACCTCGCTCCCGAGCGCGATGAAAGTAAGATCCTTGCCGAGCCGGATCACTTGCACGGGATACAAGTGCGCGCGCCGCGATGGATTGGCGTAAGCGAGCTCGACTTCCTCATAGGCCGCGCGGAGCGGACCAGCCACCGGTTTTGGATTCGCCGTCACGGCCACCTCGACCGCATTCGCCAGCGAGCGTCCGTGTTGCTGGGCGAGCTCGAGGTCGGCAATTCCCGGCACCACTTCGGAACGCCGCGGATACGGATTCTGGTCGCCGCCGCAACCCATGAGGAATAGCGCGGTAAAACCGGGCCGATGCTGTTGCAGATATTCCTGGGCGTAGCCCGCGTAGTCGCCGCACCAGTTGTAAAAGCCGAGCGAGGTATTGTGGCAGGCGTATCCAAACAAGACCGCGCGCAAGGTGCCGTCCGCGGCCTCGACTCGCAGCGCGGGCACCTCGTGGTCCACGGGGCCATCGGGATTCGGCGCCTTCTTCGCGTTCGGATGATCGTCCGGCAGCGTGTAGTCGCGTCGCCGATTCATCGCGAAGCCGCACCGCGCCTTGTTCCACGTCAGCCGGGCCGGTTGCATCGCCGCCAGCGCCTCGCCGATGAGCGCCACGAGCTTCTCCTTCAGCGCCTCGGTGTATTCGTAGGAGTCGCGAATGCGCGGATTCGCCAGGTCCTCTTCCGCCACCGGGCTCGACCGCATCGAAGGTCCGCAGTGCGTGTGCGAGGCATTCATGAGCAGCGCTTCGGGTCCGAGGCCGTGCGCCTTCCGCACGCGCTCCGCCACGGCCCATCGCACCGGTTGCGCGATGCCGATGAGATCGCTCGTGACGATCACGAGCCGGTGGCCCTGCGCATCCTCGAGCGCCAGCGCCTTGGCGAATAGCTCCTGCACCTTGCCCTCCGCCGGTTTCTTGCGCGCCGCATAACCCGCCATGAACAGAAATTTTTCAGGAGTCACGACCACGCTCGCCACGCCGGCCTTCCACTCCGCGGGCACCTGCGGCGCCACGGATTTCGCAGCCACGGGTTTCTCAGTCTGGCCGAGCGCGGTTAGACTTGCGGTGAGCAACCCGAGCGAACGTTTCAAGAGGGAAATCATGGATGATTCCGATGGATAGTTCCGGCCGACGCGTCAAGCCGAGCAAGAACCCGCTCTAGCCAAGCCAAGCTGCGCCGGGTTGCGCTCGGCCGCGGTTTGCGATCACCTTGGCCGGTCCATGTTCTCCTTATTTCCAGCCCGCCGGGGCGCGACCGCGCTGTTTCTCCTGCTCGCCTTTGCCCACCCGCTTCGCGCCCAGCAGGAGGCCGATGTGATCGTCTATGGCGCCACGCCCGGCGGCTTCTGCGCGGCCATCGCGGCGGCGCGGGAAAAGGCCAGCGTGCTGCTGTTGGAGCCGACCGCGCACGTGGGCGGGGTGAATACCGGCGGGCTGAGTTTCAGCGATTCGAATCAAACCATCCGCAGCACGGTGCTCGGCCTTTTTGACGAATGGCACGCGCGGATCGAGCAGGACTACGCCTCACGCGGGATCACGCTGCCCTACCAGGTGAGCACGAAGGATCACGCAAAGTGGACTTACGAGCCGCATGTGGCGATGCGCGTGACCCGCGCCATGCTGGCGGAGGCCAAGGTGCCCGTGCTCCCGGGGCAGGTGTTGAAATCGGTGCGCAAGGACGGCGCCCGCCTCGTGGCGTTGAAGACCAGCGGCGGCGAGTTTCGCGCCAAGGTCTTCATCGATGCCACTTACGAAGGCGATCTGCTCGCCGCCGCTGGCGTGAGCTGGACCATTGGGCGCGAAGGGCGCGCGGAGTTCGGCGAATCGTGGGCGGGCAAGCAGTACCCGAAGCCGCGCATGGACTTCTCGGGCTTCGATTCCGCGGGCCGGCTCCTGCCCCTGCTTACCACCGCCGATGCGGGACCCGAAACCGAAAGCGACAAGAATGTGATGGTCTATAGCTTTCGCCTCTGTCTCACCAAAGAGGCGGGCAATCGCGTGCCCTTTCCCGCGCCGGTCAAATACGATCCGGCCCGCTTCGAAGCCATCCGTCGCTATTATGCTACCGATAAACGCTCCCGCATGTTGTGGGATCTGTACCCACTGCCCGGAGGCAAGGTCGACGCAAACAATGGGATCGGCGCGCAGTTTTCCATGGGGCTCGTCGGCGGCTGCAATGGCTGGAGCGAGGCGGATGAAGCCGGCCGTCAGAAAATCTGGGAAGCGCACAAACAATATACGTTGGAGCTGTACCACTTCCTCACCACCGATCCCGGCGTGCCCGAGCACTTCCGCCAGGAGCTTGCCGAGTACGGGCTCTGCCGCGATGAATTCACCGGCGCCGGCCACTGGTCGCCGCAGCTCTACGTACGCGAAGGCCGCCGCATGAAAGGCCTCTACGTCGTAAGCCAAAAGGACATCATCGACGAACCGGCCAAGGAGGATGCGATCGCCATCTCCTCTTTTCCGATCGATTCGCACGATTGCCAGCGCGTGGCGCTGAAGGATGGCGGCGTGATCAATGAAGGCACCATTTTCCCCGTGCGCATCGCCGGGCGCCGGCACGGCTACCCTTACCACATCCCTTATCGCAGCATCCTGCCGCGACCGGAGGAGGCGGCGAATCTGCTCGTGCCCGTGGCCCTCTCCTGCACGCACGTGGCCATCTCTTCCATCCGCGTCGAGCCCACGTGGATGATCCTCGGCCAAAGCGCTGGCATCGCCGGCGCCCTCGCGGCCAGGGAAGGCGTGGCCGTGCAAAAGCTCCCCTACCCCGTCTTGCGCGAGCGCCTCCTCGCCCAGCGCCAGGTGCTGGAGATTCCCGCGCTCCCGCCGCTCCCCGCCACGCCGGCCGCCGCCACCGGCCTCGATCCGAAGAGCCTTCCCGGCATCGTGCTCGACGACGAACAAGCGGAGCTGAAGGGCGCCTGGGACCACTCCTCCAACTTCAAGCCTCACATCGGCCGCGGCTACCTGCACGATGAGCGCCGCGGCGATGGCCGCTCCATCGCCGTCTTCCGCTTCCACGCGCCCGCCTCCGGCCGCTACGATCTCCGCGTCGCCTACTCCCCCCACGAAACCCGCGCCGCCAAAGTCCCGATCGTCGTCCAATCCGGCCCCGCCCCCGCCACCCGCCTGCACTTCGACCAAACGCAACCGCTTCCACGCAACGAAGCCTTCCGCAGCGCCGGGATCGTGGAACTCTCCGCCGGCGCAGAATCCACGATCACCATCAGCAACACGGAAACCGAAGGCTTCGTGATTCTGGACTCTATCCAGCTCGTTCCGGTGGAGAAGTGAGCTACTCCATCGCCACGCGAGGCCCCAGACAGATCCGGAAACCATCGCGGGAGTCGGAGTACGCGGGGCCGCGAAGACCCAGGCGCACGGCGCAGCGAGCATTGCCGGGCACATCGAAGTAATTGCCGCCGCGACAGACTGGGTGGGGATTCGCGGTGACGAAAAACGGCTCCTCATGCGCGCCTTGCGGGTCGAAGTGATCCAGCACGATCTCCCACACCCCGCCGCACGTATCGGCCAGGCCAAATCCATTGCGCCCCTTTTCGCCGTAATGGTCCACGGGCGACACGAACGCAAATCCATCGCTCCACGGCGCCTTCGCCAGCGGCCACGTTTTCTTTCGGCCCGGCAAGAAATCGATGGCGGAGATGTTCAGTCTCCCCTCGCCCTCCTCGATCTCGTCGCCCCACCAAAAAAACGCGCGCGGGCGGCCACCCCGGCATGCATACTCCCATTCGGCTTCGGTCGGCAGCCGGTACTCCAAGCCCTCCGGCAACCGGCCGGCCTCGCGCTCCCGCTTCGTCAACCACTTGCAGAACGCCCGCCCGTCATTCCAGCTCACACACACGACCGGATGGACGTCCCGAACCGGGGAGGCAAAGTTCGGGTCGCGCCAGCTCTTGCCGGGCATTGGTTTCCACGGGTTGACCACTTTGGTCGTCAGGTTATAGCCATCCCATTCGGGATCAAAACACTGCGTTTCTCCGCCGGGTTTCTCAGCGTCGGTGACATAGCCGCTGTCTTCGATGAAGCGCCGGAACTGGCCCACACTGACCTCCGTTCGCGCCATCCAGAAGCCCTGCTTGATCTTCGTCAATCGCGGGTCGCCTTCCGGCTTCTCCCGCGTCGTCCCCGGCGTGGCGCCGCCTTCGATCCCGGTGGCCCAGGCCCGCTCTTCCGGCGTGCTGCCCATCATGAATTCGCCGGGAGGGAGGTAAACGACTTCCAGCGTCACGCCGCTACCCAAATCGACCTGCTTCGTCGCGCCCTTCGCCGGTTCGCCGGCGTGCGACGGAACGCCGGCAAGTTGGATCCCGAAAAGCGCAGCGATGATCAAAAGGGCTAATGACGGCGGATTCATGGCGGTTGATTCTCGCTCACGGCCACGATTGAGTCGAAATTGAAGTGACCGCTGCGCCCACGAATTCCACCCCCATGAAATCCACGATCCTCCTTCTCCTCGGAACCCTCCTCCTCACACCGCTCAATGCCGCCGAGCCCGCGCCGCCAAAGGGTTTCCGCGCGATCTTCAATGGCCAGGACTTGAGCGGCTGGTACGGCCTGAACCCGCACAGCGTGGTAAAACTCGTGGGCGAAAAGCGCGAGGCCAGCCTGAAGCAGCAGCGCGAGGAATTCGCGAAGCATTGGCGCGTGGAAAATGGCGAGCTGGTCAATGTTGGCACCGGCCCCTATGCCACCACGGAGGTGGAGTTTGGCGACATCGAGCTCCTCATCGAATACAAAACCGTGCCGCACGCCGATAGCGGCATCTACCTGCGCGGCACTCCGCAGGTGCAAATCTGGGACATCACGCAACCGAGCGTGCCAGACAAGCCCGACCGCAATCCAAACAAAGGCTCCGGCGGGCTTTTCAATAACACGCCGAAGACTCCCGGCCGCGATCCGCTCGTGGTGGCCGACAAACCATTTGGCGAATGGAACGCCTTTCGCATCCGGCAAATCGGCGCCCACACTTGGGTGTGGCTCAATGGCAAACTGGTCGTCGATGGCGCGGTGATGGAAAACTTCTGGGACCGCACCAAACCGCTGCCCGCCAAAGGCCCGATCATGCTCCAGACCCACGGCGGCGAAATTCGCTGGCGCAATATCTTCGTCCACGAGATCGGCGCGGAGGAAGCGAAGCGCCTGCTGGCCGCCCCCTCGGCTCAATAGGATCTTAGAACTTCCTCAGGGGTTCGTGTGAATCGACTCGTTCTACGGACCCTGCTCATCGTCGCCATTGTCGGCATGCCGATGAGCTGCGTCACCGGGTGGACGGTGGTCTACATCGCGAGTCCGATGATCATGAACTTCTGGACCGGCTTCAGTGTCCGCAATAGCGCGGGTGAGATCATCTACGTCACTCCGATCGGCACGGTCGGCAGAGAAGGATACAGGGATCGCCTTCCACTTTCTCGCTCATCACACTTCTCAATCCCGCCTTCGACTAACTCGGACTTTCGTCTTTCTCCCAACGAGGTTCGGCGCTTCATATACAACTGGGACGACATCAACTTCTCGGAACTGGCTGTTCGCGACGAACGCGGCCACTGGCGCCAGTTGGTAGTCGACCCTCACCCAACCGAACGACAATACCGGCGGCTGGCGCAGGACTTCTTCGTCATCCCGCCCTTTTCAGAGTTACCCGACGCCACCGAGGCCGTTCGGGCGGCTGCGGTGCGACCGGGCTCTCCCACTTCAATTCCCTGGCTGCTTTCACTTCTCGGAATATTCCCTCCGCTCTTGCTCGTCTTTTGTGTCTGGCGCCTGGGCTTGTTCCATTCCGGGCCGAGTCCGAGGGAGGGTTAGTTCCTCACGGGTCTTTGGTAACCGGCGGCACGTCGCCAAACGCCCAACCAGAATGCGAGATAGTAGCCGAGCACGACAGCGCCCGCTCCCATCGAGCCTGCGACTCCGGACTCGCCAGCCATGAGTGTTCCGCGGGCGCGGTGTGCCACGCATTCCACGCTCGCCAGAAACCGAAGCAAAGCCGCAGGGCCACGCCCAGGGTTATCGAGAGCACCAGCCAGCGATTCGGAGTGTAGAAGAGCGATTCTGGCCCCGAAGCCCAGTGGGTGAGAGCGATGCCGAGGCAACCCAAGGCGAGTCCTCCCACCATTCCGCCGAGGCTGTAGCGGAACGCCATCGGAACCCACGCCGAGCTGAGCGCCGCCGTCGCAAGGAAGAGCACGGCCGAGAAGGCCATGCCGATCGCGTTCACTGCCGCCACCCACGGCCGGGCAATTCTCCGCGCGGTTCCGCTGCGATATCGCCGAATGAACGAGAACGGCAGGCTCAGCGCGATCAGCGCGAGGAGCAGCGTCAACAGCAGCGGGATGAGTAGAGGCATTCAATGCTCTCGCCAGCCACGGACCAGTCGCGGCCCGGGCGAGTTCTTCCATCACGGTGGCGCACCGCGAAAGGTCAATCCGTTTGCTCGATTGCCGGCGGCTTCCGAAACGGTCGCCCCTTTCGGAGTGGTGCCGAGTCGGCGCGAAGGGTATTGAATTGGCCCATGAAAACGAGCTGGCTGTTTCTCGCCGCGAGTCTGGCCCTCTTACCCGCGCACGCGGATGATTGGCCGCAGTGGCTGGGGCCGCAGCGCGATGCGGTTTGGCGCGAGACCGGCATTCTGGAAAAGTTTCCCGAGCACGGGCCGGCGGTGAACTGGCGCGTGCCGGTGGGCGCGGGTTATTCCGGCCCCGCCGTGGCCGATGGCCGCGTCTACTTGATGGATCGGCAAATGCCCAAGGACGCGGCAAACCCGGGCGATGCCTTCCAGCGCGGGCAAGTCCCGGGCACCGAGCGGGTGCTCTGTTTCGATGCGGCGAACGGCAAGCTGCTCTGGGCGCACGAGTACCCGTGCCCCTACACGATCAGCTACGCCGCCGGCCCGCGCGCCACGCCCACCGTGGGCGGCGGGAAAGTGTACGCGCTCGGCGCGGAGGGAAACCTCCTCTGCCTGGAGGCCGCCACCGGCGCGCTGCTCTGGTCGCGTGATTTCAAGAAAGACTTCGCCGTGGCCACGCCCACCTGGGGGTTCGCCGGCCATCCGCTGCTCGATGGGCAAAGGCTCATCTGCCTCGCCGGCGGCCAGGGCAGCGTGGCCGTGGCCTTCGACAAGGATACCGGCAAAGAGCTCTGGCGGGCGCTCAGCGCGCGCGAGCCGGGGTATTGCCCGCCCATGATTTTCGAGGCGGGCGGGAAACGGCAGTTAATCGTCTGGCATCCGGAGGCGCTCAATTCGCTCGATCCCGCCACCGGCCAGCTCTACTGGTCCGAGCCGGCGCCGTCGCGCTCGGGGCTCTCCCTCGCCACGCCGCGGAAGCTGGGCGATTTGCTCTTCATCACCGCCTTTTACAACGGCTCGCTCATGATGCGCCTGGCGCCCGATCGCCCCGCCGCCACCAAGCTCTGGCAGAGCAAGAAAGCCAGCGAGAAAGAGACAGACGCGCTCAATAGCATCATGTCCACGCCCTTCCTGGAAGATGGCCACATCTACGGCGTCTGCAGCTACGGACAGCTCCGCTGCCTCAAAGCCGAAACCGGCGAGCGCCTCTGGGAAACCTTCGCCGCGACCACCGCCAACAAGCCCGTCCGCTGGGCCAATGCTTTCCTCATAAAACAGGGCGGCCGCTTCTTCCTCTGCAACGAGCACGGCGAGTTGATCATCGCCCGGCTCACGCCCAAGGGCTACGAAGAGATCGGCCGCACCCAGTTGCTCGCCCCGACCAACGACGATCCCCGCCGCCGCGTAGTCTGGTCGCACCCCGCCTTCGCCAATCGCTGCACCTACGCCCGCAACGATAAGGAGCTGATCTGCGTTTCGCTGGCTAAGTAGGAGCCGGTCACGCCAACCGTCGCCATCACGAGCGACCCCAAGGAGGGGCGAAGGCCTCGTCGCCCAGAGCCGTGGCAACGGCTTCCCAAAACGCCGCTCCCAAACTGCGCGCACGTGAGAGCGACGTCCGCGCGCGGCTGTCGCCGCGTGGGCGACGAGGCCGTCGCCCTCTCCTTGAGGCCGCTCGCGACCTCGACCGCGGAGCGAGATCTCAAGCCCCGTCGATTGATCAACTCGCCCGGAAGGCAGCCGGAAAGTCGGGACCAAGATTTGCGCCCAACGGTGGGTTGGAAGCGATGCGGACATTCCATTCGGGATGCTCGCAAACGCGAACCATTGCTCGGGGCATGCGCCAGATCCTTGGGAAAAAGGGGATGCGACTGCGGCGGAGGTAAACCCAGTCTGCATTGAGGGCGAAGGAGAGAGAATTAGTGTACGCTGCCGGGTACTTCGGCGTGTCGCCAATCGTGGCATACGTGATCCGGTGAAACTGCAGGCCCGGCGCTCGCTGAACGCGGAACTGCTTCAGATGCCGCAGCGGGTCGAAACGGCGATCGAGAGTGTAAAGCCCAGCTCCGAAGAGTGCGACAACCACACCGAGCACGACGAGCCCGATCGATGTTCCGGCAAAAGCGGCAAGCGGAGTCATGCGCCACTTCTCGCACCTCCCCTCCCTTACGTCACCACGAGGCTGATCGGATCGCTTGCCGTACCTCGCCCGCGTCGTTAACTCTGGTGACGGTGATACTTGCCGTCGCGCCGACGGAACGTCCGGTCCATGGCGTGCAGCGTCCAAAGGGCCGTACCTCGACCGTAGCACTCATCCTTGTCGCACTATCTATGGGTTTCTGACGCCGCAAGGCCCCTGTGCGAGTTTCCGCTCCGCTAAAAAAGAAGTACAAAAAGTGCTCACGCCCAGCAATAGCGCCCCGGCGCGCGTAAGGTTGCAGCCCATCTGCAACCGGCGTAGTTTCCGCGCGCTGCGACTCAGTCTCGTACAGCGCTTCCAGCGTTTTTACGGCGGTAAATCAAAACCGCCGCGAGTGCTTTTCTTTTCCCGTCAAGCCCCGTACCTTCAACGCAAATGAGCACCATTACCGCGATCCTCAAGCCTGATGCGGATGGCACCCTCCATCTCCCCGTGCCGGCCGCGTGGAGCAATCTGCCCATCCGCATCAAAGCCGAATTGGAACCGGTGCCCCAGGTGCGGCCGCGCGCGAAAGCCGGACTCTGGAAAGGCTTGCCGGATCGCTTCTGGATGGCGGCAGACTTCGACGCCCCGCTCGAAGACTTCCGTGAGTACATGGAGTGAAATACCTGGTCGATACTCACGGCTTTCTTGGTTCCAGCGCGAACCGGAAAAGCTGCCGCCGAAGGTCCTCGAAATCATCGAGGACGCCGGTCACGCCGACCGTCGCGATTACGAGCGACCCCAAGGAGGGTCGAAGGCCGAGGTGGCGGAGGGGAATCGGGTGGACGGTGGTTGGCCGAGAGTCGCCTAAAGCCGTGGCAACGGCTTTCCACCCGTCGCTTCGATGTGTCTATTCCCCCATCACTCTATATTCGTAAAAGTCGCGATACCAAGTCCCCCTGATATCTTCCAGCCGATCATTTTCTGAACCGACCCTTTTGGGATCGTAAAGAAAGCCCCATTTGGAGCCCCAGTCACCGGAGATAAGGGAAATTCCCACGACATCGAAGTTCGCACCTACAGATGTTGCCCCGAGGCGGGCGATCGACGGGGGAATCTCTGACCCGGATAGACGCAGAATCGAGGACTCCTCCTCCACTCGCTTGATGAGCTCAATACATTCGCGCCGAACTGCGTCCGGGTTTCGCATGGATAGGTTCAACTTGAGGTGGCGCCAGTCATAGGCGAGATAGCCGATGAACGCCAGACAGACTGCTGTCGTACCGAGAATCGGATGCCGGCGGCGACGGCATAGCGTCATTAACAACCACAAGAGGAGGAGCGCTCCTGCGAGAAGGAGCAATGCCAAACCTCCGAGGACGATGGGGCCATTTTCAGCGGCGCGCCCAAACAACCCAGGTCCCTCGCGAACAATCTCAATCTCGTTCTGCATGATCTGCGGAGCCAAGCTCGGTGGCGTCAGGTCGATAATTTCGCGGCTTGATTCTTCCGCCGTACTTCCCCCCTCACGTCACCACCACGCTGATCGGATCACTCGCCGGGCCTTCACCCGCGTCATTCACGCCAGTCACGGTCACCTGTACCGTCACGCCGACGGGCAGTGCTTCGATGAGCTGCTGGGTGCCTTCAGTGTTCTCTACTTTCACCGGGTCTGTATCTGTGCCCACGATCTGGCGGAGTAGTTGAACGAGCGGGCGCGGCGGGCGCCGGAGATTTGCGCGAGGATTTTGCCGCCGCCGATCGCGCTCGCCTGCACGCTGAACGGCACGCCGGGCGTGGCCGGATCGGCCGGGCGATTGAGGCCAAACTGATACCAGCGCGAATCCTCGTCATCGAGCAGGCCACCGAGCTCGTGCACCACCGCGCGGTAGCGATGGCGAAACTGCGCCTCCAGCGGCTCACGCAGCAGGAACTTCCCCTTCGATTTATCCAGCGCCAGATTCACGCCCTTGCGCGCCCCGGAGAGCGCCGTGTGCAGCGTGGTAGCGCGCGCCGCCGTCACTTCCACTTTCGGCGTCGAGACTTCAAAGGTTGGGTTGGCGGTGAAGAACGCCTCAGATTGTCGAAAATGACGCGCGGACCGGCGTCGTCCCAACTGACAGGCTTCATGCCAAGAGGCCTCGTGACGGGTGGGAATGCCGCATTGCACGCCGCCATCGCTAAATGTCCGCGAGCGAGTCTGTCCAGCCCAAAAACGTCCGCCATCCGGCTGTTTCCGAATTCCGATGAGCCAAACGCTCTCAAAACCGCCAAGACGGCGGCTTTTTCGGCCGCCCCCGAGTCTCGAATCGGCCCAACGCGCGGGCATAAAGGCGTCCCCGAGTCTCCCAAGCGCCGTCATGCCGGGCGTGCGCGTCCGGCACGCCTGCCAATAGCGCAAAGCGCTCGCCATTCCCGTGCTCTGAGGTTCACGTGAGCCCAAAACCGCGCGAGACCGTTGTCCGCGCTTCGCCCGAGATGAAGGATTCCCTTGCTTCGTCGATCTGAATTATGTGTCGTCAACGGACCAGAACCCCAAGTGTCTCGATAGGATGTCAGCCCTTGTGCCGCCCATCTCCTAAATATGGCCACCAGAAAAAAGAAAGCAGAACAGTCAACGCCGACGCCATCGGAATCTCGCAACGGGATCAAGCCAAGTTCGCCGCTTGTCTTTGTGAGCCACGACACGCGCGACGCGGACCTAGCCGAGGCCTTCGGCAACCTACTGACTGATGCGAGCGGTGGTGTCTTGCAGTCTTTTCGTTCATCCGACCGCAGGGGAACTGCGGGAATCGAGTTCGGCGCAGAGTGGTATGCCGCGATCATGTCGAGACTAGCTGAGGCAACAGATGTCGTAGCACTTCTGACAACCCATAGCTTGGAACGACCATGGATCCTTTACGAAGCCGGTGTCGCCAAGGGAAAGCTCGATACCACAGTTCTTGGGCTTGCGATTAGCGTCCCATTAGAGAAGACGAACAGTGGCCCATTCGCCCAGTTTCAGAATTGCGCCGACGACGAAGACTCGCTCACCAAACTCGTTTTGCAGCTCATCCGACGAAATCCGCACGCGGCGCCCCGCGAAGAGGCCGTTCGCCGTCAAGTGCAAGCTTTTCGGGAGACGATCAAGGCACTAGCGGAAAAGCGCGCTAAAACGCCCCACGCGGCTCCCAAAATGGATGAGAACGCTGTCGCCAAGATGTTCGAGGAGGTCAAGATTCTCGTGCGGGATTTACCGGAAAGAGTCGTCACACGGGAGACGCCACCTGAGAAACGAAGGCGCGGCCGCTTCCATCCAATGATGCTCGATGAGCTTTTGCACCGGTCCATGCATCGCCGGAGAGGGCGTCAATCCGCTGTTGGACTGCTTATCATATTCAGCTTTTTCCGTGATTCACAGCCTTGGCTTTACGAGCTTGGCACCCAGCTTTATTCAGCTCTGACCGCGGGTAGCTCTGAGCGCATCGACCGTATTCGACGGGATATTTCTGCCGCTTTCGATCTTATCCGACACTCGCCACTTGAGATAGAGATTGTCCGCTCGGCCGAGGACGAGGAGGCGATGTTCTTCCTGCGACACTTTGCGGAGCGTCTCGACGAGTATCTACCCCGCTTCACGAGCCGCCCCAAGGCAAGATCAGCCGACGATCTTCCAAACATAAGTTAGGCGACTGCAGAGTCGATGTGGCAAAGCCCTGCGTGGGCTGCGTCGTAAGTCTGAAACAAATCGCCATCCCAAAGCCGTCCCGCTGCGAAGTGCAAATTCGCCTTCAAGTGCGTCCCCAAGCCCCACTCGCAATCGGCCCAAACCCCTCGCCATGCGCTGGCCGAGCTTAAGTTGGAGCCTTTGCTGGAGTAAAGGTCGTGGTGCCGTTCGGATGCAGGCCCCATCGTGCCGCCGTTGCGGAACGTCCGGTCCGGGACGGGCAGCACACTGTTGGGCGCGGACCATCCAGTCGATGAGATACATGTGGTCTTCCCTGCTACCCTTCAGTTCGCGATCATCATGCCGAAATCAGAATTCGAGATCCGTTATCCCGAACGCAAGGCTCATGCTCGTTGCACGATCCTGGGGTTCGTGCCGCCGCAAGCCCTCTCCGCGGGTGTCCGTTTACAAAAAAGAAATACAAAAAAGTGCTCAATCGAGATTGGGAAAGTGCTCGCGGTCTGATAGTCTGCCTCTAGTGCGTTCGGAACGCGGCGCCAGCTCGCTTCGCGCCTGTGGAATGGCTCTTACGGCTCTGCCGGTGGGCCCCATCGATCCGCTGCG
Source organism: uncultured Verrucomicrobiae bacterium (assembly GCA_963811035.1). GTDB lineage: Bacteria > Verrucomicrobiota > Verrucomicrobiia > Chthoniobacterales > Chthoniobacteraceae > CAWEPO01. Next base: position 2,392,894 of record CAWEPO010000005.1, read on the forward strand.
AGCAAGCCGCCACCAATCTTGGGCCGCGCGACCGCGTTTTCCATTATTTTCAAAGTTCCTCCCCTATGCTCTTTCGCACAAAACCTCACCATCGCTTGCCGAAATTTCCGAAATACCCTTTTGGCCCCGCCAATCCTGCATCTCGTCTCATATGTCCGAAAACTGACCCGCGAAAAACCCCCAAATCCCCCCTCTAGCGTCGAAAAACCCCGCATCTCTTCCCAGCTGTCCAAAAACCCACCCGAGCCTTCTTTTCTAAATTTCCGAAATCTCCTCCCGCCATGCCTCCCGCATCTCGTTCCATTATTTCCGAAATTCCCAACTCCAAGCTCCGCTCGCTGCTCACCGTGCTGCTGGCGCTCATCGCCGGCCCGTCTCTGCCGGCCGCCGAGCCGAAGCGCTCCGCGTGGCAGGGCTGCGAGCGTCTCGATTTCCAGGCGCGAAATCCCCTCCCTGTCCCCAAATAATTGCTGCGCCGCCTGAAGCACTCATTTCCAAAATTTCCGAAAAAGCTAAACTTATACTAACGCAAAATTCCGCGCCCACCCAACGTCGGCGATCCTCCCAACGCTCAAAATGAGACTTTTCAGTCCCAAAATGTGCAACATTTCCGTTGGGGCTCCCGCCTTGGCGCATAGGCGCCCTAATCATCCCTCCATGAAATACCTCCTCCTCCTCGCATCGTTCCTCCTCTCGCATGCCACCATTTCGGCTCCGCCGGACAAGGTCGGCTTTGTGGACCTCTTCAATGGCCGCAACCTCGAGGGCTGGGAGGGCGATCCGCAATACTGGTCGGTCCAGGATGGCGCCCTCACCGGCGTCACCGATGGCTCGCTGAAGATGAACCGCTTCATCACCTGGACCGGCGGGAAGGTGCGGAACTTCCACCTCCGCGTGATGGTGAAAGTCACCCCCGGCGGCAACAGCGGCTTGCAATACCGCGGCAAGATGGCGCCCGAGCTTGGCCCTGATATCGTCACCGGCTACCAGTGCGATGTCGTCGCCGATAACCCCGACTACAACGGCATGCTCTACGAGGAAAAAGGCCGCCGCATCCTCTCCCACACCGGCGAAAAAGTCATTGTCGCGCCGGACGGCCAGCCCTGGATCGTCGGCAAGATGCCCGTCCGAAAATTCGCGCCCGACGAATGGCACGAGTATCGCGTGCTCGTGCGCGCCAATCATCATCAGCACTGGATCGATGGCCACCTGACGGCCGATTTGATCGACCTGGACGAGAAAGGCCGCGCCTTGGAGGGCGTGCTCGCCGTGCAGGTCCATGTCGGCCCTCCGATGAAGATTCAATACAAGGATTTCAAACTCCAGCACCTCCCGGACAACCTCCCGCTGCTTAAAGCGGAGGATCACCCCATCCTCGACGGTTCCCTCGGCGTGAAGCCCCAGGGCAAGCTGCCCAAAGACTGGCAGCCTCCGGTGTATTCATCGAAGGGAGCCCGCGACGCGAAGCGACGATGAGCCAGCCTTTCACCAAGCATTTTGTCGTGCGCCCGCAGGATCTGAATCATGCGGGCACCCTTTTCGGCGGAACGATCATGGCCCATGCCGACGAGCTTGCGTACGTGGCGGCATCGCTCACCTTTCCCGGCTGCACTTTCGTCACCAAGGTCTTCTGCGAGTTCAACTTCGTCAGTGGCGCGGTCGAGGGCGACATCATCACGACCGAAGCCAGGGTGCTCGGCAAAGGGCGCTCATCGGTGAAGGTTGCGGTCAAGGCCTACAACGCGATCACCGCGCAGGAAATCTTTCACACCGAGGCGGTGCTGGTAAATGCCCACCACGGCAAGAGCATCCCTATTCCAGACGCGCCGCCCGTCGCCGGCCTTGCCCGCTGATGAAGCTCCACGCGCTCCTTCTTTTGGGCGCCGCGTTGTCGCTGGTCGCGGCGCCGATCCGTTTCGAGCCGCTCTCCCCGGCGGAGTCCGCGAAACTCGTGCATCTGCCGCCGGGTTTTCGCGCGGAGGTCGTCGCGGCGGAACCGATGATCCAGGAACCTGTCTGGGTCGCGTGGGATGGGAACGGCGCGATGTATGTGGCGGAGATGAATAGCTATATGCAGGACCCCGCGGGCACGGGCACGAAGACGTCCCGCAACGGTCGGATCAAGCGGCTGGTCGATACCGATGGCGACGGCATCATGGATCGCGCCACGGTCTTTGTGGATCACCTGCTCCTGCCGCGAATGATTCTCGCGCTGGATGAACGCATCCTCGTGCAGGAGACGGATGATACGAGCATTCGAGCCTATCGCGACACGGACGGGGACGGCGTGGCCGACGAGAAGACCGTGCTCCACCCAGGCCCACCAGCCGCGGCGAGCGTGGAGCATCAGGACAGCGCGCTGACGTGGAATCTGGACAACTGGCTGTACACTGCGCAAGGCGGGCATCGCTTCCGCTTCACGCGCGGGAAGTGGGAAAGCGAGCGCATCCTCGAGGAGTTCAACCAATGGGGCATGGGCATGGACGACACGGGCCTGTTGTACCACTCGCAAAATTCCATCCCGGGGCGGAACTTCAACCAGCCGTGGTATTACTGGAACCTCATCGGCGAGCGGAAAAAGTGGGCCCGCTTTGCGCGGCCTAGCCTCGGCCCGGAGACCGATGCGGACTTCCAACTCACCTACCGCGCCCAGCCCATCGGCGATCGCGCCGACGTGTGCGAGAAAAGCTGGACCAGCGCCAGCGGCCTCTCGATCTACCGCGGCGACGCTTTGCCGGACGAATGTTATGGCAACCTGATGCTGGCGGAACCCTGCGGCCATGCGGTCCGGCGCGCGACGGTGACCCGCGGCGCCGACGGCCGGCGGTCGCTGCGCAACGCGCACGAGCAGGCGGAGTTTTTCATGTCGGAGGATTTCTACTGCCGGCCCGTCTCCACGCACACCGGTCCCGATGGCTGCCTCTACGTGGTGGATATGTATCGCGGCATGATCCAGGACGCGCCGTGGGTGAGCCCGCCATTCGCCGAGCGCATCCGGGCCATGGGGGCGGATCTCGTGAAAAATCGCGGACGCATCTACCGCATCTCACACGGAGGCCGGAAGCCCATCGCCCCGCCGCGTTTGCTCGACGCCAGCCCGGCCGAGCTCGTGGCGCATCTCGGCCACGCCAACGGCTGGCAGCGCGATATGGCGCAGCGGCTGATCATCTTGCGAGGCGGCAAGTCCGTCACGCCGGCGTTGCGGGCGATGGCGCGCAGCCACCCGAATTCCCTCGCCCGCCTGCACGCGCTCTGGACGCTGGAGGGACTCGATGCCCTCACGCCAGAGCTGCTCTTGGACAAACTGCAGGACGGCGACTATCGGTTGCGTGCGGCCGCGATCCGCCTGCACGAGCCCGCGCTGCGGCTGGGGAGCGGCGTCGCCACCCTCGCGCCGCTGGCTCGGGATGCCGACCCCGAGGTGCGCCGCCAGCTCGTGCTTTCTCTCGGCTGGAGCACGGAGCCAGGAGCCACGGAGATCATCCAGCAGATCGCGAGCGCGGACCCGGCGAACCCGATCATCACGCTCGCCACGCTCACCGCGCTGTATGGCCGCGAGGAATTGCCGCTGGTGAAGCAGGTGCAGGATGGCTCGCTCTTCCACGGCCTCGTGGATGGGGCGGCACGCACGCAGGCGCAATCGCTTTGGAAAGCCGGGCTCGATTCGTGGAAGAACCTCAAGGCGCAGCCGCGCACGCACGATCGGGCCGAGCTGGCGCTGATCGAGAAAGGCGCGCGTATTTACCAGGAAATCTGCCTCGCGTGCCATGGGCCGGATGGGACAGGGGTCACGCCGCCGGGAGCGCCGGCGCTCGCGCCATCGCAGGTCGGTTCACCCCGGGTGCTCGGGCCGAAGGAAGCGCTCGTGCGCATTCTCCTGCACGGCCTCACCGGTCCCGTGGACGGCCGGGAATTCGCCACGGGACAGATGGCCCCGCTCGGCGCGGCGTTTCCCGATGAGTGGAGTGCGGCGGTGCTGACTTACCTCCGGCAGGAATGGACCAACGACGCCACGGCGATCACCCCGGCCGAAGTGGCGGCGATCCGCCAGCGCGCCGCCGGTCGCACCACTCCGTGGACGCTGGCAGAGCTGCGGCAATTCAGTGCAGCGCTGCTCACGGACCGCACCGGCTGGGTCGCCACCGCCAGCGGCCACACCGCGCGGAACGCCATCGATGGCGTGAACGATGGCAGCCATCAGCACGCCTGGCATGGCGTCAACAATCCGGGCGCGTGGCTCGCTGTGGATCTCGGCCGCCCGCATCGACTGACGCATCTCGCGATGCTTTCCACCGAGCCCGATTGGGCGCCGCGCGGCTTCCAAGTCGAAGTCTCGGACAACGGCCAGACGTGGAGCCCGCCCATCTCCCAAGGCAAAGGCGCCGGTACGCGCACTGTCGCGAGCTTCGAGCCCGTCACCACGAGGCACCTCCGTATCACGCAAACCGGCAACGCCATCGAGCGCTGGCTCGTAAGCGAGTTGGAAATTTACGGAGAGCTGGCACGCTCGCCCGCGCCCCCATAAGCGTCGCGCAGGACTTGCATGGTGTGGCGGATCTGAATCTCTGAACCAAGCTTCCGCAAATGGACGCGCAGTTGCGTGAGACATCCGATGTTTCCCGAGGCCACCACGCTCGGCGCCCGTCGCCATCACTGCTCTGGCCTTCTTCTCGCCGAACGAGGCGGCGATCTCCGGTTGATCGAGGTTATAAGTGCCGGCGCTGCCGCAACAGATTTGAGCATCCGTCAGCTCGCAAAGTTCCACGCCGGGAATGCTGCGCAGCAGCTCGCGCGGCTCCCGGCGGACGCCCTGCGCATGCGCGAGGTGGCAGGCATCGTGATAGGCGATCTTGCCTGGAAACCCAGCGCCGGCCGGCGGCTCGCGCAGGCCGAGCCGCTGGAGAAACACGCTCACATCGAGCACGCGCTTGCGGAACGCTTCCGCGCGCGGCTCGTCCGGCGTGCCCGCGAGCACGAGGTGATACTCGTGCATGGCGGAGCCGCAGCCGGCGGCATTGGTGAGGATGGCCTCCACATCGAGAGGGAAAGCGTCGAGGTTGCGCCGGGCAAAGGCCTGCGCGGCCCGCAAATCTCCGGTGTGCCAGGCCAGCCCGCCGCAGCAGCCTTGCCCGGGCGGCGCCACCACCTCTACGCCGTTGCGCGTGAGCACCTCGATGGTGGCCGTGTTGATGTCGGGATCGAGCACGCGCTGCGCGCAACCCAACAGCAAGGCGACGCGGGCGCGGCGTTCTCCGCGAGCCGGCGTCACCATCGGCCAGCGCTGCGCGGGGGGAATCTGCTCGGGCATCAAATCGAGCATCGGCTGGAGCGGCGCCGGCGCCACTGGACGGAGCATTTTGCCAAGCTGCCCCAGCCACGCGGCCACCCGGAACCGTGCCGGAAACGGAATGGTCTGCGCGGCAACCAGCCGCCGGAACCGTTCGCCCAAAGACCGCTGCATCATCGGCTGCGTGAGCGCGCGAAATGGACTGATGAGATCGCGATAGGCCACGCCGCTGGGGCAGGCCGGTTCGCACGCCAGGCAACCCAGGCAACGGTCCACGTGCGGCTGCGCCGCCGCCAGCGGCAGCGTGCCTTCGAGCACCTCTTTCATCAGCACGATACGCCCGCGCGGCGTATCCATCTCCTGTCCCAACTCGCGATACGTGGGGCATGCCGCCAGGCAAAAGCCGCAATGCACGCAGGTCTCCACCGCGCGGGTCATCGCCGGCCCGAGCGGCCCGAGCGTCTCCGTTGGGATTTGGTGCAGCATCAGTCGTCGAGGGAAGGAAACCGATGCACAGGATCGAGCGCTTTCTTTACGGCTGGAGTAATCGCCGGATGCGGGCGCAGGCCTAGCCAGAGCGGGGCGTCGCCACGGAAGGTCACGCCGGAGAGCCCCAGTTTTCGCAGGCACTCGTGAAATCTGTCGGCGTGTTCCTTCGCACCCAGCGAAACGAAAGCGACGTTGCCGCCAGCGCTGAGATGAAAGCGCGCTCCCTCGAGCGACCGCGCGGCTTCTCCGAGTGCCACTAGCGTCTTCGGCGAGAGCGCCACTTTCACGAGCGGAGTGCCTGGATTGCCCCAGCGAAACTCGCGCAGACCACTCCACAACACCTCAGCATCAGCTTCGGAAAGCACTTCGCCCGGCCAGCGCGCGAAGACTCCGCCTGTCATGGCCGCGAGTGCCACGGCAGGTCCCGCCAGTCGTGCCAGTACTCCCGGTTCATCAGGGACCACGTCGAGAGCGTCGAACTCGAACCTCGAATTGGCCGCTTCGGCGAAGATTTGCGCGGCGTCCTCCAGGGTGCTGGCCGCCAGCCTTAAAGTGAGCGCGGAGGCTGGGCGCGGAAAGACCTTGAAGGTCATCTCCGCCAGCACCCCGAAACGCCCAAGGCTGCCCACGAAGAACTTCGGGAGATCGAACCCCGCGGCGTTCTTCACCACTTTCCCGCCCATGCGCAAGAGCCGTCCGGCGCCGTCCACGAAGCGCACGCCGAGGATGAAGTCGCGCAGCCCGCCGAAGCGAAAGCGGCCGGGACCGCTGAGTCCCGCGGCCACCGTCCCGCCAAGGGTGGCGCCGGCGTCCACGAGCATGGGATCGAAGGGCAGATACTGCCCGCGTTCGGCCAGGGCCGCGGCAATTTCGCGCAGCGGAGTCCCCGCCGCCGCGGTGAAGGTGAACTCGCTCGGGTCGTACTCGCTGATGCCACACAACCTGGCGGTCGAAAGCTTTACCGCGTCCACCTCCGACAGGCGCGGCTTGGTGCCCGCGCCAACGGCGAGCACGCGCGGCGCGGAGCGAACGGCCTCGACAAGTTCCGCCAACGACTCCGGAGCGAGCGCGCTGTTCATTCGCGGGAAATGACGCCGGCTTTCTCCAGCGGATGCAGGCCGTGCTGTAGCAACGCGGGTGCCTCGGCAGTGGGAAACATCTTCCCGGGATTGGCGATGCCGAGCGGATCGAACGCGGCGCGCAGGCGGCTCATGCAGTCGATTTCGTCGGCGGTGAACATGGCGGGCAGATAGTCGCGCTTTTCCACGCCCACGCCGTGCTCGCCGGTGATGGAGCCGCCCATCTCTACGCACATTTCGAGGATGCGCCCGGCCAGCGCCTCCGCGCGCTGCGAGCGCGCCCGGCTCACGGCCATCGAAGAGGATGAGCGGATGCAGATTGCCATCGCCGGCATGGAAGACATTCGCGCACGCGCACGCCGCTCTCGCGCGACATTTCGCCGATGCGGCGCAACGCCTCGCCCAAGCGGCGGCGCGGCACCACGCCATCCTGCACGATGAAGTCCGGCGACAAACGGCCCACCGCGCTGAAGGCGCTCTTGCGGCCCTTCCAGATCGCCAGCGCGCTCCTCGGCATCGCGCGCGGGGCGTGCCTCGACCGGCTCGCTGGCGGCGATGATCGCGATCGAGCCGCTCGCGGTCGGCGGCGACCACTTCGCGCGGCCCTTCGAGCTCGACGATGAGCACCGCTTCGCAACCGGGCGGATACTCCGCGTGCACCGCGGCGACGGCGGCTTCGAGCGCGAGCGCATCCATGATCTCGATGCGCGCCCGGCAGCAGGCCGCTCGCGATCACCGCCGAGACCGCGTCGCCCGCCTGCTCCAGCGTGCGGTAGCCGGCGAGCACGGTGTGGAAACATTCCGCGCGCGGCAGCAGTTGCAGCGTGATTTCGAGCGCGATGCCGAAAAGCCCTTCGTTGCCGGTGAACAGACCGCACCAATCCGGCCCGACGGTTTCGCGGCTCGGTCCGCCCCACTCGACCACTTCCCCGGTGGCCAGCACGGCCTTGATGCCGAGCACATGATTGGAGGTCATCCCATACTTCAGGCAGTGCGCGCCGCCCGAGTTGAACGCGACATTGCCGCCGATCGTGCAGATGGACTGGCTGGAAGGATCGGGCGCGTAGTGCAAGCCGTGCGCCGCCGCCGCGTGCGTGACGTCCAGGTTGACCACGCCGGGCTCGACCACGGCGATGCGCTGCGCCGGATCGAGCCGCAGAATGCGATTGAGCCGGTTCAGCGCGATGACGATGCCGCCGGCCACCGGCAGTGAGCCGCCCGACAGGCTCGTGCCACTGCCGCGCGCGACAAACGGCAGCCGCTCCGCGTGGCAGAAGCGGACGAGCGCGATGACCTCCTCCGCCGTCTCCGGAATCACCACCGCCAGCGGGTGCGTGCGAAAGGCCGTCAGCCCATCGCTTTCATAGGCGGCCAGATGTTCGGGCCGCTCCAGCAATCGCCCCGGCGGCAGCATCCGCCGCCAGGCGTTGGAGGACGGCCGCGGACATGGGGAAATCTACCGCAGGATTTCCTTCAGCGCTGCCAGGAGAAGGTCCACGTTGCGCACCGTGGCGCCGTGGCCCATGAGGCCGATGCGCCACGCTTTGCCGGCCATGACCCCGAGCCCCGCGCCGATTTCGATGCCGTACTCTTCGAGCAACCGCTTGCGCGAACCCGCGTCGTCGGCGCCGGCCGGAATGTTGATGCAGTTCAGCGTGTGCAGCGACCGCTTCGGAATATAGGTAATGCCCATCGCGTCGAGGCCGGCCCGCAGGCGCCGGTGCATTTGCGCGTGCCGTTCGATGCGGTTTTCGAGTCCTTCCTCCAGCACGATGCCGAGCGCCTCGTGCAGGGCATAGGTCATATTGATGGGCGCGGTGTGATGGTAAACGCGGCCTCCGCCGCCGCGCCGCCGGTGTAGTATTTCCGCAGCATGGAGACATCGAGGTACCACGATTGCACCTTGCGTCTTCCGCGCGTCCATGCGAGCCAGGGCGCGCTCGCCGAAGCTCACGGGCGAGAGACCCGGCGGGCAGCTCAGGCATTTCTGCGTGCCGCTGTAAATGGCATCGATGCCCCAGTCATCCACGCGCAGCTCATGGCCGCCCAGGCTGGTCACGGCGTCCACCGACGAAGAGCGCGTCATGCGCGTGCACGAGCCTCGGCGAAGCCTTCGAGTGGCTGGTGCGCGCCGGTGCTGGTCTCGGCGTGCACGATGCCTACCAGCTTCACCTTGGGATGCTCGGCCAGCGCCGCTTTCAGTTGCTCCAGAGTGATCACTTCGCCCCACGCGGCCTCGAGGGCGTGCACGGTCGCGCCGCAGCGCTCCATCACGTCTTTCATCCGCGTTCCGAAGACCCCGTTCACGCCGACGATGACTTCGTCCCCGGGCTCGAGGAGATTGACGGCGATGCATTCCATGCCCGCCATGCCGGTGCCGCTCACGGGAAAGGTCAGCGCATTCTTCGTCCGGAAGACCTCGCGCAGCCGGGCGCAGGTCTCGTCCATGATCGCGAGGTATTGCGGATCGAGGTGGCCGAGGGTCGGTGCGCCGAGCGCGCGCAGCACGCGCTGCGGGACTGGGCTGGGGCCGGGCCCCAGCAAAATGCGCTCGGCGGGAAAGGCAGTGGAGATCGAAGGGGTCATGTTGGGGAAACGACTCTCGTGAACGCGGACCATGAAATGACGGAAGCGGCGCGGCAATCCTGTTGTGCGATTGACCCTCGCCAGGACTCGTGGTGGATTCGGAAAAGTGGGCGAAGTATTAGTTTTGGTTTTACGGAAATTTTGGAACGGAAAGCTGGGGCGGCTGAGCGGAGATGTTGCACATTTTGGGAAGGAAAATTCCCAGTTTGTGCGTCAACGGGAGGGAATGTTGCACATTCTGAAACTGAAAAGTTTCAGTTTGTGCGTCAAAAGCTCGGGTGAGCGGGAATGTGGCGCATAGTGAAATTGGCGGGCACCTGATGGGAGGAATGGGAGGAATGGGAGTGATGAGCGGCCGCGACGCTCGGGGGTGATACGGGGCTCATTCCGCCACCCCGCCGCCTTCGCCCACGCCGGGAAGTTGGAGGTGTTTCGACTTCGCTCAACACGCCGGCATCCATGGCGGCGGCGCTCGGCGAGGGGGGGAGCGGTGGCGTTTGGGTGTCCCAAGCCAGGAAACGGCTTCGCAAGCATGGGCCGCATACTAACAGGCGGCGAGCACTTTACCAATCTCGATCGAGCACTTTTTTGTATTTCTATTTTCGCGAATCCGAGGGGGATCCGTCGGATTCGTCGATGGTCCAGCAGGGCGGACTGCTGGAGCGGCTAGACCGCTGGGGGAGAACAACATGGGAAAAGCGCGCGCAGCGCGGATCAACGCGAGAGCGTCGATTGCAGAGTGCGCGCGGCGGGAGGGCAAGCGTACCCGCGAGCCGGCGGGATGGTGGCTGCGGCGGCGAGGTGGTTCTTGACCTCATTCCACCACATGGTTGACGCTCCGGCCGCGTGGTGCCATTTTGGCACCATGCCCGTTGCCGCAGAGAAAAAGTCCCGCCTCGTCACCCGCATTCCCGCGGGCCTTCGGAAAACCATTCAGGCCGCCGCGGATCTCGAAGGCAACTCGCTCAACCAATTCGTGATCCAGGCTGCCCATCGTCAGGCCCAGCAAATTCTCGAGCGGGAAACGATCATCCGGCTCAACCGGGAGCAGGCGAAGCGAGTGTTCGAGTTGCTGGACCATCCTCCCAAGCCCAACGCGGCTTTGCGCGCCGCCAAAGCAACGCACCGGAGACTCATCCGTGCTTAAGGTCGAGCCGCTCGACGCGTCTCACGATCGAAACAGTTTTGACTGTGGCAGCGAGCCACTCAATGGCTTCCTGAAGCAAATTGCCCGGCAGCATGTGGCCAAGGGCATCTCGAAGACCTTCGTTCTCGTCGACGAGGATTCTCCCGCTCCCCAGCCCATCCTCGGCTTCTTTGCCGTTTCCCTGTGCCAGGTGCTCCCGGACGAGGTGCCGGCGAAATGGGCGAAGCGCTTGCCAAAGCAGATTCCGGCGATGCGTTTGGGCCGCCTCGCCGTCGCCAAAAGCCAGCAGGGGAAGGGGTACGGCAAAGCGCTGCTCTTCGATGCGATCACGCGCGTTGCGGCCGTAGGAGCGATGGCCGGCGGGATCGGATTGTTCGTCGACGCCAAAGACGAAGCCGTGGCGAGTTACTATGCCGGCTTCGGCATCGAGCCGGCACCCTCGTCGCCGCTCACACTTTTTCTGCCGATGGAAACACTCCGGCAACTCGTGGACGCCGGATAAAACTGCCGCTCACAGCCGGCTTCGCCGACGCCATTCCTCGTCTTCGCAGCCCCCGCGCAAGAGCAGCGCTTCATCCTCGTCTCTCTCGGCGCCATCACCGTGGCCGCCGGCTTCTACTACTACCTGCGCGTCATCAACCGCCATGTACTGGCAGGAGCCCACCGACGACACCCCGATCACCATCGGCCCCTTCTCCAAGAGTGTGACCACGGGGCTCACGGCCGCCCTCATCATCGTCGGCGCTTACTCCTCCATGCGCTGCGTGCCCTCGTCGGTGGCTGGGCAGCCGGCGGCGATTGAGGCGCGGTAGGGGAATTTTCTCATCCGTGGCGATGCGGCGGATTTTTGGGGTTGAGGGAGTTTTATCTGGGACGGAGAGGGTTTTGTGCGGGACGAAGAAAGCTCTCCGCGACGGACAAAGGTTTATGCGGGTGGAGATAACCTTGTTCGTGATGGAGAAAGGCTTGTCCGGGCCGGACAAAGTCTGTTTGGAGCGGAAAATGTTTGTCAGTGGCGGAAAAGACGACTTTTTCGGGGCCAGAAGGCAGTTTAACGCGTCCGAAGGGGCCTTTTCGACGCATTGGTCTTTTGCTCCCAGATTATGCAACCGATTCCGTTTAGCGTGGAATGCCCTTCCCCCAACCGGCGAACCGGTACGATGGAATACCCCCCCGGCCGGGAGCGGGTTCGAAGCGAACGACGCCTCAAACTCCTCCAATCCAAAACCAGCGGAAGTTGCAGAATCGGTCGAGCCGCACCGGGATTCTCCTGCGATTTAGGGTCGACTATTTGGACGTCGCGATGAATTAATGGCGTCCCTGAATGAGCACTCTCCAAAGTTTAGCAAATGCCCAATCCGCAAGACCTTTCCGCCGCGTTTTCCTTCATCGCTCCGTTTCTTGCTGACAGTGCGCTCTGCCAGTATGGGGACAACGCGTTGCCGCTGTATGCCGTAGCCCTTCACCTCGAAATTGAGGATATTCACTCTTTTGCTGCCGCAAGCCTTACGGATCATCCGTCTGACAAGAAAGCCGACATAATCTACATCGATGAGGCCGATGGCTTGGCGTGTGTCGCCCAGGGCTTTGTGGCGAAAGAGTGGGGAAAGCCCTCGGCCAAGGCAAATAAGGCTAGCGACCTGAACACAGCCGCAGCCTGGCTGTTGCAGACTCCGATAGATGACGTTCCACCCGCCATTCAGGGACACGCGCGCCTTCTTCGCGATAGTTTGTCACGGCGAACAATTACACGATTGGTGTTTGCTTACGCGCACAACGCGAATGAGTCCCAGAATGTGCAGAATGAACTCGATGCAGTTTGCCACTTAGTGACTAGCCTCCCCGCCGTGAACGGGGCCACTGTGGAGGTGATTGAACTCGGGCTCAAAAGAATCGAGGACTTGTTTCTCGCCTCTAGCGGTTCGATTCATGTAAAAGAGGAAGTGATTCTTCCCGCAAAGGGAGCGATCTTTTGCACGGGTGATAAATGGTCTGCCTACATCTTACCTATATCTGGCTTGAAGCTCCACGATTTGTACGAGGACCATGGAAACGCTCTTTTTAGCGCGAATCTGCGTGACTTCCTCGGTGCCCGGAAGAGCGCCCGTAACGTTAACGGCGGGATCAAAAACACAGTCGAAAACGATGGAAATAAGTTTTTCGTTCTCAACAACGGGATAACTATCGTCACAAAGAAAGCGGTCTTTGATAAAGCTGCCGACACATTGCACGTATTCGGTGTATCGGTGGTGAATGGAGCTCAAACAACGGGCTGCTTACATGCCGCTGGTGCAGAGAATGCGGCGCATGTTTCCGTATTGGCTCGTGTCATTGTCGTTGAACGGGAGGAAATGATATCAGAATTGGTTACCGCCAATAATACTCAAAACTCGTTCGTAGCATGGGATCGGCGAAGCAATGACCCGATTCAGGTCAGAATTCATCAAGCTTTCGAGCGGCTCGGGCTTAATTATGTGCATCGACGTGCTAATCTAAAGAATTCGAGTTCCTCAATATTCGCGGAGCAGGTAGGTCAGATGTTGTGTTCTTTTGGTGGAGATCTCCAGACGGCCATACGTGAAAAAGGCAACATCTTTGAGGTTGATTCCTTTTATCGGGACGTTTTTCCTACCACGATTAGTATTGGTCATATCTATGCCGTACAGTCACTTGGGTGGGCTTTCGATTCGGTGAAACAAGCATTGAAACAAAAGCTGTCAAAGACACAACGCGAACTTTCACAAGAGAGGTTGATCGAGTATCCGGCGTCAAAGCAATTTGTCGTTCACGTCGTGGGGGCGCTCCGAGAGGAAATAGCAGGCTTTCGCATTCAGTCGCCGAAGGAACTGGCCTTCAAAGAAGAGTTCATTTTGCCGCACTCTATGGCTGCAGTAGGTGCATGGACTGAGGTATTGCAGGCCTTACTACCGCTGATGGCAAATCGCCTTCCTGCTGCCGAGTATGAGGTGGTGCGCTCAAGCGAGCATGCTAAAACCGTGGCGGAAACAGTGGGGGGAATCGTGGCCGGCTTATCCTCCTACGGTGATAGTTTTTCGACTTTGCGATCAAAGCTTCTCCAACCGGAGTAGTGAACGCCGTGGTTCGAACGGCCGTGCATCGTGTTACTCTGACTCAATCTCCTCATCCGCCTCCCGCCCGGGTTCCTTTTCCCATGGCGGCGGGGAGTAGGGCTGCTTGGGGCTAGGTGAGAATTCGGCGGGGTCGATGGGATTGCCTTGCTGTTGCTTGAGTTGGAGGCGGTGCTGCCGTTTGAGGCGCTCGGCCTGGACGCGCTGACGTTGTTCGAATTCTTCCTCGTCTTGCTGGTCGCGGAATTGCCGGAGGAGTTGGGCCTGCGCCGCGCTGAGACGCGGCTTCTGCCCAGGCTTTCACATGGAGGGCCTTTGGCCCTGAGGACGGGAGGGGCCGGTCTTTCGAGTTGCGGGTTGCGGGTCTCGAGTCTCGAGTCTCCGGGTTTCGGGTCTGGGGTCTCGGGTTTCGGGTCTCGGGTTTCGGTTTTAGGTTTCGGGTTCCCCGGGACGGGTTTTTTCGCCTGATCCTTACCGCCTTCGCCGCGCCGGCAGGCAGGATGCCTGCGGATTCATTCCACCCACCGGCGAGGACGCCGGTGTTCCGCGGGTCGGTCGGCGCGGTGGAGCGGGCGTGGGTGCTCGGGGAAAACGAGCGCGGAGGGCGGTTTTTGGCAGGTGGTTTGGCGTTTGCTCTTGGGCTGGTGCTCGGGGTCGTGGGCTGGCGGCGCGGGTTTGGAGTAGGAGTGGGAGGATGAGGAGGAGGAGTTGGAAGGAAAGCATGCCCGGTTGCTCCCGGCCGCGTTTCCTCTACGTGCCTTCTCGACAAAAGCGGCTGGGGGTGGGTACCCTGCGCGCGCGCTTATGAGTTCCCCAGAACCGAAATTCCCCTCCGTCACCGTGGGGGAGTTTTATGCGCGGCATTCGGAGGCGCTGCAGTTGTCGCTGCCGGGGACTCAGGATGGCTTCGAGCGGAAGATCCGGGAGCCGACGATCAACCGGCCGGGGCTGGCGCTGGCGGGGTTTTACTCTTATTTCGCGGATCGGCGCATCCAGGTGCTGGGGGCGGCGGAGCTTTCGTATTTGCGCTCGCTGACGCCGAATGAGGCGCGGGTGCGGTGCTATTCGCTCTGCTCGCGGGCGATCCCGTGCATCGCGATCGCGCGGGGGGCGAAGACGCCGGCGCCGCTGGAGAGCGCGGCGGCGGAGGCGGGGATCGCGCTGTTCCGGACGGAGATGGTGACGATGAAGTTCATCAACGCGGCGACGCTGGCGCTGGAGTTCGATTTTGCGCCGATGAAGAGCGAGTATGGCTCGATGGTGGATATCATGGGGGTCGGGACGCTGATCCGGGGCTCGAGCGGGATCGGGAAGAGCGAGTGCGTGCTGGGGCTCATGGAGCGGGGGCATTCGCCTGGTCTGCGACGACATCACGCGGTTCCGGGCGATGGAGGGGCGGGAGCTGATCGGGACCTCGCCGGACCTGACGCGGCATCACATGGAGGTGCGGGGGCTGGGGGTGATCAATGTGATGTCACATTTTCGGGATCGGGGCGGTGCGGCTGGAGAAACGGCTTGACCTAATCGTGACACTCAGAGATTGGCAGGAACTGGAGGAGGTGGACCGGATCGGGCTCGACCAGGAATATTACGAGATCCTGGAAATCCTGGTCCCCCACATCACCATCCCCGTCCGCACGGGCCGCGATCTCGCGCGCCTGGTGGAAGTGGCTGCGCTGGACCAGAAGCTGAAGAGCATGGGCCAGAACAGCGCGATCGAATTTAACCAACGTTTGCTGAACCTGATGCAGAAGAACAAAGAGCAGTGATGGGAATCTTCAGCCGCAAGCGCGATGAGGAGCCCCAGCTAAAACTGGGCAAAGAGCTCACGATCATGAACCGCCTCGGCCTCCATGCGCGGCCCTCGGCCATGTTTGTGAAGATTTGCAGCCGCTTCAAGTGCGAGGTGTGGGTGGAGAAGGACGGGGAGAAGGTGAACGGGAAGAGCATCATGGGGCTGATGATGCTGGCGGCCGGCCATGGCTCGAAGCTGAACGTGCACGTGCGAGGGGCCGGATGCGGCGCGGGCGCTGGAGGAGATCGAGGGGCTGATCGCGGGGAAATTCGATGAAGAGTAGCGTGAACTGTAAGGCGGGTTTTGGGTTTCGGGTCCCGGCTTTCGGGGCTGCGGTGGCGTCGTCGCGCGGGGAGCTCCTGATCTTAATCTTAATCCTAATCTTAATCCCGGCGGGGGAGGCGTTTCGGGTTTCGGGTCTCCGGCTTTTTCTTGGGAGCGCTTTGGCGATCCTGGCTTTACTCGTGATTTCTGGGCTTCAGATTAAGATTAAGATTAAGACTAGGAAGGGGACCGGCCTGGCCTGCCTGCGGACAACACACCCCGCCCTGCCATGAGCCAGGCCCCTCACGAGCAGCGCTTTCATGGCGTCGGGGTCTCTCCGGGGATTGCCCGGGGGACGGTGTTCGTGCATCGGCCGGAGGATGAGGAGCCGCCGGTGCGGCGGATCACGGAGGAGGAGATTCCGGGGGAGATTGCGCGTTTCGAGACGGCGCTGCTGGAGACGCGGGCGCAGATTTTGGAGATGCAGCAGCGGATCTCGGAGTCGATCGGGTCGCAGGATGCGGCGATTTTCGACGCGCATCTGCTCGTGGTGGAGGACCGGACGCTAATCGATGAGGTGCTGCGGACGCTCCAGCGCGACCGCCATAATGTGGAGCACGTTTTCACCACGGTGGCGGACCGGTACGCGAAGACGCTGAGCGAGATCGACGATCCGTACCTGCGCGAGCGGGCGCTGGATATTCACGACGTGACGCGGCGGGTGACGCGGAATTTGATGGGAAAGGTGGCGCGCGATCTGGGGGCGGTGACGACGCCGCACATCCTGGTCGCGCACAATTTGACGCCCTCGGACACGGCGCAACTGAATCGCACGCTGGTGCTCGGTTTTGCCACGGAGATCGGGAGCAAGACGTCGCACACGGCGATCATGGCGCGGTCGATGAATATCCCGGCGACGGTGGGGTTGCCGCATCTGACCACGGACCTGGCCACGGGCGATCATGTGCTGCTCGATGGCTACAATGGGCTGGTCATCGTCAATCCCACCGATCAGACGCTGTGGGAATACGGCGAGCTGGAGGTGAAGAAGAGCGAGGTGGAGCAGGAGCTCTCGAAGCTGCGCGAGACGGAGTGCCGGACGCTCGATGGGCGGCACGTGATCCTCTCGGCGAATATCGAGCTGCCGGAGGATATGGATCTGGTGCTGCAGAGCGGCGCGGAGGGCGTGGGGCTGTACCGGACCGAGTTTTTCTACCTGAACCGCGCGGAGCTGCCGAGCGAGGAGGATCAGTACCAGGCGTACCGGCTGGTGGCGGAGCGCGTGCTGCCGAACCAGGTGATCATCCGCACGCTGGATCTGGGGGGCGACAAGTTCATGAGCGCGCTCAATCTGCCCGAGGAGCTGAATCCGTTCCTCGGCTGGCGGGCGATCCGGTTTTGCCTCGAGCGGGTGGATATCTTTAAGACGCAGCTCCGCGCGATCCTGCGGGCGAGCGCGGTGGGCAATGTGCGGATGATGTACCCGATGATCTCGGGGGTGGATGAGCTGCGGCGCGCCAATGCGATCCTGGAGGAGTGCCGCGAAGAGTTGCGCGCCGAGGGAGTCGCTTTCGGCGAGAAGATGGAAGTCGGCGCGATGATCGAAATCCCTAGCGCGGCGCTGGCGGCCGATCTGCTCGCGCGGGAGGTGAGCTTTTTCTCGATCGGGACGAACGATCTGATCCAGTACACGATTGCGGTCGATCGGCTGAATGAGCACATCGCGCACCTGTACGAGCCCACGCATCCGGCGATGATCCGGCTGCTGCGGATGATCGTCGATGCCGGCCATGCGCACAATCTGTGGGTGGGCGTCTGCGGCGAAATGGCCGGCGACGTGACCCTCACGCCGCTGCTGCTAGGGTTGGGCGTGGATGAGCTGAGCGCCGGGGCGGCGCTGGTGCCGCGCGTGAAGCGGGCGGTGCAAAGCCTCGATATCGCCGACTGCCTGAAGCTCGTGGAGGAGACGCGACATCTGGATACGGCGGCGGCGGTGCTGGCGAAGTGCGAGGAGCTGGCGCGGAGCCATTATGGGGATTTGCTGTAGGGGGGGGCGGAATGATTCAGTCGTCGACGACTCGTCCAGTTAGCTACTGGCGATCTTGCGAGTTTGACACATGAACTAACTGGACTAACCTCTTTCGGATGAAGACCGTGAACGTACACGAGGCGAAAACTCAGTTCTCCGCGCTGCTCGCGGAGCTGGAGCATGGCCGTGATCGGATCGTGATCTGCCGAAACGGGAAGCCGGTCGCGGATTTGGTACCGCATCAAGGCGAGGTTTCCATGGAGGCAGACCCGCATCTTGGGGCGTTCGTCATCGGGTACGATCCAACTGAGACGCTGACGGAGGAGGAGTGGCCTTCGGAAAGCCGATGATCCTCGACACCTGCGCTCTGCTTTTCCTCGCGACGGGAGATACGCGCCTTTCGCAGGCAACGCGTACAGCACTCACCCGTCAGCGGCAGCGTTGGTTTTGTGCGATCAGTGGATTCGAGATTGCGCTGAAGCATCGGCAGGGGAAACTGCCGCTTCCGGAGCCACCCCTCGCCTGGCTGGAACAGCTCGCAACGCGATACTCGCTCACGGAGGTGCCGCTCGATTCCGAGTTGTGCGTTGCGGCTGCGAGTCTTCCACCGCATCATCGCGATCCGTGCGATCGCTTCATCATCGCCGCTGCGCTGCAGTTGCGTGTTTCGGTCGTGACCGTCGATCCGAAGTTCGCCGCCTATGGAGTTCAGGTTGTCTCATGATGTGGCTTGCACCGCTGGTTGCGGCGACGGCCTGGTTCGCGGGTGAGGATTTCGGGACGCAGGGAGCCGTTGCCACGGCTCTCGGCGACGAGGCCGTCGCCGCTCCGTGGGCAACCAGCCGCTTCGGCGCTTAATCCTGCTCACCTGCAAGTGAGGCCGCAGTGGGGGTGTGGTTCGATGATGGGAACGGGGGGACGCTTTCGGCGATGCATTTGACGGCGATTGAGGGCGTCGCAGCGGCGGGGAGTAGCGCGCCGTTTTGGAGTGCGGGGGCAAGCGTAAGCGCGGCACCGCTTTCGGAAGTTCCGCGGACGCGGAGCTGGAGTGTTTCGTGGGTGGGGCGTCCGGTGGCGGAGCCGCGTCCGTAGTTCTTTTTATAGAAAATACACTGAGTGAGAATCAATACTCACTCTCAACACGCAGCGACAGCGATCTGACGCTTGGGAAGTGCGAGCGCCCCTTCGCGCAACGCAACTTCCCATGAAAAAAACGCTCCTTCTGTTCTTGATGCTCCCGCTCACGCTGGGACTGACCGGCTGCCACGACGACGGGTACTATGGCCACAGCAGACACTATTCCCGCCCGGCGTACTACGGCCATAGCTACCGGCGGGTGTACCGGGACTACGATTACGACCGGCCGTACTACCGCACCGCTTCCTACCCGCGGTCGTACAGCCGCGGGTACTACAGCCGTGGATACCATCGCGGTTCCTATGGCGGGGGCTACGGGCGCTCGTACCGTTCAGGCCCGGCCCTGCACGTGAGCTTCTAGTCGCGGGCTGGGGCGAAGGGGATCGACAGCGGTGTCTCGGCGATCGAGGCGGGGGAAAGAATCAAACCGGGGCTCCGGAGCACGGGGCGGCGCAAAAGCCTTGCCCCGAAAACGGCGCGTTCCCAATATCGCCGCTCCCCAACCTTCAAACCCCCTTTTCTCCTTATGAGCCGGAAAATTCGTTATGGCATGGTCGGCGGCGGACGCGGCGCCTTCATCGGCGCGGTGCATCGCATCGCGGCAAACATCGATGGGCAGATCGAACTGGTCTGCGGCGCGTTTTCCTCCGACCCGCAAAAGTCGCGCGCCTCCGGCGCGGATTTCTTCCTGCCGGCAGACCGCTGCTACGGCACCTTCGAGGAGATGATCCAAACGGAGAAGACGCTCCCCGAGGGCGAGCGCATGGATTTCATCTCCATCGTCACGCCGAACCACATGCACTTTCCCGCCGGCGAAGATGGCGCTGGAGAACGGCTTTCACGTCCTCTAGCGACAAGCCCGCCACGTTCGATCTCGCGGAGGCGAAGAAGCTCGCGGCAGATCGTGAAAAAGCACCGGCCTGCTCTACGGCCTCACGCACAACTACACCGGCTACCCGCTGGTGAAAGAGGCGCGCGAGATGGTCGCTGCCGGCAAGCTCGGCAAGATCCGCAAGGTGGTCGTCGGAGTATCCGCAGGGCTGGCTCGCCACGCGCATCGAAGCGAGCGGGCAAAAGCAGGCGCGCTGGCGCACCGATCCGAAACGCAGCGGCGCCGCGGGCTGCATGGGCGACATCGGCACGCACGCGGAGAACCTCGCGGAATACATCACCGGCCTGAAAATCAAGCGAGCTCGCCGCCGACCTCACCGCGTTCGTGAAAGGCCGCAAGCTCGACGACGACGCGCAACGTCCTGCTGCGCTTCAAAGGCGGCGCGAAAGGCGTGCTCCATTGCTCGCAGATTTCCGTGGGCGAAGAGAACAACCTCAACATCCGCGTCTATGGCGAAAACGGCGGCCTCGAGTGGCACCAGAACGAGCCGAACACGCTGCTCGTGAAATGGCTCGACCAGCCGATGCAGGTCTATCGCACCGCCAACGGCTATCTCGGCAACGCCGCGCTAGCCGCCGGCCGCACGCCGCCCGCGCACCCCGAGGGTTACCTCGAAGCCTTCGCGAACATCTACAAGCAACTTCGCCAGCCACATCCGCGCGCGGCTCGAGAAGCGCAAGCTAGCGAAGGACGACCTGCGCTCGATTATCCGAAGATCGAGGACGGCATCCGCGGCATGGCGTTCATCGAGGCCGTGGTGGCGTCGTCGAAGGCGAATGCGGCGTGGACGAGCGTGGAGGGGTAGAAAGCAAGTAAGTCAGTAAGTCAGTAAGTCAGTAAGGCAGTAAGGCAGTAAGGCAGTAAGCCAGTACTCAGAGCGCGAACTCTGACTTACTGACTTACTGACTCACTTGGCCGCGCGGTTTAGCGCGCTGAGAATGGCCTTGATGGGGGCGAGCTCGATGTTGGTATCGATCGCGGCGCCCCAGACGGGGCGGGCGCCGAACTTCAGGTTGAGGTAGGCGATGGCGGCGGCGGCGGCGCCGCTGCCGAGAGCGTGCTCGCTGTAATCGGCCACCTCGAAGGCAGGCACATCGGGCAGGGTGTGGAGGGCGTTGGCGAAGGCGTCGATGGGGCCGTTGCCGGCGCCGCTGATTTCATGGGGGGCGCCTTCGCGCGTGACGCGCGCCTGGCACGCGACGGTGCCATTCGTGCGCTCCGCGCGGAAGGTCTCCAGCTTCCACGGCTGATCGCGCTCGAGGTATTCGCGCCAGAACATTTCGCGCAACTCGGCGCCGGTGACTTCGCGGCCGAGGCGATCCACCGCATCGTTGGCGAGCGGGCCGAATTCGCGCTGCATGTCCTTCGGCAGCTCGATGCCGAATTCGCTCTCGAGCAGATAGGCCACGCCGCCTTTGCCGCTCTGGCTATTCACGCGGATGACCTCGCGGTATTCCCGGCCGATGATCGTGCGGATCGATCGTGAGATACGGCACATCCCACGCCGTTTCCTCGCCGCGGTCGGAAGCGGCATTCCATTCGTGCAGGCCTTTCTTGATCGCATCCTGATGCGAGCCGGAGAAGGCGGTGAAGACGAGCTCGCCGGCGTACGGCTGGCGCGGCGGCACGGTCATGCCGGTGCAGCGCTCGTAGATTTCGCGCAGCTCGTTGAGCTGCGAGAAATCGAGGCCGTGGATCGATGCCGTGCATGTAGAGATTCAGCGCCACCGTCACGATGTCGAGGTTGCCGGTGCGCTCGCCGTTGCCGAAGAGCGTGCCCTCGACGCGCTCCGCGCCGGCCAGCAGGCCGAGCTCCGTGGCGGCCACGCCGGTGCCGCGGTCGTTGTGCGTGTGCACACTGAGGATCGCGACTCGCGGTTCCTGCAGGTTGCGCGCAGATCCACTCGATCTGGTCGGCATAGACATTCGGCATCGCGACCTCGACGGTGTCGGGCAGATTCAGGATCATCTTGCTGTTCCGGCGTCGGCTGCCACACGTCCATCACCGCCTCGCAGATTTCCTTCGCGAATTCCACCTCCGTGGCGGAGAAGCTCTCGGGCGAATACTGGCAGCGTCACGTGCGTGCCGGCCAGCCGCGGCAAGCGGTCCTTGATCCATTGCGCGCCCCGCACGGCGACCGGCACGATCTCCGGTTTTTCCATGCCGAAGACTACGCGGCGCTGCGCGGGCGAGGTGGAATTGTAGAGGTGAATGATCACGCGTTTCGCGCCGACCAGCGACTCGACCGTGCGCTCGATGAGGTCTTCGCGCGCCTGCACGAGCACCTGGATGGTGACGTCGTCGGGGATGCGATTGCTCCTCGATGAGGCGCCGATTGAAATCGAACTCGGTGTTCGAGGCGGACGGGAAAGCCGACCTCGATTTCCTTGAAACCGCACTTCACGAGCGCGTCGAAAAGCTCGAGCTTTTGCGAGACGTTCATCGGCACGGCGAGCGCCTGGTTGCCATCGCGCAGATCGACGCTGCACCAGATGGGCGCTTGCGTGAGGGTGCGGTCGGGCCAGGTGCGGTCGGGCAAATCGATCGGCGGAAACGGGCGGTATTTTTTGCCGGGTTGAAAGGTCATGAGATGAAGAGGGTGCCGGGAAAAATGAGGAGAGGGGGCGCGGAGTTCCGCCGCTTCCCGGAGTGCGGCAGACCGGCCTGGCAGACCAACCGCTCCCCGCGAGCGCGGCGGCGCGGCATGAAACCGCGCCCGCTTAGGCGGGGAGCACGGTAAGTCGCAGGGCGAAGCGGGAGCGCATGAGAGAGGGTGAGTGTAGGACGCGACGGCGCGAATGCAAGCGGGGAGTGCGATTGGCGCGAGCGGCGGACCCTCAGAACAGGCGCTCTGGCTGAATGCGCGAAACGGCCGCGCGATTCGGCGCGAAATTGAAGTCGATCACGTATTGTTCCTCGATCGCCTGCAAGCTGATGGCGCCGCTCTCCGCCAGTTGATGCAGCTCCAGCTTCGACGCGTATTCCGGATCCCGCGGGTCGGGTTTGCTGTAGTAGGGCTGGCTTTTGATCCGGCCTACCAGCGCCACCACCGAATCGCCCGGCCGGAGATCGAGCACGACGTAAGCATCGAAATTCGGCGTCCAGTTTTTGCAGATGGCCAGATCGCTGCGCAGGCAAAGTTTCATGAAGAGCCCCACCATGACCTGCATGGAGCTGGCAAAAGGCGGACGGCCTTTATTCTGCTCGAGGAGCTCCCGCGCAGCGCGCCGGCGCAGATTCTCGAGGACCTGCTCTTCGAACCAAAACTCCCCCTCGCGCCTGCGCCCAAGCTGCATCAGCCGCACGAGGCGCCCGGGCCCGCTGACGCGATAGAACTTCCGCGGGCCGTCGAAACTGTTCCACGCATCGGCGCTGGGCTGGAAGGCTTCGGAGGGTTTGATTTCGAGTTTTTTCATGGGGAGCGGCGTTTCAGTTTCGGAAAGAGACTTAGAACGTTTCAAGCTTCTCCAAGATGGTGATCGTTCCTCTAACCCGAGCGAGCTCACCACGACGGAAGTTCTTTCTCAGAGTTAACTACACGGGTGACCAGAGACCTTTGGCGACACGCCGTCACAAGGCTCTCCCTGAGTGAATTCACGTCTTTGGAGAACGCGCGAAAGAAGAGTCCCCACTCACCGAGACCCCACCAAGTGACGTATCGGCAATGTTCAGTCAGGCGCTCGATCTTCCGGCCGAGGAGTTTGCGAGTCGATGCATCAAATAGTTGATAGAACCAAGGGAATCGCACCTCCCGACCGGGAAGCCCGTGACGCGCTCGAAGGCGATCGGTTTTCTGGAAACGAATGCACTCAGCGATTTGACTGAACTGACTGCGTATTTCCTCGTCGGGATGATGAAATAGGATGAGAGATTCCCTCCGCGCCGCTCGAGCGACTTCGCCGCAGGTGCGAAACGAAACGGCGCCCCCTCCTTCCCGATCGATCGAGCAGGAGTCTTCGAGAAGGGACCCGACAAAAGATTCGGCTGGAGGGGCGGAATCGAGCCCGGTTACGCCATCAACTCGTTGGAAGGAAACTGTCAAATAGTCTCGCTCGACGCTGAAATTCTCCGCGATAGATTCAAGCTCGCGGCTTTTGGGCTGCGCGATGAACAAGGTGTGACTCATTAGGTCAACCACCCTTCGGTGGATACGTGACAATTATTTCCTGGCCGTGCCTATTGACGCCGTGGACATGAGGAGAGGAATGATGAGGCGGCTGATCTGGTCCCACCATGTGCGGGTGGCCGTCTGGATGATCCATAAACTCGGCCTTTGTCGCCGGGTCGCGGCGTCCCACACTGGTGGCGCCCTCCTGCTGGAGCCTCCCAGCGTTTGGCCCTCGACTCTGTGGGTTGAGTTCATCGAAGCCGATCGGCTCCCCACCCTTGGACGCGCGGGGAACCTGGGCGTGTTCTTGTGCTGTCTTCAGAGCCTGCCGCCGGCTGTTCGCCGAGACCACATCACAGGCAAGGCCAAGAGGATCAGCCCAATTCCAAGTATCAAGCGCGAACAAGTAGAGATTATCACCCGCGGAAAGCCCCAGCGGATCCTGGCTCAAGAAAGAGCCGATGGCGGGACTATAATAACGATGTCGATTATAGCACAAGCCGGTCTCAGAGTCATAGTACTGCCCCTGCCGCCTGAGAGGATTGGCAATGACCTCAGTTTGCACAGAACTCTCGAAGGCGGAGTGTTCTCCCCGCCAGCACAGATCTCCATCCGAGCTCAAAAGCTCGACGGGAGCGCCATTGATCTCGTTGTGGTGGTAGTAGACATTCGAGTCCACAATCGTTACGGCGGGCACGAAGGAATTCGGGTAATAAACGTACTCCTGAAATCCCCGCGCCGTCTGCTCGGCCATCATGTTCTCGTGATCCCATCCGAAACGCGTCGTTTCATCGCGGGAACATTTCTCAATGCGCCGGCCCAAGGCGTCATATCGGTAGCTGGCGAGGCCAACGGAAGTGAGCGCCTTGGAGAGCCTATTTTCTTCGTTCCAATGAAGCCGTGTCCGATCCTGCGCCGATCGGATTTCAATGATGTTACCGGCGGAATCGAAGCGGTAATGCGAGTCATCGAACTTAATGCCGCGGTGAGCAGTGGGTGCCGTGGCCTCCGATTCGACCGGCATGGATGTCCGTACAGTTGAGCTCGAGTCACCCAACTCCAACGTGTCCTTCTGGACAAAGTCCCCTGCCGCATCGCGCCGAAATTCGTGAATGGCACCCTCGGGGTCCTGATGGCGAATGAGACGGCCTACGGGGTCGTAGTCAAAGAGCGCCGAACGGCCTTCAGATTCGCTATGCTGGCGCAGACGGCCGGAAGGATCGTAACGATATTCCCGCCGAGTAAGATTGCGCGCTGGGGCGGTGAGCCTTTGTTCTGTCGGGCGCCACTCAGCATCGTACTTGCGGTGGCGGGTGAGACGCTCGCCGAGTTGCTCACGGATCGGGAGTCCCCGAGGATCGCAGTCCACGGTCAAGACCGTGGCGCCATTCACAGCCAGGGCGGTGAACTGGTTGGCTGCATTGTAGCGGTAGGCCACGACATTGCCGACGGTACTGGAGCGGCTGACGCAGTTGCCGACGCCATCGTAGGTGAATTCTACCTTAAAGCCATTCTGGGTTTCCGAAAGAAGCCGTCCATCCGCATCGAATTCGCAGGCGACGGTCGCATCGATATTGCGAAATTCCAGAAGGTTGCCTAAAGAGTCATAGGAAAACCGTTCTTCGGCGCCGTCCTCGTACCTTCGCGAGCGCAGCCGGCCGAGCAGGTCTCGATCGAAGACGGTAAGGCGCTTCAGCGGGTCGAGGCGCTCCACGATTTCGCCGGCTGGATCCCGGCGCAGTTCTGTGGCGCCCCCCCAGTAATCAACCCGGCGTATGACGCGGCCAGCGAGATCACGGTCGATGCGATATCGTTCGCCGCGGCCATTGACTACGGCAATCAGGCGTTCTTCCGTATCATATTGATACCGGACGGTACTGCCGTCTGGCAAATGGCGGGCAGAAAGCTCATTGAGACCGCAGTACTCGAAATGAGTGATGTGACCGAGTTCATCACAGTACTCGGTCATGTTCATCTCACGGTCGTAGCGACAGTGGACTTCCGCCCCGGTCGGACGCGCGATGCGCGTGATGCGGCCTTTCGGGTCGCGCTCGTAGGCGGTGACGGCCCCAACTTCATCGACGTAGCGGGTGACACGCCCGAGCGGGTCAATCTCCCACGAGACGCGATGCCCCAGAGGGTTGATCACGGCGAGCACGCCGTCGGAATAGGGATCGCGCTCAAACCGGGTCGTCGCACCGTTTGGGTTTTTGTAAGCTGCAACATCGCCGCGGCGAGTATACGTATATTCATGCACGTGCCCGAGGGGTGTGATGCGTTTGGAGAGACGCCGCTGCTCATCCCACTCCTGCGCCCAAGTGTTTCCCGCGGCATCGGTGAGGCAGGTGAGGCAGCTCCGATGATCGTAGATGTAGCGGATACTAGCCCCATCGGGCCGAGTGAAGGACAGGAGCTCGCCCTTTTCCGAATAGGTATAATCCGTGCGGCGGCCGAGCGGATCGATGACGGCAGACGGGTGCCCCGCCGGATCGTACTCGTACGAAGTAGCAGCGCCAAGAGGATTGGTGTGGCGGGTGAGGAAGTGGTACTCGTCGTAGTCTGCGGTCCATTCGCCGCCGAGCGAATCCGTATAGCTGGTCCTTCGCGCGATTGGATCGTAGTGAAATCGATAATCGTAGAGGCCGTCGGACCCCCATGTGCGAACGCAACGCGCCTCGGGAGACGGTCCCTCGTAAGCGTAGCGAAAGGTCACCCCGTTGCGGTTGGTGTGCTGAAAGAGACGACGGTTCTGATATCGATAGGTATGGGGATTCTCCAGGGCGTCGAAATTGGCGAGGAGCTCACCTGCTGGGGAATGCTCATATCGAATGAGCGTGCGGGCGCTCGCACACGGGTGGTGAAGCAACACTTTCTTCAGCAGCCCCTTCTCAGAGATGATTTCCAACCAAGGTCCGTCGGACGACCGCACTTCGTGGAGCACCCCGCCACTGCGATGGAAGCGAACTGAATTACCACTGAGATCGGCGATGCAGGCGAGGTAGATTTCCCGATCGTCGGCTTTTGGCCGTGCGAACTCATAAGTGACGCCCTGGCGAGTCTGCACTTGCACGCTACGCACGTTCGTCGTCAGAGTGTGGCCTTCAAATGGGTCGGTGACGCTTTCCTCGGCCCACGGCAGGTAAGGAAAATTGATTGGGGCGATTTTCCCATCCCAGAAATCCACCGAGCCGTCGTCTTTGACTTGCAGGCGCGCATCGGCCCACGATTGCCAGCCCCAGCCGACAGCGCCGAGCCGTTGGCGCTGTGAGCTATAGAAGCGAGACCAAACAAGCGGAATCCGCCACGGGAGCTCAAAATCGCACTCTTCGATGAAGACCTCACCACTTATGACATCAACAGGTTCGCCACCCCACAGCTTGCCGACGCGGTCACAGTTTGTATTGCAGATGCGCGAGCCGATGCCGCGCTGCAGACCCGCGCCCGTTCGAGCGCCAGCGCCGCCCCCGAACAAAGTGCCAGCGAGACCCATCAGCCGCTGGCCCTTGGAGCCCTCTCCGAAAATGGCGCCGCCCAAGGCAGAACCGCCCTTACCGCCCAGGACCCCGCCGACCAATCCGCCGATGACGAGACCAGGAGCGACTGGCAGGAGGATCAGAGCACTGGCGATGCCGGTATAAAGGATGAGATCATTCACCCACCCAGGCACTTCGGTTTCGATTGGGCGGGTCTGAACGGAGGGACCACCGATATAAACATTGTCCGAGCCGGTGGAAACCTTCGCGTCGCACGCGGTTCTTTCCCCCTTGCGCACTGCATGTTGAAGATTGATGAAGACGGTCGCGCTGCCTTCCGCGAGGATGGAGGCGGGATACGGGTGAGGCGGCCCGATCGGTGGCATGCCCGAGCACAAGCCGAAATCCAGATCGGTGCGCGCGGCGTTGCGGGCGTTGGTGAAGACGTCTGGAGAACAGGCGGGCGCGATCCCGCCACAGGGTACCTCCATCATGGAACCGAGTTCTTCGCCGATCGCCGCGCCGCCGGAAAGGGCGCCGCCGATCACGGCAGCTCCGACGACGGCGGCGAGCACCCCACCCAGACCAAAAGTCAGGACACTGAAGCCAATCACCGCAACTCCGACCGCAAGGGCCGCCGCGCCCGCGACCGCGCCGGCAACAACACCGGCGAGGGCGAACGAATGGGTAATCTCATCCCCGAGTCGAGCGGCTTCAGCCATACTTCAACGTGTTCGGCCCCCGGCCAGCCGGCGAAACTTGAAGGAGGAGAAGAAATCGTTCAGCGTTTGTTCCCACGGACCTAGTTTGGCTTTCGCCGTGGCGGTAACAATGAGGACGTAAGTCGAGGTGTTGTCTTCCGGGTTGACGAGCGTCACCACTTGCCGCACGTGAACTTTTGCGCCGTGAGAGACCCACTTATAGTCCAGCTCCACGGCAGGGAGGCTATCGAACGTCACATCGCGCCGATTGAGCAGGTCGAATTGGGAGAACTTGCTTTCCATTTCGATAATCTGCCGCTCCGTATACCGAAGCAGGGTCATCCCGGCGGCGAGCGAGTCGCGACTAATCACGATGCTAAAGTCGCCTGGGCCGGCTCCGGGCAGGGCGAAGATATTCAACGTCTTGTCTTTCAGCTTTGCGGGCAAATCGAAGCTAGCTTCCTGAATTTGATAGGAGGGCATAAGGACGGTCTCGAGTTACAGGTTGAGATCGATGCGAGGCGATAAGACTTTGATCCCATCGCCGGTCATTTCGATACTCGAGCCCCCGATCGACAGCCGAATGCCTTGTGGAATCAGGATCAATTGGCTGCCGCCGACCTGGCAGGTAAGAGACGTCGGGGAGGTGATGGTGATGGCGCCGGCGACTGAAGTGGTTTGGGTGCCTGCACTGACCGTGACCGTGTGAGCACCTTCGGAGACGGTGAGGCTGTCGTTCCCTTTGATGATCACAGCCCGAACGCCCGCTACTTTCCGGGTTTCGCTTCCCCCAATGGTATTCGAACGACTCCCGGTGATCGTGTTGTCTTCGTCTTTGCCAATTTTCTTAACTCGTTTTCCAATGACATCGACAGATTCGTCCTTTCCCACCTTGCGTTTGCGGGAGCCAATAACATCAATGCCTTCGTTTCCGCCCACCTTTTCGGTCCGATCATTGCCGATGGTGATGCTTTCGTTGCTTCCCACTTGTTCGGTGCGGTCGGTCCCGATCTCGGTGTCTTCGTTGTTGCGGACCGTCTTGTGGCGGTCATTGCCTACCTCGACGGTTTCGTCGTTGCCCACGATCTTCTGACGATCGTGCCCGATTTCGACGGTTTCGTCGTTCCCAATGGTTTTCACGCGATCCACGCCGATCATGAGGAGGTCGTCGGCAGTGACGGTCGTCTCTCGGTCGTTTCCGATCGTGTTGATGTTGTCCTTCTGTGCCTTCACAAAAAGGCCTTCCTCGCCGCCGGCGTCGTTCATGGTGATCTCGTTGGAACCGGCGTGGCCATCGAGACTGTCGGAGCGGAAGCTGGACATCATGAAGGCCTCCACAACGGTGGGCGGGAACTCGTTGAAAGGATTCGGCTCCACTGGAGGCATTCTCGCCTCAGCGCCAGAAAGGATGGGGTCAGAAGGGGCAACGCGAATGGGGCCGGGAGCGCCGGCCTGACTTTTCCGGGCGACACGCTTTTGTTTGATGTCGGCCGCATTCTGCTTCTTCGCCGTGGCTTTTTCGCGCGAGCGACGCACCTTGGAGTCTTCGCGGCCGGCATTCGAAGGCGGCGGCATGTGCGCGGGATTATGGACTCGACCGGTGATGATAGGGCGGTCGGGGTCACCTTCCTCGAAATCGATGATTACTTCTTGTCCGATGCGCGGATGATTGACGCCGCCGTGCAGCTTGCCGGCCCAAGTCTGGGAGCTTCGAATCCAGCAGGAACTGTGTTCATTCCGCTGGCCTTCGCGATCCCATTGAAACTGGACTTTCGCGCGGCCGAATTTGTCGATGTAAACTTCTTTTCCCTTGGGGCCGACGACGAAGGCGGTCTGGACGCCGTGGACGATCGGTTTCGGAGTGACGCGCAGAGGGCGAAACTCGATGTGCGAGGGGAAACAGACGAAGGTGTTTTGGTAGGAAAAAGGCTCGTTCTGGCTGGAACGGTAGGCATCGCCGCTGCGGGCGACGTGGGAGATGGACCTGAAGACGTAGTTCCCCGGGGCGTCGAAGTGGTGGGTGAGGGTGAAGCGGGAGCCGGTGGCGAACTGCGGACAATTCGAAGCGCCTTCGATGACGACGGCGGCGGCCGATTCGGCTTCCATGCGGAGGCGGGCGGTGCGGTCGTTTTCCTCGAAGATTTTCTGCAGTCGCGCGGGTTGGTCGGCGCCGGCGGCGGTAACGCCATCGAAGCGCTTGGCGTAGCCGCCGGGGTGCTCGTAGATCTCGAGGGCGCTATTGCCACCGACCTGCAGCTTATGGGTGACGGAGCCGATGGCGACCTCGGCGGGCGGCTGCCGCTCGGCTTGGAAGTTCTTGCCGGGGAGTTGGAAATTGCTGTCCCACAGCGTGACTTTGCCGGGGCGCAATTCCTGGCGTTTGATCCACTCGCGCACGCGAAGGGAGGCCTCGGCGGTTTCGTTCATGTCGTAGCGCACGGTGGCGGGAGCAGACACCGGCTGGTGGCTGACATTGGTATCGGAGACGACCATTTCATGGCCATGCTCGGAGTGCTTGAAGAAGTAGTAGATGCCCTCCTCTTCCATGAGCCGGCTGGCGAAATCGAAGTCCGTTTCGCGATATTGCACGCAGTATTCGCGCCGTTCGTGCTCGCGCACGCAGTGATAGGTGACCTTGAGGCCATCGAGCACTTGCTTGAGAATCTCCGGCACGCTCAGATGCTGAAAAATGCGGCTGCAGGTTTTGCGGGTGAGCAGCCAGAATTGCGGGACGATCTCGGCTTGGTAGACGGTAAAGTTGGAGTCTTGGTTGCCCTGGCTGAACTGGCTGCAAATGCCGCCGAAGTATCTGGGCGGGCCGCCCGGCACGTTGACCCTGACGGTGAGTTCGGCGCCCAGGAGCTTCTCGAAGAGGACCTGGCTCTTCTTCTTGTTCTCCGCGAGCAGATCGAGCTGGAAGCTGAAGAGGTGGCTGATCGATTCCGTGCCGGAGAGCCCGGTGAGCAGCAGCACATCGGCGCCGAGGGGCGTCGCGACCGACATCAAACGCTGGTTCTGGGTATAATTGGCCATCGCCCGCTTCGTTCGCTCTGGTTATTCCGTACAGTCGCTGCTCCCCCGTTTTCGCCGCTGCGAAAAAGACCGCCTCAGCGGAAACCGCACGGCTGGCGAAGCTGGAGGAAACTTCGGCGGGGACGGTGAACAAAGGCGCGCTTCGCCGCAAGCAAGAATTCTCCCGCGGCATTTCGGGAGGTTCGGAAACGATGGTTATCAACTGCGCGGGCTGTTGATGTCTCGCTCCCTGCGCCCGCCTGAGCCAGAGTGCTGCGCCATGCCGTGCACGTTCAGCCACCCGTGGTTGTTCGTGTCGGGTGGTATCCTGGGCCTCAGCCGCTGGAAGCGGCTTCAACCCAGGCTATCACATTTCGGGCTTTCAGCCCTGTGTGGAACGAGCCGTAAGAGCCGTAAGACAGCGTTGCTGCACTTTGAAGAGATCAGCAACCGTCAGCCGAGGTTTGCCGCGGAGTACAGCGCGGCGTAGGCCCCGGCGCGCTTTACCAATTCCGGACCCGTGCCCACTTCCGCAATGGTTCCATTCTGGAGGACCACGATCTTACCCATGCCATGGATGGTGGCGATGCGGTGGGTGATGATGAGGGTGGTGCGGCCGCGCATCAGCTCCTCGATCGTTTTCATGATGGCCGCCTCGGTGGTGGGATCGAGCGCGGAGGTGGGCTCATCGAGGAGCAGGATGGGGGCGTTTTTCAGGAAGGCGCGGGCGATGCCGAGGCGCTGGCGCTGGCCCACGCTGAGATGGCCGCCGCGCTCGCCCACCTGGCTGCGGTAGCCCTCCGGCATGGCCACGATGAAATCGTGCGCCTGGGCGCGCTTCGCGGCCTCGATGATCTCCTCCTCGCTGGCGTCGGGGCGGCCGTAGGCGATATTTTCGCGGATGGTGGTGGAGAAGAGGAGCGTGTCCTGGAGGACGATCGACATTTGGTCGCGCAGGGAGCGCTTGGTAAGCTGGCGGATGTCGCGGCCATCGAGCAGCACACGGCCTTCGGTGGGATCGTAGAAGCGCGGGACCAGCGAGAGCAGCGTGCTCTTTCCCGCGCCGGTGCCGCCGACGAAGGCGACGGTTTCGCCGGGCTCGACGCGGACGTTGATATCGGCCAGGATTTCGCGCTCGGAGGTGTAGCCGAAGGCGACCTTGTCGAAAACGATCTCGCCGCGCGCGCTGGTGACGGCTTTCGCATCTGGGGCGTCGCTCACCTCGTCCTCGCGGTCGAGCACCTCGAAGCAGCGGGTGGCGGCGGCGGCGGCGCCTTCGAGCGCCCAGGCGAGATTGGTGAGCGCCTCCAGCGGCGCGTAAAGAATGAGCAGGTAGCTGGAGATGAGGATGAGATTGCCGAGGCTGAGCGTGCCCTCCAGCACGTGGCGCGAGCCGTAGTAGTAAATGGCGGCGGTGCTCGCGGCCATGATCGTGCCCACCACGAGCGAGCTTTTCATGGAAGTGCCCATGAGCTGCAGGTTCGCCTCCAGGCTGCCGTGGGCGGTCTCGCGGAATTGCCGCACCTCGTGCTCTTCGCGCCCGAACGCCTGCACCATCCGGATGGAGCTCAGCCCCTCCTGCGCCACGGTGAGCAGGGCGCTCTCCTGCTCCTGGATGGCGGTGGATTGGCGCCGGATGCGGTTTGCGTAGACGTACATCGCGCCCATCATCGCGGGGATCACCGAGAGCGAGAGGAGCGAGAGCTGGCGGTCGATTTGCCACATCACGGCGAAGGTGCTGATCAGCCCTACCAGGCTTTGGAAAATGAAGGTGCCCTTGGCGTAAAAGGACTGGATCGACTGCGAATCGTAGGCCACCCGGAACGAGGAATCCGCCGTTCGCCGCTGATCGTGGAACTTCAGGGGGAGCGAATGCAGGTAGGCGTAGAGCTGGGTGCGCAGCCGCAAGAGCGCCTGCAGGCCCACCCGCACGAAGGTGAGCGTGGTGAAAAGATTCAGCAGGCCGCCCAACACATGAAAGACGACGATCGAGCCGCAGAGCGCCAGAATGAGCCGCGGCAGGGGCCAGTGTGAGAAATCGTGTCCCAGAATGACCACCGGCTGCCGCTCCGGCGCGGATTTCAGGACATGGTCGATCAAAAATGCGAAAGGCCACACCTTCAGGAGATTGAAGGCGGTCGAGAGGAGCGTCAGGGAGGTGGCCAGCAGCGTCGGCTTCCAGAAAGGCCGGTAATACGCGATGACGCGGCGGTAGATCGACATGGGCTGGAACACGGTATCCCGCCCGGCGCGCCTTCTGGCAAGGGCGTGGGTGAGGTTTCCTTTGGATTCCCCCCGCAGAGAAACGGGCCGTACGCCTACGTACGGGTGTCCGTCCTGTGACACTTTTGTCGCCTGAAGAACAAATTTTTGAACTCTTTGGCCGGTACCTGCGTCCAATTCCCCATGAAAACAGGCCCCCCGCCGCCGTGGCATTGCTAATGCTATAGAAAGCACCAGCAAAGCCCTCAACAGACCAAACACCCATGAAAAAGCACCTCAAGAAAGCCCAACGCGGATCGCACTATAGCCTGGGCGACCTCATCCTCGCGGTGAGCGCGTATTCCAAGAACAACCGCGAAACGATCGCCGCCGTCGCCGATCTGCTCGATAGCGGCCGCGTCCGCCTCGATTCGAATGGCCGCAAGGTCCGTGCCCGCGTGTACTAAACCCGTCCCGTAGGTTTTTGCGGAGGCGTCCTGTGAACCAGGCGCTCCGCCATCGGCAGCGGAATTGGGTCCCGGCAGTGGGGAGCGAGCCAGGCATTTCGGCTCGCCAGAGGGAGTCGCTCGACTCCCGGCGCAGACCAGCGGTAGGCTGCGCGTATGCTACGCCTTGCCATCGCCGCCATCCATCTCATCGCGCTGGGCCTCGGCCTTGGGGCCGTCCTCAATCGCGGTATCGCGCTCCGTGAGTCGCCGGCCACCGCGGGTTCGTTGCGCCGGGTGTTTCGCTCCGATACGCTCTGGGCGATTGCGGCGGCGCTCTGGATTGGCACCGGTCTGTGGCGCCTGCTCGGCGGACTGGAAAAAGGAGCGGTTTACTACATGAAGAACCCGCTCTTCCACGCGAAGCTCACCTTCGTGGTGCTCATCCTGGCGCTGGAAATCTGGCCGATGCTCACGCTGCTCCGCTGGCGCAAGGCGCTCCAGCAGGGCGGCTCGCCCGAAGCTGTTTCGAATGCGGCCGCCGCCAAGCGGATCGCCATCATCAGCCACATTCAGGCGACGCTCGTGATCATCATCGTCTTTCTGGCGGTCGCGATTGCCCGCGGGTTTGGGGCGCGCGTGTAGAGCTGAACTCTGCGTGGCGAGCGATTCCGGCTCGGCCGCGGCGTGCGCTGCCTTGGAGGACAAGCTCCGCCGTGCGAGCGGCAATTTCAATCGCCTATGCACCGCGATCGGTGGGGCGATACTTCCTCGTCCGCTCCCGCCGAACGGCTTCGAGCTCCGCGATCGCCTCGAAATCCTTCGGCCTTCCCGCCGCCCGTTTGATCTCGATGAGTTTTTCCAGCGTGACGCAATGGACCTCATGCCCAAAGGCGCGCACCGGCTCGGAAAACGGAAGCAGCAGATCGTACCCACCGCCGCCGGTGACTTCTCCGAGTAAATCGAGATCACCCACCTCGTGCATCGTGAGCGTGAAATTCAGTCCGTTCCTCACCGTCCGCGGGTCGAGCGTGAAGGGAAGGCCGGGCGGCGCGCCGCGCGGATACGGGCGATAGGGCGCCAAGACCGCGCAGAGGCGCTCGATGTTTTCCGCATCGCGCGCATACACAATGTCCACGTCGTACGTGGCCCGCGCGGCGCCGTGCAAAATCGCCGCCAGTCCTCCGATGAGGATGAACTTCACCTCGCCCTGACGAAGCACTTCCAGCGCTTTCGCAAACTCATCAGGCGGGTTCATTCGCCTGCTCCGCGCGCGCGCTCGCCTGCCGCGCGCAGCTCCCGAATGCCCCTCATAAAGCGCACAAACTTCTCCAGCCGCTGCTCCGTCGTGAGCTTCAGATTCTCCCGAATGAGCGTGCGATCCACGTCCTTCAGGTAAACCTCGATCACTGGATCGGGAAAGAGCAGCGGGATATCGTCGTTGTCGTCCAGTTCCGCCATGGTGTGACTTGTACGCTACGCCGCCGCGGCGCTGTTTGAAAGCGAATCCGAGCAATCCCCTCCTTCCATTCGTTTCCATTCGTGTTCATTCGTAGGCAAATTCCGCACCGCTCATGCGCCTTGCCCTCTACGGTGGCACCTTCGATCCGATCCACCACGGCCATCTCATCCTGGCGCGCGATGCCATCGAGCTGCTCGGCGCCGAGCGCGTGATCTTCATTCCCGCCGCCATTTCGCCGCACAAGCTCACGCGCGTCCCCTCCCCGCCTGGGCTGCGGCGCGAGATGATCGCAGCCGCCATCGAGGGCGAGCCGCGCTTCACGCTGGATGACCGCGAGCTGCGCCGCGCCGGCCCCAGCTACACCTTCGATACCGTGGCCGAGCTGCACCGCGAAAATCCCGGCGCCGAGATTCTCTACCTCATCGGGCACGACAACGTCGCCGCGCTGAAGACGTGGCATCGTTTCCCGGAGCTGGAGGCGCTGGTGCAGTTCGTGGTGCTCCACCGCGCGGGCGAATCGGCGGGGGCGAGCCCGGCCGGTCTGCACCGGCGAATCGATCTTTCCAGCACAGAGATCAGAGATCGCATTGCGCGCGGGCGCTCCATCCGCTATCTGGTACCCGAACCTGTCCGTGCCATCATTGACCAAAACCAAATCTACCGGCGCGAGCTCCCTCCCGCCTGAACAGCTCGCGCTCTTTTGCGCCGAGCACGCCGCCAACAAAAAAGCCGAGGACCTCGTGGTGCTGGACATGCGCGGGCTCTCCACCGTGGCCGATTACTTCGTGATCTGCTCCGGCACTTCCGAGCCGCATCTCAAAGCCATCGCGGGCGAAATCCAGGAGAAGCTGCGCGAAGAGCACCAGCTCAAGCCGCACAACGTCGATGGCTACCCCATGAGCCAGTGGATCGTGGTGGATTACTACGATGTGCTCGTTCATATTTTTCACCAGAACAAGCGCGGCTTCTACAGCCTCGAAGCGCTCTGGAGCGATGCTCCGCGGCTCCCGCTGCCCGTCGCCGCCGCGTAGCCCCGCGCAAAATTCCACGCTCTCACCGGACGGGGAGACCTCGCCTGATGCGCCACCGCTTCCTCCCTTTCCTCGCCGCCGCGGCGCTGATCTCCAGCCACCTTCTCGCGCAGCAGCCCGCCCCTCCGCCCACGGCCGATCCCACGAAGAAAAACGTCCCGGCTGAAATCGTCCCCGCGAAGCCGGAGACGCGCCCTCCCGCCGGCGGGCTCCGCGACGCCACTCCCCCCGCGCAGCCTCTCTCCCCGGGCACCCAGCCGCCGCCGCCGCGCCCGCAGGACGCGCCGCTCAATACGGTCATCGGCGCGCTCCCCGAGGCCGATCTCGAAAAAATCCTCAGCGAGCTCCGGCGGCGCTACGTCTCGCCCGAGGCCCTCGCCGAGCTCGAGCTGAAACGCTCCACCGTCCTCGGCGTCCTGGAGCGCCTCGCGCCCGGCGCCACGGTCACCACCGCGCCGCCTGCGCCACCCGAGGCCCTCCCCTTCCGCGCCGAAATCCTCGAACAGCGCGCCGGCTACCTCCGCGCCGGCAGCCTCACCAAGGAAAACCTCGCCGAGCTCGATAAAGCGCTCGCCGATTTCGCCGGGAAAAACCTCGCCGCCTGCATCCTCGATCTTCGCGCCACCCCGCCCGGCACCGATTTCGAGATGGCCGCCGAGACCTGCCGCCGCTTCGTCCCGAAGGGCCAGGTTCTCTTCACCGTCCACCGCCAGGGCCCCGCGCAGGAACAAATCCACACTTCCAAAACCGACCCGCGCCACCGCGGCCTCCTGATCGTCCTCACCGATGCCGACACCGCCGGCACCGCCGAAGTCGTCGCCGGCGCCCTCCGCTCGCTCGCCAAAGCCATCCTCATCGGCCAGCGCACCAAGGGCGAAGCCGCCGAGTTCACCGAGACCCCGCTCTCCGGCGGACACCTCCTCCGCTTCGCCGTCGCCGAAGCGCGCCTCCCCGGCGGCGAGTCCATCCTCACCGGCGGCGTCACCCCTGATCTCCCCGTCGAAATGCCCCCCGACGCTATCGCCGCCGTCCTCAAGCAAGAGCTCGAAAAAGGCGTCGCCCCCCTCCTCACCGAGCCCGAGCGCCCCCGCATGAACGAAGCCGCCCTCGTCGCCGGCACCAACCCCGAGATCGACGCCCTCCAGGCCGCCCAGCGCCTCCGCGGCGATCGCCCCAAACCCCTCCTTCGCGACCAAATGATCCTCCGCGCGCTGGACCTCATCACCACCCTCTCCGCGCTCAAGAAGCCGTAGCGGTCGAAGAAGCCCGCCGCCTTCCCAAAAAGCGACCATAGTTTCTTCCGCATATTCGTGCGATGCACGAGCTGGATCGCGACCTTCGGCATATATATCCGCCCTTCCCATCCGCCGCTAGATGGGTATCCTCACGGTCCGATGTGCGCCGAGCCGTGTTCAGCCCGCAGACCCAAGCAGTGATGAGCTCTTAAGAGTCCAGCCGTCTTCAAAACTGATTCTCTCCGGATGTTTCGCGGATTAGTTCTCCTGCTCGCTCTCGTCGTTACGATCCCTGCCGCAGCCTGGGGCGGCGGGCACCGCTCCGTGCACCTTCGTTTGAAATGGCGCCACCAATTCCAGTCTGCCGGTTACTACGTCGCCATCCAAAAGGGCTTTTATCGGGCCAAAGACCTGGAGGTGATAATCTCTGAACCCAACCCGGAGGAGGACGCCGTAAACATGGTTCTCTCCGGCCAGGTGGAATTCGCGGTCGCCACCTCCGGATTAGTCATCCATAGGATGAAAGGGAGATCGGTCGTGGCTTTGGCCGCGATCTTCCAACAATCGCCACTCTGGCTGATTACGCGGGACGACAAGCGCTTCGATACACCTGCCGGCCTGCGCGGCGCAAAAGTCATGATCGAGCCGGATTCCGAGGAGGTGGCCGCGTTTCTGAGCCGCCATCAGCTCTTGCCCGAGGATTTGACCAGGCTTGAGCATAAATCCCCCGTGGCCGCGTTCGCGTCGAAGGAGATTGATGCTTTCACGGCTTACGCCACGGATGAGCTCTTTGCGCTGAACAAAGCGGGCCTCCTGTATCGTCGAATTCCTCTTGGCACCCCGGATCTCGACTATTACTCCGATGTCCTTTTTACCTCGCAGGAAGTCGTCGATCAGGATCCGGCGGCCGTGCGCGCCTTTCGCAGCGCCTCCCTCAAGGGATGGGAGTACGCCTTCGATCACGTCGAAGAGACCATCAAGCTCATCGAGGAACGTTACGGCGTGACCAAGGGGCGCGACGCCCTGGCGTTCGAGGCAGAGGAGATGCTTAAGCACGCGCGGCCCTCAAAACGGATCTTCGGGCAGATGAATGATCACCAGTGGAAGCGAATCGCGGACGCCTATGCCTCGGATAAGATCGCTCCCCCAGCCCGCACGATCGACGGCTTCACCTTCGGCGGCTCCTACCGCAGCCGCGGCAAAACCTGGGTGGCCATCCTCGTCGGCGTTGGCATCGTCGTAAGCCTCGCCCTCTTCACCTACGCGAGCGACCTAGCCGCGGCATTTGCCCGTCGGAAATTCGAGAAAGTTCCTCCGCCTCCCTTGCCCAATCCTGCTGCATGAGTTTCGCCAAAGCAAATCCACGGCCAAATCCAATGATCGAGCAGCGGAAGCTGCTCTCGTCCTTTTTCTTCACAGTGCTCCTTGGCCACGCCTATGCCGTGCTTGTGCCTCAGATTCAGGCGCTGCTCCGAATCGGCGATCTAACTTTCCCAAACTTCGCTCTCCTTGGCGCCTTCTTTTGCGTATCTATCCGCTTTTTCATCGGCAACCAGCTCCACCTCCTGGACAAGTCGGTAAACACCTTGCCCGGCGCCATGTGGCTGTACGATGTCATGATCATCACCCTGCAGGCAGTTGCCCTCATCGCCATGGCCGGCACTTGCAGCGTCGATATCAGCAAGCAAAGCGACTTTGGTTTTCTCGAGGTGACGATCGCCCTTTACGTAATCGACATCGTTTGGATCGGCTCACTCTATGTTCTGGGTAAAATGAGGCAGGGC
Organism: uncultured Verrucomicrobiae bacterium; assembly: GCA_963811035.1. GTDB lineage: Bacteria > Verrucomicrobiota > Verrucomicrobiia > Chthoniobacterales > Chthoniobacteraceae > CAWEPO01. The sequence goes on from CAWEPO010000005.1 coordinate 2,432,143, forward strand.
TGGAAAAGAGCTTCGATCCCATGGGGCTGGGCTAAACTCAATCTGGCTTTGACGATTCTCGCCATCCTCCTCTCCACCTGTGCCAGCGATCCCTACTCCGACTGGTGGGCTGGGTGGATCCTTGGCGTCAGTATCATCGCATTCCTTGTGGATATCGTGCTGATCGATTTCCACCGCGCCTTCGTGGTCGACGAAGCTCCGACCGCCTAGACTCACTCTCCGTTCCCGACTATGGGCAGCCTGATCGAGATTAACGATACGCTCAAGGTGCCAACCGCCAGCCTGCCGGCGCAGCTCGAGATTGGACCCGTCTACGCATTCGAGCTGGCCGGGCGTCGTCTCTATCATCTTACCCCCACCCGCGTCTTCCTCGTTCGCGAAGTTAACGGCAAATGGGATTGCGTCGGCCATGCGCTCATTATCGAGCTCACCATCGATCCGGTGAAAGAGACCACTCGCGGCAAATTCATCATCAAGCAATTGTACGACGAAACTCAGCGGCGCCTGGCCAACCTGCACGAAACCCCTGCCGGCCGCGGCTATGAGCTCTGATGGGTCCGTCGCTGATGGCGTGTCCTTGCGAGGGCGTTCTCCCTCGACCCTCCGGAAAGAGATGCTCGTCCCGAAGGGCTCGCGCGTAGGCGATCCAATAGCATGCGGTAGAGCGGCGATTTCAGTGGCGACTACTCCTCCACCGCCTCCCGCCCGACATAAATCGCCTCATCGGGCCACTCCTTCTTGATGTACCCGTGGGAAATGTTCACCGGCAGGATGTAATTCCGCATCGCCCGCACCGGGGACAGGATCCGGATCGTAGAGACCTCTTCCACCGAGCCACGTCCGTGGTTCGTCTCCAGCGAGGGGATCAGCTTTTCCTGCACGGTCTGCACGATGTCGATGTCGCTCGCTCCGTCGATGAAGAGCAGCATCGCGATCTTCCCATCGATCTCCGCGATGTGGCTCTCGAAAATCACCTCGGTGAAGACGGAGCGCACGAAGGGCTCCCGCTTGATGTCCTCCAGCACCTGCGTGTAGCTCACGCCGATCCGGAATTTGATGATGTAGAGGTGGCGCGAGTTGTATTCCCCGGTGCCGCCAGCGGAAAGGTCGATGTGCGTGAAGTAGGAGAGGATGCCCCCCTGCTCCAGCCGCTGCCGCTTGCGCCCCACAGTCCGCACGTTTACGCCCGTGGTCTCACCGATGCCGTTGTCCGATTCCCGCGGGTCGCGGATGAGTTGGCGGACGATGAGCCGCTCCTGTTCGTCGAGAAATTTCATGCCTTTAGGGGTCAAACTGCGCTGTCGGTGCGATCACTGCGGAGCTTTGAAACCGGTTCTTCCATTTGATCGCGTGCCATGTTATGTGGGGTGTCGTTAATTTGTAGGTTCCGCCGCTCGAATGCCGAACTTAGACAGCACTATCCACTTTGGCGACAGAAAATTGTACTTTTTTCGCGAAAAATGGCTTGAATTAGTCCATTAGTCCGTTACTCATCGGCGCAGGAACAACCTAGGGCATCGCTTATGAACCACGTCATCCAGGACCACATGTCCCGCATCGGGCCGTCGCTCTACCGTCCGGAATTTGAACACGACGCCTGCGGCGTCGGCTTCATCGCTCAGAAGGACGGCATCAAATCGAATGCCGTCCTCAAGCTCGCGCTCGAGTCGCTCTGCAATCTCGCCCACCGCGGCGCCATGGATGCCGACGCCAAAACCGGCGACGGCGCCGGCGTCCTCACCCAGCTTCCCTACAAGCTTTTTGCCCCGGATCTCGCGAAGATGGGCGTCACCGCTCTTCCAGGAGAGCGATCTCGGCGTCGGCATGTTTTTCCTGCCGCACGACAGCGCCTACGCCCAGCAGCGAGCGAAAGCGATCACCGAAGAGGTGCTCGAAGAGCGCGGCCTCATCCTCTTCGGCTGGCGCGAAGTCCCCATCAATCTCCGCCTCCTCGGCAACAAAGCCGCCTCCACCCTGCCGCGCATCGAGCAGGTGCTCGTCGGCCGGCCCGCAAGGCGTGAGCGACGAGGAGTACGAGCGCCGCCTTTTCCTCGCCCGCAACGAGATCGAGAAAAAGGCCGCGGAGGAGCAGATCCAGCCACTTCTACATCCCGTCGTTCTCGCTCGCGCGTCATCAATTACAAGGGCCTGCTCGTCTCGCCCTCGCTCGCAGCAGTTTTACCACGACCTGCAGAATCCCGACTACGAGACCGCGCTCTGCGGTCTACCACCAGCGCTACTCCACGAACACCTTCCCGACCTGGCCGCTCTCGCAGCCGTTCCGCATGCTGGCGCACAACGGCGAGATCAACACCCGCCGCGGCAACGTCAACTGGATGCGCGCCCGCGAGGCCGAGCTCCAGGCCGACTTCTGGGGCGAAGACATCGATCTGCTCAAGCCGATCATCCAGCCCGGCGGCTCGCGATTCCGCCGAGCTCGATAACGCCCTCGAGGCGCTCGTGATGAGCGGCCGCGGCGTGCTCCACGCCATGACCATGCTCGTGCCGCCCGCGTGGCGCTCCGAGAAAGGCATGTCGCCCGAGCTGCAGGCCTTCTACGAGTACCACCGCTGCTTCAATGAGCCGTGGGACGGCCCCGCCTGCCTCGTCTTCACCGATGGCATGACCGTCGGCGCCTGCCTCGACCGCAACGGCCTGCGCCCCTCGCGCTACAAGATCACCGACGACGGCATCATCTCTCTCGGCTCGGAAGTCGGCACCATCGTCTTCGACGACGACACCATCGTGGAAAAAGGCCGCCTCGGCCCCGGCGAGATGATCGCCGTCGATACCGCCGCCGGCCGCGTCCTGCGCGACGCCGAGATCAAGGAGGAGCTCGCGCGCGCGCAAGCCCTACGGCGAGTGGGTGAAGAAGAACCTCATCCGGCTCAACGAGCTCGCGCCGGGCCCGATCGCCGCGCCCGCCGAGCCGCTCGATGTCCTCACGCTCACGCAGCGCCAAATGTGCGTTCGGCTACTCCAGCGAGGAAGTCGAGATGGTCCTCAAGCCGATGGCCTCGACTGGCGCCGAGGGCGTCGGCTCCATGGGCGACGACACGCCGCTCGCGGTCCTCTCGCTGCAGCCGCGCCTGCTCTACACGTATTTCAAGCAGCTCTTCGCGCAGGTCACGAATCCGCCGATCGATCCCATCCGCGAGAAGCTCGTCATGTCGCTGAACGTCACCCTCGGCTGGCGCCGCAATCTGCTCGCCGAGACCGCCGAGCACGCCCGCCTCGTCCGCGCCGAATCGCCCGATCCTCTTCGAGCACGAACTCGCCGCGCTGCAGCAGCTCGCCGATGCAGGATCACCCCGCCGCCACGCTCGATGCCACCTGGCCGCAGCGCGGAGGGCGAAGCCGGCCTCGAACGCGCCATCGATCGCATCTGCGCCGAAGCCGAAGCCGCCGTCCGCGAAGGCGCGCGCATCGTCGTGCTCTCGCGATCGCGCCGTCGATCACTACCCGCGTCCCCGTGCCGATGCTCCTCGCCACCGGCGCGGTGCATCATCACCTCATCCGCACCGGCAAGCGCATGAAGGCCAGCCTCATCTGCGACACCGGCGAAGCGCGCGACGTGCATCAGCTCGCCTGCCTCATCGGCTACGGCGCCAGCGCCGTTTGCCCGTACGTCGCTCTTCGAGACCGCCCGCGAGCTGATCGATGCGATCAAGTGCCGACGCGCAACAGGAAGTCGCCAAGGCCGGCGAGGATCCCGACGAAGCAAGCCGAAAGCCGAAGCCGCCCTCAAGCGAGCTCGATGCGCTGACTTACGCAAAGGCGCTTGAAGAACCTGCGCAAAGCGCTGGAAGACGGCCTGCTCAAGATCATGTCGAAGATGGGCATCTCCGTCCTCGCTTCAGCTATCACGGCGCGCAGATTTTCGAGGCCATCGGCATCGGCGAAACGGTCATCGAGAAGTGCTTCGACGGCACCCCTTCGCAAGTCGGCGGCATCGGCTTTGTCGAGATCGCCCGCGAATCGCTCGCCCGCCACGAGCACGGCCTTCGCGCGCCGTGCCCGCGGAAGCCAAAGCGCCGGAGCTCGACGACGCCGGCTACTACCGCTTCCGCCGCGAGGGCGAGCGCCACGCCGTCACGCCGCCGGTCATCCAGATCGTTCCACGCCTTCGTGAAGACGAACGACCCCGACGAAGTACAAGGCCTACGTCGAGAGCGTGCGCAGGCCAGCAGCCGATCTCCTTCAAGGACATGCTCGAGCTCGTGCCACGCCCGAGCGGCCCGATCCCGATCGATGAAGTGGAAGGCGTCGAGGAAATCCGCACGCGCTTCACCACCGCCGGCATGTCGCTCGGCGCGCTCTCGCCGCGAGGCCCACGAGGCGCTCGCCATCGCCATGAACCGCATCGGCGGCAAGTCGAACAGCGGCGAAGGCGGCGAAGACCCCGAGCGCTTCAAACGTCCGCGACGAACGGCGACAGCGCGAACAGCGCCATCAAGCAGATCGCCTCCGGGCGTTTCGGCGTCACCGCCGCCTACCTCGCCAGCGCCAAGGAAATCGAGATCAAGATGGCCCAGGGCGCGAAGCCCGGCGAAGGCGGCCAGCTTCCCGGCCACAAGGTCAGCGCCATCATCGCGCGGCTCCGCCACACCGTGCCCGGCGTGATGCTCATCTCGCCCGCCGCCGCACCACGACATCTACTCCATCGAGGATCTCGCGCAGCTCATCCACGACCTCAAGGAAGTGAACCCGCGCGCCAAGGTCTGCGTGAAGCTCGTCGCCGAAGCCGGCGTCGGCACCGTCGCCGCGGGCGTCGCCAAAGCGCACGCCGACATCGTCCTCGTCTCCGGCCACGACGGCGGCACCGGCGCCTCGCCGCTCTCTTCCATCAAGAACGCCGGCAGCCCCGTGGGAGCTCGGCGTCGCCGAAACCCAGCAGGTGCTCATGATGAACAACCTGCGCAACCGCATCGTCCTCCGCACCGATGGCGGCATGCGCACCGGCGACGACATCGTCAAGGCCGCCATCCTCGGCGCCGAAGAGTTCAATTTCGGCACCACCGCGCTCATCGCCCTCGGCTGCGTCTATGTCCGCCAGTGCCACCTCAATACCTGCCCCGTCGGCGTCGCCACGCAGGATGAAAAGCTGCGCGGCAAATTCAAGGGCACGCCCGAGATGGTCGTGAACTTCTTCAACGCCGTCGCCCAGGAAGTGCGCGAAATCATGGCCAACCTCGGCGTTCGCATCGCATCAGCGACATCATCGGCCGGCCCGAGTTCCTCAAGCAGCGCCACGTCCCCGATCACCCGAAAGCGAACACGCTCAATCTCCAGCGCCTGCTCGCCGACGTCGTCGGCAAGGACGACACTGCCGCCGCGCTACTGCACCCGCCAGCGCAACGATCCGGCCATCGCACGAGTCGCCCGCTCGACGACACCATCCTCCAGGACGCCAAGGACGCCATCACCGACGGCGTGAAGATGACGCTGCAGCTACAAGGTCACGCAACGTCAACCGCAGCGTCGGCACCAAAGTCTCCGGCGAAATCGGCTACCAGCACGGCAGCGCCGGCCTCCCCGAGGGCACGCTCACCCTGGAGCTCGAGCGGCAGCGCCGGCCAGAGCTTCGGCGCCTTCCTCGCCCCCGGCCTGCGCCTCATCCTCACCGGCGAAGCGAACGACTACGTCGGCAAAGGCATGAGCGGCGGCGAAATCGTCGTCCGCCCGCCCGCCGCCAGCGAAATTCGCCCCGCACGAAAACAGCATCGTCGGCAACACCTGCCTCTACGGCGCCACCGGCGGCGCCCTCTTCGCCAACGGCCGCGCCGGCGAGCGCTTCGCCGTCCGCAACTCGCGGCGCCATCGCCGTCGTCGAAGGCGTGCGGCGACCACGGCTGCGAATACATGACCGGCGGCACCATCGTCGTCCTCGGCAGCACCGGCAAAAACTTCGGCGCCGGCATGACCGGCGGCAGCGCCTACGTCCTCGACCTCGAGAGCCGCTTCGAAGACCTCTACAATCCCGGTCTCGTCATCGTCGAGCGCCTCGGCGAAGAAGAAGCCGTCGTCCTCCAGCAACTCATCTACCGCCACCTCGAGGCCACCGATAGCGCCCGCGCCCGCCAAATCCTCGGCGAATGGCCCGCCTTCGCCGGCCACTTCTGGAAAGTCCGCCCCCGCCCCCCCGCCGCCAAACCGGTGGAAGAAAAGCCCCCCGCCAGCACCGAAGCGGTGATCAGCGAGAACGTGGTGGCGGTGCAACCCTAAAGCGGCCCAGCCGCCAATGTGGTGCAGGCTTCCAGCCTGCCCAAGCAGCCTGGAAGGCCGCACCACAACCCACGCGCCCCCTTCGCAAAAACCGCGTGCCTTGGGGAGCGCGACCGCCCCGGTCGCCTTGCCGGGCCGCCCCGCCCGGCACCCCAAACGCAGCACAGACGCCCCACTGCCGAAGCCGCGTGGCTTGGGGAGCGCAGGCTTCCAGCCTGCTCTGCCCGGCATCCTGCCGGGCAAGCCCGTGCGTCGGAGACGTTCGGAAACGGAAGCAGATCGCGCACGTACGGAGAAGCATTCTTCTGAAAAGTTGTCGAGGAGTTGCGTCGCCTGCGCGCGAGACGCGAGGTCGCGAACATCTAGACCTGATTGGGAGCCTTGAGTTCGTGACTGGTAAACCTGGACGGGCGCTCCATGCGCTGCTGGACACGCACGCCTCACTGAATCGCGGTTCACCAACACGATCGCTACGCATAGGGTGGGCAGAAAATCAGCGCTCCACTCTCGGAGCCGGCGCGTTCGTTTAGCCATAAGGGCTTGTTTTCTGCCGACGGTGTGGGTAAGCGGCTCGTATGTCGTTCATCTCCAGAGCGCAACTTGAATCGTATGGTCGCGGTTTCGCGATCAACAGTGATTACATCAGAAGCAAACAGGCACAAGCAACTGCAAACGGCAAGTCCGATGCGCAAGTGACGCTTTTTCTTAGCCATAGCCATAAAGATCGCGTGCTCATCGAGCCGGCCATCTCATTCCTACGAAGTCACGGGGTTAAAATTTACGTGGATTGGATGGATGAGGGGATGCCCGATGTCCTTTCGGCTGAAACCGCGAAAAAGATAAAAGAGAAGATTGGCCAGCAGAAGAAATTCTTGGTCATGGTCACAGAAAATTCGAAGGATTCACGATGGGTCCCCTGGGAACTGGGCTACGCTGATCCTACGAAAGGGCTTGAGCATATTGCATCATTCCCGATCAAGGACGGTGAGTACGATTTCACGCAAAACGAGTATATGAAAATCTACCCAAAAATCTACTGTGTCAACAACACGTGGTACGTGTGGCGGACGAACCGACCGAAATCACCAAGCTTGAAGATTGGCTGAAAAGATAAAATCCTACATAGAGGATCCTCATTCATGGCCAAACGCGTATATTTTTGCTTTCACTATCAGGACGTTATTGATTTTCGCGCAAATGTGGTGCGCAACCACTGGGTCACAAAAGACAGAAGCGCTTCTGGGTTTTTTGATGCTTCACTATGGGAAGAGGCGAAGAAAAAGGGAAGCATTGCCGTCAAACGTCTCATTAATTCAGGGCTCGACAATACTTCTGCGACGTGTGTTCTGATTGGAGATCATACATATGCCAGACCGTGGGTGCGCTATGAGATTTTCCGAAGCCTAAAGCGCGGGAACCGTGTGTTCGGAGTGCACATAAACGGTATCAGAGGAAAGGATGGGCGCACTAAGAACTTGGGCTCGAACCCGTTCGCTTTTTTAGGGATTACCTACAGCGAAGACGGTTCCAGTCTTAACCTCTGGGAGTACAAGTCGAAATGGTTAGAATATCCAGAACTCGAAGGAACAGCTAGCGTTCTGACAAAACGCATTCAAGCCAAATATTGGGGAAAAGGGTTCAAGCTCTCATACTTTTACCCGTGCTATAAATGGAATAAGGACAATGGTTTCGTGAATTTCCCGACATGGGTGGGAGATTGATGCGCGCGTGTACATCCCATGTGTGGGGATGGTGCGGAGAGGCCATGCCGGCTATTCACGCACCTCACCAGACAGCAGGTACGAATTAATAGTAAAAGCAAGCCCGCGCCGCACTTCATCAGCACTGCTGAATCAGTTCACACAATCGCAAAACCGACGCAATAACTGTATCCGGATTGGCCGTCTTGTCACCGAGTGTTTCGAAAGTGCTTCGAAAAGAGGAAGGTGCATTTGGAAAATACCGCTCAAAGTCGGCAACCACTTGCTTGAAAAGCTCTTCCGCAACAAATCCCGTTGCACCGATTGGGAGAACTTTGCATCCATTAGCAACGGCAATCTCGAATTCTCGCCGCAATCCATTGGCATCAACAATGTCGCCCGTCTGATCCTGTTTGTTCCCAAAGATGAAAACAGCAACCCCCGCATAGGAGATCATGTCCTGCCGGTACTTCTCCCAGAGATCAGCTAGCTTCATCTTGCCCGTTTCGCTCTGAGGAAAAGGGCGAAGGATAAGTTGACTCTCAGAATGCATCCGTTTGTTCGAGTAGATTGTCTCGAGTGCTCCATTGATCACGGCACTGCCGACGCCGATGCCGAAGCCGGAAATCACCTTGTAACGTGACTTAATTAGTGCTCCCGACAGCGTGTGCATAAACTTCTCAGCGGCCTCGCGGCCCATCGCACCATGTTCATGCGCACTACCACCAACAAAGATCAAGCGCTGCTTGTGCTTCAGTTCTATCAAACGTAGAATGCCCGTGATCTCCGCATAGTCATCTATGTTTAGAACCTTGATGTTGAAGCGCTTTAAGTCATTGATGAAGAGAAGCTGCTTCACTTTCCGGTACTCAAATTCACTCTCCTCTTCATCGCTGCGTCTTACTACTGACCGCAGAAAGCAATAGTGCCTGCGCTGGTTTTCGGTGTAGGAGACGCGAATGCGGCTGAGGATATAATCCAAGTTAGGGTCGCTAAAACTAAAACCGATGAAAAGGAACGTCTTTGACACAAGATCTCCACTCAGGGCGGTGATGAATGGAGCCATTTTGACGTGGTAAGATTCGTAGTCATCCTTCGTGAGCACGGCCTTATCCGGATGTTCAACATCGCCGTGCATCTTATAAACAATCGCGTCACGGCGAGGTTTGGTAATGGCAAGTTGAGCCGTGGTGTACTTTACGTCCGGAGTTTTGTCGGCACGTTCCAACGCCGTTTCAATGAGCCGGTCGTAGTTTGTCGTCCAAAACGTCGAGATGGGTAGCCGCGCAAGGATCTCGTGGTTGGCCGTCAAAGAGGTGCTTGCACTGAACTCATTAACCAAGATCTGGTTGATTCGGTTTCGATTGTAGCCGTGCTCGTTGTAGTGGTACTGCGCGAGCGCTATTAGGTTTTCTTCTCGTTTAATATCGAGGCCGAGCTCCTTCGCTAAAGGTTGCAGTAAGGTTTTCCAATCGACGAACCCTGCTGGCACTGAAAGCCCCGCACCCGCGAAAATGGCCGCGTTGTTCTCTTCAACTTCTTTAGAGAACTCGCCTATAAAGTCTTGGATGGCTTGGGTCATTGGTGAAGTATTCTGGTTGTTCAACGTCTATGCAAGTACGAAGATGGCGTCGGGCTGATGGTGGCTTCGTCAAGAAGCATCCGCTGATTAAATCTTGGGAAAGCTTCACCGATGAGGAGTCCGGGCCACTCGGGGCGTGGTTCTAATTAGTAGCGCCGGTTCGAAAAGCATTTTCCCAGTTGGGAAGCACAGGCTTCACCACACAGTCTTCGTGCAAGCGGGAGACAGGGCGCCGCATCAAAGGTGGCGTACCGGGAGCCCCGACTTCTACTTGCTGCCAAGGTGGACTGCTTCCGACGACCGTGACTTCGCCTTGCAGTAGAGATCCCGCTGAGCGACTTGCTGGCCCTCTCCGCGTATCACCCGATAACTACCCATCCGGACAACGCTTCACGGGGAATCCGCATGGCGCGTTCTCGCTCCCCCTTGTTCAGCGTCGCAGGACATCCTAACTCGCAAAAGCCTGCGGCTCTACTGCGGCACAAGAAAATCGCCGTCCCACTGATAACCGGCCTCGCGCAACTGATTTATCTCGCGGCCGAATGTTGTGGGGCGATAAGTATTCGGATTTCGAACATAGGAGCCCCGCGGTGGTGAGGCAACTCGGACCTTTGAGCGTGATTCAACGATCTTCCGGATGAACGCATCATTTTTTCTAATCGTCCACGTGTGTCTTGGTACAGCAAATCTGTGATAGCCGGGTCCCCACATTCCCGCAAATCGCGCGGTGTCGTGATGCTTCCCAATCACGTAGACACGCCTCCCCATTGCTCGCATCCCGATTGCTCCTGCCGACGTCGCCGCCACTCCACGGGTTACGCTTGACGCGCTGGAAGCGGTCTTGGCTCGAGTTGCAACGGCGGCTCCTCTTCCCGCGCGCGCGAGTCCTACTGCTCGAAACAGCCTGCCAAACGGAAACGCTAATAACACGAAATCTACTAATCCGAATTGGTAGTCACCCGATCCTTGGTCGGTGTTAGTTGAGCCCTCTCCTGAAGGATTCTGCTCTTCTTGCACGAGACCGTCGCCGGCATAATCAACATCCGCGCTATCGATGTAGTAATCCCCGTCATCGATCTCATCAGGTTCGCTATAACGGAACTCAGAAGATTCGCCGTCGCCACGGCCATATCGAACAGAATTATCATATTCACTATACCGATAGCCGCTACTGCTACATGCACTAAGCATGATGAGCGTCATCACAACCGAAACGGGACGAATAATACTGAGCATTCTCATAATCGATTGACTAGAAGAGTGACAGCGTCCCCCCAACGAATGCACGTCTTTTTTGCAACTTTCCTAGGAACGCACTGGTAAGAGAGAGAAGCGAGACGGTAATTCTTAGAATCACGATCTTGGCGTGCCTCGGAAAGCCGCAGCGGCCAAGCGTCGATCGGTGACAGAGGGGTTTCGCATTTCGTTTGCGCCTAAGGGTTTAGCCGCTTTAAACTATGAGCCAAAGCTCAAGCGTGAATTTCGCCGGCGATGCGGCCTCGGCGCTTTGGACCTCACCCCGGCCGCCGCGTGAGCGCGCCCTTGGACGACCTCGCCAGCTATAGCGCCTATGTCTATTCCGTCGGTGAACGCGATCCCACGGTCACCGGTTCCACCCTCGCGCTCGCCCCCATCGGCGCCACCCTCGCGAAGCCCGAGGGACGCATCGACTGCGACGGCAGCCTCCATCTGGAGATTTGGGAATTGATCGATTTCTCCGCCCGCCGCATCCGCACCTATAGCTACGAAGTGTACGGCGAAGGCGAAGCGTAGACTCCGCTACTTTCACCCAAAGATCGGCCGATGCCTCACTGCAGCGCACGATCCAGTTCCGCCACATCGAAGCCGTTGACCACTTTAGCGCCCCCCACCACGATGAGCGGCGTACCGGTCCCGCCACGACTGCGAAACTCTAATCTGCCTTGGGAGGTCTCAATGCTGACCTCCCGATACGAGATGCCCTTTTGGGCGAAATACTGTTTGGCCTTCGTGCAGTACCCGCAGTGCGAGCTGGTGTAAATCACGACCGATTTGGCCGGGTTCGTCCGAGCAGCCAGCGCATTCGGCACACTCCGCGGCAGCGGCGCTCCGCCGAGCGAGACGACCGCCCGTTCCGCCAGCACGAAAGGCCAGTCAGGGCGGGAAAGAAGCGCGGGATCGTTCACCTGGGCGTCCTGGTAGAGGGCGACGAATTTCTTGTTCAGCGCCGAATCGGGCCGGGTGATCCCGGGATAAACGGCCGCCGCCTGCCTTTGAGCTTCGCGCGCCGGATCCGGCGTCGCCGGAGACAAATGCAACGCCGTCCCGACCGCCGCGGGCACGCCCCTGAGCTTATCGCGGTTCATCCAGCCCACGATCAGCAGTCCCACGACGAAGAGAAGTCCGAGGCCTTTCATTTGGACTACTTTACTGGATTCCAGAATATCTGCGAGGTCTGTTCGCATCCGATGACCGTCTGCGGCGAGGGCGACCTCCCAAATCGCGCCTCGCCCTAGGGGCAAATCGAGGCGACTCTTTGGCCGATGACCACGAAGATAACTTACTGGAAGGAGCCAGATGGACGCTATCTGGGCTACCTCAACGCCTATCCGGATCATTGGACCCAAGGGGATGATCTGAACGACCTGAAGGAACAACTCCGAGACCTGTACGTGACGTTTAGTGCGGAAGACATTCCAGGCATTCGGAAGGAAGAAGAGCTCGAAGTAGCGTGAAGCGCCGGGATTTGGTTCAGGCGATCGAGCGGGCGGGTTGCGCGCTGCTCCGCCACGGCAGCCGGCATGATATTGCCACGGCGATACGGTGCATTTAACGCCGCTACCCCCCGCGCAGGCTCGGGATGCTGCTGAGCGAGCTATCTATATACAAATGATGCCAAAGCTGCGTTGCCACCACCGCCGCGAGCCCCATTTCCACCGAGAGCCGCGGCAGCGAGCCGGCGCGCAGGGTGCGGAAGGCGTGCCGCCAGTGTTGCACCGCGGCCACGTCGAAATAGCCGGTCCGGCGCAGCGATTCTTCGCTTAGCAACTCCGCCACGAAAGGCGGCTCCGGGTCCATGTGAAAGCTGTCCATCGGCGCGCGGAAGATCACTTTGCGGCGGGTGAAAACCTGCGGCGGGAGCCAGCGCTCGGCGAGCAGGCGCAGCAGGTGTTTGTCGCGGAAACCGCGCAGCTTCCAGCGCGGGTGCAGCTTGGCGCAAAAGTCGAAGACCTCCTCATCGAGGAACGGGTAGCGCACTTCCACCGAGGAGTGCATCGACACGCGGTCGCCTTTCGCCTGCAGCAGATGGCCCGAGAGATTCACGCGGCCGGCGAGCCAGATGCCGCGGTTGAGCGGATGCCAGCGCCTGGCGCGATCGAGGTTGAGCTGGAGGCCGCCCCACGGGTCGTGTTTCTCCATCACCTCGCGCATCGGCTCGCCGTAAAAGCGGAGCTTGGAAAGCGAGATCAGCCCGTAGAAATCGATCCACGCATTCGGCGCGCCGCCGATCGCCGCCTCGCGGCGCCGGATGGTTTCCACGGGATAAAGCGGCACCCCTTGCGCGCGGAGCACGGCGCGCCGAACGCGATCGCTGAGCCGCAGCCCGGGCACCACATCCAGGTACGCGAGCGCCTTGTTCACTTTGTACCAGGGATAGCCGACCAGCCACTCATCCGCGCCCTCGCCGGTGAGCACCACCTTTTGCCCGCACTGCCGCACCTTCTGCGCAAGCTGCAGCAGCGCCGCGCACGACGTATCGATCACCGGGCATTCCGCCGCGTGGATGAGCGTGGGGTACGTGGCCAGCACGTCCTCCGCGCGAAATTCCTGCACCATGGGCGGGTCTGCGCCGATGTGCCGCGCCACCACGCTCGCCGCGCTCAGCTCATCGAGCTCCGGCGAATCCACGCGCACCGTGTAGGTGTTGATCGGCTTGCCGCGCAGATGGCAGGCGAGCGCCACGATCATGCTCGAATCGACCCCGCCGGAGAGGTACGAGCCCACGGGCACGTCCGCGCGCAGGCGCTTCTCCACCGCTCGGAGCAGCACCTGCTCGAAATCGTCGACCAGGCGCTTCGGGTCGTCCGTATCCTCCTCGTCGCCGCGATCGGGAAAGTCCATTTCCCAGTACGCATGGTCGGAAACCGTGCCGGCGCCGCCGCTCCCGCCGCCCGGCGCGATCCGCAAAAAGCGCCCCGGCGGGAGAAGCTGCACCCCCTCGAAACAGGTGATCGGCCCCGGCATCGCGGAAAAGGTGAAGACGTGATCGATCCCGCGCAAATCGGGCCGGACCGGCACCATGCCGGAGGCCAGCGAGCCCCTTGATCTCCGAGGCGAAGAGCAGCCAGTCCCCCTGCCGGGTCCAGTACAGCGGACAGATCCCAAACCGGTCGCGCCCGAGCACCAATTCCCGCCGGCGCTCGTCCCACAGCGCGATGGCAAACTGCCCGCGCAGCTTTTCGAACATCGCCGCCTGATGCTCCTCCCAGAGGTGCGGGATGATCTCGGTATCGCAATGTTTGACCAGCCGGTGGCCGCGCGCCTCCAGCTCCGCCCGTTTTTCGAGGTGATCGAAAAGCTCGCCGTTGAAGACCACCGAGACGCTTCGGTCCTCGTTCGTCACCGGCTGCTGGCCATCGGCGAGGCCCACGATGCTCAGCCGCCGGGAGCCGAGCGCCACGCCGGGCCGGTCGAAAAAACCCTCTTCATCCGGGCCGCGATGCAGCAGCGCGTCGGTCATTTTCTTCACCGCGCCTTCGGGGACGGGGCGGCTGCCGGAGAGATCGATGATGCCTGCAATGCCGCACATATTTAGCGCGTGTTAGGGAAGAGCGCGCCGGGCGTCCGATGGGAATGGTGGAGTTGCCGGCACTCAGGGAGCATCGCAGGTGGCTGCCCCGCAGGACGTAGCGGAAAATGCGGCAATCCGCGCGGTGATCACGTCAAGCACCCCCGCATTTCCTAGCTGCGAAGAAGGTGCACTCCGGGCAGGTTATGGTATTCCCACCATCCCCATGCTCTCGAAGACCATCCGCCAGCAGCTCACGGTGAGCTGGGATTTTCCCGTCGTATTCACGCATCACCTGTTTGAGGCGACGAATCCCGTGCTGCAGGAAGCGATCGATCGGCTGCGGGAAGGGCGGCGGCATCGCGTGCTAGCCTTCATCGATGCGCCCCTGGCCGAGAGCGATCCCGCGCTGGCCGGGCGCGTCATGGCGTACTTCCAGGCGCACGCGGAGACGCTCGAGCTGGTCGATGCGCCGCGAATTCTCCCCGGCGGCGAGGCGATCAAGAATGACTTCCCCGCCGTCGAGGGGCTGATCCGGCTCATGCTGGAAAAGCGGCTCGATCGCCATGCCGTAGTACTGGCGATCGGCGGCGGGGCGTTGCTCGATGCGGTCGGGTTCGCCGCCGCGCTGGTCCATCGCGGGCTGCGCATCGTGCGCGTGCCAACGACCGTCCTCGCGCAAAACGACGCGGGCGTGGGCGTGAAAAACGGCGTGAATTTCCTCGGCGGAAAAAACGCCATCGGCACCTTCGCGCCGCCGTTTGCGGTGCTGAACGATTTCGAGTTTCTGCGCTCTCTGCCGGACCGCGAATGGCTCAATGGCGTCGCCGAAGCGTTCAAGGTCGCCATCATCCGCGATCGCACGTTTTTCCAGGAGCTGCTCGCGACGGCGCACCTTTACCCGGAGCGCGATTTCGAGGCGATGCAGCGCCTGGTGGTCCGTTGCGCGGAGATGCACCTGGAGCACATCCGCACGAATGGCGACCCTTTCGAGTACGGCCGCGCGCGCCCGCTCGATTTCGGCCATTGGTCCGCGCACAAGCTCGAGCTGATGTCGGATTTCCGCGTCTCGCACGGCGAAGCGGTGGCCGCCGGCGTGCTCCTCGATTCGATTTACGCCAAGATGCAGGGTTGGATCAGCGCCGACGAGCTTACTCAAATTCACGATGGTCTCACCCGCAGCGGCTTCCGGCTTTGGTTCGAGGAATACGAGCGGCGCGACCCGCAAGGCCGCCGTGTCGTCTTCGATGGCTTGCGCGAATTCCAGGAACACCTCGGCGGCGAATTGTGCGTCACCTACCCGCGCGGGCTCGGCGCGCGCTTCGAGGTGCATGAGATTGACCTTGCCATCATGGAGCGTGCGTTGCAGGAACTCCAACGCTCCGCCCCCGGGACCGTCGCATGATCGTCCAGCAACAACCGCCACTTCATCTCACCTACTGCCTGAACGTGCATCCCGGCGAAAGCTGGGCGGAAAATTTCGCGGCCCTGAAAGAAAAGGTGGTGGCCGTCAAACAGCGCGTGGAGCCGGAGGATTGGTTCGCGCTCGGGCTGCGGCTGAGCGCGCGCGCGGTTATGGAGCTGAGTGCCCCGGCGGCGCGCGAGGAAGCGCTCGATTTCATGGCGGCGAACATGATGTACCCGCTCACCGTGAACGCCTTTCCGTACGGCCGTTTTCACCAGCAGGAGGTGAAAGCGACGGTCTACGCGCCCGATTGGCGCACCGACCAGCGCCGCGATTACACCATCAAAGTCGCCGACGTGCTTTCGTCGATTCTGCCGCAGGAGGTGGAAGGGAGCATCTCCACCGTCCCGGGCTCGTTCAAGCCGTGGATCACCACCAACGCCGACAAAATGGCCATGGCGCGCAATCTCGCCTCCGTCGCTGCGCATCTCGCAGCCCTGCACGACGACACCGGCCGCGTGATCCACCTGGGCCTGGAGCCCGAGCCGGATTGCTTCCTCGAGACGACCGAGGAGACGATCGAGTTTTTCAACGAGGCGCTGCTCACAACAGGCGTGGCGGAAATCGTCCGCCTGCTCGGCTGCGATAAAGCCCGCGGCGAGGAAGTCCTGCGGCGGCACCTCGGCGTCTGCCTCGATACGTGCCACGCGGCGCTCCAATTCGAGAACCTCACCGAGGTTTGGCAGGCCTATAAGAGGGAAGGCATTCGCATCTCCAAGGTGCAGCTCAGCGCGGCGTTGCAGGCGGAAAATACCCCCGAAACCTGGCAGGCGCTGCAGGCCTTCGATGAGCCGGTGTACCTCCACCAGGTGAAGGCGATCACCAAGGACGGCGGCCGCGTTGCCTGGTACGATCTGCCCGATGCCCTGCGCGAGCTGCCCGAGTTCGAGGATGTGGAGCAGCTCCGCGTGCACTTCCATGTGCCGCTCTTTTTCCGCGGCAGCGGGCCACTGCAATCGACCGTCTCGGGCCTCACCGACGACTTTTTCCACCTCCTCCGCGGCGGCGAGTGCCCCCACCTCGAAATTGAAACCTACACCTTCGACGTGCTGCCGCCCGACGTGCATCCCGGCGATGTCGTAAAAAGCGTGGCGCAGGAGTATTCCTGGGTGCAGGCGCGGCTGTGAGCCCGCCGCTTGCCGAAGCCGCACCCTCCGGCCACAGTGGCGCCCCGGGCATGAAGTTCATCCGCGATATCCACGAAGTCTGCCGCGCCGCCGGGCGCCCCGCCATCTCCTTCGAGTTCTTCCCGCCGAAAACCGCCGAGGGCGACCGCCTTCTCTTCGAGCAAGCGGTGCCGGCCCTCCTGGCCGCGCGCCCGGACTATTGCTCGGTCACGTACGGAGCCGGCGGCGGCACGCGCGAGAAAACCATCGAGATCGTCGAGCGCCTCCAGCGCGAGCACGGCCTCACCACGATGATGCACCTCACCTGCGTGAATCACACCCGCGCCGAGCTGGCCGAGGTCCTGGCCGAGGCGCGCACCCGCGGCATCCGGAACATCCTCGCCCTGCGCGGCGATCCTCCCGGCATGACCGGCGATTGGGTGCGCACTGAGGGCGGCTTCGAATTCTCGCGCGAGCTGGTGGCTTTCCTGCGTGAGCAGGGCGGCTTCTCCATCGGCACCGCCGGTTTCCCGGAAGGGCACATCGCGCAGACCGCGGGGAAGCACGTCGATTGGGGCTACCTCCGCGACAAAGTGGAAGCCGGCGCCGATTTCATCATCACCCAGCTCTTTTTCGATAACGCCGATTTTTTCGAGTTCCGCGAGCACCTCACCAGGAAGCTCGGCGTCAAAGTCCCGATCATCCCCGGCATCCTGCCCATCGTCTCGCGCGGCCAGACCAAGCGCTTCGTGGTCATGTGCGGCGCCCGGCTCCCCGCGCCCTTCCTCAGCCGCATCGAAGAGCTGGGCGAAGACGATGCGGCCGTCACCGCCTACGGCGTGGAATACGCCGCCCGCCAATGCGCCGAGCTTCTCCGCGAAGGCGCTCCCGGCCTGCATTTCTACACGCTGAACAAAGCGCACTCGACCTTGGAAGTGCTGAAGGCGCTCGGGCGCTAGGCTCGGCGCTCCAAATCAAATCGCCTTCTCGTAGATCCTCTGAAACACTGCGCTGGCCCTTCGCTCGCGCGATTCGGATCGACGATCGTGATGCCGTCTTCGCCGAAGCGCGCGGTCACCGGACGCGCCTTTGCCTTCGCTGCAGATACTTGAAATTCAGATCCCGCACGATCGCGCGCGGCATGCACGATCGCCGACGGTGATGCGCGCTTCTTCCGCGGTCGGATAGAGGCTCGCCACCGCGTCGCGCGGTCTCGCCGCGAAACTTCATCCGGCAGATCGCCACGAGGCCGACGGTGAGGCTGTCCACGCCATAGCCGACGTACGCGCGCGTGCCGTCCGGCGCGCGCCACGTCGCGCGTGAAGTGATTGTTGCTCGTGCGCGAGCCGCCGCCGTTGTTCCACCAGCGGAAGCCGCGATATTGCTGGTCGCTTTCCACCTTGCCGTCGGCGCCGACGATCTCGTGGCCCTGGTTCACCGGCCCCTCGAAGTCCGGCGGGCGTGATCCAGTTGTTGTGGAAGTTGATGCTCATGCCGTTCTCGAAATCCACGCGCACCTGCACGGCGTCGTAGGCATTGATGCCGTCGCGCACGAGCCGCTTCTTCTGGCCGACCGCGGTGAGCGAGACCGGCTTGCTGTGGTAGTAGCTGTAGATCAGATCGGTCCAGTGCGGGCCCGACGTAGCTGAACGGATCGCTCGACTCCACCCACTTGAACGTGCTGGTGGAAACTTCCAGCGGCTCCTCCAGATAAGCCGTGCCGTAAAGCGGCGCGCCGATGCGCTTCTGGATGTCGTCGCGCATGCGCAGATGATCCGGGTCGTAGCGCTTGTGCATGTCCACCGCGACGACGCGGTTCTTCGCGCTGCGCCGCCTCGATGATCTCGTCGGCCTCGTGCGATGCGAGAGGCACATCGGCTTTTCCGTGATGACGTGCACGCCGCTTCGCCAGCGCGGCGAGGATCGGCTGCGTGTGCAGATGGTCCGGCGTGGCGACGGCGAGCACATCGAGATCGGGAAAGTCGCGCAGGATGTCGTCCCACGGCGTCGTCGCCGAAGTACGCGCGCGGCGCGTGCGCCGGTCCATTCCTTGAAAGCTGGCCGGCGCGCGTTCTGCGCGGATGCTTCCGAGCGCGTGGCCACGGCGACCAGTTCGAACTTCACCGGCGCAAGTCGCGCGTCCAGCTTGTCGAGCCCGACGCGCGCCAGTTGCCCGGCGATGCCGAAGCGCTGCAGGTCGGCGTAGGCGCGCAGGTGGACATCGCCGCCGAACATGCCGGCGCCGACGAGGGCGATTTTGATGGTGGGTTCCATGGGCGGTGAAAGCGAAAGAGCTTCCTACACTGCGAGGTTGTGAAAACTCCCTCTTTTGTCACGACTTGTCCTACTTTTGTGCTCCCGCGCCCATGAAAGCCGTGCTCGAAAAAACGCCGCAGGCGCAGTGGGAATCCCTCCACTGCGAGGTGGTGCGCGGCTCCAGCTACCACGCACTCTGGCATTTTCACCCCGAGTACCAGCTCACCCTCGTGCTCGAAAGCCGCGGCCACCGGCTCGTGGGCGACAACCTCACGCCGCTGCGCCCCGGCGACCTCGTCCTCGTCGGCTCCAATCTCCCACACGTCTGGCACCAGGATGCCGGCCTCGGCAAATCGCGCGACGCCGTGCACGCGATCGTCGTCCGTTTTCTCGATACCTTCCTCGGCCGCGAATTCCTCGAGCGCCCGGAAACGGAAGCCGTCCGCCAGCTCTTGCGCCGATCCTCGCGCGGCCTGCACATCACCGGCCGCACCCGCGATCTCGTGGAGGAACGCCTGCGCCGCCTCGCCGCGGGCAGCGGCCTCGCGCGCATCATCGAGCTGCTCGCCATTCTCGATCTGCTCGCCTCCTCGCGCGACCTGCGCCCGATCGCCAGCGCCGGCTTCGTGCCCAAAGCCGTCCACGCCGATCAGGACCGCATGCAGCGCGTCTGCCACTTTCTGGAGACCCATCTCACCGAGCCGATCGAGCGCGCACAGGTCGCCGCCGTCGCGCACCTGAGCATCGGCGCCTTCAGCCGCTTCTTCAAGCTGCGCACCGGCAAAACGCTGCCCGAATACGTCAACGCCCTCCGCATCGGCCGCGCCTGCGAGCTCCTCGCCGAGGACAAATGGAAAATCACCGATGTCGCCATGGAATGCGGCTTCCACAACCTCGCCAACTTCAACCGCCACTTCCGCGCGCTCACGCAGCTTTCCCCGCGCGACTACCGCGCGCGGATTCAGCGCTTCCCCGGCGTTGTGTGACGCCAGTATTACTAAACCCCGATGAACGTCCCCCTCCTCGATCTCCGCGCGCAGTACCCGCCACTCAAGGCTCAGATTCTCGCCGAGATCGAGCAAATCGCCGATTCGCAGGTGCTCATCCTCGGCCCGCAAGTGGATCGGCTGGAAAAGGCGGTCGCCGAGTATTGCGGCGCGCCGCACGCCATCGGCGTCTCCTCGGGCACCGACGCGCAGCTCGTGCTGCTCATGGCGCTCGGCATCGGCCCGGGCGATGCGGTGCTCACCACGCCCTACACTTTCTTCGCCACGGCAGGCTGCGTCTCCCGCCTCGGCGCCACGCCGGTCTTCGTGGATATCGATCCGGCCACGTACAATCTTTCGGTCGAGGCCACCGCGGAAGCGCTGAAGAAGCATCCGAATATCAAGGCGATCGTGCCGGTGCATCTCTTCGGCTGTTGCGCGGAGATGGAGCCCCTGCAGGAGCTCGGCCAGCAGGCCGGCGTTCCGGTGCTGGAAGACGCCGCGCAGGCGCTCGGCGCTCAGCACCCGCTCGGCGGCGCGGGCAGCATCGGCGAGGGCGGCTGGTTTTCCTTTTACCCCACCAAGAATCTCGGCGCCTTTGGCGATGCCGGCATGGTCGTCTGCCGCGACGCCGCTCTCGCCGCGAAAATCCGCTCGCTGCGCAATCACGGCATGGAGCCGCGCTACTACCACAAGTGGATCGGCGGCAACTTCCGCCTCGATGCCATCCAGTCCGCCGTCCTCAACATGAAGCTCCCGCACCTCGACACGTGGAGCGCCGGCCGCCGCGCGCGCGCCGCCTTCTACCGCCAGGAGTTTCGCCGCGCAAATCTCGATGGGACGATCACGCTCCCCATCGAGCCATGGGCCGGCTCAGGCCTCGCGAACCACCACATCTACAACCAGTTCATCATCCGCGCGCCCGATCGCGACGCGTCTGCGGCATCATCTGCAAAGCAGCGGAATCGGCTGCGAAATCTATTACCCGCTGTGCTTGCACGAGCAGGAATGTTTCCGCGATCTCGGCTACCGCCCCGGTGACTTCCCTGAAGCCGAGCGCGCCGCCCGCGAAACCCTGGCCCTCCCGATCTACCCCGAGCTCACCGAAGACCAGCAGCGCTACGTGGTCGAGACCATCCGCGCCTTCTATCGGTGATCGTGTTTACGGCACGATTTCCGTGCCGATCCCCGAGTTCGTAAAAATCTCCACAAGCAGCGCATGCGGCGCGCGGCCGTCGATGAAGTGCACCTTCTTCACCCCGCCCTCCAGCGCGAGGAGCGCGGATTCCACCTTGGGGATCATCCCCCCGGCGATGATTTCCTCCTCGATCAGATGCTCGATGCTTTCCCGGTTCACCGTCGGGATGAGCGACTCCTTGTCCATCGGATCACGCATAATGCCGGGCACGTCGCTGAGATAGATCATCTTCGCCGCCTTGAGCCCGCCGGCGATCGTCCCCGCGGCCGTGTCGGCGTTCACGTTCAGCGTGACGCCATCCGCATCCTGCGCGAGCGGCGAGATGACCGGGATGGCGCCATCGTCGAGCGCCTGCCTCACCTCGGTCAGCTTCACCTCCACCACTTCCCCGGTGAAACCCAGGTCGACCGCGGTGGCCTTGCCGCCGGTCTGCGGCGGCAGCTTGCGCGCTTCGATCACGCGCTTGCCGGGAATGCCCCGCGCGGTGCCGCCCATGGCGGCGATCTGCTGGACGATCCCGGGATTGATCGTGGTATCGAGCACCTCCTCCACGATTCGGATGGTCTGCTCATCGGTGACGCGAAGCCCGTTCACGAAGCGCGGCTTCAACCCCGCGTCGCGCATCCGCTGCGTGATCGCCTTGCCCCCGCCGTGCACCAGCACCGGCTGAATGCCCACCGCCGCGAGAAAGACCACGTCGCGCAGAAACCGCTCGACCACATTCTCATCCTCCATCGCGCTCCCACCATACTTGATGACGAATTGCTGGCCGCGAAATTTCTGGATGAACGGCAACGCCTCAATCAAGGCCTCCGCGCGATCGGCTGGACTGTGCTGCATGCGCTGTTGGATAGCCGCGCGCGCGCAGGGGGTCAATCGCCACCGAAGCGCGCCCGTCTTGGAGTGCGGCGGGAAGCGTCAGCGCCACACCGCTTTCGGATTGCTCTGCGGGCAGGGAGAACCGTGCCTCCACTCGGCGCCCGCCATCCCGCCGAACGCCCGCATCCCACCTACCCTTGCCGCACTCCGCCGCCTACGGCCGCGAATTGATCACGCGCACTTTTGGCGCCGGCTTCTGCTGGAGTCCCGGCACCGGCCCTGCCGCGGGCATGCCTGGCTGCTGGCCGGGGAGATTCGTGGGCGCGGGCCGCGGAAGGACCGGCCGATTCAACTGGCCGGGAATATTCGACACGCCAGGCGGGCGCGGCACATTCGTCGCCGGCATGCCGAGCGGCGGACCGCCGGGCGCCCCGGGCGGCGGCAGACGAACACCCGCCGGGTTGCCGGGGCGGTTGAACTGCCCCGGCATCTGCGGCGCCGCCGCGGCCTCCTGGCTGAAGGCCACCTTGGCAAACTCCGCCCCCTTCTTCAGCGTGACGGTGCTTTCGCGCGGCTTGTCCGACCATTCGACGCTGGCGATGGAGACCCCTTCCACCTCCGCATCCTTGCTCACCTGGTCGCCATAGAGCGAAAAGGAAATCCGCGCATCGCGCGAGCGCACGGTCACGAAATCGCGCGAGACGCCATCGGCGTCCGGGAGCTTGGCCAACCCCGTGAGCGTCCAGTTCGCCGCGAACGATTCCGTGGGCGCGGCCGGCGCGGCCGTGACGGTCGCCAGCACGAAGGGCGATTGCTCCATCATCGGCTCGTACCGCGACTGCTCCCGCGGCGTGGGCAGGGCGGTCTCCACCGCGTGGACCGCCGCCACCGCGCTAAACGAGAGCAGAAGGATGTATCGCCGCATGTCCGGCAGCTTAACTAACCAAGGCCCTGCGCGCCAGTGCGGAGTGAAGCAAAAGCCAGAGCGGCTTCACTCCGCCTTCTTCAGCTCCGCCAGCATCTCCAGCAGATGATTGGTCAGGATCACCGAGGCGTCTTCCTGCACCAGGTTCGTGCCGAGCCACGTCTCGTAGCCGCCGAGCTTGTGCTGCTCCGGGGTGGGGAGATAGCCGTGCCGGCCGTTGGCGAGGCCGATCGACCATGGTCTGCGGGAACGGGCTGCGCTTCTTCAGGTCGAGGCCGATCTCCACGAAGGTCTCGAACGGGATGCCGCACACCGCGAGGTCGCCGATGCGGATCGCCTGGAGTTTCACGGTGAGCGTCTGCTCCGGACGCTCCGCCGCGCCGATGGCATTGCGGGCGTAGTTCTGCGCGAGCCGCGGCAGCTTTTCGATCGCCTCCTTGTCCTTGATCGCGAGCGACCGCCTTCGCCTCTGCCACCTGCTCCGGCGTGGGCCGGCGATACTTCAGCGTGACCTCGCGCTGGATCATGCCGAGCCGCACATCGGCACGGTGCTTCTCGATCTTCCGATGCGCGAGCCACGCCGTGTCGGCGGCCTTTTGCGCGACGATGCGGATCTGCTCGAACGGCTCGCGCGGCGGGCGGGTGACGCCGAACGGGATGTTGTTGATGTCGCCCGAGGTGCCGTTCGACATCATGGCGACGAAGTCGCTCATCCGCGCGCAGCCGCGACGGCATCACGCGGGCGAACTCGCCGAAGTAGTCGGCGGACATCTGGCCGCCCGGCATGCCGCCGACGTAGTGCAGCGAGTAGTTGGCGAGCAGCGCGAGCGGCTTCCGCTTCGCGTCCTGCACGGAGAGGATCGTGATGTCGGGATCGGTCGGGCCGGCGGGGCGATCGAGCACCTCGGGGCTGGTGCCGGGATTCATCTTCACGGCGTCCAGCTTGCCGAACGGATTGAGCGGCATCTTGCCCGGCTTGAGATACCAGCGGCGATTGAAGACCTCCTCCGGCAGCGGATGCGCCGCCGCTCCGACCGCCGCCGGCCGCAGCGCGGCGTGCGCGCGGATGATGGACTCCGCGATGCCCTCCACCACCACTTTGCGGTAGGCCATGGCCGTCGCGGGCGAATTTTCCCTCGATGCCGATGGAGGGCCCGCTGTGCGTGTGCGTGGAGGAGACCAGCATCTTGTCGGCCGCCATGCCCGTCTTCTCGGCGGCGATCTCCTTCGCCTCATCGAGCACCTCCGGGCCGGCGCCGAGATTGTCGACCACCACCATCGCCAGCGTGGTCGTGCCATCATCCAGCACCAGCGCGCGGGCAGTGCAGCGGATCGTGCGCGCTCGTCGGCGAGATTGGCGCTGAAGCCGCCGGGCATGTTCGATCGGGAATTCCTTCGGCGTGATGTCCACCGCGGCCGCCCCGGCGCGGAGAGTCGGCGGCTTGTCTGCCGCGGAAAGCGCGGCGAGCGAGGGGATGATGAGCAGGGTTAGGGTGAGCAGTTGGCGGCGCATGTTTGGGGTAAGGAGAGAACCTCCGGCTCAACGGACTTCTTTGCCCGAACCTTCATCCAGCGCGGCGTCCAGTGTGGAGCGGATTCTTTCATCAAGCCAAACCACCCGTTGGCCGCGCGTCATTCAGGCTTTCGCTCCGCCTTCGCGACCGAGATGATGCCGGCGTTGCGCCATTATGCACACCGCTTCCCTCCCTCCATTCCTCCTCACCCTCCTCGCGGTCGCCGCTCTGCACGCCGCTCCACCCAAGCCCCGGCCGAAGGTCCCGCCGGCCTCGGGCCCGGCCATCGGCGAAAACAAGGCCACGCCCGTGGCGCGCATCAAGGCGCCGAAGGATTTCAAGGTGGAGCTGCTCTACTCCGTGCCCGGCGGCGAGCAGGGCTCGTGGGTGAACCTTTGCGCCGACGACAAGGGCCGCATCTATCGCCAGCGACCAGTACGGCGGCCTGTACCGCTTCACGCCGCCGGCGCCGGGCCAGCCGCTCGAACCCGGCAGGACGTCCAGAAAGTGCCCGCCGAGATCCGCGCGGTGAACGGCATGCTCTGGGCGTTCGGCGCGCTCTACGTCGGCGTGAACGACTACGAGCAGAAAATCCCGAGCGGCCTCTATCGCATCACCGACTGCGACGGCGACGACCAGCTCGACAAGGTGGAGCTGCTGCGCGGCTTCGACTGCCAGCGGCGATCACGGCGTGCATGCCGTGCTGCTCACGCCCGATGGCAAGGGCCTCTTCCTCGTCACCGGCAACAACGCCAAGCTCGACCGAGACCGTCGCCGACCTCGCCGCGTGCCGAAGCTCTGGGGCGAAGACCATCTGCTGCCGCGCATGCCCGATGGCCGCGGCTTCATGCGCGACGTGCTCGCGCCCGGCGGCATCATCTATCGCGTCTCGCCCGACGGAAAGCAGTTCGAAGTCTTCGCCTCCGGCTTCCGCAACATCTTCGACGCCGCGTTCAATCGCGACGGCGAGCTCTTCACCTACGACGCCGACATGGAGTACGACTTCAACACGTCGTGGTATCGCCCCACGCGCGATCAACCACGTCGTGAGCGGCGCGGAGTTCGGCTGGCGCAACGGCGCGGGCAAGTGGCCCGAGTTGTATCCGACAACCTGCCCGCCACGCTGAACATCGGCCCCGGCTCGCCCACCGGCATGACCTTCGGCTACGGCGCGAAGTTTCCCGCGAAGTATCAGAACGCGCTCTTCGCGCTCGATTGGAGCTGGGGCAAGCTCTACGCGGTGCATCTCAAGCCGCGAGGGCGCGACCTACACGGCCACCAAGGAGGAATTCATCTCCGGCGGCCCGCTGCCGCTGACCGATGCGATCATCCATCCGAGGATGGCGCGATGTATTTCGCCATCGGCGGACGCAAGGTGCAGTCGGGCTTCTATCGCGTGACCTATACCGGCAGCGAAGCCACCGCGCCCAGTCGACCGCAAGCCCCAGACGCACGCCCGAGCGCGACGCTGCGCCAGAAGCTCGAAGCCTTCCACGGCAAGCAGGACCCGAAAGCCGTCGACGCCGCCTGGCCGCATCTCGGCCACCAAGATCGCTTCATCCGCTGGGCCGCGCGCACCGCGATCGAGCATCAGCCCGTGGCCGAGTGGGCAGACAAAGCGCTCGGCGAAAACGAACCCGACCAGCGCAGCTCGAAGCCTTGCTCGCGCTCACCCGCGTCGCCGGCATCTGCCCCACGCATCGCAAGCCGCCGATCCGCCGGTGAACACCGCGATGCGCGACAAACTCTGGACCGCGCTGCTCGAAGCATCGACTTCGCCGAGCTGACCCACGAGCAGCGCCTCACGCTCGTGCGCACCGTCGAGATCGTGCTGCATCGCTTCGGCAATCCCGACGACGCCACCGTGGCCGCGATCATCGCCAAGCTCGATCCCGCACTTCCCGCGCCGACAACTTCGAGCTGAACTGGCTGCTCGTGCGAAACGCTCGTCTATCTGCAATCGCCGACCATCGCCGCCAAAGGCCATGGCGCTGATCGCCGCCGCCGACAGCCAGGAGGAGCAGATCGAGTACGCGCGCTCCTGCGCATGCTCAAGACCGGCTGGACCCCGAACTGCGCACCGCAGCAGTTCGAGTGGTTCCTCAAGGCCGCGAACTACCGCGGCGGCGCGAGCTTCGAGAAGTTCATCGAGTTCATCCGCAACGACGCCGTCGCCACCTTCACGACGCCGAGGAAACCGCGCAGTTCGCCGAGCTCATCGCCAAGAAGCCCGAGATCAAATCCGCCGCTCGAAGAACGTCGGCGCCATGTTCGCCGGCCGCACGCCGCACGATGTGGACGCTCGACGAGCTCAGCGCCGCCGCCGCAGACCGGCCTGAAGGGCCGCAACTTCGACAACGGCCGCAAGATGTTCGGCGCCGCCGCCTGCTTCGCCTGCCATCGCTTCGGCAACGAAGGCGGCATGACCGGCCCCGACCTCACCGGCGCCGGCGGCCGCTACACCCCGCACGACCTGCTCGATCAGATCATCAACCCCAGCAAGGAGATCAACGAGCAGTTCGCCCCGATCATCGTCACCAAGAACAACGGCGAAACGCTCACCGGCGTCGTCGTGAACCTCAACGGCGACAGCGTCACCCTCAACACCGACCTCACCGACCCCAACCAGCGCGTGAACGTCGACCGCAAGGAAGTCAAAAGCATCGAGCCCAGCCCAATCTCCCCCATGCCGCCCATGCTGCTCGACCTGCTGACGAAGGACGAAATCCTCGACCTCCTCGCCTACGTCCTCAGCGGCGGCGACAAGTCCCACGCCATGTTCAAGTGAGCGTCTTGGAGTGCGGTGGCAAGCGTCAGCGCGACTCCGCTTTCGGAAGGTTCCGCCGGTGCGGAGCCCGGGCGTCCGTGCGCTCACCTTTGGCCTGCACCGCGAAACCCCTTACCCCCGGCGGCGGCGGGCGAGGGCGAGGAGGGAGCCGGAGAGGATCAGACCGGCGGTGGCGGGCTCGGGGATGCTGACGATGAGGAATTTGGTCTCGAAGGAATCGGCAATGCTGGCGATGGTGAGATCGAGGGTGAGGAGGAGGTCGAGGGGGCCGGTGAAGTTGCCGAGGGTGGTCCCGGCGAAGACGGTTTGGTCGTTGAAGTAGGCGGTGGCCAAGGCGAGGCTGGAGAAGGTTTCGTCGATGACTAGAGCGGGGGAGCCCTCGCGCTGGAGGGTGAGATGGAGCTGGCTGAAGCCGGCGCCGGTGGAGGCGGTGTCGAGCAGGCCAAGCCGGATTTCGCCAGGGACGAGCTGGGCCACGTCGATCTGGAGGGTGAGGCTGGAGGTGTAGGTGCGCGGGCCGGTGGTCTGCGAGACGGTGCTGCCGAGCGCGGCGAGGGCGAGGGCGGTGGCGTTGCCGGTGCCGGGGGTGAAATCGAAGTAGGCGTCGTTCGTGGGATTGCCCACGAGGGCGGCGTCGGCGGCGCCCTGGCCGGGCAGGCCGGTGGCGCGCGCGGAGGCTTCGTAGGCGGCCGCTTCGCCCAGCGTGGGCAAGGTGCCGCCGAGGTGCACCCGCGCGTAGGCGCCCGATTCGAGATCGACCGGGGCGTGCGCATTGGCGCGCAGCAGGCCGAGCGCGCCGCCGGAGGTGCCGGCCTGCGTAGTGGCGTCGCCGGCTCGCCCTGTGCCGATGGCGATGGCGTCCGTCCTCGCGGGGCCGGAAGCGGTGGCGCTGGCGGTGGCCGTGCCGTTCAGGCCGGTCAGGGCGATCCCGCCGAAGGAGGTGGCGTTGACGATTACCTCGCCCTGGCCGGAGCCGGTGGCGGTGGCGCTTGCGTTGCCGCCGTTGCCGTTGTGGTTGTTGGCGGTATCGACGCCGCCATCGCCGCCGCGCGCCGTGGCGAAAACCTGGACATTGCTGGCGCCGTTATTCGACCCGTTGGCGGTGGCCGAGCCGTTCCCGCCGGCGCCCGCGGTGCCGGTGCCGAAGGGCAGGCCCAAGGCGGTCACGAGATTCCCGCCGTTGCCGCCGCTGGCATTCACGCGCACGGTCACCGGGCTGTCGCCGTTGGCGATGCCGGCGCCAAGAAGGGTGGAGTCGCCACCGGCTCCCGCGACCGTGTTCGCGCCGCTGCCGGAGATGTTCCCGCCCACTCCGCCGGTGGCGAAATCATTCGGGAGGCCGAGCACGACGGCGTGATTGTTGCCGGTGGTGTCCGCCATCAGCGAGCCATTGAACGAGCCGCCGGCCCCGCCATGCGCACCGCCGAGCCCGCGCCCGCCGGCGCCGCCGACCGTGCCGCTGTACGTTCCCTGCGCCGTCCCGGCGCTATTGCTGGCATTCAGCGTGAGGTGGGCCGTGCCGCCG
The DNA here is from genome assembly GCA_963811035.1 of uncultured Verrucomicrobiae bacterium. Taxonomy (GTDB): domain Bacteria; phylum Verrucomicrobiota; class Verrucomicrobiia; order Chthoniobacterales; family Chthoniobacteraceae; genus CAWEPO01. The sequence continues at coordinate 2,461,000 of CAWEPO010000005.1, forward strand.
GCCGCCCCGGCGCCGCTGCTGAAAATCTTGTCGCCGCCGACGCCGCCCACCGCCGTGGTGACTAGCGAGAGCCCGCCCGCGCTCGTGCTGGAGCTGAACGTAAGGGCGCTATCGGCATTGCCTGCCGCGCCGGGAACGCCGCTATTGGCCGAGCCGCCGTTGCCGCCGATGGCGTTTTGCCGCAGCGTGAGCAGGCCCGTGGTGGTCCCGGTGATGGCGTTGGAGAGGATGGCGCCGGCGCCCGCGCCGCCGTTGCCCGTGCCGGTGCTGTTGGCATCGATGTTGCCGCCGTTTCCGCCGGCGATTTGGCCGGTGACCGAGACCGCCCCGCCGGCGCTGCTGCCACTTACCGTGCCGAGAAAAGCCTGGCCGCCGTTCGCCGCGTTCGCATTGCCGGCCAGCGCGCTGAAGCCATTGCTCACGCTCCCGCCGTTGCCACCTTGCGTGCGCACGCGCACGTCCACCGGGCTGTTGCCGTTGGCGGCGCCGATGCCGGAAAGAGTGGCGGTTCCGCCGGCGCCCGGCGTGGTGCTGGCGGTGCTGCCGAAGACGCTGCCGCCATGGCCGCCCACGGCGGTCTCGTTGTTGTTGCCGATCAGGACGGCGTGATCGTTGCCGCTGGTGGTGACCGTAACGGTGGCGGCGTTGCCGGCGGCGCCGAAGTTTCCGCCCGCCGCGCCGTTCGCTCCGCCAATGCCGCGCCCGCCGCTGCCCCCGCTCGTGTTGTTGTAGTTTCCCTGCGCGGCGCCGGCGCTGTTGCTGGCGTTGATGGTGATGGTGGCAGGCGCGCCGGGAACGGCGCTGCCGCCGGTGAAGAATTTGTCGCCGCCCGCGCCGCCCACCGCGTCCGTGACCAGGACGAGCCCGCCCGCGGCGGTGGCGGAGGAGAAACCGAGCGTGTTGCTCGCGGCGCCGGGCATGCCGGAAGCGCCGCTATTCGCGGAGCCGCCGTTCCCGCCGAAAGCCGCCTGGCGCAAGCTGAGCAGGCCGGTCGTCGCGCCGGTGATGGCATTCGAGAGGATGGCCGGCGCGCCCGCACCGCCATTGCCCGTGCCGGTGCTGTTGGCATCGATGCCGCCGCCGCTGCCGCCGATGATCTGCCCGAGCACACTCACCTGTCCGCCCGCGCTGCTGCCCGTCACGGTGCCCAGCGAGGCAGCGCCGCCGTCGCCCGCACTGCCCGCGCCGGCCAGGGCGCTGAGGCCATTCGAGACGTTCCCGCCATTGCCGCCCTGCGTGCGGACGTTGACGGTCACCTGGCTATTGTTGCTGGCCGCGCCGTTGCCCGAGAGAGTCGCCGCGCCGCCCTGGCCGGCGAGCGAGCCCGCGAGTCTCCCGAAAATCGTCCCGCCATTGCCACCCACCACGGTGCCGCTTTGCCCGGCCAGGATGGGGTGATTGTCGCCCGTGCTCGTCGCGTTGAAGCTGCCACTCGCCGCGCCACCCACGCCGCCATTCGCCCCGCCGATGCCGCGCCCGCCGGCGCCGCCGGTCGTATTGAAGTAATCGACCTGCGCCGAGCCCGCGCTGTTGCTGGCGTCGAGCGCGATCGTCGCCGTGCCGCCGGGGATTCCGCTGCCGCTCGCGAAAAATTTGTCGCCCCCGGCGCCGCCACCCGCGCTGGTGATGAGCAAAAGGCCGCCCGCATTCGTGCTCGAGCTCAAGGTGAGCGAGCTGCTGGCGTTGCCCGCCGCACCGGGAACGCCGCCATTGGCCGAGCCGCCGTTGCCGGCGATGGCCCATTGCTGCAACTGCAGCGGGCCGGAGGTCGCGCCGGCGATCGCATTGGTGAGCGACTGGCTCGCGCCCGCCCCGCCATTGCCGGCGCCGGTGGAATTCGTGTCGATGCTGCCGCCGCTGCCGCCGATCACCAGGCCGAGCACATTCACCTGGCCGCCCGCGCTGCTTCCGGAAACGGTCCCAAGCGAGGCCGCCCCCCCATTCCCGGCGTGGCCATTCCCCGCGTTGAAGCCGAGCCCGTTGAACACGCCGCCGCCGTTGCCGCCTTGCGTGCGCACGTTCACGCTCACGAAGCTGTTCCCGGACGCCGTGCCGGTGCCAGAGAGCGTGGCCGTGCCGCCGGGGCCGGCGAACGTGCCCGCGCTGCTCCCGAAAACGTTGCCGCCATTGCCGCCGCCCAAAACCTCGCCGCCCGTGCCGAGGAGCACGCTGTGGCCGTTGCCCGAGCTGCCCACCGTCATGGTGCCGCTGGCTGCGCCGCCCGCGCCCCCGTTCGCTCCGCCGGCGCCGCGTCCGCCGGCGCCGCCCGCGCCGTCGAAGTAATTTCCCTGCACGGCGCCGACGCTGCTGCTGGCGTTCAGCGTGAGAGTGGATGTGCCGCCATTGGCCGCGGCTCCGCCGGTGAAATACTTGTCGCCACCGGCGCCGCCGGTCGCGCCCGCGATGAGCTGCAATCCGTCCGCGCTGGTGCTGGTGCTGAAGCTGAGCGAGCTGCTGGCATTTCCCGCCACGCCGGCGGCGCCGCTGTTCGCGGAGCCGCCATTTCCGCCGAACGCGCTTTGCCTCAGCAAGAGCGAGCCGGTGGTGGCGCCGCCAATCGCATTGGTGAGCGACTGGCTCGCGCCGGCGCCGCCATTGCCGGTGCCGGTGGAATTGCTGTCGATGCTGCCGCCGCTGCCGCCGATGACGACGCCGAGCACGCTCACCGCGCCGCCCGCGCTGCTGCCCATCACGGTGCCCAGCGAGGCGGCGCCGCCATTCGCGGCGTGGGCATTGCCCGCGCTGAACCCGAGGCCGTTCAGAACGCTGCCCCCGTTGCCGCCCTGCGTGCGCACATTCACGCTCACGAAGCTGTTCCCGGAAGCCATGCCGGTGCCCGAAAGCGTGGCCGTGCCCCCCGCGCCGGCCAGGGTGCCCGCGGTGCTGCCGAAGACGCTGCCGCCAGTGCCCCCCAGGAGCACCTCGCCGCCCGTGCCGAGCAGCACGCTGTGGCCATCGCCGGTGGTGCTGCCGGTGAGGGCGCCGCTCGCCGCGCCGCCCGCGCCCCCATGCGCGCCGCCCGCGCCGCGTCCGCCGGCGCCCCCTGCGACGTCGAAGTAATTTCCCTGCGCGGTGCCCACGCTGTTGCTCACGCCAAGGGTGATCGTGGCGGTCCCCCCGCCGGCCGCGTTGCCGCTGCTGAAATACTTGTCGCCGCCGGCGCCGCCCACCGCGGTGGTGATGAGCTGAAGCCCGCCCGCGCTGGTGCTGGAGCTGACGGCAAGCGAGCTGCTGGCATTGCCGGCCACGCCGGAAGTGCCGCTGTTCGCGGAGCCGCCGTGACCGGCATAGGCGTTTTGCCGGAGCGAGCGGAAGCCGGTGGTCGCGCCGCTCACCGCATCGGTGAGCGACGCATTGGCGCCGGCGCCGCCATTCCCGCCGCCCGGCACGGTGCTATCGATGCTCCCGCCGCTGCCGCCATTGATTTGGCCAGCGACGAACACGGTGCCGCCGCCGCTGCTCGCGCCCGATACGGTGCCGAGACTGGCCACGCCCCCATCGCCTCCATTCCCATTGCTGCCGCCGCCGTTCGCCTTTCCGCCCGCGCCGCCATTGCCTCCGGTGCTGGACGCCCGATTGGTGAACGATCCCGCCCCGAGCGGATTCCCCGCCGACGCCGTCGCCGCGCCCCCGGCGCCCCCCGCGCCGCCGCTCGCTCCCGGCACCGAGCCATTGCCGCCGGCGCCACCCGTGCCGCCGATGGCCGTGGCGGTATTGGTCGGTTCGGCGCTATTCGCGGTGGCCGAAGCCGGATCTCCCGGCCCGCCCGGAGTCCCCGGATTTCCCGCGGTGCCAACCGTGCCCGGATTGCCAATCACCGTGATGTCGACCGCCAGCGACAGCCCCGCCCCCGCCAGCAGCGCCGTGTGCAAGAAGAGGTGCGCGATCGATTTGCGCAGCGGGCGCGCGCGCTCACCAAGGCGGGGGAGTCGGCTGGCGCGGGCGAGGAGCCGGGCATTCGTTTTCATGGGGGTGGAGGCTGGGGTGCAATGCGGCCTGCGGTGGCCACGGCACCGCGCCTCCCCCGCGCGCTCCAGCAAGAGTGGAAACACTCGGGAGACAAGACGATGCCGGACGTAAAAAGTGTGCTGCCGGCCAGGCCGGAAAGTCACGCCATATCGCATCGCGCGGCAGGCGGCCCTGCGGCCGGCGCGCTCAGGCTGCGATCACCCGGGTTTGTTGAGATCGGTCACCACCTCGGCCTCCGGAACCTTCTTGGTGGAAGGCGGGGACAACTCTGTAAAGCGTACTTGGCCTTTGATTAAATCCATGGTGCGCGGGAATGCGAATGACCCCACGCTCGGCGACGGTGCAGCCGTTCGCTCACGAAAGCTTCATTCATCGGCGTCACTGGGCATCGGCTTCGCCGGCTTCGGAGTCGCGATCATCTCATCGATGATGAAATAGCCGTCGAACACAAACAGCACCGGCCCGTACGACAGGGGCAAGGGCCTTGGGCGCTTGGTCACGTACCCAACATGAAAAGCGATGCGCCGATAATCATCGCCGGTGGACCAGCCATTGTCCCAGCCCTCCCTGGCAATCGCGACCAGCCGGCCATTGGGGTCTTTGCTCCACCGGCCGCGCAGGGTGCGGCCGCTCATGGTGAGCGGGCCGGACGTGAAGGTGCCTTTCTTGGTAAACGTGTAGTAGGACGAACCGTCGCACAGCGTGATCTTGCCAAACCGTTCGATGGCCTCGAACGCCTCCATCGTCGCGGAATTTGCCATCCAGCGCCAGACGGCCGCGACGATAGCTATCACGACGAGCACCCTGGCGAAGACCAGCCACCTCCAGGCCGGAGATCTCGCCTCAGCCATCGGCGGGGAAGCGTCCGGATTCATCGGAAGGAGGGAAGGCAACCCTGGAACCAGTCGGCGGCCTTACGGCTTGGGCGCCTCGGCCGGGCGGAGCGTGGAATGATGGATCAGCCAGTAAATGCCGGCCACCGTCACCCCGCCGAGCAGCGTAGCGAGCGCCCACGTCCAGGTGCTCACCAAAAAAAGCCGGCGTTGCTGCCGTTGCCGGTCCGCATCGCCCAGCACGCCGATGGCGAAAAACGCATGCACCAGGAGAATCGCCGCCCAGTAAAAAACAATCCAGCTAAAGCCGAGGCCGAAAGGCAGATCGATATTCATAATTTGCGATCAAGTACTTGGCCGTCGAATTCGATAGGACGCTCCTTCATGTGGATGGCCGTTCCGGGATAACGAACCAGCGTAACCGCTCCTTCCGTGCTTTGCCAAGTGCACGCGAAGAATTGCCGTTTTTGGCCTTCCATAGTGCTCGCGCTGAGACGCTCAGCCCGCGAATTGCAAAATAGAAATACCAAAAAGTGCTCGATCGAGATTGGAAAAGTGCTCGTGTGATCGCTGGTCTTGCGAGCCGGCCTCGCCGTCCCCAGCGACCAACTCCGCCCCGTCCTCGTCTCGCTCTCCCTTCTTCCCCGCGTCGCCGCGACTTTACCCGACCGAACATACCGAACAGATACCCGGGAAAAAGCAGCCCCGAAAGCCCGAAAGTCAGGCCCCGGTCCGCGTTCGCCTTCCGCGCCGATTTCCAACATTTCCAAGTCAAGTTATACTCGGCAAAACCATCCACCTCTGCGGGATGAAATTCACCGCCGCCCTCCTTGCGCTGTTTTCGTCATGCGCACTTCGGCTCGCCTCCTTCGCCGCCGAGCCGCCTCCGAACATCGTCTTCATCCTGCTCGACGACTTGCGCTGGGACGCGCTTGAGCTCCACCGGACACCCGTTCGTCAAGACACCGAACATCGATCGCCTCGCCAAGGAAGGCGCCACCTTTCGCAATGCCTTCGTCACCACGCCGCTGTGCTTTCCCAGCCGCGCCAGTTTTCTCACCGGCCAGTATGCCAGCCGGCACGGGATCAAGTATGGCGAAGATCGCGCGCCGCGCAGCCACCAGTTGGTCACGTTTCCGCTTTTGCTCCAGCGCGCGGGATACGAGACGGCGTTCATCGGCAAATGGCACCTGGCCAACGAGGAAAAACCGGCACCGGGAATCGACCGCTGGGTGAGCTTCCGGGACCAAGGCAAGTTCGTCGATCCGGAGCTCATTCTCGACGGCAAGTTCGAGAAAACGAAAGGCTACCTCACCGACATCCTGACCGATCACGCGGTCGAGTTCATTCAGCGCCCGCGCGCCAAGCCTTTCCTGGTCTATCTCTCGCACAAAGCCGTCCACGCGCCGTTCGTTCCCGCGGAGCGGCACCAGCATCTCTTTGCCGATACTGCCCATCGTGCGCGCGCCGAGCGCGCAAGGATAACTGGAAAGGCAAGCCGGTCCTAAAGCGTCCCGGCGTGACCCTTTCGCCGAATGACTCCGACGTTCACACCAGCGACGAGAACATCCGCGATCAACTGCGCTGCCTCATGGCCGTGGACGAGGGCGTGCAGGGAATCTTCGACGCGCTGGAGCGGACAAGGCAACTCGAGCAAACGTTGATCGTTTTCACCAGCGATCACGGTTACTTCTGGGGCGAGCACGGCTTGGGCGGCAAGCACGGGCCCTACGAGGAAGCGCTCCGCATTCCGCTCCTGATGCGCTATCCCAAGCTCATCGCGCCCGGCAGCAAGCTCGACGCACTCGCCCTGAACATCGATCTCGCGCCGACCCTGCTGGACGTCGCGGGCGTGCCGGCGCCGGAGTCCATGCAAGGCCGGTCCCTGCGCCCGCTGCTCGAGGGAAACCGCACCGGCGCCCGCTCCTCCTTCCTCGCCGAGTTTTTTCTCGGCAACGGCACCGCCCGTTTTCCCACCTGGCAGGCCGTCCGCACCGACCGCTGGAAATACGTCCGTTACACCGGCTTTCCGGGGATGGAGGAGCTTTACGATCTGGAATCCGATCCCCTGGAAATGAAGAACCTCATTACAGAGCCCGCGGCAAAAGCGAAAGGCGTGGAGATGCAGGCTGAGTTGGAGCGGTTGCTCCAGGAATCCACCGGCCCCAAACGGAAAAAGGAATGACGCCGGCCCGCTTACGCGCCGCCGGATCCTTCGCGCAAAATTTCCAGCGGCGGGCGGCGGGTGATGCCGCGGCTGAGCGCGAGGCCGCCGAGAATGGCGAGGGCGCTGGTGGCGAGGAACGTGGCAATGAGCAAGCCGGGCGATGGCCACGGCGAACCCAGAAAGACGAAGCGCGCCAGGGCCCAATTCGCGGCGATGGCGAGCAGCACGCCGGTAAGGGCGGAGAGAGCCCGAGCGCCGCGTATTCGATCAGGAGGATCGTGCGCACCTGCCTGCGCCGAGGCGCCGAGCGTGCGCAGCAGCACGCTTTCGCGCAGGCGCTGCTTCGCGGCCGTTGCAGCAGCGTGCCGATGAGGATGGGCACGCCCGCGAGCACGGTGAAGCCGGCGACGCATGGAAATGACGCGGGTGATTTTTGCGAGGATGCCGCGGACGGTCTCGAGGATGAGGGTCAGGTCGATCGCGGTGACGTTCGGAAATTTCTGCACGAGCGATTTGCTGCAGCGCGCCGGAGGAGGAGCCCTCCGGCAGGCGCGTGGTCAGGACGTGGAAGCCAGGCGCGGACTCCAGCACGCCCGGCGGGAAGACCATGAAGAAGTTCAGGTTGAACCGGCTCCAATCGACTTCGCGCAGACTGGTGATTCGCGCCGGCACCGGCACGCCTTGCACGTCGAGCGACCATCTCGTCGCCGACCGCCACGCGCAGGTCCTTGGCGATCTCTTTCTCGAGCGAAAGCGGGGCGGGCGCGTTCGGATCGGTGACGGCGGCGACCCACTCGCCGGCGACGATCTTCTCCGTGGCATTCAGCGCCGGCGCGATAGGTGGAGCGAAACTCGCGCTGCAAGATCCAGCGCGGCACGGCGCCCTGCTTCTCCAACTCGCGCACCGGCGTGCCGCGGACCGATTGGATGCGCATAGTCACCATCGGCGCGGTCTCCAGGATGGGCAGGCCTTGCGCGCGGACCAACTCCGTCACGCCTTCGATTTGGTCCGGCTGCACGTCGATCGAGATAGATGTTCGGGCTCTCGCGCAGATTGGCGAGATCCACGCGCTCGATGAGCTGATTCTTCGCGAGCAGCGATGGTGAGCAGCAGAAACGCGCCCAGGCCGAGCGAGAGGAGAAAGAGGAGCGTCTGGTTGTGCGGGCGATAGAGATTCGAGATGCCTTGCCGGAGCAGGTACGGCCAGCCGGGGCGCACCGCGCGGCGCGCCAGGAACATCAGCAGCCGGGCGGTGGCGGCGAGCAAAACGAACGCCGCCACGAGCGCGCCGATCATCACCAGCGCGCGGAGGCGATGCTCGGTGCCGATGAAACTGGCCGCCACGAGCAGCGCCGCCGAGCAGGAGATACGCCGCCCAATTCCGGCGCACGGAGCCCGCCACCGTTTGCGCGCGGAGCGCCGCGATCGGCGGCACGTCGCGCACCCGCAGCAGCGGCAGCAGCGCGAAGGCCGCGCAGACTGCGAAGCCCGCCGCGGTCGTCTGCGCGAGCACCCGCCAGCCGGGAAACCACGCGATGGCGATCGGCAGCGCGTCGCGCAGGAGCGCCACCACCGCCACGTGCAGTGCCGCGCCGAGCACCGCGCCGGCCAGCGCGCCGGCGAGCCCGAGCACCAGCGCCTGCGCGAGATAGATGGCAAAGGCGACATCGCCGGGGCACCCGAGGCAGCGCAGGATCGCCACCGTCGGCACCCGCCGGCTCACGTGCGCGTGGATCGCGCCGGCCACGCCCATCGCGCCAAGCACGAGCGCCACCAGCGCGATGAGCCCGAGGAATTGCTGCAAGTTTTCGAGCGCTTTCTCGAGCGATTCGCGGCGGCTCTCCGGCGTCTCGAAGCGCCACGGCTTGTCCTGGCGCTCCCGCTTGATGCGCCGCACCGCCTCGGCGGGACGTGACCTCCAGGTGCACGTGATAAGACGCCAGGCTGCGCGTGCTCAGCAGCCCGGTGCGCTCGAGATCGCCCAGGCGCACGTAAACCTCGGGCGCAAACCCGCTGAAGCGGTTGCCGCGCGGCGGCGGCTTGCGGACGATGCCCAGGATCGGCAGCTCCAGCGTGCCGAGCTTCACCTTGTCGCCCACCTGCGCCCCAAACTGATCCAGCAGCGCCGGCTCGAGCAGGATGCCCGGCCCCTCCGGCAGCCGCCCCCACGCGTCCGCCGGCTCGGTTTCCACCGTGCCGTAAAAGGGATATTCGCCCTCGACCCCGCGCACCTGCACCAGCCGCGCCGAGCCCGCGGTGGAAAAATAGAGCATCGAGGAAAATGCCGTCTCCCGCGCCGCCCGCCGCGCCCGATTGGCGACCTTCTTGAAGACCTCGTCACCGATCGGCTGGCGTGAGGAAATGTGCAGATCGGAGCCGAGCAGCGATTTGGCCTGCGCCTCCACGCCCGCTTCCACGCTCGCGCGCAGCGCATGGATGGCAACCAGCGCCGCCATGCCCGCGACGATCGAGAGCGAAAAGAGCACGAGCCGTTTCCGCTGCGCGCGGCTGTCGCGCCACGCCATTCGCCAGGTCCACGGATGCGCGAGCGCGCTCCACCAATGCCGCGGCATACCTCCCATTCTTCCCATCTCCGCCCGACTCACGATCGCCTCTCCTCCGAGACGATCGCCCCGCCGCGCATGGTGATCACCCGCCGCGCGCGCGCCGCCAGCGCCGGATCGTGCGTCACCAGCACCAGCGCGGTGCCGGCCTCGCGATTAGAGCGGAAAAGCATCTCCACGATCGGCGCGCTCGTTTCGGCGTCGAGGTTGCCGGTCGGCTCATCGGCGAAGAGCAGCTTCGGCCGGTGGATGAAAGCGCGCGCCAGCGCCACGCGCTGCTGTTCGCCGCCGGAGAGCTGCAGCGGGTAATGCCCGAGCCGCTCGCCGAGACCCACCTGCGCGAGCAGCGCGGCCGCGTCCGCCTCGCGCCCGCGCTCGCCCCGCAGTTCCAGCGGCACGAGCACATTCTCGATCGCCGTGAGCGTGGGGATGAGCTGGAAGTTTTGGAAAACGAACCCGACCAGCCGGTTGCGCAACGCCGCGCGCGCGTCCTGGTCGAGCGCTTCCAGCGGCTGGCCATCGAGGCTCACGGTGCCGGTGGTGGCATCGTCGAGGCCGGCGCAGAGGCTCAGCAGCGTGGTCTTGCCGCTGCCGGAGGGGCCGATGATCGCGCACGTCTCGCGCGGGTGCACGGCGAGGTTCACCTCGCGCAGGACGGTCAGCTCGTGGTCCGCGGTGCGGTAGGTCTTGCCGAGTTGCCGCGCTTCGAGGAGGGCTCCATTGACAGCCGCGCCCGCGCGCGGGAGGGTGCCGCCGTCTTCAGCCTGAGCGGGAGCGTATGTCTTCATTCAGAATCGTTTTTTTCTGCCTGCTGCTGGCGATGTGCCGCGGAGTATCCGCCGGAGACGCCACAAGCACAAACACGGCCTCGCCCAGGCGCGCGCGCATCGTCGTGCTCGGCGATAGCATCACCGCCGGCTACGGCCTCGATCCCGCGCTCGCCTACCCTGCCCTGCTCCAGCGCAAGCTCGAGGCCGCCGGGCTCCGCTACGAAGTGGCCAATGCCGGCGTCAGCGGCGACACCACCGCGGGCGGCCTCCGCCGCCTCGATTGGGCGCTCAAGTCCGGCGCCGAGGTGCTCATCGTCGCGCTCGGCGGCAACGATGGCCTCCGCGGCCTGCCCCCCGCGCAGACCGCGCAAAATCTCGCCGGCATCATCAAGCGCGCCCGCGCCGAGGCGCCCGGCCTCGCGGTGCTCATCGCCGGGATGGAGATGCCCGGCAGCTTCGGCCGCGAATACGTCGACGCCTACCGCGCCCTCTTCCCGCGCGTCGCCCGCGAAAACGACGCCACGCTCATCCCATACCTCCTCGAAGGCGTCGGTGGCGTGGCGGAGCTGAACCAGCCGGACCTGATCCACCCGACGGCCGAAGGCCAAAAGCGCATCGCGGAAAATGTCTGGAAGGTTTTGCAGCCATTGCTCGAAAAGCGCGCCGCCCGGTGATTCTCTGGCGGCTCCGCCGTGACCCGTCCCGCCCATCACCTGCTCCTTTGCTCGGTCTTCGTGATCGCCACGTGCGGGCTGATTTACGAGCTGATCGCGGGCACGCTGGCCAGCTATCTCCTCGGCGATTCGGTCACGCAATTTTCCACGATCATCGGCGTCTATCTTTTCGCGATGGGGATCGGCTCGTGGCTCTCGAAGTTTTTCCAGCGCGGCCTCGTGCGGCTCTTCATCCAGACGCAGCTCCTTATCGCCGTGGTCGGCGGAAGCTCGGCCGCGCTGCTCTTCGTGCTCTTCGCGCAAGTGGAAGCCTTCCGCGTGCTGCTCTATTCGGTGGTGCTGATCACCGGCACGCTGGTGGGCCTGGAAATCCCGCTGCTCCTCCGAATTCTGCGCGACCGCGTGGAGTTCAAGGACCTCGTCTCGCAGGTCTTCACCTTCGATTACATCGGCGCGCTGCTCGCCTCGCTGCTCTTCCCGCTGGTGCTCGTGCCGCAGCTCGGGCTGGTGCGATCGTCCTTCCTCTTTGGCATGCTGAATGCCGCGGTGGCGTTGCTCTCGGTCTGGGTCTTGCGCGATGAGCTTCCCCGTCCGGCCTTGCTGAGAAATACCGCGCTGCTGATCCTGGCGCTGCTCGGTCTCGGCTTCGCCCGCGGCGAGGAAATCATGAGCGCCGCCGAGCGCCACAATTTCCCCGATCCGGTGATCCACGCGCGCTCGACTCCGTATCAGCGCATCGTGCTTACGCGCGCCGCGAACGACCTGCGCCTCTACCTCAACGGCAACCTGCAATTCTCCAGCCGCGACGAATACCGCTACCACGAAGCGCTGGTGCATCCCGCCTTGTCCCGGCTGCCGCAAGCCCGGCGCGTCCTGGTGCTCGGCGGCGGCGACGGCCTCGCCCTGCGCGAGGTGCTGCGTTACCCGCAAATCGAGCGGGCCGTGCTGGTCGATCTCGACCCGGCGATGACCGACCTCTTTTCCCACCAGCAGCAGCTCATCGAGCTGAACGCGCGCGCGCTGCTCTCGCCGCGCGTGCAGGTGGTCAACGCCGACGCTTTCACCTGGCTGCAACAAAACCACGAGCTCTTCGAGTTGATCGTCGCCGACTTCCCCGATCCCTCGAATTTCTCGCTCGGGAAACTGTACACCACCACGTTCTTCGAGCGGGCCGCGGGCGCGCTGGCCCCCGGCGGCGCCCTCGCGATCCAGGCCACTTCGCCCTACGTCGCGCGCAAATCCTTTTGGTGCGTCGAGCGGACGCTGCGCGCGGGCGGCCTCGTCACGCAGCCGTACCACGCCTATGTGCCGTCGTTCGGCGAATGGGGCTTCATCATCGCCTCGCGCCAGCCGCTCACCGGTGACTTTCGCCTGCCCGAAGGGCTCCGCTTCCTGGATCGCCCGGGGCTGGAGTCGCTCTTCGAGTTCCCCGCGGACATGGCGCCGGTCGAGACGGAAGTGAATCGGCTGAACAACCAGGCGCTCGTGCGGTACTTCGAGGAAGAGTGGCAGCACTATGTGCACTAAGACCTGCCGTTTGGCTTCCCTGTACACAAGCGTGGGCCTTGGGGAGCGCGGGCGCCCCGCCCGCACGAGCCGGCGCCTCGCCGGATCGAGCAAACGTAGACCACTCGTGCCATTATGCCGCTGACGCGCCGGCACTTCCTTGGTTCGCTCGCCGCCGCTGCGGTCTCGTGCGAACGTCACGAAACCCCCATCCCAGGCAGCATCGTCGGCGGCTCCGCGGCGCTCGGACATCGCCTGCGCGGCGGCTCTAATTTTTCCCCGTCCGCGCGGACCGAAAAAGCGGCCGTAGTGATCATCGGCGCTGGCATCGCCGGGCTCGCGGCGGCGCGGCAGCTTTCTCGCGCTGGAATGAAAGAGGTGATCCTGCTGGAGCTGGAAACCGAGCCGGGCGGCACTTCCCTCTCGGGCCGCAATGAGGTCTCGGCCTATCCATGGGCCGCGCACTATGTGCCCATCGCGAACGAGGAAAGCGTGGAGATCGTCCGGCTGTTTGAGGAGCTTGGCGTCATCACTGGCCGCGACGCTGCCGGCCTCCCCATTTACGATGAAACGATGCTCTGCGCCGAGCCGGCCGAGCGGCTCTTCATCCATGGCCGCTGGCAGGAAGGGCTGGTCCCGCGGCACGGCCTCACCGCCGGGGATCGCGAGCAGTTCGCGCGCTTCTTCGCCGCGATGGACGAGCTGCGCGCCGCTCGCGATGCCACCGGCGCGCCGGCTTTCGCGATCCCGATCGACCTGAGCTCACGGGCGCCGGAGTGGCGCGCGCTGGACGCGGCGCCGATGTCGCAATGGCTCGATGAGCAGGGGTACAGTTCGCGGCCGCTCCGGTGGTTCGTGGACTATTCGTGCCGCGATGATTATGGCGCCGATGCGCGCCACGTCTCCGCCTGGGCCGGCCTGCACTATTTCGCCTCGCGCCGCCGCTGGGCCGCCAACGCCGCGCGCGAAACCGTCCTCACCTGGCCGGAGGGGAATGGCTGGCTGGCGCAGCGCCTCCGCGCGGACTTCACCGGCCGCACGCGCACGCAGGCGCTCGTCTTTCGCATCGAGCAGGACGCGGATGGCGTTGCGGTGGATTACTTCGACGCGCGCGCCAACGAGACGCTGCGCCTGCAGGCGCCCGCGGCAATTTGTGCGCTGCCGCGCTTCATCGCCCAGCGGCTCATGCCCGGGCTGCCGAAAACGCCGGGCCTCGTCTATTCACCCTGGATGGTCGCCAACGTGACGCTCGACGGCCTGCCGCAAAGCCCCGGCGCCGATCTCGCCTGGGACAACGTGCTGCATGAGAGCCCGTCGCTGGGGTACGTGGTGGCCACGCATCAGCATTTGGTTTCGCACCCGCGCGCGACGGTGCTCACGCACTACTGGCCGTTGGACGGCGATCTCCCGCAGGCCGCGCGGGAGAAGGCGCTCGCTAAAACGCACGCGGACTGGTGCGCGGAAATCCTGGCCGACCTGCGGCGCGCGCATCCGGAAATCCGCCGGCAGGTTCGTCAAGTCGATGTGTACCTTTGGGGGCACGGGATGATCCGGCCGGCGCCGGCCTTCGTGTGGAGCCCCGCGCGCCTGGAGATGGCCCGGCCATGGGGGCAGGTGCATTTCGCCCATACGGACATGAGCGGGGTGGCGCTTTTTGAGGAGGCGTATACGAGGGGGGTGGCGGCGGCCAGGGCGGTGCTGGGGTAGGACGAAGCGGGGAGCGTGACTTTGCGCGCCGGCCGCGGGATAAAGGGGACGCTACCCCTCCTATGCAGCCGCTTGCGCAACACACGCTCCTCGAGCTTCACGATTGCAACCCTGCCCTGCTTCGCGACGCGGAAGGCTTGCGTCCGCTCATCATGGAAGCGATCCGCGCCGGCGGCGGAACGATCGTCACGGAGATCTTCCACACCTTCAGCCCGCATGGCGTGAGCGGAGTGGTGGTCATCGCGGAATCGCACGTGACCATCCATACCTGGCCGGAGCACGCCTACGCCGCGGTGGATATTTTCTCGTGCAGCCCCTCCCTCGATCACGAAGCGATCGAACAGGCGATCGCGGCCGCGGTGCACTGCGGCAGGGCGGCTTCACGCACCTTGCCGAGGGGAGAAGCCGCTGCCGGATCGGTGTTTCAGCCCATTTCGGCGCTCCGCTAGCTGGTGATCGCTCGACTTCGCGGTATCGGAGTTCACCCTGAACGCGCGTCCAAAACCCGCGCGCGGCTTGCCCCCTCACGATACTCTTGCAAGTTACCTATATGTCCCAGTCCCACGCTGCCCTGACCGCCGCCGCTCCGGCGGCGGCGCTCAGGATTTTCGTGGTGGAGAATCACCCGGACACCCTGAAGTACCTGCGGCTTTATCTCGAGCAGTTGGGACACATCGTGCTCTCGGCGCAAACCATGGCTGGGGCGCTCGCGGCGCTGCCCTCCGCCGGCTGCCACGTCCTGATCTCCGATATCGGCCTCCCCGACGGCGACGGCTGGGAGCTGTTGCGCGAGGCAAACCTGCCCTCGGCCATCTACGCCATCGCCATGAGCGGCTTCGGCATGAATGCCGACCGCGGCAAGAGCAAGGCCGCCGGTTACCGGCATCATCTTCTGAAGCCCTTCGTGCCGGACGAGTTGGACGCCATGCTGGACGAGGCCGCCCGCGAACGCGCGGCCGCGTAGCCTCCCGTGGGTGCGGGGCCCGGCGTCTTTGCCGAATTTACCCTTGGCGAACCGCGCGCGCACCGCCGATGCTGCCGGCCCGAAAACGGAAAACCGCATGAGCGAACTTCGCCTTTCCCAAAAGAACATCGATACGCGCGAACGCCTAATTTTTGCCCTGGACGTCCCCTCCGTGGAAGAGGGCAAGCGCCTGGTCGAGTCGTTGGGCGCGTCCGTGATGTTTTACAAGCTGGGCCTGCAAATCTTCATGGCGGGCGAGTACTACGAGTTCATCGATTGGCTCACCGCGCGGGGAAAGAAGGTCTTCGTCGACCTGAAATTTTTCGACGTTCCCGAGACGGTCCGCCTCGCGGTGGAGCAACTGAAAAACCGCGGCGCCACCTTCGCGACAGTCCACGGGAACACCGAGATCGTGCGCGCCGCGGCGAGCATGAAGGACGGCTTGAAGATTCTCGCGGTCACGGTTCTGACCTGTCTCGACGAGGACGACCTCAAGGACCTCGGTTTCCAGTGCGATGTGGAAACTCTGGTCCTTTCTCGCGCGCGGCGCTCCCTGGAGGCGGGGGCGGATGGGGTCATCTCCTCCGGGTTGGAGGCGGCCGGGCTCCGGAGCCATTTGGGCGACAACTTCCTCGTCGTCAGCCCCGGCATCCGCCCCGTCGCCAACCGGCTCATCAAGGACGATCAAAAGCGGGTGGTCGACTTGGAAGAGGCCTTCCAAAAAGGCGCCGACTACATCGTCGTTGGCCGGCCGATCCGGGATGCCCGCGATCGGAAGGCGGAGGCGGAAAGCTATCAGCGGCGGATTGCGGCCGTTTTCGAGTAGGCGCAGCGTTTTCCCGCCCCGAAAGTTCCGCCTAAGTTTTTCGCTCCTCCCAGTTTCCTTTCCCTTCACTTTTCGCGAAGGGGTGGCAGACTCCCGCCGATTCCACCCCTCTTTTCATGTTGAACGCGATCGGCATCGACTTCGGCGGCACTACCATCAAATCCGGCCTCGTGCGGGACGGCAAGATCCTCCGGCACGGCAAAGTCATCGACACGCAGGAATTTGCCGACCCGGACGGGATCATGGATGCGCTCGTGGCCGTCATCGCCGATCTCGCCAAGGACGGCGCGGCGGCAATCGGGATCGGCCTGCCCGGCTTGGTGGATAGCGTCAACGGCGTCGTCCACGAACTCACGAACGTCCCTGGCTGGAAGGATGTCGAGCTGCGGGGGCTGTTGCGCGAGCGCACCGGCCTCCCGGTCAGCATCGAAAACGACGCGAACGCCATGGCGTACGGGGAGTTCAAGTTCGGCGCGGCGAAGGATGCCCGCCACGTCGTCTGCATCACCCTCGGCACCGGCGTCGGCGGCGCCTTGATTCTCGATGGGCGGCTCTACCGCGGCGCCCAGCTGGGCGCCGGCGAGATCGGCCATCTCAGTATCGATTACCGCGGCCACAGCGGTCCCTACGGAAACTACGGCGGCTTGGAGGAGTACGTGGGGAATGTGCAGATCAGCCAGCGGGCCGCCGAGCGGTACGAAGCGGCCGGCTACAAAAAGCAGGTGGAAGAGTGCACCCCCGCCGCGCTCGCCAAGGCCGCGGCGGCCGGCGATCCGGTCGCCCTGGGCCTCTGGGAGGATGTGGGCACCGAGATCGGCTCGGCCCTGGCCAGCGTCATCTGGGTTATCAATCCAGACGCCATCGTCATCGGCGGCGGCGTCGCCAAGGCCGGCGATGTCCTCTTCGGCCCCATTCGGCGGACCATCGACGAACGCACTTCGCCCGTCTTCCACGAGCATCTCCGCATCCTCCCCGCCGCCCTCGGCAATGAAGCCGGCATTATCGGCAGCTCTATCATCGCCCTCGAAAACGCCGGCGCCGAGCGGGCCGTCGCGCTTTAGGGATACCGTTCGGCGCGGGTGCCGCTGGAGGAAAAAAGCCGCCAACTCACTTATTTGAAAAAAATTTGCAGATTTTTTGAACAGGTGTTTTCGCCCCGTGTCGAAGCATCTTGTTAGGGGGAAAATCCGGATCGCGACACGACCGATGGGTTGGTTTGGTGCATCACTCTCCTTGCGTGCTCGCGATCCGGAACCCTCCCCGGCAGGAGGGGGGAGTTCTTCAGGCCGCCGGCCCTCCTAATCATCGTCTCAATCTTAATCTTAATCAGTCCGTGCAGCGGCGCCTCGGGAGAGATTAAGATTACGATCAGGACTACGATTAAGATGCCCCCAAACCAGTCTTCCGCCCACGATCCCATCGCCGCCGCCCTCGCCGAGGATGTCGGCCCCGGCGACCTGACCTGCCGCTACTTCGTGGAGTCGAACCGCATGGGGCAGGCGCGCGTCCTCGCCAAGGAAGCCGGGATTCTCGCCGGAATCGACGCGGCCGCCGAGGTGTTTCACCGGGTGGACGCGGATTTGGAAGTCATGAAGGTGAAGGCCGATGGCGCCGCGCTGCACCCCGGCAGCGAGGTGTTGCGGGTCAAGGGCCGCGTCCGCTCCATCCTCACCGCCGAGCGGGTGGCGCTGAACTTTCTGCAGCGGCTTTCCGGCATCGCCACGCTCACCCGCCGCTATGTCGAGGCCATCGCCGGCACCCCCGCGCGCATCCTCGATACGCGCAAAACCACGCCCGGCCTGCGGCATCTCGAGAAGGCGGCGGTCCGCGCCGGCGGCGGCAACAACCACCGGATGGGCCTCTACGATATGGTGATGGTGAAGGACAATCACCTCGCGGCGGACTCCAGCGCCGAGCACCTCCGGGCGGCCATTCGCACCATCCGGGAGTCCCAGCCCGACATCCGGATCGAAGTCGAGGCCGACCGGCTCGACCAGGTGCGCGCCTACCTCGCGATCGAGGGCATCGACGTCATCCTCCTCGACAACATGCCGCTCGAAGACCTCCGTGAAGCGGTGCGCCTCGGCGGCGGGGCTGCCACCTTCGAGGCGAGCGGCGGGGTGAATCTCCAAACGGTGCGCCCCATCGCGGAGACCGGTGTGAATTTCATCTCCGTCGGCGCCCTTACCCATTCCGCGCCCGCCATCGATCTTTCTTTGGACTTGCTCGAGTAGAGCGTTGCCGCTGTGACTCCGCGCCCGCTTTCCGTGGATGCCGCGCTCCTCACGGCCCTCCGCCAATCCAGCGCGCCGATGCCCCGCAGCGAGCTGGCGGGCCTGCTGGGGATTCCGGCATTTGCCCTCACCGAACGCCTGGAGGGGCTCCGCGCCGCCGGCTTCGAGATCGAGATGGACCCCACTCTCGGCTGCCGGCTCCAATCCGCGCCAGACCGGCTGATCGCCGACGATCTCTGGTCCCGCCTCAACTCCCCCACCCTGGTTCGCGAAATCATCGTCCTCGCCGAGACGGCCTCGACCAATGACGTCGCCGCGCGCCTCGGCCGCGAGGGCGCACCGGGCGGCGTCCTCGTGCTGGCCGAAAGCCAGACCGCCGGACGCGGCCGCTTCGGCCGGGCCTGGGAATCCTCCGCGGGCCATGGAATTTGGCTGTCGCTCCTGCTCCGGCCCGAGCTACCCGTCGGCCAGTGGCCGCGGCTCACCACTTGGGCGGCGGTGGCGCTGGCGAACGCGATCGATCGGACCACCGGACTGCGCAGCGCCATCAAATGGCCGAACGACGTGCAAATCTCTGGAAAAAAGGTGGCCGGCATCCTCATTGAGGTCGGGCATGATGAATCCCACCAGCCGTTCGCCGTGGTCGGTATCGGCGTAAACGCGAACCAGGACGAGCGCCACTTCAGCCCGGAACTCCGTGAAATCGCGCAATCCCTGCGACTCGCCGCCGGAAGCCAAATCGACCGTCCTGCCCTCGTGGCAAACCTCCTCGAAGATCTGCACGCGGCCTGGCGGTCGCTCGGAGACGAATTCGAGACCCTCGTCGCGTCCGCCGCTGTCCGCAGTTCGGTCCTCGGCCGCTGGATCCGCGTGCGCGCGGGCGACGAAATCCTCGAGGGCCTCGCCGAGCGGCTCGATGCCGAGGGCCACCTCCTCCTCCGGCGGGCCGACGGCGATCTGCAAACCCTCCTCGCGGGCGAAGTGACCCTCCGCGGCCCATCCGTTCCGTAACGCAACGCCCCTCGTTGACCTCATCCCGCCGCAGAGTATGCTCCTCGCAGGCCCAGGACCTGCTCTGGAAGTTTTCTCATTTTTGCGTAGATGAAGCCAATCCTCGAAAGAAAACTGCTCGCCGGACTTGGTCTGGCCTTGCTCGTTTTGCTGGGGACCCTGGCAGGCGCGGCGTGGGGCGGCCACCGGATGGCGCAGCTCTCGGGCGCCGAGGAATGGCAGCGGATCAGCGCGATGCTGGCGAAGGGCGACCCGCAGGCGGCGCAGGCCGTGAAGGAGCGGGAGCAAACGCAGCAGTTTTGGTCGCTCATCACCACGACAATCCTGATTGGCGGCGGGCTGCTGGAGCTCGGCGCCCTGGGCTGGCTGGCCTGGATGGCGTCGCAGGAGCGCGTCGAGCGGGCGCGGCTCGGCAAAGCTTTGCGCGAAACCGAGGAGCTGAATTCCCGCGTGCTGGAAAACACCGGCGATTGCATCGCGGTGCTGGATCTCGAGGCGAAGCTGCTCTCGATGAATGCGGAGGGCCGAAAGCGGCTCGGCATCAAGCGCTTTGCCACCTTTGCCGGGACGCCTTGGGCCGACCTCTGGCGCAATGAGACGAGCGAGTTTGCCGTCGCGGCCGTGTCGAAGGCCCGTCGCGGCGAAACCGGACGTTTTCAAGGCCTCTGCCCCACGGTCTCCGGCACCCCAAAATGGTGGGACGTTATTCTGACCCCGGTCCTCGATGCCGAGGGAAAACCCTGCCAGCTCCTCGCCGTGCTGCGCGACATCACCGAAGGACGCGCGGCGCAGGACAAGTTTCGCATCCTTTTCGAGCACTCGGCCAACGCCCACCTCATCTTCGACGAGAACGGGATCATCGATACGAACCCTGCTTGCGTGAGCCTGCTCAAAGTGAAGCGCAAGGAGGAGCTGGTCGGCAAATCGCTGGCGGACATTTCGCCGCCGGAGCAGTCCGATGGGCAGAAGTCCGCCGAGCGCTTGAAAGAGCTGCACGAGCTCGCGCTGGGCTGCGGCTCCATGCGCTACGAGTGGGAGCATCGCCGCGCCGATGGCGAGGTGTTCTCGGTCGAGGTGAGCCTCACTTCCGTGGAGCTGAATGGCCGACCCGTGCTGCTCGCCGTCTGGCACGATCTCACCGAACGCAAGCGCACCGAGGCCGCCTTGCGCGAAAGCGAAGAGCGCTTCCAGGCCTTCATGAACTACAGCCCGGCGATGGCCTACATCAAGGACGCCGAGGGCCGGTACGTCTACATCAACAAAATTTTCGCGGACCGTTTCGGCGTCTCGATGCAGGAGCTGCTCGGCAAGACCGATTTCGAGTGGCTCCCCGCCGAAGTGGCGCGCGTCGTGAACGAAAACGATCGGCAGGTCCTCTCCTCCGGCCGCATGGCGCGGGTGAATGAAACCGTACCGACCGCCACCGGCCGCGTGGAGTGGCTGGTCCTCAAATTTCCGATGAGCACCTCCGGGCGCAAGCTGCTCGGCGGCGTCGGCATCGATGTCACCAAGCAGAAGCACTCCGAGCGCGCCCTGCAGGAGAGCGAGGCCCGTTTTCGCGATCTCTTCGACGACGCGCCGGTGGCCTACCACGAGCTCGACACCGAAAACCGTCTCACCCGCGTGAACAAAACCGAGCTGGCGATGCTCGGCTACACCCCCGAGGAAATGGTCGGCCGGCCCGTCTGGGATTTCATCGTGGAAGACCCGGCCTCCGATGCCATCCCGGTGAAGATCGCCGGCGATCTGCGGCTGGAAGCGACGCAGCGCACCTTCCGCCGCAAGGATGGCACCGAAATCCCGGTGCTCATGCGCCACAAGCTCATCGGCGACGCCGACGGCAAGGTGAGCGGCATGCGCTCCACGCTCCAGGACATCTCCGCGCTGAAACGCACCGAGCGCGACCTGCGCGAGGCCGAGGAAAAGTTCCGCGGCATCTTCGAAAACGCGATCGAAGGCATCTTCCAAACTACGCCGGATGGCCACTATCGGAGCGTCAATCCCGCGCTCGCCCGCATCTACGGCTTCCAGTCGCCGGATCTGCTCATGGGCGAAGTCCAGAATATCGAGAAGCAAGTTTACGTGCGCTCCGGCCGGCGCGCCGAGTTCCAGGCGATCATCGAGCGCGACGGCGAAGTGAGCGATTTCGAATCGGAGGTCTATCGGCGCGACGGCAGCGTCATCTGGATTTCCGAGCACGCGCGCGCGGTGCGCGATTCCGCCGGCCAGGTGCTTTATTACGAAGGAACCGTGATCGACATCACCGGCCGCCGCGAAGCGGAAGAGGCGATCACCCGCGCCCGCGACGCGGCGGTGGAATCGGCCCGCCTGAAGAGCGAATTCCTGGCCAACATGAGCCACGAAATCCGCACCCCGATGAACGGCATCATCGGCATGACCGGCCTCCTGCTCGATACCGAGCTCGGCCCCAAGCAGCGCGATTTCACGCAGACCATCGCCTCCAGCGCCGATGCGCTCCTCACGATCATCAACGACATTCTCGACTTCTCCAAGATCGAGGCCGGCATGCTCGTTTTCGAGGAAATCGATTTCCACCTCGATCACGTCGTGGAAGGCTCGCTCGAGCTGCTCGCCGAGCGCGCCCTCGGCAAAGGAGTCGAGCTGGCTTCGCTGGTGAAGACGGACGTGCCCGCCGCGTTGCTCGGCGATCCAGGCCGGCTCCGGCAGGTGCTCACGAATCTCGTCGGCAACGCGGTGAAATTTACGGATAAAGGCGAGGTCATCGTCACCGCTTCGCTGGCTCACCAGGCGGGCGACGCGGTGACCGTGCGCTTCGAGATTCGCGATACGGGCATCGGCATCGCCCCCGATGTGAAGGGGACTTTGTTCAACGCCTTCGTGCAGGCGGATGGCTCCACCACGCGGCGTTACGGCGGCACCGGGCTCGGCCTGGCGATTTGCAAGCAGCTCGTCCATCAGATGCGCGGCGAAATCGGCGTGGAAAGCGAGCCTGGCAAAGGCTCCACCTTCTGGTTCACCGCGCAGCTTGAAAAAGCAGCCGCTCGCCGCCGCCGCGGAGGCCGAGCGCGCCTCGGCCTTGTACGGCGTGAGCGTGCTCGCCGTGGATGACCACGCCGCCACCCGCAACATCCTCGGCCACCTCTGCAACGGCTGGGGCATGAATTACACGCAGGCGGAAACCGGCGGCGCGGCGCTGGAGCTTTTCCACAAAGCCGCGTCGATCGGCCACCCGTACGACGTCGCCATCATCGATTTGCACATGCCCGGCATGGATGGCCTGGCGCTGGCGCGCGCGTTGAAATCCCACCCGAAGCTCGCCTCCACGCGGCTGATCATGCTCGCCTCGCTCGATTTGCACGAGACCCCGGAAGCGATGCGCGAGGCCGGCATCGAGGCCTTTCTCACCAAGCCGTTGCGGCAGACGCAACTGCTCGAATGCATCCGCACCGCCATGGCCAGCGGCGCCGAGGCGCGCTCGCTTTCGCCCGGCTTGGTGGAGCTGCGCCCGGCCGCGCTGGCCGCCCCGCCCGCGCCCGCGGCGAACGAGCCGCGCCTGCGCCTGCTGATCGCCGAGGACAACCCGGTGAACCAGAAGGTGGCCCTGCACCAGCTCCAGAAACTCGGCTACCGCGCCAAGGCCGTGGACAACGGCCGCGCCGCCCTCGAGGCGATCGCCGCCACGAGCTACGATATCGTTTTCATGGATTGCCAGATGCCGGAGCTCGACGGCTACGCCGCCACCGGCGAGTTGCGCCGGCGCGAGGGCACAGACCGCCACACCTGGATCATCGCCATGACCGCAAACTCGCTGGAGGGCGACCGCGAGAAATGCCTGGCCGCCGGCATGGACGATTACATCAGCAAGCCGGTGAAGCCCGAGAAGCTGGCGGAGGCGATCAAGCGTTTCCTCAGCCGCGCACCGGAGGAGCCGAGGAAAGATGCCGCGATGGCGCCGGAGGCGCTGGCGCTCACGGGACCTGTCGTCGACCTCGCGCTGCTGGCGGAATTTCGTGAGATGGAGGAAGCGGGCGAAAGCATTCTCGAGCAGCTCATCGGCGTCTTCCTCGAGAACAGCCCGAAGCTCCTGCAGGACGCCCGCGCCGCGCTCAAGGCGCGCTCCGGCCCTCTGCTCGCGCGCGCCGCGCACACCCTCAAGGGGAGCTGCTCGAACTTCGGCGCCGCGCGCCTGCAGGCCGTCTGTGCGGCGCTCGAGATGGCTGCGGAAGACGGAGATTTGGGCCGCGCGTCGGAACTGCTTGCCGGGGCCGAATTCGAGTTCAAAGATGTGCAGGCGGCGCTGGAAAATGAATGCGCCGTGGCCACCCTATGAAGATTCTCATCGCCGAAGACGACCCGGTTTCCGTGAAGATTCTCCAGATCACCCTGGAGCATTACGGCCACGAAGTCGTCGTGGCGGCGAGCGGCGACCAGGCCTGGCAAATGTTCGACCAGGAGCCGCTCCGCGTGGTGGTCAGCGATTGGATGATGCCCGGCCTGGACGGCCTCGAGCTCTGCCAGAAAATCCGCGGCCGCGCGAAGACCGACTACACCTACTTCGTCCTTCTCACCGCGATCAATACCAGCCGCGACAATCTCCGCCACGCCATGGATTCCGGCGTCGACGACTTCCTGAAAAAGCCGCTCGATCGCGAAGCCGTGATGATGCGCCTGCGCGTGGCCGAGCGCATCCTCGAGTTCACCACCCAGATTCGCCAGCTCAAGGAGCTCCTCCCCATCTGCATGTACTGCAAGCGCATCCGCGACGACCAGGACTACTGGCAGCAAGTCGAGAGCTATATCCACACCTACACCGGCAGCAATTTCTCCCACGGCATCTGCCCCGATTGTTTCTCCAAGCAGCTCCGCACCCTCCCGCCCCGAACCGGCCTCACAGTCACGCAAGGGTAAACTCGCGCAACGCGCCGTAACGCATCTGCCGCAGGGCTGAAAGCCGGTAATGTGACAGCCTGGGTTGAAGCCGCCTAAGCGGCTGAGGCCCAGGAACACGACATACAATCGACCGAAGGCCCGAAGGGCCGCCACAGCCGCCGCCTCGCAAGAACGCGCTCGACTACAGCATCTGCTCCACAAACACCCGGCTCTCAAAAAACGTGAGATCGCCCAGGTGCTCACCGGTGCCAATAAACCGCGTCGGCACCGCCAGCTCATTCTGAATCGCGATCACGCACCCGCCCTTCCCGCTGCCATCCAGCTTCGTGACGATCAGCCCGGTCAGCCCCGCCGCCTCCTTAAACTCCCGCGTCTGCTGCAGCGCGTTCGAACCGGTCGTGGCATCCACCACCAACAGGCACTCATGCGGCGCGGTGGGGTCGAGCTTCTGCAAACTGCGCCGCACCTTGTTCAGCTCACCCATCAAATTGATCTTCGTGTGCAGGCGGCCCGCGGTGTCGCAGATCAAAAACTCGATATTGCGCTTATCCGCCGCTTGGTAGGCATCGTGGCAGATCGCCGCCGGATCGGCGTTATACTGCCCTTTCACGATATCGCACCCGATCCGCTCCGCCCAAACGCCGAGCTGCTCGATCGCCGCCGCGCGAAACGTATCCGCCGCCGCGAGCATCACGCTGTGCCCCTTCTGCTGGAGGAAATGCGCCAGCTTCGCGCAGGAAGTCGTCTTGCCGGTGCCGTTCACTCCCACCACCAGCACCACCTTCGGTTTCGAGGCGAAGGGCCGCAGCATCAGGTTGTCGCGAGGCAGCACCTTCAAAATCTCCTCGCGCGCCACCTGCACCACGCTCTCGGCGGTCAATTCCTCCGGCCGCAACTGCAACGCCCGCAAAATGCGCATGGTCATCGGCACCCCCAAATCCGCGCGAATGAGGCTCTCCTCCAATTCATCCCAATCCACCGGCCGGCCGGAGAACTTCTGCACCAACGCTTTGAAAAATCCGAATGCCATAAAAACTACGCCGGCGGCGTCGCCTCCCGCGCCGGCCGTTTCAGCTCCGAGCGCACCCGGTCGAGCACGCCATTCACAAACCGCCCCGAGTCTTCGCCCCCAAAACGCTTCGCAATTTCGATCGCCTCATTGATCGAAACCACCGGCGGCACATCCGTGCAGAAGACCATCTCGTAAATCGCCAGGCGCAGGATATTGCGATCCACCGCCGCCAGCCGATGCAGCTCATAATTCGCGGCGAGCCGCTTGATGTGCTCGTCGATCTCCACGAGGTGCGCGCAAACCCCATCGACCAGCTCCTTCGTGAACGCCTGCAGCTTCGCCTGCGGCTGGCCCGCGCCGGGCGAGGCGCGCAGGTCCCAAAATTCGCGCGTGCCGGTGGTGAGCTCCTGGCCGTTGAGGTCGAGCTGGTAAAGGTACTGCACCGCGGCTTCGCGGCCTTCTCTTCGTTTACCCATGGTGATGGAAGGGGTCGCCGCTCACAGGAGATGCCCCATCTGCTGTTTCTTGGTCTCGAGGTATTTTTCGTTGTGCGGATTTGACGCCGCCTTGATCGCCACCACCTCCACGATCTGCAGCCCGTACGCCTCGAGCCCGATCACCTTCTTCGGGTTGTTCGTGAGGAAGCGCATCTGGCGCACGCCCAAATCGGCCAGGATTTGCGCGCCCAAACCGTAGTCGCGCAGCTCCGCCGGAAAGCCCAGCTTCAGGTTCGCCTCGATCGTATCCAGCCCCTCCTGCTGCAGCTTGTACGCGTGAATTTTCGCCGGCAGCCCGATGCCGCGCCCCTCGTGCTGGCGCATGTAAACCAGCACGCCCAGCCCGCTCGCCTCGATCTGCTCCAGCGCGCTCGCCAGCTGCGGCCCGCAGTCGCACCGCTTCGAGCCAAAGACATCGCCCGTGAGGCACTCGCTGTGCACGCGCACCAGCGGCACCGTTTCGGGCGTAATCGTCCCTTTCACCAGCGCCAGGTGATGCGCCCCATCCACCACCGAGCGGTACATGTGCAGATCGAAATCGCCGTAATCGGTCGGGAGCTTCACCACCTGCTCGCACACGACCAGCTTCTCGCGCGTCCGGCGGTAGGCAATGAGATCCGCGATCGAGCAAATCTTCAGGCCGTGCAGGGCCTTCACCTGCATCAGCTCCGGCAGCCGCGCCATCGTTCCATCCTCATTCAAAATCTCGCAAAGAACCCCCGCCGGCGTGAGCCCCGCCAGCCGCGCCAAATCGACGCTCGCCTCCGTATGCCCGGCGCGCCGCAGCACTCCCCCGCCCTTCGCCCGCAATGGGAACACATGCCCCGGCTGCACCAGATCGCGCGGGGTCGCCGCGGGATCCACGAGCAAGCGGATGGTCCTCGCGCGATCGTGCGCGCTGATCCCGGTAGTGACGCCCGTCGCCGCATCGACCGACACCGTAAAATCAGTGCGATAACTCTCCCGATTCTCCAGCACCATGCGCTGCAAGCCAAGCTGCTCCGCGCGCTCCTCCGTGATTGGCGCGCAGATCAGCCCGCGCCCATGCCGCGCCATGAAATTCACCGCCTCCGGCGTCACCATCTCCGCTGCCATCACCAGATCGCCCTCGTTTTCGCGATCCGCGTCATCCGTGACGATGACCATCCGGCCGGCGCGAATCTCCTCGAGCACCTCCTCGATGGGATCAAAGTGAATATCGGCGGTCATTGGGCGAAGATCGGAAAGAACGAGAGCGGGCGACACCATTCGCGAGAGCGCGACGCGTTGCAAGGTAGGGATTTCGCGGGCGCAGCTTCTTAATCATAATCATAATCTTAATCTTAATCTTAATCTTAATCTCTCGGTGGACGCCGGGATTTCAGATCAAGATTACGCTCAAGATTACGAGCCGCCCCCCACCGCCCCCCGCAACCTCCCCCACCACCCCCCCAGCTCCTCCCGCAAAAACCCCAGCACCTGCTCCGTGGTGTAATCGATATCCCCCTGCGCCGCCTCCGCAAAAAGGTCCCGCGCCGCGTACAACTCCGCCAATTCCTCCGGCGAGAGCCTCACCAAATCCAGCGTCTCCCGCCGCGCCTCCTCGATCTCCGCCCGCACCGCCCACTTCTCGCCCGGGATCGCCGCTTGCTCGGGCGTGCGGAAAAAAACGCACTTCGTCGGCACCCCATTCCCGGCGCGGTTTCGCTCCACGCTCAGCCGGGCGATGTTCCGCCACTGCCTCCAGTTGGCGCCCGCGGCGAACCCAAAAAGCACGACCCGCTCGGGCGTGACCCACCGCACCTGCACGTACTTCTCCGGCAGCGCTTCCACCGTCACGCCGGGTACTCCCCGCGCGGCGTCTTCCACCAGCCAGTGGAGCGTATCGGCCTCGAAAAGCTGGCGCCTCGGCGAGGCGAGAATTTTTTCGCGGTGCCGCTGGAAAAGCTGCGCCAGCGGGGTGGCGGCCACCGGCGCGCGGTTCCAGCGTTCGCGGCATTTTTGCAGGAACTGCCGCGCGCCCATCTGGTTCGCGGGCGTGGGGAAGAGGGTGTTGAGCCACTTCGCTTCGAGAAACGCCCCGATGCGCGCACCCTCCACCTCGGCCGCCCCCAGCCGCAGCCGCGCCAGCTCCGCGGCCTGCGCCCGATTGAGCCCCTCCATCGGCAGCGGCGGCGCGAGGCGATCGCGATCGGCCATCTCGATGTGCGGCAGCACCCGCGCGGTCCACGGATCCTGGTTCGCGGTGATGACCGTAAGCTGGTTCGGCGCCTCGTGCACCAGCGTGGCCACCATCATGCCAAACGCGCGGGCCAGTTCCGCGCGGTGCCCGTAAACCTCGGTTTGGTCGAAGCAGAAAACGAACGGCCGGCAAAACGCCGCGAGCTGGCAAAGCTCGGTGAGCCGCGTGCGCGCCAGCGCGTTCGCATGGTCGAGCGAAAGCTCTTCGGGGTTCGCATCCGCCGCGCGCAGGCCGAGCGCCAGCGCGTCCTCGCGATCGACCGGCAGGCCGGATAGCCAATCCAAACACACGCGCCGCACCGCCGGATTGAAGGGGGAAAAAGCGTACGCCAGTAGGAGCCGCAGCCAGCTTCCCGGCGCGGTCAGCGCGATCCCCCGCAGCGCCAGCGCCTCCTCGAAATGCGGGGAAATCTGCTCCCAGTTTTCGTAAAGCCAATGCGCCCACGGATCGGCGCCGCGGGCAAACGCCTCCGACGGACTGCGGCGGATTTGCCGCGCCGTTTCCGCCGAGGCCTCCACCTGCAAGCCCTTCACGCGCCCTTCGATCAGGTCCGCCAGCAGATGCGCGAGCACCGCGTGCGCGAGCGAATCGAGTTGCGTGGGCGCCTCGCCATCCCACGCGCCCGCCGTCGCGCGCTCCGGAAAATGCATCTCCCGCACCACCGCCAGCATCAGCGATTGGAAGGCCGTCGCCGCCCCCTGGAAAGGCTGCACATAGACCAGCGTCGCGCGTCCGTGCAGCTCCCGAAACAGCCGCCCGATCAGGTGCGATTTCCCGTAGCCCGGCTGCGCCGAAGTCACCAGCAACGCCGGCGCCGCCGAGTGCACGGGCCGCGGCGGATCGCGCTGATCGAGCCGCTCGAAGCTCTTCAGCAAAGCCTGCAGCGGCCGCTCGTTCACCCCCGCCACCGCCACCTCCGACCGGCGCGGGTCTTTCACGATCACCTCCTCAAACGGATCTGGCGTCACATCGCTCATGTCAGCAGACGAAGCAGCAGATATTGATCCCCGTGCAGCTCGATCGCGGCCTCCCGGCGCGCGGCATCGGCGAGCGACCAATCGCCAAACGAAAGCACCGCGCGGCCGGCCTGGTGCTGTTCCAACAGCCATTCCTTCAGTTCCGCCAGCGCCGCCCCGCTCTCCTGTTGCAACGCCGAGATCGCCACATCGGGAAAGCCCGTCTGCTCGACCAGCCGCTGGTAGGCCGCCCGCACCCCCTCAGCCACAAACTCCACCGCGCGCGCCGGCCCGCTGCCCTTCAGCCCCAAAGGCGCGGACGCTACATACAGCTCCTTCATCGTCCTGGCCGAGCGTTGCAGCAGCCGCACCAAGCGCCCGTCCTTCACCAGCAGCGCCACCGCCTCCGCCGCGAGCGCTTTCTCCTCACGATTCGCCTTCACCGCCGCCGCGAAATCGGCCAGCGCGGCGAGCACCGGAAACCGCGCCATCGCAAAGCTCTCGAGTTTACCGGCGACCGCTTCCGCCGTCGGCAGCACCGGCCGTTCTCGCCACAAAAAGAAGCGCGGCTTGCCCTTGCGAGCGTCTCGGAAAATCTCGCGCTCCGCCTCCAGCGCCGCCAGCGCCTCCTCAAGAGCCGCGCGCTTCGCCGCCGGCGCCGCCGCCGAAAAAAGCGACACCGTCCCCTTCGCGCCGGCCTTCTCGAGCTTCGCCAGCAGCGCCTCGCGCGCCTCCGCCACGGTGAAAACTTTCGCCGTTTTGCGGGTGCGTGCGGGAGGCTGGAGCGCGTCGCTCATTACCCTACTTATCCCTCAAACCCGCGCCCCGCCAAGCCTCGCCGCATCCTTCGCACCTGAACGATCCCCTCTTCCCCACCGGCGCGCACGCCCACGTCCCTCGACTTCGAGGAAGCCCTCCTCCTCGGCAGCCTCACCGAAGAACCCAACCAGCGTGACGGGAGGGCATGCCTCCTCGCGAGCCCGGGCTCATCAAGTAGCTCGGCACCGATCCGCAGCAGCGATGGCTGGATGCCTGATCCGAAGCGCTCAAGCTGATCGATGCCCAGTGGGTCTCATTCTGAAACCGCATCAGCGCTCCAGCGAGGGCTCAATCCAGCATACTTGAACCCGCGCTTCCCCAGCTCCTTTCTCGCTGAACCAGTTCGCCGCGTAAAATGATCCCTCGTGACTTCGCGAAAAGGCTCCGGCACAAAGCCGGAGGCTTCACAGCTTTCAGCCAAAGCCGAAGGCTTTACAGCCTGTAGCCGGTGGTGGAGCGAAGCGACGCAAGACCTTCCGCGATGAGCTGCTCGATCTTCTCCAAAAGTCCGGAATCGATTTTGACGAACGGTACTTGGATTAATCGCACCATGGTCTTCCCCTCGCTGCTGGCGCCTCTCCGAAGTGCATCCGTGTTTGATGACAAAATCGCCCACTCACCGACGTGCTCGCCTGGCTGGAATCCCAGCAAAAAAAAGAGCGGCCCGGGGCCTAAGCCTCGGGTTCGGATGAGGTCCGAACCGCACTGGTCGCTAATCCACGCTATCCGCCTTCCCATCACTTGCCGGAACTCTTCATAGAATCGCCGAGCACCCTCTTGTCCCGGCGTGCCCGATCCCAAAATCCGAAGCAGCAGCCCTTCCTTTTGCGAAAATAGAAATACAAAAAAGTGCTCGTTCGAGATTGGGAAAGTGCTCGCCGTCTGATACTCTGCGGCTAATGCCTTCGCCACGCCGCGCCGTTCACCGAGCGCTTCGGGATTGCCCTTGCGGTTCCCGTCGTTGCGCCCATCGATCCGCCTCAAGCGCACCGGGCGCTGCCGCGCGAAGTTTTGATTACACGGTTCCTGGTTGGCGCGGGGCCGCGGCCGTCCAGCGCTCCCTGGCATCGTCGCGGCCATCCTTTCCATTATTTCCGAAATGCTCCTCGCGCCGCAAATCGCTGCATCTCCTCTCATCTGTCCGAAAACTCACCCCGCAAAATCTCCAAAATCCCCGGTTTAGCGTCTGAAAACCCTGCATCTCTTCCCACCTGTCCGAAAACTCACCAGCCTTCTTTCCGAAATTTCCAAAATTCCCTTCCCCCCATGCCTCCCGCATTGATGAGCCTTCTTCGTTCCGCCTGCGTCTACCTCGCCCTGACTTTGCTCGTGGCCGCCGCCGAACCGCCAGCGCCCGTTCAGACCACACCGAAGCTGGAAATCCTGAATGGGCAGATCAAGGCCAACGACAAAGACGCGCAGGCGTACTCGAACCGCGGCTATACGCTGGCCCTGCTCGGCCGCAAGGACGAGGCGCGCGCCGATTTGCGCAAAGCGGTCGAGCTCAAGGACAACGGCCCGATGCGCAACCGCGTCGGCTGGGCTTACTTCAACCTGGGCGATTACGCGGACGCGGTGCGTGAATTCGAAGCCGCCGCGAAGCTCAGCAACTTCAACGCGCGCTACGACTACTACTCGCTGGTGCTCGGCTACTGGGGCCTCGGCGACACGAAACGCGCGCTGGAAAACTATCAGCTCGCCGTGGAGCGCGACCCGCGCCTGGGCGAATACAAGACGCTCGACGAACGCACCGCCGAATGGACGCCCCTGGAGCGCCGCGCCATGCACGAAACGTACGTGCTTTGGAGCAAGGCCTGGCGGCCGTAGCGCCCCTACGCGCGCCAGGCGAGCTCAGTCACTTTGCCATGCGCGGGATTGGCCTTGTCGGTCGCCTTGATCTCCAGCCGCATGCCGCCGCTCTTCAGCCGGCAATCCACCCAGCCGGTGACCTCCGTGGGGGTAAACGGATAGGCGACCGCCGGGAGATTCACCAGGTGGATGCCGTCATCCTGCTCCACGCGCCACTTGTGGGTATGCCCGCAGAAAAGCGCCTTCACCTGCCGGCGCGGCTTCAGGACGGCGAGCAAATCAGCCGTGTCGATGAGCCCCGGCTTTTTGCCGTCGGTCCGCGCGATCGGATCATGATGAAGCATGATCAGCGCCGGTTTGCCCGGCCGGGCATCCAGCGCCGCGGCGAGCCACTGCAGTTGTTGCTCGCCCAGCCGCCCCGGCGTCTGGAGCGTCACCTCCAGCGAGTCGAGCAGGAACCAATTCGCCGCGCCCGATTCGATCACCGAGATGTGCTTCCCCTCCTGCGGACGCGCCCGCTTCGCCTCCGCCTTGAAGGCATTCCAAAAGATCTCCCGATGATCGTGATTCCCGAGCAGGCAATGCAGCGCCTGCCCGGCCTCGGCCAGCGGTCGCGTCAGCTCGAGAAACGTGGTGTAATCGCCCGGCTCCCCTTGGTGCAGCGAGCAATCGCCATTCACCAGCACTTGCGAGATCGATGGCGCGAGCGCTTTCACCTCGGCCACCGCGGTCCGCAGATGCGCGGCCATATTGACGTTGCGCGCGACCTGCGCCGGATCCGCCGCGATGTGCGTATCCGCCAGCAGCGCCCATGCTTCCTCTCCCTCCGGCGCGCCGTGCGCCAGGCGGGCGGTGAAGACGGCGAGCCCGCCGGCGATCGTGCGGGTGAGAAATTGGCGGCGGCTGAGCGGGGAGAAATGCAGGGGCATGGGGGTATCGATAGCGCATCCGCTCCGCCCGTAAACCTTAGACCGAGCGCCGCTCAAATCCGCCGCAGCCACTCGGCCGTGCCGTATTTGCTGCGCGCCAGTTCTTCACCCGCAGCCAGTTCTGCCGAGGTCAGACTGCGCGTCTTGAAAGAATCGGCGAGCGCGGCGGCCAAACGTTTTGCAAATTCGCTGTCACCCGCGAAAACAGCGGCGAGTTGGATGCTCCCTTGGTGCAGCAGTCCCGCTGTGCTCCGCCTTTGCGCACCGCCGGCGATCTTCCGCCCCTGCCAAAGCACGTCGTTTTCCGCCGGGTTGTCGAAGCACGCCTCGGAGACTTTGCGGCCGGGCGCCCCGGCCAGGCCAGCCTCGCCTCCCCCTGCCTTGGCGAGAGTTTCCGCCACCGCTCCATGGATGCGCAGATAAGTTTCCGGCGCCGAAAGCCGGGCAATCGGATGTTCCCGCGGTACAAGCAAGCTGTACGTGAAGTCATGCGAATGCGGCACGATTCCGCCGCCCGTCCAGCGCCGCACCGGCTCGCGCCCCGGCCAGGAGCGTTGCACCTCCTCGAGTCTCACGAAGTACCCGAAGGAGACGGCAGGCTCGCGCCACTGATAGCAGCGGAGCAGCGGGCTGGCGGCGCTACGGAGCAGAGACTCGTCGAGGGCCATGTTGAGGGCCGCTCCGTGTGGTTCGCGATCGTCGAGAAGAGTGATCTGTTTGAAGAGGGCCACGGAGAGGAACACCAAGTTTCGCTCCCGAAGATTGGGCTCTTGGAGGCCGAGGCGGCAATCTTTCCTGGCGGCTCTGGACGAAGCCGGTTGTTCACCGGACACTTCCCCCTCCAGGTTCGTATGCGTCTTCTCTTTTCTATACTCCTCCTCGCGACCACCACGCACGCGCAGTGGACCAACCGCACACCCGCCGGCGAAGCGCCGGGGCCTTGGCTATTTGGAACCGTCGGGATCGGAAAGACCGCCGAGGGAACACCGGAAACTACCGCGCTAAAGGGCCTGGCGCTCAAGCTCGGCGAGAATAGTGAAGCGGCTATTTGCTACGACCTCGATCTCTGCCGCGCGGCGGGCGCTTGGAGCGGCGGCAAGTTCACGACCCCGATGAACCTGATGTCGCGCGGCGAATATCCCACGGGCTTGGGCACGCCGGCGTTTCTCACCGCCGAGGCGGCCGGCATCCAGGACGCGCAGCCTTGGAAAGATCCGCGCTCCGAGCCATTCGGCCCGCTCCCGAGCGTTCGCTACGGCGGCGTCTACCTGCATGGAAAAAGAGCGGTGATCAAATGGAACGCCGGCGCGACGGAGATCCTCGAGTCGCCCTGGTACGAGAAGCGCGGCGAGCTCGAAGTTTTCTCGCGGACGCTCTTGATTGGCCCGAGCGCCGGCGTTCTGCGCATCGCCGTTTGCCGCGTGCCGGAGAACGCGGAACCAACGGAAGGCGTTGCCTTCTTCTCGGTCAAGAAAGACGCGCGGGTCATCGAGCGCGCCGGCTTCACGAAGTTCGTGGATAATGGGAAGGTCGTCGTGGCCACCGACCATGGGCTGCCTTCGGACGCGGCCTGGCAGCGAAGCGGTGGCCAGCTCTTTGTGGTCATCCCTCCGCACGAAAAGCCCATCACGTTTCGCATCCTGGTCGGCGTCGGGCCGGAGAGCCTCGATACGCTGCCGCCGCTCACCAGCGAGCCGCCGCTGGAAGATCTCGCGAAGCTCACGCAAGGCGCCCCGGCCCGCTGGCCGGAGAGCGTCACGGCCGAAGGCGCCGTCGCCGCCGAGAACGATCAGCCTTACGTCGTCGAGACCATCACGGTGCCGGACCCGAATCCATGGAGCACGCCGATGTTCATCGGCGGCTTCGATTTCTTCCCCGACGGCCGCGCCGCGGTATGCACTTTTCACGGCGATGTCTTCATCGTCTCCGGGCTCGATGCGAAGCTGGAGAAGGTGACTTGGAGGCGTTTCGCCAGCCGGCCTTTACCACGCGCTCGGGCTGAAGATCGTGAAGGGCGAAATCTACGTGACGGGCCGCGATGGGCTCTACGCGGCTGCAGGATCTGAATGGCGACGGCGAGGCGGATTTCTACGAGGCGTTCAACTGGGACATGAAGGTGACGAAGAGCTTCCACGAGTTCGTCTTCGATCTGCAGACCGACCCGCAGGGCAATTTCCTACTTTGCCAAAGCCGGGCCCGGTGAAAAATGGCGGGCGCGGCTTTGACCAGATCTGCGAGCATCACGGCTCGCTGTTGCAGCGTGTCGCCCGACGGCAAAAAGCTCGACGGTGCGTCGCCACCGGCTTCCGCGCGCCGAATGGCATCGGCGCCGGCCCGAACGGCGAGATGACGAGCGGCGACAACGAGGGCACCTGGACGCCCGTCTGCAAGATCAACTGGATCAATCCCGGCGGCTTCTACGGCGTGGTGCGATCTCGCGCACCGGCCGCCGCCGCCGCACGATTACGATCGCCCGCTCTGCTGGCTGCCGAAGCGCGTGGACAATCCTCGCGGCTCGCAGGTCTGGGTGCACGAGCGACAAATGGGGCCCGTGGCAGGGCCAGCATGCTGCACCTCTCGCTACGGCGCAGTGCGCGCTCTTCGGCGTGATGATGGAGAGCGGGTGGAATCATGGCCCGAACGCGCCGCGACTGCTGCGATCGCACGTCGTCATGCAGGGCGGCGTGGTGAAGTTTCCGCTCAAATTCCAGAGCGGCATCATGCGCGCGCGCTTCCACCCGCGCGACGGCCAGCTCTACGTCGCGGGCCTGCGCGGCTGGCAGACGACCGGGCTGAAGAACGGCTGCTTCCAGCGCGTGCGCTACACCGGCGCGCCCGGCGCGGATGCCCATCGAGCTTGCCGCGCGCAAAGGCGGGATCGAGCTGAAATTCACCTGCGCCCTGGATACGCAGGCCGCCGCGCGATCCGGAAAACTGGAGCGTCGAAGTCTGGAACTACCTCTGGTCCGGCGCGTACGGCTCGCCGGAGATTTCCACGCTCGCGCCGGCGGAAAAGCCCGCCGAGCCCGGCAAGGACGGGGCTCCCGAATTCTCGCGCACGCAAATGAGCAAGACCCAGCACGACCCGCTGACGGTGAAGCGCGTCTCGATCGGCACGGATGAGCGCACGGTCTTCCTCGAAATCCCGGAGCTGAAACCGGTGATGCAGATGTCGATCAAGTATCAGCTCCGCACCGCCGAGGGGCAGGACCTGCGATGGGGAAGTGGTGAACACCATCCACGGCCTGGCGCCGTGAGGCGCTACGCTCCCGCCTTTGCGACGGTCGCGGGCTTGCCGTCCTGCTGGACGCGGTACTGTTTCTCGTAATCGGCGCGCACGCGATCGGCCTGGGCCTTCGCGGCCTCGAGCTCTTTGGCGGCGGCGGCGGCTTCCTGCTCGGCTTTCGCTTTCGCCACTTTGGCTTCTTCCGTGACGGCGGCGGCTTTCTTGCGCAGCTCGGCCACTTTGCCGGCGGCGGTCTCGCCGAGTTTCTTGCCGGCCTCGACGAGCTTCGCGGCTTCGGCGGCTTTCGCTTCGAGATCCTTCGCCGCTTGCTGATGCTTCGCGAGCTCCGCCTTGGAGGCGGCCACTTCGTTCGGCGCGGCGGGCGCGCCGGCCGGCGGCGTCTTCGCGCGGGCCTCGGCGGCGGTGAGTGCAGCCTGGGCGCTCGCGATGGCCTTCTTCGCGGTCTCGAGATCGGCGCGCAGCTTGGCGGTGGCGGCTTCCTGCTCCTTCACCGCCCCAGCCGCGGTCGCGGCCTGTTTCTCGGCGGCGGCAATCTCGGCCTGAATCTTCTCCGCCGGCGCGAGGGCGTCCTTCACGGCGGCGACCAGCCCGTCGTGTTTGTTCTTCAATTCGCCGAGGCTCTGCTTGGCGCGATGGACGGTCATGTAAGCCTGCGCGCGCTTCCAGCGGTTCAAATCGGCCGTGGCGAGGGGAAGCTGCGCCTGCGCCTGGGCGAGCGCGGCCTGCGCTTTCGCAAGCTCCTGCTCCACCGGTGCGCTGGCAGCAGCGGCCTTGGCCGCGGCGAATGCCGCATCGGCCTGATTCACCTGCTGCTGCTTCGCGTTCACCCGGGCATCGGCGGCCGCGTACGGCGGAGTGCCGCCCTTGTGTTTCGCGCGCTCGGCGACGAGCGGCGGGAGCTCCTTGCGCACCGCTTCGGCCCGCTTCGCGGCTGCATCGGCGGCGGCGATCGACGCAGGGGTGGGCACCAGCTTTACCGGCTGTTTCGCCAGAGCGGCCAGAGCCGCAGTGGTTTCGTCGAGCTGCTTGGAAAGCGCCGGCGAGCGCGCGGCGAGATCCGCCTGCGCTTTCTTCAAGAGGGCTTCGTCGTCGGCGACTTTCTTCGCCTGGGCATCGAGCTTCGCCTGCGCCTCGACGCGCTCGGCATCCGCCTTCGTGTCGCGCACCTGCGTGAGCGCCTTCACGGTTTCGCGCCCGGCCAGCAACTGCTTCTCGACAGCCTGCGGCACCGCCTTCAGCGCATCCAGGGCCGCCTGCGATTGCTTCTTCTTCGCCTCGAGCGCGGCCACTTCCGCCTGGCGCTTCGTTTGCAGCGCCGCCACCTCCGCTTGCAATTTCGCCTGCGCCGCGGCCACCGCGGCTTCCTGAGCTTTCAGCTCCGCCGTCCGATCGGTGACCAGCTTTTCCGCCGCGGCCAGGCTTTCCGCGATGAGCGGAGGATTGGCCGTGAGCTCGCCCAGCGGCTTGCCGTCGGCGAGATTGAACACGCGGATTTGCCCGGTCCAATCGCCTGCGATCACGCGGTCGCTATTGAGCACCGCGCGCAACGCAATATCCGCGAACGGCTGGCTCGTGAGCAGCGCTTTGCCGGTCTGATCCCAAGCCTTCGCGAGCTTGTCGCGCCCGCTCGAAACGAGCCGTCCATCCGGCGTAAAATCGACCGAAGTCACCCCACCGGCGTGCGCCACCCAGCCGCGGATTTCCTTGCCTTCCTTCACGTCCCACAGGCTGATCCGGCCATCCTCGCCCGCGCTCGCCAGCACGCCCGGCATGAACGCCAGCGCGGTGACCATGGCCTTGTGGCCGGGCAGCGAGGAGTACGGCTTGCCGGTCGCGCCTTCCCACACCTCGATGCCGCCGTTGCGGTCCGCGCTCGCGAGGTAGCGGCCATCCGGCGAAAACGACACCGCGGTGATCCAATCGGTGTGCTTCTTGATCGACTCGACGAGCTTGCCGTCCTTGGTGGAGAAAATCTTGAGAATCTTGGTCGGCCCGCCGAGCGCCACGTGCGCGTGGTCCGGGGAAATATCCGCGCCGAGCACCTGGTCGAACTCATCGCCCACCTGCCCGATCCGCTCGCCGGTTTCCACCTTCCAAAGCACCACTTTGCCCGATTTGCCGCCGAGCCCGCCACCGGTCAGCAGAAGCTGGCCATTGCGCGAAAACTTCACCACCGCCGGGAACCCTTCCGGGAAGGGCAGAATCCCGAGCGTCTGCAGCGTCTCGGAATTATAGAGGACGATCTGCTTCTGCCCGCCCACCGCCACCAGCGGCGCCCAGGGGCTGGCCGCGAGCGCCACCAGCGCGTTGCTCGTTTTGGTGCGGACCAGCGGCTCCAGCGGCAGATCGATCGCCGGCATCGGCGGCGGCCCGGCGGGGCGATCGAGCGACACCACCGTGAGCTGCACGTTATTGGTCGGCGCCACGGCCTTGCTCGTGCCGCTTTCCAGAAGCTGGCCGGCCACCCACTTCTCCAGCATCGCGATATCGGCATCCGTGAGCTTGTCGCCCTTCGGCGGCATCTTCGGCTCCTCGATGTGCTTCACCGTCTTCAGCAGGAGGCTCTTGTCCGGCGAGCCGGATTCCACCACTTTGCCGTTGTCGCTGCCCGCAAGCGCACCCTGGTAGGTCGAAAGGTCGAGGCCGGCCTTTTTCTTGTCGGGGTTGTGGCAATTCAGGCAGGCGTTTTTGAAAATTGGCAGCACCTGATCGTTGAACGTCACCTTGATTTCGGCAGCTTGCGCGGACGCGGCGAGGATCGGGCCGGCCAGGATGGCGGACAGAAGAAGGCGAGTAGTCATGGAGGATCGGTAAAATGGCACAGGACCCCGGTTTTTTCAAAGCGGGGTCTGCGCGCCATTAGCATAACTCGGCCGGGGGGGAAAACTTTGATGCGGCGTGGGAGGGCACATCCAGAGCGTTTGGGTGCTGGCGACATTCTCGCAAGAGGGCGTGGCCACCGGTAAATTGCCCTGCGGGAGGAGGAATGTGGCACATTTTGAAACTGGAAAGTTTCAGTTTGAGCATCATTTCGAGGAACGACGGCTTTCTCAAAAATGACTTATGAGACGAATGAGACGAAAAGGGCGGTTTTCGCGTCTTGTTTTGCGACACCGCATCGGGGGAAACCCTGAGACGAGGGGATTTTCGGGGGATTTGGAAACCGTTGCGCCGAAAAGTTCGGAGGCGGGAAAGGCGGGTGAACAGCCGTGCAGGAATTGAAGGGGCCGTGCCCAAGCGGAGGATCGGATGCTCCCGGCGTGCTCGGGCGAAGTCCATGGCACGCAGCGGCAGGAGAGCGCCTCGGAGTGGGTGCGAGGGTGATCGCGCCGGCGAATGCGGCGCCGACCGAGGCTGCCGGCAGCGAGAGGATCGAGTCCATGATGGGGTCGAGAGTATCAGAGGTCGAGGACTTTCCCAATCTCGATTGAGCACTTTTTTGTATTTCTTTTTTTAGCGGCCCGAGGGCGTTTAAAGGTGTGGGGTCTCTACTCACCGGGGATTCGACCTATTATCGCGCTGCGCTTCAGAAGTTCCGCGTGCTGACGAGGCGGATTGTGAGCACGCCCAAGGAGAAGGTGGAGAAGCGGGATGCGGAGTGGCAGCAGGCGAGGAAAGAAAAGAAGCGCAAAGCGGCGTAGGCTTCCTTAAAACGGCGCTCCATGCACGATGATGCGCCGGTCGAAATCAGCCTGAATGACCTTCTGGCGGAGCACCTTGGAATTTCACCGGGGGCTTTTGACGCCTCGAATTTGACCGATTGGGGCTTCATAATCCAGATGCACGCGCTGATCGAAGGCGGGGTGGTTCACCTACTCGTGAAGAACTTCGGAGACGAACGGCTGCGTGATTTCTTTTCTGAAATCGACAACAGTGACACGAAGCGAGGCCGGCTTGCAGTGGCGCGCGCGCTCGAACTTGTTTCATCAGCAGACGGCCGATTTATCTCTCAGCTCTCGTGGCTGAGAAATCAGATGGCGCACAAGGCACGAAACATAACAAAGGAAATTGCGGACGTTCTCGGGAAAGATCGACGGCGAAATCTTAGTGAGGCGATAGAGGAAATTCAGAAATCGCCTATACGTCACGCCGATCCATCGGGAAGCCAGGGCACAATGAGCGCGGGCGACCTCATGGAGTTAAATGTTCGCTGGGGCGATTGCGTGCACAGTAGGGCAAGTCCTTACGACGATAATTAACCATGATCGGATTCGCAGCGGACAGAAGCCATGCGGCTCAATGAAATTCATGATCTTTCCACCTGACGATGGACTTGGTGCATCCAATCCCACGGAATTACATTTCCGCTCTCAGTCTAAAGACCGCGCTTAGTGGCACGGATGCGAAAACTTAAATTCGATTCACCCCACGCCTCTTCCCCAATACTTTCCTCGAATGTCTCTTCGGAAGAATTGGACGCGCGGCGAGTTGTTGATTGCCCTCAATCTCTACCATAAGCTGACGTTCGGGCAGCTTCATGCTCGCCAACCCGTGATCGTAGCGATTGCCGAAAAGCTCGGACGTGGAGCAAACAGCGTGGCAATGAAGCTTTGCAATTTCGCATCACTCGACCCCTCCCTGAAGCTTCGCGGCATTCGGGGTCTCGCGAGCGCCAGCGCGTTAGATCGCGCGGTTTGGGATGAGTTCCATGCCGATCTTTACGAGACGGTTCCTGCGAGCGAAGCGGCATTACGAGATCTGTTCGGCGCGGACGAGAGCAGCGAACTCGAGGTGCTCCCCAAAGCCGGCGTGCTGGTGCGAAAGCGCCCGCCGCAAGGTCCTACCGAAACCACGGCGAATGTGAAGCTGCGCCGAGGTCAGGAATATTTCCGTGAAGCGGTTCTGAACAACTTCGGCAACCGTTGCGGCGTCACCGATCTCGCGATTCGTGAGCTGTTAGTCGCGTCCCATATCCTCCCCTGGGGTGCGCACGTCTCGGAACGGCTGAATGTCCGCAACGGGCTTTGCCTCTCCCGGCTTCACGATGCTGCGTTCGACCGAGGACTCATCACGTTTGACGAGAACTTTCGACTTCTGCTTTCCCCTCGTCTCGAAACCGAATTGCCGCAGCGCTGCGTTGCCGAGAACTTTGGGGCGTACGCTGGAGAGGCGCTCCGCTTTCCTGATGATGCTGCTCCCCCCGAGCTCGCTTTTCTCTCGCATCATCGCGCAAACCTCTTCGCCAGACTCTAGCGCGTCGCGCGGCACATTTAGGCAAAAAGTATCACAAAATCTAGCCTGGCGAGATTCGGAACGTGTCGAGGCTCTGATTACTCTCGCGCTTTTGGGGGATGCGTGAGCCGTCTCCGCACCGCCCGCCGCCTCCGCCCACGCCGGATATTGGAGGTGCTTCGGCTTCGCTCAGCATGACAAGGGTGGAGGGCTGGCGCTTCGCGCCACGGGCGCCGACGGGGCTTCATTGCTGATCGGACATTCGATGGTTCCGTCGCCCCTGCCGGGGCGAGGCGGGTTTGTGGGCGGTGGGTCCGGTGGCTTACGCCGACCGGCTAATCTCTGGAGGCCCTCCGGGCCAGATGGGCGCTGGGAGCCGGATGGGCGCTGGGGGCCGAATGGGCGCTGGGGGCCGGATGGGCGCTGGGGCTGGATGGGGAGCGCGCGGGCGGACATCGCGTCGGGTGGGGAGGGCTCGGTGCGGCTTCGCGCCGCCCTCCGCCTTTCCGCGCCGCGATCAGAGGCGGCACCCCGGCATCCCCGCTGGGCCGCGATGCCGGGAGAGCGGCCTCTACAGCTTGGGGGGGGGCGGCGGGCTGGGGCGGAGGCGGCCTGGAAGCTGGGCTTCCAGCGGGCAAGGGAATCGAGGCAGCCAAGGATGGCTGCACCACAGCGGGGCCGTTTTGGAAGGCCGGATTCCAGCGGGCGAGCGCATCCGGGCGGCCAGGGATGGCTGCACTACAGCGGAGTATCGCGGGTTTGCTGATGCGAAGGGGAGGCAGGCTGGAAGCCTGCGATACGGCAGACTGGAAGTCTGCGCTACGGGGCCGGCCGACTGGAAGTCTGCGCTACGGATACGGCAGACTGGAAGTTTGCGCTACGGTTCCCAACGGGGCCGGGCTTCACAAAAACCGCACGTAAACCGCACGCGGCGCTTGTCTCGGCGGCCTCGGAATCTAAGAGTGGCCTCCCCCGGAAGTTTTCACAACCAACCTCACCCGCTCGCATGCCTCCCACGTCCACCATCCAGGAGCCCGGAATGACCTGGCTCGCCTTCGCCCTGCTCACCGTCGTCTCGTGGGGGGTCTATGGCGTGCTGCTGCACACGGGGCAGCTTGGGATGCAGGATCCGGTAAATGGGCGCTACAAGGCGTTCCTCTTCGTGGGCATCGCTTACTTTCTCGTGGCCGTGATCGCCCCTTTCCTGATGCTCGTGCTCTCGGGGGCGAATTGGAAATATCCGGTGCCGGGCATGGCGTGGTCGCTCATCGCGGGGATCATGGGAGCGGTCGGCGCGTTTGGGGTGCTGCTGGCTTTTGGCGCGAAAGGAGAGCCGGCGGTGGTCATGTCCATCGTCTTTGCGGGGGCGCCGATCGTGAATGCGATCGTCTCGCTGATCCAGCATCCGCCGGCGGGCGGGCTGGGGAGAATCCCGGCGCAATTTTGGCTGGGCATCGTGCTCGCGGCGGTGGGGGGCTGCCTGGTGACGAAGTACAAGCCCGCGCCGAGCGCGCCGAAAAAGCCGGCCGCCGCCGTGGCGGCGGTGAGCGACGCGCCCACGCCCGGCCCGGTTCACTAGCGCTTCGGCGCTCGCGCCGTGAAGCCGTCGTCCTGTCTCGCCGCCGAACAGCTTGCGCGGCTGTGCGAGGTGCTCGCCGCCATTGGGGAGTCGAATTCCTTCCACGCCCCGCGCCTGCGCGCGGCCGGCGTGGATGCGCGCATCGGCTCGCTCGAGGACTTTTCGCGCGCCCTTCCCTTGACCACGAAGGCCGACCTCGTGTCCGACCAGGCCGCGCACCCGCCCTTTGGCACGAATCTCACCGAGCCTCTCGAACGCTACACGCGCTTTTGCCAGACCAGCGGCACCAGCGCTTCGCCGCTCGCCATTCTCGATACCCCCGAGAGCTGGGGCTGGATGCTGGAAAACTGGCGCGAAATCTACGGCGCGGCGGGCGTGGGCCCCGGCGACCGGCTTTACTTCGCCTTTTCCTTCGGCCCTTTTCTCGGCTTCTGGACGGCCTTCGAGGCCGCCGCCAAGCTCGACTGCCTGTGCCTGCCGGGCGGCGGGCTCAGCAGCGCCGCCCGCGCCCGCGCCTTGCTCGCGTATCGCGCCAACGTGCTCTGTTGCACGCCGACCTACGCCATCCATCTCGGCGAGGAAGCGGCGCGCACCGGCATCGATCTCGCGCAATCGGCCGTGCGCAAGATCATCGTCGCGGGCGAGCCGGGCGGCAGCGTGGCCACGGTGCGCGAGCGCATCGGCGCGCTCTGGTGCGGGGCCGAAATCATCGATCACTACGGACTGACCGAGGTGGGCCCCGTCGCTTACCAAGGCCCCGGCGAGCCCGAGACGCTCCACATCATCGAGCGCTCCTACTTTGCGGAGATCGTCGATCCCGCCACGGGCGCGCCCGTGACTGCCACCGGCGAGCTTGTGCTCACCACCCTCGGCCGCACCGCTTGCCCGCTGCTCCGCTACCGCACGGGCGATTTGGTCTCCCGCGATCCTGCCATCCCCGGCTTCGCGCTGCGCGGCGGTGTCCTCGGCCGCGCCGATGACATGGTGGTGGTTCGTGGCGTCAACCTGTACCCCTCGGCCATCGAGGCGATCGTGCGCGGCGTTCCCGCCATCGGCGAATACCGCGTCGAGATCAGCAGCGCTGGGGCTCTCGCGGAGATCGCCCTCACTGTGGAAACCGAAGAGCCTGCGGCCGTCTCGCGCCTCGAAAGCGCGCTCACCGCCGCCTTTTCGCTCCGCATCCCCGTCCGCCTCGCCCCGGGCAACAGCCTGCCGCGGTTCGAAATGAAGGCGAGACGCTGGCACAAGTCCTATTAGTCCCGTCTGTCCAATTCTGCCGCCATGCTCCTAGACCTCAAAAACGTCACCAAAACTTACCGCGCCCCCTCTGGCGGTGAAGAAGTCCGCGTCCTCCACGGGCTCGATCTCCAGGCCGACCCCGGCGATTCCGTGGCGATCATCGGCCCCTCCGGCTCCGGCAAGAGCACGGTCCTCAATGTCATCGGCGCCCTTGATCGCGCCGATTCCGGGGAAGTCCTCGTCGATGGGCAGAATCTCGCCAAGCTCAACGAGCAGGACCTCGCCGCCTATCGCAACACCACGGTCGGCTTCATCT
Organism: uncultured Verrucomicrobiae bacterium; assembly: GCA_963811035.1. GTDB lineage: Bacteria > Verrucomicrobiota > Verrucomicrobiia > Chthoniobacterales > Chthoniobacteraceae > CAWEPO01. Next base: position 2,504,894 of record CAWEPO010000005.1, read on the forward strand.
TCCAGCTCCACCACTTGCTGCCCCAGTGCACCGTCCTGGAAAACGTCCTCATCCCCACCCTGGCCGGGGCCGGCCCCGGCGCGGAGCACCGCGCCCGCGCGGAAGATCTGCTGAAGAGCGTGGGCCTCCAGCATCGCCTCGATCACCGCCCCGGTGAGCTTTCCGGCGGCGAACGCCAGCGCGTTGCGGTCGCCCGCGCGCTCATTAATGGCCCCAAGCTCCTCCTCGCCGACGAGCCGACCGGCGCCCTCGACCGCGCTTCCGCCGAGCGCCTCATCGACCTGCTCGTCGAGCTCAACCGCTCGCAAAACGTCACCCTGCTGATGGTCACCCACGCCCCCGATCTTGCGCGCCGGATGTCACGGGCCTTGGAACTGCGCGACGGCAAATTGGAGGGGGTTGCCACTTCCAACGGCTAGAGATTTTGCTCGTCTTCATCGACGAATCAGGCTGCCCGGGCTTCAAGCTCGAAGCGGGTTCAACGCCACTCTTTACGGTGGCTCTCGTTCTGTTCGAGCATGACGATGACGCAATGAAGGCGGAGCAGAGGATCGCCGCGCTGAAACTTCGCCTTGGGCTCCCACGAAACTTCGAGTTCCACTTCAACAAGCTCTCCCCTGTCTGGCGGGAAGCGTACCTCCGGGAGGTCTCAGAGTTGAAGTTCCAGTATTGCGCTACCACTATCGTGAAAGCGGAGCTCCGGCGCGAGGATTTCAAAAAGCCCCATGCATTCTACCAGCATGCCTGCGAGCTTTTGTTCGAGAGTTCCAAATCCATTCTGAACGATGCAACCGTCGTCATCGATGGCGGCGGAAGCCGGGTCTTTCGGCGAGAACTTGCTTCTTGGCTTCGCAAACGCGCCAACGAGGCGAGCGCGCACCGACTGATTCGTAAAATCAAAATCCAGGACTCACGCCACAATGAGCTGCTGCAAATGGCCGACATGGTTTGTGGGGCCATCGCCCGCGCCCACTCCGGCAAAAGTGACTCGACCCTTTACCGACAACTCATCTCACACCGCGAATACATCCCACCGATCCCGCCGATATAGAAAAAACCCCGGCCCTATCCTTTCGGAAGGAGCACCATACGGTGCCGATTCGGGCTCAGGGTTAATTCCAATAACAGGATGCCCCAAATCATGGGATTGTCAACGCGCGTCCCCACTCCTCACCGCGGTATCAAACCCTAGCCAACCAGTTCTCCAACCGTCACCGCCATGACCACCCGCACCATCCTCCTCCGCAGCCTTCGCCACTACTGGCGCACGCATCTCGGCGTGGCGCTGGGCGCCGCCCTCGGAGCCCTCGTGCTCACGGGCGCGCTGCTCGTGGGGGACTCCGTGAAGGCTACCCTCCGGCGGCAGGCCGAAAACCGCGTCGGCAAGGTCCAGAGCGCCCTTCTCGCCGGGGATCGTTATTTCCGTTCGCAGCTCGCCGGGGAAATCTCGCCCGTGGTCGCTCCGGTCCTTCTCGTCCGCGGCAGTGTCGCTCGCACGGATGGCAAAGCCCGCGTCAACCAGGCCCAGGTGCTCGGCGTCACCCCGGCGTTCTGGGCGCTCGGCCCGAAGGGCGCCGCGCCGAAAAATCCCGGCGACACGCATGTGATCCTCAACTCCCGCCTCGCCGCCCAGCTTGGCGTGAAGCAGGACGACACCCTCATCATCCGGATCGAAAAGCCGAGCAACTTTTCCAAGGACGCGCCGCTCTCCGGCTCCGAAAACGAGACCATCGCGCTGCGGCTCGCCGTGGGCCCCATCGCCGATGAAACGCACTTCGGCAACTTCTCGCTGCAGGCGAACCAAGTGCCGCCGTTCTCCATTTTCATCTCGCTGGAGCTCCTCGAAAAACGCCTCGGCCTCGCGGGCGGCGCGAATCTCCTCCTCAGCGGCGAACACTCCACCGAGCAGCTTAGGGAAGCCGTCACGGGGCGTTGGCAGGCCGCCGACGCGAGCCTGCAAATCCGCGGGATCGAGAAGACCAAGGAGACCGAGCTGCGGACCGGCCGCGTTTTCCTCGATCCGCCGGTCGTCGCCGCCGCGCCTCCCGGCGTGCAGGCGCTCACCTATCTCGTGAACGAAATTCGGGCCGGAGAGAAAGCGGTCCCCTACTCCATGGCCACGGCCGTCGATACCGCCGCGGCTGGCCTGCTCGCCACTCCACTCGCGGAACACGAAGCCGCGATTTCGCAATGGACCGCCGACGATCTCGGCGTCGGGCCGGGCGCGAAGATCGTCGTGAAATACTTTGTCATGGGGGAGCGCCGGCAGCTCGAGGAAAAGTCCGCCGAGCTCACGGTGCGCGAGGTCATCCCGATGACGCATCCCAAGCTCGACGATTCCTGGATGCCCGATTTTCCAGGCCTGAGCGACAAGAAGAATTGCCGCGAGTGGGAGCCCGGTTTCGAGATGGACACCACGAAGATCCGCGATCAGGACGAGAAATACTGGGACCAATACAAAGGCACGCCCAAGGTGATCCTCAGCCTTCCTGCCGGACAAAAACTGTGGAGTAACCGCTGGGGCAACCTCACGTCCATCCGTTATTCGGCGACGATGACGCCGGAGCAGCTTGGCGTCGCATTGCATGAAAGGCTCACCCCGGAGCAGATTGGCATGAGCTTCCTCCCGCTGCGCGAGCAGGCCTTCGCCGCCACCAAGGCGCCTGTCGATTTCGGCCAGCTTTTCCTCAGCTTTTCGTTCTTCCTGCTCGCCGCCGCGGCTGTGCTCACCGGCCTCCTCTTCGTTTTCGCGCTCGAGCAGCGCAATGAGGAAGCCGGCCTCCTGCTCGCGCTCGGCTGGCGCCCGCGACAGGTTCGCTGGCTCCTGCTCGGCGAAGGCGCGGTGCTGGCGATCGTGGGCAGCCTCGTTGGGCTCGCTGGCGCGCTCGGATACACGCACCTCGTTTTGCTCGCGCTGGGCGGCGTCTGGAGCAGCGCAGTCGGTGGGGTGCAGTTCGCTTTCGCCGCCACGCCGGCCACCATCGCCATCGGCTTCGTCGCCAGCGTGCTCGTCGCGCTTGGTTCCATGTGGGTCACCAGCCGGCGGCAGTTGCGGCACTCCGCGCGCGAGCTGCTTGCCTCCGCCGGCAGCTTCGAGATGGCCCGCGCGGATGATGTGAAGAAACGCTCGTGGAGCCTGCTCGCCGGGCTGGTCTTTCTCGCCGGGGCCGTGGCCATGCTCTTCGCCGCCGCGCGCGGCTCCGCGGAAATCTTCTTCGGCGCCGGCGGCCTTCTCCTCCTTGCGGGGATCGCTTTCGGCCTCCATTGGCTGCGCCGCGTGGCCCGCGCCGAGAGCCGCCTGCTCACGCTCAATCGCCTCGGCGAGCGCAACGCCGCTCGCCGCCGCGGCCGCAGCGTGGCCACTATCGCCGTCCTCGCCAGCGGGGTCTTCATGGTCGTCGCCGTGGATTCCTTCCGCCAGAAGCCCAGCGCAGAAACTGCGCTCGACCGGCGCTCTGGCACCGGCGGGTTCGCCCTGCTCGGCGAATCGGCGCTCCCCATTTACGAAGACCTCAATTCGCCGAAGGCCCGCGAGAGCTTCGGCCTCGATGAGCGACTCATGACCGGCGTGAGCTTCGTTCCGTTCCGCGTCCGCGCCGGGGATGACGCCAGTTGCCTCAATCTCAACCGTGCCCTTCAGCCACGCCTCCTCGGCGTCAAAGCCGACGACCTCATCGGCCGACAAGCCTTCCGTTTCAACGCCGGCGCCCCCGCCTCGTGGGAAGCCATCATCGCGCCGCAATCCGGTGGGGAAATTCTCGGCATCGTCGATGCCGCCACCCTCCAGTGGGCGCTCCAGATGAAGCTCGGCGACACTCTCAAGTACCTCGATGAGCGTGGCGCGCCCTTCAAAGTGAAACTCGTCGCTACGGTCGCCGGGTCCATTCTGCAAGGCAGCGTAGTCGTCGCCGAAAATCGACTCATCGAAAAATACCCGAGCCAGGGCGGCTACCGGATGCTCCTGATCGATGCGCCGCGCGAGCGGCAGAACGAAGTGGCCCAAGCCCTCTCCCGCGCCCTCGAAGACCGCGGCCTCGAAGTCACCCCCACCGCCCGGCGCCTCGCTGAATTCCAGGCGGTCGAAAACACGTACCTCTCCATCTTCCAGGCGCTCGGCGGGCTCGGCCTCCTGCTCGGCAGCGCCGGCCTCGCCATCGTCGTGGCCCGCAACGTCCTCGAGCGGCGGCGCGAATTCGGACTACTGGGCGCGGTCGGCTTCCGGCCGCGGCAGCTCCGCCGGCTCGTGTTCGCCGAGCACCGCTGGCTCATCGCTTGCGGGCTGCTCATCGGCGCCGCCAGCGCCCTCGTCGCCGTCTGGCCCAGCTTGCGCGACAGCGCCAGCGGCTTCCCCCTCACGCAGGTGCTCCTCCTCCTTGCTGCCCTCACCCTGGGGGCGCTCTTCTGGACGTGGCTCGCCACCCGCCTCGCTCTCCGCGGCGAGCAGATCGCGGCGCTGCGGACGGAGTAACTGAATTGAGGGCGGTGAACGCGCGCGGTGGCGCGGAGAAAGCTAGCAAGCTGCGCTATCCGCGCGCATTTTCCGTTGCGCGTTCCGCGTTCCGGCTTCCGCGTTTCTTCATCATGCGCCTCTCGTTTCTTCTCTTCGCCCTTCTCCTCGGCGCCCTCACCGCGCGCGCGCATCCCGTTGCGCAGGGCGCGATGGACATCGTTATCCATGAAGACCGCGTGGAAATCCGCGCGCGCGTGGCGAATGAGCAGGCCTTCGTGGCCGAGGCGCTCGCGCCGGCGGATGGCGCGGCCAACGACAGCCTGGACCAGCTCTGGCAGCGCCATGGCAAGTACCTGCTCGCGCATGTCCACGTCTCCGCCGATGGCGCCGTCCTGGCCGGCGAATTGGCAAAGGTGACCCCGCCCGAGAACACCGCCTTGGAGGGCCGGATCGGCTATGAATTGCGCTACCCGTTTCCCGCCGGCGCCGCCAAGCCCCGCAAGATCCTCATCGCCGAGGATGTGCTGAACGAGTTGGAATTCGCGCCCGGCAATCGCTGGGAAGCCACCTATGTGGTGCGCCTCAGCCAGCACGGCGGACAGGTGCACGAGGGCCTCCTGCTTTCCTCGCGCGAGCCGCTCGCCCACGAGTGCGATTGGTCGCCCGCGGCCTCCAGCGCGCCGGCGGGGCCTCCGAAGCTGGAGCAAGGCAAAATGTTCTGGTCCTACCTACACCACGGCGTCTTGCACATCCTCACGGGGTACGATCACCTCCTCTTCATGGCGGCCCTCGTGCTCGCGGTCGCCTCGCTCTGGGACCTCATCAAGGTAGTCACCGCCTTCACTCTCGCGCACACCATCACGCTTACCCTCTCCGTCCTCGATCTCGTCCGACTTCCCTCGCACATCGTCGAGCCGATGATCGCCGCGAGCATCGTGGTGGTGGCCCTGCAAAACATCTTCTGGCCCCGGCAGACTCGCGGCTGGGCGCGCCTCGCCATCGCCTTCGGCTTCGGCCTCTTCCACGGGCTCGGCTTTGCCGGCGGCCTGCTCGAAGCCATGGAAGGCCTTCCCGGCCTCGCTGTGGCCACCGCCATCGTGGCTTTCAGCATCGGGGTTGAGCTTGGCCATCAAGTCGTGGTCCTCCCGATCTTCGCCGGGCTCCAACTCGCCCGCCGCGCGGTGCCGCCGCGCGAAGGCCGCGACGTTGCTCGGTATTATGCGCTGAGGTTTGGCTCGGCGGCAATTTGTTTGGCGGGTTTATTCTATTTCGTTGCCGCCGTGCGGGCAGCCTAACTCAGGCGGCGCCCCACGCTACTCGGCCGGCTTTTTGCCGATCTTGAAATTGCGTAGTGCCAACTGGATGATCGCGTGGGGCCACGACTCGTAATTCGTGAGGCCCGGGGGGATTGGCAGGATGGTCGTATCCAAGAACCCTTCCTTTCCGGGCACCGTCATCAGCGCCTCCATCTCCAGGGGGTGCTTCGTGGTATTCCGGATCACCAGCATCATGACCACGGTCTTCTCGTCCAGCTTCTCCTGGCTAAACTTGAACGTCACCTCCGCCTTCTTGATCTCGGGCTCGTATTTGACTCCGGTGATCTTGTTGTCCTGCACCTGCAGCGTGACTCCAAACTCATCGCCGCGGAACAGGTAGACCACCGAATCCGCCACGTACGGAATCTTGCCGATCTCCTGCTCGTAATAGTTCTCCTTGTCGATGTGGAGCCGGAGCGTGAACGGCTGCCGGAAAACGAGGTCTTTGGCCGGCTGTTTGGGCGCGTCTTTCTCGACGGCCGTGGCGGTCAGCGTTGCAGCCACAAACCAGAAAATGAAAATTGCGGTTTTCATAGGAACGCCTGCTGAAGTAATTCGCCGCGGCATGAAAGTCAGCCCGGACGCAAACACATGGCGGTCCTGAGCATCTCATCGACGGTCGAATCGTCCTTGCCGCGTCGAGGGAGAGAGCAGTTGTAGGTTATGTAGAGATGAACGTCGCGGCAGAACACGCACCAGACTCTCCACGCCGCCTCTCCCTCGTCGCTGCGGCGCGTGTGGCTCGTGTAATAACCCGCAAAGTCACCGATTTGGACTTCGCAGAACGGCGCACCATCGTCCGCGACGGTTTGCATGGAGCCGCGCATATCTTCCATGGTGATCTCCGAATCCTTGAAATACGCCGAAACGAACAGGGCAGCGTCTTCCCCATCGTGCGGCACAAATGCCACCGCCTGTTCGCTGTCATCGATGGTCCAGCCGTCCGGAACTTTCAGCGCCCATGATTCGGTTTTGAACACGTCGGACATTGGTTTCAGTTGGGAGTTAGTGGACGCTACTCCGCGTTCGCAATCTCACGGAGCAGGTCACGGAAGGCGCGCATCCAGCGCGCCTGTTGCGGGAGGACTGCAAGGTGCGGATCGAGTGATTTTTCCAGGCACAGTCCCGACTCCTGATCACACAGCCGCAAAAGCCGCCCGCCGCCAGCCGGCCTCATGAGGTCGATCCGAATTTCAGCGTTCATGTCGAGGTCTCCGAAACCAAACATCTCCGCCATTCGATTCAAGCTCGAACTTGAAGCGGCAACGAGTTATCGATTTGACCACCTTTTTTAAAATTTCTCTTTTCACTTTTAGGGATGAACTCACCGGCACGGCGAAGGGCTTCACCGGGTCGCACCGGGGGTGGCTCACTGCACCTGCTTTCTTACGGGTCAAAAGCGCGACCGTCGATGATCTGCGCTCTGCACGCCCGCGCGAGCAATACCAATCACCGCCTCCACGACCGTCCAGAGGCACCCTTTGGGAGACCGCGTTTCGGGCGGCTTGGTTGGATCGGTAGAGATCGCGTCGATCAAGCCGAACTGGAGTGCTTCGGCGGAGGCAAGCTCGGCGTGTGACGCGAACAGGGAGGCCACCTCCGCCTCGTGCTTGTCGGTGTCCTCCGCGATCACTTCGGTGAAGGCCATGCCGACCCGTGAAAACCCCGCCTCGATATCGCTCCCGCCGGCTTCGGCGACAAAAGGTGCGAAGACGAAGATGGCGCCGGGAATCGCGGTCCGGAAGCCTCGCCGGCCGTGCGCCACAATGGCCGCAGCAGTGCCGCCGGCGGCGCCGCAGCAATGGGTGCCGAGCCGGCAGGATAGACTCTCCATCGTGCGAATGATGGCCATGGAGGCAGTCGCGCTCCCGCCGGGAGAATCGACGCAGAGCGTGGCCGGCTCTTTGGGCGCGTCGTGAGCCACATAGAGGAGTTGGGCAATGCACGCGGTGGCGGTGTCGTCGTCGATCGGACCACGCAAGAGAACGCAACGCCGCATCAGCAAGTAACCTGGCGAATCATCGTTCATGGTGAGGGCGTTCTATCGAACATTCGCGGTTGAGCAGACGGCGGTGAAACTCAAATAACATCCGCTGACATCTGGTTCCTGCCAACCATCGCGCAAATAGCGGCACCCACGCCGTGATCCCCAGCGCTGCTCTTTCGCCCGGAGGGTCATTTTTTGGCTGGTGGACGGCCGGTTCCGCAGCCCCTCCGGGGCTGGTGATCCTGTTTGGGCAAGGTTCCGGTGGCTGACGCCTCCGGCTAATATCCAAACGGCCCTCCGGGCCGACATGCACCCAGGTGCAAACTCTGCGCGACATGTCCGCGAGCTGCTTTCTGGACCGGAGGGGCCTGCGGAATCAGCCGTTGGCGTCAGCCACCGGTTATGTGTAGACCCGGCCCGCGCCCCGGCAGGGGCGCCGGAACTTAACCAATCCCGCAGGAGCTTTTGAGGCAGCATAGATGAACTGCGGGATTCTCAACTCTCAGACCGTATGCGCATGGTTCCGCACCGCCCACCGCCTTCGCCCACACCGGGATATTGGAGATCCTTCGGCTGCGCTCAGGATGACAAAGTACGATGGGCACGCTGGCGTGCGGACCGCCAGTCTACCATTCAACCATAAGGAATGGATGCCACAAGGTCTTCAAATGCTCGACTCTCTAACGGATCAGGATCGTCGGGCACGATTGTATCGATGATCGGGTAGAGTTGGATTAAAGATGCCATGTCCGAGTTTAGGATTAGCACTCGGGCAAATTGCTCAATGCCTGCAAATGGCTGGCGCGCATGCTCAATTAAGAGCTGCTCATCAAACGGAGTGGACAAATCCCGAAAGGAGAATCTGCCGATGTCAAAGTAAACAGAGAGGCACGTTTGGTTGGCGTAGTGCATCGCACTTTTCTTGAGCAGGACGTCTCTCAGCGGCTGCCAAGGATCTTCCAAAGGATGATGCAAATCATGATGAAGAACTGCTTCAACGCATCGACCACGCCGGTACTCGTATTGTCTGCGGTAGCCGGGGCGAAGTACCTCTACGACTTCAATGGGAGTTCCAGGAGAAGTTGTCTGACTGTACGTTTCAAAATCGGGAGACTCGCGTTCGGTAGCGAACTTCGGTGCTTCGCAGCCCCCGATTTCAAGCAACTTACAGACTGCTCCGAGAACCTGCCACTCTCGCTCTCGCCGGTGTTTTTGACTAAAGAACTCAACGGCCGGAATGGCTGCTTGGAGTTGTTTGGATCGGACAAACTCAGTTGCAATGTCTTTCATATAACCGAGCCGGTTGGCGTGTTACGAGCACCCTTGGCTCGTGCCGCAGTCGGTACAAAACCCGCAGGCGCCGGCGCGGATGACTTTGCTGGAGCCGCAGTGGGAGCAGGCTATGTCCATGTACATGTTGCCGAGGGCGATTTTTACGCGCTCGGCGTGGGTGGTGGCGCGGGGGGCGTGTTTGGCGTGGCCGTTGCCGTTGGCGTGGGCGTGGCCATTCCCGTTTCCGTTCGCCTTCGCGGCGGGGGTGCCTTCGCTGTTTCTTCGTGGGTAATGAGGTCGATGACCTCTTCGGGGTGGGAGCGGGCGAGGTCGGAGACGGGGCGGTTGACGGCTTTTTTGTCGATCTCGGCGAGCTCTTTCATGGGGAGATCGGCCTGGCCGCTGTTCGGGCTGGTGGCTTCCTTGTAGCCCTTGATGAACTGGCAGCCGAGCCAGCGGAAGACGTAGTCGGTGATGCGACGTGGCGTTGCGGATGTCGGGGTTCTTGGTGAAGCCGGACGGCTCGAAGCGCTGGTAGGCGAACTTCTTCACGAGGCGTCTCGAGCGGCACGCCGTATTGCAGCGAGATGCAGGTGAGCGTGGCGATGGTGTCCATGAGGCCGCCGATGGTGCTGCCTTCCTTGTTCATCTGGATGAAGAGTTCGCCGGGCTGGCCGTCCTCGAACAGGCCGACGGTGAGGTAGCCTTTGTGGCCGGCGATCTCGAACTTGTGGTTGATGGCGACGCGCGTCTCGGGCATGCGGCGGCGCACGGGCTCGTCGGCCTTCTTGCGCAGCTCGGCGATTTCGCTTTCTCGAGCTCGACGACGCGCGGCTTCGAGCGCGGTCTTGTCGTTGAGCACGGCGTCGAGGTCGGCGATGGCGCGTCGCCGGCGATCGCGCCGCCCATGTCCTTGGTCTTCTTGCGTGTTGAGCGGCGCGCTGCGCTTCGAGCCGTCGCGATAGATGGCGATCGCTTTCAGGCCGAGCTGCCAGCCTTCGACGTAGGTGTTCATGATGTCGTCGACGGTGGCGTGCGTCGGGCAGGTTGACGGTCTTCGAGATCGCGCCGCTGAGGAACGGCTGCGCGGCGGCCATCATGCGGATGTGGCCGCGGTAGTGCAGCGAGCGCTGTGCCCTGGTGCGGCTTGAACGCGCAATCGAAGACCGGCAGATGCTCGGGCTTGAGGCCGCTGGGGATGGTCGCGCCGGTCTGCTCGTCGCGCACGTCTTCGATGGTGTCGTACTTGTCGATGTGCGCGATGATCCTCTCGATCTCGCGCGGCGTCGTAGCCGAGGTTGTGGAGCGCGGGCTTCACGGTCTGGTTGACGATCTTCAGCATGCCGCCGCCGGCGAGCAGCTTGTATTTCACGAGCGCGATGTCGGGCTCGATGCCGGTGGTGTCGCAATCCATGAGGAAGCCGATGGTGCCGGTGGGCGCGAGCACGGTGACCTGGGCGTTGCGGTAGCCGTGCTTTTTGCCGAGCGGCGAGCGCGCCATCCCAGCACGTCTGCGCTTCGTCCTTGAGGTAGCCGAAGCGGTCGCTGGCCTGGATCTTCGCGACGTGCGTAGCGGTGCAGCTCGATGACTTCGAGCATGTGGGCTGCGTTCGTCGTATCCGACGGTCTTCTTCACGCCGCTGCAGCGGGTGTCGTGGTAGCCGGGGAACGGCCCCATCGCTTTCGCCATCTGCGCGGACTGCTCGTAGGCGTGGCCGGTCATGATCGCGGTGATGGCGCCGGCGAGCGCGCGGCCTTCGTCGGTATCGTAGCCGAGGCCGTAGCTCATGATGAGCGCGCCGAGGTTCGCGTAGCCGAGGCCGAGCGTGCGGAAGATGTGCGAGTTTTCGGCGATCTCCTTGATCGGGTAGCTGGCGTTATCGACGATGATTTCCTGCGCGGTGATGAAGATGCGCACGGCGGCCTTGAAGCGCTCGACGTCGAAGGTGCCGTCGGCCTTCTTGAACTTCAGCAGGTTCAGCGAGGCGAGATTGCAGGCGGTGTTGTCGAGGAAGAGGTACTCGCAGCACGGGATTCGTGGAGTTCTGCCGGCCGGTGCCTTTGCAGGTGTGCCACTTATGGATGGTGGTATCGAACTGCATGCCGGGGTCGCCGCAGAGTCCGGTGCCCTCGGCGATCTTGCGGAGCAGCGTGCGCGGCGTCCTTTTTCTCGCACGGCTGGCCGTCGGTGACGCGCTTGGTCCACCATTCGCTGCCTTCGATGGCGGCGTTCATGAACTCGTCGCTCACGCGCACGGAGAGGTTTTCGTTCTGATACATGATCGAGCCGTAGGCGTCGCCGTTGTAGCGAGCCGTCGTAGCCCTGCTCGATGAGCGCCCAGGCTTTCTTCTCTTCCTTGGTCTTGGCCTCGATGAACTCCTCGATGTCGCGGGTGCCAGTCCTTGAGCGTGTTCATCTTCGCCGCGCGGCGCGTCTTGCCGCCGGATTTCACGACGTTGGCGACCTGGTCGTAGACCTTCAGGAAGGAGAGCGGGCCGCTCGGCTTGCCGCCGCCGCTGAGCTTTTCGCGCGTGCGAGCGGAGCGTGGAAAGATCGCTGCCGGTGCCGCGAGCCGTACTTGAAGAGCATCGCCTCGGACATGCGCGAGGCGCATGATGTCTTCCATGTTGTCGTCCACGCGACTGGATGAAGCAGGCGCTGCCCTGCGGGTATTCGTACTGCGTCGGGGCGCGGCGAGCGTCGCCGAGCTTGCGATCGTAGAACCAGTTGCCCTCGCCGCGGCCCGTGCCGATCTTGTACTGGTGCCAGAGGCCGACGTTGAACCAGACCGGCGAATTGAACGCGCCGTACTGGTTCACGCAGAGCCAGGTGAGTTCGTTGTAGAAGACTTCCGCGCTCTCCGTGTCGGCGAAGTAGCCGTCCTTGATCCCGCAATCGGTGATCGTGCGCGTGACGCGATGGATGAGCTGCCGCACCGAGCGCTCGCGGCCGCCGCTTGTACGGGTCGTTGCCGTGCGCGATGTCGCCGTAGAAGTATTTGGAGACGGCGATCTTCGTCGCGAGGGCGCTCCACGATTTCGGGACTTCGACGTTCTCCTGCTTGAAGATCACCTTGCCGGAGTCATCGGTGATCTCGGCGGTGCGCTGTTCCCATTCGATCTCGTCAAAGGGGGCGATGGTGGGATGGCTGAATGTGCGCTGGAACTTCAGGCCGGCGGCGGGGCGTTTGGCGGGTGCGGCGGGAGCGGTGGCGAAGCGCGGAGCGCGGCGGGCGGTTTTGAGTTTCATGGTGATTTGGGTGTTTTTGGGGGGCTGCGAACTGCGGGGTCTAGGGGCTAAGGTCGCGGAAAACGGTCGCTTTTGCGAATGACGGGAGAACAACTGCCCGAGCGCTGCGGATAACCTGTGGAAATCCTCTGAACTCCGGCGAATAACCACACTATCTTGTGGTGTCCGTGACTATGCCCCACCATATGGCGCGGAAAAAGAGAAATAGTTGCGCGCGGAAAAGTTTTTGAGGGGCGGCGGGCATTCCTGATGCTGACTGGGCATCACGGAGCATGTGCAGGTGGCGCGCCACGAAAGCCCCGCGAAGGTCGGCGCTGAGGCAAAACGTTGCTGGTCGAGCAGGATTCCAACACCCCTCCGGGGTGTACGCTTTTTTGGGTTTTTCCGGGGGTATTCGCCGACGACTTGCGGACAAGTCGCTGGCGAAAACCCCCGGCTACTATCCTTCGCCCTCCGGGCTGGCTTCGCTATGTACCCTTATTCGAAGCAGCAACTAGCTCAGCCCCGGCGCCTGCTCCTGCGGAGGCGAGATGAACATGCGGGCCGCGTGCATCATCGGGCGCTCGGGGAGGAAGGGGGTGACGAAGGCGTCTTCGAAGGAGTAGCCGCCCTTGAAGTCTTCGATCGAATCCGTGTCGGTTTTGCCGAAAATGTTGAGCTTGATGAGGCTGTAGACCATCACGCCGAAATCATCGCAGCGCTGGACGTTCCAGTAATCGAAAACGGTGACGACCATGGGGCCGAACTGCTTCAGGGCGTACTGGCGGATGCCTTCGAGCAGCTGCTGGCCGGTGACGTGGCCGCACCCTTCGCCTTCGCGGAGCCGTTTGCGCTGTTTTACGGTGTAATCCAGCGCATCGCGCAGAAAGAAGTAGGCTTCGCGGTCGAAGCGGCGGTCCGCCGACGTGATTTGGTCCACCGCCTCTGCGAAATCAAGTTTCTGCATGGGCGCGGGAGGGAGTGGCTGGCACGGAACGGGGAATTCCGGGTCGCGCAGGCTGATCCATCGGGATTATCACAGTTATTGGAACAGGATGACGATATAGTGACGTACGTGGGGAGTCAAGACGGTCTACAGAGGCGAGCGGGGAAAAAATGACCACTCCACTCCGCGCGGGTGCCGATAAGCTCTTTATCGCACCCCTGCAAGAAAAAACCCCTGCAAAATTCACATATGTCGCGATTGACGAGTGGGGGAAGCCCCCCTAGCCTTGGCCTCCCAAGACCAAAGTTTCATCAACCACCAACCAGAAAGCAGGGAACCACGACATGCCAGAAGTCACCGTCCGCAAAGGGGAGCCTATCGATCGCGCTCTCAAACGTTTGAAGAGCAAGCTCGATCAGGAGGGGATCATGGACGAAGTGCGCCGGCTACGCGCGTTTGAGACGCCCACGCAGAAGACCCGCCGCAAGGCGCGGATCAATGCGAAGCGTGCCAAAGCGAAGTTTCGCTTCAATACGAACCAGTAGCGCCGCCGCACGGCTCCCGTTCTTTCAGTTTCGCAGCCAGCCTGATGAAGGCTGGCTGTTTTGTTTTGTGCCTCGGTGGAGAGCATGCACACTTGCCCCATGAATCCCCTCTCCCGCCGCCGTTTTCTTCAACTCTCCGCGTCTGGCGCCGCACTCGCGGCGGCGCGGCCGATGCTCGCGGTCGAGCCGTTTGCGCGGAAGGGGCCGCCGGCACTGCGGCTGAGCCTGGCGGCGTATTCGTTCCGGAATTACTTCAAGGATTCCGCGACGAAGCAGGCGGCAGTCACGGGGGAGCGGATCGACATGAAGCAGTTCATCGATTACTGCGGCGAGCACGGGTGCGAAGGGGCGGAGCTCACGAGCTACTTCTTTCCGAAGGAGTTGACGCCGGAATATTTGCGCGAGGTACGCCGGCACGCATTTTTGCGCGGCATCGGGATTTCGGGCACGTCGGTGGGGAATAACTTCGCGCTGCCGCCGGGGAAGGAGCGCGATCTCCAGATCGCGGACGTGAAACGGTGGATCGACAACGCGGCGATCCTCGGCGCGCCGCACATCCGGGTCTTCGCGGGCGCGGGCAAGGACATCGACCCGGCGGAGGCGCGGAAGCAGTGCATCGGCGCGCTGGAGGAGTGCTGCGAGTACGCGGGCAAGCACGGCATTTTTCTTGGGCTGGAAAATCACGGGGGGATCGTGGCGGAGCCCGAGCAATTGCTGGAGATCGTGAAGGCGGTGAAGAGCCCGTGGTTTGGCATCAATCTCGATACGGGCAATTTTCATACGGCCGATCCGTACGCCGGGCTCGCGCTCTGCGCGCCGTACGCGGTGAACGTGCAGGTGAAGACGGAGATTCAGCCGGCGGGCGGGAAAAAGGAGCCGGCGGATTTGCCGCGGCTGGTGAAGATCCTGCGCGACGCGAATTACCAGGGCTGGGTGGCGCTGGAATACGAGGCCGCGGAGGACCCATACAAGGCGGTGCCGCAGGCGCTCGGCACGCTCGGCGAGTTGCTGCGTGGGAAAGGCGGCGGCGCGGCAAAGGCGGACGATTGGAAGCCGCTCTTCGACGGCAAGTCGCTCGGTGCGTGGAAGATCGCGGACTTCAGCGGGCGCGGCGAGGTGAAGGTGGCGAATGGGCAGATCGTGCTCGACGCGGGCAACGACATCACCGGGGTGAACTACACGGGCGAGGTGCCGAAGATGAATTACGAGGTGGAACTCGAGGCGATGAAGCTGCAGGGCTCGGACTTTTTCACCGCGCTGACGTTCCCCGTGGCGGACGAGCACGTCACGTTTGTCGTCGGCGGCTGGGGGGGCGCGGTAGTCGGCATCTCCAGTGTGAACGGCGACGACGCCTCGGAGAATGAGACGACGCAGTTCGTGAAGTTCGAGAACAACAAGTGGTACAAGCTGCGCGTGCGCGTGACGGAGAAGAAGATCGAGGCGTGGATCGACGACGATCAGATCGTGAACCTGGAAACCGCCGACAAGAAGCTGGGGATGCGGCCGGGCGAGATCGAGCTGTCGATGCCGTTTGGGATTGCAACCTTCCGCACGGCCGCAGCGCTGAAGGGGCTCAGGATGCGCTCGGTGAAGTAGCTGCCGCCGCCCGCCACTGCGCGCCGACGCGGGGGTCGCGCAGGTTTTGCAGAAGGTGGACCAGCGCGTGGCGGTAGCTGGCAAAGGGCGCGTGCTCGTCCGGGTGCGTGGGCGTGAGGGTGGCGGCGCGTTGCGGAAGCTCGGGATGAGGGAGGCCCGGGTGGAGGTGGTGCACGCCGTGGTAGGGCTCGTGGAGCAGGGTGAGGGCGACGAGGCGATTCAGCGGACCCTGCGCGACGATGCTGCGCGTGCCGCTGTTCACGGTGGAGCCGGTGAGGCCGACGTGCTCGATGTATTTGCGCCAGCTCTGGAGATTCGCGGCGAGGAACGCGGGCGCCGCGAAGAGCCAGAGGAAGTAGGTCCAAAGATTGAGCTTCGCCACCGTCACCAGGATCACGGTCCAGGCTACGATGATCAGCGCGATTTCCGCCCAGATGCGGCGGCGCACCTTCCTGGCGCGGATGGGCGAGCCCCGGCGCAGGAACGTGCGCAGGAAGATGAGCGGCGTGAAAAAGAGGCCGGCGTTCAGCTCGCAGAAGGCGGCGAGCCGGCGCGCCCAGCGCGGCATCGTGGGATGCACGAAGGGCCAGAGCTCTTCGTCGCGCTCGGTGCCGAGATACGCGTGGTGCGTCTGGTGCGCGGCGCGGTAGAGGCTGAAGCTCATGAAGCTGAGCGTGCCGAGGATGATGCCATCGACTTCGTTCAACCGGCGGTTCTTCCGGAGCAGGCCGTGCGAGGCTTCGTGAAAAGCCGATGAGCACGCCGTGCATGAAATGGCTGGCGAGCAGCACCAGCGGCACGGCCAGCCAGAAGTGGCGGTGGTAAACCGCCAGCCCCAGCGCGGCCTGCGTGAGAAGCAGCGCGCCATCCACGACCAGCAAAGCTTCGCGGCAGACCCAATGCGGCTGAGGCTGGCCGGCACTCTCTTCGACGGTTTGAGGGACGCTGCTCATGGGTGGTTTACGGCAACAAGGCGCTGGACTGGCTCTGCGGGGAACGGCAGGCCGCCGCCAGGACGGAGCGGTATATTGTATCCAATTCCTGAAGATCGGCGGCAGAAAATAAATCGGGCCGAAAAACCCACACAATCTCGAGCGCGTCGCCTTCTTCCGTGATTTCGCAGGCGAGATCGAAACGCGCGGTGCCGGTGGAGCGCATGCGCAGCTTGGCCGAGAGGTTAGGCAGCGCGACGTCCGGCAGCGGATGATTTTGCAGGGCGAAGCGCACCTCGAAAATCGGGATTGTAGCCCGGGCGCCACCGGCTCGCCGAGCGCGCGCACCAGCTCGGCAAAGGGCATGGCGTTGGCGAGGGCATCGACCGTCGACTGATGCACCGCCTGGAGCGCCCCGGCAAAAGTCCGCGCCCGATCGACCTGCCCGCGCAATCGGCACGATGCCGGAGAAGTAGCCCATCGTTTCGTGCGTGGCCTGCTTGTTGCGGTTGGCGACCGGCGTGCCGACGACGATGTCGTCCGCGCCGGTCCAGTGCGAGAGGGCGAGCTGAAACGCGGCGAGCAGGGTGCTGAAGAGCGTGGCGCCGCTGCGGCGGGCCAGGTCGCGCGCGGCGGCGCCGAGGTCGGCAGGGACCGCGGAAAGCCAGCGCGTGGGCAGGCGTGTCTGCGCGGCGGCGGTCTCAGGTTTCGTCCAAAGCCGGGGCGTGCCGGCGAGGTGCGTTTTCCAAAATGCGGCGCGCGGACTCCAGCTCCGCGGGCTGCCAGAAAGCGCGCTCGGCGGCGCCCCAAGCGGTGTAAGTGTGCGGCACCGCCGGAAGCGGGTCCGTGCTGCCCATCAGCGTGTGCACGTACGCGCCGAAGAGGTCCTGCACGAACACGCCGAGCGTCCAGCCGTCGGCGATGGCGTGATGGATCGCGAAGACGAGCACGTGATCGTCGGCCGCGCGCCGGAGGACTTCGGCGCGATAGAGCGGGCCCTGCACCAGATCGAAGGGCGCTCGCGGAAGATCTCCTGCGCGATTTCCTCGAGCGCCTCGGGCTGGGCCTGCGCGGCGGAGAGCTCGCGATAGTGGAGATTGGCCTCGCGCGCTGGCGCGGATCATCTGCAGCGGCTGCTCCTTGCCCGGCAGAATGGAGAGCCGCAGGGCCTCCTGCCGCTCGACCACGCGCTGGATGGCAACGTGGCAATCGCTCGGGCGTGAGCAGCCCGCGGACCTGGATGACGCAGCAGATGTGATTGGCGGGATCGCCGACCGGCACGGGCGAGGCCTCCCAAACTCGCGCTGCGGAAAGGTGAGCGGCTGGAGGCGGGCTTCGCCGCTGGCCAGCCATTGCTTGAGCAGGGCGCGTTTGTCGCCGGACATGCGTGTCACGGCGGCTCTCAGCGGCACCGGCTTCGCCGGTGCGTCGCCGAGGAGGCGGTCGATTTCGCTCGTCGGAGAGGGCGTCGAGATCCACATCGTCCACGGCCGCGGCGGCGGCGGCGGGGCTGCGACGGAGCGGACGGCGCCAGCTGCGCGGCGGCGTGCCGCCCATGATGGCTCGGCGATGAGCGTGGCGATCTGGCCGATGGTGCGGGCGCGCATCAGGCTGGTGGGCGGCAAGCGCGACGCCGATGGCGGCTTCGAGCGAGTTTTCGATCTCGACGCCCATCAGCGAATCGAGGCCGAGGTCGGTGAGCGGCTGATCGTCGCGCAGGCTGTCGGGTTTCACGCGCAGCACGGAGCCGACGACCTCGCGCACGGCTTGGGCGATGACGGCTTCGCGCTCCTCGGGCGCGGCGGATTCGATCTTGAGCCGCCAGTCGCTGGTGCGCCGCCGGCAGTCTCCTGGCCTTCGACCGAGGCGAAGATGCGCTCGAGCAGCGGATTCTCCTGCATGCTGCGGAAGAACTGCCGCCACTTCGCCCAGTCGACGCGGATGGCCACGACCTGCGGCGTGCCGGCGACGAGGAAGGATTCGAGGAGCGAGATCGACTTCGCCGGGCGAGAGCTCGCGTCGTGCCCTGGCGGGCGAGGAATTCGGCGACGCGCTCGTTGCGCGCGACGTAGCCTTCGCCGCCGAGCACGCCCCAGTTCATCGTGAGCGCCGGCAGGCCGAGCGCGCGGCGGTGATGCGCCAGCGAATCGAGGAAGGCATTGGCCGCGCCGTAGTTTCCCTGCGCGGGATTGCCGAAGATGCTGGAGACGGACGAGAACATCACGAAGCAATCGAGCGTCATGATCGCGCGTGCCCTCGTGCAGCAGCCAGGCGCCGTGCGCTTTCGGGGCCATGACGCGTGCGCATGCGCTCGCGGGTGAGCGCGGCGAGCGGCGCGTCGTCGATCACCATCGCGAGGTGGAACACGCCGCGCAGCGGCTGCTCGCCGGCGCGGATTTCCGTCGAGCAGGCGCGCGACGTCTTTCGGCGAGCCGGCGTCGGCTTTCACCACGCTGCACTTCGACGCCGCGGCCTCGCAGGCTCTGTCACGAAGGCTTCCGCTTCCGGCGTGGCGGCGCCGCTGCGGCTGGTGAGCACGAGATGGCGCGCGCCGCATTCCACCAGCCAGTCGCGCGAGCACTTTGCCGAAGCCGCCGAAGGCGCCGGTGATGAGGTAGCAGCCATCCGGCTTGACCTCGAACGGCGGCGCGAGCGGCTTCGCCGCGACGCGGCACGAACGCCTCGGGAAAGGCGACGACGACTTTGCCGATGTGCTTGCCGCCGGCCATGAGCCGGAAGGCCGCATCGACGCGGCGCGGCGGGGAAGGAGCGGAAGGGCAGCGGATGCAGCGCGCCCTGCTCGACCAGGCTCGGCGAGCTCGGCGAGCATCTCGCGCGTCAGCTCTTCGTCGCCGCTGAAGACGGCGTCCATCGCGACCACGTGGAACGAGGCGTTGCGCCGCAGCGGCCAGAGCGGGATGCGCGAGTTCTGGTAGATGTCGCGTTTGCCGATCTCGATGAAGCGGCCGAACTCCGCGAGGCACGAGAGGCCCATCGGGATCGCCTCGGCGGCGAGCGCGTTGAGCACCACGTCCACGCCGCGGCCGATCGGTGAGTTCCATCACGGCCTCGGCGAAATCGCCGCGGCGCGAGTCGATCACGTGCTTCACGCCGAGCGTCTTCGAGCAGCGCGCGCTTGGTCGGGCTGCCGGCGCTGGCGATGACTTCCGCGCCGAGATGATGCGCGATCTGGATCGCCGCCATGCCGACGCCGCCGGCGCCCGCGTGGACGAGGATGCGTCTCGCCCTTGCGCAGCCGCGCCACGTTCTTCAGCGCATGCCACGAGGTCATGAAGACGACCGGCAGCGTGGCCGCTTCCTCGAACGAGAGATTCGTCGGGAATGCGGCGCACGTCGCCGCCGCGCGCGAGCGTTTGCGTGGCGAGGCCGAAGACGGCCAGGCCGAACACGCGATCGCCCGGCGCCACGTGCGTGACGCCTTCGCCGACCGCCGTGACGATGCCGCCGACTTCGTCGCCGAAGATGCGCGCATCGGGCGCTTCGCCGGGATAAAGCGCGAGCGCCTTGAGCACGTCGCGGAAATTCATGCCCGCGGCTTTCACCTCGATCGAGCACTTCGCCCGGGCCGCAGGGCGGCAGCGCGAACGGCGCGAAGCGCAGCGTGTCGAGATGCCCGCGCTCGCGGGATTCGAGCCGCAGCGGCACGCGCGGGATCGAGCGTCTGCTCGACGGGCGGCGCGGCCGCGGTCGAGGCGCTGCACGTAGCGGGCTTCGCCGCGGAAGGCGACTTCGCGCTCGGCATCGGCGCGCGAGCAGTTCGCTCCAGAGCAGGGCCACATCCGCGTCCGAAGCGGTCGGGCGGCAGATCGATGCCGCGGCAGGACGAGGTTCGGGTACTCGTTGAGGATGACGCGGAGCAGGCCGATGGCGGGCGCCTGCGCGACGGCGGTGGCGCCGCCTCGCGGCCGACGGGCTGCGCGCCGCGCGTGACCGAATCGATGCGCAGCTTCGCGGCCGGGCGCGCGGTTTCGAGCGCCTGCGCGAGGTGCAGCAGGGCGTCGGTGCCGATGCAGCGTGATCGCCCGTCCGGCGAGCTCCGGTGCGTCGAGATTCCAAAGATAGACGATGCGCTCCAGCGGCGCGTCGTCGCGCAGGCGGCGAGAAGCTGCTGTCCAGTCTTCGCGGCGCTTCGGCGCGGAGGGTGAAGGCATCGTGCCCGTCGCGGCGAATTTCTTGCCCTGGCGCGCGACGCGGCAGCGTGGCGCCGCCGCTGCGCAGTCGCGCGGCGAGGTTGCTCTCCGAGACCGGCTGTCATCGGCGAAGATGAGCCACGATTTTTCCGCCGGGCGTCGCCGTCGTCGCGGTCTGCACGGCGCACGGTCATCTGCCACGCTTTGCGCGCGAGCAGGCCGATCTGGCCTTCGCCGCCCGTGGGTCCGATGCAGGCCCGGCAGCGACGCGGTCTCGCTGAAACCCGCTTCGCGCAAAACGCGTCTCCCATTGCGCGCGCTCCAGCAGCGGCTGGTCCGGGCGCAGGTCGCGATCCGTGAAGCGCCACCAGCCGCTGGTGAGGCCGAAGACCGCTCTCGGTCCAGAGCTGCGGCGTGGCGATATCCATGAAGAGAGGCTGCCGCCCGGGCGCGAGCAGTTCGTGCAGATGTGCCCAGCGCCGCGCGCACATCGCTCACCGCGTGGAGCACGTTGGTGCCGATGATGAAATCGAACGAAGCCGGCGTCGAAGCCCTGCTCCGGTGCCGGGTTTTTCGAGATCGAACATCTTGCACTCCACTTCCGGGAAGCGGCGAGCTTCTGCATGCGCGCCGGGGAAGAAGCCGGCGGAGACGTCGGTGAAGGTGTAGGAATGCAGGCCGCGCTCGAGCAGCGGCAGCACCTGCGCGGCGAGGCCGCCGGTGCCGGCGCCGATTTCGAGGATGCGCAGGCCGCGGCCTTCCGGCAGCTGCGCGCGCCGCTTCCTGCACCGCGGCGGCGATGGCCGCCAGCCAGTGGCTGGTGAAGAGGCCGTCGCCGTAGAACTGATCGAGCAGCTCCGCGCCCGCGCCGGCGAAGAGCACCTGCACGGCGTCTTTTTCCCCGCGCAGGATCGGGCCGAGTTCGGCGCAATTTCCGGCGCAGAGCAGCGCCTTCCGGCAGATGGCCCGGAGTGTTCCGAGATGAACGTGCGCAAGGCGTCCGAGCGCGGAGTCCGCGGCGGCGTGAAAAGTCGTGCGTCGGCTGGTAGCCGGCCTTCGTCTTCTTCGAGCAGGCCGCGCTTCACCAGCGCTGGCCATCAGGCGCTCGAACACCGGTTGCATCGGCGCGGCGACCCGCAGCGACTCGGCGGTGAAACTTCGCGCCGGCGGCGACGCCCATTTCGCGCAGGCCACGCGCGAGTTGCGCGGCGGCGAGATCGTCGCCCGCGGCCATGGCGGCCTGCAGCTCGGTCGCGGCCGCGCATGGCGATGACTTCGTCCAGCGCTGCGATGCGCGGCGTCGTGCAAGCTGCGCCAACGGCAGCGGCGGCAGCGCGGGCGCGGATCGGTGGACGGGCGTGCGCTCCCAGTCGACGTGATAGAGCACGTCGCGCGTGCCGCCCGGCGCGCCGGCGCGGCGGACGCCGGCGACGCTGATCGCGCGGAAGCCATCGACGAGCACGCAGGGCTTGCCGGCTTCGTCGTAGAGGCCGATGCGGCCTTCGACGAATTCGTCGTTGCACTGCAGCACCCCGGCGCGCACGCGGCTGGACGCGCCCGGCGAGCGGAGGAAAAGGATGCGCGCGAAGCGCACCGGCAGCTTCATGCGCGCGCGGCGATCTTCGACGGTCGTCGGCGCCGGCGGAGAAGACCTGCAGCGCGCCATCGAACAGCACCGGGTGCAGCGGATACTCGGCCGCGCGCGGCGCGATGCTCTCGGAAAGCGCCACCGTGCCCGCGGACTTGCCGCCGCCCGCCGCGAGCTCGCGGATGGGCCGGAACTCGTCGCCGTAGCGCAGCCCGAGGTCGCTCATGTGGCGGTAGAAGCCATCGACCTCGACGCGGCTCCAGGCCGTCGGCGGGCGCGTCGTTCCAGGTCGTACGCGGCGAAGGGCGATTCCGTGCGCTCGCCGCGCATCGAGCCGACGACGTGCAGCGACCACGCGGCGCCTTGCTCGAAGCGGCTCTGGATCGCGAACGTGCGCTCGTCGGGATCGTAGGAGAGCTCGAGGTGCACGCCCGAGGCCGGGTCGGGCAGGATGAGCGGTTTGCGAATCTCGAAATCCTCGACCACGAACGGCGCGGCCTTCGAACAACTGCACGCCCGCTTCGAGCACCATGTCGACGAAGCCGGCGGCGGGGAAAATGACGTGGCTATCGACCTTGTGATCCTTCAGGAAGGCCATGTGGCGGCCATCGAGCCGCGCGGTCCAGGTCGGCGTGCGCGCGCGGCAGGCGGATGTCGAGCAGGCCGCGCCCGCCCGGGGCGAGGCGGCCTTCGCGCCAGTCGCTCGCTTCATGCCACCAGCGGCTCTTGTCCCACGGCGTAGGCGGGCAGCGAGAGCAGGCGGCGCGAGGGCGTCATCGCCGCGAAATCGAGCGGCACGCCGGCGCGATGCAGATCCATCGCGGCTTCGAGCAGCGACTCGTGCTCGCGCTCGCGGCGCGCGGAGGACAGCACCGGCACCTTCGCGCCGCGGGCGGCGAGGCATTCCTGGATGGAATGCACCAGCGCGGGATGCGCGCTGATTTCCAGCCAGACATCCACGCCGAATTCCGCGAGCGCATTCACCGCCGGCGCAAACTGCACCGGCTGCCGCACGCCGCGGCCCCAGTGCGCCGGCGTCGCACGTCTTCGCCGGCGCAGCGCTCGCCGGTGACGGTGCTGAAAAACGGAACCGTGTCCGGCTGCGGCTCGAGATCGGCGAGCGCTGTCTCCAGCGCCTCGGAGGCCGGCTGCATGAGCGGATGATGGAACGGATGATCCACGCGCACGAGGCGCGCGAAGACGCCCTGCGGCTCGAGCTCGGCGAGCCATCGGCTTCGAGCGAAAGCGCGCGGGCCGGCGAGCGTGAGCGAGCGCGGGCCGTTGAAGGCGGCGATGGTGACGGTGCGGTCGTGGCGGGCGATCAGCGCACGCGCTTCCTCTTCGCCGAGGCCGACGGCGAGCATGGTGCCTTCGCCGCGCGCGCAGTCATCCATGAAGCGCGCCCGCAGCGCGATGATCGCGCGCGCCTTCTTCGAGGCTGAAGATGCCCGCGACGCACGCGGCGGCGATTTCACCGACGCTGTGGCCGACGACGGCGGCGGGCTGCACGCCCCACGATTTCCACAGCTCCGCCAGCGCCACCTGCATCGCGAAGATCGCCGGCTGCGCGATCTCGGTGCGGTGCATCTGCGAGGTCTCCTCGTCGCGGCCGAGTTCTTCCAGCAGGGAGAAGCGCGCGTACGGTTGCATCGCGGCGTCGCAGCGCTCCATGATCTCGCGGAAGACCGGCTCGTGCTGCATCAGCTCGCGGCCCATGCCCCACCATTGCGGCCCCTGGCCGCTCATGACGAAGGCGACGCGCGGCGCGTGCTCCGGGCGCGGCGTGAAGGCCGTGCGGACGCTTCGGGCTCTCCTGCCTTTACGCCAAAGCCGTCGAGTTCCTGCGATCAGCTCCGCCATCGATGCCGCGACGAGCGTGAGCCGGTGCGGAGTGATGATTGCGCCGGGCGCCGAGCGTGTAGGCGAGATCGGGCAGCAACGGGCGAGCTGCCATTGGCGTTGGCGCGCTCATCGAGCCACGCGCGCCAGCGTTGCAGCGCGCGAGCCGCGCAGCGCATCCTCGGAACGCGCGGAGAGGACGAGCGGCCAGGCGCGCTCGGTGTGCGTTCGCGGAATGCTCCGTGCGGCGGACGTAGCCGGCGGCTCCTCGAGGATGACGTGCGCGTTCGCGCCGCCGAAGCCGAACGAATTCACGCCCGACCAGGCGCGGGCCGTCCCGTCTCCGGAAACGGCTCGAGCGTCGTGGGCACGCGCAGCTTCAGCGCGGTCGAAATCGATGTGCGGGCTGGGCGTCTTGAAATGGAGGCTGGCGGGAATCTGCCCGTGCTTGAGCACCAGCACCGCCTTCACCAGACCCGCGACGCCCGCGGCGGTTTCCAGGTGGCCGAGGTTCGTCTTCACCGAGCCGATCGGCAGCGGCGCATCGGCCGGGCGATCGACGCAAAGCGCCTCCGCGAGCGCGTGCGCCTCGATGGGATCGCCCACCGCGGTGCCGGTGCCGTGCGCTTCGACAAAGCCGATCTGCGACGGGTGCGATGCCCGCGTCCGTGCAGGCGTCGCGCACGAGGCGCGCCTGCGCTTCCGGGCTCGGCAGCGAGATGCCGTTGGTGTGGCCGTCCTGGTTCAGCGCCGTGCCGACGATCACGCCGTGGATCGGGTCGCCATCGGCGATCGCCTGCGAGAGGCGCTTCAGCAGCACCATGCCCGCGCCTTCGCCGCGCACGAAGCCGTTGGCCGAGGCGTCGAACGCCTTGCACTCGCCCTCCGGCGAGAGCATCGACGCCTGCGAAAACCCGATGAAGCCGCCGGGCGTGATCATCACCGTCACGCCGCCGGCCAGCGCCGTGTCGCCGCGCCCCGCCCAGATGTGCTCGCAGGCCGCGTGCACCGCGGTGAGCGCGGACGAGCACGCCGTGTCCATGGCGACGCTCGGGCCGCGCAGATTGAAGCAGTAGGAAATGCGATTCGCCGCGATGCTGTGCGCGCTGCCGGTGGGCGAATGCGGCGCTGATGCCGGTGTGATCCCAGGGCGTGCCCTGGATGACCTGGTAGTCGTTGTGCGAAATGCCGACGAAGACGCCGAGGTCGGTGCCGTTTTCAAAATCGAGCACCAAGCCGGCGTCTTCGATCGCCTCCCACGCCGTCTCCAGCAGCAGCCGATGCTGCGGATCGACATAGGGCGCTTCGCGCGGCGAGATGCCGAAAAACTGCGGATCGAACTGGTCGATGCCGATCGAGAAAGCCGCCGCGCTTGGCGATCGACTTGCCGGCGATGCCCGGCTTCGGCGTCGTAAAAGCGCTCCACGTTCCACCGATCCGGCGGCACATCGCCGACGCGCCTCGCGGCCCTCGACCAGCAGCTTCCAGAAGGACTCCGTGTCATTGACTCCGCCGGGAAAACGGCAGCCGATTCCGATGATGGCGATACGATCTTTGGGCATAAGGGGTTTCGCTCCGAAACGGGAGCGGAGTCATTACGTCAGATTCATGGGGGGGCAAGCCAACTTTCGCAGGGGCAACCCTGACTGAGCGGGGAAAACTGAGGTTTTTGGGCCGGTTGTTTCAAGCATGTTCATACGGATCGGCGAACCTGTTGCCGGCTCGCGTGGCGGGCGCTCGTCCATACACCCCGCGACGGCCCGCGGTGCGATTAAGACTTCACACTCGAACCGCGCCATGCATCCACTCCTGCGCAGCCTCATCGCCCTCACTTTTATCCCCCTCATCCTTATGGCCGTCACCCCATTGCAGCGAAGCGAAGACTACCTGAAAGAGAACGCGAAAAAGGAGGGCGTGAAGAGCCTCCCGAGCGGCCTCCAGTACAAAGTGATCAAGGATGGCGCCGGCAAATCGCCCAAGGCCACCGATACGGCGGTGGTCCACTATCGCGGCACCACCACGGACGGGAAGGAGTTCGACAGCTCGTACAAGCGTGGGGAGCCCGCGGAGTTCCCGGTGAATCGCGTGATCCCCGGCTGGACGGAGGGCTTGCAGCTCATGAAGGAGGGCGCGAAGTGGATGCTCTACATCCCACCGAACCTGGCTTACGGCGAGCGCGGCGCGCCGGGGGCGATCGGGCCGAACGAGGCGCTCATTTTCGAAGTGGACCTGCTGCGGGTGAAGTAACAGCCGCGGCAGACGCGCGGGGCCGATTCCATGGTGTGATCGTAATCCTGAATGAGACGTCCGGCTCCGCGTTGACCAATGCCGAGCGGGATGAGGCGCTCAGGGCCGCGTTCGAGAAGCACGGGCTGGAGGCCGAATTCTGGCGCGCCGATGCGGGCCACGCGCTGGCCGCGCTCGCGCAGAAAGCCGCCGCGAGCGACCATGAGACGATCGTCGCGGGCGGGGGCGATGGCACGATCAGCTCCGTGGCGGCTGCGCTCGTCAATACGCCCAAGCGCCTGGGGGTGCTCCCGTTGGGCACGCTGAATCACTTCGCCAAGGACTGCGGCATTCCCGTGAGCTTGCAAGGCGCTTTGCAAACGCTGGCCAGCGGGCACGAGCGCCGGGTAGATGTGGCCGAGGTGAATGGCCGCGTCTTCCTGAACAACTCCAGCCTGGGCCTCTACCCGCGCATGGTCCGCCACCGCGAGCAGCAGCGGCAGCGGCTCGGCCGGGGCAAATGGCCCGCCTTCGCCTGGGCCGTGCTCAGCGCGCTGCACGTCTGCCCCAGCCTGCACCTGCGCTTCGAGGCCGACGGCACGGCGCACGACGTCCGCACGCCCTTCCTCTTCGTGGGCAACAACGCGTACTCGATGGAGCGGCTCCGCATCGGCGCGCGCGACCGCCTCGATGCCGGCGCGCTCAGCATTTACTACGCGAGCAACACCGGCCGCTGGGGCGTGGTGGCGCTCGCGCTCCGCTCGGTGGCCGGGCGGGTGGAACAGGCGCGCAATTTCGAGACCCTCACCGCGCGTGATCTCCGCGTGGAAACGCGCGCGCGCACGATTGATGTCTCCGTCGACGGTGAAGTCTGCGCGATGAACCCGCCGCTGCACTACCGAATCCGCGCGCAGGGTCTGCGCGTGCTCGCTCCTCCTCCCGCATGACATGCGCCTGATCGCCCACATCTCGGATATCCATTTCGGCGCGGAAGAGCCGGTGATCTGCGACGGCCTCCGCGAGTACCTGCACCGCGTGCGTCCGGAGATCACGGTGGTCTCCGGCGATCTCACCCAGCGCGCGCGCCGGGTCGAGTTCGATGCCGCCCGAGCTTTCGTGCACGCCCTGCCCGGAGCGAAAATCATCGTGCCGGGAAATCACGACGTGCCGCTCTGGGATTTCTTCAACCGCTTTTTCCGGCCGCTGGCCCGCTACTGCCGCTACATCACGCCCGATCTCGCGCCCACCTATCACGACGAATGCGTCTCGATTGTCGGCATTAACACGGCGCGTTCGCTCACCAGCAAAAATGGCCGCATCAACGAAGATCAGGCGCGCGCGGCGAGCGAGATCCTGCGGCGCTACGATGAGCACGTGATGAAGATCGTCGTGACGCACCACCCCTTCGATCTCGCGGAAACCCACGGCGAACGCGATCTCGTGGGCCGCTCGAAAATGGCCCTGCAAATGCTCGCCGAAGCCGGCGCCGATGTCCTTCTCGCCGGGCATTTCCACGATGCCTACACCGGCGGCACCGCCAAGCGTTACCCCATCCATGGCTACTCCGCGCTGGTCGTGCAGGCCGGCACCGCCACCTCGCACCGGCGCCGCGGCAGCGCCAATTCGTTCAATCTGCTGCGCATCGATCCGCCATTCGTGACGGTGGAAATCCTCTCCTGGGATGATACCGAGCGGCAATTCACCACGCGCGAAACGAAGCGTTACGAGCGCCGGCCGGAGGTGGGGTTTGTGCGGCTCGATGCGCACAATCAACCGGGGTGATCCTACTCACGGCTTGGCCTTCACGAACTTCTCGATAATCCCCGCCACGTAGTCGCCCGAGCACTTGCGCCCCGCGGCGGCTCGCTCCAGCCAGTATTCGCGTGAGCTGAAAATGCGTTTCGCCTGCAGCACGTTGATCGCTTCGCTCACGGTTTTGACGGGCTCGAATGTTTTGGCCATGGCCAGGAATAACTCGGCCACGCGCTCGCCGTCGCAGTGCTGGCCCTTCACGGCGAACTGCTGCCAGTACGCCGCGTCGATGATGATCTTGCGCTCGACGAGCGTCTGCAGGTTCTTCGCCAGCTTCACATCGGCGGCGACGTTGGGAACGGGCGCGGCAGATTCATTCGTCCAGGGAGGGCGGGCTGCGTCACGCTCGAGAATCTGGCCCTGCGCGAGGAGCAGCTTTCTCAGCGCGGGGTAAGGGACCTTTTGCAGCGAGACGCGCTCATCGATCGCCACACTGGCGGCGGTGCCGGCGGCGTGGCCGAGCATCATGAAAACGGGCTCCATCCGCACGGAGCCGTACGCGGCGTGCGAGGCGGAAAGGCAACTTACCGCGAGCAGGTTTTCGCACTCCTCGGCGCGCGGCCGCAATGAGCGGTAGCTGATCGGGAACGGCTTGATGCCGACGAAAAATCCGCGCTCGCGCCAGAGCTGCCCGGCTTCATCGACGTAGAGCGTCACGCCATGCGAATCGAGCGGGTAGGAGGCGAGTGCCACGGAATCCTCCGCGACGCGCGTGCCGCGGGCGTCGTTTTCGGTGACGACGAAATCGCTCACCATGCGGCGCGCTTCGCGGACGTAGAGTTGATGCGGGAAGTGCCCGTTGCCGGCGAATTCATCCTTCGGCCAGCCCCAACGCTGCATCTCGGCGCGCACGGCTTCCGGCAGGCGCGGATCGCTCGCCGAGAAACCAGAGCAGGCCGAGCGTGTAGTTGCTGGTGCTCCTCCAAGAGCCGCTGCGCGGCCGGCGTAGTCGGCCTCGGCCCAGCCGTAGCTGCGGCCGATCAGATCGCTGCCGAATTCGCTGCCGGAGTTCGAGTCGGTCTTGCGATTGGGCACCAGCTCGAAGTTGATGCCGAGGTCGCCGCCGTTGCCGCGCAGGCCGATCGCCGCGTGCTTGCGCGGGCCGGGCTTCACGTTCTTCATCGTGGCGATGTGCCGCGCGAGCAGCTCGTAATCGAGCGGGTTGTAAGCGGCGGGCTTTTCCATCGGCACGCGGTTCTCCGGCACGTCGGTAAGGCAGACGCGGAAATTGTACGCCTGCACGCGATGATCCGCGGCGCCCTTCGGCCCCGGCGGTTTCGGCTCGACGCGCGGGAGCAGGCCGCTGCGCGGATCGCCCGCGACGACGTACGGACTGATCTTGGGAAAGGGCGCCGGCGTGAACGGAAACGCGCCGTTCGAGCGTCTCGCCGTACTGCTCGTTCGCTTCGCGGCCGACGATGTATTTCACTCCCGCGCGCGCCATCAGATCGCCTTCGTAGCTCGAGTCGATGAAGACCTTCGCCACGAACTCGCGCCCGCTTTCCATGCGCACGGAGACGATGCGCGCGCCCTCTTTGCGCACGCCCTTCTTCAGATCGAGCCGCTCGCCATAGACCGACCTCCACACCGGCCTCGCGCGCCATGTCGTTGAAGACGCTCTCCGCCGCGTGCGGCTCGAAGATGAACTGCGCCTTGATCTCCTCCATGCGCGGCGCCATCCACGCCCCAGATCTTCGGCAGCCACGCGAGGTACTCCTCGCGCTTCTGGAACTTCCACGCTTCCGGCTGCAGTGTAGATAGCGATAGACGCGCTGGTAAAATTCGCGCGACATGCCGCCGATGGTTTCGGTAGAGCCGTTGTCGGTCCAGCCGAGGCCGCCGCTGCTCATGCCGCCGAGATGCCGGCCCGGCTCGATGAGCACCACCTTCTTGCCCAGCCGCGCCGCCTGCGCCGCCGCCATGACGCCGCCGGACGTGCCGCCATAGACGCAGACATCGTATTCGGCGGCGAAATTCGGCGGCGATGAGAGGATCAGCGCCAAGGCGAAAGGGAGGAGGAACTTCATGGATTCGGATGATAAGGGGCCGCCACCAAAGGCGGCAATCGGCTTGACGCCTTCCATCGGCTTCAGACCTTAGGCCCATGGAATTTCGACAACTCGGCGGCTCAGGGCTGAAGGTCCCGGTGCTCACTCTCGGCACGGGAACTTTCGGCGGCACCGGCCCGCTTTTCAGCCAATGGGGCGGCACTGACGCCAAGGAGGCGACGCGGCTGGTGGATATCTGCCTCGAGGCGGGGGTGAGCATGTTCGATTCGGCCGACGTCTATTCGAGCGGGCTGGCGGAGGAGATTCTCGGCCAGGCGATCAAGGGCCGGCGCGACCAGGTGCTCATCTCCACCAAAGGCACGTTCAAGATGGGCGAGGGGCCGAACGACGTCGGGTCGTCGCGGCATCACCTCACGCGCGCGGTGGAGGCGAGCCTGCGCCGGCTCGGGACGGACTACATCGACCTCTACCAGCTGCACGGCTTCGACGCGCTGACGCCCGTGGAGGAGACGCTGAGCACGCTCGACGATCTGGTGCGCGCGGGCAAAATTCGCTACATCGGCTGCTCGAATTTCTCCGGCTGGCACCTGATGAAATCGCTCGCCGTTTCGGAGCGCTACGGCTGGCCGCGCTACGTGGCGCACCAGGCGTACTATTCGCTCATCGGGCGCGACTACGAGTGGGAGCTGATGCCGCTGGCGCTCGATCAAAAAGTGGGCGCGGTGGTCTGGAGCCCGCTCGGCTGGGGCAGGCTCACCGGCAAGATTCGCCGCGGCCAGCCGCTGCCCGAGACGAGCCGGCTGCAAGGCGCAGGTCTCGATCGATTACGGGCCGCCCGTGGCGGATGCGTATTCTCTACCGGGTCGTCGATGCGCTCGAGGGGATCGCCGCGAAAACCGGCAAGACGGTGCCGCAGATCGCGATCAACTGGCTTCTCCAGCGGCCGAGCGTTTCCACCGTGATCATCGGCGCGCGCAACGAAGAGCAGCTCCGCCAGAACCTCGGGGCCGTCGGCTGGAATCTCACGCCGCAGCAAGTGGCCAAGCTCGACGCCGCCAGCGCCACCACGCCCGCGTATCCGTACTGGCACCAGCGCGGATTTGCCGAGCGGAATCCATCGCCGTTGGCGGGATGAAGCCGATCCTCGGCGCCGACCCCTGTGGACGACCAACGCGCAGGGCTGAAACGTGAATGGGCCCGCTTAAAGCCCGCTCCAGAGAAAGGCGCCGAAAGGATCGACGGCGGCGGCGGTATCGTAACCTAAATCGTTTTCCAAATCCGCTTTCTCATTTCGTTTGTGCCGGTCGTAGGCATCCTGCAAATAGTCGTCCTCGGTGGGAAAATCGCCGCGGGATGGTGGAGGCGGCCCGAACTCGCGCGGTGGCGGTGCGTTTCCGAGGTCGTTGTTGAAGATGTTGTCCTCGTTATCATAGCTACGGGTGCCGGCAGGATCGATGCGGTTTACCGGGTCGTTGCTGACGTACGCATAGAGATTCGCATCGCCCCCGGCGAAAAGGATCGGGTCGCGCGCGGTCCAGCGGCCGGTCTCCGCGTCGTAATCGCGGCGACCGAAGCGGACGAGCTTCGTGTCGGGATCGTAAAGGCCGCCGGCGAAGCCGAAGGGCTGAAAACCGGGCGCGGTATCGGCGAGCACGTTGCCGAAGGCGTCGTAATCGAGGCGCTGGGCGATCGTGCCGTCGGCGCTGTTCACGACGAGCCGCACGCTGCCGCGCGCGTCGCAGAGGAGGCGGAAAGTGCCCGCCCCGGTGACCAGGTAAGCGGGCGCGTTGGCGCGGTCGCCGTAGACGAATCGGCTCACCACCGCATTGCTGCCATCGAGCTCGGCGACGATGCGGAGCTGGTCCTGATACAGGAAACCGCGCACCAACGCTCCGTTCACGCGCTTGCCGAGGCGGCGATTGCGGCCGTCGAGCACGTAATCGATCTGCGGGCCGCCCGGCAGCGCCACGGCCGTGAGATTGCCGAGGGCATCGTAGGTATAGGACGCGGTCTGGCTCGCGGCGGTCTTGGCGAGCAGGTCGCCGTTCGCGTTGTGGGCAATGGCCGTCGTGCCGGATTGCGTCACGCGATCCTGCCCGTCATAGCTGGCGGCCACGCCGTTCGCAGCCAGGCGGTTGCCGTTCGCGTCGTAGGTGTAGGCGGTGTGGGCGCCGTTTTTTGCGACGTCGGTGAGCCGGCCCGCGGCGTCGTAAACGTAGTCAAACGTGTCGCTCGCGGCGCCGAAGGACTCCACCGTCTGCACGATGCGTCCCATCTTGTCGCGGGTGTGCTGCTGCGAAAAAATCGTCGCCGGGCCGAACTTCGCGACGTAGCTGGCGAGCTCGCCGAACCCGTTGCGGACGCGCGTGTCCGTGACGCCACCAAGCGCGGTGGCCGTCGCGAAGCCGCGCGAATCGCGCGTGAGCGTGAGTGCGCCGACGGCGGTGAGCAAGCCGTCGAGGTCGTACGAAAATGCGACCGTGCTCGCGCCGTTCACACTTTGCGAGGCGGTGCGAAGATCGTTGTCGAGCGTCCGCGTCACGGACCCCGTGACCGCGCCGCTCCACGTAGCGCCCGTCGGCACGGGGCCGTCGTAGGCGAGCGCCAGGATATCGCCGCCGGGCATCGTGATCGTGCTCAAGTTTCCCGTCGTCGCATCGTAGGCGAAGGCGGTTGCGCCCGCCGCGAGCGTGCGCGTGATGAGGCGATCGGCTGCGTCGTAACCGAAGGCTACGGCAGCGCCGCCGGGCCGCGCGATCTGCGCGAGGAAGGCGTCCGCATTGTAGCTCCACGTGGTCGCCGCCGCGCCGGGCGGGGTATGGCTCGCGAGTTGGCCGTTGGGATCGTAGCCAAGCAGATGCGCGGCGCGTCCGGGCGGCGTGACGGCGCTTATCCTTCCCGCCGCGTCGCGGCCAAGCGTGAGAACGCCGCCATCCGCGGCGGTCAGGCGAATGAAGCGGCCGGCGGCGTCGAAGCCGAGGCGCGTGATTTCATTGAATGGATTGGTGAACGAGGCGAGCCGGCCTTTCGCGTCGTAGGCAAGCTTCGCCGTGCGCGATCCGACGCCGGCGCCGGCCGCGCTCACGATGAGCCGCCCTCGGGCATCGTAGGTGAAGGTGCGCGGGTTCAAGTCCGCGAATTGCCGCCGGATGGCGCGGGCTTGCGCGTTGATCTGCCGCGTCCGCGGCCGGCCGAGCGGCGACGTCTCGGTGAAGGTCCTGGTGGCCGGCGCATACGTCCGGGTGAAGGCCTGGCCGTTGACCGTGAAGGTCTCGGTGAAGGCCGTGAGGCTGAGCGGATTTTCCGGATCGCTCAAGGTGACGGCCTGCGCGGTTTGCAGCGTCAGCAATCTGCCTCCGGGCGTCGCGACAGAGCGCTTCGTCTCGAGCGGCGCCTGCAAGGCGAAGCGCGCATCGGGGCCGAGCGTTACACTCGTGATAAGGCCGCTGGGCTCCGTGAAGGTCTCCATGCCGTTCGCGCGCCGGAGCGCGGTGGTCACCAGGTTGGCGGCATCGGTATTCGCGCGCAGCTCGTCGCCGGTCAGCATGGTTTCAACCTGGTATTTTTCCACCACGCCGAGCGCGGTGGCGACCGTCACGAAATGTCCCGCGGGCAGATCGACGCGGGCGAGATCATCCGCCGGCGACCCCGCGAAATCGGCGCGGGTGAGCCGGCCCAGCGCGTCGTAAGCGAAAGTCGTGACCTGCCCCGCCGGATCAGTGTCGCTCAGGAGCAGCCCGCCGGGATTGCAGACGAAGGCATACGTGCCCCCGAGCGGGTCGCGCACGCTGGCGAGCGAGCCATTCGCGTCGGTGGTGAGCGTAGTGCGGTGGCCGAAGGGGCCGATGACGGCGAGCGGCGCGCCGCCCGCCGTGCGCTGGATCGCCGTCACGTTGCCATCGCCATCGGTGATCTTCGCGAGCTGCCCATCGGCTTCGTAGGTGAAGGTGAAGCGCACCGCGCCGGTGAAGGTGTCGCGCGTGTCGAGGTGGCGGCCGGCGGCCGAGAAGCGGAAAAGCTGCGCGCCATCCGCCGAGGGAACCGCCAGCTCGTCCGCGGTGAAACCGGGGAGCGGCTGCGCCAGCTTGCGGATGCGGCGGTTAGCGCTGTCGGCAATGACGATCGTGCCGTCCGGCGCGAGGGCGGCGTATTGGGCGCCCTGGGGGCCGGGGAGGGCGCCGAGCGGCGCCTGCAAGGCCGCGCCGCCTTCGCCATTCGGAGCGCTGGGATCGGCCGCGGCTTCGCCCGAGCCGGCCACGCCGACGATCGTGCCGTCGCGCGTCACCTTGCGCACTTTGCGCGCGCCGGGATCGGTGATGAAAAGCGTGCCCGCGCCATCGAGCAGCACGTTCACCGGACTGTGCAGCTTCGCACTGAGCGCCGGCCCGCCATCTCCTTCGGCGGCCGTGGGATCGCCGGCCTGGCCGGTCAGGCCGGCAAAACGCCGGATGATGCCGTCGGCGCCGATCCTGCGGACCGTGCGATTGCCGGTGTCCGCGATGAAGACGTTGCCTTCCAGGTCCGCGCAGGCACCTTGCGGGAACGACAAATCCGCGGTGGTCGCAAGGATGTCGTCGCCATTGAAGCCATTCGTGCCGGTGCCGGCGATCGTGCGGATGAGGCCATCGGTCGAGACGGCGCGCACCCGATGATTATTGGTGTCGGCGATGTAGACCGTGCCGTCCGGCCCAACGCTGAGGCCGACGCAGGGACGAAGGAGCGCCGCCGTCGCCGGCCCCTCATCGCCGCTAAAACCGTTCATGCCGGTGCCGGCGAAGGTGCGGATGAGGCCGGCCGGCGAGATCGCGCGGAGGCGATTGTTGCCGAAATCGGAGAAGTAAATCGTGCCGTCGCGCCCGAGCGCCACGCCTTCCGGATTGTTGATCTGCGCGCTGGCCGCCAAACCGCCGTCGCCACTGAATCCGGCGACGCCTGTGCCGGCGACGGTGCGCAACACGCCATCCGTGCCGACGCGATAGAGACGGTGCTGGGGAGGATCGGCGAAGACGAACGACCCATCGGGAGCGAAGGCGAGCCCGAAGGGAAACTGAAAGCGGCCTTGCCGGGCGGGGATGCCGTGATTGTCGAAGCCGGTGAAATCCTGGCCGCTGCCGGCAATCGTCAGGATGCGATTGTTCACGCTGCCGACGCTCCGCACCGTGCCATCGCCCTGGTAGAGCCGCCGCTGGGTGGAGTCGTAAATGTGATGCGGATCGAGCGTCCAGCCGCCGACCGTTTGCCGGCGAATATCGATGTTTCCAAGCTGCACGGTGTACTGCGTCGAAAGGCCGGTCAGCATCCGCGTGGGGTTGCCGGCCATCACAAACTCACCGCTGACGCCGAACCGCCGCGTGCCTTGGTAGACGCCGGGATAGAAGTTGGTGATCTTGATTGTGGCGGGCTGGGTGCCCGGCACCGGGCGCCCATAGGCGTCCAGCCCATCCCACTCGAAGTCCGCGACGAGATTCGGCGCCGCCGCGAAGGGTTGCGTGAAGGTCCGCCCGGCGATCGCGACTTCGAGCTCGATGCTCTGGACCGCGCCAGTGAGCACCGCTCCGCTGACCGGGATGCGCAGCCGGTTCGCCGTCCGGTATCCGGAGACGCGGTTGCTGTGGTAGTTCAGCGCGAAGGGAACGCCCGCGAGCGGCACACGCTCGAAGCTGCGCTGCGACTGCACGAAATAGGCCGGCGGATCGGTGTCGTAATCCGGGGGCGGCTGCCTCGGCGGGGGCACCGCCGGCGCATTTCCCGGCCCGCCGGGACTGCCCGGGTAATTCATATCCGGGTCTTCAAACTGCAGAATGGGCACACGCCAGAGGCTCTGGCCGGGGTTGTAGCTGGCGGCGACTTGCGCGCGCTCCGCATTTGTGATGCCGAGCGCGGTGAGCGCGGCGCCAGTATCCGCCACGCCGTCGCCGGTCACATCGAGGTCCGCGGCGCCTCCCGTCTCGCCAACCACCTTGACGATGAGCCCGCTTTCACCGGCCTTCCACTCGCCTTTCACCCGATCGTAAAAGCCGACCGGCACATCGATGCCCACCGGCAGGGCGAGGAAGTTTTCCAGGTAGAAGGTGGCGGGCTGATTGAAATCCACCCGCACCGCGCCAGCCGCTTTAGCCTCATCCGCGCTAAGCTCCACGCAGTAGGTGTAAGCGCTGTTCGGCGGCAGCACCGCCGACATCGCCGCGGGGCCGGTGGCACCCACCGTGAACTCCGTGGCGCGCACTTTCAGCGAAGCGGCCGGCTGCAGCGTGCCATCGGGCAAGACGAGATTGGCCGTGGTGCCGGGATGGAAAATCAGCAGCACCCGCCGGGCGCCGTCCGGGTCGCTCTGCGAACTCGCGGTGTGCGTTTGAAACGGCGACGCCGGGCCAAATTGCACCGTCGTCGCGAGCGGGTCGTAGCCAATCATCACCACGTCGGGCAAGGGGCAGAAATCCTGCGCGGCGGCCGCCACCTGGCGCTGCACCGGAATGAAGCCGGCCGCGGCATATTTGGCCACGAGCGTGCCGCCGCCGTTCGTCACGAGGTCGAACATCCCGTCGCTGCGCGAATGGGTTTCGCCAAACTCTGGATGATCGAGAATCGTGATTTGCACTCCCGCGAGCGGCGCGCCGCCGCGGGTGAGCACCCGCCCGCGCAGCACGGAAGCGCGGGCTGGCTCGATCGTGCCCGGCGCAACTCCCGTCTGAACCGGATTGCTTCCCGAGTAGAGAAAGGCCGTCGCGGTGGCCGCCGGAACCGCCACGGTCGGATCGAGCGGCGGCGCCACGGGAGCGGCCGGCACCACCACCGCGTGGGAGATGAAATGCAAATCGAGGAATGGCCCGAAGGAGACGCGAGCCGGAAAAAAACCGGCCGCCAGCAGGCTGTCCCCATCGAACGTTCCGCGCACGGTGACCGAGCCGATGCGGCTGAGCGCGCCGCCGATCACGCCGTCGTTGCTGTCCTTGAAAACGCCGTCCACCGGAGTGTAGCCGGCGCCGATGATCGAGTTGGTCACATGGCCCTTGGCCAGGAAGGACTTGAGCGAGCCGGCGGCAAACGTATCGCCATTCGCTCCCGAACCGCCCGGTTCGCGATCCGCGCCGAAATCCGCTCCCGCCAGCAAGTAGGAGTTCGCGAGGTCGCCGTCGAGGAGCACCGTCCCGATCGAGCGCGCGGTGATGAAGCTATCGGTGATCGATCCGCCGACGGCGCCGGTCTTCGTCACGCGAATCGATCCGATGGTGTCCGCGTCAAGGTGGCCAGTGAAGTTGCCGCCTTTCACCGAAAGCGCCACCAGCCGGCCAGCGGCCTCAAGGTCCGCGACGGCGTTTCCGCTCGTGACCTGGAAAGAGGTGACCGCCGCCACCTTGAACTTCGCGCCCGCCAGACTCCGCGCCGTGAGCTTGAAAGTGGGCGCCGGCGTGGTGACCTCGATCGCTCCAATCGCGCCTGCGGTGAGCGAGGTCGTTTTCAGTTTCGCGTCCAGCCCCACAATGACGTCCGCGCCGCTCGCGATGTTCGCGAGCTTCACCGTGCCGAGCCCGCCGCCAAGCGCGATGCCGGCGCCCGTGAGGTCCGACTTCGGCGCATTGAGGGATCCCAAACTCGCCGCGCCCACGCCGGCGATTTTCCCGATGGCCACCTTTCCGATGTCCGGACCCGTGCCTCCCGGCAGTGCGGTGACCTTCACGCTCAGTGCGCTGGCAAACGTCGTCCCGGTCAGGGTGATGGAGGCGATCGGTCCATTGCCCCCGCCCGTATCGGTGCGGGTGAGATCGAACTCCCCCGGCCCAGCGAGCACGATCTGATAGGTGTCGCCATCGGTGTCCGTGAAAACGGGGGAAGTTTCCGCCGCGCCCGCGCCGAATTGCGCCAGCCCCCAGGTTGTGATGAGTCCCAAGACAAAGCGGCACATGGGCGGGCACCGTCTCCGGGGATGGGAGTTCATGAAAAGACTCTCTGCTCTTTGGACCGCAGGGAGCATGTGCTGTGGCACGCGCTCGCAAGATCGATGCTAAAAGGCGATCAACGCTTCGTCAACAGAACACGCCCAGCCGGAAGGGCTGCCACGTGAGTAGCCGGAGGTGGAGCGTAGCGGAACCGCCGGAAACCAAGACACCGCGTTCAACCCCGAAGGGAGTTGAACTGGAACGTGGCGGTGGCTGATGACGTGGCGCGTGTTCATTCGACCCCGTCGGGGTCGGGCCTTTGGCATGGGGTTCCGTGGGTTGTCACCCACGGCTATGCAGATTCAACTCCTTCGGACTTGGAGATCGCGCGGCTATGTTCGCGGCGCGGTGGTGAGCGGCGTGACGGGGTCCCTCGCCGGCTTGCGGCCTTGCACTTCGCTCAGCTTGCAGGTCTCCAGCCGCGGCAGCACGTATTTGGCGAAGAGCTCGCATTCCGCGAGGTGCGGGTAGCCTGAGAGAATGAAGGCGCGGAAACCCATTTCGATATAGCGCTGGAGCTTGGCGCAGACTTGATCGGGATCGCCAACGATGGCGCTGGCGCAGCCGCTGCGGGCGCGGCCGATGCCGCTCCAGATGTGCGGCTCGATGTAGTCATCCGTGGAGGCGGCGCGAAGCTCGTCCTGCCGTCGCACGCCGGCGCTTTGGTGATCTTGCGCGCGGGCCTTGATCTCCGCGCCCTTGGCGGCATCGAGCCGCGAGAGCAGGCGTGTGGCGGCGGCGCGCGCCTCGGCTTCGGTCTCGCGCACGATCACATGGATGCGCAGGCCGAAATCGAGCGTGCGGCCGAGCGCGGCGGCTCTTGTGCTTACTAAGCGCATGGTCTCGCCGAGGCGCTCCTCGGTTTCGGGCCACATCAGGAACACGTCGCAATGCTCGGCGCAAAGCTGCACGGCATCCGGCGAGATGCCGCCGAAGTAGAGGAGCGGCCCGCCGTTTTGCTGGTAGGGCTGGCCGGGAGCGGTGGTGGCGAGATCGAGCTGGTAAAACTCGCCGCGAAAGTGGAGCTCCGGCTGCGTCCAGCATTGTTTCAGGATCTCGATGACTTCGCGCGAGCGGGCGTACCGGCGGGCGGAATCTTCGCGCATTCCAGGCAGATCGGAGGAGATGATATTCACCGTGAGCCGGCCCTCCAGCAGGTGATCGAGCGTGGCGAGATGCCGCGCCAGCATCGGCGGATGAATCTCGCCCATCCGCACCGCCACGAGGTGATGGATCTGCCGCGTGAGCACCGCGGTCGCCGCCGAAAATGGGAGCGTCTCCTGGCCGCTCGCCCAGCCCGAGGGCATCAGGATATTTTGGTAGCCGAGCTCATCGGCGCGCCGGACGATCCGCGAGCAATGCGCGAAGCTGCTGCGCAAGGCGCCATCGGGCACGCCGAGGAATTCGTAATCGTCGCTGCACAGCGCGGAAAACCACGCGACCTCCACGCGCGGCGCGAGCGTGCGGATGGGCGGGGCGGGCAGCGGCTGCATCAGAAACCAAACAAATCCTGCTGCAGATCGGCGCGGCGCGCGGACTTCTTCTTCGCGCGGCGGGGCTTGCCGCGGGCGGCGCGGGCGGCCAAGTCGTCGAGAATCGCACGGATATCGGCCAGCTCCATGGTGGCTTTGCGCAGCTCGCGCTCGAGCGATTTGCGGCGCTTCGCCTCGAGCTGCGGCAGCTCGGCGGCGCGCTTGGCGAAGCACCAGGCGGGATTCTGCTTCGCGGCGGTGAGCTGCTTGCGCAGGCCGCGGAGCGCCTCGTAAAGGTCGCGCGTGAGGCGCAGGAGAATCTGCACGGGCAGGCTGGTGGCGCTGCCATTCAGGCCGAGCTCGACGCGGCCAGCGATGGCTTCCATGAGCTCGAGGTCGCGCTTGCGATAGGCGGTCTGAAGCTGGTGCCAAAGCTCGCGATCGCGCGCGGTCTGGTGCGGGCGGCAATCCGGGTGCAACTGGCGAACGAGCGCGCGATAAAGCTCCTTCACGCGATCTTCCGTGCGCTGCACTTCCGGCGCGACGGGCGGGGGCTGGTGCTCGCGCGGCGCCGGGCCGGCCTGCGCGCCATTACCGCCGCGGCGGCGCGCGCGGTCTTCGCGCAGCACTTCGTCGAGATTCGGCGCCACCCGGCCGGTCATGATCTCGAAGAGCTCCGCGGTCTGCTCGTAGAAGTCGCGGAAATTGCGCTTCTCGCGCGGCGGCATGCGGTCGAAATCCGCGGCGGTGAAGCCGGGCGGCAAATCGGTTTCGCCAAACATCTTGTCGCCCTCGGGCGCGAAGCCCGGTTCGTCGGGGCCAAAATCCTCGGCGGGATCGAAGTCGGTCGGGTCATCGTTCGGCGCGGGCTCCGGTTCCGGATCGGTGAGCGCCTTCATCACGCGGCGGTAGGCGGTGAGATCGGTGCAGCCGGTCCAGAAAACTTCCTCATCAATCGCGCGGAGCACGAGGTTTTGCTTATCGAGCTCCTGCGTGGTGTTACGCAGCTCGGTGAGGAGCGTGCCGAACACTTTCGCCTCCCAGCGCTGGTACGCCGGCAGATCGCCCGCCTCGAAGGCCTCCAGCTCGGTGCGCGATTCCACGAGCTGCTTCTCCAGCCGGTGATAGCTCTCGAGCGCCTCCGCGCGGATCGGCCCCTCATCGACGATGACGAGCGCGGCACTGCGCGGACGCTGCGGCGCGGCCTTCGCCTTCCCTTTTTTGCTGTGCGCGGACGCCCGCTTTCTCATCGCGCTGACGCTACGCACGGATCGTGGAAAGGGAAGCGGGATTTGCGCGCGGCGGCGCATGTGCACGGCGCCAATTCGGTTGATCGCGAGCCGCGCGCGGTGGCGCGTCGTTTGTGTTGCACTGCACATGCGTACGTTGAAAATCCGGCCCATCGACGGCGGGCTTCCCGCGCGCGCCGCCCGCCCATGAAGCCACTCGATCTGCCACCGCCATGAACAAGGCCCGGACCACACGCCTGGTGGTGGGCACGCTCGTCCTGGCGGTGTCGTTCATCGGCGCGTGCCTCTTCATCCGTGGCATCTTCCCGTTTCCCGAGATCCCGGATGTGCATGCGAAGCGCGCGCATTTCCTCGAGCACGCCGACGACTACGACACGCTCTTCGTCGGCTCCAGCCGGATCAACCACCAGGTCATCCCGGCGATGTTCGATCGCCTCACCGCGGCCGCGGGCCAGCCGACGAAATCGTTCAATGCCGGGGTGGCCGGCATGCGCCCGCCGGAGGATACATACTTCTTCGAGCAACTCCTCGCCGCGCGCCCGCAACGGCTGCGCTGGGTCTTCATCGAGATCAATGACATCCGCCCACGCATCGACGACGACCTGCGCGGGACGGTGCGCGCGCAGTATTGGCACGATTGGCCGCGGCTGAAGCTGGTCTGGCAGCGCGCCACGTACTTGAAATCCGGCGGCAAGCGCCGCAGCCTGGACCGCCTCTGGCGCGATCTGCGCGAGCCGCTGGCGGATTTTTCCGATCACCTGGGCCTCTTCATCCGCGAGATGTCCAATCTTGGAAAGGGTGATTTTCTCGCGCAGCAACTCGTTTCCTACCC
This sequence comes from uncultured Verrucomicrobiae bacterium, assembly GCA_963811035.1. Taxonomy (GTDB): domain Bacteria; phylum Verrucomicrobiota; class Verrucomicrobiia; order Chthoniobacterales; family Chthoniobacteraceae; genus CAWEPO01. The sequence continues at coordinate 2,546,283 of CAWEPO010000005.1, forward strand.
GGTCGATTGGCGCCGCACGCTTGTGAATAATCTCGGCAAGGATCTTTCCGGCTGGCGGCCCACCGGGCGCGGCGAGGGGATGATCCCGCATTTCCAGGCCCAGTTTGAAAAGGAGCGCGCCGAACGGCTCGTGAAGCCGGCGCCGCTCGATCCGAGCGACGAGGTGAGCCAGTCCGCCCTCGAGGCCATGATCGCCAGGGTGGAGCGGCTCGGCGCCACGCCGGTACTGGTGTTGCCACCCCGCGGCGGCAAGCGGCTCTTCTTCCCCCGGCCCGAGCGCGTGGCGAAGACGGTGGCGCTCGATTTCAACGATCCGAAGAAATTTCCAGAGCTCTTCGATAATCGCCATCGGCTCGATGTGGATCACCTGAACACCGCAGGCTCGGAAATCTTCACCCGGCTGCTCGTCGAGCAATGGCTCGCGGCGATGAAAGGCAAACCGCAACACTGATCGAACGCGCCACCTCTTCCCGCTCCCCCGATGCTCTTCGTCCAATTTCGCTTCTTCGTTTTTTTCCTGATCGTCTTCTGCGTGCATTGGGCGCTGCGGACGAACACGAGCCGCAAAATCTGGCTGCTCCTCTGCAGCCATTTCTTCTATGCCTGCCTCTTCCTCGCGGGGCCGGATAGCGCGGCGGCCGAGACCTTCCCGCCGTGGACCTTTTACGAGAAGCTGCGCGATCATCAGCCGCTGCCCACCGGCTGGTGGTTTCCCTTCGTGCTCTGGGGCTCCACGATCATGGACTACGTGGTGGGCCTCGGCATCGGGGATGCGAAGACGCAGGCCCGCCGGCGTGGCTGGCTGCTCGTTTCACTCTTCGTGAATCTCGGCGTGCTCGGCTTTTTCAAGTACGCGAATTTCGGCCTCGACTCCATCCATCACATGCTCACCTGGCTGGGGCTGCCGACCAGCAAGCATACGCTGAACATCTTCCTGCCGTACGGGATCAGCTTCTACACGTTCCAGTCGATGAGCTACTCGATCGACGTGTATCGCGGGCGGCTCGAGCCGGCGCGGAAGTTCCTCGACCTGGCCTTCTTCATCTCGTTTTTCCCGCAGCTCGTCGCGGGCCCGATCGTGCGCGCGATCACCTTCCTGCCGCAGGTGTTTACGAAGCGCGAGTTCGGCAATGTGTACGTGCGCGGCTGCCTGGCGCTCTTTTTCATCGGCTTCCTCAAGAAGGCATGCATCTCCGACAACCTCGCACCCGTCGTCGATGCCTACTACGCGTCGCCGTCGAGCTACGACCTCTACGCCAGCTTCATCGCCTCGATCTTTTACACCATGCAGGTGTACTGCGACTTCAGCGGGTATACCGATATGGCGATCGCGTGCTCCCGGCTGCTCGGGTACGAGCTGACGCTCAATTTCGATTACCCCCTCTTCTCGCCGAACCTCGCGGATTTCTGGCGGCGGTGGCACGTCTCGCTCGCCACCTGGCTGCGCGATTACGTGTACATCCCCCTCGGGGGTAATCGCGGCAGCAAGCTCTTCGCTTTCCGGAACCTGATGATCACGATGCTGACCGGCGGCCTCTGGCACGGCGCTTCGTGGAATTTCGTTTTCTGGGGAGCAATCAACGGGCTCGGCCTCACCTTTCATCGCTACTGGCTGGAAGCGACGGAAAACCGGGGCGCCCGCTTCAAGCAGTTCATGCACTGCGTGGGAGTGCCGATCACCTTCTACACCTTCACGGTCACGCTGGTCTTCGTGCGCGCGCTGGATGTCTACGATCCGGCCACCAGGCAGCTCGTGCTCTCCAGCACCCAGGTCTCCGGCCAGGTGCTCAAAGCCATCTGCCTCTTCCAGGCCGACGGCACGAAGACCTTCACCATCCACTGCCTCTGGGTCTTCGCCGTCCTCGCGCTCATCCATTACGCGAACTACCGCCGCTGGCTCAGCACTTGGTGGAAACGGATCCCGTATTGGGCCTTCGCCGCGCTGCTGGGCATTGGCTTCGCCGCCGCCCTGGTCTTCGTCCCGGCGCGCTACAAGCCGTTCATCTACTTTCAGTTCTAGCCCGGCCGGCTCCTACAGCGCGTGCTGCACGAACTTCACGCCGATCGCCACGACGACGAGGGAAACCAAACCCACCACCGCGTAGGCAAGCCGGAGCGCCAGGCGCGCGCGGCGCAGGCGGACCAACTCCGCGTGCCGATCGGACATCTCGGTTTTCTGGCGCTCGATGATCCCGCGCAGGACTTCGCGATCGTCTTCGATTTTCGCGTCGGAGGCGGCTTCGGCGCGCTGCTCGGCTTCCTGGCAGCGCTGGAGCAGGGCATCGAGATTTTTCTGCAGGCGCTCCTGCTGCGAGCGGACCTTGGCGCAGTCGGCTTCGGCCTCGGTTTGCAGACGGGAAGCGGTGGCGCGGGCGTCTTCCACCTCGCGCAGCTTGTCGCGCAATTCCACCAGCTCCCGGCCGGTCGTCGATTCGCGCAGGCCTTCCTTCAACGCGCGGGTCTCGGCGGCCATCTCTTCGCAGGTGCGGGAAAGCGATTCGCAGGACGCCTCCGCGGTTTTCAGCCGCGCCTTGGTCTCCTCGAGTTTGGCCTCGAACCTTTTTTTCTGCTCGGCCCCGGCGCGCGCCACCTCAAGATCCATCTGCGCCTGCACGAGCGTCTCCTCGGCATCGGCCAGCTCCAGTTTCAGCAGCTCGTAAGTCGAAACGCGCTCCTCCACCTCGCGTTCGCGGGCGGCGAGCTGCACCTCCAGCGCATCCACGCGGCGGCGGCTAATCTCGAAAGTTTCCTCGATCGCGGCCTTCTCGGCCACGGCGGCGTCCATTTTCCGGATCGCCTGCGCGGCGGCGTGGGCCGCTTCGCTACGGGCCGTCTCCAAGCCGGCCACTTCCTCGCGAAGCGCGGTCGCTTCGATGTCGGTGCGCTCCCACTCCGCCAAGGCGGCGGCATTCTCCGTGCGGAGCCGTTGCAACTCGGCCGAGACTTGGGAAAGGGTGGCGGCATTCTCCGTCTGCAGCCGCTTGAACTCAGCGGCCCATTGCGCGCTGGCCGCGGCATTCTCGGCCTGGAGCCGCTTCAGCTCGGCGGAGGTCTGCGCTTGGGCGGCGGCGGCGCGGTCGCGCTCCTGGCGCAGCACCTTCAGCTCGCCTTGGGCGGTCTCCAACTCGCGCTCGAGCCGTTCGGTGAGCAGATTGGCGCCGGCGAGCTCGCGCTGGAGCGGATTGGTCTCCGCATCGCGATACTCCGCCTGATGGTGATCGTGGCGAAACTCCGGTTGATGATGCTCGTGCCGATCAACCCGCTCGGTGCGCGGCGATCTCCGGCTGCGCGAGCTGCTGCCTGGGATGAGCAGCTCGTGCTGGCACATCGGACAGTGCACTTTGGTCCCCGCCGCCATGGCATCCACCACCAGATGCTGGCTACAGGTCGAACATTCAAAACTGATATCGGCGAGAGTCACGGTTAGGGTGCGCGGTTTGTAGCATCGAACGCGAGAAAACGCAACCCAATTTGGAAGACCCTCGGCGGCGTCGCGCGCTCCCCACCGATAACCCGGTCCGGCGGGAAAAAGCGCGGAGATTTTTGAAAATTTTCCGGGCCACGCCATGCGGCGCCCAGCCTCAGGTTTTCGCCACCGCCTCTTCCGCCGGCCGGCCGCCGCGGGTGCGCCGGCGCCAGATTTCCACCAGCGCCTTCGTAAGCGCCAGGATGACCGGGCCCAGGACCAACCCCAATCCGCCGAACAGGGCCAACCCTCCCACGATCGCCACAAAGACCACCGCTGTGTGCAGCCGCAGCCGGTCGCCGACGAGGAAGGGGTAAAGGAGATTATCGATGAGACCGATGACCACGGTGCCCCAAGCCGTCAGCAGGAGCGCTTTTCCAGGGTGGCCGCTGATGGCCAGGAAAATGGCGGCAGGGACCCAGATCACAAATGCACCGAGCACGGGAACCACCGCGAGAAGCGCCATGACCATGCCCCAGAGCAGCGGCGCCGGCAGCCCCAGCCACCAGAACATCAGGCCGCCGAGGGCGCCCTGCACCGCCGCCACCACGAGCGTGCCGTAGATGCTCGCGTGGATCGTATCGCCGACGCGCTTGAAAATTTCGTCCGTTTCGCCTTCCGAAAGAGGCACCATGGAGCGCACCGTGCCGAGGGCCTTGCGGCGGTCGCGGAAGAGGAAAAAGAGAAAGAAGAGCGTGACCAGGAGTTGGAGGGCCACCCCGACGGAGCCGGTGACAAACCCCTTCACCGTGCCGAGGCTGTCTTGCAGCGGCTGGCCTTCCTTCAACTGCTCCTGCGCCCACTGCTGGGCGGGCTGAAGCTGGGGGACTTTTTGGAGAGTTTCCTCCCATTTCTTTTGCGCCTCGCCGGACTGCACACTTTGCGAGAGGCGCGCCGCTTCGGCGGCGACCTGATGCCCGACCCAGGCCATCGGCCCGACAATCGCCACCGCCACCAGGGCCACGGCGAGGCCCGCGGCGAGCCCCGGCTTCTTGAAACGCCGCTCGAACCATGCGTGGACCGGATGCGCCACCACCGCGAGCGCCACCGCCCAGGCCAACGCCGGCAGGAAAGGCTGCGCGAGCCGGTAGCAAAGCCAGAGCAGCAGGACCGTCACCGCGCCGAGGACAAGCACCAGCAAGCGGTCCCGCGTCCACCAGCCATCGTGGTCGGGTTCAGACGAAATCGCCGGGTTTGAGGAGGAACTCATAAAACCAATTCGCGCGCCGAGGCTCGAGCGCGGTGCGGTTTTTCCTTAGCTCATAAGCCCAGGAGGATGCGAACTTGGTCCGCCACGGCCGGGAGGGCACTTACTGCCGCTTCGCGCTCAGCCGCTTATCCAGCGCATACGCGGCACTGATCAGGCCGAGGTGCGTGAAGGCCTGCGGAAAATTGCCGAGGTGCTCGCCTTCGGGGCCGAGTTGCTCGGCGTAGAGGCCCACGTGATTGGCGTAGCCGAGCATCTTGTCGAAGATGAAGCGGCCCTGCTGGAGGTCGCCGGAGCGGGCCAGGCATTCGGTGTACCAAAAGGTACACATGCTGAAGGTCCCTTCGGCGCCCTGGAAGCCATCGGGCGCGGCGTTGTGCAGGCGGTAACGGTGCACCAGCGAATCCTCCACCAGCTCCTGCTCGATGACTTTTTGCGTGGAAAGCCAGCGCGGATCGGTGGGGCTGATGAATTTCACCAGCGGCATCAGCAGCGTGGCGGCATCGACGGCGGGCGAGCCTTTGCGCTGGAGGAACGTGCCGCGCTGGTCATCCCAGAAATTCTCGTAGATGTCGTGGTAGATGGCGTCGCGCACTTCGCTCCAGCGCGCGCGCGGCGCGGGAAAGGAGTGCTTGCGCGCGATGCGGAGCCCGCGATCGATCGCCACCCAGCACATCAGCCGCGAATAGAGAAACTGCTGCTGCCCGCCGCGCACTTCCCAGATGCCCTCGTCGGGCCGCTGCCAGTTTTGGCAGACCCAATCGATCAGCCGCACGAGGTCGCGCCAGAGATCGTGCGAGATCGGCTCGCCCCATTTGTCATAGAGATAAACCGAATCGATCAGCTCGCCGTGAATATCCAATTGGAGCTGGCTGTACGCGGCATTGCCGATCCGCACCGGCCGGGAGTCGCGGAAGCCGCGGAGGTGCGGCAGCTCCTGCTCGGTCAGATCGTGGCGGCCATCGAGCCCGTACATGATTTGCAGCGAGCCATCGGACCCGCACTCATGGCAGCGCTGCTCGATCCACCGATTGAAGGCAGCCGCCTCCTCCGTATAGCCGAGCCGCAGCAGCGCATAGATCGTGAAGGAAGCGTCGCGAATCCACGTGTAGCGATAGTCCCAGTTGCGCCCGCCGCCGATCACCTCCGGCAGGCCAAAGGTGGGCGCGGCGATCAGGGAGCCGTGCTCCTGCGAGACGAGCAGTTTGAGCGTGAGCGCGGAGCGATGCACCATCTCGCGCCACCGCCCGGTATAGGTGCAATGGCTCAGCCAGTTGCGCCAGAAATTCATCGTATCCTTGAAACTCCGCGCGACGTACTCGCCGGTGTTGCAGCCAAGGTCTTCGCGCGCGTCTTCCATGATGAAGGCCATCGATTGATTCGCCGCGAGGGTGAAGGTGGCCACCGCCGCGCCGTTTTCGATCGTAAGCGGCGCCGCGCTGCGCAAGCGGAGCACGAGCCCGTCCGGGCCGCTGCAGCGGAAGAGCAGGTTCTCGCCCTCGCGCTCGCAAGTGTGGTCCAGCCGGCCGTAATCGAAGCGCGGCTCGAAGACCATGCGGAAGCGAATTTCGCCGCGCACACATTTCACCCGCCGCACGAGATTGTGCGCCGCGGTGGCCTCTTCCACCGGCATGAAATCCGAGATTTCCGCCACGCCGTCCGGCGAGAGGAAACGGGTCAGCACGATATTCGAATCCGGGAGATAGAGCTGCTTGCGCTTCGCGTGGTCGAGCTCGGGCGCGATTTGGAAACGGCCACCCCGCTCGGGATCGAGCAGCGCCGCGAAAATCGAGGGCGAATCGAAGCGCGGGAAGCACATGAAATCGATCGCGCCATCGAGCGCGACGAGCGCCACCGAGTGGAGATCGCCGATCACGGCGTGATTCTCGATCGGCTGGGGCTCGTACATGGGTTTACCCGGATTCGCCGCTCGGGGCGCGGATGGCTTTACTCGGGGCAGGCGCTAACCCATCCTGAGCCTCGATTTACCCCTTGGTATGCTTTTCGCAGATCGCCGCGCGGCGGGCCAGGTGCTGGCCCATCGGCTGGGGGCGTACGCGCGCCGGCCAGCCACGGTGGTGCTGGCGCTGCCCCGTGGCGGCGTGCCCGTCGCGGCGGAAGTCGCGCACCTGCTCGATCTGCCGCTGGATGTCTTCGTGGTTCGCAAGCTTGGCTGCCCCGGAAACGAAGAGCTGGCCATCGGCGCGATCGCTTCCGGGGGGGTGCAGGTGCTGAATGTGGAAATCCTCGCGGAGCTGAATTGCAGCCGCCTGGAAGTGGGCGCCGTGGTGGCGCGCGAGGCGGAAGAGCTCGCCCGGGGTGAGCGAGCCTATCGCGGCGACCGACCCCCGCTCGACCTCGCGAAGAAGACGGTGATCCTGGTGGACGATGGCCTCGCCACCGGCGCCTCGATGAGCGCGGGCGTGATTGCCTTGCGCAGACTCGGTGTCGCGAAGACCGTCGTCGCGATCCCGGTGGGCCCGCCCGCGACCTGCGCGAAGCTGCGGGGCTTGGCGGAGGAAGTAATCTGCCCCTACGAGCCGCTCGATTTCACTTCGGTCGGGCAGTTCTACGAAGATTTTCGCCAGACTTCGGACGAAGAAGTGACAGCGCTGCTGGCGGGGTGAATGGATGGCGCCGCACCTTGCCGCGCTCCCGCTTCGCGCCTAAAACACCCCCATGCCGCGCCTCTCCGAAGACATCATCGAGCAGATCGCGGCTGCCAACGATATCGTCGAGGTGATCGGCGGCTATTTTCCGCTGAAACGCGCGGGTGGGACGTTCAAGGCGCTCTGCCCGTTTCACCAGGAACGCTCGCCTTCCTTCACCGTCAATCCCGCGCGCCAGATTTTCAAATGCTTCGGCTGCGGCGCGGGCGGGACGGTCTTCCGCTTCGTGATGGATTACGAGCACGTCGATTTCATCACCGCGGCGCGCCGCCTGGCCGAGCGCGCGGGCATTCGGCTGATCGAGGAGGAGCTGAGCCCCGAGGATTTTGCGAAGGTGAGCCTCCGCAAGCGCCTCCTCGCGCTGCACGCCGCCGCCGCGGACTGGTTTCACATGCGCCTCATGAAATCGAAAGGGGGCGATGCCGCCCGCCAATATCTGAAGAGCCGCGGGATCGGCTCGGAGGTCGCGCGCAGTTGGAAAATCGGCTACGCCCCCGAGGCGTGGGACGCGTTTCTCACTTGGGCGAGCGGCGAGGGGTATTCGCGCGAGGAGCTCACCAAAAGCGGGCTCATCACCGTGCGCGAGCCGGACGAGGAGAGCGGCGGCCGGGGCGAAACACGCACCTACGATCGCTTCCGCCATCGCGTGATGTTCCCCATCTGCAACGACCTCGGCGAAGTCATCGCCTTCTCCGGCCGCACCTTGGAGGCGAACCCGAAAGCCGCTAAATACGTTAACTCGCCCGAGACGCCGCTCTTCACCAAAGGCGCCGTGCTCTTCGGTCTCCACCGCACCAAACGCGCCCTCATCGACAAAAAAACCGCGATCGTTTGCGAAGGCCAGCTCGACCTGATCACCGCGTTCGAAGCCGGCGTGCAGCACGCGATCGCCCCGCAAGGCACCGCCTTCACCGATAAACAGGCGCGCATCCTGAAGCGCTACGTGGAAGAGGTGGTGCTCTGTTTCGATGCCGATGCCGCCGGCGAAAAAGCCGCGGAGCGCTCGCTCGCCTCGCTCCTCGCGGAGGGGCTCGCTGTGCGGCTCGCCGCGATGCCGCCGGGCCAGGACCCCGATTCGCTCATCCGAGGCGAAGGCGCGGCCGCCTTTCTCCAGCGCATCGAGCAGGCCAAGGATTTCTTCGATTTCCAGCTCGACCGCCTCGCCGCCGCGCCCGATTTCGAGTCGCCGCGCGGGCGTGCCAACGCCGCGCGCAAGCTCGCCGGCTGGGTGGCCTTGGTGAGCGACCCCCTCCTCCGCGAAGGCGTCATCAATAAAGCCACCGTCCGCCTGGGACTTTCTCTCAAGGAATTCGGCCGCGCCGTGGAGAAAGCCAAGCCCCGCGCCGGGGCCGAGGAGGAGCCGGCCGACTCCCCTGCCCCGCCGGTGCGCATCAGCGACCCCACCCTCTCGCTCCTCGCGCTTACCGCCCTGCACAGCGCGCAGGCCCGCGAGTGGCTGCTGAAGACGGAATGGCGCGGACTCCTGGCCCGCGAGGAGGAAGCCGCCTTGCTCGTGAAATTGCTGGAGGCGCCGCTCGACCTGGAGGGCAACGCCCGCGGCTCGATCAACGCCTTCCTCACCACGCTGGAGCCGGGGGAGGAAGCCGCCGTCTCCGAGTTGCTGGAGCGCAAGCCGCCGCTCAATCCCGAGATCATTGCCGCCGATTGCTGGAACGACATCGCCCGGCGCCAGCTCCGGAAGCACGTGGAGTCGCTCCAGGCCAGCTTACGGGCACCTAACCTGCCCTTGGAGGAGACTTTACGTTTGAACAAAGAAATCCTTGACCAACAGAAAGCCCTTCTGAATATTGCGCGGCCTTTGTCCCCGCCCCTCTAGCAAAATTCGAGGAATCCACCCATGTCCGGGTGGGGATTAACATCGAACCGCCCGGTATGCTCAAACCGACCAAGAAGTCCTCTCCGAAATCCGCCTCCGCCACCTCCAAAGCCCAGCCGACCAGCTCCAAGAAGGCCAAGTCCGAAAAAACCGAAAAGAATAGCGTCAAGGAAGAGAAATCCGCGGTCAATAAGCCCGCGAAGAATGGGAAGAGCGCTCCGAAAGCGGCCGCCGCCACGCCCGCGAGCAAGAATGGCAACGGCAAAACGCCCGAGAGCCCGGCGCCCGCGCCTGTTGTGGTGCCCGTGGCCGGCGCGCCCATCAGCGTGATCGATCAGCCCGAGGTGCAGGAAAAGCTGCGCGGAGCTCATCCGCCTCGCCAAGGAGCAGGGCTACCTCACTTTCGACGATCTCAACGAGGCGCTGCCCGAGACAGCTCAACGATCCGGACGAGATGGAGACGATCATGGGCCGCCTCCGCGAGCATGGAGATCGAGATCATCGATGCCTCCGACGTCGACCGCTACAAGGACGGCAAGAAGGACAGCGAGGACGGAGGAGGAAGAGGAAAAGCCCGAGGCAACGCTCGACATCCTCGACGACCCGGTGCGGATGTATCTGAAGCAGATGGGCCAGGTGCCGCTGCTCACCCGCGAGCAGGAGGTGGAGATTTCCAAGCGCATCGAGGAAGCCGAGCTCAACGTGCAGAAGCACATCAACCGTTTCGGCTTCATCGCGCGCGCCTACCTCGACCTCGCGCAGAAGCTGCAGGAAGGCCGCGAGCGTTTCGACCGCGTGATCCTCGACAAGAAAATCGAGAGCCGCGAGCGCTACATGAAGGCGTCTGCCGAAGCTCTGCGCGCAGCTCGAGCACGCCGCGGCACAATGCGCGATCGCGCGTACAAGAATTACGTCGGCGCACGGCGGGAAGAACCACGAGACGAAGTCGCTACCACGACTTCAAGAAAGCGCACGACGCGCGTGCAGCGGATTTACCCGAAGTTTTTCTTCAAGCAGAAGGTCACCGAGGAATTCGTGCATCTCGCCGACGAAGCACATCGCCTGATCCACGCAGTCGACGCAGCGAACTGCACAAGCCGAAGAAAGCCAGCAGCAAGCCGACGGCCATCACGCCGCGCACCGCCGATCGACTACGCCGCGAAGCTCAAGGAGCGCAGATGCGCATGTGGCTGAGCCCCGAGGAATTCGTCGGCCGAGTACCAGGACCTCAAGATCTGGCTGCAGCAAGGCGCTCAAGGCCAAGACCGAGATGGTCGAGGCCAACCTGCGCCTCGTCATTTCCATCGCCAAGAAATACACGAACCGCGGCCTCTCCTTCCTCGACCTGATCCAGGAAGGCAACATGGGCCTGATGAAGGCGGTCGAGAAATTCGAGTATCGCCGCGGCTACAAGTTCTCCACCTACGCCACGTGGTGGATTCGCCAGGCCATCACCCGCTCCATCGCCGATCAGGCCCGCACCATCCGCATCCCGGTGCACATGATCGAGACGATCAACAAGCTGATGCGCGTGCAGAAGCAGCTCGTGCAGGATTACGGCCGCGAGCCCACGCCCGGAGGAAGTCGCCGACGAAATCCAGCTCCCGGTCGAGCGCGTCCGCGCCGTGCTCAAGATGGCGCAGCAGCCCATCTCGCTCCAGATCGCCCGTCGGCGACAGCGACGACACCAGCTTCGGCGATTTCATCGAGGACAAGGCGCGCCGAGAACCCGTCGCGACATGACCGCGATCATCCTCCTCAAGGAGAAGATTCAGCGACGTGCTCGACACGCCTCACCGAGCGCGAGCGCCAGGTGCTCGAGCAGCGCTTCGGCCTGGTGGACGGCTACAGCCGCACGCTCGAGGAAGTGGGCCGGCAGTTCAAGGTCACCCGCGAGCGCATCCGCCAGATCGAGGCCAAGGCGCTGCGCAAGATGCGCCACCCCACGCGCATCCGGCAGCTCGAGGGCTTCCTCGAAGCGCACGAGTAGCGCGGCAGCACAAGCCGGTGCACTACTCCGATTTCATCGATCGCCTGCTGCTCCAGCCCAACCTCCTCGCAAAGCTCTGCCCGAAAGAGCCGCAGAGCTGGGACGTCCTGCGAAAAATCCGCGAAGCGGAAGAATCCGCCATCCTCGGCGAGCGCACCGCGCCAAACAAAGGCGCCGCCGAAATGGTGCGCGGCGCACTCTTCTACGCCATCGACGCGCTCGACCCCGCCCACCGGATTTTTCAGGACGAGAAAGGCGACCTCGGCTCGTATTGGCACGGGATGATGCACCGGCGCGAAGGCGATTTCGACAACGCCCGTTATTGGTTCCGCCGCGCCGGCAAGCTCCCCTTCTTCCCCCGCCTCCACCGGGCGGCCGGCGAGGAGTGGGACCTCGCCGCGCGCCAGCCCGATTGGGACCCGTACCTCTTCACCGGCGAATGCGAGCAAGCCCGCTTCGGCGCCGAAACGGAGCCGCAGCTCGGGCGCGTGCAAAGGATCGAGTTCGACGCCATCTTCGACTACTCGTGGCGGCAGGCGACCGGCTCCGGCGCGGGCGCGCCATAAGGCTCAATCGTACTTCCGCAAATACGAATACGGAAACCGATCGCCCGGGCAATCCGTCGGCCACCGCGGTGGGTTGATCTGCCGGTGCGCGCGCACGATCGCGTTTTGGCGGTCGATCCGTCCCACCCGCTGGCGCAAGTACCGGATCAGCTCGTCCAGCGAGGCGAGTTGCTTTTCCGTCGGCCGGTCGCGGTTGTAATCGCCCACCAGGCAAATCCCCAGCGCGATGTTGTTCAAGTAATCGCTATGGACGTGGCCGCCATTGATCTGCCGCCGCCACCGGTTCCCGATCTCCACCTGCCCATTGCCCGACGAGGAGCCGTTGCCGATCACGAAATGGTACGCCAGGCCGTTCTGCATTTTGCGCACGTGCTTGTGGTAATACTCGAACGCTTTCGCGTTCCCCTGCCGCGTGCCGGAATTGTGCACCACGATGTAGCGCCACCGCCGCTTCTGCACCGGCGCCCGGTCGATCTCCTGGCGCACCGATTTCGATAAGTACTTCCACTTCGTAAACCAGCCGCTTCCGCCGGAGGAAGGCTCGAGCCCCTCCTCCTTCTCCACGCCCGATTTTTCCACCGTCACCGGCGCGGGCGCGGGCGTCACGCGGATAGGCGCGGGCGTCACCGGCGGCGGCGTCACTTTCGGGACGCTCTCCCGCGGGCGCGGCGGTGCCGGCTCCGGCTTTCGCGGCTCCGGTGTCGGCCTGGGCGTTGCCGGCTTCGGCGTCGGTGTCGCGGGCTTTGGCGTCGGCGTGGCCGGTGCGGGCGTCATGATCTGGCGCGGCTTCGGCTTCGGTTTCGGCGCCGGCGTGAAGCTCGGCGGCGGAGTCGCCGGCACCGTGCGCATCTCCTCGCGCGCCTTCAAAAACTGCCGCTTTCGCTCCTCATCCGAAATCGGCGGCGCCCCCGCCTGCTGCTGCGCATAGCCGCGTTTCCCCGCGCCCACAGCGATGGCGAAAAAAAGAAAAATCAGCAGCAAGCGGCAGCGCACGGCGCGGGATGCTAGCAAAGGTCCGCACGGATGGAAGGTGCGAGATGCGGCAAATTCCACATCGCCCGCCCCCGTTGTTTTCCGCTGTTGTTTTCCGCTCGGCCTTGCCTCTATTTGGCGCGTGTCCCCCCGAGTCTTCTTCACGGCGGCATTGGCCTTGCACCTTTTCGCCCAGGCGGCGCCCGCGCAATTCACGTACGACGAGTTTCAGCCGCTTTCCGAGAGCATCACTTTCTACCGAGGGTACCAGGGGAAGCTCCATGTGGAGGTCAGTCATCGCCGGCGCCTCCCGCGCGGTTACCGTTACCTTCCGCGCAGCTTCGAGTCGCGGACGCGCCCGCCGGAACGGCACAACCTGCTCTTGGAGAACGAGCATGCCTATCGCGGCTTTCAATTCGAGGTCACCGGCACGGAACAAGTCCCGATTTTGAAGGTCCAGCGCTCCTCCTGGCGGCACCAGCTGCGCCTCATGGAAACCGTCGAGATTTTCAACGCGGACGGCCTCCTTACCGCGCCGGATGGAGCAGAGTACGTGCTCTGGCCGGGCGCGACCTTCACCGATCGCGGGCGCAAGTACGAGGCGCGAGACTTCACGGAATCCAAGGCAGTTCTGGTCGACTTGGAGCAAAACCGGGAAAGCACCGTCCCTCTCTCGCAAATTGGTCGCTTGCGCCTGGATCACGAGGATCTCCGCATTTCCGCGGGTGTGCAGATGATGCACCATTATCGGGCGATGCGGGAACTGAGAATCGATGGCCTGAACATGCTCGGGTGGTGTTCGCTTCTCCTCTTCCACCTTACGCTCGTGTACGGCTGTATCCTGCTCGAGTACTTGGGGCAGCGTGCGATCTACCCGAAGGTGCCGCGCTGGGAGCGCCACTGGCGACGGAAGGGGCGCGCATAGCAAAGCGGCCCGCCCCGCATCTTGCTTTCGTGCCGCTTTCCCTGCACCGATAGGCCCGTGTCCCCACGAACCGGTGCCGCGTCCTGGCTGGCTCTGTTGCTTCTCGCGCCCGCCGCCACCGCGCAACTTACCTACGACGCCTTCCTCCCCACAACGGACACGCTGACCTTTCGCTCGCCGGTGCCCGGTGAATACGTGGTGGACTTCTGGTCCGAGCCCGACTGGCAAAAGCTCCGCTTGTCTGGGACCGAAGCCCCGCGGGCGTCGGAGACGATTCAGCTGCAGAAAAGCGCCTCGTTTCGCGGCTACCAATTCGAGCTGGCCGCCAGCCCCGCGAATCCGACGCTCAAAATCCAACGCGGCAACTGGCGGCGCGAGCTGGGCCTGCAAGAATCTCTGCGAGTGGACGGCGCCCTCGGCGTGTTTGGCTCCTTTGATGGCTCCATGCCTCCGCGCCCCTTTTCGCTCGGGGAAACCATCCTGATCGCCAATCGCGAGTATGAGATTGGCGACCTTTCGGAAACGGAGGCGCGCATTTTCGATGTTGCAAGCAATAGGGAGCGCACCCTGCATCTCTCCGCCGCCGGCCTCGTCCGAAAGGATCTGCCAGAGCTCGGCCGCGGGATTATCTGGGAGCTCCGAAGCACCGAGGCCGGTCTCCAGTCCTACGTGCAGACTTTCTCCCTGGTGACGGTGAGTTTGGTGATGGGCTTCATGGTCGCCTACGGCGCGCTGGCTCTCGAGTACTTCAGCCACCGGGCGCCCTACCCCGTCGTTCCCCGCTGGGAGCGTTACCGCCGCGAAAAGCGCCGGCGTCACTGATTTTGACTCGGTCTTCAAATTGTTTGAACCCGCCGCATCTTGCCGCTAGCCTCCCCTCTCCCATGCCCAGACTTGTCGTTTCTCTCCCCGACGGCCCCGAGGCCACCCACGAGCTCACCGACGACGTCGTAACCGTCGGCCGCGTGTCCGATAACGCGATCCAGATCGAGGATGCCTCCGTCTCCAGCCATCACGCCGAGCTCACCTCGCGCGAGGGCACCTACATCCTGAAGGACTTGGGCTCCACGAACGGCACCCGCCTCAATGGCCAGGTGGTCGAGGCCGAGGTCGAGATGCGCCTGAGCCCTGGCGATCGCCTGCTCTTCGGCAGCGTCCCCATCGCCTACCTCACCCAGGAAATGGGCGAACAGCAGCCGATGCCCACCGAGTCCGAGCCCGCGCTCGCGCCGGCCTCCACCAGCATCGCCCCCGCGGATTTCACCAACGCCTCCCCTTTCCAGAAGAAAAAGAAGGAAAAGGACAGCACCTCCGTCGCCCTCCTCGCCGTCGGCATTCTCGCGCTCCTTGCCGCCGGCGCCGCCGCTTTCCTGGTCACCGGCATGGAGCGCCCCCCGCTTTAGCAGGCCTTCGCCCTGAGTGGAGATGGCACTCGGCTGGCGAAGAATCGAGCAGTTGAGACGCCCGCCCCGCTTCGTAGGACCCGGCTTTATAGAGCCGATCGCCCCTTGGCTGGATACGACGCGGAAACCTTGCCTCCGGCCGCGGTTCGCCAAGAATGCGGCGATGTTTCCCTCTGCCCGCCCCTGGCTCTTCCTGCTCATGTCTCTCCCCGCCGCTGCCGCCGAGCTTCCCCCGCCAAATGAGCTGCCGATCGTGAAGGAATTGCCGGATGCGCTGACCCTTTCCAGCGGCCAGCGCATCGCCACCGCGGAGGAGTGGAAGGCCAAGCGCGCGCCGGAGCTGGAGCGGCTCATTCAGCACTACGAGTATGGCGTGCTGCCGCCGAAACCCGGAAAGATCACGGCGAAGATCGAGCGCGAGGATCCCGAGGCGCTCGGCGGCAAGGCGCACCTGAAGGAGCTGGAGCTTTCGTGGGGCGCGCCCGGCGCGTCGATCCACCTTCTGCTGGTGCTCCCGAAATCAGCCAAAGCCGCGCCGGTTTTCCTCGGGCTCAATTTCAACGGCAACCATGAAGCGCTCGCCGACCCGAAGGTGCGCCTCCCCGAAGCGTGGATGCGCACCGGCGACCCGAAGGGCTCGCACAAGGCGGGCGAGGCCACCCGCGGCAAGGAGGAGCAGGTCTGGAATATCGCGATGGCCATTGAGCGCGGCTACGGCGTCGCCACTTTCTATAATGGCGACGTCATCCCGGATAATCCCGAGCTCGCCGCCGAGCGGCTGAAGCTCCTTCGCCCCGCCGGGAGCGAAAACGCACCCGACGCCTGCGCCACCATCGCCGCCTGGGCTTGGTGCCTCATGCGCGCCGTCGATTACCTCGTTACCGATCCACGGATCGACCCAAAGCGCATCGCCATCGTGGGCCACTCGCGCAACGGCAAAACCGCCCTGCTCGCCGCGGCCCTCGATGAGCGCATCGCCCTGGCCATCCCCTCGCAAGCCGGCTGCGGGGGCACTGCCCCCTGCCGCGTCGCGCCCGAGCTGGCCGCGCCGCAGGCCAATGGCCGGCCGACGGTGGAAACGGTGGCGCAGATCAATAAATCGTTCCCGCATTGGTTTTGCGGCAACTTCAAGGGCTTCAACGACGAACCCACCCGCCTTCCCTTCGATCAGCACGCGCTGATTGCGCTGTGCGCCCCGCGCCCGGTGCTCGTCTCCGCCGCCACCGAGGATCTGTGGGCCAATCCCGCCGGCCAATACGAGCTGCTCAAAGCTGCCGACCCCGTGTATCGCCTCGTGGCCGGAGACGGCCTTGGCACCGGCGCTCCGGAGCCTAAAAAGCTCATTCCCAGCAGGTTAGGCTACTTTCTGCGCCCCGGAAAACACGCCATGAGCACCGAAGATTGGGCCGCGTGGCTCGATTACGCAGACCAGTGGCTGCGCTAATTTGACAAAAATCCGCATTTTTTCCCAGCAAAACCGCCTTGAATGGGTTATTCACCCACGTAACCCCCGTCAAAAGAACCCGCCTGAACATGTTCGGATCCTCCAAGCAGAAGAAAAAAGCCATCTGGGTGCAGACCGCTCTCGAGCGCTATGAGCGCCCCCTGCTGCAGTATGCCCTGAGCATCGTGCAGGACTTGGATCGCGCCCGGGACATCGTCCAGGATACCTTCATGCGGCTCCACAATCAGGAGCAGGAGGCGATCGAGGGGCATCTTTCGCAGTGGCTCTTCACGGTGTGCCGCAATTGCTCGCTCAAGTCGCTCAAGAAGGAAGACCGTTACATCTACGTCGAGTCCTCCGAGTTCGAGCAGAAGCGCTGTGAAGGGCTCACCCCGCTCGGGGAGCTGGAGCGGAAAGAGCAGATCGCCCGGCTCATGGAGCTCGTGGCCGAGCTGCCGCGCAACCAGCACGAGGTCGTGCGCCTGCGCTTCCAGCACCACCATTCTTACCAGGAGATCTCCGAGATCACCGGCCTCAGCGTCGGCAATGTCGGTTTCCTCCTGAATGCGGCGATGCGCAACCTCCGTGGCAAGATGGAGCGCGACGAGAAGGACGAGAAAATCATCTATCTGACGAAAACAGCATGAGGGGCAAACTTAGCGATCAAGACCTGACGAACTATGCCCTGAACGATGGGCTGGATTCGCGTGAACGGCTCTATGTGGAGTCGATGCTCGGCTTTTCCGAGGAATGCCGGAACGACGTCTACAAGATGCTCGAGTACTCCGAGATGCTCGAATACGGCTTCGAGCAGGAAGCCGATGTCACCGCTCCGTGCCTCACCGCCACCCAGCGGCAGACGCTCCTCACCGCCCATCCGCGGTTCGAGATTTTCCCGGTGATCCGCAAGACCGCCGCCGCGCTCTCGCTGGCCGCCTGCGTCGCCTTCGTCGTCGCGAATCCGCAGGTGTTCCCCGAGATGGGCACCCATACCCGCGCCATCGCTGCCGTTTCCACGGACATGACGCGCCTGGTCTCCGACGCGATCACCGATAGCGAAGCCGACTACGCCCTGTGGGTGGCGCCCTCGACCGTCCCGGACGGCGAATCGACGCTGATCCAAGCTTCCAGCGATGGCATGCCCATGCCGCAGGTCGAGGCGATCTGCACCCCGCCTTCCTGGCAGGATGCGGTGGAGATTACCGAGTTGCAGTAGGCAGAACTGGCGGTTGAAGCCGGGCTCGGCGAAGCCCGGGTACGGTGGCGCTACTTGGCAGAGGCCGGGTTGCTCGTTTCTTTGGCTTGGCATCCATGCAGGCGCAGTCGCAATCTGCTCCAGTCGCCCCGCCAATAACCCACGACCGCTGCTCGCCATGAAACTCTCCCTTCGCCTGCTCACCCTCGCCACCGCCTTTCTGCTCAGCGTCCCGGCTTTCGCCGCCAAGTTCTCCTATCCTGACGAGGACAAGGAATGGTTCACCGTCGATATCCCCGCGAGCTGGAAACCCGAGGTCGCCGATGATGGCACGCTCGAGGCCACTTCTCCTGACGAAGACGCCTATCTCGCCTTCTGGACGCTGGAGAACGAAAAAGAGATCGAAAGCCTCGGCGACGATCTCGAAGAATGGCTGAAGGAGAGCGTGAAGAAACTGAAGGTGAACGAAAAGCCGCTGGAAAAGACCATCAACGGCATCGACTTCACAATCTTCAACGGCACCGGCATCGACACCGAAGACGACTCCAAGATCGGCTTGGAGATTTTCCTCTTCTCCCCGAAGAAAGGGAAACTCGGCATCTTCTACTGCCAGTACGCCCAAAAAGCGCCCGCCGCCGTGAAGGGGCTGATCAAGGTGGTGGAGTCGATCCAACTGACGAAGAAGAAGTAGCCGGCAGGCCGCGCCCCTGCCCCCCCGCAGCCCAATCCGAAAGCGGCGTGGCGCTGTCGCTTCCCGCCGCACTCCAAAAGCGTTGCCCCGCGCAACCTCGCGCGGCATTACTGGCCCGAGATATGGCGAACGTCGTTTTCCTCTGGCACATGCACCAGCCGTACTACGTGGACCCGGCCACGCAAACGGCGCTGATGCCTTGGGTGCGGCTGCATTGCGTCAAGGGTTACCTCGACATGGTTTCCGTGATCGAGGACTACCCGCGGCTGCACGTGAATTTCAACCTCACGCCGGTGCTGCTCCTGCAGATCAAGGAGCTGCTCGATGGGCGCATCAGCGATCTCTGGCTCGACTGGTCGCGCAAGCCGGCGGCCGAGCTGAGCGAGAGCGAGCGCTTCGCCATCCTGGAGAACTTCTTCAAAATTCACTGGGACAACCTGGTGAAGCCGTTCCCGCGTTACTGGGAGCTGCTGAACAAGCGCGGCCACACTTTCTACCGCGACGAAGTGCGCCGCGGTCTCCGCTATTTTTCAAATCAGGAGCTGCTCGATCTGCAGGTCTGGTTCAATCTCGCCTGGTGCGGCTATACCGCGCAGCGGCTCTACCCCGAGCTGGCGGAGCTGCGGCGCAAGGGGCGCAATTTCACCGAGGAGGAAAAGCTGCGCGTCCTCGCCATCCAGCTCGATTGCATGCGGCTGGTCATCCGCAAGTATCGCGAGGCTGAGGAGCGCGGGCAGGCGGAGCTCACCACCACGCCGTATTTTCACCCGATCCTGCCGCTGGTCTACGATAGCCGCCTGGCCGAGCGCTCGCTACCGGGGCGCCAGTTTCCGCAGCGTTTTCATTGGCCGGAAGACGCGGCGGCGCACCTCACGCTCGCGGTGGATCAGCACGCCGCGCTCTTCGGCCAGCCGCCGCGCGGGCTCTGGCCGAGCGAAGGATCCATCGCCCCGGAGCTCATCCCGCTCATGCAAGCCTCGGGCATCGAGTACTTCTGCTCGGATGAGGAAAACCTCTTCAATTCGCTCCGCCTCGAGCCCGCGTACCAGACGAAGCCTGCCGATCACCTCGAGCTCTTCCAGGGCTGGCGCGTGCAGCACGACGGCGCCTCGGTGAACGCCCTTTTCCGCGAAAAACCGCTTTCGGATTTCATCGGCTTCATGGCCTCGAAAAATGACCCAAAAGAGGCCGCGCGGCACTTGCTCTATCACCTGCGCAACATCTCGCGCCAGGTGCCGCTCGATACCGGCGTGGTTCCGCTCATCCTCGATGGCGAGAATGCCTGGGAAACCTTCGCCGATGGCGGCGAAAGCTTCCTGCGCGCGCTCTACGCCGGGATCGAAAGCAACCACGAAGTGCTGCACTCCTGCACGATCGAGGATTATTTCCAGCATCACCCGCCCCGAAAGCGCATCACCTCGCTCCACACCGGCTCGTGGATCGGCAGCAATTTCGACATCTGGATCGGCGAGGAGGAGGAAAACCGCGCTTGGGATTTGCTGGGCGAGACCCGCGCCTTTTTGCAAGAGCGCATCGATTCCGGCGAGCTCTCCGCCGAGCAGCGTTGCAGCGCCCTGCGCGAGATTTACGCGGCGGAGGGAAGCGACTGGTTCTGGTGGTACGGCCCCGATTTCTCCACCGACAACGACGCGCTGTTCGACTCCCTCTTCCGCGCGCACCTCAAGAGCGTCTACACGATCTGCGGTTATCTGCCCCCGCCGGTGCTCGATCGCCCAATTATCAGCGCCCTCGCCGCGCCGCTCTACCGCCTGCCCACCGGGCGCATCGCTCCGCGCATCGACGGCCAGCTCGCCACCTACTACGAATGGAGCGGCGCCGGCATCTACCAGCCCGGCAGCGAGCAGGGGACGATGTTCCGCACCGAGCGTCTCCTGGAGCGGCTTTTCTTCGGCAGCGACGGCGAGGAGATTTTCCTCCGTTTCGATCTCCGCCGGCGCGAGCCTTTCCGATTGCAGATCAAGTTTCACGAGCCCGCGCGGATCACCTTCGAGACGGAGGAGCTCGGCCCGGGACAGCCCGCCGCCTTTGCCGGCGTGGATGGCTCCGCACGCATCAGCATGCGCGACGCCGAGATGGTGGAGATTGCCATCCCGATCGCGCTCCTCGGCGGCGAAACGCCCGCGCGCGAGCCCGCGAAAATCAGCTTCCAGGTGAAGCTCTTCCAAGCCGGCCTGGAGCGCGAGCGCTACCCGGAAAACGTGCCGATCCAGTTCGCGCTCCCCACCGAGGAGTTGGCGATGCAGCAGTGGATCGTGTAGCGCGACAATTACCGAACCGCCAGCGCCGCAATCCGGCGCGCGATCATCTCCTGCACTTTGGCGATCTTGCACTTGCCAAGCAGTTCCAGCCCGCGCGCCACGTCCGCCGCCACCACTGGCTCCGCGGCGTACCAAAGCATGCACGGTAAATTCTGGTCCGCCGCATCCTCCGCGTGCCCGGCGAGCCCCAGCAGCAGCGGCCAGCGTTCCTCATGCGAAAGCCGCTGCGCCGCCGAGGCGAGATAAAGACGCACCAGCGGCGACGCATCGTCCTTCGCCATGCCGGCGAGGTTTTCCAGCACCGCCGGCGACGGCGCGCCGTTTTCGCAGGCGAGCTGAATAGTCCACCCGCGCACGTATTCGGAGGGCTTCCGCAGCGCCTCGGTGATGATGGGTTCGGTCAGCCCGCCCGTGCTGTGCAACGACCAAAGCGCGCGAAGCTGGCGCGTCTCATCTGCATTTTCGCGCAGCATCTTCGTCAGCGCGGCGTTTACGGCCGCGCTGCCGCCGCGCTCCTGCAGCAGACGGCGCGCGTGCCGCACGTACCAATCGTTGGCGTGCAGTTGCAGCGCCACCAGCTCCGCATCGGTCTTCTTGCTCAAGTCGACGCGCACAGGCTTCGCGTCGCGGTAGGTGATCCGGTAGATGCGGCCGTTGCCGCGGTCCACCTGCTCGCGCTGCTGATAGCACGGCACCTTGTCGTACCAGTCGTTCAGGTACACGGCGCCATCCGGCCCGTATTGCGGCGAGAGCCCGCGAAACCACGGATCCCCCGAGACGATGAAATCGAGGTTTCGCTCGGCCTTGTAGCCGGAGCCGCGCCGCACCATGCGCTCGTTGCGCACCTTGTTCATGTGGATGTCGACGAAGAACCACGTATCGCGCAACGCGGCCGGGAAAAGCCCGCCGAGGTAGATCATCGAGCCGCAGTACGCCCGTTTCTCGTACTCAAAATCGCCGATCGTCTTGATCTCCTCGTACGTGTGCGGATTGCTCGGCTGGCCCGCCTGCCGCTGGTAGCGCGCGCCCTGAATGCACTGCCAGACGTGCGGGATCACGCACGCCTCGAAAAACGCCTGGCCGCGATCGTTCCAATCGAGGCCCCATTGATTGCTAATCCCTTCACAGTAGCGCTCAAATTTTCCCATGAGCGGATGAAAGCGCCATACCCCGGCGTTGAGCGGCACGCGCTTCTCGGGCGGGGTGCCGGGCGCGCCGACCTTGGAGAATGTGAAGACGCCCTGCGTGCCGTAGAGCCAGCCATCCGGACCCCAGGTGAAGTTGTTGATTGTCTCGTGCGTATCCTCCTAGCCCCAGCCCTCGAGCACCACCTCCGGTGCGCCATCCGGCCGGTCGTCGCCGTCGCGATCCGGGATGAAGAGCAGGTTCGGCGGCGCGCCCACCCACACGCCGCCGAAGCCCACCGCGATCCCGCTGGAGAACGTCAGCTTATCCGTGAAGACGGTCTGCTTCTCCGCGCGTCCGTCGCCATCGACATCTTCCAGGATCAGGATGCGATCGCGCGGCTCGCCGGGGCACTTCGGATAATTCGTGTTCTCCAGCACCCAAAGCCGGCCGCGGTCATCCATCGCGTAGCCGACCGGCTGCCGAATCTCCGGCTCCGCGGCGACCACCTGTACCGAAAACCCCTCTGGCACCTTCAGCGCCTTCGCCGTCTCCTGCGGCGAGAGACTCGGCAGCTTCGCGATCGGTCGGCGCGGATCGTTCATCGGGTCATACGGCGGCGGCGCCGCGACCGCACTGAGCGCGAGAAACATCGGGAGGAAATGACGCATCGCGCGAGTGTGCGAAGGGTGCGGGAGGTTGGAAAGTTTGGAGTGCACGCGGTATACTCCCATTTACTGCATGCTCCTCTGGCGCGAAAAACTCCCAGCCTCCTGGCTCCCGAAAGTCCGCGCGCAATTGCCCGGCGTGCTGGTGGACCACGCCCACCTGGAGCGCAAGGCCGCCACCTCCGCGCTGAACCTGGAAAAGTACCACCAGCTCCACGATCGCGTGTCGGAGCTGAATGCAATCGCCATCGAGGAGCTCCAGCATTTCGAGTCGGTGCTCGGGTTGCTGCGGACGCGGGGGATTCCTTTCGGCCCGCCGATGCGCAGCCCGTGGATCTCGGGCATGATGGCCGCCGTTCGCAAAGGCCAGCAGCAGCAGGTGATCGATCATCTCGTGGTCTGCGCGCTCATCGAGGGGCGTTCGTGCGAGAAGTTTCAGATCCTGGCGGAAGGAGTACGCGACCTGGATGCGGAGCTGGCCTCCTTTTACGCCACCCTCGTGGAGAGCGAGGGGAACCATTACGCCACTTACCTCCTCATGGCGCGGGCGATCGACGACGCGGAAACCGATCGCCGGCTCGACTTCTTCCTCGGGCTCGATGCCGAGCTCATCCGCGAGCCTCACGCGCTGCCCATCCTGCATTGAGGAGGCGAAAAGCCGTCTTTTAGCGCGGCGCGAGAGTTTTACCTCTTGACCACTCCCCCGAGCGCCGCCATTTTCCTCCCCCTTTTTACCGGAGGATTATTCCCAGCCATGAGCCGAGTCTGCACCATCACAAACGCCAAACCGAGCCGCGGCTCGATCATCCATCGCCGCGGTCTGGCCAAGAAGAAAGGCGGCATCGGCCAGCACGTCACCAAGGTGGTGCCGCGCACGTTCGAGCCGAACCTGAAGAAGAAGCGCATTTGGGTCGCCGAGCTGAAGCGCTTCGTCACCGTGAAGCTGACCGCCCGCGCCCTGAAGACCGTGACCAAGAACGGCGCTTTCAGCACGCTGAAAAAGGCTGGCGTTGTGTAACGGACGCTGATTCTCTAGCGCCGTTCCACCCCCAACCTCCCCAAATCTCCTCCTATGCCGTACAGCGTCACCAGCAAGAAATCGGGCAAACAGTACTTCCTGCACGAGCGCAAGCAGCAGCTCAAGGGCGGCCAGCAGGTCACGCTTTACTTCTTCGCCGGCGAGCCGAAGGACGGTGCCATCGATGCGCTGCCGAATGGCTACGAGGTCTCGGAAAACACTTCCACCGGCCTCCCGCTGCTGAAGAAAAAGAAGTAAGGCGGCGCACGCTTTTCGATAAAGGCGGTCCGGGCGAGCTCGGACCGCCTTTTTTCTGCAGCGCCAGGGAGAATTGCGGGGCGGCAGCGGCGCGCGGCGAGGATTAAGATTACGATTAGGATTAAGATTAAGAGAACGATGACACCCGTACCCGTTTCCATCCTCACCGGCTTCCTCGGCGCCGGCAAAACCACGCTGCTCAATTACATCCTGAAGCAGCAGCACGGCTACAAATTCGCGATCATCGTCAACGAGGTGGGGAAGATCGGGATCGATGGACAGCTCGTGGAAAACCAAAACGATGAGGTCGTGCAGATGAACAACGGCTGCGTCTGCTGCACCATCCGCAAGGACTTGGTGAAGGGGGTGCAGAATCTCGTGAAAAAGGGCGGCTTCGATTACCTGCTCATCGAGACCACGGGCATCGCCGATCCGGGGCCGGTGGCGCAGACCTTCCTGAACATCCCGCAGCTCCAGCAGCACGTGCGGCTCGATTCCATCATCACGGTGGTCGACGCCGAGCAGATCGAGAAGCAGATGGAGGAGACCGATACCGCGCGCGAGCAGGTGGCGATGGCCGATTTCCTCCTCCTCAACAAAACCGATCTCGTGAGCGAGGAGCGCCTGCTCGAGCTGGAGCAAAAGGTGCGCGACCTGAATCCGCACGCGACCATCTTCCGCACCAATCACTCCCAGGCGAACCTGAAGGAGCTGCTCGACATGAACGCCTTCCAGCTCGATCGCAAGCTGGAGGTGGATCCCGATTTCCTCGACGAGCTCCGCCAGCGGCACCACCACGACATCACCTCCTTCTCCGTGGAGCTCGACAAGCCGTTGAATATCGAGGCGCTGGAGCTCTTCGTGCAGGAGCTCTCCGAGAAAGAGAAAATCTACCGCTCGAAAGGGTTCCTCTGGGTGGGCGGCAACCCGCGCCGCGCCATCTTCCACGGCGTGAACAACCGCTTCACGCTCATGTGGGACCGGCTTTGGGAAAAGGACGAGAAACGCGCCTCCCAACTCGTCTTCATCGGCAAGGAGCTGAACGAGGCCAAGCTGCGAAAAGAGCTGGAGAAGTGCCTGGCGAAATAGCGCCCGGCAGATCGACGCCCCGGGATCGCACCTGGATGCGAATTCATCCCAAGTCGCATGGCCGAAGGCTTTACGATACGTTTCGCGACCAGCGCTGACATCCCGGAGTTGGAGGGCCTCATTCCGCTCTCCGCACGACGCTTGCAAGCGGAGTTCTACACTCCCGCGCAAATTGAGGCGGCGCTGGGACCGGTCTTTGGGGTGGACCGGCAGTTGATCGATGACCGCACCTACTACGTGGCCGAGCATGGCGGAGAGATTGTCGGATGCGGGGGCTGGAGCCGGCGGCGCGCGGAGTTCGGCAGCGATCGGGGAAGGGCGGCGGATGAGTCGGTGCTGGATCCGGCGCGCGAACCCGCTCGCATCCGCGCGTTCTTCATTCACCCGGATTGGGCCCGGCGAGGAATTGGGCGGGCGATTCTCGCGGCGTGCGAAGCCGCGATTTGCGCCGCCGGATTCCGGGAGGCGGTGATGGTCGCGACGCTGGCAGGGGAACCGCTTTACGCGGCGTGTGGGTACACGGTGGTGGAGCGGTATGAAATTTCGCTCGCGGGTGGGCTGACGCTTCCTGGCGTGCGGATGGTTAAGCGCTTTTGAATTCCGGAATTCGCTGACTGTAAATGGCTGATCAACCTAGCTTGGAACCAACGGCAGACCCTCACCCTACGGAAAAATGGAGAACGATCGGCGGCGGCTGCTTCGTGGTGGGGATCGGTTTCCTGTGCCTGGTGGTGGCCACCATCGGCTTGGTGGAGGGCTCGGTTTGGCTGGTGAGCGCGGAACGGCTGGCGCAGCGAAAGGTGGAAGAGGTGATGGAGACGCGCGGAATCGTCACGCTCGCCGTCGAGCGGGAAGTGCAGGCTGGGCACGTGGATGTGACCGTGCAGCGCCGCATCCTGGGGCTCGTGCCGTTTTCCACGAAGCGCTTCGCCGATGTCGTACGAGCCGAAGCCTCCGGCGGCACGAACTACGTGGCCAGGTCTCCCGGCGGGAAAGGCGGCAGCAGCTATTCCACCTCCTGGCTCAAGCTCACGTTGCGCGATGGCACGGATTGGCGCACGCCCGAGGCCTCCTACCTTATCGGCAGCTCTCCGGGGAGTGTGGCCGAGCAGCTCGAGGACTTCATCGACCACTCCACCCAAACGCGCTACCGCGGCTGGTGGGCTTCGTGGTTCTCCAACTTTATCGGCATTCCTTTCGCGCTTCTGATCCTGCTCCCGCTGCTCTCACTGCTCCGGAGCACGCTGGTGGCTATCGCCACCAAGCTGGGGCTGCGACGGCCTCCGGCGGAAAACGTTTCGTGAGGTGAGGATTTACACGGCACTGCCGCTGTTGCCGCGGTACTTCATCGCGGCCTCGTCTGCGCGCAGGGGCAATCAAGTCGATGTGGATTGCCTCACCCGTCAATCTGCTGCATTCTCTCAGCAATGAGCACGCTCGCCGAAATCGAAGAGGCCGCCGACGCCTTGACGCCCGAGCAGAAGCAGCAACTTATTCTGTTTTTGGCGACTCGCCTCCGCGCGAATGGCGCACAACCGCCGGAACCGCGAAGATTCACCCGCGAGGAGATGTCGGGTTGGATCGCCGAGGATGAGGCGGACATGGAGCGTTTTCGCAGCGGCGAATGAGGCTCTTTCTCGATGCCAGCGTGCTCCTGGCGGCCTGTGCCTCGGCAAGCGGAGCGTCGCGCGAAATTTTTCGTGCGCTCGGGCGAATGGATGGATACTTGTGGCGACGCCATACGTGATCGCGGAGACTTTGCGGAACCTGCCGGATTTCCCTGTCGCCGCGACGGCTGAGTGGGAGCGGATTCGACCGGAGATTCTGGTGATGGACGATGTGTTGACCCTGGATCGCCCATCTGTGTTTCCGGTCAGCAAAGACAAGCCAGTCCTGTTTGGAGCACTGGCATGGGCAGACCTGCTGCTCACGCTGGATCGCAAGGATTTCAAAGAACTGCTGGGCACCAGCTTTTACGGTATGCCGGTCCTGCGACCGGGCGATTTCCTTCGCCGTGAAAGAGCCGCGGGCCGGCTCCGACGCGCCTAATGCGGGTCATAGCCTCGGGGCGACGGCCTCGTCGCCCAAAGCCGTGGCAACGGCTGCATCACCGTCGCTGCAAGCTGCGCACGCGTGAGACCCAGGGACGAGCGGCTGTCGCCGCTTGGGCGACGAGGCCGCCCCTCCTTGACGCGTGCCTCACGGCGAAACCAGCACCCGATAAAAGCGTTGCGAGCCGGTGGCGCCGGAATCGATGAAGTTTCGCTTGCTGCCATCGCCGGCGATCGGTGTCCCAATCGGCCCCCAGTTCGGCGCGGTGATGGAATCGGTGCGTTGGAGTTGGTACCTATGGCCGCTGTAAGTCTGCGCGACAATCGTGACGGCCGTACCTTCCTTTGCGATCTCCGTCTCGCCTAGGCTGCGCCGGTCGATCAGGATGCCATTTTCGATGTTCTCGAAATCCGCGGGGAGCGATGCGCGCCGGTGAGGAGATCCAGCACGCCATTGTTCACGAAGTGGCCGATG
Organism: uncultured Verrucomicrobiae bacterium; assembly: GCA_963811035.1. Taxonomy (GTDB): domain Bacteria; phylum Verrucomicrobiota; class Verrucomicrobiia; order Chthoniobacterales; family Chthoniobacteraceae; genus CAWEPO01. The sequence goes on from CAWEPO010000005.1 coordinate 2,573,611, forward strand.
GACGGGGGATCCGAGCCGAATCCTCACACGGAGAGGCGGAACGGTCGAGTGGCCCGAAAAGGGTACGGCTCCGGGCGGGGCGGAGTCCGTATCACCCTACCCGAGCACGTCCTCCGCGGAGATGGCTAGTTTATATCTATCTTTGGCCACCTTTTGCACTACCTCGAAGAATTGCGGGTAGTCCTTGAGGATGCGGCTGAAGTCGGAGCGGTTTAGGATGAAGAAGTCACTCGGCGCGCTGGCGCGGACGGTCGCGGTGCGCGGGGTGGACATGAGGAGGGCGGTTTCGCCGAAGAAGTCGCCGTCTTTCAGCGTGGCGACGACGGCGCCGTGGCCGTCGACGACTTCCACTTCGCCGCGGCAGATGAGGTACATCTCCTGGCCGACGTCGCCCTTCTGTATCACGATTTCGCCGGCGGCGGCGGAGGCGGTGCAGAGGGATTTGATGACGGAATTGAGGAGCAGGGGATCGCCGCCCTTGAAGAGCGGAGTCCGCTCCAGCACATCGCGGGTGACCACTTCGAACCAATGGCGGCCATCGCGCTCGATGAGATCGGCCGCGGCGATCGGGCCCCAACTTGCGCGCGGGTAATTCGGGAAATCCTGTGCCGGTGTCGCGCTCCAGTAATCGAGGATGGGCTGGGCGATCTGCCAGGCGGCGGTAACGAGATCGCTCCGGGAGAAGAGGGTCGCGTCGCCGTGGCTGCAGGAATAGAGCATGACCTCATAGCCGGTGTAGCGGGAGGCCTTGAAGGCGTCGCCGTACTCGAAGTTCATATCGACCTTTTGCAGGGTGAGCGTGGGGCCGGGGATCTTGGCCTGGAAACGCAGCTCGATGCCCTGGTATGGCTGGATGAGGAAGATGAGGCGATTTGGAGCGAGGTCGCTGACCCGCGTGCCGCGGAAGATCGCCTGCGGGGCTTTCTTGAACTCGACGACGATCTCGGTGCTGCGTTTCCAGAGCGCTTTTCCGGAGCGGAGATAGATAGGGACGCCCTCCCAGCGCCAGTTATCGATCTGTAGCTTGCCGGCGGCGAAGGTCTCGGTGCTGGATTGTGGGTTGACGTCCTTCGCCTGGCGATAGGAAGGCTTGGCGACGCTGCCGTCCGGCTTGAGCGACGGCCCGTATTGGCCGCGCACGAAATTCTGCTCCACCTCCGCCGGCGTGTAGACGCGGACGGAGTTCAGAACCTTCGCTTTCTCGTTGCGAATGGCGTCCGGCTCGAACGAGGCGGGAGGCTCCATGCATAGATAAGCCAGCATTTGGAACATGTGATTTTGCATCATGTCCCGCATCACGCCGGAACCGTCGTAGTAGCCTCCGCGATCACCGACATCCACTTCCTCGCAAACATTGAACTGGATGTTATCTATATGGTTCTTGTTCCAGAGCGGCTCGAACATGCCGTTGGAAAAGCGGAAAGCCAGGAGGTTTTGCACCGTCTCTTTGCCTAGATAGTGATCGACCCGATAGATCTGGCTCTCGTCCCAGTTTTTGTGCAGGGCGCCGTTGAGCGCCAGGGCCGAGGCGAGGTCGGTGCCGAAGGGCTTTTCCACGATGATGCGTTTCCAGCCGGGGCCGTCCTTGAAACCGCATTGGTGCAGGTTATCGCACAGGAGTCCGAAGAATTTCGGCGCCGTGGCAAAGTAGAAGATGATATTGCCCTGGGCCTGATGCTTCTCATCCAGCTCCGCCACCTTTTCGCGGAGCTTTCGGAAATCGGCGAGATCGCCGAAGCTGGCTTTCTGGTAGTAAAACCGGCCGACCAGCTTTTCCCAGGCGGCCTCATCGAAAGAAGGACGCGTGTGGAATTTGCGGATGCCTTCCTCCGCGCTGCTCATCTTCTCTCGAAACTGCTCCGTGCTCATGTCGCTGGAGGCGGCCCCGAGGATGGCGCAGTTTTCCGAGAGCAGGCCGTCGCACGCGAGATTGTAGAGCGCCGGCACCAGCAGGCGCTTCGTCAGATCCCCGGAGGCGCCGAAGATGAGCAGGATGCACGGGTTGCTCGGCGGATTGGCCTCGGGTGCACCAACGCCCCCCTTGCCCGGTTGGTCGGAATTGGTTGGCGGCATAGTGGATGGCGTCCGGTAAAGACTCGGCGCTTCCCGCGAGGATCTTCCGCAGGGGCGGCGCCTTCCGATGAAACAAACCGGAGTGGCAGGATTCAAGGAGATTGGCGCAGAGCCTGGCGCTCAATCCGGCAGCAGCCGGTACCAATTATCTCTCCGCCGCGGCTCGTACCCCGCCTGCGTGATCAGCCGCTCGATTTGCTCTTTGTTGAGCTGAAAGGTGGTGCCCGCGCTGGAGACCACGTTTTCCTCCATCATCACGCTGCCGAAATCGTTCGCGCCGTACTCCAGCGCCACCTGGCCGATGCGCGGTCCCTGCGTCACCCATGAGCTCTGCACGTTTTCGATGTTATCGAGGAAAATGCGCGAAAGCGCCTGCATCCGCAGGTACTCCGAGGAGCCGACCGGCTCCGCGCGCAGACGCGTGTTCTCCGGCTGAAAGGTCCAGCAGATGAACGCGGTGAAGCCGCCGGTCTCATCCTGCAAATCGCGCAGCCGCCGCAGGTGCTCGATCCGGTCGTCCACCGTCTCCACGTGTCCGAACATCATGGTTGCGGAAGAGCGCAGCCCAAGCTCGTGCGCCACGCGCATCACCTCCAGCCACTGGTCCGAATTGCACTTGAGCGGCGAAATGCGGTTGCGGACGCGATCCACCAGAATCTCCCCTCCCCCGCCGGGAATTGACCCGAGGCCCGCCTCCTGGAACTTCGCGATCACCTCGCGCAGCGGCATCCCGAAAGTGTTCGCGAAGTGTTGAAACTCCGGCGGCGAAAACCCGTGCACGTTGATGTGCGGGTACTTCTCCCGGATATGCCCCAGCAGCGAAAGGTAATGGTCGATCCCGAGCCCCGGGTGATGCCCCCCCTGCAGTAAGATCTGCACGCCGCCGATCGCCGTCAGCTCATCCAGCTTATGATCGATCTGCTCATGCGTGAGCACGTAGGCGTCCGCATCCTTCTCCGTGCGGTAGAACGCGCAAAACTTGCAGTAAACGTTGCAGACGTTCGTGTAATTGATGTTCCGGTCGACGATGTACGTGACGATCGACTCCCCCGCCCCGCCGTACGCCTCGCGCTTGGCCATCCTGCGCCGCCGATTCGCCAGCTCGCCCAACTCGTTCAAAGGCAGCCGGTAAAGCGCCCGCGCCTCGCTTTCGTCGATCCGCCCGCCCTCGAGCACCTTGTCGGCGAGGGCATCATCCAAAGTGGCGGCGGCGGTGGTCATGAAGGCGCTAAATCAATAATCCAGCCCACGGATTCAGCAATCTCGCACTGCGGCGATCCCTTTGATAAATTTCCTATCTTCGGGCTTGCACTCCTGTAATCCTGGCGTATCTCCATCGCCGCCAGAGCGCGTGGGCGCGGCGTAAGGTTTCCGCCCGATGCATATGGGAGAGGCTGAGCGTTTGGCGCCCGTTTTCTCCCGCATGTACTGCTACCGCCATCTCCTTCTCCTTTTAGCCGCGATCCTCCCCTTGGGAGCGGCTTGGGCGGCGGCGCCCACGATCTCGTGGGAAGCGGTCTCGGCGGCCAGCGCCTCCAGCATTGCGGCCCAAGGCACCGTCGAACCGCACGGCCTCGATACCACCGTTTACTTCGAGTACGAAACCTTCGTCTCCGGCACAGCGGGGCCGACGAAGCGCACGGCCGAAACGGTAATGCCGGGCGCCGGTGGCATCGACATCGTGCCGCGGACGATCACCGGCCTGATGGCGCACACGCCTTACCGAGTGCGCATCGTGGGGGTCAACGCCGATGGGACTTCCACCAGCGAATATTTCCCGGCGACGACCCCGAATACCCCGCCGACCGCCGCGCCTGACGCCTACCACGCGCCGCTGCTCAGCACCGCGCCCTTCTTTTTCGACGTTCTGGCCAACGACAGCGACGCGGACGGCGACACCGTTCGCCTGACGAGCGTGACGAAGCCGAGCTCCGCCAACGTGGAGTTGGTCGGTGGCAAGATCCGTTTCACTCCCTCCACCGGCTATACGGGCGTAGCCAGTTTCAGCTATACGATTGCGGACGACTTTGGCGGCACGACTACCGCCAAAATCGATATCGTCAATAAGGCGCCCACCTGGAAGCAGGACGCCTTCCCGGCCTTTCCCGGCACTTCCGTTTCCCTCCCGGTGCTGGCCAACGACTCGGATGCGGATGGAGATGCCCTTTCGATCGGATCGGCGAGTGTCAATCAAAGCTCCGGCGTCACCGTCACGATCGCGGGCGCCAACGTGGTGGTGAATATCCCCCCGGACTCGCTCTCGTCTTTCATTGTTACCTACCGGGCGACCGACGGCCGTGGCGGAACTTCCACAAACGCAACCGCTTGGACGTTCCTGGCCCAGGATCAAGGCCCCATCCGGGTCGGCAGCTATGGGGCGACCGTGCGCGCCATCTCACCAAAGGATCTCAACTTTGGCAATGGGTACACGGCCACCCTGGTGGTGGAGTATGGCCTGGACGCCCAGTATGGCTCGGTCACGGCGGCGCGCAGCTTCAGTGGCGTCTTCGACAAGCAGCAGGATTTCGCCCTCGCCGATCTGCTCCCGGCCACTACTTACCATTACCGATTTGTCCTGACGACACCGTTCGGCACGGCGACATCGGCTGGCCGCACCTTCACGACACTCCCGCCGGCCTTGCCCGTGCTCGCCGTCTCGAATGCCACCAAGAAAAGCGTAAGTTTATTCGACCCCGAAGGCGGTGAGCGAACCCTGGCGACCGGCCTTGGCGGCGCGCCGATCGCCTACGGCTCGGATGGAAATCTCTACGTTTCCTCGCCGGAAAACCAAGCGGTGCTCCGCATCACGCCCGCGGGCACGGTGAGCACCTATGCCACGGGCCTGGAAGGCGCCGGCGCCCTCGGTTTCGGTCCGGATGGAGTGCTGTATGTGACGACGCGAAATGCCGCGGGGGTCTTCGCCCTTCGCAAGGTGGCGCTGAATGGGACCATCACCACGCTGCTGGATGGCGCGCCAAACACTTCCGAGCTCACGGTCGACGACGCGGGGAATGTCTTCCTCTCCGCGCCGATCGGACCCATCAGGAGAGTCAGCCCGGCCGGCGCGATCACGTTCGAGTCGCGTGAGAAGGACTACACCCCGGGGGTCGCGATCACCGCCAATGGCGAGCTTGCGGCCCTGCTTACGCTGTGGGGAGTCGGTTTCTTTTACAGCCCGCCCGACTTCACCAAGGTGGCCAGGTCTTTTGGCGCTTTGGACCAGCGAGGCATGGCGGCTCACCCGCTCGACGGCGTGTATATGGGCAGTCGCATTGGGAAGATCTACTTCGCCAATGGAACCAGTCCTACCTACGAGTTCGCGCGCACCGAGGGCGCGCCCGAGCACCTGGCCGCGCGCGGGGTCTACCGGCTGAAGGTAGAGCCGTTCGCGGCGAACGGCACCAGAGCAGGCAAAGTAAGCGCGCGCCTGCGCACCGCGGGCAAAAAGGTGGTGGTGCGGTTCAGTTGGGGAATCGCGGACCCCGCCGAGCACCCCGGCGAGTGGATGACGTTCGACCCTGCCCTCGGCCCGCTCACCCCGAGCGTAGAATTGACCGGCCTCAAGCCGCACACCACTTACAAGCTCCGCGTCGAGGCCGACGATCGTGACGGCTCCGAAGCGAGTGGTTATTATTCCGTGCAAGACGCAAGCTTCGACACGGGCAATACGGCGCCGGCCGCGGGCAATGATAGGTACCATCTCAAGCTGAGCCAGGCGCCGTTTTCACTTGAGGTGCTGGCTAATGATAGCGACCTCGAGCAGGACCCCTTGCAGGTGACTGCGGTCACTCAAGGCGCGCACGGCACGGTGGCGATCAATGGGACTAAAGTGAGTTACACCCCGGGTGAAGGCTACCATGGCAACGATACCTTCACCTACACCGTTTCCGATGGCGACGATGAGGCCATCGGCACCGTCAGCCTGTATAACGAGCTGCCCGTGGCGGCGCCAGACGAGCTGCTGGCCAACATGTTTGGCGATTCAATCTTGAACGCTCTGGCCAATGATACCCAGGGCGACCGAGACCCGCTCACGGTCAGCATCGAGCGACAGCCGAGCTACGGCATCGTGACGGTCCTCCATGACAACAAACTAAAGTTCTCCTCGAGCGGCTTCAAAACCGAGGACAGCTTCCAATATCGGATCGAAGACGGCTATGGCGGCGTGGCCATTGCGACCGTCAACGTGCTGCTCTCCTCGCCCTCGGGAGTCACTTTGCCGGGCAGAAACGGTGAGGGCGTGGAGCTTGGTTCGCTCGGGGCGATCGCCACGGTCGGCATTCCGGTCATCGGCGAAAACCACCTCGCGGCCTTCCAGGCGACTGGCCGCGGCTCCGCTGGTGCGAGCGCGATCTACGTGGGCGACCCGCTCACTTCCTTGAAGATGGTGGCGGATACCAAAACCGCCGCGCCGGGAATTAAGTCGGCGCTCTTCAAGTCCTTCCAGGACCCGGTGCTCGATGCGCAGGGAAATGTCTATTTCATGGCCACCGCGGTCGGCCCCGGTGCGACCCAAACCGCCGGCCTTTGGACGAATGCCGGCGGCAAGCTGGCGCTGGTGCTGAGCGCAGGCACGGACGCCGGAATCTCGACCCCCGCTGTGTTCGCCGCGCTCAATTCCTTCGCGGTGACGCCGCAGGGCCGGCTCATCCTGATGGCCACCCTCAAGGGTGCGAAAATCACCGCCGCGAACAACCAGGGCCTGTGGGCCACCGACGAGACCGGCGCGCTCAGGCCGATCATCCGGGAAGGCAGTCCGCTCGATGTGAACGGCTATCGCCGCCCCGTGCGCGCCATCGCCCCGTTCGGCGCGCTCGCGGGCACCATGGACCAGCGCCGCGGCTTCGGCGACGCCGGCGATCTCATCGCCCGGGTGACGCTCGACCAAGGCGAGACCCTCCTCGTGCGCGAGCGCGCGGGGCGTGGTCTCGAACGCATCGCCGCGACCACCAACACTACCCCGGACGGCAAGCTCGCCAGCCTCGGATTGGGCGTGCTGGCCGGGCCGCGCGCTCTTTTCCGCGGCGTGCTCACGGGCCCCGCCGGACCGGGAATCTTCGCCCACGAGTATGTGCGGCAAGGCGACGTGACGACCCCGCAACTCACTCGCTTGGCAGGCAAGGGCGACGAGGCCCTGCCCTCCGCGAATGGCCAGCCGGCTGTGCCTTTCGTAAATGTGGGCGATCCCGTCGGAAACGCCGAGGGCGACCTCGCCTTCATTGGCACGATCCAACGCGTGGCCCCCTCGGTGACGGCCGCAAACGATACCGGCATTTGGGTGCGGCCGTTCGGAAGCGTTGGCGCCGCGGATCTGCTCGTTCGTGAAGGCGCCCCCGTCGCGGAGATCACCGGGGCGAAGTTCAGCGCGTTCACCTCGCTGGCCATGCCCGGGCCCCGCGGCGTCCTCCTCACAGCCACGGCCACTTTCGCGAATGCCGGCACTCCGCCCGTCACCGGCTTGTGGGCCCAGAGCCGCGGCGGTGCGCTGAAGATGTTGGTCCGCACCGGTGCGCCCGTCGGCTGGGCGCAGGACGGCCCCTTAAAGAAAGTTCGCGCTTTCACCGTGCTCGCCTCCACACCCTCGGCGCCGAGCCAGGGCCGAACCGCCAGCGCCGCGGGCGGATTAGCCGCGCGCGTCGTGTATGAAGACGGCGCCCAGGCGGTGGTGGTGTGGTGGCTACCGTAACGGCGCCACCCAAAGCGTTTTGTTATCGCCGGCGGGCACCTTGCGGAAACCGTGTGCGACGGCATAGCGCTCGAACGGTTCCTCCCAACGCTCCTCGAAGCCGGTCAGGATGGCCGCCGGGGGATCGCCGGCGAGGCGGGCCTCGAGATCCTCGGGCGCCAGCAACTTGAGAACAGGCCGGCGGCTGGCGGGCACGAACGAGGCCACGCGCCAGGCAAACGGCCCGGTGGCAAATTCGGGATAGACCCGCAGCCCCGCCTCGAGCGGCAAAGTGGGAGCGAGCGTGAGCACCTTTCCCCCGCGCACCTCAGGAAGCATTTCCGCGGCCTCGGCACGCAACTCGTGGGTGGCCCATTCCCCGGGCTTTACGAGGCGCGGGAGCCCGCCATACGGCCCCCAGCCTCGGATGCACGCAATGGCCAGCGCCAACGCCAGGCCGGCCCAACCCCCGCGCGTGAGCGTGGAATCGGCGGGCCACGCGGCGAGCACGGAAACCGCGCCGATCACCAGGAAGGGCGCGAGCGGGTAGAAATACTGGTCGAACGCCGGGGACGGCGCGATCGCGCCGATAAGAAGGAACGGCAGCGCCAGGAGCACGAGCATGAACGGCCGATTCGCGCCAAGCCGCTGCCGCAGGCCGAAGCGGGCGAAGAGCACCACGGCGAGAAACCCATAGAACAGCAGCCAGTTTGGCCGCATCACGAGCTTGAAGAGAAACCGCAGCTTCTTGAAGAGCGTCATCGTGCGCGGCTCACCCGTGCTCATCCGGTAGGTAACGTTGACCGACGGAAACTCCACATTCCCGAAGAGGAACCCCTCGGGCGCCGCGAGAAACGAGATCGCGACGGGCAGCAATCCGAACGATAAACCGAGCGCAAACAGGGCTAGTCCTCGCCACCGCCGCGTGCCCGCAGGCGCCGCGAGCCACGCCATGATCGCCAGGGGGAGCACCATGGGAAGAACCGTCACCCGAAAGCCGGCGGCGATCCCCAGCAACAGCCCGGCCAGGCCGATCCGCCAAGCGCCGCCTGCCGGCGGGCTCGCCAGGAGAAGCACAAAGGCCGCCAGCAGGAAAAACACCGACGGTTCCTGGTTCCACGAGTGCCCCACCACTTCCCCGAACAGCGGGGTGGCGAGCAGGGCGATCAGCGCGCCGGTGGAGACCGCGAAGCGCCTGGCCCGGCTGCTCGCGCCAAAGGATGCCCAGGCGACCGCAAAAACCACTCCGCACGTGAGGACCGCGAAGGCCGCCGAGACGAGGCGCGAAGCGAGGAGGTAATGATCGGTGAGCCGAAAAAGGCCGCCGTACACCCAGGCCAGATAGGGAACGTGAAAGTACGCGAAATCCCGGTACGGGCTGAGCCCCTCGCGAGCGATCAGCACGCCGGCGGCGATGTGCTGGTGCTCATCGTGGCTGAGCGAATTTCCCAGCGCCAGCGTGAGGACGAACGGCAGCGCCAGCAGCGACCCGAGCGCCGCCACCCCCAGCGTGCGTGCGGCTGATTGCGCAGGCGCCGCGATCCTCATGCCGCCGGCTCGCTGGAAACACTCTGCGGCACGCTGCGCAGCCCACTGGCCGCAGCCCCCGTCTCGCCGGTCTCACGCGCGCCTTCGTGATACTCGGCATCCTCGTTCACCTGCCACACGTCATACACCCTTCGGCCGGCGACGATGTTTTTGGCCGTGAGCATCGCCGTCATCATCGAATGGTCCTGATTGTTGTACTTGTGCATCCCATTGCGGCCGACCAGATGCAGCGTGGGAAAGCGCGCCTCCAGCTCCTCCCGCACCACGGCCACGTTCCGCGTATAGTTGTAGTCGTAGACGGGGTACGCCTTGCGCTGGCGCACCACCGTGCCATCCAGGCAATCCGCAGCTTTCGCCAGCCCGAGCATCTCCATTTCGCGCTTCGCGAGAGCGATCAGCATTTCGTCGGTCGATTCCCACAGCGTGTCGCCATCAAAGCAGAAGTACTCCAGGCCGTAGCACGAAGTGGAGGGGTCCGGCACCATCTCCGGCGACCACGATTTGAAGTTCTGCACGCGCCCCACCTTCACCCCGGGCTCGTGAATGTAGATCCAATTGTCCGTGAACGAATCCTCGTGCCGGTAAATCAACGCCACGGTCAGAAAGTCGCGGTATTTCAGCGCATTGGCCGCCTCGAGCGCGGATCGCGAAAGCGGCGCCGCGAACATCTGCGCGAGCAAGCGCACCGGGGCGGAGGAGATGAGGTGCCGCGCGCGCGTCGTGTGGTTTTCCCCCGCGGCATCCTGGTGCGTCACCGTCCACTCGCCCGCCTCCGCGTCCCACCGGCAGCTCGTCACTTTGTGGCCCATTTGGAGCGTCCCGCCGAGCTCCTGCACCTTCGTGGCGCACGCCTCCCACATCATCCCAGGGCCTTTCCGCGGATAGCGAAAGGAGTTGATCAGCGTCTTGATCACCGCCTTCCGCTCCACACCTTCCGAGGGCGGAAAGAGCGCCGCCCACAGCGCGGTGCTGAGCGACAGGCCCCGGATGCGCTGCGCCGCCCAATCCGCGGAAATATCGCGGCACGGCATGCCCCAGACTTTTTCCGTATAAGTCTTAAAAAAGATGCCAAACAGCCTCGCGCCAAAGCGGTTGCTCACCCAGTCCTGAAAGTTAATGGGGTTCCGGTGCGGAAACAGCCGCGCCTTGAGATAGGAGAGCGCGCAAAGCGCGGATTCCCACACCCCAAGCTTCCTCAATGCTTCGAATGCCCGGAGCGGATAGGAGAAAAACTTGCCCCGGTAGTAGATGCGCGAAGAGCGCGGGCGCACCAACATCGGCTCCGGCAGGATTTCATCCCACAGCCGCTCCACCTCCTGCGATTTCGAAAAAAAGCGGTGCCCGCCGATATCGAAGTGGTACCCCTTGTATGTCACGGTCCGCGAGATGCCGCCAACGTATTGCGGATCCGCTTCGAGGACCGTCACGGGGACCTTCGCCTTGGATAAGAGATAGGCGGCCGTCAGCCCCGCCGGACCCGCCCCGATCACAATGACGGAATTTCTTTTAGACATGGAATCGCTGAAACATCCGACCTGTGTGGTGGCGTGGGCCGTTGACCGGCTTTCGCCATCCTTGCGCCAACCCGCGAGCCCCGCAAGCTCCGAACCGAATCCGCAATCTGCAATCCGAAAAATCCATGCGCTTTCCGCGTTCCACCTGCCGCGTTTCGCCGCCCGCGCCTATTTCACGGTCACGAATTCGTTATGATTGAACAGCGCGCGAATGAGCGACTCGCGCGCGCGGGCCTCGGGATCGGTGCCGGGCTTGGCGGCTTGCGCCGCTTTTCCTTGCCTGGCGAGGAAGGCGGCGCATTCGTCGAGCTCCGGTCGGCGCGGGCTCCGCGCGAGGATCTGCTCGAAGGCGGCGGTGACGAACGGTTCGACGCGCTCCCGCTCCCCGGCGCCGAGGCCGTTCCAGAGGGTGCGCGCGAGCTCTGCGCTGACCTCGTGGACCAGCGGACTATTGGTGAGCGCGAGGGCCTGCTGCGGCACGATGCTGGAGGTGCGCTGGTAGCAGTCGTTCGGGTCGGGCGCATCGAAGAGCCCGGTGAGCTCGCCTTTGCCGCCGACCTCCGGGTAGCAGGCGAAGTAGAGGCTGCGCCGGCGCGACGCGGCCATCTCCGAGTTTTCCAGTTCCTGCCCGCCCATGCGCGGATCGAGCCGGCCGGCGAGGTGCAGCAAGCTGTCGCGCACGGCTTCCGATTCCATCCGGCGGGAATTCATGCGCCAGTACCAGCGGTTTTCAGGATCGGACGAACCGGAAGCGACCGCTTGCGAAACGCGCCGGTACGCGGCGCTGGTCACCATGAGCCGGTGCAGGTGCTTGAGGCTCCAGCCGTTCTCCATCAGCTCGACCGCGAGCCAATCGAGCAGCTCCGGGTGGGTCGGCAGCGCCCCGCTGCGCCCGAAGTCGGAGACGGTCGCGACAAGCGGCGCCTGGAAGTGGCGGAGCCAGAGATGATTCACCGCCACGCGCGCAGTGAGCGGGTTGGCGCGGTCGGTCAGCCACGCGGCGAGCGCGCGGCGGCGGCCGGTGCTCTCCTTGGGGTAGATCGGGGTGAGCGGCGTGTAATCGGTTGCGGGCGTTTTCAGGGCAGCCCCCGCTTTCGCAAGCGCCGTCTTGGCGGTGCTCACGCGGGCTTCGGCCTTCTTGCGCTCGGCCGTGGCGGCCTCGCGCTCCTTCCCCGCGGGCGCGGCCTCTTCCTTCCCGCGCGCGCCGCCGGCGGCGACCTCCGCTTCCAGGAAAGACGCGCGGCCTTGCGCCACCGCGAGCGTACGCTCTGTCTCGCCCGCGGCCTTCGCGAGCGCCGCGAGATCGCCCTTCGCCGCGAGGAACTTCACGTCGTCGGCGGCAATGCGCGCAACGAGTGATTTCCGCTTGGTGGCCGCAGCTTCCGAACTTGCGATGGCGAGCCGCAGCGCAAGCTCCGCTTCCGCAGCCGCAACGGTCTCAGCCGCGTGCTGATCTGGACGGCAACCCGCACTCTCGGAAAGCTTTCGATCCGCCGCCGCAAGCGCGGCCTCCGCGGATTTTCGCTTCTCTGTAGCAGCGGTGATCGCCTCGTCAGCCGCGCGCAGCTCGTCCGCGCGCACAAAGGGTTTCGCCCCCGGAAAAAAGGCCGGCAGCGGCAGCGGGACGGCGCGGACCTGCACCGCTCCGCCGAGGAAGGCCGGCGTGCCGGGCTGGGCCGGCGGCTGGTCGGTCTGCCGGTTGCGCTCATCGCCGCCGGTATAGAGCCAGGTGACCGCGGCGGCGTCTTTATCGAATACGGTGGCCATGCCGAGCCGTTGCGGCTTGCGCTGGGTGACGTACACGTAGTCCTGGTAGGGACCGGGGTCGGCCTCGCCGCGGACGCGATCCTGGCGCACATGGATCGGCTCGAAGAAAGCCCGCATCCGGAAGTAATCCTCGCGCGTGATCGGATCGTATTTGTGATCGTGGCAATGCGCGCAGTTGAAGGTGAGGCCGAGAAACGCTTTGCCGGTGTGCTCGACCACGTCGCGCATCCACTGGTTGGCATTGAGCGCGTACCAATTGCGCACCAGGTAGCCGGTGGCCACGCGGGCGTCGTCGTCCTCCGGCGCGACCTCATCGGCTGCGAGCATCTCGGCGATCATGCGGTCGTAACCTTTGTCGCCATTGAGCGAGCGGACGATCCAATCGCGCCAGCGCCAGACCTGCGGTGCGGAGTTCCAGACGTCGGGCACCTGGCGGCGGCCGTACCAATCGCTGTACCGCCAGATATCCATGAAATGCCGGCCCCAGCGCTCGCCGTGGCGGGGATCGTTCAGCAGGCGCTCGACGACGCGCTCGTACGCATCCGGCGCGGTATCGGTGAGGAACTCGTGCAAGTGCGCGCGCGTGGGCGGCAGGCCGATGAGGTCCACGTAAACGCGCCGGAGCAGCGTCTCCTTCGGCGCCTCGGGCGCCGGTGCGAGCCCCTCCTTCTCCAGGCGCGCCTGTAGGAAACGATCGATCGGATTTCCGCCTCCGCCCGCCGCCGGGAGCGCCGGCCGCGTGGGCGGCTCGAACGACCAGTGCTTGCCCCACCGCGCCCCTTGATCGATCCAGCGTTGGATCGTCGCGATCTGCGACGCCGTGAGTTTGCGCTTGGTTTTCGGCGGGGGCATCACCTCCTCGCGGTCGGTGGAGCTGATGCGCCGCATGAGCTCGCTCCTGGCGCTGTGGCCAGGCACGATCGCGATCTCGCCGCTTTCGCCTTTGCCCAGCGCGGCCTCTGCCACATCGAGGCGCAGCTTGGCTTTGCGGTCCTTCTCGTCCGGGCCATGGCAATCGAAGCACTGCTCGGTGAGGATCGGCAGGATTTCGCGCGAGAAACTGACTTCGGCCTCGGCCGCTCGCGCACTCTGCACGGCCGCCAGGCAGGCCAGCGCCAGGCTCGGGCAAAGCGAACGGGGGGTATTCATGCGAGGAGGGGAACGCAGAGATAATCCGCGGAGGCCAAGGACGTTATGGAAAACGGTGATCGATAGCGGATCGCCGAAGTGGAAGTGTGCTAAGTTAGGCCACCCCACCAGGAGGCGATCTTATGATTCCACGCCGAACTTTCCTAGCGACCGCCGGCTCCGGCGCGCTCGCCACGCTGGCCCCGCTCGGTTTCCTTTCCCGCCTGCCGGCGGTCTCCGCGGCGGAGGCCTCGGTGCCGGCGCGGATGGTCCGCTTTCATCCGGATATCGAGCCGCTGGTGCGGCTGCTCGAGGAGACGCCGCGCGAGCGTCTGCTGGAGGAAGTGGCGGGGCGGATCCGGCGCGGGCTCAGCTATCGCGAGGTGCTCGCCGCACTGCTGCTGGCCGGCGTGCGCAGCATTCAGCCGCGGCCGGTCGGATTCAAGTTTCACGCGGTGCTGGTCGTCAATTCGGCGCACCTGGCCAGCCTGGCCTCGCCGGATGCCGATCGGTGGCTGCCGATTTTCTGGGCGCTCGACCAATTCAAATCGTCGCAAGCGGCGGACGTGCGCGAGGGGGACTGGACGATGTCGCCGGTGGAAGAGAGCGCAGTGCCGCCGGCCCATCTCGCGCGGCAGGCCTTCATCACGGCGATGGATCGCTGGGATGAAGCCGCCGCCGATGTCGCGGTGGCGGGGCTTGCGCGCGCGGCGGGCGCCGACGAGTGTTTCGAGCTCTTCGCCCGCTATGGCGTGCGCGATTTCCGCGATATCGGACATAAGGCGATCTATGTCGCAAATAGCTTCCGCTGCCTGGAAGTGATCGGCTGGCACCACGCCGAGCCGGTGCTCCGTTCGCTCGCCTACGCGCTGCTCGAACGCTCCGGCGCAAAGGGAAATCCCGCGGAGGCCGACCTGCCGGAGGACCGGCCCTTCCGCGAGAATCTCGTCGCGCAAAAGGCCATCCCGGAGGGGTGGACCGGCGGCCAGGCGAACCCCGGCGCCACCGGTGAGCTGCTGCAAGCCCTCCGCTCCGGCACTCCTCGCGAGGTGAGCGAGCTGAGCGTGAAACTGCTGAAGAACGGCGCGGCCCCGCGTTCGCTTTTCGACGCCACCTTCGGCCACGCCGGCGAGCTGATCATGCAGGCGCCCGGCATCGTCTCGCTCCACGCGGTCACCTTTACCAATGCCGCCCACTATGCGTGGCAGCGCTGCCGCAACGACGAGACGCGCCGGCTGCTGCTCTTGCAAAACGCGGCCTTCCTCCCGCTCTTTCGCGGGAAACCATCGGCCAACTCGCTCCAGATCGATACGTTCGAGCCGCTCGCCGCCAGCGGCGAAGGCGAGGGCGCGATCGCGGATATCTTCGCCGAGATCAGCCGCAGCCGTCTCGCCGCTGCGCGCAAGATCCTCGCGCACCTTCAGTCCGGCGCCGATCCCGCGCCCCTCGCCCAGGCCGCCCGCCGCCTCATCTTCACCAAGGGCAACAATTCCCACGACTACAAGTTCAGCTCGGCCGTGCTCGAAGACTACCAGCACCTCTCGCCGCCCTGGCGCGAGCGGCTCCTCGCGGCGAGCGCCTTCCACCTGCGCGGCTCCGGCGATCGGGATAATCAGCTGGTCGAGCGTACGCGCGCGGCGCTGGGATGAGATGCGCCTGAGATTGCTGCTCGCATACGATGGCCGCCCCTTCGCCGGCTGGCAAAGCCAGGCCCATCGCGGGGGCGTGCAGGATCATCTCGAGGCCGCCTTTCTGCGCGTGCTGGGCGAGAAAGTGAGCGTGCAGGGCGCGGGCCGGACGGACGCCGGCGTGCACGCCCTCGGCCAGGTGGCGCACGCGGAAGTACCGCCGCGCCTGCCGGCCGCAGCGTGGCAGGGCGCGCTCAATGCCTATCTGCCCGCCGAAATCCGGGTACTGCGGGCCGCCCGCGCGCCAGCCGAATTTCACGCCCGCTTCCAGGCGCGCGGCAAAATCTATCGCTATCGCATCTGGAACGGCCCTTTCCTCCATCCGATGGAAATTGGGCGCGCCTGGCATGTGCCCGGCGCGCTGGAGCTCGCCGAGGTCCGCCGCGCCGCCAAGGTGCTGGAGGGCCGGCACGATTTCGCCGGATTTGCCGCGAACCGGGGCATCCCGCCCAAGGAGACGGTACGCAACGTTTCCCGGATCGCCGTCACCCGCACCGGACCGCGAATCGAGCTCCGTTTTGAAGGAGAAGGCTTCCTCTACAAGATGGTGCGGCTCCTCACCGGATCGATCATCCGCTGCGCGCAAGGGAAGGCCGACGAGCAGTGGCTGCGCGGCCTGCTCGCGGGCGGCGGCCAGCGAAAATCGCACTTTATGGCCCCCGCGGAGGGGCTTTACCTGGCGCGGGTGCTTTATTGACCGGCGGAGGCGCAATTTCACCCAAGAGTGGCGCGGGGAAACATTCCCGCTATCTTCGGGCGAATGACTTCTGTTGTCCCTTCCACGGCGCGCGGCGCGCAAATCGCTTTGCCGCGCATGGAGACCGAAACCTGGACGCTGCCCAATGGGCTGGCGGTGCTCGTGCAGGAGGATAATAGCGCGCCGGTGGCGAGCGTGCAGGCGTGGGTCGAGACCGGTTCGATGCATGAGGGGAAGTACCTCGGCGGCGGCATTTCGCACCTGCTGGAGCACCTGCTCTTCAAGGGCACGAAAACCCGCTCCGGCAGCGAATTCGCGCAGCGCGTACAGGATTCCGGCGGCTACATTAACGCCTACACCTCGTTCGAGCGGACGGTTTACTGGATCGATATCCCGGCCAAGGGCGTGGAGGTGGCGCTGGAGCTCCTCTCCGATGCGGTCTTCCATTCCACGCTCCCGGCCGACGAGTACGCGAAGGAGCAGGAGGTGATCCGGCGCGAATTCGCCATGGGGCACGACGACCCGGACCGGATGAGCGGGCAGGCGCTGTTCACGGCTGCCTACCGCACCCACCCGTACCGCCACCCCGTGATCGGGCATCTCGAAGTGTTCAACTCGCTCACGCGCGAGGAGGTGCTGGAGTACTACCGCCAGCGCTACGTGCCGAATAACACGTTTTTCGTCGTCGTCGGCGATATCGATCCGGCCAGGGTGCGAGCCACGCTGGAGCGGTTTTGCGGCCCGGTTTCGCGCCGCGCGCTCCCGCCCGTTTTTATCCCGGAGGAGCCGCCGCAGCTCGGCCGGCGCGAGGCGCACACGGAATTCCCCACCGAGCTCACGCGCCTGCACATGGCTTGGCACGTGCCGGCGGCCACCCACCCCGATGTGCCGGTGCTCGACGTGCTCTCGATGGTGCTGGGCCATGGCCGTTCGTCGCGGCTCTACCGGCGGCTGCGCGAGGAAGCGCGCCTCGTGCACTCGATCGATTCCTGGTGTTACACGCCCAGCCAGCCGGGGCTTTGGGGCATTGACGCCGTGCTCGATCCCGATAAGCGCAGGGCCGTCGAAGACGAAGTGCTCCGGGCCATCGAGGAGGTCCGGCGCGAGGGCGTCGCGGTCGCCGAGCTGGAGAAAGCCAAGCGCCAAAGCCTCGCCGGGCAGCTTCACACTTTCACCACCATGCGCGGCAAGGCGGGCGAGCTCGGCTCGAACTGGCTGCTCACGCGCAACCTCGAGTTTTCGCAAGGCTACCTCGAGGCCATCCAGCGCGTGACCCCGGATGCGATCACGCGCGTCGTCGAGACGTACCTGCAGGATCGCAACCTCACTTCGGTGTCGCTGAACCCGCCCGGCTCATTCACGACCAGCGCGGTGCGCGACAGCCGCTCGCAGGCCGGCGAGATTCAAAAATTCGAGCTCGCGAACGGGCTGCGGCTGCTGGTGCGCGAAGATCCGCGCCTGCCGCTGGTCTCGATCTCGGCGTGCTTCAAGGCCGGCTTGCTGGCGGAAACGCCGGCCGACAACGGCATCAGCCGGCTCCTCTCGAAGGTGCTCATCAAAGGGACGGAGCGGCGCACCGCCGAGCAGCTCGCGGATGAAATCGAGGCCACCGGCGGCAGCATTTCCAGCGAAGCGGGCAACAATAGCCTGAGCGCCTTCGTGCGCGTGATGCGGCCGGACCTGGAGCTGGGGATGGACATTCTCGCCGATGTGCTGCGGCGCTCCACCCTGCCGGAGAAAGCCATCGCGCGCGAAAAGGAAATCCAGCTCGCCGGCATCAAGGCCGAGGAAGAGGAGATGACCGTCGTCGCGCGGAATCTTCTGCGCTCGCGCCTGCTCGCCGGGCATCCCTACGGCCTGCGGCACCTCGGCACACCGGAGTCCGTCTCGCGGATCACCCAAGCCGACCTGGCGGCGTTCCGCGATCGGCACCTCGTGGGCCGCAACGGCGTCCTTGCGGTCTTTGGCGATGTGAAAGCCGCCGAGGTGAGGAGCCTCGTGGAAGCCGCGCTCGGCGACATGCCCGCGGGCGAACCCGCCTTTGCCAGCCTGCCCCAGCCGGCTCCCCTCTCCGCGCCGCTGCAGGTGGAGGAATTCAAGGAGAAGCAGCAGGCGGTGCTCATGGTCGGCTTCCTCGGCGCCGATATGTATTCACCCGATCGCGCCCCGCTGGAACTGATCGACGAGGCCTCCAGCGATCTCGGCTCCCGCTTTTTCATCCGCATCCGCGAGCAGATGGGCCTCGCCTATTTTGTCGGCTCCTCGCACATGGCGGGCCTGGTGCGTAGCCCGTTCGTCTTCTATCTCGGCACCGATCCGATGAAACTCGCCGCCGTGCAAGCCGAGCTGATGGAAGAAATCCGCCAACTCGCCTCCGAGGGCCTCTCGGCCGAGGAGCTTTCGCGCGCCAAGGAAAAGCTGCTCGGCCAAATGGAAATCCGCAACCAGAGCAACGACGCCTTCGCCTTCGCCTCCGCGCTCGATGAGCTCTACGGCCTCGGCTTCGACCACTACCGCGACCTGCGCAAGGAAATCGAAGGCGTCACGCTCGAGGAAATCCGCCGCGTGGCAAACCGCTACTTCCTCGAGCAGCCCGCGATCACCGCGATCGTGCGGCCAAAGTAGGCAGACGATTCGCGTTGCGATCCGTGTCGTTGCTGCGAGAGTTTACGAATGGCCGTCGTTGCCCACAGCCCTTTGGAAAAGGAGTTTCGATATTTCCTTGCGCACCTTCCGGAGTTGCTCGCGGAGTATGAAGGCAAGGTTGTCGTCATCAAAGACGAAGCAGTTCGCGGCGCATTTGACGACGAACTGAAGGCGATTGACGAGATGAAGAAGGTGTACGAGCCCGGCACGTTTCTGGTCCAGCGGGTCGAACCTGGAGAGGAACACTACACCCAGACCTTTCACTCGCGCGCCGGCTTTGTGTAATTAGCTTTTCGGGCCATGGCATGCCCCCAGAGTTTCACTGTTAAGGCAGATCGTATCCTGGCAGTCCTCACGACGCGCGTTCGTGTCTCCCAAGCATTCGAGCCTTCCATTTTGGCGGCCGGTGGAGGACTGCCCGGTTTTGTTGAAGTCGATGCGATCTGGGATACCGGCGCCACTGGTTCCGTGATCACCCAGCAGGTTGTCGATGAACTCGGCTTAAAGCCGATCTCAATGACCAAGGTGCATGGCGTAGGCGGGGAGAGTATTAGCGAAGTCTTCCTTGTGAATGTCATCATCCAGAGCAACACAGGATTTGCCAATGTTCGCGTGACGAAGGGGCAGCTCATTGGGGCGGCCGTTCTGATTGGAATGGACATCATCAGCAGAGGCGATTTTGCGGTGACGAACTACGACGGTAAGACGGTCTTTACCTTCCGCTGCCCATCGCAGGAGCACATCGATTTCGTGAACCCTCCGCAGAAACACTGAATCGGTTGAGGAGCACTAGAGTCCGACGGAACATCGCGCCCGGCTTGCCGCCCCGCGCTTTCGTGTGCAAAGTCCGCCTTCCCTGTTCCCCATGCCGATGCGCTTTGCCCGATTTCTTTGCTTCTTGCTGCCGCTGAGCCTAACCGCCGTGGAGCCGGTGGTGGTGAAAATGAGCGTGCTGCCGGGGCTGCAATTCGATCGTACGCGGTTTGCGGTGCCGCCGGGGGCGAAGGTGACGGTGCAGTTTTCGAACCCCGACCAGATGATCCACAATTTCGTGGTCACTGCGCCGGGCGCGCGCGCGGAGGTGGTGACGGCGGCGCTGGGCTTGGGCGCCGAAGGGCCGGCGAAGAATTTCATCCCGGACTCGAAGAAGGTGCTCTGGTACACCAAGGCGCTCAATCCCGGCGAGACTACCGAGCTCACTTTCACCGCGCCGGCGGAGGAATCGGTTCTGCCGTATGTTTGCACGTCGATGGGGCACGGCTTCGTGATGTACGGCGCGATGTACGTGACCACCAAACCGCTGCCGCCGCTCGCTGCCGATCCCAACGTGCCGCCCGTCGCGACCGCGGTGACCGACGCCTCGGATTTTTCGCACACAACGCTCGACCGCATCGTAGTGAGCCGCACCTTCCTGCCGGATTGCGGGCCGGCGGCCATCGCGGTGGGTATGCCGGGCGGGCAATCGTACGTGTTCGATGCGGGGCTGTGCCGTCTGCGCTACGCATGGAGGGGCGGCTACGTCGATAACGGCGAACACTGGCAGGGCAAGGGAGAGGCCTGCGGGAAAGTGGTCGGCCGCATCTACTATCGCGCGCCGGGCGCGGCGCTGATTCGCATCGGCGACGCCGCGCGCGAACCGGCGGCGCGCTGGCACGGCTACGACTTGGGCAAGGATGGGCCGGCCTTTCGCTACACGGTCGATGGGTGCGAGGTGCGCGAGCGGCCGGCGCCCTTGAAGGGCGGCAGCGGGATCGTCTTTTCATACGCGATCGAGGCTAAGGGAGCGCCCGTGCACTTCGTCACCGACCCGGAAAGCGGCGCGAAATTCAGCTCGTCCGCGGGAACGTGGAACCGCGGCGTGCTGACGCTCAGCGCCGAGCAGGCCGCCAATTTTACGCTGACCATGACGGAGCGTCCGGGCATTGAACCGTTGAAATACTGGAGCATGAACGACCTGGTTTTCCAGAACCGCAAAGACCCGCAGGGCGGCGTGATCGGGCGCGCGTTTACGCCGGGCGGCACCGATGGCAAGCCAAAGCGGCTCTCCGCGGGCGTCGGCACGGATGCCTTCAAGCGCGCCGGCACGTTGATGGCCTGGGTGAAAGGGGCGCCGAAAAAATCCGATGCGAAACCTGGGGCCGAAAGCGAGCAGCCGATCTTTTCCGCGGGCCTCGACCCCAACGCGTTTATGCTCGCCGCGCCGGAGAGCGACGAGAAGTGGCATCACGTAGCGCTCGCGGTCACTGACGGGGCGACGGTGCTCTACGTGGATGGGCATGAGCGCAGCGCCGGCGCGGATTGGCCCGCGAATGACGCCGAGATTTTCCTCGGCTCCGCGGGCGAGAAGACCTATCTGCGCGGCTTGCTGGATGAGGTGCGGCTCTTTGATCGCCGGCTGCCGGAAAAGGAAATCCGGCGCATCTACGCGCGCGAAGCCCGCAGCCTTCCCGCCGAGACCAAGTAGCGCCATGAACCGCTTTTTCTCCGCTCTTATTGCCCTCGCGCTCGGCGCCGCGCAACTCCACGCCGCCGGCCATTCCGAGTATTATTCGGTGGAGGAAATCCCGACGCCGACCGGCGTGGTGAACGAGTGCGGGGGGATCGCCTTTCTGCCCGATGGCCGCCTCGTTGCCGTCTTCCACCATGGCGAAGTCTACTTCTACGATCCGGCGACCAAGGGGTGGAAGCTCTTCGCCAGCGGGCTGCACGATCCCATGGGGGTGCTGCCGCTCAGCGCCACGGAGGTGCTCGTTACGCAACGCCCCGAGCTGACCAAGCTCATCGATAGCGACGGGGACGGCGCCGCGGATAAGTACGAAAGCCTCTCCGACGCATGGGGCATCTCCGGCAATTACCACGAGTTCGCCTCCGGGATCGTGCGCGATCGCGAGGGCAATTTCTACGTGCCGGTGAGCAATGGCTCCAACGGCAGCGTCTCCCGCTACGAAGTGCGCGGCACGTTCAATCCCGATGGCTACGCGCTCACCA
Organism: uncultured Verrucomicrobiae bacterium; assembly: GCA_963811035.1. GTDB lineage: Bacteria > Verrucomicrobiota > Verrucomicrobiia > Chthoniobacterales > Chthoniobacteraceae > CAWEPO01. Next base: position 2,595,325 of record CAWEPO010000005.1, read on the forward strand.
GCCACTTCTCGTCCGTGCCGTATCGCGGCTGGATTTTGAAAATTGCGCCGGATGGCGCGGTGAGCCCATTCGCCTGCGGATTTCGCCAGCCGAACGGGATCGGTATGGACCCACAGGGACGGATTTTTGCGGGCGATAACCAGGGCGATTGGGTCGGCAGCAGCAAGCTGCACCACGTGCAGGCGGGCAAGTTCTACGGGCACGTGCCGAGCCTCGTCTGGCGCGATGATTTCAAAAAAGGCCGCTCCGTGGAGCAGCACGACAAGATGCGCACGGAGGGCGCCGCGCTTTTCCCACACGGCATCATGGCTAATTCACCGGGGCAGCCCGTGTTCGATACCACCGGCGGAAAGTTCGGCCCTTTCGAGGGGCAGATGTTCATCACGGAATTCAACATCCCGCGTGTGATGCGCGTGCTGCTGGAAGAGGTCGCCGGCGAGTTGCAAGGCGCCGTGACGCCCTTCTACGACGGGCCGCCGCTGCGCGCGGGCGGGCATCGGCTCGCCTTCGCTCCCGATGGCGCGCTGTGGGTAGCGCAAAGCGAGCGCAAGCTCGGCTGGCCCGGCGGCGCGGGCATTCAGCGCATCGCCTGGAAAGGCAAGACCGCGCTCGAGGTAAAGGAGATGCACCTCACAGACTCCGGCTTCGAGCTGGCCTTCACGAAGCCACTCGATCCCGCCACGGTCGCCGAGGCCAAGTCGTTGAAGGTCCGCCGCTACTACTACCAATACCAGGAAGTGTACGGCTCGCCGCAGACCGATGTGCACGAGGTGAAGATCAGCCAACCGATGGTCGCCCGTGACGGAAAGCGGCTGAAGTTCGACGTGGATACCCTCGCGCCCGGGTACATTTACGAGCTCACGCTGCAAGGCGTGAAAGCCACCGATGGCGGCGCGCTGCTCAACACGCTGATCTGCTACACGGTGAACCGCCTCCGCGACGGTTCCGCCGCGCCGATCCCGCGCCCGGAACCGACAGGCGCCACCCAAGGTTCGGGTAAGGACAAGCCGAAGCTGGAATAGGCGGACCGTCCGCGCTTGCCTCGCGCGCGGTTCGCATCCACCGTTCGGCTTCCACGGGCGGCGTTAACTCAGCGGTAGAGTAGGTGCCTTACACGCACTTTGTCGGGGGTTCGAATCCCTCACGCCGCATGCCCCGACGCTACGCCTCGGCGAGCACTTCCCGAAGGCGCTCCTTCAGCAGCACCGCCGGCCACTGCCCGCTCACCTGCGGCTCTCCCAGGTAGCCGTAGTTCAAGCAGGAGCCGGCCCGCGCGAAAAGAAGGCGCGACGCTTTCCCGAGCGGGCCCATGCCCATCACGCTCAAGTGGGGCGCAAGCCGCTCGCCGAAGAGCGAAAGCAGCGCCGCCACGTCGGCGGGCTTGGCGGTGTACCCGGCCACTTTGAGCACATCGGCGGCCCCGCCGACTCTGGGCAAGGTGCGCTGGAGGCTCCAAGCCGGCGGCGTGCGCTTGAAGAAATGCTGGGAGACGATCACGCGGACCCCGCGGGCGCGGGCCATTTCGCACAATTCGGAAAGCCGCTCGCGCGATTGCACCTCGACATCGATGAAGGCCGCGCCTTCCAGGAACTCCCGATAGAGCGCCTCCCGGCGCGTGATCGAAGAGCCCATTCGCCCCGCCCTCCTTGGGATGCCGCACGGTCACAATGTACGGGAAGGCCAGCATCACCAGCGCCTTGCGGAGCGGCGTCAGGTCGGTGGCAAAGTGGTCGATGCGTAATTCCAGCAGGTCCACGGCGCCCGGTTTTAGCCGCAAAGCCTGCCGCAAGGCGCCAGGGGAGTGAACCGTCCCGACCACGAGAGGCGAATCAAGGTTGACGGTCTCCATTGTAGTCCGGCTCATAAGTACCATAGCAGCGTGCCCCCGAACTCCCTAAATCTCACGCGTCCCTCCCGCATGATCGGCCGCAAAGAAGAGCTGAACCTCCAACTCCTGCAAATCCTCGATGGCTTGCTGCTGGTGCTGGCGTTCTGGCTGGCGCATACGTTCCGGTTCCTGGCGTCTTCGTGGTTTGTCTTCGATAAGCCGATCGGCCCGTTCAAGGAATTTCAGTGGCTGCTCTTCGTGATCCTGCCCTTTGGGCCGATCCTGCTGGAGCTGCAAGGCTTTTACGCCAATCCGCTGCAGAAGTCGCTGGGCAAAAGCCTGAACCAGCTCGCGCGGAGCGCCTTCTGGCTGGGCCTGCTCATCGCGGCGTGCTCCTACTTTCTCCGGCTGGATGTGCCGAGCCGCGCGGTCATGCCGATCTTCGTTGTCTTTGGCGGCGTCGTGATCCTGGCGCGCGAGAAAGCGATCCAACTGCGGCTGCGCCAAAAAGTGCTCCGCAACGAAATGCGCGAGCCGGTGATTCTCGCGGGAACGAACAGTGACATCCACCAATTCCGGCACAGCTTTTCGGCCGACCAGGTGATGATGATCGAAGTGGTGGAGGAGATCGATATCGAGAGACAGCCGGTCAGCGATCTCGTGCAGGCGCTGCACACGCATTCGGTGAGCCGGGTGCTTTTCGCGGGCGGGCATGCGCACCTGAACCGGCTGCAGGAGGCGATCGAGGCCTGCGAGGTGGAGGGCGTGGAAGCGTGGCTGGTCGCGGATTTCGTGCGCACCTCGATCGCCGCGCCGACCTTCGATGTCTTCGGGACCCGGCCGATGCTCGTCTTCCGCACCACGCCGGAGATTTCGTGGGCCCTGCAGGCGAAGAGTGTGATGGATTTCGTCCTCTCGCTGCTGGGGCTAATTATCGCCGCGGCGCCGATGGCGATCATCGCGGCGCTGATCAAGCTCACCTCGCCGGGGCCGGCCATTTTTCGCCAGGAGCGCGGTGGCAAGAACGGGCGCCCTTTTTGCATGTACAAGTTCCGCACCATGCACACCGATGCGGCGATGCAGCAGGCGGAGCTTGCGGCGTTCAATGAGATGGAAGGCCCCGTTTTCAAGATCGAGCACGACCCGCGCGTGACCAGGCTCGGCAAATTTCTGCGCCGCAGCAGCCTCGATGAGCTGCCGCAGCTTTGGAACGTGCTCAAGGGCGAGATGAGCCTTGTCGGCCCGCGCCCGCTGCCGCTCTACGAGGTGCAGAAATTCGAGAGCACCGCCCAGCGCCGCCGGCTCAGCATGAAGCCGGGCCTCACCTGCCTCTGGCAGGTTTCCGGCCGCAACCAAATCGCCTCCTTTGAGCAATGGGTGAAGCTCGACCTCCAGTACATCGATAACTGGTCGCTCTGGCTCGACCTGAAAATCCTGCTCCTCACCCTGCCCGCGGTGCTCTTCTGGCGCGGCTCGAAGTGAAGGTCACTTCGCGGCGGCAAGGTGCTCGCGAAACCAGGTCATCATCTGCTCGTGCGGCCCGGGCTTTTGCCCGTCGGCCGTGTGCCGGTAGACGCACTCGATTTTGAGCGCGGCCATCTTCTCCTTGAGGATGTGGCCGAACTTCGGGTGATGGATGCCGCCGCCGGGCGGGGCGCTCTCCGGCAGCGGCGCGTCCGGCTCGCTGTAGATCATGAAGACGGGCGGATCGCCGGCGTTGAGGTGATTGATGACCGAGGCATCGTGGGCGAGCTTGCGGACCTCGGGTTTCTCAAACTCGCTGTTCTCCTTCACCGCGTAAAAGGGCTTGAGCGCGGGATGCTCCCAGGCGCGGCCGCCAATCCATTCGCGAATCTGCAGCGGATCGTAGCTGGATTGCCCGCCGATCGAGCCGATGCAGGTGAGCCGCGTGGATTGTTTCTCGATCGGATCGGCGCTGCCCGGCTTGGCGAGATCGTCGTGAAAGCCGACCCACATCGAAATGCCCGCGCCCGCGGAGCCGCCGAACGCGCCGATGCGCTTCGGGTCGATATTCCACTCCGCAGCCTTGCTGCGAAGGAACTGGATTGCGCGCGCGCCGTCGAGCATCGGCGCGGGGTACGGCGCCTGGGTGGTGTAGCGGTAATTGATGCTGGCCACCGAAATGCCATTGGCCAGGGCGCCAGAAATGACCGCGGGTGCGATGCCGCTCTTGTCGCCGGCCACAAAACCGCCTCCATGGATATGGACCAGCACCGGCGCCGGCTGCTCCGTCTTCGCTTTCCAGAAATCGAGCACGTTGCGCTCGTGCGGCCCGTAACTGGCGTTCGCCACCGTGGGCTCCATGCCCATGGCGGCAAACAAAAGGCCCTGCCGCTGGAGTTGCGGCGCCGCCGCCCGCAGCTCCGCGGGGCTGAGCGCGCCATCGCGGTCCGTGTCGATGGCGGGCAGCGCCTTGAGGATGCGCTGGACGTTTTCCGGCGTGGGAACTTGAGCGAGCGCGCTGGTGAGGAGGAGAGCGAATAGGAGGAAGATGCGCATGGGGAAAAGCGTTGGTGTTCTCCGAGATTAACCCTCAGAGACACCGATTCAGAGGCAGATCCACGGATACATTTGCAGGTGGTGGGCCAGGGCAACCGCCAGTAAGGTTCTACCCTGATGCAGAAGAAACTTTTCACCGAGCTCGGGCTTTCGCCGGAGATTCTCAAGGCTGTCGAGAAGATGGGTTTCGAGGAAGCCTCGCCGATTCAATCCCAGGCCATACCCGCTTTGCTCGGCGGCGCCGACGTCGTGGGGCATGTCGCAGACGGGCTCGGGCAAGACCGCGGCCTTCGCGATCCCCGGCATCGAGCGGGTGGACCCGGCGGTGCGCGCCCCGCAGGTGCTGATCCTCTGCCCCACGCGCGAGCTGGCCATGCAGGTGGCGGAGGAGGTGGCGCAAGCTGGCCGCCTTCAAGCGCGGCGTGCGGGAGCTGCCGATTTACGGCGGGCAATCGTACGAGCGGCAGTTCCGCGGCTTGCACGCGGGCGCGCAGATCATCATCGGCACGCCGGGCCGCGTCATGGATCACCTCGAGCGCGGCACGCTGAAGCTCGACCAGGTCAAGATGATCGTCCTCGATGAAGCGGATCGCATGCTCGACATGGGCTTCCGCGACGACATCGAGACCATCCTCAGCCAGGCGCCGAAGGAGCGGCAGACGGTCTTTTTCTCCGCCACCATGCCGCGCCGCCATCCAGGAGCTGATCAAAACGTTCACGCGCGAGCCGGTGAATGTGCGCATCGAAGAGCAAGCGATGACGGTGCCGGCCATCGAGCAGGTCTATTACGAGGTGGACCGCCGCTTCAAAGTCGAGGTCCTCTGCCGGCTCATCGATCTGCAGGACATCAAGTTCGGCATCATCTTTTGCGCGACGAAGATGATGGTGCGACGAGCTCGACCGAGCATCTCAACGCGCGCGGCTACGCTCGCCGACAAGCTGCACGGCGACATGACGCAGCGATGCGCGAGCGCGTGATGGCGAAGTTCCGCAAGCGCGGCATCGAGTTCCTCGTCGCCACCGACGTGGCGGCGCGCGGCCTCGACGTGGACGACATCGAAGTGGTCTTCAATTACGACCTGCCGCACGACGCCGAGGATTACGTGCACCGCATCGGCCGCACCGGCCGCGCGGGCCGCAGCGGGCCGCGCGATCACGTTCGTGGCGGGGCGCGAGATTTATAAGATGCAGCACATCATCCGCTTCACGAAAGGCAAGATCCGCCGCGAGCGGGTGCCGTCGGCGGAAGAGGTCGAGGAGAAGCGCACGAACGCCTTCCTCGATACGCTGCGCGAGACGCTCGAGAAGGGCGAGTACCCAAAGCAGGACGAGCTGATCGACCGACTGCTCGACCAGGGACACGCGGCCACCGATATCGCTTCCGCGCTCATCCACCTGCTCAACGGCGGCTCCCCACGCGCCGGCGAGCGCGCGTCTGAGCCGATCCCGGAGCCGCCGCCCGAGCCGCGCCCCTATCCAAAGTATGAGCCGCGCACGCCAGCGCGCTCGCGCGCACCGCAGGATGAGCCGCGCGGTCCTGCGCGTTCGCGTCCGCCGCAATTCTCCGACCGGCAGGATGCGCCGCCTCGCCCGAACGAGCGCCCGCCGCGCGATCCTGCGAAGGTAGGCACCGTCTCGCACGAGCCCGGCATGGTGCGGCTCTCGCTGAACGTGGGCGCCGAGCACAAAATCGCCCCCGGCGACGTACTGGGCGTGATTCTCGGCACCACCCGCCTCACGCGCGAAGTCATCGGCGCGATCCATTTGATGCCGCAGGAGACCTTGGTGGATGTCTCCGAAGACCACGCGAATCTCGTGCTGAAAAAGCTGAACGGAATCCGCTTCAAAGGCCGCAAGCTGGCGGCCAAGACGGCGGCGTAGCGGCGCTCAAAAAAGCTCCTGCCGATACGCGCCGGTGGCCCACACGGCCTCCGCGTATTTGGCCCCGCAGGCCAGGCCGCGGTAACGCGCGAGCGTCTCTTTCACGTTGAGCGCGCCATCGGGTTTGGCCGGATCGTACGGCTGGTCACGCACGAAGGCCATGAGTTGGCCGAGCCATTCCGAGGCCGCCGGCCACTCCGGCGTGACATCGACGAATGTATTCGGCTCGAAGCCGATCGTGTGACCCGGGCCGTTGTCGAATGCATAGAGCCGCGAAGTCCCGCGCGCGATCGGCACATCCAGGATCGCGGCCGACTGGCGAAACGCCGGCGCGCTTATCGCCGCGGCGGCTTCGTGGTCCGGATGGCGGTCGCGGTTCCAGAGCATGAAACCGATGTCGGGCTTTACCTCGGCTACCACCGCGGCCACCGCGCGGCGCGTCTCGGCGGAGGGATCGAAGTGCATGGAGGCGTAATCGAGAAAGCGCATCTCCATTCCGCGCTCCTGCGCCAGGCGGATGCTCACCTCGCGCAATTCCGCGCCGCGCCCTTTCACTGGCGGCCACTTCGTATAATCGCCAATGATCGCGAGGATCACCACGCGGTGGTGCTTGCGCACGGCTTGCAGCAGCAGGCCGGGGATGCCGAACACGCAGTCGTCGTAATGCGCGCCGATGGCGAGGATAGTCTGGGGCATAATGGTGAAAACTAGGGAAATAGAGGTGCCCAAGACAACCGTCCCATTCCACTTGCACGGCGCGCGGCGAAGGCCAAAGTGGGCCTCCCCTGCAATGAGAATTTTGGTCGCGCCCGATAAGTTCAAAGGCTCGCTCAGCGCGCCGGCGGCGGCGCGGGCGATCGTGCGCGGGTGGAAGGAAGCCTGGCCCGAGTGCGATCTGGTGGAGGCGCCGATCGCGGATGGCGGCGAAGGTTTTGCGGAGGTGTTTCAGCACGCGCTCGGCGGTGAATGGATCGAGGTACCGGCGCAGGACGCATTGGGGCGGCCGATCCAGGCCCGCTATCGTTTGGGTCCCTGCGCAGCGGCTCGCGGTCATCGAAATGAGCGAGGCCTCGGGGCTGTGGCGACTGCGGCGCAACGAGCTGTCGCCGTTGGAGGCGAATACCTTGGGCACGGGGCAGCTCATGCGCGCGGCGATTGAGCGTGGCGCGCGAAGAATCATCGTGGGCCTCGGCGGCAGCGCGACCACGGATGGCGGCATCGGCATGGCGGCGGCGCTCGGCTTCGACTTTCTGACCAGCGATGGCGAGCCGCTCACGCCGAAGCCTGGCAATTTGCTCGCGCTCACGCGGATCGGCTCGCGCGGGGCGATGGCTTTGCCGGAGATCGTCGGGGCGTGCGATGTCACGAATCCGCTGCTCGGGCCGAAAGGAACGGCGCACGTTTTCTCGCCGCAGAAAGGGGCCGATCCCGCCACGGTGCGGCAGCTAGCGCTGGCGATGGAGAATCTCGCGGACGTGGCGCGGCAGGATCTGGAGATGGACTTTCGCGACGCGCCCGGGCGCCGGCGCGGCGGGCGGCTTTGGCTTTGGCTTGATGACCTTTTGCGGCGCGGAGCTGCGCTCGGGATTCGACTTGGTGGCGGAGACCCTCGCGCTGGAAGAAAAGGTGGCCGCCTGCGATTTCGTGATCACCGGCGAGGGGCGCCTCGATTCGCAAACGCTCGATGGCAAAGGGCCGGGCGGAGTAGCGGCGATGGCGCAGCGCGCCGGCAAGCCGGTGCTCGCGCTCGCGGGCTCGCTCGAGGAGGGGCCGATCTCGCACCTGTTCGATCTCGCGTTTGCGATCGTGGAGCCATCGGTGCCGCTCGAAGTGGCGCTGGCGCGGGCGGAGGAGTTTCTCGCGAGCGCGGCGGCGACCGCGGCGCGCAGGTTACGGCTGGGTGAAATCGCTTTCCCCGGGCGCGAGCCCGCTTCCCAACTCGTCTCCCCCACCCCAGAATTCCTTTCGACATGAGCATTCGCATCGCACTTCTTTTCGCCGGCCAAGGCGCCCAGACCGTCGGGCATGGGCCAGGATCTTGCCGGCAGTTATCCCGCGGCCGCCGATCTTTTCAAGCGGGCCGACGAAATCCTGGGCTGCGCCGCTTTCCCAGATCGCTTTCGCCGGCCCCGACGACGGAACTCACGCAGACGCGCAACTGCCAGCCGGCGCTCTTCGTGCACGGGCTCGCGTGCCTCGAATGCGCTGCAGGCGGAGCTGCCGGACCTGACCGGTCATGCCGCCGCCGGCCTCTCGCTGGGAGAATTCACCGCGCACGCCGCCGCCGGCACGTTCGACTTTGAGACGGGCCTGCGGCTGGTCGCCAAGCGCGGCGCGCTGATGCAGGAGGCCTGCGAGCAAACTTCCGGCGCGATGGCCGCGATGATCGGCGGCGACGAAAGCGCCGTGCGGACGCTCGCCGCGGAGTGCGACGTGGACGTGGCGAACCTGAACGCCCGGGCCAGATCGTGATCTCCGGCGAAGCCTCGAAGGTGGCGCTCGCCGTGGCGCTGGCGAAAGAGCATGGCATTCGCTCGGCGAAAACGCTTGAACGTCGCCGGGGCGTATCATTCGCGCCTGATGAATTCGGCCTTTCTCGAGCTCGGGCCAGGTGCTGCAGGAAACCCCGATCAAGCAGCCGGCCTTTCCCGTCGTCTGCAATGTGGAGGCGCGGCCCGTGCGCGAGCCGGAGGAAATCCGGCAATCGCTGCAGGACCAAGTGACCGGCACCGTGCGCTGGACGGAATGCATAGAGCATCTGGTGGATGGGGAGAAGTGCGAGGTCTTCCTGGAGCTCGGCCCCGGCGGCGTGCTCTCGGGCCTGCTCAATCGCATTCGCAAAGGGACGCCGTGCTATTCGATCAGCGATACGGCCTCGCTGGCGGCGGCGGTGAGCGGGCTGAAGGCGATGTTCGAAAAGCTGTAGGCTGTTCCTGGTTCTTTGTTCTTCGTTCCTCGTTCCGGCTTCCGCGTTCTTTCAAAGGGCCGCTTGTCCGGGCGGTATACAAAGGGTAACTTTCCGCGACCCCCATTATGCTCAATCTCACCGGCGCAGGCTCCATCACTACGTGCGACGGCGTTACCCGCCGCGATTTCCTGCAGGCCGGCACGCTTGGGCGCGCTCGGCTTTTCGCTCGCGAAACTGGCCGGCGTGGAGGCGCAGGCGGCCGCCGCGGCCGAGGGGGCCTGCGGACAAATCGTGCATCCTGATCTTCAACCTCGGCGCGCCCGAGCCAGCTCGATACCTTCGATATGAAGCCGGACGCGCCGCGCGAGATTCGCGGGCCGTTTCAAGCCGATCAACGACGAAGGGCGGTGGCTTCCAGATCAGCGAGATCTTCCCGCTGCTCGCGAAGCTCGGCGGACAAGTTTTCGCTCGTCCGCAGCGTGTACCACACCGCCGCGGCGGTGCATGATACCGGGCACCAGATGATGCAGACGGGGCGACTCTTCACCGGCGGCATCAATACGCCGCACGCCGGCTGCGCCTGGAGTTTCTCAAGGGCCGCCGCAACGAGCTGCCCGCGCACATCGTGCTGCCCGGAGCCGATGGGCCCGACCGGCGGCAACATGCCGCACGGCCAGGACGGCGGCTTTCTCGGCAAAGCCTACGATCCCTTCGTGCTCAACGCCGATCCCGCCGACGCCCGGACTTCAAGGTGCCCGATCTGCTTCCGCCGCAGGAGATCGGCGAGGCGCGCCTGCAGCGGCGCAAGGAGCTGCGCGAGATCGTCGAGAGCACGATCAAGAATTTCGAGGCGAGCCCGAGCGCGCAGCTGATGGACGCGAATTTCGCCGCCGCCTACCGGCTGATGACGAGCCCGCAAGCGCGCGAGGCCTTCGACCTTTCGCAAGGAGCCGCCGAAAGTGCGCGAGCGCTACGGCATGAACCGCTTCGGCCAGAGCTGCCTGCTCGCGCGCCGCCTCGTGGAGCGCGGCGTGCGCTTCGTGACGCTGAACACCTTCATCACCGTCTTCAACGAAATCACCTGGGACATCCACGGCTCGAAGCCCTTCACCAGCATCGAGGGGATGAAGGACATCGTCGCGCCGATGTACGACCAGGGCTACAGCGCGCTGCTCGAAGACCTTGCCCAGCGCGGCATGCTCGACAGCACGCTGGTCGCCAACCTCGCCGAATTCGGCCGCACGCCGAAGGTGAATCCCGCGGGCGGCCGCGACCATTGGCCGCAATGCTGGACCGTCGGCTTCGCCGGCGGCGGCGTGAAAGGCGGCCGCGTCGTCGGCAAGAGCGACGACATCGGCGCCTACCCGGCGGAAAAGCCGGTGCAGCCGAAGGAGATCGTCGCGACCATCTTCCACGCGCTCGGCATCGATCTCGATACGCATCTGCCCGGGCCGCAGGGCCGGCCCTTCCCGCTGGTGGACTTTGGGACGCAGGCGATCAAAGAGCTCTTCACTTAAACGCGGAAGGGGGAAGGCTCGCGGGCTGACCCGATGGTTGCCTACCTACGGCTGTTGGTCTGTGACCTATCTCGCGTGCCGCTTGCGTCGGCTGAGGAAGCGCAGAGCGCGAATCGCCTCCGGATCATGGGCGCGAGCGGCACGGTGAAAGAAAGCGTACGCGGCTGAGTGATCGCGCGGCACTCCGTGCCCCCGCCACGAGAGTTTGCCGAGCCAATAGAGGGAGCGTGAATGCCCGTGGTGGCCGGCGCGCTCGAACCAGCGGCGGGCATCGGAGTAGCCGCCCGCCTCGTAGGCGATTTGGCCCAGGCTGAACATGGCGCTCGGCTCGCCGTCGCGTGCGGACCGCCGATACCACTGCTGGGCGCGGTCAAGGTCGCGAGCGACTCCGCGCCCATTCAAATAGAACCATCCCATGGCGAGCACGGCATCGGGAAAGCGCAGCTCGGCGGCCTGTGCATTCAGGGCGAAGGCGCGGGCGTAGTCGGCCGGGTTCCCGGCATCTCCAAGATAATCGAGCGAAGCGTTGTAGAGGCGGATGGCCTCGTTCATCGCGACAGGATGGCTCTGACGATCGGCTGGCTCGCGCGCAAAAGATTTGCCGGGAACTCGCATCTCGCTCCGGCCCTCGTCTCGAACGCGGCGCTTGTCCATCCATTTTCCCGCCGCGCAGCGGCACCTGCGTCCGTGGATTTGGTGGGCGCCGTGGCCACGGCTCGCGGCGACTCTCGCCCACCAGCCGACCACCCTATTCCCCTCCGCCACCTCGGCCGTCGCCGCTCCTTGAGAGCACAAAAAGACCGCTCGCGCTCATTCCCGAAAAGGGGGAAGGCGGGAGCGGTGGTCTTTTGTGACGAAAACGCGAGGCGGAAGCATCCGCGATCCTAGCGCAGGCGGTAGGTGATGCGGGCTTTGTCGAGATCGTAGGGGGACATTTCCATGCGTACGCGGTCGCCGAGGGTCAGGCGGATGAAACGCTTGCGCATTTTGCCGGAAATGTGCGCGAGCACGCGATGTTTGTTGTCGAGCTCGACGCGAAACATGGTGCCGGCCAGGACGGCGACAATGGTGCCTTCGGTTTCGATTGCTTGTTCGGCCATAGAGGAGGGTCTGCGGGGTATCTGAGCCTCGCGCGCCGCGAATCCTTAGAGGCCGCGGCACCGGGACGGCCAGCGCAAAGTGTCTGCGCCGGGTGCCGCGCCGAAAAGGAGCAGCGATTTGGGCCGAAAAAGGCGGAGGCTCATCGCTGAGCCTCCGCCCTTCCGGTGAAAACTATTCCAGCTTAGTAACGGCGTCCGCCGCCGCCACCACCGCCGCCGCCGCCGCCGCCGGAGTACGAGCGACGCTCGCCACCGCCGCCGCCGCCGCCGGGGCCACGGCTGCCGCCGCGGTCTTCGCGGGGACGGGCTTCATTGACGGTGAGCTTGCGGCCGTCGAGGTCCTGATTGTGCAGGCCTTGGATGGCGGCTTCGCCGGAGGCGGCATCGCCCATGGTGACGAATCCGAAGCCGCGGGAGCGGCCGCTGCCGTGATCCATCATGATGACGGTATCGGTAACGGTGCCGAAGCGCTCGAAGGCGTCCTGCAGATCGTTTTCAGTGGTGGAGAAGGAAAGATTTCCTACGTAGAGTTTCATGTTTCAGTTAATGGTGACGAATGCGACTGACCTGCTTTGAAGCCGTTCCCGTGAACCGGGTTTCAAATCACCACTGAGACTGGCTCACCTGACGATTTTCCACGCTGCTAAGACAAAAACAATCAATTCGGACGTGGGCACTCTCCACCATGGCTTTCACTAATACAAGAGTATTTTTGCGAGGAGTTTTAGGGGTTCACCCCGATCACACGCTGAATTGGAGCTCGCTGAGCTTCCGGTAGAGGCCGCCGGCGGCGATTAGTTCGTCGTGGGTGCCGCTCTGGATCACCCGGCCGGTCTCCATCACGTAAATGCGGTCCGCCTGGCGCACGGTGGAGAGCCGGTGCGCGATGATGAAAGCGGTGCGGCCTTGCAGCAGGCTGCCGAGGGCTTCCTGGATCAGGCGTTCGCTCTCGGAATCCAGCGAGGAGGTCGCTTCGTCGAGAATGAGGATCGCGGGGTCCTTCAGAATGGCACGGGCGATGGCGATCCGCTGGCGCTGGCCGCCGGAAAGCTGCACGCCGCGCTCGCCCACCAGCGTTTCGTAGCCCTCCGGGAAGCGCTGGATGAACTCGTGGCAATTGGCGCGGCGGGCTGCGGCTTCGATCTCCTCGGCGGTCGCTCCCTCGCGCCCGTAGCCGATGTTTTCGCGGATCGAGCCGCCGAAGAGGAGCACCTCCTGGGGAACGATTGCCATTTGGCCGCGCAAGCCGCCCAGCGGGTACGAGGCGGCTGGCCTCCCGTCGATCAGGAGATCGCCGGAGACCGGATCGTAAAAGCGCAAGAGCAGCGAGACGACCGTCGATTTGCCCGCGCCGCTCAATCCCACCAAGGCGATCTTTTGCCCCGGCCGCACCGCGAGCGAGAGCTCTTCGAGGACCGGCAAATCGGGACGCGACGGGTAGGCGAAGTGGACGTTTTCAAACCGGACTTCACCGGCGAGCCGCGGGACTGGCGCGGTGGCGACCGCGAGAGGCTCGGGCGTTTCGCGGAGCAATTCGCGCACGCGCTGGCTCGCCCCGGCGGCGCGGTTCAGCGAGCTGAACACCTCGGCCGCGCCGGCCACCGAGCCGCCGATCAGCACGGTAAAAAGGGTGAACCGCGAGAGTTGCCCATGCGAAAGCTGGCCCGCTTCCATCAGCCGCGCGCCGTACCAGAGCACCACCGTGATCGACCCGAAGATGCCGACGATCACGAAACTGATCAGCCCCGCGCGGTACTTTGCCGCCGGGATGGCGATCGCGAGGAAGCGGCCGAGCACCGAGGCGTAGCGGCGCGCCTCGCGGTCTTCGTTCGTGTAGGCCTTCACGCTCGCGATATTTTGGAAACTTTCCTCCACCACCGTGGAGGCTTCGGCCAGGCGGTCGGTCGCCTCGCGCGAAAGCCGCCGCACGCGCCGCCCAAACCAGATCGCGCTGAGGATCACCGGCGGCAGCGAGGCGACCATCACCAGGGCGAGCCGCGGCGAGGTGATGGTGATCGCCGCCAACCCGCCGCCAAAGAGCATCGTCTGCCGGATCGCCTGCGGGACCACGAAGGTGAACAAGTCGGCGATGAGCACGAGATCGTTCGAGAGCCGGCTCGCCAACTCCCCCACCCGCTTCTCGCCGAAAAACCGCATCGGCAGCGAAACCAGGTGCCGAAAGAAGCGGGTGCGCAGATCGAACACCGCGCGCTCGCCTACCGCGTTGAAGGTGAGCGATGAATAGTAAGTGAGCGCCGCCTGGATCAGCAGCGTCCCGAGCAGCACCAGCGCGCAATCGTTGATCCCAAGCTGCCGGCCCCCGACGAACCACGGCTTGCCCGATTTCATGGCGATATCGATCATCTGCCCGATCAGCCAGGGGAAGCTAAGCCCGAAGGTCATCGAGACCATCGACACCAGCATCGCCCGGCCGAACGGCCCGCGATAAGGCCGCAGGTACGTGAACAAATACCCCAGCTCGCGCAGGCGATCGTGTCGCGCGGGCTCGGCGGCGGGTGCGTGCATGCGCTCCTCTACGCGAGCGGTGGGCGATCAGAAAGCCCGAATCAAGGGCTCGCTTCCGGATGGCACCCGCAGCCGCTGCCGCAGCCGGTCTCGCCATAGACGCGCACTTCGAGGGCGATGTTCTGGAAAGCGATCTGTTCGCTCACCATGCCCAGCATCGCGGTGGTCTTTGGATCGGGCGCGCTCAGGCAATCGAGCCGCAGCTGGAGCGGCCGGCCCGCAAGCTCCGGGTAGGCCTCGGCCATCTCGCCATCGAGGGCGAAGGAGAGATAGGCGTTGAGCTTTTCCTGGAGCTCGAAAAGGCGCCGCGGGCTGCCGTCCCACGGGCGGCGCTCCACCATGACCAGCGTGACTTCGCCCGCCGCCTCGTCGTGCAGCAAAAGATCGATCACGGCGGTGTGCTCGACTCCGCCCGGCGTGGCATGGTGCAAATCGGCGCTCATTCGGCAGATGCATCGCAGCACCGAGGCGCGAATTCCATAGCGAAGTTCCCCCTATTTTTGAAATCCATGAAAGCGATCCGAGTCGAAGCGTTTGGCGGGCCCGAAGTCCTGAAGGTGGCGGAGGCCCCGGAATTTCGGCCCGGACCCGGCCAGGTGCTGGTGCGGCTGCACGCCGCGGGCGTGAACCCGGTGGATACCTACATTCGCAGCGGGAAATACGCGCGCCTGCCGGAGCTGCCGTACACGCCGGGCTTCGATGGCGCCGGCCGCGTGGAAGAACTCGGCGCGAATGGGCACACGCTCACACCGGGGCAGCGCGTCTACGTGGCCGGCTCGCTCACCGGCACGTACGCGGAGCTCTGCCTCTGCGCCGCCGAGCAAGTGCATCCGCTGCCGGAAAGCGTTTCGTTTGCGCAAGGAGCGGCCATCGGCGTTCCCTACGCCACGGCGTACCGCGCGCTCTTTCAGCGGGCGCAGGCGCAGCGCGGCGAGACCGTTCTCATCCATGGCGCCACCGGCGGGACCGGCATGGCGGCGCTCCAGCTCGCGCGCGCCGCCGGCCTGCGGGTCGTGGCCACCGGCGGCAGCGAAGAAGGGCGCGCCCAGCTTCTGCGCGAAGGGGCGGAAGCCGTGTACGATCATCACTCCCCCGACTACGCCAGCGACATCCTCGAGCACACCGACGGGCGCGGGGTGAACGTGATCATCGAGATGCTGGCCAACGTGAACCTCGGGCGCGACCTCACGCTGCTCGCCCCGCACGGCCGCGTGGCGGTGATCGGCAGCCGCGGCCCGGTGGAAATCAACCCGCGCGACGCCATGGCCCGCGAGGCCGATATCCGAGGGGTGATGCTCTTCAGCGCCCCGCCCGAAGAGCTGGCCGCCATCCACCGCGCGCTCGGCGAGCGTCTCGAAAAGGGCGAGCTGAACCCGGTCGTTGGGGCGCAGTTCCCGCTCGCCGAGGCCGCCAAAGCGCACGAAGCGGTGATGAGCGGCGGAGCGAAAGGGAAGATCGTGTTGGTTCTGTGAGGTCGCCGGTCAGCGCGCCCGCTCGGGCTTCACATCCTGGCTGGCCGCCGCTTCCCTCGCGAAATAGTCCACCAACTTCGCCACCTGCAATGCCGCAGGGCGCCCGGCGGCGGCCAGTTTAGGCGCCTCCTCCACCCAACGATCATCGGCCACCGCACGCGCGAGCCTGCACAAGGCCGCGGCGTCGGCTGGCGCCAACGGGGCTTCCAAATCGCCGTACTTCCACATCACGCTGCTGCCATCACGGAAACTCGCCCGGAGTTTCGCGCCGTGGCCATCGATAAACTCGAGATGTTTCACGTACTCCGCAGACCGGATCGGATCGCAAAGCGGTGTTCCCGTCTCGGTATCGTAAATCACAACGGTTTTCCCGTACGCGGTCGCCAGGCGGCGGCCGTCGTGGTTCAGCGCCGGTGTGCGAAAGTTGAACTCCCACGGCTTCGGCAGCTCAGGGTCGAACTCCGCATCATTCCAAAGCGGATCGGTTTGCAAGCGATGGAGCGCTTCCTCTTTCCCCTCCTCCCAAATGGCCACCTCGCCAGTGGAGGAACGCGTGGCGATGCGGCCACCGCGGGAGGCCACTGCCGCGCCGGTCATGCCCAAATGGGTGAGGACTCTGCCGGTTCGTTTCCAGCCGGTCCCCCCGGCCTTCCAGAAGCTGAGATTCGCGCCGTAAATGCTGAGGATCTGCGTTCGATCGGCCGCGAAGCCGGCCCACAAGCAGTTCTCCATCGTGTCCGGCAGGAGCTTGCCGTCGCTGGTGTTGAACAGCCTCGCAGGCGGCGCCGCGCCCCTGGCATCGGCGCGCTGCGCGGTGAGGAGCCCTTGTTTGCCGTCGGCACTCAGCTCCAGGCTGCGGAGGGTTGCTTTCGCGGGCATTTCCAGCCGCACGCGTTTGCCCTCGGCGGTTTTGATCACCGTGCCCTCCTTTGGGCTTCTCCAGACCGCCACCTCGCCGGCGCGCGCCAGCAGCTCGGGCTGGGTCAGTCCGCTGCCGGGCGGCCCTTTTTGCGGCTCCGCGAGGAGAGCGGGCGCGGTGCGTGCCTGCGCCGCGCCGGGACGCGGCCACTCGCGTTGCCCCAGCAGGGAAATCAGGCGCACCGCGGCGACGGAGCTCGCGGGATCGGCCTCGACGGCGGCGGCGAAGGCGCGCAGCGCTCCCTTCGCGTCGCCCTCCCTGAGCAGCGAAACTCCGCGCAAATATTCCGTGCGACTCGCCTGCGGGTTTGCCGTCGCGGGAGCAGTGGGCGCTTCGACCAGTTCCACCGGCACCGGCGGCGCGGCCGAGGGGGGCGCGGATTCGGTCTTTGCCGGCAGCGGCGCACCATGCTCCTCCGCTTTCGCAGGAGCCGTGTTCCGCCGGAGCGACTCCACCCACAGCACAATCCCCGCGGCGAGCGGCAGCAGCACGGCCACCGCGGCGATCGCGATCAACACTCGCCGCAGGAAATAACGCGGCTCTTCCGGCGCGTACCTCTCGAACACCTTCTCACGCTTCCGGCTGCTCGCCAATTCGCGCGCGTTGCGATCACGGCGCTCCACGCTGGCCTGCAGGTATTCCGCCTCGAGCTCGCCCAGGCCGCCGATCAAGTCGAACCCGCCTTGGCGCTGCCGCTCGAGCGCGTCGGCGAGGCTCCGGCCGGTGAGCAGCTCTTCGTGCGCGGCGCTCTCGTCCCGGCGGGCGTGCCAGCGGCGGGCGTGCTCGGCGAGCAGATCCTTGGCGAAGATCGCCTGGCGCACCTCTTCGATCCAGAGCTTCAGCCGGTCCCACGAGGTGAAAAGCGCTTCGTGCGCCACTTCCACTTTCGCCTCCGGTCCCTCGCCCTGCCGGGTGAGCAGTTTTTCCTCCACCAGCGCCTCCACGATCGCCTGCTCCTGCTCCCCTCCGAAGATCGATACCGGCTCGCGGCGCCGCACCGGCCGCCACGCCGTATCGTTCACCTCCTGCCCCACGAAATCGACTAGGCGCAGAAAAATCCGGCGGACGCTTTTCTGCCGCGCGCTTTCCTTCGTGAACGCGCCATCGCCGAAGTCCTCATGGATTTCCTCGGCGCGCTTTTGCAGCGCGCCCTCCACTCCGCCGAGCCGGCGGTAGGTCGCCGTATTGAGGCGCCGCTCGAGCAGCCCGCCCGTGAGCTCCTCCTCCTGCCAGAGCAGCCGCAGCGTGTACTGCAGGAGCGGCAGCGAGCCGGGCTGCGCCTGCACGTCGCGGATGATCTCCTCCACCAAGCCTTCCTCGAAGGCGACGCCGTGCCGCGCGGCCGGCGCCTCGATGGCCTCGCGCAGCTCCGCGGGGTCCAGGTCCGTCACCAGCGCGATGTTCTTCTCGATGGCCTGCGCAAGGCCGGGGAAAAACGAGAGGCGATCGAGAAGATCGGCGCGCATTGCCAGCACCAGCTTCAGCGAATTGCCGGGCTCGTGGGCGATCGCCAGCAGCGCGGCGATGAAGCTCTCGCGCGTGGCCGCGTCGCAGCGGGTGAATATTTCCTCAAACTGATCCACGAAGATCAGCCACTGCACTCCCTCGCGGCGGAGCGTGCCGATCAGCTTCAGCGGCGCTTCGGGCGTCGGCTCGAGGCGCAGGCCGGTTTGCGGCAGCGTGAACCCCGAGGCCAGCAGCGCCCGCCGCAGTGCCTCGAACGGGTCCGCATCCGGCACCAGGGTGAAATCGCGCAGCCGCGCGCCCATTGCCTGCGTGTGCCGCGGCAGCAAGCCGGCGCGCACCACCGAAGATTTCCCGCTCCCGGAGGCTCCGAGAACGAACAGCAAGTTGCTCGTGCGCAGATGCGCGAGCAGTCGCTCCACGAGCTCGCCCCGGCCAAAAAAGAGATGCCGGTCACGCTCCTGAAACGCTTCCAGTCCGCGGTACGGGCAAGACTGATCGAGAGCCGTCACGGTCTCTATCGACAGTTGCTGCGTGGGCGCCGGCGCCAGCTCTTCCACGGGCGCCAAATCGCGTTCGCTTCCCGCGTCGGCCTCGCCCCCGCTTTCGCCTAAGCGAAGCGCGCCCGAGCGTTCGGATTCGATGCCTGGATTAAGTGCCATTCGCCGGGCTTGCTGCTCTGGCGAGCGTGGACGTCTCGGGTGCGGGTGTCAAACTGGGAGCGCCCGATTAGGAAGGCCTGCCCCACTGGCGATCTCGCCAATCACCGCGAGCAACCGCTCCCAGTCCTCTTCGGTCGTCTCCCAGCCGCTGCTGAAACGCACGACCGCGCCCGCCTCCTCCGCGCGCAGCCCCATCCCGGCGAGCACGTGCGACGTTTGCTCCTTGCCGCTGGCGCACGCGGAGCCCGTCGAGGCCGCCACGCCATGCTTGTCGAGCTTCACCACCCAGCGGAATTGGCAATCGTGCGCTGGGAGCAGCGCCGAGACGGTATTCCAAAGCCGCTCGCTTTCCGCGCCGACGATCCGGGCGCCGGGAAGCGCCTCGATGAGCCGCCGGCAAAAATCATCCCGCCAGCGCAGGCGCTCGCGCAGAGCGTCCGCGGCCATCGCTGCCTCGCGCTCTTCCAGCGCCGCCACCATCGCAAGAATGGCCGCCACGTTTTCCGTCCCGGCGCGACGGCCGTCCTCCTGCGGCCCGCCCACGAGCAAGGGCCGCAGCCGTCCCGGCGCCTTCAGAAATCCCACGCCCTGCGGCCCGCCGAACTTGTGCGCGCACCCGCTGAGATAATCGCACTCGCCCAAGCCCGCCGCGGGCAGCTTGCCCACCCATTGCGCCGCATCGCAGACCAAAGGCACGCCCGCCGCGCGGCAAAGCTCGCGCGCCTCGCGCCACGGCTGCCGCACCCCGGTCTCATTATTGGCCGCCATCAGCGCCACGAAGGCCGGCCGCTCCGAGCCGAGCCGCTCCTTCAGCCACGACAAATCCGCGACCCCGGAAGGCAACGCCGGGATCGAGCGAGACCGCCCCGCAAACCATCGCTCCACCGGGGCCAGCATGCACGGGTGCTCCAGCGACGAGATCCAGGCTTCGCCCTCCGCGGCGGCAAGATGATGCACCACGGTATTGGCCGCCTCCGTAGCGCCCGCCGTCCAGACGATCTCGTGCGCGGCGCACCCCAGCCGCGCGGCGAGCCGTTCCCGCGCCTGCTCCATGGCCCGCTCCGCCACCCGCCCCGCCCGATGCTGGCTCGAGGGATTCCCGATCACCTCCGCGCTCGCCTGCACCCAAGCCCCACGCGCCGCCGCTGAAAGGGGCGAGGTCGCGTTATGATCAAAGTAGAGCTGTGTCATAGGGCCACAGCCTCCCCGGTTTCCGCGCTTTTCAGGGCCGCGAGACAGAGAGCTACGCTATGGAGATTGTCGCGCGCGGCGTTTTGCGGGGAACGATTCTCTTCGATGGCGCAGAGAAGCTCACCCATCGCGCCTTGGAAGCCATCGGGAAACCAGGCGCCGCTGAGCTGCGGGCGCGCGACGCCGCTTTGTGTGTAGAGCGTGATCTGCTGCGACATGAGGCTGGGGCCGGCGCTGCGCAGCGTGCCGAGGCTGCCGGCGATGGTGGTGCGATCTTCCTGCCCGAAGGTGCAGGCCGCGTTGAAGGCAAAGGTGGCCTGCCCGCGATCGAACTCAACGGCGGCGTGGGCAAGGAAGGGCGGGCGCGCGCGCTGGCCCGGCGCGCGAGCCGCCGAGGCGTAGACTAGCCGCGGCGCGCGGCCCGCGAAGAAGACGCACGCGAGATCGAACCAGTGGATGGCGAAATCGTAGAGCACGAGATGGCCCACCTCCTCGAAAGGCGTGCCGACGATCCAATGATGGTCCCAATCGAGGCTGAAATCGACCGCGCCGATTTCGCCGAGGAGCCCTGCGCGGATCGCCTCGCGCGCATACGAGAAATGCGGTGCCCAGCGGCCATTTTGATTCACCGCGAGGTGCAAGCCAAGCGAGTCGGCGAGATCGGCCAGGCGGCGGCCGGTTTCCACCTCCTCGACAAACGGCTTTTGGCTCAGGACGTGTTTGCCCGCGCGCAGCGCGGCCTCGATGAGCGCCGGACGCGAGGCTGGGTGCGTGGTGATGTCCACGACGGCCACGTCGTCTCGGCGGAGCAGCGCGGCGGAGTCATCCACGACGGCGGCGTCGGGGTAGAATTCCCCGCGCCTCGCCTCGGCTTTGGCACGGGTATGATCGCAGAGCGCGTTGACGCGAAAGCCGCCATTGCGATAGGCTTGGAGATGAGTTTGCGAAATGCCGCCGCAGCCGATCACGCCGATCGGAAGACGCTCCCGGTGAGCCGGCGCGGGCGGGCGGTAGGGCAGCTCGGGCGCGGCAATCGGCGTCTCCGCGGGGGCGGAGCTGAGACCGTAGGTTTCCTCGGCCACGGCTATTCGACGAGCGCCACGGTGCGCTTTTCCCGCGCGCTCAGCACCGCGCTATCGACGATCTGCTGGCCGATGCGCGAGATCTCGATGGAGAGCGGGCCGGTCACTTTCTCGCCGGTGTCGAGGCAGTGCAGGAGGTACTCGATCGGGTTGCTCTGCGGCGCGCGAAGATCATCGGCGGGCTCGTCGAAGCCCTCGGGCTTGGCGCCCGTCTGCACGCGAACGCTGGGCGCGTAATCGTAGGCGGCGAGCGTGCCCTCGGTGCCGCAGATCACGAAGCCGCACTTCGGCTGCGGCTGGAGCGTCCACGGATCGGTGAAGGTGCCCCAGCGCGTCTCGAATTTCGAGAGGCCGGTCTCGTAGCGCGCGACGGTGACGCTGTGCTCATCGACCTCCAGGCCGGCTGGCGTATCGACCATGCACGTGACTTCGATCGGCTTGCGCCCATCCATGTACCAGGTGCCGAGCGTGGTGCCGTAGCCGGCGTAATCGAGCAGCGAGCCGCCGCCGGCGCGCGCTGATAAAACCAGCTCGCGGCCTTTTCCTCCGTGGTGGGGATCTTCTCGGTCTTGTCGGCGCCGTGATAGAGCGGCCCGCGGTTGCCGCCGTAATGATGGACGTCGGTGACCGTGCCGATCGTGCCCTCGTCGATCAGCCGCTTCGCGGTGGCGGAGACCGGGAGCCAGCGCAGCGGCCAGTTGATCGCCAGCAGTTTGCCCGTTTTGGCCACGGCCGCCGTCATCGCATCGGCCTCGGCGAGCGTGGCGGCGAAGGGCTTCTCCACCAGGATGTTCACGCCGTACTCGGCCACGCGGCGGGTCCATTCGCCATGCGTGGCGGCGGCGGGGCAGAGGATCACGAGATCGGGCTGCGTCTTTTCCAGGCACGCGCGGTAGTCGGTGAAAACGCGGTCTGCCGGCAGGCTGAAATTGCGCGCCGCCTCCTCCATCCGCTCCGGCTGCTCATCGCAGATGCCGACGATCTCCGCCTCCGGATGCTCGGCGGCATCCGCAGCAGATCGCCCATGTGGAAGTGGTCGAAATTGATCCCGACAATGCGGAAACGCTTGCTCATGGAGCGATGCTGGGAAGCGGTGTTCGATCGATCAAGGAGGGAATCAAGAGGAGCGCCGAGGGCGAGGCCGTGGCGGAGAAGATTGTTTGAAGGCGGACATTGGAAGCATTTGGTGCTCACAACATTTCCCCCGCGACGGGACTATGGTCTACTATCCCGAAAGGGTTACCCCGAAATCGGGCCATTCGTTCGCCCCGCAAACGCATGAAACTCCTCGCCTTTTTTTGCCTCGCGCCGCTACTTCTGCAAGGTGGCGCGATCGAGGCGGACTTGCTGATCGTTGGCGGTGACGAATCCGGTTGCGCGGCGGCCGTGCAGGCGGCGCGGCTCGGCGTGAAACGCATCGTGCTCGTGAATGATATCGAATGGCTCGGCGGGCAGTTCTGCACGCAAGGCATCGGGCCGGTCGACGAGTGGACGCTGGTAAATGGCAAGCGCACGGAGTTCCCGGAGAGCGGTGCTTTCCAGGAAATCCTCGCGCGCATCCACCAGCACAATCGCGAGACGTACGGGCACGCGCGGCCGGGCAATAGCTGGTGCGGCAGCAACACGATCGAGCCGAAGGCTGCGGCGCAAATTTTCGAGGATTGGCTGGCGCCTTACGCAGAAAAAGGGAGCCGACAGACTCGCATCCTGCGCGGATGGGCGCCGCTGAAAGTGGCCGTGGAAGGCGAGCGCGTGACCGGCGTTACTTTTCAGCGCGCAGACGGCTCTGCTCCGGAGCAGATGACCGTTCGCGCCGCGCTCACCGTGGATTCCTCCGACTGGGGCGATGTGATTCGGCTCAGCGGCGCGAGTTACCTGGCGGGGCCCGATCTCAAGTCGCGCTTCGGCGAGCCGAGCGCCCCGGAATCGCTGCAGCCGGGCGGGCGACAGGAAATGAATCCGCTCACCTGGTGTCCGCTGCTGCGGGAGGCTGGGCGCGACAGCACCATTCCCCGGCCGGCGCGCTACGATCCGCGCAGCTTTACCGACTGGCAGAAAGCGCCGCCCTGGGTGGATTGGGATGGCAGCGGTGGCATCTATAACGGCGCGGGCTGGTGCATCTACACGCACCGGCGAATGATCGACCGCTGGCATCTCGAATCTCCCCGCCGGGACTGAGGCGGTAATCTTGAATTGGCCCGCGCACGATTATCCGTTGAGCACGCTGCCCCGGCACGTCCTTGAGGCTTTGGAGCGAACCGAGCCCGGCGCTTCGCAGCGGAACATCGTGGAAATGACGCCCGCGCAGCGCCGCATCGTCTTCGACGACGCGAAGCAGCGCGCACTGGAGTTTGTCTACTGGCTGCAAACGGCGGTGCACGATCGCGTGGGCGATTTCCCGCAATCCTTCCGCTACCTGCGCCTCGCGGACGATTACGGCACGCCCGACCACCTGCCGCCGAAGCCCTACATCCGCGAGGGCTTGCGGCTGGATGCGCTCCACGTGCTGCGCGAGCAGGATGTCCGCACCGAAATCGAGAAGCCCCAGTGGGCGAAGGCGATGGTCCCCGATGGCGTGTTTGGCTACCAATTCAACATGGACTTCCACCCGACGCGCCGGAAGTTCGTGGATGACGATTCCACGCAGCCCTGGCAGGGCCGGCACGAGGGCACGCGCAATTGGAACGCTCACACGGACCGCGCGATGTTCCCGCTGCGCGGGCTCGTGCCGGTGAAAATGGATGGCCTGCTCGGCTGCTCGAAAAACATTGGCGTCACGAGCATGGTGCAATCCTCACTGCGCCTGCACGGGCAGATGATGCACGTGGGGACCGCAGTGGGCACCGTGGCAGCGCTGGCCCTGCGCGAAGGCGTGCAGCCGCGCGACATCGCCTCCTCGCCGAAGCGCATCCGCGCCGTGCAGACGCAACTCGTGCGGGGCGCTGCCGGACCGGGCACGTTGCTCTGGCCGTGGCACGATCTTCGGCCGGAGGAGCCGCATTTCGAAGCCGCCAATCTGCTGGCCGTGGCCGGCATCTGGCAGGCGGACAAGGAGAGCCTTTTTTTCGCGGCGGACCGCGTGGTGACCCGCCGCGAGCTGGCGGGCGCGCTGACACGGCTCGCCCGCGCACTGCCGGAAACGCCGCGCCTGGCCGAAGCGTTGCCCGCGGCTGACACCGAGGCGCCCGCAACGTGGGACACGCTGCAAATCTGGCTCGCCGCGCTGAACCTGCCGGCCTTCCCCGCGCTGGCGAAAGCTCGCTCGCAGCCGCTCACGCGCGCCGAGTGCGTGGACTTCCTCCATCGCGTGCTCCAGCAGCGGGGCGAATTCTTCCCGCCGGACAAGACGTGGCTGCAAAAAGACGGCGACGCGGATGGCGATGGCCGCGGGGACTACGACGACGCCCTCCCGTTCGATCGCGACAACAACAACGTGCCCGACCGCCTGCAGGCGCCGAACTGATCAAGTGGCGAGTTGCGCGATCAGCTTCGCCCGAGCCTCGGCAAGGCCTTTGTAAGCGGCCACCCCATCGGGCATGGTGCGCAACGCTTGCGCGAGCGCTCGCATACTTTCCGGCGCCTCGTTTTTGAGGGCGCGCAAGGTTTCCATTTCGATCCGTATCGCAAAAAGAACGCCACCGCTTTCGGGCAGCGACATGAGCGCCTGGCGCTCCACCCGCAGCCAAACTTCCTCGAGGCGAGGCTCCGCCGTGAGCCTCGGCAGCCCGCGGTCCGGATGCTGGTTCAGTTCGGCGGAAGCGGTGAGCGACCAGTTGTTGCGCAGCCACGCCGTCCCCGGGCGCAGCTTCGAAAGTGCCGTGCCGATTTGCCGGCCGAGGCGCTGCTCCAGCCCCGGGACGGGCGCATGAACGAAAGTCATCGGCCGCCCAATTTTGTCCGCGAGCCGCCACGCGCTGGGAAAACAAACGCAACCGCCCACCAGCTCCATCTCGCCGGAACCGCCGAGCGCGAGCAGCACGAGATCCGCTTCCTGTTGCGTGCCGAGAGCGCCGAGGCGAGCGAGCGGCTCGGCGAGAAGAAGTGGGCTTGCGATAAGCGCTTCCGCTTCCTCGAGCAGCGGTTCGCCGCGGGGAAGCAGCGCCAGGTATGCCGCGGGATTTTCCTCGACCCAGCGCCTCCGCTCCGCGAGCACGCAGCCGCGCGCCGGAACAGCGCGGAAGAACTCCCCCGGCTCACGAGCGCGGAGGCCCAGGCGAAACTCGAAGTCGCCGGACGGGAACAGGTCGGAGAGGTCCACGGACACTGAGCTAGGCACGCACCCGCCCTATTCCCGGATCGTGAACGGCAGCTTCAGCTTCAGCTCGTCGCCGACGAAAAAGTCGACGCGGTACGTCCCCACGGGCCAGCCTTTCTCCGGGGAGGAGAGCGACATGGTTCCCTCGCTTTTCGGCCCGGGCGCTTCGATGGAATACTCGTCGATCTTGGTGTTTTTCGCGGCAGCCTCCCCGACATCCTCGGCGATCCAGACGGCGCGAAGCTTGTCGCCTTTTTTCAGGGTCTCGCCTTTCCAGAGAAGATAGATGGTCGGCTGCGTGGTCTTGAAGGTCTCGGCCGCTTTGCCCTCCGGAGTGGCGGTAAGGATGGCCTCCAGCGGCTTCGCTGCCGTCGCCTCCTTCATGCCCGGAGTGAGCGGGGTGAATCCGCCTTTCTTCTCTTGCGCCCAAGCGGCGGCGGAAACGGCGAGCGTCAAGGCAAAGAGCAGCGCGGCGAATTTCATCCGCCGAGTTTCCGCGGAATGCGCCAGCGGCGCAAGCTCAGCAGAGTGCGCCGGCATTCCTTTGGCAAACCGGGCAAGGCTGGCGTCGCCTCGACGCGCGATTCCAGTACACCCGAAGCACCATGCGCAAACGAATCACGGCCCCGACTGCCGCACCCCCGACTCCCTCTGACGACGATGCCCACTGGCTTTCCCTCGATGAGCTGGCGGAAGTCGAGGTGACCTCCGAAGCGGACGACGCGCCGATCGAGGAAGCGTTGCTCCCCGGAGGCAGCGGCTGGCGGGCCGGCTCTCCGGGCGCCCAGACCATTACGCTGCGCTTCGATGCGCCGCAACGCATCCGCCGCGTCCGCATCCACATCGCGGAGGAACGGACCTCGCGCCTGCAGGAGTTTCTCCTGAGCTGGGCCGGCGAAGACTCCCGGCCCCGCGAGATTGTGCGCCAGCAATATCATTTCAGCCCCGGCACCAGCCGCCAGATCGAAGACTACCGGGTGGAGCTCGAGGGGGTAAAAACGCTGGAGCTCAAGATCACGCCTGACCTCAGCGGCGGATCGGCCGTGGCCTCGCTGGCGGAGTTGCGGGTGAGCGCGTGAGTGGGGTGCCCGTTGGGCTCTGGTGCGATGGCGGAGGCGCGCTTATCTTCTCCGTCTCACATGAGCGATCTCTTCTCCGAAATGGACACCGCGCCGGCCGGCCCGGCGGCGCGCCCCAGGCCCGCCGCGCGCGCCGGTGCGCCGCTGGCGGAGCGGATGCGCCCGCGCACGCTGGAAGAGTACGCCGGCCAGGAGCACATCCTCGGTCCCGGCAAGCTGCTGCGGCGCGCCATCGAGGCGGACCGCATCTCATCGCTCATTCTCTTCGGTCCGCCGGGCACCGGGAAGACGACGCTGGCGCAGATCATCGCGCAGACGACCGAGTCGCGGTTCGAGCGGCTGAGCGGGGTGGAAAGCAACGTCGCCGACATGCGCCGCGTGATCGCCACCGCCGCGGACGCGGCTGGCGAACTCGGGCGACAAGACGATCCTCTTCATCGATGAAATCCATCGCTGCAACAAGGCGCAGCAGGACGTGCTGCTGCCCGATGTGGAGCGCGGCACCGTGCGGCTCATCGGCGCGACGACGCACAATCCGTTCTTCTACATCAACAGCCCGCTCGTCTCGCGCTCGCAGGTTTTCCAACTCGAGCCGCTCGGCGCCGACGATCTCGCTCAGCTTTGCTCCGGCGCGCGCTCGCGGATGAGGAGCGCGGGCTTCGGCAAGCATGAAGGTACGCGCGGATGACGACGCGCTCGCAGCACCTCGCCACAGTGGCGGATGGCGATGCGCGCAAATGTCTCAACGCGCTGGAGATCGGCGTGGTCACCACGCCGCCCGGATGCGGAGGGCGTGATCCAATTCACCCGCGCGATCGCGGAGGAGAGCATCCAGAAAAAAGCGGTCGTCTACGACGGCGACGGCGACGCGCACTACGACACCATCAGCGCCTTCATCAAAAGCGATGCGCGGCAGCGATCCCGACGCCGCGCTCTACTGGCTGGCGAAGATGCTCTACGCCGGCGAGGACATCCGCTTCATCGCGCGGCCGCATCGTCATCTGCGCGAGCGAAGACATCGGCATGGCCGATCCGCAGGGCCTCGTCGTCGCGGTCGCGGCGCAGCAGGCGGTGGAATTCATCGGCATGCCCGAGGCGCAGATTCCGCTCGCGCACGCCACGGTCTATCTCGCCACCGCGCCGAAATCAACCGCGCCTACGTGGCGCTGCTCGCGGCGAAGGAGGAGGTGCAAGAAGGGCGTCACGCTCGCCGTGCCCGCGGCATCTGCGCGACAAGCACTACGAACGGCGCGAAAAAGCTCGGCCACGAAGGCTATCAATACAGCCACGACTACGAAGGCGCCTACGTCCCGCAAGCTTATCTGCCCGAAGGCCGCCGCTACTACGATCCCAGCGAGCAGGGCTATGAGAAGCGCGTGAAGGAGCGGCTCGACTACTGGCGCGCGCTCTTCGAGGCGGAACAGGAAAAGCCGCCAGCTGCGGCTAAGGACGGCGCAGTTGCTCAATAGCGGCGGCCATATCGGACGCCGCAAAAACGGAGGTGCCCGCCACCAGCGTATCGGCGCCCGCGGCGAGGCACGGCGGAGCCGTGGCCGCGCCGATGCCGCCATCGACTTCGATGCGGAAGTTGAGCCCGAGCCGGCGGCGCGCTTCGTCCCCGGCGGCGATTTTCGGAATCATCTCCGCCATGAACGATTGGCCGCCAAAGCCGGGCTCGACGGTCATCACCAGCAGCAGATCGATCGCTCCGAGGTAGGGCTCCACGGCCGTGAAGGGCGTGCCTGGCTTGAGCGAGAGACCGCAGGTGGCGCCCGCTCTGCGGATCGCGGCGAGCGTCCCGGCGACATCGTGATCTGACTCGACGTGGACGGTGATATTGCGCGCGTGGGGCAGGAATCGCGGAAAATAATGGTCCGGACGCGTCACCATCAGGTGCACATCGAGCGGAATTTCCGCGACCTTTGCCACCGACGAAACGAAAGCGGGGCCGAAGGAGATGTTGTCGACGAAATGGCCGTCCATGACATCGAGGTGGAGCCAATCGGCGCCGGCGGCCTGCGCACGCCGGACTTCCTCCTCCAGGCGCCCGAAGTTGCAGGCCAGGATGGAAGGGGCGACGACGATCGAGTGTGAAGACATGGCGCGGGAGTATTTTGCCGCAACGCCGCCCTCAGGGCGTCAATGCCCTTACGGCGCGGGCATCGCCGGGGCCGCCGGAGGCGGCGGAGCGGGCACCGCGTCGAGGCCGGGAATCCCCGGAGCGGCGGGCATGGCAGGCGCGGCTTCCGGAACGACTCCGCCCGGAGCAGGCACGGTGCCCCCCGCCGGAACCTGGCCGGGCTTCTCCTCGGGCAGAAGGCTGGCCATCGATTTCTCTTTCGGCGGCTTGTAGTAGTTCTTTTTCGGCGAATAGACGTCGCGGTACATCACCTTGCAGCCGGTGAAGGTAAGGGCGATCGCCAGAATCGGCAGCCAGAGGGGAGTGCAACGTGGGCGGAACATGCGGAACCCGTGTAATGATTGTGCACGCGCTCGTCAACCCCCACGCAAGGAAGAAGCAACTTTCCGCTTACGGCTTTTTGACCCCGAGCAGCTCGACCTCGAAGACGAGGGCCGAATGCGGCGGGATATTGCGGCCGGCGCCGCGCTCGCCGTAGGCCAGCTCGGAGGGGATGAAAAGCTGCCACTTGGCGCCCGTTTTCATGAGCGGGAGCGCCTCGGTCCAGCCCTTGATCACCTGGTCCACCCCGAAGGTGGCCGGCTCGCCGCGCTTGTAGGAGCTGTCGAACTCGGTGCCATCGATCAGCGTGCCCTTGTAATTGACGGTCACCTGGTCGGTCGACTTCGGCTGCTCGCCCGCGCCTTCGGTGATGATCTTGTACTGGAGGCCGCTGGGCAGCGTCTTCACGCCTTCCTTGCCCTTGTTGGCGGCGAGAAAATCTTCGCCCTCCTTCTTGGCTTTGCCGCCTTGGGCGGTCCGCTGCTCGGCGGCCTTGGCCATCATCTCCTGCTGAAAGGCCTGCAGCGTCACTTTCTGCTCCTCGGCGGAGAGCTGCGGGGCGGCCCCGGCGAAAGCATCGCGCAACCCGGCGATCAGCGCCTCGATATTCACGTCCACCCCATCCTGCTTCAGGCTGGAGCCGAAATTGATGCCGATGCTGTAGCCGACCTTGTCCTTCGTCTCCTTGAAAGTGAGTTTTTCCTGGGCCTGCATCGGGACGATCATCGCGGCCAGCGCGAGCGGAAAAAGGGTCGTGAGCTTCATGAGTGGTAAACTTGGTTTGGAGTAAAATGGCACTGCCGGGGCGGGAGCTATGCCCTGCGAAGGGGAGGCTGTCCACCGGTTTTGCCGGGTTTTTGCAAGCCCGCCGCCATGATTGACGAACCGGTTTCGAGAACCGGCGGGCTCTGGACCGGATTGACTCTGCCTCAGCCAAAGCGTGAACTGGCGGCTCTTCTCTTTCCCCATGAGCACTTCTCTCCGGCTGACGGCCTTCCTTTGCACTGCACTGACCCTCGGCGGCGTCGCGGCGACGGCGCAGGAGGCGGCGAAAAACAACGCCACCCGTCCCGCGGCCACTCCGGAGCGCAAGCCGGATATTCATTTCGTGCCCACGCCGCAAAGCATGGTGGACGAAATGCTGACGACCGCCAAGGTGGGGAAGGATGACCTGGTGTACGACCTCGGCTGTGGCGACGGCAGGATCGTGATCACGGCGGTCTCGAATTTTGGCGCCCGCGGCATCGGGATCGATATCGATCCCCAGCGGATCGACGAGGCGACGGCCAGCGCGGAAAAGGCGGGAGTGACGGCGCGGGTGGCCTTCAAGGTGGCGGATATCTTCAAGAGCAATTTCAGCGATGCCTCGGTGATCGCGCTCTATCTGCTGAATACGATCAACGAGAAGCTGCGGCCGAAGATTCTCGCCGAGACGAAGCCGGGGACGCGAGTGGTCTCGCATGCGTTTTCGATGGGCGTGTGGCGGCCCGACGCCGAGAAGACGGTCGACGGCCGGCACATGTATTTTTGGGTGGTGCCGGCGAACCTCAGCGGGACCTGGCAGGTGACCGGTGATCGCGGGGCCACGCAGACGGTGACACTCCAGCAGAAATTCCAGGACGTGACGGGGACGTTCGCCACCGAGGGAGGAAGCAGGACGCTCACGGGCGTGGTGACGGGTGAAGCGTTCACCCTGAAGGTGGAGGGCGAGCCCGCCGTCGAGGTTACCGGCCGGATTTCCGGGGACCGGATCGAGGCGACGACGAGCGGGCAGCCGGCGCGGAAGTGGAGCGCGGTCCGGCAGAATGGGACGAAGGGGGATATCGGGGCGATCAGTGAGCCAGTGAGCCAGTGAGCCAGTGAGCCAGTAAGCCTGATTCGCGAGCCCGCGTTCCGCGTTGATTCGGGGCGCGCGCGCGCTACAACTGCGCGCGCAATATGTCTGCCCTGCATCATCTTTTCGAAAAAAACCGCGCCTGGGCTGCGAAGATCAAGGCGCGCGAGCCGGGTTTTTTTGCCGAGCTCGCGCAGCAGCAATCGCCGGAATATCTCTGGATCGGCTGCTCGGATTCGCGCGTGCCGGCCAACCAGATCACCGGCCTGATGCCGGGCGAGGTGTTCGTCCACCGGAACATCGGGAACGTGGTGGTGCACACGGATATGAACTGCCTCTCGGTGGTGCAGTTCGCGGTGCACGTGCTGAAAGTGAAGCACATCATCGTGGTGGGCCACTACGGGTGCAGCGGCGTGCGCGCGGCGATGGAGGATCTGCGGATCGGCATCGCCACGAATTGGCTTCGCAATATCCAGGACATCAGCACGAAACATTCCGCGATCCTCGACCCGATCTCCGATCCCACGGAGCGGGCGGACCGCTTGTGCGAGCTGAACGCGATCGAGCAGGCGGTCAATGTCTGCCAGACCACGGTGGTGCGCGAAGCGTGGGCCGACGGCCAGGAACTCACCGTGCACGGCTGGGTTTACTCGATTGCGGACGGCCTGGTGCGCGACCTGCATCTTTCGGTGGCCGGGCCCGCGGAAATCGCGCCGACATATGCCAAGGCGCTGGCGGCGGTGCGCGACGGGTTAAGCCACCGTTAGATTCGCCGTTTGGAATTCGGCGGCGGGCGACGATGCGCAGAGCGTGCAGCTCCTCGCTTCAGCGGGGCCGCGATCTTGTGATCAATTCTCCGGGCGCAGAGGGACATCTCCTGTCTGTGGGCCAAAAATTATTTCGCCCCGCCCCGATCGCCTCTGAACCCCGCGCGCGGTAGATCGCTCGAATGGCCGCGCCTCCTGGCTCAGGCGGCCTGCCGGGCGGCGCGTCGTCCGCGCTGGCCCCGGATGCTCCACCTCTCGTCACCACCTACCGCCGCGTGAGCGCCTTCTTCAGCTCCAGCTGGTACGAGGGATTGATCTCGAAGCGCGTGGTGAGCACGGCGCTTTCCTTCACCGGCTCCATCAGCGGCACTTGGGAGCCCGGCGGATACGCTTCCACGTAGCCGATCTCGTAGAGGGCATTCAGCACGTCGGCGAGGTCGGCGACGGCGATCTGGGTGCGGTCGAAGATTTCGGCGCCGGTGCTGCCGAGATTTTCGATGGCGCGCAGCACCGCGGCCTCGCGCCCGCTGAGTTTGATCAGTTTCATGGATTCGGACCCGGCCAGTGCATTCGCCGTGCCAATACCAAATCGCTTGCCGATTGCCCATTCGGCCTTACACGTAATTTATGGACAAGATGCGCACGCCGATGGCGAAGATTCTCGTTCACTCCGAAGGGCTCGGGGTTCCGACCGCCGAGTTGGTGCGGCAACGCGCCGAGGAGCTTGCCAAAATCGCGGGACACCCCGAGTACACGGACAACGATTGGCAGCAGGCCCGGCAGGAGCTCCACGGCGCCCACAGCGCGGATGACGCCCTCAGCGAGGAGATGGGGAGCCAGACGATGGTCTCCGAGCCGGACATGCTCGCGGTGGATGTCGGCCACCATGCCTACCGCGCGCCGCTCGACGATGAACGAAATCTCGTGGAGGAGCTTTGGCAGGAGGGCATGGAGGAAGCCGAGCACGAGCGCATGCTCGCGGCGGTCTCCGAGATGCCGGAGGACGCCGAAGAAAACGCGTAGACCGCGCGGCGGCTCGGCAAAGTGCGGAGTAGCGGCAGCGGCGCTGCCTCGGCTAATACGCTGCCTGCGCGCCCTTGAGGTTCTTTTTCGGAATCCAGGGCATGAGGCTGCGGAGCTTGGCGCCGGTCTTCTCGATCGGGTGCTTTTCGCCGTCCTTGAGCAGCGCGTTGTATTTCTTGTAGCCGCCCTTGTATTCCTTCACCCAGTCCTTGGCGAACTTGCCGGTCTGGATGTCCTTCAGCGCGGCTTTCATCCGCTTCTTCACGCAGGCGTCGATGATCTTCGGGCCGACGCGTGACGTCGCCCCACTTGGCCGTCTCGGAGATCGAGAAGCGCATGCCGGCGATGCCCGCTTCGTTCATCAGATCGACGATGAGCTTCAGCTCGTGCAGGCACTCGAAGTAGGCCATCTCGGGCGAGTAGCCGGCCTCGACGAGCACCTCGAAGCCCGCCTGCACCAGCGCGCGTGCGCGCCGCCGCAAAGCACGGTCTGCTCGCCGAAAAGATCGGTTTCGGTCTCTTCCTTGAAGGTGGTCTCGAGCACGCCGGCGCGCGTGCCGCCGATGCCCTTGGCCCAGGCCAGCGCGATCTTCTTCGCGCTTCTTGCTGGGGTTCTGATAGATGGCGATGAGCGACGGGCACGCCTTTGCCTTCGGTGTACTGGCGGCGCACGATGTGGCCGGGGCCTTTCGGCGCGACCATGATGACGTTCACGTCCTTCGGCGGGACGATCGGTCTTGAAATGGATCGAGAAGCCGTGGCTGAAGAGCAGCGTCTTGCCCTTGGTGAGGTTCGGCTCGATGTCCTTCTCGTAGGCGGCCGCCTGCTTGGTGTCGGGCAGCGCGACGAAGATCACGTCGCGCGCGGCTGCACCGCCTCGGCGGTGTCGAAGACTTCGAAGCCCTTTTCCTCCGCGACCGTGACGCGATTTGCTGCCGGGATAGAGGCCGATGATGACCTTGACGCCGCAGTCCTTGAGGTTGAGCGCGTGGGCGTGGCCTTGGGAGCCGAAGCCGAGGACGGCGCAGGTTTTGCCTTTGAGGACGCCGAGGTCGGCGTCTTTGTCGGTGTAGATTTTGCGGGCATGGG
This sequence comes from uncultured Verrucomicrobiae bacterium, assembly GCA_963811035.1. Lineage (GTDB taxonomy): Bacteria > Verrucomicrobiota > Verrucomicrobiia > Chthoniobacterales > Chthoniobacteraceae > CAWEPO01. The sequence goes on from CAWEPO010000005.1 coordinate 2,628,903, forward strand.
AAAAGGTTGAGAGTTAAGAGTTGATCGTGGATTGGCAAGGGCTACTCGCCGCGGCGGGCCAGGGCGACTTTGCCGGTGCGGGTGAGGTCGGCGATGCCGAAGGTGCTCCATGAGCAAGAGAATTTGTCGACCTTGCTCTCGTTGCCGGTGACTTCGATGGCGAGACGTTCGGTGCTGCACGTCGACGATCTTCGCGCGGAAAATATCGCAGATCTGCATGACCTCGGCGCGGGTCTCGGCGGTCCACGTTCACGCGCATGAGCACCAGTTCGCGGTCCACGTATTCGTCTTCGCGGAAATCCTGGATGTCGATCACGTCCACCAGCTTGTTGAGCTGCTTGGTGACCTGCTCGAGCACGGTGTCGTCGCCGCGCACGACGATGGTCATCCGCGAGGTGGATGGGTCGAGCGTGGGGCCGACGTTGAGCGTGTCGATGTTGAAGCCGCGCCCGCTGAACATGCCGGCGATGCGCGTGAGCACGCCGAACTTGTTTTCGACCAGGACGGAGATCGTGTGGCGCATACGGAAAAGGGGCAGGGAGCGTGGATGGAGTTCGCAGGGGCGTCAAGCGGAGAGCAGGGGCGATTTTCGGCGCGGAGCCTCTTAATCGAGTCGTAATCGTAATCTTAATCCTGAGCATGAAGTGGACGGGGAGGATTGCGATTAAGATTAAGAGCCTCCCCGCGGAACACACCCCATCCTTGACTCCCGCCCACCCACCCCCGACTCCTTTCCGCCTCACGCCGTGCTCGCCTATTACCTCCACGACCTCAGCCCGTTCATCGTCAAGCTCGGGAACATCGGGCTGCACTGGTATGGGCTGGCGTATGTGATCGCGTTTCTCCTGGGGTACCAGCTCTACCGCTGGCTTTCGGAGCGGCGGTACAACGATCTGCGCCCGGATGAAGTGGCCGATTTCATCACGTGGGCGGCCATCTTCGGCGTGATGCTCGGGGGGCGGATCGGGCACACTTTTTTCTACGCCTGGCGCGATGTGCAAGCCGACCCGCTCTCGGTCTTTCGGGTGTGGGAAGGGGGGATGTCCAGCCACGGCGGCATCCTGGGGCTGGTGCTTTTCACGCTGTATTACGCGCGGCGGCACGGCAAATCGTGGACCAGCATCGGCGACAGCCTCGTGGTGGTCGCGCCGATCGGCCTGTTCCTCGTGCGGTGCGCGAATTTCATCAATGGCGAGCTCTACGGCAAACCGGCCAGCGTGTCGTGGGCGGTGCTCTTTCCCGCCGAGCTGCCGCAGTCGGAGCGGCCGCCGTTGCGCCTGATCCAGCACGCACCGGAAACCCGCGAGCACCTGCGGGAGATTCTCACGCCGCGGCACCCTTCGCAGCTCTACGAGGCGCTGCTCGAGGGGGTGGTGCTCTTTGCGATCCTCTGGGTGCTCCGGACGCGCTTCCGGCTGCCGCGCGGCGTGCTCACCGGCGCGTTCTTCATCCTCTACGCGGTGCTGCGCTTCATCGGCGAAATTTTCCGCGTGCCGGACCCCAGCTGGTCGCTCGGGCCGCTTTCGGCCGGCCAGGCCCTCTCCATTTTCATGCCGATCGTCGGGGTGGCCTTCATCGTGTGGGGGTTCCGGACGCAACAATACGAGGCGGCGGTCCAGAAGCCGGATTCCAAGTGAAACCCACCGAGGAAATCCAGCAGGTCACGCCGGTGGTCTGGTATTGGGAAGCCTACGCGCCGGAGGTGAAGGCGGACCACAGCTCGTGCGCCGTCCGCACCGCGGAAGGGCTGGTCCTCATCGATCCGATCCCGCTGGCGGAACCGGCCCTGCAAGAGCTTTTCGCCGAGGCCCCGCCGATCGCCATCGTGATGACCAACGGCAACCATCTGCGGGCGGCGGAGAGTTTTCGGGAGCGCTTCAATACGCCCCTGCTGGCGCACGCAGAGGCGGCGCCGCAGCTCGGAATCACGCCGGATCGCCTGCTGCGCGCCGGCGAGCTAGTCGCGGGCGAGCTCGAGGTGATTGCGATCGACGGCGCGCCCGCTGGGGAAATCGCGCTCCACCGCGCTGACGCCAGCCTGCACGTCGGCGACGCGCTCATCAATCTGCCCAGCCACGGCTTCGCGCCGCTGCCCGCGAAATACTGCCGGGACTTCAAGAAAATGGTGAACTCTCTGCGGGCTTTGCTGCCCCGAAAGTTCGATCTCCTGACCTTCGCCCACGGCACGCCGATGATGGCGCGAGCGAACGAGCGGCTGGCGGAATTGCTCGGGTAGCTGCGGGAAAAAAGAGCTCGCGCAGCATACGTGACTCACGTATGCCTTACGCATGGTTTTCATCGAGTCGCCAACGTTGCAAAACTGGCCGCGAAGCTCGTCACCGATGATGACCTTTTTGCCCTCCAGGCCGTCCTCGTCAATCGCCCCGACGCTGGCGCGCTGATCCGCAACGGTGGCGGTCTCCGCAAAATCCGCATCGCGCTGCAGGGTCGCGGGAAGCGCGGCGGCGCTCGCGTAGTCTATTATTGGGTCACCGCGGACGACCAAATCATCCTCCTCTCAATCTATGCCAAAATGAAAAACAAAACCTCACTCCCGCTGAAACCCAAGCTCTCCGGCGGCAAATCTGAGGCGGGGCGGGAAGCCCGCATCATCGCGGCCGCGAAGCGCGAAAGGAAGGCGCTCGAATCCGGAGAGATCCTGCCGGCGCGCGTCTGGGAAGTCCTCCCTGATGGTCGCGGTGGGTTCATCCGTCGCCAGCTCGATCCGAAGTCGTTCAACGACGCCACCAAGGCTCGCCACGCGCTACGCCTCTCGCAAGGCGAGTTCGCCACTCTGCTCGGCGTGAGCAAGGGCACCTTGCAGGGCTGGGAACAGGGACGCTTCAAACCGAATCGGGCCGCGCGTATTCTCCTGAAGATCGCGGAGACTAATCCAAAAGCGGTGCTCGCCGCCGCGTCTGCCCTTCCTGCCTGAACCGCGCCGCTCAGCCGGTAAGAATCGTCTGCTTAGGTCACTCCGCGCTGTTCCACCAAGTGCGCCGGTTGGTAGAATGCACGCTTCGCCGCTCCCCTTCCCCTCATGCCAGCCCTCGAAAAACACTCCAACGGCATGATCCCCACTCGCCCCCTCGGCCGTACTGGCCTCGAATTGCCCATCCTCAGCTTTGGCGCTTCCTCGCTGGGGCAGGAGTTCCGCAGCGTGAAGCTCGATGAGGCGCTCGAAAGCGTGCGCGTGGCGCTCGATTGCGGCCTGAACTTCATCGATACCTCGCCCTTCTACGGCCGCGGCATGAGCGAAGTGCTGCTCGGCATCGCGTTGCGCGGCGTCCCGCGCGACAGCTACACGCTCTGCACCAAGCTCGGCCGCTACGATCTCACGCACTTCGATTTTTCCGCCAGGCGCGTGGCCGAGAGCGTGGATGTGAGCCTGCATCGGCTCGGCACCGATCACCTCGACATCATCCTCTGCCACGACATCGAGTTCGTGCCGATGCAGCAGATCGTGGATGAGACGCTGCCGGCCCTCCGCAAAATCCAGCAATCAGGCAAGGTGCGCTTCATCGGCATCTCGGGCTATCCGATGAAGGCCTTCCGTCTCGTGCTCGAGCAGACCGACGTCGATTGCGTGCTCAGCTACAATCAATACACGCTGCAGAACACGCGCTTCGCCGACGACCTGCTGCCGCTCCTGCGCGAGCGCGGCATCGGCGCGATGAATGCGGGCCCTTTCTCCGCGCGGCTGCTTACCAATGCGCCGCTGCCCGCGTGGTTGAAAGAGCCGGAGGAGGTGAAAGCCGCGGCACGCCAGGCGGCGGCACTCTGCGCCGGCCAGGGAGTCGATATCGCGCAACTGGCGCTGCAATTTTCCTGCGCGCATCCGGAGATCGCAACCACCGTCGCCGGCAGCGCGAACCCGGCCAACATCCGCAAATGGGCGGAGTGGCTCGCGCAGCCAATCGATGAAGAGTTGCTGCGGGAGGTCCAGGCAATCTTTGCACCGGTGAAGAATCTCGGCCATCTCGAGGGCTTGCCGGAGAATAACTAAATGCCACCCTGACATGAAAGCACTCCAACTCGAAAAACCCCAAACCTGGCGCCAAATCGAGATCCCCGAGCCACACGACCCCGCCCCCGGCGAAGCGCTCATGCGCGTGTTGCGAGTGGGCGTCTGCGGGACTGATCTCGGCGGCTACTTGGGGAAGATGCCGTTCTTTAGCTACCCGCGAATTCCGGGGCATGAGCTTGGCGTGGAGGTGCTGGCGGTCGGCGAAGGCGTTACGAACGTGAAACCCGGCGACCGCTGCGCGGTCGAGTGCTATCTCAACTGCCAGCAATGCTACGCCTGCCGGCGCGGACACACCAATTGCTGCGAGCACAACCTGACTCTCGGGGTGATGTGCGATGGGGGGCTCACCGAGCGCATCGTCCTGCCCGCGCGCAAGCTCCACCTGGCGGCGAAGCTTACGCCCGATCAATGCGCGCTGGTGGAAACGCTCGCGATTGGTTGCCATGCCGTGAATCGCGGCAACCCGAAGCCGGGCGAGCATGTGCTCATCGTCGGCGCCGGCCCGATCGGCCTCTCCGCGCTCGAGTTTGTGCGGCTCTCCGGAGCGACGCCGATCGTCATGGATATGGTCGAAGGCCGGCTGCGCTTTGTGCGCGAGCGGCTCGGCGTGCCGGGCACCATCCAGGCCCGCGGCGATGAAGCGGATCTGCAAGCGCTCGGCGAGCTTACCCATGGGCAACTCGCCGATGTGGTGATCGATGCCACCGGCAGCAACAGATCGATGGTGCGCGCGCTCGAGTTTTGCGCGTTTGCGGGGCGCGTCGTCTATGTCGGCATCACGCAGCAAAACCTCGAGTTTCCGCACGCTCCGTTTTTGCACCGGCGCGAGCTGACCATCATGGCGAGCCGCAATGCGCTCGCCGGCGATTTTTCCCGCATCATCAAGTTGATCGAGGACGGGAAGATAGATACGAGTCCGTGGATCACGCACCACGCCGAATTCGAAGAAGTGCCGGAAGTCTTTCCGAGCTGGCTCAAGCCCGAGACCGGCGTGATCAAAGCCGTCGTCCGCATTGACTGACAGCTCTTACTCTTACTCATACTCCTACTCATCGGTTTGAGTTAGCCGGAACGATTCAGTTCGAAAGGGTGGCAGCCGTTTGGTGAGGCTGACTGGTGAATGAAAAAGACAACCGCGGCCTCACACGAGGCCAGTCACCAAACGGTGCCGCTGAAAGTGGAGACGGCGCAGGGGCCGAAGTCGATTCAAATGGCGTTTACCGAGCAACGGCTCAGCGCGCACGGCGGGCTGGCGCTGATGAGTTCGTTTCTGCAAAAGCTGGCTGCGCAGCGGGGATACCGTCTCGGCCTCCAACGTGGTCAATTTCCTCCAGCATACGCTCACCCACCTGCCCGCGCAGGTGCGGGTGGGCTTGGTGCGCGCGGATGCGGGTTTTTACGGCCTGGAACTCTTGCGCGCGCTGGAGCAGCGCGGGATCGACTACATCGTGGTGGCCAAGCTGCGGCAGAATTTGCAGAAGCTTGGCCGCCATGCCGACCAGGAGTGGACGCCGACAGAAGTGCCGGGGCTCGAAGTGCAGGAGGTCGACTCGGCCGCGGTGCACGGCTTGGGCGGGCGGCGGCTGATCGTGCTCCGGCATCGGGTGGCGCAACGCCCGAGCGCCGGCGGCAAGACCCTGCTCGACGTGCCAGGCTATCGCTTCCAGGCGTTCTGCACCTCGCTGCCGCGCTCCTTTTCGCCGCTGGCCGTCTGGCGCCGCTACCATGGCCGGGCGGATGTGGAAAACCGGATCAAGGAACTCGCGGGGCAGTTTGGACTGCGCAGCTTCTGCTGCCGCTCCTTCTGGGGCACCGAAGCGGCCTGCCACCTCGTCATCCTCGCCTACAACCTCTGCGTGCTCTTCCAGCGCGAGCTGGGGCTGCTGCAAAAGGTCGAACTCTCCACCTTGCGTTTTCGTCTCTTTACCCGCGCCGCCGTTTTCAGCCGCCCCGCCGGACGCGCCACGCTCAAATTCGCCATCCCAAAAGCCCAGCGCGGCTGGTGGTGCGAGGTACTCGAAAAACTCCGCTCCGAACTGCCGCCCTTTAACTGCAATTCAGTTGAAGGAATCCGTGCATGATGTGCTCTCACTGCTTGCCGCCAACTGAATCGTTCCGGGTTAGAGTAAGAGTAGGAGTAAGAACCTCCCCATTCTACCTATACACCAGCAACCTCCCCCTCGCCCCCGCCAGCAACCCATTCTCCCGTAGCCTAATAATCGCCGTCGGGGTCAGTTCTTCGCCCGCGGCCATCAGCAGCAGTCCGCTGGAACTATAGATGCCCTTCGCCAACTGCATGCCGGGCACCAAATCCGGCAAATCCACTTCATTCACCGAACGCGGCTGGGGTGAAATTTCCACGGCGGCGGCGAGCAGGCGCACTGCCTCCGGATCGAAGGCGGTGCCGGCCTGTCGCGCGAGCGTACCGATGGCCTCTTCGCGTACCGGGCTGGCGCCCGCGAAGGCGGCGGCGACGGCCAGGCAGCGCGCGGTCCACGGGATGGCTTCGCCGGCGAGGCGATCCGGATAGCCGCTGCCATCCCAGCGCTCGTGGTGCGCGCGGATGGTCTCGCCGACGCTGACCAGCGGGTCGACGAAGGCGGCGAGCGTCTGACCGTAAATCGGGTGCTGGCGCAGCTCGCGCCATTCGGCTTCGGAGCACCCGTCCGGCTCGGCGTAGAACTGCGTGAGCAACGCACGGCGCACGCCGATCAGCCCGATATCGTGCAGCCAGGCCGCCGTGATCAGAATGTGCCGCTCGTTTTTCGTGAATGAATCGCCGGGCATACCGGCCATGCGCCGGCAGAGGTCCACCACCGCGCGGGTGCGCTTGCCGAGCATCGGCACGTAGGTGGTCATCACCCGGTGGCAAAGGCCGAGCGAGTGCTCGAAGTTTTCCGCGAGCGCCTCCTGCGCCTCGGCCAGCAGCCTGTTTTGCGTCTGCGCCAAGGCGAGCTGCGCGGTGAGCTCCTCATTCAGCCGCGCGGTGTCGGCGCGCAGTCGCTCGTTCGCCTCCAGCAGATCGTGCCGCTGGATGGCGTGCTGGACGATCGCCGTGAGGTCGGCGCGATCCCACGGCTTCCCGATAAAGCGGTAGAGCTCGCCCTCATTGATCGCCTTTACCAGGGTCGGCAGCGAAACCACTCCGGTGAGCAAAATGCGCGAGGCGTGCGGCTGCATCTCGCGCGCCCTCGCCAGCAGCTCCAGCCCGGTCATCCCCGGCATATGCTGGTCCGAGATGATCACCGGAAAACGACGCCGCCGCAAAAGCTCCAGCGCCTCGCTGCCATCTTCCGCCGTGGTGACGTCGTAGCCTTCCATCTCCAATTGCCCGCCGAGCGCGACCCGCACCCCCTCGTCGTCATCCACCAGGAGGATCTGGCGGGCTTCCGCGTGGGCTGGAATCGGCGTGGGCATGCGTCGCTGGAAAAGTGTCAGGGGATTCGCGGGGAAAGGCAAATCAGGTCGTGGCGGCGTTTAAACATAGTTCAGCAGGAATCAGGCCGAGCCGGTCCCTGCGGCAAGGGTTTCGGCGCTTCCGGGTATTTCGCGCTTCCCCTGCCCCTCCCCTGCCCTTCTCATTTCGCCCATGCCCGAGCTCGCCGAGGTGGAATATTTTCGCAAAAAGTGGGACCCCGGCCTCGGCCAAAAGGTGGCTGAAGTGCTGCTCCATGCGAAAAAGCGCGTCTTTCGTGGGAATGATCTGCGGCAGCTTGCGGCCACGCTCGGCGGCGCCCGGCTCATCTCCTCGGAGGCCCGCGGCAAGCAAATGCTCTTTCGCTTTTCGCGCGGCGGCTGGCTCGGCATTCACCTCGGCATGAGCGGCACCCTGCGTTGCGCGCCGGCGGATTATCGGCCGGAGAAACATGATCACCTCGTGCTGCGCCAGCGCCGGCAGACGCTCATCTATCGCGATCCGCGCATGTTCGGGCGCGTGCGTTTTCACCAGGGGCAGCAGGCGCCCGCTTGGTGGGAAGCGCTGCCGCCCGCGCTCGCCTCCGCGGAGTTCACGCTATCCATCCTCCGCGGCTTCCTCGCACGCCGAGCCCGCGCGCCGCTGAAAGCGGTGCTGCTGGACCAGGCGCTCTTTCCCGGCGTCGGAAACTGGATGGCCGACGAGATTCTCTGGCAGGCCCGCCTGCCTCCGCAGCGCCTCGCCGGCGCCCTCACCGCGCCGGAGACGCGCCGGCTGCATCAAAAAACGCAAAGCGTCTGCCGCACCGCGATGGAAACCATCGGCGTCGATTGGTCCGATCCCCCCGCCGGCTGGCTCATCCATGTGCGCTGGAAAAGCGGCGGCCTCTGCCCAAAACACAAGGTGCTGCTCGAGCGCGGCGTCGTGGCCGGCAGGACCACGGCGTGGTGCGCGAAGTGCCAGCCGGAAAAGCCTTAGCGGCCCGCCGCCGGGATGCGCTCGCGCAACTCGACGAAGGCGCGCTCTCGCGGCGCGAGCGCCAGTGCCCTCTCGATGGCCGCGCTCGCCGCGGCCATCTCGCCCAACTCCAGCCGCGCGCGCGCGAGCAGATACCATGTCCCCGGATCGCTCGGCCCCGCCGCGCCCGCTTTTTCCAGAAATTCCGCGGCGTCCGCCCATCGCTCTTCTTCCAGCGCCATGACGCCAAGATTCACCAAAGGATCGGCAAACCCTGGATCGCTCTCGGCCGCTCGTTGGTAATGCTGCCTGGCCTTCTCTTCGATCCCCCCTTTCCGACCAATACCGCCCCCACGCGAGAAGGAGCGCCGAGTTCTCGGGCGCGTGAGCTTCGGCTTCTCGCAGGTGGCTTTCGGCGCGGGTGAGGAGACGTTGATAGATGGCGGTTGCTTCCGGATCGCCCCCCGCCAAGCGGCCTCGCACCCTCTCCGCCGCCTCCAGTTCGCTCACGGCCAAATTGAACGGCTCCATCGAGGTGAGCTTGCGCGCTGAATCGCCAGGCGCATGCACCGCCGCGCCGGCTACGGCGAGGAGAAGCAAAAGCATTGCCGCGCGGCGAAAACTCCGCGCGCGCAACGCCATGGCGATTCGCCACAGCGCGTAAACTCCCAAAATCAGCAAACCCGGCACGGCGGCCATGCGATAGCGCTCCGTAATGAAGACCGGCATGAGCGCGAGCATGTGCAGGAGCAACGCCGCGGCCACCCAGCGGGCAACGGCATTTTGCCACGCGAGCAACACGCCCGCGAGGCCCACAGTCGCCACCGCGCCAAAGAAGAAGCCAGGCAGCAAAACCCCCTCCAGGCGCAGGAGCGCGATGATCGTGAGGTCATCGTACTGGAACGCATTCCAAAACGCGGCCACTTTCCTGCCGAGCAGCGCCAGCCACGCGCCGGGGTGCGCGCGGATCTCCAACCACGCTTTTTCCGACCAGTATCGCGAAACCTCCTGGCGGGTCAGCGCGCGGCCAGCCGCTTTTTCGGCAAGCGCGATGGAATCGTCGAGAAGCTCCTGCTGGCCCGTGCGAAGGCCCGCCGGGATTTTCGGATAACCATTCGCCTCCGGATGATTGCCGATCCAGAAATTGATCCCGCCATGCGCCGAGAGGAAGGCTGGCTCGCGCGCCACGAAGCGGTTGTGCATCCAGGCCGGAGCGGCCCCAATCCAGATTCCCAAGCAGAGCAGCGCGGCCCCCGCCAGCCGGCGCCGCCACGCGATCGGCCGCAGGAAATTCGCCGCAAGCGCCAGCGGCACGACGAAAAGAATCGTCGCCACCAGCATCGCCACCGCGCCGATCGCCACGCCCATCGCGCTCCACGGCCAAACCGCCGGGCCACGGCGCAGCCTCAGGGCCCACCAAGCGCAAGCCCAGTACGCCGCGACGAGCCACGAGGTCGGCATCAGGATCACCGAAAAAGTCTGTGCCGGGATATAGCAAACCCATCCCAGCGCCGCGAGGGCGCCGGCCGCGATGCCCCCGCGAGGCTCCCGCTCTGCTTCGATGACGCCCCGCGCCAGGATGAAAATCACCAGCGCCGTCCCCGCCTCCAGCACGCACTGCAAGCCGATCACCGAAAACGGCTCCACTCCACTGAGCGCGTAAATGCCGGCGAGCAAAAAAGCATATCCCGGCAGCCCGTAAAACGCATGATGGTCCGTCCACTCTCCGCGCAGGATGCGCAGCGCCCAATCGTGGTAAAACTTCGAGTCGCCGCCCTGCACCCCAAAGTGTGGCGACTCCGAAAACTGCCCCAGCACCCATAGCCGGGCCGCGAGCGCCACCAGGAAAACCCACACCTCCGGACGGCGCAAGAACGAGCTGAGGCGTGACGCGCCGGGAGCAGGCATGCCAGGATGGAAGACTGATCCGCCGGCGCGTGAAAGCGCGAAGACGCGCACCTCGCGCCGCGCCTTCCCGCTGTCGCGGTGCGATCAAAGCAGGACACTGTGCGGGCAAAGCAGGACAGGCGTGCGAGCAAAGCAGGACGACGCTTTTTTTGCGGAGCTGGCGCGGAACGGAGCCGGAGCAAAGCGGAGGCGGAGTGCAGCGCCAGCTCCGCAAAAAAAGCGTGCGCAAGCCCCTCCCCCGCTACATTGCGCGCTTGAAAAAAGTACCAGCAGTTAAAGGGCCGGCATGCGGCGCCGTTTGTCCGTGATGTGCTCGCCCGGTTTCGCCAGGAGTTGATTTCTCCAGCGGAAGCTTGGACCGAGCTCGGGCTGAGCCGCAGTCGCTTCTACGTTCTTTATGCCGACTATTTGCGCGCCTGTGCCGCGCGGCGGCAGCGCTCCTTTGCGCCAGGCCATTCCGGCGGGGACCGGCGCGCCCCCTGGCCGGACGAGGTGCTCATCGTCCTCCGCAAGCTGCTCCGCGCCCGCCCAGCCGCCTCCTACAGCTTCGCGGCTTCCGAAGTGGAACGTCGCTTCGCGCTCAAGCTCGATCGCGCCACCGTGCGGCGCTGGGCCTTGGCCGAGGGCCTCGCTCCCGACACCAAGTTCAAGACCCGCTCGGCGCCCGTGCGCCGCTGGCAGGTGCAGCAGATCGGCCAGCTCTGGCAGTACGATACCTCGCCCCACCGCTGGTTTGCCGAGCGTCACCAGCCCTTGCCGCTCCTTGAGATCATCGACGACCACAGCCGGCTCCTGCCCTTGGCGCGGCTCTACCAGCGCGAGACCCTCCTGGCCCATCTCGATTTCCTCTCCAGCGCCTTCGCCGGCTGCGGCCTGCCCCTCGCGCTCTACGTCGATTACCACTCCTTCTTCTTCACCCATCAACCCGACGCCTTCACGCAACTCGGCGCCGCCCTCAAGTTCTACGAGGTGTCACTGCGCTTTGCGCCCACCCCGCAAGCCAAGGGCAAGATCGAGCGGGTCCATGACTTCTGGCAAAAGCGTCTGCCGGCCCTCTTTGCCGCCGAGGAGGTCTCCACCCTCGACGCCGCCAATGCCTTGCTCGACGAGCTCCGCCAACACCACAACCGGCGCGAAAAACATCGGGAGATCGGCTCCACCCCGCAAGCGGCCTGGGATTTGGCCCACCGCGAAAAACGCTCCGCGCTGCGGCCCCCGCCCAACTGTCCCTGGTGGCCCTATATCTAGAGCCAGCGCACCGCGGTCAAAGTCGAGCCCGACGGCCGCCTCGCCCTCGGCGGGCAACGCCTGCGCATCGATCAAGCGCCAGGTTCCAAGCTCGTCCGCTGCCTTCATCCAAACGGTGACTACTCCGTCCTCAAGGCTGCTCCAGCCCAAGGCCAGCGCCCTCTTCTCCTCCTCCATTCCCCAGCTCCAAAGCCTGTCCTGCTTTGATCGCACAAATTTGTCCTGCTTTGAATGCCACACCACACGCCGCGCCTTCCCGCTTGCATCAGCCGCGCGCCCTCGTAAGCTCCCGGCTATCCCGCGGGTATAGCTTAATGGTAAAGCTCCAGCCTTCCAAGCTGGCCATGAGGGTTCGATTCCCTTTACCCGCTCTGCTCTTCAGCCTGAGGCACTTACGAAAAGTTCGTGGCAGGAAAAGTTGAAAATAACGACCAAAGTAACTGTGCGTTGCGATTTCAACTACGTTCATTGTTGTTTGAGGACGATGCACGTGCGGGAATTCGTCACGTGGGCTGGCCGTGACTTGTGACGCCGACGGACGCAAATAATTGGTGGGCGAACCCGTGCAGCCGGGGAAATTGGTCGCAATTCCGGCGTAGGCAGGAGCCTACCGCCGGTCAGCCGAGGAAGTGCTCCCAGTCTCGGACGCCGCGGCGCGACCGGCCCGTTTGCTCAGGCGCAGGCCCACCTCGTGCGAAGGCGATCGTCCTTTCGCGAGTTTACTTCCCGGTGAGCGAGCACGCAGTTGTCCCACGACCTCTTGCCGCCGCGGGAACGCGGCACGACGTGATCGATGTTTCCGCCGCCGTCCTGCTCCCAGATGCCACGGGCGCCGAAGCGTGGACGGCGCAGCGGGACCTTGGCGTAGTTCGCGGCGACGATGACGTCGGCACGCGCACGAGACCGCGCGGGGTGTTCACCGCATTGTCGTGCTCGCGGACGGGCAGCTTGAGCCAGTCGTCCCAGCGCACAGGCGCGATGTAATCGTCGGCCTCCACGTCGAGCGCGGTGGCCGCGCCGGTGGCAATCATGCAGAACGCCTCAGCAGGCGTCTTCACGTGGATCGCCTGCCAATGCCGGTTCAGCACCAGCACGGTCGTTTTGTTGAGGATGTCGGTCATTGGAGAAGTGAGTGGTGAAACGTTTCAGTCCTCGGCTCGGGTCGCGCCTGGGTACGTCCAGGTGAGCAGCGGTGTTTGCTCCTTTTGTCGAAAGCCCGATTTTCGGCGGGATTCCCGGAATCCTTGATGCAGTTTACGCAGCGCGCATCTTCGAGCGGTATTTCCCCGGGGACATTCCCACGACGCGACTGAAGACCTTGCCAAATGAACTCGCTGATTCGTAGCCGATGGCTGACGCGATAGCCGCCATTTTCATCGGGCGGTTGGCGAGCAGCATGTTTGCGGCTCTGACCATTCGCCATTGAGTAGTCTCGAATCCCGCGAAAAGTGCCCATAATCCTATGGGAAGGGCTTTAGCTCCCAGCTCAGGCCCGGTTCCCTTCCGCGCTCTCTTGGCGCGAAATCTTTCAACATGGAGGTGCTCAATGGCGCGACCGCGCTACTATACGCCTCAGCTCGAGCGGCCGCTCGTCACCGCGCTCTACCACGCCGCCAAAGCTCGGCGCATCCCGATGACGCGGCTAGCGTCGTTGCTGCTGCGCGAAGGGCTGCAGCGGCTTGAGCTGGGCAGCGGGGAAGGAGGCTATCTCGTGAGCGAGGGCCGGCTGGGGCTGATCCTCCCGCCGAAAAGACTAATCGGATCACAACGGTGCGAAGAGCCCGGCCATTTCGGCCGGGCTTTTTCGTGCGGGAGGACTACGAAGTCCGAACTGGTCCCACAAATTCCTCGTCACGCCCGAGCGGCTTCAAGAGGCCATTGAGAATGGTCGGCGTAATGGCCACGGGACGTGGAAGCGGAACTGAGAGAATTTGAGGAAATCTCGGCGGGAAGCGTTCATCGCAGATTTGAACTGCCCTCAATCAATCCGGTAGCTATACAAATCCCCATTCTCCAGATGGAACTTTAGGCGGATGGGAGCGGCCGCGGGGAGGGCAGTGGCATTCTTCCATCGGATGGGCAGCTTCACGGAATCCTGATTTTGGATGACGCAGGATTCTTTCTCATAACCTTCGATAGTTTTTCCGGCGGCATTCAGCACTTCCACCATGAGCCGGCCTTTTCCGATATCGGCATTGACAAAGAGATGCCTTCCTTCCGGGATAAACGCGTGGGTTTCGATTGTCCCAGGTTTCTCCCCGGCCTGCAAGGAAGCAAGGCCATCGATCCGCCAGGAAGCGCGGGCCACCGATTGCTGTCTGTCCGGCGCCACTCCTCCGTGCGGAGTGGTGACGGCGGTGTAGTACATCCACATTTCATCGCCGACAATGACGGGGGTATTGCAGAGCCCAAAAATGCTTCCGGCATCATAAGGATGCGGGCCCAGAGGGATCACCGGACTTCGATCGGAACACCGGTGCCAATGGCGGCCATCGCGGCTATGCACCAGTTGGACATCGATGATGCCGGTGTTGGACCTTTTGACGCCGTTGACCTCGTCGTTGCCAAACAAAGCCGAGGGGGGATCGACCCTTCGGAAATGTGTGACGAAGCCGAGCCACTGCCCGCCATAGGGAAACGCGGACAGGTTGTAGAATTCCGAGTAGATCCCGCCCTTGAGCTTTTTCGCCACCCGATGATCCATTTCATCCGCAACCATGACTGGCTCCGGCTCGGACCAGTGTTCCAGTTCTTTGCTGACTGAGAGAAAAACCTGGCGGATACCCACCACCCGCGGATCGCCCTGGCGCTTGTGGAAGGCAAGGTATTCGCCGGTCACCGGGTCTTGCGAAAGGTGATGGTATCGCAGCCGAGCAGGATGGGTTCCGGATTGACTGTCCAGCGCAGGCCATCGGCAGAATAGGCCGCGTAGTAAAGGCGATGGTCCTTGTCGCGGTACCAATCCACCAGCTCGAACTTATCCTTGAGCCTCTGCAGCCTGGCGTCGTCCACGCCCCTGCTCTCACAGCCGAGGGCTTTGTATTGTTTCCGGGGATCCTGCTCAAAGCGATCATAGATGATGCTCGGAGCTGTGCAGCGTCAGATTGGTCTGGTTATTTTCGCCCGCGATGTTGAGGATGGGACGCTCCCAGCGAACGCCGTCTAGGGAGGTGGCGTAAAGGACGTGGCCGGCATCGGAGTACCACATTTGAAAGGCGCCCGTTTTTTCATCGCGCAGCACCGTGCCGTAAACGTTGACGCGTTTGTCCGGAACACCGTTTCGCTCTTTCCATTCCCACGGCATTTCGGCTCTTAGCACTGGCTGCTCCAGCTTCTTCGCCGGGTGGATCGACTCGGGTGATCCCCTGCTTCTCCCGGATCATGACGCTATCCACGAAGAGTTGCGTTTCTCCTTTTTTCAGGGAAGGGGCAGCCGGACGCTCCGCGGTGGTGTTTTGCGCAAACAAAAGCGCCGGGAGCGCCAGCGCGCAGCCAAGGCCGAGGAGGCTTCCTATTGCCGGAGAGGGGAGTCGTATCATAGATAAATAGTCTTTTACGGTTTCACACCGGTAAGGCTTTGCCACATGGCCGCCACCGCCTGGCCGCGCGTGCGTTCCAATCGAGGCGAGTCTTCCGACTCCGCCTGCTGCACGCGCTTGGCGAGTTCCATCGGCTTAAGCGCCTTTTCGTTTAAGGCGGCGAGCCCCTGGTCCCAGACGCGGCGGGTGCTTTCCTTCAACGGTTCGTCGAGGCGGGCGTGGTAGTCGTGGAAGAAGCCTTTGGTGCCGAAGTATTGCGCCGCGGCGATGCGCGGATCGTCCGTGGAAACATCCACATCGTTGAAGAAGCTGACCATCGAGCGCCGCTCGCACAGCGCGCGGACGAGTTGATCGGGGTCGAGTTGCGCGGGCGTGGTTTTCTGCTGCGTGGCGAGTGCAGCGGCGAGCCCGGCGCTTTCGCCGACCTGCATGAAGACAGGCTCCAGGCGGACGGTACCCCAAGCCACATGCGTCGAGGAAAGGCAAACCGGCACGAGCAAATTGTCCACGCCCTGAGGCAATAGGGCGCGATAGGGAAGCTGCGCGGGGAAGGTTTCCTGGTGGAGCATGGCTTTGCCTTCCTCCATCGAGCCGGGCACGCGGGCCGTGGTGCAGGAGTGGCTGTCCATATACCATTCGGTGGTGGCAATGCTGTCGCTGTGGACCGGCGCGCGATGCAGGCCGGGAGCGAGCATGGCGTCGTGCTGGGTAAAGACGGCGCGGCCCGCGATCCGCCGCGCTTCCCGAATATACATTTCGTAGGGCCGGTGGCCGTGGTCGGCGAACTCGTCCTTCGCCAGGCCGTACTCGAGCCAGGCGGCGCGCACTTTTTCCGGCACGGTCGGATCGTGCTGATGGAACCAGAGCAGGCCCATGGCCATCTCCCAGTGCTCGTCCATGATGCGCTGCCGCTCGGTCCAATCGGCCTCGACATAAGATGTCTGCAATCCGATGAGCTGGGGCCGGTTCCAGCCGAATTTGCCATCCGGGATGGAGGGCACGCCGGAGTAGACCTCCAGGGTTTTGAGGAAGTAGGGATCGTAGTTGGCGGGCTGCGGAATCGGCACGCGGTTGGCGGGATCGGTGACCAGTGGGGTGCGATAATTGCACGCCTGGACGGCGCCATCCGCCGCGCCCGTGCTCTGCGGCAGCATGATCTGCCAGCCGGCGAATTTGCGCAGGTTCAGCGCGTCGTGCAATCCGGCGAGTTTCGCCGCCGCGGGATTGGGCGCCTGCGAGACCGGTTTCATGAAAATGAAGCCCGCGTGGGGCTCGCCGAATTCCTCGCGCGACTCCCGCCCCACGCGATAGGGCACCTTCGCCAGCGCGGCGAGATCACCTTCGTAAGTGCAGTCGGCGAAGATTTTGCCGCGCAGCACCATTTCACCGCCACCCTGCATGAGGCGCAGCGTGACCGCTTTCACGAGCGGACCTTCGCGCTCAACGCCCGCGGGAATGTAACCGCGCAGCACCGTGATGTTCTTTTCCTTTTCCACCAGCGCGGTGAAGAGGCGCTCCGCCACATGGGGTTCATAGCGGCCGTTGGTGTGCCCGCTCTTGCCCGGCAGGGCGTCGCGATACTGCGGCGACTCCGCGCCGTATTTGGTGCGGTAATAGTCGAAGAAGCCGGCCCGCATTTCATTGTATATAGGCGAGCGTCCGCCCTCGTATTGCGTGTCCCAGACTCCGAGCCCGCTGGACATGATGCCGCCGAGGTGCGCGTGGCGGTTTACCAGGATCACGGACAGTCCTTCGCGCGCAGCCCGCACCGCGCAGGCGATGCCGCCCGGCGTGCCGCCGATCACCACGAGGTCGCACTCACGCGACGGGGTGGCGGCTGCGGCCGGGAGCGCGGCCAGCAAATTGAGGACAGAGGCGAGCAGAATGAGCAGCGGTTTCATGCGGGGGTAAATAAGAAAGTAGCTAGTCATTTCAGCCGCTCCGCTTCGCCGAAGTAAAAACGGTCGGCGTCTTTGAGCTCGAGGTTGTGATGGCTGTAGTAAGAGCGCGCGGTTTCCATGCGCGGCCAGTCAAGCTCGACCCCCTGGCGTTCCAGCTCACGCTGATAGTCGGCGAGATGCCGCGGCGTGCGGCGGACCTGTCGCGGCGAGAGTTTGCGCGCGAGACAGAACGCCGCAAGCGCACCTGCGGCCTCGCCAATGTTCCACTCGGTGGGATGAACGCGGAAGGCGCCGTTCGTCACATGCGTAACGCCGAGGTTTTTGCAGGCCGCCAACAAGTTCTCGACGCGCACGGGAATGAGTGCGCCGAGCGGGATTTGCTGCAGCCAGTGTTTGCCATGCGCGACCTCGGTGATGCTGGGTTTGCCGGGCGCGGTCGGTTTGTGAATGTCCACGCGATAACCGCTGAGCCCGACGCTGTCGGGATACTTGATCGGACCGGCTTTCGTCTCGGGGAGGTCGGCGCGGAAATGCTGCTCCAGGATGGTGAACTCCGCCTTGATGCGCCGCGATTCGCGGAGGTACGGCGCCTGAGCGAGCCCGTCATCGGTGCCGAAGAAATCGCCCCGCGGCCGCAGGCCCGGATACCCCTGGCCGCCGGTCGCGGGATTTGGCGCCTCGGTCTGCAGCCAGTAGATGGTGCTGAGGCTCAACTGGCGCGCGGTTTCGAGATGCCGGCGCCGTTCCTCCGGCGGGACGCCGCAGAGCACGCCGAGATGGTATTCGTTGGCGTGCCAGATCGCGACCGTCACATCGCTGGGGAAGGCGTCCGGCACAAAGTTTCCCCGGCAGAGCATGCGGCGAAAGTTCCAGGTGCTCGCGACATAGGCACCGGGCGCCGGGGCCCGGTTGAAGTGGTCGTGCTGGGCGCCAAAAAGGTCGGGCAGAGCGAGCTTCGGCGAGTCGCCGCGGTGGCTTTTGGCCTGTTTCCAGAAGGCGTAGTCGCGCGGTTTTTCGATGACGTGTTCCTCGCCGGGCAGGTGATCGAGCGCGAAGACATGCGTGAAGACCATCTGCTCGTGCGGCTCGGCGGGGCCATCCACCGCGAGCGGCTCGCCAGTTTCCGCGCGTGACTCCGCGCCGATGACCGACTCGACCCGGCCGAGCTCGAGCAGATCGCCAAGCTCGGTCGCGTCGAGAATGCAAGGCGCGGTCAACGTGCGTCGCGCGCCGCTCGTTTCATCCAGGACCGTGACCGCGCGCACAAAATCGCCGTCCATCTCCACCGCCACCGGTCGATGCCGGGGCAGGATGACGATGCGCCCTGCGGAGAGATGCGGGGCCAGCATCTCCGTAAGGACCGCGAGGCCGACCCTCGGCTCGAAGCAGAGGCCGCTGACCCAGCCCGCGCCGGGGTTGAGGGAACGGTCCGCCCGCGCCGCCGCCGTCAACGGATAATGGCGGCGATAATAGGCGCGCACCCCTTCGCGAAAATCCGCGTAGCTTTGCGTTCGCCCGTAGCGCTCGATCCAAGGGTGCTCGTCCAGCGGAACCCCTTGCGCGACCTGACCGCCTATCCACGCCGTCTCTTCAGTCACGATGACCCTGCGCCCCATGCGCGCGGCCGCCAGCGCCGCCGCGATGCCGCCGAGACTGCCGCCGATAATGAGCACATCGGTCCCCATCTCCCGCGCTTTGTTAGTCTCCCGCGACCGCGCGGACGCGGCAGCCTGCCCGCGCACCCAGTTGGGGAGAGCCAGCGCGGAAGAAGCTGCCGCAACGTTCTTGAAAAAGCTGCGCCGGGTCGAACGAGGAAGATGGATCGACATGGGGTCGGACAGGTTGATTAGAGCATCGTTCGAGATACGGTCGCAGCGCGTCCCCGCTTTCAGCCGTTCATGAACCCGCATCACGCAAAGAGGCTTCCAAAGTCTCGAGGATTTGAGGAATGACTTCCGCATCCTCGATGGTGGATGGGATGGTGTATTCGAGCCGGTTGACGAGGCGGTAGAGCGTTTTGCGCAGGATTTTGCCGGAGCGCGTTTTGGGCAAGGCCGCAACGACCAGGGTTGCCTTGTAGCAAGCGATCGGGCCGATGGTTTCCCGCACGCGGCTGACCAGCTCCGCCTGCAGCTCGCTCGTGGAAATGGCGGCTCCGTGCTTGAGCACCACGAGCCCGAGTGGCACCTGTCCCCTGAGCTCATCCGCTTGGGCGATGACGGCGCACTCCGCCACCGCGGGATGCGCGCCGACGACCTGCTCAATTTCGCCGGTGGAAAGGCGATGTCCGCAGACGTTGATCACGTCATCCACACGGCCCATGATGAAAACATAGCCGTCCGAGTCCATGTAGCCGCCGTCGCCCGTGGCGTAGTAGCCGGGGAAGCGGCTCAGGTAGCCGGCGCGAAAGGCGTCGTCGTCGCCCCAGACGCGGTTCAGGCAGGAGGGCGGCAGCGGGAGTTTCAGGGCAATGTACCCGTGCGTCCCGCGCGGGACAGCGGCCCCTTCGTCATCGAGAATGTGCAAGTCGTAGCCCGGAACAGGCACGGTGGATGAGCCTTGTTTGATCGGCATCGGCTCGATGCCGCGGAGATTGGCCGTGACGGGCCAGCCGGTCTCGGTCTGCCACCAATTGTCGATGATCGGCTTGCCGCTGTGCTCGGCGAGCCAGCAGGCCGTGGGCGGATCGAGCCGTTCACCGGCGGAGAAGATGAGCTCCAGTTTGCTTAGGTCGTGCTTCTTCATCTCGAGGGCGTGCGGGTCGTCCCGCTTCACGGCTCGGAAGGCGGTCGGTGCGGCGAAGAGCACCTTCACGCCATACTCCGCGCAAACGCGCCAGAGCGCGCCGGCATCGGGGGTCATCACCGGTTTGCCTTCGTAGAGCACCGTGGTACAGCCATGCAGCAGCGGGCCGTAGATCATGTAAGAGTGGCCCAGGACCCAGCCGACGTCCGAGGAGGCCCAGAAAACATCGCCCGGGTCGGCATTGAAGACGGCCTTCATGCTATACTTCAGCGCGACGGCGTGGCCGCCATTCTCGCGCACGACGCCTTTCGGTTTCCCCGTGGTGCCGGAGGTGTAGAGGATGTAGAGCGGGTCGGTCGCGCGCACCGGCGTGCAGCCGGCGGGCTGGGCGGCGGCGAGAAGCTCGGCCCAGTCGTGATCGCGGCCGGGCTGGAGTGCCGCGCGGACCTGGGGCCTTTGGAAAACGACGCACGCCTGGGGCCGATGGGCGGCCAGCTGCAGGGCGCGATCGAGCAGCGGCTTGTACTCCACGATGCGCTTGATCTCGATCCCGCACGAGGCAGTGAGAATGACTTTCGGTTTGGCGTCGTCGATCCGCAGCGCCAGCTCCGGCGCGGCGAAGCCCCCGAAGACGACGGAGTGAATCGCCCCCAGCCGCGCCACCGCCAGCATGGCGATGACCGCCTCCGGAATCGCCGGCAGGTAGATCACCACGCGATCGCCGCGGGCCACGCCAAGCGCGGCGAGCATGCCGGCCGTACGGGCGACGGCCTCGGTGAGCTCACGATAGGTGAGCCGTGCCCGTGTGCCGGTGACGGGGGAGTCGTAGATCAGGGCGAGCTGCTCGCCGCGACCTTGTTGCACATGATGGTCCAGCGCCAGGTAGGCAGTATTGAGCTCGCCATCCGCAAACCAGCGGCCCGTGCCGTCGGCATCGCGCGTCAGGATTTGCTGGGGAAAACGAAGCCAATCGAGCGCCTCGGCTTGCCGGCGCCAGAAAGCCGCCGGGTCGCGGAGTGACTCGGTGTGCTGGGAGGAGTAGGACATATCTGGAAAAGTTCGTTCTGGAGTTTTAGGCTTCCCGCCCATGTGGACGTGCGCGCCCCCTTGTATCCGATTCTCAATTCCGATACGATGCCAGGATGATCGTTTCTGTTGACGTGCCCGATGCCATCGCCACGCAACTCCATCTCAATGGGGAGCAGGGCGGCCGGCGCGCCTTGGAAATATTTGCCCTGGAGGGGTGCCGGGACGGAAAACTTCCCGCGGCCAGGTGAGCGCATTGCTGGACTTGGAGTTCAATGAAACAGAGCGCTTCCTAAAAGAGCACAAGGCTTTCATTCCAATGACCATGGCGGAATACCAGCGCAGTGCCGAAGGCCTAAGCCGGCTGCTCTCCCGGTGACCACCATCGTTTCCGACACATCGCCGATCAACCACTTGATCCTGATCGACGCCATCGAGATTCCTCCCAAGCTCCTCAATGAAGCCCAAAGTTTTCCTGTTCGTCACGCTCGCCATCACCTGCGCCGCAACTCTGCACGCTTCCGATCCGGCCATCGCTGTCGAAAAGGCGCATGAGGAACTGTGGCGACGGTTTGTGGACGAGCACAATCTCATCCTCGACTACGTTGGGTTGAAAGGTGAGATCGTCCGTCCCACGCCGGAGGACTGCCGTGAGCTGAAGCCCAGTGCATTGAGTTGGGGAGTGCCGAACGAGGACGGGCCGATGTTCAATGGGCTGTATTTGGACGCCGCTTGCAACCGCTGGAAGATCACGCGGAAGGATGAGGATCGGGCGAAGGCGCGACGCCTGATCGACGGGCTGATCAAAGTCTCCACCATCGGCAAGACGCCCGGCTTTATCGCGCGAGGCATCGCCACGGATGGCAGGACGACGTATCCGATGGGATCAAACGACCAGACCACACCGTGGCTGTATGGCATCTGGCGCTATGTGACCGATGGCGTGGCGAAGGACGGGGCGGAGAAGCAGGAATTGATCGCCAGGTTCATCGAGCAGGTGACCGTCCTGGATAAAAACGGCTGGAAGATGCCCACTGACGGGCCGCCGTCGAAATATCGCGGTGATTTTAGCAAACCGACGTGGGAAGGCGTGCCACGGCTTTTGTTCGTGATGAAAGCCATGCATGTCTTCACCGGTGATGCGGCCTGGCAGCAGCGCTATCTCGACGCCGCGAACGAAAAAGTCGGCAAGGCTCAACGGGCGCGCATCGACTTCTGCCGCGAGGGCATGGTCTTCGATCCGGGCCAAGGGCCACGACACTCGTGGACAGGCAGCGAGGGTGTGATCTGCCTGCGCGCCCTGTGGGAGATGGAAACGGACGCTGCTTTGAAGGCCGTGTATGCCGAAGGCCTGCGCCACAGCGCGGAACTCTCCGCGAAGAGCCTGCCGCTGATCGCGGAGTTCGACGTGAATGGCACGGAGCCCTTCAACGTGGACTGGCGCGTGATGAACGGCGCCTGGAAGCCGCAGCACAGCGAGGCGGATGCCGTCGAAGTGGCGCTCGCGGGCCTGAAACTTCAGCATGCAGCTTCACCGCGGATGCACATCGAGAAAGACTACCTACGCGAACCCTGCTTCGCAGCCTGGGTCGTGACGCTTTGCCCGGATCGCCCCCTCGTCATGGCACACCGCGCCGCCATTGAGAAAGTAATCACACACTATGACTTCAGCCGCGTGCATCTGAGCCAGTTCTTCCCCCTGGAGTCGGCTTGGTGGCGCATCAGACTGCTGGAGCAGTGATTCAGTTGCGGCCCTAAAGAAGGGATCGGAAATCGTGGCCACCGGCAAAGTCGCAACTCCATTCATTTCGGTGGGAACTCCGTTGAAGCTGCACATCGACTTGGCCGACGCGAAGCTTCAGTAACAGCGGTGTTCCAAGGACATCGCAACGGCGGGCGCAAAGATTTCTCCTACCTCGCCCTCGAGTCGCAGCGTGACATGCTCGTTTCCGTCATGCTCCGTTTGGCCGCGGTTGATGATCACATAGGGCGTTCCCCGCTCAGCCGCCAGGAGCGGAAAGGATGCCGCCGGAAAGACGGAGAGCGTCGAGCCCAACGCCACCACAAGGTCACAATCCATCGCGGCCGCGTGGGCGCGTTCCAGGTCCCGTGAGTCAAGGCTCTGGCCGAAGCTGATGGTCGCCGGCTTTAGGAATCCACCGCACCGGCACCGAGGCGGCGCCCGGTGGAGTTTGAAATGGTCGAAGTGTTTCTGTGGTTCGTCACGCCAGTGGCAGGTCTGGCACTCCACAAAGGAGTTTGTGCCGTGAAGCTCGACGAGATGCTCTGGGCTGGTACCGGCGAGACGATGCAGGCCGTCGATGTTCTGGGTGACGACCATGAGCAGCTTGCCTGCTTTTTCCAGCTTCACGATCGCTTCGTGGATGACGTTGGGCTGGGCGTCGCGAAACGACTCCCAGCCCTCGAGCTTATAGTCCCAGTGCTCGGTCCGAGCAGCCTCGGAAGTCATGAAGTCCTGGTAGTAGACGGGCTGACGCCGTTTCCAAACGCCTTGAGGACCGCGGAAATCCGGGATCCCGCTGCCGGTGGAAATTCCGGCGCCCGTAAAGATCAGTGTTCTAGCTGAGGCCTTCAGGAGCGAAACCAATTCGACCGAAGGAACATTTGCCGCCCTCATCAGTTGATAACAAACATCTCCATGAATTCCGGTGCTGAGGTCTTCTCCAATTGCTCCTGATTTAGGCAGCGAGCCAGGATCTGCTGGCAGCGTCCCTCGGGGAAGCGGGTGCGCAGGTGGGTGAGGAACTTTTGCACGAGCAAGGGGATGCCTTCGGTGCGCCGGCGGCGATGGCCCACGGGGTACTCAACCTCGATGCGATCCGTGCTGGTGCCGTCGTGGAAAAAGATCTGGATGGCGTTGGCGATGGAGCGTTTGTCTGGCTCGAGGTACTCGCGGCTGTAGCGCGGCTCTTCGAGGACTTCAATTTTTTCGCGCAGCACGTCGATGACCGGGTGGGCCGCGTGGAAGGCGTCTTCGTAGTGCTCCGCGACGAGGTCGCCGAAGGCGAGCGGGACGGCGACCATGTATTGCAAGCAATGGTCGCGGTCGGCGGGATTGGCCAGGGGACCGGATTTGGAGATGATGCGGATGGCGGATTCGTGCGTGTGAATGACGATCCGCTCGATTTCGCCAAGGCGAGGCACGACTTGCGGGTGCAGGCACACCGCCGCTTCGCAGGCGGTCTGCGCGTGAAACTCGGCGGGGAAGGAGATTTTGAACAGGACGTGCTCCATCACATAGCTGCCGTACGGCTGCGGCAGGCTGAAGCGGCGCTGCGTCTCGGGCTTTAGCTGCTGGTCCTTGTTCGTTTTGGAAAAGAGGACGTCGTAGAAGCCCCACTGCGGGGCGGTGAGCACGCCGGGGATGCCCATTTCTCCGGTGAGCGTGATCATCGCGAGGCGCACGGCGCGCGAAGTGGCATCGCCTGCGGCCCAGCTTTTGCGGGAACCGGAATTCGGCGCGTGCCGATAGGTGCGCAAGGCCTGGCCATCGACGAAGGCCTGGGAAAGCGCGTCGACGACCTGATCCTCAGTGCCGCCGAGCATGCGCGTGACCACGGCGGTGGAGGCGACCTTGACGAGAATGACGTGGTCGAGACCCACGCGGTTAAAGCTGTTCTCCAGCGCGAGGACGCCCTGGATTTCGTGTGCTTTGATCATGGCCGTCAGCACGTCGCGAATGGTCAGCGGGACCTTGCCTTCCGCCAGGCGGCAGCGGCTGAGATAGTCGGCGACGGCCAGGATGCCGCCGAGATTATCGGAAGGATGACCCCATTCGGCAGCCAGCCAGGTGTCATTGTAATCGAGCCATCGGATCATCGCGCCGATGTCCCACGCGGCCTTCACGGGATCGAGCTCGTGCGACGTGCCGGGCACGCGGGCCCCGTGGCG
This sequence comes from uncultured Verrucomicrobiae bacterium, assembly GCA_963811035.1. Taxonomy (GTDB): domain Bacteria; phylum Verrucomicrobiota; class Verrucomicrobiia; order Chthoniobacterales; family Chthoniobacteraceae; genus CAWEPO01. The sequence goes on from CAWEPO010000005.1 coordinate 2,653,581, forward strand.
CACGGTGGTGCCGGGCACGAGCGGCCCGAGGTGTTTCGTACACTCGGGAAAGCGCAGCGCGAGAATGCCGCAGCCCAGCGTGTCCATGAGGCAATGGCGCGCGGTTTCGTACGCTTCCTCGGAGACGATCTCGTAGTGGCAAACATAACGCGCGATTTCGACCAGCACCTGATCCGGCGCGGGGCGGAGATTGGAGTCGGTATTGGCGCTCATGTGAAAAAAAGTTCTTGGTTCTTGGTTCTTGGTTCTTGGTTCAAGAACTGCGGGCGCTCAAAGAACAAAGAACAAAGAACTAAGAACTAAGAACGTCGGTCGAGCGGGACCCAGGGCCGGTGCTCGGGACCGGTGTAGTTTGCGCCGGGGCGGATGATCTTGCCATCCGCGCGCTGCTCGATGACATGAGCGCCCCAGCCCGCGACCCGAGGGATGGCGAAGAGCGGGGTGAACATGTTCGTCGGCACGCGCATCATGTGATAGGAGACGGCGGAGAACCAATCGAGGTTTGGGAACATCTTCTTCACCTCCCACATCACGCGCTCCAGCCGCTCGGCGATCTCGAACAGCCGCATTTCGCCCTGCTCTTCGGAGAGCTGTTTCGCCACGCGCTTGATCACTTCGTTCCGTGGATCGGCGATCGTGTACACCGGGTGGCCGAAGCCGATGACGATCTCCTTGCGGGCCACGCGCTCCCGGATGTCGGCCTCCGCCGCGTCGGCATTCGCGTAGCGGCTTTGTATCCGAAACGCTTCCTCGTTCGCCCCGCCGTGCTTCGGCCCGCGCAGGGCGCCGAGCGCGCCGCAGACGCATGAATACAGGTCGGCGTCGGTGCCGGCAATGACGCGCGCGGTGAAGGTTGAGGCATTGAACTCGTGCTCGGCGTAAAGGATGAGCGACGTCTGCATCGCGCGGGCGTGCGAGGGGCTCGGCGCCGCGCCGTGCAGGAGGTGCAGGAAATGCCCGGCGATGGAGTCATCGTCCGTCTCCACTTCGATCCGCCGGCCGCCGTGGCTGAAGTGGTGCCAGTAGAGCAGCGTCGAGGTGAAGGTGCCCAGCAGACGATCGATAATCTCGCGCGTTTGCGCGGCGGCATGCGCGTCCGGTTCCTGCTCGCAGGTCCCGAGCACGGAGCATCCGGTGCGGATGACATCCATGGGGTGAGCTTCCGCGGGGATCGCCTCCAGGGCTTGCTTCACTGGTGCGGGCAGCCCGCGGCGGGAGCGCAACTTGGACTTGTAGGCGGTGAGCTCCGCGCGATTCGGCAAGGTGCCATGGACCAGCAGATGCGCGATCTCCTCGAACTCCGCCGTCTCCGCGAAATCGAGAATGTCATAGCCGCGATAGTGCAGATCATTGCCGGCTCGACCGACGGTGCAGATCGCGGTGTTGCCCGCGACCGTTCCCGAAAGAGCGACGGATTTTTTGGGTTTCGGCAGAATGGTTTCGAGGCTCATGGCTGGGGTGATTCGTCGCTGGATTCCTGGGCAAAGAGGCGATCAAGCCGCTGCTCGTAAGCGTGGTAGCCGAGGTGCTCGTACAGCTCGGCGCGCGTCTGCATCGCGGGCACGCTGGCCGCTTGCGTGCCATCGCTCAAGATGTGCTGGTACACGCCCAGCGCGGCCTTGCTCATCGCGCGAAAGGCCGAGAGCGGATAGAGCACCAGCTTGATCCCGGCCCCCGCGAGTTGCTCCACAGTGAAGAGCGGCGTCGCGCCAAACTCGGTGATATTCGCCAGCACCGGCACCGGCACCGCGCGCGCAAACTCGGCGTATTGCTCCAGCGTGACGATCGCCTCGGGGAAGATCATGTCCGCGCCCGCCGCCACGCACGCCTGCGCGCGCTCGAGCGCCGACGCCATGCCCTCCACGGCCAGCGCATCGGTCCGCGCCATGATGACAAAGCTCGCGTCCGTCCGCGCATCGACCGCGGCCTTGATGCGATCCACCATCTCGCCCTCGCTAACGATCGCCTTATTGGGGCGATGACCGCAGCGTTTCTGCATGACCTGGTCCTCGATGTGGAATCCGGCCGCTCCCGTCTGCGCGATTTCGCGGGTGGCGCGGGCAATGTTGAAAGCGCCTCCCCAGCCGGTATCGATATCCACGAGCAGCGGGAGATCGCTGGCGGCGGTGATGCGGCGGGCATCTTCGCAGACATCGTGCAGGGTCGTGATGCCGAGATCCGGCAGGCCGAGCGACGAAGCCGCCACGCCTCCGCCGGAAAGGTAGAGCGCCCGGTGCCCGCAGTGCTGCGCAAGGATGGCGCAGTAAGCACTGACCGCGCCGACGACTTGCAGTGGGTGGCGCTCCGCCACGGCGTCCCGCAGTTTGCTACCGGGAGTCGCCATGGTTCCTGCTCAGGCCAGCGCCGCTTTGCAATCCTGCACGCGCTTCGCCACTTCGGCCACGGCGTTGGAGCCTTCGGCGGCGAAGGCGCGTTGCGGCAAGACGAGACAGGCCGCGGCCGCGGCCGCACTGCCGAGAAAGGCACGCCTAGTGGTGGGGGTAGTCAAGTTCATGTTGAATCTGAAACAGCGTTTTATTGGGCGAGACTTACTTTAGCGACTTAATATAGAGCACGAATGATTCGAGCTGCGAATCGGTGACGACGCCGGCGTAGCTCGGCATGGCGTACTCACTGCGCGTGTAGGAAATATGGCGCTTGGCCGTGGGGTTTAGGATGGACTCCCGGATGTAGTTCTCGTCCGCGATGACCCGGCCCGGTTTCTTTTTCTCATCGAGATAGTCGCGCTCTGTGCCGAAGAGCCCCTTCCATTTCGGGCCGATGTGAAAAAGGTCCTGATCCTGCACCGAATGACAGGCGACGCAGCCGAGCACCTGCGAGAGGCGGCGACCTTCTTCGATGGTGATGGGTCCGGCTTTTTGGGTAACGGTGGCGCGCGGGGTGAGATCGACTTCGATCGCGCCGAAGCCTTCACGCTTCGCGTCGAATTTCACGAGCTCATACGGGGTGGTGTAAATATTCTGCTCCATCGCGGCGCCGGTCTCGCTCGCGAGCGAGTAGCCGATACGCAGTTGCATCACCGGCTTCAAACCGGGCACGCCGATGAAAACGCTGCGGCGATCTTCGCTGACGTAAGCACTGCTCGGGGTAAGCCAGTCGATGCCGGTGGCGCCGTCGGCCTTGTATTGCGCGGAGCCGTAGGTGTGGGCCCGCTTGTAGGCCCAGGAGGCGAGCGAGTAACTGCCCGGATCGGCCGCTTTTTTGGGATCGAGCGGCACGTGGAAGCGCAGCAGCACGCCCTGGTCCATGGCGAGGACCTCGCGCGGCAGCAAAGACGGCTCGCCCGTGTAGCGAACGCGGCCGAAGCCCGCCAGCGTGTTGAGCGTATTGCCCCAGCCAATCACCTGGAAGCCCGTGAGATAGAGTTGGCCGTCGGCGGGATTGACCGAGCCGTTCAGCGGCGGGAAATCGAAGGCACTGGTGATGCTCGCCACACTGGCCTGGGGCTTGGCACCGCGGTGATTGAAGAGCACGCTCAAAAGCTCCGGTTTATTGAAGCAAATTTGCACCATCGTATCATTCAGCGCGCCCATCTTCGCGTCGAAGAGCCAGACCTGCGACATCGCGGAGGAGTTCACCGCATGCGGCACCCAGGTCACCGGCTCGGCGATGGGCGCTGGGTATTGCTCAGGCGGACGCTTGTGGCTCATGAAGCCGTAAAACTGCCCGTCGCGCACAATGTGGAGCGGCGTGCTGGGCACGTATTGGCCCTCCTGGTCGCTGGAAGTCACGAGGCCGGTGCGGAGATTCACGCCGATGCTCGGCTGGCGGAAGCCGTAGCCCAGCACCGTGCTCGTCCGTCCATTAGCCGAAACTCGCAAGACGCTGCCGTTGTGCTTGCCAAAAGTCGTCGCCTCCTGCCCGCCCTTCGCGATGACGAATTCGCCCCCCGGCGCGAGCCTCAGCGTGCTGGGAAACTCTCGCATATCGGCCGTTTGCGCGAAGGCGTTGGAGAAAAGCTCATGCACATCCGCTTCGCCGTCGCCATCGGTGTCGAGGAGTTTCCAAATGCCATTGCGATCGAAGACAAAGATCTGCTCATCCCGAATCGCACAGGTCATCGGCTCATGCAGGCCCGAGGCGAAACGTTTCCACTTCACCGGGCCGCCCGCGCTCTGCAGTCCGCGCATCATCCAAACGTCGCCGTCCACCGTCACGCCCACGCCGGTGCCATCCTTGAGAAACTGGATATCCGCCATGCGCACCGCGCGCCTCCATGGATTGTCCTCGGGCAGACCGATGTGATCGATCACATACGCGCCTTTGGCGGTCGAAGGGACAGTCTTGGACACCGCCTCCTGCGGCCAGCGCACGCCCGGCGCCTCGCTCGAGATCGCGCGCGGCTGCACGGCTGGCGCCAGGTGCTCATCGCAGATCGATACGCAAAACGAAGCCGGCTGGTCGTGCACCGGCACGCGTACGATCCAGAGCCGGTCATCAGGCACTATCTCCGCGCCGCCGGTCACAGTGACGCCTGCTTCGATCTCCTGGGAAGGACCATTGATCTTCGCTCCGACGACGAGCAGCAGCGGCTTCGCCGATGCGCCCACGCTGAGGTGTCGCTCGACGACAACCTGTCCCCCGCTCTCTGATGCCTGCCACCATTCCCGCACGGCGGCGCCGCTGACGGTGTATTCCAAAACGAGGCCATCCTTCACCAGGCGCACAGCACTAAAGCGTCCGATCGCCTCTGGCACGGGTCCGCGTCCTACTTCCTCGACACTCGGCGCAGGATCTCGCGGGTCCTCCATGGAAACGCGGTCACCACTTTGCCAGCCGGGAAAGATGCCATTGCCCAGCCATAACTTTCCATCCGGCCCGGGCGCGGGAAACTGTCCGCCGGGCGTTTTTCTGCCCGGGTCCAGGTACGATCCTGGCGCGAGCGCCTTGTCCGTTACACCTTTGCCCCGCCACACCGCCGCGACCCGCAGCAGATCCGTGTCAAAGCAGGCCCAGCACTCATGATCGAGCTTCAAGATGAGCCCGCGCGGCGTGAGATTATTCGCGCCCGTGCCTTCCCGTCGCGCGTCCAGAATCGAAGAAAAGAATGGGAAATCCGGCTCCACCCAGGCCGCCCACGGCTGTGGTGAATACGCCGGTTTCTTCGCTGGGTCAGCGGCGTGGAGCAACGAGGATAGACTCGCTAGCAGCAGCGTGAGGAGGGAGGCGGTTTTCATAACGGGCGTGGTTCAGGGGTTCGTCACGGACGCGAAAGATGCCGGGGAGTTAGTACTCGATCGTGATCGTGCGCCGGATTTCCTCGGTCTTGAAGCCGAGCGCGCTGGGCATCGCGATGCCGGGGAGCAGCGCCACGTCGTAGAGCTCGCGGACGATGCCGGTGAGGGTGAGCGAGTGGGCGATGTCGCCCGTGCGGAGGTCGACGACGAGCAGGCCGCAGCGCGGGGCGACGTTTTTCGCCGCGAGCGCGTCGTCGAGCGGGAGGCCGCTGAAGGTGCGGTTCTCGCGGCAGGTGCTGAGGCCGATGACAGCGAAGTGACCGCGGATCGCGAGGCCGCGCGCGTAGCCGGGGCAAAAGCAAATGGGCTCGAGCTTCCCGCCGGCCGGCTCCACCGCGCAGAGTTCTCCGGCGCCGCTGTTCAGCACGTAGAGCTTTCCCTCATGCCACCGCGGCGAGTGGGGCATCGATAGGCCTTGCGCGACGATCTCGCCGCTGGCCACGTCTACGATCACGCCGCCGTCGCGCCGGTGCTCGCGCCATCCTTCGTGCACGTCGCTCGTGCTCACGGCGGTGACAAAGGCGGGCGAGCCGTCGCGCAGCGCGAGTCCGTTCAGATGGCACCGATCCTCGGCGGCGAGCTTGCTGATGAACGGCGGCTGCCACACCACGCGAAAGCTGTGCGATTCGCTCGGCGCCGCGACGCAGGAGAAGAGCGTGTTCACGAAGACCGGCCACTCTTCGCGATCGAGCGCGATGTCGTGGGCGTCCACGTCGCCGGTGGTGTAGGCGACTTGCGGGACGTAGAGCGCATCGTAGGCCTCGGGCGCGCGCCGGCCGGGCGGCAGCGCATTTTCAAAACGCCAGAGCTGATAGACCGACGACATCCACAGTGTCTGCGCGTCCGCCGAAACGGCGAGCCCCATGCACCGCTCGAACGTACGCTCGAAGATCGAAAGCTTCCCATCGGGCTTCACGCCGATGAGGAAAAGCTTGCCGCTCTGGTACGTCGTGAAGGCGAGCGAGGCGCGCTCCTCCCGCAGCCACGCTGCGAAGTTGCGCGATCCGGCGATCTCCAATTGCGGCGTAGCGGGCAAGTTCACGGCGAGCCCCTCAAGGGATGACCTCGAATCGATGCACCTCGACCGCGTTCTTCCCGGTCTTGGCGATGGGCCTTGGCTCGGGCTGTGCGAAGCCGTTCCGGTCCACGGCGCGGGCACGGAATTCGTATTTGCCGGGCGGTAAATCTTTGAGCGTCGCCGACCACGAGATCATGCTGTAGCGCAGCGGCCACATGAGCGGCTGGCCGGTCTTGCGATCGAAACCAAGGACCTCTTTCGAGGAGACGCCGGCCGGGAGAACCGCGCTCCAATCGGCCGGCGGCGCTTCGAGCTCGCACGGCGTCCACTTCGCGGCGCGATAGGTTTCGTCATCGTCCGTCACCGGCTTCGCACCGGGCTCGACCCGGTGCAGCCAGCTTTCGACGCGCTCCAAGCCCGACCAACCGGAAAGCACGAGGCCATTCATGAAGATCGCCTGGCCCACCGGCGATTTCTCCGGCGCGCCGCCAAGGTACGCCGCGGTCTTGAGGTGCGACTCGGGATCATTATTCGCCTCCGCGTAAGTGTCGTTGGCCTTATAGTCATTGGTGAGTCCGATTCGTTGGAGCCACTTGATCGACTTGAAGCCGTGTGCCCACGGCACGACGAGCCGCACGGGGCCGCCGCGCTTGAGCGGGAGCGGCGCGCCATTGAGCCGGTAGGCGAGGAAGGCGGGCAGCTCGCCGGGCGGCGTCTCCATCGCCTGCGCGTAACTCAGCGACGATTGGAAGAGCTGCTTCGGATCATTGTTGTGAAAACCCGAGTAATAGATGCGCCGCACATTGCGCAGCTCGCCGCAAAGCTGCAGGACATCCCGTAACGGGACGCCTTCCCACAAGCCCTGCCCGAGCGGCTCGGCAATGTTCAGGCACTGGAAAGCCTTGAGATACTTCACGCCATGCTTCCTCCCCAATTCCATGAGCGTGGGAAGATCGAGCGCCGTGCCGTCGGCGAGCGTGAGCTGTTTGGCGACGCTCGCCGGTTCCTTCACCACCTCGTTCACGAACGGGTCCGCCACGATCTCCAGCCGCCACGTCTCCGGCGTGAGCCTCGCCTGCACCAGCGCGTCGCCGGTGAGGGTGAAGGGGCGCGGGTTGCCGCGCGAGACGTCGTAGAAATCCTCCGCCGGGGTCAGGAGTGGAGGAAACGAAGTGCGGATCGGTTTTACTTTCGGCTTTGGCGTAGACGTCGGCGCCGAAGGATCGGCGGCGACTGCGGAGGCGGTCAGCTCGCCGATGAATGCCGACGCGGTGAGAGCGGAAGTGGCGCGCACAAATTCGCGGCGTGAGATCGGTTCGGGTGGGGGATTTTCTGGCATGGGGGTGAAGCGGTGTGATCCTGGGAAATCGTCGCACTCTCGCTTTCAAGAATCTACTTCCCCTTGGCCCCCTTCCAGACCGGCCCGATGTCCAGCGCCTGGTCCGCGGGCACTTTTGGCAGCGGCGGCACGGGCGCGGCCTGGTGCAGGCCAAGCCAGCGGCCGAACCAGCCGGCGGTGACGAGTTGCGCGCTGAAGGGGTAGCTGTGCCCGCCGGGAAATGAGAACCAACTCAGGCAGTCGCCCGCTTTCAGGCTGCGCAGATAGGAGTCGATCGCCTTGGGGTCGTATTGGTTGTTATTTATGTAATAGGCTTGGGTCTCCTCGTAGCCGCGGCGCTCCTGGCGCGCCTGGAGCGGGCTCGGCAGGCCCGAGGCCTTCACGTCTTCCCACTGCGCGTACACTTTCATCGCCTCCATGACCTTGGGCAGGATTTTGTGCTGCTTGAACTCGATCTCGCTCGAGATGATCAGCAGCGGCCGTGGCGCGACCATCATCATCAGGCTATCGAAATCGACCGGCACTGGGAGATCGCGATTCTCGGGAAGAGTGTATTTATAAAACTTCGGAATATAGATAACCGGTCCGCTATTTTGGATAAAACCCCAACGCCGCAGCGTCTCCGCGCCGCTGGAGGGGGGCTCCGCGCCATCCGGCGTCCACGGCTCCATGGTGGTGGGCGTGCGCGTCCAGGCATTGGCCTTCGGTTTCCCTTGGTAATCCGGCGGATAGTCCGTGCGATGCCAAACACGCCGCCATCCGGCACCGCCGCCGCGATGCGCTGATCCAGCGCCGCGGCAAAGAGCGTGACGTGCCCGCCATACGACCATCCTGTGCAACCGATCCCCTTCGGGTTCACGTACGGCAGGCTCTGGAGATAATCGACCGAGCGGCTAATGTCCCACACGCACTTCCCGATCACGGACCAGGCGCTCTCCGCCAGCATGTCTGGATAGCGTTTATAGAATTGCCGCGAATCGTTCGAGCGCTGGCTCGGCTCCACGCGCTCGCCATCGCCATTGAAATCGATGCTCAGCGTCACAAACCCTTGCTGCGCCAGGATTAGCCCCGCCGCGCGCCCGCCTGCATAGTAATCCGTAAGCGCGTCGGGATTGCGTAAATTCGGCAGATTGTGTTGGTAGCGCGGATCTTTCCCCGCCAGCTCAGGCCGTCCTACAAAACCGAGATTTGGGTCGGAAGTGTAGCGTCCGGTGAGGCCCGCGGGGCTGCTCTTCCCGGCGCCGTACGTGGTGCTATGCAGGCAGATTACCGCCGGCGTTTTGCGCCCATCCTTCGCCACGGTTTCCGTCGCGCTCTTGGGCACCAGCAGCCAGCCGTAAATCCAGATATCCGACTTCGTCCCGCCGCAAGAATCCGCCTCCGAGCGAAACTTCACCTTGTACCGCGTGATCTCACTGCTCGCCCCTCGGGGAGCGTAAGGATTTATCTGGCTCGGCTCGAGCTTCACCGTCTCCGTGCTCAGGATCTCCGGGTCCAGCGGTGGCTTTGTGGCTGGGAATGGCCCCAGCATCTTGAGCCACTCGTTCTCCAATTGCGCGCGCCGCGCCGGCCACTTCACGCCCGCATCCACCGCGGGATTCGGCGACTGTGGCGCCTCCGCCTGCACCGTGCCGCAGCTGCCTGCGGCGAGAGCGAGAATGAGAATGAAAGCGCGGTTTAGGTTCATGGGGGGAGCGACTAGATCGAGTTGGCGCGGCAGATCGTGCGACGTCAAGGAGGGGCGTCGGCCTAGGCGCCCGAAGCCGTGGCAACGCAACGGATCGCCTCGCCAAGACAACCATGCAGCCGTTGCCACGGCTCTGGGCGGCGGGGACGCCGCCCCTCCTTGGGGTTGCTCGTGCGTGGCGCTGCCTACTTCGCGGCAGAGGCTGACGTGACGGGTTTGCGGGCCTCGTTGGCGGCTGCTTCGCCGCGTTCGATCAGGACGTTGTCGAGGTAGGCGGCATCATTGCCATCGGAGAAGGTGGCAAACTGGAAGACTCTGGCATTGCGCGATTTCACCAGGAACTTGGCGCCGGGAGCGATATTCTCGCCATTGATCAGAATATCGTAAGTTTGCTTGGTAAAATCGAGCAGGAGCGCATAGCGCGTCCACGTGCCTCGCTTCACTGCGGGAGGGCTCCAGGGGAAGCCTTTCATCATTACCTGCAAACGCCCCTCGGGCGAGACGTTGAATCCTGCGACAAACCCCACGCCGTCGTCTCCCACGGCAAATTGCCAAACCGTCGGCCGGCTTCCCGGCCCAAGAAAAACATCGGCCGACACCGTCAGAAATTTGATATCTCCGCCAAACTTTGTCGACACCCCGGATTGGATTTTCCGGCCCGCCTCCGCACTGATCTTCAGCGCCTGGCTTCCGGTGCGCACCGTGGCTCCTTGAATCTGCGCGAGGTTCTGCAGATCCACGCCGTTGGCATTCGCAAACAAGGACCAATTCTTGTCGCGCGTGCCCAAGCCCTGGCCATTCCAAAAGCTGCCCGGTTTGAGGGAAGCCTCTTCAAACCCCGTGCTAAACAGCGGAGGGAAGGCCGCGAACGAGGACGAAGCTAAAATCAGCCCGAAAGAAAGGCACCAAAGGCAGGTTTTGCGGAGGCTCATAAGGAAAGTTGGTCGGCGCGAGCGTCGCTAGCATTCCGCAGCGATGACTAGCAAGACAAACCCGCCGAACGTCGTGGGAGAATTCGTAGCGCCTGCGCATCGACCCACGGTCGGAAAAGCCGAGTTTCAAAGAGAAGTGCGCGCCCAGGTGATGACTGCGTGTTGGTTTCTAAAGATGGTGACCTGCGCGAGGTTCCGGGGCTGACGGTGGAGAATTGGGCGCAAGTGTCGTAGCGACGTGAGCCGCAGCTACGGCCTGTCGACTTCGCGGATGACGAAATCCGGCGTGGGGCCGAGGTAGCGGGGGATGACGCTGACTTCGAGGCTCACGCCGCCGATGGTGACGGCGCCGATTTGTTCGGCGACGATGCCGAAGTGGTCGCCGGTGGCGAGGGAGCCGACGGCGCGGCCTTTGATGGTGAGGCTGGCGATGCTGGCGACGACGCCGCTGAGGCCGCTGGTGGGGAGCGGGATGAAGCGGTCGTCGCCGTTGCCGAAGACGCCGTTGGCGTTGGGGGCGGCGGAGCGGGTGAGGAGGCCGGCGGTCGCGCTGGAGGCGATCCAATCGCCGCCGACGCTGATGGCGCCGATCTGGGCGCGGCCGTTGGCGGGGACGTTGTCGGCGGCGTAGCCGGCGAGGATGAGGGCGCGCTCGAAGTCGCCGGTGACGCTGAGGCTGGTGAGGGCGACGGAGGTGGCGCCGGTGAGGGGGCCGCTGCCGCGGAGGGTGTAGGCGAAGCCGGCGGTGCCGAGGACGTCGCCCTTGATGATGACGGGGCCGAGGGTGCCGCCGGCCACGATGCCGCCGGAGAAGACGGCGTCGCCGCCGCGGGCATCGCCGCCGATGGTGACGCTGGTGATGTTGGCGCCGGGGAAGTTGGTGAAGATGAGGCCGCTGGCGGCGCCGGCGCCGCCGATCTGGTCGCGCCCGATGCTGATGTTGCCGATGCCGGTGCCGGCGTAGAGGGCGCCGCTGATCAGGCCGGCGCCGCCGCGCTGGTCGCCGCCGATGGTGACGTCGCCAAGGGCGCCGTTGAGATCGATGAGCCCGGTGGTGCTGAAGGCGGCGACGCCGGCGAGGACCGTGCCGCTGAGGACGCCGGCGCCGCCGAGCAGGGAGCCGCCGATGGTGAGGGAGGCGATGGCCTTCGACTCCAGGTAGCCGGTGAAGACACCCGCGCCGCCGACGACATCGCCGCCGATCTTGACCGCACCAAGTGAATCCTTGGCGGCGATGGCGCCCGTAGCGTTAGCCTTCCCGCCGATGAGCGCGCCGCCGATGGTGACACTGGCAAGCGTGCCGTTCGGTGCGCTGGCCACGGGGGTGACGACGAAGAAGGCCTCGCGCAGATCGCCCGTGATGTTCAGGGCGCCGGCCGGGCCCGAGACGCGGCTGACGAGCGAGCCGCCGGTGTTCTCCGTGCGCCCGCCAAAGGCGCCGAGGCTGCCGACGGTGAGGCTGGCGAAAGGCGCATCCACATTGGTATCGCCGACGGTGATGCGCCCGAGATCGCCGCCGATGGTCACCTTGCCGAGATCCGTGAGGAAGGCGTTGAGATGGCCCAGGTTCACTTTGCCATCGCCGCCGCCGGCGCGCTTGGCGGTGAGGCTGATATCCGCGCCATCGAAGGCCGAGCCGAAGTTGAGCGCGAGGAGCTGCGCGCGGTTATCGGTGGAGCTCTTCGCGAGCAGGGCGAAACTGGAATCGCCGCTGAACATGAGCGGCGTGGTGGTGTTGCTGACTTTGAGCGTCACGAGGTCGCCATCGACGTCGGTCCACGTGGCGGTGGTGCCATCGGTGGAGATGGTGGGCTGGATGAATTCGCCGCTCGGGCCGCCATAGACCACGTAGGCCGCGCCGTTATTGGCGCTGCCGTCAGCGTCCACCAAGTCGGCCCCGACGATCACGTCGCCGAAGCCGTCGCCATTCACGTCGCCGGCCGCGCTGACCGATCTCCCGGTGCTATCGCTCACGGCGGCGCCGGAGATCCGGAAGCCATTGGCGCCATCGAGGCTGCCGAGATTGAAACCGAAGCCGGCCGCCGGCGTCCCGGTAAAGCGGCTCTTGCCAAAGACGACGTAGGCCGCGCCGCGGTTGGAATTCTCCGAGCCGACATCGGCGGAATAGGCGCCCACGATGAGGTCGGCAAAGCCGTCGCCATTCACATCGCCCGCTCCGCTGACCGAATTGCCGGCCTGATCGATAATTTGGACGCCGCCGACCCTGAAGCCCGTGGCGCCATCGAGGGTCCCGACGCCGATGGCGAAGCCCTCGGCCAGCGTCTCGGTGAAGGTTCTCCGGCCAAAAATCACGTAGGCTTCCCCGTTTTCATTGGCGAGGGGTGCGCCCACGATCACGTCGGCCAAACCGTCGCCATTGACGTCCCCGGCCGCGCCTACGGACGCACCAATCCCGGCCTGATCGTCTACACCCGTGAGCTTGAAGCCCGTGTCGCCATCGAGAGTCCCGAGGCCGAGTGCGAAGCCCGGGGCCGGGGTCACGATGAAGCTGGTCCGGCCAAAGATGACGTAGGCGGCGCCGCGATTGGTGCCGCCCGGTTCCTCGGCCTCCGCGGCGCCCACGATCAAATCGTCCAACCCGTCGCCATTCACGTCGCCGGCGCCGCTGACCGCGCGTCCCGCCCGGTCGCCGGCATCTTCGCCGGTGAGCTTGAAGCCATTCTCGCCATCGAGGGTCTCGAGGCCGATGGAGAAACCGGGCGTCGACGCGCCGGCGAAGCTTCTCTGGCCAAAGACCACGTAGGCCACGCCCGGGGTGCCGAAGACTCCGGTCGCGCCGACGATGAAGTCATCGAGGCCGTCGCCATTCACATCGCCCGCTCCGCTGACGGATTTGCCGGCCTGCTCATTCGCCTCGGCGCCGGTGAGCTTGAAGCCATTGGCGCCATCGAGGGTCCCGAGGCCGATGGAAAAGCCCGCGACCGGGACCGCGGAGAAGCTGCTCCGGCCAAAGATCACATAGGCCGCGCCGCGATCGTCCGCCCCCGCGCGATCGGCCCCGATGAGCAGGTCGTCGAAACCGTCGCCGTTCACGTCGATCGCCCCGGTGACCGAATCGCCGGCGTAGTCATTATTGGCCACGCCGACGAGCTTGAAGCCATTCACGCCATTGAGCGTGGAGAGATTGAAACTCGGCCGGGAGCCCGCCTGGCCGAAGACCACGTAGATGGCGCCACGACGGCTGCCGGTTTCATGCGCGCGATAGGCACTGACGATGAAGTCGTCGAAGCCGTCGCCATTCACGTCGCCCGCACCGCTCACGTCCTGGCCCGCGAAATCGCCCGGCGCGGCGCCGCTGACTCGAAAGCCATCGCCGTCCACGAGCGTAGCCAGATCGAGGGCGGCGGGGATGGCCGAGAGCGGGCCGGCGGCGGGTGTGGCGGTAAAGACCTCTGCCGGCGCGGCGGCCGTGCGCGAGACTTCCCGCACCACGAAATCCGGCGTGGGGCCGACCGGGATGGCGGCGAGGTTGTTCGCCGGGTCGCGGGTCTTGCTTTTGGTGAGCGGCAGCTTGGCGCCGCCGATGCTCACGCTGCCGATCTGCTGCGCCACGATGGCAAAGCGGTCGCCATCCTCAAACGTACCGCGCGCTTCGCCTTTGATGGTGACGCTGCCGACGCTGGCCACGCCGCCGGGGAAGGCGGGAAGCACGAAGTCGTCGCCATTCCCGAAGATGCCGCCCTCGTCCACGATGCCGGAGCTCAGACTCGATGCGACCCAATCGCCGCCCACGCGGACGGCGCCGATCCGGGCCCCGCCATTCGAGATCCCGGCCAGGATGAAACCGCGCTCGAAATCGCCGGTGATGGTCACGCTGGCGATCCCCCTGATCCCAGGCCCGGCGGTGCGATCACCGACGATCGCCACGGGAGACGTCTCGCTGCCGATGACATCGCCCCGGATCACCACCGGACCAAGACCGCCCGAGGTGATGATGCCGTTCATGCCTTCCTGGCCAGGGGTGGTCCCGCCGCGCAGATCGCCGCCGATGGTGACCGCCGCGATGCCCTTGCCCGACTCGATACTGCCGCTGGTGGGAGCGCTGCCGCCGAGCAGGTCGCCGGCGATCGTCACCCGGCCCACCTTGGCAGCGAGAATTTTTCCCAACTCGGGGCTATCGCCCCCGATCACCGAGCCGCCGATCGTGATATTTCCCAGCGTCCCGCCGCCGATGCGCCCCAGCACGGAGCCGCCGATGGTGATGCTGCCGATGCCGCCGCCGGTAAAGCCATTGCCGGCATTGAGGAGTCCGTAGAGATCGCCACCGATCTTCACGGGGCCGATCCGCGCCAGGCCCAGCACCGAGGCGAAGGTCTCCGCGCTCCCCAGCGAGCCGCCGATGGTGAGGCTGGCGATCTTGTCGTTGGCAGCGGTCCCGGCCCGCTCCACCAGCAAAAGGCCTTCGCGGAAATCGCCCGCGATCTTTACCGGGCCGATCCCGCCCGCCACTACGGATAGCGGCTGCCCGCGCCCATCGCCGGTGAGGCCGCCGAGCAGCCCCAGGCTGCCGACGGTGAGGCTCTTGAGCCCGAGATCGCGCTTGTCATCGCCCACGGCGAGCGAGCCGAGATCGCCCGAGATGGTGACATTGCCCAGATCGGCGCTTTCGGAGCTCACGGAATCGACTGTCGTGAGGAAGCCGACATTCACACGGCCATCGCCGCCACTGGCGCGCACCGCCGTCACGGTCAGATTGGTGCCATCGAAGGCCTTGGGGAGATTGAGCTCCAGGAGTTGCGCGCGCGGGCCGGCGCCGTCTTTGGCGAGCAGCTTGAAATTGGCCGGCGTAAGCGTGCCCTTGGTAACTTTCACCGTCACCGCGTCGCCATCCACATCGGTATAAGTGGCGCTCTTGCCGTTGGCGGCGATGGTGGGATCGATGAAGGCGCCGCTCGGCGCGCCGAGAACGAGGTGGGCTTTGCCGGCGCCGGCACCCGCGCCCGGCGCGCCGATGAGCAAATCGGCATAGCCGTCGCCATTCACATCGCCCGCGCTCTGCACCGCACTCCCGGCGCTGTCGAGATCGGCTACACCGTTGATGATGAAGCCGGTGGTGATGCTGAGCGAGCTGAGATCGGGCGGGCTCGCGGCGATATTGGCGCGGCCGAAAACGACATAGGCTCCACCCGTGGTCTCCGCCGCGGGGGTGAGCAGCGGTGCGCCGATGAGCAGATCGTCGAAGCCGTCGCCATTCACGTCGCCCGCGCTGCTCACCGCCTGCCCGGCGTGCTCGCCCACGGCAGGACCGAAGACGGCAAAGCCCTTCGAGCCGCTCAGCGCGCCCAGCTCCACCGGCGACGTGACTACCCCGGTCGTGCCGAAGACCACGTAGGCCGCGCCCCGCTCCGAAACGTTCCGAAAAGCGCCCACGAGCACATCCGCCAGGCCGTCGCCATTCACATCGCCCGCGCCGCTCACGGAAAAGCCGGCCCGCTCCCCGGCCTCCGCGCCGCGCAGCTTGATGGCCTGCGTACCCAGCATGGTGCCGATGCTGCCGTTGACGGGGAGTCTCGCCGCCTGGCCATAGACCAAGTACGCCGCGCCGCGTTCCGACTCCACACCATAGGCGCCCACGATGATATCATCGAAGCCGTCGCCATTCACATCCCCCGCTCCCGCCACGGAAAAGCCGAACCTGTCGCTCCCGGCCTCACCTACGATCAGCGCGAATTGCTGTATGCCGTTGGCGAGATCCTGTGCGGAAGCCGATCCATAAACGACCTGCACACCCCCTACGCTAACGCTCGCCCCGGTGGGCCCGGGCAGCCCGATGACCACGTCATCGAAACCGTCGTGGTTCAAGTCGCCCACTCCGGCGAGCGAGGCGCCGGACCGTCCCGAGGGGAATCCCTCGAAGCGGATCTCCGTCTTCGTACTGCTCGCGGGAAGCGGCAGCTCGTCTGGAAATGATAGGCGTCCCAGGATGAGATAGGTTTCCCCGCTGCCCGCCAAGCGATCTGGCGCGCCGATCAGGATATCGTCGAGGCCATCGCCATTCACATCCCCCGCCGCGCCTACCGTCGTGCCCGCGCGATCCCCCGCCGCAATCCCCACCAGATCGAAACCGGGAAGCGAGTCGAGCGAAGCCGTCGCGGGAAACGGCTGAAAGCTGCCAAGAATCACCCGCGCCCCTCCGGCCGTCCCATTCGACCCCGGCAGCCCCACGATGAAATCGCCAAGCCCGTCGCCATTCACGTCCCCCGCCGCCGAGACCGCGGAGCCGGCCGCGTCCCCCGCCGCCCCGGCAAAGCTGCCGCCATTCGATCCGTTAAGGCCGGAGAGATTGAAGCTGCCCGAGACAAAGGCCGGGGCGATGCGGGACTCGAGCGGCTCAATGCGCATGGACGGGCGAGACAGTGGCTTCATGGGGTGGCGACTCACTTCTCCCCTGAGATCGCGACGACGGTGCGCGGCAGTCAGAGCGGGTGGTGTGCTGTTTACTAGCGCGACGTCACCGAAGTGTAAAGTTTGCGCGGGGCGGCTTCTTGCATAACACTGCGCCCGCCCCCCTCGGAAAACGTGAGCCCGCAATCACCACGATCCGTCCGCGCGCGAGCTCGTCTTGCGCGCGGAAAGGCCGCACCTCGATAATGCGCGCGTCGATGTGCCGGTCATTCGTGACGATCCCCGACTGGCTGCCCGTCAAGCTGATCGCGTCCCCGCCCAGCTCGCGGATGGCGATGGAAAGGAGCGCCATCGAGATGCGTTCACCGGTGGTGAGCAACATGTCGAGTTCGCACCGGTGGGGATTCGGCGAAATCCGCGTTGCCCGCCCGAGGAGGTCGTCGGTCGTATCGCCCCTCGCGGAAACGACGACCACCACATCGTACCCTGTGCCTTCGTCTGCATCACGCGCGCGGCGACCGCCCGGATCTTGTCGGCGTCAGCCACCCTGGAGCCTCCGTACTTTTGAACAACGACCGGCATGTTCCGCAGGGTCGGCAGCCGGGCGCCGCACGGTCAAGGCGTGGGGCCCATCTCCGTGCCTCGCTCCGCACCCCGATAGTGTATCAAGCGCCCATTCACGAATCACCCGATTTGGCGATGCGGAACTGTCTGAAACCGACGTCAGGCAACTTGTGCGGCAAGCAGGTCGGCGTCGTTTATGCAATCACCTCACTGAAGTTTATCGCCTGCGCCGCGGCAACCGCGTTGGGCTCGTCCACAAAGCACGATTCCGACAGGGCGCCAAATAGAGGGTTTTCGCCCGCCAGTTTTCGACTATTCCCGCCGAATCATCACCCGCACCCCAGCCGCGGAGGGAATGACCACACCCGGAATCGTGATTCGACCGGTTGAATCCGCCATGATGGAAATGGGCGTGGCGTCGCCGACCCCGACGCGGAGTTTTTCCGCCTGCTTCGTCTTGAATCGTTGCACGCGGCGCAACGTCACCTCGGTTCGAACCGGATACTGGATCCCCGCATAATCTGCGAGCAGGGTAATGGCGTAATGGTCGGGTGTATCCTCGATCTCCTTCCAGTCCATGCCCCGGTTCATCCAGCCCACGATATCGCCGTCATCCGGCGAGCCAGTGCCGGGGTTGCGGTTCGTGGAGGTATTGGCGAAGGCAGGATAGCTCTGGTCCAAGCGAAAGCGCCGAAAGCGATCCATCCATCCCTGTACGTCCGCCGGCGCGTCCTTGCCGCAACCGGGATGGGTGCCGTTATCCCAGTAGGCGGCGAACCCCTGCCGGCACGCATTCAAAGCCCGGTAGAAGGGCGGGTTGTTTTCCCACGGAATCGAGCCATCTTGCCGGCCATTCATCAGGAACAGAAACGGCAAATCGTCTTTGCTTTCCGTGACGAACTTCGTTCCGTTCATTCGCTCGAGCAACGGCACGCCTTCGTTCGTCTTCAGCTCCGGCGTGATCGGCCCGGTCCAGCAGGATGGCGCCAGCCGGCTGGCGCTGTTCCTGCCGAGGTTTGTGTAGCTGACGATCGGCACCCGCGCATGAGCAGGCCGCGAACAGCTCCGGGTGACGCAACCCAAAAGAGACCGTGCCGCAACCGCCCATCGAGCCGCCAGAGCAAGCCCAGCGATTCGGGTCAGGAGCGTAATGCTCGCGCACCCAGTTGAGAATCCATAGGTTTCGGCGCTCCGTGTAGTTCGTGGGGATGCCGCTGGCCATGAGTTCGCGGTCGAAAATGTGGGAGTTGTAGCCGTACCAGAAGGTCCAGATGGCGTTGGTGCCGCCATCGCTCGCTTCTTTATGCGGCCGGTTAATCCACACGCGATCGGTGGGCCGCACCACGACTTCATCCGCCCTCCACGCGGACGCTGAATTTGAACGGCAAACCCTCGCGCCAGCCCATCGTCGCATCGCCGAAAACGAGATATTCCATGTCCGGCACCACCCCGCCCTTGGCATGGAGATTGAGCCACAGCGCCAGGCCTTTGCCGGCGCCGGGAGCGGGCGCCGGGCCATCTTTTTGCCAGATCGGACGGATCTCACCACCCCGCACAGCGATGCCCTTGGTGAGAGCATTCGCGCCGGCGATAATGGTATAGTCCTCCTTTCCTGCGGGATCGCAGCTCGTGACCGCAAAAAACAAGACGGCTGGCGAGTCCTTCGCGACCGTATGCACGAATAGCCCGCCTCGCGGATCGAGACGTTGGCCGTCGCTCTCAATCCGGAAACCGACCGGCGCGCCCGTCGTGGCACCCGTTTTGAACGAGGCGGGATCCTCCCACCAATCCCGAGCGCTGTGACGCTCGATGTGGTGAGCCGATTTGAATTCCCCCACCCACCACCATCTCAATGGGGCTCCCTGCCACATAAACATTGAAAGTCGTTCCACTCGGCGTCTCCGCTTCCTTCCAGGTCAAAAACACTTGTCCATCGCGCGCGGTGGCCTGCAACTCGTCCACCGGTGAGGCGCTGGCAGAGAGTGCAGCGGTCACAAAGAAGAGTGCACGGACAATACTCATTTGGCGAAAGCTTACACTCACCGCGGCAAGCTTGGGCCGCTCTTGAAGAATCCGTGCATGTACTTCCAGCGATCAGTTGCCGCGCAAAACGGCATTGGGCAATTGAAATGCGTGAGCTTCGCGCCCTCCGCGGCCATGCGGTCGAGATGCGGCGTCTTAAACTTCGCGTGGCCGTAGCAGGCGAGATCGTCGTAGCCGAGATCGTCGGCGAGGATGAGGACGATGTTTGGTTGGCCCTCGGCGGCCGCCGAAAACCAGCCGGCACGGAGCATTAGGAACGCAAGGAGGATGCGGATGCGCTTCATTCGAATAAAGGAAGGGGGAGTAAGCGGGAATTGTCCAGAGGGGAGGGCCAGACCGTGATGCTCGGAACCAGCAAATGCCGTGACGCATTTGTGAACGAACGCGCGCCCTAACTAATCCCCGAACAACGAGGTTCCCCGGCCTTGAGGAGGTCCGCCATGGCGACTCCGTTATTGCGAGCTTTGTGTTCTCTCGGCCTATCCCTCCGCGTATGGCGCTGGAGAAAGTCGGCAAGCTGCGTTCGACTACGGCGCTGGCCCGGCGCTGGCTCCATGACACTCACGACTGGCTCAGCTTCGTGCTCCTTCTCGTGTTGAGGCTGGCCGCTCCAAAACAGCGAACTGCTCCCCAAGCCCCAACCCATCAGCGAAAAGAAGCGTGGTCATTCATGGGCCGACGCGGGTTGCCCGCTCCAGGCGGAAATTGAGCTTCGGCGGTTGGTTTGCCTGGTAGATCTCGTCTTCGATCGCCCGGCCCACGGCTTGGTATTTCGCGAGGTCGGCGTCGAAGTCTTCCAGGTGCCGGCTATGGGCGGTGAGGCGGCGCTGGAGTAGTGGATCGTCCGGGTGGGCGGCGAGATCGGCGCGGACGCGGGCCACGATTTTGCGCCAGCGCCACAGCTCGCGGATGGGCAGCACGCTTTCCGCATGGCGCCGGGCATTTAGCACGGCCACGCGCTGGGCCTGCTGGTAAAGCAGTGTTTTGGGATGGTCCGCGAGTTCTACTTTCGTGGCGAGTGCCGCGGCATCGTAGCTGCCGACCTCCGTGCCATCGATGAAAAGGCGATACGTCCCCTCCGGAAGGCCGCGTACGGTCAGCACTTCGCCGCTCAGTCGCGCCCCCAAGGAAACGAGACGAGCTCCGGCCGCAGCCTCCTCGGGCACCGGCATCGGCAGAGCAGCGGGCTGCAAGGTGAAGCTGAGCCCTTCGGCCGAATGGACGACGCCAGTGACTTTGGCGCCGAGGGTTTTGTTGGCGGCGTCGCCGCTCCCGCGCGACACGGTGACGGCAAAGCAACGCTTCGAAAGGCCGAGATCGGAGATGAATGCGCTGGCCATGACGATCTGCCCGTTGGCGTCCGGGGATGAACGTGAAATCCGGCAGCGATTTGCGATGCTGGAAAATTAGCCGGTTCAGCGGCCCGTGAAAATCGACGAAGCCGGCCTTTTCCTGAGAGGCATATTCGCGCAGCCAGGAGCCGTAGAGCGCGAGCACGCCGTTGTAATAGCCACCGCGCCCGCGCGAGTCGTTCTTGGGGTGCAACTGTGTGGCCCACAAGTCGTACATGGTGGGGCCGAGGAGGAGTGGCGTGGCGCTGATCTTCCGGATTTTCTCGAGGAGTTGCGCCATGCCGGCGCGGTAGGCGTCGAAGAGTGCCGGCTCGAAGGCTTTCGAGGCGCCATCATTCATGCCGAGCAGGACGGCCACATAGTTCGGCCGGTAGGCCGCGACGTCGGCTTCGAACCGCGCCAGTGCATCGGCCACCGTGTCGCCGCTCACGCCGGCATTGTGAAAGTGCAGCCGCTGCCGCGGGTAGCGCGTATAGAAATAATTCTCCACGTACTGCGTGTAGAGACCCTGCGCCGTGATGCTATCCCCCAGGAAAACAAGGCGATCGCCGTCGGCGGGGACGAGCTTTTGGAATGGCTTCGGCTCTTCCGCCACGGCGAGCGCGCAGCCGCAGAAGAGTGAGATGAAGAGCGTGGAAAACCTCATAGGGTATGGCGGGCCGGGGTCTGACCGTCCCGCTTACTTCTTCTCCTGGCCGGGCTTTCTGAAGGCCGAGGCGCTGCGAAACTCGAAGCCCACTTTCGCGTCCGGGGGCAAGGCGGTGAGGGCGGCTTGCAAGCGCCGCCGCGCGCTCGCCACGGCCGGATCGCTGCTGGCGGCAAGGTCCGTTTTCTCCAGCGAATCGGTCTCGACGTCGAACAGACGGCCGTCCCCGTAGAGCTTGTAACGGTGATCGCGCACCGCGCGCTCGCCGGCGTACTGGGCGAAAATGTGGTCCCGCGGCTGCCAGGCGCCGCGCCGGCCGAGAGCCTCGGGCGCGAAGGAGCGCCCGTCGATTTTCAGGCCCGCCGGCAACGGCACGCCGGCGAGCTCCAGCAGGGTGGGGAAGATGTCGCTGCAATCGGTGAGCGCATCGCTCACGCGGGCCGCGGGAACGCGCGCGGGACAATTCACGATCAGCGGCACATCGAGCCCGTTTTCGCTCATGGTGCCGAGTCCGCCGGCCGCGCGCCGGCCGCCCACGGTGTTGCTCAGCTTCGCGGGAGTGCCGTTGTCGCTGATGAAAACCAGGAAGGTGTTATCGCGCAGGCCGAGCCTGCTCCAGCTCGGCCACGATGCGGCCCACCTGCTCATCCATGGAGCGCACCATGCCGGTGAATTGCTCGCGCTCGGGGGCGCTTTTGTCCGGCGTGAGCGGGGTCGGCACGGTGGGGATGTGAGAAAACGGGCAGGCGTAGTAGGCCACGAACGGCTTCGCTTTATTCCGCTCGATGAAGCCGAGCAGGTAATCGAGATACAGATCGGGGCCAAACTTTCCGGGGAGCACGGCATGCTCGCCGTTTTTGAAAATGACCGGATCCCAGTATCGGCTTTCGATTTCACGCTTGCCGCCCGGCGCGATGGAGGCCTTCCAGCGCTGCTCCGCAAAGCCCTTGCCGGCGAGCGCGCCACTCCAGACGAGGTGCTCATCGAATCCGGCATGCCGGAGCGCGTCGCGATGCTCGTAGAGGTCATCGATCTGCCACTTGCCGGTAATGCAGGTGGCGTAGCCCGCGTCGCGGAGCACGCCCGCCCACGTCCGCTCGCGGGTGGTAAGGAAGCCGCCGCCGCCGTAGAAAGCCGCATCGTGATGCGTGTGCCAGCCGGTGCTGTAGCCGTAACGGCCCGTGAGCAATTGCACCCGCGTGGTGCTGCACAGCGGCGTGGCGTAGCTGTGCCGAAAGCGTACGCCGCCGGCGGCGAGCCGATCCCGTGCGGGGTGTGCCCGCCATCGCCGCCGTAGCAACTGAACCAGTCTTTGCCGATATTATCGGTGAGGATCACGACGAAGTTCGGGCGCGGCTCGGCGGCGCTTAACAGACTCGCAAGAAAAGCGAAAGCAATGAGGAGGCGCGGGATCATCAATGGGTACTTATAGAGCGTCTTGAAATCGGGCCGCAAGCCACCCCGCAGCCAGAAGAGTTCGAGCGGAAATAGCGGCCCTGCGCGTCAAGGAGCGGCGACGGCCGATGGCGTGACGTCTTCATGTGGGTCGCGCTCGGCCAGCCCGGCCTGCCGCAGGGCTTTGTCCGCGCCCATCCGCGTCATCCGCGGTTTCCATCGTCAAGCCCGCGCTTCCACTCATTTCGCACCGTCGTCGCGGCGGGGCCTCCTCGTCCACCGCTGGGCCTCACCTTCCCCTAGCCAGGCGCGGCTGGTTGTGGCAGTCTGTCGGGCATGAGCGTTTCCGGCACGTATCTTGGTGGGAAAATTGTTCTCGATGAACCCCTGGCCATCGCGAACGGGGAACACCTGACCCTGGTGCTGGCCGATGAGGAAGAACGCTGCGCCGATGGCAGCCGGTGGCCGGTCACGGAAGCGGAGGTGGAGGCTTGGTGTCAGCGGATCGAGAGTCTGCCGCCGCTCTTTGACGACGAAGCCGAGGCGGCGGCGTTCGAAGCCAGGCTGCGCGCGATGCGCCGGGAGCAGGGAGCAGGGCTGGCGGCACGCAGCGATCGGGTCGCGGGACTGTTCGCGGAATGAAGCGCTACCTGCTCGACTCGGGCACGGCCAGCGATTTTGTGAATGCCCGCGGCACCGCCCGCGCCAAGGTGATGGAAGCCGTGCGGGCCGGGCATCGCATTGGTCTCGGCACTCCCATTCTCGGGGAATTGATCGGTGGGGTGATGGCGAGTAATGACCCGGTCAGGCATTTGCGCCGGCTGCGGCAAGAGATCGCACCGCTGCGCCTCTGGCCCTTCGACGCCGGCGCCGCCAACGAATATGGGAAGCTGTTTGGGGAGTTGCGAGCCGCTGGCCGGCTCATGCAAGTGCCTGACATGCAACTGGCCGCCATCGCCCGTTTTCTCGGCAACTCGGTGGTGGTAACGAAAGACAGCGACCTCGGCGCAGTGCCGGGCCTCGCTGTCGAGGACTGGTCGGTATAGACGGCGGTGAGGCAAGAGCAGATGCCAACTTAAGAAAGGATTTGGGTGACGGCGTGGCCTTCCACATCGGTGAGGCGGAAATGGCGGCCCTGGAATTTGAAGGTGAGCCGGGTGTGGTCCACGCCGAAGCAGCGCAGGAGGGTGGCGTTGAAATCATGCACGTGCACCGGGTCGCGCACGATGCTGTAGCAGTAATCGTCGGTCTCGCCATAGGTGAGGCCGGGCTTCACGCCGCCGCCCGCCATCCACATGGTGAAACAGCGGCCGTGGTGATCGCGGCCGAAATTGGTGGCGGTCAGCTTGCCCTGGCTATAGGTCGTGCGGCCGAATTCGCCGCCCCAGACCACGAGCGTGTCCTCGAGCAGGCCGCGCTGCTTGAGATCGGCGACCAGCGCGGCGCTGGGCTGGTCCACGTCGCGGCATTGCAGGGCGAGGTTCGTCGGCAGGTTGTAGTGCTGGTCCCAGCCGCGATGGTAGAGCTGGATGAAGCGGCAGCCGCGCTCCGCCAGGCGGCGGGCCAGCAGGCAATTCGCGGCGAAAGTGCCCGGGCTTGCGCGCCTCCTCGCCGTAGCGCGCGAAAGTTTCGGCCGGCTCGTTCTTCAGATCCGTCAGCTCCGGCACCGAGGTCTGCATCCGAAACGCCATCTCATACTGCGCGATGCGCGTCTCGATCTCCGGGTCGAGCGAGGTGGCGTGCTGCTGCGCGGTTCAGCGTGGCGAGCGTCGTGAGCATCCGCCGCCGGTCTTCGCTCGGCCACGCCTTCGGGATTCGAGAGGTAGAGCACCGGATCGCCGCTGGAGCGAAAGCTCACGCCCTGGTGATTCGACGGGAGGAACGCCGAGCCCCACAGCCGCGCGTAGAGCGGATCGGCCGGCGAGGCCGCGCTGCCGCGCGAGATGAGCACCACGAACGCCGGCAGGTCGCTATTCTCCGTGCCGAGCCCATAGCTCACCCACGAGCCCGAGGCTGGGCCGGCCCGGCAATTGGTGTCCCGTCTGCATGAAGGTGATGGCCGGATCATGATTGATCGCCTCGGAGTTCACCGAGCGGATGAAGCAAAGGTCGTCCGCGATCGCCGCGGTGCGCGGCAGCAGCTCGCTCACCCACGCGCCGCTCTTGCCCGTGCTGCGCGAACTTGAACGGCGACGGCGCCACCGGCAGGGACGATTGTTTCGCGGTCATCCCGGTGATGCGCTGCCCCATGGCGCACGGAGTCCGGCAAATCCTCGCCGTGCCGGCGCGCGAGGCCCGGCTTCGGGTCGAACAGATCCATCTGCGACGGGCCGCCCTGCATGAAGAGGTAGATGATGCGCTTGGCGCGCGGCGGGAAATGGGGCTGCGCCAGCACGCCCGGCAGCGCCCGCGGCCGCGGCGGCGCGCTCCGTTGAGCAGCGAGGAGAGGGCGAGCGCGCCGATGCCGGTCGGCGGCGCGCCCAAAGAATTGCCGGCGCGTGAGCGCAAGCGGGTCATGGAGATTCATGGCGATCAGTGCTGGGTGAGGTTTCGTCGAGGTTGAGCAGGACGGCTGGCGGTCAGCGTCCACGCGGCCAGATCGCACGGGTCGAGCGCGGAGCGTCGGCAGGCGATTCGCCGGCCGTTGAGCAGCGCCCGGGCCGAGTCGGGCCGGGCGCGAAAGGCGGCGAGCTGCTCGTCGTGATAGCGCTGGAGCGCCGCGCTTCTTCCGCGCTCGGCGCGCGGCCGGTCGCGAGCGGAAGCCGAAAGCAGCGGGTGCGCTTTTCGCGTGCATCATCCGCGTGGCAAGGGCGCGGGCCGCTTCCACGTAGGTCACGTCGTTCAGCAGCACGAGCGCTTGCAGCGGCGTATTCGTGCGCGGGCGGCGCGCGGAGCAGACTTCGCGCGTGGGCCGTCGAAGGTGAGCAGTGTCCGGCGGCGGCGACTGGCGTTTCCAGTAAGTGTAGAGGCCGCGCCGGTAGAGCGATTCGCCGTGGTCGGCCACGTAGGTCGCGTCGCCGTTGTAGCTCACGGCTTCCCACAGGCCCGGCGGTTGGTACGGCTTCACGCTCGGCCCGCCGATGTGCTCCGACGAGCAGGCCGCTGATGGCGAGCGCCTGGTCGCGGATCATCTCCGCGGGCAGACGGAAACGCGGGCCCCGCGCGAGCAGGCGGTTCTCCGGATCGCGCGCGAGCAGCGCGGGCGTGAAGTCGGAGCGACTGGCGGAACGTGCGCGCTCGTCACGATCAGCTTGAGCATGGCCTTCACGTCCCAGCCGCTCGCGATGAAACGCACCGCGAGCCAGTCGAGCAGCTCGGGATGGCTCGGCGCTCGCCTTGCAAGCCGAAGTCGTTCGTCGTCCGCACCAGCCCCTCGCCGAAGCACTGCTGCCCAGAGCCGATTCACCGCCACGCGCGCCGTGAGCGGATGATCACGGCGAGACGAGCCATTGCGCCAGGCCGAGCCGATTGCGCCGGCGCTCCCGGCGGCAGCGGACCGAGCGTGGCCGGCACGCCGAACTCCACCCGCTCGCCCGGCTGATCGTACTGCCCGCGGCTGAGAATGTGCGTCTCACGCGGCTTCGTCCATCTCGTGCATGACGGAGACGGAGAGAATCGCCGCGCCGCACTTCCTCCTCGCGGGCTTGCAGGGCGGCGGCCTGCGCCGCGAGCTCGCGCGCCTCCGGAGTGCCTTCGCGTGCGCGAGGTAGTAGGCCTCCAGCTTGTCCGACTGCTGGCGGGTGCGCTGGGCGCGCGGCACCGCGAGCGTCCCCTCCAGGAAATCACGCCAGTACAGCGCGCCGACTTCCTCCGCGGTGAGCGCACGGTCGAAGAGCCGCACCTCATCCATGCCGCCCTCGAAGCCGATGCCCGTGCCTTTCCAGGCGATGCGCCACGGCTCCGTCGAAGCGACCGAGCCGGTGAGATTGTCGCGCCGCACTCGCGCCGCATTGAGCGCGCCATCCACATACACCTTCAGGCCCGCCGCCTTCGCGGAGCCATCATAGGTCACCACCAAGTGCCGCCACTGCTTGCCGCGACAGCTTTTGTTCCGCGACCACCTCGAGGCCATCGGTGCCGTAGCGGTGCGCGAGCTTGATGCGCGGTTGCGACTTGTACCACAGGATCTCGAACCCGCGCGCCGTCGGCGTCCGAATCCATCTTCGACACCACGCACCCCTGCGGCGCGCTGCCCGGGCATGATCCACAGCGAGAGCGTGAAGGCGCGATCCCGCTCCAGCGGCTGCGGCTGCGGGAACTCGATGTATTGCGTCGCATCGAACTCGGCCGCGTGTCCCTTCACTCCTCGCGTTTCCTTGGGCGTACCGCTCGCCGTCGCGCTCGCCGGCAGCGCGCCTTCGAAATCGAAGTGGACCAGCTCGCCTTGGATCGGCGTGGGCGGCAAGCGCAGCGAGCGCGGTGGGCTCCCATGCCTCCACCGCCTTCTCCAGGGCCGGGCGTTGGGCGCGCTGCCGGGCGTCGGCCGCCTTCCGCTCCGCCCCGAGCTTCGCCAACTCGGCATCCTGCTCGGGTGTCGGCAGCATGACCGCGGGGGCCGGGCTCAGCGGGGCGACGTCTTTGATGATGCCCGTTTCATCGATGTTATTGAACGCCGCGAAGAGCTGGTAGTACTCGCGCTGCGTGATCGGGTCGTACTTGTGATCGTGGCAGCGCGCACAGCCCACGGTCAGGCCCAGCCACACGGTCGCCGTCGTGTCCACGCGATCGGCCACGTAGCTGGCGCGGTATTCCTCCTCGATGATCCCGGTCTCATTCGTCACCATGTGGTTGCGGTTGAAGCCGGTGGCGATCTTTTGCTCCGTGCGTCGCCCCGGGCAGCAGATCGCCCGCGAGTTGCTCGATGGTGAAGCGGTCGAACGGCAGGTTGTCGTTGAAGGCGCGGATCACCCAATCGCGCCACGGCCAGGCCTGGCGCTCGTTGTCGTTGTAAAAGCCGTTCGTGTCCGCGTAAGCGGGCGGCGTCGAGCCATTCGAGCGCCATCCGCTCGCCAAAGTGGGGCGAGAGCGAGCAAACGATCCACGGTCTGCTCATACGTCTCCGCCGTCTCGGTCACCGCATCCGGCGGCAGCCCGGTGAGCGCCAGCGAGACCCGCCGCCGCAGCGTGGCGGGATCGGCCTCCGGCGAAGGCGCGAGTCCTTCGCCGGCGAGCCGCGTCCGCACGATTTCATCGATGGAGGCTGCGCCATTCGATCTCGGCGGGACGAGCGCCCAGTGCGGCTGATACTCCGCGCCTTCCGCGATCCAGCGACGGATCAGTGCCCGCTGCTCCGGGGTCACCACCAAGTGCGACTTTTTCGGCGGCATCCGGTCCTCCACATCCTCCGTGAAAAGCCGCGCCACCACTTCGCTTTCCTCCGGCTGGCCCGGCACGATGGGCCGCGCGCCGGATTCCGCCGGCTGGTGCGCGGCCTCGCCCACATCGAGCCGCAGCCCGCCCTTGCGCGCCTTCGGGTCGAAGCCGTGGCACTTGAAACACGTGTCCGACATGATGGGCCGGATGTCGCGGTTGAACTCCACCTTCGCCGGTGCCGGGGCGGCGGCGTGACCCCGCGGCGTGATCGCGAGCGCGAGGGCGGCCAGCAGGCAGGCGAAAGTTTTCATGGCGCGGGATCGCTGGAAGTTTCCGCCGGCCGATGGCGGGGCAGCAGCGCCTTGAAATCGCCCAGGCCCCCGAAGCGCGGGCGCTCCGCCAGGTCCACTTCGGCCAGGACGATGCGGCCCCATTCCTCCGCGTGCGCCAGCACGCGGCCATCCGGGCCGATGATGCCGCTGATCATCTGCTTCCGGGAAACATCCGAATGCGTGCTGCTCACGAGGATGACTCGATTATCGCACGCGCGGGCGGCGGCGAGCCGCAGATCGCAGCCGGCCACGGGCCACGCGATGACTTCCGCGCCGCGCACCGCCAGGGCGCGCGCGATCTCCGGGAAGTAGCCGTCGTAGCAAACCATCATGCCCAGCTTGCCGAAGCGCGTCTCGAAGACCGGGTAGTCGCGACCCGGCGTCACGCCGGCCTCGATCTCGCCATCGGTCGGGCAAACCTTGCGATATTTGCCCGCGATCTTTCCATCGGGGCCGATCAGCACCGCCACATTGTAAACCAGCGCCCCGGCGCGTTCCACCAGGCCGGCCACGAGATAGAGCCCGTGCCGCCTGGCCAGCGCGCCGAAATATTCCGTGCTCGGCCCAGGCATCGGCTCGGACCGCTCCGGCATTTGCGCCACCGTTTCGCAGGTGAGGAATTCCGGCATCACCAGCAGATCGGCGCGCTGCCTGGCCGCTTCTTCAATGAGCGGCGCGAACGCCTCGCGACGCTCTGCGGCCGTCTTCGCGCCACGCGGGATGAGGTGCGCCGCCGCCAGCCGCACCAGGCGCGGGGCCGGTGGGGCGGCCGGCTTCAGCGCGGGCTCCGCCCACTCCACCCGCGCGTTCGGCGCGAAGCGCAGCTCCAGTTCCACCACGGCCCGCGTCGCCCCCGCGGGCGGGGCATAAACTCCCCGCAGCCTGCACCAGCCCTGCGCATCCGGCGCCTCTTCCAGCGGGTACTCCGGGCTGGCAGTGCGTTTCACCTCGCCCTCCGGCTCGTCGTTCTTCACGGGGCGACCCTTGTCGTCGCGCCACAGCACGCGGGCCACGCCGTTCCGTCGCGGGGATGGCGCGCCCACCAGCTTGCGCCGCACGCTGAACTCGTACGCCGTGCCGCCCTGCACGGGGTAAGTTTTCGTCCAGCGCCCGAGCAACCCCTCGCGCGCGTCCGATTCGATCACCAAGCTTCCTCCGCGCGCCGGCCCGCCCTCGGCCACATAGGAAAAGCGCGGTGCGATCTCCTCCCGCGGCGCGGAAGTGGACCATCCCTCCGGCGCGGCGCTTTCACCCGCGGCCGTCGCGGCGCAGAGCAGAAAAGCGAGCAGCGCCTTCATGGGCCGGTGGGTTCCGCTTTCCAGATCCGGACCTCATCGAATTGCGCGCCGGAGCCACCGACCGCAAAATAAAACTCCCGCTTGTCCGGGTGTGCGAGGCCCGAGGATTTGAGAAAGCCAATGGGCTGGCCATCGAGGCTCACGCGCATCTCATCGCCGACGATCTCCACGGCATAGGCATACCAGCGCGCGGGGTCGAGCGTGGTCGGGATGGAGCGCGTGCGCCCGGCGGTGAGCCGCTTCACCTCATCGCGGCGCGCCGGATCCTTTTTCATCTCCTCGATCCCACGGCGCAGCCGCTCCTTGTCGTCGCCCAGGAAGATCTGCCGGGGAGAAAGCGAGACCCGGCACAGGTGGCCGCCGTGCCCGTCCTTGTATTGGAGGTCGTTGAGCACCGCATTGATCTGCGTCGCGCCCCCGAGCCGGCACTTGAATTCAATGACCAGGTCCTTCGCCCCGACGGGGGTCCGACCGACCGCGCTGTGTTCTGGCTTGGTCTGGCTGGCTTGCAGTACCCCCTCCGCCACCGTGAAGCTGGGGAAACTGATGCGCCACGCCTTGGCCAGCTCCGGCGCCGAGAAATCGTCGGAGAAAATGAGCGCGCCCTTTTTGGCAATCGGTTGCGAAGGCACCTCGGCGGCGCGCAGCAGGGGCGCGCACGCGAGGAGGATGAGCAGCGAGATTTTCATCGGAGATTTGGTCAGATTAGTTGGTGGGCGCGCATCCATTCCAGGTAGGCCGTGGCGCAGGCGTCCAGATTTTCAAGCGAGCCGCCGCCACGCAGCGGAGAGCACATTTCAAAAACGGCCAGCCCATCGAACCCGCCGTCTCTCAGCCCCCGGAAAAAGGCGGCATAATCGATAAAGCCTGTGCCGAAAGGCACTGCGCGCACCCAATCCACCGGCTGCGGCTCGTAATTCACCAGCTCCGGGCGGTAGCGGTACCGCGGCACTTTGAGGTAGTCGGCGTTCGTGGTGATGACCGCGTGGGGCGCCGCTTTTTTCGCGGCTTCGTAGAGGTCCTCCCCGCGCAGCGCGGGCGACCAGGCGTCGAAGCCGAGCCGGCAATTGGGCCGATCGATGTCGGCGAGCAACTCGAGCAGCGCGTCCGTGTGCAGGGCCAGGTCGTGGTGATTTTGAATGGCCATGGTCACGCCATGGGGCGCGGCGCGGTCGCACATCTCGCGCACCGTCGCCACCACGCGCTGCCACGGTCCCTGCGGATCCAGCGTGCCCGTCTCATAGGCCGTGAAGATCCGAATGATCTTCGCCCCCAGCAACGCGGCGAGGCGCGCGAGCGACTCCACATAGGCGATCTGAAACTCGAGCAGCGGCACCTCGGACCCGCAGCCCGTGGGCGCCGCCAGGTTCGTGTAAGCGCCCAGCACGTCGCAGCGCACCTTCGAGGTGGCCAGAGCCTCCTGCACCGTGGCCAAAAGCTCCGGACTGGCATCGAGCGGCGAAAGATGCGGGCGTTTGCCGGCGATCATCACCGAGGGAAAACCCAGCCCCGCCGCGCGCTGGATGAATTCCGACAAGGAAAGCGAGGCCTGTCCCCAGAGGCCCGCGTAGCTAATGGAGAAGAGGCAAGGCGTCATCGAGTTGGGCGGCGGGACGGTAAGAATGTTGTCGAATGGCCGGCCCGCGCAGGCCGCATCTCTTCAAATCCGGCGGAAGCAATCATGGCGGCGGGGCTGCTGAATCAAAGCGGAAAGAGGTGGCGACGGTCTCCGGACTGGGGAAGTGCCACCAGGCGAGGATATCCTTTACCACATGGCTATGCACGTCCGTAAGACGATAATGGCGGCCCTGAAATTTGAACGTCAACCGGGTGGGGTCGAGGCCGAGGCAATGGAGCAGCGTTGCGTGTCATCGCCGCCCAAACGCGACGAAGCAGTGCGGAAACTGGCGGCCGAAATCGAGCCCTTCGCCCGGGCGCTATCCGATAAAGCGCGGCGCTTCTCTTCGCTTGGTTGCTCCCCAGGTTCCGTCTGCTAAAACTGCTCCTCTCCTCCATGACGAAACTCGCCCCTCTTGCCTCGTTCCTCCTCCTCCTCCTCCTTGCGCTCGCCGCGCCCGCGGCCGAACCCTTTCGCGCCGGCGCCGCCACCAGCAACATCACCCCCGAGCTTGGCCTGAAAATCGTCGGCGGTTTCCAACCCTTTCCCTCCACCGGCATCCACGATGAGCTGCACGCCCGCTGCCTCGTGCTCGACGACGGCAAGACCAAGCTCGCCCTGGTGGTGTGCGATCTCCTCGGCCTCCATCGCAGCGTGAGCCTGGAGGCGCGCCGCCTGATCGAGGACGCCACCGGCATCCCGCCCTCACACGTCGCCATCTCCGCCACGCACACCCACTCCGCCGCCAGCGCGCTCGGCGAAAACCGTTACGCGTCCGACCAGCCGCTGGATGACTACCAGCGCTTCGTCGCCCGGCGCATCGCCGATGGCGTGCGGCGCGCGATCAATTCGCTCCGCCCGGCGCAGATCGCTTTCGGCTCGGCCGAGGCGCCCGAGCACGTCTTCAACCGCCGCTGGTTCATGCGCGAAGGCACCGTGCCGGTCAATCCGTTCGGCAAGATCGACAAGGTGAAAATGAATCCGCCCGGCGGCAGCCCGAATCTCATCGAGCCCGCGGGGCCGACCGATCCCACCGTTTCCTTCATCGCCCTGCGCGAGCCGGCGGGCCGGCTGATTTCCGTCTATGCCGCCTACTCGCTGCACTACGTCGGCGGGGTCGGGAGCGGCGAGATTTCCGCGGATTACTTCGCCATCTTTTGCAGCGCCTTCACGAAACTGCAGCAGTCCGAGAGCCTCGATCCTCCCTTCGTGGCCATGATGGCGAACGGCACCAGCGGCGACATCAACAACATCAACTTCCGCACCCCGCGCCCCTCCGCTCCGCCCTACGCCCGCATGCGCGAAGTCGGGGAGGATGTCGCCGCCAAAGTACACGCCGCGCTCGCCAGGGTGGAATGGAAAGACCGCGCCGATCTCGATGCGCGCTACCGCGAGCTCGATCTCTCCTGGCGCACGATCGAGCCGGAGCTCCTCACCTGGTCCAAAGACCGGCTGGCCGAAACCCCCGCGCCTTCCAAAAAAGCCGATCTCCCCACGATCTACGCCGACCGCGTCCAGCGCCTCTCCAAAGCGCAAAACCCCGCTCGCATTCCCCTCCAGGTCCTGCGCCTTGGCGACATCTGCATCGGCACCTCCCCCTGCGAGACCTTCGCCGAGATCGGCCTCGAGTTCAAAAAGCGCAGCCCGCTCGCCCACTCATTCATGGTCGAGCTAAACCACGGCTACTTCGGCTACCTCCCCACGCCGCGCCACTTCGAGCTCGGCGGCTACGAAACCTGGCCCGGCACCAACTCCCTCGAGCCCCAAGCCGCCCCGAAAATGCTCGAAGCCCTCCTGCAAATGTCCGCCGAAGTCGCCCCAAAAACCACCCCGTAGTGTACCGCTTCGCCATCAGCGTTACATTCGATCCCTGGCCCGGAGGGCCATTTGGAGTGTAGCCGGTGGCGTCAGCCACCGGTTTTCACAAGATAGCGCCTCCGCCCCGGAGGGGCGTCGGAAAATCGTACCCTACACCAATTCCGCCGCAATACCCTGCGCGTACTGCATCACAATCAGCGAGACCAAGGCGAAGCCAGCCCGGAGACCGCACTGGTTGCGTGTTTCAGCTTTCCCTCCGACTTGGCACGCAGCCTCCACCGAAAGTGGTTACTCTCGGGCGGCGATGAATGATGGACCCAGCCTTCGCTTCACCGATCCGAGCGACAGTTCGGGTCGGGAAACAGAAGATCAGCAACGGGTCAGTCAACAAATGCTTCACAGAAGCGACTGTCACCGCCCTTTGGACCAATCTGCGCGCCCGTCAAGTCCGGCGCTGCGGCCCCTCCTTTTGCGAAAATAGAAATACAAAAAAGTGCTCGATCGAGATTGGGAAAGTCCTCGCCGTCTGATACTCTGCGGCCGATGCTTCCGAGTTCTGCACCACCGCTCGCCGGGCGTCTCGCGCCGCCTCATCGCCGGGGCGGGCCGTATCCACCGCGGCGAGGAACTCAGGCTTTCCAGCCCGTGCGGTCAGCAGGGTTTCCATCCTGCCGTTCCCACTTATTTCCCGAGCATTATTCCCGAAAATTCCACCGTTCCGCGTTCCGTCACGAATGTGCAACATTCCTCCCTTAACGCTCCAAAATCCCCATTCTCGTCCCAAACGTCCGAAAACCCCACCCCCGCTCGCTCTTGCCAGCCGTTTCTAATTCCCGCCGCCAAACAGGCACGCGCCACCCTCCTCATCCGATAATCTTCCGCCATGTTCCTCCGCCTCGCCCTCACCCTCCTCCTTCCGCTCGCCGCCCAGGCCGATTGGCCGCAATGGCGCGGGCCGCTCCGCAATGGCACGCTGCCGCAGGGCCCAAAGCTCGTAGATTCCGTGCCCGAGGCCGGTCTCCCTTCGCTCTGGGAAAGCGAGCCGATCCCGAGCAACGACGAGGGCGGCCTCTCCAGCCCCGTGATCGCGAAAGGGCGCGTCTACCTTTCCGTGGTTTGGCACACCGATATCCCGGCCGAGACGCGGCAGATCGGCGAGATGGTGATGCGCCAGCTCGGGCATCAAAACACCAAGCCGCTGGGCGAAGCCGTCGTGAAGAAAATGGAGGAGACCCGCCTCTCGCTCAGCCCCACCTTGCGCGGCAAAGGATTGGAGGAATTCTCCGCGAAATGGGTGGAGGAAAATCTCGATGTGAAACAACGCCAGCTCTACGGCGGCTTCGTGAAATCGCGCTTCACCAAGGGCAAGCACGCGCTGCCGCTCGAGGTCCTCGATGCGCTCGACGCGCACAAGCAGCACGTCTTCGCCAATGAAGCCGAGATGACGGAGTGGCTCGCCGCGCAAGGCTGGACGCCCGAGGTGCAGGCTGCCATC
Source organism: uncultured Verrucomicrobiae bacterium (assembly GCA_963811035.1). Classification (GTDB taxonomy): domain Bacteria; phylum Verrucomicrobiota; class Verrucomicrobiia; order Chthoniobacterales; family Chthoniobacteraceae; genus CAWEPO01. Next base: position 2,688,055 of record CAWEPO010000005.1, read on the forward strand.
GCCGCCGCCGTGCCGCCGACCAAGCGCATCGCCGAGGACGTAGTGCTCTGCCTCGATCTGGCCACCGGAAAAACGCTCTGGAAAGCCACCGCGCCCGGCCAGCCGACAGGCCGCAGCTCCTCCAGCACGCCCTGCGTCGCCGAGGGGAAAGTGTTCGCCGTCGGCAGCACCGACGCCTACTGCGTCGATGCCGAAACCGGCAAACAGCTCTGGGCGCTGCCGCTTCCGCAAAAAGGCGCCGGCTCCTCGCCGCTCTACGCGGAGGGCGTGCTCGTGGTGAACGCCAAACACCTGATCGGCCTCGACGCGGCGACCGGCAAAGAGCTCTGGAAACAGGAAAAGGCCGGCGGCGGCAATTCTTCCCCCGTCTTCTGGAAAAGCGGTGACAAGTCGCTCGCCATTTGCAATGGCCGCGGCGACCTGCAAGCGGTCGACCTCCGCACCGGCGCGATCGCCTGGAGCGTCCCCGGCGGGGGCGAATCCACCCCGGCCGTCGCGGGCGATCTCCTCGCCGTGCAAACCCGCAAGCCGGAGCTCGGTTTCGTCGCCTACAAGCTCGGCCCGAACGGCGCGGAAAAACTCTGGAATTACCCGATGGACCCGCTGCGCACGCAATCCAGCCCGATCATCCACGACGGCCTTATCTACCTCATCGACGACAACGTGAGCTTCTGCTTCGACGCGGCGAACGGCTCGCAGCGCTGGCAGGAGCCGCTCCCCGCCTCCATCGCCTCGCCCGTGCTGGCCGATGGCAAGCTCTTCGTCCTCACGAACAGCGGCAACACCGTCGCCATCATCAAGCCCGATCCCTCCGCGCGCATCGAGCTCGGTCGCGCCACCGTGCGCGGCGCCTGGGTCCCCTCCCCCGCCATCGCCGATGGGAAGCTGCTCGTGCGGCTGAAGGACAAGCTCAAGTGCTTCGACGTGGCGAAGAAGTAAGCTACGCCGCGTGCAGCGCCGCGCCGATCGCCCCCGCCCATTCGCCAAGTTCTGCCGGCACGATCCGTACCGCCCCCGCCGGCCGCCATTCCACCTCGTCGAGCGCAGCTTGCAACGGAGCGAAAAGCGCCTCGCCCGCCTGCGCAATCCCGCCGCCCAAAATCACCGCCTCCGGATCGAGCACATTGATCAGCGAAGCCACCGCGCAAGCCAGCGCCCGGATCGAGCGCCCCCAGATTTCCGCCGCGAGGGGATCGCCCGCGCGGTACGCCGCGATCAGCTCATGAGTGGTGCCAAAGCGCTCGCCGGATCGTTGCGCGATATTATGATTGCCGATTGCATCCTCAAGGCTCCCCGGAATCCCGACGATGTCCGGCGCGCCATTCGGATCGAGCGAGATATGCCCGAGATGCCCCGCCCGGCCGAGGTGCCCGCGCAGCACCCGCCCCTCCGACATGATCGCCCCGCCCACGCCCGTCCCGAGCGTCAGCATGAAACAATCGCGAAACCCGCGCGCCGCCCCGAGCCCCGCCTCGCCGAGCAGCGCCGCCTGCGCATCGTTGAAGACCGGCACCGGCTCCGTCCGCCCGAGGAACCGCGTCCAATCCAGCCCGGCCAAGCCCGGCATGCGCCCCGGCATGTGCGCGACCGAGCGGCCGTCGCGCGCGATCAATCCCGGCGCGGAAATGGCCAGTGGCAGCGCTGCACCGAGCTCCTCCACCAGCGCGCGCACCGTCTCCGCGAAACCATCACTGGTCGCGCGCAGCTCGCGCCGGGCGATCGCCCCCTCGTCCGTCAGCAAGATGGCTTTAATCTGCGTGCCGCCGAGATCTATGCTGAGTTTCAAAGCGCGCAGGTCGTCAAATCACCTGGGCGATGCGCGCCTCGAGGATTTCGATTTGCATAGGGGGTAGACCTCAGCGGCTGAAGATTAAGCGTAGTGTTCGTCGTTGTCACTCCCTGCGCCGTCTCGGTCCTTTTCTTCAAATCGACAGATACCTCAGCGTCTCCTCGTGCACCAGGCGAAGCTCCTGGCCGGTCCCATCTTTGCGCAGCGTCATCACCCGGCCGTTGGCCGAAAATTGGCCGCGATACCGCCCCTCGTTCGAGTCGGAGATGACCACCTCGCGTGTCTCGAGATTCACCGATCCCACGAAATCGAGCACCACCGGGAGTGAGGTCTGATCCGCCTGCTCCAGGATTCCCGAAATCTCCGCCTCCGCAGGGCCTCTCTGCACGGCCCCTCGCACCAACACCGCAAACCAGCCTGCCCGCTTGAGCGAACCGACAAAGCGCGCGACGAGAAAGTGATACCACTGTTCGGTTGGCTGGTTCTGAACGTAAGCAGCGCGCGTGTGAGGCTCGATCATGGCGAAGGCGCAAGATAGCGCGCCGGCCGGCCGAGGAGAAGGGCGCCTTCGAGCCGAGGTTCATAGAGAACGCGGAAGGCGGAACGCGGAGCGCGGAACGAAGAAAGCGGAAAGGTTGCACATTCTGGGACGGGAAATTCCCAGATTGCGCGTCATTTTGGCGGGCGCGGCGGGAATGTTGCACATTCTGGAACTCGAAAGTTCCAGATTGCGCGTCATTTGGCGGGCGCGACGGGAATGTTGCACATTCTGGAACTGGCGGCCCGCCATCCCGCCGCCGCAGCCACCATCCTGCCGGGCTCGCGAGGACGCTCGCCCTCCCGCGACGCCGGTCGAAATATTCGGGCGGGAAGAAGATCCGCACCAATCGTAGTACGAAGCCGGAGCCGACGCTTTCGGTGACGCGGAACGAAGAGAGAACGAGCGCGCAGCGACGGGTGGCGCTCGTGTGGGAACGGGAGGTTCCGGCCGGAGCTTCCGGCGGCGAAAGAATCGGGTTCATGATCGAGCCGAGAGTATCAGAGGTCGAGCACTTTCCCAATCTCGATTGAGCACTTTTTTGTATTTCTATTTTCACGAGGGCTCCTGGTCGAAGAGGCTGATCTCAACCAGCCTGTTGATAGGACCTGGCGGCGAGCGGGATAGCGCGCAGAGAATAAGCCTTTATGCAGGGGCGAGGAGTGGGTAGGGAACCGAACGTGACTCCGGAAAACTTCGTTACGCAGGTCCGCAGTGCCATCATCGCAGACAACATGGCGATCTATAAAAGCCTGTTCACCTCCACGGCGGTGAGTGAGGCCACCGATCCGTATTGGAAGAGAGCCCTGACGCTGTTTGGCACTCTGAACGAGGCGGATCGCGCGGTCCTCTTCGAGGTCATCCGTCAAACCATGGTGGACACCGTTTCGAACGTTCTTGGAGTTCTGGACGGATCAAGCACGCTGGGGACGAGCAGGGAGAACTTCGTGCTCACGACGAAGACCGATGTCACAAAGCTGAACGGGGACCTTCAGGATCTTTTCCTTGCGGAGGAAGAGCTGAGCGGCGGCCGATAGGCGGGGCAACCTTCGCGAGCAATGGGCCGTCAGATTCGATTCTACCTCTGTCCCGAGATGCGCACGGCGATCGAGTCCGAGGCGCAACGCACTGGGGCGAGACTCGTGGACAACTATTCCACCGACCCGGAAACGATTCAGTTTTCGACTTCTTCCGGCACGGATGCTCAGAAGGGCAGGCTTTGGACAGAGGCGGCAGACCCGACGCACTACGAAGCGCTTTGTCGCGCCGTAAAGAAGGGTGCTTTCCATGACCGCGAGCCAGGGCTTTGGGTCAAGCGCGCGTCTCGCGCGGCGTACGAGGCCTACCGAGCAGAGAAGGAGCGCGATTTGGCAGAGTTGGTCGAGCGAAACCGGAAATACGCGATCGAGGTGCTGGGTGGTAAAGTCACAACCGGTGAGGACACCCCCAGCGCTGCCGGCACGGAGAAAGCGGAGTGAGGGCCTGACCTGGCTCCTTCTTCGTTCTCGCCGCGTCCGCCGGGCGGGATGCCACGCACCATTTGCCGGGCGCCCTCGGGCTGGACGCTCGCGGCGTTTCAATCCATGTTAGGCACTTCTGCGCGCGTCCTGAGTAACGACGACTGAAACATTCCTATGTCCTGCCAGCCCGAACTTGCGAATTCGAAGGCGACGCTCACGGCTGTGGTGCGAGACCGCGTGCATCCGAGCGAGCTTTCGAGGTTTGTTCCCGCAGCGTGCGGCGAGGTCTGGTCATTCGTTCGCTCCGCCGGCCTGCCGAAGCCGGGACGCCACACCGCCTTGTATCTGGATGCAGGGTTAGTTGAGGTCGGGGTGGAGGTATCCGAACCCTTTGTCGGCAACGACCGCATTCATTGCTCCCAGTTGCCATCGGGACGTGTGGCTATCACGGTTCATTTCGGACCCTATCAACGCCTTTCCGAAGCGCATACCAAGATTCGCGAGTGGTGCGCCAAGCATGGACATCAGCTCACGGGTGTTTCCTGGGAGATCTATGGACACTGGGACGAGAGTTGGAACTCCAACCCATCAATGATACGCACTGATGTTTTCCACCAGGTCCAAGACCAAAGCGCCTGACGAAGAGGCTTAGCTTCGACCGGACGCGGCGAGGGCGGAGCGGCAACCCAGGCAGGTGAGCGTAGTACGCGGACGACGCTCAGGAACTTAGCCACGAAAGGCACAAAAGGGACAAAAGGCGTATGAGGCGATGCAGATGCACATGCACGGGCGGCGCCGCCTGCGCGCGCGGGGAAATTGCTGGTAGACGAGAGCGGCGAGGGAACCCAAACCGGACCGGGCGTGCGGCGTTGATGGAAGCAGCCGCGTCGGACGCGATGGGAGTTGGAGGGCGGGCGGGTCCAGCCGCCCCAAACGGCTTCCCACTCCACCGCAAACATTCAATCCACGATATAACTCACCGCGCGGGCTTCCAGTTTAAGCGCGTTCGGATGTTGGGCGAAGTAGAAGTAGGCAGTCTGCTCGGAACGCTCGCCGAGGTAGTCGATCAGCACATCGGCGGTTTCCGCGGCGGAACCCGGCGGCTCGTATCGCAGCTCGACTTTCAGGTCGCGCAGGGTCTGGGCTCCACGGTTGGTGACTTTTACGGGGAGGATGAATTTGCCTTCCACCTCGCGTGTGTCGTTGAGCAGCGCCTGGACCTCCACCGGAATGAAGGGCTCGTTCTTGCGGAAGGCCTCAACGGCGAGGTAGCCGACGAGCGCGAGGATGACGAGGGCGCTGAGGCCGAGCGAGACCCACTCGGCGAGTTTGCGGCCCGCGCTGTGGGCCGGCTGGTCCGTTTGGCCGTTTTTCGGTGAGCAGTCCTCTTGTTTCATGCGATGAGGCGTCCGGCCGCGCCGCCGATGATCGCCGGGAGGCCGAGGGTGGCGACGGAGGCGGCAAACGTGGCCGGGTGCGCCAGGCTGCTCCGCTCGCCGAGCAGGTAGAGGAGGGCGGCGGCGACGGCGAGCGAGATTCCGCAAGTGAGGATGGTTTCGGCAACGGGATGCTGCACGAGGCTTTCCACATGCACGCGATGCTCGCGGAACTCGGAAGCGAAGAGGATCACGTAGCAAAGAAGGCCAGTGAACCCGAGGATGGCGAGCAATTGCAGCGGCGAGAGCCGGCCGGCGATCAGCGTGATTTCCTCCGTGGGCGCAAGGTTCAGCGCGAAGACCGTGGAGCCGGCGAGGGCTGCGGCGAATTCGCGCAGGTCCACCTGGAGTTGGTGGTCGCTGGGGCTGAGCTCAGGTCCGCTCGCGGGCTTCTCGGAGCCGGAGTCTTCGCCGGTGCGGGACCGGCCTTCCATTTGCGGGCTGGCAAAGGCGATGCCGATGGAGACGGGCGCCGCTTGCAACATGATCTTTCCGAACACGGCGACCCGGCTCATGGAGAGATCGACTTCGCCGATGAGCGCGAGAATGACCGCGGAAAGCACGATGGCGATGCCCACGCTGGTCACGGACTCCATGGCCGCCCCCATCACGGAGCACTCGACGCGAAAGCCGGAAAGATAGCAGAAGACGAAATTGACCAGGAGCGTCGCGGCGAGCAGGAGCAGCAGATGCGACTCGGAGAGCGTCATGCCGTGCGCCCACATCTCCATGGTGTAGAGCAGCGGCATGCCGACGATGGAGCCGCCGGCGACGGCCCGCAGCAGGTCGCGCGCTTCTTTTCGCCAGCCGTGGGGGTCGTCGGTGGAAGAGTCGCTCACGCCCTGAGATCGTGCTGCGGGCGGCGAATGGCCGCGAAGGTGCCCGCGGGGGATCGAAATAGCCGGCTCGCTACTTCGGCTTTAGATGAGCTTCGAGGAATTGGCAGGCTTCCTCGCGAGTCGCGGGGAGAAACTGATGCCCAGTCCTTCACGCGATGCCATCGGGAGTTGGTTAATGGGGAACCCGGCGCGCACCATGCGCACCGGCGGTAAAACGACAACACCCCGCCCCCGTTTGCGCAACCCTTTTTCGCGCGCCCCATCCTTCGGCCGCTTGCCCCATTTCCTTCGTGAGCTTGCCTCACCCGCGGCGCATCTTCCCTCATCCGTCGGGAAACCTCGTCAAGTTCCGCCACGGATTGCCTCATTCCCCGAAAAACTTGCCTCATCCGCTCGCAGCCTTGCCTCATTTCTCCCGCAGATTGCCTCATTCCCTGGAAAACTTGCCTCATCCGCTCCCCACCTTGCCTCATTTCTCCCGCGAATTGACTCATTCCCGGCGTTTCTTGACTCATTTTGCGAAAAAATGAGTCGCTCTGCCCGAGGACTTTGCACAACAAGCGGCTGCATACGAGGCAGTTACGCTGATGTACGCTAAAACGGGCCTATCCTCTCGACGCCGCATCCGTCTTTCCCAGGAACCCCAGCCTCCGCTTCCTGAAGGCCCCTGTGCAGGGCCAAACCGCGTTTCTTGGCCTCATTTCACTGCTGCCCGACCCCGTGCGCGTGGCCGATCTTTCCGCGCCCGCCGCGCCGACCGATGTGCGGCGCCGGCAGGGCAGAGTGAAGCAGCTCCGCCGTGGCCCGCTACAAATCGCGAAAAGGTCGGCACACCAACGAAGTGAAAAAGTGCATCGGCGACCCCAACGGCTCGCCCGCCCGCCGGCCGCCCAAGTCCCTTCCGCCGCCTCGGTGGAGGCGAACTGGACGACCGTGGGCATCTTTCAAGGCGGCAAAGCCACCATCAGCGGCATCACCCCCGGCATTGAGCCCACCTGGCGCCCGCGCTTTGAGCCGCCCACGTTGAGCGGCCCGCCTTCGCCCCCGCTCCGTCTCGCAAAGCCTCGGCTCGCCCCGGCTCCGTCTGCGGCTGTCTCGCAAAGCCTCGGCTGTCCTCTGGGTCCGAGTCCGCACCGCCGGCCTCAAGGGCGTGATGGGCGCCTGGAGCGGCGATGATCATGGTGGTGGGAGGGTGGAGGGCCGCCCTTTCACTTTCGCTCTGGCACCGGTCGGCATATGGTCCATTGGTCATCCCAATGCCATATGCCGACTGAACCGCAGCTTCTCTTCACAACCGCTGCCGAATACCCGCGACATGCCGACAGCGCCTCCCTGCGCCTGTGGCTCAATAGGATGTTAGGCGCCTGCGCAGGTCTCCTCCAAATGACAAAGCCGTTCTTCCTCCTGATCGCGTCAATGGCACTGATGTCGTGCCTTTCACCTTCAGCACTTGCTCGTGCGGTGCCCGATTGGCCCTATGGCAGGCTCTTAGCCGAATCCGATCTTGTTGCGATCGTCGAGCCGATCGAGAACAAGCCAGCGAGTGACGAGTATTCTGGTTACGGCCGCCCAGCAAACCACTTCGACGGCACAAACACCCGCTTCAAAATCCACGCACTTCTGAAAACAAATATCCGCTTTCTGATTGGACCGCTCCAATACCAGAAGCGAAACCTTCAAGACGAGAAGCCCGTCGGAGGCGTCACGGTATTTGCCGAGAAACCAATCTGGCTCGCGATTCTAAAGCGCCAGACGGACGGACGTTTCATTCCGATGACAGGCCATTACGACTCTGGTTACTCTTTTTCGGGAGATACATCATGCCTCATTCTTCGCGCACCAATAAGTCGCCTAACGGAGAAGGCTTAGCTTCGACCGAAGGCGGCAAGGCGGGCGGAGCGTCGAAGCTAAGCGTGGTTGAACAAGCTTGGGATCAGCCCCTCCCCGCGCCTGCGACTCAATAGGATGTTCGGCCGCTTGCGCGCTTACACCATGAACGAAGGCCCATCAGGATCGCTCGTCGGACGAGTCCAAGCGATTATCGAGACCTTCGATGTTTCCACGGAACAGGCTCAGGAGCAAGCATACGGACTTGCGGCTCTAGCGGAGGGTTGGGGCGGCGAGTGTGCCCAACATCACGACTGAGTGCACACCGTGAAAAGAAAGTTGGGCGAGACGTTTCCTTGGCGCAACGACGCTGAGCGCAAGAGATTCTATTCGGACCGCGACGCAACCGTCCGTTCGTATGAGCAATACGTCCAACAGAACAAACGCGCCTAACCATGCCTTCACATAACGTCGATCTCACCATTCAGCTCGCCGGACTCGACACCGACGACCTGCTGCGCGACTGGCGATGGCGTGTTCCCAAGGACTATACTCCAATTCAAATGACCAAGTTTGGCGACTGGTTCTTTGGGGACTCGCAGCAGCACGTCCACATGCTCGACCTCATCGAAGGCACCCTTCAGGAGGTCGCTCCGTCCATTCCGGCCTACAACGAACTAAAGAACACGGCTGAAAAGCAGGGCGAGTGGTTTCTCGACGGCCTCGTGTTTCGCTGTGCCGAGGCGGGTGTGCTGCTCAGCCCTTCTCAATGCTACGGTTGGCGCGTGCATCCGATGCTCGGCGGAACGCTCACCTTCGATAACATACAGGTCTTTTCGCTACGTGTTTACCAGTCACTGATGGGCCAGATTTTCCGACAGTATCAGAACCTCAAGCCAGGTGACCCGATTCCTCCGGTCCAGATCATTCGATGAGCGAGTTCCGCACACGGCAATGTCATTCGGCCGTTACTGGCATCAGCGAGCGGGGCATTCGTGTGGCCGCCCCAAAACAAGCAGCGGCCTATTCCCGACCCAGTCGAGATTCTTTCCCGGGGGGAGCGGCGGGGTCGGTCTTAGAAACGCAACACACTCGACCTCGCCCTTCTCCATTCTCCTTCCCCACCCGGCGTCGGGGAGGGCTGGCGGAGATTTTGCCGGCGGCGTCTGTGGTGATGATGACGCCGCCGTGTTGGTGATGGTGGGCGAGGATGATGGAGGGTTGGCCGTTGAGGCCGTTGATGACGATCTGGCCGGCGCCGTGCCCGGTCTCGGCTTGCAGCTTGTGGGTGGGCTTCATGTCGCCGGTGGCGAGGAGCAGATGGGCGGACGGTGAGGGAGGCGAAGACGCGTGCGCCGGGCGAGTGGTTGCTGCATGGTGGTCCCATGACCTTGCACTGGCTCGCCTGCACGCTGCTCTTTGTCGTGGGGACGGCCTGGGGTGAGAAGGCGGCGGCTCCGGCGGGCGGGATGGAATTGCCGCTGCGGCTGTGGGCGCAGCGGCGCGAGGTGCAACTCGGGACGGCGATCGATGCGGCGCCGTTGCGCGACGAGGCGCGCTACCGCGCGCTGGCCGGGCGGGAGTTTTCGATGCTGACGCCGGCCGATGCGATGAAGATGGGCCCGCTGCGCCCGGAGCGCGCCGGCTTCTCCTGGGCGGAGAGCGACGCGCTGGTGGAGTTTGCGGAGGCGCATGCGCAGCGGGTACACGGTCACACGCTGGTGTGGCATGGGCAGTTGCCGGCCTGGCTGGAGGCGGGCCCGTGGACGCGGGAGGAGCTGGCGCCGGTTTTGCGCGAGCACATCGCGGCGGTGGTGGGCCGCTACCGGGGACGGGTGCAGCTCTGGGATGTGGTGAATGAGGCCTTTGAGGATGACGGGCGCCGGCGGGAGAGCCCGTGGCAGCGGGTGCTCGGCGGCGATTACCTCGAGCATGCTTTCCGCTGGGCGCACGAGGCCGATCCGGCGGCGGTGTTGATCTACAACGACTACAACGGCGAGGGGCTGGGCAAGAAGTCGGACGCCATCTACGAGCTTTTGCGGGAGCTGAAGGGCCGGGGCGTGCCGGTACACGGGGTGGCGCTGCAGATGCACATGACGGTGGGGCAGCTTCCGCCGGCCAGTGAATTGCGCGCGAATCTCCGGCGGCTGGCGGAGCTGGGCCTGGAGTTGCACATCACCGAGGCGGATGTGCGCATGCCGCTGCCCGCGACGCCGGAGGTCTGGCGGAGCAGGCGAAGAACTATCAGAAGCTGGTGCAGATTGCCCTGGAGTTTCCGCAATTGCGCTCGTGGACGATCTGGGCTTCAGCGACCGGCACTCGTGGATCCCGCGCACCTTCAAGGACCACGGGACGGCGCTGCCTTGGGACGAAAATTATCAGCCGAAGCCGGCCCGCGCGGCGTTGGTCCAGGCGCTGCGGGGGCAGTGAAGCCGGGGGGCGGTGCCGCATTCGCACGGAGTTAACCTGGCGTACTTTCAAATTGCGCTGGGCGGACGGTCAGCACATTGGTGATTCCGACTTCTGCGATCTCCCTTTATTGAACTCCAAACCTCTGATCACCGTCGGTGGTATCGTCGTGGCCGTCATCCTCGTGGCCCGCTTCAGCAAGCTGCACCATCTCTTTGCTGAAAGGTCGCAGCTACGGCTGGCCATCTTCCTCACGAGCTGCGTGGTCGTGCTCGTACTCCTGGCCATTATCGGCGTCATCACGATTTGGAGACTGTCGAGGCTGGGGAAGGAGGAGGCCGCGAAGGAGGCACGGCTGAAACCGGCGGTGCAGGAGATCCGCGCCCGCGTCATCGCCGCGGGCCTCGCCACTCCCGAGAACGTCGACCACTACATCCGCGGGCTGCGCCAACCCGAGTTTAAGGCCCTCATGGAAGAGTACCCCGGACTCCGGCGGACGCATTTCCGCTGAGCCGTGGGGCGTCAAGTTTGCGAAGTCAGCTCCTGATCAGCGCGGGCGACGGCTTCCTCGAGGAACTTCATTTCGCGTTCCATCACTTCAATATAGCGATCGCCGGGCTCGAAAGGCAGGTGGATGACATAGCGCGGGCCGTCCATGTCGTACGTCTGGAAAAGCATGCCCTGCAATTTTCGCTGGGTGTAGAACAATTCGACCCGACGAAGCAGAGCATTCGGCGAATAGGGTTTTTCCCATTCCGACATGTCAGGCATGTCCAAATCCAAGGAGGCGCGAACCACGGTTCCCGTGGGCGGCGCCCAGTCCACGTTCACTTCGGCGGGAACCTTCCCCCCGAGAAAATTCTCGTACCAGCGCAGACAGGGCATCCGGGGCGGCGCGCCGGCGAAGGTTCCCCCCGCCAACGCTCGCCGCGTCTCGGGAGAGAGCGTCACCCACCGGTATTGCTGCTCCATGGGGTCGCACGGCAGAGGCTCTCCATTCACGAGGAGCTGCCAGCCGAGGTCGTCTTCGCGGAGCTCGATGATGGAGGGAGACGAATCTTCGTTCACGCCGTGAGGCTCGCCGCGAATCAGCGCCAGGTCGAGCGACAACGATGGGAGGTCGGCTAAGTTTCCGCCCGCGTCGTTGAGCTTCGTGGTCCGAAGGGTCAGGCCGGCAAGGCGTCTGTTTCAAAAGGAAACCCGCCGGGGATCGGTCGCCTTGAGGCCTTCGAAGCAGGCATTCAGCCATTGCTTTTGCTGGTCGAAGCCGCGCCACTAACGAAGAGGGCGCGTTCGGCTGGGCCGTGTTCCCCCTCGTAACGAAGCTCGAGCAGATTGGTATAGCAGGAGGCGCGGTAGGGAGCGGGGAGGTCCCTGGCCAGCACGTAGAACGGGTGGTCATAGCCGGTGTATTTCCAGTCGTGCATCTAGGCACGCGCCGCCGATCGAAGCCGCGATGGCGCGACATAAACGAACGGAGCCCGGGTGGAGGATGGTGCCCATGGGAGGGGGATGCCCGCGACCGAGGACGCGGAGCTTGAGAGAAACCGTAGCTAACGTCTACTAAAAGATGTTTAACGCGGATTCAAAATCCTCAAACTGACTCGGGCTGTCTCGGGGCGATCCTTTCCTTCCCGTCCGCGCCCTGATTAATTGCGGAGCGATGAGCGCCGCCACTTGCAAGTTCCTGCGGCCAGCCGGCGGCGGGCACCGATTTCTCGCCCTCGGTTTGGCGCTGGCTCTGAGCTGCGGGGTCGGCGCCCAGGAGCCACGGCCGGGCAAAGCCGGAGAGGCGGTGATCGAGCCCGCATCGATGACGCTCGCCGGCGCCAGGGTGGATTTCGAGCTGGGCACACTCCACGTGCCGGAGAATCGCTCCGAGCCGAACAGCCGGCTCATCGGAGTCGGCTTCGCCCGCTTCAAAGGCGAGTCGAAAACCGGCGCGCCCCCGATTTTCCTCCTGCCGGGCGGCCCGGCCAGCTCGTACCTGAGCGAGCTCAAATCCGAGAAAGCCGGGCCCGGCGTGCTCAGGATGATTCTGCGCTTCCGCGCCATCGGCGATGTCGTGCTCGTGGATCAGCGGGGCTTTAGCGAGCGCTGGGAAGTGCTGAAATTCCGCCGTCGCACTCCGGACGAACCGCTCGATCAGCCGGCGAGTCTCGAGCGCTCGACGAAGGACTTCACCGAGATGACCCGTGCCGCGGTGGCGGAATTTGAGAAAAAGGGCGTCGACCTGCGCGGCTACACGGTGAAGGAGCTGGCCGATGACGTGAACGACCTGAGGGCGGCCCTAGGCTACGACCGGATCAGCCTCGTGGGGACCAGTTTCGGCTCACAGTTGAGCTTCGCGGTGATGCGGCGGCATGCGCCGCGCGTGGCCAGGGCGCTCCTCGCCGGAGTGGAGCCGCTCGATTGCGCTTACGACATGCCGTCGCATGTGCTGGCGGCCGTGCAACGCATCTGGTTTGCCGCTGAGCAGGACCCCGGTTTGCAGCCCACCCTGCCGCCCGGCGGGCTGATGGCCGCCGCGCGCGAAGTGGTGCGGCGTCTCGAGCAAGCGCCGGTGCGGGTCCCGGTGCCAGGCGTCACCGACCCCGCGACCGGCCTGCCGGCGAGCATCACCCTGGGGCTCGAGGACTTTCAAAAAGCCCCGGCGCTGCGGACTACCGAGGGACCGGCTTGGGTCCTCTCCCTCTACCGCGCGGACTACGAGCGATGGGCGCTCGCGACCCACGCCGCGCGCCGGAGCCGCACGGCCGAGTTCCCGATGATCGCCGGCCTCCTCGACACCAGCCTCGGCGTCACCCCGCGGCGGCGCTATCTGCTGCAGACCGACCCCGCCACCGCCCTGCTCGGGCAGTGGAATTTCCACGGCTTTCTGGCAACCGCGGATCTCTGGCCGTCCGCCGACGTCGGCGACGATTTTCGCAACGAAGTGGCCTGCTCGATTCCCGTCGTCTTCGTGCATGGCGACTGGGACACGCAGACCCCCGTCGAGAACACGTTGCAGGTCGCCCCCTTCTTTCGCCACGGACACGTGCTCTTGGTCGAGCGCGGCGGCCATGGTGCACTGAATGAAGTCTCCCAGCACCTGCCTGAAACCATGGCAGCGCTCCTGCGCTTCCTCGCGACCGGCAACACCGAGAATTTGCCGAGCCGCGTGGCGGTCCGCGCACCAAAGTTCAAAGCGCCCGATGCATCGCCGCAGCAGCGGTAACTTCCCCCCGACGATCCAGCGTACCGCGCAAAACGCACCCATCGTTTCACGTCAGTGAAATACTGTACGGCGGCGTGCGGCACGACATTGGCCGAGACGCTCGGCGCACCGTGTGCCTGCAGGACCACCCCTTACTGCGCCGTCCAGCCGCCATCGACCGCCAGCATCGCTCCGGTCACATAGCTCGCCGCGGCGCTCGCCAGGAAGATCGCCGCGCCTTGGATTTCCTCCAGGCGCGCCCAGCGCTTGAGGGCGGTGGCGCCGATCACGAATTTTTGGCCGTCCTCGGTCTCGGCGATTGGTGCGTTCATCTCCGTAAGAAATGGCCCCGGACAAATCGCATTGGCGGTGATGCCGTCGGCGGCGGTTTCGAGGGCGAGGGTGCGGGTCATTTGCACCACGGCGCCTTTGCTCGAGGCATAAGGCGTGCGCCCGGCCAAACCGACCAACCCGAGCGCGCTCGCCAGGTTGATGATGCGGCCCCACTTGCGCGCGCGCATGCCAGGCAGCACCGCGCGACAGCAGAGCCAGGTGCCGGTGACATTGGTGCTCATCACCTGCAAAAACTGCTCCAGCGTGAGCTCGCCGATCGGTCCGCGGATATTGATCCCCGCGCTGTTGATGAGGATGTCGACCCGCCCCAGCGCGCGCCCGGCCTCCGCCAACATGGCGTCCACTTCCGCGGGGATGGTCACATCCGCGGCATGCCCGAGTGCCTTGCGGCCAAAATCCCTAGCGATGCTTGCCGCCGCCGCTTGCGCCTCATCCCGATGCCGGCTCACCAGCATCACGTCGGCCCCAGCCGAAGCGAGCCCCGCGGCCATCGCGTAGCCGAGCCCTTTCGAGCCGCCGGTGATCAAGGCCGTGCGCCCGGTGAGATCGAAAAGTCTGATGCCGGGCAGCGCGGTCTCGTGGCTCATGCGAAACATTTTCACCAGCCTGCGCCGCCGCCGCGAATGTTTTCCACACTGGGCCCCGCAGCGAAAACAGCATCGCCAGCCGCGCCTTCGCGCGTTATCCCTGACGTGGCGCATGTCCAGTGCTCCCTCCGAATCCGATCCGTTCTCCACCTGGGCGCCGCCCACCGTGGAAGCGCTGCAGGCATTGCTGCCTCCGTACGAGATTCTCTCCGTGCTCGGGCGCGGCGGCATGGGCGTGGTCTTCCAGGCGCGGCACAGGTCGCTCGATCGGCTCGTCGCGATCAAGCTGCTCCCCGCGGCGCTGGCGACCGATGCCGCCACCGCCGCGCAACGTTTTCAAAACGAGGCCCGGCTGCTCGCCAAGCTCAGCCATCCGGCCATCGTCGGCGTTTACGACTTCGGCGAGACCGCGAATGGCCAGTTGTATTTCGTAATGGAGTACGTGGATGGCTCGGACCTGGCCCGCGTCATTCAGGAGCGCGGGGCGCTGCCGGTGCCCGAGGCGGTGGCGGTGGCCACGCAGGTATGCGAAGCGCTCGAGTACGCGCACGCGCGCGGCGTCATCCATCGCGACATCAAACCCGGCAACGTGCTCATCGACGCCGAGGGGCACGCAAAGGTCGCGGATTTCGGCCTCGCCAGAATCGAGGACCGCGCCTTGCGCGCCTTTCTCACCATGACGGGCGCGCCGCTCGGCAGCGCGGATTTCGTCGCGCCGGAAGTCCTGCTGGGAAAGGAGGCCGATGCCCGCGCGGACCTCTACGCCGTCGGCGTGATGCTCTACCAAATGCTCACCGGGGAATCCCCGCGCGGCCTCTTTGCGATGCCGAGCGAGAAGAGGGGCGGCTCCATCGATCCACGCTTTGACCACATCGTCGCGAAGGCGTTGCAGACCGATCCCGCCGCCCGCTACCAAACGGCCGCCGAGCTGCGCGCGGAGGTGCAATCGATTTTGCGCGAAGCCCCGGCGCCCGCGGCAAAACCGCTCTTTCGCCATGGTTCCGCCTGGAAATTCGCCGCCGCCGGGCTGGCCCTGGCCATTCTTTTCGCGCCCTGGTTCATCAGTCGCAAATTGCCGCAATCCCAGCGCACGCCGGCAACGCCGACGCGGGCCGCGCAGGCCGGCCAGCTCCCATGGAGCGACGCGCTCGCCGAATGGTGGGCCAGCAAAGGTGGCGGTGGCGGCGCTTCGGCACGATTTCTCGCGAAAGAGCCGGGCGGTTCGCGCGTCCGGGAGCGGAAAGGAATCTACGCTCGGGAAGGCGTTGCCGACTCCGCGTTCACCGATGTCGCCGTGCGCGTGACCGTGCGCGACGTGACCGGCTACACCGGCCTGTACGTGCGCAATACCGGCGTGGTCGATGCGGAGCAGCGCATGAAAAATTACCGGGCCGTGCTGCATCGCGACGGCACCACCACCATCTCCATCACCGGCGTGGGGCCGAAAGACCGCGACCTGCTGATGCTGCCGCCTCCCGCGGGCTTCGACCCCGCGGCGCCACACACCTTCGAGTTTCACGCCCGCGGCGATTTGTTCACGATCGTGCTCGATGGCGCGCCGCTCGGCTCCGCGCGCAACGACACCCTGCCCCAAGGCCGATGCTACTTCACCGCGGATGTCGGCGCGCTCATCGAGCGCTTCGAGTACGCCGCGCTGAACTGACTTCCTGACTTACTGGCTGTCATGCCCTCCGAGCTGAACGACCTCCCCCCCGATCACGACCAGCCGCAGCGCGACACGCTGCTCGGCGCCCCCTTCCCCAACACCGAATGGAGCACCGTCCTGCGCGCGCAAAAAAGCGGCGCCGAGGCCGCGCAGGCGCTGGACGATCTTTGCAGGCGCTACTGGTACCCCATCTACGCCTACCTGCGCTGCCGCGGCCTCGCCCGCGCCGATGCCCAGGACATCACGCAGGGCTTCTTCCTCAAGGCCATCCGCCGCGAGCTCGTCGCCTCCGCCGACCAGGAAAAAGGCCGGCTACGCACCTTTTTTCTCACCGCCCTGCACCGCCATCTCGCCGACCATCTGCGCCAGCAAAGCGCGCTCAAGCGCGGCGGCCGCGCCATGGTCCTCCCGCTGGAATGCCGCGACGCCGAAGATCGTTTCGCGCACGAGCCTCCCGACCGCCGCGACCCCGAGAAGCTGTACCTCGCCGCGTGGGCCCGCGCGCTGCTGGAGCGCGTGCAGCGGAAACTGCGCGCCTACTACGAGCGCACCGACCGCCTCGCGCTCTTCGAGGCGCTGCAGCCCGCCGTCCTCATGGAAGACGACGCCGTCACCTACCGCGAGCTCGCCGGGAACCTCGACACGAACGAAGCGGCCCTCCGGCTGCAGGTCTTCCGCATCCGACAACGCCTCGCAAGGCTCCTGCGCGAAGAAGTCGCGGAGACCGTGCAAACGCCCGAGGAAATCGAGGAAGAGCTCTCATGGCTTCGGCGGGCCCTCCGCGACGCCGCGCAACCTTGAAAACATCGATCATGACGCGCCGCCATTTCCTCACCGCCGCCGCGCTCGCCGCGGCGGCCCCGCGTGCCCCCGCCGCCGAGAGCCCTGCCCTCGTTGCCATCACCCTCGACCTCGAAATGTCGCGCAACTTCCCCACCTGGGAACAAACCCACTGGGACTTCGAGAAAGGCAATCTCGACGCCGCCGCCAAGCGCTACGCCACCGGGGCCGCCAAGCGCGTGAAAGCGGCCGGCGGGGCCATCCACTTCTTCCTCGTCGGCCGCACCCTGGAGCAGGAGAGCGTCGAGTGGCTCCAGCAACTGCTCGCCGAGGGCCACCGCCTCGGCAATCACACCTACGATCACGTCAACGTCAAAGCCGCGCGGCTCGAACAGATCCAGCACCGCTTCCAGCGCGCCCCCTGGCTCGTCGCCGGCCAAGAGCCCGCCGCCGTCATCCGCGAAAATATCCGCCTCTGCTCCGAGGCCATGAAGAGCCGCCTCGGCGCCGCGCCCGCGGGCTTCCGCACGCCCGGCGGCTTCGCCGAGGGCCTCGCCGACGCGCCCGCCGTGCAAAAAATGCTCCTCGATCTCGGCTTCATTTGGTGCAGCAGCAAATACCCGCGCCACCTCGTGGGCAAACCCGGCGAGGAGCCTTCCGCCGCCGTCCTCGAAAGCATCGTCCGCGCGCAGGCCGAAGCCCAGCCCTTCCGCTACGCCAGCGGCCTCCTCGAAATCCCCATGAGCCCGATCAGCGATATCGGCGCCTTCCGCAACGCCCGCTGGCCGCTGGAAACGTTCCTCCGCGCCATCCGCCTCGCCCTCGAGTGGACCCTCGCCCACCGCGCCGTATTCGATTTCATCGCCCATCCCAGTTGCCTCGGCATCGTCGATCCCGAGTTCCGCGCCGTCGACCTCATCTGCCAGCTCGTCCGCGAGTCGAAAACCCCCGCCCGCCTCGCCACGCTGGATGAAATCGCCGCCCGCCCGATCGGCGGCTAACCATCTTTCTCCGAAAAAGACGCTGGAAGCTTGGCTCCGGTGCCGGCGTGCCGCCGGAAATCCCCGCAAGCTTTGACTTCCGCGTGCCCCCGCCCTTACATTCCCCTCCCCTCCCACGGGAGGGCCGCCACCGTGATCAACGTCCTCTTCGTCTGCACTGGAAACATCTGCCGCAGCCCCATGGCTGAGGGCATGTTTCGCGATGCGGTGAAGGGCCGCGACGATATCGAGGTCGCCTCCGCCGGGGTCGGCGACCGGCTACGGCCAGCCGCCCAGCCCGCACGCCGTCGAGGTGCTGCGCCCGTGGGGCATCGATATCTCGGACATCCGCAGCCAGCCGCTCACCGAAGACCTCGTCGATGGGCCACGCACATTTTCGTGATGACGCGCGGCCATCTGGAAACGATCCGCATGTATTTCCCCGAGGCCGCGGACAAGACCTGCCTCGCTCTGCGAATTCGACGACGAGCGCCGGCGGCGGCATCCTCGACGTGCCCGACCCGATCGGCCTCGGCATCCACGCCTATTTCGAGACCCGCGACACCATTCAAGCGCGCCATCCCCGGCCTCCTCCAATTCATCGACCAACCCGCACCCATGAGCTCCGACCGCAACGCCGCCACGCACATCGCCCCAGCCGTCGTCCGCCCGCACCTTGCGCGTCGCCATCGGCGCCGATCACGGCGGCGTCGAGCTGAAGCAGGCCGTCCACGCAGCACCTCTCGCAAGAAGGGCTACGTCGTCGCGGACTTCGGCACGAACTCGCACGACTCGGTGGATTACCCGGACTTCGCCGAAGCCGGTCTGCCGCGACGTGCTCGCCGGCCAAGCCGACTTCGGCATCCTCGTCTGCAAGAGCGGCATCGGCATGAGCATCGCGGCCAACCGCTATCCGCAAATCCGCGCCGCGCTCGTCGACAACGCCGACGACGCGCACAGTCACGCGCCAGCACAACAACGCCAACGTCCTCTGCCTCGCCGCCGAATCACGTCGACGCCCGCGCAGGTCGGCCAAGATCGTCGAGGCTTTCCTCAGCACGCAGTTCGAGGGCGGCCGCCACGAGCGCCGCGTGGAGAAGCTCGACCAGCTCGGCACGTCGAACGCCGCGCATCGCCTCGCTCGCGCGAGGCCGACCCGGAAATCTTCACGCGCCATCGAGGCCGAGAAGCACGCGGCAGTTCGAAAACATCGAACTCATCGCCAGCGAGAACTTCACCAGCCGCGCCGTGATGGAGGCGCAGGGCTCCTGCCTCACGAACAAATACGCCGAGGGCTATCCCGGCCGACGCTGGTATGGCGGCTGCGAAAACGTGGACGTCGTCGAGCAACTCGCCATCGACCGCGCGAAGCAGCTCTTCGGCGGCGAGCACGTCAACGTCCAGCCGCACTCCGGCTCGCAGGCGAACACGGCCGTCTATTTCTCCGTGCTCCAGCCCGGCGACAAGCATCCTCGACGATGAACCTCGCCCACGGCGGCCATCTCACCCACGGCCACAAGGCGAATTTCTCCGGCCGCTTCTACGAGGTCGTCCACTACGGCGTGAGCGAGAAGGACGAGCGCATCGACTACGACGCACTCGCCGAAGCTCGCCGCGCGAGGTCGAAGCCGAAGATGATCACCGCCGGCGCCAGCGCCTATCCGCGCATCATCGATTTCGCGCGCATGCGCGAGATCGCCGATAGCGTCGGCGCCTATCTCTTCGTGGACATGGCGCACATCGCCGGCCTCGTCGCCGGCGGGCGTGCATCCGAACCCCGTGCCGCATCGCCGACTTCGTCACCACCACCACGCACAAGAGCCTGCGCGGCCCGCGCGGCGGCATCATCATCTGCAAGGAGAAGTACGCGCAAAGGCATCGACAGCCAGGTCTTCCCCGGCATCCAGGGCGGCCCGCTCGAGCACGTCATCGCCGCCAAGGCCGTCTGCTTCCACGAAGCGCTCCAGCCCGGCGTTCAAGGACTACGCCGCAGCAGATCGTCAGCAACGCCAAGGCGCTCGCCGCGCGGCCTCGCGCAAGCACGGCTACCGCATCGTCAGCGGCGGCACCGACAACCACCTCATGCTCGTCGATCTCCGCCCGCAGCGGCCTCAACGGCAAGATCGCCAGCGAGACCCTCGACCACGCCGGCATCACCGTGAACAAGAACGGCATCCCCTTCGACACCGAGAAGATCACCCTCGGCGGCGGCATCCGCGTCGGCACCCCCGCCGTCACCACCCGCGGCATGAAGGAAGAGGAGATGATGGAAATCGCCGACCTCATCCACCGCGCCCTCGAACACGCGACGACGCCCGCCGAACTCGCCAAAATCCGCGACGAAGTCCGCGCCCTCACCGCGCGCTATCCGCTGCCGGGATAGAGCCATGGAAGGCAGGCGCAAAGTCGTCGGCAAGACGCATGAAAATGATACTCCTGCCGAGTGCTACGCGCGGTACATGCGCCTGATGCAAGCGTCGAGCAAATCTCCGCCAGACCGAATCGCCCAGTGGAGCTTGGAAATTCCGCAGTTGGGAGGAACACGACGCCTGGGTCCGCGAATATCGGCAGCGTGTGCGAAAATATGACGTCGACTCGTTCGCCCGGAACCGTCAAGCCTGCGCGTGGGCTCGATTCGGCGCGCGCCCACTCTTCGGCTGCCGCACAAAAGGCTGCCTCGTGCACCGGCCAATCGTGGAGAGTCGCCGGGTCGGTCGGCACCGCTCGGCCACACAATTGTATGCACTTCTGACGAGCGCGACTTCAGCCGACGCGGCAGGATCGCTGAGGGCGCCGTAAATTTCCCCCTTCAGGATAGGCTTGACGTCAATCGTCCGGGTCGACCACATGTCGAACCGGAGTTCAAGAGCGTGTGCGGCCGACCCGCTCGAAGGATTCAGATCCTGTAGATCGGATGGTGCATAGATCGGCTATTTTAGAGGCGAGATCGCGACGGCCTCCGTCCTTGCTGCGAAAGCTCGCCATCGGCAAAAGCAAATCTTCCACGTGCAGCTCGTGCCGATCTTCGACGAACCGCTGTTGCCGCTGTGGAAGGGACCCGTAATGCGCGCCACTGGGGCGATGGCAAGGACCGCGACATGCTCTCCGCGGTATGCGTGAAAATGGGGGACGTGATGCTTCGCCGACGGCTCGGAAAACATGCGGATGATGATGCCATAGAAGCGTGAGAGTTCAGGCATGCGCGCTGTAGTGAGACTTATGCCGCGAAATCTCTCGCTCCGCAACCAAGCGTGACCTCCACTCCGCCGTCCGCTCGACGAAACCCGGCTTTCACCCTTGCCTCCCACCCGGCGCTTGTTAAACCCCTTTCCTCGCGCCGATGACTACGAACGCTCCTGTCTCCAATCCTCTCCGCGAAGGGCTTTCCACCGGCCCATGCCGCAGCCGTGCAACGTCGTGATCTTCGGCGCCTCGGGCGACCTCACCTTCCGCAAGCTCATCCCGGCGCTCTACAACATCGCCGCCGATGGCGATCTGCCCGCGGCGCTCAACATCGTCGGCTTTGCCCGCCGCGAAAAGACGGACGAGCAGTTCCGCGCAGGAGCTGGAGGAGGCGCCGCGCGAAGTTCTCCCGCCAGGGGCTCAATGACGAGCTCTGGAACGAGCTTCGCGCCGCGCATTTACTACCACCGCAGCGAGTTCGGCGAACGCGGAAGGCTACCAGACGCTCGCCGAAGCGGCTCGACGAACTCGACGCGGAGCGCGGCACGCGCGGCAACCGCCTCTTCTATCTCTCGCGTCGCGCCGAGCGAATTTCGAGGGCATCCTCGAGCAGCTCGCCGCCGCGGCCTGAACAAGACGCGCGACGGCGCGCTGGACGCGCGTGATCGTGGAGAAGCCGTTCGGCACCGATCTCGCCACGGCGCAGGAGCTGAACGACGTGGTCAACACGGTCTTCCGCGAGAAGGACACCTACCGCATCGATCACTACCTCGGCAAAGAGACCGCGCAGAACATCATGGTGCTGCGCTTCGCCAACGCGCATCTTCGAGCCGCTCTGGAACAGCCGCTACATCGACCACGTGCAGATCACCGCGCGCCGAAACGCTCGGCGTGGAGGCGCGCGGGCCGTACTACGAAAGAGCCGGCGCGCTGCGCGACATGGTGCAGAACCACCTGCTCCAGCTCCTCTGCCTCGTGGCGATGGAGCCGCCGACCGATCTCACCGCCGACAGCGTGCGCGATGAGAAGGTGAAGGTCGTCCGCTCGCTGCGCCGGATGTCGCCGGAGGATGTCGCGCGCGAACGTCGTGCGCGGCCAGTACGCCGCGGGCGCGATCGACGGCAAGGAAGTGATCGCCTATCGCGAGGAGGATCGCGTGAACCCGCAGTCGATGACGGAGACCTACGTCGCGCTGAAGGTGAACATCGACAACTGGCGCTGGGCGGGCGTGCCGTTCTACATCCGCGTGGGCAAGCGGCTGCCGAAGGGCGGCACGGAGATCGCCATCCAGTTCAAGCACGCGCCGAGCGTGCTCTTCAACACGCGACGAACCGCGTCGGGCCCGAACGTGCTCGTCATCCGCATCCAGCCCGACGAAGGCATCTCGCTGCGCATGCAGTGCAAGATGCCCGGCGCCGCGCTGCGCATCGAGCCGGTGAAGATGGATTTCCACTACGGCACCAGCTTCGGCAAAGCCTCGCCCGGAAGCCTACGAGCGCCTGCTGCTCGACGCGATGAGCGGCGACGCCACGCTCTTCGCCCGGCGCGACGAAGTGGAGGACGCGTGGCGCTTCATCGACCGCATCGAGGACGCCTGGCACCAGAATCCGAACCCGCCGCCGCTCTGCGAATATCCCTCCGGCTCGTGGGGCCCGAAGGAAGCCGACGATCTGCTCGAGCGCGACGGGCCGCGCCTGGCGGAGGATTGTAAGCCCATGGCCACGTCTTCGACGCCACTCGATCCGACACGCTCGCGCTGCTCGGCAGCCGGTGGAGATCGGCCAGATCGGCCGCGAGCTGAAGAAGCTCTGGGAAAGCGACGGCGGCGCACCGACGCGCGCTTCGCTGATCAATTTCGCCGTCTACTGCGAAGGCGCGGCAGTCGCTGCGAGCGAACACCGAGTCTCATCTCGCGAATTCACCCGCGATCACGCCTGCCGCGCCGCTGCTCATCGCGCGCGACCGCGGCGCGCCGGAGACGCGCGTCAGGCGTGGATCAATGCGCACTGCCATCTAGCCGCGCGCCGGCGCGAAGCAGGTCTGCTGCGAGCAGATCTCGTTTCTGCTCGAGGGCGGCTCGAAGCAACTGCTCGCCGAACATCGTCTTCGCGAATCTCGATTCCGATCTGCCGCTCTACCTCTGGTGGCAGGGCGAGTTTCCCGATCCGATCGACGAGCAGCTCTGGGCGTGGGTGGACCGCCTCATCTTCGACAGCCACGAGTGGGCGCGACCCGAAGCGGCAATTCGCCTGGCTGCACGCCTCGCTCGCGCAAGCCGGCAGTCGCGCCTGATCCTGTGCGACCTGAACTGGACGCGCACGCTGCACCTGCGCCAGGCGCTCGCGCAGATGTTCGATCATCCGGAAAACCTCGCGCAACTCCCGCGCGTGCAGCGCCTCGCCATCGACGCACGCGCCCGGCCATGCCTCCACCGCGCTACTCTTCGCCGCCTGGATCGCCGCCCAGCTTGGCTGGAAATTCCAAAGCGGGAACGGCGCCGAGACTCGCTTCACCGGCGCCGCGGGCCAGCCCATCCAGTGCGTCTTCGAGGAAGCCGACGGCGCCCCGGTGAGCCGTTGCGAACTCTCCACCGGCGAGGCTACCGTCATCATTCAGCGCGACGCCGGCTCGCGCTTCCACAAAGCCGAAGTGCGCCTGCCCGGCGCGCAGTCGTTCCATCACCTCCTGCCCGCGGGCTCGGACGGCCGCGGCGAATTGCTCGATGAAGAGCTCACGCTCGGCGGGCGGCACCGCGTCTATTTAAAGGCGCTCGCGGCGGCGGAGCAGATGCTGTAGGCGCGGGGACCGTGTGCTGCTTGGCCTCCCGCCAGCGAGCTTTTCACTTCCGCACTTGCGCCCCTCCCGGACCTCCACTTTAGTAGCGGTCCCCTCAGCGCCATGAAGTATCACACCTACCTGATTTTCGGCGCGCCCGGCAGCGGCAAAGGAACGCAGGGCAAAATCCTCGGCGCCATCCCGCGCTTCTTCCATTGCGCGTGCGGCGACGTCTTCCGCTCGCTCGATACGCGCACGCCGGTCGGCCAGGCCTTTCTCGACTATTCGAGCAAGGGGCAGCTCGTGCCGGATGAAATCACGGTGAAGCTCTGGATGGCGCGCATCGGCGATATGGTGGGCTCGCATGCCTTCAAGCCGGATCTCGATTCGCTGGTGCTCGACGGCATCCCGCGCAATGTCCGCCAGGCGGAAATCATGCAGGACATGATCGAGGTGAGGCGCGTCTTCCATCTGGCCTGCCCCGACCGCGATGCGCTGGTGGGCCGGCTGAAAAACGCGCCCTGAAAGAGAACCGGTTCGACGACGCGAACGAGGAGGTTATTCGGCGGCGGCTGATCACCTACGAGGAGGAGTCGAAACCGGTGATCGATTTTTACGGGCCGAAACTGACGAAAGCGATCGATGCGACCAAGCCGCCGGTGCGGGTCGCGCATGAAGTATTGAGCGCGATTTTGGGCGATTCATGAGTGCACGCCAATTTCGCGATTTCCGGGCCGCCTCGCTCTACTGCGGCACGTGCGCCCAGGCGATGCCGGTGCGCGAGCGCCTGCTCCTGGTGCTGCCCGAGAAGGAACTTTACGAGTACCTCTGCAGCGAATGCGGCGCGGTGGTCGGCAATCGGGAAGTCTCCGCCGCGGAGCAGGTGATGCGGCGCGAGGCCGCGGGCCATCCACGCGGCCCGCAAGTGCGCATTTTGTAACGCCCCAGGTGGCATTGGCGCCGTGGAGCAAATGCGGCGGGAAGCGTGAGCGCCCCGCCGCTTTCGGAATGCTCTGCGGGTGGTATAAGCCGGGCACTGCTCCGCACCGGCGGAACTTCCGAAAGCGGTGTCGCGCTTACGCTTGCCGCCGCACTCCAAAAAAGCCGCGGCCTACTTCGCCTTCTCCAGCGCCTTGATGAAGGCCTCGGGCCCGCCTTCGACGTAGCCAAGCTCGCCTTTCTTGTTCCCGCCGGAGCTGAGGATCACGACGGTCGGGTAGCCTTGGATGCCGTACTTGGCCGCGAGCTTTTCGTTCTGCTTTTTCGTGGCGGCGGG
The DNA here is from genome assembly GCA_963811035.1 of uncultured Verrucomicrobiae bacterium. Lineage (GTDB taxonomy): Bacteria > Verrucomicrobiota > Verrucomicrobiia > Chthoniobacterales > Chthoniobacteraceae > CAWEPO01. The sequence continues at coordinate 2,713,150 of CAWEPO010000005.1, forward strand.
GAGCTGCGTTTTGCGGGGAAAGTCGAGCTCGACCAGCACCAGGTTCTTGGCCGCGTAATCCTTCCACGCCTGCTGGCTGAAGACTTCCTTGTCCAGCCTGATGCACCAGCCGCACCAATCCGAGCCGGTGAAATCGAGGAGGATCTTTTTGTTCTCGGCCTTGGCCTGCGCCTTGGCTTTATCGAAATCATCGGTCCAGCCGTCTTTCACGGCGAAGGCGGAAGAAGTGAAGGCTGCGAGCGCGAGGAGTGAGAGGAGGGCTTTCATGGGGTTTCGAGGCTAGCAAAGACCCGGCCGCGTGAAAAGTCCCTCCTTTCACGGCACCCAAACAAACTCCGGCACATTGATGACCGCCCAGATGAAATCCTCGAACGTTTCGCGCCAGGCTGGCGCCAGGCGCGGATCCGGCGGATCGCCGGCGCGGGCGAGCCGCTCCATTTCGATCATCAACGAATTGGCCTCGGGCATGAGGTGATTCGACCATGAAACCTTGGTGAGGCGCGGCGGCTCCGGCGCGGGCTTCCCCGCGTCGCCCGGCATGATCCGGCCGGCGAAACCTGGGGTGAGAGCTTCGGCGAAGCGGGCGCGCTCGCCGGCGGTGGGCTGGCGCGTGAGGAAGCGGAGAAAGACGCTCTCCACCAGCGCCTCGGGGGACGGGGCAGCGAGCGCCAGCTTCGCCAGCTCGCTCTCCGCCGAAACGCGCGTGATCCAGGCGCTCATGAGGCTGTTCGCGAGCACCGCGGGCTGGAGCACATTGGGATCGGTTTCGCGATCCGTGCGCGGATTTTGCCGGGCGCCGGTCCAGCCAAAGGCCTCGAGCACATCGGTCACGGCTTGCGCGCGCGGCAGCGAAAGGCTGGGCCGATCGCGCTCATTCGAGAGGCTGGCAAACATCCAGGCGCGCCGCGGCTTGCCGAGGCTGATCATCGTCCCCACCGATTGCCGCGAATCGGGATCGAAGGTCAGTTCCTCGACGGCCATCGGTTTTCCGGAGGACGCATAGAGCGAATCGACCACCTGCTCGGCGGCGAGGCGCCGCTTTTCCGGCGCGGCGAAAAAGCGCCTCTCGGCCGTCGCCTTCAGATTCTCGCCGGTGGCCTCGCGCTGATAGACCTGCGAGGTGAGGACCCGCCGCGCGAGGCGCCGCAAATCGTACCCGTGCGCCACGAAATCGCGCGCCAGCCAATCGAGCAGCTCGGGATGGCTCGGGGCGTGGCCTTCCCAATCGTGCGCCGGCTCGACGAAGCCAACGCCGATGAGCCGCTTCCACACGCGGTTGACAATCACTTGGGCGAACCGCTGGTTTTGCGGCGCGGTGAGCAGCGCGGCGAGGCGCTCGCGCGTGTCCTTTGGATCCTGCAGCAGGGCGTCGAGCGTGGCGCTGTCGCCGATGCCGCAGAGTTTTTCGAAGGGCCACACGGGCGCGACCGGCTCGCCCGGTTTCAGCGTCACCTTGATGAGCGATTCACGCGCTTTTTTCTCGAAGAACGCGGCGGGCACCGTGCTCGTCTTCGGCACCGTGATCGGCTTGCGATCGAGCATGGCGGCGAGCGCGTAAAGGTCGCGCTGCTTGGTGCTGTGGAAGGGCGAATCGTGGCAGCGCGCGCACTGGAGCTCGAGACCGAGAAAGGCGCTGCTAAGCACCTGGCCTTTCGCGGCGAGCGGCGCGTCGTTGTCGGCCGCCATGCTGAAGCCAGCGCTGCCGCCCTCGACCTTGCTGCCGCGCATCAGCACCAGCTCCGTCACCATGCGGTCGAGCGGCTTGCCGTCGCGCAGCGCTTCGTGCAGAAACCAGCGAAAGGGGCCGCTGTTGTTGAGCGTGGGCTTGAGGATGCTGGCATTCTCCGCGAGCACGTCCTGCCAGTAGCTGATCCAGTGATCGGCGAAGCGGTCGTCCCGGAGCAGGCGCTCGACGAGGCGGGCGCGTTTGTCGCCGGCGGCATCAGCCAGGAAGTCACGCGCTTCCTTCTCCGAGGGTGGCACGCCGAGCGTGTCCAGGTACACGCGGCGAAGAAAGGCGGCATCGCCGAGGACGGGCGGCGCGGCGACCTCGGCCGGTGAAACGGGCGCCGCCGGCCAGGGCGCGCCGGCCTTGATCCATGCTTCGACCGCCGCGATCTGCTCCGGGTTCAGCCCATCGCCTTTCGGCGGCATGCGCTCGTCGGCATCTGTGGATTTGAGGCGGGCGACCACTTCGCTGGCGGCGATGTCGCCGGGGACAATGGCCGCGGCGCCGGAGGTGCCGGCCTTCAGCGCGGCCTCGCGGGTGTTGAGCCGCAGGTCGCCTTTTTCTTTTTCGCCGTGGCACCGGAAGCAATTCTCGCGGAGCGCCGGCAGCACTTTTTCATGAAACAGTTTCCCCTCGGCGGTTACCGCGCCGGCGCCCTCGGCGAGCGCACGCTCGATTTTCGCGGCGAGAAATGCGTCGATGGGATTTGCGACGGAGCCTTTGGCGGGTACGGAAGGCGCCGGATTTTCCTCCACCCATTTTCGCGCGTAGGCGTGGCGCTTCTCCCAAAATTCGGCCTGCGACGCGGCGGCGGCTTGGCGAGTCAAATCGTCGAGCTCGGCGAGCGAGCCTTCGCTGCGGGCGGCGCTCCACGCCCAGCCGGCATCCGTCAGCTTGGTGTGGTCGCCGCCGGCTATCTGGAACATTTCCCCATCAGCCGTTCGCACGGCCACGCACAGCTCGCCTGGCTCGGTGCGAAATTTCTTCCCGCCGACCATGGTCTCGAGGATCACCTGGCACTCTCCATTCCCGCCAATTTCGGCCTCCGCGAGCACCTCCTGATCGCCGAAATTGAGCGGGCGCATGCCTGGGAGCGGCGGCTCGGGCACGGGCATCACCGGCTGATAGCCGCCGGTGTTCCCCGACGGCGGCTTGGTGCGCGCAATCACCGTGCCGTTCACCCAGAGCCGGCTCAGCCCGCGCGCGCGCAAAAGGAAGTGCTGCAGGCCGGGCTTCAGGTGCAGATTCGCCGCGGCGCGCACGAGCACGGGGCCTTTCCAGCCCTGGCGAATGCCCCACTCATCGTAGCGCAACGGCAGCCGCGGAATCGCGAACTCTTGCGCGTCCCAGCGGGCGGTCTCGGCGGGCATGGTTTCCTCCGCCTTCAGCCAGCGATCGTGCGCGGGCATCCCCTCGTAGAACGTGACCATCACGTGCCCGCGCTGAAGACCCGAAATGAGCGGCGGGGTCTCCGAGGCGGGGGCTGCCGGCGGCGGGCCTGCGCGGCGGAAGCGTGCGCGCAGCACCTCGTCCGGCAGGAGCTCGCGATGGACCGCGATCTCATCGAGCATCCCACGGAAGCTGCTCCCGGCCGAGCCGCCCATCGATGAGCCGATCCAGATCGCATCGTTATCCACCACCGGCGCGTCGCTGGCCGGCCCGCCCATGTCCCAACGGCCGGCGGTTGGCTGGCCATCGATCCATCCGCGGATGCTCTCCGGCTCGCCAAAGCGATAGCTCACGGCCACGTGATGCCAGCCACCGCCGGCGGCGAAGCCGGCGAGGCTCGTCCAGCGATGCCAGTGCGCGTCCTTGGCTGCGGCCGGAGCGGCAACGCGCGGAGTGGCGAAGAGAAAGCTGAGGTGCGCCTCGCCGTTGCCCTCGCGCATGCGCAACGCCCAGTTTTGATTGTCCCTCGGAAAGGCTGGATCGCCGGTGCGCCCTTTGCCGATGAGGTAAACATTCTCGCCGCTGTTGATATCCGCCATCTTCACCCAGGCCTCGATGGTGATCGCGTCGCCATTGGTGAAATCGAACGGGCTGCCCGGCCCGCGATCGGCAAACGAGTAGTGCGCGCCGCGGCCATCGAATTGCACCGCCATATTCTCGGGATCGAAATCCGGAAACTCCGGGGGGCGCGGACCCGGAAGATCGCGATGCACCGCACCGTGCCCAATCAGCTTGGTGGTCTCCTCGGACCCGAAATCCCAGCGCGCCACCGGCTCCGCCGAGGCGAGCGTGGTGAGCGCGAAAAGGCCGGCCAAAGCCGCGCACGATCGAGGGGCAATCTGGAGCATGGGATTCATCTTAACCAACGGCGGGAGTTGAGGAAGCCAATGGTTTGTACCAACATCGCGCCATGACCCCCTTCCGCTTTCCCGCGCTCGCCTTGGCCCTGCTCTGCACCTCCGCGCTCGCCGCCGATTGGGCGCAGCAAGCCGCGGAGGACGCCAAGCTCGACCGCATCACGATCGCTTACGATGGCATCACGCCGAACAAGATGGTCTGCGACACGACGCTGCGGGAGCTGCCGGACGGCTCGTGGATTCTCTTCATCCTCGCGGGCGGCGACACCGAGCCTTCGCCGCTCAACTACATCGGCATTACCCGCAGCACCGACCAAGGGAAAACGTGGACGCCGCTGGAAGCCTTCAATCCTGGCTTTCCGCGCGAGGGCGACGCCATCGGCCAAGGGCCCACCGAGCTGATGGTGCGCGAGGGGCGCTGCACGCTTTTTTTCTCCACCCACTCGAAGCATTGGTCCAACCAGTGGCGCTCGTGGTTCATCCACAGCGATGATTCCTGCAAGACGTGGACGCGCCCCGAGCCGGTGCCGGGCCGCCTGCAAAACCGCACGTTCGTCCGCAATCATATCATCGCGCGCGATGGGCGCATCCTGATCCCTTTCCAGCATTACATCGGGCCGGAAGCGGAGTCCGGCAAACCGCCGCTGGAGCGCGCCTTCACCAACCCGCGCAACGGCGTCCTCATGAGCAACGACGGCGGCAAGACCTGGACGGAGCACGGCAACATCCGCCTCACCGAAGACGACCGCTACTTCGGCTGGGCCGAGAACAACCTCGCGGAACTCAGCGACGGGCGCATCGCCATGATCATCCGCGCCGACCGCCTCGGCGGCGTCCTCTACTACGCCGAATCGAAAGACGGCGGCCGCACCTGGCCCGAATTCGCCACCAAATCCGACATCCCCAATCCCGGCTCCAAGGCCACCCTCTACCCGCTCGGCGGCGATACCGTCGCGATGCTGCACAATCCCAACCCCAAACACCGCAGTCCCCTCGCCCTCTGGATCAGCTTCGACGGCCTGAAAACCTGGCCCTACCAGCGCGTGCTCGTCCCCGAATCCGTCGACGGACCGAAAGGGCGGCTCAACTACCCGGACGGATTTGTGAGCAAAGATAGGAAATGGCTGCACTTCGCGTTCGATGACAACCGGCACCGGGCGGTGGTGGTGGCGGCGAAGCTGCCGGCGGTGCCCCGCTAGGCAAACTCTTGCGCTTCTCGCCGCCCGATGGCGATCGCTGCCCGGATCAATTCCCGGATGGCTCCGTCGCAGTTCGTGAAGCGCACCCGCTCGGCAATATCGCGGGGATGATGCGCCATCAGCGTTGCCACCAAGGCATTGCAAAACGAGCTCGTCATGTTCGTCACGCCGCAGAAATCGAACGTCACCTCTGCACCTTCGGTGAGCGCGGGCTCGACTTCCGTGAAGCGAAATGCATTCGCCACATCGCCGTTGGCAAGGAACGTGCCAACGGCGATCACGCAGCAGGAAGATGGCTTTCATTGGAAGAAGTTGTCGTCGGACGGGTCCGTGAACAAGTTTCATGGCGCGCTGGGCGCGCTTGAGATTGCTCTCGAACACTTGGCGCGGCAGCAGGTAGTGGCGCATCGCGATCTTCTACTCCTGCGCTTTCGCCGTCGGCTTTTTTTGCTTCGGCGGGGGGCGGAGGGTGGCGAGGTAGGCGACGACGTCGCGGAGCTGGCGTTTGGTGAGGATGGCGCCCATGGGGGGCATCATTGAGATGGCGGGGGTTTCGGCGGTGATGCCGTCGCGGGGGACGCTGATTTCCTTGCCGTCGGGGAGGCGGAGGCGGACGGATTCGGCGTCTTCGACGAGGAGGGTGCCGGCGAGGGTTTCGCCGTTTTTCCTGGTGACGGTGACGAGGCCGAAGCCGGCGGCGACCTGGGCGCCGGGGTCGATGAGGGACTCGAGGAGGTAGCGGCGATCGTGGCGCGAGGCGATGGTTTCGAGGGGCGGGCCGACTTCGCTGCCGGAGCCGCGAGCGAAGCGGTGGCAGGCCACGCAGTTGGCGGCGACGTTCATTTGGGCAATCTCGCGGCCGGCGGCGGGGTCGCCGCCTTCGAGGCACTCGGTGAAGGCGGCGAGGGGCTCGGTTTGGGAATCGCGGAGCTTTTCGTAGGCGTCGCGCGCGGCGGCGACGTTGGGCGCGGCGGGGGCGCGGGTGGCGGCTGCCTCGAGGAGATCGAGCTGGGTGGCGGCGGCGACTTTGCGGCCGGCGGCGAGCTTGTTGAGGGACTCCGCGATGAGGGTGTCGGCGGCGGGGTCAGCAAGCGCGGCGAGGACACTCCAGGCGGCTTGCTGCTCTTCGGTTTCGCCCTGCCCGAGGAAGGCGCGGGCGGCGTCGAAGGCGCGGCGCGATTCGCGCTTGGCGAGGATGCGCAGGGCCTCGGCGCGAAGGGGGGCAGGTTGGACGCCTTTGGGCAAGCGGAGCCAGGCATCGAGCGTTTGCGCGAGCGCGGGGGAGTCTGGATCCTGCGCGGCGAGAAGGCGCAGGCCTTCGAGGCGCACGGCGGGCGGGATGTTGGAATCGGCGACGAGCGCGACCACCGGCGCGGTGGGCGCTTTGAGGTGAAACTTCAGCAGAAGCTCCAGGCCGAGGGCGCGCAACTCGGGCTCCTCGAGGGCGAGGAGGGAATTCACTTCCGGCTGGAGCGCGGCGCGGACCGGCTCGGGGGCGCGCGCGGAGAGCTTGCGGTAGCGGCCATCGGCGTGATCGAGGAGCGGCGGCTCGGTCCAGAGCGTGAGCTGCGAAAGGGCTTCGCCGCGGAGGGCGGGATCGGCTTTCGATTTCAGGGCGAAGGTCGCGAGACGGGCGGCGGCTTCGCTCGTGCCGACGCGGAAATTTGCATTGACCGCGCGGCGCAGTGCGGGCTCGGTGCTGCTCGCGGGGGCTTTGGCCAGCCACGCGGCGAGCTGCGGGAGCGCTTCGTGAATGCTGAGGTCGTCGTGGATGGCGATGGCGGCCTCGGCCGCGAGAGCGGGGTCGGCGTCGTCGAGGAAATCGGCGACGCGAGCGTTGCGCTGGCGCGCCAGGGCGAGAAGGCTGGCGAGGCGGACGGCGCGATTCGGGCTCGCGAGCCGCGGCGGCGAGAGCCTCGGGTTTCGCGCAGCCGGCAAGGCCGGTGACGAGCGCGTGGCGCATCCAGGCATCGTCCTGCCCGTGCTGCCGCACGGCTTCGAGCAGCGGCGCGGCGGCTTCGGGGATGTGCAGGCGGGCGCTGGCGAGGGCGGCTTGGAAGCGCACGCGCGGCTCGGCATCTTTGATCAATGCGGCGACCGCGCGAGTCAGGCCGGCTTGCGCGGGGCCTTCGCCGAGGATCTTGGCGATTTGGGCGCGCACTTCCGAATCGGCGTCGCCACACAGCGCCACGAGGGCCGGGGCGTCGGTCCATTTATTCCAGCGCAAACCCTGGCCAAGGCCCCAAATGGCGTGCAAGCGCGCGAGGCGCTCGGCTTTTACATCGCGCGCGACAGCGAGGAGATTCGGCCCAAGCACCGCGGCGGGCGAGCTCGAATTGGGCGCCTTTGCGGAGGCGGACATCGGCATGGCCGAGCAAGCCTTGCAGGGCAGCGGGGGCGAGCGAGGCGAAACCTTCGCGTAGGCGCTGGCGCACTTCGGCGCGAAGGGGATCGCGTACGGTGGCTTCGGCATCGAGGGTCCAGACAGCGCCTTTTTGATCGAGCGGATAGCCGCCCACCCAGTCGGCGAAGTAGAGCTTTCCTTCCGGGCCCCAGCTCATGCCGATGCCCATGATGCCGCTCGGAAATCTGCACTTCCTCCGCGAGCTTCCACGCCGCGCCGGCGGGCTCCAGGCGCAGGGCGTTCATTTTGCCGGATGGGAATTGATTGAGGAAAAACCAGCCGCGCCAGGCTGGGTTGAGCGCGGTGCCGGGATTGTAGACGAAGCCGGCGGGGCCATCGTGGGAGGCGGCCATCGGCGGCGTGATGAAGAGCGGCTGGAACGGGTGCGCGGGCTGCCAGCGGCCTTCGCTGGTCCATGGGCACCAAGCGCCTTTCATGTACTGGAAGCCGCAGCGCCAGCCGGAATCGCTCTGGTCGGCGATGAAGACGAGCCGCTCTTTTTCGCCGGGCTTGTCCGCGTCGTTGTCGACGCCGAAGAGGTCGCCGAGCTCATTGAAATCGGTTTCCTGCACATTGCGCAGGCCGTGCGCGAAGACCTCGAAGCGGGAGCCGTCCGGCTCGGAGCGGAGCACGGCGCCCTCGTTCGGGTAGGCGAAGTTGCGGCCCTCGCGCGAGGTGACGTTCGTGCCTTTGTCGCCGATGCTCCAATAGATGCGGCCATCCGGGCCGACGCGCAGGCCGTGCATATCGTGGCCAGCGTAGGCGATGTGCAGGCCGAAGCCGTGCGCGATGCTCTCGCGGCTATCCGCCTTGCCGTCGCCGTCTTTGTCGATTAGCCGCCAGACATCGGGCGCGATGGTGCTGTAGACGCTGCCGCCGAAGGCCAGCACGCCGGCGGCGATGCCGGTGACCTCGGTATTGAAGCCCTCCGCAAAGCTGGTGATCTGGTCGGCCTTGCCGTCGTCGTTGGAATCGAGCAGGCGATAGATGCGCTCGGTGGGGACGGTGAGGTCTTTCCAGTCGATGGAGCCGTCGCCGTTGGCATCCTTGAGCGGTCCTTTCGGCGCAGCCTGGCCGGGAGCGAGCATCTTGTGGTAAAAGGCGCGCTTGTCGGCGACCGACTGGAACGATTGGTCGTCCGGGATCCATTGGGTCCATTCGCGGATATCGAGATCGCCCACCTTGCGGCGGGTGGTGGCGGAGACGAAGACGCGGCCCTGGTCATCGACCGAGCAGGCGACCGGGTCGGGGACGTTGATGTCGGCGGACCATTTTTCGGCGGTGAGCTTGGGGCGCTCGGCGGCTTGGGCGGATAGCGAGAGTGCGGCGGCAACGGCGGCGAGGAAGCGGAGGCGAGCCATGGGAGAAATGGGAGGTATGCGTTCGGATTGTCGCGGGACCGGCGGAAGGTTGCACATTTTTGTCTGGCGCCCAATGGCAAGGGCGGCAAACAGCGCGTGGAGAGCGGTGCGGTGGGGCATCAGGGGATCACTCATGGCTGGTCGTCCTCGTACATTCGGTTCTTGCAAGCCAGGCTCGTCATCACAAGGTTGCTTGAATGGGAATAACGCCACCAATGGTGCGCATGATCGGGTGGCAAGGCCCGAGGCAAGTCGAGACGCTCGGAATGCCAGATGGGAATCCCGAAGATAGATTGCGTGCTTGTACAGCGGAGATTTCGGCAACCGGCACACGATAGATAGTCGGATTTGCTGCGGTAGCCGGCGAGCGGACTGGTACAACTAAAGCGATGAGGATCGCTTGAGTGGGGCGATTTAACCTGCCGAAAAACTCATAGTGAGGCATGGCGGTTGGGTGGGTGAGGATCGACCGAGTTTGGACGGGATGACGACTCCCGCGGCTCGGGTGGGGAGGCGGAGATATTGAGTGCTGCTGCGCAGGTTTGGGGGAAGGCGACGAGGCCATCGCCTCTCCTTGGGGGGGCGCTGACGCGCGGCGTGCGTTTTTATGCAGCCGTCGCTTTTTTTAGGGAGGCGGCGAGGGTGGCGAAGGTGGCTTCCTGGCGCTGGTGGACGATGGCGCGGGCTTTTTCGGCGGTGGCGCGGGCGGCGGCGGGGTCTTTGGCGATCGCGAGGACGGCGGGGGCGATGCGGGCGCGACTCGGCGGGGTTGTCGAGGGTGAAGAGCCAGTCGTTCAGGCCGATGTCGTGCCACATGAAGCCTTTGTTGGTCTGCTCATCGAAGCGGCAGACGACGGCGGGGATGCCGCTGCTGATGCACATGATGGGGCTGTGCATTTCATTGCCGAAAAGGCCGGCGCTGCGGACGTAGGTGCTGAGGGCTTCGTCGGTGAGCCAATAGCGGTCGCGCCAGACGACTTTCTTTTTCACGTCGGCGGGGAGCGGATCGACGAGCATTTCCTTGCCGAGCTGGATTTGGGTTTGGTCTTCGCAGGTGACGAGCACTTTCATGCCGGTCTCGCGGGTGACGGCGATGATGGCGTCGCGGAGCGGGGCGTGATCGTGCTCCTTCATCTCGTGGTTGCGCGCGAGCTTCACGGGGTCGGCGGCGCGCTCTTTGTGGATGGTCCAGAAGGGGGTCCAGCGGTAGCGCGGGATGCAGCAGAGGAATTTGCCCTCCTCCAGGCTGTGCTCGCGGAGGAAGGCGGTGGCGGCTTCGTCGTTGCGCAGCGTGACGACGCCGAAGGCGGTATCGGGGCCAAACTCCATGATGGGCGCGGTGCAGCCGAGCGCTTTCGGCTTTGCGGAGGGAGACGCTCTCGCGAAAGAAGGCGAAATCCGCTTTGCTGAGGGTTTCGATGAGCTTGGGCTCCTCGGAGGTGATGGAAATCCCAAAGGCGCCGAACGGTTTGCCCGTTTCCTTGTGCCAGCGCGCGGCGTCTTTCCAGGCGCCAAAGCCGGAACTGGAGCCGTGCAGGAAGAAATCGCACTCTTTGATGGCGGTAGCGATGGCCTCGGGGCCTTTGAGAATGATGACCTTGGGGAAGCGCTTTTGCAGAAGCTCGCCGGCGCCGTTATCGAGATTGCCCGGCCAGAGACGCACCTCGGCGTCGAGGGCGAACTTTTCCATGAGCTCGAGCATGCCGAGGTAGTGGGCGATGTCGCCGATGTTCTGGCTCTGCCAGGCGTTGCGGAGAAGGATGCGCGGGGGACGGCCGGCTTGGGCGGCGGCGCGGAGCGACGTGGCGAGGGTGGCAGCGAAGGTGGTTTGGAGGAAGGTGCGCCGGGAGTGCATGAAGGAGGATGGGAAGTGCAAAGTGAGAAATGAAAAGTGCAAAGTGGCAATATTAGGATAGCGCGTGCGGCGGCTCGTTCCGGCATTTGCTTTTTGCACTTTGCACTTTTCATTGGCGGGCGCGGTGCGGCGCCGCGCACAATCGGCGGCCATGTTCCTCCCGCTGCGTTTTTTCCTGTTGTTCGGATGCGTATCCGCCTTTGCCGGGCCGCCGCCGGCGCTCTCGCCGTCCGCCAAGCGCCTGCCGACCGACTCGCTCGCGGAATGGGAGTCCCCTACCCCGCAGCTTTGGAAGATCGAGGAAGGCGCGCTGACGGGCGGCGATGGCGTGCAGAAGATTCCGCACAATGATTTTCTCTGCGCGCGCGCGTCGTACGGGAATTTCATTTTGCGGCTGCAGATCAAGCTGACGGGCGATCCGAAGACCGGGATGCTCAATTCCGGCGTGCAGATTCGCTCGAAGCGGCTGCCGAAGTCGCACGAGGTCTCGGGTTACCAATGCGATTTCGGGGAGCCGAATTGGTACGGGGCGATTTACGATGAAGGCCGGCGCAACAAGCTGCTCGCGAAATCCGACATGGCGGCGCTCGATCCGGCGCTCCGGCGCGGCGAGTGGAATGAATACATCATCAAGGCGGACGGGCGGCGCATCCAGACGTGGATCAATGGCGTGCAGGCGGTCGATTACACCGAGCAGGATGAAACGATCCCACAGGAGGGGATCTTCGGCATCCAGATTCATTCCGGGGGGGCGGCGAAGGTGCAGGTGAAAGACGTGGCGATCGAGGAGCTGCCGCCGACGCCCGCGGAGCAGCGGTTTATCGGCGCGCCGGAGGCCGGAGCGGCGAAAAAGGAGTCGCCGCTTTCGCCGGAGGAGGAGCGGAAGACGTTCACGCTACCGCCGGGTTTCGAGATCGAGCTGGTGGCGGCGGAGAGCGAGGGGATCGGGAAATTCATCGCGGTGGATTGGGACCAGCGCGGGCGCATGTGGAGCATGACCGCCTTCGAGTATCCGGTGGACGCGAACGAGAACGCCGAGCGCGCGAAGGCGCTCTACGAAAACCCCGGCAAGGACAAGGTGCTCGTCTTTGAGAAGACCGCCGGGCCCGGCCCGCACGCGGCGCGCGTCTTCGCGGATGGGCTGGCGATCCCGCTGGGGATTTTGCCGCAGAATGAAGGGGTGTACGTGCAGCACGGGCCGCAGATCGCGCTGCTCGAAGACACCGATGGCGACGGCGCGGCGGATCGCCGCCGGACGCTGCTCACCGGGTTCGGCGTGCAGGATTCGCATCTGTTCCTGCACCAATTCACGCGCATGCCCGGCGGCTGGATCTGGGTCGCGCAGGGCGCGTTCAACTACGGTAAGGTGAAAACGACCACCGGCACGGAGAGCGATTTTCCGAGCACGCGCATGGCGCGGTTTCGGCCGGACGGCTCGCAATTCGAGATCCTCTGCAACGGGCCATGTAATATCTGGGGCTTCGCGGAAAACGCGGAGGGCGAGCTTTTCATCCAGGAGGCGAACGATTTCGGCTACCCGGTGATGCCATTCCAGATCGGCGGCAATTATCCGGGCTGCGCGGACCGGCTTTTCAAAAGTTACGCGCCGGATTTTCCCGGCACCGCGCGCGATTTTCGCATGGGCGGGACGGGGCTCTCGGGGCTGGCGCTCTCGGATGCCGCGGGCTCGTTTCCCGGCGCGTACGCGAATGCCATGTTCGTGGCGAATCCGATCACGCGCAAAATCCAGGCGATCCGGATGCGGCGCGAGGGGCCGCGCTGGGAGATCGCGAAACTGCCGGATTTCATCGAGTCGGGCGACCCGATGTTCCGGCCGGTGGCGATCCGCTTCGGGCCGGACGGCGCGCTCTACATCGTCGATTGGTACAACAAGGTGATCAGCCACAACGAGGTGCCGCGAAATCATCCCGATCGTGACAAGATGCGCGGCCGCATCTGGCGGGTGAAACACCAGCAGCAAAAGCCGCTGGCAATGCCGGACCTCACGAAGTGCGACGCCGCGCAGGTGCTCGCGGTGCTGCGCGGGCCGAGCGTGCGCCAGGGAAATCTCGCGTGGCAGGCGATCGTCGATCGGCGGCTCACGGACCTCGTGCCGCAGCTCACGGCGCTGGTGCGGGGCGGAAACGTGGCCGATGCCGAGCGGCTGCGCGCGCTCTGGGCGTTGGAAGGTTTGCAACAGGCGCCGCCGGCGCTCCTGCGCCCGCTGCTGGCTGATGGGAATCGCAATATTCGCCGCTCGGCGATCGAGGTGCTCGCGCGGGTCGAGAAGGATTCGGCTGCGCTGCTCGACGCGATCACGCCGATGGCCACCGATCCCGATCCCGAGGTGCGCGCAGCGGTGATCCGCGCGGCGTCGGGCTTCGATTCGGTGGGGTCGAACGACCAGGCGGTGGGCGTGGGGCAGAAGCTTTTCGCGGATGACGACGAGACGCGGGCGCGGGCGCTCACGCTCCTGATCGGCATGGCGCTCCCTTCGCTGCCGGGACCGATCGAACCCGGCACGCGCAATGGCAAGCCGACCCGGGTGCGTGAGGCGTACGACCGGGAGTTCGAGCGCTACCTCGTGCGGCAGGCGCTGGAGCAAAACCGCGGCGCGCTGGCGCCGGTGCTCTCGGCGCTCACCACCCGCGCGCTGCCGCTGGAAGGCCGCTTGCTGGCCACGCTCGCGCTGGAACCGCGCGATTCCGCCGCCGGCCTCGCGGAGCTTTTGCCGAAGCTGGAGCGCGCACCGAACGACGAGGAGATTTTGCGCCTCGCGCAGTTCCCGGAAGTGGCCGGCGTGGGCGATGCGTTGCGCGCGCTGCTGGAAAATCCGAAGGCGCGCACGGGCGTACTGGAGGCACTGCTGCGGGTGCGCAATCGGCTGGATACAGAGAAGCTGAATGCGCTGCTGGCGGGGACGGCGGAGAAGCTGCTCGGCGGCGACTCGGCGGCGGCCACGCTTGGGTTGCGGCTGGTGTCTGCCTTCCAACTCGCGTCAGCGGAGCCTTCGGTGCTCAAGCTCATGCACGGCAAGCCGGGAGCGGACCTCGCTGTCGCCACGCTGGAGACGCTCTCGGAAATCAAGAGCGGGGAGGCGCCGTATTTCAACACCACGTTCCGCACCAGCAAATCGCCGCAGATTCGCGAAGCGGCGCTGCGCGCGCTTGCCGTCTCGCGCGCACCGGAGGCGCCCGAGCTTCTCTTTGGGCTCTGGAAAGACCTCGCGCCCGCGCAGCGGCACACCGCGCTCGATCGCCTCAGCTCCAGCAAAGCCGGGGCGCAGGCGATCACCGCGGCTTTCGCGAAACAGACGATCGCGGCGGACGATCTCGACGGCGTGGTGGTGGATCGCCTGCAAACGGTGCTCGGAAACGACGAAGCGCTCACGAAGCTCATGCGGCAGCTCGGGTCGATATTCCGTCCGGTGCTGCGCCTGCCCGGCGACGCCAATACTTCGTACGCGGAGCTGGAGGGGATCACGCTCGCGGGACCTTTCACGGTGGAGACGTGGGTGCGGCTCGATCCGGGCATCGGGAATGAAGACGGCATCCTCGGCTCGCCCGGCGCGCTCGACATGAACTTCTTCGGCGAGCGCTTTCGCGTGTGGGTCGGCGGGAAGACGCACGATGCGATCGTCGCGAAAAAGAAGATGGCGCCGGACAATTGGACGCACATCGCCGTCACGCGGCAGGAGGATGGGAACTTCCGCATCTACATCGATGGGGAGCTTGACAACGACCAGGGCAAACCCGCGCCGCAGCCCTTTGAAAAGATGCGCATCGGCTGGACCCAGAACAAAAAAGGCGCCGCCGGCATGCTCGCCGAATTCCGCGTTTGGAAGCGCGTGCGCACGCCCGAGGAAATTCGCCAGGGCTTCGATCACGCGATCGACCCGTCCGCCAAGCCCGACGATCTGATCTTCCACGCGCCCGGCGGCGGACCATGGGGACGGCTGCAAGGCAAGGCGTCGGTTGCGCGCACGAGCGATTATCCGCCGCTGCTCACGCCGCAGGAAGCGAAGGCGCTGGATGAGAAGTTCACGAAGTTCCGCAGGCTCGCCACCAGCCGCGGCGGCGACCTCGAGCGCGGCAAGGCGATCGCCACGATGTGCCTCGCCTGCCACCTCATCCAGGGCCAGGGCGGCAACATCGCTCCCAATCTCAGCGGCGCCGGGGCCATGGGCGTGGAGGCGATCCTCCGCAACATCCTCACGCCCAATGCCGCGATGGAAGCCGGCTACCGCATCTTCCGCGTGGAGCTAAAGAATGGGGATCTGCTCGATGGGTTTTTCGTGAGCGAAGACGCCACGGGGACGGTGGTGCGGCTGCCGGGGTTGCCGGATCGGCGGCTGCCCAAGAGCGAGATTCGCAAGACGCAGTACCTGCGGCGCAGCCTGATGCCGGAGGGGCTGCTGGATGGACTCGCGCCGGAGCAGGTGACGGATCTGTTTGCGTATTTGATGTCGCTGAAGGGGTAAGCGCGCGGTTGCGGGACGACCCTCTCAACCTCTCGTGACGAAACTCTGTTTCGTCACGCACTGACGGGCGAAACTCCGTTTCGCGTGGGCGGGGTGTTCTGCCGGTGGGGCGCGGGTCGGGGGGAACGGCAGCTCTTCACGTCGACTGTGCGCAAAGCGAGCCGCGAAACAGAGTTTCGCAAGCCAGTGCGTGACGAAACGGAGTTTCGTCACGAGAGAACCCGGCTTGCGGCTTGTCGCGCGACGCCTACACTCGGCGCATGCACAGCCGCTACCAGGTTAGGGAACTGGATGCGGCGCATTTCGTGACGTCCACGATCGTCGAGTGGCTGCCGGTGTTCACCAGCGCGGCGTGTTGCGACATCCTCGTCGGGTCGTTCCTCTACTGTCGCGCGAATAAGGGGCTGCTCATCCATGCGTGGGTGATCATGGAAAACCATTTCCACGCCATCGTGTCCGGACCGGAGCTTGCGGCGACGCTCGGAGACTTGAAGAAGTTCACGGCCAAACGGCTGCTCGAACAGTTGGCGGAAGAACGCCGTGAATGGCTGTTGAAAGAACTGCAGTTCTTTCGCGCACGGTACAAGACGCGCAGCCTGCACCAGGTGTGGCAGGAAGGTTCGCACCCGCAGGCGATCGTGAGCGATGCGATTATGCAGCAGAAGCTGGAGTATTTGCACAATAATCCGGTGAAGCGAGGCTGGGTGGCCTCGCCGGAGCACTGGCGGTATTCCTCGGCGCACGAGTGGTGCGCGGGAGCAGCGCCAGTGTTGCGTTGCGATCCTTGGCGGTAGCGCAAAGCAGGGTGCACTACACTCTCGTGACGAAACTCCGGTTTCGTCACGCACTGACGGGCGAAACTCCGTTTCGCGGGGGCGGGGTGCTCTGCAGGTAGGCAACCGAGTGGCGATTGATAGCGCAGAGGGTGCCCTCCATTCCGACCAAGACGAAACCCGTCCGCGAAACAGAGTTTCGCAAGTCAGTGCGTGACGAAACGGAGTTTCGTCACGAGAGGGCGGAGAGGGTGGTGATGGCGCAAGCTGCGAGGCGGCGGTTCACTCCACCTCCAATCTTCCCCGCGCTCGCGGGTCAGTGTAGCGTCGCGTACTTCCTCTCGTGAAATCGTTCCTCGTTCTCCTTTCGTTACTCGCCTCCGCAGCCGCCGAACCGTTGCTGAAGCCGGGGGATGTCGTGGCCTTGGTGGGCGGCGAGGAGATGGTGGCGGCGGCGGAGGCGGGGCATCTGGAGTTTCAGCTCATGCGCTGCCTGCCGGAGCAGAAGCTCCGGTTTCGCAGCCTCGCGTGGGAAGGCGATACGGTGTTCGAGCAGCCGCGCGATTTGAATTACCCCACACTGGAGCTGCAGCTTGCGGAGGTCGGTGCGACGGCGGTGATCGCGCAGTTTGGCGCGATGGAAAGCCTGGCGGGGCGGGACAAGGTGGGCGAGTTCACGGCGGCTTATGAAAAGCTGATCGAGCGTCTGCGCGGCGAGGCGAAGCGGCGCGTGATTCTGCTCGGGCCCGCGCCGGCGGCGCCGGGCTCGGCGGGGGTCGCGCGTTTTCACGCGCTGGAAGGGTACACGGCGGCGATCCGCGGACTCGGGCAGCGGCTCGGTCTCCAAGTGATCATTCCGGATGATGCGGCGGACTTCGCGCCTGCTGCGTATCGCGATCCGGTCCATCTCAACGATACCGGCCAGCAGGCGCTCGCGGCGCGGGTGGCACAGGCGCTCGCCGGCACGAAACCGGCGGGGCCGACGAGCACCTCGGAGCTGAATCTCGCCGATTCGATCCAGGCGAAAAACCGGCTCTGGTTTCACTACGCGCGTCCGCAGAACTGGGCCTTCCTCAATGGCGACCGCACGGTGCAGCCGAGCAGCCGCGATCATCTCGATCCGAGCAAGCGCTGGTTTCCGGAGGAGATGAAGCAATGGCTCACGCTCATCGCGGACAAGGAGAAGGAAATCTGGAGCCTGGCGCAACAGGGGCCGCGCTGAGGGCGCACGTTTTCCACACTGAAGCTTTCCCAATGCGTCTCACTTTCCTCGCTCTCCTCCCGCTCGCCGCGCCCGCGCTGGCGCAGATCGGCAATTCGCCGGCCGACGAATTTTCCTCTTTCAAGCTCGCGCCCGGTTTCGAGGTGAATCTTTTCGCCGATGAGACGCAGGGCGTGATCAAGCCGATCCAGATGCGCTGGGACGAGCGCGGCCGGCTGTGGGTGATTGGCTCGAAGACGTATCCGCAGATCAAGCCGGGCGAGGAGCCTGACGGACCAGGTGGTGGTGCTCGAAGACACGAATCGCGATGGCAAGGCGGACAAGACGACGGTCTTCGCGGACGGGCTGATGATCCCCACCGGGCTGGAGATCGCGCCGGGAACGGGCCGCGGCGCGGCGTGCTACGTGGGCGAGGGCACGAAGCTTTGGCTGATGACCGACACGGATGGCGACGGCGCGCCGACAAGCGCGAGGTGGTGCTGCGCGGCTTCGGCACCGGCGACAATCATCAGAACATCAATTCGTTCCGGTGGAGCCCCGGCGGCGAGCTGGTGTTTTGCCAGGGGCTGCACGCGCATTCGCGCGTCGAGACGCCGTGGGGCATCAGCACGCTCGACTAGGCCGGGCTGTGGCGCTACCGGCCGCGCGAGCAGCGGCTCGATGGCTTTTACGGCGGGCCGGCCGATCCGCAAAATCCGTGGGGCTGGGTCTTCACGAAATGGGCGCAGCCGATCGTGGTCGCGGGCAATAACGGCACCATGTATCTATCCCGTGCCGGAGATGATCCGCGGCTTCCAGGGCGGGCGGCGCGAACCGATCTGGAGCCAGGGGCGCGGGCGCAAGACGAGCAACCCGGAGATCGTCGAGAGCGCACATTTTCCGCCGAAATGGCAGGGGCTGATGCTCGCGGGCGGCTATATCAACAACGCCGTCTGGACGCTCACCATTGAGCCGGACGGCGCGGGATTCAAGATCGGCGATCATCCGACGCTGCCGCCGCTGATCCAGAGCAGGCACGGCAGCTTCCGGCCGGTGGATGTGAGGCTCGGCCCCGATGGCGCGCATCTACGTCTGCGATTGGTACAACCCGATCATCGGCCACTACCAGGCGAGCTTCCGCCACCCCGATCGCGACAAGGCGCACGGCCGCATCTGGCGCATCACCGCGAAGGGCCGGCCGCTGCTCACGCCGCCGAAGCTCGCCGGCGCGCCGCTCGCGGATCTCTTCGAGCAACTCCGCTCGGCCGATCGCTGGCCGCGCGAGCAGGCCAAGCGCGTGCTCTTCGGTGGCGACAGCGCCACGGTCATGCGGCGCCTTGCGCGAATGGTATCAGCGGCTCGATCCCAACGCGGCCGATTTCGAATTCGCGCTCATGCAGGCGCTCGGTGTTTTCGAGGCGCACGAGACGCCGGAGGTTTCGCTGGTGCTGAAACGTGTCTCGCCGCCAAAACGCCCGAGGCGCGCGCGTGCTGCCGCCGGCGCCCTGGCTCGCTGGGCGGATCGGCTGCCGGTCTCGTTCGATCCGCTGGAGCACCTCGCCAGCCTCGCGGTCGATGCCGATGCGCGCGTGCGCCTCGCGGCCATCGTGGCCGCGGGGAATATCCCGCGCGCGGAATCGATGGTGGTCGTCCTCAGCGCCGCCGAGCAGCCGCGCGATCCGTTCATCGAGACCGCCCTCCGCGCCGCCATCGCCGTGCTCAAGCCGCAATGGGAGCCGGTGTTGGCGCGGGGCGCCGAGACTTGGAAACCGTCGTGGAAGGCCCTGCTCAAGACGCTCGATAAGCCGAATCCCGCGCCGCCGGTGGCCAAGCCCGTCGCGCAGAAAACCGGCACGCCCGTGGTGCCGATCTATGGCCGCCTGCGCGCCTCGCCCTATGTCACCGGCAGCATCGCCGCCGAGGTGCTCACTCGTGGCGATGTCAAGAAGGGCGCCGAGGTTTACCGCCGCGCCGAGATCGCCTGCGTCACCTGCCACCGAATCGGCAACGAAGGCGGGGAGATCGGGCCGGCGCTCGACGCGCTCGGGAGCGCGCAGCCGCTGGAGTTCATCATCGGCATGGTCATCGAGCCGCAGCGCGAGGTGAAGGAGGGCTTCGAGACGGTGAAGATCACCACGAAAAAGGGCGACACCTTCATCGGCATCGTCGTCGCCGGCAACGCCTCGGAACTGACTTTGCGCGACCCCGGCGGCATGGAGCACGTCATCGCGCAGGCGGATGTGGCCACGCGGGAATTCATCGGCTCGCTCATGCCGGCAGGGCTCACCGACAACCTTTCCGACGAAGATCTCCGCGATCTGTTCGCCTACCTGGCGCAGCTTGGGAAGGCGAAGTGATGTGGTACAGGCATCCTGCCTGCCAAAAAGCGGCGCGAAGTCAATTGGCCGCGCCGCGCGCCCAGGAGCCGCGCTGGTGGCCGCTGTTGCTCCTCTTGCTCCTGGAAGCAGCATGGCTGATCTGGGCTTGGGCGGGACCGGCCATTCAGCGACAGCAGCGAGTGCTCATGACCTCGGGCGGTTTGCTCGTTGGGTTTCTATTCGCGCTTCTCTGGCTACTCGCCTTCTCGCGCCTGCGGTGGAAGGTGCGGCTCGGCGTGCTGCTGGGGATCGCGGGTCTTATCGGGGTCACTGGGGCCCTCTTTCGCGTTAGCGGGATTACGGGCGATTTGGCGCCCATCGTCACGCCGCGCTGGAGCGCTGGCTCCGCCCCGCCCGCCGCCCGGGCAGGCGAGTCCTCGGAGAGCGCGCGGCTGCCCGAAGGCTTTGCCGGATACCCGCAGTATCTTGGCCCCACGCGCGACGGCATCGTCCCGGGACCGGCGCTCGCTCGCGATTGGAACTCACATCCGCCGAAGCTACTCTGGCGCCTCCCGGTGGGCGAGGGCTACGCCGGCTTTGCCATCGCCGGCGAACGGACGATCAGCCTGGAGCAGCGCGGCGACAACGAAGAGGTGGTGTGCCGCAACCTTTTTTCCGGCGCGACGCTTTGGACGCATGCGCACCCCGCGCGCTTCGAAAACTCGCTGGGCGGCATCGGCCCCCGCACCACGCCGGCCATCGCCGGAGAGCGAGTCTACGTGCTTGGCGCCACCGGGATCTTGCGCGCGCTGGAGCTCTCCACCGGACGGCTGCTCTGGCAACGCGACATTCTCGCCGATGCGGGAACGAAATCGCCGGAATGGGGTGTCTCCGGCTCTCCGCTGGTCGTGAACGGGCTCGTGATCGTGCACCCGGGCGGCCCCGGTCACTCGCTCGCCGCGTATCGCGCGGAAAGTGGTGAGCCCGCATGGGCCGCCGGTGCGGCGCGGCCCGGCTACAGCTCACCGCAACTGGTCACGCTCCTCGGCGTGCCGCAATTGCTCATCTTCAACCACCAGGGCGTCGCGGCGCACCAGCCCGCCGATGGCCAAGTGCTCTGGACCTACCCGTGGACCCCCGTGGCGCAACACGTCACTGACCCGCGCGTGGTGGCTCCGAACCGGCTCGTCGTCTCCACGGGCTACGGCGCCGGCGCCAATCTAGTGGAGCTTTCCCGGGACGGCGACGGCGCCTGGAAGCCGGAGCGGCTCTGGCACTCCCAGCGCCTCAAATCGAAATTCGCGAGCCTGGTGTTGCGCGACGGCTTCCTCTACGGCCTCGATGACGGCAGGCTTACCTGCCTCGATCTCGGCTCGGGTGCGCCGCGCTGGAAAGGCGAGCGGGTCGGCCACGGGCAAGTGATCCTCGCCGGCGACCTCCTTATCGTCACCGCGGAAAACGGTGAGGTGCTGGAGCTGGAAGCCACCCCGGAAGCCGCGCGAGAGCTCGGCCGCTTCACCGCCCTGGCCGGCAAGATGTGGAACCCACCCGCCCTGGCCCCGCCCTTCCTGATTGTGCGCACCGAGAAAGAGGCCGCCTGCTACCGGCTCCCACTGGCTCATGGCACAGGAAACTGAGTTTGTCGGAGAACTCCCGAGTTTTGCGGGTGACAAAATCGCCCCAATTCATCATCCACCGGGCAAATCCATAAATTCCAAAAGCCTGCCGTTACGCTCAGACTTTCCCTGATACTTTGCAGCCGCGCAGGTTGTCGCTGTCATGCGTAAACCCGCGTAGATGGACCATATGATTACTCCACAAGGCGCAATTCTCACCGCGCAGGGCGCGCGTTTCAGCGTCTGGGCGCCGGAACACCGGCAGGTGGAGGCGCAGATTTACACGAGCGGCGGCGCGGTGGCGCGCACGGTGCCGTTGCTGCGCGAGGAGGATGGGTATTTTCGCGGGATCGACCCGGCGGCCCGCGAGGGGGAGCTTTTCAAGTACCGGCTGGACGGCACGCACGTTTTTCCGCCGGTGGCCTCGCGCTATCAGCCGCAGGGCGTGCACGGGCCGGGCGCGGTGGTGGAGGGGCGCGGTTTCGCGTGGACGGATCATGCGTGGCAGCGGCCGCCCTTTCGCGAGCTGATCATTTACGAGCTGCACATCGGCGCCTTCACGCCGGAGGGGACGTTTCGCGCGGCGATCGGGAGGCTGGCGCATCTGCGCGAGCTCGGCGTCACCGC
This sequence comes from uncultured Verrucomicrobiae bacterium, assembly GCA_963811035.1. GTDB lineage: Bacteria > Verrucomicrobiota > Verrucomicrobiia > Chthoniobacterales > Chthoniobacteraceae > CAWEPO01. Next base: position 2,735,019 of record CAWEPO010000005.1, read on the forward strand.
GATCGAAATCATGCCGGTCGCCGATTTTCCGGGCGAGCGCAACTGGGGCTACGATGGGGTGCAACTTTTCGCGCCCGCGCGCTGCTACGGCACGCCGGATGATTTCCGCGCGCTGATCGATGCGGCGCACGCGCACGGCCTCGCGGTGATCCTGGACGTGGTCTACAATCACTTCGGGCCGGACGGGAATTACATCACCGCTTTTTCGTCGCACTACTTTTCGCCGGAGGACAAGACGCCGTGGGGCAACGCGATCAACTTCGGCCACGCGCACAGCGGGCCGGTGCGCGAGTTTTTCAAATCCAATGTGCTCTACTGGATGGAAGAGTTTCACATGGACGGCTTCCGGCTCGATGCCACGCACGCGATCATCGATGCCTCGGAAAGACACCTGCTGCGCGAGCTGGCGGAGATCGTGCACGCGCGCGGCGGCTACATCGTCGCGGAAGACGAGCGCAACGAGGCGCAGCTTGTGTCGCCGCGGGACGAGGGCGGGCTGGGGCTCGATGCGGTGTGGGCGGATGATTTCCATCATACGGTGGAGGTGGCGATCATCGGGGGGAGGTCCGTCTACCGTCGCGATTTCAGCGGGGACTTGCAGGAGCTGGCGCGCGTGCTGCGGCAGGGCTGGTACTACTGCGGGCAGATTGTGGAGCGAAAAGAAAAGCCGCGCGGGACGCCGTGCGACGAGCTGCCACCGGAGCGCTTCGTCTATTGCATCTCGAACCACGACCAGGTGGGCAACCGCGCGCTCGGCGAGCGGCTGAATCACCTGGTGGACGCGGCCACCTATCGCGCCGCCAGCGCGCTGCTGCTGCTCGCGCCGTACACGCCGCTGCTCTTCATGGGCCAGGAGTGGGCGGCGTCATCGCCGTTCCAATACTTCACCGATCACACCGCGGAGCTCGGAAAGCTGGTGGAGAAAGGGCGGCGCGAAGAGTTCAAGGATGCCTTCGCCAATCCCGCCGCGGAGGTGCCCTCGCCCCAAGCGCCGGAGACCTTCGAGCGCTCGAAGCTGAAATGGGAAGAGATCAGCTCGGGCGAGCACGGCCGCGTGCTGGGGCTTTATCGCGAGCTCATCCGGCTCCGGCGGGCGCATGCGGAATTCCGGCCGCTCACGCGCGGAAGCCATCGTTTTGAGGCGGTCTCCTCGGACGTGCTCGCGATGCGCATCGACGGGGCCGAGACCGCCTGGCTGATCTTGTGCGATTTGCGCGGCGGGCATCGCGGCGCCTTGCGCGAGGAGATTTGCGCGCTGCCCGAGGGCCGGGAGTGGCGGCCGGTGCTTTCCACGAACGATCCGCGCTTCGGCGGCGCGGGCGTGCCCTCCTTCGATCCCGAGACGCCGAGCTTGGCCTTTGGCCAGCCGGAGCTGCTGGTGCTGCGGTCGGACACGTCCGGCGCGTGAGGCGTTGCGATTGGAAGTGCGCAGACATGAACCATCCTTCGATCCCCACGGCCACCTACCGGCTCCAGTTCCACCGCGGATTCACTTTCCGCCAGGCGGCGGAGCTGGCGGGCTATTTGCAGGCGCTGGGCATTTCGCACGTCTACGCCTCGCCGATCTTCAAGGCGACGCCGGGGAGCACCCATGGATATGACATCACCGACCACAACCAGCTCAACCCGGAGCTAGGCGGAGCGGAAGGGTTTGACGCGCTCGACGGTGCGCTGAGGGGTTCAGGGTTGGGCCTGATCATCGACGTGGTGCCGAACCACATGGGCATCGCCGATGTGAGCAACGCCTGGTGGATGGACGTGCTCGAGCACGGCGAGGCGTCGGTTTACGCGCCGTATTTCGACATCGATTGGCGCCCGCTCAAGCGCGAGCTCGCGCACAAGGTGCTGCTCCCCATCCTCGGCGACCAGTACGGGCGAATCCTCGATAAGGGCGACCTCAAGCTGCAGTTCGTCGACGGCATTTTTACCATCCACTATTGGGAGACGGTGCTGCCGGTCGATCCGGGCAGCCTCAAGCCGGTGCTCCAGCGCGCGGACACGCTGGTGCGCGGACGCATCCCGGAGGAGGAACAACTCGAATTCGAGAGCATCATCACGGCGATCGAACATCTGCCGCCCTCCACCACGCGCGACCGCGACCAGACCGCGGTGCGCTCGCGCGAGCAGCTCATCATCAAGCGCCGGCTGCGCACGCTGTCGGAAAAACTGGAGCCGCTTTGCCTGGCGATCCGCCAGGCGGTGGCGGAGATGCAAGTGCCGGGCGACCGGCAATCGATGGAGGCGTTCGACGCGCTCTTGCGCACGCAAAATTATCGCCTCAGCTACTGGCGCGTGGCGGGCGAAGAGATCAATTACCGGCGCTTTTTCGATATCAACTCGCTCGCGGCGATTCGCATGGAATTGCCGGAAGTGTTCGAGGCCGCGCACAAGCTCACCTTTCAGCTCATCGAGCGTGGCGCGGTGCAGGGGCTGCGGATCGACCACGTGGATGGCCTCTACCACCCGCGCGAGTACCTGCACAATCTGCAGGCGAAATACGCACAGGTGCTGGGCTTGCCGAACCACACGGAGCGCGGACTCTACCTCGTGGTGGAAAAGATCCTCGCGCTCGATGAGCATCTGCGGGCCGACTGGCCGGTGCACGGCACCACCGGGTACGAGTTTGCGAACCAGGCCAACGCGGTGCTGGTGGACCACGGCGCGCACAAGGCCTTCAGTGAGACCTACCGCCGGTTCATCGGCGCGCACGAGCGGTTCGAGACGCTGGTGTACGAATCGAAGCTGCTCGTCATGCGCCTGGCGATGGCCAGCGAGGTAAACGTGCTCGGGCACCTGCTCAACAGGCTCTCCGAAACGAACCCGCTGGTACCGCGATTTCACGCTGAACTCGCTCACCGCGGCGGTGCGCGAAGTGATCGCCTGCTTCCCGGTTTACCGCACCTACATCACGCCCGATGGCGTGGCGTCGGACGCGGGCCGGAAGGTGATCGATCGGGCGATCGCCATGGCCCGCCGACGCAATCCGGCGATCGAGCGCTCGGTTTTCGACTTCCTGCGCGAGGTGCTGCTCCCGCCGCCCAACAACGCGCATCCGGTGGACGAAGAAGCTCGGCGCGAGTTCGTGATGAAATTCCAGCAGTGCAGCGGGCCGATCACCGCGAAGGGCGTGGAGGACACCGCCTTTTACAATTACCACCGGCTGATCGCACTGAACGAAGTGGGCGGCGAGCCGGGCGTCTTCGGCGCCGCGCTGGAGACCTTCCACGCGCAAAACTCCGCGCGGCTGGCCGAGTTTCCGCACTCGATGCTGGCCACCTCCACGCACGACACGAAGCGCAGCGAGGATGTGCGCGCCCGCATCGCCGCGCTCTCGGAGCTGCCGCGCGAGTGGGCGCAAACCGTGAAGCGCTGGCAGACCGCCAATCGCAAATACCTGCGCATGGTCGACGGCGAAGTCGCGCCCAGCCCGAACGAAGAGTACCTGCTCTACCAGACGCTGGTCGGAAGCTGGCCGCTGGAGCTGCTCGAGGGCGCGCCCGCGGAGGCGGCGGAGCAGTACCCGTTCGACACTTACGTGCAGCGAATCCAGGCCTACATGATCAAGGCGCTGCACGAGGCCAAGGTGAACAGCTCCTGGATCGACCCGAACCAGGCCTGGGACCAGGCCGTGACCGAGTTCGTCGCGGCCATCCTGGAGCGCAAAAAGAACGCGCGTTTTCTAACCCCGTTCGTGCCGTTCGTCACGCGCATCGCGCAGCTCGGCGCGATCAATTCGCTCACGCAGCTCGTGCTGAAATCCACGGCGCCCGGCGTGCCGGATTTTTACCAAGGCAACGAGCTGTGGGACTTTTCGCTGGTGGATCCCGATAACCGCCGCCCGGTCGATTACGAGCATCGGCGGCGGGTGCTGGAAGGCCTTGGCGAGCAGCCCGCGGCTTCGGAGCTGCTCGGGTCATGGACTGATGGCCGGGTGAAAATGTTCGTCACGCGCACGCTTCTGCACCTGCGCCGCGCGCAGCCGTCTCTCTTTCAAAACGGGAGCTACGAGCCGGTGCCGGTGAGCGGCGAGTTTGCGGGCTCGGTGATTGCGTTTCAGCGGGTCGAGGGGAACTCAAAGCTGCTCGTGTGCGTGCCGCGGCTCAGCGCGCGAATCGGGTTTCCGCCGGTGGGGGATCTTTGGAGGGATACGGCGCTCCAGGCCGGCGGGACGTGGAAAAATGTTTTCACGGGGGCGGAGCTGCAGGGGGAGGAAATGAAGGTGGGGAACTTGCTGAGGGAGTTTCCCGTCGGTGTTTTTACGGGGTAAAGCAGCGCGCGGCGCTGGCAATTCCCGCCCCCTAAAACCCCTTCAACAACGGCTGCGCGGCTCCCGCGATCCGCGACTGGTGATTGAAAAAGCTATCCGAGATGTGCGTGTGCAGGCCCAGGATCGCGGTGAGCAATTGCCCCTGCACTTTCGGCAGCTCCTGCGCCCTGGCTTGGCGGGGGGCGGATTTCACGTCGGCGATTTCATCCTCATCCTGCTGGCTCGGCACGAGCGTGCTCCAGTCGACGCGCAACATTCGGTGCCGCACCTCCTCGATCGCGGCGACCGCGCCGGTGGCGATTTCCGCGTCGCGCGATAGCGAAATTGAGGGCCTTAGCGAATCTTCACACAGCTCCAGGCAATGCCGCACGCTGCGCGGCGCCTCGGGGTGCTGCCAGAGCAGCTCGAGCACGTGCACCGGCTCGGCGCGCGTCTGGTAAATGCGCCGGTAGGCGTCGCGGGTGCCGAGGAGGCGCAAGAGCGCGCTGAGCTCGATCTCCTCCGCCTGCAGCGGATCGGTGCGTGCGCCGCCAGCCAGCGAGCCGCCGATCGAGACCACCGAATTGGCCGTGATGATCGAGCGCTCGAGCATCTGGCCCGTGACGCAGAAGCGCCAGCCGTCATCGGCCAGCATGGTATACGCGGCGATGGCGAAAAACTGCGGGATCAGGCGCGTGGCGAGATCGGCGACGCGCCGCGTGATCCGCACGCTTCGGCCTCCGGCACGCCCTTGCGGTAGCGCGCATTGCGGAAGACGGTCTGCAGCTCCGTGAGCGTGGCCCACGCCTCCGGGCTGATGCTGTCGCGCATGGCCTCGGCATTCGAGACCGCGCGCTCGAAGGTCCGCGCCACCGAGCCCGCCTCCGGCAAAAGCACGAGCCGGTAGCGATCGAGGCGCGTGGTGATCGAGCGGCGGCTGGTGCCGGCGCTCCGCTCCAGCGGCGGGAGCAGCCGGTTCCAGATCGGGCGGTAATGCTTCCGCTCGGCGGAGTTCAGCTCCTCCGTTTCGAGCGTCTCGATGACGTTGATCAGGTATGCCTGGTGGTACGCGCGCTCCAGGTAGCGGCCCATCCAGTAAAACGAGTCCGCCACGCGGCTCATCACCTGCCGCGGCGGATGGGACTCGACGCCATGCCGCCGGGTCCCCCGCGCCGCGGCCGGCTGCGCCACGGAATCCGCCAGCACCCAGGTGTCCTTGCTGTTCGTGTCATCCACGTCGCCTTTCGACTCGGGATCGTGCAGCCGCGTGAGCGCGCCGGGCAGAACGGCAAAGCCGCCATTCGAGCGCACCGCGAAAACGATGTGGTCCTGCTGGCACTCGCGCGGGCGGGATCGGCTGAAGCAGAGGGTCGACGCTTCGCACGAGCGCGGCTGGGCCACATAGCGGCCGGGCTCGCGGCGGACGTCTTCCAGGAAACTGGGGTCGTGCTCGGGCCCGGTTGTGCGCGTCGGCGATCATGTGCGTATCCCGCGCGATCCGGCGGATGCGCCACGTTTCCGGGCGGCTCAGCGCCAGCTCGCGCTGGTCGAGGTCGCCCAGCCAGAGCGTCGGGATCGAGGGGAGGATCGGCGCTTCGCCCAGGTAAAAGCGGATGATTTGCGGCGCGAAGGGCAGCAGGCTGGCATCGTCGGCCAACTGGCTGCCGACGGCGTTCACCAGCGAGAGCGTGCCCTTGCGCAGGCAGTGCACCAGCCCCGCCACGCCGTCGCGCGAATCGCGCCGGAAGACGAGCGGATCGAGCCGGTCGTTCGGTACCGAGTTATAGATGACGTCCACCGGGTCGAGCCCGCCGACGGTTTTCAGGTAGACGCGATCATCCAGCACGATGAGGTCGCCGCCCTGCACCATGGCCACGCCCATGCGCCGGGCGAGAAAGCTGAGCTGCGGCGTGGTGGCGCCCGAATCGCTCGGGGAAAGCAGCACCACGCGGGGGTCGTCCACGTGCGGCGGGGCGGCCGCGCGGAACTGCTCGAGGATGAGCACGGCCGATTCCGCCAGCGATTGCACCGCAAACCCGGTGAAAAGCTCGGGCGCCACCCGCGCCAGCGCGCGCCGGTTTTGCACCATGTACGAGATGCCCTCGGCATGGCCGAATGAATGCTGCTTCACGGTGAGGGAGCCGGAGGCGTCGCGCGCCAGGCAGAGCCCGCACAGATGCAGGAACGAGCCGCGGGGCCGCGGCAAACCGCGCGCGGCGATCTGATAATTGCTGCTCGCGAGCACGGCGTGGACCGGCACCACTCCCTTGCGCAGGATGGCCCGCTCGCCGTAGACATCCGCGAGGAACGCCTCCCACGCGCGCAGCCGCTGCTGGAACCCGCGCTCGATGTGGTCCCACTCCACCGCCTCGATCACGTGCGGGAGAAGGTCGCAATTCCACGGCGGCGCCTGCGGCCGGTCGGCGCGCGCGAAATTGAAAGCCACGCCCATCTCGCGCAGGGTCGCGGCCATGTGCTCGCGCAGGGCGCGGCGCGTCGGCGCCGGCAGCTCCAGCAGATGGCTTACCAACTGCGCGTAGGCCGGCCTCGGCACGCCCGGCGACGCAAACACCTCGTGCCAGCGCCCCTTGGGCGTAGTGCGGGGGGCGGCGGCGGTGAGCATGCGTGAAGTAAAGGAGTAAACCGCGAAGAGTAAACACCAACCGCCGAGATTGCCTCCAGCAAATCCCGGCCGGCTACTGGCTCTGGCTCACTGCCTTACTCGCCGCCACCTTCGACAAACGCGAGCGCCTTATCAAAGCTGCACCGTTCCAAATAATGCCGGAGCTGCGGATCGACCGGCCCCGGCAGCGCCCCGGCGAGCGTGGTAATGCGCTCGGAGACGCCTTGGAGCTGTGCGAGATGCCCCGCGGGGTCCCGCGCGTACAGTTCACGATCGGCGATCACCGCGCGGCGCTCCCGCAGCGCCGCCGCGAGTTGCCGGTAAGGTTCGGAAGAAAGCATGAAGCGGCGAGCCGGGACTACGCCCGCTCCGCGAGAAGCTGGCGCTCGGCTTCCACCCAATCCTCGCTCGGATCGGCGTGACGGCCTTCCGCCTGGCGCTTCTCGGAGATGAAGTAGGCGCGCAGGGCGATCTCCTCGGTCGTCGGAGGCGCGAGCGGCGCCGATTTCCGCTTGCCCGGAGCGCGCTTCGCGGCAGGGGCCACCGGAGCGGGCGCGGGCGCCTTTTTGGCCGCGGCCTTCACCGGCGTTGGGGCGATCTTCGGCGCCGCCGCGGGCGCGGTTCCATTGGAGGCCGGGGCCGGCGTTTTTGCAACCGGGGCTGGTTTCGCGACGGGCGCGGCCTTCGCAGCAGGCTTGGCGGCGGGACGTTTGGCGGCGACCGCCGGGGCCGCGGGCGCGGGAGCCGGCGCAGGGGCAAACGGCGCGGGTTTCGGAGTAATGGTGGTGGTTTTCTTAGGCATGCTCGGGTTGGTATGGGTGCCCCGGGGAGATGCCTCACTGCGGGTGCGGCGAGACTCCTCACGCCTATCATGCACCGATCGCGCATGGCAATGCTTTTTTGGCCCTGCAGGCCAGCACGCAAGGGTCAACCCGCACTCTGCACCTTCACGCGAACGCCCCTGCCGGCCGCGCCTTCCGGCGTGCCCGGCCTTGACTCGCGCCCGTTGCTCCCTACCTTTGGCCACCTTTTTCACCCGCCCGCCCGCTCCATGTCCCGCCGTCTGATTCGCTCCTTCCTCTGCTTTGGCCTTTTGGCCATCGCCCTGCTTCTTTCCGCCGGGAAATCCGGCGCGCAGGAGGTGCTGGATGGCATCGCCGCGGTGGTAAACAACGAGGTGATCACCTTTTCGCAGGTGCGCGATCTCGTCGGCCCCAAGGAGAAGGTCGCCCGCGAATCGCTCAAGGGCGAGGCCCTCGTCGAGAAGATCAAAGAGATCCGGCTCGCCGCGCTGAACGATCTCATCAACCGGCAGCTGATCCTGCAGGAGTTTGCGAAGATGAAGGAAAAGGGCGCCAACATCCCGCCCCACGTGGTGGATGAGCACGTGGAGACGATCGTGCGCGAGCAGTTCGGCGGCGACAAATCCGCGTTCATCCGCACGCTCGCGGCGCAGGGCTACACCCTCGAGCGCTTCCGCCAGCTCGAGGAGGAAAAGATCATCGTCCAGGCGATGCGCGGCCAGCAGCTCAAGAGCACCATCTTCGTCGGCGAGCCGAAAATCCGCGAGTACTACGATGCCCATCGCGCCGAATACACCGCCGAGGAGCAGCTCAAGCTCCGCATGCTCGTGATGAAAAAAGGCGGCGGCGACGAAGACAACCGGCTTAAGATGATGCAGGAAATCCGGGAGAAAATCGTCAGCGGCGCCGCCTTTGCCGATCTCGCGCGCATGTACTCCGAGGGCTCGAACCAGGAAGAGGGCGGCGACTGGGGCTGGATCAATCGCAAGACCCTCAATGAGACGCTGACCAAGGTCGCCTTCGGCCTCAAGCCCGGCGAAATCAGCAAGATTCTCGACATCACGGGCAACTACTACCTGCTCTACTGCGAAGCCCGCAAAGGCGCCCAAACCAAGCCCTTCGGCGAGCTCCGCGACGAAATCGAAAAGAAGCTCATTCAGGAAGAGCGCCAGCGGCAGCAGGAGGAGTGGGTGGCCAAGCTGCGGAAGAAGGCGTACATCAAGATCTACTAGGCGGGGAATCAGCGCAGGCGGACGATCACATCATCGGCGTCTTCGCCGTTGCCGGTGAGATCGAGGAGGATGGGATTGGTGAAATCGGTGGCGGGAGGGGCTGTGCCGATGATGACTTTGGCGATGGCTCCGGCTTGAATGGCATGAGTGTGCGCGAGGGCGGGAGCGGTGGGAGAAAGGGTGCCTTGGGAGAGGCGGATGGCGCCTATCGAGCTGGGGCCTGGCTGCGTGCCGGCAGTGGGGGCGAGGAGATCGTCGCCGTCGCCGAAGATGCCGTTCACCGCATTGATGCCGGCGCTGACGGAGCCTTTGTCTATATTGCCCTTGATGGTGAGGCTCGCGATCTTGACGGACTGATGGTAGACATCGTCGCTGCCGCCGATGGCTTTGTCGGCGCCGAGGACGGCGCCGGCGACGATTTGGGAATCCTTCAAGTTTCCGCCGACCGTGATCGCGCCGATGCTGGCGCCGGAGACGATGGTGAGGCTGCGCGCATCGCCGGAGAAGGTGAGGGCGCCCATGGCGGAGGCGCGGAGTGCGGCGGCTACGTCGGAGGCGGCGAGTGAGAAGTCCTGGCCAGATGCGATAAAGCCGCCCTCCACGCGGCCGAGCGCGGTGGTTTTGGCGCTGATGTTGATATTGCCGATCGTGCCGCCGGACCAAACTTTCAGGTCGGTGGCCTGCGCGTTGAGCAGAGCGGTTCCGCCGGCGGTGATGCTGCCGACTGTCTTGCGCGCGGTGAAGGCGACCGTCTCGAGGGCCTGCGCGCTCACGCCGCCGACGGCGGGCGAGACCATGACGCTGGTGGCGCCGATGGTGTCGCCCATGAAGGTGACGTGATCGAGGCCATGCGTGGCGCCTCCTTGCTTCATCACTTTCACGGTGATCTTGCCGAGGGCGTTTACCGTGGAGGCGAGGTTCGTGCCGAACTCGGCGGCCTCCACCAGCGAGTCGAACCTGGTATTCTTGATGCCGATGGCGGAGGCGCCGCCGGCCGCGCCGTTGATCGTCACGCTGATATTGCCGATCGAGCCGGTCGCGCCTTTGGCCGTGCCGGTGGCGGTGGTAACGAACTCGCTATCGGCGATACCCGTGAGACTGAAACTGGTCGCCGTCGGGAGCGCGGCAAGACTCACCGTGATATTGCCAATGCGCGCCGCCTTGATCTTCACGTGATCGATTCCAACGGTATCGCCAGTGAGTTTGCTTAGCCTTACATTGAAGCCTTTGAAGACTTCGGTGGTATCTATCTCATAATCCTTCACTGTGCCGGATTTCGCGGTGAGCGTGCCGAGGCCCTCGATGGCATTGATGTTATGCTTGGTGGCGTCGCCCACCATATCGCCGGTGGTGGTGCCGATGAACGAAAACGCGGTGATGCTGCCGATAAATTGCGCGCTGAGCGAACCGGTGAAGTTGCCCTTGATGTTCAGCTTCTTCAGCCGCCCGGCCGTCTGGATATTGCCGGTGAAATCGGTGCCGACGACGAAAGTGGCCAGGCTACTCGCATCGGGATCGGTGAGGATCAGCGTGCCGGCAAATTCGCCCTCGGGCACACTGCTCTTGCCGAGTGTGCCGGCGGTGATGGTCGCGCCCGCGAGGAAGGCTTCGGCGCTGAAACTCTGCACGTCGCCTTCGATCTCCGTGCCGCTGCTGCCCCAGCCGCCATTCATGATCGTCATGTTGCCCGCATTGGCCTGCGTGAGGGTGCCGTGGTGAAACTTATCGACCTCGAGCACGCCGAAGAAGTCGCCGTTCTGAACCGTGAAATTGCCGATGCTCTGCGTGGTGCGGAGGAAGCCCGGAAAAGTCCACGAGCCGATCACGATATTGCCAAAGCCGCCGCCGCCGAGGCCGCCGGTGTCGCCCGGCGTGCCGTCGCCAGTGACGTCGAAGATTACCCCCGGGCCAAGGATGGCGCCGACATTCAGCGACGGCCGGTTGTTCTTCGTGTCGGAGGCGGCGCCGGGCAGATCGTACGGGAGAGCTTCGCCGAGGCGAATGAGGCTGGCGGGGCCCACGTCGCCGAGGGTGAGCGCGTTGAGCCGGCCGGTGACGCGAACCAGCCCCGCGGTGGCCGATCCGCCGAGCGTGACGCCGTCGGCCAAGGCGATCCGGCCGACGTCTTGCGGCGCGGCGTCGGTAAAAATCTGCCGCACGGTCGTGGTTGCCGCGCGATTGATCGAGTCAATGGTAAGGCTGGTCGCGAGCGTGGTATTGAAAAGCTCCAGCGTGTCGAGATCCGCCTGGTTGGTGACGCCGCCCGCCAATTGGTAGTGGGCATTGCCCGGCCCGCTGAGCGCAACATTGATCACGTCGCCATTCGCGTCGTTGAACTGGAGCGGGTTGTCCTGATCGATTCCAAAGGGGTCGAGGCGAAGAATGAAACCCTCGAACAGCTCGCCCACCGCGGTGACGGAGGGGCGCACCGGCAGCTTCAGGACGCCGCCGAGCGGGTCGAGATCGGGAAGCCCGACATAGGCGCTGCGGAGGAGCAGGTTGCCGGCGGGATCGATGGCCAGCCCGGTATCGAAGAGGAAGTTTTCCCCGGACTTATCCGCGCCGCCAAAGATGGAAGTGCCGCCCTTGACGAAGGTAGGATCGAGGATGCCCTCGGGAGTGAGCCGCGAGACATAGTGCCGGACATTATCCGGCACCAAGATGCTCACCTGGCCGGCAAGATAGATATTGGAATTGGGATCGGTGGCGAGGGCGACCGAGAGCGCGGGGGTGGTGAGGGCCAGATCGGCGCCGCCATTGAAGTTGGGATCGAGCGCGCCGGTGATGGCGCTGCGTTTGGAGAGGGCGAGCCCGAGCCCGGAGGTGCCGAGCGTGCGGACGGCGACGACGAGATTACCGTTGCCATCCAGGGCGAGATCCGCGCTCTGCGCGATGTTCGAGCCATTCGGCGCCTGCGGCAGGCCCTGGAGAGTGCCGCCGCTGTTGAAGACGGTGACCGGAGAGCCATCGATGCCGCTGCGCTTATAGACAATCGGATCGATATTGCCGCTCTGCTTCATTTGCAGATAGAAGACGTTATCGGCGGCATCCACGCGCACGCGACTGATCAGGTCGAAGCCGGCAATATTGAACACTTGCGCGCCGTTAGCCCCGTTGAAGGTGAGATCGGGCGCGCCGGCAGCATCGACACGGAAGGCGAAGCTATCGACGCCGCCGGTGGCGGTGACGCCGGTGCCGGTATTATTGAAGCGCGCGCCGGAGCTGCCGAACTGGCCCCCGACGATGGCGCGATTCTGCGAATCGACGGCGAGGGCGCGTGCGATGTCGGCCGCGTTGGCGCCGCCCCAACTGAGCTGGCCGTCGCCATCGAAGGCAGGATCGGGCGTGCCATCGGCGCCTTTGAGCTTCAGGAGAAAAACATCGCCGATGCCTTCGTTGGTGAGGCCGCCGCTCGCGCCGCCGAAATTAGCCGTGGGCCCGAAGAAACCGCCGGTGAGGAAAACATCGCCGGTGGGTCCGACTGCCAGGGCGTTGGCATCTTCGCCTCCGACGCCGCCCCAGACCCGGCTCCACAGCAGCGCGCCTTGCGGCGAATACTTGGCGATATAGATATCCCCTTGCGTGGCATCCGTCGCGGTGATGTTGAAAACGGTCGTTGGGTCGAGGTCGAGGTCGATCGTTTGCTCGAACGATCCGGCGACGATGATGTTTCCGAGATTGTCGGTCGCGACCAGGCTCAGGCCATGATGCGCATTGGCCAATTGCGCGCCGAAGCCGAGGGTCGCGGGGGCGATGCGGGTTTCGAGAAGCTCGAGCATGGGGGTGGGCGAGTTTTAAGTATTAAGTATTAAGTATTAAGGGGGCGCCGCGTTGCCGCTGGTGAGGGGATCGGCGGGCGAGGGAGGGACGCCGCCGCGGCCGAGGACGAGCAGGGAGCTGAAATCGAGGCCGAGCCGGCGGGCGCATTGCTCGCGGAGTTGGCTGGAGGCATCGAGCAGGCCGCCGGTGAGCGGCACGAGCGAGCCGGCGAAATCGGCTTCGGGCGAATTGATCTGCACAGTGCCCTGCACGCTCGCTTCGGAGGAGGCGGTGATCGAGCTGCGGGAGGCGAGGAAGGAATCGGCCACGATGAGGATGTTGCCCCCGGCGCCGAGGATCGCATTGGCGCTGATCAGGCTGCGATCGAGCACCACGAATTGCGGATCGATCAAGATGTTGCCGCCGTTGCGGCCGGCCTCGGCGATGAGCGAGGAATTCTCCAGCTTCAGCATGCGCACGGCATTCACCGTGAGCGTGCCGGCGTCGCCCTGCGTGGCGCGCACGCTGGCGCTGCTGTCGCGCATGAAAATATCGGTGGCGGAGCTGATCTCCACGGTCCCGGCGCTGCTCACCGCCGAGGCGGTGCGCACCGCGCTGCCGCCTTCCATGAGCAGCGGCTGGCGCACGGCGAGCGCCACGCTTCCCGCCACGCCAGGCCCGGTGGCCGACGCCTCGATGGTGGCGCCGCTGCCGAGCCTCGCCTCGTTGGCCACGATGCGCACGCTGCCGCCGGGGCCGGTGCTGCTGGAGGTGGCCGCGATGGAGCCGCCATCGGAAAGGCGCAGCGTGCCGGCGGAGATTTCCATGCGTCCGCCAGGGCCGCCGATGCCGGTCGCGCGGCTGCCGGAGAAAATGCCGCTCACCTCCAGGCCCCGCCGCCCGCCGATGCCCAGATCGCCCGCTTCGAGGACGATGCTGCCGCCGCGGCCGGTGGAGAAAGTCTCCGCCGAAATGCGGCTGCCGCCGAAAAGCGAGAGTGTGTCGCTCCGCACCGCGATGTCGCCGCCGAGGCCGGGCCCCTGCGTATTCGCGATGATGCCGGCGCCGCCGAGCAGCGCGAGCCGGCCGATCTCCACGCGCACGCTGCCGCCGCGACCCGGCTCGTTGAGGGACGCGCTCTCCGCGGAGACGCCGGTGAACGCGACGCTATCGCCCAGGTTGAAGGTCCCTTTTTCCGCGAGCACCAGCACGTCTCCGCCATCGCCGCGGCCAAAGGTATTCGCGGAGATGCGCGCGCCGCCGAGGAGTTGCAGCGTCTGCGTCTCCACGCGCACATCGCCGCCGCGGCCGCCGGCTTCTTTCGAGACGCTGTCCGCCGAGATATTGGAGAAGACGCGGCCGGCGCCGGTCATGAGGATATCGGTGGCGGTGACGCTCACATTGCCGCCGCGGCCGAGGCCGAAGGTGTTGGAGGAGATTTGGCCGCCGCCGAGGAGCTGGATGAAATCGGCCGCGACGCGCACGTCGCCCGCCGGGCCGCGCAAGCCGCCGAGTGGGCTATCGGCGGCGATCCCGGTGAAGAGCGCCGAGCCCTGGCGCGCGATGGTGAGCACCTGCGCCTGCACCACGGTATTGCCGCCCGCGCCGAGCCCGAGCGTTTTCGTGGAGATGAGGCCGCCCTTCACGATGTCGAGCCGGCCCGCGCGCACGTTCACATCGCCGCCCGGCCCGCCCGCGCCCTGCGAAATCGTATCCCCGAAAATGCCGGTCTTATTCGTCGAGCCCCCGCCATCGATGACGATCCCGTCCGCGGCAACGGTCACGTCGCCGCCGGTGCCGAGGCCGCGCGTATCGGTGGAGATGATCCCTCCCTGGGCCAGCCGGATCGCATCCGCCTGCACGCGCACACTGCCGCCGGCGCCGCCCGCGCCGCTGGCATTGGTGTTCGAAAAAATGCCCGTCGCGATGGGGCTCGAATCGCCGCGGATCGAGAGCGCCCGCGCGTTCACATCGACGAGACTCCCCTGCCCCAGGCCGAAGGTGGATCCGGAGATGGAGCTCTCGCTGTGAATTGCAAGATCGCCCGCGCGCACCTGCACTCGGCCCGCGCGAGCGGTCGCAGAGGCAGTCGAAGTGGCCTGGCTCCCAACGACCGAATTGAACCCGATCTCCAGGCGCAGGGCGCGCACATCCACATCGCCCGCCTGACCCGCGCCGGAGGTGGTGGTGACGATGCGGCCATTGAAGCCGACCATCGCCGAGCCGCGCACCCGCACATCCATTTTCCCGCCGCGCCCGGCGCCGGTAGTGGTGGAAGCGACGCGGCTGTTCAGCACGGCAAGCTGCCCACCGCGGATCACCAGGGCGCCGCCCTGCTCGCCGGAGGTATCCACGCGCGAGCCGCCGGTGATATTCACCGCGCCCATGCGGCGCAGCGGCTTGAAATCGGGGCCGAGCTCGCCGGGCCCAGCGGCGCTGGCCAGGGCAATTTTCCCGCCCGGCGCAGTCAACTGCGCGCCGCTGAGATTGATCCCACCGCCCACGAGCTGCAGCGATCGACCTTGCGGCGCCGCGAGATTGCTCCCCGTCGCGCTGATGGCCGCCGGCGTTCCCGTGAAACCGAACGCGCTCACCGGCGAGGACGTGAGCGCGCTCTCGTCGCCAAGGGCCGCGGCGAAGCGGCCATCACCACCGAGCCGCAGGAAGTTTGCGGTAGTCGCGGTGAAGGAGCCGGTGACGTCCAGCGTGGCGTTTTCCTTGAACATGAGCCCTTGCGGATTCAAGAGGAAGAGGTTCGCCGCGCAGGAAATTTTGCCGTCGATCGAGGAAGGGCCGCCGGTGACGCGGGCGATGACATTCTCCACATCCTGCAGCTCGGTGAAGGTGGCGCTTTCGCCGGTGGCGAGGTTTAGCTCCTGGAAAGAGTGGAAGAGATTCGCGCCCACTTTCAGGCCGAGCCGGTCCGCGCCGAGCTGCTGCGGGATGACGAAATTCGGTCCGCTCAGCGCGCGGCCGGAAGTGCCCGGCAGCGAGCCGTCGGTGGTGACGGCGCCACGCGCGGCTGCCCCGGCCGCGAGCAGCAGCCCGAGCACCCGAAGCCACCCGGTACCCATGAGGCGCCGCCGAAACATTTCGGGGCGTATTATCGCCGATAACGGCTTTTAAGCAAGGTGAGGAATTGCCCGCGCTATCGGGCGCCGGGCAGCGAGATTCCCCGCACCTTTCGGTAGAGCGAAACGGCGTAGGAATCGGTCATGCCGGAGACGAAGTCGGTCATCTTCATAAGGCGCGTGTACGGGTCGGCATCAGGCTTGCGGCCGGGGCCCAGGTTTTCGGCGGGGAGTAGCTGGAGGAGCTTGCGGCTGCGGGTGGAGGTGACGGCGCCGCGAGCCGCGTCGTTTAGGGCGGAGACGAAGATTTCCAGCAGCCCGCCGAGCACTTCGAAGCCGGCGGCCTCGATCTCGACGCCGCGCGGGGTGGCGTAGATCGACTCGACGGAGCGCGTCTGGATTTGCTGCCAGGCATCGCGCTGCGGCGTAGCCTCGATGAGCGGCTGATCGAACTCGCCGGCGAGCAGGGCCTCCTCGCTCGCGAGGAAGGCCTCGGCGCAGGCCTCGATGGCGCAGCCGATGGCGATGCCGCGCAGGATCTGCACGCGGCGGGCATCGCTGTGCGCGGAGGCGAGGCGGGTGGGGCGCTGCGATTCTTCGATGAGCGAGAGGAAGGCGGCCTCGACCTCGGGATAGTGCAGGTGGCCGAGGCGGCAGCCGTCCTCGAAATCGACGACGCGGTAGCAGATGTCGTCGGCGGCTTCGACGAGGAAGGCGAGCGGATGGCGCGACCACCAGGCGGCCTCGGGCGTGCGGCGGAGGAGGCCGCAACGCTCGGCGACCTCGGCAAAGTGATCCCGCTCGCTTTGGTAGAAGCCGAACTTTTTGGAGCTGGCGCCGCGATGGATGGCGCGGTCGGGCACCTGGGATTCGAGCGGGTATTTGGTGAAGGCGCCGAGCGTGGCGCAGGTGAGCTGCAGGCCGCCGGAGTTATCGGGCATCTGCAGGCGCGTGATGAGGCGGAAGCCCTGCGCGTTGCCCTCGAAGCGCTGGAAATCGGCGTGCTGCGCGGAGGTGAAGCTTTCCCGCGCGGCTTTCGCCGTGGGCGAAGTCGCGTACCAATGGCGGATGGCATCTTCACCTGAATGGCCAAAGGGCGGATTGCCGAGATCATGCGCCAGCGCCGCGGCAGAAACGATCTCGCCGAAATCGGAGCCGTGAAAGCCCTCGAGCCCGTGGCGCGCGCAAATCTCGCCGCCCACGCGCGAGCCGAGCGAACGCGCCACGCTGGCGACTTCCAGGCTGTGCGTGAGCCGGGTGCGGACGTAGTCGTTTTCGGCGAGGGGGAAGACCTGCGTCTTGTCCTGGAGCCGGCGGAAGGCGGTGGAAAAGGTGATGCGGTCCGAGTCGCGACGATATTCCGAGCGGGCGGGGTGGCGGCGCTGGAGCGGGCGCTCGCGGCCGAGGCGCTCGGCGCAGAGGAGTTGGGGCCAGGTCACATGAAGTAATCGAAGTCCTGCTCGCGGCCGACCCAGCGGCGAAGGCGGAAGATGTGGGAGGGGCACTCGGGGGTGAGGCGGACGAAATTGCGGGAGCCGCTCCAAAGATAGCGTTCGTCGCTGAGGAGATCGTGGACTTGGTAGCTATCGCCTTCCAGCCAGCCGAAGTCGCCGACGGGGACGTGGATGTGCGTCTCGCGGGCGTGCCAGGGATCGAGCGAGACGACGATGAGCAGGATGTTATCGAGCGCGCGGGTGGTCTTCGAGTAGAAGAGGACCTGGTCGTTTTCGGAAACGTGAAAGCGGAGATTGCTATATTGCTGGAGGGCGCGGTTTTCGCAGCGGGCGGCGTTGAGCTTGGTGACGTGATCCTTGATGTTGCCGGGCAAGTCCCAATCGCGCTCCTTCCATTGGTATTTCTCGCTGTCGTAATATTCCTCCTTATTAGGCAGCGCGGCGTTTTCGCAGAGCTCGAAGCCGGAATAGATGCCGTAAACGGAGGAAAGCGTGGCCGCGAGCATGGCGCGGATGAGAAAGGCGGCGCGGCCGCCTTGCTGAGGAAAAAGGGCAGAATGTCCGGCGTGTTCGGCCAAAGATTCGGCGCGCAAGTATTCGCGCATATCGGTCTGGGTGAGCTCGGTGAAATACTCGGTGAGCCCGGCCTTGGTATTGCGCCAGGTGAAGTAGGTATAGCTATGGGTATAGCCGGCCTTCGCCAGCGCCTTCATCATCTTCGGGCGGGTGAAGGCCTCGCAGAGGAAAATCGCATCGGGCAAGCGCAACTGCACTTTGGTGATCAGAAATTCCCAGAAGCTCACGGGCTTGGTGTGCGGATTATCGACACGGAAAATGCGCACGCCGTGCTCGCACCAAAACTGGATGACGCTGGTCAGCTCCTCCCACATCGCCCGCCAATTCGGGTTGTGGAAATTCATCGGGTAGACGTCCTGATATTTTTTCGGCGGATTTTCGGCGTATTTGATCGTGCCGTCGGGCCGCTGGTAAAACCACTCCGGGTGCTCGTGGACGTAGGGATGATCGGGCGAGCAGTTGATCGCGAAATCGAGCGCCACCTCCATGCCGCGCTTTTTCATCTCGGCGACGAGCCAGTCGAAATCCTCGAGCGTGCCGAGCTCCGGCGCGACATCCTTGTGGCCGCCGCCGTTCGGGCAATCCTGGTGCCGGTTGCCGATCGCGTACGGCACGCCCGGGCTCGCCGGGCTCGCACTTCACGTAGTTGTTGCGGCCTTTGCGCGCGGTAACGCCGACCGGATGGATCGGCGGGAAATAGATCACGTCGAAGCCCATCGCCTTCGCATCGTCGATGCGCGGGAGGCAATCGCGGAAGGTCGAGCCTTTGTCGCCGCGGCCCTCGGCGCTCCGCGGGAAGAATTCGTACCACTGCGAGAAGAGGGCGCGCTCGCGGTCGACGTACACCTCCGGGTAGCGCGATTTCGGGCCGGCCTGCGCGGCGAGCGCGGTGGGGGTCTCCGCCGCGCGCACACGTTTACCGCCTTTCTTTTCCACCGGCGCCGCGGCGGCTGCCAGCCCCGGCACGAATTGCTGCAAATCAGGCGGATTCAGCACGAACTCGCACGCCTCCGAGCGGTCCGCGTAGGCGGTCATCAGCGCCTCGAGCTCGCCGTAGTGCGCGATCTCGTTCACCTGCGCGGGCGTGCCGGCGCGAATCTGCTCGGCGATCGCGTGCAGCCGCTCGGCGTCGTGTTTCTGCCCCCGCTCGGCCGCCAGCGCCGATCCCTTCTCGACGAAGTTCGCGCCCTCCAGGGTCTCGCTTTTCAGGTCATCGAGCGCCGCCTTGAACTTCGTGGAATACTCGTGCTGCCAGGAGCGGAAAAAATCGCCCCAAGCCTCGATGGTGTACTCGTAGGTGGTGTTTGCGAAGAGCGAACAGGTGGCCCGCCAGCGGTCCATGCCGTTCGGGACCGGCGCCATTGGCGTCTCGTGCCAGCGCGCGTCGCCCTTCTTGCGCCACTTCAGCACCGCCGAGGTCACATCGTGCCCGTCCTTGAAGACATCGGCCTCGACGATGAGGTCTTCGCCGACCGCGCGCTTGATGGGGTAGCGCCCGCCATCGATCAGCGGAGCCACATTTTCGATCACGACCGTAGGCGGATGGAGAGACATAGGCAGGGAGTGGCGCATTCTCGGCAGGGCGCGGGGGAAAAGGGAAGCGTGGAAGGCGGGGGGGTGGCAGTGTTCAGTGAGCCAGAGTTCAGTGAGCCAGTGAGCCGATTCAAACGCGACCACACGGAGAAACAGTTCCTGTAGGAATCGCGGGCACTTTCCCGCGGGATGGTGTACTGGCATGGACCACTATCATGAGCTCCCATACCGATATCTCCCTCGATGAGCCCGTGCTCATCACGACCGCGACCGGCCAAACCTACCGGGCCGCCGTGGAGGAGGGCGTGGTGGACATCTCCTACCAGGACCATGAGCGCTGGCTCCGGGCCGGGGAAGGGACTTGGGACGGCGCGGGGATCGTCGATTGCGATGCGGATCTGGGCGAGGATGGGTACGAGCTGCTCAATGCGGCTATCTCGCACGCGTTGTCGGAGTAGGTGCTGGGAGACTAGGAAGACGGGAGCCGCGCCGATACTCCGCGATTGCCCTCGCTATGCGGACGCCGCGAGCGTAGTGTAGCCAATGGAACAACGAAAAATCGAGAGCGCGGATGTGAACGAATGTGAAAACGGGCTCGATTCCAATTGGAACGAAAGAAAGCACCTGATCGACGAGGAGTTTGAGCTGCGGCTCGAAATCCAGGAGCTCTTGGTGAAAGGCGATCGAGGATTCGAGGGCGCGCGCGAGCGGGAGCGAGTTTGCAAGGACGCCCTTCGGCGAAATGAGGAGGAGTACGAAAGACTCGTCACGACGTGGGGTGCTGAAGTCCTGGCGACGTAGGCGCCAGCGGGTGGCGGGATGCCTGCGGATCGCACAGGCTGGAAGCCGGTGTTCCGAAACTTTGCTTTCGGCGCAGGGTTCCGCTATGAATCATTCCACTCGCCATGCGGCGCCCCCCCTTTCAACTGCTTGCCTTCGCGGCTTGGGCTGCGCTTTTGGCGCCGGCGCCGGCGGCGGAGGAGCGGCCCTGGTCGTTTCGTCCGCTGACGCGGCCGGCGGCGCCGAAGGTGGAGGGGATGGGTTGGGTGAAGGATGGGGTGGATGTGTTTGTGCTGGCGCGGCTGGAGGCGAAGCGGCTGTGGCCGAATGGGGACGCGGATCGGGGAACGCTGCTGCGCCGGGCGACTTTCGATCTGACGGGGCTGCCGCCGGCGATCGAGGAAATCGAGGCGTTCAAGCGCGATCCTTCGCCGGACGACGCGGCCCTGGCCAAGGTGCTGGACCGGCTGCTGGCGTCGCCGCGGTTTGGCGAGCGCTGGGCGCGGCATTGGCTGGATGTGGTGCGCTACGCGGACAGCGTGGGGCGGACGATGAACGCGACTTTTCCGTATGCCTTCCGCTATCGCGATTGGGTGATCGACGCGCTGAATCGCGATCTGCCCTACGACCGCTTCGTGGCGGCGCAGGTGGCGGGCGATTTGCTGCCGGCGCGGACGCCGGAGGAGCGCCGCGATTTGCTGCTGGGGACGGGCTTTCTGACGCTCGGCTCGATGGACCTGACGGATCGCGGGGAGCAGTTCACGATGGATCGGCTGGATGATCAGATCGATGTGACGACGCGGGCGTTTCTCGGGCTCACGGTGAACTGCGCGCGCTGCCACGATCACAAGACGGACCCGATCAAGCAGGAAGATTACTATGCGCTGGCGGGGATTTTCTTGAGCACGCGGACGTGGCCGGGCCAGGCCGGGCGCAACGGGCTGGGGCCGAATGGCTATGTGGATGAGGATGAGCTGGTGCGGCTGCCGGCCGCGGCGGCGCCGAAGCTCGCGAGACTGCCGGCGCCGGGCGCGAAGCAGGCGGAGCCGGACGCGATGGCTATGACGGGCGACGGCATGCGCAAAGGCGGCTACCAGACCGAGTTCGTGTTTCGTCCGGAGCGCGCGATGGGGGTGAGCGAGGATGAGCCGGCCGATTGCCCGATCCGGATCAAGGGCGACCCATTTGAGGTGGGGGCGACGCCGGCGCGCGGCGCGGTGGCGATTCCCGGGCTGCCGAAAATGAAGCCGGTGCCGAAGGAGGCGAGCGGGCGCGTGCAGCTCGCGGAGTGGCTGGTGCAGCCGGCCAATCCGCTGACCGCGCGCGTGGCGGTGAACCGAATCTGGCAGCATCTCTTCGGCGCAGGGTTGGTGCGGACGGTCGACGATTTCGGCATGACGGGCGAGGCGCCGACGAACCCGGAGCTGTTGGATCATCTCGCGGTGCGATTCGTGCAGGGAGGCTGGTCGGTGAAGAAACTGCTGCGGGCGGTGATGCTGAGCCACACGTATCGCTTGAGCAGCGCGGAGCAGCCGGCCGCGCGGAAGATCGATCCCGGCAATGAGCTGCACTGGCGCATGAGCCCGCGCCGGCTGGAGGTCGAGCCGATCCGCGACTCGCTGCTCGCACTGGGCGGCGTGCTGCGGTTCGATCGGCCGCAGGGGATTCAGGTGGCCGGCTTTGGCGGCAAAGGGCGTCAATCGTGGGCGCGCAGCCTCATGCCGGAGACGGCGCCCTATCGCACGATCTATGTGCCGGTGCTGCGCTCGAAGGTGCCGTCGATGCACGAGCTGTTCGAT
Organism: uncultured Verrucomicrobiae bacterium; assembly: GCA_963811035.1. Lineage (GTDB taxonomy): Bacteria > Verrucomicrobiota > Verrucomicrobiia > Chthoniobacterales > Chthoniobacteraceae > CAWEPO01. The sequence continues at coordinate 2,756,895 of CAWEPO010000005.1, forward strand.
TTTCCTGATCCGGCGCAGATCAAGGGTCTGCGCGAGACGACGACGGTGGCTGCGCAGTCGCTCTTCTTCATGAATAACGAATTCGTGGCGGAGATGGCGGAGGCGGCGGCCGGGCGTTTGCTCGAGGAAAAGGGTGAGGAGCCGCGGAAGGTCGAGCGGGCGTACTTGTGGGCTTACGGACGCACGCCGGACGATGAGGAAATCAAGCAGGCGCGCGAGTATCTCAAGGAGAATGGCGGGCGCGGCGAGGCGTGGACGCGCTTCGTCCAGGCGCTGATGGCGGCCGCGGAGTTTAGATATGTTTTCTAGCTACCCATGAATACGTATTGCTCTTCTGTGCAGCCGCATTCGCGGCGGGATTTTTTACGGATGACCGGCGCGGGGTTTGGCTGGCTGGCGTTTTCGGCGATGGCGGCGCAGGCGGCCATGGAGCGCAAACCGCATTTCGCGGCGAAGGCGAAGCGGGTGATTTTTCTGTTCATGCAAGGCGGGCCGAGCCACGTGGATACGTTCGATTGGAAGCCGGAGTTGGCGAAGGCCGGCGAGGTGAGCCGGCGCGGCGCGTACCTAGCGCCGGTCTTCGATTTCAAGCCGCGCGGGCAAAGCGGGCTCATGATTTCGGAAGCGTTCCCGCGCCTTTCGGAGCACGCGGATGAGCTCTGTTTGCTCAATGGGATGCGCACCAGCACGGCTTCGCATGCGCAGGCGACGGTGGCGGTCCACACGGGGAGTGAGAATTTCGTGAGGCCCTCGATGGGCGCCTGGATCGTGTACGGGCTCGGCTCGCTGGCGGAGGATTTGCCGGGATTTGTCACCATCGATCCGCTGCACGACCAGGGCGGCGCGATGAATTATGGCTCGGCGTTTTTGCCGGCTACTTTCCAGGGCACCCCGCTCGGCGGCGGACAGCGCGGCGTGCCGAATCTCGACAACCAATACCTGAAGCTTTCCGAGCAACGGCGGCAGCTCGATTTCGTGCAGGGGCTGAATCGGCGGCTCGCCGCCAAACATCCCGGCGAGAGCGAAATCGACGGCGTGATCCAGGCGTACGAGCTCGCTTACAAGATGCAGACTTCGGTCCCCGGCGTGCTCGATCTCGAGGGCGAATCCGCCGCGACGATGGATCTCTACGGGCTGAACGACAACGAGACGGAGCGCTTCGGCCGGCAATGCCTGCTGGCGCGGCGGCTTGCCGAGAAAGGCGTGCGTTTCATCCAGATCACGCAAGGCGCGTGGGACCATCACAGCGGCCTGCGGCAGGGGCTCGGCGGGCGCGCGGAATCGATCGATCGTCCCATCGCCGGCCTGCTCACCGATCTCAAGCAGCGCGGCTTGCTCGAGGAGACGCTGGTGCTCTGGGGCGGCGAATTCGGCCGCGGCCCGCGCTCCGACAAGGAGGACGGCAACGGCCGCGGTCACAACAATCGCGGCTACACGATGTGGATGGCCGGCGGCGGCGTGAAAGGCGGCCTGCGCCATGGCGCGACCGATGAAATGGGCGATACCGCCGTGGAAGGCGTGATGGGCACACACGATCTGCACGCGACGGTGCTGCACCTGCTCGGGCTGGATCATGAGTTGCTCACGTACCGCTACGCGGGGCGCGATTTCCGGCTCACGAATGTGAGCGGGCGGGTGGCGCGCGAGATTGTGGCGTGAGCCGCCGCTAAGAACCTCGCCGAGCGCGAGGTTGTCTTGGCCTCCCCCTCGCGCGTAGCCTGCGCGCTCCCCATAAGTCTGATCCGACCTATTCCTCCCAACCTCATGAACCGACGCACCTTCCTCTTTCAAACCGCCGCCGCCGGCACCGCCGCCGCGCTTTCGCGCTCCCGCCTGCGCGCGGCCGAGGCGCCCGGCAAAAAACTGCGCGTGGCGGTGGTGGCGCTCGGGCGCGGTCTGGCGCACGTGCAGGCCATCCTGGCGCTGCCGAATGTGGAGATTGCTTACCTCGCCGAAGTCGACTCGAAGCGGCTCGATCGCGGGCTGAAGATGGTGGGCGAAAAGCAAAAGGAGCCGTGCACCGGCGTGGTCGATTTCCGCACGTTCCTCGACGACAAAAATCTCGACGCCGTCTTCATCGCCACGCCGAATTTCTGGCACACGCCTGCCGCGCTGCTGTGCCTGCAGGCGGGCAAGCACGTGTACGTGGAAAAGCCCGGGAGCCAAAATCCGCGCGAGGCGGAGATGATCGTGGAGTCCGCGAAGAAGCACGATCGCCTCGTGCAGATGGGCAACCAGCGCCGCACCTGGATGAAGGAGGCCATCGAGGCGCTGCACGGCGGCGCCATCGGCACGCCGCGCTATGGCCGGGCCTTCTACTACAATGCCCGCGGCCCGATCGGCAAAGGCGCGCTCGCCGCCGCGCCCGGCATCGACATGGAGCTCTGGCAGGGCCCGGTGCCCGACGAACGGCGCACGACATCAAGCCGTTCATGCACTACGACTGGCATTGGCTCTGGCATTGGGGCAATGGCGAGCTCGGCAACAACGGCATCCACACGCTCGATATTTTGCGCTGGGGCCTGCAGGTCGATTACCCGCTGCGCGTTACTTACAATGGCGGGCGGTATTTCCACGAGGACAAGCAGGAGACGCCCGATACCGGCACGGCGGTGTACGATTTCGGCAAAGTCGGCATGAGCTGGGAGCAAAGCAGTTGCCATCCGCGCGGGTCGGAAAAGCCGGCGGCGGAAGTCGTTTTCTACGGCGACACCGGCAGCATGGCGGTCGAGCGGAATGCGTGGACTATCTACGATCCGAAAGGCAAACAGACCGGCGAAGGCAAAGGCCCCGGCGGCGGCGATCCCGCGCACATCGGCAATTTTCTCGAAGCAATCCGCGGCAACGCGAAGCTGAACAGCCCCATCGACGAAGGCCAGAAGAGCACGATGCTCTGCCACCTCGGCAATATCGCGTACCGAACCCGCACTGTGGTGCAATTCGACCCGGCGACGAAGAAGCTGATCAATAATCCCGAGGGGGAGAAGCTTTGGGGCCGGCCCGCGTACCGCAAGGGGTGGGACGTCTCTGTCTAACGAAGAACCAAGAACCAAGAACTAAGAACTGCCCCCTCCCCCTATGAAACTACCCCTCCTCTCCCTTGCCACCCTCACCGCGGCGCTTTGCACCAATATTGCCGCGCCGTCTCCCGTCATCGCACACCTCAAAGACCCGGCGAAGGGCGATCCGGCGCTGAAATCGATCGGGTCGATCTCGTTCGGGCCGCAAGGCCTGCTGCTCGTCGCGGAGCCTTCCTCGGCCTCGATCGTCGCCATCGAGACGGGCGATGTGGGCGCGCCGGGCAAGCTCGCGGCGCCGGTGGGCGATGTCGCGGGCGCGCTCGCAGGGGCGCTGAACACCACGGCCGACAAGCTCCAGATCGTCGACATGGCCGCCAATCCCGCGAGCGGCAAAATCTATTTCTCGGTACGCAATACCGAGGCGAAAAACGTGTCGCTGCTCACCATCGATGCGGCGGGAAAAGCCACTGCGCTCGATTTGGCCGCGCGCCCGCACCTGCGCGTGAGCTTGCCGAAAGCCGAGGCGGGGCCGATCAAAAACATTTCCGATCTGGCCTTCGCCAAGGACCGCGTGCTCGTCACCGGCCAGAGCAACGAGGAATTCAGCAGCAAGATTTTTTCCATCCCGCTGCCGCTCAGCGCCGCCTCCACCGGCGCCATCTTCAGCGCGGAAACCTATCACGTGGCGCACGGACGCTGGGAAACGAAAGCGCCCATCCAGACCTTCATCCCGTATGAAGACAAAGGGACGGCTTGCGTGGTCGGGGCTTTCGCCTGCACGCCCATCGCGAAATTCCCGATCGCCGATCTCGCCTCCGGCGCGAACGTGCGCGGCACCAGCGTGGTCGAGCTTGGCTCCGGCAATCGCCCAATCGACCTCTTCGCGTACACCAACAAGGACGGCAAATCGTGGATCGTCACGAACACGAACCGCTTCCACCAGCCGCTCTTCGGGCCGTCGAAATTTTGGGGTGTCCGCGTGAGCGCCGACTATCTCGACCGCAGCACGCCCGAGCAGATCAACGAGAAAGCCACCCGCCGCAACGTGAAGGCCACCGCCGGCCCCGAGGGGATCGAGATCCTCGACTCCCTGGCCGGCGCCACCCAGATCAGCAAGCTCGACGACGCCACGATGATCGTCCTTCGCGAAAGCGGCGACAAGCTGAGCCTGGAATCGGTCGCGCTGCCGTAAAGTGCGGCGCACGATGTGGCGCTCGCTCGCGCTCTGCCTCGCGCTGGTCGCCGGCGCGAGTGCGCGGCCACCCGTATTGGAGTCGATCCATCCGACGGCCGCCACGCTTCCGGCGAATCACCTGAAGTTCTACCTGCACTTCCGCGAGCCGATGGAGCGCGGGGTCTTCCTTCAGCACTGCCGGCTGGTAAAGGAGACTGGTGAGCCCGTGATCGAGCCGTTCCGGGAAACCGAGCTTTGGTCCGAGGACGGGCGCCGGCTCACGCTGTGGCTGCACCCTGGACGGCAGAAGACCGGCGTGAATCTGAATGAGGAATTCGGGCCGATTCTCGGGCCGGGCGGGCGCTACCGCCTGATCATCTCCGGCGCTTGGAAAACCGCGGCAGGCGATGCGCCAGGCCAGGATGTGGAGCGAACTTTCACCGCCGGGCCACGCGCGACCCGCCAGCTCGACCACAACGAATGGACGGTGCGGGCGCCGGCGCGAGGCACCCGCGACCCTCTCGAAATTCGCTTCCCCGCGCCGCTCGATCACGCGCTGCTGATGCGCGTTTTGCGCGTGATCACGGCAACGCGCGAAGCGGTCGCGGGCAGTCCTGGCACGTCGGAGGAGGAAACGATTTGGCGGTTCACGCCAGCCGCCGCATGGCAGGCGGGCGAGTATTTCATCGTGGCGGAGTCGATCGTGGAAGACCTGGCCGGGAACAGCCTGGCGCGACCGTTCGAGGTCGATCTCACCGGGCCGAAGCCGAAGCGGGTGCCGAGGGCGATCGAGATTCCATTCACGCCGGTGCGCGCTTAGTGACGATCTCGCAATGCCAGGGAGCCGCTACCCGAGCAACTCGCGAATCCCTCGGGTCAGGATTCCGTCCACGGTATCGGCGCAATTCGCCACGCTCACTTCGTAACCGCCCTTCGGGTACTCCTCCTTCACCGGGATGTACCAGGGGCCGCCGTCGCCGTACGCGGCGGTGGCGATGAATCGCCCCGGCTGCATCTGCTGCGCGCGAAGCTGGTATTCCACGAAGCACTCGGCGGGCAGGTGCAAGAGCGAAGTGTCGTTCACCCGCAGCGCGCTCAGCACGATCGGCACGCGCTGCTCCAGCCGCTGCAGCCAGATGAGCTGCATGGCGGGGCGGATGCGATTCGCGGCCGCGTTCTTGGGATTGCCCAGCATTTCCCGAAGCTTGGCGGAATCGAAAAGCGGATTCGGCTCGGGCAGCATTTCGTGCGTCTTCCAGGCGGCTTCGCGCACCGGCTCGCGGCGCAAGGTTTTCTCCGCGGCCACGATGCCTTCGTACACGCGCTGCGTGAGCTGCACACGCGCCTCGGGCGAGCCGTCGTTGTATTTGCCGGCCGCGATATTGGCGGCGCAGCCGGTGAAGTAGAGGTGCGTGCAACCCGGTTCCTCGGCCTGCCGGCGCTTGCGTGCGAGGCCGGGGAAATCGCTGCTCACCTTGCCCTTGCCGTAGTGGCTCATCGGGTGCGTGGCGTAATAATGACAGGACACCACCTTTTGTTCGCCGTCGTAGAAGGCCACGGTCTTCAGCGCCGGGTCGATCAGCCCCTCCGGCAGCTCCACGAGCTTCGGATCGCGGCAGGCGCTCCCGCGCATGGCGCCCACGCGGCCATCCGGCAGCAGGTAGACGCGCCGGTTCGACGCGACCCGCTCCACCCGCGCCTCGCCGTGCGCGAGGTGGGTGATCGGCCGCGCTTTCGGCAGCGCCGCCTGCACCGCCGCGCGCGCCCGCTCCAGGCACGTCTTGAAAAACTCCAGCTCCAGCACGTGCAGGCCGGCCTGCTGCTCGGCCACCAGCTTTTCCGCATCCACGCAGGCAAAGAGCGCATCGTGCTGATGGACGCATTGCACGGCCACGCGCTCCGGCGTCGTCCCCGCCGCCTCGGCCAGCGCGGTGCGCCAGGCCAGATGCGCGCTGTTCAGGATGCCGGTCCAATCGACCGCGCAGATCACGATCGGCTTCCCGGCGCCCAGCAGCACGAAGCCGATCGCTTCCAGCGCATCCTCGGCCTCCGCCACCGGCTTGATCCAGCCGCCGCAGAGCGGATGCCCCACCGGCGGCGTCACATCGAAACGAAAGGGAGCGATCCGCAGGCCGGACCCGGGCTCGGCAGCATTGCCGATTCCCGCGAGGCCGAGCAGCCCGGCGGAGACGGATGATTCCAAAAAACGGCGGCGAGTGAGATGGCTCATGGGGAGGATGGTTTTACGCTGTCCGTATGCTCGCGGAACGTAACGGCCGGTGATAGGTCTTATGTTGATCCCGGCACCCGCAATTTTCTTTTCAGCTAAAAGCTCAGCTTGAGCCGATTCCGAAAAAGGTGCATCAACATAAGATGATCAGCCTTCTGGATGCCGCGCTCAAAGGTCGCGGAGTCTATTCTGTTTCCGAGGCGGCGCGGTACGCGAAAATGCCGGTCGCCACTGTCCGGAGCTGGTTTTTTCCGTCGCCGGGCCGGCATGGCATGCGGCGTGGAGATATCCAGGAGCCTGAGCGCAAGGCCCTCAGTTTTTACGATTTCGTGGAAGCTCTTGCCGTTCGCGCGTTGCGGGTCGATCACAAGGTGTCGCTAAAGGCGATCCGGCAAGCCATCGAATTTGCCCAGCAGCAATATGGCGTCGAGCACATCTTCGCTCGAGAAGATCACCGCACCCTCCTCGACCCTCACGGGGAGATGCACATCGTCCTCCGGGGCGAGACGAATCCGATCGCGATCAGCGGGAAGAGCTCGGGGCAGCAATCTTTTCAAGCCTGCGTGGAGATGTATATGCGGGATTTGAAATTCAGCCAAGATGGCCTCGCGGAGTTGTACACCGCCTTCCGCTTCGGGGAGCAATCGGTGATCATCAACCCGGCGTTCAGCTTCGGGGAGCCTGTCATGAAGGAAAACGGGTACCCCGCCGACGTCCTGTGGCGTGCGGTCATCGCCGAGGGAAGCATCGAGCGCGCCGCGGAGCTGTACGACGCTTCGGGCGCCTCGGTCGAAGCAGCCTATCGGTACTGCAATGGCGAGCTGGGCATGGCCGCGTGATCCAAAGGCTGAAGCTGTACTTCGACGCCTGCTGCAGCACGCGCCTGCCCGTCGACGTGCTTGCTTTTTACGCGGCGAATTACCCGGGATTGGAAACCCGGCACTTGTTTCAGGACGCCAGGCCTGACACGGCGGATCCGGCCTGGCTCCAACGAATTCATCAGGACGGATGGATCGTTGTCACGTGCGACAGAGGACGCGATAGGAAGACATTTCCTCTGCCCTTGGCCTGCGCCGCCTTGGGGATAACGCACATCGCGTTCAGCCCGACGCTTCTGAATAAGGGTTTCACTGCCCAGAAGAATGCCCTCGCCGCGGTCTGGGAGTCCCTCTTCCACCTCGACCAGTATCCGCCGGGAACACAAGTGAGGCTGGGAGAGAACGGCACCGCCAGGGACGGTACGACCCGCTATTCGCTCAAAGTACTCCCGCGCCGGTGAGAGCCGGCGGCTGGAAAGTGGACCTCGTACTTCAGCGCAGCATTGCGCTGCCGGTCATAGCCGGTAAGTTGCGGGTCACCACCCATGCCCACGCTCGGAATCGATCTGGCCGAAGACATCCTGGCGCTCAAACGCGAGCGCAACGCGGTGATTCTCGCGCACAATTACCAGGTGAAGGAAATCCAGGAGATCGCCGATTTCGTCGGCGATTCGTTGGGCCTCTCCTACCAGGCGGCGAAGACCGACGCCGAGGTGATCGCGTTTTGCGGCGTTCATTTCATGGCCGAAACCGCCAAGATCGTGAATCCGAAGAAGCGCGTGGTCCTGCCCGATCTCGACGCCGGCTGCTCGCTCTCCGAATCGTGCCCCGCCGACAAGCTCGAGGCCTACCTGCGCGAGCACGCGGCGAAAAACTACTACGTCATCGCCTACATCAACTGCTCCGCCGGCGTGAAGGCGCTCTCGGATTGCATCTGCACCAGTGGCAACGCGGTGAAGATCGTCGAGGCGGCGCCGGCCGATCGGAACATCCTCTTCGTGCCCGATCAAAATCTCGGCTCGTGGGTGATCGAGCAGACCGGCCGCCCGATGGAGCTCTGGCGCGGCAACTGTTACGTGCACGTGGAGTTCACGCGCCAGGCCATCGAGCGCATCCGCGGCGAATACCCGCTCGCCCCGGTGGTGGCGCATCCCGAGTGCACCGCGGCGGTGCGCATGCTCGCCGATGAGGTCTGCTCCACCGAAAAAATGATCTCGTATTGCCGCGAGCACCCGGCCGAGACCTTCATCATTGTCACGGAATCGGGCATGCTGCACCGGCTCCGCCGCGAGCTGCCGGAAAAGATTTTCATCCCTGGACCCACGGACAAATGCGCCTGCGCCGATTGCCGCTTCATGAAAATGAACACGCTCGAAAAGCTCCACGATGCGCTGCTCAATCTACAGCCCGAGATCATCCTGCCGGAGGACATTCGCGCCCGCGCCGAGCGGCCCCTGCGCCGGATGCTGGAGCTGAGCGCGTAAGAGCCTTGCCGGTGCCCCCGCCGCCCCTGCTCCGCCTGCTCTGCGGCGCGCTCGCCTGCCTGCTCGCGGCGTGCGGTGGGGAAAAGAAATCCGATCCCGCCACCGCGGCGCGCACTTTCCTGGAACAGGTGATTCGCGGCGAAACCGGCGCCGCCTATCACAGCGCCGCGTTCGGCTTCCAATCGCAGCAGAGCGAGAAGGCCTTCGAGGCCACCGCGCGCGAGATCGGTTTGGTCGGCGGCACGTTGGAGTCGCTCGAGAAAACCGAGGAGGACGCCGGCTCGGTAAAGTTCAACGCGCGCCTGGGCACCGCGCCCAAGCAGGAGCAGCGCGAGTTCGTGATCAATGTGCAGAGCGAAGGCGGCGCGTGGCGGGTCTTTTCCGTCCGTACGCCGCGCAATCCGAAAACGGGCGTGAGCGAAAATCCATTTTCCGTGGTCGGAAAATCCACCGCCTTCGACGAGGCGATGAACAAGCCGCTCCCGTCCGAGCGGGAGCTGCGCCGGCTGGTGCGCGAAGCCATGGCGGCCTTCGCGGAGGCGGTGAACCAGCGCACCTTCAGCGGCTTTTACCAGCACGTCTCGAATGCCTGGCAAGCGCAGCTCACCGAGAAGCAACTGCAGCGCGCCTTCCAGGGGTTCATCGATCAAAACGTGAACCTCGGCGGCGTGGCCGATACCGAGCCGGTCTTCGATACCACCCCGCAGGTGACGACCGACGGCCTCCTCCTCATTTCCGGCCACTACCCCACCCGCCCGTACGAGGTCTATTTCGCGTTCAAATTCATCTACGAGCTGCCCGAGTGGAAACTCTTCGGCGTGGATGTCTACCTGCGCAAAGTCGCCGCGCCAGCCGCAGCGCCGGCGACGCCGGGGCCCGCCGCGCCCGCGCCGTGAAACGCATTCCCACACGATGAACGACCCGCAAATCGCCAAGGTGGCCTCCGTCATCGCCCTCGTCATCACGCTTTTCGTGGCGTTCTGGCTCACGATGGCCCTCGGATTCGCCGCGCTCTTTCTGGCCTTCATCCAACACCTCCTCACTCCCGGCGAGACTCCATTTCGCGTGGAGCGGATTGGTTGGTTCGTCCTGGCGGTCGATTTGCCCGCCGCTTTTCTGGGCGTCTTCTATGTCGCCTCGCTCTTCCGCGCATGGTCGCGCAACGTCCTGCTCGGCGGCTGGGTATTCTCAGCGCTCTATCACGCCGCCCTGACCGTCCTGCTGGCCTTCTACACGCCGGCCACCTATTCGACCGGTGGTGGCCCCCGCACGCCCGTTTGGTGCCTCACTGCCGCCGCGCTGCTTATCTCGATCTACCTGGTTTTCCGGGTCGCGCGAAGCCATCCAGCCGCGCGCGCGGTTGAACAGCCCCGCGTTTTTTAGGCGCTACTCGCCGGGCTCCCCATCCCACCGCTCATAAAGCTCCCGCAGGCAATCGCGGATGTTGCCGTGGTGGCGGAGCATGAGGTTTTCGGCATCCATGGGAATGAGCCCGGCCCCGGCAAGCTCCTGCACGATGTCTTGCAGGAGCGCGACGTTCGTTTCGCACTCGAGCAGGATGGGCAGGCGGCTGACGCGGTGCACGGTGACGACGAAGCCGGCGGCCTGGCTGGCGGCGGCCCGGAGTGGGAGCCAGAGGCGCGTGGAGAGCTGCTCGGCGCCATCGAGCAGGATGAAACCGGGCTTCACCACTTTGCGCAGCTCGCTGGAGAGCCGCTCCTTGTCGCGCATGCTGCTTTCGCTGGAGAGCCGGAAAAGCACCGGCTCGAACCCGGCCGCGGCCAGGTGCGGGGCCAGTTGCTCGAGCATGAGCGTCTTGCCCGAGCCATGGCGGCCGACGATGGCGCCGACGTTCCCCTGCTCCGCCAGGCGCGCGACGATCGCCTCCCACTTCTGCCCGGCCGGAAAGCGAAACGCCAGCCGCGCGACGCGGTCGGTGGCGAAGGGGTTTTCACGGGCAGTCATGTGCGCGGGAGGAAAGCACGTTGTGCGGGCCGGGGAAAGGGGCGATTCGGGCTGTGCCGTAAGATTACACGGCGGCGATTTTTCGCGAAAGCGCCGGGGCCGGGGCGGGGCGCTCAATCGGCACGGGGATCGGGCGGCGGTTTGCCGTGCTTCACGATCTCGTGCCTGGTGAAGAGGCGGAGGCCCCAGTAGATGAGCGCGCTGAGGAGGAGGGCGAGGAGGAGCCAGCGGCCGAGGTGCTGTTCTTTCACTTTGCCGAGAAACGCCTGAGCCTGCTGGCCGAACTTGAAGCCGGCCAGGGTGAGCAGCGTGCCCCAGCAGAGCAGGCCGAGCACCTCGAGTCCGTAGAAGAGCGCCGGCTTCATGCGATGCACGCCCCAGAAGAGGATGCTCACGTTGCGCGTGCCGGGGATGAGGCGGCAGAAGAGCAGCTCGCGCACACCGAAGCGGGCCGCCCAGTTTTCGATCTGCGGGCCGAGGCGCTTCCAGGCGGAGGATTTGCGGAGCCAGGTGGAGCGGTTGTGGCCGAGCCAGAACCAAACGCTATCGTGCACGAGCGCGCCGGCCACGCCCGCGGCGATGGCGGCCACCAAGTCGAGATGGGGGTGAATGCTGGCCGCATAGACGCCGGCCATGATGAAGGTGAGGTCGTTTTCCACCACCGCGCAGCCGAAGACGAGATACGGAAAAATCCGCGGGCCGTGGTGGCTGAAGATCTGGACGGGGTCCATTGGCGAAGGCTGGGGCTCGATTCTTACGCGGGGCGGGCGGGCGCGAACAGGCTGGAATCTCGCCGCCGAAGCTGGCGTCGACGAGCGGAGGCTGGCGGTTTCTCGACAACAGGTGTTCGATAGCCGTTCTGGATGCCGCCGTTTGTCTCCACCCTCCTTCGCACGCTCGCGATTCTCGTCGGCCTGTATGCGTTGGGCGGCTGCCGGCGGGGCGAATCCGAGCACCTGCAGGGATATGTGGAGGGGGAGTTTGTTTACGTGGCTTCCGCGCTGGCGGGCACCTTGCAAAAACTGGATGTCCAGCGGGGAGACCGGGCGGCGGCCGGCGCGCCGCTTTTCGCACTGGAAGAGACGGCGGAGAAGGCCGCGCGTGACGAAGCGGAGCGCCGGCTGGCCCAGGCGCGCGCCAACCTGGAAGACGCGAAGAAAGGTCGGCGCCCGGACGAGATCGCGGCGATGGAGGCGCAATTGCAGCAGGGGCAGGCCGCGCTGGTGCTGGCGGAACAGGAGCTCAAGCGCCAGCAAGACCTGCAGCGGAGCGGGTCCTCGGCGAAGCAGGAGCTCGATCGCGCCCGCTCCACGTGGGAGCAGGAGCGGCAGCGCGTAGCGCAACTGGAAGCGGACCTGAAAACCGCGCGCCTCGGGGCGCGAGCGGATCAGCTCGCTTCGGCCGAGGCGGAGGTGCTCGCGCGCCAGGCCGCCCTCGCCAAGGCAGACTGGGATCTTTCCCAAAAGAAGCGCACCGCGCCACAGGCCGGCTTGATTTCCGATACGTTTTACCGCGAGGGCGAATGGGTCGCCGCCGGCCGGCCCGTCGTCGCGCTGCTCCCGCCGCGGAATATCAAGGTTCGCACCTTCGTGCCGGAGCAGCGCGTGGGCGCCCTGCAACCCGGCGACGCAGTGCGGGTGCGGGTGGATGGCGTAAGCGACGATTTTGCCGGCGAAGTGAGTTTCATTTCGCCGCAGGCCGAATACACGCCGCCGGTGATCTACAGCCGAGAAAACCGGGGCAAGCTGGTGTTTCTGGTGGAGGCCGTCTTCGACGCTGCCACGGCCAAAAAGCTCCATCCGGGGCAGCCGGTGGAGGTGACGTTGTTGCCGGGTTCGGCGCCCAAGACTCACGAGGCGCGCGCCGCTGGGCGGTGACTTTTGCCCGTGGCGCGGAAAGCAGCCGTGCCAAATCCACTCCCCTTGGCTCGCATACTGCTTTGAGGAGATTTCAACCTCTCGCCGACGTGAAGACCCCTACACCGAGCCGCCTTGCGATCTGGGCCTGCGCCGTGGTCTGGGCGAGCGCGGTGGTGGCGGGCTCCGGCGTGCTCTGGAGACACGCCAACGGCGCGGGCGCCAGCGGGCAAGCGCCGGCCACCTGGCCCCAATCGAGCTCGCTGGTCCGTTCGGCTACCAGCAATACGCTCGTGATGTTTGCACATCCCAAATGTCCGTGCACGCAGGCCAGCCTCGGCGAGCTTGCCGTTTTGATGGCGCGCGCGGGCAAGGGCTTGGAGACCGTGGTCGTTTTCCTTGAGCCGGAGGACGCCGCCGGGGATTGGGCGCAGACGGCGAACGTGGAGGCAGCGTCGCACATCCCCGGCGTGGTCATCCGGTTCGATAAAGGCGGTTGCGAAGCCCGGCGCTTCGGCGCCGCCACCTCCGGCCACACCAATCTTTACGACGCCGGCGGACGGCTCGTTTTCACCGGGGGCATCACCGCCGCGCGCGGCCATGCCGGAGACAACGCCGGCCGCGAGGCGATCCTCGGCTGGCACGCCAGCGGCGAAGCGCCCCGCGGCGAGACGCCGGTCTTCGGCTGCGCCCTCGCCGAGGCGCCGCACCAGACACCCAATCTCGCTCCATGAAAGCCACTCCGCCGCCATTGCACGAGGAGGCCATCGCGGCTCGCGCCGCCGTGCTTTTCGCCGAGCAGAACGATGCCATCACCCGGCGCACCGATCGCTGGTTTGCCTCGCTCCTGGCCTTGGAATGGTTGGTGGGCATTCTCTTCTCGCTCACCATCTCGCCGTGGACCTGGGCCGGCCAATTCGGGCGAGACGCACCTCCATGTTTGGGCCGCGATTTTCCTCGGCGGCGCCATCGTCGCCTTTCCCATCGCGCTGGCGCTGCTCCGGCCGGGGGAGAAAGTCACGCGGCACACCATCGCTGTCGCGCAGATGCTGATCGGCGCGCTCTATATTCATCTCACGGGCGGACGAATCGAGACGCACTTCCATGTCTTCGGCTCGCTCGCCTTCCTGGCGGCGTATCGCGACTGGCGGGTGCTGCTCACGGCGACGGTGGTGGTGGCGGGCGATCATTTCCTGCGCGGGATCTTCTGGCCGCAGTCGGTGTACGGGGTGCTCTCCGCCTCGTTCTGGCGGGCGCTGGAGCACGCGGGCTGGGTCGTTTTCGAGGATGTCTTTCTCATCCGCTCGTGCGTGAGCGGCATTCGCGAGATGCGCTCGATCGCCGAGCGCCAGGCGGCCACGGAGGCGCTCAATACCACGCTGACCCATGAAGTCGCCGAGCGAAAGCGCGCCGAGGGACAACTGCGCGAACGCCAGGGGCTTCTCGACGCGGGGCGGAAGTCTTACGAGCAAGGGCTGCACGCCGCCAAGGAAGCCGCCGAGGCCGCCAGCCGGGCCAAGGGCGACTTCCTCGCCACGATGAGCCATGAGATTCGCACGCCGATGAATGGCATGATCGGCACCATGGGACTTCTGCTCGAGACGGAGCTCGCCCCGCGGCAATGGGAGCTGGCGGCAATCGCGCGCAACAGCGCCGATGCGCTCCTCGGCATCGTCAACGATATCCTCGATTTTTCCAAGGTGGAGGCCGGCAAGCTCTCGATCGAACCGATGCCCTTCGACCTGTACGCGACGATCGAAGAAGTGGGCGAAATGTTTCGCCTGCGCATGCGGGAAAAGGGTTTGGAGCTCATCCTCCACTTTGCGCCGGGGACTCCGCGCCGCCTCCTCGGCGACGCGGGCCGCATCCGGCAGGTGCTGGTGAATCTCATGGGCAATGCGGTGAAGTTCACCGAGCACGGGCACGTCCTGATCGCCCTCGAGCACCGCGGCGCGGAGGATGATCTCGCCGCGCTGCGGATCGTGGTTTCGGATACGGGCATCGGCATTGCGCCCGAGGCGCTCGAGCGCTTGTTCGAGCGGTTCACCCAGGCGGATGCCTCAACAACGCGGCGCTTCGGCGGCTCAGGCTTGGGACTCGCGATCAGCAAGCGGCTCGTCGAGCTGATGGGCGGCCAGCTTTCCGTCGCCAGTACGCCCGGGGAAGGCTCGACGTTTACCTGGAGTTTGCCGCTCCCGCTCGATCTCGCGGCCGCCGCCCCCGCGCGGCCGGCGGTGGATCTTACCGGCTTGCGTGCGCTCGTGGTGGCGGAGAACCCGCGGCAGTGCCAGGCGCTCCACGAGCAGGTCGTCGGCTGGAAGATGCGCAACGGGAGCACGGCGTCCGGCGCGGAGGCGCTGGAGGTGCTGCGGGCCGCGGCGCAGGTGGGCGATCCGTACGACATCGCGCTGCTGGATGGCGAGGGCGGCGGCCTCGATGCCCGCGCGCTGGCGCAAACGATCAAAGCAGATCCGCAACTGCGCGGCGCCGCGCTGGTACTGCTGACGCCGCGCGCGGAAGAACTGAAGCAGGGGGGTAATTTCGCGGCCGCACTCACCAAGCCCGTCAAGCCCGCCGCGCTGCTCGACACAATGGTGGCGGCGCTCG
This sequence comes from uncultured Verrucomicrobiae bacterium, assembly GCA_963811035.1. Classification (GTDB taxonomy): domain Bacteria; phylum Verrucomicrobiota; class Verrucomicrobiia; order Chthoniobacterales; family Chthoniobacteraceae; genus CAWEPO01. The sequence continues at coordinate 2,772,049 of CAWEPO010000005.1, forward strand.
GCGAACGGGTGGTTCGCCGCCCTGCCGGCGGGCCGGCCCGGCCCGCGCGGCACTTCCACGCCCGCGTGCTCGTGGTGGACGATAACCGCACCAATCAACGGGTGGCGCAATTGGTGCTCGAGAATCTCGGCTGCCACGTCGATCTCGCGGCCGACGGGACCGAAGCCATCGATCTCCTCCGGCGCCTCCCATACGCGCTGGTCTTCATGGACTGCGAAATGCCGGAGATGGACGGTTTTGAGGCGACGCGAACGATCCGCGCGCTCGAGGCGGAGATCGCCGCCGGCCTCGCCGCCGCCGATCCGGCTTCGAGTCTCAGAAAGCAACGCCGCCTCCCCATCGTGGCGATGACGGCCAAGGCGCTCACGGGCGACCGCGAGCATTGCCTCGCCGCCGGCATGGACGATTACCTGACGAAGCCGCTTCAGCTATCCGCCATCGAGAACGCGCTGGCGAAGTGGCTGCCCGCGGCCAGCCAGGTGGTCATCCCCGCCCTCCCGGAAGTCCCCGCCCACCACGAGAGCGCGACGGCACCGGCCGGCGCGACCCTGGACGCGCAGATCATCGGCCGCTGGAAAAAGCTCGCCGCGAACGGCGATCCTTCGCTGCTCGAGGAGATCTTCCGCTCCTTTCTCGCCGAGACCCCGCGCCAGATCGAGCGCATGCGCGAAGCCGGCCGCCAGACCGACGCCGCGCCGCTGCGCCGCGAAGCGCATACTTTGCGCGGGGCCAGCCTGAACCTGGGCGCGCACACCCTGGCGGGGATTTGCCATCGCCTGGAAAACGAGCCACCCGAGCATGCCCCCGCGCTCTGCGGGCAGCTTTCCGCCGAATTCGAGCGGATACGCCCGGAGATCGAGCGCGAGCTTAGCGAGGCGCGGGCACGGGGCCCCGCCGCGGTTTGTGGATAAGGTCAAGAGAGTCTCCCAACCGGGAAGTTGAAGCGCTGCTCGACGCTTTCGCCCGACTGGCTTCCGCGGGGAAATCTAAGACGAACTCTCCGACCGTTTCGCCTCCGGCACGGCATGCGCGATGCTCGCACTCTGGCATGGATACACCGATGGCACAGATTAAGAATGCGCGCATTCTGATCATCGACGATCAGGAAACCTGTGCGCGATATCTGGAACGCCTTCTGGAGCGAGCGGGTTATGCGGTCTGCATCACGATGACCGATCCCAGCGTGGCGGTGCGCAGGTTTGGCGAGATCGCCCCGGACCTGGTCCTGCTGGATCTCCACATGGAGCCCCTCAGCGGCGTGCAAGTTCTGAAAGCCATCGGTCTCGCGATCCCGCCTCGCCATCGTCCGCCGGTGCTGGTGATGACCGGCGACACCACGCCCGAGGCGAAGCACGAAGCGCTCGCCGCCGGCGCCACCGATTTTCTCGCGAAGCCTTTCGATGAGCTCGAGGTGCTTTTGCGCATCCAGCATATGCTGGACGCGCGCGCCCTCTATCAGCAGTGCCAGCTCTATAGCCAGAGCCTCGAGGGGCTGGTGAATAAACGCACGGCCGCCTTGCAAGAGCAGACGCGTGATTTGGAACGCACGCTCCAGGAGTTGCGCGAAACCCAGCAGCAGGTCATCCAGCAGGAACGCGTCCGCGCGCTCGGCACCATGGCGAGCGGACTCGCCCACGATCTCAACAACGGCCTCTCGCTGATCTTGGGCTATGGCGAGATTCTGTTGCAGCAGGAGCAGGAGTTCCCGGAGGGCTCGAAGAAGCGGCGCTTTTTGGAGCACATCGTTTGCGCCGGGCAGGACAATGCGCAACTCGTGAAGCGGCTGCGCGACTTTTACCGTCCGAACGACGCCCAGGAGGAGCGCGTCGCCGTGGATTTGAACGGCATCGTCGCCCAGGCCATCTCCCTCACTTCGCCGAAATGGCAGGCCGAGGGTGAAGCGGTCGGCCGCTGCATTCGAGTCGAAACTCAGGCCGGCCAGCTTCCGATGATTGCCGCCGCGCCGGCGGAACTCCGCGAGGTGCTGACGAACCTGATCTTCAATTCCGTAGATGCCATGCCGCGTGGCGGCACCTTGAGTTTCCGAACCTATCGGGACCGCTCGCATGTGATGGTGGAAGTGAGCGATACCGGAATTGGCATGACCGAAGACACACGCCGGCGGTGCCTCGACCCCTTCTATACCACGAAGGGGGAAGGCGGGTCCGGCTTGGGGCTCGCCGTGAGCTACGGAATCGTCCGCCGCCATGGCGGCAGCATTCAGGTGCGCAGCCGCCTGAATCACGGCACCACCTTTCTCCTGCAATTCCCCGTGCCGAACGCTCCGTTGGAGTTGCCCCCCTTGAAACCGCTGGAAATCGTCCGGCCCCTCCACGTCCTCGTCGTGGACGATCACGCCGGCATCCGTGAAATCGTCAGCGCCTATTTAGCCGAAGACCGCCATACGGTGGAAACCGCAGCCGATGGGACCGAAGCGATGGAAAAGTTTCTCCGCACCGACTTCGACCTCATCATCACCGATCGCGCGATGCCGCGGATGAATGGAATCGCCCTGGCCGCGACCGTGAAGCGAATTAAACCAACTGAACCCGTCATCATGTTGACGGGCTTCGCCGACATCATGGGCGAGACCGAAGCGAATATCGACTGCGTGCTGAACAAGCCAGCCCGGCTCGATGATCTGCGCAAAGCAATTTTGAAGATAACCGCCAGAAGCTAACAGGATCGGCATCGCTGCCTCGCGAGTCTGTGGCCCATTCCCGTGTCCGTAATCAGCGCCTCCGCCACTTCCGGTGGGAGCAAATCGGGAATGTCCGAGGCGAGAGCACGGGCAAGAAAAACAAGCTCCGTGTCCGTGACGAAGCGAAGGCCGTTCTCAATCCGCGCGAGCACGTCCCGGCTCAAATCGAAGCCGAGTACAGCGCCTATGGAGCCCGCCCAGCGAGGGCTGAGCACTGTCGGATTGCTGGCCGAGTTGGGTGACTTGTAGGTTTGTGGGGCATCATCATGAAAATCAAAATCCAAGATTCGGCCGTGCCGGTGTATGCTGATGCCGAATGCACGGGCACAAGAATGGCCGAGCTGAAGGCAGGCGATTTTGTGCGCATCGAAGAAAGATCAGCGCTGGACGGATGGGTGCGTATTCAGCTTTCGGATGGGCGAAGCGGATATTGCCGCCAGCCCTTCAAAGGGAAGAATTGGGAGGAAGCGCCGACATGGTCTGTCTGGCTAGGCTTGTTTCTGACGATCGTGGTAATCGGAAGTGTAGCCATGCCTGCCGGACGATGGTTTCACGAAAACCTTCGCGACGACGGCACTCCGGCCATTATCCTGCTGGTACCCGTGCTCGGCGCCGGGCTGGCCTTCCACTTCGCGTGGAGATGGATGGCCGAGGCGGTGGCCGAAGCCCAGCAGAAGAGGAAAGAAACGAACGCACGCGCGCAGCGTGGGTGAAGAAACGTTATCCCTAAACCGAGACTGGCATAGCCAGAGTAGCCATGGATGCGGCCCGACGTTGCGCGCTTGGCCTCAGCCGCCCAAAAAAGCGGTTCGACCCGTCGCTTGTGCTCGTCTCTCTTCGGAAGGCCAGCGCCAGCTCCGGATCGGGAAGCCCCTGTATTCATCAGCTTTTCAGAGGGAAAAGGTGAATGGGTCGGGCGAGACTCGAACTCGCAACCAACGCCTTAAAAGGGCGCTGCTCTACCATTGAGCTACCGACCCGGCGCTCCGCCGGGGGAGCCGGGAAGTAAATCCACTTGGCCGCGCGGCGCAAGCCCGAAGCGCGAGAAATTGTGCGGAGGGCGTGCGGACAGTGGGCCGTCCGCTGCTGGCGCTCGGGGCGAGGGCGCCCCGGCTCCATGGCTCCATGCGTCTCTCGCATTGACCCGCCGCCGGCAAATTGCGACTTCCAAGCGCGCCTCATGATCCGCCTTACGCTCCAGCGCCTCTCGAAGCGGTTCGGGCAGACGGTGGCGCTGGACGCAGTGGATTTGCAGATCGAGCCGGGGGAGATTTTCTTTCTGCTCGGGCCAAGCGGGTGCGGGAAGACGACGCTGCTGCGGGCGATCGCGGGGTTTACGCCGCCGGATGAGGGGCGCATTTTTTTGGGTGAGGACGATGTGACGGACCTGCCGGCGCACCGGCGGCAGACCGGGATGGTCTTCCAGAGCTACGCGCTTTGGCCTCATTTGAATGTGGCGCGGAATGTGGCGTTTGGGCTGGAGGAGCGGCGGGTGCCGAAGGGCGAGACCGCGCGGCGGGTGGAGGAGGCGCTGGCGTCGGTGCGGATGCAGGGGCTCGGCGAGCGGCGGATTCATCAGCTCTCGGGCGGGCAGCAGCAGCGGGTGGCGCTGGCGCGCGCCCTAGTGATCCGTCCGCGATGCCTGCTGCTGGATGAGCCGCTCTCGAACCTGGACGCCAAGCTGCGCCTGGAGATGCGCAGCGAGATCCGGCGTATCTGCCGCGAGGCGGGCCTCACGGCAGTGTACGTGACGCACGATCAAAAAGAGGCGCTTTCGATCGCGGATCGCCTGGCGGTGCTGCGCGCCGGGCGGGTGCTGCAGGTCGGCACGCCGCGCGAGGTGTACGGCGCGCCGCAATCGCGCTTCGTGGCCGATTTCATGGGCGAGGCGAATTTCATCGATGGGGAGGTGCGCGGAGGCGAAGGCGGGCGCGCGCGCGTGGAGACGCCGCTCGGTGTGTTTCATGCGCAAGCAGGCGCCGGGACGTGGCGAGACGGGGAGCGCGTCACGCTCTCGATCCGCCCGGAAAGCTGGCGGCTGGAGGCGGCGCCGAATGACGAAAACGCGATCGAGGGGCGGGTGGTGGATCGTGTCTATCTCGGCGAGATGGCGCAGTACTCTTTCGCGCCCGCGGCGGCGCCGGGACAGCAACTGAAGATGCTGGAGCTGAACCCGCGCGGGGAGCCGGCCGCGGAAGGGCCGTCCCGCGCGTGGGTCGCTCCGGAAGATGTGGTGATCCTGCCGCGGGAGTAGCGCGATGCGACGCCGCCCCGCTCCTTCCATCCACGCGCTCACGCGCGAGCCGCTGCTGCTTTTGCTCGCGCTGGTGGCGGTGGTGACGGTGCCGATCCTGCTGCGGCGCGACCGCGGCCCGCTCTGGACCGGGGCCTCGGAAAGCCTGGTCATCATCACGCCGAACTACGAGGCGATCCGCTCTGAATTCGGGCGCGCGTTCGAGGAGCATTGGCTGCGCAAAACGGGGCGGCGGGTGCGCGTGGATTGGCGTTCGCCGGGCGGCACGAGCGAGATCGCGCGCTATCTGGAATCGCAATATCTGTCGTCGTTCCAGCACTACTGGCGCGATACGCTGCGGCGCCCTTGGAGCGGCGCGATCGCCCGCGCGTTTGCCGATCCCAAGGTGACACTGCCGGCGGATCGCGCCGCCGAGACGCCTGAGCAGCAGGCGCGGCGGGCCTTTCTCGAGGCGCCGGTGAGCTGCGGGATCGATCTCTTTTTTGGCGGCGGCGCGTTCGATTTCATCCAGCAGGCGGCGGTGGGCCGGCTCGTGCCGAGCGGCGTGGTGCGCGAGCATCCCGAGCTGTTCAATCCGCAGGTGATTCCGCAAACGTTCGCCGGCGAGCAGCTTTGGGATCCGCAGGGCCGCTGGGTCGGCGTTTGCCTGGACGCGTTCGGGATTTGCAGCAACCGCGACGCCCTCCGGCGGCTGGGCATCCCCGCCCCGCCGCGGCGCTGGGAAGACCTGGCCGATCCGCGTTTGCGGCACCAGCTAGGGATGGCAAACCCGACGCAAAGCGGCTCGGTAAACAAAGCGCTCGAGATGCTCGTGCAGCAGCAAATCGGCGAGGCCATCACCGCGCGCCGCGGCGCCGATCCGGCCGCGCGGCTCAGCCCGGACGACGAGGCCGCTGCGTTGCGCGAAGGGTGGACGCGCGCGATGCGCCTGCTCATGCGCCTGGGCGCAAACGCGCGCTATTTCTCCGATGCCTCCAGTAAGATCGCGCTCGATGTGGCGGCAGGCGAGGCCGCCGCGGGCACCACCATCGGCCTGTACGGGCGCTTTCAAAGCGAGGCGTTGCGCGAAGCCGATGGCAGCTCGCGTCTCTTCTATGCCAATGCGCAGGGCGGCACCTCCTTCGGCGCGGACCCGGTGGGGCTGCTGCGCGGAGCGCCACACCCGGAGCTTGCGCGCGAGTTCATCCGCTGGCTGCTCACGCCGGAAGCGCAGAAGCTTTGGAACTGGAAGGTGGGCGCGCCGGGCGGGCCGCGCCGGTATGCGCTGCGCCGCCTGCCGATCCTGCCCTCGCTCTACGCGGAGGAGTATCGCCCGCTGCGCTCGGACCCGGACGAGAACCCCTACTCGGGCGCCGAGACGCTCACCTATCATCCCGAGTGGACCTCGGCCCTTTTCCGCCCGATCGCCTTCATCGTACGCGTGATGTGCATCGAGCCGCACGCGGAGCTCACCCGCGCGTGGGAGGCGCTGCTCGCGGCGGGCCTGCCGCCGGAGGCCACCGCCATTTTCAGCGAGGTGAGCGCGGTCGACTACGACGCAGCGCAGGGGCCGATCCGCGCGGCCCTGCGCGGCCGGAAGATCGATGAAGTGGAGATGGCGCGCGCACTCTCGGAGCGCTTCCGCGCGCAGTATCGGCGCGCCGAAATCCTCGCGCGCGCCGGAAATTAAACGCGCTTCGCCGCGCCGATCGGGCTTGCCGTGGCCCGCGCCGCGCTGCTGATTTTTGTCCCACCCATGAATCGCCTTCGCCCCCTGTTGCTGCTGGCCGCTCTCGTCTGCATCCTCACCCCTCCTTTGCATGCGGAAGCCGCGAAACTTCGCATCATCGTCTTCGGCGCGCACCCGGACGATCCGGAGTACAAGGCCGGCGGCACCGCGGCCAAATGGAGCGCCCTGGGGCACGAGGTGAAGCTCGTCTCCGTCACGAATGGCGACATCGGCCATTGGCAAAGCGCCGGCGGGCCGCTGGCCAATCGCCGCCGCCACGAAGCCGCCGCCGCCGACAAGGCCCTCGGCGTCACGAGCGAGGTGCTGGACATCCACGATGGCGAGTTGATGCCCTCGCTCGAAAACCGCCGCCTCATCGTCCGCCTCATCCGCGCGTGGCAGGCGGATATCGTCATCGCGCATCGGCCTTGGGACTATCATCCGGATCATCGCTACGTCGGCGTGCTCGTGCAGGATGCGGCCTACATGGTCACCGTCCCTTTCTTTTGCCCCGATACGCCGCCGCTCAAGAAAAACCCGCTCTTCCTCTACTCCAGCGACGGTTTCCAAAAGCCGTACCCCTTTCGCGCGGATGTCGCCGTGTCGCTCGACGATGTCTTCGATCGCAAGCTCGAGGCCATCCATCAACTCACCTCTCAAGCCTACGAAGGCGGCGCCGACGGCAACGCCGAGCGCTTCGCCGCGGTGCCGCCCGAGAGTGATATCGCCGGCCGCAAAGCGTGGCTGCGCCAGCGCTGGGAGGTGCGCCAGGCGGGCGAAGCGGACCGCTACCGCGACACCTTGCTTCATCTCTACGGCGCGGAAAAAGGCGCCGGCGTGAAATACGCCGAGGCCTTCGAGATCTGCGAATACGGGCGCAAGCCGTCGCCGGAGGAGCTCAAGGCGCTCTTCCCGTTTTTCCCGTGATCTGAAGATGCGGCCTGAAGATCGCCTGGGCCTTCGTTGATTCATCCCCTCCCCCGAATCCGCTGGAGTTTCCCGCGAAAGCACGGATCGTTTTTTCTGAAACCCCTATGAAACCGCTTCCCTTCATCGGCGCGCTGCTCTCGATCGCCACCGCCGCCGCGCTCGCGCAAGCCCCGGCGGCGCCCGCGGCCCCGGCTGTGCCCGCCACCATTGCTCCGCCCGCCGCGCCCGCTGCCGCGGAAGCGCCAGCACCCGAAGAGCCGGCCGAGGCTTTACCCCGCTCGCCGGCCCCGGCCCCGCCGCTCGTCCGCACCGGGGCCCCGCGCCCGGCCTTCGCCATGGAAAACCAGTTGATCAAGACCGGCGGCTTCGAGCGCCCGCTCGTCAAGGGCCGGATGCCGAAGGAGCTGAAGGAGGGCAACTTCATCCGCTTCACTCAAGGGGAATGGCTGGAGTTCTGGTCCAACGACTCCGCCATCCGCGGCAAGCTCCACGCGGGTCTCACGAATGAGACCGCGCGCACCGGACGCCAAAGCCTCTACCTCCATTTCGATCACATGACCGAGCGGCTCGCCGAGGTGAACCTCGCCAGCGATCTCCTTGCGGTAAAGCCCAACGAGCAATACCGCATCGCCATCTTCGGCCGGATCGATCGCAAAGACCCGCTCACCCTCGATCAGCGCGCCCCGGTCCTCCGCCTGCAGGTGGATTTCTTCCAGGCCGATCGCGAGACCCAAACCGGCGAGACCGTTTTCAAAGTGCAACCGATCCCCGGCACCCCCAATCGCCCCTTGTTCTTCACCAGCGATCGCTGGAGCGAATTTTACGTGGATCTCAAGGCCCCCGAGGACGCCGGCTTCATCAAGATCATGTGGACGTGGGCCACCACCCCCGATGCCGGCAAGACGAACGGCGTCATCTACTTTGACGACGCCATCATCGAGGGCGTGAAGCCAGAGATGATCGACACCGAGCCGACCGAGGACGACCCCGCCAAGCCTACCGTGCCACCCGCCCCCGGCGCTCCCGCCACCTCCGCGCCCGCGGCGCCGCCAGCGCCCGCCCCTCCCAAGGAGAATTGACCCGCCCGCTCAGCCCTCGATCGTATTGATCTCCACGGGCTCCACTTTCACGCCGAGCTCCTCCAGCCAATCGATCGCCTCCTTGATCACGTCGCGCTCGCCGTGGAGCGACAGCGACACTAGCCCCACCTCATCCGTCACGCTCGCCTGGCGGATATTCGTCACCACTTCGAATTTTCTGCCCAGCTCCCAGATGATCGGCCGGGTGATCAGCCGGGTGGGAAACATGAGCCAAAGGCGCGTCTTATCTTCTGCCATGCCGTCACTCTCCGCTGCCCGCGCGAGCCTGTCCAGCGCTCGCGAAAAATTCGCCGTCTACCGGCGATTCGATGCGGGCGTGGCCGCCGGCGCTACACTCGTCTGCCCTGTCATGGGATCGTAAAAAGCGTTCGACCTCATCCCAGTCTCCGATGCCGTCCCCAAGGCCCGCGAATCCGAGTTGCGCGTATATTGGATTCCCCACTGGTTGCGCCGGTAAGCGCCACGATCCAGCGCGGTCCCGTTTGGCTGCCACTGCGTCATGTCGCGGCGCGGGGGCGGGGGCCGCAGCGCTCCCTCTTCCAAGGCGATTTGCCCCTGGCTCAGAAATCGATAGCGCAAAGGCTCATCCCAGCCGGTGGCCACGATCATGATCGCTGCCATGAACCAAAAAAGACCGCGTATTACGCTCGCCATCATCGGTGATGCTCCTTCGGTTTAGCGTCCAGGTTTGTCGGGTTCCACATCCAGCTTCGGTCGGTCTGGCGCACGGCGCCGCCGCTCGTCTGCGGCATCGCGGCCGGCGAAGGCCCGGAGGAAAGCGTGGAGACTCGGCTGGGGGAGACCTGCGCCCAAGGCAGGAAGTCCGAAGCGTGGTCCCGGAATGGCTTTCGCCATCCGACGACCACCAACAGACCGAGCAGGGCTAATTTAACGAAAGTGCTCATTGAATGGCGGAGCCAGATAATACTTTAGGCAGCGGTGATGTCGACGAAAAAGATAAAAAATTTGCTATCTGCCCTGTGCATTTCCCAGTTTCACGATCTCCTTGAACTCCGCCGCCGTCAGAGGCTGCACCGAGAGACGGGAATTCTTCAGCAACACCATTTCCGCCAGAGCCGGGACGGTTTTCACCTGCTCTATCGTCACCGGGGACGCGAGTGCCTTTACCGGTTTGAGGTCCACGCACGACCAATCTTCCCCTTCCGCGGCGGGGTCCGCGTAAGCCTCCCGCACCACTTCCGCGACGCCCATCACGCACTTCCCCGTGACGCTGTGATAATACAACGCCTGGTCGCCCGCTTTCATCGCCCGCAAATTGTTCCGCGCCGCGTAATTCCGGACCCCCGTCCAAGCGGTCCGCCCATCGCGCACGAAATCTTCCCATGAATAGGCGCTCGGCTCCTGTTTGACGAGCCAGTACCGGGCGGGGGTGATTTTCGCCATCGCGGATAAAAAAGCCGTAAATCATACGCATGGTGCAAGCCGGAAAAGGCCCCCGGCGTGTCCCTCTTAAATCTTAATCGTAGTCTTAATCTTAATCGTAATCCCCCCGCCTTCTGGATGACCCCCCCGCCCAAAGATGCATCCCCCGCCCGCGCATCGTATCCTGTCCCATGAACCTCGGCCAGCACCTGATCCAGCGTCTCTCCCGCGCCGGCGTGGAGCATATCTTCGGCATCCCCGGCGATTACGTGCTCGGCTTCTACGAGCAGTTGCAAGAGAGTCCCATCCGCACCATCACCACCTGCGATGAGCAGGGCGCCGGCTTTGCCGCCGACGCCTACGCGCGCGTGCGCGGCCTCGGCGCCGTCTGCATCACCTACTGCGTCGGCGGGCTGAAGGTGGTGAACACCACCGCCGAGGCCTTCGCGGAAAAATCGCCCGTGGTCATCATCTCCGGCGCGCCCGGCGTCCGCGAGCGCGCGAGGAATCCCCTGCTCCACCACAAGGTGCGCGATTTCGAAACGCAGCGCCGCGTCTTCGAGGAAGTCACCGTCGCCTCCGCCGTGCTGGAGAATCCCGATACCGCCCTCGGCGAAATCGACCGCGTCCTCCACGCCGCCCTCCGCTACAAGCGCCCCGTCTACCTCGAGCTCCCGCGCGATATGGTCTCCGCCACCGTCCGCGAAGACGCCCCCTCCTCCATCCGCGAGGAGCTTACCGAGCTCGCCGCTCTGGCCGAAGCGCTCGCCGAGGCCGCGCAAATGATCGCCGCCGCGCGCCAGCCGGTCATCGTCGCCGATGTCGAGCTCCAGCGCTTCGGACTGCAAGCGGAGCTCGTTCGCCTCGCTGAAAAAACCGGCATCCCCGTCGCCGCCACCATCCTCGGCAAATCCGTCATCTCCGAGCGCCACCCGCTCTTCATCGGAATCTACGAGGGCGCCATGGGCCGCGATGAAGTTCGCCGTTACGTCGAGGAAAGCGACTGCGTCATCCTGCTCGGTTTCTTCATGACCGACATCAACCTCGGCATCGGCTCCGCCAAGCTCGACCCGGCGAAGTGTATCTACGCCACCAGCGAAAAACTCGCCATTCGCCACCACACCTTCGAGGGCGTCCGCTTCGAGGATTTCATCCACGGCCTCATCGACGCTCCCCTCCCCCTCCGCGATCCCGGCGCGCTGCCCGCCTTGCCCGTTCCCGGCGCGGAGCTCGACCCGCCGCAGCCCGGCCCGCTCACCATCACCCGCCTTTTCGAGCGCCTGAACGCCTTCCTCACCGAGGACGACATCGTCATCGCCGATGTCGGCAACGCCCTCTTCGGCGCCGCCGATCTCCTCATCCATCGCCACACCGAGTTTCTTGCGCCCGCCTACTACGCCTCCATGGGCTTCGCCGTCCCTGCCGCGCTCGGCGCGCAGTTGGCCCGCCCCGATCAGCGCCCCGTCGTCCTCGTCGGCGACGGCGCCTTCCAAATGACCGGAGTCGAGCTCTCCACCATCGCCCGCTATGGACTCGACCCCATCGTCATCGTCCTCAACAACGCCGGCTACGGCACCGAACGCCACATGCACGACGGCCCCTTCAACAACGTCCTCCCCTGGCACTACCACCGCCTCCCCGACCTCCTCGGCGCCGGCCGCGGCTTCCTCGTCTCCACCGACGCCAATCTCCTCGAAGCCCTCACCGCCGCCCGCGCCCACCGCGGCTCCTACTCCCTCCTCGATGTCCGCCTCGACCCCATGGACCACTCCCCCGCCCTCCGCCGCCTGGCGGAAAGATTGGCGGAGAAGCTGTAAGGCCGCGGCCGACAGGCGCCCTCGCGGTTGGTAAAATATCCACAGGGTGAGACGCGTGGGCCAGATGCGGGTTGTCATTGCAATTGCATTTTTTGAACCGGTTGACGTGAGTGCTTACTTCCTTCACGATCCGAATTCCCGGCATTATGGACTCAGACGCCCCGACCATGGCCTTGGAGGAGCCGCTCAAGCCGTTAATGGCCCACATCTTCTTTGCGGACATCGTGGGATACTCCAGGCTTACTACCGAAGAGCAGTCCCGCGCCGTGCATAGGCTCCAGCATATCGTGCGCAACAGCGCGGAATTTCAGCGTGTCGCAATCTGCCGGTCATTTTATCCGAAATCCCACTGGCGACGGAATGGCGCTGGTTTTTTTCGATGATGCGTTCGCTCCGGTGCGTTGCGCGGACGAAGTGGCCACGGCCTTGCGACGGCTCTCCGACCTGCAAGTGCGGATCGGACTGCACAGCGGGTTGGTGCACTGCGTTACCGACATCAACGGAAAAGAAAACGTCGTCGGCGAAGCGATCAATACCGCCCAGCGGGTCATGGACTGCGGCGACGCGGGCCATATCCTGGTTTCCGGCACGCAGGCCCAATTCCTCAGCTCGTTTGGCGAGTGGAAGGAAAGCCTCTCGGATATCGGCGTCGCCCAAGTGAAGCACGGCGCGGTCGTTCACCTTTTCAACTTCGCCAGGGACGGAGTGGGTAATCCCGCCGTGCCCGCCAAACTCACCGCGGCCACCAAGGGACAGGGCAGCGAACCAGCCATGGGCCTGCCGGCGGAAACGGCGCCGCCACCGCGGCGCGAGCAGACGATTGCGCTGATCTACAGGCGTGGCGCCGAGGCCGACGAATGTCTGCTGGGGTACCTCGAGCGAGCGCTGCAAGTTGATGGGCACCATATCTTCATCGACCGGCGCTTGCGCGTGGGGTTGGACTGGGCCAGCACGATCGAGCAGACGATCCGTACCGCGGATGCGGTGATCCCATTGCTGTCGCCAAGCTCGGTGGAGAGCGAAATGCTGGCGTTTGAAATACAGATCGCCGATGAAGAGGCCCAGCGAAACCAAGGCCGGCCGCGCCTCCTCCCCGTCCGGGTCAATTGGGAAGGGGCCCTTCCGCCGCAACTCGCAACGCTGCTGGACCGGTACCAATATGCGCTTTGGCGAGGACCGGAAGACCACGAAATCGTCGCAGGCGAGCTCCTCGAAGCGCTCCGGCGCCCAAACGATCCCCATATCGGCCGAAACCGCAATCTCGAAGCGCCCGGCGGGGCGGTTCCCCTCACCTCGAGGCTTTATCTCGAGCGCCCCACGGACGGATACTTTCGCGCATCCTTGCGCGAGCGCGACAGCATCGTGCTGGTGGAAGGCGCGCGCCAGATGGGGAAGACCTCGCTCCTCTCGCGCGGGCTTCAGCAGGCGCGCAAGGAGGGCGCGCGCGTTGCCTTTACGGATTTTCAAAAGCTCAATACCGCGGATCTGCATTCGCTCGAAACCTTCTACAAGACCCTCGGCAGCGCCCTCGCGGACCAACTCGACCTGGATAAATATCCAGAAGAGGTATGGCGACCGCAGCGCAGCCCCAATCAAAATTTCGAGCGCTACATCCGGACTCAGGTCTTCGGAAACGGCGCGGGGTACCTCGTCTGGGGAATGGACGAGGTCGACCGGCTCTTCACCTGCGATTTCGCCGGTGAAGTGTTCGGGCTGTTTCGCTCGTGGCACAATGGCCGCGCAACCAATCCCGCGGGCCCGTGGAGCAATCTCACGCAAGCCATCGCGTACGCCACCGAGGCTCATCTATTCATTACTGATCTCAATCAGTCGCCATTCAATGTCGGCACGCGCCTCCGCTTGCGCGATTTCACGCTCGAGGAAACCGCCGAGCTCAATCGCCGGCACTTGGCTCCGCTGAAGGATGCTGCGGAGACGGAACTTTTCCATCGCCTCCTGGGCGGGCAGCCCTATCTCGTCCGGCGCGGATTGCACGAGCTAACCGCTCGCAGCATGTCGCTGGAGGAACTGGTTCGCACCGCCCCGAGCGACGAGGGCCCGTTCAGCGATCACTTGCGAAGATTCCTGGTCCTGCTCAGCCGCGATCAAGAGTTGCTGGAGACCTTGCGCGAATTGCTCAAGTCACGTCGGACTCCTGATCCCAAGCTGTTTTATCGGCTCCGCGCGGCCGGCTTGTTGCGCGGCGAACAAGCCGCCGGTGCCCAATTTCGATGTCAGATGTACGAACTCTATCTACAACGGCGCCTGCTATGACGGTGGAAAGTATCCTTCCAGCGACTGGGGCGGCCGGCGCGGCCGGCGCGTTCTTTATCGCGGGCGGGACGCTGCGCGCGGATGCCAAATGCTATGCCGAACGTCCGGCGGACACGGATTTGCTAGCCGCGCTGCAACGAGGCGGGTTCTGCTATGTGCTGACCTCACGTCAGATGGGAAAATCTTCGCTGATGGTCCGTGCCGCCGCGCAATTGCGCCAGGACGGCGCGGCCGTCGTGGTGATCGACTTGACGGCGATCGGCCAGAATCTGGAGGTAGAGCGTTGGTACTTCTGTTTGTTGAGCCAAATCGGGGAAAGGCTCGGGCTCGAAGATGAAGTCGAAGCGTACTGGGATACGCACCAGCGCAAGCCTCCCCTGGCCAGGTGGACTGGCGCGCTGCGCGAGGTCGTGCTCGAGATCACGGCCGGCCGCGTGGTCATTTTCATCGATGAGATTGACTATGTCCGGTCGCTAACTTTCCAGACGGACGAGTTTTTTGCCGGCATTCGCGAGTGCTTCAACCGGCGTACAGAAGATCCAGTGATGGGCCGCTTGACCTTCTGTCTGCTCGGGGTCGCGACCCCTTCGGACCTGATCAAGGATCAGCGCTTGACGCCCTTCAACATAGGTCAGGCGATCGAGCTCACCGACTTTACGCCTGCGCAGGCCGCGGTGTTCGGCTCCGGCCTGCACCCGGATCCCGCGGTGGCGGAAGTATTGATCGCGCGGGTGCTGTATTGGACGGGCGGACACCCGTATCTGACCCAGAAGCTCTGCGCGGAGGTGGTGCGGGCGGGGGCGATCCGGCGAAGCTCCGTCGATGAGGTTTGCGAGCGTGTGTTTTTGGTGCCACACGCGCGGGAGCGCGATGACAACCTGCACTTCGTGCGCGAGCGCGTGCTGCGTTGCAACTGCGATTTGGCCGCGCTGCTCGACTTGTATGCCCGTCTATGCCGGCGGCAAAAGGTCGAGGACGACGATACCAATCCGCTCGTCAATGCCCTGCGGCTCGCCGGAATCGTCCGTGCCTCCGGCCGCCATCTGCGCATTCGCAACCGAATCTACGCCCGAGTTTTCAACCTCCGCTGGGTGCGGGAGAGCTTGCCGGATGCGGAGCGGCGGCGCCAGCGCGCCGCCTTTTACCGAGGCGTAAGAAGAGTAGCCGGAGCGGCGTTCGTGGCGGTCGCGTTCATGGCTTCGATGGCGGCGTACGCAGTTTCGCAGAAGCAGCATGCCCAGATGCGGGCGGAGGTCGCCAGGAAAGCACTGGCGGAGGCGGAGTCCGAAAAACAATCGAAGGCTCGAGCGCTGGAAGAGGCCGAGTCGCAACGGAAAGTTGCCGAGACCCAGCGAGTGGACGCGGTATCGCAGCGCAAACTCGCGGAGGAGAAAGCCGCGCAGCTGAATGCCGCGAAGAAGCAAATTGCCCTGAACCTCACCCGCACGCAGGACAGCATCGTAAAATTGCTCGAGGCACTCGCCCCGGTGCTGGACGTCAAATCGGAATCCCGCGAAGGGATTTTGCAGCGCGCAAAATTATTGTACAGCGATGAAGTTGGCGGTGAGACGCCGGAGGTTCAGCGAGGAAAGGCGAGTTTGGTGAAAGCATGGGCTCTGCTCTACTTGAAACTCGGCCAGGCTGGTGACGCCGTGAAATACGCGCGGCAAGCTCTAGAAATTATGGAGGGGCTCGCGCGCAGCCAGCCAAATGACCTCGATCTCACCAGGCGCCGAATCGAGTGTCACAACACCTTGGGCGATGCACTGCTGGGCGATCGCCGCGCGGAAGCGAACGTGCTAGAGGAAGTGCTCAAGGAGGCGATAGACCATTACGAACGTGGCTTGGCCCTGGCGCGGGAAACAGCCGAGGAACATCCGGGCCGCACCGAGTGGCATCACCTTGTGATTTCCTCGTTGAACAATATCGGGGATGTCCAGGTCAACCTCGGTCGACCGGAGGCGGCGCGTGCTTCCTACCTGGACGCGAAGCAGCGCCTCGACTCCTTGCTAAAATCGACGCCTGGCGACTGGAGTCTCAAGGAGGGACTTGCGCAAATCTATGATCGGCTTGGCGATCTCTTGCTCGGCGATGACAAAGCAAGCGAGGCGACCAAGCAGTTCGAGTTGGGCTTCGACATTCGCAAGGATCGCGTTGAGGCCTCCCTCCCGGGAGATGCTGGCGGGGCCAGCAGTGCGCTGGCGACGTCCTACAATAAGCTGGGCAAAGCCGCCAGTTGGTTGGGCGACCGCAAGCTTGCCCTAAATCAGTATGAACGGAGCCACCGCATGCGTGAACAGTTGGCGACCGAGAACCCGCAACATTCAGAGTGGCAGCGCAATCTAGGAATTTCGTGTCATAACATTGCCGCCTTGCTGAAAGAGCGCGAACCCGAGCGCGCCAAGGAGCTCTACCGCCGGCGCGTGTCGATCATGAAAGGATTGCACGAAAGAGACCCGCTGAATCGCGATTGGAAAGGCGAATTCTGCAACGCACTCAATAATTGCGCTGATTTCCTGATGAATGGCGACCCTCGAAACAAGAGCGGTTGGAAGGAGGCGCTCAACTGCGCGCGACTCGCCGCGCAGCTAACAGATTTTTCGAATCCCCGTTTCCTGGGAATGTACGCGCAGGCGCAGCGCCTCGATGGGCAACGCGGCGAAGGCAGGGCAACGCTCGAGAAAGCGATGAAGCTGCTGCCGCCGGAACCGCAGCGCACTGAAGAGCAGAAGGAAATTGCCAAGGATTTGGCGGTCGAGTTGAAGGCATCATCAAAAGAAATGGGGACACCCATTCGAGATCGGCGCACCCGCCGTTGATCCACGCCTGCCGTCGGCCGCGTAGGCGAGTGCCTCGCCGAAAAGCTGTAGCAATGTTACGCCGCCGCCATGTAGCGGACGCGCGAGTAATCCACATTTGGCGCCCTCACATTCGCCTTCTTGAGTATCTCGGCGATCTCGATCACCGCCGCGCCGATCACTCGATTCCCAGCAATTCGCCATCCTCTCGAGATCAATTGAGATGAGCAACTCGCCAGCTTCCCGCTCCTCCGTGCGTGCGATTTTCCCGTCGCGGAATCGGATGTAGGCGGCGGATGCTTGCTGATCCAAGGTCAGACTCGGCGGCGTGGCGCTAAGGACTTCGATGACTTGGTCGGTCGGCATAATAACCAGTGATAATCCAGCATTCTGAGGCCGTTACCTCGACAATGCAAACCAGCGTTCGGCCTCGGACGGTTTTCTCGAACCGGAACACCTCGTGTTGGGGCGCTCTGCCGGGCTTTGTGTAATCGGCATCGTTCACCGCGTTTTCGAGCTCGTGCCTCGAAATCTGCCGCTCCACCATTCGTTCCGCCGCGTGTTGGGTCAGATGAAACCGAAGCACCGGCGCAGGCTCAGACGGCAACCCCTGCCAAGGCTAGCTCGGCTTTCAGGCAGATCGCCGCCGGCTCCACCGCCTTCGCCACCGCCCTTCTCAGCGCCATCTGCGGCACCGGCTTGCTCAGCACGAAATCCACCTCCGGCGGCATATCGCCGCTCTTCAACCCCGCGTGCCCAAAGCCCGTCAGCAAAATCACCGGCAACCCCTGCCGCATCTCCTTCACCACGCCCGCGAGCTGCAGGCCGTTCATTCCCGGCATCCCGTGATCGGTCAGCAGTAGATCGAAAGTGTGCGCGGCGAATTCCGCCAGTGCGTCGTGCCCATTGGTCACCGCCGTCACGTCGTGCCCGTCCATCCTCAAGAACCGGCTCACCACATCGCGCGTCACCGGCTCATCGTCCACCACCAGGATGCGCAGCCCCTGCTCGGGGCGCGGGCATTCCTCCGCCGTCGCCGCGTCCGCGAGCGCGCTCGGCAGGCGAATGCTGAACGTGGTCCCCTTCCCCGGCTCGCTTTGCAAATCGAGCTTGCCCATGTGCCGCTGCACGATACCGAAGACCATCGAAAGCCCGAGCCCGGTCCCTTTGTCGCCCTTCGTGGAAAAGAACGGCTCCAGGCAGCGGCTGCGCACTTCTTCGCTCATGCCGGTGCCCGTATCGCTCACTTCCATGAGCGCGCCTTCCGGGCAGCGGCGCGTCCGCAGGGTGATCGTGCCGCCCTGCGGCATCGCATCCACGGCATTGAAAATGAGGTTCGTCATCAGCTCGCGCAGCTCCGATTCGTTCGCGCTTACCGGCGGCAATTTTTCGAGGTCCAGCTCGACCGCCACCACGCGGCCGGCGGCGAGCGCCTGGTCTTTCCACTTCGGCTGCGTGATCGGTACCACCTGCTCCAGCAGTTTGTTGAGCTCCAGCGGCGCAAAGATATCCGAGAAATCGCGCGGCCGGTAAAAATCGCGCAGCCGGCTCACCACGTGCGCCGCGTCCCGGCCCGAGGTATTCATGATCTGCAAATACTCCGTCACCGTCTCGCGATCCTCCATCAGCGCGGGCGTCGAGAGCAGCAGATCGCTATACCCCACCACCGACATCAGCGCGTTGTTGAAATCGTGCACCACGCCCCCCGCCATCTCGCTAAAGGCGTGCAGCCTCGCCTGGCTCAGGAGCTGCCGTTGCGTCTCCTTCAGCTCCTGCAGGGCGTCGGCTAGCTCGTGCGTCCGCTCCGCCACCTTCTCCTCGAGGAGCTGGTTCTGATTCTGCACCAGCATATGGAGCGAGCGCGTCTTGAGCAGATTGCAAATGCGCACCAGCACCTCCGAGGCGTCGAACGGCTTGGAGAGCAGATCGGTTGCCCCGATTCCCAAGGCGCGCCGCTTCGCCGCCGCCGTCGGCTCACCGGTCAGCACCAGCACGGGCAGGTAGGTCTCCGGCGAAATGAAATTCCGCAACTGCTTCAGCACGTCAAACCCCGACAGGTGCGGCATATTCAAGTCCAGCAGCACGATATCCGGCTGGAACTCCTGGAAAACGGCCAGCGCTTGCCGGGAGTCGCTCGTGTTCTGGATGTTCGTGAAGCCGACCCGCGCGAGAATGCTCACGAGCAAATGCACGTTCGCGACCTGGTCGTCGACTATTAGAATGCGGGAACTTTTGACTTGCTCGTCGTACATCATGAGCTGGGCTCAGGGTTTTCACACCTCCGTGCCCGCTCAGGCCCGGCTAGGGGCCGCGGTCCGCGAAGCAACCAGCCGGCCCACCGCCTGCACCAGCGCCACCGGGTTCACCGGCTTCGCCAGGAAAGGCATCCCGCCCCGAAACACCTCCTGCTTCCCCGCCTCCGATGGCGAGATCAGCGACGTGAAAAACATCACTGGCACCCGCTGCAAAAACGGATCGGCCGAGATTTCGAGCTGAACCTGCCCGCCGTCTTTGCCGGGCATATCCACATCGAGCAGGATGGCATCGGGCCGGTAGGCGCGCGCCGTCTGCAGCGCCTGCGCCGAGCGGTTTTCCTCGCACACGTCATACAGCCCGCTCTTGGTCAGAAAGAGCTTCACGAGGCGGGAGAGCTTGGGATCGTCGTCAACCACAAGGATTTTAAGTTTTTCCATGCCGCTCCTTTTAGCACCCGCTGTGCGCACGCTCCGGGGGAGGACTGCCTAGTTCCGCCGGTGAGCGCCCCTGAGCAAGTTTTTGAAAGCGGCGTCCGCTTAGCCCGTGCTATAGTGTTCATAAGAACACATGCCCTACCTCGAACTCCACGCCCGCTCCGCCTACAGCTTCCTGCGCGGCGCCTCCCTGCCCGAGCACCTGCTCGACCGCGCAGCGCAGCTTTGCATGCCCGCCATGGCCCTCTGTGACCGCAACGGCCTCTACGGCTCCCCCCGTTTCGCCACCGGCGCACGCGAACGCGGTCTCCGCGCCATCACCGGCTGCGAGCTCACCATGGCCGATGGCTCAGTCCTCCCCGTCCTGGTAGAGAACCAAACCGGCTACCATCACCTCTGCGAGCTCCTCTCCAAGGCGCATCTCCGCAGTGAGAAAGGCCAGTTCGCCCTCGGCTGGGAAGAGCTCGCCGGCCGCACCGAAGGACTCGTCGCCCTCACCGGCGACGAGGAAGGCCCGCTCCACCGCGCCACCGATCCCGCCGTCGAGCTGCGCCGCCTCATCACCCTCTTCGGTCCGCAAAATGTCTACGTCGAGCTGCAGCGCCGGAGCCTCCGCGGCGAGACCCGCCGCCTCCGCGAGCACGCTGCCCTCGCCCGCGCGCACGGCCTCCCGCTGCTCGCCACCAATGCCCCTCTCTACGCAACCCCGGAGGCCCGCGCCGTGGCCGACATGTTCACCTGCCTGCGTCATCACACGAGCCTCGATCTCGCCGGCCGCCTCCTCAGTTCGAACCACGAGCAATGCCTCAAATCCGGCGAGGAAATGGCGCGGCTCTTCCACGATATTCCCGAGGCTATCCTCAACACCGAGCGCCTCGCCGATCGCCTCCAATTCGATCTGAAAAATCTCGGCTACGAGTTTCCCCACTTCGCCACGCCGGACGGCAGCTCGATGGACAACTTCCTCCGCCGCGTCACCATGGAAGGCGCGCGCCGCCGCTACGGCGATCCCGTCCCCGCCAAGGCGCTCGGCATCCTCGAGCACGAGCTGAAGATCATCCGCAACCTCGGTTTCGCCGGCTACTTCCTCATCGTCTGGGACCTCGTGAAATTCTGCGAGTCGGCCGATATCCTCGTGCAAGGCCGCGGCTCCGCGGCGAATAGCGCCGTCTGCTTCTGCCTCGGCATCACCGCCGCCGATGCCGTGAAGCACAACCTCCTCTTCGAGCGCTTCCTCTCCGAGGGCCGCGAAGGCTGGCCCGACATCGATCTCGATCTCCCGAGCAGCGATCGACGCGAGCGCGTCATCCAGGAAATCTATCACCGCTACGGCCGCGACGGCGCCGCCATGACCGCCAACTGCATCACCTACCGGGGCCGCAGCGCCGCGCGCGAAGTCGGCAAAGTGCTCAACCTTCCGGAAAACATGGTCGAGCGTTTCTCGCGCCTCTTCAGCAGCGGCGATTACCCGCACACGCTCGAGTTGCGCGAGCAGATGCGCCAGGCCGGCCTGCCGCTGGAAAACCCGCGCACCGCCGCCTTCGTGGCGCTCTACCAGATGGTCTACGGCCTCCCTCGCCATCTCGGGCAGCACCCCGGCGGCATGGTCATCTGCCAGGGCAAGCTCAGCCGCATCGCCCCGCTCGAAAACGCCTCCATGCCCGGCCGCAGCATCATCCAGTGGGACAAGGAAGATTGCGAAGACCTCCGCATCATCAAGGTCGACCTCCTCGGCCTCGGCATGATGGCCGTCCTCCAGGAAACCATCATCCTTTGCGGCGAGCGCGGCCGCCCCATGGACCTCGTCGAGATCCCGCAGGACGATCCGCCCACCTTCGAGCTGATGCAGCGCGCCGATACCATCGGCGTTTTCCAAATCGAAAGCCGCGCCCAAATGGCCACCCTCCCGCGCATGAAGCCCAAATGCTTCTACGACGTCGTAGTCGAAGTGGCGATCATCCGCCCCGGCCCCATTCAGGGTGACCTCGTCCACCCTTACCTCGCGCGGCGCACCGGCAAAGAGCCCATCACCTATTTCGATGAGCGCCTCCGCCCCGTGCTCGAGCGCACCCTTGGCGTGCCGCTTTTCCAGGAGCAGCTTCTGCGCATCGCCATGGTCATGGCCGATTTCACCGGCAGCGAAGCCGAGGAGCTTCGGCGCGCGCTCAGCTTTCATCGTTCCGCCGAGCGCATGGCCAAAGTCACCGCCCGCCTCCGCGAGCGCATGGAGGCCAAGCGCGTCGACCAAGCAACCGTCGACCGCATCGTGCAAGCGTGCGGCTCGTTCGCCCTCTACGGCTTTCCCGAGAGCCATGCCATCTCCTTTGCGAACCTCGCCTACGCCAGTGCCTGGTACAAAGTCCACCGCGCCCCCGAGTTCTTCTGCTCCCTGCTCAATTGCCAGCCCATGGGTTTCTATGCCCCGGCTACCCTCGTCCAGGACGCCAAGCGCCACGGCCTCCGCCTGCATCCCGTCTGCGTTGTACAATCCGAGTGGCTCTGCACCGTCGCCCCCGACGACTCCATCCGCCTCGGCTTCTGCATGGTCCGCGGGCTCCGCCAGATGCCCCTCCTCACCCTCGTCAGCGAGCGCGCCCGCGAGCCCTTCGCCTCCATTGAAGACCTCCGCCGCCGCCTCCCCGAGATGCACCGCGACGAATGGCGCGTCCTCGCCGAGACCGGCGCCCTCAACGCCCTCGCCACCCACCGCCGCCAAGCCCTTTGGGAAATCGAGCGCGCCCTCCCCCCCGACGACGACCTCTTCGCGCAGGATCGGTCCGGTCCGTCCAATCCGTCCGATGTTTCGCCGCTTGTCCCCATGACCCTCCCCGAGCGCATCCGCGCCGATTTCCGCGGCACCGGCCTCACCGCTGGCCCCCACCCCATGTCCCTCCTGCGCCCCCACTTCCCCGATCTCTGGACCGCCGCCGAGCTCAAGCGCGCGCAAAACGGCGCCCGCGTCCGCACCGGCGGCGCCGTCATCTGCCGGCAGCGCCCCGGCACCGCTCACGGCACCCTCTTCCTCAGCCTCGAGGATGAAACCGGCATCGCCAACATCATCGTCACCGCCCGGCTCTTCGAGCAAAACCGCCTCCGCATCATCGAAGAGCCCAGCCTCATCGTCGAAGGCTTCGTCCAGATCCACGAAGACGTCCTCCACCTTCGCGCCCTCGCCATCGAGCCCCT
The DNA here is from genome assembly GCA_963811035.1 of uncultured Verrucomicrobiae bacterium. GTDB lineage: Bacteria > Verrucomicrobiota > Verrucomicrobiia > Chthoniobacterales > Chthoniobacteraceae > CAWEPO01. The sequence goes on from CAWEPO010000005.1 coordinate 2,794,890, forward strand.
CCTCACCCCCGCCATCCCCTTCGCCGCCTCCCACGATTTCCGGTGAAAGGAGGCGCCTGCATCATTGCCCTGCCTCGGGCTTCTTTCTCCGCCCCAGCCGTTTGATGGTCTCGCCCGCTTCCTCGATCCAGTCGGCCACGGGCGTCGCTTCCTCTACCGGTTCCGGCTCGAGCACGAGCGGCGGCAGATTGTCTTCGAGCAGCGTTTCTGCCACGGTCTTCGCGGCGTTGGGGTAACCGAGCGCCGCGGCGGCCTGCCGCATTTTTTCGAAGCGCGGCCGGTCATCGAGCAGGCGCTCGATCTTGTACGCCAGGGTGGTGAGCTCGTTGCACTTGATCGCCGCGCCTTCCTCCAGCAGATGGTCGCTATTGCGCTCTTCCTGCCCGGGGATCGGCTGGATGATCGCCAGCGGCAGCCCGCACGCGAGCGCCTCGGAGGTGGTGAGCCCGCCCGGTTTCCCGATGAAGAGATCGCTGATCTTCATCAGCTCGTGCATGCGATCGGTGAAGCCAAGCACCTTGAAGCGCGGGCTGTCGCCCACATCGGCGCGCACCCGCTGGACGAGCGCTTCGTCGCGCCCGCAGATCACGATCACCTGCGCCTCGGGGCGGAGATGCTCCTTCAGCCGCTGCACGATGAATTCCGCCGGCGAGACCCCGAGCGCGCCCGCGGAAAGCAGCAGGATCGGCTGGCTCGGATTGAGCCCGTAGGTGGCACACACCGCCGCGCGATCGATCGGCTTCGCAAATATCGGGTCGATCGGGATGCCGGAAATGGTGATCCGCTCCTCAGGGATGCCGAGCGCCTGGAGATGGATCTTCGTCTCCTCCAGCGCCACGAAGTACCGGTGGAAGCGGCGCAGGAGCCACATGGCGTGGCAATCCATGTCCGTCACCACGATGGAGAGGTGCGTGGACAGCTCCTTTTTTTCCATCAGGTACGAGATGATCCCCGCCGGCATGAAATGCGTGCAGACCGTGATATGCGGATCGAAATCCGTGATGAATTTCACCAGCGGCCCGGTATTCAGCCGGTCGAACTGCAGGCGCACCGTCTCGTTTTTCCACGGCTCATCGCTCGCCCGGTAGAGGTAGCCGAGCAGCGTCGGCGCGTTCCGCACCATCTTCGTGTAGAGGGTGGAGTAGAAGTCGCGAAAGAGCTTGTTCGTGTACTTGAGCGCGTCCTGGTGCATCACCCGGTCCACTCGCGGGTCGTTGCCAAACGCCTCCTCCAGCGCGGCCCCGGCCCGCAAATGGCCGGTGCCGGCGCTGGCGGAAAGAATCAGGACACGCTTGTTCATCGAAGCATGATCGTTTCCCACGCCGCACTGGATGGCAATGAACGCCACAATGGCCTTGCGTGCGCTGGGCGCTTCGGATAGCACCGCCGCATGATCTGTCCAAAATGTGGTGCGAATAACCTCGAAGGCGCCGTCGTCTGCTCGGCTTGCGGCAATTCGCTCACCTCCGCCCCCCCCTATTCCCCGACCAGCCCCAGCGGGATCCCCGGCCAGGCGCCCACCATGGTGCCGAACTACCTCGTGCCCGCCATTCTGGTCACCATCTTCTGCTGTCTGCCGCTCGGCATCCCGGCGCTCATCTTCTCTTCCCAAGTGAATACGAAGCTGGCTCTCGGCGACTACAACGGCGCCCTGGAGAGCTCAAAGAAGGCCAAGCTGTGGACGATGATCGCGGCAGGCGTGGGCGTGGTCGGCCTCATCCTCTACATCATCGTGATGGTGATCTTTGGCGCCATCGGCGCGGCGAATAGCTGATCCATGGCCCCGGCGACCGCCAGTGCGCGCCTGCACGGCTGGCTCGCGGGCGGCGCCGCTCTGGCCGGGCTCGCGGTGCTGAAGCTCTTCGATAAGCAGCTGGGGCCATTGCTGCCGCCCTGCCCGCTCCACGCGCTTACCGGCCTGTATTGCCCCGGCTGCGGCTCCACGCGCGCCACCCGCGCGCTGCTGCAAGGCGACTTGCTCGCCGCGTGGAGTTTCAACCCGCTCTTCACGCTTTCGCTGCCCCTCCTCGCGGCGATTTTGATCAGCGCGCGCTTTTCCTCGCGCCCGCTCGGCGGCTCGCCGCTCCTCGCCTGGAGCCTCCTCGCCGTGATCGTCCTTTTCGGCATCGCGCGCAATCTGCCCATGGCGCCCTTCACCGCGCTGGCGCCGCATTAGCGTGTGAACACGCTCCGCATGGATGCCGCGGCGCTCGGCGATCCCGCCGAACCGGCGCTGATCGGCGTCTCCGGCGGTCCGGATTCGATCGCCCTGCTGCACAGCCTGGCCACCGCGGGATTTCAGAATTTGCTGGTCTGCCATCTGGATCATGGCTGGCGCCCGGAGAGCGCGGAAGAGGCGCGGTTTGTTTGCGAAACCGCCAGCCGCTTGGGCTACGAGACGGTAGTCGAGCGGGCCGATCTCAGCGCGGCGGAAGGCTCGCTGGAGGCGGCGGCGCGCGAGGCCCGCTATGCCTTCTTCGCCCGCGTCGCCGCGACGCGCGGGGTTTCACGCGTTCTTCTCGCGCATCACGCTGATGACCAGGTGGAGACGTTCCTCTTCAACCTGCTCCGCGGCGCCGGCGGCCCCGGCCTCTCCGGCATGCAACCGATCTCGCGCCGCGTGATCGATGGCACACCGCTCACCCTCCTCCGCCCGCTCCTCGCCTGCTGGCGAGAGGAGATCGATGCCTACCTCCACGCGCACCAGCTCGAATACCGGATCGATCCCTCCAATTCGGACACACGCCACACCCGCAACCGTCTCCGCCACGAAATCCTCCCGGCGCTGGCCGAAGCCTTCGGGCGGCCGGTCCGCGGGGCGCTTTGGAAAGCCGCCGCCATCCTCAGCGCGGAGAATGAGTTTATTGGCGCGCAACCTGAACTGCAGGACGTGCCCGCGGAGTTGGATGTGCGGAAAGTACGTGCGCTGCCCCTGGCCGTGCAACGCCGGCTGATTCACTCGTGGCTGCAAAAACACGCGATTTCCGCGATCGGGTTCGATGAGGTGGAGAGCGTGAGGGCGCTCGTAAACTCCACTCGCCCGGCAAAGGTAAACCTACCCGGTGGGTATCACGCGCGCCGAAGGAGCGCGCGAGTATTCATCGAGAAGGCCACAATAGGGAGTGGCGCACGATCAAAGTGACTCCACTCTTTGAAAGGGCGTTTCCCTTCAGCAGCCCGAAGGGCTGTAACGTGAATAGCCGTGGGTGAAACCCACGGGATTGGGCGAGCGCGTTCAACCCCGAAGTGGGTTGAACAAATCGCGAAGAGCGCACGGCGTTGTTCGCCCATCGTTCGACCCACTTCGTGGTCGGTCGCAGCGGCGCGAATCCGTGGGTTTCACCCACGGCTATTCGGATTTGACCTCTTCGAGGTCTGGCAATTGCGCGGTTCTATTTGAGGGAATTTGCAGGGGCTTCGGCAGAGTCGCCCCCATTCGCCTCCAATCGCTTCTTCTCGATCACCCGCCAAATCTCCTCCAGAGTTTCCTGGTCGATCTTCAGCTCACGGATGCCACTCGGCAATCCATCGTGGCCATCGCGCTTCGTTTCGCTGCCGGCGCCATTGCCATTCGGAGCCGCGACGATAAGCGTGATGGGGGCGGCCGGTTTGTTGTCGGCCAGGCCGAGGGAGAGGACTTCCTTGATCGAATCGATCCCTTCAAAGCACGCGGCTAGCTGACGGACGACTTGCGTGACGGGGTCGCGCTCGTCGCCGCCGCGGAGGAGCTGGTTTTTGCGGAAAGTTTTGCGGATGTCTTCCCAGCGGGCGGCTTCCTCGGGGGTGAGGATTTGCAAGATGTCGCGGAGCTTGAGAAGATTGGCCTCGGCGCCGGTGGTGAGGGTCTGCGCTTCGTTGCGGTAGTGCTGCGCGAGGAGGGCCTCGAGTCTCGGCGTCGTTCATCACGGGCGAGACCTTCTCGGCGAGGCGGTTCATGTTGCGGTAGGAGCCTTGCAGCTTGAACGGCGGCTCGGTGCGGTAGGCGTCGGCCTGCGCGGCGGAGCGGATGTATTCTTCGTTCACGCGCAGGACCACGTCGCGCAGGCGCAGCATTTTTTTCATCACGCTCACGAAGTCGCCCAGCTCCTCGGGCGAGTACGCGCTCTCGAACTCGATGCCTTCGCCAGGGCCGTTGCTCCGCGAGACGGATGAGCGTGAGCAGGTCGCGATGGCTGCGGCCCGCGACGCGCGCCAGCGTGGGATTCGAGGTCGCGGCGTTCTCGATGTAGCTCGATTTGAAGACCTCGGCATGCGCGCCGATGACATCGCCGAGATTGTAGGTATCGGCGCGGTTCGCGAGCATGTCCGGGAATCTGGAACTTGTCGCCGCTCTCGGTGTAAGGATTGCCGGCCATGACGACGACGACCTTGCTGCCCGCGCAGATCGTACATGCGCGGCTCGCCGCGATAGACGCCCTCGATGCGGCGCGAGCCGTCGCAGAGCGAGATGAACTTCTGCAGGAACTCCGGGTTGAGATGCTGGATGTCGTCGAGGCAGACCATCACGTTGTCGCCCATCTCGAAGGCGAGGTTCAGCTTGCTCGAGTTCCTCGCGCGCGGCGGCATTCGGCGCCTCGGCGGGATCGAGCGAGGTCACGCGGTGGCCGATCGCCGGGCCGTTCACTTTCACGAAGACGATGCCGAGCCGGCTCGCGAGATATTCCATCAGCGTGGTCTTGCCGTAGCCGGGCGGCGAGACGAGCAGCAGCAGGCCCATGCGATCGGTGCGCTTCGCCTCGCCCGCGGCGCCGATTTGCTTGGCGAGATTGTCGCCGACGAGCGGCAGGTAGGCGGCATCGATGAGCCGGTTGCGGACGAAGGAAGTGAGCACCTTCGGCTTGAACCCTTCGCAGGCCGAGGCGGCGCGCGCGCATCTTCGATAAGCTGCTTTTTCAGCGCCTGGTAGCGCGTCGAAAACCGGCACGACGCCGTCCTCGTGCGCGCGGAGCTTTTGCAGGAAACGCACGAAATGGAGGCGCAGGCGGCCCGCTTCGAATGAGCGGATGACTGCCGGCGAGGCCCTCGACGGTCGCGCTCGACCGAGGCTTCGACGATCGTCGTGCGCGGGCGCGCGATTGCGCAGAAGCAGCCCGGCGGCTTCCTCGAAAAACTCGCGGCCGCTCGGCGTGGCTGTCGTTCGCGAGATAGCCGCGGACCCAATCGCGCAGGAGCTCGAACGATGCTCGGCACATCGCTCTCCACCGCGGCCCGGGCGGCTTGGAAAGCCTCGGCGAAACCGTGCGCGATGAGATGTTGCTGGAAGCCCGTGAGCACCTTGGCGGCCTCGGAGCTGACCACGAAATCCGGCCCCCGCTTGAGCTGGAAGTAGAGGTACTCCGCCGCGTCGCTGAGGCAGCGCTCGCGGCGAAGAGCGCGGTGCGCTGCGCCCACTCGTGCAGCGAGCGTGTGCAGCTCGCGGATGTAGGCGGCCTGCGTCTGGCCGCTCGGGAAAAAGCTGCTTCATCGTGGCGTAGCCGCGCAGCTTCGCGGTGAGCAGCGCCTTGCGATCGCCCTCGGGAAACTGGTGCCAGAAGACGGCGGCGCAGCGCGCGGGCGGTGCTGGCGTAGCGGAGCAAGCCGAGGCTCGCCTGCATCTCCGGCGAGCGCGCCGAGGATCTTCGCGGCATCCTGATCGTGCACGCCTTTCACGTAGCCTTCCGCATAGCGCGGCGCCGCGAACTCACGCACCTGCGCGAGTCGCTCTTCATCGCTCCACTTCGCCGCCTGCGCCGGATCGGATGCTAGCCGAGCATCTTGAAGGCGAGATACTCGGCGCGATAAATCTCCGGCGTCTCCGAGACGACTTCCAGGTGCCAGACGGGGCGCGTGGCGAGGAACGCCGGATCGGTGATCGGCTCGAAGAAATTCGTGCCGGTGAGGTGCAGGCACATCTGCGTCGCCGCGCGGGACCACGGTGAGATCGAGCTCCTGCGTATTGACGAGGAAATGGTGCCGCCCGAGCTGGATGACGTATCGGCCCCGCCGGCGAAAAGGTCCTGCCGATCCTTGAGCTGGCGCACGGCGTCTTCGCGCACGGTTTTCGAGCCGGCTTTGCAGGTCGTCGGCCTTGACGGTATCGCCGAGCGCGATGAGCTGCGCGATCTGGTCGCGCACTTTCTCGACCATCAGGTCGGAGGCGAAATAGCCATTGATCGCGTCGAGCGTTTCGCAGGTGATCGGCGCGGTGCTTGATGCCCTTGAGAATGCGCTCGGCGGCGGTGAGCAGCGCGCTGGCCTTGCGATTGCGCGCCTCCACCAGCTCGATCTTGCGCGCCTCGAAAGCGCCCGCCAGCGCGGTGCGCTTCTCGGAAAGCTGCGACCACGAACTCATCGAAATCGGCGAAGCGCGCCTCCAGTTCCTCGACCTGCACCATCAGGCGGTTGAGGTATTCGTCGCACTTCTCCGGCGTGGCGCAGAGGTCGAGGTAGTTGGCGAGTGCCTGGTCGAGCAGGCGCGATCTGCGAGGCGAATTCCGCGACGGCCTCAGTGCCGCGCAAGTCGCGCAACCGCTGCTTCAGCGCGCTGCGCGCTTGATTCAGCACTGCGTAGATCGCGGAGACGTTCTCGATGATGCGCGTGGTCTCGGTGGCGTCCTGGATCTTCAGGTTGCTGACCGTCTCGATCAGCAAATCGAGCTCCTGCGCCGGCGGCCGTCGATCTCCTCCTCCAGCTTCTGCGCCTCGGTGACCTTCGCGAGCGCGGGCACGGCGGCTTGCAAGGCCTCGACACGCTGCGCGCAACGGGCGCGAGCGAATCCTCGGCTCGAGCAGGAACTCGCACGGTGCGTTGCGCCAGGCCCTCAGCGGCGGCGATCACTTCGCGCTCGGTCTCCTCGACCAGCGGCAGGTCGATGTAGCGCAGTTCTTTCAGCGAGATGAGCTCGCCGCGCACGCCGCGCAGCTCCGCGAGCCGCGCGACGAACGCGCCGATCTGCTCGAACGGCGTCGGTGGCCAGCGCTTCGAAGAATGCCGCGCGCCTTGCCCGATCACGCGCTGCGCCTCGGCCGCCGTGTTGCGCTTGATAGCCGCGACCTTGTCAAACTCCGCGAGCGCGGCGGCGGCCGCTTCCTTGATCTCGCCGAGCGGCGCCCGCAGATCGCCGGCCTCCGCGCGATCGAGCCAGAAATAGGTATCGAGGATGGTCCCGGTCTCGCTTCACCAGGTCGAGGTAAAGCCCGGCGTAGGTGTCGTCCTTGCCGAGCAGAGTCAGCACTTGCTGGCACTCGGCCATGGCGCGCGACGAGCGCCGGATTGCCGATCTTGTAGAGATAACTCGCTGGGCTGCACCTCCGGCTGCCACGACGCGCCGACGTAGGGCGTCTGCCAGATCTGGATGACGTGGTGCTGCTGCGGCTGCGGATCGGAGCGGAAGAGCGCCATCTCGCCATTCTCGAAAGAGCGAAAAGCCGCTGCAGATGATCGGCGTCTCGACCGCGCGCGCGATCACGTTGTAGCGAAAGCAGGATATAGTCGCCGCTCTCGCGCTTGTAGAAAGACGAAGAGCGTGTCTTCGCCATTGGGCGAAGCGATCCGCTTGTAGAAGATCATCTGCTCGAGCGCGGTCTCGAACAGCTTGAACTCGCCGCTCTGCAGGTAGTAGCCGCGCGAGAAAATGATGCCGTGGTCGTCCGGCAGCAGCACGCAGGCAGTCCGCGATCGCATCGATGCGGCGCACTTCCTTCAGCTTCTCATTGAAGACGAAATGGCGCGAACGACTTCTCCTGGTACGGGCCGGACCTTCAGCAGGATGAGGCTGCCGATGATGGCGTAGAAGATCTCCGCGTCGTCGAGCGTCTGGTCGGCCTGCTCGACCGGCTCGCGTAGATGCCCTCGCCGGTGGCGGTGTTGTCCTCGACCTTGATCGTGAGATCGCCGCCGATGCACTCCACGAAGAGCGCGGTCCTCGATGGAGATATGCGGGTGCAGGCCGCTGCGATGCAGCTCGCGATGGGTGCGCGTCCAGGTCGAATTCGTGCGCGGCGGGAAGACGCATATTCGTGATCGAAGCGGTTGCCGAGGTAGGTGAGCCCGGCCTTCCTGGCAGCAGCCACTTGAAGGTCTTGATGTCGGTGACGCTCTTGCCGATGCGAAACTCCATGAAGAGGTGCGGCTCGAGGATGCGAGAACTTCGTGAAGAAGCGTCTCCTTGTAATACTTGTAGAGCGCCCTTGAAATCGGCCTGGAACTGCGGATCGGCGAGCGCCTCCAGCGGCAGCTTCGTGGAAAGCCGCGTCGCGGCATTCGTAAACCGCGAAGACATCCTCCAGCTTGATCTCGCTGCGCAAGCCGATGTGGACATTGTAGCCGAGCAGGAAGCGGCCGCCGCCGATGGGAATGAGTCGCGCGGCGTGCAGTTGTTGCTGGTGGTGATGCGCTCGGTGGCCAGCAGCGCGGTCGCGATCGCGCCGAAGACGCTCCTGCGCGCGGCGTTCAGCTTCTCCAGCCGCGCGCGCAATTCCGCGCCGTGCGCAGCGAGGCGCGCCCGCAGGATTTCGTAGGTGCCCTGATCGAGCACCGCGCCGGGCGGGGCGGAGGTGGAGGTGGGTTCGGACATTGCGTGAGCTTAGCGCTCCGACGGACATCGTGGATTGCTAGCGGCAGCGGTTCAACAAGCTGTGGTGGGACGAACGCTGCCGCTAGCCATCGGCGCGCAGAGCATATTAGCTAGGCTTTCGCCTTTGCGGCCGGCGCCCCGTTCGTCACGGTGGAAGCAGCGTCCCATCGACGCCCAGACGGCGCGCGTGGCCGATCAGGCCGTTGAGCAGGCCTTTGGTTTTGGAGTCGTCCGCCAGGGTCAGCATCTGGGTGAGCGCGGCGGCGACGCTGAGGTTTTTCACGTCGTCGCTGGTGAGGCCGAAGCGGTCGATGTAGCTGCGGAGCTGGCGAGTGGAAGTATTCGGGGTCGCCGTTGAAGAAGCGTGTCCTTCACGTCGGTAAGCGCGGCGCTGTTGTCCATCAGGCGGTCGATCGCCTTGCCGGCGGAGATGGCGCCGGTAATGCGGTCGAAGAACTGTCCGTCGCCGCCGACGATATCGATCTTGGCGGTCTTGAGCGCTTCGCCGAGGACGGTGGCCTGGCTGCCGGCGATCTCGGCCTGCACATGGATTTGCGCGAGCTCGATCTCCTTGTCCTTGTTGAGGCGGAGCTTGAATTCCTCGTGCTCTTTGCCGACGGCATCGAACAGCTTCATCGCCTCCGCTTTGCGGGTGATCCCCTCCGCCTCGGCGCTGGCCTTGAGCTGGAGCACCTCGGCCTCCGCGGCGCCTTGCTTTTGCACGGCCGCGGCGCGCGCCTCGAGCACTTGAGCCTCGGCGAGCCCGCCGGCGGCGGCTTCCGCGGTGTGCGCTTCGGCGAGCATCTTCTTGGCGCTGGCATCCAGCGTCGCGGCGCTCTCTATCCGCCTCGGCCTTGATGAGCCGCTGCTGCGCATGGCGCTGCGCGGCTTCCTTCTCCGCGTCGGCATGCCGCACGGTTGTCAGCATGTCCTGATCGGCGCGCAGCTCCGCGGCTTTCTTCGCGGCCTCGGCGGCCTTGATGTCGCGGATGAGCACCGACTCGGCCTCCATTTCCGCGGCCGTGACGGCCACCTTCTTCTCACGGTCCGCCGCGGCAAACGCCTCCGTGTCCTTGATCTTCTGCTGCTCGACTACCACGGTCTTCTCCACTTCGAGCCGCTCGCGCATGACGTTTTGGATAAGCTTCTGCTCGGTCTCGACGGCCTTTTGCTTGGCGATGGTCGCCAGCGCGACGACCCGCTCACGCTCGATCTGCTCCAGCGCGCGATCCTTTTCCACGCGCTCTTTCTCCACGCCATCGGTGCGCTCCTTGTTGCGCTGCGCGACGATGATCTGGCGGTTTTTGTTCTCCTCGGCGACTTGCAGCTCTTCGTCCACGGCGATGCGCGCCTGCTCGGAGCGCAGCCGCTGCTCCGCCTGCACTTTCTTCGGCTTCCGCCTCCTCGCGCGCGATGATGCCGGAAATCTCGCGCTTCTGTTTCTGCTCGGCCTCGGCGAGCTGGCGATTGAGCGCGAGGATCGTCTCCGAGGCCTCGACATTTTGCTTCGTGATCGTCTTCTCGCGCTCGCGATCGATCTGGTTCGCGAGGACCTTCTGCGCGGCGGTCAGCTCGGTGATTTTCTTGATGCCCTCGGCGTCGAGGATGTTGTCGTGGTTCAGCAGCGAGATCGGCGTCTGCTCGAGGAAATCGATCGCCACGTCTTCGAGCACAAAGCCGTTCAGGTCCGTGCCGATGGTTTGCAGGATGCCCTCCTTCAGTTTGTCGCGTGAGTTATAGAGATCGACGAATTGGAACTGCCGCCCGACGGTTTTCAGCCCCTCGGAAAACTTGGCATCGAAGAGCTCGACGATCGAGCCGCTGGCTGCGAAGCGCGCTGCGCAGCCGATCGGATTGCGCGACTTTCAAGCACCGCCTCCGCGCGTCTGGTTCACGCGGACGAAGAACGCGACCTTGATATCGGCGCGCATGTTATCCATGCAGATGAGGCCGTTCTTGCCGTTGCGATCGATCTCCACGCGCTTCACGGAGATATCCATGTACTCGGCCTTGTCGATGATCGGAAAGACGGTGAGGCCGGAGAAGGAGACCTTCGTGCCGCGCAGGCCGTTGCGGATGATCGCTCGGCCTTGCTCCACCTTGCGGAAACAAGTGAGCACACTGAGGGCGCCGCCCACCACGATGAGGAAAAGCACCGTGACGCCGACGCCAAACAGCGGCGTCGATAAAGGCAAGGGTAGGGATGGTAGCCATAGGGTGGGGTGTAGTTAGTTATTCTGAGGAATCGTGAGTGGCGGCACTTCCGCCACATAGTAGATGCCGCGCTCGAGATCGTGGCGCACCACCACGGCGGTGGAGCCTTTTGGAAGGGCGGCGCCGTCGAGCGTGCGCACATCGATCAGCAACGGGGCGCCGTTCAGCTCGATCTCGGCCTGGCCGACGGTGCTGCTTGCGCGGGTGGTGATGCGGCAGGGCTGCCCCACTACCTCGATTGGCTTGTCTTCATCGTCGCGGCGGAGCAGCCGGAACACCGGCTTCAGCGGCATTGTGAGATAGCGCGCCACTACCAGACTGACCAGGAAGTTGGGCACGAGCAGCGCCATCGCGAACAGCACGTTGTGGTCTGTGAGATAGTAATTGGCCAGCAGCGAGCCGAGCCAGAGCGAGAGCGAAATGACGCTCAGCACGACCATGAGCGGCACGTCGCCAATGTTGACGAATTGCGCGGCGCTGGACAGGAAGCCGCCGCCATCGTGATCGTGTCCGTGACCGGCGCCATGCCCATCCAGGTCGCCTTCATGCCCGTGGTGCAGATCGAGGTGGCCATCCACGTGCGCGTCCAGGTCGCCGCCGCCGAAATCGGTATCGAGCGCGCCGAGCGCCACCAGCAGCCAGTAGCAGACGACCAAACCCAGGAGGACCGTGAAAGGAAGGTTGACGAACGCCAACGCCTCCGAAAGCAGTTCGGACATGGACTTATCTCCGGGCGGAAAGACCCGAAGCCTCCATCGCGGCACTGCGGCTGCTCTGCTGGGTCTTCATGGGAACGCCGATATGAAAGCACACGATGCTACACCCTGCATCAAGAATCGGACGGCCCGTGCCGACCGCCGGAAAGCGTGACTTTCGCCCCTATCCATGCTACAGGGCCGCGCGCCCCGCTCATGATCCGCCCCTGCCTTTTCGCGCTTTGCTATCTCCTGTTTGCCGCGAATGCGGCCATGGCAGCGGCGCCGTATGGGCTGGCGGCGCGCCCTGCATTTGCGGCCTTCAATGGCGGGAAGCTGCCAGCCTATGCCGCGGAGGCGTCGGGCGATTGGTCCACGGAGGTCGCCTTTCCAAACCTCACGTTTCTGAATCCGGTGGGCGTGCTGCCCCTGCCGGGCACCAGCAAGCTGGTAGTCTGGGAGCGCGAAGGGCGCATTTATTCTTTCGACGACGCTCCAGGGGCGGCGACCAAAACGCTGATCCTCGACCTGCACGACACCACTCAGGGCTGGGACGATTCGGGGCTGCTCGGCCTCGCGTTTCATCCGCAGTTCGCCACCAACGGCTACGTCTACGTTTGGTACAATCGCGTCCCGCCGGGCACGGTCCGCGGAGACGCCAATACCCGTCCGCCTTGGGGCGAGCAGCTCCAGCGGCTCTCGCGCTTCACGTACGAGCCGGCCACCGGCCTGCTCGATCCGGCTTCGGAATACATCGTCATCGACCAGATCGATCACAGCGCCTGGCACAATGGCGGCGGGCTCTTTTTCCATCCGGCCGATGGCTTTCTCTATCTCACCAATGGCAACGACGCGAATCCCACGCTCGACCAAAGCATCTCCGGCAGCTTTTTCGCCTGCCTGCTCCGCATCGATGTCGACAAGCGGGGCGGCGCGATCAGCCACCCGCCGGTGAAGCGCGCCTATCTCGAAACGGGGCCGAATTGGCCCGAGGCGTACTACGTTCCGAACGACAACCCGTTCGTCGGCGTGCCGGACGCGCTCGAGGAAATTCATGCGCTCGGGTTGCGCAGCCCGCACCGCGCCACCGTCGATCCGGTGACCGGCCGCGTCTTCATCGGCGACGTGGGCGAAGCGCATTTCGAGGAAGTGAACGTGATCGAGCCGGGCGAGGGCGGGCTCAATTTCCAGTGGGGCTTCCTCGAGGGAAACCAGGGCGAACTCACCCCGCCGCACCTCGGCGTGAGCCGGCGTCCCCTCCTCGATTACACGCACAGCGAAGGCGGCGCGGTGATCGGCGGCTACGTCTATCGCGGCACGAAGTACCCTGAGCTGGCGGGCAACTACGTCTTCGGCGACAACCTCACGAACCGCATCTGGATGCTGGACGAATCGACGACGCCCGCCGGCAAGGTGCTGCTCGCCGTGATGCCCAAAGGCGCCGGCCCAAACTCGGGCAATGATTATCTCGGTCTCTCGTCGTTCGGCTACGACACGCAAGGCGAGCTGCTCCTGTGCCAGATGAGCAGCGTGGGCGGGCGCATTTACCGGCTCGGGCGCACCGGCCCGCCGAGCCGCCAGATGCCGCTCACGCTTTCCGAGACCGGCGTGTTTTCGAATCCCGTCACGCTCGCCACCGCGCCCGGTTTTCTCGCATACGAGGTGATTTCGCCGCTCTGGAGCGATGGCGCGCGCAAGCGCCGCTGGTTCGCCATCCCCAGCGGCACGAAGATCGGCTACCGGCCGCTCGGCGACTGGACCTTCCCGCAGGGGAGCGTCTTCGTGAAGCACTTCGAGCTGCCGATCGATGAGCGCGATCCCGCGCGCGTGCAGCGGCTCGAAACGCGCGTGCTCGTGCGGGATGACCAGGGCCACGTCTACGGCGGGAGCTACCAATGGCGCGCCGACAACTCGGAGGCCGATCTCGTAATCGAAGCCGTCACTCAGGATGTGACGATCACCACAACCGACGGCGGCACGCGCGTGCAGCCCTGGTTTTATCCCGGCCGGCAGGACTGCCTCGCCTGCCACAACCGCGGCACCAGCGGCGTGCTGGGGCTGAACACGCAGCAGAGCCATCGCGCGCATTTCTTTCCGCAAACCGGCCAGACCGATGGGCAGCTCCGCGCGTGGAACCGCGTGGGATACTTCGCGCCGGCCATTTCGGAGAGCGCGCTGCCGTCGCTGAAAAAGCTCACCGCACCCGGCAACTCGAGCGCCCCCGTGGAAAAGCGCGCGCGTTCGTACCTCGATGCAAACTGCGCCCACTGCCATCGCCCCGGAGGGGTCCGTTCGTTTTGGGATGCGCGGATCGAAACGCCGCTCGCGGAGGCGCGCATCGTCAATGGAGCCGTGCAGACAAACTTCGGTACCATCGGCGCGCGCGTAATCGTGCCGGGCAACTTGTCGCGCTCGCTTCTCCACACCCGCCTCGGCAGCGCGAGGCAAAACTACGCCATGCCGCCGCTCGCCAAGAACGTGGTGGACCAGGACGCGATGAGCTTGATCGAGCAGTGGATCGCCTCAGTCAGCGCGCCACCGCCGGTGCCTCTGCCGGCGCCGTGGCTCTCGACGGATATCGGCGACATCAGCGTTCCCGGTCAGGCGAGCTTCGGGGCGGGCGTGTTCTCCATGGAGGCCTCGGGCGGCGACATCTGGAGCCAGGACGATGCATTCCATTTCATCCACCGAACCCTCCAGGGCGACGGCCAGTTCACCGCGCGCATCGCGGGACTTTCGCCCACCGACCCGTGGACCAAGGCCGGCGTGATGATCCGCGAAACGCTCGCCGCCAGCGCGCGCAATGTGATGATGGCCGTAACGCCCAAGCACGGCATCGTTTTCCAGCGGCGAAACATTGCCAGCAAGGAAACCTTCAACGTGGAAGCCGCCGGCGCCGCCCCCGCGTGGCTGCGGATCGAACGGCGCGGCGATGAGTTCATCGGCTCCAGGTCATCCGATGGCCTAATCTGGAAGGAGGTGTCGCGCACCACGATCGCCATGGGCGCGGCGGTGGAGATCGGGCTCTGCCTCACTTCGCACAATTCCAACGCCCTCGCCGCGGCGTCGTTTGAGAGCGTGTCATTCCAGTTCCCGCTCGAGCTCACGATGGCCGATCCCCCGCCGGCGATGGTGACCGGCCCGTTTTCCTGGCAGGTCACGGGCAATGATCCGCGGATGACCTTCGAGATCACGGGGCTGCCCGGCGGCCTGACTTTCAATGCCGGCACCGGTTTCGTAAGCGGCACGCCCACCGTGAGTGGCGCGTTCCCGGTGCAGATCAGCGCGAGCACGCCGGAAGGCGGCAGCGTCACCCAGAGCTTCACGTTGAACGTTGAGGCGTTCCCCGCGCTCCTTGCCGGCGGCTACGCGGGCCTGGTGCAGGCGAGTGCCGAAGTGAACACCGGCCTCGGCGGGCGCTTCACCGTGCAGCTCACGCGCAACGGCACCCTCACCGGCAAGCTCTACCACGGCGCCAGCGCGGCCCCGCTTCCGTTGCTGGGGCGCATCACCGGCTTGGTCGGCGGCCAGCCGCAGGTGCTGCTCCAGCTTGCCCAGCAAAACACCCCGCTGACGCTGACGCTCAACTTCCAGCCGACCGATGCGACGATCACTGGCTCCCTCTCCACTTCGGCCGGCGTTGCCCAACTCGAGGGCCGCCACGTGGTCGCCACGTCCGCGGCCTCCGCATACGCCGCCACTTACAATACAGAGCTCCTCCCCGCCTCGGCGGATTCCGGAGACCCGAGCAAACCGCAGGGCGCCGGCTGGTGCCGCGTAACCGTGACCGGCTCGGGCGCGGTCTCCATCGTGGGCCGCCTCGCCGATGGCGAGCCCATCTCGATCGGCTCATCCCTCTGCCAATCCCTGAGCGTGCCGGTGCATGGCGTGCTCTATTCCGGGCACGGCTTCCTCGCCGGGTGGCCGGCCCTCCGCGAAATGTCCGGCCCCGCCCTCCCCCGCGAGCTCGCCGGCACGCTCGACTGGCGCAAACTGGCCCCCGCCTCTTCCACCGACCGCGGCTACCCCAGCTTTACCGCCACCCCGGAAGCGCTCGGCCGCGCCTACCGGCCACCCGCCGCCGGCACGCTCTTCCTCGGCCTCGCCGCCACGCCCGGCGGCGCGAATGCCCGCATCGACTTCACCGAAGCCGGCCTCGCCAGCGCCGCCCAAGGGTCCTCGGCGAGTCAAAGCTTCGAGCTCACCACCGCGCACACCTCCATCTTCGCCACGGACTCGCGAAACCCCTGCGGCACCGCCTTCGCGATCGATCCGCGCACCGGGCGCTTCAACGGCAGCTTCCGGCTCGTAGATGGGGCCGTCACACGCACGGCGCCGTTTTCCGGCCTTTTCATCCCCGGACAGACCCGCGCGCATGGCTGGTTCCGCCTGCCGCAGCTCCCGCTCACGCCGGCCTCGCCGATCCTCTCCGGCTTGGTGGAGGTGCGCGAAAACTAATTCGCCGGGTGCTCCCCTACTTCTTCTTCCCCGCCTCGAAAATCTTCAGGTAATCGCCATATCCCGCCGCGGCCATCTTGTCCTTCGCGATGAAGCGGATGGAGGCGGAATTGATGCAATAACGCAACCCACCAAGCTCCTTCGGCCCATCGTCGAAGACGTGGCCCAGATGGGCGTCGCCGGTCTTGGAGCGGACTTCGATGCGCTCCATGCCGTGACTCTTGTCGGAAAGGTTTTTCACCTCGGCCGCGTCGATCGGCTTGGCAAAGGCGGGCCAGCCGCAGTCCGAGTGGAACTTATCCTTGGATGAGAAGAGCGGTTTCCCTGAGATGAGGTCGACATAGATCCCCTCCTCGTTGTGCCGCCAATATTCATTCGAAAATGGACGCTCCGTGCCGTTCTCCCGCACCACTTGGTACTGCAGCGGGGTGAGGCGTTTGCGGAGCTCTTCGTCGCTCGGGATTTTCGCGGCGTCGGCTTTCGCGGGCGCGGGGGCCGGCTTTTCCTCCGGCGCGGCGAAAGCCGGGGCGGAGGCGAGCATGAGGGTGAGCAGGGCGCGGAGGAGAGTCATAGAGAACGGGTTCGGCCCGGTTTCCTCGCACACGCCGCCGCTTGGTTCAACTGCGGAAACCGCGCCGCCGTGTGGCTGCTCTGCGCGCTCCTGCTTTCCGCGCTGCCCGCCTGCCGCCGCGCGGAGACGGGCGAAGCGTCGCGCCGCAAGTGGAGTTTCCCGGTCGGCGACGCAAAGACGGTGGTGGTGCAATGCTGGCAGGCGCGCGAAGTGCGCGTGGTGATCCGCGGCGGCGCAAAGGTGGAAATTTCCGCGCAGCCCCGCTTGCAGCCGACGACGCAGCACGGACCGGAGCCGGATTGGCGCACCACCCGCGCCGAGGAGTGGAGCTTTGCCTGGGAAGAGCGCCGCGACGGCGCGCGCTTGGTTCTGCGCAGCCGCGGCGAGACGCACTGGCCGCATTGGCGGTATGTGCTGGACGAGGTGGTCATCGCGGTGCCGCCGGGCGTAAAGGTGCTCGGCGAGAAGACGGCCCTCGAGCACCGATAACTACCCCGCTTTCAGCGGCAGCCAATCCAGCACCCGCTGGATCTGCGCGTCCCAAAAGCCCCACTCGTGATCGCCCGCCGCTTCCGAGTAGGTGTGCTCCAGGCGGATGCTTTCGAGGTGCCTCCGAAAGTCACGGCTCTCCGGGAGCAAGCCGTCTTGCAGTCCGCAGCAAAGAAAAAGCTTCGGCTTCGGCTCAGAAGACGCGGCCACCTTTCGCGCCAGGTGCCAAAGGTCGGGAGCTTGCCCCTCCACTTTCAGCTCGCGCCCGAAGATGCTCT
Organism: uncultured Verrucomicrobiae bacterium; assembly: GCA_963811035.1. GTDB lineage: Bacteria > Verrucomicrobiota > Verrucomicrobiia > Chthoniobacterales > Chthoniobacteraceae > CAWEPO01. The sequence goes on from CAWEPO010000005.1 coordinate 2,812,150, forward strand.
CCACCTCGGTGCGGCTCAAGCGCGAGCCCTGCTTGCCGGCTTCGCGGCAGATGCGCACCGCGTCGAGCGCCCCGGAAAGCGAGGCGGCCGCGGCAAATCTCCGCGGCTGTGCCAGCGCCAGCCGCAGCGCGCCATAACCGCCCATCGAAAGCCCGGCGGCAAACGTCTGCCCGCGCTCGCCGGAGATGGGAAAGAAGTTCTGCATCAGCGCCGGAAGCTCCTCGGAGAGATAGGTCCAATACCGCGGCCCGCTCGCCATATCCTGGTAAAAACTGCGCGCCGCCGCCGGCATGATCACCGCGAGATTTCTCGCCGCCGCATAGCGCTCGATCGAAGTGCGGCGCATCCAGATGGTGTGATCGTCCGAAAGCCCGTGCAGCAGGTAGAGCACCGGGAATTTCTCCCCCGCCACGATCGGCGCCGCGGCCCCTTCCATGCCGATCTGGCGCGCCGTTTTCTGCGGCAACAGCACCGAGGCGGAGATGCTCATCCCGAGCACGTCGGAAAAGAAATGGCACTCGAAGAAAGGCATGCGAAACAAGGGAGCCGAGCAGTTGGCGTTCGGCAATCTACGAAATGAGCCGCCCTGAAATGCGGCCTTGGCACTCGCGCCCGCTCTTGCAAACTGAGCCTCCGCGCTTACGCCCGTTTTCCCCACGACCATGGAAATTCGCTCTCTAGAAACGTTTCTCGTGCCGCCGCGGTGGTGCTTTCTGAAGATCACCACGGCGTCGGGCCTCGTGGGCTGGGGCGAGCCGGTGGTGGAGGGAAAGGCGGCGACGGTGGCGGCGGCGGTGGAGGAGATGAGCGATTTCCTGATCGGGCGCGATGCGACGCGGATCGAGGACCTCTGGCAGGTGCTCTATCGCGGCGGCTTCTATCGCGGCGGGCCGGTGCTGATGAGCGCGATCTCGGGGATCGACCAGGCGCTGTGGGACATCAAGGGCAAGGCGCTCGGCGTGCCCGTTTACGATCTGCTCGGCGGCGCTGTGCGGGAAAAGATTCGCGTGTACGCATGGATCGGCGGCGATCGGCCAGACCAGGTCGCGGCCGAGGCGAAGGCGAAGCAGGCGCAGGGCTACACGGCGATAAAGATGAACGGCACCGAGGAGGTGGAATGGATCGGCTCGCCGGCGAAGCTGCGTGAAGCAGTGGCGCGCGCGTGGGCGATTCGCGAGGCCTGCGGGCCTGATTTCGGCATCGCCATCGATTTCCACGGCCGCGTCCACAAGGGCACCGCCAAGGCGCTCATGCGCGAGTTGGAGCCGGTGAAGCCGCTCTTCATCGAGGAGCCGGTGCTGCCGGAAAACAATGAGGCGCTGCTCGACCTGCGCCGGAATTGCAGCATCCCGATCGCCACCGGCGAACGGCAGTTCACGCGCTGGGGCTTCAAGCAACTCCTCTCCAGCGGCGGCGCGGATATCGTGCAGCCGGACGTGAGCCATTGCGGCGGCATCTCCGAGCTGAAAAAAATCGCCACCATGGCGGAAGCCTACGATGTGGCGGTGGCGCCGCATTGCCCGCTTGGTCCGATCTGCCTCGCGGCCTCGCTGCAAGTCGATTTCTGCACGCCGAATGCCTTCATCCAGGAACAGAGCCTCGGCATTCACTACAACCAAGGCAGCGACCTGCTCGACTACCTCGTGGACCAAAGCGTCTTCGAATACCGCGATGGCTTTGTAGCGCGTCCGACCGGCCCCGGTCTCGGCATAGAGATCGACGAGGCCAAAGTGCGCGAAGCGGTGAAGGTGGGCCACCGCTGGCGCAACCCGATCTGGCGCACCGAAGACGGGGTGGTGGCGGAATGGTAGTGAAGCCGATCGTCGCCAGCTACTGCACCACCTTCCTGAAGGCGGAGATGCGCCACATCTACCGCCAGGTGACGGGCCTGCGCAAATACGATACTTTTGTGCTCACCCGCGAGCGGCAATGCGCGGAGCGCTTCCCATTCGAGGCGATCGAGGTCCTGCCGCGGGCGCGCAAAAACTTCCTCAAGCGCTTTTGGCTGAAGTACATTCAGCGTCTGCCGGCGGTCTATTACCGCGGCGAGTTGCAGGTGATCATCAAAATCCTCGAGCGCAGGCCCGCGGATTTGATGCACATCTACTTCGGGCACACGGGCGTGCACCTGCTGCCGTTCATCAAGGAATGGGACCGGCCGTGCGTCGTTTCGTTTCACGGCATGGATATCCAGCCGCGGCCGGACCAACCGGGTTACGACGATCAGATGCGCGATCTGCTCCGCACCGTGCCGCTGGTGCTGGCGCGATCGCGCTCGCTCATGGAACGGCTTGGGGAGATGGGCGCGCCCGCGGAACGCTTGCGTCTGAATCGCACGGGCATTCCGCTCGACGACTTTCCGTTCCGCGAGCGGAGCGCGCCCGCAGACGGCGCGTGGCGGCTGGTGCAAGCTTGCCGGCTCATCGCGAAGAAAGGCCTGCGCACCGCCTTGGAGGCTTTCGCGAAACTGCGCGCGTTGCATCCGAAGGCGCGTTTTACGATTGCGGGAGAAGGTCCGCTGCGCGTCGAGCTGGAGAAATGGATTGCGGAGCTTGGGCTCGCGGCCGCGGTGGATTTGCGCGGGTTTCTTTCGCAATCGGCGCTCAATGAGCTCTACGCGGAGTCGCATCTTTTCCTGCACCCGAGTGAAGTGACCTCCGACCAAAACCAGGAAGGCGTTCCGAACTCCATGCTCGAAGCGATGGCGACCGGACTGCCGGTGGTCGCGACTTTTCACGGCGGAATTCCGGAGGCAGTCACTCACGAACGCAGCGGCCTGCTCGTGCCGGAGCGCGATCCCGCGGCGCTTTTCGCCGCGCTTCAGCGCCTGATCGAAACACCCGGCCTGACCACCGAGTACGGCAGCGCGGCTGCCGAAGCAGTGCGGCAGGAATTTGCGCAGGACCGCGCGATCGAGCGGCTGGAGAGCTTCTACGACGAAGCGCGGAGCAGCGCGCCTCAGATCGTGGCTTGAGCGGTTTCCTGCTCCGCCGGCCCATGCGAATGGCCCCCGCGAAACGGATGGAAAACGCGCTCGGCGACCGTGAAGGCGATCCGCTCGCGCTCGAAAAGCTGGCGCAGCGCCGGATCGTCCATCACGCGCAGGGTACCGCCGTCCATTTCGAGTTGGAAATGGAGATTGCCGATCAGCCAGCCAAGCTTGCCGGCGAGCACGGTATCGTGCGGGAGCGCGATTTCCAGCACCGGCTCGGGAAGCTGCTCCACCACATAGCGCGCGGCGTTCGTTTCGTAAAACGTGGCGCCATCGGGCATGCGCTCGCCGAGGTCGAACCCAAATTCGCGGCTATCTTCAGCCTCCGCGTGCCAGCGGCGTTTGCCGAGCGAGCTGCGCGGCACCCGCAGGCGGATCACCGGCAGGCTCTCCTGCCATTCGCGCAGGTGGCCGTGGATCAGCTCCATCGCTAAAAGAGAAAGTAGCGCTGCGCCAGCGGCAGCACGGTCGCCGGCTCGCAGCGCAGCTCGCGCCCATCCGCTTTCACCGTGTAGGTCTCGGGATCGACTTCGATCTTCGGCAGCGCGTCGTTCCAAAGCAGATCGCGCTTCGTGATCTTGCGCGTGTTGCGCACCGCGACCAGGCGCTTGCCGAGATTCAGCCCGCCCAGCGTGCCGCCGCGCAACGCCGCCTCGCTGACGAACGTGACCGAGGTGGAATACCTTCGCCCGGCCGTGCGCGGCGAATTGCGGCCGGTAGAACAGTCGGCTGCGGCGTGGGGATGCTCGCATTCGGGTCGCCCATGTTCGCCATCGCGATGAGGCCGCCTTTCAAAATGACCTCCGGCTTCACGCCGAAAAACGCCGGCTTCCAAACGACGAGGTCCGCGAGCTTGCCGACCTCGATCGAGCCGACCTCATGCGCGATGCCGTGCGTGATCGCCGGATTGATCGTGTACTTCGCGACGTAGCGCAGCGCGCGAAAATTGTCGGCTGCAGCGTGCACGCCGCCCGGGCCTTCGAGCGGCCCAAACTGCGCCTTCATCTTGTGCGCCGTCTGCCACGTGCGCGTGATCACTTCCCCCACGCGCCCCATCGCCTGCGAGTCGCTCGACATCATCGAAAACGCGCCGAGATCGTGCAGCAAATCCTCCGCGGCGATCGTCTCGGGCCGGATGCGCGATTCGGCAAACGCGACGTCCTCGGGGATCTTCGAATCGAGATGATGGCAGACCATGAGCATGTCGAGATGCTCGTCGATCGTGTTCACCGTGAAGGGCCGCGTCGGGTTCGTGGACGACGGCAGCACGTTCGCCTCGCCGCAGACGCGGATGATGTCCGGCGCGTGCCCGCCGCCGGCGCCTTCGCAGTGGAAGGTGTGAATCGTGCGCCCCTTGAACGCGCGCGATGGTGTCCTCGACGAAACCCGACTTCGTTCAGCGTGTCGGTGTGGATCGCCACCTGCACATCGAGTTCGTCCGCGACGCCGAGGCAGCAATCGATCGCCGCCGGCGTGGTGCCCCAATCCTCGTGCAGCTTCAGCCCGATCGCGCCGGCGAGCACCTGCTCGCGCAGCGGCTCGGGCGTGGAGCAGTTGCCCTTGCCGAGAAAGCCGAGATTCATCGGGTATTCGTCCGCCGCCTCCAGCATGCGGTGCATGTTCCAGATGCCCGGCGTGCAGGTCGTGGCGTAGGTGCCGTGCGCCGGGCCGGTGCCGCCGCCGATCATCGTGGTGACGCCGCTCGCCAGCGCGTGCTCGATCTGCTGCGGGCAGATGAAATGAATGTGCGTATCGATCCCGCCCGCCGTGACGATGCAGCCTTCGCCCGCGATCACTTCCGTCGCCGCGCCGATGACCATCCCCGGCGTGATGCCGTTCTGGATGCAGCGGATTCCCCGCGTGGCCGATCGCCGACGATCCGCCCGTCCTTCACGCCGATGTCCGCTTTGATCACGCCCTGCACCGCATCGAGGATGAGCGCATTCGTGATCACGAGATCGAGCGACTCCGCGTCGAGCGCCATCGGCGATTGCCCCATGCCATCGCGAATCACTTTGCCGCCGCCAAATTTCACCTCATTGCCGTACCCGCCGTTCTCCGCGATCAGATCGCGCTCGACTTCGAGAAGAGCTCCGTATCCGCCAGCCGCACCCGATCGCCCACGGTGGGGCCGAACATGTCGGCGTACTGGCGGCGGGTCATGGAGTAGCTCATAGCGGACCGTTTACTTTGCCATTCAGCCCATAAACCTCCCGCGTCCCCGCCAGCGCCACCAACTCCACCTCGCGCGTATCGCCCGGCTCAAAACGAATCGCCGTGCCCGCCGGGATATTCAGCCGGAAGCCGCGCGCGGCGGCCCGATCGAAGGCGAGCGCGGTATTCACCTCGAAAAAATGAAAGTGGCTGCCCACCTGGATGGGCCGGTCGCCGGTGTTGGAAACCTCGAGTGTCTTCGTCTCGAGGCCGGCGTTGATTTCCAACGGGGGCGCATCCGCCGGGGTGATGATTTCGCCGGGGTTCATCGAATGGGATGGTGGACGGTGACGAGCTTCGTGCCGTCGGGAAACGTCGCTTCGGCCTGCACCTCGTGGATCATCTCGGCGACCCCATCCATCACGTCGCCACGCTTCAGGATCGTGGCGCCGAAGCTCATCAGCTCGGCGACGGATTTGCCATCGCGCGCCCCTTCGAGAATCTCGGCGGTGATGATCGCCACCGCCTCGGGATAATTCAGCTTGAGGCCCCGAGCCTGCCGGCGGCGCGCCACATCGGCGGCCACCACCACCAGGAGCTTTTCCTGTTCCCGAGGCGAGAGGTGCACAGGCTCAGCTCAGTGACGATGAAGCGCTGGCGGACCGCGCCTTTGCGGTCACTATCTGCCACGCGCGGAGCAAAAGCCCGCGCAGCGAAACAGCGGCCGCGATAGCGGCGAGCACCACGATCACCATGCCGGCGGAGTCGAAATCGTCGTGCCCCGGATGGCCTGGGTGCGCCTGCGCCAGGGTGGGCAGGAGGGCCAGCATCGCGCCCACGGCGGCCTGGCAATGAGAAGAGCGGTACTGGATCATGCAAGTAAATCGTTTCCCGCCGAGCTTAGGGGATATGCCTCGGCGGGCGAACAAATTCTGCGCTCATACCACCAGATGCTTCTGCACGACGGTGTCCGTAAGCTCGGCGATCGGCCCGGCGGAGACCACCGCGCCGCGATCCATGATGGCGTAGTGATCGCCCAACTCCTTCGCAAAATCGAGGTACTGCTCCACCAGCAGGATGCTCATTTGCCCCTCTTCGCGCAGGAGCCGGATGGTGTCGCCGATCTGATCGATCACGTTCGGCTGAATCCCCTCGGTCGGCTCGTCGAGAATGAGCAGCTTCGGCTCAGTGAGGAGCGCGCGCGCGATCGCCAGTTGCTGCTGTTGGCCGCCGGAAAGCATGCCGCCCTTGCGCGGCAGAAATTCTTTCAAAATCGGGAAGAGCGTAAAGACACGGTCGAGGTTGCCGTTCATTTTCTTGCCCTGCGCCAGCGCGCCGATCTCGAGGTTCTCCTTCACGCTTAGGTGCGGGAAAATCTCGCGCCCCTGCGGCACGTAGCCGATCCCCGCGCGGGCGCGCGCTTCGGGCGAGTAATTTGTAATATCCAAGCCATCGAGCACCACGTGGCCGTGGCTCGCTCTCATGTTGCCAACTACCGTCTTGAGCGTGCTGCTTTTGCCCACGCCGTTGCGCCCCATGAGGCAAACCACGCTCTTCGGCGGCACGACGAGATTCACGCCGCGCAGGATGCGCGAGCCGCCGATCGAAGCCTCGATTTTAGAGAGCGTGAGCATCAGTGCTTGTGTTTGCGGCCGAGGTACACCTCGATCACTTTTTCGTTGCGCTGCACCTGATCCACCGGCCCTTCGCAAAGCACGCTTCCTTGGTGCAGCACAGTCACTTTGCGCCCGGCGGAAATCTGCCGCACGAACACCATGTCGTGCTCGATCACCACGATGGTATGCTTCCCGGCGAGGCTGAGCAACAACTCGCCTGTGCGCGCGGTTTCCTCATCCGTCATGCCCGCGGCAGGCTCGTCGACGAGCAACAGCTTGGCATCCTGCGCGAGCAGCATGCCGATTTCGAGCCACTGTTTCTGGCCGTGCGCCAGCGCCCCGGCCTTCCATTCGGCCTTCTCCGTGAGATGAATCGTTTCCAGGATTTCCCCGATGCGCCCTTTCTGCTTCGCGCTCACGCCGCCGAAGAGGCTGGCAAAGACGCCGCGCTTTCCTTCCAGCGAGAGGAGCAGGTTTTCAAATACCGTGTGGTCCGTATAGACGGTGGGTGTCTGAAATTTGCGCCCAATGCCTAACCGGTAGATTTGATCCGCCGTGAGTTTGGTAAGATCGTGCTGATCCTCGAAGGTGATGCTGCCCGTATCTGGCGCAGTGCGGCCGGTGATGAGATCGAGAAACGTCGTTTTCCCGGCGCCATTCGGGCCGATGACGGTGCGCAGCTCGCCCTCATCCAGGTAAAACGAAAGATCGCGGATCGCTTGAAAGCCGGAGAACGATTTGTTCACGCCCTCCGCGGCGAGCAGGAAGCCTTTCTGGCTCATACGCTCACCTCCTCGCGCGCATCCTTTGGCACGGCCGGGGCCACCGGCGCGGCCGGTGGCAGCACCTCCTCCTCGCGTTCCCGCCGCGCCTTCCACCAACGGATGAACTGCATCACCTGCCCGGGAATGCCGACGATGCCCTTCGGCATCAGCACCACCACCACGATGAACATTCCGCCGAGGATGATCAGCCAAAGATCGGGATAAGCACGCGTCGCCCAGCTCTTGAGCGCATTGACACCCACCGCGCCGATGATCGGCCCAACCAGCGTGCCGCGCCCGCCGACGGCGCACCAGACCACCGCCTCGAGCGACTTGTCAGTCGTCATCTCGCTCGGATTGATTATGCCGACCTGTGGCACATACAGCGCGCCGCCCAACGCCGCGATGCACGAGCTCAGCATAAACACGAAGAGCTTGAAGCGCGCCGCAGGGTAGCCGCTGAAAAGCACGCGCGTTTCGCTATCGCGGATGGCTCGCTGCACCAGTCCGAACCGGCTGCCCGTGAGCCAGCGGCAACCGACATAAACCAAAAGCAGCAGCAGCGCCGAGCTGAAGTACAGCCACCGCTGCGTGACAGGCGACCGAATATCCGCGCCGAGGATGAACTTGAAGTCGGTGAAGCCGTTATTGCCGCCCATCACCATGTCGTTCCGAAAGAACATGAGCGACGCTGCGTAGGTGAGCGTCTGTGTGAGAATGGAAAAATAAACACCCTTGATACGGGAACGGAACGCCAGCCAGCCGAAGACCAGCGCCAGCAATCCAGGCACCAGCAGCACCGCCAGCGAGGCGAAGGTGAACGACTGAAACGGCTTCCAAAACCACGGCAAAAACGTGTGCCCCAGGAACACCATGAAATCCGGCAAGTCGCTCTTGTATTGGCCCAGCTTGCCGATGAGCAGCATCAGATGCATGCCCATCATGTACCCCCCCAAGGCGAAAAAGAGCGCCTGGCCGAGCGAAAGCAAGCCCGTGTAGCCCCATAGCAAATCAATCGAGATGGCGAGCACGCCGTAACAGACATACTTGCCCCACAGATTCAGCGTGAAATTGCTGATCGCCCCCGTGCTATTCAGCACCGGCAGGATCACCAGCAGCACCAGCGCTGCCAGAAAGATAAGCCCAAGCTCGAGTTTGGAGAACGTGCGTTTCATTGATTACCCCTCGAGGCTCCGAGTTTTGGTCACAAATATCCCGGCCGGCCTCCACTGCAGAAAAAGGATAATCGCCCCCAGCACCAGAATCTTGCCCATCACAGGGTTGCCGAGCATCTGCTGGAGCGATTGATCTGCCACGCCGATGCCGACCGCCGAGATCACCGTTCCGGCGAGGCTGCCGACGCCGCCGACCACCACCGTCATGAAGGCATTCACAATGTGGTCCTGCCCCATGCTCGGGCCGACATTGCCGATTTGCGAAAGGAACGCGCCCGCCAGACCGGCCAGGCCGCTGCCGAAGCCGAAGGTGAGCAAGTTCACCCGCTCGGTGCGGACCCCCATGTTCGCGGCCATGGTGCGATTCTGCATCACCGCGCGAATGAGCAGGCCCAGCGGCGTGCGGGTGAGCAACAGCCAGGTGCCGACGATGATCAGCACCGCGAAGGCGATGACGAAGACGCGGTTCCATCCAAAAATTACGTCGAATAGAGTCCAGTTACCCGAGAGCCACGTCGGCGAATAGACCTGCACGTTGTTGGAGCCGAACACCATCCGGAAGACTTGCTGTAACACCAGCGAAACGCCCCAGGTGGCCAGCAGCGATTCGAGCGGGCGCCGATACAGGAATCGGATGATCCCGCGCTCCAGGAGGATGCCTACCAATGCCGCCACCAGAAATGCCGCGGGCAGCGCCACGATGAAATAGGCATCCAAGGCGGAGCCGTGGAGTTTCATGCCGGAAATGTGAAAGCGCTCCAGGCCATCGCCGAAAATGCATTGCACGACGTAGGTCGTGTAAGCCCCCACCGCGATCAGCTCGCCATGTGCCATATTGATCACCCCCATCAAGCCGAAGGTGATGGCCAGGCCGATCGCCACCACCAGCAACACGCTCCCCAGCGAAGCCCCGCGGAAAACCGTGCCCCACAAATTCACCCACTTCACATGAGTCGCGATATTCTTAACTGCCTCCTCTGCCGCCAGCGCTACCGGCGAACCCGGCGGCGAATCCTTTTGCAATTGCCCCAGGAAATCCTTGCTTGGGATGGAGCCCAGCGCCACGAGATCCTTCGCCGCCGCAATCTGCTTTGCCGGCTCCTCGCTCTTCAGCTCAATCAAATCGAGCGCTTCGCGAATCGCCGCGCGCACATTGCCATCCGGCTCCTGGCCGGCCAGCTTCTGGAGGACCGGAATGGATGCGGCATCCTGCGCCATCCCCAGCTTCGCCACCGCGTTGCGCCGAATCACCGCATCCGACGCGCTCAAATCAGCCAAATCCAGAACGCTCTTCATCGCGGTCCGCAGATTCGAATCCGTCTCCGCCTGCGTAAGCTCTCCCGCGGCCATGAGCACCGGCGCCCCTTTGGCGTCCTTTACCGGCTGGCCGTCCGAAATTCGCACCAGCGCCTGGCGCCCTTCGGCGTCGTCTTTCCCAGTGAGCAGCACCGCCACCTTGGTGATCTCGGCATTATCCCCCTCCCCTTTCTTCTCCTCGTAGATGTAGATGGACCCTTCCTTCCAGGCCGCCAGCAAGGCCCGCACGTCATCTCCCCCCTGCCCCACCAGCGTCGCCACCAATTTCGCCTGCTCCTCGGATTCCTCCTGAATCACCGCCTTGGCAATCACCTCGGAGGGTTTCTCGGCCGCAACTGCGCCGAGAGGCAGCGCGAGGATAGCTAACCAGCAAAGTAGGTTGATGATCTTCACAATGAATTCAGCCGCTGGCTTACTGGCTTACTGACCCCACTGAACACCGACGGAAGGGGCGGGGCGCAAAGCCCGCACCCCTTCCGTGGTGTTTCCCTCAATGACTACTTTTTCGCGGTCGCGGTGGCTTCCTTCGCGGTGAAGGTGCCCTTCAGGAAGGGCTCGCCGTACACGTCCTTGAAGCTCTTGATGATCTTGAACTGCCCATCGGCCTTGGTCTCGCCGATGTAGACACTCTTGGTCAGGTGATGGTTCTGCTGGGTCTTCACGGTGCCGCCGGGGCCGTCGAAGGTGATGCCCTTCTCCAGCGCCGCGATCACTTTCGGCACGTCGAAGCTCTTCGCCTGCTCGACAGCCTTTTTCCAGAGATAGACTCCGTCGTAGCTCAGCACCATCGGCGAGCACGTCACGCGGCCTTCCTTCACGATGCCAGCCTCGCTGGTCTCGCCGAGCCACTTCTTGAAGTTAGTCACGAACTTGGTGTTCGCCGGAGTCTTGATCGACTGGAAGTAGGTCCAGCAACCGAGCTGGCCCACGAGCTGCTTGGCTGGGAGGCCGCGGAACTCGTCTTCCGAGATCGAGAAGCTCACCACCGGGCAATCTTCCGCGCTGAGGCCGGCCGCCGCGTACTCCTTGAAGAACGGCACGTTGGTATCGCCATTCAGCGTATTGATCACGCAAGCTTTGCCGCCCGCGGCGAACTGCTTGATTTCCGCCACGATCTGCTGGTAATCGGTGTGGCCGAAGGGAGTGTACTTGCCGGCCGAAATGATCGCGCCGCTCTCGTCCTTCTTGAAGCCGCCGCCAATGCTCTCGAGCGCCACGCCCTTGGAGCGGAGATACTCGAGCAGCACCAGGTTGGTCGTCTGCGGATAAACGTAATCGCTGCCGAGCAGGTAGAACTTCTTCTTGCCCTGGGCCAGCATGTAATCTACCGCGGGGGTCGCCTGCTGATTCACCGCCTCCGCGGTGTAAATGATATTGCGGCTCATCTCCTCGCCCTCGTACTGCACGGGATAAAAGAGCAGCCCGTTGTTCTTCTCGTAAACGGGCAGCACCGACTTGCGGCTCACGCTGGTCCAGCAGCCGAAGGTCACGGCCACCTTGTCCTGCTCGAGGAGCTGCTTGGCCTTCTCGGCGAAGAGCGGCCAATTCGACGCGCCGTCCACGATCACCGGCTCGATCTTCTTGCCGAGCACGCCGCCGGCTTTGTTGATCTCGTCGAAGGCGAACAGGAGCACGTCGCGCAGCGAGGTCTCCGAGATGGCCATGGTGCCGGAGAGCGAATGGAGGACGCCGACTTTGACGGTATCGTCCGCCGCGCGGGCCGGAGTGAGGGTGAGGGTGCCCAGGGCGCCGCAGAGGGCCGCGAAGGCGAGTGTTTTCAGGAGCTTCATTTAGTGTGGGTTGGTGTTCTCTCTATCGGGGGACTGCTCTCCAAACGCTGGGGGTGATCTGGCATCGGTGACGCCGGGTGGATGGGTGGGGAACGGCGCCGCAGAACCAAAAACTGACTTACTGACTTACTGACTTACTGACTTACTGACTTACTGACTTACTAGATTAACGGATTGGTAGATCACGCCGTTTGGCCCTCGATCCACTAATCCATCAATTATCCGGGCTCCCGTCATTGCGAGCTCCCCCGGCGGCGAGGCCGGAGGAGCTGCAATAACCGTGGAGTAACTAACTCTAACATTACGGCGACCAACCAAATCGCCGGAATACTTTATGAAACGCGCGCGGCGTTCCTTAGAACGCGACGCTCAGGCCGCCCGAGAAGACCCACTCGCTGTTGCCGGCGTCGCGGACGTCGTTCACAGGCTGGGTGTTGAAGGGCCGGAGCGAATTGCTGCCGAGGTAGTAGTAGGTCGCCGCGCCGTTCAGCGCCCAGGAGCCGTAGCACTCGGGGATGAACTTGAGGGCGATCGAGGCATTCACGCCGCCGGAGACGTAGCCGAAGAACGCGTTCTTCGCATAGAAGTCATGCGAACCGAACCCCGCGTTGATCGGGAAGGAAACCGTCACGGGGCCGAACGCCGGGAGGCTCGGAGCGATGCCCACTTCGTAGTAGATGCCTTCATCTTCACCGTTGCCGGCCTTGTTCTCGAGCTCGAACAGCACTGTGAAGTGCGGCTTGAGCGCGAACGGTCCAAGCCACTCGGAGTCGTCGATCGCCAGGTTCAGGTTCACACCCTGGAAGGTGCTGAAGCCGTCATTCGGGCTGAGGAACGAGTAGTAGCTGGAGGTGAAGGTGAACGCCTTCGCGAAGGTGAACGACACGCCCGCCGTGAAGTCGAACTCGTACCAGCCGCGGGTGGTGCTCGTCTCGGCGCCGACCGCCTCGCCGGCGTCGGTGTGCCGGGAGTGGAACGAATTCCAGATGCCGAGGTTCAGGCTGATCTTGTTCAGGAACCCATCGCCCTGGTAGAGGCGAAAATAGAGGTCCGCGTACGGCTGGATGATGAACGCCTGATTCTCGAAAATCAGGCCGCGCGAGATGTACTGGCTCACGACGTTGAAGCCGATGTCGCCGGTGATGCAGGATTCCTTGACTGCCTCGACGACTTCCTTCTTCGGGTCGATGTATTCCTTACCGGCGAAAGCCTGCGACGCCAACCCGAGGATGCTCGCGGTCAGGATGCAGAACTTGGCCATGCTGTGTTTGGTCATTGATGTATGGTCTTTGTGGTTTGGTGTTAGGGTTGCCGGTACTCGTCCCGACGCCGCCCGCCATAGCACCCTCAATGCCACGTTCCCGGTTTTCTCATCCTTGAAAGTGAAATTTGTGTAAAACCCCTGATGAATTCAGCGTCCGGCGGCATCCAAAAAATGCGCGGGTTCCGAATTGTGCGGGTGGCTTAAAATGCCTGGATCGTGGCGAAACGGTCAAATATCCGCACCTGTTTGTGAAGGAATGGCGGAATTTGCGCACACCGGTGGCTCCACTCTGCCGAGTTCGAGGCGAAGCTTCTTGAAGGAATGCGCGAGACCAAAAAGGTTGCGCTAAGCCGGCCGGAAAACGATCCGGGCGCTCCCGAGGCGAGCGCGGACAAAGGCGTTCTCTAATCGCTCACGCCCTCACCGCCGCCTCCGCCCGCACCAGCCGCTTCGCCAGCGAGACGCCCGAATTGAGCGCGCCTTCCATGTAACCGACAAACTTGTAGCAGGCATGCTCTCCGGCAAAATGCAGCCGCCCGACGCCCGCATGCAGGATCGGCCCCACTGTCGTGATCTGGCCGGGCGCGGGAAAGGAATAGCCGGCACCAGTGAGCGGGTCGCCGGGCCAATCCATGAACCGCCCGCGCTCGAAGTGCCTGCCGTAGCCGGGATAGATTTTCTCCAGCTCCTCCCTATATCCGGCGTCCTTGCGCCTGGCCCAGCGCCTGCGGCACGCCGAAGCGGCCGGGCCGCCGGAAAAGCCCACCAGCACGGCCTCGCCCTTCCCCAGCCCGGCGGTGGCGTCCCACGTCATGCTCACCACGCCGTCCGTCACCGCGTTGGGCCCGAGCTTGGACTCTTCCCAGAAACGCTTATCCACCACGGCGAGATACTTCACCGCGGTCCCCATCTGGGGCCGCAATGCGCGAGGCAGCCCAGGCTCGAAGTCGATCCGGCGCCACGCGCTGGGCGGCACGGCCAGCACCACCTGATCCCCTTCCAAGGTTTCCCCGTTCGCGCAATGCACCACCGCGCGGTCGTCGCGCAGCTCGATCCGGCTGATGGGCGTCTGCAGGCGAAGGCGTTCGCCCAGCGCGCTGGCCAGGCGCCTGGCCAGCGCTTGGTTCCCGCCGCGGCAATGGTACACCTCGCTGTCGGTCCAGTATTTCTCCAGGCCGCCGCCCTTCACCTGCGTGAGATTCCCCAGGTAGCTCTGCCGCCGCACCGCCGTGGCATTGTCCGCCGCGAGCTGGGAGGCGAAAGCGCGTTTGCACCGGCGGGAGACCGGCTGGCCGTTGAGCCACGAGGAAGAGTTCGTGCGATCGAGCTCGCGGGCGCCGGCGGTCTTCCATGGTTCATCCGCCTGCACGATGCGCGCATCCTTCGTCATCTGCTCCGTCACCACCTTCATCTCCTCGTAGAGCGCTTCCGCTTCCTTCGCATTCAGCCTTTTCCCATCGATGATCAGCGGCTCGTCCGCCTCCGGCTCCTCTCCCTCGTACAGCTCCAGGCCGAACCGGCGCGCATACGCCAGCCACGTCGGATGATTGGTGCCGATGAATTCGCCGCCGCCCTCCACCGTCTTTCCGCCCGCCAGATCGTGAAACGACAGCACCCGCCCACCCACCTGGCTGCGCGCCTCGAGCACCGTCACGCGCAAGCCGGCATTCATCAATTCGTGCGCGCACGCCAGCCCGCCAAAACCCGCGCCGATGACGATCACGCGCCGCCCTCCGGCCTTCGCGCGCACGCGCTCCCCCCAGGCCACCGAGTCGCTCAAAAGCAGCCCGGCGGTCGCCGCCAAGGTGCGCTGGAGAAACTCCCTGCGGCCAAAAACGCGTGCCGGTTCGAACCTGCGGGCCAGACGGGCAAAAAGATTATGATTCATCGGTGGGGCGGAGCTGTTGGCGCGAGACTGGGTCATCGCTCCGTCCGCGTCCAGCCGTGATCCTTCCGCACCGTCGGGAACGCGACATGATTTCCTTGCCACATCCCGCCGTCGTCCCCTACTCTTCGCGCGCCCCTTGAAAGAGATCCCGCGAGGTCTCTAAGGAGCCACATGACCGAGCCACGTCCATCCGTCCCGCCGGCCCCCGAGGCCGCGCTCGTCCTCGATTCCCCCTCCATTGAGCGGGCCCTCAAGCGCATCGCGCACGAGATCATCGAGGCCAATCCAGAGCCCGGCTCCTTCGCCATCGTCGGCATCCCTTCCCGCGGCAAAGAGATCGCGCGCCGGCTGGTGGCGCACGTCGCGCAAGTCTCTGGCCACGAGGTCGCCGAGGGCGTGATCGATGTCTCCATGCACCGCGACGATATCCACACGCGCCGCCGCATCTGGCCGGTGGAGCAATCGCATCTGCCCGACGATCTGGAAAGCAAAACGCTCATCCTCGCCGACGACGTCCTCTTCTCCGGCCGCACCTGCCGCGCGGCGATGGACGCCATTTCTTCCTTTGGCCGGCCGGCGCGCATTCAGCTCGCAGTGCTCATCGATCGCGGCCATCGCGAGCTGCCGATCCGCGCCGGATTACGTCGGCAAAAACATTCCCACCGCCTACGCCCAGCGCGTCTTCGTGCGCTTCGAGCAGATCGATGGCGTGCCGGACGGCGTCTGGCTGGAAAAAATATGACCGAGACCAAACGCAAATCCCCCGAGCGCGCGTCTCCCCCCGCCGAGCGCGCCGCGCCGCGCGGCGATCTCGATGCGGTATGGGACCGCAAGGATCTGCTCGGGATCCAAGAGCTCACCGCCGCCGAGATCAACACCATCCTCGATACCGCCGCCGCCTTCAAAAACGTCGGCACACGCGAGATCAAAAAAGTGCCCGCCCTGCGCGGCAAGACGATGGTGAATTTCTTCGTCGAGCCAAGCACGCGCACCCGCATCAGCTTCGAGCTCGCCGCCCATCGCCTGAGCGCCGACGTGGTAAATATCTCCGCCACCAGCTCATCGCTCACCAAGGGCGAAACGCTGAAGGACACCGCGCTCAATCTCGAGGCGCTCCACGCCGATATCATCGTGCTCCGGCACACCTCCGCCGGCGCCGCGCAGTTCCTCGCGCGAGCGCCTGCGACGCCAGCGTCATCAATGCCGGCGACGGCGCCCACGAGCATCCCACCCAGGCGCTGCTCGATACCTTCACCATTCGCGAGCGCACCGGCCGCATCGCAGGCCTCGCACGTGGCCATCGTCGGCGACATCCCTTTTCAGCCGCGTCGCCCGCTCGAACATCCACGCGCTCACCAAGCTCGGCGCTCGCGTGACCCTCGTCGGCCCGAGCACCCTCGTCCCGCGCGAGTTCGAAAAGCTCGGCGTCACCGTCACGCACGACCTCGATTCGATCCTCGCCGAGGCCGATGTCATCAATCTCCTGCGCATCCAGCACGAGCGGCAGCGCAAGCGAATACTTCCCCTCGCTCGGCGAATACACCTCCCTCTTCGGCCTCACCAAAGCACGCGCCGCCCGCCTCAAGCCCAGATGCCTCATCATGCACCCCGGCCCGATCAATCGCGGCGTGGAAATCGACAGCGAAGTCGCCGACAGCGCCCGCAGCGTCATCCTCGATCAAGTCACCAACGGCCTCGCCGTCCGCATGGCCGTCCTCTACCTCTGCGCCGGGGCGCGCAATTAGTCCCATCAGTCCCATCAGTCCTATTCTTCCCATGCCTCCCACCGCCCCGGCCCGCGCCACCCTCCTCCGCGGCGGCCGCATCATCGATCCCGCCACCGGCCGCGACGAAACCGGCGACCTCCTCATCCTCGACGGCAAAATCGCCGCGCCCGGCACCGCTCCCAATGGCGCCACCGAAATCGACTGCCGCGGCAAGATCATCGCCCCCGGCCTCATCGATATCCACGTCCACCTCCGCGAGCCCGGCCAGAGCGCCAAGGAAACCATCGCCAGCGGCTCGCGCGCCGCGGCGGCCGGCGGCTTCACCACCGTCGTCTGCATGCCGAACACCTCGCCCGCGGTCGATAACCCGAGCGTCGTCACCTGGATCCAGGAGAAGGCGAAGGCCGAGGCCATCGTCAACGTCTTCCCCACCGGCGCCATCACCAAGGGCATCGCCGGCGAAGAACTCGCGCCCATCGGCTCCATGCACAAAGCCGGCGTCGTCGCCCTCACCGACGACGGCCATTGCATCCAGAATCACGAGCTCATGCGCCGCGCCCTCGAGTACGCCCGCATGTTCGGCCTCGTCGTCATGGACCATTGCCAGGACTACAATCTCGTCGGCAAAGGCGTCATGCACGAAGGCTACTGGAGCACCGTCCTCGGCCTGCCCGGCTGGCCCGCCATCGGCGAGGAAATCATCGTCCAGCGCAATGCCCTGCTCGCCGAACTCTGCCGGCACCCCCATCCACTGCCAGCACCTCAGCCGCCGCCGGCAGCGTCCGCATCCTGCGCGAAGCCCGCGCCCGCGGCGTCCCGCTCACCGGCGAGGTCTGCCCGCACCACATCGCCCTCACCGACGAATCGATCCGCGCCTTCGACACCAACTTCAAGATGAACCCGCCGCTGCGCACCCAGGCGCGACGTCGAAGCGCTCATCGAAGGCATCGCCGACGGCACCATCACCATCCTCTGCCAGCGACCACGCCCCGCATTGCGCCTACGAAAAGGAAGTCGAGTTCGACCAGGCGCCCTTCGGCATCCTCGGCCTCGAAACCGAGCTCGGCCTCTTCCTCGACATCCTCGTCCACAAAAAGAAAGCCATCGACCTCCCCCGCCTCATCGCCCTCTACACCCACGAGCCCGCGAAACTCCTCGGCCTCGACCGCGGCACCCTCCGCGCCGGCGCCCCCGCCGACGTCACCCTCATCGATCCCGGCCTCGAATGGACCGTCGACCGCGACGCCAGCCACAGCCGCAGCCGCAACACCCCCTTCCACGGCTGGGAGCTCAAAGGCCGCGCGGTGAAGACGTTTGTGGGCGGCAAGGAAGTGTGGTCGGTGTGAGGAGCATGCGAACGACCGCCTCGACCGGCGGCTCGATCGTCTTTCGCCGGCGGAGCCGCTTAAAGTTTCATGTGCTGATTCCATCGATCTCTCACAGCGAGCTTATCTGCCGCGCTCAGCACGCCCAATCGCCGGCGGAAGATGCTTCTTTCCGCGGTGACAACACGATCGAGCCGCGCGACGGAAGGCTTGAGCAGGCCGGCGCCCTGCCAGTCCTTTAGCGTCACGTCGAGCAGACCAGCGCGAGCCACCGACGTGATCCGACAGTTAATTACGTCTTGCTGGAGATCGAATAATATCAATGCCGGCCGTATCTTGGTCGCGGTGCCCGACGTGAACGGAAACTCACAGATGAACACCTCGCCGAACATCAGCGAAGGGAATCGTACACGCTATCTTCGGCCGCATCATCACGAAGAAATTGCTGGTACGCGCCCGACTGCCACTCGGTGTCGTCGCCGGGTTCTCCGGTAAGGACGATGACTCGCGCTGTGCCGCTCTTCGGCAGTTGCGCGGCAATTTCGTGCGGAATCGGCAGCGTTTGCGAGTCGCTCAACTCCGCGGTGAATTCGACGGCGTGCATGTTCAGAGCGTACGGCCCGCAATGAGCCCGGTCAATCGCCGGCATAAGCGCCTGGCCATCGATCTCCCCCGCCTCATCGCCCTCTACACCCTCGAGCCCGCAAAACTCCTCAACCTCCCCTGCGGCACCCTCCGCGCCGGCGCCCCCGCCGACATCACCCTCATCGATCCCGGCCTCGAATGGCCCCTCGACCGCGACGCCAGCCACAGCCGCAACCGCAACACCCCCTTCCACCGCTGGGAGCTGAAAGGCCGCGCCGTAAAGACGTTTGTGAGCGGGAAGGAAGTGTGGTCGGTTTGAGGTAAACGACGAACCATGCCGTCCCGCTCACAGCCGAAATCGAGCGAGCACACGCCGCCGCCATGATTCGTTTCCAAGAATTACCCCTCCCGCCTCCGCAGTGGCTTACCAGATCCGGGAAGGCGGTCATTCCGACCGAAGCAGAACATGCCTGACGTTATGGGTTTCGAACCATTTGTCCCACCTGGTCCAGAGAAGCTCCATCTGCGATGAATCGTAGGTAGCGGTGCCCTTTTCACCGAAAGCTATTTTTAGCCCAGCATAATCCTCTTCGAAGCCCCATTTGGTATCCGGATCTGGGTTGATAAGACCGCACAGAACGACATGTGCTAAGGCAAATCGAGTGGGATCTTTGAGCGCGCGCAACCATTGTTCCAAGTTCTCCTCCGTGCGAAGGTAAAGACGATCAATCTCGGCTTGCTTGATACCTGGCTGAAAGGTTGGGTAGGGAGAACCCACAGCCCAATCCCACCGTAAGTCCGAGTTCTGGATCGAGGAAGTTTTTGACACCGGATCGACGACCTCAACGGGCTGCCGAGGAAATAACCACGAAGAGACCGCAACTATAAACGCCACGATGGAAAACCAATTCGCAAACTGCCGATGCCATGGCCGGGAGTCGAGTTGAGTCAGACGAGCAAGAGCAACTTCATGCTCGATGAATCCGCACGGTTCGGAAAGGTACTTCAAGACTTCGGGCCTTGTCATCCGTTTGATTCGATCAAACTCTTCGGAAATCTCAGGCGCGCTCATAATTTCGCCATGCAGGTAGCTGACCATTCATCGGAGATGGCGATCAGGGGCCGTTCGAGAATCGCGCCCTTCCTGCCCGCCCGTCGAGGGGAAACAATCGGTCCCTGCGCCAACGGCGCCAAAGGAGATAGCCCATGGCAACGCCATGGGACTCGGTTCACCACACGGGTTCAGCCCTGAAGGGGCGCGACCCGGTCGGCCGCAGGAGGCGGTGAAGAACGACTCCGCCGACCGTGCGCTCGCGGAGGGAGTCTCGCCCCTTTCAGGGCTGGCGCCGGGCGTTGGGAATCCCAGCGCGATGCGCTGGGCTATCGCCTCGGGCGCCTTTGGCGCGGGCGGCCCTTCGGCGCGCCTCGAGGCCGGGCTGTTCACCGGATCATCACAAATCGGCCTACACGCCTTCGGGGGTTTGTTTTCCGATCGCCGCAACCCCCTCTTTTGATGCGAACCCATGGTATCGTGCGGATTCGGCGATGCAGTGCATTGGACGGAAGGCGCTGGGAGGAGTGGGAGCTGTCCCGAGCGTTTTCCAGAGTAAACTGGCCTTCCCGACGCCGCCCCCATTTCGTCCGGCGGAGGACCTGAGCGTTCCGGCGAGGCCGCTGGAGGGTCCGGCGGGTCCGCTGCGGCTTCCGGCGGGGCCGCTGGCTCGTCCAGCGGGACCGCTGGGCCTTCCAGCGGAGCCGTGGGCGGACTTTTGCCGCGCCCCCATTTCGTCCAGCGGAGCCGCTGGGCCGTCCGGCGGGACCGCTGGAAGGCTCGGCGGGCCCCCCATTTTGCCCAGCGGTCCCACCGGGACGCGCGGCGGCTCCGCTGGAACGCGTGGCGGAGCCGTCCGGACGCTCGGCGGAAGCGTCTCCAACTGCGCCGCCCGCGCCCGGCTTCGCACCTTTTCCTGCACCACCTCCGCTGCCGCCACCGACTAGGAAACCGCGCCTGCCTTGCTCTCCAGCGGTGAAACATACCCGGGCGGCAGCTCATCGCCCGGCCGCAGCGGACGATCCGGCACGGCAGCGAGGATTCGGTCAAATTCGGCGAGGTTCGCGCGCGCGGCGCGGGTTTCCATGTCATCACGCACCCGCCAGGCTGAAACCTGCGCGGCCAAGGCCAAGGCTACGATCTGATCTATGGAGACGTTCTCCTTCTCTGCCGCCTCACGCGCCAGGCGGGCGAGGTAATCGGGAACTTGGGCTTGCAGGGTCGTCATGGCGTCTTGCGTACCCTAGTTAGGAATTCGCACGGCGTCATCACCGGGATGCCATGTTCTCGGGCTGGAACATAGGGAATCGGTGAATATTGCTTCCAAGCTCAATGCCGGCTACCTTGCGCCCGATGAGCACGGTCGCCGAAATCGAATCCGCCCTTGAATCGCTGGCGCTTGAGCAGAAGCGCGAGGTTCTCGATTTTCTCTCCGCGAAGCTCGAAGCGGAATGCGGCGGCGACACCTTTCCCGACTTGAAGCAGGTGCTGCTGGATATGCCGAACGTCGGGCGCGATGAGGACTTTGCGCGGATCAAGGAAATGCCGCGCGATCTCGACCTCGCGTGAAAGGCTTCCTGCTGGATACCAACGTCGTCTCTGAACTTCGCAAGGAGGAACGTGCGGACGCCGCGCTGGTCGAATGGTTTGCCGCTCGTCAGCGGCGCGAGCTTTTCCTGAGCGCCATTACCATCGCCGAAATTCGGCGCGGCATCGCGCTCCTCGTCCGGCACGATCCCGCACAGGCCGAAGTGTTGAGCCGCTGGCTGGACCGCCTGCAACGGGATTTCGGCCGAACCGGCCGGCTCCTGTCGATTCGTGCAGCGGAGGCGCGCGTTTGGGGCGACTTGCAGGCGACTCGACCACTGCCAGTTCTGGATTGTTTCCTCGCCGCAACTGCAAAGGTTCACGAATTGACTTTGGTGACTCGCAACGAGTCGGATTTCGGAGGGCTCCCCGTTCAGACGCTAAATCCATTCTCACAGGTTGCGTCATAAGCATCTGCCATTCCCTCAACAGCGTTTGAGGGACTCGAAAGCCCCTCCATCCGCGAAGCACTCCCGTGAAACTTCGCCGTCCTCCCGCCCGCCCCCCCTTCCTTCCCCTCCTCGGCGCGGCGGCCGCTGGCAGCCTGGCCACGCTGTTCATCTCCCGCAATTTCTTCCCGGCGGAGAAGAAGGTGATGCGGCGCATCGCGGCCGATTACGGCGTGGGCGACGATGCCTTCGTGCGCACGATGGGGAATCTGCTCGGCCCGCCGCTCCTGCACGGAAACGCTGTGACGGTGCTGCAAAATGGGGACGAGATTTTCCCCGCCATGCTGGAGGCGATCCGCTCGGCGCGGCGCACGATTACCTTCGAGAATTTCCTGCTCACGGAAGGCCAGATCTCGGACGCCTTCGCGCAGGCGCTGGCGGAGCGCGCCCGCGCGGGCGTGAAGGTCTACTTCCTCCAGGACGCCATGGGCAGCAATTGCCTCCACGGCCGGGCGATGGAGTTGCTCAAGCGCGCCGGCGTGCATGTCGAGATCTTCCGTTTCATCCATTTCATGACCATCAATTTCCGCACCCATCGGAAGCTGCTCGTGATCGATGGAAAGCTCGGCTTCATCGGCGGAGTCGGAATCTCCGATGACTGGAAGGGCGATGGCTGCACCCGCGGGCTGTGGCGCGATATGCAGTACCGGGTGGAAGGCCCCGTGGTCGCGCAATTGCAGCAGGCCTTCATCGATAACTGGCTCGAAACGCGCGCGGAACTGCTCCACGGCGAGGACTTTTTCCCGAAGCTCGAGCCCGCCGGCGAGCTCACCTGCCAGGCCTTCAAGAGCTCCGCCGGCGAAGGCTCCGATAGCGGCCGGCTCATGCTACTCGTCTCCATCGCCGCCGCGCGGAAATCGATCCGCATCGCCAATGCCTACTTCATCCCGGATGACCTCAGTCGCCGCACGCTCATCGAGGCGCTCCACCGCGGCGTCGAGGTGGAGATCATCACGCCCGGGCCGGATATCGATGCGCAAACGGTGCGCGCCGTTGGGCAAGCCCGCTGGAAGCCGCTGCTGGAAGCCGGCGCCCGCATCTACGAATATCAGCCGGCGCGCTTCCACTGTAAGTATCTGCTCGTCGATGACTGCTGGGCCTCCGTCGGCTCCGCGAATCTCGACAACCGCTCCGCCTCCTTAAATGAGGAAGCGAACCTCAATGTCCTCGACGGCGACTGGGTTGGCGCCCACGCCCGCATCTTCGATGAAGACAAGCGCCACTCCCGCGAAATCACGCTCGCCGACTGGCATCGCCGCCCCTGGCGCGACAAGCTCAAAGGCCGCCTCGCCTCCGTCCTGCGCCAGCAGATGTAGCGCGGAGCGCGGCGATCAAGTGCCTTCAGGGCTGAAGGCCCGTCATGTGATAGCCTGGGTTGAGCCGCTGTAAGCGGCGAGGTCCAGGACAACGAACGACAATGAACCGAAGGCCTGAAAGGCCGCCAGAGCCGTGGAATTTCCCATTGATCGCCGTACGTAAAGCGACGGCTGTGGCGGCCCTTGCGGGCTTACCGCCCTGTCCATCCACTGAGCGTCGATAGCGCGAACTCTCGAGATGGTCTGAAATTGTGCAGCAGAACTAAGAAACCGCCCCCGCACCCGAAAACGCCGCCAGCAGTTCGTCCGCGGGAATCGACGTCAGAAGGTCGCCCGGTTCGGCAATCCGTTCACCGCTCCGTACATAGTACTCGAGCCCCTTCGGTTCCGGGAGCGTTTCTCCTGCCTCCGCCATTCCCTCGAAATGGAACGCCAGGGCGGAGCGCATTTCCGCTAGTGTCTCTTCCACCGTTTTTCCCGTGGCCACGCAACCCGGTACGTCTGGCGAATACGCGGCGTAGCCGGTGGCACTGGGCTCAAGGACAACGAGAAAAGGCTCCATGTGGGATTCAGCGAAGGCCAGCTTGTTTGAGGATACTTTGATGCGTTCTTCGGCAAGTCGTCGTTTGCGCCGCCCGCGACAGTCACGGTCCCGCGCTTCATGGGATGGTGGAATTGGCGGTGGCTACCGCGCGTGCGCGCCAGTTTCCAGCCATCATCTTGGATGATCTTGATGATCTCGCGCACCTTCACGTGAGCTGCACTTTGCCTGCACTGCGGCGCCAACCGTCAAGCACGGCGAACGCTCCCCCCACCCTCACCCGCGCCCCCCTTGCAGCCCCTCGATCCACCCGGCGATTTTCGCCGCCAGCGGCGGATCGCTCTCCTCCGCGATCCCGTGCAGGTTCGCCAGCATCCGCGCCAGGATTTGCCGCGAAGTGGCGGGCTCCAGGTGCGCGGCGGTGAGGACGACCTTGCGCTGCTCCAGCAGCAGCCGGCATTCCTCCAGCCCGATGCGTCGCCCGCCGTGGAACGGATCGAAAAACGCCGCGCCGTACCGCACGATGAAATGCCCCGGCAGCCCCACGCCTTCCACCGCCAGGCCCGCGCGGCGGCCCACCAGCATGTACACGAGCGAGAGCGTGATCGGAATGCCGCGCCGCGTTTCGATCACTTCCGGCAGCAGCGAATTCGTCACGTTATAATAGTCTTCCTCGTTGCCGCGCAGGCCGAGCTCCTGCCCGAGGAATTCCACCAGCGTCTCGATTCGGTCCTGCTCGGTGGCCGCTTTGCCGAGACGGCGCGCCACCTCCGCGCCCCAGGCGTCCAGCAGCGCGCGCGCCGGCGCGAAATCTTCGCTCGGCAGGAACGTCGCGGCCAGCCGCCACGCCGCTTGCTCCAGGTTGCCGTGCTCGCCGAAACTCTCGCAGAGCCGCTGGAAGACCGCATCGGCATTCCCATATTCGATCCGCTCGATGACCTCCCGCACGTGGGTCCGCGCCGCCCCTTCGGCTGAGGCGAGCAGCGCGTGCAGTTCCGGCAGCGCGCCCACTCCGCCGCTCGCCAGTTGCGCCTTCACCAGGGCAAGCGTCTCCCGGTCCTCTTCCTGGAGGAGTTTGAGAAGGGCGTCGCGCTGGCGTTGCATCGGGGAGTCTACAGGCTCCGGGCGGCGCGGTCAAAGGAGCGCCTCTCCTGCGCCCCTCGCATTTTGCGGCACGGGTTTCGCTTGTCATCCTGGCCATCGGCTATTAAACACCCACGCGAACTTTACCTATGAAGCGACTCCTCGTGCCGCGCCTGGCCATCCTCACGGCTCTTTTGCCCCTTGCCGCCTGCGATACTCCCAGTGAGGAACGCGAGCGCCCGCGTGAGCGGCCCGCCCCCTCCGGCCAGCACCCCATCCCCGAGGATGAGATCGACCGCGGCGTCGCCGAGCCTCGCACCGAGCCCCGCGACCGCGAGCCGGACTCCGCCCCGAAGCCCCCGCCGCCCACCGCTCCCGTCGGCAACTACGAGTACGGCAAGCCCGTTCCCGGCAAGCCCGGTTTCGTCACCAGCCCCTACGCGCCCTATCAAGGCTACGTGGATGTCCGCGGCTTCCCGCCCGGCACCGAGGTGAAGGACCCGTACACCGGCAAAATCTTTTTGGTCCCGGCCCAGTAGCGCGCCGGCCCTCGCTCCAGAGCCCGGGTGACGCGCCCCCGCGTGTGCACCACCTGCGCGTTTATGAAAAAGCTGGCCGTCATCGGACCCGGTTTGCTTGGGGGCAGCCTCGCCTTCGCCGTCCGCGCTTGGCCGGATTGGGAAGTCGCCGTCTGGGCGCGCCGTTCGGCCGCCGTGGAAGAGCTCAAAGCCCTTGGCCTCGAGGCCTCGCATGATCTCGCCGCCGTCGCCGCCGAGGCCGATCTCGTGGTCCTTTGCGTGCCCATCGGCGCCATGCCCGCGCTCGCCGCCGAGCTTGCCCGCATCATCCCGCCACACGCGGTCGTCACGGATGTCGGGAGCGTCAAAGCCCCGGTCGTCGAGACGCTCACGCCGCTCTTCACGGACCGCGGCTGCTTTATCGGGAGCCATCCCATGGCCGGCTCCGAACAGTCCGGCCTGAAAGCCGCGCGCGCGGATCTTTTCAAAGGCAGCGTCTGCCTCGTCACCCCGGTGGAAACGTCGCCGCCGGAGGCCGTGGCGAAAGTGGAAGCCTTCTGGCAATCCGTCGGCTGCCGGGTGCTGCGGCTCTCTCCCGGCGACCACGATGCAAAAGTGGCGCTCGTGTCGCATCTTCCTCACCTGCTGGCGGCCGTGCTGGTAAACATGGTGCATGCGGAAGAGCCGGCCGCCTTCGCCGTAGCCGGTCCCGGTTTCCGCGATACGACCCGCGTCGCCGGCGGCCCCCCGGAGATGTGGACAGAAATCCTCGGCGCCAATCGCGAGTCCGTCAAAAAGTGGACCGAGGCAATGATTGCAAAACTTCGCGAGTCCGTGACACTTCTCGATCAGTCGCCCCAGGACGGCGGCACCCCATCTTTGATGAACGAATTTCTTGCCCGAGCCAAAGCCGAACGCGATCGGCTGCGGCTCCCTCGATGACATGACGGAATGGAAGATTAGACGGTCCGCGCCCATCCAGGCGGAATTGGAAGTGCCGGGCGACAAAAGCATTTCGCACCGCGCCGTCATACTCACTTCGCTGGCCAATGGGCCCTGCGTCATCCGCGGCTTTCTCCCCAGCGAGGATTGCCTTTGCACCGTGGGCGCCATGCGCGCGCTCGGCGTGGAGATCGAGACGCCCGAGCCCACCACGCTCGTCGTGCATGGCCGCAAGCGCGTCTTCACTGCGCCGAAGCGCGATATCGATTGCGGCAATTCCGGCACCACCATGCGGCTGCTCGCCGGCCTGCTCGCCGGGCAGCCCTTCACGAGCCGGCTGATTGGCGATGCCTCGCTCTCGAAGCGCCCCATGAAGCGCGTCATGGAGCCGCTCCGTCAGATGGGCGCGAAGCTCACCGCCGAGGGCCCCGACAATCGCCCCCCGCTCGTTATCGAAGGCGGCACGCTGCGCCCGATCCATTATTTTTCGCCCGTGGCCAGCGCGCAGGTGAAGAGCGCCGTGCTGCTCGCCGGCCTCTTTGCCAAAGGTCGCACCAGCGTCACCGAGCCCATCCAGAGCCGCGATCACACCGAGCGCATGCTGGAATACTTCCTCGTGCGCCCCCAGCGGAGCGATCTCACCATCTCCATCCATGGCGAGATGGTGCCGGAATCGCGCGATTTCCAGGTGCCGGGCGACATCTCCAGCGCCGCCTTCTGGCTCGTCGCCGCCGCCGCCCAACCCCGCGCGCACCTGCTCATGCGCAACGTCGGCCTCAATGAAACCCGCACCGGCGTGCTCGGCGTGCTCATCCGCATGGGCGCCCGTGTGCGCGAGCACATTCAGGCCCGCGAAGGCGAGCCGATGGGCGCCGTGGAAATCGAAGGCGCGCGCCTGCACGGCACCACCATCGCCGGCAAGGAAATCCCGAACGTCATCGACGAGCTTCCCATCCTCGCCGTCGCCGGCGCGCTCGCGCAGGGCGAGACGATCATCGCCGATGCCCGCGAGCTTCGCGTCAAGGAGACCGACCGCCTCGCCGCCATCGCCACCAATCTTCGCGCCATGGGCGCCCAGGTCGCGGAAAAGGAAGACGGCCTCGAAATCCTCGGCGGGGCTCCCCTGCACGGCGCGCGCCTGCAAAGCTTCGGCGATCACCGCATCGCCATGGCCTTCGCCATCGCCGGCATGTTCGCCGAGGGCGAGACCATCATCACCGATACCGACTGCGTGGAGACCAGCTACCCCGGCTTCCTCAAAACCCTCGAGCAAGTCACGCGCGACCCCAAGCGGAGATAGCCATGAGCCTGGTCATCGCCATCGACGGCCCCGCCGCCTCCGGCAAGAGCAGTGTCGCGCGCGCCCTCGCCCGCCGCCTCGGCTTCGTCTACGTGAATACCGGCGCCATGTACCGCGCCGTCGCCTGGCTCGCGCTCGAGCACAAAGTACCACCTGAGGATGCCGGGCAAGTCGTCACCCTTCTGGCCTCGAGCGACTTCCGCGTCGAGGTTACCGGCGACGCCTCCACGCTGCGCATCGATGGCGTGAACCCCGAGCCCTTCCTGGTCTCCGATGAGGTGACCGCCTCCGTCTCCAAGATCGCCACCATCCGCGAGGTGCGCGCGAAACTCGTCGCCATGCAGCGCGAATGCGCCCGCACCCTCGACGTCGTCATGGAAGGTCGCGACATCGGCTCCGCCGTCTTCCCCGAAACCCCTTATAAATTCTACATCGACGCCTCGCCTGAGGTCCGCGCGCAACGCCGCGCCCGCCAGGGCCTCGCCGATTCCATTCAGGCCCGCGACCGCCAGGATTCCACACGCCGAACCTCTCCGCTCGTCATCGCGGAAGGCGCGGACGTAGTCGATAGCTCCCACCTCACGATCGACGGCGTCGTCGGCGAGATCGTCGGCCGGCTCAAGCTGCGCGGCCTGCGCATCGTCGAGCCCCGCGGCCGCGTGGAAACCTAGCCGCCATGGGACTCACCTACCAGATCGGCTACCTCACCTCGCGCACCATCGCGAAGCTCTTCTTCTCGTTCAAGGCCATCCACGCTGAGCGCATCCCCAAGGAGGGCCCGATGATCCTGGCGATGAATCACCAGAGCTATCTCGATCCGCCCCTGGCCGGCATCTGCTGCGATCGCGAAATCTTCTACCTCGCCCGCAAGACTCTGCTGAAATGGCCCATCCTCGGCCCGCTTTTCCCGAAGCTGAACGTCATCCCCGTCGACCAGGACCGCGCTGATATGAGCGCCCTCAAGGCCATCATCAAGCTCGTCCGCGCTGGCCAGGGCACCGTCATTTTTCCCGAAGGCTCGCGCACCCTCGATGGTCAGCTCCAGCCCGCGCAGCCCGGCCTCGGCCTCGTCATTGCCAAGACCCTCGCGCCCGTCATCCCCATGCGCATCTTCGGCGCGCACGAGGCCTTCCCGCGCGGCAGCAGCAAAATACGGCCCCACCCCATCACCATCGTCGTTGGCGAGCCGATGCGCTTTACCGAGGCCGACCTGCAAGGCCCCACCCGCGAAGTCTACCAAGGCCTCGCCGAGCGCGTGATGGCTGCCATCGCCGCGCTCAAGCTCGAGGGCTGAGGGCGGTTCCCGCTACTCCTCCAGCCGGAAGAGGCTGGTCTTCGTGCGGTAAAAGAGCGCCTTCCCGGAGACCGCCGGCGAAGCCATAATGCCTTGCGGTCCGTCCGCGATCTTGTTCTCCGCCAGCAGCTTGAACTGGCGGCCCGTGGCGAGGACGGCGACCTTGCCTTCTTCGCTCGCGATGTAGATGCGGCCGTCGCAGTAGATCGGCGACGACGAGAAGTTGCCCTGCACCCGCTCCCGCCACACGTCTTCACCGGTTTTGGCGTCGAGGCAGGTGGCGATGCCCCCATCGTCGATCATGTAAATCAGATCATCCACGAGCAGCATGGACGGCTTGCTCGGCACGCTCTTTTTGATGCGCCACGGCACCGCGCTTTCATCGAGCGCCGCCGGCGCCGCGGGAAACCCCGCCGGCGGCAGCTTCACCGCGAGCAGTTGGCCCTTGGAAAAACCGGTGAGAAAATAGACGAAGCCGTGCCCGATCACCGGCCGCGTGCTGGCGCTGTGCTGCGCGGGCTCCTCCACGCGCCAAAGCTCTTTGCCGTCCTGTGGATTGTAGGCGTAGTGCGCCTTCGCGCCGCTGCTGAAGAGCACCGGCCGGCCATTCACTTCGGCCACGTGCGGCGTCGCAAATGCCTTGCGAAAATCGCCGTCGGCCTTCGGTTTCCCATCGGGTCCGAGGTCCTGATAATCGACCGAACGATTCGTTTTCCAGACAGTCTTGCCCGTCTTTTTGTCGAGCGCCACGAGGTACTGCAAGTCGCTCCCATCGAAATTCATGATCAGAAAATCCTTCCACAAAATCGGCGAAGAGCCCGCGCCGCGGAAGTGATTGCATTCGAGATCGGTCCGCTGCCAGAGCACTTTCCCGGTGCTCGTCTCGAGACAGGCCGTCCCCGGCGAGCCGAACGTCACGTAAATCCTCCCCTCCTCCATCGCCGGCGTAGGCGAAGCGTAGGAGTTGAAGCGATGCGCCTCCTGCGGCGTGGCCACTTTGAAAAGAAGCTGCTCGCGCACCACCTTGCCGGTCGCCTTCTCCAGGCAAAGCACCGACAGCTCCGTCCCCGTCTCGTTCGCATTCGTGAGCCAGACCTGCTCCCCCAAAATCACCGGCGAAGACCACGCTTTGCCATTGATCGGCGTCTTCCATTTCACCTTCTCGGTCTCGGAAAACTCCACCGGCAGCCCGGTGGTCTCGGCATGCCCATCCCCGCGCGGCCCGCGAAACTGCGGCCAATTTTCCACCGCGGCAAAAGAGGGCGCCGCGAGAAATGAAAGAAGAAGGAGGGAGCGAAACATAGGCTGAATGAAATGGAGGAAGCGTCAGGAGGGGGACCGTCTTAATCCTAATCTTAATCTTAATCTTAATCCTATTCCCAATCTTCTCCGAAGGCAGAATTTTCCTACACCCCCGCGCGCGTCTCGATCCACCGCGCCCAAAGCCAGCACAAATCCGAGAGCCTGTTCAAATACCGAATGCTCTCCGGGTTCACCATCTCTCCCGCCTCGCGCAGCGCCACCACCGCCCGCTCCGCGCGCCGGCACACCGTCCGTGCCTGGTCCAGGAACGCGCTCGCCCGCGTCGCCCCGGGCGTGGCCCAATGCCGATAGCTGATCTTTTCTTTCTGCTCGAGCGCGTCCACCAGCGCCGTCAGCCGCTCCACCTCCCCGGCCCCCGGCAACTGGAAGCCGCCGGCCGCATACCGCTCGCGGTCCTCTTCGAAAACCGCCAGCTCGCCCATCAGCGTCACCAGCTCTTTCTGGATCGAAAGGATCGCCTCACCCACCCCTTCCATCTCCACAGACGCCCGCGCCAAACCCAGCGCCGCGTTCAGCTCATCCACGCTGCCGACCGCCACCACCCGCGGATGCGTCTTGGAAACGCGCCGCCCAAACATGACGGCGGTGCTGCCGTCGTCGCCGGTCTTGGTGGCAATCGAGGGCATTTAGAGCGGCCCAAACGTTAAATGTCCCTACTCCGTTGCCCCATCCAACTGTTTCAGCACCGCCGCTTCCATCCGGTCGATCCGCGATTTGATGCTCGGCTCCAGCGTCCGCATTTTCTGGAACAGCGCGCGATTGTACGCCTTCAGCTCCTTGCGCGCGTCTTCATCCGAGACAGCATTGTCCGCTTTATTTTTCAGCTCGGCCACCTTCGCATCGCCGCCCGCGCGCACTTTCACCTCGTCGTACTTGGCCTTTTCGATCGCCTCGGGATCCTCGCTGGCCATGGCCTTCTCGAGCGCGGCCTGCTCCTTCGTCTGCGGCTTCGGCGTCGGCGTTGCCTTGGGCTTGCCGCCTTTTTTCGGCTCGGGGGTGGCCTTCGTCACGGGGGGCTTCGGCGCGGGCTTTTCCGCTACTTCATCGGGCTTCACCGCCGGGGTTTCCGCCGGCGTTTCGGTGGTGGGTTTGGGCGATTCGGTTTTGGCGGGGGCCGTCTCCTCGGGCTTGGCCGCCGGTTCCGGAGTGGCGGCAGGCCCCTCCACCGGCTTGCGCGGCCGGCGCTGTTTCGGAGCCGGCGCCGGCGTGGGCGTGGCCACCGGCTCGGGCTTGCGGCCAAACAGCCGCGAGAAAAAGCCGCGCTTTTTTTCCTCGGGAGTCGCTGCCGGCGTCGCTTTCGCAACGACGCGCACCGTCCGCCCCGAGGCTCTCGCCGCGGCGGGCGTGGGCGTGGCGGCCTTGGCCCTCTCCGCGGCGCCCGCGCTTTCCTGGGCGATGGCGGAGCCAAGACAGAGTAGCAGGGAGGCGAAGAAACAGAGAGTGAGGCGGAGATGCATGGCGAATTCGGTCGGGGAATGTGCGTCTTCCGCAGCGGGCTGTCCAGCGCGCCGCGCCCCTTTTGCCGTTGCCTGATTCGCCAGCGCCCGCTAAACGCCCATTTTACCGCGGCCTCGCGGAAACCCCGGCACCTCATTTCCAGCGGTTTACCATCCATGGCCAAGTTCATTGTTTTCGCGGCGATCGTCATGGTCTCGGCTTCGGTGGGTCATGCGCAAACCGCACCTCCCGCGAGCGTGACGCCGAGCAGTCCCGAAGCTCGGTTTTACGCGAAGCTCGCCATCGCGCCGCGGATGAAGACGAAAGCGATCGGTGGTCCCGGCGGCGGACGGTTCGAGGCGTTCAAAGCCGAAGGCGGTGTCCTCGTCGGGCTGGAGGTTTCCACCGGCTCGTACGCCGGTCACACCGTGATCAGCGGAATCCGGCCGATCTTCCAAACGTTGGCTGGCCGGGTCAAAGGTGAGCGGTACGGCGCCGGCGGCGAGACAACTGTGACGCTGGAGGCTCGCGAGGGCTATGCCGTCTCTCAGGTAAACATCAGCGGCGGCGATCGCCTGGATGGGTTGGAGCTCCAATATTGGCGCATCGCTGCCGGCAGCGGCGGCCTGGATGCGGCCGGCGCCTACAAAAGTGAGTGGGTCGGCGGCAAAGGCGGCGCCAAGGCGCGCAGCCCGCTCAGTGGCAACGGCAATCCCGTCGTCGGAGTGTTCGGCGGCGCGGGCAGCGAAATCGATCGGCTCGGCCTGATCACCAGCAAGACCCGCTAGACCTTTCTTCCGCACTCATGGCTCAGCCGCCCAGTTTATCCATCACCTACTGGGGCGTCACCGGCACGCTGAGCGCCCCCTTGCGCCCCGATGAGGTGACGGAAAAACTCCTCGCGGCTCTGCGGCTCCTCGTTGAGAAACGCCAGCTTGCCGGCCTCACGCCGGGCCCCGGCCTCGATGCCGCCCTCCGCGAGCTCGTCCAGCGGGAGCTCCCCTTTCATCTGCGCTCGACCTACGGCGGAAACACCACCTGCGTGGAAGTCGAGACGCCGGATGCGCTCCTCATCTTCGATTGCGGCAGCGGCTTCCGCGAGCTCGGAGTGGCGCTGGATGCTCGCTGGCGGGCTCAGGGCGAGGCGGCCCGCCGCACCGCACAGGTCTTCGTGTCGCACGCGCACATGGATCACACCTTCGCGACCCCCTTCTTCGCCCCCTATTACAATCCCGACAACGACATCACGATCTGGGGCCCGCAAGTCGTGCTCGATAGCCTCGGCGCCGTGCTCGATTCCAAGTCTTCGCTGAGCCAGCTCTACTTTCCGCCCACCTACGATCAAATGACGGCGCTCCACGATTTTCAGCCCGTCGCACCCGGCGCGGATATCAAGTTCAACGAAACGCGCATCACTAGCTACCAGCTCCACCATCCCGGCGGCAGCGTGGCCTACCGGGTCGAGCACTCCGGCCGCGCCTTCGTCTTCGCCACCGACCACGAGCACCGGGAAGTCCCCGATCCGGGCCTGGCCGGCTTCGCCCGCGGCGCAAACGTGCTTTACACCGAGGGCCAATACACCCAGCGCGAGTACGATGGCGAGGAAGGCGTCAGCGGCGATCCGGCCATGTCGCGGCGCGGCTGGGGCCATTCGCCGATGGAGGCCTGCATCCGCACCGGCGTTGCCGCCGGCGTGGGCGCAATCCACCTCGGCCACCGCGACCCGCGCCGCAGCGACCACGATCTCGCCCGCCTGGAAGAGTACCTGCAGCGGCTGCTCGCCGAGGAGCTAGGCAAAGCCGGCCGCCCGGCGGAAAGTTGCCGCGCGCTTATTCCCTACGAAGGTTTGCAAGTGCTGTTTTAACTGACGACCGAACTCTCCCTGCCATCAAAGCATGCTAAACACCGCCAAAGTCGCGATCGTCGGCGCCAGTGGCTACTCCGGCGAGGAGCTCGTGCGCCTGCTCGCCCGCCATCCCGCCGTGGAGCTCTGCGCGCTCACTTCGCGGCAATTGGCGGGCCAGACGCTCGGGCAGGTTTACCCGCGCTTCGCCGGGCTGGACGCCGCGCGCGTGCGGTTCATCGATTCGGACGTCGGGGCCATCGCGGCGACGGGCGCGCAGTTTGCCTTTCTCGCGCTCCCGCACGGCGTGGCGAAAACGTTCGCGAAACCGCTGCTCGAGGCCGGCCTGCGCGTGATCGATTTGAGCGCCGATTTCCGGATCAAGGACGCGGCGGTTTACGAGGAATATTACGCCGAGCCGCACGGCGTGCCGGAGCTTTTGCGCGAGAGCGTCTACGGGCTGCCGGAGCTGTACCGGGAGCAGATTCGCGGGGCGCGGCTGATCGCGAGCCCCGGGTGTTATCCCACCAGCATCATCGTGCCGCTGGCGCCGCTGCTGCGGCGCCGGATTCTCGATCACACCACGATCGTGGCCACCAGTATGAGCGGCGTGAGCGGCGCCGGGCGGAGCGTGAAGCTCGATTACCTTTTCGCCGAGTGCAACGAGAGCGTGCGCGCGTACGGCGTGCCGAAGCACCGGCACCTCGCCGAGATCGAGCAGGAGCTTTCGCACGCCGCGGGCGAGCGTGTGATCATCAATTTCGCGCCCCACCTCGTGCCGATCAATCGCGGCATCCAGACGACGATCCATGCCTCCCTGCGCGCCGGCGTGGACCCCGAGCAAATCGGGCTGGCCTGGGAAGAGGCGTTTGGGCGCGAGCCGTTCGTGCGCCTGCTGCTCGAGGCCAATCTGCCCGATACGAAGCACGTCGCGTTTACGAATTTCATCGACCTGGCCTGGCGGCACGATCCGCGCACGGGGCGCTGCATCCTGCTCAGCGCGGAGGATAATTTGGTGAAAGGCGCGGCGGGGCAGGCTGTGCAATCGCTCAACGTGATGTGCGGCTGGCCGGAAGCGGTCGGCCTGCTGTAAACCGCCACTTTCATGAACACGATCGAGACCGCGGTGAAGCAGCGTTACGCGGCGGGCGCGCAGGCTCAGGAGGCGGCGCTTTGCTGCGCGGTGGAATACGATCCGCGGTACCTGCGCGCGATTCCGCAAGAGGTGATCGAGCGCGATTACGGCTGCGGCGATCCCAGCCGGCACCTGCGCCGCGGGGAGACGGTGCTCGATCTCGGCAGCGGGACGGGAAAAATTTGCTTCATCGCCTCGCAGGTGGTCGGGCCCGAGGGCCGCGTGATCGGCGTCGATATGACCGATGAAATGCTGGAGGTGGCGCGGCGAAATGCGCCGCTGGTGGCGGAGCGGATCGGGTACGCGAATGTCGAGTTTCGCAAGGGCCGCATCCAGGATCTGGCGCTCGATTTGGAGAAGCTCGAGGCCGGGCTGCGCACGCGGCCGATCGCCTCGGCGGAGGCCTTTTTCGCGGCGGAACAGCTCGCGCAGGAGTTGCGGCGGAAGCATCCGCTCGTCGCGAGCGAAGCGGTGGACGTAGTCGTTTCCAACTGCGTTTTGAACCTCGTGGAAGCGCACGCGAAACCGCAGCTCTTCCGCGAAATTTTCCGCGTGCTCAAGGTCGACGGACGCGCCGTGATCTCCGATATCGTCTCGGACATCGAGGTACCCGAGTTCCTGCAAAACGATCCGGAGCTCTGGTCGGGCTGCATCTCCGGCGCGCTGACTGAGGCGGGCTTTCTTGCGGCGTTCGAGCATGCCGGCTTCCACGGCATCCACCTCTTGAAACGCGATGCCGCGCCGTGGCGGACCATCGCCGGGATCGAGTTTCGCTCGCTCACCGTCGAGGCGTGGAAAGGCGCGCAGCCGCCGTCTTCCGCCCCCACCGAAGCCTCGCCTTGCTGCAACTCCAGCGGCTGCTGCTGAGCGATGAGCTTTCACGGCCTTCTCGCCGAGCGCGGCCTGCCGCTGCGCCGCGCCGCGCCGCAGATTCTTCAGCTCAATGTGGGCAAACTGTGCAATCTCACCTGCGTGCATTGCCATGTGAACGCCGGGCCGAAACGCAAGGAGATCATCACGCGCGAGACGCTCGATCGCGTGCTCGATTGGTTCGCCGGCACCGCGCTGGAGACGCTCGACCTCACCGGCGGCGCTCCGGAGATGGTCCCAGATTTCCGCTACGCGATCACGCGCGTGCGCGCGATGTCCCCCGCCCGCCGCATCATCGATCGCTGCAATCTCACCATCCTGCTGGAGCCGGGCTACGACGGGCTGGCGGAATTCCTCGCGGAAAACCGCGTCGAGATCGTCGCCTCGATGCCGTGCTACTCGCCGGACAACGTGAACGCGCAGCGTGGCGAAGGCGTCTTCGACGGCAGCATCGCCGCGCTGCAATTGCTGAACCGGCTCGGCTACGGCCGCCGCCCGGAGCTTCCGCTACACCTGGTCTATAACCCAAACGGCGCCTTCCTGCCCGCGCCGCAAGCAGAGCTCGAAGCCGATTACAAACGCGAGCTCGCCGAGCATTTCGGCATCGTCTTCAACCAGCTCTACACGATCACGAATTTGCCGGTCTCCCGCTTCGCGAGCTGGCTCCGGCACGAGGGCAAATACAAGGAATACCTCAACCTCCTCATCGAGTCCTTCAACCCCGCCACCGTCGAAGGCCTCATGTGCCGCAACACCATCAATGTGAGCTGGGAGGGTGAAACATTCGACTGCGATTTCAACCAAATGCTCCACCTCCCCATGGCCGGCCTCCCTCGCCAACACGTGTGGGACCTCGATCCCGCCACGCTCGCCGGCATGCCGATTGCCACCGGCCACCACTGCTTCGGCTGCACCGCGGGCGCCGGCTCGAGCTGCGGCGGGGCTTTGACTTAGCCGTATCTATGTAGAATTGCGGTTTGCAGGCGTATCGCGGCGCGATGCGCCCTCCATCGGAACACAGGCGTCTCGCCTGTGCGGTCGGCAGGCGTCTCGCCTGCTGCGGCGTCTCGCCTGCCAGCGAGACGGACCGCGGGCGACAGGCGGGATCAAAGCTCCAATATCCCGGTGTGGGCCGAGGTGGCGGAGGGGAATAGTGGGGGTTGCTGGTCGGGCGAGAAACAGGCGGCCGGCGGTGCGGAGAAACCGCTCATCCCGCGAAAATTGTCCACTCGGCATTCCAGCTTCGGGTTAGTCTGGCAGACGCGCTGCACGACCGCCCCCATGATCTCGATCATCATCCCCACGCTGAATGAAGCCGCGCAGCTCCCCTCGGCGCTGGCGTCCCTACAAGGCAACGGACCACCGCGCGAGATCATTGTCGTCGATGCAGGCAGCACCGACGCCACACCAGAGCTTGCGCGCAACGCGGGCGTTCATTTGCTCATGAGCCCCCGCCCGCAGCGGGCCGCGCAGCTCAATCTCGGCGCCGCCAGCGCACGCGGCGACACGCTTCTCTTCCTCCACGCCGACACGCTGCTCCCCGCCGCCGCCCTGCAGCGCATCGCCACAGCGCTGGAGCAGCCAGCCGTCGTGGGCGGCGGCTTCGCCCGGCGCTTCGACTCGCCCTCCCTGTTTCTGCGGATCACCTGCGCCCTGGCGGAAGTGCGCACCCGCGCGCTGGGCTGGTTCTTGGGAGACCAGGCGATGTTTGTGCGCCGCTCGGTTTTCGAGGCGCTGGGCGGCTTTCGAGAGATGGACATTTTCGAGGACCTCGACTTCTCCCGGCGCATGGGCCGCCAGGGGCGCCTGGTCACGCTGCGTCCACCTGTGATCTCCGCGGCGAGGCGCTTTGAGGCGCGCGGACCGCTCCCCACCACGTGGCGCGATGTCCGCCTCACGCTTCGCTATCTCGGCGGAAAACCATTGGTGCACGCGAATCTCGACCAACCGTCACGCGCCGCTAAACTCGTCGCCGTTCCGCCCGGGTCTCCGCCATGAGCACGCCAGTTGAGCCAATGTATAATGCGGTCGTGCTGGGGGCCGGCACCGCGGGCCTGGTGACCGCCGCCGCCACCGCTGGGCTGGGCGGCAAAGTGGCGCTGGTCGAGCGGGGCAAGATGGGCGGCGATTGCTTGAATTTCGGCTGCGTGCCGAGCAAGGCGCTCATCGCTTCCGCGCGCGCGGCCGATCGCCTCCGGCACGCGGACCGGTGGGGGCTGAAGGCATCGGAGCCCGCGTTCGATTTCGGAGAGGTGATGCGGCGCGTCCGCGCGCGGCGCGCGCACCTTGCGCCGAACGATTCGCAGGAGCGTTTCGAGGGCCTGGGGGTGGAGGTGCTGCGCGGCGAAGCGCGTTTCGTTTCGGCGCACGAAGTCCGCATCGGCGAGCGGCGGCTGCGCGCGAAGAATTTCGTGATCGCCACCGGCACGCGCCCGGCCATCCCGAAAATCGAAGGCCTCGAGAGCGTTCCGTATTTCACCAACGAAACGATTTTCGACGAGCTGAACGAGCGCCCGGCGAGCATGGCGGTCCTCGGCGGCGGGCCGATTGGTTGCGAGCTGGCGCAGGCCTTCGCGCGGCTCGGGGTGAAAGTGGTTCTCGTGCAGCGCAACCAGGCGCTGCTCCCGCGCGAGGATCCGGAGGTCTCACCCGTCGTGGAGAAGATTCTGGGCGCCGATGGAATCGAGCGCCTGCTCAGTACGAAAACGGAGCGCGTGAGCCGGCGCGATGGCCGGATCGTGCTGGAACTGGAACGCGGCGGCGAAAAGCTGCAGCGCACGGTGGCGGCTTTGCTGGTGGCCACGGGGCGCACGCCGAATGTGGAGGCGCTCAACCTCGAGGCGGCGGGGGTGCGGCACGGCCCGCACGGCGTGGAGGTAAATGCATGGCTGCAGACTTCGCAGCCGCACATTTACGCCGCGGGCGATATCGCCGGGCCGCACCGCTTCACGCACATGGCCGATTACCAGGCGCGGATCGTCGCGCGGAACATCCTCGTCCCCTCGCAGGTGCTGCGGCAGAAGACGGACTATTCCACCGTGCCGAAGGCCACGTACCTGGATCCCGAGGTGGCGAGCGTGGGCTTGCACGAAGGCGAGGCGCGCGAGCGCGGCATCGAGTTCGACGTCTACCGCACCTCGCTCGAGCATCTCGACCGCGCCATCGTGGAGGACGAAACGACGGGCTGGGTGAAAGTGCTGACTGCCCGCGGAACCGACCGCATTCTTGGCGTGACCATCGTGGCCGCGCACGGGGGCGATTTGCTGCACGAGTTCGTGCTCGCGATGCGTTGCGGCATCGGGCTCGGCAAAATCTCCGGCGTCATCCACGCCTATCCCACCTTTGCCGAGCTGGCGCGCAAGACGGGCGATGCCTACCAAAAGTCGCGCCTCACGCCCTTCGCGAAAAAGATGTTCCGGTGGCTTTACACCCGCGCGCGCAAAGAATGAGCCACCCTCCCGCCAGCTTTTGGTCGCGCTACGGCAAATGGATCCTCGTGCTGCTGCTCATCGCCGCCATGACGGCGGCCTGGCGCTTCCTCCCCGTGAAGGAATGGGTGCAAGCTTTCAATGCGTGGGTCCAGCAGCGCGGCGCCTGGGGCGTGGTAATTTTCATCGCCGCCTACGCCGTGGCCACCGTGCTCTTTTTCCCAGGCTCGCTCCTGACCATCGCCGCGGGGCTCGCCTTTGGCCTTTGGCGGGGTGTGGCCGTCGCGTCGGTGGGCGCGACCATCGGCGCCTCCCTCGCCTTTCTGGTCGCCCGCTATCTGGTGCGCGACAAAGTCGCCGCCGCGGCGCAGCGGAACCCGAAGTTTTCCGCGATCGATCACGCCATCGGCGAGCAGGGCTGGAAGATCATCGCCCTCCTGCGGCTGAGCCCCCTGCTCCCCTTCAATCTCAGCAACTATCTGTACGGCGTCACGAAGGTGCGCTTTTGGCCGTACGTGGCGGCAAGCTGGGCCGGCATGCTTCCGGGCACGTTTCTCTACGTCTATCTCGGAGCGGCGGGGCGCGCGGCGACCGGCGGCGGCAATCCCGGTCCGTGGAAATGGGTGCTCTTCGGCGTGGGCCTGGCCGCCACGATTTTCGTCACCATCTGGGTCTCGCGCCTCGCGAAAAAAAAGCTCTCGGCGCAAACCGGCCGCGCCTCTGAAACTAAATAGCTCTCGACGACGACATCAAAGCGGCTCACGGCCACCGTCACCTACAACGAATTCGGCCGCGCTCCCCCGGCGCACGATCCCGGCACCCGCGCGCGACGCAAGTGAGCCTTGCGACAAGATCAAAAAGGGATTCACGCTCAGCGTGAAGCACTCCTTCACCGGGAAGATCGAGGGCAGGGCGGGATCGAATCAAGAAGCGCAGTTCAATCCTCCTCGTCCTTATCCTTACCCTTACCTTCTCCAGAACGTTGCGGTTTGGCCATCGGCCTGGGCTAAGAGAGCGCCTCAACTAGCCGCTCGGAGACTGCGAGGTCGTCTTTCACTAATCTCCGCGATTCCAATATCTCGGTGTCTCTGCCTTGCCGATCCCCTTGGATCGGAGTACGGCGAGAACTTTTCGCTCTGGAAGGTTGAGTCCGGCGAAAAGTAAAATTTTGCGCGCTGAGTTTTCACACAGTCTCGGAGTTTGGGAACGAGGGGGCACATTTCCCCCATACGCAATCCTCGTGCATCACGTGCATTTATTCTTATAGCGCGACCAAAATGGGTCGCCGCTAGGATCCTTATAGGGCGTCCACGGCCATTTGCCAGTTTGGACCCCTTCTATGACAACCTTGGTGACATCGGCGATCATGCTACTCGCGGCGGGCGCGCCCGCGAGTCCGACCGGAGAGAGCAGCTGAAACATGCCGAGGAACATAAGATAGATGAGATCTTTGCCTTGGGCGGCCAGCCGGTTAAACGCCGCTGGCGGGCAATACTTCTTGCAGATGATGAAGTCGCGGTAATCATTGACCGCGGCAGCGGCTGCGGTCTGTACTTGGATCGCCTGCTGGTAGCTAGGCATGCGCTGCTGCCAATAGGCAATGTCGTCCCGCAGCAAGGCCAGAACCTGCAACCTGGCCTTGGGGCTGGCCACGCACGTGATATTCGGAGTCTGTGATTTCCAAACAAAAACCGTTTTGTAGGCCTGGGTCATGTTGCCGGGCGGCGAGAACTCCTTCGCTTCCACGCCCTCGGGTGGAATGGAGGCCCAGTCCAGGATTTGTTGGCCCCAATGCTTTTTGATCTGCCATCCTTCTATGTCATTCATCCAGCCGTCGCTCGCCGGTTGCGCCGCGGATGCCTGCGACTTCAGCCAGGCGTCAAAGTCTGCCTTGCTGACCACTGGTGAAATCAGCGATTGGAACAGCTTGTCGAGCGTAACGCCGCCGGGATCGACTCGGCAATCGGGATTGTTCATGCCGAGATAAAGCTTCTGGAAAGCGCCGATCGTCTTTTTGGTCTGGGCACCACAGCCGCCATCGACCGCAAGCATGGCAACGTTCGGCAGCTTTCCCTCCATAATCCAGCGGTTGAGCCGGATCTGGATCGACATGACATCTTCATAGACGTTCTTGCCGTTCTTGCCGACTGACTGATTGATGAACGCGTAGGACATAGGCTCATTTCTCCCATCGTTTTCCGGTGGTTACAAGCGTAGAACCGAACCAGAGGGGTCAGTCAACAATTCTTGACAGAATCCATCCAGCGGCGGACGGCCGGGGCAAGGCCCGCCTCTTCCAGCCCCAGGAAGCGCCGCACCTGCTGGCTGACGTTGGCCGGGCTCCGCATGCGCAAGCGCTCGGCCAGCCACGCCTGCGGCACGGTCGTGCGAGTGTGCAGCACCGCCGCAATCGCCACTTTACGCGGATCGCTGCCCTTCAACTCAGCCAGCGCCTGCTCCGTCAAACCCAAGGCCGCCAAGCCGCTCCGGACGACGCCTTCCGCCTCGGCCAGCCGGCGCGCCTGCGCCTGCGCGCTCGTCTCATAGTTGCGGTTAACCCTCTTCCGTTTGACCGAGTCCGCGCCGAGCATGGCCAGCAGCCGCTCCCGGAAGGCCTGGCTGCCCCAGTACCAGCCGCGCGTGAGCGTGCTCGGCAAAGTCTGCCCCGCGCGCTCCACATACCCGCACCGCTCCGCCGCCTCCGTGCGCGCCCGCGCCTCCAGCGATGCCACGTAGCGCCGCCGGCCCGCGGCATCATCGCGCCAGCCGCCGGCGGCCAGCCCCTGGGCCGTTTCCAGCCAGGCCGGGCGCTGCCGACGCGGAAGGCCATAGCCTAGCCCCAAACTGCTCCAGCGATAATCCAGCAGCCCGCAGCCTCGCTCCGGTCGCACCAAGCCGGCGCGCACCGGGTTGAGGTGAATATAATCGATGAGCGCCGCCGCGTACCCGCCCCCGGGGTTCCGTTCAGGCTCCACCGGCACGGCTTTGTACCGGTCGCCGAACAGATGTCCCCACTGCCGGTGCCGGGTGTTGAAGCGGCGCGTATACGTATTCTGAAACCAGCGCATGCCCGCCACCAGGTTCGGCGTTGGCGTTTCCAGCGCCAGATGGTAGTGGTTGTCGAGCAGCACCCAAGCATGCACCTGCCAGCCTGTCTTCGCGCACGCCTCCCCGAGGGTCCGCAGCCACAGCGCGCGGTCGTCCTCGCCACACACGATCGGCTCGCGCCGATCCCCGCGTGCCAGCACATGGTAAAACGCCCCGGCATACTCGAGTCTCACTTGACGTGGCATCAGCCGAAACTGAACCGGGGCGGCCCATTCTGGCAAGATTTGTTGACTGCCCCCTCCTGCCCTCCCCTTCGGGATTGCGGCCTCAAGGAGCTGGCGCCATGAATCGCCGGCTCGTATTGCGCGGAGCCGTGGTAGCCGGCATCGTTCTGCTGTTGGCTTGGCTAGCCTCGAGCCTTGTCAGAGAAGCCCCCAAATGGATACCCGCGGAAGTGACGCTGCAGGTAGGCGCTTCCACACAATTGCCCTCTGCTCCCACCTCTCCGCACCTTGGCACGCCAGCGCAACAATCGAAGGCTGAACGTGCCCAAACCGTCTTCGACGCTATCGAAGGCTCCAACCGCCCGATCACTTTTTGGGGGAAGGTGATCGATCAGGATGAAAAACCGGTCAGTGGAGTGCAGGTGCGATACAGTTACACAACTGAACATGGCAATCTCCTCGGCGTACCTTGGGGCAAACAGCGGAGCCACGGCGGTCAGGAATTAACCGATGAACAAGGGCTGTTTCAAATTCGTGGAATCAAGGGCCATCTGCTTGAAATCGATGAGCTTCGAAAACCGAGCTATCAGTCAACGAAACGCGCCGCGGCGATTTATGATTACTCCGGCAGCAATCCAAAAAGAGTGTTTGTAGCTGACCGGCAAAAACCAGTGATTTTTGGAATGGTTCAGCTTGAGCGTACGCAGGATATTCTCATCACTGCCGAATCAGGCAAGGGTCTGCGAGTTCCCGGCGACGGCACCCCCGCCCGTTGGGATCTGCGAACCGGGAATAAAGATCCAGATGGCGAGTTGATACTGATCTTTAAGCGCGACCCACCGACCCTCACC
Source organism: uncultured Verrucomicrobiae bacterium (assembly GCA_963811035.1). GTDB lineage: Bacteria > Verrucomicrobiota > Verrucomicrobiia > Chthoniobacterales > Chthoniobacteraceae > CAWEPO01. The sequence continues at coordinate 2,854,987 of CAWEPO010000005.1, forward strand.
CGGGCGGGTGAATTGAAGAGCTGGCAATTGGAGATCGGGGTGCGCGAAGGCGGTGTCGCTCTGGCAGAGGCAAATGAGGTGATAATGCAAGCGCCCCACAACGGCTACTTGCCAGCAATCGCTTATCCGCAAAAACGCTCCGATGGAAGTCCCGATGCAGCTTTTTACTTCAAGACCGCCGACGGGAAGTATGGACGGCTCCAGTTGGGTTTCTATCCCTCTGACCAAGGAGCGTCCGCGCGGCTGTTCATTGAGGCTTGGATCAACCCGACCGGCTCGCGCTTCCTTGAGCCTTCTCGATCCTCGCCTCCACCCGTTCCCCAGCGATAGCCCGCTCTTTCCGATGCTGGCTTCTCTCGGAGATTACAAGTTGCCCGCGCACCATGGAGCGGACGTGCAGAAGTGGTTGGACGCAATTCTTGATTGGACGGCTTCTCCTCACGCCCAAGCTTCGCTCGGTACGCCAAGAAGCCGTCACCCACGGCCCGCTGCGCAAAAAAGAAGTACCTAAAAGTGCTTGATCGAGATTGGGAAAGTCCTCGACCCCTGATACGATGCGGCTGATGTCCCGCGCCGCCGTTGCAAACGAAAAAGGGCTCCTCCCCGCGTTCCGCGAGGCAACGTCTTCCTCACCCTGCCTTCTGCGGGGAGCTTCTTTCTGGTCAAATCCTCGCAGGACGGTCGCGGGAGGGCGAGCGTCCTCGCGAGCCGGCAGGATGGCGGCGGCGGCGGCGGGATGGTCGGTGCCCACGGTTGCGGCATCGCCGCCATCATGCCTTTCGTCTTTCTCGGGGCTTTGGCGGCCCCCCCCGTCTTCCTGCGCGCCCTCAAACTCTCCGGCAACACGTTCCAATCAATTCCCAATCCGAAACTCCGAAGTCGACCGGCAAGATGGCCAATCGTGGCTCGATCCGCGTTCCGCCTTCCGCGTTCAAAGGTTGCGCCCTTCCGTTTTTCGCCGCCGTTTCCGCCTTTGCTTGCCCACGCTTTGTGTCGCAAAGACGAAAATAGAAATACCAAAAAGTGCTCGGTCGAGATTGGGAAAGTGCTCGCCGTCTGATAGTCTGCGGCTGATGTCTTCGCCACGCCACGCCGTTCACCGGGCACCTCGGGATTCGCCCGTAAGGTTCCCCTCTTTGCGCCCATCGATTCCGCCTCGAGCACACCGCGCCCTGCCGCGCGAAGCTTCGCACACCCGGTTCCTGGTCGGCGCGGGGCCGCAGCCGTCCAGCGCTCCCTGGCATCGTGGCGCCCATCCTTTCCCTTATCTCCGAAATCCCTTTCCCCTGTGCTCTTCACAAAAACCGCAACCTCACTTTCAGAAGTTTCCGAAATTCCCTTCCGCCTTTCGTTCCATATCTCCGAAAACCCGCCTCCACAGCGCTCCGCGTTCCGCGTTCCGCGTTGCGCGTTCCTTCCCAACTCGTCTCATCTGTCCGAAAACTCACCCCGCAAAATCTCCGAAATCCCCGGTTTAGCGCTTGAAAACCCTGCATCTCTTCCCACCTGTCCGAAAACTACCCACCCCTTCTTTCCAAAATTTCCGAAATTCGCTTCCGGCCCTCCCTCGCGCTATGAACCTTCTTCGTTTCGCCTGCGTCTACCTCGCCCTGGCTTTGCTCGTGGCCGCGGCCGAACCGCCGGCGCCCGTTCAGACCACCCCGAAACTGGAAATCCTGAATGGGCCAGGGAACCAGAGTTCCCGCTGCTCAAATTCTCCCGCGGATCCGTTCCAATATTTCCGTAAATCAAAACTTATACTTCGCTCACTTCTTCACCCTCCCGCCTTTCCCCCTCGCTCCTGCCCCCGAAACGCCACGAACCCCGCCTCCTTCTCCAGAGAGACCTCCGCGCCACCAGAAGCACCCTTTTCCATTATTTCCGAAAAGCAAAACTTATAGCCCGTGGTTCCCCGGGGAAAACCCTTTCTCCTCGACCCATGCCTGCCACACCGGGCACACTGGCCTAAGGGAAAATTATGAATCAGGGCTCTCCGAAACCGGACTATTTGCGGGAAGGCTTCGACATGATGGACCGCGATCTGCGGTTCCTGATGGAGTGCTTCGCCGAGGTGCTGCAGGAGCTCGGCATGGAAGACCTCGCGCAGCATCTGCCGTGGCTCGGGCGCGTGGAGGAAAACGGCGAGGCCCCCTGGCGGCTCGGCCTCGCGTACTCCGTGGCCTTCCAGCTCCTGAACATGGTGGAGGAGCACGCCGCCGCCGCCGTGCGCGCCCGCCGGGAGCGCCACGAAGGGCTCAGCGCCGAGCAGGGCCTCTGGGGAAACCAGCTCGCGCGCCTGCAAAAGGCCGGCTTGGGCGAGCAGGAAATCCTCGCCACCATGCAGCGCGTGCGCGTCGAGCCGGTGCTCACCGCGCATCCCACCGAGGCGAAGCGCCTCGCGGTGCTCGATCAGCACCGGCTGCTCTTCGAGCTGATCGAAGAGGGCCGGCACGACGATCTCACCCCTTCCGAGGACGCGCATTCGCCGCGATGCCGTCAAAGCCGCGCTCGAGCGGCTCTGGCGCACCGGCGAAATCCTGCTCGAAAAGCCTGCGCTCGAAGACGAGCGCCGCAACGTTCTGCACTACCTGCGCGAGGTCTTCCCGGCCGTCCTGCCGCAGCTCGATGAGCGCCTCCGCCAAGCTTGGGCCGAGTTGGACCTGGATCTCGAAGTGATCAGCCAGCCCGGCGCGCTGCCGCGCATGCGCTTCGGCACGTGGGTCGGCGGCGATCGCGATGGCCACCCCGGCGTGACCGCGGAAATCACTGCCGAAACGCTCAGCGAATTGCGCGCTCAACGCCCTGCAGGTCGCCCAGCGCCAGCTCGCCCGCCTGGCGGAAAAGCTCTCGCTTTCCACCTGGATGCAGCCCGCCCCCGCGCGCCTGCTCGAGGCGATCGCCAGGCTGGAGACCCTGCTCGGCGAAGCGGCGCCCAAGGCGCGCGGCACGAACGAGCCCTGGCGGCACTACGTCGAGCTTTTGCTGGCGCGCCTCCCGCTCGGCCAGGGCCTCGATGGCGTATCCCGCCTCAACGCCACCGAGACCAGCTATCGTTTTTCGGCCGAGCTGCTCGCCGATCTCGATCTCCTCACCACCGCGCTCAACGAGGAACGCGCCGCCCGTCTCGCGCAAGCGGATGTCGCCCCCGTACGGCGCGGCGTGGAAGTCTTCGGCTTCCACCTCGCGCAGCTCGATATCCGCCAAAACTCCGTCTTCCACGCCAAGGCGCTCACACAGCTCCTCGGGGCGGCCGGCCTTTCCGCCGAGCCGTGGGACGATTGGCCGGAGGCTGAGCGGCTCCGTTTCCTCGAGCGCGAGCTCCGCTCCCCGCGGCCGTTTCTGCACCATAGCGCCCAGGCCGGCCCGGAAGCCGATGCGGTGCTCGGCTGCTATCGCGTCCTCGCCAAGCACATCCGCCGCTACGGCGCGAACGGCATCGGCTCGCTCATCGTGAGCATGACGCGCCGGCTCTCCGATCTGCTCGTGGTCTACCTGCTCGCGCGCGAAGCCGGCCTGCTCGCGAAACCTCCCGGAGGGCCTCGTCTGCCTGCTCCCGGTCGTGCCGCTTTTCGAGACCGTCGACGATCTCGAGCGCGGCCCCGATATGCTCCGCGCTTTCCTCGAGCAACAAGTCACGCGCGTCAGCCTCGCCTTCCACGCCGAGCGCGCCGGCCGCGAGGGCCAACTGCTCCAGCAAGTGATGGTCGGCTACAGCGATAGCAACAAGGATGGCGGCATCTTCGCGAGCCAATGGGCGCTGCAAAAAGCGCAAACCCGCCTCGTGCAGGCGGGCGCCGATTGCGGGGTGCAGATTCGCTTTTTCCACGGTCGCGGCGGCACGGTGAGCCGCGGCGCCGGCCCCACCCATCGCTTCCTCGAGGCGCTCCCGCAAGGCTCGCTCAGCGGCGACCTGCGCCTCACCGAGCAAGGCGAAACCATCGCGCAAAAATTCGCCAACCCGCTCACCGCCACCTACAATCTCGAGCTGCTGCTCGCCGGCGTCACCGCCACCACCGCGCTCCACGCGCTCTCCGGCCAGGAGGTGCCCGGCCTCGCGCCGGTCATGGAAAAACTCGCGCACGCCAGCCAGGCCGCCTACCGCCGCCTGCTCGAGGCGCCCGGCTTCCTCAACTTCTACCGCGAGGCCACGCCCATCGACGCCCTCGAGCACAGCCGCATCGGCTCGCGACCCTCTCGCCGCACCGGACAGCCCAGCCTCGACGATTTGCGCGCGATCCCCTGGGTCTTCAGTTGGAACCAGGCCCGCTTCTACGTCCCCGGCTGGTACGGCGCCGGCAGCGGCCTCGCCGCGCTCAGCGAGGAAGACCTCACCAACCTCGCCGCGCACCTGCGCGAATGGCCCTTCCTCCATTACGTCCTTACGAACGTGGAAAGCTCCATTGCCAGCGCCGATCCCGCGCTCATGCGCCTCTACGCCGGTCTCGTCAAAGACCCCGCCCTGCGCGATCGGATGCTGGAGATGATCCTCAACGAATGGGATCTCGCCCACAAAATGATCGAGCGCATCCGCGGCGCCCCCATCGTCGGCCGCCGCCCACGCATGTTGAAAACCCTCGAGCTCCGCGCCGAGGCCCTCCGCGTCCTGCACCACCAGCAAATCGCCCTCCTCACCGATTGGCGGGGCAAACGCGCCGCCGCCGATGAAGCCGGCGCGGACGCCCTCCTCCCCGAACTCCTCCTCTCGATCAACGCCATCGCGAGCGGGCTGCGGACCACCGGGTAAAGCTCCCCGTGCCCCTACGCCGCCGAAATCGGCGGCGCGTTCGGAATGCGCGTCGGCGGCGCGGGCGTCTCGCGCTTCGTCTCCTTGTCGGTGGGGTACGCGACGCGGCTGTGCATCATGCTTTGCAGCGTGTGCTTGAAGCTTTCGCCGACGGTGCCTCGAGTTCGCGCAGCGTCAGGTCGCATTCCTTGAGCTGCCCATCGAGCAGCCGCTTCTCGATGATGTCGTCGACGAGCTGATCGATCTTCTGCGGCGTGACGCTTCTCGAGGCTGCGCGAGGCGCTCTCGATGGAATCCGCGAGGCTGATGATCGCGCACTCGCGGGTCTGCGGCCGCGGCCCGGGATAGCGGAAGCTCTCCTCGCGCACCTCCGGGATGTCCTCCTCGCGGATGTTCATGATCTTGCCGCCCGGCGCGCGCGTCCTCCTGCTGCTGCAGCGCGCGCTTGTAGAAATAGAAGACCAGCGAGGTGCCGTGGTGCTGCTGGATGCACGTCGATGATCTCCTGGTTGAGCCCGTGCTTGAGCGCGAGGTCCACGCCTTCCTTCACGTGCGCGATGATGATCAGCGCGCTCATCGTCGGCGCGAGTTCGTCGTGCGGATTGCGCTCGTAGCCGCATGTTTTCCGTGAAATACTCGGGCTTCACCAGCTTGCCGATGTCGTGGAAATACGAGCAGACGCGCGCGATCGTGGGATTCGCGCCGATCGCCTCCGCCGCCGCCTCGGCGAGAGTGCGCGACGACCAGGCTGTGATGGTACGTGCCGGGCGCCTCGATGGTCATGCGCTTGAGCAGCGGGTGATTCAGGTCGGCCAGCTCCAGCCAGGAGATGTTGGTCGTGATGCGGAAAACGACTTTCGAACAGCGGCAGCGCCCCGCCCACGAGCAGCGCCGTGCCGATCCCGCTGCCGATGGCGACGAGGCTTTGCCAGCCGATCATCGTCCAATGCGTGCGCGGAAGGATCTCCCAGACGATCGGCCCGATCATCCCGAAGATCAGCGCGAGCATCCACGTGGCCAGCCCCACAAAAACACCCGCGCGCACCAGCCGGCTGCGGCGCCGCACCTCCAGCGTGACGAAGACCGCGATGAAGCCGCAGATGAGGCTCATGACGAGAAGCTCGGCATCGCTGAGGCTGCGGTAGACGAGCGCGCTCCAGAGGCTCGACAAAGATGGCGGCGTAGATGCCGTGATTGCGCCCGAGCAGGACCGAGAGCGTGAGCGGCGCGAGCGCGTACGGCACCGCGAGCTTCCAGAGGAGCTGCCGCTCCACTCCGCTGAAGCCGTGGTGCGAGCCCGAAATCAGCGCCTTCATAACCTGCGCATCGGCCGTGACGAGCATCATCTTCACCACCGCCAGGTGCAGCAGGAGCACGCCGAAGATCAGCAGCAGCCGCGAGTTTCTTCGCAAGCCATTCGGGTGATTGATCCAGAGCTGCGCCAGCGCCGTCAGGAAGATCAGCAGCGCCGATGAAGAACCTTCTCCATCGGCTGCGGGCTGGTGTCCGAATAAATCAGCGCCCACAAGCCCGAGCATGAAGACCGACGAAGATCGCGATCTTCGCGGTGGGCCCGTGCTCGAGCGTCTGGAGCAGCTCGCTCTCCGTGCGCCGCCGCCGCAGTTTGCTGGAGGCCAGCCCCTTGCGCACCAGCCGCTGTCTTTCAAAAAAACCGAGCATGAGCAGGTGAGGCGTCGAGCTGTCGTGGTGAAATCAACGCTTCGTTTCCGGCTCCGCGGTGCCGCGGTGGCGCCGGTAGGCCGCACGATCGCTCTGCACCAGCTCGTGCCGGATCACGTCGCGCTCATCGAAATAAACAGAAGCCGACCCCCGGCACATCGCGCAGCGCCTGCATCGCCTCGATCAAGCCCGAGCGCCGGTTTGGCGGCAGATCGATCTGCGTCTGGTCGCCGGTGATCACGCACTTCGAATCCGCCCCGAGCCGGGTGAGAAACATGAACATCTGCTCCGTGGTCGTATTCTGCGCCTCGTCGAGCACGATGAAGGCGCGGCTCAAAGTGCGTCCGCGCATGTAGGCGAGCGGCGCGATCTCGATGACGCCGCGCTCCATGTACCGCTGCATTTCCTCGGTCTCGATCATGTCGTGCAGCGCATCGTAGAGCGGCCGCAGGTACGGCATGATCTTCTCCTTCAGGTCGCCCGGCAAAAAGCCGAGCGCCTCGCCCGCCTCCACCGCCGGCCGCGTGAGGATGATCCGCGACACCTGCTCCTGCTTCAGCGCCGCCACCGCCATCGCCATCGCGAGATAGGTCTTGCCCGTGCCCGCCGGGCCGATCCCGAACACCATGTCCTGCTCGCCGATCGCGCGGATGTAATCCCGCTGGCCCGCCGATTTCGGAATGACCGGTCCGCGCTTCGTGGAAACGGGAATCTTCGTCTCGCTCAGCTCATCCAGCGGCGAAAGGTGCTCCTCGCCGAGCGACCGCAGCGCGTAGTTGAATTCGTGCTTGCGGATATTCACCCCGTTCCGCCGCGCCCGCTCGAGCTGGTCGAACAGCCGGCGCACGTGGTCGATCTTCTCCGCCTCGCCCTCCACGCGCAGCCATCCCTCCCGCGTGGTCATTTTCACCTCAAGCGAATCCTCAACGGATTTCAGCAGGCGCAGATCGTTCGCGTAAAGCGACTGCAACACCCGCCCGTTCTCGAACTGCAGAGTCTGGACCTCAGGCACAGGGTTAATCAAAGAGCCGCAACATAGCCCATGCGCCGTGAAACCTCAAATCGCGGCCCGTCTGCGAAAGCTGATCCATTCTCCAGGGGGCGCCCGGCTACTTAAAACCGTAGGCCAGCGACCAGTACGTGCGCTCCTCGGGTGACTTCTCGATCTCCACGATCAGGTAATACGTGCCCGTGCTCTTCGGCACCACGCGCGCGGCCGCCTTGTGCGTCTTTTGAAACGACTCCACCTCCGCGAGGTTCCCGTCGCTATCGTAAATGTGCACGGAAATCTTCGCACCGCTCACGTCCGTGCCCATCCAGAACCAGTACTCGTTTCCCTTGAAAAGCTGGTGGACGATCGCCTTCGAGGTCTTCACCGGGAGGTCGCCCCCCCAGTAATCCTCGCGCACGGTGAAGCCTTCCTTCACGTACGGATCGGCCGCCTCCAGCGCGAACGACAGCGCGTCGTCGATCGTGGCATGAGCGGGCGTGCTGAGCGCGACGAGCGCCAGCGAGAGCACCAAGGCAATGAATCGTTTCACAGAGTGGGTTGTCCTTACGGTTTTTCCTTCGCGTGGATAAGATTAATCAGCCGTGTGGCAATGGCCTTAATTTCTCCCACGGTCTTTTCCGAGATCACCGCACCCTCGGTGCCCATCAGCGGCTTGATCTCGTTCAGCGCCTCGCGCGCCTTCTCCACCAGCGGCTTGTTTTTGAATTTCGCGCCGCTCTCGAGCTTCCGCACGAAGAACTCCACCAGGACGGGCTGGTGCAGCAATTCCGCGGAATCTTTCTTGTAACCTTTTGCCACCACGGAGGCGAGCGCCTCCGTCCCGCGCACCCAGCCGCCGAGGCTCACCAGTTGCGCCAGCTCTCCATCGTTCAGCTCGGCCATCGCGGCCTGCACGTCGTGCTGCGCCTTGTCGAGCTCCCGCCGCACTTGCGTCCACTGCTTCTTGTCCGCGCCATCGATGATCGCCTTGCTGCGCTGCACCACCACTTTTCGCACCGAGAGCGGCTCCGCCAGCAGCAGCACGCTGCGGCCGATGTTTTTCACCTCCTGCGAATTTTTCGCCTCCACCGCGATAAAACCCTCCGCAATCACCGTGCCCAGCACCAGCGCGATCTGCTCGCGCGGCCCAAACGGCTTCGTCGGGTTGTCGCCCATCTCGCGCAGCACTCGCGCCCAATCCACCGTATCCACTTTATCCAGGACATTGAAAATCTCGCTCGGCACGGGCACCACCACGTCATCGACCATTTTCGCTCCTCCCGGCAGATTTTTGATGTCAATTTGCTGGGGCGGCTCCGCCAGGGCGGTGCTGGCCAGCGCGGCGAGAGCGAGTAGGTAGGTTTTCTTCATACAGGGAAGACGGGACATCCGGAGAAACGATTCAGACTGAACCAGAGCGCGTATCCCACCCGCAAGCAAGTTTTGCATTGCCGAAGCCCGGCCCGCACACGCGGAATGCCGCTTCCCCCTCCTAATCTTAATCCTAATCTTAATCTCTCCGCGTCCCGGTCCCCACTCCGCATGATCCGCTCCCGCGTCGACCAGCTCCTCGATCCCAAAAAACGCATCCTCGTGGCCGGCGAGCTGATCCTCGATGAGTTCATCTGGGGCAAAGTGAGCCGCATTTCGCCCGAGGCCCCCGTGCCGGTGGTCGAGGTTGTCCGCGAAAGCTACAACGCCGGCGGCGCCGCCAACGTCGCGCGCAATCTCCGCGAATTCCTCGACGACGTGCACATGCTCGGCCTCGCCGGCGCCGGCCCGCACGCCACCAAGCTGCGCGAGCTGCTCGATTCCTGCGGCATCCATCTCGATTGCGTGCAGCACGATCCCGCGTACCACACCATCTGCAAAACCCGCATCATCGCCCGGCACCAGCAGGTGGTGCGCGTCGACCGCGAGCAGCCCACCCCTTTCACCCCCGCCCAGCGCGAGCAGGCGCTGGCGCAATTCCGCGCCCTCCTCCCCTCCCTCGATGCCGTGATCCTGGAAGATTACGCCAAGGGCCTCCTCGACCAAAGCCTGGCCGACGACCTCATCCGGCTCGCCCGCGCCGCCGGAAAAATCGTCACCGTCGACCCGAATCCCTCCAACGAAGTCACCTGGCGCGGCGTCACCAGCGTCACCCCGAATCGCAGCGAAGCCTTTCGCTCCGCCGGCGTCCCGTGGAGCGATCCCGTCGATCCGGTTCAGGATGACGAAGCCCTGCTCCGCGTCGGCGCGCGGCTGCTCGAGCTTTGGGAGTGCGAGAGCGTCCTCATCACCTTGAGCGAGCAAGGCATGATGCTCTTCCAGCCCGGCCACCCGCCCTTCCACGTCCCCACCCGCGCCCGAGAAGTCTTCGATGTCTCCGGCGCCGGCGATACCGCCGTGGCCCTCTTCACCGTCGCCCTGGGCGGCGGCGCCACCGCCGAGGAAGCTGCCGAGATTTCCAATCACGCCAGCGGCATCGTCGTCGGAAAGCTCGGCACCGCCACCGTCGCCCGCGAAGAGCTCCTCGCCTCCTTCGACGAATGACCCCCGCCGTCTTCCTCGATCGCGACGGCACCCTCATGGAAGAGGTCCACTACTGCCGCGACCCGGAAAAAGTGCGCCTCCTCCCCGGCGTCCGCGAAGGCCTCGCGTGCCTCAAATTCGCCGGCTACCGGCTCGTCATCATCACCAACCAAAGCGGTATCGGCCGCGGCCTCATCACCCCCGCCGAATACGCAGCCGTCCACGCCCGCCTCCTCGCGCTCCTCGGCCCCGGCCTCATCGACGCCACCTACTTCTGCCCCGAAGCCCCTGATCAACCCACGAACCGCCGCAAACCCGCCCCCGGCATGCTCCTCGAAGCCGCCCGCGACCTGGACCTCGACCTCACCAACTCCTGGCTCATCGGCGACAAAACCAAAGACGTCGAGTGCGCCCAAAACGCCGGCGCCCGCCCCATCCTGGTGCAGACCGGCTACGGCGCCACCGAAGATCCAGCGGGCGCCATGGTGGCCAAGGATTTCCACTCGGCGGCCAGCACGATCCTAAGCCATCGTACGTCGCCCCAAGTCTGAAGCCGGGTCCTATCCGTCATTGCTGCGCGATCGATCCCCGCGGCCGCAGTGCGCCTCCAGGCATCTGCGGATGATTTCGAGCTCCACGCCTGCCGACCGCAAGCGCCTCTCGGCCTCGGGCGTAAGTGCACCGCCGGCACGGAGCAGGCACTTGAGCAACTCGCACAGGCGATCATCTGGCGCGCCCTGTGAATCGACCGGGCCCTCACCCGGCCCAGGTTCGGGCGGGCGGTTGCCGCCGCGCCACACCACCGCCGTAAGGACCTGTTCGCGGGTGAACGGCAGCCCCTTGCGAGTCCGCCCGCGTGCTCGCACCCGGAGCTTGTGCACCCCTGCGCCGACGGCCACGAACCGGGCTGAGAAATCCCCCGGCGTGCTGGCTTGGAAATTTATCGTGCTCTGCACACCGTCGGGGCGCGTCAACTCTCCCCAGATCGTACCATCGCCCTCCAGCGGCACGCCGGATTGCGTGAGCCTCGCCTGGACCGCCACCTCCGCGCCCGGTTCATATCCGCTTTGGTGCATCTCGGCGCGCAACGAGACGCTGGAATAGCTGTGCACGATGAGGCTGTAGGGGACGGTGCGCCGCCCAGTCCGGCTGCCCGCCGCCACGGGCTCCTGCAACGATGGACCGGCCACCGCCGCGGCGAACCCGGCTTCGGCACCCTGCGCGATGGCGAAGCGCCGCTGCGGCTCGGTTAACACACCCGGCCGGAGCTGTGCGCGCAGGCGCACCGCCTGGCTCGCATGCAGGCCGCGCGCGATGCTCGTATCGATGCCCTGCGGATTGTCGTCGCTGCGCTTGAGCCGCGGCCGGCCGATGGTCAGCAGGGCGTGCCACGTCCCTCCCTGGTCAAAACGATCGGCAATGAGCTGCGTCGGCAGCACGAGCCGGTAATAACTCACCCCGTTGCCCAGCACATAGCGCATGGCCGGCTCGCTCAACGCCCGCCAAGGTTCGAGGATGAAGCCGTTCGGCGTCTGCAGGCGAAAGTCGATCGCCTTGAGGAGCGGGCTGAGCAGGATGACATCCACGCCCGCATCCGCCTCGGTGAGCTGGAAAGGAATGCGGTGCACGATCCCCGGTGCCAGCTCGCCTTCAGGATCGAGCACCACTTCCGCATTGCTCACGCCAGCCAGGATTTGCAGAAAGTATTTTTGCAGCAGGAAGCGGTTGTTCGTGCCGATGGCGCCGGTCACCAGCAGGTATCCGCCGTTGTTGCCCGAGATCGTCTGCAGCGCGGCGGCGCTGGTGTTCTGCGGCGTCCCCAAGCCAATCGCATACGTCCGTTCATTAATCTCCGCCGCGACATCGGCGATGAAGCGCGCCCGGTTTTCCACGCCGTCGGTCAGCACCGCGAGCGCCTTGAGGTCAAAGCTGCCGCCCGCGCTATTGAGGATCTGTCGGCCCTCGAAAATGCCGTCCCCGATGGAGGTCGCCCCGGCCGGATCGAAGCTGTTTCCATGGATCAGTATGAGCGTGTCGCTGCGATTCGTATCCGAGATGCCGCCTGCGCCGAGTTGCCGCACGGGTTGCACCACCTGCGCGTCATCGTCATAGCGCACCAGTCCCACGCCATCGCCTTCCAGCATGACATCGACAAAGATCTCCGCGGCCTGTTGGAGAGAGACGTGCTTGGTGACGCCATCGCCGCGATCCTGCCCCATGCTGCCCGAGCGGTCGAGGACCAGCGCCACCGCCGCGGTCTGTCGCGCCACGGTGTTCGCGTCGATCGTAATATTCCAGGCCTGCCCGCTCACCGGCTCACGCACGGTCACGATCTGGGTCGGGATCGCCGAGGGGGCGGCGCCCGTCCGGTAAATAACCCATAGCTGCGCCGTGGCGGTGCTGCTGCCGCCGGTGGGCCCCACGGTCACGGTGGCATTATGCGCGACGAGCTGTGGATGCGACGGCGCCCCTCCGGGAGCGTACTCGATCGTGACCGCCGCACTCGGCGAGATCACTTCGAAGCTGATCGCCAGGGGTTGCTCGCGCACCATCCCCATCGGCCCTTGCGGAATGTCGAAGAAGTTGAGATTCGGCGTCAGCAGAGTGATCGAGGCGGTCTCGCAGCGCTCCACTTCCACGTGCTGCCCGCCCTGCTCCACCACGAAACCGAGCGTGTGCCACTTCGTGATCATATCCTCGTAGCTTCCAATGTCGCGCGCCCAGTCCACGTAGCTGCTCGTGCCTTGCGGGATCACCTCATTAGGCCGCGGCACCGGCCACCAATTGTCTGCGCAATCCTTGAAATCCGCTTGCCAGGGGACGGCCATCGAGGCGCTGATCGTGCCGGGCGTCGCCGTGGCATGGTTGATCCGGAAGGCCTCGCTGTAAAATGGCGCCTCAATGATCGGGCGGTTGCCGGCGCTTAGGCCGCCCGCCTCGATGCCCGGAAAAAAGGCGCCGCCGACGCAAGCCTCCAACGCTGCCCGATCCATGCCGGCAGGTGATACCGTCGCCTCCGGTGCCGGCACGCCGACCCAATCATTCGTAAAATTGACATTATCCTTCCAGCGCTGCATGTGCGCGAATTGGATCGGCGTGAGTGCCGAGTCCGGGTTATTCAAGAGAGGCATGTCGCCGGGAGGACGCAGCCTGTCGAAAATCGCCGTGCGCAATCCCGGCGCGATTACCGGATCCGGCCAGGTGTGGGCAAAGGTATTGTAGACCCACTTGATATCCCGCGCCCGCTGCAGGATGGGATAGACGTCTTTCGTATAGGTGCTGCTCGTGGGCGCCGCCGCCAGCCCCGCGTCGACCATCGCTTGCAGCACGCGGTCGTACAGCGTGGTGGGACTGTCCTGGTGGGGCGCGTACTTCGGCGGCGCACAGATCACCCAAGCGCCCGTGACCGGCGGGTTGGTGGAGGTCGCCCGGATCTTGATCGTGGCGGAAACAGGGCCGTCCGAGATGTCGTCAAACCAGCCCGGATTCCCCCAGAAATCCAGGATACCGTCGCCTCCGGGGGAGGATGAATGGCCGGCGCCGCCTAGCACCAGGAGGTGGTTATCGTCATCGCTGCGCATCTCGCCCAAGGGCACCGTCGTCACCGGTTGGCCGGCAAAACGGATCGCCCCGTTATCAAACAGCTTCTGCTGGTTCGGGCCGGTGGTGCTGCGCGCGCCGGGGTTGATCGTGAGGTCGCCCGCCGCTTCGCTGTTGCCGCGACCCGGGTAGGCCGCCTTTTTGTTCGCCAGGTGCACTGTCCAGGTAATGTCTGCCTCCGCATCCGTGATCTCCTCGGCGGTGCCATCGTCATGGTGCGCAAAGATGCGAAACCGCGCCGCCTGGCGCTTCACCCGGCATTGCGCGTCCTTGAATCCACCGGCCGGGTTGGGCCGCTCGCCGAGCCGTTCTGGGCCGATGAAGAACTCGGGGCTATTGCCCACTCGGGCGATGCCGATCGCGGGGTGAATCTTGTATACCGTGGCCATAGTTTTCTCCTGCTTTTCCAAGATTAGATTCTTGGTCGAAATCTAACGTCGATCTCAAGGGTTCATGCGCTCTGCTGTGTCGCGCCAAACTGGAGTTGCCACTTTGCCTGTCGGCGAGTCGAACCTCAATAGGTATAAGCCCTCAAATCACAGGGAAGAAACCACTCAGGCCAATAACTCAAGTGTCATCGTAGCTAGACGTGCCCGGCGCGTCGAAAGACGGTTCATCCCACCTCCGCCAAACAGCGTCGCCCCGAACAAGCCCAAAGGGCTTAAACATGAATAGCCGTAGGTGAAACCTACGGGAAAAAAAGCAGAGCCCCCAACCCCGAAGGGGGTTGAACAAACCGTCGCGACCACGCTCACCCTTCTCCTTTGCCGTGCCGCTATTTGACGTGCGCGCACCGCAGCGCCACGATCACTGCCGTTTGAAATTCCCCCCAGATAACCGCCTGCGCATGGCCTGCGGCCTCATCGTCTCCAGCCTTGCCCTCACCTCGCTGGCGCAAGCCCAATCCGTCCCAAAGGAACGCCCGCGCGCTCGTCCGCCCTCGGCCCTCACTGGGCTGGCGGATTGGGAGAAAGGCGAGGCGCTGCTCCGGCGGCTCACCATTCCGCCCGCGCCGGTGCGTTCCCCGGAAGACGAGCTCGCGACGTTCAAAGTCGCTCCCGGCTACCGGGTGGAGTTGGTCGCCGCCGAGCCGCTGGTGTGCAATCCCATCTTCTTCGAGTTCGACCCGGCCGGCCGGATTTGGGTCGTGGAATATCGAGGCTATATGCGCGATCTCGCCGGCGAAGGCGAAGGCGACCCGATCTGCCGCGTGGTCGTGCTGGAGGATACCGACGCGGACGGCCGCGCCGACCAAAGCACGGTTTTTCTCGATGGTCTGGTGATGCCGCGCTCGTTCGCCTTCGTCAAAGGCGGACTCCTCCTGCAGGAGCCCCCTACCCTCTGGTTTTGCGAGGACACGGATGGCGATCTCCGCTGCGATCGCCGGCGCGCGGTGGGCACGATGGGCGTGGCCGGCAATCCGCAGCACACCGCCAACGGCCTCCGTTACGGCATCGACAACTGGCTGCATAACGCCGACTGGCCGCGCCGCCACCGCTGGCGCGACGGCAAGCTGATCGAGGAGGAAACGATCCACCGCGGGCAGTTCGGCGTGAGCTTCGATGAGACCGGCCGTTTCCTCACCTGCTACGAAAACAAGGCGCTCCACGGCGATCTGATTCCGGCGGTATACCTGCTGCGCCATCGCGGCTTGCTGAAGCTCTACCAGCGCGGCGCCGGCGACCGCTCCGCCTATGGGGTAAACGTCAATCTCGCGCCGCGCGCGCAAGAGATCTTCCCGATTCGCCCGACCCCGGCGGTGACGCTCGGCGCGCTGGAGCTGCGCGACGATGGCCGCCTGCGCTCCTATACCATCGCGAGCGGCATTTGTGCATACGACGGCCACCAATTTCCGCCCGACGCGCGGGGCAACGTCTTCGTGCCGGAGGCCGGCGGTCATCTCGTCGGCCGGCTCGCCCTTCCTTCCGGCGTGGCGCCCGAAGCGAGGCGCTTCTACCCGCCCGAGCAGGAGTTCCTCGCCGCCACCGACGAACGCTTTCGCCCGGTGAACGCGCGCGTCGGCCCCGATGGGGGCCTCTACATCGCCGACATGTATCACGGCATCATCGAGCATGTGATCTTCATGGTGCCGTGGCTCGCCCGCCAGATCGCGGAACGCCGGCTGCACGAAGGCAACGACCACGGCCGCATCTGGCGCGTCGTCGCTGAAAACCGCCCTCTCGCGCGCACCGCGCCGAGCCTCGGCGAAGCCACCGCGGACGAGCTCGTGAAGACGCTGAGCCATCCCAACGGCTGGCATCGCCTCACCGCCCAACGTCTCCTGGTCGAGCGAAACGAGGCTGCCTCCCACCCGGCCTTGCGCAAAGCCGCGGGCCACGCGGCGGAAAATCCGCTCGGGCAATTCCACGCGCTCTGG
This sequence comes from uncultured Verrucomicrobiae bacterium, assembly GCA_963811035.1. Classification (GTDB taxonomy): domain Bacteria; phylum Verrucomicrobiota; class Verrucomicrobiia; order Chthoniobacterales; family Chthoniobacteraceae; genus CAWEPO01. The sequence continues at coordinate 2,870,893 of CAWEPO010000005.1, forward strand.
ACGCTCCACGGCCTCGGCGCGCTCGACCGCGCGACCCGGCTCGCCGCCCTGCAAGCTCCCGATGAACGTGTCCGCGCCGCCGCCGTCCGCTTGAGCGAGCACAGTCCCGACATGGAGTCGCTCGCCGCGCTCACCAAGCTGGCGGAGGATCCCAGCGAGGCCGTACGCCTGCAGGCCGTCCTCAGCCTCGGCGCCTTCAAGGATGCGCAGATTCTCCGGCTGCTCGCCGAAACCGTGGCCCGCGAAGAGCGTCCGCTTTTTCGCGCCGCGGCGGTTTCCGGGCTGGCCGGACGCGAGTTGGAGCTGCTCGGTCAGGCGGTGGAGGGAAAGGCGCGGGTCGATCCGAAGCTGAGCCTAATGCTGGCGCAATGCGTTCTGGAAGACGCTCCGCCGCCCATATTCGCGCAACTGCTCGAGCTTCTCGCCCGCGCTTCCGAGCCACCCCTGCGCCACGCACTTCTCCACGCGCTCGCCGGCGCAAATCCCCGTCAAGCCATCGCCCTCGATCGCGAACCGGCGGCCCTTACCGCGCTGCTTCGCGAGGGGGATGGCGAAACCAAGTCCGCCGCGCGCCGCGCGCTCGCTCATTTTACCTGGCCGGGCGCGGCCTCGCTCGCGGCGCAGGCAGCCGTCTCGGAGCTCACGCCGGCCGAGCAGGAGCTCGTCGCGCTCGGCCGCGAAACGTACCGTGCCGTCTGCGCCGCCTGCCACCAATTGGAAGGCGGCGGCGCCCCCGGCCTCGCGCCGCCTCTCGCCGGCAGCGATTGGGTGTCTGGCGCTCCGGAGCGGCTCGCCCGCGCGGTGCTCCACGGCCTCTACGGCCCGATCGAAGTTTCGGGAGCGCGCTGGAACGGCCACATGCCCGGCTTCGCGACCCTCGACACAATGACCGACCGACGCATCGCCGCCGTGCTCAGCTACGTCCGTCGCGCGTGGGGCAACACCTCCCCGCCCATCGACCCCGCGCTGGTCGCCTCCGTGCGCACCATGACCGCCGGGCGCTCCCTCCCCTGGCGCGCCGAGGAGCTCGGCCTCGCCCCGCTGGATCAAGCCGAGTCGGCCAGCGTGAAGCCCGGCCCGCACGGGGAGCTCCAACTCCCCGCCCGGCTCGCCACTACCTACGGCCAGAAGCTCGCGTACCGTCCCTCCCTCGATATCCTCGCGCCATGGCGAGTGCAGGATGACGCCGCCGGCTGGACCGTCGACCTGCCCGAGCCCGGCGCGTACGATGCCTTCGTCCTCCTCGCCGCGGACGACGCCTCCGCCGGCGACCGCTTCCGGTTGGAAACCGAAGGCAGCCACACCATCGGCGCCGTCCTCGCCAGCGGCGGCTACGATCGATTCCACGAAGTCCCCGCCGGCCGCCTGCAACTCCGCGGAGGCCTCAACCGCATCCTCCTCCGCGCCGAAGGCCCCCTCCGCCAGGAGCTCGCCGACATCCGCGCCGTGCGCCTCGTCCCGACCCGGTGAATCATCCCTTCACCCCCGCCCAGATGCCGCCGGATTAACTCCACTCATCCTTGCCTTCGGACACCCGTTCGGCAGCGTTGGCCTCATGACGGATAGACGCAGCCTCAAGCTCCCCGGATGGATCGCGGCGCCGCTCCTCGTCGCGACGCTGGCGGCGGAAGACCCTCTGCCTCCGGCCTTGGTTCCGCATCCCCAGGCGGTGAAAAACATCCACCCGCCCGGCGAGGTGGACCGGCCCGAGTTGGTGCCTTTCATCGTGGCCGATCCGGCGTCGCTGCCGGGCATCGTGGTCGATGAAACCGCCGCGGAACTGGTGGGCGAGTGGCAATATTCCACACACACCCCGCCCTATGTCGGCCTCGGCTACCTGCACGACATGAAAGCCGGCAAAGGCAGCAAATCCGTCACCTTTACTCCCACCCTGCCCGCGGCCGGATGGTACGAGGTGCGGTTGGCCCATTGCTACAACGTCCGCCGCTCCACCACCACGCCCGTCACGATTCATCATGCCGGCGGCGACTCCACGATCCGGATCAATCAGCAGGAGGAACCGGCGCACGCGCGCCTCTTTCGCTCCCTGGGCACCTTTCGCTTTGCCGCCGGCCGCGCCGGGTGGGTGCGCGTCTCGAATGAGGCGACGGAAGGTGACAAGGTGGTGGTGGCCGATGCCGTGCAGTTCCTGCCCAAGGCCGCGCTCGATCCATAAACTCCCCCGAAGAGTTACGCGGCGACGATTTTGTTGCGGATGGCGTAGCGGACCAAATCGGCGAAGGAGTCCAGCCGCAGCTTGCGCATGGTCGTGGCACGGTGAGTTTCCACCGTTTTGATGCTGATCCCCAGCACCCCGCCGGCCTCCTTGTTGCTTTTTCCTTCGGCGAGAAGCTGCACGATCTCCCGCTCGCGCGGCGTCAGGCCTTCCGTCTTCTCCTTCCCCGCGCCGGAAGCGCCATCGAGATAACGCGCAAAGACGATCTCCGAAATGTGGCTGGTAAAGTAGTGCTTGTGCTGGCCAAGCGCCGTGATGGCGGCGACCAGGTGGCTGGCAACGTCGTTTTTCAAAATATAACTGCGCGCTCCGGTGGCAAAGACCTCGTGGATCAACTGGTCGCTCTCTTCGCCCGTGAAGATCAGCACTTCCGTCTTCGGCAGCACCCGCTTGATCTGCCGCGCGGCGTCGAGCCCGTTGAGCTCGGGCATGCCGAGATCCAGGATCACAATGTCTGGCGCGAGCTTTTCCGCCAAAGCGACGGCGGCGCGCCCATCGGCGGCTTCCCCGCAGACTTCCCATCCAGCCTCCTTTTCGATCAGCCTCCGCAGGCCATCCCGGACGATCTCATGATCGTCGGCGAGAAGGATGCGGAGCTTGGGCAAGGTGGCGGGGGTTGGATTCATAGATGCTGCGCCCCGCTACCCGGAGAAACCTGAGCAGGAACCTAGCACCTTCGTTCCTAAATCGAAGGTTAATCTTCGGGGCTTGTCGCCTCATCTGAGGGTTTCTACGCCGCGCAACTCCACACTCCGCGCGGCGGACGGGGCACTCGAAAGGCTTTATCAGATTCGCAAATGATAACCTTGAAGAAAACGAAAACATCCCTGGCTCCGAGGACGTTGCGGAAATCTCCCACGGGCATTCGCGGGCTCGATGAAATCACCGGCGGCGGGTTGCCCGCGGGCCGGCCCACGCTGGTCTGCGGCGGCGCGGGCTGCGGCAAGACGTTGCTGGCGATGGAATTCCTCGTCCGCGGCGCCACCGAGTACGGCGAGCCGGGCGTCTTCATGGCGTTTGAAGAAACGCGCGAAGAGCTGACCGAAAACGTCGCGTCGCTGGGCTTCGATTTGAAGGCGCTCGTCGCCGAGCAAGAAGCTGATGCTCGATTACGTTTACGTGGATCGCAGCGAATTCGAGGAGACGGGCGAATACGATCTCGAAGGGCTCTTCATCCGGCTCGGCTACGCGATCGATTCCATCAAGGCGAAGCGCGTCGTGCTCGACACGATCGAAGGACTTTTCGCCGGCCTGCCCAATCAGGCCATCGTGCGCGCGGAACTCCGCCGGCTCTTTCGCTGGCTCAAGGAAAAAGGCGTCACGGTGATCATGACCGGCGAGCGCGGCGACGGCACGCTGACTCGCTACGGCCTGGAGGAATACGTCTCCGATTGCGTCATCTCGCTCGATCATCGCGTGGTCGATCAGGTGACGACCCGCCGCATCCGCGTGGTCAAATATCGCGGCACCACGCACGGCACGAACGAGTATCCGTTCCTCATCGAGAAGGATGGCATCTCGATCTGGCCGATCACCACCGTGCAGCTCGAACACACCGCGTCGCACGAGCGCATCCCGACCGGCATCGAGCGCCTCGACACCATGCTCGGCGGCAAAGGATTCTATCGCGGGAGCAGCATTCTCCTCTCGGGCACCGCGGGCACGGGCAAGACGAGTGTGGCGGCGACTTTTGCCGACGCCACCTGCCGGCGCGGCGAGCGCTGCCTCTACTTTTCCTTCGAGGAATCCCCCAGCCAGATCATGCGCAACATGGGCACGATCGGGCTCGACCTGCAGCAGTGGGTGAAAAAGGGGCGGCTCCAGTTGCACACCGTGCGGCCGTTTTCCCACGGCCTGGAAACGCACCTCGCCCGCAAGATTCAGTTCATCACCGAATTCGCGCCGCACGTGGTGATCATCGATCCGATCTCCGGTTTGGACACGACCGGCACCGCCTTGGAAATCAAAGCGGCGCTGATGCGGTTGATGGACTGGCTGAAGCTGAAAGGGATCACCGTGATGCTCACCGATCTGACGATGGGCGGCAGCGCGCTCGAGCGCGCGGATGCGGCGATTTCCTCGCTCGTGGATACCTGGCTGGTGCTGCGCGATCTCGAAACCAACGGCGAGCGCAACCGCGGCCTGCACATCCTGAAATCGCGCGCCATGGGGCATTCGAATCAGGTGCGCGAATTCATGGTGACGAACCACGGCATCCAGCTCACCGATGTCTATATCGGCCCGAGCGGCATGCTCACGGGTTCGGCGCGGGTGCAGCAGGAAGGCCGCGAGCGGGCGGAGCTGGTGACCCTGAGCGAAGAAGCCGAGCGGCAGCAACTTGGCGCTGGAATGCAAACGCGCCGCGCTCGAAGCGCAGATCGCCGCGCTGCGCGCGGAGTTTTCCGGCGAGGAAGCCATCATCACGCGCACCGTCAGCAAGGACAAACTGCGCGGCGCGGTGCTCGCCCTCGACGAGGCGGCGATGGGCCGCAGCCGCAAGGGCGACGTCGTCAAAGTCAACGGAAGCCGGGGCCGCCGCAACGTCACGGGAGGAGCACAATCATGAAAACGCCAGCCACCTCACGCAAAGCGAAACCCGCCGCAGCCACGCCTTGGGCTTGGGAGCTGCGGCTCTACGTCGCCGGGCCGACTCCCAAATCGGTCACCGCCTTCCGCAATATCGAGCAGCTCTGCGAAGAGCATCTCGCCGGCCGCTATCACATCGAGGTCATCGATCTGATGAAAAATCCGCAGCTCGCGCAGAGCGACCAGATCCTGGCCGTGCCCACGCTCGTGCGGAAACGCCCTGCGCCCGTCCGCAAGATCATCGGCACCCTGTCCAACACCGAGCGGGTTCTCGGCGGCCTCGACCTTCGTCCTCACGATGCGGACCCATTTGCCGGCCGGAAGGGAGCATAGCATGTCCGCTGACCTCATCGCCCGACCCATCACGCCTCCCCAGGATGGCCAATACGTCCTGCGGCTCTACGTCGCCGGCAGCACGCCGCAATCGAGCCGCGCCATCACGAATCTCAAGAAGATCTGCGAGACCCATTTGAAAGACCGCTACGTCCTCACGGTCGTGGATCTTTACGAGCAGAAAGAGCGCGCCCAGGAGGACCAGATCATGGTGGCGCCGACGCTGATTCGGCAATGGCCGCTGCCGGTGCGCCGGGTGCTCGGCGACTTGTCGCATACCGAAGATGTCCTCCGCGCGCTGGGTTTACCCCCGGAGCCACACCACCCCTGAATCCAAGCGCGCCAAGGCGCCCCGTCTCCCCGTCTCCCCGTCTCCCCGTCTCCCCGTCTCCCCGTCTCCCCGTCTCCCCTCTTCCTCGCACCGGCCGGTGCAGCGCCGCGATCAGCTCATCGATCTTCGCCGCCACCTGTTGCATTTTGCCTTGCGTCGGCCAGTCGCTGATCGTGAGGCCGAGGGCATTGACGAGGTTCGCGCTCGCGGGCGTGCTCGCGATCGCGGTGTTCCATTGCGCGAGCGATCGCTCCTGCGGCAGAGCGGTTCCAAATTAACCGAAAGCGTCAGACTTCGCGGAGCGCCACGTCGGCGGTGATCAGCGAGAGCGGGATGGTCTCTTTCTGGGCGGTGAGCTGGGCGATGAAGCCGGACGCCCGGAACGCGCCGATCTCCGCGGCGGTGAAGCCGAAGTGGTCGCTGCCGGCGGCGGTGCCGGCGACCGTGCCTTTGATGGTGATGCTGGCGATCCGCGCGACGAGCGTGGCGCCGGCGATGCGCTGGTCGTCGTTACCGAAGCCGTTGCCATTCGTGTCGTTCACGCCGGCGGCGAGACTCGAGGCGATCCAGTCACCGCCGACCCTCACGGCGCCGATCGAGGCATTGCCGTTCTGGCCGGAGACGATGGGAAAACCCGCCTGAAAGCCGGCGACGATCAGCGCGCCATCCACGCGGCCGCCGACGGTGAGGCTCTTGATGGCGAGATCCACGGTGGCGCCGGGCGCGAGCGTTTCCTGGCCGCGCGCGCTGATCAGCGGGCGGGTGACGCCTTCGCTGGCGCTCGTGCCGGCGATGCTCCCTTTCACCGTGATCGGGCCGAGGTCAAAGTCGGCGCGGATGGAGGCGTTGTTGACCAGGGTGCCGGCGGTGCTCGTGTCGAGGCCGGCGAGGATCGAGCCGCCGATGTCGACGCTGGTGATGCGGTCGCCGCGGATGAAGCCGCTGCTATCGGCGTCGGGCGCGGTGCCGGTGATGCTGCCGCCGCGCAGGTTGCGCTTGATCTTCACCGGCCCGAGATCATCGGCGGCGGTGACGGCGCCGGTGAAATTCCCAGTGCCGCCGGTGAGCGAGCCGCCGATCGTCACGCTCGTGATCGCGCCGAGGCTCTCGATCAGCCCGGAGGCCTGGCCGCCGCCGCCGCGCACGTCCCGGCCGACCGTGACCGGGCCGAGGCCTTCCCCGGCGAGAATGCGCCCGCTTTCCGCACCTGCGCCGCCCACGAGCGAGCCGACGATTTTCACCGGCCCGATCGTGCCGGTAGCGCGGATGAAAGCGGACTGAAGCGCGCGGCCGAGGACGCTGCCGCCGACCGTGACCGGGCCGAGCTCGCCCTTCTCCGTGACCATGGGGTCGCGGCTGCCGGCCTCGATCTGCGCGCTGCCGACGCCCAGGCCGCCGATCAGCGAGCGGCCGATTTTCACCGAGCCGATCCCCGTCAGGCCGAAAAGCGTGCCGCTGCTCTCGCCATCGCCGCCGATGAGCGAACCGCCGATCGTCACGCTGCCCCTCGCCCCGCTCACCTCGACGCGGCCCGATTTCAGTCCGTCGCCGCCGATCACGTCGCCGCGAATATTCACCGTGAAGCCCGAGATCCGGCCGCTGTCGTCGGCCGTATTCCCGATGAGCGAACCGCCGACCGTGACCGAGCCGCCGCTGACCGTGCCGCCATCGATGTCGCCGCCGATCTGCACACTGGACCCGCCGCCGACCCGGCCGCCGGTGAGCACGGAGCCGCCGACCGAGATCACGGGGACGCTCCCGGAAAGCATGCCGGCGACGTCGCCGGTCACGCGCAGCGATTGCATCGCGCCAGCGGTGAAGATGCCGCCAGTCATCGAGCCGCCGATGCTCAGCGATTGCACGGGCGGATTCAGGCCGCCGAGCGTGCCCGAGAAGTCGCCGGCGATCTTCACCGGCCCGAACGAGTCGGCCGAGACGGCCCCCGCGAGGAGGCCCTTCCCGCCGAGAATCGAGCCGCCGACGGTGAGCGACGCGATCCGGCCGTCCAGCGAGATGACCGCTCCCGAGAAGCCCGACAGCGTGCTGCCGGGACTGCTATCCACGGAGCGAATGTCGCCGCCGATTTTGATCGCGCCGATGGCGCCATCGGCCTGGATGACGCCGGTATCCGGCCCGTCGCCGCCGATGAGCGAGCCGCCGACCGTGACGGAGCCGATCGTCCCTTTCACCGAGAGATCATCTTGCACGACGAACGCCGCTTCCCGCACATCGCCGCGGACTTTCAGCGAGCCGACCGGCCCGGTGATGATGCTGAGGAGGTCGCCCGTGCCGCCCTGCGTGGCGAGGCCGTAGAGCCCGAGCGAGCCGACGCTGAGCGAGCGCACGCTGGGCGCGCCTTGCTGAAACTCCGAGCCCGCCTGGATCCTCCCGAGATCGCCGGAAACCGAGACCGCGCCGAGGTCCGCACTGCCGTCGGCCCCACCAGTGATCTGCTCGCGCGCGTCGATGTAGCCGACGTGGACGAGTCCGTCGCCGCCGGGGGCCTTGCGGATGACCTTCACTGTGAGATCGGTGAAGGCGAAGATGCTCGCGAGCGCCTCGTCCGCGCCGAGGTCGATCTTCCGAAGCTGCCGCGGCACATCCGGCTCGCCGGGATCGGCCGCGGAGAAGGTGAGCACGCCATTGGCCTCGGAAAGGTCGGCGATCGTGCCCTTGCTGGTGGTGATGGTGGCGACGTCCCCATCGAGGTCGATGAAGGTGAACGTCGCGGCGGGAGCGATGCGGTTTTCCAGTGGTTCGATGTTCATGGCAGGGAGCGGGTGGCTTTCGTGGAGATCTGCGTGTTCGATGGCGCCGGCCCTGGCGATGGCCGTAGCTCGCGGAATCTTCAATCACGGCGTCCTCCGCGTGCGCCTCTGCCCGGATTATTGACTCGCCGCAGCCCGTGTGCAACGCCGCCGGCGGGCTTCGCGCTTATCCGTACACCGGCCGGTGCAGCGCCGCGATCAGGAAACGGTACGCCCCTGCGCCCTTCGAGGCGCGGCGCTCAGGGTTTACCCGCGGCGCGAAGTCCACACTGCGCGCACGGGGGCGGGCAGGCGGCACGCTCTACTGTCGCTGAAGAATGAATTTGGTCCCTCAAACTCCAGCGGCATGCAGGGAGGAAGTAGCCGATCTGCGCGCCCGTCTCGCCGAGACCAGCGATACCTTGCGCGCCATTCGGAGCGGCGAGGTGGATGCCGTGCTCGTTCAGGGGCCGCAAGGCGAGCAGCTCTTCACACTCGAAGGCGCCGATCAACCCTATCGTGTGCTCATCGAGGAGATGAACCAGGGCGCGGTCACCCTCTCCGCCGATGGCTCGATTCTCTATGGCAATCGCCGGTTTGCCGATTTACTGAAGAGGCCGCTCGAGGAAATCGTCGGCCTCGCTTTCGCGACGTTCGTCGCGCCATTGGAGCGCGCAGCTTTCGCCACCCTGCTGGCGGCCGGCCGCACTGGACGGAGCGCCGGCGAGATCAGCCTCTGTGACGGCGATGGCGGCGCAGTGCCGCTGCAACTCGCGCTCGGCCGGCTTCCCGCCGAATCCGCGGCGGCGATCTGTCTCATCGCTACGGACATCAGCGAAATCCGGCAGAAAGAGGCCCGTCTCCTCGAAACGATGGCGGAAACCGTAAAGGCAGAGCGCGCCCTGGAGGCATCCAACGAGCATCTGCTGCGGAAGAATCAGGAGATTCAAAACTTCTACCACACCGTCTCGCACGAGCTGAAAACGCCGCTCACTTCCGGACGGGAATTCATCTCGATCGTGCTGGACGGCCTCGCCGGTCCGCTCAATGAAACCCAGCAGGAGTATCTCGGCATCGCTCGGGAGAGCTGCCATCGCCTGCACGTCTGCATCAACGATCTGATGGACGCCACGCGGCTGGAAACCGGCAAGCTCACGCTGGAGATGAAGCGAGGCTCTCTGGCTACCTTGGTTCAGCAATTGGCGACCGTCCTCGGTCCGGTCGCCGCGCGGAAGCAGATCAGCCTCACGTACGAAGTCCCTTCGGAGCTGCCCGAGTTCCCTTTCGACGAGGACCGGCTGATGCAGGTGCTCGTAAACCTCACCAATAACGCCCTGAAATTTACGCCCGAACATGGCCGGGTCACGATTACCGCGGGCGCAATGCCGAACCATCCCGGATATATCAAAGTGACCGTCCGGGATACGGGTTGTGGTATGGCGCCCGCGGAGCTCGAACGGATTTTCGAACGTCTCTACCAGATTCCAAACATTGACGGCGGCAGTGAACAGGGCGTCGGGCTGGGCCTCTTCATCTGTCGCGAGCTCGTGGAATCCCACGGCGGCAGGATTTGGGTCGAGAGCGAGCTCGGCAAAGGAAGCGCCTTCAGTTTTTCCATCCCACAAGCATGAAGAAGATCCTTATCGTCGAAGATGATCAGCCCATCGCGAAGGCCCTCGCCATTCGCCTCAAATTGGCCGGCTACGAAGTCGCGGTGGCGGCCGACGCCCTGAGCGGGCTCGCGGCGGCGGCGAAGCTTCAGCCGGACCTGGCGCTGCTCGATATCTATATGAAGAAACCTTTGGTCGTCGAAGACGATCGGCACACCGTGCAGGCCCTGGCCGTTCGCCTCAAGGCGGCCGGCTACGAAGTCGCCTCCGCCCCCGCGGCCGCCGGCGAGCTCAAGCTTCCGCCGGACCTCGCCCGGCTCGATATTTCCGTACCGGCGGGCAACGGGTTTCTCGTGGCGGACAAAATCCGCGAGCTGGTCGACACCACGACTCCCATCATTTTCCTGACCGCGGGCCGGCAGCCGGGCCTGCGGCAAAAAGCCCGCGACCTCGGAGCGGCGGGATTTTTCGAGAAACCTTATGACCCCAACGAGCTGCTCGCGGCCATTCAGCGCCTCCTCAGCGGCAATGCCGTCACCCAAGCGTAAAAAACACCAAAACCAAAAAGCAGATGAAAAAGATACTAATTGTCGAAGATGATCGGAGCATTTCCATGGCCCTGGCGATTCGCCTCAAGAGCTTCGGTTACGAAGTGGCCATCGCTCATGATGCCCTGACCGGCCTAACCTCGGCGCTCAGGCTTCAGCCGGACCTCGTCCTGTTGGATATCTCCATGCCGGCGGGCAACGGATTTAGCGTCGCGGAGAGACTCCGGGCGCTCCTGCCGACAGTGATGCCGATTATATTTCTCACCGCCAGCAAGCAGCCGGGTCTCCTGGAAAAGGCCACCGAGCTCGGGGCGGCTTTTTTCGAAAAACCGTATGAAGCGGAGGAGCTGCTGGCGGCCATCCAGGACGCCTTGGGCGAGCTGCCGGCGCCCTGCCGCGGTACGCAGGAAAGCGTCGCCGCATGATCAGCTTCCCGCATCCGCCCAATGAAGCTCTGCGGCTCGAGGAGCTGCGCCGCTATGCGGTGCTCGACACGCCGCCGGAGAAGGCGTTCGACGATATCACCCAACTCGCCGCCCGCATTTTCGACGTGCCGATTGCCGCGGTCACGCTGATCGATGAAGACCGGCAGTGGTTCAAGTCGTGCATTGGCCTGGAGACACGCGAAGTCGGGCGCGATATCGCCTTCTGCGCGCACGCCATTTTGGCGGATGAAGTCATGGTCGTACCCGATGCGCGCGAGGACGCGCGCTTCGCTGAAAATCCGCTCGTCACCGGCGCGCCGTACATCCGCTTCTACGCCGCCGCGCCGCTCAAGACGAAGAATGGGCTGAATCTCGGCACGCTGAGCATTATCGACACGACGCACCGCGCAACTGGACGCGAAGGCGGCGGAGATGCTCGCCGGCCTGGCGGCGCTCGTGGTGGACGAGATGGAATTGCGCTACGAGATCGGCGAGCGCGGCCGCGCCGCGGAACAGTTTGCGCCTGCTGCAAGCCGCCATCCAGCAGAGCAGCGAGTCGGTCATCATCACCACCGCCGACGTCGATTTGCCGGGGCCGGAGATCGTCTTCGTGAACCCGGCGTTCACGAGAACTACCGGCTACACCGCCGAGGAAGTCATTGGCAAGACGCCGCGGATCTTCCAGGGGCCGAAGACGGACCGCGCCATCCTCGACGGCGTGCGGGCGCAGCTTGGCGAGGGCGAGGAGTTTCGCTTCGAGGCGGTCAACTATCGCAAGGATGGCAGCGACTTCGTGCTCTCCACCCACATTTCGCCGATCCGCGGGGAGGATGGAAAAGTGACGCACTTCATCGGCTTCCAGCGCGACGCCACGGAGCGCGACCGCGCGGCGGCCGCGCTGCAGCAGGCGAAGGAAGAAGCCGAGCGCGCCAACCGCGCGAAGAGCGAGTTCCTTTCCCGCATGAGCCACGAGCTGCGCACGCCGCTGCACGCGATTCTGGGCTTCGCGCAGCTTTTGGAAAGGGACGGCCAAAGCCCCGAGGATGCGGAGAGCGTGGCGCAGATTCTCCGCGCCGGAAAGCATCTGCTCGGGCTGATCAACGAAGTGCTCGATATCGCGCCGCGTCGAGTCCGGCAAGCTCGCGCTCACGCCCGAGCCGGTGAGCGTGCGCGAGACGCTGGAAGAGGCGCTTTCCCTCGTGAAGCCGCTGGCGGCCGAGCGCGGCGTGCGGCTGGAGCCGCTGGCCGGCGATCTTGACTGCGAGGTGCTTTCCAGCGCGCAACGCTTCAAGCAGGTCATCCTCAATCTGCTCTCGAACGCCGTGAAATTCAACCGCCACGGCGGCACCGTCGCCGTCTCCTGCGAGAAAATTGCAGACTGCCTGCGCATCAACGTCGCGGACACCGGACGCGGCATTTCCGCGGAGAACCTGGCGAAACTGTTCGTGCCGTTTGAGCGCCTCGATGCCGGCGACACGGCGATCGAAGGCGCAGGCCTCGGGTTGTCGCTTTCCAAAGCACCTCATCGAAGCGATGGGCGGCCGGATCGGCGTCGAAAGCACACTCGGCAAAGGCACGACGTTTTGGGTGGAGCTGCCGCTCATCCAGGAGACGCCCGCCGCCACCGAGCCGAAGCCTCGACACCCCCATTTCCAGCGTCGCCGAGGCGCCCCGCGACGCCGCCCCGCGCACCCTGCTCTACATCGAGGACAATCTTTCCAATCTCCGCCTCGTCGAGCGCATCCTCGCCCGGCGCCCCGAGGTGAAGCTGATCTCCGCGATGCAAGGCAGCCTCGGCCTCGAGCTCGCGCGCCAGCATCCGCCCGATCTCATCCTGCTCGATCTCCACCTGCCCGACATCCAGGGCGACGAAATCCTCCGCCAACTGCGCGCCGATCCCCGCACGGAACACCTCCCGATCGTGATGATCAGCGCCGACGCCACCCCCGCGCAGATCGAGCGCCTCCGCGCCGCCGGCGCCAGCGACTATCTCACCAAGCCGATCGACGTGCGCCGGTTCCTCAGCCTCATCGATGCCACCGAGTCGCGCCACGCGCAGGGGTGAGGAGGAGGCTCAAAGATTGTCTGGCGGGCTTCTCCCGTATTCCTGCCACGAAGCGAGGTGCGCGGCCCTCAGGGTTTACCCGCGGCGCAAAGTCCACACTGCGCGCACGAGTCCGGGCAGGGCGAACGCTCTCTTGGAACTGAGAATGAATTTGGCTCCCCAAACTCCCGAGCCGTGGATGGCTGAAGTCGCCGACCTGCGGGCCCGCCTGGCAGAGGCCAACGAAACCTTGCACGCCATTCGGAACGGCGAGGTGGACGCCGTGCTGGCGCGCGGGCCGCGGGGCGATCAGCTTTTCACGCTCAAGGGCGCCGATGAACCGTACCGGGTGCTCATCGAGGAGATGAACCAAGGGGCCGTGAGCCTCTCCGCCGATGGCTCGATCCTGTATGCCAATCGCCGGTTCGGCGCGATGCTGAAGCAACCGCTGGAGGAAATCGTCGGACATTTTTTCGAATCCTTTGTCGCGCCCGAAGAACGCCCGGCGTTCGCCGCCCTGCTCGCGGCGGGCCGCACGGGCTCCAGCGCGGGAGAGATCACCCTTTGTGCGGCCGACCAGACGCCGGTGCCGCTGCAGCTCGCCCTCGGGCGGCTCCCCGCCGACTCAGCGGCGGCGATCTGCCTGATCGCCACCGATATCAGCGAAAGCCGGGCCAAAGATGAGCGGCTGCGCCAAACGATGTCCGTCCTGGTCGAGACGGAGCAGGAATCGAAAACGGCCCGAGCCGAGGCCGAGAGGGCGAATGCGGCGAAGAGCGAGTTTCTCGCGAACATGAGCCACGAGATTCGCACGCCGATGAACGGGATCATCGGCATGACCGATCTCGCGCTGGAGACGGAGCTCGACGCGGAACCGCGCGAATATCTCGGCATGGTGAAATCCTCCGGCCAAAGCCTCCTGAGCCTGATCAACGACATCCTCGACTTCTCCAAAATCGAAGCGGGCAAACTGGAGCTCGAATCGATTGAGTTCAGCCTGCGCGAAGAACTCGAAGTACTGCTCAAGCCGCTCGCGATCCGCGCGAAGCAAAAGGGCCTCCTGCTCGCGGCCGACGTGAGCTCGGAGGTGCCCGACTTTTTGACCGGCGATCCGCTCCGGTTGCGGCAGATCCTGCTCAACCTCACCGACAACGCGGTGAAGTTTACCGAGCGGGGCGAGGTGAGGCTGCAAGTGGCGGTCGAGCCCGGGAGCGATCGCGAGTCTTATCTGCACTTTACGGTGGCGGATACCGGCAGCGGCATCCCGGCGGATAAGCAGGCCGTGATTTTCGAGGCGTTTAGCCAGGCCGACGGCACGACCACGCGCACCCATGGCGGCACCGGCCTCGGGCTGGCGATTGCCACCCTGCTCGTGCGGAAAATGGGCGGGCGCATCTGGGTCGAGAGCTCCGTGGGGCAGGGCACGACCTTCCATTTCACGACGCTCCTCGTGATCGCGAGCGGCGCGGCGGCGCCGGCCCAAGCCGTCGCGCGCGTCCCATCTGCCGCGCCTGCTGTCCACAGCCTGCGCATCCTGCTCGTCGAGGATAATGTGATTAACCGCGCCATCGCCCAGGGCATCCTGGAAAAGCGCGGCCACTCGCTGCTGCAGGCCCTGAATGGGTGCGAGGCCGTGGCCGCCGCCGCAGGCGAGGCTTTCGACCTGATCCTGATGGATGTGCAAATGCCCGAGATGGACGGCTTTGAAGCGACCCGGCTGATTCGGGCGGCTGAGCCGGCGGCCGGCCGCCACCCCCCAATCGCGGCCATGACCGCGCACGCCATGACCGGCGACCGTGAGCGCTGCCTCGCCGCCGGCATGGACGCTTACCTTTCGAAGCCGCTGAACAAATCCGACTTGCTCGCGCTGATCGAGCGCATCTCGGCCACATCCCGTTAACCCATGAGCTCGAAGCAAATGACGCCTGAAACTGAACCCGCCGCCACCGGAATCACGGCTCGACGCTGTATGCAGATCGCGCGTGGCGCCAGTGGGCTGGCTATACTGATCGGGCTTTCCGTCCTCGCCGGCTGGCTTCTCGATTTCCGGCCGCTGATGACGGTGCTGCCCGGCTTTGTGACGATGAAGCCGAATACCGCAGTCGCCTTCTGCTTCGCCGGCCTGAGCCTGTTTCTCGTCTCGTTGTC
The DNA here is from genome assembly GCA_963811035.1 of uncultured Verrucomicrobiae bacterium. Taxonomy (GTDB): domain Bacteria; phylum Verrucomicrobiota; class Verrucomicrobiia; order Chthoniobacterales; family Chthoniobacteraceae; genus CAWEPO01. The sequence continues at coordinate 2,885,901 of CAWEPO010000005.1, forward strand.
CGCGGAGGGACAAAATGGACGCTGGAGGACGCTCTCCGTCGCGCTCGCCGGCGCGGTGGTCACGATCGGAGCGCTGACGCTAGGGGAATACGCTGCCGGCATCAATCTCGGGATCGATGAGCTGCTGTTTCGCGATTTCGCCATCAGCCGAGCCCCCGGCCGAATGGCCCCGATCACCGCCGCCAACTTTGTCTGCCTCGGACTGGCGCTTATTTTTCTTCGTCTCCCGAAGAGAACGGCGTGGGCGCATGCTCTTCCCGGATGGGTCGCATTTACCTCCTTGCTCGCGGTAGTCGGGTATTTCTTCGACGTCAATTCGCTTTATCAGTCGGGACAGTTCACGGCGGTCGCCCTGCACACCGCCATCGGGTTCCTGACCCTCTGCATTGGTGTCTGGGGCGCGTCCAGTCGCTATGGGTTTATGCGCCTTGTCACGGGGTCCGGCACGAGTGGGATGCTGGTTCGCAGGTACGGCCTGGCCGCGCTAGTTCTGCCCCTGTTGATTGGTTGGCTGGACATGCAATGCGCGTCTTACGGCTTGTATGGAAAGGAGTTCGGATCAGCTCTTTTCGCGATGACGAATGTCGTGACCTTCGCCGGCCTTGTCTGGTTCGGAGCCAGATCCCTGCGGGCGAGCGAGCACGGGGAAGCGCTGGCCGAGGAAAGCCTCCAGCAGGCACACTTGGAGCTCGAGATGCGCGTCCGCGAGCGCACGAAGGAGCTGGCCATAGCCAACGCCTCGTTGCAACTCCAGAATGCGGTCCGCGAGCACATGCAAAAAGACCTCGTCGCGAGCGAAGAGAAATTCCGCCATCTGGCGGACAACATTCACGATACGTTTTGGATCACCTCGCCGGACTTGAAAGCCATCCACTTCATCAGTGCAGGCTACGAAGCGATGTGGGGCCGTTCGGCTGCGAGCTTGTATGCCAATCCTCACCAGTGGGTCGAAGCCATCCTTCCCGAGGATCGCGCGACTGCGCTCGCGGCCTTCGCCGGGCTAACGGAAAATGAGCCTGCGGTCAGCGCGGAATATCGCATCGCGCGTCCCGATGGCGCCATACGCTGGGTGCAGAACCGCGGCTTCCAAGTGCGCGATGCCGCGGGGCAATTGATTCGGCTGACGGGTATCGCAACCGACATCACCGCCCGCCAGCAGGCGGAAGCCGCGCTAGAGGCGCTGTCCACGCGAGCGGACCGGCGGGAGCGGCTGCTCACCACCACGTTCTCCGCCATCTCCGACTTCGCCTACATCTTCGACCGCGAAGGCCGCTTCCTCTTTGCGAACCAACCGCTGCTCGATCTGTGGGGGCTCAAGCTGGAGGAAGTCGTGGGCAAAGACTTCTTCGATCTGCAATATCCCGCCGACTTGGCGGAGCGCCTGCAGCGAGAGCTCCAGCAGGTTTTCGAGACGAAGAAGAGCATCACCGGCGAGACTCCTTATACCAATCCCGCCGGCCATGAAGGGTGCTACGAATACATCTTCTCCGCGGCGCTGGCGCCGGACGGAACGGTCGATTTTGTGGCCGGATGCACCCGCGACATTACGGAGCGGAAGCAAGCGGCAGCCGCGTTGCTGGGATCGAAGCAGTTTCTCCAATTTACGCTGGATGCCCTCTCGTCCCATATCGCGATCCTCGATGAGGCGGGCCGCATCATCGAGGTCAATGCCGCATGGGGACGTTTTGCTCGGGAGAACCGGACGGACGGCCCCATGCCCGGGGTAGGCGACAATTATCTCGCGGTCTGCGACGCAGCGGTTGGTCCTTGCTCCGACGAGGCGGCTCCCATGGCCGCGGGCATTCGCGCGGCCATTGCGGGCGAGATCGATTCGTTCGCTTTGGAATACGCGTGCCCCAGCCCGGAGGAAGATCGCTGGTACATCGCCCGCGTGACCCGCTTCACCGCCGACGGCCGGGTGCGAGCCGTGGTGGCGCATGAAAACATCTCCGTCAGAAAACAGACGGAGCTCAGGTTATCCGAAAGCAAATTGGCGCTGGAAGCGGCGCTGCACAACAACCAGCGGATCATGGACAACTCGCTCGATGTGATCTGCATCGTCGATGCGGAGGGGAGGTTCGCCACCGTGAATGCCGCCTGCCTGAAGCTCTGGGGCTATTTGCCGTCCGAGTTGCTCGGGCGCCGCTACATCGATTTAGTGCATCCCGAGGACGTGGCCAAAACCAACGAGATCGCCGCCGCGATCATGCAGGGACAGTCCGTGGTCAATTTTGAGAACCGCTTTCTTCGCAAAGACGGCTCGCTGGTTCCCCTTACCTGGTCTGCCTATTGGTCGGAAGCCGACCAGAACATGTTCTCCGTGGCGCACGACAGCAGCGAGCGGCATCGCATCGAGCGCGACCTGCAAGCCGCCAAGGCCAGCGCCGAGGCCGCCAGCCAGGCGAAGAGCGAGTTTCTCGCGAACATGAGCCACGAGATTCGCACGCCGATGAACGGAATCATCGGCATGACCGAACTGGTGCTCGAAACGGAGCTCGATCGCGAGCAGCGGGAGTATCTCGGCATGGCGAAGGACTCCGCGCATGCACTGCTCAGGTTGATCAACGACATCCTCGATTTCTCGAAGATCGAAGCGGGCAAGCTGGAACTGGAAGCGATCAGCTTCAGTCTCCGCGAAGGCCTCCGCGGCCTGCTCAAGCCCCTCGAGATGCGCGCGAGCCAGAAAGGGCTCGTGCTGAGCGCCGAAATCCCGGCGGAGGTACCCGATCAACTCATCGGCGACCCGCTGCGCCTGCGGCAAATCCTGAGCAATCTCACCGACAACGCGATCAAATTTACGGAAAGCGGCGAAGTGTCGCTCGGCGTCGCGGTTGAATCCGCAACGGAGCAGGAGATTCGCCTCCACTTTCGGGTCAAGGACAGCGGCATTGGAATTCCGGCGGAGAAGCAGGCGTCGATCTTCGAGGCGTTCGCCCAAGCCGACGGTTCAACCACGCGCAACTACGGCGGCACGGGCCTCGGGCTGGCCATCGCCTCACAACTGGTGCGGCAGATGGGCGGGCGCCTCTGGGTGGAAAGCACTGTGGGGGAGGGTTCGACGTTCCACTTCTCCACTCTTCTCCTCCGCGCGGCCAAGGCGCCGGCGGCGGCCAAGCGCAGCCCGGAAGCCGCGCCCGTGAAACCAGACATGCCCAGCCTGCGCATCCTGCTCGCCGAGGATAATGTAATCAATAGCGCCGTGGTTACTGGCATCCTGGAAAAGCGCGGGCATGTGCTCGTCCACGCCGCCAATGGCGGCGAAGCCGTGGACGCGGCGGCGAGCGGCGACTTCGACGTGATCCTCATGGACGTGCAGATGCCCGAGATGGATGGCTTTGAGGCCACGAGCCATATCCGCGACGTGGAGCGAACCACCGGCCGCCACATCCCGATCGTGGCGATGACCGCGCACGCGATGACCGGCGACCGCGAGCGCTGCCTCGCCGCGGGGATGGACGACTACCTTACCAAGCCGCTGATCAAATCCGCGCTGCTCGCGCTGATTGAACGAATCGCCTCGGAACTCCCTTCCCCCTTGCTGTCGCCCGCACGGGAAATCGTGAGTGCGGGATTCCTCTTAGCGAACTAACAAAGGTTGACCAGGAGCGGAACCGTTCTCCGCGAGGCCTCGCGAGATGTCCGTCGGGCGGGGGTTTACCCTCGGCGGAAAGTCCACACTCCGCGCACGGGGCCGGGCCGCGGGAATGCTCTCTCAGGCTTAAGAATGAACACCAAATACGCGAGCCCTTCCAAGCGGATCCTCCTGCCAGCCACGCCCGGACGCGCGAGCAGATCCCTCCCAGCGGCCGCGCTCGATGCCGTCCGATCCTTCGTTCTGGCTTTTAGCTTATCGCCCATGAAATCCCATTACCTCCTGGGCTGTGCGCTCATCGTCGCTCTCGGTTCGTGCAAACCGTCTCCAGCGCAGCATGCTGCCGCTTCTTCTCCAGTCATCCGCGTGGGGGCAAATTATTGGCCGGGCAACTTCTGGATCGATATCGCGCACACCAGGGGATGGTTCAAAGAAGCGGGCCTGAACGTGGAGTGGGTGGACACCAATAGTGACTTTTTCGCTTCATTAGAAGACCTCGCGAGCGGGAAACTCGATGTGGCGGTTTTCTCCTTTTACGATTTTGTCTCCTTTAATGCGCGCGGCAAGGACCTCGTGGGTGTGATCGTGTGCGATTATTCCTCGGGCGCGGATGCGCTGGTTGCCCGGCGCGGGATCGAGTCGGTGCGTGAGCTCGTGGGAAAAAAGATCGCTCTTCCGAAAGGCACGTATCTGGAATGCCTTTTCTCTTTGGCCGCGAGACGTGCGGGCATCGACCCGGGCACTGTGATGATCGTTGATGTGCCGGCCGAGAAAGTGCATGAGGAGTTTATCGCCGGGCGCGCGGATGCGATGTTCACCTGCGAACCGTTCGTCAGCGACGGCGTCGCCAAGGGAAATGGGACGATTATTTATTCCACCAAAGAAGTCCTCGGAAGTGAAGGGGGGATCGGAACCGTACGCCGACGTTTCGTCGAGGAGCGGCCGGCGGACCTGCAGCGCCTGCTGGCCGTCTGGAATCGCGCGACGGAATTCATTAAGCTCCACCCGGAGGAGGCCTTTGCCATCGTGGCGGCGATCAATAAGAAGTCGGTTGAGGAGGTGAAGGCGTTTGCCGCACACGACAGAATCCTCGACGCCCGTGAAAACCGCGTTGCGTTCACCTTTGCGGCCGGACTGGAATCGTTGCACGGAAGTCTGCGGCGGATCAGCGAATATAACATTCAACGCGGTCTAACTGCCAGGAAGGTCGAATCAGTCGATGTGCTGGATGATCGGTTCCTGCGCGGGCTCGAGGCACGGCCATGAAACTCTCCACAAAGCTGACGCTCAATATCCTGGCGCTTACGCTGCTCGTCACCCCGGTATTAGTGTGGATGATTAATGATCGGGCAGGGCGCACCCTCGAGGTGAATATCCGCGCGACCGAGTTGCACGCAAGTCGCCAGACCATGGGCCTGATTGATCGGACGCTCTACCAGGCTCGCCAGAACATTCAGGAGCTTGCGTCAGACGATGGTATCCAGGAGGAACTCCGCCGTACCGGCGCGGGGCAAGCCCGATCGACCGACGTAGCGCGACGGGAGACGGACGTCACCGCGGACCTTGCTCATAAAGCCTTGCTCACGGGACCTTGGGACTTGCTTTTGATCCTGACGCCGGAAGGGACGATCGCGGCGGCGAGTGAAGGCGGGCGGACGGGCCAGGTCCAGCCAGCAGCCGAGCACGTGCTCGCGTTGCTCCGCGAAGCCATGGCTGGGAAAACGCCCAATTCGGACCTCGTGCGCTCGGAGGTGACGGGCAAGCCGGGTGTCCTTTTCGCCGCGCCTGTGCGGGACGAGCGCCTGCCGAACCAGCCAATCCTCGGGGCGATCATCGGCTATTTCGCGTGGCCGGCGGTATTACAGATTCTCGATGAGGTTCCCCTTGATACGGAAGTCAGCCTTTTCAATCGCAAGGGGACAGTCATCGGCACGCGGACGTCTTCAAGAGCGGACATCTTATTGAAACAAGCCGGCGCCAATCCAGTTGCCGCCGGCCTGCTGGAAGATGCCACCACTTGGGAGCGTAGCGGTCTGGACTCTTTCGCGGCGGAGCCAATGTGGGCGACGGCGGTTCGGCAAAACGGGTATCTCAGCTACTCGGGCGGTGGTTGGGGGCTGCTCTTCCGGACGCCCCTGAAACAAATGCAGGCGCCGTTGCACGCCCTGGCTCGTGATATCACACTCCTGGTGGTCGTTGTCATGGGTGCGCTGGCGGTGATTCTTCACCTGGCCAGTCGCAATGCGACCGGAGCGCTGGTCGAGCTTACCGGGATCGTCAGCGCCTTTGCGCGAGGCAATCTCGATGCCCGCGCACGGGTCAGGAGCCGCGACGAAGCTGGCATCCTTGGCGTGGCCTTCAACGCGATGGCCGCGCAAATCTGCGAGCGCACCGTGGATCTGCGCGCCGCGAAAGAGGCAGCGGAAGCGGCTAACCGGTCGAAGAGCGAGTTCCTCTCCAATATGAGCCACGAGATCCGCACGCCCATGAACGGGATCATCGGCATGACGGAGCTGGTGCTCGAAACCGAGCTCACCCGCGAGCAGCGGGATTACCTCGGCATGGCCAAATCGTCGGCCGATTCGCTGCTCAGCCTCATCAATGACATCCTCGATTTTTCCAAGATCGAAGCCGGCAAGCTGGAGCTCGAAGCGATCGGCTTCAGCCTGCGCGATTGCCTCGGGGCAATGCTGAAGCCGCTCGGGCTGCGGGCCGATCGGAAAGGGCTCGAGCTCACGGCCGACATCCCGGCGGTGGTGCCAGACCACCTCGTGGGCGACCCCATGCGGCTGCGCCAAATCCTCATCAACCTGACGGACAATGCCATCAAATTCACGGAGCGCGGAGACGTCATGCTCCGCGTCGCGATTGAATCCGTCACGGAGACGGAGCATTGCCTCCATTTCTCAGTGACGGACACCGGCATCGGCATTCCGGAGGAAAAGCAGGCCGCCATCTTTGAAGCCTTCACGCAAGCCGACGGCTCGACCACGCGCACCTATGGCGGCACCGGTCTCGGCCTGGCGATCGCCGTGCAACTCGTTGAGCACATGGGTGGACGCATCTGGGTGGAAAGCACCGTAGGTCAGGGCACCACGTTCCATTTCACCTGCAAAATGCCGGTGCGGCTGACGCCCGCTCCGCACGTGCGGCATGCCGATCCCAGCGTGCTTGACGGCATGCGCGTGCTGGTCGTCGACGACAACGCGGTCAACCGCCGGATTCTGCGCGAAATGCTCGGCCATTGGCGGATGCAGCCGGCCGTCGTCGCCTCAGGCGCCACGGCAATCGTCGAGATGTTGCGCGCCGCCCACACCGGGGTCCCCTTCCCGCTCGTGATTCTGGATGGCATGATGCCCGAGATGGATGGCTTCATGGTGGCGGAAAAAATCCGCGAGCACGCCGAGCTCTCCGGCGTCACCGTTATGATGCTCACCTCGGGCATGCCGGCGGGCGCGGCGGCGCGCTGCGGAGAACTGGGCGTCGCGAGCTACCTCATCAAGCCCGTCAGCCAGGCCGACTTGCTCGATGCCATTCTTATCGCCCTGGGCACCCCCGTCACCGCCGCCGAGCCGGCCATCGAAATGGCGCCGCCCGCCCAAACTCCGCGCGCTCTGCGCATCCTCCTGGCGGAGGACAATGTGGTGAACCGCGCCCTCGCCGCCGGCATCCTGCAAAAGCGTGGCCACGTGCTCGTCCATGCCGCGAACGGGAGCGAAGCCGTGGACGCGGCGGCAAGCGGCGCCTTCGACGTGATCCTCATGGACGTGCAAATGCCGGAAATGGATGGCCTGGAGGCCACGCGCCGGATTCGCGAGTGGGAAGCGCCGCTCGGCCGCCACACGCCCATCGTCGCCATGACCGCACACGCCATGGCCGGTGACCGCGAGCGTTGTCTCGACGCGGGGATGGACGATTACCTTTCCAAGCCGCTGCAAAGAGCTGAGCTGCTCGCGCTGCTCGAGCGAATCTCCGCCGGCCCCATCCAAGTCGAGGCTTCGCCTCCCCTCTGCCTCTTGCCTCCAGCCCCAGCGGCTCCCCTCCCTTTGCTCGCCGCGTCCTCCCTCGCAACGCCGCCCACTCATTCCCGCGCAAAACTCCTCGATCAACTCGACGGTGACGAGGCGCTGCTGCAGCGGCTCATCGCCCTCTTCCAGGAAAACACGCCGCAGCTCCTCGAGGACATCCGCGGCTCCATCGCACGCCGCGACTCACCCGAGCTCGCCCGCTCCGCCCACGCCCTCCTCAGCTCCCTCGGCGCTTTCGGTGCGGAGGGCGCGCACCGACTCACCCAGGAACTCGAGGCTCAGGGTCGATCCCAAAACCATGAGCACACGGACCGCACCTTCGCCTCCCTCGAGCGCGAAACTTCTGCAATTTTCGCTGCCCTCACCACTTTCGCTGCCGCCTGAGCGCAGCCGCCCTGCCCGAGATCTGGCTGGTGATGTAGTCTAGTGCTTCGCAATTGGCGTGACATTTCCCCCACCGGCCCGGAGGGCCGTTTGGAGTTTAGCCGGTGGCGTCAGCCACCGGTTTCGCGTAAAAAACCGTGCCGCCCCGGAGGGGCGTCGGAAACCGTGCGTTACGCTAATTCCGACCCACTACACTAGCTAAGCAACGCCTTGGAAAACGTCATGGCTGATGGCCCAGCCGGTTCGGGGTTTCCCCCTGCCGGAACTACACGCCTCCTCCCGTGGCACGGGCATGCGCCACGCTCTATTCATCATCAAGCATGAGACGCCGGGCAGCGAACAACTCGCACCCCCGCCGCCGCAGGGCCAGACAACCAAAACAAACAAAAGCAAAAATAGATACCAATCGAAATGATCAACCAGACCAAATTCATCGCCGCCGCCATCCTCACCGCCGGCATCCTCAGCCTCCACGCCGTGGCCGGGCCGACCGCCCAGCAGACCGTCACCTACGAGGTGAGCGCCATCAATGAGCTCAGCGTCAGCGCCGCCACGGCGTCGCTCACGGTGAATTCGGCCACCGCCGGTGCGGCGCCCAACGCCGCCACCGACACGAGCACAACGTACGCGATCACTACCAACGAGCTCAATCGCAAGATCACCGGCTCCATCAACACCGACATGCCCAGCGGCGTGACGCTTTCGGTGAGCCTCGCGGCCCCGACCGGCGCTTTCTCCCTGGGCAAGACGCTGCTCACCAGCTCCGCGGCTGACCTCGTTCTGGATATCTCGACGCTCAACGAGTCCAATAAAGCGATCAGCTACGAGCTCGCGGCGACGTCCGCCGCCGGCGTGGTTCCCTCGGCGACCAAGACCGTCACGCTGACCATCACCGCCAGCTAGGCCCCAAAGCCCACCACTCGAAACCCTGGGAGGTGGCGGTTCACCGCCACCTCCCTTTTTCGCGAAGCAGCCCATGAAATCTTCTTTGCTCCAGCTCCTCTCACTTTTCGCTCTCACCAGTCTCACGCACGGCGCGGATCTTACCTCCAGTGGCGATTGGTTCGAAAGCATCTCCGCGGCCAATCTTCTGGCCGGCGCCGGCAGCAATCTGCAGCCCAATTTCGAAAGCGTTTCCGGCGTGACCATGCTCACGATTAGCGATGCGTCCGGCCCGTGGACATTGCGCGCGCGCCTCGCCGGCGGCGGCGGGCACGGGGATGTCACGGTGTCGGTCAAGCGCACTTCCGGCGGCAGCGGCAGCGGCAGCATTTCCGGCGGCACGGCCTACCTGGCGCTGACCGGCAGCGATGCCGAGCTTTTCAGCGGCTCCGAAAACCGCAGCAGCCTGTCGCTGCAATTCAAGCTCACCGGCCTCTCTCCCGCTGTCTCCCCGGCCACCTACCTCTCCTCAATCATCTTTTCCGTTCAATAGCATGAAATATCTATTTCTTCTCATCCTTAGTGGCTTTGCCCTGGCTAACTCTTCGCCCGCGGGCGTTACCGTGGTCGGCGCGCTCGCCCGCAGCGCCGCGATCAATCCCGGTGACGCCTTCCAGGGTGTCATCTTTCTCAAGAATACCGGGAAAAAACCCGAGGAGGTCCGCGTCTCCCAATCCGACTACAGCTTCCAGGCTGATGGGAGCAATGAATATGGCGAGCCCGGGCACACTCCGCGCTCGAATGCCAACTGGATCTCCGTAACGCCCTCTCGCGTGAAGCTCGCGCCCGGCGAGACGGTGCCGGTCCGCTACAAGGGCCGCGCGCCGGCCGATGCCAGGCTGCGGGGCACGTTCTGGAGCATGATCATGGTCGAGCCGAACGCGGCGCCCGCGATCACGCCGGAAGGAAAGCCGGATCAAGTGGCCATGGGCGTGCAAACGACGGTCCGCATTGCCATTCAGATCGTGACGGAAGTCGGGCCCGGCGGCACGCGCAGCCTGCAAGTCGCCGGCAAGCGCCTTGCCGGTGCCGATGGTAAGCGGGCCCTGGAACTCGATCTTCTCAATGATGGCGAGCGGCTCCTCATCCCTGAGGCCACCGTCGAGCTCTTCGACCAGGGCGGCGCCTCCATCGGCCGTTTCAAGGCGGCACGGGCGCGCATTTATCCGGCATGCTCGGTGCGGGCGAAGTTCGATCTCACGAAAGTGCCGGCGGGAAAGTATGCCGCCATGGTGTTGCTCGACAGCGGCGACGCGCAAGTGATGGGCGCGCAGTATGATCTTGAAATCCGCGACCCGGAGCTGCCCAAACCTCTCGCTGCCCCCCTCGCCCGGAAATGAAATCCGGAACGCTGGGAATCGGAGCATCAACGCTCCTCGTCTGGCTTGCTTTGAGTGTCGCGGGGTTCCCGCAGTCGCTGCTCGAAGTTCGCTCCCCCTCCGCTAAACTGCTCGACGTTGCGCCGGGCCGGCTCGTCACCGCGAGTGTGGTGGTAGCGAATCGCGGCGGCGCCGCCGATGAGTTCACGGAGCGGCTGACCCTGCCGCCAGGCTGCGTTCGCGTGGCGCCGCCGGAGGTGCCGTTCCGCCTGGAAGCCGGCGGGCAGATCGTGCGCGTGCTGGTGGTGCTCGTCGCGCCGAATATGCCGGCGGGACAATTTCCGCTGCGCTACACCGTGCAGGGCCGCCGCGATCCGTCGTCGATCGGCAGCTTCGATTTGGCGATTCAGGTCACGCCGGTCGACAACCTCGAGCTCATCGTCGAGCCGCGTCCCGATGTGGTGCTCGCCGGCGATCTCTATCCGGTGAAATTGCGCGTGACGAATCGCGGCAACAGCCGCCTCAGCGTCACCCTTGCGCACCGCAGCTCCCTCGGTTTCGCCGTCAGCGCCGACGCCTCGGCCTTTCCCTTGGAAGCCGGCGCCACCCGCGAAATCACCTGCCGCGTGCAGACGGACAAAGCTTTCGCCAAACACACCCAGCACGCCGTGACCTTCGACGTGACGGGCACGTCCGCCTCGGGCAAAGCGCTCACCGCCAGCCAGGCCTCGGTCGTCGAGATCATCCCGCTCGTCAGCGGCAATCGCGATCCGTTCCACCATATCCCGTTACAGCTCCGGCTCATCGCGCTCGCCGAAACCGGCCACACGCCGCAGTTCCAGGCTGAGCTCTCCGGCGCGGGCTCGCTCGATGAAGCGGGCCGGCATCGCGTGGATTTCCTCTTCCGCGGCCCGGATGTGCAAAATGCCAGCCTCTTTGGCGAGCGCGACGAGTACGGCGCGAGCTACCACGGCGAGCATTGGGACCTCGATCTCGGCGACCGCATTTTCTCACTCTCCCCGCTCACTGAGAAACACACTCTCGGACGCGGCGCCGGCCTGAGGTGGCATAGTGAGAAAACCAGCGCGGGCCTTTTCTACATGACGAGCCGCTATCGGCGGGAGAACGAGGAAGAGCTCGGCGCATTCGTCCGGCAGGACTTCACCGGCAATTTCAGCCTGCAAGGAAACTTCCTGCGCAAGACCGGCGACGGCCTGTTTTCCACGCGGGCGCTCCCGCAAAACATCGTGAGCCTCGAATCGCAATACCGGCTGCGGAAATGGCTCAATCTGCGGGTCGAGGCCGGCGTCAGCCGCAGCGACGATGGCGTGACCGACTATGCCTACCGCGCCGAGGCCCGCGGCGAGCTGCCCGGCCAGCTCGGGTACGCCCTCGAGCACGCCCATGCCGGGCCGAATTTCCACGGCTATTATAGCGACACCGACACGACCTACGCCACGGTGACAAAGGCGATTACGCCCAAATTTCGCGTGCATGGGTCGTTCAATCGCTACGCGGGCAACCTCGGCCGCAGCGACGTGCGCAGCAGCGTGGTCAACCGCGAGCATTCCTGGAATGCGGGCGCGAATTATGCCCTGAGCAAATGGACCGAGCTCTCGCTCGCGTGGCAGCACGTTCAGCGCGAGGACATTCTCCTCCCGGCCGCTTACTCGTTTACCGAAAACTCCCTGCGCCTCGGCCTCAACCAACAGTTTGGAAAGTTTCAAACCCAAGGCTTCTTCGATCTCGGCACGCTCGACAATTCGCTCACGGGCGAAAGCGGCCCCTTTCAGCGCTACGGCGCCACCGTGCACTGGCAGCCGACCCCGCGCCAGACTTACTCGGTCTTCGCAAGCTACGGCCCGAGCGCGTTCACCGGCTCGAAGGAACAGTCCCTCAACGCCGGCCTTTCCGGCCAGTGGCGTGTCACAGACCATCTCACCGCGAATCTCAGCTATGCGCGCAATCAATATGACGGCCTCACCGGCCGCGAGCAGGACCAGGCTTTCGCGGCCGTGCGCTATCAGTTTGAAAACAAAAGCTCCCTTTCCCTGGTCGGCCGCTGGTCGCGGGCGAGCACGAAGGACAAAACGGCGGGCGTCCCCAACGAAGCGGCGCTGCTCGCCACCTATTCCATCCCGCTGAGCCTCCCGGTGAGCCGCAAACGCAGCATGGGCGCGCTGCGCGGACGGCTCACTGACGCCAGCACGGGCGCCGGCCTGCCGCGGATCGTCCTGCAAGTCGGCGAGCACTTTGCCGTCACCGACACCGCGGGCGCCTTCGAGTTTCCCGAGCTGAAGCCGGGCGCCTGCGAGTTGCAGGTCGTGCAGGATTCGCTCGGCCCGCGCCTGGCCATGGCGACCCCGCTGCCGCTGAAGCTCAGGATTCGCCCCGCGGAAACGGCGCGCGTCGCCCTCACCGCGACTCCCGCCTGCTCCCTCGCCATCCGCGTGACGCGCTATGAATTCGCTGGCGGCAACTCCCTCACCACGGCCGGCGCGCTCCAGGAAGCAGGAGGCCTGGAAGCCGCCTCTGTCGAGATCACCAATGGCCGCGACCTCTGGCGCGCGCAGACCGATCGCGCCGGCTGCGCCGCCTTCGATCGCCTGGCGCCTGGCCAGTGGACCTTGCGCGTGGCCAGCGGCGACCTTCCAGCGCTGCACACGATCGAAAACGCGAAGCACACCCTGATGCTAAAACCCGGCGGCGCCCAGCAAGTCGCCCTCCGCGTCCTCCCCCAGCGCCGGACCCTGCGCCTACTCGATCGCGGTGCCATTCAGTGAAGCTTGGTCAACTCCCAGTCGCCGGGCCATCTTGATTCACGAGGCGTAAGCGCCGAGAATAGCCCCATGCCCCCCCCCGCTGTCCGCACCGCCTTCCAGGCTCTCCTGGTTTGGCTGGGGCTGCTCGCCATCGGCGCGGGCCAGGCCTTCACCGAGAGCGGCCTCCCGCCGCTCGGCGTGAATCTCGGCGGGGTGACCTACTACACCACGCCGTACTTTGCCGATGCGGCCTCGCAGGCGGGCGGATGGCTCGAATACGCCACGACTGAATTCGGCACTGCCGTCCCCACCTTCGGCTCCCCGCAATTCGACGCGAATGGCTGCCCGAAATATCTGAACGCCGGGAAAAAGCTGCGCCTGATTCTCTACGGCCTGAATGCCAACTACTTCAACCGCCCGGCGACCTGGCCCCTGCGGGATGAGCTGGCCAATGGCAAGATCGTCCTCGTTTGGACGGGCGATGCCGACATTCGCCTGAATAATGCCACCTTCCTCGCCGCCGAGTCCTCCGGCGCATCCACGGGCCGGCTGGTCAATGGGCGGCGGGTCTACCGGAAGGTCGCCGCGTCCGGCATGTGGCTGAACGTGGAAGACATCAACGCCGCCAATCCCATCACCAAGATCAAAGCTTGGCTGCCCGATCCGGCCGACCCGCAGAACGCGACGCTCGAGGGGAAGCTCTTTCATCCGACGTTCCTCGCGCGCCTGACCGAGGGAAATTGGGCCTTCCTGCGCATGATGGGCTGGGCCAGCACCAATGCCGACCCGGAGGTGGACTGGAGCGATCGCCGCCTGCCGACGTATCTGATGCAGACGGGAATCTTGAATCCGCGCAGCCCAGCCACGGGCTTCGCGGGCAATCGCATCACCGGGGTGGCCTTCGAGCACATGGTCGCCGCTTGCAATGCGGCCAACCGCGATTTGTGGATCAACGTTCCGAACCTCGCCACGGACGACTTCATCACCAGGCTGGCGCAGACGATCCGTTTCGGCAGCGACGGCGTGAATCCATATTCCTCGGCCCAAGCCAGCCCGGTCTATGCGCCGCTGAACGCCGGGCTGCGCGTGTATGTGGAGTATTCCAACGAGATCTGGAGCAGCGGCAACTCCTTCCCCCAGGGCAACTGGGCGCAGGAGCAGGCGACTGCCGCCGGCCTCACCAAGGCGCAGTTCAATGCGCGCCGCTTCTGCGAAGTGTGGCGCTCGTTCCAAAACGTGTTCGGCGGCAATACGCGCCTCGTGAAGGTAGCGGCCATCTTCACCGCGAGCCCGACTTACACCACCGACTTCCTCAATGAGCTCAAGGCCTACGGTCCCACGCTCTCGCCGCCCCAGGAGCCGGATCTCATCTCCCCCACCACCTACTTTGGCAATGGCATCCAGGACTGGGCTTTTCAAAAAGCGACGGACCAGGCGGGCGCCAGCGACCCGTGGTTCCTCACCACCGCCACCTTCGATGCCGGCGGCGGCGTGATTCGCCCGGTCTCCGTGGCCGCGAACGATGGCTACTGGACCGGCAGCGCCGTGCTCGGCCATCTCGATCAGACGTTTCAGGAATGGAAACGGCTGCTCCTCTCCGGCTCCACCCAAACCGGCGCCGGCCCCGACGCCAACGGCATCGGCGGCGGTTTCGACATCTGGCTGCGCACCCTCGCGCAAACCACCTTCGCGGCCCGCAAACCGCTCGTCACTTACGAAGGCGGCCCTTCGATCTACACCGACTCTCGAGACGGCGGCGACAACCGCGACGATGGGATTACCACCTTCATGGAAATGCTCAACCGGCAGCCACAGATGGCCGCCGTTTATCGCATCCACCTCAACCAGGCGATGGCCAAGGGCCTGCGCACCCACGGGGTCTTCACCGAGGCCGGAGGGTGGGGCAAATACGGCGAGTGGGGCCACTTGGAGACGATCACCCAGCCCACCGCGGCCGCGCCGAAATGGCAGTTCCTGCTGAGTTGGGCGGCGGAGATGGCGGGGCTGCGCCACATCGACGATGTGCAAGGCGCGGCCCCGCAGTTTGCCACCGCGGCCAAGCTGCCCACCGCCGTCTTCGGACAGCCCTACTCCGCGACGATCACCACGAGCGGCGGCGAAGGCGCGCGCGCCCTCGCCAATATCGGCCACGTGCTCGATAGCGGCCTCTCGCTCTCGCTCACCGGCGATCAGGCCGGGCTCAGCGGCACGCCCGCCGTTCCTGGCGATAACTATATCTATCTGCGCGTGCGCGACGCCGACAACGACCCCGCGTGGCGCACCTTCTATTTCAAGACAGTCGGCGGACCGCACACGTTATTGCAAAGCAACTTCGAAGGCACCAACTCCGCGCAGAATCGGCCGTGGACTCCCTTTTACGCGAAGAAGGCCGGCCTGATCTACACCGGCTGGAACAAGGGCGCGGGCATCACCGCCAGCAACGGCGACGACGCGCTCGTCTATTACCAAAACATGCCCGCCAGCGAGGCCTCTTCGACTTTGGCGGCGGCGCTCACCGCGAATCAATATTGGACCGCGAGCATCCAGGCGCCGGCGGGCGAGTCGTTAAATCTGCGCAATGCGGAGGTGCGTTTCACGATCCAGCGCATCGATTTCCATGCGCCCAGGCAGTACGCGGCCTTCACCAGCATCGGCGGATTCGCCGCCGGGAATGAGGTCTTCACCACGCCGCGTTTCGCCAGCACCGTGGACAACGAGTACATCTTCAAGCTGCCGGATACCGCCGCGTACGAAGGCCTCACGGCGCCCATCGAATTCCGTCTCGTCGGCTTTTCCGGCCAATTCAATAGCCACAAGGTTGCCATTCGCGGCTTCAAGATCGTGCCGGTGAATACGCCGCCCGTCGCCGGCGCCGGCAGCGCGGGCGCGACCACCGGCGACACGGCCATGGTGACGCTCCCCTTCGCCACGACCGACGCCGATGGCGACCCGGTGAGCGTGCAGGCCATCAGCGCCAGCAACGGCGCGCCCTTCACCCTCGGCGCCGTCAGCGGCAACAGCGTCGCGGTCACCGGCGCTGCCGGCGCGGTCGGCGCCGGGACGATCTCCTTCACCGTCGCCGATGGCTTCGGCGGCACGGCGAACGGCTCCGCCTCCGTGAACGTCACCGACAATGACCCGCCCGTTTTCTCAAACGTCCCCATCAACGTGCTCGTCGCCCCGGCCAGCGAAAGCGGCACCGTCGTGAGCTACGCGCCGCCCACGGTCAGCGATAATCTCGCCGTCACCTCCTCCTCCGCCTCGCACCCGAGCGGCACTACCTTCCCCTCCGGCACCACCACCGTCACCTTCACCGCCGGCGACGCCGCCAACAACGTGGGCGCCGCGAGCTTCGACGTCACGGTAGCTCCGCTCACGCCCCTGCAGAGCTGGCGCGCGCAGTACTTCGGCAACGGCGCCAACGCAGGCAACGCCGCCGACCTCTTCGACTACGACCGCGACGGTTTGCTGAACCTGGTCGAATATGCCTTCGGGCTCAATCCCAAGCAGCCGGCTTCCCTGCAACTCCCGCCCCTGCAACGCATCGGCCCAAACCTCGAGCTCAGCTTTCCCCAGCCCGCCAACGTGAGCGGCATCACCTATCTCGGCGAATGGCGCCCCGATCTCACCGCCGGAAACTGGCTCTCGGTGCCCGATACCGGCACCGGCAACTTTCATAAATTCAGTGTGCCGATCGGGACCGATCCGCAGCTCTTCCTGCGGCTCAAGATCACGAACCCGTAAAGGTGCGATCTTTTACGAAGTCGAGTGCATCGGGCAGTGGCGCCTGCATCTTGCGTACTCATGACATCCCAATTTCCTTTCGATAACACCTACGCCCGGCTGCCGGAGCGGTTCTTTGCGCCGATCGCGCCGACTCCGGTCCGCGCGCCTCGGCTCATCCAGGTGAATCGGCCGCTGGCCTTGCAGCTTGGGCTCGACCCGGACTGGCTCGCCAGCCAGGAGGGCGTGGAGACCCTCGCCGGTAATCGCGTCCCCGGGACGGCCACGCCGATCGCCACTGCCTACGCCGGGCACCAATTCGGCGGCTTCGTTCCGCAACTGGGCGATGGCCGCGCCATTCTGCTCGGCGAAGTGGTCGATCGCGCCGGGGTGCGGCGCGACCTTCAGCTCAAAGGCGGGGGACCTACTCCCTTCTCGCGGCGCGGCGACGGCCGCGCGGCGCTCGGCCCGGTCCTCCGCGAATACTTGCTGAGTGAGTCGATGGCTGCGCTGGGCATCCCCACCAGCCGCGCGCTGGCCGCCGTGACGACCGGCGAAAAGGTGATGCGCGACACGATGCTCCCCGGGGCGGTGCTCACGCGGGTCGCCGCCAGCCATCTCCGCGTCGGCACGTTTCAGTTCTTCGCCAGCCGCGGCGACACCGAGGGCGTGCGCCTGTTGGCCGATCATGTCATCGCCCGCCATTATCCGGACGCCGCCCGCGCGCCGCGCCCCTACCGCGCGCTGCTCGATGCGGTCATCAAAGCGCAGGCCGAGCTGATCCCGCAATGGCTGCTGGTCGGTTTCATCCATGGCGTGATGAACACCGACAACATGTCGGTGGCCGGCGAGACGATCGATTACGGCCCCTGCGCTTTCATGGATGAATACCACCCGGAAACCGTCTTCAGCTCCATCGACCGGCATGGCCGCTACGCCTACGGCAACCAACCGCCCATCGCCCACTGGAACCTCACCCGCTTGGCGGAATGCCTTCTCCCGCTCTTGGCGGAGGAAACCGAACCCGCGATCGAGGAAGCGAAGGCGGCGCTCAGCGCCTTCTCGCCGGTCTTCGAAACAGCCTATCAGGCGGGGCTAAGGCGAAAGCTCGGCCTCTCCGCGGAGCAGGAGGGCGACCTTGCGCTGGGTCAGGACCTTCTCGCGGCGATGCTGGCCGGCCGCGCCGATTTCACCCTCACCTTCCGCCGGCTGAGCGACGCGGCGGCGGCCCCGGAAGATCACTCGGGCGTGCGAAACCTTTTCGCCGACCCCGCGTCCTATGATGCCTGGGCGCTCCGCTGGCGAGCCCGCCTCGAACTGGAGCCGATGGAGCCAGCCGCCCGCCAAGCCGCCATGCGGAGCACGAATCCCGCCTACATCCCGCGCAATCATCGCGTCGAAGCCGTCATCCGCGCCGCCGAGGACCGGGACGATTTCGCGCCGTTCGAGGAGTTGCTCACCGTCCTCTCCAACCCCTTCGAAGACCAGCCACCCTTCGCCCACTACGCCCTGCCGCCACAAGAACATGAGCGCGTGCGCGAAACGTTCTGCGGCACCTAGCCCCACCGCTTTCCAGCCATGGGCGAGGACCGCAGGCCCCCCCGGGTTGCGGCCCCCACCACAGCTGAAAAAATGCCGCGTGATGCGTACTCACAACTTTCCCCGCGGCGAACCAAATGCCAACCGGAGAACCGTAACAGGTTCGTTACGGTGACATCTCGCACCCAAACGGACCTTGACCTTCACGCACACGGTTGTTATCACGCGCGTTGCAGGCGCCCTCCACCGCTTTCACCCCGCCCACCCCCAAGTCCTATGAAAAGCTTCCTCCGTTT
The DNA here is from genome assembly GCA_963811035.1 of uncultured Verrucomicrobiae bacterium. Classification (GTDB taxonomy): domain Bacteria; phylum Verrucomicrobiota; class Verrucomicrobiia; order Chthoniobacterales; family Chthoniobacteraceae; genus CAWEPO01. Next base: position 2,904,486 of record CAWEPO010000005.1, read on the forward strand.
TTTCATCGTCGCAACCCTCCTCCTCCTGGCCCCGCGCGGCTGGGCCGTGGCCATCTACGCCCTCACCGACAACAACGAAATCATGGTCGTCGATGGCGACGTGCCCCAGAACGTCCTCAGCTTTCGCGCCATCACCGGCCTGACGATCGGGAGCAAGGCGCTCGGGATCGACGGCCGCCCAGCTGACGGGAAGCTCTACGCGCTGGTGACGGCGGCGAACTTCACCGTGCCGCGCATCTACACGATCGACCCGAACACCGGCGCGGCGACCCTCATCGCGGCGCTCGCGCCCGATTCCGCCGACAATACGGCTCCGATTTATTCCGCGCTTTCCGGCACGCATTTCGCGATCGATTTCAATCCCCAGGCCGATCGTTTGCGGATCGTGAGCGATACCGGCCAGAATCTGCGCGTGAACATCGGAGCGAGCACCGCGGAGGTTTCGGCGGACACGAATCTGGCCTACGGTACCCCGCTCGGCCTCGCGCCGAAGATCAACGCGATCGCGTACTCGAACAATAACGCCGGAGCGGGCTCGACCCGGCTCTTCGACATCGACGATGCCAATCTGAAATACGCGGAGCAACTCCCGCCCAACAACGGCACCCTGGTCACCACCAGCGCCACGGCGAGCGATCCGCCCAAGGATTTCGGCGATGTGCTGGCCCGGCATCCCGGCTTCGACATCGCGCCGCAATTGGACGGGAGCGGGAACCAGGTGGGCTATGTCACCGGCCACCATTTCCCCGGCGATACCGAAGACCCTTCGCGCGAGGAGTGGATCCTCGTGACTTTCGACCCCATCAACTACGATCCGGTAACGACCGTGGGCGTTTCGCACGGGCCGATCGGCGACGGCAAGATTCCGATCCTGGACATCGCGGTGGCAACTTCGATTTCGTTCTCGGCGCCGCGCTATTCTATCTTTGAGGGCAACCTACTCAATCCCAACGCGATCATTACGGTGACGCGGAGCGGTTTTTTGAATCTGGCGATGACCGTGCAGTTCACGACGTTGAGCAATACGGCCAACGCGGGTTCCGACTACACCACCGCGAGCGGCGCGCTGACCTTCGGCGCGACCGAGACGACGAAATCATTCCAGGTGCCGATCGTGGATGACGCGTTTCCGGAGGTGGACGAATTTGTGGACCTGGTCCTGACGAGCGTCACCGGCACGGCGGTGCTCGGCCCGCCCGGCGTCGCCAGCCTGCGCATCAATGCCAATGACCGCCCGGATGCGGTCGGTCCGCAGGTGCAGTTCATCGGTCTTACCGGCCCGAGCCGCGGGATCGATGGCGCGGTGGTTATCTATAATGAAGACATGGACCCGGCGGCCGTCTCCAACCTGGCTAACTACCGGCTGACCACCGTCGCGAAGAACGGAAAAATCACCAACCTCTCCTTCAACACCGCGACCTACGATCCGGTGAATCGACGCGTGACCCTCGGGCTCAACACGCCCTTCCTGCAGACAACCTTCGCCAAGCTGGTCGTGCGCGTGACCGGCCGCGGCGCGGCTGGCGTCAAAGACGTGAACGGCAATCTGCTCGACGGCAACCGCGACCGCCGCATCGGCGGCGACGCCGTGCAAATGTTCAAGGTTTTCTCGAAGGCCTTGGGCACACCGCTGCGCTTCGTCGATCGCGATGGCGACTCGATCACGCTGAATCTGAGCGGCGAGATCCCGAACGGCGCGCCGACTCCGCGCCTCGATGGCGTAATCCCGGTGGGCGGTCCGCTCACCCAGCGCACGCAATTTTGGATTCTCGATCCGATCGCCCTCCGCACCAGCATTAGCGGCTCCGTCACCCGTCGCGCGGTCGGCGACGGCATCGTCGTCATCGCCGAGATCATCGGGCTGGACAAAAAGGAGCTCACGCCGCTCTTCACCAGCCCCGCCTTTCAAGTGAACCGGCTGACCTTCAGCTCGAACGCGACCGGCATCGGCCTGCGGTAACTAGCATACTGTTTCGCAATGAGCGTTACATGGGCAAAGCCAGCCCGGCTCATAGCCATTCAGTACCCTGGCTAGTGTTATGCTTAGCAATTGCCGTACGATTTCGCCCACCGGCCCGGAGGGCCATTCTGAGATTAGCCGGTGGCGTCAGCCACCGGTTTCACGCAAAAAAACCCCGTGCCGCCCCGGAGGGGCGTCGGAAACCGGGCGTTACCCCAATTCCGACGCACCGATTTAGCTAGCGCGGCGCCGCCGGTGCCGCGGGCGTGGCCGGCTTCTTCGGCTTGGTCTTGAACTCGCCCGCCTTGTTCACTGTGACCGCCGGCGTGGGCGCGGAGGCGCCGGTGAATTCGTTCGAGATCTTTTGAATCTGCTCGGCGGGGAACATCTCCCCCTGCCCGACCAGGAAGCGGCAGCGATAGACCGCTTCCGCGTTGGCCGCGATCTTCGTGGCGAAGGTGAGGCCGAAGCGTCCGTAGTCGCGGTACGCGGAGAAGGCGACCGGTTTCGGATTTCCGGGATGATTGAGCTGCACCACGCTGAAGCGCTGCCCGCGCAAGGCAAAGGTTTCGCCGGCCCACGCCAGATCGCGATCCTTGTGGGCGTCCGTTTTCTCGCCGGGCAGGACGAAGACGGTCTCCGCCCGGTCGAGCTCATTGGCCGGGCGGAATTGCAGCCCGGAGTGCTCCGGATCGGCGTTGAGCGAGGTCTCGCCGGCCACCGCCTTGAGCTTCGTCGTGAGGTCGATCATCGCATAGGCCGGGGCGGGCGCGGGCAGAAAGGTGAAGGTGCGCTCTTCCATCAGAATGGGCGGCTCATCCTTCCGGCCGGTCCAGCGAATCTGCGCGGTGAAGGTGGCCTGTTTGGCATCGGCAGTTTGCGCGAGGAATTTCTCATGCACCTGCTCGCCGTCCGGCATGTGCCACCGGTCGTACTTCTTGTCGGCGATCTGGATGCCGTTCCAGCCGACGCAAATCGCCCGATGATGCGGCAGATCGCCGCCGGGTCCTTTGGTGATCGGCTCCTTCCCCTCCGCGTCGAAGACGTGCGTGTAAGGCTTGTAGGTTTCCACCCGGCGCTCCTTGGTCGAGTTGTCGCTCGCATACATATGCCGCGCGATCAGTCTTCCATCGCGCAGCACGTCGAGGTGATCGCCCGGGGTGTCCTTGAAGGCGAAGCCCTCGGCGGCGAAAACGGACGCCGAGAGGAGAAGAGTGCACGTGGTGACGAGCAACGAAGCGCGGGCCGGGGAGATGGAGGGCATGGGAGGAATGCTCTTTTCGCCCCGAAAAATGCGGAGGTAAAGGGAAACGAGCGACCGGAGAAAGCCCTACAGCTTCGGCGTCGGCGGTTTGATCGGAGGCTGAAAGCTCGGCGCCGCTTTGATGTTCAGCTTGCGCTTGAAGACTTTGTCTCCGCAGGTGGCGTAGAGCGTGTCGAAGCCGGGGCCGCCGATGACGACGTTGGAAACTTTGCCGTTGGGCGTGGGGAGGATGCAGTTCACGCGCCCCGCCTGGTCGCAGATTTGGATGCCCATGCGCGTGGCCACGTAGAGGCGGCCGGCGGCGTCGACTTCCATGCCGTCGGCGCCGCTGTCCTCGGCCGTATCGGGCACGTGCAGGTGGTAAAAGCGCTGTTTGTGTTTCAGCGAGCCATCGGGCTGGATCTGGTAGGAATAGACCCAGTGGCTGCGCGAATCGGCAACGTAGAGGAGCGATTGATCGGGCGAGAGGGTGATGCCGTTCGAGAATTTCAGGCCGGTTTCGACGACCTTCTTTCCGCCCTTCGGCGTGATCAGCCAGACCTTGCTCGGGTCCGGGCCGTTTCCGCCGGGATTCGTGACGTAGACGTAGCCATCGTGCCGCACCACGAGATCGTTCCCGCGGAAGCCCTCGGCGATCACCGTCGCTTTGCCCGCGGGATCGTACGCGATGATTTGTTCGGTCGCGCCGGCCACCGCATAGAGGCGGCCATCGGGGCCGAAGGCCTGGCCGTCGCCCTTTTTTGTGTCGGCGATGAACTCGCTCACTTTGCCATCGAGCGCCGGCTTTGTAGGTCTTGGAGCTGGGCACTTCGTTATAGAAGAATTCGCCCTGTGCATTCGCCGCGGGGCCTTCGGTGAATTTGTGGCCCTCGGCCACCATCTGCCAGTTTTCGCCGGGAACCGCGATCTCCTTGAGCTGCGGCGAGCCGGCCCCAGCGGCGACCGGCTTCGGCCAATCCTTCCAGAGCCAGCGCATGGCGTCCGGGAAAATCGCGGTGGCGTGTTTGGCATTGTGCCCGCCCTCGCCCCACACGTGGTTCACCTCGTACCCGGCAAACGTGAGCGAGCGCTCCATCTCCTGGTTCGCCATCCACCAGTCGCCGCCGTAGATGTTGTTATCGTTCGAGCCGTCCTGCAGAAAGATGCGGATCGGCTTCGGCTCCAACTTGCGGATGAGCGTGGGATAAACGTTGCCGCCGCGCAAACCGACGTACGTGCCGACGCTCGTGAAGACGCGGCTGAACCCCTCGGGGCGCTCCCACGCAGCCGTCAACGCGGCGATGCCGCCGCTGCTCGAGCCGCCGATCATGTGATCGTTGCCGCTTTTCGAGAAGCGGATCGGGCGGCCGTCCGAGGTGCTTTTCGTCTCCACGTCCGGCAGCAATTCCTTCGATCAAAAAGCGCGCGTATGCGTCGCCAAGGCCATCGTATTCAAACGAACGATTGAAGCGGTCGAGCGCGCTTTCCTGCAGCGCTTTGACCTTTCCCGGCGGCACGAACACGCCAATCACCACGGGGATTTCCCCGCGGGCGATCAAATTATCGAAGACGACCGGAGCGCCATACTGGATCCCATCCTGATTCACATAGAGACACGGCGGTTTCGCCGGGTCGTACTGATTCGGAATGTAGACAGAGTACTCGCGCGTGGTCCCCGGAAAAATTTTGCTTCGGTCGAACGTGAACTTCAGGACTTCGCCTTTCGGCACGCCTTCCTGAGGCTTCGAATCCGGGCCGGGCGGGTAATCGTCAGCGGCGAGACCGAGTGGAGGGCAAAGTGCGAGGCAAATGAGCGGAAAGAGAACGCGCAGCATTCGCCCAGCGTAAATTCGCCGTCGGGACGGTCAACCCTCCCTGTGTCCGGGTTAAGCCGCGACTTTGCCCCGGCGCTTGGCGCCAGACACCAGCTCCGGGTCGGAGTCGCCATTGATGTGGCTCATGTCGCGGACATCCTTCTCGATCAGGGTGATGATGTAGTTGCTGAGGGAGCGGCGATCTCTTTTCGCCTTCACCTTGGCCAGCTCCAGAAGGTCCTCCGGGCAACGAAATGCAGTGTATTTGCTCATGAATGTAGTCATTGGTTGGCGGGGGAGCCATTGGGCATCCCGGCGAAGCGGAAACCAAGAGTCGTTGGCCGAGTTCTCTTCGGCAGGACCTTGTTTACGCTCGTCTGATACGGAGGTATCGGACTAACGCCGGATTGCGGCTGTGGGACAACCGGAAATCGGTCGTGCGCTCAGCCGCGCAAGCGCCTCACGCATCGTTGCGCTTGGCTACTTGGTATAACACCTCGTACTGCTCGGCCATTTGCGCAAAAGAAAATTCCGTTTCGATGAGCTTTCTTCCGAACTTCCTCAATTCGAGGCGTCGGGCGGGGTCTCGCGCGGCGGCGAGCCAGGCGCCGGCGTCGTCGATCACCAGCGCGTTCTCCGCGTTCAGAAAGGGCATCTCCGCCAGAAGATTCGGCGTGAGAGCGCAAGGGAGGCCGGCACTCAGCGCTTCCAGGAGCGCCAGCGGCACCCCGTCAAATTCCGCCACGTGGAGGAAGAGGTCGGCGGCGAAGAGCAGCGGCACGATATCCATCTGCCACGGAAGGCGCCGAATCGCCTTTTCCAAGCCGCGGGCGGCGACCCACGCATCCCATTCGCCGGCCAGGTTGCCTTCGCCGATCCAGAGGAATTGCGCCGCCGGGACGGCGCGGATTATTTTTTCCGCCTCCTCGAGGAAAAGCATGGGACGGTTCGTTTTTGCCATCCGGCCGATGCCGAGGAAAAGAAGCTCGCGCGGCTTCACGCCGAGCTCGGCGCGTTTCCCCATGCGCACCCCCTCGCGCTGGCTGAGATCGAAAAGCGGCACGCCATTCGGCACCAGGCGCACCTTCGGGGTCGTCTCGAGAAAATCGAGCAGCTCGCGCCGCCGCGAGGCGAGCACGGTGACGAGCATGCCGGGATAGGCCAGCAACGCGCGGCGCGCCAGGGCATCCCGGACCCGCGCGAAGGCCAGTCCGAGCCGGTGCGCGCTTTTGGTGAAATGGATGGTGCAGAGCGACGCCAGGCGCGAATCGCGCGCCGCCCGCAGCAGGTCGAGGCCGTCGCCGAGCGTTTGTTTATTGACGTGAATGAGATCGACTCCCGCGCGGCGCCAAACCCGGCTCAGCCGGCAGGCGCCCCAGCAATCGAAGTACGCGGCCAGCGAGCCGTGGCCCCGGTGGGGGGAGCGGATCACTTCGCCAAACGAGGCGAAGGTGTTCGCCAGCTCATCCATGCGGGGGTGCTCCGAGGCCCAAAGCGTGAGCTCATGCCCGCGCTGCACGAGCGCGCGGCCGAGGTAGAGAAGATGCCGTTCTCCCCCGCTGCGCGAGCCGCTGCTGGAGCTGGCGAGAAGGATTTTCATGGTTGTGCGAAGCTCCGCGTGGGGAGAGCGGGCCGCAAATATTAAGTAAGCCAGTAAGCGGAGTTACTGACTTACTGACTTACTGACTTACTGCCTGCAGCGCGGCGACCCACTTCGCCGCGCCCGCCTCGGGCGTCCAGGCCCCGGCGCGAGCGCGCGACGCCCGGCCCCACTCCGCGATGAGGCGCGGCTCCTGGAAAAATCGCTCGAGCTGGCGAGTGAGTGCATCACCATCGCCGGCCGGAAAACGCGCGCCATTGACTCCCTCTTCAACCAGATCATCCGCGGCGCCGACTTGATCCGAGCAGACGACCGGCAGTCCCGCCCCGAGCGCCTGATTGACCACCACGCCCCAGCCATCGTAGCGGCTCGGCAGCACAAAAACATCCGCCGCCCCGAAATAGCGCGGCAGGTCTTCGGGAGCCTGGAAGCCGGCATACTCGATCCGCGCGCGCACCTCGGCCGGGAGCCGCGAGAGCATGGCGGGCAGTTCGGCTTCCCGCCCAACCAGCAGCAGATGCGCGCGTCGATCGAGCCGCGAGAACGCGGAGAGGAGCACATCCAGGCCTTTGCGCGCGATCATCTGGCCGCAGAAGAGGATGGTCACGCGATCGTCGCGCCGGGGGGGAAGCGGCTGATCGAGAAATCGCTGGAGCTCGCAATGATAGGGAATGTGAAAGTGCCTCGGCCCAGGGAAGCGCGCACGATAATCCGCCAGCGCGCGCGAACCGATCGCCGCGATGCCGCTCGCGCGGCGCAGCGGCGCGCTGAGCCAGCGATGCAGCGCCCCGCCCGCGCCGAGGCGCTCACCCCAGAAAAGCCAGCGCGCGCCGCGAGGCATCGTGCGCATGAGCCATTGCGCGGTGACGGACATCAAGCTGTTGAGGACAAGGACGTCGTAATCCCCCGGCGAAGGCAGGCCCCAATTCACCTGCACACGGCGATGCCCGAGATGGATGCGAAAGCCCCGTAGGATGCTCTCGTACGGCTCCAGCGGGCGTTTGGGCCACGGCGATTCGCCGGGTGCGGAGGGCTCGAGATAAAACACGCGCAGGTTCACTTCCGGCCGCGCCGCCAGCGCCCGAAAGATATCGCGCTGGTACGGCGAGGGAACGACGGAAACGAAGGCAACGCGCAGGCTCATGGCCACTACGGGCGCGTGGCGCCGCGGCTCCGCTGATTCATCGGAGCGACGGGCGGACGCGGAATGGGCCGCGGCGGCGGACCCCGGCGAACTTGCAGCTTCTTGAGCCCCGCGGCGGCCACCGGCAACAGCCACCGCACGCACATTAGCCCGGCGACCGTCGGCAGAATCGCCGTGGTGAACACGAACATCGAGCGCATGGTGATCACGGTGGCGAAGAATCCGGAGGCGTAAATCAGGATTCCAATTTCCGAGTTGCGCGGCGAGTTGAGGCCATTCCACCAGCCGGTGAAGCCGCCGAGCAACACGCTCGCCAGGGCCACCGCGATGAGCCCGCCGGCGATGTACGTTTCGCCCGCGAAGGTGGAGGCGATGGTGAGCCCTTGCTCGTCGAAGATTTCCTCGACGGTCACCGACATATCGATTGGTTTGCCCGGCCAGAGCGCGCGCGGGATCGGCCGCACAATGGCCATCCACGGGATTTCCCAGCCCAGAAAGGCGTGCTTTTCCGGGAAGTAGTCCACGAGGCGCGAGATCACCATGAGATTGTAGTCCACGAAGAAAGTGCGCTCGGTGTTGAGCGACGCTCCCGAGCCTGCCCGCAGCCACTCCTTGAGGCCCACCGTCCGGAATTCGAGCATGAGGTGCGTGGAGATCAGCATGGCCGCCCCGCAGCAGGCGCCCACCACGATCACGCGCACCTTTTGCCACTCCGGCACCGCGAGCGCGTAGCCGATGAGAAAGGTGACGAGGTAGGAGCCGATGACGTTCCGGGTTCCGCTGGTGAACCCGTAGAACAGCGTGAAGGCGAACATCGCCATCATCGGCCAGAACATCGCGGGGCCGTAGCGGTGCCGGCGCGCGAGGACGATGCCGGCGATGGGTGGGATCAATTGGATGAGCAGCGCAAACTCCACCAGCAGCGCCTTCCAATCGCCGAGCCGGCCGCGCCCCCATGGCTGCGTGAAGCGCGCGCCCATGAACTGCTTCACCATTTCCACCACGTCGAAATTGACCGCGATAAGCATGTGCAGATAGCCGAGCGCGGCGCACGTCCAGAAGATGAGCAGCACGTGCATCGGCTTCACCTCGCGGGTGAGCAGCGAGGCGAACGGCTGGTGCTTCGGCTTCCAAAGATGCCGGCCCACCAGCAGCGCGATGAACGCAACGAAGACGACGCGCAGGCCGCCGAGGGTCTGCTCGAGGTCGACCTTCTGATCGAAGACCGGCTGCGGAAAAAGAAACTCGATCAGCGTGAGGAAATAAAAGGAGGCGAGCCCCATCATGTCCGGCCGGAGCAGATTGCGCAGGCCCCCGCGCAGATCGAGCAGCGCGCTGAGCAGCAGCGCAATGCCCGTGCCGATTGCCGCATGGCACGCCGCCGCGGAGGCCGCGCCATGCGACGGCACGCTGACCGCCGTGATGAGAATGCCGACTATCGCCACGGCGGTGGCGTCGAGCGAGGGGCCCGGAATCGGAGCCGGCTCCGACACGGCGGCCGTTGCCGGCGGCGATTCGGGCCGGGGCGTCGGAGCGGCTAGTCGGGAACGGTTGATCATACGCGGGCTGGATCGGTTTGGAGATTGGTCCGGTCCCGAGGCGTACAAGCGAGCAGAAAGGCGAGGCCCAGCACCCAGGCGAGCATCTGGAAGATTTGGAACGGCAGGAGATCCGAGAGCTTGCCGGGCGCCCAAAGCGAAACGCCGACGGCGAGGAACGCGGCGGTGGTGGCAATGCCCGGCCTGCGCCAGGCAAGCTCACCCAGCGCGATCAGCAGGAAGACGAGCACGATGTTGTCGTACAGATGGTGATAGCTCCAGAGACGCGCCGCGACCGCGGCGATGGCAAAGGTGACCAGGAGCGTCGCACGCCGCCAAAGCGCGATCAGCGCCGCCGCGGCCGCAACGCATCCCACCGCGGTGACAAGCTGCGCGGCCACCGGCGGCACTCCGAGGTAGAGCAGCGCATTCATCGGCCCGTAGGAATCGTGCACGAACTCCTGCCCGCCGCGCAGCATTTGCACCACCATCTCCGCCGGGCTCGCGCCGGTGGCCAGCCAGACGAGCCCATTCACCACAACGAAAAACGCCGCGAGCACCAGCAGGCCGCGCATTCGCCACGGAATCAGGAAGGCCAGGCCGAACGGGCCCGAGAGGATCGGCTTGGCCGCCGCGATGCCGAGCCAGAGCGCGCCGGCCGTGTCGCGCCGCCGCTCCAGACCATGCAGCGAGAGCGCCAGCGCCGCAGTGAGCACCACGCTGCACTGCCCGATGCCCATCGCCGTGGAGATGCTGCTGATCGCGGTACCCGAAAACCCGAGCGCCAGGCCTTCCCAGCGCCCGTACGGTTTCCCCAGCCGATAGCCCATGAAAAAGAGGACGCCGATCGCCAGCGCATTCCAGCCGGCGAAATACCAGCACGCCAGGTGAATATCCCGTGGCCAATAAAAGAGCAGGTCGGTCGCGATCCCCCATGGCGGATAGCACGACATGCGCGGCGGACCGATCTCCGGGAGCGGGCTTTCGTCACGCGGGGTCCAGAGCGGCTGGCGCAGATGCTGGGCGTTATTCGCGTAAAAGGCGTCGTTCGGGTTCCGGCCCGCGAGGAGGTAGCGCACCTCCACCCAGCGCAGGTGAAAATCCGTCGGCGCCTCCGGCTGCAGCGCCAGATAGGTGAAACCCTTGGCGGCGTAGAGCAACGAGAGCACCGCCAGCACGAGCGCGAGCACCGCGGCGGCGGGCCCGCGCGGCGGGCAGAGCGTCGCGGCGATTCGAGAGCGGTTCATGAGGCGGATTCACCCAAGGCCCTCGTGCTGCATGCAATAAGCGTGCTCGCCGGCCCGCTCCAGGTGAATTGCTCATGCGGCCGGCGCGGATTCTCCGCCCACCACGCGAGCTCCTCCAGGAGCGCCCCGGCATCGTCGCCGGCGAAAATGGAGCCGTTCTCACGATGCCGCACGAGGTCCTTCGCGCCCACGCGATCGCTCACGATCGCCGGCAGCCCGCAATTCAGCGCCTGCGGCACCACCAGCCCGAACCCCTCCTCCACCGATGGCAGCACCAGCACCGAACCCTCTCGAAACGCCTCCGCAAGCGTCCCCTGCCCCACCGGCCCGTGGAAATGCAGCGGCACCGCCCCGCGATACGCCGCGAGGGCCGGCCGCGCCTCCTCCATCACGATACCGTAAAAGTCCGCGCGCCAATCCGCCCGTCCCGAGCGCGTGAGCGTCTCCAGCAACGCACGCAGCCCCTTGCGAAACCCAAGCTGCCCCGCAAAGACCATGCGAAAATCCCCGCCCAACGCCGCTCCACCGGGATGGAAAATGCGCGTATCGGCCCCATACGGCACCTGCCAAATCCGCGCCGGATCGATCCCGCTTGCCATCAGTTGAGCCCGCACCACCGAAGACGCCGCGCAATGCCAGTCCGCCAGGGCGTACTCCTCCTCTTCCTGCGCAAAGTACGCATCGTCATAAGGGCACGTATCGAGCAGGCGCAGCCCCGCCTCCCGGTAAAGCGGCTCCATGATGCGCACCCACTCGCGCACCGGCCCCGTGGCATGGTTCAGGACGGTCCGGATTCCCGCGCGCTTCGCCGCCCGAAAAGTCTGCACCGCCTGCCCCGGCAGCGCATGGATGAAATCGCACGGCTCCAGGTGCGCGCCCACCCAGCGATCGAAGCCCCGATCCTGCCAGCGAAAAAGGTCCTTCGCCCTCGGCTGCGCCCAACCGGGCACATTCTTCAGCGCGCTGTAAACCGCCAGCGTTCGCCAACTGTGCGTCCGCACCGGCAGCTCCGCCGGCGCGCCGAGCTTCCACCGCGGGTAGCCGGAATAGTAGCCGCCCAGCGCCCCCCGCTCCGCCAGCGCCTCCGCCATGGCGTACATATGGCAAGGGTTGGTGGCGGAAAGGGAGATTTTCAAAGGTTGGCGGCGGTGCGGTTCGTACTCTTACTCCTACTCTTACTCAATATGCCCGCCGAGGAACGAGTAAGAGTACGAGTATGAGTATGAAGCGGAAGCCACGCGATTCGTCGGCGGCTCGCGTGCTTCACGAATTGATTTGCCCCGCATGGTCACCGCTGGAAAGGGAGTATCCGCACCTACCATGCCTCTCGGCGCCAGCATCATCATCCCCACTTTCTGCCGGCCCGAGCCGCTGCGGAATACGCTGGCCAGCCTCGGCCGATTACGCCCGGTCCCCGGCGAGGTAATCGTGGTCGACCAAAGCCCGGAGCCCGGCCTCACGGAAACCGATTCGCTTGCGAACGGAATGCCGCTGCGGGTCCTGCGGCGCCCGCCCGGTGTGGTCGCCGCGCGCAACGCCGCCGCGGCCGCCGCCCGGCACGAAGTACTGATTTTCCTCGATGACGACGTCGAGATTCCCGATCCGGATTTCCTGGAGGCGCACCTGCGCCAGTATGAGCAAAGCGAGGTCGATGCCGTTTGCGGGCAGGAGCTTTCCGGCCCGGATTTTGCGCCGAGCGCCCCTGACCGCTCGCAATTCGCCTCCCTCTACGAAGAGGCGGAATTCTTCAACCGCCGCTCTCCCGAAGCCCGCGCGGTGGCGCACCTCTCCACCTGCAATTGCTCGGTGCGAAAAACCGCCTTCGATCGTGTCGGCGGCTTCGACGAAATCTTCACCGGCAACTCCTACGGCGACGATACCGACCTCGCGATGCGCCTCGCGCAAGCCGGCGCCCGCATCGTCTTCGCGCCCGAAGCCTCCGTGCGCCACCTCCATTGGCGCCAGGGCGGGCTCCGCCTCAACGATCGCGCAAATGCCGCCAGCGTGGTGGACCGCCATCTCTCCTCCTGGCTCGTCTACTTCCGCCACGTGCCGCCGAAATGGAGGCGATGGTTCCTCTGGCACCGCATCCTGCGCCGGCAACTGCTGCTGAAGCGCAATGTTCTGCGCCTGCATCAATGGCCCGCGATCATTGCCGGAATTCTGCGCGCGCGGGCGAAGGCGCGCGCCCTGATCGACCGAGGGAGATCACGGGAAGGCGAGCGTCCCCGCGAGCCTCGCGAATAATCGAGCGAAGCGAGCAATTCATTTCACCGGCGCTCTCCATCCCGCCGCCGCGGCCAGTTCGCGAAGACGCTCACCCTCCCATGACGCTGGTCACGATTTGGCTAGCGCGCCACCAAAACTTCGGGCGAACGTTTTGCGATCTCCAGAAGACGCAATGCCGCGCCAGAAGGTTTCCGCTCGCCGTGTTCCCATTTCAGGATCGTCACTGATGGCACGTTCAGAAGTCGGCCGAAAACTGCCTGGCTCAAGTTGAGCCGTTCGCGCACGGCGCGGATTTCCCGCGGTTTCATTTGAGGCGCTGCCTTTGGGAGAACAGTCGTCTTCAACGTGAGCTTCCCCTGGGCATGCGCCAGGGCGTCGTTCAGCCCGCTCATCAGATCCTCGAAGCTAAACGCGATTTCGGTGGCTGCGTTTGATTTCTTCGACGACGGCGCAGACGGTTTTCTTTTGGTCGGGAGAGAGGTCGCCTTGTTCTTTTTTGGTGTAGAGAGTGAGGAGGTAGAGGACGGCATGGTTTTCGAGATAGAGATAGATCACGCGAGCTCCACCGCTTTTGCCCCGGCCGGCAAGCCGCAGGCGCGCCTTGCGGACACCACCGGCTCCTCTGATGAGGTCGCCCTTCTCCGGATTGTTCTGCAGCTCGTTCTGGAAGGTGCGGTAAATCTCATCTTCGACTAACGTACGGAGCTTTTCGGTGAAATTGCGGGATTCGATGAAGGTTAGTTTCACTGATATACTCCGTATAGGATTACGTCAAGCTGCCTCCCGCGCCGGACTTACTGTCTCCGGCCGCCGCAACAGCCGCATCCAAGCCAGGTATTTCGCCCATGGAATGGGACGCCGCTCGCACAACGCGCGGGGCATCCCCGCCAGCGCCGCGCACCACCAGAGCGGCTCACGCAATACCCAACGCGGCCCGCGCCGGCAGGCGTAGGTGAATTGCCGGATCGCGCGAAAGATCGCCACCGCGGGCCACTGCGGGAACGGGCAGCGCCGCAGCACGCTCCAAAACTCGTTGCGCGCCTGCGAGTGGTGGTTGCGAATCTCATTCCGCTGCGCGCTGGTGAAATGATGTCGCACGGTGAGCGCGGGCTCCCGGCGCACCTCGTAATCCGCCGCAAAGCATCGCAACGCATAATCCGGTTCCTCGTAGATGTGCCGGTAGGAAATCTCGTAGCCGCCCAGCTCGAGGTAGACAGAGCGGCGCAGCGCGGCGCTGGAGCTGGCGTAGGTGGCTACGCGCTGTGGGCCGCCGAAATCGGTGGCGGCGAGGGTTTCTGGAAATTCGTCGCTGCGCTGCGGGAAGGCCGCCACGGCTAGGCGTGGGTTTTCCGCGAAGAGCTGCCGGACGCGCGCGATGGCGTCCTGCTCCAGCGGATAGCTGTCGTCGTCGAGGCTGAGCACGATTTCCGCGGTCGCGTGGCGCATGAGCATGTCACGATTCGGGATCGAGCCCCGGCCCTCGGTCGTCGTGAAAATGCGGTAGGGCGCGGACTTCGCAGCCAGGAATTCGCCGGTGGAATCCGTGCAGCCGTCGGCGCAAATGAGGATCTCGTCCGGCGCGGGCGCAAGCTGATCCAGCACCGCGCAGGTGCGCTCGAGATCGGGCCGGCGATTTCGGGTGGTGATCATCACCGCCACGCGGAGAGGTGAAGAGTTCACGGCCAGATTTTTAGTCCGTGCAGTACTCGTTTCACCAGCCGCTGCCGCGGGCTTTCCAGATGCTGCCGCAGCACCTCGTCTTCCAGCTGGAACGTGCCGTCCTGCCGATCGAAGTGCAGCGAATCGCGCGGCACGATCTTCTCGGTCCAGCTCAGCTCTTTGGCGTGGTCCCAGCCTTCGAAGCCGCGCGCGCGGCTATCGCGCCGCACGTCGAGCCGCGTCTGGATCTGCTGCGGGCTGCGGTACGGATAGTGCCGAAACGGCAGCAGGCGTGGATGCACCACACCCAGGTGCTCGGGCCAGGCATGCCGATCATTCCAGTGCAGCCGATCACGGTGCCGGAAGAAGCGCCGCTCGGCGCACGCGGCGCGGTAGTAGCGGATGCGCTCGCGGTCGCGCGCGAATTGCCAGTGCCATTCGGTCCCCGGCGCCACGTCTTCCGGCGTCAGGTAGTACTGGATCATCAGGCCCCACACGACCTGCTCGTAGCTCGGAACCCCCTGCAAAAACGCGCGCGGGTCTTCGGTGTAAAACTCGTCGCCATTGAGCTGGCACCACCAATCGCCGGGGCGGGCGTCGTGGCGAAACGCCTCATAGACGAGCGCACGCAGACCTTCGCGGAAGGTTTCGTTGTCGCTGCGCCACGGGATGATCCGCTCGCTGCGGAGGCTCTGGAGCAGCTCCCAGGTGCCGTCGGTGCTCGCGCCGTCGTAAAGATAAATGCGATCGGCCCACGCCGTGGCTTCCTGCAGGCATTCCTGGATCACGTCCGCTTCGTTGCGGACAAGGCAAATGGCGTGGATCTTCATCGAGTCCAGGTGCCGGCGATTTGCGGCCAAGTGCCGGGACCGCGTTTGCGCAGGAGGTAAATGGTCACGAAGAGTTTGTGCAGCAGCAGCTTAAGCTCGAAGCGCAGGCCGGTGAAGCCCAGCACCTCGCGCGCGACCGCGCGCTGGTTGCGAATGCGCGAGCGGGCGAGCGCGGCATGGTCGCGTTTCCACGGGCTGGTCGCATCGCGATGCTCAAACGGCGCGCCCGCGTGAAAGTAGAGCCGATGCGTTTTGCCGACCCGCGCGGAGAGGTGCACATCTTCCATGGAAGAGTAACCTTCAAAGGCCGGAAATTTTTCGCGTTGAAAAATCGCCGTGCGATAAAAAACGCAGGTGGAGCTGAGCCATTGCGCCGGGATGAGCTCGCCCGGCGCCTCGGTGTAGCTCGGGTAGCAATTGATCGCCGGACCGAAGAGCTGTGCGCCATAGGTAGGATGCGCGTACCCCGCCTGTAGCCGGTAATACCAGCGCAACAGCCCGCGCGGGACCGGCCGCGTCGTTTCACCGATCCGGCCCGCGACTCCGCCGACCAACGGGTCTGCGAATGGCTGCGCGAGCTTGGCGCAGGTCTCGGTCGGCAGGATGGCGTCGTCGTCGATGAAGGCGACCAGCTCCGTCGCGACGTGCACCGCGCCCTGGTTGCGCTGGCGCGCGGCGCTCGGCGCGTGCGCGCGTTCGTAGGTAAGAGGCAGTGGGGGAAATTCGGCGGTGAGACGCTGGGTTTCTTCGCCGCGGGAGGAATCGACAATGATGATACGCTCGGCGGGATGGGTTTGTTGCGCGAGGCTGCCGAGCATGCGCCGGAGATCCTCCGCGCGCTCATAAGTGGCGACCACCACCGTGTAAGCGGGGAGCATCATTGGGCGCGGCCTAGCGAGTTCCCCCTCTTAGTCATAGTCGTAGTCTTAGTCTTAGTCGAGCTCACCCGCTGACGCAGAGGACTACGACTAAGACTAAGACTACGACTAAGACTAAGACTACGACTAAGACTAAGACTATGAGTTGGTAGCCACATCATCTAATAGAGCTCCCTCAGCGCATCGCCTTCGCGAGCGCCTCTGCGCCAGTGAACCCCAAAACCCGATACGCCAGCCGATAAACCCCCGGCGCCGCCGGCCCGTCCAGCTCGATCAACCCCTCCCGTTTCCGCTCGCGAAAATACTTCGACGCCTCGCGCAAATCATTCTGCGCCAGCGTCCGCGCCATCTCGAAGCAAGCGCGTGCGGCCAGCCGCTGATGGCTCTCTTTCCAAACCTTCTTTTGCTGCATCCACGCGCGCAGATGATCGATCAGCTTCGTCTTCGCGTTCACCACCTGGCGCGGGTCTTTGCGGCAGAGCGTCTGGCCCGACCAAATGCGATAAACCGCGCCCGGCGTCGGTGTGTAAACAAAGCGCAGCCCCGCCTGCAGCGCGCGCAGATAAAGCTCGTGCTCCTGGCAGCAGGGCTGATCGGCGCGCCATCCGCCGAGGTCCTGGAGCGCGCTGCGCCGCCAGAGGCAGCCGCCGGTTTGCGGCATCTCCCAGGTGAGCCATTGCGAGTAGAGATCGCGGGTGCAGTCGAGCTCGCTCTTCGTGTGCACCGTTCCGCCTTTGCCTTCGCGCTGCACCCACACCTGGCTGTAGAGCACATCGGCCTCGGCGCCGCCGTTTCCCTCCTCGAGCTGCCGCGCTATCTTCTCCGGCTCCAGGTGATCGTCGGCATCCAGGTACTGGATCCACTCGCCCTGCGCTTCCTGCAGCACGATGTTCCGCGCCACATTCGCGCCTTTGTGCGGGCTGCGGCGCAATACGATGTGATCGCCGTACGCGCCCGCGAGCAGGAGCGAATTGTCGGTCGAGCCGTCGTCCACCACGATCACCTCCTTGGCCGGATGCGTCTGCGCCAGGGCGCTGTCGATCGCGTTCCGCAGCCAGGCCGCGGAGTTGTAGCAAGGGATGCCGATGGTGACGAGCGGGGCGGTCATGCGGCGAGGGGTGCGGCGTGCGGCGCCTCCTGCAGGCGGGAGGCGGAAATCTGGCGCGCCCAGCTTTCGTAAAGCCAGAGCGCGTAAAAAAGCCGGCTGCCATCCCAGGCGCCGCGCAGCGAATCCTCCCACGCCGCCCGCAGCAGCGGCCGCTCCAGCTCCCGCGCCACGATGCTCCCGCGATCGAAGAGCGCCGACTCCACCTGCTCCCGCAAAGGCCCGGCAAACCACCGGGCAAGCGGGATCGGAAAGCCTCGCTTCGGCCGGGTTAGCGGCTCGCTCAGCTTGCGCGCGAGGCAGTGCCGCAGCACCAGCTTGCCCGGGCCACCCGGCGGCAGCTTCAGGCTCGAATCGATGCGCGCGGCCACCGCCGCCACCCGCGTGTCCAGCAGCGGCGTGCGCAGCTCGATCGACGCCGCCATGCTCATCTTGTCGGCTTTTTGCAGGAGCGATTCCGCGAGCTGCCACTCCAGGTCGAGCGTCAGCAACCCGCTCAGCAGGTCGCGCTGCTTGCGAAACTGGGCCGCCCCCAGCTCGCGCGTGCGCGCCTGCAGCGTGCGCATCTGGCTCGCGGAAAGCCCCCGCGGAAATCGCACATCGCCCGGCAAGCCTTCCATCCGCAGCGCCACGCTCTCGCTGCCGCGCGTGTGGTGCACCCGGCTGAGCAGCCGCCGCCAGCGGGTCGGCGCGGCGGCGGGATCGGCGTGCGGCAGCAGGTGGCGCAGGCCGCGCAGTTTGTCGGAGCGTTGCATGGTCGAGAGCATCCCCAGGTAGCGCCCATCGTATCCGCCGAAGAGCTCGTCCGCGCCCTCGCCGGAGAGCAATACCTTCACGTGCTCGCGCGCCATCTCGCACACCGCCAGCACCGCAAACGCCGCCGGATCGCCCACCGGCTCATCCAGATGCCAGGCCACCCGCCCGAGGTTTTCCGCAAATTGGTCCGCGCCGATTTCGAGGGTGTGATGCTTCGAGCCGATCTCCTTCGCCGTCTGCGCCGCCTCTTTCACTTCAGAGTCGGCGTCCAGAAAACCGACGGTAAAAGTCGTCATCCCACCGCCGAGCAATTCCTGCGCGTACGCCGCCACCGTCCGGCTATCGAGCCCGCTGCTCAGCAGCACACCCACCGGCACATCCGCCCGGAGATGCTTCTGGATGGAATCGCGCAACGTCGCATCCAGCGCCTCCACCGCCGGCTCCAGCGCCAGCAAATCGGGCGCCCCCTCCAGCGAATACCGCCAGTACTGCTCCACGCGCAGCCCCGCGGGCGCTTCCAGCGGCAGCCGCAGCCGATGCCCGGCCGGCAGCTTGCGGATGTCCCGAAAATGCGTCCGCGGCGCCGGCAACGAAAGCCACGCCGTGTAATCCAGAAATGCCTCCCGATCCAGCTCCGCCGAGACCCACGGCAGCGCGAACAGGCACTTCAGCTCCGAGGCAAATGCAAACCGCGGCCCGGCGTGCACATAGTACAGCGGCTTTTGCCCGAAATGATCGCGCGCCACGAAAAGCTCGCGCCCTCCGAGATCGAGCACCGCGAAAGCAAACATCCCCCGCAGCCGCGACACCATCTCCGCGCCATGCTCCTCATAAAGGTGCACCAGCACCTCCGTATCCGACTCCGTCCGGAACGCATGCCCGCGCGCGAGCAACTCCTTCCGGAGCTCCAGGTAGTTGTAGATCTCCCCGTTGAAAACCACCCCCACCGTCTCATCCTCATTCCAAATCGGCTGCGCGCCCCCTTCCAGATCGATGATGCTCAGCCGCCGCATCCCCATCGCCAGTCCGTACGGAGGCGCAAAATCCACCCCTTCGCCGTCCGGCCCGCGGTGCGCGATCAGCGCCAGCATGCGCCGCAGCCGTTCCGCCGCTTCCGGCGCCGCGCACGATCGATCGATAAATCCGGCAATGCCGCACATGGGTAAAAGGCCGATCATCAGCCACGATCATGCCACGTGGAATGAAAATGCGCGGGCTGGCGATGCGGCCATCAAAGCAGGGGTGCCTTCACCCCCGCGCTCGTCGCCCCCCGCCGCGCGGCAATGCAGCGCCGGAGGCGAGACCCGATTTTAGCCGGTTTGTGTAGAAATGTGCTGCCCCATCCCACGAAAATAGAAATACAAAAAAGTGCTCAATCGAGATTGGGAAAGTGCTCGACCTCTGATACTCTCGGCCCCGATCATGAACGCGATTCCTTCGCCGCCGGAAGCTCCGGCCTGCACCTCCCGTTCCCACCCGATCGCCACCCGTCGCCGCGCGCCCGGTCTTCGTTCGGCGCCGCGGCAACCGTCGGCTCCCGCTTCGCGCCCGCAGCCTCTCCTGCCACAACAAGCTCGTTCCGCGCTCCGCGTTCCGCCTTCCGCGTTTGGTCCGCCCGCCTCCGCCTCCACACGCACAAAATGCAACTTTCCAGTTTCAGAATGTGCAACATTCCCGCCGCGCCCGCGAAATGACGCGCAATCTGGAACTTTCCAGTTTCAGAATGTGCCACTTTTCCGCCGCCGCCCCCAAATGACGCACAATTTGGGAATTTTCAGTCCCAGAATGTGCAACATTCCCGCTTCGGCTCATTCCGCGCTCCCGCGTTCCGTAAACGGCGGCGCCCCTGTTCCCTGGCGGCTAAG
This sequence comes from uncultured Verrucomicrobiae bacterium, assembly GCA_963811035.1. Lineage (GTDB taxonomy): Bacteria > Verrucomicrobiota > Verrucomicrobiia > Chthoniobacterales > Chthoniobacteraceae > CAWEPO01. The sequence goes on from CAWEPO010000005.1 coordinate 2,924,354, forward strand.
GCGTGATCTCCACCGGCGTGCCGTATTTCACCTTCGAGTAGATCAGGCGCGCCATCTCCTCCGGCAGGCGGATGCACCCGTGCGAGGCGGGGTACCCCGGCAGGATGCCCGTGTGCATCCCCACGCCCTGGTCCGTCAGCCGCATGAACCAGCGCATCGGCGCGCCCCGGTAATGGGTGCCGCTGGGCGCCGAGTCGATCTTGAGCGAGACACCGCTGCGCACCGTGCGCCCGTTGCGATCCACAAAATCTCCATAAATATTGGAGCGGTGATCGGCGTCCTTCTCGATCACGGAAAACTTGCCCGTCGGTGTCATCCCCGCCCGCTTCCCCGAGGAAATCGGCGTATCCACGTACACATCCTGCCCAGCCATCAGCCAGGCGCGCTGCTTCGAGAGCGAGATGAGCACGTGCATGTTTTCCGGGGTGAGCGCCGCTTCCACTGACTTGTTCACCTTGTAGCCTTCCTGGCGGCGGATCATCTCGTTCGCCTTGCGCATCTTCTTCTTGCCGAAGAGCTGCGCCGAGCCCTCCGCCCCCAATCCTCCGAGCCAAACGGCCAGCGCCAGCAGCAAAACGGCAGGTGAAGTCGTTCTCATGAGTGGAATCGGAGTTGCTCCTTTACCCGCCCCCGGAAGCGGGGGCAACTGAAAACCCCTTTTCCGACGAGGGAACGGGACGGAAAATATTTATCACGCCGCCTAATGTCCGACCGAGAATACGGTGATAAATTTTTGACAAAAGGCGATTTGCCCTTACTTTCCCCTACCCGCCCGTTCCTCCTTTTTCTCTTTCATGGCACGTACCCTCACTTCTTCCATCGAGCCGCTCGAAGCACGCATCGCCCCGGCCGGCCTGGCCGCGTATCACCCGCTACTGGACATCGTGGCCGGCATCGGCAAAACGGGCGCGATGGTCGATCTCGGCTCGCTCGTGGATTCCGCGGCCACCGCGGGCGAACGGTCGCACGTGGAATTCACCACCAATTTCGACATCGATCCGGTGAAAACCGGTCTGCAGCCCGGCAAGATCGTCCTCGAGCTCTTCGACGAAAAGGCCCCGCTCACCGTCCAGAACTTCCTCCGCTACGTCAACAATGCGAATGATCGTGGCGACTACGACGGCGTCTACTTCCACCGCCTCGTCTCCGGCTTCGTTCTCCAAGGCGGCGGCTTTGAGGCCGCGAAGCCTGGTGTGCACATCCCCGTCGGCCAAAATGTCCACAACGAATTCGCTCCCACCGATCCCGAGCGCTCAAACCTCGCCGGCACCGTCGCCATGGCAAAAGTCGCGGGTGACCCGAACACCGCCACCAGCGAATTCTTCTTCAACCTTGCCGACAACTCCGGGAACCTGGACCACCAGAACGGCGGCTTCACGGTGTTCGGCAAAGTGGTGCAAGGCATGGACGTGGTGAACGCGATCGCCGCGCTCTCCACCACCACCGTCAATGGCTCGCCTGCTCCGTACACGAACGGCTACAATCCCGATCCGGACGCGAATCCCGACACCGCCGCCCCGGCGATCAAGGCGAACCAGTTGACGCAGATTATTTCCGCCAAGGTGCTCCCCGCGCACAACAGCGCCGTCGCTCACACCTCGTACTCCGTGATGAGCATCACCGATGCGGCCGGCGCTTCCACCGATCTCGTCACCGGCCAGCTCGTGGGCGACACCCTCAGCCTCAAGTACAAGCCCGGCGCCAGCGGCGTCGCCACGGTGAAGGTGCGCGTCACCGACACGATCACCGGCGAGGAAGTCTTCGATCAATTCGACGTCACCGTGAAGCCGAACCTCCTCGCGCAGAGCGGCGGCGACACGCTGGTGCGCGATCTCGTGGCGGGCGATTCCGGCACCGGCACCGTGAAGCTCGTGAACACGGGCGGTGCTACCGCCAGTGGCACGGTCGACGTGAAATTCTACCTCTCGCACGCCGATGGATACGACTCCACGGGCCTCCCGCTGGGGGCTGACCCGAATGGGACGATCCTGGATGCGAGCGACGTTCAGGTCGGCGCCCTGATGGGTGCGCAGGTGAATATCGCCAGCGGCAAAACCGGTTCGCTCACCGCCAATCTTTCCCTGCCGGGCGATATCGATCTCGCCAGCGGCAACTACCGCCTGATCTCGCAGGTCACCACCGCCGGCGGCTCCACCATTACCGAACTCTTCATCGACGATAACCTCGCTTACGACGGCAACGTGCACGCCTTCCACACGGGCGCAGCCGCCGGCAATCTCGCCGTCTACGGCGTCGTCGACAAACTCCCAATCGTCATCGTTCCCGGCGACGTTTCCACCGCGCAGATCGTCGTTGGCAACACTGCCTCCCACACGGCGGCGGGCGATGTCAGCGTCTCCTTCTACCTGTCGCACGACCTTCTCGGCGCCACCGCCGATACGCTCGATGCGAACGACCTGCTGATCGGCAGCGTCACGCAGCAGAACGTCTCGCTCGACGCGGGCGAGACCCTCACGCTGCAAGCCTCGATCCAGGTGCCGCAACTGCTCGGGCTCACGGATGGCTACTATCGCATCTTCGGCCTCGTCACCAGCCCCTCGGGCAGCAGCAACATCGTGGAATTGACCGGCGCCGACAACCTCGGCGCGACCAATTACCACCTGCTCACCCACGGCTTCGGCAGCTTCAGCTACACCGCCGCGCAGACCGGCTTCGGCTTCGCCGTGGGCCGCACCAACGCCGTGCTCACCTATCAGGATGCGCAGGGCAACCCGATCAGCCTGCAAATGAAGGGACCGGGCTTCGGCTTCATGCAGCCTGGCACCGCGGGCGGGATCGAGGTGCTCACCGAGAATACCTCGCTCGCCTCCACCTTCTCCGTCACCGCTCCGGCCGGCGTGCACGCGGTCTTCGAGAATGTCTACACGAGTCCGCGCTCCCTCGCGCCGATCGGTTCGATCGCCTTGGGCAATGTCGACTTCAGCGGCGAGGTGATCGCTTTCGGCGGCGCGAAGAGCCTCTCCCTCGGCGATACGAATGGCGCCGGCAATCATTTCGTCGGCATCGCCGCCACGAACAAGACCATCGCCGTCCGTCCCGTGATCAAGCTGGGCGAGGTGCAGGATCTCGCGCTCACCTCGCAGCTCCCCGTCGCCTCGCTCACCGCGCTCGATTGGACCGATGTGAGCGCCGCCACCGAGATGGTCGAGGCCGCCAGTCTCATCTCCTTCAAGGTGAACGGCAACTTCGAGGCCGACATGTACATCCATGCCGGCACGCCCGCGGCCACCCTGGCCATGAAGACCTTCGACGTCGGCGGCTCGCTCAGAAATTCCACCGTCCGCATCCAGGCGAATGTCGGCGCCATCACGCTCGGCGCGATCCACACCAGCAAGTTCCTGGTTGGCACCGAGTCCGTCCCCGGCGCCCTGCAGGATTTCAACCTCGCCCGCGCCATCGGCAGCATTGTGATCAACGGCGCCGCCGGAGAAACGTACGGCCTCGTCGATTCCGATATCGCCGCCGCCCGCATCGGCAGCGTGAAGATCATGGCGCAAGTCGATACCACCAGCGGCGCCGACGGCTTTGGCTTCAGCGCCGACAAAATCGCCTCCTACACCCGCGGCATCTCCACCACCCGGAACCTCGATACCGGCACGATGGACGCCCAAAACAACTACCGCGTCGCGATGCTGAGCTGACTCCAGCCGGAAAACAAAAACGCGCGGGGGCCGATGGGCCGCCCGCGCGCGTAAGTTTTTGGTTAACGGTGAGGTTTACTTAGCTCTGGGTGCTTTCGCCGCCGCCGCTCTCGCCGGTGCTGCCACCGCCCGTGCCGCTGCCTTCGCCGGCCGGCGGATTCACCGGTTGCGGAGTCCCGGGTTCGGGCGCCGGGTTGGTCTGCACGATCTGGTAGTTTTGCAGCGCCTGGCCCAGCGCCTGGAAGAGGCGCAGCATGCCCGTGGGGGTCATGACGATGCGGGTATGGATGGGAAGCACCGCGCCGCCCATCGCACGATCCATCACGACGCCCGGTGAAAAGTCGAGGTAGCACTCTTCGGCCGTGGTGTTGAGCAGCACCTGGTTCGCGTACTTCGCGTTCAGGTCATCGTAGCGCACCTGCAGCGGAATCTGCTGCTGCTGCTGCTGACCGAAGGGCTGTTGTTGCTGGCCGAATTGGTTGGGAATGTTGGACATATGATTTTTTGCTAACAGGGTCTGTTCAGAGTGCAACCGCTCCGTGGGGCGAGCTGTCGCAATAAGGGGTTATCTCGTCTTCGAGACTGCGATGTACTTCGCGCGTCCCAGTTTTGGCAATCCTGAGCAGAAGTTGCCAGCGATTGCTTTCAGAAATTTCATGCCACACCGCCGGCGAGACCGTTTCCAGCCGGTTTTCGGACCGCGTGAGCAGGCCCCATCCCGCCGGCAGCTCACCCGGCCGCGCCACCTCCGGCTCCGCCACCACGTAGTGCAGATTCGCCGCATTCCACCGCGCCAGCCGCGAAAACTTCGTCCGCGCGTGGAGGCGCTTCGTCACCGCGGCGATCTCGGCCCGCAGCTCATCATACGGCGTGTATCCCGCGGCCTCGAAGCGGTAGGCGTCGAATTCCGGGAAAAGCTCCTCGCCCACGCGCAGGGCCGGGTAGTGAGTGCGCAGAAAGCCTTCGTAGGTCGCCAGCCGCTCCTGCAGCTTTTCCAGGCGCGCCAGCGTTTCGGCCTCGCATTTCGTATCGCGCAAAAAATCCGCCCGGCTCTGTTTGCACTCGAAAACCGCCACCGTCCCGAGCGCCACCGCGCCTTTCCGGGCCGCCGAGGGCTTGTACGCCGCCACATCCAGCCGGCAAAAGCCAAGCCGCGGCACCGAGACCTCCGCCGCCGCGATGGAAAACCCGCGCTCCCGCGCCCACGCGAGGGCGAGGCGCTTCAGGTGGCGGTGGCGCGTGGTTTCGCTGGAAGGCATGGCGGAGCGGAGCGCTCCCAGCCTCTACGCCTTCGGCTTGATGTAAACCCCGATCAGCGGCCGCGGCGACGGCTTCACCGAGCTGAAATCGCTCACAAACCCGGACGCCGTGCGAATTTCCACATGCCCCGCGCCCTTCCCGCCATACACCAGCACCGAGCCAATCGGCGCCTTGTACGGGTCTTTCACCTTGAGCTTCTTGAAGCCGTAGCTGCCCTGAAGCTCGACGCCCGCCTCCTTGGCGTAGGCCGTCTTCGGGTAAATATCGATCGCCTTGGCCGCCATGAGCGCCGTCTTCACGAAGCGCCAGCAGCGCGAGGTGGAATGCGCCCTCGCCCGCTCCGCGGCGATGGCCGCGGCCTGCAGCATCCGCTTATCGTACCGGAAGCTGCGCGACTGCGGCCCGAAAATCGCTTGCTGCTGCGGCGTAAGCTTCTTCGCCGTAGTCGGATCGAAGAGCGACTGCTCTGCCGCGCGAACGGAAAAGGGCGCGAGGACAGCGGCGGCAAGCAGGCAGAGGCGTAGGAGGAAGATCATTCGAGCAGGGTAAAAAGCTGGCGGAGAGTAGGGATAGGCGGCGAACCGTCAATCAGGAAAATTCTGCCGTCTCTTAAGCAGAGGGCGGGCCGTGGGGGTGAAGTATTCAGCTAACAGTGAAGCTGGGCTCTGAACGCGGATTGCTTTAACGTCGGGCACATGATAGAAGCATCATGTGAAAACGACCATCACCGAACGGGGGCAAGTGTCCATTCCGGCGGAGCTGCGACGGGAAATGCATCTCCAGCCGGGGCAAACGGTCATCTGGCAGCGGGTTTCCGCGACTGAATGCCGGGTGATTCTTCCCCCCAAGGCCAAGTTGAAGCCCGACCCGGTGGCAGCTCTCGGGTTCGCCAAGGAGCATGGCTTGGAAACCATGCCGACGGATGAGTGGATGGAGATGCTGCGGGAAGGGGAGGAGGATTGAAGCCGTGGGTGGTGGACACGTCCGTCCTGCTGGACGTACGGATGAACGATGCCGCTTTTGGCTTGTCCTCGGCGCAGTGCCTGGCGGCGCACCTCTCCGATGGGTTGGTGATTTCGCCGGTAACGTATGTGGAGCTGGCTCCGGCCTTCGATGGCAACGCGGCACTCCAGGAGCAATTTCTGGAACGAAACGGGGTCGAATGGCTTGAACCTTGGACGCACGCCGACACGGAAGGCGCCCATCGGCTTTGGGCAAGCCATGTGAAAGCAAAACGTGCGGGGCACGGGAGCAGGCGGCCAGTCGCCGACGTGTTCATTGCGGCGTTCGCGAGGCGCTTCCAAGGGTTGATCACGCGCAACCCGACGCACTTCACCATGGTGCAGGTCGTCGTCGTCCCAAAGAGCCGGCCGCCGACTGAGCACTGAATACTGGAAACTGAACACCGCTCCCCCCGCTTGCCCCCCTCCCCCAGCCCCGCTACAACCAGCGGTTCATGACCCAGAAAGGCATCATCCTCGCCGGCGGCGCCGGCACGCGGCTCTATCCGCTCACCCGCGTCGCCTGCAAGCAACTGCTGCCCGTCTACGACAAGCCGATGATCTACTACCCGCTCGCGACGCTCATGCTCGGCGGGCATTCGCGAGGTGCTGATCATCTCCACGCCGAAGGACGTGCCGCAGTTCCGCGACCTGCTCGGCGACGGCGCGCGCCTCGGCATGCGGATCGAATACGCGGAGCAGGCCGAAGCCCGCCGGCATCGCGCAGGCGTTCCTCATCGGCGAGGAGTTCATCGGCGGCGAATCGGTTTGCCTCATCCTGGGCGACAACATCTTCTACGGGAAACTCGACTTCTTCCGCGAGGCGCTCGCGGATGACCTCCGGCGCGTGCATCTTCGGCTATCAGGTGCGCGATCCGGAGCGCTACGGCGTGGTCGAGTTCGGCGCCGATGGACGCGCCATTCAGCCTCGAGGAAAAGCCCACGAAGCCGAAGAGCCCTTTCGCCGTGCCGGGCCTCTACGTCTACGACCGCGAAGTCGTGCACGATTTGCCGCAACTCTGAAGCCCAGCGCGCCGCGGCGAGCTCGAGATCACCGACGTGAACCTCGAATACCTCCGCCGCGGCAAGCTGCACGTGCAGCGTGCTCGGCCGCGGCATGGCCTGGCTCGACACCGGCACGCAGGCGAGCCTGCTCGAAGCCGCCAACTACATCGCCGCGATCGAAAACCGCGCAGGGCCTGATGATCGCGCTGCCTCGAGGAGATCGCCTTCAATCAGGGCTGGATCGAGGAGGCCGGCTTGGAGGAAATCATCGCCGCCCTGCCGAAAAACGAATACCGCGAATACCTGCAAATGGTCGCAAAGAGGAGGGGCGCGGCGCTGGCGGGCGGTGAGCGTCCAGCGCAATGAACGCCGCGCCTCGCCGCGGCCGCGGAGTGGCGCGCACCTGGCTGCAAAAGCGCGGCCGTGGCTCGCTGGCGCTGCTCCTCTTCGCGCTCTGCTACTACGGCAGCTACTACCGGCACGGCATCAATTTCAACGACGAAGGCGGCACCGAGGTGCTCCTCGCCCAGCGCCTGCTCGAGGGCGAGCGCCCCTTCCGCGACGTCGTCCTCGGCTACAACGTCCTCTGGTTTTACCCCATCGTCGGGCTGTTCAAGCTCTTCGGCGTCAGTTTCGTGGTGCTGCGGGTCTACTGTTTCGCGCTCTCCACCCTCACCGCGATCCTCGGTTTTCTCACCGTCGAGCGCGCGGGGCGGCGGCCCTGGCTCGCCTTCCTCACCGGCGTCCTCCTCGTGCTGGTGCCGGGCATGACGTTCAAGAACTACATGCCGCTGCTCGCGGTCGCGAACGCCTTCTGCCTGCTCCATTTCGCGCTTGCCGCGCGGCCGGATAAAGAGCGCGCCGCCCGGCGCCTCTGGCTCTGGCTCGCGATCGGCGGCGCCGTGCTCGGCCTCACCTTCCTCATCCGCATCGATGTCGGCCTCTTCTGCGGTGCGCTTTGGTCGGGCGCAATCGTGTTCACCGCCTGGCAATTTCGCCGCTCAATCAAAGCCGCGCTCGCCCTCATCTTCGGTGCGCCCGCCCTCATCGCATCGCTGGTCATCGGCCTCCACCTCCCGGTCTACCTCGATGCCCAGCGCCGCGGCTTCGCCGAGCCGTTCCTCGGCCAGTACAGCGATTGGCCGAAGAGCCTCACCCAGAAGGTCCAGCAGGTTATCGGGAAAAAGCCCGCGCCACCTTTTACTCTCCCGCCCCGGGCCGCGTCCACGCCGCCCGATCGCTCCCTCGCCACCCCAAAGCCTCCCCCGGCCAATAAAGAAATCCTTCGGCGCAAAACCTGGCGCGATTTCACAGCCGGCAAGCTCGAAGACCAGCTTCTCACCGTTCTGCTCTATCTCCCCCTGGTGAGCTACGTGCTCCTGATTCCGTGGGCGCTCCTCAGCCTCTTCCGCACCGCCGTCGGGGATGATCCAAGAAGTACTCCCGCGCCATGGGCGCCCTGCTGCTGCTCGGCGCGTCGCTCACCACCTTTCCGCAGTACTTCTTCTTCCGGCCGGATTCGCCGCATCTTTCCGAGTTTTCGCCCGGCTTCTGGGTGGCCGTCACCGGCAGTTGCCTGCTTCTCGGCCAATGGCGGCGGCGCTGGCCCGTGCGCATCCTCGCGCTCTTCCTCGTCGCGCACGCCGGCGTCTACCTCTGGCGCATGCTCCCCGATCGCTGGACCGGCACCATCGCCGTGCGCAAAGCGCGCACCTACCGTTTCCGCGCCGAAAACGGCGTAAACGTCTGGGTGAGCCGCCGCGAATCCGAGGGCCTCAAAGTCCTCCAGCGCCTCATCCAAACGCACTCCAAGCCCGGCGAATACCTCGTCGCCTACCCCTATCACCCCACGGTCAACGTCCTCGCCGATCGCCCCACTTACGAAAAGAACGTCTACATCGACAACGCCACCAGCCGCCCCACCTGGGACGCCGAGGCCATCGCGCGAATGCAAAAGTTCCGGCCCTCCATCGTGGTGCTGAGCGATTGGGACATCAACGGCACTGAATCCTCCCGCTTTAGCGTCTGGGCGGAGAAAACCAAGACTTGGATCCAGACGAACTACGTCTATCAGGGGACGTATCTGGATTTTGAGGTCTACACGCGGGGTGGAGGAAGTAAGCCAGTAAGCCAGTAAGCCAGTAAGCCAGTAAGCCAGTACACCCGGTGAGCGCGAGAACGCGCGGAGTGCTACTGACTTACTGACTTACTGACTTACTGACTTACTGACTTACTTTCCCCACCCGCCGCACCGCCCGCGCCAATTCCCGCACCGGCGGCGCCGCCCTCCCGTACCGCAACGCCGTGTAGAGCGCTCCCACTTCGCGAATCTGCTCCGCCTGCTCGGGAAATTGCGCCGCGGCGCGCGCGGTGAAGGCCGCCGGTCCTTCCGCCGGCTCCCGCTGCACCCCGGCGCGCGCGAGCCGCTGCGAGAAGCGCGCGAAGAGCCGCTGCGCGCGATCCAGCCCTGCCGTGCCCGGCCGCCTCATCCAAAAGGCCAGCACCGCGAGCAGCGCGAGGCAAACGCATCCGACCGAGGAGAGCAGCTTCATCCCGCTCCAGCCGCCGATTCCGGTCAAATCGAGAAATTCCCGCTGCGCGTCGCTGTTGAAGGTCAGCACCCGCAGGTCCCACTGGTAGCTGAGATTATCCCAAAAGAGCTGGGTTTGGCGCAGCCAGTTTTGCGTGTACCAAATGCCGGGGCCGCCGCGGTCCCGCCCCGGATTCACCGAGCGTTGCGCCGCGAGGTAGCCGAACAGGCTCGAGCCCATCCGCTCGGGCGCGGCCGCGCTCGTCGGATCGACTCGCCGCCAGCCTTCTCCCTCGATCCACACTTCGCACCACGCATGGGCGTCCGAGTGGTTTACGAGCACATACGTGCCAAACGAGCTCGTCTCGCCGCCGAGATAGCCGAGCACCACCCGCGACGGCACCCCCGCCACGCGCATCAGCGACGCAAAGGCCGCCGCATAGTGCTCGCAAAAACCGATGCGCCGGCGGAAGAGAAACTCGTCCAGCTCATTCGAGGTGTAGGCGCCGGGCGTGAAGGAGTAGGTGAACCCACCCTGCTGGAAATACGCCAGCGCGCGCTCCGCCACCCGGCGGTTCCCGCCGCCCCCGGCCCGGAACGAATCGGCCAGCGCTTGCACCTCGGGCGAAATGCTCAGCGGCTTCAGCAGCGTCGTCGCCGCAATGCCGGGCGAGAGGGCCAACTCGGCGCTCTCCGGTTGCGAAGTGACCTCGTAATTGTACAAATTCTGGACCGGCTTGAACGTGCGCAACGCGCCGCCTGGATCGTAGAAGGCGCCTTTCACCGCCGAGACGGGGCGGTCGAGCGCGAAGAGCCAAGGTGACTTGTGCGGATAGAGCGAGATGTGCTGGCGCACCGCCTCGCCGCGCGCCTGCTCCGGGCGGCTGGCGATGGTGCGGACCAGGCCGCGCTCCCAGTCGAGCCCATTGCCGGACCAGAGCACGAGCCCGCGCCAGTAGTACGGCCCCCGTGGATGCGTCTTCGCCCCCGGGAATGAGGCGCGAAAGGCCCGGCCCGGCTGCTGCGCGATGCCGGCGATCGTGCCCGGCCGCATGGTGTCATTGATGCTGGTGACGCCTTGCCGGGAAGTGCCGGGAAAGAGCCGGAAATCCCCGGAGGGACGCGGCGCGAAAAGAAAGAGCACGAGGGTCAGCGGCAGCGCCTGCGCAAACATGGCCGCCGCCACGCGCCATGAGCGCAGCAACGTCCCGCCGCCCGCGTGAAGCTGGATCAGCGCGGCGGTGAGCAGCGTCACGATCGCGCCCACGAACAGGCACCGGGGCAGATCCTGCGCGAGAAAAAGCGAGCACAGCGCGAGAAAATACCCGAGCAGCGTGAGCACTTGGAAATCGCGCGGCTGGCTCGTCTCCAGCATCTTCATCGCGACGAGCACCAGCAGCATCCCGAAGCCCGGCTCTACGTCGAAAAGCGTGCGGTACTTCAAAAGCAGCGCCCCGGTCGCCAGCGCCAGCACGCCCAGCCGCCAATGCAGCGCCGGCAGCGGCTGGCGGCCCAGGCTCATAATGATGCGCGCCGTCGCGCAAATCACCAGGAGCAGCGCGCTCCACCACGGCGCCTGCTCCCAGAGCGGCGTCGAGGCCAGCGCCAGAATCGTACACAGCGCGACCAGCGGCGCGCTCGGGAGCGGTGGGCGGTTTTGGCGAGGAGGAGCGGGACTACGTTCGAGATTAGGAGACTGCGCTTCGGGGGCAGTTTCGGTTGGGGCGATGGGGGTTTCGGCGGTCATGCCGGCACCACCCTTTCTTCCTCGCGCGGCACCTCCGCGAGCCGGCAGAGGCAGGTGTGCAGATGGCTTTCCCCGCGGCTGAGCGAGACCGTGCCGTCTGCCGTCCGCAGCTCGTAAATGGCCCCAAGCCGCTCCGCCAGCGTCACCCAGCGCGCAAGCTGGCGCAGGCGGGCCTCCAGCTCCAGCGAGCCGAGCGTGGCCGCATCGAAGATGAACTTCGCGCTCACGCCGCCGCTCCACTGCTTGACCATCACCCGCTGCCCGCGCGCCACGGCTTTCCAATCCACGTGCCGCATCGACTCGCCCGCGCGCCAATCCCGCACCCCCGCGAAATCATCGCCCTCGGGCCGCACCGAGATGGAGGCATCGAGGAGGGAGTTGTCGGAGGGCAGCGGAATCTCGCCCTCCGGCCGCGGGAAAACGCAGTACGCCTGCGGCACCACGATCCGCCGGGAGGCGGTGAAAAACCCGAGCGGATAGCTGCTGAAAAGGCGCACCTCCACCGACGCATAACGGCCCCGGCGCGGCGCCATGATGTGCAGATCGCCGCGCCGCGTTTCCCCCGGCCGGACTTCGCCGAGCAGCAGCGGCTCGGGCGCCGAGGGCGCATCCAGGCAGATGCCCCCATGCCGCCGCGTGCCCGCGCGCACCACCAGCGGCGCCACCAGCGGCTCGCCTTCGAACACCGGCAAAATCGGTTCCGCCGCCACCTCCACCCCGCGCAGATTTGCCCGCGTGTGCAGCGCCGAAACGGCCGCCAGGCTCAGCATGAGAAAGGCGAGCAGATACGCCACCGGATTATTCTGGCTCACTCCGGCATACAGCATCGCCAGCAGCACCGCGCCAAAGCCGACCGTGTTGCGGTTGGGGCGGAGCTTGAGCGCGGCCACGGGAAAGACTGAGGGGTTTAGACCGGCACCGGCACTTCGCGGAGCAACGCCTGCGCGAGCGAGCGCCCGTTTTCCCCGGTGCTCTCCAGATCCTGTCCCAGCCGGTGCCCCATCACCCCGGCGCCGACCGCCTGCACATCCTCCGGCAGCGCCATGTCGCGCCCCTGCATCAGCGCCCACGCCTGGCTGCTGTGCAAAAGCGCCAGCCCCGCGCGCGGGCTGAGCCCCGGGCGATGCCTCCTCCGGCTCGCTTCCAGCAAATCCTGCAGATAATCGAGCAGCGCCGGGGCCGTATGCACCCGCCGCACCTCTGCCTGGATTTGCTGCAGCGAGCTGAGCTCCAGCACCGCCGGCATCGTCCGCAACATCTCCCGGCGATCCGCCCCGAGCAGCATCGCCCGCTCCGCCGTGCGATCCGGCACTCCCAGCTCGATCCGCATCAAAAAACGATCGAGCTGCGATTCCGGCAGCGGAAACGTCCCGATCTGCTGCTGCGGATTTTGCGTCGCCATCACGAAAAAAGGCTCCGGCAGCCCGTGCGTCACGCCGTCGATCGTGACGTGATGCTCCTCCATCGCCTCCAGCAGCGCGCTCTGCGTTTTCGGCGTCGCCCGGTTCACCTCATCCACCAGCACCACCTGCGAAAAGAGCGGCCCCGCGTGGAAAATGAACCGGTTCTGCTCGCGGTCGAAAATCGAATTCCCCAGAATATCCGCCGGCAGCAGATCGCTCGTAAACTGGATGCGCCGAAAGTGCAGCCCCAGCGACCGCGCCAGCGCCTGCGCCAGCGTCGTCTTCCCCACGCCCGGCACGTCCTCGATCAGCAAATGCCCGCGCGCCAGCAGGCAGGCCACGGCGAGGCGGATGGCGTGGTCCTTGCCCACAATGATCTCGCCGATTCCGGAAGCGAGGGCATCGATGCGGTTTTTCATCTGGCGGGAATCTCCATGAGGAGACGGCGCCTGTCGAGGGGGAGGCGTCATGTCGCGCTCGATCAAGGGCGAAGTGAGCCGCCGCGTTGACGCGAACGTGCCAGCGCCTTAGCCTCAACCATGAGCCTGACCCTCGAGATTCCCGAAGATGTGATGGCGGCGATGCCGGTGCCCGCGGCCGAGCGGGAGCGCTTCCTGCTGCTGGAGCTCGCCTGCTCGCTCTATGCGCGCGATCTCCTCAGTTTGGGGAGAGCCGCGGCACTGGCCGGTTTGTCGAAATTCGACTTTGGCAAGGAAGTCGGACGGCGTGGCATCGCGCGCCACTATACCGACGCCGAGTTGGCGTCCGATCTAGCCTATGCTCGTGGTCAGTGACACCTCGCCGCTCTCGAATCTCGCCATCATTGGCCGGCTCCCGTTATTGCACGAGCAATTTACCGAAGTGCTCATGCCGACCGCCGTGGCGCGGGAGCTGGACGCTTTGAACGAACCTGCCGCGCGCGCCGCCTTGTCGCAAGCAGTGCAAGATGGGTGGCTTCGGGAGATGGCGTTGCCGCCATCGGCGCCCTTTCCTCCGCTGCTTCGCGGCCTCGATGTAGGCGAGACGGAAGCTCTGCCGCTGGCGCTCGCGATCTCGGCACACCGCGTTTTGATTGACGAGCGCGAAGCTCGGCAATGCGCGGAAGCGCTGGGCCTCCACTCCATTGGCGTGCTGGGTGTCCTGCTCGCGGCCATAAGCTTGGGAGCCGTGCTCACGCTTCAGGCAGAGATCGACAAGTTGCGCTTACAAGCGGGGTTCTTCGTCGATCGCATTCTCGAGGCGCGGGTCCTGGCATTGGCAGGAGAATTGAGCTGAGCTGACTCGCCGACTCACCTCACCGCGTCTTCCGCAGCCACTCCTTCCGCTCCTCCTCGCTGCGATGCTCGATTGCATATCGCAGCATCGTCCGCGGCATCGCCGCCCCATGCTTCTCCAGAAAGCGCGTCAACGCCGCCGCGTCGCGCGCCCCCGCTTCGCGCAGCATCCAGCCTGCTGCCTTGTGCATCAGATCGTGCGGATCGCGCAACAGCATCGCGGCGATCTTCCACGTTGGCTCCAGCACCCCCGCCCGGATCAGCTTCTGCGTTGCAACCATCGCGATCCGCCGCTCCCAGAGCGAATCCGAACGCGCCAGCCGTTCCAGCGTTTTCACCCGCGCCGCGCCCTCCAAAACCCACGCGCCGAGTAACTGTGGTGCGCTCGAGTCCACCAAGTCCCAGTTGTTCACCTGCCGCGCTTGCTCGAGATAAAGCTGCGCCAGTCCGCCGCGCTCCGCCGGTGTCGCCCGTTCCGAGCGCCGCACGAGAATCACCAGCGCCAGCAGCCGCTCCTCATGGATCGCCGAGCCGAGCAACTCCACCACCTCCTCGATCGTGAGCCCATCGCTCAAACGCGCCACCTTGCGCACGTCCGGCACCCGCACCCCGATGAACCGGTCCCCCGCCCCATACTCCCCAGGCCCCGTGCGAAAAAAACGCTGCAGCCCCGCCACATTCTCCGGCCGGGCCACTCGCCGCAACTGGGCCCTCAGCGAACTTGGCGTGATTTTCTTTTCCATCCCCCACCCTGTCTTATTTTTTCCCTATTTCCAAGCCGCGCCGAATTCGCTCTGCTCTCCCGCTCCACCCCATGGCGACCTTTTCCGAAATCCCCGGCGGCGTCACGGCGCCCAAGGCTTCCTCGCGGGCAGCATCTATTGCGGCATCAAGGCCGCGAACGCGAGCAAGCCCGACATCGCGCTGATCCATTCGCCCACGCCCGCCGTGGTGGCCGGGACTTTCACCACGAACAGAGTCAGGGCCGCGCCCGTGCGCGTCTCGCGGCGCACCTGCGCTCCGCGGACGTGCGCGCGATCGTGGCCAACGCCGGCAACGCCAACGCCTGCACCGGCGTGGAGGGGATCGAGAGCGCCAAGCGCATGACCGCGCGCCGCCGCGGCCGCGCTCGGGCTGCGCGAGCGGCAGGTGATGGTCTGCTCGACCGGCCGCATCGGCGTGCCGCTGCCCATCGAGAAAATGGAGGAATCGATCCGCCAGCTCGCGCCGCAGCTCTCCTCCACCGAGGGGTCGCCAGCGCCGCCGAGGCGATCATGACCAGCGACACTTTTGCCAAGGAGATCGCGGTCGAGTTCACCGTCGCCGGGCGCCAGGTGCGCATCGGCGGCATCGCCAAAGGCGCCGGCATGATCGACCCGAACATGGCGACGATGCTTTGCTTCCTCACCACCGATGCCGCCATCGGCAAGGCGGAGCTGCAGCAGGCGCTCAGCGTCTCGGTCGAGCAATCGTTCAACCGCATCACCATCGATGGCGACATGAGCACCAACGACACCGTGCTGCTGCTCGCCAACGGCCTGGCCGGCAACCTCCCTCTGGAGCTCGGCACGCCGGAGTTCAAGCTCATTCCAGCACGCGCTCGATCACGTCACCCGCAATCTCGCCCGCATGATCGTGGAGGATGGCGAAGGCGTCACGAAATTCGTCGAGGTGCACGTGAACGGCGCCGCCAGCTACTCCGATGCGCGCCGCGCCGCCGAGGCCATCGCGAAGTCCACGCTCGTCAAATGCGCCTGGTTCGGCGGCGATCCAAACTGGGGCCGCATCATGGACGCCATCGGCTATTCCGGCGCCAAGCTGCGCGAGGAACTCGTCGATATTTTCTACGACGGCGTCATCGCGGTGAAAGGCGGCGTGGCGAGCCTCACCCCTTTCCCGAGCCTGCAGGAGATCGTGGCGCAAAAGCGTTTCACCGTCACGGTGGCGCTCAATCTGGGCGCGCACGATTACACCGTTTACACCACCGATCTCTCCACCGAATACGTCGAGCTGAACATGGGCGAGTGAGCCCCTCGCGCACGCGGCGCTTGGAAATCGCCGCGGACCTCGTACGCTCCAGCCGTGTCCGACAAGCCAGCCGCCCGCCCGTTCCGCCGCCGATTTTGGAAGTGGCTGCGCGTGGGGCTCGTGCTGATCGTCGCGGTCATCGGGCTGCTCTTCATTCCGGCGGTCTTTCAATTTGCGGTGGGGAAGGCGATCGCGCTGGAAACCTGGCGGCGTGGCGGCACCGTGCGCATCGAGCAGGTGCAGGGCAGCTTCTTCGAGCCCGTCGCGCTGCTTCGCTCGCAGTGGACTTATCGCAGCCGGCACGGCGCCGCTACCCGCGTGGAGATCGCCCGCGCCGAAGCCGAGTTTTCGTGGCGCGAGCTGCTGCCCGGCCGCGGCGCCCACTGGTTCCGCCGGCTTTCGCTCGAAGGTCTCGCGGGCAAAGTGCTCGTGCCAGTAAACCCAAAACAGCGCGTTCGCGGAGAAGGCGGCCCGGCGCACCGCGGCCCGTTCCCCTCCTGGCTGCAAACGCCCGCGCGCGTCGAGGCCAAGGGCGTGGACCTCGTCTTCCAAAGCGAAAACGATTACGTGCGGTTGCAGGATGCCCGCTGGATGATCAGCGAGCTCGAGCAGGGCTTCATCGAGGTCGGCCAGTTGGTGCTCAAGCAGCCATGGCTCACTCGTTCTTTCCGCAGCGTGCGAGGCAATACCGCGCTACAGGATGGCAAGGTGGTGGTGGCGAATTTGCAGCTCGATCCCGGCGTGCTCGTGAAGAGCTTTTCCATCGGCCTCAACGAAATGGCGAATGGCGGCCTCGACATGGTGATGGATGTCGGAGCCTTCGGCGGCAGCATCCGCGCGCAGGCGCAGACGAGCCCGCCCGACGACGCGCCGGAGTTCGATGCGATCGTCAATTTTTCGCAAATCCAGCTCGCCCCGCTGGCCGCTTTTCTCGGCGCCTCGGATGCCGCCGGGGGCACGGTGAAAGAGGGGCGCTTCACGTTCCGCGGTTCGCCGCGCGAGCCCGAGCGCGCGGCCGCCACGCTCCGGCTGGAGGCCACCAATTTCCAATGGGAAAGCCGGCAGTGGGATTCGCTGGTGCTCGGCGCTGTGCTGCTCGATCGCCGCGTGCAAATCCCCGAGCTGGAGCTTCGGCAGGGCCACAACAATCTCTCGCTCAATGGCGAGATGGCGCTCCCCTTCGGCGCGGGCGCGAAGGGCCGCGCCTGGTGGCAAAATGATTTCAACTTCAGCCTGCTCGCCCGCATCGAAAACCTCACCGAGCTCTCCGCGCTGCTGCTCCCGGAATTCAAATACGCCGCCGGCTCGGTGAGCATCGACGGCAACGTCCGTGCGAAGGACCAGCAATTCTCCGGCAATCTCATCGTCGCCGGCACGAACGTCTCGTGGCGCAACACGCCGATCCAGGAGCTCCATGGCGCGGTG
The DNA here is from genome assembly GCA_963811035.1 of uncultured Verrucomicrobiae bacterium. Taxonomy (GTDB): domain Bacteria; phylum Verrucomicrobiota; class Verrucomicrobiia; order Chthoniobacterales; family Chthoniobacteraceae; genus CAWEPO01. The sequence continues at coordinate 2,941,689 of CAWEPO010000005.1, forward strand.
CGGCTCGCCGGCAGCGAAGTGCAGATCGCCAGCCTCGACCTGCTGAACAAGGACGATTACCTCCACGGCCAGGGCGTCGTGACCCTCGGCGCGGGCAAGGCGGGCGCCGGCTTTTTGCGCGGCTATCGCGCCGATGTGCGCGCTTCCGTGGAAGACCTCGGCGAGTACAGCGCACTGCTCCCCTGGCAGCGCCTCAGCGGCGGCGCGGTGCTGCGCTGGACCGGGCAGGGCGGCGACAAGGGCGACTCCGGCCGTTTCTTCGCGCGCCTGCAAAAGCTGCGCCCCGTCCACGCCGGCGTCACCCTGCCGCACCCGGTCGATGCCGAGCTGGAAGGCTCCTACGAGCCCGGGAAAACCATCCTCTCCCGCTTCAACCTCGCGGATGAAGAATGCGCCCTCACCGCCACGGCGCAGCTCATCGGCCAGTCGCTGCAAGTCAGCGGCCTCCGCCTCACGCACGGCGCCCAAACGTGGCTCGAGGGCGATGCGCTGCTGCCCCTCGATGTCCTGAAAAACTGGCCCGCGCCCGCGCCGAAAGCGCCCGGCCCCGAGGTCCCCGTGAAGCTGAGCCTGAAGGCCACCGGCCTCTCGCTGAAACACGCGGTGCGGCTCACCGGTTGGAACTGGCCCGTCGAAGGTTTTGTCGAGGGCGCGCTCACGGCCGAGGGCGCGCTGGGCAAGCTCGCGCTCGGCGGCCGGGCCACCCTGCAAAGCGGCCGCATCCCCATCGGCTGGCAGGGAGAACACCTCTCCGCCGTTCACGCCGAAATCAGCGGCGCCGCGCAGACTCTCTCCGTCACCAAAGGCAGCGGGGAGCATCGCCACGGCGCCTATACCGGCGCCCTGCAGGTCGATCTCACGAAATACTGGGACCCCGTGATCAGCGCCGACCTCACCTGCGAGCGCGCCTGGTTTCCCATCTTCCAGCAGCTCCCGCTCACCGTCTTGAAAGAAGGTCTCGCCACCGCCCCGGCCAACCCGTGGTGCGAGGCCGCCGTCCACCTGCAAATCGCCGGCCCGCTCAGCGCGGCGCCCGTCCAGGGCGATCTGCGGCTGCTCGGCCTCTCCATGGGCGGCACGCCGGTGCTCACCCCGCTCTGGCTGCGCAATGCGCCCGCCGCGCAACTCCCTCAACCCTTCACCGTGCCGATCTTCCCCTTCAAAAATTGGCCGCTGAAGCTCTCCGTGAAACACGCCGAGCCCGTCCCGATGGTCCCCGCGGGAACCATCCTGCCGGACCTCGAAATCCGCGGCGTCGCCGGCGCGCCGAAGCTCGCCGGCACGGTGCGCCTCGCCGGCGCGCCAGCCCAGGCCAGCGCCAGCGTTCTGGAAATCAAGGACCTCCTGCTCACCTTCCGCGAAGATCGCCCCAACGATCCGATGATCGACCTCCACGCTGCCGGCATCCACCAAGGCTTCCCCTTCAACGCCTACATCCTCGGCCCGCTCTCCCAGCACATGGCCTTCGCCGACAGCCCCGAAGCCCTCGCCGAATTCCGCGAGCCCAAGCCGCTCGACCCTAACACCCCCATCCTCCCCCTCCTCGAAGCCACCCCCCTCGGCGGCGCCAAGGTCCCCGGCGCAAAGCCGAATGCGAGGCCGTAATTAACGACCGAGATCGGGACGGGCGGGCCGGGAGCACCGTGCGCACCACCGCACCACGCCGCGCTTGAGCCAGAGCCCCACCCGGAGTAAAGAAGCCAATGCCGATTCCGCATCGCAAACCGCATCGCCGCACCCGGGAGACTTCTTTCTCCGCGTGAGCGAGCGCTTTCCACCGTTCAGCGGCGGCGGCCATGGCCGGAAAGGGCGCGGGCTTTTCATCGGGAAGTATTTCCAGATCGAGTTCTATCTCGATTACTCGTGGTTTATCCTGGTGGCGTTCGTCATCTACACGCTCACCACCCAGATTTTCCCGAGCTGGGTGCCGCGCCTTACGTCCACCGCTTACGTAATCATGGGCGTTGTCGGCGCGCTCCTCTTCTTTTTCAGCATCCTCCTGCACGAGCTCGGCCATAGCCTGGTGAGCCAGCGCTGCGGCATCCCGGTGCCGCGCATCACGCTGCTCTTCATCGGCGGCCTCGCGGAAATTTCGCGCGAGCCCGACGACGCCGTTTCGGAGCTGAAGATCGCGCTCGGCGGCCCGCTCGTCTCGGTCTTCCTCGCCGGCGTCTACTTCGTCATCGGCTGGATCTTTGCGGTCACGAATCTCGCCGCCTTCGCCGCGGTCTGCACCTGGCTCGCCTGGACCAACCTGATCCTGGTGGTCTTCAACATGGTGCCCGGCTATCCGCTCGACGGCGGCCGCATCTTGCGGGCGCTGCTCTGGGCGCGCTCGGGCAAGCTGCGCCGGGCCACCTACATCGCCTCGCGCATCGGCATCGGCTTTTCCTGGGTGCTCGTCGTGGTGGGCCTGCTCCTGCTGCTCACCAAGCAGGAGTGGGGCGGCTTCGTCTACCTCCTCATCGCGCTCTTCCTCAAGGGCGCCGCCGAGACCGGCTACACGAACACCCTGCAAAAAGAGGTGCTCGCCGGCGTGAGCGTGCGGGACATTATGACGCCGAATCCGATCACCATTCCCGATACGCTCCCGCTCAACCTCGCGGTCGACGAATACTTCCTCACCAACCATCACGTCGCCTTCCCCGTGGTCGACGATGAAGGCGGCTTCCGCGGCCTGCTCCGGCTCGATTTGCTCAAGCAGATACCGCGCGAAAAGTGGCCCTACACCTCCGCCGGCGATCTCGTGGCCGAGCGCGAAACCACCCAGCTCAAAGTCGACGCCGGCATGTCCGCGGGCCGCGCCATGCGCAGCCTCCTCGCCGCGGAATCCGGCCGGCTGGCCGTGACCGAAAGCGGCAAAGCCGTCGGCATCATCACCCGGCACGACATCCTCCATTTCATCGAAATCCACACGGAGCTCGAGGAGGAGCCTAACTCTTCCCCTTCAGCGTGAGGTCGTGCCGGATGTCCTTGCCGTTGTAGAGGTAGAAGACCTCTTCCGCGATGTTCGTGGTGTGATCGGCCACCCGCTCGAGCGATTTGGCGACGGTCATCAGATTCAGCGCCCGGGTGATGGTCTTCGAGTCATGGCACATGAAGGCCGTAAGCTCGCGCACCAACTGCTTGTAAATGTCGTCCACCGTCTTGTCGCGGGCGATGATCTCCACGGCCTGCTCGGCCTCCTTTTCCACGAAAGCATCGATCGCGGCGCGCAGCATTTCCTGCGCAGTCGCGGCCATGATCGGGATATCGATCAGCGGCTTGAGCAAAGGCTCGAGGTTCAGTTCGCGGGCGCGGCGGGCGATCGTCGTGGCCTCGTCGGCGATGCGCTCGAGGTTGCTGGCGATCTTCGAGGCCGTGAGCACGAGGCGGGCATCGCCCGCGGCGACCCCGTGAGTGGAAATGAAGGTGACCACCATCTCATCCACCTGTACTTCAAGCTGATCGATCTCGGAATCGTCGGCCTCCACCAAGTCCGCCAGCTTGTCGTCGCGCTCCACGAGGGCGCGCATGGCCATGCTCAGGTTGCGCTCAGTGAGCCCGCACATCATGAGCACCTGCTCGCGGATCGCGTGTAGTTGCTGTTCCCAGAATGGATTCATTTTTTAGCCAAACCTCCCGGTGATATAGTCCTCTGTCTGCTTCTTGGCGGGAACGGTGAAAATCTTCTCCGTACGGTCCATCTCGATCAGCGAGCCAAGGTAGAAAAAGGCGCAGTGATCCGAGCAGCGGCCGGCCTGCTGCATGTTGTGCGTGACGATCACGATGGTGAGCCGCTCCTTGAGGTTCTGGATGAGCTCCTCGATCTTCGTGGTGGCGATCGGATCGAGCGCGGAGCACGGCTCGTCCATCAGCATCACCTCGGGCTCCATCGCGATGGCCCGCGCAATGCAGAGCCGCTGCTGCTGGCCGCCGGAAAGCGAGAGGCCCGGCTTGTTGAGATCGTCTTTCACCTCGTCCCACAGCGCCGCGTCGGCGAGCGCTTTTTCCATGCGCTCGCGCAACACGCTTTTCTGCCGCACGCCATTCAGGCGCAGGCCGGCGATCACGTTCTCGCCGATCGTCATGGTCGGGAACGGGTTCGATTTCTGGAAGACCATCCCGACGCGCCGTCGGACCACGGAGGCATCGAGCTCCGGGGCGTAAAGGTCTTCGTTGAAGAAGCGGATTTCGCCCGTCATGCGCGCACCGGGGGCGGTCTCGTGCATCCGGTTGAGGCAGCGGATGAAGGTCGATTTGCCGCAGCCGCTCGGCCCGATGATCGCGGTGATCTTGTGCGCCGGGATTTGCATCGTCACGTTGCGGACCGCTTCTTTCTCGCCGTAGAACACGGAAAGGTCGCGCGTGGCGAAGGCCGGCGTCGTATCGGCGGGCGGACTGGGCGGGAGAGCGGAGCTCTTGGTGCGCGCGGTGTGTTCCATTGGCGAGAAATTCATGGTGGCGGTGCTGGCTCAGGCGGTCCGGCCGCGCGTCAGCGTGCGGACCACAATATTCACCCCGAGCGAGAGGGAGACAAGCACGAGCGCGCCGGCCCAGGCCTGACGCTGCCACTCTTCATAGGGCGAAATCGCGTAGGTGAAAATTTGCAGCGGCAGCGCGGCGATCGGCTCGGCCAGGTGCTGGTTCCAGAAGCGGTTGCCGAACGCGGTGAAAAGCAGCGGCGCCGTCTCGCCCGAAACCCGCGCGAGCGCGAGCAAGATGCCGGTGATGATCCCCTTCGTGGCCGTGCGCACCACGATCTGCAGCGAGACGCGCCAGCGCGAAACGCCGAGCGCCAGCGCGGCCTCGCGGTAGCCGTTCGGCACCAGCAGCAGCACCTCCTCAGTCGCGCGCATGATCAGCGGGATCATCATCAGCCCGAGCGCCACGCCCCCCGCATACGCGGAAAAGCCGCGCTTCGTGATGAAGTGAAGCCCTTGGTCGTCCCAGATCAAATAAGGCAGCTCGTGCGTGACCATCAGGCCCCACGCGACTACGCCCCAAATGATCGAAGGCACGCCGTTGAGCACATCCGCCGCGAAGCGTAGCAACCAATTCAGCCGCATGCCGCCGTACTCGGAGAGATAAACGCCGCCGAGCACCCCAACCGGGATTCCGAAAAGCGAGGCGATGCCCAGCAGTTGAAAGGTGCCGACCAGCGCATTGGCCATGCCGCCGCCCTCCTCGCCCACCGGCTTCGGGAGCTTCGTGAAGAAATCCCAGTTGATGGCGGAAAAGCCCTCGCGCAGCAGATGAATGAAGACGAGCGCCAGCGGCGCGACGGTGGCGAGCGCCGCCATGACGCAGATGGTGGAAACCGCCGCGCTCTTGAATTTGCGCCAGCCGTGCCGATCCGCGCGCGCTTCCATCAGGCGACCCTCCTCGATCCACCGCCCATGCTTTTCAGGAGCAATTGGGCGAGCAGATTGATCACGATGGTCACGCCGAAAAGGACCAGCCCCAGCTCCACGAGCGCCGAGAGATAAGTGTCGGTGGTGGCCTCGGTGAACTCATTCGCGATCACGCTCGCCAGCGTGTAGCCCGGCGCGAGCAGCGACTTCGCGATCTCCGGCCGATTGCCGATCACCATCGTGACCGCCATCGTTTCGCCGAGCGCGCGCCCCAGCCCGAGGATCACCGCGCCAAAGAGCCCCGGCCGCGCATACGAAAGCACCGCCACGCGCGTGACCTCCCACCGCGTCGCGCCGAGGGCATACGCCGCCTCGCGCTGCAAATTCGGCACCGAGCGCAAAATCTCGCGCGACACCGAGGTGATGATGGGCAGGATCATCACCGCAATGATGATCCCGCCCGCCAGGATCGAGACCCCATACACCGGCCCGGAGAAAAGCGGCAGAAAGCCAAGCGTCTCCTTCAGCCACTGAAACGGCCCATCGCGCAAATAAGGCACCATGACGAACACACCCCACAACCCAAGGATCACGCTCGGAATCGCCGCGAGCATTTCGATGAGCGAGGTGAGCGGCTGGCGCACCCACTGCGGCGCCAGCTCCGTGAGATAGATCGCCGTCCCGATGCTGAGCGGCACCGCGAGGAGAAGGGCGATCAGCGACGAAACCACGGTCCCGAAAATAAAGGGCAGCGCCCCAAACTGCTCCTGCACCGGGTCCCATTCCGACGACGCCAAAAAGCTAAACCCAAACTTCTCCCGCGCCAGCCGAGACCCCGACCACAGCTCCCACCCGATCAGCACCACCAGCACGATCAGGCTGCACGCCATCCCGAGCGTGAGCCAGCGAAAGAGCCGGTCGCCATGGCGGGAGGGCGGCGAGAAAATCGCCGCGGCCGGGGCTGCGGGTACGAGGGTCGAGGTGGACATTTCAGAAGGTGAGGATGCAGGCAGCGGCTCGGCTCTTAGTCTTAGTCATAGTCTTAATCTTAGTCTGACTGGGACCGTGGCAGTCCAGGCGGCAGGCGAGATTAAGATTAAGATTAAGATTAAGACTATGACTAAGATGAAGAGGCGCGCTCCAGACGGGACCGCCCTTAGTACTTAATGCTCTCCACCTGCTGGAGCACGCGCTTTTGCACCTCCTCGGGCAGCGGGGCGTATTGGAGATCGAGTGCCATTTTCTCACCGTCGCTGATCATCCATTTCAGAAATTCGACGAGCTTTTTGCCCTTCGCGGAATCCTTCTGCTGCTGGTAGATGAGCAGCCAGGTGGCGCCCGAAACCGGGTAGGCGTCGGCGCCATCACAATTCACCATCGAGAAGCGGAAATCCTCGGGGATCGTCGCCGACTTGAGCGCGGCGGTGACCGCCTGCGGCGTGGGCGTGACGAACTTGCCCGCCTTATTTTTCACATCCGCCATGCTCATTTTGTTTTGCAGCGCGTACACGAGCTCCACGTAACCGATCGCGCCGGGGAGCTGCTTTACCTGCCCGGAAACCCCTTCGTTGCCTTTCGCGCCGATGCCCGTCGGCCACTTCACCGAGGTCCCCTTGCCGGCCTTCTGCTGCCACTCCGGGCTCACGCTGGAAAGGTAGTCGGTCCAGATATACGAGGTGCCGCTGCCGTCCGAGCGGTGCACCACCACGATGTCGGTCTTCGGCAGCTTCACGCCGGGATTCAGCGCGGCGATCGCGCCATCGTTCCACTTCGTCACCTTGCCGAGAAAAATGCCGGCGAGCGTTTCACCATCGAGCTTGAGGTTCTTCGTGCCGGGCAGATTGTACGTCGCCACCACCGCGCCGGCCACCGTTGGGATGTGCAGGATCTTGCCGGGCGCCTTGGCCAGGTTTTCATCGCTCATCGGCCCATCCGATGCGCCGAAATCGACGGTCTGCTCGAGAATCTGCTTCTGCCCGCCCCCCGAGCCGATCGACTGGTAATTGATCCGCACCGACGGATCGACCTTCGTGTAGGCGTCGAACCACTTCGAATAAATCGGGTAGGGAAAAGTGGCGCCGGCGCCATTGATGCCCATTTGGCCATGGGCGGAGCCGGCCGCGAGGGAAAGGCCACAGGCGAGCAGGAACGAGCGCAGGATTGCAGGTGATTTCATAAGGGAATAGGTCGAACCCAACCTCCGGCGGCTCGGTGTCGAACACATGGCGCGAATGTTACAAGCAGGTGACAAATTTCCGCAGCTTCCTACTCCTACTCCTACTCTTACTCTGCGGCGAGGTTGGAGTACGAGTAGGAGTAGGAGTAAGAAAGGGACGCCCGTCAATCCAGCCCCCCGTCACCAGAATGTAACACACCCTGAGATTGCGCCGCGTCTGAGGCCGCCTACCATTCCGCCCCTTGCGATGAGCAAAGCCGAATCACCCCGAGTCCTCGTCGCCGAGGATGAGCCGGACATGCTGCTGATGGTCAGCTCGAATCTGCGTCACGCTGGTTTCGACGTGGCCACCGCGGAAGACGGCCCCACGGCGCTCAGCTCCGCGCGCGAAAATCCGCCGGCCTTGCTGGTGCTCGACCTGATGCTTCCGGGCATGTCGGGCCTCGAAGTCTGCCGGGCGCTGAAGCGCGAGCCGGCCACCGCGAGCATCCCGATCATCATGCTCACCGCGCGGGCGGAAGAGGTGGACCGGATCGTCGGCTTCGAGCTCGGCGCTGACGATTACATCACAAAGCCCTTTTCGCCGCGGGAGCTCGTCCTGCGCATCCAATCGATCCTTCGCCGCGCCGCACGCCCCAGCGCCGCCGCCGCCGCGGAGGAGGACCAATTGCGCCTCGGCATGATCGCCATCGACCGCGCCCGATGCGAAGTGCTGATCAAGAAAAAGCGCATCGAGCTTACCGCCACCGAGCTGAAGCTTCTCACCACGCTCATCGAGCGCCGCGGGCGCGTGCAAAGCCGCGACACCCTTCTCAACGACGTGTGGGGCTACGAGAGCGTGATCGATACCCGCACGGTCGACACCCACATTCGCCGCCTCCGCGAAAAGCTCGGGCCGGCCGCCGATTACATCGAGACCATCCGCGGCTTCGGCTACCGCATGGTGGAGCCGGCGCAAGTGCAAGGGTGACCCATCGCGCCGATGTGGCCCGCCCTTGCCGTCCTCTTTGGAATCCTCGCGTTCGCGTTCGCCTTCGCCTGGCTTGGGCAGCGGCGGCAGGCCCGGCAACAGTTGCAAAAGGTAGCTGAAGCTCTGCGCAGCCTCACCGGTGCGGCCGCAAATCCTCACGGTCCCCCGCTGCTGGATCAGTTGATCACCACCTGCGCGGCCGAACAGCGGCGCCTGCAGCGCGCGGCCCGCGAGACGGAGGAAAATTTCCGCGCCATCCTCGCCAGCATGGCGGAAGGGGTGGTGGTGGTCGATCAGCGGCGCCAGATCCAATTGGCCAATCCTTCGCTGCTGAAGATGTTCGCCCTGCGCCAGGATCCGGTGGGCCAGACGGTGCTGCAGGCGCTCCGGCAGCCGCTCCTCGAATCGATGATGCGCACCGCCATCGAAGAAGGCGAGCCGCAGCAGGAGGAGACCTCGGTGCAACTCGCGCCCGGCCAGAGCTCCGCGCACCTGATCATTTCCACCCTCCCGCTCCTGCGCGCCGGCGAGAGCCCGGGGGCCGTCACGGTTATCCGCGATATTTCCCGCCTGCGCGAGTTGGAGGAAATGCGCCGCGAATTCGTGGCCAACGTCTCGCACGAGCTCCGCACGCCCCTCGCGATTTTCCACGGCTACCTCGAAAACCTGCTCGATCGCCCAAACATGCCCGAGGCCGAGCTCGTCCCCATTTTCAAGGTGATGCAGAAACACTCCGGCCGGCTCAACGCGCTCGTCGAAGACCTGCTCACCCTCACTCGCCTCGAATCGCGCCGCGACCCGCTCGCCCGTGAAGCCACCGGCCTCCCCGCGTTCTTCGAGGCGCTCGCCGACGATTGGGACGCCCGCTGCAGCGCGAAGGCGGTCTCGCTGCGCGTGGAGGTGGCGCCCGAAGTGCCGCGCCTTTCGCTCGACCCCCACCGCTTCCGGCAGGTGCTCGATAACCTCCTCGAAAACGCCGTGAAGTATTCCCCGAAGGGCGGCGAGATTTGCCTGCGCGCGCAACGCTCCGGCGACGCCGTGGAAGTGAGCGTGGAAGACGAGGGCGCCGGTATTCCTCCGGCCGATCTCCCGCACATCTTCGAACGCTTCTACCGCGCGGACAAAGCGCGCTCCCGCGAGCTCGGCGGCACCGGGCTCGGGCTCTCCATCGTGAAACACATCGTACAGGCGCACGGCGGCGCTGTCCGCGCCGAGAGCACCTACGGCAAAGGCACGACGATCCTGATCACGCTTCCCCTCGACGAGAAAGTGGAGCCGCCGCCGGAGGCTGCATCCCCTTCGGCCACGTGATCCGCGGCTCGCGCAGATAGATCGGTTCCAGCTCGCCACGCGCCGTGATCCCGCGCCCCTCCAGCGCCCAACGCGCCAGCCGTACCGCGCTCGGAAACGCCAGAGCCGCCTCCGGCACACTCGCGACGCTTTCGGACGCAAACACCGGCACGCCCGCGCGGCGCACGCGCTCCCGCAATTCATCAGCCGTGACCAACTCCGGCCCTTCCACGCACACGCCGCTCTCGATCAAGCTCCAGTAGAACGTCTCCTGCCGCGCATCGCCGATCGCCGCGTACCGCGCCGGCTCCACCTCCAGCCCCGCGACCGACGGCAACCCGAGCAGCCGCGCGCCTGCGACCATTCCGAATCCCATCGCCGCCGAGATCGCGATCCGCACGCCCGCGTACGAGCCGGGCCCCAGCCCCACCACAATCTGTTCGCAGTTGCTCATCGCCCCCCGCGCCCGCTCGAGCCCCGAAAAAAGCGCCGAGCTATGCGTGCGATCCGCTACAAAGCGCTCCTCGAAAATCATCGCGCCATCCGCGCTCAGCACCGCCACGCTTCCGTGCGTGGTTGAGGTCTCGATCGCCAGCGTGCTCATGCCCTCTCCGTGATGATCCGCTCTTCTCCATCGCCGCAACGCAGCTCCAGCCAGCGCGTCCGCGCGGGCATCACCTCCGGAAATTTGTCGGCCCACTCCACCAGCACGACCCCGCGTTCTTCCAGATACTCCTCGAAGCCAAGCCGCCACACTTCCTCCGCATTATCTAGCCGATAGAAATCGAAATGAAAGACCGGCAGCCGTCCGCCCGCATATTCGTGCACCAGTGTAAAAGTAGGGCTCGTCACCGAGGCCGCGTCGCAGCCGAGACCGCCCGCGATCCCCTTCGCGAGATGCGTCTTGCCCGCGCCAAGATCGCCACAAAGCGCCAGCACCTCGCCACCGGGCATCTCCGCCGCCAGCGTCGCCCCAAGCGCAAAAGTCTCCTCCAGCCCCCGAGATATCCAAGATTTCACGATCTGCTCATCGGGTTGAAGTTCACCAGCGACGTGCCTTGGGTACCGCAGGCTTCCAGCCTGCTCGGCGAAGCATCCTGCTTCGTCGCCGCCCGCACCGTGTTACGAAAATCACCCGTCGCCCGCACGCATTGCCCCACGCGCTCTCGCACCGGAAATCCGCGCTAAAAAAATCCCCCCTCATCCCTGCTGAAAATGATCGTAACCGCCCGGCGGCAGCCAGCTTCCCACCACCTCGGGATTGTACTCCGTAAGCCTGCCCACCCGCGTCAGCGGCACCTCGGAAAACCGTTTTTCCCAAGCCTCCGCCAGCCGCGTTTCATCGTCCGGCCGAATCGCCATCAGCAGCTCGAAATCCTCGCCGTCCCCGAGCGCCTGCTCGAGCGTGCAGCCGCGCGCGATCGGCACCCGGTCCGGCGCTAGCTCGAACGAGCAATGGCTCGCCTCCGCCAGCCGCGGGAGATCGGCCGTGAGCCCGTCGCTCAGGTCCATCATCGCGCCCACCCGAAAGTGCTCCGTCAGCCAGCGCGCCTCCGCCAGGCGCGGCGTGAAATCGAGATGCTTGCCCCCCAGCGAGCCGCCGAGCCGGCCGGTCACGTACAGCGCATCGCCCGCCTGCCCGCCCGAGCGCAGCGTGCACCGCTCGCGTTCCACTTCACCCGTGAGCGTGATCGAGACGAACATCGGGCCCGGCGACCGCGAGGTTTCCCCGCCCACGATCGCGACCCCAAACGCCCGCGCCGCCCGATTCAAACCCGCATACAAATCCTTCGCCCGCAACAACTCCTCCCGCGGCGAAATCGCCAAGGTCACCAGCGCCTCGCGCGGCACCCCGCCCATCGCCGCTATGTCGCTGATCGCCCGGCACAGCGCTTTCCAGCCGACCCGGCGCATCGCTTCCCCCGGCTGAAAATGCACTTCCTCCACCACGCAATCCGTCTTCAAGAGCCGCCACCTTTCGTCGCCTATCCTGCCCAGCACCGCGCAATCGTCGCCCGCGCCCACGATCACCTCCGCGCCGGTCGGCAGGTCTCGCGTGAGCTCGCCCACCACCTCGTCTTCGGTATAGGAGTCTAGCGTCATGGCAGCGTCCCGGAAGCCTGGAGATAGAGCTGCGCCAGGTTGAGAAAATTGAAGGTGGCGTGCATCGCGATCGGCACCAGCAGCGAGCCGCTATACTCGTAGGCGATCGTCCAGCAGAGCGCGAGCAGGAAGAGCCCGGCGAAGGAGACCACGTTCGCGTGCAGCAGCGCGAAGAGCACCGCCGTAAGCACCGCGCTCGGCACCCCGCCGAAGTAGCGTTTGTACACCGGATAAAAGTAGCCGCGAAACAGGAACTCTTCGCCGAGCGGCGCCAGCACCACCGCCGCCACGAAAATGCTCGCGATCATCGCATAGTGCCCCTGCCGCACCTCCGCGCGAAAGAGCGCCACGAGCTGCTGCTCTTCCGAGTACGCCTTGGGCAGCGCGTACGCCATCAGGTTCGAGACGGTCAGGATGGCCGGCAGCGCCAGGATGGTGAGCGCCACCGCGCCGAGCGCCATTTGCCAAAGCGGCATCCGCTTCCAGCCAAAGATTTCCGCCAGGGAGATGCGCCGGAAGACGAGGAATCCGGCCAGCCCCACGCTGATGATGAGCAGGAAGAACGGCTCGGCCAGAATCTGCTCGGGCTTGATCCCTTTCAGCGGCGTCTTTGGCATCAGGAAAACGCGCACCGCCAGTTGCACGAAGAAGACCGCCAGCACCGTGCTGGCCATCAGGTCCGGCAGCGCCAGCGCCGCCACCTGCACCTTGCCCCCGGTCTTCCGCAACTGCATGGCGATCCACGTAAACCCCGCCACCGATTGCGCCAGCGCCGGCACGGTCATCACCGCCAGCGCCTGCTTGGCAACTTCCGCGGAGATCACTGCGCAAACAGCTCCGGCAAATAATACAGGCGGCCCACCTCGAGCTTCGGCTTCATCCCCTCGGTTAGCGAAATCTCCACCTTGCCGGGGCCGCGCGCCTTGCTCTCACCAAGAATCCGAAAGAGGCGGCTCAGCTTAAAGCCCGCATCGTAGCGCACCACCGCCGCGCCCGGAGCGTTGCCCAGCTCCATCGCCTTGGCATAGGCGTCCTCCAGGGTCCCGAGCTGGTCGATCAGCTTGTTTTCCAGCGCGTCCTTGCCGGAAACGATGCGCCCATCGGCCACGCCGTCGCGCAAGGGCGCCACCTCGAGCTTCCGCTCCCTCGCCACGATTCCGACAAATTTTTCGTACGTCTGCATCACCAGCCCTTGCGCGTACGCCCGCTCCTCCTCCGTGATCGGGCGCGAGCCGCTCAGCATGTCCTTAAATTTGCCGCTTTTGATCGTGACCATCTCCAGCCCGACTTTTTCAAACAGCCCGCGGTATTGCAGCGTCTGCATGATCACGCCGATCGAGCCAGTGAAAGTCGTCTCGTTCGCGATGCTGTAGCTTCCGCCGCACGCCACGTAATACCCGCCCGAGGCGGCGAGCGAATCCATGTAGATCACCACCGGCTTTTTCTCCCGCGCCTTCGCGACCGCCTGGTACATCACGTCGGAGGCGGTCACCTCGCCGCCCGGCGAATCGACCACTAGCACGATCGCCTTCACCTTGTGATCGTCCACCGCCTGCTGGAGCTGCAGCTTGAGATCGTCCACCATCGTCTCGCCCAGATTCCCTGGGATCGAAGAGCTGATGATTCCCCGGAGCGAAAGCTGCACGATCTTCTCCCCGTTGGTCTTCCCGTCGCCATACGCCGATTGCGCCCACTCCTCATCGAACTTCGGCCGCTGCGGCTGAAGCAGCATGGCCGAGCGGGCCGTCTGCCCGATCAGGTTCACCACGTTGAAAAGGACGCTGAGGCAGAGCGCGGCGGCCAGCACGGCCACCACGCAGCCCATCGTTTTGCGATTCGCCATAAGGCAGCACGCTGCCGCATCGGCCCCCATCGGGCAAGGGAACATGCAGAAAGCTCCGCGCTTTACACCCAGCTCTTCCGCAATCTCGCAAACGCCCTCCCCAATTCCCCAATCACCCCGCGCGCCGTCAGCGATTCCTCTGATTCGTGCCCGCCGTGTACCGCTAGTTCCGCGGCGCGCCCGCATACCCACGCGCCTATCCGCGCCGCGTCGAAGAGCGGCATCCCCTGCCCCGCCAGCGCCGCGCACACTCCGGTGAGCACGTCGCCCATGCCGCCCGAAGCCATGCCCGGATTGCCCGTCGTGTTGTAAGAGAGCGGCTGCCCCGCTTCGGCGATCACCGTGCGCGCGCCTTTCAGCAGCAGGGTCACTGGGTATTTCGCCGTGAAATTTCTTGCCGTCTCCGCACGGGTCGCCCCTTTGGAGTCCGGCGCGAGTCGGAGCATTTCTCCAGGATGCGGCGTCAGGAGGCGCGGGGCCGCGCTTTCCGCAAGCACGCTCATTTCTTCCGCCAGGATATTGAGCCCATCCGCATCGACGATCGCCGGCGTCTCCGCGCGCCGGATCAGCTCCAGCACTTCCGCGCGGCGCCCAGTGCCCAGCCCCGGCCCGAGCGCCAGCACATTGTGCCGCCCTTCCAGCACTTCGAGAAAGCTCCGCACGCCGCGCACCATCACCTCCGGCGCCGCCGCCGCGGCCACGATTTCATACGCATCCTCCGGCACGTAGAGCGTGACCAGCCCCGCCCCCGCGCGGATGCAAGCGTGCGCGCAAAGCACCGCCGCGCCGGTCAAGCCGCGCGAGCCGGCCACGATCGCGACCCGCCCGCATTCGCCCTTGTGGATTTCGAAGGAGCGCCGCTTCAGCAGCGGCGCCAGGACTGCCGGCGTGGCCGCCTCTTCTTCGCTCGCGGCCGCCGCCAGTTCATTCAGCGGCACCACCACCAGCCGTCCCACGTGGGCCGCGGCCCCATCCGCCACCAGCCCGCGCTTGGCCGCGCCGATCGTCAGCGTGAAATCGGCGCGAATGCAGTCGGCGTCCGCGGCGCCCGTGTCCGCGTCGAGGCCGGTCGGCAAATCGAGCGCAAACACCTGCGCATAGGCGCGCTCTCGCAGGCGATTGATCGCGCGGGCGGCGTCCGCGATCGGCCCGCGCAGCCCGCCCCGCGCGCCGACTCCCAGCAGCCCATCCAGCACCACCAGTGTGCGGGAGTGATGCCCGCGCGCCGCTTCCTCGAGCCCCCCCGCCGCGTGGTGCCGCGCCAAGCCGTACTCGCCAAATTTCTTGTGCACCAGCTCGTTCCATTCGCTCTCCGCAAAGGCAGGGACGATGTGCGTCTCCCAGCCCGTGGTCGCGAGGTGCCGCGCCGCCACCAGCGCGTCGCCGCCATTGTTTCCCTTCCCAAAGACCGCCACGCAAGCGCCCGGCCTTCCGAAAAACTCCCGTACCGCCTCGGCACAGCGTTCGCCGGCGTGCTCCATCAGCGCCTCCGCCGAAACCCCGCGCGCGAACGCCCCCTCTTCCAGCGCCCGCATCTCGGCGGCGGTGACGATCATCGCGCGGCCGGCCTACCGGTGAACCGACATGATCGCCCGCGCCATCCCCTCCGCCAGCTTATCCTGGAACGAAGACGAGCTGATCCGGCGCGCTTCCCCCGCATTGGTCAGAAAACCCGGCTCCATCAGGACTGCCGGGCATCGCGTCCGCCGGATCACGAAAAACCCGCGCTTCCGGAGCCCGCGGTTCTCCGTCCCCATCACGCGCAGCATTTCGCGATGCATCGCCGCACCCAGCTTCCCGCTGCGGCCGGAGTAGTAATACGTCTCCACGCCCGTGGCGGAGAGCCGCGGCGCCGAGTTGAAATGCACGGAGACGAACACCGCGTCGCGCTGCGAGTTCGCGATGGCACACCGCTGCCCGAGGCCCACGAAGTAGTCGCCGGTCCGCGTCATCACCACCTTGTAGCCGGCCGCCCGCAGCTTCGACGCCAGCCGGTTCGCCACCGCCAGCGTCACATATTTCTCGCCCACCTTCTGCCGGGGCACGCCGCCGCGGTCATGCCCGCCATGCCCGGGATCGATCACCACCGTCGCCGCCCGCAACGGCGGCAGCACGCCCAGCGAGACCAGCGCCAAAACCAGATAAAACAAAACGCGAAAACGATTCATGGGAAAACCGCAGCGACCCTCCCCGCAACCCCGCCCAAACGCCAGCCGAAAACTCGCCACCCCGCGCACCTGCTACACCGTCGGATGCACCCAAGGCGCGCGATACGGCCGGGCCAGCAACCGGTTCGCCTCCGGATCATTCACGATTTTCCCCGCCTTCTCGTCCCACTCCAACGTACGGCCAAGTTGCATTGAGACGTTCGCCAGGATGCACGCGATGGTCGAGGTCACGCCTTCATCGATATCCGCCACCGGCTTGGAACGCCCGGCGATGGCGGCCAGAAAATCTTTCATGTGCGCGCGGATCGCCGGCGCCACGTGCTTTTCCAAATCCTTTTCAGTCTTGTCCTCCGGGAACTGCTCCAGCTCGTAGGTGACATCGCGATGGATCGCTTCGCCTTTGCCGAGCGGCTTGAAATCGTACCCCATCACGCTCGCTTTCAGCGTCCCTTTGTCGCCGTAGAAGGTGGCGGCCCACGGGTATTTCGGATCGGGCGCTTCGCCCCAGGAACGATGCGTCCAGACCACCCGTAGATCGTCGTACTCGAAAGTCGCCGACTGCGTATCGCTGATGTTCGCCTTGCTCGCCTTGTCCATCAAGATGCCGCCGGTGGAGCTGACGCGACGCGGTGCGCCGAGGCCGAGCATCCAGCGCGTCATGTCGAGCATGTGCACGCACATATCCCCGACAATCCCATTGCCATACTCCATGAAAGCGCGCCATTTGCGCGGATGGACGAGCGGATTGTACGGGCGCATCGGCGCCGGCCCGGTCCACATCTCGTAATCGAACCCCGCCGGCGGCGCGCCCTCGGGCGGATTGTCTTTCGCGCGGATGTGGTAATAGCAGCAAATCTCCACCAACCCGATTTTGCCGAGCTTGCCCGGCTTGATGATCTGGTCGCGCGCCTCGATGAGATGCGGCGTGCTGCGGCGTTGCGTGCCGATCTGCACCACGCGCTGGTGCTTGCGCGCGGCCGCGAGCATGGCCTGGCTCTCCACCACGTCCACGCTCGTCGGTTTCTGGCAGTAGACATCCGCTCCCGCCTCCACCGCGGCGATCATCTGCAGCGCGTGCCAATGGTCCGGCGTCACGATGATCACCACGTCGAGATCCTTCTCCTTCAGCATCTCGCGGTAATCGCCGTACGTCCGCGGCTTCTTCTTGGAAACCTGGCGCGATGCCACCTGCTCCGCCGCGTCCGCGAGCATCCGCTGATCCACATCGCACAGTGAAACCACCTCCACCGGCGCCACCTGGATGAGCCGAAACAAATCGCACTTCCCATACCAGCCGCACCCGATCAGCCCCACCCGCTTGCGCTGATCGGCAAAATCGACGGCGTGCGCAGGGAGGGAAGCGGCGGCCAGCGCAGCCGCGCCGGTACGGAGGAAAGAACGGCGGTTCATGCGACCGGCTTGGCAGGTTTCCGCGTGCAAGACGAGCGGGGAAATACGCGCGCGTTCAGCGTGTAGGGTTTGCTTGCGCGCCGCAGCCTTGTCGGGCAACGGAAGGGCTGTTACCTTGTCCGCGATGCTACTGACCTTGGACGTTCCGGACTCGATCGCCGAGCAATTGCACCTCCGCGGCCCGAACCCGGAGCGGCGAGCCTTGGAGCTTTTGGCACTTCACGGCTACACCAGGCAGGAACTCTCGTGCGGACAGGTCGGTGAGTTGCTCGGGCTTACGTTCTACGAGACCGAGGAGTTTCTCCATGCAAATGGCGCGCTGCTCCCGGTGACGGCCGATGAGGTATATCAACAGGCGAAGGTTTTAGAGAAGCTCACCGCGCGTGACCACGGCAGTCTCTGATACCTCACCTCTCAGCTATCTCTGCTTGATCGGAGCGATTGAGGCGTTGCCGTCGCTGTTCGAGATCATCGTTATTCCTCCAGCCGTGCTGCGTGAGCTTGAGCACCCACGCGCCCCGCGGGCCGTTTCGGAGTGGCTGCGGAAGCTCCCCCCTTGTGTTCGAATTCAGGCTCCGACTTCCTTGCGCTCGTTCAATCTCCACGCCGGCGAAACGGAGGCTATCTCGCTGGCGCTGGAATTGCGAATTCCGGCGATCCTGCTCGACGACGCCAAGGCATCTTGTGCCGCAATTAGCTGCGGGCTGGAGCCGATGGGCACGCTCGCCATCCTCGTGCGCGCCGGAGCGGCTCGGCTTCTGAATCTCGAGAACTCTCTGCTACGCCTGCGAGCAACGAACTTCCGCATTGGTCCGGCGACGATCGGACAACTCATCGCAGACGCGCACAAGCGCGGCTAAGCAAAAGCAAGCGGCGACGGTGGCGGCGCGCCGCGGCGCATTGTTTTCCTGCCGTGACGCCGCGTCTCCGCGCGGCATACTCCCGCCATGAAGCTCCCCCTCCCGCTCGTTGCGCTCGCGCTGCTGCCCGCGTCGATCTTCGGCGCTGAACAATGGAAACTCACCGTGGAGGCGGGCGAGTTCGACCGGCGCGATGTATTTGTGAGCTTCCCAGCGCCTGCGGGATTGCTCGGAGATCTCAAGCTGCTCGGTGACGGCGCCACGATTCCGCTGCAAATCGACCAGGGCGGAAACGGCGCCTTCGTCGAGCCGCAGCTCGGGCGACGGGCGAAGAAAACCTACACCATCGCCTTGGCGGCCGACGTTCCCGCGCATGTCGTCGCAAAAAAGGAGGGCGACAGGCTCGCGCTCACCGCCGCGGGGAAGCCGCTCTTCGACTACCAGATGGAAGCCGGCTCCGCGCCCGCCGGCGTCCCCGAACACTTCCGCCACGGTGCGCACCTGCACCCGATCTATACTCCCGCCGGGCGGATCGTCACCGGCAACCATCCGCCCGATCACCGCTGGCACCGCGGAGTGTGGATGGCGTGGACGCACACCGATTTCGAGGGCCGCCATCCGGACTTCTGGAATATGGGCAAGGATAACAACGGGACGATCACCGCCGAGGTGCGCTTCGGTTCGCTCGATCGCCATTGGAGCGGGCCGGTGCAAGGAGGCTTTGTGAGCCGGCATCGCTTCATCGATCGCACGAGTGGCGCCGACAAAGACGCGCTCTCCGAGACGTGGGCGGTGACCGCGACAACCTTGCCCAAGGCGAACGTCATCGATCTCGTTTCCACGCAAACCACCGCCGGTGCCATCCCGCTCGGGCTTCCGAAATACCACTACGGCGGCCTCGGCGTCCGCGGCCACGCCTCGTGGGATCCCGTCGACAAAGTGACCATGCTCACCTCGAACGGCGACGATCGAAAGAAGGGGGACAGCACCAAGGCGAAATGGGTCCACATGGGCGGAGACGTGGACGGCGAGCCCGCCGGCCTCGCGGTGCTCATCCACCCGGATAATTTCCGCTTCCCGCAGCCGCTCCGGCTCAATCCCAAGAACCCGCAGCTCTGCATCGCACCATCACAGGATGGCGAATGGACGATCGAGCCTGGCAAGCCCTACGTATCGCGCTATCGCCTCATCGCCACCGATGGCCCGGTCGACAAAGAAGCGCTGGAGCGCGCCTGGAATGATTACGCTTCGCCGCCGAAAGTAACCGTCACGCGCGAGTAGCCTCACTCCTGTAGTCCGCGCGCGGAGCTCGGCACGCGCGGCTCGCTCGCGCCGAGCAACTCCCCGGTTTCCGGCGCGATGCCGATGATCTGCGACGCCCCGGCGCTCGGCACGATCTGGATGACATGGCCGCTCGCCTTGAGCGACTCGACAATCTCCGCCGGCATCGCCTTCTCCACCCGCAGCTCATCCGGCACCCACTGGTGATGAATGCGCGGCTGGGCCAGCGCGGCGTCGAGCGGCAGCCCAAGGTCGAGCACGCCCACCAGGTTCAGCAGCGTCTGCGTGATGATGGTCGGTCCGCCGGCCCCGCCGAGCGCGAGCCACGGCCGGCCTTCTTTCAAGACGATCGTCGGACTCATGCTCGAGAGCGGACGTTTGCCGGGCGCGACTGCGTTCGCCTCGCCGCCGATCAGCTTGAAGGCATTCGCCACGCCGGGCTGGATCGAGAAATCGTCCATCTGGTCGTTGAGCAAGATGCCCGTGCCGGGGATGATCACCTTCGAGCCGAAAGAGGTATTGATCGTGGCGGTGCACGCGACCCAATTCCCCTCCGCATCGGCGGTGCAGAAATGCGTGGTGTGCTTCTCGAAGAGGCGCGTGGTGGCCTCCGGAGGAATGCCGTGCGAATCCACTTTGGCGGCCTTCTCGAGCGAAATCCGCGCCGCCAGCGTGCGCGCGTACTCCTTATCCACCAAGCCGCGCGGCACCGGCGCAAAATCCGGGTCGCCAAGCCAATAGGCGCGGTCGGCAAACGCCAGCTTCATCGCCTCCGCGATCACGTGCGTGCGCGGCGCCGCGCCGAGACGCGCGAGATCGAAATTCTCAAGCATATTCAACATCTGCGCGACGTGCACCCCGCCCGAGCTTGGTGGCGGGAATGACACAATCTCGTAGCCGCGATACGTGCTGCGCAGCGGTTCCCGCCGCCGAACTTTGTACCCCGCGAAATCCTCCGCGGTAATGATACCCCCATTCTCCACCATCCACTTCGCCACCGTCTTCGGAAACGCGCCCCGGTAAAACCACTCGGCGCCCTGCTCGCCGATGGACCGATACGAAGCCGCCAAATCCGGCTGCCGCAGGATTTCCCCCTCGCGCAACGGCTCGCCATCCTCGCGGAAAAACACCGCGCGCGACGCGGGAAAGCGTTTCAAGTCCTGCGCGGTCGCTCGCAGCTTCGCGGCGTACGGCCGGTCGATCGGAAATCCTTTCTCAGCAATCTCGGCGCCCGCCTTCACCGCCTCGCGAAAGCCCTTTTTGCCATGGAGCCGCAGCGCCTCGTCGTAAACCGCCAGCGAGCCGGGCACGCCGCTGGCCAGCGCCCCGGTCTGGCTCAGGCTGGTATCGCCCACGCCATTCCGGATGAACATGTCACGCCGCGCCGCGGCCGGCGCCATCTCGCGCCCGTCGAGCGCCACGATTTCGCCATTCGCGCGGCGGATCAGCATGAAGCATCCGCCGCCGATCCCGGAATTGTGCCCATCCACCACCCCCAGCGTCAGCCCCACCGCCACCGCCGCATCGATCGCATTGCCCCCGCCCCGCAAAGCCTCGATCCCAGCCTCCGTCGCCAGCGGATGCACCGTTGCCACCACCCCGCGCTTCCCGCGCGCGACCTCCGCGCCGGCGCTCGTGAAAGCAATTACCGCGACGAGCAGAAAGGAGAGCCGGCAGCGAAGCATCGCGAAGAATTGGCCGGCGCCATCACCGGGCGCAAGCAAGCAGGCGCCCGCCAAGACGAGTGGCATTCCCGTTTCGCGCGAAGCGCTTTGGAGTGCGCGCGCGTCCTCGCGCCGCTTTGTTCGCGCGTCACGAGTCGTTCGCGCGCCTTTGCGCAAGCAGCGCGTGACGAAAGCGGTGCGAGGACGCACCGCACTCCCAAGGCGCTTCGCGCGAAAGAACTTCAGGACCTCCCGCCATTGAATTCGCCCCTGCCCTGTGCTTACCGTCTCCCGCCCATGCGCCTTCTGCTCCTCTTCCTGCTCACGGTCGGTCTTCACTCCGCCGCCCTGGCCGCCCTCCCGATGGAGGTCACCTTCAAGGGCCAGGCCAAATTCGACGAGCTCGTCGCGCGCGCCGAGCCGTGGAAGGCGCTGCCCATCGGCGAGCGCACCGCGGCGGTCGGCCTGGCGTTGCGCGGCACTCCATACAAAAGCTACACGCTCGAGATCGACGACCGCATCGAGTCGCCCTCGGTCAATTTCCACGGGCTCGATTGCTGGACTTTTTTCGAGACCGCCCTCGCCTTCGCCCGGATGCTCGATGAGCCCCGCGAAAAGTGGACCCCCGAGACGCTCCTCCACTACATCGAGCTCGACCGCTACCGCGGCGGCGAATGCAACGGGAGCTATCTCTCGCGCCTGCACTACCTGGAAGAATGGCTGCGCGACAACGATCGCCGCGGCCTCGTGAACGATCTCACCAGGCAACTCGGCGGCGTGCGCGCGCCGCAATCCGCCGTGGAGATGACGGTGAACTGGCGCTCCTATCGCTACATACGCAACAACCCCTCCCTGCGCTCCGGCATCCGCGAGATGGAACAATCGGTACTGCGCGGCGGCCTCTACCACATCCCGAAGGATCGCGTGGCGAGGATCGAAGGCGCCCTCAAATCCGGCGACATCATCGGCATCACCACGTACGATGGCGGGAAGATCGGCACCTCGCACGTCGGCCTCGCCGTGCGGCAGGCCGATGGCGTCCATTTCATGCACGCATCCTCTCCGCGCAACGAGGGCAAAGTCATCCTCGATGCGCGCATCTCCACGTACCTCTACAAGTTCCGCCGCAACGCCGGCATCCTCGTCGCGCGTCCGGCAAAGTGAGCAGCCCGACGGCTTTCGCCCTTCATCCACTTCGAAGTTTCGGCCCTCGTCGCGATGCGTGCGTTGACCCATAGCACCCATCGCCATACCGTTTCACCCATGAAGGCCTTTACCGCAGTCATCGAGCGTTGTTCCGAGACCGGTCTTTACGTAGGTTTCGTGCCTGGTTTTGCCGGCGCTCATTCGCAGGCCGAATCCCTCGATGAGCTGCGGCACAACCTCCGCGAAGTCATCGAGATGCTTCTCGAGGACGGCGAGGCCGAGTTCGTCGGCACCCAAAGCATTAGCGTCGCGACGTAGCGCATGCCCAAGCCACCCGTCCTCAAGCCGCGCGAGGTCTGCCGCGTCTTGGAGTCGATGGGTTTCGCACTCGTCCGGCAGCGTGGCTCACACATGCAGTTCGCCACACGGACGGGCGCTGTATGACCGTTCCGAATCATCCTGGCAGAGACGTTTCGCCTGTGCTCCTGCGCCAGATCATCGAGGACATCGGGCTGACCCTCGAAGAGTTTCTGAGTCAGCGGTGAATCATTTTCCCAACGCGGCGGAACCCCTGATCCTCAGCTCAATTTCGCGTCTGAAAACTGCGCGTGTGCCCGCTTGCCGGAATCGCGATCGTGTAGCTTTTGCCATCCTTCGCAACCGTCAGCTTGAGGTAGTTCGCCGCACAGTTTTCGTCGTGGTTGGCAATGTGCTCGTCGGCGGTGTTGTTCTCGGAATCCGGGCGAACGTTCTTGTGCACCTGATACATCGCCTGGATGCCCGGCGAGCTTTTCAGCGCCGCGACCGTCGATGCGCCGGTGCCTTTCTTCGGGCCATTGTTCATCACCGAGACGGTCGGCGCGAGGCTGTGGACGAACACCGGATTATTGCTCACATCGAGCCCGTGATGATTGACTTGGTAGACATCGACGTGGCCAACGCGATTGACCGGCGAGACCAGCGCGGCCTCCACATTCCAGGTCAGATCGCCGCCGTCGAAAAAGCGAAATCCGCCGAAGTCGAGCCGCAGCGCGACCGAGTTGGCGTTGTCGCTCTTATCTTCCGGTTTCGGCTGATGCATGCTGCTGAGCGCATTCGCCGGCGCGCCCGCGGGCGCTTCCGCAAACTTCTGGTTCGCCGCCAGGCAGCGCAACACCAGCTTGGGGCTGCCGGCCTCCTGCCGGAGCACGATCTCACCGCCGGCACGGATGACGTTCCGCCCCTCCGCCTTGAAGCTGCGATACGGCGCGATCGTGAGCGGCCAGCGCTGATCGTCCGGACGGTTGTCCGGGTCGGTCTCCGGGATGCCCTTATCATGTACCCGCCCAATGGGAATGAGCGCCGAAAGCTCCGCCGCGCCGCCAAAATGATCGAGGTGCCAATGCGTGGTCACGAGGTGATCGATCTTCTTCAAGCCGGCCACCTCCGTGGCCACCTTGTGAATGCGGCCCGGATCGCGCTCAAACGGATTCCCCGAATCGATCAGCACCGATTCGCCCGCCGGCGTGACGATGAGCGTCGCCCCGCCGCCTTCCACATCGATCCAGTAAATATCGAGCGTCTTATCCGCCAGACCCGCCGCGGCGGAGAAGGCGAAGGCGAGGAGGAGCCCGTGGGCGATGAATCGCGAAAAAAGCTTATTCATAGTTCGATAACAGTTTGAGGTTCCCAAGCCTACTTGCGAGCCGGGGCCGCGGCTGGATCCGAGACCGTCCAATCATCGGTGCGGAACGGCGACGCAGGAAATCCCGCGCCATTGTAGAGATTGAATTCCGGATTGTCCTTCCAGGCATAACGCACCGCGACCGGCGACTTCACTTCCGCGCTCGAGACCACGAGCTTCGCGCCCACGATCTTCGCCGTGGCGGGCTTCCAAGTTCGGTCCTCGCCGGCGACGAGAAACCCCTTCAAGTCGCCGTCCTTGGCCACGAGCCCGCCCTCGGTGTGCGTGAAGCTGATCGTGACATTATCCCCCGCGATCTCGTGCGAAGCGTAGAGCGGCCCGCCCCACGCGCCCTTTTGTCCATACACCTCCGCCAGCGCCCACGCGGCGAGGCGCTGCGCCACTTCCTGTTTGCGTGGCGGATGGATGTCGTGCAATTCGCCGAGCCCGAGCGTCACCGCCATGCCGGTGCGCGGCAGCTTCAGCGCCTGCAGCATCGCCTCGCGCACCAGGCACCACCCCTGCGAATCGCCGCGCATGAGCTCCGGCAGTTGCACCCAGGCAAACGGAAACTCGTAGCCCCAGCGCTTGCGCCAGTCCTCCACCAGCAGCGGCAGTTGCTTGCGGTATGCCAGCCCGCTCGCGGCGTTCGTGGCATTGCTTTCGCCCTGATACCAAATCGCTCCCCGAATCGCGAACGGGATCAGCGGCGCGATCTTGCCGTTGAAGAGATTCACCGGCCGCTTCGGGTCGGCCCTCGGATCGGGCACCGGCCGAAACCCGCGCACCGGCTTGCCCTCGGCCTTCGCCCGCGCCGCCGCGACCTCATAGGCGGCCTTGCGCCTCGCGTTATCCGCCTTCGCCTTCTCCGGATCGAAGGCCGCGAATCTCTGCTCCCAGCTCTCGAAAATGGGTTTCACCTCCGGCACGCCGCGCTGCGCTTCCAAGCTCGTCCACGCTTCGATCGGAGTGCCGCCGACCGATGAATTGATCATCCCGCAGGGGACCTGCAGCTTCGCGTGCAGCTCGCGCCCGAAAAAATAAGCCGCCGCCGAAAACTCGCCCACCGTCTCCGGCGTCGCGATCACCCACTTGCCCACGCACTTCTCCTGCGGCTCATCCGCGCCGATGGAGTAAACCGTGAAAACACGAATCTGCGGCTGATCGGCCGCCGCCTTTTCCTGCGCGAAATTCGCTGCCCGGCTCACCCGAAAACCCATGTTCGATTGCCCCGCGCAAAGCCACACCTCCCCCACCAGCACATCGCTCACCGTGATCGTATTCCGGCCCTTCACCGTGAGCGCCGCCACCTCCCCCGTCTTCAAATCCTGCAGCTCCACGCGCCATTTCCCGTCCGCGCCCGCCTTCGTCGCCATCGTCTGTCCGCCAAAGCTCGCCGATACTTCTTCCCCCGGATCCGCCCAGCCCCACACCGGCACCGTCTGCCCCCGCTGCAACACCGCGTGATCGGAAAACAGCGAAGGCAGGGAAACATCCGCGCGCGCTGGAGCGAGCAGCGCCGCGGCGAACAGGGCAAGTGGGAGGAGCGAAAGGGGGTTCATCGCTGCCGAGACTATTCGCGATGCCTCGTGGAGTTCGAGGTTTGTTCGCCGCTCGGCGAATCGGCGCCCCCTTAAAGCGCCGAACCGCCGCCCGACAGGCGCACGCGCAGAAAATTCATCCGTTTTTCCAGCGGCAACGCCAGCCGCCGGCGAATCAGCTCGAGCAGTTGGCGGTCACTCTCCGCCTTCAGCGCGTTGAGGATTGCCTGGCGCTCGCGAGCGAGCCGCAACTGGCAACCCGCCACGAGGAACTGTAAACCGCGTTCGCCCAGGGCGGTTTTCGTAACCGAGACGCAAAAGGCACGGCTCATCGCCGTGCCTTTGAACGGGTTCTTTTCGTGCTACCGGCGCCGGCGGGCGTACTACGCCGCCGAGCCGCTGGTCTTGTCGCCGATGTACTTCACCACGTCGCCCACGGTCTGGAGCTTCTCGGCGTCTTCATCGGGCACTTCCACGTTGAATTCTTCCTCGAAGGCCATCACGAGCTCGACGGTGTCGAGCGAATCGGCGCCCAGATCTTCGATGAACGAAGCCGTGGGGGTGACCTGTTCGGGATTCACGCCGAGTTGCTCGACAATGATGTCTTTCACTTTCTCCTCGATCGATTTGTCGGACATATAAAAAAAGCGGGTTGCGGGTTGCTGAATGCGGGTTGAGTTAGGGGGTCTGCTTTAGAACTGGCAGGGAGGGATGGCAACAACAATGTCGTTTTTTTTCCCCGCTGGAAAGAGCGTGGAAAATTCAGCGCTCGCCTCCACCCCCGCCCACGATTAGTAAGCGCATTTTTATGAGTGAAACTCCCCCTGAGCTGGACCTGAAGTTCCTGCCCGATTGGCTCAAAGAAGAGCCGAAGCCGTCGCGCTATGCCGACTACGAGGGGGAAACCGAAGACCGCGGCCCCCGTGGCCGCGGCGATCGTGGCGATCGCGGTCCACGCCGCGGCGGCGCGCCCGGTGGCGGCCGCCCCGGACCCGGCGGCAGACGGCCGGGCGCAAGGCCTGGCGGCGGCGACCGTCCGCGCGGCCCGGGTGGCCCGCCGCGTGGTGACCGTCGCGGCCCGGGCGGTGGGCCCGGAGGCGGCCCCGGAGGCCCGCGAGCCGCTGGCGGAGGCCCGCGCGGCGAACGCCGTGGCGAAGACCGAGGTCCGCGTCGCGAAGAGCCGCGGGAGCGTCCGCCTCAGGCGCCGCCTCCCAAGGTGAAGATCGAATTTCTGCCGGAGCCCGGCGGCGCGGCCGGCATCGCGCGCCAGATCCGCCAGAGCGGCCGCGCGTATCCGCTGTTCGGCACCGGCCGTCTCTTTCTCGAGAAGCCGGAGCGGCACCGCGTGCGCATCAGCTCGCTCGATCCCACTGTCGTGCTTTACCAGGTGGGCGATGGCCCGATCGCCCTCGACCAGGCGGCGCTGGAGCGCGCCGCTTTCGCCTCCTCGCGCGAAGAATACTACGAGGAGGTGAGCGTGCAGGGGGAGCCGATCAAGGGCAATTTCAGCAACGTGGCGCGCTCCCGCAGCACCGGCGCCCTCCTCGGCCCGACGAGCTATCACTCCTACCAGCCGGCGCTCCGCCGCATTTACGAGGAGCGTTTTTCCCGCCGCATGTCGTTCCAGGATTTCCTCTACCAGGACGTGGAAATTCGCACCGACGAGCAGACGATCAACGACTGGAAAGAGCAGGCCCGCTCCAGCACCACGTGGAAGACGCGCAAGGAAGAGACCCCCTTGGAATTCAAGACGATCGCGGAAGTGGAGCAGCATTTCCGCACCACCTATCTGCGCGGGATCATCAAGGCCGGCCTCTCGCTCGAGTGCTCGGGCCCGTCGAGCCGCGCGCTGCCGGATCGCGCACTTTCCTTCATGCTGCGCGATGCGTGGGAGCGCGAGAAAGGCTTCCCCGGCGGCCTCGTGAACCAGTTGCGCCCGTACCTCGTCGAGCAGGGGCTGCACTTCTTCAAGCACCGCAAGCGCATCCTCTACGTCTCGGCGAACAAGCCGCAGCGGCACCAGGCTGGCGAAGCGATGTCGTCCAGTGTCACGGCGATTTTGCAAGTGGTGGAGTCCACGCCCAAATGCACGCGCCGCATGCTTGCGACGAAAATCCTCGGCGAGCAACACGACACGCCGGAGAAGGAGGCCGAGAAAGAAGCGCTCGCCCGCGACCTGATGTACCTCATCCACGCCGGGCACGTCATCGAATTCCACGATGCCACGCTCGACCTGCCGCTCGCGCCCCAAGCTCCCGCGCCCAAGGCCGGTGCCAAAGGCGGGCGCAAAGCGGCCGAAGAAGACGAAGGCCCGGGCGACGAGGAAGCCGCGCTCACCGCCGCTGCCGAGTCGAGTGGCGATGTTCTTTCCGCCATGAGCCACACCGACCCGTCCGATCAGTCAGAGCCGGCCAATCTGACCGAGCCAACCACCGGCGCCCTGGAATCCGAAGACACCACGCCCGGCGAG
Source organism: uncultured Verrucomicrobiae bacterium (assembly GCA_963811035.1). Lineage (GTDB taxonomy): Bacteria > Verrucomicrobiota > Verrucomicrobiia > Chthoniobacterales > Chthoniobacteraceae > CAWEPO01. The sequence continues at coordinate 2,969,607 of CAWEPO010000005.1, forward strand.
CCGCCCCTCGGCAGCCTTGGCGGCGAAGAGTCCGCGGGAGCCGTCATGGAGCCGGTCGTCGTCACGCCGGAAACCGAAGCGCCCGCCGCCACCATGAGCGGCGAAGAAGGCGCACCCGAGCCCTCCGGCGACGCCGGCCTCAGCACGCCCGCTACGAGCCTGCAGGAGCATTCCGCCGAGCCGCTGCCGGAGATTGCGCTCTCCTACAGCTCCGGCGAGCAGGCGATCCTGCCCGGCGCCGAATCGCTGGCCGAGGAAGCCCCCTCCGATTTCGTCACGCCTGCGGAGATCGTCATCCTCGATCAGCCCGCGCCGTTGCTCGAGCAGGAGACGGCGCCCGAGGGCGAAGGGGAAAAGCCGTGAGCCGCCGGCAGGGATGTTGAGCCAGTCGCCGCCGAGCGATTGTGGTGCAGGCTTCCAGCCTGCCCGGTCGAGCAATCGGCCGCTCCTCGCCTGGGGCGGCTGGCCCTGGCTGCTCGCCGTCCTTAGCGGCGGGCTGCTAATCTTCTGCTTCCCGCCCTTCAAGGAAGGCTGGCTTGTCTGGATCGCGCTCGCGCCTTTGGCAGCAGCCGTATGGTGGCCGCGGGCGGCCGTTCCGCCCGCCCGCACGCGAGTGGGCCGGACGCTCCGCTGGGCGCGCCCTTTTCTGCTCGGCTACGTCGCGGGGCTGATCTTTTTCACCGGCACCTTTCACTGGCTCGCTTCGTTGGGCGCGCTCTTCAGCGAGCCCGCGCTCCATGGCCTGCCGCTGCTGCTGGCCCTCTACATGGCCGTTTACTTCGGCCTCTGGACCTGCTTCCTCCATCTGCTCGTCAAGCCTGGCCCCGGCAGTTTCACCTCCTCCTTGCGCAATCTCGCCATCGGCGCCTCGGCGGCCAGCCTGTGGGTCGCGGGCGAATGGGTGCGCGGCTGGCTGTTCTCCGGCTTCGGCTGGAACTCCCTCGCCGTCGCCATGCGCAACGACATTCCGATGATCCAGATCGCCGAACTCACCGGCGCTCATGGACCCTCGTGGCTCGCCGCCTTCACGAATGTAATGGGCGTCGTCATCGTGCGCCGGCTCGCCGCCGAATTCGGCCCCGCCTTCCTGAAGCGCGTCCGCTGGGAATTCTCCGCCACCATGGCCCTGATCGCCGCCGTGTTTGCCTACGGCGTGCGCGAGCTTTTCGCGCCCGCGGAAAAAACGGTCCCGCTCCGCGTCGCGGTGCTCCAGCCAAACATCCCGGAAGACCTGAAATTCGGCGATCCCGTCCAGCACGAGGAAACCGTCTTCGAGGAGTATTCGCGTTTGAACGCCTTCGCCGCCGCGATGGATCCGCAGCTCATCGTCTGGCCCGAGGCCGCTACCCCCGCGGCATTTTCGCCGATGAAAACAACCAGCGCTTCCTCCGCCAGGAAGCCGCGCGCGGCGATTTCAGCCTGCTCCTCGGCTCGCTCGAGCCCGACTTCGACCCGCGCAACCCGACGCAGCTCGAAGTCTTCAATTCCGCCCTCCTCTTCACCGAAAAAGGCGCGCGCCACGAAGCCTACCGCAAACGGCACCTCGTTATCTTCGGCGAATACGTCCCCTTCCGCTTCCTCATGCCCGCGGGCGTCACGAACCTCGTCCCCGGCGACCTTGGCGTCGGCAAACACTTTACCGTCTTCACCCTGCCCGACCCCGCCGTGCGCGTCGGCGCGCTCGTCTGCTTCGAAGACACCGTGCCGAACATCCCGCGCGCGCTCGTCCGCAAAGGCGCGCAAATGCTCGTCAATATCACCAACGACGGCTGGTTTCTCCATTCCGCCGGCGCCGAGGATCACCTCGCCAACTCCATCCTCCGCGCCGTCGAAAACCGCCGCCCCCTGCTCCGCTGCGCCAACACCGGCGTCACCTGCTGGATCGATCCCCAAGGCCGCGTCGACCGCTGGTGCGAGCCCTTCATCTCCACCGTCGCCAGCGGCCTCGCCAGAATCCCCGCCACCCCGCGCCTCACGCTCTATTCGCGGTACGGGAATTGGTTCGCCTATTTATGCGCTGCCTTTAGCGCACTCGCGCTCCTTCTTCGCCGGCGTGTTTTCGCCTCAGCCCCCCGCCCCAGCCCCGCAGGGGCTAAACACGAATAGCCGTGGGCGACAGCCCACGGTTGGTGGGAGATGGCGACCGACCCCGAACGGCGTCGAACCTGTCGGGTGGCGTCTCGCTACGGCAACGCCCGTATTTTGATATTGCGAAACGCGACAATGTTCCCGTGGTCCTGCAAACAAATGTGCCCCTTGGCCGCTTTGCCAAAATTCTCCTTCCCCGCAAATTTCGTCTTCGCCACCCGCTCGTTCCAATCGGCCGACCCAATCTCGTACGACACGTATTTCGTTCCATTCATCCAATGCTCGCATTGGTAGGTTCCCGCCGGCGTCCGCTGGCATTTCAACACGAAATGGTTCCACTCCCCCGCCGGCTTGGTGGTGCGGACGCTCGCCGGGTAAAGCGCGTACATCCAGCCCGCCTTCTGCGGATCGTGTCCCTTGTCGTCATCCTGAATCTGCGCCTCAGGGCCCGTGAAGGGCGGGCGCTCATCCCCTTCCACCACCTTGAACATGATCCCGGAATTGCCGCCTTCGCTAATCTTCCAATCGATCGCCAGCTCGAAACTATCGAACTGCTCCTTCGTGATGATGTCGCCCCCGCCGTGCCGCACCAGCGCGCCCTCTTCCACTTTCCACTGCTCCGGCAGCGTCTCTTTCTTGAACCCGCGCCACCACTTCGAGGCATCTTTGCCATCGAAAAGCAACTGCCACCCCGCGGCCTTCTCCGCCTCGGTGAGTTGATTCAGCGGGGCCTCCTCCGCCAGCAGCGGCGCCGCGAGGAGAAGGGCGAAAAGGGAGAGTACTAGGTTACGCATAATGTTTAATTTTACAGCGCTTTCTCGATCGTCGCCGCGGCCTGCTCGCCGAGCGCCTTGTCACCCGCCGGGAGGAAATGCACATTTTTCGGCTTTTGCAGCTCGCCTAGTTTCGGCGCCACCCCGGACGCCAGGTCGTTGATCGTCACGCCTTCTTCCTTCATCACTTTCGCCGCCACGGCATTGTACATCTTCTCCTCGCCCGCGTCGCGGCCGGGCGAGCCTTCCGGCACCGGCGTGGTGCTGGCCCAAATCAGCTTCGCTTTCGTCTGCTTCAAGCGCGCCACGATCGTCCGGAGGTTTTTCTCGTACTGCTCGAGCGTGCTCACTTGCGGGCCCGCCGGGTCCATCTTGCCATCCTTCCAATGCTTCAAATCGTGCAGCCCCCAGTTGAAATGAATCACCGCCCACGGTCCCTCGCCGAGCCATTCATCCAGTTTCTGCACGCCAAAATCCGTGGAAGAGCCGTTGGCCGGAATGCGCAGCACGTTCGCCTTCCCCATGAGCAGCTCACGCACGGTCGGCGTGTAGCCGATCGAGATCGAAGTCGCCGATGATCAGCACGCGCGGCAGTTTCGGGTCTTCCTTCACATAGGCGAAGGCGGGCGATTTGCGCAGGCCAGGCGCGACCTTGGCGTACCAGGCCGCCTCGGTATCGTCGGCGGCAAAAGCGGTGGCGCCGACAAAGACGGTGAGGAGCAGAAGTGCGGTCGTTTTCATTGGGGGATGAGGCTGGGGAAGAGGTAGGCGATCGCCATGATCCAAAATCCGACGAGGATGGCCAGCGCCAGACTGTGCCAAAACACACTGCGCAAAATCACCCCGACCGGCACGCGCTCACCCGGCCCGGCCACCGCCACGCTCGCCACCACGATGCTCTGCGCGTCGATCATCTTGCCCATCACGCCGCCGGAAGAATTCGCCGCCGCGGTGAGAATCGGCGAGAGCCCCAACTGCTGCGCCGTGACTTGCTGGAGGTTCCCAAAGAGCACGTTCGACGAGGTATCGCTCCCGGTGAGCGCCACGCCGAGCCAGCCGAGCAGCGGCGAGAAAAATGGGAAGAGCCACCCGGTGGTGGCGAAGGCCAGCCCCATCGTCGTATCCGAGCCGCTAAATCGCGTGGTGAAGCCGAGCGCGAGCATCAGCCCGATCGTGAGCAGCGAAATCCGCACGCGCATCAGCGTGCGCCAGTAGAGCCGCGCGAGCGCCGCCGGCTTCAACCCGAGCACCAAGCCCGAAATGATCCCCGAAAGCAGCAGCGCGGTGCCCGTCGCCGTGAGCCAATTCAACGCGAAGACGGCCTCCTCCGGCTTCGGCTCTTTCACCACCGGCGGCACTTTCACCACCGCGCCATCGAGCCACGGCACGCTCCATTTCGGCGAGGAAATCCCATTCAGCGCATCCTTGATCGCCGGCAGGCTCCACAAAAACACGCACACCGAGAGCGAGATCCACGGCACCCACGCGCGCAACCGGGAGTCGCCGCTCCGCTCCGGCTCCGCGGTGCTCTTCCCGTCCATCTCCTCGCTATGCTTCGGCTGCCACACGCGCAGCAGCAACACCAGCGCGGCCATGGAAGTCAGCGAGGCCGCCAGGTCCACCAGCCATGGCCCATGCAAATTGCTCACCAGGCATTGCATGATCGCAAAGCTCAATCCGGTGACGAAACACGCCGGCCACACTTGCCACATCCCGCGCCACCCGGCCTGCACCGCGATCAGCCAAAAAGGCACGATGAACGAAAACAGCGGAAGCTGGCGCCCGGTCATCGCGCTCAGCGCATACAGATCAAGTCCCGTCACCTTACTCAGCGTCACCAGCGGGATGCCCAGCGAGCCGAACGCCACCGGCGCCGTATTCCCGATCAGCGCCAGGCACGCCGCCTGCAGCGGGTGAAACCCGAGCCCGATCATGAGCGCCCCGGTGATCGCCACCGGCGCCCCAAACCCGGCCGACCCCTCGATAAACGCCCCAAAACAAAACGCGATGAGCAGCGCCTGCAGCCGCCGGTCGCTCGCCAACCCGGAGACCTGCCGCTTCAGCACCTCGAATTGCCCCGTCGCCACCGACAGCTCATAGACAAAGATCGCATTGATCACGATCCACCCGATCGGAAACAGCCCGAACGCCGCGCCGTACCCCGCCGACGCCAGCACCATCTGCGCCGGCATCCCATACACGCCCAGTGCCAGCGCCATCGCGCACCCCAGCCCCGCCAGCGCCGCCCAATGCGCCCGCACATGCCAAACGGCCAGCAGCGCCAGCAGCACGATCACTGGGATCGCCGCCACCAGCGCGGACAGGTAAAGGCCGCCGAGGGGATCGTAAATCTGCTGCCAATGCATGAGGGGAGCCACAAGCTGCCAAACCTCCCCTCCCCCGCGCCAGCCTCATCTCATAGAAGTGCTGACCCCTACTTCAGCACCTCTTCGATCGTCGTCTCCTTCAGCGTCATCGGGTGTCCCTGCCACACGATCTTCCCACTCTTATCCACCACAAAGGAATGCGGAATCCCCGTGATGCCAAACTTCTGCCCGAGGCTATTTCCCTTATCGAGCCCCACCGCGTAATCCATCGGCGTCGTCTTCCGGAACTTCTCCACCGTACTCCTATCCTCATCCGATATCCCCACGATGTTCAGCCCTTTGTCCTTGTACTTGGAATACAGCTCGTTCAGGTGCGGAATGCTCTTCCGGCAGGGCGGGCACCAAGTAGCCCAGAATTCCACGATCGCCGGCTTCCCCTTCAGCTCGGGCGCTTTGTCCAGATACTGCAAGCCGAGGCTCGGCAGCGGTTTGCCCACCCATGCCGCCGGATCGGCAACCGAAGTGGCGGCAAGACTCAGGAGGGCGATGGCAGCGACACGGAGTGAGGCGGGGATGCTCATATGAATTGAATGGGTGAAGCCTGAGACGCCGCTCGCGGCAAAACCACTCAAAAAAAGTGCGCGCCGACTCGCGCCTCAATACACCACCTTGTTCAGCGGATACTCGATAATCCCCTCCGCCCCGAGCTGCTTCAGCCGCGGAATGATCTCCCGCACCACGCGCTCATCGATGATCGTTTCCACCGCGATCCAGCCGGCCTTCGCCAGTTGCGAAACGGTCGGGCTGCCGAGCGCGGGGAGTGCCTCCAGCAGCGCGGGCAGCGTTCCCTCGGGCAGATTCATCTTCAGGCCCACCTTATCCCGCGCCGCGTGCGCGCCCTCCAGCAGCAGCACCAGCCGCTCCATCTTGGCGCGCTTCCATTCGTCCTTCATCGCGCCGTGATTCGCGATCACCTGCGGCGACGATTCCATGATCGTCTCCAGGATCCGCAGCTTGTTCGCCCGCAGCGACGACCCCGTTTCCGTCACGTCCACGATCGCGTCCACCAGGTCCGGCACCTTCACCTCCGTCGCGCCCCACGAGAACTCCACCTCCGCCTTCACTCCCTTCGACGTTAGGAATCGCCGGGTAAGCTCCACCGCCTCCGTCGCGATCACCTTCCCCTGCAAATCCTCCACGCGGCGGATCGGCGAATCCTCCGGCACCGCGATCACCCACCGCGTCGGCTTCGCGCTCGCCTTGGAAAAAGTCATCTCGCACAGCCGCGCCACGTCCGAGCCGTTGTTCTCGATCCAGTCGCGCCCCGTGAGCCCGCAATCCAGAAACCCATGCTCCACGTAGCGCGAAATCTCCTGCGCGCGCAGCAGCCGGATTACCAGCTCCGGGTCGTCCACCTGCGGCTTGTAAGAGCGGCTCGCCCCGGAAATGTGAAACCCTGCCTTGGCAAAAAGCGCAAACGTCGGCTCCTGGAGAGAGCCGGAGGGAAGTCCTACTTTTAAGATGCGTGGAGCAGCTTCCATAATTTTCAATCGGGGGCAGCGTATCTACGCGCGCCCCCCACGCCGCGCGAGCGAAAACCGCGCCGCGCCCACTTTAGCACTTTGCACTTTGCACTTTGCACTTTGCACTTTGCACTTTGCATTTCTCCGCCACAAAACCCTTCCCCCCATGCGCACCGCCCAGGCCTCCGTCCTCACCGCCTTCCACGCCCCGCTCGAGCTCCGCGAGTACCCGCTCCCCGCCGCTCTCGAGCCCGGCGCCGTCCTCGTCCGCACTGAAATGGCCGGCATCTGCGGCACCGACGTCCACCTTTGGAAAGGCGAGCTTCCCATGACCCTCCCCGCTATCATGGGACACGAGACCGTCGGCCGCATCGAAGAGCTTGGCCCCGGCGTCGACCGCGATTGGACCGGGCAGCCGCTCCGCTTCGGCGATCGCGTAGCCTGGAACTCCGCCATCTCCTGCGGCACGTGCTTCTACTGCGCCGAGAAACGCCAGCCCACCCGTTGCCCGCAACGCCGCGCCTACGGCATCGGCTGCGGCTGCGAGCAGCCGCCGCACCTCCTCGGCGGCTACGCGGAGTTTCACTACCTCGCGCCGCGCACCACCCTCTTCAAAATCCCCGACGAGCTTCCCACCGAGTCCGTTATCGGCGCCGGCTGCGGGCTTCTCACCGCCATCCACGGCGTCGAGCGCACCGGGATCGCGTGGCGCGACAGCGTCGTCGTGCAGGGGGCCGGCCCTGTCGGACTTGCCGCCCTCGCCGTCGCCAAAAGCGCCGGCGCCGCCCAAGTCATCGTCATTGGCGCGCCTGCCCACCGCCTCGAAACCGCCCGCCGTTTCGGCGCCGATCACACCATCGACCTCGCCGAATTCCCGGACCCCGCCGCCCGCCTCGACCGCGTCCGCCAGCTCACCCGGGGCTACGGCGCCGACGTCGTCCTCGAGTGCGCCGGCGTCCCCGCCGCCGTCCCGGAAGGCGTCGAGCTCTGCCGCGATGGCGGCAAATACCTCGTCCTTGGCCACTACTGCGACGCCGGCCCGGTCTCCTTCAACTTCCACACCATCACCCGCAAGCAGCTCCAGCTCTTCGGCTCCTGGTCCAGCGAGCCCCGCCACCTCCGCCAGGCCCTCGAATTCCTCACCGCCAACCGCGACCGCTTCCCGTTCCACGAAACCGTCACCCACCGCCTCCCCCTCGCCAAAGCCAACGAAGCGCTCGCCCTCACGGCGGCTATGCAATGCGGGAAAACCGCCTTCGTGTTTATTTGATCAGCGCCTCGAGGGAACTATCGGCCTCGGCGCCCAGCTCGACGGCCTTCTTGTAATGCTCCCGCGCCCGCTCTTTGTTCGGCGGCTGCTGGGTGGCAAAGACTACGGCGAGATTGAAGTGCGCGTCGGCGTTATTGGGGTCGAGGGCGACGGCGGCTTCGAGCTCTTTCTGGGCCGCTTCGGGCCAGCCTTTTTGGCTGGCGGTGATGCCTAGATAGTTGTGGGCCACGGAATCCTTGGGATCGATGGCGAGCGCCTTCGTGAGCTCGTTCACGGCTTCGTCGTATCGAGCCTGGCTGTAGTAGACCGCGCCCAGCTTGCAGTGCGAGAAGCTGTCTTCCGGAGCGATCGCGATCGCTTTCTTGAACGCTTCCTCCGCGAGCTTGAGCTTGCCGGCGCGGAAGCGAACCACGCCCAGGTTTGAGAGCGCGTAGAGATTCGAGGGCGCCTTGAGGAGCACCCTCTCGTAGGCCTTCTCGGCCTCGCGGAAATTGCCGCGCTCGTACTGCTCCTTGCCTTCCTGAACAAAGGCCATCAGGTCGGGCGGGAGCTTGGAAACATCGCGCGACATGGCCGCCATCGTGGTTGCCTCTCCGCGGCCGCTGCCTCCGGCGGGAGTCTCGGCGGAGGCGGTCGGTTGATCGGCGGGAGGCTTTTCCTCGGTCTTCACGGGCGTGGGCGCGGTAGTCGGCGCGGGCGGCGGCGGCAGGGAAAGGTCCAGCGCGGGCTCGCCGCCGGTGATGTCGAGGGAAAGGGCTTTCGGCGGAGCGGGAGCGGGCTCCGGCGCAGGCGCGGGCGCGGGCGCGGGTGGCGGCGGCGTTTTCGGCTCTTCCAGCTTCGCTACTTTCACGGGTTCCGGTGCAGGGGCGACGGGCGGGGCCAGCGCGGGGAGCGCGGGCTCGGGGAGCGGCTGCTCCTTGGGTTCAGCCGGCGCGGGGGCAGCGTTGGAGGGCGAAACCATGGCGATCTCGTTGTCGGCGATATCCACCTGCGGCTTCTTGAAAAGCTTTCGCTCTTTGTCGGTCAGGATCAGCGTTTTCTGGCCAAGCAGATCGATCTTCTTGAGCAAGTCTTTCGATTTCACGTCGAGCTTGGCGAGGGAATCGAGCACCTCCTTGCGGGTGATCGCCTGGCGCGCTTCGGCCTTCATCTGGCGGTAGATGATCCCGCGCAGCAGCTCGTTTTCCTCCGTCATCTTCTTCTTCTCCACCACCGTGGCCGCGGAATCGGTCTTGAGCACGGTGAGCTCTTTGCCGGTGCTTTCGAGCTTCGCCTGCAGGTCGGCCATCTGCGTCTGGTAGGTGGCGCTCTGCTTTTGCGTATCGGCGAGCTGCTTTTTCACGTTGCCCACTTCCTTTTTCAGGTCGGCGATGGCCACGTCCTTGCGCTCGCCTTCGGCCTTGAACTCGACGATCTGCTTTTCGGCCTCGGTCAGCTTGGCCATCAGGCGCGAATTTTCGGTCATCAGGTTATCCACCTGCTTTTGCGCCTCCTTCAGCTTGGTGACCTGCTGCCGGGCGTCGTCGCGCTCCTTGATCACCAGCGCCAGCTTCGTGCCAAGCTCGTCACGCTCTTTCAGCGCCGCCTCCACGCGCTTGGCGGCATCGGCGATGGCGGCATCGGCCTTCTTCTCGGCGGCGGCTACGCGGGCCTCCACGGCGTTTTGCGACTTGGACGCCTCGGCGGTGGCCGTCTTGCTGGTGGACACGGCGGCATCGCGCTCGTTCTTGAGGGACTCGGCGCGCTTCTGGGTGATGGCCAGGCGCGAAGCGATCTGCTCGCGCACTTCCTCCGCGGCCTCGCGCTCGATCGCCAGGTCGCGCAGTTCCCGGCGCAGCTTGTCGCGCTGGGTTTGGAGGACCTGGATCGCTTCGGAGTCCGAAGCGTCGCGATTGCGCGCGTCGTTCAGGGCCTTCTCGGCGAGATCGGCGCGGCGCAGGAGCAGCTTCTGTTTCTCCTCCGCATCGATGCGCCCTTTCTCGGCGGCTTCCTTCTCCTTGCTCAGGCGGTCGCGGTCGGCCTTCACCTTGCTCAGTTCCTCATTGAGCGACACGGACTCCTGCCGCAGACGCTCCATGCGGTCCTGGATCTCCTGGATCGGATCGAGCGGGGTGCCGCCGCGTGGCGTCGTGCCGCGGGTGCGCGGACCGGTGCTCTTGGGCGCCGCCGGGAGTTCGTCGGGAAGGATGACGTTTCCATCGCCCGGCAGGGGCGGTTCATTGCTGGGCGGCGGAAAACCCGGGATGACGGCGCCCGGTTCCGGGACCGCTCCCCCACCCTGCGTGATGCGCGACTGCACCTTGGTGATCGCCTCGGCGGTGCGCTTGCGGCGGAAATCGATGATGGACGGATTCCAGTTCGGGCTACGCTGCGCGATCTGGTCGAGCAATTGCGCGGCCTCGCGATAGCCCTGGAGAGCGCCCTGGAAATTGCCCGCCGCCTCCTGCTTTTCGGCCTTTTGAAAAGTAGTGTAGGCGTTGAGAAAAGCGTCCGAGGGATCGGCGCTGGATTGGGCCGGCGCGAGGCTGGAGAAAAAGGAGATAAGCGCGCAGAGGGCGGCGAGAACGATCTTGATGCGCATAGGGTTCGGGGAAAAAGTGGCCGAAAGTATATGTTAAGGCCCAATTGCGCAAACAGTCTTCCTGTCCGCGGATGAGGAAATTTTCGCCGCGCGTCGAGGAAATGGCGCCCGCGCGCTGGCTTTCCGGGCCGCAATTCCATGCGCTGGCCGCCGCCGGCACGACCGCCTGCCGGCTCGCGAGCGGCGACGATGGCTGGGTGGAGCGCTTTGGCGACGACGTCCTGGTCTCATACAAAAATGACGCGGCGCGCGATCGGCTGCAGGCAGAGCTTGGCGACTGGTCGGACGCGAACGCTTTTCGGGCGCGGCGGGTTTTTGGCAAGTTTCTGGCGAAGCAGAACGCGGAGCGCATCGCGCCGGTGCTGCTCGCGGGCGACGCGGCGCTGCCGCCGAAAACCGAGGCCGTGGAAACTGCCGTGCGCTACGGGATCGATTTCGAGGCGGGCTACTCGGTGGGGCTCTTCCTCGATCAGCGGCACAACCGCGCCTGCCTCCGGCGCCGCAAACCGGCGCGGCTTCTGAATACCTTCGCCTACACGTGCGCCTTTTCCGTGGTGGCGGCGCTGGCGGGCGCGCAGACGGTCAGTGTCGATCTCTCCGGAAAATCGCTCGACCGCGGCCGCGAGAATTTCGCACTCAACGGGCTCGGCACCGAAGGCCACCTTTTTTGGGCGGACGACGTGCTGGAGCGCCTGCCACGACTCGCGCGGCGCGGCGAGAAATTCGACGCGATCATCCTCGATCCCCCTACCTTCTCGCGCGGGGCGAAAGGCCGCCGCTGGCAGGTGGAGAACGATTTCGAGACGCTCCTCCTCCTCGCGCTCGAGGTGGCCGCGCCCGCGGCCACGCTCCTCCTCTCCACCAACTGCACGCGCCTCACCCGCCGCGAGCTTCAGCAAATCGCCCGCCACTGCCTCAAGACGACACGCCGCGCCGCGGATTTTCACGTGGAGCCGGAGCAACCCGATTTTCCCGCGGGCGCCGGGGCGCAGACGCTTTGGCTGCTGCTGAAGTAGCCCGTGTGCTACGCTGTCCGAGATGAAGGCCCTGCGCTTCTTTTTTCTCCTTAGCATTGCCCACAGCCTCGCGGCCTCCGATCTGCCGGTCGTCGGACCCACGCCCGAAGAGCGGCTGGCGCGGGCGGCGGGCATGCTCGAGGAACGGAACGTGGGCAAGCAGCAACGGGCGCTCAGCGTCCTCGGGCGGCTCGAGACGCCCGGCGCGGAGAAGCTCCTTTTGGCGCAGTTCGACCGGTTGGCGGCGGACCAGCTTCCCCTGCCCCTCTGGCTCGATCTCTTCGAAGCGGCGGCGAAGCACCGGAGCCCGGCGCTGCAGGCGCGCCTGGCGGAGCGGGAGCGCGCGGGCGCGGAGGCGAACGATCCGCTGGTGCGTTTTCGCGAGTGCCTGGAAGGCGGCGACGCGGACGCCGGGCGCGAAGTTTTCGCGGAAGCGCCGCAGGCGGGGTGCATCCGCTGCCACTCGGTGAATGGCCAGGGCGGGCAGATCGGGCCGGAGCTGGCGGGGCTCGGATTGCGCACGGATCGGATATACATCCTGGAGTCGATCCTCGTGCCGGATGCGACGACCGTTTTCGGGTTCACGCACATCCTGCTCAATTTGAAAAACGGCGAGGTAGTTTCCGGCATTCTCAGCACGGAGAGCCGGGATGAAGTGACGATCACCTCGATCGCCGATGGGGCGAAACGCAAGGTGAAGACGAGGCAAATCGCGTCGCGCACCGGCTTGCCGAGCGCGATGCCGCCGATTTTCGGGCAGGCGCTCACGAAGCGGCAGATTCGGGATTTGGTGGAGTACATTACCACGGCGGAGCCGGAGTGACGGCTATGGTTTCGCGGCGGTGGCGGAAGGGACTTTGGCGGGGGCGTATATTTGGAGGTCGTGGATGGACCAGTAGTTGCCTTTCACACTGCCGAGCTGGGTGATGCGGATGAATTTCGTGGTGACGGCGGGGAAGTGGATGTTGGTAGTGGAGCCGGAGCCTTTGCCGGTGGCGATGGGCTTGGTCCAGATTTGGCCGTCGGGTGAGACTTCCACTTTGTACTCGCGCGGGTAGTCGTTGGGGGACTTGCCGGTTTCGAGCGTGAGGCCCCCGATTTCGGTTTCGGCGGGAAGCTCGATTTGGAACCACATGCCGGGGACCTGGAATGCTTTGGTATCGTAGCGGGTCTCCAGCTTGCCATCGACGGCGAGCACGGCGGTGACGGGGTTGTGGCTGGCGGCGAATTTCCAAGCCGGGCGATTGGGGAGCGGCTGAGGCAGCGCGGCGCGAAGCTCGGCGATGGTCCAGGGCTGGGTGCGCTGGGCGGTGGCGGCGCGGAGGGCGGCCACTTCCTGAGGGGTGACGAAGCCGAGCTTGTTGCCAAAACTGTTGCGCACGAAGGATAGGACATTGGCGATCCACTCGTCGTCGTTGGTGGCCATGGGGATCATCTGGCCTTCGTATTTTTTGCCGTCGATGTCGCCGGTGAGGCCGTGGAGGAGGACGAGGATCGGGCCTTGGGCGTGGCCCTTCAGCGTCTTGGAATCGTAGAAGGACGGCGCGAGGGAGATGCCCGGCGCGGCGCCGGCCATGGCGACGCCTCGGCCATCGGGGCCGTGGCAGGCGGCGCAGAGCGTGTTGTAGATTTCCTGACCGGCGGCGAAGGACTTTTTCTCCTGCGCGTTGAATTGGGTGGTGTTCGTCTTTACCGGCGGGTGCAGGATCAGGTCGGCGATGGTGCGGACGCCGAGTGCGGGGCTTTTCGCGAGCCGCGCCACGGCGGCGTCGGCTTCCGGCCATTTCAGGAGCTTGGCGGTGAGCATGGCCTGCAGCACGACCTCGGGGCTCTTGTCCTTGAGCAGCGGCTGCACGGCGGCGGGCAGGCCGGTATCGCCGAGCTTCGTGAGGGTCTCGGCGACGCGGATCGCGGCGGCGCGCACTTGGGGGTGGGTGTCCTTCAGCTTCTCGCGGACCATCGCGCCGTCGATTGCCTCGAGGCCTTCCAAGGTCCAGAGGGCGTGCAGGCGGGCGAGGTAGTTTTTGTGGCTGCGCGCCATGGCGCCGAGAGCGGGGACGACGGTGCGATCCTGGCTGAGGATGAGCAGCTTTTGCGCGGTGTCGCGCCACCAGCCGTTCGGGTGCTCGAGATGGGCGACGAGCTGGGCGGGCGTTTCCTGCTCCATGGCGGGCGGGGGGCCGAGCTTCGTGGTCTCGTGCACCAGCCGCCAGATGCGGCCGCGGCCGACCACTTTATCGAACGCATGCTGCTGCACCACCTTGCGCAGATAGCTCCCCTCGCGCACCCAGTTTCCCTCCTGGATGATGCCGCGATACATATCGACGATGTAGAGAGTGCCATCGGGCGCGGTCTTCATTTCGAGCGGGCGGAAGAGCGGGTCGGTGGAGCGGAGAAACTCCGACTTTTGCGCCTGATGAGGGTTGCTCAGCGTGGTGAAGGCGTCTTTGCGCGTCACTTTGGTGCGGCGCACCAGCCGGCCCACCGGCTCGCCAAAAAAGAGATCGCCGCGCAGCTCAGCCGGCAGCCGGTCGCCGCGATAAATATCGGCGCCGCAAGTCGCAGTGAAATGGTTGAGCGTCTTATCCTCCGGGCGGAAGCGAGGCGTGCCGCCCTGCACATCGGCTTTGCCCACCGCCGGGAACACCTCCTGGTAGCCTTCGCTGAATTGCCCTTTCGGATTGAAGCTCCCATAGACGATGGGGACCTGGAAGGTCTGCGGGCCGTGCTCGCCGCCCGCGTTTATGTAGTAAATCTGCCCGTGATCGTCCTGCGTGAGGCCCCACTGGCCGCCATTCGCGGCGGTGGGCTCCTTGACCGGGCCTTTCGGCGTCCAGCGCAGGCGGTACGCATTGTAGGTGGTGTAAAGCCAGTTATCCATGGCCCAGAGTGCGCCATTCGGCTGGTGCTCCAGGTTTCCGCCGCGCTCGCCGCCTTCAAACCAGCGCTCCTTTTTGTCGGCCACACCGTCGCCATCCGTGTCCGTGTGCAGATAAAGGTCGTTCGTGTTCGTCTCGCCGATGATCGCGCGTCCGTGGTCGAGCGGCAGCAAAATGCGCGGGAGCAGCAGCTTATCGGCGAAGACGGTGTGCTTATCGAACTTGCCATCGCCCTGGCTCGACCAGTGGAGCGAGACGCGGCTCACCGGGATGATCTCCTCCTTCCCATCGATGTCCTGCATGTACGTGCGCATCTCGGCGACGAACATCCGGCCGTTGCCATCGAAGGCAATCAGCACCGGCTCCTTGATCTCCGGCTCGCTGAGCAGCAGCTCCAAGCGGTAGCCTGGGGGGAGCTGGAAGGTTTTGAGGGCCTCCTCCGGGCTCAGCGCCTGCACCGGCGGCTGCGGGGGGAAGTCGGCGGCGTCCTCAGCGGCCGGAAGCTGGGCGGCGAAGAGGAGGGCGAGGAGGGAGAGCGTGTGTTTGAGCATAGGCCGTGAGCGGCGGTTTTATGCGGGCGAGGACCCGGGAAGCGAGGAAAGCTTGGAGCGGGAAGCCGCCCTGGCAGAGGCTCTCAGAATTGCGACCTCAGACGCCAGAGAGGGCCCCGTGGCGGGAGTGTGAGTTTGAACACGGCTCAAACCCAGGGCCACAAGCGAAAACAGAGTGGTCCCTCAACACCGCTCAACTTTTATGCGCTCCATCTGGAAAGGCTCCATCTCCTTCGGCTTGGTAAATATCCCGGTGGCGGTCTTTCCGGCGACGCGGGAGGAGAAGGTGGCGTTCAAGCAGCTTCGACAGAGCGATCACAGCCTGATCAAGCAGAAGAAGGTGGCGGAGGCGGATGGCGCGGAGGTGCCGGCCGCGGAGATCGTGAAGGGGTACGAGTACGAAAAGGGGAAGTTCGTGGTGCTGACGGAGGAAGATTTCGACAAGGTGAAGATCGAGTCGACCCACACGATCGAGATCACGGACTTCGTGGAGCTGGCGGCGGTGAATCCGAAGTTTTTCAGCAAGCCGTACTTTTTGGAGCCGCAGAAGGGTGGCGACAAGGGTTACACGCTGCTGCACAAGGCGCTCTCGGAGACGGGGAAGATCGGGATTGCCAAGGTGGCGATCCGGAGCCGGGAGTACCTGGCGGCGGTGAAGCCGGACGGGCTCTTCCTGATCCTGGAGCTGATGCACTTTGCGCAGGAGGTGCTGGAACCGGAGGGGCTAAGGGACGCGAGCGCGGAGGTGGGGCCGAGGGAACTGGCCATGGCGAAGACGCTGATCGAGGCGATGAGCGGGGAGTGGGAGCCGGCGAAGTACGCGGACGAATATCAGGACGCGCTGCGGGCGATGATCGAGGCGAAGGTGGCGAAGAAGCCCGCGGGGGCGAAGGCGCCGGCCGCGCCGAAGGAGATGGTGGGGGACATTCTCGCGATCCTGCAGGCCAGCCTGACGAAGAACGCGGAGCGGAAGAAGGCGCCGGCGAAAAGTGGCACGCGCAGCCCGGCAAAGACGACGGCGGCGCTGGTGAAGACGAAGCGGCGCGGCGTGCCGGCGAGCAACTGAGAAAGGGCTATGAGCCGGGCTCGCAGGTGATGGTTTGCGGGGAACCTTTCAGGGGTTTGCCGGTTTCGGCGACCTTGAGCTCGACGGTGTGCTGCTGGCCATTGCGGATCCATTCAGGCATCGCGAAGGTGAAGCCGTGGGCGCCGTTACCGTAGCCGCGCTCGCGTTTGTCTTCGCGTATTTCGCTGGCGGGGACGCGGGCGATGAAGGCGTCGTCTATATAGATATCGACATTGAGCGCGGTGAGCGGCTGATCGGCGTCCCAGAGCCAGCCGACGACCTTGTGGCAATCGACGGACTCGGCGATTTCCTCGTGGCGCGGGAGCGGCTTGGTAGCCAGGTGCCCGGAGAAGATGAGCAGGCCGAAGGCGATCGCGTGGAAAGTGAGCACGATATTGGCGGCGCGCCAGACGGGGCCATCGGGCCAGAACTTGGATTTCTTGTTCCAGCGGGCAAAGGCGTCGTAGCCGGAGAGGAGCGCGGCGTGATAGGCGCCGTAGATCAAATAGTAGGATTCCAGCCCATGCCAGATGCCCATGAGGCCGAAGGTGAGGAAGAGGCCCAGGTAGGAGGAGGTGTGTTTGCCCTTGAACCATTTCCCTTTCGCCGCCGCGAGCAGGAAGCGCATATAGACATGGTCGCGGAACCAGAAGGAGAGGGAGATGTGCCAGCGGTTCCAAAAATCGCGGATGTTTTTCGCGAGGAAAGGCTTGTCGAAATTCTCCGGGCTGCGGATGCCGAAGAGGCGGGAGAAGGCGATCGCGAAATGGGTGTAGCCGGCGAAATCGAAGAATAGATAAAAGGTATAGGCATACATGTAGTTCGCCGAGGCAAAGAAGCCGAGGTCCTTATCGGCGGCCTTCAGCCAATACTCCTGCAGCAGGGCGGCGATGATGTACTTGTAGAGAAAGCCTTGGAAGAGGCGCTGGATGAAAGCATCGAGGTCCTCGAGGAACTCGGGGCGGCCGCGAATGCGCGCCCAATCCAGGCCGAAGCGGCGAAAGCGATCGATCGGGCCGGAGGAGACCGTGGGGAAAAAGAAAATGAAGGCAAAGAACTGCGCGGGCGACAGCGCCTTGATCACGCCATCCTTGATGCTGAAGATGACATCCAGCGTCCGGAATGTGACATAGGAAATGCCGATGAAACCGAAGGCATTGTCGCCGGGAAAGAAGGGGACGAACTTGGTAGCGCAGAGCGGCAGAATGGCCAGGCCGACCGCGGCGTAAAACGTGCGGGTGGATTTCCAGCGGAGGAAGCCCAGCGCCACCAACCCCTCAAAGAGCGCATAGCCGCCGGCAATCCAGATTTCCGGCACCACCACACCGGGGTGCACCACCAGATCGCTGCTGAAGACCAGGCAGAGGACGAGGATGGTAGCCACCAACGCCCAGCGCGAATTGGCCCGTCCAAACATGCCGAGCGCGATCGTCGGCAGGACGATGTAAAGGAAGATGAGACCGAAAAAGAGGAAGTCGGCGTAGGGGACCATTCGGGAGGGGTGGGGCGGGGCGGTCTAACTCTTAATCTTAATCTTAATCTTAATCCTAATCGTAGTCGTAGTCGTAGTCGTAGTCACTAGCTCCCCTCGTCTGCTGCGGCGCCTCCCTCACCCCAGCAATTCCGCCAGCTTTCGCCGATCCGCCTTGCCGTTTGGGGTCATGGGAAACGAATCGAGGTAATGGAACTTGCGCGGGACCATGTAGGCGGGGAGGCGATCGCCCAGCGACTTTTTGAGCCCGGCGGTGACTTCAAAATCCGAGCCTTTCTTTTCCACCGCCAGCACGATGAACGCGGCGAGCGATTCGATCCGCTCCTGCTTGGTGACCGGCAGCACTACGGCATCGGCAATCTCCGGGAGGGCGCGGAGATTGGCCTCGAGATCGCCAAGCTCGATCCGGTAGCCGTTCACCTTCACCTGGCCATCCATGCGGCCCTCGAAAAAGATCAGGCCATCGCGGTCGCGCCCCCAATCGCCGGTGCGATAGGCGGCGAGGGATTCATAGGGGGCGAAGGCTTTCGCGCTGAGATCGGGCCGGCGCAAGTAGCCCGGGCTCACGTTCGGGCCGGTGATGACGATCTCGCCGCGCTCACCCGGCGGGACGGGCTGCCCGTTTTCGCCCACGATGACGATGCCGCTGCCGGGCATGGAACGGCCGACCGGCAGCGGATTCCACTCCGCGAGCGCGGCCCGATCGATGATCATGGAAGTGGTCGCCACGGTGGCTTCGGTGGGCCCGTACGTATTCCACACCTGCGCCTGCGGGAAGCGCTCGATGAGCTGAGAGGCGGTTTCGGGGGCGAGCGTTTCGCCGCAGAAAAGGAAGCGGCGCAACTCCGGGAGCATCGGCTGCGCGAAGCTTTTCTCGATGAGGCACATCTGCGCAAACGATGGCGTCGAGACCCACGTGCTGACGCCGGAGCGCGCGAGCGATTGGTAGAGGTTCTTGAGGTTGGCGACATCGTCTTTCGTGACGCTGTGCAGGGTGCCGCCCGTGGCTAGGCACGGGTAGAGGTCCATCACCGAGAGGTCGAACGAAAAGGGCGCCTGGTTCAGGAAAGTCTCGCCGCCTTCCGTGAACTGCTGCTCGGCGAGCATCCAATTCACGAAGTGCTCGAGATTTCCGAGGGTGATCACCACGCCCTTCGGCTCGCCGGTGCTGCCGGAGGTGAAGAGGATGTAGAAGGCGTCGTTTTGCTCCACGCGCTCCGGCTTGGCATCGACCTTTTCCTTGGCCAGCGCAGCGACCCGCTCGGGCGTGAGCACCAGCGCGGCATCGGCGCTCTGCAGGATGCGATCGACGCGCTGGGGCGGGATGGAAAGATCGATCGGCACGTAGGGGCGGCCGGATTTCACCGCGGCAAGGAAAGCGATGAGCATCTCCGGCTCCTTGTGGCCGTGCACGGCGATAGGGACGTGGGTATCGCCGAGCTCCGCCTGGATCCACGCGGCGAGCGCATCCGAGCGGGCGAGGAGCTCGCCGTAGGTCAGGGTGCGCTCATTGGAGCGATGGGCGATGCGGTCCGGGGTCGTGCGGCCCCATTGGTCGATGCGGTCGAGGAGGTGCATAGGAGGGAGATGCGAGGGGGATTGAAGCGGGCGGCGCGCGCGGAGGCAAGGTCGGCGCGCTCGAAGGCCCGCGGAAAACGCGCCAGGCTGGCGCGCCCGGCGGGAATCGAACCCACAACCTGCGGTTTAGAAGACCGCTGCTCTATCCGGTTGAGCTACGGGCGCTTTAGGAAGCAGTGCCGGGAGTCTCCGGCATTCCGCGGAGATTTTCACGCTCATTCTGCGCGGCCATCCGGAAGCCTCGCACTGGGCTCTCCGCACGGCAACCCGCCTGGACCGGGCCGAGGCAATCGACCGCGGGATGGAAAGTCTGGGAACTGAGGGCCGGCGGCACTCGCGAGCGGAGACCGGCCGTGTCAGGCAAACGCTCCTCCGGGACCGGCAACGCCCACCGGCGGGCGTAGAAGTGTTTGCAGCCGAAGGCGAGGGGTTAGGCAAAGCGAATCTTCGACTGTAAATTGCGGTGGCAGAGCGAGTTATCTATCGTCTAGGAAACCTAATATATTTTTTCTTGCCGCCAAATGCTAGATGACCCATCTTCCGGGAACTATGGTGCGCGGAAAATGCAAAGATAGAGGGTGGCCAGGCCTCGGAGCTCGGTTCTTTGCCTTCTTGCTGGCGGTCGTTTTTGCGGCGCACGGGCAGTCCCCTTCGCCTGAGTATCAGGATGCTCTGTGGGTAGGGAAAGTCGATGGCTTGACGAGGCTCGCCGCGGCCGATGGCACTTCGCTCTTCGAGTTGCGCGATCGTAAGAGCGTGGCGGCGATAGCGATCGATCAGCACGCCGGAATGGTCTGGGTGTACGCGGGTGAGCGCCTGCGGGCGTTGAGCTTGACGGGGCAACTCCTGAAGGACATCCCGATCGCGGCGCCGCGAAAGAAGGCGGGCGAGTTCGTGGATCTGGCTGTGAACTCCGCCGCCGGGGCGATTTGGCTCAGCGTGGGCAAAACTTTGCGACAATACAATACCGCGGGCGATCTCGTAGGCACGACTTCATCGAAGGCGCCGATTCGCTCGCTAGCTTTCGACGAAGCGGGCGGACGGCTCTGGGTGGCGGCGAAAAACACCGTGACCTGCCTGGACGCTTCCGCCCAGCAGCTCAAGGTAATCACCCTGCCGAAAACGGCGGTCATCAAGAAGATAGACATCGATGCCGCCTCTGGAGAGGTTTGGGTGGCCTCGGCCAATTTGCTGCAGCGCTTCGACCGGCAGGGCGCCGAGCAATTCAAGCTGCCCCTCGCCGGGCTTATGCGTTTCGCCGCGGATGGCCAGGGAGGGGCTTGGATCACCCGCCTCAATGCCACCTCGGGAAGCGAATCGCTCAGCCATCTGGGCACGGACGGCAAGCTGGCTTTCACGCTGATGCCCTTTGCAAAGCCGGTCCGCATTATCGCGCTCGCCGCCCACGCCAAGGACGCTTCCATCTGGGTGGCAAGCAACCGCGACTTGGTGCATATAGACCCGAGCCAGCAAAAACTCCAGAAAGCCATGGTGAAAGGGGCGGTGCGGGAAATCGCGCTCTATGCGGACAACGTGGGGCCGGAGGTCAGCTTCAGCTTCCCCGTGGACGGCGCGGTGGTGAACGATAGCACGCCCACGATTCAGCTCGACTACTCGGACGCCGGCTCAGGCATCGAGAGCGTGCAACTCACCTTCAATGGGACCGATGTCACCGCGCAAAGCGCCATCGGGGCGACCGGCGCGACCTACATGATAGGCTCGGCGCTAGCCGCCGGTGAGCATCTCGTTTCCGCCGTGGTGACCGACAAGGCGGGAAATACCCGCACCGCGACCTCGAAGTTCAAGGTGAACGTCTTCCGCGCCTTCGCCGATTGCGCGCCGACCACGGGCAGCGCCCCCCTGCAAGTGCGCCTGCGGACGCGCGGGGAATTCACCGGCGGCACCATTGTGAGATACCGCTGGGATTTCCAAGGCGACGGCATCTTCGACACATCGGATTCCGTCGCGCTCGACTACAACTTCACTTACCGGCAAAAGGGAACGTTTCATCCGCTGCTGGAGGTGACGAACAACCTCGGGCAGACCGCCACGGATACCGCGACCATCGAGGTCGCCGGCGGCAAACCGAGCGTGGTCGCCAACGCCCTTCCCTCCAACGGGCAAATCCCGCTGGATGTGAACTTCACCTGCACCGCCACGGATCCGGATGGCAGCATCGTGCTCTTCGAGTGGGATTTCGATGGCGATGGCGTCTACGATTTCAGCTCCGCCACGCAATCCAGCGTCACCCACACTTACGGGACCATGGGCGGGTTCACCGCTTCCTGCCGCGTGACCGACGATACGGGGCTCACCGCCACGGCTCGGACCACCACGCTGGCGATCGATGCGCGGCCGCCGGGCTCTCCCAGCGTCCAGGCGAGCGCGAATAATTCCACCAGCCGCGCGGCGGGCAACACTCCCTATGCGGTCAATTTCACCGCCACCTTGTTCACCGGCGGCCCTATCGTCCTCTGGGAGTGGGACTACGAGGGCGACGGCACCTACGATTTTTCCTCCGCCGCCTCGCCGAACGCCAGCTTTACCTACACGCAATCCGGCATCTTCGCGGCACGGGTCCGGGCCACCAATGAGCAAGGCCTCACGAGCACGGACACCGTAGAGGTGGAGTCGAGCCTGGTGCCGACCCTCACCGTGCCGGTGGACACGTTCGATCCCTCCGCCGCGCAAACGGTGGCGATCAATACCAGCCTGAACGGCCCCGCCCCCGTGCGGCTCCTCGTGAAAGACGCCGGCGGCTCGATCGTGCGCACGCTCGCCGAGGGGGTCCGTGCCGCCGGAGCGTACTCGGATTCTTGGGATGGGAAAAACGACGCCGGCCACGTGCTGCCGCAAGCGCCCTACTACGCGGTGCTGGAATATATGTTTGCCGGCGAGACGCGGGCGATCGATCTCAGCACCACCACCGGCGGCGTCCGCTACAGCCCCAGCCGCAACTCGCTTCCTTCCACCTTCAAGCCGTTCGACGACAACCTCCTTTCGATCACCTTTACCGTTCCCGCCAACCAGGGCGCCTCGGAGGTCCAGGCCTTCGTGGGGCTGTTCAATACAGATACGCGTTTTGTCACTTTGGTCGACCGCGTCCCCTTTGGCGTCGGCACGCATACGATCTTCTGGGATGGCCGCGACGCCAATGGCAATGCCGCGGTGCCCCCGCCGGGCGATTCCTTCCTCTTCGGCAGCTTTGGCTTTACCCTGCCCAATAATGCCATCTTCATCCAATCGGCGCCGGTGCTCTCCGGGGTGACCGTGACGCCAAACTTCTTCAATCCCGCCACGGGGAACTTTGTGACGGCCGACGAACCGCAAGCGACCGTCAGCTTCAACTTGAACAAGGCGGCCACGGTTCAACTGACCGTGACGAGCCTGAAGACGGGCGCGGTGCTGCGACGGATCAACTACGCCAATGCGCCTGCCGGCAATGGTTCCACCATCGTCTGGGATGGCCGCAGCGATGGCGGGGTCCTGGTGGCCAAAGGAGACTATCGCCTGTCGCTCCAGGCGACGGATTCCATCGGCAGCGCCTCGATCACCCGCTTTGCCCTGGTCCGAATTTTTTACTAACCATGAGCTTCGTCCCCACGAAACCGCCGCATCTCACTTGGCCACGCTGCTTGCGCGGAGGCTGGCGGGTGGCGCTCGTGCTCGTGGCGGGTCTTTTCTTGCTCCCGCTGGCGGCCGTGGCGGCGCCCCTCTCCGTGCCGAATTACTGTGCGCTGACCGTCGAGCGGCTCAAGCTGGCGGAGCGGACCTGGACGCGTGCGAACCGGCCTCCGAATGCCGAAGAGGAAGCTCCCGTCTACCAAAACTATGGGACTACGGTGGGAGAGTACCTTGCCCTGGGCAGCCTCCAGGCTCGCGAAATATCTCTCTACCTTTCGGCCCATCCAGACCTGAGCGCCGAGATCGATCGTTTGAGCGCGAGTATTCGCGAACACATCCAGAAGAGGACAACACCATGATTCCAGGGGGCCGAGCCGTCGTTCGCCATATCGCTTTACTGGCGCAAGCCGCGCTGATCTTTGCCTGCTTTGCTCCCACAGCGGCGCACGCCTTTCATTTCCCCTGGGATCAGGGCCACGATACGTTCAGGCCCGACAATCCCGGCGACGGCGACACGCCGCCTGGCGATGAGAATAGCGGCTGCGCCGGCGATCCGGTGGACCTCAAGACAGGGAACTTCTCCTTCTCCGGCACGCCTCACGACCTGGTGATTCCAGGGTTCGGGCCCAGCCTGGCGCTCCTCTTCACTTACCATGCCCAGGAGCGCTTCGTGGGACCGTTCGGGCTGGGTTGGCACGTGAGCTTGTTTGAGAAAGCCACGGTCACCACCGACGGCGCCACTATCACCGTCACCATTCGCCAGGGAGACGGCAAGCGGAAGGTGTTCCTTCGCAACCCCGATGGCACCTTCCAAACGCCGGCCGGAGTTTACCAGCGGCTCACCGCGAATGCCAACGGCACCTTCACCCTTCGCAATCGCGACGGCGGCCGCCGCGAGTTCGATGTGCGCGGGCAGTTGACGCAGGTGGCCGACCGCAATGGGAATGCGCTCTCGATCGTCTACGATGCCACCGGGAGCCTGCTTTCAGCCACGGATGCCGGCGGCCGCAGGCTGACTTTCACCAAGGGACCGAATGGCCGGATTGCCCAGGTCATCGATCCTGCCAACCAGACTTACTCCTTCGCTTACAATACCAACGGGCTGCTCCTTTCGGTCACGGACCCGATGGGCAGCCAGACGAGATATACCTACGATTCTCTGTTCCGCCTCGTTTCCATCATCAATCCGACAGGCACCACTCGCCTCACGAATACCTACGACACCTTAAACCGAGTCACCCGCCAAGTGATGGCGGATGGCGGCGCTTACGTCTTCCTGTACCAAACCGCGGATACGACCCGGGTGACGAATCCGCGCAATATCGCCACGACCTACCAGTTCAACACCAGCGGGAATATCATTCTCGAGACCAATTCCCTGGGGCATCAGGTGCGGCGCACTTGGGACAGCAATTTCAATCCGCTGACGGTCAAGAACGCCAAGGGCGAGACGACGCAATTTACGTACGACACCTCCGGCAATCTCACCAGCGTCACCGATCCCATGGGCGGGCTGACGGTCATGACTTACGAGCCGAATTTCAACCAGCTCAAGAGCATCACCGATCCGCGCGGAAATGCGACCACCCACCTCTATGACTACGAGACGGGCGGCCCAAATAAAGGAAACCGGGTCAAGACTACTTTTCCCGCGGCCGGCGGCCCCGCGGCCTTCGCCACGTACGCCTACAATTCGCGCGGCCAGCTCGAAACGCAGACGAACGAAGCCGGGATTGTCACACGCTTTGCCTACGATGGGGCCACCGGCGACCTCCGGCAGCGCACCGTCGGTTTTGGCACCGCGTTGGCTTCGACAAGCTCCGCCACCTATGACGGCAACGGCAACGTCCTCACCTCCACGGACCCGCTGAGCCACACGACCAGCTTTCAATACGACGCGCGCAACCGCGTGACTCAGGTGACGGCGCCCGCGCCGCTCAGCTTCGTGACGAAGAACACGTACACCGCCAACGGCAAACTCTCGAAAACCGAGCGGCAAACCGGCGATGCTGGGGACCCGTGGCAGACGGCGGCCTTTACCTACGATGCCGTGGACCGGCTGAAGACAATCACCGACGACGCGGCCCACGTCACCACCTTTACCTACGACTTGAATGGCAACCAAACGAAAGTGGTGGATGCCAATGGGAACGCCACCAATTCCACGTACGACTCGCGCGATTGGCTGACGCAACGCACCGATGCGCTCGGCCGGGCCACCAATTTTTCGTACGATCTCAAGGGGAACCTGGTGGCGACTACGGACGCCAAAGGCCATGCCATCACCTATAGCTACAACGCCGCGGGGCGAAGGTCGGGCATCGGCTACGCCGATGGAGCTACGGAGGCCTTCGAGTACGACGCCGCCGGCAATTTGCTCCGGAAGCGGCTGCGCTCGGGCGCCACCGTGGATAGCACCTTCGATGCGTTGAATCGCCTCAGCTCACGGCAGGATTCCGGGGGGAATGCCATCACCTACTCCTACGACGCCGGCGGCCGGCTCGCCCGCATCTCCGACTCGAGCGGGCCCATTACTTTCCGCTACGACGCCTTGGGCCGGATGAACAGCACGACCAGCGCCGACGGCAAGATCGTCTCCTACGGCTTCGACCTGGCCGGAAACCGCACCGGCCTCACCTACCCCGATGGCTCGGCGATTAGCTACACCTACGATAACCTGAACCGCTTGACGGGGATCTCTGAAAACGGGGCCGGTTCGATCGCGCAATTCGCTTACGACAGCCTGAGCCGGCGGGTGCAACTCGATCTCGGAAACGGCACGCGGGCCGGGTATGCCTACGATGCCGCGAACAATCTAACCAGCCTGGCTTATTCAGCCGGCGCGGGGACTACCCCGCTCCGCGGCATGGATTACACGTATGATCGCGTGGGACACCGCCTTTCGATGACCGTCACCGGCGGGCTGTATCCCGGGCAGCACAGCTACACCTACGATACCGCCTATCAGCTCACGGGAGCGCAGTATCCGGCCGGCTTCCCCCTGCCGTCCACCCAATACGCCTACGACCCCGCGGGCAACCGGACATCCACGACCGATACCGCCACGACTGCCTACACCGTCAATGCCCTCGACCAGTATACGGACGTGGGCGGGCAACCCCAGAGCCACAATGCCAATGGGAGTTTTACGTCCGACCTCGCGGCAGCCCTGACGTATGATGCCGTCAATCGCGTGACCGGCGTTTCCGCCCGCGGAAACAGCGCCTCATATCGGTACGACGCCATCGGGCGGCGCATCGAGAAGACGGTCAACGGAGCAACGCTGCATTTCGTCTACGCCGGACCGCAGATCCTCGCCGAGTACGATGGGGCCGGCAACCTGCTCCGCAAATACATCTACGGACCCGGCATCGACGAGCCACTCTGCCTGATCACCGCGGGCAGCCAGCGCTACTACTATCACGCCGACGCCCAGGGATCGGTCGGCTTTCTCACCAACTCCAACGGGGTGGAGGTGGAAACCTACACCATCGGCGCGTACGGCGCCGGGGCGCCCCTCGCCTCGTCGCTCGGGAACCGCTACGGTTTCACCGGACGCGAATACGACGCCGAATCGGGCTTGCACTACATGCGCGCCCGCTACTACAGCGCGACGCTGGGGCGTTTCGTCCAGGCGGACCCCGTGGGCCTCGCCGGCGGAGCGAACCTCTACTCCTTCGCCGGGAACAGCGCCGTTCTCTTCGTCGATCCTTTCGGTCTCTGCGACGAAAAGGGATGGCTGGAAAAAGGATTCGAGCAGTTGTTCCTGGGGAACTACAGCGACGAAGTAACGTGGTTCGGCACGGCGCTGCAGGTCGGGACCGGCATCCTCGGCGTCGACCTGCCCGGGGACATCCGGGACATCACGCATGACCTCACGCACTGGGAGTGGACTTGGGATCACGCCGGAAAGACCCTGCTCGACACCGTGGGAATTCTGCCCGTGGTCGGAGCGATCAAGTATGCCGATGAGGGCGCGGAGCTGATCGGCGCGGCCAGAAAGGGCTCCCAGGCCACGGAAGGGATCTACGAATTCACTGCCACCTCCGGGAAAACATACGTAGGACAGTCGGGCAACATTCCGCAACGTTTGGAGCAACACATCGCCTCTGGCAAACTTGAGCCTGGAACCACTGTGAAGACTACCGAAGTGACGGGTGGCAAAACAGCGCGAGAAATTAGCGAACAACGCAGAATCAATGAACTCGGGGGCATTCAGAACCTCGAAAACATCCGAAACCCCATCGGCCCCAAGAGGCAGCATCTGTTGAAGGATGATTGAGCTGCCTGACCATTTTGCGATGGAAATTCGTTCCCGAAGGGGCCAGGGTGAGGGCAATGCTGCTCCACCCGCTTCTCCTTCCGTGACCACGGGCGTTGAACTGTGCCAGGGGGTGTATGGCGTGCGCGCTGTTTTGAAAGCGCCTTGGTCCGAGGCGGCCGGCGCTACCATTCAGGCAACGGGCTGTGTGGAGTTGGAGCTAAACCACGCCAAAGGGTGGCGAGGAGAGAATCTGAGTTTCGTCGCTTCATGCCCCTGGCTCGAGGCGTTTGAAATCATTGATTTCAACATCCGCTCGGTCGCGCCAGTTCATGCTCTGCACGAGTTGCGTGCCTTGAAGGTGTTGACGTATTGCGCCACGGAGCTTCGCTTTGCCGAATTTCCAAAACTTGAGGATTGCGCGCTGGAATGGCGGCCGAAAGCAGCATCACTCTTCGCGTGTTCCACCCTCCGGAGCCTGTACGTGAACCGATATGACGGTCTGGATCTCTCTTGCTTCTCGGGACTTGTCAATTTGCAGTCCTTAGCCATTCTGAATGCGCCGGCTGAATCGCTGGACGGCATTTCTGCATTGACGAACCTTCGTTTCCTTCGTCTCGCCAATCTTAAGAAACTTCGCTCGCTCGACGGATTGGAGTCGCTCACCAATCTTGAAGAACTAGAAATCCACACCTGCCCAAATATTAGCTCGATAGAGAAGCTGGCTTCTCTGCGCCGCCTCCGCAAGTTGCATTTGAATAACGACGGCAAAATCGCGTCACTCAAGCCGATCAACTCCCTGCCGGCCTTGGAATCGGTGCTGTTCTACGAATCCACGAATATCCTGGACGGTGATCTAACTCCCTTGACACGGCAGAAACATCTCGTGACCGTTTCCTTCCGGAACCGCCGTCATTACTCACATAAGCGCGAAGACTTCGGCACCGCTTATTCAGGCTAATCATGGCTCAATCCGATCAACTCCTTATCCCCGAACCCGCCAGGCGCGACCCGGAGTCTTTCGAGTTGTTGCGGGTTTGGATCGCGGAGAAAAACCAGCACGTCAGCCTCAGATTCGGCGTTTGGGAAGACCCGGCAGCTTGGGGTTTGATGCTCGCCGACCTCGCCAGGCATATCGCGAATGCCTACGAGCAGGATGGGAGCCTGGACCGGGCGCAGGCTTTGCAGCGTATTACGAAAGCGCTCCAAGTGGAACTGGCTCCGGCTTCGAGCTAAGTTTGGGCGTCGCAGGTTAAATTCGTTCGCATCGCAAAGGACCAAAGAACATGCGCACAAAATTCCTCGTCGGGTGCTTTTTTTTGCTGGTAACGAAGTTTTGGTCCCCGGGGGACGAGCGCATAACGGACGTAAAACTTGGCGCCTCCGTTTTCAATCCGGCAGTTAACACCCATGTTCAGTTGGCCTATAATTTGGCGACAGACGCCGCAGTAACGGTGCGAGTTTACGATTCCGACTCTGAATTGGTGGCGACGCTGACCCGGCAGGAGCAACGCAAAGGCCCGCAGACGCAATCTTGGGACGGCAAGGACTTCTCCGGCAAACCCGTTCCCGACGGCGCCTACACTTTCACCATCGAAACCGCTTCCGGGGCGGTCTACGATCCAACGACTTTCTCCGGCGGCGTGATCGGCGATATCACGGAGGCGCGCTTCGACCGGGAGGCGGGGACCATGGTATACAGCCTGCCGGCGGCGGCGCGGGTGCTGATCCGGCTCGGGATAAAAAGCGGGCCGATGTACAAGACGCTGGTCGATTGGGAGCCGCGGGTGGCCGGCAGCATCACGGAGCAGTGGGATGGCCTGGACGAAAACAAGATCACCTCGCTGCACGGGCACAAGGATTTCAACGCGCTGATCAGCTACGTCACCCTGCCGGAGGCGACGGTGATCACCTATGGAAATGCCGCGGAGACTTACCGGGACTACAAGCTGGGCCGGGGAAAAGACCGGCCGAAAAAGCCCGTCCGGCCGCGCGTGCCCGATCCGAAGGTGGTGCTCGCTCCCGAAGGGCTGGTGCCGCCGGCCTCCGCGCGCGCCCCGCGGGTGTCGCTCTCTTTCCCAAAGGAAGCCGAACCCGCCACGGGGGTGCCGGTGGCGCGGGATGGAATAGACGTGCGGGTGGACGTGGATCCCGCCGATAAGGAAGCGCTGCTCAATCAGCAATTCGAGATCATCTTCTATGTGGACAACGTTTTTTTTGCCGAGGCGGAGCGGGGTCATCTACCTTACAACTGGCCATGGGAGCTCCAGCAGCTTCCCCCGGGCGAGCATTTGCTCACCGTCAACATTTCCAGTTTCAAGGGGCAGGTCGGCGTCGCCACCCGCAAAGTCAATGTCCAGAAAGGAAAGTAACCCTCGCGGCGGCCCGCGGACACCCCTGGCGCGACGGCCGCGCCCGGTGTGCGCACTGGTGCTGGTTTGGCTGCTCGCCGGGTTGGTTCACTGGCCGGAAAAAGCTTTCGCCGCCTTCGTTTTCTCCGCGCTCGAGGAGGGGCACTGGGTGGCCTATTGGCAACGCGACCTCGGCATTCCGCCCGAACGGCTCCTCAAAGATTCCTCGACCGACCAAGGCTCGGCCCGCTTCGGCGCGGACGCGAACACGGTGGCCTTCGAGAACAGCCGCAGCGAGATTTCGATCCTCCAGCGGGATGAAACGCGCACCGCATGGAAAGTCGTTCAGACCATCCCCAACGCGGTCCGGCCCGCGTGGAATGGCGGTCTGCGAAACTGGGCCTTCATTCGCTATACCCTCTCCGGCGGAGGCGAAGACTCCGACATCTACGGCAGCCGCGCGGGGGGGCGCGGGTTCGATGCCCTGGTGCGGCATACGGGCAACCAGGATTACCCGCACCTCTCGCCCGATGGCGCGCGGCTGGTCTATACCTCCACGCAGATCGTCGGGGTGCGGCAAGGCATGATCACCCCTTTTCAGCAGCTCTGGATCGTGAATTTCGCCCAGGGCCCGACCTATCCATTGCCGCTGCCGGCCCGGGAGAATATCGAGGCGGCCTGGTCGCCCTCCGGGGAAGAGATCGCTTTTGCGGCAAACGCGGGCGGCGAGTTCAATATCTGGATAGTCCGGGCGGATGGCGCCGGCCTCCGGCAAGTCACCTCCGGTTCCGGCGCGAAGACAGCCCCCGCGTGGTCGCCCGATGGACGGCGCCTCATCTTCACGCACTTCCAGGATCGCCGGTACGGCCTGGCCTTCATCGATCTCGATGGGCGGAACGTCCGGCCTTACCATCCTTTCGGCGAAGCTCACGCGGTGGAGGTGCGCGCCGCGGATTGGAAGTAGGGCCACGACGCATCTTCGAAAACCGACATGCGAATCGCCGTCCTGCGCAATCCCATCCTGCTGGCGCCGTTTTTCCTCGGCGCCGCCTCGGTCGGCACGCTGCTGATCTATTTTTACGGCTGGATGGGCATGCGCGCGGCGATCCTGGCGCTCCTGCTTCCCGCCGCGCTCGCCTTGGCCGGCCTCGCGCTTTGGGCGCGCGCCAAGGGCCAGCACGAGCTGTATCATCGGATCGTCGCCGGGGCTTGGGCCGGCGGCCTGGCGACGTTGCTGTACGATTTGGTGCGCGTCCCCGTCGTCTGGAGCGGAGTGCCGGTCTTCAAGGCGATTTCCTATTTCGGCACGGTGATCCTCAGCACGCCTTCACCGACGCTTTCCTCGGAAATGATCGGCTGGACCTACCATTTCTCCAACGGGATCGGATTCGGCATCATGTATGCCGCGCTCTTTGAGAAACCGCGGTGGTGGAGCGCCGTCGCCTGGGGTTTATTCCTCGAGCTCGCCATGCTGCTCACTCCGTACGCGGAAGTGTTCGGCTACAAGGTGACCTCGAAATTCCTCGGTATCACCATCGGCGCCCATGTGGTCTATGGCCTCGCGCTCTGGCTGGCGCTTCGGTATCGAATCGGGGCTGGCTCTTTTGCCAGCCCGGCGCCGCGGGCGGGCGGGCTGATCGGCGCCTTGTTTCTCCTGCCGCCCCTCGGCGTGGCGGGTATTGCCGCCGATTTCCATTTCCGCCACGCGAAATCCATTCCGAGCTCGCCTCCCGGCTATATCGGCCCGCATCTCTACACCACTTGGAATGTCATGGAGCCAGACCGCGTCGCGCTCCTTTGGCTGCATCGCAAGTACGTCGATCCCCAAGCGCAGTATCACCTGCTCGAGCCGTTTTCAAAAAGCCCCTATGGGACACAGCTCGATACGCCCGAGGCCGCGATCCGCCGCAGCGGAAATCGCTCGGCCACGGAAGTGCTCCTCGAAAAACTTCGCAAAACCGACGATCCGAAACTGCGACTCCTGGGGAAGACCACCCAACTTTACGAAATCTCGCCGTGGCGCCTTCCCATGGAGCGGGATGCCTATGCCTTGGGCGAGAAGCTTCGCCAAGCGACCGCCGCCAAGCATCCCGCGCAAAGTCTGCGGGATGGCATGGTTTTCCTCGATGGCTGGTATGGAGAGTGAACGCGCGCGGCGCCAGCCGTGAAATGACAACGGGCTCGCGCTTCGCGCGGGGAGACACGATGAGTAGCGCGATGCCCGTGAAAGTACCGCCTCGCAAACGCCGTCCCGCCGGCGGGCGGAACCGGCCTGCGCCGGCGCGGCGGCGGTGGCTGCTTTGGGTGGCGCTCGCGGTGTTCCTGGCGGTGGGGACGACGATGGTGACGTATGGATTTTGGGCGTCGACTTTCGACATGGAGGCGGTGAAGGAGATGCCTTCGCGGTCGACGGTGTACGATCAGGATGGGAAGGTTTACAGCCGGCTGCAGGGGGAGAACCGGATCGTGGTGCCGCTGGAGAGGGTGTCGCGGCATTTCCTCGAGGCGCTGCTGGCGCGGGAGGATGCGCGGTTTTACTCGCACCGCGGGATCGATCCGATCGGGATTGCGCGCGCGATTTTGCGCAATCTGCTGGCGGGCGCGGCGGCGCAGGGGGCGAGCACGATCACGCAGCAGCTCGCGCGGAATTCCTTCGCGGAGCGGATCGGGCAGAAGAAGAGCCTGCACCGCAAGCTGCTCGAGGCGTTCGTGGCGGCGCGGATCGAGCAGCGGTTCAAGAAAGAGGAGATTTTGGAGATTTACGTGAACCGGATTTATTTCGGGGGCGGGGTGTATGGGATTGAGGCGGCGAGCCTGGCGTACTTCCAGAAGCGCGCCTCGGACATCAGCGTAGGCGAGGCGGCGATGATCGCCGGGGTGATCCGCGCGCCCACGTATTCATCGCCGTTTCAGCATCCGGAGCGCGCGGCGCGGGCGCGCGACGCGGTGCTCGATCGCATGGTCACGGTGGGGAAGCTGAAGCCGGAGCAGGCGGCGGCGGCGAAGGGCGCGCGGCTGAATATCTCGAAACGCCGGCCGCTGCAGGCGCAGGAAAATTACGCGATGGACGCGGTGGTGCGGGATTTGAACGCGCTGCTCACCGACGATCAGCGGGCGCAGGGCGGGATGAAGATTTACACGACGATCGATCCGGCGCTGCAGCGAGTGGCGGAGCAATCGGTGGAGACGCAACTGAAGAAGGTGGAGGCGCGCGCGGGATACAATCATCCGAAGAAGGCGGATTTCACCGATGCGCAACGCGAGGAGGAGGCGCAGACGCCGTATTTGCAGGGCGCCGCGGTGGTGCTCGAAAACCGCTCCGGTGCGATTCGGGCGCTGGTGGGCGGGCGCGATTACGGGGAGAGCAAGTATAACCGCGCGCTCTCGGCCGCGCGGCAGGTCGGGTCGACTTTCAAGCCGTTCGTGTACGCGGCGGCGATGAAGCGCGGGCTGCTGCCGGGAGCGTCGATCGACGACTCGGCGATCGGGCGCGGCGAAATCGCCGGGGCGACGACCTGGACGCCGGATAATTCCGACGGCACTTACAAGGGGCTGATGCGGGCGGAGGAAGGGCTCGTCCAATCGCGCAATACGATGAGCGTGCGGGTGGGGCAGATGGCGGGCCTGGAGGAGATCGCGCGCACGGCGGCGGCGGCGGGCATCCCCGATGTGCCGCAAAGGCCGGCGGTGTATCTCGGGGCATTCGAGGCGACGCTGGCGCAGATGACTTCCGCCTATAGCGTTTTCGCCAATCAAGGGCTGCGCCGGCAAACTTACATCATCGAGCGGATCGACGACGCGACGGGCGACACCATCTACCGCGCGGCGCACGTGCAATCGCGCGAGCTCGATTCGGGCATTTGCTGGCTGACCACGAGCATGCTCGCGAAGGTGTTCGAGCGCGGGACCGCGACCAGCGCGCGCGGGATGGGCTGGAACCGCCCGGCGGCCGGCAAGACGGGGACGACCAACGACTATTGGGATGCGTGGTTCATGGGGTACACAGGCTCGCTCACGACGGGCGTGTGGGTGGGCTTCGATAAGCCGCAGACGATCATGGCGCGCGGGTACGGCGCGGCGCTCTCCCTGCCGATCTGGGTGGAGATCATGAATGCGGCCGGGGCGCAGCGCTATCCCGCGGGGCCCTTGCGGGCGGCCATGCCGCTGAGGCGCATGTCGGTGTGCGCCACCACCAACGGCCTGGCCACCGCCGGCTGCCAGCGGGCCGATACCAGCTACAGCATCGAGCTGCCCGCCTCCTGCATGCCGCACGATAGCTGCCGCGTGCACCGCGGCGGGGTGCTGGACGACGATCGCGGCAAGGGACCGAGCAACATCTTTCGGTCGTTCAAGCGGTTCTTTAGCGGGGAGTGAAGGGGGAAACGGCGCATAGTGCGCCAGGCCGCAAAGGCCGCGACGAATCGCGGGGAAAGTGGTTTAACTGGCTCGACCGTCGCGATGCGAACGTCGCGGCCATAGCAATTCGTCCCCATGAAAGACTCACGAATCGGGTCCCCCCACCCTGCCCTCTCGCGCCGCGGTTTTCTTCAAACCGCCTCGAAGGCGGCCGCGGGAGGGCTGGCCGTTTCGGCACTGCCGGTGGAGCGGTTCGCGCATGCGGCGGGGAACGATACGCTGAAGCTGGCGCTGATCGGCTGCGGCGGGCGCGGGACAGGCGCGGCGAATCAAGCGCTGAAGGTCACGAAGGGGGTGAAGCTCGTGGCGGTGGCGGATCTTTTCCCCGAGCAGATCGCGAAGAGCCTCACGAGCTTGAAGGCGCAGCATCCGGAGCAGGTCGAGGTGTCGATGGCGCAGCAGTTCACGGGCTTCGACGCGTATCGGCACGCGCTGGCGGGGTGCGATGTGGCCATCTGCGCGACGCCGCCGGGCTTTCGGCCCGCGCATTTCGAGGAGGCGGTGCGGCAGGGCAAGCATGCGTTTTTGGAAAAGCCGGTGGCCGTGGATGCGCCGGGGGTGCGCCGGGTGCTGGCCGCGGCGGAAGAGGCGAAGAAGAAGGGGCTGAAGGTCGGGGTTGGATTGCAGCGGCATCATCAGCCGGCGTACCTGGAGGCGGTGAAGCGGCTGCGGGAAGGGGCGATCGGCGAGATCACTGCGATGCGCTGCTATTGGCTGGGCAACGCGCGCGACGGGCTGGAACGGCTGCCCGGCGAAGCCGAAATGACCTACCAGCTTCGCAACTGGTACTATTTCACGTGGCTTTCGGGCGACCACATCGTCGAGCAGCACATCCACAACATCGACGTCATCAATTGGATCAAGGGCGCGCACCCGATTCGCGCACAGGGAATGGGCGGCCGGCAGGTGCGCACCGCGCGGCGGCACGGGCAGATTTTCGATCACCATTTCGTGGAGTTCGAGTACCCGGACGGCTCGCGGCTATACAGCCAGTGCCGGCAAGGGCAGCGCGGCGCGCACGCCCAGGTGAGCGAGCACGTGAGCGGCAC
This sequence comes from uncultured Verrucomicrobiae bacterium, assembly GCA_963811035.1. Lineage (GTDB taxonomy): Bacteria > Verrucomicrobiota > Verrucomicrobiia > Chthoniobacterales > Chthoniobacteraceae > CAWEPO01. Next base: position 3,004,452 of record CAWEPO010000005.1, read on the forward strand.
GCAAGGGACGGCCGACTTGGGAATCCGCAACCGCGAGTTTCGCATCACCGGGCCGAAGGCGTGGGAAGCGCGGCTGAAGGCGGCCGAAGATGGCCACCAGCTCGAGCACTATCCGCTCCTCGAGGCGATCCGGAATGGGCGCCCGCACCAGGAGGCGGAGCAGGGCGCGCTCAGCACCATGACGGCGATCATGGGCCGCATGGCGACTTATTCCGGCAAGCTGATCGAGTGGGAGGAGGCCTTCCACTCGAAGCTGGAGCTCGGCCCGGGGCAACTGACCTGGGACGCCCCGCCGCCGGTGCTCCCGGACGCAAACGGCTTTTATCCGGTGGCCATGCCGGCAACCACCATCGCGCTCTGATTTGAAAACCGAGCTCCGGGCGCTCGCGAACATTTCAACCACGCTTAGCTTTCACGCTCCGCCCGCCTAGCCGGCCCCGGTCAAAGCTAAGCCTTCTTCGTTAGGCGTTGCGTCTGTTGTCACTGAAGTGTTGGTGGGTAGAGCGGCTTGTGCAGCCACCGGCGAAAAACAGGGATGAAAAACCCAACGATGACACCGACGACACACGACCAGATGAAAGCGAGTCCGATCATCGCACCAGTGCCGATGCTCTTGTGTGGATCCCAAACCGCCATCGCAAGCGGTGTCCAAAGCCACTGAACGCCTCGCCAGAAGGCCATTTTGAATTCAATGGTTCGGGCCTCTTGGGTGTTGACGGTGAATGTGCCCATGCCCACGACAAAGTTGATGCCGGCCAGCGCAAAGGTCGCTGCGAAATGAAACACGGCCGCCCCGAAGCACCAACCGGTTGAAAAGTGGCGCTCATCTTGGTGATTCTTTGCGGCTTCCTTCATCGGAGTGCGCGAGCGACGCCTAACATCCTATTGAGCCGCAGGCGCCGGGAGGGGCTGATCCCAAGCTTGTTCCACCACGCTTAGCTTCGACGCTCCGCCCGCCTTGCCGCCTCCGGTCGAAGCTAAGCCTTCTTCGTTAGGCCTATTTGGTAGCGGATAATTCACGGATGTATTTGGCGTAATCGCCTATGCGCTCTGAATCCTTTTTCGGGTCGAGGCACTTGAAGAATGATATGCGATTGAAGCCGTGGTCGATCACTAGCCGCATGTGAAGCGCCGGTGGTTTGAACGCGGTGTTGGGTGGCGGCGGTGAGCCTGCGTCAGCGAAGAAGCCGCTGAGCCGTGAGACAATAGATGCAACCTGAGCCTCGGTGAGCGTGCGCTGAGTCGGCTTGTGAAAGTCGTAGATCGTAAGGACGCCTCCCTCTGCTGTCTTGGAAAGAACCAGAAGCGGAAGCTCAAAGTAGTAGTCGCTCTCAAGAACACCGAGAGCGAATCGAAGTGTGTCCCACCGGGATGTCAACTCTCGCACGACACTGGACTCCGCTAGCCCGGATATTTCATCGCAGTTTTGAGAAGCCGTTTTCCGCGAGTTTCCGGCGTGTTTGGAGCGGCGGCCGCGGCCTTCCGGCGGTTTGTGGACGATCCCGGCGGTGCGAGGACGCAAGGCCCCCAACCCCCATCGAACCTTCGGCGCCGGGGCAGCGCGGTTTTTCGTCACGTGCGGCGCAGCGCCGCGCAGGCGCCGGCGAAGATTTCCTGGTAGGGATAAGCACTGCTCAAGAGCAGCCGAATGCGGCGGGTATTGCGCAGGATGACGGCGCCGATTTTCAGCAGCTTGAGCCGGATGGTGCCCACCTGTGCCCGCGCCAGCTCCGTGCCGTAGCGGTTTACCGCGGGGACTTCGCTAATTTTTTGCTCTCACGATGAAATATCCGGGCTAGCGCCCCGACGGAGAGCAACAATCCGAGCATAATTGGGAGGACCGTGCTCATATGCCTAACACCCTATTGAGCCGCAGGCGCAGGGGGGCTGATCGGCATATCGCCCGTGTTCAGCCGCGGTTTGCGAAGAAAGTTTTGGTTCAGTCGGCATATGGCATTGGGATCACCAATGGATCATATGCCGACCGGTGCCAGAGCGAAAGTGAAAGGGCGGCCCTGCCCCCCTCACACCACCATGATCTTTGCCGGGTCGCTCCCGGCGCCCATGACGCCCTTGAGTCCGGCGGTGCGGACGCGCCCCCAGACGACGACGCCGGGGGTGAGGCCGCTGAGCACGGCTTTGCCGCCCTGGTAGATGCCGGCGAGTTTCCAGTTCGCTTCCACGTTGGAATCGCCGATGCAGGTTTGCACCTCGTTGGCGCTGCGGCCGCGTTGCGGCTTGTAACGCGCGACGATGGTGCCGCTCACCTCGCCGCGCCTCAGGCGCGGGGAGGGGCTGATCCCAGGCTTGTTCAACCACGCTTAGCTTCGACGCTCCGCCCGCTTTCCCGCCTCCGGTGGAAGCTGAGCCTTCTTCGTTCGGCGACTATTCTCGCGCTCACTTCCTCCGGGGATCGTCGGCGGGGTTGATGTAGTTGATCCCCCACGGGCCTTCGGCGTTCACTTGGATGATCGTCTCTTCCTTGGCGATGCCGAACATCGGACAGCCTGTCGGGAAGATGAACACGCTCCCGACCGGAAGCTCCTTGAGCAGCGCCTTGTCAAACTCCTTGCCGTGGCCCATCGCGATCGAGCCGGAAATCACCGTCACCCGTTCGACGACGGGGTGCGTGTGGGGAGCCAGCATACCCCCGGCGGGAATCTTGATCCGGAAGCCGATGGGTTCGGCTTTCTTCATGTCGCCGTAGAGAATGGATACCTGCAATCCCTTGGCCAAAGCCGGGGTGTCGATCCATTTCATTTCCGAGGCTTGCACCATGATCACTTTGCAATCCTTGGCGTCGTCGGCAGCGATGGATGGTGCGGGCGAGGCGGCCAGCCCGATGGCCAAGGTGATGGTGAGCAACGCGGTGGCGCGACTCATGCGGCTTTTCGTGTTTTCGTTTGTGGTTGTCTTCATGTGTTCTACTTTTTTGGTTTTTGGTTCTTTTCTGATGTGGGGACGCTTTAAGTCGCCTAAAATGTTTAGGCGACGTTTTCATTGAGAAGGCTATGCAAAAGAACGTCTTCGAGGCCATCCACCTCGTCGATGTGCGAGCCGATGCGCACGAAGCCGAGTCCTGCGGCGAGCGCTTGTGAGGCTATATTGTCCGGCCGGATGGAGAGCACAAACCTCGTCACATCGTGAACCTGATACGCCCAATACATCAGCGCCATCGACGCTTCGCGAGCGTAACCTTGGCGGAGGAATGGTGGATACACCGTAAATCCAAATTCCACACCTCCCGGAGCATAAGGGCGCAAATACTCCTCGCCAGGTGCCGTGTGAAATCCGATGTGGCCGATCATCACGCGACTTTCTCGGAGAACCATCGCCCGCAACGACCAAGGCTGGAATGTCGGATCGGCTTCAAGCTGCTTGAGCCGCAGCGCCATCACATCCGTGGAATCAAGCAAGCCATCCGGGAGGCGCACCTGGAGTATCCCCCCGGCTCCGGCGAGATCGTGCTCCAGCATCGCCCGCAGGAACGCGGGAGTGAGAGGAATCAAATCCAGCCGCTCCGAATGAATGATGTTTGTCATGGTGCGTAACGCGGAGTCGCCGAACATCCTAATGTCGCCGGCGCAGAGAACAAGCCGATCGGCATATCGCGCGTGTTCGGCAGCGGGTTGCGAAAGAAGCTGTGGTTCAGTCGGCATATGTCATTTCGAAGACCAAATGGATCATATGCCGACCGGAGCCAGAGCGAAAGTGAAAGGGCGGCCCTGCCCGCCTCTACACCACCATGATCTTCGCCGGGTCGTTCCAGGCGCCCATGACGCCTTGCAGGCCGGCGGTGCGGACGCGGACCCCAGACGACGAGGCCAGGGGTGAGGCCCCTGAGCACGGCTTTGCCGCCCTGGAAGATGTCGGCCAGTTTCCAGTTCGCTTCACGTTGGGATCGCCGATGCAGGTCTGCCCCTCGTTGGCGCTGCGGCCGCGCTGCGGCTTGTCGCGCGCGACGATGGTGCCGCTCACCCCGCCGTGCCGCAGCCGCGGGGAGGGGCTGATCCCAGGCTTGTTCAACCATGCTTAGCATCGACGCTCCGCCCGCCTTGCCGCCTCCGGTCGAAGCTAAGCCTTCTTCATTAGGCGACTCACGGAATGGCGAAGAATGAGGCACGATGAAGCTCGCGAAAGGAGAAGGCAGAGTCGTAATGGACGGTGACGGGCTTGAAGCGGCCATCCGGTCCGTGCTTGAGAAAAGCGACCCAGATAGGCTTCTCTTGGAATACCGTACGGCCGCCGACGGGCTTTTCATCTTTAAGGTTGCGCTTCTCGTATTGGAGCGGGCCAATGAGGAACCGCATGAAACTGGCACCGTTTACGAGCGTCCCAACGCCCTTCGAGTAGGAAAAATGTAAGACCGTCAATTCCTTGTGCGCGTCACCAGCCGGCTTCAAAACGACATGGACGCGGAAGCGGGTGTTAGTTCCCTCAAAATGGCTTGCGGGGTGGCCGTAATTGAAGTCAGGAAAGATGTCTTCTGCTGGTTGGTTTTCAATTGGTTCGACGATTGCGACGATGTCGCTGTCGGCGACCAGCTTATTGTAAGTCCATGCGGGAACGGATCGCGCAAGTGCTGAGGTATTGGAATTGCCCGTGATAAGAATGGCCGTGGCAAAAAGAGCAAAAAGGCTTCGTTTCATGTGGAGAAGTGCGGAAGTCGGCTAACATCCTATTGAGCCGCAGGCGCAGGGAGAGGTTGATCGGCATAGCAGGCGTGTTCGGCAGCGGTTTGTAAGGAAGTTCTCCACGCCTCTCCTCCATCTGAGGATGGGAAAGAGAAGAGAGAGACCACAACCGCCAGGAGCTCAGTAATCATACCTTTTCGATTCGGGTGGCTGACGACGTTGGGTTTACTGCTGCTTCTTCGAGCCGAGCGCTTGGACGACACGATCTTTCGGGAAAGCCCGCTTGGCAAGAGCGGCAAACTCTCGCCAGCACGAACCCGAAAAACCAATCGTTTCAGGAGCAAACTGAACGATTGCCGTCGCGAGACATGAGAAGGTCGCTGCAAGAAAAGCACACCACGAAGTCGAATGTGGATTCATCGGCGACAAAGCGGAACAGGATGCCCGGCATAAAAATGCAGAGAGTCGTCTCCCGATAGGTGTCTTGGTTGAGAATGCTCGCGATGACCCGCTCGACCTCGACCCGAGAGTAACGAACGGGTGTTGGAAGGCACGGGAAGCCCGAAATGCGACCCGTCGCGGTCTTTGGAACGTCTCCCCCATCGAAGAACACGCGGTAGACCTCAATGGTTTTCGGGGACTCGACAACGGCCTTGTTCTCCGGGCCGCCAAGGATCTCCTCGATTGAGTGGCCCGGGAGCCCGGAACGCGCCCATGCCGGAAGCGAGAGCAGTAGTAGTAGAAAGATGAAGGATGCGAGGCTGATGTGTTTCGTGGCTTTCACGGGACGCGAGTAGCAATGCCTAACACCTCATTGAGCCGCAGGCGCAGGGACAGTGTGACTTGCCGTCGAAGCCAAGCCTTCTTCGTTAGGCCTCATTGGTGGAACGTTCCATCATGATGATCGGAATTGTAATCGGCTGTTGCGAAGGATAGTGCATCTGCTCCTTGCCGGTTTCAGTAATAGTTTTGGACATGCGCTCCGTTCTCGCTTTGCGTTCGAGCCACGAGTGATACACGTAAAATGTCTCCCCGTCAGCGCCTCCGCGCTGAATCGTGACGTGATGCTCCTGATACCCGTCCGCGGTGAAAACACATGACAGAGCATCTCGGTGAGGAACGCGCTCTCGGACGACACCCATCTGATCCGTCACGGCGGTTGGTGGAGAATTGAACGAGCGGCGTAGCGCCACGTCCGCGAGAGGCTTGCCGTTCGCATCGGTGACAGTGAAACTTACGAGCGGCTTGGAAGCTGCGAACCAGAACACCAAGCCGAGCGGAGCTACCGCCGTCGCTACAACTGCCGGTGCCACATAACGAACGCGCCAAGCATCCCCTGGCGGGCGTGCGAGTAACAACAAGACAGCGCTGATAATGATAGGTAGGGAATAGAGCGTCTGAAACATCAAAGCCATCCCAAGCCATCCCGCGTCTGGTCCGTGAGAACTCCTGGTTCCGAGCCAAAAGAAGAAAAGCACAGAAGTATAGCCACCCGTGAGCAGGAATGACGGCAGCCAAACAACAACTACCCACGACGCCCTCCGAAGCGAAAAGCAGGTGATGACGGCGAGAGCACACCCAACCAGAACAAACGACCAGCGATGAAGTAGAAACGACCTAAATTCATCCATACGCGTGTATGACGCCTAACCGCCGGCGCAGGGTAAAGCTGGTCGGCATATCGCAGCTGTTCGCGAAGAAAGCTGTGGTTCAGTCGGCATATGTCATTGGGAACCAATGGATCATATGCCGACCGGTGCCAGAGCGAAAGTGAAAGGTGGTCCCCGCCTCACACCACCATGATCTTCGTCGGGTCGCTCCAGGCGCCCATGACGCCCTTGAGTCCGGCGGCGCAGACTCGGACCCACATGGCAGTGCAGGGGGGTATGCGCCGAGGAGCCCCAGCGGGAACGCGTCCGTTAGCGGGAGAGTCTCGCCCTTTCAGGGCTGGTGCCGGCCTACCGGGAATCCCAGCCCGTTGGGCTGGGCGTATCGCCTTGGGCGCCTTTGGCGCGGGGTTTCCCGCCGCGACGGGCGCCGGAAGGTTCCCCTTGGCCCAAGTCGGGAAGTTTATCTATGCCCGTGGCCCCCCCCTATGCCTGCCTGTGGTATGAACCCCAATGCGGCGTTGCCGTGCTTTGGAGCGGGAGAATGGGGGCCTTCGCGGGGCGAAAGTGGGCCTTTCCCAGAGTAACCCGGGCTTTCCGGCGGCGCCCCCATTTCCTCCGGGGGCGGACCTGGGCGTTCCGGGCCCCAGAGCTTTGCGCTTGAGGCGCACCCACAATCGTGCGCAGAGAAGGCGCCGTGTCTCAGCTCCCACCCGGACCCTCGCAAAATCGAACAAAACGTGGCTGTATGGCGGCTTGGGCTGCGGCTGCCTGCTGCTCGTCCTGGTGCTCGGGGCGCTCGTCTGGGCCGGCGCCACCGGCGGCTTCAATTACTGGAAGGCGAACCGGCCTGAGAGAAAGGCGATGGAGCAGGCCAGGCAGCTCAGCAACGCGCTGCGTTCGTTCGAGGTCGAATACGGCAAGATCCCGGACGGTGACAACGCCGCCATGACGGCCGCCCTCCGCGGCGGAAATCCGCGCCGCGTCGTCTACCTTGCAACCCGAGCCGGAGCGGCTGAACGCGCGCGGCGATTTCATCGATCCGTGGGGCACCCCCTTCCGCGTCGCTAGGGGAGACGCCTCCTTCCGCGTCTACTCCTGCGGACCGAACGGCCTGGACGATGGCGGCATCTCCACCACCGACGATATTCAGACGTTCTGAGCCCGCCCCTGGCCCCATCACCAGTCCGGTGAAATCTTCGGTTGAATGCCGCTGGCCTTGGGCAAGTCGGAGAGGAGCACCGTGTTGCTAAAGACGCGGTAGCACTCAAAGCGGTATAGGAGTTTTTCACGAGCGTCGGAAGGCGCGGCTTGAATCGGCTGTCGTGGGGCGCATCCTCCCGGCATGCCCCTTCGACGCTCCTGGCCAGCTTATGCTGCATTGGCGTTTCTCTTCTCTGTGCCCATGCACGGCGCGATAATCACGGTCAACGGCACGGCCGGATCGAACGGCACGACCGGCGCTTCGGCAAACACCACTACGCCGGCCCAGGCAGGTGGGGCCGGGATGCCGGGCGGAGCCGCCAACGCGACGGCCGCGCAGTCCGGAGTCAATTCCAACTCCGCCACCGCAAATGGCGGTCAGGGCGGCAACGGCGGCCAGGGTGGGTCCGGCGCATTCCCCGGCCAGGGAAGCGCGAATGGCGCGAACGCCGGCCCTGGCGCGACGGGCGGGGACGCCACCGCGACCGCTACTACGAGTGGGAGCGGCTCCGTCGCCGCGTCCGCGACCGCCACGAGTGGCCGCGGCGGCGCCGGCGGCACGGGCGGATCAGCCGGCGATCTTTCCGGCACACCGGGCGGCGCCGGCGCCGCAGGCGATGGCGGTCGCGCGAGTGCCACCGCCTCCGCCACCGGCAGTGGCGACGTGACGGTGACGGTCGCGGTCACTAGCGGCGCGGGCGGCGACGGCGGCAATCCCGGCGCCGGAGGCCCGCCCGGAAGCGGGCCTTCCGGCACCGTAGGCGGCGACGGCGGCGAACTGCGTCCTGATATTTCCGCCTCCGCCGCGTCCTCCGGGGGCGGAAGAGTGACAGTCAATCTCACCGCCACAGGCGGTGCCGGTGGCGCCAGCGGGGGCGGCCCGTCTGGCGGCGCAGGCCCTGCCGGCGGAAAAGGCGCTGACGCCCTGCTGGGGAGCCCCGTCACCGCATCCACCACTGGCACGCTGAACGTGACGCAAAGCGCCGTCGGGGGCGCTGGCGGTAATGCGCAGAGCGGGGGAAATGGTGGCGCCGGCGGCTATGCCGCCTCCACGCGGCAGTTGCTTATTACGAGCGCGGCCAGCGCCAGCTTCAGCGTCAACGCCACCGGCGGGACCGGCGGCAACAGCATGTCTGCCGCGCCGGGGCGAAGCGGCGGGCACGGGGGAGATGCTAACGCCCTCATCGAGCTCACCGGCCCTGGAACGGTCATCGCAAATGCCTCGGCTCTGGCCGGTAACGGCGGCTTCGATCCCACTTCGGCAGCCGCCGCGGGGCGGGCCACCAGCGTGGCGCAGGCAGGGAGCGCGGGAGGAGGTTTGGCGCGGGCAACCGTCGACGCACGCGGCGCGGATGGCTCGCTCACCGCCACGGCCATTTCGCAGGCTCCCGGCGCCGCCGGGGCCGCGCGCCGGGCGACGGTGGAAAGCTATCATCAATTGCCGTGGCTAGTTCCGAATCAAACGACGACGACGATCCGCGGCACGGCGACCGCCATCCATGGGGAGCTCGCGATGCGCGGACTTGCGAGCGGCACGCACCTCGGCGCATCGGTGGTCGCCAATCCGAACGCGCCTTACATTGAGTCGCTCCTCGGTGCGAATCATCCGAATGTCCGCAGCGTATTTGGGACCACCCCCGCGGGTCCCTCCACCGCCGATCAGTTGGCCGATGTGCTGTTCGGCGGCGGCGCGCCGGCCGATTCTCCGGCCGGGCTCAGCCGCATTCTAAGATCGTCGCTCACGCTGGCCATCGACAGCGCAAAGCTTTCGCCCGGCCCGCGCGAGTACGCCGTCGGCTTCCTCGATCCGCAGACGAACGGCCATGGGTTCGATCGACTTTTCTTCACCCTCAGTATCGACAGCCTTCTGGTCGAGTCGCAGGAGTTTCTTACCATCGCGGCCGCGAATGTGTATTTCACCGACCGCGTCTTTTCTCTGGGCGCGGCCCCTGCGGGCGAAAGCATGTTTGAGGCGGGATTGGAGCTTACCGTCTCGAATCCCGGCGATGGCTATCAGGTCGGTTTTCTGCTCGCCACTATCCCGGAGCCAAACGCCGCGCTGCTCGGCCTCGCCGGGGCCGCTTTGATTTTCGGTGGTCGCCAGCCGCGGCGGTCAGAAGACCGCGTTCGTGCGCAGCGATAGCCATTATTTCAGCATCAACGCTCAGCGCCGTCCGCGTCTCGGGTCGGGAATGTCCGGCGCGTTGAACGCCGCGTCGGTGTTGGTCGGGAGCCCGGTGCCGCGCCAAGTGACGAACGGCGGCGCGGTGACCAGGGCCATGATGGTGGTAAATATGAAAATAGAAGTATAAAAAAGTGCTCAGTCGAGATTGGGAAAGTGCTCGCGGTCTGTTAATCTCCGGACCATGCTTCCGATTCCGACGAGCCGGTCTGTCCGGGCCAGTCCATGCGCAGGAAGCGCCGCACCTTCCGCGCCCATCTCCAGAGAGCCCTGCACGTCCGTCGTTCGTCTCCCGCCTGCGTCCCGCCATCCGCCTTTCTCGCGCAGCCTCGCCAAGCTTCCAAGGAATCCGCCGACGTCTCCGCGCCTCAGCGGCCACTCTCGGAGCACCGCTGCCCGGCGCAGGCTTGGCCGCCGGAACTCGAACCTTCTTTTTCGCGGCTCCGCCGCGCTGCCCTCCAATGTCTGCGCCTCCCCAGCGCCGCGTTTCCATTATTTCCAAAAAGCAAAACTTATACCTGAGCTCGGAATCCATCTGCGTCTCCGCTTTGTGTCTCCATTTGGGAATTTCCCGTCCCAGAATGTGCAACATTTCCGCCCACCGCTGGCCGTTGTTGCTCAATTTGGGAATTTTCCGCCCCAGAATGCGCAACATTCCCCATCCCGCGCCCCCAGCGCCGCGTTTTCAATATTTCCATAAATCAAAACTTATACCTTGAACCCGAAGCATCGAGATCCCGGCGACGGTGAACATCTACTTCATCCACGCCCTCAACGATTCCCCGTCGCCCCTTTCCATAATTTCCAAAAAGTAAAACTTATAGTTCGCTGAACTCTCCCGTTCAAAGCCCTCCCATTCCGCGGCCGCGCCACGCGCCCGTTACATTATTTCCGAAATTCGCGCCCTTCCGCCTTCCGCCTTCCGCGTTAACCGCTCCACCGTTCCGCGTTCCGCGTTTAACCGATCTCCGCAATGCCCAGCTCCACCCTCCTCCAATCCGCGCCCGGCGATACGGCTCCGGACAACGGCGTCTTGCTGGGGCGGTTTCTCGACGAAGTGGCGGCGCTGAAGCTGGAGCTCTATCCCGCGCAGGAGGCGGCGATCCTGGAGCTGTTCGACGAGAAGAACGTCATCCTCAACACGCCGACCGGCTCGGGAAAATCGCTGGTCGCGACGGCGCTGCATTTCAAGAGCCTCGCGCAGGGCAGGCGCTCGGTTTACACCTGCCCGATCAAGGCGCTGGTGAACGAAAAGTGGCTGGCGCTCTGCCGCGAGTTCGGCGCCGGAGAACGTGGGCCTGAGCACCGGCGACGCGTCGGTGAATCGCGACGCGCCGATCCTCTGCTGCACCGCGGAGATCCTCGCCAATATCGCGCTGCGCGAAGGCGCCGAGGCCGCGGTGCGACGACGTGGTCATGGACGAGTTCCATTACTACGCCGATCGCGAGCGCGGCGTGGCCTGGCAGGTGCCGCTGCTCACTCTGCCGCAGTCGCGCTTCCTGCTGATGTCGGCGACGCTGGGCGACACGGCGTTTTTCGAGGAGGAGCTGACGCGGCTGAATGGCCGCGCGACGGTCACGGTCGCGTCGAAGGACCGGCCGGTGCCGCTGGAGTTTTCGTATGCCGAAACGCCGCTGGCGCAGACGCTCGAGGCGCTGGTCACGGGCGGAAAAGCGCCGGTCTACGTCGTCCATTTCACGCAGCTCGAGGCGGCGCAGAGCGCGCAGGATTTCACGAGCACGAACGTCTGCACGCGCGAGGAGAAGGCGGCGATCGCGCAGGCGCTGGAGGGGTTCAAGTTCAGCAGCCCGTACGGCCCGGAGATCAAGAAGTGGCTGCGCCACGGCATCGGCCTGCATCACGCCGGGCTGCTGCCGAAATATCGCGTGCTCGTCGAGCAGCTCGCGCAGCGCGGCCTGCTCAAGGTGATCTGCGGCACGGACACGCTGGGCGTCGGCATCAACGTGCCGATCCGCACCGTGCTCTTCACGCAGCTCTGCAAATTCAGCGGGCAAAAGACCGGCATCCTGAGCGCGCGCGATTTTCACCAGATCAGCGGGCGCGCGGGGCGCAAGGGCTTCGACGACTGCGGCTGGGTGGTCGCGCAGGCGCCGGAGCACGCCATCGAGAATCTGCAGCTCGAGCAGAAGCAGGCCGGCGGCGGGAAGAAGTTCGTGAAACGCAAGCCGCCGGAGCGGAACTTCGTCAACTGGGACAAGCAGACCTTCGCGCGCCTGATCGCCGCGCCGCCCGAGCGGCTGACGAGCCAGTTTCAGGTCACGCACGGCATGCTGCTCAACGTGCTCAGCCGCCCGACCGACGGCTGCCGCGCGATGCGGGAGCTCATCGCGCGCTCGCACGAAACGCCGAAGGCGAAGAAGGCGCTCACGCGGCGCGGCTGGCAGCTCTTCCGCGCGCTGGTCGAGCGCGGGATCATCGAGTTCATCCCGCAGCACCGCCGAGGGCGCGAAGGTGCGGGTGAACGTGGCGCTGCAGGAGGACTTCTCGATGAACCAGACGCTCTCGCTTTACGTCCACGACACGCTCCCGCTCATGGACCCGCAGGCGCCGGATTACGCGCTCGTCGTGCTGACGCTCGTCGAGTCGATCCTCGAAGACCCGGACATCATCCTGCGCAAGCAACTCGACAAGGTGAAAGGCGCAGGCGATCGCGGAGATGAAGATGCAAGGCATCGAATACAACCAGCGCATGGAGGAGCTGGAGAAGCTCGAATACCCGAAGCCGAACCGCGATTTCATCTACTCCACCTTCAACGCCTTCGCCGCGCGGCATCCGTGGGTCGGGCAGGAAAACATCCGCCCGAAATCCATCGCGCGGGAGATGTTCGAGGAGTTCCGCTCCTTCGCCGATTACATCAAGATCTACGAACTCCAGCGCGCCGAAGGGCGTGCTGCTGCGGCATCTCTCCAGCGTCTACAAGGTCCTCGCGCAAACCGTCCCCGACGCCGCGAAGAACGACACCCTGCGCGAAATGGAACTCTACCTCTCGCACGATGCTCCGGCAGATCGATTCGAGCCTGCTGGAGGAGTGGGAGAAAATGCGCGACCCGAACTATCAGCCGCGCGGCGAGGCGGCCGGAAGTGCGCCCGCCCGGCGCCGAGGAAGCCGCGCGCGACATCACGCGCGACCCGAAGGCCTTCACCGCGGCGATCCGCAACCGCATCTTCACCTTCCTCCGCGCCCTCGCCAGCGGCGAGCTCGAGGCCGCCCTCGCGACCGTCCACGCTTCGCCATCCGCCGACGAGGAAGCCTGGACCACCGAGCGCCTGCGCCGCGCGCTCGATGCCTACCACGTCGAGCACGAGCGCATCCGCCTCGATCCCGAAGCGCGCAATCTGCGGCACACCTACATCACGCCCTCCGAAGACAAGACAACACTGGCGCGTGCAGCAAATGCTGGTCGATCCCGCGGAGGCCAACGACTGGGTGGCGGAGTTTCGACGTGGATCTGCGCGAGTCCCGCGCCCGCGCGGAGCCCGTGCTCCAGCTTCGCCGTTTTGGGAGCCTGATCTGAGGAAGCCACGACCGCTAGATTAACAAATAGAAATCCATTAACCGTGGCGGTACGAATTGTATTGCCTTTCGTCAGGCCTCCATACAGCCTGAAGTCGAAGGTAAGAATAACCCAAGAAAGCGGAAAACTTTGTCTTATTACAAATCTGGTGCATGTGTGACGGTGGCCAAAGGCGGTGTCGGAGAATCCGGAGCGTCGTCGTTCCTGCTCCACACGGTCGTGGCAACGATTCAAAAACTGATGGTCTTGCGAAATGTCGAGTCGAGCCTTTGCCCCAACACGGGCGCCGTCGCGATGCTCGTGGTGAATGGCCTCCCCGCCGCCCAGGGCGATATCACCGAAGTCGGCACTGCCATTCAAGCCAACGTCAGCCCCGGTGACATCGTCGTCGCCATTATCCACACGGTGCCGAAACTCAATCAAATCGCCTGCGTCCGCCTCGGCGAACTGAGCGTCGCGCTGGACGAGTGTGATCTGGTTTAGGTCTCGAAGAGGCTGACCTCCAACACCTCACTCTCACCGCCGTGCTCCCGGAGCCGTGCGGTGCGCGCCGAAGTATTTCTCGCTCCGGTACCGAAGCCACACGCGGAGGACTTGCGGCACCTTTTCCCGTTCCGCTTTGCTGAGGCTCTCGTAGAGCGCAAGCGCCTTCTCGCGCTCGCCGCGACTGGCGGGGTTATTGTGCGCGTCCCAGTAGCTCCGGGCCGCACGGATGCGGCGGCAGGTTTCCTTGATCAAATCCTCGCGCGTCATCGGCGCCCCGGTCGTTTTCTTTGCAGGCATGGGGCTTACATCCAGGATGGTCGCGATGGAGGGTTCTTCAAATCACCACTTCGGGTACAATGTCGATGGGGGCGAACGAATTCCGGCTCATCACTATCCAGTTTCTCGGCGGATGGCAGTCCCGCAAGATTAGCTTCCATCCGGAATGGTGGTAGTCGAGCGTTGTCGATCTCCCATCGTTGTAGCGTTGAAAGCCTCGCCGATGCAGGTAGCGATCGCATTCTATCGCTGTCGGATGCCGGCCCGGTACTAGCATCATGCGGATAATGAGTTTGTCTCGCGCGGCAGAACGCGGCGAGCGATTTTTCCTCCGCCGCGATGATCGCGATGCGCTCTAAATTAGAATCCGCTCGCCGGTGTCCTCCAACACGAAAGTCGCCTTGGGCCGCGGCGTACCGGAACCACTTGCCGAGAGCTTGTGCTGGATCCAATCCAGCGCTCTTTCCGAAGGCGTCATCTTCGCCACCAGCGTGGGCAGGCCTTTCAGCGGAAACAGAACATTGGGAACCCTTTTTCGAACCCGAAGCTCCTTCGCCGGGGGACATGCTCGTAATTTGGTACCCTTCGGCTTCAGGGCTGACACGGCACGCGATCTGGAAGGGGTTGCGGGGGTAGGATTTGAACCTACGACCTTCAGGTTATGAGCCTGACGAGCTACCAGGCTGCTCCACCCCGCGATTTGATGAGGTACTCACTTTAGCCGGAGTCTTTTGGGCTGCAAGGGGAAAATCGAGAATTCGCGCGTTCGATTCAGTTTACCTGCCCGTTAGCGCGGACCCCGCGGTGGCGGGACGCCAAACGGAGGGTGCGGACCGGGAGGCGGCACCCATCCGGGGGGCGGGCCGGGATGGAATGGCGGGGGCGGGGGTACGAAGGCCGGCGGCGCGGGGGCGGCGGGTTCCGCGGCCGCGCGCGCGGCGGGCTTGGGCGCGGGGGCGAAGCGGGACCACGCCTGGGCCGCGTAGAGCAGGGCCAGGCCGGCGCCGAGAATCATCGCGAAATAGGCAAGACGGCGGGTCCAGGCGAGGACTTCATCGCGGAGCCAGGTGAGCAGGGCGACCAGGCCGGAGGCCACGCTGCCTCCCGCGCGGCGGAGCAGGGCGGGGCCAGGGTTCATGCAGACGACCACCACCGGCGGCGGGATGACGCGCGGCGCGACCATTTGGACGGGCACGGGGTTGTCCAGGCGGAGAGTTTCCAGCGGAACCGCGGGGCGCGGGGCGTAGGGGACGAGCGCGTGCGGGGCGATATCGAGCAATTGCAGGAGGGCGGCGCCGCTTGGGGGACGCCGGCTGGGATCTTTCTCAAGGCAGGCGGCGACGACTCGTTCCCAAGCGGCGGGGATTGGGGGCCGGCCCTCGACGCCGAGCTCCGCGCGGCGATCGTTCATGGCGGCGGGTGGTTCCTGCAGGAGCTGGGCGATGATGTTGCCGCGGAAAAAGGGCGGCTTGCCAGTGAGCAGATCGTAGAGCGTGGCGCCCACGGCGTAGAGGTCGTCGCCGCCGGTGGGGCGCTCGCCCATCGCCTGCTGCGGGCTCATGTAGGGCGGCGTGCCGGAGGAATCGCTCCGGATGGAGACGCCGGCCATCGTTTCACTAAGGCTGGAGGCGACGCCAAAATCGGCCACCTTGAGCCGGCCTTCGCGGGTGAGCATGAGATTGCGCGGCTTCAGGTCGCGGTGGGCGATCTTCGCTTCGCCGTGCGCATAATCGAGGATGCCGCAGAGCTGTTCCAGCCAGGGGCGCAGGGTTTCGGGCTCGAAGCAGCGGCCGGGCTGCCGCGCCTTGAGGTCGGCCAGCGATTCGCCATCGACGTACTCCATGACGATCGCCGCGGTTTGCGCGTCTTTTTCGAAACTGTATACGCGCACGATGCCGGAATGGGTGAGGGCGATGCCGCGCAAAACCTCCTTGCGCAGAGCATCGAGATCCTCGGCGGAGTGCGCGACGGCCTCGGGCACCAGCTTCAGCGCCACGGGAATGCCGAGCACCTCGTCGTGCGCGAGGGAGACCACGCCCATGCCGCCGCGGCCCAGCTCGCGCAGGTAGCGGTACCGGCCAAAGAGCAGCGGCTGTACGACCACGTCCAGCGTGGTGAGGTACTCGGGTGCCGGGCCGGGGGCGGGCGGCTCGTGCGAAGTGGGTCCGTGGATCGTGGCCATCTGGGTGCGGCCGTCGAGCGATTGCTCCAGCACGATGTCCTGCGTGCGCGGCGCTTCGCCCGCTCGCGATTCATCCGGAAAGCCGGCGAGGAGGGTGGCGGAGGTATTCTCGTGCATAAGCGACCCTTCTCCAGAGCCGGATTTGTGCCATGAGCCCGCGGCGAGGGTCGCCGGCCCGTCGATGAAGCACTGACCCGTTACTCCCCCGTTTTCTCAGAAGCAGCCGGCAGCTCGACGAGGGAAAGCCCGGCGACCTCGAAACCGTTGGCGCCGCGCTCGATGGCCGGTGCGACGAACACGGCGTTCGGGGGAATGGTCGCGGGGCCGGAGTGCAGGCGGGAAGGCAGGCGCAGCCGCTGCACGGAGTGGCTCCACCAACGCCGCTCGGTGACGTACCACACGCTCGCGCCGTGGGAGATCGGCTTGCCGTCCTTGTCGTAATATTGCGCGACGATCCGCAGCGTCTCCGAGCCGCGGGCGCGGAGCCAGCCGCTCAGCACGTATTCGCGCCCGGGCTTCAGTTTCACCTGGCCGGCCGGCAACGGATTCGACTCGCGCGCGGTCGCGACCGGCGCATACGCCAGGTACTCGCCTTCCGGCGCGGGGCCGCCTTGGTGCCGCTGCAGGTGGTCGAGGGCGAAGCCCCACGCGGGTTGTTCCGGCGTCGGCCTTGGCAGGAGATTTTCGCCGGCGCACACGGGCATCACCGGACCGAACGAAACGCGATCGCCTTGCGAAAAGACCGCGCGCAGGAAGCCCATCGGCGCCGGCAGCGTGCCTTGCCAAATCCCGCGCGGCTCGGCGTGCGGGATGCGGGCAAGGACGTGGAGCGCTTCCTCCGTTTCGCCAAAGAGCAGCTCCAGGTAGTACGCTCCGCTCAGCGCAGGCCAGGGCTGGCCGCGCACCATGACCGGCCCGGCCACTCGGCCCGCGCCCGTCACCGCGAGGTCCCAAGCCACCGCGGCACGCTCGGGGGTGGAGCGATCGGCCTCAATCCATGCGGCCGGCGAAGCCTGGGTCAGTTCGCCCCGCCGCAGCTCCAGCTCGGCGGTGAGCGAGCGCAGCCGGCTGAGCGCCGTGGCATCCTCGCGGCGCATGGAACCGCGCAGCGCGGCGACGAGCGCGGCAGACTGCTCGACCTGATCGCCGTCCAGGAGCAGCCCGGCGAAGCGGAGGCCGTCCGCGGTTTCGTAGGCTTCGTGCGGGGTCTTCAAGGAAAGCCGCTGGGCAAAGACGCGGCCGCACTCGGCGAGCAATTTCGCATTGCCAAGGGCGACCGCGAGCTCTCCCACGATCACGATTCCCCGCACGCCGCTCGAGCCGGAATCGCTGGCCGCGCCGGTGAGTACTTCGCGCGCGAGCTTCTCGCTCAGCTCGATGCTCCCGGCCTGTTGCGCCAGTTTCGCCAGCTCGATTCGCTCCGGCACGCGGCTGGCCGCGGAACCCCGCGCAGGCACGCTCGCGTACGCCTCGATCAGCGCCAGGCACGCCTCGGCCGCTTGCGGCCAGGCGGCCACCTCGCGGATGAGCGGCAGCCCCCAGCTCGGGCTTCCCGCCCGCGGACTCAGGTCCGTGGCGAGCGCGCGCAATTCCGGCAGCACCATCGGGTTCCGCTCAAGCACGCGCAGGTAGGTGAGCATCGGCTTCGCGGAAGGGAGCTGCCCCGCCTCTTTTTCCACGAGCGCGCGGAGTTGCGGCGCCACGCCGGCGCGCTGGGCCATCGCGAGCATTTTCGGGTCGAGGTGCACCTCCGCGCCGCGCCCGTCCCGCTTGGGGCCGAGCGTGAAAAGTGCGGGCGCGGTGCGCTTCAGCGCCACATGCCGGAGCAAGGCGGGGCCGAGCAAATCGTCGCGCCCGGCTTGCTCGAGTTGGAGCAGTTGGTCCCAGCTCAGGCTTGTGGAGGGCGGGTCCACGACTTCAAAGGCTTTCCCAAGAATCGTGGCGGCGCTCTCATGGTCGTGGGCATTCCAGGCGGTTCGCGCGAGCTGCTGCCAGCGGTATTCGCTGAACTCACGGCTCGCCGCGCCCGTGCTGCTGATGCGCGCCTTGGCGAGCGCCGCCGCGAAGCGCGGGAGCTGCTTCGCTTTCAGGTAATAGGCGGCGGCACTTTCGGCGCGGTTGGCCAGCGCTTCATCCGGCGCGGCGGCGAGCAGCGCCTCGAAGACGGGGAAAAGCTCCTCCGGTTTTTCGGGATTGCGCTCGAGGAGGGCGCGGGCCGCCGTGCGATTGCCGGGCTCGAGCCGGAGCACTTCTCGGTAAGCGACCGCGGCTTCGTCACGGCCGGTGGAAGCCTCGGCGATACGCAACCGGTGTTCGACCGGATCGGCGGCCTCGACGGTTCGTTGCTGAAGCGCGGCGGCATAGGCCTCCAGCTCACCCGCGCGGCTCAGCATTTGCCAGGCTTTCCGCCGCGCCTCCGCGAGCTCGCCATTCCTTTCCGCCGCGCGGATGGAGCCATCCAAAACGCGCCTGGCGAGCGCAGCGGTGGCGGCGGTCTCCTTCGCCTCCTCCAGTTCCTCGAGGAGCGCGACCATCTTGCTGGTGTCCTCCTCCAGCAGGGCGCCGGCGACGGCGCGCCTGCGAAGCGGCTCGGCTTCCCGGGCAAAGTCCGCCTTCTCGAGCGTTTGCGCGAGGTCGCGCAAAGGAGTGCGCTCAAAAGGCTGCCCGGCCAGTTCGCGGGCGAGCGAGGCGACGAGCGCCGCATCCTTCGCCTCGGCCGCCATGCGGAGCCGCCACGTCCCGGCGAGGCGCGCAAAGGCGGCGTACGGCAATTTCATCTCCCGCAGGAGCGCCGCGGCCTCGCCCCCTTTGCCCTGCTGGCGCAGCATGGCGGCCAGCCCGAGCCGGATATTCTCGTCGCCGGTCTCCGCGAAAAGCTGGCGCATCTTCGCCTCGGCGTCGCCCCATTCGCCGATCCACCAAGTGAGATAGCAGGTGGCGCCGCGCCAGTGCAGGGCGTGCTCGGGTTTCGTTTTCGCCAAGGCTTCCGCCAGCTCTGCTTTCACCACCGGCCACAACCCCGGCTTGCGGCAGGCGCTATAGATGCACCACAGCACGTTCGTCTGCGCGGTGGGAAAAAGGCCCGGCGGCGGCGAGAGAAATTTGGCTTTTCGCTCGGCGCTCAATTGCGACGGAAAGACAGGACGCCCCGGCCCGGCCTGATGCGCGATGCGATACGAGGAGGCCGGCCACTTTTGCGGCCAGAAGAGCTCGGCCGAGGGCAGCTCCATTGGCGGGGGCCATCGCAGCGTGTCGAGGATCACGCAATGCAGCACGGTGGATGCGGCCAGCGCGACGTGCGCCGGGTTTTTCTCAAACTTCGCCATCCAGGTCGCCATCGACATCGTGTCGGCGCTCAATCGAGCGGGCGAAGGCGCGAGCGCATTGGGCATCGATTCGAGCGCTTTCGCAAAAGCCTCCGCCGCGCTAAGAAACTCGCCGCGGATGAATTCCGCGTTCGCCTGCTTCAGGAGGGGGTAGTTATCCGCGGAGGACGGAGCGTTCGCCCGCCCGCCGGGGGTCAGCGTCACCCTGGCCGCGGTGGAGCGAACATAGCCGCCGCTGCCCCGGCGGGCGTTCGGGCTCACGACAGTCAAGCGCTCCTGCCGGCTGCCCACGAGCCGCGAAAGCTCCTGGACTTCCAGATTCAAGCAGCGGTCGCGCAGATCGTGATTGGTGAGCTCGCCGTCCTCTTCGATCCAGCGGATCACGCGCTCGGCCAGCTTGGGATCCACGGCCGCGCGCGTGGAGCGCTCGCCGGGGCGCACCGCCGCCAGGTGTGCCATCTGCGCGCCGGCCCGCTGTTGCAGCGCGGGTTCGACGGTGGACGCCCCGGAAACGATCTCCAACTGTTCGCGGCAAAAACCATCGCAGCGCGGCGTGCGTTCCGCGCTCGCGAGGTAGCGGGCGATTGCCTCCACCAAGGGCTCCGGCGCCTCGACCACGCTCCAGGCAAAAAGCTGCTCGACGAGAGAGTGACGCGCGCACTGCTGCTCGAGACGACCGAGAAACTCGGAGGTCTGCTTGGTCTCGACGGCGATTCGCCCGAGGCAAACCAGCGCCATGTCGCGCGCGTCGCGCAGAGTGTACGCCTTGGTCTCCGAGGTTTTGGCGTTGGGAGCGTGGACGGCGAACGGCGCCGGCGTGCGTTCCAGGAGGTCGATCGTGCCGCGGCGCCGGCGATGGAGATCGACCCCGCTGAGGAGGTCCTGGGGCGCGCCCGGCCCAGGCTCCGCCGCGACGGGAAGAGTCAGGGCGGAATGCGGCTCCCGCTCGAACCTTGGCTCAAAAAGGCTCCACAAGGTCGCGGTCGCATCGGCCCACGCGCGATCGATAATCTGCAACTCCGCCTGCGCCAGCGACGCCTCCCACGAGTCGGGCCGCCGCGCGAGGACCGCGCGCAGCTCCGAGGCGAGGCCATGCTTCCAAATGGCGGGCACCGCTTCGCGCCATAAGCCGATGGTCGCCGCAAGCTCCGCGCCGTGCTCGAGCATCAGCTTCCGAACCTCTTCCGCAGCGCCGATCGCGATGAGCGCCTGGAACAGCCGGGTCTGCGCAAACGGGGACGGTGCAGCGGCGGCGGCTTCGCGCAAGAGCCGCAGGTTGAAGGGCGTGTGCGGCTCGAGCGGCGAAAGCAGCAGCGCCTGCTCGCGCAGGGCGGCGTCTCCGGGCTTGTTCTTGAGCGCACGATCCATGGCGCTCTCCGCCGCCGCGGGATCGCCCGCCGCGGCGTAGGCCAGCGCCAGCGCGCCGCCATCCTCGCGCCCGTCCTGGTGCGCCTGCTCGAGGTGCGCGAACATCTCGAAGACCTGGCCCGCGGCCAGGGCCTGTTGGTACCACGCCTGGACGATGCGCTGGCGCGGCTTCGCCTCGTGAATGGCCTGCGCGCCGCGCTCGAGCGTGGCCAGAGCTCTCGCGGTTTCGCCAAGCTGCGCGTACTCCCCGGCAAGATCGAGATACGCCTGCTGCGCGGACTCCGCGGGCGGATTCATCGCGAGCGCATTTGCCAAGGCCTCCAGCGCGCGAGGCGCCTTCTCGCGGAGGTCCAGGGCGGCGAGCGCGAGGAGGCATTCGGCATTCGCCGGAGCGGCCTGCACCGCGCGCTGGAATTGCGCTCGCGCGCGCCCCGGCTCGACGCGGAACTCTTCGAGACGCCCGAGCATCAGGCGGTAACGCCACTCCTCCGCGCCGCTCGCCAGCGCTTCCCATCGCTCGCGCAACTCCGCCTCGCGTCCCGTCTGGATTGCGTAATGCCAGAGCTGCTTGAGATACGGCCCGCGCGTGACGTGGCGCGCCGCAAGCTCTTCGTATTGCTCGAACGCGGGCGGCCAGTCGGCCGCGATCAGCGAGGAAACGCTCAGCAACGCATAGAGGAGGAGAGCGGTGATTTTCATGGGGTTCCTTTACTCCTACTCCTACTCCCTCCGCGAAACGACCGCAGCCGGAACAGCACGGGGCCGCCCGCTTACCGCCACGCGTGGCGCCGCGAGCGGCCGTTGGTCCGGCCACCGCCGTGAAGCTACATCGCCAACGAAAAGCAGAAGCGCTGCCGCAATGAGCCACGGCCACAACTCGCGCTCCCTCGGCGCCGTGCGGCGATCGTCGCGCAGGATGTCATCCGGCGCGGGATTGAAGCGCCCGCCAGTCTGCGCGGCGAGCGCGCGCAGCTTCGCCTCATCCGGCGGCCGGAGCAGAAACTCATCGGGGTAGCCGGCCGAGGCGCTCAGCGACTGCCGCTCCACCACCTCGCCGTTTTGCTTGAACACGATCTGCGCGTGGTAGCCGCCCTTCGCGCCGGCCGGCCACCACGCTTCGTAACGGCCCGGCGCGGTGCGCTCGAGCGCGAGACTTTTCTGCCGGCCCGATGGATCGAGCACGGCCACTTCCCCCTGCACGCCGGAGAGGAAACGCCCCCGCTCATCCAGCGCCTGCACGACCATGCGAAAGCCTTCGCCTTCGCGCACGATCTCCGCGGGGAAATGCCGCAGCGAGCGGCCGCGCATCAGCCGCCGCGCCAGTTGCGCCCAAAACTTTCCGTACCCTTCCCACTTCAGCCACTCGACCGCCCAGCGGTTGCGCGCATCAGAGGTGAACGCCCCGGCCTGGCCGAGCCCGTAACGCCACGTGGCGAGCAGCGGCTCGCCGCGCTCCGTGACCAGCCACGATTCGGTGGTCGGCTTCAGCTTCGTCGTCACGTAGCCGAGCAGAAACGGCGCGGTCTCGAAATTGACACCCGCGAGGAAATCCGCGGGCCGCGTGGGCACCGGCAGGAACGGCGTTTCCTGGATCGCGGACTTCGAGGCGGTCATCGTCTCGCGCGCGAAAATTTGCGGGATGCTCTGCGGATTGTCGGTGAAGTAGTAGCGACCGTTGCCCCAGCCGGCGATCTGCTCCAGCAGCTTCGTATCCGAGTCGCTGCCGACCGCTACCGCGCTGACCGTGATCCGCTCCTGCGCCATCTGCGAGGTGAGCTCGTAAAACGGCCCGGGCGTCGACACGCCATCGGTGAGCAGGATCACGTGCTTCAGCTTGGCGGGGGTGCCGCTGAGCTTCGCGTACGCCAACTCCAGGCCCGGCGCGATGTTCGTGCCGCCGCCCGCCTGAATGGCCGAGATGCGCTGCTGCACGCCGCCTTTGTCGGTGGCGAGCCCGATCTCCGATGCCCAAAACGCCTCGTGATCGAACGCCACCACGCCCACGTAATCGCGCGGCGAGAGCAGTTCCACCGCGGCCTTCGCGGCATCCTTGGCCATCTCCATTTTATCGCCCGACATGCTCCCGCTGCGATCGATCACCAGCACCATGCCGAGCGACGGATTTTCCTGCTCTTTCTCGAAATCGCAGCGCACCGGCAGCACCTCCTCAACCGGCGTCTGGTAGTAGCCGCCCAGCCCGAACGACTGGTCGCCGCCGAGCATGAGCAGGCCGCCGCCGAAATCGCGCACATAGCTCGCGAAGAGCTGCATTTGTGCGGGCGTGAGCTCGGTGGCCGGCACGTTGTCGATCAGCAGCAGATCGTAGTTCTGCAAGTCGCCAAGCTCCATCGGCGCGCCGGTGGGCGGGCGCACATCGAGCAAGATGCCCTCCTGCCGCAGCGCAAGCGCGAGGTAGCGCGCCTGCTCCGGTTTGTCCGCGAGGAGCAGCGCTTTCGATTTGCCCTCGCTCTGCACGAAGGCCGAGGCCGCGTTGTTGTCCGCCAGCGAATCGTCCTTCGCGCGCACCTGCACCGTAAACTCCGAGAGGCGCTCCTCGCCCTTCACGGTTTGCGTAAGCTCGAAGCGGTTGACGCCTGCTTTCAGCTTCTCGGTTTTCAGCGCCACGCGCGTGCCGCTCTTAAAAATCTCCACCTCCGCTTCCATCTCGCGGTTCGCCGCGATCTCCGCGCTCACGCGAAACGGCTCATCCTCCTTCACCTGCCGCGGCGCCGTGACACTCCGCACGAGCACTTCCGGCCGCTCCGGCGGCGCGGCGAACACGGTGTGAACCCGCACGCCCGCGGCCTTCAACGCCGCGAGCTCATTGGCGATCGCGCCGCTCGTTTCCACGCCATCGGTGAAAAGCACCGCGGTCCGCGCGAAGCCGAGCGGAAAAGACGCCTCCGCGAATTTCAACGCCGCCGCGAGATCGGTGCGCTCGTCCAGCAGCGTGGCGGGCGCGAGCTTTTCCAGCGCGCCGGCATCCTGCGCGAGCGCCGACTGGCCGGCGAAGCCGATCCAGCTTTGCGATTTCACGCCAGTCGCGCCGGCGGTCAGTTGCTTCGCTTTCTCCAGCGCCGAGCGCCCCACGCTCCGGCTCAGATCGACCAGCCACGTGACGTGCGTCTCGCGCCGCCGCTGCACCCAGCGCGGCTCCGCGAGGGCGAGCACCACCAGCACGAAAATCGCCGCGCGCAGGCCCAGGCTCAACAAGCGCCGCCGCGGCGAATGCGGCGCGAGCGTGCGCCGGTGCAGCCAGACGATCCACGCGAGACCAACAAGGGCCAGGAGGGCAAGGGGACGGGTGAGCTCGAATTCCATGGCGGCGACTCACTCGGTGATCCTGCGCGAGAACGACCACCATTCCCCGAGCAGCCAGCAAATGCCGAAGGCGACGGCCCACCACCAGATCGGGAAAGCACTCCACCAGCTCAGCGAAATGGACGTGGGCGCACTCGCCGTCGCGGCGGCTAGCGTATCGATTTGCGCGGTGCGGGCCAGCGCGGTCTCCACCGAACCCGGAAGCGGCTCAGCCGGCGCGGCTTCGCTCGATTGCCGAAGCGATTCGACCACATTTCCGAGGACGATGGGAAACGCCGTGCGCAGCACGAAGTCCGAGGTTTCCAAGTCGAACGCCAGCACCAGCCAGCGGCGCTCGCCGCGCCAATTCCCGAAGATGAGCGGTTTGCCAAAACTTTCCGCGAGCACCTCCGCGCCCGGCGCCGGCGCAAACTCCCGCGCGCTTTGCAGCGTGACGTTTTCGATTCCGGCGTGGCGCAAGAGCGGCGATTCGCGCTGAAACTCGCTCACCAGCGGCTGTTCCAGCGGCCCGCGCAACTCGCCCCAAAAGCCGCTCGCCGAGGGGTCGATGATCACGCACGCCTCCGGCGCAAACCCCTCCGGCGGCAAGCTGCGATAAAAAACGTAGAGCGTGCGCGGCTGCGCGGCGACGAGCGCCTCGGGGGGCCAGGTGCGTTTCCAGGTGGTGAGGTCCAGCGCCTTGAGCGCGGCATCGAGAAACGCATTGGGCGGCGCGATCAGTTCCACATTGATCGGTGTTTGCGCGAGAAGCTCCGCGGCGGCGGCGTCATCGCGGGCGAGCCGGTCCGGCGGAAAGCCATGGAACCGCGCCTCGAAGCGCGTGCGGCCATGGGCGCGCCCATCCCACGTATGCTCCCAGGGCTGGCCGGGGGTGAGCGTGACGGCTTGGGTGTCCATCGTGCGCCCATCGCGGAGAATCTCGATCTCGCCGGAGACCGGGCCCGGCCCGCGCGCTTCGACTCGCGCCGCGAGCTGAAATTCGCCCGGACCGGTGAAGGCCCGCCGCACCGCAAAAAGCGTGATCCCCGCATTCACGCCGTCGCCCGCGATCCACACCGTCTCCACGTTCGTGAGCAACTCCTTCGCCGGCGGCTCCGCCCAAGCGCCGTCGCTGAAGAGCGTCACGCGCCCATGCGTTCGCCCCTCCGCGAGGTTGCGCGCGAGGGCGACCGCGGGCCGGATGTCGGTGGCGCGGCCCACCGGCGAGGCGCCCGCGAGCGCGCCCAGCAACGTCCGCTTGCCGCTGGACCAACTGCTCAGCACCCGCGGTGGATCGATCGCCAGGAGCAGGGTGGCTTCATCGAAAGCGCGCATCTGCCGGATGCGCTGCTCGGCGAGTTGCACCGCGCGCTGCCAGCGGCTCGGCTCGACATCGGTCGCGTCCATGCTGGCGCTCGGATCGAGCACGAGCACCAGCGACGCAGGCTGCAGCGATTGCCACGAGGCGAGCGGCTGCGCCAGCGCGAAGGCCAGCGCAGTCAGGAAGAGGAGCTGCAGCAGCAGCGAAAGCCAGCGGCGCAGCTTGCGCCAGATCGAGGTATTGTAGATCTGCGGCGAGAGCTGCTGCCAAAAGAGCGAGCTGCTCACGATCTTCCGCTGGAGCCGCGTCTTGATCAGGTAGAAGGCGACGATCGGGATGCCGAGCGCCAGCGCCCACCACGCCATCGGCAGCAGGAAGCTCATTTCACGAAGCCTCCCGACATGAGCGCGCGCGTGATCAGGTCCGGCACGGACAGCTCCGTGGAAGTCTGCAACAGCGGGATGCGATAGGTGCGGCAATACCGCCGGATCGATTCCTGGTACTCCGCGAATTGCTTGCGGTAGCGCCGCGCCGCGCCGGCATCGACGATCACCTTTTTCACGCTGCCGGTCTCGCAATCCTCCACCTCGTACTCGCCTGGATCGCCCGCCTCCGCCTCCGACGGATCGCGAATCTGGATCACGCCGATCTCGTGCCGCGCGTAGCGCAGCCGGTCGAGCGCGCGCAAGGCATCGTGCAAATCGGCGCCGAAAAGATCGCTCACCCAGATCACCATGCCGCGCCGCGGCTGCGTGGCCACCCAGCGCCGCGCCGCGTCTTCGAGCCGCGACGGCGCATCGGCCAGCGGGCAGCGCGCGAGATAGGTGAGGAGCTGCAAGAATCGGTGCCGCCCGCGCGCGGGCGGCCAGAGCTGATAATCCTCCGCGGCCAGCGGCACCACCGCCGCGCGATCGAGATTCGCCAGTGTGATGTACGCGAGCCCCGCAATGAGCTGCCGCGCGTAATCGAATTTCACCGGCTTCCCCCAATCCATCGAGACCGTGCAATCGAGCAGCAGATGCACGTGCAAATCCTCCTCCTCGACGAAGAGCTTCAGCACGAGCTGCCGCCAGCGCGCGAAGGCGTTCCAATCGATATACCGCCAGTCGTCGCCCGAGACGAACGGCCGGTACTCCGCGAATTCCACGCTCGCCCCGCGCTGCACGCTGCGCCGCTCCGAGCGCTGGCGGCTGCGCACAAGCTGGCGCGCGAGCAGGCTCAGCGATTCCAGCCGACCCAGAAACGCCGGATCGAACAGCTCGTCTTCGCGGGTGGCGACCATGACGCGGCCCGGTCTCAGGCTTTGCTCCACGCCGCTTCCTGCTGCGCGAAGACTTCCTTCAGCACCGCATCGGAATCGTGCCCATCGGCCTGCGCCTCGAAATTCAACATCACGCGATGGCGCAGCACGGGCATGGCGCTCGCCAGCAGGTCCTCGCTCGCGACATGGAAACGCCCCTGCAAGATTGCGCGGATTTTCGCCGCCAGGATGCACGCCTGTCCCGCGCGCGGGCTCGCGCCGTAGCGCACGTAGCGCTTCACCAGCGGCGGCGCCTCGGGCGTCTCCGGGTGCGTGGCCATGATGAGTTGCACCACGCGCTGGCGGATGGTCGGCGCGATCGGCACATCCCGCGCGAGCCCGCCCATCTCCACGAGGTCCTTGCCTTCGAACACCGGCTGCACCGAAGGCGCCGCGCGCTGCGTGGTCGTATCCAGGATCGCGTCGAACTCGCTCGCGCTCGGATAGAGCACCTTCAGCTTGAAAAAGAAGCGGTCGAGCTGCGCCTCGGGGAGTGGGTAGGTGCCCTCCATTTCCAGCGGGTTTTGCGTCGCCAGCACGAAGAACGGCGGAGGCAGGATTCGCGTTTCGCCGCCGACCGTCACGCTCCGTTCCTGCATCGCCTCGAGCAGCGCCGACTGCGTTTTCGGCGTCGCGCGATTGATTTCATCGCCCAGCAAAAGGTTGCAGAAGATCGGCCCCGGCGAGAACTCGAAGCGCGAATGCCCATGCCCGTCGTCGATCAGGATCTTCGTCCCGATCAAATCGGCCGGCATCAAATCGGGCGTGAATTGGATGCGCTGAAAACCGAGGTGCAAGGCGCCAGCCAGCGAGCGCACCAGCAGCGTCTTTCCCAGCCCCGGTACGCCCTCCAGCAGCACATGCCCGCCCGCCACCATCGCGGTGATCGCGTGCTCGATGATTTCTTCCTGCCCGATGATGACCTTCCCCACCTCCGATTTCAGTTGCTGAAAACGCCGGCGAAAGAGATCGAGCTGCGCCTCGAGAACGGGCGGATGGGGTGATGACATAAAGCGAGCAGGCCCTACTTCTCCGTCGGCCGGATCATCTCGAAGTATTTCCGGATGGTCTGCCGGTGCGCGAGCGGGATGTTTTCATCGGCGATCGCCTCTCGCGAAAGCTGCTCGTACGGGCGAAAACCGGCCGCGCGCGCACCCGATGCATTCTGCCGAGTCATCTCGTTCGTCTTCTCCGTCGTGATTTCGGAATCGCCGCGATCAAGCGCGCCGGTGATCTTTTCCTCCGTGCGATTGGAAGCGAGCTGCGTCTCGGGGCCGTAGCGGTTCGGATCGATCTCCGAGCCGGCGCCTTTGCCGCCCTCCTTCTTCTCCATCGAGAGCTTCGGCATCAACGACATCCCGCGGCCGAGGCTCTGCCCATTGCCCATGCACTCCTTGCACTGACCCATCTGCGCAAGCTGCGTGCGCAGGCGCTGCTTTTCGCCGTCGCGCTTCGCCTGCTTGCCGAGGCCCTGCTTCAGCCCGCTCATCCCCTCGCTCATCTTCTTCGCGTCACCCTGCTTCATCCCCTCGCACATCTGCTGCATCGCGGCGCTCACCTGCTCCTGCCCGCGCTCCTGCAGGTTCTTCGCGAGGTTCGCCATGCGCTGCTGATTCGCCGGGCTTTCCGCGCCTTGCGGCAGCTTGGCCTCCGGCTTGGCAAGCTGCTCCGCCTGCTCCGCGGCCAGCTTTTCCGCCTGGCCGAAATCCTTCCGCCGCAATGCGGCCGCCATCGCGCTCATGTTTTGCAGCGGCTCCAGGGCGGCGGCCAGCTCCGCCGCCGAGCTCTCGATCGACTGCGCCTCCAGGCTCTTGCGCGCCGCCTCCAGCTTCTCCTCCACGCGGCTGAGCGCCACCAGCGCCTCCTTTTCCTTGAGCTGCCCGGCGGCGATCTTCTCCCGCAGCGGCTTCAGCTCCTCCAGCAGCCGGCGCAGCTCGGGATCGTCGAATTTCTTCTCCGCCTCCTCCCAATCCTTGAAGACCTGCTCGAGCGCCTGCATCTGCGCTTCCACAAAAGCATTCGGCACCGGCCGCGCCGCGCTCTCCGCCACGAAATAATTCAACCACAACACGCCCGCAAAAAACAGCAGCGTGAGCGCCGAGACTCCGGTAAAGCGCGGCCACCGCGCCGGCCAAAGCTCGCCCCAGGGCCGCTGACGCAGACGCGCGATCGTCTGCTCCACCTGCCGCTCGCGCCACCCATCGCTCCCCTCCCCCACCAGCTCGCTCGAGGAAATTACCGCGTCTTTCAGGAGAAGCTGTCGGTCCATCCGCAGCAACACCCGCCGGCGATCGACCTGCCAAAACAGCGCCGCATCCACGGCAACGAACAACAGGAGCGCCGCCACGCCCAGGCCAATCGGCACCCCGAGCGCCCACTCCGGACGCACCAAAATCGCCGCCGTCCAGGCAATCGCTCCCGCCAGCAAAACGTACACCATCAGCCCCACCGCCCGCCGCATCCGCTCCAGCCGCACCCGCCAAATCGCCCGGCGCAGGAAACTCTCGAGCGGGCCGGCATCGTCCGGCTGCGGTTCAGGCCACGGCATGGTGCGCCTTCTCTCCACTAAATGCCGGAGCGCGTCAAGTGACCCCATTCCGCGATGGCGGCATCGCCGCAGGCTGAGGGAGACTGCCACACCCCACCGGATCGAGGATCCAGCAGGTGCGGCTTGAGAACCGCGAGGGTCCGCGCTTGAGCCGGGACGCCAAACGCCGTAGTTTTTTTCAATGAAGACAGTGCCGCTTGAAGAACTAGACCCACGCACGGGGGCGTGGCTTCGCGAGGCCGGCGCCCAGGACGGAGTGCTGGTGACGAAGCAGGGCGAACCTTTCATCACGATCGAGCCATCCCCGAGTTCCGTTCCGAAGCGGACGCGGTTCAACGATTGGGTGCTTCTGCCGGAGTTCGCAGCCATCATGGGCCAGCTTTCAGGTGGCACTGATAGCACCGACATCATTTCGCAAGACCGCGACCGTGATCTCGCATGAACTATCTGGATAGCAGCTACCTTGTCCGCTGCTATGTGGAGGATCGCGGGTTTAAGGAAGTTCGAGAGCTTGTTGATGCGGAACAGGCCGGCTGCGCTCAATTCGGCCAGGCGGAAGTATCCAGCGTCTTTCACCGCAAGCTGCGTGAAGGCACCCTGACGGCCGAGCAACTCAGCGCGTTGGTGAAACAGTTCGAAGCCGATCTTTCGGCAAACCTGTTTACGTGATTCCCAATCACGTCATCCGTTTTCGCTCAGGTTCGCCAGGCATTCGCTTCCCTGCCACCGACAGTTTTCCTTCGCGCCTCCGACGCGCTCCACTTGGTGTGCGCCCGCGAAGCCGGATTTCAGGAGATATACACAAACGATCGGCACATGCTCGCTGCGGCGGCGCATTTCGGATTGAAGGGGCGCGACATCATCCCGCCGTGATTCAAAGAATCGCGAACGGCGGGCGTCTCCAACCCCGATGGCCGAAGCGGAAGCTTTGACCACGCGGCGCTGCCGTCCTCGGCGCGGCCGCGGCGAGACGCGCTAGTCTAGTGCGCGAAGAGAAACTCCTTGGTATTGATCAGCGCCCAGAGGATGTCCTCGTACGCCTTGGCGCTTGCTCTTCACGGCGTCGAGCGGCTTGCCGTCGGCGGCCTTGCGCGGCTTTTGCAGATGGCGCTGGCGAGCGCGAGCTTCGCTCGCGTCGGGCTCGCGCGCGTAGGCGGCGAGGTAGAGCTCGCGGAGCTTCTCCTCGTCGCTGCGCGGGTCGGCGGCGAGCTTGGCGGCGGCGCCTGGTGTCGACGGCGAGCTTGTCCTGGATGTCCTTCGCGTTCAGCAGGTGCAGGCCTGCGCGAGGCTGGCCTCCTGGGAGCGCTCGCACTCGCAGGCGCTGGAGGATTCCGGCCGGCCGAAGACGGTGAGGAAGTACGAGCCGGCGTTGAAGCTGTTGTCGGGCAGCTAGACCGCGCGCGTGCCCGGCGGGCAGGCCGGCGAAGCTGCTCGGCGTGCGCGTCACTTGATTGACCGCGTCGAGCAGCACTTCGGCCTTGAGCCGCTTCGGGTAGTAGCGCGAGAAGTTCTGCCGGTCGGCCTTGTTGTACTCGTTCGGCACGGCGCTGAGCTGGTAGGTGCTGCGAGCGGCAGATGTCGCGGACGAGCTCCTTCAGGTCGTAGCCGCTTTCGACGAAGTGCTTCGCGAGCGCATCGAGCAGCTCCGGATTCGACGGCGGGTTCGTCTCGCGCATGTCGTCTTCGGGCTCGACGATGCCGCGGCTGAAGAAGTGCTTCCAGTAGCGGTTCACCAGCGCCCGGGCGAAGAACGGGTTGTCCTTGCTGCTCATCCAGTCGGCGAGCGCGAGCCGCGGATCGTCGTCGGGCGCGATCTCCAGCGGGCCGGTGCCGAGGCCGGCGGGCTTCACCGGCTGCTTGGTCTTCTTGTTCACCGCCGTGGCCGCGCCGCGCTTGTGGAAGATCATGTCGTTCTCCTGTCGCGTCGTCGCCTTGCGGCCGACCTGCGAGAAGAACGCGGCGAAGCCGTAGTAGTCGTGCTGGCTCCACTTCTCGAACGGATGATGATGGCACTGCGCGCACTGGAGCCGCAGGCCGAGGAAGAGCTGCGCGGTGTCTTCGAGCTGCTGCTGCGGCTCCTTCACCTGGCGATACCAGGCGACCGGCGGATTCTCGTCGATCTCGCCGGAGGCGGCGAGGATCTCGCGGACGAACTGGTCGTACGGCTTGTTCGCGTGCAGGCTGTCGCGGATCCAGGCGTGGAAGGCGAAGTTGCCGGGCGCGTCGCTCGGCTTCGGTGCGCTTGTTGCGCAGCAGCGCGCTCCATTTGTTCGGCGAAGTAGTCGGCGTAGTCCGGGCTGTCGAGCAGCGGTCGATCAGCTTGTCGCGCTTGTCGGGATCGGTGTCGGCGAGGAACGGCTGCGTCTCCTCGAGCGTCGGCAGGCGGCCCGCGATGTCGATGCGTCACGCGGCGGAGAACGTGGCGTCGTCGCACGGCTCCGAGGGCGGCATGCCGAGCGCCTTGAGTTTCGCGAAGACGAGCTCGTCGATGAAGTTGCGCGGCGGCGGCAGATTTTCCACGGGCGCGCCGAGCGGCACGGTCGCGCGGAAGACGGCGACCTTGCCCTGGTAGCGGACCATGACGCCGACATCGCCGGGCTGATCGAAGAGCGTCACGCGGCCGTCCTCATCGGCCTTCGCCATGCTCTTGTCGTTCGGCTCGTAGAGCGCGCTGCGGGTGACGTCTTGCACGGTGCCGTCGGTGTAATGCGCGAGCACGACGAGTTGCTGCTCGCTCGTTGAGCGGCATGCGTGCGCTGCTTCGGCAGCACTTCGATGCGCGCGAGCTGTCGGATCGCTCGTCCTTGCCGTAGGGCATGCCCTGCGCGATCCAGCGCACGAGCAGGCGGTAGTCGTCGGACTTCGGCTCGAGCCGCTTGCCGCCGCCGTGCGGCGTCGGCGGCGATGCCCTTTGAGCAGCAGCAGGCTGTTCTCCGGCGCGGCGGGGAAGACGCGGCGGCCGCGCGCTTCCTTCACGAGGTGCTCGTAATCTTCGCCCGGCTCGAAGCCGAGCAGCGAGAGCTTGAAGCCGTTCTGCCCGCTGGCCTTGCCGTGGCAGCCGCCGCCGTTGCAGCCGGTCTTGGTGAAGATCGGGCACGATCTGGTTCGCGAAGTTGATCGGCGGCGACTGCGCCGGCACTTTCGACCTTCACCGCGAGCGTTGCCGGTCAGGCCGCCTCGGCGGTCGCGGTGATCGTCGCGGCGCCATCGGCGAGCGCCGACACGAGACCGTCGCGCATCCACGCTCACGATGCCCGCGGGCGCGGCGGTGATAGGTGGCTTGTGCGTGAAGTCGCGCTCGGCGCCATCGTCGAGCTTCGCGGTGACGAGCAACTGCTGGCGGGCGTCTTTTCCGCGCAGCGTGAGCCGCGGGTTCGATGGTGGCGAGACCGGTGGAGTCGTTCGCTGGTTCTGTTTCCTGGTTCTCGGTTCGGCGAAGGCGAGACCGTGCAGATGAGGATAACCGAGATGAGGCTGGGGAGGAGGCGATTTCATAGTTAGATCAGTTCTTTCATCGGCTCGCAGCCGGGCTCGACGAGGTACTGCGGGCGGCCGGTGAGGTCGTCGACCGTCGTCTTGTTCACGTCGATGCCGAGGTTGTGGTAGAGCGTGGCGAAGACTTCGCCGAAGCGCACCGGGCGCTCCGTCGGCTCGCCGCCGAGGCGGTCGGTCGCGCCGATGACCTGGCCGTGGCGCATGCCGCCGCCGGCGAGCAGCGCGCACGAAACGCGCGGCCAGTGGTCGCGGCCGGCGTCCTTGTTGATCGTCGGCGTGCGGCCAAATTCGCCCCAGACGACCACGGACACATCCTTGTCCAGGCCGCGCTCGTGCAGGTCCGTGATGAGCGCGGTGAGGCCCTGATCGAGCAGCGGCAGGTCCTGCCGGAGCGCGTCGAAATTATTCGCCGTGATGATCCCAGCGGCTGAACGCCACCGTCACGCAGCGCGCGCCGGCTTCGACGAGCCGGCGCGCGACGAGGAAGTGCTCCATCAGCTTCGGCCCGCCGTCGTCGCGGTTCTTCGGATCGCCCTTGCCGTAGCGCTCGACGACCTGCGGGTCTTCCTTGCGTAACGTCGAGCGCGTCGAGCAGCTTGCTCGAGGTGAGCACGCCGAAGGCCTGCTGGTTGAAAGCGTCGAGCCCGTCCATCAGCCCGCTGGCGTCCACGTCGCGGCGGAATTGATCGAAGCCCGTCGAGCAGCGCGCGGCGATCGGCGAGCCGGTCGAGCGTGACGCCATTGAGCGTCATGTCCTCGGTGCCGCCGCCTTTGTTCGGCTCGAAGGGCGCGTGCGCCACGCCGAGGAAGCCCGGCTCGCCGGAGCGCGCCCATTCCATGTGGCCCATCTTCGGCGCGAGCCCGACGAACGGCGGCACCGCCGGATCGAGCGCGCCCTGCAGCTTCGACACGACCGAGCCGAACGACGGCCAGCCGCCCGGCGGCTGATCCTTGAACGGGCGGCCGGTCAGGCACTGGAAAGCGTCGTGCCGCGTGTCGCAATCCGCCATCGAGCGGATGAGCGTGCAGCTTGTCCATCATCTGCGCCAGCTGCGGCAGGTGCTCGGAGATCTGGATGCCGGGCACGTTGGTCGGGATCGGCTTGAACTCGCCGCGGATCTCCGACGGCGCGTCCATCTTCAGATCGAACATGTCCTGGTGCGACGGCCCGCCCGGCAGGAAGATCATGATCACCGCCTTGTGCGAGCGCCGCGTGCCCGACTGCGCCTCCGCCCGCAGAAGTTGCGGCAGGCTCAAGCCCGCCCAGCGCCAGCCCGCCGATCCGCAGGAAATCCCGGCGCGAAACGCCATCGCAAAACCGCCCGCTCGATCTTCCGGAGATGGTAAGCATGAAAAAAGCGGAGAGGAGTGGAGCTTCGGGCCGGGCGGTGGTCGCCGGCGTTACTCCCGTTAACCACCTGCCGGGCAAAAGCTAAGGGGAAAAGTGGGGATTCGCAGGTCTGGCGGGAAGCGGCCCGGCCGTCACGTAGGTCGTCGGATCGGCGAGGCCGGCAAGCAAAAAGGCCTCGCGGCGCTCGACGCACGTGCCGCATTCCCCGCAATGGATGTCGCCGCCGACGTAGCAGGACCACGTTCGGGTGTAGTCGACACCCAAGGCGTGGCCGCGCGCGGCGATGCCGGCTTTGGTCATCGCGATGAAAGGGCGGAGGAGTTTCACTTCCGCGTAGGTGCCGGCGCGGATGGCCTCGGCCATGGATTGCATGAACGGCTCGCGGCAATCGGGGTATATGGCGTGGTCGCCAGCATGCGCGCCAATCACCACGCCCTCGGCGCCGACGCTTTCGGCGAAGCCGGCGGCAATGGAAAGCATGATGCCGTTTCGAAAAGGCACGACCGTAGCCTTCATCGTCTGCTCCTCGTAGTGGCCCTTGGGAATCTCGCCGCCGGATTTGAGGAGATCGGACCGGAACGATTCCGCGATGAACCCGAGCGGGACGACGTGGTGCGGCAGGCCGAGGGCGGCGGCGTGGGCCGCGGCGAAGGGGATCTCGCGGTCGTTGTGCTTGGCGCCGTAGTGGAAGCTGAGGGCGGCGGTGACGAGGTAGGTCTGCGCGGCGTCGTAAAGTGCGGTGACGGAATCCATGCCGCCGCTGAGAAGGACGAGGACCTGCATGTTTCGGGTGCTCAGACTTCCAACTCTTTCGGGAAACGTGAAAGCAGGCGGATGCCCGTGGCAGTGACAGTGGCCACGTCCTCGAGGCGCGCGCCGCCGATGCCGGGCCAGTAGATGCCAGGCTCCACGGTGATCACCTGGCCGGCGGTGAAGGTGGTGGCGCCGAAACGCGGGCTCTCATGAAGCTCCAAGCCGAGGCCGTGGCCGGTGCCGTGAAAGAAGCCCCGCCAGCGCCCCTCGTGCTGCTCGGTGGGATAGCCCTCGCGCTTGAAGAACTCCTTCACCTCCTCGTGCAGGACTTTGCCTTTCACCCCTGGTTTCATTTTGCGAAGCGCCAACTGCTGGCCGGCGCGCACGGCTTCCCAAAGGTGGCGCTGCGCTTCGCTGGCCCGGCCGCGCACCACCGTCCGCGTCATGTCGCCGAAATAGCCGCTGGTGGCGTGGCGCGGAAAAATATCGAGGATGATCAACTCGCCCGCGCGCAAGGGGCCGTGGCCCCGTTCGTGCGGATCGCAGGCCTGAAGCCCGCCGGCGACGATCGTATTCGCCGGCAAGCCGCCGGCGCGCAGCACCGCGGCATCGATCTCCGCGCGCAGGCTTTCCGAGGTGAGCGTCGCGCCGCACCAGGTGAGTATGGGATTGCTCGCGCTCCGCGGCGCGGACGCGCGCAGCACCTCGATGCCGCGCGCCATCCCGGCCTCGGTGACGGCGAGCGCCTGGCGAATTTTCTTCAGCTCCTCCGGAGACTTGTGCTCGCGCTCTTTCCAGAAGAGGCCTTTCGCCGGCGCAAGGCGGACTCCCGCCTTGGCAAGGCCCTGGCCCAAGCCGAGTGGAAAGGAAGCGGGCACCTCCGCGCGGCGCACTTTTCGGGCGCGCAGGAAGGCGGCGGCAAATTTGGCGAAGGCGACTTTCTTGGGCAGGCCGAGGCGCTTGGTTTCCTCGGACATCGAGAGGACCTCATCCGCTTGGGCTTGGGCGCGGCCGCGGTCGACTTCGAGATCGGAGAGGACAATGGTGCGCCGGCCGTTTTGCTCCAGGAAGAGGAAGGCGTCGGGCACGAAGAAGCGCGTCGCGTAGAGCATGTCCGGATCGCGCTCGCTATCGGCGACGATCAGGCGCGCGGGAGTGGAGTTCGCCATACGCTACCCACCCGCGGAACCTTCGCCTCCGGGTTTGGTCATGGACATCGGATCGAGGGCGTCCTTGAGCTGCTCCTCAGGGAGGACGTTCCATTCGCTGGCAGATCTCGCGGACGGTCTTGCCGGTCTTGGCGCTTTCCTTGGCGATCTCGGCGGCGCTGATCGTAGCCGATGATCGGCGCGAGGCTCGTGACCATGGCCATCGAGTACTCCACGAGCTCGTTGCAGCGCTCGGTGTTGGCCTGGATGCCGTCGACGCATTTCTCGCGGAAGACGTTCACGACGTTCGCGAGCAGGCGGCAGCGACTCGAGCATGGCGTGCGCGAGCACGGGCATCATCGACGTTCAGCTCGAAGTTGCTCAGTGTCGCGGCGGCCCAGGTCACGGTGGCGTCGTTGCCGATGACGCGGGCGCAGACTTGCATGACGGCTCTCGCACATCACGGGGTTCACCTTGCCGGGCATGATGGAGCTGCCGGGCTGCGTCTCGGGAAGGAGGATTTCGCCGATGCCGCAGCGCGGGCCGCTGCCGAGCCAGCGGATGTCGTTGGCGATCTTGAAGAGGCTGAGACGGCGATGGTCTTGAGCTGGCCGCTCGCCTGCACCAGGCCGTCCTTGGCGGATTGCGCCTCGAAATGGTTGCGGGCCTCGCGGAAGGCGATGCCGGTGTGCGTTCCAGAGGTGCTGCATCGACGCATGCCGGCGAAGTCGGGATGGCAGTTCAGCCCGGTGCCGACCGCGGTGCCGCCGAGCGGCAATTCCTCGAGCGCGGCGATCGCGTTGCCCGCGCGCAGGCGCGAGTATTCGACCTGCTTCGCGTAGCCGCCGAATTCCTGGCCGAGCCGCACCGGGCGTGGCGTCCATGAGGTGCGTGCGGCCGATCTTGATGACGTCCCAAAACTCCATCGCCTTGCGCTCGAGCGCGCCATGCGAGCTGCTCCAGCGCGGGCAGGAGGTATTTGCGGATGCGCTCGGCCGACGGCGACGTGGATGGCCGTGGGGATCACGTCGTTGCTCGACTGCCCCATGTTCACGTGGTCGTTCGGATGCACGGGGTCCTTTGAGCCGACGGGCTTCCCGGCGATCTGCGAGCAGCGGTTCGCGATCACCTCGTTGACGTTCATGTTCGTCGAGGTGCCGGAGCCGGTCTGGAAAATGTCGAGCGGGAAATGCGCGATCGAGCTTGCCCGTCCATGACTTCCTGCGCGGCGTGCGCGATGAGCGTGGCCCGCTGCTCGTCGAGCCGGTCGAGCTCGAGGTTCGCCTCCGCGGCCGCCCATTTGATCATCCCGAGCGCGCGGATGAATTCGCGCCCAAAGCGGTAGCCGCGAGACGGGGAAATTCAGCACGGCGCGCTGGGTGGAGGCGCCGTAGAGGGCGTCGGCGGGCACTTCCATCGTGCCCATGGAGTCTTTTTCGGTGCGGGTGGAGGACATGTTCGGGAGGGGAGAAGGGTTTCGCGAGGGGCGGTGATTCTGCCAGCGCCGAGGCGGAGTGGGCAAGGGAAACGGCGCGCAAGCAAGGACGTTTCGGCTCGGAGTGGAGAATTCGGCGTTCTTGGTGCTTGGTTCTTGGTTCTAAAAATCAAACCGGCGCTGGATGCAATGGATGCACCCGGCGCCGGTGTGAGGGAGAAAGCTGGTTAGCTAAGACAGGCTTACTGACTTACTGACTTACTGGCTTACTGGCTAACTAATTACCGCGAGTAGAGCTCGACGATGAGCTGCTCGTTGACGATCGGGGCGATTTCGTCGCGGGTGGGGATGCGGGAGACGGTGCCGGTGAAGTGGTCTTTGTCGAGGGTGAGCCAATCGGGGACCGGGGTGATCTGGGTGAGCTCGAGGTTCGCGCGGCGAGGCGGCGGGACTGCGGGCTTGTCCTTGATCGTGATGTTGTCGCCAGGCTTCACTTGAAGGAGGAGATGTCGACCTTGCGGCCGTTCACCTGCACGTGGCCGTGGGAGACGAACTGGCGCGCGGCGGAGCGGGAATTCGCGAAGCCGAGGCGGATAGACGACGTTGTCGAGGCGGCGTCTCGAGCAGCTGGAGGAGGATCTCGCCGGTGACGCCGCGGCGTCTTGGCCGCGATCTCGAAGTAGCGGCGGAACTGCCGCTCGAGCAGGCCGTATTGGATAGCGCAGCTTTTGCTTCTCCGCGAGGGCGATGGCGTACTCGGACTGTCTTGCGGCGCGAGCCTTTCGGGCCGTGCATGCCGGGGGGGTAGTTCTTGCGCTCGAGGGCCTTGGAGGGGCCGAAGAGCGGCACGCCGAAGCGGCGGGAGAGTTTGTCTTTGGGACCAGTGTAACGTGCCATGGTATTTCGGAAATTTTGAATAAGGTTTCTGGAAGGCGGCGATCAGACGCGGCGCTGTTTCGGCGGACGGCAGCCGTTGTGCGGCACCGGGGTGACGTCCTTGATGATGGTGATTTCCAGGCCGACGGCCTGGATGGCGCGGACGGCGGATTCGCGGCCGGCGCCGGGGCCTTTGACGCGGACTTCGACTTCCTGAGGCCGTGGCCCATCGCCTGGCGGCAGGCATCCTGCGCGACCATCTGCGCGGCGTAGGCGGTGCTCTTGCGCGAGCCCTTGAAGCCGCACTTGCCGGCGCTGGACCAGCCGATCACGTGAGCCGCGCAGGTCGGTGATGGTGACGATCGTGTTGTTGAAGCTGGCCTGCACGTGGGCGATGCCGGTGTGGACGTTCTTGCTGCCCTTGGCCTTGACGATCTTGATCTGCTCGACGACGGCGTTCGGGTCGAGCGAGAGATTCTCGGGCTTCTTTTCCTCGGCGGGAGCGGCTTCCTTTTTGGAGGCTTTCTTCGCCTTCGGAGCAGCAGCGGGCGCAGGCTCGGCGGTGGCGGCAGGGGCTGCGGCGGCGGCAGGGGCCGGAGCGGCGGTTTCCGCAGCCGCGGGAACGTCGGCGGCAGGAGCCGCAGCGGCGGGCGCGTCAGCCGCAGGAGCATCAGCCGCGGGAGCGGGAGCGGCGGCTTCGGGTTCTTTGGCCTTTTTCGGGGCCTTGGGCTTCTCGTCAGCCTTGGGTTTTTCGTCAGCCATAAAATTCGATGGTTACTTCTTGGGCGCGTCCTTGGCGCGCTGGACGCCGACGGTCTTGCGCGGTCCCTTGCGGGTGCGGGCGTTGGTCTGGGTGCGCTGGCCGCGCACGGGCAGGCCGCGCCGATGGCGGATGCCGCGATAGCAGTTGATCGCCTGGAGGCGCTTGAGGTTGCCCTGGATCTCGCGGCGGAGATCGCCCTCGATCAGCAAGCTTGCTGGCGCTGATCGCGTGGATGATCGCGTTGATCTGCTCGGGGCTCAGGTCCTTGGCGCGAATGTCCGGGTTGATGTTGGCGGTCTCGAGGACCTTTTTCGCAGGTGCTGGGCCCGATGCCGTAAATGTACGGCAGGGAAGCTTCGATGCGTTTGTCGCCGGGAATATCGACGCCGAGGATGTCGGGGCATAAGTGGTGAGTGTTGGGGTTACCCTTGGCGCTGCTTGTGGCGCGCGTTGTTGCAGATGACGCGCAGGACATTCTTGCGCTTGACGATGCGGCAGGCTTCGCAAAGCCGCTTGACGGAGGCTCGTACTTTCATGGGTTTGGCTCGATGCTTTTGAAGGGTGGTAAAATTTGGCGGCGCGGCTCCCACGACTTCACGGGAGGGCAAAAGATCGCACCGGAGCGCTTTTCACGTGCGCCAGTGCGATCTGAACCTCTTTGATTTAGGCCGTGCGGACCGGCGTCTCGTCAGGTCGTGGAGGGGTATCTGTAGCGGAGAATGGGAGGCAGGCAAGCGGGAAAAGCGGAATTTTCGGGCCGGTGGAGGGTGAAAGCACGGTCGCACAACCTCGCGCGGGGCCACATCGCCGCCGGCAGAGCAAGCCGAGCTCGTTCACTTGCCTGCTTCCTTCACCGCAACCGGCGCGGGGTAGCCACTGAGTTGCTGATCGGGCACGGGCTGGTGCGCTTTGACATAGGATTCCACCGCAGCGATGGGGAGAAAGTAAAGGGTGCGCGCGTTTTGGAATGGTGTGTCTACCGCCAAATAGCCGTGACCAGTCCAGAGCCAAGCCCTGAGGATGGATTGCTCGTCGCCGCCACGTTCCTGAGGCGTCGGCTGGGGTATTTCCACAGCGAAAGGAAAAGCGGCAAACGGCAGCTCCGGGAAGGGCAACTGCAAGAATCCGAATCCCGGACGCCGCGACCCGCCGAAAACAAATCCGGGCCGGGTCACTGGCATGTGGACATACGTCAGCTTCTCCGGCGGGGGCGGCGGCGGCGCCCACAGCGGGCGGGTTTTTGGCGCGTTCCACTCTCGCGTTTGCGGATCGTAGAGGAAGGAGTGGCGGGCTCGGGGGGCGTTGATGACGAACCTGTTGGGGTCCTTTTCACGCCGGTCGACGTCGGCGGCGACGACGCCGAGCTTGCCTTCGGGCATGAAGAGAAGGTCAATCGGCTCGAGGGCTGGGGTATCGAGCGGCGTTTGCGCCGGCACGCGGCGGCTGCTGGCGAGCAGCTCGGCCTCGTGTGTATCGAGATGGTAACAGACGATCGCCCGTTCGCCTTCCGCCCCCGTGAGCAGGTAAACCTCTTCGCCGCGGCGCAGCGGGCGTCCGACCGGCCTGAGCTCGCGATTGATCTTCCAACTGTCGGCACGGCGATCCCAAATCGCGAAATACGTCAAGCCCTTGGCAATGACGAGCCGATCCCCGGCAACTTCGAGCCAGGCGCGTCCACCGCCGGCTTTCGCAAGCTCCGGTGGCAATGGCCATTCGCGCGTGGCGAAACTGGGCAGGGTAATTTCCACCAGGCATGGGTCGGTGGATTCTTCACCGACGAAATGGTTGTCTCCGAAGAACCAAACTCGGTCGCCATCGACAACGGCGCTGTGGAAGTCGATCCCAAACCAAAACGCGCGGTCGGGCAGCTTCTCCGAGACACGCCAGGCGGGCTTGACCGGGAGCGGAGGCGCGGCGGCGAAGCTGGGCACGGGCGGGCGCTCGATCCGCGGGAAAGGCGTCGGCGTTGGCACGGGGGCGGCCGGGGCGGATGGCTTCGATGAGATGGGCGCCGGCACTGGAGCGGGTAAGGGAGCGGCCGGAGGCGCGGCGGAAGGCTCGCCCCAGCGGGGCGGCGCAGTCCTGGCCAGCGCGACAGCGCGCTGAAGCTCCTCCTGGTCTTCATTCGGTGGATGGTACGTTGAATCGTACAATTCAAGCGCCGCTTGGGGATCGCGGCTTTCGCGGGCAACGAAGAAAAAAAGCCGCCGGCGCAGGTCCGAGACGGCCTGAGCGATATGTCCGGTGTAGGCGCCTGGATCCCTGACATACCTCCACTTGGGCACGGCTTCGGCGTCCATCGAGCTCACCAGGCCCTGGGCCGCCTCGAACAACCGGATCACGGGTTCCGGCCATTCCAAAAAGGCGGCGCGCGCCTTCCAGACGTCATCGAACAGGCGGTCGCTCGCCTCGCGTTGCGCAGCGACGTTTGGCGCCAGCAGGGTGCGGAGGAAGGCGACCATCAGGCGATCGAGGGGCGCGGTGCTTTTCTCCAGAACGGAGAGAACGCGGCCGCGCACGGGAGGCGTGTGCTCTCCGGGACGATCAATGTGGACGGGCGTGCCGGTGCCCTCGACGATCATGCTGATGCCGGCGCCCGGTTTCGTGAAGATGAGCCGCTCGAAGATATACGCACGGCTGCCCGGATCCTCCTCGGCGGGCGCATTGTCCAGTGCCTTGAGAATCGAGGCGGTGAGGCTTTCCGTATCGGGATACAAAATGGGGCGGAAGTGGGAGGCGAGCTTGACCAGCCGGTGACGATCCGAAGGCAAAGCGAGCGTGCGAGACATCGGGAGCAGCTCATCGAACGCCTCGATGAGCGACCGGGGGATGGCAGCGAGCTCGGCGGGATAGGCCAGGCGGCCGGCGGCGGTGTCGACGCCAGCCCACGCACCGAGGGCGGCGCCTTGCATCAGGTCGCCCCACAGGAGCAGTTTCGCCGCGTTTTGGTGATTTCCCTCACGCCAGGCCGCGGCGAGAAGCTCGCGCCAGAGCTCCACCATCTCGCGCGCGGTTTCGAGGATTTCCGGCGGGCGCAGATAATCGCGTCCGCCGAGGCGCCATTGCATCCACTCCTCGCCCCAGCCTGAAAAGAGGACTGTTTCGAAATTCAATCGACCCATCGCCCAAAACTGCTGAGTGATGGCCGACATGCCGGTGCGCAAGTGCAGCTCTTTCGCGGCGGGCGTCTGCAAGCCGAGCAGCCGCGCGGTTTTCGCCTCGACCAGCGCTTCGTGGAAAAGATCGGATTGGTAGAGCGAACGCGCTTGCTGGAAGTGGCGATCGGCTTCGCGCGCGACCTCCGCGCGGGCAGGGGCCGGCTGCACAGCGAGCGCGGCGAGCGCCTGCAGGACGATTTTTTCGGCGAGCGCCTGCCGATCATTCTCGGCGCCGGTAGCGGTGAAGTTGAGCGGCGGACTTTGATCGAGGGGCTGAAATCGCACACGGAGCGTGGCCGGCGCGCCTGGGCTGAGCGGAGACTCGGTGACGCCATCGACCACGTAGCTGCCAGCCCAGAAGTCGCCCGCCGCGCCGAGGGCACGCTCGCGGGCGAGATTTTCGAGGGCCGCACGTTCGACGAGGACGAGGCCGGGTTCGCGCAGCAGCCGGCTGCGCAACAGAGCGGCGGTATCGCGGGCCAGGGAAATGGCCTTCGGCGAGTCCGAGGTGGCGCGGAGAGGAGTAAGGGCAAGCGCCACGGCCTTTGCGGCACGCAGGCGCTGCACACTGGAGTTGAGCAGGCCGGCCGTGGAGCGGACCCACGCAGTGGGATCGGCCCCCGGGAAAGGTTCCATCGACATCTCGAGGACGACACCAGGCGAGACGCGCACGACGCGAAACTCGACGGCCGGCTTGCCGGCGAAGAATTGCCGCCGGCCGAGGGCCACCGCATCGGCATGCAGCAACTGGCCGACGTTGACCGCGCGCCCCGCGTCACCGGCCTGGCCGCTGCTGAGGCTCTGTTCCTCGAGGACGCGATTGAGCTCATCGCGCTCGACGAGCTGCCAATTCTGACCCGAGAGCTCC
Source organism: uncultured Verrucomicrobiae bacterium (assembly GCA_963811035.1). GTDB lineage: Bacteria > Verrucomicrobiota > Verrucomicrobiia > Chthoniobacterales > Chthoniobacteraceae > CAWEPO01. The sequence continues at coordinate 3,047,570 of CAWEPO010000005.1, forward strand.
GCGGTGAGCAGCGCGCTGAGATCCTGCAGCGAGTCGTCCATGATGAGCGCGAGCCTTGGGCGCTCGCCGGCGGGCGCGCGAGCGACGGGCGGCTTGGCACCGGGGACGATCTCGCTCAAGCCGAGGGTGGCGGGTGGCGGTGGGGGCTTTCCGGTGCCGCCGGGCTCATCGGCGGGAGGTGACGCGGCCTCGATGCCTCCGGCCGCTTTGAGCAGGCGGAAGCACTCCATGTGACAGCGCACATTCGCGTACTTGATGGCGCGGTGATCGCCCCAGCTTATATCGGCTTTCGCGGCCAGGAGCATTTTGACGATCTCCGGCTCATTGAGGTACGAGGCGAAGACGAGCGAGGGATGCGACGGGCAACGGGACTCCGGGCAACGAGCGATCTGGTTGGGATCGGCGCCGGCTTTCAGAAGCAGCCGCACAAGGTCGACGCGCCGTGAAAATACTGCGGACAGCAAAGGAGAGCGCCCGGTGTCATCCACCTCGGCCACCTTGGCCACCTTGGCTCCCTGGCGAAGGAGCTTTTCCACCGTCTCGAGCTTTCCCTCGCGACAGGCGGCCACCATTTCATTCGCTGGCTCCGCGAATCCGGTGGAGGCAAGCACGATGAGGAGCAGGAGAATGCGGACGGGCTTTTTCATGGCGGGGGAGAAGTCGCACAAGGAAACGAAACCGGGTCCCTGAATCGAAAGCGCGCGTGGCGGCGGTCGCCGAGGAGACCCAGCGGCGGAGGGGGATTCGCCCGCCAGGGAGAGGTAACGCGCGCTCGACAGGGCTTGGACGAAGCGTAGAGTCCTCGTGCGGGTTCCTCTTATGCGCCTCTCTTCCGTGGCCGGAATGGCTGTATTGCTCGGCGCGCGGGTTATGTTTGGTGGGGAAATGCGGGTGATTTCCGACTCCGCGCCGCAATACGTGTTTGCGGGGAAATCGGCGGAGGTTTCGGTACTATGAAACTCATCGCCACGCTTGGCCTGGCTTTGCTCGCGGTCTGCGCCGTTGCCGCCGAGCCGCCGCTCTCGATCGCCGTCTTCGACTTCCGCACGCCGGCAGGGACCAGCGAGGACTTGGGCAAGCAAGTCGCCACGCTCATCTCGGCGCAGCTTTCCAGCGACCCTGCCCTCGTCGTGGTGGAGCGCGCGGAGCTCGACAAGGCGCTCGGCGAGCAGGAGCTGGGGCTCTCCGGGACGATCTCCTCGGAAACCGCAGCGAAGGTGGGGCATCTGACGGGCGCAAAGGTGCTGGTAACCGGGCAGGTGATTCCCGCCGGGCAGGAAACCATTCTCGTGGCGAAGGTGATCGGCACGGAGACGAGCCGCGTGTTCGGCCTCACGGCGCGGATGGAGAGCGGGGCTTCGCCCGCGGGAGCGAGCGGCACGCTGGGCAAGGAGGTCGCCGCGACCGCCATGAAGAATGCCGCGGCGCTGATCGCCAAGCCGGAGACGCCGGAAGAGCGTCTTGCCCGGATAAGGGCGATGATGAAAGCAGGCCCGCTCCCCATGGTGTCGGTACACATCCCCGAGCAGCACTTCGGCCGGCCTGTGATCGATCCTGCAGCCGAGACGGAGCTCTCACTGACCCTGCAGCAACTCGGCTTTCAAGTGGTCGATGAGAAGTCTGGGCAAAAAGCAGAAATCGCCGTGGAAGGGGAGGCTTTCAGCGAGCTGGCGCTCCGGCGGGGCAACTTGGTGAGCTGCAAAGCGCGGCTGGAGATCAAGGTACGGAGACTGGCGACCGGGGAAATTCTTTCGGTTGACCGCCAAGTGAGTGCGGCGGTGGACCTCTCGGAGCACATCGCCGCGAAGAGCGCACTGGCGAATGCGGCGAGGGAGATTGCGCCGCGCGTGGTGGCGAAGCTCGCCAAGTGAGCGGGCCTTTGCCGTTAGGCTTATGAGGAGCGGGCAATCTCGCGCTCGAATTCATCCAGCGCGTCCGAGGTGTAAGGATGTTCGGCCAAACGCTCGACGAGCGTGAGGTCGAGGCCGGGGAGGAAGCGGCTTTCGGTGACGCGCTCGTAATCGCCGCCGCGGAAGGCGAAGACGTGCAGGGCGCGATCCTGCCAAACCCAAACCTCGGGCACTTCGAGCGGGCGAAAGAAATCGAGTTTGTCGATGCCCCCGCTGCTCAAGGCCGCCTCGATCACCAAGTCAGTGGCCTCCTGGCCGCGCGTGAAGATGTACGAGTCATCGGGCTCGCCGCCGCGTCGGCGATCCTTCCGCATGGTGGCGCTCCCGGTGATCCGGAAGAAGAGGCGGCGCCGGCGGCAGTAGGCTTCGATCATGCAGCCGATGTTTGATTTGATGAGCTCGTGGTGGCGGGAGATCGGGGACATGATTTCGAGGCGGTCATCGGCCCACTTCATGCGGACAGGGGCATCATCGAGCAAATCGTCCATTTGCAGATAGGTGTCCCAACTGACGCCTTCGATCACGATCGTGTTGTGCTCCGTCGCGGCTGGCATGGAGAAACCTAGGGCGCTAGGCGCGGCGCGGTCAAGGGAATGCAACGCTGCCGGGGCAACGTCAGAAGCGTAAGCGGCCCCCATGATCGACCTAGCGAAATGCTCGGAGCTCGAGCGGCAGCCGGGCAAAGTGAGCGGCAACTGGGTTTTTAAGGGCACGCGCCTGCCACTGCATGCGGTGCTCATCAACTTAATCAGCGGCGCGAGCTTGGATGAAGTCGCGGAGTGGTTCGAGATCGAACGCTCCCGGGTCGAGGCCGTGCTCGCGTTTTTGGCCGGCGAGGCGAATGAGCCTATGGCTGCCGAGCCGAGGCAGGCCGCAGCGTTGGAGATTCTCTTCGATTGCCGGAAGCGTCTCCGGGCACGACGCGGCAGAATGCCGCACCGCACCGGAAGCCTGCGCTCCCCAAGGCCCGCGGAACGGTGAAGGGACGCGGCGCTTACTTTGAAAGCGCGCGCTCGCGGTGCGTCAGGATTTCGGGGTCGGACTTGGTGATGAGGACGGTGTGCTCGAAGTGAGCGCTGGGCTTGGCGTCGGCGGTGACGACGGTCCATTTGTCGGCGAGGGTGCGGACGGCGGCGGCGCCGAGGTTGACCATGGGCTCGATGGCGATGGTCATGCCGGCCTTGAGCTTGGGGCCTTCGCCGCGGCGGCCGTAGTTGGGCACCTGCGGCTCTTCGTGCAGGGAGCGGCCGACGCCGTGGCCGACGAATTCGCGGACGACGGTGTAGCCGTTGGCGACGACTTCCTGCTCGATGGCGGCGCAGAGATCGCCGAGGCGGCGTCCGGCGCGGGCGTAGGTGATGGCGTGCTCGAGCACATCCTGGGTGACGCGGAGAAGGCGGGAGGTTTTGTCGTCGATGATGCCGACCGGGACGGTGGTGGCGGTGTCGCCGACCCAGCCGTCTTTGATGACGCCGATATCGAGCTTCACGATATCGCCGTACTGGATGCGGCGCGTGCCGCCGATGCCGTGGACGACTTCTTCGTTCACCGAGATGCAGATGTTGCCGGGGAAGCCGCGGTAGCCGAGGAAGGCGCTCTTGACGCCCTCTTCCGCCATGAAATCGGCGGCGGCCTGGTCGACATCGCGCGTGGTGAGGCCGGGGCGGATGAGGCTGGAGACGCGATCGAGCACGCGGCTGGCGCAGGCGCAGGCGATCGCGCATCTTCTCGATCTCACGGTCGTTTTTGATCGGGATCATGCGCCGTCCTCCAGAATTTCGGAAATTTTGAAAAAGACTTCCGGGGGCGTGCCGGAGCTGTCGACGCGGTGCAGCAGGCCGCGCCTGTCGTAGTGGCCGACGAGGGGCTCGGACTTGTCCTTGTATTCGAGCAGGCGGCGGCCGAGGACCTCGGGGGTATCGTCGGCGCGGCGGCCAAGGGCGCCACCGCAGCGGGGGCAGGGCGACGTGGCGTGCGCCACCTGCAGGCCGGCGGCGACGATCTGTCCGCACTCCAGGCAGACGAGGCGGCTGGCCATGCGGGCGGCGAGGGTGCCGGCGTCGGTGTCGAGCGAGATCGCGGCCTGCAGCGGGGTGCCACGGCGGGCGAGCATGGTCTCGAGCGCCTCGGCTTGCGCAATGGTGCGCGGGAAGCCGTCGAAGATGAAACCGCCATCGTGTTCGGCGAGCCAGTTCTCCACGACGCCCACAACGATCTCATCAGGGACGAACTGGCCCTGGCTGGTGAGGCGATGGGCTTCCAGGCCGAGCGGCGTGCCCTTGCGCTTTTCCTCCCGGAAGATGACGCCGGTGGAGGCGACGGGGAGTTGATATTTCGCGCTCGATCAATTCGGCCTGGGTGCCTTTGCCGGAAGCGGGCGGTCCGAGCAACACGATCCGCCGCTTCACGGGGCGAGTCTCGGCAAGATCGATTTCATACCGGCGCGGCGAATCAGCGGCGGGCGAGGAAGATGGCCATGCCGATCACGACGACCACGGCGATGCCGACATACAGCCAGATGAGCGCGCTCTGCTGCACGGCCTCGCCGCGCCCGGTGGGGGTGCGATCGAAGCGGCCACGAATGCGGCCCTTGCGCAGGAATCCATCGTAGTGGCGCTGGATCAGGTGGGTTTCCACCTGGCGCATCGTGTCGAGGATGACGCCGACGATGATCAGCAGGCTGGTGCCGCCGAAGAACTGCGCCGTGATGTACGGCACGTTCAGCTGCTGCGAGAGCATCTGCGGCAGGATCGCGATGATCGTGAGGAAGATCGCGCCCGCGAAGGTGAGGCGCGTCATCGTGAAATCGAGGAAGTCGGCGGTCGGCTTGCCGGGACGGATGCCGGGGATGTAGCCGCCGTATTTCTTCAGGTCCTCGGCGATCTGCTGCGGCTGGAACTGCGTGGCCACCCAGAAGTAGCTGAAGAAGAAAATCATCGCCCCGTAGAACGAGATAATGCAGCCAGCCGTGCGTGAGCATCGGCGGCGATCTTCTGCGCCAGCGCGGAATCCTTGAACGCCATCGTGACGATGGTCGAGGGGAAGACGAGGAGCGCCTGGGCGAAGATGATCGGCATGACGCCGGCGTAGTTCACCTTCAGCGGCATGTACTGCGTCTGGCCGCCATACACCTTGCGGCCGACCACGCGCTTGGCGTACTGCACGCTGATCTTGCGCTGGGCCTGGGTGACGCAGATGACGGCGGCGATGACGAGGACCAGGAAGGCGATCATCAGCACGAGCACCATCGGGTTCACCTGGCTGGCCTGTCCGCCCGAGGGAACGAAGGTGCGCCAGGCCTGGATGAGCGCCGCGGGCAGGCGTGGCGACGATGCCGACGGAGATGATCAGCGACATGCCGTTGCCGATGCCGCGATCGGTGATCTGATCGCCGAGCCACATCAGGAACATGGTGCCCGCGGTGAGAGTGATCACCGTGATGAATCCGGAAGGCCACGCCCGGATCGGCCACCAGCGGGATGCCCATCTTGTTGATGGTATCCATGATGCCCTGAGAGGAACGGATTCGGCCGGGATTCTCAAACGAGATGCGCGAGCAGGTAACCTTGGAAGATGCAGAGCGCGATGGTCGCATACCGCGTGTACTGCATGATCTTCTGCCGGCCGCCGTCCTCCTTCGCCAGCTTGCCGAGCTGCGGAATCACCGCCGTCAGCAACTGCATCATGATCGACGCGCTGATGTACGGCATCACGCCCAGCGAAAAGAGCGCGCAGTTCTCCAGCGCGCCGCCGCTGAAGATATTGAAGAGCGCCGCGACGTTGCCGCCGGACTGGTGTTCGACCTGCGATGGCAAACCAGTGCTGAATGACCGCGGCATTCACGCCCGGGCAGGTGATCGCCGCGCCGATGCGCACGACCACCAGCAGAGCCAGCGTGAAGAGAACGCGGTTCCGCAGCTCCGGAATCTTGAAGGTGTTGGTAAAGGCGGAGATCATGGGCGGGTGAAACTAGGTGTCGGGTGCAATTGGTCGAGAGCGATCAACGACCAGGCGCAGCTCCGGAGAGACGCGCCAATTCATTGCGGGACGAGCCCTCAAGGCAGCGTCACTTCAGATGTCAGCGTACCGCCGGCCTTCTCGATCTTCTCCTTGGCGGCTGCGCTCGCCTTGGTCGGCGGTGATGGTGAGCTTCTTGGTCAGCTCGCCGGTGCCGAGGATCTTGACGCCGTCGAAATGGCCGCGGATGAGGCCGGACTCGCGAGAAGCGTCTCTTCGTCGACGGTCGCGCCGTCATCGAAACGCGTTCAAGTCGCGTCGAGATTCACGACCGCGAAGCTGCGTCTTGAATCGGCGTTGTTGAAGCCGCGCTTCGGGATGCGCCGGATGAGGGGCATCTGGCCGCCTTCGAAGCCGAGGCGAATGCTGCCGCCGGAGCGGGCCTTCTGGCCTTTGTGGCCTTTGCCGCTGGTCTTGCCGTGGCCGCTGCTTTCGCCGCAGCCGAGGCGCTTCACGCGGTGCTTGGCGCCGGGACGGGGTTTGAGAGTGTGGAGATTCATACGTAATCGAGATGGCTTAGGCTGCCGGCTCGGAGCGAGGCGTCGGCGGCGTCGGTTTGAACGCGATGCCGCGGAGTCTTGAAGATCTCTTCCTCGCAGGCGGAGTTGCTGGAGCGCGCCGAGGGTGGCCTTGACCACGTTGGCGTGGTTGCTGGAGCCGAGCGATTTCGCGAGGACGTCGCGGATGCCCGCGGCTTCCACCACGGCGCGGACGCCGCCGCCGGCGATGATGCCGGTGCCGGGCGACGCCGGGCGCAGCAGCACGCGGCCGCCGCCATGCTCGCCGATCACTTCGTGCGGAATGGTGTTGTTCTGCGGACGGCGATCGTCGACCAGCGACTTCTTGGCGGCCTCGGAGGCCTTGCGGATCGCCTCGGAGACTTCGTTCGCCTTGCCGAAGCCGAAGCCGACCTTGCCCTGCTTGTCGCCGGTGACGATCAGCGCGCTGAAGCTGAAGCGGCGGCCGCCTTTCACGACCTTGGCGCAGCGATTGATGAAGACGACCTTCTCGGTGAGGTCCGGACGGTTCCTTCGGTTTGTCGTGCCGGTCGGCGGCGGCCGCGGTTGCCTGACGTTGGGTTCTGCCATAGTAATTAGTTAGAATTGGAGACCGCCTTCGCGGGCGGCATCGGCCAGGGCTTTGACTTTGCCGTGGTAGATGAAACCGCCGCGGTCGAAGACGACCTTGCGTGACGTTCTTGGCCTTGGCGCGCTCGGCGACGAGCTTGCCGACCTTCGTGGCGGTGGCGACGTTCGGCCGGTGGCTTGTCGGCCTTGAAGTCTTTCTCGGTCGTATTCGCGGAGGCGAGCGTCTTGCCGGCGTCGTCGTCGATGACCTGCGCGTAGATGTGCTGGCCGGAGAAATGAACGGCGAGGCGCGGACGCTCGGGCGTGCCGGAGACTTTCTTGCGGATGCGCTCGTGGCGCATCTTGATGGGTGAGATTTTCTTGCGTAGCCATAGGCTTACTGGACGGTTTTGCCTTCCTTGCGGCTGGATTTGCTCGCCCGCGTAGCGGACGCCTTTGCCCTTGTAAGGCTCCGGCGGGTAGTAGCCGCGGATATCGGCGGCGACCTGGCCGACGAGCTGCCGGTCGATGCCTTCGACCTTGATCTTGGTGTTGTCGGCGACGGTGACCTTGATGCCCTTCGGGAATCGGGAAAAGGATGTCGTGCGAGAAGCCGAGGTTGAGGTCGAGGATCTTGCCCTTGACCGCGGCCTTGAAGCCGACGCCCTGGATCTCGAGGTCCTTCACGAAGCCAGTGGTGACGCCGGTGACCATGTTATTGACCAGGCGCGGGAAAGGCCGTGCAGCGCGCGCACCTTGCGGTCTCTCGCTGCTGCGCTCGATCGACGACCTGGTTGCCTTCGACTGCCGGCCCTTGATCTCGCTGCGGCAGCGTCCAGTCGAGCTTGCCTTTCGGGCCTTCGACGGTGACGGCGCCTCGCCGGCGAATGTTGAGCTTCACCTTGGCGGGAAGCTCGATGGCTTTTTTACCAATTCGGGACATAGCGAATGAGTTCGGTTACCAGACGTAGGCGAGCAGTTCGCCGCCGACGTTCTGCTTCTTGGCCTCGCGGCCGCTGATCACGCCTCGCGGCGTGGAAAGGATGGAGATGCCCATGCCGCCGAGGACGCGCGGGATTTCCGTCGCGCCGACATACTTGCGGAGGCCGGGCTTGCTGACGCGCTTGAGGCCGGTGATGGCCGAGGCGCGGTTCACGCAGCTTGGTCGTGACCTTGATCTGCGGGAATTTGCCCGTGGTCTCGACTTCGTAGTTCGAGATGTAGCCTTCCTGCTTGAGGATGCGGGCGATCTCGGCCTTGATCTTGGAATAAGGGCGCGACGACTTCGGCTTTGCCGGCCGCGCCTGCATTGCGCAGGCGGGTGAGGAAGTCGGCGATGGGATCGGAAAGTTGGCTCATGTCTAGATTAGGCTGTCGGCGGCTGCGGCGGCTTCGTCAGCCTTCTTCTTGCGGCTGCTTCGCCTTGTCGGAGAAGGGCATGCCGAGTTCGGTCAGGAGCGACTTGGCTTCGTCGTCGGTCGTGGCGGAGGTGACGATGGTCACGTCGAAGCCGAGGTTGCGCTTGATCTTGTCGAGCTCGACCTCCGGGAAGATGGACTGGTCGGTGACGCCGAGCGTGTAGTTGCCATTGCCGTCGAAGGCGCGGGTGGAGACGCCGCGGAAGTCGCGGATGCGCGGGAGCGCCGTCTTGATCAGGCGCTCGAGGAACTCGTACATGCGCGCGCCGCGCAGGGTGACCTTCGCGCCGATGGCCTGATCTGCGCGCAGCTTGAAGTTCGCGATGCTCTTCTTCGAGCGCGTCTCGGCGGGCTTCTGGCCGGTGATCAGCGCGAGTTCGGCCTTCGCGTCTTCGAGCGCCTGCTTGCCGTCGGTGTTGGCGTTGACGCAGGTATTGACCACGACCTTCTCGACCTTCGGCACCTGATGCACGTTCTTGTAGCCGTGCTTCTCCTTCAGCGCAGGAATGACGCGCTCTTTGTAAAATTGTGTGGAGTTCGACGGCCATAACCTAGTTAGGCTTTCTTCTTCTTGGACTTTCGTCTTGGTCGTCTTGCTGGTCTTCTCAGCCTTCTCGACGACCTTGACGTTGGAAATGTGGATCGGGCCTTCGCGCTCGATGATCCCGCCCTGCGGATTGTCCTGCGACTTGCGTGGTGTGCTTCTTGATGATGCGCACGCCTTCGATCAGCACCTGCTGCTTCTTCGGCAGCACCTGCGAGGATCTTGCCCGCGGCACCCTTGTGGTTGCCGGTGATCACCTCGACGTGGTCGCCCTTCTTGACGTGGAAATTGGGACGGTTCATTTCAGAGCACCTCCGGGGCGAGCGAGACGATCTTCATGAAGTTCTTCTCGCGGAGTTCGCGGGCGACCGGCCCGAAGATGCGGGTGCCGCGCGGGTTGAGATCCTTGTCGATGATGACGATCGCGTTGTTATCGAAGCGCAGATAGCTGCCGTCTTCGCGGCGGATCGGCTGCCGGGTGCGGACGATCGACGGCGCGGACGACTTCGCCTTTCTTCACCGTGCCGCCGGGCGAAGCCTCGCGGACGTGGGCGGTGATGACATCGCCGACGTGGGCCTCGGGCGAGTTCTTCTTGCCGATGACGCCAATCATCTTGGCCATGCGCGCGCCGGTATTATCGGCGACATCGAGTCTGGAACGAATCTGAAGCATAAAAAAGGGGCGCGGAGTATACGCTAGTGCTTGACGATTTCAACCAAGCGCCAGCGCTTCAGCTTGGAAAGCGGGCGGGTCTCCGCGATGCGGACGGTATCGCCGAGCTGCGCTTTGCCCTCTTCGTCGTGGGCGTAGAAGCGCTTCACCTGCTTGATGATCTTGCCGAACTTGGCGTGCGGCACGCGGGTGGTCGTCTCGACGACGACGGTCTTCTGCATCTTGGTCGAGACGACCTGGCCGACGCGCTCCTTGCGGAGATTGCGGGCGCTGTCGGCGCGTCGGGCGTGGCGGTTTCGGTAGTGGTCTCGCTCATGGGCGAAGTTACTTGGCGGCCGCCGGCGCGGCGGCGCTGGATCTTCTGGGTCAGCACCGTCTCGAGCTGGGCGATCTCGCGGCGGAGCGCGCGGAGCTGGCTCGGCTTTTCGAGCTGGCCGCTCTGCTGCTGGATGCGGAGGTGAAAGCTCTCCTCGCGCAGCTCGCGCTTGCGGGCGCGCGAGTTCGTGCGGGCTCAGTTCGCGAATTTCTTTGATCTTCATACGATCTACGGCGGCGCGGTGGCGGGTGAGGAACTTGGTGCGGATCGGCAGCTTGTCCGCGGCGAGACGCAGCGACTCGCGGGCGACCGATCTCGGACACGCCGTCGAGTTCGAAGAGGATGTTGCCGGGCCGGACGGTGGCCACCCAGTACTCGGGAGCGCCTTTGCCTTTGCCCATGCGGGTTTCCGGCGGGCGGGCGGTCACCGACTTGTCCGGGAAAATGCGGATCCAGAGCTTGCCTTTGCGCTTCATGTTGCGGGTGAGCGCAACGCGGGCGGCTTCGATCTGGGTGTTGGTGATCCAGGCGCGCTCCAGCGTCTGCAGCGCGAAGGCGCCGAAATCGATGTTGATGTTGCGTGAAGCGGTGCCGGCGCGGCTGCCGCGCTGGGTCTTGCGATACTTCACTCGTTTGGGCATCAAAGGCATAGGCTGTGTCTCCTTAGATAAAAGTTGGTGCGTGGTTAGCAGGCCGGTTCGGCGGCGGCGCGGCGGGCTGCGGCGCTCGATCACGTCGCGGCTCGCGCTTCTCGACGGGCTGCGGCTCCGTCGACGCCCTCGGGTCTTGCAGAGCCAGCACTTTGACGCCGATCTTGCCGTAAACGGTGTTGGCTTCGGCGAAGCCGTAGTCGATCGGCATGCGGAGGGTGTGCAGCGGGATCTTGCCCTCGCGATACCATTCCGCGCGGCTGATTTCCGCGCCGCCGAGTCGGCCGGCGCAGCGGATCTTGATGCCTTCGGCGCCGAAATCCATGGTGGTCTGGATCGACTTCTTCATCGCGCGGCGGAAGGTGATGCGGCGCTCGATCTGCAGCGCGACGTTCTCCGCGACGAGCTGGGCGTCGAGTTCCGGCGTCTTGATCTCCTGGATGTCGATCTTGACCGACTTGCCGCCGGACATCTTGCAGATCTCCTCGGTCATCTTCTCGATCTCCGTGCCTTTGCGTCCGATGACGATGCCGGGGCGGGCCGTGGAGATGGTGACGCGGATGCTGTTCCAGGCGCGCTCGATGACGATCTTGGCGACCGCGGCGAGGCGCAGCTTGTCCTTCACATACGTGCGGATCTTGATGTCGAGTGGAGGAACTCGGGCAGCTCCTTGGGCGACGCATACCAGCGCGAACGCCAGTCGTGATTGACCGCGAGGCGGTAACCGATAGGATTAACTTTCTGACCCATAATTATTCTTGGTGGAGTGCTGGTTTCGGTCGCGGGCGTCTCGGGCGCGGTGTCGGCGGCCGGGCGCTTCGGGGCGGCTGCGGCAGGCTTTCGCCTTCGGCCGGCGCGGCTTTGCGCGGCGACTTCTTCTTGGCCGGCGACTTTCTTCGGCTGCGCGCTTCGGCTTGATCTCGATCTCGTCGGTGAGGATGATGCGGATGTGGCTGGTGCGCTTGCGGATCGGGCCGGCGCTGCCGCGGGCCTTGGGCTGAAAGCGCTTGAACGTCGGGCCCTTCGCCCACCATCGCTTCCTGCACGACGAGCTTGTCGGCGCGCAGGTTGTTATTGTTCTCGGCGTTGGCGATCGCGCTCTTGAGCGTCTTCGCGACCAGGCGCGCGGCCTTCGCGGGCGTGAACGCGAGAATGTCCAGCGCCTGCCGCGACGGGCAGGCCCTGAATCTCGCGCGTCACTTCCCGGCACTTGAAGGCCGAGATGCGCGCGCCGCGGTAGATGGCTTTGATCTGCATGTCTAAATGCTCGTTGGTTGTTTGGTAAAATTGGTTACTGGCGGGCGTCCACCTTCAGGCGGTCGCCCACTTTGATTCTCTCTTTTTCTGAACTTAGATTTTGAATGACGGCCCCGGCGATGTTCTCGCGGACATCGACCACGCGGACGGTGCCGATGAGCTTTTCGCCGCGGATGACCTGAAAGGGCATCCCGACTTTAACGCCATGCTTGGCTGCCGATATTCGCGACGACCAGCGCCAGCTCGTCCTTGAGGCTGATCACCATGCCATCGGTGAGGGTGGCGGGCGACGCAGTCGCGTCGACGGCATTGGCGGGCGTGACGCCGAGCAGCTGGCTGGCCTCGCGCATCTCGGCCTCGAGGGCGAGACGCGTATCCGGCTCGGCTCGGTGGCGGAGACTTTCGCGAAGGCCGATCACGGCCTCGATAAGGCCGATCAGCGCTTCGCTGAGCTTCTTCCGCTCGTCTTCGGCAGTGAGCCAGGTCGCTCACCGCGGTCAGCAATCGCTGCTCGAGCTTGCTGCCGCTGCCGGCAGTGGCCAGAGGCCGAGCGCCTCCAGCGCAGCTTGAGCTCGCCGGTTTGCCGCCTGAAAACTCCGCTTCGCTGTTGGCCACGGTCGACGCTTTCGCTGAGACGGGCGGCGGCGGCCTCGGTGACCGCCAGCTTTTCTTTAAGCTGCACGATCTCGAGCCGGAGCCGCTCGTTCTCCTCGAGCGCTCGCTCCAGGGTGACGTGCGGACTTCCGCCGTATTCCAAATCTAAATCTGACAAAGAACTCTTTGGCTTGGCGCTCAGGCCGCCAGCCAACGCTCCGGAGAGCACTAAAACTAACAAGGTGCGCACCGCGTGTGAGGGAAATGTCGCCATGGGTGGAGGAGACCTCATCCGTCAGACTTGGGGCGCGCTCAACTTACTTGGTCACTTTCGCGGTGTGGGCGCCGTGCTTCTTGAAGATTCGCGTCGGCGAAAATTCGCCGAGCTTGTGGCCCACCATGTTTTCCGTGACGAAGACGGAGTTAAAAATTTTGCCGTTGTGCACGAGGAACGTGTGCCCCACGAAATCCGGCGTGATCATCGAGCGGCGCGACCAGGTCTTGATCGGCTTCTTGACGGCGCCGTCATTCATCTTGTCGATCTTCTCGAAGAGATGCTGGTCGACAAACGGACCTTTTTTGAGTGAACGTCCCATATCTAGTTAGGCTTAGGAATTGGTTAGATTGGCTTATCTTCTTCTTGGACTTGCGGCGCTGGACGATGAAGTTGTTGCTGCGTCTTGTGCTTCCGGCGGGTCTTGAAGCCCTTGGCGAGCTGGCCCCACGGGCACATCGGGTGCTGGCGTCCGCCACCGCCCTTGGATTTGCCCTGACCGCCACCGTTCGGGTGGTCGATCGGGTTCATGACCATGCCGCGGACGGTCGGGCGGATGCCCAGCCAGCGGCTGCGGCCGGCCTTGCCGCGACGAAACGTTCATGTGCTCGACGTTGCCGACCTGGCCGATGGTGGCGTAGCAGTCTTCGTGAATCTTGCGGATTTCGCCGGAGGGCAGCTTCACCAGCGCGTAGCCGCCTTCGCGGTTGTTCAGGATCACCTGCTGGCCGGCGCTGCGGGCGATCTGGCCGCCGCGGCCCGGCGACGAGCTCCACGTTGTGGATCGCGCGTGCCGAGCGGGATGGTCTTCAGCGGAAGCGCATTGCCGAGCTTCGGCTCGGCGCCTTGTCGCCGGCGATCACCTTGGCGCCAACCTTCAGGCCGATCGGGCGCGAGGATGTAAGCCTTCTCGCCGTCCGTGTACTGGATAAGCGCGATGCGCGCGGTGCGGTTCGGATCGTACTCGATCGCCGATCGACCGTCGGCCACGACGTCACGCTTGCGTGCGCTTGAAGTCGACGATGCGGTACTTCTGCTTGTGACCGCCGCCGATGTGGCGGGTGGTGATGCGGCCGTAGTTGTTGCGGCCGCCGGTCTGCGCTTCTTGGTCTCGAGCAGCGCTCTTCTCGGGCTTGCGTCTTGGTGATTTCGTCGAACGCCGGCAGCGCCTTGAAGCGGTGGCCGGGGTGAGCGGGCGGAAAGTTTTGAGTGCCATGGCTGGTCCTAGTTAAGGGTTAGGCGAGTTCGATCTTGTCGCCCGCCTTGAGCGTGACGATGGCCTTCTTCCAGTCGGCCTTGCGGCCGAAAGCGGCGGTGCGCTCGCGCGTGCTTCTTGCCGGCGTAGTTGCAGGTGTTCACCGCGACGACCTTCTTCTTGAACAGCTTCTCGATCGCCTGCTTGATCTGAGTCTTGTTCGCGTGCGGGCGCACGCGGAAGACGTACTTGTTCTGCTTCTCGCCCAGCAGCGTCGCCTTCTCGGTCAGGCGACCGTGTCGATGATGTCGTAGGGCTCGTTCATTACTTGGCAATGCGTTCGGCGAGCTGCGTGAGGGCGTCCTGGGTGATGACGATCTTGCGGTAGTTGAGGAGATGCTCGGTGTTCACCTCGCGCGGCGGTCATGAGCAGCGTGGGCTGCACATTGCGCGCGGCGCGGTAGGTGTTGTCGTCGAAGGTCGGCGGAGACGATGAGCGTCTTTGGCTCTTCGGTGATGTCGGCCAGGAGCTGCGATGAACTTCTTCGTCTTGGCCTCGGTGACCGCGAAGTTGATCGACGACGAACACATCGCCGGCCTTGATCCGCTCGCTGAGCGCCTTGCGCAAGGCGAGCCGCTTGTCGCTCTTGGTGACCTTCTTCGAGTAGTCGCGCGGCTTCGGCCCGAAGACGACGCCGCCGCCGACCCAGACGGGGGACGATGTAGCCGGCGCGGGCGCGGCCGGTGCCCTTCTGGCGCCAGGGCTTGGCGCCGGAGACGTTCACGTCCGCTTTGGTCTTGGTGCAGGCGGTGCCGCTGCGGCGATTGGCGCGGTAGGCGACCACGGTGTCGTGCACGACCTGGCTGTCCTTGCCATTCTCGATCACCGTCGATGTTCGCCGCTTTGGCGGCTTCGACTGTGAGTACGGTAGCCATGGCTATACATTTACTTGGTCGGCTGTCGACGCTCACGGGTTTCACGCGGCTTTCTTGGCGGGGCGGATGACGACGTAGCTGCCGTTCGCGCCGGGCACCGCGCCGCTGATGAGGATGACACCTTCTTCCGCGCGGACCTGCACGACGCGGAGGTTCTGCACGGTCACGCGCTCGTCGCCCATGTGACCAGGCATGCTCATGGTTCTTCCAGATGCGGCCGGGAGTGGAACGGTTGCCGATGGCGCCGTTGCGGCGGTGCATCATGGAACCGTGCGACATGCGCGCTGGCCCGTGCATGTTGTGCTTCTTCACGACACCCTGGAAGCCTTTGCCCTTGATCTGGCCGATGACATCGACCACATCGCCGGCGGCGAACTGGCTTCACGTTGAGATCGATCGCGCCTTCGAGCGTGGTGCCATCCGGCAAGGCGGAATTCGCGGATGAGCTTCTTCGGCTCGGAGCCGGCCTTCTTGAAGTGGCCGAGCAGCGGCTTGGTCACGCGCTGCTCCTTCTGCGTGTCGAAGCCGACCTGCACGGCGCTGTAGCCGTCGTTCTCCTCGGTCTTGACCTGCAGCGCTGTGTTGCCGCCGGCTTCGATGACGGTCACGGGCGTGGCCTTGCCCTTCTTCGTCGTAGACGCGGGTCATGCCGAGTTTTTTGCCAAGAAATCCAATCTTCATGTGTGCGTCGTAGTGTGCTGAAAGGTTAGATCTTGATGGTGATGTCCACGCCGGCCGGGAGGTTGAGCTTCTTCAGCTCGTCCACGGTCTTGGCGGTGGGCTCGATGATGTCGAGCAGGCGCTTGTGCGTGCGGATTTCGAACTGCTCCATGGACTTCTTGTCCACGTGCGGGGAGCGGTTCACGGTGAACTTCTCGATGCGCGTGGGAAGCGGGATGGGCCCGGCGACCTTGGCGCCGGTGCGCTTGGCGGTCTCGACGATTTCCGCCGCCGACTTGGTCGAGCATGCGAAAGTCGAAGGCCTTGAGGCGGATGCGAATGCGTTGTCCGTTCATGAGGAATATCTTGGGTGACTGGTTACTTGCCGCCCTTCTGCTCGAGGACGGCGGCCACGATTTGCTCCGGCACTTGCTCGAAGTGCGACGGCTCCATGGAGTAGCAGGCGCGGCCCTTGGAGAGCGAGCGGATGGCGGTGGCGTAGCCGAACATTTCGGCCAGCGGCACGTCGGCATTGATGATGCGAAAGGCCGTCCTTGGCTGTCGATCGCCATGATCTGCCCGCGGCGGCGGTTGAGATCGCCCATGATATCGCCCTGATATTCTTCCGGGGTGGTGTTCTCGACCTTCATGATCGGCTCGAGCAGGATCGCACTTGGCCTTCTTGAAGCGCGTCCTTGACCGCGAAGATCGCCGCCATCTTGAACGCGAGTTCGTTCGAGTCGACTTCGTGGTAGCTGCCGTCGATGATGTCGACGTCGACGTCGATGACCGGGTAGCCGCCGACGACGCCGTTGAGCACCGCCTCCTTCGATGCCCTTCTTGCAGGCGGGGATGTATTCCTTCGGAATCGTGCCGCCGACGACCTTGTTCTCGACGGTGACGCCTTTGCCGCGCTCGTCGGGGCGAACGTTGACGATCGACGTGGCCGTATTGGCCGCGGCCACCGGACTGCTTGATGAGCTTGCCTTCGCCGTTCGCCGGCTTGGTGATCGTTTCGCGATAGGCGATCTGCGGCTTGCCGGCGTTCGCCTCCACCTTGAACTCGCGCAGCATGCGGTCGCGGATGATTTCCAGGTGCAGCTCGCCCATGCCGGCGATGATCGTCTGGCCGGTTTCTTCGTCGGTGAAGACGCGGAACGTCGGATCTTCTTCCGCGAGGCGCTGGAGCGCGATGCCCATCTTTTCCTGGTCGACCTTGGTCTTCGGCTCGATCGGCCATGAGATGACCGGGTCGGGGAAGGACGGCGGCTCGAGCAGGATCGTCGATGATCTTCGTCGCAGAGCGTGTCGCCCGTGGTGACATTCTTGATGCCGACGATGGCGGCGATGTCGCCCGAGTAGCAGCGTGTCGATGTCCTCGCGCTTGTCGGCCTGAATCTGAATCAGGCGGCTGATGCGCTCGCGCTTGTTGGTGCGCGGATTGTAAACGTGTCGCCCTTGGTGAGCTTGCCGGAATAGACGCGGAAGAACACGAGCTTGCCGACGAACGGGTCGGTCCAGAGCTTGAACGCCAGCGAGCAGAACTTCGCGTTGTCGTCCGTCGACCGCCTCCATCGGCGACGGAGTCGTCGGGGTCCATGCCCCTTGGCCGGCGGAATGTCGAGCGGGCTCGGGAGATAGTCGATGACGGCATCGACCAGATACTGCACGCCCTTGTTCTTGAAGGCGGAGCCGCCGACCACCGGGACAAACTTGTTGGCGATGGTCTGGCGGCGGATGCCCGCCTTGAGCATCTCGATCGTGATCGGCTTCTCCTCGAGGAACGCCGTGCCGATTTCGTCGTCGAGATCGGAGATCGCGGCGACCAGTTCGTCGTAGGCCTTGTCGACCATGCTCCTGCAGCTCCGCAGGGATTTCTTCGACCGCGTAGGTCGAGCCCATCTTGTCGTTGTCGAGATAGATGATCGCCTTCTTGTTGACGACGTCGATCTGACCCTTGAGGTGATCTTCCGCGCCGATCGGGATCAGGACCGGCCAGGCATTCGCGCCGAGCTTCGTCGCGCATGTCGTCGATCGCGTTGTCGAAGTTCGCGCCCGTGCGGTCCATCTTGTTGACGAACGCGATGCGCGGGACGTTGTACTTGTTCGCCTGGCGCCAGACGGTCTCGGACTGCGGCTGCACGCCGGCCACGCCGCAGAACACGGCGATCGCGCCATCGAGCACGCGCAGGGAGCGCTCCACTTCGGCCGTGAAATCCACGTGGCCGGGGGTGTCGATGATGTTCACCCGCATCTTGATGCCCTCGTAAAGCCTTGATAGACGCCCTCCTCCTTGCGCTGCTTCCAGAAACAGGTCGTCGCCGCGGAGGTGATCGTGATGCCGCGCTCGCGCTCCTGCTCCATCCAGTCGGTCACGGTGGTGCCTTCATGCACCTCGCCGATCTTGTGGATCATGCCGGTGTAGAAAAGGATGCGCTCGGTGAGCGTGGTCTTGCCGGCATCGATGTGCGCGGCGATGCCGATGTTGCGCGTCCGCTCCAGCGGGTACGGCGCGGTTCGGGGAGTTCGGATTCGTAGAGACAGCAGGTGCAGCAGCAGCAGACATAGGCCGAGTCGGTAGAGTTACGGGGTGGGTTTAGAAGCGGAAATGGGCGAAGGCGCGGTTGGCCTGGGCCATCTTGTGGGTGTCGTCGCGCTTCTTGATGGCGTTGCCCTGCCCGCTGGCGGCTTCCTTCAGCTCGTTGGCGAGCGCCTTCATGCAGCGGCATGCCCTTGCGGGCCTGCGGCGTAACCGACGATCCAGCGCATCGCGAGCGCGAGCTGGCGGGCCGGCGGCACTTCCATCGGCACCTGGTAGGTGGCGCCACCGACGCGGCGGCTCTTCACTTCGAGGCGCGGCTTCACGTTGTCGATCGCCTTGTTCAGGATCTCGAGCGGATCGACCGCATCGGTTCCCGTGCGGGTCTCCTCGATCGCCGCATAGACGATGCGCTCGGCGAGCGACTTCTTGCCGCTCTGCATGACCGTGCTGATCAGGCGCGCCACGAGCGGGCTGCCATAACGGGCATCCAGCTTCTCTGTCTTTATGAATGACTCGGCGACGACGAGACATGGTGAGTGAAGTTGAGGTTGAAAGTGGCTTACTTCTTCTTGCCCTTGCGCCGCGGCTGCGGCTTCGGCGCCGGCCTTCGGACGCTTGGCGCCGTACTTCGAACGGCTGCGGCGGCGGCCATCCACCCCGAGGGCGTCGAGCGTGCCGCGGACGATATGATAACGAACACCGGGCAAGATCCTTCACGCGGCCGCCGCGGACGAGCACGATCGAGTGCTCCTGGAGATTGTGGCCTTCGC
This sequence comes from uncultured Verrucomicrobiae bacterium, assembly GCA_963811035.1. Classification (GTDB taxonomy): domain Bacteria; phylum Verrucomicrobiota; class Verrucomicrobiia; order Chthoniobacterales; family Chthoniobacteraceae; genus CAWEPO01. The sequence continues at coordinate 3,066,393 of CAWEPO010000005.1, forward strand.
CGGGAATGTAGGCGATGACTTCGTAACCGTTCGTCAGGCGGACCTTCGCGACCTTGCGCAGCGCCGAGTTCGGCTTCTTCGGCGTGCGGGTCATCACCTGCACGCACACGCCGCGGCGGAACGGGCAGTTCGTCAGCGCCGGCGACTTCGATTTGATCGTAACCTTTTTGCGGCCTTTGCGGACGAGCTGGTTGATGGTTGGCATGTGTTTCGGTGTGGGCTAAAGCTGAAAATTGTGGGTCTGAAAACTGGAGACTGAAAACTGGCCTCCCGGCGGCCGTTTTACTCTGGGAAACTGCTTTTTCCCGCCTCCGCAAGCGGAGACGAAAAACCCGCCAAAAGCCGGCAGTGGGGAGAATCTTCCGGCGGCGGGGGGAGCGGACTCTAGGGAAACCTGCCCAGTGGGCAAGCACTTTTCTTTTCCGATCCCGATTTTGTTTCCCTCCTCTCACTGCTCCGCGGCCTACCACCCGCATCATCCTCGGCCTTGGGGAGAGCCGACGACAAAACTCTCGTGGCTGTCCCAGCCGAAGGTAAAACCTCCGCCGGAGCCGCGAGAGCGCGAATGGTAAAACCACGCGAGAGCGCGAAAAGGGGTGTCATGTGTACGGGAACACCCCGAGGGCGGCAAGAGGTTTTTGCGGTAAATCGCGCGCGGCGGGGGGAGCATCGCCGAGAGAAAGAAACGCATCTTTGCTGCGCGGCAACCAAACTTATGCATGAGACCCGCACGCGATTCGAGAAACGGAAGCGCTCAGAAGTCGATGGCGGCGCATGTGAAGCGTGACATTCCCGAAACGCATGCCCCGTTTACAGGCAGTACTCCGCCCGCTGACTCACCACACTCAAACCGGGTAGGCCGTCGCGACGAACAACGGGGCTCGGATTCAACGCCGACTGCGGCACACCGCAAAACGGATCCTAGAGCAGCGACTGAAGGTTAAGGTTGCTGGATTCTTGAGTCCTCGAAATCCTCATGTCGGAGAAGTAGGTGAACGCACAAGAACAAGGAGCCGGCGAACCTCAGGTGCAAATCGCGCCGTTTCACAGTGATCGCGTCGCGATAAGCAAACCGCCGGAGCGCGCTCTCGTCGATGCTGCCGCGCGGAAAACGAAACGCGAGCCTGCGGCTGCCCCAATTCGCCGTGTACAGCAGAAGATCGAAATGGGCGGCCAAGAGTTCGAGCGGCCGGCCTCGGAAATCGCCGAAATGGTAGGTGAACGCGGCGGAAGTGCTGGTCACCTGAACGCGGGAGGAAAGCCTGGAAACCTCTTCGCGCGCCTCGTCACTCAGCACCCCGCCGATCTTCCGAAACTCGTAGTACTGGTGCTCGCTCATCCGTGATTCGCTGGAATAGTCGCCATCGGCGCGATGGGGTCAATTACCAGAAGTCCCTTTCGCGCCGCCATTCGAGGCCGTCGTCACGCCGGGGCTTCGGCGAGGCGGGAACAGCTCAGGCGTCGGGCAGATGCTTAAAGTTGATCGACAAAGTCCTGAGGGCTCACACCAGCTTGTCGGAGGATGCTTTGCAGAGTGCCCGGCGCGATGCTCGGGTGAGCGGGCACGGTGACGGCGGTCTCGTTTCGAGCCATACGGATGTGCGACCCGCGTTGACGCATCACAACGAAACCGAGCCGTTGCAGGACTCGAACGGCCTCAGCGCCGGAGAGGTCACGCGGCAGCTTCACGCAGTTTGCAGCAGCACGTCGCCGGCAAAATGCAGCCGAATGCGCGAAGGCGCCTGCCCCTCCTCAAAGTGACATGCCACCGCTTCACGCACATTGCTCCGCAGCTCTTCCAGGCTCGCGCCTTGCGTACTGATTCCGCCTCCGGGCAGATCGTCCCAGGCCGCCACAAGCATGCCGCTTTCCTCACACGGCGAGACGGTGAAAGCAATTTCGGTCATGGCTCTCACCCTACGCCCTGGCCGGACAGAGGCAACTCTGACGGTCTGGTACCTGCACTCACCTCCCGCTGGTCGCTGGATGAGCCTCCTGCCTCACAGCGCCACCTCCGCCTTCGCAAACGCCGCCCGCACCTCGCGGTCCAGTTGCTCCAGCGTGCGGCCGTCGAGCAGGAGGCCCAGGTGTTTCGCGCAGACTTTGCTGGGATCGACGTTGCCGGGCGTGGCCGGGAGGGGTGGCGCGGTGGGCGGGGTAAGCGATGAGGGGTAGCGGATCTGGCCGCCGCCGAGGTCTTGCACGCCGGGCTTCTTTTTGAACTCCTCCCACTCCGCCTGGTACCTGGCGATGGCCGTTTTGTAGCTTTCGAGCGAGGCATCGAAGGCGCCCCACTGTTTTCGCTCTTCGTGGATGGCATCGAAGAATTTCTTCAGGCGGGTCGCCTTGCCGTCGCCGTCGAAGTGCATGAAGTGAAAGATCAGCACGTGGGCCGAAAAGTAGACATCCGGCAAACTCACGCGCTCGGCGGGCGGCCGCGTCATGATCTTCGAGCCGGGCATCGGCGCCTCCGCATCGGGCGCCGGCGGGGATGGCCGCGCCGGCTCGAACGTGAGATTGGCGATCGGCCGCGGCTGGGTGATGGAGGTGGTGAAAGCCCAAAGGCTGCCGGCGCCCATCCATCTCGGCGCGGGGCCAGGCTGCATGATGAAGTTGCCGCGCCGTTTCTCTTTGCCCATGCGCCGCCGCATTATTTTGAAACCCTCGAGCGCATTCGTGACGCTGTAGCGGCCGCTATTGTAGGGCAGGTGCGAGGTGTATTCGGCGGTGCCCTCCGCCATCCAGATCGGCATGAAGCGCAGGTAATCATGCATCATCTGGTGCGTGACCTCGTGCGTGATCGTGTCGTTATTGATCGAGCCGCTCAGGTAATAGGTATCCCCGCGCGAGGCGAGCCCCACCTCCTCGAACGGGATGCGGAAGATGCCATCCTCCAGCGAGTAGTACGCCGCGGACCACGGCGGCGCGCCACCGGCCAGATAATCCTCGCGTGTGCGAAAAAGCTCGGCCTTGAAAAAGGCGCCGTCGCGCGGGCGCGGCGTGATGCCCCACGGGAGCTTCGAGACCAGCTCATGGGTGCTCTCAAACGCGCGACACACTTCCGTCATCGCCGCCGTGCCGAGCTTTACCGGCGTCTTGAATTCGAAATGGCCGGAACGATAGAGGCAGGCGCCCGCGGTTTCCTGCACCACGCGGATGCGCATCGACATAAGCGGCTCATTGATGCTCGCGGGCAGGTAGCGCTTTTCCGCCGGCGCGCGGGGCGGTTCCGCGGCGCGGGGGGCAAGTTGTGCGAAAGCCGGCGCGACGGCAGCGAGCAAGAGCGCCAGCGCTGCGCGGAAGCCTGGAGCGACGAAGACCGCACCGGAGAAACGGGGAGCACCAGCCATGGAGCGAAGTTATTTTGAGACTCCCCGCGCTCAAGATGAAATTCCAGGCGCACCGCAATTCCGGTGCGAATCGCCTTGCCCCCAAGGCGAAATCCGCCACTTTCCGGCGATGAAAATTTGGCTGAATGCACGCCCCACCGGTTCGCTCCTGGTCGCCGGTTCGTTTCTCCTCTCGTTCGCGATGCCGCTCGGCGCGCAGGATCCGGCGCCCGAGAAGGCGCGGGTGTTGCTCGACCAGGTGAAGAAAAGCGAATACGATCGTCAGATTGCCTCGAAGCAGACGGAAATCGAGCGCCTGAAGGAAGACCGGGACAAGGTGCAGGCGGATTCGAGCAAGCTGCAACAGACCATCGAGTCGACTTCGGAGCTGATCAACGAAGGGTACCTGGACCTGGAGAAGCTCAATCTCGAAAACAAGCGCCTGGAGCATGAGCTGGCGGTGACGGAAGCGCAGGGCAGTGCCCAACGCGCGAAGATCGAAGGATTGCGCGCGCTCGAGACGGCGCAGGGGAAATCGCTCACCGCGCTCACCCGGCGCATGGAAGAAGTGGAAATCCGCGGACAGGTGCGCGCCGCGGAGATGGATTTACTGCAGAGCGGCAAGCCGGTGCCGAGCTTCGGCAACGAGGAAAAATCGCACACTGAGCTGGCCAAGCGCCGGCAAGCGCTTGCCACGGCCGAGGGGAAAGCCCAATCGGAAGAACGCGCGGCGCGCCTGGCGTTCAACGCGGCCGCGGAAAAAATGGCGGTCGCGGAGAGCCGCGCCGCCAGCGCCAAGCGTTTGGCGGAAACCGATCCGCACGCGCAGCCGACGCCCATCGCCGAGCAAAAGAAAGCCCCCGCCACCGAAAAAGCTGCCGCGCCTGCGCCGAGCGCAACTCCGGCGCCGCGCGTGCGCACGGCCCTAGCCACGGCGGCAAAACCTGCAAGCTCGAAGCCGGCGGCGACGACGCCCAAGGCGCCGGCCGCCACGCCGAAGCCGGCGCGCACCAGCGGCGCCGCCAAACCCCCCGCGGCGCCGAGCGTGCAGCCGTAAGCGCGCGCGCTCAGCGCTTCCGCTTCCCCATCGAAAGGATGCTCGTGCCGTGGGTGATCCACCGGGTGCCGCCGGTGATGACTCTCCGCACCGGCACGCCGCTTTCCGGATCGTGCGTCAGCGCGGATTCGGTCATCTTCTGCTGGATCTCGAATTGGCGCGGTTTCTCGCCTTTTTTCTGCGGAATGGTTTCGTAGACATAGGTGGCCATAGGTGGTTGGGAATTGTGGCCAAGCGTGGCAATGCGTCAACGGCTGCGACGCGGCCGCACCCTCACCTTCCCGGCCGAGGCTGAAATTTCCAATCGAGCAACTCGGCCACGGTAAGGCCCTCCGCCTTCGCCTGCCGCTCCAATTCGCGCTTGGTCGCCGGCAGAACCTGCGCGGTGAGCTCGATCTTCGCGGGCGCGGCCAGGGCTGGCGCTTCCTTCGTCACGGGAACTTCTCGCGGAAGTTCTAGCGGAGGCTCATCGCCGAGACCGTGCCGGTTTAGCAGCGCGGCGTAAGCGTTTGGGTCTGCCTCCTCGAAAATCGCGCGCCCATTGAGCACCGCGGCTTTGTGCCAACTGAATTCCACGAAGCGCGCGGCTTCTTCCGGGGCCCCGCTGAGCTGGCCGCCCGGCCAAATCTGGCCGGTGATGGAAACGTGCGTGCAGCCCAGCCGCGCCGCGGCCTCGTGGATTTCCGCGCTGATCGGAGCCAGCTCTTCGATGGGGATGTCTCTCATTCCGGGAAAGTTTGCCGCAAGGGGCGCGCGCTTTCCAAAAGAGATTTCCATCCGGCGCGCCCTGGCGCCATGGCAGTTGACACCCGGCGCTTCCGCCGCCCCAAATAGCCGACTCCATGAGCATTCCGATCGATCTCACCGGCAAGGTCGTGCTGATCACCGGCGCGTCGCAGGGGATCGGGGCGCAGATGGCGCGCACGTTCCAGGCGGCTGGGGCGAGCGTCGCGATCAACCATCCGGACAACCCCGTGGCCCGGGGCGACGCGGAAAAGCTGCGCGCCGGGCTGCACGAGGACCGCTCCAACAGCGCGCTGGCGATCACCGCGGATGTGACGAAGCCCGAGGAGGTGCAGATCATGATGCGGCGCATCCGGCAGCAATTCGGCGGACTCGATTTTCTCATCAACAACGCCGCCATCATCAATGACCGCTCGGTGGCGAAGATGTCGCTGCCGGAATGGACCTCGGTGATCGATGTGGATCTCACCGGCACTTTTTATTGCTGCAAGTTCGGGCTGGAGATCATGCGCGATGGCGGCGCGATCGTGAACATGGGGAGCATCGCCGCCATCCTGGGCTTTTTCGGGCAGGCGAATTACGCCGCGGCCAAAGGCGGCGTGTTTGCGCATGACCCGCGTGCTCAGCCGCGAGGTGGCGCGCCGCAATATCCGCGTCAATGCCATCGCGCCCGGCGTGATCACGACCAGCATGTCCGATACGATCCCGGAGAACGTGCGAGCGGAGATGCTCAAGAACATCCCGCTCGGGCGCTTTGGCCAGACGGACGAGGTGGCGAATGTCGCGCTCTTTCTCTGCTCGCCGCTCGCCTCGTACATCACCGGGCAGACCCTCGAGGTGAACGGGGGCTGGCGCGGATGAGGGCCGCGGCGCGGCGCGTCTCCGCGAGCGAGGCGGTGGCGGCGATCCCCGATGGCGCGGTGCTGGCGGTCGGCGGCTTCGTCGGCGCGGGCCATCCGGAACTGCTCACGCGCGCGCTGGAAGAGCGCTTCCTCGCGAGCGGCGGGCCGCGCGATCTCACGCTGCTCTACGCGGCTGGCCAGGGCGATCGTGCCGGGCGCGGGCTGAATCACCTGGCGCACGAGGGGCTGGTGAAACGCGTGATCGGCGGCCACTGGAACCTTGCGCCAAAGCTCGGCCGGCTCGCGCTTGAGAATCGAGATCGAGGCATACAATTTTCCGCAGGGGGTCGTCTGCGTGCTCCTGCGCGAGATCGCCGCGAAACGGCCGGGCGTCTTCACGAAAGTGGGCCTGAACACCTTCATCGATCCGCACCACGGCGGCGGGCGGCTGAACGCGCGCACCACCGAGCCGCTGGTGGAGCGCCTCGCGCTCGATGGCGAGGATTGGCTCTGGTACAAATCGCTGCCGGTCAATGTCGGGTTCATCCGCGCGACCAGCGCCGATGCGCGCGGCAATCTCACCATGGAGCGCGAAGGGATCATCGGCGAAGTGCTGCCCATCGCGCAGGCGGCGAAAAATCACGGCGGCATCGTCATCGCGCAGGTGGAGCGGATCGTCGAGCGCATCGCCGATCCGAAATCCGTGCGCGTGCCCGGCATCCTGGTCGATTACATGGTGGTGGCGGAGCCGGAGCATCACGCGCAGACGTTCGCCGAGCAGTTCAACGAGGCGTACACGGTCACCGCCAGCGGCCCGATTTCGCTTCCGACGGTTCCCTTCTCCGAGCGGAAGATCATCGGCCGCCGCGCGCTGGATGAGATTCGGCCCGGCGAAATCGTGAACCTTGGCATCGGCCTGCCGGAAGCGGTGGCCGTGGCCGCCGCGGATACCGGCCGCCTGCAGGATTTCACGCTCACGGTCGAAAGCGGCCCGATCGGCGGCGTGCCCGCCTCGGGGCTCAGCTTCGGGTGCAGCCACTATCCCGAGGCCATCATCGATCAGCCCTCGCAATTCGATTATCTACGACGGCGGCGGGCTCGATATCGCGGTGCTCGGCGCGGTGGAAATCGATGCCGAGGGCAGCGTAAATGTGAGCGCCTTCGCCGGCAGCTTCGCGGGTGTCGGCGGCTTCGTGAACATCTCGCAGAGCGCCCGGCGCGTGGTCTTTTGCTGCACCTTCACCGCCGGCGATCTCGAGGTGGAGATCGGCGACGGCGGCCTCCGCATTGTGCGCGAGGGGAAGCACCGGAAGTTCGTGCGGCAAGTGCGGCAGGTCTGCTTCCACGGGCCGACGGCGCTGCAAAGCGGGCAGCACGTGCTCTATGTCACCGAGCGCGCGGTTTTCGAGCTGACGCCCGGCGGGCTGCGCCTGGTGGAGCTCGCGAAGGGAATCGATGTCGCCACGCAAATTCTTCCGCTGATGGATTTCGCGCCGGCGATCGATTCGCCCTGCGCGATGGGACCGCACTGTTTCGGCGGCGGCGGCCCGCGCTAAGAATTTCCGATGGCCGCGATTGGCACTTCACCTCCACACTGCACCCGCATGCGTTCTCTCCCTCTCCTTGCCGCCCTCTTCGCCCTCGCCGCTTCGTCCCTCGATGCCGCTGCCTCACCTGCCGCCGATCGCATCGTCGTGCTGATCAGTGTCGATGGCCTCGCGCACTATTATTTCGACGACCCAAAGGCGGAGATGCCCACCATCCGCAAACTCGCCGCGCAAGGCGTGCGCGCGAAAATGATGAAGTGCTCGCTGCCGACGGTGACCTGGCCGAACCACACCACGCTCGTCACCGGCGTGCATCCGGGAAAGCACGGGGTGATCGGCAATAGCTACTTCGATCGCAAAAAAGGCGAGATCATCCCGCTGATTCCCGACCCGCTTTTCGACAAGGAAGAGATCGTCAAGACGCCCACGATTTACGATGTGGCCAAGCAGGCGGGATTGAAAACCGCGGCGATCATCTGGCCCGCGAGCCGCGGCGCGAAGACGCTCGATTGGACCGTGCCGGACGTCTTCAAAAATGAGCTGTTCCAGAAATACGGCACGCCCGCGTTGCTCGAGGAATGGAAACAGGCCGGCATCCCTTACGAGAAGCAGGAGGAGTATTGCAAAACAGGGAAGGGAAAGGAGCGCGACTTGATGTATACGCAGATGCTCACTCACATCATCCGCACGCATCGCCCGAATGTGGCGCTGCTGCACTTGGTGGAGCTCGATCACGTGGAGCACGCCAAGGGCCCGCAATCGCCCATCGCCTACGAGATCGTGAAATTCGAGGACGACCGCGTGAAGGAAGTCTGGGACGAGCTCGAGCGCAGCTTCCCCGGCAAGGCGACCCTCATCGTGACCGCCGATCACGGCTTCTTCCCCTACCAGCAGCAGGTGCAGCCAAATGTGGTCCTGCGCCAGCAGGGCCTGCTCACCGCCGAGGGCCCGAAGATCACCGGCGGCGCCGCGCGGGCGGTCGGGCAGGGCGGCGCCAGCTTCATCTATATTGTCGATGAAGCCAGGCGCGCCGCCATCAGCGAGACGCTGGTGAAGGCGTTCAAGGAAGTGGAAGGTGTCGACCTCGTGATCACCCCAAATGACTATGCTACCTACGGTCTGGCCGACCCCACCAAAAACCCGCACATGGCCGATCTCGTGCTCAGCTGCAAAAGCGGCTACAGCTTTTCCGATTCGCTCGGCGGCGACCTGATCGTCACGCCAAAAACTGAGGATGTGAAAGGCAGCCACGGCTACGATCCGAAGCAGCCTGGCATGCACGCCGGCTTCGTCGCCGCCGGCGCCGGCATCAAGCCCGGCGTCGAGCTAGGCATCATCGAAAACACCAGCGTCGCCCCGACCATGGCCGCATTGCTGGGCCTTGAGATGAAGGATACCGATGGCGAGGTGCTGCGCTCAGCTTTGAAATAATCATCCTCCTATGATTCGCAAACTTTTCGCTATACTCATTCTCTCTGCCGCCGCTATGCAAGCGGCGGAGAAACCAAAGCTGGTGGTAGCTATCCTCGTCGATCAATTGCGCGCAGACTACCTGGAGCGCTTTCGCGAGGATTTCGTCGAGAACGGCTTTCGCCTCTTCACCGACCGTGGCGCGTACGTCACCAACGCCCAGTATGACTACTCTCCCACGGTCACCGGGCCGGGACATGCCAGCTTCTTCAGCGGCGCGGGGCCGAGCATGCACGGGATCATCGGGAACGATTGGTTCGATAAGCGCACAGGCAAGATGATGTATTGCGTGAGCGACGACGGCGTGAAGAGCGTCGGCACCGAAAGTGACGCCGGCAAGATGTCCCCGCGCAATTTCGTCGGCGCGAATTTCTCCGATCAGATGCGGCTGCATTACCGCTCGAAGGTGATCGGCATCTCGATGAAAGACCGCGGGGCCGTGCTGCCGGCGGGGAAGAAACCGGCCGGGGCCTATTGGTTTGAATCGGCAACGGGGCACTTCATCACGAGCAGCTATTATGTGCCGGAATTGCCGGCCTGGGTGCGTGAGTTCAATGCCCGCAATCGTGCGCAGGAATTCGTTGGCCAGACTTGGGACCGTCTGGTGGACGCCTCGCATTATCAATGGGAGGATCAGGCCGCCGGCGAGGCTCCGCTGGAAGGGGAAAAGACGCCTACTTTCCCGCACACCATCGCGCCGTCGAAGAAGGAAGGCCTTGAGACGATCATGCCCACGCCCTTTGGCAACCAACTCCTGGCGGAGTTTGCCAGGGCTGCCATCGACGGCGAAAAGCTCGGCCAGGGCCCGGCGCCGGATGTGCTGGCGGTGTCGTTTTCCTCCATCGATTACTGCGGACACCGGTTCGGCCCCTATTCGCACGAAGTGCAGGATATCACGCTGCGGCTCGACCGGCAGTTGGCCGAGTTATTTGGCTATTTAGATAAGAAAATCGGCCTGGCTAATATCGTGGCCGTGCTCACCGCCGACCACGCCGTAATGCCGACGCCCGAGTTTGCCTCCGCGCAGGGTTTCGACGGCGCGCGGTCCGATCTCGTCCCGCTCATGGGCGAGCTCACGGCGAAGCTGAACGAGCGGTTCGGCCTTGGCAAATACCTGCTCGTCCCGAGGCCCATCGACGGCAATCTGTACTTCGATCACAAGCTGCTGGCGGAGCGGAAGTTTAGCGCCGAGTCGGTGGCCGAGTTCATTCGTGAGTGGGCGCTTTCCACCGGCGTTTTCCAAGCCGCCTACACGCGCGCCCAGCTTCTCGATGGCCGCGCCCCCGGCCTGATCGGCCAGCGCGTTTTGAACGGCTACAATCCCGAGCGCAGCGGCGATGTTGTCCTTATCTATAAGCCTTACATCATCAACGGCGGCAAGGCCGGCACCACCCACGGCTCGCCGTACAAGTACGATTCGCACGTGCCGGTCGGGTTCTTCGGCGCGCCCTTCAAGACCGGGCGCTACGCCCAGGAGTTTGGCATCACCGATCTCGTTCCCACGCTCTCGGCGGCCCTTCGCATCAATGAGCCACCGATCTCCTCGGGCAAGGTTTTCGTCCCGGCGCTGGCGCAGCCCTAGCCGCGCTCACCTGCGCGAAAATAGCCGCACGAGAGCCCAGAGGATCGGCGGCAGCGCGATACTGAGGCCAAAAGCCAGCGCGGGATTTTGCTGCCCCGCCGCGCCGATCGCTGCATAGGCAAAGCCAAGCGGCAGCGAGCCGCAGGCCAGCGCGAAAGCGAAGGTGCGCAGTGGCATATGCGTGAGCCCGGCCAGGCAGGTGATCACTTCCGGCAGCAGCGGCAGGCATCGCGAAGCCGCGACCAGCCAGGCCCCGCTCCGCGCGAAGAGCGACTCGTTTTCGCGCAACGCCCGCTCGCCCGCCAGGCGGATCGCCACGCGCCGGCCCAAGCCGCGGCAAAGCCCGTACCCCAGCATCCCCGCGCAAAACGATCCCACCGCGCTCAGCACTCCGCCCAGCACCGCGCCGTACACGTAGCCGGCCGCCGACATCACGCCCGTGGCGGGGATTGGCAGGAAGAGATCCGACATCAAAAGCGCGATCACCGCCAGCCAGCCCCACGCGCCCCACCCGCGAATCCAGCGCACCGCGGCCTCGCCGCTGAACCACGCGCCGAACCCTTCCCCCCACAGCGCGAAGGGGATGCAAAAAACCACGGCGAGGGCGATCGCGAGCCAGAGCAGGCGCATGCAGTTCGGTGGCTGCCGCGCGCGGCGGAGTCAAGCCGTGCGGTGGAACTTTCCAGCGGCGCATTTCCTGCCATACTCCGCGGCGAGCAATGTCTTCCATCCCCAAAGAGCAGACTAATCTCGACGATGCACGGGAGCAGGTGCTGGCGTGGCTGCGCGAGCCGCACCGCAACGCGCGCTTTCTGCAAGAGCAGGGCGAGGCCGCGCTGCAAGGCCGGCACGGCGAAATCGTGGAGCGCTTCCTGAGCTGGGTGCGCGAGGCCGGCTTCGAGGTGGAGATGGTCAATACCGGCACGGAAGATTGCCCCGCGTACGAAGCGCAATGGCGCATCCGCGGCTGCGTGCTCGTCGGTTTCCGCCAGCCGGCGGCCGTCCCTTTGCCGGACGACGCCAAGCTGCTCTCCTGCGCCGCCCTCCTGCGCAACGACTGGTGCCGCAACCGCCTGCCGTAGCCGTTACTTCTCCACCCCGCACTCGCGCACAAACCAGACGGGGTTCAAGTGCGCGAGCGGCCCGCGCAGCTTCTTCGATCTCCTCGGCAGGGCCGTGAAACTCCAGGCGCGTCAGGTTGGAAAGCTTCAGCATCTCTCCGAGCAGTTCACCCACATTCGCCAGGTGCGCCTGCACCCCCTCGGCGTCCTCGTACGCTTCGCGGCAAAAGACCTCGTCGCCATTTAGCGTGAATTCGTAGTGCAGCGCCTTCGGCTCCCGCGCGGTCTTCTCCACGAACGCCGGCAGCAGCGCCTTGATCGCCGGAAGCTGGCCAGGGTGAGCCTTGAAATAAGGATGAATGCTGACGGGATAGCTCATGCGCCGAAATTGTTCCGCTTCGTGCACGGATGTCGAACAAGATTAAGGTGTATCGCAAGGCGGGAATCGGTACGCTCACTACCCGCTTTCCCTCCCATGAACGCTTCCTTTCGCACGCTGCTGCTTTCACTGCTGAGCATGGCTTCAGCTTCGCAGGCCGACGTCCGCCTGCCGGCCATCTTCTCCGATCACATGGTGCTGCAGAGCGGCGCGCCCGTGCCGATCTGGGGCTGGGCCGAAGCGGGAGAAAAGGTAACGGTCTCCATCGCGGGGCAATCGTCCACGGTCACCGCCGCCGCCGATGGAAAATGGCACGCGGCGCTCGCCGAGCTGAACGCCGCGGGCGAGCCGCAGTCGCTCACCGTCGCCGGTAAAAACACGGTCACCATTCAGGACGTGCTCATCGGCGAAGTGTGGCTCGCTTCCGGCCAATCGAATATGGCTTTCGAGGTCTCTCGCGGGGAGCGCCCGGAGGAGGTGCAAGCGGCGGCGAAGTTTCCGGGCCTCCGCATGTTCATCCCAGCCAAGCCGTACGCCATCTATGAGCTCCCGGTGCCGCCGCGCGAGCCGGCGCGGGACCTCGAGGGCCAATGGTGGGTCTGCACGCCGGAAAACGTCGCCCGCTTCTCCGCGGTGGGATACCACTTCGCGCGGGAGCTTCATCAAACGCTCGGCGCGCCCGTCGGGATCATCAATTCCAGCGTGGGCGGCACCCCGATCGAGGCCTGGACCAGCCTCGAACCCCAGCGCGCCATTCCCAGCTTCAAGCCGCTCCTCGACGATTGGCAGAAACGCCTGGCCGACTACGATCCTGCGCGCGAGCAGCAATCCTTCGAGGCCGCGAAGAAGCTCTGGCTGACCGCCCGCGCCGCCGCCAAGGCCGCCGCGCAGCCCGCGCCCAAGGCGCCCCTGCCGTTCAAAAACTCGCGCGTCATGGAGCCCGGCGGCCTCTTCAATGGCATGATCGCGCCGCTCATTCCGTACGGAATTCGCGGCGTCATCTGGTACCAGGGCGAGCGCAATTCCGCCGGCAAATTCACGTGGGAGTACGGCCGGCAGCTCGAAACGCTCATCCGCGATTGGCGCGCGCGCTGGGGCTCGGAGCTCTACTTCGCCTGGGTGCAATTGCCGCGCTTTCAAAAAGAGCAGGTTGCCCCGAGCGAGCCCAATGGCTGGGGCGTCGCCGTGCGCGAAGGGATGCGCCAGGCGCTCGCGCTCCCGCACACCGGCATGGCCATCACCATCGATCTCGGTGGCGAGAAGGAAGGCCACCCGCCGGACAAAGTGCCCTATGCGCACCGCCTCGCCCTCCTCGCGCTGCACGATGTTTATGAGCGCCCGAGCGATGCCTGGTCCGGCCCGCTCTACCGCTCCGCCCTCCGCGAGGGCGGCGGCCTGCGGCTCACCTTCGCCCACGCCATTGGCCTGAAACCCTCTGAGGGCGAGCTGAAAGGTTTCGCCATCGCCGGGGCCGATCGCAAGTTTGTGCGCGCCGAGGCCAAAATCGACGGCGAGCACGTCATCGTCCGCAGCCCCGAAGTGCCGGAGCCGGCGGCAGTCCGCTATGGCTGGGCCGCCAACCCGCAATGCAACCTCGTCAACGCCGCCGGCCTGCCAGCGTCACCCTTTCGCACCGACGACTGGGACTGACGGCGCGTTTTGGAGTGCGGCGGCAAGCGTAAGCGCGACACCGCTTTCGGACTGGATTGCCGGTGCGGAGTCGGGGCGCGTTTCCCCCCACCCGCTAACGCTTCCCGCCGCACTCCAAAATTACCGCGCGGCGGTCAGCTTCCGATACAGCGCCAGCAGCCGCTCCGCCGTGTGCCCCGGGCGAAAATGCTCACGCTGTTCCGCCCATTTCGCCGCGCCCAGCGCGCGAGCGCGTGCCGGTGTGGAAAGCACTTCCGCGAGCGCCGAGGCGAGGCCGGAAATATCGCCAGGCTCGCGCAGGAACCCATTCACCCCGTCTTCGATGTAATCGCTCTGCCCGCCGTGCGGCGTAGTGACCACCGGCAGCCCGAGCACGCGAGCTTCCTTCACCACATTCGGGCTGGTGTCGGCGCGCGTCGGCAGCACCAGGCACCAGGCCCGCGCGAGACGGGCCGCCGTCTCCTCTGGCGAAAGCCGGCCGAGCCAGCGCACATTTTCGGTGGAACGAGCGCGAAGGTCGCGTGTGAAGGCGCCCGCTTCATCGCCGGCGATTTCCAGCTCGGTGTCGCGCAGCCGCGGGTCGCCAAAAGCGGCGACCGCATCCTGGATACCTTTGCGGGCATCCGGCGTCCCGATGAAAATGGCGCGCGGCATGGCCGGGTCCGGTTCCCAACGCTGCTCGTAAAAAAGCGGCTGCACGCCGTACTCCACCAAGTGCAGCTCAGCGCGCGGTGCCAGGCGCGACATCACTCCTCGCCCCCAGCGGCTCTCCACCGTGATCTGCCGCGCCCGCCGGAGGACAAACCATTCGTACGCCGCTTGCAAATAGACGAACGGATGCATCCGCGCGCGCCGCACGTATTCCTGGAGGATGCCTTGCATGGAGAGCAGCCATGAACGCCCGCAGAGCGCCCCGGCGAGGCCATGGCAGCCTTCCGTTCCCCAGGCATGCACCAGCGCCGGATCAATTTCCCGCACCCGCCGGCGGATCGCGGCGCACTCCCCGGCATAGCCTCGCAACATGCGCAGCCGGCCAGGAACGTGCAGCAGGTGAAAAGACTGCCCGCGCCACGCGATCGGCTCCGCCGGAGCGGCCGTGCGCACCGCCACCAGCCAGTGCACTTCCAGCTCCGGCTCCGCCGCGAACGCCTCGCTCAATTGCGGCAGCCACGTGGCGTAGTGTCCGCCCGGCCGGTGCGCTTCGAGCCCCGGGATGACATGCAGCGGAAAAGCTGCCAGAATCGCGACACGCATGCGCATGACGGGTTCCTTTGCAGCACCAACTCCGCCGGGGCAAGCCGGCATCCACCCGTGAGCGCCCTTCTTTTCCAGCGCCTGGGCGGGGCCGCCGCCGCGCTCCGGCGCGTTCCCTCGCATCTCTGGGCCTTCGAGGCGCGCCTTCGCGGCGCGGAGCTCCGTGGCCCGGTGCTCTTCCTCGGCCGCCCGATCCTATCGCGCGCGCCCGGCGCCTTCCTCATTTTCGAGGGCGAAAATCAAATCGCCAGCTCCCCGCGCTGCAACCCCCTCGGGAATGCGCAGCCGTGCGTCCTCCGCGCACTCGCCGCCGGCGCACGGCTCACCATCGGCCGCGGCGTCGGCATGAGCGGCGCCACGCTCTGCGCCGCCGCGGAGATTACCATCGGCGAGGGAACCATCCTCGGCTCCGGCGCCATGATCATCGACAACGACTTCCACCAGCCGAGCGGCGACTTTTCCTGGATCGACGCCGATCCCGCGAGCGCACGCCCCGTGCAAATTGGCCGCGGCTGTTTCATCGGCGCCCGCGCGATCGTTTTGAAGGGAGTAACCATCGGCGACCGCGCCACGATCGGCGCCGGAGCGGTGGTGACAAACGACGTCCCGGCCGGCGCCACCGCGGCCGGCAACCCGGCGCGAGTGATTGACCGCAGCGCCGCCTGATGGCAGGAGGATCGGCATGAAGGCGACCCAGAAGCGGCCAGTGAAAAAACGCCCGGTAAAAAAAGGGCTCGTATACCCACCTGGCTCGCTCAAGCACCTTTATACGGCGGCAGCGAATCGAGCCGAGGTGAAGCTCGCCCGCTGCTTGCGGATACCGTCTCCCGACGAAGTTTAAGCCTCCGCGTGGCGAGCAACGGTTCAGACTGGCTCACTGGCTCACTAAACCAAGAACCAAGAACCAAGAACTAGGAACTAGGAACCCTTCACTCCCCCACCGCCACCATCGCCCGCTCCGGCTTCGCGCCAGTCTTGTGCCCGTTCCCGGCGCTCACGCCGTCATAGGCGTTCACCCCCTCGGCGCTCACCGGCTTCGGGCGCGGCCCGAAGTTAAACTTGATATTCTTCCAGGTGTCGCCGGGTTTGGCCTGCAGGCCAAGGCTCGCGGTGGGCTCGTAACCACAGTGCATCATGCAGTTTTCGCAGCGCGGGTCGCGGGCTTCGCCATTCACGACGCCGTATTTGCTCCAATCGACCTTATCGAGAAGCTCCTCGTAGGTGTCGTAATGGCCGTCGGTCATCAGGTAGCAGGGCGCTTTCCAGCCGCGGATGTTGCGGGTCGGGATGGCCCAAGCCGAGCAGGTGAGGTCGCGATGGCCGGCGAGGAATTCGAAAAAGACCGGGGTGCCGAGGAGCGGGAATCTGCGGCCCCATTCTTCGATGTCGGCAAACTTTTCGATGGTCATCTTGCGGGTGAGGTAGAACGCCTCGGGCCGCAGGTTCAGGCGGGTGACCATGTCTTTCTTCGCCGCGTCGTATTCGTAACCAGGCGAAATGGTGTGCCCATCGACCCCCAGCGCGGAGAGGTACGCGAACATCTGCTCGATCTCCTTCATGTCCGTCTCCCTGTAGACGGTCGTGTTCGTGGCCACCTGGTAGCCAAGGATCTTCGCCATGCGGATGGCGAGGATGCACTCCTTGAAGACGCCTTCGCGCTCGACGATCAGATCGTGGGTCCGCTCCAAGCCGTCGAGGTGCACGTTCCAGTACATCCAGCTCGAGGGCGCGATCACCGGGCGGTGCTTGTCCTTGGGGCCCTTGCGGATTTCCTCGGCTTCCTTCGGGGTGATCAGCCCTTCGCTCGCGAGCACTTGGAGGTGGTGCTCCACGTTGCCGCGCTGGCTCCAGGAGCCTTGCTGCCCTTCCGCCCAAGCCGAGGCGAGGTAATCGCGCATTTTCTTGCGCATCGCCGTGGCGTTCGTGCAGATGTAAACGATCCGGCCCTGGTGCAGGAGGCCCTGCACGAGCTCTTCGATCTTCGGATAAATCAGTGGCTCGCCGCCGCAGATCGAGATCATCGGGGCGTTGCACTCCTCGGCCGCCCCGAGGCAGTCTTCGAGGCTCATCATGTCCTTCAACGAGGTCGAGTACTCGCGAATCCGCCCGCAGCCGGTGCAGGTCAAATTACACGTGTGCAGGGGTTCAAGCTGGAGGACGGTCGCAAACTTTTCCACACCTCGGACCTTCTTGCCGATGATGTAGCTTGCGATTTTCGCCGTGAGCGCCAAAGGAAATCTCATGTAGGGGCGTGCTTTAAGCGCAATCTCGGGTGAAATGCAACGCCGGATTCCGGTCAATTGCAGCTCCACTCCGGCCCGCAGGTGAAAATCGAGTGCCCGGAGCCGTCGCGCCGGCGCCACGCGATTTGGGAATGCAAGGTTGGAATGCGCGGGCCGACAGCCTACAACCGGCGTTTCGATTCCTTTCCAGAGTGAAGATCGCCTACCTTTTTTCGCGCTACCCCGCCGTGTCGCATACGTTTTGCGACACGGAGATGCTGGCGCACGAGCGGGCCGGCCTGGAGCTGGAGATCGACGTGATCCGGCCGCCGCAAAGCTCCTTTCGCCATGGACATGCGCGGGAGCTGCGAGCGCCGATCCACTATGCGCCGCCCCCGGCGGTCATGCGCGCCCTCGAGCAAAAGGCCCGGCGCGAGGGCCGCTACCCGGAGGCGCTGGTCCGCCAGCACGCCGCACGCTTCGGCCCGGAATACAAGCCGGCCCAGCGCGCCCGGAACGCCCTCTACTTCGCCTCGGCCCTGGAGCGGCGCGGCATCGATCTGCTGCACGTGCACTTCGCCAACCGCGCGGCGCACACCGCCGTTTTCATCAAGGCGATCACCGGCCTGCCCTTTTCCATCACCGCGCACGGTCAGGATTTCATGGCGGATCTCGGCCATCCGGGCTTGCTCGACGAAATCTGCGGCGAGGCCGCGTTCATCGTCACGGTAAGCGATTTCAGCCGGGAGCTTTTGGAGAAAGTGTGCCCCTCGGCACATGGCAAGATTCACCGGGTGCATAACGGGATCGACTTGGGGAAATTCGCCGCCTCGGCGCGGAGCGCTCCTGCGAAACCGCGCATCCTCAGCGTGGGGCGGCTCGTGCCGGTCAAGGGGCATCGCCACCTGATCGAGGCCTGCGCGCGGCTGCGCGAGGCCGGCGCGGATTTCGAATGCGTGATCGTCGGTGATGGCCCGGAGCGCGCGGCGCTGGCGGGGCTGATCGAGGAGCGCGGCTTGCAAGGGACGGTCGAGTTGGCCGGCTCGCTCCCGCAGGAGGAAGTGGCGCGCGCGCTGGCCGAGTGCGACGTCTTCGCGCTGCCCTCCGTAGTCGATGCGCAGGGCGCCACCGACATTTTGCCCACCGTCGTGCTCGAAGCGATGGGCTCCGAGCGTCCCGTGCTGGCCAGCGCCGTCGGCGGGCTGGCTGAGCTGGTGGAAGAAGGCCGCACCGGTTTGCTCGTGCCGCCGGCCGATGAAACCGCCCTCGCCAACGCGCTCGGCTCCCTCCTGGCCGACGCCGAGCGCCGCGCCGGCATGGGCCGCGCCGGACGCGCGAAAGCCGAAACCGAGTTCAATGTAGGCGCGAGCGCGGCCGCCCTCAGGGATCTATTCGCGAAGCACGCGCGGCCCGCGAAACCAGCGCACGTCACGGCCAGAAAGCCGCCCGGCACTTTCGCGTACCTGATCGGTAGTTGGCGAGGGACGAGCAACGCGCTTCGCGAGGAAGTCCTCGCCATCCGCGCGGAGCACCCGGAAGCGCGCGTCATCATCGCAAAGGTGCCCGCGTGCTACGTCGTCGACCGCGTGGACGAGCCGATTTTCGAGCTCGCCGATTTTCTCCCCGACGGGATGGTCCTCGAAGGCGAGTGGCAGGAACAGCGTGCCCTGGCGCGCGAGGTCGAACTCTGGCGCAACCTCCTCGCCATCGATGGCGACGAATACCTCACCCAGGCGCGCTGGGCGCTGCACCTCCGCAAGGTCCTCACCCAAGCCGGCGTGCGCCACCTGCACGTCGCCGGCGCCGAGGCCCTCCCCTGCGCGTGGATCCTGCGGCGCCTCTGCGGCGTGACGCTCTCCGCGACCATCGAGGCGAAAACCGACCGCCCCCTCGCGCAGTTGCAGCAACTGACCGCCGACTGCCTCATCGTGCGCACCGATCACCCCGAGCTCCTGCTCCTGAAAGACCCGCGTTACGCGCCCGATTTCATGGAACAGCGCCGGCTCTTCTTCCCGCGCCGAAACGGCGCCGAAAGCAAGCTCCGCAAGTGGGCCGCCCGGCTCGCCGCCTTCTCCCCCACGGGGGGTCCGCAGTCTACTCCGGCTTCTTGATCTTCCCGCCCCAGCCCAGGATGCGCGCCTTGGCGCCCGCGGCTTCCGCCTCCGGCACCTGGCCCGCGCGCACGTAGAAGAGCGAGAGGCTGGACCAGGCGAGCTGCTCGTTGGGCCGAAGCTCGACGCTGCGGAGGCCGGCCGCGATGGCTTCGTCGTGGCGCCCAATTTTCATGAGCGCCATCCCAAGCGCGTGCCAGCCATCGAAGAACTCGGGATCGAGCTCGGTGCAGCGCCGATACTTCTCCACGGCGGCCTCGAGCTCGCCGATGGCGAGGTCGCCATTGGCATCGTCGAAAAGGGATTCGAGCTCTGGGGTCATGGAAGGCGTTCCCCGCCTCCCTACCCTTGGATCGCCTGAATGTTCGCCACCTTGTGGCGCAAGCGGAGCCATTCGCGGAAGATCGCTTCGCGTTTGTTGCGGCTGGCGCCTTCGGTCAGCATGGTTTTTTGTTTCTCGAATTCCGCCTCGTCGATAGGCAGCCGTTTTTCGAGGCGCACCAGCAGGCCACCGGTGGCGCTCGGGATGAATTCGCTCAGCTCGCCATCGGCCATGCTGGAAATGCGGCCCTGGATTTCGCCGGCTTCGGGCACGTCTTTGAGCGGCTCGGTCGCGGAGAAGGGCGCGAGCTTTTCCGCTTTCACGCCGGCCGCTTCGGCAGCGGCGGCGATGTCTTTTCCAGCTTTGAGGGCGGCTTCGATCTTCATGCGGATTTCGGCGGCCTTGAGGCTCATCGATTCGCGACCCCGCTCTTCCTTCAGTTGCTCGACGAGCTTCGGTTTGGCCTCTTCCAGGGTGAGCGGGCGGCTCGCTTCGGTGCCGGAAAGCTGGAGCACGTAATAGCCGGCCGGGCTGCTCACCACGTCGCTGTTCGGTTCCTCTTTGGTCAGTTTGAAGGCGGCCTGCGCGGCGGCGTCGGCCCGGTCGAGGTCCGTCGGCGGATCGTTCGCCTCGAAGAACGGCGTCTCGGCCACAGTCGCGTTCGATTTTGCGGCGACGTCTTCGAGCTTCGCGTCTTTCTCGGTCATCTTCTGGGCGAACTCCTGCGCCTGGTCGGCCAGCGCTTGGAGCGCGTCGGCCCGCTCTTTCCCGGCGAGCGGCTTGGTTTGTTTGGCCAGCGAAAAGGCCACGAATTTCACCTTCCGTTTTTCGGGCGTCGTCAGGGTTGCCTTGCGCTCTTCGAAGAGCTTTTTCACGTCGTCATCGCTCGCCTGCACGGCGTTTTTGAACTCGTCGAATTTGAAGCGCACCACCGAGACCTCCACCTTTTGGCTGCGCTCCTGGAACGAGGAGCGAATCTCGGACGGCGTCGCCGCCACGGTCGAGCCGAGCACTTCCTTCAACTTTTCCAGGCGCAGGCTGTCGGCCACCACCTCATCGAGCTCGCCGGCGGAAAAGCCGCGCGGGGCCAGCGACGTTTGCAGGAATTGCGTGTATTTCAGCACGTCGAACGCGCCGTTCGTCTGGAAAGCCGGCAGCTCCTTGATCCGCTCCGCCAGCAGTAGCGAAAGGTCCTCCTGCTCGCCCTTGGAGGGATTGGCGCTCATGATCCCGAGTTGCTCCGCTTCGTGCCGCAGGATCAGCGTGTTCCAGATGAAATTCTCCGCCGCGTCGTTCCGCGAGCGCACGTTGCCGACCAGCGACATGAGCATCTCGAAAAGGCCGAGCTCCTGGCAGAGCTCCAGCCGGCGCCCGGTGCGGGAGAGCTCGGCCTGCGTCACCCCGCGGCCATAGATTTGGAACAGCTCGGTGCGCGGGCCGTGCGCCTGTGTGCTCGGCAGATTATACAGCACCACGAACGCGATGATGATGATGATGGTGAGCGCAATGAGGAGCGGCTGTTGAAATCGGCGAATCAGATTGACCATGCTTGGGGAAAAGGGATTGATTCTATCCAGCGAGGAGCATATTTTTGCCGACCCGCGAAAGAACGATGACCCTACGTTCCCCCTTCCAACCCCAGCAACTCCTTTTTCCGGTCCTTTTGTGGCTCGCCGCCGCGGCGCTCGCGCCAGCGCAGGATACGATCATTTTGCAGGATAATTCCGCGATCCAGGGCCAGGTGCAGGGCGTCACCGGCACCAGCGTGATGATCAAGGACGCCCGCGGCACGGTGGGCCGCCCGCTCGCGCAGATCAAGGAAGTGCGCATGGGCACGATCCCGCCTGCGTTCGCCGCCGCGCAGAAGGCCTTCGCCGCGAAGGATTACGATGGCGCCCTGAAGCTGCTCACCTCGCTGCAGAACTTCCGCGGCCTGCCCGCCGAGTGGGCGCAGCAGATGACCGCGATGTTCGGCGATGTGTACGTCGAGAAAGGCGAAGTCGAGAAAGCCGAGGCCGCGTACAAGGATTTGCAGAAGATGTATCCCGGCGCCGGCTCGGGGCCGCAGTCGGAGATCGGCCTCGCCCGGCTCGCCGTGGCCAAGAAGGATTTCCCGACCGCGAAGGCGAAGGTGGAGCCGGTGGTGGCCAAAGCGCTGGAAGAAAAAGTGCCGCCGCTCGCGATGGCCAATGCCTACTCGCAGGCCTTCTACATCATGGGCCAGATCAAGGAAGCGGAGGGCGATTTCACCGCCGCGCTGGAAAATTACTTGCGCACCGTCACCCTTTTCGCGCAGGACCGTGCTGCGGTCGCTCAAGCCCAGGAAAAAGCCGACGCCCTGCGCAAAGCCCACCCTGAAGTCTTCGTCCCCTAGAAATCTCCGTCCCCAACATCTCCACCATCAAAGTTATGTTCTCCCCCTCCCTCCGCCGCTGGCTTCCCGTTTGTGCCTTCTCCGCGCTGCTCGCAAGCGGCGTCACCGGTTTCGCCCAGGAAGAAGCGGCGCCCCAGGAGGCGCACAATATCTTCCAGACGATCCTGGATGGCGGTCCGCTCGTCGTCGCCATCTGGATCGCCATCATCGGCACTTCCGTCACGATGGTGACCTTCATCGTGCAGGGCCTGCTGGCGCTGCGCCGGGACAAGCTGGCTCCGCCCCCGCTCGTCGAGACGCTCCGCCAGAATATGAGCTCCGGCAATTACCAGGAGGCCTGGGAAATCTGCAACGCGAACAACAACTATCTCGCCAACGTCCTGAAGGCCGCCATCCAGCGCATCGGCCGTGGGAGCGAGGCCGTGGAAGAGGCGATCATCGAGCATGGTTCGCGCGAGGCCACCATCATGCGCACGCGCAATTCTTACCTCTCGGTCATCGGGGTCATTTCCCCCATGATCGGGCTGCTCGGCACGGTCATCGGCATGATCGGCGCCTTCGCGGTGCTGGGCTCTTCGGGCATCGGCGACCCGCGCGCCCTGGCTGCCCGCATCGGCGAGGTGCTCCTGGCCACCGCAAGCGGCCTCTTCATCGCCATCCCCGCGTTCATCTTCTATTACGTCTTCCGCAACATGACCCAAATGGTCGTCGTGCACGCGGACGACATCGTCCACCAGCTTGTGCAGGATGTGCCGTATTCCGAGCTCGAAGGCGTGAAGATCGGTGAGGACTTCAATGCCGGCGGCGGCACCCCGATCGTCGCGGGCGCCCGCAAAGTCTCCATGGCGCTCACCACGAATTGCCCAGTCTGCAGCGGCGCGGTGACCCCCGGCGTGAACCCCTGCCCGCATTGCGGCGCCACGTTGGACTGGACCGCCTAATTCGGCTAAACTCCCCCTAGATGACCAGGTCCGCCAGAACGGCCCACAAGCGACAGGAGATCCGAACTCCGCCCGAGGAGGATCCGGAGTTTCAGATCGCTCCGATGATCGATATTCTCCTGGTGCTCCTGGTGTTCTTCATGTCGATCTCCTCCACGGAGGTGCTGCAGACGAACGACAAGGTGCAGTTGCCAATCGCCAAAGATGGCAAGGATGCCGGCAAAAAGGACGCCAAAGTCTCCGGGCAGGCCGTCGTGAACGTCCTCTGGAATCAGCTCAATAACGCTGCTGGCATCGACATCGACAACGTCCCCTTCGCCACGCCTGCCGACATGGTGCCGTATCTGCAGAAGAAGCTCACGGCGAACCCCAACCTGCGCGTGCTCCTTCGCGCGGACAAAAACGTCCGCTACGAGTACATGAAGCAGATGCTGCGCAATTTCGGCGCGGCCGGGGTGATCAATGTCACGTTTTCCGTAGTCGATAAAGAAACGGCCCCGCCGCCAGGCGCCACGGCCGCGAAATAGCTAACCCCTCACTATTCAAATACTATGGGCGGATCTGTAGGTTCCGAAGATGGCGACATGGGCTTTCAAATTGCCCCGATGGTCGATGTCGTGTTCGTCCTTCTCCTCTTTTTCATGGCCAGCGCCGGCGCGCAAGTCGTGGAGAAAGAGCTCTAGATCAATCTCCCCAGCGGCGCCTCCAGCCAAAGCGGTGTGGCCACCACGCCCATCGTCATCGACATCTCGCCAGACGGCCAGGTGACGATGAACAATCAGGTCTTCGGCAACCCGACCGACAAGAACCTCACCCAGCTCAAGGAATGGCTGAAGGGCATCACCGGCGAATCCGGCGACAACAAAGACCCGGTCATCATCCGCCCCTCCAACGACACCCGCCAGGAGCGCGTCATTGACGTGCTCAACGCATGCGCCGCCGGCGGGGTGAAGAATCTGTCGTTCGGCTAGGCTAACTGCGGGCGTCGCTGGCGTGCGCTTTCTGGCCGGGAGTTTCGCCGCGGCCGCCGCTGCCGGGAGGCACGGGCTGATGACTGGAATCGGGCCCCGGCGAGGAGCAGGCGACAAACGAGGTGGCCATCAGGAGCGCCGCGAACCAAGTGAATAGGTTTTTCATATCGGGTGCGTTTCGCCGGTGAACACTTGCGCGGCTGTATGGATGCGGAAGTTCGCCACGCGCGCGGAACACAGGCGTCTCGCCTGTAGGTGGGAACGGATCGGCAGGCATCCTGCCTGCCGGAGGCGGCAAGTGGAAAAAATCCACCTGCCCCGACACCCGCCCGCCGCCACCCCAAATGAGACCTCTGCCACCATGCAATGCGAATTCAAAGCATGAGACTTCTCGCCACCCTCGCGCTCTTCGCCGCCACCGCCCTCGCCGCGCCGGAGACCTCCATGGAAATGACCAGCAACGACTTTTCGCCCGGAGGCACCATCCCGCCGCGCTTCACTTGCGAAGGCACGAACGAGAGTCCCGGCCTGCGCTTCAACTATATCCCCGCCAACACGAAATCGCTCGCGCTGATCATGGACGATCCCGATGCGCCAAAGGGCACCTTTACGCATTGGCTCGTCTGGAGCATCCGGCCGGAGACCAAGGAGTTCTCCACCGGCAGCACACCTGGCGGCGTGGTGCAGGGTACCAATGATTTTGGCAAGACCAACTACGGCGGCCCCTGCCCGCCCTCCGGCCAGCACCGTTACTACTTCCGGCTCTACGCGCTGGATACGACGCTGAACCTCCCCGCCGGCGCCAGACGCGCGGAGCTGGCCAAAGCGATCAAGGGCCACATCCTGGCGGAAGCCACGCTTCTCGGCCGCTTTGGGAGAAGCAACGCGGCGCCGACGCCGTAAGCCAGCTTCTTGAAGTGTCCCCGGCGATCCGGCACCTTCCGTTCATGCCGAGAATCGCCCTGCTTGCGTTCTTTGCCCTGGGCGCTTCCGCCTTCGCCGGCCCTCCGCCGTTGGCGCCGGAAGCCCTCTCGGCGGCGGCGCGGTATTCCGCCGGGCGGGGCGGCTCCGCGTTGCTCGTCCGCCAAGCGGGGCGCACGGTGCTGGCCGCCGGCCAAACGGGGGAAGCGCACAAGATTTACAGCGGGACCAAGGCGTTCTGGATTCTCGCGGCCTTGCGCGCGGTGCAGGAAGGGATTTTGCAGCTCGAGGAGAAGGCCTCGGAAACCCTGCCCGAGTGGCGCGCCGATCCGCGCAAGTCCGGCATCACCATCGCGCAGCTTCTGAATTTCACCTCCGGGCTCGACCCGCAGTTTCAGCTCCACGCCAGCACCATCCCGGATCGCAATCGCGTGGCGCTCGCTGCGCCGTTGGTGGCGAATCCGGGCGCGGCCTTTATCTATGGACCGGCTTCCCTCCAGGTTTTCGAGGAGCTCTTCCGGCGCAAGCTCGCGACTCGCGGCGAAACGCCCACACGCTATCTCGAGCGCAAGGTGCTGCGTCCCCTCGGGCTCGGCGCGCAGCGCTATCTCTCCGATGGCGCCGGGCAGCCGCTGCTCGCGACCGGCTTCCGCCTTACGGCCGAGGAATGGGCGCGCTTGGGGCAGCTCGTTCTGGATAAAGGAAAGCCGGTCGTCTCCGCGTCGCTGCTGGAGCGGTGCTTCCGCGGCACCTCCGCCAATCCGGCGTTTGGCATGGCGTTTTGGAATAACCGCACCCTCGCGCGAGAGGCGGATGTGGAAGACCTGCTCGACCGCAAATGGCCGCAGCAAGACTGGTCGGGCGTCGGGCTCTCGCGTGTGGCGCCGCGGGATTTGGTAGCCTCGATCGGCTCGGGCTATCAGCGGCTCTACGTGATCCCGTCGCGCGAGCTGGTGATCGTCCGTTTCGGGAATTTCACGCGCTTTCCGGAAGGAGAGTTTTTCCGGCTGCTTTTCAGCGAGGGTATGGTGGCGAGGCGGTAGGCCAGGCGGCCTCAAACCGAGGCGGTTTCCATCTCCGGCTCGGAAATGCGGCGCGCGGCGATGGTCTGCCGCCGGCCTTCGATGGTGTAGATGGCGAGCGCGATCCAGATGCAGCCAAACGTAAAAAGATGCCGTGCGCTGAAGGGCTCGCGGTAAAGCAGCGAGCCGAGCAGGAAAGTAAGCGTAGGGCCGATGTACTGCAGCAAGCCGAGCGTCGAGAGCTTCAGATGCCGCGCCGCGTGGGCAAACCACAGCAGCGGCAGCGCGGTAATGATACCACTGCCCGCGAGCAGCGCGGCGCGCCCCGGCGCCGCCGGCGTGAAGGAGCTTGTGCCCTGCCCCGCGAGGTAGGCGCCATAGCCCAGTGCGAGCGGCGCGAAGACCACGCTCTCCACAAAGAGGCCGGGCAGCGAATCGGCGCGCGAAATTTTCCGCACCAGCGCATAAAGGCTGAACGTCGCGCAGAGCCCGAGCGCCACCCACGGAAACGCACCCTGGCCGAATCCGAGCGCCAGCACGCCGATCGCCGCCAGGCCCACCGCGGCCCACTGCAGGCGCCGCAGCCGTTCACCGAGCACGAAGGCGCCGAGCAGCACGCTCACCAGCGGCGTGATGAAATAGCCGAGGCTTGTCTGCAGCACGTGCCCGCTATTCACCGCCCAGATGAAGATCAGCCAGTTGACGCCGATCAGTGCCCCGCTCAAGACCGAAAGCCCAAGCTGCCGGCGCACCCGGAAGACCTGCGCGATTTCCGCCCAGCGCCGCTGGATGGTCAGCAGCAGCGCACTCACCACGAGCGACCAGATCAACCGGTGCGCCAGAATCTCCGTCGCCGGCACGTTCCGGAGCAGCTTCCAATACATCGGCACGAGCCCCCACGAAGTGAACGCCAGGATGGCGGTCACGAATCCCAGCGTGGCGCCTTTCTCGCGCGGCAAAGTCTCGGCCATGTTCCGCGCAAGCTCCCCCTCCCCGCCCCCTCTGTAAAGCGCGCACCCTCCTTGGACTGCGGCGGGAAGCGTCAGCGCCACGCCGCTTTTGGAAAGCTCCGCCGGTCAGCTCCGTAGGACCGGCATAGCCCTTTGCTGCCGTTGCCCGTCCAAAAGCCCGCCCTCGCCCTGGAACCCAAATCTCCGTGCCCCTCCGTGCCTCCGTGTGAGTCCTTTCGCGACACTTACGCGCCCCATCGTTGAGCCACCCTCGTTTAGTACGCAGAAAAATGTCTTCACACGGAGTCACGGAGGGACACGGAGAGAAATGCGCCCTCACCCCAACTCTTGCCAACCAAACGCCCCGCCTCCTCTGTAAGGCGCGCACCCTCCTTGGACTGCGGCGGGAAGCGTCAGCGCCACACCGCTTTCGGATTGTTCCGCCGGCCCGTTCCGTAGGACCGCTGCCCGTCCAAAAGCCCGCCCTCGCCCTGGAACCCAAATCTCCGTGCCCCTCCGTGCCTCCGTGTGAGTCCTTTCGCGACACTTACGCGCCCATCGTCGAGCCACCCTCACCTCCTTTGGACTGCGGCGGGAAGCGTCAGCGCCACGCCGCTTTCGGATTGTTCCGCCGGTCCGCTCCGTAGGACCGGCATAGCCCTTTGCTGCCGTTGCGCGTCCAAAAGCCCGCCCTCGCCCTGAAACCCAAATCTCCGTGCCCCTCCGTGCCTCCGTGTGAGTCCTTTCGCGACGCTTACGCGACCATCGTCGAGCCACCCTCACTTCGTACGCAGAAAAATGTTTCACACGGAGCCACGGAGGGACACGGAGAGAAATGCGCCCTCACCCCAACTCTTGCCACCCCAACCGCCCCGCCCCCTCTGTAAAACGCGCACCTCCTTTGGACTGCGGCGGGAAGCGTCAGCGCCACGCCGCTTTTGGAAAGCTCCGCCGGTCATCTCCGTAGGAGCGGCATAGCCCTTTGCTGCCGTTGCCCGTCCAAAAACCCGCCCCTCGCCCTGGAACCCAAATCTCCGTGCCCCTCCGTGCCTCCGTGTGAGTCCTTTCGCGACACTTACGCGCCCCATCGTCGAGCCACCCTCACCTTTCCTTTGGACTGCGGCGGGAAGCGTCAGCGCCACCCCGCTTCGAATTGTCATGCCGCTCAGCTCCGTAGGAGCGGCATAGACCTTTGCTGCCGTTTCTCGTCCGAAAAGTCCGCCC
Source organism: uncultured Verrucomicrobiae bacterium (assembly GCA_963811035.1). Lineage (GTDB taxonomy): Bacteria > Verrucomicrobiota > Verrucomicrobiia > Chthoniobacterales > Chthoniobacteraceae > CAWEPO01. Next base: position 3,094,366 of record CAWEPO010000005.1, read on the forward strand.
TCGTTGGAACCCAAATCTCCGTGCCCCTCCGTGCCTCCGTGTGAGTCCTTTCGCGACGCTTACGCGACCCATCGTCGAGCCACCCTCACTTCGTACGCAGAAAAATGTCTTCACACGGAGTCACGGAGGGACACGGAGAGAAATGCGCCCTCACCCCAATTCCTCCCACCCACAACCCTACCCAATCCCCGCCACCCGCCGGAGTGCCGGCGCCCGCCACCCCATCGCTTCGTAAATCGTCCCGCGTATCCGCGCCAGCGCCGCCCGCAACGCCACCGGTCCGCTCGCGAGCACCTTGATCACATACCCCCCGCAGCAAAGCCGGCTCTGCCCGATCCACATCTCCTCACTCTGCAGCCCGTGCAGCGCGGCCCAGCACTCCGCCGACTCCGCCACGCGCTCCGTCACCAAAAAACAGCTCGCATAATAAGCCGTCGCAAACCTCGCCTGCAACGCCCGCACCGCCTCGCTCTCCGGAAAAAGCGAATACCGCTCCCGTGCCGCCAATCGTTCGCCCACCCACAAATCCGTCTCCCATTCGAGCCGCTCGTACGCGAAAGCCTCGCCCGAAGCCACCCGCCCCGGCGCGAGCGATTCCACGAACAGCACCTCGCCGCCGGGCTCGATGCGCAGCTCGGTTCGCTGCGCAAAACGCGTCCCCGCCTGCGGGATGAAAAGCTCGGGCCAAAACTCCAGCCACGCCCCGGACGCCACTTCAAACCGCTGCTCGGCCCGCGCGAATCCGCCCCGCATCCGGTGCGCCCGATTCGCCGCCGGCGTCGTCAGCAGCAGCCGCGCCCCGCTCTCCACCCGCACCTGGCTCTCCACCCGATCCCCGTCAAAATATCCCGCCGTCGGGCTCGCCACATTCACCACCAGCGTCTCCGCGTCGAAATGCGGCTTCGAGATGTGAAACGGCGCTCGAAACGACTGCCGCTGCAGCGAGCTCAAACCACGCGAATCCAGCGCGCAGACCAGCTCCAAATGTCCCTGTAAGCCGCGCCCCGTCTCAGACAAACAGCACCTCCCGCCGCAACCACGCCAGTATCCCCTCCTTGCCTTTCTCCGAGCGCAGATCCGCGAAGAGAAACGGCTTCTCGCCCCGCATCAGTTTCGCGTCGCGCGCCATCACGCCGAGATCCGCGCCCACGTACGGCGCGAGCTCGGTTTTGTTGATGAGCAGCAGGTCGCTGTGGCGAATCGCCGGCCCCCCTTTGCGGGGAATCTTGTCCCCCTCCGCCACGTCGATCACGTAGATGAACGCATCCGCCAGCTCCGGCGAAAACGTCGCCGAAAGATTGTCGCCTCCGCTTTCGATCAGGATCAGCTTCACCTCCGGATGCCGCTGCTCCAGCTCCCCCACCGCCGCCAAATTCATGCTGGTATCGTCGCGGATCGCCGTATGCGGGCAGCCGCCGGTTTCCACGCCGATCACCCGCTCCGCCGGCAGCGCCTCCTGCCGCACGAGGAACTCCGCGTCTTCGCGGGTGTAGATGTCGTTCGTCACCACCGCGAGCGAGATCTCTCCGCGCAGCCATTGGCAGAGCCGCAGCACCAGCATGGTCTTCCCCGACCCGACAGGTCCCCCGATGCCGATGCGAAGCGGACGGTTCATAGGCTAAAACGCCGGGTTCGTACCCAAACCTCCCCCGCGAGGGAAGCCGCAACTTCTCCGAGCCGGCAACCTCGAGCACACACATCCCACGCGCCCCGACTCAAACGAATCAGTTTCAGCCCAAGCCCCATTTCCGCGCGCCCCCGCTGAACGCCGCCTAAATCCCCTCCTTCCCCTTACTCCCAGAACATCCCCTGCATGCTCAAGCTCCTGCGCTTCCTCGTCCTCGCCCTCGGCGCCGTCGCTTGCGCGGGCACCGCGCTCAGCTTCTCGAAGGGCTCGCATTGGCTGCTCCGGCTCTGGGATTTTCCCCGCGTGCAGATCGCGGCGGGCGCCGGGCTCGCGGCGGCGGCGTTTCGCGTCTTCTTTTTCCGGGGACGCCCGGCCGATTGGGGTTTCCTCGCCGGCACCCTGCTCTGCCTCGCCTGGCAGGTCCGAAAAATTTTGCCGTTCACCCCGCTCTCGCCGAAGCAGGTGAAGCTGCGCCAAGCCAGGCCCGCGCCTGGCCGCTGCTTCCGGCTGCTCATCGCCAATGTCCTCATGGAAAACCGGCAGCACGATCGGCTCCTGGCGCTCATCGAGAAATGCGAGCCCGATCTCGTGCTCGTCGTGGAGACCGACGCCGCTTGGGAACAGGCGCTCAGCCCCTTGCGCAAAACTTACCCGCACACCGCCGGCCGCGCGCAGGGGAACTACTATGGGATGCTGCTCTTTTCCCGGCTGCCGCTCATCGAGCCGCGCGTCGAGTACCTCATCCAGGATGATATTCCCTCCATCCACACCGCCTTCGAGCTGCCCGGCGGCGACCGCGTCTGGCTGCACGGCCTGCACCCGCGCCCGCCCGAGCCGGTCCGCGACCAGGATTCCACCCCGCGCGATGCGGAGCTGGTGCTCGTCGGCCGCGCCATCCGCAAAGCCGGCCCGCGCCCCACCGTCGTCGCCGGCGATCTCAACGACGTCGCGTGGTCGCCTACCACCGAGCTCTTCCTGCGCCTGAGCGGCCTGCTCGATCCGCGCGTCGGCCGCGGCTTCTTCAATAGCTACCATGCCGATCACCGGCTGATCCGCTACCCGCTCGATCACGTCTTTCACTCGAACGATTTCCAGCTCCTCGAGCTGCGCCGCCTCGAGCACATCGGCTCCGATCATTTCCCCGTCCTCATCGGCCTCTGCTACGAGCCCGCCGCCGCGCCCGCGCAGCCGAAACCCGAGGCCGATGCGCAAGATCACCAAGACGCCGAGGAGAAACTCGAAGAGCAAGCCGTGGCGGCCCAAACCGGCGACGACCGCCCCAAAAGAGAATGACCCCTCCACCGCCCGATCCGCCCGAAGCCGCTCGCGGCACCCCCATCCAGCACCTGCGCGCCTACGCGGTCCACGTCTACACCGCCTCTGGCATCGCGCTCGCCTTCCTCGCCGCCGCCGAGCTCACCCGCCCCGTACCCGATCCGCGCCACGTCTTCCTCCTCCTCTTCGCCGCCGTCCTCGTCGATGCCACCGATGGCATCCTCGCCCGCCTCTGGAACGTGAAGCGCTTCGCCGCCCGCATCGATGGCCGCACCATCGACGACATCGTCGATTACCTCACCTACACCTTCCTGCCGCTCCTCCTCATGTGGCGCCTCGGCTGGCTCCCCTCCCCCGCCGCCCTCTGGGTCATCCCTGCCCTCATCGCCTCCCTCTTCGGCTTCGCCAACCGTGCCGCCAAGGACGAAAGCGCCGGCTTCTTCCTCGGCTGGCCCTCCTACTGGAACGTCGTCGCCTTCTACGCCGGCCTCTTCACCGGCCCCACCGCCGCCTGGCTCACCGCCGCCTTCGTCGTCCTCTTCACCATCCTCACCGTCGCCCCCGTCCGCTTCCTCTACCCCAACCTCGCCCCCCCTCCCTGGCGCACCCCCGTCCTCGCCGGCGCCGCCATCTACATTCTCCTCCTGGTAGCCATCCTCCTCCTCTACCCGAACGCCCCCCTCTGGCTCATCCTCCTCTCCCTCATCTACCCCATCTTCTACACCGCCCTCTCCCTCCACCTAGACCGCTCGCCCCGCCGCTAAGCGCAGCGCGCTCGACAACTTCTGTCCGATAAATCGGCGCTGATCTTCGTTTACCGCGAAGTTTTCGAGCGGCGTCAAGGAGGGGCGACGGCCTCGTCGCCCGCGGTGGGGCGGTGGCTGCGGCGGCGCGGGAGGTTTGCGGCAGAGCCGCCTCGTGCGTTTCGTGTTTTTCGTGGCTAAAAATACCCGGCGTTCCCAAGGCAAACGCGCGCCATGCCAAGTCGCGAGGATCAACAAACTACCCCCGGATCACGAAAGGCCCGAAGCTCCACCCAAAAAATAGAAATACAAAAAAGTGCTCAGTCGAGATTGGAAAAGTGCTCGCCTCCTGATACTCTCGGCCAAATCATAGACGCGCCCAATTTCCGGCTCGACCGCGCTCCTGGCGCCGTCCTGGCGCGAAGCGCATGCCCTCCACCTTGTCCTCCTGAGCGCCGCCGAAGGACCCCCAACATCCCGGCGTGGTCGCAGGCGGAGGACGGTGCGGTAACCCAACCGTCCATCTCAAATCCCGCCAACTCGGCCCACCTGTCCGAAAACTCCGTTCCAAATTGCGCAACATTCCGGCCCTTAAGTCACCAAAACCCCAAAACTCTTCCCTCCTGTCCGAAAACCCCTGAGCCGGCACGCGCCGCGCTACTTCGCCGCCACGTCGCTTTCCTCCGGCCGGAGCTGCAGGCGCTTGGCATCCCAACCGAGCGCGGCGGCCACCGCCTTCGGATACTCCCACGCTTCCGGCTTGGAGGTGTAGAGGGCGACGCTGGTGCGCTCGGCGGCGAGGGCGACGGCTTGGGGAAGATCGAGATGGCGCAGGATGTTGAGATAAGCCGGCCCCTGCGCGTGGGAAGTGGGCAGCCGATGCAGGTCGAGCCGTTTCACGTCGGCGATGAAGAGCGAAGCATAGACCGCGTTCGCGGCCATGGGGCCTTCGGCCTGCAGCCAGAGCGGCGTCTTGGCGAACCCGGGCGCCTCGCGGAGCGCGCCCGCGCCCTGGATGATGTCCCAAACCTGCCCGCTCTCCAGGCTTTCGCCGATGAGGTGGAAGCGGCGCAGCATTTGCGTGCGCTTCTTTTCGGAAAGCGGCGCCAGGCTCCCGGCCCCAACCCCGCGCGGGGAGAGATACGCCATGATCCAGTTGCGCTCCTTGAACATCTTTTGCTCCACCGCAAACGAGCCGGGCTCGACCTTGGCCTCGGCGCCGGCGGGGAAGAGCGCGCCGGTCATTTGGCGGAACTCGGTGTAGCCCTGATCGTCGAGGACATTGAGCACGACGAGATCGGCGGTCGCGGGGTCGAGGTTTTCGCGCCGGATGATGGTGAGCTCAAGCGGGAAGCCGTTCGGCTCGGCGATGCGGTAGGTGGTGAGGTTGAGGCCGTCGGAAGACTGGCTGGTTGTTTTCACCGGCTGCGGCACCGCCCCGCCCGTCGGCCAATGCCGGAAGGAATCCCCGCGCAAGGCTTTCAGCCAGGCGTCGCGCTGCGCGGTCCACTCCGCGGCCTTCGCGGGGGCGGGCTTCGGCTGAAACGCCGGGACGAACCATTCGTCGGCGGTGGTGACTTTTTCGTCCTGCGGAATTTCGGCGAACACCTTAAGCTCCGAGGGCTTGTGGACCTTCTTCGCCGGCTCATCGGTGAGATCCATGATGTCGGCCCCCTTGAGGAAGCGATTCAACCAGTGGAAGGCGCCGGTGTTGAGCGGCTGCGTGTCATTGTGCGGGCCCTCGGCGATGTGCAGGCCGATGTTCTTTTCCTGGCCAAGCTTGCGGTAAAGCTGCCGGGTGCGGTTGTAGACTTCCACCACGCCGTCGAGCGGGAAGATGGTGTCCTTGTCGGTATTCGCGATGAGGAGCGCGCGCGGCGCGACGAGCGCGGCGAGGCGATCGAAATCCCAGCCCTCGCTGTTCACCATATACATGCAATCGCAGTGGCCCTCGATGCAGCCATCGACGATGTGATTTTTCATGGTGGTGATGCCGGCGGTCGGCACCGCCACTTTGATCCGCTCGTCCATCGCCGCGGTGAACCACGAGTAGGCCCCGCCGCCGGAGCGGCCCGTGATGCCGAAGCGCTCGCGGTCCACCTCCGGTCTCGTCTCCAGGTAGTCGAGCGCCCTCATGGAATTCCACGCCTCCACCCCGGCCGGCGTGTAGCCGCGCGCCGGCCACCACATGCGCCCCATGCTGTACGTGCCGTGATGATTGCCGCGAATTTCGCCGAGCTGAATCGTATCGATGGCGAGGCAAACGTAGCCGTGCCGCGCAAACCACGAGCCGTGGTGCTGGTAGCCGGTCTTGTTGCCCATCCGCACTTTGTTCTCCTCCACCACCGCGTGCCCACAGACGTAGAGAATGGTAGGGCACGGCTTCGAGGTATCCGCCGGCAGGTAGAGATTGCCGGTCACGTAGAGGCCCGGCGACGACTGAAAATGCAGCTTTTCCACGCGGTACCCATCGCCCTGCACCGTGCCGGTAATCACGGGGTGCAACTCGCCGCGCGCGGGCCACGGATCGAGCCCGAGCATGCGCTGGAGCTGCGCCCGCATCGCCGTCTTCAGCGCCGGCCAATTCTGCGCCGTGACGTCGCGCTGCCAATCCTCGGCGGCGATGGCCGCCGCGCGCGCCTGGAAGTAGGCGTCATACGGCGGCGGGAGAAACTCGCGGAGTTCTTTCGGGCGCACTTGGGCGAAGGCGGCGGTGGTGAAAAGCAGGAGGGAAACGGCAAAGCGAAATGGGCCGGGGAGCATCAGGAGAAGGTGGGAGTAAAACCGAGCCGGCGCCAGAATGTTTGCGCAAAGCCGTCGTTGCCGCCGTCGGCGGAGTTGACAGGATCGCTCGCCTGTTTGGAGACGGGCGAGCCCAGTCATGCCGGCAAACACGAGCACTACCCGCGGACTTCCGCAGGCGAAGGGCTAGTCCTTGTAACGCGGGCGGCTGATCCCGAAAATTCCGCGCTCGCGCCGGAGCGGCGGCGCCGCCTGCTGCTGCTCGTACGGCGGATGGCTGATGCCGAAGATGCCGGACTCCGGGCCGGGCTTTTCCACTGCCCGCTTTGGCCGGTCGCCGCGGTTCTCCCATTGCTTGGTCCAGTAGCCCTCGCCCTCCTTGGGCGAGTACTGGTCGCGCCGCGTGACGAGCGTGTTGCAGGCGCTGAGGCTGAGCAGCGTGGTGACGATGAGCAGGAGGGGAACGAGCTTCACGCGGGGATGGGAACAGGATCGCCGGAGCTTTTTCAAGGAACAAATCACGGAAATGGCCGCGGCACCCCGCGAGGCTGGCCTTTCTCGGGTTGCGCGCCTACACTCTCCGGGGATGGAGCGGAGATGCTTCGACGCCTGTGATGAACAATTTCACCCCCCGCGCACAGCAGGTCCTGGCGCTTGCCCGCAAGGAAGCGGATCGCCTCCACCATAACTATGTGGGCACGGAGCACCTGATGCTCGGGATGATTACGCTCGGCCAGGGAGTGGGCGTGAACGTGCTGCATCGGATGGGACTCGATCTCGAAGCAATTCGGCTCGAAGTCATAAGGCAGGTCGGAACCGGACCCGAGGCAAAGATTGCCGGCAATATTCCCTACACTCCGCGGGTGAAAAAGGTGCTGGCCATCGCGGGTCAGGAGGCGAAGTCGCTCAAGCATTCCTATGTGGGGTCGGAGCACGTTTTGCTCGGCCTGCTGCGCGAGGGCGAAGGCGTGGCCGCACGCGTTTTGGTGAGCATGGGAATCGATACCGAGCGCACCCGGAACGAGACCCTCAAGGAGCTCGACCCAAATTTTGAACCTCTGCCGGCCACTTCGCCTCCGCCGCCGGCCCCGGAGGCGTTTGCCATCGACCTGACCCGGAAAGCCGCGCGGGGCCAGCTTGCCGTCACCGGGCGGGAAGCGGAACTGGAGCGCCTCGCGCGCATGCTGCTCATGACCGCGCGCCACAATCCCGTGCTCATCGGCGCTCCCGGCGTGGGGAAAACGTCGTTGGTCGAAGCGCTGGCCGTGAGCATCGCGCAACTCCGCTGGTTCCCCTTGGCGGGCCGCACCATCATCGCCTTGGATCTGGCCGCACTCGCCGCGCGGACCTCGCCCGCGCAGCTCAAAGAGCGCATCATGATCCTGATGGACGAAGCGAAACGCTCGCCGAAAACGATCCTCTTTGTCGACGGCCTCCACGCGGTGCTTTCCGACGAAATTGGCGGCGCCTTGATCAGCCATCTTCGTCCCGAGCTTTTATCGAAGGGGGTCCAATGCATTTTCACGGCGCGGGAAGGGGAGTACCAAGCCGCGCTTCGGCAGCATCCCTGGCTGGAGTCGGCCGTGCAGCCCCTGCCCCTCGCGTCGCTCTCCAAAGCGGCCACCTTTGAAGTCCTCAAGTGCAAGCGCCCGCATCTGCAAAACGCCCACGGTCTCATCATACCCGACGAGGCGCTGACCCTGGCGGCCGAGTTGAGCGATCTTTACCTGCCGCCGGGCCGGCAGCCGGGGAGCGCGATGAATCTGCTTGATGAAGCTTGCGCTGCGGTGCGGCTGGAATCCGGCAATGCGGCGCCGGTGGGTAGCGAGCTCCAAGCGGAGATCGAGGCGATCCGCAGGCAAAAAGACGCCTTGATCAGGGCGCAGGATTTCGTGGCGGCGAGTGCGCTGCGGGATCGTGAGAAGCAGGCGACGGACCGGCTGGAGTCCGCCCTGAATGAGTGGCGGGAGGGGCTCGCCACGGGCCGTAAATCAGTCGAAGAAGCGGCGATCTACCGTGTGCTCAGCGAGCGGCTGGGGGTCGAAGTTGGCAAATTGCAGAGGCGCGAACAGCTTTCCTGATCCGACGCCAGGCTAATCGAGATCGTCGTCCGCGGCGCCTTTTTTGGCGGTGAGGCCGCGGAGCTTGCCTTCAATAAAGGCGTCGATGTCGCCATCCATCACCGCCTGGATGCCAGAAGTCTGCACGCCGGTGCGGAGATCCTTCACCATCTGGTACGGCTGGAAGACATACGACCGGATTTGCGATCCGAAGCCGACGGTGTCTTTTTCGCCGTACTGGCGGTCGATTTCGGCGCTGCGCTTGTCGATCTCGATCTGCTGCAGCTTGGCGGCGAGCATGCGAAGGGCGAGTTGGCGGTTCATCGATTGCGAGCGCTCGCTTTGGCAGGCGGCCACCACGCCCGTGGGAAGGTGCCGGATGCGCACGGCGGTCTCCACCTTGTTGACGTTTTGCCCGCCCTTGCCGCCGGCGCGGTAGGTGTCCACTTCGATGTCGGCTTCGTTCACTTCGATCGGCGCGCTCTCCGGGAGATCGGGGACGACATCGACGCCGGCAAAGGAAGTGTGCCGGCGCTTGTTGGAATCGAAGGGCGAGATGCGGACGAGGCGGTGCACGCCGCGTTCGGTGGCCAGGTAGCCGAAGGCGAATTCGCCAGTGACCCGGATGGTGGCCGATTTGATCCCCACTTCGTCGCCCTGCTGGATATCGATGAGGGACGTGCTGTAGCCGCGGCGCTCGCACCAGCGCTGGTACATGCGCAAAAGCATATCGGCCCAATCGCACGCCTCCGTCCCGCCGGCGCCGGATTGCACGCTGAGGAAGGCGCTGGAGCGGTCGTTCGGGCCGGAGAGGAGCATCTTCAGCTCGACCTGCTCGAGCGACTTCAACACGGCGGCGTGCTCGTCGATGACTTCCTTCGCGGCCTGCGCGGAATCGGGCTCCTCGAGCGCGAGCTCTTTCATGATCTCGAGATCGTCCACGCGGCGCTCCACCTCGAGCAGTGGATTGATCTTCCCGCGGATCGCCGAGACTTCCTCCACCCGCTGTTGGGCCAGCTCTTTGTTCGACCAAAAATCGGGCTCGGCCATGAGCCCCTCCACCTCAGTCAGGCGGCCTTGGAGTTTTGGCAGGTCAAAGATACCTCCGCAACTCGCCCAAGCGGGCGCGGAGGTCGGCGATATTCAGGGCGTTCAGGTCGTCGGACATGGGAAAGCGAAGTGGAAGCTCGGGGAGAACTCCGGGAACGATGGCGGATCGCTCCGCCACGGCGAGGCGCGCTGCGCCTACAGCGGCTTGTCCGTCGAGTCAGACGCGCCGCCGCTAGACTTCGACGCCGTCACGAACTGCTCCGTGTCGTTCGGGTGCGAGTTCTCGCCGGAGCGTTGCGGGAGCGCGGGGCCGGAGGAACCGCCGCCGAAGAGGCGCGAGAAGATGCGGCGGGGCGCGCTGCGACCGCTTTCCTCCTCCATGAGCTCGGTGTGGGCCTCGGCCTTCGCGGTCTCCCAGGCAGGGGCGAAGCCGGGCACCTGCACGAGCATCTTCTTCTCGGCGCGGGCGTAGATTTCGAGGTCGCGCTGGAGCTTGCGGTCGGGCAACTCGTTGAGCGCGTTGACCTTGATGCGGAGGCTTTCGTTTTCCCGGCGCATGGTTTCCTGGTCGGTCTTCACCTTCTTCATCGTCTCGGCCTCGATCTCCAGCTTGTCGCTGAGATGGCGGCGGAAACGCGACAGCTCGCCCTTGATCTTGAAGAGATTGTAGAGCGCGATGAGCAGGAAAACGAACCCCAGGTAGAAGCCGAGGGCAAAGCGATCGAGGAATAGTTCAGAGTTCATCAGTGTACGTACCTTTAGGCGATAATTGGCTGGGGCTCCGCAAGCCCGGAAACGCCCGCGCCCTCAGATCGCGCGATTTCGTTCCGCTCGTCGAGCACGATCACGCGCGGGCTGTGGCCGACGGCTTCCTCCGGGGTGAAGGCGCCGAAATTCATGATCGTGACGCGGTCGCCGATCTTGCCGAGGTGCGCGGTGGCGCCATTGAGCTGAATTTGGCCCGCGCCGCGCTCCCCGTAAATGACATACGTCTCGAACCGCTCGCCGTTGCCCATGTTCCCCACCAGGATGCGCTCGTACGGCAGCAGGCCCACGCGCTCGGCCAGATCGGCCGAGATGGTCATGCTGCCTTCGTAGTGCAAGCTCGCCCCGGTAACGGTGGCGCGGTGAATTTTGGACTTCAAGAGCGTGAGGAGCATACCGAAGGAAACGAGGACCATGCGGGAAAACGGCGAAAAAGCAAGAGCCCGCGGGCGCCGCGCCGGCAAAAGAATCGCCCCAGGCTCGGGACCGCTGCCGCGGGCGTGCCTGGGGCGAAAGACAGTTTCGGTTGGGCGCGGTTACTCGGCTTCCACCGCGTCGGCGTCGGCGTTGATGGTGCTCTCGGCGAGCTCGGTGAGCTTCACGTCGGTTTCCTTTTCCTCCTCGAGCGTCTGCTCCAGGAGATCGGCCGCTTCATCCTCGCCGAGGATTTCGGCAAAAGTCTTGGCGGTGCCGTACCCGGCGATTTCGTAATGCTCCACCCGCTGGGCGGCGGCGATGAGCGCGGCGTCGAGCACGTTGTCCGGCATCTCCTCTTCCATGATTTTCTTCCCCTCCTCGACGAGGCCTTCCATGGCGGCGCACTTTTCGCCGCGCGAGGAGACATCCATCTTCTCGAAGATTTGCTCCAGGCGCGCGACGTGTTCCTCGGTCTGCGCGAGATGCTGCTCGAAACCCTCCTTCAATTCTTCGTGGGTGGCGGCTTTCGCCATCTTGGGCAGCGCCTTGAGCAGTTGCTTCTCCGCGGAATAAAGGTCGCGAAGCTCGTGTACAAACAGGTCGTGGAGGGTTTTGATCTTGGCCATACCACTGGTTCGGCGGCGGGGAGGAGAGAGGATGTGTGGGGGGCGGGCGAAGGCGGTGGGCGGGCCTCTTGATCGTAGTCTTTATCCTAATCCTAATCGAACCCGTTGCGTCACCGCACCGCGTCCAAGTCCCCTCACGCCTTACTCAGGCGCCGATTGATGGATCTCCGAAGGCAAGCACATAGGCCGGGAAAAGCTGAGCGAAGTGACGCGTGGCAAATCTCTCCGCGTAATCCTCGCCTCGTTTGGAATGCAGGTGCTTTTGGTGAGTGCGGTCCCAGTGATGCCCGAGCTCATGCATGAAGACGTGAAGCAAAATGAACGCTCTCGCCTGCTGTTCGCTGAAATAGCAAATAATCGGATCGCGGCGGTGGTCGAACGACACACCCAGGCGCTGTAAAAGATCACGATGCATCTGGAAGTAGCTTGAGCGGGCCGGCACCCACAAATTCTCGTCCCACGCATGGAGGAAGATAGCGCCGGTTTCCTCGCGATGGTAGAACTCATGGCACCCATCATCGCTGCTGCTGCCGACAGCCAGGACGATGCGCTCGAGACGGTGGGATAAAAGGGTCCAGTCAGGGATAAGGTCGATGAAGTTCTGCAGGTCGCGCTTGGTCACGGCGTGCCGGTAGCCCTTGCCCGGCGACTCTCGATCAATGACGTAGCCTTGGTGCGTCGTCGGGACGTGCCGGTTTTTCGGGCGGGTCTGGCCATTCACGACTTTTGTCGCTGTTCGGCGGCTAAACGAAGCGTGCATGGACAGTGCGATGGCCCTCCAGACGAGCACAAAGCAGGTGGGGAGGCGAGTGAAGTCTCGAAGATGGCGAATTGGGTGGGGCTGATCTTCTCAATGAGTGCGGGAAGTACTTTTGCGCGCAGCGCTTTTGAGTGCGGTGCGTCCTCGCACCGCTTTGAACCGGCGCCACATGAGCGCTCGACGTCCGAGCGACGTAGCGCGAGCGAGCAAATCTCATGCGGGTTCCCGGATGGGTCTGTCGCTGAGTCGCGGTCTTGCGGAGGCTCGCGCTGGCTAAAAGCGGCGCGAGGACGCGCGCGCACTCCGAAAGCGCTTCGCGCGAAATTCTGCCGCGCAACAATGCAGGCGGATCAATGGCATCAATCATTCGCGCCCTTTTTCCATGCTCCTCCTTTGAATTCCCCGCGGTTTCCGCTTTCGTGGAGATAGATGCCGACCGAAACCGCGACTGCCGAGGGGGTGACCTTCGACCATTACCAGGTGTTGACCCGCCACGATGGGTCGCTGCACGAGCTGGGGCGCGGGGCGATGGGGATCACTTACAAGGCCTTCGATACGAACTTGCGGGTGCCGGTGGCGCTGAAGGTAATCAACACGCAGGCGCTCGACGACCAGAGCGCGCGGGAGCGTTTCGTGCAGGAGGCGCGCCTGGCGGCGAAGCTGCGCCACCCGCACGTGGCCTCGGTGTTTCATCTCGGCTCGGAGGGGGAGACGTACTTTTACGCGATGGAGTTCATCGACGGGGAGACCGTCGAGGCGCTGGTGAAACGGCGCGGGCCGCTGCCGGCGCTGGTGGCGCTGCGGATCGCGCTGCAAGTGGCGCGCGCGCTCGGCGCGGCGCAACAGCACGGGCTGGTGCATCGCGACATCAAGCCCGCGAACGTGATGCTGGTGAGCGAGGAGCAGGAGCTCTGCGCGAAGGTGATCGATTTCGGCGTAGCGCTGAATAACACGGTGGCGGAGGACCGGCCGCCCTCGAGCCAGGCAAATCTCGACGCGGGCGGTTTCGTCGGCACGCCGCACTACGCCAGCCCCGAGGCGCTCGAGGTGGCGGAGATCGATGTCCGCTCGGACATCTATTCGCTGGGCGCGACGCTCTGGTACACGCTCTCGGGGCAGCCGCCTTTCACCGGCTCGGTGGCGAAGGTGATGATGCAGCATCTCACGGTGCGCCCGCCTTTCGAGAAGCTGCAGGGGATGGCGCCGGAGATCGTGGCGCTGCTGGAGCGGATGCTGGCGAAAAGCCCGGCGGAGCGCCCGCAGAGCGCCGTCGAGCTGCGCAAGGAAATCGAGGCGTGCCTGGAGCGCGCGGCGGGCGGGCGCTCGGCAGCGGCGGAGCAGCTCGCGCGAGAGGAGCAGCGGATCGTGCAGGAGACTTCGCATCACCGCGCGGAATCGCCCGTCTCGGAATTTGCCACGAGCAATATCGTCGGCGGGCGCCTGGAGGTGATCGACCAGCTTGGCGAGACGAATGAAGGGTGGGTTTTTCACGCGCGCGATCTCACGGCGAAGCGGAACGTGCGGCTGCTGGTGCTGCGCCAGGATTTTTCGCAAACGCCCGAGGCTTTCACGCAGCTCCAGCGCGAGGTGGAGCGGCTCGCCTCCGCCGAGCATCCGAATCTGCTGCGCGTGTATGGGCTGGAGACGCTCGGCACGCGCGCGGTGGTGGTGCTCGAGTGGACGCAAGGAGTGACGCTGCGCGAGGTGCTGCGCGTGCGGCGCGAGCTGCCCGCCAGCGAGATCGTGCCGCTGCTGAAGCAGCTGGCGGAGGGGATCGATTACGCGGTCTCGTTTGACGTGCGGCAGCTCGATCTCGCGCTGCACCAGGTGTTCGTCCACGTGCCCGATCTCGCGGAAGTCCCGGAGGCGCTCCTGCTGCGGCCGCTCACGGAATGGCCAAAGCACAGGGTGAAGCTGAACCCGCTGAGCATCACGCGCGAGCTCTCGGTTTCCGAGACGTGGGCCGGCGGGCAGACCATCGTTAAGGATGTGGAGGCCATGGCGGCGCACGCGGGCGGCGCGAGCTTGGGCGCGCTCTACACGCGCATGCTGGCGCTGCTCATGTACGAGCTGCTCGGCGGCGCGATCAAGCCGGTGGTGGCCGCGGCCGGGGGCTCCACGCGCTACACGCCGCTCGCCAATCTCACCGAGGAAGGCAACGAGGTGATGCGCCGTGCGCTCGATCCGGCCCGCGCTTTCGTGAAGGCGGACGATTTCCTGCGCGCCCTGCTCAACGTGGATCAGCTCGAATCACGCCGGACGGACTTGGGCTCCGCCTCGCGCACGCAATCGGGCACTATCTTTGCGGGGCAGACCGTCGGGCTGCCGATGGCTGTGCCGCGGAAAAAGACTCGCCTGCCCATGGCGCTCGCGGCGGCGGGAGTGGTCCTTTTGCTCGGGGCGATTTTCTTTTTCACGCGACCGAAGACTTCGCCGCCGGTGAGCGAACCCGTGTCCGTGCAAACGCCGGAACCAGCGCCCGCGCCTGTCCCAGTTCCCGTACCAGAGCCCCCGCCGCCACCACCCGATCCCCGTGCGCTTTTGAACGCCGCCGTGGCGGAGGCGCAAAAGGTGGAAGACGCGGGCGATCTCGGCAAATCGCTCGCGCAATGGCTGCAGGTGGCGAAGAATTTTCCCGATGCGGAGATCGGCCGGATGCGGCTGGAGCTGCTCCTGGATGGCCTGCGTCTGCGGCAGCAAAAGTTGAGCGTGGCGGACCTGGCCAAACTCTCGGCGCCCTTGCAGGAGGCGGCGGGATTGGGCGTCGGCTCGGCGATGTTGCTCCTCGCGGAGTCGAGCCGCGGACGCGACCCCGAGGCCGCTTTCAAATGGTATTCGGCGGCGGCGGAAAAGGGGATTCCGAGCGCGCTCACGCAAGTGGGCCTGCTGTACTCGAATGGCGCCGGCGTGAACCGCGATCTGACGAAGGCAACCGAGTATTTTGAGCAGGGCGCCGCGAAGGGCGATGCGTCCGCGAAATACGCCCTGGCCGAGTGTCTCCTGATCGGCAAAGGCGTGGAGAAGAATCCCGAGCGGGCGATCGAATTGCTCCAGCAAGCCGTCTCCGAGGGAAATATTCTCGCGATGGACCGCCTCGGCACCTGCTATCACCAAGGGATCGGCGTCCCGAAGAATTTCCGTGAAGCCATGCGCATGTACCAAAGGGCCGCGGACCTGAATCATGGCCCCGCGATGGGCAACCTCGGCGTGCTTTACATCAAGGGCGAAGGGGTTCCGCCCAATCCGCGCAAAGCGATGCAACTCTTCCAGAAGGGCGCGCAAGCCGAGGACGCCTTCTGCATGTTCCTCTACGCGCAATGCCTCGAGGCCGGCACCGGCATCACCGCGAATCCGGCCGAGGCGCAAGCCTGGTACAAACGCGCGGCCGAGGCCGGAATGCGGAAGGCGCAGGAGTGGTGCCGGGAAAATCGCGTGCCGTTCAAGGAGCGGGCGGGGAGCTGAGGCGCGGCCGTCACCGCCGCCGCTCCAGCACCATCAAATACTCATCCTTCCCCGGCCGATGAACCAGCTCCGCGGGCCGGCGGCTGGTGCGGCTGGTCGCGCACCATTTCAGCGAATTTCCGGTGAGCGCGTATATGCCGAGGTATCGTTTCCCGCGCGTGGACTTCCCGATCAGTCGCGTGGCATCGATGGTCTTCACAGCCGCATCGAGCTCGTATGGCCCTTCGCCGAGACTGCGGCCATTCTTCGGATTTCGCCCGGAAATTTTCGCCGGAGTGATGGTCAGCTTGATCGTCCCTTCGGCGTCTCCGGGCATCCGCCCCACCCACACGCCAATGATGCTTTGCCGGTCATCGGCAAACGCCGCGGCGCCTGCGAAGACGACGAAACATGTTGCGAGGTAGCAGCTTTTCATGGCGCGAAAACCTGCAACGCATGCGGCAAGACTTCAAACGTGGCCGGGGTGCGAAGATCGGTGGCGCCTTCCACGTCGATCGTCATGAGCGGCTTCGTGCGCAGCTCGAACCGCCGCCCGTGGAGCAGCCGCAGCCCGGGCGAGCGCCGCGCCACGCGGATCGGCAGCAGCGCCTTCAGAAAACCGCGCACATACTTGCCTGCCTCCACCACCGAGAGATCGAGCGCCCCCTCCGAGAGCGAAGCATCGGGGTGCACCTCCACGTGGGCGCCATAGTATTTGCCGTTGCAGACGGTGATCTGCAGAGCCTTCACCCGCTGCACGCCTTCGTCGGAGCGAATCTCCACGTGGAAGGCGGGCGGGCGCAGCAGGAGCAGCTTCAGCGCGTACCAAGCATAGGCGAGTGAGCCCCAGCGTTTTTTCAATTCCGCGGGCACCTCGTCGTGCACCTTCGTGCTCAGCCCGATTCCCGCCACGCTGACAAAGATCCGCCCATTCACCCGCGCGAGGTCCATCGGCGCGGTCTTGCCGGCGGCGATCACCGCGCAGGCGCCCGCCACTTGCCGCGGCAGGCCAAGGCTGCGCGCGACGTTGTTGGCCGTGCCGAGCGGAATGATCCCGAGCGGTAGTTTGCCGCCGGTTTCCGCCAGGATCGCCTCCGCCGCGCAACGCACCGTGCCATCGCCGCCGCCGGCCACCAGCATATCCACCGGCGCCTCGAGTTTGCGCAGGCGCTCCGCATAGCCGGCTTCGCAATCCGCCTCGCCGCGCTCCACCTCGATGCCCGCCTTGCCGAGGCAGCCCGCGACTTCTTCGAAACACCCAGCCGCCTGGCTGGCCTTGGCATTCAGGAAAACGAGCGCGCGCGGCATCAGCCCTGTATCGGACCAGCGCCGCCGCTAAGCCGCCAAAAACTTCGCCGCGTCCCTCGCGGTCGCGCCGTCGTGCACAATCGCCATCAGCGCGCGCGTCATCCCCGCGGGATTCTGGTGCTGGATGATATTGCGCCCATACACGATGCCCGCCGCGCCTTCGCCCATGAGCTTTTCCGTGCGCGAAAGGATTTCCTCGTCCGGCGCCTTGCCGCCGCCGCGCACCAGCACCGGGATGCGCCCCGCGATCTCCACCACGCGATGATAGACGCCCACGTCGTCGGTCGGATCGGCCTTGATGATATCCGCACCGAGCTCCACCGCCTGGCGCACGAGCGGCAGGATTTTCTCCAGGTCGCCATCCACCATGTAGCCGCCAGCCTCGCTGTTCGGCCTGAAAACGAGCGGCTCGATCATCAGCGGCATCGCGTAGCGGTCGCACTCCGGTTTCAGTGCCGTGATATTCTGGATGCACTGGTCGGTCACCTCCGGCTGGCCGGGGATTTGGAAAAGATTCACCACCACGCAGGTCGCATCCAGCCGGAGCGCCTGCTCCACCGGCTGCGCGATCATGCGCGAAAAGAGCGCCCGCGGCAGCTCGCGGCCGTAGACGTTGGCCACGTCGGTGCGGAGCACCAGCGAGGGCTTCTGCCGGCCGGGAAGGGCCTGCAACACCGGCGCCTGGCCGATCGTGAGCTGAATCGCGTCCGGCGCGGCCTCCACCAGAACCTTGATCGCCTTCTCCAGGTTCTCGATCCCCGCGAGGAACGCGCGCTCATTGAAAAAACCGTGATCGACTGCCACATCGAAGCAGCGGCGCGAGCGGGGATGAAAAAGACGATTGAGACGGGCTTCCTTCATAATTTGGGAGGGCGAGCCTGAAGCCCTCCGCCGCGCTTGCCAACGAATTTTCCAGCCTTACTCGTACCGCAGCGCCTTCACGGGATCGAGCTTCGCGGCGGCGAAGGCCGGGATTAGCGCGGCGAGCGAGCAGATCGCAAAGGCGCTCAGGCAAATCACCGCCACATCGTGCGGCACCACCTGCGCGGGGATTTCGGAAAACTGGTAGATGCTCGGCGGGAAAATTTCGACCCCCATCGCGCGCGCCAGGAAGACCTTCAGCTCATTGCGCCAGCGGATCGTCGTCATGCCCATCAGCAGCCCGGTCGCATTGCCCAGCACCCCGACGATCATTCCTTGCGCCAGGAACACCCAGACGATCTGCCCCGTGGTGGCGCCGAGCGCTTTCATGATCCCGATCTCGCGCGTCTTTTGCACCGTGACGGTGATCAGCGTGTTCATGATCCCGAAGGCGGCGACGATGATGATGAAAAGCAGGATGAAAAACATCGTGTTCCGCTCCATCCGGATGGCGTCGAAAAGCTGCTTGTTCAGGTCGATCCAGGTGAAAACGGACAGTTGCGGATCGAGATCGGCGAGCAGGCTCTTCTTGATCAATTCCACCTTGTACGGGTCCTCCGTGCGCATCGTCAGTCCGTGGAGTCCATCGCCGAGACCATAAAGCTCCTGCCCGATGTGCAGCGGCACCAGCAGGAACTCCGCATCGTAGATGAAGCGGCCGGATTCGAAGATGCCCGTCACCGTCAGCTCCGCCGGGAGGATCATTTGGCGCAGCTCATCCAGCGACTTTTTCTCTTCCCCGGCTTCCTTGGCCTTATTCAGCTCCTCGATGATCTCCGAGAGGTTGCCCGGTGAATAGACGGTAATTTTATCACCCACCGCCACTCCGAGCTGGTTCGCCAGCTCGCGCCCGAGCAGCACCTTGTTGCTTTCGCCCTGCTCGTCCATTTCCAGGTCGAATTCGCCTTCCTTAATCGCCGAGCGGATATCGGTGACCCGCTGCTCGCGCTCGATCTCGATCCCGCGGATTTTCGGCGCGAGCCGCCGGCCTTGGAACTCGACGATCACCGGCCCTTGCACGTAGGGCGCGGTCGCGATCACGTGCGGCTCTTTTTGCAGCCGCTCATCCAGCGGACGCCAATCGCGCAAGACGCCATCGGCGGAGACGAGCAGGTGCGCGTCGAAGCCGAGCACTTTGCGCCGAAGCTCCTGGTCGAAGCCGGTCATTACCGCGATGACCAGGATGAGCACCCAAATCCCCAAGGTCACCCCCATCACGGAGATGAGCGTAATGACCGAGACGAAGGTCCGCTTCGGTTTCAGGTAGCGGAGGGCGAGGAAGAGGCTGAAAGGTGCTTTCAAGGGTTCGTGATAATCTCCGCGAATGCGCATGGCGCGGTCGCGCCGGATGCAAAGGCCGAAAAAGATACGCGCCAAGGCAAATAGATAAAAAATCTTTTTGACGAGCACGCAAACCTCCGCTTGAATCGCGCTACATGAAGAAGCTGCTCTCCCTCCTGCTCGCTTATGTTTTCCTCACCACCGAAAGCTGGGCGCTGAGCGGCGGCCCCGTGTTCGAGAATGGCGATACGGGCACCACCATCGGCACCTACGCGGGCGTGCTCGTCCCGACCCTCGATCCGCTGATCGCTCCGGCGGCGGCGGCCCTCACGGCGAATTCGCTCGGCCTCTTCGCCCTCGGCGTTCCCCGCGTCGATCTGGCCAGCGGCAATTTCGTCTACTTCACCCAAGGCCGCACCTATACCGGCGTGATCGTCGGTGTGGCGGACCCCGATACGCTTGAGTTCCGCGGCTTGGTGCGCGCCCAGTTCGAGATCAGTCTCAGCATCGTGGACGACGGCAACACGGGCACCGCCGTCTCGACCTTGACCTTGCCGGCCGGTTACGCGAACGGCAGCATCAGTTGCGAAATCATCCCCGGCCAGGGCTTCGGCGCCAATGCCGGCGCGAACCTGAATACCGCCATCCGGATCAAGGGTTCCGCCAGCCTTTCCGTGCAGGATGCCAGTGTGACTACCGGTCAGCCGCAAGGGCCGATCACCGCCCTCGCGCTCGCGGTCGATGGCTTCAAGCAATCGGTCACCGCCGATATCTCTGCTGATTTGACGGAATTCGGGCTCAACCCGACGGCAGCCGGAGCCGCTCAGTAGGCTCCCTCCTTGGGAAGGGCGATTTTCAGCGCGGTGCTGTGACTTCCCCCCGCAGCGCTTATGCGGCGACGTAACTCCGGCTTCACCTTGTTGGAGCTGATGACGGTGATCCTCATCGTCTGCATCCTGATCCTGGTGCTCTTCCAGTCACTGGGCGATTTCCGCGCCCGGGCGGATTTTTCCCGCTGCATGACGAATCTCCGCAGCCTCTACGTGGGGGCGAGCAACTACCTGCAGGAGCAGGGCCACTGGCCGCAGATCGATCCGCGCCTCTCCATCGGCGGCGGCAAGGAATACGCGGAGCAATGGATCGCCGCCCTGGCCAAGCACGGCATCACCCGCGAGGTCTGGGTCTGCCCGACCACCCAGCGGATGATGAAGTTCCCTGAGCTCGATAAGCGCGAAAATATGCGCATCGACTACATGGCGACCCCCTTCGACGACAAACCGCGCCGACCCTACCAGTGGTCGACCCAGCCGTGGTTCGCCGAAAAAGGCAGCTCCCACCCCGGCGGCAACCTGGTGATTTTTTCGGATGGGCAAGCGATGTCGTTGAAGGACGCGGTACGGAGAACGTACATCCCGCCGTAGGCCGGGACGGGCGGCGGTGGCGGTTCCGCCTCATAATCATAGTCTTAATCTTAATCATAATCTAAACCCGCCAAGCGCCGACC
The DNA here is from genome assembly GCA_963811035.1 of uncultured Verrucomicrobiae bacterium. GTDB lineage: Bacteria > Verrucomicrobiota > Verrucomicrobiia > Chthoniobacterales > Chthoniobacteraceae > CAWEPO01. The sequence goes on from CAWEPO010000005.1 coordinate 3,114,886, forward strand.
CCGCGGACGATTAAGATTGAGATTGGGATTAAGATTAAGAAGCTCCACCCCCGCAAAAATTCCCGCTCGCCTTTCTCCCCCCGCTGGTACGTTTTCGGAGATGTCCTCTTCCGCTTCCTCCTCCGCCGGCATTTGCTACCTGGCCGGCGCCGGTCCCGGCGATCTCGGCCTCGTCACGCTCCGCGTGAAGGAACTCACCGAGACGGCCGAGGTGATCGTCTTCGATTACCTTTGCAACCCGGAGATCCTCAAGTGGGCGCCGCCCGGCGCCGAGATCATCTACGCGGGCAAAAAGGCCGGGCAGCATACCCTCAAGCAAGGCGAGATCAATGCGCTGATCGTCGAGAAAACCGCCGCGGGTAAGCGCGTTCTGCGGCTCAAAGGCGGCGACCCATTTCTCTTTGGGCGCGGCGGCGAGGAGGCCGAGGCGCTGGCCGAGGCGGGGCTGCGTTTTGAAATCGTGCCGGGGGTCACGTCCGCGATCGCCGCGCCGGCTTACGCGGGTATTCCCGTGACCCATCGCGAGCACACTTCGCAGCTCACCATTTTCACCGGCCACGAAGATCCCCAGAAGCCCGAGAGCGCGCTCGATTACCAGCGGCTCGCCACGCAGCCGGGCACCCGCATCATGCTCATGGGGGTGGAGCGGCTCGGCCCGATCACCGCCGCGCTGATGGAGCACGGCGCGCCGGCCACGCTGCCCGTGGCGCTGGTGCGCTGGGGCACGACCGGCCGGCAGGAGGTGCTCGAGGGCAAGCTCAAGGACATCGCGCAAAAAGCCGCCGACGCTGAATTCGCGGCGCCCGCCGTGGCGGTGTTCGGCGAAGTGGTGACGCTGCGCAAGAAGCTGCGCTGGTTCGATAACCGCCCGCTCTCCGGCAAGCGCATCGTGGTTACGCGCACGCGCCAGCAGGCCGGCGCGCTCACCTCGGGCCTGCGCGCACTGGGCGCCGATGCTTATGAGCTGCCGACGATCCGCATCGAGCCGCCGAAGGACCTGCGCGCCTTCGCGGAGCTCGTCCGCGACGCGCACCAGTACGATTGGCTCATCTTCACGAGCCCCAATGGAGTGAACGCCTTCTTCGAGCTGTTCTTCAAGATGTACCAGGACGCCCGCTCGATCGGCGGCGTGCGCATCGCCGCGATCGGCCCGGCTACCGCGCAGCGGGTGCGCGAAAACCGACTGGCGGTCGATCTACAGCCGGAGGAGTTCGTGGCCGAGGGAATCATCAAGGCGCTTCAGGAGCAGCAGGGCTCGGTGGAGAATGTTCGGTTCCTACTCGCGCGCGCGGAGCAGAGCCGCGACGTGCTGCCAAAGGAGCTGGCGCGGCTCGGGGCGATCGTGGACGAGGCGGTGGCATACCGCACTGTCCCGGAAACCGACGATCTCACCGGGGGACTCGCGCGCTTCAAGGCGGAAGGGGCCGATTTGATCACCTTCACCAGCTCCTCGACGGTGGAGAATTTCATGGCCCTGAAACTCCCGCTGCCGGCCGGCCTCAAGACGGCCTCGATCGGCCCGATCACTTCCAAGACCATGCGCGAGCTGGGGCTGACCGTGGATGTGGAGGCCAAAAAGTACGACATTCCCGGCGTCATCGCCGCCGTGCGAAAGCTCCTCGGTTAGCCGAAGCACCTTCCGTGCAATTTACGAGATTTTGGGGGATATGTTTTGACAAGGCCCCCGCCCCCGCCCATCGTCCACCTCCATTTTTCCCTGCCGTGTTCCCTGTCCGCCTTATGTCCAGCCAACTTCTCGAAGAAGCCTTGAAGAAGATCCCCAGCCAGCAAATCCTGGTCAACATCGTCTCCAAGCGCGTGCGGCAGCTTTCCCAAGGCCAGCGGGCCTTGGTCGACCACGGCCCCCGCATGGGCTACTCGGATATCGCCCTTTCCGAGATCATTCAGGGCAAGATCACCTTTGAGATGGTCGAGCCCGCGGTGAACCCGGCGCACTAAGCCGCCCCGCGCGGCGCCTTGGCCGCCCCATGTCCGCCGAGATTTCCGTCAATCGCAAGGCCCTGCGCGACTTCTTCATCCTGGAGAAGCTGGAGGCGGGGATCGAGCTCCGCGGCACCGAGGTCAAATCGATCCGGGCCGGCTTCGCGAACATCAACAATGCCTTCGCGCGCATCGAGCGCGAGGAGGCGTTTCTCTACGACGCCGACATCCGCGCGTACGAAAAGGCGAGCCATACACAGCACGAGCCGAAGGCGCGGCGCCGCTTGCTCTTGCACCGAAAGGAGATCATCCGGCTGCAGGAGGCGACGCAGATCAAAGGGCAAACCTTGGTAGCCCTTCGGATGTACTGGAAGGGGCATAACGTCAAGGTCGAGCTCGGGCTCGGGAAGGGCAAAGAGAAGTCGGACCAGCGCGCGGACCTCAAGGCGAAGACGGAGAAGCGCGAGGCGCAGCGCGAAGTGGCGCGGTTCAACAAGAAGCACGCCTAGCCAGCGCAGGCGTTTTCGGCGCCGTCAGCATCGTCATCCGCGAGATCCTGCGGCTGTAACGGCGACGAGCGGCCATCAGTCTAATGATCTGACGGAGCCGCGCGTTCCCCGAGAAAGAAGCATTATGAAACAAAGACTCTTAACCATCCTGTGGCTCGGCATCGGCCTCTTCTGCTCTTCCAATTCGATCTTCGCCGGCGAGGCACCTAAATACATTCCTGTGGCCAGCTACCCCAACCGGCCGGACATGGAACCAGTGGCTGCCCGAGCGGGAGCTATTCTGCGCGCTGAAGGCATCCGGAGCGTTGCCGTGGGTTCGGCCGGCATGACTATTTCGGTCCCCGCTGAACGATCTGCCGAGGCGCTCCAACTTCTCGCGAAAGCCATCAAGGCCGAGGGACTCGAACTCACCCTGATCGTTCCGAGGAGTTTTGCGCGCTGAAGCATCCGGTTTTTCGGTTGGCCGCGCAAAGGCTTGTCTTCCGGGAGGTGATTGGGCAAAAAGCCGCCATCACTACCGATATGAAACAAACGATCGCGGTCCTTTCCATCATCCTCACCCTCGGTTTCGGCGCCTGCAGCACCACTCCCTCGAAGAAGGTCACCCTCACCCCTTGCTGTGCGACCGGTGAGCCGGACAAAGCCGCGATTCTGCAGGATTCTTTCGAGCCGGGTGGCCGCGTGGTGCGCCTCGCGACGCACTAAGCGTCTATTTGATTTCAGAAACTCGCGAAGGCACGCGGGCAGGGTCCGCCCAACTCAGTTCGCTCCCGTCGTGGGGGTAATCGCTGTCGGCTGCGGGTCGTTCGCGCTCGGTGTGGCGCGCTATGCTCAAGCCGAAGGCGCAGGCTGAGTCCAGCGGAAGCAAGCGCATTTCGGCTGCCTTTACCGGCGCGATCGCAAGAGATGGGGCTTGCTCCGACTCTGCTGAACCGATACTGCGTACCGATGACTACAAAACCCCGGTCCATCTTTAAATGCGTTTGGGCCGCGGGCTTATGCTCCCTCTGGCTCTTCAGTTTTGGCCTCCCGGCAGACGCCGCGGAAAATCAGTACAGGAAAGGGGAAGCGGTCATCATCGACGTGTATGGGGACGGCAAGGAAGTTCACAACGGCATCGTGCAGGAGGTTTATGAGATGGCCGGTGGAACCTCGTACTCGGTGAAATGGGACAGCGGCTCGGGTTTCAACGCCAGCAATACCGGCCGGGTCCCCGCGAGCCGGTTGCGTCCCCGCAGCCGCACCGCTCAGCCGGAATCGCCGAACGCGGCGAACCGCCGCGATGGAAACCCGCCCCAGCGTAATCAGCCGGCGCGTGAGAATCCTGCCCGGAGCACGCAACCTGCCAACACCGGCGCCGCAGCTTCGGCCGCCGACCTCGATTACTTCTTTGGAAAATGGCGCCTCACCAAATGGGGCGGTGGCTCCACCGTCGAACGCGACGGCACTATCTATAAAGAATACTCACTATATGTCTCCAACGGCGCCCCGTTGACCATCCACCCAAACCGGAGCTATGATTGGACCGACCGCCAGGGGAGGGCCTTCAGCGGCGCCTGGCGCAACCTGACTCCGCAGGAAGACCACCTCACCGGAGGAAAGAACGGCCTCGTGCTCCTCAAAGCACTCGACGGCCAAGACTGGCAGGTGGACTACCGTGGCATTCAGAACGGCAGCGACCTGATCAACGCCAAGTCCAATCTCGGCAGCTTCGACGGTAAACGAATGGGGCCGAGCAAAGGCGAGCCCGCTTGGAACCGCGTCCAGTTCGGCGTGGGCGACTCGGTCGTGGTCACGCTCCCGGGTGGCGAACAAGCCACCGGAGTCATCGACCAGCTGACGAAAGACTTCACCGGCACCGTTTATTACCATGTGAAGTACACGGAGCGGGATGGCCGGCAACAAACCGGCAACTTCCCCCCTCTGAAGCTGCAGCGCCGTTGAGCGATGGGGACAAAATCCCCGTAATTCTGCAGCGCCTGCGCGATCCACGAATCCACGTCCGGTCGCGCCGCCTCAGGGTCCCCCGGCTCCCTGGCACGAGCGAAACCCGGCCGCGTTACGTCCTGTCCACCGCAGGCGAGGTTCCTCGCGACCGTAACCGCTTCTTTCTTGCGGTTTTCGGGCGGGCCGCTAGCCTCGGCGCCTCTTCCCCCCATGGCCACCACTGCGTTTACTCCGCCCTATTGCGTGCTGCTGGTGGAGGACGACCCTTCGTACGCCACCTGCCTGCGGGAGATGATCCACGTCGGCAAGCTCTCGAAATTCAAGGTGGCGGGCCATTCCACCACGCTCGCCGACGCCATCCGGGCCGTGGAGAACGATCCTGTCGATATCGTTCTGCTCGATCTCGGCCTGCCGGATAGCGAGGGGCTGGCGACGTTCACCAAGCTCCATGCCGTGGCGCCGCACGTGCCGATCATCGTGCTGACCGGCACGGACGACGAAGAGCTGGCGCTGGAGGCGGTGCACCTCGGCGCGCAGGAATATCTCGTCAAGAGCGCGCACCGATAGCCACGCCGCTGCAGCGGGCGCTGCGTTACGCCGTGGAGCGTTCGCGGGCGGAGGCGCAGCTGGCCCGCGAGCGCGACCTGCTCAATACGCTGCTCGAAAACATCCCCGACCGCATCTATTTCAAGGACCGGCAAAGCCGCTTCATCCGCATCAATCGCGCGCTGACCGAGCTCTTTCGCCTCGAGCGTCCCGAGGAGGCCTATGGCAAAACCGACGCGGATTTCTACGGCGAGGAGCATGCGCGCGAGGCGCTGGAAGATGAGCGCCGCGTGATGGAGACCGGCGAGGCCGATCGTCAACAAGATCGAGCACGAGGTGATGACCGACGGCCGCCAATCGTGGTCGCTCACCACGAAGCTGCCGCTGCGCGACCGCCGGGGGCGGATCATCGGCACCTGCGGCATCTCGCGCGAGATCACCGACGCTGAAGGAGATGGAGGAGCAGCTCGCCGCCGAGCGCAACCTCCTCCGCGGCGTGATCGACAACGTGCCCGACCTCATTTTCCTCAAGGACCAGGAGGGCCGCTACCTCCTCGACAATGCCGCGCACCTGCGCTGGCTCGGCCTGAGCGATCCCACCGAGGTCATCGGCGGAAGCGTGTTCGATTTTTTCCCGAGGAGGTCGCGCAGCACTTCTACGAGGACGACATGGACGTGCTGCGCTCCGGCGTGGCCTTGATCAATCACGAGGAGCGCCTGCTCGATCGCGCCGGCGAAATCGCGCTGGGTGCTCACCACCAAGGTGCCGTGGCGCGGCGAGGGCACCCAGGTGCTCGGCCTCGTCTGCATCGCGCGCGATATCACCGCTGCAAAAGCGCGCCGAGGAAAACCTGAAGCAGGCCTACGACGAGCTGGCGCAGAGCCGCGAGGAAGTGATCGGCGCCATGGGCAAGCTCCAGGCCGCGCACCGCGAGCTGCGCGAGGTGCAACTCCAGCTCATCGAGGCCGAGAAGATGAAGTCGATCGGCCGCCTCGCCGCCGGCGTCGCCCACGAGGTGAAGAACCCGCTCGCCATCCTGAAGATGGGCATCGATTATCTCGCGGGCATCAGCCATCCCGGATGACAGCGCCACGATGATCCTCCACGAGATGGCCGAGGCCGTCTCGCGGGCCGACGTGGTCATCCGCGGCCTGCTCGATTTCTCCGCGCCGAAGCAGCTCGAGATGCAGCCCGACCGACCTGAACAAGATCATCGAGGCCGCGCTGAAGATGGTGCGCGGCGAGATGAAAGGCGCCGTCCAAATCGAGCGCGAGCTGCAGCCGGGCATTCCGCCGCTGGCCCTCGATGCCGCCAAGATCACCCAGGTCTTCGTCAATCTTTTCACCAACGCGCTGCACGCCATGAAAGGCGGCGGCACGCTCCCGGTGCGCACCTACGCCAAGCAGCTCACCGGCGTCGGCTCGAACATCGGCGGCAGCCGCTCGGAGACCTTCCGCGTCGTCGGCCAGCGCATCGTCGTCGTCGGAGATCGACGATACCGGCAGCGGCATCCCCGAGGACAAGCTCGCGAAAATTTTCGAGCCGTTCTTCACCACCAAGCCGACCGGCCTCGGCACCGGGCTCGGCCTGTCGGTCGTCAAGACGATCATCGATCTGCACGGCGCCACCATCGATATCGGCAATCTCCCCGAGGGCGGCGTGCGCGTCACCATCATGTTTCAGGCCGACGTAGCAGCCCACCCGCGGGCGGAGCTCGTGGCGCAGGCAGTGTAGTTTAGCAAAGGGAAATACTTATGGATCGCAAGAAAAAAGTCCTCCTCATCGACGACGAGTCGGGCTTCACCCGACTCGTCAAGCTCACCCTCGAGCGCACCGGCAAATACACCGTGCTCGAGGAAAACGACGGCGACAAAGCCTGGCTCACCGCGCGCGACTTCCAGCCCGACATCATCTTCCTCGATATCGTCATGCCGAAGATCGACGGCGGCGAAGTGGCCCAGCAAATCCGCTCCGACCCCGCCCTCGCCAAGGTGCCCGTCATCTTCCTCACCGCCATCGTTTCGCCCAAGGAATCGCACCACAACTTCGGCGGCTTCCCTTTCCTGGCGAAGCCGGTGAGCATCGACGCGATCACCAAGGCGATCGAGCAGCATCTGGGATAGGCAACACTTCTTTTGGGCGACCTCGAAGAGGTCGAATGTGAACGAGCCCGGAAGTCGGCCAAACCCGTCGCGAGCCACGCTAAAGGACGCCGAAAATGTGCGGAAATTGAACGGGCCGGGGGCTCTCGTGTCGGACCCCCCTCTCGCAAACGCCTCCGCTCCACCCGCGGCCACGAATGCCGTTTGCAGCCGCTTGCTTCTTTGAGTAGCGTACCCGACTCTCCGATCCCAATTTTTCTACTATGGCGCAACCGCCTGATTCCAGGAACCCCAACAACCGCCAGCGCAATGGCGGAAACAAACCCGAAGGCGGACCCAACGGGCCCGATCCGAATTTCAATTGGCGCGGGCTGATTCTGTTCGGGCTGGCCATCGTCCTCATCGGCGTCTTTTACCTCACCAACAACAAGATGGCCGGCATGACCGAGGTGCCGCAGTCCAAGTTTTTCGAGTATCTCGAAAAGGGGCTGATCGTGAACGACGCCCAGCATCCGGTGGAGTTGGTGCGCGATCCGGGCGCGGGCACGGAGTACCTCAAAGGGTGGCTGAAGCAGACCCCGGAAGGGCCGCCGCTGCAGTTCAAGACGGGCGTGAATCTCGATTTCAACCGCGATCTCTACGAGACGCTGAAGCAGCATAAGATCATCGCGAACCCGACCACTTCCTCGAACGTGCTCGCCTCGGCGCTGCTGAGCTTGCTGCCGATCGCGGTCAATCCTGCTGCTGCTCTATTTCTTCTTCCGCCAGCAGATCCGCATGGCCGGCAAGGGCGCGCTGAATTTCGGCAAGTCGAAGGCGCGCATGCTTGCGCGGGACAAAAACAAGGTCACCTTCAAGGACGTGGCCGGCGTCGAGGAGGCGAAGGAGGAGGTGCAGGAAATCGTCGAGTTCCTGCGCGATCCGAAGAAGTTCCAGAAGCTCGGCGGGCGCATCCCGAAGGGCGTGCTCATGGTCGGCCCTCCCGGCACCGGCAAGACGCTGCTCGCCCGCGCCATCGCCGGCGAGGCGGACGTGCCGTTCTTCTCCATCAGCGGCTCGGACTTCGTGGAGATGTTCGTCGGCGTCGGCGCGAGCCGCGTGCGCGACATGTTCGAGCAGGGCAAGAAGAGCGCGCCGTGCCTCATCTTCATCGATGAAATCGACGCCGTGGGCCGCCATCGCGGCCACGGCCTCGGCGGCGGCCACGACGAACGCGAGCAGACGCTCAACGCGCTGCTCGTCGAGATGGACGGCTTCGACACGCAGGAAGGCGTGATCATCATCGCGGCCACGAACCGCCCCGACGTGCTCGACCCCGCGCTGCTGCGCCCGGGCCGTTTCGACCGCCAGATCACCGTGAACCTGCCCGACGTGAAGGGCCGCGAGGAAATCCTCCGCGTCCACGCCAAGAAGGTGAAGCTCGCCGAGGACGTGGACCTCGCGGTGATCGCCCGCGGCACGCCCGGCTACTCCGGCGCGGAACTGGCGAACGTGATCAACGAAGCCGCGCTGCTCGCCGCGCGCAAGGACTTGAAAGGCGATCACGCAATCCGAACTCGAAGAGGCGCGCGACAAGGTCCGCTGGGGCAGAGAGCGCCGCAGCCTCGCGATGAGCGACAAGGAGAAGGAGAACACCGCCTATCACGAGGCCGGCCACGCGATTCTCTGCGAGTTGCTCGAGCACATCGATCCGCTGCACAAGGTCACGATCATCCCGCGCGGGCCATCGCTCGGCTCCACGATGTACTCTGCCGACCGAGGACAAGTACACCCACCGGCAGCAAGGAGCTGCTCGATCGGCTCGTCGTGATCATGGGCGGCCGCGTGGCCGAGGAGCTCATCTTCGGCGACGTCACCAACGGCGCCCGCGGCGACATCGGCCAGGCCACCTGCCATCGCCCGCAAGCATGGTCTGCGAATGGGGCATGAGCGAGAAGATGGGCATGGTCGAGTACGGCGAGCACGAGGACTACGTCTTCCTCGGCCGCGACATCGCACAAGAACCGCGAACTACAGCGAAGCCACCGCGCAGGAGATCGATCGCCGAAGTGCGCAAGCTCTGCGACGACGCCTACGATCGCGCCAAGGAGCTGATCGGCGCACATCGCGACAAGCTCGAGATCATCGCCAAGGCGCTGCTCGAATTTGAGACGCTCGATGGCGACCAGGTCCGCGACATCATCGAGCACGGCCGCATGCAAAACCCGCCGGCGCGCCCGACGCCGCCCGGCACGCCGCCGCCCCTCAAAACCCGCCCGGAAAACGAGACCACCATCGCCCCCGAGATCACACCCGGCCTCACGGAGGCCCCGGCGTAGGCGGTCCTACTTGAAGAGGTCGCGGATCTTTTCCGCGACTGCCACGTAGGCGTTGCCCCAGGCTTCATCGCGGAAGAATTGCGCGGGCAGGTCCGGCGTCCCGATGAACGGCCGGAGTATCCACGCCGTCTGGATGCCCACGAAAGCGAACAGCCCCAGCCAGGCGTAGAGCAAAACCGCGTGCCGCGGATTCTCCGCGATGAGCGGTTGGTAATGCCGGCGCAGCAGCCACTGCGCGGCGAGGCTGGCCGCGCCAAAAATCAACGCATTGAAAAGGATCGCTGCATTGTAGTCCGCCGAGGAGGCGTACCAAAAAAGCGTGTACGGCGCGAGCGAGAGCAGCAGGACGGCGAAGCCCGCCTGGGTCATCAGCAGCGCATGCATCACCCGCGGGAAATCCTCGCGCAGGCCGAAGAGCGTGTTCAGTACGAAGAAGCTCGGCAGGCAAACGGCGCCGGTGATGATCAGCAGCAGCGGGACTTTGAGCGCGGCATACAGCACCAGCAGAGGGCGGTCGCCTTGGAAGCCGCCGAAGCAGCCCATCAGCGCTCCATACATTCCGGCGCACGCGAGGAAATAGAAAACGGCGCGCCGCCCGCGGGCGGGCTCGAAGGCGGGAGCTTCCCGGCCGCCGGACCGCAGGATTTCCTCGACGTCCTGCAGCAGCGCGGGGGTCACTGGAAGAGCGCGAGAAAGTGGCTCCACACCGCGGCAAAGAAATTCGAGTCGCGCCCACGGAAGAACGTGAACGGCTGGTCCGGCGCCCCGATGAAGGGCCGCAGCACCCAGCCCATCTGCGAGCCGACCAGGGCAAAGAGAACCATCCAGCAACGAAAGACGCCCTGAACCTGCATGCCAAACGGGCGATCATCCAGCGGATCGAGCGCGCCGGGCGCGGGCTTTGCGAAAGCCGGCCTGGCCGCGAGCGGCGAGCCGGGTTCTGTCGGCGGCGGTGGCGCTACCGGTGGCGCCAGTGTCACGGGTGGCGCCGGCGTCACGGGTGGCTGCGTGGCCACCACCAACCGATGCAGCGTCTGCCGAAGAAAGATCAGCCCAAGCAGGCCCGCGACGGCGCACATCAGCACATTCAGCAGCACCATGAACGAATAGCTGGTGGTGCTGATGGAGAAGAAGGCGACGATCGGCCCGAAGGAGGCGACGACCGCCAGCGTGACGGCGAGCCCGGCGATCAGCAGCCGCAGGACCGGCCACAAGCCGAGGCGCGAGCCGACGAGCGCATTGAAGACATAGAGCGAGGGGAACGTGATGACCAAGGTGAGCAGGAAGAGCGCCGGGATCTTAATCGTAGACGCAAGAAACTGCGCCACCGAGGGGCCGCCTTCCTTGAAGAGCGCGAAGGTGCCCATCCCCATCCCGTAAATTCCGCCCAGCAAAATGATCAGGACGGTCATGCCCCCGAGAGGAATGGCAGCGAGGCCCCGCTCGAGGTCGGACCCCTTCGTCATCTCGCCGCGCAAAATCCGATCAAGGACCTGAAGCCACGTTTTCATGCGTGAAGGATGGCGGAAGCGAGCGGCGCTGGCAATCGAGAAGCAGCTTTCGCGTGCAGTCCCCGTCTCGTTTGCGTTAAGCTGTCCGATTTTCCAGATGAGTCAGGCCCCAGCGAAATATACCGAAGAAAACATCCGTTCGCTTGAGTGGAACGAACACATTCGCCGCCGCCCCGGCATGTACATCGGCCGCCTCGGCGATGGCGCCGCGCACGACGACGGCATCTACGTGCTGCTGAAGGAGACGATCGATAATTCGATCGATGAGTTCACCATGGGCTGCGGCAAGCGCATCGATGTGACGGTGACCACGAACCCCGACGGCACGCAGACCGCCACGGTGCGCGATTACGGACGCGGCATCCCACTCGGCAGCCTGGTCGATTGCGCCGGCAAGCCGAACACCGGCGGCAAGTACGACAGCGAGGCCTTTCAGCGGAGCGTCGGGTTGAATGGCGTCGGGCTCAAGGCGGTGAACGCCCTCTCGTCGGCCTTTGAAATCCAGGCGTTTCGCGAGGAGAAGACGCGGCTCGCGGAGTTTGCCGGCGGCAACCTGGTAAAGGATCATCGCATCAAGGCGGCGGCCGGGCAAAAGCCGGGCACCTTCACCAAGTTCATCCCCGACCCGGAGATTTTCCCGAACTACGTCTTCAAGGACGAGTACATCGAAAATCTCCTCTGGAATTATGCGTACCTGAACACAGGGCTCACGCTCTCCTTCAACGGCAAGCTCTTCAAATCGGAGAACGGCCTGCTCGATCTGCTCAACGAGAAGATCGACGGCTCGACCGCGTACAAGGCGATCCATCTCAAGGACTCGAACAAGCTCCTCGAGGTCGTCTTTACGCACGCCTCCCAATACGGCGAGGAGTACTACTCCTTCGTCAACGGCCAGCACACCACGCAGGGCGGCACGCACCAGCAGGCGTTCCGCGAGGCGATCGTGAAATCGCTGCGCGAGTATTTCAAGAAGGACTATGACCCGGCGGACATCCGCGCGGGGATCATCGCGGCCATCTCCATCCGCGTGCAGGAGCCGGTTTTCGAGTCGCAGACGAAGACGAAGCTGGGCAGCCAGGTGATGTCGCCGGGAGGCGCGAGCATTCGCGCCTACATCACCGATTTCATCAAGCGCGAGCTGGATAACTATCTGCATCGCAGCCCGCGGTGGCGCAGGTGATCCAGCAGAAGATCCAGCAAAATGAGCGCGAGCGGAAGGAGATGGCGGGCATCCGCAACAGCGCGAAGGACGCGGCCAAGAGCGTGAGCCTGCACAATTCCAAGCTGCGCGACTGCCGCCTGCACTTCAACGACAAGGCGCCCCGGCGCGGCGAAGACGACCGCCGCGGCGACACCACGCTCTTCATCACCGAGGGCGATTCCGCCGCGGGCTCCATCACCAAGGTGCGCGATGCCAATGCGCAGGCGGTCTTTTCGCTCAAGGGCAAGCCGCTCAACACGCACGGCAAGACGCGCCGCATCATGTACGAGAACGAGGAGCTCAGCCTGCTGCACAGCGCGCTCAACATCGAGGACGGCATCGACGGGCTGCGCTACAACAACATCGTCATCGCCACCGATGCCGACGTGGACGGCATGCACATCCGCCTGCTGCTGATCACGTTTTTCCTGCAGTTTTTCCCCGAGCTCATCAAGAATGGCCATCTTTTCATCCTGCAGACGCCCCTCTTCCGCGTGCGCAACAAAAAGGAGACGCGCTACTGCTACACGGAGCCGGAGCGGCTGAAAGCGATGGAGGTGCTCGGACCGCAACCGGAGATAACGCGCTTCAAAGGACTCGGCGAAATTTCGCCGGATGAGTTCCGCCATTTCATCGGGCCAAAGATTCGGTTGGAGCCGGTGATCATCGGCAAGGAAAGCCCGGTCGATCAGCTCCTGCAGTTTTACATGGGCGCGAATACGCCGGACCGGCAGGAGTTCATCATCAAGAATCTCGCGTACACGACGACTTAGCAGATGCCCAAGCGCCAAGACAAATCGGACCAGCCGGAGCTGGCCCTGGCCATCACCGAATCCGCGCCCGCCGAGCCCGCCGCGCTCGCGCCCAGCCACGCGCTGAAACACGTCGACGGCATGTTCGAGACGTGGTTCCTCGACTACGCCAGCTACGTCATCCTCGATCGCGCGGTGCCGCACATCGACGATGGGCTGAAGCCGGTGCAGCGCCGCATCCTGCATTCGCTGCGGGAGCTGGACGACGGCCGCTACAACAAGGTGGCGAACATCGTCGGCAACACGATGAAGTACCACCCGCACGGCGATGCGAGCATCAGCGACGCGCTCGTGGGCCTGGGCCAAAAAGAGCTGCTGATCGATACGCAGGGGAACTGGGGCAACATCATCACGGGCGATCCCGCCGCCGCACCGCGCTACATCGAGGCGCGCCTCACGAAGTTCGCGCTCGAGGTGGTCTTCAACCCGAAGATCACCACTTGGACGCGCTCTACGACGGGCGCAACAAGGAGCCGGTGACGCTGCCGGTGAAGTTCCCGCTCCTCCTCGCGCAGGGCGTGGAGGGCATCGCCGTGGGGCTCTCCTGCAAAGTCCTGCCGCACAATTTCAACGAGATCGTCGATGCCAGCATCGCGGTGCTCCGCGGCCGCAAGCCGATGCTGCTGCCGGATTTTCTCACCGGCGGGCTGATCGATTGCACCGATTACCAGGATGGCCGGCGCGGCGGCAAAGTGCGGGTGCGGGCGCGCATCGAGGTGCGCTCGCCGAGCCTGCTCGTGATCACCGAGATTCCGTTCGGCACGGTGGTGCCGACGCTGATCGACTCGATCGTCGCCGCGCACCAAAAGGGGAAGATCAAGATCAAGAAGGTCGACGACAACACCGCCGAGCACGCGGAAATCCTGATCCACCTCCAGCCCGGCAGCGACCCGGAGACGGTAAAAAACGCGCTCTACGCCTTCACCGAATGCGAGGTGCTCATCCACCCGAACGCGGTGGTCATCTTCGACCAAAAACCGTCGTTCACCTGCGTGAGCGAAATCCTGCGCATCTCCACGGAGCGCACGCGCGAGTTGCTGGGCCGCGAGCTGGAGATCAAGCTGGGCGAGCTGAACGCGCGCTGGCACCTGCTTTCGCTGGAGAAGATTTTCATCGAGAAGAAAGTCTACCAGCTGATCGAAGACTGCGAGACGTGGGAGAGCGTGCTGGAGGCGATCGACGCGGGCCTCAAGCCCTACACGAAAAAGCTGAAGGAGCCGGTCACGCCAGAGGATTGCGCGCGCCTCACCGAGATCAAGATCAAGCGCATCTCGCGCTTCGATTCGAAGAGCGCCGACGACGACTTGAAGAAAATCGCGGAGGCGATCCAGGAGACGAAAGGCTTCCTCGCCAATCTCACAGCGTACGCCGTCGCGTGGTTCCAGGGCCTCAGGAAAAAGTACGGGAAGGGCCGCGAGCGCCGCACCGAGATCACCACCTTCTCCGCCATCTCCGCCGCCAGCGTGGCGCGCGCGAACGTGAAGATGCTGGTGAGCCGCAAGGAGGGCTTCATCGGCTGGGGCCTCAAGCGCGACGAAGCCGCCGAGCCACTCGGCGAATGCTCCGATCTCGACGAAGTGATGGCCATCGCGCGCGACGGCAGCCTGAAGGTCAATCGCGTGGCCGAGAAAGACTTCTTCGGCGCCGATCTCCAGCACGTCACGATTTTCCAGCGGGGCGACAGCGCCACCACCTATAACGTCATCTACGAAAATCGCGAGAGCGGCGCCGCCTACGCCAAGCGATTCCACATGGGCGACGGCGTCATCCGCGATCGCACCTACCCAATCGCCGGCGGCAAGATCCTCTACCTCGCCGTCACGGCGAGCCCGGACGACGCGCCGAAAACTATCCTCACGCTGCGCAACAACCAAGGCGCCCGCAAACTGGAGGTGGAGTTCGACTTCGCAACGCTGGCGGTAAAGAACCGCGGCTCGCAGGGGAACCGGGTGACCAAGTACCGAGTGCAGAAAATCACGCGGGCGAAATAACATTGAGTCTAACAACCGGAGTGGTTGCCGACTGGACTCGCGAGACGCAATAAGTACCTACACCCAAACTCCATTGTCTCCCCAGACGCCGGAGAAGCTCGATCACCGATGAGTTCTTTTCTGTTCCGCCCGCCAATCAATCGGCGGACCTTCCTCGCCGCTTCCACGATGGCCCTCGCGGGCCTCGGTATCCGGCCCGGCGCCAAGGCCGCGGCGCCGGCCGTCCCGGCGCCGGCTTTGCGCAAGCCGGCGAAATCGACGGTGCTCTTTTTCCTCTGCGGCGGCGCTTCGCACATCGACATGTGGGACATGAAGCCGCGAGGCGCCCGCGGAGTATCGCGGGGAGTTCCAGCCGATCCGCACCATCGGCCCCGGAGATCCACCTTTGCGAGCATCTGCCGCTGCTCGCGCAGCAGGCGCATCGCTTCTCCCTCGTGCACGGCGTCACCGATGGCGGCCTGGCGACCGGCGATCATCATGCCGGGCTATTACTACAATCTGACCGGCCACGCGCCGGATCAGACCTTCAAGCAGCAGGGCAACGATCGGCGCCCGTATCCCGACGATTGGCCGTACATGGGCTGCGTGGTCGGCGTCAAGCGTCCGCCGCATCGCCATCGCTGCCGCAGTTGATCACCCTGCCGCACAAGCCGAGCAAGCTGCCGTATACGCGGCCGGGGCAATTCGCCGGCCGGCTCGGCATGGAGCACGATCCGTTTTACCTCACGGGCAACTTTGACGAGCCGCTGAAATTTACCGCGCCGACGCTCACCATGGACGCCGGCGGCCGGCGCGCTGATGGAGAGCCGGCGCGAGCTGCTGCGCGCTTTCAACGACGCCCGGCGGGACCTGGATCACGAAATGCAGGTGCAGAGCTATCTGAAGCAGCAGGAGCGCGCGTTCACCCTTCTCTCCGGCGCCGGCGGCGGCGAGCGCGTTCGACATCGCCTCCGAGCCCGCCGCCGCTGCGGGAGCGCTACGGCAATAACATCAATGGCAGCAGCCTGCTCATGGCCCGCCGGCTGGTGGAGGCGGGCGTGCCGTTCGTCACTGTCTTCTGGAAGGAGGACGAGCGCACCGCCAAGCAGTGCAAGAGCGCGGGCGGGTGGGACACGCACGGCGACAATTTCAACTGCCTGAAACAGTACCTGCTGCCGCAATTCGACCGGGCGTTCTCCGCGTTCCTGGAAGATCTCGCCGGGCGCGGCCTGCTCGATGAAACGCTCGTGCTGGTCACCAGCGAAATGGGCCGCAAGCCGCAGGTCGGCGACCGCCGCTCCGGCGGCACCGTCGGCGCGGGGCGGGATCACTGGACCGCGTGCATGAGCGTGCTGATGGCCGGGGGCGGCGTCCGCGGCGGCCGCGAAATTGGCGGCACCGATGCCCGCGCGGAGTACCCCAAGGACCGGCCGATCTCTCCCGCGGACGTCGTGAAGACGGTGTACCACGCGATGGGCATCCACGACTTGGAGGCCACGGATATGCTGGGCCGTCCGTACAACCTGCTGGATGAGGGCAAGCCGCTGCTCGATCTCTTCGGCTAGGAAACGGCGTGGCTTACGGCTACCTGGAAGGGCGCAAGCCCTGCGCCCCCCTGCCCCGCCCCCTTTTTCATGACCCGTCTCCAGCTCCTCATCCTTCTCCTTCCGCTCACCGCGCTGGCCGAAGACTGGCCGCAGTTTCGCGGGCAGAATGGCAGCGGCATTTCCTCGAGCAGCGCCGATGCCGGCGGAGTTTTCCGCCGAGAGCAAGGTGCTTTGGCGGGCGAAGCTGAGCGATGGGGTCGGCGGCTCCGGTGATTGCGAAGGGGGCGCGTCTTCACCACCGCGATGGTGGGCGAGCAAGAGTGCGCCGTCTTTTGCCATGAGGCGGCGACGGGCAAGCTGCGCTGGCGGAAAACGTTTCCCACTGGCGCGCTCCCGCGCATCACGCCGCCGAACAGCCACGCCTCCTCCACGCCGGCGGCGGATGGCGAGCGCGTCTATGTCTATTTCAGCACGCTCGGGTTCGTCGCCCTCGATGCGCGCACTGGCGCGGAGGTGTGGCGGCACGATCTCGGCAAGCCGGCGTATCTCATGGATTGGGGCGCGGCTTCCTCTCCCATCGTGCACAATGGCCTCGTCATCTTCTGCCAGGACGATGACCTCACGCCCTTGGCCGTGGCGCTCGACGCCGCGAACGGCAGCCTCCGCTGGAAGACGCCGCGGCCGGACATGCTGGCCGGGTACGCGCTGCCGGTGATCTGCGAGGCCGGCGGCAAGGCGGAGCTGGTCATCGCCGGCAGCGGCAAGCTCAAGGGATACGATCCCGCCACCGGCGTGGAGCTATGGACCTGCAACAGCCTGGTGCGCACGATCATGACTTCGCCGGTCGTCCACGAGGGCATCATCTATGTGGCCGTGCAGAGCTACGGCGACGCCACGCGGACGCTCAAACACGCGCTGCTGGAGTGGCTCGATACCAACCAGGACGGCAAGCTCGCGCGCGCCGAGGCGCCGAAGGAATTCCACGCCCGCTTCGATCTCTCGGACAAAAACCGGAACGCGCTCATCGATCCCGAGGAAATCGATACCGCGTTCCAGCATCCGGACAACATGGTGGGCGGCGGCAATATCATCCAGGCCATCCGCGGGGGCGGGCGCGGCGACGTCACGAAGACGCACGTGCTTTGGAACCTGGATCACAAGACCCCCTCGAATCTCTCGTCGCCGCTCCTCTACCGGCAGCGCCTGTACCTGGTGAAGAGCGGCGGCCTCTGAGTTGCTACGATGCGCGCGAGGGCAAGACGCTCTGGGAGCGCAAGCGCCTCGGCAATTTCGGCGATTATTTCGCCTCGCCGATCGCGGCGGATGGCAAAGTCTACATCGCCGGGCGCAACGGTTTCATCGTGGTGCTGGAGGATGGGCCGGAGCTGAAGGTGCTCGCCAAAAACGACATGGGCGAGGAGATCATCGCCACCCCCGCGATCGCCGACGGCCGGCTCTTCGTCCGCACGCGCGAGAGCCTCATCTGCATTTCGGGCGAAGCTGCCGCAAAACCGTAATCGTGCACTTCATGAGCTCTCATCTGCCCGTCCTCGCCGCGCTCTTCTTCGCGCTGCTCCCCGCTTTCAGCCATGCCGGCGCGGAGCCAACGCGCGTCGCAATCGTGCTTGGGCCAAGCGCGCCCGCGCTGGAGCAGCGCGCCGCCGCCGAGCTGGCCGAGTGGATGCGGCAACTCTTCCGAGTGGAGACGCTTGTGCAGACTTCGGCGCCCCCGACCGGCAGCGCGATCCTGCTCGGCACCCCCGAGACTAATCCGGCCGTGAAGGAAGCGACTGCCGGAAACTGGCCGGCGCTCTCCGCGCAAGGACACCTCGTGAAGAGCGTCACCACGCCGGGTGGTGCCCGCCTCGTGCTCGGCGGCGGCAGCCCCGTCGCCACCCTGTGGGCCGTGCACGAGCTCGGCTATCGCTTCGGCATTCGCCACCTGCTCCAGCGCGATTTCCAGCCCGTGGAAAAACCGAAGGTCACCCTTGAGGGCTTCGATCTCGTTCTGGAGCCGCGCGTGCCCGTGCGGGCGTGGAGCGCCTTTCAGGGGGAGGCGTTCTCCGCGGAGTCTTGGGATCTCGAGGCGCAGACGCGGCTGATCGGGCAGCTCGCCAAGCTGAAGTTCACGCACTTCGTCCTGCCCGCTAAGCTGGTCGTTCCAGCGCCGATTCGCATCGACGGCGAGAGCGGCGGGCGGGCCGCTTTTCGCGGCGCGCGCGAGTTTAGGAATGGCGATCTCGCCGACCCCGCCAAGTATCTGGCGTGCCTCAAAACCGCCGCCGAAGAAGCGGGCCTGAGTGTCGAGCCGCCACCGGCCGGCACGGTGGAGATTGCACCCGGCCCGGCCCAGCCATCGCTGCTGCCGCAGTTCGACCTCCAGTCTCTCGCCAAACGCTTCGATGCCCTGCGCACCCAAAAATCGGGCATCATTGCCCGGATCGTCGTGCCGGGAGACCTCAACGCGAGCATTCATTTTCTCTCCCGCGCTTCCTTCACGGATGCCCTCACCCCAACCGACGCGCTCAGCACGCTGGCTACGCCGATCTGCGGGGCCGAGGTCGATGAGCGCCTGCGCAAAGGCTTCGAGGCCGCCGCCGAGGCGGCGTCCTTGATTGCCGCAAACGACCCCGCGCTCGCGGTCGCCGATGCCCGGATGATCGCGCGCCACTTGGTATCCACCGAGCCGCCGCCCGCGTGGTGGAAGCAGGCGCGCGATCTCTACACCTCGGCCATGAACGAGATGTACCGCGCCAACACCCGCGCCCGCGACGGCGCCCGGCCCTGGACCCTTTACCACGCCAAGCGCTTCGAGTTTGCCATCCATTTTCTCACCAGCCTGGAGGCCGCGCGCAAAGCCGCCCCGCTCAAGGGCGACCCCCGCGCCGAGGCGCTCGAGCCCGCCATCGAGGCCATGTACAATGCCCTCAACGCCTACGCCGAAGTCGCCCGCGACCCGAGCGACCAAGGCGCCATCGCGCTCCTCAACGAGCACGGCTACCGGCCCTTGCTAAAAGCTCTGGCGGCCGCGTCGGGAGAATAACCGTCGATCCGTCGCGGCCCGCGCCTTCCGTTGAGCGACTTCGCGCGCTTGCCCAGCGCCGACGTGCATTGGAAGGCTGTCAGCCTACGGTTCGTTCTTCGCCGCGCCCTCCACCAATCGATCCACAAGCGCGGTGATGCGCTCTTTCGCCGCCAGACCCTCGCGCCATTCCCGCGGGACGCCATTTATCCCGAGCAGTGCGCCGATCCAGGCGCCGATCAGACCGGCGCGGCCGGCGTTGTCGCCCCCGGCGCGGGCGTTGTTGATCATGGCGTCCTCGAACGAGTCCCCGTGCTTGATCACGCAGTGCACCGCCGAGGGAAAACTACTCGCGAGAGGACACGACTGCCCAAATTCGTCGACGGTGGCGGCGATCACCGACTTCAGGCTTGCGTTCATGCCCGCGGCGATTTTGCGGCGCACCTCGGCGCCGCGGCGCGGGTCCACCGCCACGATCGTCTCCTCGGCGCGATGCAGGGCGCTGTGCAGATCGCGGCCGGCGAGAAGGTCGCGCAGGATCAGGGCATTCGCCTTCATGAAGACAACGGCCCGCTCATTGTTCTGGCAGACGCGCGTCGCGCGTTCCGCCACGGACAACAAATCCTGGTCGGCGTAATGCGCCGCCACGACGGACGCGAGCCGGGAGGCGGTCGCAAGCTGGTCGTCGTCCGCGCCATTCTGGGCGTCCACCTCGGCTTGGCCCTCCCCTGCGCGAAGATGTTCTTCGCGCCCGACGCGAAGATTATCGAGCGTGCCGCGGGTCGCCTTATCGCAATAGCCGCGGTAATCTTCCGCGCCGAACTTCGCCTCGAAGCGCCGTAAAAAATCGACGGGATCGAAGCGGCCGAGCTCCGCCACCGATTCGAGCATCACCAGGGCGCCATCGCCATAGTGGGTCTGTTCGCCCGGTTGTTTGCCCGCGTGATAGTGGCCCTCTTTGGGGGCCTCAAAGCCATTCACCCCATCGGGAAAGGCTGCCTCCAGCTCCGTCAGGTTGTAAATCCAGTGGCTGCCGAGGCAAAACGCATCGCCCACGAGCTGCCCCCATATCGAGCCGCGCATGCGGTCGGCGAGCGTCGGCTCCGCGTAGGAGACCTGTGGGATTCCGGACGTGGCGACGGGCTGATCATTCATGGCGGAGAAGGAATCGAAGCCCGCGGGCGCGGCGGAGGGACGGGACGCATCCTTGCGGCCGGCGCTCGAACCGAATCTAATGCGGCCGGAAAACACGATCATGGGCATGTTCGATACCATCCATCTTGATCCGCCGCTCGCCTGCCCGAAATGCGGAGCGAAGTCCGCGGATTTTCAGACGCATGAGTTGGGAGACTCGATGGCACATTATCGCATCGGGTCCGTGGTCGGCATGGCCTCGGAGCTGACGGGCATCGTAAAGGAACGCTTCTGGTGCTCGGCGTGCCACGAGGCAGGACAGGATGGAAGCGCCCCCGCCTTCCTGGCGATCTGGCATTCGATCATCGTGGCGTTGGAACTGGATCTCGCCGAGGCTGAGCGGAAGCTGGCCGCCATAGATCGGCTCAGTCTCATCGGCTGGCTCGATCAAGCTCAGCGCGAAGAGGTGCAATGGCGGCGGCGATTCTACGGGCTCTACAACGATGTGCAGAAATGGCACGAACATCTCCATAAGCCGGAGGACGATCCCGCGCAGGCAGACGGCGAGCGGGGAAGGCTTTTCCGGGATTTTTTCGGCCTCCCCAAAGAAATTCTCGAATCCGCCGATCCCCTCGCCGCGATTCTGGAGGAGAATCGCTTCCCCGGGGCCGAAGAATGAAGGTCGTCCTTGCCCTCATTCCGCTTCTTACGGCGGCAGGCATCGCCGCCGCGACGCCGGCTGAGCCCGCGCCCGCCACGGCCACGCCGCCCGCAAAGCCGGTCACCGATTACGCCCTGCGCACCGCGAAGGAGCTGAAGCCGACCCGCACGCTCGTTTACAAAACACTGCCCGACCGCCAGCTCCAGTTGCGCCTCTTCGAGCCGCCGAAGCACCAGGCCTCGGAACGCCGCCCGTGTTTCCTCGCCATCCACGGCGGCGGGTGGACGGCCGGCTCGCCAGATGTGATGTATTGCGTCGCCGCACACTTCGCGGAGCGCGGCTGGCTCGGAGTGAGCATGCAGTACCGCATCCAGCGCGCGAGCCGCGGCACCACCGTCTTCGACGCCGTGCGCGATGCCCGCTCGGCCGTGCGCTACCTGCGCGCTCACGCCGCGGAGCTCGGCATCGATCCCGCGCAGATCGTCGCTGGCGGCCGGTCCGCGGGCGGCCACCTCGCCGCCGCCGCCGCGCTCTTCGAGGGCATCGACGAGCCCGGTGAAGACACGGGCATCTCCTGCGTCCCCAATGCGCTCGCGCTCTATTCCGCCGTGCTCGACACCTCCGAGCAAGGCTACGGCCAGGCGACCATCGGTGAGCGCTGGGCCGAGCTTTCGCCACTGCGGCATGTCCGTGCCGGCCTGCCCCCCACCCTCGTCCTGCATGGCCTCCGCGATACCATCACGCCCGCCGCCGGCGCACGCGCCTTTGCCGGAGCCATGCAAAAGGCCGGGAACACCTGCGAGCTGGTCCTCCACGAGCGCGGCAACCACAGCTACATGATGCGCACCGCCCCGCTCTTTGAGGAAGCCATGCTGCAGACCGGAGAGTTCCTCACGCGGGCAGGGATTGGCCGCAGCACCGCGAAAGAAACCGCTCGTCAGCGCGATTTGAACAATCCCTGATAGGAGAATGTCAATCCGCGCGGGCTCATTCTTCAACTCTATGAGCAAGTTCGCAAGCATTCGGGCATTTGCGTTCCACTTGGTTCTTGCCTTCCATCTATCGAACAGCGCTTGGGCGGACACCCCCGGTTTTGCATGCACGTTAACCTCCGACCGCGAACGGTACTTTGTCGGAGAGCATCCAACGTTCGCGGTTCGCATCACTAACAATACCGAACAGGAGGTCTGGTTGATGGGTTGCCTGGACGGCTCAACGAATGGCAGATTCCCAGTATGCGTCTTCGAGGTCATCGACTCTGCCGGCATCCCTGTTAAATCGCGCCTTTCCGGGTGTGGCAACATGAACACGCTGCGCCCCGAAGACTTCGTCGCTGTCGCCCCGGGTAAGTCCTTTGATCCGTGCGGAGAGGGATTCTCCAAGCCCCATGAGTTCGCGCGTTTTCCCGTCCAGCAGCCCGGCATTTACAAGGTTCGTTTCTCGTACTCCTCCAAGAGCTACAAAGTGAGCGAATACTTTGGCGACGAGCGCCTGGCGGCTCTGCTGGGAAAATCCGGCTTGCCCGGCCTGCCCGTTTTAAAACCTGAGATTTTGCCGCTGTTCGAGCGCATTGCGCATATCGAGCTCAAGAGCAACGAACTGGCACTAACTTTCGTGCCGAAAAGCCCATGAACTCCGGAAAGGAGCGAAGGCTGAGGCGCGCAAAGACCACTTCTTCCCGGCGCAAACGCGTGCGGCTGGCAGGCCCGCGTCGGGCGCGGCTTTGCCGCTAAGGGGACGAGGCCGCCCTCCTTGAATACCGCTCACCCCACCAGCGCCGTCGCATTCTCCAACTGCTGCCGGTCGCCGAGAAGGAGCAGGACGTCGCCCGGCAGGAGTTGGGCGTCGGGGCCGGGGTTGATCGTGCGGGCGCCTTCGCGCTCGATGGCGACGATGCTGGCGCCAGAGAGGGTGCGGAGGCGGAGGTCGCCGATGACCTTGCCGGCAGCGGGCGAGCTGGGGGTGACGGTGACGGTCTCGAGATGGGCGTCGCGCAGCATCGGGGAGAGGAGCGCGGGCGAGGCGGCGGGGGTGGGGGCGTTGGGGGCAAGGGTTTCCTTGAGCGCGATTTGGCCGCCGGCGTAGAGGCGGATGAGTTGCCGCCGCAGAAGGAGGCCGACGAGGGCGGCGACGGGAATGAGGATGAAGAGCAGGCGCAGGGGCGGCAGAAGCGCGGAGCTGAGGAGGAGCAGGATAAGGATGATCGCCGCGGTGCCGGCGGTGACGATGATGCTGGTGACGACGCCGCGCAGGGCGGTGGTTCGGTCGCCCGCGGCGGCGCTGGGGACACTGAGCTCGGCGATGAGCATGCCGAGCGCCTGAAATTTCCGGAAGATGGCAATGAGCATCGGGAGGCTGATCAGGACGGCGGCCAGCCAGAGGGCGGCGTGGAAGTTCGTCTCGCTGAGGGCGAGCTCGGGAAGCAGGTGGCGGCCGCGCCCGGCGAGGTAGGTGGCGCCGAGAAAGATGGCGGCGACGAGCGCCCCGGCGAGGGTGATTTGCCAAAGCCAGCGGCGCACAAAGCCGGCGGCGAGACTTCCTTTGCGCGAAGCGAGCCCGCCCACCCAGCGCGTGTAGATGCGCAGGGTTTCGAGGATCGGCTTGGGCGCGAGGCGGTCGAGGCGCGTCACGAGGCCGTCGGAGCTCTTGATGAGGTACGGCGTGAGCAGGGTCGTGATCGCGGAGACGGTGACGGCGATCGGGTAGAGAAAATCGCTGGTGACGCTCGAGCGTCAGGCCGAGCGAGGCGATGATGAACGAGAACTCGCCGATTTGCGCCAGGCCCATGCCGACGCGCAGCGAGGTGCGCTCGATCGTGCCCGGCGAGGAAGGCGCCGAGCGCAGCAACGTGAACACTTTGCCGACCACGACGACGAGCGGTGATGACCGCGATGGGACCGGCGTATTGCACGAGCAGCGCGGGATCGATGAGCAGGCCGATGGAGACGAAGAAGACCGCGCTGAACATGTCGCGCACGGGCTCGAGCAGGCGCTCGATCTTCGCGAATCTGCCGCGCCTCGGCGATGATGGCGCCGATGAGGAAGGCGCCGAGCGCGACGCTGTAGCCGAGCTTCACCGCGAGCAGCGAGACGCCGAAGCAGAGCCCCAGCGCGGTGACCAGCAGCATCTCGTTGCTCTTGAACCGGGCCGACGTAGCCGAGCAGCCGCGGCACGGCGATGAGCCCGGCGACCAGCGCGACGACGAGGAAGATGCGCGAGCCGCCCCACGGTGGCGGCGACTTCCGCGGCTTGAAGCGTGCCGGTGAGTCGCGATGCCGGAGAGCAGCGCGATCATCACGATGGCGAGGATGTCCTCGACGATGAGGATGCCGAAGATCAGCTCGGCGAAGCGCTCCTTGCGTTTTGCCCAGTTCGCCGAGCGCCTTGATGATGATCGTGGTGGAGGAGATCGAGAGGATCGCGCCGAGGAAGATGCTGTCCATCGCGCTCCAGCCAAACCAGCGCCCGATCTCGTAGCCGGCCAAGAACATCAGCAGGATCTCCAGCGTGGCGGCGATGAAGGCGGTGGCGCCGACCGCGCGGAGCTTGCGCAGGCTGAACTCCAGCCCGAGCGAGAACATGAGGAAGATCACGCCGAGCTCGGCCAGGGTCTTGATCGTCTGCTCGTCGTGCGATCAGCGGAAACGGCGGCGTGTGCGGGCCGATGATCACGCCGGCGAGGATGTAGCCGAGCACGACCGGCTGCTTGAGCCGATGGAAGAGGACCGTCACCAGGCCGGCGACGATCATGATGACGGCGAGATCCTGAAGCAGCGTCAGCTCGTGCATGCTGCCACTTCAGCCGCCACCCGGCGCGCGCCGGAAATGCAATTGCAGGATGCGGCGATTATCGGCCTGCGCCACGGTGGCCAGGTAGCCATCGAGCCGGAGCGTTTCGCCTTTCTTCGGAAGATGGCCGAAGAGGTGCGTGACGTAGCCGCCGATCGTGGTGACGTCGGCCTCGCGGGCGCCCTCCAGCACGAGCCGCGCTTCGTCCTGCAGCTCATGCAGGGCGGTGGCGCCGGAGACGACGAACTCGTTTTCGTTCAGCCAGCGGATGGCGGAGCCGCCCGCGCCGAACTCGTCGCCGACATCGCCGACCAGCTCCGAAATGGCGTCCTCCAGCGTGACAATGCCGACCGCGCCGCCGAACTCGTCGAGCACCAGCGCAAGGTGGGTCTGCTGCGCCTTGAAGAGCGCCATGAGGCGATCGAGCGGCATCATCTCGGGGACGGTGGGCAGCTCGCGCTTGATCTTGAGCAGGTCCGGGGCGGGCGAATCGGAGCTGAGCCAGAGGTCTTTGATATGGATGACGCCCTGGGCGTTATCGAGGTGGCGCTCGCAGAGCGGAAAGCGCGTGTGGCGGGTGCGGCGGGCGAGCGCCATGTTTTCCTCGAACGGCTTTTCGAGATCGAGAAAGACCACGCGTCCGCGTGGGGTCATGATCTCGCGCACCACGCGATCGAGCGAGCTGAGCGCGCGCATGGCCACGTCCTTGCCGAAGCGCGAGCCCTGCCCGGCGGCGGCGCTTTCGCTCAGCAAATGGCGCAGCTCCTCCTCGCTGTGCGCGAGTTCGCTTTCATTCACCGGCTCCAGGCGGAAGGCGTACTTGAGGGTGAGATTGGCCGCGCCATTGAGCACCCAGATGGCCGGTCGAAAGACGATATAGAAGAGATTCAGCGGGCGGGCGATCCAGAGGGTGACCGGCGCGGGCTTGCGGATGGCGAGCGATTTCGGCGCGAGCTCGCCCAGCACGATGTGGAGCGTGGTGATGATCGCGAAGGCGATCGCAAAACACGACGTGCCGATGACCGCCTCCGAGGTGATGCCGAACCGGAAAAAGAGCGGCTCCAGCATGCGCGCGAGAAACGGCTCGCCCAGCCAGCCCAGGCCGAGGCTGGCGAGAGTGATGCCAAGCTGGGTCGCGGAGAGGTAGGCGTCGAGATGGCTGATCAGATGCTGCGCGAACGCGGCGCGCTTGTTGCCGGCCTTGGCGATCGTCGCAAGATGGCTCCCGCGCACCTTCACGATCGCAAACTCGGAGGCGACGAAGAAGCCGTTCAACACCACCAGCGCGAGCACCACGAGGAGCTTCAGCGTGATCATCCCCGGCGATTCCCACTGGTGGGCGAGGGCGTGGCCGCCTTCGGCGGCGGCGAGCAATGGTGCGGGAAAGAGGAAGGTCACGAGATGTGGTCAGCCGAGGCCGCGGAGCGGCTCGGGCTTCTTAATCTTAGTCATAATCATAATCATAATCTCAAGCGGGGTGTGCCGCCGCGATTAAGATTACGATTAGGATTAAGAGCTCCGCCCAGCCCTACTCATCCCGCCGGCCGCCAATCAGCAGCGGCAGGAGATGCCACAGGAAGTACGCCAGCGAGGTGATGAATGCGGCCACGTAAGTCCACGCGGCGGCATCGAGCACGCGCCGGACGCCGATCGCTTCCTCGCCCGGCTGGATGAAGCCCATCTCGCCGAGAATCAGCTTGGCCCGGCGGGAGGCATCGAACTCGACCGGCAGCGTGACCAAATTGAAGAGCATGATGATGCCCCACGCGACCGCCATGATGAGCAGTCCGGTCTGCCCGCGGATCAGCCCCGTGAACATGCCAAAAATCGGCAGCCACATCACAATCTGGCTGGCAAAGGTGGTAAGCTGGACTGAGGCCATGCGCCAATGCAGAGGCGCGTAGGCGATGCGGTGCTGGATGGCGTGGCCGCATTCGTGGGCGGCGATGCCAAGGGCGGCGACGGAGCTCCCGTGGAAGTTATCGTTCGAGAGCACCAGCCGCTTGTTCATGGGATCGTAATGATCGCCGAGCATTTCATCGTGCGGCAGGATTTCCACGTCGTGAATGCCCGCGGCGTGCAGGATTTGCTGCGCCGCCTCCGCGCCGGTGTAGCGCGAGGAGGTGGGCACCTGCACGTACTTGCGGTACGCGCTTTTGACACGAGCCGTCGCGATCAGCGAAATCAGCATCGTGCCGACAAAAAGAATGATTCCAATAAGCATGCCCGCCCCTTTAGCAGCGCGCGTGCCGAGCGGCGTTCCTGGCTTGGTTCCCAAGGGAAACCACGCGCGTGAGGGCAAAGCGCCGGTCAGTCAGTGACCGCCGGCGGTCATTAAGTGACCAGCTCAAGATGAGTGCCTATCAATGCTCGGTAAGTGCTGGACAGCCACCAGAGAAATCATTACACCGCGCCAACATGAAACGGCGAAAAGTGGTTGCTTCCGGAGCGAAGCGCGCGGCGAAGTCCGGCGGGCGCACTAACGCGACGCCGCGGCCGGCCGCGGCGGAAATCCGCCTCCGGCCCTTGGTTCGCTGGAACGAGATCGCTGCCCTCGCGAGCGCCCTGGCGGAAAACATCTCGGGGGAAGTGGAGCGTAGCGCCGCGGTGCTGGCACATTTGGTAAACCGCCTGACGGCGCCGCAT
The DNA here is from genome assembly GCA_963811035.1 of uncultured Verrucomicrobiae bacterium. Classification (GTDB taxonomy): domain Bacteria; phylum Verrucomicrobiota; class Verrucomicrobiia; order Chthoniobacterales; family Chthoniobacteraceae; genus CAWEPO01. Next base: position 3,142,545 of record CAWEPO010000005.1, read on the forward strand.
CGGCTCCTCGCGCGGCTCCATCAGCTCACTGGTCCCGTGCTGCGGGACGGCGCCGGCGCCGCTGAGGAACTGCGCGCACGCCTCAACGAGATCGCCGCGGCAGTGCCCGAGGCGCAAGCCGCAACCGAACGCGTCCTCTCGGCGGCCGATCCCGCTCCGTGCCGCTGTGCGGCCCCCTCGCGCCTGGCTTCGCCGGAGGAGCCGCCACCCGAAGAAAGCCGCGGCGCCATCGACGATGCCGCGCTGGTCCAGCTCACGCGCGCGGTCGCGGCCGCCTTCGCTTGCGACGAAACCAAGGAAACGAAAGCCTTCGATACGGTCTTTGGCCTGGTGTTTTTGGCCCTCCCCCTGGACCGGCTTCTCGCGACGTGGCGCGAACGCGGCCCGCAGGGCCTCGCCGCCGAAATGATGTGGATGGCGGGATTGGAACGCTTTCGCCTGCCGACGCCGCAGATGGTTTCCACGCGGGGCGGCCCTCCGCTGGAGATCCCTGGGATTCCTGGCAGCAAACCAAAGGGGCCGCCAAAGGATCCCGGCGACCTCCCGGACTGGATCGCGGGCCACCTGCAGGATCTCATCAATGGCCCGCGCCGGATCGACACGGATATCATCGACCACAAGCCGATCGATTTCTTCAGGCCCGGCGAATTTGTCGATATCCGCGGGATCACCTGCCAGGTGAAATTGCTGCAGGCGGGGCGGGCCCGGCAGGAGCCGCCCCCGGCGCGCCCCGCCCGCGTGGTGTGGTCGGACAATATCAGCGCGGTCGAAGCCGCCGGCGCGTGCGTGGGGGATCGTGTCGTCATCCGGGGCTCGGGCTTCGGCTCGCCGAAGCCCGCGAACGTTGGCTTGATGATGCCAATCAATGGGGTTTGCACCGCGATCGACGTGCCGGCGGCGGGGTGGACGAGTACCAGCATCACCTTTACCCTGCCCGCAGGCGTCACCTCCGGTCCCTTGGGCTTCGTCGATCTCGCGTACGTGCAGTTGTACAATGCCTGGGTGGATCGGATGAACAAGCTCCGGGCCCAGATCATCGACAATGCCAAATGCGCGGGAGTCTCGGCCCAGGAGCTTCCCGTGCTGCCGTACTTCTCGGAATGCGCGCCCGGGACCACCTTCAATCATCTCCGTGCCGGCTCGGCCCTCATCCGCAGCTTCACGGCGAACTGGCAGACCACCGCGGTGGTGGTACCCCTCGACAGCATCAATCTCGCTTGGGATGTCGTCAACGCGGAGGTGGTTCGCCTAGAGCGCACCTCTTCGACCGGGCCGATCTTCTCCGGTGTCACCTCACTGCTGAATCCGCCGTTTTCATCGTTCAATTTCGGCGCGTCCCGGCACGAGGGGCCGGGCCTCTACACGTATCGGCTCACCGCCATTGGGCCGTGCGGAACGGTCACGGCCGAGGTCACCGTCGTGGCCTCGCAGCGTCCCGGCTTGCGCATCGAGCGGCTCGAAGTGACGCAAGGTATTCAAACCCTGGCGGGGGATGTCCGCATGGTGGAGCAGAAGCCCACGGTCGTGCGGGTCACCGTCGCCCATGGCCTGGCCGGCTGGGGCGGGAATGCGGTGCCAAACGTCACCGGCCGCATCCGGATTTTCAATCCCGGCGACTTCCCCTCTCCGTGGTACGATCCGGCAAACAGCTCCACGCCCATCAGCGCCACGGCCGGCGCATCCATCACCGTGCCGCCCGTGCCTCGGCGCGACAGAACCAACGACACCCTCAATTTTCTTCTTCCGGCCGCCCGCTGCTACGCCATGGCCTGGATGCAGGTGGAAGTGCGCGTTACCGGCTTCGATGCGCGCCCGCAATTTGCCGGCTGGTCGGAAAGCGTTTCCGGCAAAACGCCGAACATCACTTTCGAGCAGCGGCGGACCCTGGATTTCCGATACGTGCGCGTGAACTGGGGCAGCGGCGCACCCAGCGATGCCACCTGCCTCTCGACTTTGGCCGCGGCCGTGCCGCTGTTGCCCACTCCCACCGCCTTCATGAGCGCCTTGGCCGGGATCGGCGTACAGACTCCCACTTCCACAGTGGCCGGGCGTGACGAGTTGGTCGACGATTTCGACGACCGCCACAATTGCTCCCTCTGGGAATCGCTCACCGAATTCCTCGGCAGCGATTGCCCGGATGATGACGGCGCCATCTGGATTTTGGTTGCGGGCACCGACATGAGCGGGAGCGCCATCACCGGCAAAGCGGTCGATATCCCCTCGAACGTGTGTATCACTCCGGCGGGCGACGGCCCTTACGCCGCGCACGAATTGAGCCACTGCCTGAATCAGCAGCATCTGCGGTCCACGTGCGGCACCCGGCAGGTGCCCGATGGAGGCGATGCTCCCGAGCTGTGGCCCAATAACGGGCAACTCGTGGATCCTCCCTTCGATATGAACACCAACACCGCCATGGCCGGCAGCGGCTGGGGCGTCTGGGATGTGATGACCTACTGCGGCACTCCGGGCGCTGGTGGTGGCGGCAACAATACCTGGCCCATGCCACGCCGGTGGCAGCAATTGTGGGATGTCGTGGGTGCCTGAAGAAATGCTTATGCCAGCCCACGAAAACCTTCCCGAAGTGCTGGCCATCCGCGGCCGGCTCGATCGCGCCGGGCGCTTCACGCCCCGCCGTTGCGGCTCGACGCGCTGGGTGCGCTCCTGGCCGGAACCGGCCTCGGACGAATACGTCGTGGAATTGCTGGATTCCGAGGGCCATGCCGTGCACCGCGGACTCGCCCAAGTGGAGCCTGAGCATGACTGTGGGGCCGGGGCGCCCTACCGCTTCAAGGTCAAAGCTTACATTGCCTTGCGAGATGACGCCGCCGCCGTGGTCTTGCGGCGCGGCGAGACGGTGCTCTGGCAATCCCCGATCCTGCCCGCCCCGCGCCTGACGCTGGAGATTCCCCCGACCCGCGTCACGCGCGACCGTCCGCTACGGCTGAAGTGCCGCTTTTCCGAACCGGGGAAGGGGCATTTCTGCAAGTGATTTACCAGTGGGGCGAGCGGCGTTTCGCGGTGCATACCGTGGTGGCGCCTCGCGAAGTCTTGGAGGTCGATCTCTCAGCCCAGCCCGGCGGCGAGGAGTGCCGCCTGGTGGTGGAATACAGCAATGGCCAGCGTTCCGCAGGCGCCGCGACGCGGAAGTTCAGCCTGCCGCCGCTCGGACCCGCGCTTGCCATAATCACCCCGGCGAAGGGCACGGTGCTTGGTCCCGGTCAGGCGCTCCAACTCCAAGGCCAGGTGCTCGATCCCGAGCGTCCCGGAGGCGCCCGTCCGGCAGAAGAGCTGACATGGTCGGTGGATGGCGAACCCGCCGGCCGCGGACCCGTGGGCGGCCTGGATCGGCTCACCGAAGGCCGGCATCGGGTCATTCTCCGATATCAGTCCCCGGCTGGAGTGACGGAACGGAACACCATCGTTTCCATGGTCCGCGACCCCCACGCACCCCGCCCGGCGGATGAGTGGGAGCCTTGGGATTATTTCCCGGAAGAGCCGACAATATATTGACGGGGGGCGACTTCAGCCGGTGTGCCGGATGAGCAGGTGGCCGCTCACTGCATGCAATCTCCAGGCGTACGGAATAGAGTGGATAAGAGGGGCGAAACAATTTTGGTCTCAACCCCGCCGTAGCGCGCCATACTGCGGGATTCGACAGCTCCACCTCCCGTCCCAATGCGCTTCCGCCTTTTCCTTTCCGCTCTGGCGGCGGCGGTGTTGATCGGGATGATCGTGTGGGCGGAGACCGCAAGCTGGCGGGAGACGGACGAACTGGAGCGGCAGCTCGAGACGCCGGAGCTGCGCGATCGCTCCGCCGAGGCGCGCGAGACCTTGCGGCGCTTCCGCACCTGGCTGGTGATCTCCTCGGGCGGCGCTTTGGTGCTGGCGATCGTGCTCGGGCGCGCCGTCCACCGCGAGATGATCGCGCCGCTGCAGCGCCGGCTGGTGGAGACGCACGCGGTGCTCGCGCGGCAGGAGAAGCTCGCCGCGCTCGGCGTGCTGGCGGCGGGCGTGGCGCACGAGATTCGCAATCCGCTCACCGCGATCAAGGCGCGCCTCTTCTCGCAGCGGAAGCGGCTCGACCCCGGCTCGCCGGAGCTGCACGACGCGGAGCTGATCAATGGCGAGATCAACCGGCTCGAGCAGATCGTGAAGAACTTTCTGCTCTTCGCGCGCCCGGCCGAGCCGCACCGGGAGGAGGTGGAAGTGGGCGAATTCCTGGAGCAGGTTCGCGAGCTCGTGCTGTTGGAGCTGGAGCCGCGCGGGACGGAGCTGCGCGTCGAGTCGCCCGCCGGCCTGCGCGCCGCGCTGGACCCCGCACAGCTCCGCCAAGTGATGCTCAACCTCATTCGCAACGCCGCGGAGAGTCTCGGCCACGGCGGCGTGGTGACCTTGCGCGCCCGCGAGACCTTCCTACCGTTTGCGCAGCGCCGCACCCCGGCGGTCGCGCTGGAAGTGGAGGATAACGGGCCCGGCATTCCGCCGGACGTGCAACAGCGCCTCTTCGATCCCTTTTTCACCACCAAGGAAAGCGGCACCGGTTCGGGCCTGGCGATCGCGGAGCGCATCACCGAGAAGCACGGCGGCACCTTGCAATTTCGGGCGCTGTCGCCTCAAGGGGCCATCTTCAGCGTGATCTTGCCGGCGGCGGCGGAGCAGCCGCCAATGCAGCCATGAGCGTTCCGGCCAAGATTCTCCTGATCGAAGACGACCAGCGCGCCGCCGGCGCGCTGCGGCAGGTGCTCGTGGAGGAGGGCTACGAGGTGGCGTATGCCGCGCGCGGCGATGCGGGGCTGGAAAGCGCGCGCACGGAACGGCCGGATGTGGTGGTGACCGATCTGCGCCTGCCAGGGCTCGACGGCTTGCAGCTCGTGCGGCAGCTCCGGCTGCTCGATCCGCGCCTGCCGGTGATCCTGATGACCGCGCACGGCACCACCGAGACGGCGATCGAGGCGACCAAGCTCGGCGCGTACGATTACCTCTCGAAGCCGTTCGAGATGGAGGAGCTGCTGGAGCTGGTCGGGCGCGCGGCGGCGGGGCGGCGGCTCATGGCGAAACCGGTTGCGCTCGGCCAGGAGACGCCAACGCCGCAGGAGGCGCTGATCGGCGCCAGCCGCGCGATGCAAAATCTTTACAAGGAGATCGGCCGCATTGCCGCGTCGCCGGCCACGGTGCTCATTCGCGGCGAGACCGGCACCGGCAAGGAGCTCGTGGCGCGCGCGATCTACCAGCATAGCGATCGCGCGCGCGAGCCGTTCATCGCCGTGCACTGCGCGGCCATCCCGGAGACGTTGCTGGAGAGCGAGCTCTTCGGACACGAGCGCGGGGCGTTCACGGGCGCGGAGCACCGGCGCATCGGGCGCTTCGAGCAGGCAAATGGCGGCACGCTTTTCCTCGATGAGATCGGGGATCTGCCGCCCGCCACACAGGTAAAGCTGCTGCGCGTGCTGCAGGAGCGCGTGATCCAGCGGATCGGCGGCAGCGAAGCAGTGCCGATCGATGTGCGCGTGCTCGCGGCCACACATCGCGACCTGGAGGAGGCGATGGCCGGCGGCGAATTTCGCGAGGACTTATTCTACCGGCTGAATGTGGTGACGCTCATCCTGCCGGCCCTCCGCGAGCGGCTCGAAGATATCCCCGCGCTGGTGCAGCACTTTCTGCGGCGCCATGGCGGCGCCGGCGCCGGCATTCAGCCCGATGCCCTCCGCCTGCTGCAAAGCCAGCCGTGGCCGGGGAACGTCCGCGAGCTGGAAAACGTCGTGCGCAAAGCGCTCCTCGCCTCGCGCGGACTCGCCATCACCGTGGAAGACGTGCAGCGCGTCCTCGACGAGCGCGCCGCGCGCAACCTGCCGCGCAATCTGGAGCAGCCGCTGGCCGCCTACCTCGCGCAGCTCCTGGCGGCCGCCTCTCGCGGCGAAGCGGAAAATATCCTCGCGACCGCGACGGAAGCGGTGGAGCGCGAGTTGCTCGCGCAAGCAATCGCCCTGGCTGGCGGCAACAAAACGAAAGCCGCAAAGTGGCTGGGGATCACCCGGCTCACCCTGCGCGAGAAGCTGGTGGCGTACGGCTTGGGATGATCGTCCGTCCGCGGGCGCTCAATCCCTGAAGTTCTTGAACGCCAAACCGACCTCGAAGTTCTTGCCGCGCAGGAACTGGATCACCGCCTGAAGATCGTCGCGCTTCTTGCCGGTCACGCGCACCTGCCGCTCTTGCAAGGTGCTCTGCACCTTGAAATCTGCGGCCTTGATCGCCTTCACAATCTCCTTCGCCTTCTCGCCTTCGAGCCCCTGCTTGATCACCAAATCCTGCGTAGCATGGCCCAAGGGCGAGATGACCTGGTCTTTCTTGTCGACGTTGCGCAGGTCGATGTTTCGCTTGGCCAGCTTGCCGATCACGATCTCCTGCAGCGCCTTGAGACGGGTGGCGTCTTCGGCGGAAAGTTCGATTTTCGATTCCTTGTCTTTCCAATCTATTTTCGCCGCCGAGCCCTTGAAATCGAAGCGGGTGGCCAGCTCTTTCACGGCTTGATTGATCGCGTTATCGATCTCCTGTTTGTCTACTTCGGAAACGATGTCGAAGGAAGGCATGGCGTTTACTTTATAGTTTCCCGAGCAGCCGATCGATCTCCACGTGCGTTTCCACCAGCGTCTGGATCTTGTCGATCTTCTCCACGTCGCCGGGCAGCGTTTTCACGGTCATGGAATGGATGCTGCTGGCGACGGTGTAGCTGTCGAGCGGCGAGGCGATGGTCGGGACGTCGGAGTTGCGGAGCAGCTCGAGCACGGCGGCGCTGGGCGTGAGATCGCCGGCGAGCACGAGGCCGGCGATGCGATTGGCCGTCGAGCTCGCTGAGGGTGCTCGTGGAGAGCGCGGCGAGGATCACGTCTTCGCGATCGCCGGGGGTGATGACCAGCGTGCCGGGCTTGAAGATACTCCATCACGTGCGAGGAATTCATCGCGCCGATGATGACCTTTTTCACCCGCCGGCGGGAGCTTGCTCCTTGCCGTTGATGAAACTGCCTTTGATCGTCTTGGCAAATCTGGCCGAGCGTGGCGTTGGCGAGGATCGGCTCCTCGGGGATGCGCCGAGCAGATCGATGCCGAGCCGCTCCAGACCGCGCCGCGCGAAGTCGCGCACGTAGTCGTATTTGCTCGGCACGACCTTGTTGAGGATCACGCCGACGAGCTCCACGCCTTCCTTGTCGAAGAGCGCTTTGTTGAGCGCGACTTCGTCGATCGGCTTGCCCGATGCCGCCCTTGGTCACGAGGATCACTTTGCGCTCGAGCAGGCTGGCCACGCGCGCGTTCGAAAGATCGAAGACCGAGCCGACGCCCGCGTGGCCGGTGCCTTCGATGATCACGAAATCCTTTTCCCACGCCGCGCGGTCGAACGAATTCTGGATGCGCCGGACGAGCAATTCGTTGTTCGAGTTCTCGATGTAGCGCCGGGTGAAATCCGGCTCGCACGGCGATCGGGCTCATCGCCTCCAGCGGCGTGTGCACGCCGAAGGTCTGGTCGATCAGCACCGTAGTCTTCATCGATCCGCTTGCCATCCACTTCCACGAAGCGCTGCCCCACCGGCTTGATGAAACCGATGCGGCCGACCCGCTTGCGCAGCGCCGCGAAGAGGCCCGAGCGCGGTGGTGGTCTTGCCATCGTTCTGCTGCGTCGCGGCGACGAAAATGCGCGGCGTGGTGGTATTCACTCGAAGCGTCGGCGTCGCCGGGGTAAAGTTTGCGGATACTCGATCGCCTGCAGGCCGAGGATCGCCGCGACGCCGAGGATGTCGTCCTCGGTGGCGCCGCGCGAGAGGTCGGCGCACGGCTTGGAAAGCCCGAGCAGGATTTGGCCGTAGGTCTCCGCGCCGGCGAGGTACTGCACCAGCTTTACGCGCGATGTTGCCCGCGTTGAGGTCGGGGAAGATGAGCACGTTGGCCTGGCCGGCGACGAGGCTGGTGGGCGCCTTGCGCGCGGCGAGGTCCGGCAGCAGCGCGGTATCGGCCTGCAGCTCGCCATCGATCTCCATCTCCAGGCGCTGGTCCTCGGCCTTCTGCCGGGCGAGCGCGGTGGCGGCGGCGATCTTTTGCGGCGAGCCGGAAGCTTCGCGCTGCCCTTCGTGGAGAAGCTGAGCATCGCGATGCGCGGCTTGTTGCCCGTGAGCTGGCGGCAAATCGTGCCGGTCTGCACGGCGATGTTCGCGAGCTGCTCGACGTTCGGCTCGGGGATCACCGCGCAATCGGCAAAGAACATCACGCCCCGCTCGCCGTAGCGCTTGTTGGAAAGGTCGAGCATCATGCAACTCGAGATGCTGGTGGTCTCGGCAGCGGCTTGATGAGCTGGATGCAGCGGGCGCAAGCCGGATGCTCGGCGGTCTCGCGCGCGCCGGTGACGAGCCGCATCGACCTGGCCGTATTGCACCATCATCGCGCCGAAATAGTTCGGGTTCACCATGATCTCCTCCGCCTGCTTCGGCCCGAGATCGCGGTAGCGCTTCAGCTTCTCCAGGCGCTTGCAAAAGACGGGCAAATCGGACGACGTGGCCGGGTCGATCACCCCGACGTGGTCGAGGCTGATCTTCTCGTCGGCGGCGATGCTTTTCGATTTCCTCCTTCTGCCCGAGCAGGACCGGCGCGCCGAGATGGAGCTTCACAAAACGCGCCGCCGCACGCAGCACGCGCGGCTCGGTGCCTTCCGGAAACACGATGCGCTTCGGGTGGCGCTGCAGCTTTTGAAATACGGTTTCGATGAATCTCATGGCGGGGCGCGAGTCTCAGGCGCGGGGCGGGCGCTGGCCAGACAAAACCGCAACCAACCGTGCAGAGAAGGCTCTCCCCAGCCGGCCCGCTCCGGCGAGGTGCTGGATGGTAGTTTTCGGACAGGTGGGAAGAGATGCAGGGTTTTGAAGCGCTAAACCGGGGATTTGGGAGATTTTGCGGGGTGAGTTTTCGGACAGATGAGACGAGATGGGACGGAACGCGCAACGCGGAACGCGGAACGCGGAGCGCTGTGGAGGCGGGTTTTCGGAGATATGGAACGAAAGGCGGAAGGGAATTTCGGAAACTTCGGAAAGTGAGGTTGCGGTTTTTGTGAAGAGCACCGGGGGAGGGGATTTCGGAGATAATGGAAAGGATGGCCGCGACGATGGCAGGGAGCGCTGGACGGCCGCGGCTCCGCGCGGACCAGGAACCGTGTGTGCCAGGCTTCGCGCGGCAGGGCCCGGGTGTGCTCGAGGCGGAATCGATGGGCTCAAAGACGGGAACCTTACGGGCAAATCCCGAGGTGCCCGGTGAACGGCGCGGCGTGGCGAAGGCATCAGCCGCAGACTATCAGACGGCGAGCACTTTTCCAATCTCGACCGAGCACTTTTTCGTATTTCTATTTTCGCAAAAGGGAAGGGCCGCGGTGCCGGGTTTTGCGGGCGCCGAGAATCCGATGGATTACGTGGCGGGAGAAATGGTGGCGTGGCTGGCTGGCGTTTGCAGATGCGCAGTGCGGCAACGTGAGCCAGCAAGTGCGCGTTTTTGCGGGGCGAACCGCGCCACCGCCCCCTCCGTTGCGCCGCGGGACGGAGTCTGTCCGAATTTGTTGACTGACCCCTTCTGCCCTCCCTTCAACGGCAAGGCGGTTAAGCGCGGCGTTTCACGCCGACCCAACGCCGCGTCTGCTTCCGAAGCTTCCAAAAAACAACAGCAGCCAGCCACGCCATTCCCCACAAAAACGCATTCCATGCGACGACTTCATAACGATGGAACCACCATTCCCCAAACTGCCAGTCATACCCCTGGCGCCATTCAGCAATCAGTTCGCCGGGCAAGGATGGGATAGCTAGCCACTCACCGCGGTATCTCGAATACATTGTCCCAAAGGTCTGTTCGTTCAGCCTAGTTACGATGACGCCGAGAACGCCGACCACTCCACCAACAACAAAGCCGACGAATGACCACGCGATTCCGCGCAGACTCACGGCGGCTCCAGGGTGCGTGTCTTCTGTGTGGCGGTCGATTCATCAATTTTCCAACCGCCGGTTGTGTCCACTAAGACCAAGACCATTTCCTCGGTGATGCGCACTTGCCCTTTCACGCTCGACACTAGAGCGGTGATGCGCGGCTTTTGCGGGTCGGGCGTGAAGATAAACGAATCAAGCCGCAGCGACGAGTGTCCGGCCTGTTGCGCCTGAGCGTCCAAAGCAGCGAACTCCTGATCCGTTAATGTTCGCCCCTCGAACTCTGCTTGCTTGGCGCGATCCGTCAGGCATCCCGACATTACCTTGAGGTTGGGCGTGCTCAGGCTGCCGAGATATTTCTGGTAGGTCTTAAACGGGGTCTTGTAATCGACCGTGTTCGCGGTGCTCTGCGGCACGTCGGCAGCAGCTATTTGTTGCGCCATGGTAGTCGGGTTCTGCTGCTGAGCGTGCAAGTTTGTCTGACTTGCGGCTAGTAGCACGAAGGCTGTGGCAATGATGTATTTTACCATCCTGATGCTCCTTTCACTTTCTTAGTCCAGACAGGTGTTCCTGAGGTTTCATCCCAATACCAGTATTCGTGTGGTGTAACTGAGGTATCGATCGCGCAAGCATTCACCGCCGCAGGATTGGTCGCAGGAAGGCAGGAGGGGTCAGTCAACAAATCTTGACAGAATGGGCCGCCCCGGTTCAGTTTGGGCTGATGCCACGTCAAGTGAGACTCGAATATGCCGGGGCGTTTTACCATGTGCTGGCACGCGGGGATCGGCGCGAGCCGATCGTGTGTGGCGACGACGACCGCGCGCTGTGGCTGCGGACCCTCGGGGAGGCGTGCGCGAAGACAGGCTGGCAGGTGCATGCTTGGGTGCTGCTCGACAACCACTACCATCTGGCGCTGGAAACGCCAACGCCGAACCTGGTGGCGGGGATGCGCTGGTTCCAGAATACGTATACGCGCCGCTTCAACACCCGGCACCGGCTCTGGGGACATCTGTTTGGCGACCGGTACAAAGCCGTGCCGGTGGAGCCGGAACCGAACCCCGGGGGCGGGTACGCGTCGGCGCTCATCGATTATATTCACCTCAACCCGGTGCGGGCCGGCTTGGTGCGCCCGGAGGGAGGCCGCGGGCTGCTGGATTATCGCTGGAGCAGTTTGGCGCTGGGCTATGGCCTTCCGCCTCGGCAGCGCCCGGCCTGGCTGGAAACGGCCCAGGGGCTGGCCGCCGGCGGCTGGCGCGATGATGCCGCGGGCCGGCGGCGCTACGTGGAATCGCTGGAGGCGCGGGCGCGCACGGAGGCGGCGGAGCGGTGCGGGTATGTGGAGCGCGAGGGGCAGACTTTGCCGAGCACGCTCACGCGCGGCTGGTACTGGGGCAGCCAGGCCTTCCGCGCGCGGCTGCTGGCCATGCTCGGCGCGGACTCGGTCAAACGGAAGAGGGTTAACCGCAACTATGAGACGAGCGCGCAGGCGCAGGCGCGCCGGCTGGCCGAGGCGGAAGGCGTCGTCCGGAGCGGCTTGGCGGCCTTGGGTTTGACGGAGCAGGCGCTGGCTGAGTTGAAGGGCAGCGATCCGCGTAAAGTGGCGATTGCGGCGGTGCTGCACACTCGCACGACCGTGCCGCAGGCGTGGCTGGCCGAGCGCTTGAGCATGCGGAGCGCGGCCAACGTCAGCCAGCAGGTGCGGCGCTTCCTGGGGCTGGAACAGGCGGGCCTTGCCCCGGCCATCCGCCGCTGGATGGATTCTGTCAAGAATTGTTGACTGACCCCTCTGACCTCTGCTCGCACGACCGTGCCGCAGGCGTGGCTGGCCGAGCGCTTGAGCATGCGGAGCGCGGCCAACGTCAGCCAGCAGGTGCGGCGCTTCCTGGGGCTGGAACAGGCGGGCCTTGCCCCGGCCATCCGCCGCTGGATGGATTCTGTCAAGAATTGCTGACTGACCCCTCTGACCTCTCTGACCTCTGACCTCGGCGAATATAATCTAAACCCTCTGCAACCACGCAGCGTGGTTGCCTCAAGATACAAAGTCTTGAGGGTTTGCGATCCTGCGAATACATCCAGCCATTGGCAGCCGTTCGATCTTGGAAAGGCGCAGCCGATGGCATCGTGCTCCCTTACGCTCTTCTCAATCCAATTGATTGCGGATCCACTGTGCACGCCTCTAAGCACCGACTGGCTCGACCAAACTCCCGGCCCGTCGAAGGATCGCACGAGCGCTGGCGTAAGTGCGTTCAACCCCCTCCGGCGTTCCATGATGACTGCGATTGATCCCCTGCGATTAAATGAGGCATTCCAAAGCCGTACAGCTTCGCCCAAGAGGGGTTTCTCCAGATCCAATACAAAGTAATGTCGGGTGCGGTGCTTCGCGGCGGCCTGTGCCAGTCGCAGTAGAATGGGATCGGTGAGTGGGCCATACAGTCGAAGTTCCGCGGCATGTTCGATGATGGGGTTGAGGAAAACTCCGTGCAATTGGGACTCCACCCCCTCACCGCCACCAAGAAACGGTTTCTCAAAGAGGAACGTAGCAAACGAGCCTATCTCTAGGCATTTATCAATTGATCCGGCGACCATGGGACGCGCGGGGGAAGAACGTTTTCATGCCAAGTACGTGGGTTGCGATCCCGCCTTGCCCGCACGGAACCTGTGATTCTCGTCGTTGCGAGAGGGAATCGGATGGAGCGGGGCGGGTGGATTGGTGGGTGGGAGGTGGACAGGGCAAGGATAGGTTTGAGGATGGGGAAGGCGGGCAGGATGCCCGCGGATGCGTTCCCGCCCACAGCCGGGGACGGCTGTGTTCCGCGGGCTTCGCCGCGCACGCGGAGGGGGGGGCGGACAGGGCGCACGCGACGGTGCTGGCTCCGCGCCGCCCTCCCACCTTTCCGCTCCGCGACCAGGGCTCGGCGGAGCCTCTCCGCACCAGCGGTGGGGACGCTCGCGATCCACTCGAACCGCGGCCGAGCCGAGTCGACCTGGCCGACAAAACTCTGCGCTCGCTGTGCTGTCGCAGCTCAGGCTTTCCAGCCGGCGGTATCGCGGATTTCGAAATGCCCCCGTGAAGCCGGCTGGGAAGCCGGCGATACGGCAGACTGGGAAGTCTGCGCTACGAGGCACGCCGCCCTGATTTGTTTTCATTCGGGTGATTTGCAGGCCATCCTCCGCGGGAGATGGAGCTTCGCTTTCGCGACCGAGTATTCGAGTTTCCGCGCTCACCTTTGGTGATGGGGATCGTGAACCTTTCGCCGGATTCGTTTTCGGGTGATGGGGTGGAAGGAGCGGCGGCGGCGATCGAGCAGGCGATGGATTTGCACTGGGAGGGAGCGGAGATCATCGACGTGGGGGCGGAATCGGCGCGGACGAATCGGGCGGCGATTGCGGAGGAGGAGGAGATTTCGCGGTATACCGGGTTTTTGGAGCTTTGGCGGGGACTGCCGGAGCCGCGGCCGGTGCTTTCGCTGAATACGTGGCGGCCGGCGGTGATCGAGGCGGTGCTGCCGCTGGGAGGCGAGCTGATCAATGACATCTCCGGGCTGCCGGATGCGGAGAATGCGCGGCTGTGCGCGCGGCACGGCGCGGGGCTGGTAATCATGCATACGGTTGGGGCTCCGAAGGTGGCGCATACGCATGTGCGGCACGGCGATGTCTTCGCGGCGCTCGAATCGTTCTTCGAGGAGAAGCTCAATCTCGCATGTGCGGCGGGGCTGCCGCGCGAGGCGATCGTGCTCGATCCGGGAATCGATTTCGCGAAACAGCGGGAGGAGAATTTGACGATCTATCGCGAGCTGGAGCGGCTGCAGAAATTTGGCCGCCCCGTCTTGCTGCCGGTTTCCCGCAAGACCGTGATCGGGCAGGTGCTCGATCTGCCGGAGGCGGCGTCGCGCGATGCGGGAACGCAGGCGTGCATCGTGCAGGGTTACCGGCAAGGCGCCCAGATTTTCCGGGTCCACAACGTCTCCGCCGCCCGCCAGACGCTGAGCATGCTCGAAGCAATTCAGACTGACTTACTGGCTCACTGACTCACTTCCTCACCCCGCGACCAGCTCCCGAATCACCTCCCCGCCCACCTGCGAGAGCTGCTTGTACCGCCCCTCGTGGAAGTAGGTGAGCTTGTTGTCGTCGAGACCAAGCAGGCGCAGGAGCGTGCAGTGCAGGTCCTTTACGTGGTGCACGCAGTCGACGGCCTTGGCGCCGAGCTCATCGGTGGCGCCGACCGTGCGGCCGCCGTTGACGCCGCCGCCGGCAAACCACATTGCCATGGCTTTCGCGTTGTGGTCGCGGCCGGCGACGTGCTGTCCGCCGCGGACGCCGTTGTCGGGCGAGCGCCCGAATTCGCCGCCCCAGATGACGAGCGTGCTCTCGAGCAGGCCGAGCCGCTTCAGGTCGGTGAGCAGCGCGGCGATCGGCCGGTCGATGGCGCGGATGCGCGCGGTGTGCGAGCGCTCGAGGTAATCGTGCGAGTCCCAGCCGCCCTCGAAAAGCTGCACGAAACGGACGCCGTTTTGCACAAGCTTGCGCGCGAGCAGGCAGCGCCGGCCGAAGGAGTCGGTCTCGGGCTGGCCGATGCCGTACATCTCTTTCGTGGCGTCGGTCTCGCGGCTGAGATCGAGGATGCCGGGCACTTCCGTCTGCATGCGGAAGGCGAGCTCGTAGGAGTCCATGCGCGCGGCGAGATCGGGGTGCATCTGGTTGGCGTGGGAGTCTCGTTTGTTGAGCTGGGCGAGCAGGTCGAGATTGGCGCGCTGGATTTCCGGGGTGACGCCGGGCGGCGGATTGAGATCGAGGATGGGCGAGCCTTGCGAACGCAGCGGGGTGCCCTGGTAGTAGGCGGGGAGAAAGCCGTTGCTCCAATTGGCGGCGCCGCCTTGCGGGAAGGCGCCCTCCGGGAGCACGACGAAGGCGGGGAGGTTTTGGTTCAGTGTGCCGAGGCCGTAGGTGGTCCACGCGCCGACCGCCGGGTCGCCGCCGAAGCGGTTGCCGGTGTTCATTTGGTAGCAGGCGGTGGGGTGATCGACGGAATCGACCTGGCAGCCGCGGTAGACGCAGAGCTCATCGGCGAGCCGGCCGAGGTGCTCGAAATTATCGGCCATCCAGAGCCCGCCCTGGCCGCGCCGGCTGAAACTTGAATGGGCTCCGGATGTAGTAGCGTTTTCCGCTGGCCATGGCGGAGGCGAATTTGTCCTCGCGGGAGAACTCCTGCATGTGGAGCTCGTCGAGCTTTGGCTTCGGGTCGAAGGTGTCGAGGTGGCTGGGGCCGCCTTCCATGAAGAGGAAGATGCAGGCCTTCGCTTTCGTGGGGCGGTGCGGGGCTTTGGGCGCGAGCGGGTTTTCCGCGGCGCGGGCGCTTTGGCTCAGGAGCGCGTTGAAAGCCAGCGTACCGAGGGTGGCGCCGAGGCCGTAAAGGAAGTCGCGCCGGTGCAGGCGGAGGGGAGGTTTAGCGGACATACAAAAACTCGTTGGAATTCAAGAACACGAGACAGAGCTCCGCGAGGGCGCGGGTCTCCGGCGAGGCGTCGGCGGCTTGCGGATCGCGCTGGTAATTTGCGAGCGCGGAGAGATCCTCGTCCCAATAGACCGTTTCGCCGGTCATCTCTTCGACCATGTGGCGCCGAATCGATTTTGGCAGGGCGTGGCGCGGCGGCGTTTGCGCGGCATGCCGTTCGAGCATGCGGGCGTAATGCTTCGAGCAAAGTTCGTGATCCTCCATCGAAGGCGGGCGCCCATACACCCTGGCGAACGCGAGGTGGAGCTGCTTCGGGAAAGTCTCGGCCTTGCTTTGTAGATGCTTCGCGAAGGCCAGCGCCCGCGCTTGCGAAAACTCGCTATTGAAGAGCGCGAACGCTTGCGGCGTGACGGTGGTTTCATCCCGCCGCTCGCAGGAGATTTCGCTGCCGGGGCGATTGAAAACTTCCATCATCGGATCGGCGAGGGTGCGGATAGCGGAAGGTGTAGATCGTGCGGCGGTTTCGCTGCGCGGGCGTACGCGAGGGGAGATAGGCCGGCGCCACGGAGCCCATGATGTGCCGCGGCTGAAACGCCACTTCCCAATTGATCTCCGGGAAGACGCCGGGACCGCCGCGCTCGGGATTCAGCTCGCCGGTGATCGCGAGCATGGCGTCGCGCATCTCCTCGGCGGCGAGACGGCGCGTCGGAGAACGCCAGAGCAGCGCGTTCCTGGGATCGAGCCTTTCCAGCTCGGGAACAGTATAGCCAGCCTGCCGATAGGTAGCCGAGCTCATGATGAGCGCGTGCAGTTTCTTGAGGACCAGCCGTGCTCGATGAACCAGGTCGCGAGCCAATCGAGCAGCTCCGGATGCGTAGGCTTCGCGCCCATTTTGCCGAAATTGTTGGGCGTCGCCACGAGGCCGGCGCCGAAGTGCTGCTGCCAAACGCGATTCACGATCACCCGCGCGGTGAGCGGGTTTTCCGCGCTGGCGATCCAGCGGGCGAGCGCGGTGCGCCGGCCCGCGGTGGAGTCCGGCAGCGGGCGCGCGCCGAGCACGCTCAGGACGCCGGGCGTCACGGCCTCGGCGGGCGCCTCGAGCGAGCCGCCGGTGAGAATGTGGACCGGCGGCACGTCGCCCGCGGGCTTCGCGGGGATCGGGTTGAAGGCCTTCACCGAGGTGTACTGGTTCGGCGGGCCGGAGTAGACGGAGAAGGCGAAAGGCTCGAATCGCTTCAGCTCGCGCTCGAGGTACGCGCGGCTTTTTTCGGAAATCTTGCGCAGGCTGAGGTCCGTCTTGCCGAGGCCGATCAGCGGGCCGAGGTAATCTTTCTTCGGGCGCTCGCCGGGAGGCAGCTCGTCCAGCGATTTCACACCGCGCTCCTCCAGGAATTGCGCGAGCGCCGCCCCGCTCTTCTCGCGCATGGCGCCTTGCGCGGCCTGCACCGCGGCGAGACGCTCCTCCGCGGTGGCGCGCAATTCCTCGAAGCCGGCCACGTTTTCCTCCGGCAGAAAGGGCACGCGCTTCTCCGCAAATTGCGTTGAGGCAAACACGGCCTGGAAGCGGTAGTAATCGCGCGTGGGCACGGGATCGAATTTGTGATCGTGGCAGCGCGCGCACCGGAGCCCCTGCCCCAGCAGCGAAACGCCCACATGGTGCGTCACGTCATCGAGGAAATCCTGGCGCGTCACCGCGGCGACGGTCATCCCGGTGTGTTCCCACGGGCCCATGCGCAGGTAGCCGGTGGCCACGGCCATCTCGGGATTGCCGGGCCACAGCTCATCGCCCGCGAGTTGCTCGCTGATGAAGCGATCGAACGGCTTGTCGGCGTTGAAGGAGCGAATGACGTAGTCGCGGTAACGCCAGGCGTTTGGGCGCTCGAAGTCGTTCGAGAAGCCGCCGGTATCCGCATAGCGCACCACATCGAGCCAGTGGCGCGCCTGCTGCTCGCCATAGGCGGGGCTGGCGAGCAGACGCGCGAGCACCTGCTCGTAGGCGGCGTCCGGGTCTGAGCGCGCGCCCAAGAGGAAACTCTCCAGCTCCTCGGGGGTCGGCGGCAAGCCGGTGAGATCGAAAGTCGCGCGGCGCAGCAGCGTCTGCATCGTGGCTGGCGGCGTGAGCTCGCCGAGGCCTTTCCGCTTCAGCGCGCCCTGGATGAAACGGTCGATCTCATTCCGCGCGCGGGCCGGATCGATCAGGTCTCTCGGCACGGCGGGTTTCGCGATCGGCTGGTAGGCCCACAAATCCGCCGGCTGATAGCGGCGCTCGGTCCAGGCCGGTGAAAGCCCGCCGCTGGTCTTCACGATCACGCCCTCGCCGGCGCCCCCCTTGGCGGAGGAAAGCGCGGCGGGATCGGCCCACGGCGCGCCATCCGCGATCCACTGGCGCAGGAGCTCGATCTGCTCCGGCGAAAGCTTGTCGTTCTCCTTCGGCGGCATCGGTTCCCAATCCGGCTCGGACTTGCGCGTGATCGCGAGATAGAACGGGCTCTTTTCCGGCACGCCGGGCACGATGGCCGGCTCCCCGGAATCGCCGCCTTTCAACGCGGCCTCGCGCGTGCGCAAATCGTACCCGCCTTTTAGCTCCGCCGGCTTTTCGCCGTGGCAGGCGAGGCAGCGTTCCGAAAGCAACGGCCACACTTTCCGGGCGAAATCCTCCGCCGTGAGCGGCGCCGCCCCCGCGGACGCAGACGCAAGAGCGCCAAGCAGAAGGAGGGCGGGGAATCGCATGGGGCGGACCGTACAAGTGCTACACGTTTTGGGAACGCGCAACCGCTCGGTTCACCCGGGATCGTAAAGTGGTGTGGAGTGGACGGCTGCAGGGTTATCGGAGAGGCTAGGGCATGACTGTGCGCCTCGTTATCGGACACGATTCAGCCACCAATCGGTGGTCGGCAGTTTTCCCCGAAATACCCGGCTGCGCGAGCGCCGGGGATACGGAGGAGGAAGCGATCACCAATGCTCGTGAGGCTCTGGAGCTTTGGTTCGAGCCGGTCGCTCTCGAGCTGAAGCCGGGAGCGAGGGTGCTCGATGTCGCGCTGACGTGAGCCGGCACTTCCCAGCGTGTACGGCGGCCGAGGTAGCCGCGTCTTGCGCCGCCACGGCTTCGCGGTCGTTGCGCAAAAAGGAAGCCACCAGAAATGGCGGCACGCGAACGGCCATCAGGTCATCGTTCCCGCCCACGGCAGCAAACCCATCCCTATCGGCACCCTCAAAAGCATCATCGAAGGGAGTGGGCTCCAAGTAGAACAGTTTCGGTAAGAATAATCCTGCCATCGGGGCTGGCAGCGCGGGCGCGCGCGCTGGCGGGGAAACCGTTGGATTTCCGGAAAATATAGCGTACAATCGGCGGTTTTTCCGACTCCCAGCCTAGGCCCCCCTTTGAAGCGTTACCTCCTATTTCTCGCTCCCGTTCTTGGCGCGCTCGCGTTGCTGCTTGGCTGGCTTTGGCCGGCGGAGCGGGCGGCGGATGACGTGAGCGAGTTGTCGGTCCCGGCCACGAAAGCGGAGGTTGCTCCCGCGAGGGCGGCGAAGGCCGGGGCGCCTCTGCCGCCGCCGCTGTCGGCTCCGGCGGAGCCGGCGATCGGGGAGTTTCGTAGCTGGGCGGAGAGATATGCGCGGGCGAACGCGGAGGAGCGGGCGGCGATGCGGGCGGAGGGGGTGCGGCTGGCGCAGGCGCATCGGGCGGCGCTGAAGGCGCTGATCATCGCGGACCCGAAGAAGGCGCTGGAGCAGGCGGTGCCGATGGTGCTGCGGCAGGAGTTGCCAGCGGAGGTGGTGTCGCTGCTGGAGGAGCGGGTGAGCGGCAGCGGGGCCGCTCGATGTGCTGGCGGTTTCGCCGGATAGCGCGCCGGAGGAGCCGATCGCGCGCAGGTTTGTGACGATCGATGGGCGCGAATATCGGGCATCGGTGTATGGGCAGCGCTCGCGGCAGAAAACGACGCGCCGCGATCAACGCAAACGGCGTGGCAATCGATTTGCGGCTCGCGCTGGATGAGCTGCCGGGGCGCCCGCTGGAGGTTGGCGAAAGGCCCGATCCCGCGAAAACGCCGGTGAAGAAGTGCCCGGTCTCGGGGAAGACGACGGCGGTGGACGTGCCGACCGCACAGGGTGAAGCGCTGCCGGCGATCACGCCGGAGACACCGGCGGTGGAGGTGGGCCGGCAGATCATTTATCTCTGCGACGGCGGCCATTTCCGGCAAGTGGTGGACGACATTTTCGCGGCGGAAAATGCGGCGGAGGGCGCGACGGGCGGGCCGGCGGCGGCGACGGGTTCGTTCCCGATTTCCGGGTCGACGTTCAGCTCCGGCACGCGCAAGATGCTTTACATGCGGGTGAATTTTCCGGACCGTCTGGCGGAGCCGCAGACGGAGGCCGCCGCATACGCGAACATCCGGCTGTTGACCGACTACTTCCAGGAGCAGTCGTATGGGCGGCTGAGCTTTTTCGGCACGGTCACGCCGCTGCTGACGCTGCCGCGCACGGAGCAGTGGTACATCGACGATTACAATACGACGGGCAGCAACGGCCCGATCATGAACGACGCCAAGGAGGCGGCGCGCGCGGCGGGCTATCCTCCGGAGGATTTCCAACACTTCACCATCATCTACTTTGGCGGGCCGGGGTCGTTCGGCGGGCTGGGCAACGTGAACGGGCCGAACGCCTGGCTGAAGACGACGTCGATCGGGACCTTCGAGCACGAGATCGGGCACAATCTCGGCGTGTGGCACTCGAATCACTGGAACACGAACGGCGAGAGCGTGATCGGGCCGGGGGCGAACGTGGAGTACGGGAACATCAAGGACGTGATGGGGAACAGCGGCAGCGCGGGGCACTTCAATGCGTCGATGAAGGAGCAGCTCCAGTGGATCAAGTCCGGAAAACTATCACACGGTGCTGCGGAGTGGCACTTACCGGCTCTTCCAGCTCGATCAGGCGAGCCAGGACCCGGCGCGGCGCTATTCGTTGAAAGTGGCGAAGGACGCGGACCGCGATTACTGGCTGGAGTTTCGGCAGAAGTTTTCGACGAACCCGTGGTGGATGAACGGCCTGTCGATCAATTGGAGCCCCTGGGGGGACGGCAACGGCGCGACAACGGCACGACGCTAGGGAGCAATCTGCGGCACGCAGGTTCTCGATATGACGCCCGGCACGCCGGACTGGCTGCGAAGACGCGCCGCTGGTGATCGGCCGCACCTTTTCCGATGCGCAAGCAGGCATCCACATCACGCCGGTGGCGAAAGCCGGCACCACGCCGGAAGCGATGGACGTGGTGGTGAATGTGGGCGCGTTTCCAGGCAATCTGCCGCCTACCCTCACGCTGAACGCGAGCGCGACGACGATCACCGCGGGCGGCACGGTGAATTTCACGGCGGACGCCGACCGACCCGGAGGGCGGCACGCTGGCGTACTCTTGGGAATTCGGCGACAAGCTCACGAGCTTCAGCGGGGGCAGCTTTTCCACGAACAACAGCGCCACGCAGAACAAGACTTACCCAGCCGCGGGGTACTACTGCGGTGCGCTGCACGGTGAGCGACATGAAGGGCGGCTCGATCGTGAAATCGGTGCTAATCACCGTAGGCAACCCGACGACGACGTTCACGATCAGCGGCGTGCTCACCGATGGCGGCGGCGCGCCGGTGCGCGATGTGCGCGTCTCGAACGGGCTCACCGGCACCTTGATGCGCTGGGCATACACGGACAGCGACGGCGCGTACACGATCACCAACCTCGCCACGGGCAGCGTGACCCTGAGCGCGCTCAAGGGCGGGTATGCCTTCACGCCAGGTTTTTCAAACCCCGTGACGGTCGGCCCGAACCAGACAGCGAAGAATTTCACCGCGGCGGCCGGCACGTTCGTGAGCATCGAGGCCGTGGATGCCAGCGCGAATGAATCCGGCGATACCGGGCTGTTTCGCATCACGCGCACAGGCGACACCAGCGCCGCGCTCACGGTGTACACGGACTTCAGCGGCGTCGCACTTTTCACGAGCGACTATACGCGCACTCCCGTGGCCGGCACGACGCCTTCGCCGCTGGAGAACTTCACCATCCCCGCAGGCAGTGCGACCCTGGATGTGACGATTACGGGCGTCACCGATGCGCTGCAGGAAGGGCCGGAGACGGTGGTGATGTCGCTCGTGAACGGCGGCAGTTATCTACCCACCGGCCCGCAGACCGCCACGGTCACGATCGCCGATGCGAATTCGACCAAACCGCGCGTCAACATCGTGGCGACCGGCCCGGAAGCGACTGGAAAACGGGACGGCGGCGGGGCAATTCACGGTTTCACGCGCGGGCAGCACGGCAGCGGATTTGAGCGTCACGCTCGGGCTGGTCACCACCGCCGGCAGCAATAACGCCACGAGCGGCAGCGACTACTCAATGCGATCGCGCTCAGCACGACGATCCCGGCCGGGTCAAACGAGGTGAACATTCCGGTGACGGCGATCGACGATGCGCTGCCGGAAGGGATCGAGATCGTGACGCTCGTGTTGCCTACGAACGCGAATTACGTGGTGGGGACAGGCACCGCGACGGTGAAGATCGTCGACGACGACATGAACGTCGTCGCGCTGGCGGCCTCGGACGCGACGGCAAACGAAAATGGCGATACCGGTACGTTTGCCTTCACCCGCACGGGCGATACCTCCGCCGCCCTGACGGTGTTTTACGGCATCGGAGGGACGTCGATGCACGGGCTCGATTACCAGGCGTTGTCCGGGTTCGCCACGTTCGCGGCCGGGAGCGCCACGACAACGGCGACGATCATCCCGATCAATGATTCCCACGGCGAACCGGCGCAGACGGTGACGCTGCAGCTCCGCAGCGGGATCAACTACCAGGTCTCCGGCACGGGCAACGCCACGGTGACGATCACGGATGACGGCGATCTCCCGGTGGTGACGGTGGGCGCCTCCGATGGCAGCGCGACCGAGGGTGCGGACAACGGAAGCTTTCTCTTCACGACAACCGGCACCGGCACCGGCAATATCGCCGTACGCTACGCGGTGAGCGGCAGGGCGACGAGCGGGAGCGATTACAACGCACTCACCGGCACGCTCTCGATGGGCAAAAACAACACCGCCGCGGTCAGCGTGGTGCCCATCAATGACACCGCGCTCGAGAACGCCGAGAACGTGGTGGTGACGATCCTGCCGGACCCGGCCTATACGGTGGACCTGCAAAACAGCGCCAGCGTGATGATCCGCGACAACGACGTCGCGAATATGGTGAGCGTTTCCACGAGCAGCACGGCGGTGAGCGAAACGCTGGCGGGCAAATTCTTTTTCTCGCGCAGCGGAAGCACCACGACTGCGCTCACCGTGAACTATGCGGTGAGCGGCTCGGCGACGGCCGGCGCGGATTACGCGCAGCTCGCGGGAACGGTGACGATTCCGGCGGCGGCAATCGGCGCGTATGCGGATCTCACGCCGGTCAACGATACGGACGTGGAAGGTACGGAAACGGTGGTGGTGACGCTGCTGCCCGATACGGCGCAGCCGGCCACCTACGGCATCGAGGTCCCGAGCGCGACCATGTCGATCGCGGATAACGACACCGGCTTCTCGACCAGCGTCGGGTTCAGCACGAGCAGCATCGTGAAGCAGGAGAACGCGGGCGCTTTCACGGTCGACGTGACTCGCACGGGCACCGCGAGCACGGCGTTTTCGGTGGAGTACGGAGTGCTCGCCGGCACGGCGCTCGGCAACGGCGTGGACTACCTCTGCCCGGCCGGACGGCTCGATTTCGCCTCGGGCGAGATGGTCAAGTCGATCCCGATCACCATCATCGACGATAACATCGCCGAGGATCTCGAGACGCTCACGCTTACCTTGCGCAATGCGACCGGTGCGGCGATCACCGGCACGGCCACGCAATACACCTGCCTGATCGTGGACAATGAGCCGCGCGTCACCATCACCGCGAGCGACGCCGTAGCGTACGAGGGGACGAAGACGGCGCAATTCACCGTGCGCCGGTATGGCCGCACGGCTGGCGCGCTCGTGGTGCCGATCACGGTCGGCGGCACGGCTTCGAGCGGCGTCGATTTCACCGCGCTGCCGGCGAGCGTGACGATTCCGGATGCCGCGGCCACGGCGACGCTCACGCTCACCTCGCTGGCGGACGGCGCGGTGGAAGCAGTGGAAACCGTGGTGGTCTCGCTCGCCGCCTCGAGCAATTCCCTGCCCGCGGCACAGGCGAGCGCGACGGTTTTCATCGGCGACGCGCAGAGCGACAACCCGCCGTTTATCCAGGTCGTTTCGCCAAAAACGGCGACGTCGGCGATCCCGAGCGGCGCGGGCCTCAGCATCGATACGAGCGTGGTGGACGACGGCGCGGCGGCTTCGCTAACGACGGCCTGGAGCAAGGTCTCCGGGCCGGGCACCGTGACCTTCAGCGCGGCGTCGCAACCGGACACGGACGCGACTTTCTCCGCCGCCGGCGCCTACGTGCTGCGGCTCACGGCGGGCGATGGAACGAACACGACGACGAGCGATCTCACGGTGCTCGCGGGCGCGGCGATCCTGCCGTGGACGAACACGGATATCGGCACGGTGGCGCTGCCTGGCAGCGGCACGGAGCAAAATGGGCTGCACGCGGTGAATGGCACGGGGAGCACCCTCACCTCCACGGCGGATTCATTCTTCCTGCGCAGCCGGCGCTTGAATGGCGACGGCGAAATCATCGCGCGGGTGCGGTACGTGCCGAACACCAGCACCACGGCGCGGGTGGGCGTGATGCTGCGCGAAAGCACGGCGGCGAACGCGCGCTATGAATCGATGCTGCTTGCGCCGGTCTTTGCGAATCTCGATAGCCGCAATACGCGCTCGACCGCGGGCGCCACGGCTGCCGCGAGCACCTTCAGCGGCGCCACGCCGGCGTGGTGGGTGCGCGTGGTGCGCAGCGGGAATAGTTTCAGCTCGTACGATTCGCCGGATGGCGCGACGTGGACGCAACGGGGCACGACCACCACCATCGCGATGCCCACGGATGTGCTGGCCGGCTTGGCGGTAATGTCGGCGAATACCGCCCGGCTCAATACCGCGCTGATCGACAACGTGCGCATCATCGGCACGCCCGACAATACCGGGCCGGGGGTAGCCGTGAGCGCGCCGGCCAGCGTGCCAGTGAATACGACCTGCGCGCTCGATGGCACGATCACGGAGGACGCGCTGCCGTCGCTCACCGCCGCCACGACGCTTCAGTGGACGCAGCGCAGCGGGCCGGCCACGGTGACTTTCGCGGACGCGACGGCCAGCGATACCACCACGGTCTTACCCGCGGCCGGAACCTACGTGCTCCGCCTCACCGCCGATGACGGGGAGGTGAGAACGTTTGCGGACGCGACCGTGAGCGCGATCGCGGATACCGTGCCGCCGTCGGTGACGGTCGTGCCCACCGGCACGTTCACGAAGAACGCGCCGATCGATTTCAACTTCACGTTCTCGGAGCCGGTGGTGAATTTCACCGCGGCCGGGATTTCGGTGACGAATGGCACGAAGGGAACGCTGACCGGCAGCGGCGCCGCCTGGTCGATTCCGGTCACTCCCACGGCCAACGGCGCGGTCACGTGCGCGGTCGTCGCGAACGCCGCGCAAGATGGCGCGGGCAATCCGAACACGGCTTCGACGACGGCGAGCGTCACGTACGATACGGTGCCGCCCTCGATCGGCATCGGCGCGCCGTCGCTTTCCGCCACGAAGGCGGGGCCGGTGAATTTCACGGTGACGTACAGCGACACGAATTTCAGCGCGGCCACCCTGGCGGCGGCGAACATCCCGCTGAACAAGACGGGGACGGCGAATGGCGTGGTGGGGGTGAGCGGGACCGGCGCCTCGCGCACGGTGACCGTTTCCAGCATCACCGGCACCGGCACGCTGGGCCTCTCGATCGCCGCGGGGACCGCCACGGACCTGGCCGGCAACAGCGCCGGCGCGGCCGGCCCAAGCGCCACCTTCTCGGTGGATAACACTCCGCCCGTGCTCTCGCCGGTGAGCATTAGCTCCACCAACGTGAACCCCGCGTACGCCAGGGCGGGCAACACGATCACTGTCAGCTTTCAATCCAATGAGCCGCTGCAGTCTCCGGCGGTGAGCATCGCCGGCAGCGCCGCGAGTGTGAGCGGCGGCGGCACGGCGTGGTCTGCGTCGCTGACGACGAGCGCCGGGGCGCCGCAAGGGGTCGCCGCGTTTTCCATCTCCGCGCAGGATGTCCTGGGCAATGCGGCGACGGCCGTCACTGCCACCTCCGATGCCAGCCAGGTGAAGATCGACACGGCGCCGCCGGTGCTGACGCTCCCGCCCATGCAGACCGCGGAGGCGAGCAGCGCGGCCGGCGCGAGTGTCCCTTATCCGAATGCCACGGCGAGCGATGCTTCGCCCACCACCATCGGCTACTCGCAGTTGAGCGGATCGGCTTTCACGCTGGGCACGACTCCGGTGCTGGTCACCGCCACGGATGCCGCGGGAAATTCGAGCACGGGCTCGTTCGATGTGCTCGTGCAGGATACGACGGCGCCGATGGTCACCGGCCCGGCGGACCGCACGGTGGAGGCCGCGAGCGCTTCCGGCGCGGTGGTCAATTTTACGCCCACCGCGACCGATGCGGTTGGCGTGGCCTCGATTATGGCTTCGCCGGCCAGCGGCAGCACCTTCGGCATCGGTGCGACCAACGTCACCGTCACCGCGAAAGATGCGGCGAACAACGAGGGCACCGGCACTTTCAAGATCACGGTGAGGGACACGACCGCGCCCGTCTTAAGCGCGCCGGCCGGAGGATTCACGCCGCTCACGCTGGCGACCGGGCTCGGCGGAACCGTGCCACTGCCGGATTACGCCGCGCAGGCGCAGGTGGCCGACGCCGTCGGCCTCGAGGGGACGGTGACGCAAACGCCCGCGCCGAATAGCCCGCAACCGGTGGGGATGGTGCGCGTGATTCTCACCGCCCGCGATGCCGCCGGGAATGTCGGCACGCTCGAGTTTGACTCGACCATCACGGACGGCACGGCGCCGGTGCTCTCCGGCCCGCTCGGCGGCTTCACCCCGACAAACATCGCCACCGGCGCGGCCGGCACCGCGATCCTGCCGGACTACCTCGCGCAAGCTTCCGCGACGGACAACGTCGCGGTCGAGGGCCTCATCACGCAGACGCCCGCGCCGGGCGGCGCCTACCCCGTCGGCACGGTGAATGTCACCCTCGAGGCCGCCGACGCCGCGGGCAACATCGGCAAGCTGACCTTCGCGGTGAACATGAACGACGGCACGCTGCCGGTGTTCACCACCACACCGCAGGATCGCACGATTTCCGCCGGCGCCAGCGGCACCGGCATCGCGCCCGATCTGCTGCCGGAAGTGGTGGCGACCGACAACGTCGCCGTGACCGGCATGACGCAACTCCCCGCGGCCGCGGCGGTGCTGCCCCTCGGGCCGAACGATATCACGATCACCCTTTCCGATGCCGCGGGGAATACGGCGCAGGCGATCGTCCACGTGACCGTCACGGACCGGACGCAGCCGGTGGTCAGCGCGCCGGCGGGCGGGTTCCTGCCGGTTTCGCTTTCCACCGCGGCGGGCGGCGTGGTCGCGCTGCCGGACTACGCCGCGCAAGCAAGCGCCAGCGACAACGTTGCGGTGGTGGGCGCGATCGCCCAGGCGCCGGCGCCCGGCACGATGCAAACCGCAGGAACGGTCGCGGTGACTTTGACGGCCATGGACGCGGCGGGCAACGCGGGCACGCTCGCCTTCACCGTGCCCGTGGCCGACGGCACCGCGCCCGTACTCACGCTGCCGGCGAACGTCATCGCCGAGGCCACCAGCGCCGCCGGCGCCGACGTGACTTTCCCCGTCGCGACCGCGACCGACGAAGTGACCGCGGCCCCGGTGATCACCTACGCGCCGGCGAACGGCAGCACCTTCGCCTTGGGCACCACGACGGTGCAGGTGACCGCGAAGGACGAGGCCGGTAACACCTCGACCGGCAGCTTCACCGTGAGGGTGCGCGATACGATTGCGCCGGTGGTGATGCCGATCGCCGATATCGTCGCGGAAGCGAGCAGCCCAGCCGGAGCCACGGTCCTGCCGTTCGTCGAAGTCACCGATGCGGTGACCGCAAACCCGACGATCACCCTCACGCCCAATCTCAATGCCTTGTACCCGATCGGGGAGACGATGGTGACCGCGCACGCCGTCGACGAAGCTGGGAATGAAGGCACCGCGACGTTCAAGATCACCGTGCGCGACACCACGGCGCCAAGCGTCACGGGAAGCTTTTCGCCGCGCATGATCAGCACCGGCCCGCTGCCGGACTATCGCGGGCAAGCCAGCGTTACCGATGCCGGCGGCGGCGTCACCATTACGCAAAATCCTCCCGCGCTCTCGGATGTGAGCCCCGGCGTGGTGACCGTGACGATCACGGCCACCGACGGCAGCAATAATACGGGTTCAGCCAGTTTCACCGTGCAAGTCCGTCCGCTGGCCCCCGCGAGCGAAGTCGTCTACTCGCAAAAATCCGCTCCCCCCGCCGCCGGCACGGCCGGTGGTCCGCCCGCCGATGCCGAGCTCACCTCCTTCGGCCTACCGGCGATCGACGCCGAGGGCCGGATCGCCGTCGCCGCGCAGTGGTCCAGCGTGTCCGCGGGGAAAGGCAGCGGCGTGTTCGCCGGGCCGCGGCTCGTCGCCAAGGCCGGCGATGAGCCGGCGGGCGCGAGCCCGGCGAAGCTCCAGTCGTTCCGCGATCCCGTGATCGACGGCGGCCGCGTCGCCTTCATCGCGCAGCTCTCCGGCGTGCCGAAGGCCAGCGCCACCGCGGTGCTCAGCGATGCCCCCAATGGCCAGTTGGCGGTGATCGCGCGCACCGGCGTGCCGATGGCCGCGGCGGGCGGCGCCACCTTCAAGAGCTTCAGCTCGGTCGCGGTGGCGGGCCACGGCGTGGCTTTCCTCGCGCAGCTCAGCCCCGGCTCCGGCCTTCCGAAAACGACGGCCGCCAGCGACGCCGGGCTCTGGGCGGCTGACGCCACGCACGGGCTGACGCCGCTCTTGCGGGAAGGCCAGGTCATCGATCAAAAAACGATCAAGACGCTCGTCAGCTTCTCGGTTGGGAACGGCTCGCCGGGCCAGGGCCGCGGCGCCTTCCTGCAGCAGGGCGCGGTCTCTTCCGTGCAGGCGCTCGCCATCTTCACCGACAACACGCAAGCGGTGCTGAGCATCGATTTCAACGGCGGCTTGGCCATGTTTTCCAGCAGCGGCGCCGGGGCGGCCGGCGCGCCGGCCATGGCGGACGCTTACTTCCAAAGCTACGCCTATCCCGCCTTCACCGGCACCGGGCATCTCGGCTTCCTTGCCACGCTCGGCGGCACCGCGAGCGGCCTCAGCAAAGCCAACGCGCGCGGAATCTTCACGATGACCACCGGCGGCGCTTTCGCCCCGCTCGTCCGCACCACCGAAACCGCCAGCGGCACAGGCGCGACCTTCAGCCTCTTGAAAGACCCCGTGCTCGCGGCGGATGGCGCGCTCGCCTTCCCCGCCTCGCTGGCGAGCCGGGGCCTGCGCGGCCCTGCCGCCTCCAGCCTTTGGTGGCGTCCAGCCGGCGGCTCGCTCCGGCTCCTCGCCCGCGGCGCGGACGAGCCCGCCGGCCTGCCCGGCGCGCAGTGGAAATCATTCACCTCCCTCGCGGTCGCCGCCGGCCGCGGGCCGATCTTCGCCGCGACGCTGGTGCCGCGCAAAGGCAACGTGACGTCGGCCAACGCCATCGGCGTTTGGGCCATCGACTACACCGGCGCCCAGCGCCTGCTCTTCCGCACCGGCGATTCGATCGGCGGCAAAACGGTCAAGAGCTTCACCGTCCTCAGCGCCGCCTCCGGCAGCCAGGGGGTCACGCGCAGCTTCAACGACGCCGGCCAGATCGTCTGGAAAGCGACTTTCACGGACAAGACCACCGCGATCATCTCGACGACTATCCCGTAGGGACTCTCGCCGCGGGCTCGATGTGGACGAGCAGGTCGACGATCGCGGGATTGGCGGCGCGCACGGCGTCTTTGACTTCGTGCGCGATGCGGTGGCCTTCCCGGACGGACATTTCGCCATCCACCTGCACGTGGATATCCACGTAGAAATCGAGCCCCATTTTGCGGACGCGGCATTTGTCGATGCCGGCGACGCCGGGGACGGCGCGGGCAAGGTCGCGCACGCCGGCTTCGACCGCCGGGGGCGGGGCGACGTCGAGGGTTTCGTTGAGCGAAGGGATGAGGAGCTTCCAGCCGTTGTACGCGATGAGGCCGCAGGCGAAGAGGGCGGCCCAATCGTCGGCGGGCTCGAAGCCGGGGCCGCCGAGGAGCGCGATGGAGATGCCGATGAAGGCGGCGAGGGAAGTGATGGCGTCGGCGCGGTGATGCCAGGCGTCGGTCTTCACGGCGGTGCTGCCCATCGTTTCGGCGGATTGCAGCACGCGGCGGAAGAGCAGCTCTTTCACCGCCACCACCACCACGAGCACCACGAGCGTAAATGGCGCGGGCGCGTGGTGCGGGGTGACGATCTCGCGGATGCTCTGCGCGGCGAGACCGAACGCGGCGAAGATGACCATGACCGCGACCACGACGGCGGCGAGCGGCTCCGCTTTGCCGTGGCCGTAGGGGTGTGTGGCATCGGGCGGGCGCGCGGCAAACATGAGCCCGCCCCAGATCACGAGTGAGCTGAAAATATCGAGTGTCGACTCCAGGCCATCCGCGATCAGCGCGTAGCAGTTGCCAATGATGCCGGAGGTGATCTTGATCGCGGCGAGGACCGCATTGATCACGATGCCGAGCAGCGCGAGCTTCGCGCCCATGGCCAGGCGGCGGGTAGTAAACGTAGGCGCGGGCGAGGCCATCTCCGCGTGAGGTGAGAGCTAGGCTCGCGCGAGCTCGGCCGGCTTTTTCCCGGCCTTCACTTCGTCCACGAAATCCGCCACGCGCGCCATCGCGACCTTGATCTGCTCGAGGCTGGTCGCGTAGCAGCAGCGGACGAAGCCTTCGCCGCTCGGCGCCGAAGGCGCCGCCGGGCACGCAGGCGACTTTCTTTTTCTCCAGCAGGCCGAGCGAAAACTCGCGGCTGGTCAGGCCGGTGCTGCGTGATGTTCGGGAAGACGTAGAACGCGCCGAGCGGCTTGAAGCAGGTCGAGGCCGAGGTCGTTGAACGCGCGCACGATGTAGTTGCGCCGCCGCTCGTATTCGCGCCGCATCGCCTCCACGTCGCTTCGCGCCGTGTTCGAGCGCTTCGATCGCGCGCGTCCTGCGCCATCGTGTTCGCGCAGAGGATCGCGTATTGATGGATCTTCATCATCGCGTCGGTGAGCGATCGCGGGCGCGCACGCGTAGCCGATGCGGAAGCCGGTCATCGCAAACGCCTTCGAGAAGCCGTGCAGGAAAACGCAGCGCTCGCGCATGCCGGGCAGCGAGCGCGATGCGAGACGTGCTTCGGCGCCGTCGTAGGTCAGCTCGCTGTAGATTTCGTCGGTGAGCACGATGAGATCGTGATCGATGCAGAGCCGCGCGATCTTCTCCAGCTCGGCGCGCGTCTGCGTGGCGCCGGTGGGGTTGCACGGGAAATTGAGCATCAGCACCTTCGAGCGCGGCGTGATCGTCTTCTCCAGCGCCTCGGCGGTGAGCCGGAAGTTGTCCTCCGCGCGCGTCGGCGACCGCGACCGGCTTGCCGTGCGCCATGCACGACGCTCGGCGAGTAGCTCACGTAGCACGGCTCGTGGTAGAGCACTTCGTCGCCCGGATTGAGCAGCGCGCGCAGGGCGAGGTCGATCGCCTCGCACACGCCGACGGTGATGATGACCTCGGTGCGCGGATCGTAGGCGACGCTCGAAGTGCTTGTGCACGTAGCGGCAGATCGAGCTGCGCAGCTCCGGCAGGCCGAGGTTCGACGTGTAGTGCGTGCGGCCGTGCTCGAGCGAATAGATGGCCGCCTCGCGGATGTGCCACGGCGTATCGAAGTCGGGCTCGCCGACGCCGAGGGAGATGACGTCTTTCTCGCTGCGCCACGATGTCGAAGAACTCGCGGATGCCGGATTTCGGGATGTCGCGGACATGCTCGGCGATCTTGCTCGGTTGATCAGTGGACGCTACGGGGTGACCGCGAGCCGCTCCTCGGCGCTGTTCGCGATGCAGCGCGACGCCGTTTTCCTTGTACGCCTTCAGCCGGAAACGCGTGGCCGTGGAGATGACGCCTTTGATCGTGCTCAGCTTCTCCGAGATGAACGTCGAAACATCCTGCAGGGTCTTGCCCCTCGATCACGACGAGCAGATCGTAGCCGCCGCTCATCAGGTAGCAGCTCTGCACCTCGTCGAACTTCGCGATCCGCTTCGCCAGCCGATCAAAGCCGCCGCCGCGCTCCGGCGTGATCTTCACCTCGATCACCGCCGTCACCGTTGCCCGAGTTCACCTTCTGCGGATCGACGATCGCCTGGTACCCAAGGATCACGCCCTCTTGCTCCAGCCGCGCGATTTCCTCGGCCACGACCTCCTCGGACGTATTGAGCTCGCCGGCCAAATCGAAATTGGAAGCCCGCGCATTGCGCCGCAGGAGGGAGATGAGTGCGTCTGGTTTCATGACGTGGGAACGCGACTATAGGCCGGGGGCGAAGTTGGTCGCGTTAATTTTTTGTGGGAACGGAGGGGTGGCGTCGGCGCCGAGCTTGAAGGATTCTCACCCGCCGCATTGAAGCTATCGTCCTCTCATGCCTCGTCCCCCGGTTTTCCATCATTCCGAGCCACCCCGCTCATCCTGGCCATGGTGGCTCAAGCTGGCGATGCTGCTCATCTTATCCGCCGGAGCCGCCTGGGTGGCAAACCAGGAGCTCGCGCCCAGGCTGTCGAGTGGGCGGGGCGGGCCAGCGCCAACTGCGGCCACCCCAAGTCCGGCGCTTGCCGCCCGGGCGGCCACTCCCACTCCCACGCCCCGCTCGCGCGAGCCCGAAGCCGCAGCGGTGAAGCCCAAAAAAATCCTCATCGAAAACTCCCTCGAGATGGAGTTTGTGCCGGTACCGGGGACGAAAGTGCTGATGTGCGTGCACGAGACGCGCAAGCGCGACTACGCGGCTTTTGCCAGCGCGACCGAGGGCGTGAACGAAGAGTGGCAGAGGACCGAGCTCGACAAAGTGCCCGTAAGCAGCGGCGGCGATCATCCGGTGGTGAACGTGAGCTACGAAGATGCCCAGCGGTTTTGCCAATGGCTCTCGCGGAAAGAGGGCAAGACGTATCGACTGCCGACCGACCACGAGTGGAGTTGTGCGGCGGGGATCGGCGCGCGGGAAGAGGCCGGCGCGACGCCCGCGGCCAAGAACGGCAAGCTTCCCGGCTACCCGTGGGGCGCCGCGCTTCTGCCCACCAAATACGCCGGCAACTACGGCGACGAAGCCGCCCATGAAAAGTTCAACTGGCCCGCCCTCGAAGGTTATCACGACGCCTACGCGACCACCGCCCCGGTCAAGAGCTTCGAGCGCAACCCGCTCGGCATTTATGACCTCGGTGGCAACGTGTGGGAGTGGTGCGAGGACTGGTACGACCCGGCCAAGGAAGAGCACCGCGTGATGCGCGGCGGCTCCTGGTTCTACTCCGGCCCCTCCGATCTGCTTACTTCCTGCCGCCGTTTCGATCCTCCCACTACCCGCTTCCTCCACGGCGGTTTTCGCGTGGCGCTGGTGCAGGATTCGGCGCGCTGAAGTCGATTGCGACGGGCAGGGTCGGGGCTGGCGCCGCCAGCGTGGAGAGGTCCGGCCCCACGATCTCCGCGCCCGCGGGTAGAGTGGCCGTCCCGGACGCCCACCCCTCCCCTACCGCACCGCGCCGCGCAGATTGGTGGTCAGGCTGAACACCGCGCTGAGGATGCCGAAGACGACGAAGCCGACGACGAGCGCGACGACCATCATGACCAGCGGCGGAATGAGGGCCGACATGATTTTCACCTGCTTATCGAGCTCGCGCTCGTACACGTCGGCGATGTTGTTCATGGTGGCGCCGAAGCGGCCGGTTTGTTCGCCCACGGCCATCATGTCGATGAAAAGCTCGGGGAAGATGTGCTGCTCGCCGAGCGCGGTGGAGAGAGTGGCGCCATCGACCACCGCTCGTCGCGTCTCGCTCATGCGCTGGCGCACGAACTCGTTGCCGGCGATATCCTCGAGGAGCTCCAGCGCGCGGAGGAGGGTGACGCCGTTTTCCACCAGCGTCCCGAGGGTGCGCGCAAACTGGGCGTAAAAGCGGTAGCGCACCACGGCGCTGTAGACGGGGATTTTCCAGATGAAGGTGTCCCACGCCTTGCGCCCCTGCGGCGAGCGGGTGAACGCCTTGAAGGCCACCCAGAGCCCGGCCAGGCCCATCAGGAACGCCCACCAGTAGTGAGTGATCGCGTCGTTCGCCTGGAGCAAAATGCGCGTCGGCGTGGGCATCGTGCCCCCCGTCTCCTTGAAGAAGCCGGTGAGCTGCGGGACCATCACGGTAATGAAAACGACGATCAGCCCGAGGCCGGCGATCACCAGCAGCGCCGGGTAAATGAGCGCCTGCTGCACGCGATCGCGCAGGCCTTTCAGCTCGGAAAGATGGCCCACGAGGCGGCGCAGGATATCGGCCAGCGCGCCGCTCGCTTCGCCCGCCGCCACGAGGTTCACATAGAGCGGCGAAAAGATGCGCGGGTAGTCGCGCAAGGCTTGCGAAAGGCTGCGGCCATCGATGAGCGCCTGGTGCAGGCTCTTCGAGATGCCCTGCAGCCGCGGATGCTTCATCCGGCGGACGAGAATGCCGAGCGCTTCATCGAGCGTCATGCCGGCGCCGAGCAGGTGCGCGAGCTGCTCGGTGAACAGGTATTGCTGCCCGTGCGACATCGTCTGCACCGGGCCGACGGAATGCGAAGGGTTGGAGCGTTCCGGCGAGGTTTTTACATCCGGACTTTTCGTGCTCGGTTTCGCCGCCGGCTTGCGCGCCGCCGGGGCGGCACCGCCGCTGGCCGCCGCCACCACGGGCTCGATTTTGATCGGCACACAGCGCTGCAATTCCACCTGCCGGATGGCAGCCGAGCGATCGTTTCCCTCGACCACGCCATCGACCAGTTTCCCGTCCGCGCTGCGCGCCGTGTAGCGGAATTGCGGCATGATGGGGTAAATGTGACGGGCCGAGCCAGGAACGCAAGCAGGCGGGATGGTGGCGCGGAGGAATTCGCCGCCTCAGGCGACCGCGAGCACCGAGGCCTTCAGCGGAGCGCAGGGGTTGGATTGTTGCACATTCTGGAACTGAAAAGTTCCATTATGAGCGTCATTGGTGTCGGGAAATTGAACAGTCTCGCGAAAAATCGGGGGTTTTTGTCCGGTGTGTCAGGTGAGACGGATGGAAAGTGATGGCGCGACGGCGGGACGGCGCGATTGGATGCGAGTCTGATGCCTCGATCACGCGGCTCGGCGAAACATCAGGCGACCGGAAAGCTTCCACCATGGAACCGAGACTAACATCCGCGAGCACTTTTTCCAATCTCGATTGAGCACTTTTTTATATTTCTATTTTTAGGTTTGGCGGCGGCCAGATGGCGTTGCAACGCTTGCATCTCCCTCCCTGGAGAGCTACCGGGGGGGCGGTTCCAATGTCTTCCCATGGCTCAACTCGCAGGCTGGTGCGGAAATTGGCTTTAGATTTCGTGGGACTTCTCTCCCTGGCCGGGTGCGCCGCCGGCTTGGGGATTCTGATCAACTCCGCCCGAACGCGCCCATTGCCGTTGATTTACGAATCGAAGCTCCAGCGCCTGACGGCGGCCGTAGCGGAGGTGACCAGCGAAGATACGGTCAGTAACCAAGCACATGGTGCGGCGCGGCAAATGAGTCTCCAAGAGGTTCAAGATTCGATTCGCGCCGGGAACGCCCTGATCCTCGATGCAAGGCCGGCCCTGTTTTATCGTCTGGGACATATCCCCACCGCCATCTCTTTACCCCGCGAAGGCTTCGGAGCCGCATACCACGAAAATCGCGCGCTTCTGGAGGCCAACAAAACGCGCCTGCTAGTGCTTTACTGCGATGGGAGCAGGTGTGAGGACAGTGCATTAGTCGCCCATGCGTTGGCGCCGCTTGGATTTACGAACATCGCAATTTTTCGTGGCGGCTGGAGGCACTGGAGGGAGCAACATTTGCCGGAGGAGAGAGAATCGACAAGGGAATGAAGCCGGCGGCGTTTGTCGAACTCGGACTGCGCGTAATGCTTGCGGGAGTCTTTGGCCTCTCCGGATGGCCGAAGCTCCAGGATCCCTTCAGTTTTGCCGACAGTATCGCTTCGTTCGAACTGCTTCCGCTTTGGGGAATCAGCGCCGTGGCGCTTGGCGTCCCGCTATTCGAGCTCCTGACGGCGCTGATGCTGCTCGCGGGCTGGCCGCGACGCGCCGGACCGCTGGCGGCAGTGAGTCTTACCGCCCTGTTCGGTTTGGCGTTGGCGTCCGCTTTGGTGCGAGGACTGGTGGTGGATTGCGGTTGTTTCGGAGGTGGCGAGCCATCACTCGCAAAAACCTGGATGGCTTTGGGCCGCGACGTTTGCCTCCTGGCCGCGGCGGGAGCGATTCTCGCCCGAGAGCTCCATCGAGAGTCGTCACGCCGCGGCAACGGGG
Source organism: uncultured Verrucomicrobiae bacterium (assembly GCA_963811035.1). Classification (GTDB taxonomy): domain Bacteria; phylum Verrucomicrobiota; class Verrucomicrobiia; order Chthoniobacterales; family Chthoniobacteraceae; genus CAWEPO01. Next base: position 3,178,558 of record CAWEPO010000005.1, read on the forward strand.
GAATTTGATCACTCCGCCAAGCAATCGCAGCCCAGCCGCCCACCGCTTCAGAAAAATTTTCTTCCGGGACGAGCCGCGGCTGGTACTCTCGCAAGTGGGCCACGCCGGGGCGGGCAGCATAATTAAAAGCCATGAAGCGATTCTGCAACTTTCCCCAGTTGGCTTTCGTGGTGGCGGTTTTCCTGACCGGGGCCGCTCTGTTCGTTTATTTTGCGGGTCCGCAGAGCGCGTTCTCTCCACCGGAGAATGAAGCATCCGTGGCCGGGGCGCCGCGTCCGAGCGAGGCCAACTACGCTGTCGATTTCGCGCGACCGGGAGGAGCGGCGCTCCAGTTGGGAGAGCTGGAATTGGGAGCAGTGCATACCCTGCGCATTGACCTTCAGAGTTTTGGCAAAATGCCGGTCGAGGCGGCCGCGAGCTCGTGCTCATGCCTGAAGATCCTCGCCCTTTCCAGCGCCGATGCAGGTCCATCACGAAGGCTCACGGTCCGCTATCTGGCCCTGCGGGCTGGAAGCTTCGAGGTCACCGTGGCGTTATCGCAGCGCACACCCGCCGGAAAAGAAGAAGCGCGAATGCTGCGGCTTTCGGGGATGGTCAAATCCGGAGATCCCTCGCGTGCGGGGGCCCTCTTGGCGCTCGCCGCGGCTCCCAGCCGCCCGGTGGGGCTGGCGGCGCCCGACCCAAGTTTGGAGTTTCCAGACCTCTTCCTGCCAGCCAAAGAATTGGTGACCTCCGGAGCCAAGGCCATGGGGGTGTTGCTGGTGGATGTGCGCGAGCCGGGCAAATTCGAACGGGCCTACATCGCGGGATCCGTGAACCATTCCCTCCATACGCTCAAGACACTGGGCTTCTTGAGAAACCAAAAGATTGTCCTGCTCAACGAAGGGCACCTGGATGCCGCGCTGGCGGAAAAAGCGGCCACGCTGCGAAGGGCCGGTTTCAGCTCCGTCCGCGTGCTGCGCGGCGGGCTGCCAGCGTGGCGCCAGGCCGGCGGGAAGCTGAGCGGGGTTTCGCGTGACTCTGCCATGGTGGCAACCCTGTCTTCACCCGATTTCTATGGCGCGCAGGGTCCGGAGTGGCTGATCGTTGAGGTTGGAGAGGAAAGTGACCCGACGCGGAAAGTCGCCTTTGTGGACAGCGTCAAGCTTCCGTCCGGGCAGGATGGCGAGAGCATTTTGCCGGCGCTGGGGCGGCTGCTGCAATCCCATCCCACGGCCAGGAAACTATTGGTCGCCTCGGCGCGTGGCGAGGGTTACGAGACGATTCAGCACACGGTGAAAGGCGTGTTGCAAACGCCGATTTATTATCTGCACGAGGGCATCAAGGGTTACCTCGGATTCCTCGAGACGAACAGCGCGCTGCAAGCACGGCAACAGGTGAAATTGACGGCCAATCCCGAGAGAAGCTCTGCCATCGGCGCGGCGGCACGGAGCGGGAAGCCGTGCTCGACTTGCCCATAACGGATCAAAATTTCCTGCCCGTTCGTTTATCGTCCCCCTCTCCTTCGCTCAAGACTTTCGCCCTCCACCGCCATGATCACGCACTCATCCGCTTCGTCAATCGTTAGCCTTCTTGCGGCCGCTGTTTTTTGTGGCTGCCCAGCCTTCGCGTTGGCCCAGCAGATGCCTCAGGACAACTGGCGCTACGATGGGCTCGAATTCTCGAGCCCGACGGCGACCAAGGCCCTCCGCTCCATCGCCATTGGGAGCGGCGGGGTCTACGTGGGTGAGGTGACTGACGGCTACTCGACGAAGGTTCTCCAGTTCACGGAGGGCGGAGTCTTCATCCGGCGGTTCACCGCGACATTTACTCACATTTTGGGCATTGCCTGCGATCCATCCGGGAACGTCTATGTGCTGGATTGGGGCGACTCCAAGGTGAAAGTCTTCGATCCGGCGGGAACTTTGCTCCGGGAGTGGGGCGATCCGGGGACGGGCGATGGTCAACTCAGTCTGGCGAATGCCAATGCGCCCGCGATGATTGCGGTGGATAAGAACAGCCACGTTTATGTCTGCGACCCGGGGAACAGTCGGGTTCAGGTCTTTGATTCCGCGGGCGCCTTTCTCAAAAAGTGGGGAGAGCCTGGCACGTTGCCAAGTCAGTTTCCCAATGGAAATCCAATGGCGATCGCTTGGTCGGCGAGTGGCGAGGTCTATGTCGGGAGCAGTGGTTCCTGGCCACTCCGAGTTCTCGCGGAGGATGGAACGTATCGGCGCTCGGGCAGCCCATTCTATAATCCCTACGGCTATGGTTCCCCATTCGCCATCTCGCCGGATGGCCTCATTCTCGGGAAGGATTCCTATTGGGGTTATCGGTCGGTCGCCGATTCGGCTTTCACCCTAATCACCGACTATCGTGATTACTTCAGTACCGATAGTGGCTGCGCCGTGAGCAAGAAGGGCGACCTTTATGCTGTCACTCCCGACACCACGCACATCCGCGTTTACCAAAGGGAATATTCCAATGTGCAAAACTCGCTGCTGGCGCCCGCGATCCCGCAGCCCATGGTTCTGAGTGCCGCGCAACGCGCGGGTACCGCGTGGATGGACATCGACTACCAGGTGACGGATGCCGACAGCCCTACGGTTACCACGGGCGCGCTGGCCTTCAAGAACGGCGGCAACACGCTGAGCGACGTCGTGATCATGAGCACATTCATGGAGGGCACCAGCGCAAACATCGGCTCGAACCAGCCGACGAATATCTCCCGTCACCTCACCTGGAATATGGCGGCCGATTGGTCGGTGGATTTCGCCCAAGTCCAAGTCGAGGCTCTGGCGAAGGACAGCCGGAATCTGCTCGGGGTTCACTGGATCACCGTCCCGGCTGCCGGCGCCGAACCAGCCATCCAGATCAGTGCCGCGCCGATCGCGGACGCCAAGTTGCTGGACCTTTGGTATTGGTTCCTGGGCACCCATCAAGGAGGCCTTAACTTCGCGAACGGTGTTGTTACCGGGACTGCCGGACTCTACACGGGCCAGGCCCTGGCGACCGGCGTCGCCACCACCACGGCGGGGCGCCTGTTCAGTTACGCGCAGCTCGGTGTTCGCCCCATTAACGGCCGGGAGTTGACGCGCGCGCTGGCGGGCAATTTCGGCTTCTCGTCCGTGGACGCCAACTCCATAGTCAAAGAGGCCGTGCCGGTCACGAGTTACCTCCAGGCTTGGGGCTATAACGGAACCGGGCAGGCCGCCAACTCGCCATCCTCAGCCGGTGCCGTGAAGGTGGCGGCCGGCGGCTCCCATAGCTTCTTTGTGAAGACGGATGGGACACTTTGGGCGATGGGTTACAACGGAAACGGGGAGCTCGGTGATGGGACCACCACGCAACGCAACGCCCCGATGCAAGTCGCCGCGGGCGTGTCGCAAGCGGCCGCAGGCGACAATCACAGTCTGTTTGTGAAGTCGGACGGGACGCTTTGGGCGATGGGCTACAACGCCTACGGGCAGTTGGGTGATGGGACCACCTCGGGGCGCCTGACGCCGGTGCAGGTCGCCACGGACGTGTCGCAAGTCGCCGCTGGCGGCTATCACAGTTTCTTTGTGAAGACGGATGGGACGCTATGGGCCATGGGCTACAACCCCTACGGGCAGTTGGGCGATGGCACGACGACGAGCCGGAGCACCCCGGTGCAAGTGGCCGCGGGCGTGTCGCAAGTCGCCGCGGGCAGCAATCACGGCATGTTTGTGAAGACGGACGGGACGCTTTGGGCCATGGGCTACAACCCCTACGGGCAGTTGGGCGATGGGACCACCTCGGGGCGCCAGACGCCGGTGCAGGTCGCCGCGGGCGTGTCGCAAGTCGCCGCAGGCGGCAATCAAAGCTTGTTTGTGAAGACGGACGGGACGTTGTGGGCGACGGGCTACAACGGCAACGGCGAACTGGGCGATGGCACGACGACGAGCCGGAGCACCGCGGTGCAAGTGGCCGCAGGCGTTGCGCGAGCGGCCGCGGGCAGCAATCACACCTTGCTCGTGAAGACGGATGGGACGCTTTGGGCGACCGGCTACAACGCCTACGGGCAGTTGGGCGATGGCACGACGACGAGCCGGAGCGCGCCCGTTCAGGTCGGCGTGAATGTCACGGCGGTGGCTGCGGGATGGAGCTTCAGCCTCGCGATCATCGCCGCCCCCTGATTGCTGGCCGCCACCCGCGCCGCACTGCGAATCCGCGATGCACAGGTTTTCTTCAACCAACTGCCCAAGCCTTGGCCGATGGCTCGTCATGGCCGTTTTTCTGGGGCTGGCTGGTTCCATCTATGCCCAGAACGTCCAGTTCCGCCAGACCTCAGTGCCGGCCGGTATTGTGAGCCAAACAGCCTTTCCGTTGCCGGGGACGGTGGTCTCCACCGTTGCTGCGCCCGACACGGCGACTGATTACAAGTTTGCCTACTGGGCGATCAACGGCGTGCATTTTGCCGACGCGTCCGGGTTCGCCGCGAATCCGGCGGCCTTGGTCATCAATGGTCCTGTGGACGCAGTGGCCAACTACGTGCCGACCACGCAGGACAGCGACGGCGATGGGCTGCCCGATTGGTGGGAGCTGCGGTTCTTCACAGACCTCTCGCAGGGGCCATCGGGCAATCCGGACGGCGATGCCGACGACAATGCCACGGAGTTTGCCAAGGGAACCAGCCCGGTGGTGGCGAGCGAGCTAATGCAGGGTGGCATCAGCCGCAGACGGGGCGATGTGTTCCTCGTGGGCGTGGGCACGGGGGGGAGCGTCGGCAATCCTGATTATTCCTACGGCGGGGTGAGCCGCCGGCGTTCCGCTGCGATCACCATGCTCAACAATCCGGCCACTTATTCGGTGCTCCAGGAGTCGAGCTCACCGCCCGGCGTCATCTCCCAGACGCGCGTCGTGGCCAAAGGCAGCACGGTAAGCTTGAGCACCCCGCCCAATCCCTTCTTCGGCCATCGCTTCATCGGCTGGTTCATCGATGGAGCTCGCTTTGACAAGCCGGCACAGTGGCAACCTATCTCAATCACGATCAACGCGGACACCAGCGCCGTGGCCCGCTATCTCCCGGAGAGCCAAGACTCCGATAGTGATGGCATACCGGATTGGATGGAATGGTTCCTTTTCGATTCACTGCAGCATGACCTGACCGCCGATCCGGACGGCGACGGCTTCAATTTGGCGATCGAGCAGCAACGTGGTTACTCGCACCTGGCAACGGACGAACTGACGCTCGGTGGAGCCAGCCGCCGGCGCTCCGCCACCGTGACGGTGGACACCACCGGACGCCTGCTGTACCGGTTGACGAGCGATCCGGCGACGATTCTCGAGCAGACGCAGTATTTGCCCGCGGGCAGTGTCATTACAGCGCCCAACAAGAATGGCGACACGTTTTCCAACTACAAGTTCTCCTGGTGGGACTTGAACGGCGTGCGACAGCAGGATCCCTCAGGCGTTGCCTTGCCGACCTTTCAGTTTACGCTTTCCCTTTCGTCCACGGCGACGGCGCACTATGTTGACCCGACGCTCGATACGATCGGAGATGGCATTAGCGACTGGACCAAGGGGCTCTATTACGGCTCGCTGACTTTTGGCGCGGCGAGCGACACAGATGGTGACGGATTGACCTTCGCCCACGAGCTGCTGCGCGGTTATTCGCCGCGCGCAGCCGATACTCTCGACCAAGGGGGCATCTCGAGGCGCCGTGGCTGGACGATCCCGATGAACATCGGCCTGCTGGATCAGCCGCCCGCCGTGGGCAGCGGTTCCGCCATCAACCTCACCCAGACCTCCGCGCGCCTCGAGGCCACGGTAAACCCCGTCCATGTGGCGACGAATGCGTATTTTCAGTGGGGTCTGACTAACACCTACGGTCAGCAGACGGCTGAGCAATACCTCGGCGCCGGATCGCTGGCGGTCCCGCTCAACACAGATCTTGGCGGACTCGCTCCCGATACCGTCTACCATTTCCGGATCGTGGCCTCCAGCGCCCACGGAACCACGATCGGCGACGATCATACGTTTCGGACGGCGCAAGTGAATCCCCTCGTCGATCCCCCGGCGATTACCTCACCGCTCTCCGCCGCCGGGCGAAGCGGGACTGTCTTCAGCTACCAGATCACGGCCACCAATAGTCCTACCAGCTATGGGGCGACGGGATTGCCGGGCGGTTTGAGCGTGAATACGGCTACCGGCCTGATTGGTGGAACGCCGGCGGTGAGCGGAACCTTCACCGTGACTATCACGGCGGGCAACAGCGGTGGATCGGGTGGCGCGACCGTCACCCTGGCTATCCTGCCGCCTCCGCCGATGATCACCAGCGCGCTGGTCACGCTCGGGACGCAGGGGGCGGCCTTTACCTATCAGATCACGGCGACCCAGAGTCCGAGCAGCTATGAAGCCACGGGATTACCGGCTGGTTTGAGCGTGAATACAGCCACGGGTCTCATCAGCGGAACGCCGACGGCTACCGGGACTTTCAACGTCGCGATCAGCGCCATCAACAGCGGCGGCACCGGCACCGAAGTATTAACGCTAAACATTCCGCCCCCACCCCCGGCGATTACGTCGGGCTTGTCCGCCTCCGGGATCATCGGAGTCGGGTTCAGCTACCAGATTACGGCGACCCATAATCCCAGCAGTTATGGAGCGGCCGGGCTACCGGCGGGTTTGAGCGTAAACCCAACCAGCGGAGTCATCAGCGGAACCGCGATTGAAACCGGTACCTTCGCCGTGGTCCTCAGCGCGCTCAATCCTGGCGGAATGGGAAACTCGACCCTGACGCTCACCATTACGCCACCGCCCTTGATTGATCTGCAGATCAGCAGTGTGACAGTGGATCCGCCGAGCGGAATTCAAACCGGCGACCATCTCGTCATCCACTGGACCGACAGCAACACCGGGACCTCCGCGACGGCTGCCTCCTTCAATGACTTAGTCACGGTACGCAACACCACGACGGGGACAGAACTGTTGAGCCAGGTGGTTTTCTACGATCAAACCGCGCCGGGGAACGGGCCGATTGCCGGCGGAAGCTCGCGCACCCGCCAACTCAACATGCATTTGCCGGACGGATCGCCTAGTGTCGGCAACTTGGAATTCTCGGTCACCGTAGATTCCACATTCCTGATTCCGGAGTCTGCGAGCGGCACGGCGGCCGAGGCGAATAACACCACGAGAATCACCCGGACCGCCACCCTGGCTCCTTACCCCGACCTGAAAGTAACCGGCCTGACGGTGCAGCCTGCCCCCGGCTCCGGGATTGAGGCCGGGAGCGCCATCACTATTCAATGGAACGATGCCAACACCGGAATTGGCGCCGCGTCCGTGGCGTTTCAGGATCGGGTGAAGGTGGTCAATGCGACCACCGTCCAAACACTGGCCGACACGGCCGTGCCTTATGATCCGGCGCAACCCGGCCATGGCGAGATCGCGGCGGGCGATGTGCGGGCGCGGGCGTTCACGCTAACTCTCCCCAACGGAGCGGCGGGCATCGGAGACTTGCAGATCACGATCACTGCGGACTCCGGCAATGCCTTGTTTGAGCACAACGCCGCGGGCACGGCGGAAAGCAACAATAGCGGGACGATCACGGTGCATTCAACTGTCGAGTCCAAGGGCCCCGTTTTGTCGAGCTGGAAATATGGCGGAGCGGTGTTCGACGAGGGAATCACGATTACGCAGTCCGCGCTGGTGAGCGTCCAGGCAAGTGACGCTTCAGGGGTGAGCCGCGTGGAGTTCTATGCGCGGCCGGCCGCCGGTGGCACTGACACGTTGATTGGCACGGACACTAACGGAAGTGACGGCTATCAGATGTTTTGGAACGCGGAGCAGACCACGGCCGATGGCGACTACCTCATCACGCTGAGAGCGTATGATACGTTCAACAATGCGACGGTGGAGTCCCGCGGCTTCCATCTCGGGCTCGCTCCGCCCCCCTCGCCGACCATCATCTCTCCGGAGAACGGCAGCAACTCGAGCCGCGAAGACATCACTATCACGGGCACGGCGCCGCCAAATGCGCAGGTGGCAGTTTATCGCGGCGGGCAGTTGCAGTTACCCATGGTGACCGCGTCGGCGAATGGCTCGTATAGCAAACCCCTCACCATCCTTGACGGCGCGAACTTTTTCCAGGTGGCGGCGCGGAACCGGGCCGGAGAAGGACCTCGCGTCTCGGTCAATGTCAGCCTCGACCGGTCGATTCCGCTCGCCCCCGATGCGTTGCAAATAAGCAGCAGAGCCGGCGGAGCGATTCAATTGAGCTGGATTCGTCCGAATAGCGCCATCGCCGGATACAACGTCTACCGGGCCTCGGCCGGTTTCGAGACGGCCAGCCAGGCGACGAAGGTCAATACCGCTCCGGTCACGACTGAGCTTTACAACGATACCCCCGGCGCGGACGGAAATTATTTCTACCGCGTGACGGCGGTCAACGCCGCGCAAACCGAAGGCCCAGGGTCAGCGCTGGTGTCCGCTCTCTCCGATCGAGCGCTGCCCCTCGCCACGTCGATTGAATTCGTGGCGCAAGGCAAGTATGATTCGGCCACGGGGCGGTTCGGCACAGGGATGGTCCACGTGACGCTGAATTTGAGCGAGCCCGCGAGCTCGACGCCGTTTCTGAGCCTCACGCCGCTGAATGGCACGCCCATCAGCATCTCCTTGCAGCGGTCGACGGACGTGAAATACGCCGGCTCGTTTGCCATCACCGGCGACACCCCCTCTGGACTTGCGACGGCGACCGCCTCGATTCGCGACCTGGCGGGGAACCGCGGCACGGAAATCCAAGCTGGCGGAACGATCACGATTGATGCCAGCGGTCCGCGCGTGGTCGGCCTTTCCATCCAGCCATCGCAGTCCATTAAGAACAACCCCGCGGCGCCCGTCGCGGTCACCTTCACGGCCACCCTCGATACGCCCGTGAAAGCTGGCGCCACGCCCCAGTTCTCCTACACGCTCTCGAGTACCGCGCTGAGCGCCACGCCGATCGCCAACGTGACAGCGGGCACAGATAATCTGACCTGGAACGCGGCCTTTGCGCTTCCCTCCACGGCCGGCCAAACCACCGAAGATCTGGAACTGTTCTTCACCGCCCAGGATGATCTCGACAACGGCGGCAGTGCGATTCTGCCCCCGCACAAATTCCAGATTTACCAAGGCGACCTGCCAGGGCTCGACTCTCCGCTCTCCCTCACGGCCAGGCCCAAGCCGGCCGGCTGGATCGAGCTGAATTGGCAGAGCGTCGATGGCGCCGCCGATTATCAGATCTTCCGCAAGCCTGCCGCGACCGGCGCCTTCACGCCGCTGGCGCTGAGCGGCACTACGCTGACCTTTGCCGATCTGCCTGGCACCGATGGCGTCTATCAATATGCGGTCGCGGCCTTGCGGCGTGAGAATGGGCAGGAGTCGATCGGTGAACAGAGCAATACCGCCAGCGCGCGCTCGGACCGAGCTCTTCCGCCGCCGCCGCAAAACCTTCAGCTCCAGCTTATCAGCCAGGGCATCAAGGCAACCTGGGAGCCTCCGCCGGGACTTACCGAAACCGTCAAGTACCGCGTCTATCGCGCAGCCCCTGGACCAGCGAATGCGGAGCTGGCCGCGCAGGACGTGCCAGACTTGCTCGCCGTCGATCCATCGCCAGCCTCCGCGAAGCCCTACTACTATGCCACGGCGGTGGATGAGGCCGGAAACGAGTCGCCGCGCTCGAATCTCGTTTATCAGAATATCCAGCTCTTCCCGGTGCGCACCCTCGCGATCGTCCAGATCGATGCATCCGCGCCGCGCGTCTCCTGGTCCCAAGTGTCGGGCAATATCGCGGGCTACGATATCTATCAGGGGGCAGATGCTGAGCGCACCAAGCTCAACCCCGGCGGATTGATCGCCGGCACCGAGTTTAGCGACACCGCCTACAACGGCGGCTCCGATCGACGCTACACCGTGGTCACCGTGGATAACAACCAGGTGGAGAGCCTGGGGCGCAGTCTCAATTTGCCGCGCCTCAGCGCTACCCTGGCTGACCACGCGATCGTCTATCGCGGAGTGATGAACCGGCTGACCTACACGGTGCGCAACGACTCAGCCAGCGCGATCGATCATCTGAGATTGAAGGTTCAACTGGACGGCAAAGATCATCACTCGGCGCCATTCTCACTGGCCGCCGGTGCGGAGCAGATCATCCCGGTGATCGTGGGCGGCTACGGAACGCTGCCCGGCGCGAGCGCGCTGCTGACCACCACGATCCAAATCACCCCGAACGAAGGCGAAGCCGTCTCGATCGTGCGGAATGGCCAGGTCGCGCTCGGCGATGGCCATTTGCAAGTGGACTTGATGCCGAGCGAGTTTGTGCAGGGCGGCAGTGGCAAGGTCCGCTTCAAGCTCGCCAATACTTCCACGGAGGAGATCGAGATCACCACGGCAGCGGGCCAGGGCGCGCAACCTTCCCCGGAAGTCCGCTTCAAACTGCTGGATTCAGACGGCAACGTCCTCGCCACGGTGCCCTTCAAGCTCGGCTTGGGGGCGGAGGTGGTGACGCTCCCCAACGGCCGAACCGTGCTCAGGCTGCCGGTCGGGTACGAGTTCATTTCTGCCGAAGCTTTGCTCCCCGTGCCCTCCGTGACTCCGAGCCAGTTGTTCGTGCGCCTGGAGATCGACAAAATCTACTATCATCAGGGCCAGCCCGATCAGGTCGTGCTCGAGGGTTTCCAAACCCGCCGCGGTGTTACCCTTACCCAAACCAGTTACACGGGTGAAGTGACGGCGGTGAGTCCGGCGGAATCGAATGGCGATCAAGATATTGTCATCAGTGGCCATGCCACCTTCCGCGCGAATAGTGCGCCGGCGCCGCGCGTGCCGCTGCTGGTGAAGGTCGCTAAAGAGGGCTTCGATCGCACCGCCGATGTCTTCACCGGTGAGGATGGCACTTTTACGTATACCTTTAAGGCGCTGCCTGGCGAAGCCGGTGGTTACTACGATGTCTGGGCCGTGCATCCCGATCTCACCGATCGCACCGTGCAGAAAACCTTTCTCGTTCGGCGCCTTCTGGTGACTCCCACGGAAGGCGCCTTGCGCGCGCCGCGCAATTACACCCAGCCAGTCACTTTGACCGCAAGCACCGGCACGGGCGTGACGGTGACCAATCTCAAGCTCGAATACCTGGCCGCCGATCAGCCGGGCGGGATCTTGCCCACCGGCATCACGGTCGATACCGGCGCGGCGATTCCGCTCCTCGGCCCGGCTCAATCGGTGGCGCTCACGGCCAAGATTACCGGCCGGACCGAGGCGGCGCCCAATGGTTCCCTCGTCCTCCGGGTGACTAGCAACGAGAGCAACGCCGGTGGCTGGCAAAAGGTGCGGGTCAATTTCGAGCTCGGCGAGGCAAGCCCGTTGCTGCGCGCCACGCCCGGCTTCCTGACCACCGGCGTAAGTCCCGGCGGCACTTTGACGGAGACTCTCGCTTTCGAAAACGTCGGGTTGGTTCCGGTCGAGGGGCTCACGCTCAGCCTGCTCAGCCAGAGCGGCGCCGCGGCGCCCCCATGGGTGAGTCTCGGCACCTCCTCCGCGCCCGCCGAGTTGGCGGTCGGCCAGCGGCGCGACGTGCCCATCGCCTTCCAACCGCTCGGCGCCACCGCCGAGGGCGACTACTTCTTCATCCTGCGCGCGACCTCCGGCAACCATCCCCCGCGCGACGTAAGTGTCCATGTCGCCGTGAGCAGCGCCGCGCACGGCAATGTCCTTTTCAAAGTCCTCGATATGTACACCGGCACCCTCAATGCCGGCGGCCAGATCATCCAGGGAGTCGCGAACGCCACCATCGAGCTGCAAAATGAGCAGGTCGTATCGGTGCAGCAAAAGCTCGTCTCGGATAGCCTCGGCGAAGCGGCCTTCGATAACTTACCGGCCGGCTCCTATAAGTATCGAGTGCTTGCCGACAAACACGTCAGCACCACTGGCCGCCTCTCCATTCGCCCTGGCGCCACCGTCAACCAGGAGGTCGCCCTGCAGTACAATGTCGTGACGATTGAGTGGGAAGTGGTGCCTGTTACCATCGAAGATCGCTACCAGCTCAACTTGCAGGCGACGTTTGAGACGAATGTGCCGGCGGCGGTGGTCGTCGTCGATCCCCCGGGCGTGAACCTCCCGCGGATGTGCCAGGGCGACGTCTTTAACGGCGAGTTTACCCTCACCAACCGTGGTCTCATCCGCGCGGATAACGTGCAGGTCCCGGTGCCGGCGTCGGACACCCTATTCAAGGTGGAATTGCTCAGCGGGATCCCCACGAGCCTTGGCGCCGGTGAGCAAGCGCGCGTCTCCTACCGCATGACCGCGCTCGGCAATTTTGGCGGCGACTGCGCCGCCGCCGCGGCCGGCGGCAGTGCGAGCAACGCAGGGGAGAACGGTCCGGCGGAATCCGCCCGGGTCGCGGTCATCAATCTGCCGAAACTCTCGGAGACCGAGGCGGACGGACGCGACGCCATGATCTTCCGCCCATCCGAGCCGATGACCTACGCCTCGATCGGCAACGGTTCCCCGTGTGTTTCCTATGTCGCCGGCATTGGGGTCCGGTACACCTACGTCTGTCAAAACGGATTGGAGTTCTCCGCGCGGAGCACTTATTCGATCTATGGCGCCTACGGGGACTGTGGCGGTGCGGGCGGCACTGTGATCTGGGGCGGCGGCGGGGGCGGCGGTTCGACCGGCGGCGGTGGCACCAGCTATGCCCCCTTCGCCTCCGGGCCGGATTGCTACCCTAAAAACACTCCGGACCCGCCGTGTCCGGATGGCTGCGCTGATTGCCCGCAGGATCATAAAAAGCCGGTTGGATCTTCGGTGAACAGTTTGTCGCGTCAATTCGAGGAGGACATCACCGACTTGGAGGTAAGGGTGCCGGGACCGGAGGGAACATACGCCCGAGTTCAGCGCTGGTATCGAGGTAAGGACTGGAGCTTCGAGGACAAGCTCACTTTTCGTCTGGAAGGCGCCGCCATAGCTGCAATCTCATGGCGAAATTTCGAGTTCCACCCGATCGATGCCGGCAGGACCCTCTTTCAAAGTGGATCCATCAGAATCCTGAAAAAGCCAACGTATTATCGACTTGAAAATAATAACCACTCATGGAGCGAGTTTAGTCTGAGTGGTCGCCTTACTTCTACAGGTACGAACACACTTGCACTAACAAAAATCATCTACGACGCGAACGGTAAGCGAACCGGAATTTCGGATGGGAACGATAATCAAGTTATTTGGTACGAATGGACCGGTGAGCAAATTACGGCGGCGCGCGATAATACCGGCCGGAGGGTCGAATACACCTATAATGGGAAGCTCGCTAAAACAAAAGACGTGATGGGTCAGCAAACCGATTACGAGTATGATGTTGAAGGTCGGCTCTCGAAGATTACGAACCCCGCCTTAAAAACACTCGCTATTAGCTATGCGCGCGATACGCAGGTGAGCTCGATCCTGGATCAGTCAGGAACCGGCAGCTTCTTCGACTTTAATTACGATCACGTTACGAAAGAGTTCCACAGCGTCATTCGGTCTACAACCGGCAAGGTGGAGCAAAAGCGGTTCTTTTCCAACGGGCTGCTCCGCGAACATCGAATTAACGGAAGAGTCGTTCAAACTCGAGCTCTAGACGGGCGGGCAATGTTGACGACCGATGCCAACGGCAATGTTAGTCGCGAGGATTTTAACGAATGGGGCAATCTCACTAAATGGACTCTCGCGGACGGCGCCGAACGAACCTACGAATACGACTCGAACCAGCGGCTGACCAAATTCACCGACGAAGGTGGTATTGTCACTATGTACAGTCACGACGGGAATGGGAACGTAAGCGAGGTAATCCAAGCCCTCGGCACCCCTCTCGAAAGGAGAATGCGCATAGTTTACGATGCCTTGGGGAATCCCACGTCAGTTACGACCCTCGGTACTGCCACGACGGCACCAACGGTGGTTACTTTTGGTTACAGCGCTCGGGGTGAATTGCGAAGCGTGACGGATCCCAATGGGAAGGTCGATCAAGTTGTGTTGACAGATCCACTTGGCAACATTCTCCAGCGCCGAGACAGAAATAATCAGCTCTGGAATTATACTTACGATTCATTCGGCCGACCAACTTCGATCACCAATCCCCTCAATGAGACCGTCCGGCACGAGTTTCAAGAAGGCAATCACACTGGCATCGTTAGCCCGACCAACAAGCGGACGACCTTTGAATACGACCGCCTGCGCAATCTCACCAAGACCGTCGATCCGCTCGGAAACGAAGAGACTCGAACTTACAATGGCGATGGTCAACTCTTGAGTGTTACTGACGCCGACGGCAAAACCCAGACACATGAATACGACAGTTTCGGGCGTGTCGTGCGAAAAGTTAATGGAGTCAGTGGTGAGGTGCGATTTACATACCGTCCCGATACGGCTTCGGATGATCCCGTAACGATTGTTTTCCCAAGTTTCACGCGTTACTTGGAATATGATAAACGCCGCCGAGTAGTAAAGGCTGAAGATCACTTTGCGGACGGGGTGACGCTTGCAAGCACGTTCACCTATTCACCAGCTGGATACCTGCTGTCCACCACCGACACTGAAGGTCGAACGACTACGTACACCCGGGACGCCTTCGGCCGCGCGCTAACGGCCAGCAAGTCAGGTGTTGGATCTGTTGTTTATGAGTACGATGCTAATGATAATGTCATTTCGTTTGTCAACCCGAACGGTCAGTCGTGGAAACGTGATTACGACTGGGCCCGGCGCATCACAAAGGAGACTTCGCCAGGCGGCAAGGTCACGACGTTCGTTTACGATAACATCGGAAACCTTGCGTTGCTCGATGCACCGAATGGCTCTCGAAGAATGCTCACCTATGATGGAGCAGGGCGGCTAAAGGAAGTGCGTTTTTATGAGCCCGGAAATCTAATCGCCCCCATCAAAACCGTGACCTTGTCTCGTGACCCGGAAGGCCGCCTGAGTACCTATACCGACGGAGTTACCAGCGGCGTATACACCTATGATGATATTGGTCGCAAACTCAGTGAGACAGTCAATTATGGAGCGTTCTCCTTGAATCATGGGTACACGTACTACGCCAATGGACGTCGAAAGACCTATAGATCTCCGGATGGAACAGTATGCACGTATACCTACGATGCGGTTGATCGCTTGGTTGGAACGACAGTCCCGGGCCTTGGTCAAATCACGGCCACCAAGTACGACGTGAACCAGGTCAGAGAGTTGACATTCCCCGGAGGTGGCACGACCACGTATTCTCGGGATCAGTTGCGTCGGCCCACCAGAATCAAAGCGGTGGATGGCAATTCCGAGACCACGCTTGATTTGACCATTTCCTATAGTGCCCTAGGCAATGTTACTTCCCGTGTCGATGCCGCTGGCGCTGATGCGTTCCAATACGATTCAGCGGGCCGTCTGACCGCCGGCACCACGTCGACCTACACCTATGATTCAAATGGAAATCGGTTAACGGACTCGACGACCGGTTCCGCGGCCTGGATCTACGACGCCGACGATCGACTTCTCGCCGATGGAGTCAACACCTACACTTATGATGATTCCGGCGCATTAACGCGAAAGGTCACCCCGGCCGGAACATGGGACTTTACATACGATGCGGAGCAGCAGTTAGTACGGGCGGAAAGAGGGCCGCAGATCATTAAATATTACTACGATCCGTTTGGGCGGCGTCTCTCGAAGGAGGTGAACACCACGGTCACCTACTATCACTATTCGGCCGAAGGCGTGTGTGGGGAATATGATTCGGCTGGCAACGAATTGAAGCGTTATGGATACAGCCCGACGGGCGTATTTGGGGAGCGCCCCATGTTCATTAAGGCCGCTCTCGAGAGCTACATTTATCACTGCGATCATCTCGGCACCCCATTGAAGCTAACCGACGTGAATGGGAACGTCGTTTGGGCGGCGACATACCAAGACTTCGGAACCGCCCAAGTCACGACATCACTTGTCGAGAATAATCTTCGTTTCCCAGGCCAGTACTACGATGTCGAGACAGACCTCCATTACAACTTGAATCGCTATTATGATCCCTCAAGCGGTCGCTACCTCACCGCAGACCCGGCGCGCGCAGACACGAATTACTACATTTATGCGGGGAGCAATCCTGTAAGCGTCACCGATCCGTTGGGCTTGTCAAGGCAGAGGGAGCACCAATATGATCGGTTTGGGAACACGATGACTCCTGACTGGCAGGATAGAATTGCCAGTTTCTGCGGCGGCCCATGTTGTGGGGCGCATTTTGATTGTTCGGACAAGTATCCCAACAATCCCCGCCGTTGTGATCCAGATCCTTTGAACCAAGCCTGTCGCGAGCATGACCAGGCACTGAATAAGTCCGGCCATGCTTACAACGACTTCACGGCTGATGAGGTGATGTTGGCGCATGCAAATTTGGCCCCAAATTGGTACTTTCATGGAAACCCATTATGTCCCAATCCCCTGATTGGAAGTCTATTTGGCTATTTCGCTTTTGGCGGGTATTTAGGGAGTCTTTTTAATTCCAAGTGAACGCTAGAGTGAACCGCTTATTGACTTGTAAGTTCGCGCCTAAGGGCGTGATAGGCATGTTCGCCTTGGCCCGGCTTGCCTGTGCTGCCGTCCTGTGCCTCGGTCCTTGGGTTCGGGGTGAAGAGGTGGCTCTTTGCGTCCGTGTCCGCATCGAAATCGAGCAGGAGCTGACCTTGGAGCGGCAGGGTTTCGAGGCCCGGATGAATATTGGCAACGGCGGGACGGCCGCGTTGGAGAACCTCACCGCCGTCGTGAATTTCACCGATAAGGATGGAAATCCCGTGGTGGCGACTTCGAATCCGAATGACACTTCGGCAAAGTTTTTCATCCGCTTGACCAGCAGCGCCACCCTGCCGAGCCAGGTCGCGGCAGGGGCGGAGCAAAAGTTGCGCTGGCTGATCATTCCCTCTCCCGGCGCGGCCGGCGCGTCGCAGGTGGGGACGCTCTACTTCGTGGGCGCCACGCTGGGGTACCGGACGGGTGGGCAGGACACCACCGTGGAGGTCACTCCCGATTCCATCACGGTGAAACCGATGCCGGACCTCACCCTGGATTATTTCCTGCCGAATGAGGTGTATGGCGACGACCCCTTTACCCCGCAGATCGAGGCGGCGATCCCCTTCTCGCTGGGGGTGCGGGTACAAAACAACGGCTTCGGGATCGCGCGTAACCTCAAGATCGATTCGGGCCAGCCGAAGATCGTCGATAATCAGCAGGGGTTGTTGATCAATTTTCACCTGGAGGGGAGCGAGGTCAACGGTATGCCGGCGACCGCGAGTCTCCTGAGCATTTTTGGGGACATTCAACCGGGCCGCTCCAGCATCGGACGCTGGATCATGACCTCCTCGCTCTACGGCAAGTTCGTCGAATTCAATGCCACGTTTTCTCACTCGGACGAGCTGGGCGGACAGCTTACCTCCCTGATCACGGGCGTGCGCACACACTTGCTGGTCCACGATGTTCTCGTCGATCTGCCGGGCCGCGACAGCGTGCGGGACTTTCTCGCCCTGGAAGGTGATGCGCTCCGGGTCTATGAGTCGGATAACCTGGATGCGCCGGTGGTGAATGCCAGCTCGGCTTCGCAGATCGCCGCAAGCGGGACGAGTTGGACGGTAACCGCGCCGGAGTGGATCGGCTTCGGCTACCTCAAACTCCCCGATCCGCTATCCGGAAATAAGGTGATCCGCAGCGTGACGCGCAGTGATGGGAAAGCGATCGATTCTAACAATGCCTGGCTCTCCCGCACCTTCCTCGTCGAGAGCCGGCAATGGAATTATTTCCTGAACATCTTCGACCTCAACCATCCCGCGGGTGCTTCTTACAGCGTCGTCTTCGGAAATGCCGTCCAGGGGAATCGTCCTCCCGTGCTCCAACAACCGGCGGAGCGAGTGGTCCGCGTGGGCACCTACGTGGGGATGGCCGTGCAAGCGAGCGACCCGGACGGCACCCCCGTGACGCTGGCGGGCAGCCTGCTGCCCGCGGGGGCGGCCTTCACCGACTCCGGCAATGGCCACGGCATCTTTTCCTGGACCCCGACCGCCACCCAGCTCGGCGATTTTCCGCTGCAGTTTTCCGCCTCCGACGGGCTGCTCGTCACGCGGAAGACGGCGGTGGTCACCGTGACTTCGGCGGCGGGAATCCTGCTCGACCAATGGAAAGAGCGTTTCTGGCCGGGCCTCACTAATCAAAACATCATCGGCAACGCGGCCGACCCGGACCAGGATGGCCTGAACAACGGCGTCGAGTACGCGCTCAATCTCGACCCCACGAAGCCGGGCGAGAGCGGCTTGGTAGTCGGCGTGGAAGAGAATGCCGGCGGCGACCTGGTCACCACGATGACCTATGTCCGGCGCACCGACGATCCGACGTTGCGCGTGGAGGTGGTGGGCGCAAGCTCGAGCCGGATGAGCGCCAACACCTGGCAAACGCAACCGCAAGCCCCCGCCGCGGATCAATCGGAGGTGCCCGACGGCATGCAGCGCTGGAAAGCGGTGGACAGCGTGCCGCTCAAAGGCGAGGTTCAGCGCCGCTTCCTGGAGGTGCGTGCGTCTTTTCAAAATTGAGTTAAGCTGGCTTATGAACAAGCGAGGCGGCTCCCAGCAAACGAGTGCCGGCCATCCGGCGCGCAGGGCCGCACGCCGGTGGCGCGCGCTCTCGGCCGCCGTGCTGGGTGGCATGCTTTTCGGTTTGTGCCCCGAGCTGGCCGCGCAATCCGCAGGTGGGGCCACCCGCATTCTTATCAAGGGAGCCTCCGACACGCGCCTCGCGTTGCCCTATCAGCGGGCGCCGGTGGATGCCGGGGAAGTAAGTCGCTGCGCTTCGAACTCAGTGACCTTGCTCGGCAAGGCCTGGGACAGCGACGCTTTCGTGTATGCCGCCGGCGCGCAGCCGCGCACCTACTATGCGCAGTTCGCCACCGGGAGCCTCGAAGGCGCCTTTTACAAGATCATCGGCCATAGCACCGACACGCTGGTCTTGGAAACCGAGGGCGACGATCTTACTGCGCATCCTCTCGGTGCCATCAGATATGGCGACGTGGTGAAAATCGTCCCCTACTGGACGATCGCCGGCGTGTTTGGGGAAACGGAAGCGGATTTACTGCTCGAGCCGCGCCTCTCGCCCCTGTTTCCCAAGGACGACGTATTGCTCTTCGACCAGGCAACGGTCGGTCTTAATAAAGCGCCCTCGACGACGCTCTATTTCACGAGCGGCTCTGGCTGGACGAGCGTCGCCGAACCTGCGGCCAACAAAGCCGATACCATCCTCCCGCCGGGTACGGTCATGATTGCGCGGCGGCGGAATCCCGCCGACGTGACCCTCGTCAACGCGGGCCTTTTTTATAAGCAGCGGCGGGTGATCTACGTGCCCGGCGGCAATGGGACGAAGGGTAATGACCACTATGCGGCGCTTAGCTTCCCCGAGCCGGTGACCTTGAATGAATCTCAGCTCGCCGGCTCCGTCGTGGTGGCTTCGACCAGTCCGGTCTTGCGCCAGGACGAGCTGCTCGTATGGCGCAACGCCAGGAGCGGTTTCAATATCCCTCCGAATACGCTCCTTTATTACCGGCAGGGGCTCGGCTGGTTCCAATTCGGCGATAACCAGCCCATCGGCGACACCTTTACCATCGAGCCCGGCGAAGCCGTCGTCGTCCGCAAGAAGGCCGCCAATGCTGGCGCGGACTGGTTGCAACAACCGCCGCTTTAAATCCGGCCGCTGCCATGCCTGCCCGAATTCCCCACTTACGGTTGGCCCTTGGCATCCTTCTTTTCGCCGCGATGCCCCTCCGCGCCGCCACGATCGTTGTGAACATTGGCTCTGGCTACCTCTTCGATGCGGCCGGTACCTCCGAAGCGAATCGGTTGCCTGTCGATACGCTCTGTTTGCTCGTGGCAGACATGGATGGAGACGGCTTCGATCCGCTCACCGATGCGGGTTGGGTCGCCGGCGATGACCGGCTCATCACCATCTTCGACAGCGAGTTCCCGTCTCCCGGCTCCCGCGGCTTTGACTTGGCTGCGGCCCAGACCGAGCCTGGTTTCTTCTCGCGTTCGCTCGGCATCGACCTTGCCCAGTTTGCGGCCTATAGCACGCCGCTTCCGTTCGCCCTCCGCTGGTTTCCCACTTACCGCGCCGCGACCACCAACCTGAACGGCGCTCCCCCTCCCGCGGATACTCCCTATGGTGAATTTAGCCGCGCCGTTCCGCGCTATTCCGGCACGGAAGGCTGGTTCATCCCCGTCTCCGGCGGCGAGAATTTTACGGTGGACCCCTTCGCCACGAGCGATTTTGGCGGCACCGACTTACCGGAAAACGGCAGAGCTACGCACTCGGTAATAATCGTCCCCGAGCCATCGGTAACGCTCAGCATCTTGCTAGGGGGCGCCGTCTGTCTCTCGGCTCGCGGCCGCCGGACACTCCCGCGGCGTTCTGAAATCCCGCAGGTTAGACTTGGCGCAGGCAAGTGAGTCGGCGTTTTTCCTGCCGAGCGGAGCGCTACGCGAAATACCGCCCCGGCATGCTGAACGCCGGCGGGCGGCAGATGCGGTTCACCAGGCTGTCCCAGCTCTCGTGGCCGGTGAGGATTTCGATTTCCACGCGCAGGAAATAGATCGGCACCGGCAGGTTTTCGTACGCATAGGGAAAGCGGACGCTGTCTTTCTCCGTGGTGACGATGCAATCGAGGTCGCGCCGGCCGCAGCGCGTCGACGAACTCCTTCAGCTCCTCGCTCGGTGAAGCGATGATGATCGGCGAAGCGCTTGGTGATCTCGAGGTGCGCCCCGAGCGCGACCAGCTTATCCTCGAAGCTCTCGGGCCGGGCGATGCCGGAGATGGCGCCGATGTATTTGCCGGTGAGCCACTCCAGCGGCTGGCGATCGCCGGTCGTAGAGGTCCTGCAAGTAGAGCGGCTGGTGCGAGCACTCGATGATCTCGGCGGTGCGGTTGTAGCGGCGGATGCGCTCGATCAGCGCGGTGTTGTCGGTCGCCGTCGCTCTTCGTGATGAAGATGTAGGTGGCGCGCCGCAGATTCGCGGGCGGCTCGCGCAGGGTGCCGCGCGGCAGGAGGTACTCGTTGCCGAACGGCGCCTGGCGATCGATCAGGCAGATCTCCAGCCGATGTTTCAGCGGCAGGTATTGCATGCCGTCGTCGAGCAGGAGCGTGTCGCATTTCATTTCGCGCACGGCGTGGAGCGCGGCGCGCACGCGGTCTTTGTCCACCAGCACGATCACGTCCTTGAGCGACTTCGCGAGCATGAACGGCTCGTCGCCGGCGAAGCGGCTATCGAGCAGGAGTTGGCGTGCCATCGTGCACGATGCGCGTCTTGCGCCGCTCCATGCCGAGCCACTTGCGCTGAAGCCGGCGGCAGCAGCGGCGGCTTCTTCGCCTTGTAGCCGCGGCGAGAGGATCGCCACGCGCCGGCCGTTGTCCTGCAAAGTGCGCGCAAACTTTTCCACCACGGGCGTTTTGCCGGTGCCGCCGACGGTGAGATTGCCGATGGAGATGACCAGGCAGCCCGGGCTGCGCTCGCGGAAGTAGCGCTTGCGGTAAAGCCAGAGCCGCGTCTGCACGATGCCGCGAAAGAGCCAGCTCAGCAGGTAGAGAAACCAGCGCAGCAAGACCGCGCGCTTGCCGTAGCGCCGCTCCAGAATGACATCGATGGCGAACTGCTCGAACGCCTCCAGCCAGCGGCGGAACATGGTGCGGAGGGCTTAGCCGATCGATCGTCCATGCCGGCGTTGTCCGCCTGCGTGATCACCGTGCGCGCGCTCGTCCGATTCCGCTCGCCGCGCGCATGGCGCTCGGCGACGGCCTCCGCGTTTTCGAGCGTCACGCAGCAAATCGTCGAGCCGGTGCCGGAGAGGAAACCGCCGAGCGCGCCGGCGCTTTCGCCCGCCGCGATGACCTGTGGCAGAAACGGAATGAGCGCTTCTCGGAAAGGCTGGTGCAGTCCATCGGCGAACGCCCCGCGCAGCAGCCGGTAATCGGCCGCGGCAAAGGCGGCGGTGATGCGGCAGGCATTGGCGCAACTGCGCACGGCGCCGAGAGCGCTCGAGCTGCGCCGGGAGGACCTTGCGCGCGTCGGGCGTGGCGATTTCGAAATCGGGAATGAGCAGCACGAACTGCAGCTCCGGCGCGCACCTCGAAGCGGGCCACCTCGGCGCCGCCGGCCACGGTGAAGCCGCCGAACGCCGCCGGGGCGGCGTTGTCCGGATGGCCTTCGAGCCGCGCGCAGAGCTCGAAAAGCCGCTGCGGGTGCAGCGGGAGCTCCGAGAGCACGTTCAGCCCGTGCAGCAGGCCGAGGCGCACCGTCACGCTGCTCCCGAGTCCGCGCGAGCGAGGCACGTCGCCTTCGACACTCCACCCGAAAGCAAAGGGCGCGTGGCCGGTCGCGAGGAAAAACGCCTCCGCGGCTTCCGCGGCCATGCCCCCTTGCCCGGAAGGCGTTTCGCCGCGCGTGACCGTGACGCGATTATAGATTTGCAGCGCCACGCCGAGGCAGTCGTAGCCGGGGCCGAGATTGGCGGTCGTCGCGGGGACGCGGATGGTGACGGAATCGGACATGCGCCCGAAGCATGCGAGGGCCGGCGGGGCGGGGCAAGGAGAAGGGCGCAGCGAGAACAATCAGCCGGTGACCGCGCGGAGGGCCGCGAGCGCCTGCTCGACGGTGACGCTGGTCATGCAGCGGAAATCGATGGGGCACTCGCGCAGGAAGCACGGCGAGCATTCCACGTGCTGCCGGAGCACGCGGTGGTTTTCCCCCAGCGGACCGGTGAGCTGCGGTTCGGTGGAGCCGAAGACTGCGACCACCGGGACGCCGAGGAGCGCGGCGAGATGCATGGTGCCGGTGTCATTGGTCAGCAGCGCATCGCAGGTGCGGAGCTCATCCATCAGCTCTTTCAAGGTCGTTTGCCCGGCGAGGTTTCGCACGCGGCCGGTGAATCCCGTGAGTATTTCTTCCGCGATCGGCGCATCCTTGGCCACGCCGAAGACCAGCCACTCGCAACCCTCCGCCGGCGCGAATCGTTCCATCACTTCGCGGAAACGCTCCGGCAGCCAGCGCTTCGCCGGCCCATACTCCGCGCCGGGACAGAGCCCCAGCCGCAGCGGCGCGCCTGCACTCCGCAATGGGCGGGCGGCGGTCGCGCTCGAGGAAATGTCGGCGCCGATGAACTCCGCGAGCCGCAGGTATTGGTTTACCTGGTGCTCCGGCGGGCTTGGCGTCTTTTTCTTTTTTTCGCGCCAGATTTGATCGAGCAGCCACGCGCGCCGATGTCCCGCGTAGCCGACCCGGCGCGGGATTCCGGCGAGCCACGGCTCCAGCGCCGTGCGCAGGGAGTTCGGAAAGATCACCGCCGCTTCGAATCGCCCGCGCAGCTTGGCGGCGACGGCAAACACGCCTTCGTCCGGCCCGATGCCGATCACTTCATCCACCTCCGCGATGCTCTGCCACAGCTCCGCGAGCTTGGCCGGCGTGAGGATGGCCAGGTGCAAATCCGGCCGGCCGCGCTTGATGGCGCGCACCGCGGGCACGCTCATCACGGCATCGCCCAGCCAGTTCGAGGCGCGCACCACCACGCGAAACGGCTGCAAGGCGCGCCCGGCGTGCGGCCCTTCCGAGACGCCGCGCTTGTACGTGGCGAGCAGGAATTTCGGCTTCGGCGTTTTCCAGCGGTTGTGCACCCAGAACCAATCCTCCGGCCTCACGCGGATCTGCTTTTCCAGCGCCGCGTTGATATCCGCCGTGAGGGCTTCCACCTCGCGGCTCGCGCCCGGCTCCACCGGCGGCTGCAGGATCACGCGCCAGCGTCCATTCGCCGCGGTGTGCACCGCCATCGGCACCAGCGCGGCGCCGGTGCGCAGCGCGAGCATCGACGCCAGCGTGGAAGTCGAAGCGAGCCGGCCGAAAAATGGCACCCACACGCCGGCGTCGCCGGCATGCTGGTCCACCAGCACGCCCACCACGCCGCCCGCGCGCAGCATCTTGATCGCGCCCTGGAAACCTTCCTTCCGCTCGAAGAGCGCCAGCCCCAGCCGCGCCCGGCTCACGCGCACCTCCGCGTCGATGAACGGGTTGCCCAGCCGCTGATAGATGGTGCCGCTCGGGCAATCGAAAATGAGCGGCGAAATCTGCGCCAGCAGCTCCCAGTTCCCGAGATGCGAGAGCACGAAAACGATCCCGCGTTTTTCGCGGATGAGCTGCTCCGCAATCTCGCCGCGTTCGATCTCCACCAGCCCGCGGATCGCCTCCCGCGGCAGCCGCGCGATGCGCACGCTCGCGAGCAGGTTGCCGCCGAGCAGCATGAAGTGCCGGTGCGCCAGCGCCCGCCGCTCGGCTTCCGATTTCTCGCCCCCAAAGGCAATCCCGAGATTGCGCAGCGCGAGCGTGCGATACGGGCCCGCGAAGAAATAACCGATCCAGCCGAGCGCCGTGCCGATCGCAAAAACGACGCGCAGCGGAAGCAGGCCGAGCAAAGCCCCGGCCGCGCGATACACCCAATAAGCCAGGCGGTCCATCACGGCCGCTGCTTCCAATACATGTGCTTCAGGCCGTGCTCATCGAGCAGGTTCGGCTCGATCCCTCCAAGCTTGGTTTCATCGTAGAATTGGATGCCCACCCAATAGTAGAGCGGGCAAATGGGCGGATCTTCCATGATTAAGATCCGCTCCGCCTCGCGGAAAATATCGTAGCGTTTCACCGCATCCACCTCGCGCGCGGCGGCGGCGATCAGCGCATCGAACTTCGCATTGCTCCAGCCGGTGCGATTGTTGCCATCGTCGGTGATGAACATGGCGAGGAAGGTGTTCGGGTCGTTGTAATCGGCCACCCAGCTGGAGCGGGAAAAATCGTAGTCCACCCGGCTTTGCGTATCGAGATAAGCGGTCCACTCCTGCGCCTGCAGCTCCATGCGAATCCCCAGCTCGCGGGCAAGCATGCCTTGCATTTCCACCGCGATGTAGCGGTCCACGTCCGAGTCGCCTTTGTACAAATAATAGAGCGGCCGCATCCCCTTGCCGCCTGGGTACCCGGCCTCCGCGAGCAGCTTGCGCGCGCCCTCGGGATCGAGCTTCACGCCGGGAGGCGGCTCGTACCCCCGGCCAGTGCCCGGCGGCGTGAGCGAATGCGCCGGGAGCTCGCCGGCGCGCGTGATTTTTTCGGTGATCACCCGCTTGTCCATCACCATGGCGATCGCCAGCCGCACGCGCACATCGTCAAACGGCGGCCGCCGCACATTGAAGCGCAGGAAGTAGTTCCCCAAAAACGGCGGCGCGTGGTAGTCGGGCCGGTGTTTCAGCTCGCCCATCAGCTCTGTGGGCGCGAGCCCCTTGTCCATCATCAGGTCCGCCGCGCCCGTGGCGTACATGTTGAAGGCGGTCATCGATTTCGCGCTCGGCAGCACATCGATGCTCTCCATCGAGCGCCGCGAGGCATTCCAATAGCGCGGATTTTTCACCAGCCGCACGCGGTCGAACACCCGCCACTCCTTCAAGATGAACGGCCCATTTCCCGTGAAATGTTTCGCATTCGAGGACCAATCGCTGTGCTTCTCCACCGTCGGCCGATGCACCGGCAGGAGCGTGGTGGAGCAGCACAGATCCAGGAAGTAGGCCGTCGGATTTTCCAGCGTCACCTCGAAGGTGTAATCGTCCAGCACGCGCACGCCCACCTCCGCGAAATCGGTCACCTTTCCCTCATTGAAAGCGCGCGCATTCTTGATCGGGTAAAATTGCGCGGCGTATTCCGCGGCCGTCTCCGGCAACAAAGTCCGCCGCCACGAGTAGGCGAAATCGTGCGCCGTCACCGGATCGCCGTTGGTCCACAGCGCATTGCGCCGCAGGTGAAAAGTGTAGACCAGCCCATCGGGCGAAATATCCCAGCGTTCCGCCACGCCCGGCTCCGGCATCGCCGCCGGACTCCAAGCCGCCAGGCCCTCGTAAACCGCATAGGCCAGGCGCCCGCTCGCCTGCGCCGTCATCGCCGCCGGGTCCATCACCTCCGGCTCCGCGCCATTGATAAAGACCAGCTCCGCGCGATCGAGCGACCGCCCGCAGCCCGCGAGCAGCAGCGGGGCCATGATCAAGAAGTGGAGAAGGCGAAACACGGTTGAAAGGGAAGCGTGGCATGAAGCTACTCACCCCGCCAGCGCTGCGAAGCGGAAAGCTTCGCGGAACTCCCGGGCGAACCCAGTGTTCCATTCCACATGCGCCCCCTTCTCATCCTCCTCCTCGCGAGCACCCTCGCTTTTGCCCAGCAGCCGATCGATTGGAATCGCGCCCGCGATCTTCACCAGCGCGATCTCCGCGGCGAAAAACTCTCCGCCGACGACCAGGAGTATCTCAAGCGCGCGCGGGCCGAGTTTCCCAAGCGCGGCGGCGGCGGCTCCTCCCCGTCCGCGCAAGTCCCGCCGGCGCGCAGCGAAACGGGGCTCGTTCCGCTGACCGATCTCACCGCCCCGTACCAAGGCGAAGACGGCGGCCTCTATGGCAGCGGCCGCAACGAGCCGCCCCCCGCGCTCGCGCAAGCGGCCAAAGCGCTGGCCGCGCAAATCCAACCGCGCGACGCGGACGGCAAGCCCGCGCCCGGCGGCAAAATCGTTCTCCTCTCCCTCGGCATGTCGAACGCCACGCAGGAATTTTCCGCCTTCGTCCGCCTCGCCAAACCCGGCACGCACAACCCGCAGGTCGTGATCGTCGATGGCGCGCAAGGCGGCCAAACCGCTTCGGTGATCGCGAACCCGGAGGCGGCTTTCTGGACGCGCGTGGATGAGCGTTTGCAGGCGGCCGGTGTCACGCCCGCGCAAGTCCAGGCCGTCTGGCTGAAAGAAGCCAACGCCGGCCCGCGCGAAGGCTTCCCCGGGGCCGCCCGGAAGCTTTCCGCCGATCTCGGCGCCGATCTCCGCAACGCCCGCGCGCGCTACCCCAACCTTCGCCTGGCGTATCTCTCCAGCCGCATCTACGCCGGCTATGCCACCACGCCGCTCAACCCCGAGCCCTATGCGTACGAAAGCGCCTTCGCCGTCCGCTGGCTCATCCAGGAACAAATGAAAGGCGGCCCCGAACTCAACTTCGACTCGGCGAAAGGCGAAGTGAAAGCCCCGCTCATCCTCTGGGGCCCCTACCTCTGGGCCGATGGCACGCGCGGACGCAAAGCCGGCGACCTCACCTGGCAGCGCGAAGACCTCGGCCCCGATGGCACCCACCCCAACGATTCCGGCCGCCAAAAAGTCGCCGCGCTGCTGCTCAAGTTTTTCCAGACGGACCCGAGCGCGCGCGGGTGGTTTGCGAAGCCGTGAAACCGCAATTTTCCATGAATGATCCGATTGTTGAAGAGGTCCGGCACGCGCGCGCGGAGATCGCGGCCCGCCACGGCCACGACCTTCATCGTATCGCGGACGATGGCCGCCGCCGCCAGGGCGCTGACCAGCATCCCGTCGTGTCCTACGAACCAAAGGATAGCGGGGGAACCGAGTGCGTTGTGCGCGAGGAACAGCCGCCCCGGCGATGAGCGCTTTGCAGAGCAGCCCTATCGAATCTTCCAGCGCTCCGCGAAGGCTTTGTTCCTCGCGTGATCGGGAGCGTGTCCGGCGTAGCGAACGTACAGGTGCTGTGAGATGAGCCGGTTCCAGTCTTGCGTGAGAACCGCGGAGACCGCCGCCGGGGGCAGCTGAGCAATCCCTTCCGTGTACGCGAGATCGAGCAGGGTTTCCTGCTGGCGGAGATCGAGGTTCGCGAAATCGACCGGGGGTTGTTGCGCGGAAAGAAAGGCTTGCAACTCGGCGAGCGTGCGGCGGAGCGCGACGCGCAGGTGCCGTTCGGCTTCTTCGGGCGTGCATCCGACGGCGTAAAGGGTTTTGTCCCAGACAGGCTGGCGCCAGGCGATGCGGCGCCCTTCCGGGGTCGAGTAAGGATAGTAGCGGCCATCTGCGCGGCGGCCGAAATCGTGCCCGTTGGCGGCGCCTTGGAGATAGCTGACGAAATCCGCGGAGATGCTGGCGGGCAGCTCCGGGAGAGGAGCGACGGAGCTCGGCGCCGGTTGAGCTTCGGCCGTGCTCGGCGGGGGAGACGGTGCAGCCAGCGGACCTTGCGGCTCTTTGAGCGCAAGGCGGATCGTGGAGGAGCGGAGGACCGTTTGCTGCGCGTTTTCGATTTCAAGGATGGCTTGGAACGCGCCGCCTTCGTCGTTCAATTCGGGCGAAAATTCGTAGGGATAGATGGCGTCGGTTTGCCTCTGCCAGGCGCCTTCGCCCTGGCGCCAGTGCAGGCGCGCGCTGATGACGTTTTCGGGCAGGGCTTCTGTGTAAACGAACGCCGTGGTGAGGCCGCGCCCCGCGCGCAGGAGCATGGCGTGAACTTTGCCAAATGGGGCCTCCAGCCACGTAAAGCTCTGGCGGGGCAACGCAGGGGAACTGGAATCGTACAGCCTGGCTAGAAGGCGCGGCTTCACGGTGGCCGGGATGGCCAGGGCGACGATGCCTTTCGGCGCGACCGTGACGAGAAGTCGATTGCCCGCGACCCGCGGCGGCGCCGCCGGTTGATTATCCCGCCACTGGCGCACCGGGCGTGCGCCGTCGCATTCCACCAGCGCCGGATCGAGCGCGATGGTGGCGTTTTCTTCCCGGAACGATTGGTTCCAAAACGCGAGGTAGAGGTGGCCGTTGCCGTAGCCCGCGAGCCAGTCGAGTTGGCGGTTCTCGGAGGTGATCAGGCTGCTTGGGAGCCAGGGGCGGACGTTTTCATCGCCGTAGAATCGGCCGGCCTGTGCTCCGTAGATGCGCACGCGAAAGCTGCTGCCGGCCGCGCTCAGTGCGGGGAAATCGATCGCCCCGCGCGAGCGCTCGAAGGCGTCGCTGACCAGGAAATCGAGCACCGCGCCGGCGAAGTCCCACGCATGGCCGGGGTTCACCGTCGCGAAGTTCCAGGCCCACGGCGGCGCCTCGACCGCCGACGGCTGCTCCGCCACCAGGGAATCCTGCGAGCGATTGTCGCCGGGATAGTTGCCGAAGCGGCCCACCATGCCCCAGCGCGCGAGATCGCGCAGGAAGCCGTCCTGTGCCAGGGCGGCCGTCCGCATCAGCGCGCCGTGCGTGTTCATCCAATACTCGATCGGATAGGCGAGCCCGGGCAGGCCGGTGCGCGCGATGCGCCAGGCCGGGACGTGCTGTTCCGGCACAGGCGCCGGTTGCGGAGGCGGAAAGCCCCAGATATTCCGGTGCCGGCCAAAGGAGTGGAAGTGCACCGGCGCCACTCCGCCCCGATCCGCCGTGACGTTTTGCGCGGGCGGCGCGGGGTAAAGATTGAGCTTCGCGGCCTGGTGATAAGCGGCTTCGCGCGCGAGCCGCACGTGCTCGGCGTCGCCGGTGGCCTCGGCAAGGTCCAGCAGGTCGAAAAAGTCCGCCTCGCTGTGGATGGCGTTTGCCCCGCTCATTTTCCCGCCGGCGGCGCGGGCTTCGCCGAGCGCACCGGCTTCGCCCGTGAGACGCCAGCGGGCAAGCGCATCGGCGATCCGCTCTTTCGCCGCGCCTTTGCCTTCCGCCAGCGCGAGGAGCACCGGCGAGCGTTCCTGGAAAAGCTGGTGCAGCGTGGCGAGTTGCACATACCCGAGATACGGCGCTCCCACCGCGCGGCCGGCGCTGTTCGCCTGGCGATTGTCGGCCGCCTCATACGGCGCGAAGACGCTCGTGCGGCGCGACAGCGCGTACTCCACCGCGGGCCGCGCCCGGTGGCGGAAAAGCTCCTCGTCATCCGCGACGATCGCCGCCGAGAGCCCGTAGAGCGGCGAGAACGGTTTGAACACGCCCGTCTTGTCGGTGAAGTAATCCGCGTACTTTTGCTGCTCATCCCACAGCGCGCGATTGCCGCCACGCCGGTCGGCGAGAAAATCGAGCACCCGGGCCAGGGCGCCATTCAGCGAGCCGGGCCCCGAGTTGTCGCGCTCATCGCGAAAGCCGTGGAGGCCGCGCGCGATGTGCACATACGAGTCCTTCCAATCGCCCGGCCGGATCACGCAGCGCGACGTAAAACGCCAGGGCGTCCCCGCGCGCATCCGCGATTCCGGCCCGCCGAGGAGCGGCGCCAGCAGCACCGGCCGCAGTTGCCCGCCGTCCGCGGAAAGCATGAAGCCGAAGCGCGAGTCCGCCATCGTAGGCAGGCGAAAGCGGCATTCGCGGGGATCCGCCACGAGCGCGATGTTCAAGTCGCGGGTCGCGGCGTGCGCCCGCGGCAAATGGAGATCGGCCTCGCTCATCACGAAATCGAATTGGCGATGCCCGCGCGCGCTGCACTCCTGCGGCACCGGCAGCGTCTCCTCGAGTGGCAGCGCCGGAGCACCCGTATGCGCCACGGAGAAAAACCCATCGCGCCTCGGCGTGAGCATGAACGTCAGCTCCAGATCGGCCTCGCCACTGGGCAGGGACAGCTCCGCGGTGAGCGTGAAGCTCTCCTGCGGCTCATACTCCCACGTGAGGCGGCGGCCCGTTTCCGCGCTGCGCACCGGCCGCATCGCCACCCGCCGCCCCACTTGAAACGGGCGCGTCGTATCGAGCCCGCGCTCGCCCGTCACGCGCACCTTCACCTTCCCTTGCGGATCGCGGAATTCCCACGTCCGCCCCTTCGGCTCCGCGGCCACCGAGCCATTCATGCCGGTCGCGCTTTTCATTGCCGGTGAAGCCAGCCAGGCGTTCAGCTCCTCGATGGTCTCGTTCGATTGCCGCCAGCGCACGGCGGTGCGCGGCGCCACTACATAATTCGGGTGGCTGGCATTACGCTGGCAAAGCGGATCGGTCTCGCTCCAGAGCACCGTGAACTCGGCGGCCAGCCGTTGCGCGGGCATCCCGGCCACCTCCACCCTCACCGAATGATCAGCGTCTACCGAAAGGTGATAGCGATCGTCCGAGACGGCCGCGTGGAGCTCAGCCGAAAGCGCCGCCAGAGCCAGGACAATGGTCTGCAGGCGTTTCATGCAACAAAACTCCAGCTTACCACTCGCGCAGCCGCACCCCGATCCCAAACCGATCTCCCGCCGGGTGATCGCAAATCTCGCGGAACTCGACGCCCGGCCCCTCTTCTCTCCGCCTGATCCATTCCCACGCGCCGGTCACGCCGCCATAGGCCATGCTGTCGTAGTAATGCTGGCTGCAGATATCGTGCACGCCGCAGACGCGTGCGTGGCGGCCCACATTCTGGTAATCCGCCCACGCCCAATCGAAGCTGTGATCGCCATCGATGAAAACGGCGTCGAAACGCTCCTCGCGCAGGACGTAGGAATTGATCCCCACGCGGTAATCGAGCGGCACGCGTTTGCGCGCCTCATCGTGAAACAAGAAGCAGGGAAACAGGTCGATCGTGAGCGCGCGCAACGCCGGATTGAAGCGGTGCAGGTAAGCCGCGGCGAGGCACGCCGTGTTGCCGTTGAAGGCGCCGATCTCCAGGTAGCTCCCGATCTCCTGTTCGCCCAGCAAGTGCAGCCAGCGCGCGAATTCGCGCGGCCACTGCGTGATGCCTTGGTGCGTTCCGTTCACCAGGGGCACATACTCGAGATACGTTTCCTCGAGCGGGTCGAGCATCGAGACCCCCACCGAGCAGACCACTTCATGCAGCCAATCGAGATCGCGCAACTCCGCCATGCTCGCGCCGCGCAGCCGATCCATCGCCGCCAGCACGCGGGCAAAATCCGCCTGCTCCGCCTCGAAGGCTTCCAGGGAGGGACGGATGCGCCGCACGGTGCGCGAGCCGCTCAGGCCTTGAATTTTTGGAAGATGCGGTTCGCCTCCTCCAGGGTCTCTTTGCTGCCGACGTCGAACCACGTGCCCGGCACCTGCCAGGTCTGCACCGGCGTGTGCTGGTAAAGCCATTGCACGAAGCGGCCGGGCTGGTCCGGATTGTTGCCCGCCGCCAGGTACGTGGTGAACATCGAAATCGTCTGCTGCGGGTAATAGTAGAGCGCGATCCCGATCAGCGTGCTTTTCGGCTCCGCCGGCTTTTCTTCGAAGCTCGTGATCACGCCACTCTCCCCAACCGCCACCACGCCGTATTTCTTCGCCTCCTCGAGGCTGCCTACATCGTACACACCGAGCACCGGCTGGTTTTTCTCCCGGCAAAAGCGGCCGAACTCCTCCAGGCTTTGCGAGAAAAGATTGTCGCCCGCGACCACGATCAGATCGGACGCCGCCAGCCCCGCGCGCGCGATGCAAAGATTGATGTCGCCGATCGCCCCGAGCTTGTCGCTGTCGCCCGTGGAGCCGTCGTTGATGATCTCGAAACTGAGCTTCGGGTGCGCCTCGTGATAGTGATCGGCCCACGCTTGGAAATCGCCAGCGAACTTTGAATTCGTCACCACGTATACCTTCTCGATCCCCTCGATCGGCGCCAGGTTGTCGATCACCCACTCGAGCATCGGCTTGCCGGCCACCTCCAGCAGCGGCTTGGCTTTATCGAGCGTGAGCGGGTAGAGCCGGGTCGCATACCCGGCCGCCAGAATAAGGATGTTCATCGGGGCGGACTTTTTGCGGGGAAGCGTGGCGGGTGTCGAGCTTGTTTGGGGCGCTCGAGCCTCCCCACTTGCCGCGCGCTATCCCCCGGCTCACACTCTGCGCGTGCCCACCGCTGCTGAGCCGCTCCTTTTCGATTCCGCCTTCCTCGGCAAGCTGGAGCAGCTTTTCCTCCTCTCGAAGCGCCTCTTCCGCGGCGACCACCGCGCCGAGCGGCGCTCGCGGCAGATCGGCGCCAGCCTCGATTTCGCGGATTACCGCAACTACGTGCTCGGCGACGACCTCCGCTCGCTCGATTGGAACGTCTACGGCCGCCTCGATAAGCTCTTCGTGAAGCTCTTCGAGCAGGAGCAGGATCTGCACGTCTACTTCCTCATCGACTCGAGCGCCTCGATGTCGTGGCGCCCCGAGGGCGATGATACGCCCGCGATGAGCAAGCTGGCGCAAGCCTGCCACGTGGCCGCTTCCCTGGCCTACATCGCCCTCGCAAATCTCGATCGCGTCGACCTGCTCTGGTTCAACGACGCGCTGGCGGGTGGCCTCGGCTTGGCGCGCGGCAAGAGCCGCTTTCATCCCGTGCTGGAATTCTTGCGCCGACCGCCCGCGCCGCGTGGCGAGACGCGCCTGCTCGCCAGCTTCAAGGCGTTTGCGCAGCGCCGCCGGCGCCGCGGCCTCGTCTTCGTGCTGAGCGACCTCTTCGATTCCAGCGGCTACCAGGAAGCGCTCGATCTGCTCCGCTACGAGCGTTTCGAGGTGCAGGTGCTGCACATCCTCCATCCCGCCGAGCTCGATCCCGGCGCCGCCGGCGACCTGCGCCTCACCGAGCCCGAAGCCGCGCACGCCATGGACCTCACCGCGGACGAATCGCTCGTGCGGCTCTACCGCCAGGAAATGGAGCGCTTCCTCGGCGGCGTCGAGCGTTTCTGCCAGCAGCGCGCGCTCGGCTACACCCGCGCCATGGCCACCGCCCCCTTCGAGGAGCTCGTCCTCCGCACCCTCCGCGATGGTCTGATGTTGCAGTAGCCTGCTACGACAGCACGACCGGCGCCGACCCTTTCACCGCGGTGAGCAGCTCGCTGCAATGCACCGCGGCTTCGTGTTCCTTCACCTCGATCACCCGGCCCGGCACCCCGCGATAGCTCTTCCCGTTCTTCTCCACGCGGCCCACCTGCACCAGCGTCTGCAGC
Source organism: uncultured Verrucomicrobiae bacterium (assembly GCA_963811035.1). Taxonomy (GTDB): domain Bacteria; phylum Verrucomicrobiota; class Verrucomicrobiia; order Chthoniobacterales; family Chthoniobacteraceae; genus CAWEPO01. The sequence goes on from CAWEPO010000005.1 coordinate 3,212,227, forward strand.
TTCTCGTAAGCGCGCAGCCGCAGGATCTCCTCGCCGCCATGCGCCGCCTTCCGCGCCCGCAGATTCGCGTGCACCACCAGGAAAAGGGGCTTGAACTCGAACCAATCCGTCGAAGAGAGCACGTTGGCGATCTCCAGCGTAATATTATCGGGGCCGCGCCGCTGGAGACTCATTGATTTATTCATGAACCTGCACTCTTCGCACCCTTTCGGGAAATAGCGAGCACCATTCAAGGTTTTGTCTTGCTTAAAACCCGAAACGGGCGACACTCGCAGACGTCCGAATTTATTGTTTTTGTCCGTCGCATGGTAAATCGCCCGCGAGCCCTCGCTCCCGGTCGATTTGAAACCCGGTTCTCGGGAACGGCTTCGCTGGCCTCGCAGTCGATTCTTTCCATGCACGCGATTTCCATGACCGAACAAGCGATCGAGACAGAAGGCACCATCACGGCGGTGCTCGCCGGAACCATGTTCCACGTCGAGCTGGAGAACAAGCATCGGGTGCTCGCGCACATCAGCGGCAAAATGCGCAAGCGGTGGATTCGCCTCACCCTGGGCGATAAAGTGAAAGTGGAGATGTCCCCTTATGACCTCAGCAAAGCGCGGATCGTCTACCGCCTTCGCTGACCCACGTTCCGCAAGCAGCCAACCTAAAATACCACTATGCATACACCATCCAGTGATCAGCTCCAAAAGGCCCTGAATCGCGACCTGAAAAAGATCGCCTCCCTCGGCCTCGCCACCGTGGTGAACGACGTGGTCCGCCGGGTCTTCACCGCCAAGGCCACCGGGTCCGTCATGGAGTTTGGCCACAGCCAGCCCGACAACGATTTCTGGTGCGGCATCAAACATTACGGCAGCGGCCCCAGCAGCCGCGTCCGCATCCGCCGCACCCCGGTGGAAGCGAAGGCCGCCCGCCGCAAACGGACCGCCGCCGCCATCGTGCCGGCCGAAATGGCCGTCGCCTCGGAAAGCTGAGCCGCGGCTCTCCGCGACCCTCGAAGCTGCCCGCTTCTCGCGAGCGGCGCCACCCCCTTTCGCGCGAAGCGCCTTGGAGTGCGCGCACGTCCTCGCGCCGCTTTGCACCGGCGTCGCCGCAGCCAGAGACTGTCCGAATTTCCCCTGGCCTACCGGAGCCATCTTCACTCGCGGGGTGATCCGCTCACGCCAGACGCCCGAAGAGTGTCGCATTCTTCCGGATCAAACGTCTTGCAGCGGCAGCCGCCTTCGCTGGGTTCAGCATGGGGCGCGCGAGCTTATGCTTTTGCGGCCCAACGTCCCGCACCATCGCATTCCGCTCTTCGCCGCGCTTCTTCATTTGGCCAACTCCCCCAATGTCGTGCTATAGCGGCGCACGACATCCCGGGCGATTTCCATCTGGCGCCTTAGCTCGGTATCCGCCGCGCGGAGGAGCAACGTACCGTTAGCTCCCTCGGTCAGGACGATGGAGTCTCCTTCCACCACGTCTAAATGCGCCAGAACCTCTTTCGGCAAGATCACCCCGATGGAGTTACCCACCTTGAGTAGTTCGAGGTTCAGGCGCATGCCAGATACTGGCATTTCGGTGCCCCGAACGCAAGGTGGGGCCAAGTTTGCACGCGCTCTCCCCCCTCCCGCCTCGACACGGAGTTACAGAGCCTCCGCTGCTCAGCTTCCGCTTGGCAGACCGACGTGTCGCCTGCTAGTTTGAAGCGCCATGGCAACCTCAACGCGCAAAGTCCCCGTCCGACCGGCCGGACCATCGTTGCAGCAAGCCGTTCGCTCAGACATCGAGAGCATGGAGAAGGTCTTCAAGCGGGTTTCAAAGAGTCGGGCGAGCATCATCCGCTTTCTGTCGCAAGCCGGAATCGTCACCAAGGACGGCCGGCTCACGAAAGAGTATCGTTAGGCTGGGCAATGCCTTGGGGTCGATACGATGCGACGCCGAGGTTGCGCGTCGGATCGTCGCCGGCAACGACACCCTTTTGCCCAGCACGAACGACTACGATTGGCTTGGTCATGGCCACTACTTTTGGGAAGATAGTGCACAGCGTGCTTTCCTTTGGGCGGAGGAAGAATGTCAGAAGGGGCACTCTTCGATCAAGCGGCCGAGTGTGCTGGGCGCGGTGATCGATTTGGGTAACTGCCTGAACTTGATCGAAGTCGAGTACCTGGATTTGGTGCGGACAGGGTACGATCGGTTCCTGGAGTTCATGGAGGAAATTGGCGAGCCGATTCCGAAAAACACCGGCAAAGGGTACCGCGCGCGAAAGCTCGACTGCGCCGTCTTCCAGGCCTTGCACCAGTTTCGGCGAGAGGACTCGCTTTTGCCCTTCGAGACGGTGCGCGCGTTCTTTGTGGAAGGAGCGCCGCTCTATCCCACCGCCGGAATTCGTCATCTTGATCACATCCAAATCTGCGTTTGTAATCTGAAAAATATCGTCGGCTATTTTCTGCCGAAAAATTGAGTTCGAACTGGCTGTCTGGCGCGGCGCTCCGGCCGCGCTTTTGCAGGCCAAATCTGCCTGCCCACTGCCCCTCCCCCCCAAAACACACCCATTCCTCTCAAATCCCCCGAAAATCCCGCGCCCCTCCCCTCCCCTAAATTAGAATAATTCTTGATAAGCCCCACCCCCGGCCCGACATTCCCTCTCCCGACCGATGAAGCTTTCCAGCCCATCCACCTACGATGAGTCGATTGCCGGGCGCGGGCTCCGGGTCACGGAGCAGCGCCGGGCGGTCTACGATGCCCTCATGGCCCAGGCGGACCACCCGACGGCGGTGGAAGTCTTCATCCGGGTGAAGGGAAAAATCCCCTCCATTTCCCTCGCCACGGTCTACAATTGCCTGCAGGGCTTGGTCGAAAACGGGCTGGTCCGGCACGTGCACCACGACCGCGAGTCTTCCCGCTACTGCGCGAATCTCACCGAGCACGCCCATCTTTTTTGCGACGAGTGCGGGTCCGTCACCGATCTGCCCTTGCGGCCCACGCGCCGGCCGGAGGAGAATTGGCAGATCCCGGCGGAGGCGATCGTCTCCCGGCGCGAAGTTTCTTTCCGCGGGCTTTGCCCCGCCTGCGCGGCCAAAAGCGCCGGGAGTCCGGCGCCGCGGTCCGCGAAAAAGTCCAAGTCATGAGCTCACTGCAAATCCAAGACCTTCACGCCACGGTCGCCGGCCAGGAAATCCTCCGCGGGCTCACCCTCACGGTGGAGAAGGGCGAAGTCCACGCCATCATGGGGCCGAACGGCTCCGGCAAGAGCACGCTGAGCAAGGTCATCGGCGGCCATCCGGATTACGACGGTGACCGCGGGCGACGTGCTGCTCGATGGCGAGAACATCCTCGGCCTGGAGCCCGACGAGCGCGCGCGCGCCGGCCTCTTCCTCGCCTTCCAGTACCCGATGGAAATCCCCGGCGTCTAGCAACGCCAACTTCCTCCGCGCCGCGCTGCAGGCCCGCCTGCCCGAGGGCGAGGAACTCGAGGCCGACCGATTTCTACGCGCAGCTCTACGAGCGAGATGGACAAGCTGGAGATGCCGCGCACCTTCACCGCGCGCTCGGTGAACGAAGGCTTTTCCGGCGGCGAGAAGAAGCGCAACGAAATCCTGCAGATGGCGATGCTCAAGCCGAAGTACGCCGTCCTCGACGAGACGGATTCCGGCCTCGACATCGACGCGCTGAAGATCGTCGCCGCACGGCGTCAACGCCCTGCGCGGGCCGGACGCTCGGCATCCTGCTCATCACGCACTACCAGCGCCTGCTCGACTACATCGTGCCGGATCATCGTCCACGTGATGGTCGGCGGGCGCATCGTCCACAGCGGCGGCAAGGAGCTCGCGCTCGAACTCGAGGAGCAAGGGCTACGACTGGATCAGCGAAGACGCTCGCCGAGCCGCGCCTGACTCGCCTAACCATCAGGAGACACACCATGAGTCACCGCAGAACCGCCAACAGCATCGACATCGACCGCACGCGCGGCGATTTCCGCTATCCCGAGCAGCACGAGTTCGACGCCGGCATCGGCCTCACGCCAGCGACACGATCGACTACATCTCCGACGTGAAAGGCGAGCCGGACTGGATGCGCGAGTTCCGCCACAAGGCGCTCGAGATCTTCTTCGCCAAGCCGATGCCGACGCACTGGGCCACGAAGGATCTGGAGAACATCATCTTCGACAAAATCCGCTACTACCTCTCCAACGGGCAGAAGCCGAACGCGCTCCTGGGACGATGTGCCCGAGGACGTGAAGCGCACCTTCGAGCGGCTCGGCATTCCCGAGCAGGAGCGCAAGTTCCTCGCCGGCGTCGAGGCGCAGTTCGACTCCGAGGCGGTCTATTCCAACATCAAGAAGGCCGTCGGCGACCAGGGCGTGATTTTCGTGCGGCTCGACCGAAGGGCTGATGCAAGCACCCGGAGATTTTCCGGAAGTGGTTCGGCAAAGTCATCCCGACGGGCGACAACAAATTCAGCGCGCTGAACAGCGCCGTCTTCAGCGGCGGCTCGTTCATCTACGTGCCGCCGGGCGTGAAGGTGAAGCACCCGCTCCAGGCCTACTTCCGCATCAACGCGGAGAACTTCGGCCAGTTCGAGCGCACGCTCATCATCGCCGACGAAGGCAGCGAGGTGATGTACATGGAAGGCTGCACCGCGCCGAAGTTTCGAGACCGCCACGCTGCACAGCGCGGTGGTCGAACTCGTCGCGATGAAGGGCGCGAAGATCCAGTACATCACCGTGCAGAACTGGATCAGCAACGTCTTCAACCTCGTGACCAAGCGCGCCATCGCGCACGAGGAAGCCGAGGTGAAGTGGATCGACTGCAACATCGGCTCGCCGCCTCACGATGAAGTATCCCGGCGTCGTGCTGAAGGGCCGCAAGGCGCGCGGCGAAGTCATCTCCATCGCGCTCGCCAGCGACGGCCAGCACCAGGACACCGGCGCGAAGATGATCCACGCCGCCGACGAGACGACCTCGAACATCGTCTCGAAATCGCATCACCATCGGCAAAGGCCGCGCCACCTACCGCGGGCTCGTCCACATCCCGAAGCACCTCAAGGGCTGCAAGAACAACACCGAGTGCGACGCGCTGCTCATCAACTCCAGCAGCCGCACCGACACCTATCCCGCGATCACCGTGCGCGGCACCGGCAACGCCGTGCCAGCACGAGGCCAGCGTCAGCGCAGGTTAGCGCCGAGCAGATCTTCTACATGCAGCAGCGCGGCCTTATCGGAGGCCCAGGCCATGAGCCTTCGCGTGAATGGATTCGTCAACGACCTCGTCCGCCAGTTCCCGATGGAATACAGCGTCGAGCTGAAGCGCCTCATCGACCTGGAAATGGAGGGCTCGCGTCGGCTGATGTCCACCACGCTGCTCGAAAACGAAGAAAATATCGCCAGCCGAAGAAGCTCCCGCCGCACGGCCTGATTGTCGGCCCCGAGCATCTCCGCCAGGGCTGGCGGCGCCGCGTGGCGCGCCGAGGCCCGCGCGTCCGCCTGGGAGCGCTTCGAGCAGCCTCCCGATGCCGGCGCGCACGGACGAAGCCTGGCGCTTCGCCAATCGCTCAAGACGCTCGACCTCGCGCCCTTCCACGCGCCGCTCCCGGTCTCGCGCGAAGTGCGCGCGAAGACCTGCGTGCCCGCTCCACGCGGCTCTGAGCACGATCGCCGGCCGCATGGTCTTCGCCAACGACCAGCTGCTCACCCGCGAAATCCTCGACGATGACGCTCACCGCCAAAGGCGTGCTCTGGCTCCCGCTCGAACAGGCTCGCCGAGCACCCGAGAGCTCTTCAGCCGACATTTCATGCGGGAGGAAGCGATCCTCGGCTGGACAGAAATTCGCCGCGCTGCACGCGTCGCAGGTGCGCGCCGGCACGTTCCTCTACGTCCCGCGCGGCGTGGAGATCGCTCTGCCGCTCGAGGCCTTTCACTGGCTGCACGGCGCCGACGGCTCGTTGCTTCCCGCACACGCTCATCATCGCTGAGGAAAATAGCGAAGGTGACGGTGGTCGATCATTTCCGCAGCGCCGACGCAAACGCGCCCGGCCTCGCCTGCGGCGTCAACGATCTCTGGCTCGGCGCCGGCGCGAAGGTCACCTACGTCTGCGTCCAGAGCTGGAGCCGCCGACCTCGGCGTTCCAGATCAACGCCACCGTCGTCGGCCGCGATGCCCACGCCGTGGCGCTCATCTCGCACCTCGGCGGCGCCTACGTCCGCAGCGAAAGCGTCTAGCCATCTCCGCGGCCCGGGCGGCCGCAGCGACATGCTCGCCGTCACCGTCGCCGAGGGCGCGCAGGAGGTCGATCAGCGCACGCTTGCAGATCCACGAAGTCCCCGAACACCGCGAGCGATCTGCTCTACAAGAACGCGCTCGACGACCAGTCGCGCACGCATCTTCTCCGGCCTCATCCGCGTCGACCCCGGCGCGCACCGCACCGACGCCTACCAAAAGGTCCGCAACCTCCTGCTCAGCGACGAAGCCGAGGCCAACAGCGCGCCCGGGCCTCGAGATCGAAGCCGACGACGTCCGCTGCACCCACGGCGCCACCAGCGGCCAGATCGAAGCCGAGGAGCTCTTCTACCTCCTCTCCCGCGGCATCCCGCTCAAAAGCTGCGCAGCACCTCATCGTCCTCGGCTTCCTGCAGGAAGTCCTCGATCGCCTCCCCGACGAGCGCCTTCGCGAGAGCATCACCGCCCTGCTCGAGCCGCAGTTTGTGGCGGCGGTCGGCGCCTAAGCCGCGCTTCGTGGATTCCTAGCGGCAGCGTTCGTGAAAAGCTGGTGGGGAGAGGCTCCGCCGAGCCCTGATCGCGGAGCGGAAAGGCGGGAGGGCGGCACGGAGCAAGGGCGCCCAAGCTTGCAGCAGCCCCCATCGCGCGACAGGATTTCCCCACATGCTCTTTACCAATGCCCGCCTGATTTTGCCGGATCGTCTTACCGCCGCCGGCAGCGTTCGGGTGCGTGGCGCGAGCATCGAGAGCGTGAGCACCGCTGCGCTTCCGCCTGAAGACGGCGAAGAAGTCCTCGATCTGCGCGGCCAATTCTTGGCCCCCGGCTTCATCGATTTGCACATCCACGGCGCTCTCCGTCGCGATGCGATGGAGGCGACCGACGAGGCCTTCGAGACGATCTGCCGCTATCATGCGGCTGGCGGCACCACCGCGCTGGCGCTCACCACGGTCACCGCCACCAACGAGCGAATCGTGGCCACCCTGCAGGCGGTGAAGCGCTACCGCCAGCAGTCGCCGCGCGGCGCGCAAGTGCTCGGGGTCCATATCGAGGGGCCGTATTTTTCCAGGGAGAAGCCCGGCGCGCATCCGCTGGAGCTGATCCGGCATCCGTCGCCGGCCGAGTACGGCCGCTGGCTGGAGTACGCCGACGACATCACGCAAATGACCGTGGCGCCGGAGCTCCCCGGCGCGCTGGAGCTGATCGAGACACTGGAGCAGAGCGGCATCCGCAGTTCCGGCGGCCACAGCGATGCCTGGGACGAGGAAGCCGCGGCCGCCTTCGCGCGCGGGATGCGGCAGGTCACACACACCTTCAATTGCATGAGCACGATGCGCCGCCGCGGGCCCTTCCGCGCCGGCGGCCTCCTGGAATTTGCCCTGAGCGAGTCGGAGATCCTGTGCGAGCTGATCGCCGACGGAAAGCACGTCTCCCCCACCCTGATGCGCATGCTCTACCAGGCGAAAGGCCCCGATGGCATTGCCCTCGTCACCGATGCCGCCGCCGGCGCCGGCCTTGCCGACGGCGAGCATTTCAACCTCGGCGAAATCGAAGGCGTGGTGGACGACGACGTCGCGCTGACCGCCGATCGCCACGCGCTCTGCTCCTCCACCGCCACGATGATCCGCCTCGTGCGCAACATGGTGCAGATCGTCGGCGCGCCGCTGCACGAGGCCGTGCGCATGGCCACCCTGAATCCCGCGCGCGCGCTCGGCCTAGAGAAGACGAAAGGCGTGCTCGCCGAGGGCGCCGATGCGGATTTGGTGGTGCTGGGCGATGACCTGGAGGTGACGCATACGTATGTGGGAGGAGTGCTGCATGAGTGATGCGATGCGCAGTGGGAAGGATGGGAGTAAGGGGAGATATGCTCGCCCCGCCGCGCCTGCGCCTGAGCGCATCCTGCCCCCGCGCGGTAATTACCAGTCGCTCCTCTCGTTCCAGAAAGGTGAGGTGATCTACGACATCACCTTTCGCTTCGCACACAAGTACTCGGATCGGGGTGATCGCACCGTCGACCAGATGATTCAATCCGCCAGATCCGGGAAGCAGAACATCCTGGAAGGCAGCAAGGCCGCGGTAGCCTCGAAGGAGACCGAGATCAGATTGACCAGTGTCGCTCGGGCGAGCCTCGAAGAACTGCTGGGCGATTACCGCGAGTACTTGCGCGTGCGCGAACATGCAATTTGGGACAAGAGTTCCAAAGAAGCGCAGTTCGTCAGGCGCCACGGGCGCATAGTCCCGCAACCCTATGAGCTGTATCGCGAGTTTGTAGAAACCCGCACCGCGATGGGCCCGAAGAAAAATAGCTCCCATTCCTCTCATATCTCCCATCCCAAGACTTTCCTCTTTGGTCTCCCCTGCCCCGCCCTGTAGAAGTCCCGTCCCCTTATATGCCAGGCACCGCCCGCTCTCCACGTTCCGCCCCCACCAAGAAGCTCCTGGTCGCCAATCGCTCCGAGATCGCCATCCGCATCATGCGCGCGGCGACGGAACTGGGGCTGCGCACGGTCGCCATTTACGCGCAGGAGGACCGCTTTTCCATGCACCGCTTCAAGGCGGACGAGGCCTATCGTCGTCGGCGAAGGCAAAGGGCCCGGTCGGCGCGTATCTCGACATCGAGGGCATCGTCGCGCTGGCGAAGGAGAAGGGCGTGGACCTGATCCATCCGGGCTACGGATTTCTCTCGGAGAACGCGGAGTTTGCCGCGCGCCTGCGCGACGGCGGGCATCACGTTCGTCGGGCCGCGCGCCGGAGTTGCTGGAGCTGATGGGCGACAAGACGGCGGCGCGCGCGCTGGCGCAGAAGCTCGAGCGTGCCGACGCTGCCGGGCACGGAAGAGCCGGTGAGCGATCGCGCGCGAGGCGCTGAAGATCGCGGCGGAGATCGGCTTCCCGCTCATCATCAAGGCGGCCTTCGGCGGCGGCGGGCGCGGCATGCGCGTGGTGCACAAGGCGGGCGATCTCGACGCGCTGCTCGACGAGGCGCAGGGCGAAGCGGAGCGCGCGTTCGGCAATCCGGCGGTCTTCCTCGAAAAATACATTCCGCGCGCGAAGCACATCGAAGTGCAGATTCTCGGCGACCAGCACGGCAACGTGCTGCATCTGCACGAGCGCGATTGCTCGGTGCAGCGGCGGCACCAGAAGGTCGTCGAGATCGCGCCGAGCGTCGGCCTCGACGACCAGCGTGCGCCACGAGCTTGTGCGACGCGGCCGCGCGCATCGCGAAGGAGATCGGCTACGACAACGCCGGCACGGTCGAGTTCCTCTACGATCTCGATACGCAACGAGTGGTTCTTCATCGAGATGAACCCGCGCATCCAGGTGGAGCACACGGTCACCGAAGTGATCACCGGCATCGACCTCGTGCGCGCGCAGATCCTCATCGCGCAGGGCGCGCGAGCTGCACGGCCCGGAGCTCGGCCTGCCGGCGCAGGACGACGTGCCGCGCAGCGGCTACGCGGTGCAGTGCCGCATCACCACCGAGGATCCGGAGAACAAGTTCACGCCGGACTACGGCAAGATCCTCACCTATCCGCTCGCGCGGGCGGCTTCGGCATGCGGCTCGATGGCGGCATGGGCGACGCCGGCGCGGTCATCACGCCGTTCTACGATTCGCTGCTGGTGAAGGTCACCGCGAGCGGCCAGACCTTCGACATGGCGCTGCGAGCGCATGGATCGCGCGCTGCGCGAGTTCCGCATCCGCGGCGTGAAGACGAACATCCCGTTCCTCGAAAACGTCATCGCACACCCGAGACTTCCGCAGCGGGCCAGGCCACGACGACGTTGATCGACACGACGCCGGAGCTGTTCAAGTTCAAGCCGCGCCGCGATCGCGCGACGAAGCTGCTCAGCTTCCTCGGCGACGTGATCGTGAACGGCAATCCGCACGCGAAGGGCTACAAGCCGGCAAGCGCCGCTCGCAGCCCGCGCCGCTGCCCGCTACGATCACAAGCAGACGCCGCCGCCGGGCACGCGCCAGCTGCTGCTCGAGCTCGGGCCGAAGAAATTCGCCGAGTGGACGCTGCAAGCAGAAGCGGCTGCTCATCACCGACACGACGTTCCGCGATGCGCACCAGTCGCTGCATGGCCACGCGCGTGCGCAGCTACGACATGCTGGCCATCGCCGACGCCGTCGCGCGGCGCACGCCGGAGCTGTTCTCCCTGGAGATGTGGGGCGGCGCGACGTTCGACACCGCGATGCGCTTCCTCAACGAAGATCCGTGGGAGCGCCTGCGCGCTGCTGCGCGAGAAGCGTGCCGAACATCTGTTTCCAGATGCTGCTGCGCGGCGCGAACGCGGTGGGCTACACGAACTATCCCGACAATGTCGTCGCCGGTTTCGTGAAGCACGCCGCCGAGAGCGGGCATGGATATTTTCCGCATCTTCGATTCGCTGAACTACCTGCCGAACATGAAGGCCGCGATGGAAGCGGTGCAGGACGACGCACGCGATTTGCGAAGGCGCGATCTGCTACACCGGCGACATCCTCGACCCGAAGCGCGACAAGTATTCGCTGAAGTACTACGTCGACGCTCGGCGAAGGAGCTGGAGCAGATGGGCGCGCACATCCTCGGCGATCAAGGACATGGCCGGCCTCTGCCGCCCCTACGCGGCGCAGGCGCTGGTGAAGGCGCTGAAGGAAGAGATCGGCATCCCGATTCATTTCCACACGCACGACACGAGCGGCATCAATGCCGGCTCGATCCTGCGCGCGAGCGATGCGGGCGTGGATGTCGTGGATCTCGCGATCGCGTCGATGAGCGGCTCGACCACCCAGCCGAACCTGAATTCGATCGTCGCCGCGCTGCAGCACACGCCGCGCGACACCGGGCTCGACCTCGACGCGCTCAACGAGTTCTCCGATTACTGGGAGCAGGTGCGCGACTTTCTACGCGCCGTTCGACACCGCGCCGAAGTCCGGCAGCGCCGAGGTCTATCTCGCACGAGATGCCCGGCGGCCAGTACACGAACCTCAAGGAGCAGGCCGCCGCGCATGGGCCTCGGCGCATCGCTGGCCGGAGATCGCGCGCACCTACGCCGAGGTGAACCAGCTCTTCGGCGACATCGTGAAGGTCACGCCGTCGAGCAAGGTCGTCGGCGACATGGCGCTCTTCCTCTTCACCCGCGGCATCAAGCCCGCCGACGTGGTGAACCTCGAGCCCGGCACGCCGCTTCCCCGAGAGCGTGATCGACATGCTCAGCGGCGGACTCGGCGAGCCGATGGGCGGCTGGCCCGCCGGCCGTGGTGAAAGCCGTGCTCGGCAGCACGAAGCCGAAGCGCGCCAAGCCCGCGCCGGTGAAGCTCAAGGAGGTGAAGGCCGAGGTCGCCGCGAAGACCAAGCGCGAGCCGAGCGACGACGACCTCTACTCGCACCTGATGTATCCGCAGGTCTTCGCCGATTTCGCGAAGTTCCAGCGCGAGTTCAGCGACGTGAGCGTGCTGCCGACGCCGGCGTTTTTCTACGGCCTGAAGCCCGGCGAGGAAATCACCGTCGCGATCGAGGAGGGCAAGGTGCTCTTCATCAAGCTGATCAACGTCGGCGACCCCGGACAAGGAAGGCCGCCGCGTGATCACCTACGAACTCAACGGCATGCCGCGCGAGGCCGCTCGTCGCTCGACAAATCGATCGCGCCCAAAGCCGAAGACGCGCGCCAAGGCCGACGCCGACGACCCGCTCCAAGTCGGCGCGCCGATCCCCGGCATGGTCACCGCGCTGAACGCGACCGTCGGCGGCAAAGTCGCGAAGGGCGACAAGCTCGTCACGCTGGAAGCGATGAAGATGCAGACCACGATCTACGCGCACGGCGATGGCGTCGTCGCCGAGGTGCTCGTCGCAGGTCGGCGACTCGGTGGAAGCGGGCGATTTGCTGGTAAAGCTGCGCGCGTAAGCTTTACTCCCCCGCCACCCGCCCCAACTCCTCCCACGCCTTGCGCTGCTCCGGCGTGAGAGACTTCGGCAGCGTGATCTCCACTTTCACGTAGAGGTCGCCGCGCACGTCCGGGCCGTTGGGGAGGCCGCGGCCCTTGAGGCGAAATTGCTGTCCGGGCTGGGTGCCCTCGGGCACGCGCAAGCGGACGGCGCCATCAGGCGTGTTGATCGAAAGCTCGGTGCCGAGGACGGCTTTCCAGGCGGGCAGCTCGACCTCCTGAATGAGGTCGGCGCCTTCGATCCGGTAATCCGGGTGCTGGGCGAAACGGACGCGCAGGTAGAGATCGCCGGAAAGCTCCTTGCTCGCCCCAGCCTGGCCCTGGCCCGCGAGCCGGATGCGCTGGCCCTCGCGCACGCCCTTCGGGATCTTCACGTCGTAGGTCTCCACCTTCGAGCTGCCTTCGCGGCGGAAGGAGATTTTCTTGCGCGCGCCGTGCAGCGCCTCCTCCAGCGTCACGAGCATGTCCGCCTCGATATCGCTGCCGCGCGCGGGCGCCTGGTCGAAGCCGAAGCCGTGACCTCCGCCCGGCTTGCCGCCCGCACCGCGGAAAGCGCCGCCGCTGAAGAATTGCTCGAAGAAATCGCTGAACCCGGTGCCGCCGAAAGAGAACTCCTGCCCGCCGCCCATGCCGCCCATTCCCCCGCCCCGCATGCCGCCGCCGCGCGGCGCCTGCTGGAATCCGCCGCGCTCCCAATCCGCGCCGAGCGTGTCGTATTTCTTGCGCTTCTCCGGATCGCTGAGGACTTCGTACGCTTCGTTGATTTCCTTAAATTTCCCCTCGGCGGCTTTCTTGTCCTTGGCCACATCCGGGTGGTGCTTGCGCGCAAGCCCGCGGAACGCTTTGCGAAGCTCGTCCGGCGTCGCGTTTTTGGCGACGCCGAGGGTCTGGTAGTAATCTTTGTATTGAACGGCCATGAAAAGATGAAAGCTACATCAGCGCGGCGATGAGAAACCAGACGATCATGACCGCCGCGATGCCGAAGCGCAGGATGATCCCCGCCGTAGTGCCGAGGAGCGTGCCCCAAGTCGATTTCCCCGCTGGCAGCAATTCCTTGCCACCCACCAACTCGCCGACCATCACGCCGATGAGCGGCCCGACAAAAACGCCGATGATCCCAAAAAAGAGCCCCACGATCGTCCCGATGATCCCGCCGATCGCGCCCCATTTCGTGGCGCCGTACCATTTCGCGCCCATCGTGCCGCTGACCAGGTCCACCACGTAGGAGAGCAGGGTGAGCACGGCCAGCGCGGTGATCGTCCACCAGCCGATGGTCTTTCCCGCCGGCACCGTGAAATGATGCACGATCGCCGCGGCCAGGATGATGGTGGTGCCCGGCAGAAACGGCAGGATGGTGCCCGCGAGACCGGCGAGCATGAGGATGATTGTGAGCGACCACCAAACGTAATCCATGCGCTTTGGAGATTGAAGCGGGCAGAGCCTCCACGCTACATCACAGGCGGCAACTGAAAAACCCTCAACCGAGCAAATTACCATGGCCCTTCCTGTTGGCACCAAAGCCCCCGATTTCACCCTCAAAACGAAAAACGCCCAAGGCCTTCAGGACGTGAAGCTGAGCGACCGTTTCGGCAAAAAGAACACCGTGCTCCTTTTCTTCCCCGCGGCCTTCACCGGCGTCTGCACCGAGGAGATGTGCAGCATCACCGGCGGCCTCAAGGACTACGCCGACCTCAACGCGGAGGTGATCGGGATCAGCGTCGACTCGCCCTTCGCGCAGGAAGCGTGGGCGCAGAAAGAGGGCATCGGCTTCACCCTCGCGAGCGACTTCGACAAGAAGGTCGTGAAGGAGTACGATGTCTTCCTCGAGAGCCTCGCCGGCATCGGCGGCTCCGCCAAGCGCGCGGCCTTCGTAATCGATAAAGACGGCGTGATCCAATATTCGGAAGCGACCCCCACGCCGAAAGACCTGCCGAATTTCGACGCGGTGAAAGCGGCGCTGGGGAAAGCGTAGCGCGCGGCTACCGCTTCGCCACTTTCTGCAACCCCTGCACCGCCGCCCGGCCTTCGGCCGACGAAACCGGCTTCATCCCTACGCGCGGGTAAACGAAGCCCGGGCGCATCGAGCAGCGCAGGTTGTACGTCCGTCCGGCTGCCACCGTCAGCGGACGCACGGCCTGCGTCTCGGTGGAGGCGGTGAAGAAGTGCAGGCCGGGATCGGCTTGGTACGTGAAGTAATTTCCGTTCCGCAGGCCGCCGATGAGCGTGAAGCCGTCATTCACCTTGAAGCCCAGGCCGCGCCCGAAGCCGCGCGGCTCGCGGTAGAAAACCACGAGTGCTTTGCCCGCCGTCGGCCGCTCGTAGCCGGCATCCGGCGCCGGCATGATGCCGGCGCACCCGGTGAAAAGCAGGGCCGCGGCGAGCGCCGCGAGCAGGACGGGACGGCAGAGGGCGCGAAGAGCTTTCATCGGTCGGCGGGTGTGCCGTGACACATATGAAAACACCGCGCGCGAAGACAAGCGCGAACGACCCGTCACTCCGGCTGCCCGGGATGGTGCAGCGCCACCGGTTTTCCGCGCCTTGCGCGCAGCTTCATGTTCAGCATTTCCACGCCAAAGGAGAACGCCATCGCGAAGTAGATGTAGCCCTTCTCGATGTGGTGGCCGAGTCCGTCCGCAATCAGCAGCACACCGACGAGGAGCAGGAAGGAGAGCGCCAGCATCTTGATCGTGGGATGGCGGTTCACGAAATCGCTGATCGCGCCCGCGGCGGCGATCATCACGATCATCGCCAGCACCACCGCGGTAATCATGATCGCGATCTCTTTCACGAGGCCGACCGCGGTGATCACCGAATCGAGCGAGAAGACGATGTCGATCACGATGATCTGAATGATGACGCTGCCGAGCGTGCCGACGGCCTTGCCGGTGGACCCGTGCTCCTCGCCTTCCAGGCTGCCGTGGATTTCGTGCACGCTTTTCCAGAGGAGGAACAAGCCGCCCGCGAGCAGCACGAGATCCTTCCCGGAGAAGCCGTTGCCGAAAACGGTGAAGAGATCGTCCGTGAGCTTGGTGAGCCAGAAGATGGAGCAGAGCAGCAGCACCCGCGTCACCAGCGCCAGCAGCAACCCGATCGTGCGCGCCTTCTTCTGCTCCGCCGCTGGAAGCTTCCCGGCCAGGATTGAAATGAAGATGATGTTATCCACCCCCAGCACGATCTCGAGGATCGTGAGCGTGAGGAGGCTGACCCAGGCCTGCGGTTCAGTGAAGAGGTGCAGCAAAGAAGACGTGTCGGCGAGCATGGGGCGGGAGTCTCGTAGCGAACGCGCCTCGGGAAAAGGCTATTTTACAATGGCGTCATCTGCCCGCCGGGCGAGCGCCAGCGCCCACGCCGACAGCCCGGCGCCGATCAACAGGAGCGGGAGAAGGCTGACCCGCGAGCGTGGCCAAAACAGCTCGCCGAGATTGAAGGAAGCCCACTCCACCTGCGGCGTGCCGGGCCGGTAAAAGCCGTAGGTAAGCAGGCCTTCAAAGGCGCCGATGGGATTCACGGAGATGGGACCCGCGATCGATCCGAGCAGAAACGGGCTCGGCTCGCCGCGCTGGATGGACTCCACCAGCTTGGCGCGCAGCGCTTCACGGCGCCCCTCGCGGGCTCCGGCATAGAGCTCCTCTTCGTCCAATTGCGCCTCCTGCTTATCGAGCTGGATTTCCATCTGCGCGCGCAGCAGCGGCCAGGCCCGCCCTTGCGTGAAAAGAGGCCAGGCATATTCGCCCAGCAAATCGTAGGTCCACTCGGAGTGCCGGCCTTCCACGCGCGCATGGCCGCCAACGCCCACCGGATTCTGCGCGTCCGTCGCGGTAAGCAGCAGGTGGATCGCCACGGAGAGCGAGGCCAGGATTCCCGTCAGCACGCGCCAGCGCGCAAACGCGACGACCAGCGGCAGCGCGAGAAACGGAAGGCCCGGGATGAGATAGCGCGGCCCGGCAGAAAACCCGGCGTGAAAGCCGTTGAAGGTCACGTTCACCACGTAGAAGAAACCAAAAATCGCGATGCAGACGCGCGCCTCGGGCGAGAGCCTCCGCTCCAGCAGCCACACCACCAAACCCACCAGCCCGAGCAGCAGCACCGGCGAAAACCAAAAGAGACCGCGAAACGGCGAGTAAGCGAGCAATTGCGCCACGTACATGATGCGCCAGAAGTCCTCCGAAGAGCGCGGAATGCTGAACATTCCCAGGAACGCCCCGCTATTCTGAAAGAGCGGATTTTGGAAATCGGTGCCCGGCCGCAGCGGGCTCCCGTAGCAGACGTACCCATACCAGCAGAGCAGCAAAAACGGCCCCAGGCCCCCCACCGCAAATCCGGTGGCGCTGCGCCAATCCAGCCGGCGCAAAAATGGCAGCCCCGCCGGCGCCTGCCGATAGGAGAGCGCATAGAGGCCCAGGATGCCCACGGCGCCGATCGCCACGTAATTCGTCAGCACCGCGAAGCCCGCGCAGAGCCCGGCGATAAAGCCGGCGATCTCCGGCCGATGCCGGTGCTTCCGCTCCGCTTCGCCGGCGCCACCGGCCTTCGTCTTGCGCAGAAAATAGAGCGTGGAGATCAGCAGCGCGGCGGTGAGCGCATGATCGAAGAGGAGCGTGCTGAAGGGAAAAAACGTCGTCCCGAACGCAAAGGTGAGCGTGGCGCACAGCGCCGGCAGGACTGCGCCGCCCGCGAAATCGCGCGCCAGGCGAAAGAAGAGCACGCACCCGAGCGCCGCACCCAGCCCCACGCTGAAAATGCTCATCAGCCAGGCATTCACGTTGAGCGTCCACCAGTGGTCGGGATTGATCCCGAGCATCCTCTCCACGTGATAGATTGCCAGGTAGCCCGGCAGCGCGGCGAAGGAAGTGCCCGGGGGTTTGTTCGGGTGAAAATGGCCGGTCTGCGGCACGTAACCGATATCGCCGGAGGAGCAGCGCTCCACCATCGCCGCCTTCACCACCCCCTCGCCCAGCGGATGCTCGCCCACTGGGAAAAAGTTCCATTCCATGTCCACCCAGCAGAGCCGATGGCGACGCCCTTCCCATTCGTACTCCGCATTATTAAGCGGCAGGCGCACGAGGTCGTCGCTTTCTGGATCGCGCTGATAGACGAGGTAATCGTCGATCGCGAAACGCCCCTGCTCCGCCATCGCGCGCACTTCGGCGAAGCGGGCATTCTGGTTCCAGCCGCCGCCCTGGTTGAAGTACGCGAAGGCAAAAAAGCAGGCGATGAAGAGGAGCAGCTCGCAGCGCTGGGCGGTGGGCATGAGAGCCGCCCATTGCACCGGATGAGCGGGCGCATTGACAAGCCCCCACACGAGCCGGGCGCGAATACGCGCGCCTTACTGCACCTTGCGCAGCTCGAAGGTGGTTTCGCCGCCGGGGGCATGCTTGTCCGAAAGCCTCCAGTTCAGCGGGCCCTTCGCATCGAGAAAGTCGAGCCGCGGGCCCCACTTCTCCGGCCGGCCGACCACCTGGTAGTTGCTGAAAAAGATGCCGAGCGATTTACCGCCGTCGTAGGCCTGCACGGTGAACGGACTATCGAGGAGAATGCCGGGGCGGTCGAGCAACGGCGCCGCGAGCGCTTTCAACGCGTCCGCCGGGAGCGGGGCGCCGTCGCGGCACGTCTTGACGAGCGCCGCCCACTTCGCGTCGTTTTCCGCGTTGAGCAACTGCACGAATAACTCGGTGTACCCGACCCACTTCGCGATGGCGGCGGTGCGCGCGGCGTCCTTCGGATAAAGCGTCCGGATATCGGCGGGGAGCAGGCCGCGAATGGCGCTGGCCAGCTCCCGGATGCGCGCGCGCTGCTGCTGAGTGGCCGTCTCGAGCGGCTGCTCGACCGCGGTGTGAAACTCGTCCGCCAGCTTGAAGACAGCTTGGTAATTGCTCGCACGTTCGAACGGCCGTTTCTCCGTATCCGACGCACGGAAAATCGTCACGTAGCAAATGTTGTCGAGCGCACTCACCAAGTCGACCACCGCCGGCATATTCAGCTCATACAGGTGGCCGGAGAGAAACTGCTCGTCGAAGATGAGCAGCACGGGCGACCAGAGCTTCAGGGTAAAACGCTCGGCACTCATGGTGGGAGCACGGGCCGGGTCGTCTTTCACTTTGAAGACCTGGGTAAGAAACTTGTTATCGCTACGAACGAGACCGCCCAGGGTTCGCGGGAAATTGAAGGGCGGGAAGTCGAGCGTGATCGGGTTCTTCGAATCGATGCGCTGAGCAGCCGCGAGTTCTTTTTCATCGATGCGCTGATCTTTCGTGATGAGGCTGATCCGGTAAGTCCCGGTGGTCAGTTGCTGCGGCTTCCCGATCGGGATTTCCTCCACGGCGCCATTCTCCTCCTTGTAGCGCACATGGGTGTAGTACGGCGGCGGAGTTCCACGGAGGACAACGCCGCCAGATTCGCGGCTGAGGATAAGCATCCCCTGCGCCGCACCGATGCCGCCGACCAGCTTTTTCACGGGCACGCTTTGCGGCAGATAGCCGGGCGCCGTCACCTGGATTTCCAGCGAGGCCGCGTCTTGGAATGGCGGTTTTTGCAGCGCTTCTTCAAGGCTGGCGGCGAGCGTCCCGTTCTCGTTTTGCACCGGCAAATCCGCGGCGCCCTTGGGCGAGACGAGGCGTACGGTGGCCTCGGGCGGAGCGGGGCTGATGCCGGCGGGGAAGAGGAATTTCCGGGGCCAATCGGCCACCAGCGGCGTGCCCTGCTGGCCCCCGCCCCCCGCTGGCTTCCGCTGGCTGACGGCAAACCAGATGCCGGCGACGACC
The DNA here is from genome assembly GCA_963811035.1 of uncultured Verrucomicrobiae bacterium. Lineage (GTDB taxonomy): Bacteria > Verrucomicrobiota > Verrucomicrobiia > Chthoniobacterales > Chthoniobacteraceae > CAWEPO01. Next base: position 3,231,116 of record CAWEPO010000005.1, read on the forward strand.
AGGAGGAGCAGGAAAGCGCCGCCCGCGGCCAGGGGCATGGGGATCGGGAGTTCTTTCTTCGGGAGCGGCGGAAGCGCCTCGGGCAGGCGCATGGCCCGGCCGGTGGTCGCGCACGGGAGCACCTTGCCGGGCTGCCACTGTTTTGGCGGGATGCGCTGCTCGCGCCCTCCGGCGACGTATGGCGAGGTAACGAGGCCGGGCTTGCCGTGAATTGGCGACGCCTCCATCGGCGGAAGTTGGGCCGGGAGGCGGATGCGCTCATTGGTGGCCGGGCAGGTGATGACGTTGCCCGGCACCCACTCTTCGCCCTTCACCGGGAAGGCCATTTTCGAACCGTGCGGGCTGCGGACCATGCCGTGCGCGGCGCCGACTACTTCGGCCTCCGCGATCCACTCGGGCAGATCGGCGGGGAGGGCAAACTTGCGCCGCGTGCGCGGGCAGGCGAGCACTTCACCCGCCACCCAATGCCGGTGATCCACGTTGAAGAATTTCCCCGGATCGAAAGGCGACTCCACCACGCCGGCCCGGTCCGGATCGATCCGCCCTTCCAGCAGCGGGAGATTGCGCGGCAGGACGAAATCGGCCTGCGTATCGGGGCACTCGTAGGTCTCGCCTTCCTGCCATTGCAGGGGCGGAATCTCCACCACCTTGCCGGAGTAGGGCGACCAGACCGTGCCGAGCTTGCTACCCGGCGGCGCCTCCAGCGGCGGCAAATCTTTCGGCAGCCAGAAGGGCTTTTCGGTGCTCGGGCAGAGGAGGCGATTGCCGGGAAGCCAATCCTTGGCGAGCACCTCGACCACCGGGTGATCATCGTACGGGCTGCGAATTTCGCCGCCGCGCGGGCGGGCGTGCGGCTGGGTGCCCTGCGGCAGCGGCGCGAGCTCGGAAACAGGGACGCGCCCGGTCGGCAGAATGTCCGCAGGGAGCCGGACCGTGCACTCGGGGCCTTCCGGAAGGACGACGGTCACTTCGGCGCTCCGGCGCCAACTGTTGGCGGGAATGGGGATCGGCGCGTGCGGCGCGAACGGCGAAAGGATCGCGGGCGGCTTCCGCGCCGCCGCGGCTTCGAGCACCGGCAGCGGCGCCCGCAGGACGAACGCCCGCGCGGTGGCGCGGCAGCGGATCGCCTGGCCGGGACGCCAATCGGCGGCGGCCACGGGCTGCCAGGCCTGGCTCTCTTCCAGCACGAATGGCGAGCGCGCCTCGGGCACGTCGCCCTGCCGCACTTCGGCTTCCCAGCGCCATTGCTCCGGGAAAGTTTTCGGAATCAGCATCAGCCGATTCGTCTTCGGGCAATCGACCGCCGCGCCGGGGATGCATTGGTGCGAGGGCAGCGTGATCCGTCCCGCGGGATTGTACGGCGAGAGGAAAGCGCCGGGCGTGTCGCCGACCGGGATCGCGTTGAGTGGAGCGACCGTGTCGGCGTCGAGCACCACCGCGCAATCGAAGCCGCCGCTGAAGCGCAGCGTGAACTCGGCGCGCGGGCTCCAGTGGGCCGGCACGATCGGAATGACGTCGTGCGGCGGGAAGGGCGAATGGACGCCGGGCGATTTTTCGGCGGGGCGGACGCTGAGCCGCGGAAGTTCTTTCGGCAGGACGAACTCGCGGCCGGTGCCGCGGCATTTCACGGCGCCGCGCGGCTTCCACTGCTGGGGCGTGAGCGGCTGCCACGCCTCCGCGGCCTCATCGACGAACGGGCTGAGCGCCTCCGGAGCGGCGCCCTGCCGCACTTGCCCCTCGAATTTCCACGCGGGCGGCAGGGCCGCCGGCACGACCAGCGGCCGATCGGTGGTCGGACACGCGAACGCAAACCCCGGCACGCAGTAGGGCGGCGGAACCTCGAAACGTTTCTCCGGCGCATACGGCGAGGTGAAGCATCCCTCGGTTTCCGTCGGCTGCGCAGGCAAGGCGGACAGCTCGGCCGGGAGGACGAATTCCCCACCGGTCACCGGGCACCGCAAACTTTGGCCCGGCTGCCACAGCGCGGCCTCGACCGCGAGCTCGAACTCCGGCCCCGCGCCGTACGGCGAGCTGACCACGCCGGGCCGGTCGGGGAGGAGCACGCCCTCGGGCACGGGCAACTCGTGCGGCAGGCGCACCTTCATCCCCGAGTAGGCGCAGGTGATCTCGGCGTTCGGTTTCCACTGCCCCAGCGGCACGGCGATTTCCGCCGGCGGATCTTCGTACGGCGTGAGCACCGCATCGAAGCGGCCCGGGATGATGAGCGCCTCGAGCGGCGGCAGCCGCCGCGGGAGCTGGAAGACCCGGCCGGTTTCCTCGCAATGAATACGCGCGCTGGAGCGCCAGTTCGGCCCGCTCACCTGCTGCTCATGGAAGCCGCCGTACGGACTGCGCACCATGCGCGGGCCATCGCCCAACTGCGCCACCTCGATCGGCTGCGCGGGCGTGCCCGTGTGCGACATGCTCGCGGAGGATGCCGGCCGAGGCACTTGCGGAAACCTCGGGGCGCGCCGGTGGAGCAGCCGGTGGTGGAGCGGCGGGCGGCGGCGGCGCGACTGGAGCGGGCGGCGCCACGGGAGGTGGCGGCGCCACTGGAGCGGTGGGCGGGGGCGCGGAGCGGCGGCGGCCGGCGCCGGCGCACTCGGCGCCTCCTCTTCGGGTTCGTCGGTGACGAGAACGGTGTTGACCGCGGCAGACGACGAGGGGTCGCTCGCGGTGCCGCTGGCGCCCGCGCTGCGCTGGACGCGCGAATCGTAAACGCCCGGTGCTGTGGCCGCGCACCGGCGCGCCGGTGGAACGCGGCGGAATGCGATAGATGCCCTCGTTCTTGCAGATACGCCGCAGCACATCCACCATCGAGTTTTCCTCGCGCGCGCCACAGATGCAGTCGCGGAGGAGCACGTTCGACGCGCCGCTGAGCTTGGCGGCATTTTCGTAAGCGTTGCCGTCCCAATCGACCGCCTCCGCCGCTTCGGAGCCTTCGACGATCCGGTAGAGCAGGCGCGCAGAAGCTCTTGCACAGGCTGATCTGGCTGGCATCGACGCCGAAGGCGCTGGAGCCCGTGCTGCTCGGCGCGGACCATCTCGAAAATCGTGCCGACCATCGCCGCGGGCGCGGTGAGCGGGCTGACTTGCATGCCCCAGTTGCCCCAGGTATCGACCGGGCGCTTCAGCCAATCGTCGTCCTGCACTTGCTGGTCGTAGTTGAAGAGGCGGATGTCATCGACGGTGAGCAGCGCGCTCTCGAAGTCGTTCAGGCGGAGGAAATCGGCGGCTTCCGCGGCCGGCATGAGGAGCGCGGCCACCTCCTCCATGGTAAGCGAGCGGCCGCGCGCGGCGACCACCGCTTCCAGCGGCGAGCCGCCGAGCCATTCCTCGCAGACGAACCATTCCGCCGCGGTGCGCCGCACTTCCAAAATGCGCGCCAGGCTGGCCGGCGCGAGCGTGGACCAGGTGACCGACCAGAGCCGCGAGAGGTGCACCGCCAGCTCCAGCTCGCTTTCGGCATTGCGGCGAGCGCTCGGAAATCCAGGCGGTGAGCCGCACCTCCGTCTGCTCCGGCACGTGACGAACTGGTTCTCGATCTTCTGCTGCAGCGAGGAGCGGTAGAGCTTGCCAAGCGGGCGGCGCCCCACCTCGCCCAGGATGCTGTAAAAATCGCCGAATTTGCCGGTGGCCCAATCCGCCTGCCGCGTGAGGACGATCAGCGGCACGGTCGGCCGGCGTGGTCGAGTCGGGACGATGTCGCCGCCCGCGGTGCGCGCGGGCACGCGATCGAGCACCAGCCGGATGGCCTGGATGAGCTCCTCGATGGTGCGAAAGCGCTCCTCGCGCGACTTCTTGACCATGCGGCTGAGCAACTGGCGAAACTCCGGGCTGAGCGTGGCCGGGAAGGCGAGATCGTGCGCGATGGGCGAATTGTGCGACGCGCATCGCCTCCTTGGCGTCGTCGATCGCCTGGCCGTCCGCGCGGAGCAGCGGGCCTCGCCCGGTGACCAGGAACCAGAGCGTCATCCCGAGCGAATAGATGTCGCTGCGGAAATCGAGATCGCGCACGCTGGCGAACCTGCTCCGGGCTGGCAAACATGCGGCCGACGAAGCCGGTGGTGCGCAACTCGCTGTCCAGCCGGCCGGCGAGACCGAAATCGACGATCTTCAGGCGGAGCCGCGAGCTGGCAAGACCGTCCTCG
>CAWEPO010000006.1:0-285197 GCA_963811035.1 uncultured Verrucomicrobiae bacterium
CTCTCGCCTCCCCCAAAAATAGAAATATAAAAAAGTGCTCGCTCGAGATTGGGAAAGTCCTCGACCTCTGATAGGATGCGGCTGATGTCTCGCGTCTCGGTCTCGGCCCAAAACGGCCCGCTTTCCCGTTTTCGCTCCTCGAGCCCTTCTCCCGCTGTCCGTATTGCTCTCTCGGCGGGGCCTATTTTTCCCGCGAAGATTTCGACAGAGGTCGCGGGAGGGCGAGCGTCCTCGCGAGCCGGGCAGGATGGTGGCTGCGGCGGGCGAGATGGTGGACGCCAGTCGTTGCGGCCCCCTCTTTCGTCCCTCAAACACAGAATCCTCAACGATCATTCCCCTCACCGCGTTCCAATATTTCCATAAATCAAAACTTATACTTCGCCAGTTTCGCAGCGCGAAAGTTCCAGTTCCAAAAGGTGCAACATTTCCGCCCCCCGCTCCAAATGACGCACAATCTGGAACTTTCCCGTCCCAAAATGCGCAACATTTCCAGCCGCGCCCTCCAAATGACGTACCATCTCAACCTTGCGGACCAGGCGGAAGCCCCTTCATCCGGTAAGCACGGCGTGCAGTGTACGCAACAACGTCTCCGCGTCGTACGGCTTGTTGAGAAAACCGTGCGCATCCGCCGCGGCGAGGCCCGTACTCCCTCCGTGACCGGTCGAGACGATCACGCGGAGGTCGGGCTTCATCTTGCGCAGCGCGCGCAGGAGCGCGGCGCCGTCCATGAAGGGCATGGCGAGGTCGGTCACCACCGCGGCAATTTCGCCGGCCTGCTGCGCGAAGACGGCCACCGCCTCGGTGCCATCGGCGGCGAGCACCACCCGGTAGCCGTGCGCAAGCAGCACGGCCTGCGCAATGGAGCGGATGCCCGGCTCGTCGTCCACCACGAGGATGAGCTGGCCGTCCCCCTTGGGAAGCTGCTCGGGCGGCCGCTCCAAAAGCTTCGATCGCATCCGGCTCGGCCGGCAGGTAAATTTTGAAAGTGGCGCCCTGGCCCGGCTTGCTCTCGATGGCGAGAAAGCCCCCGTGGCTTTTCACGATGCCGATCACGGTGGACAGGCCGAGCCCGGTGCCTTTGCCGATCTCCTTCGTGGTGAAAAACGGGTCGAAGATCTTCTGCCTGATCTCCTCGGGGATGCCTTGTCCCGTATCGGAGACGGTGATCAGGAGATACGGCCCCGGTTTGGTCCCGGGGCTCATCGCGGCGTAGTTCTCATCGATTTGCAGGTTTTCGGCGTCGATCCTCAGGGTGCCGCCCTTCGGCATCGCGTCGCGCGCATTCACGCAAAGATTGAGCAGCACCTGGTGGAGCTGGGTGGCATCGCCATTGACCGGCCAGAGACCCGCGCGCGCGCTGTTTTGGATCGTGATCGAGCGCGGGAACGTCTGGCGCATGATGGATTCCATGTCGCGAAGCAGATGATGCACCTGCACGATCATGCGCTCGCCTTCCACGCCGCGCGCGAAGGTAAGCACCTGTTTGACGATCGAGGCGCCCCGCTCGGCGGACTGCCCGATGATGGATACCAACGACTCGTTGGGAGTGCCGGCCAGGGCAAGTTGGAGCAGCGGAACGGACATCAAGATGGGCGAGAGAATATTGTTCAGGTCGTGCGCCACCCCGCTGGCGAGGGTGCCGATCCCTTCCAGGCGCTGGGTGCGGAGCAATTGCTCCTCGAGGGCTTTGCGCTCGGTCAGGTCGATATTGATCACCAGCGCCGAGCGCGGCTCGCCGCCCTCATCGCGGATCAGCGTAGCGTGTCCACCGACGATCAGCTCCTTGCCTGCCTTCGAGACGTGCCGCCGCTCCCCGCGCCATTCGCCGGCTTTGAGCAGCTCCGGGGATACGAGGTCGGGCGCTCCCTGATCGGCATAAAGGAGGTCGGCGAAGTCTTCCCCCAGCGCCTCCTGCGCCGTCCAGCCATAAAGACGTTCCGCGCCCTGGTTCCAGAAGGTGATTTCGCGGGTGCCGATATCGCGCACGATGATGGCTTCGTGCGCCTGATCGAGCATCGCGGCCTGGTCGCGCAGGCGCGCCTCGCTGCGATTTCGTTCGGTGACATCCTCGCCGAGGCTGGCGGTGCCGACGATCTTCCCGGCGCCATCGCGCAGCACCGTATTGTTCCAGACTACGTCGCGCCACTCGCCAGCCCGGGTCGCGATGGGATTCTCAAGGTGCGATGGCATCGTGCCGGCGGCGATGCTCTTGCAAAAGAGAGATTTTAACGCCGCATCCCCGGGACTGAACTTCGCGAACCAATCGGTGCCGAGGACTTCGGCCCGCTCCCAGCCCGTGGTTCGCAGGAGGTAATCGTTGCAGAAGGTGATCGCGCCGCTCGTGTCCAGCGTCATGGCGATCAGCTCCACGTTTTCCAACAGCTCACGGAAGCGGCGCTCGGATTCCCTGAGCACCTCCTCCGTATCTTTGCGCTCGGTGATGTCCCGCGCCACGCCCACCACCCGGTCGACCACTCCGGCGGCATTCGACACCGGAAAAGCGCAGTCGCGGATCCAGCGCACCGAGCCGTCCGGACGAATGATCCGATACTCCTCGTTATACGCGCCGCTCGCCAGCTTTTCTCTCACGGCCTCATCCATACGCTCCCGGTCTGCCGGGTGAATGGCGTCGAGCCAGCGGCGCCCCGGCGCGTAAAGTTCCGCGCGTGGGCGGCCCCAGATCACTTCATAGGCCGGGCTGATGTAGAGCAGGCGGTTCTGCGACAAGTCTGTCAGCCAAAGGACGTCCTGGATGTTTTCCGCCAACTGGCGGAAGCGCTCTTCGCTTTCCCGCAGGGCCTCCTCGGAGGCTTTACGTTCCCGGCGCAGGCGCGCTTCGGCCAGGGCATGTTTGATCGCCGGGCCGAGGCGCGCCAGCCGGTCCTTGAGCAAATAATCCGCCGCCCCCTGTTTCATGGCCGCCACGGCGGTATCTTCGCCGATGGCGCCGGAGACGATGATGAAAGGAATGTCCCGGCCACTCTCGCCCAACAGCTCGAGCGCTCGCAGCCCCGAGAACTGCGGCATCTCGAAATCCGAAAGGATAACGTCCCACTCGCCATTCAGGTGCGCGGCATATTCCTGCTCCCCATCCACCCGCACCCAATCGGGAGCGAATCCGGCGTGGTGCAGCTCGCGGACGATCAACTCCGCATCGGCGGCCTGGTCTTCCACCATCAGAAGTCGCAACGGCTCGGGCATGTGCTGGCTAATTTGGGGGTTCATTGAGGAGCAGCCAGTACATGCCGAGCTGTTGCACGGCCTCGGCGAAACGTTCGAAATTGACCGGTTTGACGATATAGCTGTTCACGCCCAGATGGTAGCTTTCCACGAGGTCGCTCTGTTCCTTGGAGGAGGTGAGCACCACCACCGGGATGGTGCGCGTGCGCGGATCGCTCTTGATCCGCTTGAGCACTTCCAGGCCATCCACTTTGGGCAGCTTCAGGTCCAGCAGGATCACCTTGGGCGTATCCTCGAGCTTGCGCGCGGCGTGCGCGCCTTCGCAGAAAATAAACTCCAGCGCTTCCGCGCCATCGCGGACGACCTGAATGCGATTCGTGAGATTCGCCTTGCGCAGGGCGCGCTGCGCCAGCTCCGCGTCCTGGGCGTTGTCTTCGACCAGCAGGATTTCAATTGTAGCAGTTTCGCTCATGGCACGGATTCTCTGGCGAGGGTGAAGTGAAAGGTGGCGCCGCTGATCGACCGCCGCTTCCGCCCAGACGCGTCCGCCGTGGCGGTGAATGATCCGCTGCACGATCGCCAGTCCGACGCCCGTGCCTTCGTACTCTTCCGCCCGGTGCAGCCGCTGGAAGACCCCGAAAAGCTTGCCGGCGTAGCGCATATCGAAGCCCGCCCCGTTGTCGCGCACGAAGTAGACATTCTCCCCCTGCTCCAGCGCGCAGCCGATTTCGATGACGGCGGTCTCACGCAGGCGCGTGTATTTCAAGGCATTCGAGAGCAGGTTGATCCAGACCTGCCGGAGCAAGGCCGGATCGCCCGTTCCCTCGGGCAATTCTCCCATGCGCAGATCGATCGCCCGTCCGTTTCGCTGCGGGCCGAGATCCTCCAGAACGCTGCGGACCAGCTCACCGGTATTCACCTCTTGTCTGTGCAACGGGGCACGACTGAGCCGGGAGAAGGCGAGCAGATCGTCGATGAGCGAGCCCATCCGTTGCGCGCCTTCCCTGATCGTGCGCAGGTAGCGCCCGCCTTCCTCCGGCAGCAGCGGGCCGTAATCTTCCTGCACGGCTTGCGAGAATCCATCGATGGCGCGCAACGGCGCGCGCAGATCGTGCGAGACCGTGTAGGAAAAGGACTCCAGCTCCTTGTTCGCGGCTTCCAGTTCAGAGGTGCGTTCGATCACGCGCTGTTCGAGCCCGGCGTTCAATTGCCGCACGGCTGCTTCGGCCTTCCTCCGCCCGGTCACGTCCCGCACGTTGCACTGGATTACTTTGCCGCCGTTGACCAGGTAGACGTTGCTGACGAACTCCACCTCGATGCGCCGGCCATCGCTGGTCTCCAGCGGCAGATGGTCGTAGCGAACGTATTCCTTCTCTTTGAGCTCCGCGAACTTGTCCGCGTTGGCCCAAATGTCTTTGAAAAAGCCGAGTTCCCAGATCGCCTTCCCCAGGAACTCTTCGTGCGAAAATCCCAACGTGGTGATCAGAAACGGATTCACGTCGACGACCCGGCCCGTCTCCGCATCGAGAATCAAAATGCCGTCCTTGGCCGACTCGAAGAGCCGCCGGTAACGCAGCTCCGAGGCGTCCCGCGCGGTCTCCGAAACCCCCAACGCAACCACCGAGGCGCCACGCGCTGTCTCCGACACGCCCAAGGCGGCCTCGGTTCGTCTTTGCACGGTGATATCGCGCAAGACCTTCGAAGCGCCGACAATCTTTCCCGCCGAATCTTTGATGGCGGAGACCGTCACGGACGCGGCGAATTTGCTGCCGTCCTTGCGCACGCGCACCGTCTCGAAGTGCCGCACGCTTTCTCCCCGCTCGATTTTTCCGAGAATCTCGGCCGCCTCGTCCAGGCGCTCGGCGGGAATGAGCCGCCTGATCGGCTGGCCGATCATTTCGGAAGCGGTGTAACCGAAAATCTTTTCCGCGCCGGCGTTCCAGCTGGTGACGATTCCGCGCAACGATTTTCCGATGATCGCGTCGTCGGAAGACTCGACGATGGCAACGAGGTCCGCGCTCACCGCGTTCAGCTCGGCCGTCCGCACCACCATCTGTTCCTCCAGCTTGGCCGTAAGCTCTCCCGCGCGCTGCTCCGCCTGCCGCCGCTGCCGGATTTCTTCCTCCAAGGCGGCATTGACGCGCGCCAACGACGCCGGGTTCGGCAGTGCCAGGGCGCCCGGGATCAGACGGGCGAGCAGGATGGCCGTGGGTACGGAGGCGAGCGCCGTGATGGCTTTGATGCCGCCGGAAAACCAATAATTCGCGTGCCACACGTTCCAGATCTCCATCAAGTGCGTGGTGCCGCAGGCGAGGATGAAGGTCGCAAAGCAAAGGAACATCCATCCGAACTGCATCTCCGCCCGCTTGCGCACGAAGTGGACGAGCGCGAACGGAATCGAGTAGTAGGCGAGCACGATCAGCGCATCCGCGATCACGTGCAGCCACACCAAACCGGGCGACCAAAGATAGCAGTGCCCATGCGGCATCAAGCCGGTCCCGTCGAATAACGACGCCAGGTATTCCTTCAAATTACCTCCCCCACGACACGCCGCCGGCAGAGCGGGCAAAGCGCTTCAGCCGGGCGGTTCTCGCCATTCTGCCGCCGCGGATCGTCCGCGATGGTGTTCTCGAGGGGTGGTCGCTCAGCCGGTTTTGGTTTCATGCCTTCCCTTTCCTCCGGGATCCCCGCGCACTGGTTTCTTGAGCACCCACTCCAGCGGCAGCGCTGGAGTGACTTCGCTGAAATTCTCAAAGCCCACCGGCTTCACGATATAACTCTTCACCCCCAGCCGCCGGCAGGCAGCGATGTGCCGCTCATCCTTCGAAACGGTGAGGACGACGACTGGAATCTCTTTCGTCCGCTGATCCGCTTTGATCCGCCGCAGCACTTCCAGTCCGCCGATCTTCGGCAGATTCAAATCGAGAAGGAGGAGACCAGGCGGCGGCAGGTCCTGGCGCGCCTCGTGCGCCCCAGTGGCGAAGAGAAAATCGAGAGCCTCTGCCCCGTCGCGGGCGACATGGAGCGGATTCGTGATCTTCGCCTTGCGAAAGGCGCGCACGGTCAAATCCACATCGTCGGCATTATCCTCCACCAGCAGGATCTCCACCGTCTGGTCCACCTCACTTCCGTTGCCCACCCCCGAGAAGAGCGCCGAGACGGAAACCTTCAGCGCCCGGGCCAGCCGCTCGATGCTTTCCAGCGAAGGATTGCGCGCCCCGCGCTCCACGTCCGAGATATACGTGCGATGGAGCCCCGAGCGGTCCGCAAGCTCTTCCTGGGAAATCTGCAGCGCGACCCGATGAATTCGGATCGCCGTTCCGAAACGGGATTTTAACGCTCTGATGGCCATCTCCAGAAACCTTAACGAAGTCCCCAATGTTACCACTACAGACGATAAGTGACATCTACCGAATTTTTTATCGCCGCTCGATCGTCCCCCAGCCGCGCATGGCCAAAAGCCCCAAACCACAACTGGCTGGCATCGAGGGCGTTGGCCACACGCCTCGGCCTTCACGCCGTTCGCGGCACGCCGCGGGAACGAAAAACGGGCCGTCTTTTCGGGCTCTGAAAAAGCGCGCTACGCCCGCCGCAGCGCGAGGATCAGCTCATCGATCTTGTTGGCGATCAGCTGCATCTCCGCCTGTGTCGGCGGATCGCTGACGGTGAGGCTCAAGGTGCCGACCGCGTTCGTGTTGGCCGAAGTAGTCGCGATCGCGGTATTGAGCTGCCCGGTCGTCACCTCTCCGGCCGCGCCCGCCGGTCCTTGCGGCCCCTGCGGCCCGACAGGACCATCCCCGCCCGTGGCGCCCGCCGGGCCCACTGGCCCATCGGGACCTTGCGGCCCGACCGGACCCTGCGGCCCCGCGGGACCGGTTTCGCCCTGGCTGCCGCCCGGCCCATTCGGGCCGGGCGGCCCCTGTGCTCCGTCGGCGCCCGCTGGTCCCTGCGGACCCTGCGGGCCTTGGGCGCCGATCGGGATGCTCTGTATCAGTGAATGCAGTCCATTGAACTGCTCGCGAAACTGCGCCGAGACGAGCAGCGCGTTGGTCGGCGGAAAGGCGGGATCGTAGGGCATGGCAGTAACGCGGCGGTCGAATCAGTGTAGTGAACCAACGCGGCTCACGGCGCCCGCTTCACGGTCTCGTCGCTCCACGGGCCCTCGCCGTCCTTGCCCACGGCGCGCACCCGGAAGGCGTAACTGGTTCCCGGCGTCAGCCCGGTCACCGTATGCTTGCTTTGCGTGAGCACGCCCGCGCTGGTCCACTCGCCGGCGGCGAGATGCTCCTTGAATTCCACGATGTGGCTCACCGCGCCCTTCTGCGCATCCCACATCAGGTCGATCTCGCCTTCCTGATCGCCGAGGCTGGCGCGCACATTCTGCGGTGCCGTCAGCGGGGTGGAGGGGACCGCGGCTCCCTTCAGCGGGAAGCCGGTGCTGGTGAGGGCGGGGATGTCGTTGGGCGTCACGGCTTCGCAATTGTTCGCGCGCGCGGTGAGGACTTGCGCATAGGCGCTCTCCAACTCGCGGCGGGTGGCATTCTTTTGTTTCCAGACGATCTCGGCCGCGTCGGCCTCGTCGACTGCGGTTTGCAGCGCATCGTGCGCCGCTTGCACGGCCGCGTCCGTGGGGACGCGTGTGCCCGCGGGATACGAAGCATTGCCGGTCATCGCGGCAATGTGGGTGCTCCCGAGGGAGAGCTTTTGCACGGCGGTTTTGGAGCGCAGCTCCAGCTTGAACAGACTCATCAGGCTTCCTTTCTTGGGTTTGGTTGGGAAGACCGGCGTTGGGGGCTCGTCAAAACGCAAACCAGCATCGAGATGATCGGCAACGTCGAGGCGGGCCATCGAGGACCAGTCTTTAGGGGGGGTTAGACTATCTCTGCGGGGGGGTGCGCCTGCCTCCTGGCAGCGCGCGATTTCGTCTTACTTCAGACTATTTTACACACGCAAGCACTTTTCTGCATGAGTCGCACCACCTCGTGGTGTGTCCAACAACACCTTGTAGTGGCTCTCCCCGCGACCCGGCGGGGGCTTCCACCTGCTGGTGATGCCCGCGAAAATCTGGTGCGGAGCCCCGAAAATTTGGCGCGAAGCCCCAGACCAGACTGTGCCGTGCCCGAAAATCTGGCGCGAACCCCAACCCCAGACTGTGGCGTGCCCGAAAATCTGGCGCGGAGCCCAAGACCAGACTGTGCCGTGCCTGAAAATCTGGCGCGAAGCTCAAGACCAGACTGTCGTGTGCCTGAAATTCTGGCGAGAAGCCCAACACCAGACTGTGGTGTGCCCGAAATTCTGGCGGGAAGCCCAACACCAGACCGTGGTGTGCCCGAAATTCTGGCGTGGAGCCGAAAACCAGATGGTGGCGTGCCCGAAAATCTGGCGCGCATGGGCGCCACCACCTTGTCGTGACCTCACTACAAGCAGCTCATACTCCTCTAATCGCCTCTGGAGCAGCTATTTGCGCCGGAATCAGCCCTTGCCGGCATTCTCCCCACCACTTTACCCGCCCAGCCGCCGCTCCCACTCCCGGCGCTCCGCGATGGGCAGGCAGCCGAGGTGCGTTTCGCGCTCCTCCCGCAGGAGGTTGAGCGACTCGAAGTAGGCGGCGCGCTCTTCCGCGCTCCAGGCATCCATCTGCTCCGGCGTGGCCGCCTCCAGCGCTTCGAGCGCGCCGAGCTGCTCCACCGCCTGCATCCGCTGAACGTCGGCCAGCGTGGCCTCCGCCTGCATCAGCTCGTTCTGGTAGAAATCACTCTCGCCATTCGGATACCGTGTCAGCAACTCCTCCACCTGCGCCGCCCGCAAATCCTCCCGGTCGAAGAAGCTGATCTCAAACAGCGCCCGCTCATGCCCCTCCCAAAGCTCATCCAGCAACGCCTTCAACCCGGAGCTCCCCTCCGTCGCCTCCCCGCGCTCCACGTACCCCTCCAGCTTCAACGCGATCTCCCGCATCTCCGCCCAAGCCGCGCGCAGCGCGGCCATGGCGGCGGGAACATCGAGGGGATCGAGGGACATGGCTCAACCTTGCGGATTCGGCCGGGTACTGGTAAAGTCTGAGAAGTGGCGCTCGGCCTCCCCCCGCTTGGGTGATCGACGCTTCGGCCCCCCGCCGCTCAGTTCCTCGTTCGTGTCGCGCTACAAGCCGGCGACGCTGACGCGTACGGCCCTCTCTGGAGCAACCTCCACCGTCTTCTCAAAGCCGCGAGATGTCGCAGAAGTAGGAAATCAACGTTGCAGGATGCCGCTTCGGTAGTAATCCTGCCGATCCGTGAAGATCCTTCCCAGCACTCCAAAGCCAGCACCAGCGAAACCGAAACAGAAGGCATCGCAGGGAGCCGTTTTTTTCACAATTGGCTATGAGCAAACTGAACCCGCGGCATTTCTTCAACGGCTGCGGAAGCAGGGCGTGGAATTGGTAGTTGATGTAAGGGATATGCCATTGAGCCGGAGAAAAGGTTTCTCCAAGAATCAACTCCAAGAGCTACTTGCCAACGAGGAGATCGGTTACCTCCATTTGAAGCCCCTCGGTGCCCCGAAAGAACTTCGTAATCGGCTCCAGCTTGGCGGCTCGTGGTGGGAATATATGAAGGGCTATAGATCGGTGCTCGATCGGGAGTCAGCGCAAATCCAAGAGTTGATTCAGTTGGCTCAAGAACGGCGTATCTGTCTTCTTTGCTTTGAACGAAAGCCCGAAGAGTGCCACCGAAGTCTAGTGGCACACGAGATGGAGACGAAAGCGGATGGCGTCACTGTGAGAGTCGAGCACATCCGATATTAGTTCGCGTTTTATGGGAGAGTCACTTCGATTGCGTCTATTAGTCACGGTTAAAGCCTACCCGTCGATAAGCACGAAGTACAACGAGCTTGTATGTTGCGCCGGTGTCACGCCGGAACATCAATGGGTTCGCCTCTACCCAGTTCCATACCGCGACCTCCCAACGCATCGCCAGTTTCGCAAGTATGACGTGATCGAAGTGACGTGCGAGCGTCGCCCGGATCACAAAGACAATCGGCCTGAAAGTTGGTGTCCGCGACTTGAGACTGTTGAGTTCTTGGATCATATCGATCCGAGACACGGTAATTGGAGTGATCGCCTCGCTTGGATCGAGCCAACAGTTTCTCAGGGCTTTGGCGAGATTTTAAGGCTGCAAGAGAGCGAGAACAAATCACTTGGCGCGTTCCGTCCCAAGCGCATTTTGGGAATTGAAGTTAGTCCGGAGCCCAGCGAATGGTCGGACGCACAGATCGCAGCTATTAATCAGGGAGATTTATTTTGTCAAAAAGAGCCTCTCGAAAAAGCGCCCTATCGCTTTCGGCTCGGGTTTCTTGACGAACTCGACAAAGAACATTGGCTCTCGGTCATCGACTGGGAGTTTTTCCAATTGTGGCGCAAAGAGCGAAATCGTCTTGGGAACGAGAGTCAAGCCGCCGAATCGGTCAAGAGCAAGCTTCAGCAAGTAACAAGCGACGAAAATGATTTGATCCTTTTTGTAGGAAACCTGGCGAACCCGGCAATGCGAAGAAGCTTCATGATACTGGGTTGTTCGTGGCCCAAACGCCGCCCAGTGACCCCCGCCCCGCTGGTTCAAGGAACGCTATTCTGAGATATCCTAGTGAATCTAGTCAGTCAATCCGAGAGCCTGCTTTACAATCGAGATACTCGCTCCGAGAAATTCCTTATTCTTCACGACCCATTGTTTGGCCCGTTCTACGACGGGCGCTTTCTTCGCGGGATGGGCGGACTTAAGGTCGTCCATGATGTTTTCAAGCTCATTCCTCGCTGCTTGCGGCACTTCGTGTTGCTTCAAGGTCTGATGCAGCGAACTGTAATCGTAGATATTAACGGTGGAGCGCGAAACGTTACCGAAGATCCCGGTCGCATTCTGAATGTGAAAGGTTTGTGTGTGAGCAGCCTGCTTCTCGGAATCGTCAAAAGAAAGGTCTTCGCCCGAAATTCCCCGCTTTTCTAGTTCGATACTCCAATCAAGTAGCCGATCACGAACCGCCTCAACCATGGCCTTGAAAGCTGTGCCCGATATTACGATGCGCTGCGCAAACTCTGAAGCTATGTCTCCCAAACCTTCTCCTGCGGAAAGAGGTATCTTCAGGGGCGGCTGGAAAGAAACAGACGCTTGAGCTGCAAACTCTTCAAGTTGATTGATCGGGTATACGAAGGCCATGGGCCCGAGGCTGTCGCCGCCGACCGTTATCCACCCGTGGAAAGGGTTGTGCGCCTGAAATACACCGCCTGCTCGCCGATATTCTGGTAGTGGAATTCCTTCTGAGTAGCCATTCAGCTCATACCCGATCCAAGCCTCGATTTCGGGTAAATCGAGCTTCGCAGAGATCAGTTTGGCGGTGCGAAGGAGTTGGGAAACTGGTTTCGCACCAGAAAGGATTTCGGATTGGAGCTGTTTTACCAAAGACGGCATGCCCGATGAAAGTTCATGCCGAATACGTCAGCAAGGTATTCTCGCTCGAAAGAAAGGTTCCAGCTACCGTGCTAGTTGTGCCCGTGCGCGCGGGATTCTGTCGGGACCTACTGCGCGACGAAGGCGCCGGTGGGGAGGAGACGGGCCTGGCCGAGGGAGGCGAGGGTTTCGAGGAGGTCTTCGATGCGGTCGGCGCGGGCGCCTTTGAAGGTGGCAGCGATGGCGGCGGCATCGGCGGGGGCGGCGAGGGCGGTGAGTTGGGCGCGGACAGCCTGGGCTTGCTCGGCGAGGGTTTTGGGCCAGGGGCGTTTGCCGGCGGCGGGCGCGGGGGCGGCGGCGTTGGGGGTTTCTTCGGCGCCGGTGTCGAGGCCGGTCTGGGTGGCGGTGCCGGCGGCGTTTTGGAACTCGGGGCGCAGCCAGCGGATGAGGCCGCGGCGCTCCTCGGCGGCGCGCTCGGCATTGAGGGCGACGAGGCGGGTGAGGATTTCCTCGTCGCTCAGGTTGGCCGGCCAGCCGTAAGCCTCGGCGACGGCGGCGTCGAGGTCGTCGTGGATTTGGCGGAGGACGGAGACGAGGCCTTGCTCGTGGATCGCCTGCTCCTTCGCATTGAGCGCCGTGCCGGCCCGAAGCTTTTCGAGCACGTTGTACATGTCCGTAATTTTCAGCGTCGGATGAAGGTCCTGCTGGCGTTTTCGATGGGCATCGAGCTCCTCTCCTCTCAAGCGAATTCGAGCCTTGGCTGCGTCATCGCATACTGGAAACGGGAACGGATTAAATGTTTCCTGATGCTGATAGCGCGTGTCGTTTCCGACGCCGAGTCGGCCCGCCATGCTCACGGCCCAAGCGAGATGGATACGCGAGGACAACACGCCGAGAATCCAGGCGTCATCACTTGTGATTGCGACGACTGAAGTGTCCGGTCGTGTTTCGGCTAAGACGAACTGGAACGTGAACCACTTAGCTGTCCTCGGTACGGCGATATATCGCTCCATCCGCGAAACGGCGTCTCTGAGGGCAGGAATTGGTCGCGTGAATAGCCACCAGTTACGCCGACGCTCTTCAACGGGGTTCACGTCACGCTCCGGCTTCACGCGCGTTAGCACCCACTGGAAGAGGCATGGAAAGCGCGAGCGTACTTCCTCCTGCGCTCGCGGGAAAAAGTCGATCACCCGGCTTCTGCGCGAAACTTGCGTGAGGTCGCGCGCAGTGATGAAGGGTTTTACGACAACTTGGGGATCGGCATCGGTCCCACATGCGGCCTCCATTTCGTCAGGTTTGAGCACGAACCCTTGGCCCAGCGGATACATGCCCGTGAACGCGATTCCCTTGTTCGCGCTAAGTGGTACCGCGGGTCGCCCCGTGTCACTCACCTTGAGATCGGCCGCAATTTGGCCGCGCTCCGTCGCGAACACAATCTTTGCCGGACCGTCATAGATCGACTCCTCCTCGACTACAACGTGAAGTTCCCCCGGCTGCTTTCCAGCCGACGCTACAGTCATAGCGATCCGAACGGCGGCTCCTTCACTCGTATCCACCCAAGGGTGATCAGGGATCGCGAAGAGAAGCGAAATTTCTCCAAGATGTCCGCTTAGTACTTGGCGGTTGAACGCCTGCCGTAGGCTGTTCGTCGTGATCAAACCAAACCGTCGAAGGGAATCCGTCCGCAGAAGCTCTGCCGCTTTCTCCCACCAGTACATCACGAAATCGACTGTTTCCGGGACACTTGGATAAGCGCCCCGCAACGCCTCCGTATAGCCGCTGCCCAGAACGTCGCGCATGCGTTTGTTCCCGAGAAATGGTGGATTCCCCACGATGAACTCTGCGTTTGGCCAGTGGGCCCGTCGTGCCTCGGGATAGGTAAAAACGGGAACGCGCTTGGAGTCGTCAGGAACCTCGCGGCCGGTAATCGGGTCTTCCTTATAGCTACGACGATCCCAAACCGTGACGGGCTCGCCGCGCTCATCAAGCGCCGCTTGCGGATCGCCCTCCCAGGCGAGGACGGCGTCGCGGCACTCGATATTGTGGAAGGCGGTGATGATGGGCTCGGGGGGGTGGACGTTGCCGCGGGTGCGGAAGTGCCACTGGAGATAGCCGATCCAGAGGACGAGCTCGGCGATGGCGGCGGCGCGCGGGTTGACCTCGATGCCGAGAAGCTGGCGCGGGAGCGACGGCGAAGCTTTCCATCTCCAGCTCAGCCTGCTCGTGGCCGAGGTCTTCGAGGGCGGCGAGGACTTCGCCTTCGAGCCGCTTCAGGTGCTCCAGGGTGACGTAGAGGAAATTGCCGGAGCCGCAGGCGGGATCGAGAACGCGCACTTCGCAGAGGCGGCGGTGGAAGCGCTGGACTTCGGCAATGGCTTTGGCGCGCTCGCCTTCGCGATCGAGGGTGACGGCGGCGGCTTTGGCGGCATCCCACTCGGCGCGGAGGGGCTCGACGACGGTGGGGACGACCAGCGCTCGACGTAGGCGCGCGGGGTGTAATGGGCGCCGAGCTTGTGGCGCTCGACGGGATCGAGAGCGCGCTCGAGCAGGGTGCCGAAGATGGCGGGCTCGACGTCTTTCCAATCCTTGGCAGCGGCCTCGATGAGGAGCTCGAGCTGGTCGGCATCGAGCGGGAGGGCGTGGGCTTCGGCGAAGAGGTTGCCATTGAAGCGGAGCACCTGGTGATCGAGCGCATTGGAGAAGCCGCCGGTGTTCATCCGCTCCCAGAGCTCTTCCACTTTGGGGACGAGGGTCTCCAGCCGGCCGCGGCGGCTTTCGAGGAGCTGGCGGAAGCTTTCGGCGGGGAGCAGCTTCACATCCTCGGCGAACATGGTGAAGAGCGCGCGCATGAGGAAGGCGGCGACGGCCTGCGGCGGATGGCCGGCGCGCTCCAGCAATTGCGCGAGGCGGCCGAGCTTTTCGGCGATCTCGCGGGTGACGCGGGCGGAGCGGCGGGTGGGATCGAGCGCGAGGGGATCGGTCCAGACGAGGCGGAGGGTCTCGCGGACTTCGGGCCGGGCGAGATCGTCGAGGGAGAAGCGGTGCGAGCGCGGATCGGGGAACGGGACGTAGGTGCCGCCGGTGCGGGTGAACTCGGAGTAGAGCTCAATGGAGTGGCCGACATCGACGACAATGAGGAAGGGAGGGCGGCCTTCGCTCGCCGGGAGCGCCCGGGCGTAGGTCTCGGCCTGGCCGCGGGCGAGGAGCATGGCCTGATCCCAGGCGGTGGTGCCGCGCGTGGCGGTGCCTTTTTTGGCGCTGCGGGCTTTGGCCTTGGTGGCGGCGGCGAGCGCGGCCGCGAGGACTTTCTTTTCGACGCCTTGCTTGGCTTCAAGGATGAAGCAGCCGCGCTTGTAGAGATCGATGCGGCCGGTGCTGGTGCTGCCATCGGCGTGATGGAAGGTGACGCCGCGCTCGAAGACGTAGGCATTGCCGGCATCGTCGGCCTGCGCGGGCTCGGCGTGCGAGACGCCGAGGACCTGGTCGCACAGCTCGGTGAGGAAGAGAGCGTAATTGGCGCGCTCGGAGGCCTCCGATTTCCGCCAGCGTTCGATGAACTCTTGAAGGGGGTGACTTTCCACGCGAGGCGGAGGCTAAGGCACAAGGAGCCGATGACGCCAGCATCGCGAAGCCAGGGTGCGGGAGCGGCTTTCGCCCTTGCCCTCATTAGTGTCGCGAAGAGCGGGACCTCCACCGCATAGCCGCTTCGGTGACCGCCTCTCATGACCGTCGTAATCGGTGCCGCCGGGGCACCTTCCCTTCCTCCCGCCAGCGCTCGGGGAGGAAGTGACCGCACCGCCTGCGTTATAACTCTACGGACGCCGCGAAACGACGCGGCATTTGCTCCGCGATCAGGCGCACAAACTCAAACGCCTTCCTATCGGAAATGCCTTTGTCGACAGCGAAAGCCCGTGCGATCTGCCGCACGTGACCGGACTTCCGCGGCTTCCCCGCGCGAGGTGCGCTGGTTTTTGAGCGGTTCATACCTCTGGATCGCGGCTTGATGCGGAATCGGCCCTCTGGCGGGCGAAACCACCGGATTGCCTGGGGTTTGTCGCGGCACTCCTGCGGGAGCTTGACCCGGCGTAATCGGGGAACCGAGTGGGCGTGCGTGTCGAGACGCCACCGCCCGAAGCGCTGGAGACCGGGGATTGCCCGAGGATGCCGGATAGATAGAATTTTCCGCGTGAAGACGCCCTCGCTTGCCAAATCCGTCCATAAGGCGCGCGAAGTTGAAGAGTCCGCGCGGCTCGCGGTGGAGCGGGCGAAAGCTGGCGTAGCGCGCGCCCAGGAGAATCTGGAGCAGGCGCAACAGACGCTCTCCCATGCGGAGGACGTTCTCCGGGTCGCGCGTTCACGCTCAGGCGCACCCCCGATTGCGGCGCAAGCGCGGCGCGGGTAGAGAGCACGGATGCAGGACGCCGCCTTTGCCTCCGAACCCGAGGAGCTCATCCTTCGGACCATGGCCATGAAAGCGGAGTCGGCGGAATTGCTCCGGAGAATCCGCCTTGGCCAGGAGCAGACGCGGCGGCGGGGCATGATCTCGCGCACGCACGTGGACAAGGCGAGAGCGGCGCTCCAGCGCGCGCGCTTTTGGTTTCAGGGAGTAGGCCCCGATCAGGCTGCCGGGGCGCTGGTTCTCTCGTGAAGGGCAGGCACGTCGCCGGCCCGGGGGAACGCCGCCCTCAAACTGCGGGTTTCTCCCCGCGGCAATTGCGGGTTGCCCGACCGGCTGGGTTGCCCCCGGAACTGCTTACACCGGCAGCATGCCCAATGATACCACCACGGTCGCGGAGGCCGCACCAGACGCCACCGCCTTATTGGAACAGGGCTGCGCCTCGTGCGAGCCGGTGTCGGTTTTCGATGCGGGAGCGGAAGCGGTGCGCGTGGCTGCGTTGCACCGAACCGGCCTGCTCGATACGCCCGCGGAGGAGCCGTTCGATCGCCTGACCCGGCTGGCCACGCGCCTGCTCGGCGCGCCGGTGGCGCTGCTGTCGCTGCTGGACCGCGACCGGCAGTTTCTCAAGAGCGCCGCAGGCCAAATCCCCACAGTGCGGGAGACGCCGCGCTCGGTCTCCTTTTGCCAGCACGTGGTCGCGGAGCGCCGTCCGCTGATCATTGCCGATGCGCGCGAGCACCCGTTGATGCGCCATAGCCCGCTGATCCAAGAGCTTGGGATCATCGCGTACCTGGGGGTGCCGGTGCTGGCGGAGGGAGTGCACGTCATCGGCTCGCTTAGTGTGAACGATTCGCGGCCGCGCGCCTGGACGGAGGAAGATGTGCGAACGCTGCAGGAGCTGAGCGAGATCACGATGACCGAGATCGCCCTGCGCGGCAAACTGAGCGAGCGGGAGGCCGCCTTGCGCGAAAGCGAGCTGCGCTTCCGCGAGGTGGCGGAGAACATCGAGCACGTTTTCTGGATGGCCACGCCCAACGCCTCGGCGGTGCACTACGTGAGCCCAGCCTACGAGCGGCTCTGGGGGCGCACCTGCGCCAGCTTTTACGCCGATCCGCTGACGTTCATGGAAGCGATCGTCCCGGAAGACTGGCCGCTGGTGCTCGCCGCCAAGGAGCGGAACGCGGGCGGCCGGACGTTTGAAATCGAATATCGCGTGAAGTGGCCGGATGGGAGCCTCCATTGGATGCACGACCGCGGGTTCCCCGTATTCGATGAGCACGGGGTGGTCGTGCGCACCTGCGGCATCGTGGAGGAGATCACGGAGCGGAAAAAGACGGAGGCGGAGCTGAAGAACACCCACGTCAAGCTGATGCTGGCCTCGCACGCGGCCGGCAAGGCGGAGGTGGCAACCAACGTCCTGCACAATGTGGGGAACGTGCTGAACAGCGTGAATATTTCCCTCGGCGTGGCCACGGAAAAAGCCGGCCGGATCAAGACGAAGAGCCTGGCCCGGCTGGCCGAGTTGCTGGCCCAGCACGAGGGGGATCTGCCGGGATTTTTCGCGAATCACCCGCAGGGCACGCAACTGCCGCACTTTCTCGGGCAGCTCGCGCGGCAGTTCGCCGCGGATCAGCAGACGGTGCTCGCGGAGCTCGCGCTGCTGCGGGGAAACATCGAGCACATCAATGAAATCGTGGCGATGCAGCAGAGCTATGCCAGCGGCGGCGGAGTGTTCGAGGTGCTTCCGCTCACCGATCTCATTGAAGACGCCTTGCGCATGAACAGCGCGGCCTTCGACCGCCACGGCACCCGCATCGAGCGCGACTTTGATGAAACGCTCCCGGTGCTCTGTGTCGATCGCAACAAGGTGCTGCTCATCCTGGTGAACCTCCTGCGCAACGCGAAGTACGCCTGCGACGAATCCGGCCGCACCGAGAAGCGCATCGTCGTCCGCACGCATCGCGACGGCGACGGGTTCCTGAAGATTTCCGTATGCGATAATGGTGTCGGCATTCCCGCGGAGAATCTCACCCGCATCTTCGAGCACGGTTTCACGACGCGCAAAGCCGGCCATGGCTTTGGGCTGCACAGCAGCGCGCTCGTCGCTTCCGACATCGGCGGCGCGTTGCGCGTCCACAGCGCCGGGCTCGGCGCCGGCGCCACCTTCTGCCTCGAGCTGCCACTTTCGCCTGCCTAACCGAATGAGTCTCCCGACCAATCATCGCCTCCTCGTCATCGACGACAACCGGGCGATCCACGACGACTTCCGCAAAATCCTCTGCCCCGCGGGCGAATCGCTCGACGATGCCGAGGCCGCCTTCTTCGGCGAGACCGCGACGATGCCCGCGCAGCCGGTTTTCGAAATCGACTCCGCTTTCCAGGGCGAGGAGGGCGTGGCCGCGCTCGCGCGCGCCCTCGAGGAAGGCCGGCCGTATGCCATGGCCTTTGTGGATGTCCGCATGCCTCCCGGCATGGACGGCATCGAAACGATCGAGCGGCTCTGGCAGCTCTCGCCGGACCTGCAAGTGGTCGTTTGCACCGCGTTTTCGGATTATTCCTGGGAGGAAATGGTGAGCCGCCTCCACAACCGCGACCGTTTGCTCGTCCTGAAGAAGCCATTCGCCTCGATCGAAGCGCTCCAGCTCGCCTGCGCCCTCACCGCGAAATGGGCGCTCACCCGCCAGGCGCGCGAGCAGCTCGCCGAGACGGAGCGCTGCGTCGCCGAACGCACCGGCGAATTGCGCGAGGCGGTGGAAAAGCTCCGCGCCGAGATCACCCAGCGGGAGCTCATCGAGTCGCACCTACTCCGCGCTCAGCGGCTGGAGAGCATTGGCACGCTGGCCAGCGGGGTCGCCCACGACCTGAACAATATGCTGAACCCCATTCTCATGGGCGTATCGCTCCTGGCCGGACGGCAAGCCGATGAGGGTCTCGAGATGATCGTCGAGACCATCGGGACGAGCAGCGAGCGCGCTGCTGGTGTGGTCAAGCAACTGCTCACCTTTGCGCGTGGCGTGGAAGGCGACCGCATCCCGCTGGATGCGCGGTACGTGCTCCGCGACCTGAAAAAGATCATCGCCGAGACCTTCCCGAAAAACATCGAGCTCAAGATGATGCTGAGCCCCGATCTCTCGATCATCGAGAGCGACGCCACCCAGTTGCACCAGATCCTTCTGAATCTCTGCGTGAATGCGCGGGACGCCATGCCCGACGGCGGCAGCATCACCGTGGAAGCCGAGAATTTCGTCGCGGATGAGAATTACGCGAGCATGACTCCCGAGGCGCATCCCGGTCCTTACCTACTCCTGCGCGTCCGCGATACGGGCTGCGGTATTCCGCGCGCTTTGCTCGATAAGATTTACGATCCGTTCTTCACCACGAAGCCGGTGGGGAAGGGAACCGGGCTGGGCCTTTCCGCGGTGGCCGGCATCGTGCGCGGCCACGGCGGTTTCATGAACGTGGCCAGCCAGCCGGGCCAAGGCACCGTTTTCGAAATCTTTCTGCCCGCGCAACGCGAAGAGTGCCTCGTGGATAAGCTGCCGGGCGCGAAAACTGCCCCGCGCGGGCACGGGGAGCTCGTCCTGGTGGTGGATGACGAAAGCGCGGTGCGTGAGGTGACCGGGAAAATCCTCCGCGAAAACGGCTACGAAACTGTGGTCGCTGCCGATGGCACCGAAGCGGTGACCATCTTTGCGGCCCACGCCTGCAAAATCAAAGCCGTCCTCACCGATGTGCTCATGCCGTTCCTCGATGGCGTTGCCCTCTGCCGCTCCCTTCGCAAAATGGACCCGCTGGTCAAGCTGATCGTCTCCACGGGCGAAGAGGAGCCCTCCCGGCGCAGCGAGCTCGAAGCGCTACGCGTCCACGGATTTCTGGCCAAACCCTACGGCGCCGAGGTCCTGCTCGAAACGCTCGCCACGGTCCTCGGCGGCGGCAGCCCGCAAGCGGTACTCGCGTAGGGCGATACCCGGCGCGGGAACAAGAGGCATGACCTCGCGGCCCAAAGGTGGGTAGTCTGCAGCATGAAAGCTCGCATCCTGCTGTTCTGGCTAGCCACCGTGATGGTGGCCAGGGCCACCTCGGAATTTCCTCCAGGCGAGCCGCTCTGGCCCGCGGGCACCGTGCCGGGCGCGCTCGGCACCAAGCCCGAGGATGTCCCGACGCTCACCCCATTCTGGCCGGATCGGAAGAAGGCGACCGGCGCCGCGGTGATCGTCTTTGCCGGCGGCGGCTGGCGGGTGCTCGCGCCGCACGAGGGCGAGGTTTACGCGCGCTGGCTCAATGATCTCGGGATCGCCGCCTTCGTACTCAAGTACCGCCTGTATCCCGCCGGGTATCATCAGCAGGAGATCATCCAGGATGCGGCGCGGGCCGTGCGCACCGTGCGGGCGCGGGCGGCCGAGTGGAAGCTCGACCCCCAGCGGATCGGCGTCATGGGCTCCTCCGCCGGCGGGCATCTCGCCGCGGTGCTCTCGACGCAATTCGACGCGGGCAAACCGGATTCCGCCGATTCCATCGAGCGAGTGAGCTCCCGCCCGGATGCGACCATCCTATGCTACGCCCTCATCCTCTTCGCCGAAACGAGATCGAACGATCCGCAGCGGCGCGAGCAGGCGCTCGGCAAGGATGCCCCGCCCGGCGCCGAGCTGCGCTTCGATCCGCCGCGAAATGTGCGCCCCGAGACGCCGCCCGCCTTCATCTGGCAGACCGTGGAAGACTCCACCGTGCCCGCGCAAAACGCGCTCGCCTACGCGAATGCGCTGCAAGCCGCCGGCGTCCGCTTCGACCTCCACCTCTACGAGCAAGGCCGCCACGGCATCGGCTTGGGAGCGAAGCAATATACCGCCCAAACTCCGCTCCATCCTTGGGCGCGCAATTGCCAGAACTGGCTGCGGGAGCGAGGCTTCGTGAAGTAAGCGAAGACGTGATCCGCTGAAAAAGAAACGAGCCGCGGATGCGTGATCCGCGACTCGAAAAAAGGAACCTAGTGTAGTCCGCCGGGCGTTACCAGCTCGACTTCGTCACGCCGGGGATCATCCCCTGCGAGGCGAGCTCGCGAAAGGCGATGCGCGAAAGCTTGAAGCGGCCGATGTAGGCCCGCTTGCGCCCGGTCTGGAGGCAGCGGCGGGAGAGGCGCGCCGGGCTGGCATCGCGCGGGAGGAGGGAAAGCCCGACGTAATCGCCGGTTTTCTTCATCTCCGCCCGTACGGCAGCATACTTCACCACCGCGGCAGCGCGGCGTTTTTCACGTTCGATCCAGCATTTTTTGGCCATAGAAAGGGGTATGGACGGTATTCGGCGGAAAGGGGAAAGCAAGCGGAAATTCCGCAAAAGCCGAACTGGAGGCGAGCTTGGCTGGCCCGATGGCGCTGGACAGATTAATCACATGATCCCCGAGGAACTCGTCACGCTCACGCAAGTCCTGGCGGAAAATGGCGCGCTCAAGGAGTGGTTTCTCGACCTCGAAGCTCTCCCGCCGCCTGCTCGCGCCGAGGCCCTGCGCGGGTTGGTTTCGCGCATGCGCGCCGGTGGCGAAGACCCGGCGCTCATCGAAACGATCGCCTCACTGCGGCACCCGGAACTCCTGTCGGCGTTCCTCGGGGCGCTGCGAGAGCTCTGAAGGGGCGGGCTCCGGCGCAAAAAAACGGGCGGAAGCATGCCGCTTCCGCCCGTCTGGAAAACTGTTCGCGGGGTCTGGATTAACCCTTCACTTCGAACTTGGTGATCTTGATCACCTTCTTGCCGTCCTTCTCGGTGACGGTCCCTTCAACGGTGGCAGGCTTGGCGCCCTTGCAAATCTCGGAGTGAAGCTCCTTGGATTTCTCATCGTTGAGCTCGGAGAGGTAGGTTTCGGTTTTGCCGTCGGCGGTCTTGATCTGCACGGCGGCGCGGCATTTATCGGCCTCCTTGAGCTGGCACTTGGCGCAGAGCGCTTCGCCTTCGAGCTTCTGGTCGGCGGCGAAAACGGCCGGGGCAAGCCCGAGGGCAATGATGGTGAGAATAGCGATTTTCTTCATGGAATAGATGGGTCGAGGGTGAGACGTAGAACGAACGACGAGATTCACTTATATCGGAATCAATCCCGGAAACAAGCGGCAATTAGATGCATACAGCTACGCCACGTGGTTGGTCAGGACGCCTAATCCGCCGATGGAGATGCGGATCTCGTCGCCGGATTGCAGCGTAAAGTCGTTCGGCGGGACGACGCCGGTCCCGGTCAGCAGCAGCGCGCCGGCGGGGAAATCGTTGTCGCGGTAGAGATATTCGACGAGCTCCTCGAAGCCGCGCTTCATCTGGTCCACCCCGCTCGCGCCGGCGAAAACGGCGCTGCCGGCGCGCACGATCTCCAGGCGAATGGGGGTCTCGCGCGGCAGCGGCTCGCGCACCACGATCCCTGGGCCGAGCCCACAGCAGGCGCTGTAAACCTTCGCCTGCGGCAAGTAGAGCGGGTTCTCGCCCTCGATGTCGCGCGAGCTCATGTCGTTGCCGATGCTGTAGCCGAAGATGCGCCCGGCTCGATTGATCGCCAGCACCACCTCGGGCTCCGGCACGTTCCAGCGGGAGTCGCAGCGCAACCGCACCTTTCCGCCATGCCCCACCACCCGATGCGGCGTGGCCTTGAAGAAAATCTCCGGGCGCGGCGCATCGTACACCCGGTCGTAAAAGGTGCCGCCGCCGGCATCCTTCGATTCGTCGATGCGGGCATCGCGGCTGCGGAGGTAGGTCACGCCGGCAGCCCAGACTTCCTGGCTCTGGATTGGCGCCGACCAGGCGGACGGCGCGAGCACCGGCTGCGCGTGGGCCATCTGCTCGCGCAACCAGACCGCCGGTTCCTCCTGCGTGAAAAGCTGGTCGAGCGTCGCCGCGGCGGGCAGTCGAAACAGGTCTTCGCCGCGCTGGGCAAAGAGGGCTTCTTCGGTGCGATAGACGGTGACGGGGGGCAGATGCATCAGCTTTTGATCCGGTAAAAGGCGGCGGCGTTTCCCCCGAAGATGGCTGCCCGCGCGGCAGAGGGAAGCGCGTTCGTGTAATCCTCCACGAGCTTCACGACCTCCGCATAGCTCGCGGCGAGCAGGCAGACCGGCCAATCCGAGCCGAACATCAGCCGCTCGACCCCGAACGCCTCGAAGACGCCGTCGAGGTATGGCTTGAAATCATCCGCCTTCCAGCCGCGGGGCGCCGCCTCGGTGACCATGCCCGAGACTTTGCACATCACATTGGGCGCGCCGGCCACTTCGCGGATCTGCTCGCGCCACGGCGAAAGCGAGCCGTCCTTGATGTGCGGCTTGGCGAGGTGATCGAGCACAAACGGCTGCCGCGGGAAACGCCGCACCAGCTCGATGGCCGCCGGCAGTTGCTTCGGGAAGATCAGGATATCGTAGGTGAGCCCAAACTGCGCCAGCTTCCCGATTCCGCGCAGGAAATCCGGCCGCAGCATGAAATCGTCGTCCGGCTCATCCTGCACCACGTGACGCACGCCCGCGAACTTCGGATTTCGCGCCAGCTCCGCCAGGTCGCGCTCCACTTCCGGCGCGCGCAAATCGACCCAGCCCACCACCGCGCGCACGCCCGGCGCGTGCTCCGCCAGGGTCAGCAGCCAGCGCGATTCCTCCAGCGTCTGCCGCGCCTGCACCGCCACGGAGCCGTTGAACCCCAGCGGCTTCTGAAGCGCCTCCAAATCCCGCGGCAGCCAATCCCGTTCCAAAGGCGAACCCTTGGGAATCCATGGATACTGCACGCGATCGTACGCCCAGAAATGCTGGTGGGCATCGATCCGCGGAACGGGAAAATCGGGGAGCGGCATGCGCGATTACGAATGAGACTGGAGGCGCAGTCCCTATTCGACAACGCCTTTCGCAGCGGCAATGGTGAGAGCCCATTTTTCCGCTTCTTGACCGTATGAAACGTGTTCTCCCCAAGTTTCCGCTGCTCTGCGCCATGGGTGTGGGCGCCTTCCTTTCCGGCTCCGCCGTGCTCTGGGCGATCCATCCAAAGAATGCCGGGCCGGACCAGTTTGAGATCAAGTTCAAGCTGCCTCCGCCGAAGCCGCTCACGCCGGCAGAAGAGTTCGCCACGTTCCAGATTCAGCCGGGTTTTCGAGTCGAGCTGGTGGCCGCGGAGCCGCTGGTGAATACGCCGGTGGCGCTGAGCTGGGA
Organism: uncultured Verrucomicrobiae bacterium; assembly: GCA_963811035.1. GTDB lineage: Bacteria > Verrucomicrobiota > Verrucomicrobiia > Chthoniobacterales > Chthoniobacteraceae > CAWEPO01. Next base: position 24,150 of record CAWEPO010000006.1, read on the forward strand.
CGAGCGCGGGCGGCTGTTCGTCTGCGAGATGAGCACCTACATGCAGAACGCGGAGGGGAAGGGCGAGGACCAGCCGGCCGGCACGATCGCGGTACTCGAGGACACGAATGGCGATGGCAAGATGGATAAGCGAACGGTCTTCGCCGACGGCCTCGTGATGCCTCGCTCCGTCACGTGCGTGAATGGCGGCGCGCTGGTGGGCGAGCCGCCGGTGCTCTGGTTCATGAAAGACACGGACGGCGACGGCAAGGCCGACGTGAAAGAGCAGGTGGAGGCGAATTTCGGCTCCCGCACCGGCCAGCCCGAGCACATGGCCAATTCGCCGACGTGGTTCCTGGACAACTGGATTTACGTGGCCGGCCACCCGATGCGCTACCGGCTGAGGGACGGCAAATTCGCCGCCGAGGCCGCGGTCTCGCGCGGCCAGTGGGGGCTCACGCAGGACGATTACGGCCGGCCGTACTACAACTTCAACTCGGACTTCCTGCGCGCCAATTTCGTCCCCGAGACCTATTACCTGCGCAACCCGAACTACCCTGCCGCGGCGGGCGCGGGGGTGCAGATTCTGAAGGACCAGAGCTGCTGGCCTTCGCACCCGACGCCCGGCGTGAACCGCGGCTACGAGCCGAAGCAGTTGCGCGAGGACGGCACGCTCGCCAGCTCCACCGCCACCTGCGGCGCGGGCGTCTACCGCGGCGCGATCTTTCCCGGCGAATACGCGGGCAACGTCTTCATCCCGGAGCCCTCGGGCAATCTCGTGAAGCGTGTGGTGCTCGGCGAAGACGAAGGCGTGGTGACCGCTTACAATGCGTACGACGGCATGGAATTTTGGACCTCCACCGACGAGCGCTTCCGCCCGGTCAATGCCTACACCGGCCCCGATGGCGCGCTCTACGTGGCCGATATGTACCGCGGCGTGATCCAGCACAAGGGCTTCCTCACGCACTACCTCGTGGCCAATATCAAGGACCGCAATCTCGAGGAGCCCTACGATCGCGGCCGCATCTGGCGCGTCGTGCCGCTGGGCCTCCGCGCGGTGCCGAAAAAGCTCCCGGCCGATTCCGCCGGGCTGGTCGAATGCCTCTCCGATGGAAATGGCTGGGTGCGCGATACCGCCCAGCGCCTGCTCGTCGAGCGCAAGGACGCGAGTGTCGCGCCCGCGCTGGCGCAGCTTGCCGCGAAGGGCTCGCCGCTGGCCAGGCTGCACGCGCTCTGGACCCTCGAGGGCATTGGCGCGCTCACCCCGGAGATCGTCGCCGCCGCGCTCAAAGATACCGAGCCGAAAGTGCGTGCCACCGCCGTGCGCGTCGCGGACCGCGCGCAGGCTGCCGAGCTCGCGAAGCTCGTCGAGGACCCCAGCGTGGAGGTGCGCACCGCGCTCGGCTTCGTGCTCAGCGGCTGGCCGGAGTCGCAGGCCGCCGTGGTTTCGCTGCTGCGGAAATCGGGTGCCGTGGCGCTGGTGAAAGACGCCGCCATCTCCGGCTTGCGCGGGCGCGAGTTGGAGGTGCTCACCGAGCTGGTCACCTCGCCGGAGGGAGTCACGCAGGAAGACCTCGCCGGGGCCGGTGGGCTCGCGCAGGCCGTCATGGCCGAGCGCCGCAGCGCGCGCGTGGAAAAGCTCGTCCAGCTCGCGGGTTCGCTGCCGGCCAATTCACCGGCGCAGCAAGCGCTCCTCGCCGGCGCCGCGGCCAAGAAAGCCGGCGCCAAACCGAAGCTCATCTATCTCGAAAAGGAAGCGCCGGAGCTGGCGCAGCTTGCCGCCGCCGCCGACGCGAAGACCAAACCGCTGCTCACCGCGCTCGATGCCCGCATCGCTTGGCCCAACAAACCCGGCGTCCCGCCGCCGCCCGTGGTGAAGCCGCTCAGCGCGCAGGAGCAGCAGCTTTTCGAGAGCGGCAAGACCGTCTACAACACCCTCTGCGCCGCCTGCCATCAGCCCGCCGGCACCGGCATGGCGGGGCTCGCGCCGCCGCTGGTCGATAGCGATTGGGTGCTCGGCGACGCCGGAGTCCTCCCGCGCATCATCCTGCACGGCCTCAGTGGCCCGATCAAAGTCAATGGCCAGGCGTGGAGCCTGGAGATGCCGCCGCTCGGCGCCGCGCTTTCCGATGAGCAGATCGCCGCCGTCCTCACCTACATCCGCCGCGAGTGGGAGCACACCGCCTCGCCCATCGCGCCAAAGACCGTGGCCGAGCTGCGCACCCTGCACAAGGACCGCACCAAGGCTTGGACCGGGGAGGAGATCGTCGAGCTGAAGAAAGCGCAGAAATCGGCGAAGCGGTAGCGAGTTTCCGCCCACCTTCTTATGTCCGATCTTTGGAAAGCTCTCAAACCGGCCGCCCGCGCGGCGCTCACGCAGCGCGACTATTCGGCGAAATCGCTCGCGGAACGGCTGGGCACCTCCGGCGTCGATGCCGGGGAGCTGGCGGCCGCCGGCGCGGCAAAGTTGGGAGAGGCGTGGATTCCCGGAGTGGAGATTTTTGCCCGGCGCATCTATCCGCAGCGGCACCGCGGCTTCTTCGGAGAGTTTGCGCGGCAGACGGATGGCCGGCTGGCGGAAATCGGCCTCTGGCCGAAGCAATGGGCCACGGCGCGGATGTTTGCCGGCACGGCGAAAGGCTTCCACATCCATCCGCCGCACGTGCCGGAAGGCGAAACTCCGGAAGCGTGGTTCGAGCGGCTCTATGTGCGGGAGTCTTCGGCGTACGCGCTCCGCCCGTACGCGCTGGAGCAGTGGGATGCGATGTTCTTCGTGCAGGGTGCCGTGGAGATGCTGCTGGTCGACGAGCGCGCCGGTCTGCCGCGGCGCGTGATGCGTTTCCTGATCGAAGGCGACGACCGCCGCGGCCCGAACAACGCCGGCGTAGTAATCCCCGCCGGGGTCGCCCACTCCTTGCGGGTGGAGGGAGCGGCGGATGCAATCATGGTGTACGGAACGACGACGATCTTTGAGCCGACATTCGAGGGACGAATCGCCGATGGCGTGGAGCGCGCGCCGCTGCCGGAGGAGTGGGAGGAGTACCTAGCCCGCGGCTAGCCAAGCGCCATGCCTATTTACGAGTACGAGCTTTGCGAGGGCGGCTGCGCCGTGTGCGGCGGACGCTTCACCCTCAACCGCCCGGTAAACCGCGAAGCTCTGGACAAATGCCCGCTCTGCAAGAAGGCCGTGCGGAAGGTGATTTCCACATTCAATACGCCAAAGCTAACCAAGCCGGTCTCGACGAGCGACGCAAAGAAGGAGGGGTTTACGGTTCTGAAGAAAGTGGGGAAGGGCGAATACGAGAAGCAGTAGGGCTCGGCGCCGCCAGGTACTCCAGCAGCGCCTGCGCGCAACGCTCCGCAAACTCCGGCGCATTGATTTCCGCGTCCACTTCAATCACCGGGATTTCCGGCCGCAGCGTTTCCTTGAGCGCCTTGAAGAGCGCGTGGTCCGCGGCGGGATCGTGAAACGGCTGCCCATCCGCGCTGATCACGCTGATCGCCTTCATCGGCAGGAGAACGCTCACCGGGCCCGTCGAAGCGTTCAGTTTCTCCGCGATCACCCGGCCGAGCGCGGCGCATTCTGCCGGAGTCGTGCGCATGAGCGTGACCTGCGGATTGTGATGGTAAAAGAGGCGCCCGGCAAAGCGCGCGGGGACTGTTTCCGGCGCGTGGAAATTCACCATGTCCAGGCACCCCGGCGCGACCACGGCCGGCACGCCCGCTTTCGGCGCGGCTTCCAGGCGGGCTGGCCCGGCGGTGAGGAAACCGCCCACCAGCTCGTCGGCCCATTCGGTGGTGGTGAGATCGAGCACGCCCGCGACCAGGCCGCTTTCGATGAGGGCTTCCATGGCGCGGCCGCCGGTGCCGGTCGCGTGAAAACAGAGCACCTCGTAGCCCGCCTCCTCCAGGACGGCTTTCGCGCGCTGCACGCATTCCGTCGTGTTGCCGAAGATGCTCGCGACCACGATCGGCTTGTCCACCGCCGGCGGCGGCGTGGCTTCCACCATGCCGCAGATCGCCCCCGCGGCGCGGCTGAGGATCTCCCGGGAGATGCGATTCAGCCCGGCGATGTCGACGATGCTCGGCATCATCACGATATCCTTTTCGCCCACGTACTGGGCGGTGTTGCCGCTCGCCAGGGTGGAAACCATCAGCTTCGGAAAACCGATCGGGAGCGCGCGCATCCCTGCCGTGGCGATGGCCGTGCCACCGCCACCGCCGAGCGAAATGACGCCATGAATCGTCCCCTCCGCATAGAGCTGGGAAAGGATCACCGGGGCGGCCTTGCTCATCGCCGCGACCGCCTCGCCGCGATCGCGCCGCGCGAGGACGGAGGCCAGATCGAAGCCGGCGCGGCGCGCCACCTCCTCCCGCGGAATGTCCGGGGCAATCTTCGGCGGCTCCGCCGTGCCGACATCGATGAGCAGAGTGCGGTGCCCGCGTTCGCGGATGCGCTCCGCCACGAAAGCGTGATCTTCGCCCTTCGTATCGAAGGTGCCCAGCACGGCGATCGTTCCCATGGCGTCAGTAGAGAAACTGCGGGCCCACGACGACCGGCGCGGGTGCGATGAAGGCGGGGCCGTATTCGCCCGGCGGCGGCGCCTCGCCGCGCATCACCGCGCGATCGGCGGCGAATTTCGCGCTCTCGCGGGCGATGGCGTCGATCACCAGCGGGCTCACCCCCGCCCGCCGCATCTGGAGCGACTCATCCTCCGCGAGCAGGAAATCGACGCCCGACCTGCGGATGTAACGGGCGATTTGCTCCTGCGCAACGCCCCGGCGGCTGAGCTCGATCACCTCCGGCGGCGTCAGCGTATCGCCTTGCTCGAGCTTTGCCATCACCGCCGGCGAAACCCGCTTCGCGCGGATGGCCGCGAGCTCCTCTTTGCTGAGCGTGGAGCAAGCGGAGACGACGACCAGCAGGAGCAGCAGGAGGGAAAGGCGCATGCGGGAATTTAGGGTCGGGCGCGGCTGGATGTCGAACGGCGAAACGGCGGGGCGAAAGCCGCGCGGCGGCCCCGGCGGATTTCCTTTTGGGGAATTCCTTGCGGAGCGGGCTTTGCGCGCCATAGTGCGGGGACGTGTCCGGGGCGTAGCTTAGCCTGGTAGAGCGCCTGGTTTGGGACCAGGAGGTCGCAGGTTCGAATCCTGTCGCCCCGACCATTTTGCTTTGAGGCAGTTTGACGATGGAGTAGCGGGGGCACGGAACGGAGCTCATGGCCTATCCACCGCCGTAGCCTATCACCTCGACGGTGACAATCGAGGGTTCTTCCTCCTCTTCGTCTTTCTTTTTCTCCGCCGGTGGATTGGCGAGGTGATTGGCCGACTGGAGGGTGGCGCCGGTGGTGGAGGCGGCGGTGGTGAGCGCGGTGATATTGGGGGTGGCGACGACCGGCGCGGGAGCGGTGCTGGTGCTGGCACCGTTCACTTGGAAGTTCCCGGCGTTCACCACGGTCACGGCGGCGACGTTTAGAGTTGCCGGCGCTGCGGATGCCGGCGTCGCCGGCATCGATGGTGCCGGCGGGGGCGATGAGGTCGACGTCGCCAGGCTCGATGCCGGCGACGGTGGCGAGGACGCCGATGCCGCCGCCGGTGGCGAGGCCGGCGAGGTCGGTAGACACATCGGCGCTCTGCGGATCGATGATGACGCGCGTGGGCGGCGCGGCCTGCACGGTCTTGGCGGCGGCGCCGGCGGCGATGTCGCCCTCGGATGACCAGATGGTGATGTCGCCGCCGCGCAGGGTGAAGATGCGCGAGGTGCCGACATCGACGTCGCCCTTGGTGAAGATGGAAATGCTGCCGCTCCGGCCTCGGTGAGGATGCCTTGATCGATCGCTTGTCCGCCGGCCACGTCGAAGCCGACGGCGAGCTTTTCCGCCCGGCGCGAAGAGGCTGATGCTGCCGCCGCTTTGCGTCTTAATGGCGCGCGACGTGAGCGAGATGTCGCCCTGCCCGGTGGTGCTGGCGAAGAGCGCATCGATGGCGGCGAAGCCTTTGTCGTAGTGCGCCGCCGGCCTGGGTGGCTTCGCGGCCGGCATCGCGCAGGACGCGGTAGAAGATTTCAAGAGCGATTTGATTGCGGCGCTCGTTCGGGAGGGAGGCGAAATCGCCCGCACTCACGGGTTCGGCGAGGTTCAGCTCCGGCAGATAGTTGGAGAGCACTTCCTCGGTGAGGATCTCGGAGACGAAGTTCTCGAAGTCGAGCGAGCTGGCGGCCAAGCCGCGCGCGGGACCGAGGCCGGCGCCGGCAATGATATTGGCGCCGTCGAAACCGAGCGCGGGATTGCGCGCGTTGCCGACGGTGGCGATGCCGACGCCGGTGCCATCGGTGTTGGCGGGTCCGACGCCGAGATCGAGATTGCGGCCGGCGAGCACTTCGAGCGTGCCGGGTCCGGCGAGCTGGATGTCACCGGCGAGCGCGAGCTCGCCGACGTTCAGGATATTGCCTGCCGAGCGCGCGGCGAGGCGCAGCGGCGTATTCGCATTGTAGGCGATGATGTCGCGACCGGCGGCGACGAGTGTGACGTCATCGGCGGAAGGTTTTGCACGTAGAGCGCGATGTCGCTCAAGTCGCGCCCGGCGATAAGGCGCGCGGCTTTGCCGGAGAAGAGCGTGAGGCCCGAGATGTTGCCGGTGTTGGTGTAGAGACGCACCGGGTTCGGGTCGTCCGCGTGGAGCAGGCCGGGAGCGTGCAGCGCTTGCTTGCTGGTGAGCGTGACATCGGGGCCGCGCAAGCGCGCCGCTTTCATAGAAGAACGCGTTGATCGCTTGCGAGGAAGTTGGCGCCGGTGGTGAGGGCGAGGCCGGGCGCGGTGCCGACGAGCGTTTGGTAGGCAAAAGGCGAGGCGGCGCCGGGAATGGCGGCCGGGTTTGCATCGGAGAGATTGATGCTCGCGGAGCCCCACGTTTTCGTGGGAAGGCCGGCGACGAGGACGCTGCCATTGCGCTGCACGCCATTGAGCGAGCCCGCGGCGGCGAGCTCCAGCGTGCCGGTGGCGGAGGGCGAGAGCGTGAGGTTGCCGACGATGTTGATATCGCCGGAGAACGCCGTGGCGCGAAGCGTGCCGGGCGCGAGCGCGGCGACGGTGGAGAAGGGGCCGGTGCTCGTTTCGTTCAGGCGCAGCCACGGCTGGAAATACGAAGCGGCGCTCGGTTTCAGCGCGAGCACATCCTGCAGCCAGCTCTGCAGAATGGGCGTGGCGGAATTGCCGCTCGGCAGGCGCTGGCGCGCAGCGTGACTGCGCCGGCAAGCGACGAGACATTCACGAAGCTCTCCGGCGGAGTAGGTGGAGAAGTAGGTCTTGTACCAGACGGTGTTGTTGTAGCCGCCGGGCAGCAGGAAGGGATTTGCGGCCGGGCCGAGAAGCACATCGCCGCGGGCGCTGACGTCGAAGCCGCCTTTGCCGGTGAAGAGCGTGGTGGGCAGCCAGGTTTCGGCGGCGAGCGGCGCGGAGCTGTTCAAGTTGGTGAGCGAGGGCGAGCGGGTGGCGTTCGTCTTGATGCTGCCGCCGGCGGTGAGGATGCCGTGCCCGCGCTCGACGTAATAGACGCCGGCGTCGATGTCGCGGCCGGCGCGCACGAGCAGGTCGCCGCCGCCGAGCTCGAGCAAGGCATCGGCGGTCGGGCGCGCCTTTGGACATGCGCGCGTTGGTGGGGATGACGGCGTCGACATTTGCGATGTCGCGGCCGGCATTGAGCGTGACATTGCCGCCGCCGAGCGCGCCGACGCCCTCGAAGAAATTGCTGAAATCGATCCACCACGCGGTGGAGGCGATTTCGCCCGCGCGGCCCGGCCCGCCGGCGACGCCGAACTGGCCCGTGCCGATCGACGTAGCCGCGGCGGTAGAGCCAGTTCATCGGCAGCTCGCGCGACGAATCGGCGATGAGCTGCCCGGCGCCATTGCGCGTGTAGTGCGCGATGTCGCCTTGCGCGACGATGCGTGATGTTGCCGCCGGCGAGGGTGAACTGCGCCGGATAGGCGGGGTTCTGCTGCGGCGCGCCGAGCACGCTGTTGCCGGCGGCGGGATTGGCGATGAGGCGCGGCAGATCGAACGTGCCGCCGAGCGTTGGATCGGCGGCGAGCGTGCCGGCGGTGTAGATCGTGGCGAAGTGATTGAGCAACTGCACATCGCGGCCGGCGGCGATGTCGATGTCGCCGCTGCCGGTGCGGATGACTTGGAAACGATTGCCGATCACCGCGCGCGGTCTGCGCGTTCGGACCTGGCGTGGTGGCGCTGGCGGCGCCGGCATTTTTGCCGAGCAGCAGCGAGCCGGAATTGCCCGCGAGGCTGCTGAGCGGCAGCACGCGCGAGAAATCCGCCGCGGTGAGATCGGCGCCCGCGGCGAGCCGGTAGGACCACGACTGCGCATTGGCGGGGAGCAGCGGATTGTGGGCGAGCAGGGCAGAGTTGTACGCGCTGGTGGCGAAGCCATCGCTGAGCGCATTGAAGAAAACGAGATTGCCCGCGGCGCGCAGCGTCAGGACGCCGGCAGCGTTCTTCGGGCCGAAGCGGAAGGTCGCCAGATTCCAGTCGGCGGCCGCAGTGGAGTTGCTCGCACCGAGGGTGAGATCGCCGGTGGAATTGATGATTTCCGCGCCCGAGGTGATGACGAGCGCAGGCTCGAGCGCGGCGTTTTGGAGCAGCAGCCGCGCGGAGGTGGCGCCATTGCCAAAGGCGAGGCCGTTCGTTCGCACCTCCTCCTGTACCTGCGCCGTGATGAGGCCGCTGCCGGTAAGATCGATGACGTGGAAACCTTCCACCGTGATGCGCGAGGCACCGTTGATCGTGCTCGCGAGATGGTTGAGCGCGAGGTCGGTGCCGCCGGAAGTCTGCGGCGCGCGCAAGTGCAGCGTGCCGCTGAAATTCCCCGCGGCGGCGCTGGTGGCGGTCTTCGCGGCGACGGAAAGATCGAGCGTCGAGCCGGCGAGCAGATCGAGCATGCCGCCATTGAGGCCACGCGTTTCCAGCGTGATATCGCCGCCCTTGCCCGCGGCATCGAATTCCTGCGCCGCGACGGTGAGGAGCGCTCCATCTTCGAGCGTGAGGCGGCGTCCCGCGGCGAGAGCGATGAGGCCGCCGCGCCGGCCGCTGGCGTCGATCGTGCCGGTGACGGTGATGCTGCCGAGATCGGCGGAGAGCTTGAAGGCTTCCACCTGGCGCGTGCCGGCGATCAGCACATCGCCGGTGCGCACGCGGAAGAGTTGCTCGCGCGTGAAACCGCCCGCCGCGAGGACGGGCGTGAACGTGGAGAGGTCCGGCAGGCTGCCGATATCGAGCGAAAAGCTGCCGCCGCCCGCGGCCCGCAACGCGCCGTTCAGCGTGAAGGTTCCGTGCGCGGCGCTCACTTCCACGAAGCCCGCGGGGCCGTTCCCGGCGGCGGCGACGTTGACGATGCTGCCCTCGCCAAGCGTGATGGAGCCGGCATCCGAGCGCAGCGTGATGCCGCCAGCGCCGGTGTAGCGGATGAGATCGTGGAAGGTCTGCGCGGTGCCGGCCGTGTTGAGCAGGCCATTGACGATCACGTCGCCGGTGGTGGCGTGGAGCGAGAGAAGGCCGCTGGGCAGCAGGACGCTGGAGTCGACGCGCACGCTCGCGCCATGGAGCGTGACGCTGGCGCCGAGGCCGGCGGTGGCGGGCAGGCGCGGCGGGCCCGCGGGCGCGAGGAATTGGAGCGCGCCGCCGGTGGTGATCGTCTGCTCGGCGGATTTCGCGCCGGTGACGAAGGGCGTCGTGGCGGTCATGCCGCCTTGCACATTGAGCCCGCCTTTGCCTTGGACGAGCAGGCCATTCGGCGCATTGAGCAGCACGCTTTCGTACTGGCTGATCCGCTGGACGCCGGCGCCGAGGCGAATGGCTCCGGCATTCAACTCCAGCGTGCCGCTCATCGCGCCGGGCGGCGTGGTGGCGACGACGCCGGCGGAATTATCGAGCAGCAGCGAGCCGGCATCGATGCGCGCCGTGCCGCCGCCGGTCTCGAAACCGCGCAGGTCGGAGGCGTGCAATTCGAGGGCGCCAGCGACACGCAACGTGCCGGCGCCGTAGAGATCGAGCGTGCTGTAGCTGAGGAGTGAAAGGCGGTCCGCGCCGCGCAGGCCCTCGAGCACTTTGCCGCCGAGGACCAAGCCGGGCGCGGCGGGCAGCGGTGCGGTGCCATCGAGCAGCACGGAGATGCGGCCGCTGTTGAGCGAGATGGAATCGCCGCGCAAGATGGCGGTGGGATCGAGCGTGGTGTTCGCGGTGGAATCGAGGAGGATATTCGCGCCCAGGAGATGCGCGTGAGCTCCGATGGAAAGGGTGGGAGGAAGGGGAGTTATGAGGCCGGTGCGGACCGTGCGCGCACCGGGATCGCTGCTGACGCGGACCAACACGCCATCGCCGGTGAGGCGCAGGGTGCCGGCGCTGCCGCCGTGATTGACGAGGCCGCTTTGCTGGATGATCGCGCCATCAGCGATGGTGAGCTTTTCTTTAGCCACCAGGATGATTTCCGGCGCGCGCAGCGGCGAGCCGGCGTTGTCCACCGTCACTTCACCGGTGCGAACGGTGATGGCCGCGCCATGGTCCCCGAAAGTGCGGATGCCGCCGATGAGCAGGCTTTCCGCGCCGAAGCTGTTGAGGCGCGCGGCGTCGAGGGTGAGCGCGCCGGCCACGCGCTCGCCGTTGTTCACGACGATGCGGCTGCTGCTGGCGATATCGACCAGGCCCGCGCGGAAACTGGACGCGCCCTCGGCCAGCACATGGCCCGCGAGCGTGGCGCTTTGCCCGGCCTGGAAAATGAGGTGGCCGGCGTCGCCCGGCAGGCGCGGAATGGCGGCTTCCAGGCGCTTGGCGCCCTCGAGCAGGAAGGCGTTGGCGAAGTACTCCTCGTACTCCGCGCGCTGGCGCACCACTTCGCCCGAGGCCACCTCGAAGCGGACGTTCAGCGCATCGCCATCGTGGCCCGCGCTGAGCCCATTCATACGATAGCCCGAGACGAAGCTGGAGCCGTCCGCGAGTTGGAAGGTGCCGATCGGACCGCCGGTTTTTGGCGTGACGAGGAAGGCGCCTTCCATGATCGCGTAGCGCGCGGGCAGCAGCGTGTAATAGCCGGCCGCCAAGCCTTCGCTCGCCTGGAGATAAATGCGATCGCCCACCTTCAGTGTGGTGTTTGCGTAGCCGGTGTCGCCGCCGAGCGTGTTGGCGGGCGCCGCGGGATTGAAGGTGGCGATGGGGGCGAAGCCGGCGGCGAAATCCGGGATCACGGCGAAGCTCGTGGCCGAGGCGAGGAGATCGCGCGAGCCGCCGGTTCCCCTCACCCAGCGATAGGCGAAGAGATCGCCGCCGCCGCGCACATCCACGGTGGCGCCGGCCTGGTGAATGACGTTCGCGCCGGCGAGCGTGACGGTTTTCCGCGGGCCGCCACCACCGGTGATATCGATGCCGCGCGGGTCGATCCACGAGACGTCGTTCAAGATCAGGCCGTACGGAATGGTGAGCGCCACGCCGGTGAGCGGATCGATCGCGGAGACCGAAGTGAGGCTGCCGGGAGCAAGCGTGAGCCGTTGCGTGACCGCCACGTTCTCGCCCGTGATCGCGCCTCTTGGCGCCGTGCCGGTGCCGTCCCAGCCGAGCGTAATGCCGCCGAGCGGCGCCACCAGCGTGCCGCTTTGCACGATGGTCGAGCCGAAGATGTTCAACTGCCCGCCGGCGGAGAGCGGCAGCGGACGCGCGCCGGAACCTTCGATGGTGACGCTGCCGGAGCCGGGCGCATAAACGGCGAGCGTGCGCTGGCCAATGCTGGCATTGGCGCCGGAGGCGAGCGTCACGGTGGCGCCATCGATCGATTGCACCGTGGAACCGAGCAAGGGCGAGCCGATGCCGAAGCCGGGCGGCAGGATCGCAGAGGCGAGCGTGACCGCCGTGCCGCCCTGCGCGCTCTGCATGACCGCGATGTTTTTCTCGCTGGCGGCGATGGTGAAAGTGAGCGCGCTCGGAGGATAGATCAGCGCGGCGCGCAGCGTGAGATCGCCCGCGATGTCGAGCGTGCCGGCGCCGCGGATTTCGCCGCCCTCGGCGAGGAAATCGGCGCGGTGAATGTTCTGCAGCGAGAGGTTTCCGATATCGAGCAATCCGGCACGGATGCTGAGATGGCCGGCGCCGGTCGCGGGCTTGAACGGAAATGCGACGCCACCTTGCGTGAACGGCGGCAATTGCTGCTCCGGCGTGAGCGGCGTGAGGAACGGCGTGCCGAGCTTGACGTAGGGCGCGGCCAACTGCACTGCCGCGTCGGCGTACAAAATACCGGCATCCGCGACGAATAGCTCGCGCCGAGCATCGATGGAAACCGGGCCGGAGAACGAGACGGTGCCCTTGAGCTCCAGCGCATCGAAGCCGCCGCGCTGGAATTGCTGCACGGCGAATTTGCCGAAGCCCGCCAACTCGCTGCCGACGCTGGTCACGCCGCTCGCGAATTGCCCGGTTTGCGTCACCTGCAATGTGACATCGAGCGGCGTGGGAATGCTGCCGCCGGCCGGCGGGTAGAAGCGGCCGGAGGAAATGGAGAGCGCGCCGCCGAGCGCGTTCGGGCCGCCGGCGAGGGCGAGCAAGGTGGCATCGCTCTGAAGGCCCTGCCCGCCGGAAAGCGTGATGCGGCCGGCATCGCTATCGATTTGCCGTGCGACCACGCGCGTGCCGAAGGGCGCCTGGGTGAGGCCGCTCGCGGCGGAGATGAGCGGGCCGGTGCCGCCGACATAGGCGGGCGTAAAATCGAGCACATCGCTCGCGCCGGAGACTTCGAACACCGCGCCGGCGGAGGTGGCCAGGTTTCCGTTCAACGCGATGCTGCCGCCGGGGAGGACCGCGCCGGTGCGGTGGCCGAACAGATTCGAGGTGAACACCGTGGCGCCGCGCGCGGAGAGGAGCGCGCCGGGACCGACGTAAACGGTGGACAGCGCGCGGCCCTGCTCGCTGAACAGCCGGGTGGAATCGCGGCCGCCGCTGATCGAGATGGCGCCGCCGGGCGCGATGATGCTGCCGAGCACGCTCACCGTTTGGCCGGTGAGATTCACGCTGGCGAGCGGGCCGGTCTCGATGCGCGCCCCTTCGCCGAGGATCACGTCGCCGCGCACGAGCAGGGAGCTGGTAAAGGTATCCTGCACGCCGGGGGCCTGGATGGTGAGGCTCACGGACGGACGGCCCTCGAGCGGCTGGAGGAAGGGGAGGAGCGCCGCGCCCTCGCCCGCGCCCGGGTGTGGAATGGCGAGCCAGCTTTGCGCCACCGGCGCGAGGATGGCGCCGGGGACGATGAGCACCGCCGGCCGGAATTGATCCGCCACGCCAGTGGCGGCGCCGAGACCGGTGATCGTGTAATTTGCGAATCCGCCGGTGCTGAAAAACTCGGGCGCGAGATGCAGCGTGCCCGCGGGCGCCAGCGAGCCGCCGACTTGCACCAGCGAAGCCTGCACCGCGAGCGCGCCGGCGCCGCGCCCACCGGAGAAACCACGCAGCTCCGAGGCGAGCGTGAGCTCGCCGCCGAGGACGGAGAGGAGATTCGCATCCTGGCCCGCCTTGATGGCGATGCTGCCGGCGGAGCCGAAGGTTTTTGTGCCCGTGGCGTCGAGCCGCAAACCGCCGGAGACATCCACCAGGCTGCCGGCGGCGAGCTTTACGTCGTAACCGGTGAGGGTGACGGCGCCGCCCGCGAGGGCGAGCGGTTGGGCGAGGCTGTCCGCGCCGGCGCGCTCATCGACGATGAGACCCGCGGTGCTCAGCGTGGAGCCAGCCGCGAGCGAGAGATGGCCGCGCCCCGCGTTGGGCGCGGGCGTTTCCGGCGGCGGGTTCGATTGCGCTTTCAGCCGCAGGAATTCGCCCGGTGAAATATTCAGGGCGGTGAGTGAGATTTGTCCGCCCGGCGCGATGATATCGCCGCGAATGTCGATGTTCGCGCCGATGAGCGTGAGGCGGCCGCCGGCCTGGGCACTCAGCGAAACGCCACCGGGCAGCACGATGCCGCCATCGCCGTTGTCCACGGTGAGCGCGCCGAAGCCGCCATGCGTGAGCAACTCCGGCGAGAGCTCCACCTTGGCGAGCCGCTCGGGGCGTAACGCGGCCGGCTCTCCCGCTCCATCCACGGCAAAAGGCTCGGCCGCGGGGAGCGCCGTTCCATCGCGAAAGACCACCTTCGGCGGGGTGGGCGAGTGGGACAGGTAGGCGGGTGTGCTGGCATCCTGCGCCTGGAAAATGAAGGAGACGGCGCTGGCCGCGGGCGCGATTTCGCGCTGACGCGGGCCGGAGATCGTGAGTCCGCGCAGGTCGCCATCGAGCGCCATGGCGGGCGCGGTAATGACGATGCTGCCGCCGTCGCCACCCTTCGTGTAAGCGTCTTCCCAATGCCGCCCGCTGAGGGCGAGCGGATGCGCGAACGTTTCCGACGCGCCCCACTTCGCCGAGGTGAATGTCGTTTCGCCGCGATAGATGCCGCTGTAGATGCGGTCCGGCGTTGCGTCCGAGATATCGTAGAGGCGCCCGCCGGAGATGACGCGGGTGGTTTCGACGAAGCCGCCCTCGAAGTTCGTCCACCCGCCGGAGACATCGACGAGCGAGCCGCGCTGCAGGACGACCGAGCCGCCGGCGGTGAGCTTCACGGAGCCGCCGGCAGTGGTGAGCTGCGCGGCATTGCGCTCGATCAAATTGACGAAGCCGGTGGCGTCGCCGAGGGGCGTGCCGAGCCACGCGAGGCCGTTGTACACGCCGCCCTGGCGCATATCGAGATTGAGCGAGAGGCCGCGCAGGAGGCCATCGCGCTGCAGCGGCGAATCGGCCAGCTCGGAGCCGCGCAATTGCAGGGTGAGGATGTTTTGCGCCATGGCCGCGAGCACATCCGGCGTGCCGGCCACATTGATGCTCGCGCCGCCATCGAGATAAATCTGGCCGCCATGGGCGACGAACGCGGTCGCGCCATTGAGCGGCAGCCAGTGGCCCGCGCGCAAAGTCACGTGGGCATTGGGGGCGAGCAGTTGCGCGTGGGCGCCGAGGTGGATCGCCTTGCCTTCGATGTTCACCTCCGAGGCGATCGGCAGCCGCGTATTGGCGATGGTGTC
The DNA here is from genome assembly GCA_963811035.1 of uncultured Verrucomicrobiae bacterium. GTDB lineage: Bacteria > Verrucomicrobiota > Verrucomicrobiia > Chthoniobacterales > Chthoniobacteraceae > CAWEPO01. Next base: position 39,209 of record CAWEPO010000006.1, read on the forward strand.
GTCGCTGAAAAGCTCCGGCAGGATGGCGGTGACGCTGCCCGCGCCGAGGCGGACGGTGCCGGTCGCGCCCGGCGCAAAGCGCGCCACGCCGAGGACGAGCGGGCTGGTGGCATTGAAGCTCGCTTGCAGGTCGATGCGGCCATTCAGCGCCACCGAGGTGGAGCTTTGGATGGCGCCGAGCTGCTCCACCAATTTGCCGGCCATGGTGACATTCGCGCGCGGCGCGTCAATGAGGCCGGCGTTGGTGGCGGTGCCGGCATAGGCGGGGGGCGCGACGGGCTCCGGAACTTCGGGCGTCGGCTCGGGCGCGGGCGCGCGCACTTTGCCGACGAAGACATCGAGCCCGCGCAGGCTCGGATCGCTGCCGGCGTGTGCGGCGAAGCCTACCTGCAGGCCGGCGGCGAGAATCGTCTGGCCGTCCGGCGTGGAGATCGTCCCCTCGTTGAGCACGTTCGGACCGACGAGCGCGATGCGGCCGCCGACTTTGTCCGCGCTGGTCGGCGCGGAGAGTCGAGCGCCCTTTTCCACAATGACATCGCCGATCCGCCCGCCCGGCGTATTGGGCGGCGCGGGCGGCGTGAAGGCCGGCATCGTGCCGCTGCTCAGCGCGGGAATTTCGAGCGCGGAGAAAAGGAATTGCGCGTCCGGATTGTTGAGCAGGCCGGCGGAAAGCAGGTTGCCATTGATGGGCAGCGAAGAGGCGACGAGCGCGTGCGTATTCACCTGCGACGAGCCGCCGAAGAGGATGCCGTTCTGGTTCAGCACGTAGACTTGCCCGTCCGCTTTGATCTGGCCGAGGATTTGCGAGGGCTTGCCGGTCGGATCGTTGATCTTGTTAACCGCGACCCATTGGCGCACCGATTTGCCACCCGCGCTTTGATCGAAGGTGAGCGTGGTCTGCTTGCCGATGTTGAAGGTCTCCCAGTTCAGCAGCGCCTGCTGCGTGAGCTGTTTGATGACCACGTCGGTTTGCCCGTTTTTCACCGTCTGCCTGGGCAAGTTGGCGCCGCGCCAGAGCGGCGAGTTGGCGGTGGCGCCGGGAGCTACTTTCAACCCGCCGGTGCCAAGGCCGTTGGGCACGCTGTTTCCGCTGCGCGCCGCCATTCCCCGCGCCGCCTGCTGCATAGCCTGCATGGCCTGGATCGTCTTGGTGGAACGGGCCAGCGAATCGCGCGCGTTCACCCGCGCCTGCTCCACCACCACGGGGTTCGGCGAATCCGGAGCGGCCCCGCGCGGACGCCCATTAGCCCGCGCGCCGCCGCGCAAGATATCGCCGGCTTCCGCCGCGAGCGGCAGGAGCAGCGCGATGGCCACCGCCAGCGCGCTGCGGGGGCCGGAGCCGATGGATTCTCGCTGGGTCACGGCGTCAGTTTAGGATCGAGCAGCCGATCGCGATAACCTTGCACCTGATTCTCGAGCTTCACGCGCATGGTGCCGACGAACGGCTCCCGCGCGGCGAGGGCGCCGCCGTAGCTGAATTTCTCGAGGCGCGTCAGCACCTCCTCGCCGAGCTTGAAGAGCGCGAGATTCTTGCGCGTGAGGTCGGCCACGCGCAATTCGAGCCCGCTGCTTTTGGCGGCAAGGGTCGCGCGCGCAGCTTCGGTTTTGCGCACGAGCTCAGTCACTTGCCCGTGGCCGAACTTCCATTTTTCCAGCGCCTCTTTCGTCTGCGTGAGCTCTGCCTCTTGCTCCTTGAGTTTCGCTTCACCGGCCTCGGCGGCTTTTTCGGCCGCGGCTTTGTCGGTGTCCGCTTGCCGGACGAGTTTTTCGACTTGGGCGCTCAAGGTCTTGTTTTTCGCCTCCAGCTCCGCCTGCACGGCTTTCGCGGAGACGGCTTCGGCCTCGGCGGTTTGCACACGCGCGGTCAATTGCCGGAGCGCCTCGCGCAAGCGGGCCTCGGCCGGGTTTGGGGCGTCGGCCGCGATGAGCGGCACGGCGAGCAGGAAGAGTGAAATGCAGAAGCGCATGGCTAGAATTTGGCGTTGATGTCGATTTGGAAGATGTCCACGGAGAGCGGCGGGCCGGCGATTTCGTCGCTGCTGGTCCAGCGCAGGCCAAAGCTCACGCGCTCCGAGAGCGCCACCGCGGCCCAGAGGCTGTAGCCCTTGAGATTGGTGCCCCCGAGGCCGAAGTCGGAATCGTTGAAGCCGTCCACCACGGCGTCGCTCTCGATATGGCGATAGTTCAGGCCCACGGCCCAATCGCCGCATTTCTCGAAGACCGGCTTGCCCACGCGGGCGCCGACGAACCACGCCGTGTCGCCGCCGGCGAAGCTGCCGAGATTGGTGAGGCTGTCGTTCGGCCCGCGATTGTTCACCGCCACGCGATCGATCGCGCCGCGATCGAAGGCGAGGTTCTTGTTGTACTCGCCCTGAAGCGAAATCTGGAGGGGCTCCCAATAGTTGATGTCGAGCTTGCCGGTGAGCGCCACGTTTCAAACGGCGTCGCGAGCCCGTAGTATTGGAACTGCCGGCTGGTGCCGAAATCGTTTTCCGCCGTCGGGATGATGTTGCGCAGCGGCTGGTAGGTGTTGCCTTTCTGCGCGAAGGCCGGGCGGGTGCCATCGGTATTGCCGGCATCCGAAGCGGTGAGCGGCACGAACGGATCGGAGAGCCGCCCCTCGATGTTGTCGAAATGGTAGTACGCGGCGGCGATCTTGAGGTTGACCTTCGGCGCGATCTTCAGGTCCGTGCCGAGCTGCACGGCGTAGAGCCACTTGTCGTCGCTCGCAAATTTCGCCGGCTGATTCGACGCGAAGTTGAGGTCCGTGTTGAACACCGGCAAGGCGGTCGCGGCGAGGAAGGGCGTTACGCGATCGTGCACCTTGTAGCGCGCGGCGACGGCCGAGGCCGTCGAAGCCGAGATCCTCGTCGAAGATGGTTTCCGTGGAGAAAAAGGGGTTGTCGAAACGGCCGACCGTGAGCGCGAGGTTGCGGTCCTCGCTGCCGAGCTCCCACTTCAGGAAACCGCGATCGACCCAGATGGCGTACTTGCTGAAGTTGCCGCCCTGGCCATTCGCGGCGCTGCCGAGATCCTGGTTTGTGGAAGTGGGCGAATTGGTGTTGCCGGTGGCCAGGCGGAGGCCGGCGGTGAAGCCCTGCCCGAGCTGCGACTCGATGCCAAAACGCAACCGCAGCCGCAGCCGCTGGCGTTCCTGATCCACATTCAACTGCGGCGAGAAAACGGTGCCGCTCGTGTCGAAAGGCGCGCTCGTGTTGATCGCGTTGAAATTGGGGAAAGCGCCGGTGTTGTCGTTCGCTTCCGGGAAGAAGGCGCCTTCGCCGCGGAGGCGGAAATCGGCGTAGAGGCGGAAGCGCTCGTTCCAATCCGGCAGCCGGAAGGTGGCGCCCCAGCGCTCTTTCTTGGCGGTAACTGGCGAGGTCGCGCTTGATCTCGTCGCGGAGTTGCGCGCGCACCACTTCCGGCACGTAGGTGATGCGCGAAGATTCCTCGGGCTTCGGCAACGGCTCGCCGACGAGCGCGGGATTCGCCTGCACGGCGGCGAGCGTCTGCGTCACGGCGATCTGCACGGCGGCGTCGCGCTCGGCGATGAATTGCGCGCGCACTTGCTCGGCTTCCGCCTCCGCTTGTTTCAGAAGGCTTCCGGCTTTCTCTTTCGGCAGCACGCCGAGCTCAACGAGCTGGCGAATGAGATTGACCGTGGCGCTGGCGGAAGGCGCGGCAGGGGCGGGATCGAGCGCGGGAGCCGCGATGATGGGTGGCTCGTTCGCGGCCAGGAGCGGCAGATCGGTGAGATCGAGCGATTGCTGCGCGAAGACGGAGGACGCGGAGAGGAGCGTGGCGATCGCGGTGGTGAGGATGGCCTTGGGGCGTGCTACTGCGTTGAAACGGTGAAGCATGGAAAGTGGTCGTTAGAATCAGGGCCGGCGCAGGGTGAGGCGCATGCGGATGGGCATGGGCATGCCGGCGGGAGGCGGCTCGGAAAGCTGGAGGCCGGTGAGCACCTGGTCGCGGAGCGTGGCGTCGAGGCCGCCTGGTCCGCCGGTGGTGGAGACAGTGGCGCGCGCGATGCGACCCGTGGAATCGGCCCACACTTTCACCTCCGCGCTCAAGGCGGCGGAGCGCGTGGCGCGATGGCTCTTCACCGCTTGTTGCACGCGGTTTTGCACCTGGCTCGCGTACCAACCGAATTGGCTGCGCGGCCGGTTGTCCCCATGGCCATTGCCGCCCGGTCCGCCGCCACCCCCACCGGCGCCGTCTCCCGGCCCATCACCTTTGCTGGTGACGACATCGTTCGACGGCGGCGGCTCGTCCGGCTTCGAATCCGGCTTCTCCTCATTCTCCACGGGCGTCTGCTCGATCATCTTTTCCTCCGGCGGTGGCGGCGGAGGTTGCACGACAGGCGGGGGTGGTGGCGGTGGCGGCGGGCTCACCATCACGATCGTTTCCCGGCGGGCCGGGCCGGACGCCTTCTTGGGGAAGATGTCGTTCCAAAAATAGATCACCACCGCGAGGAGGACTCCGGCCGCAATACTCGCTTCTCCACGATGGCGCTCCACAAACGAGGGCGTTTCCTCCACGTCGAAGTCATCCCATGCGCGGCGCACTTTTTCCTGCTCTGGAAGCTGCTCGGTTTGCATGGGAATGTTATTTTCCGGAGGCGGTGGCGAGGCCCACTTGCGAGATGCCGACCCGGCCGACGGCCTCGAGAACTTCCATGACCGCATGATATTGCGTGACGCGATCGCCGCGAATGACCACGGGCAGATCGGGCGTCGCGGCTTTCAGCGAGGCGAGGCGCGATTCAAGCTCGGCGATGCTTATCTCCGCGGTATCGAGGAAGATCTTCCCCTCGCTATTCACGGTGACCGATTTCGTCTTCGGTTTGCCGAGGCTCGGCTGCTTGCTGGCCTTTGGGAGATTCACCTTCATCCCCTGCACCGAAGCGGTGCACATGAGGATGAAGATGACCAGGAGCACATACGCCAGATCGAGCATCGGCGTGATGTTGATATCGTCGTACGGCTTGTCTTCGTTGAGTTGCATGGCGTGGGTGGAGTGCCGCTACTCGGCCGGGCCGCCGCGATATTGCTCGGCCATCTTGGTGATGAAGGACTCGATGAAGACGTGCAGATCGCGCGTGGCCTTCTTGATGCGCGTGAGCAGGTAATTGTAGGAAAAGAGCGCGGGGATCGCGACGGCGAGGCCGGCGACGGTGGCGAGCAGCGCGGCGGCAATGCCGGGGGCGATCGCGTTCACATTCACGTCGCCCGCGGCGGCCACGGCGGCGAAGGTGATCATCACGCCGACCACCGTGCCGAGCAGCCCGAGGAACGGGCCGCCGGAGATAGCGATGGTGAGCAGCACGATGCCGCTGTTAAGGCGGTCCGTCTCCAGCACGAGGCCGCCATCGAGCGCCGCGCGGATCGCCTGGATGCCGCGGCTGGTGAGCGATTTCGGCTGCCCGGCGCGCAAGGCCATGCGGTGCTCGATCTCCTCCATGCCGACGCGGAAGATCGCGAAGAGCGGTGAGCGGGCGAGCGAGCGGCGCGCGGCCGGGGCGAGCGTTTTGCCGAAGCTCGTCTCTTCATCCACCGCGGTCGAGCTCGCCGCTGATCCGCTTCCATTCGCCGAAGAATACCTGATTGCCCGCGGCGATGGCATTCAGGTAGCGCCACTTCACCACCACCACCCACCAGCTCACCAACGACATCACCGCCAGGATCACGATGACCACCCAGCCATCGACGGTGAGATTCTTCAGGATGATGGCGAAGTAGCCATCGCCGAGCAAATCGCCGGCGCCTTTCTCATCCTCGCCAAAGACGACGAGCTGCGCGGCCTTTTCACCGGCCTGCGCGATCGCCGCAAATTTGAGGAAGCCCGCGGGGCGCGCCACGCGGGAGATTTGCAGCTCGTCGAGTTCCGCCTTGGCGGTGACTTCGCCGGCGGCGGCATCGCCGCCGAGCAGCGCGGCGGAGCTCAGCGCCGGCAGCGGCGCGGCGAGCGTGGCATAGATGGCGCCATCCACGAAAAGCGTGAGCCGGCCCGCCTCCGCGGCGACCGCGAGGTGATGCCAGGTTCCCGCGGCGAGCGGCGTTCCCGCCGGTGAGCGCTGTCCATTCACCGCCACGAAAGGCGCGCCAGCATCGGCGCCGATCGAAAAGCTGCTGCTGCCTTCGCGCCGGCTGAAGAGCAGCGCATTGGGCTCCAGCGCGGTGAGCTTCACCCACGCCGACCAGGCAAGCGTGCCGTTCTCGCGCCAGGTGAGCGACGGCGAACCGGGCAGCGTTACCGGCACGCCGGCGCCGAGCCTCGTGCCATTGCCGATGAGCGCGCCGACGGTGGTTGCGGGCGAAGTCGCGCCGTTGGCTTGCACGGTCGCGTCGCTAGGCGCCGCGTTGCTTTCGGCGAAGTGATAGACCAGCACCGTGTCGACATCATAGCTCGCCTTAGGGTCCCCCACCCGCTCAGCGGCCGGATTGCCGTAGTAGAGCCAAAGCTCGGTTTTTGCCGAGGGCGCGATCCCCGGCAGCTTTACCCAGACGAGCGCCTCGTGCAGCAGCGAGTCGAATTTCTCGATGTGAAACGGCAGCAGCGTTTTGTCGTCGGCGGCCAGGAAGCGCAGATCGCTGCCATCCTCTTTGGCCGATTCGAAGACGAAGTTCCCATCGTGCAAACGCACCAGCACCGTCGCGCCGCCGATTGGCTCCGCGATCGGCGTGCCGGTGGCGGAAGTATCGAGGGTGATCTTCTTCCGCACGATGAACTTTTCATCCCAGCGCGCGTGCGCTCCCGCGGTGAGCAGGGCGATGACTACCAAAAATAGCAAACGAACAGGCAAGACAGACATGAGTGAAGAAGCGGCTTAAAACTCGGCCCAGACGCGGAAGGTGAACATGAGGTCGCCCTTTTGGGTGCCGGGCAGGCTGGTGAGCGGGAGGGCCACATCGAGTGAGCTGTGGAAGTGATCGAAAAGCTGGAGGCGCATCCCCACGCCCATGCTTGCCAGCTCGAAACGCCACTGCTGCTCGGGCAGCGGATCGTGCAGCGTGACCACGCCGCCATCGAAGAAGCCGTGGATGCGCCACTCGGTTTCCCTGGCTTTCGTCCAGCCGAGGAGCGACGGGCTGCGGAGCTCCACCGTGCCGAAGAAGCCATCGTCGCCGAGCGCCTCCGCCTCGCGGTAACCACGCACCGTGCCAAGGCCGCCGCCGGCGAATTGCTCGCTATTCACGAGTGGCTGGCTGGACGCCTGGCCCTGCACTTTCCCGTAAAGCTGCGCGCCGCCGGGCAGCTCCTGGGTGTGCGCGAGATCGCCGCGCAGATAGATGAAACTGCCCCGCGCGTTGAAGCGATTGTTGTCGAACTCGAGCTCGTCCGCCGTCTCGCGAATGGAAAAGGTGACGCCGAGATTCAGCTCCGTGGAAGATTCTTTGCCGTGCACCCAGCCGGCGCTGTAGCCCGCGGTGAATGGATAATAGACCAGCGGGTAGGAGAACGGGATCCCGAGGATCTCGAGGTCCTGGGTGAAATCCTTGTAGTCGAGCCCGGCGCTGAGCGAGTGGTAGAAGCCGCGCGCGGACGGCAGTTGGTAGATACCGCGCAGCCCGATGATGCTCCCGCGGCCGACGGTGGCGGCGCCGCCCAGCGTGGAAACATCCGAATCCTGCTTGGTGCCTTGCAAGACGAGGCTGAAATTCGGCCACTGCGGAAACCGCGCCGTGTAGCTACCAGAGAAGACTTTCACCTCCGTGAGGTCCTCCGGCGAAATCTGGAAGCTGCCTTCGATCGAGTGGCCGCGCTGCCAGAGATTGTTGTAAGTGAAGGAGCCGTTGAGGCGCAGTTGGGTGGTGCCGGTGCTGTAGCGGTTGTTCAGCTCCAGGCTGGCGTGGAGCGGGAATTTGTCCTCCACCTGCAAATCGAAATCGACCGTATCGGGCAGACGCCCCGGCTTGAGCGAAGGCGAAACGCGCCGGTCCGGCCATTGATTCAGCGCGAGCAACTCGCGCTCGATCGTCGCGAAATTCGGCACCTCGCCGGGCGCGAGCGAAGGCAGATGCTTCACGATCTGGCTCGGCAGCGAATACTTCGCGCCCTCCACGCGCACGCGCCCCACCGGTATCTCCACCACGCGCAGATGCACCACGCCGCCGCGCGGACTCGGCACCGGCGCCTCAACCCGCACGGTCTCATAACCCTTCACTTTGTAGATTTTTTCCAGCGCCTGACGCGCGGCCTCGATATCCTCCGCGGTGCGCCCGGGGCCGAGAAAAGGATAAACGGTCTCGCCCTTCTCCAGCTCGGTGAGCTTCGTCGAGCCGGTGACGCGGTACTCGTTCACCATGAACGTGGGCGCCGCGCCCGCACCCTGCACGATCGCGGGCAGCGCCAACGAGGCCCAAAGCGCAAGGCGCAGGCAGCCGGCGGCAGCGATCGTGGTCGAGCGAGATGAACCGAGTTTTTTCAAGGAGTGGATGGCGATGGAAAAACCGGTGCGAGCCCCCCGACCCGCACCGGCTCGTTCCACCAGAACGCTTGTTTCAGCCGCGCTTCAGAAATGGATCGGCGTGACGGGCTGCCTCCCTCGAAGCGCTGGGTTTTCGACGCGGGGCTGGAAAGATTGGAGATTCATCGAATGGCGAGTGATTTAGTAGAGATTAAGAACGTGGTCAACCGCTTCCTGGATTTTTTTTGGTTGCTGGCCGGAGCGGTGAATCGCCGACGTGACCCGCGGCGAACGATGGAGATCGGCTCCCGAGTGGGCCTCGTTCCAGCGCTACGCCACGGAACCCCCACGTCGGTCAGTTTCCGAGGTCATCGTCGCCGTAGTCCTCGGGAGGGTAATCGTCGGCGTCGTTCGGAGCTTCTGCTTGAGCGGCGGCGGGTGAATTTCGGAAATTTTGGAAAGAGGCGTTGGGTGTTTTGGAGACGGGTTGGGGGGTGGTTTGAGGAGGCGGGGTGTGGGAGGCATGGGAGGGATGGGAAGGATGGGAAGGATGGCCGGCGCCGGGTTCGGTGACGCCGGGCGAGGCATCGGGGTGAGGCGCTGGGGCGGGAGGGGGAGGCGAATTTCGGAAATTTCGGAAAGCGGGTGCGGGTGTTTTTCCGGAGCTCGCTGAGGGAGCGGGCGCGCCTACGCTGGCAGGAGGCGGCGTTTGGTGGGCGGGAGAAGGGTGGGCGCCAGAGTGGGAGACGGGCGCGGGTGCGGCGGCAACGGCAGCCGCGGCGGCTTCCAGGGAGCGGAGGTGCTCATCGAGCCAGACGCGGTTTTGGCGGCGTTGCTCCTCTTCCTCGCGCCGGCGATCTTCTTCGAGCCAGCGGCGGAAGAGCGGGTCGTTGTCCCAAGCCTTGCGGTGGCGGCCATATTCCTCGGGAAAGCGGCGCTCGAGCTCCCAGGCGGCGGCGCGCCAATCGGGGCGGCCATCGTTCATTTTGGCGCCACGGACGATGGCGAGCTTGGCGGCGCGGTATTCCTGGAGGGCGCAGGCGAGGTCATCGATGAGCTCGGGGTGCTGCTCTTTCCAGCGGGAGATGGTGGTGGCGCCGACACCGGCGCGGGCGGCGGCGGCGCTGACGGAGAGGCCCTCCTCGCGGATGAAGTGGCAGATGAGGTCGACGGTTTCGTCGGTGAAGGAAGTGGGGCGGCCGCGGCGGCGGGGGATGTCGCTCACTTCGAGTTTCGGGCTTCGAGTTTGGGGTGGGGCAGTTTCGCTTGGCATGACGGGTGACGGAGTGAGGTGAGATGTGGTCGTTTTCACGAGGAAACGGGTACCACGGGCTTTTTTTGGATTTCGGCTCTCAGCCGATTTCAGCCGATCTCAGCCGGTCTCGACCCCTTCTCGACCGATTTAAGCCTGTTGACAGGTTTTCGGTTTTGCCAAATTTGGGCGGCTTGGCGCTCGCCCAGCCGAAGGCATCGCGCCGGCACCGTCGTCTGGTTTCGCATGCGCACCGTCGATCAAAGGTATCGACGACGGACCGGGCTGTCCAAGATCATGGTGGTGTGAGGCGAGGAGGGATGCATTATCCCCATCTATGAGCACTCCGCCCTCCGAAGCCGCCCCCAGCGCGGACGCATTTAGAAACGCGTTCATCGCGATCCGCTCAGATATTTCACGCGCGCAGCACAAAATGCTGAAGGCCCACTGCCTTGCCGACGACCACCGCATAACGGCAACCCAGCTTGCGACGGTTGCAGGTTACGCGAACTTCAACGCAGCCAATCTCCAATACGGTTTTCTCGGCAAGATGCTCGGCAAGCATCTCGGCTTTACTCCAGCTCTACGTCACGAAGGCGAGCCTGTTTGGACGAATGTTCTCGCCACGGGCGAGCGACCCACAGGTGCTGGTGGGAGCGAGCACTACGTCTGGACGATGAGGCGTGAAGTTGTTGAGGCGCTCTTCAGTCTGCCTTGGGGAATTAAACCTAAAGCAAATCCCTTGGGAAATGGCTAACGAACCTGCGCACTGGGGATGAGCATTCGCGCTGTGTGAGCGATGGTGTTTACGACTTTCCGGCGAAGTAATACTTCGCGGCGGGAGGGATTCAGTGAAGAGCGTGGGTGTCGCCGCCCGCAGAGCACCCCCTCCATGCGAAGCAGAGCTTCGCCCGCAAGTGCGCTCCCAAGCTCAGCTTGGGAGCGAGAGGGGAACGGCCTTCCGCTTCGCGGCGCGGCTCCGTGGCAATTCGGCCGCGGCCTTGCAATACGCGGCGGAGCGCGGCTGTCGCCGCGCGGGCGACGAGGCCGTCACCCCTCCTTGGGTTACCGCCGCGCGACGCGTTTTCCGCCATAAGCTGCAGGTCCGCTTGCGATCAAGGAGCGCCGCAGCGCCGCCGCTTAGATCACTCGCGCGGGACCTTGCGCAGGGCGCTCTTGGCCTCGGGGGTGGAGACTTTGGCATCGAGCATCTTTCTGGCGCGCTTGTATTCATCGCCGGTCAGGGGCTTCAGTTGATACAAGTCTCTGCGGCCCTTGCTGGGCCCATCGGCGTAGACCCGGTCAACGTCGAATCCGCCGTCCGGACGCTCGGTGAATTTCCCGTCCCACGATTCGTTGCCATAGACGGTGGGCCAGCGGGCTTCGATGGTGTTGCCGGCCTTCCTGCCGACGATGTTCGAGGATTTGTTGGCCACCGTGTTGTACATGAAGCCGCCGACGCTGTTATCGGGATTGGTGAAGAGGACGTAGAAAAAGCCGTCGTTATTGGAGGGCTTCCAGATGCTGCCTTTGGCCGGGCTCGGGGTAGCGGTCAGCGCGCCCAGCGGCTTCACGGGCGCGGCGGCGGCCTGGCTGGCGTTCAGAATTTCGGTGATGGCGGTGACCGTGGGGAAGTCGCCTTCGCGCGTGGCGCGCGCCAGGACCGACTTCAGCGACTCGTGATACTTCTGATCGATGGGCGCAATCGCCGCGGCCACGGCTTTGTCGCGCTGGTCCTTGAGCCGGGCGAAATCCTTGCTCGAGTCGGTCTGTGCGGACGCGTGAGGGACGGCCAGACGGCAGAGCGCCACGGTGAAGAGGCAGGCGAGCTTGTTCATGCGAGGGTGCGTGCAGCTTAACCCGGGACGGCGCGAGGAACAGCCCGAGTTTCTCCTTTGCAAACCAGACTGGGCGTGAAAAGTGGCGGGCTCCACGAATCCTCTCTCCCCATGAAGCTCACGCGAATCGCCGCCGCCGTTTTCACCCTCACCGCCTCGGGCCTCCTGGCACAGGAGGCGAAGAATTACGCCACCCTGCCGGTGCTGCATCCGGGCACGGAACAGCGGCACGAATCGTTCAATGTCATCTCCAAGAAGGGCGAGGCGCAGTTGGTCTTCCTGGGCGATTCGATCACGCAAGGCTGGGGCGGTGCGGGCAAGGAAGCGTGGGCGAAATTTTGGGAGCCGCTGAAGGCCGCGAATTTCGGGATCGGCGGGGATCGCACCGAGCACGTGCTCTGGCGGCTGGAGCATGGGAACTTCGACGGCCTGAAACCGAAAGCGATCGTGCTGATGATCGGTACGAACAACACCGGCCACCAAGGGCGCCCGCAGAAGGAGCTCGAGGGCGCGGTCTATCAATGCACCGCCGAGCAAACCGCCGATGGCGTGAAGGCCATCGTGGCCAAGCTGAAACAGAAATGCCCCGGCGCGAAGATTCTCCTCCTGGCGATCTTCCCGCGCGGCGCAACGCCGGCGGACAAGATGCGGCAGCAAAACGAGCAGACGAACGCGATTATCAAGACCCTCGCCGACGACAAGACGGTTTATTGGATGGACGTGAATGCCAAGCTGCTCCAGCCCGACGGCACGCTGTCCAAGGAAATCATGCCCGACCTTCTCCATCCGAATGCCAAAGGGTACGAAATTTGGTCGGAAGCGATCGAGGCCAAGGTGAAGGAACTGCTTAGGTAGGCGCCGGGGCGCCAGGCGCAGCGCGAGTCGCGCGGAGCTGAGGCAACGGCTTGGCGCAGCTCTTGGGTACTGAAGCGGATGACTCTGCCGTTGCGCTCGCACCACGCGCAGGGCTATCTTGCGCAGGCATGACTTACGAGCAAATGTCCGACGAATGGAAGGAGTGGATCGATCTGACGCCGATCGAGCGCTTTCGCCAGAGCGAGCGGATTTTTGCGCAATACCTAGCGATGGGAGGCAGCCTTGATCCCGACCCCGATCCGACAAGTCCTTTCTACGATCCGGAAACATCGAGTGCAGGCGCTGCTTATGGGCGGGCAGGCCTGCGTGTTTTACGGCGCGGCACAGTTTAGCAAAGACGTCGATTTCTACTTGCTGGCGTCGCCGGAGAATTTTTCCCGCCTCCTCACAGCGATGGCGGAATTGGACGCGCAGAGAATCGCCGTGCCCCGCTTCGACCCCGCGGTTCTGGAACGGGGGCACGCGGTGCACTTTCGATGCCAAGGTGGACCGGCCGATGGCTTGCGCATCGATGTGATGACGCGGCTGCGTGATCTTCCGGCCTTCGATGAGCTCTGGGAGCGCCGCACGACGATTACCGAGGACGATGGGGAGACCTTCGACCTGCTCGCGGTCGAAGATTTGGTGCAGGCCAAAAAAACGCAGCGCGACAAGGATTGGCCGGTAATCGATGCTCTGGTCGAAGGGCACTACCGGGTCTGGCACGCGCAGCCCACCCTCGAGCGGATCGGCTTTTGGTTGACGGAATCTCGCAACATCGAGCGGCTCATCGAGCTCGCGGGGCGCTTTCCTGCTGAAACCGGAGCAGAGGCGGAGCATCGGCCACTGCTGCGTCTCGCGAAGAGCGCGGAGGCGGACGCATTGCGCGAAGCACTCGATGCCGAAGTGCGAGCCGAGCAAGCGCGCGACCGCGCTTACTGGGCGCCGCTGAAGGCGGAGATGGAGGCATTTCGCCGCGCGGAGCGCGAGCAAGCCTGAGGCCGGAAAACGCAGAATAACCAGTGCAGGCCTTACCCGCACGTCGCCGGACCTGCGCGCGGATCTCAAGGCGAAGACGGAGAAACGCGAAGTGGCGCGGCTCAATAAGAAGCACGCATTATTGAGCATCCTGGCCTTCCCACCGGCCTCGCGTATCCCCTACACTTCCCGCCATGCCTCTCCCTCTCGAAGACAACTTCAACGACATCCTCGGCAAAGCCGCGCGCGGCCTCAAACTCTCGGAGGAGCAGCTCGCGGCAAAGACCGGGCTCGACTCCGCCAAGATCGCTTCCGCGCTGGGGGGTGATTTCGATGCGGCGACGGTGCGCCAGCTCGCGCCGGCGCTGGGGTTGCATCCCGAAGCGACAGCGGCGATCGGCGCGAAGACTTATGCGCCGGAGCCGGTCGAGCTGGAAGGGCTGGCCCAGTTTACCACGCCTTGGGAAGACATGATGGTGAACTCGTACGTGGTGTGGGACCCGGCGACGCGCGAGGCGGTGGCGTTCGATACGGGCGCGGATGCCGGGCCGATGCTCGAGTTCATCGAAAGCCAAAAGCTCGCGGTAAAGCTGGTGCTGCTCACGCACACGCACGGCGATCACATCTTCGATCTCGACCGGCTGAAGTCGCGCACCGGCGCGGCCGCTTATGTGGGCGAGCGGGAGCCGCTGGCCGGCGCGGAAGCGTTCGCCGCGGGGCGGACCTTTTCGGCAGGAGCGCTGACGATCGATTCGCGCCTCACCTGGGGCCACTCGAAGGGAGGCATCACGTTTGTGGTAAAGGGCTTGGGACGGCCGGTGGCAGTGGTGGGCGACGCGGTTTTTGCCGGCTCGATGGGTGGCGGCGGAATCTCGTACACCGATGCGCTCGACACGAACCGGCGCGAGATCTTCACGCTGCCGGAGGAGACGATCCTCTGCCCCGGGCACGGGCCGCTGACGACGGTGGGCGAGGAGAAGCGAAACAATCCGTTTTTTGCGGGCGGGTTTTAGCGGACGGGCGTGGTGTGCTTTCGCGCGCAGCGCTTTCGAGTACGGCGCGAGCCATTCTGTAAGCTCGGAGACGGATCCGGCGGGCGGAGCCGGTTCAAAGCGGTGCGGGGACGCACCGCACTCCTAAAGCGCTTCGCGCGAAAAGGGTCACGCTGGCTAGCGCGACCAGGTGGGCTCGGAGGCGCGGCCTAGACCGGAGACGAGGCTGGTGCGCTGGCCGGTCTGGACGTCGAGCATGATGAGGCTGCCGCCGTTCGCGAAGATGAGGTGGCGTGAATCGGCGCCCCAGACGGGGTCCTGGCCGTCGCCGAGGGTGCGCGCGCCGCCGCCTTCGAGATTCGAGACGGCGATCTGGAAGCCGCCACCGCCGCGCACGGTGTAGGCGACCTTTTTGCCATCGGGCGACCAGCTCGGCTCGGTGTTGTAGCCGTGGCCGGTGGAGATGGGCCGGCCGGAGCCGCCGCCGGCGCCGATGCGGAAGAGCTGCGGGCCGCCGCGGTCGTCGCTGGTGTAGATGATCTCGCTGCCATCGGGCGACCACGTGGGCGAGGACTCGACGCCGGGCGTGCGGGTGAGCCGGTGCGCGCCGCCGCCGCCGGCGGAGGTGACGTAGAGCTCCGGGTTGCCGTCCTTGCTCAGGGTGAGCGCGAGCTTGCGGCCATCGGGCGAGAAAGCCGCGCCGGAGTTGGTGCCGGGGTACTTGATGATGCGATTGCGCGCGCCGCTCGCGAGATCGATCTCGTAGACGTCGGCATAGCCGCTCTGGTAGCCGGTGTAGACGAGGCGGTTGCCCTCCGGGCTGAGGCTGGGTGCCACGGAAATCGCGCCGTCCTTGGTCAGCTGCACCACGTTGGAGCCATCCACATCGGCGGTGTAGATTTCCTTTTTGCCGGTCTTGGTGGCGACGAAGGCAATCTTTGTGCTGGCGATGCCTTTATTCCCGGTGAGGGTTTCCACGATCTCGTCGGCGAACCTGTGCACCTTCGCCCGGCCGGCCCCGGTGAAGCTCTGGCTGAGGGCGGTTTTGCCCGCGCGATCCAGCACACGGCCGGCAAGGGTCGAGCCGCCGGAGGTGCCGCTGACGATGAACTGCGCTTTTTCCGAGGAGACGATCGAGAAGTAGCCGGACATCGCCAGGTCGTTCTGCAGGGTCTTGGCGGCTTGCGCGCCATCCGGGCCGTCGAGCTTGCCGATCGCGACGGGAATTTTGTCGCTCTTGCTCACGGTGATGGTGGGCGTTTGCTGGGCCTGCAGCAGGGCGGCGCCCGCGAGCAGCAGAAAGATCGAGAAAAGCTTCATGCGCGCGGAAGATAGCGGGATGGGGCGCGGGGCGGAAACGAAAAGCGCCGCGGATTAAGGGCGAACGGGGCAGGCTGGAAGCCCGCGATACGGCAGGCTGGGAAGCCTGCGCTACTCGCGCCGCTGGGAAGCCTGCGCTACTCGCGCCGCACGCGCCGGCTTCTTTGCTCCGGCTGCGGATCGAGGGCTTCGCGGAGGTCGCGGGCGTAGCCGGAATTCACGTGGAAATTCGTGGCTTTGAACTCCTCCTCCCCGTGGAAGGAGCGCTTATCGGCATCCACGTAGCCCATCATGATGAGGCTCTTGAGCACATCGGCCATCTCGTGGACGCTCATGCTCGAAATCCTGGTCAGGAGCACCTCGCCGGTGACTTCGCCACCACCGGTGCCGAGTGCTTTGATGACGGAGATTTCTCCGCCGTCGAGTTGGATGTCGCGTGCCATGTCTGTCTAGGTATCGGAAGCGGCCGGCTTCGCGACGGTAAAGACAAATGACGGACACGCCCTACGCCAGCCGCCGCTCGACGTCCGCCTGGATCCAGGTCCAGAGCGATTCGAGCGAGGCCTTCACCGCCGGCTGCACCTGCGCCAGCTCTGCCGGCTCGAAGCGCCGCCCGCCCGGCGGCAACTGCCGCGCGTACATGTAAAACTTGATCTTCGGCTCGGTGCCGGAAGGTCGCACGGCAAAGCGCCGCCCATCGGCGAGATCGACCATGATCATGTTTTCCTTCGGGATGGTGTCGCCTTCGACGTCGGTGAACGTCTCCTTCGCGAAATTGCGGACCTGCGGGACCGCGGAGCCGTCGGCTTCCGTGGGCGGATGGAGCGCGTAGGAGGCGACCAGCTTCGCGATCTTCAGCGCGCCCTCGGCGCCTTCGAAGGTGAGCGCGCCGTTTTTCTCCAGGTAGTAGCCGTATTGCGCGTACACCTCATCGAGCAACTCGGGCAGGGTAAGGCCGCGCGATTTCGCGTAGGCGGCCACTTCCGCGAAGACCACCGTGGCGCCGTTGCCGTCCTTGTCGCGCACGAAATCCGCCGCGCTGAATAGCCGTAGCTCTCCTCGCCGCCGCACACGTAATAAGCTGGAGTACGCCAGCCGCGCGCGGCGGGTTTCGGATTCGGGCAGGGTGCGGTATTTCGCGCGGACGTCGGCCGGCAGGGCGGCCTCGTATTTGCCGAGTTTTTCGCCGATGTACTTGAAGCCGGTGAGCGTCTCGACGCAGCGGAGCCCGTTCGCTTCGGCGATGGCCTTTTGCAGGTCGGTGGTGACGAAGGTCTTGATGATGACCCCGCGGTGCGCGTTCTCCGAGGTAATCACGCCCTGCTCGACGAGCTTCAGCACGCGATAATACGCCATCAGCGAGCCAATCTGGTTGCCGGAGAAGAGCACCATTTCGCCGTTCCGGTCCCGCGCGGCGACGCCCATGCGATCGCAATCCGGATCGGTGGCGATCACCAGGTCCGCGCCCTCCTTTTGCGCCAGCGCAATCGCCTGCGCGAGCGCCTCGGCGTTCTCGGGATTGGGCGATTTCACCGTGGGGAAGCGGCCATCCGGCACCTCCTGCTCGGGCCACCGTGCTGTAACGGAAACCGAACCGCTCCAGCATCGGCTTCATGATGGTGCCGCCAGTTCCGTGGATCGAGGTGAAGACGACGCGCAGATCGTTGGCGGAACGGACCAGCGCCGGGTCGAGCACCAGCGTGGCGAGGCGCGCCATGTAGGCATCGTCCAGCGCCTGGCCGAGCGGGATGATCTCGCCGCGCTCGCTTTCCGGCACGGGCTCGTAGGTTTCGTTTTCGACGGCGTTCACCTTTTTGATGATGCCGCTGGCGTGCGGCTCCACCACTTGCGCGCCATCGGCGAAGTAGACTTTGTAGCCGTTATCGTGCGGCGGATTGTGGCTCGCGGTGAGCACGATGCCGGCCTGCGCATTCTGGTGGCGCACGGCGAAGGAGAGCTCCGGCGTCGAGCGCGGCGCCTCGAAAAGGCAGACGTCGCAGCCGAGATCAGTCGCCACGCGAGCGGTGAGCGCCGCGAAATCGGGCGAGAAATGGCGCGTATCGTGGGCGACCGCGATCTTCGGCCGGCCGGTGGCGCCGGTGCTGGCGAAATGCTCCTTCACGTAAGCCACCAGCCCCTGCGTCGCGCGGCGAGATGTTGTACGAATTCATCGCGTTCGTGCCCACGCAGGTGTGCTCCGGGCGATCCAGCGCCTGCGGCGTGCCGCGCTCGGCGTTCGTCACGATCTTGCCGATGGTGCGCCCGCGCAGCCCGCCCGTGCCGAAGGCGAGGGTCTTGAAAAAACGGTCGTCGATCTCCGACCAATGGCCGCCCGCCACCAGCTCCGCGATGCTTTGGCGGTAAAGCGGGGAATCGGTGCGGTCGAGGAACTCGAGCAGGTTCTTCGAGCTGGCGGCGAGAAGGTGGCCCGACGCGGCAGCGGCGGCGATGGAGGCGCGGAGATCGCTCATGGAAAGGAGGGGCGATTGTGGGGAGCGGCGAGTGGTTTGTCGAGCGGACCTCTCTCCTAGGCCACCACTCGCGGAAACTCCGGGCAGATGACGGACTTCTCCACTGCGGTCTCGGCCGCGCTTTTCAGGAAAAAAGCCATCCGGCCATCGCGTTCACGAAACCAGACCTCCTCCGCGGCAGCCTCAAAATAGAGGCGTTTCTTTTCGCGAAGCTCGCGGCGGGAGTTGTTGGGAAAAACGATCTCGATGCAAATCTCCGGTGCTGTGGTGAAACAGACTTTCTCACGCTGCGTTCGCCTTCTGGCCGTGGAAATCCATACCACGTCGATGCCCTTGACGCCATCGCTGGTCGATAGAGGGCATTCGCTGATCACTTCACCATCGGGCAGTAACTGCTTGAGCAAGGCTCCGATGTTGATCTGTTCACGGCCGTGTTCGGGGCTGGGAGGGGGTGACATGATGATTTGCCCAAGGCCATTGGTCTCGATCCGGTGCGGCAACCCACGCAGGAAATCGTCCTCCAGCACCTTGTCCCAAACGGCGAGGTTGAAAGCTTCCTGGTCTTCCGATTCCAAGACTTCAGGAATATCGAGCAGCAAAGCCATGCCGAAGCATATGCTCCGGCACCCCAAACTCGCAAGCCCGCACAGAGGAACAGAGGGGGACTGGCTCACCGGCCC
Organism: uncultured Verrucomicrobiae bacterium; assembly: GCA_963811035.1. GTDB lineage: Bacteria > Verrucomicrobiota > Verrucomicrobiia > Chthoniobacterales > Chthoniobacteraceae > CAWEPO01. The sequence goes on from CAWEPO010000006.1 coordinate 58,005, forward strand.
GCTGGCTCACTCGTTCCTATAGTGTCCCGCCCCCACTTGCTTCCCCCGGCCTCCCTGCTACCGTACGCGCCTTAAATGCCGGACCGACCTCCGGAGCGATCGGCTCCCCCACGAAAGTCAGCGCCTGCGAAACCGCGACGTTCGTGGCTTCGGCGGATTTTCCGCGCGTTTTTGCTCGTGCTGCTGGTGGTGGCGATCTTTCACCGGCCGCTCTTCCACACCGCGGCGCGCCTGGTCCTGATCAAGGTGGCCATGGGCCAGAATGTGAAGCTGGACGTGAAGTTTTCGGGGACCATCTTTACGAATCTCACCGTGAAGGACGTGCAGGCGCTCCCGACCGGCAAGGGGCCGAGCCCGGTGGAAAAGATCACGATCAGCTCCGTGACGCTGCAGTATTCGATCCCCAACCTGATCAAGCACGGCCTCGGCGAGTTCCTGCAGTATTACGAAATCCGCGAGGCCGACCTGGTCCTCTCCGGCGACAGCAAGGACGACGAGGAGAAAAAGCAAAAGAAGAGCCTCGCCCAGAATCTCAACACGATGCTCGGCCAGCCCGCGCTCTACGCCGACCAGGTGCTGATCGAGAACTTCAACCTGACAATCAACGACAAGGAAGACGGCCCGATCGCGGTGAAAGCCTTCAGCGCCTTCTTCCATCCCTGGGAGCCAGGCTACCTCCGCATCGGGCGCATTCAGATACCGAAGCTGCCCGTCTGGGAAAACATCGACGCCGAGACCAGCTACGCGAAGCGCAATCTCTTCATCCGCGGGATTCAGCTCGATCCGCAACTGGTGCTCGACGAGGTCAACTTCGACGCCACCCTGCGCTCGGAAAACAAAGGCAGCTCGTACGTGAAAGCGCGGATCTTCGGCGGCACCGTCTACTTCGCCCTGGCGGGGACCGAGCTCAAGAAGAAGGGCGAAAACCTGAAGCAAAGCTATGACACCGTGCTGCGGCTCGAGGCGGCGGGCGTGGATATCCACGCGGCCGCGGCTTACTTCGGCGCGAAAAAGTTGCCGCAAATGAAGCTCGGCTGGGCCAAGATTGTCTTCAAAGGGGAGCCGGAGCGCCCGCGCACCTGGAATGGCGACAGCTCCATCCGCATCGAGGCGCTCGCGCTGGACAAAGCGAAGATCGACGCCATCCAAATTCAATCGGTCGTGGCCGATGGGCTCGCGCATATCACGGCGGGCGAAATCGCCACGGGGCAGAGCAAGGTCACCTTCAAAGGGACGGCGCAGTTGCCCGAGTCGGTGAACAATTTTCCGCAGACCGAGGGCGACATGCAGGTCACCATCGCGGCACCTTCGCTGGCCGAGCTTACTGCGCCTTTCATGCCGAAGCCGGTCGCCGGCGCGGCCCACGGCGGCGGGACGATCGGCGTGCATGCGCGCAAAGCCACGGTCGATCTCGCGATCGATGCCACCGCGATCACGCAGGGGGATGCCGGCGTCGAGTCCGCCAAGCTCAAGCTGATCGCGTCGAAAGCGCTCGATTTCCCGCCGGGCGCCGGCGCGCTGGATGGCCTTACGAGCAAGGTGGCGTTCGATGCCAAGGCGCTGCGCTTTGGCACGTTCACCGCGGATTCGGCCATCGTCGAGGCGGCGTCCGTGAATGAGCGCGTGACGCTGCGGCGCGCGGAGATCGTGCGCGCGGAGAATAGCGTCAGCGTGGTCGGCACTTACCAAATTCCGCAGCCCGGCCGCCCCGCCGCGCCGCTCGCGGGCGAATTTTCCATCAAGGCGCCCAAGCTCGAGACGTTTGGCATCGGCAAGGGGGGCACGATTCTCACCGGCCACCTCGAGGGCGGCGGCAAGGTCAGCATGGTGAACAACGCCTATTCCGGCGATGTGACGATCAACGGCGGCGATTTCACCTTCGGCGAATTCAAGGCGCGCAAGCTCACCGCGGCGATCGCCGTGGCCGACAACAAAGCAACGATCGAACGGATCGCGCTGGAGATCGACGGAAATTCGCAGATCGCGCTGATGGGCGCGACGGGCGTGCAGCCGCCGTATGAGTACGAAGCGGCGCTGCTGGTGCTGTTTCGCGATCTCACGGTGCTCCAGCCTTTGCTCGAGACGTTTGGCGTGAAGGAGAAGCTCGAGGGGTCGGTGGACCTATCCGTGGAGAGCCAGGGCAAGGCGCAGAGTAAGGAATTCAGCGGCCAGATGAAGCTCGCGATCGATCGCGCCAAATATGGGAAAATCGCCCTGCATGAGCTGCGGCTCGGCGGCCTCTTCGGGCCCAACTTCGCGGAAAGCTCGGAGTTCCGCGTGTCGAGCGGAGAGACCAGTTTGCAGGCCGGGCTGGAGTGGCGCGAAAACCGGCTGCGCCTGAAGGACATCGATCTGAGGCAGGGTGAGCAGCAGGCGCTCACCGGGTACATTCTGCTGCCCTTCGAGCCGCAAAACAAAGAGCAGCCCATCCCGTACGCCAAGCGCATCGCGGCCAACGTGAACGCGAAGGAGCTGGATATCCAAAAGCTGCTCGCCTCCTTCGGCCAGACGGCGCCCGCGAGCGGCACCGTGAACATGAACCTCGTGCTCGGCGGCACGGGGCTGCGGCCCACCGCGCATCTCAAGGTGCAGGGGCGCAACTTGAAGAGCCAAGCCGCGGCGCAGCTCGATCCCGCCGAGCTCGACTTGGTGGCGCACTATTCCGAGAAGGAGCTCACGCTGGATCTCACCGCGCGGCAAAAGGAGATCCAGCCGCTCACCGTGAAGGGCCACGTGCCGCTCGATCTCGAGGCGGCGCTCCAGGAGAAGAAGCTCGATCCGAATCTGCCGCTCGATCTCACGGTGAAGCTCCCGCCCACCTCGCTCGCTTTCCTGACCAAGGTGGTGCCGAATCTGCGCAGCATCGCGGGCACGGCCGCCATCGATGCGCACGTCGGCGGCAAGGTGCAGACCCCAGAATTCGCCGGCTCGGCCACGGTGAAGGTCGAATACGCCCGCATGAAAAACGAAGGCGTGCCCGGCATCGGTGGGCTGGATATCGATATCGGCTTCACGCAGGAAGCGGTGTCGATCCGGCGTTTCCGCGGCGAGCTCGGCGGCGGCAAGTTCGAGCTGGCCGGTGGCGTGCAGTTTCCCAAGATCACGGAGCCGGTCTTCGGGCTGAAATTCAAGGCGGACGAGGTGCTGGTAAAGCGCGACGATTCCATCACCGTGCGGATCGACTCCGACATCGCGGTGGATGGCCCGCTGGCCGCGGGCAAAGTCGCCGGCACGATCTGGGTCACGCATAGCCGCTTCTTTCGCGATATCGATATCCTGCCGATCGCGCTGCCGGGCCGGCCGAAACCGAAACCAAAACCGAAGCCGCGCGAAGTGCAGGGCGGCGGCGGGCCGCCCACGCTGCCGCCGATGCTGGCCAACTGGACCTTCGACGTGGCCATCAAGACGCGCGCCGACGATCCCTTCAAAGTGCAGGGAAACCTCGCCAATGGCGCCGCCTCCATCGACCTGCATTTCGGCGGCACCGGCGCCGCGCCGTGGCTGGATGGCTCCGTGCGCGTCGACCGGCTCACCGCCTCGCTGCCTTTCTCCAAGCTCGAGGTGAAACGCGGCTTCATCCTCTTTTCCAGAGACGCCTTCCTCGAGCCGAAGCTCGATCTCTACGCCGAATCGCAGCTCCGCGACTACCACATCAATGCCTACATCTTCGGCTCGGCCAAGGACCCGGAGGTATCGCTCACCAGCGAGCCGCCGCTCCCGCAGCAAGACATCATTTCGCTGCTCGCGACCGGCACCACCGTCGCCGAGCTTACCGGCAACAGCGACGTGCTGGCCAGCCGCGCGGCCGTGCTCCTCTTCCAGTCGCTTTACCGCAAAGTCTTCAAGAAGAAAGACCCCACCGAGGGCCTGCCCATGCATGATCGCATGAATGTCGAGTTTGGCGCGGCCGACAGCAAGACCGGCCGACAGGAGCTCTCCGCCAGTTTCCGCCTGGGCAACCAACTTTATTTGGTAGGCGACATCGATGTGGGCGGCGAATTCACCGGCCGCGTGAAATACCTGCTGCGCTTCCGCTAACTTGCAATGCAGATGATTTCGCCAACAAATAGCACAAATTGGAACGAATGGCGTTGCGGGAGGGCGAGCGTCCTCGCGAGCCGCGGCGTGGCGGTGGCCGCGGCGGCGCGGTGGCCACGCCCGCGGAAGGAGATGGTTCGCTTCGCTCAATGCGTTGACGAGGCTCGCGAGGACGCTCGCCCTCCCTTGACGCCGATAGTTAAGTCACGTCGCTCACCGTTTCGGCTAGGCTAAGTATGCGAAGGAGAGTATTGCCAATTCAGTATGTGGAATGGGCCCTCGTGCTAGCCTTTGCGCTGCTCGGGACGGTGTTCCCTTCGGAGGCGCGCGAGCGCACCCGTTTTCAGCCCGTTGCAAACGATCTCGCGCTGAAGCCGCTTCCCCCGGAGGAAAGCGGGAAGATCCAATTCGCCGGCAACAAGGCCTTCAACGAGCAACAGCTCCGGGAGGCCTTGGCCGATGCGATCCGCGAGATCAATGAAGGCGGCCTCACCCGCCCGCGCGCGGACGACGCCGCCTACTACCTGGGCGTGCACTATCGCAAGCAAGGCTATGCCAAGGCCGAGGTACGCTGGGAGATTCGCGGCTCCCGCCTGGTTCTGACCATCTCGGAAGGCCCGCGCACTTATCTCCGCGAAATCTTGTTTGTGGGCAACAAGCAGGAGAGCAAGGCCACGCTCTTCGAGTACATGATCGGCGAGACCGGTGAGCGGCTTTTGCATCAGCCGGAGAAATTCCCCTTCGTGGAAGCCGATATCCAGACGGGCGTGGCGCGCATCCGCGGGCTTTATGAATCCGAGGGCCGGCTCGAAGCGGTGGTGAGCGATCCGGAGTTTGCCTACTCGGGCGACGGCGCCAGCGTGGATGTCACGGTGAAGATCGTCGAAGGTCCGCGCTACACCTTCGGCGAGGTGGTCTTTGCGGGGAAGCCGCTCTTCGAGCGGCCGAAGCTGATCGAGGCGCTCGGCGAGCCGCTCAGCGTCTCGTACACGACCCAGCGGGTCAATGCGATGCAGCATAACCTGCTCTTTTTCTATAAGCTGCAGGGTTACTATGCAGCCAAAGTCGAGGTGGCTCACGACGCCAAGACAGCCAAAGCCGGCCGGCTGAACAACAAGCTGGTGCCGGTGACCTTTACCATTCAGCCGGGGCCGCTCTACCGCTTCGATGGCGTGAAAGTCACCGGCCTCGATCGCCTCCGGCCCGGCTTCATGGAGAAGCGCTTCAAAAGCCTGAAGGGCAAGACCTACAATCCGACCAAGCTGGATGAGAAGTTTCGCGAAGTGCTGCGCACCGGGCTCTTCAAGAATCTGCGCGTCAATACCACGCCGCTGCCTACCAACGAGGTGCGGATCGATCTCACCGCGGAAGAGGCGAAGGCCAAGGAGGTTGGATTTTCGCTAGGCTTCTCTTCCTATGATGGCCTCATCTTCGGCCTCCGCCTGGCGGACCGCAACTTCCTGGGCAACGGCCGCCCGCTCGCGCTGAATATAGATTACTCCACCCGCACCACGCGCGCGGAGCTTCTGTATGTGGACCCCTGGTGGTATGATAGCGACTACGCCTTGCGCGCCCGGATCTTCGTGCAGGACCGCACGGAGGAAGGCTACGCGTACCAGGAACAGGGCATCCGCGCCGACGTGACCCGCAAGTTCAATCCGCATTTCGACCTGAGCACTTTCCTCCAGGCCAAGAACGTCGGCATCACCGAGGCCCTCATCGAGCCGCTCCTGCTCGGCCCGACCAGCTACCAAATCATCACCCTCGGCCTCACCCAAACCTACGATTTCCGCGATAACCCCATCAACCCCAGCAAAGGCTGGGTCGCCACCCTCGGCCTGGATGGCGACGCGCTTGCCGGCGAGCTCGCGTTCGGCCGCGCCACCGTCCGGCTTTCCTATTACCTGCCCATCCAGCGGCGTTTCCTCCTCGCCCTGGGCGTCCGCGGCGGCCTCATCTATCCGCTCACCTCGGTGCCGATCACGGAACGCTACTTCAACGGCGGCGGCACCACCGTCCGCTCCTTCCGCGAGCGGGAGCTGGGCCCCAAGGACCGGCACGGCTACCCGATCGGCGGCGAAGCCTTCACCGTCTTCAACGCCGAATTCATCATCCCCATCCGCGACGCCCTCTCCGCCGCCCTCTTCGCCGATGCCGGCAACGTCAGCGCCCAACTCGAAAACGCCGGCTTCGACGAAATGCGCTACGCCCTCGGCGTCGGCCTCCGCTACAAGCTGCCCATCGGTCCCGTCCGTCTCGACCTCGGCTTCAATCCCAATCCCAAGAACGGCGAGGACTGGGGCGCCATCCACTTCTCCTTCGGCTTCGCTTTCTGAGCCGAGGGGGCACGAGCCTAGGCAACGGCGATTTCAAATAGGCTGCCGATCTCCGAGATGAATTCCTGGTGCTCAACTGGACAGGCAAGCTGCCATTGTCCCAGGAATTCCGCAAAGCTGTCGCCGGAGTCCGGCAGGAAGCGAATGCTCTGCCACTGCGCGGGCGCGCGCTGGAAAAGCGGGAGCAACTGGACCGCCACGAGGCCGTTGATCTCGCGCTGGCACGGGTCGGCGCGGAGACTCGGCTCGTGCAGGCAAAGCCACCGCCCCAGCGTCACCCCGGGAGGCAGCTTTCGAGCGTCGCGGGCCGTCAGCTCATCCGCATAAGCTCGCAAGCTTTCAGCGTAGCTTCGCCAGTTCGGGTAGGGCGGCGCGGCCGGCCAGGTGCGCGACATCTGCCCGATGGCATAGATGGAGGCCAGCTCGCACAGCGACTCATGGAACCACTCATTGGCGGGCGATTGGAGCCGCTGGAAATCAGACACGATGTGGCAAAGCTCGTGCGCGAACTGGTAGGCAAGCTGACACCAAAACCGGTGGCGCGCCGTCAGCCATACCACATGATCGTCCCCCGGCGCGGCGCGGTAGAGGACCCGCGGGCAGCCTTCCTGGGAGCGGCACTGCACGCGAATCCGGCCGGCCGGAGGGTCGGAAAAATGATGCAGCAACTGCCAGGAGACATCGTCCAGGAGCCGCTGGATTTCCGGAACCTGCGCCTCGCCCCAGTCACTCGGTTCCACCAGTATTTGCATAGGGGAGCGGTTCGCCACCGACCGCGCTCACGCGCCACGGCCGCTTGGGCCTCGAGGGTCGCGCTTCGAGCTGGAAACCGAAGATCGCAACTGGCCAATCAGAAAACGGCCCCCTGCCAGGCCCAACAGGATCTGCGAACCGCCGGCCACATAGTCCATCGGCCGCGATGGAACGTCCCGTCCTTCGGTCGGGTCGAAGAGCCGGGCAATTCCCACGACGATGAGGCCCGCGCAAGCCAGCAAACAGATAACGGTAACCACGCGATGCCAGCCCACCGTGGCGAGAAGCGGCGCGGTGCGGGCCTCCTGCTGGGGGCCGCCTTGCTGGTGCTCCGATGGGTGCATGCTGGATTGAATCAGGCGTTTCCGGGCGGATGGCCGAGCGCCCTGCGAAAATGCAGGAGCTGACTGGCGATGTCGAAGCCAAGTTGGCGATGGAAATGGAGGCTGGCTTCATTGCCGGCATGGCAATCGGAGGCGAATTCCGCGCACCCGCGGGAGGCGGCCCATCGCTCCACGGCCGCGGCGAGCAAGCGCCCAATCCCTTGCCGACGGAAGGCGGGACGGACGAAAATGCCTTCGAGGTAGCCGACGGGGCAAGTCGTGCAACCCTCCGCGCTGGGACGCAGCGACGCCTCGGCGAACCCGCATAGCTGGCCGTCGGTGTCCGCCGCAACGAAGGTGGCGAGCGGGCCGCCTTGGGCAAAGTAATCATGCCGCTCGGCGATGTGACTTGCCGAGGTGCAGTCGGGCCAGAGCGCTGCACGCATGGCGTACCACGCGTCGTTGTCTGCGGCTTCCAGTTCGCGGATCGTCACCGGATTGCGCCTCACTGCCCCAGCCGCCCGAGCACCTGCTGGATCGTCCCGGCCAGCTCCGGGAAGCGCTTGGCGTCCACCCAGCGGGTGAACAGCTTCGTCAGGTCCCGCGCGCGCGCGACGTCATCGGGCGGAGGGGGCGTGTTGGTGAGGAGGCTGTTGGAGACGAACGACGCCGGGGTAGCCAGCGCCTTGAGCAGCTTGATTTTTTCGTCGTGGCTCACATCGGCGCGCGTGAGATAGGTCTCGAGCGCGGCTTGCTGCTGCGGCTGGCCGATGTCGGCTTTGGCGAAGTAATCGGCGCGGAGCATCGGCTTATCCGCGAGCTCGCCGGGGTTGGCGTTCAGGAAATTCATCACGGGCAGCGGCGACTTTTCGCTCAGCTTGTCGAGCGCCACCAAGGCCGCCCGCTGCAGCTCGGTGAGCGGGCTGCGGGTCATCTCGGCCAGCGCCGGGATGAAGCTGGGGTCGCTGCTGAAGACGATCACGTCGAACGCCTCGAGCAGCCCCGCCGAGGGTTTGGCGGTCCAGGCCGGCTCGGCCAGCATCTCGCGCATCTTGGCCGCGAGATACGGGCGCGCGCCCGGCTCCTGCCAGCCCACGTTGCGCAGCGAGAGCGCCCACTCGTCGGCCGACGTCTTCGTTTCCAGGACGCCCCGCGCGACCGCCGCCGCCGCGGTGCTGCCGGTTTTTTTGGAGAGCTGCCCGAGCAAATCCATGAGGACCAGGCGCAGCGTGGGCGCGCCCTCGAGCGCGCCGCCTTCGCCGATCTGCAGCTCCTGGCCGGTGCCGGCGTCGCGCCCGCTGCGCAGAAATTCCACGATCGCGGCGATCGCCTGTTGCGGGTTCGCGCCCAGCAGTTTCTGGCGCAGGGCGGCGAGATCCTCCGGCGTCGCCTGCCCGCGCTGGAGCTTGGCGAGGAGGGCTTCGATGTCGCCCATCAAGGGAAGCGTGGGACCAGGGGTGGCGCTCATGGCAGGTGCGGCGGCGGCGCGGGGGGTCGCCGCGGCCGGGGTGCCGAGAGGCATCGTGCCGCCCGGCGGAACGGTCCCCGGCGGAGCCGGCGGCGGGCGCGATTGCGGCCCCGCGAGATAGTAGAGGAGCGCCGCGACGACGAGCACCCCGGCCGCGAGGTAGATGAGCGGCCCGGGTTTCATGCGAGCGACACCGAACATCGCTACCGGAGGTTATTGGCGATGAAACTCACCAGCGCCTGGTCGACGACCCGCACGCCGCCGGCGCCGGTCGAGCCGGCCACGATGATCGCCGTCATCACCTGAACCCGTTGCAAATTGCGCGAAAAAACCGGTCCGCCGCTCATGCCGCCCTCAAACTCGATGGAGCTGTTTTCCCAAAAGGCGCCGTACACCTTATAAAACGCGGTGGTGGGCGAAACATAGAGCGGGTAATCGCCGCTGTGCACTTCCGCGCCGTAGCCCACGCACACGCGGCTGTAGCTATTGCCGAGCAGGGCCGTGTTCGCCGTGTAGGGAGCGGTCTGCCCATTCGCGGGCGGAGAATTGAAGAGCAGCCCCCCTGCGTCATAGGCAAAGGCGCGCACGCTATCCGAGCCGTAGGTGTTCGCCGCCGCGCGGTACCCAGCGAGGAGATAGAGCCGGCTGGCAAACTTGTCGCCCAGCACCGAATCGCCATAAGCGCCGCGGCGAAATTCGACATCGGTGGAAAATCCGCCCGAGGGATCGTAAAGGTTGTGGCCGGCCGTGATGGCCGAGTACGCCTTGATCACCGTGCCGGTGCCGATGTAATCGACCCCGCCGCTGGTGAAGAAAATCTGCCCCACCATGCTGTACGGCCGGGTCCGCGCGGTGGTGGCGTCGAGCCGCCGCGGCTGCGCCGGCGCCGCCTGCAGCGCCGTGAAAGAGGAGGCGGCAACGAGGGCGAGGCTAAGGAAGGCGCGAAGCATGGGCGGCAGGATGGTGGGCAGAGTAGCACGAAGAGCGCCATAGGCAAGCCGAGGGCGCAGGTGCAATCCGTCCGATCCTTTCGAGCGCCTACACGTCGTAGTACATGTGAAACTCGATCGGGTGCGGGCGGAGGCGCAATTGGTCGTAATCCTTGATGCGCATCTCGATGAGCGTCTCGATCAAATCGCGCGAAAACACGTCGCCGCGCAGCAGGAACTCGTAGTCCTTTTGCAGCTCCTCCACCGCGCCCTTCAGCGAATCCGGCGCGTGCGGCACGGTGGCCAGCTCTTCCGGTGGCAATTCGTAGAGGTTTTTGTCCAGCGGGTCGCCGGGATGGATGCGATTGATGATGCCATCGAGACCCGCCATCAGTTGCGCGGCGAGCGCGAGATAGATGCAGCTCGAGCCGTCCGGCGTGCGGAATTCGATGCGCTTGGCCTTGGGCGAATCGGTGACCGGGATGCGGATGGCCGCGGAGCGATTGCGCGCGGAGTAGGCGAAATTCACCGGCGCCTCGTACCCGGGCACCAGCCGCTTGTAGGAGTTGGTGGTGGGGTTCGTGATCGCGGTGAGCGCCTTGGCGTGCTTGATGATGCCCCCGATGTAGAAGAGCGCGGTCTCGGAGAGCGCGGCGTAGCCGTCGCCGGCAAAGGTCGGCTTTCCGCCTTTCCAGATCGACTGGTGGCAATGCATGCCGCTGCCGTTGTCGCCGAAGAGCGGCTTCGGCATGAAGGTCGCGGTCTTGCCGTGCTTCTTCGCGATGTTGCGGATGATGTATTTGTAGAGCTGCAGATTGTCGCCCGTGCGGGTGAGCGTGGAGTAGACGAAGTTGATTTCGTTCTGCCCCGCGGTCGCCACCTCGTGGTGGTGCCGCTCCACTTTCAGCCCGCACTCCTCCATCAGCAGCACCATCTCGTTGCGCAGGTTTTGCTGCGAATCGGCCGGCGGCACGGGGAAGTAGCCTTCCTTGTGGCGCAGCTTGTAGCCGAGATTCGGAAACTCCTCGGCGCCGCTGTTCCAGATGCCCTCGTCGCTATCCACCTGGTACATGCACCCCTGCGATTTCAGGTCGTAGCGCACGTCGTCGAAAATGAAAAACTCCGCTTCCGGCGCGAAATACGCGGTGTCGCCGATCCCGCTCTGCTGCAGGTAAGCTTCCGCGCGCTCCGCGATCCCACGCGGGTCGCGATTATACGGCTCCTTGGTGATCGGATCGTAAATGGACGTGACCAGCGAAAGCGTCGGCTCGTCGTTGAACGGATCGATCATCGCGGTGGACGGATCGGCCATCGCGAGCATGTCGGAGGACTGGATCGCCTTCCATCCGCGGATCGACGACCCATCGAACGGGATGCCGTCCGGGATACACCGCTCGTAGGCTTCCGCCGCGGTGGTGGTGACGTGCTGCCACGTGCCGAGCAAGTCGCAGAACTTGAAATCGACCAGCTTTACGCCGTGATCTTTGGCAAAGGAGATCACATCCTTCGCATCTTTCGCCTGGAGATGTTTTTCGGGCATGGGGGGAGGGGTTTGGGGAGGAACGCTATGCAAACGCTCCGCTCATGGAACGTTCAAGAAGGAAAACTCTCTGCCGTGCGCCTCCGCACTCCGGTCACCGTGCCGGCTCGAGATCATCCAATTCCCCCCAGCTTCCGGACGCCACGCGCCGCGCCTCTTCGCGCCATGCCTGCGGCGAATCCGGATACGCCGCCTGCTCCTCCCGTCCCCAAATGAGATACCTGCACCCGAGCCCACGCGCCGTCTCGCGCCAGCCCGGTTCGCCGCGAAAGACCGCTTCCACCCGCCGCTCGTGTCCGTGCCAATCGTACCCGTGGCTCCAGACATGCCCCGTATAGCCGAGCGCCACCGGCCGGCCCAGCAGCAGCAGCGGGTGGTTGTAGTTCGGGTGGGCCACAAAACGCGCGTTCGGCGGGAGGCCGCGCAACGCTGACTCCAGCGTCTCCAATTCGGAGCGCCGCCCTATCTCGAACCCACGATGGCTGCCGTCGAGCCCACCCACCAGCGAGACCGCTCCGGATCCGAAGAGCACCACGCCAATCGCCACTCGCGGCCACGTGCGCAGCCGCGCCAGCACCTGCTGCCAGAGGAGCGGCAGCACGATCAGGTACGACCAGATCATCAGCTTCGTATTGTCCCACTCCCAAGGCGCAAACTTCACGAAACAGCAGAGCAGAAAAATCCCCAGCGCGGGCGCCGCCGCCGCGCGGGCAAAGCGCACGGACTCCGCAATCGCCGGATGCGCCGCCGCGGGCGCACGAAAAATCCGCGCCAGCAGGATCGCCACGAGCACCGGCAGCGCGCCGAAATTGTACACCCAAAAGAGCGGCGCCGTGATCCACGGCGAGGTGATCCCCAGCGACTCCTCGCACGTCTTCAAAAACTCCGGGTCGCTCTGCATCCACCCCGGCTGCCAGCCGATCACCGACGGCGTGCCGAACCTTCCCGTGACCAAAAAAACCAGCGCGCTCGCCGGCACGAGCGCCAGCGCCACCAGCCGCATAATCTCCCAACGCGCCGGCGGATGCAGGAAAAACCAGGCTGCCAGCAGCAGCGACAGAAAGATGAACGTGTGCAGGTGAAACACCGGCATCGATGCGTAGAGCAGCAACTCGCCCCAGAGCGGCAGGCGCGCCGAGCCCTCCATCTGAAAAAACCGCGCGCGCCACGAGCAAAGCAGCGCCAGCCCCGCGGGCAGCGCGAAGAGCAGCCCGCGCTGCGTCACGAAGAGCGCGAGCGGCAGGCTCTTCCACCCCGCCGCCGCCTGGTAATCGGCAAATTCCCCCGTCGCGAAAATCGCGAACCCCGCCAGTCCCCCATTGAATAAAAACCCCGCCAGCGTGAACGCCCCGCCCCAGCGCCAGAGCGCCACGCCCGTGAGCGCCGCACCGATCAGCCCCATCCAGAGGAACGTCCGCCAGAGATCTGCCCCCGCCAGCACCAGCAGGCTGTGCAGCAAATCCACGCCGAGCGGATAAGTAAGCGGCGTCCCCGCCAAAATCGGATTTTCCGGCCAGAACGGCACGCCGTTCGCCAGCGCGCGGATGTACGTCACGTGCAGCGAGAGATCGCCGAGGTTATTCGGCGAGAGGACGCGAATCTCGTCCCCCACGAAAAAGACCAGCCACAAAAACGCGCGCAGCGAAAACAGCGCAAACGCGATCACCGCCGCCCATTCCCAAGCTCCCAACGAGCGCAGCCGGACCCGCCGCTCGCGGTTCGACCAAAACGTAAACGAAGCCACCATCGAGCCCACCGCGAGCGAGAACGTAGCCGCACGCGGCGACAACCCGCCCTCGGCAAACGCCAGCACGATCGAGAGCAGCACCGCCGTCGCCGCGGCGTACAGCAAAGCACAGAGCGAAGTCATGGCACGGCCGGCGCCTCCGGTGCGGGGAGCCAGACGACCGGCTCAAACTCCGGCGTCCGCCCTGGAAAAAACGGCGCAAACATCGCCGCGCGAAAATAGAGCTGCGCCGATTCGCCGGAGTTGCCCCGCACGATCAGCGGCTCGCGGAAATAGCGCTCGCGCAAGCGATCCTCCACATCGCTCACAAACGGCTCGTCGATCACCAGCACGTCCGCATCCATCTGCGCCGGCGTTTCGTTTTCTTCGAGGAAACGAATTTGCGGGTAATCGCGCAGCAGCCACGGCAGCGGATGCGACGCGCCCGCGGGGAAGAGCAGGTGCCCGGTGAGATGCCGGTTCGCCGGATCGAGCGCCACCAGCGTCCGCAGCGGCCCGAGCAGCCGCTCGATCGCGGGCAACGTCTGCACATAGGCGTACGGCTCCGTTTCATCCGCGTAGTTGTGGAAATTCAGCAGCCACGCGGAGACGGCCGAGTGCCCCAGCACCGTCGCCGCCAGCGCGCCCGCCAGCCACCGATCGAGCCGCCGGCGCAAATTCACGAGCAAATGCCCGAACACGAAAAGGAACGGCCACGCGAACGCGATCAGGCACCACGGCGTCTTGTAGCTCACCACGCTGTACGCGAACATCGCCGCCCAGCCGCCCAGGATCAGCCAGCGCATCGCCCGGTCGCGCTCGGCGAAAGCGCACCAGCCCGAGGCGAGCAGCCCGAGCGTCGCCGGCCATTCATAACGCGCCAGCAGCTCCAGCCAGTAGTGCCACGGCTTCGCGTGCCCACCCGCGCTGTCCACGCCGGTCGACACCCATTCGCGCATCGTCGTGATCAGCCCCGGCAGCGAGCTCCAATCCAGCAGCGCGCCCGAATAAAAGAAGACGATCAGCCCGAGGCAGACCACGCACACCATCCAGAGCTCGCGCTCCGTCCAGCCCATCCGCGCCCGCGGATGCCCGCGCGTGCGCGTGATTTTCTCCAACAACAGCAGCGCCGGCACCGCGAGCGCGAGCGCCACGAAATGGATCACGTATGTCTCCTTCGTCAGCACCATCCCCGCCGCACCAAGCCCCGCCGCCCACAGCCAGCGCGCCGTGCCAAAGCGCCACAAGCCCAGGCAGCCCCACGCGGCGAGCATCGCGAAAAAGAGCAGCCACGTCTCGTGGATCGCGTACCGCCCGTAAAAAACGAACCCCGGCGAAAGCGCCATCGCCAGCGCCGCCAGCCGGCACGCCTGCTTTCCGAGAAATGGCCGGAACGCCAGCACCAGCGCCACGCACGCCGTGCTCGCCAGCGCGATCGGCAGCCGCAGCGCCCAGGCGTGACGCCCGCATAGCGTCTGCGCCAGGAAGAGCACGTAGAAGTGAAACGGACCGTGGAAATTCGTGGGATCGTAGTGGTAGTAGCCCTGCTCCGTCATCTGATCGACGAACCACCCGTTCACGCCCTCGTCGAAATGCGGCGGCTTGATCTCCAACCACAGAACGCGCAGCAGCAGCGCCAGCGCCACGATGCCCAGCTCCGCCCACGGCACGCGCACGGCGGCGCGCGGCACGGGATTTCCTTGGGCTGCGGCGGGGTGGCCGCTATGCAAGCGCGTCTCCATGGCGGCTTACCTCTCCATCGTCATCCCCGCGTACAACGAAGCGCGCCGGCTCCCCCCGGCCATGCGCCAGTTGGCCGAGCTCGGGCGCGGCATGCGGGAAAGCGTGGAAGTGCTGATCGTGGTGGAAGGGAGCCTTGATGGAACCTTGGAAATTGCGAGGGAGCTCGCGGCCTCACAAGCCCATTCTACCCTCCGCTTCGAGGTGATCGATGGCGGCCCGCAGCGCGGCAAAGGCCACGCCGTCCGCACCGGCATGCTCCGCGCCAGCGGCGGCCTCGTCTTCTACATGGACGCCGACCTCAGCGTCCCCCTCGCCGAGGTCGAAGTCTTCCTCCGCTACTTCCGCGAGCATCCCGAGACCCACGTCCTCGTCGGCAACCGCCAGCACCCCCAATCCCGGATCACCCGCGCGCAAAACTGGTTTCGCCGCACCATGGGCCAGACCTTCAACGCCCTCCTCGGCCGGCTCGGCCTCGCCGAGTTTCGGGATACCCAATGCGGCTTCAAAGCCTTCCGCCGCGAACCAGCCCAGCGCATTTTCGAACAGCAAAAAATCGACGGCTTTGCCTTCGACGTCGAAGTCCTCCTCCTCGCCCGACAGCTCGGTTTCCGCGTGGACGATCTTCCGGTGGAGTGGGTGAATTCCCCGGAATCCAAAGTCCACATCGTGCGCGACTCCCTCCGCATGCTCTGGGACACCATGCGGCTCCGCCTTCGCAAGTGATTTCTCTCGGGGCCTTCCTTGATTAAATCCCGAACTGCATTATCCATCGGCGTGGCCACCCTCCCCTTGAACTTCTTAGCTTCCTGCCTGCTCATCCTCGGACTTGTTTCGGCAGCGAGCCCGTCTCTCGCCCAAGCGACGCCTCCGGGTCTGTCCGCACAACTCGGCCTGCAGGTCGCCCTCACCACCGGCGGGAGCCATTTCGACCTGGGTGAAACATCGGCGGTGCTCGTGCGCGGCGTGCGGTATCCTTTGCCGCAGCGGAATTCCTTTGCGGCCAGCGTCGCTCTCGCGAACCTCAGCCGGAATGACCTGGCGTTCACCTTTCCGGACGCCGGCAGCGCGCTCACCCATTTCCGCTTCCGCGTATACAACGTTTCCGGCGCGCTGATCTGGGAATCGGAAAGCGCCCCGGCCGCCGCTCCGAGTCCGGTCGAGGCGACCCTGCGGAGGAAATCGACTTGGAAACGCACCGTGCAGATCCCCCTGACCGTCGCCGGCGGCTGGCTGCCCAGCGGGCGCTACACCCTCGAGGCGAAATTGCTGGCGGATACCGAGATCGGCGCGACGACCGTTTTCGACGTGACCACCCACGTGCCGAGGACCGACACCGGCATCAGCGGCCGGGTGGATCAATCCGAGCCGGCGCCCGCCGCGCTGCAGAGCGATTCCTACACCGCGGTCAGAGCCGTGCGGCCAGCCAGCTCCACCTCCTCGAGCAGCGCGTCGAACGTGGTGATCGGGATCAGCTACCCGCCCCCGGCCGAGCTCACGATCACGGAAATTCGCGAGCCGAACGTCCGTTACGATCACCCACCCTTCACCTGGACAGGGCCGGTTCAGCAGGATGGCACCTTCCGCGTGATGACGCCGCCGGGTCGCTTCCAGGTTTCCGCGGCGAAGCTTCCCGGGGTCGCCCTGTTTAACGTGGGACCTGGCACCGTCGATGGCCGGATCGCCTCGGCCACGCTCGATCTCACCGTCTCGCTGGGCCAGTTCACCGAGCAGAATTTCGTGCTGAATCCCAAGCCGGATTCGTTGACCTACGCCTCCGTGGAGCACATCACTTCCGTGCGGCCCTTCCGGATATTGGTGACCTACTTCGCCCCGCATACCGGGCCCGATCCGTTTGCCAACCTGCTCTTCATCGAGGCCAAAGGCGAAGTCTACCACAAGGGCTGGCGCGCACCCCGCCTCCACCCGCGTGGCAATGGCCCGGCCGCCGACGGCTATCTCGAATACGACCTGCAAGCTTCCCCGCCCGCCGTGAGCACGCCCGAAGCCACCTGTCAGATTCAGGTGACGACGACCGTGACAACTCCCACCCCGGCCATCGGCGTACGCGTCTATGGGGCCGATGGCTCCGTGAGCAGCACGCAGAATTTTTCTTCGGCGCCGTAGTCCTCAGCGTGGTGGCGCTACCACACCTGCACTGCAGGCCGGCTGAAAGCTTGTCTGAAGGTCTCCCACACTCGCAAACGCCCACGCCGTTAGGGGACTATTTCGACCCGGTAGAATTTGCTGGTCGCCGCCGGCGAGGCGTCAATGAAGCTCTTGCCCGTCTCGCCCGGGCCGGCGGAAATGACACCGCTCAGCGGGGAAAAGGGCGACGTTAAGGAGGTCGTCGCGTGGACTTGATAATTTCGGCCCGGCACCGCGTCCCACACGATCTCGCAGGAGCCATCCTGGTTTCGTGTCACGTTGCGAATGCGAAAAGTCGAGCTTGGGTCGCCGGGGTCGGTGCCTAGCATGAACTCGCGCCGATTGGCAAAACCATCGCCGTCCAGGTCCAGGAGGCCGTCGGCGCCGGCATTGGGATTCAGCCCATGGAGAACCTCCCATCCGAAAGGGAGTCCGTCGTTGTCAAAATCCGAGTTGGTGTCCGGTGGCATCTGCGAAAGCTCATCGGCGCCTATATCGACGCGACGCCCGAACACACGAGCGGCGCCCTTCGCATCCAGCCAGCCGGATTGCACAAAACTATTCTGACCGGCGTTGATCGAGGGAGAGAGTGCGGTGGCGCGAAAGAAGGCGTCCAGTTGCGGATTGAGGTGCAGGTTGCCCACGCCGCTATCGTTGTCTTCGACGATGGAATAGCTTGCCGCGCTGTTGTGGAGATCATTTCCGTTGTTCCAGAGGATGCAGTTTGCGATCACCGGCGCGCCAGCGTTGACGTGGTAAATCCCCGTGCTGCCATTATTCATAATCGTATTATTGATGATGAGCGGGGAGCCGCCATTACTATAAATGGCCCCTCCGTAAGTGGCACTATTCCCGGTGATGATATTGCTTGCGATCACGGGCGTGCCGCCGTTGACGTAAATCCCTCCTCCGTAGAAAGTGGCAGTGTTATTCAGGAGGCGATTGGAGCGGATCGTCGGTGAAGTGCCGCTGCACATGATCCCGCTCGCGCTTCCCTGGGTGATTGTGAACCCCTCAAGCAAAGCATTATTTGCACCGGTCACGACGCTCCCGGCGCGCCCGCCGTCCAGGGTGACTGGGTTGGCGAGCAAATCGCGCGACCAATCGGTGGCGGCATAGCCCCCCAGGAGGTTTACGTAAGGCTCCATCGTGACGCGCTCCAGATAGGTCCCCCCGGCCACGCGAACATTGACTGCGGCGCCCGGCAGCCCTTCCGCGAGCTCCAAGGCATAGGCAATCGAGCGGAACGGCTGGGTCGCCGTGCCATGAAGCGCATCATCACTTCCAGGAGGTGCGACATGGAGATTCCAGTCGCCCTTTCCTTCATTAGCGATGGCCAGGTAGCCGCTCGAGAGGTCCCGCACGGAGCCGTCCTGAACCGCCGTGGCGCGCAAGCGATAGCCGTAGCGATTAGGCAAGCTGCGGGTATCCCACCAGAACTTCCGCTGCCCGAAGGGAAGACTGGCCGCCCCGACGATCGTCCGCCAGATCGCGCCGTCATCGTCCGAATACTCCAGCCGCACCGTATCGGACGGCTGCCAACCCGTTCCCGCGATGCGCAGATCGATGGGCGTCTCCCACCTCTGAAGCGGTCCCCGCGCGACCCCCCGGCCCGGCCCTAGAATCCGCACGGTCCTGGCCGCCGCGGATCCTCGCGATGCCTCCGCCGTGCCTCCATAGACGCCGGCATTGATCCGCTGGCCGGTGGGCGCGCTTTCCTCGAGCACCGGATCGGCGGGATCGCCTCCATCGACACCCAGGCTGGTTTCGCTGTCCAGCACCCACGCCAGCGGATCGCCAGGCAGTCGTCCGGTGGAAGGATCGTAGCGGCCATACGCGCTTCGGAGGTGGTAATCACCGAGCGCCGCATTGGCAAAGCGCGGGTCCACCGACGCGCTATTCGCTTCCCACTTGGTCACGATGCGCCAGTCGTGGAGCGTGTCCGCTTCAAACTGGTAGGCTCGGCCAATTTTCGCTCCGCCAGTCGCGTAGAGAATATTGTAGTCCGACTTTTCGATCGCGAGAATATCGCGGGCGCTGACGCAGAATTTACCCGCCCCACTCACCCTGACAATATTGTTTGCAAAGATCGGTCCACCCTCGGCTGAGATGTCAATGCCGGTCGCGCCGGTCGTCACGATGGTGTTATTCCGCAACCCACAGTCGAGATTCAAGTATCCCTCGTCGTAATCGGCCCGCAGGTGCAGGGCCGGGCCCGAACCGGTGTGCACGATTAGATTGCGCTCGATCACCGCCTTCCCAAGCCATCCGCCCCGAAACACGTAGAGGGCGTTCGTGCCGCATCCGGAAATGACGTTGTTGACGATCCGATAGCCGCTGACGTCTGACGAGCTATCGACCGAGATGCCATAGCTGCTATTGCGGCAAATGAAGTTTTCGATGCTCACGTAATTGCCGGTAACATGGAAGCAGGCGCCCGTGGCGTTGGATGCTCCGCGATCGACGATCGTCCGGCCCTTCACTCCGAGGAAGCTTACCTGGCGCTGCGACGAACCGCCGTCCGCGCTCGTGACGAAGATCTCGGTGATCGGTTGAAACGTACCCGCATCGACGAAGACGGTATCACCCGCCTCCAAGTCGTAGGCATCGAGCACTGCCTGGATCGACGCCTTGGGCGTGGCGGGCGATTTACCATCGTTCGCATCGTTGCCTGCCGCCGAACAGTAAATATCCCCCGCGGTGCTCGCGTCGTTCACATAATATTGTCCGTTGTTGGTGAAGTCGCCGGATTGGGCAAAGATACCCGCATCGGCCGCCGCCACGAGCCGTACCCGGTAATTCGCCCCCCAGGCGACGCCGTGCAGATCCCACCGAAAATAGCCGAGCGAGGCGAGGACTTCCGCGCCGCCGGACATCGGCAGCCAGTTCGCCCCTCCATCCGCCGAGTAGAATAGCAGAAGCGTCTCTTGCGCCGGCCAGACGCGGCCGGTCGCCGACCAGCGGATCTCCAGCGCGTGCTTTTGCGTCTCGCCCCCTTCCGGAGAAATCAACGCAAGCCGCCGGTCGTAAAAGCACTTTGAGGCGTGCGCCGTGCCCCCGAAAGCGCCGAGGTTGATGCGATTGCCGTGGGGGGCCGTTTCCACCAGGACCGGGTCGGCGGGGTTGCCGGCATCGATGCACGGACTGTCCGCCGCATCCGGCGTCCACGCCCCGCCATGCCAGCTCCCGGCGGTGCTCTGCAGATGGAAGTCCCAACTGGCCGCATTGACGAAGAGCGGGTCGTTCGCCAGGCTGTGCGCGTCCTGGCCCATGGCCGCCCGCCACGCCGGCAGGTCCACCTTGTTTCCGTAGTAGTAGCCAATCGCCGCCCCCCCGCTCGCATAGTAATCATTATAGTCAAAGAGGTGGGTGTAGTTCTTGGGGTCGGCCCACACGTCCGCCAGATAAACACAGGCTTTCCCGGCGCCATTCACCGCGAAGATGTTGTGCTTCAGCGTGCTGTTCGTCGAACCGCCGTAGTAGCCGTGCGCATTTGTCTGGTAGAACGTGTTCCCCTCCAGGGTGATCCCGCCACGGTAGACATTAACGCCGGCGCTGGTCTGCCCCGTGAAGACATTGTGCCGCAGGACGATGTTGTTGTAGCCGAAGCTCGGCTGGCTGACTCCGTAACTGCCGCCGCGGAACTCGATGTTTTCAATTGTTAGGTAATCGATTCCACTAATCTGAAAGCTGGCTCCCCCGCCTCCGGAACGGTTGAAGACCGTCCGCCCGAGCACGCCCCGAATGGTCACCGGCGCACTGGCCCCACCAGAGTCCGTAATGCCGAGCGCGAGATCGCTGGTGAGCGTGTAGTTTCCCGCGTCCACCTGGACCACGTCGCCGGCATCCAGATCATACGCATCCAGAATCGCCTTCACAGTCGCCTTCGGCGCGGAGGGCGAGAGCCCGTCGTTGCTGTCGTTGCCGGCGGCAGTGCAATACGCGTCGTTGAGCAGGCTGCTGTCGTTCACGTAATATGTGATGCCGGCATTGTGCAGGATGAAGCTCACGGGGCTGCTCGCCTGGGTCGCAGCGTTTTGATTGCTAGTGATCCGCACCTTGAACGTCGCCCCAGCGGCTGAGCCGCTGTTCCACACGAACACTCCCGCCGCATAGCTCACATTGCTTCCGCCGGAAATCGGACTCCAGTTGGCGCCGCCGTCCGAAGAGTACTCGAGCCTGACCGTGTCACCGATCCCCCACCCCGATCCGAGCGCCGCCCATCGGATCACGATCTCGCCGCGCAATGCCTCGGAGCTGCGGGGCGAGACCAGCGTCAACACACGTCCGGTGGGTGTCCTCGAGGCCTGAGCGCTTCCCCCGAAAGCGCCGAGGTTGATGCGGCTGCCGTGAGAACTCGTTTCCGCCAGCCACAAGTCGGCGGGGTTGCCGGCATCGATGCACGGACTGTCCGCCGCATCCGGCGTCCACGCCCCGCCATGCCAGCTCCCGGCGGTGCTCTGCAGATGGAAGTCCCAACTGGCCGCATTGACGAAGAGCGGGTCGTTCGCCAAGCTGTGCGCATCCTCGCCCATGGCCGCCCGCCACGCCGGCAGGTCCACCTTGTTTCCGTAGTAGTAGCCGATCGCCGCCCCCCCGCTCGCATAGTAATCATTATAGTCGAAGAGGTGCGTGTAGTTCTTGGGATCGGACCACACATCCGCCAGGTAAACACACGCCTTTCCAGCGCCGCTCACCGCAAAAATGTTGTGCTTCAGCGTGCTGTTCGTCGAACCGCCATAATAGCCATGGGCATTTGTCTGGTAGAACGTGTTCCCCTCCAGGGTGATCCCGCCACGGTAGACATTAACGCCGGCGCTGGTCTGCCCCGTGAAGACATTGTGCCGCAGGACGATGTTGTTATAGCCGTAGTTTGGCTGGCTCACTCCGTAGCTGCCGCCGCGGATCTCGAAGTTTTCGATCGTCAGGTAATTGATTCCACTAATCTGAAAGCTGGCTCCGCCGCCTCCGGAACGGTTGAAGACCGTCCGCCCGAGCACGCCCCGAATCGTCACCGGGTCGTTCACGTCGCCCGAGTCATTGCTGCCGAGCACGATATCGCTGGCGAGCGTGTAATTCCCCGCGTCCACCAAAACCAGATCTGCCGGTCCAAGATCGTAAGTGTCGAGGATCGACTGGAGGCTCGCCTTTGGGGTCGCCCGGGAGAGCCCATCGTTCGTGTCGCTGCCCACGCCGGTGCAGTAGACGTCGTTCGTCTGGCTGCTGTCGTTTACGTAGTACCTGGCGGTGGCGACGAGACCGGCGCCACGGCTATAGTCGGACTGACCGGTAGAGATCGCGAAAACGGTGCTCCTTCCGGTGGCCGGATCGACGTCGCTGTCGATTTGATCGTCGGCTCCCTGATCCAACTTGGTAAATTTGAAGCCGGCGCGCCTTTGCACCGCGAGATAGTATTTGCCCGCGCTCACCCCTTCGAAACGATAGTGTCCGTCATTATCGGTAGCCTGCCTCTCCTGCAATATATCGTCGCCGTTGCCGGCCACCAGGTCTGTCGAAGCATAAAGCTCGACGATTGCTTCACTGATCCCAGGCTCATCGCCGTCCTGGACGCCGTCTCCGTCGAGATCCGTCCACACCAGGCTGCTAATGGAGGGCACGGTGTCGAAGTTGGCAACGATCGTCTTGTCACTATCCATGACGATCTGCGCCGGAGAAGAAGTACCCGCCAGGCCGCCTGTCCAGAAAACCTGCGGGGTAGCCTGGAGGGTGATCGTCTGGCCGCGAATAAAGGCAGCGGAATACGGCGCCGCGATGGGCTGGCCGTTTACGCGGATCGTCCCCTCGCCGGTTTGGCTCAGGGTCAGCAGCGCGCCAAGCTGCGAATAGGCCGCGGAATGCTGGCTTGGCTGGTTGGCCACGATGGAAGCGATCTGGCTGGGCACTGGGTCCCACCCAGGGACCGCTTTGAATTCAATGGCGTGCGTGCCCACCGTGACGCCAGCGACCTGCGCCCCGCTGGCCAGCCACGCTCCACGATCGACCCGCCACATCGCGCCGGCCGACACCGCCGCCGGCGGCGAAAGCGTGACGCGCAACGAGCCTGTCTCCTTGATCGCGAACGGCGGCGTGGACACCTGCGCGAAGGTGTTATCGCCCGGCCGGATAAATCGGATTTGGACTGAATCGCCCAGCAGGTTGCCGGGATTCCAAAGATACTGGCCATCGGCGGCCGTGACCGTGGCTATATCCGTCCAGATCGAGCCATTCGTGGAAAACTG
This sequence comes from uncultured Verrucomicrobiae bacterium, assembly GCA_963811035.1. Classification (GTDB taxonomy): domain Bacteria; phylum Verrucomicrobiota; class Verrucomicrobiia; order Chthoniobacterales; family Chthoniobacteraceae; genus CAWEPO01. The sequence goes on from CAWEPO010000006.1 coordinate 81,245, forward strand.
GATCTTCAGCGACGGGTTGCCCGTCCAATCCCCCTGCAACAGCCAGGTGATCGGAATACTACCGCCCACGGCCCGAGCGCCCGCCGGCGTGAGTGGGATCACCGCCGGTCCAACGCCGCCCGCCGTCCCCGCATAGCGAGCCGCCGTCACGCGATTAAGGCCATCGTATTCATAGGTGAAGCGCACCAGGCCATCGTGTCTGACCTCCACCAAGTTGCCGCGCCCATCATAGCTGTATTCCGTCACAACCCCGCTCGGATCCGTGACGGTCCGGATCTGTTCTCGCGCGTCGTATGTATAGGAGGTGGTGCGGCGCGCTCCGGGGTCGCCCGTGGTGACACTAGCCAGCCGCTCCTTCTCATCATAGCTGTAATCGACAGCTCCGGCGGAGGTGGCGATCCGCGTCACGGCATCGCGCGAATCGTAAGTGAGATCGATCTGGTGTCCCAGCTCGTTTCGCACGCGCGTCAGGCGCGAGAGCCCGTCGAACGTGAAATCGGTCTGCTTTCCCCGTCCATCGCGCGAGGCGCTGGCGTTGCCTCGCGCGTCGTAGTCCCACGTGCGCGGGTTCCCATTTCCGTCGGTCACGGAGGTAAGATTTCCACGGGCATCGTAGGCGTACTGCGTATAGCCGACGCCGAAGTAGGAGAATGCGTTGCCTGTCAGAAGATGATTGCCATCGAAGGCGCGCTGAAAGGCGCCGTCCGACGGGGAATGAAAGGTCACGGTGGGATTCCCGTTGACATCGAAGAATGCCCGGTCGGCGCGGCCGTTTGGCTGAACGGTCGCAATCTGATTGCCGCGGGCATCGTAGTAATGCTGCCGAAAAACGCCGTCCGCGTCTTTTTCCCTCATGACGTCCCGAAAATCGTTGTAGACCAACTCGCTCGCCTTGCCCCGCGCATCGGTGATCTTGATCGGATCGTGGCGGGAATTGAACTCCAGCGAATGTGAAAACGACTCCGGGCCAGTACTCCACGAGATGCCTTGCGCCAGATCGTAGTTCTCCTGGAACTTCGCGCCCACCCCTGGCTGGGTGGTTTCGGTGATCCTTCCGTAAACGTCGAAGGTATGCGCCTGCGCGGCCGCGCCACCCTCATCCTGGACTTCTTTCAGCCGATGATCGGCGTCATAAGCGTACTTCACCACCCGGCCCGTTGGCCCGCCGATGCGCACGGACGTCAAATCGCTCCTCTCATTGTAACTATAGCTGACAGACCGGTTATCAGGAAGCGTCGCCCCGGTCACCCGGTCCGCCGCGTCATAGCTCAACACAATCGACCGCCCACCCGTTTGCCCGATGCTCGCCAGGCGTCGCTTCGCGTCGTAGCTGTAAATGACCTGGTTTCCGTTGCGGTCCTCGATCCGGGTCAAGTTTCCGGCGAGATCGAAATCGAGGAGCACGCCATTGTCGAGGCGCATCGTATCGCGCGTTTTTCCATCCGTAAAAAGCAAACCCGGTTTCTCCTTCGTCTCGTATCGGTAGACTAGGATATCGAGGTTCGGGGCAAACCGCGACGCCAGATGCAGCGGGTCCGAGACGCGATCATAAATACCCGCGGGGACAAGCTTGTAGTGCGCCTGGTTGATCTGATCGCTGAACCAGATCTCGCCGTATCCCTGCCAGGTTTGATGGCACAGATTAAAGCCGGTGGGGTTTCCTTTCGGCTCGAGCGCGTATGGTTGCGCTTTCCAGCCAAAGCCAAACATGGTCGCCGGAATGTTGAAGGAGTCGAAGGACCGGCCGAGCACCAGCGGAATGCTGCCATTGACTTGGAAGCTCGCGTCGGTCGCGGAATAAGTCAGTCCGCCGTCCTTTTCTTTTCGATCGATGGAGAGGGCGGCGACATTGTACTGGGATGATCCCTGCTCAAACTGCCAGGCGAGCGTGTTCTCATCGGGGCGGGCCGCCTGCGCCATCGCCCCACGGCCGGAGGCCGTCCCGGGCAGCGATTGAAGATCGGCACAATACGTAACACCCCCCTCAAGCACATAAGTAGGGCGGCTCCCAATCGGCACGCCCGCATCCTCCACCTGCGTCGCCGGCGTATGGGTGGGCGCTCCATCGTAGAAAGCGGGCACATAGGCTCGCAAAAAGGCGAGATCGAGGGGAATCTTGTTCTGCTCGACCCATTTCACGATCCCGGCCACATACGCCAGTTGCTTGAGGTCCTTCAGGATCTGCCGCGGCGCGCCCTCATTGTCCGTGATGACCTGCTCGTTGGCCAGCGCGTCATAGTTATCGGTAAACCATTTGGCGAAATCCTCCCCCTCCGGAGTGCTCTCCACCTCGCCGCCGGAAGTAAACATCGCCTCCGTGGAGACCCGCATGCTGGCCTTGGAAATCTCCATCGACGCGCCGTCGGTGGAGGGAATCAGCACGATCTCGTCGGGTTCAAACCAAAAGCGCGTGGCGAATAAGGAGATCACGTCTGGTTCGACCGGGTTCGCTTCCGCATAGCGCTGCACAAACGTCTTGAACCCCGGCAAATTGCTGCGAACCACCCGATCCGGGTAGCGATTATCACGGCCAAGCGCCAAGGACTTCATCAGCCGGTCCGCCTCGAACATCACCCAGCCGAAGTAAGTCTTCGAGGAGACGTCGAGCACCTTGTTTTGCCCATCCACCGGATCGGTGAAGAAGGGCCCATAGCGCACGGTGTAACACTTCCGCCCCGGCCATTCCGGCGGCGAGGTTACCTCCGGTTCCTCGATGCTCACCACCGGCATCGTCCCCTGCGCGATGGCCCGGAACGCCACCGCCAGGTCATCGATGCTCATCTTCGGCAGCGCCGTCGTCGACCCGTCCTGTTTGCCATAGAGCAGGATTTGGCCTGTCGCCTGATCGTAGGCTCCGCCAGTGATGGAATTGATATCGCGAAGGACGGAGGCGGATTTGTTGAGAGCAACCCCGCCGGGCTTTCCATGACCAATGCTCATTGAGCCAGTTATAATATCCTTATTGGCAAAGTATTGTCCATATAGGTCACTGACATCCTTAAATTTACCGAGCTGCTTGTATTGCTTGAGCGATGTATTTATTCGCCCGAAATCGCCCAACATGTCCCTACCGCCGAGAGCGAGCCTCGCGTCAAGAATCGCGACCTTTACGAGCCCGCGAAAGACCAAATCTCCGATCCCTTTGCCAATCGCGCTCTCGGTTAGCCCTCCCGAAAAGGTATAGGTCGCCAGGCCTTGATAGTAGCTCGTGCTTTCATTGAGATTTCTGGCTTTGTATGCATACCAGAACTTGGACGTTTCCGGGCTCCATCCCGGAAGCCCTTCGAGAAATCCGAGAGCGGTTTCATGGATTCCTCTAACATACTCACTGACAAAAACCCGCGTTTCGCTTCTGGATGCGGTGCCCCCAGGGTCGATCAAATTAACAGGATCCGCCTTCGCATAGGTGTAGTGGTCGATCCCCGCCGCGACGCCTTTCGGATCACGAGTTAAGAATTTGCCGGTTCCTGGATCATAGTATCGAGACCGCAGGAAGATCAATCCCGATTCCTGCCGGTCTTCCCCACGATACAGGTGCGTGATCGGAGCCGTTTCCTGAGCGGCCAATACGGATCCAAAACTGTCGTACTCGTAGGTATTTAGGACATCGGTGTCGTGGCCGATGACCCGGCGGACGCTGCCATTGATCGCATCGTGAAGGAAATAGTGGCGCCCGGCGCCGGTCGCGTCGGCTTGATCGATCAGTTCGTTTCCCCATTCATATGCTCGCAATACGTCGCCGGCAGCATTCGTCTCCGCCAGCACCTGAATGTCCTGCCGGCTAGGATCATTAACATACGCCGTCTTGACTCCGTTGACCACCTTCCCCGTACGCTCCCCCATGCCGTTGTAGGTATATTCAATGCTTCTTGCGCCATCGAACTCCCGAACGAGACGATTTTCAAAATCGTAGAGATAGTTCACGGTCGAGTCGTCTGCGGAACGAATTCGCTGAACGAGACTGCCGCCGCCGTCGTAGCGAAGGGTTTCCGCCACGGCTCCGTCTTTCGTTATCGAAAGTAACCGGCTATCGGAGTCGTATAAGTACTCTTTTTCCGTAACCGCACCGGCTATGATTTCAGAAACTTTGGTGCGGCGTCCGAGGGAGTCATAATCGTACTCAACGAGTCGGCCGGAGGGATAGTTGACGGTCCTGAGTCGATCAACGGAATCGTAGTTGAAGCTGGTAACTCGAACCGCGCCAGCCGCCGTGGTCTCCCTCATCTGGGTGCGGTTGCCGATCGCGTTCAGGATGTAGTCGAAAGCAACGATCAGCGAAGTATCGGTTCTTCGATGCTTCAACCCAATCAGGCGCCCATCGCCATCGTACTCGTAGTTGGAGTACACGCCATTCGGCAGGGTCCGGCGGGAGATGAGACCCGCGGCATCGTAGGTGTAGGAGGTGACCCCGTTCGTCGCGACATTCGTGACGGTGCTGATGCGGTTGTCCGGGTCGTAGGTGTACCGGATGTGCGTGGCGCCACTTTGGGCGTGGTTGCCATACCTTAGGTCGGTGACGTTGCCGACATTGTCGTAGCCATAGGTGACGAAGCCTCCATCGGGATACTCAATTCCCGTGAGGCGATCGAACAGATCGTAGCGGTAAGATGTGATTCCCGTCGCGTCCGACATCCCGGTGCGGTTCCCGTTTGCGTCGTACGCGAAGGAGACGTCCGGGCTTCCGCCGCCGGGATAATCAATCGAAACGAGGCGGTTCACATCGTCGTAGCCGAAATTGGTGACGACGCCGTTGCCGTCCGTGCGCTGCGTCAGATTGCCATTGCCATCATAGCTGCTCCGGACGGCGACAGCGGTGACGGATGGCGGCGCCGCCGAGAGGGGCTCCTCGTTCACAACGCAGCACAAAAGCCCCAGGAGCGGCACGATCCACGCGACGCCGCTCTTGATCCGCGGGGGCGCAAGCGGCGTCTCCCCGCGACTGGAGGAAAACTCGTGGATCGGGATTTTCATTTCGGTTCTCCTTTCGCGAAGGGAGGCAACGCCGGTGGTTCAGGCGGATTCAAAGCAGCTTGCTGGCGCGCCGCTTCTTCCCGGACCTCCGGCTGTTTCGTGGTCTTCTCCAGCTCCTGCCAAATGCGGCGCGCGGCTTTACGGTGTCCGTAGCCGAGATGCGTCTGCGCGAGCTCCAGTTTCAGCCGCTCCTGCTGGTGGAGATCGGGCTCGGCCCGAATTGCCAGGGTTTGGTTCACGATCTGCAGATTGCGCTCCACCGCCGAGAGCACCCCGGGCTCCTTCGATTCCGCTACGATTTGATCGTAGAGCCCCTTGGCGGCTACCCAGTCCCCTTTGCCGACTTGGTGCGCCGCCGCGGTGAGAAGGCTTCGATGCGCCACCCTCGGATCCTTGGCGCTGGCCGCCTGCTTGAGCAGATCTGCAATCCGGGCGTCGCGCTCCGTGTTCTGAAATTGCCCCGTGACTGCCGCCGGGGGGCTCGCGGGCAAAGGCTGCAGGCTAAGCTTTTCCGTGATTGCGGCCGCTGGCTTTTGCACCGAGCGCAGCGGGGACGCCTTCACTCCGCCCAAGTCGCCCGCGGCCACAGGCTGCCTCGGGAGGACTGGGGTTTCGTCCACCGCGGGGGCCGGGACAGGAGCGATTTTCGCAGTTTGTCCTAGGTCGGCAGCTTCCTTTTCCGCCGTCTGCGGTGCAGCAGGGCTGACCGCCCGCCGCTCCGCGAGGCCGGACGCGGAGCGTGACGCCAGCGCCTCGTCGTCCGTTTTTCGCATCAGCGCGCGCAGGCCTAGGGCCAGCATCACCATCAGCAGCAGGCCGGCGCCCGCTCTCCACCTCCAGCTTCGGCTCGGCCGGTGCGGACGGCAACTATCGGAGCGGAGGGGATCGCCGGTTTTCATGATTCATCCACGCAGTGGACTCGGGGCGCCTCAGCTTCGACCGGCCCGCCAGGACGCATTTTCCACGCATCGCTCCGCGCGGGCGACAGATCGCCGGGCCAAATCTGGGGGGGATTCTGCACGTGGCCTCCTCCGAGGTGGACCGAGGGTGCTCCTCGTGCACGGCGGCGACAAGGAGAATAATCTTGTGTTACGCTCGTTCGGGTGCACCCAGCAAGTTGGTCGCGCCAATCATTTCGGCGACCGCGGATTTTTCGGGAACGCCCGCGCAAAAACGCTAGCATGCGCGCGCATGCCCATCGCCGTTTACAATCGCCAGCGCCGCGTGCCAATCGCGCTCCCGTGGCTGCGACGATTTGCCGGCGAGGCGCTGGCGCCCGCTTTCGCGGTGGACTCCGGCAGCGAGGCCGATCTCCCCGCCGAGGTGGAAGTCTCCATCGTCTCCGATCGCACCATCGCGCGGGTGCACCGCGATTTCATGGGCCTGCCCGAGCCCACCGACGTAATCACCTTTCATCACGGCGAAATCGTCGCCAGCGCCGAGACGGCCCGCGCGCGCGCCGCGGAGCTGGGCCACTCCGTGGAGGAGGAATTAGCCCTTTACATCGTGCATGGCCTGCTCCACCTCAATGGGTTCGACGATGTCTCTCCGGGTGATGCGGCGCGGATGCGCAAGGTCCAGCATCGCCTCTGGAAAGCATGTCTCGCGCAACTCCCAGCTCCCGCCTAGAATCGTCTCATGTTCCCCCTCTCCCGTACCCTCCTCACCACCGCCCTCGCGGCCAGCCTCGGCGCCGCGGCCCTTGCCGTCGACGATGCCCCGGCGGTGGATGTGCGCACCATGTTGCAGACGCTCCAGACCATGAAGGAGGCGCAGACGCAGCAAGCCAAGGCCAGCAAGACGCGGGCGTTCCAGGAAGCGCAAGCCGCGGCCGGGAATCCCACCCGCGCGGCCGATCTTTGGGAAGAGGCCGTGCGCTCCACGCGCTTCGAGGGCGCGGCGAAGGAGAGCGCGCAGTTTCGCGATTGGAAGGAGAAGGATGGCTCCGTGCTGCGGGAAAAGGAGGTGCTCTCGGCGCTGCGTCTTCATTTCAACTGGCTGGCACTGACGCTGCAGCGCTCCAGCGGCCTCTCGAACAAAGAGCTCCTGCCCGCGGTGCTCAGCCATGCCCATGAAGCGCTCGCCGACCGCGCCGCCATGGATGCGCTGGACGACACGATCAAGAAAGAGCGCGAATCCGCCCAGCTCGCCGCCGCCAACACCGGCCCGCGGCGGCAGAACAACCCGCGCGACCGCGAAAAACGCCAGAACAACGACCTCGTCAAAAAAACGCACGACCAGATCGCCCTGCAACCGGTCTCGACCAGCGTCTACGCCCAATGGCAGCGGCTCACGGAGGTCATTGCGGAGGTGGCGCCCCCCCGGCGCAATCAAGGCCAGGGACAGGGACAGCGCGGCGCTCAGGCCGCCGCGGCGCCGATCGCGCCGGCGTCGCCCGGCGGATGGGAGGCGACTCCCGGCAATGTGGATGGACTGTACCAAACGATCATCCTGCCCGAGCTCCGGCTCATGAAAGACGCGCGCGTGGTGGAGTATTGGGACGCGCGGCTCCGCCATGAAGCCGAGGTGGTCGGCCGTTCCAAGCTCAGCTTCGAGATCGATAAGTTCAACCAGATGACCCGCCCGCAACTGCTGTGGAACCGCTGCCAGGACCTTGCGGTGATCGGCCTCAAGAACCGCGCGGCCACCGAGATGTTCGCGATCATCAAATCCAACCCCGCGCACTCGGACGTGGCCGGCTGGATTTCGGAGCTCACCGAGCTGCTCGCCCCGGGCTCCACCACCGCGCCGGCCTCGATTTCCACCGCCCCGGCGCCCTAATCCAGGAGTCACGCCCCGCCCATGCCCGGCACGGAAGTAGAGACAGAGACGCGGACGGAAGAGGAGGTGGATACGCCGTGGAATGTGATCGTGCACAACGACCCGGTGAACCTCATGAGCTACGTCACCATGGTCTTCCAGCGCGTCTTCGGTTTCTCGAAAAGCCGCGCCGAGAAGCACATGCTGGAGGTGCACCAGCGCGGGCGCTCCATCGTCTGGTGCGGCCTGCGGGAGCCCGCGGAAGCCTACGTGCAACAGCTCCACGGCTACCTCCTCCTCGCCACCCTCGAGCGGAGCCGCTAGCATGAAAATCTGGCGCGCCGACGCGAACACCATCGCCCTCTCGGAGCTCTTCCCCCTCCTGCGCGAGCTTCTCCACCGCATCCCCGAAGCCGCCGAGCCCGCGGGCGACCGCGCGGTCGAAAACCGGCTCTACTCCACCCCCACCGCGGGCCGCGAAGCGGAGTTCGACGAGGAATGGAAAACGCTCGTCGGCCCCGATCTGCGCCAGCTCTTCGAATCGGCCATGGAAACCGTCGCCGAGGATCTCGCGGGCCTCCCGCGCGACACCTACGACGAGCGCGAAATCCTGCGCATCCCCGTGAGCCATCTCGAAGCGTGGCTCAACGCGCTCAACCAGGCCCGCCTCGCCCTCGCCGCCCGCCACCGTTTCACCGAGGACGAGATGGATTCCACCCCGCCCGACGAACACCCCCATGCGCTGCCGCTCTTCCAGATTCATTTCTACGGGTTTTTGCAGGAGCGGTTTATGCGGGAGATGGGGGACTGAGGCTCAGGCTCTTCGTCCGATGGTCTTTCGTGCCACCGGCGGGAAATTTGCATTCTTTCGCACTCCGGGCCGCGGCGCGATTGCCTTTCCGCCGTGCCCCGCTACTCTCGCGAGTTTTTACCTCCACCTATGCCTAAACCCGCCGCTTTGGGGAAGGGGCTGGGCGCGCTGATCAACGTCCGCGTCGCCTCGCCCACCCCCAGCTCCGAAAGGGGCGAGCGCGTGCAGATGATCTCCCTGGATCAGATCATCCCCACGCCGCTGCAGCCTCGTACCGTTTTTCGGGACGAGAACCTGCAGGAGCTGGTCGAGTCGATCAAGCAGCATGGGATCATCCAACCGCTGATCTGCCGCCGGACGGGCGAAAAATTCGAGCTGATCGCGGGCGAGCGCCGCTGGCGGGCGGCGCAGCGCGTGGGTTTGGCGGAGGCCCCGGTGATCATCCGCACCGCGTCGGACCAGGACGTGCTCGAGCTGGCGCTGATCGAGAACCTCCAGCGCGAAGACCTGAATCCGATCGAGGAAGCGACGGCTTTCAGCCGGCTCGCCCGCGAGTTTGGCCTGAAGCAGGACGAGATCGCACAAAAGGTGGGCAAAAGCCGCGCCTCGATCGCCAACTCGATGCGCCTGCTCGATCTCGATAGCCAAGTGCAAAGCTGGCTGGTGCAAAACCGCATCTCGGTGGGCCACGCGAAGGTGCTGCTTTCGCTGAAGATGCACGAGCAGCAGAGTGCGCTCGCCGAGGAGATCATCCGCCGCAATCTCACCGTGCGCGCCGCGGAAAAGCTCGTGCAGCAGCAGTTCGAGCAAAACGGCCAGGCCAAGCCGACCCGCAGCCCCGGGATGGCCGGCGCGGCCAAGCTCCAGCCGGCCGTGCAGCATTTGCAAAACCGGCTGCAGCAGCATCTCGCCACCCACGTGGCCCTGCACCACAGCGAGAAACGCGGCAAGATCGAGATCGAATACTACGGCAACGACGACCTGCACCGCATCCTGACGGTGCTCGGTTTGCACCCGGAAGAGAGCTAGATGGCTGGCAAATCGGCTTGGCTGCCCGCGGCCATCTTCACCGTCTCCCTCCTCCTTTCCGCCTGCGGAAAAGAGGAGCCCGCGCCCGAGGCCACGCCCCCGCCGCCGTCTGAACAGCCGGCCGCCGAAGCGCCCGCGGCCACCCCAAAGCCCGCGAGCCCCAAGCCGGCCAGCACGCCCGCGCCGCGCGCCCCGAAGCCGGCGGCGCTGCACACCCCTCCCCCGCCTGCCGAGCTCTGGAAAGAGTTCTTCGGCGAAAAAGCGCTCGCCGAAGTGCGCAAGCAGGTGGAAATTGGCCCGCGCCCTGCCGGTTCGCCGGAGGCGGAGCTGGCGCGCAAACACATCTCGGAAAGCGTCGCCAAATGGGGCTGGCGCGTGGAGCGGCAGGAGTTCACCGAGGAAACCCCGCGCGGGCCGATCCAGTTCGTCAACCTCATCGCCCGGCACGCCCCCGCCGGCGCCGCCGCCCCCCCGACCAACACGCAGCAGGCGATCGTCTGCTCCCATTACGACACGAAGCGCTTCTCCACGATCCAATTCGTTGGCGCGAGCGATGGCGCCTCCAGCACCGGCGCCTTGCTCGAGCTCGCCCGCGTCCTCTCGCTCGATCCCCCGCTCGCCGCGCGAGTCGAGCTGGTCTTTTTCGATGGCGAAGAGGCGCTGCAGCAGTTCACCGAAACCGACGGCCTTTACGGCAGCCGCTTCTACGCCCGCACCCTACGCGAGACCGGCCGCGCCCGCCAGTTTCGCTTCGGCATTCTCTGGGACATGATCGGCGACGCCAGCCTCTTCATCACCCTCCCGCCCGATAGCCCTCCCGATCTCGCCCAAGGCATTCTCTCCGCCGCGGAAATCCTCGGCGTCCGCAAACACTTCGCCTACTTCAGCCGCTCCATTGTCGACGACCACATCCCCTTGATCCAGAGCGGCATCCCCACCATCGACCTCATCGATTTCGATTACGCCTACTGGCACACCGCCGATGATACCTTCGACAAGCTCAGCGCCGACAGCCTGCAAAAAGTCGGCGCCGTGACGGTGTACTATCTCAAGAAAGCGTTGCACTAGCCTTTCCATGACCGCCCCCAAACACCTTCATTTCATCGGCATTTGCGGCACCGCGATGGGCGCGGTCGCGGCCGCCATGCGCGACGCAGGGCTACACCGTCACCGGCTCGGATGCGGAGGTCTATCCGCCGATGTCCACCTTCCTCGAGGAGCAAAGGCATCAAGCTCACCGAGGGCTATCGTGCGGAAAATATCCCGGCGGACGCGGACCTCATCGTCGTCGGCAACGCCATTTCGCGCGGCAACCCGGAGATCGAGGCGGTGCTCAACCGCAAGCTCTACTACCTCTCGCTGCCCGAGACGCTGAAGCAGTTTTTCCTGCGCGGAAAACACAATCTCGTCGTCACCGGCACGCACGGGAAAACGACGACCACTTCGCTGCTCGCGTGGATCCTGAACAAGCGCGGGCTTGAACCCCGCCTACATGATCGGCGGCATCCCGCGCGAATCTCGGCCAGGGCTGCGCGCTGCACGACGTCGCAGCACGTCGTCATCGAGGGCGACGAATACGACACCGCGTTTTTCGACAAGCGCTCGAAGTTCGTCCACTACCTGCCGGAGCTGGTCATCGTGAACAACATCGAGTTCGATCACGCGGACATTTTCGACGAACCTCGACGCGATCAAGCTCAGCTTCCGCCGGCTGCTCAATATCGTGCCGGCAAAACGGCATGGTGCTGATCAATGGCGACGATCGCGAACTGCCTCGATGTCGCCGCGAAGTGCCGCGGCGCAGCTCGTGGAGGTCGGCTTTTCGCCAAATGCCGCGCCGGCACATCCGCGACGTCGGCCTACCATCCGCACCGGCTCGGAATTCACGCTGCTCGACACGCGGTTCACGCTGCAGCTCGTGGGCGAGTTCAACGTGCGCAACGCCGCGATGGCGATCCGCGCGGCGCATTTCTACGGCTGCCGCTGGAGGAGATCGCGAAAGCCGTGGCCTCCTTCGCCGGCGTGTAGCGCCGGCAGGAAGTGCGCGGCACGGTGCGCGGGATCACGGTGATCGACGACTTCGGGCATCACCCCACCGCGATCCGCGAGACCCTGCGCGGCCTGCGCCACACAGTATCCGCGGCCGGCGCCTCTGGGCGGTTTTCGAGCCGCGCTCGAACACCACCCGCCGCGCTGTTTTCCAGCACGAATTGCCCGACGGCGCTCGGCGAGGCGGACGGCGTCGTGCTCGCGCAAGTGGCGCGCCTCGATCAACTCCCGGCAGACAACCGGCTCGACCCCGAGCGCGTCGTCGAGCGATCTCAACGCCCTCGGCAAACCGGCCTTTTACGAGCCGGACGTGGACGCACATCATCGCGCGCCTCCGCCCGCTCGTGCAGGAGCCGGACGTCCTGGTGATCTTCTCAGCAACGGCGGCTTCGGCGAACATCCACGCGCGCCTGCTCGCGGAGCTGTAAGGTGACGCGCGCGCACGATTACCAGCACCTGATCGCCCGCTGGCGCGCCCTCGCCCGTTCGCTCGGCCTCCGCCTCCGGCTCCTCGCGCGCGCCGACGATTTCCCGCTCTACTACCTCCAAACGCCGGCGCTCGCCGCCACCGGCGGCATCTACGTCTCGGCCGGCATCCACGGCGACGAGCCAGCCTCCACCGAAGCGCTGCTCGTCTGGGCGCAGCGCCACGCCGCCCGCCTCGCCGGGTTGCCGCTGCTCCTTTTCCCGTGCCTGAACCCGTGGGGCCTGCGCAACAACGTCCGCCTCGATCTTGCCGGCAATGATCTCAACCGCGGCTTCCACCGCGACGATCTGCCGCAAATCGCCGCGCTCAAGCGGGTCGCCGCGCCGTTCCGCTTCGAGCTCGCCGTGATGCTGCACGAAGACTACGACGGCCAGGGCATCTACATTTACGAAGTGCAGCGCCACCCGCCGTACTGGGGCGAAAAGCTCCTCGCCGCCGCCGGCCGCGTGATCCCGATCGAAACTCGCGCGCGCGTCGATGCCTACTCTTGCCGCCGCGGGCTCGTCCGCCGCCGGCTCAATATGGCGCGGTTCAAGCGCATCGGCTACCCCGAGGCGATCTGGCTGCACCTCGAGCGTTCCGAGAGGACTTTCACCGTGGAAACGCCCTCGGAATTCGCGATGGAGCAGCGGGTGGAAGCGCACGTGGCCGTGCTCGATGAAGCATTGCGTCTGGCGGAAAGCACGGCCGCGAAATAGTACAACTCCCCTCCCCAGCCCATGAAGCTCCGCCTCGTCTTCGCCTTCGCCCTTTTCCTCACGCGGTTCGCTGTCGCCGAATCCTGCGATGTTGCTGTTTACGGCGGAGTCCCCTGCGGCATCGCAGCGGCGGTCGCGGCCGCGCGCGAGGGCGCCGACGTCATCCTCATCGAACCCACGCGCCATGTCGGCGGACTCAACACGAGCGGCATCTGCACGGCCGAGACCGAGCACATGCTCAAATGGACCTTCGGCGGCATTGCGCTGGAATTCTATCAGCGCCTCGGCCAGCGCTACGGCAGCGACCAGCCCGCCTACTACTTCGAGTCGAAAATTGCGGAGCAGGTCTTCCTCGCGCTCCTCGCCGAGGCCAAGGTGAAAGTCCGTTACGGTTTGCGCGTCGATAAGGTGCAGAAGGCCGGCGCGCGCATCCGCCAGATCACGCTCACCGATGGCTCTACGCTCGACGCCAAGGTGTTCATCGATGCCGGCTACGAAGGCGATCTCATGGTCCGGGCCGGCGTGCAGTACACCTGGGGGCGGGAGGCCCGCGACGAGTTTCAGGAGGAAGCCGCCGGCATTCGCTTCGACAAAAATCCGCGCCAAGCCGCCACGGTCGATGAGCAAGGCAAGCTCCTGCCGGGCCTGAGCGGCTGGGCCAAGGATTTCCAGGACGGCGCCGCCGATCGCACCGTGATGAATTACAATTGGCGCCTCCTCTTTTCCAATGATCCCGAAAGGAGCGTGCCCATCCCAAGACCCGAGCACTACGACCGCGCCCGTTATCGCCTGCTCGAAAACTGGCTGCGCGAAAAAGCCGTGGCCAGGGAACCGCTGAAGCTCACCGATTTCATCGACATGTATCGGCACTGCCCCGGCCGCGACGACAAGCGCGAGATCAATAATAAACAGGCTGCGATCATCTCCATGGGCCACTTCGGCGCGCAACGCGATTACCCGGACGGCGATTATGCCACGCGCGAGCGCATCGTCGCCGATCACACCGACTACACCCGCGGCCTCCTCCACTTCCTCGCCACCGATGACGCCGTGCCCGAGAACGTGCGCAACGAGATGCGCTCATGGGGTCTCGCCAAGGACGAGTTCGCCGACAACGGCCATTGGCCCTACCAAATTTACGTCCGCGAAGCCCGCCGGATGCGCGGCGCCTATCTAGTGAAGCAAGGCGATGTGCAGGAGGATCGACGCAAGCCCGATGCCATCGCCGTGGGCAGCCATTTCATCGATTCGCATCACATCCAGCGGCTCGCTCTCAGCCCCACGCAATTCATCAACGAAGGCCGCATCTGGCGTCTCGGCTATGCCTACCAAATCCCGTATCGCGCGATCACTCCGGCCGGTGCCGAGTGCCAAAACCTGCTCGTGCCGGGCGCGGCTAGTTACACGCACGTCGCGTACTGCACGCTCCGCCTCGAGAGCACCTGGATGATGGTCGGCCACGCGGCCGGAGTCGCCGCTGCGCAGGCTGCGCGCGAAAACCAAGCCGTGCAGGGGATCGCCGTTCCGAAGCTCCAGGAAAGGCTCCGTAACCAAAAGCAAGTCATCGATTTCCTCCCCGGCGCGCCCGAGAAATTCGAGGCGAAGCACGAGAAGGAATTTTAAGCGGCACTAATGAACGTTTACGCCCTCCAGATGGACCTCGCGTGGGAAGACAAGCCCGCCAACTACCGCAAAGCCGAGACCCTGCTCGCGCAAGCAGCCCCGGTGCCCGGTTCCCTCGTCGTCCTCCCCGAAATGTTCGCCACCGGCTTTTCGCTCGAGGTCGCCGTCACCAAGCAAACGGCCGCCGCCGAGGACGAATCCTTCCTCGCCGGCCTGGCTAAGAAGCACGGAGTCTATGTGATCGGCGGCCTCGTCAACCCCGGCCTCGGCAAACAAGGCCGCAACGAATCCGTCGCTTTCTCGCCCGCGGGCGCGCTCCTCGCGCGCTACCAAAAAATCCATCCCTTCAGCCTCGGCGGCGAAGCCGAGGCACACGAGCGTGGCCGCGAAATCGTCACCTTCGATTGCACCGGCTTCAAGGTCGCCCCCTTCATCTGCTACGATCTCCGCTTCCCGGAGATCTTCCGCGCCGCGGCCCGCCGGGGCGCGAGCCTCTTCGTCGTCATCGCCCTGTGGCCGGTCAAACGCCAGCAGCACTGGCTCACCCTCCTGCAAGCCCGCGCCATCGAAAACCAGGCCTGGGTCGTCGGCGTCAACCGCGTCGGCGCGGAGCCCAACTTTACCTACGCCGGCCGCAGCGTCGTCGTCGACCCGCACGGCATCATCATCGCCGATGCCGGCGAGCGCGAACAAGTCCTCGCCGCCAGCCTGGATCCCGAGCTAGTCACCGCCTGGCGCCGCGATTTCCCCGCTCTCCGCGACGCCCACTGGCGCGAGCCGAGCCAATGACCCTCCGTCCGCCGGCCATTTTGCTGAGCGACCTCTGGTTCTTCGGGCTGAAGCAAGCGCGCGCCTGCATCTTCGGCGGCTACCTCCTCGCGCTCATCCTGCTTACCAAGCTCTGGTACCCGATCGAAGGGCTGCCCCGGTACGACTTCCTCTTCCTCGCCGCCCTCCTTTTTCAAGCCGTGCTCCTCGTCTTCAAGCTCGAGACCGTTCGCGAGGCGCTGGTCATCTTCATCTTTCACCTGGTGGCCACCGGCATGGAGCTCTTCAAAACCTCGGCTTCGATTCAGTCATGGCATTACCCGGAGCGCTTCCACATCGGCCTGTACGGCGTGCCCTTCTTCGCCGGCTTCATGTATAGCGCCGTCGGCAGCTACATCGCGCGCGTCTGGCGTCTCTTCGATTTCCGCTTCTCACACTATCCGCCCCGCGGGCTCACGGTCGTGCTCGCCCTCGGCATCTATATCAATTTCTTCACGCATCACTATGTGCCGGATCTTCGCTGGCTGCTCATCGCGGCGAGCGTCGCCCTCTTTTGGCGCAGCTTCGTGCATTTCCGGATTCGGCGCACGCACCGGCGGATGCCGCTCCTGCTCGGCTGGCTGCTGGTGGCGCTCTTCATCTGGGTCGCCGAAAACACGGCCACCTTTGCGCACATCTGGCACTACCCCGCGCAAGCGCGCGGCTGGCAATTGGTGCCCCTCAGCAAACTGATCGCCTGGTATCTGCTGATGCTCGTCAGCTTCGTGCTGGTCTCGCTCGTCAATCAACCGGTGATCGTTCGCGACGATCCGGAGGCCTAGGCTACTTCATCGCCGTCACCGCCTCCCGCGTCGCCTCCGTCAGCACCGCAATCCCCTCCTCCATTGCGTCGCGCGACACACTCAGCGGCGGCGCAATCTTCACCGTCTGCCCCCACGCGCCCACCGGCGCGAAGAGCAGCAGCCCCTTCCACATGCACCGCTCGATGATCGCGTGCGCCAGGTCGTGATTTGGCTCCTTTTTCCCCGGCACCAGCGTCTGCATGCCGCCGACGAGCCCATGCGCGGAGACATGGCCGATCACCTCCGGATGGGCGGCCTTGATCTTCTTCAGCCCTTCGAGCAGCAGCGGCTCCAGCCGCGCCGCGTTGCCGGTCATATCTTCCCGCTGGATCTTTTGGATGCTGGCCATCGCCGCCGCGCAACACACCGGGTTGCCCGTGTGCGTGCTCGTCATCGAGCCGGGCGGAAATTGATCCATGATCGACGTCCGGCCGATCACCGCCGAAAGCGGCAGCGAACTCGTGATCCCTTTCCCGCAGCAAATCAGATCCGGCGTGATGCCGTAATGCTCGAACGCCCAAAACTTTCCGGTCCGCCCGAACCCGGCCTGCACCTCGTCCATCACCAGCACCACCTGGTGTTGCGTGCACCATTCCCGCAAGCGGCGCACGTATTCCACCGGCGCGAAATCCGGCCCGACGCCCTGGTAGCTTTCCATCATCACGCCCGCGATGTTTTCCGGCTTCAGCCCCGCCGCCTCGATCCGCGCGAGGAACCCCTCGAAGCTAGTCTCTTCCTGCCAAAACCCATCCGGAAACGGCGCCGTGATGATCGCGGGATCTTCATTCACGATCCACGCCTTCTGCCCCGCCATTCCGCCCGCCTGTTGCGAGCCGAGCGTGCGCCCGTGAAACCCGCGCTCAAATCCGACGATCCCGATCTTCTTTTTCCCGCCGACACTGATTCCATGCGCACGGCTTAGTTTGATCGCGCACTCCGTCGCCTCCGAGCCGGTCGTAAGCAGGAAGACCTTATCCAGCCCCTCCGGCGCCACCTCCGCGAGGAGTTGCGTAAGCTTCGCCCGCTCCTCGCTGGGAAAACAGTAGTTGTGGATCAGCCCGCTCTGCACCTGATCGATGATCGCCTGCCGCACTTCCGGCACGCCGTGCCCGGCATTCGTCACCAGCACGCCGCTCGACCAATCCAGCCACCGGTTCCCATGCTTGTCGTAAATATAGATGTCCTCCGCCCGCTCCCAAACGATCGGCGGCTGCCCCCGCATCGACTGCGGCTCGAACTCCCGCAGCTTCTCCAGCGTCACGAGCGAATCCGGATGCGGAATGGGCGAGGCAATGCGCCGATGCTTCGTTTCCACGTGCGGCACTTCGCGAGGGGTGATGCTGAATTCTTTGCCCATAATGTTGTGAGGTTGTCCGCTACCGATACTCCGCGCCGCCCGCCCCCGCCACGCGCATTGTCACCGGTTCCGGTACTTTTGTGCTCCATCATCAGGGCATTCTCGCGGGGCCCGTGCTCCGATACGTTTATATGGCGCAGAAACACTTCAAGAAAAACGGCCTCTTGTGCAGCAGTTCGCCGGCCAGCGGCCAATCGGCCTCGCTCGCCTCCACGGTCAGCGCGCTCGACACCGCCACCCGCGCACGGCCTCCGGGATCTAGCAAGGACTACTTCCAAAGCGGCAGTAAGCGTATCCGCGTGGAGTTCTTCACGCCCGCGACCGTGGGACGGCATCCCGCCGTGCTCGTGCTCCACGGCGCGGGCGGGATCGATGCCGCGAACCGTTACGTCCGGCACTTTGCGGAAGCCGTGGCGACGCAGGACCTCGGCACGCTCCTCGTGCATTACTTCGGTCGCACCGGGACCACCTACGCGAGCGATGCCACGATCGCCGCCGAGTCCGGGCGCTGGCTGGCCACGCTCGGCGATGCGCTCACCTATGCGGCGGCGCAGCCGGGCGTCGATCCCGCGCGGCTCGGCGTGATGGGCTACTCGCTCGGGGGCTACCTCGCCATGGCGCTGGCCGTGCGCGATCCGCGGGTCCGCGCAGTGGTCGAGCTCGCCGGCGGCATCGATGCAGAGTCAGCCCAGCTGGCGAAGGGCCTTCCGCCAACCCTGATCGTGCACGGCAAGGAAGACCGCCGCGTCCCCTTTGCGCGCGCCCTCGAAGTGCAGCGTCTCCTGCGTGAAAAAGGGACGCCGCACGAGACCCGTTTCTATCTCAACGAAGGCCACATCCTCTCCCCCGGCGCCGCCCTCGATGCGCTGGCCACGGGATTGGAGTTTTTGAAGAAGCATCTCGGGTAGACAACACCCTTCGCTTCGCGCTCGCGCTCCGCCGCTTTCCCGGCATAGCCTCGCCGCATGCAACTCCGGGAGCTGCGTCCGCGCCAGCCGTTTGCCGGCCCCGCGCTTTCGGCCGTCGCGGGGATTTTCCTCGCCGATGCCTGGGAAGCGCCGCTGGCGCCGCTTCTGATCACCACCTGCGCGGCCGCCGCCGCGGCGGTCCTCACTCGCCGTACGTGGGTGTGCCTGCTCTTCGTGGCCACCGCGTTTTTCGCGCTTCATGCGGTGCGCCATCACGGGAGCGAGGCGAAGACGCTCGCCGATCTGCTCGGGCCGAGGCCCGCCATGGCGCAGGCTACCGGCCTCGTCTGGAGCGAGCCTCAGCAGCAGAAGAAAGCGGGCAGCACGGTGACGTGCAGTTTCGACCTCAAGCTGGAGCGCCTCGAGGTGCGCGGGGTCGTCCTTCCTGCCCAAGCCATGGTGCGCGTGCGCTGGCCGGGGCCGGTCCCAGCGTACGGCGACCGGGTGAAGGTGCTCGGCTCCATCAAGCCGCTGGACGTGCCGCGCAACGAGGGGCAGTTCGATTATGCGGCTTACTTGCGCCGGCGCGGGATTCACCAGGAAATCAGCGCGCGCTATGCGGTCGATTGCGCGATCGTGAGCCACGGCCACGGCGCCGCGGTGCAGCGCTTCGCCATCGCGGCGCAGCGGGCGATCTCGCGCCGGCTGGAGCTCGATCTCCAGGACGCCCCGGAGGTTTCCGCGCTGATCGAAAGCATGGTGCTGGGCCTGCGCGGCGAAACGCCGGACGACGTGAAGGAGCTCTTCCAGAAAACCGGCACGATGCACCTCTTCGCGGTGAGCGGGCTGAACGTGGCCATGCTCGCGGCGCTTTGCTGGTTTCTGCTGAAGCCGCTGCGGGTGAGCCGCGGCACCGCCATCTTGCTGATCGTGCCCTTGCTCGCGGTGTACGCGCTGGTCACCGGCCTCAGCGCAAGCTGCCTGCGCGCGTGCATCATGGGCGGCATGGTGCTGGCGAGCTATTGGTTCGATCAGATTCGCCCTCTTCTCCCTGATTTTCAGCAACTTACACCGGCGCAGACGGCCGGGTAAGAACAGAAGTAGGAACACTTCCGCTATATTCCGCCAAGTTCCGGGAAAGATGGAACTTGCCCGAGCGTCGATCATCGGCTTTGCTCTACCTCGTGAGCGGAGCTTGGCCCATCTGCTCACGCACCTACGGGCCTACAAAAACGAGGACGAGAGCGACCTCGCTAAAAAACCGCTCACACAAGACAGATGAAACTACGGTTCAAACTGGACCAGGCCGAGGCCTTTCGTCGCGGCATCGATGCGCCAAAATCAACGGTGCATATCGAAGTAACCCCAGCGGAACTTCCCGACGACGTTCGGGCAATGATCGCTGATCGCATGGAGGGCATCGACGTTTGCCGGCTCGTTGAAAGTGCCACCACCCCCGGACGATCATTCTACAAGGGGCAGATGATCGAATCCAAAACACCAGACTTGGAGGGTCTCCTCCAAGCCGTTCGCGAGGACGAAGAGCGCGTGCGCCCGAAAGGCAAGAAGCAGGAAGGAGCGCTCGCGAACTTCAAGGCGTAGCAACGCGGAAATCGCAAAAGCTCGAAGGCCCGCCCCATTCCGGGGCGGGCCTTCTTCTTGGCGCATGAAAAGCTGTTCCGCTACTCGAGGGGCCACTGGGCTGGCCACGTGTGATGGCGCATGACCCAGAGGAGCAGCACGCGCACCGGCTCCGGCGGTTGCGGCGGCTCCGGATTGTTGCCCGCATCTTCCTCAACCAAGTGCTCCCACGCGGCCGCGGCGAGCTCGGGGTGGGCAAGGCCGAAGGCCAGCATGGCGGCGCCCTCATCGCTCCAGCCGCATACGGTATCGATCGACGGGCCGAGAGTGCCGGCCCATTGGTGCTGGTACGCCTCGCGGATGAGCGCGCGGCCATCCCACGCGGTGGCCTCGCGCATGCCCGCGGCGTCGGCCTGGGCCTTCCAGCGGATCCAGAGGAAGGGCGATTGCGCCTCCTCCCCGGCGCTGCCGGTTTCGTCGATTTCGTCGAGGAATGCCTGAGCGGCGCGGACGGCCACGGGGACCGTCTGCCCGCCCGCGAGCGCCTTCATGACGCTGGCCACGTACTCGCCCGGCTTCAACGTCTGCCCGTAGGCGGTGACGAGCACGGGCGGGGTGCTGCGCTCGGCTTTCCGCAGCGCGAGATGCGCGGCGGCTTGGTGGACGCGCTCCTCGTCGGTGAAGGCGAGATCGAGAACCACGCCGGCAAGGTCGGTTGGCTCGCACTCGAAACGAAGCGCGGCGGCGGCGAGCTGGTGAGCCGTCGGGATGTCCATGGGCACCTCGAGCGTGGCGCGCAGGCCGGTGGTGGTGATGACGAGTTCGAGGCTCACGAGAGCACCTCCTCACGGTTGGCGCGGCGGAGGCCGGCGGGCTGCGGCTCCTCGGCCTGGGTGTAGAGTTTCGCGTATTCCTCCAGCGCGATCCGCCGGAGGCGCACGTACAGCACTTCCCGGCAGCGCACGCACTTCCAGCGCTGGCGCAGGGCCTCGGTCATGGCGATCCCGTGGCGGGCGTTCCAGCGCATGTATTCGCGCGGAGTCCAGGTGCGGAGAAGCGCCTGCAGGTCCTTCTCGGGCTCAGCTTGCGCGGGCGACCGGCGCGAGACGGGGAAGGCCAGAATCCGGCGGGTGGAAAGGAGCAGCTTCATTTCCGCACCACCTTCCCAACCTTGCGGCCCGCGCGGCCTTTGCGGCGGGCGGGGATCGCGGAGGCGTTGAGCGCGAGATCGGCCGGGGCCTCCACGGCGATGATGGCGGCGATTTCCTGCGCGTCGCTTTGCGCGTCGGGCAAGCCCTCACTGATCGCGCCGAGGGCGAGCACCAGCGGCTGCAGCATGCCGCTCCGTCTGCCTTTGGTCGGATCGGTGATGAGGCGACCGGCCAGTTCGCGGCACCGCCGCTTCGTCGCCTGATCTGCATCCGCAGCGGTGGCGAACGTTTCCAGCAACGCTGTCGCCCACCGCGCTTCGCGGCTCTGCTCGGGCGGAGCGGCGATTTGCACCGGGGCCTTCTCCTCGGTGACCGCGGCGAAGGTTTCGCGATCAAACGGCGAGCCGTCGACCAGCACCGAGAAGAGCATGTTCGCGGCGCCCGCGAGCATCCGCTCCGGGCTGAGGTTTGGAAACTCCGCTTGGAGTCCTTGAAGGTAGGTCGCGGCGGCATCGTCGAGGGTGATGGTGAACGTCTGCCGGGCCGCTGGGTCGACCTCGATCATGTGGCGCTGGCGCTTCTCCTCCGCGGCCTGCTCCCGCACTTTTGCGTAGCGCGCGTCCTGCCCATCGGCGAACCATTGCCAGATCGTGGCGCGGCCTTTGAGGATTTCGCCGGTGGTCGGATGGTAGAGGTGATCGGCCAGATCGCACTCCACCCCGCCGCGAAACTGCGAGCGGTTCCACTCCTGCATTCCGCCGTAGTAGCGGAAGACCGCGGCCAAGGGCGGCGGCACCGGCCCGTCGACCACGAGCGTCACCTTCGGGATTTTCATCTGCAACTTGAAGTCCTTGAACTGCGGCTGGCCGGGCAGTTTGCGCTGGCGGTATTGGCGCACGAATTCTTCGAGGGTGAGGCCGAAGACGCGGGCCAGGCCCAGCATTTTCACCCGCGCCGGGGGCAGAAGGTTTTCCACCTGATAGAGATCCTCGGCGGGGGTAAGGGTGCGCGCGGGCGACACTGCGGTTTTCGCCGCCGCCGGCCGCTTGGATTTGGTGAGGGCCTTTTTCACAGGTCACCTCCGATCATCCTGGGCCAACCGAGGGCGAGGGACATCTCCTCGCTCCAGTGGGCCTGGGCGCCGTGGAGGAACGGGCTCTCTTCCTCCACGAGCTCGCCCGTGAAGGGCGGAGGGTTTGACGGGAAGGCGTGATCGTCGCTACCTTGGAAGCGACCGAAGATGCCGACCTGGCTGATTTGGTTACCGAGCGCCGAGGTGTTACCAGCACCTTGGCGCTCACTTTTTTGGAGCAATGGTTTGTTCATGCAACATCCATTAAACATCCAACTCGGATGTTCTGCAAGCACAATTTCCAAAAAGGTTGCATTCCGCATCCGTCGGGGGTATGGCTTGGAAATGGCCGATTCCGTCCAATTGAAAGTTGCAACGCCCACGTGGGAGCGTTTGAAAGCCCACGCCGGCCTCGCGGACGTCCCTGCCGCCCAGTTGGCGAACAGGTTGCTTGTCGAGACGATGGACGCCGTGGAAGCCGAAGCGGCGCAAGAGGCACCGATCGTCACCTATCTCCGCTCCCTCAGAGCGCGGAAGACCCCGAAGAAAAAGGGGGCGTAGGACTATTTCGAGTCCACGAGCCGGTGGACCACATCGCGCGTCGCGCTCATCAGGTCGTCGGCGTTGACTCGCGTGGCGATGAGCCCGGAGCCGAAAGTGAGCGACTTTTCCCCGACTATCCGACTCTCGCCGCCGATGCCGACGAGCTTCCATACCATTGCCACCGGCACGGAAACGGATCGCGAATCGTCGGCCACGATCTCGAGAACCAAGCGCTTCTCGGTGTACACCCCCTGCCGAAGCCATTCACGCACGGCGGCGCTCTCGGCGACAAGTGATCTCACCTTCTCCACCGTAGGCTTGCAGAAATCACCCTTGGAATTGTCCAGGATGACGAAGGGCACCGGCAGCTTGAACTCGCCGGCCGCCGCCGCGGCGACGGCGTAGACCGCGGCCACGAACACGAGGAGGAGGCGTTTCACACCAGCACGCCTACCCCCGCGGCGCCAGCAAGGCAACCTTGCCCTGCGGAGGTGGTTGGCAGGTTCGTTCATCCGAACCAACCCTTTCGGCGCTTTTGCGCCGCTCTCTTCATTGTCTGTTCCTGGGTTTCCATCGCGCTCTCGCTCAGTGACTCAAGGCTTTGCACGGTCGCGCTATCACCAAACGTGTCGGCGATGGCAATGACGCTCCCGAAGTGTAGCTGAAGGACAGCGAATTCGACGAGCGAGAGGGCGATCTCCCGCCCATCGAGATTACGCGAGAGCACATTGGCGATTGCGGCCGCGCAGGCGTCTTTGCCGAGCTCATTGAATGTAAAATCAGCGCTGAGCGCCACAAATCTGCATGCGTCGGACCAGTCCAACAAAGAGCTGTCGATGCTCCCTCTCAACGAGACCCCTTTGGGTAGGTACTCGCGATCCACGCAAAGACGCAAGAGGTCTCCCGCCTGGAACCCGGCGGCGATCTGGTTCACCCGCTCTAAATGCATCGGTGATCGAATATGAAAGAGCAGAGGCGCGTCGGGCACCTGCTGCAGGAGCGGGGTCAAGGCATCGATCACGGTTGTCCGGATGATTGTCATCAGCGGCTTCAGAAACTCCAAGAGTTCGCTGGCGAAATCGCGTTGCTCGTACCCGGTGGGAACAACGTTTACGGGCAAATTCAACCCTTCCTTTTTCCATCTAGCTCGGTCCTCGGCCAGGCGCCGGATGTACGCGCTCCATTCGCGCAAGAAGGCGGGAATGCCTATGCTCTCGATATTTGATCGCCTCTCCACAGCGCACGTTCTGATCGCCAGGGGCATCAAATA
The DNA here is from genome assembly GCA_963811035.1 of uncultured Verrucomicrobiae bacterium. Classification (GTDB taxonomy): domain Bacteria; phylum Verrucomicrobiota; class Verrucomicrobiia; order Chthoniobacterales; family Chthoniobacteraceae; genus CAWEPO01. The sequence goes on from CAWEPO010000006.1 coordinate 105,165, forward strand.
CAAGCCCCTCGATGTATGGCTCCCCACCCCCAGCGCCCGCTGGCGTTAATCGGTCACACCGCCAGCCCAAAGACATCGCTCGGGCCGCCACCTCCCGCAGAGATCCCGGTGAGCTTCAGGGTGCCGAAGCTGCCGAGGGCGCCGGGCGCATAGCCGAAGGTGCCGTCTCCATTGTCGGTGGCCGGCGCGGTAAGAATACCCGTGACCGTCCCTCCGCTCCTGGCGCTTCCGCCGCTCATGGATGCGCTCCCGCTGATCGTGCCGCCGTTGTTGCCGGTGCTGCCGATCGTCACGCCCGCGATGATAGTGCCCGTGTTGGAGCCATCGAGCGCCATGGTCGTCGCCGTGATCGTGCCGCTGCTGCTGCCGCCATTCTGGATGGTCGAGGCCGCGCCGAAGGTCACGGCGCCGGGATTCTGGCCCCCGCTGGCAATTACCACCGCGCCGACGATGGTGCCCGAGTTCTCGCCGTTGATCGTGGTGGGGCCGTTGATGATGCCGGGGCTTGCGTTGACGCCGCTCAGGATCATCGAAGGTGCGCTGATCGTACCTTCGTTCGTGCCCCCGGAGGCAATCGTCGCCGACGAGCTGGCGGAGATCGTCCCTTGGTTCAAGCCTCCGCTCGCAATGGTGCAGGTGTCGCAGGTCACCGCGACGGCGAGGGTGCCGCCGAGCGTAAGCGCCCCCGCGATGGTGAGGCCACCGCCGCCGACTACCGCGCCCGAAGCCACCACGGCATCGCCCGTCACGAGGATGTAGATAGCAACCATGCCCGTCGCTCCCACGGTGAGGTTCACGCACTGCGGCGAGCCGGAAGCGGAAGTCACAGCCGCATCGATGAACACGTTCTCGGAGCCGGTCGGCGGCGCTCCCGGGATCGTGTAGCCCGAGTCCTCCCACCAATTCAGCGGGTTGCTCCAGTCAAAATCCGCCACGCCGCTGTAGTAAAGGTCCATGGGCTAGTATTCGTACGCGGTCCACTTCTCGCCATTGGTGCCGATGACCGTTATCGCGTTGGTAGGCACTGCCTCGCCGGTCCAGGCGAACCCCTTGCCGGGCTCCACCTCGATGCGCGGCGAGCCGCTGGCGGCCGTGCCGCCGAGTGGGTCTACCCACATCGTTCCGGAGTTGCCGCTCGGATTCTGAAAGCTGAAATACGAGCGCTCGGCGTTCGCCGCGGCCACGGTTTGGCTCGCGCCGTTGCAGGTGCCGCTCTTGCCCACCAGCGTGCCGCGGCGGATCGGGAAAACGGTGTTCGTGGTGCCAGGTGTGGTCTGATCGATCCCCACTTTGCCGATGATCGCCGTGCCGGCCGGGAGCGCGGAGGAGATCGTCCCGGTGAAGATAAAAGAGCCGTCGGGGTTCAGCAGCACCGGCACCATCTGTTCGATGGAGGTCTGCCCCACCATGAGCGCGAACGGGAAGGGCTTCTTGATCTCCTGCGCGGTGCCGCCGAAGGAGAAGGAATGTTTGTTGGCCATGGCGTCAGTACGCCCCCAGCGGCTTTTTCATCGGCTGCTTGTTCCCCGCGGTCAGGCGCAGTTTGTCGGGGACCGGGAGCGGCGGGGTGTTCGCTTGGGCAGACGTCCCGCTCGGGAACGGAGCCTTCAAATACGCCTTGTCGTTCGCATACGCGGGGTCCGGCACGGGCAGCGACGACGTGCCGGTGCCGCCGGGGCGCCCGCCGGGCTGGCCGGCGGGAGGAAAGTCCGGAGGGTTGACCACAGGCGTCTTGGCGAGGCCCATGGCGGCGAAGGCGCGGTGCGCCAGGCCGTTGTCACCAAAGACTCCAGGAGTCGCTGGCGGCGTGTACGGACCAGCGCCGGGTGGTTTCGGGCCGGGCAGCGGAAGCGCAGCCTCGGCTGCCTTGAGGTCACCCATGACCGGCGAAGGAAGTGCCGACGCCGTGGCCCCCACCACGGGAGGGCGAGGAGACCCGCCGGCGCCGGTGAGCGCAGCCGCGCGGGACGGCAGGGCAGAGGTCGGTGCCGCTGGTTTGGCGACGGTGGGAAGCTGCGGCTTGGGCAAGCCGTTGCTCACCGCCACCGGGCCGTACTGGGTACGAAAATTCGCACGGCTGCCATCGGCGGGGGCGCGAATCAACGGCACCGGCAAAGGGAGGGCGCCAGGGCTCGGTGCGCGTGTGGCCGCCCCGAGCGTCCGCGCGGGTTGCGCGGCCTGCTGCGTGGCGGCTGCGACAATCGCACCGGGATCGGGCACGGGTAGCTGCGGCGGCGCCGCCGTACCTCCACGAGCAGCGATACTGGCCGCGCCAGCAACCACTTGGGGAGTACGCGGACCGGTCACCGCAGGGCTCGGCAGCGGCAAATCGCCGGGCGCGGCTGGGCGAGGTTGCCCATTGGGCAAGGTCGGGAATTTCTTCGCCCACGAGTCGGAAGGCGTGCGGCTATCCGTGGTCGGCGTCACGCCGCCGAGAGTGCTGCCGTCGCCGCGGTGCGAGCTGCCCATCGGGAGCCCGAGGTGGTTGACCTCGCGGCCGGTCAGGCGATTCGTATACGGATCGCGCTCGGCAGTGCCGCGGCGGCGCGCCGTGGGGTTCTTTGGGTCGTACTGGCTACCTTCGGCGAAGGTGTAGGCGGCGTCGTTTTTGCGGGACATAGTTTTGTGGGTCTTTCGATTCGCTGATGGTTGTTGGGGAAGGTCTGCTACGGCGTGGCGGCGGGTCTCTTGATGCCGAATTTCTCGCGCTTCTCCTCGAGCTTGCGCGGGTCGACGGCTTGGGGAGCTTTCATCAGCCCGGAGGCATGGGCCGTCCGGCGGTAGGTTTGATCGATCTTTCTGATGCGGGCCACGTCCTCGGCCGGGAGACGGCTCTTCGCCCAATCGAGGAAGATCACCGTGGTGGTGTCGCTGGCCCCGCGAATTTTCACCGGCTGGCGGCCGCGGATGATGTCGCGCAGACGCTCGGCCTCCACCTCGCGGGCCTTGCCCTGGAAGTTGGCCAGGTGCTCGCGCGCCACCTCTTTCGCGGCCTCCGCATCGCCGATCATCAGCGAATCGGTGAGCTCGCGCAGGAAGGGGGAATCGGGAGTCTTCGCCGCACGGCCGAGAGAGGTGCGACCACCCTCCTGGTTGTGCTCGGCAGCGAAGCGGCGCAGGTATCCGCCAAGCCACTGGCTATCCTGCCGGGCCATCTCGATCTGCACCGGGCGCGCTTCAACGCCAGCGGCGGTCAGGGCCTTGGCGCCGGCACTCTCCACCGTCCGAACCATGCCGAATTGGCTGCGGGCGATGTCGTTGAGGTCGGCGGCGGTCAGGGTGCCTTGCTCGATCGCGCGCAGGCCCATCTCGCCCACGTTCTTCACCAGCGCCATGCCGGGAGGGTCGAGCGGGTTTTTGAACTTCGAGCGGTCATAGACGTCGAGAGTCATCTGGCTCATGTTGCCCAGCGCTCCGAGCGAACCGGCGCTCAGGAGCGTGAGCCACGCCTTCTGCGCGGCCAGCACGAGACCGCGGCTCTCGTTCTCGTCCATCGTCTTGCCAATCTCGTCCCAGCTCGCCCCGCGTTTGGGTGAGCCGAAGAGCAACTCCTTGAGCTCGTCGACCGTGGCGCCGACCAGCGCGGCCACGATCGCGAAGCGGATCAGCGGGCGGATGTCGCCGGCGCGGGCCGGGTCGATCACGTGCTTCATGAAAGCGCGCGTCATCTGCAGGCCCCACTTTTGAAACTTGAGCAGGAAGCGCCCGAGCGGCGTGTTGGCGAACACCGGCGTTTGATCGATTCGGTAGCCACCCTGGATCTCGTTCACCGCGCGCCGGTAGAAGGCATCGGTCCTCGGGCCATCGCCGTCCTCCGCCACGAGCTTCTCGACGCTCTGGCCGTGCCGACCGACGAACGCCTTGAATTCGCGCGCGGCGAGACCGTCGGGCTCGGTCTTCAGCGCCTTGAGCCCATGCCGGAGGAGCACCTTCGCCGACTGCAAACTTTGCGCGCGAACGAGGATTTCGCTGAGGTTGTACCCGCTCCATTTGAGCATGAAGGAAGTCGCGGCCTGCGCTTTCTCGGCCAGCGGTGAATCGAGCCGCTCCACGTCGGCGGTCAGGTCCATGAGGTCGTCCTGGATGATGCCGCGCACGTAGGCTTCCTCGATGGCCTCGAACGGCGCCCGGAAGGTGGCGATCGATCCCATGAGGGCGTTGCCAAAGCCGAAGTGCTGGAAATTGAAGCCGGTGCCGGTCGTGAAATTGGTCCCGATAGTGATCGGGTTCGTCAACATCGTGCCGGTGGCGATCGAGTTGAGCGCGCTCAGGATGCGCGCCCAGACCGAGCGCGGCGTCTGGTCGTACACCCGCGCCTCGACGTGCGAGATATACTCGACCGTGCGCTCGTCGTACTTCGCCACCTCGCGGGCCTTGTCGAAGAGGGTCTGCGAATCGGCGGTGGTCTTCTGCCCGTAGGCAGCAATCTGCGCGGCCCGCTCGGTCCAGCGGGCAATGTATCGCACCGCGTTGCGAGGGGAGTAGTCGTAGAGCTTGGTCGGCAGCTTCAGCGTGCGCGCGCGCTCGATGGAGCCCATGAAGTCGGAGCGGGTCTCGGTGGGCAGGTTGGCGTCGACCCACGCGAGCGCCTCGTCCTTGTTCTGGATCAGCTTTTCCTCGATCAGCGAATTGACCACCTCGGCCCACTCCTTCGGGTGGCGCGCGGGGTTCTGGATGGCGCGCATGATGTCGCGGCGAATCACCCGCGGCGTGTACGCGGAAATTTTGGACGTGAGACGCCAGGTCCTCGTCTCCGGGTGGTAATTCCGGATACCCAATTTGCGGTTGCCCTCGGCGCAGTAATTCGCGGTCTCCTCCCACAACTTCGCGAGTTCCTGAGTGGCCGGCGTGCCGGCGGCGAGGTACTCCGCGGACTCCTGCTCCCGGCCGCCATCCTTCAGTTGCCAGTACCGGGTGTACTCCTTAATCGCCGCCTTGCGGTCGGCGCGGGGGTTCGTCTTCAGCCATTTTCGCCAATCTTTGGTGAGCCAGGCATTCCAGCGGCGTTGCAGATCGATGTGCTTGCGGATGGCGGTGCCGACAAAGGCGAGGCCGGGAATCTCCTCGAAGATATCGGCGGCGCCGAGGTAGAGCCGGCTGACCTTCGTCACTACGAGCGGACCCACGGGCGCATCGGCAGCGGTCACCTGCGGCTTGGTCGCGGCTGCGGTTGCCGGGGCGGGTGCCGCGGGCGTGGGCGCACCGGCGGGCCTTTTCGCAGCGCCACGGCTGGCGAGGTCGAACCTCTCGGCCAGCCGCCGCTTGATCTCTTCGCGGCTGGGACCTTCAGCGGGAAAGCCGCTCTGGCGAATCTTGTCGGGGTTGCTCGCGGCGAGGGGTTCGAGCTCGTCGCCGAATTCGTCTTCGAGGGCCTGCTCAACCGTGTCCATCTCCACCTGCTCGGGCCGGGGAAAGAGATCGAGCTGCTCCATCGGCGCGTATTGCTTTGGCGCCGGGCGACCCGGGGACGGTGCTCCCCCTTGCTCGCGGTCGTAGATGACGGAGAGCTTACGCGAGAGATTCAGGACAGCCGCAGGGCTCCCGGTGAAACCGCGGCCGTTCTGCTTCGGGGTCGTCTCCACCATGATGCGCCGGCCAACCTCTTGCACGTGGCCGTGCACCTCGATCCCGGCGGCGAAGTCTGCCTTGATGCTGCCGGCCAGGCTGCGGGCAAGGCTGCCGATCTCTTCTGCGCCAGCATTGCGCGCCAGGGCTTCGCGCAAGCTCGTGGCGATGGCGGCGCTACCTTCAGGCCCACGGCTCGCCTCGACGCCCTCCGGCTCCTCCTCGGCCATCCGCATCATGAGGGCGGGATCGCTGCCGTGCGGGATGACCCCCCACGCTTGCTTGCGCGGGTCGGCCAGGCTCCAGTCGCCGCTGGCCAGGCTCGGAATTTCGCCGGCGCGCCAGAGCGAGATGATGGCGCCGCGCCCGCGGTCGGCGTCCGAAAGTGTGTAGCCTGCCCCTTCGAGCACATCGGCGATGCTCACGTCTTTGAAGACGCTCTGCGCGGCGAGGTATTCGTACGAGCGGCGGATGGCGGCACGCTCGGCAGACGTCGGGTCGACGCCCTTGGTAGGCGCCGGGTGGCTGACCAGCTTCGCGGCCGCAGCGCGATACTCCCCCGTGGGGGAAGTGCCCCGCTGGGTCTCGCCGATCACCTGCCGGCCGGCGCGGTCGAGCGCGGCCTCGGTGATGCGCACCGCATGATGGAGGAGAGGGCTGGCCTCGATCTGGATCCCGCGCAGGAAATTCAGGAGGTCGCGGATCGCACGGAACACCTGCTCGGTGATGGTCCCCTGCCAGCGGCCTTGGATCACGATGCGAACCACCTCGATGCCCTTGGCCGCGTCGGAGAGCTCATCGAATCCGACATAGGCCCGGCGCGCCCTCTGCCGCAGGCCCTCGGGCAAATTCGAGTTCCAAACTTCCGCGTAATATTCGCCCGCTCGCCCGTTGGTCGCGCGCGCGGCGGCGGCCACTTGCGCGAGGTGGATCACCTCCTCGGTGAGCGCATCGGCCAGCCATGCGTCGGCGTCGCGGCCTTCGCGCTCCAGCTCGGCGAGATTCCGGGCAAGCTGGTCGCCGTCGATCCGTAGGCCCTGATACGTTTGGATGCCCGACACACGGCCGGGTATTTTCACGAGCGTGATGTCGTGGACCCCGAAGGCTTCGAAGAGCTGGCGATCGGCGGCGAAGAGGTGGCGCGCGCGAGCCAGAGCGCGGCGTCCCTCGGGGGTGAAGTCTGCCATCGTCGCCGGGGTGGCGGTGTCCCTCCATGGCTGCGCTGGCTTTGCGGCGCTCCTTGGGGCGGAAACCGGGCTGGCGCCGAGGGCATCGGTATCGCCGCCCATGCCCGACACCGGCGGATTGTTCACCATGATCACCTTTACCGCCTCTTCCGCCTGGGCGGGCCGGAGGAAGTAGCGGTATTCGTACTGGATCCGCTCGCCGAAGCTGCCCGGCAGGGAGGTGCCGGACTTGGGGCCCGTGATCTCGATGCGCTTGTCCTGGTAGACCGCGCGCGTCCGCAGCGTGGTGCCGTCGGCGAACTTCACCACCTGCCCGTCATTGACCGCGGCGACCACCTGCGCGGGATCGATGGTGCTGTTGCGCGCGGCCAGCTCGAACTGCTGGAGGAGCGGCCCGATATTGGCCTCGGTCTCGCGCCGGCCAAGCAGCCGCTCCCCGCCGTCGAGGGTGATGCGGTACACGCGATTGTTGCCGTGCAGCCGGTTCCAGATCGGCAGGAGCACGCCCGTGATCATGTGCGCGGTCTCGGTCCTGGTCTTCGGGGTCTTGGCGATGGCCGCTTCCACGAGCGGGCGGGCCTCGGCCGCATCCATCTTCTTCCAGCGGGAGGCGTCTTCGAGCTGGGCGAGCGGCACATCGTTGTTGCTGCCGCGATGGTTGGTGAGCCAGGCCTGATCGGTCACCGCCCCCGTGGCGCGGTCGGTGGTGTTGCCGTTGCCGTAGTGCGCCCACACCACGCCGCTCTGCGCATTCTGGTAAAAGCCGCGTTCGCCAGCCTTTCGCGCAAGATCCTTGAATGGCACGATCTTGGTGGCATGGGTCAGTTCGACTTCCTTGTAATCGGTGGTGGCGCCGCTGCGCTCGTCACGATTCAGCCGTTCCTCACGCACCACGCGGGCCTTGAGGGCCTTGATCGTCTCCATGCCAGCGTCGAGCTCCCCGCGCTGCTGGGCCGCTTCGATGTTGTGGGTGAAGCGCTCGTAGAAGGCGCGCCACACCTTGTTCATCATGCCCACTTTGAAATTGAGCAGCCGGTTCAGGAAGCGGGTGATGTTCACCGCGTCGGGAGCGAGATTGCCGTCCTTGTCGCGCAGCCGCTGCCCGGTCTGGGTCTCGAATTCCTCGAGGGTGAACGCCTCCACCTGCCCCTTGATGAGGTCGCGGTACAGGCCCTTGAGCGCTTCCACGGCGTACTCGTTCTCCAGATTGTCTGCCGCCGTCATCATCCCTTGAGAGCCGGTGTCCCGCTGGCCTTTGGTGAGCGCGCCAAGTTGATCGAGCCTCCGCGCGATCGTGGAGACGAAGCGTTTTTGCGCGTCAAGGTTGGTGCTCGCGAGGTAGTATTTCGGGGGCTGGGCCTGGTTGTTGCGGTGCGTGCGGCCGAAGCCCTGCACGGCGATATCCGCGCGCCACCCGGCCTGCATGACGATGTGGTCGCGGGGCTTTTGATTCTCGCGCGAGAGGTCGGCGTGGTAGTCCATCCCGGTCCCGCCGGCGGCGCTGAAGATGAGGATGTCTTTCTTCCCGTCCTGGAAAGCACTGGCATCGGCGAGGCCCTTCACCTTGCTCCAGCTCTCGCGCTGCTTCTCCGCCACTCCCTCGGCATTCGGCCTGCGCACGATCCGCACCGTGCGGCCCGTCACCTCCGCCACGCGGTCGGCGCCGAAGTGGTCAATGATCGCGTCGAGCGGGTTCTCGGGCACGCGGATGCGGGCGAGCTTTTCGAGCAGCGCTTCGCGGCGGGCGACCGCTTCAGCGTTCTGCACCGGCTTGCCCTGCGAATCCACCGAGGGCCGCGTTCTGATGCGGCCTTCCTCGTCCGCGTACTCCTCATACTGCGCGGTCGGGAAGCCGCGCTCGATGTAATCCATGAGCGCTTTGCGCGGGGTGAAGTCCATCGTCTCGTAGTCGACATCCTCGCCGGTCTCCGCGGCCTCGGCAGACTTCTCGGCCATCGTCGCTTTCGTCTGCGCCTCGTTGGTGTTGATGATCTGCAGCACCGGCGCGCGGCCGGCGTCGATCGATTCATCGAGCTTCCGGAGCACGCTCGGGAGCTGCATGGCGGTGAGCACCTGGTTGAAGAAGCGCTGGTGAGAGCTCCAGAGTTTGGAATTCGCAGCACTGCGAGCGCCACCGTTCTTCGCCTGCTTGGTCTCGCCAAGCGCGGCCTCGACGTTTTGCAGCACCACCTGCCAGGCCCCCGCAAGCTCGTCGTAAATCTCGGTCTGCTCCGGGGTCAGCGCGTGGGTGAGCTTGTCGTACTCCACCCCGTTGAAGGCGATGTTGCGCGAGAGGTAGACCCCCATGGCCTTCATGTCGCGGGCCACCATCTCCATCGCGGCGACGCCGGCGGCCTCGATGCTGGTGACGAAATCGCGCACGGTGTTAAAGGGTGTGCCCGCTCCCCAAAGTCCGAGGCGTTCGGCGTACGCGAGATTGCGCACGTCGGTGGCGCCGGTCGCGCTGAGGTAGACCACCCGCGCTTTCGGGAGGAGCTTCTGCAGCTCCAACCCCGCAAGCGCCGCGGCGGACGGCTCGGTGATGCCACGCTCGCCCTTCTGCGGCAGCACATTGCCCATGCGGTGACTTTCATCGAACGCGATCACGCCCTCGAAGTCCTTGCCCAGCCAGGTCACGATCTGGTCTAGGCGGCGTTTCACGCCTGTCCTTTGGTCGCCCTTTTTGCTGGCGAGCGTCGTGTAGGTGGAGAATAGGATACCCTCCTTCGCGGTGATGGGTTCGCCCACCTTGGACTTCGAATGGGGGATGAGCACGGAGGAGTCCCAGAGCAGTTGCTCCACGCCCTTCTTCGCACCGCCGAAGAGTCCGGAGTTTTCACTGAGCCACACGCCCTTGCGGCGCCCGCGGTTCCAGTTATCCCGGAAGATTCCGACGATCTGGCGCGTCTTGCCGACGCCGGTGCCGTCGCCCACGAAAAAGCCCTGCCGCTCGCCGCTCGGGAGCGTCTGCTCATGCGCGGCCCCGGCCAGGACGAGCGTTTCAAGCTGCGCGTCGGAGAGGATGCCCTCCTTAATGATGCGCGGGTCGAGCTTCGGCGCGTACTTCGCGGCCGGCGAATCCACGCTGGCCATGGCGGCGCTCTCGGCCAGCGGGGTGGCGTTGGGCTGCGCGCCCTTGACCTTGATCGTCGGCTGATAGCGGTCGAAGACCTGGGCCTCGGCATCTGCCGCGGCGCGGTCCTTGGTCGCCGTCTCGACCGTAGCCGCTACTCCCAATCCGGCGGCACTTCCATCACGGTCGCCAACGCCAGGTCCCGAAAGATGTTCAGCGCCGCGCTCTCCGGGGTCTCTGACTTCTCCAAGTCGTCCTTGTCCACGCAGTTGTCCAGAATCCGCAGCGTCTCCTCCGGTCTCATCTGGGAGAGCTCGTACGCCCTGCCCTCCGCGTCCGCCCTCTCCTGCCCCTTGGCCGGTAGGCCCCCGTTCTCCACCGCCCATAGGAGCAGGCTCACCGCCAGCGGCGTTTCCAGCGGCGCCGGGTCGAGATTCCACCCGCTCCATTTCCGCTGGAGGATTGCTTCGATTGGGCTCGGCTCGGTCATCACGGACTCCTTTCAGAATGGGGAGCAACTGCTCCACGTTGTCAACATTGCCAGTCACCGGCTCGGCGACCGTCGGGCCGCTGTTGTCGATCACCAGCAAAAGGTTATCGAAGTGGGTGCCGTACTTCGCGTACTCGGCCCCGCTCACGCCCACCACCGCGCGCACGTTGAACTTGGCGCGGGTCTCCTTCCACCACTCTCGGAAGGTCGGAGCATCGACGGTCATGCCCCTTCCGACGATCGCCACGAGGCGGCCGTTCTCGGGGAGCCGCTTCAGCATCTGGTCGATGTGGCGCGCGCCGACCATGAGGTCACGCTTGGCGCCCATCCGCCCGGCGGTCTGCGAGAAGGGCGGATTCATCACCACCACCGAAGGCCGGAGCCGGGGCGGTAGGATGTTGTTGAGCTGCTCGGCGTCCTCGGTGAAGACGCGCGTGAAGCCCATCGTGCCGAGAGCTTCCGCGCGGCGCGGCGCGAGCTCGTTCACGAAGACATTGGCCCCGGCGTTTTTGGCGAACACGGCCAGGCTGCCGAGGCCGGCGGTCGGCTCCAGCATGACGTCGCCCGCTTTGAGGTGCGCCACCCAGTTGGCCGCGAAGGCCAGGGTGGGCGGCGTGGAAAATTGCTGCCACTGCTCCATCTCCGTATTGCGCTGGCGTCCTTGGGTGGGGAGGAGGTCGAGCACCTCGCGCTTGAGAGTGGCGATGAGGTTCTGCCCGGCCTGCACGTCGCCGGATTCCAGCGCGGCTTTGCCGACATTGCGCTTCGAGAGCCAGAGGGATACGCCGAGCTCCATGGCATCGGTGGCGTCCTTGAACGTGTAGGCGCCGTCGCTTTGCCGTCCTTTGAAAACTTTGTCGGCGGCGTGGTAGAGGTCTTGGAGGCTGAACTTTTCGAGCCGGCCGAGCTTGCCCATGACGAAGCGGGCGAGGCCCATCATCGGCGCGAGCGGCGCGGTGGATTCCTCCTCCCCCACGGGGGAAGTTTGGGTGTCTCCAGAGACGTCTTTCTCGCCCAGCGGGATGACGGTTTTCTTCCGGTCCGCATCCGAGAACGTGACCGTGCCCATCACGAATTGCCGATCCTTGAACGGCTCTTTGCCGACGAAGCGCTGCCCGGCGCCTTTCTTCAGGTAGGCGAGGGTCAGGTGAGGATGGTAGTCTGGAAAATCGTTCTCGTTGGGCAGCTTCCGCAGCGTCTTGTTGAGCGCAATCAGGTCGGGACTGATGACGTCGACTTTCAGCACGTCGTAGGGCTTGTCCGGGTTCTCGAAGAGGGAAAGCTTGCCGAGCTTGAACCGCACCGGTCCGTGCCCAGCTATCACCACTTCCGCGCGCACGGCTCCGGCATCGGTGGTAAGCCCGTAGAGAGCGGTGACGTGCGGCTCGCGCTCGCGGCCCTTGTGCCCCTCCTCATCGTTGTAGATGTCGGCGTCCGGGATGCGGCTGCGTGCGAAATTCACGAAGGGCTTGGCGTCGTCGGGGGCGAGGGTCAGTTGCACGCTCGCGAGGCTCTTCTTCTCGGTTTGGCCGGCCGCCTCTTGGAGCGCGCGAGCATGGGCGTACGGCTCCCCGGGTGTCTGCTCCTCGGCGAAATCGTCGGGGCCGGTCACATCTTCCGCGTGCTCCACCTTGCCGACTTCCTCGCGCACAAAGTCGAGGAGCGCGTCCTGATACGTCGGCTTCCCAGCGTGCTCGTCCTTCACGGCCTGCGCGCGGTCGAGGAAGTCCTTTGCCTCGGCCTGGGTGTTCATGCCCCCGGCATCGCGGACCATCTTCGCCATCTGGAGAATGGCAGAGGGGTCGCCGGCCTCGTCGGTTTTGCCGTCCTGAATCTGCTGCCAGAGGTAGTTGTCGAGGCCTTCACCGATGGCCTGGCCAGCGCTTTGCAGTCCCGCCGTGAGGCCCGTCTCCTCCTCTTTGGGCGCGTAGATGGCGTCCCAGTCATGGGCGCCGGTCAGTGCGGGATCGAGGCTGCTGAGGGTGTTCCAGAGGGCCTGTGAATACTGGCGGGCGGGGGCGGGGAAGTGTTTCGAGAGGTATGCCGCAAGAGCCTCGGGAGTCTTCACCCCCTCCTCAATGAGGGCATCCCCAAGCTTCTCGGCCTGGGCGCGCTTCTCTTTTGGAAAACCCTGCTGCGCAATCGTGGCGCGCTCTGGGATCGCCGAGGCGGCGAGGATTCCGGGCTCTTGTGGGTCAAACTTCCCGTTGTTCGCGATGGCACTCTTCACCTGGGTCGGCTCGAAGACGATCACCTCATCGATGGCAGAGGGTGAGCCGTTGACGTGTCCGCGCTCGTAGAGGATCACGCCGTCATGTCCGTCGGCCTTCAGTGCCGCGAGATTGGCGTCCGAGATGAGGAAAGGGAAGTTGCGCCCGTAGAGGCCCTCGGCGAATTCGCGCGTGTCATCATCGACCACGAAGGGGCTTTCCATCTTCGCGTAGAGGGGCATCGAGCGGGAGCCAACAGAAGTGCCGCCGCCATGGTGGCCGTTCCTCGTCGGCTGGCCCGGCCTCGTGAGCCAGATAGCCCGCCCGCTGATGCGCGGATTCTTCCCGCCCGGCTTGAAGGTGCTGAATTGTTTGTCCGTGACATGCACCAAGAGGAGTGGATTGCCCTCTTCGTCGCGCAGCTTGCTCGATCCAAACCAGCGCTTGAAAGCGGGCGTATCGGTCTGAATTTGTGCTCCGCCGATCGCGCTCGCAAAGAGACCTTCGAAGAGCTGGCGGCCGAGGGCCACGGAAGCGGGCTCGTCCTGCGCCGCCGGTGCCGCGGCGTTGTCTCGCGCGGCGTCGGTGACTTCTGGCATTTTTGCCAGAACTTCCTGCTCGGGTGCAGGCGTCGGTGTGGGGCTCTGCTCCTCAGCCGGCGGTTTAGCCGCGGAGGCCGGCTTCTTCGCTTTCGGCTTCGTCGGCTTCGGCTCCTCGAATTCCACCTCCACGGCCTCGGCGGCAGGCTGCGGCTTCGCGGTCGCTTTCGTCTTCGCGGGCGTCGGCGTGGGGTTGAGCACCTCCGCGGATTGCACCTCGCGGCCATTCCGATGCACGCGGGCGGTGGCTCGAGCTTCGGCGTCTGCCTCATCGCGGGCGGCCAGCTTAATGACGGTGGCGCGCTGTTCGCCAGTGGGGATACGGAAGCTCACCGCCACCTCGAACGGCGTCAGGGGCGCCGGGCGGTTCTTCGCGCGCTGGGTGACCGTGCCGCGCATGGCGCCGGCCAGCTTCTCCTGCCCGCCCTCCACGAGCGTGCTGAAGATGTCGCCGGGCGTGCCAGGGGTGAAGGTGATCTTGAACGCGCTGGGGTTCTGCGCGACCTGCGCGCGAAAGCGCTCGGCGAGCAGCGGCAGGGCGTCGTCGGTGACCATCGCCGTCGTGGTGCCGTCGTCCCGCACTTCCGTCTGGACGAGGCCGAGATCGCTCAGGGCCTCGAACTTCTCCGGGGCGATCGCGCCCCCCTTGGCCAGGTCCATCAGGTCGCGTGCTACCCGCAGGCCAACGTAACCGTCGATCAGCCGCTCGGCGAGGGGCGGAGCCGGCGAGCGCTCGGCAATTTTGGAGAGCCGGGTGAGGGAATTGAGCTCCTGGTACACTTCCCGCAAAGCGGCCCCGACCTCAATGAGGGCGGACAAACCATCAGGGGTCTCGCCGAGGCGCTTCGCCGCATAGGCCGGGTCGAGATCGGGGGAGACGTTCTTCGCCAGCACGCCACGGAGGTCCTCCGGCACCTGGTTGATCGCCTCCAAGATGCTCTCATGCATCCGCTGGGAGAGCTCAATACCCTCGTCGGTAAGCTCAGCCGCGCCAGCCAGATCACCGGCCTCGCGGGCGGTGGTGAGTTTGGCCCTCATCTCCTTCAGCGCGTCGTGGTGCTGCGCGAAGGCGGCGCTCGGATGGTTCAGCGGGTCATCGTCCCCGGCGGCGGGTGCGGTTGGAGCTGTCGGGGCTGGACCACCTGCAGGCTGTGCGCCGGTGGCATGGGGAGGAGTGGTCCCCGGTGCCTGCTCGCCTTTGCCGCCGAGCTTGGAAGCGGCATAGTGCCCGCCGCCCACGAGCAAACCGCCGACGATGGCCGGGCCGGCCACCTCTTGGGCGCTCTCGCCGAGGGTCAGGCCGCGCTGGCGCAAGCCCACCTCTGCCTCGATGGCGCTCTGGCCGTAGGTGGTGGCGGTCTCGGTGGCGACCTCGCCGGCCGAGGTGGTGGCCAGCTTGCCGGGGGTGCTCGTCGCCACCGTCTTGATCGCGCGGACAGTGGCGCGCTTGGCTGCGCGCTCCACGAATTGCTCGATGCCGGGGATACCCTTCAGGAGAGGTCCGACGCCTTTGAAAAGGGCGAAGGGGATCGCGGCGGAGATGGCCTCGGGCACCGCTTCCCAAAGCGCATAGTTCCGCTTCTGATCCTGAACACTGGCGACGATCGCTTGCCATTGCTCTTCAGTCGTTTCGGGCCTCTCTTTGCGAACCTTGTCCCGGAGCTGCGAGATGAACGAATCGGCGGCAGCGCGGTACATGCTCGCGCCTGCGGCAGTCGCCCCGCCGCCGATCGTGCCGATGGTACTGCCAATAGCGGCTCCCGCGGGGCCAGCGGCGGAGCCGACCACGGCACCGACCTTGCCACCGACAAAACCGCCACTGAGGGAAGCTGCTAAGGGTGCCAGCACCGACTTCGGGCCTTCGTGTAGCGACATGGCAAGGTAACTGCCCGCGCGCTCCTGGGCGGACACTGGCCGGGATTGCTCGTCCTGCCTTTGCTCAGTGATGAACCGGTCAATGCCGGATTTGTCAGTGAAGTGCAGCTCGCCGCCGCGCAGCGACTTCGCCGCGTACTCCGGAGTGGTGTCCACTACCCCCTCAAAGATGCCATGCATCAGTTCCGACACCGCACCCATGAAGCCGGGGCGATTCGGGAACTGCTCGCGAAAGACCTTCTCCTTCTCGGGCGTCCAATTCGGGTCGGCGTCCTTCGCCGCGGCCACCGATTGATCGACCCACGTGCGGATTTTCGCAACCTTCTGCGCCATCGGAAGGGCTTTGAATTCGGGAGTGGCCACGAGGGTATCGATGTCCTCCGGCTTCTGGGCCTTGGCGGTCTTCACCCGTGGTGTGCTGGCCTCGGCGATCACCTCCTCGATGGGACGGCCGCCGGCGGACCGTACGCCGCCGGCTTGGGCCTGGTGGAGAGCGGTGACGAGCGCCGCGGAATGGCTGCTGCCGGTCTCCTTGGCGAGACGGGCGGTGCGCTCCTCCACCTCTGCCCCTTCGAGGTCGGAGGTGTCGGCGCTGGAGGTCCCCGCCGTGCGGGCCGGGAGAAACGAAATCGCCGGGCTCCCGTCCAGCGCGAGGGCGCGGACTCGAGCGTCGTGGATGCTGGCCCGGTGCGCCTGGATCTGGCGCTTCCCTGCGTCCGCGGTGTCGGCGAGTTGCTGGTAGCCGGGGTGCTTGGCCTTCCACGTGGACATCTGCCTCTCAGCGGTCTCGAGCGCCTGCCGGGCCTCGCGGGAGGTGTCGCCGGCGCTGATTGAGGCGCGGTAGTTGCGGATGACGTTCTCCAAGTCTCCGACCGTCTTCGCCGAGGATGCGGAGAGGGCGTCTTCGCCGTCGGCCGGATCGATCGCCGATTTTCGCAGATCAGCCAGCATGGCGTTGGTCTGGCCCAAGCCTGCCCGCATCTGCTCGATGGCCAGGGCGGAGGCGGTCTTTTGGTCGGTCAACCGCTTGCGCTCGCTCAGGCGGGCGTTGCGAGAGACGGTGGCGGGGTCCTTGGAGCCAAGCGGGATGGGCCGGCCAAGCTGATCGGTGAAGTACCGATCGCCGGTCCGGCGATCAACGTGGGCGCGGTTGGTCTCGGCGACATCCACGTCCTCGACCTCACCCCTCTCGTTGCGGCTGCGAATGCGCCAGGAGCCGGTGGTCTCATCATACGCGGGTTGCCCGACGTGCGGGCGATACTTCAGGGTGCCATCGGGGTGGGTGTCGAAGACCTCCTGCCCGCGGGGGTCGAGACGGGTCTCGATGCCCTCTTGTTTGAGGAACTGCATGGCTCCCCGGGTCTCCTGCCCGCGGTGCTTCGCCCAAATCTCCCGGTGGCTGTAGAGAGGTGTCGGGCCGGGGTTCTCCAGCGTCTCGACCGCTTGCGCGATCTCGGGGGTGATGGCGCTCCGCCGGGTGGTGGTCGGGCGGGCCTGCGGCTCCTCTGCCGGCTGCGTTGCCGCCATGGGCTGGGGAGGCGTCGATCGCACCTGAGAGGCTACCTGCGGCACCTGCGGCACCTGCGGCACCTGCGGCGCCGGCAAGCTGTCGAGTTGCGCGAAGGGGCTCGGCGGCGCGGCTACCGGCTTTACGCTCGGCGCGGGCTGTGGGAGAGGGAGGGGCTCGGGATCGTCATCGGCAGGCTCCTGGAAAGCAGGGCTGCGAAGATTGGTGGAGCGACGGTCCTCCGTGCGCATGGGCAGAGAATCGTCTTGGTCGAAGTCGTCTTCTTCGTCCTCGTTGTAACCGAGAGATGATTGGGCCATTACCTGCGCGGACGTTCGGCCCAGAAGCTTCGTGTCGAGTTTTTTCCGTCACCTGACCAAAGATTTTTGCCCAAGGGCACCGGTGTTGCATGCGCCCAATATCAAGGCGGTCGCGGGATCTCCCCGCGCGCCATGCCGGCTGCCCTCAGGCAAAAAAGTTGTTACGCCACGGCTGCGGCCTCCGCAGGCTCGGAAGTGGCCTTTTGGGGCGAAAGAGCCTCTTCACGCCCGGCGAGCACCTGCGCGAGCCCGGCGCCGAAGCTCTGCGGCGGGTCGACCACGCGCCCGAGACGTTCCTGCCGGCGTCGAAGGTTGTCCGCGAAAACGGTGAGGGCGATCCGGCACTCGTGGTGAAAACCGGAATGCGTGCGGTGGCGCTCTTCCACGATCTCCAGCGGCACGATGGCCAGGCGGGCGGCTTCCTCAAAGGAGCCCGTACGCCGAAGCGCCGGGACGAAAGACGAAACCCAACCGTACTGGCTCCGCCACCGCGGCGAGGGCTGCATCGGCTTCGATCTGCCAAAGGTGGGCTTGGAGGCTGGGCTGATGCGGGAGCCGTGCTCTCGGGCGATCAGGTGCATCTCAACCCGCATGGCCTCCAGATTCTGGCGCGTGATGAGGTAGTCGCTCCAATCCATCCGGCCGCACGTTTGCCGGATGCCGCCGACACGGCCGGCGCCATTGCGTCTGCGGGGCTTGGCCGTCCCTCGGGATGGGAAGAAGGGGTTCTGCACGGGTAGGCGACATGCAGCCCACCCTCTTCCCGTCAAGCTCAAAGCGCCCGCCGGGGGCTGGTCGTCGACCGGGCCAAAGTGACAATCCGCGCGAAATGTCACTTCACCAGCATCGTGCCGTACCCCGCACTGGGCTCGATCTCGCCGGCCGGGATGATCTGCTCCACCGATCCGGAATCGGTCAACACCCACACCTCTCTGCCCTTGAAAAACCCGGCCCTCCATTTCGCGTAGCTGATGGCGTTCTCCAGCTTCACGTGCACCGGCGCCAGGCCCCCGCCTTCGTCGATTTGGAAGACCTGCGGGTGAGGTGAAATCTCGATGGCGGGCTCTGCCATTTCACTCGCCCTCCAGCCAATCGAGCGCCGCGGTCACCGCTTTCTGGACGGCGGGAGATGAGGCGTCGGCTCCGGCATCGAAGAGCACGAGCGCGTCCCGGCCGCCGGCCACGGCCTCGACCACGAAGCGAGGCTCCTGGGTGTGCAGGACCCAGCATCGTTCGTCGGTGTCATCGCCGGAATTGCAGATGAGGAAGCGGGGAAGGTCCATGAGCGGCAGCATGGTGCGCCTTGCTCGCCACATCCAGTTTGAAACCGAACATGGACACCTCTCCGCGTGCGCGTGGAGGCTTTGCGTTCCTTTGCGTCGAGAGGTCCCGAGGTCTCGCGCGCGCCCGCGCGTACTGGTCCCACGAAGTCTGCCTTTTGCGTTCACCCCTTTGGTGTTCACCTCACCCCTTGCTGGAAAGGTTCTCGCGCACCAGTACGCGCGCGCGATACTGGGGAAAGGTGCCTGCGCAGAGCGGTCCGTGAGGCGAATTCGGCTGTTTACCCCGCATGGTGTTTACCTTTCGCGGAGGCTTCGGGTCTCGCGCGGGTGCGCGCGTGCTGTGCGCAAAATGTCGGTCTTTTCTGGCCCATGAGGGTGGGTCTGATCGGGCACTTTCCGTTTACTCCTCAGGCGTTTACCAGCGGCGCGGCGTTCGCCCCCTTGGGATTCGGGCAGACGGCGCGGAAAAAGCACTCCCGCCGGAGTGGTCCTCGCGCGCGCGTATTGGTGACAAAATACCGGTTTTACTCACGCGCACACGCGGGCGCGTACTGTGCTACCAAAGGGCGATTTTACTCACGCGGGCGCGCCCGCGCGTACTGGCCAAGTAATTGCCCTCGGAGACCACCTCTCCGCGCCCGCGCGTAGACCTGCCAACTTGCGTCAACTTCGGGCCGATCGTGCGCGCGTAGGAGGCTTTCGCCTGCTTTCGCTTTGCGCCGCTTAAGAGAGGTATCGCGCGCGCGTGTGACCCTGCCAACTGAGGTCAACTTGGAGCACCTCGGGCGCGCGCGTGGACCTGCCAAGTATTGCCAAGTTTCCCCTCATCCTTACACCTCTCCAAGGGAGGCCAGCGGGTCGATATCCACGCCGGCCGCTAAGAGCAACTCCTCGCATCGATCGAGCTCTGGCCAGACGTTGCAAATCCAGAGCCGCTGGCTCTTCGGGCAGTAGGTGAGGTCGGCGCCGTTCTCGAAGGTGATGCCCTGCCGCTCGAACCAGCGCCGCGCCTGGCTGCTGATGACCTCTCCCTCGAAGAAAGCGATTGGCACCCCGCCATACTCCCGCGTGATCAACTCCTGAGCGTCTGCCTCCCTCGGGATTAGATACGTGGTGGAGCCGACCAGCACGCGGAGGCTGAAATACTCGGCCACCTGGTCGAGCGCCACGCCGTACGGAATCTCGTGAAGGTCAACATCCGCCACCCACCCCTCCCTGGCCGCGAGAGCATCGGGCCGGGCGATGGGATGCACCACCGCCGCCGAGCTATCGACCGCACAGGCGAGATCGTACACGGATGCGAGCACCTGCTCTAGGCTGGCGTCCTCGAGGTAGATGTCGGGGATCACCACGCGGGCCAGCACCTTCTCCGGTCTCTCTGGCGGAGGCTGGGGAGCCACGAGGCGGAGAGCCTGCTCGACCCCGGCGGCCTCGCGCACGTCGCCGTAGGCAATGCGCTCGGAGATCGAACGCGCCCAGAGCTTCCTGCCGTAGTTTTCCCAAGCATCGACCAAAAACCACTCGATCAATTCCCCCTCCTTCAGCCCCTGGAGTCTGACCGGCGAATCATCTACCCACGGGGCGGAGAGGGAAAACGCCAGCATGCAGGCTTGCTGCAGGCGGGCGCGGATGAAGTAGCGCACCTCTTCGACGGGATGCACGAGGCAGGCGCCGCAGGTGACGAATTCAAGCGCCGCCACGACGGTCGCGCCGTTCCATTCCTCCTCTGCCGCGAGGAGCCGGGCCTCCAGCGTCTGCTCCGCGAATTGCTTGCTCGGGCGCGGCGGAAATTCGACCTCCGGGAGCCGTACGTACTCGGCATCGAATTTCTGGGCGATGGCGCACCAGAATGCGCTGATGGGCGGCGGGGCTTGGTCTTTTGGGTCGGTGGGGTTGGTCATGGTTCGTCGATGTCTGGAAGGTCCAGCAAGCTGGGCGGGGTTTTTGCGAGGGCCGCAGCCCGCTCGCCGGCCTCGAAGCGCAGTCGACCGAGAGGTGTCAGGGAGCCGGTGATGAGGTCGTTCCACGTGGCCGGAAACTTCGGGATCAGGATGGCGCGCACCTCCAGCAGCCCGGCCTGCACGATCTCCAGAATTTCGAGGACGCGCGAGAGCCGCTCCCCCTCGGTGACCTTCCCGCTGATCGGCGGGAAGGGAGCTATCTCACTCTCGGGCCTCGGCGGCTCCGGCTCCTCCACGGGCTCCGGCTCGACCGGCGGCAGGACGATGGGCTCCGGTGCATCGGCCTTGGGCTTCAGCCGGCGGCGCCGATGGCGCGGGCGCGGCGGCGCGTCACCGGCCGCGATCGCCTTCATCTCGTGGTACGTGAACCGATTGTACTCGGCGTCGGAAAGCTCACCGGCCTGCACCCTCGCATAGACCTTGGCGGCAATGCTCGCGTGGCGGCAGCCGTCCTTCGTCGCTCCCGCCTCCATCAGGAGCGCGTAGACCCCTCCGCGCCGTCCGCCATAGGCGGTTGGCGAAATCCCCAAGCGAATGCAGCACCAGAAGAACAGTCGCCCCTGCACGCGATACCTTGCTTCCGTCTCCTGCTCATTTGCGACGAAGCGCTGGGTCAGCTCCTCAATGTCCAGAGATTGCAGGACATCACCTCCCCGCAGGCCGTCTCCGATCGCCACTTCTTCGCGCTCACGATCTGCCTGCCGGTGGTGACCGGAGGGCTGGCGCGGTGCGCGGAAAAGTGGCGTGGGTTCGCTCATACTCTCGGCTCGCCTCCTGCCCCCTCGGGATTCTTCCAGCCCCGCGCATTTCTATTTTCCAATTCCAACCCCCTAAAGGGGGTTGTTGGAAAATAGAAAAGTGCGCTTAATTCCATTGGAATTCTAATTGGAAAATCAGTTGGAAAACTACTCTGCCGGGCCATATGCCTTGGTCTGTTTGGAGTAAGAAATCAGCTTCTGCCGCCATGCCTTATCGACCGCTGTGTAGGCGGTCGCCTGGCAGACTTTCCCCTCCTTCATGACGAGCGCGATTAGCTCCTTTTTCGTGAGGTACTGGACGCCGAGGATATCGGCCACCTGGTCGGGCGTGAACGGCTTCTTCTTGCCTTTGGTTCCAGACACCTGCTCGCCCCACTCCTCGAAATCGAACGAGTGATCCACCTCGTAGAACCCCACCGCGTTGCGCTTCACCGCGAACGGCTTGAACGGGACGCCGTTGTTCGTCTTGCCGCAGGCCAAGACCAAGGTGTCGTTGCTGTCGGGTGTGCCGCTGGCGATGTTGATCTGTCCTCGGCTCCAGTTGAAAAGCACCTTGGAATTGCGCCCGAAGCTCGAGCGGTCGTATCCCACCGCCTTCTGTGCGCCGGCGCGCCCTGTGAGGGCGTGATGGAGCACCACAATGGCGCGCTTCGGGTCGCCCTTTTTTGCGGTCCTCGTGATCATCGAGCAGACGGCCCGCATGTCGGAGTCACTGTTGAGGTCGCGAAGGCTGAAGGTGTTCAGCGGGTCGAAGCAGACCACGTGCGCGCCAAATTCCTCGGTGATTGCGCTGATCTCGGAGGCTCGCTCCTCCAAGCACATGTCCCCGTCCTCATCGGTTTCGAGCGTGTGGATATAGAGGCCGTCGTCGAGCGGCCCCCATGACTCCGGCCCCAGCCACCCGCGGAGTTGGTCGAGGTCGTACTTGAGCCGCCGCGTGGAATTTTCTGTCTGGAAAATGACCCACTTGCGCGGCGTTCCGTGCGTCGGAATTCCGAGAAACGGCGCTCCGAAAAGCTGGCAGGCGATGAGCTGCAGCAGCAGCTTCGATTTACCCAAGCCGCCCTCCCCCAGAATAGTCAGCGGTTGTCCCTCCGCGAGCAGCCGGTCCCCGAGGATCATGTCGGAATCGTCGAAGGTCATCGCGCAGATTTCCGACGGCTTCCGCATGGTCGGCGGCGTCCGCACCGCGTCGTTGCCGGCGGCGCCGGCTCCTATGGGTTCGAGAACTTTGAAGCGATCGGCGGTCATTTGAGGAGGTCCTGGGTAAATCCGGCCGCCGTGAGCGCCCGCGAAAGTGATCCGGGCGGCCATGCCTCGGCCCGGTAGGCGTCGTTCAGATCCTTGTGCGGATCGCTGGTAGCAATGGCGCCGGCGCGCGCGCAGCGGGCGCGCACCTTTTCGAGGAAGCTCGGCTCGTCGGAAACCTTGCCGCCCTTCAGCACGCGCCGCTGCCGCCAGAGGTTACCCGCGGCGTCGCCATCGCAGATGAGGAGAGCCTCGGCGCCCTTCGGCCAGGCGGCTTCCCAATGCCGCAGGAAGATGTTGATCCCGCTGGCCGCCCGGACGCCCACGAGCGCCAGGCCCTCTGGAATGGAGACGCCCTCGCCGATCCACCCCTCGGCGATCGCCAGCGTGAGCGCGTCCCATTCGCCCTCCACAGCGACGATCAGCTTGGCCGCGGCGAAATTGCCGAGCACCAACGGCAGCGCCGGCACGCCAGGCCGCTGCTTCTCCTTGCAGCGCGCGGGATAAAAGAACCATGGCGCGTGGCCGGCCTCGCCAGTTGGGAAGCGCCGAAAGTGTACCCCCACGAGCCGTTGGCCTGCACCATTTGGAGCGCACACCGGGAACGCCACCACGCGCACCCTGCGCTCTGCTTCCGGGTGAAAAAGCGTCGGCACCGCGATCAGGCCCGCTTGGGAGAGGGCGACAACGGCCGCTACCGGCCAGCCGCGCCACTCCGCAATTTTGGCCTGCACATCCTCATGGGCGAGGAGGTAGGCGATGCCATCCTCGAAGCGCGCGGCCAGGTCCTCGGGGATGGGCGCGACGGGCTCCAGCGGCTGCTCCTGCCGCGGCTTCCGCTTGAGATTCAAAGGTGAAACCGGCGCCGGATCCGGGGATATCCCAAACATTTGCGCGAGTTCCCGAATTGCGGTGGCGAACTGCACCGTCCTCGTTGCCATGTAGTACGTGAAGACATCGCCCCCGGCACCGCAGCCAAAGCACTTGTAGCGGTAGTCCTCGAAGATGGTGAAGCTCGGAGAGCGCTCTTCGTGGAAGGGACAGAGGCACTTCAGATTGCCGCTCGCATTGCGTAGTTCGTGCCCGTCCTTTTCCATGAGCGCGCTCAGGGAGAGTGCGGCCTTCAGTGCATTCGTATCGATCATACGAGCTCCAGTCGCGCGGCCGGCGCAGTTTGAATTCGATACCGAAGGCGGCGATAGGTCTCCTGCCGGCGCTGCGATTGCCGGGCGAGCAGGGGGTGCTGTTCGTCGGCGAAGTCGTAAACGGTGCCGTGGGTTTTTCCGCCGTAGGTGCGGAGCACGCGCCCGGTGCGCTGCTCGACCCGTGAGGCCGAGCGGCCCGCGCCTGCCATGATCAGCACGTTCGCGACCGGGACGTCGAGGCCCTCGTCGGCGAGCGAGGTGGCGATGAGGCACTTTAGGTTGCGCTCGCGGAAAGCCGCGATGGCCTCGCGGCGCCTCTTCGCCCCCATTTTCGAGTAGGCCATCGCGCTGCCGGGGATGGCCGCGCTCAGGGCCTGCCCGTGCTCGATCTGCGCGACCAAGATCAAAGTGGAATCGTCCGGATGCTGCTCCACCGTGCGGACGATGGCGGCGTTGCGCGCGCGGTTCGGCACCACACCCATCTCGATGCAGAGGTGGGCGGCCACCTGGGCGTAAAGCTCGCCCTCATCGAGTTTGCTGTAGGTCCGGCGGCGCATGATCTCCCGCTGAATGGCCGCATCGATCGGCTCCCGCAGGCCGGAATCGGTGTCGTGGAGCAAATGGACGTGCGCCGGCACCACCCGGCTGGCCACCGCCTCCCGTGGTACCACGAAAACGTTGCCATCCACGAGACGGCGCAGGGTGGCGTTGCGCTCCTCGTCTGGCCCGAAGGCGGTGGCAGATGCCATCCAAAGGCACCCCCGGTGCCTCTCGATGATCGCCAGCCAGGTGCGCGCCGGAGAGTGGTGGCACTCGTCTATGGCTAACAGGTCGGCGGCGAAGTCCGCCGGGGCGCTCGCCGGGCAACACACCACCAATTCGATTGCCTCCAGGAGGCCGGGAAAGAGCTTGATCGCACTGAGCATCTGCTCGCGCTGCTCCAGGGTGTTCACGATGATGAGAACGCGCACCTTGCTGTCGCGGGCCTTCGCGAACACAACCCGGTAAATGGCCGCGGCAATGATGATTGTTTTCCCGCTCCCCGCCGGCGATTGCACGAGTCCCCTGCCCCGCTTGCAGAGCCAGGCCACGGCATCTTCCTGATACGGGAATAACTCGACCTTGGGAGTCTCGATCAGGTCGGAAAGCGCACTCACCTGTTCGCCTCCCGCCGCTGGTCGGCCTCTGCGGTTTTCTGCGCAATCCACCAATAGAATCTCGCGAGCGGCTGCTCGATGCAGGAGAGGGCGAGGTGGATGGCGGCGTGGATCATTTGGCGGATGAGCTTCACTGGGCGGCACCTCCAATGGCTCGGAGTTGTGCAAGCTCGCGGCCGAGCTGGCGGTAGTCGGCCCGAAGGCCGGCCCTGGAGAGGATGACCGACAGGTGGACCGGCCGAGCCGGGCGTTGGCGACGATGCTGCGATTGCGTGTGACGCTTCATTTTTTTGGTCTTGCGGTCAGACCTGCGGTCGCCTACGCTCCGGATGCTCTCGAAAGCTCCAGAAGCGCCGTCGACCGTCATGGTCCTCGGCGTTTTTGTTTTTGGGTTTGGGTTTTCATTGGAGGGGAGAGTGAGATGCGAGGAAGGGGCTCAAATCGCTTCGCCGGCGGCAGCGCGGGAGAGCAGCGCGTTGATGCTGGAGACCCGCACGAGGCGAACCCCGCGAGCGTGGCCTTTCCGCCTGAGGACGATGCTGTCGATGGCCCCGGAGGCCAGGCGCTCGTACAGCCAGCTTTGGCCAAACGAATAGCGTTTAAGCACGCCTGCGGGCCGGAGAAATTCAGGCTCTTGCTGCGCACTGCCGATGGAATCGCGGACGGCCGCAGTCGTCATATCCGACGAGGTGGAAGAGGTGCTCATGGTTCCGAGCATTATGATCTCCACTAGTAATGCGCAAGCGATTTTTTCACTGAACCTCTCAGAATCTCATTGTGTGATGCTGAAAAGTCGCATTACTAGTATATATGCCTGCATCTCGAACTCTTCACCCCCTCGCCGTGCTGCGGAAATTTCTCGGCCTCCGCCAGAAGGAATTCGCGGAGAAAATCGGCTACTCTGTCGGGACGGTCCAAGCCATCGAGATTCTGACATTGAAGCTCAGCAAAGAGTTGGCCCTGAAGATCAGCATCACCTTCGGCGTTTCAGTGGCGTGGCTCTTGGATGGAAAGCCCGAGGCGCCAATGGTTGACCGGCTGGGCAATCCCTACACATGGGGGTCCTTACACGCGGCCGAGACCCAGGACGCCAGGTTCGACACCCGCCGCTTCTTCGATGATTTCGGCCTCAGTATCACTCTCCTCTACCAACTGCTTTACAAGGCCCACGAGGCGCCCGACTACTCCCTGGTAAAGTACCAAATCCAGAAGGCGCTGATCGATCTGCTGGTAGAGCGCAAGGTTGAGCCGTTTGACAAAGCCAATCGCGCTACGCTGGAGAAAATGATCGCGGGCGCGCTCGAAGCTCACCTTGGCGAGGATCCCTTGGAGAGCCTCGGTAATGAGTTAGGCAGCGCCAAGCCGCATCGTCGCGCGCTCGAGTTCATGCGCCACCGCGATCCAGCGTACTACGAATTCCTCCTCCTGGCCGATGAGGAGGCAGCAAAGTCAGGGCCGATCCCCGCGGCTGAACCTGTCCCTGCCGCCCGGTCTGGCGCGGCCCAGGTCAACTCAACGCCTTCGCCTCGTGCTCGGCGCCCGAAGGCGAAGAAGGCCTAGTCACTTTCAAATCTCCGGGAACGCCGCCGCGGCCTTTTCCAGCGCGGCGCGGCCTACTTTCACGTACCCACGGTGAACTTCGTCGCTGTCGTGGCCGATGAGTTCCTGTGCGACCGAGGCGGGGATACCAGCCTCATGGAGCAAGGTGGTGGCCGTGTCCCGCAATGAGTGAAAGGTCAGGGCGTGCCGGTCTCGAGATCGCCGCGGCCCCGCCGCCTTGAGGAGCTTGCGCTTTTCCCTCCGTGTCTCGCGAAGGCCTGCCGCGGCGAGGATGTCAGCAAAGGCCGAGGAGAGGCCGCCGGCCTTTCCAGATGTCTTCAGCGTGTCAAATGCACGAGGATGGAGCGCGGCGCCAGGATCGTCGCCGGCGGGTAGCTTTTCGATGTGCGCCCGCAGCGGAGCGGCGAGCGGGATAATGGAGTGGCGGCCGGTCTTGCGTGTCTTGAGGCGGAGCTCGTTGGCCTGCAAATCGATATTGCTCCAAGTCAGCGAGGCAATGT
This sequence comes from uncultured Verrucomicrobiae bacterium, assembly GCA_963811035.1. GTDB lineage: Bacteria > Verrucomicrobiota > Verrucomicrobiia > Chthoniobacterales > Chthoniobacteraceae > CAWEPO01. The sequence continues at coordinate 131,603 of CAWEPO010000006.1, forward strand.
CTCCGAGCCGCTGGCCCGAATAGAGCCCGAACATCACCATGCTCCTCCACTCATCATCAGCGACCGAGAGCACGGCCCGCAGCTCGGGGATCCGAAAGGCGCGGCGCCGAACCCCCTCCCCTGTCTCCCTTACTGGCTCGACCAGGGCGGCCGGATTTTCGGAGGTGAACCCATCGCGTTGCGCGGCCTTCAGGATCATCCGGAGCGCTTTGATGTGGTGGTTGACGGTCTTGCCGGCCAGCGCCCGCGCCTCCTCATTCCGGTAGCGTGTCACCTGCTGGGCGGTGAGAAATTCAATCCCCTTGTCCGCAGCCTCGCCGAGGAAGGTCAGGAAGCTTTTGACAGCCTGCTTGTAAAAGCGAGCTGTGCTCGGCGAGACCTCGGGCGCCTTCGTCGCCAGCCATTGGGTGAAAAACTGGCGCACGCTCATGGTCGGCAGAGCCTCTCCGGCAAGCTGCTCGTGCAGGCTCGTGAGCACCGCGCGCACCTGCTTGGCGGTGCGAACGCGGCGGGCACCTTCCTCATAAGCCTCCGCGATCTTCTGCGCTTTTTTTCGGTCGGTCTCTTTGGTGCTCCTTTTGAGCCGGCGCCCGGCGCGATCGGTGAAGCACGCCACCCAATACTTGCTCTTCGGATGCTTCCAGAGGGAGGACATTTGGAGAACAGTAGGAACGAAAGTAAGAACCTCCAGCATATTCCGCCATCTTCCGCCGAATGGCTCGCACCCGCATGAAATCAGGGTGGCGGAGGTTGACGGAAATTAGTGGAAAGTAATCGGTCGACCTATTGGTTCGACCGGCAGGCTTCGCCGTACAATGGGATCGCCGCGGCCGCGGTCACCATCCTCGCGTGGGATACGAACCAGCTCTTTTCGCCCGGATTCCAATTCTCTTTCGTGCTGGTGCTCGTGCTGCTCTGGCTCGCCGTGCGCTGCCAGGAGCGCTTGGAGCCGCTCGGCAAACCAGACCCCTTTCTTCCGCCGCTACTTTGGAGCTTGCGGCAGCGCAGCCTGGCCTTCTGCTGGCGAATCATCGCCGCGGCCGTGGGCGTGAGCTTTGTCTCATGGTTCGGCTCGGCGCTGTTTACCGTGGGCTACTTTCATCTCGTCTCGCCCGCCACCGTGCTCGCAAATATCGTCGCGGTGCCGCTGGCGTTTTTCGTCCTGGGGCTCGGCGTCTGCGCGCTGCTCGGCAGCCTCATTTCGCCGGCGGTCGCGATCTGGTTCAACAACGCGAACTGGCTCTGCACCAAGGCGCTGCTCGCGGTCGTCGAGTTCTTCGCCCACCTGCCGGGCGCCTACTTTTACTATGCGATGCCTAGACTGGAAAGCCCGCCGGTTTACGAGCTCACGGTCCTCGATGTCGGAAGCGGCGGCGCCGCTTGCGTGCAGGCGGCGGGCGCTGCGTGGATGATCGATTGCGCGCACGGCTTCGAGTACGAGCGGATGGTGCGGCCGTTCCTCCGCGCGCGCGGCGTGAATGCGCTCGATGGGCTCATCCTCACGCATGGCGACTCGCAGCACATCGGCGGCGCGTCCGGGCTCTGCGCGGATTTCCAACCGCGCCTGGTGCACGATGCGGCCTTGAAGGATCGCTCCAGCACGCGGCGCGCGCTGCACGTGGCCCTGGCACAAAACGGCAGGCCAAAGCGCCTCCTGCAGCGCGGGGATACGCTCACCTTTGCGCCTAGAGTGCGGCTGGCGGTGCTCTTTCCGCCGGCCAATCTGGAGCGCTCGAGCGCCGATGATAAGGCACTCGTCCTGCGCCTCGAAGGCGCCGGCGTGCGCGTGCTGCTGATGTCCGATGCCGGCTTCAACACCGAGCAATGGCTGCTCGAAAACGAGCCCGATTTGCGCGCCGATCTGCTGGTGAAAGGCGAGCACGGGAAGGACCATTCGGGCACGCCGGATTTTCTGCGCCGGGTCGATCCGCGCGCGATCATCGCCTCCGGACCCGATCCCTACGCGCCCGCCCGCGGCCGCGATGGCTGGGCGCGCAGCGTGCGCGCCAGCGGCACCGAGCTCTTTCGGCAGGAAGAATCCGGCGCCGTGCGAGTGCGTGTGACCGCCGACGGATTCGAAGCCCGCGGCTTCGTCAACGGCCAAACCTTCACCTCGCGACCGAGCCACTGACTTACTGCCCTACTGCCCTACTGACTTACTCCCTTCCCACTTCGCGCTTCCCTCCGCGCCGCCTCCCCTCTGAAAGTACCGCCATGAGCACACCTCCGCCCCAAGTCGCCGTGATCATGGGCAGCACCTCCGATTGGGAGACGATGCGCCATGCCGCGGAGACGCTCGGGCAATTTGGCGTGGCGGTGGAAGCGCGCGTGGTCTCGGCGCATCGCACGCCGGAGCTGATGGCGCAATTCGCGCGCGAGGCGGCCGGGCGTGGCGTGCAGGTGATCATCGCCGGCGCGGGCGGCGCGGCGCATCTGCCGGGCATGGTGGCCGCGCACACGCGTCTGCCGGTGCTGGGCGTGCCGGTGGAGAGCAAGACGTTGCACGGTATCGACTCGCTGCTTTCGATCGTGCAAATGCCGGCCGGCGTGCCGGTCGGCACGCTGGCGATCGGCGCCGCGGGAGCGAAAAACGCCGCGCTCCTCGCCGTCTCGCATCCTCGCGCTTCACGACGAGGGGCTGCGCGGCGCGCTCGATGATTTCCGGGCCGAGCAGACAGCGAAAGTTTTGTCGGCGGAGCTCCCGGCATGAGCGGCCCGAGCGTCTTTCTGCCGGGCGCCACCGTGGGCGTCATGGGCGGCGGCCAGCTCGGCCGCATGTTTGCGATCGCCGCGCGCCGCATGGGCTACCGCGTGCACACCTTCAGCCCGGACGAAGACACGCCCACCGGCCAGCTCGCCGATCGCGAGATCGCCGCGCGCTACGACGACGCAGGAGGCGGTGCGCCACTTCGCGAGCGGCATCGACGTCCTCACCTTCGAGTTTGAAAACATCCCCGCCGCCACCATCGAGTGGTGCGCGGAAGAATGCGTGGTGCGCCCTTCCGGCGAAGTGCTGCGGATTTGCCAGCATCGCCTGCGGGAAAAGCAGTTCCTGGCCGCCGCGGGGGTACCGCTGCCGGGCTTTGCCGCCGTCTCTAGCGAGGAGGAATTGCGCGAAGCCGTCGCGCGCCTTGGCACGCCCTCGGTGTTGAAAACCGCCGCCTTCGGCTACGACGGCAGAGGCCAGCGAAAGATCGCTCCGCGATACCGATCTCAATGCCACGTGGAAATCGTTCGGCCAGCCGGCGGTGCTGGAAGCGTGGGTGCCGTTTGAAAAAGAGGTTTCGGTGCTCGTGGCGCGCGGGGCCGATGGCGCGACCGCGACCTACCCGTCTGCGAAAACCTGCACCGCCGCCACATCCTCGATCTCACCACGGTCCCGGCCGCGGTGTCGCTGGAGGTCCACGAGCGCGCCTTTGCGATCGCGCGCCGCATCGCGGAAAAGCTGGAGCTCGTCGGCCTGCTCGCGGTCGAGATGTTCGTGCTGCCAGGCGGCGAAATCCTCGTGAACGAGCTCGCGCCGCGCCCGCACAATTCCGGCCACTTTTCGTTCGATGCCTGCATCACCAGCCAGTTCGAGCAGCAACTGCGCGCGGTCTGCGGATTGCCGCTCGGCTCCACGGAATTGCTGCGCCCCTGCGCCATGGCGAATCTGCTCGGCGATCTCTGGGAAAGCGGCGAGCCCGACTGGATCGCCGCCGCGCGCCACCCCGAGGTGAAGCTCCACCTCTATGGCAAAGCCGGCGCCCGCGCGGGGCGGAAGATGGGCCACCTCGTGGCATTCGGCAACGATACCGCGCAGGCCGCCGAGCGCGCCCTGGCCGCGCGGGCCGCACTCGCGCGGGGCGCGGCGGGAGGCTGATCATGCGGGCGGCCCTCCTCGCGACAGAGACCCCCGCGCAACTCGCCGCCGCCATCGCCGCCGCGCGCGACAAACTGCGCGCCGGCGAAGTCGTGGCGCTTCCCACCGAGACCGTCTACGGGCTCGCCGCGGATGCGTTGCGCCCGGAGGCGGCCGCGAGGATTTTCGAGGCAAAGGAGCGCCCTTTTTTCGATCCGCTCATCTGCCATCTGCCGGAGGAAAGCTGGCTGGAGCGCGTGGCCGCCATCCCGGAGTCCAGCCGCGCGCTCGTCGACGCGGCTGCGCAACGGTTTCTGGCCGGGACCGCTCACGCTGGTGCTCCCGCGGCGGCCGATCATCCCCGATCTGGTGACCGCCGGGCTGGAAACCGTAGCGGTGCGGATGAGCGCGCATCCGGTTTTCCGCGCGGTGGTCGGGCTCCTTCGATGGCCCGCTCGCCGCGCCGAGCGCGAATCGCTTCGGCCGCATTTCGCCGACGACCGCGCAGCACGTCCTGGCCGAGCTAGGCGGCCGCATCCCACTGGTGATCGACGGCGGTCCCACCGCGCACGGGCTCGAATCGAGCATCGTGGCGGTGGAAGGTGAAACGCTGCGGCTGCTCCGGCATGGGCCGATCACGGCCGAGATGCTCACCGAATTCGCGACCGTCAGGGTGGCCGAAGCGAGCGAGCATCCCGAGGCGCCCGGCCAACTGAAAAGCCACTACGCGCCGCGCACGCCGTTGCGCTTGGTGGACGAAATCCCCGCCGACCTGGAATCTCCAAAAATCGGCGTGCTTGCCTGGCGCGCGCTCGAAAATCCCGAGCGCTTTGGCGCCGTGGAAATCCTCACCCCCGCCGGCGATCTCGCCGATGCCGCCGCGACGCTTTTCGCGAAACTCCGCCGGCTGGATGAAGGCGGCTTCCAGGCCATCCTCGCTGAGCACGTGCCCGAGCGCGGACTCGGCCGGGCGATCATGGACCGGCTGCGGAAGGCGCAGGGCACTTGAGCGCGATTTTCCATTTGGCAACCTGCCCCGCCCTGCTATATTGCGCCGCTCGGATGGTGACTGTAGCTCAATGGTAGAGCTCCAGATTGTGATTCTGGCTGTTGCGGGTTCGAGTCCCGTCAGTCACCCCAGCTTCGCACCGCACGGACTTCGAGCTGCGGACGGACGGTGCCTTCGTACTCGTTGCGCTCCAGGCGGAAAGCGACATCCCAAGGCGGCGGCGGCAGTTTTTCCTGCGCGGCGCCAAACCAAATGGCGCGCACTTCATGCCCATCCTGGCGCAGGCGCAGGGAAAGATGCTTCTCCTTCAAGACGCGAGGCTCTCCGCCCAGGGTGAGCCGGCGCGCGATGAAAAGTGGCTGCGGATTGCCCGTGCCGAAGGGCTGCAGGCCATCGTGCTGCGATAGAAACGCGAAGCAGATCTCCCGAAGGGCAAGCTCGCCATCGAGCACGAGCTTCGGGCGGAGTTGCTCCTCGCCCAGCAGGCTCCCGGCGTGGGCGAGAAAGGCATCGCGGAATGAGCCGAAGTGGTCCCACTCCAGCGCGAAACCGGCGGCCATTTCGTGCCCGCCATGCTTGAGCAAATGGCTGCCGCAAGCCTGCAGCGCCGCGACCAGCGAAAATCCCGAGATGCTGCGTCCGCTCCCTTTGCCGAGCCCCTGCTCATCGAAGCCGGCGACCAGCGCGGGCCGGTGATATCGCCGCATGAGGCGCGAGGCGACGATGCCCACCACGCCCGGATGCCAGCCGCGCGCTCCCACCACGAGCGCCACATCGCGCTGTGGATCGTAACCGGACGCAATTTGCGCCTCGGCCTCGGTGGCGACGGCCTCCTCCACCGAGCGGCGCTCGCGGTTTTGGAGATCGAGCGCTTCGGCGAGCGTCTCCGCGCGCTCGACGTCATCGGTGAGCAGAAGATCGAGCGCATCCTGCGCGGTGCCGAGTCGTCCGGCAGCATTCAGGCGCGGGCCGAGCTTGAAACCGACATCGTTCGGCGTGAGCGGCGCCTTTCCGCCCGCAACGCGCATGAGGGCGCGCACGCCCGGCCAGCGGCTCTGGGCGATCTGCACCAGCCCGCGTTTCACCAGGATGCGGTTTTCCTGCGCGAGCGGCACCACATCGGCCACCGTGCCGAGCGCGACCAGGTCGAGATACTCGCGCAAGTCGACCCCGGGACACGGGCGGCGCTTCAGCAGAGCGTGCGCGGCCTTGAAAACGATCCCGGCGCTGCAGAGCTCATGGCCTTCGGAGCCGAGCTTCGGATTGACCAGCGCCGTGCAGCGCGGGAGCGCACTCTTGGTGACGTGATGATCGAAGACGATCACGTCCACCTGCTCTTGCGTGAGGCGCTCGATTTCCGCGGTGGAGGAGGTGCCGCAATCGATGGCAATGAGCAATTGCGGGCGCAGCGCTTCCAGGCAGCGCGACAGTCCATCCTCGCTGAGGCCGTAACCTTCATCCACGCGGTGCGGCAGGAAGCACTCCACCTGCGCGCCGAAAACCCGCAGCACGCGCGTGAGCAGCGCCAGCGAGGTGACGCCATCCACGTCGTAATCGCCGTAGAGCACGATCCGCTCGCGCCGGTCGATCGCCGCCAGCATGCGCTCCACCGCGCGATCCATGGCCGGGAGCAGGAACGGATCGCGCAGCGTCTTCAACTTCGGGTCCAAAAAGAGCGCGGCCTGCTCTACCGCCTCGAAGCCCCGCCGGCAAAGGACGCCCGCGAGGAGCGGCGGCACCCCAAGCGCCTCGGCCAGCGCGCGGCACCGGGTGGGATCGGGCGGTGCGGGGAGGACCCATTCCAGAGCAGACATTTATTACAGGGTGTTCGACAGACGGGCGACTACGATTACGATTACGACTTAGACTACGAGCAGGCCTTCGGCCTGAGCAATACCCCTTCTCCCATGAATGCGCCCCGCTCCGCGGATCTTCGCAATTTCGCCATCGTCGGCCACGCCTCGTCCGGCAAAACCATGCTCGCCGAGGCCATGCTCGCCTGCACCGGCGCGATCGGCCGCATGGGCCGCATCGCCGAGGGCACCACCGTCTCGGATTACCACCCGAGCGAAAAGCAGCGGCAGATTTCCACGCAGGCCTCGCTGCTGCACACGGAGTGGCTCGGCAAAAAGCTCAACATCATCGATACGCCGGGCTATCTCGATTTCCTCAGCGAGGCGCTCGCCGCGTTGCGCGTTTCGGATTTCGCGCTGGTGGTGGTGCACGCGCAGCACGGCATCGGCGTCGGCACCGAGCGCGTGTGGAATGCGCGCCACGGACGCGGGCATCCCGAAGGTGATCGTGATCAATGCGCTGGATAAGCCGAACGCCGATTTCGAGGAGGTGCTCGCCGATGCGCGCGCGCATTTCGGCCCGCGCGTCTTCCCGCTCAATGTGCCGGTAAATCCCGGCCCGGGCTTCAGCCAGGTGCTCGATGTGCTTCGCAGCGACCTCGTGACCTACGAGACCACCGGCCGCGGCAAATTCACCGAGGAGCCCGCGCAAGGCGCCGCAGAAAGAGCGCGTGACGCAGTTGCACCGCGAGTTGATCGAGCTGATCGCCGAGTCCGACGACACGCTGCTGGCGAAGTATTTCGACGAGGGCGGCTTGTCGGAAGAGGAGCTGCGCGCGGGGATTCACGCCGCGGTGCAGCGCCAGCTTTTCATCCCGCTCTTTTGCGTCTCCGCCGAGACCGATATCGGGGTCGCGCGGCTGCTCGATTTCATCGCGAAGTACGGCTCCTCGCCCGCCGATCGCCAGGAAGTGACGGCGCTCGGGGCCGGCGGATGCGAAGGTGAAAGTGACGCTCGGCGGGAACGAGCCCGTGGCGCAAATCTTCAAGACGATGGCCGAGGAACATTTCGGCGAGCTCTCGTTCATGCGCGTCTACTCCGGCACGGTCTCGACCGGCATGGAGATGCTCAACTCCACACGAGGCGGCACCGAGCGCATCGGCCAAATTTATTTACTCAATGGGCGTGACCGCGTGGCCACCAGCAGCCTGCAAGCCGGCGATCTCGGCGCGGTGGTGAAGCTGAAGGACACCCATACCGGCGACACGCTTTGCGCGCCGGCCCGGCCGGTGCGGCTGCCGCGCGCGGAGTATCCCGCGCCGGCGATTCACGCCGCGCTTCAGGCGAAGGCCAAAGGCGAGGAGGACCGCATCGCCGCGGGCCTCGCCACGCTTCACAACGAAGACCCCGCTTTCCAATTCCACGTCGATGCCGAGCTGCACCAGACTGTGATCTCCGCGCAAGGAGAGCTGCATCTCGAAGTCGTGGCCGAGCGGCTCCGACGCCGGTTCAACGTGCATGCGGATCTCGTCGAGCCCCGCGTCCGTTTTCGGGAAACGATCAAGTTCCCCGCCGAGGCCAACTACCGGCACAAGAAACAGACCGGCGGCGCGGGCCAATTCGCCGAGGTGGCGCTCCGCATCAAACCCGCCGACCGCGATTCCGGCGTCGCTTTCTCCGAGTCGCTTTCCGGCCAGGCGGTCGACCGGGTTTACGTCCCCGCGGTCGAGAAGGGGATTCACCACGCATGCACCGAAGGCATCCTCGCCGGCTACCGCGTGGTCGACGTGCAGGCCGATTTCCACGATGGCAAAATGCACCCGGTGGACTCGAACGACATCTCGTTCCAAGTCGCCGGCTACTGGGCTTTCAAGGAAGCCTTTGGCAAGGCGAAGCCGTGCCTGCTCGAGCCGATCCACGAAGTGGAAGTGCGCATCCCGGAAGACTGCGTGGGCAAAGTGATGGGCGATCTTTCCAGCCGCCGCGGCAACATCCTCGGCGTGGAGAGCGACGGCGCTTTCCAGGTGATTCGCGCCGAAGTGCCCGCGCGCGAGCTCTATCGCTACTCCAGCCAGCTTCGCGCCCTCACCGGAGGCCGCGGCGTGCACCGCGAGGAATTCCGCCGCTACGCCGAAATGCCGCGCGAGCTCGAGCAGAAGGTGATCGAGGAAGCGAAGCAGCGGCGCGCCGCCAAGTAGGCCGGGGGCCTACAGCTTGCTCGCGATCAACTGCTCCAGCTTCACGATATCCGCGGAGAACTTGCGGATGCCCTCGGCCGTCTTCTCGGTGGCCATGGCGTCGTCGTTCACCAGGTAGCGGAAGGTCTTCTCGTCGAGATCGAGCTTCTTCACGTTGGCCGACTTCGCCGCCTCGGGATCGAGCTTCCGGACGATCGGGTCGGTGGACGCGGCAAGCTTGGCGAGGAGGTCGGGCGAGATCGTGAGCAGGTCGCTGCCGGCGAGCTCCACGATCTGCGACACGTTGCGGAAGCTGGCGCCCATCACCTCGGTCTGGTGGCCGAAGTTCTTGTAGTAGTCGTAAATGGTGGTGACCGACTGCACGCCGGGATCTTCCGCGCCGGTGTAATCGCGCTTCTGGCTCGCCTTGTACCAATCGTAAATGCGCCCCACGAACGGCGAGATGAGCCGGATGTTCGCCTCCGCGCACGCCACCGCCTGCGGCAGCGAAAAGAGCAGCGTGAGATTGCAGTGAATGCCTTCCTTTTCCAGCACCTCGCCCGCGCGGATGCCTTCCCACGTCGATGCGATCTTGATCAGCACGCGGTCGCGCGAAATCCCGGCCTGCTCATACAGCGCGATCAGCTCGCGCCCCTTCTTGATCGTCCCCTCGGTGTCGAACGAAAGCCGCGCGTCCGTCTCCGTCGAGACGCGCCCCGGCACGATCTCGAGAATCTCCAGGCCGAAGGCGACCAGCACGTGGTCGATTACGTCGTCGAGCTGCTTCGCGCCGGTGAGCCCGCTGTTTTTCCGGTCCGCGATCGCCTTCTCCAGGATGTGCTCGTACTGCGGCTTCGTCACCGCCTGCAGGATCAGCGACGGATTCGTGGTCGCGTCGCGCGGCTTGAATTCCCGCATCGACTCGAAATCGCCGGTATCCGCGACGACCACGGTAAACTTCTTGAGCTGTTCGAGCTGGCTGAGTTGCGTGCTGGTGGGGGCTTCGAGAGTAGTGCTCATAAGAGGTATGCGGTAAACTGAGGCAGGAAACGCCCCGAAAGGGAATCCTATCGGCTACTCGCGCGGCGCGCCAAGAGCAAAAATCACCCGCGGCCCAAACCCGCGCGGAGCATCCCGCGCCTGCGAATGGCTGTTAGCTGCCAAGCCCATCCCATGAAGTCATTCTTCCGCAACAACGGGCTCTCCATCGTCCTGATCGGTCTGTTCCTGATTTTCTGGGCGGCCCAGGTCGTCGTGGGGCGGCTGGAGTACAATGACGAGCGGAGCGAGCGTGGGCTCCCGGAGATGGTGTTGGGCGAATACCTTCGTTCCAGCCACTTTTGGGAAGCCACCGGCGAAAACTGGGAAAGCGAGTTCCTGCAGATGACGGGCTACGTCTTTCTTACCGTTTTCCTCTTTCAAAAGGGCTCCTCCGAATCGAAAGACCCCGACGAGGAAAGCCCGCAGGACAAAGATCCGCGCACCGAGCGCGACAAACCCGGCGCGCCCTGGCCGGTGCGCCACGGCGGCTGGGTCCTGAAGCTTTACGAGAACTCGCTCGGACTGGCCTTTGCGCTCCTGTTTTTCGCGGCCGTCGCGATCCACGCCGGCGGCGGAGCGCGCCTTTACAACGAAGAGCAAATCGCCAAGGGCCAGGAGACGGTCAGTTTCGGCGGCTACCTGAAGACGTCGCGGTTCTGGTTCGAGTCCTTCCAAAACTGGCAGAGCGAATTCCTGGCGATCGGCTCCATGGTGCTCCTCTCCATCTTCCTGCGCCAGCGCGGCTCGCCCGAATCGAAACCGGTCGCCGCCACGGTGAGCGAGACGGGCGACGAAGACTAGCCGCGGGTGGTTGTTGCGGTGGGTCATCGCATTTTCGAGCTTCTTTCCCCGCGCGGCCTTCGGCATTGCTCATCGCCACCGTGCTCGAGCTCCACGAACTCACCCTCCGCCCTCCCGGCGCCGATGAAACCGCGCCCCCTATCCTCGCGGAGCTGAGCGCGCGCCTGCCGGTCGATGGCCATTTCGTCGCGATCCTCGGCCCCTCCGGCTGCGGCAAGAGCACGCTCCTCAAATTGATCGCCGGCCTGCGCGAGCCCGCGGAGGGGCGCGTGCTTTGGGAAGGGCGCGATCTTTCCGTGCACGGCGACCTGGACCCGCAAGAGATCGGCTACGTGCCGCAATTCTCCATCGCCTACCCCGCGCTCACCGTGAGCGAGAGCCTCGAAGTGGCCTCGCGCCTGCGCGTGGCCGGCCTCGACCCCGAAGAACGCCAGTCGCGAATCGAGCAGATCCTCTCCGAAGTGGGCCTCGGCGACATCGCCGATCGCCGCGTGGAAGTCCTCTCCGGCGGACAGCGCCGCCGGCTGGCCCTCGCGCTCGAGATGGTCGTCTCTCCCCGCCTGCTCCTCTGCGATGAAGTGACGAGCGGCCTCGACCCCAAAGCCGAAGATGAAATCGCGCACCTCCTGTACCGGCTCTCGCGCCACCCGAATCGGCTCGTGGTGAGCGTCACGCACAGCCTCCGCCACCTCTCGCTTTGCGATACCGTCCTCGTCCTCTACCAAGGCCGCGTCGCCTACCACGGCACCCCGGCAACGATGTACCACTACTTCGGCGTCGAGCGGCACGAAGACCTCTTCCCCCTTCTCACCGAGCGCCCCGGTGAAGACTGGCACTCTTCCTGGCTAAAACACCGCGAAGCCTACTACGAGCAAGCCGGCCTGCTCGCGCCCTCTCCAGCGCCCGACACCGACGAAGAGCCCACTTCTACTCCCACTCCCCCCCGCTCCCCCACCCTCCTTACCCAGCTCACGACCCTCCTCCACCGCCGCTACCTCCTCCTCCTGCGCGACCGCGGCCAGCTCGCGCTCCACCTCGCGCTCCTCCTCGGCTTCCCCTGCCTGGTCGTCGTCTTCGCCCTCGGCGGCCTGCCCGCCGTCGCGAGCCTCTCCACTCCCGCGGGCGCCAATCTCCTCGAGCAAGCGCAAAGCGAATTCGCTGCGCACGCCGCCCGCATGGAAACCGGCAGCCTCGCCTCGGGCCTGATCATGTTTCAGGTGATCCTCCTCGCGCTCATGGGCGCGAACAACTCCGCGCGCGAAATCGCCGGCGAGCGGCTGATCCTGGAGAAGGAGAAATTCGCCGGCCTCAGCCCGGCCGCCTACGTCCTTTCCAAAGCGCTCTTCCTGGGCGCGCTCGTGCTGGTGCAGTCCGCGTGGATGGCCGTGTTCGTGCATTGGATCGTCCGCTTTCCCGGCTCGCTCGCGGTGCAACTCTGGCTGCTGGTGATGGCCAATGCCGCGCTCACTTTCACCTGCCTCGGCATCTCCGCCACGCTGCGCACCGCCGAGCAGGCGTCGCTCGTTTCCATTTATCTCGTCGGCTTTCAGCTTCCGCTTTCCGGCGCGGTTCTCGCGCTTCCCGCGGCGCTCGCCGGCCTCGTGCGCCCTTTCATCGCGGCGTATTGGGGATGGTCCGGCTACATCCGCACTTTGCACGAAACCCGGCTTTACGAGGCGGTCCTCATCGTCACGCAGACGAGCATCTCGAGCATCCCGCTGAGCTTTTGGGTGCTCGGCTGCCATGTCGCCGTGGGGCTGTACGTGGCGTACGTCGGCTGCCGCCGCGCGCAATGGGAGTAGCCACGCGATGACCCTCTACCTGCTCGCCGGCGCCGCGGCCGGCTATGCGCTCCTCATGTGGAGCAATCCCGTGCGCGCCAGCCTGCTCGATGGCCTCCGCGCCGTACAGCGCTACCCGCGGCTCTGGGTGCTGCTCGGGCTCTGCGGCTTCGGCTACGCGCTCTTCGAGCTGGCGGTCCGCATCTCGTTCCACGCCGCGCTGCCCGCCGGCGAAGGGCCGCCCTTTCTCTGGAGCCGGTCGGGTTTCATGGCTTCGTGGGACTGGATCGCCGGCACCCCGAATTCGCTCTGGTACCGCACCGTCGGCGCGCGTGACCTCGCCCGCGGCACCCTGCTCCCCACGCTCGATAGCCTCGGCGGCCTCTTCAATAATCTCGTCACCACCTTTCCCCTCGCCGCCATTGCCGCGGTGCTCCTGCTGATCAATTGGGACGGTCACCAAAAGGTGCTTTTTCGCGCGCTCCGCAAGCGCTTCGGCCGCTGGGGGCTGCTGTTCCACGCCGCGATCCTCCTCACCGCGCTCGCCGCCCTGGTGAAGCCGCTCCTCATCCTGAAGCCGATCCTCTCCGTGATGCCGCGCACGGCCGGTCCGGAGCTCTGGTTGCAATGGCTGCCCGTGGCCGACTGGCTGGCGTTTCTCTTCGAATACCTGTTCGGCGTCGGCGTGCAGGTCTACCTGCTCTTGCTCGCGTACGTGTGGGTGCGCGGGCTCACCTTCCGGCACGGGCACCTGCTCGATTTCGCCATCCGGCGCTTCGCCTTCGTCGTGCGCTGGGCCGGCGTGGTGATGCTCCTCAGCACGCTCCTCATCGATCTCCCGCGCATCGTGAAAAACTTCGCCACCGTTTCCACCGGGCTGGAGGAAGATGCCGCGGCCGCCGATTTCCGCACCACCCTGGCCCGCCTCGTCCTCAACGGCCTCTTCCTCGCCTTCGCCAGCGTGCAGATCACCCTCACTTTCCACAACGAATCGCTCCGCCGCAGCCTGCGCGACCACTTCCATTTCGTACGCCGGCACGTTTGGCCGCTCGCCTGGTTCATCCTCATCGCGGGCCTCCACTTCTTCGCCCTCCACTTCCTCAACGCCCTCTGCCTCGACGCCCTCGGCGACGGCACCGCCCCCTGGATCGCCTGGGGCCTGCTCTTCCCCTGGCTCGCCGGCTTCGTCGGCGCCTGGTTCCTCAGCGCCTGGGTCTCCTTTTTCCATCGCGCCGATTCCGGGAGAATCGCGGATAAAGAGTGGGTGCGGTTCTGAGGAGCTCAGTGTGCTGCTTCGCGATAAGGGCGAAGGAGGCGGGCGGGGCGGAACACCCAGCGACTTGGAGCGGAGCGACAGGCCGCGCGGATGCGCCTTGCCAGATCGCCTGACGCCTTCCCCGCAGATCGTGGGGAAGCATGGCAGATCATTCGCTGCGGCGCATGGTTACAGGGGATCAAAACCTGGAAGCATGTTGGAGGGTGACTCATAATAGAGTTGATTTGCCGCCGCCAGATTCTTCGGATCGTAAGGTCGAATCAGTTCGCGCTGATCGGGCGGGAGTTGAGCGAAATCGCAGTCGGTGAAGTGAATGAACGGGTAAAGCCCGGCGGACTCGATCGACCGCAAGTCAATAATCTTGCAGCGGGTTAGCCAGACCGTATGGAGACGAAGCCCGGAAAGACGCGACAGATCGACGGGATGAGGATGGTCGGCGAGTCGAATGCCTACCGGCTCCGACGGATGAACGTAGCGTGGGAACAAGATACGCGCGAAAAATGGGAAAGTGGGATCTGGGCTGTTCAGTGGGTCGAAAAATACCTCGGCGTCGGGAAAGTGCCGGCGAATCTGCCAACCGGCACCGCCGAAGGTAAGATACCCAGCGCCCACCGCGATCAAGACCAGTAGCACTGCGAGCAGCGAAAGAATCCATTGCTTAGCCTTCACGGGAGATGTTCTGAGTCGCTGCGGCGGATGGTTAGGCGCGTGTGTCGCTTGCATGGTGAAAGTCTGTCATCAGTTGGAGAAACGCATCGGATAACTCTCGGCGCGTGATGAAAGTGTCTGCGGCCACCTGCCACGATATTCCGTGGTTGGGAGTAATCGCCGGATAGGCGATAGGGTTATCAGTCGGGTGTTTTCCGGCTGGCTCCATTTTGGCGAGTGGAATGCGACGGCGATTAATCTGCTGCTTGGTGGCGCGGACGCGATCGGTGAGGTCGGAGCCAAACAAATTGGGGTTGGCCTGACACCGCTGGTCAAGCGTGCGAACAAGCTCGTATGCGCCGAGAACCCAGAGATACGAGATAGTAATGCGGTTGTTAAGGCGGATGGCCTCGGGAATAGTGCCCCGCTGCTCGTCGCCGAGAGCGAGAAAGCGGGCATCGTTGTCGATGAGGTGGCAATCGAGGAGTCCGAGGCGCTGAGCGACAAGAACCATTTCGATCTCGACGCGAGCAAACGCGAAGCTCGCCGTCACCCATTGTTGATCGCGCCCGTTAGTCATAAGGGTGCTCGAAAGCGCCTAGCGACCCCATGCTCAGCGACCGCGGAGGGCTGGCGCAGCCTGCGGGCGAAGGCGGCGGCGAGGGCTGAGTGGCGAAAGGTGTAACCAAAAGGGCGGGCCGGTGGGCGTGGTACGGAGCCCAAGCTGTGACGCCCGGAGCCGTGTGTATTCATGCGCATCGAGGCAATCAGTATCTCGATTTCAACGGGCCGACGCTGCTCAGAAGGAACCATAGAACGACGCTACAAAGCGCAATCAGCACAACGCAGAGGTCAGATCCAAACTCAATGTTTGAATGTCCTCGGCGTTCTAGACCTCCGGCAATTATTGCTCCTAAAATGAACCCACCGAGCGTGCAGAAGAACAATCGACCGCTGATGCGCATCCAGCTCGTCCTTGGATTAGCGGTCCCCGGAGAAGCAGGCGGCTCTGCCGAAAGAGATTCTAACGAAGCGCTTGCACTTTCTGCGCGCTTGCGACGCTCCTTCCAAATTTCAAGGAGCATTGGACAAATAATGCCGCTAATGAGACATAGTAGTATTTTCTCAGTCATATTTTGATAAACACCGGACGTGCGCAGCGACGCCTAACTTCCTATTGAGCCGTTCCGGGGAGTGGGGGGCGGGCGGCATATCCACGAGGTGGAAAAGGCATTCGCTCAGGCAATCCTTCCTGTTCGGACGAGGCAAGAGCAAAAAGTGGTGGCTTGCTCGGGAGCCGATTCAGTCGGCATTTGGGAGTTACGTTCCGTTTCGCTCATAGCCGACTGACTTTGCTCCGCGTTCCCACTCCCAAGCTGAAACGGTCCCGCCGGTTCCAAGGCCTCGTACGCGAGGCCCGCCGCCTCCGGCATTTTTCGATCCGCACCGAGGAAGCGTACTGGATGTGAACGCGGGGCTTTATCCCTTTCCACGGGAAGCGCCATCCCAAGGAGATGGGAGCGAGACCTTCGTCCCGGTATCGTGCGGCGTCATCAGGGTCGGCCCCGGCGAGGTGAATTGAGCCGGCAGGGTGTCATGGCCGCCGGCTTCGGTTTCCCCTGCTCTAGGCTGCCGGCTCCCTGTGCAACCTCCGCGCCAACGGCGCCAAAGGAGTTAGCCCAAGGCAATGCCTCCGCCAACGCCTTCAAACGAAAACGCATTCCTCCGATGACCGGAGAAATGCAGTTTACCATTCACCGTTCCGCGACCGCGCACGAGGGTGATCGGAAATCTTGAGCAATAAAGCTTCTCGAACTACTTTTGCGTGGCCGTCCCGATCGGTTACCCTGAAACGAAATGCCAGCCGACCCATCCAGCTTGCGCCCGCAGGAAGACGATGCCGTGCTCCTCTGCATGCCCCTGACAGGGACGGCGGTCGTCGCCGGTTCCCTCCGGAAACTGTGCGACATGTGCAACCAGCCGATCGCCGCCTCCCGCGCGAGCCTGAACGCAGTCATCGATGCGGCCACGAAGAAGAACGTCAAGTGGTGGCTGATCTGCCTGAAATGTGCGCCGGACTGCCTCCCGCAAGATCCTGAGTTGATGCCGCCGACCCCTGATCAGTTCAAGGAAATCACGGCGGAGTTGCGCCGCCGCCGGCCGGACGCTTGAAACCCCGCGGGTCTTTTCCAATCCCTCGGATGAAGCTTCTCAAGCTCCTCTGCCTGGCGGCGATCCTGGCGCTGCCGTGGCTCTCGTGGGCTGAGGAGCTGAGCCTGCCGAAAAAGGCACAGACCTTCGAGGTGGAGGGGCATACGGCTTATCTCTTTGCCGCGCCGAAGCCCGCCCCCGGCCGACCGTGGCTCTGGTATGCGCCCACGTTGAAAGGCATCTCGCTGTCGCAGCGTCCGGTGTACTTCGAGGGGCTATTGAAAGCAGGGATCAGCATTGCCGGGTACGACTTGGGCGAGGTGCGCGGGGCGCCGGCCAGCTCGGCGAAGTTTTCGCGCTTCTACGAGGAGATGGTGCGTCGGGGCTGGGGGCCGAAACCGATTCTGCTCGGGCAAAGCCGGGGCGGCCTGATGATGCTGGCCTGGGCGATGCGAAACCCCGAGCGCGCGCGCGCGTTCGTGGGCATTTATCCAGTGTGCAATCTCGCGGATTGGCCGATGAAAAACAAAGCCGTCACCCTCGCCGACTACGCCATTCCGGAGGCGGAGCTCATGGCTGATTTGAGCCGCTATAATCCGATCGATAACCTGCAGGGGCTAGCGGCGAATCGGGTGCCGATGTTCGTGGTGCACGGCGACTCTGATCTGGCGGTCGCCTATGACCAAAATACGCGCTTGCTGAAAGAGCGGTATGAAGCCGCCGGCGGGAAGATCACCGTAAAGCTCATTCCCGGCGAGGGTCACAAGGTCTCGAAATCGTTCTTCGAATGTCCGGAGCTGCTGAGCTTCGTGGTGGCACTAACCAACTAGGCGCCATCGCCGGCGGCGTCACCTCGCGCCAAAGGCCGCGGGGATGAGCATGCGCAGGACGCCGATGGCCGGCGCGGTGGGATAGGTGGTGGCGGCTTTGCGGGCGAGGACGACGGCTTCGGTTTCGCGCGCGGCGGCGCGGAGCTGGATGATTTGATGGATGATGGAGCGGAGGATGTCCTCGGGCACGGTGTAAGCCTGGCGTGCCTGGGCGAAGGATTCGATGGCGGTGTCGCGCTGATTGCCGCCGAGCTGGAGCAGGCCGAGGCCCTCCCAGATGATGCCGCTCTTGAGCCGGCGCGCGGACTCCTGCAGCGATTTGCGGCCGGCGCTCTCGTTTTCAAACCACTCGAGGGCGCCTTTGCGGTAGGCATCCCACTCGGCGGTCTCCTTGGTCCCGGCGAGCTCGGGCACGGCGGGGAACGGGCGGTAGAGCGGGTCGCCGATGCAGGTGGTCTGCCAGGAAAGGACCCGCTGCGACATGTAAGCGGCCTCGGCGAAATTGAAGCCGAGGCGGAGGCGCTCGAAGAAGAGCGCGAGGTGCGGGGTGAGGCTGAGGTAGGGCTCGTAGACGTTGCCGAGCGTGGCGGCGGCGCCGAGATTCAGCAGCGGGCCCACCCAGTGCGAGACCGAAGAGCGGACGGTCTGCGCGCTGAACGAATGGATGTGCACGGCCACCGCGCCGGGCGGGAAGCGAAAGCCCGGCCGCGCGAAGGGACCCGCGAGCTGCTCGGAATACCAGCCGAAATAAATGGCGGCGTAGCGCATCGGGTAGCCTTCGGGGAACATCGCCGGACCGTTATCGAGGATCGCGGGGAAGCCGTGCTTGCGGGCGTCGTTGGCGGCGGCGAGCAGCCATTCGTCGCCTTCCTTCAGGCCGGGGTCGGTGAGCCCGCGCGCGTCGATATAAGCGAAGCCGCGCAAGCCGACCTGCTCGGTGGCGAGGCCATCGACAATCATCCGGCGGACCACCGCGGCGCTCGGCCCATCGAGCCGGCAGACGAGCATGATCTCCGGTCGGCGCGCGTCGCGGATGGGCGTGAGCCCTTTGTAGATGGGATTATTGATCGCGCCGGAGATGACCTTCATCTGCAGGCCGAGCGCGGCGAGCTCGGAATCGACCGCGGCCTCGTTGCGCTTGCCGACTGGGCTGGAGTCGGTGGGGCGATCGCCAGGGTAGCCGGGCGCGGGCGCGATTTTCACCGGCACCCCGCGCATGACGGCGAGGTAGCGCATGCGATTGGAATCGACCGGGCCGTAGGGGCTTTCCGGGTCGCGCAGCTTCCACCAGAAATTGACGGTGAAGGCGCGGCGGAGCGGCTCGGCGATGGTGGAATCGTAGTCGGCGCGGCTGATCTCCTCCGCGCTCGTGCACTTGAGGCCGACGAGCTGATCGGCGGGGATGCCGCGCTTGTCCGCGTAGAATTTGGCGAGCAGGGCGGACTCGGGATCGCTTTCGTTGAAGACCACGACGGTGGCGCCCGCGTCGGGATCGGCGGCTTTGGGAAGACCGAAGTTAAAGCCGTCGGGAGGGCGCGTTTCGAGAGGGGGCTGGGCCGCCGCGCCTAACGGCAACAGCAACAGCCCGCAACAGACCGCGGCGTCGAGGCGGAGGCGGGAGGAGAGCTTCATCATCACAAATCGATGCGGAGCCCATCGAACGCGACGCGGACGCCGGAGGGAAGCGTGTGTTCGACCTCGGCGTGAAGCATGTCGTGGCAGAGATGGGTGAACCACGCCTGGCGCGGGCGCACGCGCTCCACCACGGCGAGCGCTTCGGCCACGTTGAGGTGCGTCGGATGCGGCTTGTGCCGGAGGGCGTCGATGATCAGGTGGCCGACGCCAGCGATCTGCTCCGTGATGGCGGGCGGCACGTCGTTGCAATCGCTCAGATACGCGGCGAGGGGCCGGCCATCGCGGCGGAGCAGGTACCCATTCACCGTGGTGCGGCCGTGCGGCACCGGCAACGGCGTGAGCTCCAAATCGCCGAGCGTGAAGGGCCCTTCGATCACGTGCGGCTCGGGGTGAATGTAGCCGGGGAAGCGGTTCTGCCCATTGAAGGCGAACTCGAAGACGCGGCGGAGGTGGCCCATCGTTTCCTCCGAGGCGTAGATGGGCAGATAGCGCCCGCCGTGGCAAAACGGGCGCAGATCGTCGAAGCCCATGATGTGATCGGTGTGAGCGTGCGTGTAGACCACGGCATCGATTTCGCGCACGCCGTGGCGGAGGCATTGGGCGCGGAAGTCCGGGCCGGTATCGATCACCCACGCGCAGCCGCGCGTCTGCACGTAGATGGAGGCGCGCATCCGCTTGTCGCGCTCGTCCGAGGAGCAGCAGACCGCGCAATCGCATCCGATCATCGGCACGCCCTGCGAGGTGCCGGTGCCGAGGAAGGTGATGGAGGTTTCGGGCATGCGTTTTCGGAAGAATGCGTACGCCGGAATTTGGCGGGTCCATAGCACGAAGTGGCGTTCTTTTTTTGAAAATTGGCGCGGGGGCTTTCATAGTGCGCGCGTGCTGGCCACCCTATCCTCGCTTCGCATCCGCAATCTCGCGCTCGTGGAGGAGCTCACCTGGGAGCTCGCGCCCGGCTTTACCGCGGTGACCGGCGAGACCGGCTCCGGCAAATCGATCATCGTCGGCGCGCTGAAACTGATCCTCGGCGAGCGCGCGGATAAAGGCGCTGATCCGCACCGGCGCGGAGAGCTGCACGGTGGAGGCGGTCTTCGAGGTGCCGAAGAGCGAGGTACTCAATGCGGCGCTGGAGGAGCAAGGGCTGGAGCCCTGCGAAGAGGGGCGGCTGCTGATCAAGCGGGTCTTCACCGCGGCCGGCGCGAACCGCCAGTTCATCAACGGCAGCGCCGCCACGCTGGCCGTGCTCAAGCGTCTCGGCGACGAGCTCGTGGACCTGCACGGACCGCACGATCATCAGTCGCTGCTCGCCGCCGACAAGCAGCTCGAGCTGCTGGATGCCTTCGCGGGCGCCGGCGCGGCGCGGCGCGCCTATGAGGAGCAGTATCGCCGCCTGCGCGCGCTCGAAGCGGAGCGCGATGGCCTGGCCGCCGACGAAGCCGCGCTGGAGCGCGAGCTCGATCTGCTGCGCCACCAAGTGCACGAAATCGAGGCCGCGCCGCCTGGAGCCGGATGACGAGACGAAGCTTGCTCGCGCGCTACAGGTGGCGACGAACAGCCGCCGCTTGCTGGAGCTGACCACCCAGATGCTGGGCCGCCTGGCGGAAGCCGAGGACGCGGTGCTCCTGCGCCTCGGTGAAATCGGCAAGCTCCTGCGCGATCTGGAGCGCGTCGACCATGCCTCGGCGCCGTTCGCTGAAAGCCACGCCCGGGCGGTGGCGGAACTGGAGGACCTCGCCGGCTCGCTCCAGCGCTACGCCGACGACCTCGACCTCGACCCGGAGCGGCTCGCCGCGATGGAGGAGCGCGTGACCCTCCTCGAAACGCTGAAGCGCAAATACGGCGGCAGCGTCGCCGAGGTGATCGCCTTCGGCGAGCGGGCCGCCGAGCGCCTGCGCAAGATCGAATCGCGCGGCGACGAGCTGGCACGGCTTGAGCGCGAGATCGCCGCCGCGCGCGAAGCGCTCCTCGTGGCCGGGCGCGCGCTCGGCAAAGCCCGCACTACCGCCGCGCCGAAACTCTCCGCGGAGGTCACCACGCACCTGCGCGATCTCGGCTTCAAGAAAGCGGGCTTCAGCATCCAGCTCCACGCCCATGCCGAGCCGGCCCCGAGCGGGCTGGAGCACGCGGAATTCCTCTTCGCGCCTAATCCCGGCGAGCCGCCCAAGCCGCTCAAAGCCATCGCCTCCAGCGGCGAAATCTCGCGCGTGATGCTCGCCGTGAAAAGCGCGCTCGCGGCGCAGGACACCGTCTCCCTGCTCGTCTTCGATGAGATCGACGCGAACGTCGGCGGCGAAATCGCCCACGCCGTCGGCGCCAAAATGCGCAGCCTCGGCCAAGCCCATCAAGTGCTCTGCATCTCGCATCTCCCCCAAGTCGCCGCCCTGGCCGACGCCCAATTCGTCGTGACCAAGGAATTCACCGCCGACCGCACGCTCTCGCGGCTGGAAGCGGTGACCGGCAAGTTGCGCGTCGAAGAAATCGCTCGCATGCTCGGCGGCAAGACGGAGTCAGCGCTCGCGCACGCCAAGACGCTGCTGGACGGGGCGAGATAGGGATACGGTGAAATCCTCGGCGCTTGTTATTGCCGGGACGCGGTCTAACCTGACGAGCATGTCAATCACGCTGGAAGTCGACGAGCAGACGCTGCAGGCCCTGCCGCTCGGGCCTGGAGAGCGCGAGCGACATATGCAGATCGAGCTAGCCTGCCGCTATTACGCGAAAGCGTGGTTGAGCTTCGGGCAGGCCTCGCAAATGGCCGCGCTGGACCAATTTGCCTTCGCCGGCGAGCTCGCGGAGCGCGGCATTGCGCGGAATTACTCCGCACGGGACGCCGTGCACGATATCGCGGATGCGCGTCGTCAGCTTGCTTCGCGTTGACGCTTTTCCATTGGCCGCTATTTTCGGGAAAGTGAACGACGATCTGCAAGAGCCCGTGCGCCGAAAGGTCGGCGGCGACCTCGCCAAGCTCCCTCCGCTGGCGCGACTGGAGATGCTGCGTCGCAAGGCCCTGCTGTTGCGCGGCGGGAAGTGGCAGCGCCCGGCCGACGATGGAACCTACGTTCGAAAAACTGTTGGCGCTGCTCGGTGACGCGGCGCGGCTGCTCGTATGCTTGGGCGAATTCGGCGACGAGCGCGCTACACCAGCTCCATCATCGGCGTGTCCGGTAGCGCTTCGCATCAGCACCATCCTGACCGCTGAGGGTGACGACACGGGGTTAAAGCCGGTGTGTGAATTTCCGGTGCGAGCCCTATCCTCCGCTTGCTTGCTCGAAGCCGGCGGAACGAAGGTCTTGGATCAGCTCGCGGATTTTCCGCGGCACTTTAGGAACATAGGCGGGCTGACGGTAACCGGCAATCCGGGATAGCGCCTCACAGACCGAAGGGTTCGACCCTTTCAGGGTCGACGGCTTTCTTGCGGGGTCCGTGGGTTGTCACCCACGGCTATTCATGTTTGACCGCTTCGCGGTCGTGCGAGGTGGTTTGTTGGTTTGCGAAACAAAAAGCCGAGAGCCTTGCGGCTCCCGGCTCTTGAACTTTGCTTGATCTGTGGGCGCCCGCTTTACGCCAGCGCGGGCACTTCTTCGCCTTCGGTGAGGAGGGGGGTGGGCTCGCCGAGGTGGACGATCTTGATGTCGCGGTGGAGCGGGAAGCCGGTGCCGGCGGGGATGAGGTGGCCCATGATGACGTTTTCCTTGAAGCCGCGGAGGTGATCGATGCGGCCGAGGGTCGCGGCTTCGGTGAGGACGCGGGTGGTGTCCTGGAAGCGAGGCGGCGGAGATGAAGCGACTCGGTTTCGAGCGAGGCCTTGGTGATGCCGAGCAGCACGGGCACGGCTTCGGCGGGCTTGCCGCCCTTCTCGTCGACGCGCTTGTTTTCCTTCTCGAAGGCGAGGCGGTCGACCTGGTCGCCCCAGAGGAGCGCGGTGTCGCCGGGCTCGGTGATCTTCACCTTGCGCAGCATCTGGCGGACGATGATCTCGATGTGCTTGTCGGCGATCTCCACGCCCTGGAGGCGGTAGACTTCCTGCACTTCGTTGACCAGGTGCTCCTGGAGCGCCTGCGGCCCGAGGACATCGAGGATGTCGTGCGGCGGCACGGGGCCTTCGGTGAGCTGCTGGCCTTTCTTCACGACGTCGCCCTTGAAGACGATGATGTGCTTGTTCAGCGGGACGAGGTGCTCTTCCTCGGCGCCGGTCTCGGCGTCGGTGACGATGATCTTGCGCTTGCCGCGGACGGTGCCGCCGATCTCGACGATGCCATCGATCTTGGCGATCTCGGCGGCGTCCTTCGGGCGGCGGGCTTCGAAGAGCTCGGCCACACGCGGCAGACCGCCGGTGATGTCCTTGGTCTTGGCGATCTTGCGCGGGGTCTTGGCGAGCAGCTGTGCCGGCCTGCGACTTTCTTGTCCTTCGCCGACGGCGACGTGCGCGCCGGCGGGAATGGAGTAGCTGGCGAGGACGTCCTTGCGTCTTCTCGTCCACGATGACGATCTGCGGGTGCAGGTCTTCCTTGTGCTCGATGACGACGATGCCCTTGACGCCCGTGGCTTCGTCGACTTCCTTCTTGACGGTGACGCCCTGGATCATGTCGCGGAACTCGACCTTGCCGGCCTTCTCGGTGAGAATCGGCACGTTGTGCGGATCCCACTGGACGAAGGCCTCGCCCTTCTTGACTTTGCCGCCGTCGGCGACGGAGATGACGGAGCCGAGGACGATGTTGTAGCGCTCGAGCTCGCGGCCGTCCTTGTCGTGGATGGTGACGGTGCCGTTCTTGTTGAGCACGATCCAGTCGCCTTCGAGGCTCTGCACGGCGCGGAGGTCGTTGTAGCGGACGGTGCCGTCGTTCTTCGCCTTGATGATCGGCTGCTTGAACGTGCCGCGACGCGACGCCGCCGATGTGGAAGGTGCGCATGGTGAGCTGCGTGCCGGGCTCGCCGATGGACTGCGCGGCGATGATGCCGACGGCTTCGCCGAGCTTGACCAGCTGGCCGGTGGCGAGGTTGCGGCCGTAGCACTTGGCGCAGACAGCCGCGCTTGCTTTCGCAGGTGAGCACGGAGCGGATCTTGAGCTGCTCGACGCCGATCTTGTCGATGGCGTGCGGCGGTCGCTTCCTCGATGAGCTGGCCGCTTCTTCAGACGATGGTGTTGCGGTGACCGGGTCCTTGACGGTCTCGCAGCTCGACGCGGCCGATGATGCGGGTCTTGAGATCGACGACTTCTTCGTCGCCCTCGTAGATGGGGCTGACGACGATGCCGTTGCGTGGTGCCGCAGTCGTCCTCGATGATGATGACGTCCTGCGACGCAGTCGACGAGCTTGCGGGTGAGGTAGCCGGAGTCCGCGGTCTTGAGCGCGGTGTCGGCGAGACCCTTGCGGGCGCCGTGCGTGGAGATGAAGTATTCCAGCACGGTGAGGCCCTCGCGGAAGTTCGAGGTGATCGGGCGCTCGATGATTTCGCCGTCGGGCTTGGCCATGAGGCCGCGCATGCCGGCGAGCTGCTTGACCTGCTGGCGGTTGCCGCGGGCGCCGGAGTCGACCATGAGGTACACCGGGTTGCAGCTCCTTGCGGCCCTCGTTGTGCTCGAGGGTGCGGAACATGACGTTGGCGATTTCGTCGCCGGCGTGGGTCCAGACGTCGATGATCTTGTTGTAGCGCTCGCCGTCGGTGATGATGCCGTGGCGGTACTGCTTCTCGACCTCGGCGATCTGCTTGTGGGCGTTGTCGAGCTCGATCTGCTTCTCCTTCGGGATGATCATGTCGGTGATGCCGATGGAGACGCCCGCGTGCATGGCCCAGTAGAAGCCGAGTTCCTTCAGCGGTCGAGCGTCTCGACCGTTGCCTGATGGCCCGCGGCCTGGTAGGTGCGGAAGATGAGGTCGGAGAGCTGCTTCTTGCCGCAGGCCTTGTTGAAGAAGCCGACGCCTTCGGCCAGATCTCGTTGAAGATCACGCGGCCGGCGGTGGTCTCGATGACGTGCTTGGTCGGTGTCGCCGAAGACGGTCTTCTTGCCGAGGTCGGGGTTCTTGAAGCGGATGCGGTCGTGCGACCTTCACGGCGCCTTCGGCCATGGCGAATTCGACTTCGGTGGCGTCGGCGAAGAGCGGGAGGCGCTCGCCTTCCTTCGTCCGCCTGGCTTGCGCGGATTCTGCGTGAGGTAGTAGCAGCCGAGCACGATGTCCTGCGACGGCGTGGTGATCGGCTTGCCGCTCGAGGGCGAGAAGAGGTTGTTCGGCGCCAGCATGAGCATGCGCGCTTCCATCTGCGCCTCGACGGAGAGCGGCACGTGGACGGCCATCTGGTCACCGTCGAAGTCCGCGTTGTAGGCGGTACAGACGAGCGGGTGAATGCGGATGGCCTCGCCTTCGATGAGCTGCGGCTCGAAAGCCTGGATCGACAGACGGTGCAGCGTCGGCGCGCGGTTGAGCAGCACCGGGTGGCCCTTGGTGACTTCTTCGAGGATGTCCCAGACTTCGGGCGTCTGGCGCTCGATCATCTTCTTGGCGCTGCGCACGGTGTGCACGTAGCCGAGTTCCTTGAGGCGGCGGATGATGAACGGCTCGAACAGGACGAGCGCCATCTTCTTCGGCAGACCGCACTGGTGGAGCTTGAGCTCCGGCCCGATGACGATGACGGAACGGCCGGAGTAATCGACGCGCTTGCCGAGCAGGTTCTGGCGGAAGCGGCCGCCCTTGCCCTTGAGCATGTCGGAGAGCGACTTGAGCGGGCGGTTGCCGGCGCCGGTGACGGCGCGGCCGTGGCGGCCGTTGTCGAAGAGCGCGTCGACGGCTTCCTGCAGCATGCGCTTTTCGTTGCGGATGATGACGTCCGGCGTCTTGAGCTGGAGCAGGTTCTTGAGGCGGTTGTTGCGGTTGATGACGCGGCGATAGAGATCGTTGAGATCGGAGGTCGCGAAACGGCCGCCTTCGAGCGGGACGAGCGGGCGCAGGTCCGGCGGGATGACCGGGAGCACTTCGAGGATCATCCACTCCGGACGGGTGTGCGCTGGTGGCGAAGCCCTGGCGAGCTTGAGGCGCTTGGCGAGCTTCTTGCGGATCTGCTTCGAGCGCGGTGGCGCTCATCGTGCTCCTCGAGTTCCTTTTGGAGCTCGGCGAGGTCGGCCTGCGCGAGCAGGTCGCGGATGGCCTCGGCGCCCATGCCGGCGTGGAAGTTGTCCTCGCCGTACTGGTCGAGCGCCTCGCGGTACTCGGCTTCGGTGAGGAGCTGGCCCTTGGTGAGCGGCGTCTGGCCCGGATCGATGACGAGGTAATCCTCGTAGTAGATGACGCGCTCGAGCTGGCGGCTGGTCATGTCGAGCATGAGGCCGATGCGCGAAGGCATGCACTTGTAGAACCAGATGTGCGTGACCGGCACGGCCAGCTCGATGTGGCCCATGCGCTCGCGGCGCACGCGGGCGAGCGTCACTTCGACGCCGCAGCGGTCGCAGATCACGCCCTTGTGCTTGATGCGCTTGTACTTGCCGCAGGAGCACTCCCAGTCCCGGGTGGGACCGAAGATGCGCTCGCAGAAGAGGCCGCCCTTTTCCGGCTTGAACGTGCGGTAGTTGATGGTTTCCGGGTTTTTGACTTCGCCGTTGCTCCAGGAGCGGATGGACTCGGGCGAGGCGACGGTGATGCCGACCTGGTCGAAGCCGACTGCGCGTTCCTCGCCAATGAGTTCGCGAAAGGTGGGTTCCATGCTCATAAAGAGGTCTCGAAGGGTGCTGCTGCGTTGAATCTGTCGGATCGGCGAACGGAACCTGCTTCTTCCAACGGGATAAATCCGGAGGCGAAAAAAGCCGCAGAGGCGACGAGAGCGCGGCCCATTCTCCCATGAGGAAGACTGGCTGTGCTCTGAGGTCTCTGCGGATTAGTGGTTCAGCTCGCTAAAAATGTGACTGGAAAGGTGAAGGGCGGGGCGGGGGCGCGCAAGGAATATTTTGGGGGATTTGGCGGGTAAATTGGAGGGAAGGTGGAACCGGTGGATAGGCGCGAGACGCTATGGCCTGGGAGTGGCAGGGACCGGTTTCGGAAATTTTGAAAAGCGGGTACAGGGGAGCGGCGCTGGGTTTTCGGACATATGAGGAGAAAAATGCCGTTTCTGATGGGGGTTTTCGGAGATTTGAAAGGAGTTTGCGAGTTCGTGGAGAGGAGACGGGAGGGAATTTCGGAAATTTTGGAAAGGCGAGGGTTTTGGATTCATCCACGAAGGAGACGAGGCGGCTCCGCCGCAACCGCTGGCGCCCACCATCCGGCCGCCGCAGCTACCATCCTCCCCGGCTCGCGAGGACGCCGCCTCCCGTCGCGCCGCTCGGATTTTTCCCCCAGTGAGGAATTTCGGGAATTTTGAAAAGGGGCGAGGGGCGTTGCAGCGGCAGCCTAGTCCCAGAGTGTCTGGAAGTAGCAAAGAGACGGGCGACCATAGCGGCCGGATTATAGCATGGGACGGCGAATTCTGGGAATCGAGTGTGCACTTTTTCGTAATTCTATTTCCCCTTTTCTTACACGCCGGAGTCGCGTGGGTGGCGGCGGCGGTGGCACGCCGGGACGACGAAGGCGTCGCCCCTCCTTGAGACGTTTGCAAAAAGGACGCGCAGATGACGTTCGGTGTACCAGGCGGGACGCCTGGCACGGCGACCGGGACGGTCACCCTACCCGGATGACTACGGATTCGGCGCGCTTCGCCGGGGAGAGCGGCTGCAAAGGCGTTTACAGACAGCGGCCCAGCTACTTGGGGAAGTAGCTGGGCCGCGATGGACTGCGGGATGATGAGGAAGTGCTAGATCAGTACCGGCGGGGTGATGGCGCCGCTGCTGCCGCCGACTTTGACGTCGAGGCCGAGGGACTGCATTTCCTTGATGAGCACGTTGAAGGATTCCGGCGTGCCGGCTTCGAGCGAGTTGTCGCCCTTGACGATGGACTCGTAGATGCGGGTGCGGCCCTGGACGTCGTCGGATTTGACGGTGAGGAGTTCCTGCAGCGTGTAGGCGGCGCCGTAGGCTTCGAGCGCCCACACTTCCATTTCGCCGAAGCGCTGGCCGCCGTATTGGGCCTTGCCGCCCAGCGGTTGCTGGGTGACGAGGCGAGTACGGACCGACCGCGCGGGCGTGGATCTTGTCGGCGACCAAGTGGCCGAGCTTCAGCATGTAGATGTAGCCGACGACGATCTGCTGGTCGAAGGCGTCGCCGGTGCGGCCGTCGTAGACGGTCGATCTTGCCGTTGACGCCGATCCAGGTGAAGCCTTCGACTTTGCGGGCTTCCTTGAGGTACTCGAAGATCTTGGTTTCCTGGATGCCGTCGAAGACCGGGGTGGCGACCTTGAAGCCGAGCGCCTTGGCGGCGACGCCGAGGTGGGTCTCGAGCACCTGGCCGACGTTCATGCGCGAAGGCACGCCGAGCGGGTTGAGGCACGATATCGACGGGCGTGCCGTCCGCGAGGAACGGCATGTCTTCTTCCGGGCACGATCGGGCGACGACGCCCTTGTTGCCGTGGCGGCCGGCCATCTTGTCACCGACCGAGAGCTTGCGCTTGGTGGCGATGTAGACCTTGACCTGCTTGATGATGCCGGGGTCGACGTCATCGCCGCTCTCGACGCGGTCCA
This sequence comes from uncultured Verrucomicrobiae bacterium, assembly GCA_963811035.1. GTDB lineage: Bacteria > Verrucomicrobiota > Verrucomicrobiia > Chthoniobacterales > Chthoniobacteraceae > CAWEPO01. Next base: position 160,185 of record CAWEPO010000006.1, read on the forward strand.
TCGCGCGCTCGTGCTCGATTTCGAGCTCGGCGAACTTGTGCTCGAACTGGCCGATGATCTCGCGGATCTTGTTGCGGATCGGCGAGGGATCGATGTCGACGTGATCGTAGACGCTCGGCCAGCTTGCGCAGCAGGGTCTTGGTGATCTTGCGGTTGGCCGGGATGATGATTTCGCCGGTCTGCGCGTTGACCACGTCGAGCGGGATCTTCTCGCCGAGGAGGATGTTGGAGAGCGCCTCGGTGAGCTGCTCGTGCAGCTCTTCCTTTCTTCTTGGCGTGCTCTTCTTCGATCGACCTTGTGCTGGCGCTTGGACTCGGTGGGCGAGAGCTTCACGCGGGCGATTTCCTTGCGGCTGGAGACCTTCACATCCATGACGATGCCGTAGGTGCCGGAGGGGACGGTGAGCGAGGTGTCCTTCACGTCCGCGGCCTTCTCGCCGAAGATGGCGCGCAGGAGGCGCTCTTCCGGGGCGAGTTCGGTTTCGGCTCTTCGGCGTGATCTTGCCGACGAGGATGTCGCCGGGCTTCACTTCCGCGCCGACGCGGATGACGCCGTCCGGGCCGAGGTTGCGCAGCGCTTCCTCGCAGACGTTCGGAATGTCGCGGGTGATTTCCTCGGGGCCGAGCTTGGTGTCGCGGGCGCCGATCTCGAATTCATCGATGTGGATCGAGGTGTAGATGTCCTCCTTCACGACCTTGCTCGCGAGATCGTGATGGCGTCCTCGAAGTTGTAGCCGTTCCAAGGCATGAACGCGACGAGCACGTTGCGGCCGAGGGCGAGTTCGCCCTGCTCGGCAGTTCGGGCCGTCGGCGATGACGTCGCCCTTCTTGATCTTCTGGCCCTTCTTGACGATCGGCTTCTGGTTGATGCAGGTGCCGGCGTTCGAGCGCATGAACTTGCGCAGCTCGTAGACGTAGATGCCGTTCTCCGGGTCGTGCTTGAGCTTCTTCTTGCCTTCGGGCATTTCGCCGTCCTTGGTGATGACGATCTGCTCGGCGGTGACGCTGGCGACTTTGCCGTTGCCCTCGGCGACGACGACGGCCTTCGAGTCGCGGGCGACCTTGCCTTCCATGCCGGTGCCGACGAGCGGCGCCTCGGTGATGAGGAGCGGCACGCCCTGGCGTTGCATGTTCGAGCCCATGAGCGCGCGGTTGGCGTCGTCGTGCTCGAGGAACGGAATCAGGCCGGCGGCGACGGAGACGAGCTGCTTCGGCGAGACGTCCATGTAGTGGACCTTCGCCGGCTCGACTTCGAGGAAGTCGCCGCGGTAGCGGACGGCGACTTTTTCCGCGGTGAAGTTGCCCTTCTCGTCGATCGGCGTATTCGCCTGCGCGACGAGGAAGTTTTCTTCCTGGTCGCCGGTGAGGTAGTCGATCTTGTCGGTGACGCGGCCGTTCATCGACCTTGCGGTAGGGCGTCTCGATGAAGCCGAACTCGTTGATCCGCGCGAAGGTGGACATCGACGAGATGAGGCCGATGTTCGGACCTTCCGGCGTCTCGATCGGGCAGATGCGGCCGTAGTGCGACGGATGCACGTCGCGGACTTCGAAGCCGGCGCGGTCGCGGGAGAGACCGCCTGGCCCAAGGGCCGAAAGACGGCGCTTGTGGGTGAGCTCGGCCAGCGGGTTGGTCTGATCCATGAACTGCGAGAGCTGGCTGCGGCCGAAGAAGTCGCGGATGACCGCGGACAGCGCCTTCGGGTTGATCAGCTTCTGCGGCGTCATGCCTTCGATGTTCACGTCGAACAGGGTCATGCGCTCCTTGACGAGGCGCTCGGTGCGGGCGAGGCCGACGCGGCACTGGTTGGCGAGCAGTTCGCCGACGGTGCGGACGCGGCGGCTGCCGAGGTGATCGATGTCGTCGAGCATGCCTTCGCCGCGGCGCAGGCTGGATGAGGTACTTCATCGCGGCGATGAAGTCTTCCTTCGTCATGATGCGCTCGTCGAGCGAGACGTCGATGCCCAGCTTCTGGTTGATCTTGTAGCGGCCGACGCGGCCGAGATCGTACTTCTTCGGGTCGAAGAAGAGGCGCTTCAGCAGGCCGCGGGCGTTCGGGATGGTCGGCGGATCGCCAGGGCGGAGGCGGCGGTAGATGTCCTTCAGCGCCTCCTCCTCGTCGTGCGCCGGGTCCTTCTTGAGCGCCTTGATGATGGTGTCGTCGTCCTTGGTGTCGACGACCTGCACGTCCTTCACGCCGAGCGCGAGGATCTGGCGGATGGTCGCCTTGGTCAGCGGCTCGAAGGCGCGCGCCACGGTGATTTCGCCGTCGCGCACGTCGGCGATGAGCACCTTGGTGGCGATCTCCTCTTCCTCGAGGTTCTCGCTGAGCTTCAGCTTCTCGATCGTTGTAGAAGAGCTTGAGGATGTCCTCGTCCGAGCCGTAGCCGAGGGCGCGGAGGAAGGTGGTGGCGAGGAACTTCCGGCGGCGCTTGCGGCGGTCGAGATAGACGTAGAGCAGGTCGTTGGTGTCGAACTGCACTTCCAGCCAGGAGCCGCGGTCCGGGATGATGCGGAAGCTGAATAGAGCACCTTGCCGTTGAGGTGCATGCGAGGACTCGAAGCAGATGCCCGGCGAGCGGTGGAGCTGGGAGACCACGACGCGCTCGGCGCCGTTGATGACGAAGGTGCCCTGCGGGGTCATGAGCGGGATTTCGCCCATGTAGACTTTCTCCTCCTTGGTGCCGTTCTCTTCCTTCAGGGAAGGTGACGTAGAGCGGCGCGCTGAAGGTCTGGCCCTCGCGCATGGCCTCGCGGATGCTCAGCTTCGGCTCGCCGATTTCGTAGCTGGCGAAATCGAGCGTGACTTTTTCGTCGTAGCTGGTGATCGGGAAGACTTCCTTGAAGACCGCCTGCAGGCCGGTGTCCTTGCGCTTGCGGGAGCTGGACGTCCGTCTGGAGGAACTCGATGTAGGAGTCGAGCTGGATTTCGATGAGGTTGGGCGGCTCGGCGCCTTCGCTGATTTTGCCGAAATTGATGCGCTCAGACATGAGGTAGGCTTGGCTTGGGCTGCTGCTGCGTGCGTGAAATACCGCGGGTGAAAAAACCGCAGGGGCGCAAAAAGCGCAGCGAAAGCTCTTGTGGGAAGAGTTTCTCTACGCTCTCGTGTCTCTGCGGTTAGGAATCAGCTTGCGGGAAAATGGGAGGGAGAAGGTGGGGGAGCAGCGGGCGGGCCGCAAGGAAATATTTTGGGATTTTTTGCTGCGGGAGCCGGGGCGCCCACGCCCGGAGTTTCGAGAGATTTGTCGCCTTCCTGTTCTTTCATTAGACTTCCCCAACACGCCCCGTGCGCCTCCTCCCCAAGCAATACTTCTACTGGAACGAGCCGGCCGAGTTCCGGCCGGTGCTCGATGAGCACGAGCGACGGCACCCGCTCATCCGCTGGCAGCAACCGCTCGTGACGGCCGGCTTTTGCGGAGTTCTTCTTATGATGTGGGGTCTGGCGCACATCAGCCCAGCCCGGCAACCGCTGCCCTTCCACATTGCGCTCCCGCTGGTGCTCGTAGGTGGATGGTTGCTGGGATACGTCCTCCCGTGGTTTTGCCGGAAGATCCCGGCGCGGATTGGCATCGCGGAACGCACCGTCACGCGAGTGTGGGGCGCAAATCAGATTTACCGCATCGTCGACCTAACCGGGTTCTCCTGGCGGGAGCAGGCTTCGGCCGGCTACTCGATCCTCGTCCTGCACCACCGGCGCTGGGGTGAAGTGTGGGTTGGTGTGCCGCCGGATGTTTCCAGGGAGGCGCTTGAGGAGTTTTTCACTGAACGGATTGGGAAGAAGCAGCCGTGGTGGTTTGGCTGACGGGCGCGACTTGATTGCCTTTCTGAACGCTCTACGCTAAGAACGGAGCTATGCACGCCATCGCTGATGAACCCGCCATCCGCGCGCGCATGCACCCGATCAGCGTGGAGCTGTACCACCATCTCGGTGAGCTCGGCCACATCTCCGAGCGAACGGAACTGATCCGCGGAGTCATCATCGATCAAATGCCCAAGTCGCCGCTCCACTCTTCGATTGTCGAGCTGCTCGGGGATCACTTGGTGGTTTCGCTCCCGGAAGGCTGGATTGTGCGCCGGGAACAACCGCTTACGTTTGCCGACTCGGAGCCGGAGCCCGACCTCGCCGTGGTGTCCGGGACACGGGCCGACTATTTCCAGGCGCATCCTTCCAGCGCCGCCATGGTTATCGAGGTATGTGTGAGCAGCGAGGAGGTGGATCGCGTGAAGCTTGGGTTGTATGCGAGCGCGGGGATCGGCGAAGCCTGGCTGGTCCTGGCGGACCGGCGCGTGGTCGAGCGATTTACGGAGCCACACGCTGGCGAGTACCGAGTCGTGGACCGCGCGGAGTTTCCGGCAGTGCTGGCGAGTGCGAAGTTTACCAAGATTGTTCTCCCGCCGGCGGGCTTGTTTCCGGAAGCGTAATCTCCGCGGTCTTCCACCGGCCCGGCGTGAGAGCATACGGAGATCGCCGGTGCAACCGACGGCAGGCTTGGCTGGCAAAGCTAATGAGTTAGCATGCGCGAACTGTCCGAAACGACCATGGCAACCCTCCTTGGTATGATCATCATTAAAAGGTGCGCAGTTCGATGAGGATCGCCCTCGGCTATATCCTGCCGCCGGCAGGGCTGTTTCCTGACCGGCCGGAGATGTAATCTGCGCGGTGAGTCCCGCCGCCCCTCCGCCTGCGCCCGCGCCGGAGCTTGGGCTCAGCGGAGCCTCTTCCCACCAGCTTTTGGACCGCTATCGCTGGGGATCCAGGCTCCGAGGAGGATGGTGGCCCAGTTCGCTTTTGACAGCGCAGGGGCTGCCGGGTCGTATGGCGGGTAGATGAATGCTTTTGCCCCCCTTCGTTCCCCTGCCCTGCTGCTACTCGCGTTTTTGGGGCTGGTGAGCGGGGCTTGCGCGCAGGGGACGGCGAAGGGGAATGCGCTGGCGCCGATCGAGGATCGGGCGGGGCTGCCACGGGTGCTCTTGATTGGGGATTCGATTTCGATCGGGTATACGGGGCCGGTGCGGGAGCTTTTGCGGGAGAAGGCGAATGTGCATCGGATCCCGGCGAATGGCGGGCCGACTTCGCGGGGGATCGAGGGTATCGACAAGTGGCTGGGGGAGAAGAAGTGGGACGTGATCCATTTCAATTTCGGGATTCACGATTTGAAGTTTATGCCGACGGGGAAGCGGCAGGTGGAGCCGGAGGATTATGAGAAGAATCTGCGCACGCTGGTGGGGAAGCTGAAGGCGACGGGGGCGAAGCTGATCTGGGCGACGACGACGCCGATCCCCGGCGGCGAATTGAAGCCGGCGCGGTCGTTTGGGAAGGTGCCGGAATACAATGAGATCGCGAAGCGGGTGATGGAGGAGAATGGGGTGGCGATCGACGACCTGAACGCGGCGGTTTCGCCGCACCTGGCGGAGTATCAGAATCCGCAGGACGTGCATTTCAAGACGGAGGGGTCGGCGTTTTTGGCGAAGCAGGTGGCGGCGAGTATCGAGAAGGCTCTGGCCGGGGGATGATCGAAACGTCGCGAGGCGCCGCGAAACTTTACTGGCTCAGTGACTTACTGGCTTACTGGCTCACTCACCGTCCGAGCCCTCATGAAAGCCACGCTGCTCCTCACCTTCCTCGCCGGCACCGCGCTGGCGGCCGATTTCCCGGCGCTTTACAATTCCGAGCGCGACCAGGGCGGGCCGATGCCCGCCGAGGAAGCCGCGCGCACGATGACCTTGCCGCCCGGCTTCAAGGCCACCGTTTTCGCCGCGGAGCCGGACGTGCAAAACCCGATCGCCATGGCGTGGGACGCGCGGGGCCGGCTGTGGGTGGCGGAGAATTACACCTACGCGGAACGCCCGAGAAGCTCGATCTTGCACTGCGCGATCGCATCCTCATTTTCGAGGATGGCCGACGGCGAAGGGCGCTTCGACTCGCGCAAAGTGTTCAGCGATACGGTGCAGATGCTCACGAGCATCGAGCCGGGCCGCGGCGGCGTGTGGGCGATGTGCCCGCCGCAGTTGCTCTTCATCCCCGATGCGAACGGCGACGACGTGCCGGACGGAGCGCCGCAGGTGGTGCTCGATGGTTTCACGGTGCCGCCGGAGAACTATCACAACTTCGCCAACGGCCTCCGCTTGGGGCCCGATCGGCTGGCTCTACGGCCGCTGCGGGCACAGCGCGCCGGGGGCGGTCGGGGCGCCGGGCACGCCCGAGGCGGAGCGCGTCCCGCTGCGCGGCGGCATGTGGCGCTACCACCCCGAGCGCAAAATTTTCGAGGCGCTCTCCACCGGCACCACGAATCCGTGGGGGCACGATTGGGACGAGTACGGCGAGCTGTTCTTCATCAACACGGTGAACGGCCACCTCTGGCATACGATCCCCGGCGCGCACTTCGAGGTGACCGGCGGGAATGCGCACACCTACGCGCTCATCGATCAGCACGCCGATCACTGGCACTTCGATACCGCGCAAAGATGGACGCAATCGCGTGCGGGCGCGGCAAACGCTTATCGGCGGCGGCCACGCCCACGTCGGCGCGATGATCTATCTGGGCGACAACTGGCCGGCGGAATATCGCGGCGACCTCTTCACGCTCAACATGCACGGCTTCCGGGCGAACCGCGAAAAGCTTGAACGTTCCGGCTCCGGCTACGTCGGCCGTCATGGCCAGGATTTCGTGACGGTGGCGGACACATGGTTTCGCGGCATCGAGCTCAGCTACGGGCCGGACGGCGGCGTCTTCGTGCTCGACTGGAGCGACACCGGCGAGTGCCACGAGAGCAATGGCGTCCACCGCACCAGCGGGCGCATCTACCGCATCGCGTATGGCGAGACCAAAGCCGAAACCGGCTTCGATCTCGCGAAGCTGAGCGAGTCCGAGTTGGTCGAGTTGCATACGGATAAGAACGAATGGTTCGTGCGCCAGGCGCGCCTCGCACTGGCCAATCGCGCCGCGCGCGGGGAGAAACTTGGCGTCGCCCCCAGCGGGCTACGTGCCCTTTTCAAAGACGGCTTGCATGACTGGCACAAGCTCCGCGCCCTCTCCACCCTCTACGCCATTGGCGCCGCCGATCCGCCATTCCTGCGCGCCCAGCTCCAGCACGAAAACGAGCACGTGCGCGCCTGGGCGGTGCGCCTGCTCACCGACGCCTGGCGCCTCGACACCTCCGAATCCGAGCGGCCCGCAAAAGCTGACGCCGCCACCACCGTGGCGCAATGCCGCGAGCTGCTGCCGATTTTCACCACACTCGTACGCGGGGAAAAATCCGGCCTCGTGCGCCTGGCGCTCGCTTCCACGCTGCAGCGCCTGCCCGTCTCGCTGCGCGTCCCGCTCGCCGCCGAATTGGTGAAACGCCCGGAAGATGGGGACGACCACAATCTTCCGCTGATGGTCTGGTACGGGCTCATTCCCGTCGCCGAGCACGACCAGGCTTCCCTCGCCAAGCTCACCCCGGAGTGCCACCTCCCGCTCACGCGCCGATACATCGTGCGCCGGCTCGCCGAAGACCTCGAGAAAGACCCCGGGCCCCTGAACGAGGTGCTTTCCCTCGCCGCCGCAAGCCCTTCCTCCGCCTTCAAGTACGACGTCCTCGGTGGCCTTAGCGAGGCGCTCACGGGCTGGCGCAAAGCCGCCAAACCCACCGCCTGGGAAGCCTTCGCGGCGCCGCTGGCGAAATCGACCGAAACCGCCGCGCAGGATCTCGTGCGCGATTTGAACGTCGTTTTCGGCGACGGGCGCGCGCTCGACGCCGTGAAGAAGATCGCGCTCGACGAAACGGCCGCCATCCCCGTGCGCAAAACCGCGCTGCAAACGCTCATCGATAGCCGCGCGCCCGACCTGCGCGAGATTTGCGAGAAGCTGCTGGAGGTTTCCGGAATCAATCCCATCGCCGCGCGCGGCCTGGCCACCTTCGATGATCCCGCCGTCGCCGCGGCGCTGGTGAAAGCGTATCGCAAATTCCGCGCCGACGATCGCCCACAGCTCCTCGCCGCGCTCGTGTCGCGGCCCAGCTTCGCCGGGCCGTTGCTCGACGCCATCGCGAAGGGCGCCATTCCGCGCGGCGACCTCACGCCGTTTCACGCGCGGCAAATCCGCGGCTTCAACGATCTCACGCTCCAGCGTCGGCTCACCGAGGTTTGGGGCGATCTTCGCGAAGCCGCCGCCGATAAGCAGGAGATCATCGCGAAGCTCAAGCAGCAGCTCACACCCGCTCTCCTCGCCAAGTCCGACCTGAGCGCGGGCCGCGCCGCCTTCGCCCAGGTCTGCGCCGGCCTGCCACCAGCTCTACGGCGAGGGTGGCGAGGTCGGACCCGATCTCACCGGCACCGGCCGGGCGAATCTCGACTACCTTCTCGAAAACATCATCGACCCCAGCGCCGTGGTCACCGCCGACTTCCGCATGACGGTGGTGAACATGAAAGACGGCCGCGTCCTCAATGGGTTCGTCACCGCGAAAACGGACCGGACCCTTACGCTCCGCACGATGACGGAAAAGCTCACGCTCGAGCGTCGCGAGGTCACCGCGTTGCAGGAACTCCCCCAATCTCTCATGCCCGAAGGACTGCTCCAAGCCTTCACCGAAAGCCAGGTCCGCGACCTTCTCGCCTACCTCATGCACCCGAGCCAGGTGCCCCTGCCCCCGGCGCCGTAACGGTCGACGCGCGGGGAGTCAGCACGCCTCCTAATCGTCGTCGTCTTTCTTGTCCTTCTTCTTCGGCTGCGAATGCGTGGCCTGATACTGTTTGATCTTCGTCTGGTTTTGCTCGTAAACCCGCCTCTGCTGAGACTGCTGGGCCGACAGTTTCTGCTGGTTCTGGTTGTATACCTGCTGCTGCCGGTAGGCTTGGACGTTCTGCTGACTCCGCTGCTGCGAGGCGTACCCGCTGCTGGAGCCGGTTCGGCTCCGGCTGGTGCTGCTCCGGTAATCCCGGTCCCGGTCGTTGTCGTCACGACCACGGTAACTATCCGAGTAACGATTGCGATCATGGTCATGATCGCGATCGCGATCATGGTCGCGGTAAGACGAGCTGCTCCGCGAGTAGCTGCCGCGATAGCTCCGGGTCGGGCGATTGTAGGTGTAGTAGGTGCCGCCGCGTGAATAGTAGTAGCGGCCGGAACGCAGGTAGAGCTGGCCGTAATCGCGCGAGTACGGGCTCTCGCCCTCGTAGTAGAAGTCGACGTCGCTGCCTCCGCCGCCGTAATGGCCGCCGCGGTCGACTGAGACGCTGGTGTAGCCTTCATCGTCCACGCAGCTCGTGAAGGAGAGTGCCGCGACCGCCGGCAGAAGGAGGAGAAGACGCGAGTAGGAGATAGGCATGAGCATCGGGGGTTTTGACGAGAATCGCGCGGCGCACGTGAATTGGACGCGACGACCCTGCATCGCCGGTGTTTTCATGGCGCACCCTGATTCGCGATGAAATCCCTCCTTCGTCTCTGCCTCCTCTTTGCCTTCGCGCTTTCCGCCGGCGCCGCCGAGTCCTCGCGTCCCAACATCCTCTTCATCATCTTCGACGACTGGGGCTGGCAGCACGCCGGCGCGTACGGGTGCGATTGGGTGAAGACGCCGAACTTCGACCGCGTCGCGCGCGAAGGCGTGCTCTTCAAGAACGCCTTCACTTCGAACCCGAAGTGCAGCCCGTGCCGCGCGAGCATCCTCACGGGGCGCAATACCTGGCAGCTCGAGGAGGCGGTCTGCCACAACGGCTACTTCCCGGCAAAGTTCGCGGTTTATCCCGACTTGCTCGAACAGGCCGGCTACGCCGTTGGCCTCACCGGCAAAGGCTGGGGTCCCGGCGATTTCAAAACTCTCGCCGGCCGCACGCGCAATCCCGCCGGGCCCACTTTCGCGCAATTCAATTCCACGCCGCCCGCCACCGGCATCGGCAAAGTCGATTACGCGAAGAACTTCGAGGCGTTCCTGCAGCAGCGCCAGGCCGCGCAGCCGTTCTGTTTCTGGATGGGCCTTCAGGAGCCGCATCGCGCCTACGAGTTGAACTCCGGCACCCGCCTCGGCAAATCGCTGAAGGACGTAAAGGTGCCCGGTTATTTGCCGGACAACGACGTGGTCCGCGGCGACCTGCTCGATTACGCCATCGAAGTCGAGTGGGCCGATGCGCAAATCGGCCACGCGCTCAAAGTGCTCGAAGCCGCCGGCGCGCTGGAGAACACCGTGGTGGTCGTCACCTCCGATCACGGCATGCCGTTCCCCCGCGTGAAGGGGCAGATCTACGAGGACGGCTTTCACCTGCCGCTGGCGATCCGCTGGCCGAAAGCGATCAAGCCGGGGCGCGTAGTCGAAGATTTCATCAACGTGCGCGATTTCGCGCCGACCTGGCTGGAGCTGGCCGGCCTGCCGCCGCACGAGCAAATGACCGGCCGCAGCCTCGCCGCGATCCTGCGTTCGGAAAAATCCGGGTGGGTGGAAGACCGCAAAACGATGCTCGTCGGCAAAGAGCGCCACGACTTGGGCCGCCCGAACGATTGGGGCTACCCCGTGCGCGCGATCCGCACCACCGACTTTTTCTACAGCCACAACTATCACCCGGAGCGCTGGCCCGCCTGCAATCCCGAGACCGGCTTCGGCAACTGCGACGACGGCCCCACCAAGTCATGGATCGTCGCCGAACAAGGCCGCTTCTACGATCTCTCCTTCAATTTCCGCCCGGAGGAAGAGCTCTACAACATCGCTCTCGATCCGGAGTGCCTGAAAAACCTGGCGAAAGACCCGCAGTACGCCGCCACCAGGCAGGAGCTCCGCCAGCGCCTCGACGCCGCCCTCGTAGAAGAAAAAGATCCGCGCGCCCTCGGGCAGGCCGCGATCTTCGACACCTACAAATACGTCGGCTCGCCGGCCAAGAGTTACGACGCCAAGATGAAGGCGCGCGAAAGCGGCGCGGAGCCCGAGGCGCGGAAGAAGAAGAAGAACAAGGAGAAGGGCCGCCCCCGGCCCGAGGTTCAGTAACACGGGGCGAGGGCGCCCCGGCTCCTTGCACGCCTAGCCTTGCGCGGCGGCGTAATTCTTCTCCGCCTGCTCCCAGTTCACCACGTTCCACCAAGCCTTCACGTAATCGGGGCGGCGGTTTTGGTAATTCAGGTAATAGGCGTGCTCCCACACATCGAGGCCCAGCACCGGCTTGCCCTCAATGCCGGCGACGGCTTTGCCCATCGCGGGATGATCCTGGTTGGCGGTCGAGCCGATTTCGAGCTTGCCGCCATTCACCACCAGCCACACCCAGCCGCTGCCGAAACGCCCGACTGCCGCGGCGGCGATTTTCTCCTTGAACTCATCGAAGGAGCCGAACGCCTGGTTGATGGCGTCGGCCAGTTTTCCCGACGGCTTGCCGGAGGCGCCCGGCCCGAGGAGCTTCCAGAAAAAGCTGTGGTTCACGTGCCCGCCGCCGTTGTTGCGCACCGCGGTGCGGATGGCGTCCGGCACGGCACTGAGATCGGCGATCAGCTCCTCGGCGCTCTTGCCCGCGAGATTGGGGGCGGATTCCAGCGCCTTGTTCAGGTTGGTCACGTACGTGGCGTGGTGCTTGTCGTGATGGATTTCCATCGTGCGCGCATCGATGTGCGGCTCGAGGGCGTTATTGGGATACGGAAGTGGTGGGAGCTCGTGCGCCATAAGAAGCGGAAGTGGTAAGTGCGTTTGGAGCGCGGGAAGTTTGACGGAACCGCGCGTGTTTCGGATTCGCATCCAGAGTGCTGAGCGGATGCGGGTTTGTCCAGCGGCGGAGCACGGAGCAAAAACCACTTGCGCAACGGCCCGTTTATTGAGACTGATTCTCAGTAATGCCCTCGCCGCCTCCCTCCAGCCTGCCCCCTGCCTGCGTGGAGGAGGGGTTTTGGCGCGGCGTGGCCGCGGCGTGGCGGCCGCTCTTCGGCGGGTACTTCAGCCGCGGCGTCTCCATCGAGTGGCATGATTTCCAGCTCGCGCAAGACCTGGAGTGGTCGCGCAGCTTTCATCCGGGCAGCCTCGAAATCTGCCTGAACTTTTCCGGCGCGGCCGTCTGGCGCGATGCCGCCGGCGAGCGCGAGCTGGCGGCCGGGCAAGTGGCGGCCTACATCGCGCATGGACAGCAGGCCGTGCGCAAGGCCGGTTCGCTGCACCGTTTCATCACGCTCGAGCTTTCCGCGGAATTCCTGCGCGAGCAGTGCGCGGGCAAACTGGACTCGCTCAAGCCGGCGTGGCGCCGCTTCGTGGAAGGCGCCGCGGCCAAGGCGCCCTACCTGGAGATTTCCCCGCTCACCACGCCGCTGCTCGGCCTGCGCCAGGGCCTGCTGGAGCCGCCGGTGCCCGAGGCCGCGCGCGACATGTGGTACCTGGCGAAGGCCATGGAAGTGCTGGCCCACGTCGCCTTCCGCGAGGCGGAGCCGGCGGAGCTTTTCTGCGAGCGGCACCTCCGGCACAATCGCGAGCGGGTCGAGCGCGTCCGCTATCTCATCGAGCGCGACCTGGAAAATCCGCCGTCGCTCGAAATGCTCGCCACCGAAGTCACCTGCAGCACGTTTCACCTCAGCCGGATTTTTGCCGAGCAGACCGGGATGAGCATTCCGAAATTCCTCCGGACGCGCCGGATCGAGTCGGCCGCCGAGTTGCTGCGCGGCGGCAAGATGAATGTCACGCAGGCGGCGATGGCCGTCGGCTATTCGAGCCTGAGCGCGTTCAATAAGGCGTTCGTCGAGCAGATCGGCTGCTGCCCCGGTCTCTACCCGGCCGTGAAGATCGCCGCCAGGAAGCGGGCCGGAACCGCTACTGCCGGTTGAACCGGTGCACGCGGCCGTAGATGTTGTACTCGGCCACGAAGATGTCGCCGCGATCGTTGGTGGCGACGCCGTGCGGGGCGGTGACAATGCCGGGGCGCCATTTATCGGGCTCGGTTTTGTTGTTGGCGGTTTCGGCCGCAATGTCGTTGGTGCCCAGCTTGGCGACGATCTTGCCCTCCTTATCGAGCAGCGAAATCTGCCCGGCGATCTCGCCGACGATGGCGTAATCGCCGTGCACGCACACGGCCGCGGGGCGCAGCATGTCGGCCGCGATCACGCCGATGAATTTGCCGTCGAGGGCAATGTGGACCACCCGCTTGTTCTCGCGGTCGGCGCCGATGATGCGCGGCGGATCGAAGCGGGTGTCGATGGCGATTTTGTGCAGGGTCTTCGTAAGGTACGGCTCTTTCCTCCCACCGAATGACCTGAGGTATTTCCCAGCTTTATCAAAGACGTGGATGTAATCGCTGGAATACCCGTCGACGACGTAGAGGTCTCCATTCTTCGCCACATCCATGGCGGTGAGCCGGACCCCGAGTTTACCGTCTTTCCCGGCGACCTTGAACTCATCGGGAATGGCGGTGGAGGGAATGTTGAGCACCTCTTTGCCATCGAGGGTGAGTTTGAGGATATTGCCGGTGCTCAGCCGCGGACCGTAGATGAATTCGCCATCCGCGTCCTTGTGAATGACGAAGCCGTGGAAATCGGGCGGCGCGTTCGGCACCAGCCGGACGAATTTTCCATCCGGCGCATACACCTGCAGCGCCGCCTTCGGGTCCATGACGCTGACGTACACTTCGCCATTCGAGGCCACGGCCACGTCGCCATGCATGTTGCCCATCTGCGGCCGATCCGGCGGGAGCTTGTACCAATTGGGGACCACCTTGTATTCGGCGGCGGCGGCGCTGGCGAGCAGCGCGCAGAGGGTGAGGGCTGGGAGGAGGAGTTTGCGCATGGGGGAGGTTAGTTGGGCGTGAGTGTGGGGGGCGAGATGTTTGGTGAAGTAAGTCAGTAAGTCAGTAAGTCAGTAAGCCAGTTTGGCTAGGCTAGGGCGCGCTTCAGGAGGTTGGCGGTGATCCGCTGGACGCGCTCGTCGGGGCCGTGGGGGCGCGACCAGTGGGACCACGGGAGCATGTGGCCTGGCGGATGGCTCAGGCCCTGGCACCAGAAAATGGTGGAGGCGTTGAAGACGAAGTTGCCTTTGGGGCCGGGATAGATGGTCGCGGTCCACTGCTGCGGACGCGCGCCGCCCTGAAACGCAGTGCCCGCCGCGACGACCTCCAGCCCCTCGATGGCCGGCGGGTCGCCATGATATTCCCAACCGATCAGGCCGGGGACCGATTCACCGCGCTTCATCCCCGTGCCCTCGAAAATCCAGTGCTCGGGCTTCTGGCAAAACCAATCGCCACCGCCATTGACCGGGTCGACATTGCGCGAGCCCATGAGGAAGCCTTCATCCGGGCCGCGCTCGGGAAAGGGGCCGTGCTCGCGCTCGCGATCCACCGCGTACTTGTAGTCGCCTCCATAAGGTCCGCCGCGGAACATGATGCGGTTGGGCCGTCCGTCGAAGCCGGCGCGCATGGGCGTTACCCAGCAGACAGCATTTCCGGAGAAGAAAAGCAGGTTCACGCCGTCCTCGCGCATGGCGACGGCGCTCTGATATTGGCGGATGTCCCAGTACTCATCGTGCCCGACGCTCAGGAACGCTTTGCACTTGAGCCCGCGCTCGGGCGTCATGAGATCGCTATTCGAGCAATAGGTGACGTCGTAGCCGTGCTGCTCCAGCCAGTAGGCAAAGGGAAACTCGAAGCAGAGCCACTCGCCCGAGCCGATCGACTGCGGGTTTTCGTAAATCTGCGCGTACTTGGCGTAAGGCCGGTCGAAGCTCACATCCGACCACGGGCCCTGGTTCCCGCGCGGGTCGGTGTAGACGGAGTAATTGTCGGGCCATCGATTGTAGGCCTGCCACGTGTTATCGCTGCATTGGAAAAGGATATCCGCCGGCCGGTCATCCTTCACGATGAAGACCACGTAGCTCTGCCAATACGGCTGGTCCGCTTTCTCAGGAATCGTCGTGAGCCGGCCGAGGTAGACGCCGCTCACCCAATCCGGCTCGATCTTCAACGACGCGCACGGCGCCCAGCGGCATTCGTGCAGGCGCTTCTCGCCCATTGCCGGGACGGGCTGCGGCTGGCCATCGAACGGCCCCAGCTTCGTGATGAGCCGCGCGCCGCAGCCGCCATAGTAGCCGGTGCGAAAGATTTCGAGCGTGAAACGCGATGGCTTTTTGGTGCTGACAAAAATGTCCAAACTCTCGCCCGCTTTCACCGATTGCCGCGAGCAGTAGCCTTCGATGTCCGGCGCGCGAAAACCGGCGGTCTTATCCAGCCGCACGCGGGTGAGCTGCCAATCGCGCGACCCGGGCCTGGCGTTTTCGCGCGCGATCACCGACCGCGACTCGCCAGCAGCAGCCGCGCGCGCCTCCGGCAGGCCGGCGGCGAGCGTGCCGCCGAGCGCCGCAGTAGCTTTGAGAAAGCCGCGGCGAGAGAGATCGGGGTCGGGCGGGTTCGCGGGAGGAGTGGGCATGATCAGGGGGTGAATAGTTACCCCCGCGCAGGCGAGGATTTTAGAGCAAACCGTGATATTTTCGCAGGCGTGTCGCCGGCTGTCCGCGTACGCTCGGCGGGAAAGGCGACTGCATGAAGGCCCTCCACGACGAAATCTTCAGGCGTTTCCCGGAGCTGGTGAGCCGGATTCACCCAGGTGACGAAGATCTGCCCTATTCGCTGATGATCTACCTGGCGGACTGGCTGAAGGATCTCGCGCCTGAGGCGTTCACCGCGGATCTGGTCCAGCGGTTGGTCGCATTCACCCAATGGTGTCTCTCGCAACCGGAAGGCAAAACGGCGTCCGACGACCTCCACACGATACTCGTAGTCGGCTTTTACGAGCACCTGTTCGACGCCGAGAGTACCCGCGCGCTCTTGCCACACTTTATCTCGCGCGAGGAGATGCTGCAGAACGCCGAGTACTTACGCTCGTGGGTGGGCGTCGAGGACTATGAGAAGGCGCTGCGCGAATACAATCGACGCCGGTAGCTGTCAGAAGAGCTCCCCCTGCGAAACTGTGGCCAGCTTGGACGCTTCGGCGCGGATTTCTTCCAGCAGTCCTTTGAATTCGCACCGCTCGAGCGCGGGCACGAGCTCATCGTAGCGCGGGCGGATTTGCAGATCGTCGAGCGGCTTGGGCAGCGGGAGGTCGGTTTCGAGGCGCACCATTTCGCGGTTTTGGGCAATTTGCTCGCGGGCGGCTTTGAGCTTCTCGCGGAGGCCCTCTTTTTTCACGGAGTCGAGATTGGCGAGCAGTTGCTCAATGGAGCCGTGCTCCACGATCAGCGTGGCGGCTGTCTTCGGCCCGAGCCCGGCGACCCCCGGAATGTTGTCCACCGAGTCCCCGATCAGCGCCAGCACGTCGGCGATCTGCACCGGTGTGACGCCCCATTTTTTGAGCACCGCCTCGGCGCCGAGCAGGGCGTGCGTGTCCTTCGGCGTGGCAAGATCGGTCTTGTTCGTGGTGTAGACTTTCACGCGGTCGTCGACGAGCTGGAAGAGGTCCTTGTCGTTGGTGGCGAGCACCACTTCATCGCCGCGGCGGCGCGCCGCGCAGGTGTAAGCGGCCATGAGGTCGTCGGCCTCAGTATCCGGCAACGAGAGGCCGGCGAAGCCCATCAGCGGCACCACTTCTTCCATGATGCACCGGAGCTGCGGCTTCATGAGATCCGGCATTTCCACCCGCTGCTGTTTATAGGCGGGCTGCATCTCCACGCGGCGCTTGGGGAGACCGTCGTCCCACACCACCGCGGCGAGATCGGGGCTCAGGTCCTTCAGCATCCGGCGCAGCGTTTTGATGAAACCGTAGATGGCGTTCGTCGGCTCGCCGCGCGAATTGCTCAGCGATTGGATGGCGAAAAACGAGCGGTAGACGTAATAGTGGCCATCGACGAGCAGGAGCTTCATTGCTGTGCTCCGCATACCACCCGACCGCGCCCGCGCAAAGTGACAAAGTTGCCCCCGCCCGCCGTGCACTACGCCGCGCTCGTGATCGCCGGGCCCACCGGCGTGGGCAAAAGCGAGCTGGCCGTGGAAGTGGCGGAGCGCTGCGGCGGCGAGATCGTCGGCGCCGATGCCTTCCAGGTCTACGCCGGGCTCGCTCTCCTCACCGCGAAGCCCTCCCCTGCCCTGCGGGCGCGCGTGCCGCATCACCTCATCGGCGAAATTCCGCTCACCGAGCCCTTCAGCGTGGCGCAATATCTCGCGCTCGCCACCGAGCGGCTGGCGGAAATCCGCGCGCGCGGCAGGCGCCCGGTGATCGTCGGCGGCACCGGCCTCTACGTGCGCGCGCTGCTCCGCGGCCTCGCCGAGCTTCCGCCCAGCGATCCCGCGCTGCGGGCGGAGCTGGAATTGTCTTCAGCAGAAAGCTTGGCCGCGCGCCTGCGGGAGCTCGATCCCGAAGCGGCGCGTTGGATCGATTGGCAAAATCCGCGCCGCGTCGTCCGCGCGCTGGAGGTGTGCTTGCTCAGCGGGCGTCCTTTCTCCAGCTTCCGCGAAGAGTGGGCCGGCACGCCCGGTCAGACGCTGGGAGTCATCCTCACGCGCCCTCGTGAAGAGCTCTACGCGCGGATCGATAAGCGGGTGGAAGCGATGTTCCGTGAAGGGGTGCTCGAGGAAGTACGCCACGCGGGCGAGATCGGCCCCACCGCCAGCCAGGCACTCGGCTTCACGGAAATCCAAGCCCACCTTCGTGGCGAGCTGAGCGCACGCGAATGCATTGGTGCGATTCAGCAGGCTACCCGTCGCTATGCGAAACGGCAGGGGACGTGGTTCCGGAAAGAGGCGGGGCTGGTTACGCTCAACCTGATCGATGAGCCACCGCAGATTACGGCGGAGAGATTGCTCGCAGCCGAATAGAGTCCGCCTCAAACCATTTCACGCCTCCTGCGCGCGCAGCCGATTCAAAAACACGCGGCAAGCACTCTTCATCCGCGTGAGGATGTAGTACACCGTCTGTGAACGAATTCGCACGAGGTGTCCGCCGACGATCTTCGGGACGAAATCCGCCGGCAGTTCCAGGATTTCGTTGAGCCGCACACCTTCCAGGCCGCGGCACAAGATCGAGGTCATCGCGCGGGTGAGCGTTTGCACCTGTGGGCCGAGCGTGATGCGAAAGTGCGCGCGCTGCTCGGGGTCCACCTTCATGAAAACGCCGACGGTATCGGTGCATTCCTCGTCCTTGCGCACATCCTCCAGGTCGAATTCCTCGCCCTCCTTCGGCTCGTGCTTTTTGGCCTGCTCAGCGTAGGCGATCAGGTTTTCGCGCTTCTCCTCCTCCGGCAAGGATTCGAAAAGGGAGATGATGGATTCGAGTTTCGGCGGCATCACAGGAATGTGGAAGGTAGGTGCACCGGCGCGGGAGTTCAAACGTGGATCGGGGGCGCCCAAGAAAACAGCTCGCTTCGCTCGTTGGTTGACGAGGCTCGCGGGGACGCTCGCCCTCCCGCGGCGCGCAGTCGTTGATCGCTCAGGTGCTCCGCTCGATGGGCGCCCGCACTTTATTCCCCCACTCGGTCCACGACCCATCGTAATTCCGCACCTTTTCGTACCCGAGCAGGTAGTGCAGCACGAACCAGGTGTGGCTGGAGCGCTCGCCGATGCGGCAGTACGCGATGATATCGTCATCCGGTTTCAGTCCGCACTGCTGGGTGTAAATTTGGCGCAGTTCCTCCGCGGATTTGAAGGTGCTGTCGGCATTCACCGCGGTCTTCCACGGGACGCTCTTGGCGCCGGGGATGTGGCCGCCGCGGAGCACGCCTTCCTGCGGGTACTCCGGCATGTGCGTGACGTCGCCCTTGAATTCGCCCGGCGAGCGGACATCCACCATCGGCAGCTTCGCCTCCATGTGCTCAAGCGTCTGGTCGGCAAAGGCGCGGATTTCCCTATCGTAGCGCTTCGGCGGGACGGGGTAGCTCACCGGGGCGAGCTTCGGCTTCTCTTTGGTGAGCGGCAGGCCCTCGGCGAGCCATTTGTCGCGCCCGCCGTCGACGATCTTCACCTTGGTGTGGCCGAAGAGCCGGAAGGCCCAGAGCGCGTAGGTGGCCCACCAGTTCGATTTGTCGCCGTAGAAAACGCAGGTGGTCTCGGGCGTGATGCCGTTTTTGCCGCAAAGCTCGGCGAAGGCCTCGGGCGCGATGTAATCGCGCACGAGCGGGTCCTGCAGGTCCTGCCGCCAATCGATGTGCACCGCGCCAGGGATATGGCCGGTGTCGTAGAGGAGCACGTCCTCGTTGCTCTCCACGATGCGGAGGCTGGGATCGTTCAAATGGGCGGCAAGCCACTCGGTGCTGACCAGCACCTCGGGATGCGCGTAGGCTGCGGAAGTTTCGCTCATGGCCCACCCACTCTACCGGGCGCCCCGTGGCGGACTCAAGCAGTAGAAACAAGGGCTGTTGGCTGAGCGGCGGGTCGCCAGCCGCATGACCGCAGCAAACCGGCGGGACCCCTGCGAGTCCCGTCTTTTGCCACCGAAGCTCGCGGCACGCTGGCGAGCCCGTCGCGTCGCTTGAGGGGGGGCCGGGGCACCCTCGGACCATTAGCGCCTCATCTTCATTTGCTGGCTAATGGAATAGAGAATCAAGTTGATCATCGGTTCCGGCACGTACCAGACGGAGGCTTCTTTCGGGGAGTCGGGCGGGGACTTCACGAGCTCGCCGGGTGGCGGGATGTAGGGGCCTCGGTAGCCTCCGGTGGTGTTGACGATGATGAATTTCCCGGCCTGGCGGAGGTCGTTCACGCGGGTGTCGATGACGTTGCGGGGATTGCCGCGGTTGCGCGCATTCATGTAGTCGAAGGTGTGCCAATCGCGCTCGATCTTGCGGAAGGGCGGCGAGGGCGGATACCAGTGCACGCCTTCGGCTTTCAGCAGCACCGAGACGACTTGTTTCACCGGCTGCGCGCCATCGGTCAGGATGTAGAGGCGGTTGTAGATGCTTACGCGCACATCGTAGGCGTTGATGAAAAGGCCGTCCGGGAAACCCGGGGCGACCGCGCGCGTCTCGCTCACCAGGCCGCGGCCGCGGAGCAGGATCGCTTCCGCCTGGTCCAGCGGCATCAGGTAAGGGATGCGGCAATGCGCGCCCTTCGATGGATCCATCGGCGGCCCATCGTAGGCGAATGAATTCCCGTGCGGGCCGGTATCGAGCTCGGCCACCCCATAAGGAGTGAGCAGCACCTGCAGGTCGTTGATCTTGGCCGTTTGCCCGCCCGACGCCTGGTCGAGAATCCCCGCCGGGCGGCTCGATAAAACGATGCCGGAGCTTTGCGGCGGGGCGCCCGGCTGGGGCGTGACGGCGGCGCGCGGAGAGGGCGTGGGGATCGGCTTGGTGAAGGGGCTTGGCATACTTGGGGCGCCCGGCCTGCGATCCAGCGCCGTGCCGCCAAATCCGGCGAAGGGCGATTTTTTCGGCGCCGGCGTCGCCTGCTGCGCTTCGGCCGCGCCGGTGAAAACCATCAGGCAGGCGATCCATTTCGCCACGCCGAACCGTAAACATGCTGATTCCATCCGCACGCGAATACGCCCCGCACCGGCAGCGTGTCGATCACGATGTGGTCTCACTTCTTCGGCGAAACGATATTGCCGCTCTCGAGGCTTTCCTTCGCCTCGCGCAGGTCGAGGATCGGCGAGCCGGCGGGCAGTTTCCGGCCGCAATCCGTGGCGAGGTTGCCGCTGGCGAGGATGCGCTCGCAGCCGGCTTCCGTCCACACGGCGGCGGTGGAAAGCCCGCCGAAATTATTGCCGGTGATGGTGATGTCGCGCGTGCCGATCAACTGGATGCCGCTCCCCTCGTCGATCCCCATCGCGGTCTTGTCCTGGGCGGGGCGCTTTTCGGCCCCGCCGATGTGCGAGTTGCAAAAGGTATTTGCGGAGATCGCATGGCGCCCGGAATCCTTGCCGATGCGCACGGAGAACTTGTGCGCAAGGACAAACGTATTCGCGCTCACCGCGCAGCCCCACGCGTCGCGCAAATCGATGCCGCCTTCCAGGTGATGCGCGATCACGTTTGCGCTGAGCGTGATCCCATAGCAATCGCGATCGAGGATGATCGCGGTGCCGTTGCACTCCTCGATCATGTTGCCCGAGACTACCGAGCCGTAGGTGTTCTCGATCACCACCCCGTGGCGCAGGTGATCATCCAGGTTATTACCGTTCATGCAGAGATTGAACGAATCCACGCAGCGCAGCGCATCCTGGTTTTCTTCGAAGTGATTGGCGTTCACTACGATGTCATGGCAATTCACTATATTCAGGCCCGCAGCCTTGTTATAGGTAATGATCGAATCGCTCACGCGCGGATCTTCATAGCAGTTCACCAGATTGATGCCGTGGCCGCCATGGTGATCGATCGAAACACCATGAAGATAGATTTCCTGGATCTTCTCGGCCCGGATGCCGTCGCCGCTCTTCGCATTGCCGCTGATGCGCAAATCCGCCACCTGCACGCGCCACAATTGCGCCTTGGGATTCTTCTCCAGCTCTGGCGGCTGCAGCACCAGCGCCGGCGCGCCCGCTTCGTTCTTGTTGATCAGGTGCGTTGCGGCGCCGGAGCCGATGATTCGCGTCTCCGGAGTGGTCACGCGCAGCGGTTCCGTCAGCTCGAAATCGCCCGGCGGGATTAGGACGATGCCGCCGCTTGGCGGCAGTGCATCGATAGCCGCCTGCAGGCTGGGAAACTTCGACGCGTCGATCGCTTTGGCCCGGCCGGTTTGCGCGAAGGCAGCGGAAGCAAAGGTGAGAAGGAAAAACAGGAGGAGTTCTCGGACAGGGAGGTGGAACATCCTGGAACTACGCGGGGCGGCGGCGCGCGGCGTCAAGCGCTGGGATAGGCGGAATGAGCCTGTAGCGTGCGCGCCGGTCGGTTCGACCGCCTTCGCGATCATGCGCTCTCTTGGTAGGTCCGTGGGTTGTCACCCACGGCTATTCAGGTTTGGCCCCCTTCGGGGGCGGGTTGCTCTCCAGGGACGAACGTGCAGTTAGGGCGGTTAGTTTCCGTCGGAAACTCGCAAGCTCAGCAGGGTCACGTCGTCGACGAACCGGGTGCGGCCGCTGATCTGTTGCAACTCAGCGAGGACGGAATCCAGCGGCGGCGCGGGCGATTGGGCCGAGCGCGTGAGCAGGGCTTCCATCTCCTCGAAGGAGAGCAAGGCGTGATCGCTGCCGCGGAGCTCGAAGGCGCCGTCGCTGAACAGGAAGAATGACTCGCCGGGGTCGAACGAGGAGGTGCTGTTGTGGTAGGTCGAGTCTGGCAAGCAGCCAATGGGAATGCTCTGGGACGGCAAGCGGCGGGGCGGTCCCTCGGCCGGAATGATGATGGCCGGCGGATGCCCGGCGGCAGCGTAGGTAAGCTGGCGCGAGGAAAGATCCAGCACCCCATACCAGACCGTGAAAAAGCGGTTCTCGTGGCGCTCCATGGGGAACTCCCGATTCAGCGCCGCGAGCACGGAAGCGGGCTCGTGAAAATCGGCGCCCCGCAGCGCCTGCGAGCGGATGGTGCTGAGCAAGGCGACCGACAAAAGGGCCGCCCCCACGCCGTGCCCGCAGACATCGAGCATGAAGAAAGCCAGCTTATCGCTCGCCAGGTATTGGTAGCCAAGGCAATCGCCGCCGAGCTGTTGGGAGGGGAGAAAGCGCCAGTCGATCTCGACGGGGGCGGTGAGCGGCGCGGGCAGGAGCGACTGCACATACTTCTCGGCCGCGGCGAGCTCGTCCTCGAGCTGGTTGCGGGTATCCAGGAGCTGTTTTTGCGCTTCCAGGAGATCGGTCATGTTGAGCTCGCGCTCGACCAGCGCGCCAAGATCCCAGAGCAGCTTCACCAGCTCCGCCGGGAACTCGTGCGGCTCCTGATCCGCGATGCACAGAGTGCCGATCTTTTGCCCGCCGGCACTGCGCAGCGGCGTGCCGGCATAAAAGCGGACGAAGGGTTCGCCCGTGACGAAAGGGCTATCAGAGAAGCGGGCGTCTTTTTGCGTATCGGAGATGATCAGCGGCTCGTCTTGCAAGATCGCATGCGAGCAAAAAGAAACCTCGCGGGGGGTCTCGGAGACCTCGATGCCGACGCGCGCCTTCAGCCACTGCCGGTCGCGCTCGATCAAGGAAACGAAGGCGATCGGCACCTTGAAAATCCTGGCGGCCATGCGGGCCACGGCGTCGAAGCGCTCTTCCGGGGCGGTATCGAGCAGACGCAAAGCGTAGACCGCCTGGAGGCGTTCGGCTTCGTTCTGCGGCAGGGGCGCAATGAGCATCCCGCAGACAACAATGGGGCGGGGTGTGGCTCAAATGAAATCCAAGGGGAAAGGCGCGCCCCCTCACGAGCCGCGGGCGATCTCACGGCGCCCGGCGGAAAATGGTGAGTTGGTAGCTGTTGCGGCGTCGCTCGTGAGCGGCGGCGCGCGCGGGGGAAAAGCGGGCGAGCAGCGTGAACACCGGACTGGGGTGCGGCGGCACGGAGGCGGCCTCGATCCAGCGGCTGCCGTTACGGGAGAACCATTTGTCGTAATCGCCGTAGCGATTTCCGTAGTAACCGTCGCCCTGGTGCTTGCGCACCACCAGCGCGGTGATGGACGCCTCTTCGGCGGGGGTCATCCGCTCGAG
This sequence comes from uncultured Verrucomicrobiae bacterium, assembly GCA_963811035.1. Taxonomy (GTDB): domain Bacteria; phylum Verrucomicrobiota; class Verrucomicrobiia; order Chthoniobacterales; family Chthoniobacteraceae; genus CAWEPO01. The sequence continues at coordinate 183,643 of CAWEPO010000006.1, forward strand.
GTAACCCGGAAAATAGGCGCGCGCGGCGAGTGGTTTTACCGCGGGGTAGGCGGCGTATTCGGCGAAGACGATGTCGCCTGGGTGCAACGCGCGGCGCGCCATTTCTTCCAGGGCCGGGAGTTGTTTCGGCGCGCCGGTGGCGTATCCGTAAAGCAGATGGAAAGGAGCGCCGAAGCCGATCATGAAGAGGACTCCGGCGCCGGCCAACCAACGGCGCGGGTGGCTGAGCTCCGGCCAGGTTCGATCGAGGATGGCGAACGCGAAAATGGCCAGCGGCAGCAAGGTCATCCAGCGGTAGTAGGGGGCGAAATGGATGGCCATTTCCATGCCGAGCGCGATGGCGGCGGTGCCGCCGATGCCCACCACGGCGAGGCGAACCGCCTCCGGCCGTTTTTCCCGCACGGTCTTTTGGGAGATGACGACGCAGAGGATGCCGAGCAGCGCCACCATTCCGGTATCGCGCAGCGATTGCACGCCGAGGCGTTCCAGGTGCATCCGCAGGAGATTTTCCGGCGTCTCGCCGTCGATTCTTTTGCCCCACGCGATATTTTCCAGCAATCCGCCGAGGATGCGATGACGCCACAACCACGCGAAAAATCCCACGCCGCCGCTCGCGAGGCCCGCGACTACGGCGATCGATCTCCCAAGCACCGCGCGGCGTTGCCAGAGCACCGCCAGCCCGCAGACCAAGCCGACGAAAGCGGCCGCCTGCAACCCCGAGCAGGCGACGAGCAAGGAGACGGCGAAGAGCGCCACGGCCTTGCTCCGCGCGCGCAGCGACGAGGCCCAAATGGCGAGGAGCACGACGATCAGCAGGACTTGGAGCGCATCGTAGCGATTCCGCCGGTACGCCATGAAGACGGGCCAGGAGAGGAAGGCGGCGACGAGAAAAGCGAGGCGGATGAGCGGCGTGCCGATCCACCCGAGCCGCCGGATCGCCCACCAAAGGCAGACGAGCGTGAGGCTTCCGCAGAGATAGGAAAAGGCGCGGAGCGGCAGGAAGCCGAAGCCGAAGACTTTCAGCCAAGCGGCCAGCAGCAGCGGATAAAGCGGGAGGTTGCCGCCGAAAAGCTCGCTGGCCGGCTGGCCCGGCCACGCGGTGGAGGTGAAGCCGTGCCCGAGGTGGAGGTTTGCGCCGGCGTCGCTCAGCAGCACGTCGTCGTCGCCGAAGACTGGATAGAGCGTGGCGGTAACGAGGTTCGCCACGAGCAGCAAGGCCGCGAGGCCGGCGGCCAGCCACGGCTCCCAGCGTGGCAGCGCGGCGCAGTTCCACCGGCTCGGCAGACTTGTCATGTCACGCCATTGTGAAATGGAAGATACACGGCGATGGCAAGGTTTCGCCGTTGACGTCCCGCGTTTCCTCTCCGAAGACTCTGCGCAACATTCTCTCTCCCGGCCTGATCTCCCCGCCATGCCCGCCCTAGCGCCCGTTGATTTCGAGGTGGCGTACCTCGGTCCCGAAGGAAGCTTTTCCCATCTCGTGGCGCAAAAGCGTTACCCGGACCGGCCACTGAAACCGTTCCGCACGGTGCCGGAGGTCTTCAGCTACCTGGAGCAGCACGAGCACGACAAAGGAATCGTGCCGATCGAAAACTCCTCGGGCGGGATGATCGTGCAGACGGTGGACGGGCTGATCGAGCACGCCTGCACGCTCTTCATCCAGGAGGAGCTTTCGCTGAACGTGCGGCTGGCGCTGCTGGCCAAGCCGGGCGCGGAGATTCGCGCCGTCTACAGCCATTTCGCGCCGCTGCAGCATTGCGAGCCGTGGCTGAAGGAGCACTATCCCGAGGCGAAAACGATCCCGCAGCCGAGCACCTCCGGCTCGGCGGAGGCGGCCGCGCGCGAGCCCGGCGTGGCGGCGATCGGCCAGCTGGCCATGGCCGAGATGTACGGACTGGAGGTGGTGGCGTACCCCATCCGCGACGAGGTGCCGAACATCACGCAGTTCTTCGTGGTGGGCCACACGCGCGAGGAAACCGCGCAGGCGGAGAAGACCAGCCTGGTGGTGGCGCTGGCCAATCACGCGGGCAGCCTGTTTTCGTTCCTGAAGCCGTTCGCCGAAACGGGGGTGAATCTCACGCGCATCGAATCGCGGCCGACGGTCGGACAGCCGAATACGTACCGCTTTCTGGTGGAGCTGCACGGCACGGAGAAGGACGACGCGGTGCGCGCGGCCTTCCGTGGCGCGCAAGCGGTCTCCACGCAGTTTTATAACGTCGGCTCGTATCCAGTGCTGCCGCGGTATCAATCGTGAGGCGGCTTGGCTGGGCATAAGTTTGACTCACCAGGGAAATCCCCGCACCTTGGCGCCATGCATCGGGCCGTCCGGCAGCGCATTTACGAATTCATCGAGCAAAAGGGCCTGCGCAAGACGGCCCAGCGCGATGCGATCATCGAGGCGGCCTTTTCCACCACGGAGCATTTCACGGCGGATGAGCTGCTCACGATGTCGCGCAAGATCGAGCCGTCGGTCTCGCGCGCCACGGTTTACCGCACGCTGCCGCTGCTGGTGAGCACGGGGCTGCTGAAGGAGATGGATTTCGGCGAGGACTACAAGTTTTACGATCCGAACTACGCGGAGCACCCGAGCCACAACCATCTCATCTGCACCGATTGCCACCGCATCTTCGAGTTTGAGGATCGCAATATCGAGATGCTGGAAAATTGCATCTCGAAGCGGCTCGGTTTTTCGCCGTTGAACAAGGTGGTGCGGATTGAGGCGAGCTGCGATGAGCTGCAGCGCAGCGGGGAGTGCAAGGGGCGGAAGAAGTAGGTTTCACCATTCCAGCTCGCGCACGGGGCGGCGCGTGGCGTTGCGCTGCTCTTGCACGATGTGGCCATCTTTCATGATGAGAACGCGATCGGCCATGTGGGAGAGGACGGCGTTGTGGGTGATGATGGCGGTGAGGGTGCCGAGCTCGAGGTTTACGCGCTCGATCGCCTCGAGCACGGTGATGCCGGTGTGGACATCGAGGGCGCCGGTGGGCTCGTCGCAGAGGAGCACTTCGGGGCGCTTGGCGATGGCGCGCGCGATGGCCACGCGCTGCTGCTCGCCGCCGGAAAGCTGCGAGGGGAAGTGGTCCATGCGATCGGTGAGATCGACCATGCCGAGCGCTTCCTCAGGGGTCATGGGGTCCTGGGCGATCTCGGTGATGAGGGCGACGTTTTCGCGCGCGGTGAGGCTCGGGATCAGGTTGTAGAACTGGAAGACGAAGCCGACGGTGTTTCGCCGGAAACCGGTGAGCTCGTTTTCATCGGCCTCGCTCAATTCGTGGCCGCGGTAGATGAGCTGGCCGGAGGTGGGCAGATCAAGGCCGCCGAGGTTGTTGAGGAGGGTGGATTTGCCGCTGCCGGAGGGGCCGAGCAACACCACCAGCTCACCGGCATGCAGATCGAGATCGACGCCAGTGAGCGCGTGCACGGCGGTGGCGCCCTCGCCATAGGTCTTGGTGAGGCCGCGCGCGCTGAAGACGACCTCGGGTGCGGCGTGCGTTTTGGCGGACACGGGTTCAGTCGCGGAATTTTTCGCGGGCGGCGAGGGAGTCCCGCTCGATTTGCGCGCGCAGCTCATCAAGGCCGGCGAACTTTTGTTCGCCGCGCAGGAAGCCGCGGAAGGTCACCTCGATATCGCGGCCGTAAAGGTCTTCGTGGAAATCGAAAAGGTGCACCTCGAAAAGGCGCTCGCCGGATTCGTTTTGCAAGGTGGGGCGGACGCCGATATTGGCCACGCCGGGCTGGACCCGCCCATCCACGAGCGCCTCGACGGCGTAGACGCCATCGGGCGGGAATTGCTCGTTGTGCGCGCTGAGATTGGCGGTGGGAAAGCCGAGGCGCCGGCCGAGCTGCCCGCCTTTCACCACGGTACCAAGGATGGTGTATGCGCGGCCGAGGAAGCGCGCGGCGCGGGCGAAATCGCCGGCCTCGACGGACTGGCGGATGAGCGTGCTGCTGACGATCTCGCCATCGACTTCCACCGCCGGGACGCCGACTTCCTCGAAGCCAAGCTCTTTGCCGAGCGCCTCGAGCAGTTGCAAATTGCCCGCCCGTTTCGCGCCGAAAGACCAGGCGTGGCCAACGCAGACTTCGCGCAGTGGGCGGCACGCCGCGGCGAGCCGGCGAATGAACTCCGCGGGCGGCGTGGCGGCGAAAGCGGCATCGAAGTGGATGATGAGCAGATGCTCGACGCCGAGCGCGCGGATGAGCCGAACCTTGTGCGCGGTGGCGGTGAGCAGGCGCGGAGCCGACTCGGGCCGCAAGACGCGGACCGGGTGCGGATCGAAGGTGACCACGGCGGCGGTCCCGCCGCCGCGGCGGGCATCCTCCTCCACGCGGCCGATCACCGCCTGGTGGCCGAGGTGCACGCCATCGAAGACGCCGATGGCGAGGTAGACGGGGCCGGGCAGCGCGGCGAGCTCTTCGATGGACGTGAGCCGATCCACAAAAACGCTATGCTCCGCGCATGCGCGAGACGGTGGGAAGATCGAGGACCTTGGCGGCGATGGCGCTGGCCGACATCGTGTGGAGCTCCTCCACCGTGATCGACGGCTCGGTGGTGAAACGCCCGGATTTCGTGCGCCGCAGCTCCTGCAGGTGCGCGCCGCAGCCGAGCTCCTCGCCGATATCGAAGGCATAGGTGCGCACGTAAAAGCCCTTCGAGCAGGTGACGCGAAAATCGATCTCGGGCAGGCGCACCGCCTTGATGTCGTAGCCGAAAACGTGCACGAAGCGCGGCTCGCGCTCCACCACCTTGCCCTGGCGCGCCAGCTTGTAGAGCGGCACGCCCTCTTTCTTGATCGCGGAAACCATGGGCGGCATCTGGTAGAAATCGCCCTTGAATTTCTCGAACGCGGCCTGGATCGCCTCCGGGCTCAGCTCCGGCACGGGGCGCGTCTCGACCACCACGCCATCCGCGTCCTGGCTGTCGGTGGTCTCGCCGAGCTTCATGGTGCCCTCGTATTCCTTGTCCTCGGCCATGAGCAGATCCTGGATTTTCGTGCCGCGGCCGATGACCGTGATGAGCAGCCCCGTGGCGAGCGGATCGAGCGTGCCGCAATGGCCCACTTTCTTGATCCCGAGGCGGCGGCGCACGATGGCCACCACGTCGTGGGAAGTCATCCCTTTTGCTTTATCGACCAGGAGAACGCCATCGAGAGAATTGAACTGCATGAGAAATTGGGAGCTGCGGAAACCGTCCAGCATCCACCATGCGGGATGGGGAGTGCAACCGGGAAGGACGCGCGCGGCGCGGGGAAATCCACGCGCACACTGATCGTTGAGTTGGCACGGCGGCGCTGGTAGGATTCACCCGTGAGCCATCGCGCACGAGTTTTCCAGAATCGGGATGCCATTCTCGCCCTCGCGGAGAAGTTTGGCGCCACGGAGCTGCGGCTCATGGGCTCGGTGGCCCGCCACGAGGATGGCTCGGGCAGCGACATCGATTTTCTGGTGAAAATGCAACCGGGCAGAAGCCTTCTCGATCGTGCGAGCCTGGTCGTCGCCCTTGAGGATTTGCTCGGATGTCCGGTGGATGTCGTGAACGAACGCGGAGTCAAGCGGCGCTTTCTCGCCCACGTGGGGCCCGATTTGCTTCCGCTATGAGCAGCCGGACCGTCCACCAGCGGCTGCAGGACATTCTCGACTCAATCGACGCGATCCGCCGCTACACGGCGGAAGGGAGGAGTCGCTTCGATGCCGACGAACTGGTTCAAGTCTGGTGTGTGCGGCACATTGAAATAATTGGCGAGGCGGTTTCGAAGCTCCCTTCAGACCTCCGCGAGAAGCACCCCCAAGTGCCGTGGCGAAGCATCGTCGCGATGCGCAACATCCTCATCCACGCCTACGACGATGTGGATGCCGACGAACTCTGGACCGTGGTCGAACGTGATCTCACGCCGCTCCGGAGCGCCGTCGAACTCATGTTGTAAAATGCGGTTGCGAACGTGGAAGGCCGCTCGGGCGTCGATGATTACTCCTTCTGCAGCAGGCCGTTCACGATGGTCGTCACGTTGTGGCGAAACATGCCGGCGTAGGTGCTGCCATCGCCTTCCACGAGGCCGTCGGCGTAAAGGGTGCCGCCGATTTTGGCGCCGCTTTCCTTGGTGATTTCGGTGCTCACTTTGGGATTGCCGGTGCTCTCGAGGAAGACGGCTTTCACGCGCTGTTTGCGGATGGTGGTGATGAGATCGGCCACTTTCCGCGAGGAGGGCTGGTCTTCGGGGGAGACGCCTTCGATGGGATAGACGGTGAAGCCGTAGTCGCGGGCGAAGTACTGGAAGGCGTCGTGGGTGGTGACGAGCTTGCGCTGGTTGCGCGGGATTTTCGCGATCTCGGTTTTGGCCCAGGCTTCGAGCTTATCGAGCTCGCGGCCGTAGGCGGCGGCGCGCTCGGCGAATTCGGCTTTGCCTTCGGGGGCGCGCTTGGTGAGCTCGTCCTGCACCACCTTGGTGGCGCGGCGGATGTTTTGGATGCTGTGCCACCAGTGCGGGTCCTCGATAGTCTCACCTTCGTGTTTGTGGCCTTTGGCGTCTTTGTGATCGTGGTCGTCATCGGCCTTCATCTTGAGCGAGGGGAAGCGGTCGCCGACTTCCACGAGCGTGCCCTTGGTGCCGGTGGATTCCTTCAGTTTGCCCACGTAGCCCTCCATGTGTTTCGCGGCGAGCAGGATCAGATCGGCCTTCGCCACCATCTGCAAATCCTCGGGATTGGGCTGGTATTCGTGCGGGTCGACGCCCGGTTTCACGAGGCCGATCACCTCGGCGCTCTCGCCGCCGACCTTCCCGGCGATCTCGGTGAGGATGGTGGAGAAACTGACGACGCGAACTTTATCGGCGGCCGTGAGGAACGTGGTGGAAAGGAGGAGGAAAGCAGCGATGCGAAGGAGCATAAGAGTGGGTGCGCGAAGCTGACGTTGATGCAGCCGAGTTGCAACTGGAAATTTGCCCTCGCCTCCGCCGGGGGACGGGCAAATTTTTCCGCTCGCCTCCCCGGCAGATGCTCCCTATTCCGGCTGCCATGTCTCGACGCCTGATTCTGTGCCTGCTTCTCCTGGCCTTTGCGCTGCCCGGTTGCATTATGGATGAGCAAGCCAAGAAGGCGAAAGCCCGGCAGAAGGAGCAGGCGAAGGCGAAGATTCCGGATTCCAGCAACGACACGAACTTCCAGGCGTTCATCGGGCGGCTGAAAACTGCCGTCTCCAAGAAAGACCTGCCGGCAATCGCCGCAACGATGGCGCAGGATTTCGGCTGGCGCTGGGAGCAGCCATCGCCCGGCACGCCCTTTGAATACTGGGACCAGAACAACCTCTGGCCGGAGTTGGAGAAGGTGCTGCACCAGCGGTTCTCGCCGAGCGAGGAGTACATGGTCTCCCCGCCGGAATTTGCCACCGAGGTGAGCTACGATGGCCCGCGCGCCGGCATGAAGCTGGTCAATGGCGCGTGGCGTTTCGCTTATTTCGTGACGGGGCGGGATCCCCTTCCGTGAGCGGGCCTGCCGATCCGATCGCGCTCGGGCTGCCGCATCGTGAGCCGTTCGTCTTCGTAGACTGCGTGGATGAAGTGCAGGCTGGGGAGTCGGCGGTTTGTCGCAAACGATTTGCAGCGAGTGAGCCGTTTTTTCGCGGGCATTTTCCCGGCGATCCGCTGGTGCCCGGGGTGTTGCTCACCGAAGCGCTGGCGCAGACCGCCGGCATCGCAGCCGGCCAGCCCGGCGCGGTGTTCTGGCTTTCGGCAATCCGCTCGATGAAGTTCCTGGCGCCGGTGCGGCCGGAAGAGGAGCTCGTACTGCGCGCGCGGAAAGTGGGCGGGGTCGGAGGGATGTGGCAGTTCGAGGTGTCGGCGAGCGTGCTCGGGCAAACCGTCGCCGAGGGAATGGTGGTCTTGAGCGAGGCGCGGTGATGCGAATCGCCCGCGGGTTAACTTCAACGCAAAAAAAGCCGGCTCCCAACTCGCGAGGAGCGGGAGCCGGCGTGCGAAGCGAAGATTTGTTTAGTCTTCTTTCTTGATGGTCGTCGTGGTCGTCGAGGACTTGCGTTCCTCCACGGCGGCGGGCGCCGTGGTGGTGGTGGTGCGCTTATGGACGATCACGCGATTGGCCACGGTGCGGCCGCCTTCCTTCACGTAGTGAACGGTGACGGGGAGACCGGACTTCACCAACTCGAGCGAAACCGGCGCGCCGGTCTCATCCACGTAGGTGGTGGTCTTCGAGTAGCTGTAGCGCAGCGGCTCGGCCTGGCCTTCGGAGCGCACCACGATCGTATCGGGGCTGAACTCGCTGATGGTGCCGCTGCTGGTCGTGCTGCTGGAGGAAACCACCACGTCGGCGGCGTAACTGACACTGCCGCAGGCGAGCACCATGGCTGCCGTGGCGGCGAAAAGATGGCGGATATTCATAGTAATTGGTCTGACTTTGTTTGGTTTGTTTCTGCTTAAGGTCACCCGACCGCGGCCGATGGCTGCGATCATGTTGCAAGGGGTAGTACGGCGCGATGCCCTTGGCTGGATGTCAGTGCGGCGCCGTATTGCAGGAATCGGAAAATCTTGCCGGTGGGCTCGCAGCATCACGGATCGGACCGATTCGGCAGAGCCGCCGAACACCCGCACTTGCTCTGAGCGCGTCCATCCCGTTTGCTCGTGCGCCTATGCTCCGCATCAAAGCTTTTCAAGGTCTGCGTCCCGCCCCCGAATTGGTGGCCGAGGTGGCCTGCGTGCCGTACGACGTCGTGGACCGCGAGGAATCGGCCGCCCTCGCGCAAGGCAAGCCGCGCAGCCTCCTGCACGTCGACCGCGCCGAGATCGACCTGCCGCCGGAGACCGATCCGTACTCCGACGCCGTGTACGCGAAAGCGCGCGAGAATTTCCAGCGTTTGCAATCCGAAAAGGCGCTCATCCGCGAGACCGAGCCGAGCCTCTACCTTTACCAGCAGCGCATGGGCGAGCACACGCAGATCGGCCTGGCCGCCGTCTGCCACCTCGACGATTACGAAAACAACCTCATCAAGAAGCACGAGAAGACGCGGCGGGATAAGGAGGAAGATCGCACCCGCCTGATCGGCACCCTCAGCGCGGACACCGGCCCGGTTTTCCTCACCTATCGCGACACGCCGGAAATCGACGCCCTCGTGCGGAAGACCGTCGAAAGCGCGGCGCCGCTGTACGATTTCACCGCTCCGGATGGCATCCGGCACACCGTGTGGCGCATCGCCGGCGGCGAGGAATTCGTGGCCGCGTTCGCGCGGGTGCCGTGCTCGTACGTGGCCGATGGGCATCACCGCACCGCCAGCGCCGTGCGAGTGGGACGCGAGCGGCGGGAGCAAAACCCGGCGCACACCGGCGACGAAGAATACAACTGGTTTCTCGCGGTCCACTTTCCCGCCAGCCAGCTCAAGATTCTCCCCTACAATCGCGCGGTGAAAGATCTCAACGGTATCGCGCCCTCGGCGTTTTTGAAAGCGGTCGGCACCGTCTTTCGCCTGCACCCGAATGGCTCGCCCAAGCCCGCGAAGCCCGGCGAAATCCGCATGTACCTCGGTGGCGCGTGGTACGATCTCGCCTGGGCGCCCTCGCCTTCAGGGGATCCTATTTCCCAGCTCGACGTCACCGCGCTGCAGGAGCGACTGCTCGCCCCCATCCTCGGCATCGACGATCCCCGCACCAGCAAGCGGATCGATTTCATCGGCGGCATCCGCGGCACCGATGAGCTGGTGCGCCTGGTCGATTGCGGCCGCGCCGCGGTCGCGTTCTCCATGTACCCCACCACTGTGGAGCAGCTCATGGCCATCGCCGATGCCGGCCAGATCATGCCGCCGAAGAGCACCTGGTTCGAGCCGAAGCTGCGCTCCGGGCTGTTCATTCACACGTTTTGAGCCGATAATGTGAGTATGACGTATCCGGTGATCTTCGAGCGCATCAGCGAGGCGGAAATGGAAGGCGGCTACTACTACGCCCATCTTCCGGCGCTTGGGCTCACCACGCATGGCGTGGGGGTGGACGGCGCGCGGGTGGCGATCCTCGACCTGCTTGAGCTCTGGGTTGCAGAGAAGCGCGCGGCGGGGGAGCCCGTCACCGCACCGGAGGAGTTTCTCTTCTCGACGGTCGAGTTGCGCGAAGATGCCCTACAAACCGCGTGAGGTCGTTTCCGCTCTTCAGCGGGCGGGATTTTTGTGCGGCGGCAGAGCGGCTCCCACATCGTCCTACGCCACCCAGATGGACGACAAACCTACGTGGCCATGCATGCGAAGGATGTTCCGAGAGGCACCTTTCGCTCCATTCTTAAGCAAACAAACATTACGGAAGACGAGTTCCGCCGGCTGTAGCAGCTACTCCCCCAGCCCCGCGATCGCATCCTCGTACGTCTCAAACGGGTCCGCCATCGGCAAGTGGTCTGCGTTCTCCAGCGAGATCGAATCCCAGTTGATCACGTACGGCGCCGGCTTTTCCTGGAAGCGCGCCACGGCCAAGCCCCGCCCGCGCGCTCGGGTATCGCGCGGCGGCTGCCGGGCGGCTTCGGGCCTGCGCACGCTGTCGTTGAACTCGCCGATCGCCTTTGCCGGCGTGAGCGCGAAGAAGAGGCCCTTCGCCGGATTGATGTTGTGGTACTCGAGATCGAGGCTTTGCAGCCACGGGTCCTGCCAGGTCAGCCCTTCGCTTTCGCGGAAGGTGCTCGAGCAGCCACTTTTTCGAAATCCAATCGACGCCGCCGATGAGCAGCTCCGGCTTGGTCCGCAGCGCTTCGAGCGTGAACGCCCACGTCTCCAGCAGCCAATCGGTCTCCTCGTCGCGCCCGCCGCAGCCGCGACTGCGCGTGCGCGAGAAATTCCTCCTGGATGCTCGAGCGCGCTGCGCGTGCGGCCATCTTCCAGCAGCACCACCGCCTGGCCGGTGCCCTCGTGCGAAATCTGCCGCGTGGCGATCACGGCATCGTGCAGGATGACGTCGTCGGGCAGGCTGCCTTCCTCGAGCAGCGTGAGAATGAGCGGCGGTCGTGCCGACCTTCAGCGCGCGTGGCGAAGGGACTCATGTTCGAGTCGCCGATGAGCAGGTGCAGCCGGCGATACTTGCCGGTAATCGGCCAGCGGCTCGTCGCGCGCATTGATGATCGCGCGGTTGAACTGCACCCACTGGTAGATGTCGTTCACGATGTGATCCGCGCGCTGGCTGAAGCTGGAAATCGACCGCCTGCCCCTGCGCGCGGCAGCTCGAAATCGAACGCCAGCGGGCTGGCCTGCCCCACGCGCCCGGCGCCGGTGAAAAGCTGCCGCGTCGCGAGAAAGGAGAGCAGCGTGCCGAGGATGCGCGGGTTGAACTGCAGCTCGCGCCGCATCAGATAATTCTCGTGGCAGCCAAAGGTCGCGCCGGTGTGGTGATCGATGTTGTTCTTGATGAAGGCGACCTCCTCCGCTCACGCCAAGCCCCTCCAGCGCCTGCTGGAGCAGCACGTCGCCCGCGAGATCGTAAGCGCGACCGCGTCGCGCACCGTGCGGCACTCGGGCGACGAGTATTCGAGGTGCCCCATGTCGATGTAGAGCCGGCCGCCATTCAGCAAAAAGCCGCCATTGCCCGGCGGCTCCTCGTAGTCGCGGTAGTGCAGGTCGATCACGCCCGCCTTCGCTTTTTTGAAGAGGTAATTCTTCACCCGCGCCGGCCAGGCATCGGGTCCGCCATGGCGCTGCTCGCCCGTAGACCAGGCAGCCGTATTCGGTTTCGATGCCGACGACGCGATTCACGTGAGCAAAGGAGTTACCCGCAGTAAGACATAGATCGTTCCCCCGAGCAAAGCCGCGCGTCATCCAAACGCGGAGGGCGGAACGCGGAACGGCCTGCGGAAACGCCGTGCGCAGCGGGATGGCCGGCGCGTATGGTGCGCGCATGCGGCTTCCCCTGTTTCTCTGCGCTTTGAGTCTCGTGAGCCTGTCGGCTGGTCTGGCGAAGGACTTGCCCGCGCGCAACGCGGAGGGGGTCACCGCCGCCATCGCGGCCGCGCGGCCGGGCGATTCCATCGTGATGCAGCGCGCCGATTGGAAAGACGTCGAAATCCTCTTCGAGGCTAACGGCACGCCCGAGCAGCCGATCACCCTTCGCGCGGAAACGCCCGGAAAAGTGGTGCTGAGCGGGAAATCGCGCCTGCGCATCGCCGGCCGCCATCTGGTAGTGGACGGACTCGTTTTCCAGCAGGCCTGGCACACCGCCGACCTCATCGAGTTCCGGCGCGACTCCAAACGGCTGGCCGCCGATTGCCGCCTCACGAATTGCGCCGTGGTGGCCTGCAACGGACCGGACGCCTCCGCCGAAACGCGCTGGATTTCGCTCTACGGCGAGCGCAACCGCGTGGACCATTGCTGGATCGAAGGCAAAACGACCAAGGGCACCACACTCGTGGTCTGGCTCGGCGAAACGCCAAATTCGCACCGCATCGAGCGCAACCATTTCGGCCCACGGCAGCGCCTCGGCAAAAATGGCGGAGAGACCATTCGCGTCGGCGACAGCAAAACGTCGATGTCGATCTCGCAAACGACGGTGCGGGAAAACTGCTTCGAGGAGTGCAACGGCGAGGCCGAGATCATCTCCAACAAGTCGTGCGAGAATCTCTACACGGCGAACACCTTCGTGCGCTGCTCGGGCTCGCTCACGCTGCGCCACGGAAACAGGTGCATCGTGGAGGGAAACTTCTTCCTCGGAGAGGAGGCTGCGGGCACCGGCGGAGTGCGGGTCATCGGCGAGGGCCACCGGGTCTTCAACAACTACTTCGCCGATCTGCGCGGCAAGGACGTGCGCGGCGCCCTCGTGCTCGTAAACGGCCAGCGCGATTCGCCGCTCAATGGTTACTTCCCCGTGCGGCACGCCACCATCGCTTTCAATACCTTCATCAATTGCCGGGAGGTTTTCGTGATTGGGCAGGCCGACCCCGATGCCGGCAACGACGTGCCGCCGAGCAATTGCACGATCGCCAACAACCTCATCTTCCGAGGTAAGAAATTAGTCGTCGGCGACACCAAAGATCTCAAGTGCGCGGGCAACCTTGGCCGGGAAATCGCGGTCTTCGGCGAAGGTTTCGCCGCCGGCGGAATGCCGCTCCAACAGGATCGGCAAGGGATCTGGCGCCATGCGGGGTCCCGCGCTTCACGAGCCAACGGCCTCGACGCCGCGCAGGGCAGTTTTCCTTTCGTCGCTCACGATATCGACGGCCAGCCCCGCGGTGAGAGCAAGGATGTCGGTTGCGATCAGGTGGTCGATGGCACGAACGAGAGCAAGCTGCTGAAGCCGGCGGAGGTCGGCCCGGTGTGGCGGGAGGCCAAATGATCCCGCCCGGCTGAGCTACTTTCCCATGGCCGGCCCGCTGCGGACCACGGCGAAAGCGGAGTGATTGTGGATGCTTTCGTGGTTGACCGCGCGCACTTCGAACCAGGTGATGCGCGGATCTTCGCGCAGGAGGCGGGCGACGTTGCGGACCACATCTTCGACGAAGACGGGGTTGTCGTACGCTTGCATGGTGACGTGGCGTTCGTCGGTGCGCTTGAGCAAAGAGTAGATGGGCGCGGAGGCGGATTGCTCGGCGATCTGGATGAGCTCTTCGATCCAGATCAGCTCCCACTGGCCATCGGCGGCACGGCGGGTGCGGACGGAGATGGTAACGTAGCCGCGCTGATTGTGCGCGCCGTAATCGCTGATCTGCTTCGAGCAGGGGCAGAGCGTGCTGACGGGCACCGCGACGCGGAGGATGAAATCGTCGTCCTCGGCGCTCGATTCGCCGATGAAGGTGCAGCGGTAATCCATGGGCGCCTTGAGGCCGCTGACCGGCGCGGTGCGCTGGAGAAAATAGGTGAACTCCACCTCGATGTGCGCGGCCTCGGCATCGAGCCGGCGCTTCAGATCGTGCAGGATGGCCGGCACGGTGCGCATGGTGATCTCGCCTTGGTGCGCGGCCAGCACCTCCAGGAAACGGCTCATGTGCGTGCCCTTAAAGTGGTGCGGCAAATTCACCGAGATCGAGATGGTGGCCGCGGCGGATTGGCGCTGGTTTTCGCGGTCGAGCACCACGATGGGGTACGCGAGATCGCAGACGCCCACCTGATCGATCGGCACGCCGCGCTGGTCGGCGGTCTTCTGCATATCCGCGAGCGGAGTGGGGGCGGCGTAATTCATCGGGCCGGCTCGGAGTACTCTGCCCAGGAGCTGCTCGTTTCCCAGACCCGGACCCGCACCACCCGCAAATCCGGGCGCACCGGATAGCGCACCGTGGAATCCCCTGCCACGCCGGCAAGCTGGGCCACAAGGTGATCGAAGATCGTCTTGGCCATCACCTCGGTGGTGGGGTCGATCTGGTCGAAACCGATCACGCGATCGCCGTAGGCCGCCTTGAAGTCCGCGTATTTTGCGTCGGCGGTGTTCATGCAGAGCGCGTGGTCGAATTGCTCGAGGAACTCCTCCATCAGCTCCTTCACCGCCTTGAAATCGCAAACCATCTCGTTCCCATCGAGCGTGTCGGCCTCGAGGACCAGCTCCACCGCGCGGGTGTGCCCATGCGGGAAACGGCACTTGTCCGGGTGCTTGGCCAGCATGTGGCCGTTCTCGATTTCGAAGCTCTTGCAGATGCGATAGGGCATTGTTCGCGGGTCGGTAGCGATAAGTTGAGCTGGAAGCGGCGTCCAGCGGTATTGGCGGAGGAAATGGATGAGAAGAAAAGGGCACTTTTCTCCCTGACCGCCGCGGACGAGAATCCTCTCGCGAGTGTCCGCTCCCCCCGACCATGAAAACCCTCCTCCGCCTCTGCGCGCTCTTCGCGTTTGCTTGCGGGCATGGCTTCGCCGCCGATGCCCGCCCGAATTTCATCCTGATGATGGGCGATGACCACGGGTGGGAGGAGACGGGCTATCATGGCCATCCGCATGTGAAGACGCCGGTGCTCGATGAGATGGCGCGCACGGGGCTGCGGCTGGACCGCTTTTACGCGGCGCACCCGAGCTGCTCGCCGACGCGCGCCAGCTTCCTCACGGGCCGCCACCCGAACCGCATGGGGACTTTCGCGCCGGGCTGGTCGTTCCGGCCGGAGGAGATCACCAGCGCGCATCTCCTCGCGAAAGCCGGCTACCGTTGCGGGCATTTCGGCAAATGGCACGTCGGCGCGGTGAAGAAAGAGTCGCCCGTGAGCCCCGGTGCGATGGGCTTTCACGAGTGGCTCTCGCACGACAACTTCTTCGAGCTGAACCCGTCGCTCTCGCGCAACGGCGGGCCGCCCGAGGTCATCAAGGGCGAAAGCTCGGAGATCCTCATCGGCGAGACGATCCGCTTCATCGAGCGGGCGAAAGAAGCCGGCCAGCCGTTTTACGCGGTGGTCTGGTTTGGCTCGCCACACGAGCCTTACAGCGGCCTGCCGGCCGATCTCGCGCTCTACGACGATCTGCCTGCCAAATACACGAAGAAGGTCCGGCTGACCTCGAACGAAACGGGCGGGCCGACGACGCGGCCGCAAGGCGAGGTGCTGCGCGAGCGTTATGCGGAGATCACGGCGATAGATCGCGCCATCGGTACGCTGCGGAAGCAGCTGGCCGCGCGCGGCCTCCGGGAGGAGACGCTGCTCTTCTACTGCGGCGACAATGGCACCTCGCCCGACGCGGCGCTCGGCTTTCCACATCGCGGCATGAAGGGGCAGGTTTATGAAGGCGGCACGCTCGTGCCCGGTCTCATCGAGTGGCCGGCGCGCATCCGCGAGCCGCGAACGACGACCTTTCGCGCCAGCACCAGCGACCTGCTGCCCACGCTCGCGGCGCTGACGGGCCAGGTGCTGCCCACGCGCCCGTTCGATGGAATCGACCTCACGCCGATGTTCGACGGCAAATTGGCCGAACGTCCCAGCCCGCTTTGTTTCTGGGAGTATGATTTCAAGCACCTCGGCGGCATGAAGCCCGAGCCGTACATCGATCCCGAGCTGCAAAAAGGGACAACGCCGCTGGCGAAGCGCGCCGCCGGCAAGGCGACGCGCGACTTCACCAACTGGCGCCAGCCTGCCCTCACCGAGACCGACTATCGCGGCCCGCGCTCGATCATTGTCGGCGACCTGAAGCTCGTGATCCACGAGCGGCCGGACGGTGCGCCCAGGCGCGAGCTTTTCGATCTGAAGGCCGACCCGGCGGAGAAGACGGATATGGCGCCGGAGCGGCCCGCCGTCGCCGAGGAGCTTCAGGTGAAGCTTCGCGCGTGGCAGGAGTCGGTGCTCCTCAGCCTCACGGGAGTGGACTACGCGAAATAAGGACGGGCTAGCCTGACGCTGAGTTGTCGGCTACGTTTTTCGAATGGCACGCTGCGCAAGGGCGGGGCTCATCGAGGCGAACCGCTCCAGGGGTTGATCACGGCCACGCCAGTCTCAGCGAAGTCGGAGACGTTTCGCGTAGCGACGGTCAAGTCATGCACACGCGCGGTGGCGGAATCAGGACGTCGTGCGCCGGAAGGGTGCGGCCTGCGGCGAGTTCGTCGGCGGCCTCGGCGACTGCTTGGTCGACGTGGAGCAGATAACCGCGAAACCGCGGTATGAGACGTTCGCGATACCAGCTTTCCAGCCGGGCGGCAAAGGTCGGATCGCGCCGAGCGACGCGCCGCAGGCCGACGCGGATTTCGAGCAAGGAGATGACACTCAGATAGGCGGGAACCGCAGCGACGCTGGCCTGCCACGCGATCACGATCGGATCGGCTCGCGGGCCTTTGCGCAGCTCGGAAACGACGACGGTATCGAGCAGCAGGCCGGCACTCACGGGAACTCAACCAGCCTGCTCGGCGGGGTGCGGCGATCGGGCAAATCCAAGTGATCATCAGCCAGGGATTCGTCACCTAAAGCGTCCAGGAGCGGGGTAGGAACGGGCACGGCGGAGGGGCGCACCTCGCGATCCACTAAATCCGCTATCCAGGAAGAGAGCGACTTAGAAGCCCTCAGCGCGCGTTGCTGAGCCGCGCGGCAAAGGTCATCGGGGAGCTTCAAGCTGACGTTCATAAGCGCGTCAGCGTAACACGAGCGCAGGCGGGACAGCAAGCAGACATCACGGCCGTCACGCCGCCCGCTCCTCGTGAGCGCGGCAATCAAGCCGAGCTAGCTCCCGCTCCGAGCGCGCGGCTGGACAGCCTCTCCACCCGCCGCGAAGGTGCCCCGATGCAGCGCCGCGAACTTCCCATCTTCGAGCTCGAACAGCCGCTCGTGGACGCGCTCCGCGAGACGCCGCGGCTGGTGCTGCAGGCGCCGACCGGCTCGGGGAAATCGACGCAGGTCCCGCAGATCATGCTCGATCACGGGCTCGCGGGAGAAGGCGAGATCGTCGTGCTCCAGCCGCGCCGGCTGGCCACGCGCATGCTCGCGGCGCGCGTGGCGCAGGAGCGCGGGGTGCGGCTGGGCGAGCGAAGTCGGCTACCAGATCCGGCTCGATAAGGTGTGCTCGGCGCAGACGCGCATCCGCTTTGTCACCGAGGGCGATGCTGCTGCGCCAGATGCTCGCCGACCCGGAGCTGCGCGGGATCAGCGCGATCGTCTTCGACGAATTCCACGAGCGGCATCTCTACGGCGACATCACGCTCGCCCGCGCGCTCGATTTGCAGGAGCAGCGCCGGCCCGATCTGCAAGCTCATCGTCATGTCCGCCACGCTCGAAGCCGGCGCGCTGCAAAAATATCTCGCGCCCTGCGAACTGCTCACTTCGCGCGGGCGCACCTTCCCGGTCGATATCGAGTACCTCGACAAGCCGCTCGGCGACTTGCCGGTGTGGGACGCCGCGGCCGACGAGTTCGAGCGGCTGGCGCGGCGAGACCGAGGGCGACGTGCTCATCTTCATGCCGGGCGCGTACGAGATCAACCGCACGCATCCAGGCGATCCGCGCACTCGCGGGCGGGCGGGCAATGCATGGTGCTGCCGCTGCACGGCGAGCTGCCGGCGGCGGAGCAGGACGCCGCGGTCGCGCGCTACGAGCAGCGCAAGGTGATCGTCTCCACGAACGTCGCCGAGACCTCGCTGACCATCGACGGCGTGCGCGTCGTCATCGACAGCGGGCTGGCGAAGATCGCGCGCTTCGATCCGTATCGCGGCATCAACACGCTGCTCATCGAGCGGATCACCCGCGCCTCGCGCCGACCAGCGCGCCGGCCGCGCGGGCCGCACCGCGCCGGGCCGCTGCCTGCGGCTCTGGACCGAGCGCGAGCACGCGCGACCGCCCCGCGCAGGAGCTGCCCGAGGTGAAGCGGCTCGATCTCGCGGAAGTGGTGCTCACGCTGAAGGCGAGCGGCGTGCGAGGACGTGGCGAAGTTCCGCTGGCTGGAAGCCGCCGGATGCGCGCTCGCTGGAGCGCGCGCTCACGCTGCTGGCCGATCTCGGCGCGCTGGAGAGCGCCGAGGGCGCTCATCACCCCGCTCGGCCGGCGCATGCTCGCCTTCCCCGCGCACCCGCGCTACGCGCGCATGCTCCTCGCCGCGCACGAGCTCGGCTGCGTGCCCGCGGTCGCGCTGGTCGCCGCGCTCACGCAGGGGCGCAATCTGCTGCGCCGCGCCGGAAGGAAAGCAGATGCAGGAGGACTCGCGACGACCTGCTCGGCGACGAGGCCGAGAGCGATTTCTTCGTGCTCATGCGCGCGCATCGCTTCGCCGAGCAGCATCAACTTCAACCCGGCAAGCCTGCCGCCCGCTCGGCATCAACGCGCCTGGCCGCGCGCGAAGCCGCGGCGCTGGCCGAGCAATTCCTCGCGCATCGCGCGCGACGAAGGCCTCGACACCGAGGCGCGCGATACTTCCGCCGAAGCGATCCAGCGCTGCGTGCTCGCCGGCTTCCCCGACAAGGTCGCGATGCGGCTCGATCGCGGCACGCTGCGCTGCGCGCTGGTCCACGGCCGCAAAGGCGTGCTCGCGCGCGAGAGCGTCGTGCACCACGCGCCGCTGCTCGTCGCCAGCGAAGTGCGCGAGATCGAGATGCGCGGACGACGTGGAGACGCTGCTCACGCTGGCCACGGCGATCAAGGAGGAGTGGCTGCGCGAGCTGTTTCCCGAACGGCTTCCAGGAGACGAGCTCGAGGTCTTCTTCGACACCGTCGCAGCGCCGCGTGATCGCGCGCGAAACGGTGCGCTTTCACGATCTCGTCCTGCGCTCCGAGGAGACCGACAAAGTGCCGCATGGAGCAAGCCGCCGCGCTGCTCGCCGCGCGAGGTCGAGGCCGGCGCCTGCCCGCTGAAGAAGTGGGACAACGCCGTCGAGCAATGGATCGTCCGCGCTGAACCAGCTCGCCGAGTGGTATCCCGAATTCGAGCTGCCCAAGCTCGGCGCCGACGATCGCCGGATGCTCCTCGAGCAGATCTGCCACGGCGCGACGAGCTACAAGGAGATCAAGGAGCGCGCGGTCTGGCCCGTCGTGAAAAGCGTGGCTCTCGCCCGCGCAGCAGGAGCTCGTCGACGATTACGCCCCCGAGCGGATGGAGCTCCCCGAACGGCACGCGCCGCTTCAAGATCACCTACGCCGCCAACGCCGCGCCCACCATCGCCGCGCGCATCCAGGATCTCTACGGCGTGAACGGCGAACTGCGCATCGCGGGCAACCGCGTGCCGCTGGTCATCCAGGTCCTCGCGCCCGAATCAGCGCCCGATCCAGATCACGCAAAACCTCGCGAACTTCTGGAAGGAAGCTACCCGAAGATCAAGCAGGAGCTGTCGCGGAAATATCCCAAGCACGAGTGGCGGTAGCAGTTGCTCCTGCTTGCGCCCTTGCCCCGACATCCATCCCGCCTCGCTTGCGCGAACCCCTTCCGACTATGGCCGTCATTTCGCTCCCCTCACCCGGCGCCGATTTTTTCGCGGACCCAGACGCGCCTGCGTTGCTCGCGGAGAAAATCCTGCCGGCGTACATCCCCGGCTGCCGGTGGTTCGGAGGCAAGGCGCGGCAGCCGCAGCGTTTCGCGATCGAGGAGATTCTCGCGATGAAACTGAAGCCCGCGGCGGCGCGGCTGGTCCTCGTGCGCGTGGAGTATGCAAGCGGCCCGGCCGAAACGTATTTGTTGCCGGTGCAAATCGTGGAGGAGGGCGGCGCGGGCGAGATCGCGCGATTCAGCGACGGGTTCGCGTTGCGCGATGCGCTCCATGACGAAGGCTTTCGCGCCGCGCTGATGAAGCTGATCGCGGAGGGTGGCGAGCTGCCGGGCGCGCACGGGCGGCTGCGCGGGGTGCCGGGACGGGCGATGCCGGGAGCGGCGGGCGAGCTTGCTTCCAAAGTGCTGCAAGTCGAGCAGAGCAATTCGTCACTGGTCTACGGCGACCGCATTTTCGTGAAGCTCTTCCGCAAGCTGGAGGAGGGGATGAATCCGGACGTGGAGATCACCCGCTATCTGAGCGAAGCGCGCGGCTTCGAGCACGTGCCGCCTTTTGCCGGGATGCTGGAATATGCGCGTCCGGGGCGGGAGCCGCAGGTGCTGGCGCTGGCGCTGGGATTGATCGCGAACGAGGGGGATGCGTGGACGCAAACGCTCGCCGCGGTGGGGCAATACCTCGCGCTGGCCCGCGATTTGGGCGAGCTCTCGCCGGGGCTCGAAAGTCCGGCGCTGTTTGGGGAGGGCGAAGATTCGGAGCGTCTGCGCGAGCTGGCGGGGCCGTTCGTCACGCGGGTTCGCCAGCTCGGCGTCCGCACGGCGGAGACGCACCTGGCGCTGGCCGCGGAGACGGAGGATCCCGCATTCGCGCCGGAGCCAATCACGGCGGAAGACCAGCGGGAGTTGAGCGCGGCGGTGCGGGCTTCGGCGGAGCGGATGTTCGAGCTGCTGCGCCAGCGCGGCGCGGGCGATCCGCTGCTGGCGGAGCTGCTGGCGGCGGAGCCGCGCCTGCTGGAGATGGGCGAGCGGATCGCCGCGCACGAAGTGCAGGCGATGAAGACCCGCACGCATGGCGATTACCACCTGGGCCAGGTGCTCAGCACAGGCGACGATTTCGTGCTGATCGATTTCGAGGGCGAGCCACAGCGCTCCCTGGCCGAGCGCAAAAAGAAGCGCTCCCCTTTGCGCGACGTGGCCGGGATGCTGCGCTCGTTTCATTACGCCGCCCACAGTGGGCTAAACGAGTTTCCCGCGCACCGCGCGGAGCTCACGCCGTGGGCCGAAGCGTGGTACTCGCTGATGAGCCGCACCTTCCTGCGGGCGTGGCTGGAGGTCTCCGCCGGGGCGTCCTATCTGCCGGCGAAGATCGAGGAAGTGGCGCTGTTGCTCGATGCCTTCCTCATCGAGAAGGCGATCTACGAAGTGGGCTACGAGCTGAATAACCGGCCCGATTGGCTCGGAATTCCGGTCCGCGGAATCCTGCAGATCGTTTCGTAACTACCGCACCCTTCGCACGCGGTGCGCTTCGCTATCGCCGATGAGCACGGTGCCGTCGCGGTCGACGAAGACGCCGTGGGGGCGGTTCATCTTGCAGCCTAGCGGGTCTCCCTCGGGGCCGTCGCCACGCTGGCCGGTGCCGGCGACGAGCTCCATTTTGCCGCTCTTCAGCTCGATCCGGCGAATGGTGTGGCTTTCGGTATCGGCGAAATAGACGTCGCCGTCGGGCGCGATGGAGATGCCTTTCGGGCCGGAGAGCGTGGCCGTCCTTGGCGGGGCCGCCGTTGCCGGTGAAACCCGATTTGCCCGTGCCGGCGGCGTGATGGATCGTGCCCGCTTTCAGATCGAGGCGGTAGATGGCGTTCCCCTCGCGCAAGGCGAGCCAGAGGTTGCCGGCGGCGTCGAAATCGAGCGCGCGCGGGCCATTCAGCGGTGTGCCGGCAATGGCGGCCCCGTCGGGGGTCGGCTTTTTTTCGCCGGTGCCGGCGAAGGTGGAGATGATCCCGGTGCTCATCGTCACTTTGCGGATGCGGTGATTCAGGATGTCGCAGGTGTAGACGTCGCCCGCGCGGTCGATCCCGATGGAGTGCGGTTGCTTGAGCTGCGCTTTCACGGCGGGGCCGTCATCGCCGGAAAAGCCCTCGATCCCGGTGCCGGCGATGGTGGAAATGATCCCAGTCCTCATCGCTATGCGCCGCACGGTGTGGCTGGCTCGCTCCACCACAAAAAGATCGCCGGCCGGGTCGAAACGTACCTCGTAGGGCTCGTTCATTTTCGCCTCCAGGGCGGGGCCGCCATCACCCGAGTAGCCGCGCGCGCCGCTGCCCGCCACCGTCGAGATGCGCCCATCGGCAGCGATCTTGCGGATGCGGTGATTGTCCGTGTCGCAGAAGTAGAGCGCGCCGTCCGGGCCGCGCACGAGTCCGAAGGGATTGTTTACCTGTGCGCTGGAGGCCGGTCCGCCATCGCCGCTGAAACCTTTCGCGCCATTGCCGGCAATGGTACGGATTTCGGCGGCTGGGGCGGGCCAAACGGCCACCACGGCGGCCAGCAACGCGAGCAAGGGGGAAGTTTTCACACGAGCAGAGTGCCTTGATCTTTCGCACCGCTCCAAGGCAGTTTTATCACTTTCGAGAATGAGGTGTCGTGCAGTTTCTTCCGCACCTCCTTCGGCACGCCAAAGGATTACGGGAAAATGGCAGGTGGGCGGGCGCCAAAAATCAGGCGCCAAAAAAATTTTCACCCCGGTACGATTTTTCTGGGCTTTCCACTGAACCTGAGGCATTTAGCCAATGCATCTCGTCTGATGCAAAGCGCAGTAGCCAACCGAGCTGGCACGTTTGGCGCTAAGTAGGATTTATCATGCTCCTGATAAATTCCATACAGCGCCAACCTCGGTCCCTCCTGCTCTGGTGCTGTCTCCTCCTTTTTTCGGTCTCGTCCGCGGTCGCCGGCATCCTCAATCAGCAGGAACAGGCCATCGCCGATAATCTCGCCGGTTCCAATCGCGCCTTTATTGTCGTCGACCCGATTCTCACCAAGGTCGCCCGCGAGCGCGCCGCCGATCTCGCCCGCCGCGGCTACTTTTCGCACACCAACCCGGACGGGCACGGGCCGAACTACCTGGTGGAGAAAGCCGGGTACAAGCTGCCCGAGCATTACGACCATTCCGCCTCGGGCAACAACATCGAGTCGATCGCCGCCGGCCACAGTTCCGCCTCCTCCACCTGGAGCGATTGGATGGGCTCCTCCGGCCACCGCCGGCACCTCATGGCGGAGAGCGATTTTTACGCGCAGCAGACTTCCATCGGCGTGGGCTACTACGCGGATGCGAACAGCGAATACGGCTACTACTGGGTGGTGCTCAGCGCCCCGCCGGCGCCCACCCCCACCCTCACGATCAATACGCCCGCGGCCGGCGCGCAGGTGACTACCTCGCAGTTGGCCGTCTCCGGCAGAACGGGCGGCACGATCGCGGCGCAAAGCGTCATCTTCCGGGTGGAGAACGCGGCCGGCACCGGCCCATGGCAGACGGCCACCGGCGTCACCTCCTGGAGCGGCACCGCCACCGGTCTCATCGCGGGGCGCAACGCCATCCGCGTGAAGAGCCTGAACGCTAGCGGCGTGGCGCTCGCCGAAGGCGTGCGGGGCGTCTTTTACATGGTGATGCGGCCGCTCACCGTGAATATCTCCGGCCAGGGCACGGTCACCGAAGGCTTCGCCGGCACCACACAGCGGGCGCTCACCTTGCCGTACAAGATCGTCGCCACCCCGGCGGCGGGGCAGCTTTTCGCCGGCTGGAGCGGCAGCAGCAACGCAAAGCCGCCGACGCTCAATTTCACGATGGCGGAAGGCTACACGCTCACGGCCAACTTCGTGCCGAACCCCTTTCTCAGCCGGCGCGGCGGCTACCAGGGCCTGCTCGGCGGCGGCGCCGCGGGTTCGATTTTCGTCGCGGTGGCGCCGGGCGGTGCCTTCACCGGGAAACTCAGCGTCAATGGCGCCAGCTATCCGCTCGCCGGGCGCTTCGCGGTCGATGGCACCGCGACGGTCACGATTCCCGGCGGCACGCTGCTCACCCTGCGCCTCGATGTGAATGGCACGAGCGGCGTCTCCGGCTCCTTGAGCGGGGCGGTCACCGCCAGCTTCCAGGCCAGCGCCACCTTCCGGCCCGCCTCGGGCGAGTACCCGCGCGCCGGCCGCTACACCATCACGCTTCCGCCTGACCCGAGCCGCCCCGATTCCACTCTCCCGCAAGGCGACGGCTATGGCACGCTCGTCGTCGGCAAGGCCGGCCTCGCCCGCCTCGCCGGTGCCCTGGCTGATGGCCGCCCGATCGCCATCACCACCGCGGTGCTCGAGGGCGACAAGCTTGCGCTCTACCTGCCCCTTTACGGCGGCAATGGTTACGTCTCCGGCAGCGTCACGCTTCGCACCACCTCGGTGAGCGATCTCGATGGCAGCGTCCATTGGTCGAAGCCCGAGATTGCCGGCGCTCGGGTCCATCCCGCGCCGCTCGAGGTGAATCTCCCCGTGATCGGTTCCCGCTACGTCCGCCCGGAGCCCGGCGCGCCCGTCTTCAGTGCCGCCGCCGGACAGGAGAGCGGCGCGCTCACCCTCACCGATGGCAATCTTCTCGCGCCGATCGTCCAGCCCGTCACGCTGGATTCCGCGAACCGGCTCATTCCGACCCGTCAGGCGCTCGATAGCCTGCGCGCGGTGATCGATCCGGCCACCGGGCTATTCTGGGGGAGCTTCGTTCACCCGGTCACGCAGGCGGTGAGCCCGTTCCGGGGGGTGATCTTCCAGAAGCAGAATGCCGGGTTTGGGTATTTCCTGGGGTCGGATGAGAGCGGGCATACGAGCCTGGCGCCGCTGGAGTAGGGGCGTGGCTGCGAGAGCGGGCCGAAGAGTAGGAGCCCCGCCGGCAGACTTACCCGGCCTTCTGCGCGAGGTATGCGCGCCAGCCGCCGAAGGCCGTGATCTCGCGCTGGCCTTCGCAGAGGATCGGTTCGGCCAGGACTCCCAGCACTTCTTCGCCGTGGATGAGCTTCGCCTTGCCGATGCTCAAGCCGGCGGGCTCTTTGAGGAGGATGCTGGCCAGGCCGGCGGGCGGCACCACCCAAATCTCGACCGCGACGGAGACGCCGCCCTCGCGCACGCGATACATGCCCGGGTGCCGGTCGTTGATGGAAAAGAGACGGTAAGCGGGCTCAGTCTGGTCTTCACGGAGAAAGAGCGCCTCCACCTCGAGCAGATTGGGATTGAGCTCGAGGCCGCGCATGAGCGTGCCATTCACCGCGAGAAGGACTGTGGCGCCGGTAGACATAGTTGCGCGGAGGATGCGCGTTTTCGGGGAGGAATTCGAGCCGATTCCCGCGGCGCGAATTCGGCATGACTGCGGCACCCCACGCGCGCTACTCTTGGCCCCATGCGTGCATTGTTCCTCCTCGGCGTGTGGATGGCTGGCTTTGGATTTGCGGCGTCGGCCAAGCCGCCGGGCCAGGACTACAAGGTGAAAGTAACGCCGCCGGGGCGGTAGCGCTTCACAAGGCCAAGTCCGGCCGGGTTTCCGAATCTTTAGGCCATCACATGACCCATGACCATCGCTCCGCGCCCCCAGAGGGGCGGAAGAGCGAGGAACGCTTTCGCCTGCTCGTGGAAAGCGTGAAGGACTACGGGATCTTCACGCTCGATACCCAGGGCTACATCACGAGCTGGAATGAAGGCGCCCGGCGCATCAAGGGGTATGAGGCGCACGAAATCATTGGCTCGCACTTTTCCCGCTTCTATCCCGCCGAGGATATCGCCGCCGGAAAGCCCGCCTGGGAGCTCGAGCGCGCGGTGAGCGAGGGCCGCGTGGAGGACGAAGGCTGGCGCCTGCGCAAGGATGGGTCCCGCTTCTGGGCGGATGTGGTGATCACCGCCCTTTTCGATCCGGAGACCGGGGAACTGCGCGGCTTCGGGAAGGTCACGCGCGACCTCACGGAGCGGAAGCAGGCGGAGGAGCGGCTGCGCCAGAGCGAGGAGCAGTTTCGGCTGCTCGTGGAACGGGTGGAGGAATACGCGATCTTCATGCTCGACCCGGCGGGGCACGTGGCGACCTGGAACTCGGGCGCGGAGAAGGCGAAAGGGTATTCGGTGGAGGAGATCGTGGGCGAGTATTTCGGCCGGTTTTATACCCCGGAGGATCGCGCCAACGGCAAACCGGAGCGGATGCTCGCGGAGGCGCAGCGGAAAGGCCACGTCCGCGATCAGGGGCTTCGCGTGCGGAAGGACGGGACCACGTTTCACGCCGATGTGCTCATCACCGCGGTGCACGATGCGACCGGCCGGTTGCGCGGCTTCTCCAAGGTGACCCGCGACATCACCGACCAAATCCGCAGCCGCGAGGCGGAGGCGGCGAAGGCCGCGGCCGAACGGGCGAACCAGGCGAAGGACGACTTTTTGGCCGTGCTCAGCCATGAGCTGCGCACGCCGCTGACGCCGGTGATCGTCGGCGCCACCTTCCTGGCCGAAAACGCGGCCGAGCTTTCACGGGAGGAGCTGCGGGAAGAGGTGGCCGCGATTCGCCGCAACGCTTTGCTGGAAGCGCAGCTCATCGACGATCTGCTCGATCTCACCCGCATCAGCCGGGGCAAAATCGAGCTGCGCCTGGAGGCGGTGGACGTCCACGCGGCGTTGCAGGATACGGTGATGATCCTCAGGGGGGAGATCACCGGCAAGGAGCTATCGATCATCAGTTGCTTCGCCGCGCGCGAGCACTGGGTGTGGGCCGATCCCACCCGGATTCGGCAAGTGTTCTGGAACCTGGTGAACAACGCGGTGAAGTTTACGCCGGCCGGCGGGTCCATCGCCGTGTGCACGCGCAACGAAAACCCGGCGCAGCTCACCATCGAAGTGACGGACACCGGCGTGGGCATCGAGCCTGAACAGGCGGCGCGTATCTTCGATGCGTTCGAGCAAGGCGAGCGCACGGTCACCCGGCAATTCGGGGGTCTCGGGCTGGGCCTGGCCATCACGCGGAGCTTGGTGGAGCTGCATCGCGGGTCGATCACCGTGCAAAGTGAGGGAAAAGGCCGAGGAACCACTTTCAGGGTAACGCTCGCGACCGTGGCGCATCAGGCTGAAAAGGCCGCCAGCGCATCCCCGCCGCCGAAAGCGGGGACCAAAAGCCTCCGCATTCTCCTGGTCGACGATCACGACGATACGCGGCGAATCCTGGCCCGCCTCCTCCGCAAGCGCCATCACCATGTCGAGGTGGCCGGGAGTGTCGCCAGCGCGGTCGATTGCCTGGAGAAAGAATCCTTTGAGATTCTGGTCAGCGACATCGGTCTGCCGGATGGCAGCGGGCACGAGCTGATGAGCAAGGCGAGAGCACTGCAGCCGGGAATCCGCGGCATTGCCCTCAGCGGCTTCGGGATGGAAGAAGATCGCCACCGGAGCGCCGCGGCCGGATTTGACCGGCACATCACGAAGCCGGTGGATTTTGCGATGCTGCAGCAGTTTCTCGAGGAAACAGCCCGGTAGGCCGAAAGCCTATTCGGGCTTGGCCGATGGCGCAGCCTTCGGGGCCTTGGTTTTTGGGGCTGGAGTGGGCTTCGCGTCGAAGCAGCGGGTGAGCTCTTCCGGGGCAAGCTCGACCTTTGCGCCCTCCGCCGGGACCTCGAGGCCGGCGGCCCAAAGGATGCCGTTGACCACAAAACGGCGCTGGCCTTCCACACCCCAGTTGCGGTGC
Organism: uncultured Verrucomicrobiae bacterium; assembly: GCA_963811035.1. Lineage (GTDB taxonomy): Bacteria > Verrucomicrobiota > Verrucomicrobiia > Chthoniobacterales > Chthoniobacteraceae > CAWEPO01. The sequence goes on from CAWEPO010000006.1 coordinate 211,189, forward strand.
AGATCGGCGCCGGAGAAGCCGAAGCTGCGGCCACCCCGCGGCCGCTCGTAAGCCCAGGCGATCGTCTCCTCGCGCCCGGCGTGCGTCTTGGCATCGGCAGTGGAGCGCGATTTATCCGGCACCTGCCCGGCGAGCAGCGGTACGGCGGCGGGCAGAAAATGGAGATTGTAGAGCCAGCCATCCAGCGGCGCGGAGAAAGGCTGCACGCCGCGGGTCACCGGGTGCGTGGGGAACTTCGTGAATTCCATGTCCCAGTGCCCGCGCGAGCCGATGTCGCCCTGGAACACTGCGCCCAGCCATGATTTCAGCGTCTCCGCGCGCTCCGCCGGCACATCGACCGCCTGGTGCAGCATCACCAGACCCGCGCCGCCGGCAATCAGCTTCTCGATGATCGCCCAGCGCTCCGGCGCGAGGAAAGCGAGCTTGGCGCCGCCGTCCATGTAAACGACCACGGCTTTCGCGCCGTTGAAGATGCGCTCGTTTTGCGGCCAGCCTTCCGCCGCCATGATCGGCCAGACGCCCGGCTGCGCCTTGAGCCATTTCATCATGAGCGCGCAGCCGGCGAAGTATTCGTGCTGGCCCGGCTTGTTGCTCACGCTCCCGGCGAGCAGGACGATCTTGGCGAGCTTCGGATCGGGCGACTCCTGCTCCAGCGGCACCTGGCGCTGCTCATCGGTGAGCGCGCGGGCGGCGAGGGGGCAAAACAGTGCGATGGCGGCGAGGAGCCAGTGCCTCATGATCGTAAGTCTTTCGGGTTCGGGATTGCGGTTACTTCCAGCCGCGCCAGAGCCACTTCAGCGCGTCCGGGAAAATCGAGCCGCCGTGTTGCGAGCTGTGCTTGAAGCCTTCCACGTAGTCGAATTTCACGTCGTACTTCATGTAGCGCAGCGCCGCGTCCATCTGCCGGTTGGCGAGCGGCCAGTTGCCGAATTGGTTGTCGACGTCGCCGCTCGAGTCCTCGAGAAAGACGCGCAGCGGCTTCGCCTCCGTCTTGCGAATGAGCGAAGGGTAGGCATTGCCGCCGCGGATATTCGTGAACGAGCCGATCGTCGAGAGCACTTTGCGAAAGGCCTCCGGGCGCTCCCATGCCACGGTGAAGGAGCAAATCCCGCCGGAGCTGGCGCCGCAAATGGCGCGCCGCTCGGGGTCTTTGGTCAGCGGCCATTTCTTCTCCACTTCCGGCAAAATCTCCTCGAGCAGGAAACGGGCGTAACGGTCGCCGAGCGAGTCGTATTCGAGGGAGCGGTTCGAGTTTTTCCATCCGCTCGGCGGCTTCGGCCCCTTCGCCGTTTCATGGCCCGGATTGATGAAAATCCCGATGATCGGCGGCACGGCGCCGCTGGCGATCTGGTTGTCGAAAACGGTCGGCACCCGCCAGTTGCCTTTCAGGTTCACGTAGTCGTGGCCGTCCTGGAATACCATTACCGCCGAGCCGCCGTCGGGTTGCTTCGCGGGGACGTACACCCACCAGTCGCGCACCGTGCCGGGGAAGATTTTCGATTCCCATGGCGGCATCTGGTGCACCGTGCCTTTGGGGACATCGGCGCGCTCCGCGGCCTCGGGGTGCAGTTTCCACTCGTCGTCGGCGAAAAGCGGCCCGGGCAGCGCGAGCGCCAGCGCAAGCATGAGACAATGCCGGAGGAGAATCATGGGCGAGGCATAGCGACGAGGCGGATGCGCCGCAAGCGCAACCCGGGCAGGGACGGCGTTCCTTGCTCCGCTTACCAATTCTTCACCCACTTCATGCGCGTCGCATCGTCGGGCGGCGATTTGGTGGCGCCGGCGGTGGACCAAAGATCGAAGGTGGAATTGAACCCCTGCAAGGTGGAGCTTCGGCCTTCTTCTTCGCCGGTCTTCCGGGCGGTGGCCTTTTGCCGATACTGTTCCTCGGCGCGGGCGCCGGCGGTCGAGTAGCCGTAGGAATTGCCGTAGGGGTCCTGCAGATAGATCACCTGCGTTTTGTTTTGGTTGAAGCCGAGGCGGCTCGGCTTGAACTCCGTGTACATCTTGAGCTGCACCCCGTTGACGGTATCGCCGGGGCGCCCATCCAGGTCCGCGTCGCCGGCTAGTTGCTGGTAGAGGAACTGGCTCGCGTCCTGATAGCTTTTGGAATTGGGGTCGCCATGCAGCCGCGGATCGATCGGGGCCGGCGGCGTATTCGCTTCCGTCTTGGTCTCGTCGCGCGGGACCGTGCCGTTGTCCGCCTTGAACGACTCGCACGCGACCGAGAGCCCCTGGATTTCGCCCATGGTGCGCGTGGCCGCCGAGCGCTTGTTCGCGTAGCCGGAAACGCCGACGATGAGGGAGGCGATGATCGCGATGATCACCATGACCATCAGCATTTCGATGAGGGTAAAGCCGCGGGAGGAACGTGACGACATATGGGGAGAGGGGTTTGAAAAATCGGGAGCGCCTTAGGATAGCCCTGAAACGGCACTCGCGCCAGCGGGGCGAAAGCGCCGGAACAGGATCGGGATCACGACGGCAAAGTGTAAAGCGGCCTAGCCGCCGGGGCCGGCGCCTTGCATCCCCTTGATGATCTCGATCAGCGGCATGAACAGCGCGATGACGATCGTGCCGACGATCAACGCGAGGAAGACGATCATGATCGGCTCGAGCAGCGAGGTGAGGCCCTCGACCGCGTTGTCCACTTCGTCGTCGTAGACTTCGGCGATCTTCAGCAGCATCTCCGGGAGCTGGCCGGTTTCTTCGCCGACGTCCACCATCGAGATGACCATCGGCGGAAAGACCCCGCTCGCCTCCAGCGGCGCGACGATCGATTCGCCTTCCTTCACGGCGTCGTGCACCTTGGTCACCGCATCGGCGACGACGACGTTGCCCGCGGTGTCGCGCGTGATGTTCAGCGCCTGCAGGATCGGGCACGCCGCTGGTCACCAGCGTGCCGAGCGTGCGGCTGAAAGCGGGAGATCGCGCTCTTGCGCGGTGAGGTCGCCGAAGAGCGGCAGTTTGCAGCTTCATCTTGTCGATGCAACTCGCGGCCGCCCGGCGTGGCCGAGATCATCTTGCCAACCGACGACGATGCCCAGACGACGCCGACGATCGATGATACCAGAGTACGGCGGTATGAACATGTCTGCACGAAATTGCTCGACCCGATGACCCACTGCGTGAGCGCCGGCAGCGGCTTGCCGCCGAGCATGTCCTTGAAGATCTGCTCGAACTTCGGCACGATGAACGCCAGCAGGAAGAGCATGATCAGCATCGCGATGATCAGCACGATGACCGGATAGGCCATCGCGGAGACGACCTTGTTCTTGATCTTCTGCGCCTTTTCCTGGAACTCCGCGAGGCGGTTCAAGCACCAGCTCCAGCACGCCGCCGAGCTCGCCCGCCTTCACCATGTTGATGTAGAGCTTGTTGAAGATTCGCGGGTGCTGCGCCATCGACTCGGAGAAGGTGCTGCCGCCCTGCACGCCATCGGCCAGCGCGTTGATCGTGTTGCGCAGCACGACGATCTTTTTCCTGCTTCGCGAGCACGTTCAGCCCGCGCAGCAGCGGCAGGCCGGCGTCGATCAGCGTCGCGAGCTGGCGGGTGAAAATCATCAGCGTCTTCGACGGAACCGTCTTCCGCTGAAAGAGCGTGATGCTTCCGGTCTTCTTCGCCTTCGGCGCCGCGGCCGCGTTGACCGCTTTTTGCGTCTTCTTGCTGACCTTCGCGCCGCCCTTGCCCTCCTCGATGACGCTGGTGGGGAAGTAGCCGGCCTGGCGCAACTGGCCGACGGCGTCGTTCGGGTTGGCGGCTTCGACGACGCCGCGCGATTCCTGGCCGCGCGCGTCCAGGGCGATGTACTCAAATTTGGGCATAAAAGGGGGTCGCCGATGAGTGTGGGAGATGATTAGAATCCAGCTTCGGAAAAGTGTCGATGAATTGTTTGCGGCAAAGGATCTCAGGCATCCTGCCTGAGGGTGGAGTGTGGCGGCAGGCTTCGCAGCCTGCCGGGCAGCGAGCGCTTTCATCAGGTGTACTTCAGCACTTCTTCGATGGTGGTCTCGCCATCGTAAATGGAGCGCAGGCCGTCCTGCGCGCAGCGTGGTCATGCCGAGCTCGATGGCCTTCTGCTTCAGCACCACCGAGGGCGCGCGCTGGTTGATCAGCTCGCGGATCGGATCGGTCATGTTGAGCAGCTCGTAGATGCCTTTGCGGCCTTTGTAGCCGGTGTTGTTGCAGACGTCGCAGCCGCTTGCCGTAGTAGAAATTCTTGTCGCCGATCTCGTGCGGCGAGAGGCCGAGCTGCGCGAGCACGGCTCTCGGTCGGCTCGTACGGCGTGCGGCAATTCAGTGCAGATCTTGCGGATCAGCCGCTGCCCGAGCACGCCTTCCAGCGAGGCGGAAATCAGGAACGGCTCCACGCCCATGTCGATGAGGCGCGTCACCGCGCCGGGCGCGTCGTTCGTGTGCAGCGTGGTGAAGACCAGGTGGCCCGTGAGCGAGGCCTGGATGGCGATCTGCGCCGTCTCCAGGTCGCGCGTTTCCCCCACCATGATGCGGTCCGGGTCCTGCCGCAGAAAGGCGCGCAGCACGCGCGCAAAGGTCAGCCCGATGCTTTCGTTCATCGGCACCTGGATGATGCCCTCGATGTCGTATTCCACCGGGTCCTCCGCGGTGAGCACCTTCGAGTCGACCGTGTTGATCTTGTTCAGGCACGCGTAGAGCGTCGTCGTCTTGCCCGAGCCGGTCGGGCCGGTGACGATGAAGATGCCGTTCGGCTTCTCGATCGTCTGCAGGAGGTAATCGTAGATGTACTTCGGCATCCCGAGCGTCTCGAGATCGAGCTTCACCGCGGAGCGGTCGAGCACGCGCAGCACCACCGCTTCGCCAAACTGCGTGGGCAGCGTGCGAGACGCGCAGATCGACCTGCCGGCCCGCCGATGTGTCTTCTGGATGCGGCCGTCCTGCGGCAGGCGGCGCTCGGCGATGTTCAGGTTCGACATCACCTTCACGCGCGAAATCACCGGCAGCGCGAGGTGCCGCGGCGGCGGCGACATTTCGTAGAGCGCGCCGTCCACGCGGTAGCGGATTTTGAACTCGGTCTCGAACGGCTCGAAATGGATGTCGCGACGCGCGGTCCTGGATCGCCTGGTAGAGGATCAGGTCCACGTAGCGGATGATCGGCGTCGCGTTCGCCTCGGCCTCGAGGTTCTTGAGATCGAGTCCCGCCCGCCCGTCGCCAAATTCCACGCCGCCGCCGAGCTCGCGCGAGGATTTCATCCATGCTCGCCGCATCCGTGCCGTAGTGCTTCTTGATCAGCGTCCTCGATCTGATAAACCGGCGCGACCACGACCTGGATTTCCTTGCCCGAGCGCGAAGCGCAGATCCTCCGCCGTCTGCGGATTGAGCGGATCGGCGAGCGCGACCTGGATCGTGTTGCCGTCGAACCCGAGCGGGAACGCCTTGTGCAGATTGCGCCAGCCCTGCCGGGATCATCCGCAGGATTTCGCTGCGGCGGCTCAAAGCCCGCTGATATCGACGAAATCCACGCCGAGCGATTCCGCGATGGTCTGGTAAAACTGCTCCTCCGTGACGAACTGATAGTCGACCAGCGTCTGCGGGAGGCTCTTTCCCGTCATGGCGATTTCCTGCGCGATTTCATCTACCTGGGCGGGATCGACGATCCCCTGCTCCACGAAAATCTCGAGGACTTGCTTGACGTTCATATGGGGTAAGCGCCTTCACGCCGCGGGCGCGGCATCTCAGCGCCAATCTGAAATGCCACCTGCGCCGCCCCCCGTCAACGCTCCCGACGCACTTTCGGCAATCATCGGTCTCGCCGAACGGCGGACGGCTTTCCTCACCTCCTTGTTGCCAAGTAGCGCAGCGCCCAACACACTCGGCGCTCCTTCCCCCATGCAAGCCCCTGCCAACCCGCGTCCGGTCCGCTCCTTGCGCGAGCTTTCTCCGCAGCAGTGGCGCTCGGGGGCGGCGGCGTGGCTGGGGTGGATGTTCGATGGGCTGGACATGCATCTGTACACGCTGGTCGCGGCGCCGTTCGTGATGCAATTGGTGCACGCGGCGAGCACGAGCGACGCGCTGGTGAAGGAGAAGAGCTCGTGGATCCAGGCGGCGTTTTTGCTGGGATTCGCATGTGGCGGGGCGTTTTTCGGGCGCATCGGCGACCGGCTGGGCCGGAGCCGCGCGCTGAGCCTGACCATCCTGGCCTACGCGATCTTCACGGGGCTCTCGTTCTTCGCGCAGAATTGGTGGCAGCTCATGATTTTCCGTTTCGTGGCGGCGCTGGGGATCGGCGGCGAATGGGCGGTGGGCGCGTCGCTGCTCTCGGAGACGTGGCCGAGCCGATGGAGGCCGTGGATTGCCGCCGTGCTGCAGACCGGCGTGAATATCGGCGTGCTGATCGCGTGCGGAGTGGTGTATCTCTGCGCCCCGCTGCCCGAATATCCGCGCATCGTTTTTCTCGCGGGGGTGCTGCCGGCGTTCCTGGTTTTTTGGATCCGGAAGAAGGTGCCGGAGCCGGAAGAATGGGTGCAGGCGCAGGCGGCTGCGAAGACGGCGGCGCCGGGAATCGGCGAGCTATTTCGCGGTGAGGCGCGCCGGCTCACCCTGCTTTGCATCGTGGTGTGCGCCTGCACGCTCACGGCCTGGTGGAGCTTCATGTTCTGGAACCAGCAGCACTTGCGGAATCTCCCGGAGCTTGCGGGCTGGAGCTCCAACGAGCGCGAAAAACTGGTGAGCCTGGCGTTCTTCGTCGTGATCGGCGTCTCGGTGGCGGGCAATTTCTTCGGCGCCTGGATGGCGAAGCAGTGGGGATACCGGCGCTCAATCTCCGCGATGTGCCTGGGGTTTTTCATCGCGATGTTTGGCTGCTTCGTGGTGCCGCGCGGGCATGTCTCGCTGATCGCGTGGAATGGCGCGGTGGGCTTTTTCTCTGGAGTGCTGGGGCTCTTCACGATGTACCTGCCGCCGCTCTTCCCGACGCTGCTGCGCACGACCGGCGCGGGCTTTTGCTATAATATCGGGCGCATCGCGGCGGCGGCGGGGACGGTCTACTTCGGGCTGTTTTCGAAGGTAGGCGATTTCCGCGTGGCGCTGATGTACGCGAGCTTTCTCTTTCTGCCGCCGGTGCTGGTGGTGTTGCTCATGCCGGAGCCGCCGGAGGAACCGGCGCTCGCGGGCGAGCCGGCGGACTAATCGAGATTATGGATTCACGCCTGCTGCGGCTGCATCCGGAGGATAATGTGCTCACGGTGATCTCACCGCTGGGCGCCGGTGAGACCATCGAGATTGCAGAGCAGAGAATCACCGTCGCCGCGGCTCTGGGGCTGGGACACAAAGTGGCGGCGCGGGAGATCGCCGCGGGGGAGAAGATCATCAAGTATGGGGTGCCGATCGGCTCGGCCACGCGGGCGATCGCGTGCGGGGAGCACGTGCATACGCAGAATCTGCAAAGCGATTATCTGCCGACGTATCTGCGGGAGGATCAGGCGCGGCTGTTTGCGGAGCAGCGGAAATAGGACGGAGCGGTCCTATTCCGCCGCCGCCGGCACTTGCGCGGGGCTGCGGAGGTAAACGAACAGGTCGCGGACTTCCTGGTCCTTGAGGGCGGTGAGCAGGCCTTCGGGCATCATGGAAATTTCGCTGATCTGAAGCGACTTGATCTCGGTGCGCGGGAGCGTGGTGGTCTCGGTGAGCGAGGCGAGGGTGACGATCTGTTTGTCCTGCTGCTTGAGCAGGCCGAAGACGGTTCGGCCATCCTTGGTTTCGGCGATGGCGGCGCGGTAGTCGTTGGGGATGACCGCGTTGGGCGTGACGATGTTTTCGAGCAAGTATTCGACGTCCTTGCGGTTGGAGCCGGTGAGGTCGGGGCCGATCTTGCCGCCTTCGCCAAAGAGCGTGTGGCACTGCCCACAGGTGCGCGTGTAGAGGGCGCGGCCGCGGCGCGGATCGCCGGGAGTGGAGCCGCCCATGCGCCAGATGTCGCGGTAGCGCGCGATCTCCTTTTGCTTTTCGGCGGGAGTATCGCGCACGGTGCCCCAGAGGCGATCGAGGGCCGCATTCATCTCGCTTTGTCCGTGCTGCCGGAGCTGGCGGACGAGCTCGGCGGTGAGATCGCGCGCGGGGACGCTGCCGTTTTCCACGCCGCGGACGAGCTCGCGCGCATAGCTGGCGCGGGAAGCGAGAGTGGCGAGGGCGTCGCGCTTTTCGGCCTCGGGCAGCTTGGGATAAACGGCGAGGATGGCTGGCGGCGTGGCGGGATCGTTGTAGCTGGCGAGCGCGCGCAAGGCGGGGCCGCGTAAGCCGTCATCGGAAAGCAGGCCGTGGAGCGTGGGCGCGAGCGCGTTTTCCTTCATCGCGAGCAGCGTCTCAAGGGCTCCCTGCCGCGAGCTTTTGCCGGAAGTGGGATTGATGAGGACGGCGCGAAGCGTGTCGCGCGCTTTCGGGCTGCCGAGCTTTACCGAGACCATCAGCGTGGTGTCGCGCAGGCGGGGATTGCCCGCGAGTTTTTCGGAAAGCTTTTCCCAGCCGGGCGGCATGGGCGCGGGTTTGCCGGGTTTGAGCGCCTCGAGCATGCCTTGGAGGATGGCAAGTTGCTTCGGCTCCTCGTCGATTTCGGTGAGGATTTCGGCGAGCGCCTTCATCGCGTCCGGCGAGCCCAGGGCGGCGGTGCGGCGGCTCGTGAATTTCAAGAGCAGCGGCAGCGGCGACCGGAGCGCCTGCCGCAGGGCGCGTGCGGGATCCAGCGCCGGCAGCGGCTCGCTGGCGTACCAATCCATGAGCGGGAGGTTCGGATCGTTCGCATCTTCGCTGCGCGAAGTGAGCGCCGCGGCGAGGTCCCAGCGCTGGGCGGGCGGAATCCGCTGGGCGGCGGAGGAGAGATAGAGCCGGACCACCGCCGACGAATCGCCCTTGGCCATCTCGACAAAGCGCGTGCGGATCGCCTCCGAAGGCGGCTCCTGCTCGCAAAGGAGCTGGATCGTCCACGCGCGCATGTACTCGTTGTCGTGCGAGAGGAAAGCGGCCGCGCGCACCGGCGTGAGCCCGCCCGTGACATGCAGCGCCCAGAGCGCGCGCACCTGGCGCGTCGGATCGGTGGTGGCGCGGAGCAGCTTCAGCAGCGCCTCGTGCACGGCGGAATCGCTGCCGCGTTCCTGCAGGAGGCGCCGCGCGGTGCGCACGTACCAATCGTTCGGCGAGAGCTGCATCTGCACCAGCTCCGTGCTCGGAAGCCGGCCGAGATTCACGCCCTTCACCGGCCGATCGTTTTGGTGCACCACCTTGAAGATGCGGCCGTTGCTGCGGTCGTGCGCAGCCATGTTCGGCGTGTGGCACGCCTGCTTGTCGTACCAGTCGATCATGTACGCGGAGCCATCGGGCCCATAGCGGAGGTTGATGATCTGCGACCACTCATCGTTCGCGAAAAGGAAGTCCTGCCCGTGCTTCCCGACGAAGCCGGAGCCGCGGCGCTCGAGGATGTCCATGTTGATCCGGGCGCCGTGGATGTTGTTCATGAAAATGCGGTCGCGGTACTCGCGCGGGCCACGAGCCGCCGAGGTAGATCATCGCGCCGCAGTGCGCGTGGCCGCCGCCGGTCGCGCCCGAGCGGCGGTTGCCGGCGTGCGGGGTGGCCGAGGCGTAGTGGACGTGGTCCGCGAACGTCTTGATGTCGTCGAAGAGGAATTCGTTGAAGTGCTGCCCGCCCTGCCGGTGGTAGTGCGCGCCCTGGATGATGTGGAAGAGATGCGGGATGACGCAGGCGGTAGCGAACGCCTGGCCGTAGTCGTCGAAATCGACGCCCCACGGATTGCTGGTGCCGTCGGCGAAACCTCGAAGGTGTGCCGCGTGGGATGGTAGCGCCAGACGCCCGCATTGATCGGCGATGCGCTCTTCTTCCGGCGTGCCGGGCTTGCCGACTTTGGAGTGCGTGAATACGCCGTGGCAGCCGTAGAGCCAGCCGTCGGGGCCCCAGATGAAGGTGTTCAGCGTCTCGTGCGTATCCTGGAAGCCCCAGCCATCGAGCAGGATTTTCGGCTCGCCCGACGGGCTTGGGGGCGTCGCCATCCTGCATCGGGATGAACAGGAAATGCGGCGCGGCGCCGACCCAGACGCCGCCGAAGCCGACCTCGAGGCCGCTCACGAGGTTGAGGCCCTCGAAGAAGACCGTTCGCCGGTCGAAACGCCCGTCGCCATCGGCGTCCTCGAAGACCAGGATGCGGTCCTTGCCTTCGCCCTCGGGCGCCCGTTTGGGATAGCTGTATCCCTCCGCGATCCAGAGCCGGCCGCGATCGTCGATCGCCATGGCGACCGGCTGGTGAACGTCCGGCTCGCCCGCGAAGAGTTTCACCGAGAAGCCGTCCCGGCCGGTCATCGCGAGGGCGGCCTCTTTCGGCGGCAGGCCGGAAAACCTCAGGACATCGAACGCGGGATCGGCGGCGCGGGCGGAGGAGGCGAAGGCGAGGAACAGCGCCGCAGCGAGGAACCGGGAGGGATTCATGCGCGGCAGTGTAGCGCGGGCGCGCGCGCTGGCATCTCAAAAGCGCGCGCGGCGAAACCGGGGCCACCTGCCTCGCCCCTTCGGGACTAGCGGTCGCGGCTAATCCTGCACGGGCTCGGGCTTTCGTAGCTTTCTGGGGCGGCTTCGAAACGAACGGCGCACCAGATGCTGCAGAAGGTGTAACGCCGGCCCTTCCAAGTGGCGAGGCGTGGCGCATGCGTGGGTCGGGGATATCCGCCACAGACGGCGCAGCTTCGCAGCTCCGTCTCCACGACTTCGGTGGGCGTTTGGTTTCCATGCGATTCCATAGGGGGGACCTCCTGCTAATTACTTGGTTAGCCCGAGGCTATACGGTTGCTCGGGACGTTAACAAGTAGCGTTCACCCTGAAAGATGCGCGGTGGAAAGCACCGCAGGGTGTGGGCGAGATTTATCAGACCGATCGGACGGATCGGAGGGATCGGAGGGATATGGTCCGCCGCCGCTGGCGGTCGGAACTATGCCGCGTCCTTGTCCTGCTTCCGCCGGATGAGCGGGCGGCTTTTTGCCCTCGACGACCGCGCGGTTGATGGTCACGTCGGCGATGTCTTCGCGGCTCGGGCACGTCGTACATGACGTCGAGCATGAGGCGCTCCAGCATGGCGCGCAGCGCGCGGGCGCCGGTGCCTTTCTTCGCCGCCTGCCGGCGAGGGCGCGCAGGGCGTCCTTGGTCACGGTGAGGCCCACGCCTTCCATGGCGAGCAGCTTGGTGAACTGCTTGACCATGGCGTTCTTCGGTCTCCGTGAGGATCATCACCAGCTCGTCCTCGGTGAGCGGATCGAGCGCGGTGACCACGGGCAGGCGGCCGATGAACTCCGGGATCATGCCGAAGCTGAGCAGGTCTTCCGGCTCGGCAAAGCGGAGGATTTCGCTCGGCGGCGATCTCGGCCTCGTGGACCTCCTCGGATCGTGCTGCGCGCCGAAGCCGAGCACTTTCTTGCCTTTGCGCCGCTCGATCAATCTTGTCGAGCCCGACGAAGGCGCCGCCGCAGATGAAGAGGATCTTCTCGGTGCTGACCTGGATGTATTCCTGGTGCGGATGCTTGCGGCCGCCTTGCGGCGGGACGTTGCAGGTGGTGCCTTCGAGGATTTTCAGCAGCGCCTGCTGCACGCCTTCGCCGCTCACGTCGCGCGTGATGGAGACGTTGTCGGTCTTGCGGCCGATCTTGTCGATTTCGTCGATGTAAACGATGCCGATCTCGGCGCGCTTCACGTCGTAATCGGCGGACTGGAGCAGGCGGAGGATGATGTTCTCCACGTCTTCGCCGACGTAGCCGGCCTCGGTGAGCGTGGTGGCATCGGCGATGCAGAACGGGCACGTCGAGCATGCGCGCCAGCGTGCGGGCGAGGAGCGTCTTGCCGCAGCCGGTGGGGCCGATGAGCAGGATGTTGCTCTTCTCGATCTCGACGTCGCTCAGCGGGTCCATCTGCACGGCGCCGGCGGTGGCGGTGCCGATGCTCGAGTTGTGCAGGATGCGCTTGTAGTGATTGTGCACCGCCACGCTAGAGCACCTTCTTCGCGCGCTCCTGGCCGATGACGTACTGGTCGAGCGGCGCCGGATTTCCACCGGCTTCGGCACGCGGAGCGTGGCGGATTGGCGGCGGCTCTCCTCGTTCAGCTCCTTGTCGAGAATGCCCTTTGCAGACATTGATGCAGCTATCGCAGATGTAGACGCCCGGGCCGGCGATGAGCTTGCGCACTTCCGCGTGGCTTTTGCCGCAGAAGGAGCACATGGTGAGATTCGAAGCGCGCGCCATTTAGAAAAGGGAGATGGGGGTTACGTCCATGAATATGGCGGAAAAGGCAAGCGCGAGAAAACAGGAAATCCGCGCAGGATTCCATTGACCCGAGCCCGCGGCTCATTTCTCCAGCCGCCTCACCTTCACCTCGGAAACCGCCCAGTCACCAGCGGCGATGGCGAAAGCCACGCTCCCGGGCGCGGTGGTAGGCAGGTCGGGCTCTGGCTGAGCAAAGAAATCCGGTCGCGCCGGCCATCGAGACGCACAGTCGCTTCCAGCTCAAAGTCCCTCATGTGATCGTGGTTAAGTTTAGGTTGCTTCCTCGACGATGGCAGGCGAGAAAGGGATCGGCTAAGAGTAATCCTGACGGCAAACTGAGAGGTTACCCTGAGTTTCGTCGGAGAATGCATACTACCCCCGCGCCCTTCCACTCGGACCTTCCGGCGCAAGCAAACCGCAGCCCCAATACTTCCCCTCACTCTCCATCCCGCCCATGCTCCACGTCATTCCAGAATCCCGCGCTCGCGCGATTCTTCACACTACGGCAAAAACAATCAGCGGCAGTGGGGAGGCGCCAATGAAGAGAGCGCCGGGAAATTCCGCGCCCACCCGCAGCAGGATTCGCTCGCTGACGCTACCACTGGGTTTCGTCTGCGCGGCGGCGCTGACGTTCCTGGGACCCGCCGCCAGTGGACAATCGATCGATCTCGGAACCGCCTCCAGTTTCGTGGTCTTGGCGGGCTCCGGGATCACGGTCGCGGGCGCAGTCAATTCCACCATCATCACGGGCGACATCGGTTCGTTCCCGATCACCTCGATGACCGGCCTCAGCAACGTAGTCCTGAACGGGGTGAATCACGGCGGCGACGCGGTGACGCAGCGAGCCAAAATCGATATGCTGGCCGCGTACAATGCGGCCGCGAGCTTTGCCCCGACGCGAGTCTTTGCGCCCGCGGCCAATCTCGGTGGCTTATCGCTGGGGCCAGGTGTTTACCGCGACCCGACCAGTTTTGGGCTGACCGGCAGCGTGACGCTCAACGCCGGCGGCAACCCGAATGCCGTCTTTGTTTTCCAGGCCGGCTCCACCCTCACGACTGCGGCGATGAGCAGAGTGGTGCTCGCGGGCGGCGCGCAGGCATGCCATGTCTTCTGGCAGGTAGGGAGCTCCGCGGTGCTCGGCGCCTCCTCCAGCTTCAAAGGCAGCATCCTGGCACTGACCTCCATCACCCTAACCACCGGGGCCACGGTGGAAGGCCGCCTGCTCGCGCTCAACGGCGCCGTGACCCTCGACACCAATGCCATCACCATCGCCACCTGTGCCGGCTTGGGCGTCGACGGCGGCGGGAATATCGTCCCGGTCGCCCCCACGCAGGAGACTTTCGTCGGCGCAGTCAGCTTGATCCCCTTGACGCCAAACCAGGAGACGATCGCCGGCGAGCTCGCGAACGCTTTCACCGATGACCGGCAAAGCAACGTGCTCGAGTATATCAATAACTCGGACCTCGGCACCCTCCCCGGCGAGTTCGACAAGATCAGCGCGGAAGAGCTAACCTCCATTTTCTATCTCGGGTTTGCGCAGTTCGACACGGAAGTCTTCAGCCTCCAGCAGCGCCTCGCGGATGTCCGCGCCGGCAGCCCCGACCGCACGGAATCGGCGCCGCTGCCCGCGAATGATGGGAAGTCGATGGTGTACGACAAGCGCGACGGCAAATCCATGCCCTCGGGCAAAACGTACGTGTCCCGCCAGTTGCCTACGGAGGACCGCTGGGGCTTTTTCATCACGGAAAGCGGTGACTTCACCAGCCTCGGCGACACCGCGAACGCGAATGGCTTCGACCTCGAATCCGCCGGCACCACGCTCGGCTTCGATCGCCGCCTGACCGAGAACCTGCTCGTCGGTCTCATGCTCGGTTACACCCGCAGCAACACCGACCTGATCGATGGCGGCAGCCTTGAGGCCGACGCCGGCAAAGTCGGCCTCTACGCCATGTACCACACCGGCGGCTTCTTCGCCGAGGGGCTCGTCGGCGCAGGCTACCAGAGCTACGAGACCCGGCGCGCGGGCCTGGACGGCACCGCCCGCGGCGACACCGAAGGCACGCAATTCGACGCCTATACCGGCATCGGGTACGACGTGAAGCTGGGCAGCTTCACCCTCACGCCGATGGCCTCGCTGCTCTATTCGCAGGTGGGCATCGATAGTTACGACGAGCACGGCTCGCTGCAGCCCCTGCATATCGAATCACAGCACGAATCTTCGTTGCACAGCCGCGTCGGCCTCCGTGCCGCCTACACCGCCAGGGTCGGCGCCGCGAGGGTCACCCCCTCCGTTAGCGCGCATTGGCAGCACGAGTTCCTGGAAAACGAGCTCGCCCTCGCCGCAAGCTTTGCCAACGGCGCCGGCCGCACCTTCGCCGTGCACGGCCCGGAGGTCGGCCGCGATAGCGCCCTCCTCACCGCCGCCGTCAATATCGCTTGGAGCCGCTACGCCTGCTATCTCGCCTACCAAGCCGACGTAGGACGCGAGAACTACGAGAGCCACCGCGTGCTCGGCGGTTTGCGCGTAACGTGGTAATCTCCGCTCCCTACGCGCCCGGAGCGGGCGCGGCCGGCGTCGACTCCACCAGCTCGGTGGCCACTTTCAGCTCGCGCCGGCTCTTCACCACTTCGTCGACGAGGCCGTAGTTTTTCGCCTCCTCGGCGTTCATGTAGTAATCGCGGTCGGAGTCGTGGCTGACCTGCTCCTCTGGCTTGCCGGTGTGCAGCGCGAGGATGCGGATGAGCCGCTTCTTCAGCTTGTACATGTACTCCACCGTGCGCTCGACGTCGCTGGCGGTGCCCTGCGCGCCGCCGGAGACCTGGTGGATCATGATGTCCGAATTCGGGAGGGCGTAGCGCTTGCCCTTGGTGCCCGCGGCGAGGAGGACGGCCCCCATGCTGGCGGCCATGCCGATGCAATACGTGTTCACGTCGCAGGTGAGGAACTGCATCGTGTCGTAAATCGCCAGGCCGGCGGTGACCGAGCCGCCGGGCGAGTTCACGTAAATGTTGATGTCCTTCTTCGCGTCGTCCATTTGCAAGAAGAGAAGCTGCGCGATGACGGCGTTGGCCACGTGATCGTCGATCGGAGTGCCGAGGAAGACGATGCGGTCCTTCAGGAGGCGCGAATAAATGTCGTAGCCCTGCTCCCCGTTGCGCGTCTTTTCGATGACGTGCGGGATCGGATAGTAGGCCGCGGCGGGCGGTGGCACGATCGAAGTGCGGGGCGGGATGATCATAGGTAAAATGGGCTGCGGCTACTCTTGCACGGGTTTCTCGGGCTCGCCAGCGGGGGCCTCTTCGGCCGCGGCCGGCGCGGGCGCCGCCAAAGCCGCGCCGGGGGTGACTTTGGCGTGGGCCACGAGGAAGTCGAGGACCTTGGCGGTGAGGATTTCCTCGCGGATCTGGTCGAGCGCGTCGCGCTTCTCCAGCTCCTTGAGCATCTTCTCGAACGGCATGTTGTAGCGCTCGGCGAGCACGGCCACGCGGCCGAAAACTTCCTCCTTCGGAATCTTGATTCCCTCCTGCTCGGCGATGCGCATCAGGATGAAGGTGCCCTTCAGCCGCTCGCGCGCGTTTTGCGCCGCCGTGCCGACCAGCTGCTTCTCGCTCTCCTTCAGGACTTCATCGGCCACGCCCCGCGCCTGGTTTTCGCGCACGATCTCGGAAAGGATGCGCTGGGTCTCCTGGCGCACCAGATTCTGCGGCAGCTCGCACTCCACCCAGGAGAGGAGATGGCGCATGATCTGGTTGCGCTTGTCCGCCTCGACTCCGCCCTTGGTCCGGCGGCCCAGCTCTTCGCGCGTGAGCTTGCGCAGCTCCTCGATCGATTTGCCGGTCGCGACCGTGGCGGCGAATTCGTCGTCCAGCGCGGGGAGCTTTTTCTCCATGATCTTGTTCACGGTCACCTCGTAATCGATCTTCTGGCCGGGCATCCCTTCCACGGGGAAATCGGCGGGGACCTCAATGGTGAACTTGCGCGTCTCGTCCGGTTTGGCGCCGAGCAGGGCCTCACAGAAGCCGGGGAAGAACGCTTCCTCGGTCATTTTGATCCAGAAATCGTTGTTGCCGGAAAGCGGCTTGCCGGCTTTGGGAAAAAGCTCGTGAACCGGCTGGCCGTCGATGGTGCCGGCGTAATCGACCACGATGTAGTCCTCCATCTGCGCGCCGCGCTCTTCGGTGAGCTCCACGAAATCGGCGGCCTGCTCGCGCAGCTCCTCGATGGCGGTTTCGACGTCCTCATCGGTAACCTCCGCGGTCTTCTGCTCGATGGAAATCCCCTTGTACTCCGGGAGCGCGAACTCCGGATGGGTCACCACCGTGGCGGTGAAGGAAAGCGAATCGTCGTCGGCGATTTTTACGTCCTCGAGATTGGCGAGCTGCAGCACGCGGAGCCCCTTTTCGCTGATCGCCTGGCGGGTGCTTTCGCCCACGAGCTGGCGCTCCAGCTCCTCGCGGATCTGCTTCTTGAATTTGCGCTCGATCACCGCGCGCGGCGCCTTGCCGGGACGGTAGCCGGGGATGCGCGCCTGCTGGCTGTATTCCTTGGTCACCGCGTCCCGCTTTTGCGTGACTTTTTCGGCTTCCACTTCCACGCGAAGCGTGGCCAGGCAATTCGGGAGAGGTTCGACGACGACGTTCATAGGAAAATTTGCGGGGGGAGGAACTTACAGGCCCGAAGGAAAATGCAAATGAGGAAAATCGGCTTTGGAAAAGTCGCGGGCGCGGGCCGCAGCAGCCTCGAGGCCGCCTCACCCCACGCTCTGCCGCGCGTAAAACCCGAAGCCGCCGATGGTCTGGAATTCCGCCAGGCTGGTAACCCCTTCGGCCACCTTGCGCAGATCGTCTTCCACGAGGGAAAGCGCGCCGCGGCCGCGCAGGTGTTTGCGGAGCGCCAGCTCATCGGCGTGTTTCAGGATGAGATCGGTATCGTCTTCCCGCAGGCGCCAGACCTCGAAGACGCCGATGCGCCCGCGGTATCCGCTGCCGCCGCACAAGGGGCAGCCGACCGCGCGCCAGGTCCGCTCGGGCACCGGCTGATTGAAGTAGCGCAGCCAGCCAGCCTCGCTCGCCGTGGGCTCCTCCAGGCGCCGGCAGTCGGTGCAGAGGCGGCGCACCAGGCGCTGGGCGAGGATCATATCCACCGCCGCGGCGATCTCGTGGTCGTGCAGCCCGAAATTCCGCATCGCGGTGATGGTGCCCACGGCGTCCCGCGCGTGGAGGGTGCTCAGGAAAACGTGCCCGCTATCCGCGGCGTCCAGGGCGGCGCGGGCGGAGACGGCGTCGCGCATTTCGCCCATCATGATCACGTCGGGGTCGAGCCGCAGCAGACCCTTCACCGCCTGGTCAAAGGTGAGCCCGGCCTTCTCGTTCACCTGGATTTGCGTGATTCCCTCCAGGATGTATTCCACCGGGTCTTCCACGGTTACGAAACTGCGGTTCGCGCGCTGCAGTTCCAGCAGGAGCGCGTAGGCGGTGGAGGTCTTGCCGCTGCCGGTGGGCCCGCTCATCAGGATCATCCCGTGGATGTCGTGCATGGCGCGCGAGACCTGCTCGAAATCCTCGCCGCTCAGGCCGAGCTCCGCCAGCCGGAGCCGGTTTAAATCGAGCGGGAGCAGGCGCATGGTCAGTTTCTCGCCGAGCACCGAGGGCGCGGTCGCCACCCGCAGCGCCAGGGAGCGCTCGCCGATCTGGAATTGCGCGCGCCCATCCTGCGGGCGCAGCGAAAAGGCCGGATCGAGGTCGGCGTGGCCCTTGCATGCCCGCACCAGCCGCTGGCCATCCGCCGCCGCCAGCCGGCGGATATCCACCAGCGAGCCGTCGATCCGAAACCGCAACTGATACCCGTCCCGCACCGGATCGAGATGAATATCCGAGACATTTTCCTCGATCGCATCCTGCAGCAGCGCCTCCACCACCGGCCGGTGCGCCAGGTCTCCTTCGGTCTCCGCGGGCGTGCGCAGGACTTCCTCCAGCCGGCTGGGATTACGCGGGCGCGACCCGGGGGAATTGGCGGCGATCATCAAAAAGAAATCGCGCCGCGCACGCTCACAGCCTTATCCGGAAGCGGCATTTCGCCCGGCTGCCGCTTTTGTAATACGCGTGCGATTTGGGCACGGCCACGGTCGAAACCAACTCGCCCCCGAGCAGCTCGCAAGTGCGGCGCGACGGCGCATTATCCGGATCGCAGGTAATCCACAGATCCACGAGGCCGTGGCGTTTCGCCAGCGGGAAGAGCAGCCGGGAGGCGCGCACGGCGTAGTGCTGCCCGCGATACGGCTGGTGCACGCGGTAGCCGATGTGCCCCGAGTAGAGCAGCACCTCCTCGGTATTTCCCACGCGCAAATCCACCGTCCCGACGCGCGCCTCGTCCGGCTGCCGCATCATTTCAAAGCGATACGTCGGCACCCGGCCCGACATCGCCGGCGTAGTCTCCCGGAGCACCAGCTCCAGGTCGTCATCCCGCAACGCCCCCGGATCCGCGAACTGGAAAGCGTCGCGGGAGAGCTTGGGAATGGAGAAAACGAGCGCGGTCACGGATTCACGAACAACCGTGAATTTGTCAGAAGGACGGCGGGCTCACAACGTGTTTTGGAACCGCTCCGCTCGCGACCGACCCCAAGGAGGGGCGACGGCCTCGTCGCCCAAAGCCGTGGCAACGGCTTCGTCATCCAAAGCCGGTCGGCTTCTCGTGCTACCTACAAACGCTCTTCCGAAACCCGCAAGCGCAAGGAGCCAAGCTGCACTTCGTCGCCTGGCTTGAGCATTGCCTTGGTGACACTCTCCCCATTCACCAGAAAACCGGCCGAGGCTTCGATGGCGCAGCCGCTTTCGCTTTCGAAAAGCGTAAATTGCAACGGCGGCCGCGGCGCGGGTGGAATTTCCGCGACCACCACGCGCTCCTCGGAAGCAACTGGTTGCTCCTGCGGTGGGGCGACTTCGGTGGCGTCGACCGGCAGGAGGTGGGCGTACTGCTCGGTCCAGCGGGCGGCGAGGCCGTTGAGCGGGCTCTTGGTGTTGTATTCCTGGAAGGCGATCATGCGGCCGATGCGCACGATCAGGTCATCGAGCCCTTCGGAGGCGGCCCAAAAATCGCCGATGCAGACGCTGGCGGCGTCGAAGTTCGGGTGGAAAATGGGCGTGAGCATTTTGCACTGCGGCGCGCGGCGCGGATAGGCCAGCGAGAGATTCACCTCCATTACATGCTGCTCGCGCTCCACGATGCGTCCATCCGGCGCGCTGTAGAGCCCCTTCAGGTGATACGTGATCTGGTATTTTTCCGGCGGCGAGCCGGCGCGGCCGGTGACCTGGATCGGCGCCCAGTCGCGAAAGCGGGTCTCGAGGCGCTCGGCGTCGAGCGTGAGGCGGCGGAGGCGGGGGTTCATGCGCGGAAAGATTACTGGATCGAGGCCAGAAAGAGGATCGAGACGAGCAAAAAGAGCGCAAGGGCGATGAGGACGCTCCAACCCCAGACGCGCATGGCGACATCGGAACGGAGGGAGCGTCCGTAGCCGGCCGGGGCGAAGAGGCAGCGGGTGGTGAGCCAGAGATTGACGCCCGGCACGAAGATGAGCAGCGCGGCCAGGCGGCTCATCCCGAGATCGCGGATCCGCGGGTAGGAAACGGCGGCCCAAAGAAGTTGGAAGACAAGGAACGACCAGCCCGCCGGGGTGCGAAAGCGGAAGATGGCCACCGCGTAGCCGATCACCAGGCCGAGCCAGCAGATGGCGTAAACGCTGCGCCCGAAGCCAGCGCGCTCACTGGGCGGGAGCAGCGAGTCGCTGGGATTCGGCAGCCCGAAGCTTTCCCAATACGGCAGCCAGGTCGGAAAACCTTGCGCCCACACGAGATCGCGCTTGCGGAATTCGCCCTCGGAAACGCGCCGCTGCAATTCGGCCGCGGAAAAAGGCCCGCGATGGGCGCCGGCATGCGCGATGTAAAAAGCGGCGTTCGGATCCGCGGCCTGCGGACGCGCTTGGGCGAGGGAGATCTTGGGATCGTCGGCCGGGGCGCCTTTGCAGCCGAAAACCGTGCAGCCGCCGTTTTCCTCCCAGCAATCCTGATGGTGCGGCGTGCCGCAGTGCGGGCAGGCGCGCACGGCCGCCGCAGCCAGCGCTTCGCGGCAGTAGGGGCAGGTTTGGGCCGGCGGCATGTTTTCCCCTGCCCGTCATTTCCCGAGCGGCTGCGAAACGCGAGCGTCCCCTGGCGGGGTGTACTCGAAGGCCGAGGCCGGCACCGCGGTCGGGCGCTGATTGCGATAGCTGGTGATGACCTGGTCGCCCTTCGGCAGCACCGCCACGGTGCGCCCGACTTTGTAGCTGTCGTCGACCCACACGGTGAGCTCCTTTAGAATCCGCTTGAGGCCGCCCGACCTCGGCGCCAGCACGAGACGGTAGCCGTCGTTTTCCCGATAGGCGGTGGGGCGATAGAAATCGGCCACGCGCTGGAAATTGAGCCCGGCGGTGAGGGCTTCGATGGCGTCGTCGAAAAACTTGCGTTCGCCCAGGGTGTAGAGCTCGGCCTCCTTGAAGTTCGGGTAGTAAATCCAGAGCTTCTGGCCATTGCTCACCATCAGGCTGGGGTTTTTGCCTTTCAGCTCGCGTCGGAATTTGTTCGGCGCCGCGAAGGCGAGCGTGCCCTGGCTGAGCAGCGGCTTCTTCAGCAGATGGCTCGATTTCTCCTCGGCGAAATCCGCGGTGAGCGAGGGAAACTTCGCGCGGTGCTCCTGCAGCCGGCCCAGCAATTGCGCCATTTCCGGCCCGCTCAACTCCGCCGCGTGCCCGCCGGGCCTCGAGAGGATGAAGCTGGCGAGCGCGAACAGAAGAGCGCGGTTACGGGCCAGGCGAAGAATTCCAGAGAGGGACATAATAATACCACTGTGCGGGGGTGTCACCGATAACGGATTCAAAGACCGACGCAATAGTTTGCGTGTTCTCCGCGACGCTCCCGCCGGGCTCGCCTTTCGCGCGCATCGGCACGGGCGGGAGCGCCTGCGCCTGGTAGCGCCCGTTCGGCATGAGCGTGACAAACGCGGGGATCACCGCGGCCCCGGTGTGCTGCGCCAGGAGCGCCGGACCGGTGGAAAACTGCGTCTCGCGGCCGAAAAGCCGCACCGGCGCGCCGGTGCCTTCGTAAGGGCGATCGACCAGCATGGCCAGGCATTCGCCGCGCCGCAGAACCTGCATCATTTCCACAAACGCGAAATCCCGCCCCGGGCCGACCGCGATAGTCTTGATGCCCACGCGCCGCCGGTACCCCTCGCGCCACTCGGTGAGCGCGCTGCTGGGCTCATCGAGCGTGATGACCGTGACCGGGATGCCCCGCTGGGTGAGCAGCACGCCGCCAAGCTCCCAGTTTCCGAGATGCCCCGTGACCAGGATGATGCCGCGTTTCGCTTCCACGGCGGCGGCGAAATGCTCCCAGCCGGACCAGGCGCCGAGCAGCGCTTCGCCGGCGCGCGGCGAGCGGCTCGAGTAGTAAAAATAGTCCGAGAGCATCCTGCTGAAATTGCGGATGTTCGTCGTGCAAAGCTGCTCCAGGTCGGCGCCGGAGCGGCCCGTCGCGATGCGCAGATTTTCCCGGATGGCATTGCGCCCCGCCGGCGCGCGGCGATCGATCCCCGCGGCGATGAGCGGCGCCGTATTCAGCGAGACCCAGCGGGGAAAAAGCCGCGCGAACAGCCAGGCGAGACGAAAGGCGGCGAGGTTGTAAAGCGGCGTGGCCATTCAGCGCTTCACGCCCTCCGCCCAAATTCTAGGAGCCAAAATGAAAAGCGAACCGTTCCCGTGTTTCCGGCGCCGAGATCGTGAAATGCGCCGGCGCCGCGCCCTTCACCGCCGCCTCGAATCGCGCGGGCAGCGAGACCCAACCCTGCAGCGGCTTCGGCGCTTTGCCGGCTGCGCCCTGCCAGGAGCCGCGGGCGAGCGCGCCTTCCGCCCGCAAGCGATCGCCGCTCTTCCAGAGCCGCATGAGCGGGAAACCCGGCCCGGACGAGAAAGCGAGCTGGAAATCACCCTGCTTCGAGCGCCGCACCACGACCTCCCCGATGATCGATTTTCCCTCGGCGGAAACGTACTGCATCTGGCCGCTGTGCGTCTGCCAATCGGCCCCCGGCGCGGGGAACGTGGAGGCGGTCTGGCATCCGGAAACGAGGGCCGCGAGAAGGAGCAGGAGAAAGGCGCGAAGTTTCATGCGGTGTTGATCATTCACTCAACCAGCGCCGGTTCCAGGGGAACTTCCACTTCCTTGCGCGCGGGGCGTTCCAGCCTCGGGCACAGCGCCACGAAGCGCTGCAGGAAAACAACCAGGTAAAAGAGCTGCATGCGCCACCAAATCGCGAAGGAATTGCCGATGTTTCCCGCGAGCACGGCATTGACCGCCGGCGCGATCTGAAAACGCAGCGTGGGCGTGGTGAAGACCTCGATGAACTCCGCGCGATACCAAGCCGTGACGAAGCGCAGGTACATGTCCATCACGCGGTGCAAACCGCGCTCGTACCTGCGGAAGCAGCCGGCGCGGCGGCGCGGATGCGCGAGCGCGCTCTCGATCGCGTCGGCGCACTGCTCGCCGGAGTGGATGGCGAGAAAGACGCCGGTGGAAAAAATCGGATCGATGAACCCGGCGGCGTCGCCCGCCAGCATCCAGCGCGGCCCGGTGAGCCGCCGGTGCCGGTACGAATAGTCGCCCACGGAGTAGACCTTGGTGGTGCGCGTGGCGGCGGCCATCCGCGCGCGCATCACCGGCGATTCCTCGATCACGCGGGCAAGCGCCTCCTCGGGCGGACATTTCCACGCCTTGAATTCCGCCGAATCCATCACCACCCCGATGCTGGTGCGCGTTTCATCCAGCGGGATGAGCCAGAACCAATGCGTTTCCGCCCGCACCAGGCGGGTGAGGCCGGCGTCGATCCCCTCATCGCGCTGCACGCCCTCGTAGTGCGCGAAGCACGAGAATTTCTTCAGGTGCGGATATTCGATTTTCTGGCCGAGCTCCTTGCCCACCACGGAGTGCCGCCCGCCCGCATCGATCACATAGCGCGCCCGCAGCCGCGCGGCGCCCTCGAGCTCGATGTCCGCGCCCTCGGCATCGAACGAGACGCGCTGCACCGGCGTCTTTTCGCGCACCTCGGCACCAAGCTCGGCGGCGCGGCGCAGCAGCATTTGATCGAAGGTGGCGCGCTCCACCTGGTAGCTGGACGTGCGCGCCAGCCGGAACCCGTTCTTGAAATAAAACTTCAGCCTCCGGGTGCCGCACGCCGTGGCGATTTCGCCGCCGTATTTCGGAAACGCATTCGTTTGCAGCCAGGGCTGGAGGCCGAGCCGGTCGAAGGCCCCCATCGAGTAAGGCAGCAGCGACTCACCGATGTGGAAGCGGGGAAACTCGTCGCGCTCCAGCACCACCACGCGCCGCCCGCCTTGCGCGAGAAGAGCCGCGGCCGTGCTGCCGGCCGGCCCGCCGCCGATGATTGCGACGTCGTAGGGTGATTGCATGTGGGCGCAAAAGTGTACGCGCAATTCGGCGGGCGAAAAGGGAAAGCATGTGCCCCCGGCTTCGGCATCTTCGCTTCGACGACCTCTACGTCCCGCCGCCCCGCCCCACCCGCTTGAACCGATAGCAGATCGCCACCAGCAGCAGCGGCAGTCCCAAAGAGAACGCAAAGCTGTAGATCATGAAGGCCGTCTGGTGCTTTACGATCACCTCCTCGGCCAGCCACCGCGCGGTTTGGAAAAACCAGTTTTGCCCTATGAACGTGCGCGCCACCGCATCGTTCGCGTGCGCGGCGAACGCCGACCCGCCCACCGCGTAATCGTGCGCCCACGCCAAGCCCCCGAAAGCCGCGCGCCACGCGATGGCGCCGCCGCCAAACGCCTCCCAGCCGAGCGCGAGCCCGCCAAAAGCCAGCCCGCCCAGCGCGAGCCCGCCGAATGAAATCGCCCCCACGCTCAGTCCGCCCAGCGCCAGCCCCCCGGCGCAGACTCCGCCCACCGAAACGAGCCCCACGCTCACGCCCCCCACACTGATCGCGCCGCACGCGATATTGCCCAGCGCGAAGAGCACCCCATACGCACGGTCGCCGATCGCGATCCAGCCGCGCGCCACGGCTGCTTCGCGCACTTGCAGCGAGCGAATCGGGCCGAAATTCACATGAATCAGCGGCAGCCCGAGCAGCGTCGCGCGCGTGCGCCAGCGGCGGCCTTCCCACCGTCCCAGAAAGCGCCGCACCGTGTTCGAGGGCAGCTCGGGCGTCCCCGCGGCTTTCTCCTCCGCGTGAATCCGGCGGATCTCTCGATTCACCCGCCAGGCGTAAACCTGCAGCGCCACCACGAAGGCCACGATCCATCCCACGAGCAGCCCCGCGTACAACCGCGGATGCGCCGCCGCCGTCGGCCCCAGCGGCCGGGCCAGGAAGGTCAGCGGCAGCATGAAAATCACCACGAGCAGCAAGCTCACGCGAAACCGCCGCCAGACATGCCGCCGTTCGCGCTCGTAAGTCGCGGACTGTGCACTGGCATAAGTGCCCAGCGTCGCGCCCAGGAGCCCGCTCAAGCCGCCGATCAAGCCGCCCCAGCCCGCCGCCGTCGCGGCCGCTTTCGCCGCCACCGAGCCTTTCGCCGCCGTCGCGATCGTCGCCGCGCTTGCCGTGGTGACCGCCGCGCCCGGCAGCGCCGCGAGCACCGCCAGCGTGAACGCCCGGCCCGGGCGCGTCCGCTCCAGCGTCCCCTCGATCAGCGCCGCCACCTGCTCCCGCAGCATCGTCCGTCCGCGCGAAAGCCGCTGTTTCGCCGCGTCCTCCTCGATCTCCAGCGCCTCCGCTACCCGCGCCACCGATTGCCCTTCCCTATAGAAGAGCACCAGCGGCTCGCGATAATCGCCCGGGATTTCCTCCAGCGCCGCCCACACCAGCGCCGCCTCCTCCCGCGCCGCCGCGTGCTCATGCGGCGAAGGCGACGGATCGTGCGCCTCCAGCCCGGCCTCCATCGGCGCCGCGTGCGCGTCCGCCGGGCGGCGCTGCTTCTCCGCCGCGCGCAACGCCAGCCGCCGCGCGATCGTGCACAGCCACGCCTTGAACTTCGTCCCATCCTGCAGTTCCCCGAGTTGCCGCCACGCCGTGACGAACGCCTCTTGCGCCACATCCTCGCTCCGCGCGAAATCGCCGCACACCGCATACGCCACCCCGCACACCAGCGCCTGATGCCGCCTCACGATCTCCCCAAACAGATCGCGCCTCCCCGCCCGCACCTGCGCGACCAAATCCAAATCCGAAAGCTGAACAATATTCGCATTCATGCACCCAGCAGTGCCTTCGAGACGCCGAAAGGTGACAGCCAATCTTCCGCGCCAGGCGTTTTGGACTGCGGTGGCAAGCGTAAGCGCGACACCACTTTCGGAAAGTTCCTCCGGTGCGGAGGAGCGAGCGCGCCATCCCCGCTCACTCGATCTTCACCGTCACCTCCCCCTTCCCCTTGTTCCCATCCGGGTTGCCATCGTTCGCGAAAAGCACCAGTTCCCCATCCGCCGGCGCCGTAAACGTAAACTCGCGCTTATCCGGCAGAAAATTCTGTTTCCCGATCGCCGCCACCAGCGCCATCCAGGGCAGCCCGTTCCCCTCCAGCCGTCCCCGATACCCCTTCCAATTGACCGAATCCCCCGTCTTGCTCCCCCCGCCCTTCCACAGCACCGGCCCGATCGTGATCGTGATCGTCTGCCCCTTCGTCACCCGCCCCACCTTCACCGGATTCCGCGCCCCCGCCGTCGCCGGCACCGTGATCGCCGTCCCCGCCGGAGCAGCCGTCTGTGCCTCGGCGGCGACTGCGCAGAGCAGGCTAACCAATAGCGCAAGCGCGCGGCGGAAACGGAGAGATGTTTTCATGGGGGGCGAGCTCCAGTAACTAGCGAACTTACGAATCCGTATCCATGCAATTCGCGGCGAGCTACAGACCGAAGCAGCGGCATCATTGCCCGATCGCGAAAAGGATGGTGTACTCCGAGCCGTGACCGCAGAGCTTACCCAGCCTCACCTCGTTTCGCCGGAGGAATACCTAGAAGGCGAGTTGCTCTCTCCCACCAAGCACGAATATCTCAATGGCCTAGTCTATGCCACGGCTGGCGCCGGGACCGATCACAATCGGATCGCCATGAACATCTCCATTGCCCTGGCAAATCGGCTGCAGGGCACCCCGTGCGAACCGTTCGGCAGCGACGAAAAGGTGCACGTTCAGCGGCCCGGCGATCTTCGCTATTACTACCCGGATGTCCAGGTGGTCTGCCAGGCCAAGTCCAGCGCCTACGGCGTCCAGGAATGCCCAGTGGTCATCGTCGAAGTCCTCTCCGAATCCACCCGTCGTACGGATGAAAACGAGAAGCGCGACGCCTATCTCACCCTGGCCTCGCTCGATCGCTACCTGCTCGTCGAAACCGAGCGTCCGCGCATCGTCACCTACGCCCGCTCGGAAACCGGCTTCCGGCGCGAAGAGTTCCTCGGCCTCGCCGCCGCCATCCCGCTGAAGCTCCTCAACATCACCCTTCCTCTCACGGAGGTCTACGCCCGCGTCACCTTCCCCGCGCCGCCCCCACCGCGCCCGGCCTGACAATGGTGGTTGCGGAGGCGGGATGGTGGTCGCCAGCCGTGCGGCAGCGCCGCCTTTTGTCTTTCGCGTCTTTCGTGCATTCTCATAATTAGGTCCCATGAGAAAGCCCGCCCCCCTGCTGCTCGCGCTCGCACCGCTTCTCCTCCTCACCGGCTGCTCCACCCTGGCGCACCTGAACGCCCGCCGGCCCGGCAGCCGCGCTTTTATCACGCCGCTGCGCTGCGAGCAGGAGGGCACCCGGGTCCGGCTCGCCGTGAAGGATAACATCGATCTCCAAGGCGTGGTCACCACGGCCGGCTCCCAGCATTTCGCCAGAACGCGGCGTGCCGCGGAAAAGGACGCCCCCTGCCTCGCCATCGCCCGCGAGCGCAACGTGCAGATCGTCGGCAAGACCAACCTCAGCGAGTTCGCCGTGGCCCCCTCCGGCCTCAATGAGTATTATGGCACCCCGCGCAATCCCTATTGCTTTTGGAAGCGCCGCATCCCTGGCGGTTCCTCCAGCGGCTCCGCCGTCGCGGTCGCGGGCGGCATGGCCGATATCGCGTTCGGCACCGATACCGCCGGCTCCATCCGCGTGCCCGCGGCCTGCTGCGGGATCGTCGGCCTCAAGACCACCCACGGCCTCATCCCTGTCGATGGCATCGTCCCCATCGAGCCACAGCATCTCGACACCGTCGGCCCGATGGGACGCGACATCACCAGCACCGTGGTCGGCATGGATCTGCTCCAGCGTGGCTTCCTGGCGCAGTACGCCGCCGCCAAGGCCGCGCGCCCCTCCGCCAAAACGATCCGCGTCGGCCGCCTCCGGCTCGAGGGCACCGATCCGAAAATCGACGCCGCCATCGATGCCGCCCTCGCGCGGTCCGGCTTTCAGGTCGTGCCTCTCGAGGAAAGCTTCACCGCCAAATGGGAGCAGGCCAAGCGCGATGGCAACGCCGTCGCCGCCGCCGGCGCCTGGCTCAGCGGGAAACAGTATCAGTTTACGCCGGGCGTCGCGCTTCGCACCAAGGTGGTCATCCTCTCCGGGCGCGTGAGTTATAATACCAAATACCAAGCCGCCCTTGCTCGCCGCGGCGCATGGCAGGCCGCGCTCCAGGAGGCCTTCCGGAAAGTGGATTTCATCGCGCTCCCCACCCTCCAGCGCGCCCCCTTCTACGTCCCGCCAAATATTGATGCCGGCCTCTTGGAGGCCAAAGTCCTGCAGGCCCAAAACACCGTGCCCGTGAATTTCGCCGGCAACCCCGCCCTCGCCTTTCCCGTGCGGCTCGGCGGATCGCTCTTCTCCGTCACCAGCCTGCAATTGATCGGCCCGCCGCGCGGCGAAGCGAAGCTGCTCAACGCCGGCCGCCTCCTCGAAAAGGCGCTCTATCCCATGCGCCGCGGCTCCTCCGTCACCCGTCTGGCCGAGAGCTGCCCGTACACCGCCGACGCGATCGCCATGGTCGAACACTAGCTTCGTACATTGCCCATGAAATTCATCCCCTCCCTCCTCGCCGGCCTCCTCCTGCTCTCCTCTGCCTTCGCGCAAAATCAGAACCTCAAGATCTCCCGCGACCTCCCCTACGCGGAGCCGGCCGACCCGCTGCAAACTCTCGACGTCTATGCCCCGCCCGGCGCCAAAAACCTGCCCGTCGTGGTCTGGATCCACGGCGGCGGCTGGCAGCAAGGCGACAAGGCGGACATGCGGCAAAAGCCCGCGGCCCTCGCCGGAAAAGGCTTCGTCTTCGTCTCCGTAAACTACCGCCTCCTCCCGATGGTCGCCATGGGCGACATCGTCCGCGACGTCGCAAAATCCATCCGCTGGGTGCACGCGCACGCCGCCGAGCACGGCGGCGATCCCCAGCGCCTCTTCGTCATGGGCCACTCCGCCGGCGCGCAGCTTGCCGCCCTCATCTGCACCGATGATCGCTACCTCAAGGCCGAAGGCGTCCCCTTCTCCATCCTCAAAGGCTGCGTCCCCGTCGATGGCGACACCTACGACATCCCCGCCATCATCGAAACCGCCGAAACCCGCCGTCGCGTCCACGGCCAGCCCCCGGCCAAGTACGGCCACCGCGAAAAATTCGACCACACCCCCGAGCAGCACAAGAATTTCTCCGCCGTCACCCACATCGCCAAAGGCAAATCCATCCCCCCTTCCTCATCCTCCACGTTGCCGATCACCCGGACAACACCGCCCAAGCCCAGCGCCTGGCTAGTGTCCTAAAGGAAGCCAACATTCCCACCAAAGTCTTCGCCGCCAAAGACACCAATCATACGAAGCTAAACGACAATCTAGGAGTCGAAGGCGATCCAGCGACCAAGGAGTTATTTGATTTCGTCGCGACGGCATTAAGCCGTTGATTCACGACAGAGTAATCAGTATCCAGTGTTCAGTAGCGGCGCGCAATTCGAATACTTAATACTTAATACTTCCCCTCCCCACGCCCCGCCAACCGCTGCCGAATCGCCCCATCCCAGGCATTCCAATCCGTCTCCAACTCCTGGCCTAACAGCAAACTCAAATTCTCGTGCGCGGCCGCCGCGTACGGATGCTGCGGATTGCGCGCGATTGCTAGCAAGGCCGGCAAAACCAGCGGGTCCGGGCGCTCCATCAGATCCCGGTAAAGCTCGCCCAGCACCGCCCCATGCGTCTGTGCCTCCACCAGCAAAGGCAACACGGTCGCTGCATACTC
Organism: uncultured Verrucomicrobiae bacterium; assembly: GCA_963811035.1. Classification (GTDB taxonomy): domain Bacteria; phylum Verrucomicrobiota; class Verrucomicrobiia; order Chthoniobacterales; family Chthoniobacteraceae; genus CAWEPO01. The sequence goes on from CAWEPO010000006.1 coordinate 240,737, forward strand.
CGGATCGCGCACCCACTCCAACGCCTGTTCCGTCGCGGGGGCCAGGGCCTCCTCTGGCAGCGTCGGCAGCAAGGCCAGCAGCCGCGCCCCTTTCGAGCCGCCGCTGTCGGGATCGTTGAGCACCTCCAAGATCGCCTTCTCCCAAGGCAGCATGCCCGCCTCCACATTCACCCCGGGCGCGTTGGCCAGCGGCACCCCCGCCTGCCGGCGCGCCGGCGCCGCCGGACGCACCAGCGGCGCCAGAAAATCCCGCGTCGGCTGCTCCACCACCAGCGGAACCAGCGGCGTCGCCGGCGCCGGCCCCTCTGCCACCCTGTCGCGTCGCACGCCAAAGTAAGCCCCCAGGCTCAACACCAGCACCGCCGCCACGGCGATCAGGATAATGCGCGGCTTCATACGCCTACTCGATGCGGCGCGCCGCCGCCTGCGCCTGCAGGCAAAGCTCCGCCGCGCGGAAAACGTGCTCCTGTGTCATCGCCCTCTCCGTCCGCTCGAGACAATCCATGATCAGCTCGCCAAAAAACGGATAGCCCACTTCGCCATGACATCGGATATGCCGCTCGCCCTTGTGATCCACCAGGTAAAGCTGGTCGCCCTCATACTCGCGCGCCACATCGAGATACTTGCGCAGCTCGATATAGCCATCGGTGCCTAGGATAAAGGTGCGCCCATCGCCCCACGTCCGCAGCCCATCGGGATTCAGCCAGTCCACGCGGATATAGTTAGTCGCCCCATTGTCCGCCTGCAAATTGGCCTCGCCCCAATCTTCAAACTCCGGGTGCTCCTTGAAACGATAGTTAGCCACCGCCGCGTTCACCACCCGCGCCCCCTTCGCGCCAGTGAAATGCAGGAACTGCTCGAACTGATGGCTGCCGATATCGATCAGGATGCCGCCGCTTTTCTCCCGCGACCAAAACCAATCCGGGCGCGACGCCGGCGAGCAGCGGTGCGGCCCCAGCCCGATCACCTGCACCACCCGCCCGATCGCTCCCTGCTCGATGAGCTGCCCCGCGCGCACCGCGCACTCCACGTGCAGCCGTTCGGAGAAATACACCATGTGCTTTCGCCCGGTCTCCGCCACTTTCGCCCGCGCCGCCGCGAGCTGCTCCATCGTGGTAAAAGGCGCCTTGTCCGTGAAATAGTCTTTCCCGGCGTCCATCACCTCCAGCCCCAGCGGCCCGCGCTCGCTCGGCACCGCGGCGGAGGCGATCAACTTGATCTCCGGCCGCTCCAGCACCTCTTCCAGGCTCCCCAGCGCCTGCGCCTGCGGGAAAGTCTTGCGAAATTTTTCCACCTTCGCCGGGTCGGGATCGTAAACGAATCGCAGCTCCGCGCCCGCCTCCAGCAATCCATTGCACTGCCCGTAAATGTGCCCGTGATCCAGCGCCACCGCCGCAAACGCAAACTCGCCCTTTTCCACCACCGGCTTGGGCTTGCCCTGTGGCGCGTAATTCATGCCGTCGGCTTTCTGCATCTGTTTATCGTATGATCGACGCCCCCGGCCTTCCAAGCGGAAATAGGTCCCATACGGCCTATAGGCCGTCTAAGACCTAATCCCATGCTTCCTCCCACCCGACGCCGCTTCCTCAAATCCTGCGCCGCCTTCGCCGCCGCACTTCCCTTCCGCGCCCGCGGCGCCACGCCCGAAAACCTCCCCTTCCAAACCACCAACGAGAAGATCACCCGCGCTCGCGAGGTCGCCCTTTCGCTCCTAAAACCCAGCCCCGCGCAGCTCGAGCGCGGCCTGCGCCTGCACGCCGAGGCCCTCGTCTTCGAGTCGTACGGCTTTGCCCCGCGCTGCGCCATCGATGGCGAGCGCATGAAAACCGCCATGGCCGAGGGCGCCTCCGATGCCGAGCTCACCGACCTCCGCGAAGAGTCCTCGATGACCCGCAATGCCACCAACGCCCGCGAGCGGCAGGAGTTTTTCGAGGCCTTCCGCGCCGCTGGCGTCACCTGCATTTTCCAAAACGCCGGCGAGGAGGGCAACGACCCGCTGCGGCTCATCAAGCGCCTCGCCCGCTTCACCTACGCCACCGATCTCCTGCGTCCCGAGCTCACCAAAATCGTGCGCGCCGAAGAAATCGTCGCCGCCAAGGCCGAGGGCCGGCTTTGCCTCTGCTTCACCGGCAACGGCGTCCCGCTCCGCCAGGCTTGGGAAAGCCCGCGCGATGAGCTGGGCTTCATCCGCGTCTTTCACCAGATCGGCATCCGCATGATGCACCTCACCTACAATCGCCGGAACCCCCTCGGCGACGGCGCCGGCGAGCCGCACGATGGCGGCCTCAGCGATTTCGGCCGCACCGCCATCGCGGAGCTCAACCGCGTCGGCGTCATCGTCGATGTCGCCCATTCCGGCTGGCAGACCAGCCTCGAGGCCGCCAAGGCCTCCGCCAGGCCGATGGTCGCCAGCCACACCACCTGCGGCGGCCTCTACGAGCATTTCCGCGCCAAGCCCGACGACACCATCCGCGCCATCTGCGACACCGGCGGCCTCATCGGCATCTGCTGCATCCCGCGCTTCCTCGGCGGCGCCGGCGACCTGCTCGCCTTCCTCGATCACCTCGATTACGCCATCAAGAAATTCGGCCCCGAGCACGTCGCCATCGGCCCGGACATCAGCTACGTCTCCCGCTTCGAGGAGGAAGAGCGCGCCAAAATCCCCAAGCGCCCCAGCAGCCGCACCCTCACCCCCGGCAACGAGCGCTGGGAGCACCTCTGGCCCCTCGACCGTTTCAAGCCCGCTCCGCACGCCGAGCAAAGCCTCGCCTGGACGAACTGGCCCCTCTTCACCGTCGGCCTCCTCCAGCGCGGCCATGGCGAAGAGACCATCCGCAAAGTCCTCGGCGAAAACGTCCTCCGCGTCCTCAAGGCAAATGCCACCCTCTGACGGACTATGACCCCGAAGGTCTGCCTCCTCATCCTCGCGTCGATTGGTCTGGCTCCGGCCGTTCTATGGTCGTGGATCAGCCTCGTATCTTTCGCCATCCCAATCAGGACCCCGCCGCTTTCCATCTCGTTTCGCCTCTACTCGGCATCCGGCAGCGGCCTCGGAGCGCTCCAGTATCGGGAGCTTCCGCCTCTGGTTTCCCTCTGCATCCTGGCAGGGGCGGCGGCGCTCCTCTTCGTTATTACGTCCATCCCCGGCCGGCGTTGAAATCAACAGTGCGTTGCCTGCTGGGTGGCACTTCCTTGGCCCTGCCTCGTCGCCTTCATCTCCGGCTTCCGAAAAAAAAGCGGAAAAAATTTCCACCTCGCACAACCGGCCTCCCTGCGCTGCTCGATAACACATCAGAACGCGGCAAATCGGGCAGCTCGAAAGAACGCCCCTTGAACCGCTAGAATGCAGAGAACGTACCGGGCGCGCAAGCGCACGGTCGATCCGGCAAAAGCCGCAGGCCTTCGGGGTGGGGGCCTGCGGCTTATTTCTTTTCCCACGGCCGCGCTTCCGTCTGCCACGGGTTTCGGCGTTCAATAGGCCCTCATGTTCTCCCGCCGTACCTTTCTCCGCCGCAGCGGCCTGGCCGCGCTCGCCGCCCCCTCCCTCTCCGCCGCCGCGGATGCGCCCGGCGCCATTGATGCCCATGTGCACGTCTGGACGCCCGACACCAGGCGCTACCCGCTCGCTCCCGGCTTCACCGAGAAATCGCTCGTCCCGCCGAGCTTCACGCCGGAGGAGCTTTTCCAGCACAGCAAACCCGTCGGCGTAAGCCGGATCGTGCTCATCCAGATGAGCTTCTACCAATTCGACAACCGCTATATGCTCGACTCGATGGCGAAATATCCCGGCGTCTTCGGCGGCGTGGCCATCGTCGATGAGACAAAGCCGGACGTGCGCGAGACCATGAAGTCGCTGGGCCGGCTGGGCGTGCGCGGCTTCCGGCTCTACTCAGACAAAGCGAAGGTCGAGGCCTGGAGCGGCTCCCCGGCCATGAAAGCCATGTGGACCGAGGCGGCGGAGAGCGGCCAATCGATGTGCCTCCTCGCGAACCCCGATGCCCTCCCGGCCGTGCAACGCATGTGCGCAGCCTTCCCCAGGACGCGCGTGGTGATCGACCACTTCGCCCGCATCGGCGTCAAAGGCGTCGACCCGGCCGACCTCGAAAACCTCTGCCGCCTGGCCGAGCATCCGCATGTCTACGTCAAGACCTCCGCCTTCTACGCCCTCGGCGATAAGCGCGCCCCCTACACCGACCTCGGCCCGATGATCCAAAAGCTGCGCGATACCTTCGGCGCCCAGCGCCTGATGTGGGCGACTGATTGCCCCTACCAGGTCCAAGACGGCCACACCTACGCGGATTCGATCAACCTCCTCCGCGAACGCCTCCCCTTCCTAAGCGCCGAAGACAAGGCTTGGATGCTTAGCGGGACGGCTCAGAAAGTCTTCTTCTCATAGCCCCGAGGCGCCGATTTTTTCGGCGGCGTGACCTTCACCGGTTTGACGGGATTGGAGGGCGGACGCTGCGGCGCTCGCTTGGTGCGTTTTGTGGGATCGTCCATGCGAAGACCCCAAGGTAGCCATCACACCAGCGCCCGCAACACGCGCAGCAGTCTCCCCACATCCTCCGCCGTATTATACCCATGCACGGCGATGCGGACGCGCCCGGCGTTGTGCATCACGTGTACCTTTTCCCGCCCTAGGCCGGCGTGAATCTCTTCGGCGCGCGGATGCCGAAAAGCCACGATCCCGGTGGGATTGGTTGCCTCCCAAGGGCACATCGGCGATAGGCCCAATTCGCGCAGGCCGGCTGCCACTTCGGCCACCAGCGGATCGGCGTGCCGGGCGATCTCGGCGATGCCCGCTTCCTCCAGATACCGGAGCGAAGCGTTCAGCGCGTAAAGCGCCACGAAATTCGGCATGCCCACCGAAAAACTCGCCGCGCCGGTCTTCGGCACCGCGCGCTCGAAGCGGTCCGCCTCGAAGGCATTCTGCAAGTGGTACCAGCCGCCGGCGTGCGTAGTGAGCCGCGCCGCGCTCGCGCCCGGCACGCCGATGATGCAGCCGCCATGGATGCCGAGCGTCCACTTGTGCGTGCTGGAGATCACGATATCCGCGCCGGGGCAATCAAGCACCACGCGGCCCAGCGCCTGCGTGACATCCACCGAGATCAGCGCCTTCGGCGCAAGGCGGCGCACCGTCTCGTGAAACGCGGGCCACGCAATGCGGTGCCCATTGTAAAAGCTCACCAGCGAAACCTGTACCAGCCGCGTCCGCTCGCTCAGCAGCGGCGCGAGGTCTTCGGCCAGCAAACGGCCTTCGCGCGATTGCCAGAGCTGCACCTTGGGCGGCGCGGCGGCGCGCAGCCACGGAGTCGCGCCCGCGGGAAAATCGAGGTCCGTCACCACCACCTCATCGCCGCCGCCGAGATCGAGCGCCGAGGCGAGCAGGTTGTAAGCTTCCGAGCTGCACGAGCAAAACGAAACCTCGGCGCTTGGCAGCCCGAGCAGCCGCGCGCTCACCTCGCGGCACGCCTCCACCTGCGCAAAGTGCCCTTCGCGCCCGTTCATCCCGCGCAGTTTGTCGCGCCAATAGGCCTGGATCGCTTCGCCCACACAGGTAGGCGGAATGCTTTCGGCCGCGGTATTGAGATAAGTGATTCCGGCAAGCGCTGGAAAATCGCGGAGGCGTGTCGATTCAGTGAGCATGGTGAGGTTCTTTTCTGCGCCAAAGGAGCGCGAGCGCGATCACGCCGATCCACGGTGCCAGCCCGGCGAGCATCAGTCCGAAATCGTAGCTTTTCGTGCGGTCGATCAGCATGCCGAAGGCGCTGTGCAGGGGCGAGGTCACCGCCCACACCCACATGCTCAGCAGCCCGGTGAGCCGCCCCACGTGCGAGGGCGAAAGCTCCTGCACAAAACTGTAGTAGCACGGGAAAAGCGCCAGCGCCCCCGCGCCGATCAGCAGCAGCGTGCCGAGCAAAGGCCAGCCCCGCCCGAGCCACGGCAGCAGCACGCTCAGCGAGGTGAGCAGGCACGCGCCCGCATAGACCACGCGCCGCGCGTCGTGTGCCGATTTCCCGAGCCGCCGGATCAGCCAAAGCGAGAGCACCCCCGCGAGGATGCAGCCGATATCCGTGGCGATGAAGTAGAACGAGATGAAGTTCAGCGCGGTGGACTCCTCATACCCGCGCCCCGTTTGCAGGAATTTCATCAGCCACACCCGGTAGATGTGCCACACCGTTTGCGCCCCCAGGATCACCAGCGCCACCGCCCAGAAACGCCCGCTGAGCAGGATGCTCCACAACTTCACCGGCTCGGCCGCCGCGGCGGCCTCTTTCGCCGGCACCTCCAAATCGCGCGGCCGCAGCATCAGAAACCACAGCGCGACCCAGAGGAACCCGGCCGCGCCCACCACCACGAAAGCCATGCGCCACGAGCCCGGCTGGTCGGTGAGGAGCAGCTTCATCACCTGCGGCGTGATGATCGCCCCGATCGAGGCGCCACTCTGCAGCACGCTATTCCCCATCGTGCGGTCCTTTTCCTCCAGCAGCGCAAACGTCGTCTTCAGCGCGCAAGGCCAATGCGCCGCCTCGAACAGCCCGAGCAAGCTGCGGCAAATCAGCAGCCCCGCGTAATCATGCACCAGCCCGCTCGCCATCCCCATCAGCGACCAGGCCGCGAGCACCGCTGGATAAAGCAGATAAATCCGCACCCGATCCGCCAGAAACCCGAACCCCAGCGACCCCACGGCAAACGCCCACCCAAACGCCAGCTCCAGATTCCCATACTGCGCCTCGCTCAACCCAAACTCCCGCGCCACCCGCACCGCCGCATTCGCCAGCGTCACGCGATCCATGTAATTGATCGTCGTCGCCAGCAGCAGCAACCCCGTGATCCACCATTTCCAGGAAGGCGGGCGGGATGAGGCAGACATGAAAAAAATACCGGGGTGGCGGAATGCGGAACGTTGCCGTGCCGACGGAGGGCTGTATTTCACACGCGGAAGCGGGAGGCGAGCGTTCTTCGTTCCGGGTTCTGGAATGACACCCTTGCCCACAGTCGAGAGAGAGTATATCGGCGGGGATGCTCGCCATTCTCGAGGAGCCCGCCGTGCGCGAACGGGTGAGCGCTTTCACGGTGGCGAATTACCACCGGCTTCTCCAATTCGGCGCTCTCGCCCCAAATGTGGAGCTCATCCGCGGAGCGCTCGTCGATCAAACGCCCAAGGCGCCTCTGCACACCTCCATCGTCACGTTGCTTTTTAGGCATTTGCTCGCGCAGGTTCCCGAGGGCTGGCACGCGCGCTCGGAACAGCCGCTCAGTTTCGCTTCCTCCGACTCCGAGCCCGAGCCGGACCTCGCCGTCGTACGCGGCACAGAGCAGGATTTCTTTCAAGACCATCCCACGACCGCCGCGCTCGTCATCGAGGTGATCGTGAGCAGCGAGCGCCTCAATCGCATCAAGCTGGGCATCTACGCCGAAGCTGGCGTTCCCGAAAGCTGGCTCATTTTCGCCGAAGAGCGCACCGTCGAGCGCCACACCGAGCCCCACGGTGCTGCGTACGCGCGCGTCGATCTCGCCGTTTTCCCCGCCACGCTGGAGAGCACCATCTTTCCCCGCCTCTGCCTTCCCTTCCCCGCCCTGTTTCCGAAGCGCTAGCCAACGCCGCCTCTATGTAGAGGCGGCTCTGTCCAGCTCCGCGCCAGCGGAACTGGACGTGCCGTCCTCTGATCAAGGCGTGGAAAGGCGGCGGGGCGGCAGGTCTGCTGCTGCACACGTTCCATAAAGTTAACGCTGTAGCCGAACGCATCTCTCCGCTCGCGGCACCTCAAACAAGTTGTCCATTCGCATCCTCGGCTTTAACTTCGCCGCCATGAGTGTCCTGCGCCGGCTTGCCGTCCTTTGCGCCTGCTGGCTCGCGTGCTTCTCATGTGGAATCGCCCGCGCGCAAGATACCATCGCCACGCTCCCGGACCTGAAGCTCTCGCGCGGCGGCGAGGTGCGCGCCGCAGTCGTGCAGGCGGATGGCAAGATCATTATTGGCGGCGCCTTCGAGTCCGTGAATGGCGTGCAGCGCTTTGGCTTGGCCCGCCTCAATGTGGATGGATCGGTCGACCTCACCTGGACAGCCGAGTTTTCGGGGCGCTTCGCGTTTGTCACGGTCCTGCTTCTGAGTGGCGATACCCTTTACGTCGGCGGCAGTTTCTCCGATCTCGGCGGTTTCACGCGGCAATCGCTCGCGCGGCTCAGCATTTCCGCTGGCGGGGCGGTCGATCCGCTCTGGCAGCCGTTCATCCTCACCGCCCAAGGCGGCTCGGGCTTCGTGGCCGCCCTCGCGCTCAGCGGGAACGCGCTTTTCGTCGGCGGCAGCTTCGACTCGGCGGGCGGGCTCCGGCGCAAAAACCTGGCGAAGCTTTCCACGCTTGGCACCGGCCGCGCCGATGCGCGCTGGAATGTGCCGGTCGCCGGCGCGGTGCCGGGCTTTGAAGCGCGCAGCCCGGTGGTCACGGCTTTGCTGGTGGAAGGCGGCCAGCTCTACGTGGGCGGCGTCTACCGCTCCCTCGGCGGGCGCGCCCGCAGCTCGCTCGCGCGCGTTTCGACGACGGGCCGCGGCGCGGTCGATCCCGCCTGGGCGCCCGAGGCGCGCCGGATTGCGTCGAACGGCCGGCCCGCGGCCGGCGCCGTCTACGCGCTGGCCCGCGCGCCCGGCGGCGGGAGCGTGCTCGTGGCCGGCGATTTCACCACCATCGCGCGCGCCGCTCGTCCCCATGCCGCGAAGCTTTCGACCGCTGCCGGCGCCGCGCTGCTCGATGCCGCCTGGGATCCCGCTCTCCAGTTTCCAGCACGGGCGCTGGCCATCGCGGGCAGCCAGGTTTTCATTGGCGGCAATGGCTCCGCGCCCGGCACCTCCACGAATGCCCGCGCGGCACTCGTGAAAGTGGATGCCGCCACGGGCGACCAGGACCCCGCGTGGCAAATCGCCTTCGATCTCGCGCCCGTCACCGAGCTTGGCGCGGGCAGCGTGCTCACGCTCGCGCTCAGCGGCTCGTCGCTCTATGTCGGCGGCGGCTTCGAGGGCACCGGCAATCGCGCCGCGCCCGGCCTGGCGCGCCTGAATGTCTTCACCGCGGAGCTCGACGAGCTTTTCGACGCGCGGCCGGAATTGCGCGGCAACGCCACGGCCATCGCCGAACAGCCGGACGGCAAGCTCATCGTCGCGGGCAACTTCATTTTCGGCGGTGGCCTGCCGCGCCGGCACATCCTGCGCCTCGAGCGCGACGGCACGGTGGACGCCACCTGGAACCCCGGCGTCAACGGCTCGGTCCTCGCGATCGCCGTCGCGGGAGACGGTATTTTCGTCGGCGGCCTCTTCGATACGGCCGGCGGCGAAAGCCGGCAAAACCTCGCGAAACTCAGCGCCAATACCGGCGACCGCGCCGATCCCGGCTGGCAGGCCGATTGCGATTCCCTCATCTACGCTCTCGCCACGGACGCCACCGATCTTTTCGTCGGCGGCGCTTTTCAGGAAATCGGCGGCCTCGCCCTCGACCGGCTCGCCAAGGTTTCCCTCGGGGCTGGCGTGGTCGATGCCACCTGGGTGCCGGACATCCCGAGCATCAACGTGACCGCGCTGGCGTTGCACGGCACCGACTTGTTCGTCGGAATCTTCGGCCAGCCGGCGGGAATGGCGAATCCCGTGAAAGTCAGCACGCAGGGCGCCGGCGCCGTCGATGCCACCTGGAACCCGCAAACTTCCAACACCGGCAACGGGCTCACCGGCGTCTTCAGTCTCGCCCTGCGCGGCAACGATCTTTTCGTCGGCGGCGTGTTCAGCCAAATCGGCGGGCAGGCCCGCCGCGGGCTCGCCAAGCTCGGCGTCGCGTCGCCGGCCGTGGCCGACCCGGCCTGGAACGCGCGGCTCGGCATCTCGCCCGGTTTCACGGCCATCACCGGCATTGCCGATGCGCAGGTCTTCCGGATCGCGATCAGCGGCAGCGCCGTCTACGTCACCGGCGGCTTTGACCGCGTCGGCGCGCCAGCGGTCCTTCGCGGCGGCGTGGCCAAGCTGAACGCCGATGGCGATGGCGCATTCGATCCCGCGTGGCACCCCGGCGCCGCCGTCTCGGGGGGCGTTCCACCGAATTTTCCACAAGCCCTGTTCGCGCGCGGCGACGACCTCTTCATCACCGGCGAGGAAGTCGGCAAAATCGCTCCGTTTGGAACGACCTATCTCATTGATGCGCCTTCGCGCGCCGGCTTCGCCCTGCTGCCCACTGCGGCCGCGCCGGTGCTCCTCCGCGATCCCGCCAATCCCACGCGGCTCCTCGTGTTGCCCAATCCCCACGACGGCTTCGAGGTTACCCATTTCCAAATCACCGGCCTCACCGGCGGTGTCACACTCACGCTAAGCGACGGCGTCACGCCGGTCGCCGTCGGCGATTTCATCAGCCTCGCCGAAGGCCAGGCCGGCTTGCCAATCACCCCCGGTCCGTCCGGCCCGCAGTTCGTCACCGCGAAAGCCGCCGTGAACGACACCGCCGCCGGAGCAGGCGCCGCCACCACGCAGCTCGATCTCGGCGCCGGCGCGTCGGTGCCGGTGTTCGAGCTGAGTGTGGCCGGCTACAGCATTCGCGAAGGCGACGGCGCGCTCACCATCACCGTGCGCGATCTCACCGGCCTGGCCGGCACCGTCTCCTACACGCTCACCGATGGCAGCGCGCGCCAGGGCATCGACTACACCGCCGCGCCCACCGGCACGCTCGATTTCGCCGCCGGCGAAACGGAAAAGACGATCGTCGTTCCAATCGCCAACGACGTGCAATTCACCGGCGACCGCAATTTTCGCATCGCCCTCGCCGCAACCGCACCCGGCGTCGCCGGTCGCCGCTCCACCGCCGAAATCCGCATCGTCGAAAACGACCTCATCGCCGGCCGCACCGGATCGGTGCTCGATGCCACGGCGCCCCAGCCCGGCGCCACGCCCAGCGGCGCCTTTCGCGTCACGCTCTCGCCTCCCGCGGCCAGTGGCCAGTGGCGCCTCGCCGGCGAATTCCTCTGGCACGATAGCGGCGAAACCGTCACCGGCCTCGTCCCCGGCGCGTACACGGTCGAGTTCCGCAAAGTGCTGAATTTCGTGGAGCCCTTTGCCATCACCGCGCTCGCGCAGGCCGGCACCGTCGATCTCGCCGCCACCTATCTCACCGCGGCCGATCCGGTTATGGGCCGGCTGAAAGTGGACATCCTGCCTGCCTTCATCGCCACCGCCGCCACCGAAGCCGAGCGCGGCCAGTGGCGCCGCGAAGGCGAAGCCACCTGGCACGACAGCGGCGAAATCCTCACGCTCAATGCGGGCGAGTACACCATCGAGTTCAAGGCCGTCTCCGGCTATCCCGCGCCCGGCTTTGCGGCGCCCGATTCCCTCATCGTCAGCGTCGGCGGCGGCGACGACCCGGCCAACCTCCCACTCGATACCGTCACCGGCGTCTACACCAGCGCGGTGCTCGTCCCCGGCGCGCTCACCCCCGCGCCGCTCAGCTTCACCCAGGTCCGCGACGAGCGTCCGTACCAGTTCTGCGGCCAGATCAAGACGGAGCTCGGCCTCGGCAGCGGATTTGTCGTCGACCGCTATTCCGTCCTCACCGTCGGCCACGTGCTCTTCGACGATCTCGAGCTCACCAACGTGCGCGACGTCCAGTGGCTCTTCCAAAAACATCGCGACTCGCACGAGCCCGCGCCCATCACCCCGCGCGGCTGGTTCCTCTTCGAGGGCTACGCCGCCCAGCGCACCACCGATCGCCAGCCGCCGCGCAACTTCGAGGTGAATGAAGCCTCGCCCGAATCGCGCAATTTCGACGTCGCCGTGATGTTCTTCGACAGCAATCGCGACTCCCCCGGCCGCAACGGCTTCGGCGGCTTCCTCATCTCGGACCTCGAGCAAAACGAGTTCCTCACCGGCGCCGCTTCGAAAATCCTCGCCGGTTATCCCGTCCGCGATATCCCCGCCGGCGACCGCGGCAAGCTCCACGCCACCGCGCCCGGCACCTACGCCTTCACCCGCGCGAATGGCCGCGTTTTCACCACCCTCGGCGCGCAGGGCTTCGAGGGAATGAGCGGCGCGCCGCTGCTCGTGCAACACGCCAACGGTCAGTATTATCCCGCTGCCGTCTATCTCGGCGGCAGCTCCGAGACGCTCGTCCGCGCGCTCGATAGCGACGTGCTCGGCCTCATCAATCGCGCCCAGCGCGCGGCCACCGGCGGCGGCAATAGCACCGGCGGCGGCGCCACGCTCGTCTCGCCCGGCGTCACCGGCGGGAGCTTCTCCCCCACGCAGCTCCAGGTGATCATCAATCCGCCTGAGGTTCGCAACACCGCGCGCTGGCGGGTGGAAGGCCGCTCGTTCCAGAAAAGCGGCGCGGTCATCCCGGTCGAGCCCAACGAGTACCCCGTCATCTTCACCCGCGTGCCGGGCAAAGTGGCGCCCGTGCTGCGCGCGCGCACTTTCGCCGGGCAGACCACCACCGTCGCCGCCACGTATCGCGATGGCGTCACCATCAACATCAGCTCCGACAACGGCGCGCAAGGCACCGTTGGCACCGGTCCCGGCGACCAGCGGCCCAGCGACAGCATCGACGTGGTGAAAAACAGCACCGCCACTTTCCTCGCCGTGGCCGCGCCCAACTTCGCTTTCGATTTCTGGGAAGTAGTCGGCTTCCCCGCGCTGAATCACAACGCCGCGAGATTCCCGCTTGAGGCCACGCAAAATTACACGCTCATCGCCCACTTCATCCCCGGCCCGTTCTTCCCCTACCGCGGCACCTACACCGGCTTCCTCGAGAACAGCGGCGATCCCGATGCCTTCCCCGACGGCAGCTTCACCATCACCGTCACCGGCACCGGGACCTACACCGGCAGCGCATTTTACCTGGGCCGCCGCTTCGCCTTGCGCGGAAAATTCGAGCTCAGCGGCGTCGCCGCCGGCGTCCTCCCCGGCACCAATCCGCCCATCGAATTCACCCTCCTCATCGACCTCCAATCCGGCACACGCCAGGTTACCGGGAACCTCTTCACCAGCGCAGGCGAAAACGTCGCCACCCTCATCACCGATCGCGCCATCGACGCCCCCCCCTCCCGCGCCGGCTCATACACCCTCCGCCTCCCCACCCCAGCGCCCGGCCCCGGCGATCCCGCGCTCCCCACCGGCCAGGGCGCCGCCACCATGAATATCGACTCTCGGGGCCAAATCCGCCTCACCGGCGTCCTCGCCGACGGCACCCCCTTCAAAGCCACCACCCGCCTCATCGCCAACCCGGCTTCACAAACCAACCCCACCTTCCCACTCTTCATCCCGCTCTACGGAAACCAAGGCAGCCTCGCCGGCACCGCGACCTTCGATCCCCAACCCACCAGCGATCTCGCCGGCACCCTCCGCTGGGTCCGCCCCCAAATCCTGAATGCGCCCCGCTACCCCGATGGCTGGCCCGCCGGCGTCAATATCCCGCTCCTCGGCTCCACCTACACCGCCCCCCATCCCGCCCGTCCCAATCAGCCCGCCGTCCTCCCCCTGCCCAACCTCCCTCCCGCCGACCCCGACGGCAACATCCTCCTCACCGCCACCGGCGGCAACCAACCCGGCCTCACCCGCTCCCTCAACCTCACCCCCACCGGCCGGTTCACCCCCCTCACCCCCAACGATCCCACCCGCCTCGCCCTCACCCTCACCCCCGCTACCGGTTTCCTCACCGGCAGCTTCCAAACCACCGCCCCCCCGCGCGCCCGCCAAGTCCGCGCCGTCCTCTTCCAAAAAACCTCCACCGCCCACGGCGCCCTCCTCGGCCCGAGCGAAACCGGCGAAGTGACCATCGTCCTGCAGCCCTAAAGAAGCACAGGAAGAACTGGCCAGCGCCGACGGGTGCCGAAAGTGTGGGCCTTGGGGACCGCGACCGCCTCGGTCGCACGGTCCGGCGCCTCGCCGGGCCGACCGAACGTTTGCATGGCGTGATTCCAAAGCACGCCCGACCGAGAGCGGCGAAGCGACGATCATCCTGCAGCCTCAAAGAAGCGCGCGATGGACGTCGCGTTGAGGGATGACGAAGCCGCTTTGCGCCGTCAGCAATGGAATCCACACTCGTTCACCAATGAAGTTGCGCCGCCTTTTCCCACGTTTGCTTTGGGTGGCGCTGTTGCTCTGTGTGGTGGTGGCGGTGGCTTGGAAGGTCGTGGTGGCGCAAATCGGCGCGGCGGCGGCGAAGGATGTCGAGCTGCTCACCGGGATTGTTTTCGGCCGGGCTGGGGAACGGGAGCTGAAGCTGGATCTCACGCGGCCTCGCGCGACGGCTGGTCTCCGGCCGGTGCTGCTGTGCATCCATGGCGGCGGCTGGACCGGCGGGGCGCGAGAGGATTTGCATCCGCTGATGTTTGGCTTCAGCAAGGCCGGCATCTTGTGCGCGAGCCTGGATTACCGCCTCACACCGCGCGATCGGTTCCCGGCGCAGATCGAAGACGTGAAGTGCGCGGTGCGCTGGCTGCGCGCGAATGCTTCTGACTATGGCATCGATCCGGACCGGATCGGCGCGTTCGGCATCTCCGCGGGCGCGCACCTGGCGGCACTGCTCGCCACGACGGCGGATGTGGCGGAGTTTGAAGGGACCGGCGGGCATGCGACGGAGTCGTCCGTCGTGCGCGCGGCCATCTGCCTCGCGGGCCCCTACGACCTTGCGCTCGGCTTTCGCAGCAGCGAGCGCCAGTTGCCTAGCGAGCGCGACACCATCCGGAAATTGCTCCCGTCGCTGCTCGGTGGAACGCCCGCCGAGGCGCCGGAGATGTATCGGCGCGCGAGCCCGATTACTTACGCGAGCCAGACCAGCCCGCCGATGCTGCTCGTGCACGGCGAGACCGATCCTCTGGTCTTGATCGAGCAGGCGGAAGTCTTCACCGCCAAGCTCCGGGAGGCTGGTGCCTCCGTGCAATTCCTTCGCCTGCCGCGAGGGACACACAACAGCTTTGGGCCGGATCAGGATAAAGCCCTGCGCACGATCGCCGCCTTCGCGCGTGAGCAGCTCCAGGCCGGCGGGAGGTAGCGCCACGCCGCCTCGCAGCACTATCGGCGTAACAACCAGGCTCCCCGCCGGCTGCCAGCGCCACCTCGCCAATCGCGCCTCGCCATCGCGACAAATTGGTGCGACTCTTCGACGCATGACGACAAGGTTTACCTATTGGAAGGAGCCGGATGGACGCTATCTCGGTTATCTGCACGCCTGGCCTGATCATTGGACGCAGGGAGATGATTTGAGCGACCTCAAAGAGCAGCTTCGCGACCTTTACGTGACTTTCGGCGGGGAGGACATTCCGGGCATTCGCAAGGAAGAAGAGCTCGAAGTGGCGTGAAGCGCCGGGATCTCGTTCAGTCCATCGAGCGGGCGGGGTGCGTGCTGCTCCGCCACGGCAGCCGTCATGATATCTATCATCATCCGCGGACCGGAAGATCGCAGCCCGTTCCGCGGCACCGCGAGATCAACGACAGACTGGCAAAGGATAATCAAGGACCTCACCGGATAAAGTGGTGCCGCCGCCGGCGTTAATAACCACCGGGAATTTCCAGGAGCCGCAGATTCTTTGTGATGCCGTAGGTGAAGCCGTCGATGACGCTGGCCTGGAGGGGGATGGTGACGGCGCCGCCGCGGAGGGTGGTTATTTTGCCGGCGATGATGTTGAACTGACCGCCGGTGCCGCTCTTCGGCGGCGCCTTTATCGGCGTCCACGTTGCCTTCGCCGTTAAGAGATCGGAATCTGTTGAGGGCGCTTGAGGTAGGGGCTGCCGGACCAGTCCAGAATGGCGAGCTTTCTCAAAAAGCGAGCTACCTACTCCTAAAACTCAATCTCGATCCAGCCGCCTGACTGGATACTCGCCAGCGCCGCGAGGATCTTGGGCGCCAAGGGGAGCAGCAAAGGCCTGGCATTCGTGGGGAGCACAATGATCGCGATGCGCCTTCCCGCGCGATTCTGCTGGTAGCCGATGTTCTTGTCGGACGTAATCATCACCTCGAAGTGCGGCTCAGCGGCCGTCAAAAGCTTTCCGTTCTCCAAGGTATCCCAGCCCATGGCGCGGGCCGTCACGATCTCGTGCCCCGGCAGATGGCGACGCAAAGGCCGCGGCACGCAGTGGTCGAAGAGGACCTTCACGCTTCAGCCGGGGCGAGCCTTTGCCGCGCATGCTCCAGCACCGCAATCGCCTGCTCCCGCGTCACCCCTTCGAAATCGTCGAGAAACTCGTCGAGACTGACCCCGCTTACCAAATTCTCGAAGAGCGCGCTCACCGGCACGCGGGTCTGGTCAAAGCAAAGGGCCCCGCTCATCCGCTCCGGGTTCTGCCAGACGGGCACGTTTGGGATCGGGTAGCTGTCTTGAGCCATGGCTGAAGCTAACCCATCCGCCGCCGGACGACGAGGCGAAAGACAAATCGAGAAAGCCGCGGGTAAAGTCCCCCGTCAGAACCCGCCGGGAATCTCCAGCACCCGCAGATTCTTCGTAATCCCGTACGTGAAGTCGTCGATCGCATTGCCCTGAAGCGGAATGGTCACCGCGCCAACCCGCAGGCTCGTCACCTTGCCGGCGATGATATTGAACTGCCCGCCGGTGCCGCCGCCAATCAGCTGCCCCTTCACAATGACCGCCCCGATGGTTGATACGAGGCCGGGCTTCATCGGGCTGGCCAGTTCATCGTCCGCGGTGCCGAAGATCAGATCGGCGCCAGGGTCGACTCCCGCGATGATGTCCGTGGCGAAGACGCTGCCGCCGATCGTGATGGTGCCGATCCCGACATCACCGCGCAGCGGGTCCTCGGCGCCTTCGTACCCCGCCAGGATGCGCGCCTGGCGGACATCGCCAAGGATGGTCAGCGATTTGATCGCGATGGCATCCGCGGCATTCTTCGGCGTGACGCCCGCGTCGTCGGAGAGGCCGGAGAAGCGCAAGAGCACGGAGGCGCGCGGGCCTTCCCCGGTGACGCTGCCGTTGATCTTCACCGTGCCGGTTTTGCCATTGATGAGCAGCCCGGTGTTTTGGAAGCCAGTCGTGCGGATGTTCCCATTGATGGTCACGGAGCTCGTGTAATTGTTCTTCGTCGTGAGGATGGAATCCTCCGCGGCGATGGAGCCGCTGAGCAGGCCGGCGCCGCCGAGGAGGCTGCCGGTTACTACGGCCTTGCCAAGCTGCTCGCAGTGCAGGGCGCCGCTGTAGTCGCCGCCATTGCCATAAAAGGTCCCGTCCGCGGTGAAGCTCGCCACGCGATTCGCCGACTGCACGCCGCCGGAGTATTTGCCGGCCCCGCCCACGAGGCTGCCACCGATGAAAACCGTGCCGAAGCTGCCGTCGCTCGCCACCGGGTCAATCGGGCGGACGGTAACGAGGCTGCCGGAGCCCTCGAAGGCCCCGCCGTAGAGCGAGCCTTTCACCGTGAGCTTGCCCGGGAAATTGAAACCGTACACGACGCCGGAATAGTTGGCGGTGCCGCCCAGGATGTCGCCACCGATGGTAAGCGTGGTGGCCTGTCCCGCGGCCACCGCGCCGGTCAGGTTGTTCGAGCCGCCGAAGAGCGAGCCGCCGATGGTGCCGGTCTTCAGCGAGAAATCCGCATAGAGCGCCCCGCTGCTGTTGCCCGAGCCGCCGCGGAGGCTGCCCGTGATCTTCGCGGTCGTGATGCTGCCGTCTTCCACATACACGCTGCCCGAATACTTCGCCGCACCGCCGATCATGTCGCCGAGGACGGTCACCGTGGAAACCGTGTAGAGGCTCACGGCATCCGGCGCGGAAACCGGCACGCCATCGCTAATATAGATACCGGCGTGGTCCAGATTACCGCGGATCACAATCTTGGATACGCCGCCCAAAAGATTGCTGATCAGCCCGTTCGGCTCGTTGTTCAGCGTCGCGAGGCTTTGCGTGGCAAAACCGACGCTGCCCATGCTGAGCACTTCCAGCGAAATCATGCTCTTCTTGTTATCCACGCCGCCGCCGGCATCGATCCTCCCAAGATCGCCGCTCACCTTCACCGCGCCGAGATCGTTGCCCGTGGCCTTGATGTAGCCGACATTCACCTGCCCGTCGCCGGACGACCCCCGCTTGGCGGTGATGGTCACATTAGCCCCGCTGAAGCCGGGATCGCGCAGGTCCAGCGTCTCCAGCACCTGCGCGGTCCCTTCGGCGCGCATATCGAAATACGAGGCGAGCAGCGTGCCGCGATTCACGGTGACGGTCACGGTATCGCCGTCCAGATCCGGGTAAGTGGCGCTGCGGCCATTCGTGGCGACCGTCACGCTGCCGGCCACCTCCACTGGCGAGATCGCGATATCGGTGATCGCGATGGTGCCATCGCCGATCGTGCCAAGCGCCCGCGCGTTGCCCTCCGCAAGGTTGAGGCTGTAGAGCCCCTGCACGCCGCCCACGCTGAAGCTGGCCAGCGCCGTCTCGAACCCGCGCACGCGTCCGATATCGAACCCGATCTGCCCGGCCGCATCGAAGCCGAGCGGCCCCAGCACCGTAAGCGACACATCCGTCTGCGAGCTCACGCCCGCCAGGCTGCCCAGGATCAGCAGCCGATTGCCCGTCGGATCGATCAGGTATCCGCGCGTGCCCGCGCCCCCGAGATGGTTTTCGGAGAAGGCCACCGAGTTGAGCCCATTCAGCCCGAGCGTGCCATCGATCGCGCCGCCCACCACCGCGCCGGTGCCCGGGTTCAAGCGGAAAGCCGCGCCGGTATCCGACGTGACGCGGATCTGGTCCGTCTCCGGGTTGAAATCGAACCCGAAGCTCGTGCCGGCCAGCGCGGGCGTAAAGGCAGGCCCCACCGGCGTGGCCACGGCCGTCGTGGTATCCAGCGTATACAGGCGGCTATTGCTGCCGAGCGCATACAGCAGTCCATTCGCCGGACGGAAGTCGATCGCCACTATATCGGCGCCAGCCGGGATGCCGGTGATCGCCGTAGTGCTCAGAAACGTGTCGGGGTCCTCGGTATCGAACTGCCGAAGCGAATCGCCCGGAGCCAGGGCAAACGCACGAGCCGGCGCGATACGGCCTTCCAGGATTTCGAGGGACGAGTAGGATGGGTGGTGCATCCGCGCGAGGTAGCAGTTACCTCGGCGAAGGTGAAGCTTTCCCGGCACGGCGAGCCCCCTCCAAGGTGAGATTCACGCTGTGGCGAGCTCGCTCGGCCTCGCACCGATCATGCGCGGTGGCCTCTGCTCTCAGGCCTGCTCGCGCTCCGCGCGGCGAAATGCTTCCAGTTCCGCCTTGAGCGGCGCCCAGTAGGCGCGGTCGCGCGCTTGCTCGGCTCGCACTTCGGCATCGAGTGCTTCGCGCAATGCATCGATCTCCTCGCTCATCGCAAAACGCAGCAGTGGCCGAGCTTCCGCCTGGGCGGCGGTCTCACCCGGAAAGCGCACCGCGAGCTCGATGAGCAATTCCGGCGTACGCGCTTCCCGCAGCCAAAAATCGATCCAGTCCTGCCGGGGTGCGGCGCCGTTCTCCCGGTAATGGATCGCCACGAGCAATTCGATCACCGGCCAGTCCTTCGCGCGCTGCGTCTTCTTTGCCTCCACCAAATCGGGAATGCTCAGGAGATCGAACTCCGCGTTTCCGGCATCGGCAATCACCGTGCGGCGCTCCCACAGGCGGGGGAAAGCAGGCGAGTCGCGCAGGCGCGTCATCACATCCACGCGCAACTCCTCCACGCCTGGTGCGGCGCACCGGAAATGCACGGCGTGGCCTCTCGCGAGAATCTCCGGGTCGAACGGCGGTACCGCGATTCGACGAGCCTGCAGCGCGGCCAAAGCCTGGAGCAGCCTTTGCAGATTGCCGGCGTCTGCGGGGAGGAGGAAGTCGACGTCCTTGCTAACTTGCGCCGCGCCGTAGAACACGCAGGCCTGCCCGCCCATGAGCAGCGCCTGGACGCCATTGGCTCGGATCGTAGAAAGGACTTGTCGGATCGGGGTCGGGATCAAGGCTGCCTCCCATCGCTAGATATTGCGCAAAAATCCGCTCGCTCTGGCGGAAGCGCTCGATCGGCGTCAGATCGATCCACTCCTTCCATTCGTCGGACATCTGCTCATAGGTCATGCCTTCGCAAGATAGCCCCGCACGCGGAGCGAGCGCAATGGAAGAGTCACCCGCTGGAGGCGCGGCCCGCTGCCTCATTCCAGGCCCAGGCGCCGGCGCAACTCTTCGCTGGCCAAGCCTTCGCCGCGGGCGAACTCCGCCTCCGCTTCTGCCAGGGCCGCTCGAATCGAGGAAGTCTCCTCGTCGGAAAACCGATTCGCCAGGAGCTCCGCGATGCCCGTTTGGATTTTCATCACTCCTCCGCCGGCAGGGTCGCCACGGTTTCCAAGACATCTTCAGCGGTCATGATGAACGCAGGATGCCACCCCCGCGTGGGCGCGTCAACGCGCGCGCACTGAGCGAAGGGGCAGCGCCGCCTTCTCAGCCACCTCCAACCTTTCGCCAAGAAACACGCGCGCGCCGGGTGAACATCAGGTACTGTTACCGTCGTCTCTCTCATGTCCTCGCCAGAATCGCCTTCCCCCATCATCCCGTGCACCGGGCCGCTGAATCGCCGCGGCTTCATGCGCCTCGGCATGATGGGCTTCGCGAGCCTGAGCTGGCACGGTCTGCTCCGCCTGCGCGCGGAAAATGCCACGAAGCCCGCCGGCGAAAAAACCGCGGTCATCCTGGTCTGGCTGCGCGGCGGCTGCTCCCATCTCGATACCTACGACCCGAAGCCCGACATCGGCAGCGAGTACCGCGGCCCCTTCAAGACGATCTCCTCGAAAGTGCCTGGCATGCAGCTCACCGAGCTCATTCCGCTCCAGGCGAAGATCGCCGACAAATTCACGCTGGTTCGCTCGATGACGCACACCGGCGGCGGCCATCCCGCCGGCTCGCTGCAAATGCTCTCGGGCGATCCCGATCCGCTCGATAAGCCGAAGCCCGTCTTCCCCGATTGGATGACGGTCGCCAATTTTCTCCGCTCGAAAGAGCGTCGCGGCAATCCCCTGCCGAACTACGTCGGCGTAAACCCCATCGTCAACTACGACAGCTTCACCATCGCCGGGCCGGGCTACGTGAGCGGCGCCTATTCGCCCTTCGCCGTCATGGGCGATCCGAACCGCCCCGATTTCGAGGTCCCAAACATGGGCCTCTCGAATCCCGGCCAGGTCGCGCGGCTCAGCGAGCGCGTCGCCCTCCGCCAGAGCCTCGATCGCCTGGAGCGCGCGATCGACGCCACCGGCGAGATGGACGCCATGGACAAATTCGAGGCGCAGGCCATGACCCTGCTCACGAATCCCCAAACGCGCAACGCCTTCGATCTCGGCAAGGAGGACGCCCGCACGCGCGACCGCTACGGCCGCCATCGCTGGGGCCAGCAGCTCCTCCTCGCGCGCCGCCTTGTGGAATCCGGCGTGGAAATCATCACCAGTTGCCTCGATGGCCCGCAATGCGGCCGCGTCGCGAATTGGGACGACCACGCCGTCAATCATCACGTCTTCGACGCGCTCCGTTTCCGCGCCGGCCCCTTCGATCAAGCCGTCTCCGCGCTCATCGAAGACATCTACGCCCGCGGCCTGCACAAGCGCGTCCTCGTCGTCGTCAGCGGCGAATTCGGCCGCACGCCAAAAATCAATCACCAGCCCAGCTCCGGCCCCGGCGAAGCGAGCGCCCCCACTGGCGTCACCCAGCCCGGCCGCGACCACTGGCCCCGCGCCTTCACCAATCTCTGGGCCGGCGGCAGCATCCAGCCCGGCGGCGTCATCGGCGCCACCGATCCCCGCGGCGAAGACGTCGTCGAGCGCCCGCACAGCCCCGGCGATTTCCTCGCCACCATCTACCAGCACCTCGGCATCAAGTGGGACGAAGTCATGATCAAAGACTTCAACGGCCGCCCCACCCCCATCATCAATAGCGGCCGCCCCATCCCCGAGCTGGTGGCGTAAGCTGTAGCGCAGACTTCCAGTCTGCCGTATCGCGGGCTTCCAGCCTGCTCCTGCCCTCGACTGTGCCGCGCCGCCCATTTTGCACTTTTCATTTCTCATTTTGCATTTTCCCCGCCCGCATATCACCCTCCCACCGTGCTCCTCTCCCAGCTCCGCACCATCTACGAGACGCCTTTTTTCGATCTGATCTCCCGCTCCCGCGCCGTCTACCTCGAGCATTGGACCGGCAATGAGGTGCAGCTCTGCACCCTTCTCAGCATCAAGACCGGCGGCTGCTCGGAAGACTGCGGCTACTGCGCCCAAAGCTCCCGCTACAGCACCGGCGTCAAGGCCGGGCGCCTCATGGAAACCGGCGACGTCCTCACCGCCGCCCATCGCGCGAAAGAAAACGGCTCCACCCGTTTCTGCATGGGCGCCGCTTGGAAAGGCGTGCGCGATGGCGACGCCAAATTCGAGCAAGTCCTCGGCGCCATTCGCGAAGTGAGCAAGCTCGGCATGGAAGTCTGCGTCACCCTCGGCCAGCTCTCCGCCACCGAAGCCCGCAAGCTAAAGGAAGCCGGCGTCACCGCCTACAATCACAACATCGACACCTCGCCGGAGTTCTACCCCGAGATCGTCTCCACGCACACCTTCACCGATCGCCTCAACACCATCGCCGCCGTGCAATCCGCCGGCATGGACGTCTGCTGCGGCGGCATCATCGGCATGGGCGAAACCGTCGAAGACCGCCTCCGCATGCTCGAAGTCCTTACCAACTTCGACCCCGCCCCCGAGAGCGTCCCCATCAATTGCCTCATGTCCATGCCCGGCACCCCGCTCGAGCAGCAGCCCCCCGTCGACGTCTTCGAGCTCGTCCGCCTCATCGCCACCACCCGCGTCGCCCTGCCCCGGGCCAAAGTCCGCCTCAGCGCCGGCCGCACCCGCCTCTCCCGCGAAGGCCAGGCCCTCTGCTTCTTCGCCGGCGCCAATTCCGTCTTCTACGGCGACAAACTCCTCACCGCCAAAAACCCCGGCGTCGCCGCCGACGACACCCTCTTCCAAGAGCTCGACCTCGTCCCCCAGCCCCCCCGCCCCGCCTCCTCCTCCCCCGCCCTCGTCCCGGCCTGAAGCCCGCCCCGTCTCCGCGTCTCCACCCTGCCGCTCCGCCGCCTCCGGCACGAGCCCCGCCGTGGCCCCCTCAGCCATCCGAATGCCCGCCCAAGTGTGCGCCAGCTCATTCGGCACTTTGCATTTTGCACTTCTCACTTTGCATTTCCCACCCAAGCGATTGAGCCGCAGTCCGATCCGCCCGTTTCTCCCTACCGTACCGTTTCCCAACTAATCAGCCTCACCTCGCCGGGCGAGCCCGAAGGGCTCCAATTTGATTAGCCGGGGGTATCCGGCAGCTGCTTGTCCGCAAGCAGCTGCCGAATACCCCCGGAACCCCCAAAACAACGAAGGCACCCCGAAGGGTGTGCAACACCACACCATCCAGGCTCACGTTCGGAGGTGCGTTTGGACTCTAGCCGGCGGCGTCAGCCGCCGTTCGATGTCTGCGATCGTTGACATCTCACAATGTATCCGAGCGAATACATCTTTGGATTGTCTTCGCTCGCGATGCAACACGGTGAAGTGTGCACCTTGCGCCTCCGCCAACCTTTCACCACTCATTGGCATTAAGCGGCTCGTCGCATTGTTCCGCGCCATTGGCTGATCAAGGTTCCAGCGCCTGCCGGATCCGCCAGCAGGATGCAAGATTGCTTCCGCCGCCCCAGCGGAAGTGCCCGGCGTCCTCTCCTGTCGGTGGGAACGGACCCGCAAAAGGTGGATTGAGATAGAGTCGCTGAGGCGTCCCGCCATCCCGAAAATCCCGGACGCGGAGCAGCACTCCATCGTGAGCTCGCTCGGTGGATAGGCTTGCCAGGCGGCGCCCGGCGTTCAGGCTGGGCGCGCCCTTTTTTAAGCTCCTCTCGGTCTTCCACCCATGCACCAAACTTCCCGTCGTGCGGCTCGCCCGCGTTTCCCGAGATACCTCTGCGCCTTGGCCGTGGCCCTGTCGGCTGGGCTGCTCCTGCCCGCCTTGGGGATGGCGGCTCCGCCCACGGTGGTGGCCCGCACCGGCGCCGCTACTCCGGCTGGCGGCACCTACAATAGCCTTTCTACCACTCCAGTTGCCAGCGAGACCGGGCAGCTTGCTTTCACCTCCACGGTCACGGGCGCAACGTTCAGCGCGGGCCTCTTTGCGGGGCCAGCCGGAGCGCTGCAAGCCGTGGCGCTGGTGGGAAATGCCGCGCCGAGCGGCGGCAATTACGCGGGCCTCACTGGCGCCTCTTTGGTCAGCAATTCCCAGGGCCGGCTCGCCTTCACCGCCTCGCTCACCACTGCGCCGGGCGGCCTTTTCGCCGGCCTCCCCGGCAGTTTGCAGACGATCGCGCTCACGGGCGCCGCCGCCCCGTCGGGCGGCAATTTCAATGGCTTCTCGAGCCCGTTGTTGCTCAATGACAATGGGCAGGTCGCGTTTCGCAGCGACCTGTCCGGGGGCAGCTCCTCACGCGGGATTTTTTTCGCCAGCGCCGCGGGCTCGCTCCAGACCGTGGCCTTGGTCGGCAGCGCGGCGCCGGCGGGCGGAAACTACAGCGCGCTGGGCGGCAATCCCGTGCTCAACGACGCCGGCCAGCTCGCCTTCGCGGCCACCTTGAGCGGCGGCAGCGCGACCGCGGGCATCTTCGCGGGCGCGCCCGGGGCGCTCCAGACCATCGCGCTGCAAGGCGCCACCGCGCCGGGCAGCGGGGGCGCCGCCTACAGCAGCTTTGTGAATCCGGTGATGAACGGCTCCGGCCGCGTGGTCTTCGCGGCCAACCTCACCGGCGGGACCGCGGCCTCTGGCCTTTACGGGGGAATTTCCGGCTCCGTCCAGGCGATCGCCGTCCAGGGCAATCCGGCGCCCGCGGGCGGCAACTACGGCAGCCTCCTGAACACCCCCGTGCTCAACGATCTCGGGCAAATCGCCTTTAATGCCAATCTCACCGGCGGGTCGGCCACGAGCGGTCTCTTCTTTGGCCTGCCCGGCGCGCTGCAGGCCGTCGCACTGCAGGGCGACCCCACCCCCGCCGGCGGCACTTACCTCAGCATCGGCTTCCCCGTGCTCAATGCTGTGGGCCAGCTCGCCTTCACCTCCAGCCTCACCGGCGCCGGCGTGACGACCGCCAATGACGCCGCCCTTTTCGGATTCAGCGGCGGCGCCGTTTTCCCCCTGCTCCGGGAGGGCGACGCCCTCGATGTCGATCCCGGCGCGCCCGTGGACCTTCGCACCGTGAGCAGCTTCAGCTTTCCCACCGGCGCCGGCGGCGAGGATGGCCGCCCCAGCCCGTTCAATGATGCCGGCTTGTTCGTTTACCGCGTCGGTTTCACCGATGGAACCACCGCCATCCTTACCTCGGCGATTCCCGAACCGTCCACGCTCGCCCTGGGCCTCCTGGCCAGCCTCGGCCTCCTCGCCCGCCGGCCCCGCCCCAGCAGGCGCTAATTTCGAGCACCCACCAAGCTCGATTCGAATCGACCGGGAGCGCGATCCTCGACCTGACTCCTTTCGCGGGACAAATACTTAGGATGGCTTGCGGCTCGCGCCAGGCGCGCCGGCGGGCGTCATTCGCTTTCTCCTCACGAAAATAGAAATATAAAAAAGTGCTCAGTCGAGATTGGGAAAGTGCTCGACCTGCCCTACTATCGGCCACATGGCGGTACCGTTTCCAAAGGACTATCCTTTCCCGAAGCCTTCGCCGCTCGCCGCCGCCTCCGCCTTCTCCCTCGAGCTCATTTCCAGGATCTCGCACCTCGTTCAGGTAGCGGGCCTCACGGAGCGCCGCGCCGCCCTCCCCGCCGGCCTCTACCCCGAAACTCTTCGCGCCTGGAAACACCTGTCCGAAAACCCTCCCCCTGATTGTTGCACATTCCCGCCTTTAAGTTCCTAAAACCCTGCATCTCGTTCCACCTGTCCGAAAACTCGCTCGCCCGCCGAACCCCATTCCACCTTCCGAACACTCGGAAAAACCCCTCGCATTTTCCCCAAATCCGCACTCGCCAACGCCCCCTTTCCCGCGCATTGCTTTGCCCCCTTTCCCGCCACGGATTCGGCGCGGATTTCCTCTCGTTTGACACATGATCGAAAAGTACGTTCTCAAGATTACCCAGGAGCTCGGTTTGCAGCCGCGCCAGGTCGCCGCCACCGCCATTCTGCTGGAGGAAGGCGCCACCGTCCCCTTCATCGCCCGCTACCGGAAGGAGAAGACCGGCGAGCTGGACGAAGTGCAGATCACCGCCGATCCGCGACCGCCTGGAGCAGCTCGAGGAGCTCGACAAGCGCCGCGAGGCGATCCTGGCCTCGCTCGACGAGCGCAAGCTGCTCACCGACGACGCTGAAGGCGAAGATCGACGCGGCCGAGACGCTCGCCGTCGCTGAGGACATCTACCTCCCCTTCCGCCCGAAAAAACGCACGAAGGCGACGATCGCCAAGGAGCGCGGCCTGGAGCCGCTCGCCGACCTCCTCTGGGCGCAGGAGCCCGCGACCGATCCGCAGCGCCGTCGCACCGAACGCCGGCCGAAATTCGTCGATCGCCGCCAAGAGGTACAGTGTCCCGATGTTGCCGCCGCGCTCGCCGGCGCCCGCGACATCATCGCGGAGCGGATGAACGACGACGCGACCGGCGCGCGCGAAGCTGCGCGAGCTCTACCTCACGAAAGGCGTCATCAAATCGAAAGTCGTCGCCGGCAAGGAGGAGGAGGGCGCGAAATTCAAGGACTACTTCGACTGGACCGAGCCCGCGTCGACAGCGCCGTCGCACCGCATCCTCGCCATCCGCCGCGGCGAATCCGAAGGCTTTCTCTTCACCCGCGTGCAGCCGCCCGAGGAAGACGCGCTCCTCATCCTCGAAGGCCAGTTCGTGAAGAACAACTCCCCCGCCGCCGCCGAGGTCAAAACCGCCGCGCAGGATTGCTACAAGCGCCTGCTCGGCTTCGCCATGGAAGGCGAGGCCCGCGGCGCGCTCAAAAAGCGCGCCGACGAGGAAGCCATCCGCGTCTTCGCCGACAACCTGCGCGAGCTGCTGCTCGCCTCGCCGCTCGGCCAGAAGACCGTCGCTCGCGCATCGATCCCGGCTTCCGCACCGGCTGCAAAGTCGTGCTGCTCGACCAGCAGGGCAAGCTGCTCGCGAACGACGTGATCTATCCCGAGAAAGGCGCGCGCGATCAGGCCGAAGCCGCCGAGATGGTCGAAGACGATCGTCGACGAAATTCAAAGTCGAGGCCATCGCCATCGGCAACGGCACCGCCGGCCGCGAGACCGAGACGTTCGTCCGCAAGCTCGGCCTGCCCGCGTCGCATCCCGATCGTGATGGTCAACGAAAGCGGCGCCTCGATCTACTCCGCCTGCGAAGTCGCCCGCGAGGAGTTCCCCGACACGACCTCACCGTGCGCGGCGCGGTCTCCATCGGCCGCCGCCTCATGGACCCGCTCGCCGAGCTGGTGAAGCTCGATCCGAAGTCCATCGGCGTCGGCCAGTACCAGCACGACGTCGATCAAAACGCGCTCAAGCGCTCCCTCGACGACGTGGTCGTCACCTGCGTGAACGACGTCGGCGTCGAGCTCAACACCGCCGCGAAGCAACTGCTCACCTACGTCTCCGGCCTCAACGCGCGCGTCGCCGCCAACATCGTCGCCTACCGCGACGAGAACGGCCCCTTCAAGTCGCGCAAGGAGCTGCTGAAGGTCCCCGGCCTCGGGCCGAAAGCCTTCGAGCAGGCCGCCGGCTTCCTCCGCATCCGCGACGGCGCGCACCCGCTCGACGCCAGCGCCGTCCATCCCGAGCGCTACGAGCTCGTCGACGCATGGCCGCCGACCTCGGCTGCACCGTGCGTCGACCTGCTGCGCGATTCCGCGAAGCGCGCCAAGCATCGACCCGAAGAACTACGTCACCGCCGAAGTCGGCCTGCCCACGCTGAAGGACATCCTGGCCGAGCTCGCCAAGCCCGGCCGCGACCCGCGCAAGCAGTTCGAGGCGTTCACCTTCGCCGAGGGCGTCGAGAAAATGGAGGACCTCAAGCCCGGCATGAAGCTCCCCGGCATCGTCACCAACGTCACCGCCTTCGGCGCCTTCGTGGACATCGGCGTGCACCAGGACGGCCTCGTCCACGTCAGCCAGCTCTCCGACAACTTCGTCAAGAACCCCGCCGACGTCGTGAAGGTCGGCCAGCGCGTGCAGGTCACCGTCATCGAAGTCGACCTCCCCCGCAAACGCATCGCCCTCTCGCATGAAGACCAAACCCGAGCTCGGCCCCCGCCAGGAGCGCGGCAAAGAAGCCGCCCCCCGAGACGTGCGAAAATTCGCGGAGCGCCAACCCGAGCCCGACGGCGGCGTGGATTGGTTCACGCAGGCCATGAAGAAGCGGTAGGTCCGGTAAGTCTGCGGGAGGCTCTTAATCTTAATCTTAATCTTAATCCTAATCTTAATCTTAATCTTAATCATCGACCCGCCGGTATTACCATTAAGGTTAAACCCCATGCGCCCCTCCCTCCTCCTCCTCGCGCTCCCCCTCTCTCTCGCGTGCGCCCAAGTCCCCGCTGCGCCCGAAGCCCCCCGCCCTTCCGCCGTAAAGGAAATCTCCCCCGGCCTCTTCCAAATCGGCCAGGCGCGCCTGGAACAGTCCACCCGCACCATCAAATTCCCCGCCGCCATCAACATGACCGATGGCTTGCTGGAATATCTTCTCGTCAGCCGCGATGGCCCCACCCACGAGAGCCTGCTTGTCTCCGATCTTGAGCCGAACGATCTCCACCTCGCCATGCTCCTGCTCGGCGCGAAGGGCTCTCCCGCGGCCAAAGGAGCGCAGCCTGCTCCCGGCCAAATCACCGAGGAGTACCTCAAGCGAGCCCCCGCCCTCACCGGCGAGAGCGTCTCGCTCACCGTCACCTGGAAAGGCGAGGGTGCCGCGGAAAAAAGCGGGCCCGTCGAGGATTGGCTGCTCTACGGCGACACCAACAAGCCGCCCGCGCGCGGCCCCTGGCTCTACACCGGCTCCGTCTTCGGCAGCGACGGCCAATTCATCGCGCAGCAGCAGGGCGTCTTCGCGGCCTTGGTCACCAATCCTGCCGCCCTGATCAACAACCCGCGCAAGGGGCACGACAGCGACAAAGTTTGGTCGGTAAACACAAAAGCCGTCCCGCCCGCCGAAACCCCGCTCACTGTGGAGCTCAAGCTGCTCGGCCAAGACGCCGGGAAGAAGAAATAGCCGTCCCTGCGCGTCGGTGCCGCGTCATGAAACTCGCCTGCGCACTCCTGCTCCTCGCGACCCTCACCGCCGCCGCCGAGTCTCTGCCCCCGCCACGCCGCGCCGAAAACCTCTCGCTCCGGCAGGAAGTGGAGTTCGCCCTCGCCAAGGGCCTCGGCTGGCTGGAGACCCGCCAGCACCCCCAGGGCTTTTGGTCCGATCCCACCGCGCCCGCGGCCACCGCCCTCTGCCTGCTCGCCTTCCTGCGCGAGCCCCACGGCGAATTCCGCTCTCCCGCCAAGGCGCCGCACCTGCGCGGCGCCCTCGCCTTCCTTCGCTCCCGCGCCTTCCCTGGCGCGCCCGGCCAGGCGACCCTCGACACCGCGCTCGCCCTCAATGCTTTCGCCCACGCCCGCGACCCCGCCAATCTCCCCCGCCTCCGCCCGGCCCGCGCCTTCCTCCTCGATCGGCAAATCGTCGAGCCTGCCACCTCCCCCGCCCGCGGCGGCTTCGCCCAGTCGTCGGACGAGGATGAACGCAGCGATCTCTTCGTGACCCTCGCCACGCTGGAGGCGCTCGAGGTATTTGCCGAAGCCTACCCCAATCAGCCCCTCACCGGCCCCGAAATCGATCTCCGCGCCGTCACTGAATTCGCCACCCGCTGCCAGGTTCCCGCCGCCAGCGCGCCCGCCCCGTCCGCCGGCGGTTTCGTCGAGTCTCCCCCGGAAACTCCACCTTCCGCCCCCCCCCTCCCCACCGGCGCTGCCACCTGCGCCGGGCTGCTCACCTTCCTCCGCGCCGGCTTGCCGGTCGGGGACGCCCGCGTCCTCGCCGCGGCCCACTGGCTCCGGCAAAACTTCACGGCCTCCGAGAACCCCGGCTCTCCGCACCGTCACTACGAGTACCTGCACCTCCTCACCAAGGCGCTCTCCGCCTCGGGCCCCGAATCAGTTCCAGACCGCCGAGGGCCTCGACGTCGACTGGCCGCGCGAAGTCGCTCTGCAGCTCATCAACACCCAAAACTCCGCCGGCGCCTGGACCAAACCCGGCGCCGGCAAAGACCCCATCCGCACCACCGCCCTCGCCCTTCTCACCTTGGAGCTCCTCTGCGCCCAGCTCTGAGCCTCGCCTCACACCAAAAAAAAGACAAAAAGTGCTCCTCTGAAATCCAAAATCCGCTCGCCCATGATATAAACGGGGCCTACGCCGGCCAGCCCACTTTGCACTTTGCACTTTTCATTTCTCACTTTGCATTTTCCGCAGCCCGCCCGCGGAAATCAGCCTGCGTCCATCCGCGGCGCAATCCTTTCCAAATCCCCCGAAACTCCCGCTCCACCCCCAAAAACCCGTCTTTCCATCTCAAATCCCCCGAAATTCCGCACCGCGTCCTCGTCCCGCTGGCATCGCCTCCCCTGCAAACGGGATGGACTAGCGCCCCCACCTGTGCGATTCATCCCGCCCCCCGGACGCTAGCACCGAACCACGCACCGCCACCGAAATGAGCTCTCAGCCCAACGACGCGAAGCCTTTGAATGCCAACGAAGGCATCAAAGCCGCGTCCCATCACCTCCGCGGGACTATCGCCCAGGACCTGGCCAGGATGCCTCCACCGGCGCCATCGCCGACTCCAACGGCCAGCTCACGAAATTCCACGGCCTCTACCTGCAGGACGACCGCGACGTGCGCAACGCGCTGAAGAAGGAGGGCAAGGAGAAGGCCTTCGCGTTCATGCTCCGCGTGCGTCTGCCGGGCGGCCAAGTCACGCCGCAGCAGTGGATCGTCCTCGACGACATTTCGCAACCAGCTCTCGTGGCCTTCGCTGCGCCTCACCACGCGCCAGACTTTCCAGTTTCACGGCATCCTGAAAGCCAACGTGAAGCCGCTCATCAAGCGGATGCATTCGGTCCTGCTCGATTCCATCGCGGCCTGCGGCGATGTGAACCGCAACGTGGTCGCGCCGCCCAATCCCGAGCGAGCCCGGTGCTGCAGCAGGTTTACGATCACGCAAGAGCCTGGAGCGATTACGCGCTGCCGAAGACCCGCGCGTACCACGAAATCTGGCTCGATGAAGAACTCGTCGCCGGCGGCGAGCCCGAGATCGAGCCGATGTACGGCGCCACTTACCTTCCGCGCAAATTCAAGACCGGCTTCGCCATCCCGCCCTCGAACGACATCGATGTCTTCGCGCAGGATCTCGGCTTCATCGCCATCGTCGAAAACGAGCGCCTCGCTCGGCTACAACGTGGCCGTCGGCGGCGGCCTGGGCATGAGCCACGGCAATGCCGAGACCTTCCCGCGCCTCGCCGACGTGATCGGCTTCATCGCGCCGGATCAGGTGAACGCCGTGGGCGAGGCGGTGCTCACCACGCAGCGCGATTTCGGCGATCGCACCAATCGCAAGCACGCGCGCCTGAAGTACACCATCGAAGATCGCGGCATGGAGTGGTTCAAGGGCGAGGTCGAGCGCCGCTCCGGCATCACCTTCAGCCCGCGCGCGAATTCGAGTTCACCACCATCGAGGATCCGCACGGCTGGCAGCGAATGCGCGGACGGCACCTGGTTCTACGGCCTGCACATCCTCAGCGGGCGCATCAAGGACCTGCCCGGCTGGCCGATGAAAACCGCGCTGCGCGAGATCGCGGAAATCCACACCGGCGATTTCCGGCTCACGCCTTCGCAGAATCTCACCATCTCCGGCGTCACCGCCGCGCAGAAGCCGGTCATCGAGGCCATCCTCGCGAAGCACGGGCTCACCGGCGAAAACGACCGCTCCGGCCTGCGCCTCAATGCGCTCTCCTGCGTCGCGCTGCCCACCTGCGGCCTCGCCCTCGCCGAGAGCGAGCGCGTGCTGCCGGACATCCTCGACGAAATTCGAAGCCGATCCTCGACGAAGCCGGCCTGGCGCGACGACGCGATCAGCCTCCGCATCACCGGCTGCCCGAACGGCTGCGCCCGCCCCTACCTCGCCGAGATCGGCCTCGTCGGCCGCGCGCCCGGCAAATACGCGCTCTACCTCGGCGCCCGCTACAACGGCACCCGGCTCAACCGCCTCTTCGACCCGAGCGTCACGGTCGACGACGCCGTGAAGCTGCTCACGCCGATCATCCAGCGCTACGCCGTCGAGCGCACGCCTGGCGAAGGCTTCGGCGACTTCTGCGACCGCGCGTCCTGCCGGCCGACGCCACCTTTCACAGCATCGGCACCCCGGCGCCCGCCGCCGCGCCCGCGCCGGTCCTCGCCTAGCGCGGCGCCAAGCCAGTGGCCTCCGGATCTTGGCGCCCGCCAAATCCTCAATCCTCAATCTCACTCCTGAATTTCCGCCATGTCTCCCGACGAAGTCTCCCAGTGGAACGCCGACCTGCAGCGCCAAGTCTCCGCTCGAGATCATCCAATGGGCCATCGCCCAAGCCAGTGGCCGCGCCATCGTCTCGACCAATTTCCGTCCGTACGAAGCGGTCGATCCTCCATCTCGCCGTGCAGGTGCAGCCGGACATTCCGGTGCTCTGGGTGGATCACGGCTACAATCGCCCCGCGACTTACCAGCACGCCGAGGCAGCTGCGCGCGCTGCTGAAGCTGAACCTCAAGCGCCTACCTGCCGCGCCTCACCGCCGCGCATCACGACGCCATTCACGGTCCGCATCCCGACGCCGGAGGACGAGGCGCGCTCAAAGCGTTCAGCGCGCGTGATGAAGCTGGAGCCGTTCCAGCGCGGCATGAAGGAACTCGCGCCGACGGTCTGGATCACCGCGCTGCGCAAAGTGCAGAACCCGAACCGCGCCGGGCTCGACATCGTGTCCGCACGACGCGAATTTCGGCGCGCTGAAGGTCAGCCCGGTCTTTTATTGGAGCGACGCGCGAGATGGAAGCCTATCTCGCAGCAGCACGAGCTGCCGAACGAATGGGATTATTTCGATCCGGCCAAGGCCGACGAAAAACGCGAATGCGGCCTGCACGCCGCGTGGGGCGGGAAAGCGGTCGAACGCCTGAAGCGCAGTGCTGAATCTAGTCGCCCGTCTAAGCTCGACCTGACTCACGTTCGATGACCAGTTACCATCTCGACCATCTGCAGTATCTCGAAACCGAAGCGATCCACATCATGCGCGAAGTCGCGGCCGAGTTCGAGCGGCCCGCGCTGCTCTTTTCCGGCGGCAAGGATTCCATCTGCCTCCTGCGCCTCGCGGAAAAAGCCTTTCGCCCCTCGGACATCCCGATGCCGCTGCTCAACGTCGACACCGGCCACCATTTTCCCGAGCTGAACGAATTCCGCGACCGCCGCGCCAAGGAACTCGGCGCCAAGCTCATCGTCCGCACGGTGGAGGACGCCATCGCCAACGGCATCGCCGTCCCGCCGCCCGGCGAGATCAGCCGCAACCGCCTCCAGATCCCCACGCTGCTCGCCGCGATCGAGGAATTTCGTTTCGATTGCTGCATCGGCGGCGCGCGGCGCGACGAGGAAAAGGCCCGCGCCAAGGAACGCTTCTTCAGCTTCCGCGACAGCTTCGGCCAGTGGGATCCGAAGAACCAGCGCCCCGAAATCTGGAATCTCTACAACGCGCCGGCTCAATCCCGGCGAAAACATGCGCGTGTTTCCGCTCAGCAATTGGACCGAGATGGACGTGTGGGAATACATCAAGCGCGAGAAACTCGAAGTGCCCGACCATCTATTTCAGCCACCAGCGCAAATGCGTCCGCCGCGACGGCCAATGGCTGCCGGTCAACGATCTCGTGCCGCCGAAGCCCAACGAGGAAGTGCGAGGAACTCGTCGTCCGCGTCCGCACCATCGGCGACATCATCAGCACCGGCATGGTCGAATCCCCCGCCGACACCGTGGACGACATCATCGCCGAAATCGCCGCCGCCCGCGTGACCGAGCGCGGCTCCCGCGCCGACGACAAGGCCTCCGAAGCCGCGATGGAAGACCGCAAGAAAGCGGGATATTTCTAGAATGTTCACCGACCAGTCATGCCTCATCGACTCGCCCATGTCACCACTCCCCGATCGAACATTCTCCGCTTCAACACCTGCGGCTGCGTCGACGACGGCAAGTCCACGCTCATCGGCCGGCTGCTCTACGATTCCAAGTCGCTGATGGAGGATCAGCTCGAGGCGCTGGAGCGTTCCGCCGACATCACCGGCGGCGGCCAGATCAATCTCGCCAATCTCACCGACGGCCTGCGCGCCGAGCGCGAGCAGGGCATCACGATCGATGTCGCCTATCGCTACTTCGCCACGCCGCGCCGCAAGTTCATCATCGCCGACACGCCGGGCCACGTGCAGTACACGCGCAACATGGTCACCGGCGCCTCGCACGGCGAACCTTTCCATCGTGCTCGTCGATGCGCGCGCTCGGCGTCATCGAGCAAAGCCGCCGCCACACCTACCTCGCGTCGCTGCTGCGCATTCCGCATCTCGTCGTCGCGGTCAACAAGATGGACCTCGTCGGCTGGAGCGAGGAGCGCTTCCTCGAAATCCGCGACGCAGTTCGAGGAGTTCCTGCCGCGGCTCGACATCAAGGACGTGAAGTTCATCCCGATCAGCGCGCTGAATGGCGACAACGTGGTCGACGCCGTCCCCGAACACGCCGTGGTATGTCGGCCCGACGCTGCTCGGCCATCTGGAGACCGTCCACATCGCGCAGCGATTGGAACCTGAACGGCTTCCGCTTGCCCGTGCAGTGGGTCAATCGCCCGAACAATCCGACCGATCCGCAGCTGCACGATTTTCGCGGCTTCAGCGGCCAGATCGCCGGCGGCATCGTCAGCGTCGGCCAGAAGGTGATGGTGCTGCCCGAGCGGCATGCACGAGCACGGTGAAGGAAATCTGGACCTACGACGGCCCGCTCGACGGAGGCGTTCTGCCCGCAATCCGTCACGCTCGTGCTCGAGCACGACATCGACGTCAGCCGCGGCGACATGATCATCGGCCCGGACAATCTGCCCGGCATCGAGCACCGAGCTGCGCGCGCGCGTCTGCTGGATGCACCCGCGCCCGCTGCAGCGCGGGCAGAAAATATTTCCTCAAGCACACCACGCAGACCGTGCAGGCCGTCGTCACCGCCATCGAACACCGCATCAACATCTCCACGTTCGAGCCCGAGCCGGAGCCGGCCGAGCTTGCGCATGAACGACATCGGCGAAATCCGCCTGCGCACCGCCAAGCCGCTGGTCTTCGACGGCTACGCCACCAACCGCCTCACCGGCTCGTTCATCCTCATCGAGCAGGGCACCAACGCCACCGTCGCGCGCCGGCATGCTGCTACCCGCCCACGGAAGTGGTGAAACCTGAATACGGCGACTTTGCTATCTAAATTAAGATGAAGTCCGCGTGGCTCCCCCTCCTCGCAGCGGTCCTCCTCGCCGATCTGCACGCCGCACCGGCCTTCCCCGGCGCGCAAGGCTTCGGTGGAGATACTCCCGGGGGCCGCGGCGGCCGAATCATCCGCGTCACGACTCTCGCCCCGAGCGGCACAGGCTCCCTCGCTGAGGCGTTGCGCGCGAAAGGTCCGCGCATCGTGGTCTTTGAAGTCGGCGGCGTCATCGATCTCGAGGGGCGCTCGTTGAAAGTGAGCGAGCCCTTCCTCACCATCGCCGGCCACACGGCCCCGGCGCCCGGCATCACGTTGATCAAGGGAGGGCTGGGCGTCACCACTCACGATGTGGTCATCCGGCATCTCCGGATTCGTCCGGGCGAGGCGGGGCGGGCGAAGAAAAGCGGCTGGGAGGTGGATGGGCTGAGCACCATCGGCGCGTCGCGGGTAATCGTCGACCATTGCTCCTTCACTTGGGCGACGGATGAAAACCTCTCAGCCTCCGGCGAGCGCTTCAAAGGCACGACCCCCGAGGAATGGGGCGAGAACGCCTCGCATCACATCACCCTCTCGAATTGCCTCATCGCCGAGGGCCTCTCCCGCTCGACGCATGGCAAGGGCGAGCATTCCAAAGGGACGCTCATTCACGACAATTCGCAGTTCATCTCAGTGATTGGGAACCTCTTCGCCTCCAACGTCGAACGGAACCCGCTGGCCAAGGGCGGCGCGCATGCGGTGATCGCCCACAACTGGATTTTCAATCCCGGCAAACGCGCGATCCATCATGCCTTGGTCGCGCAAGAGTGGGAGGGCCATCCGCCACAGACCAGCCGGCTGGCGCTCATCGGGAATGTGCTCGAGTACGGCCCGGATACCCAGCCGCGCGTGCCATTCTTCCAAAATCATTACGACAGCCCGCTCGAGCTCTACCTGGAAGACAACCTCGCCACGGACCGGGCGGGCCAGCCGGCTCCGCTCACCGCGGGAGTCTCTCAGCCACCGCTTACCGCCCGGCCGGGTTGGGTCGGAGAGCTGTCGTCGGGGTCCGCCGAAAAGGTGAAAGCGGAGGTGGCAAAGGAGGCCGGCGCCTTCCCGCGGGCCCGCGATCCGATCGATGCCCGCATTGTCGCCGGCGCCCTCGAGGGCCGCGGCAAGATCATCGATAGCGAGCAGGAAGCGGGCGGCTATCCGACGCCGGAGCCCACGCGGAAACGCTTCAACCCGGACGAGTGGGAAATCGAGACGATGACGCCCGTCAAGTGAGGTTGCGTTTTGAAAGCACCTCCTGCTCGTACTGATTGACTTGCTCCAGCCATCCCGATCCAACTGGAACATTTGCCCGGCGGCAGTGCTCGTCCCACACCGCTCCCAACGGCAAAGACTTCAGTTCCTCCAGGATTGCTAGTCTTTTAGTTAGATTGCCCGACTCTTCAGAGTTGACTAGCAAAGCAGTCGGCTCGAGCAGCGCCAGCAGCAATGCCTTGAGCGCGTTGCGTGCGCCGATAACCCATGCAGCGATGCGATTGATGCTGGCATCGAAGAAATCGAGGCCGAGGTGCGTCCGGTCCAGATAGCCGCCGCGCACCACTTCTTCCATGACGGCGCGCGTGGGATCATCCAGCAGCACCACGTGATCGCTGTCCCAGCGCACGCCGCGGCTGATATGCAGCAGCAATCCCGGCACGAACTGGAGCACGGAAGAGATTTTGTCCGCCACGGATTCGGTCGGGTGAAAATGGCCCGCATCCAGGCAGTAGAGCTTCTGCCGCGTGATCGCGTACCCGAGATAGAATTCATGCGAGCCGACTACATAGCTTTCGCTGCCGATCCCGAAGAGCTTCGATTCGACCGCGTCGAGATTGAGCTTCGGGTCGATCTCCTCGGCAAAGATCTCATCCAGCGAAGCAGCCAGACGCTCGCGGGGACCCGTGCGATCGACCGGAAGATCTTTGTACCCATCGGGAATCCAGAAATTGGTCACGGCCGTCTTGCCGAGCTGCCGGCCGGCCTCGGCGGCAATGCGCCGGCAGGCTTTCCCGTGCTCGATCCAGAAACGGCGGACTTTTCCGTCCCGATGCGAAAGCGTGAAGCCATCCGCGGCGAGCGGATGCGCGAAGTAGGTCGGATTGAAATCGAGGCCGAGCCCGCGGTCCCGGCACCAATCCACCCACGCCTGAAAGTGCTCGATCGTATAGTCCGTGCGCTCGATGCTCCGGCCGCGCAGCTCCGCATAGCACGCGTGCAGGTTGAGCCGGTGGGTTCCGGGAATGAGCGAAAGCGCCCTCTCGAGATCCGCCCGCAGCTCGCCGGCGTTGCGCGCCTTGCCAGAATAATTTCCCGTCACGGCCAGCCCGCCGCCCGGCTCCGCGCCGGCCTTTTCAAACCCGCGGACATCGTCGCCCTGCCAGCAGTGCAGCGAGATCGGAATCGTGGCGAGCTTCCTCAACGCCGCCTCCGTATCGGTTCCTTGCTCGCCGTACAGTTCCCGCGCCAATGCGTAAGAGCGCTCGATTCGGTTCGTCATGGAGAAGAAGTAGCGCGCGGCGAGACCGCAAGGAAAAGCGAAAGTCAGCATTCTTGACAATCTGTCCTTCCCCGGTAACTCCATGCGGTTATCACAAAAAGCGCCGATGAAAGAAACGTATCTGAGGATGCCTGGTGGTGGCGGATTGGGGGATTTGATCTGCTTTCTCGGAGCTGCGGCAATCTACGCCAAGCTCCATCCGGCGGAAAAGGTCTTCACGAACGTGCTGCCGGGAGTAATCAGGCACTATGATCCGCCGGTCTTGGGTTATCACCCTTGCGAGCATGTGGCGGCGCTGGATGCCTTCAAGGGACACCGTAGAAAGCACCAGAGTCCGCTCCGCAACTATCTCGGTACGTTTCTCTCCTCGATGGGCGAAGCGATCGACGAACCGCCGGGGATGGAGCTTCCCCGCCTGGAACCCGCGGCGGGACTGGCCAGCGGAGCTTACATTGCTCTTCAACCATATAGCGGAGCCGCCCCAAACCCAAAACCCTGGCCTTTTTTCGTCCAGGCGCTCGTCGATGTCTGCCGCGATTGCGCTCCAGATCATCCCATTGTCTGTGTCGGTCATCCGAACACGGTGAGAGCGGTCTCGAATGTGCATTACGAGCATTTGTCGGATCCCTTGGGAGTGCTTCGGGTAATCCAGCATGCGGCCTTGGTCCTGACACCAAGATCGGCCAGCGCGCATATCGCCGCCGCTTATCAAATCCCCGCCTTCTTGTGGCTGCCGCACGATGGCGAAAACTGGCACCTCGATTATCCCCGCTGGGTGACCCGCCGGGTGAACATCGATGCTCCTTGGGAGACGGCCGGAACGAGTCTCCGCTCATTCATTCGGTTCGTACAATGCTCGGATCGAAAGGCCACATGTTAGTTACCGCAAAAGGATGCCGGCCGCGAGCAGCGCAAATTCACCGGCGGCGATTTTCGCTGGATCGCAGAATTTTGTAGTGCGAGCAATGCTGCTCCACGCGGGGTCAACGGACTCGAGGGCGTTCACTAACTCATCCGCGGTGACGATCGTGCCGGTCACCTGATTCGGCGTGGCGGCGCTAAGGCCTCTGAGTTCCGCGAGCCGGGTCAACGCGGCGTGAAGCTCCGCGGGCTGCAACGGTTTGCCGGCACCCCAAAGCGCTTGCGCGGCGAGGGGGATGCGGTTGTCGCGCTCGATCGCGCCGGGGCGATCCATGACTTGATGGAGCGAGAGGAGTTGCGTGGCGCGCCAGAGCGGCGTGCCCCACGGCACGTCGGCATACCAGCGCTGGATCAGCGTGCAGCCGGCGTCGAGCAAGGCGGCTTGCACTTGCACGCGGTCGAGCGCGCGGGGCTGCACGCCTTGCTTCACGGCGAGCGCGGCGATGGCGCCGGCGGCCTGGCCGGTGAGCATCGTGATGGGTTGCAAGCGCGTGGCGCCGTTGGCGAGGCGCGATTGGGAGAGGTTTTTCTCCGCGGGCAGGAAGCCGTCGATCTTCTCCGGGATGAAGACCTCGAACGGAACCTGAAACGGTCCGCCGCCTTTGGGCGCTTCGCCGGAATCGAGGTCCGGCTCGATGGCGTGCGCGGTTTTGCCGTGATCGAGATCCATGAAGTAATCGCCCATCGCGACGGAGGTGGAGAAATGCTTCGCCTCCTCGAAGCGCGTGAGATCCTTCGCCGACGAGCGTGCGGACGCCGATGATGCGGCGGCACTCGCGCACGTAGGGTTGCTGCGGCAGATGGACGGCGAGCGCTTCGAGGTCGGGGCGCAGGTCGAGCGCCTTCATCTTCGCGCGGTTGTAGGGCGTGGCGTAGCCTTCGTCCTCGGCGAGCGACCAGTTCACGCCGAGCTCGTGCTGGAAGTAGTAGAGCGCGCCGAGCGTCTGGTAGATGCCCTCGCGCTCGTCGCGCAGACGCTGCGCGGGATCTTCGATGGTCGCGACGGTGACGGGATAATCGTTGCCGCCGTTGAAGCCGCATTGCGTGTGGCGCGCGGCTGCTGCGCTCGCCGGTGAGCGGGCTGTCGGCGTCGGCCATGCCGCGCCAGGCGAAATAGACGCGCCAGCTGCGATGGCCCTTGAGGCCCTTGCCCGCGCCGCCCCAGAGCATGAAGCCGTCGTTGGCGTAGTTCTTGTAGCGGCGGCCCGCGCCTGTCTCGTAGCCGGGCGGCGGCGTCTTGATCTGCAGATGCTCCGGCACGCCGCCCGGATACTCGCGCACGACGGCCGTCCACGTGTGGTCCTGCACGAGCGCGGCGGGGTCGAGCTTGTCGCTGGTGACATTGCCGACGCGATAACGCGCGCCGGTGAGCGGAATCACATCGCCGTATTCGGTGGCATCCACGAGCACCTTGCAGGCGATGTCTTTGCGCGTCGCGCCGTTCGCGTCCGCAAATTCCACCGTCGCGCCCGTCACGGTGTCGCCCGCTTTCTTCACCGCGACGACGCGCGTGCGCAGGCTCACGTCGAGCACGCCTTTGCGTTCGCGCGCCTCCTTGATGAAGCCGTAGAGCACCGCGCGCGCGGCCTTCGGCTCGTAGCCGCCTTCGAGTTGGTCGGGATAGCTGTAGTAGGCGACGAACGGATCCTTATCGAGCGTCTGGTAATGGGCGACCATGCTCTCGTGAAACTCGCGGTAGAGGCCGCGCTCGCGCACGGGGAACTTCATCCACACCGAGTCCTCGTCCATCGTCGTCACGCCCGCCGCAGCTCATCTGCCCGCCGATCCAGTCCGTCTCCTCCAGCAGCAGCACGCGCGCGCCCATCCGCGCCGCCTGCACCGCCGCCGCCCAGCCGCCCGTGCCCG
This sequence comes from uncultured Verrucomicrobiae bacterium, assembly GCA_963811035.1. Taxonomy (GTDB): domain Bacteria; phylum Verrucomicrobiota; class Verrucomicrobiia; order Chthoniobacterales; family Chthoniobacteraceae; genus CAWEPO01. Next base: position 281,519 of record CAWEPO010000006.1, read on the forward strand.
CGCCGGCGACGATGATGTCGTAGTCTGCGGCGATCTTTTCGCGCGGCGTGTTGAGCTCGTCCGTCTTCCAATGCGGCCGCACGACAGGATAGTCCGGGACTGTCCGACGCGATGACGGCGTTGCGCTTCGCGAGCCGCTCCGGCGTCGCTTTCGCCTCGAACGGCTTCAGCGCCTCGATGCGAAACGATGCCGCCGCCGCGAAGGTCGTGCAGCGCAGGCCGGGATGGCCGCGCTTGAACTCGCCATCGATCGCCGACGAGCCGCGCCTGCTCGCGTCCCTCCGCGTCGAACACCGCCGCCGTGAGACGATCGCCCTCGAGCGTGAGCGACAGCTTCCAGCGCTCGCCTTCGCGATAGCGCTGCAGCGTGACGAGCCCCGTCGGCCGCGTCGCGACATCGCCGACCGGCTTCGCGAAATCGAGCGCGAGTTCCTTGCCGTCCTTCACCTTCAGCAATTCCAGCCGGCCCGTGCCGCTGAAGCGCGCGAGGTAGTAGTTGTCGCGATCCACCACGCGCCCCGCGATGCCGAACGACACCGCCTCGTCCTCGGTCTTCTTGAACTCCGCGACGAGCCGCGCGTCCGCGAGCGCGTGCGCCGGCTTCACGTCCGCGGTGTAGCCGTCATACACGAGCAGGCCGGTGCGCAGCTTGAGCATCGGGCGCAGGAAGCCGTTGCCATCCACCGCCCAGTTGCGGCTCGGCCGCTCGTTGATGAGGTCGCGCCAGCCGTCGGGGATGCCGCCGTAGCGGGCGGTGCGGAAATCCGCCTCGAACAACGCCGGCGCTGCTGTCTCCGAAGACGCTGCCGGCGGGAGTGCACCGGGCGCGACCGGCACCGCCGCGAAGCCGGCGGTGGCGAAGAGCAGGAACGCGAGGCGATGGACCATGGCGAGTGTGGGAAAAAACGCATGCTACTTCTTCGGCAATTGCGCCGCGATGCTTGCGGCCACGGCCTTGGCCAGCACTTCGTAGCCCTGCGGCTGAAAATGCACGTCGTTGGGCCGCCCGATTTCCGCCTGCACCGGCAGCACCACGGCATAAAGATCATCGATCGCCACGCCGTTCTCCTTCATCACCTGCACGGCGATTTCGTTGCGCGCCGGGATGCTGTCGAACTTGCGCGTCGGCGAGAGGACGCCGTCCTTGGGCACGGGCGTGGTGGTGGCGAAGATGAGCTTCGCGCCCGTGGCCTTCATCTGCGCGACGAGCGTGCGCAGGTTTTCCGCATACTGCTCGCGCGAGGCGCGCTGCGTCGGTCTCGGACGCATACTTCGCGTCGTGCAGGCCGAAGTTGAAATGGATCACGTCCCATTTGCCCGTCGCCGAGCCACTCCTTCATGTTCGCGAGCCCGACTTCCGTCGCGCCGCCATTGACGGGATGCGGTGGACGTTCGCCTTGCCCTTGAGCAACTCGCGCACCTGCAGCGTGTAGCCGATGGAAATGGAGTCGCCGATGAGCAGCACGCGCGGCAGGCCCGGCACGTCCTTGATCGGGCGCACCGCCGGATTCTTGGGCGAGTCGGAGTCGGCCACAGTTTCGCCCTCATTCATCTTGCGCCCGGCTCTTCGCCGCTGCGTCCGCCTTCTCGAGCAACGCCGCGAGCGCGGGTCGTGCGCGAGCATCGCCTTGCGCGTGGCTTCCTCGTATTCCTTCGTGGCCTTGCGAAAGTCGCACCGCCACCTCCTGGTTGCGCTCGGCTGGGAACTTCGCCCGGTCGAGCTGATAAGCTTTGCGCGCCGCGTTGAACTTCGCCGTGGCGGCCTTCATCTCCGGCGTCTTCTTCACCGCGGCTTTGGCCGCTTCGACCTTCCGGGATTCCTCGACCGTCAGCCCAGCCGGCGCCGCAGCCCCTTCCGCCGCGGCTAAACTGGCCGGGACCATCAGCGCCAGGCACCAGGACAGGACCAACGCGAGCAGACGAAAGGTGGGGCAATTTGTTCTCATGGAGCTGGCGAATGAAGCGGCGATGATGGCCTCCACCGGCTCTTGATGAGGCGCAGTGGTCGCCTCGGCACTTGCCGGCGTGGAAACGACATCGCCCATGCTACCCGCCGGCCCCTTCTGGCGCCAGCACGAGCTCGGCTCGGATCTCGCCCTCGGAAGGGTCGCGATGAACGGCAAAGCCGGCTTTCTTGAAGAGGTGTTGCATGGCGGCATTATCTGGAAGGATTTGGGCAAAGATGCGGCGGAGCTTTTCCCGGCGGCCGATCGCCACCAGCAGTTCCAGGAGGTGCGCTCCGAGTCCGCGCCCCTGCCATTGGTCACTCACCACGATGGCAAACTCGGCTTCCAGCTCGCCGGCCAGTTTGGCCAGCCGTGCCACGGCCAGAATCTCATGGCGCCGTCGAGGTCCCGGCGTGTGCTCCACGACGAGCGCGATGTCCTGGTCATAGTCGTCCGAACAGACGTGGCTCAGCCGCTGGTGCTCGACGCGCTGGCTGAGTTTGAGCATTCCGAAATAACGAAAATGCACGCTCTCCTCCGAAAGCGTGTCGTGGAACTTCACCATCATCGGCTCATCCTCCGGTCGGATGGGGCGGATGGTCACCGGAGTACCATCTTTCAGTGTCCAGGACGTGACGTATTGAGTGGGATAAGGGCGCACGTCGGAGTCAGTTATGATCCGGGATCAAACGATGAATGCACGGCTTCGATAGCTCTCGATCTTTGCTGAAGCCAAAGCCACGCTCAGGATCGCTTCTCTTTGCTCTCATTCAGCTCTTCGAGCAGCTCAATCTGGATCTGCTGAATCTCAAATAAGCGGTTCCATTGGCGGCGCAACAGGTGATCCATCTTTTCATGCAGGTGGCGGATCTCCAGCTCCGCCTTGAGGTTTACTTTATAGTCGTTTTCCGCCCGCAAGCGGTCGCGTGCTTCGCTGCGGTTCTGACTCATCATGATCACCGGCGCCTGCAGCGCCGCGAGGCTGGAGAGCACGAGGTTTAGCAGGATGAAGGGGTACGGATCGAACGGCCGGTTCGCGAGGAAAACGGCGTTGAGAAGAATCCAGAAGACGAGCACGGCCCCAAACCAAAGGATAAAGGTCCAGCTTCCCCCGAAGGCCGCGATGCGATCCGCGAGGCGTTCGCCAAACGTGAACTGCTGGTCGAATTCTGCGGTGATGTTGCTCGAAAGCAGGTCGCGCTGGTGCAGGCTCTCGAGCACTTCCTCATCGAGCGCGGACAGTTCACCGAGCTCGTCCGCGAGCTGCTCTTGGAGGTATTCCTTCCGGTACTTGCTTAGGTCGGCCAGGCAGATGTGGCCCTCCAGGTTCCAGGCCGTGAAATGTTTGCGAATGGTGTTCGCGAGGGACGGCCGCACGAGCTCAGCGGGCATCAGCGTCGCCAGCGGCTTCTCCTCGCCGCAGACCTGGCAGACGGCTTTCTGAGGAATGGTTCGTCGCGCGGCCTTGCTCATGAGAAGTGAGTGTATCAGCGGTTTCGTGGAATAGGCAGCACGCGCTGTGAGGGCTCTGGCCGATTCCAGCGCTTTTGCTTTCCTCCATCCATTTGCCCTGCATGCTGCGGCGAATGCCTTGGCTTACGGAACTTGCGGCCAGTCAGCCCATTGCCCATACGGTGCTGGTGCTGGCGCTGATCGCGGTCTCGGGCCTGGCGTTGGGGCAGATCAGCGTGCGGGGAATTCGTCTGGGCGTGGCCGGGGTGCTGTTTGCCGGC
>CAWEPO010000007.1:0-539333 GCA_963811035.1 uncultured Verrucomicrobiae bacterium
GGCCACCTGCACGCCTGCCTGGCACCGATCCTGCCGGAGACTTGCTCAGTCGGGTGGCAGTACCTCCGAACGCTTCACCTGGCCGAGGGCGAAGCTCGTCTCTATCGAGGCAATGCCGTCCAGTTGAGTGAGTTTGTCCATGAGGAATCGCTCATATGCCCGCAGGTCCCGCACGACGATACGCATGAGGTAGTCGCGCTGGCCGGTCATCAGATAACAGTCGGCGACCTCCGGCCAACCCGAAACCTTCTTGGCGAAGCGGTCAAGATCGTCCTGCCTTTGTCGTTCGAGCTTGATGGAAGCGAAGGCATTGATCGGGAAGCCGACCTTCTCCTGGTCGATGATGGCGGTGTAGCGTCTGATGACGCCCGCTTCCTCCAGCATCTTGACCCGTCGCGCGCAGGGTGAGGGCGATAATCCCACGTGATCCGCAAGATCGTTGATGCTGATCTTGGCGTTGTCCTGAATCGCCGAAAGGATCTTGCGATCGATGCCGTCCAATTCCCTGATTGGCATAGAACACCAAAATTGGTCCAAGTTGCGCTATGAATCCACCAATCTGTCTCAAAATCAACCGCATTAACGGTACATCGAAGCCGACAGCCTTTAACGTCCAACTCCGCCAGCACGTTCGCGCCGCCCGACACTATACTGATGAGGGGGTTGGATCAGAATACCTGCTCGACGCCGTCGGCATTGGGCGAGCAAACTAACGCCGCGCTGTAGCCAGGCACTTCGCTAGCACCACCATCCAACGACCGCAAAACTGCTGGGCAATTTTGACGCGCGGACGCCAAAAGTTAGACAATCATCCCTTAGTCTATAAATTTAGTCGAGTATTCTCCTGGCAACGGTTTGGCGGTTCCTCCCATCGCCGGGCTGTCACAAAAGGAGAGCAGGCATGACATTTCATCATCAGGCAGCAAAAGGATGGCGCAGGGCTGCCGCCGTTTCGCTGCTGGCAGCAGCAACGACGCTAGGAACGCTTTCGGCTTGGGCCGGACCCACGCTCGACAAGATCCAACAGCGCGGCACCATCAAGGTTGGCGTCGGCACCACACCAGGCTTCTTCGCCCCGGATAGCGGCGGTAAATGGCAGGGATTTTTCATCGACTATGGTCGCGCTTTGTCGATTGCCGTCTTGGCGAGCCTGACAAGGTGGAGTTCACCAACTCCTCGCCGCAGCAGCGTCTGCCTGCCTTGCAGGCCGGTGAGTATGATATCCTGCTGTCCGGCGTGACGGTCACAATCAGCCGCGCGTTCCAGCTTGGTTTCCATTTCGGGCCGACGATCTTCTACGACGGCCAGGGTATCCTGGTGCGCAAGGACCTCGGCGTGACCCAGGCTGCCGACCTCGACGGCGCGACCATCGGCGTGCAGAGCGGAACGACAGGCGAACTCAACATCGCCGATTTCTTCCGCAAGACGGGCAAGAAGTTCACGCCGGTTACGATCGAGGACACCAAGGAGTTCATCTCGGCGCTGGAATCCGGCCGCGTCGACGCGATCACGCAGGATGCATCCGACCTGGTCGGCAAGCGCACCCAGCTCAAATCGCCGGACGACTACATCGTGCTGCCCGAGCGGCTTTCCAAGGAACCGCTCGCCCCGGCAATCGCGGGTGGCGACGACCGCTGGCTCGAGATCGTCAACTGGACGGTGAATGCCACGATCCAGGCCGAGGAATGGGGCATCACCAGCCAGAATGTCGACGATTTTCTGGAATCGGACGATCCGGCGATCCGGCGTTTCCTTGGTGTCGATCCCTCGCTCGGCGAGGCCATCAAGCTGGATCCGAAGTTTGCCTACAAGATCATCAAGACCGTCGGCAACTATGGCGAGATTTTCGACCGGCATCTGAAGCCGCTGGGTTGGGAGCGCGGCTACAACCGCCTCTGGACCGATGGCGGCCTGCTCTATTCCCCACCGTTCCGTTGATCGACCATTTCCATACTCATGAGCATCCACCCTGAACTCGGCCGGGCCTGCAAAGGCCCGGTCCTTTTCTGAAACTCGCAATGTGGTGGGGGCCGAGACCCGTGCTGCAGGCGGTGCTTATCCTGTTCGCGATCGTGGTGTTGGCTGCCCTTACCTCCATCGTGTTCGGCAACATGGCGCGTGTCGGGATCACTCCCGGATTCGAGTTCCTGAACCGTTCGGCCAATTTCGAGATCGGCGAACAACTGATCTCGTTCAGCGCTGGCGACACCTATCTGCGAGCGCTGGCGGTCGGCCTTCTCAACACCGTCAAAGTTGCCGTGCTCGGCTGTGTGCTCGCAACGCTGTTGGGCGTCGCAATCGGCGTTGCCGGTCTGTCTGGCAATCCGCTGCTTGGCGGGTTGGTGCGCGGTTACATCGAGCTCATCCGCAACACACCGTTGTTGCTGCAGCTCTTCCTCTGGATCTCACTCGCACAAGCCCTGCCGCCGCCCCGTCGGGCCTTTTCGCTGTTTGATACGGTCTTCCTGTCGAATCGCGGCGTGTTTGTGCCTGGCCCGGTGTTCGATGGCGCGACGGCAACTGTCTGGCTGGCGATCCTTCTGGTCCTTGTCGTTTTGACGGCACTGTTTATCGCTGGAGGCCGGCGCTTGAATTGGCGTGGCGTTGCCGCTGCCTTGGTCACGGCACTGGTTGCCATTGGCTTGATTTTGCGCGCGAGCGGGATTGCGATTCATTTCGAAGCGCCAGCCTTGGCCGGCTTCAATATCCGCGGCGGCTATTCGCTGACACCGGAATTCGTCGCGCTGTTGACCGGGCTGGTGGTCAAGTTCTCCGCCTCGATCGCCGAGATCGTTCGGGCCGGCATTTTGTCTGTCAAGCAGGGGCAGTGGGAGGCGGGCAGGGCACTCGGCCTCACCAATGGCCAGATCATGCGCCTCATCGTCTTACCGCAGGCGCTTCGGGTCATCACACCGCTGACGACATCCAACTATCTGGATCTGACCAAGGACTCCAGCCTGGCTGTCGCCATCGGCTATCCCGACCTTGTCAACATCGTCAACACGACAGCCAATACGACTGGCCAGGCCTTTGAGGCGCTGACGATCCTCGTGCTGGTCTACCTGATCCTCAACATCGGCGTGTCGATCCTGATGAACAGCTACAACCAGCGTGTCGCGCTTCGCGGGGGTAGGCCGGCGTGAGCGAGACGACGCATATCTTGCAAGCAGAGCCGGGTTCGGTCCGAGTCTCCTCAGCTGCCAGCCTGTGGGACCGTATTGCGAGTGGGCTTTTCGGCTCGCGCACCAACACGGTCATAACGCTTGTGACCACTGCACTGATTTTCTGGCTGGCGCCGGGTATCCTGCGCTGGACTTTGCTTGACGCCACCTGGACCGGCACCGCTCAAGATTGCGCAGTGAATGCCGGCGCATGCTGGGCCTTCATCGGCAACAAACTGCGTTTCATTCTTTTCGGTTTCTACCCGCCCGATCTGCAATGGCGGCCAGCGCTCATGATTGTCCTGCTGCTATCGCTCGTTTCGGCAAGTGCCTGGCCTCCCCTCTGGCGACGGGAGCTTCTCTGGGCCTGGCCGGCCGTTATTGTCGCTTGCATTCTTTTAATGACCGGCGCCATCGGCGGCACGCCGGTGTCGTCCAACCAGTGGGGTGGGCTGCCGATCACGCTGCTCGTCTGGACCGTCTGTTTCGGCATTGCCACCCCGCTCGCGATCCTGCTGGCGTTGGCGCGACGCTCGACCATGGGTGGCCTGCGAACGCTGTCTATCGCCTATATCGAGGTGATGCGCGCCACGCCGATGGTTGCTATTCTCTACATCGCCATGCTGATCCTGCCGATGGCGCTGCCGGAGGGCCTCGTGCTCGACAAGATGTATCGCGCGGCGATCATGATAACGCTGTTTTGGGCCGCCTATATCGCGGAAGTGGTGCGCGGCGGCCTCCAGACCGTGCCGCCCGGCCAGTACGAGGCCGCAACTGCGCTTGGCATCGGTTACTGGCGATCGATGCAACTGGTCGTGCTGCCGCAGGCCTTGCGCGTTGTCATTCCCGGCATGGTCAACCTGGCCATAGGCTTTTTGCTGGCGACGTCGCTGCTTGCCGTGATCGGCGTGTTCGACCTGCTCAATGCCGCCAAGGCTGCTGCAACCGATCCGCAATGGCTGGGTTTCTATGACGAATCCTATCTGTTCGTCGCTGCAATCTATTTCGCCCTGTGTCTGACGGGCTCGCGCTACAGCCGCTGGCTCGAAAAGAGGCTGAACCGCTCGGCCCGGTCCTAACGATCACAATCCCTCACATCCACAACCAGGAGATAAAAATGCAAACTTCAACCAAATCGCTGCTGGCCGCGGGGCTATTGCTAGCCAGCGCGGCAGCCGCCAATGCACAGGTCGTCGTGTCGTCGAAAATCGACACCGAAGGTGGGGTGCTTGGCAACATCATTCTTGCCGTTCTCAACGCCAACGAGATCCCGGCCACAGATCGGATCCAGCTCGGCGGAACGCCGGTGGTTCGCAAGGCGATCATCGCAGGCGAGATCGACATCTATCCCGAATACACCGGCAACGCCGCGTTCTTCTTCGAGAAGGCCGATGATCCGATTTGGAAGGATGCGGCCAAGGGGTTCGAGACGGCGAAGAAGCTCGACTATGACGCCAACAAGATCGTTTGGCTTGCGCCGTCGCCGGCCAACAACACATGGGCGATTGCCTTGCGCAAGGACATCGCCGAACCGAACAAGCTCGCCAGCCTGAGCGATTTCGGCAAATACGTCGCCGGCGGCGGAGCCGTGAAGCTTGCCGCGTCCTCCGAGTTCGTCAACTCGGCGGCGGCCTTGCCGGCGTTCCAGACAACCTATGGATTTGCCCTGAAGCCGGAACAGTTGATCACCCTGTCAGGCGGCGACACGGCCGCGACGATCGCGGCTGCGGCGAACCAGACCAATGAGGTGAACGCCGCCATGGTCTACGGCACCGATGGAGGCATCGCGCCATCCGGCCTCGTCGTGCTCGACGACGACAAGCATGTGCAGCCGGTCTATCAGCCTGCGCCGATTATCCGCGAAGCCGTGCTGAAGGAACATCCGAAGATCGAGGAATTGCTCAAGCCGGTTTTCGAGAAACTCGACTTGGCGACGCTACAGGACCTGAATGGACGTGTTCAGGTTGGCGGTGAACCTGCCAAGGCGGTCGCCGAGGACTTCCTGAAGAAGAACGGGTTCCTGAAATGACGGCAACACCTGCGGGGCCGGAAATCGCCGGCTCCGCGGTCCTGGGCCGGGCAGGGGCCGTCGGCCAGAACCGCTTCGTCATCGACAAGCTAGGCACGATCATCGGCCTGCTGGCGGCCTACGGCTTGTTCCTTGCGCCGTTCGCCAATGTCCGCGCCAACCGCATCGTCGCCGGCGAGGCGGTGGGCGTCTTCTCGGCATTGCCGGCATGGGCCGCGGCGACGCTTGCGGCGATTCTCATCGTGGGCGCTGCCATAGCGCTCCTGTCAGCCAATGCCCGGCTTCGCCTGCTTGCCGGCCTGGGGGCGATCCTCGCGTTGGCTCTCTTCATCGGCTTGGCCGGAAGCCATCTCACGCCTGAGGGCAATAGCTATGCCCGCGTGTCGCCGGCCTCTGGTTTCTGGCTGCTTGCCTTCGCCTTTGCGCTGCTGACGACGGACGCGCTGACGCGTTTGAAAGTGACGCCGGTCGCCCGGATCCTGGGTCTTTTCGCGACCGTTAGCGCATTTGGGGCATCTTGGCGACGGGGGTATGGGACGACCTGTCGATCCTGAAAGAATATGCCAGCCGTGCCGACACTTTTCATGCCGAGATCGTGCGGCATATCTGGCTCGCGCTTGGCTCGCTTGTGGGTGCGGTGATCGTAGGTATCCCGCTCGGCATCGTCGCCCATCGCGTCGACAGACTGCGAGACCCCGTACTTAATGTCTTGAACATTATCCAGACGATCCCCTCGATCGCGCTGTTCGGCATTCTCATCGCGCCGCTGGGCTGGGTGGCGGCGAACGTGCCGGGCGCGGCCGCACTCGGCATTCGCGGCATTGGCGCGGCGCCTGCTTTTGTTGCGCTGTTTCTCTATTCCCTCCTTCCGGTCGTCTCGAACACGGTTGTGGGGCTGGCCGGCGTGTCGCGCGCCGTCAATGATGCCGCGCGCGGCGTCGGCATGACCGACCGTCAGCGTCTGACAAAAGTCGAACTCCCCCTGGCATTTCCGGTCATCCTGACCGGCATCCGCATTGTGCTGGTGCAGAACATCGGCCTTGCAACGATTGCCGCGCTGATCGGAGGCGGGGGCCTCGGTGTTTTTGTGTTCCAGGGTATCGGCCAGACCGCGATGGACTTGGTCCTGCTGGGCGCTGTTCCAACCGTGGCACTTGCTCTCTCCGCAGCCATTCTCCTCGACGCCATAATCGAGCTTACAACGCGCAAGGGAGCGCGAAGCGCATGATCGAACTGAAGAACGTAACCAAGCGCTATGATGCGGCGACCGTCGTGGATGATGTCTCGCTGGTCATCGCACCGCGCAGCGTGCTGGTCATCGTCGGCACCTCAGGTTCGGGCAAGACCACGCTGATGCGCACGATCAACCGGCTGGTCGAGCCGACCTCCGGCACCATCACGGTCGACGGTGAGGACAATCGAACGTTGCCGCCCTACGAGCTGCGCCGTCGCATCGGCTACGCAATTCAGGGCCATGGGCTGTTTCCGCATCGCACAGTGGCGCAGAACATCGCCACCGTGCCAGGCTCTGCTGGGCTGGCCGCAGAAGCGGATCGACGATCGTGTCGAGGAACTGCTTGGCCTATTCCAGCTTGAGCCTGCCGTTTACGGCCCCAGATATCCGCACGAACTTTCGGGCGGCCAGCAACAGCGTGTCGGCGTTGCGCGTGCACTCGCCGCCGAGCCGAACGTGCTGCTCATGGACGAGCCGTTCGGAGCCCTCGATCCGGTGATCCGCAACAAGGCGCAGGAGGATTTGCTGGCGATCCAGAAACGGTTCGGCACAACCATCATCCTGGTCACCCACGACATGGAAGAAGCTGTGCATCTTGGCGACAAGATCGCGGTCATGGACGACGGCAAGCTGATCCAGCACGCCACGCCGGCCGAGATTCTCGCCAATCCTGCAAGCGCGTTCGTCGAAACGCTGATCGGCAGCACCGACAGGCCGTTCCGGCTGCTGTCATTGTTGAAGGTCGCTGACGCCGTCGAGAAAGGCAAGGCTACCGGCGAACCGATCGCGGCGGAGATCAACCAGCGCGACGCGCTTGCCCGTCCTCTTGTGGTCCGGCCGACGGTCGGCCCCCGGTCGTGGAAACGGACGGCAAATCGCTCGGAAGAGTCACCGTCGATGGCCTGGCCCGCCACGCTGCGAGACCAGCGGCATGACGCGCTACATCCCGCTTTTGCTGCGCCTTGCTGCGCTTGTGCTGCTTGTCGCATTCCTGGTGCGGCCGGAGGCGTTTGCCGGCGTGTTCAGGCCACTCACGGAAAACAATGCGCCGCCGATCTACAATCAGGGCGACCTGCTGACCCTGGCGCTCCTACATCTGCAGACGGTATTTATCGCAACCGCGGCGGCCACGGTCGTAGCGCTTGGCCTGGCCGTCCTGGTAACTCGTCCGATCGGCGCGGAGTTCTTGCCTCTGTCTCGCAGCCTGGTGAACATCGGCCAGACATTTCCACCCGTCGCTGTTCTAGCCCTCGCGGTGCCGGCCGTCGGCTTCGGCGAAAAGCCCACCTTGATCGCGCTCTTCCTCTATGGATTGCTGCCGATCTTCGAAAATGCCCTGACAGGTTTTTCGACGCTACCCAAGCCGGTGATCGAGGCAGCCAACGGCGTCGGCATGACCGGTTGGCAGCGGCTCTGGAAAGTGGAGTTTCCGCTTGCCACGCCGGTCATCCTGGCTGGGATCAGGCTGTCTTTTGTCATCAACCTCGCCACCGCTACCATCGGCTCGACCGTGGCGGCAAAGACACTTGGCGAGGTCATCATCGCAGGGCTCCTGTCCAACAACCTGGCCTTTGTGGTGCAAGGCGGGCTTGTCGTCGGCATCTTGGCGGTGCTCATCTACGACGCCTTTTCCTATATCGAGCGGTTGCTGGCTTCCCGCACGGGTGCATACTCGCAAGGGTGACGCGGACGGTCAGGCGTTTCGGGACGGTTTCGAAGTCCCCCGGGTTTGCGGGAATCCGGGCGAAGAGAACGCGGCCCGAGCCCCCACAGGAGGACTCCTAGGCTTCACCTTGAGCGCTGGTGGCGCGGCTCCTTGCGATGCCAGTTTTCAAGATTGCGGTCATCGGTGTGTTTCTGATTTTGCCCAGTGGATGCCGTTGGCGATGACCCTGAGCACATGCTCACTACACCTATGAGCCAGGCCTCAAAGAGGCTGTTGTCCTGCTTCGTCGCGCGAAAGTGGACACCGTGATTTGCGGCAATGACGTCATGGCCATTGGTGTGCGTGACGCCGCGGTTCATGTGCTCGGCAAGCGGGTTCCGGAGGATGTCGCCATTATTGGCCAGGACGGCATCGCAATGGCGGCTTGGGAGAGCCATAACCTGACGACGCTTGCGACAGCATCGTGAATTGATTGAACGCGATGACGCGGATCCGAGCACAGTTACCCTCGACTGTACCGTTCGCTGGGGTTCGACTTGCTAGACCGGACTGCGAAGCGCAATTGGACTTCATCGTGAATTGCCGTTGGCGGGCTGCCCTGCAACCTTTTCAGATGAGGCTCGTATTCTGAGCGAAAGCGACTATGGTGCGTGCCTTCGGCCGCCGCTTCGGCGCCGAAACGCCCTCGCGCCGCGAGGTCAGCAAGGAGAAATAGTGCAGGTACTTGTAAGAGACAACAACGTCGACCAGGCCCTTCGGGTCTTGAAAAAGAAGCTTCAGCGGGAAGGCGTTTTTCGTGAAATGAAGGCGCGTAGAGCCTACGAAAAACCTTCTGAAAGAAAGACCAGGCAAAAGGCGGAGGCTATTCGGCGGACGCGAAAAGCAGCTAGAAAACAGGCGCAAAGAGAGGGCCTGCTGCCGCCGCCGAAAAAGAAGGAAATGACGCCGCGCCGTCCGGCAAGCGCAACTGGAGCGTAACTGCGCGCCATTGACCGTCGTCGCCGGCAGAATGCTTCAATCTAAACGCAAACCGGTCTAGATACGTTTCGACGTCTCGGAATGGGGAACGACACGTATGAAGCAATTGGGCCGGGTATTGTTCGCCGCCGCAGCCTCGCTTCTGTTTTTGCTGGCCGCAACGCTGATCGGCTATGCCGGGTATCAGATCGTCAAGGCGATCATGGATGCGCGCCAGCTGCTCAGCGCGGGCGATCTCGGATACATCATCATCGACGCAGTGGGATACGTCGTCATCGCGATCGCGATCCTCGATGTCACCAAGCACTTGTTCGAGGAAGAGGCGCTGGAATGGCGCGGCGTGCATAAGAAATCGAGATTTCGCAGCAACTTCTCGAGGTTTGTCACGATCATTTCGATCGCGATCTTCCTGGAGGGCCTGGTGCTGGTCTTCAAGGTGGCGCAGGACGACGTGAAATTGCTAGTCTATCCGGTGCTCCTGCTGTTGACCGGAGTGGCGATGACGGTCGGGCTCTCCGTATTCATGTGGCTGGGCAATGACCGAGATGACTCCGACGGCGCGTCTCCCTGACCTTAACCCTCTAGGCTTTGCTCTCCTGCCGGAGACGCAGCGAGCCTAGTGCTGCCGAGACGGTGTCGCCCAAAGATGCGCTTGCGTTCACGGTGGTGTGCCACTCGTCCGGATCGGGCGGCGCCAGAGCTTCGAATTGGCTGTCGACAAGGCTCGAAGGCATAAAGTGGCCGCGGCGGGATCCGACGCGTTGCGTGGCCGTCGGCCTGTCGATCTCGAGATACAGGAACTGGATGTCGGGACAGTAGCTGCGCAGCCGGTCGCGATAGCTCCGCTTCAAGGCCGAGCAGGCGGTGATTGTCGACTGGCCACGCGCAAAAGCATTGGCGATTTCTTGCCCAATCGCATTCAGCCATTCGATGCGGTCTTCGTCGGTCAGCGGCGTACCGGCCGACATCAGCGCCACGTTGCGCGGTGGATGAAAACGGTCGCCTTCGATGAAGCGCACGCCGAGCCGCTTTGCGATCTGTTGGCCGACAGCAGTCTTGCCGGAGCCGGCGACGCCCATGATGACGACGGCGGAGGCAACACCCCGTTCAGCTTGTTTCGAATCATTCATGATAATCAGCGGCTTGCCGGAGCCCTACCGTAGAGCAACAGCATTAACAGAATAACGATGCCATAGGTGATCTGGCGTCCCGCTTCGGGCATCTGCATCACCGCCAGGATGGACTGGAGCAGGGTGATCAGGATCACGCCGGCGACGGTGCCCAGATAGCTGCCGCGTCCGCCCAGGATCGACGTGCCGCCCAGCACCACGGCGGCGATGGACGGAAGCAGATAGGCGTCGCCCATCGACTGGGCGGCCTTCGACGCGTACCCCGCCAGCAGGACGCCGCCAAGCGCGCTGAGCGCACCTGAAACGACGAAGGCGATGAGCACAATGCGGCGGGTGTTGACGCCGGACAGATAGGCGGCGCGCTCGCGATTGCCGATGGCATAGACGGAGCGGCCGAATGTCGTGCGTGTCAGGGCAAAGACTGCCACCGCGCCGACGATGGCCCAGATGATGACCGCATTCGGAATGCCGGGCAGAAGATCTCCCGTCGCCAGATAACGCATGGCGGTGGTCGCCGAATCCTGCGGCGAGAAACCGCCCGTGTAGACGACCATCAGCCCTTGCGCGACCGCATTGGTCGCCAGCGTGATGATCATCGATGGAATGCGCAGATAGGCAACGCCGAAGCCGTTCACGACGCCGATCGCCATGCCGCAAAGGATGCCGAACGGAATGGCAAAAGCTTCGCCTGCCGGCCCGAAGGCGGCTGCGGCGCAGGCCATCATGCCACCCATCGCGACAGACCAGGGAACCGACAGGTCGATCTGGCCGAGCAGGATGACGATCATCATGCCGGTGGCGATAACACCGAGGAAGGAGGCGACCTTCAGCTGCTGCAGCAGATATTCCGGCGAAAGGAAGCTTGTCGAATAGAAGCTGCCGAAGGCAAGCAGCAACACGATACAAGCGAAGGAAGTCGCAACGGCGGGGTCAATGCGGCGTAGAAGCTTTGGCATCTGGCGGGGCAGCCTCCGCTCGCTGGTTAGATCGCTCATCCGAACCACTCCAGCCGGTTGCGGACACGGAACAGCCCGAAGGCCCCCAGGCTGACGGCGATCAGCAACACGACGCCCTGGAAGAGTGGCTGCCACAGCGGGTCGAAGTCGAAGACGAAAAGAAGGTCCCCGATCGTGCGGAAGGCAAGCGCGCCGAAATATCGCGCCGATGACGCTGCCCTTGCCGCCGAACAGCGAAACGCCGCCAAGCACCACCGCCGCGATGGAAAAGAGCGTGTAGGCATTGCCGCTGGCAAGGGCCGCTTCGCCTGTATAGGTGAAGAAGGTGAGGAACAGCCCGCCGATCGAGGCGAGCAGGCCGGCCAGCGCATAAGCGAGAAATTTGGCCCGGCGGATCGGCATGCCGGACATATAGGCCGCGACCTCCGACGAGCCCGAGGCAAAGGCGGCGCGCCCATAGACCGATCGGCTGAACGGCACCCAAACGACAAGCACGACCATTGCGAGAGCGATCAGGCTCGCCGGTATGACTCCAAATACGCGGCCGGTCAGCGCATCGGCGAGACCTTCATTGACCGACCCTCCGGGGAACGGCCGCAACAACAATGCGAGGCCGAAGAAGATGGCGCCGGTTGCGATCGTCGTCACGATCGGTTGCAGGCGACCGTAGATGACGATCGCGCCGTTAAGCGCGCCGCAGGCGAGCCCGGCCGCCAGCACCGCGATTACGCCGAAAGTTGTTTCGGCCGCCGTGCCCAGCACGAGCCAGGACGCCAGGCAATTGGTAAGGATGAAGATCATGCCCACGGACAGGTCGATGCCGGCGGTAATGACGACGAGCGTCTGCGCCATGGCAACGAAGGCGAGCAACACGCCCTTGTTGGCCGCCGTCTGCACCACGTTTGCCGTGAAGCCAGCGGGGTGATTGGCCGTGTAGATGGTGAACATCACGACAAAAATGCCGAACGCCATCAGCGTGGCTTTTTGCTCGGCGAACCAGTAGCGCCATTCCTTCATGCCGCCGTGCCTCGCTCAGCCTCGATGTTGAGGGCGCTCGCGATAAGGGCGTGCACGGTTATCGCCTCGCCCTCCAGTTTGCGCACGATGCCGCCGTCGTAGAGCACAAGCACCCGGTCGCAGCAGCCGATCAATTCGTCATAGTCGGTGGAATAAAAGAGGATCGCCGCGCCCGCGTCCGCCAGCTTGCGCAGGAGCTGGTAGAGTTCCTGTTTCGTGCCGACATCAATGCCGCGCGTCGGATCGTTGAGCAGGATGAGGCGCGGCTGCCGCATCAGCCATTTCGCAATGACGACCTTCTGCTGGTTGCCGCCCGACAACGCGCCGACCGCGATATCGAGGCCGGCGGTCTTGATCGTCAGCAGCTTGACCATCTCGTCGATCAGTTTTTCTTCGGCGGCGCGGTCGATTATGCCTTTGCTGGAAACTCGGTCGAGTGCGGCGAATGAGAGATTTTCGCGCACCGTCATCGGCAGCATCAGGCCTTCGGTCTTGCGGTCCTCAGGGATAAGCGCCATGCCGATGTCATCTGCACGCGCTGCCGCCGGGCTGCCCAGCCGAACCGCCTTGCCATCAATGAGCACGTTGCCGGTCGTGCCGCGCAGAACGCCGAATAGGGCCAGCAAAAGTTCGCGCTGCCCCTGGCCGTCGAGGCCGCCCAGACCGACGACCTCGCCCTTGGCGATCGAAAACGAAATGTCGCGCAGCCTGTCGGTCCAGCCGAGTTGTCTGCATTCCAGCACCGGCGGGGCATCTGAAACGGCAGGTGCGGGCTTCGGCGGGAAAACGTTGTGGTATTCGCGGCCGATCATCATTTCGACGACTTCATTGTCGCTGCGGGTCCCGGCCTCGTAGCTGGCCACGTTACGGCCGTTTCGGAACACGGTGCATTCGTCGGCCAGTTGGGCGATCTCGTGCATGCGGTGCGAGATGTAGAGCAGGGCCATGCCCTCCGAGCGCAGGCGCTTCAGCACCGCGAAGACGCGTTCGACGTCGCTTGCGGTGAGGGCCGACGTTGCTTCATCGAGGATGAGGATGCGCGGCTTCCAGGCCAGCGCCTTTGCGATTTCGACGAGTTGCCGCCGCGACAGAGGCAAGTCCTTGACGAGCGAACGAGGATGGATGTCGCTGGCTCCGGCGCGCGCCAAGGCTTCTTGCGCGATCCGCCGCTGCGCGCGGCGATCGATCAGGCCGAAACGGCGCGGCGGCGAGGAAATCGAGATGTTGTCCGCGACGCTCAGGTCGGGGATCAGCGAGAGCTCCTGAAAGACGCAGGCGATGCCAGCGGCGGCAGCCTGTGCTGGAGCGCCGAACTGAACTTCTGCCCCGTCCAGCAGCATGCTGCCTTCATCGGGAGCGACGACGCCGGCCATGATCTTGATGAGCGTCGATTTGCCGGCGCCGTTTTCCCCCAGGATGGCGTGGATGCGGCCGGCTCGGACGCTCAGTTCCGCCTTTTCGAGCGCGCGCACGCCGCCGTAGCGCTTCGACACGCCTTCCATGCGAAAGAAAGCGGCAGGCGGCGGATCATTCGCAGCGCTCATGGGCTCCCCGGCAAAACAGTAATCAAGCAGGGCGCCGCGGATAAGTCCGCGACGCCGTAATCTTGAGTCAGGTCAGACTCTTACTGGTTCTCTTTCGACTGACCCATGATCTCCTGTGCGGAGAAGTTGATGCCGCAGGTCGGGAAGGAGTTGCCGACGAAGAAATTGTCCGACTGGTCCGGGAAAAAGTCCTGGCCTTCCTTGAAGTCGGGATCCGAGACGATCGCCAACGGCAGCTTCACCGACTGCGGCACGACATTGCCTTCCAACGCGGTGATGGCGGTTTTGATGGCGACGGCGACTTGTGCTGGGCCGGTGCCGGCCGAGGTGCACTTCAGACCTTCCCCGGCAAACTTCGAGCAGAACTTGCGGAACCCGTTCTCGGTCTCGCCGCCGAAGGGCACGAAGGGGTGCTTGGCGTCGATCACCGCCTGCACCACGCCGGTGTCGCCGCCTTGCGCGGTGATGCCGTCGAACTTCTTGTGCACGGCAATGGCGTCTGCCGTGGCTTTCTGGGCGGTCGGGTCATCCCATTTGCCCATCACCTCCACAACCTCCCACTTCTTGCCGGTCGCGGCGAATGTCTCGTGGATGCCGTTATGCCGGTCGGTGTCGACGGATGTGCCGGCAACGCCACGAACTTCCAGGATCTTGCCGCCGTCCGGCAGGTGCTTGGCCAGCCAATCGGCCCACAGCACACCCAGCCCCTTCTGGTCGACGTTGACGTTGATGGCGTCCTCGGTATCGAGGATGTTGTCGAATGCGACCAGAATGACGCCGGCGTCCTTGGCGCGCTTGATCACCGGCGCGAAAGCCGTCGGATTCTGCGCGTTGACGACGATCGCGTCATAGCCCGAGTCGATGAAATTGTTGATTGCCGAGATCTGCGCCGGCACGTCCTCGCCGGTCGAGACGACCTTGAATTCTTTCAGCTTGGCGGCGACATCCGGTTGGGCGGCGTAGGCTTTCGCCGTCTGGATCATCTGGATGCGCCAGGTGTTGGCGATGTAACCGTTCGCCAGTGCGACGCGATAAGGGCCTTCCTTCTTGGGAAACTTGAAGAATTTGGTCTCCGGCGCCCAGGGCGCAGAAACATTCCGGTTCGGCTGAAGGGCCCGGGACAACTTCCGGCTCTGCAAGGGCGGATGAAGTGAGCATGGCGAGAGCAGTGGCGGCAACGATGCCGCCGACGCGGAATTTCATCATCGAAACGTCCTCCCATTATGGCTTGCGCCAACGGCCCAAGTGGGTCCGATTTTGTTGCGAAAAGTCCTCCAATGCCCGAACGAAACCTTGTCGGAGCGGTCCTTCCTCAATGCTGTGTTTCCGTCCTCTCGAAAACCGCAGCCATATTGAGGTAGCGCTACCATTTGGGGTTGTAAAGGAGATTCTGATATGAGTTCTGCTGATTGGCGTTGCTTGTTCACTGATGAATGAATGGAGCTTTGTTGAAGCTTCTTGTCCACATTTTACCTGACACACTGCCTTTGTTGCACTGATCCTGGCTGCCTCGCGCAGTGGTGGTAAACCTGCGTCTTGTCATGATAGCGTTACCATGCAAATCATGCGCAAGCGCGGTTCAGCCTTATGGCTTCGCTGGTCAGCGCGGCTACTCCGGAGGCAGGTCCATGCCGTTTGTGCGCATCACAATTGTCAGAGAGGCGATCGCCGACGATCCGAGGGGCAAGAAGGCTGCAATCAGCAACAAGGTCGCTGCCGCGATTTCGGAGGCGACAAACTTGCCCGAGACTGAAATCTCGATCGTCTTCGATGAAGTTGCGGCGGCGGACTGGTATGTCGGCTCGAAGGACGTCGAGAGTTTGAGATTCCGAGGCGGGGACGATCAGCGTGGGGGATGATGCAGCAGTGCAAGGGAGTGGCCGCAGCCGCAAGGCAGGCAGGCGGGGCGCCGGGCGTCCGACCATCGCCGACGTTGCCCAGCTCGCCGGCGTGGCTGCAATCACCGTCTCGCGGGCGCTGCGCGACCCCACGCAAGTCTCGGCAGAGCTGCGCGGCCAGATCGACAATGCCGTCGAACAACTCGGCTACGTTCCCGATCCCAACGCACGCGCGCTCGCCTCGGCACGTGGCGACGTGGTCGGCGTTCTGGTGCCGTCGCTGACCAACATCGTGTTCGCCGATACGGTGCGCGGCATTTACGACCAACTCGCCAGCAGCCGGCTCCAGATCCAGATCGCCAATACGCATTATTCCCCGCTCGAAGAGGAGCGGCTGGCCAGGATGTTTCTCGGTCAGCGCCCGACAGCGCTGATCGTGTCTGGCATCGATCAGGCCGAGGCTACGCGCAAGCTGCTGGAAGATGCAGGCTGCCCGATCGTGCAGATCATGGAAACCGGCGACGATCCCGTCGACATGCTTGTGGGATTTTCGCATTTCGAAGGCGGCAGGGTGGCGACCAACCATCTCATCGCCGCTGGATATCGCCGCATCGGTTTTATCGGCGCACGGATGGACCCGCGCTCGCAGCGCCGCCTGGCGGGCTATCGCCGCGCCATGGAAGATGCGGACCTTTTCGATCCCACCCTGATCACCACGACGCTGACCCCGTCGAGCATCCCTCTGGGCGGCCAATTGCTTGCCGATGCGTGCGCCAGGGTGCCGGACCTCGACGCGGTCTTCTGCAACAATGACGACCTTGCGCTGGGCGTGCTGTTCGAGTGCCACCGCGCCGGTATCGCCGTGCCGCGCAGGATGGGAATTTGCGGCTTCAACGATCTCGACATGATGCGCGTCGCATTCCCGACGCTGACCAGCGTGCGCACGCCGCGCTACGAGATCGGCCGACGCTCCGTGCAGATGATTCTCGACAGGTTGGCCGGGGCCGAGCCCTCGCGACCGGCGATCGACCTGGGGTTCGAGCTCAAGGTGCGTGAAAGCACGCAGCGATAGCCGGCCGATCCCGCAAGGAGTGCTTCGCGCAGGGAAAGGCGAGACTACTTGCTGTCAGTTCGAGCCAGCCATTTCGCCACTTCCAATGCCTCATTGGAGGCGCTGGCAGGGTAGAGTATCGCCAATGACGCGCCCGTCCGGGCTTTGACGGGGAAGGGGGCGACGAGTGTGCCCTTTGCAAGCGCGTCCTGGACAAGTGCTTCGTGCGCGACAAGGACGCCGGCGCCGTCGATGGCCGCCTGGAGCGCCAGGCTGAAGAGCGAAAAGCCCAATCCGTTCTGTACCGAAATCTCCGGTTCACCTGCCGCCTTGAGCCAGATCGGCCAGTCGCGAGTCCAGCTCGTGTCGAACAAGAGCTGCATCTGGTTAAGGTCCGCAGACCGATATGAGCTCGGCCGCCAAAGCCGGCGTGCAGACCGGGAAGATGACGTCATCGCAGACCGGTGTTTCGACCAGCCGCGGCGAGGGCGCGTCGCGATAGAAGATTGCCAGATCGAACGGCTCGCGCCGGAAGTTCGGCGGCTCTTCCAGGGCATGGATCGATGGACGCAGGTTCGGGAACGCCTTGCGCAGTTCGGGCAGGCGAGGTCCCAGCCACAGCTGCGCAACCGATGGCAAGGCGGCAATCGATAACTGCCTTTGCGGCGTCAGGCCGCGCATGAGCTGCACCGCATCGCCCATGGCGTCGAATGCGCCGACGAATGCGGGCAATACCCGTCTTCCCGTCTCGGTCAGGCTGAGGCCCTGTGCGTGGCGCGCAAACAGCGCCCCGCCGAGCCACTCTTCCAGCGCCTTAACCTGATGGGAAACGGCCGCCGCGGTGACGCCCAACTCGTCGGCAGCCTTGGCAAAGCTTTCGTGACGCGCCGCCGCCTCGAAGGCCTTGAGCGCATTCAATGCCGGCATGCGGGGTCGTGGTGGGGCAACAGCGATTGGCGGATTCTCCCGATAGTCGGGAGAAATTTTGAGGCAAATCGCCGGCAAGGACAATCGCCTTGTTCTTGCCAAACTGCTGGGGCGCCGTGAAGAGCCGGCGCCCCGGCAGTTTGCCGGTCAATATGCGACAGGGGCGAGCTTGCCGTCAGCCTGTTTCCATTCGAAGACGACGAATCCCGGTTGCTTGATATCGCCCTTGGCGTCGTAGGAGATCGACCCGAGCACGGTCGAGATTTCCGCGCCCGAGTGGAGATAGTCCGAGACCTTGTGCGTGTCGGCGCTGCCGGCCTTCGTGATGCCGTCCGCGATAACCTGCGTCGCCGCGTAGGCGTAGAGGGTGATCGCTTCCAGCGGCACACCACGCTTGGTCAACTCTTCGACCGCATCCTTGGCGGTCGTGAATGTCGTCGGATCGGGAAACGAGGTCATCAGCGTGCCAGCCGCCGCATCGCCGCCGATCGCGCCGAACTCGCTGTTCGAGATGCCGTCCCCACCCATCAGGACGGTGTGCACGCCCTGGTCTCTCATCTGGCGAACGATCAGTGCGGCTTCCGTATGTTGGCCGCCATAGAAGAGGACATCGGCGTTTGCCTGTTTGATCTTCGCGACGAGCGCGGAGTAGTCCTTTTCTCCGGGATTGATCTGCTCGGAGAGAATTTCCTTGCCGCCGCCCGCCTGGTAGGCCTTGCGCATCTCGTCGGCCAGGCCCTGGCCGGCGGTCGATTTGTCGTCGACGATCGCGACCTTCTTGTCCTTCATTTTTTCGAGAATGAATTTTGCGGCGACAATGCCCTGCTGGTCGTCGCGTCCGCAGGCGCGGAACGCATTCCAGAGACCCCGTTCGGTCACCAGCGGGTTGGTCGCCGTCGGCGTGACGAAGAGAATGCCGTTTTCGGCATAGACTTCCGACGCCGGTATGGTGACGCCGGAATTGTAGTGCCCGACCACGAAGGTCACGCCATCGGCGACGAATTTGTTGGCCACCGAAACGCCCTGCTTGGGATCGGAGACATCGTCGCCCACCGACGACGTTCAGCTTCTCGCCCAGCACGCCGCCGGCTGCATTGATCTGCGCGACGGCCGCTTCGACACCGGCCTTGTATTGCGCGCCATAAGCGGCGTTGGGTCCGGTCATCGGTCCAGCGACGCCGATCTGGATATCGGCCCAGGCCACGCCGGTTCCGATTGCGGTGGCTGCCAGCAGGGCAGCCGTCATCGTTTGCACAAGCTTGCGCATTGGTAGTCCTCCTATTGATGAAAAGTCGGCGTCGCTTCCCCGGCGCGCCGACCGGTTCAGTTCACGAAGTGCAGACGGGAAAAGCGACGCCTGAAGGCCGACACATCGCGCGCGACGTCCTGGGGATCGTCATTGCCGCGCAGGCCACGCGCGATCAAAGCGGCGAGTTCCGGCATGTCGGCGGCGGTCATACCCCAGCGCACGATTTCGGGCGTTCCGAAACGCAGGCCGTTCATGTCGCCCTCAACCGCGTCGATGGGCAGGCCTATGCCGCAGGTCAGCACGTTGGATCTGCGCAGCCTTTTTGCGGCCGCCTGTCCGCCGCCGAACTCCGCGGCTTCCAGCGCGAACTGGTGCGACGTCGTGTAGACGCCGTTCGGCTTGAAGACCGGCAGGCCGCGCTCCGCAAGTTGCTCCGGCCAGTGCTGTCGCGGTTTCCGCCATCATCGCCGCGTAGCCTTTGCCGTGCACTTTCCAGTCGAGCAAGGCGATGGCCAGCGAGGCCGATTTCGCGGCGTCGAAATTGGCCGTCATGCCCGGAAAGGCGATTGCATCGAGTTTTTGCGCAATATCGGCGTCGTTGGTGACGATCAGGCCCGATGGTGGCCCGCCGAGGCTCTTGTAGGTGCGACATCGTCATCAGATGCGCGCCTTCCTCCAGCGGCTGTTGCCAGGCATGGCCGGCAATCATGCCGCACAGATGCGCTGCATCGAACAGCACCAGCGCGCCTACCTCGTCGGCAATCGCGCGTATCTCGCGGATCGGGTGCGGCAGCAGGTTCAGGCTTGAGCCGATGGTGATCATTTTCGGCCTGACCTTGTGCGCCAATGCGCGCAGACCATCCACATCCACCGTGTAGCCTTTTGCATCGACGGGAGCGGCGTGAGTCTCGATGCCATACATGCCCGGCGCAGCCGGCCAAATGATGCGTTACGTGGCCGCCGATCGAAGCGGGTGGCGCAATGATGCAGTCGCCCGCCTTGGCTGCCACCATGAACGCATAGAGGTTCGCTATGGCGCCAGACGGTACGCGAATTTCGGCATAACGGGCGCCAAACACCTCCGCCGCCAGTTCGGCCGCGATGACTTCGATCTTCTCAACGCCTTCCAGGCCCATCTCATATTTGTCGCCGGGATAGCCAAGCGACGGACGCGAACCCAGTCCCGACGCGAGTGCGGCTTCGGCCTTCGGGTTCATCACGTTGGTCGCCGGGTTGAGGTTGATGCAGTCCGCCTCGTGGATCGTGCGGTTCTCGTCGATGGCGGCCTGGAGTGCCGCCTCGACCTCGGCGGCGGATTGGCGGCTGGTGGAGGCCGCCAATCGCTGGATGTAGGTTTCACAATCGGCCGGGACCCAGGGACGGGAAGCGAGTGACGTCATGGTGCTCTCCTGCGATCGCATGAAAGAAAGCTCACATGTCTCGGTAGCGCAAACGAGGACTTCTATCGATTAGGCCTAAATAATCTAAGCCTTGGAGAAAACAGATTGCGGAGGCGCCGAGAACGTCGGTGGATACCTTGCCAATCCGCCCGACTGAGTTCACTATGATGGTCCCATTGGTGCCACCGACCATGGAAAAAGCGAAGTTACGCAATATTGGCCGGGCAATGCTGATGGCTTCCGTCATCGGCTTGTCGACGGGAGCCTGCACGACGCAGGTCGGTGGTGATCGCCAGGGTGCCAGACAAGATACGCAACAGCAGGACTACAACAACGCGGTGGCCGCTCGTTCGGCGTCGGCCGCGACGCGCTATCTGCGCAAATATCCGACAAGTTCGACTTCGGCGACGTTGCTCAATCAGCTTCCGGCCGGCGTTCTCTCAGGCGTCTCGCGCTCCGCAGTCAACGGCCTTTCAGCTGATGTAAAACGGAGATTGAGCGCCCGGGCCAAAGGCCAATTCGGGCTCTCGAGCGTTGCACGCGAGGACATTGGCGGAAATCGTCCAGGCTATGACGGATAGCGTCCGAATCAGTTCGGGGGGCATCGGTGCTGGCCGGGTCGAATGGCGTCTACCTCTTTTTTCGATCCGGTGCGCGTGAAGCCCAGCATCTCGATTGTGGTGACGTGCCACGACTATGGCCATTTCCTGCGCGCCTGCCTCGACTCCGTCTTTTCACAGACACGTCCGGTCGATCAGCTTATCGTCGTCGTCGACGGTTCGAGCGACGACAGCGCGGATGTCGCGCGATCGTTCGGCGGTCGCCTGATCTTGATCGAAAAGGCCAACGGGGGGCAGGCTTCGGGATTCAACTCCGGATTCGAAGTTGCCACCAGCGATATTGTCATCTTTCTGGACGCTGACGACACGCTGGAGCCCGACGCGGCGGAGCTCATCTCGGTAGCTTGGCACGACGACGTCGCGGCAATCGGCTTCAGATTGAACATCATCGATGGAAGCGGGGAGGCGGACTGGATTCTATCCGCTTGAACCGGTCGAAGGCGATATGCTGCCCGACCTCCTGGAACGCGGTCATTTCCGGTTCATGCCGACGTCGGGAAACGCTTTCAACCGCCGCAAGCTCGTGAAGGCGCTTCCACTGCCGACACAGCGGTGGCGCATCAGCGCCGACGCGGTCCTGCTGCGTGCGGCGGCGGTAGCGGGACTGATTGACCAATTGCCGTTCGCGCTCGGTAACTACCGCATCCACCGCGGCAATTCTTATCACCGCGTTTCGCAACCTCGCCTGGAGCAGACACGTCGGGCATACCGGGATATGTCGGACTCCTGCCGGGCCGTGGCCAGGCTGGATACGCTTCCAGGTGAGCGCTCCGCCGCTGACGACGGAGTAACGCGGCTCGAACTGCTGCTTGCATCGGCGCGGCTGCGTGCCGCGCTGGCGCGAGCTGGAAAGGATACCGCCAGCCCAACCGTCTACGTCGCGGCAAATCTTTTTAGGGCGTCGCGATTGCAGCTCGGCTGGCGTGCAAGGTCAGGTCTGGTCGGCCTCGCCTTGGCAAGCCTGGTTTGCGGGCTATCCAAGCGTGTTCAAACCTGGACCATGAGCACGGCCGAGAGGCCTCATCTGGTTCAAACGCTCGTTTCATCGGCGCTGGGCCGTTCTTTGGTCATGCGCCGCCGCGTTTCACGGCAGACGGTTCGGCGGTCAGGGCGAAGCGCCTTGCGTCTGGTTGATGGCAGTCCGGACTCGATGGATTGTCTTAATCGCTATGACTGGCTGGTACGGGATCAGAGCGACGCCCGAGCATTGCGAGGGTCGTGCGGCGAGATAGCGATCCCGCTGCCCAGTCTGCCCGAGGGCGGGCGGCTTACGATCGATTTCCGGGCGATCGATCGCTTTGCCAGCATGGCGATCGATCTCGATCTGCTGAACGGCGACCAAGTCATAGCGTCAAAAACGATGACGGGAGAAGCATCCCTTACGGTCGATCTCGACCCGGTGTTTGCACCGTCCGGTGGGCCGCTTGTCTTGCATCTCGTCGCAACACCAAGGCCAAGAATCTTGCGTGAGCGATGGGCCTGGCTGTTCAGACCCTCCGCCAGCATTGAATGCGTCTCCCTGAAGGTCGATGCCCTTGCCGCTCTGAAGACCGGGGCTTTGCTGGGGATAGGCGAGGTATATCCGCTCGCTGACATTGCGCGAGCCTGCCTCTTCACTCCCCAACTAGATGATGGCCACGATTGGCCGGCGCGGATAGCTGCTCGACAGATCGGCTTAGCCTTCGCGCGACCCGCGCGACGCGAACCCACCGAGCTCGTGCTGACGTTTTCCAGTGGCCAGATCGCCGGCACTTTGGCCGTTGCCGACGAAACCGAAAACCTCTTTCGCGGCAGGATCCAGCCACGCGCCGTCGTCAGAATACCGCTGCCTCCTTGCGACAGGGACAAAGCGGAACTGACGCTGACACTCGACCTCGATCCTGAAGACAGTTTTGCGGCAGCCGAATTTCGACTGGCGACCATTTCGCTCACGATCCCACGA
The DNA here is from genome assembly GCA_963811035.1 of uncultured Verrucomicrobiae bacterium. Lineage (GTDB taxonomy): Bacteria > Verrucomicrobiota > Verrucomicrobiia > Chthoniobacterales > Chthoniobacteraceae > CAWEPO01. The sequence goes on from CAWEPO010000007.1 coordinate 22,743, forward strand.
TCGGAACTCGATATCGCGGATAGCCCAATCCCCATCGTCGTTGCGGGCCAGGTGGTTGCCTTCGAGGAAGATGGCATCGGGCTACGCTATCTCGGCGATGGTTGGCATGTCGGCGAAAGCGGCGCCGATCTGGTCGACACGCTAGGTCTTATCCAGTTCACGGTTGACGCCGCGATTGGAGACGCGGCTGCGCTTCACCTGCGCATGGAGCCTACGGCGGCCTTGCCGGAGGGTTCGTTCCTGGTTGTCAGCGTGTCGGCCGCCGACAAGGCGCTCGCGAATGTCTTGCTGCAGGGCGAGCACGAACTCAGCGTGCCGCTCGACGCGTTGCTCCAGGCTGGGCAACGCCAGTGCGTGCTGGCCATTCATGCAGGTTTGTCTCGAGCCTCTGCATCGGGCGAGGAATTGGAACGAGCAGCACTCACCATCAGCAGCATGGTGCTGTCAGCCACGCCGGGGCGGATCGTTGCCACGCCGCCGGTCGGTATTCCAGCACATTCGACTCTCATTGCAGCCGTCATCGAACAAGCGGGTGAGTTGGCAAAACGACTGCTGACATCGTCGCGTCCGGCGGCAACGGAAGACTGGGAGCAGGTCCGTTGCCTGCGGGACAAGATCGTCGTCATGCTGGGCCGGCTTGCGTCCAATGCCGTCGAGCCGCTGTTGCTGCGCCCTGTGGCGCTGGAGAACCTGGTTGCTGTCGGCCAAGCGGTCGCGATGGTGGGTGCGACCGGCGCGACACCTTCAAATGACCAGGACGTCGTCAGTTTTGGCGGCTATCGACCCGACGCCACCCGCGCGCTGGCGCTGGCAATCCTCACGCGAGCGCCCTGGGGCGATTTCGATGCGCGGGCGCTGGACGACCTGGCCGGCTATGCGCCGGTGAACGCGCAAGCTCTGGGGCGCTATCTATGCCAATCCAACCATCCAGTTTCCAAGCCCGCGGAAGTCGAGACCTATCGGCGCTATGCGCTGATGCTGCTCGACCACACCCGTGATCGGCTGGCGAGTGGCCCGGCCGGATCGCCGGAATATTGTCTGGCGGTTGAGCTCGTCCGTGGCGTCCATCTGATGCCTCTGCTTGCCAGTAGCGGGCCGATGCGGGAGGTGGCGCGGGCGTTGGGCCAAACCGTCGAGACATATCTCGTCAGCCGGGGAAGACGGATCACGCAGGCGCGCACGCCTCGACGGTCGCGAAGCGATTGCGCGTCGGCGTTCTCGTTCACGACTTTCGGCCTGTGCCGGAAACGTGGATCCTGGCCGGAACCATCGGCACACTCGCGAAGACCGATTTCGAAGTGTTTATCTTCGTGCTGAAGGGCGACGCAGCCACCGCAGAAGATCGCCGATCTGACGACCGTCGTAAATCTGGACGGCTCAAGGGACGGACCGCGCCGTCGAAATCATCCGCGCCGCCGACCTGGATATTTTTCTCCTCGGCGTCTTCTTCCAGAGTTACGGCGACGTGGCGCCGATCGTTGCGCACCGCCTGGCTCCGGTTCAGATCGCAACGACCGCCGTGTCTCCGATGACGACCGGGCTCGGAAGCTTCGATATCATGATCAGCTCCAAGGGCTGCGAGCCCGAGGACGCGCAAGCTCACTACGTCGAGCGCGTTCACTTGTCGGACGAGCCTGTGCAGCGCTTCAATTTTGGCAGCACTGGGGGCGACGCGAAGCCCGGCCGTGAATTGGTGCGCGCCCGGCTGGGCCTGCCCGAGGATGCGGTCGTGTTGACCAGCGGTGCGGCCCAGCCGAAGCTCAATCGGCAGCTCCTGGCGGCTTGGGTCCGGATCCTCGCGAAAGCGCCCCGGGCCTTGCTGGTCGTCTACCCGTTCGCTGCCAACTGGCGACTGCGCTTTCATGCGCGCGTTCGTCTCGAGAAATGTTCGCGGCGATCTGCCAGGAGCAGAGGGTAGACGCTGAACGGATTCGCATCCTTGACCCGATCTCGTTGGAACAGGTGCAAGGTCTTCTCGGCGCATCCGATATCTATCTCGACAGCTTTCCTTACGCCGGCGCGACAACGGTCGTCGAGGCGCTGCGAACCGGGCTGCCAGTCGTCGCCCTCGAAGGCGATTGCCAGCGTGGAATGCAAGGCGCGATGTGGGCAAGGGAGTGCGGACTGCCGGACCTCGTTGCAACGACTGTCCAGGACTATGTGAGCATCGCATCGAAGCTCGCCACGGATAAACGCGCCCGTGCACGCGCGCGGCAGTCGATTCGCTGGCCGGTGGCCGAGCGGGAAGCCAATTCGGCTAGCGGTACGGCGATTTGCTCTGGGAGCTGTCAGGCGTCGCTCGCGACCAGACCGGAGAGCCGCGGTGGCTGTTCCACCATCTGCCGAAGGGTGTCGGCACCACGACGCGGGCAATTCTCGGAAACTGGTTCAACGTTCGGGATGACGATCGCAAAGCCTGGAGCCGCGCCAAGGCGCCCCCGCCGCTGGACCTGGCGACGATGGGGCAGGAAGATATGATCTGCGGCCACTTCAACAGTCCAGGGTATTATCTACACCAGCGCTACCCTTCGGATGCTGGGCGATCCCGCCTGGCGAATGATCACCATCCTGCGCGATCCGCTCGAGACGGCGATCTCGTACTATTTCTTCGAGCGGCAGCATCGGCCGAAAGTCGATCGACGATATCGACCCTTGACGCTGGACGCCTATCTGGAGACTGCGCCGTCGCATCTCTTCGAGCATTTGACATCTATCGGTCCGGACTGGCGGGCAGCGCTGGACCGGTACTGGTTTGTCGGCGTCAGCGATCAATTCGACGCCTGCATCGAATGGCTGGCGAGAGCATTCGACAAGCCGGTGCCGGATGAGACGGTATGGCTCAACCGAACGGCTCGTGGCGAAATGCCGTCGGAGGAGGCCGTGCGGCGCTTCGTGCGGCGCAACGACGTGGACTTCGAGATATTCCGTGCCGCCACAGCGCGCTGCAAGGCGATCCTGGCGACCGACCCACGCGATTATCGCTGGGCCACCTGGGCGATAGCGGCTGTCAACGTCGTCCGTGCTGGCCGGCAATGAGCTGTCTCATGAGGTCGGCCGTGCCGAAAGAAGGTCGCCAGACGGGATAAGCCACCTGAAAGCGCCGAAAGTCGCTGACCCAGTATTTGTGATCGCCGTAGCGCGCCGGTTCGACAAATTCGATCCGAGGCACCCGTCCGGATATCTGACCTGCCAGGTCCAGCGCTTCCAGAACCGAAACCGTCGCCTGCGACCCACCTCCGATATTGAACACACCTGGGACGGTTGGGTCTTGCACAACCAATGCAAAGGCCTCCGCGAGGTCCGATGCATCGAGATTGTCTCGAACCTGCAGGCCGCCGTAGCCGATAACCTCATAGGTCATGCCGCTAGCCACTTGCTGGCAGAGATAAGCAAGGAAGCCGTGGGCAGCCACAGCCCGCTGTCCGACGCCGGTAATGCAGCCTGCCCTGAACACATAGGTGGGAAGTCCGAACCTGTGCGCATATTCCTGCACCATCAGGTCCGCAGCCGCCTTGGATACGCCGAACAAGGAATGGCGGCATTGGTCGATCGACATGCTCTCGTCGATGCCGTGCGTCGCAAAGGGATGCGCGGGATCGACGACAAAGCGCGTTGCCGTTTCCCGAAGCGGCAATTCGTTCGGCCCGTCGCCGTAGACCTTGTTGCTGCTCATGAACAGGAAGCGCGCGTTCGGTGCATGGCGGCGCGTCGCCTCCAGCAGATTCAGGGTTCCGGTGGCATTGACCGCGAAGTCGAGCTTCGGGTCGCCGGCGGCCCAATCGTGCGACGGCTGCGCCGCCGCATGCAGCACGACCGCGATGCGCTCGCCGAACGCGCGAAACACGTCTTCGATCGCGTGTTCGTCGCGAATATCGATGTCGCGATGCCGGTAGCTGGGGATTTCTGCCTGCAAGTCTTGGCGAACTGCCGCCGTGCTCGCTTCGTCGCCGAAGAAAATCTGCGGCCGTCATTGTCGATGCCGACAACGTCCATGCCCATCCTGGCAAATCGAACAACGGCCGATGAACCGACCAGGCCGCAGGAGCCCGTCACGATTGCGACAGAACCCGCCATTATTCTTGTCTCGCCCTGGCGATGGTGTCTCGGGGCGGCGTCATCGGCGGGGCCGTCCTATGGCGTCTCTGTACAGTATGCGTTCGGTCCGGTAGATTGGGGCTCAGATGACCATGTGCTTTGGCGTCATGTCTACACCAATCATCTCCAGATCCGTCGACACCATTTCAATCGGCTCGCGGTTGAAATTGCTTTTCCATATCGTCGCGTTCGCAATTGCCCTGGCTGGCATGCTGGCAACGGCATCTCACGCGGAGACGGACAAGAACCTCAAACGCGTCGCGCTGGTGGTCGGCAATGGCACCTATGCCCATGCCAACGCGCTGCCAAACCCTCCGAAGGATGCGACCGACATTGCCGCGAAGCTGAAGGAGTTGGGCTTCGAGGTCGTCCTCGGCGTGAACCTCGACATGGGCGGATTCGGCAAGACGCTGCGCGAGTTTTCGAAAGAGGTGGAAGGCGCCGATGTCAGCCTGTTCTACTACGCCGGCCACGGCTTCCAGGTGGATGGCCTGAATTATCTCGTGCCAATCGACGCCAAGCTCGAAACGGTGTCGGATCTGGATTTCGAGTTGGTCCGGCTCGATTCGGTCATCGGACTGATGGAGAAGTCCTCAAAACTTTCCATCACTTTTCTCGATGCCTGCCGCAACAACCCGTTCGTCAAGCCAATGACGCGTGGCGCGCCAGCGGCCGGTTTGGCGCCGCAGCGCATCGCGTCGGGCTCCTATATCGCCTATGCGACCGCGCCAGGCGACGTCGCCTATGATGGCGCGAAAGCCAAGAATAGCCCGTTCACCGAGGCCTTGCTGGCGAACATAGACCGCGAGAATGTCGACATTCGCCTGATGATGGCAGACGTGCGCGCCAAGGTCTATGAGGCGACGCTCGAGAAGCAATTGCCGTGGGAAAACAACTCCCTGATCGGCCGTTTCTACTTCCGCAATAATCCCGCGAAGACTGACGACGCGACGCTCAGTGCGGCTGTCGAGGCCGAACGTACCGCCTTTGACGCGGCTCGCGCACTCGGCACGACCGAAGCGCTTCAGGAATACCTGAAGGCGTACCCGGACGGACTGTTTTCAGGGATCGCCAAAGAGACGATCGACGCCATCGGCCGCAGCGCGAGCAATATCGCCACGACGCTTGACGACGTTTTCTGGGTGACCGTCAGGGACAGCGTGCTGGCAGACGATTTCCGGCTCTATCTCGATACGTTCAAGGATGGCGCACACCGCGACCTGGCCGAGGCTCGCATCGCCGCCCTCGAGAAGGCAGCCGAGATCCAGGGCTTCAAGTTCGAGGACGGCGAGACGCTGGATTTCGAAACAGAACCTGCGCCAGACCGCGCTCGATCGCGTCCACGAGCTTCCGATCACATTCACCCAATATGGGCTCGACGCGCTGGGCTTCCCGATCGAAAATCCGACCGGCATCCTCGACAGCGCCACGCGAAAGGCGATCCGCGGCTATCAGGCATCGATCAGCGCGACGCAGACGGGCGAACTCAGCCCGCGCCAGACGCTGGATGTCATCCTGGCCGCCGCCGCGACCGGCAGCCAGCACGCCGAGACCGCCATCGGCGTCATGACGGCTTCGGGCATCGGGTTCGAACAGAACGATGAGGTCGCGCGCATGTGGCTCTCGCGCGCCGCCGATAGCGGCAACAAATATGCGCAGGCAAACCTCGCCGTGCTCTATCGAGACGGCCGGGGCGGCGCAAAGGATCTGCAAAGAGCGCGCAGCCTGGCGCAATCGGCCGTCGATCAGGGGCTTCCCGAAGCGGAACCGCTGCTGCGCAGTCTCGGCGGCTAGGACGTGATGGCGCGCCTCGCTATCAGCAGCATCCTGCTCGCCTTGGCGCTCGCATGGCCGGCCGCCGGGCAGGGCTTGTTTCTCCCTGGCCCGGTGGAAATCGTCATCCACGATTGCAACGACTGCCCACCCCTGGTGACATTGCCCAGCGGCCTCTTGATGAGCCAGGGGCCGGTGACGCGCGGCGAGTTCGCTGTCTTCGCAAAGGAGACCCGTTTCGACCAGCCGAAATGGGGCTGCAAATGGCAGGCGCCGGCGATCGAGCAGAGCGACGATCATCCGGTCGTGTGCGTCAGCTACGAAAACGCTGTCGCCTATGCGGAATGGCTGAGCGCGCGAACCGGAAAGACCTATCGCCTGCCGACCGTGGCGGAGGTCCGGTCGGCGGCTATGGGTGGCCAGACGGGCAACTACTGGTGGGGTCAGAGCGCCGGCAAGGACCGCGCCAACTGTACCGGATGCGGATCGCCGTTCGACGGCAAGGGTACGTCGCCGATCACCACCTTCGCCAAGAATCCGTACCATCTCTACGATGCCGTCGGCAACGTCTGGATATGGACCAGCGATTGCCTTGAGGCCGACTGCTCGCAGCGCATGCTGATCGGTGGTGGCTGGGCCAATCCGCCGGCCGATCTGCGCGTTACGAAAACGATCTGGAATTCGACGGAAATACCGTTCAATACCTATGGGATTCGGGTGGTGCGCAATGCCGACTAGAGCAGCCGATACAAGCCGCATCCAGCATCGAGGTTTCCCGGCAATAACTGCTTTTGTCTACGCGGCCGTGCTCGTGGCGGCGTCGATCTCCTGGGGCTCCGCCGAGGCGCAGGAGAAGCCTGAAGAGACACGCGACTGCGAGACATGCCCGACATTGGTCAAGACGCCGCTCGGCTACTTCGGCAAGTTTCCCGATCACGCGGGGCGAATATCGTGCGTTCGCCGAAGCGACGAAGCTGGAGGCCGATGGCTGCGTGCTGCGCGGCGAGAAAAAGCGCCGATGGTCAAGGACGCGAACTGGACGAAACCCGGCTACGAGCAGGCCGATGATCATCCCGCAGTCTGCGTGAACTGGGTCGAGGCGACGGCCTATGCGGATTGGCTGAGCGAAAAGACCGGCAAGAAATACCGACTGCCGACGTTTGAGGAAATCTCTCAGGCGGCAGCCGCCGGAACCACCACGGACTACTGGTGGGGCAGTTCATTCCAGGACATTTGCAAATATGCCAATGTCGCCGACGCCCAGTTCAAACGCGCCTTTCCGGTCGACGACCGCAAGCTGGTCGCTTGCGACGATGGTTATGCCTACACCTCGCCGGTGACGGCCTTCCCGCCCAATCCGTGGGGCCTATACGACATGGCCGGCAATGTGTGGAACTGGACGAATTCCTGCCTCAAGGGCGATTGCGCCAATGCTGTTTTTCGCGGCGCCGGATGGGACGTGCCATTCGCGCACCTCTTCAAATCCGACTACTCCTTCGGTGACAGGATTGTGCTTCGCAACGACGTGATCGGGTTCCGGGTTTTCCGCGAAGAATAGGCGAGAAGCAGGATCAGGTGCGCGGGATCGCGCGGCCGCCGCGTGTGGGCTGCTGGCTTCGAGCCGCTGCTTGCTGCCCATCAGATGCAGGCGCATGGCGGCGCGCGCGGCCTCGCTGTCGCCGCGCTCGATCGCGGCCAGGACCTGACGATGCTCGCCGTTGATGCGGTCGAGATAGTCCTGCGCGCTGGTTCCGCTGAGATCGGCCGTGCGCAGCCGGGTGCGCGGAAGCAGCAGTTCGCCAAGATAGTTGAACAGTTTCAGAAAATGTGGATTGCCGGTCGCCTCGGCGATGGCACGGTGAAAGGCGAGGTCATGCGGGACGCCGTTCTCACCATTTGCGATGGCGGTCGACATCGTCTCGACCGCGCTGCGCATGTCTCCAGGTGGGCGTCCTGCCGGCGCACGGCAGCCAGCGCGGAAGCCTCCATTTCGAGGGCGATGCGCAGCTCAAGGATGGCGACGGCATCCTGCACGATGGACGGATCCTCGACATTCAGATGCAGGCCATTCGGTTCCTGGCGCTCGACGAAGACGCCAATGCCATGTTTGGGCGTGACCAGACCGCGCGCGCGCAAGCTCGCAAGGGCCTCCCTGATCACTGTGCGGCTGACACCAAACTCCCCGAGCAGGACAAGCTCGGAGGGCATCTTCTCGCCTGGAGAATACTGGCCGCTGGCAATACGCTGCTGCAACAGGTCGACAACCTGGTTTGAAAGGCTTCCGCGTTTGAATTCGTACATTTCCCCTCCCATCCTACTCGCTTCGGCGGCCAGTCGCCGCGATGCATCAAGCTGTCCATCCTGGCGTCGCTTGAACGCAGACCACGCCAAAAACAACGGCGGCTGCGACATCATGGCTCACGCCCTCCCCAGGCGATTGACCACACCGTCGATGGTTACATCGAACCCGCAACTTTCGGTACGGCGGTCTGTGCAAGGCAGGCATGCGGTGCTGGCGCAGCAGGCAGGGCAGGTGGATCACTGGCGCTGTGAAAGGCTGGCCGATAGGCTGGCGTCGAAACTCCTAAGGAAGATGTGAATGGAAAAAGTTGCAATCGTTACGGCGGGTGGGTCCGGCATGGGGGCAGCCTGCGCGCGCAGGCTGGCCGTCGATGGGTATCGCGTCGCCATCCTGTCGTCGTCCGGCAAGGGCGAGGCGCTGGCGAAAGAGCTCGGCGGCCTCGGCGTCACCGGCTCGAACCAGTCCAATGACGATCTGAAGCGGCTGGTCGATGAGACGATGAACAAATGGGGACGTGTCGATGCGCTGGTCAACAGCGCCGGGCACGGCCCGCGCGCGCCGCTGCTCGACATCACCGACGAGCAATGGCACACCGCGCTGGACGTCTATTTTCTCAATGTCGCACGCGCGGTCCGGCTGGTCGCGCCGATCATGGTCGGCCAGAAGGGCGGCGCCATCGTCAATATCTCCACCGCCTGGGTTGAAGAGCCCAGCCCGATGTTCCCGACCTCGGCAGTCGCGCGTGCCGGGCTCGCCGCCTACACAAAACTCTTCGCCGACCAGTACGCGCCCGACAATGTGCGCATGAACAACGTGCTGCCGGGCTGGATCGACAGCCTGCCGGCGACGGAGGAGCGCAGGGCAGGGGTGCCGATGCAACGCTACGGCACCAGCGACGAGATTGCGTCGACGGTGGCGTTTCCTGGTTTCGGATGGCGCGGGGTATATCACCGGGCAGAACATCCGCGTGGACGGCGGATTGATGCGGTCGGTGTGATGCACGCCGCTCTTATCCAGCAGCCCTTCATCCCAATCTCCCGCACCGGTTTGCCGGCATAATCCGGCACGGCAAGCTTGCGGTGATGATCCCATAGCGCGTCGAGTTTTGCCGTCAGCTCCGGTCCCATCGGGGCGGCCGCGGATTTCTTGGTGTCGACATGCAGCAGCATGTGCTCGCCGGTCGCCAAAAGCGCATCATCCGGCCCGCCGAACATTTCGTGCAGCACCCGCGCACGCTTGCCGTCGTAGCCGAGCAGGCGCGTCTCGACGCGCAGCGGCTCGCCCATCTTCACCTCGCGCAAATGCCGGATATGCGTCTCGACCGTATAGAGCGAGCGGCCGCTGGCGAGATAGTCCTCGTCCATGCCGATGTAGCGCAGAAAGGCGTCGGTCGTGTCGCCGAACACCTGCAGATAGCGGCTTTCGGTCATATGGCCGTTGTAGTCGACGAAATCCTCGCGCACGCGGTCGGTGTGCAGCGTCAGCGGCTTGGACGGATCAGCTTCCTGCCGGCCGGCCTTTGCATGCGCCTTGGCGTAGAGCCCATCCTCATACGCTTTCAGCGATGCGCCGGCGCCCCAGTCCTTGCCCTTCAGCGCCTGCATGATGGCGACCAGATTGTCGTCGCGGATGCGCTCCAGCTCGCGGATCGAATGGTGGCCCGACTGGGCGTCCGACTGCGTGGCGATTTTGTCTATCAGCTCGTCGGTCAGCTCCGGCACGTCCATCAGCTTGGTCCACGGCCATTTCAGCGCCGGACCGAACTGGCTGATGAAGTGGCGCATGCCCGCCTCGCCGCCGGCGACGCGATAGGTCTCGAACAGGCCCATCTGCGCCCAGCGCAAGCCAAAACCGTAGCGGATGACGTCGTCGATTTCCTGCGTGGTGGCGATGCCGTCATTCACCAGCCACAGGCCCTCGCGCCACACGGCCTCCAGCAGGCGGTCGGCGATGTGGGCGTCGATCTCCTTGCGCACGACGAGCGGCTTCATGCCGAGCGAGGTCAGGAACGCATTGGCGCGCTCGACGGCTTCCGGCGCGGTTTTGCCGCTCGGCACGATCTCGACCACGGGCAGCAGATAGACCGGGTTGAAGGGATGCGCGACGAACACGCGTTCAGGCGTCTTCAGGCCATCGATCAGTTCCGACGGCTTGAAGCCGGAGGTCGACGAGCCAATGAGCGCATCGGCTTTCGCGTGCTGTTCGATCTCGCGATAGACTTTCAGCTTGAGATCGAGCCGTTCCGGCACGCTTTCCTGGATATAGTCGGCATCGCGCACGGCTTCGGCCAAGCGTGCTGACGAAGGTGAGTTTGCCCTTCTGCGGCAACGGGCGCCAGCGTCAGCTTTCGATAGGCGTGTTCGGCATTGGCAAGCACCGCGCCGACCAGGCGCTCGGCGTCCGGATGCGGGTCGAACACCGCCACGTCGTGGCCGTTCAGGAGGAAGCGGGCGATCCAGCCGCCGCCAATGACGCCGCCGCCGATGGCGGCCGTTTTCGTGACCATCGGCCCGCTCCTACCAGCGCTTCTTCAGCTTCAGCTTTTCACGCACCTGCTGCGGGGTGAGCAGGTTGACGTTCATCGCGGACAGGATGGTCGCCGCGCGCTCCACCAGTTGCCCGTTGGTGGCGAGCACGCCCTTCGACAGGAACAGATTGTCTTCCAGACCCGACGCGAACATTGCCGCCGGCGAGCGCAGCCATCGCGACGAAGGGCATCTGGTTGCGGCCGATCGAGAAGGCCGAATAGGTCCAGCCCGCCGGCACCTGATTGACCATTGCCATCAGCGTGCCCGGATCGTCCGGCGCGCCGTAGGGGATGCCCATGCAAAGCTGGATCATCACCGGGTCGTCGATCAGCCCTTCCTTGACCAACTGCTTGGCCAGCACGAGGTGGCCGGTGTCGAACACCTCGATCTCCGGCTTCACGCCCGCCGCCTGGATGCGCGCGGCCATGGCGCGCAGCATGCCGGGCGTGTTGGTCATCACGTAGTCCGCCTCGGCGAAATTCATCGTGCCGCAGTCGAGCGTGCAGATTTCCGGCAGCAATTCCTCGACATGGACAAGGCGCTCGGTCGCGCCGACCATGTCGGTCTGCTTGGGGTTCAGCGGCAGCGGGTGCTCGGGATCGCCGAAGACCATGTCGCCGCCCATGCCGGCGGTCAGGTTGAGCACGACATCGACGCCGCTGTCGCGCACGCGGGCCACGACCTCGCGGTAGAGCGCCGGGTTGCGCGAACCCTTGCCGGTCTCGGGATCGCGCACATGGATATGGGCGATCGCCGCACCCGCCTTGGCCGCCTCGATGCTGGCTTCGGCGATCTGTTTCGGCGTCACCGGAACCTTGTCGCTCTTGTTCGCGGTTCCGCCGGACCCGGTCACGGCGCAGGTTATGAAGACATCCCAGTTCACGGCGGCAAACTCCCTCATCGATGGCCCACTATCGAATCGCGTCGCCGCACTTGACTTTGCTTATCAAGCCAATTTCTTTGCATATCATGACAAGATTGCGCTGCGGCTTTCTGCTGTTCGACGGTTTTTCCAACATGGTGCTGGCCAGCGCCATCGAACCGTTGCGCGCCGCCGGCGACTACAGTAGCGAGACCACGTTTTCCTGGGCGCTGCTTTCGATCGACGGCGGCGATGTGACGAGCTCCAGCGGCATGCGCTTGCGCTGCGACGGTCGGCTGGCCGACGCGAAGGACCTCGACGTGCTCTTCGTCGTCGCGGGTTATGGCGCCCGCGACCATGCCGGCAGGGGGGTGATCAAGGGCCTGCAGCTCGCCGCACGCAAGGTCCATGTCTTGGGCGGGCTCGACTCCGGCGCGTGGATCCTGGCGGCTGCCGGTCTGCTGAAAGACCGCCGCGCGACGATCCACTGGCAGGACATGGCCGAGTTCGGCGAACGCCATCTCGATATCGAGGTGGTGAACGAGCGTTTTGTCATCGACGGCAACCGCATCACGGCGGGCGGCGCGACGACCGTTCTCGATCTCATGTTGCGGCTGATCGGCGATGCCGGCGGCGGGGCGCTGGCCTTCGATGTGTCCAACATGTTCGTCTATGATAGCCGCAGGCTCGCACCGGACGAACGTGGCGCGCGCAGCCTGTCGCTGGCGGCGCGCGAGCCGCAACTGATCAGGGCTGTCGGCCTCATGCGCGCCAATGTCGAGCGGCCGCTGACGCTGGCGCGGATCGCCAACGAGGCCGCCATGTCGAGCCGGACACTGGCGCGACTTTTCGAGCAGGAATTCGCCATGAGCCCCGGGCGCTATTATCAAAGCATCCGGCTGAACGTCGCCCGCGCGCTTGTGGAGGAAACCGCTTACAGCGCCAGTGAAATCGCGACGCGCACGGGCTTCGCCTCGTCGGCCTGCCTGTCGCGCGCCTTCAGCGGCTTTTTTGGCTACACGCTGCGTTCGTCGCGGCAGAAGCGCTTGAGTGCCGGGCGGCGATAACGCATCTTCTCGCGGTTTACGCATCAGTCGCAGATCGCGTATAGTCACATAAAGATGTCTTTATGTGTTGGGTAGCAGATGCCTATTGCCGATACTCTTTTCGGACCTGTCGAGCCGAAGCAGGACGGCGCGGAGATCCTGGCGGCGCTGCAGGCGGCGGCGCGCGAGCGCATCCTCATCCTCGACGGCGCGATGGGCACGCAGATCCAGGGTCTCGGCTTTGACGAGGACCATTTTCGTGGCGACAAGTTTGTCGGCTGCGCCTGTCATCAACAGGGCAACAACGATCTCCTGATCCTCAGCCAGCCCAAGGCGATCGAGGATATCCATTATCAATATGCCGCCGCCGGCGCGGACATCATCGAGACCAACACCTTCTCCTCCACCTCCATCGCGCAGGCCGACTATGGCATGGAGGACGCCGTCTACGAGCTGAACCGCGATGGCGCGCGGCTGGTGCGCCGCGCGGCAATCCGCGCGCAGCAGGAAGACGGCAAGCGCCGCTTCGTTGCCGGCGCACTCGGGCCGACCAACCGCACCGCCTCGATTTCGCCCGACGTCAACAATCCCGGCTATCGCGCGACGTCGTTCGACGATCTGCGCATAGCCTATGGCGAGCAGTTGCGCGGGCTGATCGACGGCGGCTCCGACATCATCCTGGTCGAGACGATCTTCGATACGCTGAATGCCAAGGCGGCGATCTTCGCCTGCGAGGAGATTTTTGCCGAGAAGGGCCTTTGGCTGCCGGTGATGATCTCCGGCACGATCACCGACCTCTCCGGCCGCACGCTGTCGGGCCAGACGCCGACGGCGTTCTGGCACTCAATTCGCCATGCCAGGCCGTTTACCGTCGGGCTGAACTGCGCGCTGGGCGCGGCCGCCATGCGCCCGCATCTGGCCGAGCTGTCGGGTGTCGCCGATACGTTCGTCTGCGCCTATCCCAATGCCGGCCTGCCCAACGCCTTCGGCCAGTATGACGAGAGCCCGGACTTCATGGCCGGGCAGGTCGAAGAGTTCGCGCGCGAAGGGCTGGTCAATGTCGTCGGCGGCTGTTGCGGCTCGACGCCGGAGCACATCGCGGCCATTCGTGACGCTGTCGCAAAATATCCGCCGCGCCAGCCCGCAGAGCGCAAGCCGCTGATGATGCTGTCCGGCCTGGAACCGTTCACGCTGACCAAGTGAGATTCCCTTCGTCAATGTCGGCGAGCGCACCAACGTCACCGGCTCGGCCAAATTCAGGAAGCTGATCACCGCTGGCGACTATGCGGCAGCGCTGGATGTTGCGCGCGACCAGGTGGCGAACGGCGCGCAGGTGATCGACGTCAACATGGACGAGGGCCTGATCGATAGCCAAAGGGCGATGGTCGAATACCTCAACCTGATCGCCGCCGAGCCGGATATCGCCCGCGTGCCTGTGATGATCAACTCGTCCAAATGGGAGGTGATCGAGGCGGGCCTGAAATGCGTGCAGGGCAAGCCGATCGTCAACTCGATCTCGATGAAGGAAGGCGAGGCGGCATTTCTGCATCACGCCCGGCTTTGCCGAGCCTATGGCGCGGCCGTCGTCGTCATGGCCTTCGACGAGCAGGGCCAGGCCGACACCAAGGCGCGAAAAGTCGAGATTTGCACCCGCGCCTACAAGCTGCTGACCGAGCAGGCTGGCTTTGCGCCGGAAGACATCATCTTCGATCCGAACGTGTTCGCCGTGGCGACCGGCATCGAGGAGCATGACAATTACGGCGTCGATTTCATCGAAGCCACCGGTGAGATCACGTCGACACTGCCGCATGTGCACATTTCCGGCGGTGTCTCGAACCTCTCCTTCTCCTTCCGCGGCAACGAGCCGGTGCGGGAAGCCATGCACGCCGTGTTCCTCTACCACGCCATCCAGCGCGGCATGGATATGGGCATCGTCAATGCCGGCCAGTTGGCGGTCTACGACACGATCGAACCGGAGCTGCGTGAGGCCTGCGAGGACGTCGTGCTCAACCGCGTGCCGAAGGCCGGCGGCACGGCCACCGAGCGCATGCTGGAGATCGCCGAGCGTTTCAAGGGAACCGCCGGTAAGGAAGCCAAGGAGCGTGACCTCGCCTGGCGGGAATGGCCGGTGGAACAGCGTATCAGCCATGCGCTGGTCAACGGCATCACCGAATTCATCGACGCCGACACCGACGAGGCGCGTCGAACAGGCCGAGCGGCCGTTGCATGTTATCGAAGGCCCGCTGATGGCCGGCATGAACGTCGTCGGCGACCTGTTCGGCGCGGGAAAAATGTTCCTGCCGCAGGTGGTGAAATCGGCGCGGGTGATGAAGCAGGCGGTTGCCGGCCTGCTGCCGCACATGGAGGCGGAAAAGGCGGCGAACCTTGCCAACGGCATCGACAATGGCGAGCGCAAGACCGCCGGCAAGATCCTGATGGCGACCGTGAAGGGCGACGTCCACGACATCGGCAAGAACATCGTCGGGGTCGTGCTCGCCTGCAACAATTATGAGATCATCGATCTCGGCGTCATGGTGCCGGCAACGAAAATCCTGCAGACCGCGAAGGACGAAAAGGTCGACATCATCGGCCTGTCGGGTCTCATCACGCCGTCGCTGGACGAGATGGTGCATGTCGCTTCCGAGATGGAGCGCGAGGGTTTCGACATTCCGCTGCTGATCGGCGGGGCGACCACCAGCCGGGTGCACACGGCGGTGAAAATCCACCCGCGTTACGCCAAGGGCCAGACCGTTTATGTCAACGACGCCAGCCGCGCGGTCGGCGTGGTATCGGCGCTGTTGTCGAAGGATGCCAAGGCCGGTTACGTCGAGACCGTCCAGGCGGAATACAGCAAGGTTGCAGAGGCGCATCATCGCTCGGAGGCGGACAAGCTGCGGCTGCCGCTCGCCAAGGCCCGCGCCAACGCGCATAAGATCGACTGGACGAACTACGAGCCGCCGGAGCCGTCTTTCCTCGGCACGCAAGGTGTTTCCAGACCTGGGACCTGGCCGAGCTTGCCCGCTACATCGACTGGACGCCCTTCTTCCAGACCTGGGAGCTGAAGGGGCGTTATCCCAAAATCCTCGAGGACGAGGCGCAAGGGCCGGCCGCACGCCAGCTGTTCGAAGACGCGCAGGCGATGCTGAAAAAGATCATCGACGAAAAATGGTTCGCTCCGAGGGCGGTGATCGGATTCTGGCCCGCCAATGCCGTTGGCGACGACATCCGGCTTTTCACGGACGAGGCCCGCGCCAAGCCGCTCGACACGTTCTTCACGCTGCGCCAGCAGCTGACCAAGCGCGACGGCAAGGCGAATGTCGCGCTGGCGGATTTCGTCGCGCCGCAGGACAGCGGCAAGGCGGACTACATCGGCGGATTTGTCGTCACCGCCGGCATCGAGGAAGTCGCGATTGCGGAGCGGTTCGAGCGCGCCAATGACGACTACAATTCAATTCTGGTGAAGGCGCTGGCCGACCGTTTTGCCGAGGCTTTCGCCGAGCGCATGCATGAAAAGGTGCGCAAGGAATTCTGGGGTTATGCGCCGGACGAAAACCTCGCGCCTGACGATCTGATCGGCGAGCCCTATCAGGGCATTCGCCCGGCGCCAGGCTATCCGGCGCAGCCAGACCACACTGAGAAGGTGACGCTGTTCCGCCTGCTCGATGCCGAACGGCAGGCCGGCGTCACGCTGACCGAAAGCATGGCGATGTGGCCGGGCTCATCGGTGTCGGGCATCTACATGTCGCACCCGGAGGCCTATTATTTCGGCGTCGCCAAGGTCGAGCGCGATCAGGTCGAGGACTACGCACGGCGCAAGGATATGCGCGTTGAGGAGGTCGAGCGCTGGCTCGGGCCAATCCTGAACTACATTCCAACGCCGTTGGCCGAAGCCGCCGAATAATCGTTCAGCGATTGCGCGCCGCCGCAATGGTCGCCCGCACGCCGTCTTCGGATGTCACGGTGTTGGTGTATTCGCGTTCCAGGTCGGTGCGGCCCATGCCGATCGCGGGATTGCGGAACCGCATGCCGCTGGGTTCATCGCGCAGCGCCGCGAAGTGCACTTCATCGACCTTGGTTGTGTCCAGCACCTTGGCGATGGTGGTTGCATCGAGCGCACCGCATCCCATGATGACGATGCGTCCCTTGGCGGCCTTCACGGTCTCCGCAAGCACTGTCAGCCCTTCCATTGCCGTGTCATGCCGGCCAGACGTCAGCACGCGGTCGACGCCGGCGCGCACCAGCGCCTCGATCGCCTCGACATGGTCGCGCGTCATGTCGAAGGCGCGGTGGCATGTCACTTTCATCGGCCGGGCGGCGTCGACCAGGGCCTTCATGCGCGCCTCATCGATGGTGCCGTCCGGATTGAGACAGCCGGCGACGACGCCTTGCACGCCCATCTCCCGAAAGGCTTTGACGTCCTCCAGCATCGAGGCGAACTCGACCTCGCGAATAGAGGAAGTCGCCGCCACGCGGCCGCACCATCACAAAGAACGGGATTTTTGCCACACGCTGCGCCTCGCGCACCATGCCGACGCTGGGCGTCAAGCCGCCCTCCAGCAGCGAGGCGCAGAGCTCGACGCGGTCCGCGCCGGCATTCTGTGCGGCTATCAGCCCGTCAGTGTTCTCGACGCAGATTTCGATGTTGCGCGGCAGGTGTGCGGTCATGCTGAAGTCCCTGAGATGGCGGTTGCCTTCTCAGTGTTTTGGACCCTAGCGTCAAGCGTCTGATCGCGACCGGTCTGAGGCCACTCTGGCCGACTCGTCGACAAATCCTAGGCGGATTTGCGCCAAAGCTGCTCCGGCACTTTCGCGCTCTCAACCTGCTCCATGCGCTCGGCGAGGCCAGACATCATGTAGACGGCGAGATCGACGTCGTTCAACGCCTTGGCGAAGTAGTAGCCCTGGAGCTGGTTGCAGGCCAATTCGCGCAGGAAGTCCACCTGCTCCTTGGTTTCTACGCCTTCGGCCGTGATCCTGATCTTGAGCGATTTGGCGAGCGAAACGATGGTGCGCAGGATATCGCGCGCAGCGACATCCTCACTCGACGCGGTGACGAACGACTTGTCGATCTTGATCTTGTCGAACGGGAATTTCAGCAGATAGGACAGGCTGGAGTAGCCGGTGCCGAAATCGTCCATGGCGATCGAGATGCCAAGCGCCTTGATCTCCTTCAGCTTCTCGATCACGTCGTCGGGGTTCAGGATCAGCAGGCTTTCCGTGATTTCCAGCTCAAGTCTCTCCGGCGCCAGGCCAGACTCGGCCAGCGCCAGGCGAACCACGCCAGTGATGTCGGACAGCTGGAAGTGACGTGCCGACAGATTGACGGCCACACCCATGTCGTTGGGCCAGCGCGCGGCGACCTGACAGGCCTCGCGAATGGTCCAGTCGCCGATTTGCTGGATCAGGCCGGACTGCTCGGCGATTGGAATGAACTCGGCCGGCGGGACGATGCCGCGGATCGGATGGTTCCACCGTATCAATGCCTCGAAAGCATTTGCCTGCTGGCTCTCGGCCGAAACGAGCGGCTGATAGTGCAGCACGAACTCGCTATTCTTGATCGCCTCGCGCAATTCCAATTCCAGAATACGGCGCTCGCGGATGCTGGCGTCCATATGCGTTTCGAAAAAGCGGTATGTGGCGCGCCCCTCAGCCTTCGCACGGTAAAGTGCAAGATCGGCATTGCGCAGGATCTGGTCTGGCCGCGTGCCGTTGACCGGGGCCATGGCGATGCCGATGCTGACGCCGATCGACACGGTTTCGTCGTCCATGCGGTAAGGCTTGCAGATCGTATCGACCAGTTTGGCCGCTAGGTGGCTGGCCGCCTTGGCGTCGCAATTGTTGGTCAGGATGATGGCGAACTCGTCGCCGCCAAGACGCGCCGCCAGATCTGTCTCACTGACGGTCGACTTGATGCGTTGGCTGACTTCGGCGAGGAGTTTGTCGCCGATGAGATGGCCACGCGTATCGTTCACCGCTTTGAACTGATCGAGGTCCAGATAGAGGATGGTGAACGGCGAGCCATAGCGCTCGAGGCGCGACACCGCATGTTTGAGATGGTCCGTGAATTTGGCGCGATTCAGCAGGCCGGTCAGGCTGTCATAGTGGGCGAGGAAATTGATCTTGCGCTCGGCCAGGCGCTCGGTGGTGATGTCAGAGGCCGTGCCGACATAGCCGCAATAGGCGCCGTAACTGTCGAAGCGCGGCTTGCCGGTGAGACGCCACCAATGTTCCTCTTCGCCCTGGTCGATCTTGACGATGATGTCGTGGAACATCGCGTACTGACGAATGTCGTGTTCGATTTCCAGCACGGTCGCCTCGTTTTCCGTACTGAGCTGGCGCAGGAAGCTGCAGAAATCGCGACCGATGAGATTGTCATGGTCCATTGGCGCGACCGACGCGAAGCGCTCGGTCACCCGATCGATCCTGCCGCTCTCATCAAAATGCCAGATCCAGTCGCTTGGGCTGCTGCCGAATTCCTTCAGCAGGATACGCACAATTTCGTGCTGGTCGCGCAGTTCTGTCCTGTCGGCAAGATAGCGCCGGAAGAAGCCTACGAGCGTGCGGCCGTAGATGGCTGTCGTCGCTGCCAGGGCAAGCACGCACAGCACGGCGCCGTGCAATGCTGCGCCGCGATCCTCGAACAACGTTGTGGCCGTTCCGGCCGCCAACGGCACGAGAAACAGGCAGCCGATGCGCGGCATTGCGGCCAGAAGGGGCGCCGACCAGCAGGCCAGCGCGCCAGCGGCCACCAAAGCCGTGATCTGCATCGTCATGTTCCCGCTTGCCAGCATTTGGGCGATAGTCACCCCCCACAAGACGCCGAGCGCAGCCGCAACCAGCATGACGCAGGCGAGCAGTTGTTTGGAACGCCGGGTTTCGGCGAAGTCTAGCTTGCGCGCGAGCACCGCAATCGAGACATGCGCAACGGCGATGGTCATCAGCAGCATCGTGACATAGCTGGGCGAAGCCGTTGCGACGGCGGCAACCAGGAGCACGCCGACAACCGGCAGCGTGCCGGCGGATAGCAACGGCACCAACGGCAAGGCTGCCGTGACGCTCTCTATCGTATATGGTTTCGCCGCTCCGTTATCACTGCTTTTCATGCTTGGCGCCGGCGCTTCATTCAAAAAATTCAAAGATTGGCCCCCCAATCACACCGCCCCTCCGGGTGCGCTGATTCGATAGCCAATGGCTCATTAAGGTTGCGTGATTTCGCGGGCCGAAAGTTAGTCCAAAGTGACCTAAAGTCTTTAAATCACCGGGATTTGGCCGAAAGGGTTAGCGTTTGATGAAACCGATCGGACGCTTTCTATAGTCTTGCGAAATTGAGGCGCTATTTCCCCGCTTCGGTGACCGAAAATACACCAACCCGTTTAAGGTCGTCTTCAAGCGCGGCATGCAACTTTACCCCAATACACGGCCGTTGAAGGTCGGGCCGACGGGGCGTCTAATGCAGCGAAACATCAGAGGCATCTCGAAGGGCATTCCGGAAAGCGCTCTGAGCGGCAGCGTGCGCGACTACAAGGCACCGGCGGCAGCGATCTTCTGGAACGGATTTCCGGTTTCTTCGCCTGGCAGGACCTGCGCCGGCAGCACGATCTGTGGCCCTACGCCAAGTCGACTGCGACGGCGCCGAAGACGCGTTGCTCGGCCAAGACCGACGCGCGGCGACGATATCCAGGGCGTCAACTTCGCCTCGCAGGACTATCTCAGCCTCGCCTCCCATCCCGAGATCAAGGAGGCGGCGATCAAGGCCGTCGAGGAATACGGCGTGCACAGCGCCGGCTCGGCGGCGCTGCTCGGCAACACCGCCATTCGCTGCGAGCTCGAGCGGGTGATCTCCGATTTCATCGGCGGCCGCGAGATCGTGCTCTATCCGACCGGCTGGTCGGCCGGCTTTGCCGCCGTGCAGGGCTTCGTGCGGCCGACGATCATGTCGTCATGGACGTGCTGGCGCATTCCTGCCTGCAGGAAGGCGCGCGCGCCGCGACGCAGAACATCCATTTCCACGGCCACCTCAACATCGACGGCGCTGGAGCGCCGGCTGCAGCAGCATCCGCGCCACCGACACGGAGAACGGCATCCTGGTCGTCACCGAGAGCCTGTTCTCGATGCATTCGGACACGCCCGACATCGCCGCGCTGCGCGCCGTCTGCGACGAGTACAACGCCATGCTGCTGGTCGACTGCGCGCATGATCTCGGCTGCATCGGCGAGGACGGGCTCGGCCATCTCGGGCTGCAGAACATGCTCGACAAGGTCGACATCATCATCGGCAGCTTCTCCAAGACCTTTGCCTCGAATGGCGGCTTCATCGCGGTCAAGTCGCGGGCGGTGGCGGAGTATCTGAAATACTACAGCGCGACCCAGACTTTCTCCAACGCGCTGTCGCCGGTGCAGGCGGCGACTGTGCTCGCGGCCTTCGAGATCGTCCGCTCGGACGAGGGCAAGCATCGGCGCCGCAGCGCTGATGGACAACATCCTCTACATGCGCCGCGAGATGGCCAAGGTCGGGCTCGAGGCGCTCGGCGATCCGTCGGCCATCGTGCCGGTGCGGGTCGGCGCGGAAGGGCTTGCCCGCATCGCCTCGCGCGAACTCGCCGTCGCTCGGCGCCATCGCCAACCTGGTCGAGTATCCGGCGGTGCCGCAGGGCGGCGCGCGCTTCCGCGTGCAGGTCATGGCCGACCACACGCAGCGAGGAGATCGACGTGCTCGTCCGGCTCATGCAGCAGGCGATGCGCAGCGCCGACCTCGAGTTCCGCGTCGTACCGCGAGGCCGACACTGGCACGTATGAGCGGTCGAGCGAGCCTCGATCGCGAACGCGGCG
Source organism: uncultured Verrucomicrobiae bacterium (assembly GCA_963811035.1). Taxonomy (GTDB): domain Bacteria; phylum Verrucomicrobiota; class Verrucomicrobiia; order Chthoniobacterales; family Chthoniobacteraceae; genus CAWEPO01. The sequence goes on from CAWEPO010000007.1 coordinate 44,177, forward strand.
TGAGAGACAGGGCGATGGCACAGGAGATCGACCGACCGCTGCAGGCTGCTGGCTGTCGACGACGACGCATCCTCGGCGGAGCTGATCGTGCGCGTTGCCGAACGCTGCGGCTACGAGGCCTTCGCGACATCGGATTCGCGCGGCGTCATCAACCTGGCCAAGGCGCTTAGCTCCGGACATCCTGGCGGTCGACATCAACATGCCGCACATCGACGCGATCGGGCTGTTCGGGCTGTTGGCCGACGCCAAGTTCGCCGGTCGGATCTTCATCGTCAGCGGCGAGGACGAGAGTGTGCTGCGCCGCGACACAGCGCCGAGGCCGAGGCAATCGGATTAGCTCGTGGCCTGCACGCCAGCAGAAGCCGCTACGACTTCAACAAACTGCGGGCGATGCTGATCGGCTAAGCGATCACTGGCCGCTTGCTACGGGTCGCATAAACGACACGCGCTCTTGGCTGGAGGCGTGCCGTGCGTCGACGCTGCCAGGCTGTTCTCGATCTTGCCCAGCAGGCGCGCCAGGTCCACCGGCTTGGTGTCGAAATCGCAGCAGCCGGCGGCCAGGCTCTTCTCGCGGTCGGATTCGAAGGCGCTGGCGGTCAGCGCGATGATCGGGATGCTGCGCGGTCTCGGGATCGGCCTTGATCCGCCGGGTCGCTTCCCAGCCGTCCATCTCGCCCAGGCCGATGTCCATCAGGATGATGTCGGGCATGCAGCGACTTGCGCCGCCGCGATGCCGGTCGGCCCGTCCTCGGCAAAGCGGATGTGTAGCCGCGCCGCTCGAGCCGGCGGCCCAGCACGTCCCGGTTGATGGGATTGTCTTCGACGATCAGAACCAGCGGCATCGTCAGTCTCCATGAAGATCAGCCGACGCGTCAACCGACGCGCCGCCTTGCGAGGCGTAGTCGTTGACGCCGTGCGGATCGCATCGCAGCACCTTGAGCAGCTTTCGTGCTGTCGAGCGGCTTGGTGACAAGCGCTGCGGCGCCGTTCTCGCGCGCGTTCTTCGGGTCGTCCAACGACGCTCAAGCATCACGACCGGGATGCGCGCCGTCACCGGATCGGACTTGAGCGTAGCCAGCACATCCCAGCCGTCGAAGCCGGGCATCAGGATGTCGACGAAGATCGCGGCCGGGCCGGACCGTGCGCGCGAGCTGCAGCACCGATTCGGGAGCGTCGGTCGAGATCGGGCTGAAGCCTTCCTTGAGCAGCAGGCGCTCGGTCAGTTCGAGGAAATCGCGGTCGTCGTCGACCAGCAGTATTTTCTCCTGCCGCATCTGGTTCGAGCGACCGCAGCCGACATGCCGGCAAAGCCGTCGCTGGCGTCGCCTGGTGTCGTCGGCCGCCGCCATGGCGACCAGCTCGGTCATCCGAGTTCGTCGCGTCAGGGTCGGCATGGCCGGCAGGTCGATGGTGAAGCGCGAGCCTTTGCCGAGCTCGCTCTCGACGGTGATCGTGCCGCCCATCAGCCGGCAGAGGTTCTGGCTGAGCGAAAGGCCAAGGCCCGTGCCGCCGTATTTCGCGGCGATCGTCGGGTTGGCCTGCGTGAAGTTGGAGAACAGGCTCGCCTGCTGCTCGCGGCTGATGCCGACGCCGGTATCGGCGACCGACGATCTCGATCCAGTCGCCGTCGGCCCGCCGCTCGCGGTTGACCGCAGCGTGATCTGGCCGTTCTGGGTGAACTTGGCGGCGTTGCTGAGCAGGTTGAAAATGGCCTGCCGCAGCTTGGTGGCATCGGCGCGGACGCTGCCGAGATCCGGGCCGCGCTCGACGACGAAGGCGTTGGTGTTCTTGGCGGCCAGCGGGCGCGCCGTCGATCTCGACCTCGTCGATGAGCTTGTCGAGGTCGACGTGCTCGAGGTTCAGCTCCATCTTGCCGGCCTCGATCTTGGAGATGTCGAGGATGTCGTTGACCATCGCCAGCAGATGCTTGCCGGCGGCGCTGATCTTCTGCAGGTCGGCGATCTGCTCGCCGCGGCCCTCAAGCTCGGCATCCTCGAGCAGGATCTCGCTGTAGCCGAGCACCGCGTTGAGCGGGGTGCGCAGCTCGTGGCTCATCTTGGCCAGGAAGTCGGACTTGGCGCCGTTGGCGCGCTCGGCTTCGTCCTTGGCGACGGTCAGCTTCTTCATGTGTCTGCTGGTGGCGGTCGATCTCCCGCAGCAGCTCGGACTGGCGAGTCGACGACGCGCGAGTAGTAGGCGGCCATCAGGAACACGTAGGTCGCGGCGCAGAAGGCCGAAATGATGCCGACCTCCACCATGTTGGCGATCGGGATGTGCGACGGAAAGCTGTTCTCGGCCAGAGATAGGCCGCATAGAACGACCGCCAGGCCGACGGCGATCTGGGCGAAGACGACCACCCGGATGCGGGTGCTGGACCCGAGGTAGAAGAAGGCCAGCAGCGGCATCACCAGGAACCACATCAGGAACGGCGAGCTCGCGCCGCCGTAGTTGTAGGAGCCCCACAGGATCGCCAAGCTCAGGTTGAACACCGAAATCAGCGCCAGCATCGTGTAGTGGTTCGGAAACAGCTTCAGCGCGAGCGGAAACAGCCAGAACGCGGCGATCTGCGCCGTCAGAATCGGCACATGCGGCCATGGCTGCGGGTCGTAGAGCGCCAGGAAAATCGGGATCGGCAGACCGATGATCGGGCCGAGGAGATGGCTGATCAGGAACATGCGGATGCGGTTGCGCAACTGGGCGTCGCCACGTGCCTGCGCGGGCACAAACCAGTCGATAAACGATTCGAACTTCTGAAGAAGCGGCATCCGAGCCCCTGAGTCGTGGCGAAACCGCTGGATATTCCACGCCAGGCTTTGAGAAGTCGTAAACCCCTCGCCCGGTTGCCGCCTTAATCAATTATCAACCATAAATTGCCAGTGTGCTTGACAGCATCTTGTGCGAACAGACGGACATTGGTCATGCGTGGAATTCTGGTCGGCGCCGCTCTTATCGGCCTCCTCACCGTTCCGGCATTTGCCGCCGACCCGACTGTTGTTGAGGCAGATGGCGTCGATCCCGCCCGCTTCGGCTGGGACGGCGCCTATCTTGGCCTGTCGGTCGGCTACAGCTGGCTGAGCGACGTCGATGAAAGCTTCGACCCGCCGCTGCATGACCAAGGCGAGGATTGGGTTGTCGGCGGTCATGCCGGTTACCTCGTGCAGTTCGGCGGCATCGTCGTCGGCGCCGAGGCTGAAGCGACCCGCCTCGACATCCAATACGAGAACTTCAACTTCATCACCGTCGAAAACGCTTTCGCCGTGAAGGCGAGGGCGGGTTATGCCATCGATCGGTTCCTGGTCAGCGGTCATGCCGGCGGCGTCTATGCGACCACGAACTTCATGGGCCTCGAGGACTGGGGCTGGACGGCCGGCGCCGGCCTCGACTATGCCTTCACCGACAACATCACCGTCGGCGCGCAATATAGCCATTTCGGCTTCGAGGATTTCGACGGAACCCTGATCGACGCCAAGGTGGACACCGTCACCGCGCGCTTCGGCTATAAATTCTGATTTCGCTTCTACTTCGAAAACCATGCTGGCATTTGCCCGTTGCCTTGGCACATGCCCATGGACAACGACCGTCATGCTCGTCTAGCTTGCAGCCGGGCAGACAGGTTGGCGGTTATGGCGGTAGACAGCAACAGGCTTGACGATGCTGCGCGCGCCGGTTGGCTTTACTACGTCGCCGGCAACACGCAGGAGCAGATCGCGACCAAGCTTGGCGTCTCGCGTCAATCTGCGCAGCGGCTTGTCTCGCTGGCCATGTCCGAAGGATTGGTCAAGGTTCGGATCGATCATCCGATCGCGCAATGCCTGGCGCTGGCGCGTGATCTCACCGCGTCGTATGGCCTGAAATTCTGCGAGGTGGCGCCGAGCGATCCATCGTCCGGCTCCACCACGCTGGGTGTGGCGCTGGCGACTGGCGCGGAACTTGAAAAATGGCTGCGCAGGAGCGAACCGGTAGTCATCGCAATGGGGACCGGCCGCACGCTCAAGGCGGCCGTCGAGTTACTGCCCGCGATCGACTGTCCGCAACACAAGGTGGTGTCGCTGACCGGCAACATCGCACCGGACGGTTCGGCCGCCTTCTACAACGTCGTCTTCACCATGGCGGACAAGGTGCATTCGCGCTCTTTCCCGATGCCACTGCCGGTCATCGCCTCGTCGCGCGAGGAACGGGAAACCCTGCACAGCCAGGCGATGATCCAGGCAACGCTGGCGCTGGCGGCTCAGGCGGACGTCGCGTTTGTCGGCATCGGGGAGTTGGGAAAGGATGCGCCGCTGTTCGTCGACGGCTTTTTGGGAAAGGCCGAACTGGACGCGCTGCATGAGGCTGGGGCAGTCGGCGAGATCGTTGGCTGGGCTTTCGACGCCAAGGGCGCGCTGGTCGACGCCATCACGAACGATCGGGTGGCCAGTGCGCCGCTACCGGACCCGACACGCTCGCTGGTGATCGCGGCGGCGATGGGCAGGCGCAAGCTGCCCGGCATCCGCGCCGCGATCGAGGGCCGGCTGGTCAACGGCCTGATCACCGACGAGGCGACGGCGGCGGCATTGCTGCTCGCCGCCTGACCGGCACGGTTCAGCGAACTGAGCCTGACGGGTCCTTGCCATCGAGGAAGCCCAGATCGCGCTGCAGATGATCGGGCAGGTCGCGAACGTCGATGTAGCTGCGGTGGCGCGACTGCTGCGTAAACAGCCGATCGAACAGGTTCGCGGCGAACTTCGACGCTGACGATTGGCGCAAAGCGTGAGCTGAGAAGGTCATGACCGTATCCTTTTGAAGTTAAGGCCAGTTGATTGGTTCGACCTTGATATTGCTGTTCCTTGCCCTAATTTCCAATCGAACGTCGATCACCATCCATAAGGCAGTTTTATCCATGCAGCTCCCACCACTGGCCGCCATCCGGGTGTTTGAGGCCGCGGCCCGGCTTGCGAGCTTCACCAAGGCGGCCGAGGAACTGGGCATGACGCAGGCTGCAGTCAGCTACCAGATCAAGGTGCTGGAAGAGCGGGTGGGCGCGCCGCTTTTCCTGCGCCGCCCTCGCCAGGTCTCATTGACCGAGGTCGGCGAAAGGATGGCGCCGAAGATTTCAGAGGCCTTTGCAATCCTCACCGAGGCTTACGCGAACGCGCGCACGGGTGTGCAGGAAACGCTGAACATCACGACGATCCTGACCTTTGCGTCGCATTGGCTGTCCAAGCATCTTGGCTCGTTCCAGATCGCCAACCCGATGATCGCCGTACGCGTCGATACCAATTCCGACATGGTCGATTTCACGCGCCAGGAGTTCGACATCGGCATCCGCTCCGGCAAGGGCGTGTGGCCAGGCGTCATCTCCCACAGACTATTCACGGACGGATTTACGCCGATGCTGACGCGCCGGCTGGCGAATAGCATCGGCGGCATTCATGAGCCGGCCGATCTGTTGAAACTACCGCTGCTCGACCCAAGCGATCCCTGGTGGGTGCAGTGGTTCAGCGAGATGGGCATCACCAACCTCGACCTCAAAAGCAGGCCGAACGTGCGTTTGGGGTCGCAGGCTTATGAGGCTAATGCAGCCATGGCCGGCAACGGTGTCGCCATCCTCACACGGGCCTATTTCAACCAGGAGCTTTTCGACGGGCGGCTCATCCAGCCATTCGACCATGTTGGCGAAGACGGTCAGGCCTTCTGGCTTGCTTATCACGAGACGCGCCGCAATGTGCCGAAGATCAAGGCGTTCCGGGAGTGGATCCTGCCGACGATCGAACGAACGACGACGGCCGCTTGAGGCAGGTGGCGATTTGTTCGGTGCGCCTTTGAACCTCTAGGTGAGGCCGGCGAGGCGCAGTCCGTCCACATATCTGGCACGATCTTCGGCCCGGATAATGGGATGGTATTTTTCGACCCACTCCAGGCTTACGGTCGGCTGCAGGCGCCTGCACTCGGCCAACGCTTGCTGCGCCAGCGGAAGGTTTCCCGCCTTTCCTGCCGAAGCGGCAAGCGTTCTCCATGCGGTGCCGAAATTGGCTCGCATCTGAACGGCTCGACGCTCGCACGACACTGCTTCCTCATAGTGTCCGTCGATGAAGTGACAAAGGCCTTCCACGGAAAGGTTGGCCGCCTGTGTGTGATCACGCGGGCTCAATTGTGTCGCTATCGCAAGTTGGCGATGACCTTCCTCGGCGAGGCCCGCGTAGCCATACGCGACCCCAAGGATCACGCGCACAAAGGCGAAGTTGGGATTGCGTTGCAACGCCTCGGTCAGTTCTTCGACCGCCGGCCCGAACTTGCGCGCGAAAGTGTAGATATAGCCGGCAGCGAAATGCGCCCACGGATCGTCCGGGTCAAGATCGATGGCCTTTTGCGCCAACGTCAGACCATCTGAAATGCCGGCGTTCGAAATCGATGTTTCCAGAAGCCACCCTGGTCGCCAGTGCCCAGGCGAGAAGACACCGGGGGCGGGCATAGCTCGGATCAAGCTCTATCGCCCTGTTCAACAGCTTGAGGCCCGCATCTTCATCCTGAATGACCCACGTCCAGATGTACGGCATCGCGCGAACGACGCAGCCCCAAGCGTCGAGACTGTCCGTCGGCCTGCTGTGGAAGCGCATTTCCTCCGCGGCGTAGAGCTGCGGTTCGATCGCCGCGACGACGCTGGCGGTGATTTCGTCTTGCACAGCGAATATTTCCGTCGCCGCGCGGTCGTATCGTTCGGCCCAAACGTGGTTGCCGCTCGTTGCATCGATCAGCTGGCTGGTTACACGAAGCAATTCACCCGATTTGCGAACGCTGCCCTCGAGCACATAACGAACACCGAGTTCGCGAGCCACCTTGCGAATGTCTGGAGCAGTCCCTTTGTATGCGAAAGTAGAATTGCGGGCGATCACGAAAAAGCCGCGCAGTTTCGACAGTGCGGTGATCAAGTCTTCGGCGATGCCGTCGCCAAAATAATCTTGCTCGGTCTGTCCGCTCATGTTCTGGAAAGGCAAGACAGCTATGGACGGCTTGCCCGGCCGAGATGATCGAGGGTCTTGGCCGCGCGCCAACGTCGGGATTGGCTCGACGCGAAAAACGCGGACCGCTCGAGAAATATTCTTCAATGCTTGCTCGCCAAGGTCCGTGAAGAGCGCGTCGATCTTGCCTGCGGTGTCCTCCTGGACCCGCGCGGAAACGCAAATCCCACCGGGAACGGCCAGGCCTTCAAGTCGCGCGGCCACGTTGACGCCATCGCCGAAGATATCGCCGTCTCGTTCGACAACGTCTCCGACGTTGATGCCGATGCGGAATTCGATGCGCCCGTCGTCGGACGAGCTCGAATTTCTCGATCCAAGTTCGTGCTGAATTTCAACAGCGCATCGGACCGCGTCCACCGCGCTGGAAAACACGGACAGCAAATCCGTCGCCGGTTGTCTTGAAGACCCTGCCGCGATTCTTCGCGATCGTCGGATCCAGGACGTCTCGCCGATAGCCGACGATCCGGGCCAACGTCCCTTCTTCATCGCTTTCCATCAGACCGCTGTAGCCAACGGCGTCAGCCGCAAGAATGGCCGATAGCTTTCGCTCCATGCGCGGCTCGCTCCCTCAACAAATTCAATCATACGCCAACATTGCCTTGCGAGCGAGTACAGGAGCTTGGACGAGATGGGCCTAGGAGCGAGAGCTGCCGATGCCAGCCTTATGGAACGGACCCATAGAGCTCTTCATGAACAGCATCTGACCAATGCAGGCGAGCGCATTGCGCAGCCAACGTTGTGTGCAGCGCAGCAACGATTTCGATTGACAGAATCCTCCCGAGGTGAATATTTGCCCATAGACAAGGCAAATGCTCATTTTTGTCTCAGGGAGGAGTAACTGATGAGACTTTCTACGCTCGTATTGGGATTCTGCACGGCCAGTGTCATGGCCATTACGGCTGCCAACGCGCAGACAGCGATTACCATCGCCACGGTCAACAATGGCGGACATGGTCCGCATGCAGACGCTGACGGACGATTTCACCACCAAAAATCCGGACATCACGCTCGAACTGGGTGACGCTCGAAGAGAACGTGCTGCGCGAACGCGTCACGACCGACATCGCCACCAAGGGCGGGCAGTATGACGTATTGACGATCGGCACCTACGAGGTTCCGATCTGGGCCAAGCAGAGCTGGCTGCTGCCGCTCGACGATCTCGGCGCCGACTATGACGCGGCCGATATCATTCCGGCGATCGCCGGCGGCCTTTCGGCCGATGGCAAGCTTTACGCCGCGCCGTTCTACGGCGAATCGTCCTTCGTCATGTACCGCAAGGACCTGATGGAGAAGGCCGGGCTGACCATGCCCGACGCGCCGACCTGGGACTTCATCGTCGACGCGGCAAAGAAGATGACCGACCGCGCCGCCGACGTGAACGGCATCTGCCTGCGCGGCAAGGCCGGCTGGGGCGAAAACATGGCCTTCCTGACGGCCATGTCGAACTCGTTCGGCGCGCGCTGGTTCGACGAGAACTGGGTGCCGCAGTTCGACCAGCCGGAGTGGAAGAAGACGCTCGAGACCTATGTCAACGTGATGAAGGAAGCCGGTCCGGTCGGCGCCTCCTCGAACGGCTTCAACGAGAATCTGGCGCTGTTCCAGCAGGGCAAGTGCGGCATGTGGATCGACGCCACCGTCGCGGCCGCGTTCGTCTCCGACCCGAAGAGCTCGACGGTCGCCGACAAGGTTGGCTACGCGCTGGCGCCCGACACCGGTCTCGGCAAGCGCGGCAACTGGCTGTGGGCCTGGTCGCTCGCCATTCCGGCCAGCTCGCAGAAGGCCGACGCGGCGAAGAAGTTCGTCTCCTGGGCAACCAGCAAAGCCTATCTCGACCTTGTCGCGTCGAAGAATGGCTGGGCAAGCGTTCCTCCCGGAACCCGCACCTCGCTCTACAACAATCCCGAGTACCAGAAGGCAGCGCCGTTCGCGAAGATGACGCTGGACTCGATCAACTCGGCCGATCCGACCAAGCCTTCGGTCAAGCCGGTGCCTTATGTCGGCGTGCAGTTCGTCGCCATCCCCGAGTTCGCCGGTCTGGCGACCAATGTCGGTCAGCTCTTCTCGGCAGCGCTTGCCGGGCAGACAACGGTAGATGAAGCCCTGAGCCAGGCTCAGGCCGCCGCGGTCCAGGAAATGGGCATGGCCGGCTACACCAAATAGGGCTCCCTCCCGGGCCCGGCCGCCCATCCCAGTTGGGCGGCCACCTTTTTCGAAACATCTGAAGCCGACGAGCTGCCCGACCGTCATGGCCGGCACAATTCCTGTGCGCCATTCGATGCGAAGCGCTTGCTCGCGGCCAGACAGAACATAGATTGTCCACAGACGGGGGATCCTATGGCCACTCGACAGACAAGCACCTTGGCGCGCGGCATGCTGGCGCCAGCTGTCATCGTCCTCTTCATCTGGATGATCTTCCCGCTGCTGCGGACGCTGTATTTCTCGTTCATGCGCTACAACATTCAACGGCCGGAAATGTACGGCTTCACTGGATGGAACAATTATTACTACTTCTACATGGACCAGGGCTTCTGGCCGGCGATGATCAATACGCTGGTGCTGGTGGTCGGCGTGCTGATCATTACCGTCATCGGCGGCATCCTGCTCGGCATGCTGCTCGACCAGCCGATCTTCGGGCAGGGCATCGTCCGCATCCTGGTCATCTCGCCGTTCTTCGTCATGCCGCCTGTCGCGGCCCTTGTGTGGAAGAACATGATCCTTTCGCCGAGCTACGGCGTCGCGGCCGACATAGCCAAATTCTTCGGGCTCAGTCCGGTCGACTGGTTCGCGCAATATCCGCTTTTCTCGGTCATCGTGATCGTCGCCTGGCAGTGGCTGCCTTTCGCGACGCTGATCCTGCTCACCGCGCTGCAGTCGCTCGACGGCGAGCAGAAGGAAGCCGCCGAAATGGACGGCGCCGGGTTCCTGAGCCGGTTCTGGTATCTGACGCTGCCGCATCTGTCGCGGGCGATCACGGTGGTCATCCTGATCCAGACCATCTTCCTGCTCGGCGTCTATGCGGAGATCCTCGTCACCACCGGCGGCGGACCCGGCTTTGCCTCAACCAACCTGCCTTACCTGATCTACAAGGTCGGCTCCGTGGGTGGCGACGTCGGCCGTGCATCAGCCGGCGGTGTGGTTGCCGTCATCCTCGCCAACATCGTCGCCATCTTCCTGATGCGCGCCGTCGGCAAGAACCTGGACAAGTAGGGGGAGAACCATCATGGCCCGCCAAGTCACAACACAGCACAAGGTCGTCGCCACGGCGGCGGCCTGGGTGGTCGCCCTCATCATCTTCTTCCCGATCCTTTACACGATCATCACGTCGTTCAAATCGGAGCAGGAAGCGATCCAGGGTTTCGACCTGATCCCGTCATGGACGCTCGAGAGCTATCGGGACGTCCAGTCGCAGTACAACTACTTCAAGCCGTTCCTGAACTCGGTGCTGATCTCGGTCGGCTCGACCATCCTGGCCCTGCTGGTTGCCGTGCCGGCCGCATGGTCGATGGCGTTCTCGCCGACCAAGCGCACCAAGGACATCCTGATGTGGATGCTGTCGACCAAGATGATGCCGGCAGTCGCGGTGCTGATGCCGATCTATCTTTTGTTCCGCGACCTCGGCCTGCTCGACAGCCGCATCGGCCTTACCGTCATGCTGATGCTGATCAACCTGCCGATCGTGGTCTGGATGCTCTACACCTATTTCCGCGAAATTCCGGGCGAAATCCTGGAGGCGGCGCGTATGGATGGAGCCTCGCTCTGGGGCGAGATCTGGGAGGTGCTGACGCCGATGGCCGTGCCTGGCATCGCGTCGACCATGCTGCTCAACATCATCCTGGCGTGGAACGAGGCATTCTGGACCATCCGCCTCACCACGACGGAAGCCGCGCCGCTGACCGCGTTCATCACGTCGTTCTCCAGTCCGCAGGGCCTGTTCTGGGCAAAGTTGTCGGCGGCTTCGACGCTGGCCATCGCGCCGATCCTGGTCATGGGCTGGTTCAGCCAGAAGCAGCTTGTGCGCGGCCTGACCTTCGGCGCCGTGAAATAAGAATTCGAGGAGGGAAACCACCATGGGTAAAATCACGCTCCGGAACGTCAACAAGTCCTTCGGGCCGGTGACGATCATTCCCAACATCGACCTCGATATCGAGGATGGCGAGTTCGTCGTGTTCGTCGGCCCATCCGGCTGCGGCAAGTCCACGCTGCTGCGCCTGATCGCCGGCCTGGAGGACACGACATCGGGCGTCATCTCGATCGACGGCCGCGATGTGACCGACGAATCGCCATCGAAGCGCAAGCTGGCGATGGTGTTTCAGTCCTACGCGCTTTATCCGCACATGACCGTGGGCAAGAACATCGCTTTCCCACTCAAGATGGCGGGCGAAAGCCCGGAGGTCATCGACAAGAAGGTGAAGGACGCCGCCCAGGTGCTGAACCTGACCAATTATCTTGATCGCCGGCCAGGCCAGCTTTCCGGCGGCCAGCGGCAGCGCGTCGCCATCGGCCGCGCCATCGTTCGGCAGCCATCGGCGTTCCTGTTCGACGAGCCGTTGTCAAACCTGGACGCCTCGCTGCGCGGCACGATGCGGCTCGAGATTTCCGAACTGCACCACCAGCTCAAGACGACGATGATCTACGTCACGCACGACCAGGTCGAGGCCATGACCATGGCCGACAAGATCGTGGTGCTGAACGCCGGCAATGTCGAGCAGGTCGGCTCGCCGATGGACCTCTACAAGAACCCGAAAAACCTTTTCGTCGCCGGCTTCATCGGTTCGCCGAAGATGAATTTCGTCGAGGGCGCGGCGGCCGACAAATATGGCGCGAAAACTGTCGGCGTGCGGCCTGAGCATATCAAGATCTCGACCACGGCCGGCGACTGGAAGGGCACGGTCGGCGTTGCCGAACATCTCGGCTCCGACACTTTCCTGCACGTCCACACCGACCTCGGCACGATCAATGTGCGCGGCGACGGCGAGGTCGACGTGAACCATGGCGACACGGTCTATCTCTCGCCGATCGCCTCGAAGGTGCACAAATTCGGCGCCGACGGCAACGCGGTGAAGTAGGCGCTGGAGCCGCGTCGCCACCCCCACCCGGCCCTCCGGGCCACCCTCCCCGCAAGGGGGAGGGAAGCGCCGGCGCCTCAGTCTCCCTCCCCCTTGCGGGGAGGGTGGCCCGGAGGGCCGGGTGGGGGTGGCGACAGTATTTCGTGAACGCATGTAAAGGGTCTCTCACGATGACCGTCAAACTTTCCGCCGACAATCTGTCGAAGCTGCCGTCCAGCGTGGCGCGCCCCACTTACGACAGGTCGAAGCTCAAGGGCGGCATCGTCCATTTCGGCATCGGGAATTTTCATCGCTCACATCAGGCGATCTATCTGGACGCGCTGTTCAATGCCGGCCGCGACCATGACTTCGCGATCGTCGGGGCAGGGGTGTTCGACTTCGAAAAGCCCGGCCGCGAGAAACTGAAGGACCAGGACTGGCTGACCACGGTCGTCGAGCAGGATGCCGACGTGATGGATGCCCGCGTGACCGGCGCGATGATCGATTTCATCGAGCCGGGCGACACCGCAGCGGTGATCGCAAAGCTCGCCGATCCGTCGACCCGCATCGTCTCGACGACGATCACGGAGGGCGGCTATTTCATCGATCCCGCCTCGCAAAAATTCAATCCGAAGCATCCGGACATCGTCGCCGACGCTGCCAATCCCGACAAGCCGAAGACCGTCTTCGGCCTGATCCTCGCCGGCCTGAAGAAACGCCGCGCCGCTGGCGTGCAGCCTTTCACCGTGATGTCGTGCGACAACATCCCCCACAATGGTCATGTCACGTCCGATGCCGTCGTTGGCCTGGCCAATCTCGCCGATCCGGAATTTGGCGAATGGGTCAAGGCGAACGTCGCCTTTCCGAATGGCATGGTCGATCGCATCACGCCGGCCACGACCGACCGCGAACGGCAGATCCTACGCGAGCAGTTTGGCGTCGAGGACAACTGGCCGGTGTTCGGCGAGCCCTTCAAGCAATGGGTTCTGGAAGACAATTTTCCGGCCGGTCGCCCGGCGCTGGAAACGGTCGGCGTGCAGTTCGTCGATGATGTCTCGCCCTTCGAGCTGATGAAGATCCGCATCCTGAATGGCGGTCATGCGACCATCGCCTATTCCGGCGGATTGCTCGACATCCACTTTGTGCACGAGGCGATGGAGCATCCGCTGGTGCGCGGTTTCCTCAACCGGCTGGAGAAGGAAGAGATCATCCCCACCATACCGCCGGTGCCGAACACCAATCTGGACGATTATTTCAAGCTTATCGACAAGCGCTTCTCCAATCCGAAGATCGGCGACACCATCCGCCGGCTCTGCCTCGACGGGTCGAACCGCCAGCCGAAATTCATCATCCCGACGATCGCCGACCGTCTGAAGGCTGGCCAGTCGGTCGACGGGCTGGCGCTCGAATCGGCGCTCTGGTGCCGCTACTGCTTCGGCACGACCGACTCGGGCGCGGTCATCGAGCCCAATGATCCGAATTGGGATCGTCTGGTGGAGACGTCCAGGAAGGCGAAAGACAACCCGCAGGCCTGGCTCGATATGGAAGACATCTATGGCGATGTCGGCAAATCGCCGGTCTTTGAACACGCTTTCGCGACCGCGCTCAATGCGCTGTGGAAGGACGGCACGAAGGAGGTGTTGGAGCGATATGTCGGCGGGGGTGCGTGACATGCGCCGACGCCTTACCCTCCGCCCTTGCGGGGAGGGTCGATCCTGAGCTTGCGCAGGACATCGGCCCGTCGGGGGTGGAGACGATTGACTGAGACGTGGAACGATCGTGACCACCCATCTCCCCGTCTTAGGGGGAGTTGCTCCGGCAGGATGAGGGTCGCTCGCCGACGCGCTCCCCGCAACGGGGGAGGGTCAAGCGGAGCACCACCATGCCTGACCTCCTCATCTTCGACTGCGACGGTGTGCTGGTCGACAGCGAGGTGATCTCGGCAAATGTTCTGGCCGAGCAGCTGACCGCCTCCGGTGCGGCGATCGACGAGGCGCTGGTCTATAACCGTTTTCTCGGCCGCTCGATGGCCAATGCGCGCCAGGTGCTGCTCGCCGAATACGGCGTCACCATTTCGGAAGAGCTGACGCAATCGATGCGCAAGGAGATGTTCCGGCGCTTCCATGAGGAGTTGCGGCCTGTGCCGGGGGTGGCCGAGGCGCTGAGGCAGATCGACATTCCGCGCTGCGTCGCTTCGTCCAGCATGCCGGACCGGTTGCGGCTGACCCTCGGCCTCACCGGCCTGTTGCCATTCTTTGATGGGCGAATTTTCAGCGCTTCGATGGTGAAGAATGGCAAGCCCGCGCCGGATCTCTTCCTCTATGCTGCCGACAAGATGAACGCTTCGCCCGGAACTTGCCTGGTCATCGAGGACAGCCCGGCCGGCGTCGAGGCCGCCAAGGCTGCCGGCATGAAAGTGTTCGGTTTCACCGGCGGCGCGCATGCCGCCAAATATGATCTCGCATCGGCGCTTGCGGCGCTCGATCCGGACGCTATCTTCGACGACATGCTTCGCCTGCCGGAGCTGTTGGCGGAGGATGAAAAAGCCAATTGAGTGACGCCTTCCTTTGTGCCGTCGATGTCGGGACCGGCAGCGCGCGTGCGGGCATTTTTGACCGTGCCGGGCGACTGCATGGCCGTGCCGAGCATCCGATCCTGGTCAACCAGCCGTTGCCCGATCATGCAGAGCATGATTCGGAAGATATCTGGCGCGCGGTCTGCCACGCGGTTCGCGGTGCGCTGACAAAGGCTGGCATCGACGGAGCGGCCGTCCGGGGCATTGGCTTCGATGCAACATGCTCACTCGTCATACGCGGAGAAGGCCGCCAACTCAGCGTCTCGGCCACCGACGATGAGCACTGGGACACCATCTCCTGGTTCGACCATCGCGCACTCGCCGAGGCCGACGAATGCACTGCCACGGCCCATGAAGTGCTGACCTATATCGGCGGCGTCATGTCGCCGGAGATGGAAACGCCGAAGTTGATGTGGCTGAAGCGGCATCGGCCGGCGGTCTGGCAGCAAGCCAGACACTTCTTCGACCTGGCCGATTTCCTGACCTGGAAAGCCAGCGGCAGCGAGGCCCGCTCGCAAAACACACTTACCGCCAAATGGACGCACCTGCCGCACGACGGCGGCTGGCGGCGCGACTTTTTTCAAGTCGCTCGGCGTTGACGATTTGCTGGAGCGTGGCAGTTTGCCGGAGACGGTGACGCCGGTCGGTGGGCGTGTCGGAAATCTCACCGCAGGCAGCGGCAATCGACCTTGGCCTGTCGACCAACTGCGCCGTAGCCACCGGCCTGATCGACGCCTTCGCCGGCATGCTCGGCGTCGTCGGCGCGCATGCCGGCGACGAGGCCGATCGGCACCTGGCGCTGATCGCCGGCACGTCGAGCTGTGTCATGGCGTTCTCCAACGAACCGAAATTCGTTCCGAGCATCTGGGGTCCGTATTTCGGCGCGGCGCTGCCGGAATACTGGCTTACGGAAGGCGGCCAGTCGGCGACCGGCGCGCTGCTCGACCACATCATCCGCTGGCACGCGAAGGGCGGCGAGCCGACGGCCGCGCGGCACGGCGAGATCGTGGCGCGCGTATCCGGGCGTTGCGCGCCGCCGATCCGTCCTTCGGCAATGACCTGCATGTGCTGCCGGATTTTCATGGCAACCGCTCGCCGCTGGCCGAGCCGCATGCCCGCGGCGTCATCTCGGGGCTGTCGCTGGATTCATCGTTCGACAGCCTGTGCAAGCTGTATTGGCGCACCTGCGTCGGCATCGCGCTCGGCGTGCGCCACATCCTCGACCACATGAACGAGAACGGCTACCGCATCGACAAACTGCACGTCACCGGCGGCCACACGAGAAATCCGCTGCTGATGGAGCTCTATGCCGACGCCACCGGCGCGACGGTGGTTGAAAGCGAGACGGAGGATGCTGTCCTGCTTGGCTCCGCTATGCTTGCCGCCTCCGCCGCCGGTTGGCATCCGGACCTCGCCACCGCCTGCCGCGCGATGCATCAGAAGGAACGGACACGCCGGCCCGATGCCGGGAAGAGCTACGAGCGGGACTACAGGATATTTCTCGCCATGCACCGGCATCAGCGGGAGATTTTGGATTTGGAACGCTAGCGAATCCGTCTAAGCCCGCTTCTTCTCCTGCCCGTCTTCCCCTTCCGCAGCCAGCTTATCCAGATGCATGCGGATGTGCGCCGCCTCGGCCGGCGTGTTGGCCAGCGCGATCGCGCCGGTCGAAGGCCTCGCGCGCCTCGCGCGAACGGCCGAGCTGCATCAGCAGCCCACCTTTGACGCCGAAAAAGTGGAAATAGCCGCCGAGCGGACCGGCCAGCGGCTCGATCAGTTTTAGCGCGGCTTCCGGTCCATCGACCTTGGATACCGCGACTGCCCGATTCAGCGTCACGACTGGCGAGGGCTGGACGCGCTCCAGTACCTGATAGAGCCGGTCGATCTCCGCCCAGTCGGTCTCCGCCGGCGTTTTGGCGCGTGAATGGACGGCCGCGATTGCCGCTTGCACTTGATACTGGCCCGGCCGGCGATGGCGAAACGCCTTGTCGACCAGCACCAGGCCCTTCGTCGATGGCGCGGCGGTCCCACAGCGTGCGGTCCTGATCGTCCATCAGGATGATGTTGCCGGTCTCATCGAGTCTTGCCGCCGTGCGCGCATGCTGCAGCAGCATCAGCGCCAGAGAGCCCCATGATTTCCGGCTCGGCCGGGAACAGCCGCAAGAGCAGCCGCGCCAGCCTGATCGCCTCGTCGCACAGCGGCGCGCGTACATGCGAATTGCCGCCGGTTGCCGAATAGCCCTCGTTGAAGACGAGATAGATCATCGCCGCCACGACACCCAGCCGCTCGGCGCGATCGGCGGCATTCGGCGTCTCGAACTCGCGGCCGGCCTGCGCAACGGCGCGCTTGGCGCGGGTGATGCGCTGCTCCATCGCCGCCTCGCTGACCAGAAAGGCGCGGGCGATTTCCTTCACCGACAGGCCGGAGACGATGCGCAGCGCCAGCGGAACCTGCTGGGTCACCGGCAGGTCCGGATGGCAGCAGATGAAAAGCAGCCGCAGCACATCGTCGCGATAATGCGAGTTGTCCAGCCGCTCGGCCATGTCGGTCTCGCGGTCTTCGAGGTCGGACAGCTTGTCCTCGTCCGGCAGCTCGGTCTGCTTTTTTGCCTTGCGGGTCTGGTCGACGCCAAAGTTGCGGCCGACGAAGATCAGCCAGGCGACGGTGTCGCGCGGCGGACCTTTTTCCGGCCAGTTTTTCAGCGCGCGCAGGCAGGCTTCCTGAAATGCCTCTTCCGCCGCGTCGAGGTCGCGGAAATAGCGCAGCAGTGCCGCCACCGCCTGCGGGCGGGCCGACGTCAGCGCATTGTGGATCCAGGCGACGTCGGTCATGCCACTTCGGCGAGGCTGACCATCTCGCGCAGCGGGCGCACTTCCAGCGAGCCGGTGTTCTTGTGACCGGCAAAGGTCCGCGCGATCTCAAGCGCTGCCTCGGCGCTGTCCACATCGACGATCCACAGGCCGAGAAGCTGCTCCTTCGTCTCGGCGAACGGCCCGTCAAGCACCACCGTCTGGTCGCCTGAGCGCACGGTCATCGCCGCCGTGAGTTGGGCAGCAGCCGCAACACGGGCCCGAGTTTGCCTTGCCGCGCGAGTTTGCCGGCAAACGCGCGATGCTTGCCGATCACCTCGTCCTCGCGGGCCTGAGACCAGGCTTCGACGGTCTTCTCGTCGTCATAACAAAGAATGGCGTACTGCATTGGGGTGGCCTCCACTGATGCAAAAGACGGCGGACTATGCCCCAATCCGACAGCCGGGGTCGAGATTTTTCGGTTGGGGCAGGGCGGCGTTGTGGCTGCTCCCACCGTCAATCCGTCAATTGCGATCACCTTTGAGCAGGCGCCGCCGGCGCCGGCGCGCGTGCCACGCTGGAGGTTGAGCAGATTGCCGAGCAGAATCAGCCCAGCGCCCAAAGCAGTCATCAGATCAATGCTTTCGCTGTAGAGCAGATAGCCGATGAGCGCTGCCAGCGGCACGCGCAGAAAATCCATCGGCATGACGACGGTCGCGTCGGCATGCATCAGGGCGCGCGCCTGGCAATAGTGCGCAAAACTGCCGCAAAAGGCGGCCACGACGATCCAGGGCCAGACGGCGGCCGAGGGCCAGCGCCATTCCCAGAGCGCGGGGACCAGTCCGATGGCCGACTGGATCACCAGCATCCAGAAGATGATGGCGACGGCCGATTCGGTGCGCGTCAGCGACTTGACCATGACCACCGATATGCCGAAGGCGAGTGCCGCCGCCAGCACGATCAGATGGCCGGGATCCATGGTGGTCGCGCCGGGGCGCACGATGATGGCGACACCGACAAGACCCAGCGCCAGCGCCGCGATCTTTGCGCGCATTCAGCCGTTCGCCGAGAAAGGTGACGGCGAGCAGTGCGGTCCACAAAGGTGCGGTGAACTCGATCGAGAGCAGATGCGCCAGCGGGATGAGCGTCAGCGCATAAAGCCACAGCGCCTGGCCGGTATAGTGCACGACGTTGCGGCCGATATGCTGCAGCGGCCGTTTGGTGCGCATCGCCGAAAACCCGCCCGGCGGCGAACACCAGCGGCAAGCAGCATCACAAAGCCGATCACCGAGCGCAGTTCCATCAGCTGCAACACGCCGATCTCGCGCGTTGCTTCCCGCCCGGCGACGGTCATGCCAAGCATCAGCATCAGCCAGGCGGCCATCCACAGGCCGGCCTTGAGGTTCGATTGGGTCTGCATGGCGGCGCGGTTTGGCAGAGGGCGGCGGCGGGCGCAATGGAGGCGATGCTTGGTCCAGCGCAACGCCAGGCTTCACCTAATACGGCGTGCCGTCCTTGTGCAGGAAACGGCCGTCGGAACTCGGGCTCATCATGTCGATGTCGGAGCAGAAGATGACATCGTCTGGCGAGCGCGTGCCGACTTCGAGATAGATCGCAACCACATCGGATCTGTTGATCATGTGGTGGCCGTTGCCGGAATTTTTCGGGAAGGTCGCGCAGTCGCCGGCGCGCAGGATCGTTTCGCCGTCATCCTCGACGAGGATCAACTCGCCCGCCAGCACATAGACGAATTCGTCTTCGTGCGTGTGCCAGTGGCGCTGGCTCGACCAGTTGCCGGGCGGCAGATGCATCAGGTTGACGCCGAAATCCGTGAGCCCGCCGGCATCGCCCAGCCGCTGCCGGATGCGGTCGGCGCAAGGCGCATCGAAGGGTGGTGGATAGCCCGAACCTTTGCGTTTCGGGACGGTGGCAACGTCGATCCTGGGCATGAAAACGTCCTGCAAAGTGTGGCCAGCGAGAGCGAACAATCGAACGCCCAGGCAGTGCCAAATGCAAGCGCGCTATTCCGGGTCGCCGACCGCTTTCCGCATGCCGCCGCGCAGCGCCTGCACTTTCTCGTTCAATGCGATCATCTCCGGCACGGTGAACCCGGAATTGCGCAGCAGCGCGGCAGTCAGGCAGCCCGTCTTGGGATGCAAATCGCTGCCGCGCTTCGTCAGATAGACCTGCACCTGGCGTTCATCGGTGACGCTGCGCTGGCGGTTGACAAACCCCGCCGCCTCCAGCCGCTTGACGGCGGGTGTGATCGTGCTGGGCTCGAGCGCCAGCCGGTCGCCGATCGCCGTCACCGTCAGACCGTCCTGTTCCCAAAGAGCGCTGAGAACGAGATATTGTGTGTAGGTTACGCCGAGCTCGTCCAGCATGGGTTTGTAGACCCGTTGTATGGCGATCGACGCCGAATAAATTGAAAAGCAAAGCTGGGCGTCCAGCGGCAGGGTAGGGGCGTCGGTCATGTTCGGTTCCAGTCCGCGATTTAAACTCCTTATCACAAAAAATAATATCGCGATAAAAAAATGCTTTACAAGGCCGGCTGGCGATCACATAGAAGATAGATATCGCGATAATGATTATCGCAGTTAACAACGAAGGGAGAATGAAATGAGCAAGATAAACGTCGTCCTCGTCCATGGCGGTTTCGTCGATGGTTCCGGCTGGCAGGGCGTCTACGACATCCTGAAGAAGGACGGCTACAACGTCACCATCGTGCAGAACCCGACCACCTCGCTGGCGGATGACGTTGCCGTCACGCGCCGCGCCATCGCCCAGCAGGACGGCCCCGTTGTCCTCGTCGGCCATTCCTACGGCGGCGTCGTCGTCAGCGAAGCCGGCACCGACGAGAAGGTCAAGTCGGTCGTCTACATCGCCGCCTTCGCACCGGACAAAGGCGAGTCCGTCTCGAGCCTGATCGCCAATCCGCCTGCCGGCGCCCCGGTGCCGCCGATCCTGCCGCCGGTCGATGGTTTCCTGTTCCTGGACAAGGCCAAGTTCGCCGCGTCCTTCGCCGCCGACGTCGACGCCAAGACCGCCGCCTTCATGGCCGACTCGCAGGTTCCGTGGGGCGTGGAGGCTCTGGCCGGCGCTGTCACCGATCCGGCCTGGAAGCACAAGCCGACCTTTTATCTCGTCGCGTCCGACGACCACATGATCCCGCCGCCCGCGCAGCGCATGATGGCGGAACGCGCCAAGTCGACCGTCACCGAAGTGGCCGGCAGCCATGCCGTCTATGTCTCCAAGCCAGAGGCAGTCGCCGCCATCATCGAACAGGCCGCTGCGGCGAAATAATCGACCTGACAGAAGCATGACCAACGCCGGAGCGTACACCACGGCTGCCCGGCGCCCTTCTTGTCTGTGCGTCGGCAGATGTGGGACGGCCAGCATAGATCGTGTCAGCCCAGTTCCAGCGTCGTGATCGCGAACAGGTCGGTCTGTTTCAGGCGCGGCGCCTCGCCACGATACATCCGCGCCGTTTGAAATCCCTTCGTGAAACCCACGCTGGAGAGCAAGTTTGCAAAGTCGCTTTGGGTTTCTGGCACATCGATGTGAACGGCATCGTTGCACCGGGCGCACAGCGACCAGAACAGATCGCGTGCCGCCTCGAAGTCTTGCGCGACGAGCGGACCGATCTTGTAACCGTCCCGGCACTGACGCAACACGCCATAACCCTTGATCTCGTTGCCTTGGCCGTACACAAGCGCCTGATGCGGTGCGGCCAGCCACTGCTGCAAAAACGCGTGCCGGTCGGCGGGGAAGACGCGTCGGTCGAGCGCCACTATCGCCGCGAAATCGTCGCGGGTAGCCGCACGGACATGCGGCATATCCCTTGAATTGCCTGATGGTTTCCCACTCCAACGGAAGGTGCGATAGGCGGGCTCAAAACCCATGCCGCGGTAGTTCGCCTGCTGTTCGAGAACGCCATCGAGCCCGATCGTGCGATCGCCCAGCATCGCCATGCATGCGTCCCATACGGCTTTGCCGTAGCCATTGCCGCGCATGTCGGACCGGCAGATGTAGAGCCCGACAAAACCATAGTGTAGCGTCATACCGCACGCCTGAGATGCCGGAAACCATCTCGCCGTCTTTGAACGCTCCGAGGAAGCCGTTTGGGTCGGCCGCTCGAAAACAGGCTGCATCTGCAAAGCCCGGGTTCCAGCCCTCCAAAGCGGCCCAAGCTACGAGCATCTCGATCTCGGCTGCATCCAGGGTCCTGACGTCGATGTTCGTAGCGTTCATGCGCTTGGCCCAACCTTGCTCAATTCCTCATAACATGCTGGATTAATTTGATTTTAGCTGTGACAAGTCATGTCATTTGTTCATGGTAGCAACAGGATAGCAACAAACAGCCTTTGGTTTGCGCTGATTTTGCTGCGTGGGAAGTATGCAAAATTTGCAGCGTTATTTTCCGGCCGCTCGACGCCAAGTGAATGGCTCCCGCCTAGAGACAATGGCGATCAATGGCAAAGGTCTCAAAAAAGAGCCCTCGCTTGCCTGGGCGGTTTAAGAGGGCAGTTGTTAGACCATGGACGTTTTGCAGGAGCTCATCATCAAGTCCTGCACAGGGTCAATGGAGCTGGTACCCCGAAGTTCCGGTTCGATGCGCTTCTTCTGACGTTTAGGTCCGGAGGCATCTAGGTCGTCCTCATTGCGACAACTTCTCCCGGCTCTTCTGAAACGATAATGTTCGCTTGGTCATGACCGGCAAACCAAATTCGCGTTCCTGGGCTGTTCGGATACAGATAAATGACGTTGTCGAGGTTGACGTAAACTGGGCGCTTCTCGTCGGCTGCGGATGTCAGTTTCACCCATCGGGCCATGAAATTTCTCCAATGCTTTCCGCCAAGCATTCCAGACATTTACGGCGAAAGTCCAAGTCCGCCAGCGATCTCAGCATAGCGGATCAGTTCGTCGTGCCCGACAACCCCGGAGCTGTGCGCCATCAACAGCGTTTTGGCGAGCTGATCGACGCGCGGGCTTCCTCTATGGAGACCGTGCTTGGCCAACAGGGCATCAAACGTAACCTGTAAATCGCCGAGATCGGTCGGAGAGACATAACCCGATGCCTTGCGGTTCTCCAACGTACGCCTTCCTTGGCCGCTTATCGCCGAAGACAGCCCCTACGCGGGGGCATAGGGGCTATCGACGAATTAGGGTGGGAGCTATCCGCACCTCGTTCGGCCACTCAACCGAGACGCTCAGCTTTTGTTCCGAATTGCTACCGGTGGGACCTCTTGAAGCCGAAGCCGATGTTCTCTGACAATTCAGACATCAGCCCGGTCTTAGCCCAGTAGAAACCATCACATCTTTTCTTATTGCAACCGGCGCGGGACACGATAAAAAATCCACGTTTTCAACCGGCATTTTGGAGGATGCCATGAAAGACCACGAGGGTGCGCAAATCCTTGGGCCAGATGCGTTGGCCCTTTTGCAAGAGTGCTTCGACAGGTTGATCGAACGCAACGGCCTGACCCGCGACAGCGACGACGCCAATCTAATGGCGGCGGCTCTCTTTACTGCCTTTGATCGAGGAATTACCGAGAAGGGCGAACTGGTGCGCTTAGCCGATTTGGCACCCGCTCTGAGGCGTACTGGATAGAGCGCTATTTCCAGCGCTACCCAGTCGCAGTGAACGA
This sequence comes from uncultured Verrucomicrobiae bacterium, assembly GCA_963811035.1. Classification (GTDB taxonomy): domain Bacteria; phylum Verrucomicrobiota; class Verrucomicrobiia; order Chthoniobacterales; family Chthoniobacteraceae; genus CAWEPO01. Next base: position 67,233 of record CAWEPO010000007.1, read on the forward strand.
AGACGCAATCGCCTGGGCAATCAGCGTTGATGGCGCTTGGCTATGATCCGCGCCTCTCTCGCGAGCGACGCCCAGTCCGTTCCAAGCAGGTCGATGAGTTGTTTCGCGTCCTGCTTGGAAATGCCGAACTCTCTCACAAGCTGAGCCGCTACAGCATTCTCTGGAGAGGATTTATCACCTGGTTCATTCGACATCTGCGCGGCCAGACCTGCTGACCCTTCGATTTTCCAGAATGCAGATGGTGGCAAAAAGTTTCCATTGCTACTCAAATATTCGCTCGCCCAGGCGCCCGAATGGGAACGGAAATCTTGCGAACGAATTTCTTCTCATCGGTGCACTCTCCGAAGGTTCTCATATGCCCAAATATCGATTTGAGTTTATCGACGAGCCCGAGACCGATCCGGTCTATATCGAACTGGAAAGCGATGATGCTGCGAGGGACGAGGCGCGTCGAGCGCTAGCTGAAGGTATGCTCGACAAATTGATCGAGATGCAACGCAGCGTTGATCCGTCCACGAACATCTACAGCGAGACAGGTGCCCTCATTGCCACGGTCAAGCTAAGCGAGGCCACAGCCGAAGGGGGTGAGGATGGTGTGGTGCGCGCTTCACTGAAGGTTTCTCGGCAGTAGCAGACCCCAATTCTATCGCTTGGGCTTAAGGCCTATCGCCTTGGAGAAAGTTTCCCACGCCTCCGACTTCTCTTGCGAGCCCAGAATTCCCTTAGCTTGGGCGAACCGCATCACGGCATTGAATGCCGCTGTTGGCGTCTGATGTGCCCGCAATCGCCTCTTCGATCATTTCGGCGGCGCGCGACAGCTCGACATCACCTTCGAATTGGCGGTTCAGGAGTTTCGCAGCCATCGCTTGCGCGTCGCGGAGGCTGGTTATTCGCCATAAGCGACCGCGAAGAACAATCGTGAAATGCACTAGACTTGGCATTACGGCTGCCTTGTCGGCAAAGGTCGGCCAATTTGCACGTCCTTAGCCAAGCCGTGCCCTTTCTAGAACGCCATTTAAAACTGTTGGACCCCTGAGCCCATTCGTATGAGCCTCCATTAAACGATGGGCCAACGCATCAATGCGCTCCGGCTCGACAACGCCGTGTTTCAGGCAGTACGCGTCGAACAGCGCTTGCAGTTCGGTCAGGTCAGATGATGAAACGATTGAGGAGCCCGGTAGCATGGCTTATCTCCACTAGAGTGGCGAAAGCCTGATGAACTCTTCCAAGCACCCGATTGCGGTAACCGTCACGGGCGACACCGAGACTGAATACCCATTCTTCGGGTGGCGCAATGTTATTTGATGCAAGCGGACGATTTGGCCGGCCAAGCTAAAGACCTTTTGCCACGACACGCGCTTCTCTAATTAGCGACGCCCAGTCCATTCCAAGCAAATCGATAAGCTCTCGCGCCTCAAAATCGGTGATCCCGGTCTCTCTTATTAGACGAGCTACCGTATGATCTCTGGCTGGGAATTGGATTTCTTTCGACATATTGGAGCCGTCCCGTGCGCGGCCCGACCAGCCAATAGTATCATTTGCAATGCCAGGTCGGGTGAAGGTTCCAGTACTATTCAGATAATCGCTTGCCCTTCAGCCTGTCGAGCATCTCGCGCACAGCCTCGCGCTGCTCAAGTTGGCGATTGAGGGCCTGCTTCGGATCAACCGGCCGCACTGCCTTCAGCGTCGCATGGCGCAGGTGATCTTCGCCGCGCAGGAACTTGACGGTTCCGGCCAAGCCTGGCTTCGACCAGATTGCCTTCGACCTTGCACCTTTTGGCGCTTCACCACCGCCGGCCTCGGCATAGGCATAGAACGCATCCCGGACCTTGCCAGGAATAGCCACGAAGGCCGAGCCGACATATTCGCCGCTCTCGGCAGTCATCATCGCCAGCGGGGCTTCTCCGGGCACGCGGCGCACACCGGCAATGAGGAACTCGGCCTCCGCATAGCTCTTGGTCTTGAGCCAGGCTTTCGAGCGGCCCGGACTGTATGGGCTGTCGCTGATCTTTGAGACGATGCCCTCCAGCCGCATTTGCTCGGCAGCCGCGAAGAACTCGGCGCCATCAATATCAACGTGATGGCTGTACTGGATGGTGCCCTCGCCAGGCTGGACCAACTGCCACAGCTTCGCTCGCCGCACGAGCAACGGCAAAGGCCGAAGGTCCTTGCCATCGAGGTGAAGCAGGTCGAAGGCGATGAAGGACAGGCTTTCTGGATGCCACTCCAGCGCCTGGCGAAAATCCCGGATGTTGGTCTTCCCGTCCTTATCGGTGGCGACCATCTCGCCATCAAGAATTGCTGTCTTTGCCGGCAGCTTGGCAGCTTGGTCGGCGACATACCGATAGCGCTTTGTCCAGTCGTGACCGCGCCGGGTGTAGACAGTCACCTTGCCGTCGTTGATGACGATCTGGCTGCGGTATCCGTCGTATTTGACTTCGTGAGTCCATCGGTCGCCCTCTGGCGGTCTGCTCGACCAGCGAAGGCAATTGCGGTGGAATAAAGAAAAGCCCCTTACTCAAACGCGCCCCGAAAACTGACAACGCGAGTCAATGGACCGGCGTCAGTCGAGTTCCACTATGGGCACGAAATGCCGAAAATTTTCTGAAAATCGCCTGAGTGGCGAACTGACAAAACTGACAAAATTCGTCGACTTCGAGTAAGTCGCGCCGCACCAAAGATTGTTAGCAGGTCGCGGTATCGCGGCGCGGCGTATTAGATTATAATTCCAGAGTTGTGTATCTAGACGGCAGCGCGGCAGCGGGGGTTCTGCGCGATCTGTCACTTTCTCATTTAACCTCAACGCTACTGATGGAGAGATCAACGTGGCGACAATTACTGGAACTTCCGGTCCGGACAACCTGTCTGGCACGACCTTGAACGACACAATCTACGGGCTCGGCGGCAATGACTCGCTATACGGCCTGGAAGGCAACGATCTGATCGACGGCGGCGCGGGCAATGATTTGGCTCAGGGCGGCGCTGGCGATGATTTCATCCGGGCCAGCGATGGCGATGATTTTGTTGCTGGCGGTGCAGGCAATGACATTGCGTATGGCGGCGCCGGCAACGACAACATGTTCGCCGGCGCGGGCGACTCGGGCATCGAGTTGCACGATATCGATGCGGCCATCCCGGTCGATATCGGCGACGAGCGAGATACGGTCGTTGGCCAGGGTCGAATACCCATTGTCCACCGGGATGAAAGAAAGCGCCCCCGGCGTGCTGGTGTTGCGATAGACTTGGAGCCCACCGGTGAAGATCGTCGCCACGATCTCCGGAAGGCCGTCTCCATCCAGGTCGGCGGCCTTGATGGACGTGACCGCCGGGCCGACCCCGACCGGGAGGGCCAGGGAGGATTCGTCGATCGTGCCCGGCGTGCCGGTGTTGCGGTAAACGCCGATGTTGGTGTCGGCGCCGTCCACCCGGCCGTCGCCATCGAAATCGGCCAGGATGACGCCGCGCGTGCCGGGGAGCGTGAGATTGAGCCCGAGCGCATTGCCATCCACCGGCTCCACCTTGGCCTGCACGGGGATGAACGGCTGCGGCGATTGCGCGACCAGGTTGGCGACCGTCACGCGAACGCGCGCGGCGATCGCGTTGACGGGAACGGTTACGACGAGGGTGGTCGCGGTTGCGTTCAGCACCGGGGTGGGCACCTCTCCGAAGGAGACCTTGTTATTGCCCGGCGTGGCGGCATCGAAGCCGGTGCCGGTGATCGTGATCTGGGTGCCGCCGACCGCGGAATAGGTGCTCAGCGAAGTGATCTCCGCGGCGGCGGAGGTGGTGATCGCAAAGAGGGTGGGCAGGAGGGCGAGAGCGAGGCGCCGGAGAACGGGGGTCATGCAAAACCGGTTGGGGGGTGGAGTTGGTGGCGGAACCGCGCCGGCCGCGGGCTTTCGGAAAAGCTCGGGATACTCGCCGAAGCGGAGCACTTTCTCAAGCCCGATGACAGTTGCCCGCCCTCGCCCTCCGTGCCACACTTCGAGCCACGATCTCGCCTCCAGATTGCCGCGTCGTCTTCTCCGCATCGCCACTGCCCTCCTCTTGTATGAAACGTCTACTGGTTACCGCATTATCCCTTCTGACCGTCATCTCCGTCGTCAGGGCGGCTGACCAAAAGCCGCCAGCGCGTCCACCCGGGGTCGAAGAGTCGTATTGGGCACCGATCACGGAGACTTTTGGCTTCGTCATTACCAAAGATCTTCAAACAGCGACGTTCAAGACGCCAAAGGGCGAACAATCACGTAAGGTGGTCAACCCGCGAGTCTCTGGGTACTTTGTGGTTCTTCGGGAAGGAACCTGGTGCCGCATCGACCTCGATCCAAATAATCCCCGCGTCACTCCGCTCTTTGCTCGCTAAATGGCTCGCTAATGCAAGGCATGAGCTTCGACGGCTAAACTTAGTTACGGCGGTGCCCTTAAGCGCCATCTCCTGGAGAACGTCCCACCGGAGAAAATGACGATAACGACCCAACGCGAACGTGTCCCATGAGCGGGATCATCGGCCATACGTTTTATGCCGTCCTTGGGCTCAAATCGGCCGTTCACCGTAAACTTCCGCTGGCGTCGGTCCTGCAATGCCACTTCGCAAGTTACGTGGCGGGAGCGTACCTCGGGTCCGATATTCAGGTCATGCCGGAGGCCATTTGCACGGACACCGGGAAAGAAGTGGGCTTCGGCACGGTGCCTCTCGAAAAAAGCCCTCTCACTGGCGGTCCCGTGCGTCCGTTCCGGCTGGCGACCTCGGCAGGACCTCTCAGTCCTTATCAGGTCCACGAGCGATTCTATGGCCGATCTCACCTCGTCTTCGGCTGGACCAAGCGGGAGGCGGAACTGCGCGTTCCCTGGGACCACTTGCCAGACTATTTTGCCGCCGCGGTCGCCGATTGCTTCGAGTTGTTCGGGCCTGGCGAACGCCCTCTTGCCTACGCTCTCGGCTGGCTCGTGCATGTCGTGAGCGATAGTCTGATCAAGTCCGTGCAGCCCGGTGTTGAGCTGAACTTGCTAGGTGGCAAATACACGGTTCGAAATCGCCCGGTGCAGGATCTCATCACGTTTCACGAGATCGGCGAGAAGGAGCTCGGCCTTCGGTGGACAGCGATCCTGACAGACCTCGCGGAGACGCCGGTGGAGCCGATTCAATTACACTACATGCGGAGCGCGAGCCGGCGTGGAAAGCTCGGAGAACTCTTCCCCGACGGCTGGAATCCCGCAGACGAGGGGGTTCTGCGGACCGTGCTGGAAGAGAATCGCCGGTATGTGCGCCAGCACGCACGGGATGTCCTCGGCGAGATGCAGTTGCACGATACTCCGCAAGGGCTCGAATGCAGCGAAACAGTGCGCCAAGCCACCGGACTGACCTACCAGGAGATGCTGCGTGCGGCGGAAGAAGCGAACTTTCGACACGCGCTATGGCAGATGGGGGAGCAAATCAGCGAGATGTTTACCAATGTCACCATGCGCTCACCGCAACTCGCTGCGCTCCGTCAGATCGAGGAGCCGAGTTGGGGCGACCTGACGCGTCGATGGCGCCGATGACCGGTACAACGTTAAGGGATCAGGATTCACCCGAACGTAGCACCACTTACTGTGCTTGCTCGCGTTACGTTGCCCAACTAGTGCGCGCAATACTCGCCGCCGCTTTGGCCCGGTCTTTCCTACCGGAAGGCAATCACCGGGAGCACCTTCACCCTCGCTCGGAGCAAGGCCGCGCCGATGCTACTTTTTGCGGCCCGTGGTTGTAGTCGTCGTGGTGGTTTTTTCCTCGATCAACTCTGGTGCGCGAGTGGCTTTTTCAACGATCACGGGCTTCTCTTTTTCGACGATGACTGGGCGATCGACGTAAACCTTCTTCTCTACCGGCACAGCCACGCGCTTCTCGACAATCACAGGCTTCTCGACGACACGATCAATGTAAACAGGCTTCTCCACAATCATCGGGGGCTTGGTGATCGTGGTATTGGTGTTCCGCTCCACGATGGTCGGAGCTACGGTGCTCGCACTGGTGGTGGTTTGTTTCTGAACCACCACACGGTTAGCGATCATTTGATCACCCTCCCGGACGTAATGGACGGTAACCGGCAACCCTGACCTCACCATCTCCAACGAGACTGGGGCGCCAGTTTCGTCCACGTACGTGGTAGACCTGCCAAAGCGGTAACGGATTGGCTGGGGCGAAGTTTCCGAGCGGATCATCAGTGTGTCGGCGCCAATTTCCGCAATGGTGCCAGCCGTGGTGGTGGTCGACACCGTCTCGGTGCCCGGCGTGACCGTCGAGGTGGTGATCTGGTTCTGCGCGGACGCAGCAGACGAAAGTGCGATGATCGTGGCGACCGCGAGGGCGTTTGGGATGGGTAGTTTCATAGGAGTTTGCTCCTACGAATCGGGCGGGCGCCTGATCTCGGCCTCCGGTAGAACCCGTAAATCGTACATTTGGCGAAATTGTGAATTGGCTTCCGCGATGTCTCATTCGGGCCGCTGAAGACCTGTCCGGAAGGTGGTGGCGTCCGCTTCAGCACAGCACCTCACCTTTTCGAAGATGGATTGGCTTGAGCCAGTTCATCGCCGGTGAGCACGTCCAACCGAACCGGTGCCGTCCCAGCACCGCGAAAGCCAAGATCCGTGGCCGCCCGCTCGCTCACATCGATGACGAAGCGCTTGGACGATGGCCCTCGATTGTTGATCCTGACGATGGCGCTCTGCTGATTCTTCAGATTGGTGACGCGTACGAAGGCGCCGAAGGGAAGCTTCCGATGGGCGGCCGTCAAATCGCCCGATCGATAGCGCTCTCCGTTGGCCGTGGGCTTCCCGATCCACTTCCCGCCATACCAGGCGGCGAGGCCCGTCTGGCTGGCCACCGGCGCAGGATCAGCGGCTCTCGCCATCTCGTCACCCAAGCTCATCAGGGCCAGCGAGATGATGCAGACGTTCAGGCGGGGAAAGATGACCATGTGGCAGTGTACAGCACCGTAAAGGCCCGTCCATGGTTTGATGGCCTTTCGTTTGAGGCGCGCCCTTTTGACCACCGCCTCAAAGAGCCACACCGGCCGGGGGCGCGCTGCGGCGCCACCGTCAACTCAGGCGCTGCGTCGGAAAAAGGCGACTAGTTCGCGGCGAGCGGTTCGATGCCTTTATTGGTGATCACAGCGTGATCATGTAGTTCGCCGAGGCCGCGCAGATCGACCGCGACCACTATCGTCCCGCCTTGCGCTAGTTTCTCGAACTCACCACCTCCAGACGGGAGAACTACGCCCGTGACGGGGCAACGGAACTCTTTCCTTCACCTCGGAGATGTGGCACCATGGGTGCCTGAACACTCTGTCCGAAAAGCTGCTTGAACGTCTTCAGTCTGCCGAAACGGCGGAGCAGGTTCACGATGCCTATCGAAATGCGCTGGCCGCGTACGATCAAGCTGCGCCGGACACTGGAGCACGTCTGGCGTGCTGCGCGGGCTGCTCTCTTTGCTGCTCGCTCCGGGTCGATGTTCACGCGCATGAGGTGTTTCTCATTGCTCACCACATCCGCTCGCACTTCTCAGCGGGAGAAGTTGCCGATCTCATGGCGCGGTTAAAGGCACACTCAGAAACGGTGTTGCGGCTGACGCCGTTTGAGCACGCAACCCAGAACGTCGTGTGCCCGCTTCTGGTCGATCGTCGGTGCAGCGTCTACTCCGTGAGACCGATGTCCTGCCGCCGGCATCACTCCCTCGATCTGCGCGCCTGCCAGTACACTTTCGACCATCCCACGGACCTCCAGTTTTCAAGTGCGCATGATCGCACGCGTTTCAGAGTCTCACTGCCGCGATGAAGGAGGCGGTCGCCGTTTACGCTCGGCTCGGGCTGGACACAACGATCTACGAGCTGGGATCGGCGCTGGAAGAGGCTCTTTTGGACGAGGAGAGCTGGAAGTGCTGGGTGGGCCACATGGAAGCATTCGCCAAAGCGTCGGTGACTCCGTCGGCGTAAAATCTCTCGATGCTTAAGTGGAGAGGGAAGGGTGGAGCGGAAGACGGCGGCCTGCGAAGCGGATCGTCGGCGGCGGATTGAACAACCGTGCATGTAACTTTGCCGTAGGCTAGCCACGGAGTAGCGCGACATTAGTGGCCTCCAGTGACGGTGTATCCCTGGCTCCTGAGATCTTCCGCAAGATCCATCTCCATCTGCACCGCCGCTTCAAAGGGCATCGGGTTCAGGTGCTCGTACAGGTCCGGCATCAGTCGCACCCAATACTTCTTTACCGTCCAGGCGGATTTGTAGCCGTGCTTGTGGTTTTCGAAGCGATGCTCCACTGGCAGACCCGTCATCCCCACGTACACGCAGGGCTTGGCCGGATCACGCTTGGGATTCAGCCGGCGGACGGATGGATGCTCCGCCACCTGCGGATCGAGCAGGATCACGTAGACGCTGTGGTGAAGGAGCTGCTGCATTCGAGGCAGGTGTAAACAGGAAATGCCACAAGCCGGCTCGACCGGTCAAAAAGCCCTTACCCGCCTCGCGGATGGGGAGGGATTCGAACCCTCGTTACCTTTCGGTAAACACGCTTTCCAGGCGTGCGCGATCGACCACTCTGCCACCCATCCCTTGCGAAAGCTGCGCCTGCGCCGGTCACGCGCAGGGGACGAAAAGAGTGCCCCACTTTCCGCCAAGTGCAAGCGCGAAGGCGCGAAGCGTCCGGCGCGGAACACAGGCGTCCTCGCCTGTGGGTGGGAACGCATCCGCAGGCATCCTGCCTGCCGGAAGGAGCCAGGAGGCGGAGTGCTCCTGCTCAGCCAGCCTCCCTGCGAAAAATAGAAATACAAAAAAGTGCTCAACTGGATCCCAAATCTGCTCGACCCGTGATATAAAGGGCCATATGTCGCCCGCGCCCCGCACCGCCGCTCTCGCCGTCCACCCGGCGTCGCCTCGGCGTCTTGCGCGCACCTCTCCTCGGGCTCCCTTTCCGAAATCCCCCGAAAATTCCCTCCACACCCCCGAAAACCGCCCATTCGTCTCAAGTCGCTCGAAATTCCTTCGCCTTTCAGTAGTTGTCCCGCGCCCCGCTTCGGCTTAGAACCCCACCCCTTATGTTTGCCGGGACCTATACCGCGCTCGTGACGCCATTCCGGGATGACCGGGTGGATGAGCCCGCGTTTGAACGCCTGATCGAAGCGCAGATCGCCGCCGGGGTGGATGGCATCGTGCCGGTCGGGACCACGGGCGAATCGCCCACGCTCGACCACGCCGAGCACCAGCGCGTGATCGAGCTTGCCGTGAAAACGGTGCGCGGGCGCTGCAAAGTGATCGCCGGCACCGGCTCGAACTCGACGGCGGAGGCGGTGAGCCTCACGCTGGAAGCCGAGCGGCTGGGCGCCGATGCCTCGCTGCAGGTGGCGCCGTATTACAACAAGCCGAGCCAGGAGGGACTCTTCCGGCACTTCCGCGCCATCGCGCGGGCCACGAAGCTGCCGCTGATGCTCTACTCCATCCCCGGCCGCTGCGGCATCGAGATCGGCGTGGAGACCGTGGCGCGGCTCGCGCAGGAGTGCGCCACCATCGTGGCGATCAAGGAGGCCGGCGGAACGGTCGAGCGGGTGAGCCAGTTGCGCGCGGCGCTGCCGGAGAAATTCGAGATTCTCTCCGGCGACGATTCGCTCACCTTGCCGTTCATGTCCGCCGGGGCGGTCGGGGTGATCAGCGTCGCCTCGAATCTCATTCCCGCGCGAGGTTTGCGAGCTCGTGAAAGCCGCGCTGGCCGGCGATTTCACGCGCGCCCGCAGGCTGCATTTCCAGCTCTACCCGCTCTTCAAGGATCTCTTCATCGAGCCGAATCCCGTGCCGGTCAAACACGCGCTCGCGCTCACCGGCGCAATGACGCCCGAGGTGCGCCTCCCGCTTTGCGCAATGGCCGACGACACCCGCGCCCGGCTCGAAAAGACGCTCCGCAACCTTAACCTCCTCTCCTGATGCCCGCGCTGAAAATCCTGATCAATGGCTCGAAAGGCCGCATGGGCCAGACCGTGGCGGCCGACGCGCCCAACGAGGCGCTGGAGGTCGTGGCCGAAGTGGATATGGGCGACGATTTCGCCTCAGCCCTGCCCGGCGCCGATGTGGTCATCGATTTCTCCCATCACTCCACCATCGAGCCCGTGCTCGCGCGTTGCGTGGAGCGCAAGATGCCGCTGGTCATCGGCACTACCGGCCACACCGATCGGCAGATCGCCTCCATCCACCATGCCGCGAAACAGATCCCCATCGTCTTCGCGCCGAATTTCAGCGTCGGCGTGAACACGCTCTTCTGGCTCACGCGCAAGGCCGCGGAAATCCTCGGGCCATCGTTCGATCTCGAAGTGGTGGAGATGCATCACCGGCTGAAGAAGGATGCGCCGAGCGGCACCGCGAAACGCCTCGCCGAGATCCTCGCCGAGGTGCGCGAGCTTTCCTACAAGACCGATGTGCGCCACGGCCGCGAGGGCATCGTCGGCGAGCGCACCGATCGCGAGATCGGCATGCACGCCCTACGCGGCGGCGATGTCGTCGGCGATCACACCGTCATTTTCGCCACGAACGGCGAGCGCGTGGAGCTCACGCACAAAGCCTCCAGCCGCGACACCTTTGCGCGCGGCGCCTTGCGCGCGGCCAAATGGGTGCATGGCAAACCCGCCGCGCTCTACGACATGCAGGACGTGCTCGGGCTGAAATGAGGGCCGGCATCGCGCTCGGATCGAACCTCGGCGATCGCCTCGCGCACCTGCGCGGCGCCTGGCGCGAGATCGTCTCGCTGCCGGGCGTCAGCGAGCCCTTCCACTGCTCGCACATCTACGAAACCGAGCCGGTCGGCCCCGGCGCAGGCGAGGCGCCGTTTCTGAATGCCGCTGCCGAGATCGGCTACGAAGGCCACCCCGTCACGCTTCTCGATGAGCTGCATGGCATCGAAGCCCGCATGGGCCGCCCCTCCAAGCGCCCGCGCAACGCCCCGCGCGCCATCGATCTCGACATCCTCTACGCCGGCAATCTCGTCCTCGCGAACGACGAGATCGCCATTCCCCACCCGCGCCTGCACCTGCGCCGCTTCGTCCTCGCGCCACTCGCCGAAATCCGCCCCGAGCTCGTGCTCCCCGGCCAGGAGCGGAGCATCGCCGAGCTGCTGGCTGCGCTGCCCGAAGGAGAGCGCGCCGAAATTGTGGAAGGGGCACTGCCATGAGCGATCTCTCCGCCCGATTCCGCGGCATGAAAGCGCGCCGCGAGCGCTGCGCCGCCCTCACTGCTTACGACTACCCCACCGCGCGACTGCTCGATGAAGCCGGCGTCGATCTCATCCTCGTGGGCGATTCCCTCGGCATGGTCGTCCTCGGCTATCCCGATACCACGCACGTCACGCTCGAGGAGATGCTCCATCACACCCGCGCCGTGCGCCGCGGCGTGAAGCGCGCGCCGCTCGTCGCCGATCTTCCCATCGGCACCTACCGCACCCCCGAGCAAGCCCTCGAAAACGCGCGCCGCCTCATCGAGGCCGGCGCCGATGCCGCGAAGCTCGAGGGCGGCGTTTCCCATGAGCCGCACATCGCCGCGCTGATCCAGGCTGGCATTCCCGTCATGGGCCACATCGGCATGCTGCCGCAGAGCCTGCACGAAGAAGGCGGCTACAAGCTGAAGGGCAAGACCGAGGCGGAAGCCGAACGCCTCCTCGCCGATGCCCGCGCCGTCGAGCGCGCCGGCGCCTTTGCCATCGTGCTGGAACTGGTGAAGGCCGATGTCGCCGCCGAGATCAGTCGCGCCCTCGCCATTCCCACCATTGGCATCGGCTCCGGCCGCGAGTGCGACGGCCAGATCCTCGTCACCCACGATCTCATCGGCCTCTTCCCCTGGTTTACGCCGAAATTTGCCCAGCCCCGCGCCCACGTCGCCCGCAGCATCCGCGAAACCGCCGAAGAATTCGTTCGCGAAACGAAGACGTAGGAACGTCCGCGGCGTGCCCTTCCGTCAGCAGCTCGAAGAGCCGCTGCGCGATCGCCGGAGGCGAATACTGGGCCCGCACTTTTTCCGCGCCCGCCTGCCCGAGCCGCTCCGCGAGCGCTGGATCGTCGAGGAGCGCGGCCATGCGTTTCGCGAGCCAGGCCGTGTTGCGCTCTTCGACCAGGTAGCCATCGCGCCCGTCTTCGATGAGGAAGCGCGGCCCCCCGCAGGCGAAGGCGATCACCGGGCGCGCGTGCGACCATGCTTCAATGATGATGCGCGAGAAGCTCTCGGGACCAGGGAGAATCGAACGCGATGGTATGACAAAGAACAGCCCCTGCCGATACACACCATCCATATCGGCGGCGAAGGGGTGAAACTCGATCTGCTTCGCCACGCCGAGCCTTGCGGCAAGCGTGACGAGCGACGCGGCGTACTCCCTATCGATCGGCTCCCCATGGATGCGCACGCGCGCCTCCGGGTGTGCTTTGGCGATCCGCGCGAAGGCCTCGATCAAGAACTCCAATCCCTTCCAAGGCACGAGGCGCGCGCAGCAACCAATGAAACGCGGCTCCGCGGGGGCGGGCAGTTTGGGCTGATCCGGCTGAAGCGCGGCATTTGGAAGGACGAGGTGGCGTCGCGTCGCAAGGCCCCAGGCGCGGTAGCGCGGATGCTCGAAAATCGCAGCGCTCGGCGCGAGGAAGAGGAAATCGCGCATGCCCCAGAGCGTGTAGCGAAGCGCGGTGTAGGCGAAGTCGCGCACGTAGACCGCGAAGCGCGGGCGCCCCCGAAGCGGCAGCCACCGGAGCAGGAAAAGAAGCAGGCTGCCGCGATGGCCATTCGCGAGCAGCGCCGCGGGAGCGCGCCGGCGTGCCTCGCGCCAGACGCGAAAGAGGGCCTGCACGATCGAAAGCGGCGAGCGCAGCAAGGGCAGCGGGATGAGCGCGAGCCCTTCGCCCGCGAGCGTTTCGAGATCGGCGCGATGGCGTTCGTTCGTGGCGAAGACCACGAGGCGGGCGCGCTCTTTCAGCGGTGGCAGGAGCGCGGCGAGGCTCTTCTCCGCGCCGCCGAGGTCGCGATTGATCGAGAGCACGAAGATGACAGGCAGCGGCGCGGTCATCCCCGGTAGATGGTGAGGTGCGTGGCCAGCCAGCGCTCGACGCTGAAGTGCTCGACGGCTTGCGCGCGGTGATTGCTGGGAGGCGAGTCTTGCCGATCGGCAAGGCAGCGTTCGAGCGCGGCGGTGAAGCCCGCGGTGTCGCCCACGGGCACCCTCCAGCAATGGGATAGCCGCTCGGGATGAAGGTCTGCCACGCCGGGCACTTCGCTCAGGATGAGCGGCAGATCGCTGGCGAGGGCCTCCAGCAGCACCAACGAGAGGCCTTCGTAACGCGAGGTCATCATCAGCGCATCCATGGCCTGGTAGGCCGCCGCCGGCTCGGCCAGGTGCGGATGCCGGACGATGCGACCGGCGATGCCGAGGCCGGCGGCCAGCGCACGCAACTCGTCATCGAGCTCTCCGCGGCCGATGTGCAAGACGTGCAGCTTCGGCCGGCGGGCCAGCACGGGCGCGACGCTGCGATAGAAGGTCTGCGGATCTTTCTGAAAGGAGGAGCGGCCGACCCAACCGATCACCGTTGCCTCGGCCGGAAGGCCGAGCGCGGCGCGTGCCGCGGCGCGGCTGGCCGATGGGCGATAGACCTTCGCATTCACTGGATTCAGCGCCAGGTGCAGGCGCCCCGCGGGCAACCCGAGCACGCTTTGCGCGAACTCACGCTCGCCGCTGGAAGTAAGGAGCGAGGAGCCGATGCGGCCGAGAACGCGCTCGATCGTGTTGAACAACGCCGTCTTCAAACCGCGCCGTCCGGAGAGGCCGTAATAGGCATGCGGCGTGTAGCAGAAGCGTGCGCGGACGCCGGTGGCGATCAAGGCGCGCGCGAGAGCACCGGCTTTCGAGCTGTGCGCATGGATCACCTCGGGACGGAAGCGCTGTGCGAGGCGGAGCAGGCGCGTGAAAGCCACGAGATCGGCGGGCTCGGGGTTATTGGCGACGCGGAGATTGAGAGTCTCGCCGCCAGCCGTTTCGACATCGCGCACCAACGCGCGCAAGGCGTCGCCGCCGCGCCGGTCTGAGTAGGCCAAAGCGACCTGGCACTCCTCGCGCAGCAGTCCGCGGACCAGCGTTTCGACCGCGCGAAAGACGCCGTCGATGCCGGGCTCGACGACCTGCAAGATGCGCAGCGGGCGCGCGGAAGTCGCACGGGCACGCGCTGGCGGTTCGGCGAGAGCGGTCACGGATGCACCTCCATGCGCGTTCCAATCACCGTCTCGAGCACCGCTTCCGTTTGCGCCATGATGCGATCGATGGTGTAGCGCTCGGCGACGAGCGCGGCACCGGCTTCGGCGAGGCGGCGGCCGAGCGGAGCATCTTGGAGGATGCGCTCCATGTTGGCGGCGAGCTCGGTGGGCGCGTTTTTGCGGTGGATGAGCGCGTGCTCTCCGGGGGTGACGACTTCCAGGATGGAGCCGTCGTCGCTGCCGAGCAGCGGCGTGCCGCTGGCGAGGGTTTCGAGGATCGTGCTGGAAAAGGGCTCGCCGTAGACGGAGGCGAAGATGAAAGCCGTGGCGCGGCGCATCCGGACGAGCACTTCCGCGTGCGTTTGGCGGCCGAGGAATTCCACGCGCTCGGCGATGCCCGCGCGCTCGGCCTGGGCGCGCAGCTCATCCAGGTAACCGGGCGTCATGGGCTGGCCCGCGATGGCCAGCTTCCACGGGAGCTCGGGCCGGCGGCGATAGAGCTCTCCGCCCGCGGCGATGGCGTGGTGGATTCCTTTTTGGGGATCGAGCCGCGAAGCCATGAGGAACGTGGGCGGCGTATCGCGCGCGCGATCGAAATCGGTGGCGAGCGGGAAATCGATGCCGCGCGGGATGACGTAGGTGCGGTGGACGCGCAGGCCGCTGCCCTCGAATTGCGCGCGCAGGAATTCGCTGACCACGGCGATGTGCCGAAAATCGGCCGCTTTCTCGGCCGCCCACCACCGGCCGGCGAAACAGCGCAAAGCGAGATCGTAGCCGGGGATGCGCCTGGGCCAGCGGACGAATCGATCGACCAGGTGCGCGTCACCGGCATGCCAGAGGATGGGGATGCCGCGGCGAGTAAGCGGAGCAGTGGTGGCGAAGCCCACGCGCACCAAGCCGAAGCAGTAGGCAATATCATACTCGCGATCGGCGAGGAAGGAATCGAGGGCTGGTCCATTTTCGCCGGCGACACGCGCGCCGCGGATGAATTGCAGGATGCGATCAAACTTGCGCGCCAGGCCGCTCTGGCGGCTCGGGCCGGCGTAGCGGAGAATGCGATGCACCCACGGCGGATCGCGGCGCTCGCCCTCGTAGTGTTCGCGATAGCGGCTGGTCACAAGATCGAGCTGATGCCCGCGCCCGCGCAGGACCTGTGCGATCTGGAACGCGCGCAGCTCGTAGCCGCCATCGAAATCGGGCGGGCACTTGTTGCTAATCAGCAGGATGCGCAACGGCCGGATCGCGCTGGGCCGCACGTTCCGTGCGGGTCCGTTGGCCGAGGGCAGTTCAGCGAGCATCATTGGCGGCGAAGCGGAGCGGCTCGGGCCACTCGGTGAAACAGAGCGCCAGGAGCAGCACAAAGGTGATCATGGTGGCCGTGCTGAGAGAGGCGCTCATGGAATTGCCGAGCAAGGAGATCACCGCGGCGAGCGCGGCCATCCGTTGGATCACGGTCTCCTCGGGCGCCATGCCACGGTCGCGGAAAGCCGCGCCGACCATGGAGGCAAAACGCAGGAAAACGGCGAGCATGACCAGCCAGATCCCGACGAGCCCGGCGGCGCCGGTTTCCAGCCAGACTTGCAGCACGAGATTATGCGCGTGCGGCAGGCTCATGTTATTCACCGTCCAGCCGGGGCCGAAACCGAGCCAGGGGCGGCGGCGAATGTTGTCTTTGGCTTCGTCCCAGATGTAGTTGCGCTCATCCAGGCTCTTCACGTCGCGCGGATCGTTGATCATCCGCTCGAGCACGGCGGCGTCTTGCGGCGCCAATTCGCGGGCCACCTGCAAAACGATCCAGCCTGCGGCAGCCAGGAAGACACTCAGCACGACCAGCATGAACGTGGCGCGCACCAAGGCGGCGATATTATGCAGCGAGAGCAGGATGAACCCGAACGCCAGCGCGAGCGGGAAGAGCACCATGTTCGTTTTCGACATGCACTGGAAGAGCGCCAGGCAATAGATGGCAAACATGGCGACGCCAAACAGCTTCAGCCAGCGGACGCGGCTGTACACTAGATAGACAATGAAGGGCGCGGTGCTGGAAATGAGGATGCCATATTGGTTGGCATGCTGGAGAAAGCCGGCGTAACGCGCATCGCTCATCTTATGGATGGGCAGATTCACACCGGCGCGCGCGAGCTCCACGCAGAGCACGGTGAGGACTGCGCCCGACATCAGCCCGAGCACAAGTGAACGCGCGGAGGCCCCCTGCCGCAGCGCAACAAATAGGATGAGAATCGAGCAGAGCGGCATCAGCCAGCGGAAGACGTAGAGGATCGCATCCATCCGCGCGTCGCCGCGGGCCACGAGAAACGGGATCGTGCCGAAGAGGATGCACAGGTTTCCGAGGATGAGGAGGGCCGAGCTCCACCCGGCGACCATCACCACGGGAAACCTCGTTCGATGAGCGAGGAGGAGCAGCGCGGCGCAAATGATCCCCAGGCTGGGCAGGGCGATCTGCATCGGGCTGAAGGGGATGATCGCCGCCTCGCCATAGGTGGGCTTGAAAAGCCAAACGAAAACACCGCAGCCAAAGAGGATGGCGGTCCATAAGGCGCGCGCCCAGGCGTCCCCCTGCGGGCGAGCGCGCCAGACGGCGGCGTGAGGGTGGGCGAGCGCGGTGCTCATGAGGTCACGAAGGCCGGCGCGAGCATGGCCGCTTCCGGCTTAAGGAAGCGTTTGAGCGGCCCATGGTTAGCTACCAATCCGAGCACGGCACGGCGCGGAAAGGTGAGCAGCGCCAGGCACCAAAAGGTTTGCAGACAGCGCTCCCGCAGAGACAGTCCGGGCGCGAGCCAGACCGCCCCCCACGCCTGGCGCGCCAGGCTCAGGAGCGTGTCGGCGGGTTTGGGGTGCTGCGCGCGGTCGATCTTCCACGAGAGAATCCGCAGCTTCAGGCGATGATGGAAGCGGTAGCGTCCGTCGCTGCTGAGGCCCAGCTGCAAACGCTCCACTTCACGGGTGAAGGCCGCATCGTTGGCCGCTTCGCGCGCCATCAACGAGCGCATCCGAGGCACGTCGCCGGAGAGGCCATTGCCGAGGGAATCATTCGCGCCGTGGATGCGATAAATGCCCAGCGGCTCATTGATGGCCTGCACGGGACCATGAAACACAATACAGTTATTGAAATAGGCATCGGCGGAAATGCGGTAGGCGGGCTCCGGGACTGGCATCACGCGCGCCAGCGCCGCGCGGGCATAGGCATTGCCGGTGGTGGCCGTGGTGACGTAGCGGCCATCCCTGGCCAGCGCTCGCCAAAGCTCGCCTTCCGGGAGCCAGGTCTCTCCGCCAATCGCCCGATGATTTCGGGGCTCAGTGCCAATCGCTTCGCCCTTTGGGTTCACGCGGGTCAGCACAAAATGGGTTTTCACCGCAGCCGGGCTCCATGCTTGCACGATTCTCTCGACGGCATCGGAGTGCAGCAAGTCATCGGAATCGAGGAAAATGACGATCTCGCCGCGGCTCGCGACGTAGCCGGCATTGAACGCGGAACCCTGGCCGCCGTTCTCCTTGAACACAGGAGTGATCCGGGCGCCGTAGCGCTCAATAATCTCGCGGGACCCGTCCGCGGAGCCGTCATCGACCACGATCACTTCCACTCGGGAATAGCTTTGCTGGAGCGCGCTCTCGATCGCCTCGCCCACAAAGGCCGCATAGTTATAGTTATTAACGATGATGCTCACCAGCGGCTCGAAAACCGCCGGCGTGCCGAGGGCGGGGGGAGGCATGTTCATGTGGGCAGGCGCCGTGCGGCGGATCAGTGGTTTGAGGCGAGGACTCCATTCGATAAAGCGAAGCACCCACGAAGGCGGGCACGTGAAAGCCAGAAGAAACCAGAGGGTCTGCAGGAGCCGCTCGCCCTTGGAGAGGTCCGGCATGCGCCACACGGCCTCCCAAGCGTGTGGGGCAAGGGCGCGGACGCTATCCGCCGGTTTTGGATGGCTTGGACGATCGACTTTCCAGGAAAGCGTCCTGAGTTTCAGGCGTTGGTAGTATCGGTAGCGGATTTCCGGGTCAGCCGCGAGGCCATGGCGTAGCGCGGCCTGGGCAAAGGCACGGTCATTGGAAGCTTCGCGCGCCATGAGATAACGGAGCCGCGGAAGATGGCTGGTGAGTCCGTTGCCTAACGAGGCATTGGCGCCGTGAATTCGATAGGAACCAAGCGCTTCCTGGATCGCGGCAATCGGCCCGCAGAAGACAACGGAGTTGTTTAGGTATGCGTCCGGGGCGCGCAGGTACTCGCGCTCCGGCACGGGCAGCACCTCCGCGAGGGCCCAGCGGGCATAGGCGTTCCCGCTGCTCGCGGGGGTGAGGTAGCGGCCCCGCTCGAGGAAAGTGCGCCACAATTCCCCCGTGGGCAGGGCCTGATCGTGGCGCGGCTCAGTGCCGATGACCCGGCCTTCCCCGTCGATCCGGGTCAGCTTGAAATGCAACTTGGCGCAGCGCGCATCCCAAGCGGCCACCACACGTTCCACCGCCTCCCGGTGCAACAGGTCATCCGCATCCAGGAAGATGATGATCTCTCCGCGGCTCGCCGCGAATCCGGCATTGAAAGCCGAGCCTTGTCCGCCGTTCTCCTTCAGCACTGTCTGCAGGCGGCTCTCATAGCGCGCAATCACCTCGCGTGAGCCGTCGGTCGAGCCGTCGTCCACGACGATCACCTCGACCCCCGGATAGGTTTGCGCGAGAGCGCTCTCGATCGCTTCCCCGACAAAGCGAGCGTAGTTGAAGTTGTCGATAATGATGCTAACCAGCATGGCTTAGACCGCAGGTCTACGGGCGCGCCGGGTAAGGAGGGTCTCGGCGAGGCCGGTGATCTCGCGCAGGAGCGTGGGACGCAGCAGTCCCAGGAAGAGCGTTTGCAACACCAGGCCAGCGGGAAGGCCAATGGCCAGGACGGCGCCGGCCGGCAGCGATTGGCCGAGACTGGCCTTCAGCGCCAGCAAGGCAGCGCCCATGGCCGTGGCCGCGACCACTTGCGGCCAGAGGCGCTGCCAGTAATCGCTCCAGTGGATGGGCAGCAGTTTCAACACGCACCAGGTGCTGAGCGGCGCGAAGAGAAAGCCCCGCACGACGAAGGCAGCCACCATCGTTTCGAGACCGCGGCCAACCAGACAAATAAAGATGACGAAACTGCTGACGGTATTGACCGCGTAAAGGGCGAGATGCCAGCTCGGTTTCCCCATCGCGCAGAGCAGTTGCGCCTCGAAAAACTGCACCGTTTGGGCGGCCCCGAGCAGCATGAGCAATTGCATCGAGGGCGCGGCGGGGAGCCACTGCGCGCCGAAGAAGGTGACCAGCACTTCCGGCGCCAGCGCCGCGAAACCAAGGAACGCTGGGAACGTAATGACGCTCGCCAACTCCAGGCTCTTGAGGAAAACCGCAGCCAGGCGCTCCGGCTCCTTTTGCAAGCGGGAGAAGGCGCCGGCCGCGACCTTGCGAAAGGTCGAGACGCCGAGTTGCATCATCAACGCAAAGACGCGCTGGGCCACGGCGTAATAGCCAAGGGTGACGAGGCCCAAGGCCCGCCCGACCAGCCATTGGTCGGCGCGCTTGTTGACAATCTCGAGCAAGTTCGTGCCGAGAATGTGGATACCGAAATTCCAAAGCGCGCGAAAGCGGGCGAGCGAGAAGCGCCAACGAGGCCGCCAGGCGCTCGAGGCCCAAAGCGAGATGACATTCACCACGGCATAAGCCACCTGCTGCGCCACCAGGCTCCAGACTCCCCACCCCAGCAAGGCGAGCGTGATTCCGGTGGCCCCGCTCGCCGTGAAAGCGGCGAAGGTGCGTACCGCGAGCGCCTTGAATTGCATTTCGCGGTTCAGCACGGCCTGTTGCACGGCGCTGAGCGCGCTCAGGGGGAAGAGCGCGGAGAGCACACTCACCACCGGCCCGAGTTGTCCGCTGCCGAGCAACCGGCCAAGCGGATCGGCGAAGGCCAGCGTGAGCCCGCCGAGGAAGGCAGCGAGCGCTAGGTTGGTCCAAAAGGCGGTGTCGAGGTCCTCCTCGTCCAGCGTCTCGGCTTGGATAATCGCCTCGAAGAAGCCCTGCCGGATCAGCATCTGCACCAACAACACGTAGACCGAAGCGAGCGCGACCAGGCCGAAATCCTCCGGGCCGAGCAGGCGCGCCAGGACGAGGAAGACGATGAACGACATCCCCTGGCTCGTCCAGTTTTCCACGGCCGACCAGGCGACACCGCGGATCGCCTTCTCTTTCAGGTCGTGCATGCGGCGGCTAAGTCCCATAGACGCCGGCGCTCGAATAGCTGCCCTCGTCGTAGTAGTAATAGTTAGCTAACTTTGAGGGGAGGCGGTTCAGGACGAAGCCGACCAGCGGGGCATCCGCGAGCTTCAGATGACGCAGGGCGCGCAGGAGCACGCGGCGGGTGGTTTTGCGCGCCCGCACGATCAGCACCACGGAGCTGACCTTATCCACCAGCAGGAGTGTGTCGGTCACGGCATTCACCGGCGCGGCATCGATAATGACGCGCTCAAACCTGCCCTCGGCAGCCTCGAAGACTTTCGCCACGGCCTCGGTGCCGAGCAGCTCGGCTGGGTTGACACCTTTTTTGCCCGCGGGCATCAGGAAGAGATTCTCCACCTCCGTCTCATGCACGGCGTCGTCGAAAGAAGCTTCGCCGGCAAGCGCCTCGCTGAGGCCCCGCGCTTCCGCCTGCGCGGGGAAATAGCGGCCAAGGCCGGGCCGGCGCAGATCGGCGTCGATGAGCAGTGTCCGCAATCGCTGTTGAGCCAGCGCGACCGCGTAATTGGCGGCGCAATAGCTTTTTCCCTCAGCCGGCACGGCGCTCGTAATCAGCACCGTCTTTAGATCGCCCTTCCGGCTCAGCGCGAGAGACGTGCGCAGGCAGCGAAACGCCTCCGCCTCGCGGCTCGCGGGCGCATGCACGAGGATGAGCGGATTCTGGGCGGCCTTGCCACTCGCTTGCGGCACGGCGGCGAGCGACGGAAGATCGAGAATCTGCTCGGCTTCATCGACCGCACGCACCGTGGTGTTCATCGCCTGCAGGAGCACCACCAGCAGCGTCGGCAGCGCCACGCCGACGGCGAGCGCCAGGGCGAGGATCATCGTCTTCTTCGGTTTGCTGGGATCGACCGGCACATCCGGCACCTGGATGACGCGCACATTGCTTTTGCCCAGCTCATTGCTCAGCTCGATCTCGCGCACGCGGCTGGAGACCTGATCGTAAAGCAGGCGGTCGGCCTGCGTATCGCGCAGCAGCACATTGAAAGGGATGGCGCTGCGGACCAACTCCACGCCGACGCGCTCCTCTTCCGTCATCGCCGCCTGGAGCTTGTTCTCCGCCGCGAGAGAGGATTCGTGCGAAGAGAGCACGGTCAAAGCCGCTTTGCGAGCGGCGCGATCGAGCGACGCCTGGATGTCTTTCAACTGGCTGGTCACCTGCTGGTACCTGGGGTGCAGCTCCAGGTAGCGGTTGCGCACCTCGCCAAACTCCGTCTCCTTGGCGGCCAGCAGCTTTTGCAATTCCACGACATCGGTCGCTCGCGCCACGACGTCCACGGAGAGCAACTCATCGAGCGACAGCGAATGCGCCTGCTTCACCAGGGGAATGATGCCCTCCAGCTTGATGCGCTCACCGCGCACCTCCTGCAACTGACGGTTCAGCTCCTTGAGCTTGTCTCCGGTGAAGTTCTGCAGCGAGACCGTCTGTTTCCCGTCCGGCGACATTTCCAGGAACATGGCGCCGTATTTCTCGCGATAGTCCTGCAGAGATTGCTCGGATTTCTCCAGCTTCGCCTTGAGCTCATCGCGTTGCTTGAAGAGAGACTCATTAGCGATCCGGGTGGCCTCGGCCTTCTGCTCGTCCGTTTGCCGAATGTATTCTTCGACGATCGAGCTGGCCAGGCGTACGGCGCGCTTGGGGTCGCGATCGTCGACGTTGATTTCGATCAGGCGCGTCGCGCGGCGCAGTTTGGCGTCCACCTTCCGGCCCATGATATTAGCCAAATCCGCCTCCGAGAGCGGCGGTTCGCCGGGCTTGGCCTGGAAGTCGGGATCGGTCTTATCCAGCTTGTTCGCGCGCACGACGCGCACCAGCAGGGAGCGGCTTTCCAGCGCGCCTTCCACCGTCTTCAGCGATTCGAGCGTCTTGAAATCCTCCGGCAGCAGCTCGTCGAACTTGCCGCTCATGACGCGGGCCTCCTGTTCCACCTGCACCACGCATTGTGCCGTGTAGGTGGGGGTGACGGCCTTGAGGTAAAGGATGGCGAGGCTGAGGCAGAGCGCCGTGCCGCCGAGAATGAGCCAGAGTTTCTCGCGCAGCAGGTAGTACCAGGCGAGCAGATCGATCATCCGGGGCGCATCGCCGCCGCCCAGTCCGCTCTCGCGCCGGTCGCGCTCGGGAATCAATGTGTTAGGCATGTGCATAGGTAGGCGCCCGAGTTAAAAAATGCTTTCGCCGATGCTGATGGCATCGCCTGGCAAAATGGTCACGTTGCGTGCCTTGCCCTCCGCGATCGCCTTGGCGTCCACACGGGCGACCTCTTCCTGGCCATTGCGCAGACGCTTGACCGTGACTTTCCGCGTATCGGCCAGACGCGTGTATCCGCCGGCCATGCCGATGGCGGCGAGCAGATCGAGCGAGGTCTGGCCCTCTGGAAACTCGAAAGTGCCGCCTTTCTGTACCTGGCCGATCACGGTGAATTGGCGCTTGGCAAACTCCAGCACCGTGACGGTCACCTGCGGATTGACAAAGTAGCCCTTCATCAGCTTTTCCCGCACGAAACTGGCGGCGCTATCGGACGTGCGCCCGCTTACGGCGATTTCGCGCAGCAGCGGCACGGTGATGGTCCCCGTGGGCGAGACCCGCGTTTTCACCGTCATATCCGGCTCCTGGAAAACCGTAATCTCGACGAGATCGCCGGAGGAGATCATCGCGGATTCCGCCCACGCGGAGACACCAAGGGCCGCCCACGCCACGGCGGCCGGCAACAAGCAAAGGATGGTTTTTTGAGGCATCTACTTCATGGGAATGCGGCAGGGGTCCGCGATTTAGAAAAGGACGTTGAACTGCAGAAGGATGGTCGCCTCATCAAAGCTGCGATTTGCTCTCGTGGAGTCGTTCGTACGGAACTCGCAGGCCAGCTCGGCACTGAGCCAGGAGGTGATGTCTACCGCGAGGCTGGGCCGGACATAAAAAAGATCGTCGGAGCGTCCGCTGTTGATTTGCCCCTGGAGGTCGTCGTACTCGGAGTTTTGGTACCCGGAGCTGAAGCGCGCATAGAAGCGGCGCCAGAGGCGCTGGCGGAACGCGAAGTCGAACCCCGTGGCCGTGTAGTTCTGCCCCTGGCTCGGAGAGGTGAGGGTGCGGCTAAAACCATTCAGGTAGAAATAGGTGCCGCTGAAGGGCAGCCAGGTGGCCCCCAGGGAGAAAACCGGGTTGTATTGGTCGCCAGTGTCGTCGACCTGGCGCGCCTCGAAGCCGGCCACCATGTTCAGGGTGAGCTTCTCCGAGGTTCTGAAGCGGACGCGCAGGAGCGCCTGCTCGTACACCTGGCTGGGCCCCTCGCTCGAATTCACCAGGCCGAAAGCGACGCCCAAGCTGACATTGAGCCGCGGCCGGACCTGGTAGTTGAACCAATCCTGGTTGCGCCACTCCGTGGTGTCGCCGTTGCGCTCGTAGTCGCGAAAGAAGTGGAAGAAATTCGCCTCGACGCTGGTCTTGTCGCTGAACTCGTATTTCGAGGTAATAGAGGCCATGAGCCGCTTTTGCTCCACCCGATCGCCGATCTCGATGTCGGGCATGTTCAGCGTTTGGAAGCGCGCGTAGATGCCCAAGGTCAGCTTGCTTTGCGCCCATTGGCCCTTGAGCGTCACATCGTGATCGAAGCTGCCCTCTTCGCTATGATCGAGGAAGAGCGTCACGCTGGGGAGGTAGTCGACGAAGATGAAGTTGCCTTCGCGCTGGATCGGCCCGCGCTCGTGCTCGTAGCGGTCGTAGTAACTGCCGACCCCGAAGATCTCCGGCTTGAAATCGCCCCAGCCGGCGGCGACGCCCGGCGCGATGGTGAAAATGAAATCCTCCTCCTCGTGGTCCGGTTGGATGAAAATATTGCTGTCGTAGCCGGCGCGGGCGAAGCCGTGGAGCACGATGCCGAACTTGCCGAGATCCGGCGTCGTCTGCTTCGGCGTCTCGGCGCTGAAAAGGAGGTCGCTCTCCGCCTGGCCCGTGGCCCGCAGAGTGGTGGACGGCTCCAGCGGTGGGAGCGGCGTTATCGGCTCACCGGGACTAGTCTCGTTCCCTTGTACTTCCGGATCCTCGGCCTCGTCCGCCTTCGTCGCTTCGGATTCGTCGATTTCCCCTGGCGTCTCCTCCACCTTGGGCGGGGCGACTTCCGCCTGCACGAGCTCGAAACATTCGAGGTCTGCTGGGGCGGCCATGCCTAAACATGGCGCAAGCAACAGGGGCGCCAGCGCGCACGCCAGGGATAGATACGGGCGTCTCCTGCGCGGGAGTTCGTGGGTAGGCAGGAGGGGCGGGGTGTTTACCATGGCTAGGCGGCGTTTTTGTTGTTGAGCAGCGTCATGCACATGATTTGAAGGTCCAGCAGCAGGCTCCAATGTTCGAGGTACCAAAGATCGCAGCGGATGCGCTCGCTGAGGTCGGTGTCGCCGCGGAAGCCGCACACCTGCGCCCAACCGGTAATGCCCGGCTTCGCGTTGTGCCGCGCATTGTAGTGCGCGATTTCTTCCTTGAAATTGCGGATCAGCTCCGGCCGCTCCGGGCGCGGCCCGACCAGGCTCATCTCGCCGGTGAGCACATTCCAAAACTGCGGCAGCTCGTCGATATTCCAGCGGCGCATGAAGGCGCCGACGCGCAGCCGGCGCGGATCGTCCTTCGTCGACCACCCCACCTGGCCGTTCGCCTCCGCGTTTAGCTTCATGCTGCGGATTTTATAGATATCGAAGTGCCGTCCGGCGCGGCCCGAGCGGCGCTGGCGGTAAATAATCGGCCCCGGCGATTCCAGGTAAACCAGCGTGCCGAAGATGCCGATGAGCGGCACCGCGAGGAGGAACCCCACCACGGCGCCGACGAGATCCAGCGCGCGTTTCAAGACCAGATTGAGCGGCCGATCCAGCGGCAGCCGCGAGACCCCGAGCACCGGCACCCCCTTCATCGTCTCGAGGTGCAGCCCGGAGACGAGAATCTCGAAGTGGTACGGGATCACCTTGAAGTGCGCCAACTCCTTCTCACAGACATTGGACAGCCAGCTCATCTCGTCGCGCGCGCAGTCTGGTTCCGCCACGATCACGATATCGATGCCGAGGCGCGGCAGGATTTGCTCGGCGTCGCCCACGTGGCCCAGCACCGGCGTGCCCGGCTTCAGCGGCAGCGGCGCATCGTTCGGCTGCAGGCAGCCCACCAACTCATAGGCGCTGCCGGCTTCCGCGAAAAAGTGCGCCAGCCGCTCCGCCTGCTGATTCCAGCCGACGAACACCACCCGCTGCCGCAGGCTCACCAGCGCCGAGGAACGGTGCAGCCCCGTCCAGAGCAGCGCCCTCCAGGCGAGTAGCGTCCCCGGCACCACCAGCGCGCACAGCGCCACATAGATGCGCGAAACGTCCGGCGAAAACCGAAACACCGTGGCGAGCGCCATGAAGGCCGCCACCCAAATGACCGACCCCTTCAGGACCCGCGAGGCGACGAAGCGGTAACGCAGCACGGCGGCCCGCTCGTAAAGCCCCATCAGCGAAAGCGTCGCAAGCAGCGAGATCGCCCCGAGCGTGAGGTAGCCGGCGTAATCGCCCAGCGACGGGTGCGCGGAGACACCCCAGCGCTGCATCCCCGTGTGGAATCGGAGCAAGAAACTCGCGATCAGCGCGGCCACGATCACCACGGCATCGCCGAGCAGGGTCGCCGTTTCCGTGGTGCGGAGCAGGCCGCGGTCGCGATCCTGCAAGTGATCCGCGGGAATCTCGCGCCACGGGGCGTGCCGCGGGCCGCCGCGCGTCAGCGCCCAGGCGGCAAACTGCCGGCGGGCAAACTGCGCTGCCAAATCGGCAGGGCGTAGCGGTGGTGCTGTTGGAAATGTTCCCGTCATCATGCGTGCGTGCCGGTTAGGGCTGGTCTACTGGCCTGACTTCCTATTCGGCGGACCTGAGGGAACAGGGGGAACGACCGCCGATCTTTAGTCAGACTTGTTTCAGGTAAATGCCGCCGATCCGCCCAGCGGAAAAACCCCAGGGCTTCCAGGATTCCTTTTGCCGAACGGTCTCGGAATTGCCGGAAAATTTAACTCGGAAAGGTGGAGTTCGATTGCGGCGGTCTCCCCCGCTCCGCGGAGGCTGGCCGCGCGGCTTTTTGAAATGAATAACCTCCCAAAGTTTATTCCCGTCATGTTGCGCCGACCCAAAGCAGTTCCGGGACCAGCAAAAAGGAAAACACTGAAATGAGGTATTTCCCCTAGGCAATCTTTTGCGCGAATCTGATCGGAATGGGTTCAAGGCGTCCTGTCCGCAAAGCTTTGTTGTCCAAAAATGTGCATCGCCGTCAAAGGACTGTGCGGTTTCTAGCATTCCGCCACCACGGGTGCGCACTCGGCGTCGACGCCCAAGCCCCAGCTAGCGTAAGCTGACTATCCCGTGGGCAATGCCATCTCCAACGTGGATTCCGTGGTGATGGAGCGCGCCGGCGCGCCGGGCGAGGAGATTCCCTCCCTCACGCGCGATTCTGCGCCGGCTGCAAAAATCCAACTTTTTCGCTCTCTGTTTCGCGGACGGGCGGACGTCTATCCCGTGCGCTTCGAGAGCCGCAAGACGGGCCGGGCCGGCTATGCGCCGGCCTGCGGAAACGAATGGGTGCGGGGCGTTTGCGAGAAGCCGAGGATCAAGTGCGCCGATTGTCCGAACCGCCGCTTTCTACCGGTCACGGACGAGGTGATTCGCCGTCACCTGGCCGGGCCGGCCGGGGGTGGCGCGGATTTTGTCGTGGGTGTCTACCCTATGCTGCAGGACGAGACGTGCTTTTTCCTGGCGGCCGATTTCGATCGCGAGGCGTGGCAGGTGGATGTGGCGGCATTCGCCGAGACGTGCGGGCAGCTTGGCTTGCCGATCGCGCTCGAACGCTCGCGCTCGGGCCATGGAGCCCATGCGTGGCTGTTCTTTGACGAAGCGCTGCCCGCGAGCCTCGCGCGCAAGCTGGGTTCGCTCATCCTCACGGAGACGATGGAGCGCCGGCCGGAGCTCGGGCTCGGCTCGTACGACCGCCTGTTTCCAAATCAGGACACGCTGCCGAAAGGCGGCTTCGGCAATCTGATCGCGCTGCCGCTGCAGGCGCTGGCGCGGCAGCGGGGAAACACGCTGTTTGTCGATGAGCGCTTGGAGCCGTTTCCCGACCAGTGGTCGTTTCTCGCCTCGCTGCGGAAAATTGGCCGGGCGCGCGTGGAAGCCTTGGTGCGCGAGGCGGAAAGCAAAGGACGAGTGGTCGGCGTGCGGATGTTTGCGTTGGATGAGGACGATGATTCGCCTTGGCTGGCGCCGCCCTCGCGCCGCCGGGATGGGCCCATTTCCGGACCTCTGCCGGAGAAGGTGGACCTGGTGTTGGCGGATCAAATCTATATCTCACGCGAAGGTTTGCCGCCGGCGTTGCGGAATCGCCTGCTGCGCCTCGCGGCGTTTCAGAACCCGGAGTTTTACCGCGCGCAAGCCATGCGCCTGCCGACGTACGACAAGCCGCGGATCATTCATTGCGCGGAGGAGCTGCCGCAGCACGATGCGCTTCCGCGCGGATGCCTCGAGGAGATACGGGGGCTTCTCCAGTCGCTGAAGATCAAAGTGGTGCTGCGCGATGAGCGCTGCGGTGGTTTGCCGTTGCCCGTGACGTTTTGCGGTGCGCTGCGAGCCGAGCAGCAAGCAGCCGCCGAGGCGATGCTGCGCCATGATACAGGTGTGCTGGCGGCGACGACCGCTTTTGGCAAAACCGTGCTGGCGGCATGGCTCATCGCGCAACGGCGTGTGAGCACGCTCGTGCTGGTCCATCGTCGGCAGCTCATGGAGCAATGGATCGAGCGCCTCTCCACGTTCCTCGGCGTTGCGGCCGACAGCATCGGGCGGCTGGGGAGCGGGCGCGACAAACTGATCGGTGCGCTGGACGTGGCGCTGATCCAGAGCGTGGCTCGGAAGGGAACGGTCGATGACCGCGTCGGCAGCTACGGCTATCTCGTGGTGGACGAGTGCCACCACCTCTCCGCGCGCAGCTTCGAGCTGGTGGCGCGGCGGGCGAAGGCGCGCTTCGTCACGGGCTTGTCAGCCACGGTCGCGCGCAAAGATGGCCATCACCCGATCATCTTCATGCAGTGCGGGCCGGTGCGCCATCGGGTGAATGCCAAAGCGCAGGCGGAGGCGCGCCCGTTTTCACACACCGTGCACGTCCGTCCCACGAGTTTTCGCCCGCTTACCGCAGCGGCGGCGGATGATCCGCGCGTCGAGTTTCACCAGCTTTACGAGGAGCTCCGCGCGGACTCTGCGCGCAACGAAATGATCTGCGCCGATGTCCTCGCCGCGGCGCGGGAGGGGCACTCGCCGTTGCTCCTGACTGAACGGACGGAGCACTTGCACGAGCTCGCGCAGCGACTGTCCGCCGAGATTCCGCATGTGATCACTCTGCAAGGCGGATTGGGCCGCAAACAAATGCAGAGCGCCCTCGACCGCCTGTCGCAGGGAACTCAAACCGCGGGGCGTGTGATCGTGGCGACGGGCGCCTATATCGGTGAAGGCTTCGATGATCCGCGCCTCGACACACTCTTTCTGACGATGCCTGTCTCCTGGCGCGGGACGCTCGCCCAGTATGTTGGGCGCCTGCACCGGCTGCATGAAGGGAAGCGCGAAGTCCGCGTCTACGACTACGCGGACCTGAACGTGCCCATGCTCGCGCGCATGTTCGACAAGCGCTGCCGCGGCTACGAAGCGCTCGGCTACCAAATCCTCCTGCCCGCCAGCGCCGTGCCCGGCTGGCCCGTGGAGGTGCCGCTGCCGATCGATCCCCAATGGAAACGCGATTACGCCGCCAGCGTCCGGCGGCTGGTGCGGGATGGCGTCGATTCGCGGCTCGCCAACCTCTTCGTCGGCGCGGCCCGCCCATTCTCGACCGAAGCGGAGGCGCCGCCCGCGCGCGCAGCACCAGCGAAGCCTTCCTCTTCCGCCGCCTCGAAACGCTGCCGGAAACCGCCGGGCGCTTCCGCCTCAACTCGCAGCTGCCGATCGTCTTCGACCACCTCGGCTGCATGGAAGCAGACTTCCTCTGCGCCGAAGCCCGCCTCGTCATCGAGCTCGATGGTGCGCAGCACCTCGCCGATCCCGAAGCTTATCGGCGCGACCGGCGCAAGGATGAGCTACTCCAACGGCATGGATACTTCGTCCTGCGTTTCCTCGCGGAGGATGCCGGCAAGCGTCTGGATTACATCCTGGATTCGATCATAGCCGCGCTCGTGCATCGACAGCAGACCTGCAAGAACGACTTGCGGCGTTTCGGGTGAACCACCGAGCCCATCAGCGGAGTCATGCTCCGCGTCCTGGCTCGGGTATCTCAAGCGCCCGGCAAATCTTCCTCACCAGTACATCAGGAACCTCGCTATGACGGGGCACCGGCTCGCGCCGGCCAGTGGCAGGATTCCAGTGGATCGAAGTGAGAGCCGCCTTCGCGCTTCAGCGGGCAGCCGCTCGCCTCGAGGTGCCGAATGAATTCGCGGCGTTTCAAGCAAGCTCCAGCACGCGAACATCACCGCTGAGCTTCGCGCGTGCATCCGCCCGCCGGTCTTCCATGAGCAGCAACACGGCCTCCTTGAGGCTTTGCAGGCACTCTTCGGGAGTGCGCCCTTGCCCATTTGCTTCCGGGACCTCCTGACAGAAGCCGACGTACCACTCGCCTTCGCGATGAAGCTCGGCCGTCAGTTTCAAATTCATGCGATCAAGTTGCGCGAACGCCCGCCGCAGGTCAAACCTCCGCCGGCTCCAGCTCCCTCCTTTACTTCGCGCGCCTCGCTGATCTCTTCCATCTTCCACTCGATGTGGGGGCAGACGACGCCGGGTTCGGGCTCGGAGGCAGACCTTTCACCAAAGGCTCGCCACGTGTGGATACGCCAGAATCTTGCGATCGCTCGTAATCACAGTCAGGGAAAGGTGGAGAGCGGTGGCAACGATCAAGCGATCCGCCGGATCCTCATGAAAATCACCCGGCAATTGATTCGCGAGGCGGGCAATCTCCGCGCCGATTGGGATGACCCGCACAAAATCTGGATGGAGCATGCCCGCGAGCCAAGTCTCAAAAGGCTGCTCGAGTTTTAGTTTTCCTTTACGGTGTTTGAGTGAGACCTCCCAGATGCTGATGGCTGAAACTGGGAAGGGCGCTTGCGCATTGGCGACCCTTTCGCACCGCCGGCGGTAGCTCGGATGAGCGGCTACTGATCTTGATCCATGCACTTGTATCAAGTAGTGGGCTCGTCACGAAGCGCCTCCCACATTTCCAACGGCTCGTCTTCCTCCCAATCGTCCCTAAAGGTGACCATTCCATCGGCCCAGCCAATGAAGCGCGAGAGCCCGGGCAAGTTCGTCGGTGGCTTTTGCTGCAGATCGCGATCGATGTCCTCGCGAAGCAGTTCTTTCTGCTCGCGAGGCAATTTCGCGACCTCTTCCTGTAGTTCAGCGAACGACATTCCCCGAGTCCTGGTCCGCATCTAGATCAAATGCAACTCGGGCATTGATAGCTGCACCACCTAGTCCGCAACTCCCGCCGGCTCCAACACTCGCTTCGCTTCCCGCCCCTCGGTGATCGCTTCCACTTTCCATTCGATGCGGGGGCAGACGACGCCGGGCCAGGGCTCGGGGAAGGTGGAGGATTGGTTGCCGGCGCCGGAGATGGTGAAGGCAAGGTGCTCGGCGGGGGGGATGATGTAGCGCTCGCCGGGGATGTCGCACTGGACGGAGACGAGGTAGTTGCGGCGGTTGAGCAGGCCGCCGGGGATGTGGCAGGAGCTGCGGTAGGCGCCGGGGAGGAGGGTCTCGCGCTGGAAAAGGTGGTCGGTGGCGCAGAAGGCGATCTCGCCTTCCTGAGTCAGAAGCGAGACGGTGAAGCGCGCGCCGCGGAGGCGCTGGAAGATTTCGTAGGCGACTTCGATGGTGAACGGCTTGCCGGCTTCGAAGGACGATTGCGGAACGCCGCGCTCGCCGAGGAGGCGGATGGAGCGGAGCGCAACTTCATCGGCGCGCGGGGTGTCGAGGCCGCCGTTCCAGTGGATTTCGCCATCGAGCTCGCCATCGCGCTGGACGGAGGAGGAGAGGTACTGGCTGATCACGTCGGCGGGTTTGCCGGCGAGGGTGAGGCGGCCGGCATCGATGAGGAGCGCGCGCTCGCAGAGGGAGCGGACGGCGCCCATGTTGTGCGAAACAAAGAACACGGTGCGGCCGTGGCGCGAGGCGACTTCGCCCATCTTGCCGAGGCACTTTTTTTGGAAAGCGGCGTCGCCCACCGCGAGCACTTCATCGACGAGCAGAATCTCGGGCTCAAGGTGAGCCGCGACGGCGAAGGCGAGGCGCACGAACATGCCGCTGGAGTAGCGTTTCACCGGCGTATCGATGAAGGCGCCCACCTCGGCGAACTCGACAATCTCGTCGAACTTCGCGGCGATCTCCACGCGGCGCATGCCGAGGATGGCGCCATTGAGGAAGATGTTTTCGCGGCCGGTGAGCTCGGGATGAAAGCCGGTGCCGACCTCGAGCAGCGAGGCGACGCGGCCGCGCAAGATGGCGCGCCCGGAGGTGGGCTCGGTGATGCGGGAGAGGATTTTCAGGAGGGTCGACTTGCCGGCGCCATTGCGGCCGAGGATGCCGACGACCTCGCCGGGGCGCACGGTGAAGGAAACATCGCGCAGCGCCCAAAAGGAGTTCGGCTCGGGGCCGACGCGATTGGGATGGATCGGGGGCGCGCCGGTTTTTTTCGGCGGGGGCGCGCCGTTGCGGCGGCGGAAGAGACCCTCGATGGTCTCGCGGATGCTGGACGCGCCGATGCTGCCGAGCCGGTAAAGCTTCGAGAGGTTCTGGACTTCGACGACAGGCTTCATACGGAATCGACGACGGTGCGCTCCACCTTTTGGAAAGCCGCGAGGCCGGTGGTGAAAATGACGAGCGTGAGAAGGAGCGAGAGGAGCACTTCGTTGCGATCGAGCGAGCCGCGGCCGAGCAGGCAGAGGCGGAAGGCTTCGATCGGAACGGAAACGGGATTCAGGTGGATGATCCAGGCCCACGTATCGCGCGCGCGGGAGAGCGGGTAGATGATCGGCGTGGCGAACATCCAGAGCTGGATGAGGTACTGCGTGAGGTGAACGAGATCGCGGTATTTTGCGGTGGAGGCGGAAATCCAGAAGCTGACGCCGAGGCTGAGCACCGCGAGCTGCAGGAGGGGGAGCGGGGCGAGCAGGATGCGCCAATCGGGCTGAATCGCAGCCGCGGTGTCGGGGTGCAATTTATAGTACACCGCAAAGCCGATGAAGGGGATGAGCTGCAGCGCGAAGGCGACGAGATTCGCCACCACCACGGAGATGGGCATGAGCAGACGGGGAAACCAGACTTTACCGAAGAGGTGCGAATTATTGATGAAGGTGGCGCCGGCGGTGGTGACGTTTTGAGCGAAGTAATTCCAGCCGAGCAGGCCGCAGATGTAAAAGAGCGGCGCGGGGATGCCATCGGTGGGAATGCCGGCGACGCGGCTGAAGACGATCGCGAAAACGAGCGTGGTGAGGACGGGCTGCAGGATGAACCAGAGCGGGCCGAGGATGGTCTGCTTGTAGCGTGAAATGAAATCGCGCTGGACGAGCAGCACGAGCAAATCGCGATAGGCCCAGAGCTCGTCCCAGCGCAGGTTCAGCCAGCCGCGCGAAGGCTCGATCACGACTTCGTAGGAAGGGGGCGTGGTGGTGGGCGCGCTCATGCGAGGGTGGCGGAGGCTTGCTCGGCGCGGGCGATCAGCTCGCGCAGCTTGGCCGCGGCGGTGGGCGCGTGCTCGCGGATGTACGAACGGTGATCGCCCGGGACGATGTGGATTTCCAGCGGGCCGTGATGCGCGCCGGCCCAGCCGAGCGTGGGATTGCTGAGGGAGACGGTCTCGGCCACGAGCAGGCTTACCGAACCGGAATAGGGCGCGGGCGTGTGCGCCATCAGCTTGCGCGGATATTCGCCGAGGAGCGCGCGGTCATCGGGCGCCGCGGCGGAACCGGTGAGCGCGCGTTTGCGGACGAGGCGCTCCCAGACGTACGAGCACTTTTCAGCGAAGCCGAGGCGCGAGAGTTTTTCGCGGTGCGCGAGCCAGGGCTGCCGCACGCGCGCGTCCCAGAGCAGGCGCCAGCGCTCGCGGCGCTCGGAGCGATCGAACCAGCGGCGCAACGACGCGCTCGGCCAATCGGTATCGAGCAGCAGGAGGAGATCGACGCGCTCGCCGCCGCGCTCGAGGAGGCTCGCCATTTCGTACGCGATCACGCCGCCGACGCATTCGCCGCCGAGCAGATAGGGACCCTCCGGCTGAAAGCGGCGCATCTCGGAAATCGCATCGGCAGCCATCTTCTCGACGGGATCGTCGGTGATGCCACCATCGGCCTTGCGCCGCGCGCGCAGACCGTAAAGCGGAAGGGCAGGATCGAGCTGGCGCGCCAGCGCGGCGTAGACGAGGAATTCGGTCTCGCCGCCCCAGCCGCCGGGGACGAGGAAGACGGGGCGCCGGCCCGGCTCGCCGCGCTGGATCGGCACCAGCAGCTCGTAAGGCGCCTC
Organism: uncultured Verrucomicrobiae bacterium; assembly: GCA_963811035.1. Lineage (GTDB taxonomy): Bacteria > Verrucomicrobiota > Verrucomicrobiia > Chthoniobacterales > Chthoniobacteraceae > CAWEPO01. Next base: position 101,258 of record CAWEPO010000007.1, read on the forward strand.
GGTTTCGCGCGGGAGCTGCGCGTCGATGTAGGCGGCGAGTCCCTCGATCGTGGGGGTCTCGAAAAGCTGGCGGACGGGCACTTCCACCGCGAAGCGCTCGCGCAGCCGGCCGATCATCTGAATGGCCAAAAGCGAGTGGCCCCCGATGAGGAAGAAATCGTCGGTGACGGAGATGGCGCGGCCGCCGAGAACGCCCTGCCAAAGCTGGGTGAGCTCTTTCTCGAGACCAGTGCGTGGAGCGGTGGAGGAACCGCGCAAGGGCGAGTCGAGGGACGGCTGCGGGAGCGCGGCGAAATCGATCTTGCCATTGGGGGTGAGCGGCATGGCCTCAAGCACCATGATGCTGCTCGGGATGAAGTAATCGGGCAGGCGGCTGCGCAGGAAGGTGCGCAGCTCTTCGCCGGCGGGCGCGCGGCCATTGCGCGGGGTCACGTAGCCGATAAGGTCCGGGCCGGCGGGGCCGTTGGCTTGCGCGCGCACTTTCGCCAGGCCCACTTCGGGGTGGGTTTGGAGCGCCGCTTCGACCTCGGCGGGTTCGACGCGGAAGCCGCGGATTTTCACCTGGTCGTCGATCCGGCCAAGGAACTCGATCGTGCCATCCGGCAACGTGCGCGCGAGGTCGCCGGTCTTGTAGACACGGGCCTGCGGCGCGCCCGGATCGGGCAGGAAACTCGCGGCGGTGAGCTCCGGGCGATTGGCGTAGCCGCGGGCCACCCCGGGACCGCCGATGTAAATTTCACCGCGCTCGCCCGGCGGCACCGGCCGTCGCTCTTCGTCGAGCAGGTAGATGTGCGTATTCGCGATGGGCCGGCCGATCGGGATGGAGGTGGCGCCGGGCGGCACGTGCTCCACGCGATGGCAGATGGCGAAAGTGGTCGTTTCGGTGGGGCCGTAGCCGTTGATCAGATGCCGCGGCGGCGTGGCGCTGCTCAGCACCAAGCGGGCGGCGGCGGGATCAAGCGCGTCGCCGCCGACGACGAGATAACGGAGGAACCCGAAGGCCTCTGGAACTTCGCGCGCAAACTGGTGAAAGAGCGGGGTGGTGAGAAAGAGAATGGTGACGCCCTGCTCCCGCAGCGTGGCGACGAACGCGCGCGGCTCGAGCGCGGCGTCGCGGGGAACGATTTGGAGACGCGCGCCATTGAGCAGCGCGCCCCAGATCTCGAAGGTGGCCGCGTCGAAGGCGACGTTGGAGGCATGCGCCATGACATCGGAGGGGAGGAATTCGACGTAATCTGTGTTCACCACGAGGCGGGTGATGCCGGCGTGGGGGATTTCCGCGCCTTTGGGGCGTCCGGTGGAGCCGGACGTGAACATGATGTAGGCGGGGGTGTCGGGGGTCGGATGCCGGGTGTCGAGCGGGGCGCCGTTGATGGCCGGGGGCTCGGCGGTGAGGTCGCGGGTGGGGATGTGGGAAGGGAGAGTGCGCCGATGGAATGGGGGCCGGGTGAGGATGAGCGTGAGGCCGGCGTCGGCAGCGATGGTGGCGAGGCGTTCGTCAGGCTGGGCGGGGTCGAGGGAGACGTAGGAGGAGCCGGCTTTGAGTGTGGCGAGGATGGCGACGATGAAATCGGCGGAACGATCGAGAAGGAGGCCAATGGCGGTCGCGGCCGGGAGCGAGGCGGCGAGGATTTCGGCGCGGGTGTTCAGCTCGCGATAGGTGAGGCGCGTGGGGCCATCGATCAGGGCGATGGCGTCAGGGTGCTGCTCGGCTTGGCGCGCGAAAATCTGGTGAACGCCTTGATCGCGCGGAATGGGGCGATCCGGGCCCGCGATGGCGGCCGGCTTCCCGGCCGCGGCACTTTCACCGGCAGCGAGCGGGATGCGGTCGCTCGCGAAAAGGCGCGCGTAGAAGGGGGTGGATTTGTAAACGTGTTTGTAGTGCCAGGAATCGTAGCGGAACGTTTGCGTTTCGCCGCCGGCGCGGTGGATGGCGCCTTCGAGATGGTAGTCGCGATTGAGGCCGTTCGCTGCGAGAGCGCCGCGGATGGTGAGGCGAATGGTCTCGCCGCGGGCGAGCGGGATGGGCGGATCGAAAACGGGCAGGTAGACGGGGAGCCAGGAGTCGCTGTGATCGATGGCGGTGAGAGTTTCTCCTGGGACAGTCTCGAGCTGCAGCCAGAGAGCGAAGCCATCGATGAGGGCATCGCGGGTGGCGGTGAGAGTCTCCTCGCGCCGGTATTCTCGCGCGGGCGTGGCGGCGAACTCGACGTCTTCGAAGGTGGCCTCGGTGGTGGAAAGATAGTTGCGGTTCAGCCCCATGAGGCAGAGGCGGAGATCGTGTTTGTAGCCGGCCTGGCGCCAGGCGTCGCCGGCGTAGTAGCCGCCGAGGGCCTCGAACTCCGGCCGGCGCAGGAACCCGGGCGGCAGCGTGACGGCGGCGAACTGCGTGCGGCAGCGCGCCGGGATGATCAGGCCGTGCGGCTTCAGGAAACGCTCCCGCGCGTCCGCGAGAATGAGGTCGCCGCCCTCCGCGCCGCCGATGTGGCCGACGTTCTCCGAGACGCAGATATCGGCCCGCTCCGGGAGCTGGATCTGTTGCGAGCGGCCGTGGAGGACGATGATCTTATCCTGCAAACCGAGCTTTTCGATGAGCTCCTTCGCCTGGCGCGCGGGACGTTCCAACAGCTCGATGGCGTAGACTTTGCGCGCGCCTTCCTCCAGGGCCATGCGGGCGAGAAGGGCGTCGCGGCCGGTGCCGATATCGACGACCACTTTGTCGCGCGCGACTTTGGCGAAGGCGCGGCGATAGGCATCGTGGCGCGATTTATCGAGGCGCATCGCGTTGTAGAGGACGTCGTCGTAGACCGGATCGCCGCCGGCGGTGGGCGAGGAGGGCCAGAGGAGGATCGGGGCGGCGGCTGCCGGCGCGATGGACAGTGTGGGATCGGTGGCGGCGGCTTCGAGTAAAGTGCGGAAATCGCCAAGCCAGGCGCGGATGGTGGCGGCGTCGAAGAGGTCCGTATTGTAGTGGCTGATGACGCGGAAGCCGTCGGCCGTGGTGTCGCAGTTGACGCCGAGATCGAATTGAAAGGCGCTGCGCGGGTTGGCTTCGAGCCGGTGCGTGAGGCCGGCGAAGCGGAGATCGCTGAGCGGCGGGTCGAGATTGAAGGTGACGGAGACGAGCGGAATGCGGCCCGGATCGCGCGAGAGGGTGAGCTGGCGCAGGAGCCATCCGAAGGTCACGCGCCGATGCTCGAAGGCATCGATCACCGCGCCTTGCACCCGCTCCAGCACAGCATCGAACGGCTCGCCGGGGGTGCTTTCGAGGCGCACCGGCAGCACGTTCACGCAATGGCCGATGAGGTGATCGAGCCCGGCGAGGTTCTGGCCGGCCGAGGGGACGCCGACGACGAGATCGTGCTGCGCCGCTGAGCTTCACGAGCAGGCTTTGGAAGCCGGCGAGCAGCACGCTGAAAAGCGTCGCGCCCTGCTGCGCGCCAAGCCGCTGCAGGCGTCGCGGGAATTCGGCGGGGAACAGGACGATCTCGCTCGCGCCGCGATAGCTGCGATGCGGCGGGCGCGGCCGGTCGCCGGGCAGATCGAGCGGCGGCGGAATGGTGCGGAAATGCTCCAGCCAGTACGCGGCATCGGCGGCGAATTCGGGCGACTCGTGCATGGTGGCTTCCCAGCGCTGAAACTCCGTGCCGGTGGCAGGCGCGGGCAGCGCCGCCTCGGGCGCGGAGTAAAGCGCGGCCAATTCGCGGAGGAAGACATCGCACGACCAGCCGTCGCAGACGAGATGGTGCGCGTTGAAGACCAGCGCGTGCTGTTCGGGCGCGAGCCGCACCAGGTGCAGCGTAAGCAGCGGCGCTTTCTCGAGATCGAAGACGCGGGCGCTTTCCGCTTTTTGCACGGCCACGAGGCCGCCTTCCAGCGAGCGGAATTTCCAGCTCGGCCGCGGGCGCAACGCGCAACGTTTCACCCGACGGCGCGAAGCTGCTGCGGAGCGATTCGTGCCGCGCCACCACCGCGCGCAGCGCGGCGCGGAAGGCGTCGACATCGAGCGGGCCATCAAGGCGCAGCGTCCAGCATTCGTTTGCGGCCACGCTGGCGGTGGGGCTTTGCTGGCAGAGGCACCAGAGCTCGCGCTGGCCTTCGGAAGTGGGGATGGTGGAGGAGCCGTCGCGGGCGGGAGTCGCCGTGGGCGTGAAGAAGCCGGCGTCTTCAAGCTCGGCCACGCTTTCCTCCAGCGCGGTGACGACCTCGCGCGCTTCCGCATCCGTGTGCGCGGTCGAGAGAAAGCACGGGCGGTTTTCCCAAATGTGGAAACCGCGGTGGCGCATCAGCGCGTAGAGCAACCCGGAGAATTGGAAGTCGCGCGCAGTGTGGATGAGCCAATTCGAGCTGAAAGCGACCGGCTGGAAGGGCGTGCCGGCGAGCGCGCGGGCGGCGCCGGAGATCATTTCGGCGGTGCGCCCTGCGAGCCCCTGTTGCAGCGTGGGGCCTTGATCACGAAGGTGGAGGAGCACGGCGCGCGCGGCGGCGAGCGCCAGCGGATGCCGCACGAAAGTGCCGGCGAAAAAGGTCATCGCCGCGCCGGGGAAGGAGTCGTCGCCGAAGCTGCCACGCGCCGCCATCGAAGGCGTCCATGTATTCGGCGCGGCCGGCGATGTGCGCCGATCGGCAATGCCGCCGCCGATGCACTTTGCCGTAGGTGGCGATATCCGCCTGCACGCCGAAGTGCGCCTGCGCGCCGCCGGGATGCGCGCGGAAGCCGGTGATCAGCTCATCGAAAATCAGCGCGATGCCGTGCTGCGCGGTGAGCGCGCGCAGCTCGTGCAGAAACTCGCGCGGCTGGCAGCTCCGGGCGCCGGCTTTGCACCGGCTCGACGAGGACGGCGGCGATTTCGCCGGCGTGCGCACGCGATCGCCTCGAGCGACTCGCGGATCGGCAGTAGTCGAGGATGAGCGCATTCGCCAGCGCCTCCGGCGGCAATGCCGGGCGCGATCGGCACGGCGCGTTCGCCCGCGCGGCGGCCGAGCACTTCATCGGCGATGCCGTGATAACTCTCGCTGAAGTAGACGATGCGCTGGCGGCCGGTGACGGTCCGCGCGATGCGAAGCGCGCCCATGACCGCTTCCGAGCCGGTGTTGCAAAACGTGGCGCGCTCGAGCCCGGTGAGCTCGCAGAGCAGCGCGGCGACTTCGCCGGCGAGCGGCGAGGTGGGGCCGATCTCCATCCCGCGAGCGAGTCTGCCGCTGATCGCTTCGATCGACGAAGGCCGGCTGGTGGCCGAACATCGCGGCGCCGAAGGAGAGGTGCATATCGTTCCAGCGTTGCCGTCGATGTCCCAAAGGTGCGCGCCCTCCGAGCGATCGACCACGATCGGATAGACCATCTCTTTCCAGTGCCTGCTTGAAGCCGGCGACGGCGCGCGGATCGGCAAAGTGCGCGCGATGCTGCTGCGTGTGGCGCTTGGAAGCGGCGGTGCGCGCGGTGTAGCGCGCGATGAAGTCCACAAGCCAGCGTGGATTGGTGGTGAGTGAGGCTGGTGGAAAGCTCGCGTGGAGACGGGGCGGAACGGGCCGTGCGCGGCGGTGGATGCCACGATGGACGGCGTGGACGAAATCGACGGCGATGGACTGCGCCGGGCCGGCGTTTTCCAAGTGCGCGGCGAGCGCGCCAAGGGTGCTCAGCTCGCGCAGCAGTTGGCGGAAGGTGACCTTGACGCCGAAGGTGCGCGAAATGCGTGACGGCTGCCTGCGAGAGGAAGAGCGAATCGAAACCAAGCTCGAGCAGGCTGGTTTCCAGTGGCGCGGCGGAGAGGTCGGTGCCGGAGAGATCGGCGAGGAGAGCGCGCAGGCGCTCCTCGGCATTGCTGCGCGCGGGCGCGGCCCCTTCCGTGGGACTGGGAATTTCGACTGGAGAGACCGCCGCGCGGAAGTGTGTGGAAGCCTGCACGCCGGCCGGCAGATCGCCATCCGTCGCGGCGGTAACGATGGGCATGGGCACGCCAGGCGGAAGCGACGCGAAGTAGCGCTGGCGCTCGAACGGATAGGTCGGCAGCGAAACGCGCGCGGCGCCGGGGCAGAGCTTGGACCAATCGAGCGGCGCACCCGCGAGCCAAAGGTGACCGAGCGCCGCGGCGATCGTTTCGGCCTCGGAAGCTTCCTCAGCAACGGAGTAGGCGAGCTCGTGCGCGCGGGGTGCGCGCGGGATGCTGGCGGGCGAGTTGGGTGAGCGCTCTGGCCCGGGCCGGTTTCGAGCACCGCACCGTCATGTTTAGCGAGCAGCGTGCCGAGCGCATCCGCAAAGCGGACGGTGGCGCGCAGATGCGTGGCCCAGTATTGCGGATCGGTCGCCTCGGCCGCGGTGAGCCACTGGCCGGTGACGCTGGAGACGATCGGGATGGAGGGCGCGCGGCGCTGCACCGTTGCGCACGGCGGCGTGCAAAGGCGCGACTCACGGGCTCGACCATCGCGCTATGAAAAGCGTGCGAGGTAGCCGAGCCGCCGCGCGGGAATTTCCTGCTCGGCGCAGCGCGCTTCGGCGCGGGCGATGGCTTCCAAGGGGCCGGAAAGGACGCAGAGCCGGTGCGAATTGACCGCGGCGATGCGAGAGCTCGCCGCCTTCGAGGAAACCCTGGGCGTCATCGGCGCCGAGGCGCACCGCGAGCATGCCACCACGCGGGAGTTCCTGCACCAGTTTCGCGCGTGTGGCGACCAGGCGCCGCCGCATCCTCCAGCGTGAAAACCCCGGCGATGGCGGCGGCGGCAAATTCACCGACGCTGTGGCCGAGCAGCGCAGCCGGCTCGAGGCCGAGCGAGATCCAAAAGCGGGCGAGGGCGTAGCCGAAGGCGAAGATGGCGGGCTGCGCCACCCTCGCTTCGTTGAGCAGTGCGGCATCCTCGCCCCAGAGCGTGGCGCGCAGATCGAATTCGAGGTGCGGCTGCAGCGCCGCCAGGCAGGCATCGAAAGCTTCGCGGAAGGCCGGCTCTGTGCCGTGCAGTTGCGCGCCCATGCCGAGGTATTGCGAGCCCTGGCCGGGGAAGATGAACACGACGCCGGTCTCCTGGCGCTGGTCTTCGCGATACAGCTTCGCGCGTTCGCGCAGCGCGGTGACCGCGGCCGCCGAATCGTTGGCCGCCACCGCGCGGCGATGCGCGAAGCGCTGCCGTCCGGCGCCCAAGGTGAATGCCACATCGGCGAGCGCGATCTCGGGATGCGCTTCCAGATGCGCGGCCAGATCCTGCGCCCGCTGCTCCAGCGCGGCGGCCGTCTTCGCCGAAAGAACGAGGAGATGAGCCGCGCGCGGAGCGGGCGCTTGCTCGCGCACGGGAGCTTCTTCCAGCACGAGATGCGCATTCGTTCCGCCGACGCCGAAGCGAGCTGACGCCGGCCCGCCGCGGCGCGGCGCCGCGCGGCCAGGGGCGCAGCTCGCGATTGAGGAAGAACGGCGCTTTCGTCGAGGTGCAGCGCCGGATTCGGCGTTTCGCAATGGATCGTCGGCGGAATGGCTTCGTGGCGGAAGGCGAGCGCGAGCTTGATAAGACTCGCGACGCCCGAGGCCGCATCGCAGATGGCCGATGTTTCCTTTCACCGAGCCGAGCGCGCAGAAGCCTCGCTCCGGCGTAGCGGCGCGGAAAACCTGCGTGAGGCCCGCGATCTCGATCGGGTCGCCGAGCGGCGTGGCGGTGCCGTGCGCTTCGATGATAGGAGATGCTGTCGGGCGAGACGCCGGCGATTGCTTGCGCTAGCGCGATCACCTCTGCGTGGCCATCGACGCTCGGCGCGGCGAAGCTCACTTTTTGCGAGCCGTCGTTGTTGAGCGCCTGGCCGTTGATCACCGCGTAGATCTGGTCGCCCTCGGCGAGGGCGTCGGCGAGGCGCTTCAGCACCACGACGCCCGCGCCGCTGGAAAAGACCGTGCCGTTCGCGCGCGCATCGAAGGGCCGGCACCAGCCATCGGGCGAAGTCATGCCGCCTTCCTGATAACAAGTAGCCGCGGTCCTGCGGGAAGGTGAGCGAGACGCCGCCGGCGAGCGCGGCATCGCACTGATGATCGAGCAGGTGCTGGCAGGCCACGCACACCGCCACGAGCGACGACGAGCAGGCGGTCTGGATGTTCAGCGCCGGGCCGCGCAGGTTGAGCTTGTAGGCGAGGCGGGTGGTGAGGAAATCCTTCTCGTTGGCGATCGTCGCGCTGACGATCGCCGACCGCATCGAGCAGGTCGCGCCGCTGCCGGACGAAATGCGGGAAGTAGGTGTTGTTGCTCATCCCGGCGAAGACGCCGATGAGGCCGGGGTAAGCGGACGGGGTCGCAGCCGGCGTCTTCCAGCGCCTCCCAGGCGATTTCGAGAAAGACGCGCTGCTGCGGGTCCATGCACCTCGGCTTCCTTGGGCGGGATGCCGAAGAAGGCGCGATCGAACCACTCCGGTTTTTCCACTACGCCGCGCACCGGCACGTAGTCGGGGATGCGCGCGCGAGCGCCGGCGGCATCGTAGCCGGTGGCCGCCAGTTGCTCGTGGCGTGAAGCGCGTGAGGCAATCGCGGCCCTCCGCCAGGGCGCGCCAGAACGCGGCGGCATCGCGGGCGCCGGGGAAGCGGCCCGCAAGTCCGACGATGGCAATGCCTTCCGGCGCGTGGGTGATCACCGTTTTGAGAGTAGCCGACGCCGTGCCATGGCCTCACGTTGTTTTTCCGCGCGCGCCTGGGCGCCTTGGCCGGCCCACGCGGCGCGCCCCTCTTCCACGAAGCGGGCGAGCGAGCGGACGGTGGGATGTTGAAAGAGCGAAACCACGCGGAGCTGAGCGCAGCTGGGCACCTCCGCGAGCCGCCGGTAAACGCGCAGCAGCGAAAGCGACGTGCCGCCAAGATCGAAAAAATTCTCGTCCAGGCTCACGCCGTGAAAGCCGAGCACTTGCTCCCAGGCCTGCGCGATCCCGCGCTGCAGCGGCGTGGCCGGCTCCGCACCGGGGGTGATCGCGCGCGGCGAAAAGGCCGGCGGCAGAGCCGCTTCGTCGAGCTTGCCATTGGGCGTGAGCGGGAGGCGCGCGACCGGCACGAGCGCGGCGGGCAGGAAGGCCGCGGGCAAGCGCTGGCGCAACTCTCGCCGGAGGGCATCCGGCGCCGGCTCGCCCACGTAGTAGCCCGCGAGGCAGAGATCCCCCGCGAGATCGCGGCGCGGCACCACCGCCGCGTGCGTTACGCCGGGCACTGCGCGCAGGGCCGATTCGATTTCGCCCGGCTCGATCCGGAAGCCGCGGATTTTCACCTGGCGATCTTTTCGGCCAAGGTAATCGAGCGTTCCATCGGGACGCCAGCGGGCGAGGTCGCCGGTGCGGTAAAGCCGGCCGAGCGGTGTCTCGAGAAAGCGCTCAGCGGTGAGTTCCGGCGCGCTGTGGTATCCGAGCGCGAGTCCTTCGCCGCCGAGGTAAAGCTCGCCCTCGAGCGCCGGCTGCATTTGCTCATCGAGCACGAAAGCATCGGTATTGGCGATGGGGCGGCCAATCGGCAGCGGGCCCTCCGGAATTTCGCCCTCCACGCGATGGCACACCGCGAAGGTGGTCGATTCGGTCGGCCCATAGCCATTGATCAGGTTTTTCGGGCGGCCATGTTCGCAGACCAGCCGCACGGCCGCGCTATTGGCCGCTTCGCCGCCGAAGATCAGGTTTTGCAGCCCGGCGAAAAGCCCCGGCCGCTCGGCGGCGAGCTGCGCAAAGAGCGAGGTGGTGAGCCAAAGCGTGGTGATCCCGTACTCCCGCAAGTGGGAGGCGAGCGCCTCCGCGGAAAGCACGGTTTCCGTCTCGGTGACCACCAGGCTGCCGCCATTGAGCAGCGGCCCCCAGAGCTCCAGCGTGGAGGCATCGAAAGAGAGGTTCGAGTGAAACGCCACCACGTCATCTGGCCCGAGCTCCAGGTAGTCGGTCGCGCAAACCAGCCGGGTGATCGCCCGATGCGGCACCACCACGCCTTTCGGCCGGCCCGTCGAGCCCGAGGTATACAATAGATAAGCGGGCGCTTCCGTTCCTTTGCGCGGATCGGTGGCGTCCCCGCCCGCGAGCCGCTCCACCGTAAAAGCCGGCTCCGCCTCCTCCTCCCAGCTCAGCACCGCCGCGCAATCACTCCGCCGCAGCTCCTGCCGTTCCCGCGGCTCATCGGGATCGAGCGGCAGATAAGCGTGCCCCGCCTCCAGCACTCCCAACGCCGCGGCCACAAACCCCGCTGAGCGCCGCGCGGGCACGCCAATAAAACTCCCCACCGCCAATCCCTCCGGGCGCAAAAGCTCCGCCGCCTCCGCGGCGCGCTTCGCCAGCTCGGCGTAGCTCCAGGTCAGCCGCCCGGCCTTCACCGCGGGCGCCTCAGGCGTTTTTCGGACCCAATCGTGGAAAACGTCCTGCACCAGACGCCTCGGGAACTCTGTCCGTACGCCCCTTCCCCACTCGAGCGCTTGCGCCGGAGTCATGGGGAGATCGGATGAAAAAGCGCGCATCGGGAGTGGCTCTTCACTTGGAAAGCGAAGCGGGGACTTTAGCCGAAAGCGCTAAAACAGCAACCGGGATGCCACGGCGGCGCCGGGAGGGGCAATCATGTGTCCCGGTTTGTCCACCCTCTGGGTAGGGGAAACCTGGCCGCGCCGTGGACTTGGCGGCTCCCCTTGGCGTAGTTCATGATGCGAGGGCATGAAAAGGCGTCTCCCCTACTTTGTTCCACTTGCACTCTGTTTAGGCCTCGCGGTCGCCGCTTTCGGCCGGGATATGCCAACGCTGGAGGGTTGCGAGCTCCGCAACGAGGCGGGAATGAAGGTGCGGATCCTGGCTTGGGGCGCCACGCTGAGCAGTGTGACCGTGCCGGACCGCACGGGCAAAATGGGAGAGGTGACGCTCGGCTTCGATGAGCCGGAACGCTACCGGGAGCCGCACCCGTTCTTTGGCAGCATCGCGGGGCGGTACGCCAATCGCATCGCACTGGGCCGCTTTGTGCTCGATGGGCAGACGTACACGCTGGAGACCAACAATGGACCTAATCATCTCCACGGCGGAAAGCGCGGTTTCGATAAGCGCGTTTGGCAGGCCGGCGCGAAAAGGCCAGGCAGCGCCGAGTATAGCTATACTTCGCCGGATGGGGAGGAAGGGTATCCCGGCACTCTGCAGGTGAGTGTTACTTATACAATCACAGAAGGGAACCAACTGCGGATCGAGTACCAGGCGAGAACCGACAAGCCCACCGTCCTGAATCTAACCAACCATGCGTACTGGAACCTGACGGGCAGCGGGGATGTGCGCGCGCACGTGCTGCGGCTGCACGCTTCGCGCTATACGCCGGTCGATGCGGGACTGATCCCGACAGGCGAGATCCGGCCCGTGAAAGGGACGCCGCTGGATTTCACGGCGGCCAAACCAGTGGGGCGCGATCTCGCGGCGCTCCAGGGAGAGGGGCAGCCGGGCGGCTACGATCATAATTTCGTGATAGATTCGGCAAAGCCGGGCGAGCTCTCGCTCGCCGCCGAGGTGCGCGATCCGGTGAGCGGACGTATCATGCGGGTGCTCACGACCGAGCCGGGGGTGCAGCTTTACACCGCCAATCACCTGCGCGACCTGCCGGGGCGCGGGGGTGTGAAGTATGGCCCGCGCGCCGGGCTGTGCCTGGAAACGCAGCATTTCCCGGATTCGCCAAATCACCCGGAATTCCCGAGCACGGTGTTGCGGCCCGGGGAGACGTTTCGGTCGACGACCGTGTACGAGTTTTCCGTTCATTAGTATTCAGTATCCAGAACTTTGCACCCAGAGCGCCACTGACTTGCTGACTTACTCTACTTAACACTTAACACTCCTCACCCCGGCCGCTGCCAAGGCGCGCGGTACGGGCGCGCAGCAGTTTGGTCGCTTCCGCGTCGCCGTAGATTTCGCGCTGGGCAGGATCATAGGCAACGGGCCGGCCGAGTTTCATCGCGACGTTCGCGAGGATGCAGCTCGCGGTGGAGATGTGGCCTTGCTCGATGTCGGCGATGGGCCGGCCGCGGCTGTCGATGGCGGCGAGGAAATCGAGCATGTGCCGGCGCGTGGCGGGGGCGGCGTTGAGCTCGATGTCCTTTTCGGTCACGTCCTCGGGGAACTGCTCGTTCTCGTAGACGCAGTCGAAGTGGATCGGCTTGGCGCCTTCTTGTCGTGCGGGATGAAATCGGCGCGCATCGTGCTGGCCTTGAGCGTGCCTTTTTCGCCGTAGATGAACAGCGCCCACGGATAATCGGGATCGGTCGGCGCGCCCCACGTGCGGTGCTGCCAGGCGCAGTTGAAATCGTCGTACTCGAAGAGCGCCGTCTGCGTGTCGGTGATGTTCGACTTGCCCTCCTTCTGCACGTAGATGCCGCCGGTGCGAGCTGATGCGGCTTCGGCCAGCCGAGGCCGAGCATCCAGCGGGCGGTGTCGAGCATGTGCACGCACATGTCGCCGACGATGCCGTTGCCGTATTCCGTGAACGTGCGCCACCAGCGCTTGTGCGGCAGGCCGTCGTACGGCCGCAGCGGCGCGGGGCCGGTCCACATTTCGTAATCGAGAAAGTCGGGCACCGGCTCGACCGGCGGGTTGCCGTTCGCGCGCATGTGGAAGTAGCAGCACATCTCGACGTGGCCGATCTTGCCGAGCAGGCCGGCATCGATCGACTCTGCTTCTTCGCCTCGATCAGGTGCGGCGTGCTCTTGCGCTGCGTGCCGATCTGCACCACGCGCTTGTGCTTGCGCGCGGCGGCGAGCATCGCCTCGCCTTCGAGCACATCGACGCTGATCGGCTTCTGGCAATAGACATCCGCGCCGGCCTCGATCGCGGCGATGCACTGCAGCGCGTGCCAATGGTCCGGCGAGCCGATGAGCACGATGTCGAGGTCCTTCTCCTTCGAGCATCTCGCGGTAATCGCCGTAACGTGCGCGGCGCCTTCTTCGACTTCTGCCGCTGCCCGACCATCTCCACCGCCCCCGCGAGCATGTTCTTGTCCGGATCGCAAATCGACACGACCTCGACCGGCGCCACCTGGATCAGCCGGCAGACAGTCGCTCTTCCCATACCAGCCCGCGCCGATCAGCCCCACGCGCTTCGGCTTTTGGTTCACGAGATCGGCGCCATGCGCACCGAGCGCGGAGACGGCGAGCGAGGCACCGGCGGTCTGGAGAAAACGGCGGCGGGAGATGTGGGGGCTCATGGTGCGTTTATGTTGCAGCGCGGAATGGGCGCTCGCCAACTCTGAAGTCGAAGCAGGAAGCGGGACGGCCTAGGGTGAGCTATAAGTTTAACTTTTCGGAAATTTTGGGAAGGGCTGCTTCAGGTGGTGATTGAGTTTTCGGAAGTCTCGGAGGCCGTTTTGGCGGATTTTGGGAGCCGGAGAACAGCGCCGCGATGTGAATCTTCAATTTCCGGCGGAGTATAAGTTTTGATTTATGGAAATATTGGAACAGAATTGCGGGGTGGAATAAGACGGCGCGCGGAGGTCGTTGGACACTCGGCTTCTCGCGGCCGGGGTGCTTTCCCCACCCCGCGGCAATCGGCGGCGGCAATCCCCGGCGAGAGGCGACCGGCTGCTTGGCGCACGGCCTTTGCACGACGGAGCCCGGCGACTCGCAGTGCTGGCAGCGTGGCCGCATTCATGGGCCGAGATTAGCACGAGGCGAGCATTATCCCAATCTCGATTGAGCACTTTTTTGTATTTCTATTTTTGGCGGGCGGCGCCTCCCGAGACTTTTCCACCGCTGCGCGTCTCAGCCGACGTGCATCTCGCCGACTTCGGCGTGGTGTCCATGGCCAGCATCTGGAGGCGGGCGCCGCGATCGACCTGGAGCTCGATCATCTCCAGGTAGTCGCTCTGGCCGTGCCAGCCCCAGCGCGCCTGCACTGCGCCGCCACTCTGCTCCAGCTTCAAAACCGGTGGATCGTCGTCAGTCCGGCCCGGCGATCTCCTACGATTCGATTCCGAGCAGCCGCGGTGAAGGTCGCGTCGAAAAGATCGGGGCGGTCGCAGGAACTGTGTTACGCTTTGCGCTGTGAAACCCGGAACGCTCGAAATCCCAGTCTCCGTCCTTTCATCAGTCGAAACACTCGACGAGCTTCAGGATTGGCTCACCGCACAGCATCCCGACATCATGGCTGAGTTGCACCAAGCGCGCCGGGAAGACCTCCTCGGAGAGTTTAAGGCCTGGACACCGCGGCATCTGCCATGCCCTACCGGGTCGAAATAGGCTCGAAAGGGGACGCTTAATTAAATAGCGTCTGCACCCGCACCGCCCACGAGCCATGGGGCTGGAAAAAGTCATCCGCACGCGCGTCAACCGCCGCCGCACCGGGGTAAACCGCCCAAAATCGTCGTAAACCCCTCGCGCGCAACGCCTCCGCCGCACCGCGAAATCGCCCCACCACGCGGTGCGATCACTCCACCGCGCGGCGAAATCACCCCGCGCCCTCCGCGCACCCATTCCCCCGCGCAGTTGAGCCCTCCCGCCACAAGGCACCGCCACTCCACCGCACCGGAAAATCGCCCCGCCAAACGCCCAAATCTCCGCGCCGACTCACGCAAACTACCCGGCCCTCCCGCGGGCCAAATTGCTCTGCCCGTTAACAACAGAGCGACAGCCTAACAAATCACCGCTATATGGCAAGCAGCAGTTAGAGCATAGAGCTTCACTAATGAAATTCGATTTCCGCGTTCGGTAACGCAGTCCTGAGGTTCTCAACTGCGGACTGGGACAACCTTTGGCAACCGAGGAGCGCTACGACCTGAAGTCGAACGAGCCCTTCAAGGGGTTCCACATCAGCTAGCTTTTCACACATTGTTAGCTCGAGGCTGGTAAGGGCTATCAGCCCTCGGAGGTCGTCGACCCTTTCCAGTTTAGGGCTACTCAGGCGGAGCTTGGCGAGCGCGGTGAGCCCTCGGAGGCCATCGATCCTTTCCAGATTATTGCATCCAAGCAACTCGAGTTCGGTTAGCGTAATGAGCCCTCGGAGGCCATCGACATTTTCAATCCTGCAGTTCGAGAGTTGGAGTTTGCGGCAGCCGAGGGTACGCAGCAACGGTCCTGCCGCGCCGAGCTCCGTGCTGGTGAACGTTTCACTTGCTTGACTATCTACCGCGGCCCGCTTCTCGCCGGGGTGCCAACTGAAGCCGAGTTCCTGAAGGCGGATACGCGCCTTACTGTCGGTGTCCTGCATCAAAAACCCCGCCGCCAGCACCAGCCACAGCCCGAGCGCCGCGGGGGCCACGGCGCGGGCGAGCTTTTCCTGCCAGAGGCGGCGCCAGAAGCTAAGCAGGCGTTTGATTTGGATGGCCAGAAAATCGTGGGAGATTTCCCAGAGCTTTTCTTTGTCGTCGGCCAGCTCGGGGGTGAGGCAGCGGACGAGCCCTTCGGCCTGGAAGGCGCTGAGGCAACTGCGCACTTGCTCGGGCTCGAGGCCGGACTCGGCGGCGATGGCCGAGACGCGCGCGGGGCTGCGGCTGCCGTCCGCCTGCAGGAGCCCGCCAAAGACGGGGCGGGCGTGCAGCCGCAGCTCGCGCCGCTCGAGCAGGCGCTGGAGCCAATCGCCCAGGAAATCGACGCGCCGGCCGGCGAGGAGGCGCCGGTGGAATTCCGCGGCGAAGGTGCGGTAGGCGTGGCCGACGAGGTTCGCCTGGATGGGGCGCACCATGCCGCGGGTGTCGTCGCGGTCTTCCATCTGGCGGATGAATTGATCGAGCGGGAGCGGGCCGGTCTCCTGGCGGGCGGCTTCGAGCCCCTGGCGGAGGAACTCGCGGGCGTCCTCGGCGGTGAAGAGCGGGACGACGTAGGAGCAGTCGGGGTGGAAGTCGGGCAGGCCGAGCTTGAGGGCGAGCGCCTGGTATTCGCTGCGGAAGGAGAGGAGCACCAGCAGGCCGGGCGCGGGGGCGCGGCGCTGCCCGGTGAGCCACGCGCCCACGGCGTCCCACGCGGGGGTGCCGGGCGGGTGCAGGATGAGGAATTCCTCGAACTGATCGACGGCGACGAGCAGCGTGCCGCCGGCCTGCCGCCGGGCGGCCGCCTCCGCCACGAGCGCCGCGTGGATGTCCGCCGCGGGCGCGGTCTCCGGCAGGCCGAGCGCTTCGGCCAGCTCGGGCAGGATGCCGGTGAAGCCGCGCAGCGAGATGACGCGCCAGCCGCTTTTTTCCAGCTCGGGCAGCGCATAGGCCTGGAGAAGCGAGGTTTTGCCGCAGCCGGATTGGCTGTGCAGGAAGAAGAACGGCTCGGCTTTCGCCGCCGCCTTGCGGATGCGATCGAGGGCCTCCTCATGCGCGCGGTCGGTGCGCCCGTACGCGGCGCGGTCTTCCTCGGTGGAGCCGTACGGCGCGGTGCGGAAGTGGGCGTGCTTGAAGGCGAGCTGCTCCTGGCCCATATCGCCGAGGCGCTTTTCGAGGCTCGCCCGGCGCAGGCGTTTGGCGACTACCACCGCCACGGGGATGAGCACGGGAAGGAAGGCAAAGGCGTAGAAGAGCCAGATCGAGTTCCCATCCGCCGCAGCGATGAGCTTTGGCTTGATCTCGTTCCAATAGATGACTCCGCCCACCATCATCGCCACATAGGCCCCCATCAGCGCGAAGAGTTCCTTCTGCTCCTTCAGCACGTCCATCATTTCGTTCACCAGCGTCTTTTGCTCGGCCATATCGGGGGGACTTTCCGCTTTGGATAGAAGCGTGCAGCATGGGCGCGCGTCAAGGGGGGGACGGCAGGCGGTGGAGGGGCATCAAAGCTTTTTGTTGCCGCAAGCGTGCAACCCGAGGGGCCGGCAGGCAAGATGCCCGCGGCTCCGCTCTCGCCCACAGCTGAGGACGGCTGTGTTCCGAGCCTTCGCCATCTCGCCCGCAGCGAGAAAGACAGCCGCTGATCCCGCCGCCCTTCCGCCTGCGCCCACGCCTTGAACAGTGCTCGTCGGAGCCTCGCCCCACCAGGCCGGTTGGAACGCTTTCGCTGGGAATCGATCTCGCCTCGCAACTACCGCGGGTCGAACTTCAGCGTGAGGGATTCGTAGCCGAGGGTGCGATCGAAGACCGCCTCGCGCTCGACTCGCTCCTCGGCCTGGAGAATGGAGATGCGGCGGACGTGCTCGCAGCAGAGGCGCAGCAGGGTGCGCAGGATGAGCCGGGCGTGGGGGGCGCCGAGGCAGAGGTGCGCGCCGAAGCCGAAGGAGAGGTGCGGGTTTGGTTTGCGATCAAGGCGGAGCACGTGCGGCTCGGGGAAGGCTTGCTCATCGAGATTTGCGGAGGCCCAGCAGAGCGAGATGCGGTGGCCGGGTTCGACCCGCGCGCCGTTCACCTCGGTCTCGGTCGGGCAGACGCGGCCGATGTGGGTGAGCGGCATGAAGACGCGGAAAAACTCTTCGCTGGCGAGGGTGATGCGCTTCGGATCTTCGCGCAGGTATTCGAGCGACTCGGGATGCGCGGCGAGGTGGCCGAGCGCGCAGGAGATGGTGTGGATGATGGTGTCGCGCCCGCCGGCGAAGGCGAGATTGGCGAAGCCCATCGCTTCCTCGCGCGTGAGGCGCCGCCCGCGGTAAGTGGCCTGCGTGAGCGCGCTGAAGAAGTCGTCGCTCGGGGCGGCCTCCGCCAAGTCGAACTTCGCGTGCAGGTAGGTCTCGAGCACGGTGCCTTTCTTGAACTCGCCGCCGGTGACTTTGAAAACATGGATGCCCCAGCCGATCCACGTGTCGGCCTCGGACTCCGGCACATTCAGGAGGTAAGTGAGCGCGCGGGACTGCACGGGCAGGGCGAAGTCGTTCACGACCTCGATGGAGTCGCGCCGCAGCGCCTCCGCGAGCATGCCGCCGAGGAGGACCTCCACCTGCGCGATCATCGCGGGATCCTTGGCGCGCTGGAAAAACGGCTCGACGATCGCGCGGTACTCCGTGTGCTCGGGCGGATTGGTTTCGATGGGCAATTGCCGCATCGTGCGCACGTCTTCCTCGGAGGGGATCGGCACGCGAAACGGCGCGTCCGAGCTGAAGGTCTGCCAATCTTTCGCGGCGCGCCGCACATCCTCGTGGCGGAGGAGCATCACGATCTCTTCGCCGTGAAAAGGGCACTTGAGCACGCCGTCCTGCTGGCGCGCCTCGCGGAAGGGATCGGAGATTTCGCTCATGGGGTGGTTGAGGTTGTGGCACACCGCGCGCCTCGCGGACAGTCTCACTGATTATCTGCGTGCGAGTCGTGCGTAAATCCCAGACGATTTCGGGGCCATGATTCCCGGTCCCGTTTGCCGCCCCAGTGAGGCTGAAGTCCACGAGTTCCCGTGGGGACGCGTTTCCTTCTCGGCGTCGCGGGCTCTCGGAAATTCCACGACGATGACCTTTGGCAGGGCCTCGATGCAGCCTCATCACGAGCCCACCCGGCATCGCCATCCGAATTGCGACGAGATTCTGCACGTGATCTCCGGGCGGATCGAGCACTCGCTGGGCGATCAGTTTTTCGAGCTTGGACCGGGGGATACCATCTCCATTCCCGCGGGCGTATGGCATGGCGCGCGTGTGCTCGGCGAGGCGCCGGCGGAAATGACCATCAGCTTTTCCTCCGCCGATCGGCAGACGGAATTTGAGCAGACGGCGGATCAAATGCTTGACGCAACGCGGTCGCGGCCTGCGGGCCGCCTCGCACCTGAAGATCAAAAATCGTTCCTGGACGATTTCAGGCAATACAGGGGTTCGATTTGCCTGCCAATGCCATGAATGGTCTTGAACTCCGGGGGACGGGAATACTGCACGAAACGCCCCTTGGACGCATCTCGGTAGCCGGCCACGATGGCCGGCCGAGTGAAGATCGACGCAAAATCGAGGGTCTTGAGAGCCCGGTCTGCTGGACGAAGAGTATAGATTTCCAGCTTTTGCCGCGACCGCAGATCGGCGATTTGCGCTTGCGCAAAAAGTAAGTCGAAGGCGGTCAGCAGATTCTCCCAAAACTTTGTTTTCTCGCTTCGGTCCAGCGCCCCCGTCGCCTCGAGCACGAGGATATGGGTGGCTCCCCACTCCACGGCGGCCTCGACGGGGATGTTGTGCGAATAGCCGCCGTCGACGATTTGCAGAGGCTTCCAACGCGCGGCATCATCGCGGAAGGGCTCGGAGTGAAACACGGGAAAGATCGTGCAGGAAGCGATCAGGAGATTGAGAAGACGCTCCCGTCTGTCAAACACATGCAACTCCGAGCCTCGGCGGGAGCCGAGGTCCACAGACCTTCTCGGCTCGCCCCCGGGAGGAGCCCGGTGGGCGGGGACATGCAAGTAACGATCTGCCGGGCCGTCTTTCCCGAGAACCGTCAGGGCAATGATAAAATCGCGGTTCCGCTTGTGGCTCCAGATGCGATTGCTCCAGGTAATGGCGCGATCATCCGGCTTTCCATCCGGCGGGCTGTTGTCGGCGAGGCCCTGCTTGAGCAGGTCTTCCAATCGGCTGACTATCACCTCTTTCAGGTTGTCGTTCGTCGAGGCGGTTCTGTTTTGCAAAAGCAAGATGGCGACGAGGCCGACGCACGAGAAGGCAATCAGGAATCCCGCGCTCAAGATCCGCGTCCGGAGCGGCCCGTGGCGCCAAGCCGGTTTCAAGACGCCGCGAGCGGCGCTGGCCAGAGTGCCGGCAAGCAGCGTCACGGCAATCCAGCCGGTGGTGAGGGTCAGCGGCAGCCAAAAGAGATAGAATGGCCAGTGAACCCCCGGCGCCAGCTCGCCCACCTGGCCGGGGTTGGAAATACGGCGCCCCCAGTAGGCGATCACCAGGATCGTCAGCATGGTCTGCAGAATGAAAGGAGCGCAATTCATGAGCACGATGATGCCGACAGGCGCGCCCTTCCTCGTGAAAATTTTCCGCAGCCATGGCCGCGTTTCCGCCTTCTTCATCAGAAGCGTGCCCATCCAGACCAGCGGCTCCCCGAGCAGCCACGCGAGAAACAGCAACAAGAGCCCGTACGTGACGCCCAGAAAGCCTTGAGCCCATGGATCGAGTTGCAAAAGATTGACCAGGTTCACGGCCCCCCAGAGGCTGGCGAGCGGAAAGGAAAAGACAGTTGTTTCGGAGTCAGCCCCGCCGCGGGTAATTTCCAACGCGGTCGGCAGCGCGTTCAGCGCCCCGCCCGATGACCCTACAACGAGATCGATATCCCGCGGCGAACCCTTGAGAAAACCACTCCGCGCTCCGGGCGTTGGGGAATTTCGCATCCTGGCAAGCTCGTGCTCGAGGTAAGCGATGGCCCCAGCCTGATAAGCACATTTTGCTCCTCCTCCCGATAAGACCAAGGCAAGGCGGGCTGGCCGCCGCTCCATTCTCTCGAAATGGCCCATGGAATCGAGAATTCTGGAAAAGGGGCTGCCGCGGTCAGTCGGATCGATCCCCGCGTCCCTCATCCAATCGCTCACCTTGCGGCCAATCTCGTGAATCTGGTCGCCGCTCTGGTCGATAAAGAATGATGGGTCTTCCTGGATGAGCCGGTTGCGCAGGAATTCGGTCGGCGAACCAGGCGATTGCCGCGGGGATTCCGCCGCGTCGAAATCCGGCCGCACCACCCACATTTCCGCCGGCAGTTCCGCGTCCGGAAGATACCGCTCCTCGTTGGGGTTCGCGTCCGCAGCCGCGGATTTGACCTCCTGAAGCGTTTGCGCCATCTCCCGTTCGCGACCTTCGATGACTGCTCCATCGAACAGGAAACCGACCCGGTAGCGAGGTGAAAAGCCATCGCCGCCGACCTTGCGATTCTCGCTGTCCATCAACATTTTCAGGGTATCGGAAAAGCCGAAGCTGTGCTCGCTATTCGAGGTCGCGCCGACTGTCTTGAGTTGATCCTTGAAATGAACTTTCGGGTAGATGGTCCCGGAGAGCGAAAGCGGATCGCTGAAGACAAACTGCACCAAATCCTGCTCTACGGCTTTCTTGACTATCTCGAGTGGATTATCAGGAGTGCTCAACTCGACGCTTCTCCACTTCAATTCGGCCTTCAGGTCCACCAAGTTCTGTCGATGCGTCAGGCAAAGGGGATGATAGAGTGTCTTCTCGTCCGCTTTAGCGGCGAGGAAGCGGCGCTCATCGGCCGGCTCTCCAGAGGCAAATCTCTTCCAGCTCCACGGGTTGCGGCGGTCGACCATCTGGTACCCCCTTCTCTTGCTCGAGGCAAACGGGTTGGACGAAGGAAGCAATGATGGAGTGATCAGATAATTGCAGCTCCAGACCGGCAATTTTCCCTCCTTCTTCAACTCCCTCTTTTCCTCCTTGGTCAGCCAGGCATCAGTCGCGGCGAAGGCACCGGGACTGAGCACGGCCAGGTCGACGGTTCCGTCCGTGATCCAATCCAAGACTTCCTCCGCCGTTCCCTGGGCATAGACGAGGTTGTAGCTTAGAGCTTTGGAGAGGAATTCCTCCATGACGCTCGCCCGCGGCTTGATGGTATCATAGCCGACAATTCCAATACGCAGTTCCCGCTTCGAGGATTCCGGTCCGAAGGCCACGGGCAATTCCCTCACCGCCGAGAAGTCTGCCGGCGGCGGCGTCTCCCGTTCGGGCCTGGCTTGCCAGATGAGCAGGATGGACGCGAGGGCGGCGAGGGCGGCCATGAAAGCTGACACCACCCACCACGAGGCAGGCGTCGGTGCAGGGGGCAGCGATCCACGAATCCATCCCGGGCGCGGTGTGGCGGCCTTTTGTTTCCCCAAATCACTCGTGACCGAGCGCGCAAGGTCTTCCTTTTTTCCGTTCCAAACCCAAAGCACCCGATTCGAGTGCCCAAGACCTACGCGCGCCTTGAATTCCTCCAGGCGTCGCTGCCTCGCTCCGTCCGTCTCGCGGTATTTTTCATCCCACTCCGCCTCGTCACTGACCAGGTATGCCAGCACTGGGAGACCTATCTTCTCCGCGTGATCGTACTCGCGTTCCGTATAGGATTTCCCCGTGTCTGATGGTTTTCCGTATCGGTGCGCAAGGATCAAGATGAAGTAATCGCTCTGGTCGATCAACGGCTCAATGGCATCCCATGGCGCCTGATCTGCGGCCCCAAAACTCTCCATGCCGATGGGGATGTCTCCCATTCCCAAAAGGGCTTCTATTACCGCGGCCCGCTGCTCCCCCAAGTCTTCATAGCTGGAGCTCACGAAGATTTGATATCGTTTCATGCTCCTCACGCGCGGCCGTGAAGATCGCGTATCGGGCCGCAATCGACAATTAGAAAACGCTCGAACAAGCACCCCGAAACATCGCGGTCTCGTCTGGGGCGCGGCGCGAGCTTCAAGTCAGCCGCGAGATTTGGCGCATTTCCAACTAAACCAGGAGCCCCGCCTGGGCGGCGCCGGGATTGGCTTCGCCCGCATACTCCGCCAGCCAGCGCCGGCCCGCCGGGGTGAGGGAGACGGGCTCATGCCAGCGGTTCGTGACGGGGCGATCGTGCCGGGCCTCCCATTGCATGAGGCGGCTGGGCGCGGCGGTCGCACCTGTTTTCAGCCAGGCGCCGTCCCCGGCGAGGAGCAAATCGAGGCCATCGAGCGAGAAGAGGCGGAGGAGCAGCGCGCAGAGCGCCTCTTCATCCGCCGGCGGCAGGCCAGCCTGGCGGAGCATCTCATTCGCCAGCGCGACGGCCTGGGGGAAAGGGACTCGCGCCGCGCCGGCCTGGGCCAGTCCGGTGAGGAACGCCTTTTCGGCCGGCGCCGCGATCTCCACCGCGAAGTCCTGCCCGCGCGTGAGCCGCAGCGGCGCTCCATCGCGCAAATCCGCCGGGCCCGCCGACAGGCGCAGCCGCAGGCCCACGGCGCACTCGCGGATCGCGCCCGCCGAGGGGACGCGCGCGGGCGGCATGCGGCAGAGGAGGCTATTGCGCAGCCACCGCTGGAACATCACGTCCATGTATTGCTGCGCGCGGAGGAAATCGTCTCCCACCCCGGGGAGCGCCGCGCGCATCGCCTCCGGCACGTGCTCCCACGGCATGGAGGCGTAATGGGCCTCGGCCAGGTAATGCAGGTCGCGGGCGCTGGCCTCGCTGAGGAAGTGGGTGAACGTGCAGGGGTCGTTCACCAGCGAAAGCTCGTCGTGATAGAAAAGCGCCGGCGGCTTCTGCAGCATGTCGGCGAGGGCCTGGCGGATGAGCTCGCCATAGGCGCCCGGCTGCCCGGCCATCGCGGCGCCGAGCGAGGCCGCGATGCGCCGGGCTTCCTCGAGCTGCGCGGGCGGCGGCTGGGTGCGATCCACCTGCTCCAGCAGAAAGCGGCGCAGCCCGCCGAGCAGGCCCCAGCCGGGCAGCGTGTTGTAGCTCACGTAGGCGATGCCGGCCGGCGCCAGCCCGCGCGCGCAGATCGCAAAGAGGCGCTGTTTCACCTCGTCCGGCACCCACGAAAGGACGCCGTGCGCGATGATGTAATCGAAGTGTCCCGGCGGCGGTTCGTAGTCGCGCAAATCCGCGCAAAGGAGCTCCGCGTTCTCCAGGCCGCACTCCCGCCGCGCCGCTTCGCCCTCCCTGATCATGGTGGGAGACCAATCGACTCCCACGAACTGCGACTCGGGAAAGCGCTCCGCCCACGGCAGCAAGTTCATCCCCTCGGCACAGCCGAGCTCCAGCACCCGGCACGCGTCGGGCGCCGCCGCCGGCACGCCGTGCAGCCGGCCAATGGCCGCCAGCCGCGCCGGCTGCGAATCCGGAATCGCGCCGTGGCGGTAAGGGACGGCTTCGTAGCTTTCGCAGAGCGGGTCGCGCATGAACCAATCAAACGGTGTTTTACCGAAAAGCGCGATGAATCCCGCGTGTGGTTTGTGGCTAGCTGCGCGGCTGTATGCGCGCTGAGGGCCGGCTGGAAGCCAGCGATACGGCAGGCGGGGACGCCTGCGCTACGGGGCTGCGGCGCGGTGAGGCTGGCTGGGAAGTCTGCGCTACGGGGTTGCGGCGCGCTTAGGCGTCGATGATGATGCGCTTGATCGGGATGGGCGGGGCGCCGGCGGCGGTCCAGACGCCGATCTTGGGACTGGCGGGGAAGGCGAGGAAGTTGCTGATTTCGTTGCCGGTGACGCCATTGAGGATCTGCACTTTGCTGCCGCCGAGGTGGCCCGCGCCGACCACGATGTCGGCGATGCCGTCGAAGTTAATATCGGTGGCGGCGACGCGGGCGCCGAACTTGTAGGTCTTGTCCTGGACCAGCGGGTAGGTCTTGATCTCGGTGGCGGTGAAGGATGGGACGAGCGCGGGAGCGCCGGCGGTGAGCTTGAAGACGCCGACGGAGGCGCCGGTGCTGTTGCCCATCTTGCCACGGCCGACGATGATCTCGGCGATGCCGTCGCCGGTGACGTCGCCGGTGGCGAGGAAGACGCCATCGCGCAGGCGCGGGGCGGTGCCGTTGCTGGCATCGAACACGAGCGGATCGGGATTGAGTGCCCTGGGCGCGAAGCCGTCGGTGAAGGTGCCGAAGTAGACCTTTACCTGCGAGCCCATGGAGCCCTGGCCGGCGATGAGGTCGGCGCGGCCATCGCCGCTGACGTCGGCGCTGGCGACGCGCACGCCGCCGCGGTAGTTGGCGCCGAAGGGGGTGAGGTCGCTATCGAGCTGCTGGCCGGTGAGGCCGCTGAAGACCTTCACGGCGCCGCCGCCGAGGCCGGCGCCCGCGATGATATCGAGGCGTCCGTCGCCGTTGATGTCGCCGAGGGCGATGTAGGCGCCGCGTGCGGCGCGACCGGTGAAGGCGTTGATTTCCTGGCTCTCGCCCACGGTGATGCGCGCGTGGGTGAGGCCGTCGAAGACGCGGATTTTGCCGGTGGTGCCCTCGCGCGCCGCGGTGACGATATCGTCGAAGCCGTCGCCATTGATGTCGCCGATGGCGATGCGGACGCCGTCGCGGTAGGACCGCTCGTAGGCCGTGATGGACTCGGCCTCGATCCCGGTGGTGACATCGAAGACGCGTACCTTGGGCAGCGCGCCCTTCCCGATGGCGCCGCCCTGGCGGCTAGGCGAGACGGCATAGAGGCCCTCGTAGAGCGTGGTGCTCGTGATGGCGGTGTTGTTGGCCGGGGTCGGGTCGGGGCCGTTCACGCTGCCGTCGTCGAGGGTGGCGGTGCTGTCGATCTTTTTCAACGCCAGCGGCGTAATGCGCGATTGGTTGATGTCGACGGCGAAGATGACGCTGCTCGCCTGGGCGCCGGCGGGCAGCGACTGGAAGAAGAACTGATAGGTGGTGGGACCGGACTGCGACCAACCGGCGGTGCTGTTGCCGGAGTCGAAGCTGGTGCCGGTCGGGACCTCGGCGGTGAGGGTGGCGTTGGTGGCGTCCTGATTGCCGGCGTTCGAGTAGGTGTAGGTGTAGCGGATCTCGTGGCCGCGGGCGATCAGGTTGCGGGTTTCGGAGACATCGAGATCCTGGCCGCCATTGGTGTAGTGGTTCTTGACGACGCTGAGCACGAGATCGGGCGCGGCGACCAGCGTGCTGCTGGCGACGGCGGTGTTGTCGCTCGGCACGAGGTCGGCGCCGGCCGCGCCGTTGTCGCCAATGATGGCGGTGTTATCGATCGTGCCCGCGCCGGCGGAGACGGTGGCGGTGACGCGCACGGCGAGGATGGCGATCGCGCCGGTTTCGCTGACCGGCAGGCTGCCGATCGGGAAGCTGGCGGGCGTGCCCGCGGCGGCGCCATCGGCGAGGGCGGTGCCGAGCATGTTCTGCCAGCCGGCGGTGCTGTTCGCGAGATCGAAGACGGTGTTCGCCGGGATCAAGTCGCTGATGCTCGTGCCGTTGGCGGTAATGAAGCCGCCGTTGCGATAGGTGAGGGTGTACTTGATCACCGTGCCGGGCGCGGCTTGAGCCACATCGGCGGCCTTGGTGAGCTTGAGATCGACGCCGCCGACGAAGGTGGTTTCGGAGTCGGCGTTGTTCTCGATGTTTGTATCCTCGCTCGAGGTGAGGCTGGCGGTGTTGGTGATGCTGGTATTCGACGGGGCCGTGACGGTGCCGGTAACGGTATACGTGGCGGTGCCGCCGGCAGGGATGCTGACGGTGCTCTCGATGTTGCCTGTGCCGCTGAGCGGGTTTGGCGAGCCGGTGACGGCGGCGGTCCAGGTCACATTGGAGAAGCCCGCTGGGAAGATGTCCATGATCGTCGCGCTGGTGTTGTCGCTCGGGCCGGTGTTCGCGACGACGATGGTGTAGGTGAGCTGCGCGCCGGGGCCGACCGGGTCGGGCGAATCGGTCTTGGTGAGGACGAGGTCGGACTGGCGGATGATCGTGCCGCTGGCGCTGTCCATATCGTCTTCCGTATTGGTGAGCGTTTGCGTGGCCCCATTGATGGTCACCTCGGTGGTGGCCTGGCTGTTATTCGCGGCCGTGGGATCGGCCGTGAGGAAAAACGTGATCATGGCGGTGGCGCCGGGCGCGAGCGAGTCGACCTTCCAGTCGTTGCCAACCAAAGTCCCATCCTGCGCCATGAAGGAGCTATAGGTGGTGCCAGCGGCCGTCATGAAGTTGGCGAAAACGTTGATG
Source organism: uncultured Verrucomicrobiae bacterium (assembly GCA_963811035.1). Taxonomy (GTDB): domain Bacteria; phylum Verrucomicrobiota; class Verrucomicrobiia; order Chthoniobacterales; family Chthoniobacteraceae; genus CAWEPO01. Next base: position 127,659 of record CAWEPO010000007.1, read on the forward strand.
GCCGTGGCCGTGGTCAGGCCGTTATTGGTGAGCGTCGCGGTAAAGGAGAGGTTGTTCGGGCCCGAGCCCGCAACGGCGGGCATGGAGGGACCGGTGATGGACACATTCAGGTCGATGTCGTTGTCGAAGATGGTGGCGACGTGTGGAGTGGTGTCGATGGTGACGGCGTTGCTGGGAGGCTCGCCTAGCGCGATTCCATCCGCGACGCCGCCGTTCGGGCTGAGGCCGAGGCGGAAGGTTTCACTGCCTTCTGAGAGGGTATCTTGCGTGGTGTTGACGAAGAAGGCGATGCTCAGGCCATCCTCGCCGGCGGGGAAGGTGAGGCTCTGCCCGTTGAAGGTGTAATCGACGCCGCCGCCGGTGGCGGTGCCGCCGCCGAGATCGACGACGAAGACGGTGAAGGGGTCTTCCAGCATGCCCGCGCCTTCGACGCCGTTGCCGAAGGTGGTGAGGGTGACGACGATGCTGTCGAATGAGCCTTCCCCGACGCTGCTGGTGAAGCTGGCGAAGGCGACGCTGGCGGTGTCGTTGTCGGTGATCTGGCCAAACGCGGGCGAGGCGCCGACGCCGTAGCCGGGGCCGGTGTTGACGAAGATCAGGGCGTCTTCGGTGCCCTCGACGAGGACGTCGTTGTTCGGCGTGAGCGTGATGCTGGCGGTGCTGCTGCCGGCGGCGAAGGTCACCGTGCCGAGGCCAGTCGAGGTGCTGAAAGTGGTGGCGCCGCCGACGGCGTAATCGTTGGCGAAGCTGGCCGAACCGCCGGCGCTGAAGTTGATCGTGAGGGGCGCGGAATTTTCGCCGGTGCGGGTGAACGTGTAGGTGATCACCGTGCCGCCGGCGGCGTTTTCCGCGATCGGGCTGCCGGAGGCGGCGACGCTCACCGAAGTATCGTCGTCGAGGATCGTGCCGGTGGCGGCGTTGTTCGGCCCGGCGGCGGGCGTGTAGCCCGTGCCCGCAGCGATCGTGAAGATCACGGTTTCATTTTGCTCGCCGGTAGTGTCCGCGGTGGGATCGACGGTGACGATGGCCGTAGTCGAATTCGGCGCGAAGGTGACCGTGCCGGCGAGGCCGATGAAGGAGGCGCCGTTGACGCCGTAATCGCCGTCTTTGGTCGCCGAGCCACCGGCGGTGAAATTCACCGTGAGCGCATTCGCGATGAAGCCGGCGCGCGTGAAGGTGTAGGTGAGGAAATTCCCCGCGGCCGCGTCTTCGGCGACGGTGCCGGGCGGCGTGATCGCGACGGAGACGGTGGCGTCGTCGTTGGTGATCGTGTTGGTGAGCGAGTTGCCCTCGACATCGACACTGTACCCGGTGCCAGCGGCGACGGTGAGTTGCACGGTTTCATCGGGCTCGACCGTTGCATCCGCCACGGGGGTGAGAACGAGCGTCGCCGTATCGCTCCCGGGCGCAAAGGTGATCGTGCCCGCCGTATTGCTGAACGTGAACGCTGAGGTGGACGAAGCGGCGTAGTCGTTGAGGTTCCCAAAGGTCGCGCTGCCCCCGACAGTGAAGTTCACCGTGAGCTGATTGGAAACCACGCCCGCGCGCCGGAAGGTGTAAGTGAGTGTGCCGCCGCTATCCTCCGCCACGGAGACGGGTTCGTCGTTGATGAAGACGGTGGTATCGTCGTTCGTGATGGTGCCCGTGGCCGGACTGCCGAGCGGGCCGTAGCCGGAGCCGGATGCGACGGTGAGCACCACCGTCTCGTTTTCCTCCGTGAAGGTGTCCGCCCTCGGGGTGATCGTGACGATGGCCGTCGCGGAATTGGCCTGGAAGGTTACCGTTCCGGCCGTGGCACTGAAGGTGGCCGCGCCAGATTGCGTGTAGTCGCTGTCGGTGCCGGTGGTGAAAAACGAGCCGCCGGAAACGTTGAAGTTGACCGTGAGCGGACCGGTGAGGTCGCCGTTGCGGGTGAAGGTGTAGACGAGATTCCCGCCGCTATCTTCGACCACGGAGGTCGTGGCCCCGAGCGCGACGCTCACGCCGGTGCCGATCAGGACCACGTCGTTGTTCCCGGCGCCGCCGGCGTAGGTCAGCGTTTTGTTCACCCCGCCCACGGGCACCGTGCTCCCTTCCGGTCTGCCGGCGAAGGTGCCGGTGGTAGCGGTTGCGGTGGTGTTCTCGATGATCGTGAAGCTATCGGCCACGGCCGGCACGAAGGTGCCGAAGGCGGTGACGTTCAGGGTGGCGGCCGGATCGATGCTGACGGCGCCGGCGGCGGTGATCTTCTCGTAGTCGGTTCCGGAGAAGACGTCGGCGTCGAAGCCGCCCGTGGTCGCGCCGGTGGTAAAGGCTGCTCCTTTCCCGAGCGCCAGCGTCTTGTAGGCCGCCGGGCTGATGACGTTGGTGATGTTGATCGCGCCGCTGTTCGCGTTGCCGATTTGCAGCGTGCCGGCGATGACGCGATCGAGCTCGGCGTCGGAAAGGTCGAGCACGCCGGCTTGCGCAAGAGCTTGGGTCGAACCCAGGTCGATGTTCGTGCCGTTGGTCCTCTGGCGAACCGTGACGGTGCCCGTCGAGCCGGCGTCGAGGAACGAGAACGCATTGTTCGTGCCGATGCTCACGCTGTCCGCATTGATGGTAATGCTGCCGTTGCCAGTCGTGAAGACGCCGGTGGGATTCGTCGCGACGGTGAACAGTTGGAAGTCGGCCACGACGCCGGTGGGGGTAGCCGCGGTCGCGGTGATGACGACGTTGCCGCCCGCGGCCGGTGAAACGACGCCGCTATTTTGAATGGTGACGCCGGTGTTGGTCCCCGAGCCGAAGCCGGTGAAGAGGATATTGCCGCCGAGCGAGCGCACGGCGCCGTTCGGGATGAAGATGCCGTTGCCGGCGGTCGCGCCGCCGGTGCCGGTGATGGTCACCGCGTCGCCGCTCGTGCCGCCACGGACCAGCGCGCCGGTATTAGTCCGGAAGCCGTTCTGCTGCCCGGCGGCGTCGTTGCCGCCGCGGGCGAGGACGTTGATGTGGCCGGTGCCGGTGTTTTCCACGATGGACGTGCCGAGGATGTTGACGCCCTGGAAGTTGCCGGTCGCGGCCACGGCTTGCTGGTTGTTTTCCAGCGTGATATCGCCGTTCTCGGTCGCGAGATGGCCGGCAAACTGGATGTTCCTGCTCGCCTTGAAGATCGCCGCGCCCGTGCCGGAGAGGACGAGATTCCCCGCCGTGCTCATGGTGATGATATCGATGCCCGGCGTCGTGTCGTCGTCCTGCAAGTTGACGTCGATGTTCTTGTTCGCGGCGAAGGTGATCGCGCTGATGAAATTGATCGTGTCGTCGCCCTGGCCGCCGTTGATCGTCAGCCCGCCGGTGAACTGCGGCACCGCGGAGACGGTCAGCGTGTCGTTGCCGGCGCCCAGGTTGATCGTCAGCGAGTTGCTCGGGATCGCGAAATCGGTTTGCTCGAAGGTCGTGGGCGAGCTGCGCAGGCGCAGCATGCCGTCGGCCGGCGTCGCGTCGTTATCCTCGAGGAAGACCGTATCCGCGGTGCCGGGCAGGTTGAAGATGACGTCGGTGGCGGTGCCGCTGTTGGTGATCGGCTCCAGGCCGGTGTAGCGCACCGTGCCGATGGTGCTCATCACCACGTTGCCGTCGGTCGCGTTGGTGTAATTGTAAGTGACCGTGCCCTGCGCGCCGCCGGCGATGATCAGCTTGTCGCCGGGGGTGACGGCGGGATTGCCGCCATTGAAATCGACGCCCGTCGCGTTGATGAAGTCGCCGCCCGAGAGGTCGAGCGTCACCGTATCAGTGCCCGCGAAGGTATTGACGGTCAGTTTGCCGGTGATGGCGCTGAACGGAATGGTGAGGGTCTTGCCGCCATTGGAAAGGGTGCTGGCGGGGGTGGTGGCAGGGACGCCGTCCCAGACGTTGTTCGGGTCGCTGATCTCGAGGCTGGCGCCGCCGTTGATGAGCTTGAAGGTGAGGTTGTCGTTCGTCCCGGCGGCACTGATGTCGGTGATGGTCAGGTCGCCGCTGGAGATCGTCGCGTGCAGCGAAGCGTCGTCGTCGTTGATCGTGCCGGTCTGCGTGATCGTCGCGCCCAGCGAGTAGCCGCCGGTGGCGGCCGGGGTGGTGGCGTTCCCATCGAGGGTGATGATGACCGTTTCATTCGACTCGGGGGTGGTGTCCGCCGTGGGATCGACCGTGAGGGTCGCGGTGGAGGCGCCCCCGGCAAAAACCAGCACGCCGTTACCGGTGCCCGCCGCCCCGCCGCTGAAGCTGCTGCCCGCCGCGCCGCCGGTCACCGTATAGTCAATGGTGCCCGCGCCGAACCCGAGGGCCGTGCCGCTCGCGTGGTAGTTGACCGCCAGCGCATTCCCCAGGAAGCCGGTGCGGGTGAAGGTGTAGAGGAGATTGCCCGCGGCGTCCTCGGTGACGCTGGCCGGGCTGACGGAGGTGAGCGTGAGCGTCGAGTCGTCGTTGGTAATCGTCTCCTGCGCCGGAGTGCCGGCGACGTTATAGCCCGAGCCCGCGGCCACCGTGAAGACCAGGGTTTCATCCGCCTCCACCGTATTGTCCTTGATCGGCGTGACGGTGACCGTGACCGAGCTTTGGCCGGCCGGGAATTGGAAGGAGCCGGTGTTCGGGCCGAAATTCAGGGAGAGGGCAACACTCGAGGTGAAGGTGGTGTCGATCGATCCAAAGGTCGCCGTCCCACCAAACGTGAAATTCGTGGTCAGGGCACTGGCGGTGACACCCGCGCGGGTGAAAGTGTAGATGAACGACGTGCCGCTATCTTCCGAGACCGACGCCGGGTTGACCGTAACGGAGACGTCCGTGTCGTCGTTCGTGATGTTGGCGCTGATGTTCGCGGGCGTGCCGAGCGAGTAACCGGAGCCCGTGCTGACATTGAACGTCACCTGCTCATCCGCCTCGACCGTCGTGTCGTCGGTCGGGCTCATCACCACCGTCGCGGTGCTCTGCCCCGCCTGGAACGTCACCGTTCCCACGCCCGCGCCCGTCGTGAAGCTGAGCCCGGTATTTGCGCCGGCCGCGAGTGTGTAGTCGCTGCTGCTGCTGGCTACGCCGGTGACGCTGAAATTCGTCGCTAGCGTTCCGGTGGTCGCGCCTGAGCGGGTGAAGGTATAGGTGAGCGTGCCGCTGCCGTCTTCCGCCACGCTCGCGCCCGAGACGGAAAGCGAGACGTTCGGCAGCGGCGGCGCGCCGAGGACAACGTCGTTCCCAGTCCCGCCGGCGTAGGTGATCGGTTTGGTGCCGCCCGCGACGGTGACCGTGGAGCCTTCCGTCTTGCCGGCGAAGTTGCCCGTGGTGGCGGCGCCGGAAGTGTTATCGATGATGACAAAGGTATCGCTCGCGGTGGGGACGTAGCTGCCGTTGAGGGTGAGCGTGGCGCTCGTGTTGATGGCCAGCGCGCCATTCACGATCATCCTCTCGTAGACTGAGCCGTTGGTGATGTCGGCGGTGAACCCGCCCGTGCCCGAGAAGCTGGCCGCGTGCTCGATATCGAGCGTCTTGTAGCTCGTGGGGCTGAGATTCGCCGAGATGGTGACCAGGCCGCTGTTCGCATCGCCGATGACGATCGTGCCGGCGGTGATCTTGTTCAGCTCCGCATCCGAAAGCTCCAGGGTGCTGGCGGTGGTATCGAGGGTAGAACCGAGGTTGATCGCCACGCCTGTCGTCAACTGCTTCGCCGTGACCGTTCCCGTGGCCCCCGCGCTCACCGAGGTGTTGGCCCCGGTGCCCACCTTCATCGAATTCGCGGTGAGAGTGATGGTGCCGCTCGTCGTCTGGAGCGAGCCCGTGAGGTCGATACCCTGAGTGTCCCCATTGGTCCCGGCGATGCCGGCGGCGCCGGTCACATTGAGATTGCCGGAGGCGGTCTTGACCGCGCCGGTGCCAAAGACGCCGAAGATCACGCCATCGTTGAAGCCGCCGCTCCCATTCGCGGCGGTGCCGGTGATCGTCAAGGGCGCACTCCCGGTCGTTTGCACCAGCACCTGGTCGAAAATTGAGACTCCAGTGATGGTGCCGCCTGCTCCCGTGCTCGCGCCCACGCCCGTCCCCGTGATTGTCAGACCCGTGGCCGACGAGACTTCGCCGGCACCGGCCGCCCCACCGATGAAGACGCCACCGGAGGTAAACGGGCCATCGCCGCCCGTGCCCATGATGGTGACAGTGCCCGTGCCGGTCGCCTTGACCGTGGGCGACTCGAGGTGCACGCCGTAGTGGCCGATGTTGCCGTTGGCGCCGAGCGCATCGCCGCCGGACCCGGTCAGCGAGATATTGCCGCTGCCGCTCGTCGTGATGGTGGCGCCGCCGATGGCCCCGTTGTTCGAACCATCCGAGCCGAGGCTGATTCCGTCAAAGTCTCCCGCCGACGCTCCGCCACTGTTGGCGAGCAGCGTAACGTTGCCGTTGGCAGCGGTCACCGACGACCCGTTTTGGAGGCCGATCCTGCCGGTGGCGGTGAAGGAGAGCGCCCCAGTGCCCGAGAAGACGAGCGCCACACTGGGAGAGACGATGACGTTATCGAGGCCGGTTCCGCCATCGACCGTGAGCGATTTATTGGCGGCGAAAGTCGTGCTGCCGGTAAAAGTGATCGTGTCATTGCCGGTGAGGCCGTTGAGCGTCAGATCGCCGGCGAGCCCCGTGAGGCTGGCCACGTTGATCGTATCGTTGCCGGTGTTGCTCGCATCCGCGGGTTCGCCGCTAAACACCACGCTAGTGATCGTCCCCGCGGCGCCGAAGGAGGTGCCGTTGACGGTCAGATTCCCCGCGCCAATGGCGAAATTGTACGTGCCGCTGGCGCCGAGCGATTGCGCGGCGCCGCCATTGATCGAAATCGTGGCCGGCGCGATACGGGCCTCGAGCGTTTCAATCATCAGCCCCGCGTACGGCCGGGGGGCGCGCCGGGATCGAGGGAGAGCAGGCAAATCAAGAGCCGGCAGGCCGGCGCGCGCGGAGCGAAATCCGAGCGCAGGCAGGACAGTGCGGCGGAGGCGGGCGAACAAGGAGACGGGGCGGGGCGGGAGGATCATGAGCGGGTGGTTTACGGGCAGGCTGCGGTGGAAAGCAATAAAGCCCAAGCCTGGGGCGAAATTCCCGGAGACGGGAACAGAATCCTCCGGAGAGGATTCCAGATAAGATCAAACCGCAGGGTGGTGGCCGGAGTGTGCCAGAATCCGGCTTTTCGTCAAACCGTTGATGAGTCCTTGGCCTTCGGGACTCGGGCACCGTAATCGCGGCCGCGTTGCGGTCATCGGAATAGTTGGCGGACGACGCGGCGAGTCCCGTCGGGGAGGGAAAAGTCCGCCTCCCCGAAGGTTGCGCACCTGTCCCGAGCGGCACCACCCGGTTCGGTAATCGGAGAGACGGGCTTTTTATTTCTCGCTTCGACGATTCGCCGCCCAGCCGGAACCGGGCTCAATAATTGGCAGACCACGCAAGCCAGCAGCCAAGGGCAACAGAGTCATCCGCCTTAGCCGTAACGATGCAAAAATGGGCGCGCGTGAGCGCCCTGCCGCGCGAAGCAGCGGCAGCCGGAACACAGGCGTCCTCGCCTGTGCGGTCGGCAGGCGTCCCGCCTGCCTGATCTTCACTGAAAGGTGAGAGGAAACCGCAGGCGGGACGCCTGCGGTCCGCACAGGCTGGAAGCCTGTGTTCCGTGCGCTGGCGCTGCGCGCCGCGCAATCGTTCAGCATCAATACGGCTTAGATAAGTCGATCCAGGAACAGTCATCACCCGGTGGCGAGCTGCCATCGCCCGGTGAAACGACGCTCAACCCCGGCGAGAGCGCGACGGTGGAGATCCTCGCACTCCGGCGGACGTACGGGGGCGGCGTTGTCCCTCCAGGGCTGGCCTGGAAAGTGAAAAATGGAAAATGGCAAATTGGGAGCCCATGGCGTTTGGGCGGCCTGCCGCGCGGCGGGCATTTTTTCATTTTTCATTTTGCACTTTTCACTTTGCATTGCCTACCCGCCATGAGACTCCCGCCGCTCTTCCTCGCGCTCGCCTTCCTGAGCGCCGCCCCGCTCGCCGCCGCCGAGCCAACACCCTGGAAATGGCAGGCCGCTCGCATCCCCGAGCTCGGCTTCGATCTCGATGCGGCGCGGGTTTTCCGCGTCACCTCGCTGGCCGCCAAGGGGAAGGGCACATTGCGCGAGGCGCTCGCGGCCGCGGGCCCGCGGATCGTGGTTTTCGAGATCGCCGGGGTGATCGACCTGGAGATGCAGGGCCTCACGGTTCGCGAGCCGCAGCTCCTCGTGGCGGGCCAGACCGCGCCGGGCCCCGGCATCACGCTGATCCGTGGCGGGCTTTCCATCCGGGCCAGCCAGGTGGCGGTGCAGCATCTCCGCGTGCGGCCCGGCGATGCCGGCCAGGCGAAGGCGAGCGGTTGGACGCCCGATGGCATCACCACGGCCGGCGCGGTGCAGGATATTTGGATCGATCACTGCTCGGCGACCTGGGGCGTGGATGAAAACCTCTCGGCCAGCGGGTACGGCGCGCCGGAGGGGCAGTGCGCGCGCCGGATTCACATCCGAAACTGCATCATCGCCGAGGGGCTGAATCATGCCACGCACCCGGAAGGCCCGCATTCCAAGGGGACGCTGATTCTCGACGGCACGCAGGAGGTGGCCATCGTCGGCAACCTTTATTCCAGCAACGTGGAGCGCAATCCGGTCTTCAAGCTGAACACCTCCGGGGTGATCGTGAACAACGTGATCGCCAATCCCGGGCAGCGGGCGATCCATGCGTCCGTGCCGGGCGAGGAAGCGGGAGCGAAGGCGCGGCTCTCGGTAGTGGGAAACGTGGTGCTCTTCGGCGAGAAGACCAAGAAATCGGCCGCCATCTTCGAAGGCGCCGCCGACGCCTACTTCAAGGACAACGAAGGGTACGACTGGCTGGCCAAGCCCATCCCGCTTCTGCGCGTCCCTTTCGACACGCTCGGGCAGCCGCCGCTTTGGCCCGAGGGACTGGCCGCGCAAACCCCCACGGCCGCGCTCTGGAGCGTCGCCCGCCAGGCCGGCGCGCGTCCCGCCGAGCGCGACGCCATCGACGAGCGGATCGTGCGCGAGGCGCTCACCGGCCAGGCCCGCATCATCGACAGCCAGGAAGAGGTGGGCGGCTATCCGGTCGTGGAGCCGGTGAAGCGAACGCTCGAGGTGCCGGAGAAAAAGCGGCGCGAATGGCTGGAAGAGATGCGGTAGAGCCGGCGCTCCCGCCGCGGCGTGGCGACCGGTGGCCGCGGGCGGCTACTTGCGGTTGATCGCCTTGTACACCGCGGTGCGGATGTCCCCGGTGTCGACCCCTTCGCAATTCGACATCACGGCGATCGCCGCCTTCGTCTCGGGATAGATATCGAAGCTGGCCGCACATTTTTCCCCGCGCGTGTGGTGGTAAAACCGGGGCCGGCCGCTGCTATCCCGGCGAAATCCGCCGAGGGTGCCGAGGGTCTCCTTGCCGTCCGCGGTCTTTTGCGCCTCGCGCATTTGCTGCACGCTCGAGGGCTGCAAAAGGCTGCCGGTGAGGAGGGTGAGCGTGAAGGTGGTGAAATCGCGAATGTTCGAGATATAGCCGCCGCCGCCCGCTTTCCAACTGACGTCGCTCAGCACCGAGGGGATGATCTTTTTCTCGGCATTCCGGCGAAAGCCGCGCGCGCGGTTGGGGATGTCCACCCAGGGATAGTCGGGCTGGAGGCTTTTGAGACCGGCGGGCTGGGCGATGCGCCGCTGCACCTGCAGGGCGAACTTCTCCTTCCCGGCGCGCTGCACCACCGCGCTCAAGAGCAGGAAGCCGTAGGATGAGTTGGAGTAACTCGTGCCGGGCGTGGCGCTGAGCGGCGTATCCTTGAATTTCGCGAGGGCGGCCACCGGGTCCTCGAAGGTGCGCGCGGTGACGGTTTCCAGCTCGCTCTCGACGACCGCCACCTTGGGGCTCATCGGCGGCAGCCCGCTTTGGTTCGAGAGCAGGTGCCGCGCGGTGAGGCGAAAACCTTTATGCGGAAACTCCGGCACGTACTCGCGCACATCGGCCTCGAGATTGAGCAGGCCTTGCTCCACCAACTGCCAGGCCGTGACGGCGGCGAGCGACTGCGAGCAGGTATTCCAGCGGAACATCGTCTCGGTGGAGACCGGGACCCGCCGGTCGGGATCGGCGAAACCGTAGCCTTTCACGAAGTAGATCTGATTGTGATAGATCACGCCGATCGCCACCCCGATCGCACCCTGGCGCTGCATCTCCTCCGCCACGGCGGCGTCCACCGCGGCGACGGTGGCGTCGGAAAGCGCCGAGCGTTTTTGCGCCGCGGCCGGGTGAGCGGAGAGCGAGTATACGAGCGCGCAGCCGAGAATGAGACGCAACAACCTGTGCGGAGCCATGGGGAGGTGGCCGGAGTAGAGGCGAGTGGGGGCGGGGGAGGCAAGCGAGTTCTACACGACTACGACGTGAGCGCCGCCACCGCGGCTCGCCGCCGCCATTCCTCCACCGCATCCCGCTGCGCTTCCGCCCGCCGGATGAGCTCGGGCAGATTGACATTCGCCCTCAGATCGGCCGCTGCGAGCGCCTGCCAAAGCGCGCGCTTGCCGGTGATGCCGAGCACCAGGCCCTCCAGCGCTTGAAAGCGCCCCAGCGCCTCGCTGGTGCCGCCGCCATCGAGCTTCAGCTTGGCGCGCCCCAGCTTTTCCGCGAGCCAGCCCGCGGCTTTGCGCACGCTGCTCTCCTCGCCGCCGAAATGGGTAATGAGCTGCTTCAGGACGTTCTGGTCGGCCTCGATGTCGGCGCGAAGCTGCCTGAAGAACTGCGCTTCCGCCGCGTTTTCGCCCGCAGTTTCGATGAGGTGATCGATCAACTCCAGCGCCGCGACGGACCCGGCCAGGTGATCGTTTAAGTAGAGGGTGAGGTTCTCGTGAGTGACCGCAGGCATTGCATAAAGAAAATCGCGGTGAGCGGCCTTCGCGCGCGGCTTTTGGCATGGTGGGCGTGCGGAGGTTCTCCGAGCCGCACACACACGAAGTCTTTTTGCTCGTCTCGCCGTGGCGCGCTGCGGAGACTTCACCGAATGGCTGTCGAAGCGCGCATCTCCTCCGTCTGGAACATGCAGAAGTTCTTCATCTCCATCTTCTTCATGGCGGTGGGGCTCTGGTTTTTTTGGGACGGCGCGATCAAGTATCCCGCGAGCAATCGCCGCTGGAGCGCGTACGAGCAGCACAAAACCGAGGGCCGACTGGCGGATTGGCCGGCGTACGCGGCCGGCCAGGGCTGGGTGGAGAAGCAGCCGAAGAAGTTCTTTGCCAAGGAAGACATCGCGGCCCAACACGTTTGCGGGGGGCTCGCCACGATCGTCGGCGTGCTGCTTTTCGCCTACTGGTTTACGCAGCGGAAGCGGGTCCTGCGCAGCGATGCCGAGGCGGTTTACACGCCCGCCGGTACGCGGGTGCCCTTCGCGGCCATCACCGGCATCGGTAAGAAGAAGTGGGAGACGAAAGGCCTCGCCACCGTCCGCTACGAAGAGGGCGGGCGGCAGCTTCAGTTCATCGTGGACGACTACAAATTCGAGACCGATCCGACGCGGCAGATTCTCACGGAGATCGAGGAGCACCTCATGGCGCGCATTGCGAAGAACGCCGCCGCGGATGATCCAGCCGTAAAGGAGTGACGGGGAGGCAGGGCGGTGCAGGGCGTGTCCGTTTCCAGAATCGTACGTACACACACTATTTCCGCTTGCCTTCCTCGGCGGGCTGCGCGATTCTCCGCCCCACTCCCCCTTCCCGCATGAGCACCGAAGCCCCAGAGACGATCGATCACCTTCTCGAGCACGACGACGACGAGACCACCGCGGGGAATTATTTCGTCGCGAATTACCCGCCGTTCCATTTCTGGGCCGCGGGCAATGCGCGCGCGGTGAGCGATCTCATCCAGCACCCTTCGCCGAAGGACACGGCGCTCGGCGTTTATTTTCACATCCCGTTTTGCCGGAAGCGCTGCCACTTCTGCTACTTCCGCGTCTACACGGACAAGAATGCCGTCGGAGATCGGCCACTATCTCGACGCGGGGATGAAGGAGATGGAGATGTACGCGCGGGCGCCGTTCATCGATGGGCGCAAGCCGAGGTTCGTTTATTTCGGCGGGGGCACGCCGAGCTACCTTTCGGTCAACGCAGCTTACCACGCTCACGGATCGCATGAAGGAGCTGCTGCCGTGGGACGAAGTGGAGGAGGTCGCGTTCGAGGCGGAGCCGGGCACGCTCACCGAGCAGAAGCTGGCGGCGTTGCGCAAGATCGGCATCACGCGCCTCTCGCTCGGGGATCGAGAATTTCGACGCGCACATCCTGGAGATCAATGGGCGCGCGCATCGCACCGATGAAATCTATCGCGCCTACAAGTACGCGCGCCAGGTTGGCTTTCCGCAGATCAATATCGACCTGATCGCGGGCATGGTCGAGGAGACCGATGAGAACTGGCGCGAGAACGTCCGCAAGACGATGGAGCTCGCGCCGGACAGCGTGACGATCTACCAGATGGAGGTGCCGTACAATACAGGCATCTTCAAGCAGATGAAAATCGAGGGGAAACTCGCCGCGCCGGTCGCCAACTGGACACACAAGCGCGCGCTGGGTGGACCATGCTTTCGCGGAGCTGGAAAAGGCAGGCTATACCGTCACCAGCGGCTACACCGCGGTGCGCGATCCGCGAGAAGACGAAGTTTGTCTATCGCGACGTGCTGTGGCAGGGCGCGGATTTGGTCGGCTGCGGCGTTGCCGTCGTTCTCGCACATCGGCGGCGTGCATTTCCAAAACATCACCGAGATTCACGCAGTACATGGAGGCGGTCGATCGCGGCGAACTGCCCGATCTCGCGCGCCATGGCGACCACGCCGGAAGAGCGGATGATTCGCGAGCTGATCCTGCAATTCAAGCTCGGGCCGGGTGAATCTGCCTTACTTCCGGGAAAAGTTCCGCACCGATGTGCTGGAGCGGTTTCACCAGCAGATCGAAGACATGCGCCGGCGCGGGCTGGCCACGGTGGAAGGCGACTGGATCGTCCTCAGCCGGGCGGCGCTGTTGAAGGTGGACACGCTGCTGCACGCCTTCTTCCTGCCGCAGCACCAACACGCCCGCTACACCTGAGATGAACGCCGCCGCCGAGGTCGAGCTGCTGTATCCGCTGAGCCTTTTTCGCAGCCGCTACGGAATCCCCTTGCCGCGCTTTGAGATCGTGGCGGGCGAAGCGATGCCCGAGCCGTACCGCACGCTGCTCGTGCACGAGGGCGACATGACTTCGCGCCTGGAAGCCTTTCACCGCGGCGAGATCGTGCTCGACGTGCTGCACCGCGACCGCACGCCGGAGTTTTACGAGCGCGAAGTGGTGCTGCGCATTGAAGAAACCGGCTCTGCCGGTGGAGTATGGCGCGATCGAGATCGAGCTCGATGCCTTCCCCGCCGCGCTCCAGCAGATGATCCTGGAGGAGCATCTCCCGCTCGGCGGCTTGCTCAACACTTACAAGATCGAGTACCGCAGCCGCCCGAAAGCCTTCATCAGGCTCACCACCGATGAGCTGATGGAAGAGATCTTCCACGTCCCTTCCGGGCAAACCTTCTACGGGCGCTGCAACGAGTTGCTCGGCGGGGACGATCGCGTCTTCGCCCGCATCGTCGAAGTGCTCCGCCCTGTAGCTAGCCTACATATTAGCATAAGATGCCTAGTGAATCCTACGATGTGATCATCATCGGCGCCGGACCCGCGGGCTCAACGGCGGCGGCGTGCTGGCGGAAAAGGGCGGCGGGTGCTGGTGCTGGAGAAGGAGAAGTTTCCGCGCTATCACGTCGGCGAATCGCTGATGCCGTTTTGCTGGTTCACGCTTTGAGCGGCTCGGCGTGCTGAATGAGATGGAGCGGATCGCGTTCATGAAGAAGTACAGCGTGCAGTTTGTCACGCAGGATGCGAAGCAATCGCGCCGTTCTATTTTTTCCAGCACAACGACCATCCCAGCTCCACGACGTGGCAGGTCGAGCGCGCGGAGTTCGATCTGATGCTGCTCAAGAACGCGCGTGGCGAAGGGCGCGGAGGTGCGCGAGCTCACGCCCGTGCGGCGCGTGCTGAAGGATGATTGCGGGCGAGTGATCGGCGTCGAGGCGACGCGATCCCGCGGGGCGCCGTCTTCGAGGTGTTCGCGCCGATCACGATCGATTGCTCCGGCCGCGAGCAGGTGGCGACGGCGCGCGAAGGGTGGCGGGTAAAGGACGCGGAGCTCAACAAGCTCGCCATCTGGACCTACTATCGCGGCGCCAAGCGCGATCCCGGCATCGATGAAGGCAATACTACCGTGGCCTACTGCCGGAACGCGGCTGGTTTTGGTACATCCCGCTCCGCGGCGATATCGGTGAGCGTCGGCGTGGTGGCGGAGAAGGATTACCTCTTCTCCGAGTCGAAGGATCCGGCCACGATTTTCGCCCGCGAGATCGAGCGGAATGCCTGGATCAAGGACCACCTCGCCCACGGCGAGCAGTACGGCGAGTACTTCGTGACGAGCGAGTTTTCCTACCGCTCCAAGTACTGCGCCGCCGATGGGCTGCTCCTGGCCGGCGACGCGTTCGCTTTTCTCGACCCGGTCTTTTCCAGCGGCGTGTTTCTCGCGCTGAAGAGCGGCGAGCTCGCCGCCGATGCGGTGGATGCCGCACTCAACGCCGGCGATTTCTCCGGCGCGCGCTTCGCCGATTACGGCGAGCGACTCTGCACGGCGATCGAAAATATGCGCCGGCTGGTCTATGCGTTTTACGACACCGGTTTTTCCTTCGGCCGCATGCTGAAGCAATACCCGCAGCTCCGCGGGCGCCTCACCGATTGCCTCATCGGCGACCTCTTCCAGGATCAATACGGCGAGCTTTTCTCCGCCATCGCGGAGTTTGCGCCGCTCCCCGCGCCGCTCCCGCACGGCCGCGCGCCGATGGCGGCGTAAGCTGGGCGGTGGAAGTTCCACCTTTCCGCGGAGCGCCATTTCGGCTACGCTTCAAACATGCCCGCCACGATCTCTCGCGAACTGGCCCCGGAGGTGTCGCTTTGGACGGCAGACGAATTTCTCGATTGGCTCGAGCCGCACGTGCGGGTCGAACTCATCGGCGGCGAACGAGCCATGCATTCTCCAGTCAACCTCCGGCACGCCCGCTTGCTAAACTTTCTAGATCGTCTCTTGGCGGCCTATTTGGATGTCCACGAAGTGGGCGAGTTGCACAGAGAGGTGCTCGCCGTGCGTCTCGGCCCGCGGGATGTTTTCCTGCCTGACCTCACTTTCTTCACCAACGATCAGGTGGCTCGGCTCGGTGAGGTGTATGCTCACGAGGCACCGGCACTGATTGTGGAAGCGCTCTCGCCTTCCTCCGCAAACCGCGACACCGGTCCGAAATTCGCCGCCTACGAGCTCCACAGCGTGCAGGAATACTGGATCGTCGATCCTGCGACCCTCGATCACCATTTCTTCCGCCGCCAAGGCGAGTTGCTTGTCGAGTATGCCGTAGGCGAAGAGGTGATCCGGTCGGAGGTGATTCCCGGCTTCTGGCTGAAACGCTCGTGGCTCGATCCTGAGAAGCATCCTAAAGTGAGCGCCTGCCTCGCGGAGATCGTGAAGGCTTGAGCCGCGCAGGGCGCTGCCGCGCGGTTGATCTCAGCGCAGCTTGAGCCACCGTGCGCTCCCGGATGCTCCGCTTCGCCCTCTTTGTAACTTCCATGCTGCTCGCGGCGAGCAGGCCTTGCGGGCGAGCCGCAGGTCACGGTTCATCGCGCGCGTAAGCTGGGCGGTGGAAGTTCCACCTTTCCGCGGAGCGCCATTTCGGCTACGCTCCGAGGATGCCCGCCACGATCTCGCCCGAACTCGCGCCTCAGGTGTCGCTTTGGACGGCAGACGAGTTTCTCGATTGGCTCGAGCCCGGCGTTCTTGCCGACTTAATCAGCGGCGAACGTATTATGCATTCTCCTGTCAGTCTCCAGCATGCTCGCCTGCTGAACTTTCTCGACCATCTGCTTCGCGCGTACTTGGCGGAGCGCAAACTTGGAGAGCTATATCGCGAGGTCGTCGCTGTTCGCCTCGGCCCGCGCGATGTCTTCCTTCCCGACCTGAGTTTTTTTTCCGCCGATCAGGTGGCTCGAATCGGCCCAGTGTACGCGACCGAGGCGCCTGGTTTCGTGATCGAGGCGCTTTCTCCCTCCTCCGCCGGCCGCGACACCGGCCCGAAATTTGCCGCCTACGAATTCCACGGAGTGCGAGAATACTGGATCGTCGATCCGGCTAGTGTCGATCACCACTTTTTTCGTCGCGCAGGCGAGTTGCTCGTTGAATACGCAGTGGGGGAAGAGGTCGTCCGCTCTGAGGCGATTCCCGGCTTCTGGCTGAAACGCTCCTGGCTCACCCCGGGCGAATTCCCGGAAGTGAGCGACTGCCTCGCGGAAATTCTGAAGCCGTGAGCATCGCGGGTGCGGTCCCCGCCGTTGATCTCCAGACGAGCTTCAGCCACCGTGCGCTTCCGGATGCTCCGCTTCACCCTCATTGTCACTTCCATTCTGCTCGCGGTAAGCAGCCTTGCAGGCGAGCCGCAAGTAACGGTGCATCGTGCGCCGAAGCCATACCCTGCCGGGGCGGTCACTGCCGATTGGCCGCGGTTTCTTGGGCCGCTGCACAATTGCACCACGCCGGAGACGAAGCTCCTCCACGCATGGGGCGAGAAAGGGCCGTCGAGGGGGTGGGAATTCGAGAAGGGACTTGGTCACGGCAGTCCAGCGGTGGCGGACGAGCGCGTGGTGATCTTGCATCGCTGGGAAGGGCGCGAGCGAATCGACTGCCTCGCGGCCGAAACGGGCCAGCCGATCTGGAAATTCAATTACGAGGCGCCCTATCGCGATCGCATGGGCTCGGGCGATGGGCCGCGCACGAGCCCGGTCATCGCGGACGGGCGTGTCTTCACTTACGGCGTAACAGGACGGCTTCACTGCCTTGATGCGGCGACCGGCAAGCTTGTTTGGCAGCTCGATTGCGCCAAGGAATTCGATCTGGTGCCAAACTTTTTCGGCCACGGCTCCACGCCACTGGTGATGGGAAATCGACTGATCGTGCAGCTCGGGGGCAAGGACGATTTGTGCGCGGCCGCCTTCGATGTCGCGACCGGCAAGCTGCTTTGGAAGGCCAGGCATGAGTGGGGCGCCAGCTATGGCTCGCCGGTGCCGGCGACGCTGCACGGCCGCGCATGCGTGCTCATCTTGGCGGGCGGCGAGACGCGCCCGCCGACCGGGGGCTTGCTTTGCATCGATGCCGCCACGGGAGAGGTGCTGAGCGCGACCCCGCACCGGGCGGCGATGGCGGAGTCGGTGAATGCCTCTTCACCGGTCGTGGCGGGCAATCGTGTTTTCGTCACGGAAGCCTACGGCACGGGTGGCGCGATGATCGAGATCGCGCCGGATTTTTCTGCACGCAAAGCGTGGCAGGGCGGCGCGGGCGCACATTTCATGACGCCGCTCGTGCACGATGGATGCATCGTAGGCTGCGATGGGCAGAGTCCGCGCCTTGCGGAGCTGGTGTGCAATGAAATCGCCACGGGCAAGGAGCTTTGGCGAAACGATCTCGGCGGCAAGTTTGGGCGGACGAACCTGATCGCCGCGGAGGGCGCGGCGCTCGTGCTCGGAGAATTCGGCGATCTTGCGTGGCTCGAGCTTTCGCGCGCCGGCCCCAAGGTGCTCCAGCAGGCGAAGCTCTTTCATGCACCCGAAAGCTGGAGCCTTCCCGCGCTAAGCCGCGGACTGCTTTACGTCTGCCAAAACGAGCGGACGCAGGATGGGAAAACGGCGAGAGTGATTTGCTATGATCTGCGTGCGGAATAATTCCTCGGGTACCGGCGTTTCGTTGCACCCCGTTGGGGTGCGGCGCCGTGTGTGGGGGTACGGGGGTTTCGCTTCGCTCAACCCCCGGCTATTCATGTTTCAGCCCTTCGGGCTGGCGAGCGGCGCAAGCGGGGCGGTCTCAAATCAAGAACCTCAAATCCCAACTCCTCAAATCCTAAATCGCCAGTGAAGCTCGTCCTCCTCACGCCCGGCACGGGCAGTTACTATTGCGGGGTCTGCATGCGCGATAATGCGCTGGCCCGGGAGGCGATCCGCCAGGGCCACGAGGCGCTGATGGTGCCGATGTATCTGCCGCTCACGCTCGATGAGGCGCCGGTGTCGGCCGATCTGCCGGTGTTCTATGGCGGCATCAATGTCTACCTGCAGCAGAAGTTCGCCTTTTTCCGCAACTCGCCGCGCTGGCTGGATCGGCTGCTGAATTACCGCGGCTTCCTGCGCCTGGCAGGCAAGGCGAGCGGCATGACCGGCGGCGGCGAGCTGGGCGAGCTCACGCTCTCGATGCTGCAAGGCGAAAACGGCAAGCAGGCGAAGGAGCTCGACGAGCTAGTGCAATGGCTCAAGAGCGACGCGCGCCCCGACGCCGTGTGGCTCTCCACGGCGCTCCTCGCCGGCCTCGCGCGCCGCATCACGCGCGAGCTCGGCATCCCCGTGCTGGTCTCGCTGCAGGGCGAAGATTCCTTCCTCGATGGGCTGCCCGAGCCGTTCCGCACGAAGTGCTGGAACACGCTCTCCGATTGCCAGCAGGACATCGCCGCCTTCATTGCGCCAAGCCGCTACTACGCCGATTTCATGGGACAGCGGCTGCGGCTCGCGCCCGAAAAACTGCGCGTCATCCCGAATGGTATTCCCCTCGATGGCTACCACCCCGAAATTCCGCCGGCGGCGCTGCCGGTGATCGGCTTCCTCGCGCGGCTCATTCCGCAAAAGGGGATCGATTTGGTGGTCGACGCCTTCATCGAACTGAAGCGCCGGGGACGCCATCCCGGCGTGCGGCTCCGCTGTTTCGGCGCGATGACCGCCGAGGATTCGCGCCACGTCGAAAAGCTCAAGCAGCGCCTCGCCGCCGCCGGCTGCGGCACCGATGCCGAGTTCCTCCCCAACGTCTCGCGCGAAGAAAAACTCCTCGCGCTGCAAAGCCTCACGCTTCTGTCGGTGCCCACCGTCTATGGCGAGGCGTTCGGCCTGTTCCTCATCGAGGCGATGGCCGCCGGCGTGCCGGTGGTCCAGCCGCGCACCGCCGCGTTCACCGAAATCGTCGAGGAAACCGGCGGCGGCATTCTATACGAGGGCAACACTTCCGCCGCCCTCGTGGAGGCTTGGGAAACGCTCCTAGCCGATCCCGCCCGCGCCCGCGAGCTCGGCCGCGCCGGACGCGCCGCCGTAGAGCGTGAATACACCATCCAACGCCTCGCCGAGCGCTTCCTTGCCCTCACGCAGGAGAAGCAGGACGAAATGGCGCCGGGGTTCAAGCGCGCGTCGCTTACGCACGTGGATTGAGACTGCGCTAATCTGGACACGCCCGCGCGGCGCTGCTCTGCTCTGCATCCATGCACTCCCCCGCACGCCCCAAGCTTTTCCTGATGATGGTCCTGGAGTTCTTCATCTGGGGCGCGTGGCTGCCGCTGATTTTCGGGTATTTGCCGAGCCTGGGGTACACCACGTTTCAGCAGTCGCTCATCCTGAATGCCTTTCCGGCGGCGGCGGTGGTAGGGATGTTTTTCAGCAATCAATTCGCCGATCGCTCGTTTGCGGCGGAAAAGTTTTTGGGCGTCAGCCATTTGATCGGCGGGCTGGCGATGCTGGGGCTGGCCTGGACCACGAGCTTCGGCCCCTTTTTCCTGCTGATGCTGGTGCATTGCCTCCTGTACGTGCCGACGATCTCCATCTCGAACGCGATCGCCTTCGCGCACATGAAGGACCCGCAGCGCGAGTTCGGGCTGGTGCGGATGGGCGGGACATTCGGGTGGATCCTGGCGGCGTGGCCGTTCACTTTCATCCTGGTGGATTGGGATAAGGTGCACGCGGCGAATCCGCAGGGCCTCGTGGCGTGGTTTGGCGCGGTGCTCGCCTCCGGCCTCACGGGGCCAGCGCTGCAAACCGCGACGCGCTACACGTTCGTGGTGGCGGGCCTGGGCTCGCTGGCACTGGCGGCGCTGAGCCTGGTGCTGCCGCACACGCCGCCGAAGCCGGCCCGCGCCGAAGGCGAAAAGCTGGCGTGGCTGGAGGCGCTCCGGTTTCTCAAGCTGCCGTTCATCTTCGTCCTTTGGATCGTCACGTTCATCGATGCCTTCGTGCACAACTGCTTCTTCAACTGGGCCGGCGTGTTTCTCGGCAGCGCGCAGGTAGGCATCCCGGGCAACTGGATCATGCCGGTGATGAGCATCGGGCAAATCGCGGAAATCCTGACCATGTTCATTCTCGGCGCGACGCTGAAGAAGCTCGGCTGGCGCACCACGCTCATCGTCGGCATCCTGGGCCACGTCGTGCGCTTCGTGGTGTTCGCGTATCTGCCGGAGCACCGCTGGCTGATCGTGACGGTGAATCTGCTCCACGGCATCTGCTACGCCTTCTTTTTCGCCACGGTCTACATCTTCGTGGACGCCTATTTCCCGAAGGACGCCCGCGCCAGCGCGCAAGGGCTTTTCAACGTAATGATCCTCGGCATCGGCGCGATGGTGGCGAACTTCCTCTGCCCTTTCCTGATCCAGAAGGTGTTCACGGAAAATGGCGTGACCGATTTCAAGGACCTCTTCCTCGTCCCCGCGGCCGCGGGTGCGCTGGGGGCGATCCTGCTGGCGCTCTTCTTCCATCCGCCGGCCCAGACGGAGGTGGTGGAAGGCGGGAGCGCTCCGGCACATTGAGGCGAGGGTGGCATGCGCTACCTCACGATCTACTGGCTCATGATCCGCAACTCCCTCATCCGGGAGATGAGTTTCAAGGCCAATTTCCTCCTCTGGATGGGGGTGGAGCTGATGTGGTTCGTGGGGCAGATCGTTTTCATCGAGGTGCTCTTCCAGTACGTGGATCGCATCGGCGACTGGTCGAAGTGGCAGGTGGTGCTGCTCTTCGGCACGCATCAGTTGATCGCGCAGATTTTTCAGGCCTTCTTCTTCGTTAACCTTTCCAATCTGCCGGAGTTGGTCCGCACCGGGAAACTCGACCTGATGCTGGTGCTGCCGGTCGATCCGCAGTTCGCCGTCTCCACGCGGCAGTTCGGCATGGATAATCTGGTGAACGCGTTGGTCGGGCTCGGGATTGTGGTGTTTTCGCTGGTGAAGCTGCAGTTCGTGCCCAACGCGGGGCAGATCGCGCTCTTCGCGGTGGCGGTCGCCTTGGGGGTCGCGGTGCATTATGGCGTCCTCTTTTTCCTGGCCACGTTCTCATTCTGGATCGTGCGGGCGCAGGGGCTGGTCTACGGGTACTTCAACCTGTTCAACATCGGCCGGTACCCGGACGTGATTTTTCACGGCGCCTTCAAGTACATCTTCTCGTGGCTCGTACCGGTGATTTTGGTGGCTAATGTGCCCGCCCGCGCGCTCACCGGCCATCTGGAGCGAGCCGGCGCGGGGGTGTGGACCCTGCTCGGCGCGACGGCGTTTGTCGTCGTGGCGACGCGTTCCTTCTGGAAAATGGCGCTCCGGCGGTATTCCAGCGCCAGCTCGTAGGGCGGCGCGGCGCGTCCGCCAAAGGGCCAATCCCGATGCTCGAATAGGGGTAAAAATCTTCGGGAATCCCCTTGCAGCCCCCCGATTATCTCTTTATGTAAGCCGCTCCAATTTTCCAGACGCCCCCCGGCGTCATCGATTTTCTATGCCCCATTCCAAACCAGCGAAACCCGCAGCCAAGAGCGAAAAGCCGGCTTCTGCCAAGAAGCCCGCGAAGGTGGTGGCCGCGCCGAAAACGCCTGTGAAGGCGCCGAAGGCGCCCGCGGGCCACGCGCCTGAGATCAAGGGCAAAAACGGCGAGCCCAAGAAGATCAACGGCGACGCCGCACCCAAGAAGCTGCCGAACAATGGGCAGACCACGCCCTTCCTCGTGAAACAGCACGAGCGGCTCCTTCATCTCCGCGACAATATCCTCGACTCCATGAACGGCGTGGCCAAGGACACCCTCCGCTCGCGTGCGGAAGGGAGCGAGGCGAGCGCCTTCGGCATGCACCAGGCCGATGCCGGCTCGGACGCCTACGACCGGGACTTCGCCCTTTCGCTTCTCTCCCAGGAGCAGGATGCGCTTTACGAGATCGAGGAGGCGCTCAAGCGCATCGAGCAGGGCAGCTACGGCGTCTGCGAGATGAGCGGCAAGGCGATCGCCCATGCCCGGCTCGAGGCCATCCCGTTCGCGCGCTATACCGTGGAATGCCAGGCGCAGATCGAGAAGCAGACCAAGATGCAGCGCAGCCGCACTCCCGTCACCTCCCTCTTCGGCCTCACCGATGCCGAGGAAGCCGCCGAGGGCGAGGAAGAGGAGAGCAACACCGAGAGCAAAGAATAACCGAATCGACTTTATGGCCCGCGACTTTATCATCCTGGAATGCACCGAGGCGCGCGCGGAGGGCAAAGCCCCTTCCCGCTACATCTCCACGCGCAACAAAAAGAGCCCGAACACCCCGAACCGGCTCGAGAAAAAGAAATACAATCCCAACCTGAAGCGCCGCACGCTCCACCGGGAAACCAAGTAACTCGCAAATCTTGCTATCATGAACGCTTCAATGTCTCAGCCGAAAACCCCGAAACGCCGCTCGGCGTTTCGCCGTGCCAATCGCCCGATGCCGCGCCGCCGGTGCGACATCGCCCTCGAGGCGATCGATTGGAAGAACCCCGATCTTCTCCGCAAGTTCGTGACGGAGAGCGGCAAGATCCTGCCCCGCCGCGTCACCGGCATGCCCGCGCATTTTCACCGGAAGATCACCCGCGAGATCAAGCGTTCGCGGCAGGCGCTGATGATGAAGTAGCGCGCGCCCGCTGCCGAAACAGTTTTCGAGAAACCCGGAGCTTCGCGGCTCCGGGTTTTTTTGTGCGGCGAGCGAGCCGCTCAACGCCGGCTCAGCCGATGAAACATCCAAGCGCCGAGGCCGATGAAGAGCACGTTCGGCAGCCAGACCAGCAGTTCCGGGTGTGCCGAAGGTTTGTTGCGCATGGCGTCGGCCAGCAGGATGAAGCAGAAGTAGACGAACGCGACGATGAGCGAGATGAGGAAGCCCGCGGAGGTTTCCTTCCGGTGCGCGGTGATCGCCAGCGGGATGCCGATGAGCGCGAAGGCGAGGGAGGCCAATGAGAAGGAGAAGCGCTTGTTCACCTCCGTGAGGAGGTTCACGCGCTGGGAGCGCTTCTTGTCCTCCGAGACTTCCTTTGAATCGAGCCGGGTGAGGAGCTCCTGCACCGGCATGGCGCTCGGGCTCTTTTTCTTTTTGTTCTTCTCGTAGAGCTCCTGCAGGGAGATCGGCAGCGTGGTCTCGTCCATCGTGATGCCCTGGCGGATTTTCTCGAGGGCTTCGGGATCGTTGTCGTCGCGCTGCTCGAAACGGGCGTCGTAGAGGTGCAGGAGGATCTGCTTGTTCTTTTCGTCGGTCTCCAGCAGGCCCTGCTTGGCGAAGACGACGCGCTGCGGGTCCATCTCCTCGTTCATCTCGTAGACGAGGAGGTTGAAGAGCTTCGCGCCTTCATTGCGCTCGACGTAGATTTTGCGGCCGGGAAACTGGTCGATCACTTTGTCGCTGCCGAACATCGCCATGGGGTTGCTGGTGGCGATGTTGTAGAGGGCGTCCTTCATCTTCACCTGCGCCTGCGGGGCGACGATGAGATTGATCCAGAGGCAGACGCCGACGCAGCAGAGCGCGATGACGAAGACGAACGAGGAGATGCGCGGGATGCTCACGCCGGAGGAGCGGAGCGCGATGAGCTCATTCTCCGCCGACATCTTTCCGAAGACCAACAGCACGGCCGTGAGGAAGCCCCAAGGGATGGTGAAGGTGAGCGAAAACGGCAGGATGTACGCGATGAACGAGAGAATGAGATCGAACGGCGCGTCGTGGTTCACCAGCAGCTCGAGGAGCTGTTTGAAGACGTTCCCGAGCACCAGCACCACGCTGAGCACGCCCACGGCAAAGAGGCCCGTGAGGAGCACCTGGCCGGAGACGTAGCGATCGATGATTTTCACGCGAGGTGGGGACGTTCCGCGCGCGCGCGCGCTTTGACAAGCGCGTTCGCCGGATGCGGCGGCGCGAAGGCCTCCGGGGAGGGCCGCCCCGCTGCTGCTTGGACTTGCCCTGATCGCCCTCGAAGCAATCGGGCGGCGTCCATAGGCGGAACGCGGAACGGGACGACGGTGGAAATGTTGCACATTCTGGGAAGGGAAATTCCCAAATTGCGCGTCATTGGACGGCGGCAGTGGAAATGTTGCACATTTAGAAACTGAAAAGTTCCAGATTGTGCGTCATTCGGCGGGCGACACGGGAATGTGGCACATGCCGTAACGCGGAAGGCGGAACGCGGAGCGCGGAACGAGCTTGGTGCGACAGGAGGCGCGAAGACGGAGCCGACGGCTTCGGCGGCGACGGATGAAGGGCGAACGCGCAGCGACGGGTGGCGATCGTATTGGAACGGGAGGCCAAGCCGGAGCTTCCGACGGCAAAAGAATCGGGTTCATGATCGAGCCGAGAGTATCAGAGGTCGAGCACTTTCCCAATCTCGATCGAGCACTTTTTTGTATTTCTATTTTCACGGCTAACCCCGACCGGCACGGCCATGGCGGCGGGAACGTCCAGCGGATTAAGCGACTGATTCAATGACTCCACGCCTCCGCAAGCATCGCGCTACGTCTCTTCTTCGCCCTTGGCCCCCACGGGGCGTTAATGGATATCTTCGAGGCCATGCAACGAATGCGGCATCGACGGCTCAGCAAGCGCAGCGTTTTTGCGTCGTGACGCTCGTTTCGGCAAGGTGATGCGAACTTCGCGAGCGCATTCCGAAGCGGTTTGACCACCTTCTCCAAAGCTGCCAAACGAAACCGATGAACCGCTCCCACCAGTCGCTTTGGCTCGCCCTGCTGGCGGCACTTTTCTTGGCTACGTCAGCGCGCGCGGTCGAGCTGGTTGATGATCGAGCCATCACAGTCGCGTCTGCGCAGGAAGTCGCCGACAAACGCAAGGAGCTGATCCAGTTCATCTGGGGCGTTGACAGTTTTCCTGCTCAGAAGCTGCCTCAGGTGGCCCCCGGCGTGCAGTGTCCGGTGAAGCAGTTGGAGAGTTTTCTTCGTGTAGACGAGCTGCGTATCGACATGGCGCCGGGCCTACAGGGACTCGCGTACCACTTCGTGCCGCAGAAAACCAATGGCGAGCTGGTGATTCTCCACCACGGTCACGGCTGCACCTTTGATGACGATCCATCGCCAAACGACGTGGGCTCTGGCTTGCAAAGGACAATCCGCGCACTCCTGGTCGAGGGATACGGCGTCCTTGGAGTATTCATGCCGCACATGCGGCCGGGCGATTGTTCAGGAGGGCATGATGCCATGTTCCAGCTCAAGACGACGGGCAACCCGATGAAGTACTTCCTGGAGTCCACGGCCATCAGCCTAAACTACCTGAAAACCCGTGGCAGTTCCGAGGGATTCCCAGAGTACAAAGCCTTCCACATGGTCGGACTGTCTGGGGGCGGCTGGACAACGACCGTGTATGCGGCCATTGACCCGACGATCCGCTGTAGCTTTCCCGTCGCTGGCACGATTCCGCTGTACCTGCGGGCGCGTGGATCGGTCGGGGACCGCGAGCAATATGACCCGTCGTTTTACCGAATCGCCGGCTACCCGGACCTCTACATTCTCGGATCGGAGGGCAAAGACCGGAAGCAGGTTCAGATTCTCAACCGCCGGGATAACTGCTGCTTCGGCGAGGCTCAGCACGATCAGCAAACGGCTGGAGTTTCATACTCGGACGCAATGCGCGAATATGAGGCGCGGGTTCAAGCGACACTTCCCAAGATCGGCGCCGGCTCATTTCGGCTGGAGATCGATGAGACCGCGCCAGGCCACATGATCACGCATCACGCCATCAACGACATCATCCTGGCCGAGCTGCGGAAATGGAAAAAGTAAGGCGCGTTGACCAAACCTTGCAGGAACATCTGAAGTAAAGCCGCGCGCCTGAAGCTTGGCTCCAGTCGCACGACCGGATAATTTCGTTCTGTGAACCCGGCTTTCCGCTCTCTGCTGCTCCTTGTGCTGCTCGTCCTCGGCGCCGTGGGCGCCCAATCCAAATGGGAGCGCGTCGAAGTCCCGAGTGGCGGCGGTCTACTTGTCAACGCATTTGGTGGCGCCAACGTCCGTGTGTCCGTGACCAACAATGGGCCCTCAACTTTCTCAGTGACTACCGCCGACTATGATAATCTTGTGTCGAAGGCCAGTGGGACCATTGCTACTGGAATCACGTATGAGATGGTGCCGCGCAGGGTAACACGAACTTTGGAGAAGAAGAACGGCATTCCGGTTGATGGACGGCTTTCGGAGGCGTACCTGGCGTACGAAGACGGAGCGACCGGGGTGCGGGTGTACTTCTACGACACCCTCGATTCGAAGCAGAATCACACTGTCTTCCTGGTCGTGCCGGCGCTTCCACCGCCAATTGCCGAGCAAGTAACGCCAGATCCTGACCCTCTGCGTGCACCAGGCCTTGATCCTGAGGCATCGAGCGCACCGGCTCCTTCACTTATGAAGCAGCGCGATCGATCTGATCCGGCAATTCCGCCGGCGTGGAGTCTCGTGGGCGAGACGATGCTCTACGGTGGTCGCACCTTGGTGGAGAGCGTCACGAGGGAGGCGGCACGCTGGGGACTTCGGCCCGAAGATTACGTGGACGAACGCGCTTGGATCGAGAAGCAACGGCAACACGGCAGCGGCCGCGAGCAGGAGTACGAAGAGCAATCGCAAGTAAGGCAGCAGCGGAGATCATCCCGAGAACGAGCCTCGATTCAGCGGCTGCGGGAATCCATTCTTCGCTCTCAAGTTGAGCCCTGATCGCGGACGGTTTCGGTCAGCATCCAAGCCGAATCTCCTTGCGTCAGGGGCGCCGTGCTCACATTGTTAACGGCCTGTCCAAAAGGAACTTTTCCTCCATGAACACACATATCGCAATTACCCGTTTCGCGCTCCTGGCTCTGACTTTGGCGATGGTCGGCTGCGCCACATCGCCTCAGTCCTCAACGGGGCACTCGACTGTAACGCCCATTCCAGAGGGGCGCGGCAGAATCACATTTTACCGACCGAGCGGCATGTTCGGTTACGCGCAACGAGCCAACATTCTCCTGGATGGAAAGAAAGTAGGGAAAATCGGCTCCTGGCACGAAATTCAATGTCGATACGACCCCTGGCAGTCATCAGGTGACCGTGCCGAACGTAATGTATCCTGGCGAGCGTTCTCTTGCCGTTACGGTTCGCAACAAAGAGGTGGTGTATGTTAAGACCTCCTTGGGCGGCGCTGCGTATGGCGGTCGCACAAACGTCGATTTGGTCAGCACATCTCAAGGGACGCAAGATACAGCGGGATTGAAAACCACCGGCCAATAGGCCAGCGGCTTTTCCCCTCGCGGGTAAGAAACTTTTGAAGCGTTTGTCGCGAAACTCGGCATTGGCGATCAACTTGTCCCCTGACAAAAGTTGCCCCATCCACTGCGTGCTTTGTAGCACCATCTGGATGTCTGAATGTCCAGCCGCTCGCATACGGTAAATCAACTTTGGTCCTAGCTGAGCCTCGGCGCTTCGAAAGTGTCAGTAGCACCTACACGCATGAGGTCAAAATCCTGCACGCTGCTGGCGCCCAACACATCGCCAAGTCGCATACCTTTGACTTTTTCGTTTGCCCGAGCGATTCCGATCATGATCACCGCTCGGGGCATCCAACAACATGCGGCCTCGTATGTAGCGAGCGTCGAGGAACCCGCATCGCGGGTTCCCATCACATATTGGGGAGATGCACGACGCCAAACGGCCCGAGTTTGCCGAGGTGATAGGTGTGGTTCTCGAGGTGAGTGCGGGCAACTGCCGCTCGGCCCGGAAGTGGCGAAAGGAACTTGGTAACTGCTACGGTTTCCGTTCGAGTGGCGGTGACGAGCGGGAGATCAAGCTCGGCGCGAGATCCCAAGGCAACCTCCATCGGCATGTCGATCATTTCATGTTCTCTTAACAGAGCTGGCTCGCAACGCCTCGGCTCGCCCACGCCGGGATGTTGGAGGTCTTTCCGCTTCGCTCAAGATGACAAATTACGAGGGGCGCGCTACGCGCCGGGACGCTCGCCCTCCCGCGGCGGGGCTGGTGCTGGCGACACTTTGTCCGTTTGCGGGCCTAGAATTGGAAGTAGATGAAGGGGCGGTAGGAGGTGGGGGTGAAGAAGAGGGCGATGGCGAGGCCGACGCCGAGGGCGGCGGCGTAGGCCCATTCGGGGAGCCGGCGCCACCAGGTGGCGAAGACTTGCCGTGAGCAGAGGTAGTGCACCAGCGCGAGGCCGATAAAGAGCCAGAGGCAGGAGATGCCGAAGGTGCGTTTTCCGCCGGCGTCGAAGAGGACGAAGGACTCGAGCACGGTCTTGGCCACGGTGAAGCCGCCGGTTTTTACCTGCTTGGTGGTCTCGTCGATGATCGGGGTGGCGCGGAAGAAGATCCAGGTGATGCAGATCCAGTAGAAGGTGAGCGGGACGGCGATCCAGGCCATGACGCGCTTGAAGGTGAGCCCGAAGTTTTCGGTGAGGCGCACCCATTCCTTGTGGACGATGAGCGCGGCGCCGTGGAGGGCGCCCCAGATGACGAAATTCCACGAGGCGCCGTGCCAGAGCCCGCCGAGCACCATGGTGAGCATGAGGTTGCGGTACGTGAACCAGCTTCGAGCCGCGGTTGCCGCCGAGCGAGATGTAGAGGTAATCGCGCAGCCAGGTGGAGAGCGAGATGTGCCAGCGGCGCCAGAAATCGGTGATGCTATTGGCGAAATACGGGAAATTGAAATTGACCGTGAGCTCGTACCCGAGCAGGCGGGCGCAGGCGATCGCCATATCGGTGTAGCCGGAGAAATCGCAGTAAATCTGCACCGCGTAAAAGAGCACGCCGATCCAGGCGCTGTAGACGTCGAACCGGCCCGGCCCGCCGAAATAGGCGTCGACGATGGGCGCCACGGTCTCGGAGACGCAGGTCTTTTTTACGAAGCCGATGAAGAAGAGGGTGAGCGCGCCGCGCACGTCGACATTGGCCCAGACCCGCTTCTCGAAGACCTGCGGCAGGAAGGTCATCGCGCGGACGATCGGGCCGGCGACGAGCTGCGGGAAAAAGGAGATGAAGAAGGCGAGATCGAGGAAACTCCGCACCGGCGCGAGCCGCCGCCGGTAGACGTCGATCGAGTAACTCATCGACTGGAACGTGTAGAACTAGATGCCGTAGGGCAGGAAGATGTTCAGCGTCCAACTGCTGATGGGGAAGCCGATCCAGGCGAGGAATCCCTCGGCCGAGGTGATGAAGAAATTGAAGTACTTGAAGAAGCAGAGGACGCCGAGATTGATCGCCAGGCTGACCAGCAGCCACGCCTTGCGCTTGCCGTCCGTCTTCGCGTCGCCGATGCCGAGGCCCACCAGGTAATCCATGGCGGTGGAGCCGATGAGCACCGCGGGAAACCACCAGCCGGTCGGCAGCGCGCCCCAGTTGCCCGCGCGCACGTTGTTGAAAAAAGTGAGCGGATCGCCGACGAAAAAGCAGGCGTAGAAGAAATGGCTGCACAAGAGCAGCCAAACCTTGCGCGAGGTGTTGCCGCGCAAAGCCCAGTGCACTCCCAGGACCAGGAGGAAAAAGACGAAAAACCGGAACTCTATGAAGAGCATTGGGGGCGAGGATTAATGGCTCTTCCCCGCGGCGTCCAGCCTCGGGCGAGCGGGCGGCATGGTGCGACAGCCCACCGGCGCGTGCCAAGCCTTTGCCGACTACGCGAACGCCAGGCCGAGGTTTGGCGAGATTTCGGCCGTGACGGGCGAAGTAAAGCCGCCCTCCAGCATGAGCCCGGCCACAAAGCCGATCATCGCGGCGTTGTCGGTGCAGAGCGCGGGCTCGGCGAAGAGGAGCTCGAGCCCGCTCCGGTCGCACGCTTCGCGGAAGCGCTCCCGCAAGCGCGAGTTGCAGCTCACGCCGCCGCTCACGGCCGCGCGCCGCCGGCCGGCGCGGCGCGTCGCGTCGAGCGTCTTCGCGACGAGCACATCGACCACGGCTTCCTGGAACGAGGCGCAGAGGTCATGGGCGGGCGCGGCTCGGCGAGCTTCGGCAGGAGGTAGCGCACGGAAGTCTTCAGCCCGCTGAAGCTGAAGTGGAAGTCGCCCGAGTCGAGCATGCTCCGGGGAAAATCGAAGGCGCGTGCGGATCGCCTTCGCGCGCCAGGCGATCGACGATCGGGCCCGCCGGGATAGGGCAGGCCGAGCAGCTTGCCGACTTTGTCGAAAGCCTCGCCCGCGGCGTCGTCCTGCGTCTGGCCGAGCAGCCGGTATTCGCCGAAGGCTTCGATCTCGACGAGCAGCGTGTGCCCGCCGCTCACGACCAGCGCGACCGCCGGCTGCACGCCTTCCGCGCGTGCCGAAGAATGGCGAGAGCAGATGCCCTTCGAGATGATTGACCGCGAGGAATGGTTTGCCCTGCCGCGACCGCCAGCCCCTTGGCCGCGGACGTGCCGATCATCAGCGAAGTCGCCAGGCCGGGGCCGGCGGTCGCGGCGAAGGCATCGACCTCGGGCAGCGTGACGCCCGCCGACCGCAGCGCCCGCTCCAGAAGCGGACGCAAGCGTGCGGAGATGATTGCGCGACGCGACCTCCGGGACGACGCCGCCGTACACGTGGTGGAGCGTCGATTTGCGAAGCGACTTCGCTGGCGAGCAACGTCGGCCGTCGCGGAGCACGGCGGCGGCGGTTTCGTCGCAGGAGGTTTCGATGCGCGAGATGGACGGCAAAGGTTTAAGTTCTAAGTTTAAAGTTTTAAGCAGGCTGACTCGACGATCGAGCGGCAGCGGGCATCCGACGCGCGTCCAATCACGGCGCCGGAACTTAAAACTTAAATCTTAAACTACTTCTTCCCGTTGCGCTCCGCGTAGATCATCACGCCTTTGAGCGCATCGACGGCGCGCTCGAGCTGCGTGTCGCGGAAGCCGGCAGCTCCTTGCTTGCTGGCTTCGGTCGAGGACTCTTCGCTGCGCTGGAGCATGAGCAGGCGCTCCTGCTCGGGCGTGAGCGTGGCGCGGATGGTCGGCGCGACGCCGTGCTCGTGGATGACCTGCTTGCTCGGCGTGTAGTATTTCGCCGTGGTGAGGCGCAGCGCCGAGCCGTCCTGGAGCTGGATGACGCTCTGCACGGAGCCTTTGCCGAAAGTCGTTTCGCCGACGAGGATCGCGCGATTCAAATCCTTCAGCGCGCCGGCCACGATCTCCGAGCCGCTCGCGCTGCCGCCGTTGATCAGGATCGCCAGCGGATAGTTCGGGCGCGGCTTCGCGTTGTCGGAGGTGCGATAGGTGCGGCTCTGCGAAGGGACGCGGCCTTCGCGTGGAAACGACGAGCGTCTTCGGCGGGAGAAAATGGCCGGCGACATCGACCGCGGAGTTGAGCAGGCCGCCGGGGTTGTAGCGCAGATCGAGCACCAGCGCCTGCATCCCTTGCTTCTCCAGTTCGTCGAGCTTCTTCGCCAGATCGTCGGCGGTCGGCACGTTGAATTGCGTGATCCGCGCGTAGCCGATCTTGAAATCGCCCGCCGTGCTCGGCCGGCAGGAGCTGCGCGTCCTTGACGCTCGCCACTTTGATGTTCTCGCGCGTGAGCGCGTAGTCCTTGATCTCCTTGGTCGCCGGGCGCAGGATGGTCAGCGTGATCTTCTGCCCGGCTCGCCGCGGAGCAGGTTGACCGCCTCGTTGAGGTCCATTTTCTCCGTCGATTGGCCGTCGATCTTGACGATCTGGTCGCCCGGCAGCAGGCCCGCCTTGAAGCCCGGCGAATCCTCCATCGGCGAGACGATGATGAGATCGCCATCGCGCTGGCGACCACCACGCCGAGCCCGCCGAAGCGGCTGTTCGTATCGTCCTGCATGCCCTTGAAATCCTTCGCCTCCATGAACTGCGAATGCGGATCGAGGATTGCGAGCATGCCCTTGCAGCGCCGCGTGCGTGAGGTCGTCGTAGCTCGACCTTCTTCTCATCCACGTAATCCTGCCGGATGAGCTGCATCGCGCGGGCGAAAACGGCGATGCTCGCGTAGCCCGAGTCGTCCTTCTCCTGCGCCGCCACCGCCTGGTAGACGCGCACGCCGACGGCGAGATTGAAGCCGATCAAAACGACGGCCAAAGCTTGGAAGAGCCGCTTTTTCATGCGCGGGACGATAGCAGAGCGCGCGCGGAATGCCAGCGGGGCGAAGGACGAGACGGTTTTAAGTTTAAGAAGGCTGGCCCGACAGCTCACGGAATCGGTTTGACGCCGCCAGCCGGTGCTCTCTACTAAACCGAGCGAGAAATCTTATGCGTCACGTTGCCCCAGGCAGCCTCTTTTGCGCGGCCGTTTTCTAGCCTATGAGCGCGCCGCCCCTCGTCCAATATTCCGCGGTGCTCGTTCCCGCGTTGCAGCGGATTCAGCATGAGTTCGGCTATCTGAAGCGCGAAGCGCTGGAGGAGTTTTCCGAGGAGTCGGGCGTGCCGCTCTACCGGCTGCAGGCGGTGGCGAGTTTCTTCCCGCATTTTCAGCTCACGCCGCCGAAGAAGGTGGTGGTGCGCGTCTGCCGCGACATGGCGTGCCAGATGGCGGGCTCGGCGGAAAATGCTGCGGGATCTCGCGACGCTCGGCGGCGGAGCAGGTGGCGGTGGAGGGCGTCTCCTGTCTGGGCCGGTGCGATCGCGCGCCCGCCGCGTGCGTGGCGATCGCGGGCGACGGAGCACGAGCATTATTATCTCGCGCGGTCGGCCGAGGAGCTGAAGCAGATCGTCGAGGGCTGGCTGCGCGGCGCGCCGCCGGCCGCGGACCACGATGCGGATCAACCGCTACTCGCCGCCGGATTGGACGATCGATCCGTACGCGGGCAAGACGCCGGACGTACGCCGGCCGTGCGCAAGGCGATCGCCGCGCGCGACGCGGCCCTCGCAGCGGCCGCGGAGGCGCTCCGGGCGAAGTTCGGCTGGAGTCCGGACGCATCGAGCAATTCCGGCTCGGGGCCGATTCGCCAGCTGCGCGTGCGAGATCACGATGGAACTCGAGGTGATCGACGGCCGTGCGCGCTGGCAGACGGAGAACGATTGGGCCAAGGGCGCCGACGCTCGGCGGCTGGTCGGAAACGCTGCTGCGACGAGCTGCAAGGACGCCGATCTGCGCGGCATGGGCGGCGCCGGAATTCCCGCGACGCAAAAATGGCGCGACGTGCGCGATGCGGTCCGCACCGCGCGCCAGCGCGCGAGGAGGACGATCGCGCGCTTCATCGTCGTCAATGGCGACGAGAGCGAGCCGGGCACTTTCAAGGACCGCGAGCTGCTGCTGCGCACGCCGCACGTGATCGTCGAAGGCGTCATCCTGGCCGGGCTGATCACCGAGGCGACGCAGGGATTCATCTACATCCGCCACGAGTATCCCGAGCAGATCGCAGGCCTGCCGCGAGGAGATCGCGCGCGCGGAGCAGCTGGGCTTCTGCGGCGAGAATGCCTCCGATGCTCGGCCGGCCGTTTCCGGTCTCGGTGTTCGTCAGTCCCGGCGGCTACATCTGCGGCGAGCAGAGCGCGCTGATCGAGGCGATGTCCGATCGCCGCGGCGAGCCGCGCAACATGCCGCCGAAGCTGGAGACCAACGGCCTGGACGATCTGCCCGACGCTGGTCAGCAACGTCGAGACGTTCGCCTGGGTGCCGTACATCGCGCATCAACGGCGGCAAGGCCTATGCCGGCGCAAGGCGTGAACGGCTGGAAGGGCCGGCGCTTATTTTCCGTCTCCGGCGACGTGAAGCGGCCCGGCGTTTACGAAGTGCCGATGGGCATGACGCTTGCGCGAGCTGATCCACGGCGAGCAGTACTGCCAGGGCATCGCGGGCGATCGCAAGCTGAAGGGCTTCGCGCCGTCGGGCCCGTCGGGCGGATTCCTGCCCGCGAAGCTCACCGCCGGCGCGGGCTGCCGCGCGATCACGTGAACAACAAATCCTGGCAGGCGCTCGCCGAGCGCCGCGGCTTCGATCCAGCGCGACCGGAGCTCGACATCCTCGACCTCGAACTGGAGCTGAATCTCTTCCGCGCGCTCAGCCCGACGCAGGCGCTCGGCGCCGGGCTGGTCGTCTACGCCGAGGGCCGCGACATGGCGGAGCAGGCGCGTCAACTCGCATCGAGTTTTACCGCAACGAATCGTGCGGCAAATGCGTGCCGTGCCGCACTCGGCTCGCAGAAGCTCGCCTCGCTCGGGACGAATCTGGTCGACGGGCAAATCATCGCGCGAGCGCTGGAAGAATGAACTGGTCCCGCTGATCACGGAGCTGGGCAAGGCGATCGAGCTGGCTTCGATCTGCGGCCTCGGCCGCTCGGTGCCGGTGCCGCTGCGCACGGCGCTCAATTATTTCGGCGACGATGTCGCAGCTCATCTGTCTGACCGGCAGCGTCGCACGACGCCGCCAACGGAGAGCAAACGATGGCCGTAATCGCCGAGACGGTCGGAGGGGCTCTTCGTTCGCGACGACGACGAAGGGCTTTTCAGCCGCGACATCAACGGCCAGCTCGTGCGCCTCGATGCGCCGACCGAGTCCGACTACGGCAAGAACGTCACGCTGCAGATCGACGGCCAGCCGGTGACGGTGCCGCTGGCCGAGCCGTTGAAGGATGCGAACGGCAACATCGTGCACGACTCGAACGGCCGCACCACGCCGCGCTACACCACGATCTACGACGCCGCGGTGAAGCTCTACGTCAAGCAGCCGGCGACGAAGCGAAGATCCCGATCCCGATCCTTGTGCCATCTGCCGCACATGACGCCGGTCGCGGTCTGCCGGCTGTGCGTGGTGCAGATTTACGGACAGAAGCGCGGCAAGCGCGCGGCCGAGCGCAAGCTGCTGCCCGCCTGCCAGCACCGGTGAAGGACGGGATGGAAGTCTTCACGATGAACGACCCGGGCGCGGACGGCGAGCGCGTGCGGCAGGCGGTGAAGGTGATGACCGAGCTGCTCGCCGCCGATCATCTCAAGCCCGCGCCGCATCCGGAGCTCGCGAAGGAACTGGCGCCCTTCAACGAGCTCGGCCAGATGGCCGAACGCTGCGGCGCCGAGCGTCTCGCGTTTCCGAGCTCGACGTGCTCTCCAATCCGCCGCCGGCGCCGCGCCGCCGCGCGCGGGCCGGCGCGGCTCGATGCTTCGTCGCCGGTTTTCCTGGTCGATCACAGCGCCTGCATCCTGTGCGACCGCTGCGTGCGCGCCTGCGACGAGGTGAGGAAAACCACGTCATCGGCCGCACCGGCAAAGGGAGCGACCGCGGCATCGGGTTCGACCTGAACGACCGATGGGCGAATCGAGCTGCGTGCAGTGCGGCGAGTGCATGGTCTCGTGCCCGACCAGCGCGATCACCTTCAAGCCCGGTCGCGCAGGTCAAGCTCGCGGCGCGCGATGGCGCCGCGCGAAGTCATGTCCGCCGCGGAGCTGATCGCGCGATCCGATCTTCGCCGGCGTGCCGCCGAAGTTCCTGCTCTGGCAGCAAGGCCTCGTCGTCCGCCGGCAGCTGAAGCGCCGGCGAGGTCCTCTGCCGCCAGGGCGAGCCGGGCAACACCGCGTTCATCATCAAGAGCGGGCAAGCTGGAAGTGATCGTCTATCGCTCAGCGGCGCAGGCCGAGAGCGGGCTGCTGGCGGCCTGCTCGGCTCACGTCGCAGCGCCGGTGTTTCGCGTCGAGCTCACGCCGGCCAATGTGATCGTCGGCGAAATGGCCTGCCTGAGCGGCACGCCGCGCACCGCCGACGTGATCGCGCTCGAGGACGGCGAGGTCTGGGAAGTGCGCCGCAACGTGCTCGACCGCCTCATGCGCGCTGCCGAGCCAGCGCCAGCGCTTCGAGCGCGACTATCGCGACCGCGTCGCTCGATCTGGTGCTGCAAGGCGCCGAGCTGTTTCGCGGGCATCGGCGACGGACGAATACCGGCAGATCGTCGATTACCTCCGGCCGCGGCTCTCCTTCGTGCGCGTCAGTCCCGGCCAGATGCTCTTCCGGCAGGGCGACCGCGTCGAACGATCTCTACCTCGTCCGCCTCGGCCACGTGCGCGTCGGCGTCCAGCGGTTCAGGGCAACGAGGCGAAAGTCATCTCGCGCGGGCCCGGCGACGATCCTCGGCGAGATCGGCCTGCTCGCGCTTTCGCCGCAGGATGCGCGTCAAGACCGTCGAGGAAGTCGACCACGCGCATCGCGAGCCGCGCTCGAACGCGCCGGCGACGATCTCGCGCGATGCGATCCCCGCCGGCCTGCGCACCGCGACCTGCTCCGCGCTCGGCCATCTGGAACTGGCGCGCCTCAGCCGCGCCGATTTCCTCGAGATGGTCGCGCCAGTTTCCCGTCCTCCGCCGCCGGCTCGTCGAGCAATCGCTCGCCCGCCTGCGCAGCAACGACGAGGGCAACCCGCTGCTCGCGCGAGTACGTCGAGCAGGGGCTCTACGAAGGCCAGAGCATGCTCGTGCTCGACCTGGATCTCTGCACGCGCTGCGACGAATGCACCAAGGGCTGCGTCGCAACAGCACGGCACCGAATCGCACGGCGTGCCGATCACGCGGCTGCTTCCGCGACGGCCTGCGCTTCGAGAATTTCCTCGTCGCCACCGCCTGCCGCTCCTGCACCGACCGCATTGCATGGTCGGCTGCCCGGTCGATTCGATCCACCGCGGCAAGCACCTCCAGATCGTCATCGAGGATCACTGCATCGGCTGCGGCCTGTGCGCCGACGAATTGCCCCTACGGCAACATCTTCATGGTCCCCAACGAGCACCGCCGCGATCGAGACTCCCGATCGCCGACCAGCCCGGCGAGACGCGCTGGTCGCGCAGCCCAAGGCCGCGACCTGCGACCTCTGCGACGCCGAGGGCCAGCGCGACACGCCCGAGCCGCGCTGCGTCTCCTCCTGCCCGCACGAAGCGGCCTACCGCATGACCGGGGAGGAACTGCTCAGCAGGGTGCTGGCTGCGCGGAAGAGGTAATGGATCTTAAGCGACTAGCCGGTGCCCGAGGAACTCCAAGATCGAGGCCCCCGCATCCGTATACTCGTTAGCTCCCCATGCGCCGATCGATCCTCCGTGCCTGCACCAGCCTCGCGCTGGTCGCCTTCGCTGGCATTTGCCTCCTGCGGGCCAGGGCGGAGTCGCCTCCACTGGTCCTGCCTTTAGCTGACCAGGCGCGCCCACCGTCGACCCCGCGCCCGGAGCCCGGGCTCTATTTGTCCGCGCCCTGGACAATCGTGATCAAGGCGCCGGTCCAAAACGCGCCCTCGATGCCCGTAGTGACGCCGCCGGAGATCCTTTACTCGGGCCGCGCCATCGAACCGCCATTCTTGCTCGTTCCGAGATCCGGCGGATTGGCGAAATAGTGGCTTACGGGCTGGCCGGCGTTAGAAAGCGGACCAGCGCTTGGTTCACTTCGGGCGGCTTTTCGTTTTGCACCCAATGGCCGGCATCCTTGAGGCGCTGGATTTCCAGGCGCGGCACATATTCTTCGAGGCCGTCGAGAAGCTCCGGCCCGAGAAAGGTATCGCGCTCGCCCCAGATGACGAGCGTCGGCGCTGCGACGGCGGGGGAGGCGGCGGATTGGCCGAGGGTGAGGAAGTTTGCGCGGTAGTAATTCAGCGCCGCCGTGAGCGAGCCGCGTGCAGCGAGCGCCTCGATCTTCGCCTCGATCTCCTCGGGGGAGAACGTGCCCGGCTGTGCGGGATTGCGCCGAAAGAGCCTGCGCACGATCCAGTAGTCAAAAGCGGAAATGAGCCACTCCGGCAAAAGAGGCGCCTGGAAAAAAAGCACGTACCAACTACGGAAAATCTGCCGCGTGCGCAGAACTTTCCGCAGGTAGAGGCTGGGATGCGGCGCGTTCAGGATCACCAGCCGATCGAGCAGTTCGGGATATTCCCGGGCGAAGCTCCACGCGATCACTCCACCCCAGTCATGGCCGATCACATGGGCTTTGGGCTCGCCGGTCGCTCGCACGAGCGCGGCCACGTCCCGCACCAGGTGCGCCATGGCGTAGGCGCTCCGCGCGGCTGGCTTCCCTGAGAGGCCATAGCCCCGGAGATCCGGAATCCAGACGGAGAAACCGGCCGCCAGGAGCGGCGCAATCTGAGGCCGCCACGATCTCCAGTTTTCCGGGAAGCCGTGCAGGAGAATCACCGGCGGCCCCTCTCCGGCACGCGCCACATGCAGAGCCACGCCATCGCCGGCTACGGTGAGATGGGCGATGCGGGCTTCCCCGTAAGATGGACTCGCCATGGCTATCGAGTCTGGGCGCCGCCATTCATAATTGAAGCACGAACGGGAGGTGACATCCGATGACCTAAGGAAACGGCGATCTCGAATGAGCCTCACCAACAACATCTACGATGTAATCACGGTCACCTTGAACCCGGCGATCGACCGGACGCTCACGATTCCCCACTTCGCTCCGGGGGCGGTGAACCGGGTCGAGTCGGTTCGTTCGACAGCGGGCGGGAAAGGCGTGAACGTCGCCTCGGCCCTCGCGGATTACGGATGCAGCGTCGCGGTGACGGGCTTTCTTGGCCGTGAGAATTCGATCTCCTTCGAGGAGCTTTTCGAGCGAAAGCAGATCGAGGATCACTTCATCCTGATCGCGGGCGAGACCCGCGTGGGAATCAAAGTGGTGGATCCCTCGCGCCAGGAGACCACTGACATCAACTTTCCCGGCCCCGCCATCGAAGAGGTGCAAATCGCCGTGCTGCGCCGCCATTTGCACCAGCTTTCGGAGATCGGGAACTCCTGGTTTGTGCTCGCCGGGAGCGTTCCGCCGGGAGTCCCCGCGGGCATCTATGGCGAGCTCTGCCAATTGCTGAAGGAGCGCGGGCAGAAGGTGGCGCTCGATACGAGCGGCGAGGCCCTCCGCCTCGGGCTGAAGGCGGGGCCGCACCTGGCCAAGCCGAATCTGCAGGAGCTCGAAACGCTCACCGGGCGCAAGCTCTCCAGCCACGCCGAGATTATCGACGCGGCGCGCGGGCTCGTGGAAAGCGGAGTCGAGCTCGTGGCCGTTTCCATGGGGGCGGATGGGGCCATTTTCGTCACTGCGGACGAGGCGGTATTGGCCCGCCCGCCAGGTATCCCGGTGAAAAGCACCGTCGGCGCGGGCGATGCCATGGTGGCGGGGATCGTCGCCGGCCGGCTTGGCGGCCTCTCGCTGACGGAATGCGCGCGCATGGGCACGGCGTTCTCGCTCGAGGCGCTCTCGCGCGGAGAATCGGGCGTCGGGTCGCACGCCACCATTGAGGCGTTCATGGAAGAGGTGACGGTGGAGTCGGAGAAGAGCGTGGTGACTTTTTGACAAGTGGTGCCTCGCACGAAGGTGTGAGCATCGCCTGGCAATCATGCCGGGCCGCACGTACGCGCCGCGTCTAATCTCATAACAGTGCCCGCGCGGCGGCGAAGCAGGATGCTTCGCCGAGCCGGCTGGAAGCCTGCGCTACCCAAGGCCCACGAAACCGGCTATTCACGCCTGTGCGGATTGCTCTTCTCCACTATTCCTACGCTCCCGTGATCGGCGGCGTGGAGCAGGTGATGGAGCACCACGCCGCGTTCTTCGCGGCAGATGGGCACGAGGTGACCGTCCTTTCGGGCGCGGAGCTGCGCGGCAGCGATTTCGCGCCGCGCCTGGCGAGCCAGCACATCGTCTTCGCGCATAATCTCCTCACGATGCCGTTCGACCTTTCGCTTACCCGGCAGCTTTGGGATTTGGCGGAGCGCCTGCCGCAGGTGCGCTTCGTCGCCTGGGTGCACGATGTCGCCGCGGCGAATGCCGATTACACGATCCCGGCCGGCAGCGAAGGCGATGCGCTGCGCTCATGCAGCCCGCATTTCGAGTATGTGGCGGTGAGCGAGCGCCGGAAATGCCAGCTTCAGGAAACGATGGGCGTTCCGCCGGAGCGCTGCCGGGTGATCCCGAACGGCATCGCCCCGCTCGATCACTGGCAGATCCGGCCGGCGTGGCGCGCGATCGTGGAGCAGGCGCGCCTTCTGGAGCGCGACCTCGTGCTGCTTCATCCCGCCCGGCTCGTGCGCCGCAAGAACATCGAGCTTAGCCTGCGCGTGACCGCGGCCCTCCGCGGGGACGGGTGCGACGCCGCGCTCCTCGTCACCGCGCCGGAGGATCCGCACAACGCGGCGGGGGCGGCTTACGCGGCGGAGCTGCGCGCGTTGCAAAAGGAGCTGCGCCTTGAAAACGACGCCTTGTTTCTGAGCGATCTCGGCCCGCTCACCGGCGAAGACATCGCGGGCTTCTATCGCCTCGCCGATGCGGTCTTTTTTCCGAGCCGGCAGGAGGGATTCGGCCTGCCACTGCTGGAGGCCGCGCTCCACCGGCTGCCGATCTTTTGCCCAGCCCTGGAGCCGCTCACCTCCATCCTGCCGGGCGCGGCCACTTATTTCGATCCAGGGGCGACGCCGGAGCAAATCGCCGCCATTCTGAGACGGCAACTCGCCGCCTCGCCCGCGATTCAGGCTCGACGCCAAGCCGTGCGGGCGTACGCATGGCCTTCCGTCTATCGGAATTTTATCGCCCCGTTGCTGGCGGCTCGCAAAACTCAGCTCCTCCCATGAAACTTTCCACGGTCACTGTCCCGACTCTCGAGCAAGGCGCCATCGATGCCATCGTCGGCGCGTACCACGGCGATCCCTTCGCGGTGCTGGGGATGCACGAGGTGGGCGAGCATCTTTCCGTCCGGGTGTTCCGGCCTGAGGCGCGCGTCGGTGAAAGTGCGCGAGCTTGGCGAGGGGGGGCAGGTGTATCCGGCGAATCCAGGCGCACAGCGACGGCTTTTTCGAGGCGGTCATCGAGGGCGCGCAAAGAACGCTTTCCCTACATCCTGGAGTTCACCAGCCAGGACGGCCACGAGTGGAGCGAGCGCGATCCCTACTCGCTTCGGGCAGATCCTCGGGCCGCTCGACCTGCACCTCTTCAGCGAGGGCCAGCACTGGGAGCTCTACAAGCATCTTGGCGCGCACGTGACGCGAGATCGATGGCGTGCCGGGCACCAGCTTTCGCGTGTGGGCGCCGAATGCGCAGCGCGTGAGCGTGGTCGGCGATTTCAATCGCTGGGACGGCCGCGTGCATCCCGATGCGCAAGCTGCTCGGACTGCGGCGTGTGGGAGATCTTCCTGCCCGGGATCGACGAGGGGACGCACTACAAGTTCGAGGTCAAGCAACTGCATGGGGCCAGATCGTGCTCAAGAGCGATCCGTTCGCCTTTTTCGGCCAGCACGGCACGCAGACTGCCTCGCTCGTCTTCGATCTCGACCGCTACACGTGGAACGATGCGGCGTGGATGGAGAAGCGCCGCGAGACGGAGTGGCACCAGCGCGCCCGTGAGCATCTACGAGGTGCATCTCGGCTCATGGCGGCGCAAGCCGGAGGAGGGCGACCGTTTCCTCAGCTACCGCGAGCTCGCCGATGAGCTCCTCGATTACGTCCATCGACATGGGCTACACGCACATCGAGCTGATGCCGGTGGCGGAGCATCCCTTCGAGGGCTCGTGGGGCTACCAGGTCACCGGCTACTACGCGCCGACCAGCCGCTTTGGCAACCCGGACGAGTTCCGCTACTTCGTCGATCGCGCGCACCAGAAAGGCATCGGCATCATCCTCGATTGGGTGCCCGGGCATTTCCCGAAGGACGCGCACGGCCTCGCGGAATTCGACGGCACCGACCTCTACGAGCATGCCGATCCGCGGCTCGGCGAGCACATGGATTGGGGCACGCTCATCTTCAATTACGGCCGCAACGAGGTGCGCAATTTCCTCATCGCGAACGCGCTCTTCTGGTTCGATCGAATATCACATCGACGGCCTGCGCGTGGATGCGGTGGCCTCGATGCTCTATCTCGATTACTCACGCCAGCCCGGCGAATGGGTGCCGAACATCCACGGCGGCCGCGAAAACCTCGACGCGATCTATTTCCTGAAGCGCTTCAACGAAGTCTGCTACGAGCGCTTCCCCGGCATCATCACCATCGCGGAGGAATCGCACCGCCTGGCCCGGCGTGTCGCGCCCCACTTACCTCGGCGGCCTCGGCTTCGGCTTCAAATGGAACATGGGCTGGATGCACGACTTCCTCCAGTACATGGAGCAGGAGCCGGTCCATCGCCGGTTCCACCAGGGCGACATCACCTTCTCGCTCATCTACGCTTTCCACGAGCACTTCATCCTCGTCCTTCAGCCACGATGAAGTGGTGCACGGCAAAGGCTCGCTGCTCAACAAGATG
This sequence comes from uncultured Verrucomicrobiae bacterium, assembly GCA_963811035.1. Classification (GTDB taxonomy): domain Bacteria; phylum Verrucomicrobiota; class Verrucomicrobiia; order Chthoniobacterales; family Chthoniobacteraceae; genus CAWEPO01. Next base: position 169,936 of record CAWEPO010000007.1, read on the forward strand.
CCCGGCGACGTGTGGCAGAAGTTTGCGAACCTGCGGATGTTCTATGCGTGGATGTACGCGCATCCCGGCAAGAAGCTGCTCTTCATGGGCGGCGAATTCGGCCAGTGGCGCGAATGGAATCACAACCAGAGCCTCGACTGGCATCTCAACGACTGGCCGGAGCACGACGGCCTGAAGCGCCTCGTGCAGCACCTCAACTGGCTCTACCAGCAACGAGCCCGCGCTCTACGATCAGGACGACACCTACGCCGGCTTCGAGTGGATCGATTTCCACGACAGCGACAACTCGGTCATCGCCTTCATGCGCAAGTCGCGCAGCGGCGATATCATCGTTTTCGTGATCAATGCCACGCCGGTCGTCCGCGGAGGCCTACCGCGTGGGCGTAAACGGCGAAGGCTTCTACGAGGAGGTCCTCAACACCGACGCCCAAACCTACGGCGGCGGCAATATCGGGAATTACGGCGGCCAGTCCACGCCGAGCCGATTTCCTGGCAGGGCAAATCGCACTCGCTGGTTCTCCGCCTGCCGCCCCTTGGGGTCGTCGGGCTCAAACAGCAGCGGGAAGTGGCGACTTTGCCGGCCGAATAGAACACCGGCCAATCGGTTTTGATTCAAAAAAATTTCGCGGTTTTGGCACTTTCTGATTGCTCCCGCGCATTTTCGTCCTAATATCAGAAAACTTTTATCAACTCCCCCATGAAAATCTCCCCGCGCCGTCCATCCGCCTTCACCCTTATCGAGCTCCTTGTCGTCATCGCGATCATCGCGATTCTGGCGAGCCTGGCTGTGCCCGCCATCACCGGCGCGCTCGTCAAAGGTCAGCTTACCCAGACGGTCAATAATGGCCGCCAAATCTTCCTCGCCGGGTTCCAGATGGCCACCGACGGCACCGTGCAGGGCGACGTAAATCTCGGCTGGCCCGGCGATCTCGCCAACCGCCAGGGCACCGGGCAAATCTCCAATGTCACCCAATACATGGAGCGTTTGATGAAGTACGATTACCTCAAGGCCTCCGACGTGATCAAAGTGGCCGGCGCGCCCGGCATCACGCCTTGGGATGGCACGGAAGGCACTTTCAGCGGGAAAAACATGGCCTTCAAAATCTACAAGGCCACCGACGGCGACGGCGCCTCCACCCTTTTCGCTGCCACCAAGAATGTGGAGTACAACAAGGCGCTCGATAACACCGCTTCCGATCCTTACAAGGACAAGGGCTTCGTGATCATCCGCAAGGGCGGCGACGGCGCGGCGTATAAGAAGCAGCAGTCGCAGAGCTACCAGACGCTCGGCCTGCTCCCCGGCCGCAAAGATTTCCAGGACCGCCCGAACGAAGATCAGGGCGACTACCTCTCGATGCAGTAGTCGCGGTTGGACTGGACCTCAGTTTTGCAAAGCGCCGCCGGGATGACCGGCGGCGTTTTCTTTTGCGGTCAGCTTCGGGGAAAGAGTTTGCCGGTCCCGAGACGGTCGCGCGATCCAAGGCCGCTGCGAAGGTTGAGGGCCGGCTCCAAATCGCGCTGCGGTCTCCGCACCATATCGCCGCTGGTCTCGAACGTCCGCGAGAGCAAAGCTTGATTTTGCAGGGCCCGCCGGCGGGTGTGATTGATCAGCCGGCTGATCTCCTCCTTGAGCGCCTGCACCAGAGGCCGCACCGGCTCGCGCAGGAGCGGGATGAGATCGTTGATCGTGAGCCTTTGCTCATTCTCCACCGGGGAGATGCTCTGGATCACCGCCTCGCGTTCTTTGCGGCGAGCCCGGGTCGCGAGGGCTTGCTTTTCGATCTTGCCGGCAATTTCCAAAACTTCATCGGAGTTGCGCGCCAGGATCGCGGTCTGTTCCTTCTCGAAAAGGGCGACGAGCCCGCCGAGCTCCTCGATCTCGGCACGGAGGCAGGTGACGAGAGATTCGTGGCAGAGCTCGAATGAGGGCGGTGGATTTTCCAGGAAGATCATGTGGCGAGTAGCTAGCTTGGGCCATGCCTTGCGGGGCCAGAATCAAGAATTGCCAGTAGTAATTATATTTTCCATAACCCGTGGCCGGATTCTTGCATTAAGGCTCTGCAATGTTTCCCGTCCTCTTCGTCGATGATGACAGCGCGATGCGCCTCCTCATGAAGCGCGTGCTTTCCTCTGAATTCCGTGTCGAGACCGCCTCGGGTGGCGACGAGGCGCGGCGCATCCTCGAAGCGGCGGTGCAGCCGTTTGCCGTGATCGTGGCGGATCTCTCCATGGCGCATGGCAACGGTCTCCAGCTTCTTGCAGCGGTTCAGCAACTGGCGCCTGAGACCGTGCGAATCCTGATGAGCGGTGATCACCGGCTAACGCTTGAGCCGGGGCTGACGGTTGGCGTCGACCTCTTCCGGGTGCTCCTCAAGCCCGTCGACAACGGGACAATCCTCTCTGCCGTGCGCGCAGGAGTGGAGCGGCACGCGCAGCTTTCGGCAGCGCTGGCGGCGTAACGCGGGGGCTCGGGTGGGATCGAGGAGGCTCCGCCCGCTTGACTCGACGGGTTTCCTCTCCAAGGTACCCGGCCCTTTTACGCCATGCTCACTATTCGCGACGTCAGGAAATCGGTCGGTGGCCGCACGCTCTTCGAGAATGCGTCGATGACCATCAACTACGGCGAGCGGGTCGCGCTGGTCGGGCCGAATGGCGCGGGCAAATCGACGCTCTTCTCGATCATCCTGCGGCAGCGACGAGCCGGACTCGGGCACCATCGAGCGCGACGAATGGACGATGGTCGGCTATCTGCCGCAGGAAGGCGAAGCGGTCGGCGATGAGACGGTGATGGACGTCGCGACGGGCCGCGAGGGCGAGGTGCCCGCGCTGGAAAAGCGCCTGCACGAACTGGAGCAGGCCGGCGACGTGGAAGGCGCCGGAGTACCTGGAGGCTCACGCCAAGCACGAGGCGCTGAGCGATCCGCAGGTGGAGGCGAAGGCGAAGAAATGCTGCGCGGGCCTCGGCTATCGCGAGGCGGATTTCCAGCGGCTGGGCCGCGAGATGAGCGGCGGCTGGATCATGCGCGCGCATCTCGCGCGGCTGCTCGTGATGGAGCCCGATCTGCTCATGCTCGACGAGCCGACGAACCACCTCGACCTGCTCTCGCTGCTCTGGCTGCAGAAGTATCTGAAGAACTATTCCGGCGCCGTGCTGCTCATTTCGCACGACCGGCAGTTCATGGATGAGATCGTGGAAGCCGTGCATGAAATCCACGAGCGGAAGCTGGTCGCCTACACCGGCAACTACACCGATTTCCTCCGGCAGAAAGACGAGCGGTACGAGCAGCAGATCGGCCGCGTACAAGAACCAGCAAAAGGAGATCGCCGCGCTACGCGAGTTCTACGATCGCTTCCGGTCCGTCGCCTCGAAGGCGTGCGCAGGCGATGAGCAAGCTGAAGCAGATCGAGCGCATGGAGCTGATCGAGAAGCCGCTGCCGCCGCGCAAGCCGTTCCGGTTCCAAATTCCGCAGCCGCCGCGCAGCGGACAGCGCGTCATCTCGCTGGAAGGCATCCACATGTCCTATGGCGCGAACAAGGTCTACTCGCGGCCTCGATCTCACGATCGAGCGCGGCGAGCGGACGGTGCTGGTCGGCCCGAACGGCGCGGGGAAATCGACGCTGCTGAAGATTCTCGCGGGCGTGGTCGAGTTTCAGAAGGGCGATCGCGAATCTCGGACACAACGCCAAGATCGGCTACTTCTAGCCAGCATCGCGCCGCCACGCTCGATCCCGAGAAAACCGTCCTGGAGGAAGTGATGGCTGCCGGCACCGACCTCCGCGAGGAACGACGCCCGCGGCATCCTCGGCTCCTTCCTCTTTCGCAAGGACGACATCTACAAAAAGACCGCGGTCTTAAGCGGCGGCGAAAAGACCCGGCTCAACCTGATCAAGTTTCTCGTCGACCCGCCGAATCTGCTGCTCATGGATGAGCCGACCACGCACCTCGACATCCACACCGTCGAATCGCTCATCCTCGCGCTCGAGCGGTACGAGGGGACGCTGGTCTTCATTTCGCACGACGTGCATTTCATCCGGAAGCTCGCGAACAAGGTGCTGCGGGTGAATGCGGGGCAGGTGACGGCGTTTCCGGGCGGATACGATTATTTTTTGGAGAAGACCGGGTCGCTGACGGAGGAGCGGACGGCGCTCACGGCGGGGTAGGGGGGCTCTTAATCGTAGTCGTAGTCGTAATCTTAATCCTTGGAGGGGGCGGAGGGACTAAGATTAAGATTAGGATTAAGATTAAGAACCTTCCCGCAATCCCTTCCCATGAAAGCCCTCCACCTTCTCCCCCTCCTCGCGCTCTTCGCCCTCTCCCCTCTCCGCGCTCAGGAAAAGCAATTCGTTGTTTACGAGGGGAAAGACGGGCCCGGCAAAGGCAAGACGGTCGTTTTCCTCTCGGGCGATGAGGAGTACCGCTCGGAGGAGGGGCTGCCGCAACTGGCGCGCATTCTTTCGGAGCGGCATGGCTTTCGCAGCGTGGTGCTTTTTTCGATCGATCCGAAGACGGGCGCGATCGACCCGAACACGACGAACAACATCCCCGGGATCGAGGCGCTCGATACCGCCGACGCTTGCGTGATGCTGCTCCGCTTCCGCGAGCTGCCGGACGAGCAGATGAAGCATTTCGTGGATTACCTGAATGCGGGCAAGCCGGTAATCGGGCTGCGCACCTCCACGCACGCCTTCAATTACGGCGCCGGCTCCAAGAGCCCGTACGCGAAGTTTAGCTACAACAGCAAGGATTGGCCCGGCGGCTTCGGCAAGCAGGTGCTCGGCGAGACGTGGGTGTCGCATAGGGGCGCGCACAAAATGGAGGCTACCCGCGGCGTGATCGAGCTGGAGGCCCGCAGCCATCCGGTGCTTCGCGGGGTCGATGATGTCTTTGGCACCACCGATGTTTACGAGGCGCACCCGCCGGCCGATTCCACGATCCTGCTCTCCGGGGAAATCCTCACGGGCATGAAGCCCACCGATCCCGCGCTCGAAGGGCCGAAGAACAACCCCATGCAACCGATCGCCTGGACCCGCGAATGGACCGCCGAATCAGGCAAAAAGGTGAGCGTCCTGAACACGACCATGGGCGCGGCGACCGACCTGCTGAACGAGGGCCTCCGCCGCATGCTCGTGAACGGCGTCTACTGGGCCACCAAACTCGAAGTGCCGGCCAAGGCAGACGTGGCGATCGTGGGTGACTACCAGCCGACGATGTATGGGTTCAACGGCGGGAAGAAGGGCGTGAAGCCGGCGGCGCTGCAGTAGGGCGGGCTCGCCAGCTACACGGTCCGCCCCACCGCTTCCGCCACTTTGCGGATGCGTTGGACGAGGTCGGCGTATTCGTGGGGGAGGAGAGCCTGCTCGCCGTCGCTTTTGGCGAGCTCGGGGGAGTTGTGGACTTCGATCATGATGGCATCGGCGCCGGCGGCGACGGCGGCCAGGGCCATGGCGCCGACGTGCTCGCGCAGGCCGACGCCGTGGGTGGGATCGACGACGACGGGGAGATGGGTCTCGGCTTTGAGGACGGGGACGGCGTTGAGATCGAGGGTGTTGCGGGTGTAGGTCTCGAAGGTGCGGATGCCGCGCTCGCAGAGGAGCACGTTGAAGTTGCCCTCGGAGAGGATGTACTCGGCGCTCATGAGGAGGTCCTTGATGGTGGCGCTCATGCCGCGCTTGAGCATCACGGGAAGGCGCGAGCGGCCGACTTCCTTGAGGAGCGAGAAATTTTGCATGTTGCGGGCACCGACCTGGAGGCAGTCGGCGTACTTTTCCAGCACCTCGAGATGCTTGGTATCCATGATCTCGGTAATGATGGGCAGGCCGGTCTCGGCGCGGGCCTCGGCGAGCAGCCGCAGGCCTTCCTCGCCGAGGCCCTGGAAGGCGTAGGGCGAGGTGCGCGGCTTGAAGGCGCCGCCGCGGAGGATTTTCGCGCCGGCCTGGCCGATGTCGCGCGCGATGGAGGTGATCTGGTCGCGGTTTTCGACCGAACAGGGGCCGCTCATCAGCACCACTTCGTCGCCGCCGATGGTGACGTCGCCGATTTTCACCTTCGAGCTATTGCCGCCGCGAAACTCGCGCGAGACGAGCTTGTAGGGCTTCAGCACGGGCATCACCGATTCCACGCCGGGGATGGCGGCGATCGGCTTTTCGCGGATGACATCCTCGCTGCCGATCACGCCGATGACCGTGCGCATGGCGCCGCGGCTGATTTCAAACTTGAGGCCCCACTCGGTGATGCGATCGGCGAGGTGGGCGATCTGGTCCTCGGTGGCTTCGGGTTTCGTGACGATGATCATGGCGCAAAGGCAGGGCTGGCCGCCGGCGCGAGCCCGGCGAAAGGAAAAAGGGCGAGAACCGTAGCCTCGTTCGGATCGGGAGCAATGAAAAAGCGAAAGCGGATTTTGGAACTTTCGTCTTTTGTCGAAGACGGAGACCGGCAGAACGATTCGACCTTTTGGAACTGCCCTTTACGGAACCGGCAGCAGCCGGCCATCCGCCGTCTCGTCGAGATTGCCTACGACGGGATCGTTGCGGACCGCTTGGCGAACCTCGATGAGACGCGCGAAGAGCTCCTCCAGCAGTTTGGTGCGGCCGGCGTCCGTGGAGGCGCGCGTCCGCGTATCCGCGTTCAGCTTATCGATTCGATCGCGCAGGAGCGCTACGGCGTCGGGGGCCTTCAAGTTGTCCAGCCACTCGGCGCCGGGAGAGCCGGGCGCCGGATGGGCAGCCTCCAGCTTCGCGATCACCAAGCGCGTCAGCTCGTCGTTCGCCGCGTCGCGCGGCAACGAGGGGATGTCCGTGCCCTCTGGCAGGATGAGGTAGGGAAACTCGTCTGGCACGAAATCCTTGAGCTGCTCACGGCGTGCGGAAACGACCGGGCGTTCGAGGTCCACGGCCAAGGTGGCGGCGAGGAAGTGCGGAGTGACGATCCCTTTGAGAAGGGCGAGATTCAGCAAGTCGTTCTCGATGAACGAGGGCTCCGGCGTGAGCCAGGCCGAATGCACATCGCCGGGCTTTCCGCCCCACTTCACTTGCTTGCTATCGACCAACTGCCGGTACACTCCCGCGGTCAAGGCGACGATGTCCGGAAGTTCGCGGACTTTGGGCACGCCCAAGCCGGCAAATCCCGGAGAGTCCCCTCCACCGATCAACAAGGCATTTAGGAAGAAGGTCGCCGGAATGCCAATCAGCTTTGCGGGATCCGAATCGTCGCGGCCCTCCGGGCGATGCCGGCCGGAAAGTTCACGGGCGGAGGTCAGGTTGAATTCGCCCGTCTTGAAAAGCGGGCGGAGCAGCCGCTTTCCCTGGGCCACCTTGCCAAAGGATTTCCCGTCTCTCTCGGTGACTTCCTCCAGGCCGGCGCCGTTCCGCGCGAGCATCGCCGCAAGACGTTTCCGATTGAACCTCCGGTTTGCGTCCATGACTTGATTTTCAAGCTTGCCGGCAACGTCGAGGCGCTTCGCGAAGTTGTCGTCGACGGTGACGGGCCAATTCGTGGGATCGACCCCCGCGAGATAGCGGGTGATGTCGCCCTGCGTCTCGCTGGAATGCCAATGATTCCACGGCAGGAACAGTTCCTTCATCACCAAACCGCCGTTCACGTGGCAGCGCAGGCACGTTCCCTCGCGCTCGAGCGGCGTCTTCAAATCTGCATCCACAGAAGTGGCGCGGAGGCGCCAGGCGTTGTTGTCGAGCCGGTAGTAGTTGTACCGGCCGCGGGCTTGGTCCCAGCCAATCGCTTCCAAGCCGCCCGGGCGGTCACGCCACCCGGCGGCGCCGATGACGAAGGAGAAAAAAACATTGCGCGCGAGCTTTTCGCCTCCCGGGCCGGCACTTCCCTCGAAACCCATCACGACGCGGCGTTCCCCATCGCGCCTTTCTTCCGCCTTCGCGGCGTCCGCGATGTTCTCATGCACGGCAAAGATCCGCGGTTTCGCGTCAGCCTCGCCGCCGAGCAGCGCGATCAGCGCATTGAGGCTGCCCTCGCTCGCGTGGTCCTTTAGGGCGAGCCGGAAGAGAGGATCGCCGAGCTCCGCCAGTTCTTGCGCGCTGATCTGGACAGCGGGCTTACCATCCTTGGGCTGAACGAGCGAAAATGGAACCTGGGCCGCGGCGGCGCCGGCCAAAGCGCACAGCAGCGCGCCGAAGCGGACCGCGGAAAGCACGAGGGGACGCATGGGCTGCGGGTTCCTTACACGCCGCCGCGCCCCAAGTCTTCGTTGCCGGTGCGTGCCCAATCCGGGAGCACGTTTTCCGCCGCGGTGACGACCTCGGCCACGACGCGGACCCTCCTGGAGACTTGTGCGCCGCTGGTGACTGGGTCACCGCCGAGGCGAAGCCCGGGTGGGATGGTGAGAGTGCCGCGGCGTCCGCCTCGTTCCAGCTTCCAAATTCCGTTATTGTTCGCGAAGTCATTCAGGTCGATGTCCTCGTCATCGAGTGTCCAATCCCCTTCCAGCTCAAGGATGCGAATGCCGGCGGGGTCGATCAGGGTGAAACATTTCTCCTCGCGGGCCAAGCCTTGCGCCGCCGAGCAAACGGTGGGATCCGAGGCGCGGCCCACCACGCAGGCGCCCCCGCCGGCGTTGGCGCAGGTCGCGGCGATCGGCGCGGGAGATTTATCGACGCCGCACGCCCTGAGCAGACCGAAAAGCGCGCCGAGCGTGTTGGACCCGTGCGCGAGGCAGAGAATCCCCTTTTCGCCATTATTCCAAGGGTTCGCCTGCCGATTGGATCGGAAGTCGGTGGATCGCTGCAGCGGGTCTGCGGATGGAGTATTTCTTCCGTAAAGCTCACGCGCGGTCGGGTTCGCCGCCGGGTCAATCTGCCGAATCGCTGCGACCAAATCGTCGTGCCCGGCCTCGGCGAACGCTTCAAAGTACTCTGGGAATTCCGTCGTGAAAACGACGCTTCGGACCGCGCCCCCGGATCGCTCGGCGCGCCATTCCACGTATTCTTCCTGGAGCTCAAATCGATTCGTGTCGACCTGGGCGGCCGGGACGCCTGCCCCTGCAACGATGGGAAAGGCCAGCCAGGAGATGCTCTCGATCTTCTTTTGTGCCGCGGGGACGCTGTCGAAAGCCTCGAGCCAGGTGATCGCCGAGTTGTCCTGCCGCGCCGCGAGGTCGTACTCGGCATCGATGATGCGCCGGAAAGCGGCCTCGACGGTGAGCTTGTTGAGGAAGTTCAGGCCGGCGGGATCGGTGTAGGGGAACATAAGGGGTGTTGGTTGCTCCGGGACTGATTCAGGTATGGGGTGGGCGTTGCTTCGCGCTGGCAATCAGCAAGCCCGTTTTGAGCGCAGACCCGATCTCCCCGCCAGCGCCAGAGCGTCGCTATCGAGTCCACCCGATCCACATTGTTTCACTCGGCGAGGAGTAGGCGCCGGCCGCAGGCGCGTCAATCCGGCTTTCCACATACTGTAACCATTTTCCACCCCGCCGCGTCTCTCCTGCAAAGACCCCATGCCCGCATCCCTTGTATTTCCTCGCCTTTCCATCGTCCGCGGCAACCGCTAAGGAACGCTGCCGATGGCAGAAATTCCCGCGCCAGCCGATGAAGAGCTCGTCCGCGAGGTGCTGGGCGGGCGCGAGGAGGCGTTTGCCGAGCTGGTGCGCCGGCACAAGCGGCGCGTCTTCGCCACGGCCGGGCGGTTTGCGCGGGATAGCCACCAGCTCGACGACCTGGCCCAAGAGGTCTTTTTGCGGGTGTACCGGCACCTGGCGAAGTTCCGGCACGACGCGCCGTTCGAGCACTGGCTGGCGCGGCTCACGGTCACGGCGTGCTACGATTTTTTGCGGAAAGAGCGGCGGGTGCGCGAGCAGGTGCCGCTGGAGGATTTCGTGTACGAGCTGCACGATGGCTCGGAGGAAGCGGCCGCGGCGGCGCGGCGCGCGCGCGAGTGGCTCAGCTTCGGCATGGCGCAGCTCGCGGCAGACGAGCAGCTCATTCTCACGCTGTGCGAGCTGGAGGAGCGGCCGATCCGCGAAGTGGCCCAGCTCACCGGCTGGAGCGAGAGCAACGTCAAAGTGCGCGCCTTCCGCGCTCGCGCACGGTTAAAGAAAATCCTGGAAAACGCCCATGAATAAAAGCCCCACGCCCGATCTCGACCAACTTTTCGCCGATGCCCGCGCGGCCGCGCCCGATCATTCGCGGCTCGAGTATGCCTTCGAGACCCGGTTGCTGGCGCGCCTGGCGGAGGAGCGGAGCGGCTCGGTCTTTTCGTGGGCGTGGCGGCTCTGTCCGTACTTCGCCGCGCTCGCGCTCGCGGCGGCATTTTGGAGCCGGACCACCACCGCGTGGGTGCAGGCGCAGGCGCCGCTCTGGGCCGAGGCCGGCCGGGGCGAGGAGCACGCGCTTGTCTCGTATATGACCGGGGAGAGCCAGGCCCAATGAAGCGGCTCAGGGGTTTCCTCGGGGTTTTCCTAATTTTCGTCTTCGGCGTGATCTGCGGCGCGGTGCTGGCCACCGGCGTGATCAACCAGAAGATCCGCGGGGTGGTCGAGGGTGGACCGGAGAAGGTGGTTGACGTGGTCGTGACGCGGCTGCGCAAGGAGCTCAAGCTCGACCAGGAGCAGGAGCAGATGCTGCAGCACATCGTAAACGAGACGCGCATCAAGCTCGCCGCCTTGCGGCAGCAGACCCAGCCGCAAGTGGAGGAGGCGCTCGAGCAGGCGGAGAGGAAAGTGCGCGGGATTTTGAAGCCGGAGCAGACGCGAAAATTCGACAACATCGTGCAAAAAGGGCGGGAGCGGTGGAAGAGCGAGCGGAAGGATTAGGCTCGCCGAGCGAAGCAGTGATCCCGGATCATGCGCGCCATCACCGCCTTGCTCCGAGTTTCGATCGCGGGTGCACTGCTGCTCGGCGCGGCGTTTGCCGCGGAGCCGTTTCGCATTGAAATCGTGGACGAGACCACGGGCCGCGGCGTGCCGCTGGTGGAGCTCGAGACGATGGCGAATCAGCTTTTCGTGACCGATAGCGCGGGGCGGGCAGCCTTCGCCGAGCCGGGGCAGATGGGCGTGCCAATCTTCTTTTCCATGCGCAGCCACGGGTACGCTTTCCCAACGGATGGCTTTGGGTTTCCCGGCGCGAAACTGACGCCGCAGCCGGGCGGCTTGGCGACGGTGAAGGCCAAGCGGCTAAATATCGCCGAGCGCATTTGCCGGCTCACGGGGCAGGGGATCTATCGCGACAGCGTGCTGCTCGGCGCGAAGCCTCCGCTGGCGCAGCCGCTGGGCAGCGGCGGCGTGGCCGGGCAGGATTCGGTGCACGCGGCGGTGTACCGCGGGCGCATTTTCTGGCTCTGGGGCGATACGATGCGGATGTCGTATCCGCTCGGGAATTTCCGGACGGCGAGCGCGTGGTCGGAACTGCCGGGAAAGGGCGGACTGGCGCCGGCGCAGGGAGTGAATTTTCAATACATCACGGGAAAGGACGGCTTTGCGCGCGAGATGGCGCCGCTGGGCGAGAAGGGCGCGCTGGTCTGGCTGGATGGGCTCTCCACGGTGGGCGATGACGCAGGGCGGGAGCGGCTGGTGGCGCGGTACACCCGCCGCCAGGGAATGCAGAAGCTGCTCGAGCAGGGCATCGCGGTTTTCGACGATGAGAGGGAGGTGTTCGAATCCGCCGGCGTCTTTCCGGTGAAGGAACCGTGGCGCATTCTCCATGGGCAGACGACGCCGGTGCGCGAGGGCGAGATCGATTACCTCTACTTTGGCGACGTGGGGCTGCACGTGCGCGTGCCCGCCCGGCTCCCGGCGCTGCTCCGCACCGAGAGCTACGAGGCGTGGACCTGCGCGGACGCGGCCGGTGCGCCGCGCCGCCGCGACGATGGCGCGCTCGACTATGCCTGGCGCAAGGACGTGGCGCCGATGGAGTCACCGAAGGAGAGGCGCTGGCTGAAGCAAGCACTGATCAAGGCGGAGGAGTGCCGCGTGAGCCCCGCCGAGGCGGCGACCGGCGAGCGGGTGACACTGCACCGGGGGTCCGTGCGCTGGAACGAATATCGGAAACGGTGGGTGCTCATCGCGGTGCAGGAGGGCGGCAAGTCTTCGTATCTAGGCGAAGTTTGGTATGCCGAGGCTGCCGCGCCGACTGGGCCGTGGAAGAGTGCAATCAAGATCGCGACGCATGATCGCTATTCTTTTTACAACCCTGTGCAGCATTCGTTTTTCGATGAGGAGGGCGGGCGGCTGATCTATTTCGAGGGAACGTATAGCCATACCTTCTCGGGACGCGAGGGGCGCACGCCTTACTATGACTATAATCAGATGCTGTACCGGCTCGATTTGGCTGATGCGCGGCTGAAGGCGGCGCAGGAGTGAAGTGTGTGTGGCGCGGATTTTCTAATCCGCCGGGGGAGGCCGACGGGACGTCGGCGGTACGGCAGACTGGAAGTCTGCGCTACGAGCTCGCTGCGCTTCGGCCCAGAGCGCGAAGGCGATGGCGGCGAGCAAGAGGAGATCGCGGGTGATGACGACCGGGAAATCGGTGGCGATGGTTTCGCGGCCGAAACATCCGCAGGAGATATCCAGGCCGCGGTGCCAGGCGCTGGTGAGGGCGCCGAGGAAGACGACGCTGAGCACGGCGAGGATGCTAAGCGCGCCGAGGCGGAAGCGGCGCGGGAGAAGGGCAAGGGCGGTGATCACTTCCAGCCAGGGTAGGTAGACGGCGATGGCCATGGAAATGTCCCAGGAGGTGAGCTGGAAGTTCATCACGTCCTCGAAAAAGCCGGGGGTGGCCGAGGCGCCGGTTTTCCAATCCCAGATCTTGATGGCGCCGGCGTAGAGGAAGAGCGCCGCGAGGGCGAGGCGGATGGCGAGCGCGGTCCCCTCAATCAGTTTCTTTGCCATGCGGGAAAGCCTCCTTTCAGCACGAAGACGGTCTGCACTTGCAGCTCCTGGCGGAGGCGCTCGGCCACGTCGTGACTGGCTTCGCAGCCGCCGCCATCGCAGTAGACGACCACGGTTTTGTCGGGGTCCCAGGCATCGAGAAAAGCCGGGAAGAGCGCGCCCCACTGCTCGGTATTGAGCAGGACGGCGCCGGGGATGTGGGCCTCGTCGAAGCGCTTGGCGTTGCGGGCATCGACGAAGAGCACCTGCTCGCCCCACATGCGGGCGGTGGCGGCGCGGATTTCGCCGGCGGCGAGCGGCTCTTCGCGCTTGAGCTGGATGACGCCGGAGACGAGCGCGGGCACGAGCGCGAGCGCGGCCAGCACGAGGGATTGGAAAAAGGCGCGGCGGATCACTTGATCCGCGCGTAAATGGTATAGGAGCGCGGCGCCGAGGCGGGGAAATCGGTGAGCACGGTGATCTCGGCGTTCTCCTTTTGCGCGGTATCCGCGGGCTTCACGGTCACGGTGTATTGCTCGCCTTCCTTCACTGCCTGGAGCGAGGCGCTCACCCGCGGGTTGGAGCTGGTGACGCTTTTCACGCGCACCGGGTAGTTATTGGCGAGTAGTTGCACGGACTTCGCTTCGCCCGCATCGCCGGTGCGCCAATAGACCAGGCTCGGTTTCACCTCGAAGGGCTCGTGCCGGAAAACGCGGATATCGAGCACGATGGGCTGCGCGCCGTCGTCCGTGGTGATGGTGACGATTTTCCGCAGAGCGCCGGTCTGGCCGCGGAAACTGTAATTGGCGACCACCTCCCCGGTCTCCCCGGGGGCGTAGGTTTTCTTATCCAGCCGGGCGGTCGTGCAGCCGCAGGAGGACTTCATCGATTTGATCGTCACGGGCGCGGCGCCGGTGTTTTTGAAGGCGAAGCGCGCCTCGACGCTCTTCTGCTCGGGCGTGCATTGAAACTCCTGGATCGGCTGCTTCCAGGCCAGCCCGGCGGAGCAGGCGAGCGGCATCGCAAGAAGAGTGGCAATCAGCAATCGGAGCATCGGCTCTCCTTAGCGCGGCGAACCGGAAATGCAAGGTGCGGGAGGCGCGGGGGTGGACGAGGGCTGCGCGGCTCCTTCCCGGGCGGCAGCGATTTCGAGGGCGTTCAGCGAAAAGCCCGTGGTGCCCGAAGCCATGAGGTTGGTGATGGCCTGGCGGTGGCTCAGGCCGAACGCATGGCCAAGCTCGTGCGAGGTGACGCGCGGCAGCGGCTCGTCGAGACCGGCCGGCACTTCCCGAAGCCGGGCGGTGTCTTTCACTACGATGAATTCGCCGTAGTAGAAGCCATTGGGCCGGATCTCCTTCACGTAACAAATATCGACGGCGGTGGCGCTCAACTGCTCCTTCGGGATGGCGGCCTTCATTCGCACATGCTCCGGCATCGGTTGCTCCGGCGGCGGCAATGGAGCGGCGCGCGTCTCGACTACCGATTCGATTTCGAGCCGGATACCGGCCTGGCCCCAGACGCGGTTTACCTTCTCGAAGATGCGCGCCACGTCCCGCTCGGTCAGGCTGGTGTTCATCGAGGCGTCCGTGGTCGAACGCATGAGATGGACGCGCACAGGGACGACGATCTCCGGGGAGGGCGGTGGCGGCGCATCTTCGGCAGCAGTGGCGGTGAAGGCCAAAGCGATGCACGAACACACTGCCGTGAGGATTTGCACTTTGATGGTCTCTTCGTAAGCCGCGCGGCCTTGGGCTTCAAGGCGCGTCACCGCTCGCGAGCCCAGCGCTTCAGCTCATTGACCGGCATGAAGTTGATGATGCGCTCGGGAGAAATCTTCGCCAGGTGAGCGGCAGCGAGGCTGAGCTCGATGAACGCGAGCTGCTCCGGGTGGTGGGCATCGGTGCCGAGGGAAATCCTCACGCCCTCTTTTCGCGCGATTTTTAGCAGGCTTACCCGCAAATCCTGGCGGTCGGCGTAGCCGTCGATTTCCACGGCTTTGTCCAGCCTGGCCGCTTCGGCGAACACCTTGCTCCAGTCCGCCTGCAATCCCTCGCGCCGATTGTACACGCGGGTTTGTGGATGGCCCAGAATCTGGATGTGCGGATTGCGCACGCCGGCGAGGTAGCGATCCGTTTGATCCTCGGTGCGGCGCAAGGCGGAGTGAAAGCAGCCGAGCACCAGATCGAGCTTCCGCAAGGCTTTCGGTTCCATATCGCCTTCACCGGCGGTGGAAAGATTCATCTCCGCGGAACGCAGGACGGTGAAGTCGATCTTCTGCTTTCGGAAATCGCGATTGAGGGCGTCGATCTCGCGCCCCTGCTCCGCGAGCCGCGGCTCATCCAACCCGCCCGCGATCTTGAGCCCTTTCGTATGATCGGTGATCGCGATGTACTGGTACCCGCGCTGGATGGCCCCGGCGGCCATCTCGGCCACGGTGCCGCCGCCATCGCTCCAGACGGTGTGCATCTGGAGATCTCCACGCAGCCGCGCGCTCCAGTCCGGCGCTTTGGCGAGAATCTTTCGGGCCCGCGCCAGAGTAAGGAATTCGCTCCGGATGGGCGGCGGCTCGAGCGTCGGCGGAGAATCGAGCCAGCGATGGATGCGCTGGCCAATCGAAGGGCCCACGCCCGCCAACTCCGTGAGCGAGCGGCCGGCGGCTCTCAAAGCGGCGGCTTCCTCCGGCCACATGAAGGCCTCACCGGCCGCGCGCTTGAAGGCCATCTGCCGGTGCCCCTCCGCCGCTTCCGCTTCGCGGATGAGCAACTCCGCGATTCCGGCATTATCGAGCGGGGGATTTGCTGGCATGAGCTTCGATGGCCCGGCAAACGGTCTCCGGGTCGGTGTAGTGGACACAATGGGGCTGGTGCTCGATCACGAGCAGTTCGCTGCCCGGCAGAAGGCGATGCATGGTTAGCGCGGCGGCTTGGGGAACGGTGGGATCGGTTCCTCCGCGGATGATCAAAGTGGGCGCCTTGATCGAGGGCAACTGGTGCTCGATGTGATCGCGAAACATCTCGCGGGTGGTCCCAAGCGCGCGGCGAACGCCCGCCCTGAACAAGTCGAATATCCAATTCAGCCAAAGGCGGACCGGCTCATGCAGCGCATCCTGAAACAGGCGCAAGGTCTGGGTGAGCAGCGCGTGCGCGCGGGGGTCGAGCGTGGGGCCGATGAGCGCAAGGGAGGTGACGCGCGCGGGCGCTTTGACGGCGACGTGCGCGGCGATTTCGCACCCGAGGGAATTCCCGACGAGGTGACAAGTGGCGATTCCAGACTCGCCCAGCCAGGCGATCACGGCGTCGGCAAGCTGTGGAACCGAGAGTATCTGCGCGGGAGCTTCGCTGCGGCCGAAACCAGGCAAGTCGAGCGCGTGGACCTCGTGGCGGACCGCAAGACATTCGGCGAGCGGAATCATGTAGAGACTGGAGATCACGAGACCATGAACCAGCACGAACGGGACGCCGGCGCCGGGTGAAGAGGAGCTGCGGGCATGCAAGGAGCGGCCATTTACCCGGGTGTGCCGGCTGTGCAATCGAGTGCGCGGGATCAGGCCGAAATCGCGCAAGAATTCCGGCGAGCGAGGAAGGTACGCGCCAGTTGGATCGGACATCGGCAGCAGGATTACGCGCGTCGCGGAGCACTTTTCAGATCGCGCCGCCGCCGCAGCCGCGCATCAGAAAAATGAGGAGCAAGGAGCCAAGAATGGAGACGCCGATGGAGCCAAAACAGCCGAGGCGATTGGAGAAGAAAGCGAACATTACCTGCGATTCGCTCCTGCGCCGCCGGGCGGCTCCGTGTGCGGGCTACTTGAACTTGTCGCCCTTGGTGCTCGTCTTCACGCGGCAGAGCCAATGGTTCGCGGTGATGTAGAGGGTGGAGCCGTCGTCGCCCCAGCCGCAATTGGCGATGAGGTCGCCGGTCTTGATCCAGCCGAGCACCTTGCCCGCGGGAGAGAGCACTACGACGCCGCCGGGGGCGCTGGCGAAGATGTTGCCGTTCACGTCCACTTTCAGGCCGTCGCAGGAGCCTTTCTCGCCCGCGTCCTGCAGCGGCTTGGCATCCCAAAAGGTGCGGGCATTGGCGAGGCTGCCATCGGGCTGTACGTCGAAGGCGACGAGGCGGCTCGCCTTTTGCGCGCTCACGCCGATGTAGAGCGTCTTCTCGTCGGGGGAAAACGCGATGCCGTTCGGGAAGGCGATCTCGCTGGTGAGCAGCGTGACTTTGCCATCGGCGCCGAGGCGATAGATGCCGTGGTGCGGCAGCTCCTTGATGGGCGATTGATCGAGCTTCTCGAGGCCGTACGGGGGATCGGTGAAATAGATTTCGCCGTTGCGGCGGATCGCGAGATCGTTGGGCGAGTTGAAGCGCTTGCCGTCGATGCGGTCGACCAGCGCGGTTTGCCGGCCATCTTTCTCCAGGCGGGCGAGGCGGCGCTCGCCGTGCTCGCAGAGGATGAGGTTGCCCTGCGCGTCGAGGCCGAGCCCGTTCGAGCCCTGCTCGCGAAAGCCTTCGCGCGGCGTGAGCATGCCGGCCGGCTTGAGAAAGACGCCGGCCTGGTTGGAGCCCTGGCGCCATTGGTAGACGATGTTTTCCGGCACATCGGAGAAGAGCAGCGCGCCGTCCTTCCAGACCGGGCCCTCGGACCACGTGAAGCCCTCGGCCAGCTTCTCGATCTTCGCGTCGGCGGGGATGAGCTTATCGAACTCCGGATCGACGCGCTCGATCTTGCCGATGCTGGGGTAGTCTTGGGCGAGGAGGGTGAGCGGGAGGAAGAGGAGGAGCAGGCTTTTCATGGGGAGTGAAGGGGGCTCTAGGAATGAACTGCGCGGGGGTGGGGGGGGAAGTAGTAAGTCAGTGAGCCAGTAAGTCAGTAAGACAGTGAGCGGGCTTGTCTTCCAGCGCCCGATCCATACCTTCTCCGCGGCGTGAACTTCGTGACCCCCCTCTGGCTTGCCGCGGCTGGCGCAGTCGCACTGCCCATCTTCATCCACCTGATCCGCAGCGAGCATTTTCAAAGGCGCGAACTGGCGACGATGCGTTTCCTGGTGGCGGCGGTGCGCGAGCGCGGTGGCCGGCGGCGCATCGCCAACTGGCCCCTGCTGCTCACGCGGGCGGCGGCGGTATCGGCGCTGGCGGTGCTGCTCGCGCGGCCCTTTCGGACCGGCGCGGAAACGTCGGCCGCGCGCGGAGGGGAGGCGCTGATCCTGTGCGACGTCTCGGGCAGCCAGGGGCGGCGCGATGGGCCGGACCTCGCCGCCCTGGTGGAAAAAAACAAAGCGCGTCTGCCGGCGGAGACGCGAGTGACGCTGGCGCGGTTTGCGGAGAAGGTGGAAGTGGTGAACAGCGTGGCGGAGTTGCGGCCGGTGGCGGGCGCGGGCACGGATTTTTCGCGCGCGATGGAGTGGGCGATCGATCGTCAGGCGGAGGCGGGCGGGAGCGCCCGGCGGGTGATTTTCGTGAGCGATTTTCCGCGCGAGGCGATGCGGCGTTTGCCACCGCGCTTGTGGCCGGCGGGGATGTCGGTGGAGCTGGTGCCGACCGGCGTGGAGAGGGGATGGAATCTTGGGATCGAGCGAATCGAGCTGCTGACACCGGTGGCGGCTTCCGAGGTCGAGGTGGAGGTTTCATTGCGCGGCAGCGGTTCGGTGCCGCGCGAGGCGGTCCGGGTGCGCCTAAAGCTCAACGGAGCCTCCGAGCCGCAGGAGCAGAGTTTGCCCGCGGGACAAATGCGGGCGCGCTTTCGCTGGCGCGCGGCGATCCCCGCGGAAGGAATGCTCGCGCGCGGAGCGGCCGAGTTACTGCCGCCGAAGGGCGACGCGATCGCCGCGGACGATGTCCGCCCGTTCGCGTTTCCGATCGCGCGGCAACTCGCGGTGCTGCTGGTGGATGGCGATCCGGGCGAGACGGTTTTTGGGAACGAGACTTACTTTCTGGAGAAAGCGCTGGGGGCCGTGCCGCGGGCGGAGGAGGTGCCGGTTTTCCGGCCGGAGATGCGCCGGCAGTTGGGCGATCCGCGGGGCTTCGAGGTGGTGGCGCTTTGCAATTTGGCGTCGCTTTTGCCGGCGGAGGCGCAGGCGCTCAGAAGCTATGTGGCGGCCGGTGGGAGCCTGCTCGTGACGACTGGCTCGCGCACGAAGCCGGCACTGTTTGAGGCGTTCTCGGCGGCGGGCATTGCGTTTGGCAAAGCGTCGCCGGCGCCTGCGCCGGGGCCGCAGCAGAGCGCGCTGTCGCAGCCGAGCCATGCTGCTTTCCGCGCGCTCGGTGCGAGCGTCGCCGATGACTGGCGGCAGATGGTCTTCTGGCGCGCGCTGACCGTGCAGGCCGCGCCCGGCGCCAAGGCGCTCGCGGCGTATTCGGACGGCGCACCGCTCTTGCTCGAAGCCGCGCCCATCGCGGGTGGGGGGCGCGCGCTGGCGTTCCTGCATTCGGTGGATCGGCAGGAGAGCGAGTTTCCGCGCGAGCCGCTCTTCGTGCCGTGGGCGCGGGAGATGTTCCGCTACCTGGCGCGCGCCTCGGAGCCGCGTTGGGACGTGCGCAACGTCGGAGTTTCGCTCGAAGACTCACGCGCTTCGGGCGTCTATGAAGAGGGGCGGCAGATCACGGTCATCGAGCCGAGCGCCGAGGAAATCGACATCGTGCCCGCGCGCTTGGAAGAGGCCCGGGCGGCGCTGGGGCTCACGAATTTGAGCGCGGGGAGCGCCGCCGCGCCGGCCGACGCTTCCCTGGCCGCACGCGCGTCGGGTCACCTCCGGCCACGCGAGCTTTGGCCGATCGCCGCGATGGTGCTCTTCTTTCTTTTGCTCGCAGAAAGCCTGCTCGCCGCGCGCGGCATTCCCTCCCGAACATGATAGCGTTTCGACTCCGCCAACTTGCCCAGCTTCGCTCACGGCTGCTCTCGCAGAGGGCCACGCTGACCGCCATCGCCGTGGTCCTCGGCGGGCTGTTGCTCATGACCGCGCTCGACGTGCGCTTCGGCTTGCCGTGGGTTGCGCGCATCCTCGGGCTTCTCGCGATTGTCGCGCTGGGGGTGTTGGCGTTTCGGCGCAGCATCGCCGCGCGTTCGCTGGCGGAGCGCGACGCGGCTCGGCTCGTGGAGGCCGCGCATCCGGATTTCGGGCAAAGCGTGCGCACGGCGGCGCAGATCGCGCCGCGGCTCACCCCCGACAGTCCGCCGATCGAGACGGCGCTCATCGATCAGACGGCGAAGCGGCTGGCGCCGCTCCCGCTCGAGCAGGAAGTGGCGCCGCGGGGCACGGTTTTGCCGGCGGCCCTGGCGGCGGCCGCGCTGACGGTTTGCTGGCTGGCGGCGCTCTTTGTTTCGAGCGATTGGCGCACGGGTGCGGGCCGCGCGCTCGGGCTGCCGATCTCTTTCACGCGGGTCCACGCCGCCGCCACTCCCGCGCTCTTGAAGGGCGACGAAACGGTGCGGATCCTGGCAACGCTTTCCGGGCGGCCCGCGGATCGGGCGAGGGCATTTTTGCGCAATGCGGGAGAGGATTGGCGCGAGGTGGCGATGACCCCGGTGAACGCGGGGCAATTCGATTTGATGCTCTCCGGGCTCGCCACACCGCTCGAGTTTTATGTGCGCTCCGGCGATGGCCGCTCGGCCGCGGGACGCGTCGACGTGCGCCTTCCGCCGAAGCTCGGCGAGATCACCGCGCGCCTCGAATATCCCGCCTACACCGGATTTCCGCCGGTGGAGGAAAAGGGTGGCGATATCGAGGCGATCGAGGGGACGAAAGTGCGCCTGGAGTTTGCTTTCGATCGCCCGGTCGCGGAGGCGCGGGTCGCGTTCTCCGATGGCACGACGGCGGCCATCGCGTTCGCCGGCGCGGAGGGGCGCGCTGAATTTCTCGTGCCGGCGCGGGAGCTCAAGTGGCACATTGCGGGACGCGACACGAGCGGCGATGAGTTCGAAACGCCGTCGCATCAGCTCAAGGGAATCGAGGACAAGCTGCCGACGGTGAAGCTCGCGGAGCCGCGCGAAGACGTGGAGGTGACGCCGCTCCAGGAGCTGCTCGCGCGCGTGCAGGCGCGGGACGATCTCGGGCTCGCGTCGGTCGGCTTGATGCTGCAGATCGGCACGAAGGCGGAGACGCTGCTGGAGAAGAAGTTTGAGGCGCTCGACGTGCGGCAGGCCGCGGAGATGGCCACCGCTTATCTCGAGACGCACGGCCTCACGCTCAACGACAGCCTGCTCATCCACGCCTACGCGACCGATCACAAGCCGCGCGGGGGAGCCAGGGCCGTCTCCGCCATGGTGGCGGTGGACATCCGCGAGTTTCAGCGCCGCTTTCGCGCCGCGGGAGCGGGCGACAAGGAATGCAAGTGCGTGGACCTCGTGGAGAAGATGATCCAGCCGGAGCGCCGGCTTTTTTCGGACACCACGCAGCTCAAGGAATTGAGCGCCAGCCAGGAGGTGCCAAAGGCGCTCTTGCTGCCGCTGGCCATCCGCCAGAACAAGGTGATTGGCACGGCCGCGGAGCTGCAGGAGTACCTCGACGAGTGGCTCGATCCCGAGCTGGGGGAGATGAAGGAGACCTTGCAAGAGGCCAAGGCGCGGATGCTCGGCGCGGTCGCGAAGCTTACGTCCGCGCAGCTCGCCGAGGGCGCCGCGGAAGAAAGCGCGGCGCTCGCGAGCCTGCTCAAGTTGCGGCAGCAGCTCCTGTATAAAGTGGGGCAGAAAAAGGGCGGCTCGCGGCCGACCGAGCAAAAGACCACGACGACGAAGGAGGAGCGGCCCAGCCTCACCGAGCTGGCGGAGAAGATCGAGGCGACCGCGCGCGAAGAGCAGTCGGTGGCCGCGCAAGCGCAAGCGCTCGCGCCGGAGGCGAAGACGCCGCGCGCCTTGCAGCGCCAGCATGACGCCGCGACCGGCGACCTGGCCGAGGTGCTCGGCGAGCTGGATGCGCATCCGACGGCGACCGACGCGGTGCGCGATCGCGGCAATCAAACCGAGAAGCTCTTGCGCGCCGCGGGCAGGACGCTGGCGGCGCAGCCCGCCACCGCCACCGCGCCGCTCGCTCAATCGGAGGCCGCACTGCGAGAGCTGGCAGAGCACCTGCGCGCGCTCGAGCAGCCGCTCGATGACAAGGCGTTGGAAAAACTGGCGCAGCGCGCGGATAAGGCCGCGGAGTGCCTGGCCGGTTGCGCGCAATGCGCCAAGGGCGACGGCAAGGGCGAGGGCAAGGGCAAGAGCGGGGAAGGGAAAGGCAAAGGCGAATCCGGGCAGGGTGGCGAGACTCCGGCGGCATTTGCGGAGAAGGTCGCCGCTCTTTCCGAGCAAGCCGCTACGCTGGATGATACGCTGCGCCGGTGGTCGGGTGAAGGCGAGCAAGCTGCGTCAGCGAACGCAGGCTCACTGCGCGGCCTGCGCAAGGCGCAGGGAACCGAGCGAATGGCGCAGGAGCTGCGCACTCTGGGAAAAGACCTCGCGAAAACGGCGCGGCCCGATCCGGCGCTGGCCGAGGAAGCCGCGAAGCTCGCCGCGCGCCAGGAGGCGCTCGCGGCCGCGTTGCGCAAGGAGCGCGATGCCATGCGGGAAACGCGCGCGCAACAACTCACGGAGCTGCGCAAGCGCGTGCAGGCGTTGGTTGGCGATATGGCGACCGCCACGGTGGGCAAACCGGGGGCGGCCCCGGAGCCGGCGCAGGCGACGAGGGCGGAGATTTCACGCCGCCTGCCGAGCGCCGAAGGCGCCAAGCTGTTCGACGATCTGAAGGCAACGGGCGATGCCGATTTGCAGCTTACTGCGGAGAGCATTTACACGAACCGCCAGCGGCCAGTGCTGGCGTGGCGCGCCCTGCGAAACGCCGACGCGCGGCTGGCGGTGCTGCTCACGAGCTTGAAACGCATTCCGCCGGTGGCGGTGCGCGAGGGCCGCGTTCCAGAGGGTTATCGCCGCCTCATGCAGAATTACTTCCAGGCGCTTTCGGATGATTTCGGCGATGAGGGCGAGCCGCCCGCGCCGGCGAAAAAGTAAACACCCCCTCGTGCTTCCACTCTTTCCAGCCATCAACTTCGAGCCGGCGCTGCCGTGGCAGTTGCTCGCCGCATTCACGGTGTGCGGGCTGGCGGTGACGATTTTTGCGGCGGCTCGCACACCGCGCAATCGCGTGGCGACGGCGCTGCTGAGCGTGGTCTCGATGGCGCTGGTGCTGGCCGTCCTGGCAAATCCCGTGGAGCGCGGCGATCTCGCGGCGGCGGTTCCCTCCGGCACGCAGGTGGTGCTGCTCGATACCTCGAAGAGCATGAGCCTCGGCGCGCCGGAGCCGCGCTGGCGCGAAGGCCTCGCCTGGGCCAAGCCGCTCCTCGACGAGAAGGACCCGAGCTTGCGGACGCGGCTGGTGACCTTCGATAGCACCTGCGATTTGTCGGGCCGGCCGCCGACGGAAGCGGCCGGCGCGAGCACCCGCCTCGCGCAGGCCATCGAGCGCGTGCTGGCGCAATCCGGCGAGGCGCCGCCGGTGCATTTCATCGTGATCAGCGACGGCGTATTCGAGGACGCTCCCGAGATCACCCGCGCGCTCGCGCGGCTGCGCGAACGGCAGATTGTCGTTTCCACCCGGATGGCCGGCAGCGAAGCTCTCGCGCCGAATCTGTTCATCCGCGAAATCGAGGCCCCGCGCTTTGCGCCCACGGAATCGCAGGTGCCGGTGCGCCTCTCGATCGGCGCGGCCGGTCTGCCGCCGGAAACGCGGGCGAGCCTGCGGCTGCGCGGCGAAGACGGCCGCGTGATCGAGGAGCGGGCGTTTGAGCTCGGCGCCACGAGCAGTGCCATCGAGCTGACGCTGCCTTTCGGGCTGCGAGCGGAAAGGTTCACGGCGCAACTCTCCTCGGCGCCGGGCGAGCTCAGCGATGGCGATAACACCGTCACTTTCCGCATCGAGCCGTTGAATCCGAAGATCCGCGTCTTTCTCGCCGAGGGCTCGCAAGGCTGGCTGCCGATCGGAGATGCGCAACTGGCCACCGCGCGCTTTTTCCCGGCGGCCTTCCAGCGCACCGGCGAAATCGAGTGCGATCTTTTCCAGATGCCCGAGCAGGACAAGCGCGGGCAGCCGCTCTATTACGTGAGCGGCTTCGACGACGCGGACGTGGCGATCCTTGACCGCACGCGCACCATCCCGAGCGATCGCGACGGCTGGTGGCGCTACGATGTGATCATCATCAGCGACATCGACCGGCAGATGCTGCTGCCGCACATGGAGACGGTGCGGCAACTGGTGGCGGAGCGTGGCGGAGGCTTCCTGATGAACGGCGGGAACCACAGCTTCGACACGGGTTATTACGACCAGACAATCTGGGAAAAGCTGATTCCGGTCGATTGCCTGCAATTCGGCTTCGGGCACGGCGGGCGCCCGGCGGAGGTACAGTTTCCCGCCGCCGCGCGCAGCCATCCGATCCTGCAATTCACCGCGTCGCCCGCGCTGAACGAGCGCATTCTCGACTGCCATCCGCGCTTTCGCGGCTACCACGATATTCGGCGGGTGAAGCCGGGCGCGACCACGCTGGCCACCGTCGCGAGCAATGGCGCGCCGCTCGTCGCGGTGCAGGATTACGGGCGGGGGCGGACGATGGCTTTCCTGGCCGACCCGGCCGGCGGCTGGGGCGTCGAGTACTCCGGACGGTGGGGCCCGGCGCTGCTCGCGGAACATGGCGGCGACGAGGCGCCCGGCGAGCGTGCGCTGATCGAAGACCCTGCGCTCGCGGTGAACGAATTCTACAATCGTTTCTGGGTGAATAGCATGCGCTGGCTCGCGGCGCATAGCGTGCGGCGGCAGGAGCGCGCGCTGCTTGGCCGCGTCGCCACGGCCACGGCGCGGCCCGCGGAAATGCTGTCGGTTTCCGCGGAATTGCAGACCGGCGAGGCGGCGGATGGATTGCCGAATTGGTCGGTGGGCGTGCGCGTGGATGGACCGGGCGGCGAGCGCGTGCCGTTGCGTTACGATCGCGCGCGCGGAGAATTTCTGGGCGAGATCGCGGCGCCGTCCGGCAACACGGCGAGTGAGCTTACGCTGCGTTTCGATGCCACCGCCGGGGAGCGCAGTTTCGTCGACGCGGTGACCGTGCCGCTGGTGCGAATCGAGCGCGAGCTGGAGCGGACGAAGCCCGATGCGCAATTCATGGCCGACATCGCGCGCGCCGGTGGCGGGCGTGTCCTGAGCAATCCCGCCGAGGCGCGCGAGGTCTCCGCCGCCGCGCTCAAGAGCGCCGGCGAACGGCGTCTCACGTACGCGCGGCCGCGGTGGGATCGCGCGTGGTTTTGGGCGCTTTTCCTCGCCGTGGCCGGTGCGAAGTGGTGGCTGTGGCGGCAATCGCGCAGCGCGGCTCGGGCCGACCTCGACGCGCCCACCACGCCGGTGCGCGCGCCGGGCCGCACGCCGGTGGAGGTCGCCGTCTCGTGTTTCCTCGTGGCGATGCTCAGCGCCGCGGCGAAGGCCGAGGAGGCGCCCGCGGTGACGAAGGCGGCGCGCGTATGCCTGATCTTCGGCCATCCCGGCGACGACGCGCATCGCGAGAAATACCGTGCATTGCGGATGCAGATGGCCGCGACGCTGCAAACGCGCTTTGCGCTGGCGCCGGGAGCGCTCACGGTTTTCGACAGCGCCGGGTCCGCCGCGGAACCGCCGCCGCGCGACCACTTGCTGGCCGGCCTTCGCGAAAATGTGGCCGCGGCCACTCCCGACGCGGCCACCTGGTTGATCTTCATCGGGCACGCGAACAGCACACGCACCGGCGCCAGCTTCAATCTGCCGGGGCCGGATCTCACGGAGACGGAGTTGCGCAACGCGCTGGAGCAGACGCCGCCGCGCGGGCCGCTGGTTTTCATCTGCACGCAGGCGGCGAGCGGACGCTGGGTGCGGGCGATCGCCGGCGAGCAGCGCTTCATCTTCGCGGCCACGCGCTCTTACGAGCAGGACAATGAAACCGAGTTGCCCGCGGTGCTCGCCTCCGTCCTGGCAGGGAAAGGGGCCGACGCGAATGGCGATGGCGTGGTGAGCTTGCTCGAGATATTCGAACAGTGCCGCACCGGCGTTCAAGATGCCTTCACGAGCCGCGGGTTCTTGCAGATGGAAACTCCGATGCTCGAGGCGAATGGCGATGGGCGCCCCACCGCGCGCCCGGCGCCGGAGGATGCCGAGGCCGCCGCGCGCATCGGCCTCGCGCTCGCGCCCGTTCCCGCCGCGCCCACTCCCACCGCACCTGCACCCTGAATTATGTCCACCGCACTCACCGCCCGTCTCCCCGCGATCCGCCAGCAACTCGACGCCGAGCTCGCCAAGGCCGTGGTCGGCCAGCGTGACGTCCTCGAATTGATGACGATCGCGCTTTTGTCCGAGGGGCACGTGCTCCTGCTCGGGATGCCGGGCGTCGGCAAGACGCTGATGGCCGCGACCCTCGCGCGCGCCCTCGACCTGGAGTTTCACCGCATCCAATTCACCCCCGATCTGATGCCGGGCGACATCACCGGCAGCGACTTCATCGAGGAGGATCCGGCCACCGGGCGGCAGGTGCGCAGCTTCATCCCCGGGCCGATCTTTGCGAATTTCCTGCTGGCCGATGAGATCAACCGCACGGCGCCGAAGACGCAGTCGGCGCTGCTCCAGGCTATGCAGGAGCGCGAGGTGACCGCGGGGCGAAAGACGTTCCAGCTCAAGCGGCCGTTCGTCGTGGTGGCCACGCAAAACCCGATCGAGCACGAAGGGACCTATCCGCTGCCCGAGGCGCAGCTCGACCGGTTTATGTTTTGCGTGCGCGTGGGCTATCCCGACGCGCAGGAGGAAGCCGCGATCGCGCGCACCACCACCGCCGCGCCGGCCGCGGCGCTGAAGTCGGTGCTTACCGCCGCCGAGATCGTGGAGCTGCAGCAGCTCGTGCGCACGGTGCCCATCGCCGACGACGTGGTGAACTACGCGGTGCGCCTCGCCGCGGCGAGCCGGCCCGAGGGCGCCAACGGCGCTTCGCCGCCGCTGGTGTCGCAGTTCGTCACGGTCGGCGCGAGCCCGCGCGCCTCGCAGTACCTGGTGCTCGGCGGCAAAGCGCGCGCGCTGCTCGCGGGCCGGCTGAGCGTGGACTTTGCCGATATCCGCGCGCTGATCGCGCCCGTCTTTCGGCATCGGCTCATCCTCAACTACCGCGCGCGCGCGGAGAAGATCAGCGCCGACGACGTGGCGGCGGAGCTCGCCGCGAAGGTGCCGGAGGAGCGTCGAAACTGACCGCGATGGCAACCCCGCCGAGACCTCCCAACGCTGGCGACGAATTGGTCGATCCCGACCTCTTCCTGGCGATCGACGATCTCGATCTCGCCACGCGCGCCCTCGTCGATTCGGTACTGGCGGGCAGCCATCGCGGAGCCAAGCTCGGGCCGGGCTCGGAGTTTGCGCAGCACCGCGATTACCGGCTCGGCGACGACTTGCGGCAGATCAACTGGCGGCTCTACGGGCGCACGCGCCGGCTTTATGTGAAGGAGGTTTTCGCCGAGGCCAAGATGCCGGTGCAGCTCCTGGTCGATGCCTCGGCCTCCATGCGCACGGGCACGCCGATCACGAAGTACCGCTACGCGGCGCGCCTCGCCGCCGCCCTCGCGCTCCTCGGCCTGCGCGGGCGCGATCCGGTCGGTTTGCGCATCGCGCAGCAAACGCTGGTGGAGACCTTGATCGCGCGCGCCTCGTCCACACAGTTCGCGGACATCCTCGCCGCGCTCGAGCAGCGCACCCCCGCCGAAGCCGGCGACATCGGAGCCGCGCTCGAGGAAATCGCGGAAACGTGCCGCCAGCGCGGGCTGGTCGTTGTTCTGTCTGATTTTGCCGGCGCCTCCGAATCGCTCGGCACGCACCTGGCGACGCTGCGCGACATCGGACACGAGGTCGCCGCCGTGCAAGTGCTCGCGCCGCTGGAAGTGGAGCTGCCCAAGGAAGGCGACTTCGAATTCATGGACCCTGAAAGCGGCATGCTCGTAAAGACGGCCGTCGAACCCATTCGCGAAAAGTATGGCGCCGCCGTCCGCGCCTGGCGCGAAGACTTGCGAAAGATGAGCGAAGGACTCGGCGTGCACTGGCGCTCCATCACCACGCGCGAGCCGCTGGCGCCGCTGCTGCGGGATTTGGTCGGGGCGTTCCGAGGCTAGTCAACCGAGCTGGATGTTCTCCCACGGAATGCGTTCCTTGGGCAGGCCGGTGAGTAGGAACTCTTCCGCCCGGCGGATTTGCGTGTCGACTCCGCGCAGGAGGTCGGCGGGATCGTACGGTGTGATTTCGTGCGGCGGGACGCCGAGGCCCTCGATGCCGCGGCCCTGGTTGAAGCGGCCTTTGTTGCTGGCCACGGAAAAGCGCACGGAGAACAGGCCGCTCGGGACAGTGATCACCGTTTTTTGCGAGGACATCCCGGCGGTGGGCGTATCGCCGAGCATGAGCGCGCGGCCATCTTCCTTGAACATGCCGGCCACGGTCTCGCCGGCGGAACGGACCCCGGCATCGACGATTACGACCATCGAGCGCGTGAAAGGCTGCGCGCCCGCGCCGCGGTATTGCCGCCAGCGTTTCCCCGCCGGGATGAAGCGGGCGAAGACGGCTTCGTGATCGCAGCCGCCGCCGCCGTTGGCGCGCGTATCGAGGATCAGGCCCTTGGCGTCGGCGAGGGAGGGAAGCATCTTGTCGAGCTGCTCCGGCAGGTCGCCCGGCACGTCGCGCAGGTGGATGTAGGCAAAGCCGTGCGCGGTGCGTCCGAATTTCTGCCGTCCGAGGGCCTGAAGACATGGGGGCGGAAAAACGGGGCCGATCGGAACGGAATTGGTGCCGCTGGCGCGGGTGAGCGTCACGGTCTTCTGCTCGCCATGGTGGAGAAGATCGAACGAGATGGTCGTGCCCTCGGCGTCGACGAGACCGTCATGACAAGCTTCGTAGCGCACCATTTGCTCGGTGGAGAAGCCGCGCTTGTCTCTCAATCGCTCCGTGGTTTGGGCGAGCCATTGCGGGGCGGGTGCGCCATCGATCTTCCGGATTTCCATGCCTGGGTGAAGGCCCGCCTCGCGTGCGCGGTCGAGCGTGTGTCGAATGTAGAGCTTTTCATCAATCGCCAGGAGATGCAGACCGGGGCCACTCCAGCGTTTTGGATCGAGCGGCGCGGGAGATTTAAGCTTGATGTCGCCGAGAGTGGCGTGGCCGTCGCGGAGGCGAGTGACCAAGCGGGAGCAGAGGACTACGTGGCCCGCGTCGCTGTTTACATTTTTGACCTCGTTGCGGAACTGTTCGCCGACGGATTTCCAATCGATGCCTTTCAGCGCGAAGAAATGACCGGCCCGCTTTTCGAACTCGGTGAGCAGGAACTCGACGTCCTGCGCATACGATTCGGGAGCAGTTGATTGTTGTGCACGCAACTGAGGCGCGGCGAACGGCGCGAGGAGAAGAGCGAGGGCGCGGCGGCGATTCATGTTGGCACTATCATCTCACATTGGCCGGAGCTGCCGCTGCTGAATATTGCTGCTCATGGTTTTGGAAAGGCCAATGAAAGTTTCCTCCGGGAGGGTGAGGCGGCGCTGCTTGAGGTGGAGGAGGCCCCAGTGGCGGCGGAGCTTTTTGCGGCCGAGGGGGAGGGCGACGAGGGAGCCTTCGGCGAGCTCTTTCTGCGCGATCCAGGGAGCGAGGATGCTCACGCCGAGGTTCAGCTTCACGAGCTCTTTGATCGCTTCCATGCTGCCGAGCTCCATGGAGGTAAAGAGCACCTGGTCGCGCTCGCCGAAGTATTTCTCGATGAGCTGAAACGTGTAGCTGCGCTTTTCATAGAGGATATAGCTTTGCCGCGGGACTTCTTTTTCCACCACGCGCCCCGATCTCGCCCATGGGTGCATGGGGCTGAGGAGAAAACGGAGCTCGTCTTCGAAGAGCGGCCGAAACTCGATCTGCGGTTCGCCGCGCGGCTCGAGGCCGATCGCGAGATCGATGCGATGCGCGAGCAGCATTTCGATCGCCTCGGTGGTATCCCCCGGCTCGAGCGTGATGCTGCAGGTGGGAAAGCTTTCCTTGAATTCGCGCAGCACGGTGGGGAGCAAATATTGGCACGCCGTGACGGTGGCACCAAGGCGCAGGCGGCCGCCGCCCCAGCGGCCGAGCTGCTTCAGCTCGTCGCGGGCGAGCAACATCTCCGCGAGGATTTTTTCGGCGTGCTGGAGAAGCTGTTCGCCGCTCTGGGTGAGTGTCGCCTTTTTGCCCAGCCTGTCCAAAAGACGGCAGCCCACTTCGGTCTCCAGCGCGCGCATGGCGTGGCTCACCGCGGATTGCGTGAGATGCAG
The DNA here is from genome assembly GCA_963811035.1 of uncultured Verrucomicrobiae bacterium. GTDB lineage: Bacteria > Verrucomicrobiota > Verrucomicrobiia > Chthoniobacterales > Chthoniobacteraceae > CAWEPO01. The sequence goes on from CAWEPO010000007.1 coordinate 200,048, forward strand.
CTCGCGCGCGGCCTCGGTGAAACTGCCCGTGCGCGCGAGGATGGCAAACGCGCGGAGCTGCCTCGAATCAAGGGTTGGGCGCATCATGAATGGAATTCATCGGTTTCGGAAAAAACTCGTTTAGCATGAATCGCGCCTTCGGGGCGCGGTGGCATCGCGCTGGCTAAGGCGGGAGCGGAACTGATGCCTGGATCGTTTTCATCACGTTGGCGCAAGATTGGCTCCCGCCGGGGGCCGCTGCACATCGGCTACGTGCCGCTGAACGACGCGGCGCCGATCCTGATGGCGCACGAGCTGGGGCTCTTTGAGAAGTACGGCCTGGAGGTGGAGCTGAGCCGCGAAGTGGGCTGGGCCACGATCCGCGACAAGATTCTCTACGGCGAGCTCGATGCCGCGCACGCGGTGGCGGGGCTGGTGCTGGCCGCCAGCTGCGGGATCGGCTCGCATCCCGCGCGAATGTCTCACCGGGCTGGTGCTGAATCTGCACGGCAACGCGATCACGCTCTCGAATGAGCTGCGCGAGCGCGGGGTGCACGACGGGCACGGGCTGCGGCGCGAAGCAGTGCGGCTGCGCGGGCGGCGGCGGCTGGTCTTCGGCGTGGCGTCGCTCTACTCGTCGCATCATTTCGTGCTGCGCGAATGGCTGCGCCGCGCGGGAATCGATCCCGCGGAGCGAGGTGGAAATCGTGACGGTGCCGCCGCCGCAGATGTACCTGAACCTGCGCGCCGGCAACGTGGATGGATATTGCGTGGGCGAGCCGTGGAATTCGCTGGCGGTGCTGCGGCGCACAGGCTGGTGCGTGGCGACAAGCGCGGAGCTTGCCCCGCGGCACCCCGAGAAGGTGCTGATGGTGCGCGCGGATTTCGCGGAGGATCGCGCGGAGGAGCACCTGGCGCTGATCGCGGCGCTGCTGGAGGCGTGCGCGTTTTGTGATCGCCCGGAAAATCGCGAGCGCATCATGGAGACGCTCGCGCAGCCGGCCTATCTCGATGCGCCGATCCACGCGCTGCGGATGAGCCTGAGCGGCACTTTCAACTTCGGCCACGGGCGCGTGGAGAAGGACCGCGATTTCCAGATTTTTTCACGCGAAGACGCCAATCGAGCCGACGGCGGAGAAAGGCGCGTGGGTCCTGGACCGGTTGTGCGAGTGCGGGCTGGTCGACGATCCCGCGGCGCTTCCGCCAGACCTCATCGCGCGGATGCTTCCGCACCGATCTTTTTCAGCAAGCCCAACAACTTATCACACCATGAAGACGCCCTCGCGCCAATCCCGCCGCACTTTCCTCGCCCGCTCTGCCAAGGCGGCCGGGCTGGCCACTCTCTTTGCCGGTCTGCCGAAGGGATGGGCCGGCTCGGTGCTGGCCAGCGACGCGCCGGAGACGCCGGAGATGAAGTTCGGCATCATCGCGCTGACCGATTGCTCATCGATCGTCATTGCCCACGAGAAGGGGCTCTTCAAAAAGTACGGGATCAACTCGATGGTGAGCAAAGGGGCGAACTGGGCGGCGATTCGCGACTCGCTTTCCAACGGGGATATTGCAGGCGACCCACATGCTTCTCGGCATGCCGATCGCCATCGACGATGGGGCTGATGGGCGCGCCGAAGAAACCGATGGTCATCCCGTGGCTGCTCAATCGCAACGGGCAGTCGATCACGCTCGCGAACAAGTTCAAAGGGCAAGGTCGCGGACGATCCAAAGGCGCTGAAGCCATTCGTGGAGGAGGCGAAGAAAGCCGGCGCGCCGCTGAGTTTCGCGATGACCTTTCCGCCCGGCACGCACGCCATGTGGACCCGCTATTATTTCGCGGCGGGCGGAATCAATCCGGATACCGATGTTGCGCTCATCACCGTGCCGCCGCCGCAGATGGTCGCTAACATGAAGGTCGGCAAGATGGATGGCTTCTGCGTGGGCGAGCCTTGGAACGCGCGGGCGATCGCGGATGACATCGGCTATCACGAGCATCACGACGCAGGGGATCTGGAAGGATCACCCGGAGAAGGTCTGCGCGTTTACGGCGGAATTCGCGGACAAGAATCCGAAGACCGTGAAGGCGGTCTCAAGGCGCTGCACGAGGCGAGCGTTTGGCTGGACGATGATGGAGAACCGGCCGGAGCAGGCAAAGATCGTCTCCTCCGCTTCGTACATCAATTGCCCGGAGGACATGATCCTGAGCCGGCTCCAGGGCAAGTATCTTTTCGGCGACGGACGCAAACTGCGCGATCCGAATTACATGATTTTCAGCGAGCGGAATTGCAACTATCCGCAGGCCGAAATACGCCAAGTGGTGGCTCACGCAATTCCGCCGCTGGGGCTTGGTGGAAGGCGCGCCGGATTACGAAGGCGTGGCGAAAGAGGTGATGCGCGGCGACATCTACGAAGAGGCGATGAAGGAGATCGGCTACAAGCACGGCGGCGCCGACGACAGCGCGGAGACCTTGTTCGACGGCGTGAAGTTCGATCCGAAGGGCGACCTCGAGGCATACGCGAAAGGCTTCCCGATCCACAGCCTGAAGGCCTGATCATGATGAAGCTCCTCGACGACCCAACGTGAGCCGGAGTTCGGTCGCAACCGCGTCGGAGCAGCACGCGCGCGCTGGGCTCGATATCGCGCGGCTGCTGCGCGAGCGCGGCCGGCGAAAGCCTGCTCACGCCAGCGGGGCGCCGGAGACGTGCGCGAATTACCTTTGGCATTCTGCCGCTGACCGATTGCGCGCCGATCGTGGTGGCGCACGAGAAGGGCCTCTTGGCGAAGCACGGGATCGAATCGAGCATCACGACACTCGCGCAGCTGGACGGCCAACCGCGACGCGCTGATGGCCGGATCGGTGCAGGCGGCGCAGATGCTCTTCGGAATGCCGATCGGCGCGGCGGTGGGCAAGCTCGGGACCGAGCAAAAGCCGCTGGTCGTGCCGTGGATTCTCAACCGCAACGGCCAGGCGATCACGCTCGGCGAGCAAGCATCGCGGCAAGGTCGGGACGAGCGCCAAGGCGCTGCGGACCGCTGGCCGTGGAGGGCCGCGACAAGGGCCGCCCGCTCGTCTTCGGCATGACGCTGCAGCCCGGCACGCATGCCATGTGGCTGCGGTACTGGCTGGCGGCAGGCGGCATTCACCCGGACGCGACGTGGCGCTGATCACCATCCCGCCGCCGCAGATGGTCGGCGAATCATGCGCGCGGAACGGCATGGATGGATTCTGCGTCGGCGAGCCGTGGAATGCGCGCGCGATGGCCGAGAACGTTGGCTTCACGGCAATCTACTCCGAGGAGATCTGGCCCGATCATCCGGAGAAGGTGCTCGCCTTCACGGAGGAGTTTGCGGAGGCGAATCCGAACTCGGTGAAGGCGACGCTGAAGGCGCTGCACGAGGCGAGCGCGTGGTGCGACGACGCTGGCAAATCGGGAGGAACTCGCCGCGAACTGCTCGCCGGGCCTGACTATCTCAACTGTGCCGGCGGAGTTGATCGCTGCGCGGTTAGGCGGAGCGATCGATTACGGCGACGGCCGCACGCCGCGGCTCGCTGAGCGGAGTCACGTTTTCACGCACGCAACTGCAATTTCCCGCAGCCCAAATACGCGATCTGGTGGCTCTCGCAGTTCCGCCGCTGGCGCATGCTATTCGACGCGCCCGATTATCTCGGCGTGGCCGGGCGCGTGATGCGCCCGGATTTCTACGCGGCGGCCATTGCGGAATCGGCGTCGCCCATGGCGGCGCCGATCTTTCCGCCGAGACGCTCTTCGACGGCGCGGTCTTCGATCCCGCGGAGCCGGAGAAGTACGCCGCCTCCTTTGCCATCACGAGCGTCCAGCGCCCAGCCCACGAATTCATGAACGAATCCATCCTCAAGAAAGCTCGACTGGCTATTGCTGCCCGCTGCTCGGCATCGTCGTCTGCATGCCTGCTGTGGGCCTTCATTGCCGGGCAAGGAAACGAGGACCGAATATGTCGATGACTTCGGAGACAAGATGGTGAAGGTCGCAGCGCGTCGGGCCTGTCCGCGGACCTCCCTTCACCGATCGAGACCTGGGAACGAGCAAACTCTACATCACCCAGCCGCTGGCCAAGCGCGGCGAACTCGACCAAGGCATTCTGCGCTTCACCTGGCTGTCGCTCACGCTCGTCGTGCAGGGCTATGCCATCGCGCTGCTCGTCGGCACGCCGATCGGGTTTTTCCTCGGGCTCTCGAAGACCTTCTCGAAGATGTTCGATCCGATCTTCCAGGTGTTGCGGCCCGTCTCGCCGCTCGCGTGGCTGCCGCTCGGGATGGTGCTCTTTCTTGGCGCCAAGCTCACCATTCCCGGGCACGACGCTGAGCTATACCGCCTCGGATCTGGCCGCGATTTTCACCATCGCGATTTGCTCGATGTGGCCCACGGTGCTGAACACCGCGGTCGGAGTGCGGGCCATTCCGCAGGATTATCTGAATGTCGCGAAGGTGCTGAAGCTCTCGAAGACCAAGACGCTCTTCAAGGTGCTGCTGCCGGCGACGCTGCCTTACATGTTCACCGGCTTCCGCTTATCGCTAGGCATCGCCTGGCTGGTGATCGTCGCCGCGGAGATGCTCACGGGCAAAGCCCGGCGTCGGCGGCTTCCTGTGGCAGCAATACAACGCGCTGAGCTACGCGCACATCATCCTGTGCATCCTGACGATCGGCATCGTGGGCTTCGTCCTCGACCGGCTGATGAGCCTGGTGGAAAGCCGCTTCAAAACCGCCTGAACGATGCCGCTACTTCTCGAAGTTAGAAACGTCTAGCAAGGGCTTTCGGCCCGCAAGCAAGCGGACCGAGGTGCTAGCACGATATCAATCTCGAGATCGAGCAGGGCGAGTTCGTCGCGATCATCGGCTACTCCGGCGCGGGAAAGACGACGCTGATGTCGCTGCTCGCCGGCCTGCTCAAGCCCGACGCGGCACGGTCAAGCTGAACGGCAAAGAGATGGACGGCCCCGGGCCCGGACCGCGGGCATCGTGTTTCAGAACTATTCGCTGCTGCCCGTGGCTGACGGTGTACGAAAACATCGCGCTCGCCGTGGATCAGGTCTTCCCGCAGTGGACGGCGGCGCAGCGGCGGGAGCACATCGAGAAATACATCGCGATGGTGAATCTCACGCCGGCGGTGGGCAAGTTGCCGAGCGAGCTTTCGGGCGGCATGCGGCAGCGCGTGTCCGTCGCGCGCGCGCTGGCCATGCAGCCGGAGATCCTCCTGCTCGATGAACCGCTCAGCGCGCTCGATGCGCTCACCCGCGCCAATCTGCAGGACGAGATCAACCGCATCTGCCAGGAGGAGAAGAAGACGGTGATCCTGATCACCAACGATCCCGACGAAGCCATCCTGCTCGCCGATCGCGTGATCCCGCTCACGGCCGGCCCGCGCGCCACGCTGGGGCCGTCCATTCCCGATTACCATTCCGCGGCCGCGGATCGCACCGGCCATGAATCACAGACTACGACTTCAAGCAGATCCGCGGCGAGGTCATCGATTATCTGCTCAAGGCCCGCGACCAGCACAAGGTGGCGCTGACGAAGAAACTGACTCTGCCCGATCTGCTGCCGGAAGACTTGAGCGAGCCGCGCCATCCGTTTGGCGCGAAGCGCCAGCCGCGGCGGCGCACGTGAAGAGCAAGCGCGAAACCGTGGAGGTGATCGCTGCATGAGTGACAACGCCTATCTCGAACTTCCCAGCTCACGAAAAGCTATCCTTCGCCGAAGGGTGAGGCGGTCATCGTCAAGGATTCGACTTCAAGTTTCGCAAAGGGGAGTTCGTCACGGTCATCGGCCATTCGGGCTGCGGCAAATCGACGATCCTGATGATGGTCGCGGGGCTGAGCAGCGATCACGGCGGCGGCATCATTCTCGCCGGGCAAGGAACTCACCGGCCCGGGCCCGGATCGCGGCGTCGTCTTCCAATCGCCTTCGCTGCTGCCGTGGATGACGGCGCGCGAGAACGTGATGCTCGGCGTGAACCAGGTCTTCTACACCGCGAGCAAGCTCGAGCGGGAGCAGATCGCGGAGTACTATCTCACGCTCGTCGGCCTCGGCGACGCGATGCACAAGACGGCCGGCGGAGCTTTCGCAGGGCATGCGCCAGCGCGTGGGCATCGCGCGCGCCTTTGCGCTCGCGCCGAAGATGCTGCTGCTCGACGAGCCGTTTGGCATGCTCGATTCGCTCACGCGCTACGAGTTGCAGGAGGTGCTGATCCAGCTTTGGCGCCGCGAGAAGATCACCGCGATGATGGTGACGCACGATGTGGATGAAGCGCTCTTCCTGAGCGACCGGATCATCTGCATGACCGACGGACCCGAGGCGGGCATCGGCGAGGTGATGGAGGTGAACTTTCCGCGCCCGCGCGAGCGCAAGGCGGTGATGGAGCACCCGGATTACTACCGGCTGCGCGAGCAGCTCATCTATTTCCTCGAAGTCAAGGCGCACAAGCAGCCACCCATGCCACCGGCCGCGGCTCCCGTCGCCGTGCCGGCTACCGCGAGCGCGGTCGCCGGCTGAAACCGCCTCTCCGCTCTCCATGCCCTCACCCAATACCATGCACACCACCAAAAAAAGCGGAGCGCTGCTTGCGGCAGCGCTCCTGATCGGCACCAGCACTTTCTCCCTGGCAGGAGTCGTGAGCACCGACGCGAAGAGCGTCGGCCAACCCAGCGATCGAAAGCAACCCGCTTTCGTTCTGGGACGGACGGATCGTTTTCGATTTCCAGGAGCGTTTCCGCTGGGAGATCCGCGAGAACAATTTCGACTTCGACGACGCGTTCGATCGGTCACGGACGACAACTGGTTCCTCCAGCGCTCCCGCCTCGGCGTGATGCTCGACCCTCACCGAATGGCTGCGCATCTACGCGCAGGCCCAGGACTCGCGCGAGATCAATTCCGACCGCCCCGACATCCCCGGCCTCCTCGCCGCCGAGGGCGACGACAGCTTCGACCTGCGCCAGGCGTGGGTGGAGTTCGGCAACCCGAAGGCGTTTCCTCTCACTTTGAAGCTCGGCCGGCAGATCCTCTCCTATGGCGACGAGCGGCTCGTCGGCGCGTTCGATTGGAACAACATCGGGCGCACCTTCGATGCCGTGAAGCTGCGCTGGGAGCAGAAGGGTTGGTCTGTCGATGCCTTTGCCAGCAGCGTCGTCGTGCCCGAGCGCGGAAGCTACAACCAGAGCGATCTATTCAACGGCAACGAGACCGATCGGGAGCAGGTGTTCAGCGGAGTCTATTTCCAGACCACCGCGGTGCCCTTCCACGCGACGGACCTCTACGTGTTCCATCTGCACGAAAACGACAATCCGAGGTTTTCGCAGAATCCGCTGGGCGACACGAATTTCTTCACCATGGGCACCCGGTGGAAGTCGAAGCCCGGTGCCTTTGCGCCGGAGGAAGAGCTGATGAGCAAGGATAAGGACGGCAAGTCCGTCGCGGAGCCTGCGCCGAGGCGGCCCGTCGGGCTCGATTATACCGGCGAGTTCGCCGTGCAGAGTGGCAACGTCCGGGGCCAGGACCTCATCGCTTTCGCCGCGCACGGTGATGTGGGCTATACCTTCGATACCGCGTGGCTGCCGCGGGTGGCGATTGGTTATAGCTACGCCACGGGCGACGACGATCCGACGGACAAAGACATCCAGACGTTCCAGAACCTCTTCCCGACGAACCACAAGTTCTACGGGCAGATGGACCTCTTCTCGTGGCAAAACATTCACGACTTGGAAGTGAACTTCAAGATCGCGCCGATCCGCTCGGTGACGGTGCGCCTGGATTACCACGCCTTCTGGCTGGAGACCACCGAGGATGCCTGGTACCGCGCGAACGGCGCCACCACCGTGCGCACGCTGAATAGCGCTTCGCGATCCGCGGGGAACTACGTGGGCTCGGAGCTTGATTTCCTCGTGACCTGGAATGTGTGCAAGTTCTTCCAGTTGGAGGGTGGCTATAGTCACTTCTTCGCCGGGGACTATCTCGAGGCCACCGGGGCGAACGACGATGCGGATTTTGGATATGTACAGGCCAAGCTCAGCTTTTGAGATGCTGCTTTTGGGGGGGTGTCTCGCGTTCGCCGTTCCGGCCTCCGGCCGGGGCGGCGAGCGCGCAGCCGCATCACGGGCAAGTCGTTCTTACCATGGATAACACCAGTCTTCTCAGCGATCAGGCGTTTAGCCCGGAGCAGAAAGAGTATCTGCAAGGTTTCTTCGCGGGCGTTTCGCAGCGGCTGCCTTTTGTCGGCCATCTCGCGGATGGGCGCCTGACCAGCGAGCCGGCGCCCGGCCTGGCGAATGCGGCGGAAGCGCCCGCGGAGATCGAGGAGACGGTCTTTGGCACGCCGGTTTCGGATCTGTGCGAGCAGGAGCTTTGGAAGCTGGAGAAGAATGGGCTGGATACCTGGGACGATCTGCTGGCGCACGCGGCGGAGGACAAGTTCCCCGATAAGAAGTTCACGTTCTTCTTCCGCTTTCACGGGCTTTTCTATGTTTCGCCGGCGCAGAATTCATTCATGCTGCGCCTGCGGGCGCCGGCGGGGGAGTTGGCCCATCAACAATTGCGCGGGCTGGCGGACATCGCGGAGGAATGGGGCGGGGGGTATGCGCACGTCACCACGCGGGCAAACATCCAGATTCGCGAAATCCTTCCGCGCAATATGGTGAAGGTGCTGACCAAGCTGGCGGAGCTTGGACTCACCGCGCGCGGCTCGGGGGTGGACAATGTGCGCAATATCACCGCCTCCGCGACGGCGGGGATCGACTGCGCCGAGTTGATCGATACGCGGCCGATGGCGAAGGGGCTGCACTACTATATCCTGAATAACCGGGACCTGTACGGCATTCCGCGGAAGTTCAATGTGGCGTTCGACGGCGGCGGGGCGATCGGCAACGTGACCGACACCAACGACATCGGCTTCTCCGCGGTGCGGGTGCCGGAAGGGAAGGGAATCGAGCCGGGCATCTATTTTCGCATCGCGCTCGCGGGGATCACCGGGCACGAGCAATTCGCGTCGGACACCGGCTTCATCATCAAGCCCTCCGACTCCGTGGCGGTGGCGGCGGCGATCATCCGCGTTTTCAATGAGCACGGGGACCGCACCAATCGCAAGAAGGCCCGGCTCAAGTACTTGATCGATCGATGGGGCATCCCGAAGTTCATGGAGGAGGTGGAGAAGAAGCTGGCGTTTCCGCTGCAGCAGCTCCCGCCCGGCGATTGCCAGCCGCCGTCGCCGCCGATTCCGCATGGCCACATCGGTGTCTATAAGCAGTCGCAGCCGGGGCGCAACTATATCGGCGTGGCGATGCCGGTGGGAACCATGAAGACTCGCCAGATGCGCCGGCTCGCGGACCTGGCGCAGAACTACGGCTCGGGGACGGTGCGGCTCACCGTTTGGCAGAACCTGCTGATCCCCGATATCCCGGACGCCTATGTCAATACGGTAAAGAAGAGCCTCGTCTCCATGGGCTATCATCATGAGGCGACCAGTATCATGGGCGGCTTGGTGGCCTGTACGGGGAATGTTGGCTGCAAATGGTCCTCTACCAACACCAAGGGGCAGGCGGTGGAGCTGGCTAAGTATCTCGAGAAGCGGGTGAAGCTGGATCACCCGATCAATATTCATCTGACCGGGTGCCCGAATTCGTGCGCCCAGCATTATATCGGCGATATCGGGCTGATCGGGGCGAAGGTTTCGCAAGCCGGCATCCCGGTGGAAGGTTACCATGTCTACATGGGCGGGCAGTGTGTCGGCGGGGCGGCGATTGGCCGGGAGGTGTTTCACGGGATTCCCTTCACTGAGCTGCCGCCGCTGCTCGAGAAAGTGCTGGTGGCTTATCTCGCCTTCCGCGCCGGTCACCAGGAGACGTTCGCGCAATTCACCGCGCGCCACACGGTGAAGCAACTCCAGGAATGTTTCTCCGAATGACTACGCAAGCTCCCGTTCCGGCCCCGTCCGTTCCGTACATCCCGGAGAACGCCCCCTTTTCACCGGCGCAACGCGCCTGGCTCAATGGCTTTCTGGCCGGGCTTTTCTCGGCACGCGCGCCGGCCGGTGCGGGGGCCGCTCCCGCCCTGCCGCCGGCAAAGGTGAAGGTTGCGGTGCTCTTTGGCTCCGAGACAGGCAACGCGGAGGCTCTCGCCAAGCGGGTGGCGAAGACGGCTACGCAGAAGGGTTTCGAGTGCAAACCGATGGGGCTCGACAAGGTTTCGGCCGGCGATCTGGCGGGGGAGCGTTTCGCGCTGATTCTCACCAGCACCTTTGGCGAAGGCGATCCGCCCGAGAATGCGAAGGCGTTTCATGCCGCGCTGCATAGCGATGCCCAGCCGCGCCTGGAGAAGCTTAGCTATTCGGTCCTCGCGCTGGGCGATAAGAACTACGAGCACTTTTGCAAGTGCGGCGCGGATTTCGATACGCGGCTGGCGGGGCTTGGCGCGAAACGCCTGTACGAGCGCGGGGATTGCGATGTCGACTACGAGGAGGCGTTTACCAACTGGGTTACCGGAGTTTTTGGCGTGCTGGAAACGGAGGCCAAATTGTCTCCCAGCGCGCCCACGACGCCCACGCTAAGCTCCGCTACTCCTGCGGTGGGCGAGCCGGCGCCGGCTCAACCGTACTCCAAACAGAATCCGTTTCCTGCCAGGTTGCTTACCAATCGCAAGCTCACGGCGGAGAGTTCTGGCAAGGAGACGCGGCACTATGAGCTCTCGCTCGCGGGGTCCGGGCTGAGCTATGAGGTCGGCGATGCGCTAGGCGTGTTCCCCACCAATTGCCCGGCGGTGGTGGATAATCTTCTCCACGCGTTGAATCGCGATGGAGAAGAGGCGGTGGCCGCGCCGGATGGGGGCGAGGTCTCGCTCCGCACCGCGCTGCTGAGGTATTATGATATTACAAAGGTGCCGGCGCAGTTGCTCAAGCACGTTGCCGAGCATAGCTCGGACAAAACACTGCGGGACTTGCTGGCGCCCGAGGCCAAGGAGGCGCTGAAGCATTATCTCTACGGGCGCGAGATAATCGATCTGCTGGTCGATTTTCCGTCAGTCGGATTCACGCCGGCGGAGTTCGTCAGCCATCTGCGGAAGCTGGGGCCGCGGCTCTACTCGATCTCGTCGAGCCTCAAGGCTTTCCCGGAGCAGGTGCACTTGACGGTGGCCTCGGTGCGCTATGAGGCGTTCGGGCGGAGCCGCAAGGGTGTTTGCTCGACCTTCCTGGCAGACCGCGTCACGAGCACGGCGCCCGTCTTCGTGCAGGTTTCGCATGGGTTTCGGCTGCCGAAGAACGGCGATGTGCCGATCATCATGGTTGGGCCGGGAACGGGGGTGGCGCCATTTCGCGCCTTCCTGCACGATCGGCGCGCCATGGGCGCGAAGGGGCGCAACTGGCTTTTCTTCGGCGAGCAGCGTTCGGCCACGGATTTCTTTTACCGCGAGGAACTGGAGGAGATGCAGGAGCAGGGGCATCTCACGACGCTGACCACGGCGTTTTCCCGCGACCAGGCGGAGAAGATTTATGTGCAGCATCGAATGGCCGAGCAGGGCGCGGCGCTGTGGGCGTGGCTGCAGGAGGGCGGGCATTTCTATGTGTGCGGCGACGGCTCGCGCATGGCGAAGGATGTCGACGCGGCGCTGCATTCCGCGATCGAGAAGCATGGCGGGATGACTAGCGAAGCCGCCGCGCAATATGTGAAGCAACTCAAGGCGGACAAGCGCTACCAGCGCGATGTCTATTAGTCGCCCGCGCCCATGAATGCCGCCGTCCTCGAATCTCCGCGGAACCTGATCGATGAGTTGCTGGCCGAGCAGCAGCAACTCTCGGCGGTGGAGCGTTTCAGCCGGCAGCATGAGCGCCACGCGCTGCCCGCGCAGGCGCGTTATTACCGCAGCCTGATCCCGCTCACGAAGCCAGGGCCGGGCGAGCAATATGCCTTTGCGGTGGACCTCGATGCGTGTACCGGGTGCAAGGCGTGCGTCTCGGCCTGCCATTCCCTGAACGGGCTGGATGAGGACGAGATTTGGCGCAACGTGGGTTCGCTCCACGGCGGGAGTGGCTCGGCGCCGTATCAGCAGACCGTGACGACGGCGTGCCATCACTGCGTGGAGCCCGGGTGTCTCGAGGGTTGCCCAGTGATGGCCTATGAGAAAGACGAAGTTACCGGCATCGTTCGCCATCTCGATGACCAATGCATCGGGTGTGAGTATTGCCTGCTGAAGTGCCCGTACGACGTGCCGAAGTATTCGAAGCGGCGCGGGATCGTTCGCAAGTGCGATATGTGTTATCAGCGCCTGGCGGCGGATGAAGCGCCGGCGTGCGTGCAGGCGTGTCCGAACGAAGCGATTGCGATTCGGCTTGTGGAGAAGTCGGCGGCGGTGGCGGGAGCGGCGCCGGGGGTGCGGCTCCTGCCGGGAGCGTTCGAGTCCAGTTACACCAAGCCGACGACTGTCTATACGACCACGAAGACGATCCCGCTCAATGCGCATCCCGCGGATATTCACCGGTTACGGCTGGAGCACCCGCATTGGCCGCTAATTTGGATGTTGCTGCTTTCGCAGCTTTCGGCGGGACTCACGGTCTGCCTGGCGCTCGCGGCGTTGCGGCCCGAGTTCTCGAAGGTCGCGCCGGCTTTCGGAGTCGCGGGATTTGCCGCGCTGCAGGCCGGGCTCGTGTTGAGTGTGTTTCATCTTGGCCGGCCATTGAAGGCCTGGCGCTTTTTCCTGGGATTGCGAACCTCGTGGATGAGCCGGGAAATTCTGGTGTTTAGCATCTTTGCCGGAGCTTCCGCCGCCGCGGCGTTCGCGTGTTTGCTTCACTGGCCACTGGCTAGCGAGCTGGTGGGGCGTTTCTCGCCGTTGCCGCCGGAGAGCATTCGCGGCTTCGCGCCGTGGTTGGCGATAGGCTCGGCGGTGAGTGCCCTGGCCGGGATCTTCTGCTCGGCCATGATTTACGTGGATACGCACCGGCCGTTCTGGAGCGCCACCGCGACGTTTCCGAAGTTCTTCGGCACCACGGCTTCCCTGGGGCTCGCCGCCTCCGCGGCGATTCTCACGTGGCTCGCGGCGATGGACTCATCCATGGCTGGTCCGGCGCGTGTAATTTGCGTAACCGCACTTTGCGCAGTGCTGCTGCACGCGGCTTGGGAGGCGCTTTTCTTCTTCCACGGACTGGTCGATGATCGTGCGCCGACGCACCGCTCGGCGCGCACGTTGTGGCATCTGCTGCGGCCACTGTTACAGTTGCGCGCGGCGGTGATCGGCGGCGCGGCGGTGGCGGGTCTTTTTGCCGCGGTGACCAGCGGGGGTGTGCAGGCGCTCGCCGCGAGCCTCTTCTTTCTGCTCGTTTTCGCCTCATCGGTCATGGAGCGCTTTTGTTTTTTCACGGCCTCCGACGCGCCCCGGATGCCGGGCGGGATTGCTACCTAGGTATGTTAAAGGCTCCCGCGCTCCCGCCAAATCTCATCCGCCAGTGGGAGGGACCGCAGACCCAGGATCTGGTGCTGCATCCGGGCGATTTCGGCTTGGGCAAAGTGCCGGCCAAACTCGCGCCGAACGATGTCACCACGATGGTATGCGGCTTCTGCGCGACCGGGTGCGGGTTGAAGGTTCACCTCAAGGATGGGCGGGCGGTAAATCTTTCGGCGGATACGGATTATCCGGTGAATCTCGGCATGGCGTGCCCGAAGGGGTGGGAGGCGCTCACGCCGTTGCAAGCGCCGGACCGGGCGACCACGCCGATGCTGCGCCATGAGAAAACCGGTGAGCTGGAGCCGTGCGATTGGGAACGGGCGCTGATCATATTCTGCGAGCGGCTGAAGGAAATTAAGGCCAAGCACGGGCCGGAATCGGTCGCGTTTCTTAGCACGGGGCAGATCGCCACGGAGGAGATGGCGCTGCTGGGCTGTCTCTTCAAGTTTGGGATGGGCTTTATCCATTGCGATAGCAATACGCGGCAGTGCATGGCGACCGCGCACGTCGCGTACAAGGAGTCTTTCGGGTTCGATGCGCCGCCGTATACCTACCAGGATTTCGAGGAATCGGATGTGCTGGTCTTCATCGGGTCGAACCTCTGCATCGCGCATCCGATCATGTGGCAGCGAGTTTTGCGCAATCCGCATCGGCCGGAGATCATCGTGGTCGATCCGCGCAAGACGGAGACGGCGATGGCGGCGACGCAGCACTACCCGGCGCGGCCGAAAAGCGATCTCACGCTGCTGTATGGGCTGGCGCATTTGCTCATTGCGAAAGGGGCGATCGACCGCGCCTATGTAGATGCTCACACCACCGGCTTCGAGGCGTTTGCGGAGTTTGTGCGGGAATTTACTCCCGAGCGGGTGTGCGAGGCGACCGGGCTCACACGCGAGCAGCTCGAGCGCTTTGCGGAGACGATTGCCGAGGGAAAACGCGTTTCGTTTTGGTGGACGATGGGAGTGAATCAAAGCCACGAGGGAACGCGGACGGCGCAGGCGATCATCAACCTGGCGCTGATCACCGGAAACATGGGCCGGCCCGGCACCGGGGCGAATTCGGTGACCGGCCAATGCAACGCGATGGGATCGCGGGTGTATGGCAATATCACTAGTCTCATCGGGGGGCACGATGCGGCGAGCGCCTCGCATCGCGCCAAGATCGCCACGATCCTGGGCATCGACGATAGCGCGATCCCACAGCAGCAATCACTAGCTTACGACCAGATCGTGGAGGGCATCCGGGAGGGGAAAATCAAGGCGCTCTGGGTGGTGGCTACCAACTCCTCTCACTCGTGGATTCGGCAGGCGGATTTCAACGCACTTTTGCAGAAGCTCGATTTCCTGGTGGTGCAGGATCTCTATCACACCACCGAAACGGCCCAGCGCGCGGACTTGGTGCTGCCGGCGGCGGGCTGGGGCGAAAAGGAGGGCACTTTCATCAATTCCGAGCGCCGCTTTGGTTTGCTGAAGCGGGTGGCGCGCGCGCCCGGGCAGGCGCTTTCGGATTTCCATATCTTCAAGCTCATCGCGCAGTTTTGGGGGTGCGGAAACATGTTTGCGCGGTGGAGCTCGCCGGAAGCGGCTTTCCGGCTGCTCACGGAAATCTCACGCGGCCAGCCGTGCGACATCAGCGGCATCACGGACTATGGGATGATCGATCGCTGCGGCGGCATCCAGTGGCCCTGGCCGATTTCCGCCGAGGCGCATCCCTCGTCGCCACAACCGCAGCGGCGGCTCTTTGAAGACGGCCGCTATTTCACGGGCGATGGGCGGGCGCGAATCATTTTTGACGATCCGCGCACGCTGCCCGATCCTACGGACGCGGAGTTCCCTTTTTTCCTGCTGACCGGCCGCGGCACCTCTTCGCAGTGGCACACGCAGACTCGGACCGCGAAGTCCGATGTGCTCCGCCAGCTTTACCCCGCGGAGTGCTACGTGGAGATGAATCCGCACGATGCGCAAGCGCTCGGGATCGCGGCCGGCGGGAAAGTGCGGATCACCTCGCGGCAAGGCGAGATCGTCTGCACCGCGTTCGTTACGCCGACGGTGCAAGCCGGGCAGCTTTTCGTCCCGATGCACTACAAGGAGACGAACGTGCTCACCTTCGCCGCGTTCGATCCGCACTCACGCCAGCCCGCCTATAAATCGTGCGCGGTACGGGTGGAGAAGCTCTTGCCGGCGAAGGCTAAGAAGTAGCTCACCGACAAGGTAGTGTGCCACAGTGGGGGTATGCGGTTCCTCCTCACCTCCCTGCTCGCCTGCGCGGTCGCGCACGGTGAGCCCGCCGACCTCACTGCGCACGTGCTCGCCCACCGCGAGGGCCGCGCCCCCTACTCAATCGATTTTTCCGCGTTCGGCGGCGACCGCTCGCCACTTCCAATCGGCGTTTTCGATTCGGGCATCGGCGGGCTCACGGTGCTGGAGGCGATCCTGAAGCTGGACGCTTTTCAAAACCAAACGCTTCAGCCGGGGCCGGATGGCGTGCCGGATTTCGCGGGCGAGAAGTTCGTCTATTTTGGCGACCAGGCGAATATGCCGTACGGGAATTATTCCGCGCACCAGCGCGGGCCGTTTCTGCGCGAGCTCATCTTGAAGGACGCGGTGTTCTTGCTCGGCACGCGTTTTCGGCCGGCGGCGGCGGCGGAGCCGAGCCATACCAAGCCGGCGGTGAAGGCGATCGTGATCGCTTGCAATACCGCGACCGCATACGGGCTGGAGGATATTCGCACCGCGCTTCGCGCGTGGCAGCTCGACGTGCCGGTCATCGGTGTCGTCGAGGCGGGCGCGCGGGCGGTGGCGGCGGAGCTTCGCGATGAAGATTCGCCGCGCAGCGTGGCGGTGCTCGCGACCCTGGGGACCTGCGCGAGCCAGGCATATCCGAAGGCGATCGGGCGCGCGGTGGGAATGAGCGGAAAGCGGGTGCCGCCGGTCGTGCAGCAAGGGAGCATCGGCCTCGCCGGGGCGATCGAAGGGAACCAGGCATTCATCGCGAAGAGCGGCGCGGGCGCGGAATACCAGGGGCCGCCGCTCGAGGCCGCGCTGCTGCCTGCTTACGGCTTCGATCCGGCAGGGATGGCCGGCGATGCGGCCGCGCCGCGGCTGGCCTCGGTGCGTAATTACGCGCGGTACGATGTCACCACGCTCTTGCACCGCAGCGCGCCGCCGGCCGGGGCGCCGATCGGGATCGTAGTGCTCGGGTGCACGCATTTTCCCATGGCCCAGGGCGAGCTGGCGGAGGCGTTCGAGCGGGCGCGCGCTTACCAGTCGCCCGATGGCGCGCGGCCGTTCGCCGTTGCGGTGGCCGAAACGCTGCGGTTCGTCGATCCGGCACAAGCGACGGCGAAGGAGCTGTTTCGCGAGCTCGCCCGTGCTCGCCTTCGCAGCAAACAACCTGGTGCCGCGATGCCGGTGCAATTCTACCTGAGCGTGCCGAATCCGAATGCGCCGGGGGTGCGGCTGGCCTCGGATGGGTCGCTCGAAAGCGCTTATAAATACTCGCGCGACGCCGGGCGCTTCGAGATGGAAGATACAGTGGCCATTCCCATGACGCCCGCCTCGCTTCCCGCCGTCGTACTCCCGCTCGTCCGCTCGCTTCCCGCGGTCTGGCAGCGGCTCGGCTCGAATTAATGAAATACCTCCCGCTCCTCGCCTTCGCCGCCGCCTCGATTCTCTCCGCGCGCGCGGACGATCTGAATTTGCCGGACCCCCTCACGCTGCAGGATGGCACGAAGGTGACCACGCCTGAGAGGTGGGCCGCGAAACGACGTCCGGAGTTGCTGGAGCTATTTCGGCGCGAGGTTTACGGGCGCATGCCCGTGGGCCGCCCGGCCGATTTGCGATTCGAAGTCACGAACACCGAGCCGGCGATGAATGGCGCCGCCACGCGCCGGCTGGTGAAGATAGCCTACCGCGGACCGGGCGGCGAAGGGGCGATCAATCTCATTCTCTTCATCCCCAACGGGCTGGCGAAACCGGCGCCGTGCTTCCTGCTCATCTGCAATCGCGGGCCGGAGAACATCGACCCGACGCGCGAGAAGAAATCGCCCTTCTGGCCGGCGGAGCAGATCGTCGCGCGGGGCTACGCCGCGGCGGCGTTTCACAATGCGGACGTGGCGCCGGATAAGCACGTCGGCTGGAAAGAGGGAGTGCACCCGATCTTCGATCCCGCCCAGCGCGCGGACGACGCATGGGGCACCATCGCGGCTTGGGCGTGGGGCGCGAGCCGCGTGATGGATTACCTGGAAACAGATCGCGCCATCGACCGCACGCGGGTGGCGCTGGTCGGCCACTCGCGCGGCGGCAAGACGGCGCTCTGGGCGGGCGCGGAAGACCAGCGTTTTGCCATGGTGGTGAGCAACGAGTCCGGCTGCACCGGCGCGAAGCTGGCGCGGCATCCGAAGGGCGAGAGCGTGGAGCGGATCAACACGGTTTTCCCGCACTGGTTTTGCCAAAACTACAAGCGTTACAACGGCCGGCACGAGGCTTTGCCGATCGACCAGCACGAGCTGATCGCGCTG
Organism: uncultured Verrucomicrobiae bacterium; assembly: GCA_963811035.1. Taxonomy (GTDB): domain Bacteria; phylum Verrucomicrobiota; class Verrucomicrobiia; order Chthoniobacterales; family Chthoniobacteraceae; genus CAWEPO01. The sequence goes on from CAWEPO010000007.1 coordinate 217,999, forward strand.
ATCGCGCCGCGGCCCGTCTATGTGGCCAGCGCGAGCCAGGATAGCGACCCAAAGGGTGAATTCCTCGGCGCGCTGCACGCCTCGCCGGTGTATGAGTTGCACGGCCTGCGCGGCTTGGCCGGCGCGAAGGAATATCCCGCGCCTGATCTCACGCTCGGCGAAGGCCACATCGCCTACCACCTCCGGCCGGGGCCGCACAATCTCATCGAGTACGATTGGAGCCGCTTTATGGATTTTGCGGACCGCCGCCTCCCCAGGTAAGTCGGTAAGGCAGTAAGTCAGTCTCCGTAGCTTACTGGCTTACTGGCTTACTCTCCGCCTCCCCCTCCCTTTCCTTTTGCCCAGCTGCGCAAACAGGTGTAGAAAAAACCGACTGCCGAACTTCGATTTCGCATGAGGGCCCTTGTCGCACTGTTTCTCTCGGCCCTCCTTTGTGCCGGCGCGGCCGGGCAAACCGTCCCCGCGACTTTCCCAAATCTCTCCCTCGCGGTGAACGGCACGGTCACGGCCACCGTCCGCCAGGCCGATGGTAAGCTCATTATCGGCGGCTCCTTCTCGCTGGTCGATGGCGTGCCGCGCACGCACCTCGCCCGCTTGAACACCAATGGCTCCCTCGACCTCACCTGGGATCCGGCGCTCAGCGGGAGCTTCGCCGGCAGCACGCAGTCCGGCATCACGGCGCTGGCCGCGTCGAGCTCCGACGTCTTCGTGGCGGGCAGCTTCAGCCGCGTCGGGCAGGTGGAAATCAGCGGCCTCGCCAAAATCAGCCTGGCCACCGGCGAGGCCGACGCCGCCTGGCACCCCGATCCCAATGGCCGCGTCAGCGTCCTCCTCCTGCGCGGCTCCTCCCTCTATGTTGCCGGCGATTTCCGCCACTCGGCGAGTGGCAGCATTGGCCGGCAGTCGCGCCATGGCATCGCGAAAATCAGTACCAGCGGCGCGGGCGACGCCGATGCCGGGTGGGATGCCGGCGGCGGCCCGGACGGTCCGGTCAACGCGCTGGCCAACGACGGCTCTCACCTCTACGCCGGCGGCAGTTTCACCACCTTCGGCGGCCTCACCATCCACAGCCTCGTGAAGCTCCCGCTCACCGGCACCGGTGCCCCGGTCGCCTCCTGGAATCCGGGCTTTTCCCCCGCCTCGGCCAAGGGAACCCTCGTCCGGGGGCTCGCGGTCCAGGGCGGCGGGCTGTACGTCTGCGGCGATCTGTACCTCCCCTCGGGCAACAAGTTCGTCCAGCGTCCATTGGCCCGGCTCGATCCCGCCGACGGGAGCTCCGATCCCGGCTGGCGCCCGGAGCCGATCCTCCCCGTACAGGGGTACGCCCTCGCCGTCTCGAGCACGCACGCCTACCTTTTCGGCTACTTTAGCGGCCGCGGCTCCCTCAGCCGCTACGCGCTCGCCGGCGCCGGCGCCCCCGACAACACCTGGTCGCCCGATCTCGTCCTGCCCGCGCCGGCCAGTATCCGATCGCTCCTCGTCACCACTACCGCTCTCTTCACCGGCGGAGAATTCTCGCAAGCGGGCGGTCGCTCGGCTTTCGGCATCACCCGCCTGAGCCTCACCACCGGCCTCGCCGACCCGAAATACCGCGGCAACGTGCAATTCCCCGCCGCGGTGAAAGCGATCGTCCACCAGCCCGATGGGAAGGTGATCATCGGCGGCTCGTTCGTCTCAGCCGCCGGCTTCCCGCGCGCGGGCTTGGCGCGCTTGGAGCTCAGCGGCGCGCTCGATCACACCTGGAACCCCTTTCAGGATGCGGGCTCCAGCACCGTCAACGCGCTGGCCCTCAACGAAGACGGCCTTTTCGTAGGCGGCAACTTCGCGATCGCCGGCGCCAATCCGCGCCTGAACCTGGTGAAGATCGACGCCGGCGGCGCGCTAGACCCCGCTTGGGCGCCCGATCTTTTTCAGTCCATCGGCAACCACGTCACCGACTTGGCCATCGCGCAACGCAAGCTCTACGCCGCCGGCTCCTCCACCTCCACGGAGGGCGTCGTGAGCACTGGCATTTTCCGCATCGCTACCGATACCGGCGCGGTCGATCCGAATTGGAAAATTCCCGCCCCGGACACCGCCATCCGGCTCCAGGCCTCCGGCACCAACCTCTACGCCGCCTGCCGCTCCGGCACGGCGGAGAATCCCGGCAGTTACCGGCTCGGCCGCCTGCTCACCGAGACGCCGCAATTCGCCTTCCTCATCAATGCGGAAGGCCTCATCGACCCGCTCCATTTCGCCGCCGGCCCGTCTGGCCTCTATGCGCTCAGCACCGTCGCCACGGTCGGCGGAGCGTCGCAAAACTTCCTCTACCGCTTCGACGCTCGCACTGGCAAACGCGACGCCGCCTTCAAAGTGCGCGCCGATGTGGCGGCCTCGGCCGTGGCGCTGGGCGGCCGCTATTTCTATGTGGCCGGCGCCGCGACCACGCCGGGCAACGCGGCGACGCTGCGGCGCATCGATCTGACCGCGCGCCGCCTCGATCCGCGCTGGCTCTGGTCGGCCGATGAGACGCAGGTGCTCTTCCCCGATCCTCGCGGCGATGTGTATGCCGGCGGCGATTTCACGCGCGTGAATGGGGTCGCGCGGCTGGGCCTGGCGCTGCTCGCCACCGCCGATGCGCCGGTGATCACGCCCACCGCCCTCGGCGCCATCATCACGCGGAATCCGGCGGACGGGCCGGAAGTGACCCACTTCCGCATCACTTCCATCCGTGGCGGACAGCTCTTCCTGGTGGAGAATGTGGCGCCGCTCGCCGAGGGCGATTTCGTCTCGGCCGAGCGCGCCGCCGCCGGCCTGCAGTTTCAGCTCAACTCGGGCAGCCCTGGCGGACGATTGGTCGTGGTTTCCGCCGTGGGCGGGACGACCGGGGCCGCCGGCGCCGCCTCCACCGTCGGCGTGCTGGGGGCCGCGGGCTCACCACCGCTTTTTACCTTTAGCAAGGCGGCCTTCTCCGGCCCGGAGAGCGCCGGCGCGGTCTCGGTGGAGATTCGCAAAAGCCCCGGCGCGCCCGGCTCGGTGCGGCTCTCCACCAGCGACGGCAGCGCGCTCGCCGGGCGCGATTACACCACCCTCTCGCAAACCCTCGCCTTCACCGCCGCCGAGACCGCGCGCATCGTCGCCATCCCGGTGGTCAACGACGCCGAGTTCAAAGGCGACCGCGCCTTCCAGGTGCGGCTCACCGCCGTCAGCCCCGGCGCCAGCGTGCTCGATCCTGGCCAGGCCTCCGTGCAAATCGAGGATGACGACGCCATCGGCGCCACCGGCTCGCTGCTCACCATCGTGCCGCCCGATCCCGCCACGCCGCCGCCCTCCGCGGGCGAGCTTTCCGTCGCCCTCACGCCGCCCGGCGTGGGCCAGTGGCGGCTCGCCGGCGAATCGCAGTTCCGCGCGAGCGGCGCCGTGGCCACCGGCCTCGTTACCGGCAATTACATCGTCGAGTTCAAGCCGGTGAGCAGCGGCTACCAGAGGCCGGAAAGCCTCACCACCCTCGTGATCTCCGGCAGCCGGACCAATGAAACCGGCGCTTACACCGCGTTGCCGGGCAATCCGGCCACCGGCGAAATCCAGGTCACCATCAAGCCGAATGTCGTTTCCGATCCCTCAGTTCCCGTGGCCTCGCGTGGCCAGTGGCGGTACGAGGGCGACCCGACCTGGCGCGACAGCGGCACGGCCGTGACGGTGAGCACCGGCCTCTACATCGTTGAATTCAAGTCCATCGCCGGCCTCTTCCCGCCGCCGAACCAAACGGTCCAAGTCAGCGCCGCACAGACAAACATGGTCGTTGGCTCGTACTTCGCCGCGCCGCCCGGCGCCGCTCCGCCGCCGGCCGCGCTCACTCTCGGCCAAGCCACCACGAGCGCGCCCTATCTTTACAATGGCCAGGTGGAAACGGCAGTCGGCCTCTCCAGCGGCGCCGTGGTGCAAAGGCACGTGGTCCTCACCGTCGCGCACGCCCTCTTCGATGACCGCTCGCTTTCCTACGTGCCGCAAGCCCGCTGGTTTTTCCAGCGCCACGCCGGCGAATACGAGCCCGCGCCGAGCATCCCGCGCGGCTGGTACGTCTATGCGGGCTACGCCGAGCAGCGCGCCACCGATGGCGCCGATGAGCAGCCCGGCCTCTCCACCGCCGCCTCCCAAAACCTCGACCTCGCCGCGATGTATTTCCTCGAGCCCCCCGGACGCGGCGGCCACGGCGGCTATCTCAGCTCCGATGCCGCGAACAATGAATGGCTCACCACCGCGCGCGAAAAACTCCTCGTCGGCTATCCGGTCGAGGCCGTGCCCGATGCCTCGCGCGGCAAGATGCACGCGACCTCCCCCGCCAATCTTGCGTTCACCCGCGTCTATCAGCCCACCCAGCGCGTCTACGCCACCGACGGCATCGCCGGCCTCCCCGGCATGAGCGGCGGCCCTCTTTACGCGCGGCACGAAAACGGCAACTTCTATCCCGCCGCCGTCTATCTCGGCGGCACCGCGCAGACCCTTGTGCGCGCCATCGATTCGCCCGCCGTCTCGCTCATCAATCGCGCCGAGACCAGCGGCAACGGCGGCGGCAACAACACCGGCGGCGGCATCACCGTCATCAGCCCCGGCGAAACCAGCGCCAGTTCCTCCCTCGGCATTCTCGCCTGCAATCTCAGCCCGCCCAACGCCGAGGCCGCCGGCGCGGGCTGGCGCGTGGTCGGCGAAGAAAACTACCACCCGCGCGACGAGCGCATCGGCGTGCAGCCCGGTGTTTACCCCATCGAGTTCAAAACCGTCCCCGGCTTCCTCACGCCCGCCGCGCGCAACGTCGAAGCGCACGCCGGCCAGACGGTCACCTTCGGCGGCACTTACGTGGTGGCGTCCCCGCCCGCCATCACCAGTTCGCGCCAGACGCGCGGCACCGTCGGCTTCGCCTTCGGTTACCGTATCGTCGCCACAAACAACACGACCAGCTACTCCGCCACCGGCCTGCCGCCAGACCTGAACGTGAATCCGAACACCGGCTTCATCACCGGCACGCCCAGCGCCGCCGGCGTCTTCGAGGGCATCATGAGTGCCACCAACAGCGTCGATACCCGCACGGCGCCGCTCACCATCACCATCGCCATGCCCGGCACGCTCACGGTCTCTGTCGACGGCGCCGGCAGCGTCACCCCCGGCTTCGAAGGCGTCACGCTGCGCGAAATCGGCAAGCGCCTCACCGTCGTCGCCACGCCCGCGCCCGGCATGCTCTTCGACGGCTGGACCGGCAGCCTGCCCAGCGTCGCGCGGAGCCTCGCCTTCCCCATGGCCGACGGCCTCGACCTGCACGCAAACTTCATCCAGGACCCGTTCCCCGCGCTGCGCGGAACCTACACCGGCATCCTCAAGCCGGTCGCGCCGCAGACCACGCCCGCCGGCCTCGCCACCGCCACCGTCAGCCCGACCGGCGCCATCACCATCAACACGCAATTCCGCGGCGCGCGCTCCACCCGGCGCGGGCAACTCAGCCACGATCGCGCTTTCGCCGCGGTGCTTCGGAATTCGAGCAGCGGCCCGTTGGCCATCGCGCTGCAGCTCGATCTCACGGGCAGGCTCACGGGAAGCCTGACCGAAGGAGCCACCGCCGTCGCCTCGCTCGAAGCGACCGCCGGCGTGCTGGCGAGCACCGAACGCCGCTTCACCGCCGTCTTCTCGCGGCCGCTGGACAACGCGCTTCCGCCGGGGCACGGCTCTGGCAGCATCCTCGTCAAAACGAACGGCGCGCTGCAATTCCGCGGCACGCTCGGCGATAGCCGGAAGCTCACGCAAAACAGCCGCCTTCGTGCCGGCGGCGACTGGCCCTTCTTCGTTCCGCTGCAAGGCGGTCGCGGCTCGGTGAGCGGCGACATCCTCCTGGGCAGCAGTGCTCCCGGCACCGATCTCGAAGGCGGCGTCACCTGGTTCCAGCCGCCCGGCGGCGCGGCCAATCCCGCCGGCTTCTCCGCGGCCCTCACCGCCACCGGCTCGGCCTACGCCAGGCCCGCCGCGGGCCAGCGCGCCCTCGCCACCGACACGGCGGGCGCCACGATCCTGACCATCGGCGGCGACGACCTGCCGGCCGGTCTCCCCGTGCTCAACTTCACCTTCCCGCCCACCGCCGCCGCCGATCTTCAAGCCAACCGGCAACTGCTCACCTCGCCCGAAGGCGCCCGGCTCACCCTCACCCTTTCCACGGGAATCTTCACCGGCAGCTACCTCACCGCTCCCGGAGGGCCGAACGTAGCCTTCTCCGGCGCCGTGCTTCAGAAGACCGGCGCCGGCGCCGGCCACGCCAGCGCGCCCGGCGGGAAACTAGGCTTCGTCGAGTTGGCGCCCGCGCCGTGAGCCAGTGTTCACGCACTACTGAATACTGGCTTACTGGCTTACTCCCCCGACCACCGTATACTCCCTAAGAACCCGCTCCTCCCACGCCTCCTCTTCCCGTCATGCGCCCCCACTTCGCTTTCGTGCTCTTCCTGCTCGCGCCGCTCCTCCAGGCCGCGCCGCCCGAATTTTCCACGCTCTTCCGCCTGCTGGATGAGCGCTGCGTGGAGTGCCACGCGAAGGACGACTACGAGGGCGGCCTCGTGCTGGAGGACCATGCGTCGCTCATGAAAGGCGGCGAGAGCGGCGCGTCGGTGATCCCCGGCAAAAGCGCGGAGAGCTTGCTCATCAAGTACCTGCGCGGCGAGGTGGAAAAGGATGGGAAGCGGCGCTTCATGCCGCCGGGCAAACGCGAAAAGCTGACGCCGGAGGAGATCGCGCTGTTCGTGGCATGGATAGATGCGGGCGCGAAGCCTTCCGCCGGCCCGGAGAAGCCGCGCGAGATCAATGTGCCGAAAATCACGCCGCGCGTTCCGCCGCGCAAGGCGGTGAATTCGCTGGCCTACGATCCGGTGGGCAAGGTGCTGGCGGTCGGGCGCTTCGGGGCGGTCGATCTCATCCAGGCCGAAACGCGCGCGCCGTTGCGCACGCTCGAGGGGCTGAAGGGAAACGTGAACGCGCTGGCGTTCACCGCCGATGGCAAACAGCTCTTCGCGGCCTCCGGCGAGAACGCGGTCTTCGGCGAGGTGAAGCAGTGGAGCGTGGCCGATGGCAAACTGCTCCGCACGATTCAGGGGCACCGCGATACGCTCTACGCGCTGGCGCTTTCGCCCGATGGCAAGACGCTCGCGACTGGCGCGTACGACCAGCAAATCAAGCTTTGGAGCACCGAGACCGGCGCGGAGCTGCGCACCTTGCGCGGGCACAATGGCGGGGTCTTCGGGCTGGCGTTTCGGCCGGATGGAAAAATCCTCGCCAGCGCGAGCGCAGACCGCACGGTGAAGCTGTGGGACGTGGCGACCGGCCAGCGGCGCGATACGCTTTCGCAGCCGCTTAAGGAGCAGGTGACCCTGGCGTGGAGCGCCGATGGCCAGCGCCTCGCGGCTGGCGGCTTCGATAACCGCATCCGCGTGTGGGAAGTGAGCGCGGAGGCGAAGGAGACCACGAATCCGCTGCTCATCGCGCGGTTCGCGCACGAGGGCCCGCTGATGAGCGTGGTGTGGTCGAAGGACGGGGGGACGCTCCTTTCGTCCTCGCAGGACGGCACGGTGAAACTTTGGGACGGCAAGACGATTCGCGAGCGGCTGCTGCTGGAGAAGCAGCCGGATTGGCCCTCGGCGCTCGCCTTCACGGGCACCGCGGTGATCGCCGGCCGGCTTGATGGCAGCATCGCTTTTTACGAGCCGAAGACCGGCGCGGCCATTCCCGCGCCGAAGCCGGCGATGGCCAAGCCAGTGGCGAAACCGGCGATGCCGCCGGCGCTCAGTATTGCTGCCTTGGAGCCGCGCGGAGTGCAGCGCGGGACGGAGGCGGTCGTCAAAGTGAGCGGGCAAAGCCTCGCTGGGCTGCAATCCGCGAAAGCGAGCAACCCGAAGATCGAGCTGACGCTTCTGCCGGGCGCCACCGCGAATGCCGCTTCCTTGAAAGTCCGTGCGGCTGCGGATCTCCCGCGCGCGGCTTACGATCTTACGCTCACGGGCGCCGACAAGAAAACGGCGACGGCGAAGCTTTACGTCGACGACCTCCCGCAGACCACGGAATCAGCGGCTGCGCCGGCGGCCACAATCCCGGCGGGTATTTGGGGCGCGCTTTCTACGCCCGGCGAGGCGGATCGGCTCATCTTCACCGCGGCAGCCGGACAAACCTTCGTCTTCGATCTGGCTTCCAAATCGATTGGCTCCAAGGCCGACGCCACGCTCACGCTGAGCGATTCCCGCGGACGGGTGCTGGCCTCGTCGAATGACTTCGATCGCACCGGCGATCCATTCGTGGCGTACACTTTTCCCGCGGCGGGCCAATACACGGTGCGGATCGGCGACCTGCAGTTTGGCGGCTCGGCCGAGCACTTCTACCGGCTCACCGCGGGTCCGGTGCCGTTCGTGACGGCGTGCTACCCGCCGAGCGTCGCGACCGGACGCGAAACCGAGGTCCAGCTCATCGGTTTCAACCTGCCGGCCGATGCCAAAGTGAAGGTGCAGCCGGCGCAGCCGGGCGAGATGGACCTGCCGATCGACGCGGCGAAATTCCGCACGCGCCGCGGCTTCAAGCTGCTCGCGACCGAGCTTCCGCACGCGCTGGAAGCGGAGCCGAACGATGCGGCCGCGAATGCCACGGCCGTGACGGCGCCGGCCACGGTAAGCGGCCGCATTCTGCCGGTGAAAAACGGGAAGCTGGACGTGGACCTCTACCGGTTCCAGGCGAAGGCGGGATCGAGCTGGGTGATCGAAACGCAGGCGGCGCAGCGCGGCTCGCCCACCGATACGAAGATCGAGGTGCTGGATGAGGAAGGAAAGCCGATCGAGCGTCTGCTGCTGCAGGCGGTGCGCGATAGCGCGATCAATTTCCGCCCGATCGATTCCGCGATCGCCGACGCGCGCGTGGACAACTGGCGCGAGATGGAGCTGAACCAATGGTTCTACATGGCCGGCGAAGTGGCCAAGATTTTCCGGATGCCCGAGGGGCCGGACTCCGGGTTCCAATTCTACAAGGCCAACGGGAAGCGGGTCGGCGTACTTCAATACCACCGCCTCCGCGCACTCCGTCGATGAGCCGTGCTATATCGTGGAGCCGCATCCGCCGGGCACCAAACTCATCGTCGACCGGGCTGCCGATTTTCCCGCTCTACTACGCGAACGACGACGACGGCCTGCGGCAGGCGGGAACCGATTCGCGCATCGTCTTCACCGCCCCGCGCGATGGCGCGTACCTGGTGGCAGTCTCGGACAGCCGCGGGTTGGGCGGTGAGCGCTACACGTACGATCTAACGATCCGCGAGCCGAGGCAGGATTACGCGGTGGCGCTCAACGGGCTCAACGCGAAAATCCCCGCGGGCAGCGGACAGCCCTTCACGCTGTCCGCCGATCGGCGCGATGGCTTCGACGGCGACATCACCGTGGAAATTTCCGGGGTGCCCGCGGGCTGGAAAATCCCGAGCCCGCTGGTGATCGAGGCGGGGCACCAGGAGGCGCGCGGCACGGTGAATGCGCTGGCGAATGCGAAAACGCTCACCGCTGCCGAAGCGGCGCAGATCAAGCTCACCGCGACCGCGGCGATCGGTGGCCAGAAAGTGACGCGGACCATTCCCGCGCCGGCGCCTTTGACCCTGGCGCCCGCGCCGGATTTGCTCGTCGCCCTCGAGCCGGCCGCAGCCGGCGACACCCTTGCCAAGGTGTCGCCCGCCACGCCGATGCAGACGCAGGATCCGGCCAAGCCGTTTGAGATCACCATCGCGCCGGGCGAAACCATTCCCGCGTGGATCAAGATCAAGCGCACCGAGAAAACCAAAACCGCGGACATTCGCTTCGATGTCGAAAACCTTCCGCACGGCGTGATCGTCGACAACCTTGGGCTCAATGGCATCACCCTGCTCGCGGGCCAGAACGAGGGCGAAATCCACATCAAGTGCGACCCTTGGGTCCAGGAGATGACTCGCTCCTGCTTCGCGCTCAGCCGCGGGAACGGCGCGCAAAGCTCGCTGCCGGTGCTCCTCCACGTGAAGAAGAAGCCGGCGCAGAAAGTGACGGCGCGATAGACCGCGCCACGCGGGCAGCCCCAGGCATGAGAGCATTCCAATCCCTAAAGGTAGTCGCCGGCATCGCGCTTGGCCTTGTTATTCTAACTGGCAAATCCTCCGCCGAGGATTGGGGCGCCTACGCGATCGTGCCGGTCAGCGCGCCGGCGATGGTGCTGGAAGCCGTTGGCTCGGGGACGGCGGAGGGGACCGCGGTCTCCATTGGCAAACCGACCGGCTCGGCTAACCAGAAATGGGTGATCGCGCCCAAGGGCGACAATCTGTACGTCATCAAGCCAACGTATAGCTCCACGCTCGCGCTGGCGGTGGCGAAGGGGGAGACCAGGAATGGCGCGCCGATCGTGTTGGAAACGGAAAACGGGAAGCCCTGGCAACTGTGGATGCTGAGCAAACTGGAGAGCGGTCACTACCATTTCACGCCCCAGCACGCTCCAGACAAAGGCTTGGACGATTTCGGAGGGAAGCAAGAGCCTGGCGCGCGGATCGATTTGTGGGAGCGCAAGCCGAGCGATCCGCATCTGCAGTGGAAGATCACGCCGCTCGCCGGCAGCACTTTCTCTGCCGCAAAACCGGACGCCCCCGCCCAGCAATACGAGCCGCTGAGCATCAAACCGGAAGAGGTGCTCGCGGGCACGATCAAGCAGTTTTCCTTCGCGCAAAGCGTCATCTTCCCCGGCACCGTGCGGGATGTGACAGTCTTCATTCCCGCGCAGTACGATGCCTCGAAGCCGGCGTGCGTTTATGTAAAGACGGACGGCTATAATCCGAAGGAGAAGGCGCTCATGGAAACGATGATCGCGACCAGGGAGATGCCGGTGACGGTCGGCGTCTTCGTCCGGCCGGGCGAGCTGCCGCCCCCGATGAAGGGCACCCTCCCGCGCCGCAATCGCTGCTATGAATACGATGGGGTCAGCGACCACAACGTCCGCTTTCTCATCGAGGAATTGCTGCCTTTCGTGGCGAAAGAATTCGATCTGAAACTATCGACGGATGGCAACGACCGCTGCATCTCCGGCGGCAGCAGCGGCGGCATCGCGGCTTTCACCGCCGCCTGGCATCGGCCGGACGCGTTTAGCCGCGTGTATGCGGCCAGCGGCAGTTTCGTTGCCTTCCGCGGCGGACACGAATACCCCACGCTCGTCCGCAAATTCGAAGCCAAGCCGATCCGGGCCTATCTCACCACCGGCACGCGCGACATGGAGAATGCGGCGGGCGATTGGTTCCTGGTCGACCAGGAAATGGACAAGGCGCTGAAGTTTTCCGGCTACGATTACTTCTTCCGCATCATCGATGGCGGCCACGTGGCGGGCTACCTGGACTTCTATCGCGAGGCCATGGCGTATCTGTGGAAGGGCTGGCCCGAGCGCGTGAAGGCCGGCCCGAGCGCCCCGCGGGCCCGCGATGTCCTGCTCCCCGATGAAAACTGGCAGCCGGTCGCGGATGGCTATCGAGACCTTCGTGCTGCCGCCTGCAATGCCGCCGGAGAGGTCTTCTTCGCCGATACCGCGAACCACAAAATCCATCGCATCGATCTCGAGGGCAAAGTGCACACCTACCTCCCCGAGGCAGGCCCGGCCAACGGCCTCACGATCGGCGCCGACGGCAAGCTCTACACGCTTTCGAGCGAGACCGGGAAGATCACCGTTTACGATCCCTCCGGCAAGAGCGTCGAGGTCAAAGAAGGCTTCCACGGCCACTCGATCCTGGCGATGCCGGACGGCAGCCTCTACGTCACGGACCTGCGATATAAAGGCGGGGCCATCCGGCATCTTAAAGACGGCAAAATGACCGAGGCCGCTTCCGGCCTGAAATACGCGACCGGACTCGCCTATCGCCCCGACCAATGGCTGCTCACCGTCGCCGATGGGCATTCCAAATGGGCCTATAGCTACCAAATCACTCGCAGCGGCTCGCTCACTAACCAAGAACGCTATTTTCACCTGCACGTCGACGATTGGGAAGACGACGCGGGCGCGGCGGCGCTCTGTTACGCGCAGGAGGGCCAGATGTTCGTCGCCACCCGCTCCGGCATCCAGATCTGCGCCGACGACGGCCCGACCCAGGTTATCCTTCCCCTGCCCGACCGCAGCCCCGCCACCGCCGTCTGCCTCGGCGGCCGCGACCTCGACACGCTGTTCGCCTTCTCCGCCAACAAGATCTGGAAACGCAAAGTGAAGACCCACGCCGTGGGCGCGTTTTCACCCTGGATCAAGGTAGGCGGAACCAAACTTTAACCAACCACGGCTACGGCGCGTACCGGCGAGCCATCCCGCCCCTGGAAATTCAGCGGGAAGCCGATGAAAGTGAACTCGTCCGGCACCTGATCCAGATTCGCCAGCGATTCGACGATCACGATCTCCGCCGGCGCCTGCAGCAAGATGTGGTGCACCTCATACCAGTCCCGGCTCGGCGTGGGCGTATCCATGCCGAGCAGCCGGATGCGGCGGCCCGCCAGATAGCGGGCGGCGTCCTGGGTAAGCGAAGGGAAGCCGGTGAAGAACCCTTCGCCGCCAAACTGGCGATGCCATCCCGTCTCGTAAACGATTCGGGCTCCGGGTGTGAGGAGGTGTTCGAACGGGCGCAGATCGTCCACGGTGATTTCTTCGCCGGCGTCTTTCGGCAAGCGTAACAGGCGGGCCGGCCCGAAGAACCAATCCAGCGGCATCTGATCGATCGTTTTGCCGTCCCCCACGAAATGGAACATGGCATCGAGATGCGTCCCCTGGTGCGTGCCCATCGTGACCTGGCTGATGTTGTACTTAACCGTCTCGATCGTGCCGTGCTCCGTGATGCTCAATTTCGGATCGCTGGGAAACGACGGCTGGCCGTGCACCAGCGGATGAGAGAGATCGATGAGCCTCATCGGCGGCGGCGCCTCGTTATTTCACGAGCAGGATCGGCGCGGCGTATTTCTCCGTGCGAACGCTGAATTCCTCGCCCGCCCTGCACTCGCGCGAAAAGACCAGCCATTCGCTATCTTCGTTGGTAGCCTTGAGGGCCGTCTTGCCGAGGCGCTTCCAGCCTTTGCGCTGCAGCAGCTTTTCATCGACAATGTCGCCCGTGGGCTCCGCGAAACGCGAAGTGCACGCCATGTAAACCAACCCATCGCTCAAGACCTTGAAGCGAAGGGTGCCGGCGTGCGCCTTCGATCGGGTAAATTGATAACCCTCGAATTGTGCGGGGAGGACGATCCAGCGGTAGGTATCGCGGTCGCTGAAAACCGCCTCGTCTTTGCGAAGCGGAGTCAGTGAAGTATCGGCGGCCTCGACGCCGGCGAGCGTCTTTTCACCGAGCGGAGTCTCGGGTTTATCGGGAAATTGGGCCTTCAGCTCATCGGCCACCTCGAGGGCGCCGTTCAGGTTTCCCGCGCGGGTGAGCTCCGCGCGGAGACGGATGAGCTCGTCGCGGTAGGCGTTGCGGATCGGCACATTCGCGCGCTCGATGGCCCGCTGATAATTCTCCCGCAGCACTTGCAAGCGGCTGGGGAGCTTCGACTTGTCTTGCGCCAGGAGCGGGCTGGCCGCGAGCAGGGAAAGCAGGAGGAGGGGAATGAGTTTCATATCGTGGGTAAGCAGAGCCTAACTAACTGCCAGCTTGGTGGCGCTCTCTAAATTGACTAAGTTTTAGGCCAAGCTCATGCAGGCGGCGGGCGGCGGCTTCGAGGTTCTTGGCGCTGTCGGCGATGTCGGCGCTGGCTTCCTTGATGCTGGCCATCGCCGGCACGATCTGGTCCATCCCCAATACTTCCTGCCGGCTGGAGAGGGCAATTTCGTTCGACGATTGCGCGGCGCGAGCGACGCTTTCCGCCAGCGCGTGGATGGCTTCGCCGGCGCGGTGGGCTTGGGCGACGCCCGCCTCCACCACCTGGGCGCCTTGCATGGTACTCGCCGTGGCGATGCCCGCGGACTTTTGAATTTCGACGAGAATCGCCCGGACTTGCGCGGTGGAGGCCTTGGATTGATCCGCCAGCGCTTTCACCTCCTGCGCGACTATGCTGAACCCCTTGCCGTACTCGCCGGCGCGGGCAGCCTCGATGGAGGCGTTGACCGCGAGCAGGCGCGATTGCGTGGCAATATCCTCGACCGCCGCGACGATGTCGCCGATGGCGGCGCTCTGCTCGCCGAGGCGCGTCATGCTTTCGGCGATGTAGTGCATCTGGCCGCGAATGCGTTCCATGCTGGCGCGCATTTCTTCCGCGGCGGCCCGCCCGGCTCCGGAGACTTCCGCCGCGGCCTGTGCGGCGGCGGCGACCTGCTGCGCTTTTTCGTAGGAAAGGTGGGCCGTTTGGCGGACCTCCTCCACCGTGGTGGTGGTCTCGCTGAGCGCCGTGGCGGTGCTGACCGCGCCGGCGGCGAGGCGCGTGCTGGACTCGAGAATCGCCCGCGCCGAGGGAATGAGCACTTCGATCCCCTGGCCCATCTCGGCGAGGGCTTGGGACAGATTGGCGGTGCGCTCCTGCACCCGCTCCTCGAGCTCCGCCTCCTTGCGATCGAGCGAAATGGCGTTTGCCCAAATCAAGCCGGAGAAAACGATGATCACCGCGATCACGAGCAGCGAGAAGGCGAACTCCGCATTGTAGTGGGCGGCGCGCTGGCCCGCGAGGATGAGCCAGCCCATGACGAGCGGCGCACCGAGAATCACAATCCAGACCCGGCGCATCATGGCGCCGCCCGCCCCCGCGCTGGTGACCCGTGCCATCGCGCCGCGGTCGGGCCGCGCGCAAAGGAGGCCGGCGGCGAGCGTGATGAAGAGGACCGCCGTGTGCAGCGCCATCGGGATATAGCGAGCGATCCCAGTGAGGCTTTTGACGCCATACAGATAGCCAATGAAAGCGAGGGAAGCGACCATCGTAACGATGAGCGCGAGCGCCTGCGCGGGCCGCGCGCCGCGCTTCGTTTCAATATCCGCCAGCGCGAGCGCCACGCCGATGAGCAGGAAATTGCAGGCGGTGGTGGGCGCCATGCGATTGGGCGTGACCGGGTCGAGATCGAGCTTGTGACGGAAGAGGAGTTGATCCAGCTGAAGGTCGAAATCGAAGATCAGCCCGACTAGTTTCAAGAGCCCGGTGAGCGCCACGAAGGCGGCCGCGAGCCGAGCCGCCAAGTGCCATTTCGCGGGCAAACCGGCCTGGCCGAGCACCAGCAGCGCGGCGCCGCAGAGGATGAAGTTGCACGCGCTCAGGGGGTTCATCGCCACCAACCGGGGCAGCATCCGCTTGAGCGGTTCGATATCAACGATCCAGCCGACCAGAACAGCGCACGGCACCAGCATCACCGCAACGGCCGCGAGCATGGAGCAGCGGCGCAGCCCGGCAAGCAGCCGCGCATCGGAAGGGAGCGGCGTGGCAGCGGACATTTGGGCGCGAGGCTAAGGCTGGCGGGCCGTGCGGTACCACTGGACTCCATCAGCGCTCTGGCGAGCGCTATGCGTAAGCGAGTCGGCCCCGTGGTTCCGGGATCGGACGCCCAAGGTCGCGTGCGGTTGCCAGCCATTCCGCGATGACGAGCTCAGCGTTTGCGACGGCTTCCTGGTAAGTGGCTCCATCGGCCATGCAGCCGGCAAGCTCGGGAACTTCGACGACAAAACAACCATCGGCGCGGCTCCAATAAATAATCAGTTCGTAGCGCATCAATCGATCTCCAGTTGGTATTTTAGAATCAGATCGCGGACCTGCTTAACTTGGTATGGTTTGGCTTGGCTGCCCCGCGGCTGCAGGTTGAGGATCTCTTCAAAACCGGTCTGAAAGAAAACGGTATGGCTGCCTTTTCCAGGGCGCCGCGAAAAACCGGCTCGCTCAAGCACGAAACAAAGATCATCGAAGGAAACGTTTGCATCGGCAGTGCCTGAGAGGATTCGAGCGGCTGCCTTTTTCGCGCGACTCATTATGTAGTGTCACGGTGCAAGTTACCTACGGCTTTGGCACATTCGGGAAGAGCTTCCACTCGTCGGCGTACTCGGCTTTGCGCTTCACGGCTTCGTCGAAGTACTTGCTGGCCTCGGGGATCTTGCCGGAGAATTCGGAGTAGACCCCGAGGTACCAGAGGCGGTCCGCGAGGCGATCCGCCGGGAGATCGGTGCGGACCATGGAGCGGGCGATGGCGACGAGGCCTTCGTAGCTGGCCTCGGTCCAGGGGACGAGGACTTCGCCGGCGCCCACTTTCACCTTGAGGTTTTTGTCGTCGGCATCGGCAACGACACCGGCGACGGGCACGCCGGCTTTACGAAGAACGCCGCCATTATAGGGGTAGGTGCCCAGATCGGAAGTCAGCGTCGACTTGAAACCAGCCAGCCAATCGTAGCGTTTGACGAGGCCCTTTTTGTCGGCCTTGCCTTTATCGGTGATGACCTGTGCGCCTTTGGCGACGATCACCGCGTCCTTGAATTTGAACTCGAGGGTGGACGGGTCGGCTTTCGTTTTCGTCTCGGCGAGCACCTGGGCGTCGGAGGATTCCATCTCCATGACGGCCTTCTTTTGCTCGTCCTCGAAATCGGTGATGTCCTGCTCGGCCTTGCGCATGAGCGAGCGGCCTTTCTTGGCGAGCTGCCCCTTGAGCTTCAAGGTGGTGAGCTCTTCCTTCAGCTTCGGGATTTCGGCCTTGGCCTTGGCGGGCTCGCCGACGTTTTTGATTTTTTCGGCGAACTCCTTGTACTTGTCGTACGACTCTTCGTAGGCCGTGGCGATGGCGCGGTAATCGAAAATCCACGTATCCGGCGGCTCGGGGTTGGAGGACTCGAATTGGCGGAAGAGCGCGACGGCGTTTTCGAACTCGCCCATCTCCCAGTTTTTGGCGGCGAGCGCGAGCAGGCCCATCGCTTCGTAGGTGGCTTTGTCGTAGTCCTTCGCGAGGTCGGGCGCGGGGGCGTTTTCATCCACCATGAGCGTGCTGACCTTGGTGAGGAACTCGGCGAACTTCATCTCGAAGGGATCGCGCGAATAGGCGCCGCGCTTGGCGAGCTTGTCGAAGTCGGGCTTGGCGTCGTCGAGCTTGCCGGCGAAGACCTTGGCGAGGCCGGTGTGGAAAGTGATCCAGTTCAGCAGCGGCTGGGCGCCGCTGGGCTGCTCGGCCTCCAGCGCCTGGAAAACGACCGCGGCCTCCTCGGCCTGGCCGGCGATGAGCTGCTTGCGCGCGGCCTCGTAGCGCGAGCGGTATTCGGCCTGGCCCTGGTTCTTGTCGACCTTGACTTTTTTGACCGCTTTTTTTGGGAAGAAGCGCTCGCGATTTTCGTAGAGGAAGTAACCACCGACGCCGAGCGCGATGAGCATGAAGATCGTGATGACGCTCATGGCGCTCTGCTGCCCGCGCGGCTCCATGACCACCCGCGGTTTCGGGCGGGCGGCCGCCTGCACCCGCGCGCCGCCGGCCTTCACCGCCACGGGCCCGGTCTTCGCCTGAAGCAACTGATTGCGCGCGTACTCGAGGTGCTGGATCAGCTCGTCGTAGCTCTGGTAGCGCTGGTTCGCGTCCTTGTGCATCGCCTTGTTGATCACGTAGGCGGTGGAGGAGGAGACGTCGGGCGCGTAGGTTTGAAGGTTCACCGATTGGCTCTTGAGGTGCTTCAAGGCGACCATGGAGGCGTCTTCCGCCTCGTAGGGCGCGCGGCCGGCGATGGCGTGAAAAAGCGTGGCGCCGAGCGAATAGATGTCGCTGCGGAAATCCTCCTGCGGGGGCGAGTCGAGCTTCTCGGGAGCGACGTAGTACGGGGTGCCCCAGACCTCACCGCCGGAGTCGCCGCCGAGCGGCGCGGCGAGTCCGAAATCGACGATCTTCGCATGGTGGGCATCGGCGAAGAGAATGTTGCCGGGCTTGATATCGCGATGCATCAGCCCGCGCTGGAAGGCGGCGCGCAGCCCTTGGGCGGCCTGGATGCCGACCTCCAGCACCTGCGATTCGCCGACGCGCCCTTGCAGCGTCATGAGGTCGTCGAGCGAGCCTTTATCGACCAGCTCCATGGCGATGTAAAAGAGGCCGTGGTCGGAGCCGGTGGAGAAGACCTTGACCACGTTCGGGTGATTGATGTGCGCGGTGATCGACGCCTCGTGGGCGAACTGCTGGATGAAATCGGGGTGCTCGGAGTATTCCCGGCGCAGGAGCTTCAGCGCCACCGAGCGGTTCAGGCTGATATCCTGCGCGCGATAGACGGCGCCCATGCCGCCGGCGCCGAGCACCTCCAGCAGCTCGAAGCTTCCGAAAACGCGGCGGACGCGCATGGCCGCGCCGCAGGTGGGGCAGTGCATCAGGGCCAGCGGCTCCTCATCGCTGACATCGATCAGCGTACCGCAGGCAGAGCATTCCTGGACGAGAGGTTCGAGGGTATCCGACATGGGATGATCACGCTAACACCGGCGCGGCACAGGGGGCAAGCGCGGGGCGGGCGGCAGCGAAGATGGCGGGGGTGCTACGCTCTGCACGGGAATGATGAGTAGGAGTAGGAGGGTGATGCCACGCAAGGTCCCGAGCCGGTGGAGGCTGAGAGGGAAGGGCAGGATTGGCGTGGTTCTGAGTAGAGGATGAAGGGCGGGTTTTCGGACAGATGGGAAGAGATGCAGGGTTTAGGAGAAGAAATACGTCGTTCAGTGCACCGGGTTTTCGGACATATGAAACAGGATGCAGGGGCGTTGGAACGCGGACGGGTCCGGCCACGGGGAATTTCGGTCGCAGCCACCGCCCCACCGCGGGCGACGAGGCCGTCGCCCCTCCTTGACGCCGCTCGAAAACTTCGCGGAAAAAGAAGATCCGCGCCGATAGTAGTGCGGAAGAGACGAACGGCTGAGGCGGCGCTGCCGCAACCGAGGGGGCACCGACCATCCCGCCGCCGAAATGCTGCCGCGCGCGCGACGCCTGGCGAACGGAAGTGCGGAGCTGCAAGCATCAGCCGCAGAGTATCAGACCGCGAGCACTTTCCCAATCTCGAACGAGCACTTTTTTATACTTCTTTTTCTATCTCCGGGCTGACGCCCGCTGCCCCCAGGGAGAGCGAAACGCGCACTGCGCGCGATTCTCTGCTGAATCATGGCTGCCCGAATCCTTGTCGGCACGGCGAGCTGGAGCGATCCAGAATTCGTCCGGGACTGGTATCCACGAGGGATGCGCCCCTCGGAGCGGCTGCCCTACTACGCGCAGCGGTTTGAAATGGTGGAGTTGAACTCCTCCTTCTACTCAATCCCGGAGCCACGGCTGGCGGAACAATGGGTTGCGATCACCCCGGCCCGATTCACCTTCAACGTAAAGCTCCACAAACTGCTCTCCCGCCATTCGTGCGACCTAAAGATGCTGCCGAAGCACCTTCAGGAAATCGCGGAAATCACCGGCAGGGCGAAGGTCTTACTGACGCCGGAGATCGAGCAGGCTGCCGTACAGAGCTTCCTCGAAGGGATTCATCCAATCGAGAAAGCAGGGAAGCTGGGCATTCTGCTGCTTCAACTCTCGCCCGCTTTCTCTCCAAGAGCCAATAAACTGTCCGAACTCGACGCGCTGCTGCAGACGTTGGCGCCGCGCACCGTGGCGGTGGAGCTCAGGAACAGGAACTGGGTCGAAGGCGATCAACTCGACCGCACGCGTCAACACATGGAGGAGCATCATGCGGCTTTCGTTTCCGTGGATACTCCGAGGAGCAGCCACTTCAACGTGATGCCGCCGATTGATCTCATCACCAATCCTGCCTTGGGCTATCTGCGCCTGCACGGGCGAAACGAAACGGCTTACCTTACCGGAAGGACCGTCGCGGAGAGATTTGACTACGATTACTCCGATGAGGAGCTTCATGAGGTCAAGAGCCGCGTCGAAGGCTTGGCAGACCAGACTGAGGTGGTGCATGTCGTCTTTAACAACAATCGTTCCGATTATGCGCCTGCAGCAGCGTTACGCTTTCGCCGTATCCTCGGACAGCACGTACCGGCTCAAGTCCTCGCGGCCACGGCGGAGCAGAGGAAGCTGGCCCTGTAACCTGCCCGCGGGGAGGCGGAAGGGGGGTGACAGGCCGGGGCTGAGCTGCTTCGATCAGTGCGCGGGCTTGGAGCCGCTCCCATGAGTTCTACCGATCCGAAGGCACGTCCGGAATTTGTTGAGGCGGCCAGAAGGCATGGCTGGCGGCTGTTCAAGTGGTCCGGGCTGTCGTATGTGCTGATCTTTCTGACGGTGGGTTTTTCGGCCGTGGGGGTCTTGAACCTGCCCGCCGACGGCCGAGGGTCGATGCCGCTGAGCATCGCGATGCTGGCCGTCGCGGGGCTTTGCCTGGCTGGGATGGCGATGGTGTATTTCATCAAGACGCGGCTGCCACAGACGGTGGAGTGCCCGACCTGCCATGGGGCGGCGGAGATCAGGAAGGTTGGCGGTTTCTTTTCGCATCACACGGGGGCGGACTTGGTTTGCGAGCAGTGCAATCAGCGGGCGAACACCGGATTGACGACCGGGAGCTCGCGGCCGAGCCTGCATGGAGGGTAGGTTGGGCGCTCGGGTGATCTTGTTCATCCTCCATGCGTGAGGTGCTGAATCCCAAGGAGAGCCGAGCCTCACGATGCGCCTAACCGCAATGTCGGGCGGTGGCATGGGAAATGGTACAGCACGCCTCCTATGGCACTGAAAACTCGCTCCGTATTCCGCTGGGCGTGCTTCTGCCTCGCCGCTTCCGCCCTCATCCTGGGCTTTTACCGATACCACGCCTTGCCCATCCTCTTTGGTGTGCTGGCCCTCGTCGCCGGTTTTACCATCGCGCCAGCGGGTCAGGTCTGTGGCAGCAGAGATTAAGCCGAGCGGCGGGTATGTTCCGCAGCAGACGCACTCTTGGAGGCGGTTTTCCTGAACATCAACGGATCTTAACATTGACGGCGCGTAAATCCGCGCTATCCTCCGCGGGTGAAATCCCCAGGGGCCTTTTTTCGGTCATTAACTTGTGCATTTTTGACCCTAATTGGGTCACTGCCGGTGCGCGCCCAAAGCGCTTACGACGTCGATGGCGATGGCATCGCGGACGCGCATTCCGAGCAACTGCTGGTGGTGCTGCGGCAAGATGTCGTCCCATTGCCCGAAGAAGAGAAGGACTTGGAAAAGTTTCCGCGGCTGCGCGATTGGCAGACGCGCGCTCCGAAAGGCGACTTCGCGCGACTCCTTCGGCGCCTGAGCGGCAAGCAGGGCATCGATTCGGCGCGTCAATTGTCGCGGCCGAAGCGGCAGCAGGGGGCACGGGTACGAGCTCAAGCTCCGCGCGCGGGGCGCCAGGTCTTGAAAGTGCGGATCGACCGAACGAAGACGTCGCTGCCGGCCGCGATCGATGCCTTGAAGGCCGACCCCGCCATTGAAATCGTAGAGCCGGACTTCCTCGAGCGGACCCAGGCGAACGACCCATACTCCGAGAGCAGTGGAAGCTGGGGGCAGGCGTATCGGGACCAGTGGTACCTGCAGAGCATTTCCGCGGCGGCGGCGGCGGCGCTGATCCCGGCGGCGGCGCCTCAAATCATCGTGGCGGTGATTGATTCGGGTGTCGACCGCACCCATCCGGATCTGGCGAATGTCGTTTGGAAGAACTCGAACGAGATCGCCGGAAACGGTCTCGACGACGACGCCAACGGCTATGTGGATGACACCGATGGGTGGAACTTCGCCACGAACAACAACAATACGGGCGACACGTACGGGCACGGAACGCTGGCCGCGGGGTTCATTGCCGCGGAGCAGGGGAATGGCTTTGGGATCGCTGGCGCTGCACCCGGCATCCGCATCATGGCGCTGCGCAACGGGGAGGCGGGCGCAAGTTTCGCCTCGGATTCGATTGAGGCACTTTACTACGCCGTCGACCAGGGCGCCCGGGTGGTGAATATGAGCTTCGGCGGCACCCACTACTCGATCGCGTATGCCGACGCCATCCGGTACGCCCTCGATCACCATGTCGTGCTCGTCGCCAGTTCCGGCAATGCGGGCGCAGAGTCGTACTCGCACTACCCCTCCGGATACCCGGGCGTGATCTCGGTGGGCGCGACCGATCAGACCGATGCCGTGGCCGCCTTCTCGAACTATGGACCGACCGTGCATCTGGTGGCGCCGGGCGGCGGCGGCGTTGCCTTCGGCGGACAAACCATGCTCGGGTGCCGAGCCGCCAATACCACGCTGGGCACAGCCGTGGACGCCCGCCACGTCCGCAGCAGCGGAACATCGTTCTCCTCGCCGCTCGTGGCTGCGGCGGCCGGTTTGCTTCTCCGAAAAAACCCGTCTCTCCAGCCGGCGGAGGTCCGGGGGATTCTGACGAGTAGCGCGGACGACCTTGAATCGCCGGGGTGGAGCCTCAAAAGCTCTTATGGCCGGCTGAACATGAAGCGGGCGCTGGAGTCGGCGACGCCGGCGCTCGCCCAGATCACAGGCGCCACGAATGGACAGGTCGTCTCGGGACCGCTTCAGATCGTCGGCACGGCGTCGGCCGCCGCGCTCTCAGAATACCTGCTCGAGTTCGGGGTGGGGAAAACTCCCTCTTCGTGGACGCTGATCACGCGGGGCACGGCCAAAGTCACCGAGGGGCTGTTGGGCACCTGGCAAACCAGCGCTTTGGCCGGTGGCGACTACACCTTGCGGCTCAGGGCCATGGCGCCAGGCCTTCCCGATGGCGAGAGTCGCATCGGCCTGTTTGTCGGTGTGAAAGCGCCCACCAGCCGGACGGGGTGGCCAAAAGTCGGCCTCATCAATACAGAGACGCCCACGGTGATCGACCTCGACGGCGACGGTAAGAAAGAGGTGATCGTGGTGACGACAGATGCCGTAAGGGTTTACACGCCCAGCGGCGCGGCTTTTCGAGCCGGGACCTACAACGGGGTGCTGGCGTGGCCTTCCGGACCGGCCTCGGTCGGCGATATTGACGGTGACGGGGAACTGGAGATCGGGGTGATCTCCAAAAGCGGCACCAGCACCGCCTATCCAGAGTTTCACGAAGTCTGCTTTTGGAATTTGGACGGGACCAAGTGCGCGGGCTGGCCCATCTCGCTCGTGCGCCCGAACGATTTCGTCCCTCACACGCTGGCGCCGACCGTCGTCGACATTGACGGCGATGGCGCCAGCGAGGTGCTCTTTCCTTCCATTACCGCGAAGGGCGGATCCCCACGGCTTCATCTCGTGCGCGGCAACGGCACGCCGCTTCCTGGCTGGCCGAAAGTGATCAGTTCGAGCCCGGGCGCGTTTATCCACTGCACGGCCGGCGCCGCTGATCTGGATGGCGATGGCGCCTTGGATTTCGTCGTCGCGGATTCGTCGGGGAAGGTTCACGCCTTCAACCGGGCCGGAGCGTATCTGACCGGCTGGCCGAAAACGGTCTCATCCGGGTCTCACATCGCTCAAGAGATCGCGCTCAGCGACCTGGACCGCGACGGGAGAACGGAAGTCGTCGCCGCCTTCCATGATGGGTGGGTGGCGGTGCTCGATTACCGCGGAAACTACAAGCCGGGTTGGCCCAAGAATCTCGGCAGCATCCCGCGTCCTCCGGCCATGGCCGATCTGGACGGCGATGGGGATCTCGAGCTCGCGATTGGCACGCAGAGCGGCGCGCTCCACCTTCTGCAGCACACCGGGGTGGCGCTG
This sequence comes from uncultured Verrucomicrobiae bacterium, assembly GCA_963811035.1. Taxonomy (GTDB): domain Bacteria; phylum Verrucomicrobiota; class Verrucomicrobiia; order Chthoniobacterales; family Chthoniobacteraceae; genus CAWEPO01. The sequence continues at coordinate 241,615 of CAWEPO010000007.1, forward strand.
CCTGGCTGGCCAAAGCAGGTGCTGAACCGCGTTTACTCTCCGTCCCTCGTCGATCTGAATAATGACGGCACGCTGGATATCGTTGCTTCCGACGGCAATCGCACGCTCCACGCCTGGAAAGTGGATGGCACTTACCACAGCGCACTTGGTTTCCCCACTCAGCTGCCCGGCTCGTTCGGATGCTACTCCGCACCGGTCGCGGAAGATCTCGATGGGGACGGGCTCCTGGAGATGGTGGTGCTGGGTGACAATCTGGAAGTCCGAAATCTCGCCGCGATCGCCAATCCCCGCGTGCAGCCGTTCGCGCACATGCACTGCGACCCGGCGAACACGTGCCGCTATGTATTGCCCGGGCAAATCATGAGGGGGCAGAGCTACCTGGTCGATCAAAGCGGAGGCACGGCGCTCGACCTGAGCGGGTATGGCCTGCTCGCTGGTTCCACCGTCCGGATCGGGACGCAAACGGTGGAAGCCGAGGTCGCCAATAGCGGTTCCATCACGCTCGTGACCCCAGCCGGCTTGAAGGCGGGATGGCAGGACATTCGCGTCACCAGCCCAAACTCCTCACCGACCTGGCTGGCCAACGCGGTCCTCGTCGTCGCCGATGCCTTTGGCGATACCGATGGCGATGGTCTTCCCGATCATTGGGAGTTTAGCCATGGATTCGACCCTTTGGCGAAAGCTCCCGCCAACTCCCTTTCCGGCGCACTTGCTGACGCCGATGGCGATGGTCTCTGCAACCTCGTCGAGGCCGCTTTCTCGGCCATGCAATTCGACCCCTTGCGCCCCGACGCCCATCGATTGCCCACGCTGCAAATGGAATACGGGCGAGTGGTGGCTCATTATACCCGCGACCGCCGCGACAAAATGCAGATCTCCGTCTCCTGGTCGCCGGATCTGATCCAGTGGCTAAACCCAGGCGATTCCGGGTATCCGACAGATGCACGGGACATCAACCTTGGTACCGGTGCTGGAGACCTCGAGGATCGCCGGGTTGAGCTAAGCCTGCCGGCAGGCAACAGCGGTTTCGTGCGCTGGCGAGTGAAGAGTCCAAACTAAGCGAAACTGCTCCGCTCATCGAAGCGGTCCGGGAGGGTTCAACGCCCTCTGGGCCAGCACGGCTTGGAGAAGGCCGGCGAGGCGGGCCGAGTTGGCGGGGAGCGAAATCCGCCCTGCGGCGGCGCGTCAGCATCAAAGTGAGTTGAGTGCGGAGGCGGAGGGCAAATTGGTTTTGGCTTAGCGTAAACTCGGTGACCGAGCCGTCCACGACCTCCCGAGGGGGCAGTGTGAAATACCTCTGCATTTCTGAGATTGCAATGCGTGGAACTCCCGCTTTTCCTCGAATCAACCTCAATCTCCCATGCCCGAGCGAGCCCTTCCTCCGGAATCCACGCAGACGAATAGCGGCGTCCCACGGGCGTTGCCTGCTTCAATCAGGCACGAATTGGAGACGAGTATGAACGCGGACTTTTCCCAGGTGCGAATTCACGAGGGTTCGCACGTCGTGGGGATCGGTGCGGTCGCTTACGCGGATGGATCAAATATCCATTTCGCGTCTGGCGAATACAATCCGCATTCGGCCGAGGGGCGGCAGTTGCTTGCCCATGAACTGGCGCACGTAGTTCAGCAACGCGCCGGGGTCCAGATCCCGAAGCTGACTGAGGGTACGGTGAATGCCACGAGCTCTCCGGCCGGCGGCGAATAGCTCGCACCCCACGGGAATACCGCAGGACGGTGTGGATGAGTACGTGATGCCTCGACTCTGGTGGCGAACTCCTCAATGTGCCAAGTCCACACATGCGGGTCAGTTCCGAATCGACGAAGCGCGAGAACGCCTCATCGTGAAAACTCCCTCAGAGAGAGGGAGTGGAGCGGGTGACGCGACTCGAACGCGCGACATCTTCCTTGGCAAGGAAGTGCTCTACCAACTGAGCTACACCCGCATTTGATAGGGGCAGCACAGTAGCCAGCGGGCCTGAGGGCGCAAGCGATTTTTTGCGCGAAAATGCCCCGCCATCCTACCGCCGCAGCCACCATCCTCCCGCGGCTCGCGGGGACGCTCGCAATCCCGCGCCGGGCAATCTGAAACCAGGGCTCACCCTTCGAGTGCCGGAGCGTCGGAATTGGCCCGATTCATACCCATCGTCCCATCATGATGCGTCAATTTGTTCCTTGCCACTGTCGCGCATCCGCTATTGATTAAGTCTCCCGCATGTCCGTCCCCGCTACCCATCCGCTCGCCCAGCTTCTCCGCGAACGCATCGTGATCATCGACGGCGCCATGGGGACGATGGTGCAGCTTTTTCGCACCACGGGGAAATACGCGCTCGACGAGGCTGAATTCCGCGGCGCGCGCTTCCGCGATTGGAAGGGGAAAGACCTGCGCGGGAATAACGAGCTGCTGCTCCTGACCAAGCCGGAGGTGATCGAGGAAATCCACCGCCAATACCTCGAAGCGGGCGCCGACATCATCGAGACGAACACCTTTGGCGCGACCACCATCGGCCAGCACGATTTCTTTTTCGAAGGGGGCGTCGAGGGCGCGCGCAAGGATCAGGCGTACTTTCAGCAGGTCATCGAGGATCCGTTCCTCCAGGGCCTCGCTCGCGAGATGAATCTCGAGGCCGCCCGCCTCGCGCGGCACGCCGCGGATACGGTCGGCGCGGCCACCGGCTCCCGCCGTTTCGTCGCGGGCGCCATCGGGCCGATGCCGGTCACCGCCTCCATTTCGGGCGACGTGAACGATCCCGCGTTTCGCACCGTCACCTTCGAGCAGTTGCGCGTCTCCTACGCCGAGCAGGTGCGCGCGCTGCTGGAGGGCGGCGTCGATGTGCTGCTCGTCGAGACGATCTTCGATACGCTGAACGCGAAGGCCGCGCTCTTCGCGATCACCCAGGTCTTCGAGGAGATGGGGCGCGAGGTGCCGATCATGATTTCCGGCACGATCACCGACCGCGCCGGGCGCACCCTCACCGGGCAGACGGTCGAGGCTTTCTGGAATTCCGTCTCGCACGCGCACCCGCTCAGCATCGGCCTGAATTGCGCGCTCGGGCCCGATTTGATGCGGCCGTTCATCGAGGAGCTGAGCGGCATCGCGCCGTGTTACGTCTCCACTTATCCGAATGCCGGCCTGCCCGATCCGCTCCTGCCGACCGGCTTTCCCGAGACGCCGGAATCGCTCGCGCCGCAGCTCCGTGAATGGGCCGAGCTTGGCTGGCTGAACATCGTCGGCGGCTGCTGCGGCACCACGCCCGCGCACATTCGCGCCATGGCCGAGGCGGTGCGCGCTTGCCGGCCGCGCCGGGTGCCGGAGGCCCGCCCGGGCGTGCTGCGCCTCTCCGGCATGGAGGCGTTCAATCGCGACGAGAACACCGGTTTCATGATGATCGGCGAGCGGACGAACGTCACCGGCTCGCCGAAGTTTTCCAAGCTGATCCAAGCCGGCGACTACGAGGCCGCGCTCGCCGTCGCGCGCCAGCAGGTGGAGAACGGCGCGAACGTCATCGACATCAACATGGACGAGGGGATGCTCGACGGCGTCGCCGCGATGACGCGCTTCCTGAATCTCATCGCGGCCGAGCCGGATATCGCGAAGGCGCCGATCATGGTCGATTCTTCGAAGTGGAGCGTGATCGAGGCCGGCCTGCGCTGCCTGCAAGGGAAGGGGATCGTGAATTCGATTTCGCTCAAGGAAGGCGAGGCGAAGTTCCTCGAGCAGGCGCGGCTCGTCCGCCGCTACGGCGCGGCGGTGGTCGTCATGGCTTTCGATGAACAAGGCCAGGCCGACACGCTCGAGCGGAAGTGCGAAATCTGCGAGCGCTCGTATCGGCTCGCTCGTCGACCGCGTCGGCTTCCCGCCGGAGGACATCATCTTCGATCCGAACATCCTCACCGTCGCCACCGGCATCGAGGAGCACAACAACTACGCGGTCAATTTCATCGAGGCCACGCGCTGGATCAAAGCGAACCTGCCGCACGCCAAGGTGAGCGGCGGCGTCTCGAACATCTCCTTCTCCTTTCGCGGCAACAACGCCGTGCGCGAGGCGATGCACGCGGCGTTTCTCTACCACGCCATCCAGGCCGGGCTCGATATGGGCATCGTCAATGCCGGGATGCTCGAGGTGTACGAGGAAATCCCGCGCGAGCTGCGCGAGCAGGTGGAGGACGTGCTGCTCAATCGCCGCCCCGACGCCACCGAGCGCCTCGTGGCCACCGCCGAGGAAATCAAGCGCGTCTCCTCCGGGGCCAAGGCCACCACGGTTGTCGAGGACGCCGCCTGGCGCGGCACGAGCGTCGAGGATCGGCTTTCGCACGCGCTGGTGAAGGGCATTGTCGATTTCATCGATGCCGATACGGAGGAGGCGCGCGTGAAATACGGGCGGCCGCTGCTCGTCATCGAGGGGCCGCTGATGGATGGCATGAACATCGTCGGCGACCTCTTTGGCTCGGGGAAAATGTTTCTCCCGCAGGTGGTGAAATCCGCCCGCGTGATGAAGAAAGCCGTCGCCTACCTGCTCCCCTTCATGGAGGCCGAAAAAGCCAGCGAGCTCGCCGCCGGCCGGGAGGTCCGCGCCCAAGGCAGAGTGCTCATGGCCACCGTGAAAGGCGACGTACACGACATCGGCAAAAACATCGTCGGCGTGGTGCTCGGCTGTAACAACTTCGAGGTGATCGACCTCGGCGTGATGGTCTCCGCCGAGAAGATCCTCGATACCGCCGTACGCGAAAACGTCGACGTGATCGGCCTCTCCGGCCTCATCACGCCTTCGCTCGATGAGATGGTACACGTCGCGCGCGAGATGGAACGGCGCGGCCTGAAGCAGCCGCTCCTCATCGGCGGCGCCACCACCAGCCGCGCGCACACCGCCGTGAAAATCGCCCCGGCGCGCAGCGGCGAAGTGGTCCACGTGCTCGACGCCTCTCGCGCCGTGCCGGTGGTCAGCAGCCTGCTCAATCCCGAGAGCCGGCCCGAGTTCGACGCGAAAAACCGCGTCGAGCAGGAGCGCCTGCGGGTCGCCCACGCCGGGCCGAAACAAGCGCTCATCTCCATCGAGCAAGCGCGCGCCAATCGCACCCCGATCCAATGGCGCGCCGAGGAAATCGCGCGCCCCGAATTCCTCGGCGTGCGCACCGTCGGCAGCGAATTCCCCGGCCAGCCCGCGCCCGAGGAAATCGTCACCCTCGAGGAGATCGCCGAGTACATCGATTGGTCGCCCTTCTTCCACACCTGGGAGCTGCGCGGCCGCTACCCCTCCATCCTCGAGCACGCGGAATATGGCGAGCAAGCGCGCCAGCTCTTCGCCGATGCGCAGGAACTGCTTCAGCGCATCCTCGGCGAGAAACTGCTCGGCGCGCGGGGCGTCTACGGCTTCTTCCCCGCGGCCGCGATCGGCGATGATGTGCGGCTTTTCACAGACAAGACCCGGACGGATACGCGCACCACCTTCCATTTCCTGCGCCAGCAAATGCGCAAGGAAAACGGCGAGCCGAACCGCTCGCTCGCCGATTACATCGCCCCCTCCGAAACCGGCTTCCCCGACTACCTCGGTGGCTTCGCCGTCACCTCGGGCCTCGGCCTGCACGCGATGGTCGAGCGCTACAAAGCCGATCTCGACGACTACAACGCCATTATGGCCGAAGCGCTCGCCGATCGCCTCGCGGAAGCCTTCGCCGAATTCCTCCACCGCCGCGCGCGCATCGCCTGGGGCTACGGCCGCGAGGAGGGCCTCACCCGCGAGGAAATCATCGCCGAGAAATATCGCGGCATCCGCCCCGCCGCCGGCTACCCCGCTTGTCCGGACCATACCGAGAAGCATCTGCTCTGGGAGCTAATGGACGTCGAGCGCCGCACCGGCATCCGCCTCACCGAAAGCTTCGCCATGTGGCCCGGCTCCAGCGTGAGCGGCCTCTACTTCGCGCACCCGCAATCGCGCTACTTCGGCCTCGGCAAGATCGAGCGCGACCAAGTGCTCGACTACCACCTTCGCAAAGGCATGACCCTCGCGGAAACCGAGCGCTGGCTTGGCCCGAACCTCAACTACGATCCGGCCCCCGCGCCCGCCGTCGCCGGCTGCACCTGCGGCCGCCCGCACCTGCTCGCGGTCTGAACCGTGAACCTGCCGGCACGCTTTCTCGCGATCGGCGGCTGGCTGGCCGGCCTCTGGCTCTGCTCGTGCGCCGGCGAGCCGTTGTGGGTGGCGGTGGGCGACGGAGATCGACGGCTGGTTTCCGCCGATGGGCTGCATTGGCAGGCGAGCCCTCCGCGGTCCGATCCACACATCCGGCTCCACGCGATCACGTACGGGGCCGGGCGCTTTGTGGCGATCGGGAAGAGCTTCGATCGAGGTGGCGAATCGAAAGGCCTGATCGCCGTAAGCGAAGATGGCCAATCGTGGCGTGATTGGCGGCAACCGGCTCTCGTGCCGGAGGCGCTCATTTATGGAGCGGCGAGGTTCCTCTTCCTCGGCGGAGCGAATCTCGTGGTTTGGCGCGACGGCGAAAGTCTGCCGCATGCGACGCCGTCCTTCGATCTTGCCGCCTCCGGTTGCCGCGGCCTCGCATGCGGCGACACAGAAGCCGGCTTCCGTTTCGTCGCCATCGGCGAGTCCGAAGATGGGCAGGCATGGCGGGCGGCTACCTCGGATGGCCTCCGCTGGGACATCCCGCCGCATCCGGCGCCGCTCGCTAGCGGCATTGCGTATGGCGCCGGGCACTTCGTGGTAGTCGGGCCAAAGGGACTGATCGAAAGCTCGCACGATGGACAGACGTGGGTGCCGCGTCGCGCCGATGACGCCGAGCATTTCGAACAGGTTTTCTGGACCGGAAAGAAATTCCTCGCGCGCGGCCGGCGCACTTGGGCCTCGGCCGATGGTTTCAGTTGGACCGTGCGCGAGCCGCCGCTGCCGCGCTCCCTCTGGCTCCGCGAAGGAGTCGGCGGGCTGGCCGTCGATGGAAATGGCGCGCTCCTTTTCTCGCGCGATTTGCGGAGTTGGCAGCCCGCGCTCGTCCCGCCCGGTGGGCCGGTGTTGGCGGCGGCGTATCGCGATGAGTGACGGCCTTACAGCCGCTTGATCTTGATGTTCCGGAACGCCACCGGGTCGTTGTGCCCCGCGAAACCGAAGTGGCCACTGGTGCGGTTCACGCCGGGGTGCGGGCGTTTTGCCATGAAGTCGGCGGGGTCCACTTTGCTCAAGTCGGCGTCGAGGATCACGGTGCCGTTGAGCTCCACGCGGATGGTCGAGCCTTTGACGGTGACCTCCTGGTAGTTCCACTCGCCGATCGGGTGCTGGTAGCCGCGCTGGGCGGCGGCCATGCCGTAGGCGGAGCCATGGACCTGGCGCGGATCGATTGGCGCTTTCACTTTGTCGTAATCCTCGGCGAGGACCTGGAGTTCGCACATGCCATCATAGGCGGCGTCGCCTTTGCCGGGGTAGCGGATGGCCAGGCCGTTGTTGCCGGCGGGCGGGAGCTTGAACTCGAGCCGCGCCACGAAATCACCGAACTCCTCCTTGGTGTACGGCACGCCGCCCTTTTTGGGGAGGCAAACGATGGCGCCGTCCTTGATCTCGTAATTCTCGACCGGCCCCGCCCAGCCGTCCCAATCCTTGCCGTTGAAGACTGACTTGAAGCCCGCTTCATCGCTTTCCGCCTGGAGGATTTTGTTCGCCTCCTCGGCGCCGAGCTCGCGGAGGAAAATGTTGCGCCAACGGATCTCGCCGCCGTGCGTCTGCAGTTGAATCGGCCCCTTCGGTGGCACCGGGATTTTGCGCGCCTTGTCGTAATAGTTTTCCATGATGGCGTGATCGACGACCTGCTGGTCATTCAGCCAGACACTCACCCGCGAGCCGACCATCACGATGCGGAATTTGTTCCATTCGCCGAGCGGTTTGTCGGCCTTGACGAGCGGGTCTTTGCCGGGCGCGCCGGCGCTGTTGTTCCAGAGGCCGCCGGAGCCTTTGTCGGCGCCGATCTTGAACTTGGTTTCATCGGTCGAATCCCAGATCTGGACCTGCGGCACGCCGCGCAGGTAAATGCCGGAGTCGGCTGTCGGCACGGTCTTGTACTCGATGAGCAGCTCGAAATTGCCGTAGTCCTTTTCGGTAGTGGCGTAGTCGCCTTTGCCGTCGTTCACCAGCTCGCCGTGCTGCACGGTCCAGTGCTCCTTCATCGTTTTGGTCCAGCCTTCGATTTTCGCGGCGCGATCCGCTTCGGTCATCTCCGCGAGCTTGCGCGGATCGAAGGTGGACCCGCCTTTCCAGCCGGCGAGATCGCGGCCATTGAAGAGCGCGTTGAAGCCGGCGGGCGGCTGGTTGTTTTCCTGCGCGGAGGCAGTGAGGGCCGTGGCGAGAAGGAGGGCGCAGAGGGAAGGGAGGTAGCGCATGGAGGTGTGAAGAGAACCGCGGATGAGCGGGGAATTTAGGATCAATGATCTCGGATTCAGGGTTTGGCGGGCGAAGGCGTACGGAGTGGGCCGCGCGCGCGTAATGTCTGTCAGCCGTGCAGCAGATCACTTTTGCCCCCCACTTTTCCGGCTGGCAGCGAGCCGCTCGGCGGGCGCTGGCCATGGCGATCGAGCCGCGGGAGATTCTTTGGGATGAGCTGAGCACGGAGCAGCCCGCGCTCGATTTGGCGCCCGAGGTGGAAGCCGGGGAGGCGGACGAACGGAAGCGATTTCGCGTGCCGAAGGAGTTCCCGCCTCTCGCCAAGAAGGTGGCCTGCCATGCCGACCCATCGCGGTGGGCGCTGCTTTATCGCGTGCTCTGGCGGCTCACGCACGGCGAGCCGAAGCTGCTGGAGATCGTGTCGGATCCGGAGGTGCGCGCGCTGATGGAAATGGAAAAGGCGGTGCGCCGCGACATGCACAAGATGCGAGCGTTCGTCCGCTTTCGCGAAGTGCGAGCGGAAGGCGCGCCGGAGCCGGCGTACATCGCCTGGTTCGAGCCCGAGCACCACATCGTGGAGGCGAACGCCACGTTCTTCGCCGACCGCTTTGCCAGCATGCGGTGGTCCATCCTCACGCCGGAGCGGTGCGTGCACTGGGATGGGCGCGCGCTGCATTTCACGCCCGGGGTGGCGAAGTCGCAAGCGCCGACGGAGGACGCGATGGAGCCGCTCTGGCTGGCCTATTACGCGCATATTTTCAATCCGGCCCGCGTGAAAACCCGCGCAATGGAGAACGAGATGCCGAAGAAGTATTGGAAGAACCTTCCCGAAGCCGCGATCATCCCCGCGCTGCTGGAGCAGGCGCCCCGCCGCGTGGAAAAGATGATCGCGCAGAGCGACATGAAACGCACCGACGACTCCGCATGGCGCCCGGCCACTCCGCCCGCCACCACCAGCCTGAAGGTGCTCGCCGAGGCCGCCGCCGGCTGCACCGCCTGCCCGCTTTACAAGAACGCGACGCAAACCGTCTTCGGCGAAGGCCCCCGCGCCGCCGAGGTGGTGCTCTTGGGCGAGCAGCCGGGCGACCAGGAAGATCGCGCCGGCCAGCCGTTCGTCGGGCCCGCCGGGATGCTGCTCTCGCGCGCCATGGAGGAAGCGGGCCTGCCGCGCGCGCAGTGCTACGTCACCAACACGGTGAAGCACTTCAAATGGGAGCCGCGCGGAAAACGGCGCCTGCACCAGACCCCCAATTCGCGCGACATCGCCGCCTGCCGGCCCTGGTTCGAAGCCGAGTTGGCGATCCTGAAACCGAAGCTGCTCGTGCTGCTCGGCGCCACCGCGGCCAAAGCGGTCTTCGGGCCGTCGATCCGCGTCACCACCGCGCGCGGCTCTTTCATGGAATCGCCGTATTCGCCACGGACGCTGGTGACCGTGCATCCCTCCTCGCTCCTGCGTGCGCCGACCGAGGAAGCGCGCGAAGCGGCGTATGGGCAGTTTGTGGCGGATTTGCGGGTGGTGGCGAAGGCGCTCTGATTTACATGGCGCGTTTTGGAGTGCGGCGGGAAGCGTCAGCGCCACGCCGCTTTCGGATTGTTCTGCCGGTGGGAGAGCGGGCGCCTGGCTCCGCGCCCGCGGAACTTCCGAAAGCGGTGTCGCGCTTACGCTTGCCACCGCACTCCACATGCGTTCTTCCAATAGCGAAGCGTCTCCGCGCTGATTCGGCCCGGAGCGCTATGATGGATTTCCTCCAAGGCGCGAAACAGCGCGGCGGAGTATCGCTCCAAGCCAAGCACCCGCGTGCTTTCAAGGATGCGCGTGAGCCGGAGGAGGTTGTGGTTCCCCGGCGAGAGCCAATTCCGGCTCCGCTCCGCGAAATTCGTCTCCCGCGAAATGCTGACGGCGGCATCGCCCTCGCTGGGCTGTAGCCCATAAAATCCGAGCATCGTTTCCAACGAATGTCTTAGCCGCGCGCGCAGCGTCTCATCATCCTGAAATTCCGTGATCACATCCGGCGTCAGCACCGGCGCGCCTGGATTGAACGCGCTCCGCCCCGGCGTGGGAAAGAGCCACTGGATATAGTCGTGCACCTGCTCGAGCTTCTCATGGTCCCATCGCCAAATCTCGTGCAGGAAGCGGCCGCGGTCGTCCGGCGCCTCCTGCCGGTAGAAGCGCAAGATCGGTTCCATCGCACGCGCGCCGGCTAGTGATTGAACAAAAACTCCTTCGAGCTGATGAGCGCCCAATAGGCGTCTTCGAGCAGGAGGCGCTTGTCGTCTTTCGCACTGGCAAAGACTTTGAGCAGGCGGTCGCGCTCGGAGGCGGAAGGGGCGCGGGAAACGGCGCTGAGGTAGGCGTCCTCGATCAGGCGCTCGTCTGGCTGGCCGGTGGCGAGGGCCTGGGCCACGCAACTGTTTTTGTCGGTGAGCTTGTTGTTGATCGTGTCGCCGTTGGAGACGTGCAGGGCTTGTGTGACGCTCGGCTCGGCGGTGCGTTCGCATTCGCAAGTTTGGTCGCGCAGAGGGCGGCCGAACGCTTTCGTGAAATAGCTGTCGGTGTTGGCGTCGGGGAGCTGCATGGCGCGCCAGCCGCGCGGGAAGACGGTCGCCTTGTCGCCGAGATTTGAGGTGTCGCGCGTCTGGAATACCGTGGGGACTTTGGTCACTTGCGCGATGGCATCGTGCAGCACCTCGGCCATGAGGCGGCGCGGGAAGTAGCGGGAGTAGAAGCGTGTATCGGCCTCGTTGCCGGGCACCGGCGTGCTGGAGCGCTGATAGGTTTCGCTGCGCAGGATTTCGCGCATGAGCGCGCGCAGATCGAACTTCTGCTCGACGAGGTATTCGGCGGCGCGGGCGAAAAGCTGCTCGTTGCTGGCGGGGTTGCTGGCGCGGATGTCGTCCACGTTTTCCACCAAGCCAACGCCGAAGAAATTCGCCCAGACGCGGTTCACGATGGTGCGCTTGAATTGGTCGTTCTTCGGAGAGGTCAGCCAGTCGGCGAGGGCGATGCGGCGGTCGCCATCGAAGCCGGCGGGGATCGGCTGTCCGCCGAGCGGGCGGGGCGCCTGCGGCTGGCCGGTGAGCGGCTGCACGAGCTCGCCTTCGTCGGCGGCGAAGACCACGTTGTCGCCGTCGTCGGCGCCGTTTTTCATCCGCACGCGGGCGAAGAGATTGGCGAAGCCGTAATAGTCGTTGTTCGTCCACTTTTCCATCGGGTGGTTGTGGCACTTCGCGCAATTCATCGAGAAGCCGAGGAAGGTGAGCGAGGTGGTCTCCGCGGCGTCGCGCGGGTCGGCGTGGATCACGAAATAATTGGCGGCGCCGTTTTCGAGCGTGCTTCCCTGCGCGGTGATGAGCTGCCGCGCAAACTCGTCCCACGGCAGGTTCGAATCGACCGCGTTGCGGATCCATTGGTAGTAGGCCCACATCGCGGCAGGCTTCACCTTGCGCTTCGTGACGAGGAGCAGATCGCTCCATTTGTAGCTCCAGTAATCCACGAACTCCGTGCGCGCGAGCAGGCGCTCGATCAGCCGGTCGCGCTTGTCCGGTGTGGCGTCGGCGATGAACGCGCGCGTCTCTTCGGCGCTGGGCAGGATGCCGGTGGAATCGAGGAACGCGCGCCGGATGAACTCGCCATCGGTGCAGCGCGGCGAGGGGGGCAGGCTGAGGCTGCGGAGCTTCGCGAGCACGAGGTCGTCGATCCAGTTCCGGCGCGGCGCCTGCGTGAAGGTCTCCGGCGCGACTTGCGTGGGGAAAGGCACCGTGACCGTGCCGACCGCGATCTGCTGCAGATACCAGACGCTCACCGCGCTCTCGCCATGCCCGACCACCGTGACAAGCCCCTGCTCGTCCACATTCACCACCGATTGGTTCACCGCCGTAAACTTCGCGTGCCGCGTGACATCCTCCGAGTGGCCATCGTTGAAATGCGCGCGGACGACGAACTGCTGCTTTTGCGCCGGCGCGAGCCGCACCGTGGCGGGGAAGACCTCCAGGCGGGTCATGCGCGGATCGCTCGCCTTGGGCGCGGGCAGGCCGTTGGCGATCCAGTTCACGAGCGTGCTCCACTCGGGCGAGTTGAGCTTGAAGCGCTCGCCGCCTTTGTGCGGCACGGCGGAGGTGGGCTTCAAGAGGAGCAGCGAACGGGCGGGATCGGCGGGGGTGATGCGGCGGCCCATGGCGCCACGGGTGAGCGCCAGGAAATCGCCCTCGTCATCGTAGCCGCGCAACGAAAGCCGGAAGCCGCCCTGCCCCGCCGCCGCGCCGTGGCAGGCGCCGAGCGAGCAGCCGGTTTTTGCGAGGATCGGCTGCACGTGATTGCGGAAGCTGACCTCGGCGGCCTTCGCAAGGCCGGTCACCTTCACCGTGGCCGTGGCGGTTTTGCCGCCCTCGGTGGCGGTGAGCGTCACCGTGCCATCGGCGACCGCGACCGCATGCCCCTGCTCGATCTTGACAATGGCGGGATCGCTGGAAACCAAGGTCGCGCCCGCGATTTCGCCGGTAAACTGACCCGCTTCCTGTTTCTCGATCACCACCCGCTGGCGGGGCGAGGAGCTGTTTAGCGAGATTTCGGCGGGTAAAATCGCGATCTCCTGCGCCACGGCGCAAGAAGCCAGCGCCAGCACGGCGAGGGCAGCCTGTAGAAAGGGAGGCTTGGGGGTGCGAAACATGGGGCAAGGGTACAGTGAGGGGATTGATCCTGCAACGGGCGGGAACTTAGTGCGGATCCGCTCTGGCGCGGAGCCTGCTATGCCTACGCGGGCCCATGAAATTCTCGCCACCGCGCCTGCTTACCGCCGTCCTTCTCGGAGGGCTGCTGACGTGGCTGCTCGCCTGGCGGCCCTTTTCGGCGGATACGCCCGCGCAAAGGTACCTTTTCGAGATGGTCTCGAACGCCCCGGTGACGGGCGGCCTCCTCTTGAAAATCGACGAGGGCCACGGCTTTGCCACCTCGGTCTCGGGTGGGCGGAAAGCCTCGGAGCCAAACTCGCTCTTTGCGGAGCTTCCGCCCGGCCGCGTGCGGAAGATGCAGGCGCTTGTCTATGAGATGCCCAGCCTCGAGGTGGCGCGGATGCGGATCCGGACGATCGAAGGCGAGCTTTTCGCGGAAATCCCGTGGTCGCAGGTCGCGGCTTTGCCGGGCACCGCGGCGCAAAAAGGAGAAGCCGCGGTGACTTTGACCAAAACCCAGAGCGCGAGCGACCATTGCGGGCTCGAGATCGATTTTCCGGAAACGATCTTCATCCCCTCGGGAAACGAGCCGTGGGCGGTGGAAGCGGCCGGGATGTTCGCCCTCCTCTCGGGACTCCTCTACTTCATTCTGCTGCGGCTGCCGGCGGGCCTCTCCGCGCGCGTGGAGCCAAAATTGGCGGCGCTCACCGCGACGGCACAGCGCCGGCCGATCTTGACGCTGGTGGGAGTGGCCCTCGGCGCGACGATCCTGAATTGCCACCCGCTGCTCTTCTGCGGCAAGAGCCTCGTTTCGCCGAACAACCAGAGCGATCTGGTGCCGCTCTTGTATTCGACGCAGCCGACGGTGCCAGGAGCCGAGGTCGAGCCGCAGGAGCAGGCGAAAGGCGCCGACCTCGGCGCGATGATGTGGCAGACGCAAACCTACTCCGCGCTGGTGAGCCGCACCATCCTGCGCGACGGTGAGCTGCCGCTCTGGAACCGCCACAGCGCCGGCGGCGTATCGCTGCTGGCCCAGCATCTTTCCATGGCCGCGGACCCGCTCAATCTGCTCACGCTCTGGGCGGAAGGCGCGTGGTGGGCGTGGGACTTGCGCTTCGTGCTCGCGAAGGCGCTCTTCGCGCTCGGCATCGGCCTGTGCGCGTGGCGTGTTTCGCGGAGCCTCGGCGCGGCGGCGCTGCTCGCGGCGTCGTCGGTGTACATCGGGTATTTCGCGTTCCGCTTCAATCACGCGGCGATCTTCGGCGTCTGCTATGCGCCGTGGATATTGCTGCCGTGGCTGTCCGCGATCGGCGAAACCAGCCGGCGCCGGCTCTGGCTGTGGGCGCTCGCTTTGATCGCGGCCGATTGGGCCGAGCTGAATAGCGGCACCGGCAAGGAATCGAGCATGCTGCTGCTGTGCATGAATGGCGCGGGACTGTTCGCGGTGCTCATGGCCGCCGCGCCCTGGCGGGAAAGGCTGCAGCGGGCCGGCCTGCTGGCGGGCGCCAGCGTGATTTTCCTGCTGCTCAGCGCGCCGTGCTGGCTGCTCTTCATCGATGCGCTGCGGAATTCCTTCACCGTCTACGACGATCCCGTGGCGTACCAACTCCAGCCCGGCCTGATGATCGGCTTCTTCGAGGGCATCTTTCTCCAGGACTTCGCCAAGCTCGGCAGCCACACCAGCCCGAGCCTCAACTTCCTCGTGCTCGCCGGCGTGCTCTGGCTCTTTGCCGGCGGCCGCGCGTGGCGGACCAACCGCGCCGCGCTCGCGCTCACCCTCGCCGCCGCCGCGCCTGCCGCGCTCGTCTTCGGCATCGTCCCGCCGGGGTGGATCACGAAGCTCCCGCTGCTCGGCAATATCCTGCACATTCACAATACCTTCGGCTGCGTGCTGCTCGTGCTGTTGCTGGTGCTTGCCGCGGTGGGGCTGAAGGATTGCGCGGAAACCGCCGGCACGCCGGAGTGGACGCGCGCCTGGCGCCGCGTGCTTTGCGCGCTGCTCGTGCTGTTGCTGGCGTACCTCGGGTTTACGCAGGCCATCCCGCAGCCGCCGTACAATGTGTTTCGCATCGAGGCCCCGCTGCACAGCCGCTTCTTTCTCGCGTTCGTGCCATTTCTCCTGCTCGCGGCGCTCGCGCTGCCTTGGGCGATTCGCGCCATCCTCAGCAAGGGGGTCTATCGCGCGGCCGGCGCCGCGGCGCTCGCGGTTTGCCTCGTGGTTATTCACTTCCGGCACGGGTTGTATGTCGGTACGAAGTTCGACGAATACGTGCAGAATCCCAAGACCGGCGCGGCCTTGCAGGCGGAGACGCTGGCGCTCGATCGCCTGCGCAGGCGGATCAAAGAGCCGGTGCGCACGGTCGGGTTCGGCGACACCTTTTTTCCAGGCTACAACGTCCTGCTCGAGCTCGAGAGCATCTCCGGCGCGGAGCCGCTGATCAATCCGTGGTACCGCCAGCTCTACACCGCGGCGAAGATCAAGAACGAGTGGGGCTGGCGCCTCACCGTGGAAGAGGAAACGGTCCAGCAGCTTCGCCCGATCTACGACCTGCTCGGCATCCGCTTCTACCTGCGCGAGCCGCTGGCCGGCGCCGCCGCCGTGCCGGGACTGAATCCCGTCACGCAGGCCGATCTCGAAATCCTCGAGAGCCCCACCGCCTGGCCGCGCGCCTTTTTCACCGATCACGTGCAATCGTATCGCACGCCCGCCGAATTCGCGCAGCTCGTGAGCCGCGGCGACGGCCGCCCCGCCGCGGCCGTGCAATCCGCCTCGCCCGTTTCCATGGGCCCCGCCTACGCGCAACGCCAGGTGGAGCCCGCTCGTGATTACACGCTCACGCCCAACACGACGGCCTTCACCATCACCGCCCCCGGCCGCGGCGTGGCCGTGCTCGGCGAATCGTTCGAGGAGGGAAATTTCCAAGTCACCGTCAACGGCGCGCCCGCGAAGTACCTGCGCATAAATCATGCGTTCAAAGGCGTGGCGCTGCCGGAAGCGGGCGAGTACCGGATCAAGTTCACCTACTGGCCGCGGATGCTCACCCCGGCGCTCTGGATGTCCGGCGCCGGGCTGGTGCTGGCGCTCGCCGCCAGCGTGGCCGCCTTCAGCCCATTCGCTTTGCGCAGGAAGGAAGAGCGGGAAAGCTTTGCCGGCGAACCTGAATATGTGTAGGAGGGGGAACCAGCGTAGTCCGCGAAGGCCGCTTTTCTGGTCTCGCGTCACGGGAGGGCGAGCGTCCTCGTGAGCCTCGTAAACAATCGAGCGAAGCGAGCTATCTTCCCTCGGCGCACCACCCCACCTCCGCGGCCACCATCCTTCCGCGGCTCGCGAGGACGCTCGCCCTCCCGCGGCGCGTGCTCTGCAAGGCGGGCGCTTTTTTTCGCTACATCTCGCGATCGATCGCCTTGGTCGTTTCCGTCACCGTCAGCGATTGATCGTGCCGCGCGGGGTCGCCGTGGCCGCGGTCGCCGATCTGCGCGATGCCGTCCATCACGTAGCCAAAGCCGGAGATGCCGGTGAAGATGCCGGCCAGCCAGATCGGGATATCGAGGAAGGTAATGGCCGTGCCGATCGGCCCGAGGCGAAACTGGTAAGTGAACGGGTTCCACTGGATCATCACGAGGATGAGCGCGATCATTTGCAGGGCGGTGGCGCACTTGCCGGCCCAGCTCGCGCGCACGCGCACGGTGCCATTCACCAAGTGGAGCAGGACCGAGCCGGTGACCACGATGAGATCGCGCGCGATCACCAGCACCGGGAACCAAATGGGAAACTCGAAGACCCAATTCGAGACGCTCAGCGTGATGATCCCCGCGACCAGCAGCCCTTTATCGGCGATCGGATCGAGGATCACGCCCAGCTTGCTGCGCTGGTTGTAATGGCGCGCGATGTAGCCATCGATGCCATCGCTGGCCGCGGCGATCACGAACACGGCGAGCGCGCACCAGCGCTGCCACTCCTCCGGCGCGCCGAGTTGCACGCCGCGGCCATAGTAGATCGCCATCATCACGAAGACCGGGATCAGGAGAATCCGCGCGATCGTGATCTTGTTGGCCAGGGTCATGGACGGGCGGCAGCTAATGGGAAAAGGGTCTGGAATGCAACCAGCGGCTCGCCTTCAATGCGCCGCCCATGGGTTTTCTCTCCCGCTTTCTCGCGCCCGCCGCCCAAGCGGAGGCGCCGCGGCCCGTCCCGGGCGGACGCTGGCGGCGCGGCGACTTCCGCTCCACGCACCTCGGCGAAAGCGAGCATGCCGTGAAGCTCCGCGGGCGCAGTTCGCTGGTCCTGCCCGCCTTCGTCGTGGAGTTCGTCTATAGTTGCGACGAATTCCGGACGCTCGACCAGCACGTGGACGCCTACGCCGAAAAGCATGGCTGGGAGGGCCTGCAAGCCGACAATCTGCGCGCCTTTCTTCCGCAACTGGAGGAGAGCCAAATGCTCGTCTCCGCGGGCGAGTTGCAACGGGTGGTGCAATCCGGGGGCGACGGAGCGCCCGCCGCGCCCGCGCCAATCAGCGCGCTCGGCATTTCCACCGGCGGCGACCGGCTGGAGATGGTGCTGCGCTGCCTCACGAGCTTTCACGAAAACCTGCGCGCACACGGCCGGGAAGCGGAGTTGCTCGTCACCGACAATTCGCCGAGCGAGCAACAGACCGCGCGCTGCCGCGAAGCGCTCGCCGCCTGGCAGCGAGAGAACAGCACGGCCGTGCGCTTCATCGGCGCGGCGGAAAAGCGGGCGCTCGTGCGCGAGCTCACGCAGGCCGGCGCGTGCTCGCCCGAGGTGGCGGAGTTCGCGCTGTTCGATCCGCTCGGCGCCGGCTTTTCCTGCGGCGCGAATCGCAACGCGCTGCTGCTGCAGGAAGCCGGCCGCATGTTTTGCAGCCTGGATGACGACGTGGTGTGCCGCCTTTCCGCCCCACCGGAGGGCGCGCGCGAAGGGCTCTCTTTCTTCTCCGATGGCGACCCGTACAGCCGCTGGCTCTTCCCCGATCGTGGGGCGGTGCGCGCCGCGGCTGTCCCGGCGAAGGCCGATTATCTCGCCACGCATGAGAAAATGCTCGGGCTGCCGCTTTCCGCCATCAGCGTGGCAGGCGGCGACTTCACCGACGCGGGCGATACGCTCATCCGGCGCCTCATGCGCCGGCCCGCGCGCGTCCGCGCGACGTTCCTCGGGCATGCCGGCGATCCGGGCATTCCGAGCTCGACATACTATCTCTATTACCGCCGCGAAAATCGGCGCCGGCTCACGCAATCCGCGGAGCATTACGACTCGGTCTTTCCCAGCCGCGCGGTGATCGGGATGGTGGAGCAGCCGCGCGTGGGCGATGCCAGCATCAGCCCCGGCATGGCCATGGGGCTCGATCATCGCACGCTGCTCCCGCCCTTTTTTCCGGTGATGCACGCGGAGGATTTCAGCTTCGGCGCCGCGCTCTGGCAGTGCTGCCCCGATGCAGTGCTTGGGCACCTGCCGCTCGCGATCGCGCACGAGCCGCCGGAAGGAAAGGCGATCCTCACGCCCGCCGGCTTGCGCGAGGCGCGGCCCTTCCTCGTCTTCGAGTTCGCGCACCTGCTCCGCCGCCTGATCCTGCGCGCCGACATGCCCGCCGCCGCCACCGCCGAGCACCGGATGGTGCATCTCGGGCGCTACTTCAGCGAGCTGGGAGGCTTGCCGGCCGAAGACTTCCTCGAGGTGCTCCGCCGCGAAGCCCTGGCCGAGGCGAGCGACCGCATCGAGTACCTCGGCCGCCGCCTCGCCGAGGACAGCGAGACCCCCGATTTCTGGCGCCACGACGTGGAAAACCTCATCGATCACCTGCGCGAATCGGTCTCGCAGGATGGCTCGGAGATTCCGCTCGATCTGCCGGTATCGCGCCCGCTCGCCGAGAACCGCGCGTTTTTGCAAAAAGCGTGCGGGGAGTATGGCGCGTTGTTGCAGGCCTGGCCGGCGATGGTGAGCGTGGCGATGAAGTTGCCTCGATAGATTCAGCGGGCCAGCCGCATCGCGGTGCGGTACGCCTCGAGCATCCGCTCCCGGAAATGGCCCCACGTGAATTGTTCGACAACCCTCGCGCGGCCAGCGGCGCCCATCGTTTGCGCGAGCGCGCGGTCGGCGTACAACCGCAGGATCGCTTCCGCGAGCGCCTCCGGATTTTCCGGCGGAATGATGAGGCCATTCAAGCCGTCGAGGACGACGTCGCCGGACTCGCGCGTGGTGATTTGCGGCAGCCCGCACGCGGCGGCTTCGTAGGTGGCCTTGGCGCTGCCTTCGCACGTGGAAGGGAAAATGTGCACCGCCGCCGAGCGATAGATTTCCTCGATGCGCGGCACGAAGCCGGCCAGCTTCACGCTCCCACCGCCGTACTGCCGCAGGAACGGCTCGATCTCCGGGTGCACTTCGCCGGCAAGCACCAGCTCCGCGTTTTTCAGCGCCAGCCGTTGCCAAGCTTCCAGCAGATGGTGCACGCCCTTGCGGCAAATGAGCGCGCCGACGAACACCGCGCGGAAGAGCTGCAGCGGCTCGGAGGCGGGCTGAAAGCGCTCCACATCCACGCCGCGCTGGTGGCGGAAGAGCTTTGCTTTGGGCACGCCGGCGGCGAGAAAGGTCTCCTCCGCTTTCTGCGACAGCACGAGGATCAGGGTGGCGAGATCGTATTCCTCCAGCATTTCCTGGCGCGTGATGAGCAGGCGATTTTTCCAGCCTTCCCAGCCGCGCGTGGCGGCGCGCTCGCGCTCGCTCTTGGTGAGCCGCTCCGGCTTGGCTTTGCCCTTGTGCCGATGCCACGTGGGAATCTCCAGCACGCTCGGGAGGCCGCGCCGGCGCGCCTCGCGCAGCGATTTCACCGCCTCGCCGCTCCAGCCGTGAAAAAAATCGAACTCTCCGCCGGCGAGCGCGCGGGCGGCCGCGGCATCGGCCACGCGCTTTTTGGCCGCATAGTAATACTCGCTATCGAGAAACGAGAGGAGCCGCACCGGGTGCCACTCCAGGGTCCGCACTTTTCCGGGCGCCACGCCCGCGCGATTCCCGAAGGCCAGCGCACGGCCGAGCCGAGCCCCGGCCGCCTTCACCGATTCCTGCGCGACCGCGTCGAGCCCCGTGCCGCCAAGCCGCGCGGAAGTCGCGTACAGGACACGCTGTGGGAGATCGTCGTTAGCCAGAGCGGCCAACCTACGAAGCAGCCCGCGCGTTGCCAAGTGGCGAGCCGCCCGATAACTCCTATTCCTCCGATGGCTTCCCTCTCTCCGCCCCGATGAAGCTCGCCCTGGTGCGCCGCGGCTACTCCGCCACCGGCGGCGCGGAAGCCTATCTCAAGCGCTTTGCCGGAGCGGTCGCCGCCGCGGGCCACGACCCCGTGCTCTACACCTCCGCCGAGTGGCCGGCCGGCGAGTGGCCTTTCGCCATGCACCGCCTGCAAAACGCGCGCTCGCCCATGGCTTTCGCGCGGGAGCTTGCCGCGCGAGAGCCGCGCCAGGAATGCGATTTCGTTTTTTCGCTCGAGCGCGTCCTGGAGTGCGATTGTTACCGCGCGGGTGATGGCGTGCACGCCGCCTGGCTGCAGCGCCGCGCGCGGCATGAGCCGTTTTGGAAGCCGCTCTTTCGGCAGCTCCAGCCAAAGCACCGCGAGCTCATCGCGCTGGAGCGAGCAATGTTGCGCGAGCGCGGGGCGCGCGCGGTGATCGTGAATAGCCGCATGGTCGCCGCTGAAATCGCGACGCATTTCGGTTATCCGGAGGAGCGTCTGCACCTGGTCTACAACGGCGTGCCGCCCGCGATGCCCTCGGAGGAGCAAGCGGTGCTGCGCCGCGAGGCGCGGGGCGAGTTGGAGCTGGGCGAAACGGATTATGTGCTCCTCTTCGCGGGCTCCGGCTGGGATCGCAAAGGCCTGAAATACGCCATCGCCGGCGCCGAGCGGGCGGCCAGCCGGCCCATCCTGTTGATCGCCGGCCAGGGCGCGCGCCGGAAAATGCCTGCGTCCGAGCGCGCGCGCTATCTCGGTCCAACGCCGGGCCTCGCGCGCCTGCTGGCCGCAGCCGACGCGTTTATCCTGCCTACGCTGTACGACCCTTTCTCGAATGCGTGCCTGGAGGCCTTGGCCGCGGGGCTGCCGGTGATTACTTCTCAGGCGAATGGTTTTGCGGAGATCCTCGCGCCCAACGAGGGCGAGGCACTCGCCGATCCCACGGACACTCGAGCCATCGCCGCGGCGATCGATCATTGGTCGTCACCCGGCCGCCGCGCCGAAATTCGCCCGGTGCTCCGCGCCAAGGGCGCCGAGTTTTCCATCGAGCGAAACGTGCGCGAGACCCTCGAGGTCTTCTCGCGACTCTCGCGCCGCGATTGACGCCTACGCCGGCACCAACTCCGGCCGGGTCCGCGCCGCGGACGACGCATCCTTGCCGGCGCCGCGCATGCGCTCGCGCTCTTCATTCAGCAGGCGCATCCACGGGCCCATGTAGCGGCCGTGATCGTGGAAAGTGCGGCCGCTCACGAGATTGCCGTCGATCACGCAAGCCTCGTTCACGTAGATGCCGCCGCAGATTTCGAGGTCGAACTTGCACTTGGCCACCGTCGCCATCCGCCGGCCCCGCACGCAATCGGCGCGGGCGGGAATTTCCACCCCGTGGCAGACGCTGGCGATCGGCTTGTTGTTCTCGAAAAACCAGCGCGTCGCGCTGAGGAGCGACTCGTCTTCGCGGATGTATTCCGGCGCGCGCCCGCCCGAGAAAAAGATGCCCACGTACTCCTCCGGCTTGATGTCGTTGAAGGCGATCTCCGCGTCGATCTGGTAGCCTTCCCACTCGCGGGTGATCGTCCAGCCGGGGCGCACCTCGTGCATCACCATCTGGAATTTCCGCTTTTCCGGTCCGGCGACGACCGGGATGAAGCCATCCTCCTGCAAACGGTAGTACGGGTAAAGGGTATCGACGGTTTCCGTGGCGTCGCCGATGATGATCAAGACTTTGTCCATAAGGTAAGGGAGAAGGGCGCGTATGATAGCACGGCCCGGCCAAAGCGCCAGTGCGGAAGGAGTGGCGCATCTCTCGCGAAAAAAAGAATTACCGCCGCGCCGTTCCCCGATTACTGATAGCCGCCCGCTCGACCAACGCTTCCTCATGCCACGCGACAACAGCATTCACAAAATCCTCCTCATCGGCTCCGGCCCCATCGTCATCGGCCAGGGGTGCGAGTTCGACTACTCCGGCGTGCAGGCCTGCAAGGCGCTGAAGGAGGAGGGCTACGACGGTCGTGCTCGTGA
This sequence comes from uncultured Verrucomicrobiae bacterium, assembly GCA_963811035.1. Taxonomy (GTDB): domain Bacteria; phylum Verrucomicrobiota; class Verrucomicrobiia; order Chthoniobacterales; family Chthoniobacteraceae; genus CAWEPO01. The sequence continues at coordinate 263,918 of CAWEPO010000007.1, forward strand.
ACTCCAATCCGGCCACGATCATGACGGACCCGGAGTTCGCGCACCGCACCTACATCGAGCCGATCACGCCGGAGGTGGTGGAGAAGATCATCGCCGCGCGAAAAGCCGGATGCGCTGCTGCCGACGCTCGGCGGGCAGACGGCGCTGAACTGCGCGATGAAGCTGCATCGAGAGCGGCGTGCTGGAGAAGCACGGCGTGCAGATGATCGGCGCGAAGCCCGAGGCGATCCACAAGGGCGAGGACCGGCAGGCCTTCAAGGAGGCGATGATCAAGATCGGCCTCGATATGCCGCGGTCCGGCGTCGGCGCACACGATGGAGGAGGCGCGCAAGGTCGCGCGCGGAGATCGGCACGCTTGCCGCTGATCATCCGGCCCGCCTTCACGCTCGGCGGCACCGGCGGCGGCATCGCTTACAACAAGGAGGAGTTCGAGACGATCGTCGCGCGCGGGCTCGATCTCTCGCCGGTCAGCGAGGTGCTCATCGAGGAATCGCTGCTCGGCTGGAAGGAATTCGAGATGGAGGTGATGCGCGACCGCGCGGACAACTGCGTGATCATCTGCTCGATCGAAAACGTCGACCCGATGGGCGTGCACACCGGCGACTCGATCACCGTCGCGCCGATCCAGACGCTGACCGACCGCGAGTACCAGATCATGCGCGATGCGTCGCTTCGCGGTCATCCGCGAGATCGGCGTGGAGACGGGCGGGTCGAACATCCAGTTCGCCGTCAATCCGGACACGGGCCGGATGATCGTCATCGAGATGAACCCGCGCGTGTCGCGCAGCTCCGCGCTGGCGTCGAAGGCGACGGGTTTCCCCATCGCGAAGATCGCCGCGAAGCTGGCCGTGGGCTACACGCTCGACGAAGTGCGCAACGACATCACGCGCGAGACGCCCGCGAGCTTCGAGCCGACGATCGACTACGTGGTGATGAAGATCCCGCGCTTCACCTTCGAGAAATTCCCGCAGGCCGACGCGACGCTGACCACGCAGATGAAGAGCGTGGGCGAGGCGATGGCGATCGGCCGGACGTTCAAGGAGGCGCTGCAAAAGGCGCTGCGCTAGCTGGAGATCAAGCGGTTTGGGTTGATCGGGGATGGCAAGGATGTGGTCGATCGACGACGACGACGCTGCGCACGAAGCTGACGGTGCCGAACGCGGAGCGGATCTTCTTCCTCGGGCTGGCGTTCCAGCGCGGGTGGACGGTCGAGGAGGTTTTCGAGCTGACGAAGATCGACCGGTGGTTCTTGGAGAACATTCGGCGAGATCGTGGATGACGGCGAAGCTTGCGATGCGAGTCGTCGACGCTGACTCGGACGCAGACCGAATGCGATGCCACGCGCGGACAGCGATTCACGACGAAGACTGCGGCGATGCCGCGATGCTGACGTCGTGCGAAGAAGCTCGGCTTCTCCGACGTGCAACTCGCGATCGCGCTCGGCACGATGCCGAGCGAGACGATTCGCGCAGCTCGGAAAGCACTCGGCATCATCCCCACCTACCGCCTCGTGGACACCTGCGCCGCGGAGTTCGAGGCCTACACGCCGTACTACTACTCCACCTACGGCGACGAGAACGAGCGGCGCGAATCGGGCAAGAAGAAGGTCATCATCCTCGGCGGCGGGCCGAACCGCATCGGGCAGGGCATCGAGTTCGACTACTGCTGCGTCCACGCGGCGTTCGCGCTGCGCGAGCTGGGCTTCGAGACCATCATGGTCAACTCGAACCCCGAGACCGTCTCCACCGACTACGACACCAGCGACAAGCTCTACTTCGAGCCGCTCACGCTCGAGGACGTGCTGAACATCTGCGAGCAGGAGAGCGAAAATCTCTTCGGCGTCATCGTGCAATTCGGCGGCCAGACCCCGCTGAACCTCGCCAACGGCCTCGCCGAGGCCGGCGTGCCGATCATCGGCACCTCGCCGAAGAGCATCGAGATCGCCGAGGACCGCAAACTCTTCGGCGCGATGCTCGACAAGCTCGGCATCCGCCAGACCACCGGCGGCACCGCGATGACCGAGGACGAAGCCGTCGCCGTCGCCGAACCGCGTCGGCTATCCCGGTGCTCGTGCGCCCTAGCTTCGTGCTCGGCGGACGCGGCATGCAGCTCGTCCACAACGAAGACCGACCTGCGCCGCTACATGCGCGACGCGGTCGAGCGGCCGGCGCACCGGCACCGCGCGACCCGATGCTCGTCGATCACTTCCTCGAAGACGCCACCGAGGTGGACGTCGACTGCATCAGCGACGGCGAGACCGTCGTCATCGGCGCGATCATGGAGCACATCGAGGAGGCCGGCATCCACAGCGGCGACAGCGCCTGCGTCATCCCGCCCTTCTCGCTCAGCGAGCGCGGTGAAAGCCGAGATCGCCACGCGCCACCAAGGCGATGGCGCGCGAGCTGAACGTGTCGGCCTGATGAACGTGCAGTTCGCCGTGAAGGACGAGACGGTCTACGTCCTCGAAGTGAACCCGCGCGCCAGCCGCACCGCGCCGTTCGTCAGCAAGGCCATCGGCGTGCCGCTGCCGAAGCTCGCCGCGAAAATCATGGCCGGCAAGACGCTGAAGGAACTCGGCTTCACCGAGGAAATCATCCCGAAGCATTTCTCGCGTGAAGGAAGCCGTCTTCCCGTTCACGAAATTCCCCGGCATCGACATCGTGCTCGGCCCGGAAATGAAGAGCACCGGCGAAGTCATGGGCATCGACGCCAACCTCGGCCTCGCCTACGCCAAGGCGCAGATGGCCGCGCAGCCCGCGCTGCCGCTGCAGGGCAACGTCTTCATCAGCGTCGCCGATCGCGACAAGCCGCAGCGTCGGCCGAGATCGCCCGAGGCTTCGCCGAGCTCGGCTTCACGCTCTTCGCCACCAGCGGCACCGCCGCCGCGCTCAAGGCCGCCGACGTCCCCGTGAAGAAACTCTTCAAGCTCAACGAAGGCCGCCCCAACGCCCTCGACATGCTCAAGAACGGCGAGCTCGCAGCTGATCATCAACACCGCCGAGCGGCAAAGCCGCGCGCGAGGACGAAGTCAAAATCCGCAGCACCGCGAGCAGCGCCCGCATTCCCGTCATGACCACCCTGCGCGCCGCCCGCGCCAGCCTCGAAGGCATCCGCGCCCTCCGCGAGCACGGCCTCAGCGTGAAGACCGCTGCAGGAGTATCACGCGGGCTAAGGCGCGGGCTTTACGCCAAAATCCCCTTCACCACCTCGCCCGCCTGTCCATCGAGGATCGTCTCGTTGCGGCCGTTGCGCTTGTAGATCAGCTTCTGCGCGTCGAGCCCGAAGAGATGCATGACGGTGGAGAGGTAGTCGGTATGGCGGACCACGTCCTTCACGGCGTGCAGGCCGAAATCATCGGTGGCTCCGTGGATGTGGCCGCCCTTCACTCCGCCGCCGGCGAGCCAGATCGAAAAGCCGTCCGTGTTGTGATCGCGGCCGGGCGTGAATTTCCCGCCGCGCGCGGTCTGCACCACCGGCAGGCGGCCCATTTCGCCGCCCCAGAAGACGAGCGTGTCATCGAGCATGCCGCGGCCCTTCAGATCCTTCACCAGCGCGGCGGAAGGCTGATCGGTGGCCAGGCAGGCCTTCGGCAGCCCCTGGTTGATGTTCTGGTGCATGTCCCAGGCGTAGTACCAGATTTGCACGAAGCGGACGCCGCGCTCCACCAGCCGGCGCGCGATCAGGCACGCCTCGCCGATGCGTTTCGTCTCCGCTTTGTTGAGACCGTACATCTCGCGCGTGAGCTCGGATTCCTTGGTGAGATCCGTCGCCTCGCTCGCCGCGAGCTGCATGCGCGCGGCGAGCTCGTAGCTGGCGATGCGCGCCTGCAAATCGCTCTCGCCGGGATGCTCGCCGAGATGCTCCTGGTTGAGCTTCTTTAAGAGCGAAAGCTGCAAATCCTGCGGCTCGCCGAGCAGATGTGCCGGCGGATTCAGGTTCAAAATGCGCGGCTCCTGCTCGCGCACGTGCGTCCCCTGGAACACCGAAGGGAGCAGCCCGCTCGACCAATAAGGCGAGCCGGGAGGATCCTTGCCGACCACGAGCGCGACGTACGCCGGCAAATCCTGGCTCTCGCTGCCGAGACCGTACGTCATCCAGCTTCCCAGCGCCGGCCGCCCCGAAGGCCCGCGCCCCGTGTCCATCGCCTTCATGCCGGCCACGTGGTTCCGGATGCCGCCAAGATTCATTGAGCGGACTAGCGTGATCTCGTCGGCGATCCCCGCCGTGTGCGGGATCAGCTCGGAAAGCTCCAGGCCGCTCTGCCCGCGCTTCTCAAACTTGAACGGGCTCGCCATCACCGACTTCGAGGCGTCGCCCGCGTTATCGAACTTGATCTCACCCGGAAACAGTTTGCCGTCGTATTTCTCGAGCAGCGGCTTCGGGTCGAACATGTCGAGGTGGCTCGGCCCGCCGCCCATGAAGAGCGAGATCATCGATTTAGCCTTCGCCGGAAAATGCGGTTTCTTCGGCAGCGAATCGAAAACCAGCTTCTCCAGCGGCGGCTTCTCCGGCACGACCGCCCCCAGCAGCCCTTCGCGGCCCAGGATCGAAGCGAGGCCGAAGGCGCCGAGACCCATCATGCCCGAGCCAAGGAAATGACGCCGGCCGAGACAACTGTTAGTGAAAAGGGAGCTCATTAGCTAAATGGGAGGTTGGAAGAGTTTCAGCCACGAAAGGCACGAAACACACGAAAAAGACGAAAAAGGGAGGGAGCCAATCTTAAGAGACTGTCGTGTTTTATCACTTTGGACGAGACGAGAATGGGCTCAGATTGACACAGATTTCACAGATTCTTCTTTCGTGCATTTCGTGCATTTCGTGTGTTTCGTGCTTTTCGTGGCTAAAAATCTTAAACCGCCCTAGTCCACATATAGCATCCTGTTCGAAGCCAGCAGCACCTGGCAAAAGCTGGCGAGCGCCTGGGTGCGAATATCCGTCTTGGTATCTTTCTTCGCGGCGGCGCGCGCGGTGAGCACGCCGTTCTGCTTCTTCAGATACGCCAGCATCTCCAGCAGCTCGCTCTCGCGCGGCGCGGTGCCGAAGGCGAGCCGCCACCCGTGCAAAATCTGCCCGCACAAATCATCCCCGGCTTCGCGCCGGACCCGCCCGGCGAAGTGCTCCGCCTGCTCCACGATGAAGCGGCTATTCATGAGCAAGAGAGACTGCGGCGCCACCGTGGAGGCATTGCGGATTTCGCAGTTGGGCTCCATCTGCGGCGCGTCGAAGACATTCAGCAGGTAGGCGGGCAGGCTCCGGCGCATCTGCACGTAGATGCTCCGGCGAAACTCGCGCCCGTCTGCCGACGGCTTCCCGTCGCCGACGATCACCTGCTGGTTTTCATCCAGCGCCACCGGCACGGCGGGGCCGAATTGCTTCGCATTCAGCTTCCCGGTGATCGCGAGGATGGTATCGCGGATCGTCTCGGCCTCCAGACGCCGCACCGGCATGTGCCAGAGCAGCTCGTTGCCCGCATCGATCGCATCGCCCTTCGCCGAGCGGCCCGAGCCCTGCCGGTACACGCTGGAGGTCATGATCAGCCGGTGGAGCTTCTTCAAATCCCAGCCGCCCTTCACAAACTCGTCCGCCAGCCAATCGAGCAGCTCCGGGTGCGTGGGCCGTTCGCCCTGCTTGCCAAAATCGCCCGGCGTGGCCACCAGCCCGCGTCCGAAATGGTGCATCCAAAAGCGGTTCACCAGCACGCGCGGCACCAGCGGGTGCTTGCCATCGGTCAGCCGCTTCGCCAGCGCGTGACGGCGCCCAGTGGTGGGCAGCGCTGGATCGTCCAATGGAAACTCGAGCGGCGGCGCGCCCAAGACCAGCAGGTCGCCGGGCGTCACCACCTCCGCCGGCTGCAGGTAATCGCCGCGCTTGAAGAGCCGCGTCTCCGGCGCCTTCCCTGGAAATTCCACCAGCGCGCGCACAAACTCCTCCTTCGGCTTGCGCGCCCGCACTGCGGCGGCCTTCTTCGCATTGTCCTCGAGCATTTTCGCCAGCTCGGCCTGGCGGTCGTACTTGGTGAGGAAAAGGTTCAGGATGCCCGAGCCCGCGGTGACCTTCAGGCGCGGGTAAGCCTCCAGAAGATCCTTCTGCTCCTGCGTGAGCTGCTTCGCGTCCTTTACATACTGCTGCCAGGCCGCCCGCCCCGCCACGCGCACCTCTTCCGGCACGACGGCCAGCTCCTTCTCGAAAATCTCATCCCGCATCGCCTCCAGCTTCGGCAGCAGCTCGGCCTCGACGGCGCGGGCCTCCTTTTCGATCGCGGCGGCCTCGGCGCGCTGGGCCTCGTTCAGGAGCGAAATGGCGCGCCCCCGCGGCTCGCGGAAGCTCTTCCCCTGCCCGAAGGCCGGCTCGAAGCACGCCCGCAGCCGGTAGAAATCGCGCCTGCGCGATCGGATCGTAACGGTGATCGTGGCACTCCGCGCAGCCGACGGTCAGCCCGAGCAGCGAGGTGGAGACCACCTTGATCGTCTCCGTCACCACCGCGTTCTTGGCCACCTCGTCGGCGCCATTCCCCTGCGCCGAGCCATCCGGGACCATCCGGAGGAAGCCGGTCGCCGTGAGCTTTTCCACCTGCTCCGGGGTGAGATTCGGCGTCGGCGGCGGCACCATTTCATCGCCCGCAAGCTGCTCGCGGATGAACTCGTCGAAGCGTTTGTTTGTATTGAAGGCGCGCACCACGTAGTCCCGGTACCGGAAAGCGTCCTCCCGCACCGTATCGGCGTCATTGTAGCCATCGGAATCCGCATACCCGGCCACATCCAGCCAGTGCCGCCCCCAGCGCTCGCCATAGTGCGGCGACGCCAGCAGACGCTCGATCAGCTTCTCGTAAGCATCCGGCCGGCTATCCGCCACGAAGGCCTCCACTTCGGCCGGCGTCGGCGGCAGCCCGAGCAGATCGAAGGTTGCGCGCCGGATCAGCGTGCGGCGGTCCGGCTCCGGCGCAAAGGCGAGCCCCTTCGCTTCGAGCTTCGCCACCACAAAGGCATCGAGCGGGCTGCGCACCCGCCCGGCCTCCTTCACCTTCGGCGCCTCCGGGCGTTTCACCGGCTGGAACGCCCAAAACGCCCTCTCCTCCTCTGTGATGAAAAACTTCGGCACCTGCTCCGGCTCGGGCCGCAGCGTCTTCGCCCCCTGCGCGATCCACTTCTCCAGCAGCGCGATCTCCTTCTCCGCGAGCTTCTTGCCCTTCTTCGGCATCTCCCCCTCTTTCACGAGCGCCAGCAGCTCGCTCTTCTCCGGGTGCCCGGCGCCACCACCGGCTGCCCCGCTTCGCTTTCCTTCATCAGGAAGCGCTTCAGCCGCACATCCAAGCCGCCCTTCAGCTTCTCGCCCTCGCCGTGGCAGTGAAAACAGTGCGTCTTGAAGATGGGCCGGATATCCTGCTCGAAACTCAGCTCCCGCTCCACCGCCGCCCCCGCGGGCAGAAGCAGGGAAACGATCGCCAGGGGCGCGAGGATGCGAGCGGTGAAGACCATTATCAGGGGAAAACTGGAGGCGTGAAGGCTGTGCAGTACTATCGCCAGACTGGGTGATTCTTAGAGCCGGAGCCGGCATTTCTGGGCGCCTTCTCACTCTTCCTCCCCTCTTCCTCTTCCTCTTCGCCGTCGCCGCCGGCCCCATCATCGGCGGCCCGGTCGGCCACCGCAGCGGCCGCAAGCTCGTCATTCTGGGGCTCCGTCCTCGGCGTCGCCTCCTTTTCCCTGCTCCTCCCGCACGTCGGCCTCTTCGGGACCGGTGTCCTCTCCGTGATCATCGGGCTCATCCTCGCCTCCGCCTTCTCCGCCATCCTCGTCTACGCCACCGAGCTGATGTCCGGCAAAGTCGGCACCATCGCCAGCCTCTTCTTCGGGTTCGGCTTCGGCATCGCCGGCCTCGGCTCCGCCGTTCTCGGCAGCCTCGCCGACGCCACCAGCATCCACTTCGTCTTCCAAGTCTGCGCCTTCCTCCCCCTCATCGGCCTGCTCACGGCGTTTCTGCCGGAGGTGCGGAGGCCGAAGCCGGCCGAGCTCGCGGAGGGAGCCTAAAGTCTGCTTTCCGCTCCGGGCCATCCTGGAACCGAGCAGCGTTTTCCCGCTCGGCTCGATGCCCGGAGGAGGAATGCCTACGCCACTGCGCCCGCTCGGCCATGTGGGGCAAGCCTCCTGCCTGCCGGATCCACCAAACAGCGCGCGATAGGCGCAAAACGTTCAGCGAATCAGGGACGCTACTGAAGAACCCGGCCCTTCAGAAAGTCGATCGCCGCGATTCTCGTATCACTAGTCGCGAGCAAGCATGTTGGCCCGCGCGAGAGCGCCGTCGCGACGTGAATCGCATCGCACCACTCAATTCCAACCTCCTCATGGTTCACAAATACTGTTCCGGGAACATCGATGTAAAAAGGAAGCAAGCTGTGATCCACGGGAGCTAAGTCAAACCAATCCGGCGGCTGGCGCAGAAATGCCTCGACCTGTACGATGGAGAAACTTGTCCCAACCATTTTATCCCAGCTTCGCGCAAGCTCAATGAAGGCAAACGCGGAGGCAACCACGATCCCACCACTGTGAGGATCATCATCAGCAAAACCGTGATCATACCTCCAGAATCTGTGGATAATCCGATTCAACTCAGCGGCGATAGGACCTGAAAGCCGACCGCGAGCAGCGAATTCCCCGCTCCCCCTTGCGGCGAGAGAGTGATCAAAATATTGGTTCAAAAACTCGCTGATTATGCTTGTGTCTAAAACTAGATCATCCATAGATCTCCTCAACTAACCGAGTCATCTCCGTGCCGAACGCGGAGTCGAAGGCAAGAGAAACAACAAACTTTAGCGAATCCCCAGGGTGAGCTGCCTCCACGCACGCCGGGGAGAGCTGCATGCCTTTGTCCGCGACGTCAAACAAACCTGCTTGCAGCGCGTATGAATCCAAAGACAAATCGATAAACTGGCCCGTAGCAAGCCCCTTTTGCAATTCGGTATCACCCGAGCGGATGTTCGTCAAATCGCGTCCGCCCTTCTTGAGCGCTTCGATTGAAATTAGCACATCACTAACGGAGCATACTAGACGCGGATCGACTGGATAATCGCCGCATTGTCTCTCGGAAAGAAGGAGCTTTGAAATCGTTGTGACGTCGAGCCACTGAAAGTTGGTGATCGTACTCACTCAGTAAGTCTGGTCCTTGTTAGGGGAAGTAAATCGGGGTTCTCCAACTGCTCCGCTTCCCAACGCTCTGGGGTATCCTGCACGGTCGTCACAAACTCTTTATCGATCTTAGTGACACCTTTATTAACGGCTGTTTCTATGATTCGGTGAAGTAAATTTAGTGTTCGCCCGGGAACGCAAAGAGATTTGGTTAGGGCTTCGACAACGGCATCGTTCGTGAATGGATCTATTCGCCCCTTCTCTTCCTCGCGCAAGCGAAAGTAATCCAAGTAGACTTTGACGAGCGGGAGCGACATTGCCTCATTCAGTGGTGGGAAGTAGATCGTGACTTGTTGCGCGTCCGGCTCGTTAAGTGGAGCAAGTCGATCGAGACCCGCTGAGTTCCAGTGTGAAAGCAATACCTCCTGAATGCCAGGGTGGATCGTCAAGAGCATTCCGTAAAAACGGCGGCGGGCATTTTCGCTCCCGTCGAGCATATAGTACCGCAATGCTTCAGCGAACGCTCGCCGCTCTTGGAGATTTTGGTGGTACACCATTTTCTCGACTTCGTCTATCAATAACAATCCTCGGGAAAACTGCGCGGCGGAGAAGAGCTTTACGAGTTCATCGAACACGATCTTGGCACCCTCCTTTCTCCAGAATACGTCCGTCTTTTGGTCAAGCCAATATTTTCTGAAGCTGCTCACGCTTGCACCATGTACCGTCAGCACCTCAATTAGTTCTTCCGCAACGCCTGCTGCCGCCAGTGCTTCTCGGACGGCCCGCGGCAACTGAAAATGCGTCTCCACCCCTTCTGCTGCCAGCCACGGGTCACTTCCGATCGTGCTTTCCCAACTCTCCGCCTCGCCGATTGTGCCTAAAACCTGTTCGGAAATCACTCCGCTTTGCGCGCGTATCCGCCATAAGGCCCGAGCAATTATGCCTTGATCGCACATACTCTCAGTTAGCAGCTTGCAGAATTCCCAGAACTTTCGACATGGGGGAGAGGCAGTGATGATAACGTAGGCTGCAAACATCACCGAAGCGCCACGTGAAGCGGTCTCTCCCAAGTCTCTCATGATGCCATCGCGCTGATGCTTTAAGAATGCGGATTTTCCAATGCCGCGCCCCCTGCGCGTCGCATAATCCATGAGAAAAGCCAAGCTCCTAGGGTGACTTTGGCTATTCGATGGAATGAGCAAGCGCTCTAATGCAATCGCATTATCCGCATGTAGCTCGGCGGAGTAGATGGTCCCATTCAGGCGAGGATCTGGACTATTTACAACGAGCGCGGGCTCTGCAGGGAACGGATTATCGCTTAAGCCTAAAGCTGAGTAACGATTTTCGTCTGACTGTGGCAGTGATTTAGGAGTGCGCAGCAGAGGGTTCATAAGAGTCGGTGTGTCACGGCGTGCGGATCGATGCAAGGGAAATAAGAGAATGCGGCACACTGTTGATGTATACGGGGCGACGGTTCCGCCCGACAGCTCCAAGCTGCTCAGGCCTAAAGTCACTCTCAAGCGAAATCGAAAGCATGGTCTTATAGCTAGTCTTCTCACCGATTGATTGCCGGTACGCGGCCTCCAGAAGAATATCGAAACGCCGAGAGCTTAACCGCAGCTGCCTACATACCTCGTCGCGAACGTTCAACAAGGATACGTATATAGCACCCGCGCGCCGCGAGACGCGACGGTAGGAATGTTGAAGCACGTCCAGAAACTCTTGGGCTACATTGTCCCAGCCGGGTTGGAACAACCAAAGACTTCGCGCACTTGGATCTCTAATCGCGGGGAGTTCTTCAAAAGGTGGCGTCGGAGCCTGTTTGCGAAACGCGCCGCAGGGCACGATAATACGACCTGCTACGTCGGGATGGTAGTCAGTATAAAAAATAAAGTCGAGTTCGTCCAGACGTGGGCACCACACCTGGAAAGCTCTTGGCGGCATTGGATGCTGAATTGTCGGAAACTCACATTGCGAAGTGGAAGGGGACCAACCGCTGAACAGAAGGTGGACAGAAGCCTCGCGCATGGCATGAAATAATCTCTCTCTCGGTGAGAATGTGGCTGTATTCGTGCGGTTCGGCAACGTACCCTTACGCCCACCGGGAGGCTGTTTTTCACCGAGTTCTTCCCAACTCGCTCGAACAACCTTAAGCCATAACGAAAGGTCGACGTCGAAAGATCCGGGAAAGACGCGATTCGCTGCTTCGGCTGATTCCACTACGATTTGGCCGAACTCGGTCGGCCATTGTTTTTCGGCCCAAGGTCGGCGTTCCGTCTTGCCTGACTTTCGAGGGGCGGGCAGAACGACTTGGCCTTGGCCAGCAGGGTTGAGGTCATAGAGCCGAGCAACGAACCAGCCCGGTACCACATAGCGCTCGTGGAGTTTGACAGCTAATTTCCTACGGAATGCCGTCGGGTTGTGAACGCTATCCCGCGCGATTGGTACACCATCTGCACTCAAGCTGTAGCGGCCGTTTCCTTCGTCTTTTAGCCAGCCGAAGGCCGAGAGTGCAGCCAAGAGACCGTTGATGTTAGTCTTGGTTGGATTCTGGACCACATGCAGGCGGCGGAGCCGTTGACGAAGACCATCGTCGGAGGAGATAAGTTTGCTCTGCGAGATTGTGTCCTCCGCTCCAGCCACCTGTAATATCTCCGCATACAAGCCGCAGTCGCTAAGTGCTGCAAAGTCGCGGGAACGTGGCTTTGGCCAAGTCGGAAGTTCGCCGAAGAGTTCCGGCTGTCGTTCCCTCCTTTGAGTTGTCGATTCAGCCTTTATCATTTCGGAGTTATCTTCGCGCAGTGGATGGCTCCCGCCAAGCCCGGAGTTCGGGTGATGATGCTCGCCGTAGCAGGCGCTGATTGCGATCGTGTTCCCCGGATTGCCTGAAGGGCCGAAGTTCTTCGCTTCGATTTCGTTCCACCTCTACGCCGCAAGTCAAGGAATCCTTGGTTCGCCGAAAATAGAAATACAAAAAAGTGCTCAATCGAGATTGGGAAAGTGCTCGACCCCTGATACTCTCGGCCCCATCATGGATTCGATCATCTCGCAGCCGGGAGCCCCGGCCAGCACCGCCGTCACCGTCACTCCCACCTCCACTCCGGACGCCGTCCTGCCGCTGCGCGCCAGGTACTCGCCCGAAATCGTCGAGCGCATCTGCGCCGCCATCCGCGACCACGGCCTCTCCGATGCCCGTGCGGCCATGCAGGCCGGCGTCCACCCGCAAACCCTCCGGCGCTGGCACCGCCAGCACTTCGAGCTCCGCGAGCACCTCCGCGGCCGCGCGCGCGGCCTCCGAGCAGAAGCGCGCCGCCGAGTCCGCCTCCGGCGTCTCCTTCGCCCTCTCCTTCTTCAACAGCCTCGCCGCCAGCCAGTCCAGCGCCCGTCCCGCCCTCTCCGATCCCCCCAGCCCATCCGATCCCTCCGCTCCCTCCGACCCTACCACTCCTCCCTTGGAGCCGTCCGTTCCCTCCGAACCCTTCACCCCTCCCTCCGACCCGACCGCCCCCTCCACCCCACCCGGCCCCGGCACTCCGCCCTACGAGCCCTCCACCCCGTCCGAGCCCTCTACGCCCTCCATCCCCTCCACCGATCCCACCCCGGCCGGTGCACATCTCTCCCATCCTTCTCATTCTCCCCACCGCTCCCAGTCTCCTCCACTCCCCCTCTCCCCGTCTTCCGAAAACGCCGCCGGCGCCCCCCGCCCACCCGCGCTCCCACCCATCCCCGAGCTCCCAACCCAGCTCACCCCCGAGCTCGCGCAATCGCTCTACGACAAAATCCGCCGCTACGGCTTCACCGACGCCCGCGCCGCCCTGCTCTGCGGCATCAAGCGCTCCACCTTCTACCGCTGGAAAAAATCGCACCCGGATCTCGCGGACTTCCTCGAAGCCGCCCGCACCGAGTTCCTCGCCGCCCGTCTCGGCGAAGTCGAGATCGCCGAAACTGCCTTTGGCATCCACGATTGGCGCGCCTCCATGGCCCTCATCGAGCGCACCTTCCCGCACGAGTACGGCCGCCACGTCGCCATCTCCACCCCGGTGCCCGACGAAATCACCGAGCCCATCGATCCCGACACCATGCGGTTCGACGGCCAGATCACCCTCGCGCACCTGCTCGAGCTGCAGCGCCGCCGCCGCATCGAAATGGGCTGGGCCACCGCCGAAGATCTGAACCCCGGCCCCGACTTCTGGCGCACTATCCCCACCTCCAGATGAGACTGTCCCGTTCCAAAATGTGCAACATTCCCAGCTCACCCCCGGATTAACGCTCAAAGTGAGACTTTTTTGTCTCAACATGTGCAACATTCCCGCGCCCTGCCCTCAGCCGAGCCCAGGAATCCGGCTCGACGCCGGCCGGCAGGATGCCTGCGAATACACTCCCGCCCACCGGCGAGGACGCCTGTGCTCCGGCGGAGCTTCGCGACTCGACCCCGGCCCTCGTCTTTGGGCTTTCCCGGCTGGCCGCAAAGAGGCATAAGCGGCGGCTCCACATGACCACCACCCCTCAATGCACGCTGGCCAAACCCGCCAGCCTGACCGGCTCCTCGCTGCACACGGGCGAGGAAGTGACCCTGACGTTGCACCCGGCGCCGCCGGGGCACGGGCGCAAGTTCAAGCGCAAGCGACCTCGCCGATGAGCCGACGATCGACGCCAACATCGACCATGTGAAGACGGTCGAGCGCGCGACGACGCTCGGGCGAGGGCAGCGTGAAGGTGCAGACCGTGGAGCACGTCCTCTCGGCGCTCGCCGGGCATGGGGGTGGACAATGCGCTCATCGAGATGGACGCCAACGAGCCGCCGATCGGCGACGGCAGCGCGCGCCCTTACGTGGAGCTGATCAAGAAGGCGGGCATCGTCGAGCAGGGCGTGCCGCGCGCAGTTACTTCGAGGTCACCGAGCCGATCCATCTCGAGACGAAGACCGGCTCGCTCATGACCATCGTGCCGGACACGCGGTTTCCGCATCTCCTGCACGCAGGTCGGGCCGGACGGGCGCTTCACGCAGTTTTATTCCACCGAAATCACGCCCGCGATTTACGAAAAGGAAATCGCCCCGGCGCGCACCTTCGTTTTCTACGAGGACGTGAAGCCGCTCATGGACAAGGGCCTGATCAAGGGCGGCAGCCTGGAGAATGCGGTGGTCGTGCGCGGCGAAACGGTGCTGAGCAAGGAGCCGCTGCGCTTCCGCGAGGAATTCGCGCGGCACAAGATCCTCGATATCGTCGGCGACCTCGCGCTCTTCGGCCGCGCGATCAAGGGCCACGTCATCGCGGTGAAGCCCGGCCACGGCCCGAACACCGAGCTGGCCCGCGCGCTCGCCAAGCAACTACGCGCGCAACGATGGCGCTGGTCCCGCCGCCGGTCACGCCCAAGGGCGGCGACGTGCTGGATGTCGAACGACGTGATGAAGCTGCTGCCGCACCGCTATCCGTTCCTGATGGTGGATCGCATCGTCAGCCATCGAGGGCGACAGCCGATGCACGGGCGTGAAGGCGGTCACGATCAACGAGCCGTTTTTCCAGGGCCATTTTCCCGGGCACCCGGTCATGCCCGGCGTGCTCCAGCTCGAAGCCATGGCGCAGGTCGGCAGCATCCTGCTCATGCGGCATCCCGGGCAGCGGGGAAGATCGGCTACTTCATGAGCGCGGATGGAGTGAAGTTCCGCAAGCCGGTCGTCCCGGGCGACACGCTTTTCATCGAGGTGGAGATCACTGCAGCGGAAGCGGGCCATCGTGAAGGCCAAGGGGCGCTGCATCGTGAACGGCGAGGTCGTCTCCGAGGCGGAGATGATGTTTGGCATCGTGCGATAGCGGTGAGCGCCGCGGAGATTCATCCCACCGCGATCATCGACCCTGGCGCGCAGATCGGCGACGGGTGCGAGATCGGCCCGTATTGCGTCATCGGCGCCGGACGTGGAGCTCGGCCCCGGCTGCTGGCTGCAGCATCACGTGAGCCTTGCCGGCCCGCTCCAGGATCGGCGCGCGGCAACCGCTTCTTCGCCTTCACCTCGATCGGCCAGCAGACGCAGGATCTGAAATACGCGGGCGAGCCGACCCACCTGGAGATCGGCGACGAGAACACCTTCCGCGAGTTCGTCACCGTCCATCGCGGCACCGCGCCCGGCGCGTCACCCGCATCGGCAGCCGGGGAAACTTCCTCGCCTACAGCCACATCGCGCACGATTGCACCGTCGGCGACGGCGTCATTTTCTCCAACAACGGCACGCTCGCCGGCCACGTCGAAGTGGGCGACCACGCCGTCATCGGCGGGCTCACCGCGGTGCATCAATTCTGCCGCATCGGCCGCCACGCCATCACCGGCGGCTGCTCGAAGATCGTGCAGGACGTGCCGCCCTTCATGATCGCCGACGGCAATCCCGCCGAAAGTCCGCAGCTACAACAAGGTCGGCCTCGAGCGCGCACGGCTTCGGCGAAGAAACGGTCAGCGCGCGATCAAGGAAGCCTACCGCATCATCTACCGCTCCGGGCTCAACCTGCAGCAAGCCATCGAGCAAATGACCGAGCGACCTGCCGGAGCTGCCGGAAAAAACGGTGCTGGTGGAGTTTTGCGCGAGCAGCCAGCGGGGCATCATCAAGTAAGATGGCTGAGTCGGCGACAGATTGGGAAGCTCACTACCAAAGCGGCGACACCCCGTGGGAAAAAGGCGCCGCCAGCCCCGCGCTCCTCGAAGCCCTGGCCAGAGTCAGCCTCCGCGGCCGCATTCTCGTCCCCGGTTGCGGGCTCGGCCACGATGCGCGCGCGCTGGCCGCCGCTGGCGCCGAAGTCGTCGGGATCGATATCGCGCCCTCCGCCATCGCCGCGGCGCGGGCAAATCCCGGCGTGGCGAAGGAGCGGTACGAGCTCGCCGATCTTTTCGCGCTCCCTGCGGCGATGCGGTCAGCCTTCGATTGGGTGTGGGAGCATACCTGCTACTGCGCGCTGCCGCCCGCGCAGCGGAGCGATTACGTGCGCGCGGTCGCCGGCGCGCTGCGGCCCGGCGGAGAGTTGCTCGGCGTCTTCTACCTCGATCCCGGCCAGCCGCTACCCACCGACGGCCCCCCCTTCGAAACAACCCTGTCCGAACTCGACGCACGCTTCTCACCCCATTTCACGCTCATCGAAGAGTGGCTTCCCACCAAGGCTTATCCCGGACGTGAAGGGCGGGAGTGGATGCGCAGGTACCGCCTAATCTAACTATCCCGCCGGCCGCTCGATGCGCTCCTGAAGTTCCGCGGTCAGCGAGGTCCATAGCTGTGGATGCGCTTCGACCAGGCGCGCAATGTCCGCCAAGTCTTTGATCCGCCTTCATCGGGAACCCGCGATTGCGTCCACCTCGCGCCGGAACTAACCTCGCCGCATGCAATTCCCATCAATGCGGGCGCTCCCGGCGATCCCAGCGATCCCGGCAGCAATTTTCCTCGTCTTGCTGGCCCTCTTCCTGCCGACCTGTTCCCGGACGCAGCGCCCACAGCGCTATCAGATTGTCGCGAGCGGCTCCGTGATCGTGAAGCTCGACACCGAGACGGGGCGCACGTGGATTTGCACCACCACCGAACGGCGCTGGAGCGAGATTTCGAATTAACCAAGCTTGACCGCTGGGTGGCGATCATCGGCAACACCGCCTCGTCGAAGTTCTGCGTTTCCGCGAGCGTCACTTCGCTCGATCGCCGAGGGCTTGCACCGCCTTTCTTGCCAGCTCCTGCTCCTTCGACGTGCCAGTTTCTTCCACCCGCCGCAACGCCTCGAGCAAACCCGGATCGGATTCGATCAGCCACATCTGGGCGGTGCTGGGATTCCAGACATTGCTCCAGATGTGCGTAAGCCAGAGCAGGCGGGTCTCCTCGTTTTCGTCGGAGAGAAACTTCACTGCGCGGGCGTACCATTGGCTCCGCATCTGGGGCGATCCATAACCAAATTGAAGCAGTCTCATGAGCACTCCGGCATCCGTTTCGTGCGTCGATTGCCGCCACTGAGCGAGAAGGGCCGCGCTTTCGGGATAGCTGTAGAGTTTCTCGATCGCCTCCGATCTGATACCGGCATCCGTGTCCTCGGAGGCCATTTTTTGAAGGCGCGGCAACAAGCCTTTCCACGGCTCGCGCCTGCCTTCGATGGTCTCGAAAGCATGCACGGCCCAGAAGCGCACCGCGCGATCGCTTTCCAAGAGCGCACGCTCGACGCTCTCCACACTGCGGTGCGCATGAACCGCGCGCGCCGCCGACCTTCGCAGCTCGTCTTCCTCCAGATTGCCAAAGGAAAGGCTCATGGAGCCGTACTCGTACAGGAACAGATCCGCGCAAGTGACGAGACTCTGCAGCGCGGCCATCTCGGTCTCAGGCTTGCGGAGGTCCGAAGCCAGCATGGCAATCTCTTCCCGGGAAAGCGCTTCGATCGCTCGCAACGTTGGCTGAGCAACGACAAGGGCAAGCAGTCCCGCCAGATAGAGCGTACGGGCATTCACTGCATGACTAAACCACATTTCCGGGGCTTCCGCGATGCGGATGTGGAAGCTTGCTTCCGAGTTTCCCCAACTCACCCATACCGCAGCGCCTCAATCGGGCTGAGCTTGGCGGCCTTGATCGCCGGGAAGAGCCCGGCGAGGATGCCGACCGCGACGCTGAATCCGAAGGCGAGGAGCATGTTCTCCATGACGATGACGGGCACGTGCTCGGACGAGGAGAGCGAGACGATGAGCTTCACGAGCAGAACGGAGGCGCACAATCCCGCCAGTCCGCCCAGGATCGCGAGCACGACGCTCTCGACGAGAATCTGCGCGAAGATGTCGAAGAAGCCCGCGCCGATCGCTTTGCGGATGCCGATCTCGCGCACGCGCTCGGTGATGCTTGCGAGCATGATATTCATGATGCCGATCCCGCCGACGAGCAGGCTGATGGCGGAGATGATCCCGCCGCTCATCCGGGCATTGCGGATGGCCTGGTTCACGCTCTCGATGTTGTTTTCCTGCGTGGCGAAGGTGAAGTCTTCGATGCCGTTGTGCGTGGTGAGCAGGACGTTGCGGGCCTGGGCGAGCGCGTTGTCGATCTGGGAGAGATCGGTGACTTTGAGGTCGATGTCGGTGAGGGTGGGATCGGGGATGGAATTCTCGCCGCTGGTTGCGCGAAAGCGGAGCCACATCGTATTCATCGGGATGTAGGCGGTCATGTTCTTGCGATCGAAGGCCCAGTGGCTCCGCGAGCTGCCGCCGCCGCCGTAGCCGGGGCGGCCGCGCGCCACGGCGGGCGCTTTCGCCGCTGGCTCCGGCTCACGCGGCAGCTCGCGTTGCCGGCGCTCCTGCGCGTTTTCGTAGCGGGCAAACATGCCGATGATAGTGAAAGCCTGGCCGTTGATTTGCACGTGCTCGCCCAAGGGCACGACCTCCCGCCCCAACTGCTCGGGCGAGCCGAACAACGCATCGCGAATCCCGGTGCCGATGACGCAGACGGCGCTCGCGTTTTCCTCATCGAGCTCGTTGAAGAAGCGTCCGTGTTCCAGGGTGTGGAGGTTCATCTCGAGCACCACCGGCCAGACGCCGACGAACTCGGCGGGCTTCACGCGCCGCTCGCCGCGCGACATGAGCACGCGCTCGAGCGCCATCTCCGGCGAAACCATGCGGATGAGCGGCGCGCTGCGGGTGAGCGCCTGCACGTCCTTGATGGTGCGGCCGGGCGCCTGGTCGGCCAGATGGCTCTGCCAGACCGGCACCGGGGCCTCGCGCGTGAGCACCTTATCCAGCCCGCCCAGGGCGATCATCGCTTCCTTCAAGCCGTTCTCCATCCCTTTCACGATGGCCGACATGGCCACCAAGCTCGAGACGCCCAGTACGATCCCGAGCACGGTCAGCAGCGAGCGAAACTTGTTCGCCAGGATTTCGCGCAGCCCGATATCGACGGAGGAAAAGCGGAGCATGCAGACGCGGGACTCGTGGGCCGATTCTAGGTTCTCTTCCAAACGATGAACTTCGCATTGTCCGTCGATCCCATCGCTTTGATGACTTGCTGATCGTCATACCCGGCCAGCTTTTCCACGTGCCCGAAAACCTCATCGGCGCCCTCCGCGCCTTGGGGCACCACGCAGGCCGCGCTCCCGTCGGAGCCGACGAAGACCCAGAAAACATCCTCCAGCCATGGGCCTTCATTGGTCGTGACGATGCTGACCTCGCGGAGATCCTCCCATCGAACGCATTTCTCAACGCGGCCTGCGCTAACGTAGGTGATCGCCTTTTCTGCAAAATTGACGCGGCCAGGCTTTTCCAAGTCCACGGGCTGTTTTATGCGGATGGTGAAGCGTCCCAGCGCAGCGTAGCAGAACGCCGGCAGCCCAATCACGATGAAGCCAAGAATCGGCTGAAACAGCTCGCTGTTCAGCCTTGTCTTTTTGGGAAGGAAGATCTCGGAACCCAGAAACATCAAATAGAACGCGAACACCATGCCACACAGGATGCGCCCGGCGATGACCGCCGCCCGGCGCGGCGCCCAGAGCGCGATGAGGAGCAACACGCAAAGCAGTTCCAGCCCGGCGACGATAAAACCGCGTTCGAGCGAATCGATCTCGCTCACCGAGGGGAATGCGATCGCGAACGAGAGGATGAACGGCGTCAGCGCCCAGCGGATGAACGGAGTTCCGCTAAAGAGGGTGGTGCCGAATGCGCTCACGGGTTCCAGTCGCATGCTCGCGCAAGGATGCCGTTTTGGAAAGGCGCGTGTCACTGACGACTCGCGCGTTCGGCATCGGCGAGATCCTCTCTCAGCTCGTCCTCGCCATAGTGCCGCGAAATGCCCCGCTCGCCCAATTCGTCCCCGAATTCCGTGCGGCTCAAGCCGGCCAGTTCCGCCCCCTGAGCGAGTGAGATGGTCCCGTTGGCGTACAAACCTGCAGCCAGTTCCAGCAGCAGGCGAGCGTCTCGCTCGCCAGTTGCGAGCGGAAGCACCGCCACGATGCCATCGGGTATCTCAAGCGTCACCGTCATGTCTCGAGGTTAGGGCACGGCTCCCTTGCGGTCAATCCGGCTCAGCCCGGCGGCATCGATGAACGCGGCGATGAGTGGCGTCAACGCGGCGCGGGGCCGCAGGGCGGCACGATGTGCGCGTCCTTGTGCTTGAACCCGCGAGATTGTCCCGCATCAGCACCCGGTCTATACTCTCACCTCCCTCCCCTTGAAACGCCTCGCCGTCCTCCTTTTCGTGTATTGCACCAGCGTCGCGGCGCAGGAGTTTCCGACTGTGGTGCAGCCGGCCCTGAAAGCTTTCTGTGTCGATTGCCACAATGACGAAGAAGCAGAAAGGGCGAGCTGGACCTGGCGCGGTTCGAAACCGAAGTCGGCGGTGCTCGCGGAGCGCAAGGTCTGGCGGCGTGTGTGGGAGATGCTCCACAACCGCGAGATGCCGCCGCCGGAGGAGGAGCAGCCCGGCGAAGCGCAGCGGCTGGCGCTTACCGATTGGATCGAGCAGATGCTGGCGCGTCCCGCGGCTGGGGGCGCGCCGAATCCCGGTCACGTGCGGCCCCGGCGGCTCACGGCGGCGCAATACAACGCCACGATGGCGGAGCTGTTCGGCCTCCAGCGGCGCACCGCCTTTTACGATCCGCAGCGAAAAATGGCGGCGGGATGCCGGAGATGGTCCGCTTCGTCCTGCACCGGCAGTTTCAGGAGCCGTTCGTGCATCTGCCGCCCGATCCGGCGGCGCACGGCTTCGATTCGATCGCGGAAGCGCTGAATCTGCCGCCGTTCCTGATGGAGAAATATTTCGATGCGGCGGAGAAACTCACCGCGCGCGAAGACGTGCGGCAGGCGTTTGGCAAGAGGGTGCGCCCGAAGCAGCAACGCGGCGGCGATCCGGCGGAGATCGATCGCGCCATCATCGCGGAGACCTTGCGAGCGCGCCTTCCGCCGGCCGCCGCAGCCGGAAGAGCTGGCGCGCTATGCGGGCTTTTACGATCTGGCGATCAAGAACGGGGCGAGGACCGCAGCGGCGCGCTGGCGGTGGCGATGCGGGCCATCCTGGTCGCGCCGCAGTTCCTCTTCCGCCTCGAGACGGGGGTCGCGAGCGAGGAGAAGGGCGGGGTGCGGCCGTTGACGGATCACGAGCTGGCCGCGCGGCTCTCCTATTTTCTTTGGAACACCATCCCCGATGCCGAGCTGCAGCGCGCTGCCGATGAAGGCAAGCTGCGCGATCCGGAGGAGCTGGCCGCCCAGGCGCGGCGCATGCTCCGGCATCCCGCGCGGAGGAATTCATCAAGGAATTCTCCCAGCAATGGCTGCGCATCCAGGACATCAGCAGCCACGCGCCCGATCCCTCGGTGCTGCGGCGCGTTCAATGGACGGTGAAGTATCTCAATGAAGCCTTCGCCTCCGAAATCCTGCTGCTCTTCGGTACGGTGATGGCGGAGGATCGCAGTGTGCTCGATCTGGTGGACCCCGATTTTACCTGGCTGAACCTGACGCTCTGCAACGTTTACGGCATCGAGCATCGCCCCGCGCCCGGTGTCGACGAAGCCGAGCAGCCTGGAGTGGCTGCGCTACCCGATCACCGATCGCCGCCGCGGCGGCATCCTCACCGCCGCCGCCACCTTGATGGTGAACTCCAATCCCACGCACACCAATCCGGTCAAGCGGGGCAAATGGCTGCTGGAGGCGGTGCTGGGCCAAAAGCCGCCGCCGCCCTTGCCGAATGTCCCGAATCTCGACGCCACTCCGGTGGTGGAAGGCGGGCTGCCCATTCGCGAGAAACTTGCGCGGCATCGCACCGACGCGGCGTGTGCATCCTGCCACGCGCGGCTCGATCCGCCGGGCTTGCACTGGAAAACTACGACGCGATCGGCGTGTGGCGCGACAGCCGAGGGCAAGGCGCCGATCGATCCCGCCGGCACGCTGCGCGGATGGCACCGCCTTCAACGGCCCGGTCGGCCTCAAGGACATGCTGCGCGGGCCGAAGCGGAACGAATTCGTGCGCTGCCTCACGGAGCACCTTTTCACCTACGCGCTCGGCCGGCCGGTGGAGCTACTACGACATCGCCACCATCCAGAGCATCGTGAAGAAGGCGGAGGCGGACCAGTACCGCTTCTCCACGCTCATCACCGAGATCGTGAAAAGCTATCCCTTCCGCTACCTCAAAACTCAAACCGGAGCTCCTGACATGAACTTCCTTCGCGAACGCACCCTCTCCCGCCGCACGCTGCTGCGCGGCGTCGGCGCCATGCTCGCGCTGCCCTGGCTGGAAATCATGGCCGCGCCCGCCAAGGCGGCGCCGCTGCGTTCCGTGTTCATGTTCGTGCCCGGCGGGGTGAATCACGACGAATGGCTGCCGAAAACCGAGGGCGCGGATTATCAGCCGAGCAAGACCCTCGCCGCGCTCGCGCCGGTGCGGCAGCACGTCCTCGTGCTCAGCGGACTGAATGCCCGGCACGGCGAAGTCGGCGCCAATGGCCACCCGCTCGGCACCGGGCCCTGGCTGAGCAGCGCGCCGCTCAATGACAAGGATCGCGGCGGCTACTGCACGGATATTTCCGTGGACCAGCTCATCGCCAATCAGGTCGGGCAGGACACGCGCCTGCCATCGCTCGAGCTGGGTTGCGATTCGGACAGCCCGCAACATGCATGAGACCAACATCTCGTGGCGCGGCCCGGCCTCGCCGATGGGCAAGGAATTCAATCCGCGCGACATTTACAACCGCCTCTTCGCCGATCCGCAAGCGCCGACGTCTATCGCACCAGCATCCTCGACGCCGTGCGCGAGGAGGCGAAGCGGCTGAGCGGGCAGTTGGGCGGCATCGACAAGGAAAAGCTGGATGAATACTTCGAATCCGTGCGCTCCATCGAGCGCCGGATCGAGTTCGCCGCGCGCCATCAATTGGCGGCCCCGCCGGAGATCAAGCTGCCGCGAAGGCGTGCCCGCCAATTACCTGGAGCACGCCCGCCTGCTCACGCGATCTGCTCGTGCTCGCCCTGCGCACCGACACCACGCGCGTCTCCACCTTCATGCTCAACAACGAGCCGGGACGCGCAAGCTGGAACGAGATCGGAGTCAAGGAAAGCCACCACGGCCTGGCACATCTCGATCCGCGCACCGCCGAAGGCCGCGACAAGCTCGAGAAGCTGCAGCGCATCGATCAAGCCTACGTCGGGATCTTCGTGCGCATGCTCCAGCAACTCGCCGCCTTGCCCGAGGCCGGCGGCACCGTGCTCGACCACTGCCAGATCGTCTACGGCAGCGGCCTCACCTGGGGCCGCCTGCACAATCGCGAAGACGTCCCGCTGCTCCTCGCCGGCGGCGGCAACGGCATGATCCGCGGCGGCCGCCACGTCCGCTATCGCGGCGAAGCCTTCGCCGATCTCCATCTGGCGATGCTGCGCAATGCGGGCGTCCAAATCGAGCGCACCGCGGACAGCAAGGCGCCGCTCCGTAACCTGGCGTAAGTTCGCCTCACTTCAGCCATTTGCGAAACCACTCCACGGCGGCCTGGCGCGCCACTGGCGGGAAATCGTGGTCGCCGGCCACCCACCAGTATTTCACGCGGTCGCCGGCGCCGAGGGCGCGGTAGACTTCGGAGACGGCGGCGTGATTCTCCTCTTCCATCGGGCGGCGCTCGCCGACGGCCTGGCAGACGGCCAGCGGACGCGGGGCGATGAGGGCGGTGAATTCGTAGAAGGTGACGGGGAGCGGCAGGGTGTGATCGAGGACGTAGGGGCGCAGGCCGGGCGTGGATTGGCTGCTGGTGCTCCCCTTGGGCAGGCCCCAATGGATGCCGTGCTGTAGGAAATCGGAAACCGGCCCGCTGGCAAAGGCCGCCTTGATCCGCGGCTCCAGCGCGGTGGCGAAAATGGTGGTGTGGCCGCCATAGGAGTGGCCGATCATGCCGATTCGCTCGCGATCGACGATCGGGAGCGACTGCAGGTAATCGACGGCGCGGCGGGTGTCCCACGCATCTTTGCCGGTGCAGGACCAATCGGGGAACCGCCGGTAGAAATCGGCGGTATCGTACGGCTTGCCGCTGGGCGGCACGCGCTCGCCATCGCGCAGGTAATCCGGCGCGAGCGCGATGAAGCCGGCCTCCGCCATATCCACGGCGAAGGCGCGGTTTTTGCGCGGAGGCGTGCCGGGGATGGGGCCGGAGAGGCCGACGGTGGTGTCCTTCCCCGCGCCGCCGGTGGTGCCGTAAAAGCAGATGATCGCGGGCGCGCGTCCGGTGAGCTTCTTCGGGATGAGCAGCCACGCGGGCATGCGGTCGCCGGGCTGCACTTGGAAGCTCACTTTGCGGCGGAAGTAGCTGCCGCAATCCTGCGCCGAGTGCTCCCGCGGCTCCAGCGGCGGGATTTCCGTGGGCGCGGCGCCCTGAATTTTTTCGACGCCGGCGAGGATGCGCTCGCGCTCGCGCGGCCACGTTTCGGCGGTGATCGGGGCCTTCCATTGGCAGGCGGCGGGATGCGCATTCATCTCACGCAGCTCCGGCACGCTGGGCGGGAGCGCAGGATGGTAGCGCCGCTTTTTCGCGGCGAACTCGGCGGCAATATCCTCCGCGGAAAGAGCGCGCGCGGCGATCCACGCCTCGCCGATGAGCCCGCCTTGCGGCGCCGCCAGGCGGAGCGGCTCGCCCGGCTCGGTCTCCGCGAAGGGCCACGCTTTGCCGGCCCAGCAGGAGTCGGCATCGCCGTGGACGAGCACGCCGTTATGGTAGAATTTCTGGCCGCCCGCAGACTCCTTTACGAGGACGAGCTGATGCCAACTGCCGAGGCGGAGCTCATCGAGCGTGACGAGCGGAAACGGCATCTCGCTGTTGCCATTGAGCGCGCCCATGAGGAAGCCGTGCTGATCGGCACCGAGGAAGAAATTCACCCACCCTTTGGCCGGCGGAAAGCGGCGCTCGCCCAGCGGCGCGATTTCCGGCAGGCCGCGGAAGAGGAACGCGCCCTCGCCCGCCCGGCGCGGGAAAACCCAGACGCCAATGGACGCGGATTCGGCGCGGTCGAGGCCACGCGGGAAGTCGAGTTCGGCATACTGGAGAGCGTTCGTGAACTCGAGCGCGCCGCCAAAGGCGCCGGCGATGCGGTGGACGCCGTGGTGCAGGCGCAGGCCCGGAATCTCTTTCTCGAAATCGAGGTGCAGCACGGCGCCTTTCGGCTCGGCCCCGCCCGCCGCCAGCGCCGCGCCCACCAAAGCCAGCAGTGCTCGCGGAACCGCGTTCATTTCAGCCCGAGCGGATCGCCGTGCTCGTGCAGCCACGCAAGCAAATCGCGCCGGAGACTCGCCGCCGTTTCCGCATGCGCGGTCTCGCCGGAAAGATCGTGGAGCTCATCCGGATCGTGGCGCACGTGGAAGAGTTGTTTCCGGCCGGCTTGCGGATACTCGATGTACTTCCAGTCCGGCGTGCGGATCGCCCGCTGGGTATCGGTGTAATAGCTGACCACGAATGGATAAAGCGCGCCGCCCTTCCCGGTGAGGATCGGCACGAGGCTTTTGCTCTCGACCGTGGCCGGCACCGGGACGCCGGCCAGCTCGCACGCCGTGGGAAACAGATCGCGCAAATAGCACTGCGCATCGCTGCGCCGCCCGGCGGGGATGCCCGGTCCGCGAAAAATCAGCGGCGCGTGGATGGTATGATCGTACATGTTGTGTTTCCCGAGCAGGCCATGGCTGCCGAGCGCCAGCCCCTGGTCGCTCGTGAAGATGATAACCGTCTTCTCCAGCTCCCCGCGTTCGCGCAGGAAATCGACGATCCGCCCGATCTGCTCATCCATGTAGGTGATCGCCGCGTAGGTGGCCGCGAGCTCTTCCTGCACCATGCGGGGAGGGCGCGGCGTCGGCAGCAGCAGCTCATCGCGCCCGTCGAGGTTCCCGTGGTCGAACGGGTGCTGTGGCTGAAAGTTTTTCGGCAGCGGGATGGCCGCGGGATCGTAGCGCTTCTCGTAACCGGGCGGGATCAGCCGCGGATCGTGCGGCGTCGTGAAGCCCACCTGCAAAAAGAACGGCTGCTCGCCGCCGCGCTGGAGCGCCTCGATCGCCGCCTCGGCAATGCGCCCGCTGATGTCAGGCGTGAGCCCCACCGTGCCGTTTGGGAGCGCCTTCCCCGCGCCATCCTTGAAAGTGTAGCCGCGGTAGCCGGTGGCGGGCTGGCCGCGAAAATCGACGTACTCGGGCCGGGGTCCTTTCGTTCCACCCCCGGACGAAAAAACGCCCGCGGTCTCCGTGAAACCGATTCGCTCCAGCCGATTGCCGCCATCCCATTTGCCCACGCAAGCGGTGCGATATCCGGCGGCTTTCAGCGTGGCGGCCCAAGTCGCCAGCGCCGGGTCGGCGCGGGTGCCGCGGTAGCCCACGCCATTGCGAAAGGCGCTCGTGCCGGTGAAGATCTCCGCGCGGCTCACCTGGCAAATCGGGTACGCCGCAATGGCGCGGGTGAGCACGGTCCCTTCGCGCACCAACCGATCGAGGTGCGGGGTCTGGATATGCGGATTGCCGAGCGCCGCGATGGTGTCGGCGCGCTGATCGTCGCTGATGATGAAGAGGATGTTTGGCGGGGCGGCGGATGCGGGAACGGCCAGCAGCAGGACGGCAATCAATGCGAAGAGGGGATGGCGCATGAGGCGGGGAGAAAACGGGATGACCTTTGTACCAAGGGTGCGTTGCCCGCACAAATGCGCTTTCCTCGGCATGGCGGCGACGCGAGATTTTGCCGATGCCCCGGCCCCGTTTTGATTTCGCCGGCCGTGATCTGTGGGTTTTTGGCGGTGCGGGTTATTTGGGGCGCCCGGTGGTTTCCATGCTGGCGGACTTGGAGGCGCGGGTGCTGTGTGCGGATTTGGGCGAGCGGGCGCAGTCTGCGGTGGAGGAATGCGGGTGGGGCGAACGGGTGACGCCGGCTTCGCTGGATGTGAACGAGGTGGCGGCGGTGGAGGATTTTGTGCGTGCGCAGGTGGCGGCGCGGGGTGTGCCGCATGGGCTGGCGGTGCTCACATATGCTTCCACGGCGAAGCCGTTGGACGAGTTGACGCCGGAGGATTTCGATCGCGTGAATCATGGGAATCTTACGGCGACTTTCGTGCTGGCGCGGGCGGTGATGGGGCCGATGGCGGAGCGCGGGAGCGGGAGCGTGGTGCTCTTTTCGAGCATGTATGGGACGGTCTCGCCGGACCCGCGGGTGTATGCGGCGCCGATGAATCCGAACCCGGTGGAGTACGGCGCGGGGAAGGCGGGGCTGCAGCAGATGGCGCGTTACCTGGCGGTGCATTACGGGCCGCGCGGGGTGCGCTGCAACAGCATCTCGCCGGGGCCGTTTCCGAATCCCGTGATCCAGCGCGAGCAGCCGGAGTTCGTGGAGCGGCTGGCGCGGAAGGCGCCGCTGGGGCGCGTAGGACAGGCGGAGGAGATCGCGGGCGCGGTGGCGTTTTTACTGGGCGACGCCGCGAGCTACATCACGGGGCACAATCTTGCGGTGGATGGCGGATGGACGGCGTGGTAAGCAGCGCGTCTCCCATGCAACTCGTCACCGAGCTTTCCCCGACCGACCGTGCGCTGGTGCAATCGCTGGACGATTTCGTGCCCGCGGAAATCTTCGACGCGCACACGCACCTCTTTCACACGCGCCATTTCGCGGAGGGGAATCGGCCAGTCTTTCTGCCGCCGGATACGCCGTTCGGTCTGGCAGCGTATCACGAGGCGGTGGAGCGCTGGCTGCCGGGGCGGCGCGTGGAAGGTCTGTTTTTCGGGTACCCCAGCGCGGGGAATAATCGGCGCGGAGAGAATGAATTCATGGCGGCGGAGATGGCGACGCTGCCGGCGGAATCGCGCACGCGCGCGCTGGTGCTGGCGGCGCCGGAGGACGATCCGGGCTATGTGCGGGAATTGCTTTCCACGGGGCGCTTCATCGGCATCAAACCGTACCGGCTGTATGCGCCGTTCGCCGATACGACGCAGGTGCTGATCGAGGATTTCGCGCCGGAATGGATGTGGCGGCTGTGCGATGAAACCGATGGCGTGCTGATGCTGCACATCATGCGCACGGCGGGGATCGCGGATGAGCGGAACCTCGCGGACATCACGCGGCTCTGCGGGAGATTTCCGCGCTGCCGCTTGGTGCTCGCGCACGTGGCGCGCTCGTTCAATTACCGCACGGCTTTGCGCGGGCTGCGGCATCTGGCGCGGCTGGATAACGTGGTGCTGGATAATTCCGCCGTGACCGAGCCGGAAGCGATGCGCGCGGCGCTCGATACGCTCGGGCCGCGCCGGCTGCTCTGGGGCTCCGATTTCATGGTGAGCGAGTTGCGCGGCAAGGCGTTCACGATGGCGAACGGCTTTTGCTGGGCGTACGCGGAGGACCTGGCCGCCAAGGGGGTGACGCACTTCGATGAGTTCACGCTGGTGGGGATCGAGGGGCTGCTGAGCTTGCGCGAGGCGTGCGAGGCGTGCGGGATGAACGAGGAGGATAGGCGCGACATTTTCCAGCGCAACGGGCTGCGGCTGCTGGCGCCGCATTTGCCCGCCGACGCAATAGAGAAGGCGCCGAGCGGACCCGAGCAATGGGCGCGTGCGAAGGAGCGCATCTCGTGCGGCACGGGGCTGCTTTCGAAGCGGGCGCACATCTTCGATCCGGTGACGTGGCCCTCGTATTTCTCGCGTTGCCAGGGAGCGGATATCTGGGATTCGAATGGGCGGCGGCTCACCGATTTCACCGGGGGCGTGGGCGCGATTCTGCTCGGCCATAGCGACCCGGAGGTGAACGCCGCGGTGCACCGGCGGGTCTCGCTGGGGAGTTACTGCACGCTGGTTTCGCCGGATGAGCCGGCGCTGGCGGAGCTGCTGCTCGGCCTGCATCCGTGGGCGGCGCGGGTGCGGTACGCGCGCGGCGGCGGCGAGGCGCTCGGGCTGGCGGTGCGGATCGCGCGGGCGGCGACGGGGAAGAGCGGCATCGCTTTTTGCGGGTATCACGGGTGGAGCGATTGGTACCTGGCGGCAAACCTCGCGAGCGATCATTCGCTGGATGGGCATCTGCTGCCGGGGCTGGCGCCGCTGGGCGTGCCGCGCGAGCTGGCGGGGACGGCGGTGCCGTTCCGGTACAACGACGTGGTTGCTTTCGAGCAGGCGCTGGCGGCGCTCGAGGGGAATTTCGCGGCGGTGGTGATGGAGCCGATGCGCGCGGAACGGCCGCGCGAGGGATTCCTGCAGGCGGTCGCGGCGGAGTGCCGGCGGCGCGGCGGCGTGTTTGTGCTGGATGAGGTGACGAGCGGATGGCGGTACGGATTTCCGGGAGCCGCGCCCGTGCTGGGAATCGAGCCGGACATGGCGGTGTATGCGAAGGCGATGAGCAATGGGATCCCGTGCGCGGCGATTCTTGGGCGCGCGGCGGTGATGGACGCGGCGAATGAGAGCTTCATCTCGAGCAGCTACTGGACGGATGGGCTGGGGTCGGCGGCGGCGCTGGCGTGCATCGGGAAGATGCAACGGTGCGGGGTGCAAGAGCAGGTGTGGGCGCTGGGCGAGGAGCTGCAAGGAAGGCTGCGCGAGCTGGCAGGGCGGCATGCTCCGCTGCGGCTGATGATCGGCGGGCAGCCGTGCGCGCCTTCGCTGGCGTTCGACTTGGGCGAGGAGAGCGCGGCGGCGAAGGCGCTCTGCATTCGCGGGATGCTGCAGCAGGGCTTTCTGTTTTCGAGCCAGCTCTACGTGATGTGGCCGCACACTGGCGAGGAGATCGCCCGCATGGTGTCGGCGCTGGATGAAGTGCTGGCGGGACTGGCCGGGCTCCAGGAGCGCGGGGCGCTGCGGAAGACGGCGGGGCCGGAGGTAAGGCCGGCGGGATTCGTGCGGCTCGCCTGACGTTTACAGGCCCGTGGCGCGGCCGCCGAAGGCGCGGAGGACAGCCTGGACGAGAAGCTCGCGGGCGCGGGCCTCGGGGATGTTGCCGCCGCCGAGTTGCTTGGCACCCTTCGGGCCGCCGGAGCCGGAGGCGCCGGGGGTTTCCGCATCGGCGAAAGATTGTTTGCTGTAGATATTGGAGCCGTTGAGGCCGACGAGGCCGGCGCCGTCACGGGAAACGATCCCGGCGCCATCGCGGGAAACGATCCCGGCGCCATCACGGGAGACAATGCCGGCGCCATCGCGGGAGACAATGCCCGCGCCATCGCGGGAAACGATGCCCGCGCCATCGCGGGAGACGATGCCGGCACCATCACGAGAGACAATGCCCGCACCGTCGCGGGAGACGATGCCGGCGCCATCGCGCGAGACGATATTCATACCGCCATTGGAGATAACGCCGGCGCTGGAGGTGCCGGGCGACCCGGCGATCGGATTGGCGGCCGGCGGCGGGTTGTTGGGCTGCGGCGGATTCGTGTTGCGCCCGTTCACCAAGCCGCCGATGGCCTGGCCGGCGGCGTTCGCGAGATTGCCGGCGGCCGTGGCCACGGCCGTGCCGGTATCGACGGCGACCTGCACGCCCGCCTTGACGCCATTGACGATGCCCCGGCCGACGCCGCCGAGGAAATTCAGGAGGCCATTGTTGCCGCTGGCATCGCTGAAATTGACCGGGTTATTGAGCGCGTAGAGATAGAGGTTCGCGGGCTCGACGAGATAGATGGGATCGAGCGGATCGGTGGTGAGGAAGCGGCCGAGCTCGGGCGAATAGAAGCGGGCACGCAGATTCACCAGCTTGCTGCCGAGGGTGTAGGGCTCGCCGGTGAAGGAGAACTCGCCGGATTGGCCGCCGCCGCCGAGCACGGCGCCGAACGGCGCGTAATCGACACGCCCGGCCTGCACGCCGGTGCGAGTAGTGCGCAAGCGCACGGAGCCGATGCCATCGGCGTGGTGGTAGGTGGCGTCGCCATCGGGCAGGACATAGGCGATGATCCCGAAGCCGTGAACGTACTGCACGGTCGCTGCCGACTGGGCCTGCACGCGCAGGGGGAGTGCCGCCTTGGTATCGACCAGGTAAATGAAGGTGCCGTCGACGTTGGTTTCGCCGACGTTGTTACCATTGCCATCGAATTGGTAAGTAACCGGGTTGGCGCCGGACGGCGTCGCGGAGATGAGATGGCCGAAGGCGTCGTAACTGTAGGTTACCAGCCCATCGTGGGTGAGCCGGCCATCATTGTCGTGGGTGTAGGTAACGCCATTGCGCGTGGAAAGGCGATTGGCGGCGTCGTAGGTGGCGCTGATGTTGGCGGCATTTTCGATGCTCGTGAGGCGATTGCCCACCGCGTCGTAGGTATACGCGAAATTGTCGGTGAACCCATTGGCGACAATGGTGGTGGCGGTGAGCCGGCCCAAGGCGTCGTAGGTGTGGGTGGCCGAATAGCCGGTACCATCCTCGCCGGTCTCGGCGGTGCGCTGGCCGGCGGCATCGAGCGTGTAGGCCGCGGTGAAGAGGGGCGCGGCGCGGCCCTTGGCGGTGCGGATACCGGTAAGGCGGCCATCGAGATCGTAGGTGCGCTTGGTGGAGACGCCATTGCCGAAGACCTCGGTGAGCAAATTGCCGGCGGGGGAATAAGTATAGGTAACTTTTGCGCCGGGGGCGTTCACGCGGCCGAGGCGGTTGAGCGGATCGTAGGTGTAAGTTGTGACGTTGGTGTCATTGATCGTCAGCTTGGTGCGGTTGCCAAATTTGTCGTACGTATACTCCAGCTTGCCTTGGGGACCTTCGGCGGAAGCGAGGCGGCCGGCGGCATCATAGGAATAGCTGGTGCCGCCGAGCGGATCGGTCATCGAAATGCGTTGGCCCGCCGCACTATAGAGGTAGGTGCTGGCATTCGTGCCGTCGTCAATCGAGAGCACGAGGCCGCGGGCGTCGTAGGTGTAGGTGAGCGTCTGGCCGGCGCCGTTGGTGGAGGTGAGGAGGCGGCCGGCGGCATCGTACGTGGATGTGCGAACGTGGCCGAGCGCGTTGGTTTCCGTAAGCTGGCGGCCCACGTTATCGTAGGTGTAAGTCGTGCTATTATTCCGCGCATCTTTGACGGCGGTGCGGCGGCCAGCGTTGTCGTAAGTGAAGGTGGTGACGCCATTGAGCGCGTTGGTGACGGTGACGAGGCGGTTCGCGCCATCATAGGCGTAATTCACTTCGCGCCCGAGCGGATCGGTGGCGCGGGTCAGATTGTTGTTGGCATCGTATTGGAAAGCGCCGGTGAGTTGCAGCGCCGTCTTCGTGGAAGTCACGCGGCCCGCGGCATCGTAGATGGTCGTGGAGACCGTGCGGTCCGGCAGCTTGGTGCTGGTGCGGCGGCCGAGCGCGTCATACGTGAAAGAAGTGACTTTTCGCGCGGCATTCTTGGTGGAGATGCGGTCGCCGGCTTTGCTGTAGGTGTGGAAAGTCGAGCGGCTGAGCGGATCGGTCTCCTTGAGGAGGTTTCCCGCCGCATCGTAGGTATACTTTATGCGGCCGCCATCGGGCGCGGTGCGCATGGTAAGCCGGCCGAGCACATCGTAAGTGAAGGTGGTGACGCGGCTGGCCGGATCGGTTTCGGTGAGGACGTTGCCCGCGGCGTCGTAAGTGAAACTGGTGGCATTTCCGAGCGGGTCAGTCGCCTTGGTGCGGTTGCCGTTCGCATCGTAATCGAAGAAGGTCGAATTATTCAGAGCGTCGGTGACGCTGGCGACCAACCCGCTGCCATCGTAGCTATAAGTGGTGACGCCATTCTCCGCGTCCGTAATCGAGGTCAGGCGACCAAACTGGTCATACGCATAGGTGGTGGTATGATTGAGCGGATCGGTGGTGGTGAGGATGTCGCCATTCGCCGCGTAGGTGAAGCTGGTCGTCTCATTCTCCGCATTGGTCATGGTGAGCCGGCGGCCCTGGGCATCGTACGTGTAGGAGGTGACGCCATTGCGGCCATCCGTCTCGGAGGTGAGAAGACCCGAGGCATTATAGGCGAAGGAGACGGTGTGGCCGAGCGGATTCACCCGTTGCGTCACTCGGAAGCTGGCATCGAAAAAAGTGGTCCACTGCGCGCCGACCGCGTCGGTGTAGATGGTGCGGTCGGTGAAGTATTGCCAGCTATGCGTGCCGCGTGGGTCGACCTGCTGCGTGACGCGGCCATTTATATCGTAAGTGTTTTTGGTCACGATCACTTTCCGCGGATCGGTGACATTGAGCAGACGATGGCTAGCATCGTAGCTATAACGTGTGATGCCGCGAAGGGGATTCGTGACACTCACCAAGTTCGCCTTCGCATCGTAGGCAAAAGTCACTTTTCGCCCGGCCGGATCGGTGATGCTGCTGACGCGGGCGCCAGTATTGTAGGCGAGCCGCCAGAGCCGGCCGGAGGGCTCGGTGATCTCGATCCAGCGGCCATCGAGATAAGTGAGCGTGGTGATGCGGCCGAGGCGATCGGTGGCGGAGGTGAGCCGGCCCTGCGTGTTGAACTCGTAGACCGTGCCCTCAGCAGTGGTGAGGGTGGAGGTGCGATCGGTCGTGTTTGCGGGAGTGGCGGTAAAGGTCTCGGCCGTGCCGGGCGGGCCGACGAAGACCCCGCCCACCTTCGTGAAGCGATCCACGCGGCCATCGCCGCGCCGCACATCATAGATAGTCGTGCCGACCCGCGTGACGCGGACATCGTAAGCGAGGC
Organism: uncultured Verrucomicrobiae bacterium; assembly: GCA_963811035.1. Taxonomy (GTDB): domain Bacteria; phylum Verrucomicrobiota; class Verrucomicrobiia; order Chthoniobacterales; family Chthoniobacteraceae; genus CAWEPO01. Next base: position 297,579 of record CAWEPO010000007.1, read on the forward strand.
TCCAGCCGAACCCGAGCAGGCCATCGTCCAGCACGGCGGAATTGTACGAGCGCGTGAGGCCCCCCAGGGTGCGGTCGCCTTTCACCTGCAAATCGGTGGCCTGCAGGGTGAAATTGCCGAAGATGGTATTCACCGGGTCGCCGGTGGAAGTGGCGGCCTGGGCGCCGGCGTTCAGGTTGCCGCTGGGGGCGGATTGATTGCGCAGGGTGGTGGAGGGGACCTGGACCTCATCGATATCGAGATCGAGCCGGGCGAGATTTTCCCCGTTGTTGCTCGTGGTGGTCGTGAAGGTGGAGAGGTGGATGTAGATGAAGTCGCCCTGCGTCACCGCGATGTTCCGGATGTCGGCATTCAGAAATCCTTCGGCGAACAGGATCCCGCCGCCTCCGGTCACGCTGCCCGACGCGAGGATGCTCGGGTTCTGGCCCGCTTGGAGCACTTTCGAAACGGCGAAACTGATGGTGCCGCCCCGCGCCGCGTCGAGATCTTGCAGGAAGCCGCGCACCTGCACGGTGCCGGTGAAAGGCGCGCGCCAGGCGATGATGAGGGCATCGGCCGACATCAGATCGACCGCCGACGCACCGGGCCCGACGGTGCCGAAGGGCTTGCGCACGGGCTGGGCGCCTTTGTTGAAGAAAATCGCGGGGAGCTGGCCAGTGGCGCCCTGATCGCTGCGCCAGCCTTTCAGCGGGCCGGTGACCGGAACGGTGAGCGCGTCGAAGTTGGCGACGTTGAAGCTATTGAAGGAGGACTCGGAGAACTGCCAGACGTCGGGATTGCCGTATCGATCGGGTGACGTGGGAGTGAGCGACGGTACGAAGTCCTCGGCCAGGCGCCATTTGCGGGCCTCGGCGTAAGGGGTTTGGGCATGGGTAAGCGCTTGTGCGGCAAATAGTAAACTAAACGCGCACAGGGCGATAGAGCGAAGCGCGCGGTAACCGACGAGTGGGGTGGCCATAAAGCGGGGTGACAGTTACTTCATGCGGGTGGGTTAGCAAATGGAAAGGAGCGGGTAGCTAGTGTTCAGCGTTGGGGTCGGGACTCTCAGATTTTATTTATGAGACGAATGAGACGAAAAGGGCGGTCTTCGCGTCTTGTTTTGCGACACGGCATCGGGGGAAACCCTGAGTTCGGCGGTTTTCGGAAATAATGGAACGAGCAGCGCGCCACGGTGGAAACGGTGAATCGGTGGGAATTTCGGAAATAATGGAAAGCCGGGCCGGAGGAGTTTCGGACATATGAAACAGGAAAGCGCTGTACGGGAGGGGATGGACGGGGAATTTCGGAAATTTTGGAAATCGAGCGCGGGTGTGGAGCTGTTTTCGCCGAGTTTCGTGCCTTCGGGGCACTTTCTTCCGCGCGTAGAATGCGCTGGCACGCCGGCCCGGCAGTTGGACGCGGGGGAATTTTGTCCACGAAAAACACGAGGCGGCGCTGCCGCAACCCTCCGCGCCGCCGCAGCCACCGCCCCACCGCGGGCGACGAGGCCGTCGCCCCTCCTTGACGCCGCTCGAAAACTTCGCGGGAAAAGAAGATTCGCGCCGATAGTAGTACGAAAAACACGAAAGGGACTAGAGGAAGAGAAAGTGCCGACCATCCCGCCTCCGCGGCCACCATCCTGCCCGGCTCGCGGGGACGCTCGCCTCCCGCGAGACTCGTCGAAATGAAACGGCAACGTTTTCGAGAGGCTGCGACGCATGAGAAAGGCGCTGCGGCGGCGCGGACAGATGAAGCCCGGATGGCAGAGGCGAGGTGGCAACTTCGGCCGATGAGATGCTGCCGCGCGCGTGATGACGCGGCGCGCGACGCCTGGCGAGCGGAAGTGCGGAGCCGGAAGCATCAGCCGCAGAGTATCAGACTGCGAGGACTTTCCCAATCTCGATCGAGCGCTTATTTATATTTCTATTTTCAGTGTAGTGCATCGGAATTAGCGTAACGCACGGTCTCTGACGCCCCTCCGGGGCGGCACGGTTTGCGCGAAACCGGTGGCTGACGCCACCGGCTAATCTCAAAACGGCCCTCCGGGCCTGTGGACGGAATGTGCGCCAATTGCGAAGCACTACACTAGCCCCTCATCCCGCGCGGGTGACCATGCCGCCGTCGTCGAAATCCGTGGGGGGCTGATGGTTGAGGACGGTGGGTCGGAGGGGAGGGGGGACGAGGACGCTTTGCATGCCGGCGGCGTCGGCGGCGGCGATGCCGGTGGCGGTGTCTTCGAAGACGAGACATTCTCCGGGGGCGACGCCGAGGCGAAGGGCGGCTTCGAGGAAGGGGTCGGGGGCGGGTTTGCCGCGCTGGTAATCCTCGGAGGTGACGATGGCCTGGAAGAGGTGGGCGATGCCGAGGGCGCGCAGGGTGTTCATGACGATGCGGCGGTGGCCGCCGGAGGCGACGGCGAGCGGTTTTTTGCCGTGGAATTCATGGACAAGGGCGACCACGGGCTCGATGGCGGCGATCTCGTGGCTGAGCTCGAGGAAGATGGCTTCCTTGCGGGCGACGGTCTCGGCGACGGGGAGGCCGAGGCCGTGGCGCTCGTTGAGAAGCTCGACGATGCCGGCGGTGGGGACGCCGCCAAGCTCGTAGAAGAGGGCCTCCGGAAAGCTCTCGCCGTGCGGGCCGAGGGCGGCGCGCCAGGCGCGGTAGTGCGTGGGCATGGTGTCGGCGAGAGTGCCGTCGCAATCGAAGATATACGCGGAAAAATGGCCCGGCGGCAGGGTGAGCGCGGGGAAGGTTGTGGAAGCGGACACTGGGCCAAAGTGGCGCGGCGGGGTATCAGATGTCCAATAGGGATTAGAAATTTCAGGGGTTTCCCTGCGTGTTTGCCCTTGCGCTAACGATAAAAATCTGAAAAAACGCGCCTCACATCCCTATGAAGACCACCCTCGGCTCGCTTCTCACGGTGACTGGTGCTTTACTCGCGGCGGCCCCGATGACGGGCTCGGCGCAGGATTATTTCCGAGAGTACGGCACTTCGCGCTCCTCTGGGGGCATCGGGCCCGTGACGCCCGGAGACTACACGTACCAGGACATTTTGCCCAGCGGATTGAACTCGCCCAGTGGGCTGAGCTCGCTGGAGGGCCAGGAGCAGGATGCGCTGACGAAGAACATCGAGAGCAGCAATTTCGCGATCGGGCCGGTGCGCTTCAGCATGGCGGTGGGCGTGGGGGTGGAGTTCAACGACAACATCACGTACTCGGAGAACGACCGGCAGTCGGACATCATCATCCGGCCGACGGCAAACATCGACGCGCTGTGGCGGGTGACGGATTTCAACACGCTGCGGCTTTCGCTGGGGATCGGGTACGCAAAGTACCTCGATAACTCGCGGTACGACACCGACGGGGTGCTGATTTCGCCGACTTCCGACCTCGAGTTCGCCTTCCGGCTGGGCGAGGTGCGGATCACGCTGCGGGACCGCTTCTCCTACCAGGAAGAGGTGTACGACGTGCCGCAGATTTCCAACGTGGCGCAGTACGGGCGCTACGAGAACCAGATCGGCCTGAAGGCGGAGTACGACCTGAACTCGAAAGCGCGGATCACCGTAGGCTACGATCATTACAATCTCTGGACGAAGGAAGACATCTTCGCGGACCAGGACCGCGCGATCGACACGATTTTCGTGAAGCCCTCCTACGGGATCACGGACGCGATGCGGCTCGGCCTGAATCTGACGTACAGCTTCATCAATTTCGACAGCAGCGACCGCGCGGATGGCAACGCCATCTTCGCCGGCCCGTACATCGAGTGGCAGCTCTCGGACACCACGAACCTGTACCTGGAGGGCGGCTACCAGTCGCTCACCTTCGACGGCGAATACCGCCCGACGAACCTGCTCAATGCGGTGGAAGGCCTGAATGAGGAGGAATTGGACGAGATCGCGCGCGGCGTGGCGGACGCGGAGGACTCCGATTCGTATTACGTGCGGCTGGAGGTGGACAACAAGGCCTCGGAGGTCTACCGGCACCGGCTTTCCTTCTCCAAGACGGCGGAGGTCGGGTTTTTCTCGGACTACTACGACCTGTACCACGTGGAGTATAACGCGGAGTACACGGGGATCCGGAAGACGAGCATCGGGCCGAGCGTCTTTTACGAGTACTACGAGACCTCCGGGAACCTGGGGGAGAAGGCGAACCGGATCGGGGCACTGCTCGGCCTCCGGCATTATTTAACAAATAATCTTACGATTGGGCTCGATTATCGCTTTCTGTGGAAAGACTCAAACATCGAGGGATTCGACTACTACCAGAATTTGGCATTCGTCAGTCTCTACTATAAGTTCTAACCCAACACCCCATGGACCATGCCTGACCGCTCTCTTTGCCTCATGATTGTGGCTGCCCTCCTGGCAGCCAGCCAACCGCAGGGAGCAGCCCAAGGCACCGCGCCAAGAGCGCCGGGGTTCATTCCGCGCGCGGAAGCGGTGGATCCGGGGGCCGGGGGAGCTAGCGGCAGCGGGTTCGGAATCGCGATGCCGGCGATGCCGATGGAGCGGCCGAGCACGCTGATCGACCCGAACCGGAAGCTTTCCCAAGGCGACCAGCTTTCCTTCAAGATCGAGCAGGACGACGAGCCGGCGATCCCGCTGATCGTGAGCCACACGGGCGAGGTGGTGGTGGAACCGCTGGAGCGGGCGGTGCGCGTGGCGGGGATGACGGCCAAGCAGGCGGAAGGCGAGATCAAGCGCCTGCTGGAGAAGGACTATTACCACACGGCGACCGTCCGGCTGCTGGTGGACAAGGTGAACGTGACGGCGAACATGGGCTACGTTTACCTCTCCGGCGCGGTGAACCGGGTCGGGGCGATTCCGGTGTACCAGGAACGGCCGATGCGGCTGAGCGAGGCGATCTACACGGCCGGGGGCTTTAGCAAATTTGCCGATACCCGCAAGGTGAAGGTGACCCGGCGCTCGAAGAGCGGTGGCGCGGAGACGTTCATCCGGGACCTGAAGCGGGTGATGCAGGAGGGCGACCTCAACCAGGACATGCTCTTGCAGGACGGAGACCAGATCTTCGTGAAGGAAACCTACGTGAAGTGGAACTAAGATGGACTCTCCAAACGCACAGTCGGCGGGCGGCGGGTTCCGCCAATTCGGGACGAAATTTTACCGGTACAAGAACCTCGTAAAGCGCAACTGGTGGGTGCTCGCGCTGGCCGGGGGAATCGGGCTGGCCTACCAGGGGTGGGTGGTTTTCAACAAGCCGACGCTTTTTCAGTCGGACAGCAAGGTGACGGTGCGCGAGGAGCTGAGCCAGGCGGACGCGCGGAAGTTCAACGTCTCGGTGGACGCCTTCATCGGCACCACGATGGCGGTGCTGAAGAGCGAAGAGGTGATCGGGCGCACGCAGCGGCGGATGGCGCTGGAGGCGCCGGAGCTGCAGGAGCCGAACCTCGACGTATCGTCGAGCGTGCAGCCGCGGACGTATATTTTCACGGTCTCGGTGAAGGGAAAGAATCCGGAGTACGTGCACAAGTTTTCGGACATGGTGCGGGATGAATTCATCGAGCTGCGCAACGATCAGCGCGTGGAGGCGATCGCCGCAGCGAACCGCGGGCTCAGCGAGCAGCGCCGGCTGCAGGAGGCGGAACTGGCGCAACACCGGCTGAAGCTGGAGCAATTCGTCAAGGAGAACAACATGGGTTTCTGGACGGAGCGGGCCAAGCAGGCGGCGGACTATCTGGCGGACCTGAAGACGCGCCAAAGCGTGCTGAAGAGCGATCTCCAGCGCTACGAAACGCTGACGCCGGACCAGTTGCTCGTCTCGCCGCAGATGCAGCCCTCGGCCAAGCCGGTGGGCGGGGGTTCCGGCACCGCCGGGCCGATGTCGAACGACCTGTATTCCATCTTCATCACGCGCACGCAAGAGCTGGCGCAGGCGCAATCCAAGTACGACCGGAAGGCGAAGGTCTGGAAGGAGCTCCACCCCAAATTGCAGGCGCTCAAGGATCAGGTGAAGGAGTTGCATGACGCCGTCGATTTGATCCGGAGCCAGAACGCCGAGGCGACCGCCGAGCGGAAGAAAGCGATCATTGCCGATCTCAAGAGCCTGGAGCCGAGCATCGCGGAGGGGGAGAAGAGCATGCAGGAAGCAAGCGGCAAGACGGCCGAGCTGCAAATCCTCGAGGAGAACGTGAAGCGGACGGCGGCTTCGCTCGACCAAACGCGCGAGCGGGAAAACGAGCTGACGCCGGGGCTCGGGAAGAACGACATTTTCACCAAGCTCGGCCTGGCGTCGCCGGCGACGGAGCTGCCGAAGAATTTGCCGAAGCACCTGCTGATCGGGCTCTTCAGCGGGCTGTTTATCGGCGTGGGGATTTTGATCTTCCGGGATCGCGCGGACGACCGGCTCTCGTCGTCGACGGAGATGATGGAGCAATTCAACGAGCCGATCCTGGGGCAGATCCCGGACGTGATGGCGACGCGCGGAGCGAGCGGGCTGCCTCTGCTCCAGCCGGAGGATGAGCGGTACAGTTTTTCCGAGGCGTTCCGCAGCCTGCGCTCGTCGTTGATTTTCATGCCGAGCCAGACGCCGCTGCAGACGCTGCTGGTGACGAGCGCAATCCCGAACGAGGGGAAATCGACGATCACGAGCAATCTCGGGATCACGATGGCGGCGGCCGGCGCGAACATCATCCTGGTGGATGCCGATCTTCGGCGCGGGGATTTGGCGTCGCTCTTCGACATGGATGGGCGCACGGGGCTATCGAACGTGCTGCGCGGCGAGGTGAAATGGCGCGACGCGGTGCAGGCGACCAAGTATTCCGGGCTCTCTCTGATGCCGCGCGGGCCGGTGACGAACCAATCGAGCGAGCTGCTGCTGCTGCCTTCGCTCGACGCGCTGATCGAAGAGCTGAAAAGCGAGTACGACCTGGTGCTCTTCAACACGGCGCCGATCCTGGCGACGGACGATACCTCGTCGCTTTCGCCGCATTTCGATGGGACGCTGATGGTGATCCGCGCGCAGTTTACCTCGGCGCGCCTGACCCACAACGCGCTGAACGCGCTGTACCAGCGGCAGGTGAATGTGCTCGGGCTGATCCTGAACTGCGTGGATACGGAGATGCCGGATTATTACTACTACCGGTATCCGAAGTATTACGCGGCGCAGTAGCGGGAGAGGGGCGCGTTTTCTTTCAACGCCGACAGGTGAACCCTTCCGGCCGGCAGGATGCCTGCCGATCCATTCCCCCCACAGGCGAGGACGCCTGTGTTCCGCAGCCGGGCGCCTCCGGCGCGGGTCGCCGGTGCTTGGTCCCTTCGCCCACAAATTTTGCTCCTCCATAATAAATTTCGCTGGAGGAATCGGGGGGGCGTCGTAAATTTGGCCACTCCCTTTCGCCGCGATCACCACCGCCATCGCGGAAATCTTTTGTGAGTAACCCCTCTCCCCAGCGCGAGATGCTTCACCGCGAGCCGATTACGCGCGGCGACCGGCTGGCGTATTTGATCTTCGCCCTCTATTTCGTGGGGACGGCGGGATGTTTGATCTGGCAGTATCGGGTCGCGCGCCGGGCGCTGGAGACGGTGGCGGAGGAGCGGGTCACGATGGATCGGCACGCGATGACGGTGCGGCTTGGGCGCGACGCGGTGGCGCTTTTCAGCCCCGCGCCGGAGCTGCGGGCGCCGGAGAGACGCGCGGAGCACGTGCTGCGCATGACGCAATCGATCCGCGCGGAGCTGACGTCGCTGCGGCGCGCGATGCTGTCGACCCAGGAGACGGCGCACCGGGAGGCCTTTCGGCGCCTGCTGGCCGAGGTGGAACGGCCGGTGGAGGCGGTGTTGACGCAGTTGGCGGTGAAGCCGGAGCTCGGGATGAACGATCCGCGCATTGCGCCGAGCTACCGCGAGGCGATGGACGCGCTTTTCCGGCTGCAGATTCTCGCGGAGAAGGTCGAGGCCGAGCAATGGGACAAGCATCAGGAGCCGCTCAGCTGGCAGCAGGATGTGGGGGTGGCCCTCGGCGCGCTGCTGCTGCTGCTCGCGGGCGGCGGCGCGCTTTATTTGTACCGTTCCAGGCAGGCGGCGCGCGCGCAGGCGGCGCAGCGAGCGGCCCTCATGGACCGGCAGCGGCTCACGGAAAAGCGGTACCGCGAAATTTTCGAGAACGCCACGGAGGGGATTTTCCAGGCCACCCCGGACGGCAAATTGATCACCGCGAACAAAGCGCTGGCGCGCATGTACGGGTATGAGTCGCCGGCCAGCCTGATCGAGAGCCTGGCCGGGATCGGGATGCAGACTTTCGCGCACGCGCAGCACCGCGACGCGATCATGAAGACGCTGCACAACGACGGGGCGATCTCGAATGTGGAGATCGAGGTGGTGCGCGCGGATGGGCGCTCAGTGTGGGTGCGCGAAAACGTGCGTGCGGTGCGCAGCGAGACGGGCCAACTGCTCTATTTCGAGGGGACGGTGGAAGACATTTCGGACGAGTGGTGGAGCGAGCAGCGGCGGCTGGTGCAGCAGGCCACCGGCAAGGTGCTGGAGAGCGCCTCCAGCGTGGCCGAGGCCCGCCCCATGATGCTCAACGCGATCTGCGACATTCTCGGCTGGGACATGGGGGCGGTCTGGGACGTGGACGTACCGGCGGGCGTGCTGCGCTGCGTGGAGGTGTGGCACACGCCGGAGATCGATATCGCGGAATTCGAGAAAACGATGGCGCGGGCCACGCTCGCGCCGGGGCAGGGTTTGGCAGGGCAAATCTGGCGGGAGGGCCAGCCGAAATGGAGCTCGAACCTCGGTGAAGACCATAGCTCGCCGGGCGCGCTCATCGCGCAGAAGAACGGGATGGGCTCGGTCTACGGGGTGCCGATCAAGGTGAACGGCGAGGTGCGGCACGTTGCGGAATTTTTCAGCCCGCAGATTTCCGTTTCCGATCCGGAGCTGCTGCAGCTCTTCAGCGTGATCGGCACGCAGCTTGGGCATTTGATCGAGCGCAAGACGCGCCGAGGAGGCGCTGCGCAAGAGCGAGATGCGCAAGGCGGCGATCCTGCACTCGGCGCTCGATTGCATCGTCTCTTTCGACGCGGAGGGCCGCATCCTGGAGTTCAATCCGGCGGCGGAGCGGGCGTTCGGTTTCCGCCGGCAGGAAGCGCTGGGGCAGGACGTGGCCAACTCTCATCCGGCCGGAGCGCGAGATGGAGGAGCAATGGCGACGGCACCTCCTCGCTGTACGACATGACCAATCCGCCGCGCTCGTGGGGGCGGCGGGTCGAGATGGTGGCGGTGCGCAGCGATGGCACCGAGTTTCCGGTGGAGGTGGCGATCTCCCGCATCAAGATCGACGGCAAGCCGATGTTCACCGCGTTTTTGCGCGATATTTCGGAACGCAAGGAAGCGGGGCGGCTCACCTTCGAGCTGGCGGCGGTGGTGGCGAATTCGAACGACGCGATCATCGGCTGCACGCGCGATGGCTTGATCCAAAGCTGGAATGTCGGCGCCGAGCGGATCTACGGCTACACCGCGTCGGAGATCATCGGGCGCCCGCTGCGATGCGCTGATTCCCGCCGGAGCGGCTGGATGAATTTCCGCAGACGCTCACCGCGGTGCGGCAAGGCGAGAGCCTGGCGAATTACGAGACGATGCGGCTGCGCAAGGACGGCAAGAAGATCAGCGTCTCGCTCACGGAATCGCCGATCCGCGGCGAGCATGGACGGATCACCGGGCTCTCCTCGATCGCGCGCGACATCACCGAGCGGAAGCGCCTCGAGGAGGAGCTGCTGCAATCGCAGAAGATGGAAGCGGTGGGCCGCCTGGCGGGCGGCATCGCGCACGATTTCAACAACATCCTCACCGCCATCCTGGGCTACAGCGACTTGATCATCGGGCAGATCGAGGAGCGGCACTGGATGTACAAGCATCTCTGCGAGATGCGCAAAGCGGCGGATTTCGCGGCCTCGCTCACGCATCAATTGCTCGCCTTCTCGCGCCGGCAGCCGCTCTTCCTGCGCGTCTTCTCCTTGAACGATACGGTGCGCGGATTGCAAAAGATGCTGCAGCGGGTGATCGGCGAGCAGATTTACATCAAGACCGAGCTGCAGGCGCAGATCGGCCGGCTGAAGGCGGACCCCAGCCAGCTCGAGCAGGTGCTGCTGAATCTCTGCGTGAATGCCCGCGACGCCATGGTCGGCGGCGGCACCATCACCATCTCCACGGAGGACGTCACCTATATCCCCGATCCCGCGGCACTGAGGATCTGCACCTGACCGACATGCCGGCCGGCGAGTACGTGAAGCTCACGGTGAGCGACACCGGCACGGGCATCCCGCCGGAGGTGATCAAGCACATCTTCGAGCCGTTTTTCACCACGAAGGAAAAGGGCCAGGGCACGGGGCTTGGCCTCGCCACGTGCTACGGGATCGTGAAGCAGAGCGGCGGCTATATCTCGGTGGATAGCCGGGTGGGCGAGGGGACGAAATTTTGCGTCTACCTGCCGCGCGTGGATGAATCGGGTGAAAAGGCGCCGGCGCGCAAAGACGTGGGGCAGCTTCCCGGCGGGAGCGAGACGATCCTTTACGTGGAGGACGAGATGGCCGTGCGCAGCCTCACCTCGCACGTGCTGCGGCGGCTCGGCTACACCGTGCTGGAGGCCGACAGCGGCGAGCAGGCGCGCACGATCGTGCAGGAGCAAAACGGCCACCGCATCGACCTGCTCTTCGCCGACGTGGTGCTCCCCGACCTCAGCGGCAAACAGCTCGCCGACTGGGTCATCGAGCGCAAGCGCGACACCAAGCTCCTCTTCACCTCCGGTTACGTCGATGAAGGCATCCTCCTCCGCCACGGCGTGAGCCCGGACATGGCCTTCCTGCGCAAACCCTTCACCCCCTCCGATCTCGCGCGCAAACTTCGCGAAGTGATCGACGCGGCGGAGGAGCCGGTGGGGGAAGTGGTGAAGGCGTAGCGCCTGCCATGGTGAACGTATGGAACCGAATCCCATTCTCGCGGAAATCCGCGCGACCCGTGAGGAACTCGCCCGAAAGGCTGGCTACGATGTCCGCAAGTTCATGGACTCCATCCGCGAACGTGAGCGCGAAGCGGCAGCTCGCGGGGTGATCTTCGCTCCAGTAGTGAAAGCACCAGCGAAGACGAAGCCGACGGACAAAGCGTAGAGCATGGCTTTCCCCGGACGTGCACAAGATGATGCGACTGCTCACGACGGCTGCTGGTGCGTGCGTTTTGCCCTTCCTTGCGATGTCCGCGCAGAATGCAGATAAAGTAGTGGCGTACTTGTCGGGGAAGCCGATCGTGCAGAGCATATCGCCCCTGTTTCCGGAGCACCGGCCATTCCAGTCGGCCTTCGCGCAGTTGGAGGGTGAGCTATTGGCGAAGTATGCGGATGAGTACGCGATCGGCGTCTCCGAGGAGGAAGTCGAGGCGCAATGGGCCAAAACAGCAGGGGGGATCACAAACGAGCAGGTGGTGAAAATGATCGCGGAGATGACCTTGATCCTCGATGCCGTGGCCGAGCACTTGCGAGATCCCAAGGCGGGCGAAGCTTTCTATCTGGAGAAGGTTTCTCCTTTCCTCAATCGCAAAGCGTGGACGCTTTGGAAGGCGAGCATTCCGGACGTAGCCACGCTCGAAAAACGCCGGGCCTTCACGCCGCGCGACTTCCCGCAGATGAAGGAGTTCTCGCGGGCAGGCATCGTGAACGATCTTCGGCAGGCCAAAGCCTTGGAAGCGATCATCGGGCCGGTGAATCTGGAGTCGGAGATTGTCCAACGCGCGATCCGCGATCGCGCCTGCGCAGCCGATTCGGCGGATGGGCGCAGCGAGGAGGAGCAGGCCATCGATATCGTGAATAACGCCCGCTACACGCTTTGGATTCGCGATCGGATGCGCCGGCCGGAGGCGCGGATCGTCGATGAGGATTTTCGCGCCGCGCTGGAAGCGAAGGTTCGCGCGGCGGAGATGGTGCTGCAGGCGGAGTGAAGGTGGCTACGCGGTCTTCGCCCAGCAGCGGAGCGCTTCCGCGACGCTCCAGGCTTGGGCGATGCAGCCGCGGGGGGTGAAGGGGTCTTCGGCGTCGAAGATTTCGCTGATGGAGCCGAGGCAGGCGTGGTCGAGGTGCGGGAGGAGGCCTTCGAGGAAGCGGCGGGCGCCGGCGCGGTCTTCGGGATGCACTTTGAGCCAGGCGTCGATGAAGGGGCCGATGAGCCAGCCCCAGACGGTGCCCTGGTGATAGGCGGCGTCGCGGGCGCGGAGGTCGCCGAAGTAGCGCGGCTTGTAGTCGGGATGCTCGCGGGCAAGCGAGCGCAGGCCGACGGGCGTGAGCAGTTCGTCGCGGACGTTCTCCAGCACGGCGGGCCAGTGCGCTTCGTCGAGCACGGGTGGCGGAGCGAGATGGCGAAGATTTGGTTGGGACGGCAGGCCGGGTCGTCGCCGTGCTCGCCATCGACGACGTCGAGAGATAGCCGCGCTCGTCGGACCAGAAGCGCTGGTTGAAGGAGTCGCGGGCGCGCGCGGCGTGCTCGCCGGCCTGCCGGGCGGCGTCTTCCTGGCCTTCCTCGCGGAGCCAGTCTTCGAGCAGGCGCAGCGCATTGTACCAGAGCGCGTTGATTTCGACGGCTTTGCCGCGGCGCGGGGTGACGACCCAGCCGTCCACTTTCGCATCCATCCAGGTGAGCTGATAGCCCTCCGCGCCCTGGCGCAGCAGGCCGTCCGCGGGATCGACGCCGATGCCGAAGCGCGTGCCGCGCAGATGGTGCTCGGACGATGTCGATGAGCTTCGGGAGCAGCAGCGCGCAGGGTGGCGCGATCGTCGGTGGCCTCGAGGTAGCGATCGAGCGCGTGGAAGAACCAGAGCGTGGCGTCGGCGGTGTGGTAGAGGCCTTCGTTTTTGCCATCGGGGAAGAAGTTGGGGATCAGGCCGTCGCGGACGTAGTGGGCGAAGGTGCGCAGGATCCAGCCGGCTTCGTTGTGGCGGCCGGTGGTGAGGGTGAGGCCTTCGAGGCTGATCATGGTGTCGCGGCCCCAATCGGTGAACCAATGGTAGCCGGCGATGACCGTGCGCACTTCATCGCCGGCGGCCGCGCGCGCGCGGCATCTTCGACGCGGCCGGCGGGCGTGATGATGAATTGGTCCGCGGCGAGCACGAGCTCCGGCGGCGGCGCCTTCGCGGGCGCCGGCGATGGGCGGCCTCGAGCAGGCGCTGGCGGCGCGCGCGTCTCGGAGGCGAGCGCGCTCCCCCGGGGCGAGCGCGAGGATCGGTTGGCCAGCTCTTCGGTGGAGGCGACGAGGGTGGCCTGCTGATTCGGCCGCAGCTCGATGGTGAAAATAGCCCGGGCTCCAGAGCACGCCGCGCGAGTGGTAGCCGCGCTCGGCTTCGTGCTGGTAGCCGATCTCGCGCAGCGCCCCGCCATCGTGCGTGAAGGCGGTGCGATCGTCGTGACATGAAGATGCGCAGGGCGGATAGCGGCAGCTCGGCGAGTCGATTTCGTAACTGCTTGCCGCGGATGTGCAGCGCGTAGTCTCTCTCGAGCGGATCGCCGACGTCGTTTTCGTGCGGGCGGAAATTGAACGGAGGGCCGCAGCTCGAGCTCGACGCCCTCCTGGCGCGGAGAGGAGCGGTAGGTGACGTGAACGGTGTTCTGGCCGTGCACGAGCAGCAGCCGCTTTTCGATGACGAAGCCTGCGGCCTCGAACGCGCCAGACGGGCAGACTGATTTTCGAGACGAAACTCGCGTGACGTAGTGGGGCGTGGCGCCGCCCTCGCTCGCGATGCTCGGCTCCTCGCCGCCGATGAGGATGCGCCGGCCGTCCGGCATGACGCAGGTGCTCGGCGAGGTGATTGAGCATGACCACGCGGCCGAAGGGCGCCGGGCAGCGCGGCGATGAGCAGGCCGTGGTAGCGGCGGGAGACGATGCCCGGAGATGGTGCCGGAGGCGTAGCCGCCGAGGCCATTGGTGATGAGCCATTCGCGGCGGAGAAGCTCGCGGGCGTCGCCGCCGTGCTGGAGGACGATGCGGCGGGTGAGGGTCGAGGGCTGGCGGTCTGCATGGCGTGTGTGAGTTTGGGTGATCCGTCGCGGGCGGCGAGGCGCTTGAGGACTCGCTTCGAGGAGCAGGCGGCTGTGATTTCGACGACCGGGTGGAGCACCACGGCAGCCTGGCCGGGATGCTCCAGTTTTCCTCGGTCTCGAGCGCGGGCGTGCCGCCGCCGCCGTAGCGCGGGATCTTCGCTGCGACCAGAGCGATGCTCCCACGCGCAGCCGGCGGGCGGCGCGAGCAGGGGCTCCGGCGCGGGATCGAGGTGCAGGTCGACGCCGAGATTCACGACGAGCAGGCGGTCGTCTTCGCCGGCGTCACGAAGAAGCGCAGCACGAAGGCCGCGGGGCCGAGCACGGCGCCGTCGAGTCCGCCGCGGCGCGGGCGTTGCCGAAGCAGCGGGTCCTTTTTGCGCAGCGTGAGCAGATCGCGGTGCAACGCGAAGACTGCGGTGGTTCGTCTCGCGTTCGGCGAAGATCGAGCTTGCAGCGGCGGAAGGTTTCCTCGCTCTCGGGATTGGCGAGGACTTCGTCGAGCTGCTTTTCCAGGCAGGCGATGCTGGGAAATTGCTCGAGGAATTTCGCGCCGGCCCGCGGCGACCAGCTTTGCCAGCTCCGGGTTGATGATCGGCGAAGTAGAGGAACGGCGCCGAAGCGGCGAATTCCTGGCCCTGGAAGAGCATCGGCGTATTCGGCCCGAGCAGAGCAGCGCGGTCAGCGCGCGCAAGCGCGCCGGGCTGCGTCAGCGTGTGGACGCGCTGCCCGCACAGCGAATTGGCGACCTGATCGTGGTTCTGCAGGAAGGTGACGAAGTGCGCGGCGTGCAGGTCGAGGCCGGCGTGCCGCGGCGCTTCTTCTGCCATTTGTAGCGCTGGCCCTGGAAGAGGAAGCCCCACTTCGCCGCGGAGATGAACTCCTGCGGCTGGCCGTGGTAGTCGGTGTAGTAGGCTTCGTTGCGGCCGGTCAGCGCCACCATGGCGGTGTGGTGGAAGTCGTCGTTCCAGAGCGCATCCAGGCCGTAGCCGCCCTGCTCCGCGCGGCCGCACGAGCTGCGCTTCCTGCGGCTCGTTTTCCGCCACGAGATAGGTCGCGCGCGCGCCGCCGGCGGCGCGCGACGCGCGCGGCTGATCGCGGCGAGGATGTGCTCCGGCGAGGCGTCGAAGATCTGCTGCGTGGCGTCGAGCCGCAGGCCGTCGAGGTGGAACTCGTCGATCCAGTAGCCGGCATTCGCGACGAAGAACTCGCGCACCGGGCCGCTGTTTTCGCCGTCGAAGTTCAGCGCGTCGCCCCACTCGTTCTTGTAGCGTTCGCTGAAGTAATCGTGCGAGAATTCGCGCAGGTAATTGCCGTCCGGGCCGAAGTGGTTGTAGACGACATCGAGGATCACGCCGAGGCCCAGGGCGTGCGCGCGATCGACGAAGGCGCGGAAATCATCCGGCGCGCCGTAGAGCCGCGTCGGCGCGAAGAGGTCGACGCCGTCGTAACCCCAGCCGAAGCGGCCGGGAAAATCGGCCACCGGCATGACCTCGAGCATCGTGACGCCGAGCTCGCGCAGCGTGCGGCGAGTTGCGCCGCCGCGGCGCGCCAGGTGCCTTCCGGCGTGAAGGTGCCGATGTGCATCTCGTAGATCACCTGGCCTTCCCGGCCGGCACGCCGCGCCAAGCTTGATCGGTCCACGCGAAACGCCGCCGGATCGACGATCTGCGAGGGGCCATGCGGGCCGTCGGGCTGGAAGCGCGAAGCGGGGTCCGGGTACTCGCCGGAATCGAGCGCGTACTTGTAGAGCGCGCCGGGGCCCACCTTTTCGACGAGGCCGGAGAAATAGCCGCCGCTCTCCGATTCCAGCGGAAAGTGCGCGGCGGCAAACGAGTACTGATTTTCGCCGATGACTACGGAGACGCGCTTCGAGCGCGGCGCCCAGACGCGAAAATGGACGCCTTCAGGCAATGGTTCCGCGCCGATCGCCTGGCGGCGGAGCGCCAAGGGCGGTTTCTGCATCAAATTGCTCGGCACGTGTAACTATTCCAGCATCGCGCCGGCGGCGCCGTCCTTGCGCGGCATTCCACCGCGAGCGCCGCGATTGCGCTCATTCGAGGCGCCGCGGCCGAGAGTGTCCGCGCGGGTGCGGTCTTCAGCGCGGCTGGCGTCCTTGGCCGCATCCCGGCCCAGCTTGAAGAAGGGCAGCTTGAATTCCAGCGGCGGCCTGCGTTCGGCGCGCTTCGACGGCTGGTTCTCGACGGCCTCGGCCGCGCCACCCAGCGCAAGCGCCACCGCGAGGCCGGCGAAAAGGGAAGAGATGGGCGTTTTCATGGTATTAGAGTTACGCACGCGCCTCCCCGCCCGGCTGTCAGGAGGGGCGATGATCGTGCAAGGGGCCGCCTGGCGAAGAAGTGTGCGTCAGGCCGGCCTCCGAAAAGATGCCGCGCTTTTTCGGCGAGGAGCCGTATGGTGCGGCGAACCGAATTTTTCCAGCGCCTCATGACCTTTCCCGAATTTATCGACGCCGCAGCCGAACGCCTGAAACCGATCCAAGGGCGCCTGGTGCAGCGGCATGAATCCGATCCCGCCGGCGCCTCGTGGTGGCTGACCATGACGAAGGCCGGCTGCGTCTATCGCATCAGGTTCGACCGGCGGGCCGCGGTGATCACCCTGGAGCGGGAGCAAGGGTCCTTCGTGCCGAATGCGACTTCGACCTGGCGGCTGCTGGATAGCCGTGAGCCGGCCGACTTGAGCTTCGAGACGGCGCTCGAGGTGGTAAGCGAACTGCTGCAGCGGTTCGAGCCGGTGAAGCGCTGAGCCTAGGCGTGCCGGCGCGCGCTGGATTCGACGAAGCGCTTGAAGGCGGCGAGGAATTCGCGGTGCCGCGCACGCACCGCCTCGGCGCGTTGCGTCTCCGTATCCGGCACGAAGTCCACCGTGAGCGTCACCCGCGACCAGCCGCCGGGCTGCGCCTCCACCACCGCGGCGCCCGAGCTTTCCGGGCCGGAAAGGCTGCGCCAGGAGAGGCTACTTTCGCTTAGCTTCATCGTGACTTGGAAGGTGGACACGTACTCCTTCCCCTCGTGCTCCTCGCGCCAGTAAAGCTGATCCTTGCTGAGCCAGCGGGCCTCGCGCACCGTGGGGACAAAGAGGGGAAATCGCTCAAAGCGCCGCCAGTTCTGGTAGACGCGCCAGATGGGGGCTTCGATGACCGCGGAGACGCTGATGGATTCGGTGTCGCTCACTGCAAACGAGCACCATAGACGTACACCTCGCGCGAGCGCAATGCGCTCCTATGCTGTGAAGGCATGGCGATTCGCGCGATTCTGAGATTGCAGTTGGAGTTAGGAAGCGACGCTGCGTCTCATGCAACACCCCCCTCGATGCTGTGATCGTCCAAGCCATCAGGCGGCAGCGTTCTCGGCGATGCGCGAATCAATTTCCTGCCGATTTGCGCCGTAGTATTCGCGAGCCGCGGCAAGGTGCTCGCGTCGCAGTACCGGGTGGGCAGCGAGCACTTCCTCATCACACCATCCCTGCTGCCACCCTTCGACGACCAGCCAAACCGGAATTCGGCAAGGGCCAAAACAAGCGTCGCCACCGCACACCTCCGGGGTTCGCCGGATGCACGGTTCACCCGCCGATTCCCGCTGCACTGAAGGGGGATGAACGAGGACGGTCACCGGCACGCTTCCGAGCGCCGGGTCGGGCCTCTCACCTTCGGTCCATTGCACATGATCGCCCTCGAGAGTGGCGTGGAAGACGAGCTTCATTCGGTGACGCTAAACCATCTCATGTTTCGTGAAGGCCGGAAAGATTGAAAAAGAAGCGGGAGGCGCAATTCCACGATGAGCGGGAGATGATCCGAGCCGATGTGCGGCCCGACCCTGATCTGGTGAACTCCAACGTTCGGACTGACCAGGCAATGATCCAAGGGGATCATCATCATTCGCGTGTGGGTGGGCCAGGTGGGAAGCACTCCGAACCCCTGGCGCGCATTTTGCAGGCCAGACTCTTGAACGAGGCGCGCATGGTAGGGAGACCACAGACTTACATTCAGATCACCGATCACGACGCAGGGATGCGTGGCCGCTCGTGCCCAATTTGCGATGGCGCCAAGCTGGGCATTCCGCAGGCGGAACATCGCGGATTGCACTGGCGGAACTGGATGTGCGGCCAGCAGGGCGATCTCGTTGCCGCGCCAATCCATTTGCGCGGAGAGGCTTGGAACCACGTCTCCCGGCAGCGTTATCTCGGTGATCGTGGCCGGCAAGCGCGCCCACATTCCAATGCCGAAATTGTCGCTTCGCGGAACCGCCTTCGAGGCAGGGTAGTTATGGAATAAATCCGAAAGTTCACCAACCCAGCGACGATCGATTTCTTCCAACACGACGATGTCTGGATTCTCACTAGCGATGACGTCCAAAAGGCGACGGCTTTCAAGGTTGCCGGTATAGACATTCGAAAAGAAGATTTTAAGAGTAGCCCCTTGAGCCGGCGCGGGCTGGGGCCGGCCGAAATACCAGGGCAAAACGTGCCACGCATTGACGCCCAGGGCGACAAAGGCGAGGAGGGCACCCCGGCGATCCCGAAGCAGCAGAAGGGCGGCGGCGCCCAAAAGAGCGCAGCCCGCGTACTGCACCCGGAAATGCGAGAACAGCTCGAGGACTTGGTGCCCGGCCCCAAGACAGGCCGTCAGCGTCAACCCGAAGAGCGCAAGCACCAGAACGCGCAGGACGGCGATGAGCCACGATATCGCCGGCCGCGCGTTTGGTCTTTCCTCCCCATGAGCACTGCTGCGTTCCTCGGGCATCCCCGATGTGACGGGTAAAGAGCCGGCAGGTCGAGGATTTCCATTGCTCAGTGTGGTCTCGAAACAACACGGCAAATCCTCTCGAGAATCCGCTGATCCACCTCCTCCTGCGTCTGCCCGTGCGCTTTGAGCCACTTCTTCGTCACGAGCAGCGAATGGTCACCTTCTTCGACGACGTGGAGCGCATGGCGTGCGCTCATCCCGGCGCGAATCGGTTCCAGGAGTTCCAGCGGGCAGAGTTTGTCTCGGGTACCTTGAACGAAAAGGATTGGCGCAGTCATCTCTCGCAGAACTTTGTCCCGCAGCTTTGTGGGATCGCCCGCGCCACAAAGCGGGTATCCGAGGCACACGACCGCAGCCACCTTCTCTTTCAGCGATACGTGGCAGCCGATCCGCGAGCCCATACTCTTGCCGATCAGCACGATTGGTCCATCGTGCGACTGCTGGAGTTGGCGGAGTGCCGATGTGTGTGCCTCAATGAGCTGCGGCAGTGAATCGGGCCGCTTCCTGCCTTCGCTCATGTACGGGTAGTCGAGCGTTCGAACCCGGCCGATGCTCCCGAGGAGTTTTGCCCAGTGCTGCATCCACGGGTGGAAGGAAGGGGCGCCGGCGCCTGGGGCGAAGAGGAAGGCGGGCTGCATCTCCCAACCCAAGCAGGATCCGCCTTCGGTGGCTACCGCATCGCTCTGAGGAGTGGATTCACCAAGTTCAGCCCTACAGCGTGAGAGGGAGTCAGCCCGCCTTTTCGCTTTCGCCTTGAATGTGCAAGAGTATCTGCATTCCCGCAGAGGCGTCGCCTCGAACCACTTTATGATCCCCGATTCCGTTTTGACCCGTCTCAGCCCCGCGCGAAAACTGCAGACGATCAGCCTCGGCGCCTCCGAGTTTGCGGCGCTCACCAAGGATGACGCGGCGATTTGTCAGAATCACCGGATCGTCGTGATCGAGACGGAGCAGAAGCTCCAATCACGCAGTTTGCCCAGCTTCAAGGGCACCTTTGCTTCCGTTCCGGAATTGAATTGAGGCCGCCGGCCCGCCGCGCGCCCCCTTCTCGCTCTACCGATGAGCGCTCGGCCCCGATGCGGGACAACCCCGATGGACACACTCCCCTGTCTGAGGCATGATTGGCTTCGGCCCGCTTGTCCCTCGAATTCAGCGCTATCGGAGTGAGAGGGATGGGCGGGACCTTTCGTTTTGCCGTCCCGTGAGCCACGGGAGATGCCGGGGAGGGGACTTGAACCCCTACGGATTTCTCCACCAGATCCTAAGTCTGGCGCGTCTGCCATTTCGCCACCCCGGCTGGGTTGAGGCTAAAGCACGCAGGAGCAAACAGCGCCCGGTGAGGTGATACTGATACACCTTTTGCGCCCGGTGGCGATCTGAAACGCTCGGCAAGGGGATCACCGGTGGTGTCCAGCGCCGAAGCGACCCCGCAGAATTTCTCCGCGAAAATCCGGGCCGGGTTTCCCGCGTACCGACTGCCGGCTTTCTCCCGTGGCTCGAACTCCGAAGCGATGCTACGCTTCGGCCGACGCGCTGCCGCCGCGTTGACCTCCATGAGCCTCTCCACGCCAGCCGAAGCCTTAAAGCTCGAGCCCAGTCTCTTGCGCGAGCTTTGCATCATCGATGGGCGGCACGCTCTGCGCCTGGCGATTTTTGTTTCTCTATATGTGGGCAGCGCGGCGGTAGCCTGCCTCTTCCACGGTCCACTTTCCCAAGCGAGCTGGTTGGGTTTGTCCGCGCTGGCGCCATGCTATTTGGTCGCGGCCGCTTCGCTCCACGGGATCAGCCTTTTCACCCATGAGGCGGTGCACGGTTCGCTCTCTCGCCACCGGCGGTGGAACGCCGTGCTGGGGGCGCTCTGCGCGGCGCCGGTCTTGCAAAACTTCTCCGCCTACCGGGTGCTGCATTTGCGCCATCACGAGCACCTGGGCGACGAGGGCGATCCCGATCACTATCCAAATTACACGCGCTGGAGCTGGCTGGTTTTCCTCATGAATTGGGGCCGCCTGCTGATCGGCTACCCCGCTTATATCGTGGCCATTCCGATCCTGGGATTTCGTCACGGCACGCGAGCGGACCGCGCGGGAATCGCGACGGAGCTCGGCCTGGCCGGGCTCTTGGTCTACGGGCTCACGCAGCTTCCATTCATGCTGGTGCTGCATGCGTGGCTAATTCCGATGCTAATCATCAATACTTTCGTGAATATCCGCGGCATGAGCCAGCACACGCTGCTGGAGGCGTTTCATGGGGACCCGGTGCGCGGCACGCGCTCGATCCTCACGAATCGCGTGACGGCCTTTTTCATGTGCAACGAAAACTACCATCTGGAGCATCACCTTTATCCGAGGGTGCCGTGGTACCAACTGCCGCGCGTGCACGCGCTGCTCGCGGAGGATCTGCGAAGGCAAGGCGCGCCCTTCATTCGCTCGTACTTCGAGTTCGTGCGCGAATTCATTGCCGGGAGCTTCCGGCGCAGCCCGCTGGGGCAGCGGCGCGCCTCAGAGAGAAGCTGAATCCCGGCGTGCGGCTCTCCAAGCTTCGTATCTACGAAGGAGCATTTGCGCTGCTCGGCGCGGCGGCATTCTTGCTCCTCGCCGCCGCGGGTAAGTGGCGCACGGGCGCAGGGATCGAAACCGCCCTCGGAGCTGCTCTTTACCTCGCGTGGCTAAGCTGGCTGTGCGCGCGAGAGAGACCCGTGGATGAACGCCTGCGAGTCATGGCTAACTACCTTTTCTCGCTTTGGTTTTATGGCGCCACCAGCCGCATCTCGCAGGAGCTCGGATCGCCGCCGCGCGACGCCTCGCTGCTCGCCCTCGATCGCATCCTGTTCGGAGAGACTCCGGCGGTTGCGATGAGCCGTGCCCCCTCGTCCGGGCTGGTGGAGGCGATGAGCGCGTGCTACCTCTCCTATCTAGTTTATCTCCACGTCGCTTTGATCTGGGTCATCAGGCAAAGCGATCGCGCGATGCGCCAGTGGGAGCGCAGCCTATTCACCGGTTTCGCGCTCGGTTTTGCAGGGTATCTTCTCATTCCCGCGCTGGGGCCGGGTGCCGCCTATCCGGACCTGTTTTCAGCCGCGCTCGCGGGCGGGCCGCTCGCGCGTTTCAATCATTTCGTGGTAGGCTCCGGCGCTTCTCCCCTCGGCACTTTCCCCAGCCTGCACATGATGAATACCCTTCTCCTGCTGGAGTACGACTGGCGCGCCTGCCGCCGGCGTTTCTGGATCATGCTGGTGCCCGGCCTCGGCCTGCTCGCTTCCACGCTTTATCTGCGCTATCACTATGCGGTGGATCTGCTCGCCGGGCTCATCCTCTTCCTATGCATTCGAGGAGCTCACTTTATCGCCGATGGAAGAGGGCAGCCTAGATAAGCCGGACGCATGGGCCGAGGAAGCCGCCCGCCTGCCGCTCGCCTTCAGCCAGGTGCGGGAAGACCCGGCGGTCGATGCGGCCGTCCTCCAGCGGCTCGGTTTCGGCGTCCGTATCCTCATGATCGCCTCCGGCGGCGACACCGCTGCATGGCTCTGCGCCTCCGGGCGCGCCTCGCGGCTCGTGCTTGTCGATATCAACCCGGCCCAGCTTGCGCTTTGCCGGTTCAAGCTGCACTTGCTCCGGCATCACCAGCCCGCGGATCGGCTCGCGCTGCTCGGCCATGCCCGCGCGGAGCCCTCGGAGAGGCGCTTTCGCCTCGCCCAAATACTCGAAGCGCTCGACTTCCCAGAAACCGTCTTCGGCCCGCCAGAGCTCGTCTCGGACTGGGGACCCGACCACGCAGGCCGATACGAGCGGCTCTTTGCGCAGTTGCGCGCCGAATTGAATCCTCACCGCGAGGAACTGGAGACGCTGTTCCGGCTCGGCGATCCGGCGGAGCAGCACCGGCGGGCCGCTTCCTCCACGCTGCTCGGTCAGGCGATCGAGGCCGCGTTGGCCAGCGTGATGCGCCTGCCCAATCTCATCCGCCTTTTCGGCGCGGAGGCGACTGGTAACGCGCGCACCACCTTCGCGCGACATTTCGCGGAGCGGACCCAGGCCGCACTCTCCACCTTTCCGGCGCGTGAAAATCCCTTCCTCGCGCAACTGCTGCTCGGACGCTTCTTGCCTGGCGCGCATTATCTTTGGCTCGAGGCCGCACCGCCGCACGCGTGGCCGCAGGTGATCTATAAGCACAGCACCGCGCTGCACGCGCTCGCCAGCACCCCGGCGGAATCGCTCGACATGATCCACCTCTCCAACGTGCTGGACTGGCTCTCGCCCGCGGCGGCCGCGGAGACGCTCGGCTGCGCGTGGCGCGCCCTGCGACCGGGCGGCGCCGTGATCATCCGCCAGCTCAATTCCACGCTCGATATCCCCGCTGCCGCGCCGGGCTTCCACTGGCGCCGGGAGGAATCCGAAACGCTGCATGCGCACGACCGCAGCTTTTTCTACCGGGCGCTCTTCATCGCTGAAAAGAAGGCGGGGCTGTGAAGATTCACCTGCTCCAGGCGCCGCCCGCCCCCGCGCTGTCCGAGGCGCTGCACCGCTTCGAGGCGCAGTTTAGTTATCCGCTCGGGCCCGGGCAGCGCTTCCGCATTTCGCACGGGGACGATTACTCGCGCTTCTTCCGCGCGATTGCGCCAGGCCGCGCCGGCTCGTTTGTCGCGGTCGATCAGCGCGGCGAAATCCGCGGCACGCTCGGCGTGGCCATTCGCCATCTGCAACTTCCCGGTGGCGAATGCCGCACCGCCGCGTACCTCGGCGATCTCAAGATCGCGGAGGGGCCCGGCCGCGGCTACACGCTAATGAGGCTCGGCGCCGCCGCAACTTCGTGGTGCCTTTCCCAAGGCGCCACCTGCGCGTACGGGGTGGTGATGCAGGGCACCGCGCGGCTGCCTTCCGCCTACACAGGAAAGCTCGGTCTGCACCCATTTCGCGCCTGCGGCGAGATCGCGCTCTTTCGTCTTCCGGTGAACCAGTCTGTCGGCAGCGCGGAGGATCCGCTCATCGTTTCCATGCCGGAGCTCGACGCGCGTCATCGCACGCTCTCTGCAAATGCCATCGCACCTTTGGGTGGGACTCCCGAAGCGCGCTCCGTCTCCACGCCTGAAGGCCTCGTCGCGCCGGATGGGAGCGCTTGCGGCATTCTTGAGGACACCCGCCGCGCGAAGCGCCTGCTCCTCGAGGATGGCGCCGAGATGATGGTGGCGCACCTTTCAAAGTTCGCCTACGGCGATCCGCCCACCGGCGCGAAACTCCTCCGCCAGGCGCTCCGCCGCTGCTCGCAAAGACAGCTCGCGCCCGCGCTCTTCGCCGCGGTGCCCGCGGCCGATCGCGACGCCTTTCGCGATTTGCTTGGCGAAAGCACAGGGATCGTGGAAGCCTCAGCCACCGTCTACGCTACCGAGCTCGAAACGGCCGGCGCGCCCTGGAACATCAGCACCTCGGAGATCTAACCACGCAGGCCCGCGCATGTCCCCACCGCAGAAACACACCGACGGCGACCGCTCGAGTCTCCGCGCATGCGCCGACCTCTCCCTCGCCCGCTCCGGGCTTTGGCAAAACCCGTTTTTCGAAGCGCTGCGTGCCGCCCGCCTCAGCCTCGCCGACTTTCGCTCCGCGCAGGAGCAATTCTATTTTGCCGTCGCCTTCTTCTCGCGCCCGATGGCCGGCCTCCTCGCCCGCTCGCCGGATTACGCCTCGCGCATCGATCTCCTTCGCAACGTGGTGGAGGAACACGGTGGCTTTCAGCTCAGCTCCTCCCACGCCGAGACTTTCCTCGCCTTCCTTCAGACCCTCGGCAGCGATCCCGCGCAGGTGCGCGGGCAGCGGCCCTCTCCCGCCGTGCACGCCTTCAACAGCGTCCTCTACTCCGCTTGCCTCCTGGAAGAGCTCGAAGTGGGAATCGCCTGCGTCAGCGTGATCGAGCACGCCTTCGCGCGGCTCAGCGCGGAGATCGGCCAGGCGGTGGTGGCCCAAGGCTGGGTCCCCCGCGAAAAGCTGCTCCACTACGCGCTCCACTCCGAGCTCGATCTCCAGCATGCCGATGAGCTTTTTCGGCTTCTCGAGCCGAAGTGGGATTGCGCGGAAAAACGCGAGCTGATCGAGCGCGGCTTCGCCTTGGGCGCCTACGCCTTCGATCGGCTGTACCGGGATCTTCAGGGGCAGGTGGCGTGGAGCTAGCTAACGCGCCGTGCCGTGCCTGCCCCGGAAGGGCAAAACATGAATAGCCGTGGGTGAAAATCCACGGTCAACCGCAACCGCGCGGTAGGAACCCCAAACCCCGGGCTTGCCATCCCCCGCCCCCGCTCCGCACCCTCCCCCATGCCCAAGCTCTCCATCCGCGACCTCGACGTCGCCGGCAAACGCGTCCTGCTCCGTGTCGATTTCAACGTCCCCACCGAGGAAAAAGACGGCCATCTCCGCATCACCGACGACACCCGCATGCGCGAGAGCCTGCCCACCATCGAATACCTCCGCCAGCGCGGCGCGAAGGTCATCATCATGGCTCATTTCGGCCGCCCCAAAGGCCAGGCGAACCCCAAATACTCGCTCCGCCCCATCGGCGATCATCTCCACACGCTGATCCATCATTCCGTCGCCTTTTCGCACGATGTCATCGGCGACATCCCCAACGCCATCATCCATCACATGCAGAATGGCGACGTGACCCTCCTGGAAAACGTCCGCTTCCACGCCGGGGAGGAGGCGAACGATCCCGGCTTCGCGCGGGCCCTCGCCAGCCTCGGCGACCTCTACGTGAACGACGCCTTCGGTGCCGCGCACCGCGCCCACGCCTCCACCGCCGGCCTCGCCAAGTTCGTGCCACAAGCCGCCATGGGCCTGCTCATGGAAAAAGAGCTCCAGTACCTCGAAGGCGAGCTCGAAAACCCCGGCCGCCCCTTCCTCGTCATCCTCGGCGGCGCCAAGGTCTCCGACAAAATCGGCGTCATCAAGTCGCTCATGGAAAAGGCCGACACCTTCCTCATCGGCGGCGCCATGGCCTACACCTTCTTCCGCGCGCAGGGCATCCCCACCGGCAAGAGCCGCGTCGAGGCCGACAAAGTAGACCTCGCCGCCGAAATCCTCGAGCTCGCCAATCGCCGCGGCATCCGCTTTCTCCTCCCCGTCGACAACCTCGAGACCCAGGAATTCAGCGCCACCGCCACGCCCCGCCCCACGCCCCTCGTCTCCCCCGAGCAAGGCATCTCCGAGGGCTGGGAAGCCATCGATATCGGCCCGGAAACCATCAAGCTCTTCACCGAGGAAATCGCCAAGGCGAAGACCATCCTCTGGAACGGCCCGGTCGGCGTCTTCGAGCTGGAGCCCTTTGCCAAAGGCACCCGCGCCATTGCCGAGGCGGTTGCCGCCAATCCGGGCGTTACCATCATCGGCGGCGGCGATTCCGTCACCGCCGTCAAACAGTTTGGCCTCGCCGAAAAAGTCACCTTCTGCTCCACCGGCGGCGGCGCCTCCCTCGAGCTGCTCGAAGGCAAAGAGCTCCCCGGCGTCGCCGCGCTCACCGAACGCTAAGCCCGACCGTCCGTGGTGGCGAGAAACCACCGAACCCGCCGAAACACCAATACCGCTACAGCCGCGAGATGAGCAGCTCGCGCTGGAAGATCGAGCTCCTTCGGCAGGCGGTCGTGGAGCGTTGAGGAAAAGTTCGGTCTGCGAGATGCAGTTCGCGCTGCCACTCGGCGGGGTCGATCTTCATGCACTGCGTCGAATTGCTCGCGCGGGTAATCGAGCCCGGTCCAGTCGAACTCCTGGTAGCGCGGCATCCAGCCGATCGGCGTTTCGCGCGCGCGGGCGCGGCCGTGCAGCGGTCGATGATCCATTTCAGCACGCGCATGTTTTCGCCGAAGCCGGGCCAGAGGAATTTGCCGTCGGCGTCCTTGCGGAACCAGTTCACGTGGAAGATGCGCGGCGGATCGGTGAGTGTCGCGGCGCATGCCGAGCCAGTGGCTGAAATAGTCGCCCATGTTGTAGCCGCAGAACGGGAGCATCGCCATCGGGTCGCGGCGCACCTGGCCGACGGCGCCCGCGGCGGCGGCGGTCATTTCGCTGCCCATCGTGGCGCCGAGATAGACGCCGTGGATCCAGTTGAACGCCTGGAAGACGAGCGGCATCGTGCGTCGCGCGGCGTCCGCCGAAGATGATCGCGCTGATCGGCACGCCCTGCGGGTCGTTGCGCCTCGGGGGCGAGCGCCGGGTTGTTCGTCATCGGCGCGGTGAAGCGGCTGTTCGGATGCGCGGCTTTTTCCTTCGAGTCGGGCGTCCACGGGTTGCCCTTCCAGTCGATGCAGGCCCGCGGGCGGCGGCTCGTCCTTGCCTTCCCACCACACGTCGCCGATCGGGCGTGAGCGCGACGTTCGTGTAGATCGTGTCGCGTCGCGATGGTCTGCATCGCGTTCGGGTTCGATTTGTAGTTCGTGCCCGGCGCGACGCCGAAATAGCCGGCCTCGGGATTGATCGCGTAGAGCCGGCCATCCGGGCCGGGCTTCATCCACGCGATGTCGTCGCCGACGGTCGTGATCTTCCAGCCCTTGAAAGTGCGGCGGCGGGATGAGCATGGCGAAGTTCGTCTTGCCGCACGCGCTCGGGAAAGCCGCCGCGACGTAGGTCTTCTCGCCCGTCGGGCGATTCGACGCCGAGGATCAGCATGTGCTCGGCCATCCAGCCTTGCGTTGCGGCCGAGGTAGCTGCCGATGCGCAGCGCGAGGCATTTTTTCCCGAGCAGCACATTGCCGCCGTAGCCGGAGCCGACGGAGATGATCGTGTTGTCCTGCGGAAAGTGCGCGATGAAGCGGCGCTCGGGATTGCAATCGAGCACGCTGTGGAGGCCGCGATTGAAGTCGTCGCTGTCGCCGAGCTGATCCAGCGCCACCTGGCCCATGCGCGACATGATGCGCATGTTGAGCACGACGTAGATCGAGTCGGTGATCTCGACGCCCACCTTCGTCAGCGGCGAGCCGGGCGGGCCCATGAGGTACGGCACGACATACATCGTGCGCCCCTTCATCGCGCCGTCGCAGCAGGCCGTAGAGCTTCTCGTACATCTCGCGCGGCGGCGCCCAGTTGTTCGTCGGCCCGGCCTCGTCCTCGCGTCGGCGTGCAGATGAAGGTGCATTGCTCGACGCGCGCCACGTCGTTCGGGTTCGAGCGGTGATAGTAGCAGCCGGGCAGCTTTTCCTGGTTCAGCTTCGATCAGCACGCCCTGCGCCACCGCCTGCCGCGTGAGCCGCTGCTTTCTCCGCCTCCGAGCCGTCGCACCAGACGACGCGGTCCGGCGTGCAATGATCGCGCACTTTGGCGACCCAGGAATCGAGAGTGGGATTCTGCGCGAGCAAAGCGGCAGGAGCGATGGCGTCCATGGAGGCGGAGAGTGTAAAGCGGATGCGCGATCCTCAAAGCGGAAAGCGCGGTGGCAGGAGGGCCTTTGGGCATCGAAGTTCGAGTAGTCAATTGTGGCGCGGTGCCTGGGCGAAGGCCTCGTGCGGAGTGGAGCGCATCGCCAGCAAAGCGCCCAAGGTGATCAGCCCCGCAGCGGAGAGGTAGTACCCGACATACGGCAGCCCGTGGTGGCTGGCCAGCCAGGTGGCGGCGTAGGGGGCTATGGAGGCGCCGAAGATGCCGGCGAGGTTGAAGCTGAGGGAGGCGCCGGTGTAGCGGACCGCAGTCGGAAAGAGGCCGGCGAGGGCGGTGCCGAGCGGGCCGTAGATGAGCCCCATCAGGCCGAGGCCGAGGCTGAGAAAGGCAAGCACCCCGAGCGGGTGGCCGGAGCCGAAGAGCGGCTGGAACATCAGCCCGAAGACGATGATGCCGAGATCGGCGGTGATGAGAACACGGGTTGGTCCGACGCGGTCGGCCCAGAGCGCGGAGAGGGGGATAGCGAGCGCGAGGAAGAGGACTCCGGCCATTTGCAGGAGGAGGAATTGCGTGCGGCTGTAGTGAAGCGAGGCGGTGCCCCAACTGAGCGTGAAGACCGTCATCAGGTAGAAAATGACAAAGGTGGAGAGGGCCGCGAACGTGCCGAGGATGAGGGCGCGCCGGTGCCTGGCAAAGACGGTGAGCATCGGCACGCGCTCGCGCTGGCCTTGCTCGAGCAGGCCTTGGAAGGCGGGCGTTTCGGACAGCCGCAGGCGCACGTACAAGCCGACCAGGACGAGCAACGCGCTGGCCAGGAACGGGAGCCGCCATCCCCAGGAAAGAAACGCGGATTCGCTCAAGTAATGCGTGAGCAGCAGGAAGATCCCGGTGGAGCAGAGGAAGCCGAGCGGGGCTCCGAGCTGCGGAAACATGCCGTACCAGGCGCGCCGGTGCGGCGGAGCGTTTTCGATGGCGAGGAGCACCGCGCCGCCCCATTCGCCGCCAAGCCCGAGCCCCTGGCCGAAGCGGCAGAGCGCCAGCAAGAGCGGCGCGAGCAACCCGATGGAGGCATACGTCGGCAGCAGGCCGATCAGCACGGTGGAAAACCCCATGGTGAGCAGTGCCGCCACCAGGGTGGATTTTCGCCCAAGGCGATCGCCGAAGTGGCCGAAAAGCGCGGAGCCGATTGGGCGCGCCACGAAGGCGAGCGCGAAGGTGGCCATGGATTGCAGCGTGGCCGCCAGGCCCGCGCCCTCGGGGAAGAAGAGGGCGGGAAAGACGAGGACCGCGGCGGTCGCGTAGATGTAGAAATCGAAGAATTCGATGGTGGTGCCGACGAGGCTGGCGAACAGGACGCGCGTGGCGGAGTTGGCGGGCGGCGTGGGAAGGCTCATGCGCAAAGCCGGCGATAGTGGAGCCCGATCCTCGCACTGGCCAGCCTCCCTGAGCCGGAGCCGTGCGTGAATGCTCGCCACGCGCATGCAGATTTCGCACAAGTCTCCTGCCATGCGATTCGTTCCCTTCGCCCTCGCCCTCCTCGGTTTCTGCGTCGCGCCCGTTTTCGCCGATGACGCCGCCAAGGCTCCCGCGCCCGAGACCGTCTATGAAGCGCGCACCTTCACCGGCGCGGACGGCAAAACGCTCGGCTACCGTCTGCTCAAGCCGAAGAATTACGACGCCGCGAAGAAATATCCGCTCGTGATCTTCCTCCACGGGGCGGGAGAGCGCGGCGCCGACAACGCGGCGCAGCTCAAGCACGGCGCACCGCTTTTCGCCAAGCCGGAGGTGCAGGAGAAGTATCCCTGCTTCGTCGATGGCGCCGCAATGTCCAGCCGAACGAAACGTGGATCGCCACGCCGAAGGGCTGGACCGGGCCGAACCCGTTCACCCCCGAGCCGATGCCCGCGCTCGCGCTTGCCGCCGGCGCGCTCGACGCCGTGCAAAAGGAATTCTCCATCGATCCCGACCGCCTCTACGTCACCGGCCTTTCCATGGGCGGCTACGGCACTTGGGACCTGCTCACCCGCTACCCCGGACGCTGGGCCGCGGCCGCGCCGGTCTGCGGCGGCGCCGATGTCACGCGCGTGAGCGTGGCAAAAGGCATCCCGTCTGGGCCTTCCACGGCGTGCTCGATACCGTCGTCCCGCCCGAGCGCAGCCGCGAAGCGATCGCCGCGCTCCAAGCCGCCGGCGGCGCCCCGCTCTATAGCGACTATCCTTACGTGAGCCACGCTTCGTGGAGCCTCGCCTACGCCGAGCCGGAGCTGCTCCCATGGCTCTTCGCGCAGAAGCGCGGGCAGCCGGCCGTCCCGTTTGCCAACGTCGCTGGCCCGCTGGCGCAGCCGCCTTCAAGCCTCTGCCCCGGCGAGGGCCCCATGCAGTCCGGCATCTGGTTTCGCACCCTCTGGAAAAGCCGGCGTACCGAGTGGTCGAAATCGACCTCGGCCGACCAGGGCGCCGTGGTCTTCTTCGGCGACTCCATCACCCAAGGCTGGTCCTCGCTCGCCAAAGATTTCCCGCACTGCAAAACCGCCAATCGCGGCATCAGCGGCGACACCACGCGCGGGCTGCGCGCCCGGCTCCAGGGAGACGTGCTCGACCTGCATCCGAAAGCGGTCTCCATCCTCATCGGCACCAACGACCTCGACCAGGGCGGCCCGCCCGAAGTCGTCGCCGCCAATCTCCAGGCCATCGTCGCCGACCTGCACAAAGCCAATCCGGCCATGCCCATCATCATCAGCAAAGTCATGCCCCGCGGAGCCAAGCCGGGCCTCTTTCCCGAAAGAATCCGAGCCCTCAACGCCCTCTACGAAGCCGCCTTCCAAAACGATCCCAAAGTCACCTTCTGCGACACCTGGACGCTCTTCGACGACGGCCAGGGCGCCTGCAAAAAAGAGGAGTTCCCCGACCTGCTCCACCCCAACGCCGCCGGCTACGCCAAATGGACCGCCGCGCTCGTACCGATCTTCGAGGAACTCGGGCTCACGAAGCAGTAGCGTAGCGCAAGCCTCCGGCTTGCCGTATCGCAAGCGTCCCACTTGCCTCCGCGGCCCACCACCGGCACCCTCGCAAACATGAATCCCCCGCCGGACGACCGCCGTCAGGCTGTCCGTCGTTTCGGCTACGCGATTCGTTCCAAGCCAGCCGAGCCGCCCGGCGAAAAGCGTCCCGGCGATCTCGTAGCAGGCTCGCACTCGCGGGGCTACCTCCCCCACGTCAAGGCCGAGGGCGGAACTTACTTCGTCACCTTCCGTCTCGCGGACTCTCTGCCACGCGAAGTCCTCGCGCGTCTCCAAGTCAAAAGCGAGGCGTCGGCAAAAAAGGCTGCCGAAACGGAAAGCAAACGCGCCGCGGAGCGAGAGTATTTTCGTGCTTTCGAGCGGGCGCTCGATTCGGCTCATGGCCAGTGCTGGTTGCGTCGTGTGGAGATTGCCGAACTGGTCGCCGCGGCGTTGCGCCACTTTGACAGTGTGCGCTACTGCCTGAACGCGTGGGTGGTCATGCCCAACCATGTCCACGTCGTGGTCACGCCGCTGCCCGGCAACGTTCTCAGCTCGATTTTGCACTCGTGGAAATCCTTCACCGCCAAAGCCGCGAACGCCCTGTTGCCGGGGAAGACGGCGCGCGAATTTTGGCAAAGGGAGTCGTATGACCATTGGTGCCGGAATGCGGAAGAGGTGGCGCGGTGCGTTTGCTACGTGGAGGAGAACCCGGTGAAGGCGAATCTTTGCCGTGTGGCGGAAGAGTGGCCCTGGAGCAGTGCGCACGGCCGAGGCAAGCGGGACGCTTGCGATACGGCAGGCGAGGACGCCTGCGCTACGGCGCCTCGCGCCGATTCGAGCACGTAGCGCAAGCCTCCGGCTTGCCGTATCGCAAGCGTCCCGCTTGCCTCACCCAGCGCCCGAATCGCCAGCGCAACGCGCCCTACCGCTACTTCGGCGCAAGCGTGACCAAACCCGTCCGCCCGCCGAACATCAGCAGCCCGGATCCGGCGTTCTGATGCTGGAGCAGCACCCCGCTGAAATTCCGCAGCCTGCCCGCTTCGGCGGGATTGCGGAAAGTGCCGGAGAAGGCGCCGGTGCGGCGGTTCACGTTCATGGTCACGGTCCGCCCCGGCGCGGCGACGGTGGTGCGAGCCTGCGCCGGGGAAGCCGTCAGCAGCGACCCCTCATCGAAAACCAACGAATCTTCATCGGGTCCGCTCAGGCTGCCGTCGAGCAGCACCTTCCCCTCCAGGTCCTCGAAGTGGATGGCCAGGCCGGCGAGCTCCGTGGAGTAGTTGAGAATCTCGTCTTCCTCGTCCGTGAGCACCAGCCGCGAGCCCGCCACCTGGATCGTGCTGAGCAGGCCTGCCTGGAAGTAGCCATTCGTGCGCGGCGCCTTGTACCAGATCATCTCACCCGTGCATTCGCTCCGGGCGGCATCCGGAAATTGCAGCCGCCCGTGAATCCGATCACGCGGCGCGGTGCCCGCGGTGACAAACAGATCCGCCGTCCCCCCTTGCCGCAATTGCGTGCCAAAGCTGAACGGCTGCCCATCGCCAATGCGCCCCGCAAACACGACCCGCCCGCGCCGGCTCACTTTCCCCGTGATGTAGCCATCGCCCAGCGGCGCCTCCGGGTTGTTTGTGGGGAGCGCCATGGTGTAGGAGCCCGCTTCCGCCGCGTTTTCCGGGAAGGCCAGCTTGCTGCCGGAGTTGATCATATGGCCGCCCACCATGCCGCCGATCTGTACGCCATGCGGCCCGCCCCACTGGCCGAGGGAAAGCTGCAAGGGTGGCGCTCCGGGCCGATCGATTTCCGTCACGAAGTTGCCATCGGTGGAGAAACGTCCACGCAGCGGATAGCGGACCCCGAAGAGATTCATGGCGCCGGTGAAAACGCCGGTGCCAGTCACGCTCAGCCCCACGGCGCCCACCGCCCGCAGCGGCCCCGTTTCCGTGACGATGGTGAGGATATACTGGCCCGGCGCGGTTTGGCGGAGATTGAAGACGCGCACCGTCGCGGTGGCGCTGGCGCCGTGCTGATCCGTCACCGTGTAGGTGAATTCGTCCGTCGTCTCGAAGGAGGCGCCCGGCGTGTAGGTGAGATCGGCGCCTTCCACCGTGCTCCCAATCGCCACCGTGCCATGGCTCGGCGCGCTGACAGAAGTGATGGTCACCGGCTCGTTATCGGGGTCGCCGAAGTCGCAATAAATTGCCGCCGCGTCCGTCCCGGAAACGCTCCCAAAGGCCTCCCCCGCGGTAGGCGGAAGGTTCGCCGGCGTGGTGAAGGTCGCATCCTCGCCGTAGCCGATCCCCCAGGCGCTCTCGGCGGCCACCCGGTAATGGTAGGTTGTATTCCGCTCGAGGCTGTTGAGGTTTTTCAGGACCGGGTGAGCGGTATCGTCTTCAAAGGCCGTGCCGATGACAAAGATGCCGCCCTTGGTCGTGCCGCCGTAGTTCGTCGAAAGTCCAAACTCGACCCAAACATCGCGATGCGAGACCGGGCTATTGCGCGGATTGACTGTCCCGTGAACATAGGCCCAAGTCGCGGTGGCCTCGACGCTCCCGGTCACCACCGTCGGGGGCGGGGGCGGCGGCGTGACGTGGATCGTGTGAGTTGCCGAAAACGCGATCTCTCCGGCACCATCGTAAGCCCGCGCGGTCAGCGTATGATCGCCGGGCGCCGGCCGTGGCGAAAGGACCACGGAAAAGCCGCCCAGCGTTCCGCTCTGGATCGTCGTGTCCGTGGCGGTCAGGGAATCATCCAGATAAAATTCGACTTTCGCGACCGGGCCTTCCAGATCCGTCGCCGTGGCGGAGGCCTGCAACACCTTCGTGGCGCCCCAAGTTCCACCGTCTGCGGGCGAAGTGATCGAAACCGTTGGCGGAGCGGCCAGCACGGGCGCCGCCGAGGCGACGGCTGCAAACAAGGAGAGAAAGCGAGTGGAAAACACGTTCAAGGAAAGATGCGCGCGGCAAGTACCACTGAATCCGCTATCGCGCTAGAAAATATTTTTAGCTCGCCTCAAAAAAAGCCCTCCTTTGCCCCGCCGCAACTCCGTGCCCCTCCGTGCCTCCGTGTGAGCCCACCCCGACCCTAAAAAAAGGCCCCCTTTGCCCTGCCGCAACTCCGTGTCCCTCCGTGCCTCCGTGTGAGCCCACCCCGACCCTCAAAAAAAGGTCCCCCTTTGCCCTGCCGCAACCCCGCCGCAACCTTGCCGCAACCGCAGCCCGGCGTCACTGCTGCCGAGTGAGCTCGGCGAGGAAGATGGCGGTGATTTCCTTTCCATCCGCGTCGCGCTCGTGGGTGGAGTAGTACGAGATCAAGCCGCGCTGGCCCGAAAGCTCGACGAAACCCGGATACGAATTGTCGCCGGCACTCGGCAATTCGGCGAATTCCTTCAGTTCATCGCCGGCCAGCCAGAAGAGCGCCGTCTTCGGCCCCTGGCCCTCCTCCTTCTTGCGGCCGCCGACGAGAGTCGCGCCGCGCCACTGCGCCACGAGCGGCCCGCCGAGCGCCCGGCCGAGGTCTTTCTTCGTCCACTCCGCATAGGGCGGTTCCGCGCGCAGGAGCTGCGCATTCTTCATTTTCCCGCCGGGCCGCGCGATCGCGAGGACGCCGCCATCCTGCTCGAAGAGGAACGCGGTTTCGTTGCCGCCGGTCGCGGTGAAATAGGCGCACTTTTTCCAGACGATCCCATCGTCGCTCTCCAGCATGAGCGCCTGCACGCCCCCGCCTTCGCCTCGCGGCGCGATGGCAAACTCCGTTTTGCGCCGGCCGCACAGATACGCTTTGCCGCCATGCGCCGCGGCGCGCCAGATGTAATGCCCGAAGGTCCCTTCGAGCATCAACGGCGCCGTCCACTTCGTCCCGTCATCGGACGAGACGGCGTACCCGAGGTGCTTGTTCAGGTCGTACTCCTCGCGCGGCAGGGCCGCCGGGCCGCTGTGCCAGGTGCCGGTATAGACGAACAGCCGCTCGCGGAAGACCAGAAAGTGCGGATCGCGCGTGTCGCGGTCCTTCACCGAAAACCGGTGCACCTGATCCCAGCTCGCGCCCTCATCCCGGCTCCGCAGCACGATCACTGACGCCGTGGGAAAAACCGCATGCCCATCCGGACAGCTCCGAAAAGTGAGATAAAGTTGCCCGCGAAAGCGGCAGAGATCCGTGAACGCGTTGTGCTCGCCATTGTGAAAGGCGCGCCGAATGGCGCCCACCGTGACCTGCGGCGCCGTCTGGCCCGACGCCGTGGCAGCGCAGACGAGCGCCAGGATGATGAGGATGAAATGCGGGGAGCGGTTCAGAAAGGGAGAGGGCTTGATGTTCATAAGTTTCTTTCTTCATTATGAATTCGCGAATCGATGAAAACCCAGCGATGAGAAGCTGATTGGTGGATTGTAAGACGTGATCGAACGTACATTCAAGACGTCAAGGCTGTTACCGGGAAAACCGAGTAGGGCGAATCCTCCGATGGTTAGGCGCTTCGGCCGTCGGAGAAAACAGGTTCACCATTGAAAGGTCTTGGCGCGTCCGCCACTGAGCGTAACCGTGGCACGGCGGTTCTGTTCATCAATGGCGATGGGCACACTCCAGCTCTTGCTGTCGTCGCCGTCGAGGTATGGGTTGCTGACGCTGCCATCAGGCGCGGTGATGTAGAGAGACGTCGTGTAAAAGTCGGAGTAGTTCCAAGCCTGCGTAACGCGGAAAGAGTAGCCGCTGGAACTGGCAGCCGTGGCAAGGGTGCGGGTCGTGCCCGCAAAATCGGGAATCCAGACGCCGGCTGCCAAAGGTAAAAAGAATGCACCGGCTGCGAGCGCCGCGACGACACCCCAGCCGGAAGCCGCAAACGGGCGACGACGCACAGCGAAGCGCGCAATGAGGGCGCCGGCGAGAACGGCGAGAAGCGGACTCAGAAAGATGACTTCCAGCATTGGATTACAAGGTACGCGAAGAAGCGCTAACGACCCCAAGCTCAGCGACTGCGGAGCGCGGCGCCGCCTATGCGTCAAGGTGGCGGGGGCGCAGGCGGTGGGAGCATGGCCGATAATTCGCCGCCGCACATGGTTAGGCGGTTCGTTCATTGCGAATCTGGTCCGTGGTGGGTTCGGTTCATGACTGCTCGGACGAGAGCATAAACGGAATGCTGCTGACGAGTAATGCTGCCAGATAAAGCAGGACAAATAAGCCGAGCGTCGCGAACGCTCGCCAACCCCGCGTGGAGAAAAGGTAGATGGGAACCACCAGCGGCCACGCGAAGAAGACGAACGAACCGAAATCGTATGGCAGGCTGCGGTCGCGCTGCCGGGCGTCGGCGAGCACCCAAAGACCGAAGCTGGAAAGAAAGAGGAGCGACGCCAGGCCAGCCGCGAACGCTGGAGCGCCGGAAGGTGAACCGATGTTCTCGTGCAGAAAGGATGCAGTGAGGCAATAGAACATCGCCGCTGGATGGGAGAGAAACCAACGAGCAAAGGGCAGCCTCATGGAAAATGTTCGTTCACGAGACACGCCTGGAAGCGCCTGACGGCCCAAGCTCAGCGCCCCGGCCCACGAGAGGCGTGGATTGCCACCAGAGCGCGAGGGCCGGGTTCGCTGCAGTGCAGTTGAGCGGGGCGGTCATTGCGAGTAGCTAGAAGAGCCGCGGAGGACGGGGCCACTTGCGTTCGTAAAAATGAGCCGATTGCCGAACGGATCGACAAGCACCATATCCAAACTACCCCAGGGCTGTTCTGCGACTCCCGGATCCTGTTCTGCGACCCCCGGTGGATATTCTTTGGCGACCAACTGCTCTACGTATTCCTCGATCTTGTCCGTATGGAGCTTGACCGCCGCACCCGGACACGCGTCACCGCTGTGTTCCGATAAGTGCAGCACGCACTCGTCCAACGATACCTGCATGAATAACGCTCCAGTGGCTCGGTTCCCCCAGTCGATCTTGAAACCAAGGAAGTCGACGTAAAACTCCTTGGCCTTGGCTTCGTCGAGAATCCTCAGGATCGGTATGGTCTTGGTGAATGGCATGGTTCGTGTGTTTCGCTCAGTTGTCTGGGGTGGTTCCTGGCATTGCGATCGAATTGAAAACAGCGCTCCTCAAAGCGGCTCTCCGTAGTGCTCGACCGTGGGAAATGGGTCGTAGAAATGGTGAAGCAGCGTGCGCCACTGTTGATACTCGGCGGATTGCCGGAAACCAACTGTGTGGTCTTCGAGTCGCTGCCACTGCACCAGTAGGATGTATCGGCTGGAAACCTCGATGCAGCGTCGCAGCTCGTGTGCATGGTAGCCTGGCATCGAGGCAATGATGAGGGACGCCTCGCGGAACGCCGTCTCGAACGCCTCGCATCTTCCGTCACGGACGTTCAGGATGGCCACCTCAAGAATCATACGCGTCCGTTCGTGGAGCGGCGCGAGCAACATTTAGGCGTTGTGGATGTTAGGAAAAGACTCGTCAGATCCATCGTGTGGGAACCGGGCCGTATTGGTTGCTCTGCTTGGCGCCGGGAAGCAGAAAAAGAATCGGTAGCAGCGAAAGAAGGATGACGCCCCAGGCGGAATACCCCATGTCGTGGGCGCGCTTGATGCCGGTGATAATCATGAACGCAAAAACGGGATAGCTGATGCCTGCGGAGATGACGAAGC
Source organism: uncultured Verrucomicrobiae bacterium (assembly GCA_963811035.1). Taxonomy (GTDB): domain Bacteria; phylum Verrucomicrobiota; class Verrucomicrobiia; order Chthoniobacterales; family Chthoniobacteraceae; genus CAWEPO01. Next base: position 335,314 of record CAWEPO010000007.1, read on the forward strand.
GCGAACTCTCGGCTGTCTGCTGCAAAAGTAGTCCCGTGGTGGCAAGGATACAGAAACAGACGACCCAGCGGAAGAGCATGGAGCAAACGCCGATTCGCCCACGAGGCAGAAATACCTGTGGCTCCGCGCTTGGTGTTGGTGCGGCTTGTTGGGTTAGGGTAGCCGGGCTTTCGTTCATGCAACGAGTGTAGCAACGACTAACCTCCTATTGAGCCGCTCCGGGAAGGGGCGGGCATTCGGCATATCGGCGAGGTGGAGAACGCACTCGCTCACGCAATCCTTCCTGTCCGGACCACGCAAGAGCAAAAAGTGGGAGCGCGCGACGCTCGATCCGTTCACATTCTTTGTGCGGCAAAGATGAAAATAGAAATCCAAAAAGTGCTCGATCGAGATTGGGAAAGTGCTCGCAGTCTGATAGTCTGCCGCTGATGCTTCGACACCACGCGCCACCGTTCGGCCAGCGCTTCGCGCCTGCTCGCTGCTCTCGCGAGCCGGGTTCCCCATCACGGAGCGGCCTTCCCGCGAACAGACACGCCGGACAAATCCCCCTATTTTTCGGGCGGCTATTCCCGCCTCCTCCGTGCGCCTCCGTGCCTCCGTGTGAGAATCAGTGGGGGTCGGTGGGCGGGCGAGAAACAGCGGACGGTGCGGAGAAACTTCCCCTGGTCCGATTGCGTGATGCCCAAAACCCGCAATCTCGTCCCAGGTGTCCGAAAACCCCTTCCCAAATTGTGCAACATTCCCGGCGTTAGCTCCCAAAAACCCGCAATCTCTTCCCACCTGTCCGAAAACTCCCCCATGCGCACGTGCGTCGCCTTCAGGCGTCGCTGAGGCAAACCATGAGCGCCAACACCCATGAAGTTCCTCCCTCTCTTCACCCTCCTTCTTCTCTCGAATCTCGCCGCCGCCGCGGACACCCTCCGTCCCGTCGGCGCTGCCAAGGTCGACATCACTCCAGCCTACCCAGTGCGCCTGAGCGGCTACGGAAACCGGCGTGAGGTTTTCGAGCGCGTCGAGCAGCGGATCTTCGCCAAGGCGCTCGCTTTCGGCAGCGATGAGGAAGGCCCGGCCGTGCTGCTGACGGTGGATAATTGCGGCGTGCCGGCATCGATGCGCGAGGAGGTGGTGCGGCGTCTGGCCGCGCGGACCAAGGTGACCGGCGCGCGCGTTGCCATCTCGTCGAGCCACACCCATAGCGCGCCGATGCTGAGCGGCGTGCTGCCGAATCTGTTCAGCATGGAGATTCCCGCGGAGCACCGGGTCGGCATCGAGCGATACACGCGCGAGCTCACGGACAAGCTGGAACAGGTGGCCCTGCAGGCGCTGGACGCCCGCGCGCCGGCCCGCCTCGCGTGGAGCATCGGGAAGGCCGGTTTCGCGAACAACCGCCGGCGCGGATTCACCTCGAAGGTGGTCGATCATGAGCTGCCGGTCTTGCGCGTGACCTCGCCGGAGGGAAAAGTGCGCGCGCTGCTCGCCAGCTATGCGTGTCATTGCACGGTGCTCAGCTTTAATGTGGTGCACGGCGATTGGGCCGGCTGCGCGCAGGAGGCGATGGAGCGCGAGTTTCCGGGCGCCATCGCCCTCACCGCGATCGGCTGCGGCGCCGATCAAAATCCGATGCCGCGCGGACACTTCGAGCAAGCGGTGCAATACGGCGAAGAGCTCGGCGCGGAGGCGAAACGCCTGGCCCGAGGCGAAATGCGGCCGCTCACCGGCCCGCTGGAGTGCCGCACGAAAAACATCGAGCTGGCCTTCGAGAAGCTGCCGACACGCGACGAGTGGGCCGCCCTCGCGCAATCCAAGACGAAGCAGATCGCCTTTCACGCGCTCCTGAACCTGGCGCGCCTCGACCGCGGCGAGCAGCTCCCCACGCATCTGCCGTATCTCGTGCAAACCTGGAATTTCGGGGACGGCCTGGCGATGGTCTTCCTGCCCGGCGAGGTCGTGGTGGATTACAGCCTGCGCCTGAAGCGCGAGTTCGACGCCGGACGCCTGTGGGTGAACGGCTACTCGAACGACGTCCCCTGTTACATCCCCTCCAAGCGCATCCTGGACGAGGGCGGATACGAAGGCGCCGGCGCCATGGTCTACTACGATCGGCCAACGAAATTCGCCCCCGACGTCGAGAAGCGAATCGTCTCCGCCGTCCACGAGCTGATCCCGGCGGCGTTTCGCGAGCGGCGCACGCCCTCGCCCGCGGCGGCGCTGCCGAAGACCGCCGGCGAGTCGTTGCAGGCAATGCGCGTGCGGTCCGGCATGAACATCGAGATCGCCGCAGCCGAGCCGCTGGTCATGGATCCCGTGGCGATGGATTGGGGCGCCGATGGCCGGCTCTGGGTCGTCGAGCAGCCGGATTATCCCACCGGCATGGATGGAAAATGGAAGCCCGGCGGGCGCGTGAAATTCCTCGAAGACCCGGACGGCGACGGGCGCTACGACCGCGCGACGCTCTTCCTCGACGGACTCCCGTACCCCACCGGAATCACCGCCTGGCGCCGCGGCGTGCTGATCTGCGCCGCGCCCGATATTCTCTACGCCGAGGATACCGATGCCGACGGGCGCGCGGATTTGGTGAAAAAGCTCTTCACCGGCTTTTACACCGATAACTACAACGCGCGCGTGAACAGCCTCACCCTCGGGCTCGACGGCTGGCTGCACGGCGCAAACGGCCTGCTCGGCGGGACCATCCGCAGCACCGCCACCGGCCAGGAGGTGAATATCAGCGGGCGCGATTTTCGCATACAACCGGAGACTGGGAAGCTGGAGCTCGTCTCCGGCGTCACGCAGCAAGGCCGCGTGCGCGACGATTGGGACAATTGGTTCGGCTGCTCGAACGGCCGCTTCCTTTTCCACTTCCCGTTGCCGGAGCGCTACAGCCGGCGGAACCCGCACGTGCCTCTGCCGACACCGAGCCACAATGTGCCCGACGGCGAAGACGCGAACCTGTTGAACCCAGCGAGCGCGCCGCTGGAGCGCTTCAATCATCCGGAATCGTATGGCCGCATCACCTCCGCCTGCGGGCTCGGCCTCTACCGCGATGTGCTGCTGGGCGAGGAGTATTACGGAAATTCATTCACCTGCGAGCCGGCGCATAATCTGGTTCGGCGGATGCGGCTGGAGCCGCGCGGGGCGACCTTTGCGGGCTTCCGCCCGGCGGGTGAGGAGAAGAGTGAATTCCTCGCGTCGGAAGATCATTGGTCGCGCCCGGTCCAGGTGAAGACCGGCCCGGATGGCGCGCTCTACGTCGTGGATATGGTGCGCGCGGTGATCGAGCACACGCGCTGGATTCCCGCCGATCGGCTGGCCTCGCTCGACGTGCGCGCCGGCGAGCGGCAGGGCCGCATTTATCGGCTCTACCCGCCCGGCGCCAAGCTGCGGCCGATCCGCGATCTCACCAAGCTGCCCACGCTCGAGCTGGTCGCCGCCTTGGATACTCCGAATGGCACGACGCGCGATCTGGTGCATCAGCTCTTGCTGGAGCGGCGTGAGCCGGCGGCGATCGAAGCCGCTCACGCGCGTGGCGAGCACCGGCGCTTCCCCGGCGGCGCGTGCGCAAGCCTGGTGCATCCTCGATGGGCTGGAGGCCCTCTCGCCGGAGATGGCCGGCCGCGCGCTCACCGATGCCCACCCCGGCGTGCGGCGGCTCGCCGTCCGCCTCGCCGAAACGCGCCCAGCGGCGATGCCGCTGGCGCTGGAACTGGTGAATGACCCTGATTTCACTGTGCGGTACCAGCTCGCCCTGAGCCTCGGCGAGTGGGACGACCCCGCCGCCCGGCCGGCGCTGGCGGCGCTCGCCCGCGCCGGCCTCGCGGATGAATGGATGCGCGCCGCCGTGCTGAGCTCCAGCGCCCGCCAGCCGCTCGGTATTCTGCGCACCTTGCTGGCGGCGCCGCTCGAGGGGCCCGGCCGCGATCATCTGCTCGGAAACCTCGCCGCCACCGCCGCGGCTGTTTCGCAGAATCTCGAGGAGTTGCTTCCCCTGCTGGCGGGAGGCAAACCGCATGGCTGGCAGATGATCGCCGCGGCTCATCTCGAAGCGGCCGCGGAGCGAAAGAAACAGAATCTCACGAGCCTGCCCGGCGCCAGGGCTTTGCGCAGCCTGTATGCGGCCGCGCACGCGGTGGCGGCGGACCCCCGCGCGGACATCGACCAGCGCGCCGCCGCCCTCCGGCTCTTCGGGCGCGGTTTCAACGATCCGGAAAAAGATTTGCCGCGGCTGGCGGAATACCTCTCGGCCCAATCCGGCGAGAAGCTGCAGAAAGCCGCTTTGGAACAACTCGGGCGCAGTCGCAGCGAGCGCGTGCCGCACCTGCTGCTGGCCGGCTGGCTGCAACACGGCCCGGCGCTCCGCGGGCGCATTCTGAATACGCTGCTCAGCCGCGAGCCGTGGACGATCGAGCTGCTGCAGGCCATCGAAGCCGGCGCCGTTTCGGTCGGCGATGTGCCAGCGGCCACCCGCCAGGCGCTCGCGACACATGCGAGCGCCCCCATCCGCGAGCGCGTGGCAAAAAGCTGGCCCGCCGGGGCCGCCGGGAATCGCGCCGCCGTGGTCGCCAGCTACGCCAAGGTTGCCGAGTTGCCAGGCGACGCCTTGAGAGGCGCCACGCTTTTCGATGCGGTCTGCTCCACGTGCCATTCCTACATTGGCCGCGGACACGCGGTGGGGCCGGACCTCAAGGCCTTTTACAACAAGCCCGCCCAGGACTTCGTCGTCGCGATCCTCGATCCCAATGCCGCCATCGAGCCGCGCTACGCCGCCTACCTTATCGAATGCCGCGATGGCCGCACCCTCCCGGGCGTGATCGCCAGCGAAACCGCCACGACGGTGTCGCTCAGCCAGCCCGGCGGCGGAAAGGAGGAACTGCTGCGCACCGAGATAAAGAGCATCCGCGGCCTCGGCCAGTCCCTCATGCCCGAAGGCTTGGAGCAGTCGCTCAAACCGCAGGACGTTGCCGACCTGATCGCCTTCTTCAAAAGCGGCGGATAGCGCGCTACGCCGCCTGAAATTTCTGCACGAGCTCCGCCGGCAGCAAAGGCGTCGCGCCATGATGCGACGCCACAAAGGCCCCGAGGCGGCACGCATTCTCCAGCACGTTCTGGGGCTCGAGCCCGCGCGCCAAGCCCACCATCAGTCCCGCCATGAAGGCATCCCCGGCGCCGACGGTGTCCTTCACCACCACCTGCGGCGCGGGCGCGCAGAGGAGCCGGCCGTTCTCCCACATCGCCGCGCCTTGCGCGGCGCGAGTGACGCAGATGCACGAAGCGTGGACCGCCTCCGCGAGGGTCGCGCAAGCCTCCGCCACGGCGCCGGCGCTGCCCGGAAAGTTGGGCGTCGCTTCGCCGGTGCGCACCCAGGAGGCCAGCCGGCCCGCCTCTTCGTCGTTGAGCTTGATCACGTCGGCCCGCTTCGCGAGCTCGATGACCAGCGCCGGATCGGCGAAGGGCGGGCGCAGATTGACGTCGAAGAATTTTCGCGGCCCTGGCACGGAGAGCAGGCGATCGAGCTGCTCCAGATTGTAAGGTGAGCGGCCAGCCAGCGAGCCGAAGATCAGCGCACGCGATTGTGCCACGGCCTCGCGTGCCTCCGCCGAAACTTCGATTTCGTCCCAAGCCGCCGGCTGCACGATTTCGTAGCTCGCATTGGCCTCGGCATCGAGCGTCACGAGCACGGTGCCCGTGGCCAGGCCGGCGCGCGCGCGCCCGAGGAAGCGCGTACCTACTCCCTTTTCCTGCGCGATCTGCAGAAGCTCATCGCCGAGCGAGTCCTGCCCGATGGCCGAGATCAGCGAAGACCGCACGCCAAGCTGCGCCAGATGCGCGGCGACATTGAAGGGCGCGCCGCCGGCGTGCCGTCCGGAGGGAAGGCAGTCCCAAAGGATTTCACCGAAGGCATGGAACTCGTTGTTCATGGAGGAACGTCCGGCTCGTAAGTGAAGATCAGGTCCTGATCCATCCCTTTGGGATCAGTCGAACGCTCGAAGAGGAGCACGTTCTCCGTGCCGATGAGGCAATGCTCCATGCCGGGCTCGAAGCGGAATTTGCAGCCGGGCTCGAGCGGCTGCACGGTCAACGGCTGCCCCGGCGAGCGCCGCCATAAGATGAGCCCGGCGCCTTCCTGCACTTCGAGCTGCTCGTCCTTTTGCTCGTGCCTCTCCAAAGCCAAATAACCGCCCTGCCGAACGACCAGGTATTTCTCCACGCGCGGGTGCTCGTGCAGCGTAACCACCACGCCGCCCCACGGCGTGCGGATGGCTCCATCGCCGCCGCGCCGCACGTGCTGGAGCAATCCCGCAAACTTCGCCGACGTCACGCCAATTCCCGCGGGACAGTGCTCCCGCCAAAGCCGGCAGGCTTCGCGGCAATATTTATTGAAGGCAACCTGGGAATCGATGCGGGAGGGCACGCCAAGTCTTCCGGCGAGCGAGGCGAACCGCGGGTCGACGGCGAGTTTGCCATGATCCAGGGCGAAGATAGTCTCCATGACTAGTCAACGGAGCGGCTTCTCGCGAGCGCCCTCGGCTTCGGTAATCGGCCAGGTGGCGCGCAGCGGGTCCTGGTAGGGGCCGATCTTCTCGACCGGGATTTGTTTGAAGCCTAGCTTGAATGCGGGCGAATCGGGCTGGAGGCGATAGTCGTCTTTCTCCGGGGCGACGAACTTCGGATCGGCGATGATGCTGTGGCGGTCGCCACCGAGCGCTTGCCAGGAGGCCCATTCGTCGAGGGTTTCCACGCGCTGCAGCTCGACGTCGTCGACAAAGAGGGCGCCCTCGGGCTGGTTCCAATCGAGGCGGACGCGGTACTTTTTCATTTCGGCGTGCGAGCCGCGCTCGCCCTGGCGCGGGAGGGTGAAATTCAGATCGTACTCCTTCCACTCGAGGGTGGGCCGCACCTCCGCGGGCGAGCTGGCCCAGAAGTGCGCGGGCTGGCCCTCGCGCGGCGGTATCCAGCATTGCAAGAGGAGCCCCGCCTTGGCGCCGGCGCGATCGCTGCGCATTTTCGCGCGGAGCCGGTAGCTGGTTGCCGGGGGCCAGCTCCAGCTCGCGGCTGGCCACGATCGGATAGTTATCGCGCTTCTTCTCCGGGTTGAGCGCGGCGTCGATCCGCAGGGCGGTGCGCTCGCCATCCTTAACCGTGACGGCGCGCGCATCGGGGCGGGGGCGGATTTGCCAGGTCCAGTCGGCCGGGAGTTTCTCGGGCTCGCCGTCCATGGCGCCATTGGTCAGCAAATTGCCGCCGATGGGCGGGCCTGCTTTGTGCACGCCGGTGAGAATGGGCTGGCCGTCGTGCCAGTATAGATTGTGATCGAAGTTGTTTCGTCGGGCTATCGAAGTTGACGACGTTGAGCGCGCGCGCCTCGGGGTTTTTCCACGCCATCAGGTTGCGCGTGGAATACATTGCCGCTACATCACGCGGCCTTCGCGGTCGGGCATGTCGCGAGGACGGAATGTTCATCCCGCGCAGCTTTTGCCAGGCGGGCTCGTTGGCCATGGACTTCGTAGCCCTTCACCATCGGCGGGCAGGTGATCGGTCCAAAAGCGATGCTTGGTCGTCCAGCCATTGAATTCCCACTGCCGCTGCCCGCCTTCGACGAAGATATTGTTTTCCACGCGGCAATCGCGCGCGCTGTGCCCGTGCATGAGCGAGCGCCCGCAGCGGGCCACGATATTGCCGATCACATCGACGCCGCCGCGAGTTGTCGTCGAGGTAGATGCCCCAGGCGAAATAAGGCGAGGTCCACTTGCCGTTCCAGCCGTAGCCGAGCACGTCGTGGATGAAATTGTAGCGGATGATCGTGCCGCGCGGGCTGATCCAGTCGCGCCCGCCGCAATAGGTGGCGCCGACATCCTCCGTCTCCAGCGCGAGATGGCGAAGATGATTGTATTCGAGCACGTGGCTGTTGCCGGAAAACTGAATGCGCGAAGCGCGGCGTATCGTGGATGAGGCAATGCGACACGCGCTGGCCGACGCCGCTCGAGCGCCACGCCGACGCCTTGTTTGTAGAAGACGCCCGCGTGATGAATGTAGCAGTTTTCCGCGAAATTGCCGGCGCCGGTGAGCGTCGCCGTTCGCCGCCACTCAGCGAAATGCCGTTGCTGCCGGTGTGCGAGATGTCGCAGCCGATCACGCCATTTCGGAGCCGCCATTGATGCTGACGCCCGCGCCGTGAAAGTCGCCCACAGTCCGCAGCGTGCAGGCGACCACGCGGCAGTGCGCCGTCTTCGCGCATGACGATGGCGGTGCCTTCCGCTGCACTCGAAGGTCGAGCCCCTCGAAACGTCACGTGGGATCGGCGCCTTCGAAGCTCCACGATATCGCGTGAGCCGTCGGCGCATAGCACGGGCCGGCCCGCGATGCGGCCCCGGCGGCCAGAAATAGAGCTGTGCGCGCCAGTTCGATCGAAGTACCACTCGCCGGGCGCATCGAGCTCCTCGAGCGCGTCTTGGAAGTAGTAGCGATCGTTCGCGCGCATCGCATAGCTGGCGTCCTTGGCGGTGGTGATCGTGCGCTTTCTCCGCATCGACCGCGCTTCACGCGCAGGATATCGTTCCACCAGTTGTAGCGCGGGAAGATGAAGACCTCGACGTCCTCGGGCCGCGCCCAAGTGCGCCAATCCTGCGGCTTCACGAGCAGGGTGTGCGATCCTCGCCCTCTTTCTCCGCGTACATCGGCCACATCTCGCCATCGACGTAGGCCCAGCCGCCGCCGTACGGATTCGGCCGGATCGAAGTTTGGATAGCGCGCCAGCGGCTGCCGGGCGCCGTGGAAAAGCAGCTGCCGCAGCGCGACGCCCTTCAGCCCCGACGCGGTGAGATCCGCTTTTAGGATCTTACCTTGGTGCGGCGTGAAATCGTTCACCGGGAGGCCGCCAGTGAGGATCGGCCGTTCTGTTTGATAGCCTCGATAGACCATCGGCGCCTCGGCGGTGCCGGAGTCGGCGGCCTCCAGCTTGAAAGTGTCCTTCAGCGGGTAGAGGCCCGCGCGGACGTGGATGGTGACGGGTTCCGCGAGGGGGGCCGCCTTGCGCAACTCGCGCACCCAATCGCGGGCGCGGGTCAGCGTGGCGAAGGGGCCGTCGGGGCCGGTCGCGGCACGGCTGGGCGCGGTCCCGGAGAGGGTGTCATCGCCGTCTTGGGCGACGTACAGATCGAGCGCGAGCGCCGGGGCGGTGCAGACGAGCAGTGCTGCCAGGAGGAGGGAAGGGCGGCGCATTGAAGGGGGTTTTCGGACAGGTGGAACTAGATTGCGGGTTTTTGAGCGTTAAGGGCGGGAATGTTGCACAATCTGGGAAGGAGTTTTCGGACACATGGGACGAGATTGCGGGTTTTGCGCATTACGCCATCGGACAATGGGAGGTTTCTCCGCACCGCCCGCCTCTTTCTCGCCCGCCCACCAACCCCCACTGATTCTCACACGGAGGCACGGAGGCGCACGGAGGAGGCGGGAATAGCCGCCCGAAAAATAGGGGGTTTTGTCCGGTGTGTCTGTTCGCGGGAAGGCCGTGTTGGCAGGGCGAAGTTGCGGCGGCGTGGGGCAGGCCGGGGACGAATGACGGGCGGGACGAAGAGCGGGCGGAGGTGCGCTCCGTGATCGGGAACCCGGCGCGCGGGAGCAGCGAGCGGGTGCGAACCGCTGGCCGGACGGTGGCGCGTGGTTTCGAAGCATCAGCGGCAGACTATCAGACTGCGAGCACTTTCCCAATCTCGATTGAGCACTTTTTTATATTTCTATTTTCGATGCGGAGGGGACGAGATGGACACTTTGTTGTTACTTCAGCGCCGCGGCGGCGGGCTGGGGGCTTTCGTGGAGAGACATTACTTCTTCATCGGTGAGGGCGCGCTTGAAGATGGCTAGCTCATCGAGCAGGCCAATATAGCTAAGGCCGAGGGTGATGGCGCTTTTCGGCTCTTCCCAGTTGAAGACTTGCTGGCGCGTGAAGGAGCCTTGCAGTTTGCCATCGAGGTAGAGCTTGCCCACGGAATCGACCTTGCCGGAATTTACGTTGGTGAAGGTGAAGACGACGTGCGTCCACCGCTCGCGCGAGAACGGCGGCTGATGGACGCCGACCATGGGGCGGTCTTTCTCCGGGATTTCTTCCCAGCCGCGCTTGGCCGGGTTCCAAAAGGTGGTCACCGCGCGCAAGGCGTAGCGGAAGTGGCGCGGGGTGTGGTCCTTGCTGAACTCGATGAACATGTTTCCCTCGTCCCACGCCTGGCCGACGAATTGGAGCGGGTCGCAATAGCCGGGCTCGAGGTCCTTGTCGGGATCGAGCTTCAGCCAGACGGAACACGAGCCGCTCCAGCCGGTGGTGTTGTAGCCGAGGTTTTCTTCGCCGCGAAAAAAGACCACCGGCTTCATCTTTTTCGTGAAGCGGAGCGCATCGCCGAAGCGCCCTTCACCCTTGGCGTGCTGGACCAGGGCGCCTTCCGGCAGGCCGGGCGCGCCGGCGGCGCGATTCGAGGTGGGCGCGGAGTAGAGCTTCGGGTCGCCCACCGCGTGGTCGGCGTCGAGTTTGCCGTCGAAGGAGGCGGCGAGCAAGAGATCCGCGCGCGGAGGGAGCGCGGCGGGCGGCGCCGCCTGCGCGGACAGACAGGCGCAGCCGGCAAGGAGGGGGAGGAGGCGAAGGGAGAACATGACGCCATTGAAACGAGCGCGCGGCGGGTTGAACAGCCTGAGCTTGGCCGGGCGCCTCGCGGCCTGCGGGTTTGCCAAACGCCTCAAGTTATGCCATCCATCCCACCCTCCATGCGCTCTCCCCGTCAATTTGCCCTGCTGCTGCTCGCCCTTTCGCTTTTTCTCACCGGAGTCGCGCAGGCGCAGTTGGGCGTGGACCTGCAGATCAAGCGCCGCACCTTCATGGTGAATGAGCCGATCCTCGCGACGGTGGTGGTGACCAACAATGTCGGGCGCGAAGTGATGCTCGCCGATACCGTGGACGGCGGCCCGTGGTTTTCGTTTCAAATCACCGCGGTCGATGGCCGCATCGTGCCGCCGCGAAACGCGAAGTACGAAGTGGAGCCGCTGCGGCTCAATCCGGGCGAGACCATGAAGCGGACGGTGAACCTGAACGAGCTGTATACGCTGGGCGATTTCGGCACCTACCGGATCAAGGCGTCGGTTTACTACCCGGAGTTCGGCAAATATTTCGGCTCGAAGCTGGACCACTTCGCCATCATGGAAGGGAAGATGATTTGGAAGCAGATCGTCGGCGTGCCGGAGAGCAAAGGCGAAAGCGACGGCTACCGCCAAGTCTCGCTGCTCACCATGGAGCATGACAAAGGCAAGATGCTCTATGTGCGGGTCGAGGGGACCCAGGACGGCATCATTTACGGCTGCTACAACCTGGGGCGGATCATGGACGGAACGCCGCCGGACGCGAAGTTCGACGCGGGGAACAACCTTGCGGTGCTGCAATTGGTCGGGCCGAAGACGTACGCGCTCTCGCGCATCGGCGTGAACGGCGATTTCCTGGGCCAGCACACGTACATCACGCCGAAGACGCAGCCCTTCCTCCGCAAGACCGCCGATGGTACGCTGCAAATCGTCGGGGCGGTGCGCCAGCAGGTGGCGCAGCAGACGCTGCCCATCGACGCGGTGAACGTGCCGAAGGTTTCGGACCGGCCGCCGGGGTTCTGAGGCGTTTTAGGAATGTTGAATCTTCCTTCGCGTCCACGGCGGCTGCGGCGCACCGCGGCGATTCGCTCGCTGGTGCGGGAAAATGCGCTGGCGCCGGAAAATTTCATCCTGCCGCTGTTCGTGAGCGAAAAGGTCTCCGGGCGCGTGGCGGTGGCCAGCATGCCGGGGGTGTTTCAGCTTTCGCTGGAGGCATTGGTGGAGGAGGCCACGGCCGCCTTCGCGGAGGGCGTGAAGAGCGTGCTGCTCTTTGGCATCCCGGCGGTGAAAGACGAGCAGGCGTCGCAGGCGTACGCGGAGGACGGGATCGTGCAGCGCGCGGTGCGGGCGCTGAAGCAGGCGCTGCCGGAGTTGATGGTGATCACGGATGTGTGCCTGTGCGAATTCATGAGCCACGGGCACTGCGGGGTGGCGCATTTTCACGACGGCCAGGCGCACGTGGAAAACGATGCTTCGGTGGAGTTGCTGGTGCGCACGGCGGTTTCGCATGCGCAAGCGGGCGCGGATATTGTCGCGCCCAGCGATATGATGGATGGGCGGGTGGGCGCGATCCGCTCGGGGCTTGATGCCGCGGGATTGCAGGAAACGATTATCCTCAGCTATGCGGCGAAATTTGCCTCGGCGTATTACGGCCCGTTTCGCGATGCGGCGGAGAGCACCCCGCAGGCGGGCGACCGCCGCTCTTACCAAATGGATGCCGCGAATGCACGCGAGGCGCTTCGCGAGGTGGCGCTCGATATCGCCGAGGGCGCGGATATGGTGATGGTGAAGCCGGGGCTGCCGTATCTCGATATCGTCTGGCGCGTGAAAGAGCGGTTTGGGTTGCCGACCGCCGTTTATAACGTTTCCGGCGAGTATGCGATGCTCAAGGCCGCCGCGGCGAATGGCTGGCTGGATGAGCGCGCGGCGGTGCTCGAGCAGATGCTGGCGTTTAAGCGCGCGGGCGCGGATTTGATTGTGACGTATTGGGCGCGGGAGGTGGTGAGGTGGCTGCGGGAAGGGTGAAAAATACAATAGGAAAAATCCGCCTCCTCTCCGTGGTCCTCCGTGCCTCCGTGTGAGAATGAATTGCCCGATTTTGTCCTAGATACGCCGAATCGACGGCTGTTTAGGGGAGCCCGATTCTCACACGGAGGCACGGAGGCTCACGGAGGAGGCTGGAGAGAATTACGTTTTTCCTCTCTGTGGTTCTCCGTGCCTCCGTGTAAGGTTGAATACTGCCCGATTTTGCCATGGATACGCCGAATCGACGACTGTTTCGAGGAGCCCGATTCTCACACGGAGGCACGGAGGCTCACGGAGGAGGCTGGAGAGAATTACGTTTTCCGCTCCGTGGTTCTCCGTGCCTCCGTGTGAGGATAGAATACAGCCCGATTTTGTCCTGGATACGCGGAATCGACGGCTGTTCGGGGATCCCGATTCTCACACGGAGGCACGGAGGCTCACGGAGGAGGGTGGAGACAATTACGTTTATCCTCTCCGTGGTTCTCCGTGCCTCCGTGTGAGGTTGAATACTGCCCGATTTTGCCATGGATACGCCGAATCGACGACCGTTTAGGGGATCCCGATTCTCACACGGAGGCACGGAGGCTCACGGAGGAGGCTGGAGAGAATTACGTTTTCCGCTCCGTGGTTCTCCGTGCCTCCGTGTGAGGATAGAATACAGCCCGATTTTGTCCTGGGTACGCGGAATCGACGGCTGTTCGGGGATCCCGATTCTCACACGGAGGCACCGAGGCTCACGGAGGAGGGTGGAGACAATTACGTTTATCCTCTCCGTGGTTCTCCGTGCCTCCGTGTGAGGTTGAATACTGCCCGATTTCCTCATGGATACCTCGTTTCCGAGAAAAAGGCCGGCGAACCACACAGTTGAATTGACGACGGTTTCGGGGATTGGACCCGATTCTCACACGGAGGCACGGAGGCTCACGGAGGAGGATATTGCTCGATTTTATCATGGACACGTCGAATCCGAGAAATAGCTTCGCGCGATTCGTGTCATGAACTCATCTACCAACACGCCCGGAAGCGCTCGGGACCTGAATGCGATCTCGGGGCAAATTGTTGACGCCGCCTATTCAATCCACACGGAAGTTGGTCCTGGGTTGTTGGAGACAGTGTATGTCGTCACCTTGGCGGAAGCGCTACGCAAGAACGGGTTATCCGTCGAGCGGGAGGTGTCGATACCTATTCAATTCCGCGGCAAAATTTTCCAGGAAGGATTTCGGGCGGATCTCGTTGTTGGAGGAACGATCATCGTCGAAGTAAAATCTGTGGCGCAACTCGCGCGTGTGCACGCGAAGACGCTGCTGACCTATTTGCGGCTTTCCTCGAAACCGCTCGGGTTGTTGATCAATTTTGGTGGGGATCGGCTCAAAGGAAATATCGAGCGGATTGTCAACGGTCCGGTGAGTGATTTGAAGAACGCTGGCGAAAAGCACCGGCCAATTGCGGGAACCGACGATCAGAATGAGCTGGTGCTGTAGACTGGCGACTTGTCTGGGGGATTGCAGCCGATTCTCACACGGAGGCACGGAGGCGCACGGAGAGGAGGCGGGATTGAGGATTAGGTTTTTGGGGCTATGTAGGCTTCGACCGCTGAGCGGGGATCGGCTCAAAGGAAATATCGAGCGGATTGTCAACGGTCCGGTGAGTGATTTGAAGAAAGCTGGCGAAAAGCACCGGCCAATTGCGGGAACCGACGATCAGAACGTGGCGGTGCTTTAGATTGGCGACTGATTCGGGGATTGCAGCCGATTCTCACACGGAGGCACGGAGGCGCACGGAGGAGGCGGGATTGAGGATTAGGTTTTTTGGCTACGTAGGCTTCGACCGCTGAGCAGGGATCGGCTCAAAGGAAATATCGAGCGGATTGTCAACGGTCCGGTGAGTGATTTGAAGAAAGCTGGCGAAAAGCACCGGCCAATTGCGGGAACCGACGATCAGAACGTGGCGGTGCTTTAGATTGGCGACTGATTCGGGGATTGCAGCCGATTCTCACACGGAGGCACGGAGGCGCACGGAGAGGAGGCGGGATTGAGGATTAGGTTTTTGGGGCTATGTAGGCTTCGACCGCTGACTGCCAGGAGCGCGGGGTTTGTTGGGAAAGCTGGGTGAGCTTGTCGGTGGACATCACGGTGTAGGGCGGGCGTTTGGCGATGAAGGCTTTGAGCTCGGACATTTTTAGGGGGGCTACAGTGTTAGCGCGGAGGGGGTGGCCGAGGCGGGTGGCGCAATCGAGGGCGTACTGACCGTATTCCTGCCAGGTGCAGGCGCCGGTGTTGCAGAGGTGCAGGATGCCGTTGGCGGGGATGCTGCGGAGGAAGGGGTGGAGCAGTTGGGCGACGTCTTCGGTGTAGGTTGGGACGGCCCATTTGTCGCCGATCGCGGAGACGGTTTCTTCCTGCCGCGCTTTTTGCAGGATTTGATCGATGAAGCTGGGGCGGTCGGGGCCGAAGACCCAGGAGACGCGCACGGCGAGATGGCGGTCGCCGGTTTCCAAAAGGGCGAGCTCGCCGGCGCGCTTGGAGGCGCCGTAGTGGCTGATCGGGCGCACCTCGTCGGTCTCGGTGTAGGGCTCGCGCTTTTCGCCGTCGAAGACGTAATCGGTGGAGATGTGGAGGCAGCGGGCGCCGCGCGCGGAGCAGATCTGGCCGAGGTGGCGGACGGCTTCGGCGTTGATGCGATGCGCCTCTTCGGGATGCGTCTCGCAATAGTCGACGTTGGTGAGGGCGGCGCAATTGACGAGCACGTCGAAATCGAGCGGCTCGAGCGTGCGGTGCAGCGCCTCGAAATCGCCGAGATCGAGCTCGGCGCGGGGGAAGCCGGCGACGTCTTCGCCCGCGGCGCGCCACGCGCGGAGGAGTGCGGCGCCGAGGCGGCCACCGCTGCCAAGAATGAGGGTGCGCGGCATCGCTAGGGGCGGTTGAGCAACGGCTCCCACCACGCGCGGTGGCGCACGTACCAATCGACCGTTTCGCGGATGCCGGCCTCGGGGCGATGCAGGGGTTTCCAGCCGAGCTCCTTTCGCGCCTTGGAGGAATCGATCGCGTAGCGTCGATCGTGGCCGAGGCGATCCGGCACGTATTTGATCAGGCTGTGCGGCTTGCCAAGGTGGTCGAGGATCATCTTCACGACGTCGATGTTCCGCATCTCGCCGTCGGAGCCAACGTTGTAAACTTCGCCCGCGTGGCCCTGCAGGAGCGCGGCCACCACGGCGGCGCAATGGTCGTGCACGTGGATCCAATCGCGCACGTTCAGGCCATCGCCGTAGACCGGCAGCGGCAGGTCGCGCAGGCGCGTTGAGGATCATCAGCGGGATCAGCTTCTCGGGGAACTGGTACGGCCCGTAGTTGTTCGAGCAGCGCGTGATCACCACCTCCTGGCCGTAGGTGTGGTGGCACGCCAGCGCGAGCAAATCGGCGCCGGCCTTGCTGGAGGAGTAGGGCGAGGAGGGCTCGATCGGCGATTTTTCGGTGAAGAGCCCGGTCTCGCCGAGCGAGCCGTAGACCTCATCGGTGGAGACTTGCAGAAAGCGCCGCACCCCGTGCTTGCGCGCGCAATCGAGCAGCACGCAGGTGCCGACCACATTGGTGTGGATGAAATTTTCCGGCGAATCGATCGAGCGATCCACGTGCGATTCGGCGGCGAAATTGACCACCGCAAAAAACTGGTGCTTGCGCATGAGCGCCTCGAGCTGGCCGCGGTTCGCGATATCGGCCTGGCAGAACTCGTAGCGTTCGCCGTACTTCTCGGCGACGCCGGCCAGGTTGGCGGGATTGCCGGCGTAAGTGAGCGCGTCCAGATTGGTGACGTAAGCCTGCGCGTAATGCTCGAGCACGTGCCGAATGAAATTGCTGCCGATGAAACCGCAGCCGCCGGTGACGAGGAGTCGCATAAAAAAGGGAGCGCTATCTAGCAGGGCGGCAGTCTTCGTGCCACTGGAAACTCGGCGGCCCGTTGACGCCCCGCGGGAGTGCGCCTACGCTGCCGCGCCATGTCCCGCCGCCCCCACGGTCTTCGCTTGCTCGCTTTTCTCCTCGCCACGCTGCTCGGCGCCACCGCGCACGCCAGTTTTCACGAGATGCAGATTGAGCAGGTCGTCGGCGGGGTGAATGGCGATACGAGCGTGCAGGCGATTCAGCTCCGGATGCGTTTCACCGGCGAGAATTTGGTCTCCGGCGCGAAGCTGATCGCGCGCGACGCCGCCGGCGCCAACCCGGTGACCCTGATCACTTTTCCCGGCAACGCGACGAATTCCAACGGCCGCATCCTGGCGGCCACGGCGAACTTCGCCGCGCACACGGATACGAATCTCGCGCCGGATTTCACGCTCACCAATACCATCCCCGCGAGCTACCTCCCGGCGGGCCGTCTCGATTACACGAGCAGCACGGGCGCGGTGCTGTGGTCGATCATTTACGGCGGCAACGGGTATACCGGCAGCACCACGACCAGCGATACGACGAATGACGCCGATGGACAGTTCGGGCCGGCGTACCAGGGGCCGCTGCCATCGACGGGGCGCGACGCGCTGTTGCTGAGCCTGAACGCGTCCGATGGGAGCCGGAGCAGCAGCCTCGATTACGCGCTGACCACCACGGCGGCGAGCTTTACGAACAACGCACCGAACAGCGGCCAACTCCTCGCGCCGAGCACGAACCTGCCGGACATCGTGAAGGGCAAAACGCGCCTCGCGCTGCAGACGGTGGCCAGCGGACTGGTGTCGCCAGTGGAAGCCATGGGCGCGGGCGACGGCAGCGGGCGGCTCTTCATCGTGGATCAGTCCGGGTTCATTCGCCTGATCAAAAATGGCGCGCTGGTGGCGTCGCCGTTCCTGGATTTGAAGTCGCGCCTGGTGAATTTGAGCACCACGTACGACGAGCGGGGTTTCCTTGGGCTGGCGTTTCATCCGGGATTCGCGACGGCGTCGAGCGCCGGTTTTCGCAGGCTCTACACCTACACGAGCGAGCCGCGCGCGAGCGGCACCACGGATTTTCCGGGCACCGGCCAGAACCTGCCGAATCACCACGGAGTGATCGCGGAGTGGCAGGTTTTCGCAAACGATCCCGACCACGTGGATGTGAGTTCGCGGCGCGAGGTGCTGCGCTTCGATCATCCGCAGAGCAACCACAACGGCGGGCAGCTCGCGTTTCGCCCGAGCGACGGTCTTCTCTACATCGGCATCGGCGACGGCGGCTCAGCCAATGACCAGGGAGACGGCCACCCCGCGGCGACTGGAAACGGCCAGATTCTCACCACGCTGCTCGGCAAGATTCTGCGCATTAATCCCATTCCGCGCGCTGATCCCATCACCGGCCCGGCGAACAACCAGTATCAGTATCAGAGCACGATTCCCTTTACCGGCGCTGGCGAGCTTCGGGAAATTTACGCGTACGGCTTTCGTAATCCGTACCGCTTCTCGTTTGATTCCGCGCCCGGGGTGGATCGGCTCATCGTGGCCGATGTGGGGCAGAATCACATCGAGGAGGTCGACATCGTGGAGATAGGCAAAAACTACGGGTGGCGGCAAAAGGAAGGGACCTTCCTCTTCACGCCCAATACCGCCGGCGACATCGCGTTCGATCCCGCCCCGGATCCAAACCTGATCGACCCGGTGCTGCAGTACGATCACGACGACGGCATCTCGGTCCTGGGCGGGTTCGTCTATCGCGGCGCCGCGCTGCCCGGCCTGCTCGGCAAATACATCTACTCGGATTTCTCACGCACCTTCCAGACACCCAGCGGCCGCCTCTTCGTGGGCGATCTCTCGGCCAGGACGATCGAGGAGATTCGCGTGGCGGTGGGCACCCAGCCGAGCTCACTTTTCCTGAAAGGGATGGGGCGCGATGACGCGGGCGAAGTTTACCTGCTCGGCTCCACGGCGCTCGCTCCGGCCGCGCCCGCGGGGGCTGGCCCGGCGGGCGTAGTGCTGAAGCTCGTGCCGATCCCGGACCTGATCGCGGTCGGCGCGGGAGTGGGCGCGGCGCCGCGGGTGCGCGTGCTGGAGGGCAGCGGCATCCAGGTGAAGAGCTTTCTCGCGCGCGCCACGACGTTTCGCGGCGGCATCCCGGTGGCGGTCGGCGATGTGAATGGCGACGGCACGCCCGATGTGATCACGGGAGTCGGGCGCGGCGGCGGCCCCGGCGTGCGCGTTTTCGATGGAATCAGCGGCGCCACGCTCGCGAATTTTCTCGCCTTCGACGCGTCATTCCGCGGTGGCGTTTACGTGGCCGCCGGCGATACGAACGGCGACGGCACGGCGGAGATCATCGTCGGCGCCGGCCCTGGCTCCACGCCCACGGTGAAGATTTTCCCCGGCCTTGGCGGCGCGGCGCTGGCGACCTTCGATGCTTACGATGCCTCGTTCCGCGGCGGGGTGCGGGTGGCCGCGGCCGACGTGGATGGCGACCGCTCGGCCGAAATCGTCACCGGCCCCGGCGCGAATACCGGCCCGAATGTGCGCGTCTTCAACGCGGCCGGCACGATGCAGAAGAGCTTCTTCGCGTACGACGCGAATTTCCGCGGCGGCGTGTTTGTCGCCGCCGCCGACGTGAATGGCGATGGCCGAGCCGACATCATCACCGGCCCCGGCGCCGGCTCGCCGCCGACGGTGAAAGCCTTCAACGTGGCCGATCTGGCCGTCCTCAAGGAATTGACCGCCTACAGCGCGGCCTTTCGCGGCGGGGTGCACGTGGGCGTGGCCGATGTGACCGGGAGCGGCGATGTGCGCATCCTCACGGCGCCCGCGAGCGGCGGCAGCAGCACCGTGCGTTTCTTCGATCCCGCGACCGGCCTGATGACCCGCCAATTCCCCGCCTTCAACAGCGGCGCGGGCGCCGGGCCGTTTGTGACCGGGCGCGGGAATTGACTTCCGCGTGCCTCTGCAAATCTCCAGCCGCGACCTGGCCGAGGACCGCTTTGCGCGCTTCCGGCTGATCCATTGGTGGGAACAGGAGCGGCTGGCCGAGGCGAACGTGCTGGTGATCGGCGCGGGCGCGTTGGGCAACGAAATCCTGAAGAACCTCGCGCTGCTGGGCGTGCGCAAAATCGCGGTGGTGGATCTGGATCGCATCGAGCTCTCGAACCTCTCGCGGAGCGTGCTCTTTCGCGCGGCCGATGTGGGGAAATCGAAAGCCCAGACGGCGGCGGCGGCGACGCGCGAACTGATGGGCGAAGGGGCCGTCCATCCGCTGCACGCCAACGTACTTTCCGAGATCGGGCTCGGCGTTTTTGCCTGGGCGGATGTGATTTTGGCCGGGCTCGATAACCGCGAGGCGCGGCTCTGGATCAATCGTGGCGCCTGGAAAATGAACCGTCCCTGGATCGATGGCGCGATCGAGGGACTGCAGGGCGTGGCGCGCGTGTTCCTGCCGGGCCGGCCGCCGTGCTACGAATGCACCCTGGGCGAAATCGATTGGCAGATCCTCGAGCGGCGCCTCTCGTGCAACCTGCTCACGCGCGAAGAAACCGAAGGCGGCAAGGTGCCCACGACCCCGACGACGAGCGCCGTGATCGCGGGCATCCAGACACAGGAGGCGGTGAAGCTGCTGCATGGCTTGCCGGTACTGCAGAGCCGCGCGTTCGTTTTCGAGGGAGTGCATCACACGTCCTATGTGACCAGCTATACGGAGAATCCAGACTGCCTGAGCCATGAGGTGTTTGGGGAAATCGTGGAGTTGCCAAATCGTTCAGCGGAGATGCGCTTGGAAGAGCTGTGGGCCATCGCGCGCGAACGGCTGGGCGGGGCGGATCAGCTCACGCTGGAGTTTAGCCGCGACGTCATCGGCCAACTGGTCTGCCCACAGTGCGGCACGGTGGAAGAGCGCTGGTCGCCGGTCGGCTCGATTTCCGCCGCGGAAGGTAGATGCCCGCGCGATGGGACTTTGCGGGAGGTCGTCGCGGTTCATGCTTATCACGGGCACGAGCCTTTCGGCGTGCGGACGGTGCGCGAGCTTGGCCTGCCGCCTTTCGATGTCTTCACCGCGCGGGCGGGCGAGCACCAGGTGCACTTGCTTTTCGGTGGCGACCGCGCGGAAGTGATGGGCCCGCTCGCCGAGTGGCCGCACGCGCAAGTCTGGCCAAAGGTGGCGAGTGGCTTTGCGACGGAAGGCTCGTAGGTTAGCGCCATGTTCGTCCCGGCCATTCCCGCCACGGTGCTGCAGAAAATGCGGCGGCACGCGCAGTCGTCCCTGGACGCAGAAATCTGCGGGGTGCTCATCGGTGATGCGGCGCCGCCCGGCGCCGCGCGCGTGACCGCTTGCATCGCCGGCGAAGAGGCGCGGCAGGGCGGGGCGCACGTCACCTTCACGCAGGAAACCTGGGAGCACATTTACAAGATCAAGGACGCGCAATATCCGGAGCAGGCCATCGTCGGCTGGTACCATTCGCATCCCGGCTTCGGCATCTTCCTCTCGGAATACGATCTTTTCATTCACCAGAATTTTTTCAACGCGCCGCACCAGATCGCGTGGGTAATCGACCCGCACTCCGGCGAGGAAGGATGCTTTGGCTGGCAGGCGGAGGCGATCGTGCCGCTGCCGGAAATCCGCGTGCTTCTCGACACGGAAGGCCCGCTCGCCAAACAGGGCCGGGGCGAGGAGACGCCGGCGCCTGCTTTCGCGGAGCCGGTCGCGGCCGCGCTCCCGATCGAGCCGCCAGCGCCGGCTGCTTCCGATCGCGAGCTTTGGCACGCGCTGCTCTGGCTGATCATTTTTGCCGCCGGCGTGGTGATCGGCATCTTTTCCAAGTAGCGTTCGCGCGCATGTCCGAGCCCGAGAAAATCCGCATCACGCTGGAAGACCTGGAGGCGGTCGAAGTCGCGCCGGCGCCGGCGCCGATGGCAGCGCCGGCCGCTCCCGGCGGCGCGCGCGATTGGGGGAGCATCGCGGATGCGCTGCCGGAAATCCCGGTGGCCAGCGGCCAGCCGAGCGTGTGGCTGAAGGCGTGGTTTTACCTTGGCGTGGCGGGGCTCGCGAGCGCGTTCCTGGCGTGGGCGGTCTGCGAGCCGACGTTCGAGGATCGCGGGCGCTCCACTTTTCCCGGCACGGCCATGTTCCAGATCATGACGGTGCTGATCAGCGTGGCGCTCGGCACCGCGGAAAGCATCGTCGAGCGTTCGCCGCGCAAGGCCGCGCTGCGCACCCTCCTTTCGCTCATCGCGGGGACGATCCTGGGCACGCTCTTCTATTTTCTCGGCAGCTTCGTCTACACGATGCTCGTCCGCATTCTGCTGGATTTCGGGCTGATCGATAAGCATCACCCGGCGCTTTGGTGCGCGCGCGCGCTCGCGTGGGCGGCCTTCGGCGTGAGCGGCGGACTGGTATATGGGCTCGTGGATCAATCCGGCCGCAAATGCCTCTATGGCGTGCTCGGCGGGATGCTTGGGGCCGGGCTCGGCGGCTTGCTTTTCGATCCGATCTTCATGGTCACCGATCAGGCATTCCTGAGCCGCGCGATCGGCATGTCGATCTTCGGCTTGAGCACCGGTTTAGCCATCGGCCTCGTGGAAAGCGCGCTGAAAGACCGCTGGCTCTACGTTTCCGCGGGCCCGCTTACGGGCAAGCAGTTCATCCTCTACAAGCCGGTGACGCGCATCGGCAGCCGCCAGGGGAATGATCTCTACCTCTTCAAAGACCCCGAGATTCTCGACGCCCACGCCGCCATCCAGCTTCACGGCCCGCAGACGCTCCTGCATCCCGCGGGCCTGGTTTTCGTGGGCACGGAGCAGGTCACCTCACCGCGTGCGCTACGCAGCGGGGAGACGGTGCGCATCGGGAAATATGCGTTTCTCTACCAGGAGAAGGCGAAGGCGACGGGGTGAGTAAGTCAGTAAGTCAGTAAGCCAGTAAGCCAGTAAGTCAGTGAGTCAGTGAGTCAGTCGTCAGAAAACCGTACGCATGGGAGTGTGCGCTATGGAGTGCGGCGGGAGGCGTCAGCGCCACGCCGCTTTCGGATTGCTCTGCAGGGAGGAGCGCCCGCGCCCGGCTCCGCACCGGCAATCCATTCCAAACGGTGTCGCGCTTGTCACCGTTGCTCCAAGCGCCGCGGCCAACAGTGGCTTACTGAAAGCTGCCCGGCCCTCCCACGGCTCGCCGAACAATTCTACAATCTTCCCACGCGATTTGTGGATGATCTGCTCTCCGGCGGCGCTCTCCCGCGCCATGAGAGTTAGCCACACGATCACCAAGAGTAGACACCTGCTCACGCGAGGAGCTTACGCCTTCGGCAGTACATGGCAATTCGCGCAATTCTTTCACCGCCGACTCCTTGCTCGGGCATAGCGGGGAGGGCTACCGCCTCGAAGGCAAGTGTGGAGCGTACGTGCGCGACAAGGAGGGTCGAGGGCCTCGTCGCCCAGAGCCGTAGCAACGGCTCGCGAGCCGCCCTCGATCCGCTCCCCAGCAATCCCTACCCGGCGACGAGGCCGTCGCCGCTCCTTGGCGCCGCCCGCCAAGTTCCCGCTCCGCCGGGCACGCATCCCGCTATCTCACGCTCACCAAAATATGAGCACTGACACGGCCCCCAATTTCGATTTTGTCCTGGAAACCATGCTTTCCACCGGCGGGAAGGGCACTTCCGACCTTGTCTTCGTGGTGGGGCAGCCGGCGCAGGTAGAAATCAATGGCGTGCTGACGCCGATCGAAATCCCGGGCCTCATGCCGGTGCTGCGGCCGGAGCATACGGCGGCGTTTGCGGAGGTCATGATCGGCGAGACGGAGCGCCTGAAAGTGGACCTGCGCGACAACGGCTCCTGCGACACCAGCTACTCGCTCTCCGATCACGCCCGCTTTCGCGTAAACATCTTCCGTCAGTACGGACGGCACGCGATCGTGATGCGCAAGCTTTCGACCGAGATGCCTTCGCTTGATGGGCTCGGATTGCCGGCGGTGTTCCGTGAGATCGTGAAGGAAAAAACGGGCATCATTTTTTGCACCGGCGCGACTGGGTCGGGCAAGACGACCACGCTCGCGGCGCTGCTGAACGAAATCAACCTGACGTCGCGCGTGCATGTGGTGACGCTGGAGGATCCCATCGAGTTTTTGCATCCGCAGAAAAACGCCACCTTTTCGCAGCGCGAGCTGGGGCGCGATTATTCGTCGTTTGCGATGGGGCTGCGCGCGGCGCTGCGGCAGGCGCCAAAGGTGATCCTGGTGGGCGAAATTCGCGATCGCGAGACGATGGAAATCGCGCTCACCGCGGCGGAGACGGGGCACGTGGTTTATTCCACGCTGCATACGATCAGCGCGGGGCAATCGATCAACCGCATCATCGGCATGTTCGAGCAGGGCGAGCAGTCGCAGGTGCGCGAGCGGCTCGCCTCCACGCTGCGGTACATCGTGAGCCAGCGCCTCGCGCCGAAGGTGGGCGGGGGCCGGCAGCTTCTCACGGAAATCATGGGCAGCAATCTGCGCACGCGCGAAATCGTGCAACTGGGCGAAAGCGAAAATCGCAGCACGCACGCGGCCATCGAGGCGGGCGTCACGCAAGGGTGGCACAGCTTCGAGCAGGATATCATCGCCCACTTCGAAGCGGGCCGGATCACCGAGGAGACGGCGATGCTCTACTCGGTGAACAAGCCGGCCATGCGCCAGGCGATCGACGTTTCCCGGAAGCGGCTCGGCACCCAGGACGAAACGCCGCACTCCTTCCGGCTCAGCGAGCCGCCGCCCAACTCGCATCACGCGGCACCGGCCAGCGGAAACGGCAACCCGCCGCCGATGCCGAACTTGAAGTTTGCCGCGGCCGGGCGGCCGCCCGCGCCCGTGGGAGCAAGGTAGGGCCGAGCGAAAAGGCTGCCCACGGCCGCAGGCACGTGGAAAAGTGCATCCACATGCCGCACCTCCGACGCTCTCTGCTGGCCTGCGCGTTCCTCGCGGGGCTCGCGCTTCCCGGCCTCGGTGCGGAGACGGCGAGCGAGGGCGAGTTGCTCTACAACGGCATCCGCCTACCGAAGCGCTGGCCGCCGATCATCGCCGAGCCGAAAAACCGGGCCATTCGGCCGGCTCCCTATTTGGTGCAGCCGCCGCCAGTCATCCCGATCGAGGTCGGACGGCAGCTTTTCGTCGACGACTTCCTCATCGAGAAGACCGATCTCCGCCGCGTGTGGCATCGCCCGGAGCGGTATGCGGAAAACCCGATCCTGAAGCCGGAGACGCCGCTCGAGCTGAACGGCGGCGACAAACCCGTCGCGGCGCTTTTCAACGACGGCGTCTGGTTCGATCCGCGCGACCGGCTCTTCAAGATGTGGTACCACGCCGGCTGGTTCGATGGCACCGGCTACGTCACGAGCAAGGATGGCCTGCATTGGGAGCGGCCGGCGCTCGAAGCCGCGCCGGGCACGAACCGCATCCTCCCCGCGGAAGGGCGCGGGCAGCGCGACGGTTGCGCGGTATGGCTCGATCATTTTGCGAGCGACCCCGCCGCGCGTTTCAAAATGTTCCTGTACGAGCGGCCGGAGGCGCAGTTTGGCGGGCAGGTCTTCGCCTCGCCCGATGGCCTCCACTGGGGTGCGCCCATCCGCACGGGGCGCGTCGGCGATAACACGACGATCTTCCACAATCCCTTCCGCAAGAAGTGGGTCTACAGCGTCCGCACCAGCCACGATGGGCGCACGCGCAGCTATCGCGAGCACGACGATCTTTTCCGCGGCGCGCAATGGACCGAGTCCGAGTTGGTGCACTGGGCGGGCGCCGATGAGCTCGATCTGCCGGACCCGCAGGTGGGTGAGCGCACGCAGCTCTATAATCTGGACGCCATCGCGTATGAGAGCCTGATGCTCGGCATTTTCACGATTCACCGCGGCCCGGCGAACGACATCTGCGCGCGCGAAAAGCGGCCGAAGCTGACCGATCTCGCCGTCGCGTTCAGCCGCGACGGTTTCCACTGGGACCGTCCTGAGCACGAGGCCTTCCTCGCCGCGACGCGCCGCGAAGGCGATTGGGATCGCGCGTATCTGCACCCCTCCGCCACCATCTGCGCGATCGTCGGCGACCGGCTCTTCTTCTACTACAGCGGCTTCTCCGGCCTCAGCCCGAAGCACGGCACGGACATGTACGCCGGCGGCGCGACCGGCCTGGCCTTCCTCCGCCGCGACGGCTTCGCTTCCATGGAGGCCGGCGAACCTCCCGGCACGCTCCTCACGCGCCCGCTGCGTTTCGCCGGCGGGCGTCTTTTCGTAAACGTGGACGCCCCGGCGGGCGAATTGCGCGCGGAAGTGCTCGGCGAAAACGGCCAGGCCATCGCGCCGTTCACTCTCGATAATTGCCGGCCCGCGAGCGGCGACTCCACCCGCCAACCAGTCTCCTGGAAAGATGGCGACCTCGCCACGCTGGCCAGCCAAACTGTGCGCCTCCGCTTCCACTTGCGCGCGGGCAAGCTCTACTCCTTCTGGATCAGCCGCGACGAACGCGGCTCCAGCGGCGGCTACGTGGCGGCGGGCGGGCCGGGATTTGCCGGGCCCACCGACGACGGCCGCGCTGCGCAGTAGCTACGCACTCCGCTCGGGTGTAGGCTGCGGCTTCACATGCCCGAGCCCGACCAGCGCGTTTCCATCAAAAGCCAGCTCCTCCCCGAGTTGGAGGCAGTGCTTGCCGAAATGCGCCAGCCCGCCTACCGCGCCGGCCAGGTGATGCAATGGCTCTACGGCAAGCGCGTGAAAGCCTGGAGCGAGATGACGAATCTCCCCGCCACCCTGCGCACCGACCTCGCCCAGCGCTACACCCTCGATCGCCCCGAGTGCCTCCGCGTGCTCGGCTCCGAGGATACCACGCGCAAGTTCCTCTTCCGGCTCGCCGATGGCAACCTGATCGAGTCTGTCCTGATCCCCGCTTCCCCGGCCCTGTACGGCGAGCCTTCCGATCGCCGCACCCTCTGCGTCTCCACCCAAGTGGGCTGCGCCTACGGCTGCAAATTCTGCGCGAGCGGCCTCGACGGCTGGACGCGCAATCTGCGGGCGGACGAGATCGTCGACCAAATCCTCCTCGCCGAGGAGCTTTCCGGTGAGCGCGTGAGCAACCTGGTCTTCATGGGGATGGGCGAGCCGCTCGCGAATTTTGAAAATCTCATGCGCGCCGTGGGCATCCTCAACGCCCCGTGGGGCGTCGGCATCGGCGCGCGGCACATCACCATCTCCACCAGCGGCCTCGCGCCGCAGATCCGCCAGCTTGCCGAGCAGCCCCTGCAGGTGCGCCTCGCCATTTCCCTGCACGGCGCCACCGATGAAGTGCGGCAGCAAATCATGCCGGTCAATCGCAAGTACCCGCTCGAGGTGCTCCTCGACGCCTGCGAATACTACGCCCAGCGCAAGAAGCAGCGCCTCACCTTCGAGTACATCCTCATCGACGAAGTGAACGACCGCCCCGCCGACGCCGAGGCCCTCGCCAAGGTGGCCCGCCGCGTAAACGCCAAGGTCAACTGCATCCCGTACAACACCGTCGAAGGCCTTCCCTGGCATCGCCCCGCCGAGTCGCGCCAGGACGCCTTCATGGCGATCCTCACCCGCGCGGGCGTCACCGCCACCCTGCGCCGCGAAAAGGGGCACGATATCGCCGCGGCGTGCGGCCAGTTGCGAAGGCAGACGATGGCGAAGGCGGAGTAAGCCCATGAAAAGCGTTCTCCTCCTGCTCTGCTCCCTCGTCCTGGCCTCCCCCGCCTTCGCTATCGTCGAGAAGCTCGACTTGGATTCCGCGGTGCACAAAGCCGACCTCGTCGCCCGCATCAAAGTCATCTCGGCGGCCCCGGCGCCCAAAGGCTCCGGCTACGCCATGGTCGCGACAGTGTCCGTTACCGCCTCGGCGAATGGCCCCGCCACCGGTGCTTTTGTCGGGCTCCTCTCCGACAACGGCCTCGTTTGCCCGAACGTGCGCTATTCCCCCGGCGATGATTGCATCGTCCTGGCCACGCGCCGCCGCGACGGAAACTACGAAACGATGAGCGCCTACGGCGGGCAATTTCGCATCAAGGATGGGACGGTGCCGTACTATGCATTTCATCGGTACAGCAATATTCGCCTCTCCGTGCACGGCACCGACGCCGAGATTGCGAAGGAGTTTGCCCGCACCGCGCCTGCCGGAGAGATGCTGGCCGATCTGCGGCGGCGTTTGCGCGTTCGCAAATGAAACGCGGAAATGCGTAATGGGCGGTAATCGCCAGGGTTCCGCGGCGGAATTCGTGTGACGGATGATTCCAACGCCCCTCCGGGGCGGACGCGCTTTGTTGTGAAAACCGGTGGCTGACGCCACCGGCTACTCTCAAAATGGCCCTCCGGGCCGAAAGGCGAATGCTGCACTGTTCGCGGAAGTGCTACGCTCGATCGCGGGCTAGAAGTTTCTCGCGCTCCTCCCTGCCGCCGAGCCTTCAGTCCCACCTTCGCCCGCGCCGAAAGATGGAGGCGGCACCCCCAGTCCCGCTGGCGCGGGGCTGGGGAGAGCCGCCTCTACACAAGGTTACGTCTCACCGTCACTCCCGCCCCTTGGCAACCCCTCTTCCCCGTCCTATACTCGTTCCCCTTTTATGAAATCCCCGTCTGTTACGATCTACGACACCACCCTGCGCGACGGCACGCAAGGGACGGGGATTTCGTTCTCGGTGCTCGATAAGATTCGCGTCGCCGAAAAGCTCGACGACTTCGGCGTCCACTACATCGAGGGCGGCTGGCCGGGCTCGAATCCGAAGGACGTGGCGTTCTTCGCCGAGGCCGCGAAGCGCACCTGGAAGCACGCGAAGATCACCGCTTTCGGCATGACCCGCCGCGGGCAAGCATGACGGTGGAGGACGACGCCGCAGGTGCAGCTGCTCCTCGATGCGCAGACGCCGGCGGTGACGATCGTCGGCAAGACCTGGCCGCTGCACGTCACCGAGGTTTTCCAGGTTCCGCTCGAGGAAAACCTCGCGATGATCGCGCGACACCGTGGCGCTATCTTGAAGAAGCACGGCCGCGAGGTGCTCTACGACGCGGAGCATTTCTTCGACAGCTACAAGCGATGACCCCGAGTATTCGCTCGCAGACCATCCAGCGCGGCGCAGGACGCCGGCGCCGACCTCGTGGTGCTCTGCGATACGAACGGCGGGACGCTGCCGGAGTTCGATCGACGCAGGTGACCCGCGACGTGATCGCGGCGCTCGGGCGGCCGGTGGGCATCCACACGCACAACGACTCCGGCCTCGGCGTGGCCAATGCGCTCGCCGCGGTGCGCGCCGGCGCGGTGCAGGTGCAGGGGACGATCAACGGCTACGGCGAGCGCGTGGGGAACTGCAACCTCACCACCGTGATGCCGAATCTGCAGCTCAAGATGGGCATCGATCTCGGGTCTCGATCTGACGCCGGCTGCGCGAGCTTTCGCGCTTCGTCGATGAGCTCGCCAACGTGCCGCACGACATCCGCGCGCCGTACGTCGGCGCGGCGGCTTTCACCCACAAGGGCGGCCTGCACGTCCACGCGGTGCAAAAGCTCGCGCGCAGCTACGAGCACGTCGATCCCGCCGCTGGTCGGCAACGAGCGCGTCATCACGATCTCCGACATGTCCGGGCAGTCGAACGTGATCGTGAAAGCCGAGACGCTCGGCTTCAAACTCCAGCAAGGGCGCGCCGGAAGTCGGCCGCAGATCCTCGCCGACGTGAAGCGGCTCGAGAGCGAAGGCTACGAATTCGAGGCGGCGGAGGCTTCTTTCGAGCTGCTCATCCGCAAAAGCCTCGGCCAGCACCACCCGCTCTTCGATCTGCTCGAGTACCACTGCTCCTTCCGCCGCGCCGGCGACGGCACCTGGGACAAGTGCGAAGCGACCGTGAAGATCGCCGTCGGCGACATGCCGCGAATACACCGTGGCCGAAGGCGACGGCCCGGTGAACGCGCTCGACGCCGCGCTGCGCAAAGCCCTGCGCCCCTTCTACCCCGCCATCGATCGCATCGAGCTGCGACGACTACAAAGTCCGCATCATCAACGGCCAGCAAGGCACCGCCGCCCGCACCCGCGTCCTGATCGTCTCCTCCGACGGCGACGATACGTGGGGCACCGTCGGCGTGAGCGACAACATCATCGAGGCAAGCTGGCTCGCGCTCGTGGATACCTTCGAATTCAAGCTCCGCAAAAGCGGGGGCGACGAGGTGTAGCCGCGCCCACGCCGGAGGGCGCGCTACTTCTTGTGCGCTTCCTGGTAGTGCCTGGCCAGGGGATCGCCGCCGAAGTCGTGGTCAAAATCGCGCCAGAGGGCGTGGACGTGGTTGGCGTCGTTTTGGGTGTTATCGAGCTCGAGGACGAAGGTGGGCCCTTGCACGCGATAGTAGTGGGGCTGGCGGTTTTCGGTGCTGCCCGCCCAAGCGAAATAGACTTTGTCGAGACCGGCTTTTTCGATGCGGGTGAAGGCCTCGCCGGCGAAATCGGTGCGGTGCCGATCGAGGTATTCGCGGATGAGCTTGACGAGCGTTGTTTGCTGGTCGGGGTTGAGCTTGCCCTGCGCGAGGCCTTCCGGCTTGGTGCGCTCTTCGCGGCCGGGGACGTTGAGGACGTCCTTGGGCGCCTCGGGGAGGATGATCGCTTCCTTGCGCTGGGCGTCATCGAGGGAGCGGACGAGCTTCCACCCAAGGTCCTCTTCCGCGGCGCAGACGCGCAGGCCCTTGCGCGGCCCATCGAGCACTTCGCCGGGATTGGTGCCGTAGAAGGAGGGCGTGACGGAAGCGACGGTCCCCTCCACCACGGTGAAATTGAACGCAAGGTGATGGCCTTCCATTCGCCAGCCCCATGTCCCTTTCGGGTCGGGGTCGCCAAAGATGGAGAAGAAGTAGAGCTCGGGATCGCGAACCGCGCCGCCTACTTTGCCTTTCTCCAGGATGGCGAGGATTTCCTCGAGGCTCATGATGGTGACGGCCTTTTGGAAGCCGCGGGCGCTCATGCCGGTGGCGAAAAGCGCCTGCGCGAGCAGCCGCTGCCCCTGGCCCATTTCCTTGAAGGGAAGCCCCTTGCGCGGGCGCGGGATGAAGTGCCAATTCTTGCGCTCCTCATCGGCGACCTGAAACTGCGCCTTCGCTTTTTGCTCGGGCGAAAGCGTGGCGAGAAAGCTCCTGGCCGCGTGCGCCATTTCCTCGGCGCCCGGATCGTGCGCGCGGACGAGCGGGGCAAAAGCAAAAGCGGCGAGAGTGGCGAGGGTAAGGAAACGGTTCATGGGGAAAAAGGCGCTGCGAACACGCTGAGGGAAACGGCCGCGGCAGTAAAGGACGGAGGTGGCGTGCGACGCCACGCGGGGCCATCTTTCGCGCATGTCCCAGCGACTCTTTGTTGCCCTCGACTTGCCGGCGGAAATTCGCGCCTCTCTCGCGGCGCTCGACCCGGGGCTCCGCGGCTTGCGCTGGCTTCCGGAGGACCAATTGCATCTCACGCTCAGTTTTCTCGGCGAGTTACCGGAGGAGCGTGTGGGGGCGTTGCGCGAGCAGATCGGCGCGGTTCGAGTGCCGCCTTTCTTTCTGCCGCTGCGGGGAATGGGCTCCTTCAACGCGCGCGGAAAGCCGTCGGTGGTTTGGGTGGGAGTCGGGCAGGGGCACCCGCACCTCTTCGCGCTGCACAAGCATTTGCAGGATGCCGTGCTGAGGGCGGGGTTGGAGCCGGACCTGAAGCCGTTCCATCCGCATGTGACGGTGGCCCGCGCGCGCGATCTCTCGAAGCAGGCGCTGCAGCCGTTCCTGCGCCGTCACGCGGAAGAGGAGTTTGGGCTCTTCAAGGTTAACGGCTTCAAACTGTATTCCAGCGTGCTGGCGCCGGAAGGGGCCGCGTATACGCCGGAAATGGAAGTGGAATTCTAGGCGGTGTCGCCGAAGTCGTGCGGCGCGAAGGTGGTGCTCTCAGCCGGCGAACTGCGGCGTGTCGTGCTCGCCACACTGGAGGGAGTGAGCTGAGGTTCCGGCCGCCACTCGGGGATGGAGAGCGGCGGGCGCGGCTCCTTCGGGAGCTTGGGCGGATCGAGGATCTTGCCCGCGGCGATGGTCACTTCCTCCAGGGAACCGAAGCGCTCTTCGCGCGGTTTCTTCAACATGCGGACGAGGAGGGCGCGGAGCGGAGGGGAAAGGGTCTCCGGGAGCCTGGAGTCGTGCGGCTCGGGCGAGGCGTGGGCCTGGAGTGCGTCTTGCGGGCTCTCGATGGGGGCGCCATCGGGGCGCAGGAGCGGGGCTTTCCCGGTGAGGAGGAACCAGAGCGTGAGCCCGAGCGAATAAATGTCGCTGCGCAGGTCGAGATCGGGCTCGGCGCGCGCCTGCTCCGGGCTTGCGTACATGGGCGTGCCGGCGAAGGCGGAATGGCCGCGAGCATCGATGAGCGCATGGAGCAGGCCGAAATCGGCCACCTGCAGGCGCACCTTGGCTTGCGCGAGGCCCTCCGCGAGCCAGGTGGCGGCGGGCGCGGCGGGGCGGTGCTCGCCCACGAGGAGATTGCGCGGCTTGAGATCGAGATGGAGGCGGTGGAGGTGGTAGCCTTCCTCCAGCGCGGCGCACACTTCCAGCAGCACTTGCAAGGTGGCGCGCTCGCTGAGCGGGCCGGCGTCGCGCACGAACTGCTCGAGATCGCCGCCGCGGCAATACTCCATCACCAAGAACGGCACGCCGTCCTGTTCGCCGCAATGGAGGTGGCGCACCAGGTTGGGGTGCTTGAGGGGGCGCAGCTCCATCATCCGCGCGATGAAACGATGCTGCGGCCGCCCGGGCTCCAGCACCGGCAGGGTGAAGAGCTTGATCGCCACCTCGTCTCGCACCTCCTGCCCACCGCGCCAGCGGGAGCCAAAGGCACGCACCGTAGGCCCGAACGCCCCCTCGCCGAGAATGATCGGCGCGCCGCTCCGGTCGCGAATGGTGACGTACCCGCCGTATCTCTCAGCGATGAGGTGGTGGTACATACTGCGCAGGCACGATCAATTAATCGGCGGAGCGCGGTGGTTTGGCTTTACGGGGGCGGCGCGAGGGGTCTTCGGGCCCGGCGTCGGCGGTGAATTGCGTGGAGAGCTGCTCCCAGCGCGCCGCCATCTGCCCGGTGCGCGCGGGGTCCTTGGCGGCGAGGTTTTCGGTTTCGCCGCGGTCCTTCGCGAGGTCGTAAAGCTCCCACGTGGCGCCATCCTTGATCGCGGAGACGATCTTGTGGTCGCCGAGGCGCAGGGCGCGGTTTCCTTCGTGGTGAAAGAAGAGGTAATCCCGCGGCGCGGCGCCATCTTTCGCGAAGGCCGGCGCAAGGCTGCGCCCGGGGAAGGCCGGGGCCGCCCGGGTGGCACCGAGGCGCGGCGCACCGGTGATCTCCAGCAGGGTGGGGAGGAGATCGACGACGTGGCCGGGATCGTGGCGCAACTCGCCGCGCGCGGGCACGCCGGCGGGCCAGTGGACGATCAGCGGAGTGGCAATGCCGCCTTCGTGCGTCCAGATCTTGTGCCGGCGAAAGGGCGTATTTGAGACGGTGGAGCCGCCGGGGCCAAGGCAGAGGAAGGAGTGCGCCGAGCCGGGCTCCGCGGATTGATCGTGGCCATCGCCGCGGACCATGATTTCGGCGCTGGCGCCATTGTCCGAGAGGAAGAAGATGATCGTGTTTTCGAAGGAGCCCATCGCCTTGAGCTGCGCGATGACCCGCCCGACCTCGCGATCGATCCGATCGATCATCGCCGCGTGGATCGCTTCTTTCTTCGCTTGGAATTTCTTCTGCTCGGCGGTGAGCGAATCCCACGGGACGGCGAAAAGCGTTTCGCCCGCGCCGAGGTGATCGAGCACGTCGGGCTTGCCGCTGGCCGCGCGGACCTGCGGTTCCGGCTGCGAAAGCGCGCAGGTGACCAGGCCCATTTTCTTCTGCCGCTCGTAACGGGCGGCGCGCGTTTTTTCCCAACCCTGCGCGTAGGCCGCCTCGTAGCGCGCGATGTCTTCCGCGGGCGCCTGGATGGGGAAATGCGGCGACGTGAAGGCAAGGTAGGTGAGGAACGGCTCGGCCGCGTGCTTGTCGGCATGCTCGCGCAGCCAGCGGATGGCGTAATCCGCGATCGCCGTGGTGGTGTAATAGGGCGTCCCCTCCTCCACCGGCGGGAGCGGCTGGTCGTCGAGCGTGTGGCGCTTCGGGGTGAAATGCCGATCGTGATCGTCCAGTTTGTACGAGTGATCGAAGCCGGCATCGGCGCAGACGCGCGGGGCGTTTTGGATGTGCCATTTGCCGGAATGATAGGCGCGGTAGCCGGCGGGCTTCAGGTGCTGCGGCATCGTGCGCGTCCAGGCCGGGAAATAGCCGCGCGCGGGGTCCTGCCCCACCTGCTGCGGGTAATAGCCGGTCATCAGCGCCGCGCGCGTGGGCCAGCAGCGGGCGGTGTTGTAGAATTGGGTGAAACGCAGGCCGTTCGCCGCGAGCGCATCGAGGTGCGGCGTGCGGATTTCGCTTCCGTAGCAGCCGAGGTCCGAGAAGCCCGCGTCATCCGCGACGATGATCAGAATGTTCGGTTTCGCCGGCGCGGCCTGGAGCGCGACCGGCAAGAGCGCGAGGAGAAGGAAAAGGCGACGCATATGCGGCGGGCGGCGGCGTTACTTTTTCAGGTGCGCATCGAACCAATCGGCGATCGCCGCGGTGTCGGGCGACATGTCGGGCCAGCCGTGGTCCGCGCCCGGTTTCACGATCAGTTTGGCGTCCACCCCGGCGGCCTTCAGCTTCTCGATGAAGGTCTCTCCCTGCTGGATCGGAACCAGCCAGTCTTTGTCGCCGTGGATGATCAGCGTAGGCGGATCGTCGGGCGTGACGTGCGTGATCGGTGAGATGAGCGCGCCAAGCTCGCGGATCTTTTTCTCGTCGGTGATCGGCACGAGCTTGCGCCAATAGGGATCGTAGTCCTGGAAGCTAAAGGCCCCGGAGAATTGCCAGAGGATACCGCGGCCGATGGCATCCTCGCCGGGTTTGCCGTAGTTCAGGAAATCGGTGGGCGGGAAAAGCAGCCGACCGCCTGGACGCGGCTGGAGAGGCGGTCGATCGGGTCCTTGGCCTCAGGTTTGCCGAGCGCGCCGGCCACCCCTTGCAGGCACGAGAGGTGTCCGCCGGCCGAGCCGCCGGTGATGCCGAGCCGCTCCGGATCGATCCCGTACTCCTTCGCACGCGCCCGGATGAAGCGAACCGCGCGGTTCATGTCCTCGAAGATTTCCGGGATGGCGTACTTCGGCTGGCTGCCGTGGGTGACCGAAAAGATGGTGTAGCCGCGCGCCAGCAAGTCCCCTGTGCGGCTCGCGCCGCCATCGGCCGGATGAGCGGAGTACCAACCGCCGCTGACCACGAAAATGATGCCGAGGCCGTTGGCGTTTTGCTTTGGGCGCAGGATATCGAGCGTGAGCGCGAGGCCAGGCTTGCGCCCGTAAATGACGTCCTCCTGGCGGGTGTAATTGGGCGCCTCGGCCGCGCGGCCGAGGAGGGGGAAGAGGACGGTGGTGAGGAGAACCAACGCGGCGAGCGGTTTCATGGGGGAAGCAAGAGTTCGCCGCACGGGCGCGGGTGACAAGGCACTCTTGTTTTTTTTCGACCTTCCGCTTGACCACCCGTTGAATCCCTACTAAACGCATATAGATGAAGCTGAACCAACTGGCCCGACTCGCTTTTTTTGCGCTTTTCGCCGCGGCGCTCGCCGCTTGCGACAAGCAGCCGGTGGCGGGCGAGAAGACGAAGTTGCGCGTCGGGCATTTCCCGAACATCACTCATGCACAGGGGGTGATCGCCAGCCAGCTCAGCCGCCAAGGGAAAGGGTGGTTCGAGGAGCGGCTGGGGCCGGAGGTGGAGATTCAGTGGTTCACGTACAATGCGGGCCCTTCGGCGATGGAGGCGATCTTCGCCGACTCGATCGACCTCACCTACGTCGGGCCGAATCCGGTGCTCAACGGCTACACAAAGGCGGAAGGCGATGAGATTCGCGTGGTCTCCGGCGCCACCAATGGCGGGGCGGCGCTGGTGGTACAAGGCGAAGGCGGCCTGAGGAAGCCCGAGGAATTTCGCGGGAAGAAGATCGCCACGCCGCAGCTCGGCAATACGCAGGACGTGGCTTGCCGCGCGTGGCTGATGAAGCACGGCTATCAAGGTGACCCAGCTCGGCGGCGACGCGCAGGTGCTGCCGACGGAGAACCCCGATCAGCTTGCGCTCTTCCAGAAGGGCGAGCTCGACGCGGTCTGGACGGTGGAGCCGTGGGTCTCGCGCCTCGAGATGGAGGCCGGCGGGAAGATTTTCCTCGAGCAGAAGGAGCGATTCGCCACGGTGCTCGCGGCGAGCGTGAAGGTGCTGAAGAAGCAGCCCGAGCTGGTGAAGAAATTCGTGGCGGCGCACGCGGAGCTGACGGAGTGGATCAACGAGCATCCGGCCGAGGCGAAGAAGCTGGTGCGCGCCGGAATCAAGGAGATCACGAAGCGGGAACTGCCCGAGGCGCTGATCGATCACGCCTGGCCGCGGCTGCAATTCACCAGCGAAGATCACGCAGGCAGCCGTTCGACGCGCTGGTCGAGGAGGCGCAGAGCGTCGGCTGCTGAAGAACGTGCCGAAGCTCGACCGGCTGCTCGCCGTGCCGCAATGAGCGCCGGGCTCGCCCCAGAGATTGAGCTTGTCAGCGAGGAGC
Organism: uncultured Verrucomicrobiae bacterium; assembly: GCA_963811035.1. Lineage (GTDB taxonomy): Bacteria > Verrucomicrobiota > Verrucomicrobiia > Chthoniobacterales > Chthoniobacteraceae > CAWEPO01. The sequence continues at coordinate 371,528 of CAWEPO010000007.1, forward strand.
CGCGAGGAAACCTTCCCGCGTCCCTGATGCCCCGGCTCGAACAGAATATCATCGAAGAAGAGCTGCGCGAGGTTCCGCCGACCAAGCTCCATATCAGCCATGTCTCGAAATGGTTTCGCGACGGCGTGGTGGAAACGCACGCGCTCGACGACGTGAACCTGCAGGTGGACGAGGGCGAATTCGTCTGCCTCGTCGGGCCCGAGCGGCTGCGGCAAATCGACGCTGCTCAACATGATCGCCGGGCTGGAGTTTCCCGACTCAGGGCCGATCATCGCCGACGGCAAGCCGGTCACGGCGCCGGGCCGCGACCGGATGGTGATGTTCCAGGAGGCGGCGCTCTTCCCGTGGCTCAACGTGCTCGGCAACGTGCTCTTCGGCCTGAAGCTGAAGCCGAACCTGAACGACCAAGGAGCGCGAGGAAGTGGCGATGTTTTACCTCAAGCTCGTGGGCCTGGAGCGCTACGCGCACGTCGAACATCCACGAGCTTTCCGGCGGCATGCGGCAGCGCGTGGCGCTCGCCCGCTCGCTCGCGCCGAATCCGCGCGTGCTGCTGATGGACGAGCCCTTCGCCGCGCTCGACGCGATGACGCGCGAGCAGCTCTACGGCGACCTGCAGGAGATCTGGCAGGCGCGCAAAAAGACGATCGTCTTCGTGACGCACAACGTGCGCGAGGCGGCGTGCCTCGGGCGACCGCGTGGTGCTTTTCTCGCCGCACCCGGGGCGCATCCGCGAGCAGTTCAAAATCGACCTGCCGCGGCCGCGCGACATCAACAGCCCGCGCCTGGCCGGGCTACGCCACGCGAGATCACGCGCGCGCTGAAATCGCATCGCGACGAAGCCGCCGAGGTGCGATGACTGACCGATCGCGCCGCCTCTCCTCCTTCCACCGCCTTCAATTCGCACGCCGGCATGCACGCCGGCGCCGGTGAACCGCGAGCTTCTGGCAGCATGCCGGCGCGCGGCGCTGGTCGTGGCCACGCTGTTTTTCGCGGTGCTGCTCGTGGCTGGCATACCATTTCGCACCATGCTGCCGGGCCGGCTGCGCGTGCTCTTCGCCGCCGCCGCTCTCGGTGGCGAGTATCTCGTCGAAGCGGATCGAGAATGGCGACGCTCTTCGAGGCGCTGTGCGTGACGATGACGCCGGCTGCTCGCTGGGCTACTTCGTCGGCGTGGTCGATCGGCGTGCCGCTCGGGATTGCTCACCGCGCGCTTTCGCTGGGCCGAGCGATACCATCGGCGTGCTCGGGCTCGGCCTGCAGACGCTGCCGAGCGTCTGCTGGGTGCCGCTCGCGCTGCTCTGGTTCGGGCAGACCGAAGGCGCCATGCAGTTCGTGGTCATCATGGGCACGCTCTGGTCGGTGCAGATCGCGACCGACAACGGCGTGCGCAACGTGCCGCCGATCTACGCCCGCGCCGCGCGCGACCATGGGCTCGCGCGGCCTGCACACTTGGTGGTACGTCATCCTCCCGGCGTCGCTGCCCTTCATCGTCAGCGGCGTGAAGCAAGGCTGGGCCTTCGCCTGGCGCTCGCTGATGGCCGCGGAGATTTACGTGACGATCCTTACCGGCTTCGGCCTCGGCCAGCTCCTGCACTACGGCCGCGAGCTGAACGCCATGGACCAGGTCATCGGCGTGATGCTCGTCATCGTCCTCATCGGCCTGCTCGCGGACAAAATCCTCTTCTCGCCGTGGGAGCGATTTCTCCACCGGCGCTGGGGAACGTCGAAGCAGTAGGCTTCGGGCTTCCATGCTCCGGGCGCTCCTCCTCTTCTTCTTCTTCGCGCAAATCACCGCGCCGGCCGCGGAGATCGATCGCCTCTGGCTCACGCACCAGACCACCACGCCGGAAAAGATCGTGATCAACTGGGAGACCGCGGAGGCGGCCGATTCGATCGTCGAGTTTGGCGCCACGCCTGCGCTCGGGGAGCGCGTGTTCCGGGAAGAAAAGGTGAAGCTGCACCACGTCGAAATCCCGCTCCGAAAAAACGGAGAGGATTGCCATTACCGCGTCCGCTCCGGCGCCGCTGCCTCGGCGGTGCACACTTTCAAGAACTACCCCACGGTGGAGTTGCGCGTGGCGGTGGTGGCCGATACGGGTTTCGCGAAACAGCCGTGGGCCGGCGCGATCGCGCGCGAAAATCCCCACCTGCTCTTGAGCGCCGGGGACCACATCCCCTCGCTCCACCGTGGCAAACCGGTGGCGCCGGACGACACGTCCGCCTTCAGCCAATTCGTGGCCAGCGCTCCAGCGCTCTTCCGCTCCACCCCATGGCTGCCCGCGCTCGGCAACCACGATCGCGAAATCCGCCCGCGCGGTCCGAAGCCGCCGCCGGAGCCGGTCTACGACGTGGAAGCCACCGCCTTTCGCGAGTTCTTCGCGCTGCCCGGCGAGGAGTGGCACTGGCACTTCGATGTCCCCGAGTTCGGCGTCCGCTTCTTCGCGCTCGACCTGAGCCACCTCAGCGACATGGGCACCACCTGGCAGACCTGCCACCCGTACGATCGGGATTCCGCGCAATACACCTGGTACCGCGGGCTCATGGCCGCCAGCCCGCAGCCTTTTGTGGTCATCGATTTACAATGAGCAAAACTCGCGCGTCCGCGGCCTCGAGGGCGGCGAATGGGGCCGCATGATTTCGCAAGGCACGCTGGCGATCACCGGCTTCGGCTACTTCGCCGAGCGCGCGGAAGTGGATGGCTTCACGTATTACAACACCTCGATCAGCGGCACCGGCTCTCCGTACCGCGACCCCAAATCCGCTCTGCTCAAGAGCGAGGACAACTACCTCCTCCTCACCTTCCGCCGCGACCCGCCCTCCCTCCGCGTGGAACTGAAGAATCTCGCCGGCGAAACGCTCGATGCGAAAGATTTCGGCCCGCGCGCAAAGTAAAAATGGGCCCGCTGGGATTCGAACCCAGGACCAAGGGATTATGAGTCCCCTGCTCTAACCGCTGAGCTACAGGCCCGTTTACAGAGTAAATCAGCACCGCGGCATCGACTTTTTCTTGCCTGTTCTACGGTACTGTTCTACGGTGGAGGAATGAAGGAGGAGAAAACCGTGAAGCGGTGGACGAAAACGGGCATTCAGGGTTTGGTGCGTCATTCTTCGGGAACATACTACGCGCGCCTCTTCTCCGGTGGCAAGGAACGCTGGAAAAGTCTCAGAACGACGGTGCAGGAGGTTGCGAAAAACCGGCTTCGTGAAGAGCAGCGCGAAGCGGTCGGCGAGCCCGTGAAAAAGGCCCGTTCCGGCCGAATGACCGTCGGGGCGGCCATTACCCTCCTCGAAGCGGAAATCGCCTCCGGGGCACCTCTGCGGGCGCAGAAGAAGCGCCACAATCAGGAAAGCTCCCGTGCGTATCGGTTGCAGACGCTAGCGGCGCTGAAAAAATCCTGGCAAGCCATCAACGGAACGGAGTTCGCGACGCTGGAAATCCGTCGAGTGACGAAGGAGATGGTCGACAATTGGGCCAATGCGTATCGCCCCCAAGTCTCGCCGCCCCGATTCAACAACACACTTGGTACGCTCCGGCACCTTTTCGACATTGCAGCGCAGGCGGGCGAAACGTACCGAAACGGTGCGGCACACGTTGTACGCAGTGAGGTTAAGCCCAAGAAACTTACCCTCCCGGAACGTGCGACCTTTCCCCGATTTGTCGAAGCGCTTCGGAAGGCTCCCCATCGCCGAGCTGACGACGTTGGAGATTTCGTGGAGTTTCTTGCGTACACGGGCAGCCGCGTAGATGAGGCGAACCACGTCAATTGGGGCGACATCAACTTCACCCGAGGCACAGTCCTCCTCCGCGTGACGAAAAATGGTGAGGAACGAACGGTGCCGATGATTCCCGAGGCACGAGCACTTTTGGAGCGGATGCGCGCCCGCAGAAGGGATGATGGAGATGAGGCGCCGGTACTTCAGATCGGCGAGGCGCAACGCTCGATGGACGCCGCAGCCAAGAAAATTGGTATGGCTCGGATCACTCACCACGATCTCCGCCACCTTTTCGCCACGGTTTCCATCGAAGCCGGCGTCGACATCCCGACCGTCTCTCGATGGCTGGGGCACAAGGACGGCGGAGCCCTGGCGCTTCGGACCTACGGTCACCTGCGAGACGAGCACAGCCAAGCGGCAGCGCAGCGTGTAACGTTCGCGCCGGCCGCAATGGTTGAAAGCCCCAGGGAAGAGTCGGTCGTCGTCGCGACGCGTCCCGTTCCGGCGCGAACCTGATTTAAAATTTGGGCAGGGGAGTTGCGCAGCGTTGCAGGGCTTCTTGCTTCGGTGAAAATCAGAGTAAATCGCTCCCACTCGGATGGGTGGCTTTGCTCTGATTTGCGGGATTTTCTACGGCGACCGTAGAAACCGACCGTAGAAAAATAGTGGGGCGCGCGGCCTACTGATTTCCCGTTCCGTCGCCCATCGGCTCGTAGCCTTCGGGCTAGCGTTCTCGAAGTTCGGGATACCACTGGAGGAGCGTCCGCTCGACTCGGTCGCCGACGAAGGTTTGAAGCGGAGCCGGAGTTCTCTCCACCCGAGCCGCGTCAACATCACGCCGCACAGCATCGCCTTCAGGTCCGCCTGTTTCGCCGCGCTCCACCACGCCAGCGCCCCCCTCAACCTCCGGCGAACGTCCCAAAGCAACAGTCTATGCGAACCGGGGCGGGACTACTGTAACCAGCGCCAAACGAGCCATGCCACCACTCCAGCCATGATGAACCGGAGCACAATTCTCGCCGATCCGAAGAATTCGCAGAAAGCGTCTGTCAGACGCATTACGCAGTGCAGGAAACAAAGGACCACCGTCTCGAGATTGTTGAGAAATCCCGTGGTTGCTTTCACCCAATTCGCTAGATTCTCGCTTGAAGGGCTCTCTGCAAATGGTTTACTCCTCTTCATGGAGACTCCTTTCTCGTGTGCTTTGGACTGCGCATAGTTTAGTCTGGGGTTCTTCGCCGGCCTGATCGAGGGCTCCTACCCCCTCGATCAGGCCTTCCTCGTTAGAATTCGGGGGGTGAGTGCGTGAGTGGAATGAAGCATAGGCTGTTACCGATGCCCTCTGACGGTGTTTTCGAGACACACTTCGTGCGTGGTTTAAACATTTCATCCATCGTAAAGCTTTGAGGTTTAGTAATTTACGCCTGATGCATTGCAGCGCAAACAATGCATCTCCAGAGGATTTATGGCGCTAAATGTATATTCGTTGTTGACGGAGCATGCGGCGGGCAAAGGGGGGATGGCAAGTTGAAATTTCTTCCAGATAATTTCGCTCTTCCGCTTGGTTTATTACTTAAGATCATCAGCCAGAGGTACTTACATGAATATCCGAGCTTGATTATGTAATGCAGCAGGTTTTGAGCCAGGCCCCGAATTGGGTCAACCACCTAAGCCTCTGTGCTGTCGGTGTCCATATTCTGCACCAGTAACCGTGAGTAAAGGTCCGAATGCGAGGTATAAAAGCGTGCCATCACCCGTGGAGGCATAAAACCATGCACTGTTCACTAGTCGGACGTAAAAAAGCTGCGCGGTTCCAGCGAACCCCAAGATGCGATGTGAGCAAGTCCGCTACGTAGTGGAACGTCAGTTCGCTCAAGCCGCCGTCGGACAAGGCCCCAAAACCGATCCCACCCCAGCGCGGCGTCGGTCCACACAGCATGAAACCTTGACTCCTTATGAAAAACCCCCTCCTCACCCGCCTCGGCACCTTTATCGCCCGCAACCGCGTCGGTATCGTCACCGCCCTCTACTTCGCCGCCGGGTTCCTCGGAGTCTGCCGCCCCCCGTCCCAAAGTGCTAAATCCTTCGACCGATCGCTGAATCTCCAGATAGGCTCGCAACGCGAATCGCGGCGCTGCTAAGCTGAAAAGCTCAATCAAGTACCGCGAAATAACGCATGGCCCCCCTCGCCGCCAAACTCTTCGCCGAAACCGAGCGCCGCCAGGCCGAGGAATTCCTCGCCTTTGGCGGCCGCCCCTCCCGCCCGCGGCTTCGACCTCTTCGATCCCGCCATCCGCGCCAATCTCCTGGATCGAGCCCCCGCCACCTTCATCGACTTCCCGAATCTTGACCCTCCCGGCGCACCTCCAGGCGATGGCCGATCTCCTCCCTCCAGATTGGCAGGTTTCCTCCCCGCCGGAAAAGCAGGCGAGGATTCTCCAGGCTACTTCCAGAAGCCGTTCTTTTTCAGCCAATCCATCAATGCCTCGGCGATGATCTCGCGCTGTGTCGAAGGCGTTCTTCCGGCTAGGCGTTGCTCTACCGAGGCCCGGATCAGGGCCGCCGTGATGGCGGGATCAATGCGTGCATTGATCGAGGCAATACCGGTCTGCGCCTGCCCTGGCTGCACTGATTTTTGCGGCTGCGCTGTCGGCGGTGCCTCGTGGATGAAGTTCTCTTTCAGAACGATTGGTCTTGGCATAGGCGGTTCCTCCTTCTCGGGTTGCGGTTTCGGGTTGGTTTTCGGCTTCGATTTACTCGCGCCGTTCAAAAAAGCCTCTTCCTCCGGGGTGAGCGCGTCGTCGAGGGATCGGCGCTTAACCACGGGTCATCTCCTTGAGGAGCTGCTTCATCTCGTGGGCGGCGAGAATTGCTGAGGCGCCCATACCAGAAACCACCTTCGCCTGTCCTGCTGCATCGGCAAAGGCTTGCCGCTGGGACAAGCCGGCGAGGACAGGAATTTTCAACCTGTGGACGGCGTTGAGCATTTCGCGGCTGAGGCGCCCGCGCTTTTGCAGTTTGTTTGGAATCAAGGCTCCCTTCGGAAGTCCTCTCCTCGCCTCCTGTGCCTCCAGAAGAAGTTGGACCGCCTTTGAAGCCGCGCGGAGGTCGAGAATGGACGGGCCGCAGGGAAGGAAGACGCGGTCAGCGCGCACCATGATCGCGCGCGTGGTCTCGGAAAGTCCCGCGGGCCCGTCGATGACGATGTCATCCGCGTCAGCCGCCAGTTTGGCGACTCGACGAATTATCTCCTCCGGCTCATCAAGCGTTTCGAGTCGGATGGAGAGTCCAAGTTCTTTGATCCAAGCGGATGCGGATTGCTGCGGGTCAGCGTCGATGAAGATGACGCGGCGCTTTTTGCCTGCCAAGAATGCCGCCAGATGGACGGCGATCGTCGTTTTGCCGACCCCTCCCTTTGAATTTGTAAGCCCAAAAATCATTCACCCTCGTGTCGAACGAGTGTAGTGAAGATTCTGACCAATCCGAAGCGAACTGCCGTTGATTCAGGCTTTCCGCCGCGCTTTTCGTTGCCGTCGTTGCTGGCTTGCCACATTGCTGGCTTGCTGCCTTGCCAGTCCGCTTGCAAAACAGATCGGCAATCCGCCGCCGCTTGATTTGGGAGAATCCTTCTAAAGCAGCCGGCAGGCGAGCCCGTCTAAGGCTCGCCGGCCTGCCGGCTGCGTTTAAGAGTTTTAATACTTAAAGGTTTAAGTAAGTTTCTGTTTCCGAGACCCCGCGGCACCCGTGGCTTGGAGCCCTCATTGGGTCGCCCGTGCCCCGACGTTTGGTCGCTTGGTTCCCGATACCGAGGTCGCTGTCCCCCCGACAGTTGGTCGCTGCTGACCCGATAGGGTCGTTGCTCCCCCGATAGGTGCGGTCGCTAGAAGGACAACGGCAAAAATGTCACAATTTGGACGTTTCATAACTCGGTTTACACCGACAACGCAGGTTTATCCGCAGTTTCAGGGATGTTGGGTCGCTGGTCCCCCGATATTGTTTTGTGCGCAGAATTCTGATATACGGGCATTTATGGGGCAGAAGGTCGAGGGAGGAATCGAGAAGCATCAGGACTTGAAACGGTTCACGGCGTCCGCATCCGATATTTCCGCGAAGGACCAGATAGATTTGATGTCGCGATGCTGGTTTAGCCTCACCCCGAACCGAACCGACCCCATCGAGCATGAGTTTACGAACCTCAAAACGAAACGGATCGAAAAAGTCCGTGTGACCGGGAGTGGCGAGCACGGAATCGCCACGATTCACGATCAGGATCTGATCATATTTGCGATTTCGCAGTGGGTGGAAGCCAAGCGACTCGGTCTTGAACCGTCGCGGCGAATCTGCTTCACTCCCTATTCGTTCTTTACGTGGATGAACAAGGCGCCGCACGGCACTGCGTACGCTCGATTGAAAGACGCTCTCCACCGCCTGAAAACTACCAATATCGAGACGACGATTCGTTCCGAGGGTGCTCGCAGAGGCGTGATGAAGCAATTCTCGTGGATTTCAGAATGGATGATCACCGAAGAGGACGGAAATGTCCGCGGTGTGGAAGTCGTCCTCGCCGAATGGCTCTTTGAAAGCATCCAGGACTTCCACGTCCTAACCCTCGACAAGCGCTACTTTGAAATTCATGGCAGCGTCGAACGCTGGCTCTACCTCTACGCCAAAAAGGCAACCGGAGGACCGACCGGCATTTGGAAGGAGTCTTTCAAGCTGCTTCACCAGAAGTCAGCCTCGCAGCAGGCTTACAAACACTACGCACACACTCTGCGGAAGCTCGTCGAAAAAAACGACCTTCCGGGGCTGCGTTTGAGCCGGAAAACCTCGGCCGCCGGCGATGATATGCTCGTCATGGAGCGGACAGAAAAAAGGACGCCGATTACCCAGAAGGAGCAAGCCCAGCTTCCGCTGATCGAGCAATCACCCCTGGAGGAAGCCTGGGAGAATGTCCTGGAGCTTCTCGGGAAACAGATTGGTTTGCCCACGGCTAATTCCTGGCTCCGGCCGCTTCAACTGAACGGCTTGGAGGGCCACACCTTGACTTTCCGCGCGCCGACCAAATTCATTGCCGGTTGGGTGGAATCACACTACCTCTCTCGTCTTCGTGCGGCTTGGGCGTCGGTGGGTCACGAGGTGACGGAAATTCGGATTCAATCGCCTCGTGAGGCGAAAAGGGCATAGTGCGAGCGTTTTAGATTCCCTTGCGCGAGCGTGCCTGAGCGATCAGCCCGTCCAGAGTGGCGCGATCCACGTGAAAATTGGTCCCTCTGAGGCGCTGAACGGCCTTTTCGAGGTCGACGAATCCGTGTAAATCGGCAGCGTTGAGGATCGCAAGGGTGCCAATGGCAGTGAAGCCGTGATCTTCCGCGACGAGCCTACCTGCCCGCTCGTCGATTAGGACGGCCTCCAAGCCAAGCTCGATGGCCAGTGAGATCGCCTCCGTCTCCCCTGCGTCCAAGCCCAAATTTGGTTCGAGAGAGAGCGGCGCTTGAATCTTTGCCCACGGAGGGAGGCTGCTCAGCCATGCGGCGACCGGCTGGGGCGCTCGCGCGTGACGCAGTTCGGCCATGACCGCGGGAGGAATCAGGATCTCGCTGAAAAGCCGAGGAAGGAGTTCGATCTCACCAATCTGGCACAGATAGTTGATCGGCGAGGTGTCGGAAACGACGGTTGTCACCGGGCAATAAGCCGCTCTAAAGCGTCTGTGCTGCGCTGAACTTCATCCATTGTCAGCCTAATCTCAGCTCCGTTCTCTTTGAGAAACTCTTCGGTTTCATAATACGTGAGCCCGAGAAGCTCGCCAACCTTGCCGCGGGTAAGTTCGCCCCTCTGGTATCCGGCGAGGGCAACCATCTCCAGCGTGCGCCGGCCCGCCTGCGGACCATCGAGGTGCAGGTGGTGAGCGATCGCATCAGGAACTTCTACCGTCACGTTCATGTAGCTGAGTGTATCAGAAACGGTTGCTTGAAACAAGGGGCCTGATTATGCGCCTGGTCAGCCGCGGAATTTCTCGCGGAAGTATCCGATGGCTTCGTTCAATTCTGCCGTCCGCTCCGTGCTCTCGTCGCTGCCGTCGTTCGCGTCTGGATGGTCCATTCTGACGATCGCGCGGTAGTTTTCCTCTGCCTTTTCAAGCGAGTATGGGGGAAGGAGCCGCAAGAGCTCGGCTGCCCTGCGCTCCCGCTCCGCGCCGCCGGAGCTCCTCTCTCGCTTCACCCGCGCCTTGCGGGTCGCTTTCGGCGCCTCGGGGCTGTTCCGGCCCGTGCCGGATGGCGGCTCCACCGAATCCTCCGTATCGTCGAAAATGTCTCCCTGGCGCTTCCGCTGGCGCAGTCGATGCCAGTAGTTGAAGGCTTCTTTGAACCAAAGGCAAAGCGCGACAAAAAGCAGCCAAGCCGAGAGATGGCTCTCGCCGCCGACGAGACGTAGAGCGATCGCGACGACGAAGACCGCGCCCGGCTCACCCCAGAGATGGAGGTTCATCTCGAAACGCGGGTCGGGCACCCGGCCCGACTTCCGCATCACGCGAAGAGGATGAGACCGACCGGAGTAGTGGTCGTGCTCCCCCTTGCCATAGAGTTCGCGAAGGAATGCTGAGAGAAGGTGCAGCCAGTACAGGAGAACGGCGCCAATGCCGAAGAGGCAGACGAAGCGATACGACGCCCAAATCGCCGGTTCATTCCAGGCGTAGACGGTGAAGAGGACGAAGGCCCAGGAGAAGGCGAAGAAAACGCTCTTGGGGCTGAGATAGGCGAAGCCGAAGGACGAGCGGAGGTAAACGAGAACGGTCATGGCGACGCAATGCAGCGCGGCGCTGATGACCGGGATGCGGGGTTCCGTTCCGGATGGCGGAATCTGCTTATCCTTCATCCGGATAGACCTGCGAGAATGTGTGGCGGATGAAATTCTGCGTCTTGAGCTTGTCCTTCCCCTGAACGATCCAGCGCCGCCCGCCCTGGAAGATTACGCCATCGACCTGCAGCTCGCACTCCGGGCCACCCGTTCTGAGCATGGTGAATTCCTGCGGCTGGATAAGGTACTCGAAAACCTGGCTGCCACCGGCGCTCTGATTGATCCCTGGTCCGCCGGAGCGGGCCACCGCTTCGGACAGGCCGCCGTAGTACTGCATCTGCCGCGTCCTGCCGATCGAATCCGCGGCCCAGTTGTTGGTCGTCGGATCGCCGTTGGCGTGGAAAATCTTGGTTTGGAGATTGCCGAGGAAGGCCTCGACCTCGGAGCGCGCGTTGGCACCGCTGAACGCGGCGAAGTAGCTCGGCAGGTTCTGGGTGAGGTAAACGGTGCAGGCGCGCGATGAGCGCGCCGTGCTTTGGAACAGCGCGTCGTAGGAGTTAGCGAAAAACTGCGATTCGTCCGCCCACAGGAAAACCGGCCGGATTCCCTGCTCTGCCGACTTCCGGTCGATGCGCGGCGGGATACGCCGCTCCACGGCCCGCTGCCAGACGTACTTAAACAGGACCTGTGAGAACTGCCCCAACTCGTTGTACTCTTTGACCGGCAGGTTGAGGATGATAATCTTTCCCTCAAAGCTGTCCTCCGGCTGCACGGTGAGATCGGTGCAAAACAGGGTGCGCAGCATCCCGCGCAGGAAACAGTCGGCCATGCTGGTAAAGGTGGAGACGATCACCGATCGCGTCTCGTCGGCGAGGCTGGGAAACTCCCTCAGCCAGTAGTCGCGGGTCATCTCGAAGTCCGGCACGCGGTTCTTCTCCTCTGCCCTCCCCTCGGCGACCTCGAGGAGCCGGTGGCAAACCGATTCGCCCCGCCAAGCCGGGTCCGCCGCTTCCGTAGGGCTGCGTGGCGCGGAGGTAATGATCCGGTAGAGCGAGGGAAGGTCGAGGTCGTCGGCCGCGAGGACCGCGAGATCGATCGCGTTGCGGAGCAACTGCTTCAAGGTTCGCTGCCAGTAGGCATCGCTTCCGCCGCCCTGCCCGTGCCGGCGCTCGGAAGCCTCCAAGACGGAGCTGAAGAGGTTCACGAGATTCTCGGTGTGCCCTGCCCCGGCACCGGGACGTTTTAGCTCATAGCGGAGGAAGTTGAACCGCCACTTCGCTTTCTCATCAACGATGATCAAATCCTCCCCGCGACCGGCCTCCTCGGCGTAGGCCTGCCAGGCGAAAACCTCATCGGTCTTGGCGGTCAGGACCAGCCCGCCGAGGTTGGCGTTGAGGAAGGCGCGGGCGAGGGCCTGGCCGCTGCCGGAGGACTTGCCTGAGCCGGTCCCGCCGAGGATCTGAACGCCTTGGAACGCGTCGTTCAAGGACCAGTAATTCTCGGTGCGCTTTGGCTCGTCGCTCCCGAATTCGAGCAAGGCCTCGTCGTCGTCGGGCCAATCTCTCTCGGGTCTGATCGGCCCCCTGGTGGCGAGTGTATGAGGCTCCATAACGTGGTCGACGGCTCTGCCGGAGGGTACCGCAGGCCGGCCTGAGCGCGAGCGCGAAAACCACTCTAAGCTGTGCTTAGAGGAGATGTCTGAAAGCTTTCTGGCTACCTTGCCTGCTGCCTTGCTGGCTGGCTGCCTTGCCAGCGGGACAGCTCCCAACCGAGCCAGCCAGACGGCAAGCCGGCTACCCAGCTACCTGGCTTGCCAGCGGGCTGTGTAGCGTGCTTGCCCGGCAGCTTCCTTGCTGCCTTCCTGGCTGGCCAGCCCGCTACGAACCAGGGCGGTTGGCGGGGCGGGCATCGAACTAAACGCGTCGGAGTGAGGCGCGCTGTCGGCCACCCGGACTCGGGCAACAGCCGCAGCTCCGCAACAGATTTGCGGGGTCGGTTTGAGTTGCAGATTTGCAACTCCTCCGCCTTGCAAATCGATCAACCACGTCGGCCGAAGGGCATGAGACGGCTTGTCACAGAGAGGCTCCGACGGAGGGCTCCCGAAAGTCCCGCAATGGACGTGAAACGCCATGAGGACAATTTTGGGAAACCGTTGGATGCTCTTGACGAGCCGCCGCCCGAAGGCACCCCTCAGCCGGGTAGCGAAGACCCAGAGCGAAACGGCGAGAGAACCCGCGCCCGGCGCGGCCAAATTCACATGGAAAGCGGACCTGGTGATTCAGCGTGGAGAGATGGTGGCTGAAGCGCCGGGGAAGCTTCCGATGTGCGGTGGTGGCAGTTGCACGGTCCTGCCGGCTTCGGAGCGTGGAAGCAGGGGCAGAGAAGCGGGCAGGACGGTGCAACGGGGTGCGGAGCGGGACAAATTCCGTGGCAGCGGCTATCTCCACCCAAAAGCGACGGTCCGGTGCGCCCGGAGCGGTGCAGCCGGAAGCAAGGGAGGCTGGCGCCGCGAGGACGAACTGGACGGTCGCCAGAGCTCTGCGCATGCAGTGACGAGTCTGCCCCGGCGCGGCGGCGGTAAACACTCCCGGTTTGCGCGCCGGGGCAGTCTCGTCATGCGCCACACTCACCCGGCGGAAGCCGCGTCAGAGGGGCGTTGCGGGGACACTTCCCCGCCTCGAAAGGGGCTCGGGAGCTCGCGGGCGCAGGCGAGTTTCTCTGGAGAAGGCGATGGTCGAAAGCTGCCGGCGCGTGGTCGTGGGTGGGATTGCGGCGGCCACGAAGTTCGCGAGGGCGGCTTTCGACGATCGCGGGAGGAGCGCACGAAGAGCGAGTCTGCCGCGGCGCTGTGGTGGCGTATTCCGACTGGGTGAGCGACGCGGCCGTCTCGCTGTGCGCCCAACCTCTCCTGGCGACAGCCAGCGTGAGGGGCGTTGCGGGGATACCTCCCCGCTCGAAAGGGGAGCGGGAGCTGGTGGGCGAAGGCGGTGCTCCCGCGCGGGGAAAGACCTTTCCCCGGCCGAAAGCCCGCAGCGAGCAGAGAAGGCTTGACTTTAGTTCGCAAATTTGAGAACATCAGCGGCAGTGAGGTTTCAGTGCCGCAAACCCGTGTAATCTTCTTCAAGGACGACGACGGCTCCGTTCCGACAATCGCTTGGTTGGGAGAGCTGCCGTCGAAAGCACTCGCGAAATGCCTGGTGAAAATCGAACGCTTGCGCGATCTGGGGCACGAGCTGAGGCGGCCCGAGGCCGATCTGTTGAGGGACAAGATTTACGAGCTGCGGATCGGCCTGCAAGGGATCAACTACCGCCTGCTGTACTTCTACCACGGGGAGCAGGTGGCGGTGCTTTCCCACGGGATCACGAAAGAAAGCGCAGTTCCGCCGAAAGAAATCGATCGGGCAGTCGAACGCAAAAGGCGTTTCGAACTGAATCCCAAGAAACACACCCACGAGGAGGAAATTTGATATGCCACGAAAGAACAAATCGAGCGACGCGGTGGAGATAATCCAGAAGCTGTTCTTCAAGGGGAAACCCGAACGAGCAGCGGAGCTGGAGAAAATGCGCGCCGACGACGCGGTCGCGCGGAAAATCTACGAGCTGCGAACCAAAGCTGGCCTTTCGCAGCGCGAGCTGGCGAAACTGGTCGGAACCTCGGCCTCCGTCATCTGCCGTCTGGAGGACGCCGACTATGAGGGGCATTCGCTGGCGATGCTGAACCGAATCGCCACCGCACTGAACCGAAAGGTGGAGATCCGCTTCGTCCCGCTGCGTCGGCAGCCGAGCGCCGGCGAAGTGCATGCCGGGCTGTGAAACTCTGGCGGTGCCACGGCTACTCACCATTAGGATAGTTCCGAACCCCTATGATTGAAGGAGCGAACCTGCTATCCTTCGGCGATGTTGCGGGTCGTTGCTCACAAATCCGCGGCAGCGGCCCAGCAGTACTACGCGGAGGGGCTGCGCCGAGAGGATTACTATTCGGAAGGGCAGGAGGTCGCCGGCAAATGGTATGGCAAAGCGGCGGAACGACTCGGGCTGGCGGGTAGCGTGACACCGGAAGCCTTCGCGGCTTTGGTGGAAAACCGGCATCCTGGAACCGGGGAACGGCTGACCCTCCGCACCAAAGCCGACCGGCGCGTCGGGTATGATTTGAACTTTCATGCGCCGAAAAGTCTTTCGGTCCTCTACGCACTCACCGGCGACGATGATATCCTGAAGGCGTTCCGCTCGGCAGTCGCCGAGACGATGGGTCAAATCGAGAGGCAAGCCGCGACGCGGGTGAGCCGGGGAAAGGGCAAATCAGAGCGGATCACCGCGAACTTCGCCTGGGCGGAGTTCATCCATTTTACGGCTCGTCCGGTGGGCGGCATTCCGGACCCGCATTTGCACATCCATTGTTTCGCCTTCAATGCGACGCATGATGAGGTGGAGGGCAGGTGGAAGGCGGCGTCGTGGGCGGGCATCAAGAAAGACGCGCCGTACAGCGAGGCGGTCTTTCACTCGCTCCTCACGGGAAAACTGTCCGGGCTGGGTTATGGCATCGAGCGGACGCGCCAAGGCTGGGAGATCAAGGGCATCCCGCGTGTGGTCATCGACAAATTCTCCCGGCGAACCGCTCAGATTGAACGACTGGCGGCGGAAAAGGGCATTACCGATGCGAAATCCAAAGACGGCCTCGGAGCCGCCAGCCGCGAGGGCAAGCGGCACGGGCTCACGTATTCTGACCTTTTGGCTGCCTGGGGCGTCCGCCTGACGGCGGAGGAAAAGGTGCTGATCTCCAAAGTCCGCTTCGATAAGCATCCCGGCGCGAAGGGGGAGGCGATCACTCCGAAGCACGCGCTCGATGAGGCGTGCGACAAACTCTTTGCCAAGAATTCCGTGCTCGAGGTGAACCGGCTGGCGGCTGAAGCACTCCGCTTCGGAGTGGGGCAGGTGACGCCAGGTACGATCTGGCGGGAGATAGGCCGCCGCGACCTGGTTACCCGGAAGTCGCGCGGCGAAATGCTATGCACGTCGCTGGAAGTCCTGGCCGAAGAGGTATCGCTGATCAACTTCGTACGGACGGGGCGAGGGATGCACGCGCCGTTCAAAGGCCGGAACATTCGCTTTGGGAATGAGGCTCTTTCGGAGGAACAAAGAGCGGCCGTGCGCCATTTGCTCACGAGCCGCGATCAGGTAATGGCGGTTCGCGGAGGGGCCGGCGTGGGCAAAACGACGTTGATGAGCGAAGCCGTGAAGCAAATCGAGGCGCAGGGATTCAGGGTGTTCGCTTTTGCGCCCTCGGCGGCGGCTTCGCGCGAGACGTTGCGCGAGGCAGGTTTCGCCAATGCTGAGACGGTGGCGCATCTTCTAATCAATCAGAAGCTCCAGGAACAGACCCGCGGCCAGGTCATCTGGGTGGACGAAGCGGGGCTGCTCGGGATGCGCGACATGTGGGAAATCATGCGGATCGCCGGGAATGGCACGCGCGTGATTCTGACCGGCGATACGGCGCAACATGCGCCGGTCGCCCGCGGCGATGCCTTCCGGCTGATGCAGAAATTTGCCGGTTTGAAGGTCGTGGAAGTGACGCAAATCCGCCGGCAGGAGCGGGAGGACTATCGGAAAGCGGTCGCGGCCTTGAGCAAAGGCGATCTCCGCTCAGCCTTTCGCCAGCTCGATGAGCTCGGCGCAATTGTCGAGGTCGAGGACTCAGCTGAGCGCTACAAAGTCTTGGCGCAGGATTTCCTCGATCTGAGCCGCAAAGGGCAGCCTCCGCTGGTCGTCTCGCCGACGCACGCGGAGGGAGCGAGGGTGACGGCCGCGATTCGCGAAGCGAAGAGGGAGGCCGGGCTCCTCGGCCCGGAGAAGCCGTTCGTGCAATTCCACAATCTGCAATGGGAGGAAGCGGACCGGCGAAGGGCCGAGAATTATCGCGAGGGGCTGGTGGTGCAATTCCATCAGAACGTCCATGGCATTCTCCGGGGCGAGCTGTTCCGCGTAACCGGTCGTGACGAAAACGGCGCGGTGAGGGCGGTCAGTGATGCCGGCCATAAAACCGTCCTTCCGCTCAAGGACGCCGCCCGCTTTCAGGTTTTCGAGGAACGCGAGATCCAGCTCGCGCGTGGCGACCGGATTCGGATCACCCGAAACGGCAAAAGCGACGATGGCCGCCGCTTGAATAACGGGAACGTCTTCACGATCCAAAAGTTCAAGGCGGACGGAAAAATCGTTTTGGATTCGGGCGCGGTGCTGGATGCGACGCACGGGCATCTCACTTACGGCTACTGCCAGACTTCCCACTCGGCGCAGAGCAAGAGCGTCCGGGATGTGCTGGTGGCGCAGAGCGCCGACTCCTTCCTTGCCAGTTCGCGAGAACAGTTCTACGTGTCCATCAGCCGTGGGAAGCAAACGATCCGCATCTACACCGATGACCGCCGGGGCCTGCAAGCGGCGGTCGGGAATTCGTCCCTACGGAAGTCGGCAGTCGAGCTCGCCGGGCTCACCAGCGGCGATATCGCGAAAATGAGCGGGGAACTTTCAGGAACGCAGTGGCGGGACCAGATTCGCAGCCGGACGGAAGGCGCCACAAAGAACCACGTAGAAAACCTCCTGCGCGAACGGAAACAGGACGGTTTTAAGAAAACCGAGACGGTGGATTTCCGGCAGTACGTGGCAATGAGGCGCGCCAATGCCGGCGCGGATGGGAAGAACCGCTCGAAGGGGCATCCCAGCGGCGAAGGCGAGAAGAAGGGCAACTCGCAGAATCGCGGGAGGAGCTTTTTGCGACCGACGCAGCCTTCCGGGCAGGAAAGGGAGACCGTAGCGGCGAAAACGCCAGTCAAGCCGGCCGGGAAGGGGCAGGAAAAGCCGGCCGCATCCGCCAGCCGGCAGAGTCGGATCGCCAAAGGCTATGCCGCGGCGAAGGAGCACTTCCAGAAGGTCTCCATGCGGGTGAAAGACGGCTTCACCGCAGTCAAGGAGCGCGTCGGGAAGTTGCCGCAGAGCAACGGAGCCCAAGTTTCCAAGCACGCGGTAAAGCAACGGGCGAACGATGCTGGCGCGAAAGCCAAGCAGCAGTCTAAAGTCCAGCAGAAGACAGCCACGCCGACAGTGAGAAAGGGCAGATAACCTATGGGCCAGGATTCCATCGACAAAGTATTGCAGGAGCGAAGAGCGGCGGCAGCTCCTGCGCCCGCCGAAGCCGAGGGCGAGAAATTCTTCTCGATCTTGGTTGGCGAGACGATGCAGGAGCACTTCCTCGAGCTGCAATTCCGAATCGGCCTAAAAACCTGTTTTTCGTACACCGATTTGATGTGGTTCAACTACGATCCCGAAGCTGGCTGTATTGACCTGGAGTTCGGCGGCTTCCTGGTGACGCTGAAAGGCCGCGGCTTGGGCGACAAACTGTTCAACGGTTTGAAGCAGAAGCGGGTGGCCTGGGTCAAAGAGTCGGACTCGGAGATGCAGGACCACAAGGGCAACGAAACCTTCATCGAAGAAATCACCATCACACCACCCAAGTCAGAAACCGCGCCGGCTGAATGAATTGGGGCTTCGTCAAAGCCTTCCCGAAGTTCGTCCTGGTTCTGGGGGTGATCGTGTCCAGCACGGTGCTGTTTGCCGGCTGGTGGACGATGCACCGATTCAAACGCGCCCTGTCCAGCCAGCGACCGGCGCTCGTGGAGGATGTTCGGCAAAAGGTCGCCAGGATCGAGTCAAACGCGAAGCGCCTCATTTTGGTCGACAACGACCTTTACGACCTGGACACCGGCGCGATCGTCTTTCAGGGCTGGCTCAAAGCGGGGACGCCGCTTGCGCTGTTTTATGACTTCAGCGCGAAAAAAGTCATCGCTCGTTATGAGAAAGGCTTTGCCCGCTACGGTCTGGACGGCAAGGAGGAGGGGGTATTGGCGCACAAGTTCCAGCCGGCGTTTTCCGATGACCTAAAATGGGCGGTTTATGCGAAGGAAAAAGACTTATGGCGCGCGGATGTTGACTGGTCGGGTTTCGAGTTCATCAACGAAAGAAAGCTCACGACGATCGAGCAATTCAACGAGCAGTATTTCGCGGCGAACATCATGCTTGGGACGGATAGGACGATCATCGTCCGCAACATGAATCAACTGCTGCGCGTCGACCTGGAGAGTGGAGATGTGAAGCCAACACGAATTCCGCTCGGGGAGATCGGCAAACGCCGGTCGCCGAGCGGAAGGTTCCTCGTGGGCCTGGAGCGCAGCCAGTTCTACTGCTATGATTTGGAAAGCGACGAGACGAAGGCGATCGACATTGGCCGGGGTGCGGTGAACGATTACCAATGGCTCGGCAACGACCGCTGCGCCGCGATTGCGGCGGGCAGGACGGTCGTTCTTTATGACCGGCTAAAGCACACGCTGGAACAAGTGGCGCCTTTGCCGGTTCATTGTCCGAAGATCGGGGAGCCGTCGCCGGATGGCCGGTACGTCTTCTGCATCGGGCAGCGCACCGGGTTCCTGGTCGACCTGGTGAACAAACAGGTTTTGCCGGTGGCCGGCGGCGCCGGGGTAAAGTGGGTAAGCTCTGACACGTTTGTTTTCTCCCGCGAAGTTCCGGATTCCGAGCTTCGCGGGACGTGGATGCAAACGGTGGGCGAGGGCGAGCGGCGGGTCGCTCCGGAGCCGTTCCTGGTGGACAGGAGCGGGCCGATGCTGATGGCGAGCCCGGCCGGAGAGATCGTCTATGCGACCAAGCATGGACTTTCGAAGATGAACCCCGACGGCACCGGCGTCGCGGAGTTCATCAAGCTTCGCCGGACGCCGTCGCGGGTGCTGGGAATTGCGGATTGGAAGACTCCCGCCACGCTACAGGGGCAGGGCGTTGACACGCAGAAAAAGGCGGCGGTCGCGGGCGATCGCGCAAGAGAGGCTAATCGCGCGCCGGTAGCTGAGACACCGGTAAACAGTGCCGCCGACGGAGCGGGCGTCGCCGCCCAGAATGGCAACTAGCCAAAACGGGAAGCGTCTCCGCTTCGCATTCCGGTGTGGCCCGGTCATCTGGACGACCGCGCGGGGCGGTCGGGCATGGCAGGAGCTCATGGCTGCGCCTCCGGGTGAATGTTTGCGATGTAGTCTGCTGCCTTCTGCGCCTGCGAGGCGGCCCGGATGATCCAGCCTTTGGCGTCGCTTGTCTTTAGGGCGTCAATCCACCCCCGCAGATAGGAGGCGGAATTCAGCACTTCCGCTTCGATGATGCCGGCATGGGCGCTTAGGAAAGAGGCGCCCATTTCCGCGACAAGCTCTTCCTCGGCATAGACCTTCCGGGCCTCCCCCTCGGCCTCAATCCCTTGATTTTCCAGGAGCGACTTGCGCGCAAGGCGCGATTCGTGGCCGGTGGCATGGGTCAGCTCGTGAAAGAGAGTGGAGAAATACGCTTCTTCGCTTCGGAAGAAACGGCGCTCCGGCATCCGTACGCAATCGGCGCTGCGGCGGTAGCAGGGAACGGCGGAGCCTTCCTCGAACTTTGGAGGGTTCGGCATCCCCGATACCATTTCGCGGGCACGGTCGCAGGCTGCGATTGCCGGAAGCTCCGGGAGCGCGTCGGTGGGAGGGAACGAGATCCCATCGATCTGCGATGCGTGGAAGACAGTGTAGGCCTTCAAGTAGCGGCGAAGCGCTTCGGCCTCAACCGGGGCCGGCGCCTGGTCGCCGTCTTTCGTATAGGCTCCGTATTTGATGACGAACGCGCCATGCTCGCCCTTCCTGACATGTCCGCCGAGTTCCTGCGCCTGTTTATAGGTGAGGAAATACGGCGATGTATAGCGAAAGCTTGCCAGTAGGAATACATTGATCCCGCGATAGCTTTTGCCGCTGGCAAAGTTCTTCGGGAAACCTACTTTGGAGAAGTAGGGCGACTGCCAGGGGATAACCCCTTGCTCCAGTTGCGCGATAATGCGGCTGGTCACTTCGGAATAGATGTCTCTGCTCATAATAGTCTGATGTTTATTTTGCTTTGCAAAAAGCTCTGGGCTTTTGAAAAACATAAACAACCGTCCCGCCGCAGGGACTTAGGCGACTAGTCAAGGGAGGCTCCGACGGAGGGCGCCCGAAGATGCTTGTGGTTGAACGTGGTAAGCATCTTTGGGACAGCCGTTGGATGCCCTTTACTTGTCGCCGCCCGAAGGCTTTGACCGAGCTGACAGGAGCGAGCGAAGCGAGAGGAGCAGCGGAGATACCGCGATAGCGCCGATTACCCGTCGAAAGCGACGAGCTGCCTCGAACGCGGATTTCGGCTGTGGGCGAAGGTGGAGGGCCGATAAGCCGTGGGCGAGGCAGTTGGTCGCCGGGCAGCGCCGGTCGAGTCTGCCGCTTTGGGCAGTCTCGCTTGAGGCGCCTCTACCCTCCCGGCGGCAGCCGGTTTCTAAGAGGAGCAGCGGGATGCCATCAAAAAGCGACGAGATGCCCTGCACGCGGATTTCGGCCGTGGGCGAAGGCGGGATGGCCGATGAGCCGCGGGCGGGGCAGTTGGTCGCCACGCTGCGCCGCCGAGTCTGCCCCGGCGCGGCGGCGGTAAAAGACTCCCGGTTTGCGCGCCGGGGCAGTCTCGCCGGACGCCTCACCTCTCCCGGCGATAGCCGGCTTCAAGAGGGGCGTTGCGGGGATTCTTCCCCGCTAGAATGGGGAGCGGGAGACAAGCGGGCGAAGGCGGGGCTCCCGCGTGGGGAAAGACTTTTCCCCAAAAAGATTAAGCCAGAGCTAAACTCAGTCGTCCTTTTAGAATCAGCGACCTGCGGCGTAAGAATCGGCATTTTCAGCCCACCACTGCTTCCACTTCTGGACGCCTTGGGGGGTACTCGTGTCGGATTTGCTCTTTGAGGAATACGGAGCACCGGGCAGGCCCATCGTGGCGAGTGCGTTTGCCGCTTTTCCGCCTATGTCTACTTCATCGAGGGCGCCGCATAATATCCGCACGGAAGTTTTATTGTTGGTGGCAATCAGCGCCTTAATCCCCGTGTCCTGTTGAATTAAAACCCAGTTGGGGCTATTATCAGGTTTTTTTCGCAGCAACTTTACCAGGTATTCCTCACCGCCGGGAACCGAGGTGGCGAGCTGGGCCGCCTTCAATCCGATGGCACGATTCTGGGCTGTCGCACCATAGACGTTGTAGTTCTGCTTGAAAATCGTAAGGAACGCCGGAGCGGACATGGAGCCGGGGAGGGTCGTAAGTTCGTCCAGGGCGCCCACATCGCCACCGGCAACCTTGCGCTGGACCCGGTTCATGATGGCGATGGCTTCCTTGTCGGACGGCTCGGTGAAGGCAGTGACGACGGCAGAAAGGGACAGGATCGCGATCAAGGCACCGGTTTTCATGGCGGACGAAGGCTAAAATCTCTTCTGCGTAGGAATCGAGGGGTTTTTCGGCCCCCGGTCGACGCTCGCGCGCCGGTTTACAGAGTAAGCCGAGGGCCATCTGGATCAGGCGCGCTCGAAGACCATGCAAACGTCGTGAAGTCCTGGGATAAAGCTGCTGCGGTAGGTTTTGCGGCTGCTTGACGCACCGTGGCTGAAACGGATTATGTCCGTGGACGCCTGGCGGAGCCCGGCTTCAAACGCCAGTTGCTTGGTGTAGTAGGTGAGGGGGACGAATCCGGCCGTGCGGTCCGAATAATCGCCCATCAAAATCGCGAATTTTCCGCCCGGCGCGAGAACTCGGGCGCATTCCTCGATGAAGACGCCGTAGCGTTTCAGAAACTCTTCCAAGCTCGAAGTGCAGGAAAGGTCGTCGGGACAGTCGCTGTATACTTTCTGACGCCAGTATGGAGGGTGAGCCCAGATGAAGTCGAAACCGGGAGTTTCGGAGAATTGGCCATAGGCTGCCGGGTCGGTAGCGTCAAAACCGGTCTTGAGGTCGGCTGAGAAACACGGAATCGCGAGCTCCCGGCAAACGTCGCGGCAGGTGCCGCTGCCGGTCATCGGGTCGAATACGGTGGCAGGGCCATAGAAGGTGAGCAGGTCTTTGATGAGATTCCCGCCGCAATTGCCGGGATAGCTGCGCTGGCCGTACTCGCCGGCGCGGCTGAAATGGTAGAGGCTGGTAAGGTGCGGTACCGGGCTTGTAGTGCGGGGTGCAGCTGGAAGCTTGACGTAAACCGTGGCTGACGAGTTGGCAATCCGGGAAGGGGACGCGGGGCTCCGTCCGATGCGGTAGAACGGATTGACGCTGGATAAATGGGACATGGTGGACTCCTGTTGGTTAAGGCGGGCGGGCCGCGACACCCGCCCGATTGGGTTACTCGGCTTTTTCCGAAGGGATACGGAGGCTGATCCGGCCGTCGAGAGGCACGGTCTCAATTTGGATGTTGAAGCCCTTGGCGTCGGCGTGCTGCCAGGCACTTCCGATTCGCGTCCAGATGGCGTCGCCGCCTTTCCTGTCGCGAACATGGTAGGCGATGTGGCTCGGCGCCTTCGAGGTGGAAGATCGGGTGTTGAAAGATTCGCTCATCGTAGTCTCCTTTGATTGGTTTCTCCCGAATGGGATTGGCAAACGTGCAAGCAGCCGGCGAAGCGGGGCGTTGTCATGCCCTACACGGATTCTCGGAGCGGGCTGGGTATTGACTGACCCGCGCGGCTGCTACGGCTGCCAGAATCCCTGACGGGAAACCTCAGGGGAGCGAGAGGAGAATTCATAATCCTGCTCGGAAAAGACCAGACCTTTGGAGATGGCGACCACCGCGGAGAGTCGCGAGAGCCGGAAGAGCGATTGGAGGCAGCAATGTTCCGCGACAACTGCATGCTCTCTTGGAAAGCGACAATCTGACCTGATCTGAGTACCGGCAGAGGACGGAGGTGGAAGTGCCCGAGTCTCGCGGACGGGGCAATTGGTCGCCTAACGCGCGCATGAAGGCGGGTCTAACGCTCTGGGCAGCTTCGGCATGCGCCGACGGCTCCACCGTCAGGAAGGTCGTTTTCGAAACATCTACGGCGAAGTTGAAAGCGAGCGTCGAATGATCCAGTGTGGCCGTTCACTATGAACGCACGTCTTTTGATTACTTCGGCTGTTCGTTTAGTTGCCGTTTTTGGCTCGATTGGCTCGTTATGGGCGGAGGATGAGACGCCGGTAAGGGAAGAGTTCGAGGTCGTCCATTCGCTGCGCGTCACGGACATTCCATCGGGGAGCGAAACAGTGCGAATCTGGTTCTGGATGCCAGACGACAACGAAGGGCAGAAGATTTTGAATCTGGCTGTTACGGAAGCACCCGCCGCCTATCAAATCACTCGCGACCCTACTTATGGTTGCGTCTATCTCTATGGGGAAGTAAAGAAGCCCGCCGCGTCGGCAACAATCAGCACGAGCTTCACCTTCAGAAGGAGCGAAATCGGTGGCCCGCTCGATCCACAGAAGGCAGGAGTTTTGACCGACACTCACCGAATTGTATTCGCTGAACACCTTCGTCCTGACTTTCCGAACATGGAGGTTTCGGATAGAATCGTTCGTCTGGCGAATGAGATTTGCGCAAGCGAAACCAATGTGGTGAAGCAGGCGCGGATGATTTACGATTACGTCATTGATCACTCAAACCATTATTCCTTGCCTTCCGCGCCACAGTCTTCGGGTAAAGGTTCAGCTTTGTATTGTCTCGATGCTGGAGGCGGCGGCTGCTCAGACCAACACGCGCTCTTCATCGCATTGGCGCGTGCCCGTGGCATCCCGACCAGGTTGCAATTCGGCATGCGTTTGCCGGAAAAGAATGAAGGGAAAGAGGCGGATGCCGGCTATCGCTGCTGGGTCCAATATTTCGTGCCGAACTACGGCTGGATCAGCAGCGATGTCTCCGCTGGTGACACCACGCCGACGGAGCGTGAAAGATTCGCAAGCGGATTGGATTGCCGCCGAGTTCACTTCTCCGAAGGGCGCGATCTTCAGCTCAACCCGCCCCAAGCCGGAGGGCGCGTTAACCTGCTGATCGGCGCTTATGTCGAAGTGGATGGCAAGCCGCACACGGCATTCGTGCGGCGAATGAAGTTCTCTACACGCGCGGCGTCTCAGTGAGTCAACTTTCCGATGGAAGACGTTTTGCTGCCGGCGAAATCCATCGGAGGCATTTGTGGAGACACCACCACGCGGAGGGAGGCGGAATCCGGTTCCAGCCCCGCGCCGCTCCATTTCATGGAGGTTTCTGTGGCTCGCTCAAACTTACTCAGCGGTGCCCACTTCTCGTCCTGGGTTTTATTCTCCAACCGGTAGTAGAGCCCGCGTCGTGAACGCCATTCCACTTGGACGTCTTGATTTTCCAATTTGGAAACGGTTATGCCGATCGGCTCACTGAGAATGCTCGCGTCCCAATACTTCTTCGCGAGCTCCCAAGCCTGCTTGCCGGATTGAGAGCCGGCGCAGCGTCCGGGATAGTCGTCCTCGGGAACGTGAATTCCGCCCCAGCGTCTTGATTGTCCGGCTTGATCGGCGGCATCGTAGTAGGTCGCCCACTGGAGAGTGACCGTTTGGGAGGGGCCACGCTCGAAGACCAGATAGCTATTCGCGTTCGCGGTGAATTCTCCAAGTCCGCCCGGAAAGTACGGACTACCCGTGAGCGCAGTAAGTACCTCGGCCGCGGCACGGCTGAAGGTGCTGTGGCCGGAAACGTAGCCGGGGAAGGCAGGGGTGTTGAAAGTCTTACGCTGGTAGGGCAGCCAGTCCATGGCACGCATCCAGCGAACCGGACTCGTCTGTTTCTTCGGGTCCACCGGCTCGCCCGGCCAGGAGAATGCGGCAATCTCACCGGGTTTGCCCACTCCGAAATGGCGCTCACCGGGCGCAGCCGTCTCCGGTGTGATAAGTTCCGAAACACCAGGCTCCAGAGGCAAACCTTCATGGTGAAACGAAGGCAGGCTTGGGTCAGAGGACTGTCCCTTCGCAGCCATATAACGAATCATTGTCAGCGGCCTCGTCCCTTCGTAGGCTCGTTTGATTGCCCAGGCGGCGCAGGCTGCATCGTGTGTGGCTGCACTCAGAGCGAGGTAGGTCTTCACATCCCACTCCAGGGCATCGAGGATCGGTCCGGTTCCGCCGATCCGTTTCACTGTACGCCGATCATCGGCGACCTGGTTGGCGAGAACGTGCCAATGTCCGGGAGGGGTTTCTGATTTGGGGCCATCGGCCCAAAATTCGGCCAGGACACGCGCGAAGTCGCCGGTTTTAACCACATTTGGCGCGTAGGGTGCCTTCGTGATCGGATTGACTGCGTAACCTTTGCCATCATCAGTCCCGAGAGGGTTGTTGCCCTGCCCCCCGGCGCCCGGCGAAATATCGATCGGCTCCTCACTGCTCAAGCGGCTACTGTCCCGGAGGATGGAGAGAGCGCCATTCTTGTAGGCCGAGTCCGTCTTTGTGCCGAGCCGAGACGGCGGGCCGGGGTCAATCCATGGCTTCAAGGCATCGCTGCGATCGAGTGCGAAGGGGCAGGTTTTCAGCCAAGTCACGCCGATGTACTTCTGCACCTTATCAGCCACGAGTCCATTCTGGGTGAGGGCGATATCGAACGTGAGGGGCTGCCAGCGATTCGGATCGGTGGCGAATGGAACGCCGCCCCCCTGCGGGACGCCAAACTTCAGGATCGTCATTACGGGCTGAGGGTTCAGGTACTCCGGATCATCGTAACCACCCTGCTGATTGCAGCCGTCGTTGGCGCCCCAATCCAAAATATCCGCGGCAATCCGATTACCGAGCGCGGCCGGCGAGCTCCCCATGGTACCGACGTTCTTGGTCGGGTATCCAAGGGCCGCCATGCGCCGGCCAAGCGCGACGTATGTCGTAACTGCATTCGCCGATGATTTGTATCGGGCACTCAACAGCCGATACGCGGCATAACTGATCGCTTCGCGGCGAGCCGCGGGGATGTCAGCCGTTGAAACACGCTCGTGGTGGATATAGCCGATGGCCTTGGTGTCGTAGGCCGCCCAAGCGTTGTACATGCACACCGACAGATGAAAAAGATTTCGGGCGTGAACTGGCGGGTTTGGCTTGTCGATGCGAATCGCGGACAGAATTTCCTCGTCCCAGACTCGGGCTATGGAATCCTCGCCCGACGATCGTTGTGCCGACAATAGCCACACACAAACCAGCAATGAGGCGCACGACGCGAGCTTCGCCCCTGCGGTTCGGCGGACACGAGAGTAAATTGTTGCGGTACTCACGGTGTAATGCGTTGCAGGCCCAAGCCCCCAGGGTAGCCGTACGAGTCCGAAAACCCGAAACCGTAGACGTAAATCGCTGAAGGTTGTGGTGACGCAAATCGGTGGTTTCCCTCCGTTATGGGAACCCGAGCAGCGGAGTAATCACTCCCGTCGATCCCGGTGAAACTGCCCGCGGGCACGACGTTTCCATCGAGAAGAACAGATCCGTTCTGAGCATCCGTCGATTTGGACACGATGTTCACGAAATGATTCTCGATAGCCATCCCTGAAGGGGTCGCGAAGAGGTAGGAATCTAGAAACTGGATGGTGGGAGGGATTACCATCATGAATGGGTCGCTCGGAACATTGTCGACCGTGGTACTTTGTGAGTACTGCGCCACGAGCACCGGTTTGCTTGCCGTGATTTGATGGATGCCCATCGCGATGAACTCTTTCGTCTGCCCAGCATTTAACGTGATCTCGAAACTTGAGTTCCCGCGTACTTGGATCACCGTATCCGCATCATTGGCGAGGATGCGGATAATGTCGCCCCGAATTCGAGTGGCGAGCGAAACGGTGATGAAACTGCTCCCCCAAGTATCGACGGAGGGCATCTGCTCGATCATGTGATCGCAGGCAGCCTTTTCGAGCGGCACGTTGCCGCAAGAATGCCCGGAAAAAACCGCGACGGGCTTATCCGCCACGATCAGGCTACCAGTCAGGTCGGCTCCTGCGGTATTCGCCTGCAGTTGGTAGGTCTGGAGACGGTTCAGCGAGATGGAGTAGGGAACTCCTGCGGCATGAGAACCAACTGTCACCCTGGGAGTAATGGTCACGGTCGTCGCATCGCTGGTGCCGGCAATGGCAAACTGGCTCGCGTTTGAACCGCTCGTGTTCACCGAAGGGTAACTCATCACCCGATACCGCGACCCGAGAGATTCGACCGGAATTGCGGTATACGCATCCGTCGTCGCAGGATTCTGGCTCAAGCCGTAGAGCCGGAATGGCTTGTCTGCTGTGACCCTGATCGCCTTATTCTCGATCTGCTCGCTCCCGGAAAGCATCAGCGCCGTGTCGATGACTTGTTTTGTCACCCCACCCGCCGCGATCTGGAAGCTGATCGGATTGGCCAGCGCGGCACTCTCAATCGTTCCGAATGCCGCCTCCGGAGCCGTCATGAACAGAGTCTGCTGAGGCCCGCCGGAGAAGTTCTGCTCGAAGAGTACAATGAACTCGTTGCCGACATTCGTCGTGACACCCAGAAGAATGATGCCCGCGTCAGAAACGCCACCAACGACGACAGGGACAGTACGACTCACAACTGGTGGGCCGTTCACGGTCAAATCGATCGCCGGTCGACCGCCAAATAGAATATTCACAAAGCGGAAACGGCCCTGGGCGTCGGTAGTCGCCGAAGACCCCAACGGGGTGGTGATCGTAGCCCCTGTCACCGGAGATTGGTCAGGGCGGCGAACGATGCCCTCTACCGTCGTGCCGACACTCGTATCAACGACAATCTCAAGGCTTCCTGAAACCATGGAATTAACGGCCGTCACGATCGCGCGCCCCTTTCCGCGAGCAATCGCAAGGCCGTCCTTGCTAACAGTCAATATTGCAGGGTTACTGCTCCGATAAACGGTGAGTTGCGAGCGCAGTGTTACATCGTCGGTGGGATTGTCGGCCAGATCTTGAGTAGTATCAGGAAAAATGGCGGTGGTGCTGAGTTGCACCGACTCATCCAACGTCCGTAACAGAGTCTTCCCCGCCGAAACTCGTATATATTCAGGCTTCGTAAGGGGAGTGTCCGAAAACTGTAAATCTGAAAGGCTTAAAAAGAATGTTGCACCGCTTCTTATTTGAAAAGGCTGAGACCGAACGTACCGCGTCTTGCCGTTCGCGGTTTTGTGACCTTTAAGTCGCAGAAAATCGTCGGATAGAAAATCGGGGGCTGAACCGGGCCCATCTTCTCCAAACTGATCGGGAGTCGTAATGTTTGGAACCCGAAAGTTTCCGGTTTCATCCGCACGAACGGTCTGACCGCCGATCTCTAGAGTCCACGAAGCATCGAGAGCCTCCGCGGCAGGACACGCGACAGGCAAGAGCAACGCAATAGAAGCAAGAAATGCTGTCCCAAGGTCTTTGAGATGGCGATGCATTGAAAACAGTCGCTGGCGCGTTGATTTAAGTTCGCTTAATTCCATCGATCGATCGGCTAATAATTGTCAGAAAATGATGTTTATCATCCTTGCGGGAAATGCACTGCCTTGAACTGGCGGCCGTCTTCATGGTAGATCACCTCCACCCAATCGTTGGATGTTTTTCGAACTCCCGGTTGCGTCCAATCAAACCTTACGATGATCAACCCGTAGGTTTTATCCCTCTTGATGATGATGCTGGCGTTACTGGGAACTCTGTCGGCTCGAAGTTTGGATTTTGAGGTTTCAATCAAATGCGCCGCGTTTGGCACATTGTCATCGTTGGTATACTTCACAATTTTGCGATCGCACGCCACTATCGTTGCGACGCAAAACACACAAATCAAATAAGCGCGAAATCGCTTCATAGGTCAGTTCTCCTCGTTGGCCCTGTAGTCCATATCTTCGCCGGGGACTGTAGCGGGTGACCTTGGGGGATTCGTAACACGCCATCGATTACGACTCCGACGTAATCATAAACAAAAGATGGGAAGTCGTCTTCATAGTCGGCTTCTGATGGGCCGACTGCTCTGTAGCTGGGGGTAGCTATGAATGTAGTTGGCGGATGCGTGTGAAAATCCGCAACGATGTACGTCGGCTTATCCAGGGGACCAGGGTGCAGCGGCGAATCATAGCGCGTGAGCGGAAACGGCGGCAAGTTTACTGAGGCGGTTTCAGTGTCAGTCACGGTGGGGCCGACGCTGTAACCAGCAATCTTGTAGGATTCCGTTGAAGTGTCTAGCAATATATAATACCCCTCTTCTCTCCAGCCATTAGGCCCAGCATTTGCAAGAGTGTTATTCCAGGCCTCTTCCATTCGCGCGACAACTCCCGCTCCCTGGAGTATGACACTAGTATTTGGGAAGAGGACTTGAAAGCTCATTTCATCGGTTCGATATTCCCTGCCGTTGATCGTTGCCCTAGCGCGAACGCGAAATGTGTTGGCGACTCGACATTTATAGTCATAATACCAGTTTCGACTATTGTCAAGTTGATGCCAGGTTGAGTCATTGGCTATTTCAAAGATCACGTTGCCTACACTGGAATCGAGAGGCTCAATATTAACTGTGAGTAAGTTTGATTCGAGAAGGGTCGCTATCTGTTTCTCGATTTCCAACTCAAACTTAATGCTTCGACATTCGCCGGTGGCTGAATAAGGCGGGCAGTTACACCCCCAGCCGGAGTTGAGTAAGCCACTACCGGTATCGCTTTTGATGAATGCGCCGTCGGCGGTGACCGTGCCGGATGCGACAATCTCAAAGCGTTCAATATCGTGATTATAGCTCAGAAAATTGGTGAACGAACCCGGTGGAAGTCCAGCCATGTTGGGGTATTGTATCTGAACGGGTGGATCAAAATGGGCGCCAGGCGGTTGAAGTGTCCAGGTAAGGAGTGGGGCAACGCCGTCTTGGATCGGCATAGGAATATTGTCCGTATGCACCTGATTCAAGCTAACGGCGATCGGTCTTGCTGGCGTCGGCTTGGTGCCATCGGCGAGTGTCATAGAGCCGGCCTTGATAGTCATTTTCAGACCGTCAATACCTTGAATGGTCAAATCTACGTCCTCGGTGCCGTCGACGGTTCGCTCGTTGGCAGGATTGAGAGTGGGAAGATAGACGGTGGTGGGAAGGGGATTGTCGGCGTTAGGAACAATCGTTACGCGATAAACGAGGCTGGGAAAGCGCCCAGGCTGATTAAAGGGCTTGCCGCCAAGTATTTTCGCGGTGCGTCCGTCCACTTGAATAAAACCGGCGCCGGGGTTGACGTTCGAAAATGTAATAACTCCATTGGCATCGCTGGTCACGGGGGGCTGGTTTACCTCTGGAAATCGAATGCCATTGATGTTAAGCGTGCAGGTCGCGCCGCCGATCGCGAGGCCCGTGTTATCCTCCACCACGGCGTTAAAGGTTGCGGGTTGTCCCGGATTGCGCACTAATGCGCGCGACATGAAGACAGCGGGCTGGCTTTGCAGCCCCGCGAAAGTTGCCTCGACTGTCACGGGGCCGCCGGACGAGCCGAAGCGCAAGTAAGCGTCGACGTGTCCAGTGCTATCGGTCGGAATGACGACGCTCGGCGCTGCATTCGGCTGCCCTTTGGCGGCGACCTGCGCGTCACCGTCAGTGACTCTGAAGGTGACCGGCACCTCAGGCGCGCCGTTCAGATTGTCGCTCACCCAAGCTGTCAGTGGGAGTGGGGCAGTACCGCCAGCTTCGCCGATCTGGTTGTTTCCCATACCCACGTTGATCTGCGTGGGCAGTTTGGGATCGGCGGATGCACGGAAGCGTGCTTCGCCAGGAACGCCGGCACTTGCGACCGTCAAAAGATTGTTGCTCTTCCCGGAATCCGAGCCAAGCCGCCAGTAGACCTTCGCTAAGCCCTGCGCATCCGTGCGGACTTGGACCATCATGGGATCGGCGAGGGTGGTCTGCCCCTGCAGCGAACTGAGGTGCCCATCGCTGCGCGTGACTTGGAAGTTCACGATCTTGTCGGGAAAGGCCTGGCCGTTGCTGTCCCAGAGACGAACGACTAGCGGTTCCGGCAGTTCCGTGTTGCGGATGGTGGATTGATCATTACCCGAAACGATCTCCATCTGAAGACGTGCCACGCGGGTCACCATCACTGACTTGGTGACGGATGCACCGAGCGAATCAGTGGCGATGACCGCAAGAAAATTCTCCCCCATGGCCAGCGGGACATTCTGCGCCTCGAACGTGCCGTTTGGCCCTATGCCTGCGGTGATATTGGCATCAACCTGGTTCACCTTGACGCTGAGGCCATCGAACCCGCTGAGGAGATCGCCCACGCGGCCAGTGACGGTGATCGTGGCCGAGTCAACGGTCGATTCATTCGAAGGGGAATCGACGTGGAGGAAGGGCGGATTTGAATCCTGCGTGATTGTGACCGGTGTTAGAGAGCTGAGGTCGGTGGCGGTCAATCCAGCGCCGCCGACGAAGAGTGAATTGATCCGATTCGCCAGAAGGTAGACGACGATGGAGAAGTTTCCGTTTTCGTCGGAAACCCCCTCATACGTATGAAAACCGTTGGTAATCACGACGCGCGTGTTGGGCGCCGCAGTGCCGGTGAGGGTAACCGTCTGAGCACCTGTCCGGACGGGCGAATTGAGAATCTTGGGAGCCACGGTGTGCCCCGAAAGAACGCTCAGATAATGCGCCTGAAAGGCGGCGAGATCGACATCATTGATGGTGCTGTCGCCATTTACGTCAGCCGCCGGATTAAAATCCGGATGCCGAGCCGGCCGCAAATCGGTCTTCCGCATTTTCGCGGTATCCAACAGATCCACGTCGCGGTCACCGTCGAAATCACCGAAATAGCGGAAGAACTTGGTAGACCAGGTGGAGGCGCTGTCCGAAGGGCGTAGCTGCACTCCGCTCGCGCTAACCACATCAGCAGGGCGAATGAAGGCATCGTAGTTGCCATCCGGCAGCGATCTTCCAGGGAGCGTGGGGAAGGTCCAAGAGCCCGTCTTGCTGGCGGGGTCGTAAGAGAAGGCGCTGCCAGAAACCGGCGAGTTCGTCGTGAGATTCGTCAGATGTAGATCATCAGCCTGAAGGCTTGCACCTACGTCCTCACTGAATCGAATCGCGATCGAAAGCACCGTGGAGCGCTGCGAGGCGCCGCCGTTGATCACAAAATCGAGCACGCTCGGAGCCTGTTGAGCCTGCAACGAAGTGCTCGCGATGAGGAGCAGCGCGAAACTGGCAAGGCGCCAGAACAGGCAGAGATTTCGGGAGTTCATCGATGGCGTAGAGTTCGAATTACTCGGGGGTGACGATGCGGTAGAAGCGCGTAGCGCCCCGACTTGGCTTCGAGTCGGTCCGAGGTGGGCCGGTGTCCAGCCACTGGGCTTTTGCTCCCGTGCCCATGACAGAAGGTTGTGCCGTTTTCCAAGTCAGCATATCGCTGGAATACTGGACGTAGTACACGGTGCCAGCGACCGTCGAAAACTCCAGAATTGCGAGACCGTTGGTTTGGGTCTTCAGGGTGGGCTGGATGGGGGCCGTCGAATTGAGGGGAGGCAACACGAGCGGCCTGGCCTCCTCCATGACGTACTTGGGCCGAGGGACGGCGGTGCGATTGTTCGATCGGAATTGCACGGTCAGGTCGACGAACTGTCCGGCAGGGACCGACTGTCCGCTCTCGATGTAGGAGCGGCCATACGCTTGGCCGAAGGCGTTCCACACGGAGAAAGTTGCCGGCAACGCGTCGATGAGTAAGCGAACGCCCGTCAAAGTGCGAGCGCTGGTATTGGTGAGGCGAACCTTCTGCTGAAGAGTGCCGACGGGTCCGTTCCGGGTGACGGCGCCAAGGGCACGAACCGTTCCGACCGCTTCGGCCACATGGAGTTCCGCCGTGCCGAACTCGATTTGAGGGTCTGCAACGCTGAGGTCGCGCCCTATGAAGAGATGCTCAGCTTCTCCAAGGGAGCGGTAGGGCTGAAGCGTGATGGTGTAGTCGCCGGGCGGAAGAGGCTGTAACGTGAAGACTGCCAGCGTTTTATCGCGCAGACCCTGTAACGGGACAGCTCGGTCAAAGAAATCCACCGTCGCCTTAATTCCAGCTGAGCCGATCGCGTCGGTGGTCAGCGCCGGAATGTCGAGAGGCCCATTGAAATTAAACCGTTTTACCGCCGCCAGCTCAGCCGTCCCGACAATTCCACCAGCGCTCGAAATCTGCGCCAGAAGTCCATAGCTGAGAAGACGTTGCGTCGGAACGGGATCGATCAACACCTTGGATTTGAACGACGTGTTTCCGAAGATGAAAAAGGAGTTCTTCTCAAAGCGAACGGCAGAATGCACCTGCGCGCCAGCGTTCGATCCGAGCGCAAACGCGACAAACAGCCCAAGGATGAGGGCGAGGCGGGGTGGTGAAATTGAGGGGAGGTGGCCCATACCGACACGACTTCGTTCAGCGAATACTGCGGCCCGGATGCGCCAACGCTGCTCTGAAGCGACCGGTTCCTAGGTTGTTCGGCCGCAGGATAGGTGAAAAAATTCGATTGGCAATCTGAATCTGCCATTTGATCGGATCGGACGACGCCACATGTCGTGATTCAATCGCTGGCGGACGGCCGCAACGCGGATGGCACAATCACCCGATCTGACGCTTTTGAACTTGACGATGGTGCCGTGCTGCTCCAATGGTGCGCCGTCTTGAGCCGAAACGAGGGGAGGATTGATCTCTCGAGTTGAGGATTCCCTTCACCCCCCGATTCTATGCAAAAGCTTCTCCTTGCCTTAGTTATCGGCATTTGTTGCTGGGTTTCTCGTTCTTCTGCGGCGCCGCCGACGAACGACAATTTTGCGTCGGCAGCTCCGTTGACCGGGGCAAACGGCTCGATTCACGGAACGCTGCGGGAGGCGACCGCGGAGCCCGACGAACCGACTCCAAGCGTTTGGTACAAATTCACTCCCACCGTCGACGGCGTGGCGATTTTTACTACCGTGCGCTCTCTCGCGACGATCGGCGCTTCGGGCGCCTTACTTCAAATCTTCACCGGAGCGGATTTCGCTTCCCGCCACGCCGCGACCGGCCTCGCCACGCGTCATTCGATTTACGTGCATGCTGGGGTTGAATATCGAATCGGCGTAGATGACCCGACCAGAGGGGATGGAAGCGTGACGGATTTCGAGCTCACATATACCTCCGGAGCGACGATGATCCGAGCCGTGCCGGTGATGGCGCAGGTAGAGGAACACGTTGGCACCCTCAGGATTTACGTTCAGCGGTCCGGCAACTTGAGAGGCATATCGTCAGTCCGGTACGAGACGATCATAGGGGACGCGTCCGCGGAGGCGGATTTCGTCTCTGCCTCCGGCGTCTTGAATTTCGCCGCCAACGAGAAGCGGAAGCCGATCGATCTTGCGATCAAACCGGATCAGCTGAGTGAAGAAAACGAGCAATTTTGGGTTGTCTTGAGCCAACCAGTCGGCGCGTTTCTCGGGAACGACGCAACGACGATCACAATTCTGGACGACGGCGATGATCCGGCAAACGATGATTTCTCCGCCGCGGTAGACATAGGCAGCACCAGCGGAATCATTTCCGGAACCACGGTGGGCGCAGATACGCAAGTTGGTGAGTACGGTGGACTGGCGAGTGTCTGGTACAAGTGGGAGGCGACGGATACGTCAGTCGTCCAGTTTCGCATTGAGGCCGGCCAGCCCGAGTTGGACATTTTTGAGGGTGTCTCCTTGGGTCAGCTTCGGCCAGTCACACGGCAAAGTTACGATAGCGATACTGGCACGAACCGCAGGGTGGCGAATATGACGGCGGGAGCTACGTACTACATTCGAGCGGACGGACGCGGCACACCAGAACCATTCACGTTTTCGTGGCAGTCTTACGGCAGCGAGATTCGCACATCCTCGAACTTTTTACAAGGCGTGCAGGGCGAAACCGTCAGTGTTCATCTAAGTCGTACTGGCGACCTTGCCCAAACTGTAGCGATTACGGCCCAAACACTGGATGACTCGGCACGCGAGGGAACGGACTATACGTTGCCGACACACTCCTTCACTTTCGGGGCAGGAGTTGATGCATTAGAAATCCCGTTCACCCTGCTGAATACGGGCAGTTCGAACCAAAAAGAGGCTTTCATCACATTCAACATCACGGGTGGTTCAGCCACATTCGATGGTGAAAACTCGCTCTACCTGTACATTCGGCCGCCAGACAGCAACCCGAACCCACCTCCGGCAAACGATGATTTCGCAGAGGCAATCGCCGTCACATCCGGCGATTATGTCTCCGATAGTGCGAGGAACTCTACCCGCGAAGCCGGCGAGCCGGCACACACTGGAACCGGTTTCGGAACCGTCTGGTATAAATGGACGCCGGCAAGTTCGGGCTGGGCGACTGTGACGACCTACGGTGGATATTTAGCACTCTATACGGGATTTTCGCTCACTTCATTATCTCCTCTCAGCACCATCAATGCCGACTACGGTTCGGCGAGCTTCGCTGCCAGCTCTGGCACCACTTACTATCTCGCCTTCGAGTCTGAACGATATGTTGATTTCCTTATAACTTCCATTCGCAGCGTTTTTGAGTTCAACGACTCCGCATTATTCACGAAGGAGAATGCGGGAACATTTTCGTTTGGGGTTCGGCGTCAGGGAGATCTCAGCACCGCCGCATCCGTGAGAGTTTCCAGTGGTGGCGGCCCGGCGGTAGAGGGGATCGATTTCACAATCGTATCGTCCCAACTTGATTTCGCTGCAAATCAAGCCGTCGCAACCGCTCAAATCACACTCGCCGACGATTTGATGGCTCAGGGTGTACGGCAATGCACGCTCCTCTTGAAGCCTATTTCCGTCAGCGACGCTGTTTCCTCCGAGGCGCAGCTACAGATAGCCGATGACGATGACGATCCAGCCAACAACGATTTTGCCGCGGCCATCCAGCTTAATGGATCTTCCGGGACCGCCCACGGAACCCTCGAAGGGGCGGATCGCGAAGCTGGCGAGCCGCAACTTGGGTGGAATGCCTCGATCTGGTATCGGTGGACCGCGCCGGCAGATGGAGTTGTCACTTTCGAGAGTGTTCGAGCGACGGTTCTGGCGGCCTACACCGGCAACTCGCTGGTGAACTTAAACCTCCTTGACAGCGCCGACTCTAACGATCCTCAGGTTCGATTCAATGCGGTCAAGAACGCCGTGTATTACATCGCTGTCGCTGGCTTTGATTCGAATGATTCGCTTGATTCCAACGACGGTTACGATTCGAACGATCCCGCGTTTAGCTTCGGTGCAACGATGTTTCGATATAGCCTGGGAGGCGCCGGCAGCGGTCCGCGAATCCGAGTCGAACAAACCGGAGGGGCAACTACGACGGATGGCGGGCAAGTGGACTTCGGCGAACGCCTGGCCGAAACCAGCGCAACTCGCGAATTTACGATTACCAATACCGGAATTGCCACCCTCAGCCTGGCCACGTTGCGTCGCGACGGCGCACATGGAGCAGACTTCGCGTTTTCGCAGCCAGGTAGCCAGACGTTGGCACCAGGCGCGAGCACGACGTTCACCATCACATTCACGCCTTCCGGCCTTGGTCGGCGTTCGGCGGCCTTCCATCTACCGAACAATGGAGGTGACGATGCTACTTTCGATCTCATCGCAACTGGGACCGGATTGCCAATCCTGCCTGCAGTGACGACGACGCAAGTGTCCGAGCTCGGCGTCGCTTCTGCCACACTTCATGGCACCGTCAACGCCCAGGGCAGAGCGCGGAGTATCAGCTTCGAGTACGGGACGACGACCTCCTATGGACTGACGGCGTCTGCGACGCCGGGGACGCTGAGCGATTCCGTATCCACAGCTGTTTCGGCAAACGTAACGGGACTCTTGCCACACACGATCTATCACTATCGGGTCCGGGCGGCCGGTGATCTTGGCTCCGCCAGTGGTTTGGACAAGACCTTCGTCACCGGAAATACCGTTCCAGCCGCGTTCGACGACACTCTTGTGGTGGTCCCGCCCGGAGGGCCACTCAACGTCTTGGCGAATGATTTCGATGCCGATGGTGACTCCCTGGTAATTCGCGCAAAGACGGCAGTCACTCCACCGAATGCCGGCTCGATAAGTCTGGTCGGCGGTCAACTGATTTTCAGCGCCTCCGCCGGCTTCGCAAGCGGAGCAGTTTCGAGTGCGTCGTTTAGCTACACCATCGAAGACGCGGCGGGCGACACTGCCACCGCGTCGGTAGTGGTCACCGCCGGAACGGCGACAATCGATCCAACGACGGCGGAAGTGGCTGCCGCCGGCGGCGGCTACCCGATCTCCGTGACGAGCCCTGGGGGATTCTCGGTCAGCGAACCGCTTCCGTGGGTAACCGTCACGCCAACCGGCGCACCCGGTTCGGCTAGCGTTCAGGTAACGGTGAAGCCGAATGCGAGCAAATCCGCACGGTCTGGCACCATCCGCATCGGCGACAAAACGCACGCCATCACCCAGAAAGGAATTGAGGCCAGGCCTTCCATTGGTCCCTTGGGGGCATCTCGTTATGAGGCGATAGTTGGTGGCAATTTCTCGCTGTTGATCCCCACCCTAAACGGGCCTGCAATTTATACGGCGGCGAATCTTCCGCCTGGACTATCCTTGAGCAATGTCACGGGGACAATCACGGGCCGACCCACCTCTGCGCGCTCCTACCACGTAACAGTGAGGGCCAGAAATGCTGAAGGTCCGGCGGATGAAGCCTTGGAGTTCGACATCGACGTGGTGCCGCTCGCAGGCGGGGTAGTTGGAACCTTCCACGGCCTGATTGAGCGGAACTTGGCGTTGAACAACAACCTCGCATCGCGGGTCCAGATCACCACGCGAGCCAGCGGTGCCTATTCTTGTCGGGTTATCACCGGGGCGAGCGACGTGCCGCCCTTCAAAGGCCAGCTCGACGCGAGCCCTGCTGACCCCGCGCGGGCGGTGCTGAGCCATATTATTCCGGGAACCGATCAATTATTAGAACTAGTACTCGATGGCCCAACCAGCACACTATCTGGCACCTTGACCGACGGCATCAGCTCGGCAGGCGTGAACGCCTGGCGTGATGCATGGGACGATCTCGGCTCCAACGCTGCCGCGTTGGCTGGATACTATAGCTATTATCTCGATCAGCCTGCGGCAGACGTCGCGCTCCCGAGGGGATTTGGCCATGGCTCAGTCACCGTCGTTCAGCGGACCGGCAAGCTGAAATTAGCCGGCAAACTGGCGGATGGTAGCAACATTTCTGGCTCGTCGTTCGTGGGGCCGGGCGGACAGGTACTGGTCTATGTGCCGCTCTATGCCAACCGCGGGACGTTTGCGGGCACGCTGACCATCGCGCGGGGCAGTACTCCGCCCTTGAACAACACAATCACCGGAACTCCGACCTGGTTGAAGCCTGTTTCGCCGGCAACTGCGAGAGACACGGTTTATCGGGCAGGATTTGGACCTGCAGCAGTTACGGCTGCCGGAAGTCTTTATGAACCCCCGGAAAACGGTCTTCGGGTGCTAGGCCTGCCGGCAGTTCAAAACAACGCGCAATGCAGTTTCACCCTCGGAGGCCTCGATACTGAAGCGAAGGAATTCGGTGTTCCGGTAACCATCAGAAACCCTCGCCCAAATGGTTTGACCAACTCCGCTTTTGTCCCTCTCAATGCAAACAACGTAACCATCCCCAGTTTGGATGCAGCCACGGGCACGTTTGCGGGAAGCTTTACGCTTCCGGGTGCGAACGCGAGGTTGAACCGAATCGGGCTTTTTAGCGGTCAAATCGTAACCACTGGCGCAGAGACGAAGGGATACGGGTTCTTTCTCCTGCCAACCGCGCCG
Organism: uncultured Verrucomicrobiae bacterium; assembly: GCA_963811035.1. GTDB lineage: Bacteria > Verrucomicrobiota > Verrucomicrobiia > Chthoniobacterales > Chthoniobacteraceae > CAWEPO01. The sequence goes on from CAWEPO010000007.1 coordinate 410,685, forward strand.
AGCGATGGCGCAAGCGTAGCTACTTCACCAAAGCTCTCTGGTGCGGTGACCCTGGACGCTGCCCCCTAGACTGCGTTGAGGCTTAGGAATCTGACACGCATGTTCGTTTCGCCCCGATCATGAGCCGCTCCAGAAGGAGCCAGGGGCGGTTCCGAACTCCAGGCAGCGAGAAAACATCCGATCGGGCACTGCCGCCGGTCGACGACAGCAGGGACGTATCCGCTCCACACATCTGGTGGCGCCACGTTGCTTGGTGGTTGGTCTGGGTAGTTTTCTCAGCTCCGATTTGCTTCCGCCAACTTACCAGCTCTGACTCTTGGTGGCACATTCACTGGGGGCGCTGGTGGGTGCAGCACTGGCAGCGACCGGATCTCGCACAATTCTATTTCACTCCGGTTCGCCAGGCAGGTGCAGATTTCCGCAGCACCGTCCTCGGTGACATCGCTCTGTACTTCGCGCATGCCGCAGCGGGTGATGTGGGACTGCAGGTTTTGAGTTTCGGAGCGCTCCTCGTCACTGGGTGGTTGTTACATTCCCTCACTCGCCGGCCACTGGACGGCTGGGGGGTGATTGCGCTGATGGCTTTGACCGTGGGAACGTATCAACTTCAAATTCCGCGGAATGCGATCATTTCACTCCCGTTCCTGGCGCTTACTTTCCGTTGGCTCGACCAATGGAGCCGGCAGCGCAATCGCCGGTCGCTGTGGTTCCTTTGCCTTGTTTTAGTGTTTTGGAGTGGGTTTCACGGTAGTGCGCTATTCGGCTGGCTGGTTTGTGCTCTCTTCCTCGTTGGCGACGCCATTAACTGCCATCGAAGGAGCCCAGTTGGCGAGCAACGTGGGCGAGAATTCAAGCACACCGCCGCCATGCTTGCGGTTTCCTTTCTCTGCATTTGCGCAGGAAATGATGCAACCACACAGGTTGTCCATTTACCTTTCCTTTGGTTCACCGAAGTGCGTGCGTCCAAGTCCACGCCCGCCGAGGTGCCTGCGGCCAAGGTTTCCGGCACAGGTGCCTCCGAGTCCGTTCCGCCGCAGAGTAGCGGCGTGGCAGGATGGCTCAACAGGACGCTCTGGCGCTCTGGTCCCGGAGGTGTTCGCTCGGTTGAATTCGATTCACCATTCGTTCGCTTGGGGACCGCTCTCGTGCCCGTGTCACTCGCCCTCCTAGTGATTGCCTGGGCCGCCGCGTGCTTCACCAGGCCCGTCCGATGGGACTGGCTGGGGCCGTTGGCTCTCACAAGCTTAATGGCGCTATCTTATCTCCGTTTCGTAGGTTACGGGGCAATCGCGGCCGTGGCATTCCTCTTCGGAGCCGCTTCTTTACAGCCATATTGGACCAGAGTTTGGCGGGAAAATGTGGTAGTTGGAAACACGTGTGCGCTGCTCGCCTTGGGCATGACCTTCACGATCTCCCTCAGCGGCGGGTTGGGTAAATTCCTCGGAGTGCCAGATCACGTGCCGGGCGTCGGCAAGAGTGCCGCCTTCTCGGATCACGTTTACGACTGGGTGTTAAAATCGCACCCCGATCGGCGCGTCTTCACCACCATCGCTACCGGCAGTTACGCGCTCTACCGGTGGCAGGGACGACTTCCAGTTTTCATCGATGGTTTTTTCGGCGCCCACCCGAGTTCCGTTTGGGCCGATTACCGCCGGGTTAGAGAGGATGCAAATCTGGACATACTCACGACGCGATACGGCGCCGAAATTGCAATCATCGAAAACAGTCGTCCGGATTGGACTGCCCTTTTCCTTGGCACCCAACAGTGGCGTCCTGTCGCGGTATCCAGCGGATGCTTGGTCATGGCCCGAACCGCGCTCGTACCATGGGGTACGCCACCCGCTCTGCTGGTCGACGAAGCCGCCGCCGCCAGACTTCCGGTGCTTGAGCAACGTACATTGGCGGTGGTCTATGGAGGAACAATGTTGGCTTTGGCGGCCCACCGCGACTTTGAGGCAGCAGCTGCTTTCGAGAAACGGAACCCGAAACTTTCCGCGTTCCTGCACACGAAGGTGAACAACGCAATGCGATGATAATCAGGGCGAAACGTCGGCGGCCCGAGGGTCGCAGGACGATCGCGTAGCAATCCGTTTGCATCTCGCCGAGAGATCATCAGTAGGTACGGACCTGGCTGGAATGGAGAGCGAGCGCTGCGAAGTCGTCGTGAACGCGCTGCCGTAAAAGGCGGGCAAATTAAATCCCGCTCCGGAGAAAAACGTCTGGGGCCCCCTGCCGGGTCCCTATCGGCCAACTGGTATCATTGCGCTAGATGGCGCGCTGGCGCCGCGGATCAGGAAAAACACCTGCCGAGTTGAATTGAATGCCTCTGCCGTGCAATTACGAGAGTCGCCATTACGATCTTTCATGCGAAAATCCGCCGATCGGGAAAATTTATTGAACGGCAGATGCTCGATGAAAAATTCGCCGCGGACGTATTGCTCCTTGGCCCAGTGCTTTCCGAATTGGGCCTCGAATAGGGGCGAACTCACTGCTCGCCGGACTGTTAATGTCGTGATGGGATACTGATCGGCTGGCTTCTCAAACACGATAACGGCACACAGTGACGTACTCGTAGTCACGTACCGCCGCATCGCGGCATAAATAGATGCCCCGAATCGTTTGGATAGTTTCACGGGAACGAAAATGCCGAAAGGCGAGTCTGCTGCTTCGAGGGTGAAGGCTTCGCGCTGGAAAAGTACGTCGCTGGCAAAGCAATTGGCCTGCCGCTCGAACTCATCCCGAGTATCTTCGTCCAGTTCGTTTTCGCCATCTTCGAGTAGATCGAAAGTCTTCCGCTGCCATGACAGGAAATCGTGAGCGACTTCATGCAGCGATAGGAATGGCTTTTTGTTCTTGTGGACGGATGGGTCGATGTAGATTGTTCGGGCGGGGCGATCGAGCGCGGCCAGGACCTTATCAATCGCCCTCTTTAGGCGATCCGGGGCAAGTTTGAGGGAGTTCGGAAGACTTCGATAGAGTTCGCCGAGAAAGATTTTGTCGAGGACGTGCTCACGCGCGAGCTCAAGCTCGGCTGCTCCAATCAAATCGAGGATGGGCGTCGGAAAACGACCATATGCCCCCGCTTTTTTCAGTAGCAGATCGGCCGATTTATCAATCTCGCGCTGCTGCGCGCTAGTTAAGCAATGGTCATCCTTTTTCACGTTCGTCTCGTCCTCGCCGTACGCGAATGAAAGCAAGGTATTCAAGCAATGCGGCTTCCTCGTCGTCCGTCAACTCTTCTTTTGAGAAGGTTGGCAGGCGTCCTCTCCTTTTGGAAGGCTCGGCGCTACGCTTGATGTGACCAGCCATTTCCATCAAAGTCTCGTACGGTGCCTTATAGGCTTCGGCGAGCTTGCTCAGGATGTCTGGCGACGGCTTCTTGATTTTTCCGGTTTCGATTTGGCTGATGTAGGCATTCGAGACGCCGGAGAGATCCTCCGCGTCGCGGATCGATTTGATCCCGCAGGCTTGGCGCAGGTCCCACAAATATTGGCCGAGGGGTCCTCGATCTGAAGGCAACATCGAGGGAAGTAATCCCTCGGGCGCGCAAAAAGTCAAGCGCGCTCGAAAAACTGCTTGACGCGGTGCGCGCGCTTGAAATACTGAGCACCAGCCCAAAGACCGCACGCCATGTCCGAACACAAAGGAATTCTCTGCCACTTCAAACTGCCGCACGCGGATTTCGACGCCTTGTGGGATCGGATTATCGTGCCTCCGGAAGTTAAAGAGCAGTTAATCTCCCAAATCCTGCTCGAGTTTACCGTGCGCCGGGAGATTGAGCGCGGCGCGCTTCCTCTGCATGGGTTGATTCTTCTCGCCGGTCCGCCCGGTACCGGCAAAACCACGTTGGCGAAGGCTGCGGCGTCGAAGGCGGCAGGATTTTTGAAAGGACGGCACCCGCACTTCATCGAGGTGGAGCCCCATGGGCTGACGAGCTCGTCGCTGGGAAAGAGCCAGCGCGAAATGCATCAGTTTTTCAACGGCACGATTGCCGAGTTTGCGAAGCATGGGCCGCTGATCGTCCTCCTTGACGAAGTGGAGACGATGGCGGTCGACCGACAGAAACTGAGCCTTGATGCCAATCCCATCGATGTTCACCGCGCCACAGATGCTGTGTTGGCAAGTTTGGATCATCTGGCTGCCGAGCATCCCGATCTCGTGTTCATCGCGACGAGCAACTTCGAGGCAGCGGTTGACGACGCGCTCCTGTCGCGTGCCGATCTGATTGTCCGGTTGGAAAAACCTGATCCGGTAGCCTGCGCGGCGATCTTGGGCGACACGTTGAGCGTGATGGGGAAGAAGTGGAAGAAGCTGGCGCATTTTGCCGATCAGCCCCGCTTCAAGGAAGCAGGGAAGGCGGCGCATGGGTTGGACGGGCGTCAAATCCGCAAGGCGGTGCTCCACGCCTGCGCCACCAACCGCGAGGTGGCTCAAGACCCGAATCTTCTTTCGATCGACAACCTTCTCGCTGCCCTGAAAAGCGCAAAAAAGACCGCTGTATGAGTACTGTAGCCCGCCGCTTTGTCGGCTCCCCCGTCCGCCTGTCCTCAGACACGTGGAAGGCGATTTCCGCTCTAATCTGCCAAACCAATTTAACTGCTTCGGGAGAATTTGAAAGGGTCGCTGGTGTCGCGAGCTGCATCTTGAACGATGGCGTCTTCGCCGAGAACCCGGTCGTGGTAAAAAACGCAGGGCCGCGGCTACGCGTTTATTGCCTCTACGGCGAAGACGCTACCAGCGGCGAGGACAAGAACGAAGATGCGCTGAGCTGGAAGCCAACTGAAAAGGAGTGGCACGTTTTCTTGCCCTGCGTGGCGGACGAATTCGATGAGACCGCCAAATCTCTAAAAGGGAAATCGACCAAGTTCAGCGTCTACAACATCGATAAGGGTGTTCCAGACGATGAGGTGGCGTCGAAGTCTGATGGAACCGAGGCCGAAGCCATTTCGGTCGATTGGGCGGCATTCAAAACCTTATGAGCACGAGAGTCGGAGTAAACACGTACACGTACAGCGTTACCTACGTAACGGGCGAGATGATGCGCTCATTGAAAACCATCATTCTGCTGTCCGGTTTGAGCCTAGAAAAAATCCGGACGGAATGGTCGTCTGTCGAACGGGCGATCAATGTCTGGCTGGGCTCCGGTCACTTAAAGAAGGTGACATTGGAAATCTACAATCCAACGACGAACGCGTTGGTGACCCGCTGGGATTTTGAAATTGATTACAGCTACAGTTCCGCGGATGATGGGGCGCTGTGGGCTGACCCCGACGCAATTCGTCACGCGATCGCCAAGGCCGGTTCGGTCGGATCAACATGCCAGTACGAGTTCGCACTGCAAGCGCCCGGTGGCCCGAATGTTAGCGACTGGGGCCCTGCCCCATACCGATCCACGGTAGGTTTCACCCAACACAGCGTCGGGACCACGATCGGCGCTCATTCACTCGCAAGCACTACTTCATTTTGGAGGAAAGCATCATGATGTCCGTTGCCGAAGCATTCGACAAATTCAAGTCTCGTCTGGAACCGGGTGATCGCGAGGAGCGGAGCGCCGTCAGCCGGCGCGAAAAGGTCAAGGCGGTGCTCGATCAAGAATTCCATCTTGATCGGGTAATCATTACGGGATCGTACAAGCGGTGGACGAAAATCCGGCCGCTGAAGGACGTGGATCTTTTTTGTATCTTGAACGCCGAAAAGGAAGAGCATTATCTTAAACACTCATCGCGAGTGCTGCTCGATGCCTTTGGCGAGCGACTCGCGAAGGAATTCGGCTGGGAAAATGTCAAGGTGTGGGACAAGTGCATCACGGTAAAATTTGGTGAACCCACAGGCGAGAACGACGAGGAAGTGTTCAGCGTTGACGTAGTCCCTGCATTTGAAGACGGAAAAGCATACAAGATCCCGGATGCGTATCATCCTGAAGGTTGGATGAAATCTGATCCGGAGATCCACGCGGAACTTGCCACCAAGGCAAATAAGGCAATGGACGGGAAGTGGGTGGCGCTGGTGAAGATGGCCAAGAAGTGCAATCAGTTTCACGGCAAGCCGATCGATCCATCATTCCTTGCCGAGGTAATGGCGCTGCGACTGTTCGTGCCGCCGTTCTCCGGTGGCTATAAATACGAAATCAAAGGTTTTATTGCGAGCGCGGAACAACAGATCGGGAATGTCTGGCCCGATCCGGCAAAATTGGGCTCGCCCGTTTCAGATGGTATGACTCCGGCCAAAGTCAGTACGGCCAAGCAAAAGCTGGCGACGATTCGGCGCGGAATTGATAACGCCCTCCGGCACGAACGGGAAGGGCGCATCGGCGAGGCTCTTACGGCGTGGCGAAATGAGGTTTTCGGCCCAATGTTTCCTCTATCCTAAAGGGAGCGACCATGGACCAACGCCAATACAACCTCGAATTACTACGGAATGCTCTCTTTGCTCGGTGCAAGGCGCTATGGGGTGCAGGCTTAGTCGCGAAATTTCTTGTCTTCGCGCTGGGGACGGTCGTGGTCTTCGTTCCGGTGCATGCCAAACCCGTCGCAATATTCGGGTTGGTGCTGGCGGCAGGATCAGAATTCTTGCAATGGCTTTCTGATCGATGGAAATCGGCGGCGCAGCAGCTCCACCGGAAACTTGATCTGGAGAATTCATTCGGGTGGGAGATCGGGGAAAGGGAAGTGAAGGACTTCCTGGCCCGTTATGCTGGAGATGTCGAAGCGTTCTCAAGCCCATCGGCCGGGAACTATTTCGCGAGCGCGGAACAGCCGGGCGCCCGCAGGGCTGTGGAGAATCTGAGAGAGTCCGCATGGTGGAGTATGCACCTTGCCGAGACAATGTGGTGGGTTTCCATAACTATGATCGGGCTGATCTTTGTCGCGTGCATCTTTCTCTTGAACGTAAGTGTTCAGGAAGTTTCACAGGCATCGGCCCACGCGATCACCACGGCACAAAATCAAGGTCCTCAATCGCCCGCGTCGCCGTCTGCGCCACTTCCTCCCGCGGTGAGCGCAAGCGTGGTGAAGGTCGTGACTTCCGCAATGTTGTTCATCTTTTCCTACGGGCTTTTCAAGTTCGCCACCGGCTATTTTTCCTTTAGCAGCAAGTCGCGTCAGGTCGCCGACAAGGCGGAGATGGTCCTGAGCAACGGTGCAGTCGATGAAGTGCAGGCAATCAAGTTATGGCAGGATTACCATTTGGCGAGAGATGCGGCTCCTCTCTTACCGAACTGGATTTGGCAGCTGCGAGAGAAAAAACTTAACAAACTTTGGAAAGCTTAATACCCGTAAAACGATACGCACATGTCGGTAAGTAAGCGACTCTTTGGAGTCAACCGAGTGAGATCGTTTCACTTTCTGTTTAGAGCTGCTCGAATGGAACCTGCGATCTCTTTATTGAGGTCGTTTTTCTGACTGCCTCGCTTTGAGCTTGGTGGTTGCGTTTCGGCAACAGTCACGAAATATGTGACCTGGAATTACACGACCTATTCGAATCCTCAAGCCGACTCTTTAAGTATTGATAATGTATTTTATCAATACTAGAATGAGGCAGTTTTGGAGGCTCGAATGGAAGGTGAAGTTTTGGTAACAGGTGTTCACGAAGGTGAACGAAGATTAACGGCTTGGGAGTTTCAGGCGCTGGCAGATGTGCCCCCAGAGGTGGAGTGGTTTGCGAACATCGAAAATCCGAATACGCGGCGTGCGTATCAGAACGACGTGAGGCAGTTCATGGCTTTTGCCGGAATTCGCCAGCCCGAGGAATTCCGGCAGGTAAAACGCGCTCATCTGATCGCGTGGCGAAAGCAGATGGAAGGACGAGCACTTGAGCCTGCAACGGTCCGCCGCAAGCTCTCGGCTGTAGCCTCTTTATTCGATCACCTCTGCGAGGCCAACGCGGTGACGCATAATCCTGCGGATGGCGTGAGGCGTCCTACCCAGGGTTCCAATGAGGGGAAGTCTCCGGCACTCGGTGACGATCACGCGAAGAGACTGCTTGAGGCTCCATCGCGCGAAAGTCTCAAGGGGCTGCGCGATCGGGCGATTCTGTCCACGCTTCTTTTCCACGGCTTGCGCCGCGCCGAGCTTTGCGGACTGCGGGTCGGCGACTCGCAGCTTCGGCGTGGCGTGGCGCATTTTCGAGTGGTCGGGAAAGGCGGCAAGATTCGCTTCATCCCGATTCATCCACAGACTTCAGAGCGCATCGACGAGTATCTTGAGCGCGCCGGCCATGCGGCTGACCTGGATGGCCCGCTCTTCCGGGCGGTGCGCTCACGACCGGCCACGGCTCGACCGCTCTCCGGGCACGGGGTGTGGAAGGACGTTGTGAGGAAATACGCCGTGCGCATCGGAATGGAACCGTCAATGATCTCGGTTCACGGAATGCGGGCGACTGCGGCGACGAATGCCCTGGAGCACGAGGCGGATATTGCGAAGGTGCAGGAATGGCTCGGCCATTCATGCATTTCAACGACGCGGCTGTACGACCGCCGAAAGATGCGGCCGGAGGACTCGCCGACGTTCAAGGTAAGCTACTGATTTGACAGGAAGTGCCGCACGTCGGTCGCCGGCGTCATATTTCTGTAACATTGATGAGGTATCATTGGGGAGGAGTATAGATGGCGGGAATGAGGAGAGTTTCGGAGAGTGACTTGGCCGAGCGCGCGAGCCTCGAGCGCACGCTTGCCGACGTGGAGCGGCACTTCCTCGATTTCCCTCTCGGCCTGCGGCCGTTCTTCACCAGATTCACCTCGAATGCGAGGGCGAGGTTGGACGAGCTCGACAGGAAAATTCAGGAAGCGGAACGAGAGCAGCGCGAGCACGAGCGCAACGAGGTTGCGGCGGTGGTCGCACTTGCCGAGAGGGAAACCGCGCTCAGCGCACAAGAGCGTGAGACGTTTAGCGGATTCCTGACGAAGAATTTCTTCACGAGGAATGATTTCGCAAATTTGGAGAAATTCTACGCGAGCGCCTGGGAGCGATTGAGCGAACGTGGCAGAGATGAGATGAGTCATCGTGTCTGGGAGGGCGTTCGCAAAGGCGAGTACACCTTCGGCGAACTTCCGAAGACCGTCCGCGAAAAAGAAGCGAAGCAGGCGTACAAGCGTTTGCGCGACTCATCGAACGGCCTGGAACTGGAAGGCATCCCAGCCAGCGATCGCGAAGAATTCATCCGGGCATATGAGGCTGGGAAGAGAGAAGAGGCCGAGCGAGTACTCGAACGAGACAGTTTCAAGAAAAACCTGTTTAGAAGCTCGGAATCCACGGCGAGGCTGCACGTCTCCGCTACCCTAGGCGGCAACGGGGATCGGGCCGCTGTCGCAGCGGATTTTGGTGCCGATCGAAGGAGCGCGAACGCGGAGCGGGTGCCGGAAGGCGCCGAACGAGCCGATAAGGATCTCTCAGCCTTCGCCCTCGATGGGATTAAGCTTGTCGAGGCGAGCTCACAGGGCACGTCTGCCGATCTGCCGATGGCCGGCGGCGCTCCGCCGGTGCGACGCCGCTAACGCTTGCTGATTGCCGGGTCGGGCAGTGCCCACTCCGCAATGCCGAGCTGGAGTTCCGAATGAGCCATCATTCCCGTGTCCATGAAAACGCTCATCAGAACGTCTTTCACGGCTTTGGCCGCGTCCGGCTTCAGTGCCTCATCGATCCGACCGAAGAGCTTCACGGTCAATCCGTGCATGATCTGGGCGTAGCTCACGGCATCGCGGCGGGCGACCTCGTAGCCCTGCTCGGAAACATTTTTCCTCCCGATCTCAAGCCGGCCTTGGAGTTCTGCCCTCAAGGCCTCGAAGTCGGCTTGGTCCTGGCTCTTCCCGCTCATTTGGTTGAACACCCTGCTCTGATGCCGGTTTAAGATGTCGACAACGATCGTTCCAGTTCCCCGCGTTCCCTTGATCGCCTCGCGCATGTCGTCCCCGATCTCCTTCGCGAAAGCGTCCAGGCCAAGCTTGGGCGCGAGAAGACGCCAATTCGCGGCCAGCTTATCGATGTATGCGTCGGTCATGTGATCAGGTCGGTAGGACTTCGGCGCCCTGCCGGATTTCTTCCGGTAGAGCGCCTCGATGCGCGCGTGTTCGGAGGCAACGTGGCGCAAGTACGGCTCTGGCGAGCCGTAGCATTCCAAACTTCCGGCGAGCTGGAGGAAAATCTCCGTGAGGTTGCGCTGAGCGGGTTTGAAGCCCTTCGCCGGGGTGAACGGGGTTAGATCGGGGAGCTGTTCCGCGCCGACTGAAAGGAGCGGAAGGAGGATGCTAACGGCGAGCAACGGGAGGATTTTCATCGCGCGTACAAGACTGCGGGGAGTGTCCGATAATACCCTGAAGCTGTCGAGGGGAAAAAAGGGTATTATCGGACGGTGGTTGCTTTCCGCGCAGTCTCAACACTGGCAGTCGCCGTGTTGCTTCAATTCATCGCCTCTCGTCTGCGTGAGCTGCGGAGCCGGCACGATCTCACGCAGGAACAGATGGCCACCCTTCTCGGGACCGATGTGAAGTGGTATCAACGGATCGAATGGAGCGAAAAGGATGTTCGCGCCAGCACCATTGAGCGCTTGGCAGCCGTTTTTGGGGTTTCGCCGGTAGAATTCCTTTCGTCGCGCCTCCCGGAAACGCACGTGAAAGCGCCTCAAAAAGCGCCCCACCGGCTGAAGAAAAAGCCTGTGGCGAAAAGCGTACCTAAGCGGTAACCCCATGGAGCGAGTGACCTTCTCTCCCGGAGAGTTCGCGGCACTGTTCGGCAAATCCCAGACCTGGGGGTATCGGCAAATTTACGCGGGAAAAGTGAAGGCGATCTCAGAATACGGCCGAATTTTGATCCCAGCTTCAGAGGTAGAGCGAATTCTGGCGAGCGCAGGACGGTACGAAGGAAGGGCAACGCCTCCGAAAACGAAAGCGGAGCTTCAGAAACTCGCGCCGGTGCTGCACAGCGCCTGGCAGAATTTTCTACAGAAGCGGCGAAAGACTGGGGCTGCGGGGAGCAATTCTCCAGGAAGTACCGCCGCGGCTGCAATCGCGACGGGGAACGAAGACTCGCGCAAGAGCGCGTTTGGCCGACTCGGTCGAAAACGTTGAATGCGACAGTTTGCAGGCCTAAACGGCGTCCGCGGCGCTCGGGAGGAAACGTCGCCGGAGCCGGCCCATCGTTCTACGGTTCTCCCCGTTCTACGGTCGCCGTTCTACGGTCGCCGTTCTACGGTCGCCGTTCTACGGTCGTCCGTATTTTTTGGCGGAAACCATGCAAAGCTGCGCAAAGCAAGCTGTCGCGTTTCCCCTGTATTTATGAGGATTTTCTCCATTCTGCAAAGCTGCGCAAACCCGTGAAAAGCCACGTTCTCGGATTATGAGTCCCCTGCTCTAACCGCTGAGCTACAGGCCCGCTGACAGAGTGAAAATGGGCGTTTCATTAACCATTCGCTCCCCGTTACGCCATTGGCGCAGCGTGCGCAAGCCGTGGTAAGCCGCTTGAATCGCGGAGGGCCTTTCGCTTTCCCGACGACTACGCGATCGTTCGGTCCCTGCATGCATCACCGCACCACAGACACCTTGAAGATCGACGTGGGCTCGGTGACCACGCCGGAGGAGTTGCACGTTTTGATCGCTGAGGCATTCCGCTTTCCCGGCTACTACGGCAGGAACTGGGATGCGTTCGACGAGTGCATTCGCGACGTAAAGGTTCCGCCTCGCGTGGAGATCGCGGGGCTGGAGATGCTGCAAGCCCGGCTGCCGAGGGAAGCAGAGTTGTTTTGCAAATGTCTCGCTGATTTGCGGGAGGAGGGCTGAATAGCTTGAGCATTCACCCATCACTTCTTCAGCGAGTCCAGATACTTTAGGCTGACCTTGATCGCTTCCGCGGCCTCGGGCGACTCGTCCTCGATGAAGTAATGCTTTACGCCTACCTTCGCGGCGGTGCGGAGGACGGAGGGCCAATCGACCAGGCCGGTGCCGAGGGGGACGTCGTCGGTCTTGGGCGCTTTGCCGGTATAGATGCCGGTTTGCGCGCCTTTGCGGATGTCCTTCAGGTGCATGAGCTGCCAGCGGCCGGCGTGCTTCTCGAGCAGCTTCACGGGGTCCTGGCCGGGGTGCACCACCCAGAAAACGTCCATCTCGAAGGTGACCAAGTCAGGCTTGGTTTCCTTGACGATGATATCGAAGAGGGTGCCGTCGCCATGCGGGCGGAATTCGTACCCGTGCGGATGGTAGCCAAAGGTGAGGCCCTCCTTCTTCAGCGCCTCGCCGAACGTGTTGAAATCCTGCGCCGCGCGTTTGGCATCGGCCTCGGAGAAGTTGCCGATTTCGTGTGGGTACCAGGGCAGGATGACATATTTTTGCCCGATGGCTTTGGCGTCGCGCGCGACGGTGGCGATGTCTTTTTTGAGCGCGTCGTATTGAGCGTGGCCGCTGACCGCCTGCAGGCCGCGCTCGTCGAGCAGCTTTTTGTAATCAGCGGCGGGCAGATTGTAGAGGGAGGCGGTCTCCACCTCTTTGAGGCCGTAAGCCTTCACGCGATCGAAGGAGCCAGGCACATCCGCCTTGAACTCTTCGCGCAGGCTGTAGAGCTGCAGGCCGGCCTCGCCTTTGAAAGCCGGCTCGGCGAGAGCGGTGGCGGCGAAGGCGAAGATCGTAGTGAGCAGCAGGAAGCGTTTCATAGGGGAGGTTCCGTTTTTGCCGCAGCCGCGCGCGCGGGTCTATGCAAATCCTCCAGAGGGTCTACCGTGGTACCCTATGCGACTTCTCATCCTGCCGGTCTCGGTGTTGGTCCTCGCCCTCGGGCTGCCCGCCTGCGCCGGCAAACGGAAGCCAAAGTCCTCCGCACGAATGTATACCGGCGACGCGCCCTCCATCAAAATGACGGAGACGCAATCGGCCGGGGGCGAGCTCCTCCCTTACTGAGCCGGGGCCGTTTTTTTGCGGGCGGTGCGCGCCGGCGGCGCCTCGGCGGCCTCGCCATTGCCGGAGAGCTCCTCCATTTCGGCGAGGAAACTCCCCAGCGGATGCCCATCGTCGCGGTAGACTTGGTCGCGGGGGGCCGCCGGTTTCAGCAGCTTTTCCACCATGAACGGGATCGGCACCTTGTCGCGCCGCATCTTGCGCAAAGTGATCTCCACCACGTCGCCAAGCACGAACTTATCGAGAATGCGCGCGATGGCGTTGCGCACATCGAGCATCAGCATGCGCAGGCCGCAATGGTCTTCATCCGGGCAGGTGCAGCGCTCGTAAGCGGTCTGGCTCACGCAGGCGATCGGCGCCAGGGGGCCATCGATCAGCCGGATCACCTCGCCGAAGCTGATCTCCTTGGGCGGCCGCGAGAGGAAATAGCCGCCGGATTTGCCGCGCTTCGCCTCGATGTAGCCGGCCTCGCGGAGCTGCATGAGGATTTGCTCGAGAAACTTCACCGGCAGCCGCTCCTTTTCCACCAGCTCGCCGATCTTCACCAAGGGCCGGCCCAGCTCGTAGGCAATGCCGAAGTCGATCAGCGCCCGCAGGGCGTATTCGCCACGCTTGGTGAGTTTCATTAGGGAAACTCACGATAGCCTACTCGCCATGTAGGGCAAGCTTCGTGCCGGACAAATCGCGCGATGCGAACTGACGGCTTGCGTTTCGGTGTGGGGGGAGAATGCTTGGTCATGCGCCGCGTTTCGCCGCCTCTCTTTGCCGCGCTTTTTGCGCTTTTGCTTTTGCCGTTCGCGGTCCTCGCCGCCGAGCCGAGCGCGGGGGAGAAGTCGCCGCACCCCAGCTCGGCGATCGTGAAGAAAGAGCTCACCGAGGTGATCGAGGCGCAGTTGGCGGCGTTCCGCGCGAACGATTACGTGAAGGCTTATACTTTTGCCGCCACCGAGATTAAGACCCTTTTCCCGCTGAATGATTTCGAGACGATGGTGAAAAACGGCTACCCGGTGATCGCGAATTCCACGGTGGTGGAATTTGGCATCGCCCTCGATACCGGCGAGGATGCGGTGGTGAATGTGCGGGTGGAGAACGCCGAGAAGAAGAGCGTCTCTTACCAGTACCTGTTGCGCAAGGAAGGCGGGCAGTGGCGGATCGGGGGGGTGACCGAGGTGAAGAAGGAGAATCTGATTATTTGAGGAAGGGGTTCCTAGTTCTTGGTTCTTGGTTCGTAGTTTAGTCGGCGGGGCGCGCTTTGGGGGGAAACTGCGCGGCGAATACGGGCGGCGGTGTGGTTTTCGGGGTGATTGTGCGGGACCGGCTTGCAGGGGCGCGGGGGGAGCACTAAGAGGGTAGGTTCTCTTTCCAATGCTCGAAACCCTCGCGCCCAGCGCCCCCGCCGTCACGCCGCCCGCCCGCCCGGCGGCGCTGGAGCCGATCCGCGTGCGGGCGAAGTTCTTCTTCGAGGGCGACGGAGAAGTTGTTCATCAAGGGCGTGACCTACGGGCCGTTCGCGCCGGATGCGGAGGGCGCATTTCGTCGGCGATCCGGAAAAGGCGCGGCGCGATTTCGCGCTGATGCAGGAGCTCGGGCGTGAATCTGCTGCGCATCTACCACATCCCGCCGCGCTGGTTCCTCGATCTCTGCCGCGAATTTCGCCTGCGCGTGCTGATCTCGATCCCGTGGGCGGAGCACATCGAGTTTCTCAATCAACCGGAAGATGCGCCGGCAGGTCGTCGAGACGATCCGCGACGGCGTGGCGAAGAACAGCGGGCACGACGCGATCTTCGGCTACCTGCGTCGGGAACGAGATTCCGAGCTCGATGGTGCGCTGGCTCGGCGCGCGGCGGGTGATCGAGTTCGTCGAGAAGCTGATCCGCATCGCGCGCGAAACCGATCCGCGCCCGCTCTACAGCTACGCGAGCTATCCGCCCACGGAGTATCTGCTGCCGCACGAACGTCGATTTCTGTCTCGTTCAACGTCTACCTCGAGCGGCAGCGCGATTTCGAGAAGTACCTCGCGCGCCTGCAAAACCTCGCGGAGGACAAGCCGCTGATCTTCGGCGAGTTCGGCCTCGATACGATTCGCAAGAGCGAGGAGCAGCAGGCCGAGGTGCTGACGTGGCACCTCGAGACGCGTGGTGCGCGGCGGCGCGGCGGGGACGATCTTTTTCGCGTGGACCGACGAGTGGTTCACCGGCGGCATCGAGATCACCGATTGGGCCTTCGGCCTGGTGACGCGCGACCGCCAGCCGAAGAAGGCCTTTCACGTCGCTGCAGCGAGATGCTGACTGGCGAAGGGCTCGATCACGCGAGCGCGTGAAGCTCGTGCGCTATCCGAAAGTGTCGCGTGATCGTCTGCTCGCTACAATGGCGGCAAGACGCTGGGCGACTGCCTCGAGTCGCTCGACTCGGTGACGTACCCGGATTTCGAAATCGTGCTCGTCGACGACGGCTCGAAGGACGACACGCAGCAGCTTGTGAAAGAGTACGTTTCCCGGCGCAAAGCGCGCGCCGCCGAGACGGGCCACGCCCCGCCGCCTTTCATCAATATCGTGCAGCCGAACATGGGCCTGAGCTATGCGCGCAATGCCGGCGCGCACGCGGCCTCGCGGCGAGGTCTTCGCCTATACGGACTCGCGACTGCATGGCCGATCCGGACTGGCTCTATTACCTGGTCGGCACGCTGCTCAGCGGCGATTACGTGGGCGTCGGCGGGCCGAATATTTCGCCGCCGGCGGTGAACTGGATCCAGGCCGCGGTCTCCGCCGCGCCGGGCGGACCGAGCCACGTGCTGCTCACCGATGTGGTGGCCGAGCACATTCCCGGCTGCAACATGGCCTTTCACCGCTCGGCTTTCGAGAGCGTGGGCGGCTTCGATACCGAGTATCGCAAGGCCGGCGACGACGTGGATTTTTGCTGGCGCCTGCAGACGAACGGCGGCGTCATCGCCTTCTCGCCCGAGCGCGATCGTCTGGCACTACCGGCGCTTCACGCTCAAGGCGTTTCGCAAGCAGCAGGAAGGCTACGGCGAGGCGGAATCGATGCTGCGCTTCAAGCACCTCATCTTTTTCGGGCCGACCGGCACGGCGAAATGGAAAGGGCAGATCTACGGCGCGCCGCGCTTCACGTGGCTGTTCAACAAGCCGATCATTTACCACGGCGTCTTCGGCCACGGGCTTTTCCAGTCGATCTATCCCACGCCGCAAAGCGAGGTCGCGGCGTATCTGAGCAGCATCGAGTGGGTCGTGCTCACCGCGTTCATCGGCGGTGCTCGGCGTGCCGCTGGAGAAGCTGCGCATCGTGCCGCTGCTCATGTTTCTGCGGCACGTTCCTCGTCGCGCTCAGCTACATGCTGCACGCGCGCATCGAGCGAAGTTCGACACGATTCCCGCGCGGCTGCTCGTGGCTTTTCTCGCCTTCATGCAGCCGCTCGGCCGCGGCTGGGCGCGCTACTTCACCTGGATGAAGTACAAGCACACGCCGCGCGCGCGTCATCGCCACGCCGGAGGCCGGCGTCGCCGATCGCCAGCCGGCGCGGCGGCATCACCAAGCTGAATTTCTGGAACGAGACCGGGCAGGGCCGGGAGCAGCTTGCTCACCGAGATCTTCGCGCTGCTCGAAGCCGAAGGCTGGCGCTACTCCTCCGACACCGGCTGGAAGGATTGGGACGTGCAGATCTACGGCAACCAGTTCTGGAGCATCGAGGTGCAGCACGGTGACCGAGTACCACGGCGGGCCGAAATGCCTCACGCGCGTGCGGCTGCGGTACCGGCCGGTGGTCATCACCGTTCTGCTCAATGCGATCTTCCTCTCCATCCTGCTCTACCGCCGCATTTTTCTGGAGCGCACGGACCTCTATGCGTGGGTGCTTTTCGCGCTGTGGATCATCTGGCTCTACACGCGCGGGCGGCGGCTCAAGCGCCGCGTCGGCCGATCTCGATCATCGCCGGGGCGAACCGCTGCGGTCTCATGCGCGTGCATGGCGCCGCCAGCAAGCCCGCGCCGCCCGAGGCGAAAAAGGCGAGCGATTCGTGAGCCTGCGCACGAGCGACTACGACTATCCGCTCCCGGAGGAGTTGATCGCGCGCTACCCGCTGCCCCAGCGCGAGGCTTCGCGCATGATGGTGCTGGATCGCGCGGCGGAGCATGATCGAGCACCGGCACTTCACGGCATTTCCGGATTACCTGCGCGCCGGCGATCTCGTGGTGCTGAACGATACGCGGGTGATCCCCGCGCGGGTCTTTGCGGATGGGGGGCGCGTCGAGCTGCTGTTTCTCGAGGCGCTCGGCGAAAACGCCTGGAAATGCCTGGTGAAACCGGGGCGGCAGATGCGCATCGGGGCGCGCGTTTCGGTCCTCGGAAATGTGGGAGAGGTGCGTGAGATTCTGCCGGAAGGCGAACGGGTGATCGTCTTTCGCCGGGCCGGTGGATCTCGAGCGCGCGGGCGTGTTGCCGCTGCCGCCGTACTTCGAGCGGCAAGCGGAAACGAGCGACGCCGAGCGCTACCAGACCGTCTATGCGCGCGACCGCGGGGCCGTGGCCGCGCCCACCGCGGGCCTGCATTTCACGCCGGAGCTGCTCGCGCGCCTGCCGCATGCCTTTCTTACCCTGCACGTTGGTGTCGGCACCTTTCGGCCGGTGCAAGCGGAAGATGCTGGAGGAACACCGGATGCACTCGGAGCGTTATCGTCTGCCCGCGGAAACCGCCGTGGCGATCAACGCAGCCCCGCGCGTCGATCGCCATCGGCACCACCACCACGCGGGTGCTGGAAGCGTGCGCGCGCGAGGGTTTGCCGCTCACCGAAAGAGCCGGCAGCACGGATATTTTCATCCACCCGCCGTACGAATTTCGCGTGATCCGAGGATTGTTAACTAACTTCCACTTACCTAAATCGACGTTGCTAATGCTAGTCTCGGCGTTTGCGGGAAGGGAGCTGGTGATGCGCGCGTACGAGGAGGCGGTGCGGGAGCGATACCGGTTTTATTCGTACGGCGATTGCATGCTGATCCTATAGGCTCAGCTAAACTGCAGGCTCTTCCGGTAGAAGGCGACGACCTCGTTGGGATCGTCGGTGACGAGGACGTGGGTGCGGAGCCAGTTGGGGCCGAGGCCGTGGTGGGCGATGGTGTGGAGCTGGTCCTGGAGGTGGCTCCAGAAGGGCTGCTCGCGCGCGCTGCCGAAGAAGACGAGGGGCTCGGTTTCGATGAGGCCGAGCTTCATGTCGCAGAGGGTGAGGCCGATCTCCTCGAGGGTGCCGAGGCCGCCGATGCAGAAGAGATGGAAGCGCCCGATCTCGAACCAGCGCTGGCGCAGGTGGCGCGCTTGCGATTGGAAGGCCTGGTAGAAATCGGACTGGCCGTTCATCTGGAAATCGACGCCTTCCAGGAAGTTGGCGCCGGCGAGCATGCCCTGCTGTTTCGCGATCTCGAAGGCCTGTCCCATCACGCCGGCGCCGCCGCCGGTCAGCAGCGCGATCGATTTGCCGAACATGGTGTGGAGCTGCGAAAAGAGGTCGCGCAGTTTCGCTTCCTGCTCGCTCGCCATCGGGACGGTCGAGCCGTAGACGGCGAGGACGAGCGCGTCGTCGAAGCGGCCGGCCGCCTCAGGCGAGACGAAGTAGTGGCGGCGCGCGGTGGAGCAGAGGCGCGCGACGTGGCGGGCGAGCGTGTTGCACCAATGGATCTCCACGCCGAGCCGGTCGTACTCGGCCATGTAGGTGTGGTCGTTTTCGGAGAAAAACGGGCCGTGCTGCAGCGAGGCGGTGCGGAAGACGAGGCGCCCGAGCCGGCCGGAGCGTGCGGCTTGCAGCAGCGCGAGGTGCTCCTCGAGATTCGGGAAAAACTCGAGCACAATGGTGAGGCGATCCCCGGGTACGCGGTGGAGGAGGGCGTCGAGGTAGTTCTTTTGCGAGTGGACTTCGTGCCGGGGATAGAAGTGTTTCAGCAGCGCGCCGAAGGGGTGCTCGCCATTGTTTTCGTGCGCGGGCGAGACGGTGCGGCGGCCGACGTCGAGCACCTTGCCGGAGGCATCGAGCACCACCGCCGCCTGCTCGGAAATGCCCCACAGGCCGGTCTTCGAGTTGTTATACCGGTACAGCGCCTCGACCGCCTCGAATTGCGCCTCGCCGGTTTCCTCGGCAGGCTCGGGCGCGGAGGGCGCGGGGATGAAGAACTTCTTCGCGATGGGGGCGGAGGAGGAGTCGGCGTTGAAGACGGCGCCCGTCGCGCACGGGTTGATGATGCGGTGATCGGTGTGATTGGCGAACTCGAGGAAGATGCGCGAGCCGCGCGTCTCCACGGGATCGAGCGCGACGGCTTGCAGGTGCTGGCCGGAGGCGAGGTTCGCGGGATCGAGCACCACGAAATGCCGGTGCAAAAACATCGTGCACGAGGTGATGATGCCATCGCGCGGCTCGAGTACGATGTGCTTCACCTCGCGCCGGCGCTGGAGGCGATTGAGGATCAGTTTTCCATCCGGCCGGCCGACGATGTTCAGCAGATCGAGCGCGCTGAGGGGGCGCTCGAAATCGTACACGCAGGTGTGCGCCTGAAAGACGATGCGGCCGAGCGAATCGACCGAGATGGGGGAGGGGAGCTGGATCTCGCCGGTCTCGATGCACTCGTAGATTTCGTTGGCGTCGAGCCGGCACTTCGGGTCGCAATAGACGAGCCGGCCGACGTCGAGCCCCGGCAGAAAGACGCGCGCGATGAGCTTATCGAGCGCGAAGCCTTTGATGGTGGGCGCGCCGGTGACCGCGAGCGTGGCGCGGCCTTTTTCGAAGACCACTTTGCCATCGGGCTCGATGTTCACGCCAAGCCGCGCGATGCGGCTGCGGGTGGAAAAAAGCAGGTGCTGCGTGTCGGCCCCGACTCGCTCCACAAACTCCGGGGTGATCGGAAATTCCACAGTGGCCGTGAAGCGGCCTTCTTCCGAGCAAGCGATTTCCTTGAGCCGCCCATCGGCGGTGTGCGGAGCCTGGTAACGGGTGTACATGACGAAGGGCCAAAACTAATCTGGACCCGGGGAAGAACCGCATCCACCGAAATGGCAAACGGGGGGAAAGACAAGCAGAAGCGACGCCGCCGCTGCATGGAGCGGGCTTGGAATCGTCACGAGCTCGCTTTGATCTGCTCCAGTTCTTCCCACCGCGCGTAGAGGCGCGGGATTTCATCGCGGGTGGCCTGGAGCTTGGCGTCGAGGGCTTCGATCTGGGCGCCGTATTGGGCGAAGAAGCCGGGATCGGCGAAGGCGGCTTCGATGCGGCGCGACTTCGGCCTCGGCGGCGAGGATCACGGCCTCGATGCCTTCGAGCTCGCGCGCTTCTTTGAAAGCTGAGCTTGCGCGCTTTTTCGCGGCGCGCGGGCCGCGGGTTTGGGCGGCGGTGCGGCATCGACGAGCGCGGAGACGGGGGCGCGTTTTTCGAGGTAGTAGTCGTAGTTGCCGGCATAGAGCGTCACGACGCCGCCGGGCTCGAAGGCGAGCGTGTGGGTGCAGACGCGATTGAGGAACCAGCGATCGTGGCTGACCACGATGACGCTGCCCTGGAAGCCGAGCAGCGCTTCCTCGAGCATGCGCAGGGTGGCGAGATCGAGGTCGTTCGTCGGCTCGTCGAGCACGATGACGTTGCCGCCGCGCTTGAGGATTTTGGCGAGCGTGACGCGGCTGCGCTCGCCGCCGCTGAGCTGCGCCGATCTTGGTGTTGATCCGGTCCTCGGTGAAAAGGAAGCGCCGCAGGTAGCCGCGCAGCGAGATGTTCTCCTCGCCGAGGCGGACGTGCTCCTAGCCCTCGCCGACTTCCTCCCAGACGGTCTTGTCGTCGTCGCAGGGCGAGACGGTTTTGGTCGACGTAATTGATCGCGGTGCGCGCGCCGATTTCCACCTCGCCCCAAGTCGGCTTGAGCTCGCCGAGGATCGCGCGGAGGAGCGTCGTTTTGCCGACGCCGTTGCGGCCGACGATGCCGAGCCGCTGACCCGCGGCGAGATCGAGGTTGAGCCCGTCGAAGAGCACGCGGCCGCCGAGCTCCATGCCGACGTCGCGCAGCTCGATCACGCGGTTGGCCAGCTTCGGCGCGGGCGGGATGACCAGCTCGACATCGAGCTCCTGCTCGGGCCCTTCCTTCGCGGCCTCTTCGTAAGTAGCGCTCGATGCGGTCGACGCTTTTCGTGCGGCGGGCGCTCGGGCCTTTGCGCACCCATTCGAGCTCTTTCTTGAGAAAGTGCTGCCGCTTGCGCTCGACCTCCTCCTCCGCGCGAGGCGCGCTGGGCCTTGGCGAGCAGGAAATCGCTGTAGTTGCCCTGGTGCGAGAGGAAGCCGCCGCGCGCGAGCTCGACGATGCGCGTGGCGATGCGATCGAGGAAATAGCGGTCGTGCGTGACGAAGAGGCAGGCGCCGGGATAGCGCGAAAGGAAGTCCTCCAGCCACTCGATCGATTCGGTGTCGAGGTGGTTGGTCGGCTCGTCGAGGATGAGGAAATCGGGCCGGGCGAGCAGCGCGCGGCAGAGCGCGACGCGGCGCTTTTCGCCGCCGCTGAGCGTGCCGACCAGGCGATCGCGCGCGGGCGCATGGAGATTCGTGGCGAGCGTTTCCACGCGCTGATCGAGCATCCAGCCATCGAGATGCTGGATGTGATCGAGCAACTCCGCGGCGCGCGCGCTCTCCGGCGGCGCGTTTTCGTATTCGTCGAATGAGGGCGAGCACCGGCGCCGCGCCCGCGCGGATGTTTTCGTAGCACCGTGCGGTCTTCATCCAAGCGTGAAGGCCTGCGGCAGCTAGCCGGTGATCAGATCGCGGCGGCGGGTGAAGACGCCGCTATCCGGCTGCAGCTCGCCGGCGGCGATCGCGCAGAAAGGTGGATTTGCCGCAGCCATTGCGTCCGACCAGGCCGATGCGATCGCCTTCATTGATCGCGATGGTCGCGCGATCGAGCACGGTGTGCGGACCGTAGCGGACGGTGAGCTCGGTGGCGGAGGCGATGGGCGTGGGATCGGGCATGGGCAAGACAAGGAGCAGGGCGCCCCCGCCCCGTAGTTCATTCCGTAGTATATGGCACACGGGGCGAGGGCGCCCGTGCACCTTGGCGATCGCTCGCCAGGCGTTTACGCCTTCGAGACCAGATACCGCACGAGGTCCACGCAGCGGTTGGAGTAGCCCCACTCGTTGTCGTACCAGCTCACGAGCTTGAAGAACTGGCTGTTGAGCTCGATGCCGGAGCCGGCGTCGAAGATCGAGGAGTGGGCGTCGTGGATGAAGTCGGAGGAGACGACTTCGTCCTCGGTGTAGGCGAGGATGCCCTTGAGGTAGGTCTCGCTGGCCTTCTTCATGGCGGCGCAGATCTCCTTGTAGCGGGTGTCCTTGGTCGTGCTGGACGGTGAGATCGACCACGGAGACCGTGGGCGTCGGCACGCGGAAGGACATGCCGGTGAGCTTGCCTTTCACCTCGGGGATGGCGAGGCCGACGGCCTTCGCGGCACCGGTGGTGGAGGGGATGATATTGATCGCCGCGCTGCGGCCGCCCTTCCAATCCTTCTTGCTCGGGCCGTCCACGGTCTTTTGCGTGGCGGTGTAGCTGTGGATGGTGGTCATCAGGCCTTCCTCGATGCCGAAGCCTTCCTTCAGGAGCACGTGGACAACCGGGGCGAGGCAGTTCGTGGTGCAGCTCGCGTTGGAGATGATGTGGTGCTTGGCCGCGTCGTATCTTCTCGTGGTTCACGCCCATCACGACGGTGATGTCCTCGTTTTTGCCGGGGGCGGAGATGATGACCTTCTTCGCGCCGGCGGTCGAGTGGCCTTTGGCCTTCTCGCCTTCCGTGAAGAGGCCGGTGCGATTCGATGACGATATTCGACGCCCAGCTCCTTCCAAGGAAGCGCGGCCGGGCCTTCCTTGACGGCGAGGCACTTGATCTCGATGGCCGTCGACGACCAGCAAGTCGTCTTCAGCCACCGCCGGGCTCGACTTGGCGCTGCACACTTCGCCGGGGTAGCGCCCTTGGGTGGAGTCGTACTTTACCAGATAGGCGAGGTTGTCCGCCGGGACGAGATCGTTCACCGCGACCACATCGATTTCTTTGCCGAGAAGCCCCTGGTCGCAGATTGCGCGAAAGACGAGGCGCCCGATGCGCCCGAAGCCATTGATGCCGATTTTGATCATATACGTGTGGTGCGGTGCAGTGTGAGTCTCGCGAAAAAGAAGCGGTGTTAATTAGGCGCATGGGCGGTGGAGTCAATGAAAAGGGTGCCCAAGAGTGTTCCACAGGGAGTGTTCCACGCAGTAAAGATTTTATGAAAAAGGCACAGATAGTGCATTGACGGATCGGAGAAACCCCGTACTGTTCGCCGCTTTTGATGCTCCCCCTCTCCCTTCGCCCGCTACTCGCCACCCTCGTCCTCCTCCTCTCCGCGCACTTCGCCGCCGCGGAAGAATCTCTCCTCGAAAAAAATAAAGCGCGCGCGCTGTCTGCCGAAGAGCAGCGCTCCTTCGGCCCGCAATCCGCCGGGCGCCGGTACGATCCGCGCATGATCCGCGCGGCCGAGATCGCCCGCCAGCGCGCCCAGCCCAAGATGACCTGGTACTGCTGGCGCTACGTGAAGGACGCCCTCCTCGCCGCGGGCCTTGTCTCCTCCCGCCCAACCACCGCCTGGGCCAAGCAGGCCGGCGTGGAGCTTTGCGAGAAGTTCGGTTTTATCCGCTTGAGAATCAGCGATCCGCGCAAGGCGCCCGTGGGCGCGGTCGTGGTTTATGGGGGCAACGACGCCGGCCATGTGGAATTGCGCACGGAGAACGGATTTGTGAGCGATTTCGTCTCGCGAACGCCGTATCCGCGGCCGCTGGTGGGGGTGTTCGTGAAGCCTTCGTAGGGCCAAAGAGCACAAACGCTCTGGACATTCCGCTCGGCGCGCCGGTAGCGTCGCCGCGCATGGAACCTTCCCAGGGCGACCTAACCCCTCTCTCCAGCGGCGAAACCGATGTCGTGCCACTCGGCCGCGGCACGCCGAAACCCGCGCATGAGCGCACCGCGTCGGAGGACGGCGGCGATGCCGTTCAGTGGGAGGTGATTGCGGCGATGCCGGAGTTCCAGAATTTGGTGAAGGCGAAGCTGCGCTTCATCATTCCGGCGACGATTTTCTTCGTCTGCTACTATTTGCTGCTGCTGATCCTGGTCGGCTTCTTCCCGGACCTGATGAAGATCGAGGTATTCGGCCGGGTAAATATCGCGTACGCCTTTGGGCTTTCGCAATTCTTCATGGCCTGGGTGCTGGCCGCCATTTACGTAAAGGTCGCCGCCGGGTGGGATCGCCTGGCGGATGGGATTCTGGCCAAAACGAAGCCCCGCTAACTTTTCCCCTGCCATGACTCCCGCCCTCCTGATGTTTCTCGGCTTCGTCGCGGCGACGCTGGTGATCACCTTTTTCTCCGCGCGCCAATCGAAGGGCGCCAGCGCGTACTTCGCGGCCGGACGCCGCATCACCGGCTGGCAAAACGGCCTTGCGGTGGCGGGCGATTACATGAGCGCCGCCAGCTTTCTCGGCATCGCCGGCATGATCGCCTTCAGCGGGTACGATGGCTTCATGTACTCGATCGGTTTCCTGGTGGCGTACCTCACGGTGCTCTTCGTGGTGGCAGAGCCTCTCCGCAATGCCGGCAAATACACCATGGCCGACGTGCTCGCCTATCGGCTGAAGCCGCGCCCGGTGCGCGCCGTTGGCAGCCTGAGCACGCTGACCGTTTCCGCTTTCTACATGGTGGCGCAGATGGTCGGCGCGGGCGTGCTCGTTTCCATTCTCATCCCCACGCTGCAATTCCCCGGGCTCACTGGCTACACCACCTCGGTCATCTGCGTCGGCTTCCTGATGATCGTGTACGTGGTCTTCGGCGGCATGCTCGCCACCACGTGGGTGCAGATCATCAAGGCGATCCTGCTCATGAGCGGGTCGATTTTCCTGAGTATCCTGGTGATGAGGCACTTCCATTTCTCGCTGGGAGAGTTTTTCGAATCGCTCACGCACATCACCACCGATACCGCGGCGGGCACGACCCAGAACTTCCTGACGCCGGGACTGAAATTCAAGAACCCGTGGGAGCCGATCTCGCTCGGGCTGGCGCTGCTCCTCGGCACCGCTGGCCTGCCGCACATCCTCATCCGCTTTTACACGGTGCCGGACGCCAAGACCGCGCGCGCCTCCGTGGTCTGGGCCATGGTCATCATCGGCCTCTTCTACATCATGACCACCTTCTTCGGCTTCGGCGCCGCGAGCATCCTCGGGCCGGAGTTCATCAAGGGCCATGGGGGCATCAACATGGCCGCGCCGCTGCTCGCCCAGAAGCTCGGCGGCGAAATCTTCTTCGCCTTCATCTCCGCCGTCGCGTTCGCCACGATCCTCGCGGTCGTCGCCGGCCTCACCATCAGCGCCAGCACCTCCTTCGCCCACGATTTCTACACCAACGTCCTCTTCCACGGACGCGAGGCCCATCCCGGCCAGGAAGTGAAAGTGGCGCGCATCACCGCCTTCGTCGTCGGCGCCCTCGCCATGGCCCTCGCGATCAAGCTGGGCAAAGACGTCAACGTCGCCTACCTCGTCGGCCTCGCCTTCGCCGTCGCCGCTTCGGCGAATTTGCCGGCGATCGTCTTTTCCGTCTTCTGGAAACGCTTCAATACCGCCGGCGCCATCGGCAGCCTCGCCACCGGACTCATTTCGAGCATCGGCCTCATTCTTATCAGCCCCATCGGCAAATGGCCCGGCTATTTCCCGTTGGAAAACCCTGGCATCATCAGCATCCCGCTGGGTTTCCTCGGCGCGATCGTCGGCACGCTGCTCACCAGCGAGCCCGAGGCGGAGGCGAAATTCGCGGAGCTCACCGTGCGGGCGAATACGGGCCTCGGCGCCGAGAAGGCGACGGAGCACTGAGGCGCGGGGCGCGGGCGCGTCAGTTCGCCCGCTTCATCCGTTCCAGGTCCACCTCCGCCTCACGCCGCGCGCGCAGCTTCGCCTTGCGCCACGTCTTCCCGACCACCACGGCGGTGACGAAGACCGGCACCAGCATCAGCACGCGCGACTTGTTCGGCAGCAGGATGAGCGCGCCGACCAGCACCAAGCCCACGATCCACGCAAAAATGGTCATGCGGATGGCGACCGCGCGCTCCTGCTCGCTGCGCGTTTTGCGGGAATCCCAGAGGGGCATGAGCAGCGCGGCGCCCATGAGCACAAGGGGCAGGAGAAGGAAGAGGAGGAATTTCACGCGCGGGCCTGCGGGCAATGTGGAGCGGGCAGGGTGAAATGCAACGGCGGCGCGCGGGAGGCTGGGGGGCAGTAGAGGAGTTGGAGTAGGAGTAGGAGTAGGAGGACGAAGCGTGGGGTTCGCGTTTGAGCACATTCCGCTCGACACCGCTCCATGGGCTCCCTGATCGTTCGCCATGGAACACCTCTCGTCCATCGACTCGGCCTATTACCAGGCGGCGGACCAATTTTTTTCCGGCCAGCACGGCACCGCGCTCACTTACGACGACGTCTCGCTCGCGACGCTCTATTCCGAGGTGCTGCCGCGGGAGACGAACCTGGAGACGCACCTGGCGGAAGGGATCACGCTGCACGTTCCGATGATCTCGGCGGACATGGATACGGTCACGGAATCGTCGATGGCGATCGCGATGGCGCTCAATGGCGGGCTCGGCTTGATCCACTGCAACATGCCGGAGAAGCAGCAGCTTTCCGAAGTGAGCAGGGTGAAGAACAACGTGCACGGGCTGATCCAGGAGCCGATCCGGGTGGCGGCGGATGAGCTGATCGGCGACGTGCTGGCGATGATCGAGGAGAAGCGCTTCGGCTTCCGCACCTTTCCGGTGGTGGGCGAGGG
This sequence comes from uncultured Verrucomicrobiae bacterium, assembly GCA_963811035.1. Lineage (GTDB taxonomy): Bacteria > Verrucomicrobiota > Verrucomicrobiia > Chthoniobacterales > Chthoniobacteraceae > CAWEPO01. Next base: position 437,411 of record CAWEPO010000007.1, read on the forward strand.
GGACCGGCTCCTCGGTTTGCTGCCGGGGCACGTGGTGCGGCCGCGCTATGCGTCGAAGCGCGTGTCGGAGGCGATGACCCCGCGCGCGCAGCTTCACACGATCCCGGAGGCCGAGCTTGGCCGCGACCCGATCGCGCGCGCGGACCGCTTTTTCAACGAGCACGTCGGCATCCACAAGCTGCTCGTGGTGGATGCGGACGACGCCCTGCGCGGGCTCTTCACGATGTCCGACATCGAGCGGATTTTGCAGGAGCGAAAGGCGCAGTTCAAACCGGCGCGCGACGCGAAATTCCGGCTGCTCTGCGGCGCGAGCGTCACCGCCACGCGCAATTCCACCGGCGAGCTGGACCGCGACCGGATCGTGGCGCACGTGGGCGAGCTGGTGGAGCGGGGCGCCGACTTGGTGGCGGTCTCGACCGCGCACGGCCACTCGAGCGGCGTGGGCGACGTGGTGCGGTTGCTCCGGAGCGCCTTCCCCGGCCTGCCGCTCATGGCTGGCAATGTGACCAGCGCGGCGGGCGTCGAGTTTCTCGCCGATTGCGGCGCGGACATCGTGAAGGTGGGCCAGGGGCCGGGCTCGATCTGCACCACGCGCACCGTGGCGGGCGTGGGCATTCCGCAGCTCACGGCGCTCTACGTGGCCGCGCAGGCGGCGGCGAAAAAGAACGTGCGCATCCTGGCCGATGGCGGGATCACGAAATCGGGCGATCTCGTGAAGGCGCTTACGCTTGCGCATGGCGTGATCTGCGGCGGCTTGCTCGCCGGCTGCCCCGAGGCGCCCGGCCAGATCATGGAAATCCACGGCAAAATGTATAAGCAATACCGCGGCATGGGGTCGCACGCGGCGATGCAGGCCGGCAGCGCCGCGCGCTACGGGCATGCTTCGCGCGACACGCTGCGCAAAGTCGCGGCCGAGGGTGTCGAGGCGCTCAAGGAGCTCGCGCCGCCGCTCGATGTGGTGCTGCAGCAACTCTCCGGCGGCCTGCAAAGCGGCATGGGCTATCTCGGGGCGCGGACGCTTGGCGATTTGCGCGAGCGCGCTCGCTACGTGCGCGTCACACCCGCCGGCCAGCGCGAGAGCGGTTCGCACGATGTGATCGAGGTGAAGGCGGGCGGGGCGTAAGGAGCCGAGTCGCAGACGGCGCGCTCAAACAATTTCGCGCGAAGCGCTTTCGGAGTGCGCGCGCGTCCCCGCGCCGCTTTGAGCCAGCGCAATCTGGCTGAGCAGGTGGCCGGGGTGGTCCTGCGCAAGTTCGGCTGTCGCGTGCTGGGTGAACGCTTGCGAGAAGCGCGAAGTTTCTTCGTCTGGCGATGCGGGACGAAAGCGGCGCGAGGACGCGCCGCACTCCGAAAGCGCTTCGCGCGAAACGGATCCGTGCTGATCGTGTTCGGCCCGCGGGTGGTGGCGCATTCGGTTCAAATGTTTGTTTTTTCCCCGGCGGGTGGCGTTTACGGTAGCGCGGCAAATCCCTCGCCTCCATCGCCATGAAAATCATCCGTTACGTCTCTTCCACCGGCCAAACCGCTTACGCCCGCCAGCACGCCGATGGCACTGCCACCGCCGTCACCGGCGGCCTGGCTGAAGGATTCTCCGATACCGGCAAAAGCGTGGAAGTCGGCCGGCTGCTCGCGCCGGTCGTGCCCACGAGCGTTTATTGCACGGGGCTGAACTACCGGCAGCACGCGCTGGAGACGAATTCGCCCATCCCGCAGTACCCGGTGCTTTTCATGAAAGCCGCGAACGCGCTGCAGCATCCGGGCGACCAGATCGTCCTGCCGCGCTGGCTGGCCAGCTCGAAGGTGGATTACGAGTGCGAGCTGGCGGTGGTGATCGGGCGGGCGTGCAAGAACGTTTCGCGCGCCGAGGCGCTCCAATACGTGGCCGGTTACACGTGCGCGAACGATGTAAGCGCGCGCGATTGGCAGAAGGAAGGCGGCGGCGGGCAATGGTGCCGCGGCAAGACCTTCGATACGTTTCTCCCGCTCGGCCCGTGCCTCGTCACCGCCGATGAAATGCCCGATCCGAGCGGCAAGCGGATCACCACCACGGTGAACGGCGAAGTGCTTCAGGACTCGAATACGTCGGACATGATTTTCGATATCCCGACGCTGATCGAGTTTTACAGCGGCAGCTCGACGCTGCTGCCGGGCACGGTGATCATCACGGGCACGCCGCAAGGCGTGGGCATGGCGCGCACTCCGCCGCGCTGGCTGAAGGACGGCGATGAGGTGACGATCGAGATCGAGGGAATCGGCGCCCTGCGCAATCCCGTGGTGGCCGAAGCGGGGGAGGGGAGCTCGGCATTCAAGCTCTAAAGCGCGCGCATTTCAGCCCCTTCACAAACCGCGATTGATCCGCTAGAGCTTTCCGCCATGCACGTCTCCCCACGCCTGCTCGCCGCGGGCCTCTCCCTCCTCCTGCTCTCCCCGGCCGGCCACGCGCTCGATTGGCCGACTTTTCGCGGGGCCCTGCGCGACGATGTCTCGCGCGAAACGGGCCTGCTGAAAGAGTGGCCGCCCGGCGGGCCGAAGCGCGTGTGGCTTTATGACAAGGCGGGCCTCGGCTATTCCGGCCCGGCGATCGTCGCGGGCAAGTTTTACACGCTCGGGACGCGCGATGAGCGCGAGGTGCTGATCGCCCTCGACGCCAATTCCGGCAAGGAGCTATGGGCGGTGCCGCTCAGCGAAGGCATCCTGCAAAACAAATGGGGCAACGGCCCGCGCGGCACCCCCACGGTGGATGGCGACAAAATCTACGCGCTGAGCGGGGAAGGAACGCTGGGGTGTTTCCAGGCGGCGGATGGGAAAAGTGTCTGGAGCAAGGAGCTCAAAGCCTTGGGCGGAAAACGGCCGGGCTGGGGCTACACGGAGAGCGTATTGGTGGATGGCAACCAGGTGGTCTGCACGCCGGGCGGCCCGAATGGGACGATAGCCGCCTTTGACAAGACGAACGGCAACCTGCTCTGGCAATCCGCGGAGTGGCAGGACAATGCGCAATACGCCTCTATCGTGAAAGCGAAGATCAATGGAGAGGAGCAGTATGTGCAGCTCACGATGGAGAATTTCGCGGGCGTGGAACCGAAGAGCGGCAAGGTGCTGTGGAAAGCGCCGTGGCCGGGCAAGGTCGCGGTGATCCCGACGCCGATCGTCAAAGACAATTACGTTTTCATCAACTCCGGATACCTGGTCGGGTGCAAGCTGGTGAAGATCAACCCCGGCAACCAGGTCGAGGAAGTGTATCGAAACCAGCTGCTGAAGAACCATCATGGCGGCGTGATCCTCTACGGCGATCACCTGTACGGTCACAGCGACCGGCTCGGCTGGCTCTGCATGGAATTCCTCACCGGGAACGAAACCTGGGTTGAGCGCAACAAGCTCGGTAAAGGCGCGATTGGTTGCGCCGACGGCATGCTCTATTGCCTCGATGAAGACAAAGGCACAGTCGTCCTGATCGAGGCGTCGCCCAAAGGCTGGGCGGAGCACGGCAGTCTCACCGTTGAGCCGCAGAGCACGATTCGGTCGCGAGACGGGCGCATCTGGACGCACCCCACGATCGCGGATGGGAAGCTCTACCTGCGCGACCAGGAGTACATTTACTGCTACGATGTGAAGGGCAAATAGCGCGGGGGAATGAAAGTTATTTGTGCACTCCTGCTCGCGGGGGCGATGGCGTGCGCGGCGGAGACCATCACGATCCTCGCGGAGCCGCGGCATCTCGGCTTCGCGGAAGAGCCGGAATGGCGGGAGCTTGAGGGGAAGACGCCGCAAGGGCGGACGTTGAACCTCATTTTCTCAGCGCATGCGAACGATACCCCGGCGACGCTCTACATCGCACAACAGGACGTAAAGCTGAGATGGCCCGTCCTGCTCAATGGCAAACGCCTCACCTTCCTGGAGACAAACGAGGCGTCGCTCGTTTCCGCATACGAGGTGCCGGCCCGTGCGCTCGGCGAGGGAGAGAACACGCTGAGTATTCTCTCGCCGAATGCGCCAGACGACATTTTCGTCGGCCCGATCACTCTCGATCCGCGAGCGCGTGCCGAGGCTGCTGGCGAGGCCGCGCTGAGCGTGCGGGTAACCGAGAAAGGAACCAATGCGCCCTTACCCTGTCGCATCACGATCGTAGATTCGGAAGGAAGGCTGGCCGCGTTGATGGCGAAGCCGGAGCCAGCGGTGGCGCACCGTTCGGGCGTGGCGTACACGGGCGCGGGACGGGCTGAGTTGATGCTGCGCGCGGGCCGGTACACTGTCTACGCCACGCGCGGGCCGGAATATGGCGTGGACTCGCGCGAGGTGCTGCTTGCGGCCGGCCAAACCGCCGAGGTGGCGCTGGAGATCGCCCGCGAAGTGCCGACGCCGGGGCTCGTGGCGTGCGACACGCACGTGCACACCTTCACCCTTAGCAAGCATGGCGACGCCACCATGGAGGAGCGAATGCTCACGCTGGGGGGCGAAGGGGTGGAGCTGCCGATCGCCACCGATCACAACGTTTATGCGGATTACGGCGACGCGCCACAGCGCATGGGAGTGGCCAAGCATTTCACCTGGGTCACCGGCGATGAAGTGACTACCTCCGTGGGTCACTTCAACACTTTCCCGATCGCCGACCGCTCCGCGCCGCATCCGGACGTGAAGCTCACGAGCTGGCCCGAGCTGATCACCGCGATGCGCGGGCTGCCGGGCAACCGGGTGGTGGTGCTGAATCATCCCCGCGACATCCACAACAATTTCATCCCGTTCGAGCCGCGCAACTTCAACGCCGTCACCGGCGAAAACCTGCGCGGCCCCGAGTTCACCTTCGATGCAATCGAGGTCTGCAATTCCGGCACGCTGCAATCCGATTTCATGCGGAGTTTTCGCGATTGGTTTGCGCTGCTGAACTACGGCTACCGCATCACCGCCGTCGGCTCGAGCGACAGCCACGACGTCTCCCGCTTCAACGTGGGCCAGGGCCGAACGCTCGTCGTCTGCGACGATTCCGATCCCGGCAAGATCGACGTGGAAGCCGCCTGCCGGAGCCTAAACGCCGGCCGCGCGTACGTGAGCATGGGCCTTCTCACGCTCATCACGGTGAACGGCAGTGGCACGCCCGGCGATGTCGTGAGGGGGCTCGACTCGAAAGTTCCCGTGCACGTGCAGGTCTTCGGCCCCTCCTGGATCCAAGCCGATCTCGTCGAGCTTTTCGCCAACGGCGTCAAGATTCGCGAGGCCGCCATCGCCCCCGCGGCGCGCGCCGGGAAGCTTTCCATCACGTGGGACCTCCCGAGGCCTCCGCACGATGTCCATCTCGTGGCCATCGCCAGCGGCCCCGGCGTCACCGCGCCGTATTGGAAAATCCCTTCGCCCTATCAGCCCGTCGGCCGCATTCGCCAGCCGCGGGTGATCGGCGCCACGAACCCGGTCTGGCTCGATGCCGATGGCGACAATAACTTCACCGCCGCCCGCACCTACGCGCGCGCCTTGGTGGAAAAGCACGGCGCTGAGCCGCCCCGCCTCATCGAAGCGCTTGCCACCCACGATGAAGCCGTCGCCGCCCAAGCCGCCGGCTTTTGCCACGCCCGCGGCCTCGATGTGCAGGAAGTCCTGGCGAAGACACCCGCGGGCTCGGCAGCCCTCCGCGGCTTCGACGCGTTTCTCGAGACGATTCAGAAGTGATCGTTACTGCCGTTTCTCCTGCCGGAAAAAACGGAGTAAATGTCTCGCGCCATGGACGACGTAGAGCACACGCACCGCGTCCGCCTCGATCCGGTAGAAGATCAGGTAGTTGTTGAAGCCACTGACCGGCAGCATCCGGAGCTCTTTGTGCGTTGAGCCGCGAGTTCGGTATGAAACGCCGCCGTTTGGCTCCGCGGCGAGGTAGGAAGGGTCGCTTCGACTGCCTTGAGGACACGTTCCGCGGCTGCGGGGTTCTCCCGTGCAATGTGAGCGTAAATTCCGGGAAGGTCGCTCTGAAGGACGCCCGGATGCCGCTCGATCCTCACGGCTCCATGCGCTTCGCCGGGGCGCTGCGGACGCGCTCTTTCCAGTCCGGCTCCAGCGGCGCAAAAGGACCTTTCAATCGCTCCGCCAGCACATCTTCAAGGGGCCCGCCAACACAGTCGGATTCGACAAGGTTGATCAGGTACTCTTCTTTCGAGCTCAGGCCGGAGCTTTTCACGCGCTCGGCCAGGGCGGCGTCGAGATTCGCGGGCAGTTCGATCGTCAGCACAGACATACTGTGAGAATGCTACGGCTGCGCGCCCGTGCCAAGGGCGGACTGCGCGACCAGGCCTTTTTTCGAGCCCATTCACGGCCGAATTGACCCACTTCAAGAACTCGGCGAATCTGCTTCTCGATGACTTACGAGAAGACGAAGGAGAACGGTCGGATAGTCTACGTCGTGACGATGCCGGACGGCACAGTCTACCGTTTACCGGAGCTTTCTACGAAGCCGCTCGATCCAAAGCTCAAAGCGGAGGGCAAGCAGCGGGCGCGGGCGATGAAGGTGGGGTTTGAGCGGGCGATCCGGAAGGCCAATAAGCTGGGCGTGCCGCTGCAGGACATCATTCCGGTTTCGTAGGGGCTCCGGACGGCCGCATGGCGGCAGTTGCTGCGTTTTGGATTTAGCCGCATCGTGGCTTCTCCTCGCGCGGAGGGTGTGCGAGCTTCGGCCTCCCCTTCCCGCACGTGAAAGCCGATCTCCATCTCCACTCCCGCCACAGCGCGCGCGCGCCGGAATGGCTCTTCCGCCGCGCCGGCCTTTCCGCCAGCTACTCCCAGCCCGGCGACCTCTACGATGCGCTCTGGGCGCGCGGCATGGATTTCGTCACCCTCACCGACGACAACACCATCGACGGCTGCCTCGAGATCGCCGATCGCCCCGGCGTCTTCCTCTGCGAGCAAGTCACCACCTACTTCCCCGAAGACCGCTGCGCCGTCCACGTCCTCGTCTGGGGCCTGCGCGAGCCGCAACACGCCGAGCTCCAGCGCCTGCGCGAAAACATCTTCGACCTCCAGGCCTACCTCGCGCAGGAGCAGCTCGCCCACGCCGTCGCGCACCCGCTCCATCGCCTCGACGACAAATTCACCGCCGCGCACTTCGAGAAGCTCATCCTCCTCTTCCGCCACTTCGAGGGCCTCAACGGCCTGCGCGACCGCCTCTTCAGCGACACCGCCACCTTCATCCTCGGCGCCCTCACCCCCGCGAAAATCGACGAGCTCGCCAATCGCCACGGCCTCGCCCCCACGCACCCCGAGCCCTGGCGCAAAGCCTTCACCGGCGGCTCCGATGACCACGGCGGCATGTACCCCGGCCAGGCCTGGACCGCCGTCACGCGCAGCTCCGGCACCATCGAAGACTTCCTCGCCGCCGTCCGTGCCGGCGACTGCCACCCCGGCGGCGCCCCCGGCTCGCCCCTCATCTTCTCGCACGGCCTCTACAATAACCTCCGCCAATTCATCTCCGCGCGCTTCGCCGAGGCCGACAGCTCCAGCCTCGTCGGCAAAGCCTTCTCGCGCTTCATGGAAGGCGAAGACCCCACCGAATTCTCCTGGTCGAAAAGTCGGCTTCGTCGCGCAAGGCATCGCCAGCGGCAAAATCTTCGAGCTCGCCAAGCCCGCCAACGCCTCGCTCTGGCGCCAGTTCGCCGAGACCTTCGCCGCACGCCGATGTCAAAGAGCTCCTCGCCCGCGAAGTCGGCGACATCGCCGAGCCCGAGCGCCGCGCCTTCGTCATCGCCAATTACTTCGTCAATCAGCTCGCCTTCCGCTTCTTCACCGGCTTCGTCAAACAGCTCTCCTCCGGCAACATCATCGAGGCCATCCGCGAGGTGAGCCTGCTCCTCCCCATCGTCGGCACCCTCCTCCCCTACGCCTACGGATTCCGCTCGCAGGCGCCCGACCGCCCCTGGCTCGCCGGCCTCGCGCGCACCCTCGCCGGCCGGCTCCCGCCCTTCCTGCGCAATCACAAACGCGCCTGGTTCACCGACACGCTCGAGGACGTCAACGGCGTCGCCAACACCATCCGCCGCCTCACCGCCGGCTGCGTCGCCGAAGGCCACGACCTCACCGTCGTCACCTCGCGAGACACCATCCGCATCCACGATATTCCCATCAAAAATTTCGCGCCCATCGGCGAATTCGAGCTGCCCGAGTACGAGCTGCAAAAGCTCTGCTTCCCGCCCATCCTGCAGATGCTCGATTACATCCAGCGCGAAGGCTTCACCGAGCTCATCATCTCCACGCCCGGCCCCATCGGCCTCACCGCGCTGCTTCGCCGCCAAAATGCTCGGCCTCCGCAGCAGCGGCATCTACCACACCGACTTCCCGCAATACGTCCGCATCCTCACCGACGACGCCTCCCTCGAGACGCTCACCTGGAATTACATGAAGCTGGTTCTACGAGCAGCTCGACCTCATCTACGTCAACTCCGAGGGCTACCGCCAGGCCTGGATCGAACGCGGCATCGATCCCGCCCGCCTGCGCATCCTCCCCCGCGGCCTCGATACCGTCCTCTTCCACCCCTCGCGCCGCGAGCCCGCCTTCTGGACCAGCCGCGGCATCCCCGCCGGCAAACGCGTCCTCCTCTACGTCGGCCGCATCTCGAAGGAGAAAGACCTCGACGTCATCACCGGCGCCTGGGAACACCTCCGCGGCAACGGCGCCGCCCTCGCCTTCGTCGGCGACGGCCCCTACCTCAAGGAAATGCGCCAAGCCCTCCCCGAAGCCGTCTTCACCGGCGCCCTCGTCGGCCACGAGCTCGCCCAAGCCTTCGCCTCCGCCGACCTCTTCCTCTTTCCCAGCACCACCGACACCTTCGGCAACGTCATCATCGAAGCCCTCGCCAGCGGCCTCCCCTGCATCGTCTCCGATCAGGGCGGCCCCAAAGACCTCATCGAGCCCGGCCGCACCGGCGCCATCACCCGCGCCCTCGACATCACCGCCTTCGCCACCGAAGTAAAATCCCTCCTCGACGACCCCGCCCGACTCGACGCCATGCGCCCCGCCGCCCGCGCCGCCGTCGAAAGCAGGGATTGGGTGAAAGCCGCCAGGCAGTTCTGGGCGATGACGGAGACGGAGTAGCGGGCCGCGAACCGCGCGGTTAAGTCTCTTATACCGCGAATGTGACGGTCGCTTGGAAATTCGCCAAATATGGCGCTGGATTTAGCCATGATGCCGACACGCCGCTGACGGCTTGCGTTGGAAGGGTAAATAACAACAGGAGGATTCCGTTGCCGCATCGGCAACTACCCAGTGCGAGTCTGGGTTCTGCTGGCGCAACTCGTCAGTGATGAAGCCGATGGAACTATTGTCGAACTGAACGAAACCACGCCCCAGCAGGAAAATCGCGTCGATAGAAGGACTTGCGATCTTCAAGCGTTGAGCACCTACAGGGTGCATGGGGGGATAAGCGATACCAAGTTCTGCGTGAATGCCAGCCAGCCACCCATGAGCCGTCCGCATCGAGGTAGATGACAATGTCGATCTGGTTGCCCGGCTGATTCGGCCTTGAGTTGGCATCGATGATCTCGCCAGTTCCGATTGCAACGCGCTCACTTAAATGATCCTGAAGGAACTTTCGGATGAACGCCTCTCTCGGAGTACCCTTATGCAAATTGTGGCCGGCATTCGCCGGTATCTTGGAAATCGCGAGGAGCGACCCCCTCGACCGCATTAATATGAGATTGGAGTATATAGTTCAGGCCAGCCACGGCGAGAAGCGACGGGACCTGAACTGCCACGCGTCCGTCACGGCGCCAGCGTAGCGCCGTGGGTTTGTCGCTCGACTCGATCGTGAAGACGCCATTCTTCGCGATTTCCCAAGCGCAGAGGGTCGGGCTGCAATTGGCGGACCTCGTAACCACTGTGATCGGCTTGCGCTTTGCCTCGCACCCGCAGGCCAGGCCCTACTTCGACATGCTCAAGCGGTGCTTCTTCACCTACGAGGAGCACGGGAGGCGGCGGAGCAGTCTCAAGGTCGTGAGCGGACAACCGGCGGCCCCATAAAAGGAGAATACGCTGGACAGCCTTTCGGCACTCGGTCGGGACAAGAAAGCCCAACGTCCAGCGCGGCAGTCATTTCGTTTACAAAACACCACGGGGCAACACAAAACTCTACGGGGACGCTGTCATTTCGCTGTCGCGCTTAACGTCATTCACTATCGAGATGCTATCACCAGATTCCGGCGCATGCATTCATTCGGGGCTACATTCGGGGCGGGCGATTACGAAGCACAACTGCACTGAGTTTACCGCAGATAGATGAATTCGTTGGCGGCGAAGAGGGTTTCGCAGAGGAGGGACCAGCCGCGGCCGGTTTCTTCGTTGGCGCTGAGATCGTGGAGGAGGGCGAGGGACTGGGCGGCTTCGCGCGAGGTGGGAGGGCGAGCGTAGAGGAGTTGGTAGGCTTGGGCGAGGCGGGCTTCGTCGGTGGGGAGGGAGGCGAGGCGCTCGGCGAGGCGGCGGCCGCATTCGGCGACGAGGGGGGCGTTCATCATGATGAGGGCCTGGGGCGCGATGACGGTATTTTTGCGGTCGCCGCTGGGGCTGGCAGGGTCGGGGTAGTCGAACTGCTCCAGCATGTCGTAGAGGTGATTGCGGATGATCGGGAGGTAGAGGGCGCGGCGGGCGGTCTCGTAGGTGGTGGCGTCTTTGCTGGTGTGGTTGAAGACGAACTCGCGGTTGCGCCGGGGGATGGTTTTGCCGCCGAGCTCGAGGTTGAGCCAGCCGCTGGCGGCGAGCATGGCGTCGCGGATTTGCTCGGCCTCGAGGCGCTGGAGATGGGAGCGCCAGAGGAGGCGGTTTTCGGGATCGAGGAGGGTGGGATCGGGCTGGCCGGCGGCGGGCGGGGGGACGCGGCTGGCTTGCCGGTAGGCGGCGGATTTCATGACGAGGCGGTGCAGGTCTTTCACGGACCAGCCGCTTTCGATGAAGGTGCGCGCGAGCCAATCGAGCAGCTCGGGATGGGAAGGCCGGGCGCCGAGGAGGCCGAAGTTATCGGGGCTGCCGACGATCCCCTGGCCGAAGTGCCAGCGCCAGACGCGATTGACCATGACGCGGGCGGTGAGCGGGTGCTCGCCGGAGGCCATCCAGCGGGCGAGCTCCAGGCGGCCGCTGCGCTTGGCGGGCAGGATGGGCGGGGGCAGGCCGGCGCGCATGACGGCGGGGAAGCCGCGCTCGACGGGTTTTCCCAGCGTGAGATAGCTGCCGCGGATGTGGATGGGCAGCGTCCTGGCGATGGCGGCATCGGCCACGCTCATGAGGCCGGGCGTCTCGGGGCGCTTGGCCTCGAAATCGGCGAGCTCTTTGTTCATCGCGTCGAGTCTGGCCTGCGCGGCGGAGTCAAGGGCGCCGGCGTTCGCCGCGTCGGGCGCGGCTTCGGCCTTGGGAGCAGCGGCTCTCGCCTCTTTGGTGAAGGCGGCGATCGCGGCCTTCTTCGCCTTCACCGTTTCCTCGAATTTCTTCAGCTCAGCGAGCTGCGCGGGCGTGGCGAGCGAGTGCTCGTGCCAGTATTTGATGGTCCCTGTGTTGTCGGCGGCGAGGCTGCGGGTGCTGCGGAAGATGGCGCCGAGGGCGTAGTAGTCTTCCGTGCTGACCGGATCGAACTTGTGATCGTGGCAGCGCGCGCAGCCCAGCGTCATGCCGAGGAAGGCTTTGCCGACGGTATCGATCTGCTCATCGATGATGTCCATCTCGAGTTTTTGCAGGTCGGGCTCGGCCAGGACGCGCGCGCCGAGGGCGAGGAAACCGGTGGCGGTGATCGCGTCTTCGCGCGGCGGGAGCAGATCGCCGGCAAGCTGCTCGATGAGGAACTCGTCGTACGGCTTGTCGTCGTTGAAGGCGCGGACGACGTAGTCGCGATAGCGCCAGGCGTGGCCGAAGGCGACGTTCTCATCCATGCCGTTGGAGTCGGCGTACCGCGCAACATCCAGCCAGTGGCGGCCCCAACGCTCGCCGTAGTGCGGCGAGGCCAGCAGCCGCTCGATCACGCGCTCGAAGGCGTCGGGCGAAGAATCGGCCACGAAGGCTTCCACCTCGGCCGGCGTGGGGGGCAGGCCGATGAGATCGAACGTGGCCCGGCGGAGGAGAGTGCGCTTATCCGCGGGCGGGGCCGGGGTGAGGCCGCGCTCGCGCAGTTTGGCCTGGAGGAAGGCGTCGATGGGCGACGTGCCGGCGGGCGCGGCGGGCGGCTCGGCGCGGGCGAGCGGGGTGAAACTCCAAAACTTGCGACCCTCTTCGAGGTTGATCGTGCGGGTGGTGTTCGCGGGCGCGGCGGCGGTGCGCGGATCGGGGGCGCCCATTTTCACCCACTCTTCCAAGAACTTGATCTCGCTCTCCGAGAGCCGATTTTTCGGCGGCATCTGGAGGTCGCGATTGTGATAGCGCACCGCTTCGATGAGCAGGCTTTTGGCGGGATCGCCCGCGACGATCGCCGGGCCGGTATCGCCGCCCTTGAGCGTGGCGGCGCGGGTATCGAGCGCGAGGCCGCCTTTGGTTTTCTTCTCCGCGCTATGGCATTCGTAGCAGCGCTCGACCAGGATCGGGCGGATCTGCTTTTCGAAGAACTCCATCGGCTCGGCGGCGGAGGCGCCTTGGAGAAGAGCGAACGCGCAGGCGGCGGCGAGCGCATTGATTGTGGTGAGGGGAAAACGCGGCGGCGGTGCGGAGCTGGGCGCGGGGTTTTTCCGCGCGAGTCCCGCCGCCCCACCGCCTGCGCCCACACCGAAAGATGGAGGCGGCACCCGCCGCGGAGAGCCGCCTCTACACCGCTGCGGGACCGCTGGCGCTAGGAATCCATGTCGCGCGTGCGCATCACGTCCAGCCTCTGCACAGAGAGGCTTGCCGGCGCTGGGAATTCGGGCGTTCAATGGAGATCGGGGTTTCGACTACGGATCGCGTCACAGGCGGGTTCCGGGGATCAACTTCATAAAGCCTTTCGGAGCCCGAACCTTTGAAGGAGCGTAGGTCACACGAACTTCGTCAGGCCCGGCTCGGCGAGGGGCGGCAATTCGACCTTCGTGTGCCAATCGTGAATCTCGGGGGTGAGCGTCTCCTGGGAGGCCAAGGCCATCTCCCACGTGATTTCCTGGCCGGTGTAGGCGGCCATGCGGCCCATGATCGCCATGAGGGTGGTGTGGGCCATGCGCTTGCCATCGTTGATGGGGCGGCCGGCGCGGATGGAGGCGAAGAACTCATCGTGCTCGGTCTGGTACATGTCGTTTTGCACGGCGTCGTAGCGCCACGTGGTTTCGCCCGTGATCACCGGCAGCGTCCCGCGCCCGATGGTGCAAAGGCCTTTGCTCCCGATGATGTAGTCGGCGTTTTCGCCATGACAGCCGGCCTGGCTGCGGCAGCCCAGGAAGCCGCGCAGCCCTCCGGTGTATTCGTAGGCGACGAAGCAGTTGTCGTAGATATTCCCCTCGGCGGGGAACTGCCGGCTGCCGGTGGCCACGGCTTTGGCGGGCATCACGTCGCCGAGCCACCACGACATCTTATCGACGCTATGGCCGCCGGAGAGAAGGATCGTCACGTCGCCGGAGAGCCAGGTGTAATTATGCCAATTGCGGAATTGCCACTGGAGGTCGTTCATCCACGGCTCGCGCGGGCCGTGGTGGCTCTGGGTAAGGCTGCCGCGGTAGTAGGTGGCATAAATGGCGCGGATCTCGCCGATGGCGCCGGCACGGATCTGCGCCAGCGCGCCGCGATGCCGATAGTTGTAGCGCCAGCAAAAGCCGGAGAGGATGCCGAGGTTCTTTTGGCGGGCGAGCTCGGCCGACGCGAGCACGGAGCGGACGCCGGGAGCATCGACGCCCGCGGTGATTTCGATGAACGCATGCCGGCCAGCCTCGATGGCCGCTTTCAGGTGCAGCGGCCGGAAGCCCGGTGGCGTGGTGAGCAAGACGACATCCGAGTTGGCGATGACTTTTTGGTAGGCATCGAAGCCGACAAAGCAGTTTTCCCGCGGCACCTGCACGCGCTCCGGGGCGTTCTTGCGCAGAATCGCCAGGCTCTTTTCGATCGACGGCTCGAACACATCGCCCATTGCGGTGACGACCGTATGCTTATCGGCGCGCAAGGCCTGCGCCGCGGCGCCGGTGCCGCGTCCGCCGCAACCGACCAAGCCGATCCGCAGCGTTTCCGAGCCGGCGGCGGAGACGACCGCAGGGAAGGGCACGGTGGAGGCGAGGGCGAGGGCGCCCGAGGTTTTGAGGAACTCCCGGCGGGTAGGCTGGACTGGGGGCTGGTTCATGGGACGGCGAGGCTCAGGGCGAGTCCGTTTCCGCGAGAAACTTCCGATGCAACTCCAGCGGCTGCGACATCTCGCCATCGAGCGGCGTGAGCACCATGCGGACGCGCGCGCGGCGGACATCGCCCGGCAGGAGGTCGTCGCCGAACACGAGAAAATCGAACGCGCTATAGGTGGTGGCGCGTTCCTCCGCGCGCTCGGAAAAATAGCGCGCACTGATCGCTGAGCAGGCTTCGCGGCGCATCATGAGCACCACGGCCAGCGTCTTCTCCGGATCGGTCATGAAGGCCAGCGGATGCGCGTAGTGCCGGAGGGGGAAGAACGGCGCGGTAGGCATCTTGTATTCGCTGCGCTCCCAGCGGCCATCGAGCGGGCGTTTCGCGGCGTGCGCGTCGCGCGGGAAGACCAGCCCGCAGCCGCGAAAGACCTCGTTGAACATCGGGACGAGCAGGTCCACCTCCGACGGCTTTGTGCTGATGGCCCGCCGTTTCAGATAGACGTGCGGGATCAAGGCCTTGTCGAAATAGCTCGGCAACAACAGCTCGTAACCGCTGTAGGCGCCGCGGACGCGCAGCGTGAGCGTCAAATCGATCGTGTTCGGTGGGCGCACCTCGTAGCGGGCGGTGATCTCGCCCTGATGCGCCTCGGTGGCGGGCCAGGTGATCTCCACGGCCGTGGCGGTGGCGCTGACCTTGCGCTCCATGGCGCGCGGCGTGCCCATGCCGAGATTGACCGAAAACAGGCGGAAAAGATTCAGCGCGGAGTAACGCGGATCGATAACCTGACGGCCAGTGCGCTTATCCACCAAGCGCGTAACGCCATGATAAGGCCCGGCGGCAGTGATGGTGCCGGAGATCTCAGCCGTCTCGAAGTTGTAAGCCTGAGTGGTCTCGTCGAGGGTGAGGGGAACGGGTTCCGCGGCGGTGGCGCCGCTGCTCGCGGGCAGAAAGGCGCACGTGAAAAAGAAAAGCCCGGAGGGGAGCCAGTGCATGCGCGGTTTTTCGCTGAGCTTGGAAAGGTTCGGCGCGGAACGGCGCTGTGACAATCGAACATTCGCATTGCGGCAGCCGCGGAGACAGCGTCATTTCGGCGTTTCGCCGGCGGGGAGATCGTGGGCGGCGAACCAGGCGAGGATGCGGCGGAGCGACGTCTTCGCGGTGCGGGAGTTGTTTGATGCGCGTGGCCTTCGTCGGGGTAGATGACCATTTCCGGTGTCGACGCCGATTTTCTCTCAGCGCGCGATGGAACATCTGGCCCATGGCGACCGGGCAGCGGCGGTCGTTGAGCGAGTGCAGGATGAGCGTGGGCGTGCGCACCTTGGCGGCGTAGGTGAGCGGGCTGTGCTCGCGCATGCGCTCGGGCACTTCCCACGGCAGGCCGCCCATTTCCTACTCGGTCCAGCTTTGCAGGTCGCTGAGGTGCCACATGACGTTGAGGTCGGTGACGGAGTTTTGCGCGACGGCGGCGCGGAACTGATTGGTGTGGCCGACGAGCCAGGTGGTCATGTAGCCGCCGTAGCTGACGCCATAGACGAACTGGCGGTCGCGATCGGCGATGCCTTGCGCGACGAGGTGGTCGATGCCGGTGAGGATGTCGCGCATGTCGCCGCCGCCGAAGTCGTTCCGGTCGGCATCGAGGAACTTCAGGCCGTAGCCGGTGGAGCCGCGGAAGTTTGGCTGAAAGACGGCGTAGCCGCGCGTGGCGAAGATCTGCGTATCGAAGCCGCCGCCGCTGCTGGCGCGGTAATGCGGTCCGCCGTGCGGCATGACGAGCAGCTTGTACGGGCGGCTGCGCGATGGAGGGCGGCGGCAGCGTAAGCACGCCCTCGATCTCCTGTCCGTCGAAGCTCTTCCAGCGGACGGTTTCGTCGGCCGCGCGGAGGCGCTGGCCGAGCGCGGGATTGCCCGGCGGGATGAGCGGGCTGCGCGGTGGGGCGGGCGCGGGTTGGGCGTCGGCGGACTTGCGGGGCGCGACTCCACATCGACGGTTTGCGTGAGCGCGGTTAGGCCGCGGAAGGCGCTGAAGGTGACGCGGCGCGTCATCGCGCCAGCAGTCGTCCGGCAGCGGCGTATTCGGCGAGAGGTACGGCGCGGCGGCGGCCGCCGGCGTGGTGATCGAAGACGAGTCGCGGCCTCGCGCCGCCCCGGCGCCGAGCTCCACGAGCATGAGATTGAACACGTCGATGTGCGGACCTTTGCGCGGCGAGCTCAGGCAGACGAGGCGGCGGCCATCGGGCGAAATGCGCGGCGAGAATTCCGGGCCGGGGCCGGTGGTGAGCTGCTCGAGCCGGCGATCGGCGAGGGTGATCTTCCAGAGATCGTAGTTGCGATTGATGCTGTAGCGCACGGATTCCTGGTCGGCCGTGCGGTTGGCGTGCGCCACGAGGAAGGCGCCATCCGGCGACCACTGCGGATCGCCGTACCAGATGATCGCCGGGCGTGATGCGCTCGATCCGCGAGGCGGCTACTTCCGCGGGCGCAGCGAGCAGATCGGCCACCCAGATTTGCGTCGGCCGTAGCCCTCGTAGCCTTCGCCCTGATCCTCGCGGACCACGATGACATTGTTGCGCCGCTCGGCTTCGGTGCGCGAGATCGCGTCCGTCATCCGCGACAAAGGCCAGGCGCTTGCCATCGGGTGAAAAGGCGACGCGGCCGTAGAACTTGTCCGTGATCACGCGGCCATACGGCTTGCCTTTGCCGCCGAGCGGGAAGGCCTGCCCGCCGGTGACCGGAATGAGCCAGATGATCCGCCGCCGGATCGGAGTAGGGCGGCACCGGAGTAAACGCCGGCGTGCCATCGGGAAACTGGCGCGTGGAGAGAAAGACGATCCATTGGCCATCGGGCGAGAGCATCGGGCTGGAGGCGTCCGGCTCTCCCGGCTCCAGCGGGCGCGCGCCGGCTTGATCGTCCACGCGCCAGAGCGCCTGGCGCTGGGTGCGGCTCTTGGGATCGACCCAGAGCCGCGTGTAGATCGCGCTGCGGCCATCGGAGAGGGTGATCGGCGCGACGGGAGTATCGGTGAGGTAGAGGTCCTCGGGTTGAGGCAACGGGAGATCGGCGGCGAAGGCGGCGCACGTGAGGAAGGCGCAGGCGAGGGCGGGGAATTTGCGGTGGAACATGAGGGGCCTCTTTTAGAAGAACGTGTCGCCGGATTTTTCCCGGCGAGCGGTCCACCCCAAGGGAGCCAGCCCTTCGCCTGGGTGGGATTTTCGTCCCAGTGTCACATCGATATAGGATTCGAGGATGCCAAGGAAGGCGGGGTTGTACGTTTCCCGCACGTGATTGACATTCCACAGTCCACTCGTTTGGACGGCCTCGTTGGGGCAGACCCGGCCCAGCCAGCTTGGGGAAGGGAGATCGAGCGGGCCAGAGGCGCCGGAGAGCAAGGCGATGGAATTGCGTTCGAGATAGGCGCGGTCACTCGCCGGGCCAGCGCTATCTTCGATCTGCAGCCACAGAATGGACATCCGCCCCAAGTATTGAGAGACAGCCTGCTCCAATTCCACTTCGCCAGCCCGAACCGCGGCCCCCGCCGATTGGCCTTTTCCCCAGGAGAGTGAGGCTGTGGCCTGAGGCGACCGCTGCAGGAGCGCGGCGCCAACGTGCAGGCGAAAAACGGAGCCGCGATGATTTCCCGCGCCACCGCTGGCGCCCCGGTGGGCGCTGAGCCGGCTCCAGAGGGTCGATTGCGCTCCCCGGCTCACCCCGTGGGTGCCGACGCGCACCACGCGCTTTTCCGCGGCCTTGGTGGCCCGAAATTCCCCCGGTTCGAAAAAGTAGTAGACGCCTTTCTTGGGCCAGGAGAGGGCGCCCGTCGTCTCCCGTAGCAGCCGCTCCCCGCCGAGCCCGTGCTTCAGCCGATCCATTAAGCCGTAGAAGTGGTCGAGATGCTTGAGCCTGGCTGCTTCGCTGCCGACCCTTTTGAGCCAGCTCAATTGATGGCCAATGGAAAGCCCTTCCATCGGAACGTGAACAGAATGCCGCGGCTCGAGCTGAGGGATGAGGAATTCCCGATACCGGAGGCCCGCGAGAAAGGTGACGACGCTGGCTGGGGGCAGAGCCGCGGCGAGTTGCGTGGCTACTTTGTCGGACCACGCGCGCCGTTCCGCGACCGGCATTTGATTGAGGGTTTGCTCATAGGGATCGATGGTCTCATGCGGGCGCACCAGCCCGTGTTTGGCGGAAAGAATGAACCATGCATCGAAGCGGCTCTCGGCAAAGGCGCGCGACTTCAGAAAGAGCTCCGAACGGTAGAGGTCCTGGGCCGGAGCCGGTTCCTCCTGTTTCTCTCCGACGCAGGCGACGAGGCAGAATGATTTCAGGCGCGGGGGCTCAGGTGAGCCAGCAAGATTCCGGTAGTACACGGTCGTGCCGCACAGGCCGCCGTGGGGAAACAACGCATAGTTGGGAATGTCGCCTACGCGTACCCAGCCGAGGCGCTCATACAGGCGTGCCGCGTCGCCGCCGGTGACCGCATCGAGCACCAGGAGTGTTTTGCCGCACTCGCGGGCGGCCGCCTCGGCGGCTCGCAGCAGGGCGGCGCCGAGTCCTTGCCGGCGGGCGCGGCGGTGCACCAGCATCTTGGAGACGTCTGCGCGGTGCGGCTGGTTTTCAGGCAGATCGAACGCCAACTGAACGCAGCCGCACAGGCCGGATGCGTCTTCGGCGACCAACAGCGCGCGCTCGCCCGCGGCCACGCTCTCCGCCACGCGGCGCCAAAAGCCGGCGGCGCGATCGCGCGTGAGCGGGTGCATGAAGCTCACGGACGCCCCGCCTTCGACGCAGTCGATCAATAGATCGGCGAGCGCGTGGATGTCCGCTTCATGGATAGTCAGCAGGCGCCGAATCGTGGCGGGAGGTGCGCTCATTTAGCCATGCACAGTGGAGGCTTCGTTCCCGGAAAGGGCCCCAGCATCTTGATCCATTCCCTCTCCAATTGCGCCCGGCGCGCCGGCCACTTCACCCCCGCAGCCTCGGCCGGATTCGACGGCGGCGGCGCAGCTGTCCGCACCTCCCGCAGGAGGCTGAGGGCCAGAGCGAGCAGGAGAAAGAAAGCGCCATTTTTGTTCATGGGGGGAGTGACAGATTCAGCGACGGACGGTCGGAGCCTGCCGCCGCCCATTGAGCGCCTCAAGCAATTGCTCGAAAAGCGGGAACAGGCTGGAAGTGAAACCCGGTGATGGAGCAGCCTGGAAGGACACTTGGGGGAAGAGGCCTTCAGGCCTCCCCGCTGATCACGCCTGTCGCGCCGGGGTTCGGAAGCGTGGTGACCACATCACCAACGCCGCCAATTCCACCGGATGCGTCTTTGCCCATTCCTCTCCAAAATGGCGAAGATGCCCCTCGCAGACCCAAAAAGAACCTCTTGCCTGCCCCGCGTTTCCTGTTAATCTTCCGTCCCTTCAAATGCCGGGGGGACTTTCGGGGTGACCCGAGGCTGTATCAGCCGCCTATCACCCGACGCAAGTCGCTGCCGGCGTTGACTTTCCGGGGTCTTAGCTCAGTTGGTAGAGCGCCTCAATGGCATTGAGGAGGTCAGGGGTTCGAATCCCCTAGGCTCCATTCTTCCGGAGGCGGCGAGCTTCGGCGCCCAGACAGATGGAGGCGGCACCCCATTCCACTGGCGCGGAAGGGGCCGCCTCTACAACTTTTTACGGTGGGCGCGCTTCGCGCGCGGGCGGTGCGTGGCCCGTTAGTTCAGGAAGACCGCTTCGTTGGCCAGCATCATCACTTGGGTGAAGCGTTCCCAGACGTTGAGCTCGCGGAAGTCGCCGCTGGTGTCCTTTTGGGCGGCTTGGTTCTTTTTGTTTTTGCGCGGCGGGGCGGCGTCGTCGAGGGGGAGGGCGACGGTGCGGAGGGCGGGCTGGGGCTCGCCGTCGAGGAATTCAGTGGCCATCCGGAGCTCGGTGGGGTTCGGGGCGCGCTGGTAGAGGGTGCGGAAGAGGAAGCGCACTTTGTCTTCGGTGCTGCCATCGGAAGGGAAGTCGTCGCGGGCGAGGAGGGCTCTTCACCTGGTCGCACGATGAAGGGGCTGTTCATGAGGAAGAGCGCCTGCTGCGGCACGGTGGTGAGGATGCGCTCGCCGGTGGACATGTCGGGGTTGGCGAAGTCGAACGTGTTGAACATGTCCGGCAGGCCGGAGCGGTCGATCATGCGCATAGACGGTGCGGCGGTTCGTGCTTTTCCTCGGAGGTGGCGATCTCGGTGGACATCGCGCGGTACCTGCCGGCGCGGCGCTCTTCAGTCACGAGGACGACGGGCGGGCCACCCATGGTGAGGTCGAGCTTGCCGCCGAAGATGAGGAGGCTGTCGCGGATTTGCTCGAAGTCGAGGCGCTGGAGGTTGAAGCGCCAGAGCCACTGATTGGTCGGGATCGGCCTGCATTGCCGTGCGCGTTCGCTTTGCTGTCCTGCTGATAGGTGCCGGAAAGCATGATCATCTTGTGCAGCTTCTTGAACGACCAGCCGTTTTCCATGAACGAGGTGGCGAGGTGATCGAGCAGCTCAGGATGCGTGGGCGGCTCGGAGCGGGTGCCGAAATCGCTGACGGTGCGGACGATGGCCTGGCCGAAGTGCCATTGCCACACGCGGTTCGCGATGACGCGCGCGGTGAGCGGGTTCGTCGCGGCGCGACGATGGCCTGCGCCAGCTCGAGGCGGCCGCTGCCGTTGGTGAAGGGCTTGCGGGCGTCGCCGGCAAGGATCTCGGGGAACTGCCGCGGCACATGCGGGCCGCGATTGCCGGGTTCGCCGCGGATGAAGACCACCGAATCGCGCGCCTTGGGCGCGTCTTCGATGGCCATGGCGCGCGCGGGCGAGCCGGGATGGACCAACTGGAGGCGGACGATCTTGGCGCGGATCGCCTCGGCCGGGTTGGTGAACTGGTTGCCGAGCGCGCGCTGCATGCGAGCATCGTCGGGCTTGGCGACGGAGGTCTGGGCGAAGAGATGCTGGCGCAGCGATTCCAGGCCGGCATCGGCGAGTGGCTTCACTTCGTCGGCATTGTAGCGCGCGGTACGGCGGGCCGTGAACGGCTTCAACTTCATCTCCTCACGCAGCTTGCCGAAAACCTCCGTGTAGATCGCGGCCACCTCGGAGAGGGAATTCGGCTGCTTCTCGGAGAAAGCCTTCGCGATCAGCGGGTGCACTTCGGTGTCCTTGGCAGCGGTCACTTCGGCGGCGACTTCATGGCCTTTTTCCGCGAATTCTTTTTCGGGGATCGCGGCGAAGCGGAACCAGGGGGCGAACACGCGGTCCTGCTTGAGCGCGGGCGTTTTCAGCGTGTCCTGCCAAATTTGCGCGAGCTCGGCCTCGAGGCCTTTCTTGCGAGCCGCGTTGCGGAAATTGCCGCCTTTCTTGCGCGAATCGGCGCTGGCGCCGGCCTCGTGGGCGAAGAGCATGTACTCACCGCCCTTATCGAGCATGCCGCCAAGCAGGCGGGCGCCTTCGCTCTCCTTGAACTGCTCGACCTCCTTCTCCACGTTCGCGACTTCCTTGAGGAAATCCTTGTAGTCGGCGTCCTCCTCCACGTCTTCAATGAGCGGGCGCTCCTGCGGCTCGCGCGAGCTGCATGAAGACGCCGTGCAGCGAATAGTAATCCTTGGTCGGGACGGGATCGAATTTGTGATCGTGGCAGCGGGCGCAGGCAGCGGTGAGGCCCATGAGGCCTTTGGTGACGACGTCGATCCGGTCGTCGATCATCTCGTTGCTGATTGCCCATGAAGCGCTTGCCGACGGTGAGGAAACCGAGCGCGGCGAGCACTTCGCGTTCGTTCTTCGCCTCAGGCAGGCGGTCCGCGGCGATCTGCTCGCAGGATGAACTGGTCGTAAGGGCAGATCGTCATTGAACGCCTCGATCACGTAATCGCGGTAGGTCCAGGCGTAGGGATAAAGCGGGCTGGTGCGCTTGCCGTTTTGGCGGTCGCCGCTCGTGTCGGCGTAGCGCGCGATATCGAGCCAATGCCGGCCCCAGCGCTCGCCGTAGCGGGGCGAGGCGAGCAGGCGATCGATCACTTTCGCGAAGGCGCCGGGCGATTCGTCGGCGAGGAATGCGTCCATCTCCTCGGGCGTCGGCGGCAGGCCGATGAGATCGTAGGTGGCGCGGCGCAGGAGGGCGCGTTTGTCGGCCTTCGGCGAATGGCGAAAGCTTTTTCTCCTGGAGCTTGGCGAGCACGAAGGCATCGAGCGGCTGCTGCACGAACTTTTTGCGGATCGGCCACTTTGGGCGGCGCCGGCTTCGCGATCGGCTTGAAGGCCCAATGCTCGCGCGCCTTCTTCATGTCCATTGCCGCGGCAATCGCGCGCCGCCTTGCCGACGCGCGGATCGGGCGCGCCCATGCTGCACCCATTGCTCGAAGTCGGCGATGACCTCGTCCGACAGTTTGTCCTTCTTCGGCGGCATGGCAAGATCGGGATCCGTCGTGACGGCATCGATTGGATGAGCAGGCTCTTGTCTGGGTCGCCGGGGACGATGGCCGGGCCGCTGTCGCCGCCCTTGAGCAAGCCCTCGCGCGGTATCGAGCAGCAGGCCGCCTTTGATCTTCTTCGCCCTCGGCGCTGTGGCACTTGTAACAGCTTGCGACGAGCACGGGCCGGATCTTCTTTTCGAAGAACTCGAGCTCCGCGGCGTTTGGCTTTTTGGGCTCAGGCGCGGCGTGGGCCGCAAAGGCCGCGGTGAGGAGAATAGGTCGCTATGCGACCTAGATGACCCATGAAGGGAAGCGAACGACTAGCCATAAGCTTTAGGCGAGAAGGGCCTTCACGACTTGCCGAAGACATCGGTGAGGCGGAAATCGCGGCCATTGTAGCGATAGGTGAGCTTCTCGTGATCGAAGCCGAGCAGATGCAGAATCGTGGCGTGCAGGTCGTGCACGTGGACTTTGTCTTCGACCACGTCGTAGCCGAACTCGTCGCGTGGCGCCGTAGAGCCTGGCCGCCCTTGATGCCGCCGCCGGCCATCCACGAGCAGAAGGCGCGGTGGTGATGGTCGCGGCCGGGCTCGCCGCGGGCGCCGCGGTCGTGGCGCGGGGTGCGGCCGAATTCGCCGCCCCAGACGACGAGCGTGTCTTCGAGCATGCCGCGCTGCTTGAGGTCCTTGAGCAGCGCGCCGATCGGCTGATCGATGTCGGCCGGCCTGGTTGCGCAGGTTGTCCTTCGACGATCGGTGTGATGGTCCCAGCCGCCGGCCCAGACCTGCACGAAGCGCACGCCGCGCTCCACGAGGCGGCGCGCCACGAGCATGCGGCGCGCGGTTTCGGTATCGCCGTACATGTCGCGGACGTTCTGCGGCTCCTTGTAGACGTCGAAGGCGTCGGTCGCCTCGGTCTGCATTTTGAAGGCGAGCTCGAAGGACTGGATGCGCGCTTCGAGCACTGCCTCGCGGGCGAGGTGTCTCGCTGTGCAGCTCGTTCATGCGCTTGAGCAGATCGAGCTGCCGGCGCTGCTGCGGGATGCGTGGCGAAGTTGGCTCTTGATGTTCTCGATGATCTTCTCGGGACTGGTGCTGACGCTGGCCGACCAGGGTGCCCTGGAACGCGCCGGGCAGGAAGGCCGAGCGCCAGTTGGCCGCGCCGCCGAGGCCGCCCCCGAGCGCGATGAAGCCGGGGAGATTCTGGTTTTCCGAGCCGAGGCCGTAGAGCACCCACGAGCCCATGGAGGGCTTCACGAGGCGGCCGGAGCCGGTGTTCATCATCAGCGTGGCAAACTCGTGCGACGGGATGTCGGTGGTCATCGAGCGGATGACCGCGATGTCGTCGATCGACTTGCCGATGTTCGGGAAGACTTCGCTGACCTCGATGCCGCACTGGCCCATCTTGGTGAACTTGAACGGGGAGGCCATGCGGAAGGCCGCCGATGAGGCTCACGTCTTTGTCGGCTATTTGCGGCGAGCGCCGGCTTCGGGTCCCAGGTATCGAGGTGCGAAGGCCCGCCCTGGCAGAAGATGTGGATGACGCGCTTGGCCTTGCCGGGGAATTGCGGCTGGCGGGGCGCGAGCGGGGAAAGATTGGCTTCGCTGGCCGCGCCATGGCCGGTATCCTGGCCTCCGAGGAGCGCGGCGAGGCTGAGGGCGCCGAAGCCCATGCCGAAGCGGTTCAGGAATTGCCGGCGGGAGGCGCAAAAGTCCGCGGCGGAAGGCAGATGTTGAGTGATGTCCATACGATACAGCGAGATGAGATAAGTGGGAACGCAGGGCGCACGTGGCCCTGTATCTTTATTGTAACCGCGCAACGGGGGAGAAGTTGCCGGTTTTTTTGGGGGCGGAGGACTCCTGCGGCACGGGCGGGACGAAGCACCAGGCGCGCTCAACTGATCAACAGCAAGCGCGGGGGCTGGCCGGGGAGGGGCTCGGGGGCGCGGTGGATGCAGGGTGGGACGGGGCTGCCGGGATAGGCGACGGCGAGGCGCCAGAGATTGCCCTGGCCGAAGACGAAAGGCTGCGCGCCGGGGAGGGCGGCGTAGTGGAGGTCGTAGAAGTGTTCGCTCAAGTAATCGAGGAAGGCTTCGTCGTCTTTTCCACCGAAGAGCTGCAGGAGTTGGGCGCGGGTTTCCCGGATGTCGACGCGCTGGCGGGCTTCATCGTTGCGCAGGCCCACGCTCGCGGGGCCGTAGTAGGTGCAGAGGTAGGTATCCGCTTCGGCGGTGGCGCTATCGACGTGGAAGGAGCAGACATCGGTGCGGACGGGGGCCGGGCTTGGGAGGGGGAGGTAGCCGTTGATGCAGTCGAGGACGGGCTCGAGGCCGTGCTCGCAGAGCAGGCGTTGATCTTCCAGCATGACGTCGATGGCGATGCGGCCGGCGGCGCTCACGGGGAGGCTTTGGAGTTGGGTGTCCTCCAGGGTGGTGATGCCCGGTCCGACGGCCAGGAGTTTCACCACTTCGCCGAAGTCGCCGGGGAGGGTGCGTGGCCAGCAGAGAGCGTTTACGCCATCGGCAAAAGGAGTGCCGACGAGCTCATGGAAACTTTGGACCAGCTTGGTGCGCGGGTAGCCGGAAGGCAGGCTTGAGGGAGGCATGGACGCGGCGGCCCCTATCGCTAGGCCGCCCCGCAGACCTGCAGGAACAAGGTGAACTCCGAGCCGTGGCCGACCGTGGTCTGCAGGTGGATGCCGCCTTGGGCTTCGCGAATGAGACGGCGGACGATGGAGAGGCCGAGGCCGGTACCGCTCTTTTGGCCTTTGGTGGTGAATTGCTCCTCGAACATCCTCTTGAGCACCTCCGGCGGAATTCCCGGCCCGGTGTCGCGAATCGTGATCGCGATGAGGGGCGGGCGGTTTTCGAAGCCATCCCGATTGATGAATCGCTCGGTCGATTTGTCCTTCAACTTGGCCAGGTCGATTGGCTCGTCCCAGAGATTGGCCTCGATCCCGACCCGGTGCGGCTCGTCGCCGGCCTGCAGGGCGTTGATCGTGAGGTTCAGCAGGATTTGCAGGAAATCGGTGCCGTTGATCTCGGCATCGACGTCCTCCTCCATATCGCGCACCACGAGCTGGTGGCCTTGGGCGACGGGGTGCCGCACCAGGAGGTCTTTCACGTCGGCGAGGATTTGCCGCACGCTGGTGCGGGTGCCCTCGGCTTTGGTGCCGCCCTTGAGGAAGGAGAGATAGCGGCGCGAAATCTCGAAGCAGCGGTCGACCTGGCCGGTGATGTTTTTCAGGTCGCCTTTGATATTCTCGAGCTGCTCGCCTTCGACCCGGCCGGAATTTTCCACCGAGCGACTGATCAGCTCGATGAAGCCCGAAATGACCGTGAGCGGGCTGTTGATATCGTGCAGCACGCTGGCGTAGATCTCGCCCTTGGTGCGGGCCATCTCCTCCCGCTCGCGCTGATCCTTGACCTCCCGCTGCAGCGTGTTCAGTTGGTCGTTGCTGTCGCGGAGATTATTGCCGGCGAGATACTTCTGCGCGGCCTTCGCCACCGCGGCGCGCATCGAGGTGACGTCGAAAGGTTTGTTCAGATAATCGCTCGCGCCGTAGCGGAGCGCCTGCCGCGCGGTTTCCAGGGTTTCGTACGCCGTGAGCATCACCACCTCGATTCCCGGATCGATGTCCTTGAGATGCTTCAGGACCTCGGTCCCCGACATGCCGCCCATCATGATATCGAGCACCGCGATGTGCACCGGCTCGCCTTTCGCGATCATGAGCGCCTCCGGCCCGCTGCTGGCGAGGAGCACGCGGTACTCGTTCTTGAAGACGATGCGCAAAGACTGCCGCGGGCCCTCCTCGTCGTCGACGACCAGGAGGGTCAGCTTTCCGGGTGTCCCGGCTTTGGCCTCGATAGGATCAGAAGCGGTAAGCAAGAGAGAAAGTTACGGCGTGTGCTTCGAACTGATAAGTGCCATCCGCCAGGGTTCCCAAGTCGATGCTCCGCTCGTCGCTCCAGGTGTATTGGTAGGCAACGAACCAATCCCAGCGCTCGCTTTTGCGCCCGAACCCGGCGGAAAGAATGTGGCGGTCCGAGTCCGGGACGAGCGGGGAAAAGCTCGCCTCCGGCACGGAGTTTTCGCTGAAGACGTAGCCGGCGCTCAGCTTCCAGTCGCCGATCCGCCGGGTGACTCCGAACTCGTACAGGAAGCTCGACTGCCAATTAAACGGGATCGACACGTTCCCGGAGCGCTGCTCGAGCGTGACGGTGTTCAGGTTGTCCCAATCGGTCCAATCGACGTTCACCTCGAAGTTCCAATTCTCGGTGGGCCGGAAGGAATAGCCAACGACCACGTGCTGCGGAAAGCGGAACTTGGCGGTGGCCTTCTCGCGCTGATCGACGCCCGGAACGGGGAAGGGGATCACCACGCCCGGTGCGACTTCCACCAGCGTGTTGAAGCTAGCGAATTGCAGGTGCGAGTCGCCATCGAACTCCAGCGTAGTCGGGCTGAAGTAAGTGACGCCGAAACTGTGCATGCGATGCGGCTGCCAGAGCACGCCCGCATTCACCCCGAGGCCCCAATCCTCGCCCTCGAAGCGGAACTCATCGCCCTTGGCAAACACGCCCTGCACCAACTCCGCCTTTCCATAATTGACCGTCGGCCCCACCGCGAACGAGAGCGACTTGGTGATCTGAATCGCTACCACCGGGTTGATCGACAAATAGGAGATGCTCCCTTCCTTCGCGAGCGAGCGGAACGGCACGTCGTCCGAGTACTTGTTGCTGAAGCCGAAGGGCGCATAAATGCCGAGGCCCAGGGTGATGGGCGCCTTCTCAAACTGGTGCGTCACGTAGACCTGCGGCACGCCCTGCGGCTGGTACTTGTTGTCGAAAGGTTTGTCGCCTTCGCCTTCGAGGTTGATGCGGCTATTGAAAGTAATCCCGTACCCGCCGAGCAGCACCTGCGTTCCGCGCAGTTGGGAGATGCCGGCCGGGTTGTAATAGATGGCGGACGGGTTGTCGGCGGTGGCCGCGAAGGCGTCGCCGCGCGCGGTCGCCTCGGCGCCTTGGTCGACCACGCGCGTGCCAAGGGCGTGGAGCGAGCGCGGCCCCGCGGCAAGCCCGAGAGCCAGCAGCGCGAGCGCCAGGTGTGAATGGCTGGAGAAAGGCAGTCGCATGGTCGGGATAGTCGCGTTCAAGTTTGGATAGGCAAGGAGATACGCACCACTCCCGCGGCGCCGGCCCGCGTGATCGGAATCTCGATGCGTCCGTGGTGGCTTTCAATGATTTTTCGCGTGACGGTGAGCCCGATCCCCATCCCCACGTTGCGCGTGGAAAAAAACGGTTCCACGGCCCGGGCGGCGGCCTCGGCGGTGAAGCCTTTGCCGGCGTCCTCGAGATCGACCTGCAGCTCCAGCGGGGCGCCCGCGCCTTCCTGCATGCTCACGGAAATCGCCGGCGACTCCGGATTGGCCTGGAGCGCGTTCAGGATCACTTCGGCGAAGGCGTGGCGCAGCGCCTTGTGGTCCCCGGCAATTTTCCACGGCGCGGTGTTCTGGTTGAAAGAAAGCTGGGCCAGCTTTTTGCCCGGATGATTCGCGTGCGCGTCCTGGAAAGCCTCGACGATCAGCTCGGAGATCGGCACCGACTCGTGGAATTCGGCGGTCCATTCGCGCGCCAGAAAATTCATCTGGCTGGCCAGCCGCGAAATCCGTTTCACGCCACCCGCCAGCGCCACGGAGAGCGACTCCTGGAATTCCGGGTCGCTGAGCGACTCTTTCAGCATCTGCTGATGCGTGGAAAGGGGCACCACCGCGTTGCCGATCTCGTGCGCGAGATGCTCGGCCATCGCTTTCACCATCCGCAGATTGCTCGCCTCGGTTTCCAGTTTTGCGGCGCGCTCGTGCTCGGTGATTTCCTCGGCGGTGAGCAGGGCGGCGTCGGTATGCCCATGCTCCTCCGCGCGAAAGGGGACGATCGAGAGGCGAAAACTGCGGTTGGGGTGCCCGGCGAATTGATGCCGGAAAGGCGGCACGCCGATTCCGGTCTTCAGCACCGTAAAAACCATGCTGCCGAGCTGCTGCGGCAGATCGCTGAACTCCAGCTTTTGCCTGCGCGCGCGATCCATCTCGAAGATCTCCTGCGCGCTGGCATTGGCATGCAGCACTTCCAAGCCGCTGCCGATCACGACGCAGCCGCTGCCGAGCCGCGAGAGAATATCCGTGACCATCGCGTGATTGGCGCTCATCTGCATATGCTGCCAGGCATTGCGGATCGCGAGGCCCACCTCCTCCAGCAGATGGAAAAGGATGGCCAGCTCTTCCCCGCTATACGCCTCGCCCGTGAGCCGCTCGTCGAAAACCGCCACGCCGATGAGCGAGTGGCGGTCGAGAATCGGCACGGCGATTTGCGTCCCGAGGATCTGGAATTCCTTGGTGATCTCGCGGCTGCCCTGCGCCTCGTGGCTGGCCGCGCGCAGAATGCGCCCGTGACGATGCAGGTACCCGCCGATCCCGGCGCCGAGCGAAAGCGCGAAGTGCTCCAGCACGGTTTGGTCGAGCCCGATCGCGCACGCGGAGCGGAGCCAGCGATCCTCGGCCGAGAGCGGGCTATCGGTGAGTAACGCGGCCGGTTTGCGGAGGAAAACGATGGCGCGATTCACGCCCATCACCTCGCGCAGCAGCATGAGGAATTGCTTCAGCAACGTGGCTGAATCCAGCCCGTGCGACAGCACGCCGGAGAAGCGCCGCAGCGCCTCCAGCGAGCGGGTCGGCTCGCGCGGCGCGGGCGCCTTGCCGCTCTCGTCATGCGTGCCGGCGCTGCCGCTACGCGAGGATGGGCCGGGCGCTTCCGTGGCCGGGAAAAGCCGATGCAGCAAAGTATTAAGCAGCTTCCCGCGCACCGGCTTGGCCAGCACGTGCTGCACGCCTTGCAGGTAGGCATCTTCTTCCCACTCCCATTGCTTGTTGCCTGTATAGACAATGATCGGGCAGTTAGGCGCAAAATTTCTCAGCTCGGTGATCGCCCGGATCGCCCGCGTCTCCGTGAGCTCCAACTCCAGGATCGCCGCATCCACCGCGCCGCGCACCAGCAGGAACTCGGCATCGGCCACGTCCTCCTTCACGATGAGCTGGAAAGCCGACGGTTCGAGCACGGCTTCGATGGCGCTGGCCATGGAGGGTTGGCGGGTGATGATGAGCAGGGTACGCATTAGGCGGCAGTGGAGATAGCGAGGGGCATCGCCGGTTGGAGCTCGGGTTGGGCGCGGCGGCTGGGCAAGTCCAGCAGCACCGTAGTCCCTCTCCGCAGTTGACTATCGATGGAAAGATTTCCTCCGTGCAAGGCGGCGATTTTCCGGCAAATGGCCAGGCCGAGCCCGAAGCCGCGTTCCCGGTCGCCCCGGTCCTTGGTCGTGTAGTAGGGAGTAAAGATGCGGTTTAGATTCTCGCGCGAAATGCCTTCGCCGCGATCGGCAATGCTCACGCGCAGCCAGTCGCGTTGCGCATCGATGCGCGCCAGCCGCTGCAATGATACCACGACTTCGCCGTGGGGATAGGAGGCATCGATCGCATTGGTCAGCAAATTGGCGAGCAGCCGCTGCACCAGCACCGAATCGATCTCCGCATCCAGCGGCTCGCGGAATTGGGTGACGAAGCGGACGTGCTTCTTGCGGCTGTTGCGGGCGACTTCGATCGCTTGGCGAACCACGCCGTCGAGGTTGGTAAGCTGCAAATCCGGGCGCAGGTGCTCGGAGAAGAACAAGGCTTCCCGAATATAGGCCCGCATCGTCTCGAGATTGCGCGTCGCCACCGGCAACAGCTCTTCATTCAATTCGCCAGTCTCGGCGCTCAATTGCAGCAAAGTAGAGAGTGGAGTCAGCAGGTTATTTAAATCGTGCGCCATCCCGCGCGACATGCGGCCAAGCAGGTCCAGCTCCTGCTGCTGGCTGATTTGGGTCTTGAGACGAATTTGGTTCACCACGCCGCTCAGCGTACGCGCCAGCGCGGAGAGCAGCCGCACATCCGTAGCCGTGAAGGGCTCGTGCGACGCCTTTCGGCCGACTAGCAGGAGACCGAGCGGCTCATCCTGGTAGGCCAGCGGAAAACAGAATTCCGACTCGAATTGCTCAAGTTGCATGCGGGCCTGGCGTTCCAGCACCGATGGCGACAACCGCAGATGGTCGCGGCTCAGCGAAAGATAATCGCGCCGCCCCTCCGCGAAGCATTGGAACACCGGCGAGTCGGCCTCGAATTCGGGCAAGGGCCGCGAAGGCTCTTCCGGCTGGCTTTGCAGCAGGATCACGGAATTCGTCACCTCTTCCCGCACGAGCAACCGGTAGCTTTCCAGCCGGAAAGTGCGGACGAGCAGGTGGTGCAAATCTTCCTGGAGCCGCGGCATCTCCGTGTATTCCGTCATCGAATTGATGAAGCTGCGGACTTGATCCTGGTACTCGAAGCGGTCGCCGGAAAGGTTGCGATCCAGGTCGTCCGAAGGGCCGCCCAGCAAGCGCGGGAAGACGAAGCTGGCGATCACCGCGGTGACGACCAGTACGGCCAGCGCTTCCAGAAAACCCTCCATGCCCAGATGTCCCAGCAACGTCGCCGCGAGTAAAAGGCAAAAGCCGATCAGGAATATGAAGGCCAGCCGCACCAGGTGCGCCACGTACTGCCCCAACACCACGTGCACATTCAGCAACTGATGCTGCAACACGCTATAGCCAACGATGAGACCGTAAAGAATCACCGCCATGCTCCCGAAGGGGTAGACCTGCTTTCCAATCAATGGGTAATGCGTGTACCCGAGAATGGGGAGCGCGTCGTTCGAGCCAAAAAATGCGATGGAAGCTTGCGCGACGATCAGCGGGGTGAGCCGGCGGCGTACCAGCGGTGGTTGGGTTTTGCGGTGCCGCCAAAGGATCACCACCGAAAGCCAGGCTAGGGAGAAGATGAAGAAGAGGAACCAGTAGAGCGGTCCTCCCTTGGTATAATAGGCATAGTCGACCTTCTGGACATCCGCTACCAGCCAGGGAGTGAAGTTGCTGAGCGTGAGCAGGATTTGCAGCGTATAGGCAACGATAACCACCCAGCGGGGGATCTTGAATCCGGCGATCAGGAACGAGAGGTGAAAGATCGTGATCGGAATCCAAAGCACCCCGAAGTTAAGGAACCGCGCCCAAAACAAGGCCTTGTCGTGCTCATGGACGATAAACATGTGGAACGTGCCGAAGTTCCAAACCGCAAACCCGGTCCCGAGCAGGAAGTAGACGCGCCCGACCGTCGACCGCGGGTTTTGTATGAAAACAAAAATCGCGAGGGCCATATTGACGATGGCGCCGATCAGTGGAATGAGCGCGTCGAGTCTCATCTAGATGGCATACTTTCCCAGCACCAGGCACGAGTTCTTGCCCCCAAAACCGCAGCTCAAATTCAGCGCCAGCCGGATCGGATAGCGGCGTGACTGGCCCGAGACATAGTCCAGGTCGCACGCGGGATCGCTCTCCCGATGGTTCAAAGTCAGCGGCATTTCTTCATGATAAATAGCCAGCGCGCAAACCACGGATTCCAACGCGCCGGCCGCCCCCAATAAATGCCCGGTCACCGGCTTTGTCGAGGAGACAGCTAAACGATAAGCATGCGCGCCAAAGAACTTCTTGATCGCTTTCGTCTCCACCACATCGTTGGCTTCCGTGGCGGTTCCGTGCGCATTGATATAATCTACTTTCTCACTATCCGCCCCCGCATCGCGCAGCGCTTTCTGCATGGCGCGATAGGGGCCGATCCCTTCCGGGTGTGGCGCTACCGGATGATAGGCTTCGCAGCTTCGCCCGTGGCCCAAGACCTCCGCATAGATCCGCGCCCCGCGGCTGAGCGCGTGCGAAAGCTCCTCCACCACCATGTACGCCCCGCCTTCGCCCAGCAGAATGCCGTCGCGCGACTTATCGAAGGGCCGCATCGCGGTCTGGGGCGATTCATTGCGCCGGCTCATCACGCGCCCCACATCGAGCGCCGCCCACACCAGTGGCATGATCGGCGCCTCGGACCCGCCGGCGAGCATCACGTCCACCTCTTCATAGCGAATCATGTGCACCGCGTAGCCCAGTGTATCGTTGCCCGAGGCGCTGCCGGAGCTCAGGGTCACCGCGTGTCCGAGGATGCCTAACTCCTGCGCGATCTCTCCGGCGCCCGAACCCGTATAGCCATTGATCAAGGCATTTGGGCTTACCCCGCGATAGCCGCGCTTTTGCAGCCCTTCCATCGTCTTGACCGCGCTCTCATTGCTGCTCGCGGTGGTCCCTTCCACCACCCCCACGCGGTCGGCGTCGATCTTGGAGATATCGATCCCGCAATCGCGATGCGCCAGCACCGCCGCCGCCACGCCGAAACGATTCGAATCCTCCAGCCGGCGCGCCAGCTTGGCATCCATGTACTTCGTCGCCTCAAAATTCTCGACCTGCGCCGCGATCTTCGTCGGCGAAGTGCCGGAGTCGAAGCGCGTAAGCCGGCGCCCGGCGCTTTTCCCCTCGCGGATCGACTTCCAAAACGTGCCGAGGTCGCAGCCATTCGCCGCGACCACCCCCATCCCGGTGATCACGACCCGCCTGCGCTGGATGCCGGAGCTTGTGTTCACCATGGCCGCGGGAAAATGGCCGGGGTGGTCCGCTGATAGTCGCGATACAGATCGCCGAATTTTTCGATCATCGCCCCCTCTTCCAGTTTCACGCGGCGCAAGAGCACCGGCACGAAGATGAATGGGATCACCAACGCGGTGATCCACGCGCTGCACACCAGCGCGAAAGCCAGCAGTTCGAGAATCATCGAGAAATAGACGGGATGGCGGACCAGGCGGAACGGCCCCGTCTTCACGAATTCATGATTCTCGCGGATTTCCACGTGCAGGCTCCAAAATTTTCCAAGCGCGGCAATCGCCGAGCGCCGGATGTAAAACGAGAGCAGCCCGAGTACCCAGCCGATGACCAAAAGCGGCCACGAAAAGCGCCCGCCGGAAAAAATGTATTCCGCGATCGACCCCGCCGCGATCAACGCGCCTGTCGCCATGAAAAGCCGGAAGGTGAGATTCTCCCGCACCGGCCCGCGCACCACTCCCTCACGCTTCGTCTGGATTTCCAGGAAGCGTGCACCGGCCAAAAGGATGACCGAGATAATGGGGAGTGCGAAAACGAAAGAATTCATCTTTCAAAAATCGACGCACCGAACGGTCCGTTGGAGCCGAAGCGGTGCGTCGCCGTTCCATACACCCCCTCACTTTCTTTCGCCAAGGCAAAATGCCCAAAAACAGCACTTTTAACGGCGCTGGCCGCCAAATTTGTGTCGAAAAAGTGTCTTTTTTACGAAAATTGGTGGGAAACAACCAAATCTAATAGGGTAGTTTACCCTAACCCGGCGGCCACGCCAGGAGACGCCCACCGAGCAGATGAATATGCAGGTGCGGCACCGATTCTCCACCATCGCGCCCATTATTGATGACCAGCCGGTATCCACTCTCCAGCACCCCCGCCTTTTCCGCGATTTCGCGCGAAGCGAGCAGCATCCGCCCCAGCAGTTCCGCGTCGTCCGCCTCCGCCTCCGCCACCCGCGGGATCGGATGCTTCGGAATAATCAGGATATGCACCGGCGCTTGGGGACGCACATCCTCGATCGCAAAAAATTCCTCCGTCTCGTGCACGATTTTCGCGGGGATTTCCCGCGCCGCGATTTTTTCGAAAAGAGTCATGAGAGAGCAAAGGCCACCTCCGCGCCCGCGGCAAGCTGCCCAGTTCGCTCGCGCGTAAATGAAATGATCTCGCCCCGGAGCGCGTCGCAATCGCGGCCCCACGCTTTGCGCGCCTTCAGCAGCTTCACACAACGGTCCAGCCCCAGCAGCTCGAAATCGCACCCCTCCTCGCACACTAGCCGCTGCAGTTGCCGCCCGAGCAGCTCGAAAAACGCCAGCTCATAACCCGCGCCGGCGTCGCGCGCCATCTCCACCAGCGAGACCTTTACCCGCGGCCTTCCGGACACGAAATGCTGGCCCACCTCCGGGTACCCGATCACCTCCAGCACCGAGCGCACCGCCGCATTCAGCCGCTCCACCGGCAGCACATTCGTTTCGCGCTGCGCCCGCAAGTACTCCGTGACGCTCTGCGCCACGTGATCCGCCAGCCACCACTGCGGATAGCCCGCCTTGGCCGCCGCCCGATTCAGCGACCGCATCAGCCAGGCCCGGTCGAAATTCACCGAGTGCCCATTGTCGAGCTGGATCAGCGGCAGGCCGTCTTTCAGCGCAATCATTTGAAAAGCTCCTGTTGCAGGGCGCTCCGCTTCGCCCGGTGCTCCAGCGACTGAATCTCGTGAATGAACTCCCCGATATCCTGAAAATGCCGGTACACCGACGCATACCGCACGTACGCCACCTCATCGAGCACGTGCAGATGATCCATCACCTTGGCGCCGATGATGTGCGTGGAAATCTCCCGCTCGCCCGTCGCCTCCAGCTCGCGGATGATCTCCTCCATCGTCGACTCCAGCGTCTCCACGGTCACCGGCCGCTTCTCGCACGCCTTCACCATGCCCGAGAGCGCCTTCCGCTTATCGAAAAGCTCGCTGCGGCCATCGCGCTTCAGCACCCGCAGCTCCGTCCGCTCGATCTCCTCATACGTGGTAAACCGCGCCCCGCACTGGATGCACTCACGGCGGCGGCGAATGCTGCGCCCGTCTTTCGACGACCGCGAGTCCACCACCTTGTCTTCCTGGCTTCCGCACTTCGAGCAATACATTCGGCAGTGTCAGCAGGGGCCAACAGCTTCCTCGTACCACAATAGGTGGTGGCGTCAACGGCAAAAAGCGGTCCCCACTTAACTCCACGGCAGCAGCCGACGCAGCCGTTCCCTTTGCGCCGGCGCGCCGACGCGCTCGCCGCGTACCTTGTCGAGTTCCACTCATCCTGCTGCAATACCCCTGCCATGATCTTCCTCCGCTATTTTCTCTACATCATGGCCGCGGCGCTCCTCTCCGCCGCCGTCGGCGGGCTGTTCGCTTCCGTGGTCGCCTCGATCTCGCCCGAGTTCGTCAGCGGGCTCTTCCAACCCAAACCGGGCGCGTCGATCGTCCGTTACGCTGCCGCCATCGGGATGATTTGGGGCGTCTTCATCGGTGCCGCCGCGATGGGCTTCTGTCTCGGGCTCGTCACCGTGATGCAAATTGTGCGCATCTTCACCAAACGTAAGGCCGAAGAGGAACCGGGAACGGTCGACCGTTGATTTGCCGATGCCGTTGGCACGCGCCACGCACACTCTTACCGCCGCGCCGTCGCCCTCTCCCCGCCGATGCTAAAGAGATGCTTTTCCGTGCGCACATACAGCCGGCCGCCCGCCACCGCCGGCGTCGAGTGGCAAAGCTCGCCCAGCGGAAACCGATGCAAAACCTTGAACTGCTCGCCCGCCTCGACGATGTCGATTTCCCCGGCGGTCGAGACGCAGAAAAGCCGCCCATCGATCCACACGGGTGAGCCGAAGAAATTCCCGCCCACGCGTTCCTGGAAACGAATTTCGCCGGTCGGCGCATGGAGGCAACTGACGATCCCGCCATCGCTCCATAGCCACACTAGATCCCCCACCCCGACGCCCGTCGGCACATACGGCGCCGATTTCTTCACCTGATACGCCAGCTCCGGCTTCCCCGAGGCCGTCGCATCTCCCGCCTTGATTGCCGTAAGCGCGTTGCCGCCCCCGCCGCTCCCGCACGAGCCGTAGACAATATCCCCCGCGATGAATGGCGAGCTCACGCTGCGCTTGTCAAAGGCCTTGTCATACTCCCAGAGCACTTTGCCGGTCTCCGGGTCCACCGCGTAAATGCCGTGCCCCTGGCTGTTGAAAATCAGCGAGGCCTTGCCGCCCTTCGCCTCGCGCACGCACGGCGTCGAGTACGCCACCACCACGCTGCGGCGCGGCGTCCGCCATACCGTCGCGCCGGTCTTCGCACTCACCGCCACGATAAAGCTCTCGCCGCTCCGCTCGCTCCCCGCCACGAACTCCTGCCCATCCTGCTCGCCGCCCAGGATCACCTTATCCCCCACCACGATCGGCGAAGTCCCGCAAGCGTGCTGGCTCACGAATGGCCCGAGGTCCCGCTGCCAGATCGTCTTTCCCCCATGATCCAGCGCCGTCAGAAAATAATGGTCCGGCTCATTCCAGACCACATACACCGCCGACTCCGTCACCGCCGGCGTCGCCGAGGCGAAGCTGTTGAACTTGTGCCGCGCGAACGGCGTCAGCGGAAAATCCCGCCGCCAGAGCTGCTTCCCATCCGCCGCGCTCAGACAGACCACATTCATCCCGCCCGCCGTGTCCCCCGTGCTCGTCACAAACACGCGGTCGCCCCACGCCACCGGCGAGGAATGCCCCACTCCCGGCAGCTCCACCTTCCAATTGATCTCCGCCGCCGTCAGGTTAGTCGGCACCGTCTTCGCGTGGCTGATCCCCGTCCCATTCGGCCCGCGGAAGCGCGTCCACTCCTGTGCGGGGCCGTGCATCGGGGTTGCCATCGTGGAGAGCGCAACCAAAAAGGAAAGTAGTCGGAGGGAGTGCATCCCGTCCGTTTCGCAGACCTTGGGCGGCT
The DNA here is from genome assembly GCA_963811035.1 of uncultured Verrucomicrobiae bacterium. GTDB lineage: Bacteria > Verrucomicrobiota > Verrucomicrobiia > Chthoniobacterales > Chthoniobacteraceae > CAWEPO01. Next base: position 474,607 of record CAWEPO010000007.1, read on the forward strand.
GATCAATGCCCGAGCGGTTGTTTACCGCGCGCTGGTACTCGAGCGGAAGCCGAAGGAGTCAGTCCGGGAATCGAGGCCTGCCTCAATTCAGGCGATACTTCCGCACCAGCGCCACCAGCACGCCTTGCACCAGCAATTCCATCACCGGCACCAGCGCCGGATAATCCGGGTTCTCCGCCTTCAGGAAGGGCCGGCCTTTTTCCACCACGTAGCGCTTGAGCGTCGTCTCCCCATCGATCAGAGCGGCCACGATGTCGCCAGGGCGTGGCTCGCGGCGCTCCAGGATCGCCAGGTCGCCATCGCTGATGTGGGCGTCGATCATCGAATCCCCGCGCACCTTCAGGGCGAAGGTCTCCTGCGCGCGGCTGCCTCCGAGCGTGCCTAGGTCCATCGAAATCGTGCCGATGTTTTCCTGCTCGACAGCCTCCGCCATGCCGGCGGCGATGCTGCCGTAGATCGGGATATTCGCGATCGGTTGCCGCGGCAGATTCGCCAGCACGGAAACCGCGCGTGCCTTTCCCGGTTGGCGGTGGATCACCCCCTTCCGCTCCAGCGCTCTCAGGTGGTTCATCGCCGCCGTCTGGCTGCCAAACCCGAAATGCTCCTGGATCTCACGGCTCGTCGGCATCACGCCGGTCTGCGACTGCGCATCGTTGATGAAATCGAGAACTTGTTTTTGTCGGGAGGTGAGCGGCTCCATGTTCACGAGAACACTAGCTCTTCGAGCCCGCCTGTCCACCCAGAAATTGCGCCACCAATCAGTTTGTCTTCCGACTTCCGCACTGACTTACTGGACTGGCTTACCGACTTACTCTCATGAACGACCCCCTCGGCTTCGCCATCATCGGCACCGGCATGATCGCCAACTTCCACGCCCAGGCGATCCGCGAAGTGCCCGGCGCCAAACTCATCGCCGGCTACTCGCGCTCTCCCGACAAAACGCGCGAATTCGCGGAGCAGCAAAACTGCCGCGCCGCCGCGAGCATCGAGGAGTTGGTGAACGACCCGGAAATCCACGCCGCGTGCATCACCACCCCCAGCGGCGCGCACGCCGATGCCGCCGTCCCCTTCCTCGAAGCCGGCAAAGCCGTCCTCTGCGAAAAGCCGCTGGAGATCAGCCTCGACGCCGTCGATCGCATCGTCTCCGCAGCCGAGCGCGGCGGCGGGCTGCTCGCGGGCGTCTTCCAGAGCCGCTTCGGCCGCGGCGCGCAGGTGCTCAAGACCGCCATCGAGGCCGGCCGCTTCGGCACGCTTACGCTCTGCAGCGCGTACATCAAATGGTGGCGCGCCCAGAGCTACTACGAGTCCTCGAGCTGGAAAGGCACCTGGACCCTCGACGGTGGCGGCGCCCTCATGAACCAAGGCATCCACGCTGTCGACCTGCTGCAATGGCTCGCTGGCCTCCCCTCGCACGTCGCGGCCTTTTACGACACGCTCGCCCATCCCGGCGTGCAGGCCGAGGACACCCTGGCCGCCGCGCTCAAATTTCCGCACGGCGCGATGGGCGTGATCGAGGCCGCCACCTCCTGCTGGCCCGGCGACGATCTCCGCATCGAAATCCGCGGCGACAAAGGCAGCGCCACTCTCGTGCAGGACCGCATCACCAAATGGGAATTCGCGGAGGCGCAGCCGGAAGACGACGACATCCGACGGGGCGACGAAAGCGGTAAAATCGGCGGCGGCACGGCCGACCCGAAAGCGATCAGCACTGAGGGGCACCGCCGGTTGGTCGAGGATCTCGTCGGCGCCATTCGCGAAAAACGCCAGCCGATGATCCCCGGCGCGGAAGCGCGCCGGGCTGTCTCCCTGGTGCTAGCCATCTATGAATCCGCCCGCACCGGCCGGGTGGCGGAGGTGAAGTAAGCCCGCCGCAAAATCATCAATTCGGCGGCGCTGCGGCTGGCTCCTTGCCGAGCAGAATGAAATCGAACAGCTCCCCGTAGTGCTTGTCATCGAGCGTGATGTCGAAGGGCGCGATGAGGACTCCCGCGGGCAGCTTCTCGCGATCTTTGACCGTGAGCTTGACTGGATAAGTCGCACGGCTTTTCGCCGCCACTGAGGCCTGGAGCACGCTCGGCTCGGCTTCGAGGCCGGGAGGCAGTTTTAACTTTACGTGGTGCTGTTGCGGCCGGTCGCGGAAGTTGCGCACCGTGATCTGCACCATCTGCGTATCCGCTTTGGTGAGATCGACACGATAGGGATAGGCGCTGACCCAATACGGATCGAATAGGTATTCATAGTTCTCGTCGGGCAGCAGCTCCTTGTACTGGCGGATGATGCGCAACGCCCACTCGTGATATCGATCGATGAAGGCGGCCGGCTCGGTCATCAGCCAGCCGTGGGCGCCCATGATGATATCGGGTTTGAGGTTCCGCAGATATTTCGCAGCAACGAGATAACCTTCCTCGGTGATGGCGCTGTTGCGCGCGACCACGCACTCGTTTCCGCGGTGCGCGGGATCGGCGGGATCGCCGAAAATATTGTCGCCGGTGAAGACGATGCGTTTGCCATCCAGTTCCAGCCAGAGGGCGTTGCCGAACTCGGTCTGGCCCGGCATCCAGTCGATGTGCAGCTTGTAACCCTCCCACTCGATCAGGTCGCCCGCCTTGAGGATGCGGTCGATCTTCGCGCCCTCGAAGCCGGCGCCATAGGAGGCGATCATGGCGGGGTAATCGTAGGCGCGCGGGTTCTCGCACTTGTCGGCGATGGTATCCATGGTCCAGAACTTCACGCCATGCTCCTGGAGGGCGGGAAAGAGCGTGAAATGATCGCCATGCGAGTGGGAGATCCAGCAGGCGTCGATTTGTTTCAGGCCGAGATGCGCCTTCATGTCGCCGACGATCCGCTCCAGCACGGGCCTGGAAAACAGGCCGCAATCCAGCAGCAGTCCATGCCCGCTCTCCGCGATGATCATGGCAAAGTTTTTCCCCGCCATCTCCGGGCCAAACATGTAAAGATGCGGCGTCACCTGCACGACGTACTGCACCGCCGTCGGCTTCATCGCCGGATGCGCTACGCGTTTCTCAAACACTCCGTAGCCGCGAATATAGTCTGCGCGAAAGCTAGTTAAACGCGCGTGATAGCTATTGAGCTGCTCCGTCGCCTTCCGGATCGCCGGACCCTGCGTGGAGAGCGCGAGCCGCGGTCCCGCGGCGGCGACTTGTTGCACGGAAGCCATGAGTGCGTCGATCCCTTTCGCAAAACCGTAGTCCCACTCGGTGTCGAACCAGTTCGTGAACTTTGCGCCATCGTGCATGAGGCCGCCCACGAACGCGCAGGTCTGGCCGCCTTGCCAAAGATAACTCATCCCGCCCGGAGAATGCCCCGGCGTGCCGAGACAACGCAGCGTCCGCCCGCGCCACTCGAACACCTCCTCGGCCGCCAGCCAGCGATCCACTTTCACGGCGGACTGCGGTGGCCGCAGATAGCTCGAGCCGTGCACGGTATACTTGTCGCCATTCCTCGGATGCCATTTCCGGAACTGGTTGGGCGTCTCGAAAAAAGCCTGCTCCTCCTTCGGGGCGGCTACCTGCGTTTGGGTGCGATCCAGCCGTCCGATCCCCTGCAGCAACTCCCGATGATGCCCGGTGAACAGCACCCACTCGACCCGCTTCACCCCGATTTCGCCGAGGTGATCCAGCACGCTGCCATCCCCGAGATCGATCAACAGAGCCGCGTCGCCCTCGCGCACGAGATGGACGTTGCAGGTATCCGTCCAAGTGAAGAGGTCGGGATGATTGGCCGCATCCGGCTGCGTGAAACGCGCCGGCGCGGCGCACAGCTGAGACGCGAGGGCGAGCAGCAACGCCAGGACCAACGCAGGCCGTCTGAAGATCACGAACGTCGCGTTTGTTTGATGCGAGATGAGAGGATTGGCGTTCAGGGATTTCATTCTTGTGGGAACAGTTTGGAGAAGGCCGGTTTGATCACAGCGCTCCGCCGCCTCCCACCCAAAAATACCTGCTACGGCTCATGGGCCTCGATCCGGGCCTTCTCCACAAGAATTTTCACCGGCAGCGGATTATTCCGTCCATCCACCGGCTGCAGATGCAGCTCGACCGTCGAGGCGTCGGTGCGGTTTTGGAGGAAGGCTTTCAAGGCGTCGGTAATATCGAGCCGGAGCGGCGGCAAACGACGCGGCGGCGTGTGGCCGCGGCTGAGGGCGGGGATGCCGGCCGCGGCGAGATAGACCTCTTCCCCGCCCTCGGCGAGCGCGGCGACGCGAAGCTTGAGCGGGACGCTGCCAGGCACGGTAACCCCCTTCAGCACGAGGTGAAGGCGGGCGGCGCGCCAGTTAGGGGGGAGGGGCGCCACCAACCGCGCCGGGCCGTCTTCGCCGTGGAGAGCGGCGCCGCACGCCAGCATCGCCACGAAAAGAAGGCCGGTCCAGCGCAGCATGGCCGCTCAATGCTCCGGCTCCGCGTGGGAAAAACGCAGGACCTTTGGACGCGCGGGCGTGACGCGGCGCTCCTCGGGCTTGCGTCCACGCTCGACGTACGCGAGCTGCGCGCCGTTTTCGCGCAGGAGCGCCTCCACCTTTTCTCGCGTCAGCATCGCCACCACGTCGGTCAAGGGCGGCCGTTCGTGCTCATTCTTGCGGTCGTGGAGGACCACGGGGAAGGCGGCCAGGAAATCCTTGCTCTCCGGGCCCTCGTCGGCTTTGGCCGCTTCCGCCGTGCGGTAGAGATGATACATGGCGCTTTTGGTAACAGGTACGGGAACTTGCTCCAGATGCAAACGGACCTCGCCTCCTTTTTCCATAGTTTGCGTGAGCGCCTTGATTGCCGCCGGCGCCAGCTTGAAACCGGAGGTTTGCAGCTCGACTCGAATGAAGGTAAAGTCCAGCAAGCAGCGCAGTTTATCCGCAAAGGAGGACGGTCCATACGTATAGCGAAGCTGATTTTCGTGATGCAGAACGTGCGCGGCGGTGATAGAGCGCCACACCTTGTTTTCATCGAAGAAATTCCAGCTGAGGTTGAGAAAGGCGGGGTCCGTCGGGTTGAGATGGCTGCCGGTCGCTTTGTTCCAGTCCGACCACATCTTATCCACGTTGGAATGGTGCGCGTAAAAGACGGGATCGCGCGCGGCGGTGTCGAAGGAGCTCATGTCGCCGTCGACATCGACATGGACGGAGCCATGGGGCGCATTCTCGGGAATTCCACTGCTGTTCGCGGTCCCGCCAAATTGCGCAAAATCAGACGCCGAGAGGGCGGCGGTCATCACGCTGGGGCCGACGTCGCTGGCCGGCAGATCGACATTCGGCTGGAGCACCCGCGTGCCATTCCAAAGGGGATTGGTGCTGGCGTTGGGCGCGGTGTAGGCCGGGGGGAGTTTGCGGTGCGTAGCCACGTCCCAATCCCAGTAGGGCAGCCGAAAATCCAGGTCGCCGATCAGTTTGCCGAGGATACGCTCGTGGAAGTAGAGATAGGCGCGATGCCAGGCGAAGAATCGCCAATTCCAGTGCACGCCCGGCGTGGTGTGGCTGCAATAGAAGCAATGGATGTTTGCCTGGCGGAGGAAGCCACGGGGGTCGTTCGGGTCGCTGGTGTCGAGCGCCCGCATGGCCGCGTAAGCGTTCTTAAGCTTGGTCACCTCGGCGGGGGAGAGAGTGGTGGCGGGGCGGCGGGGCTTGACCGCGCGGCAATCCCGTCGCCACGCCTGCGGGTTGCCCGGGCTGCCCGGCGGGTCGCATTGGCTTTGCGCGTGCGCCGGGGCGGCTTCCCCGAGGATGGCGAAGCCGAGCGCGGTCGAAGCGAGTCCGATGCTCTCGAGGAATTGCCGGCGGGACGCGCCGGCCAAGGGTGAGGTTTCGTCGGGGGTCATCATGGAGGGATTTCGGTTGGGTTGTTGTGCTGCGTTGCCATGGCGCGCCGCCGGGCAGCACACCGAGCCTTGCCGCTCCCGCAACCGCATGTCGGATCAGCAAAGGGTAGTAGTCTGATGTTTAACAAGCAAAACTTTGCGGGAATCCCCGCCGTTCAAGCAAATGTTACATCCGTGTTACCAGCTTGTTCAGTCCGAAGTCGTCCCCTCTCCTTGGGGCGCAGGACCCCGCCTTGCTCCGATACCAGATGGGGGCTACCCTTGCGGCCTCGGACAACGCGGCCCTCCCTTTCAGGCTTATGTTTACTCAATCTCCTCGGCGGCGATGGCACGGACGCTTCATCCCGGTGGCGGCCGTCTTTCTTCTCGCCTCCTCAGGCCCGCTCTCCGCGCAGTCTGTCGATGCGCTCCTGGTGCAGGACACCTTTGTCAAAAACACGTTCCTGGAAGAACCGCCGCCGCTCCGGACGCATTACCTCACCGTTAATCAGAAGCACAGCGGTTATCTCCAGTTCTCCTTCGATTCGGTCCTGCCGGCGGGCACTACGGCCGAGCAGATCAACCGCGCCGTCCTTCGCATTTTTGTCGCGTTTAATCTCACCAAGCTGCGCCCGCCTTCGGGCGGCCAGGATCCCGCCGTCGACGTGCCCGGCCTGCGGGTCTATGGGTTGACCCAGCCATTCAGGGAGGATGCGAAGGATGGACCATCGCAGCGCGATCCGGCGCACACCGCGGAAGCTGCCATTTTGGACAAGAATCTCTTTGTGGACCTCGACGTCACCCCGCTGGTGCGCGCGTGGATTGCCAAAGCCCGGCCCAACTATGGCTTTGCGCTCGCGGGCGAGGAGGCCGCGGCTAGCTCCGGCAGTAACAACGCCGTGCCCGGCGATTTCCGCATCCCCACGAAAGAGAACCCCGCGAACACTCGCGAAGCCCGGCTGCTGTTGGTCGTGCGCCCAGCGACGCCTACGCCATGACGCACGGGCCTGGCGAAACTCCTCTCACGCTTATGTTTGCCCAATCTCTCTGGTGGTTGCCGCTCGGACGAATCATCCCCGCCGCGATGGTTTTTCTTCTCGCGTGCACGAGTCCGCGCCTTGCGCAGGCAGTCGATGCCCGGTTGCTTTACGACACCTTCGTCAATAACTCGCTGCGGGAACCGGCGCCCCCGATCGGGACGCACTACCTCACGATCAACGCCCAGCACAGCGCGTATCTGCACTTCGACTTCAAGCCTGTCCTGCCGGCGAATACCAGCGCAGATCAGATCGAGCGGGCCATCCTCGAGATCTACGTGGCGTTCAACTATGTACGCCGGGACCCGCCGCCGACGATTCACTCCCCACCGCCCGTGGGGAGAGGCGTTGCCATCTTTGGGCTGCTGGGAGGGTTCCGTGAGGATTACCGGCAGGAGCCGATGCCTCGCGACACCGTGGCCACCGTGCAAGCGCCCGTCCCGCGGCAGGGCAACTTCCTCGAGCTCGACATCACGCCGCTCGTGCGCGCCTGGGTTTCCAAGGCGCGCCAAAATTATGGGCTCGCGATTGTGGGCGATCCTGCCGCGACTGGTTACGAAGCGGCCCCGGATATCCGCATTCCCAGCAAAGAGAACCCCACGAACGCACGCCAGGCCCGGCTGCAGGTGATGCTGCGCCCAGCGGGGGCGACTCCATGACCCCCCGCCGCCCTACAACTCCTCTCCAGTTTATGCGTACGCAATCTTCTCATCGGCCACGGCTCGGGCGCCTCCTCCCGGCCGCGATGGCCTTTCTTCTCATGTGGGCGAGCCCCCGCTTTGCACAGGCGGTCGATGCGTTATTATTCCAGGATACCTTCGTTAGAAATTCGGGTCTGGTGGCGCCACCACCGGTCAGGACGCATTACCTGACGATCAATGCGAAGAATAGCGCCTACCTGTGGTTCGACTTTCAGTCAGTCCTCCCGGGGTCCGAGCGCCCGAGGAATACAAACGCCAACCGGATTGAGCGCGCCATCCTCCGCATCTACGTGGCCGTGGACTATGTCCCCCCGCCGCCGCGGTCTGGCCCTACGCCGCCCCCGGTTTATCGAGGCCTCCGAGTTTATGGGTTGACCAGCCCCTTCCAGGAAGACCAGCCCTATGAGGACCAGTCGCATGATGCGACGCCCACCGCGGAAGCTATCGTCCCGCGCCAGGGCAATTTCCTGGACCTCGACATCACCCCGCTGGTGCGCGCCTGGGTCTCCGGCGCGAGGGGGAATATCGGGCTGGCGCTGAAGGCGGAGGCGGTCGAGGGCGGTGATCCCAGCGATCCGCAACCGCATCGCAATGTGCCTGCGGATATCCGTATCCCGAGCAAAGAGAACCCGACGTGCGCCCGGCAGGCTCGGCTCCAGTTGTTTCTGCGCCCGGCGGCCGCCACGCCCTAAGGCGCCCGCACCCCGCCAAGGTGAAAACGATGCCCTTCCCCTCTTTCTGTCGCTTTCTCGCCGCCACATTCCTCTCGCTTTTTGCATTGGTGTCGGTGGGGGCGGCCCAATCATTCCGCGGCCTGGGCGACCTCGGGGGCGGGAGCATCGAGAGTCGTGCCGCGGGGATCGCGGCCGATGGCTCGACGATCACGGGCTACAGTTACTCGAGCACTGGTTTTCAAGCCTTTCGCTGGACGCTCGCCGGCGGCATGGTCGGGATCAGCGACTTGCCTGGCGGCAGCGCGACCAGTTTTGGAAATGCCGTTTCGGCTGATGGCGGGGTCATTGCAGGCACCGGGACCTCCGCCTCCGGCACGGAGGCTTTTCGTTGGACGCAGGCCGGCGGGCCAGCCGGCTTGGGCGACTTCTCTGGCGGGATTTACTACAGCGAGGCGCGCGGAATCTCGGCGGACGGCGCCGTGATCACAGGCTACGGTGAAACCGCGGCCGGGCGTGAAGCGTTTCGCTGGACTCAGGCGACCGGGATGGTGGGCCTCGGAGACCTGGACGGCGGGAACTTTAGCAGCATCGCCGGCGGAATCTCGGGCGATGGCTCGATCATCGTCGGGCAGGGCTTGTCCGAGGCCGGCACGGAGGCCTTCCGCTGGACCCAGGCTGGCGGAATGGCCGGCTTGGGAGATTTGCCCAACGGGATCTTTGGGAGCCAGGCGCACGACGTCACGCCCGATGGCGCCGTCATCGTCGGCCTGGGCTCATCCGCCTCCGGTACGGAGGCTTTTCGCTGGTCGCTGGCCACTGGCATGATCGGGCTGGGAGAACTCCCCGGCGGCTTTTTCTCCAGCAAAGCCTGGGCGGTCTCCGCGGATGGCTCAGTCATCGTCGGCACCAGCCACGACGGTTTCACCACGGCGTTCTTGTGGGACGCCGTGAACGGGATGCGTAGTCTGCAATCGGTCCTGACCAACGAGTTCGGCCTGGATCTCACGGGATGGCAATTAGCCGAGGCCACCGCTATTTCCGCGGATGGCTGGATGATCACCGGCTTCGGTACGCACAACGGGAATACCGAAGCGTTCCTCGCGGTTATCCCCGAACCCGCGGCAGGACTCCTCCTCGGCGTGGCGGCAGTGGGATACCTGCTGCGGCGGAAGCGCTCGCCGGCTCTCTTTTAGGCAAATGCGCCCGGAAGTGCGCGCTACGGCGCCGGCGCGCTGGACACGCTATACAGCCGCGCCTGCTTCATCTCGACCACGACGCGGACAGCGCGATCAATCGGTGCCGCCGCACCGGACTTCCATTGCGCCTTCCAGCGCGTGGCGTCCGCGCGCAACGGCTCGCAATCGTTCATCGTGAAGCCCGGAATCGCGCGGCCATCCGCCTCCAGCAGGGCCACCCGCAGCTCACCGCCTTGCGCATTCGCATTCACCATCACCGAGGGCGCGGCGAGCCGCAGCGGCTTGGTTTCCACGCGCCCGCGCTCGCCGGCGTCGAGCGAGGCGAAGCCGTGCCGGCGCCATTCCGCGCGGCCGATCGAGATGCGCTTCGGCGGCACCGGGGCGCCGTGGCTGGTGGTGAGGCCCGTATAGTAGACCCACGTCTCCTCGCCAACGTGCACGCAGGTGCTGGAGACGCCGAGGATCGTCCCGGCATCGAAGCTGCCCGGCGCGCCGCGCGGGATCACGCTGATGCGCGGCCGCGTGCGCTGCCAGCGGCGCCCATCCGCGCTGGTGATAAGCTGGACGTCGACAATCCCATCGGTGGGGCTTTGGCCGGGCGTGACCTCCGAGGGCTTACGGTTCTTGCCGAGCACGTGAAACATCGTCGGCAGGCCGATGAAACCCGCGGCGTGCGGGTAGACCGAGAGGTTGTTCACCTCCATGCGCTCGTCGGGATTCTTACCCCACGCATGATCCTCCGCGTCCGCGACGAACACGGTTTCCGGCGCGCTCCACGTTTGGAAATCGCGGCTGCGCGAAAGCGAAACGCAACGTCCGGCCTTGGCGGGGCGGCGATGATAAGCGAGGTATTCGCCGGTCGCGGGGTCTTGCGCCAGGCTGATGTTGTCCGACGCTTTCAGAATCGGGCGGTCGTCGGGGTAGCGCGTCCATTTCAAGCCGTCGGGCGAAACGGCGGCGTAGTAGGCGCCGCGCAAGGAGCCGAGCATCTTGTAGCGTTTGTCCGGATCGGCCTCGCGCAAATCCAGCAGCACGCTCGGGCTGTGCATGTCGAAAACAATGTTGTTCGCCGCCGAGCCTTCGAATTTGTGCAGCCCGAGCGCCGGCCTATCCCAGCGCAGCCCGTCCGCGGAGGTCGCATACAGCACCGCGTCGCCCTTGCCTTTGCGGAAGCCGGGCACGCTCGGCTTGTTCCCCTGCGCGTCCGCATCGGGGTGGCCGAGATACCACATGCCTAGTTGCTTCGTCGTGGCATCGAAATAGACGGAGCCGTAGATATAGACGCGGCTGCCTTCCCATTTTCGCTCCGCCTGCAGCACCGGAGCCGGGCGCGTGCGCGCTGGGTGGATGGTGCGGATCACGCCCGACTGCGCGGCGATCCCGCTGTCATCCGCGAAGAGCAGCGGCAAATCGCCGAGCGCGATTTCCTGCGCCGCCAGTGCCTTCTCCTTCCACTCGAGCACCTGCCCATCGGCCAGTGCGCGCTCGCGGAGTTTTGCCTGGTCCACCTTTTGCGCCGGCACACGCGCCTCGATCGCCAGGCACGCCGCCGTCGCGGCCGATTGGCTCGTACACATGAACACCGGCTCCATGCGGATGCTGCTGAAGGCGGTGTGGCTGGCCGAGAGCGCGAAGGTGACGAACAGGTTCTCGCACTCCGCAGCCTTCGGCACGATGGCGCCATAGCCGATCTGGTACGGCCCGAAGCCGCCGCGGCCGGTGGCGGTTTTGCCTTCGCGCGCGACCACGCCGTCTTTGACGATCCGCCGGATTTCGTGCGTGTCGGTGCCATAGGAGCCGAGGCTCACCGGGTTCGGCGCAATCTCGCGGCCGAAGGTGTGGTGCTCCGTAAGCACGAGATCGGAGACCATCCGGCGTGCCTCGCGGATGTAAAGCTGATGCGGCCAGCCGCCGCTGTCGGTGAACTCATCGCGCGGCAGGCCGATAGCGCTTCATCTCCTCGCGCACCTTCGCCGGCACGCGCGGATCGGTGGCGAGGAAATGCAGCAAGCCGCGGTGATAGTTTTCGTGCTCCTGCGCGATCTGCTCGCGCCGCGCGTACGTGGCCTCCGGCCATTCCCAACTCGCGCCCGGCAGATTGCCGCCGAAGGTCGCCGTGTTGAAATCCCATTTGTCGTTCGGCAGCGGGTCGTGCTTCGAAAACCAGCGAAGATCGACGTCGTCGCCGATCGCCTGGCAGGCTGCGATGAACCGCGCCACCAATTCGTAGCGCTTCGGATCGTAGTCCGGCGGCGGCGCGATCGGAATGCGGTCCGCCGCCGTTGTCAGGCAGAGCCGGAAACAATACGCCTGCACGCCCGGCGCCGGATCGCCCGGCGTGCCTGGCTCCCCTTCATTCACGAGCGGCAGCAATCCGCTCTGCGGATCGCCGGGCGCCACATACGGATCGAGCGGCAGATCGCGGTCCCACACGCCCTGCCCGCCCGGCACGCGCCCGTTCGGCCCCGGCTTTTGGTGCTCCGTGCGCGGGCGATAAAGCTCCGTGTAGTGAATGCCGTTGTACGTCTCGCCGTACTTCGCATTCCCCTCGCGCTGCAGCGTGTAAGTCACGCCCGCCTTCGCCATCAGATCGCCCTCGTACGTGGCATCGATGAACATCTTCGCCCGAAACACCACGCCCTCCTCCGTGATGAACTCCACAATCCGCGCCCCCTCCTTCTTCACGCTCGCGAGCCGCGCCCCGAAATGCACCGGCACCTTCGCCTCGCGCGCCATCTCGTCAAAAAGCTGCTCCGCCGCGTGCGGCTCGATCGCATACGCGCCGCCCGTCGCCGGCCCGCCCTTGCTCACGAACGGCTTGTCCCACGCCAGCGTCTTCCCATAGCTGCCCGCCAGCCGCGTGAAATACTCCCGCGCAATTCCACCCACCGAGCGCGGCTCGCCGATATCCACCGCGCTCAGCCCACCCGCCGTCATCCCGCCGAGATGCTTCCCCGGCTCCGCGATCACCGCGCGCTTCCCCATCCGCGAAACCTGCACCGCCGCCACCACTCCGCCTGAGGTGCCCCCGTAAATGCAGACATCGGCTTCGATGAGCTTCTGATCCTGCGCTGGGGAAACCGGTGCGAAGCACGCAGCCAGTACAAGCGAAAGAAAAAAGGCGCGCGTGAGTTTAGCCGCCGATCTTCCTTCAGCACCGAAGCACTTGCGGTCTCGCGAGGGTTCACGAAAGCTTTGCGCATGCAGTACCGGGTTATCCTGCGTCAGTCCGAAGAGGGCTGGGCCGTGAGCTGTCCCGCCTTGCCCGGCTGTCATTCGCAAGGCGACACGCCTGAGGAGGCGATTGAAAACATCAAGGATGCCATCCGCGAGTGGTTGGCGGCCGGTGGAGAGCAAGACGGTGACGCGCATTGAGGAAGAGCTCGTCGCGATTAGACTCCCCCCGTCCTACGGCGGCGGCACCACGTGCGCTTTCTTCAGGCGCTTCGCTTTCTCCGCGGCGGTCTCGGCGATTTTGCCGCCGGGCTTCTCGCCCAAGGTGAGGCTGGCGCAGTATTCCACGATGTCGCGAATCTCACGCTTGGTGAGCAGTTCGCCGTAGTTCGGGAGCATGCCGCTGGGGGCGTTGTCGCGGGCTTGGACTTCGGCTTTCGGGATGACTACGGCCGGGGCGCCGGGGGCCTGCACGGTGAGGGCGTCAGCGGTCTCGCTCTTGAGGAAGCCGGCGTCGATTTTCCCGTCCTTGCGCGTGATGACGACCATGGCGAAGCCCTCGGCGATCTTCGCGCCCGGCACGATGATGCTTTCCAAAATGTATTGCCGGTCGTGCTTGCCGATCGCGCTGAGATCCGGGCCGGCGTCGCCGCCCTGGCCGCCGAGCTTGTGGCAGCGTAGGCAGGCGGCGACAGCGTGTTCCTTGAAGAGCTTCTCGCCGGCCGCGCGGTCGCCGCCGTACATGGCCACCGTGAAGGGCGCGACCGGGTCGTCTTTCCTGATCGTCCCCTGGGATTTTTGCAGGGCCTGCTTCACTTCGGGCTCCGAGCGCTTTTGGCCGGCCTCGAGCAGCTCGAGCTGCACCTCGCGCGGCTGGTCGGTGAAATTGGCCAGCAAACCGGCGATGGTCTTCGCGGCGGCGGGGCTCTGGAGTGTGGCGAGGGCGGAGAGGATCACCTTCTTTTCCGCGGGCTCGCTGGCAGCGTAGGCGGCGGAAAGCTGCGTGCCGGCTTCGTTTGGATCGAGCTTGCCGAGCAGGCCCATTGCTTCCACGCGGAGCGCGGAATTCTTGTCGGTGAGCGCCGTTTGCACGGCCTCGCGCAGGCTGGGCGCATCGAACGCAGCGAGGGCCTTCAGCGCCGCGACGCGCAATTTCACCGGCGCCTCCGCCTTGCGCACGAGTTGCGCAAGCGCGGGCGCTTCGCTGCGCAAATCGAGCGATACGGCCGCCTGGATCGCCGCGGCGCCCACCGCCGGGCTAGCCGAGGCGAGAAGTTGCCCGAGCACGGGCTTCAGCGCGGTGGCCGCGGGCGCGGGCGCGCGCGGCTCCAGCGGGCGGAAGACACCGGCGACGTGATCGCGCGCGGCGGGCTTGGCCCATTCCGCGAGAAAAGTGAGCGCATCCACGCGGAGCGGCTCGGGGTTGCCCTCGGCCGCGGCATAGGCGGCGAGCGCCAGCGCGTTGCTCGCCTGCCCCCCGCGCAGGTTCGCGTTCAGCACGCGCATCATCAGTTGATCGTCTTGCGAGCCGGAAGCGATCAGCTTCGCCAGCGCCGGCTGCGCGGCTCTGAGCGGCGCGTCGTTGATGATGCGCGCGGCCTCTTTCACGAGCAGCGGATCTTTGTCGGCGAGGAATTGCGCCACCAGGCCGGACTCCATGCGGTACAGGGCGAGCAGCGCGACCGTGCGCAGCGCCTTGTCTGAATCCTGCGCGGCCTTCGCCAGCGCGGGCTCGACGTTCAGCCGCGAGAGGGCCACCGCGGCGGCGTGCCGCAAATACTGATCCTGGTCCGCATTTTCACGCGCCATGGTGAGCAACGGCTCGGCCGCCAGGGCGTCGCCGAGCTTGCCAAGAGCCTCCGCCGCGAAATACCGCGCGCGCAGATTCTCGTCTTTCAACAGCTTCACGAGCGCGCCCGAAGCCTCTTTGGCCCGGCCTTCGCCCAGCACCCGCGCGGCGTTCGCGCGCACTTCGCCATCCCCGTCGCCGAGCAAGGCCACGAGCGGCTGGAGTGCGGCCGGCTGTTTCTTCACGCGCGCAAAATGGCCGAGGCCCCAGATGCCGTGCAGGCGCGCGAGTCCCTGGCCGCGGGACGCGGCTTCCGCGAGCAGCGCGGCGGCTTCCGGCTTCTCCGCGAGCGCCCATTGCGCGCGCAGCCGCACCCGCTGATCGTGATGCGCCAGCAGCTTCGCCAGCTCCGCGGCAGGCCGTTGCTTGAAGCCTTCGCCGAGCAGCTTCTTCACTTCCGCGATTTGCCTGGCCTGCGCTTTCTCCGCCTCGGGATGGAAGATGCGGAAGATGCGGCCGCGATTGTTGCGCTCCCACCCTTCGCCCCACTCGCTGAAATAGATCTTCGAGTCCGGGCCGAAATCGACATCCGTCGCCTGCACGCTGTCAATGAAGTTGGTTTGCTCCACGAGCTCGTAGCCCGCGCCCTTGGGCTTGTTTTTGTAAGTGACGATGACGCTCCGCGCGCTGCTTCCCTTAAAACTGCATAGGAAGAAATTGCCCTCGAACTTCTCCGGCAGGCCGGTGCCCGGATAGTGCGCGAATCCGCTCGGGCCATCGGGCAGATTCGCGATCGGCGAGAGGATGTGCAGCGGCGTCGCGGGGCCGCGCGGCTCCCACATTTTCTCGGCCAACCATGGGTTGCGCTCCTTGCCGAGCGGATTGTGCTGCCAGCCGATGCGCCAGCCGGCATCGGCGCCTTCGCAGACGAGCACCCAGCGCTCGCGGTCGCCCTGGTCGGAATCGTTGTCGCCGGTGAAGAGGTTGCCGTAATCGTCGAACGCGAGTTCCTGCGGATTGCGCAGCCCGCGCATGAAGAGCTCGAGGCCGCTGCCATCCGGCTCGCAGCGGAAGACGCCGCCTTCATCGGGCAGCGCGATCTTCTTGCCCTCCTTCGTTTTCACGTGCGCGCCGCGATCGCCGATGGAGAAATAGAGCCGCCCATCCGGCGCCAGGATGAGCCCGTGGAAATCGTGGCCGGTGTAGGAAAAGCGCACGCCGTAGCCCGTGTGCAGCGCTTCCTTTTTCTGCGCGCGCCCATCCGGGCCGATCCCATCCAGGCGCCAGAGGCTCGGGATATTCGTAAACCAGACGCTCCCATCGTGCGCGAGCACGCCGGAGGCGATGCCGTCCAGCAGGGTATTGAAGCCATCCGCGTACACGCGGGAGCGGTCCGCTTTGCCGTCGCCATCGGAATCCTCCACCAGCCGCACCACCTCGGTCTCGATGTTCAGCTTCTGCCATTCATCGGGAAAGTTCCGTTTGATGCTCGCGGTCCAGTCGGCCTGGTTCCGGTTCGCGAGATCGTCCTCCAGCATGAACATGTAGTGGCGGATATCGAGCGTGCTGGTGCGGTAGCGGTTCGTCTCCGAGGTGAAGACGCGTCCCTGGCCATCGAGGCAAAACGCCACGGGGTTCGAGAGCAGCGGCTCCGCGGCCCAGAGATCGGTGGCGAACCCGGGCGGGATGCGGAACTTCGAGCGCGCCTTTTCCGCCGAATCATCCGCCGCGGCCACGGCCGGCACCGCCGTGCGCGCGTCCCCCTTTAGCCCCGTGCGCTCCGGCGCGCTGGTGGTGACGCCCTCGATCTCCACCGCGCGGGCGGAAAAGCCGGGGCCAAGAAGCAAAGCGAGAGCGAGCGCGGAGAGATGCCTTGGAGGAAACATGCGCCCATTGAAGCTGATCCCGCCAAGGGTTCAACGCTTCTTGAGCGCCCCCTTGCCTACTTCTTTTTCTTGTCCGGCCGGCCGGGACCGGTCTTGCGGGGCTGGGCGACGATGTTCCCCTGGGCGTCGTACTCGACCATGTTGGTCACCTTGTTTTGCGCGCCGTAGGTGTAGACGCGCCGGCGGATAAACTGGCCCTCCGCGGAGCTGATGCTCTCCTCCTCGATGCGCCCGGCGCCGTCGCGCTTGTAGCTGGCCTTGTAGAGAATGACGCCCTTGGGGTCGTAAGCGATCGAGCCGAGCGGCTGGTTCCGCTCATCGAGCAGGTAGGTGACCTTACGCAGGACTTTGTTGGCTCCATCGTACACCGTTTCCTCCATGGTCATTTTGTCCGGATCGACGACGCTGGTGCTGCGCGTGCCATCGGGATGAATAGTCGTCGTGGCGCGGATGGTGCCTTGCGCGTGGAGCGCGGCAGCGCAGAGCGAGCAGGCGAGGAAGAGGAGCGGCGTTTTCACGAGAGGCGGCGGAAGAGTATCGCGAGCGCACGAGCTCCTTCAAGGAGAAGGGGAGCGCTCGTCGAGTTTCCTCCGCAGGGGCCATGGATCGGGGAATAATCCTCAAACATCGTTCATCTCATTTTCCGTCTCCGATTCCCTCTCGCCCTCCGCCTCGATTTCCCTGGATTGCCTATCTTCCAATCTTTTCAGCTCGGCCTCCTGGAAGGAGGTAAGCCTTTCTCCTTTATCCTTCTGATCCCGTAGGTAGTCGAGGCGATCACGTTGATCACGCGAGAGATCGTCGCGGTCGGGATTGTAATCAATGTAAGTTCCGGTCACCGGGTCAAGGATGTTCACGGTTTCCGAGCCCGAGAACAAGCCGGAGGGGTCGCGACGGTTCACCGGGTCGTTGGCGACGTAGGCGTAAAGGTTCGTGTCGCCGCCTTCGAAAAGGATCGGGTCTTTCGTGGTCCAGCGGCCGGTCTCCGGATCGTAGTCGCGGGCGCCGAAGCGGAGCACGTTGGTCTGTGCGTCGTAGAGACCGCCGGCGAAGGCGAAGGGTTGAAACTCGGGCAAGGTGTCGAGCGCGATCTGGCCGAAAGCATCGTAATCGAGCCGCTGCGCGACCGAGCCATCGGCGGTGTTGACGACGAGGCGGACGCTGCCGTTCGGATCGGTGAGCAGCCGGTACGTGGCGCCGCCTTTCACCATGTAATCCGGCACATGGCGGCCCTGGGCGTAGACGAAACTGGCGAGCTGGCCGCTGGGCTCGATGACCCCGGCGATGCGCAGGGCATCCTGATAGAGATACCGGGTGGTGTCGCCACCTTCGAGGCGAGCGACGCGCCGATCCATCCCATCCACGCGATAGGTGATGGTCGTGGCGGAGATCGTCGCGGACCTGAGATTGCCCAAGGCATCGTAGGTGAATTGGTTGTTTCGCGCCGCCCCGTCGGTGGCCGAGACGAGGTCGCCGGCGTCGTTGTGGACATAGGTGACGGCATCGCGGGTGAGGAGGCGATCCTGGGCGTCATAAGTTGCCGCGAGGCCCGCAGCGGTCAGGCGGTTACCGTTGGCATCGTAAGTATACGTCGCGGTGATCACGCCGTTTTTCTGAGTCTCGGCCAGGCCCCCGGCGGCATCGTAGCTATAGCTGTAGGTATCGGTCGTCCCGCCGATCGTCCCAACAGTTTCGGTGATGCGGCCGAGCGCGTCCCGCGTGTGCTCCTGGGCGAAGATGGTGGCGCCGTTGCGCTGGGCGGAATGCGAGATGAGCTCGCCGAAGCCATTGTAGGCGAGCGCTTCGACGAGCGTACCGATGGTGATGGCGGTGACGAGCCCGGAGGCGTCGCGGGTGAGGGTCATCGGCCCGGCGTCAGTGACCAGGCTGTCGTCGTCGTACGTGAACGCGGTCGTGCTCGTCGAGGCGCCGCTGGTGACGGTCCGCGAGGCGGCGCGGAAGTCCTGGTCGATCGTCCGCGTGACACTCCCGGCGACCGCGCCGGTCCACGTTTCCCCGAGCAGGATGTCTCCGTCGAAACTGCGAGCCACGGTCGCATCGGGCGAAGTGATCGTGGCCAGCCGGCCTTGCGCGTCGCGGGAGAAAGTGGTCGCGCCCGCCGCGACGATGAGGGTCGCGAGGCGGCCCGCCGAATCGTAGGCGTAAGCGACGGTGTCGCCCGTCGGGCGGGTGATTTTCGAAAGCTGCGCATCGGCGGCGTATTCAAAATCCGTCGTGCTGGCGCCGCCGCCTGCGTCCGGCGCGGTGTGGCGCAGCAGCGCGTCAAAGCTGGTGTAGGCGAGTTGGTGGGCCGGCCGGCCGGGCGGCGTGAGGGCGGTGAGCCGGCCTTTCGCATCGTAGCCGAAATTCACCGTGCGCGCGCCGGGCAGCACCGAACGCGTGAGCCGGCCGGCGGCATCGCGGGTGAAGGTGGTGATGCGGGCGAGCGGATCCGTGATCTTTGCCAGGCGGCTGCCGGCATCGTAGGCGAAGGTGATCCGGCGCTCGAGCGCGCCCGCCGTGCGGATCGAGGCGAGCCGGCGGCCTTTCGCATCGAAAGTGAACTGCAGTTCAGCGAGATCGCCGGGCTTGGCGCTGACGAGCCGGCCTCGCGCATCGAGCGTCTGCAAAAGGTGGCGGCCCTCGGGGGAGACGCGATCGAAGGTTTTCGTCGCCGGGTTGAAGGTGCGCGCGAACGTGCGGCCGTTCAACGTGTACGTTTCCTGAAAGCCGGCGAGCGTCAGCGGATCGGCCGCCTCGGTGAGCGTGGCCGTCCGGGTCGCGGAGAAGGTTTGGGCCTTCCCACTCGGCGCGGCCACGGTCCTGGCGGTGATGAACGGCGCGCGCATCCCGAAGCGCGGGTCGGCGTTGAAGGTCGTGGTCCGCACCATCCCGGTCGGCTCGGTGCGCGTATGCACGCCGCTTTCACGCCGGCGGTCGGTGGTGACGAGTCCGGCGGCATCGGTGTTCGTACGGAGCTCATCGCTATTCGCGAGCGTTTCGATTTTGAAAGTCCCCTCGCTGCGCAGCGCGTCGCTCAGCTCGACGGAATAGCCGAGCGGCAGATCGGTGCGCGCGAGCGTGCTCATTGGTGCTCCTTGCCAGTCCGCTTTCAAGAGCCGTCCGCTGCTATCGTATTGGTAAGTGTGGGTGCTGCCGGCGGGATCGGTCGTCGAAGTGAGCAGGCCATCCGCGGTGTTCGTGAATGTGTGCGTGCCGCCGGCGGGGTCGCGGAGGCTGGCGAGCATGCCGCTCGCGTCGGTGGTGAGCGTCGTCTTTTGCCCGAAAGGCGCGGTGATCGCGGTCGGCGCGCCACCGGCGGTGCGGGTGATTTTGGTCACGTTGCCATCGGCGTCGGTGATGCTCGCAAGCTGGCCATCGGTGTCGTAGCCGAAGGTGTGAATCGCCGTGCCGGTGAAGGTGTCGTGCGTGGTGAGGTGCCGCCCGAATTCGTCGAAGCGGTAGAGCTCGCGCCCGTCCTCGGACGGAATTTCGAGGTGCGCGGCGGTGAAGCCCGGCAGCGTGGAGCCGATCGCGCGGACGCGTGTATTGCCGTGATCGACGACGTGCAGGCGGCCATCGCGCGAGATGCCGAGCATGTTGCAGATACTGAGGTGCGCCTGCCGCGGCAGGCCGCCGTCGCCGTCGAAGCCGGGCGTGCCGCCGATCCCGGCGATCGTGCGAATGATGCCCTGCGCATCGACGTGGCGCGCGCGGTAGTTGAGGTTCGGATCATTGCTGCCTTCGACGAAGGTGAAGCTGCCATCCGCGAAGGCGACGAGGTCGCGCGCATCGACCAGCGCCTGCGTCGCGGGGATGCCTTCCGCGTAGCTGCCGCCGCTGTAGGCGCCGGCCACCGTATGGATGATGCCGTCGGGCGTGACCTTCCGCACGTGCCCCGCCTCGGAGATGTAGAGATTGCCCTGTGGATCGAGCGCGACGCCCGTGGGATCGATCACCCGTGCCTGCGTGGCAGGACCGCCGTCGCCGAGGTTGGGCGGATTCGCATTGATCCCCGCGCCCGCCACGGTGGTGATGATGCCGTCGGTGCCGACTTTGCGGACGCAAAAATGGTAGCCGTCGGGGATGTAAATGCTGCCATCCGCGCCGACGGCGATGCCGTAGCCGGTGGGGTGCTGATCCTGGCGGAGCTGCGACTGCGTCGCGGGCACATTGTCCTGGAAGCTCGCGCCGCCGCCCGCGACGGTGGTGATGATGCTGTTCACCGTCACCTGGCCGCTCGCGTTGGCGGCGATCTTGCGTATGAGACCCGCGAGGCTATCGACGATGTAGAGGCTGCCGTCCGGCCCGAAGGCGAGACCTTGCGGGCGATCGAAAGTCGCGTCGATCGCCGGGCCGCCGTCGCCCGTCTGACCAAACGTGCCGGCCCCTGCGATCGTGCTGATGATGCCGTCCGGGGCGACTTTCCGAATCCGCCCGCCACCGCCGGGAGTCTCCGAAATGAACATCGAGCCGTCCGCGGCGAAGGCGACGTCGCCGCCGTTGAAGATGCGCAAGTCGGCCTCGGTGGCAAGGTGGCCATCGGCGGCGGGGCCGAAAAGGGTTCCTCCTCCGGCGACCGTGGTGATCGACTTACTGACACCCTGGGCGCTGCGCTCGGTGCCGTCGCCGAGGTGCAGGATTTGGCCGAGCGGGTCGTAGGTGTGATGCGCGCTCAGCGTCCAGCCGCCGATCGAGAGCCGGCGGAAATCGAAGTCGCCGATGATCAGGGTGGAGGTCTTGCTCAAGGCCACTTGCCGCCGGCCGACCACGCCGGGAATCGGCGTGCCGTCGCCATTGCGCGCGAAGGCCGCCGTGCCCGTGTAAACGAGATCGTAGAGATAGCTGAGCGTGACCTTTACCGGCTGCCGGCCCGGCACGAGGCGCCCGTAGGCGTCCCGCCCGTCCCACTCGAATTCATGGATCTGATTCGGCGCCGGCGGGAATTCCTGGAAGAACACGCGGCCGGCGACCTCGATTTTCAAGCCTACGCCGCGCAGATCCGGGGGCGGGGCGGCCTGGGTGATCGGGATGCTCAGCCGGCGCGCGGCGGTGCGGCCGGCGACGCGGTTCGAGCGGTAGTTCAGGGTGAAGGGCGTGCCCGTGATCGGCAGGCGCTCGCCGAGCACTTGCGGCTGAATGTAGACGTTGGGCGGATCGTCCGGTTTGTCCGGCGGCCGATCGGATTGCGGCGTCGTCGTCGGCTCCGACGCCGAGGACGCCGCGCCGTAGCCAAAGTTCCAGTCGAACGGAAACGTGAAATGGGTGATGGGCACGCGCCACAGGCTCGGGTTCCCGGCATAGCTCGCCGCGAGCTGCGTGCGCTCGGCGTCGGTGATGCCGAGCGCGGTGAGCGGTGCGCCGGTATCGGCCGCGCCATCGCCGGTGACGTCGAGATCGGCCATCCCGCCGGTCTCGCCGACGATCTTGATCACGAGCCCATTTCCCTCCGCGACCCAGCGGCCCTCGAGCCGGTTGAAGGTGCCATTCGGCACGATCGTGCCCGTCGGGAAGCCGAGGAAATTCTCGACAAAGGTGAAGACCGTCTTATCGAAGTTCACCCGCGGCGCGTTCGCATTCACCGCCTCGTCCGCGCCGAACTCGACGCAAAAGGTGTAGGCACTGTTCGGCGGCAATTGCGCGGGCATCGCGCGCTCGCCATTCGGCCCGACCGTGAATTCCGTGGCGCGCACGCGCAGCGTGCCGCCGGGTGCGATGGGCTGCGGCGTGCCGTCGGGCAGGATCATCGTTGCGCTGGTGCCGGGCTGAAAGATCGCCACGACGTGGCGCGAGCCTTCCGCGTCAGTTTGGAAGGAGGCCTCGTGCACCTGCATCGGCTCCGTCGGGCCGAAGCTTATGTCCGTGGCATTCGGATCGGCGCCGACCATCGCCACGTCGCCCACATTGTTGAAATCGAGCTGCGCCGCATCGATCTGGCGGTGGGCGGTCATCAGCCCGGCGGCGGCAAATTTCAGCGTCAGTAAACCGCCGCCATTCACCGCAAGATCGAACTGCCCATCCTCACGGCTGAAGGTCTGCCCGAATTCCGGATGATCGAACACGGCGATCGTGACGCCCGGCGCGGCGACGCCGTCGCGATTGATGGTGCGCCCGCGGAGCACCGCCATGCGCTTCATCTCGATCGTGCCCGCGGCGACGCCGGTCTGGAGCGGATCATTGCCGCCGAACAAAAAGCCCGCGCCCGTGGCGGCAGGGGCCGTGGCGGTGGGATCGAGCGGCGGCGCCACCACCTGCGCCGCGCGGGCCTCGCGCACCTTCCGCGAGACGAAGCGCAGATCGAGCAGCGGCTTGAAGCGCACCTTGTTCACCGAGACGAACACCGGCAGCAGCCCGGCGCCGACCACGCTCTTGCCCGTGATCTGTCCCTTGATGGTGAACGAGGTGAGCCGGCTCAGCTTGCCCCCGAGCGTCCCATCATTCAGGTCGCCGAACGCGGTATCCACCGGGTGCAGCCCGGCGCCGATCACCGAGTCCGCGAGGTTCCCCTTCACCAGCACGCTTTTCAGGCTGCCGGCGGCGAAGGTGTCGGCGTTCAACCCGGTGCCGCCGGGCTCGCGATCGGCGCCGAAATCCGCGCCGGCCATGAGGTAGCTGCCGGTGATGCTGCCATCGACGATCACCGGCCCGATGGATTTGGCGGCGATGAAGCTGTTCGTGATCGAGCCACCCGCCCCGGCGCGGCTTTTGGCGATGCGGATCGAGCCGATCGCCGCCGCGCGGACATGGCCGGTGAAGTCGCCGCCCGTCACGGAGAGCGCGACGAGCTTGCCGGTGGCGTCGACATCGGCCACGGCGTTGCCGGCCGTCACTTTGAATGAAGTGACTGCGCCCGCCTTGAACTTTGCCCCGCCGATCTGTTGCGCGGTGAGAGCGAAATTCTTCGCCCCCGTTTGGATCGTCGCCGCGCCAATGCGCGCGGCGGTGAGCTTGGTGGTCTTCAATTTTGCATCCACCCCCGCGCTGATATTCGCCCCATCCGCAATATCGCGCAGCGTGACCGTGCCGAGCCCTCCGCCGAGCGCGACCCCGGCGCCCGTCAGGTCCGACGTCTTCGCGTTAAGGCTTTGCAGCGAGCCCGCGCCGGTCACGGCGCCGATGGTCACGACGCCGTCCGCGACTTTGGTCACGAGCCGCACCGTGAGGACGCTTCCGGCGGTGGTGCCCGTCAGCGCCAGGCCGCGGATGGGACCATCGCCGGGGCCTTGGTCCACCACCACGCTGCCCGGGCCGGCGAGCGTCACGCTATAGGCATCGCCGTCGGTATCGGTGAATTGCTGCGCGGGGGTGGCGGCGAGAGCGCCACACACATTTGCCAGCACGCACAAAGGGGCGAGCCAGAAGCCGATAGGGCGCGCACGCATGGACGGGATCTTAGGTTGGGACCCCCCGCAATAGAAATGCAAAAAAGTGCTCACCCAAACCCCAAAAAGTCCCCGCCTATGATATAACACTCCAACCGGCTTAAATTCAAAACCTTCTCCCCCAACCAGCGCATCAAACGCCCCGCTCTTTCCTTTTCAAAATTTCCGACCCTCCGCCGCGCCTTTCCAGTCCCCCGAAACTCGGGCCCCACCCCCCCGAAAACCGCCGATTCGTCTCAAATCCCCCGAAATTCCACCACCTCCCACTGGAAAACCCGCCCAATCTGTGGAAGACACCCACCCGTCATGGCCCGCCCCCACCTGCTCCTTCTCGCCACGCTCCTTCTCCTCCCGGCGGCGGTCTTCGCCGAGCCCCTGAAGCCCTCCTACACCCTTCAGGACCACGGCCAGCGGCGCACTTTCGTCATCGCCCAGGATGAAGTCCACCGGGAGAAGCGCCCCCAGCGCGTCCCCATGCGGGCCAGCGTCGAAGAAATGCGCGGCGTTGCGGAAGCCTCCGGCGGCGACCTGGTCCTTTACGAAAAAGGCCGGCCGCGCAGTGAGGCTACCCGCCGGCTCGTCACCGAGCGCCTCGCCGTCCGCCTCGCCCCCGGCGCCAATCCCGAGGCCACCGCCCTCGCGGCTGGCGTCGCGAATCTCGGCCCCGCCCCCGGCGCGCCCGGCTGGTACCTTTTCCAATCCGGCCCACCGGCCGGCAGCGCCCTCCAGGCTGGCGAGCGCCTCCGCAAACTCCCGGGGGTTCTCGCCGCCGATCCGCAGCTCGCGCAGCAGAAAAGCAAACGCTTCCTCCCCAACGACACCCTCTTCCTCACCGACCAGTGGTACCTGAGAAACACCGGCCAAAGCAGTGGCGAGCCCGGCATCGACCTGAACCTTGCCGCCGCCTGGGATAACTTCCGCGGGGACGGCATCACCATCGGCATCGTCGACGACGGCCTCGAGCGGAACCACCCCGACATCGCCCCCAACTACCGCGCCGATGTCAGCTACGATTTCAACGGCCAGGACACCAATCCGCTCCCGCCCCCGTTCGATGGCGACGATCACGGCACCGCCTGCGCCGGCCTCGCCGCCGCCGCCGGCAACAATGGCATCGGCCTCGCCGGCGTCGCTTTCAACGCCAAGCTCGCCGCGCTCCGCCTCATCGCCTTCCCCACCACCGATGCCGAGGACGCCGCCGCCTTCGCCTTCCGCAACGACGCGATCGACATCAAGAGCAACAGTTGGGGCCCGTTCGATAATGGCCTAGAGTATGAAGGCCCCGGCCCGCTGGCCCTCGCCGCGATCGAAGACGGCGTGCAAAACGGGCGCAACGGCCTCGGCACCATCTTCATTTGGTCCGGTGGCAATGGCGCTCTGCGCGGCGATGCCTCACCTTTCGATGGCTTTGCCAGCCTCCGCCAGACCATCGCCGTCGGCGGCATCGACAACACCGGGATCAGGGCCTTCTACGCCGAGAGCGGCTCGAACCTGCTCTGCGCCGCGCCCACCGCGGGCGGCACGCTGGAGGTGGCTGCCGTCGATCGCCCCGGCGAGGACGGCTTCAATTACACCGGCGCCTTCCTCGACTTCTCCGACCTCAACTACACGAAATACTTCGGCGGCACTTCCGCTTGCGCGCCGCAGGTCGCCGGCGTCGTGGCGCTGATGCTCCAGGCGAAGCCCACCCTCGGCTGGCGCGACGTGAAGGAAATCCTCATCCGCACCGCGCGCAAAATCCACGAGGGCGACCTCGGCTGGAAAACCAACGGCGCCAACTTCCATTTCAACGACCAATACGGCGCCGGCCTCGTCGACGCGTCCGCCGCGGTGGCCTTGGCTCAGACTTGGACCAATCTCCCTCCGGAAATCTCCGTGGAAGCGGAGAGCAAGAGCCCCAATCCCATCCCGGACAACAACCCCAACGGCCTCACCCGCACCTTCGTGATCAACGAGCCGCGCCTGCGCGTCGAGCAGGTCGAGGTGCAGCTCGATATCCTCCACGCCCAGCGGGGCCAGCTCGAAGTCACGCTCATTTCCCCCACCGGCGAGACCACCAGCGTCTCCACCAAGCTGATGCCCACCCGCCTGCGCGACAAAACCGCGCACTACCTCGGCGCGCTCTTCACCACCCCGCAGCATTGGGGCGAAGCGGCCAGCGGCACCTGGACGGTCCGCGTCGCCGATCGCAAGAAGTCGATCGTCGGCACCCTCCAGCGCGTGAAGCTCACCCTCTACGGCTCGTCGCAGGACGGCCACGCGGCGCCCGCCGGCTTCAACGTCACCTCCGGGAATGTCGTCAACGATGCCTTCGTCCAGCCCGGCGAAACCGTCTCGGTCGCCTTCTCCATTCGCAACGACGGCGCGGCCAACCTGGCCGGCGTCACCGCCAGCCTGCTCGGCGCCGGCGGTGTCCTCAGCCCCTCGGCGCCCGTCACGTTGGGCGCCCTCAATACCGGCGCCACCGGTGTCGCCTCGTTCGATTTCACCGCCACCGGCGCGCTCGGCGCGACCATCCAGCCCATGATCGAGCTGCGGGACAACGGCACCTTCATCGGCGCCGTCGCTTTCCCCATCACCCTGGGCATCATCGAGACTGCCACCTTCTCCAGCACCGCCTCGGTCCAGCTTCCGAAATTTCCGAAAACCAACGGCAACGCCGAGCCCTACGGGGCCAACAAGATCGACGTGAATATCCCCGGCATTCCCCCCTTTCCCGTCCCCGTGATCACGAAAGTAGTCCTGCACCTGGATCACTACGGCCACGGCCACAGCGCCGATGTAGACATGCTCCTCGTCAGCCCCGCCGGCGGCAAAATGGTTCCCATGTCCGACGTCGGCGGCGAATTCGCCGGCGACATCAATCTCATCCTCGACGATCACGCCGACGTGACCCTCCCCACCACCACGCTCCTCTGGAACGGCCGCTTCCGCCCGGCCAATCTCGGCGCCCCCCTTGACCCCTTCCCCGCGCCCGTCCCCGCCATCGCCGGCCTCAGCCTCGCCCGCCCCTACGCCTCCAACTTCGCCACCTTCAATGGCCAAAACCCCAACGGCCCCTGGCGCCTCCTCATCCGCGACGACGCCCTCAACAGCCGCGGCGGCTTGGGCAGTTGGTCCCTCGAAATCCAATACGCCCGCTAAATCGCCACTTACGGCGCGGCGCTCGCCTGCAGCAGAGCTTCGTGCACCGTCAGATCGTGCTCGGGCGACCACGCCAGCGTCTTTTCGCCGCGGATCACTTTTGCGAGGTCCGCGAATTCCCCATCGTACCGCCCGGTCATCTTGGGGAACTTCACGTCCTGGTAGCCTTTCCGATATTCGCCGCTGGCGGTGGTGAGCGCCAGGCGCGCGGTGCCGGACTCCAGGGGCCGGATATCGAATGTGCCCTTGGTCCCGCACACCACGAATTGCCGCCGCGCGCCGCCCTCCACCTCGATGAGCGCACTGCGGACGGTGGCCGTCGCCTTCGGATATTCGAGCACCGCCAGTTGGTTGTCGAGGAGCCCATCGGAGCCGGAGGCGCGCCCGAACGGCGTCACCTTCGTGGGTTTCCCGAGCACGGTGATCACCGCGTCGAGCACATGGCAGCCAAGCTCGAACATCGCGCCGCCGCGGTAGGGCAGAAGGTTCGTTCGCTCGCCCGCCGCGAGCAGCTTGCTCATCGAGGCATCGACGGAAAAGACCTCGCCCAGCGTCCCGTCCTTCAGCAGCCGAAAGAGCAGCTCGAACGCCGGATTGTACCGCAGCATGTA
The DNA here is from genome assembly GCA_963811035.1 of uncultured Verrucomicrobiae bacterium. Taxonomy (GTDB): domain Bacteria; phylum Verrucomicrobiota; class Verrucomicrobiia; order Chthoniobacterales; family Chthoniobacteraceae; genus CAWEPO01. The sequence goes on from CAWEPO010000007.1 coordinate 502,003, forward strand.
GCCCATCTGCACACTGACTTTTTTAGCGGCGGCTTGGCCGAGCAAATCGCGGAACGCCGCGAGCGATTCGCCCGCGGGCTTGTCTAGGTGGATGTGTTTGCCCGCCGCGACCGCGCGCGTGCCCATCGGCACCAGATTTTTCACCTCCGTCTCGATCGCCACCGCCTGCAGCCCGGGCGCCTCCAAAAGCTGCTCCACCGTCATCCACTTCAGCCCTTGGTAGGCGGCGCTCTTCTCCGCCCGCGCCCGCCACTCCGCATCCGGCTCCACGATTCCCACCACCTCGTACTCTGTCGATTTGCGGATCGCCTCCATTTTCCCGCTCGCATGCGCGTGCCCGGTGCCGATCTGCCCGATCTTGATTTTGCCGGCGCCCGCCGCGCGCAGGGAAAACGGAGTAACGGCGAGAGCAGCCGTGGCGTTGGCAAGAAAAGTTCTTCGATTCATGGGGACTGAAGGCTGAATACTGAACACTGCCATGCGTTTCCCCCACGTCGCCACCCTCTTCCTCACCGCCACCGCCCTCGCCGAGCCCGCTCCCACTCGCCTCCCGCGCGAAAACCAGCTCGTCTACCGCGACGCCGCGCAGCAACTCCAGCCCGTCCGCACCGCCGCCGACTGGCAGCATCGCCGCGCGGAAATTCTGAAGGCCGCCCAGGAAGTCATGGGGCCGCTGCCCGGCCCCGAAAAGCGCGGCCCTCTCGACGTGAAAGTCGAGAGCGAGGCCGACGCCGGCAGCTACGTGCGCCGCCTCATCACGTATGCGAGCGAGCCGGGCGATCGCACGCCCGCGTGGCTGCTCATCCCGAAATCGGCGTCGAAAGAAAAACCAGCCGCCGCGGTGCTCTGCCTGCATCCGACCAACAACGACATTGGCCACGACGTGGTGGCGGGCCTCGGCGGCAAAGCGAATCGCGGGTACGCCGCCGAGCTTGCGGAGCGCGGCTTTATCACCATCGCGCCGAGCTATCCGCACCTCGCGAAATACTGGCCCGACCTGAAAAAGCTCGGCTGGCAAAGCGGCACCATGAAAGCGATCTGGAATCACGTCCGCGCGCTCGATCTGCTCGATGAAATGGCCGAGGTGCGCCACGGCTCTTACGCCGCGATCGGCCATTCGCTTGGCGGCCACAATTCCATCTTCGCCGGCGTTTTCGATGAACGCATCAAGGCGGTGGTCACCAGCTGCGGCTTCGACGCCTTCCCCGATTACTACGGCGGCGACGCGAAGCGCTGGCAGCCGGGCCAGGGTTGGGCGCAGGAGCGCTACATGCCCCGCCTCTCCGCCTACGCCGGCCGGCTGCCGGAAATCCCTTTCGATTTTTACGAGCTGATCGCCGCCCTCGCCCCGCGCCGCGTCTTCATCAATGCGCCGCTGCACGATTCCAATTTCCAGCACGCCTCGGTGGACCGCATCGTCGCCGCGGCCAGGCCCGTCTTCGCCCTCCTCGGCCAGCCCGACCATCTCCAGGTTATCCACCCCGATTGCCCGCACGATTTCCCGAACGAAGCACGCGAAGCGGCGTATCGCATCATCGAGGAAACGTTGCGGCCATAGTCGCCCGGCGCGCCGGGCACACCCGAGGCGCCCCCGCCGCGCGATGCTCTCCAGTATGAGCAAGGAAATGACGCTGATCACCGGGGCCTCCAGCGGAATCGGCCTGCACCTCGCGCACGAGTTCGCCGCGCACGGTCACCCGCTCGTGCTCGTGGCGCGGGTGGAATCGGAACTGCAGGTGGTCGCGCACACCCTCCGCGCGCAGCACCAGGCAGACGTGCGCGTGCTCGCCAAGGACCTGGAGCAGCCGGAGACCGCGCGCGAGCTTTTCGATGAGCTGCAAAGCACCGGCGTGCCGATCGAAATCCTGGTAAACAACGCCGGCAAAGGCTTCCGCGGAAACACCTGGGAAATCCCGCTCGATCACGATCTCGCCATGGTGCGCCTGAATATCGAAGCGCCGCTGCGGCTCACCAAACTCTTCCTGCCCTCGATGCTCGGGCGGGGCGCGGGGCGCATTCTCAATACCGCGTCCATCGCCGGCTTCGAGCCGGGCCCGCTGCTCAATGTCTACCATTCCACGAAGGCCTTCCTGCTTTCCTGGAGCGAGGCACTCGCCATCGAGCTCGAGGAAACCGGGATCACCGTCACCGCGCTTTGCCCCGGCCCCACCGACACCGATTTCTTCCCAAAGGCCGACATGATGGCCGTGCGCGGCTTCCAGCAAGGCAACCTCATGGCGCCGCAGGACGTGGCGAAAGCCGGCTACGAAGGCCTGATGAAAGGCGAGCTTTTCATCGTCCCCGGCGCGGTGAACAAGGCGCTCGTCGCCGCCCGCCGCGTGTTGCCGGTCGCGGCGCAAGCGCGGCTCAACCAGAAGTTCTACGAAAACCTGCCGCCGGAGCAGCAGAAGCGGCATCGCGGCGACGTGGAGGTAAACGCCGCGGCGAAAGAGTAACAGCCGGCGACCGCTCTACAGCTTCCCGGTTTTCAGGAACTCGTGCCGCACTGGCACGGTCACCTTCACCCCGCTGGGGGAGATGAGGATGGCGCGGCCAGGTCCGAATTCGATGGCGCTCACCTCCTCGAAACCGGCGGGCACTTTGGCCACGCCCTGGATGTAATTGATCGCGGTCGGTTTTTCCGCGCTGAGCTCGATCGCGGTTTTTACGCCTTCTTTGGTGAGGACGTTCGGCTTGGCGGAGGGGACCAGGCCATCGGCGAAAAAGGCGCAAACATCTTCGAGGCCCAGGCAGTTGTTGCGGCCATTCCACGGCACGCCGTGACGGCCGTGGTTCTCGATCCACAAGACGGTGGAATTGAGCACCGCAGGATCTTTGAGCGCAAACCAGACCCAGCCTTCGTCGGCGCGCGTGGCGGTGGTCCAGGCGATGTCGCCGGGCTGGTTGCAAAGCTGGAGGAGATCGGCGTAGCCGCGGCGCGCGGGCAGCGCGATGACGTCGGCATCCGGGGCGCCTTTGAACATGAGCGGCACTGCTTTCGACGAGGTGAAGCGCGCGCCGATGGCGAAGCATTGATATTCGCGTTTTGCCGGATCGCTGAAGACGGCGGGGTTGGTCATGCCGAAATTGATCGGGCTGGTGGCGATGCGAAACACGCCCTCCGCGCTCCGGCATCGCGAGGGTGGCGTGATGACCCAGCGGCGTGGGCCGGCGAAACCTTCGATGACGTTGCGGCTGTAGACCACGTTTTGCCCGTCGATGAGCGAGAGCTCTTTGGTGATGTTGCCGGGGCGCGCCTTGGTCTCGATCTGCAGGCGCAGGGTGGTGACGCCGCCCGCGCTTGGCGCCGGCGAGCTGCCACTTCTCGCCGGCGACTTCGCCGTGCGGCGGATGGGCTGCTCGCTCGCCACGGCTCGGCGTTGCCGCCGAACGGCATGCAGAACCAATCGCCGCGCAGCACGCGCAGCACCGGCGGCTCGAGCTTCAGCCCTTCCTCCTGCCAGGGCGAAATGTGGTAGGGCTGCACCGGCTTCTCGGTGTCGCGGAAAAACGTGACTGGCGCCATGTGACCGCCGGACTGCGTGATGGCGAGCTCGACTTCTTTCGTGCCGATGACCCACGAAGGATGCGCCGCGATGGTCTTCTCCGCGACGAATTCGTTATCGGCCGCGGTGGCGGAGATAGCAGTGAGAGAGTGGCTAGCAGGAGGTGGCGGGGTTTCATCGCGAGGAAGGTAAGTCAGTGAGCCAGTAAGACAGTGAGCCGTTAGTTAAGCCACGTCCACGCCTGCTCGAGCGCTCGGCGCATCACCGCGGCATCGGGGTCGATGCCGGTCCAGTATTGGATGCCGATCACGCCTTGGTTCACGAGCATGCCGAGGCCGTCGAGCGACGGTGCAGCCGCGCGCGTCGGCATCGCGGAGGAAGCGCGTGCGGGGCGGGTTGAAGACGACATCGGCCACGACCATGCCGGGCGCGAGCGAATCGAGCACGATCTGCGAGCCGCGCCTCGGGTTCGTAAAGGCCGATGGAGGTGGCGTTGATGACGATGTCGGTCCCGCGGGCACGGCGTAGTCGCCGCGCCACGGGACATAGTTCGGCATCGAGCCAGCTTGCGTGCGGAGCAGTTCCGCCAGCTCCTCGCCGCGTGCCTCGGAGCGATTGACGACGGTGATCGCTGCGTGCCCCGGCGAGGGCGAGTTCCACCGCGATGGCGCGCGCGGCGCCGCCCGCGCCGAAGAGCACCACGCTTCTTGCCCTCGGATCGATGACCTCTGCAGCGAATTGAGAAAGCCTTTGCCGTCGGTGTTTTCGCCGATGAGCTGGTCGTCGCGCCGCACCACGCAATTCACCGCGCCCATCAGCCGCGGCCGATTCGCCCAGCCCGTCGAGATGCGGGATGACCGTGACCTTGTGCGGCATGCTGCAATTGAATCCGCGAAAGCCCATCGCCTGCGCGCCGCGCACCGCCGCCGCCGAGGTCCTCCGGCGCGACCTCCATGTTCACGTAGCGCCAGTGCAGTCCGTGATGCGCGAAAGGCCGCCTCGATCATCGCGACCGTGGGATTGCCCGCCGCGCCTTGCGACATGGAGCCGACGAGTTCGTGGAGAAAATGGACCTTCGGGTCATGGCAGGCTTACTTCAGCTCGGGGTCCTTCTCGCCATCGGCTTTGCGGTAGAGGCTCGTGGGGATCAGCATCTGCGGCGGCAGCTCTTCGCCTTTCGAGTGGCGGATGATCGCATCCACGATCTGCACGCCCATCTTGTCGGGGAACTGGATCGGGTCGGCGTAGATCTTGCCGTCCTTGATCGCCTGCTTGCCTTCGGGCTGGCCGTCGAAGCCGACGATGACGACCTGCTGCGTCTTGCCCGCCTTTTCCAGCGCCGCGCGGGCGCCGAGCGCCGCGGGATCATTGATGGCGAAGATGCCGCGCAGATCCGGGTGCGCCTGCAGCGCGTCTTCGGCGGCCTTGTAGCCCACGTCCTTCGCGCCGCCGCTTTCGAGTTCGGTGACGATCTCGATCTTGCCGTTGCCGCTCGCATTGTGCGCGTCGATCACTTCGCGGAATCCTTTCACGCGAAGCTGGCAGGACTCGGCTTGCTTGAAATGGAGCACGGCGATTTTGCCGCCCGCTTCGCCGAGCGCTTCGATCATCGCCTGCGCGGCTTCCTTGCCGCCGCCGTAATTGTCGGTGGCGACCTGCGTCACGATTTTCACGTCCCGGCTCGTTGACACGGGATATCGACGGTGAAGACCGGAATGCCGGCGGCGTTGGCCTCCTGGATCACCGGCACGATCGACTTCGAGTCGCACGGGCTGAGCACGATGGCGCTGACTTTCTTCACGATGAAGTCCTTCACCTGGTTGCTCTGCTTCGCCACGTCCTTGTCGCCGCTGACGACGATCGCGTCGTAGCCGTGCTTCTTTCCCTCCGCGGTGATGTTGTCGCCGATGACTTTGAAGAAAGGATTGTCGAGCGTGAGCAGCGAGACGCCGATGGTGCCCTTGCTCCCGCCGCCCCCCTCGGCCTTCGGTGCATCGCTCGGTTTCGAACAGCCGGCGAGCAGGGCCAGCAACAAGGTGAGGAGCAGCGCGGGGGAACGTCTCATGGCCCGCCAGTCTTGTTCCGTCGCCAGTCCGGGAGCAAGCACTCGGATCATTCCTCGATTCTTTTGGGGAGCCGCCTCAGGGTTTGTAGGCCTTCAGCTTTTCCTGGAGGTAGGGATGGCCGCTGGCGGGCTCCAACTGGCGGGCCAACTCGTCCAGCTTGGGCCGGTAGACGGCGAGGTCTTCCACCGAGAGCATGTCGAGCACATCGGAGATGAGGCAAAAAGCCTGCAGACGCGAGCGGATCGCACACCGAGATTTGGTCCTCCAGCTCGCGCAGCTCCGCATCCTGGATGAGCGATTCCGCGAGCAAAACGGCGCGGAAATGCCGCAGCGCCCCGGCGCTCTGCAAATGCTCCAGCAGCGCCTCGGGCGAGGATTGCCGCACCGTTCGCCAGGAGAGCCCGACAGACTCGAGGCAGATGCGCTCGATCTCCTGCTCCGCCTCTTCCTGCCGGCCTTTCTCGCGATGCCCGAGCAGCGCGGCAAGTTCCATCTGGCCCATTTGGCGGGCGAGGCGGAGGAGGTAGTCTTCTGGCATAACGTGGCGCCCACGCGGCAGCTCCGCTCTTACTCTTAATCCTGCTCTTACTCCTACTCTTCCTTAGTCATCCCGAGTCGCGCGGCTTGCCCACCCCCATTCCCGCATTACCCTTCTCCCATGGAAACCTCCAAAAATCCCGTAAAGCCCATCCCCGATGGCTACCACACCGTCACGCCCTACGTCGTCGTGAAGGGCGCCGACCAGCTGATCAAGTTCATGAAAAGCGCCTTCGGCAGCCAGGTAATCCACCGCATGGCTGGCCCGGATGGCCGCGTGATGCACGCGGAGATGCAGATCGGCGATTCGCGCATCATGCTTGGCGAAGCCTCCGGCAAATCGACGCTTCCATGCCGGCGATGATTCATCTCTACGTGGAAGATGCCGACGCTACCTACCGCACCGCGGTCGAGGCCGGTGGCGTATCGCTGCGCGAGCCGGCGGATCAGTTCTACGGCGACCGCTCCGGCGCGGTGAAAGACGCCTTCGGCAATCAATGGTGGATCGCCACGCACAAGGAGGACCTCTCGCCGGAGGAGATCGCCACGCGCGCGCAGACGGCGTGCGGGGGCTGAGCCGTTGCTCCGCATGAAGTTTTCCATCGTTACGCCGAGCTTTCGCAATTCCGAGTGGCTGAAGCTGTGCATCCCCTCGGTGGCGGACCAGGGCGTCGACCATGAGCACATCGTCCAGGATGCCGGCTCCGACGATGGCACTCTCGATTGGCTGCCGCACGATCCGCGCGTCACGGCGTACGTGGAGAAGGACCGCGGCATGTACGATGCCGTGAACCGCGGCTACCGGCGGGCGAGCGGCGATATCCTCGCCTACCTCAACTGCGACGAACAATACCTGCCCGGCGCGCTCCAGGCCGTGGGCCGTTATTTCGAGGAGAACCCGGAGATCGATGTCGCCATCGCGGATATCGTGGTGACCGATCGGAACGGGGATTATCTCTGCCATCGCTACGCGCTCCGGCCGTATTGGACGCATCTCTGGACCCGGTTCAACGTCTCGACCGCCGCGCTTTTCCTCCGCCGCCGCGTGCTTGCGGAGCACGATCTTTACTTCGAGCCGCACTGGAAGCACCTCGGCGATTTTTTTCTGGATCGAAGCGGCCGTGCGGCGCGGATTGCGTTTCGGCGAGCTTCGTTTCGTTCACCTCCATCTTCACCGAGATTCGGGTCAATATCAGTTGGGACCACTCGACGCGCCCCGAGGAGGAAGAGCGCGCGCGGCGCACGCCGTGGTGGGTGAAGGCGCTCAGACCTGCGCTTTTGCAGCATCACCGCTGGCGCATCTGGCACTCGGGCGCATTCCGGCAGCGGCCTTTCACGTACGATCTCTTCACGCTCGAAAGCCCCGAGCGCCTGTCACGAAAAACGCCGCGCAGCCGACGCCGCTCTGGCCCGGCCGGCGGGAAGTGCTCTGGGGCGGCCAGAAGGCCAATCAGTGAAGTGAACGCCGCGGGCGCGCATGGCTCAAACACTTCTCATCGTGGGCGCGGGCTTCTAAGGGGCGGTGCTCGCGCGCGAGTTTGCCGAGCAGGGCCGGCGCGTGCTGGTGATCGACGCCCGCCCGCACCTCGCCGGCAATTGCCACACCGAGCGGGACAACGCCACCGGCGTGATGCTCCACCAATACGGCCCGCACACCTTCCACACGGACCGGCGCGACGTCTGGGACTACCTCGACCGCTTCGGCGAGCTGCAGCCCTTCACCAATCGCATCAAGGCGAGCACGCGCCGCGGGATCTTCACGCTCCCGATCAATCTCCACACCATCAACCAATTCTTCGGCCGCCGCTTCTCGCCCGCGGAAGCGCGCGCGTGGGTGGATAGCTTGGCGGACCACACCATCGGCGAGCCGCGGAACTTCGAGGAGCAGGCGCTGAAAATGGTTGGGCGCGAGCTCTACGAAACGTTCTTTTTTGGCTACACGAAAAAGCAGTGGGGCCTCGAACCGCGCGAGCTGCCCGCCTCGATTCTCAAGCGGCTCCCGGTGCGCTTCGATTACAACGACTCGTATTACAACGAACGGTTTCAGGGCATCCCGCGGCACGGCTACACCGCGGCGGTGCGCGCCATGCTCGATCACCCGCAAATCGAGGTTCGCCTCTCCACCGTGTGGGATCCCGCGATGTGCGCCGAGTTCGCGCACGTCTTCTACACCGGGCCGATCGATGGCTTTTTTGGCTATGAGCTCGGTCGCTTGCGCTACCGTACGGTGTCTTGGGAACGCCTCGAAGGCGACGGCGATTTCCAGGGAAACGCGATCATCAACTATCCCGAGCTCGATGTTCCCCACACGCGCATCCACGAGCCGAAGCATTTCGCGCCATGGGAGCAGCACGCACGCACCGTCGCCCTCGTGGAATCCAGCCGAGCCACCGCGGCGGGAGACGATCCGTACTACCCGCTGCGGCTCGACTCCGACCTTGCGCTTTTTCAGCAATACGCCCGCCGCGCCCGCGAAACGCCGCCTCCTCCTCGGCCGGCTCGCCACCTACCGCTACCTCGATATGCACCACGTCATCGGCGAAGCGGTTGATTTCGCTCCCGCCTGGCTGCACGCCCATGCGGCCGGCGCGCCGCTGCCGGTCTTCCCGCCGGGCGTGGTAAGCGAAGCATGATCCCTGTGGAAATTCCCCATCTCATCATCGGCGCCGGCCTCACCGGCCTTTCGTGCGCCTGCACCTCGGCGGCGATTACATCCTGGTCGAAAGGGAGAGCGAACCCGGCGGCATCGTCCGCACCCGCGTGCGCGTGGCTTCCTCTGCGACGGCACCGGACACTGGCTGCACCTGCGCAATCCCGACATGCGGGAGCTGGTGAACCGCGTGCTGCCGGACCAACTCGTCGAATACGAACGCCGAGCGGTCATCCGTCTCCAGGGCGTCTTCACGCTGTATCCTTCCAGGCCAATACCTACGGCCTGCCGCGCGAGGTCGTGCTCGAATGCCTCCTCGGCCTGCTCAAGGCGCGGCACCCGGAGGACTTCGGCCTGCGCGCAGCCGCCGGCGAGCCGCGCAATTTCCGCGAATCGATCGAGCGGCTTTTCGGCGAGGGCATCTGCCGGTACTTCATGGTGCCCTACAACGAAAAGCTGCTCGGGGTGAAGCTCGAGGAAATCCGCCGAGTACGCCGACCGCTTCATCCCGCGCCCTCGCTGGAAGATGTCGTGCGCGGCGCGCTCGGTTTTTCTCGCGAGGCGCTCGGCTACAATGCGCGCTTCGTCTATCCGCGCGAGGGCGGCATCGGCGCGCTGCCGGGGGCGCTCGCCGCGGCGCTGCCCACCCCGCCGCGCTACGAACCTCCGTCGTCACCGTCGATCTGCGGCGAGGACCGCCATACTCTCCGCCGGCGGAACTATCAGCTACCAGCGCTCGCTCAACACCATGCCGCTGGTCAATTTCGCGCGGAGCTCGGTCCGATGCCAGAGGAAATCCAGCGCGCCCTCGCCCAACTGCGCGCAACGACGGTTCACTACTTCGATCTCGGCGTGCGCGGCCCCGGCGACGCTGCGAGCGAGTACCACTGGATTTATTTTCCCGAGCCGGAATTCATTTTCTCGCGTCGGCTCCTATTCCGCCGTGCACGCGGGCGCCGCGCCGCCCGGCTGCCGCAGCTACTACGTGGAAATGTCCGGCGGCATGGCTGAGCTCCTCGCGCGTCCCGAGGAGTTGAGAGAGCGCGTGCTCGCCGATCTGCGCCAGGCGCGAGTGCTCCGCGCGGACGACGAAATCCTGTTCATGGAACTCCGGTGCTTCCGCACGCTTACGTGATTTTCGACCAGACTCGAGGCGGCCCGCGCCACCGTCATCGAGTGCCTGGCGTTGCACGGCGTGCGAACCGGCGGCCGCTGGGGCGGCTGGAATTACGGCGGCATGGAAGACGCGATGCTCGAAGGCAAAGCCGCCACCGAAGAGTTCCGTGCACTTGGTCGGGCCATTGGCCGACTTTGATTTCGGTGCGGAACTTGGGCTAGGGATCCTTTTCCTCGGGCCGCTTGTACCAGAGATCGCAGGAGGCGCGGCGCTTGATGGCGTTGGGGCGGAGGGCGAGGAGGAAGATGTGGCGCAACAGCGCCCACTGGCCAAACCACTCCATCTTGCGCGCGGAAGTGACGATGGGTGCTTCCTCAAGTATGCGGAAACGGAGACTGCGCGGGCGGCCCCAGCGCTTCAGCGCGTGGGAAAACATCAGCTCCTCGCCGGCGTAGAGCGTTTCATCGAAGCCGCCGATGCCGTCGCACGCCTGGCGGAGGCAGAAAATATAGGAGCCGGCGGCGAGTTGGAGCGTTCGCGAGATGGTATTCCAAAGCCAGGTGAGCCCGGCGGGAAATCTGCCTATTTGCTCACGGTCGAAGCGCAGCGTGGAGCCGCCCCCGCAATACTGGCCGGTGCCGAGGCAGCGCAGCGTGGCGCCGAGGAGCGCGGGATTCAGGATGGTATCGGCGTCGAGATAAATGAGCCATTCGCCGCGCGACTGGGCGGTGGCGGAGTTGCGGGCGCGGGCGATCTGATTGTGCGGCTCAAAGGTGACCCGCGCGCCGTTTTCATGGGCGATCGCGGCGGTGCGGTCGGTGGAATTGTTGTCGCACACCACGATCTCGTAAGCCGCTTCGCCGAGCGCCGCGAAGCTCTCGTGCACCGAAGCGAGCGTGCGCGCCAGCAGCCGCTCTTCGTTGAAGGCGGGAATGAGGACGCTGGTCTGGAGGCTGGTGAGCGAGATGGGGGGATTTCCGTTCCGCGTTGGAATCAGTCTTGGTCGAGTTTGAAATCGATGGCGATCTCGAAGGTTTCGGCGCCGAGGCCGCTCGGGAGGGGCTCGACGGCTTTCACGCGCTCGGCGGCGGTGACGACGGAATCATCCATCACGGGATTGCCGGAGGCATGGACGATCTCGTGATGGAGGATGGAGCCGTCGCGGCCGATGCGAATTTTGAGGGTGGTGAGAAGAATCGCGGAGGAGCGGACGATCGAGGTCGGCTGCTGCCAGGTGGCCATGTAGCGGTCGCGCAGGCTGCCGAAATACCAGCCGAAATCGGACGCGGGGCCGCTGCCTTTGCCTTTGCCGGCGGTGCCGGTACCGGAGCCTGGTCCCGAAGCCGCGGATCCGGTGCCCGTGCCCTCGCCTTGGTCTTTCTTGCTGGAATTGCCGGCGGCAGGCGATTTGTTTTTGGCGGCGCCGGTGGCGTCGGTTTTTTTCGCACCGGGGGAAGCTTTCGGTGAAGCCTTCGCGGAGGGCGAGGCGGCAGGGGTGGAAGCCTTTGGCGTCGATTTCGGGGTAGCCTTTGGAGTCGGTTTCGGCGTGGCTTTCGGTGTGGGCTTTGGAGTGCTCTTAGGCGTTGGCGAGGGCGTCGGGGTGGCTCGTGGGGTTGGCTTTGGTGTGGTCGGGGGTGGCGTGGGTGTGGGCTTCGCGACGGGGAGCTCACTCGGAGTGACCGGCTCGACAGGCGGAGCGGGCGGCGGCTCGACGGGCACCGGCTCGGGTGGGGGCGGTGGCTCGGGAGTGGGTGGAGGCGGGATCGGTGGGGCGGGTTCCGGCTCCGCGAGTGGCACAGGCTCGGGCTCAGCGGCGCTGGAGGATTCGGCGCCTCCGCCGCCGGCGAGGCCGCCATCGAACCACACAATTTGGGGGCGCTCCCTGGGCTTCCATTGCGCGAAGGCCCAGAGGCCGAGAACGATGGCCACGTGCACCGCGGAGACAATGAGCCCCTGGCGCCGCAGCGTGGAAACATCGCTCTCCGCGGTCTCCCAAGCGCCCGCCGGGTAGGCGGGACGAATCGGTTTGGCGCGGCGGCGGGTGCTCACGTTTGGGGAGCGCTCACGGCTGCTCGGGGTTGGTCACGACGCCCACCTTCGCGATTTTCGCGCGCTGCACCACGTCCATCACGTCGATCAGCTTTTGCACCGGCAGTTCCTTGTGCGAGCGGATCACCACCGCCATCTCCCGCTCCTCCTGCCTTCACGAGCTCGCTTCGAGCTCGCAGATCCGTCGGGGCTCCGTTGAGCTCGACACTCCGTCGCGATTGATCGACACCGTCTGCACCGCGCTCGGGTCGACCGCTTTTTCGCCGCCTCGCTCGACGGGACGACCAGGTCCACGCTGTTTTCCATCAGCGGCGTGGTGATCATGAAAATGATCAGCAGCACGAACGCGAGATCGAGCAGCGGCGTGACGTTCAGCTCGCTGAGCGTGTGCAGAGCGTGGCGGTCGGAGAAGCGGCTCATGGGCTCAGCGTTGTGTGATCCACATATTTGTGCTCGAACTCGCTCGCGAGTTCCGCGGCGAAATTATCCAGCTCCACGATCATCGCGCGGATCGTGGTGACGAGAAAGTTGTAGCCGAACATCGCCGGGATCGCGACGAGCAGGCCGGTGACCGTCGTGATCAGCGCCGCGCTCACGCCGGGCGCCATCGCCGCGAGATTCGCGGAGCCCGCGGCGGCCACGTCGCTGAAGGTATCCATCACGCCCCAGACCGTGCCGAGCAGGCCGAGGAAAGGCGCGCCGCTCACCGCCGTGGCGAGCAGGATCATCTGCGATTCGAGGTCGAGCGCCGTCTCGCCGACCGCGCGCTCCATCGCGGTGCTGACCACGCGCATCTGCGCCGGCGAAATTTTCGGCGCCGTGTCGAGCCGCGCGCGGAAAGTCTCATCCACCTCCGCCGAGCCGAGCAGCTGAAAGGTCAGTTCGCGGCATCCCGCTTTATAGACCGCGAAGACCGGCGCGCCGTCGAAGCGCAGGCGATCGGTGTAGATGCGCAGCGGCTGGCGGTCGGTGCGGAAGAGCTCGAGGAACTGGTCGCGCCGGCGCTTGCGCGCGGCGGATCATGCGCAACTTCGTCACCATCACCGTCCAACTAAAAATCGACGCGATGAAGAGGCAGAGCAGGATCGGCTTGCCCGGCAGCGTCGATTGCTCGAAGGCAAAGACGAGCCCGCCGCCCGCAACGCCGAGGTGGGGGAGGGGGAGGAAGAGCGGCATGGAGTGGAGAATGCTCAGTCGCGCACTTGAGTACTCGGGAATGCGCCAACAGTAAACAATCCGCGCGGGGGCGCCCAAGCCGGGCGTGGACTTCGGGGCGAAGGGTCCCGCGTGGAGATGTCAGATAAAATATTTTGCAATTTCGCGAGACATTTCGCGAATGGGCGAGTAAGATCACGCTTCCGCGCTCGCGCCCCCTCCTTCAGTTTCCCTTTGGCTGTGTTCCTTCCTTCCCTCTCTCGCCGCCTATTTGGCGAATGCCCTTGCGATTGGCGCATCATTTCGGCTAATGCCATGAGGGTTCGGCCGGACCTCTCCGGCGCTCCCTCATCTCTTTGAGAAAATGCATGGCCCACCGGCCCTGGATCGCTCTGGTTTTCACCATTCGGGGCGACGGGCGCGCCTTTTATCACAGCACGGGCGCAGGATTTGCCGTCTTCGGGAAGCTCGTCTGGAGGAAGCACGAGCACTTCGTCGGGCAGCTCCTCGGGTACGACGAGCGGGGGGACGCCGGCGACGGGGGGGACTTCGACACCGCCCGCGGCTTCGTCGTTTGGCACGCCGACGGAGCCGACGCTTCCTACTTCCACGCCCTCCCGCGCCGAGCAGCTCGGGGCTGCCGAGCGACACCCCCGCGCCCGCCGCGGGCACCTGGCCCCGCCGGGATCATCGACGACGGTGGACGCGGTGCCGGCGACCACCGCCACCGCGGAGGCGCCGCCGACCTTCATCATTCCGGGCACGTATGGGTCAGCACCGGCCCCACGCTGGTGGGAGGGCAGGGCCGGTTCGCGCGCCAGCGGTTCCGCTACACTGGCTCGGTCACCTCGGGATCGACGACAACGTGCTCTCCGCCTCCTTCAAGGAAAGGCACGCCGGCGGTGACGGAGGAAGTGATCGTGGAGCCCGCGCAGCCGGAGCGCCGCTTCACCATGACATTCCGGCCGGCCGGCCGGTTTTTCGCCATCGCCCGCGGGAAGTGGAGGTGGTCATCCCCGCCGAGGACGCCAAGACCGAGACCGAAATCATCACGCCGGCGGTCCCGCGCAGGACCGCATCGCCAGCATCGTGGCCCGGACGAACGTCGGCTTCGAGGCGCAACTCATCAGCCGGCGCTCCGTCTTCACCATCGACCTGAATGGCAGCGCCAGCGTGTACAGCAATCGTCCGGGCGATCAGACCGATCTCAACGGCAGCCTCGCCTTTTCGCTACGTGTACCGTTTTTCGCCCCGCATGCAGTTTTCGGCTTCGGCCGATCTGGCCTACCTCTCGCAGCCGGACATCAGCCGCGTGAACACTCCCACCAACAACGTGGGCGACTACTTCAACGGCACGTTCCAAACGGATCTCTCCTACCGGGTGACCAAGCGCTCTCGACCACCGCCAGCCTCTCGGTCAATACCACGCTTTTCAGCACCCCGGAGCAGGAGCGGGAACTATTTCGAAACGATCCTCGGCCTCGAGGCCCGCTACTCTATGGGCCGCGCATGAGCCTGCTCGGCGAGGTCCGGTACGGCATGGTCACTTACCCAAACTCCCCGCCCCGCGACTCCACCTCCTTGTATCTCCTCGGCGGCACGGAGTCCGTCCTCTCCCGGCAAATCAACGCCTCGCTCCGCCTCGGCGCGCAGGTCCGCACCTTTTCCGAGTCCGGCGAGTCTCGCGGTCGGCCCCTATGCCGAAACGACCCTCTCCTGGCGCTACCACCGCGCCGGCCTGCTCGCCTGGACGACGCACCTCGGGTACGAGGAACCCCCATGCGCCGACGCCACGCTGCAGGTCTTCCGGACCGCCATCTACTTCACCCAGGCCTTCAGCGCCCGCCTGCGCTCGACGCGGGAATCGCCTGGCCAATAGCGTTTCCACCATCGAAGGCGTCGAAGAGAAGAGCATCGACAATACCTTCTCCTTGGACGCGGGCATGGAGTACTCTCTCACGCGCCACATCACGCTCACCGGCAGCTACAACTTCATCGGGAATCTTTCGACCAACGATGGCTCCAATTATTTCCGAAACCAGGTCTTCTTCGGCTTCCAGTACGCCTTTTGAACGGGCCGCCGGCTGAAAATAGTCGGATTGTAACTCGCCTGTCATTGCGAAATCGGAAAAGGTGGAGTATTTTATCATTCCGTTTCCCCACCCGCTCCCTTTATGACCGATACCAGCGAAGTTAAACTCCATTTCTTCGATTATTGGAATGTCTTCGGGCGCGCGCGGGATGATCACGCTCGTGTTCCTGCTGGTGATGGTCACCGCCGGTATCACGACGTACTTCATGTCCCAGAAGTACCTCGCGAAGGTGACCATGGAGGTGCGGCCGGACGATACAAGGCTGACGCCGATTTCGAGGGGCGCGGGCGCGCCTACGATCCGCAGTTCGTCGCCACGCAGTTCCAGATTCTCCGGAAAACGAGATCCTGGACCCGGTGATCGACCAGCTGGATCTGATCAAAGCTATTCCGGCGGACGGGCCGCGCTCACCGGCATGCAGTTTCCATCCTGGTGCGCTCGCTCGTCCTCCAGGAGGTGCGCAATACCGGGCTGATCGAGATCGGCGCCTGGCACACCGACCGCCAAATGGCTGCGGATATCGCGAATACTATCGCGGTCGTTTACCGAACAATCGCTTGGAGGATTTGCAGAAGGCGATCGACCGCGGGCTCTCCCAGTTCCCGGACGAAGTGGAGAAGCAGCGAAAAGTCGTCGGAGGATTTCGCAGTGGAGCCCCGCAAATCCGCAGAGCCGAAGGCATTATCGATCCGGATCCGGAGAACATGCGCACGCGCTCAACGGCCACCGATCGGTCGCCAGCGTCGCGGCCGAAACGGCGGTCAACGAGCAGCGGACTCGCGGTGAACAGCTCCGGACGAACCTCGCGCGAATCGAGACGTTGAAGCCGGACGAGTTGAAGGAGGCGTTGCGGAGCTTGGAAGTCGAGGATCGACCGTTCACGAATCTCCCTCCACTGCTCGGGTCCCGAGTCGAAGAGGCCAATTTGCTCAACTCCGGGCTTGGGCGAAAACCATCCCGCGGATCAAGGCGTTCCGGGCCAAAATGGTCGGGTTCAACAGCACCTCAGCGAGGCGCTGGAAGGCATTCGCCGCGCGGAGGCAACCGAACTGAAAGTCGCCCGAGGAAACGCTGGCTGCGCTGGAAAAGCGGGTCAAGGACGGGATCAAGGAAGCGATCAGAAGAAGGAAACAAGAGCGCAACTACATGGAAGCGAAGACGAAGTACATCAAGGCGAAGCGCATCCTCGAAGCGGCCGAAATGCGCTTTCCACGGCCGGATCGAGCAGGGGGTCGATATCGAGCCCGTCAAATCTGGGAGCAGCGCCCAGCCGCCCCTCGTCCCGGAAGCCCGCCCGAGAAGCAGTATCTGCTCTTCGCGGCCTTCATGGGCCTCGTCATCGGCGTCGGTCTCGCCTTCTTCATCGAGTACCTCGACACCAGCGTGAAGACCCTCGACGACGTCGAGCGATACCTGCAGATCCCGGTGCTCGCGGTCATCCCCAAGGACGATCCCGATCCTGATGAAGACAAGGGGCGATCACCCGGATGCCGAGGCCTACCGCATCCTGCGCGCCAACATGGAATTCAACAAACCGTCCCCGGACGCCAATACCTTCACGCGTCATCAGCGGCGGCCCCGGCGAAGGCAAATCGACGACGCTGAACAACCTCGCCTACACCTGCGCCAAGGGCGGCTACAACGTGCTCGTCGTCGACGCCGATTTGCGCCGCCCCACGCAGCACAAGTTCTTCGACACGGACAACAACTTCGGCCTCACGGACTACCTACGGGCCGGCCGAGATCGATGAGATCACACGACGACGAAGATCGACAATCTGTCCTTCATCCCGAGCGGCCAGCTGCCCGGCGGATTCGGTCGGCATCCTCAACTCGCCAGCGCATGACCGACCTCATCGCCAAGGTGAAGACGCAGTACGACCTCGTCTTCTTCGACTCCCCGCCGATCCTCGGCGTGAGCGACGGCTCGGTGCTCGCCAGCGAAGTGGACATGACCATCATGGTCGTCCAGCACCGCCGCTTCCCGCGCGCCATGCTCCAGCGCGTGAAGCAGGCCGTGCTCAACGTCGGCGGCCGACTCATCGGCGTCGTCCTGAACAACGTCGATACCAAGCCAGACGACGGATACTCCTACTACAACAACTACAACGAATACTACGGCGCCCGCCGCGAGACCCCGCCCTGCGCTCGCCCGCCCGCGCCGCACCATCGCCGCCGCGCCGGCCGCCCGCCATACCAATGGGGACGGCAGCGACTACTAAGCAAACCTTTCGCACGCCATGAAATTCTGCCTCTTACTCATCACGGTCTTCGCCTTGCTGGCGCCCTGCGGGCTATTCGCAAGCCGTCATCCGCAAGGGCGACGTCTTCGACCTCCGACTCAGCGGCATGCCCGCGGAAACGGCCAGCGAATTCATAGCAATACGTTCCTTTTTATTGCCCTCTACTGGTTCAGTTCGCCTATTGCTATGAATTCGCTGGCCGTTTCCGCGGGCATGCCGCTGAGTCGGAGGTCGAAGACGTCGCCCTTGCGGATGACGGCTTGCGAATAGCCCGCGGGCGCCAGCAAGGCGAAGACCGTGATGAGTAAGAGGCAGAATTTCATGGCGTGCGAAAGGTTTGCTTAGTAGTCGCTGCCGTCCCCATTGGTATGGCGGGCGGCCGGCGCGGCGGCGATGGTGCGGCGCGGCGCGGGCGCGCGCAGGGCGGGCGTCTCGCGGCGCGGGGCGGCGTAGTAATCCTGATAGGTGTTGTAGTAGGCGTAGCCGTCGTCGTGGCGCGTATCGACGTTGTTCAGCACGACGCCGATGAGGCTGCCGCCGACATTGATGCACGGCCTGCTTCACCCGCTGCAGCATGGCGCGCGGGAAGCGGCGGTGCTGCACGACCATGATGGTCATGTCCACTTCGCTCGCGAGCACCGAGCCGTCGCTCACGCCGAGGATCGGCGGCGAGTCGAAGAAGACGAGGTCGTACTGGCTCTTGACCTTTGCGATGAGATCGGTCATGCGCTGGGAATTGAGGATGCCGACGGATCCGCCGGGCAAGCTGGCCGCTCGGGATGAAGGAGAGGTTGTCGATCTTCGTCGTCTTGATGATCTCGTCGATCTCGGCGCGTGCCCAGTGAGATAATCGATCAGGCCGAACGCTGTTGTCCATGTCGAAGAACTTGTGCTGCGTGGGCCGGCGCAAATCGGCATCGACCACGAGCACGTTGTAGCCGCCCTTGGCGCAGGTGTAAGGCGAGGTTGTTGAGCGTCGTCGATTTGCCTTCGCCCGGGCCGCCGCTGAAATCAGCGTGAAGGTGTTGGCGTCGCGGCGACGGCTTGTTGAATTCGACGTTCGCGCGCAGGATGCGGTAGGCCTCCGCGTCAGGGTGATCGCCGTTGATCTTCATCAGCATCGGAATCGTCCTTGGGGATGACCGCGAGCACGGGCATCTGCAGGAACCGCTCGACGTCGTCGAGCGTCTTCACGCTGGTGTCGAGATACTCGATGAAGAAGGCGAGCAGCACGCCCATCACCAAGCCCATGAAAGCGGCGAAAACGAGGTACTGCTTCACGGGCGGGCTATCCGGCCCGAGTGGCGGCATCGCCCGCTCCCAGATGCGCACCGGATCGATATCGACCCTCTGCTCCATCCGTGCCGTGGAAAGGCGCATTTCGGCGGCTTCCAGGATGCGCTTCGCATTCAGATACTTGGCCTTCGCTTCCACGTAGGCGCTCTTGTTGCCGGTCTTCGCCACCGCTTCCTTGATCGTGTCCTCGAGCCGCTTTTCCAGCGTCAAAAGCGTCTCCTCCGCGATTTGCAGTTTGGTCGCCTCCGAGCGGCGTATGCCTTGCAGCGCCTCGCTCAGGATGCTGTTGTACTCGATGATCTTGGCCCGCAGCGCCTTGATCCGCGGGTGGTTCACGCCCAAGCCCGAGTTGAGCAGGTTGATCTCTTCCACCCGCGATTGGAGCAAAAGAGCGACATTGGTCGAAACGGTCGCATCCTCTACTCCCAAGTTCCGCAACGCTTCCTTCAACTCTTCCGGCTTCAGTGTCTCCATCCGCGCCAGGTTCGTCCGGAGCGCGGTCACGCGAATCCGCTGATCGTTCACCGCCCCTTCGGCGGCGACTGGCTGGCGATCGCTGGTGGCGAGCAGCGCTGCGGCGTTCTCCGGATCGGGATCGGTAATGCCATCGCGCTCGCGCACCTTGGACGCCTCCAGCAAATAGTCCTCCACCACCTTGCGCTGCTTCGATACTTCGTCCTGGAACTGCGCCAGCCCACGATTGGTCGCCTGCTCCAGATTCTCCAAGCGATTGTTCCGGTACACCACCGCGATCGTATTCGCGATATCCGCCGCCACCTGCCGGTCGGTATGCCACGCGCCGATCTCGATCAGGCCGGTATTGCGCACCTCCTGCATATCCAGCGACCGCACCAGGATGCCGAAAACCTGCATCTCCGTGAGCCGCGGCCCGTCCGCCGAATACGTCTTCACGAGGTCCAACTGCTCGATCACCGGCTGCAAAATCTCCCACTTCCGCAAAATCTGGAACTGCGTGGCCACGAATTGCGGATCGTATGGCCGCCCGCGCCCCTCGAACATCGGCGTCAGCTTGTAATCGTCCGACCGAATTTCCATCGTCACCTTCGCGAGGTACTTCCGGGGCATGAAATACGTCGTGATGCCGGCAGTCACCATCACCAGCAGGAAAACGAGCGTGATCAAGCCCGCCCGCTGCTTGATCACTTTCCAGTAGTCGAGAAAGTGGAGTTTGACTTCGCTGGTTTCAGTCATAAATGGAGGGAGGCTCCTGTGAGAGCCTGATAAAATACTCTATCTTTTGGCTTTCGCAACGCCGCGGCGCGGGTTTGTGGACATTTTTTCAGAGGCGCCCGTTCAAAAGGCGTATTGGAAGCCGAAGAAGAGCTGGTTTCTAAGGTAATCGGCTGCCGGCACCGTGGCGATGCTGCCCGTAAACGAGTAGTTGGCGGTGAGCGTGGTGTGCCGCGAGAGCGAGTACTGCAGCCCGGCGTCGATCGAGAGCGAAGTCACCGCGTCCAGATCTTCAAGGTCTTCGCGGCTGGAGAGGCGGTGCGCGATGGCGAAGCCCGCCGTCCCGCGCAACCGCGCGCTGAACGCCTGCGCCAAATTGATGCCGGTGCGGTACACCTGCACCGTGGTAAGCGCATCCGGCGGCTCCTCGAATCCGATGCGGGAGGCCCAGGTGAGCTGCCCCGCTCGATGATAGCGCCAGGTGAGCGCCGTCTCGGAAAACGGCCCCACCGCCGATTCCCCGGATTCCGTAAACGTCCGCATCTGCGCCCCGAGCCGCAGCGAGGCGGTGAGCTTCGAGGATAGGACGAACTCCATCCCCCCGATCAAATAGAGCGACGAAGAATCGCGCGTGGGATCGGATTCGTAAGTGACCATCCCATAGCGCAGCTCGCCGAGCAGGGTGGTGCGTCGGGTCCAACCGTACCGGCCCTCCGTCCCCAGCAGCGCTTCGAAATAATTTCCGCTTTCCTGTCCCACGCCGCTGTAGAGGGTCGTATTGCCGGAAAAGCTCGTCACGGTGGCGAAGCGCCTCGTCCACCGATAGATGAGATCCATTTTGAACGAGCCGGAAAGATAGTCGCCCACATTGGTGGTGGGCGCGTTCACGCGGCTGATGTCCGGCTGGGAGAGGTACGCGATATTGGCCGACGACGAAAACTGCAGTCTCGGCGTGATTTTCGTCAGGTACGAAAAGGCGAGGCTGCCGTTGAAGTCCGTTTGGTCGCCCGGCCGGTTCGTGTAAAAGCTGGCGCTCCCGTTCAAATCCATCGTGAACACCGTGCGGCGCGTGGCGAATTGCACCTCGTACCCGGCGTTCGCCCGCCCCACAAAGCTCACGATCTGCTCCGGCTTCGGGATCGCCGGCGCCAGCACCACCGTCTCCGTCACCGCGTCCTTTGCGGGAAAGAAAATCGGGACCACGGTCGGGCGATTGGGAAACAACCGGTCGTCTCCCTGAATCTCCACGTTGACCACCCGCGCCGGCTGCGCCGGCTCCAGGATCAGTTCCTGCGTCACCGCCGGAGTGTCCTCTCCATTGAAAGGCGCGGAGAGCACGTTGTCATCGATCCCGAAGGTGATCGATCCCGTGTAGCGGAAGCGCGGCCGCGCCAGCCGCCCCTGCCCTCCCACCAGCGTGGTCGGCGCCGACCCATACGTGCCCGGAATGATGAAGGTCGGCGGCGCCTCCGCGGTGGCGGTGGTCGCCGGCACCGCGTCCACCGTCGTCGATGATCCCGGCGGGGCCGAGGTGCCCGCGGCGGGCGCGGGGGTGTCGCTCGGCAGCCCCGAGCTGCTCGGCGCGGAGGGCGTGGAAGTAGGAAGCGTCGGCTCCGTCGGCGTGCCAAACGACGAAGCCGCGGGCGGTGTCGAAGTCCCCCCCGTCGCCGGCGTCCCCCCGCTCGTCGTACCCGAGGAGCTGCCCGACGAAGTGCTCGTGCTTCCTCCAGACGAGCTTCCCGAAGACGGCAAATCCTGCGCCCGCGCCGTGATAAAAGGCGCGCCCGTCGCCCAAACGGCGAAAACCAGAGCGATCCAGGGCCGGTGGCGACGCATTTTCTAAAGAGATGAGGGAGCGCCGGAGAGGTCCGGCCGAACCCTCATGGCATTAGCCGAAATGATGCGCCAATCGCAAGGGCATTCGCCAGAGGCGGCGAGAGAGGGAGGAAGGAACACAGCCAAAGGGAAACTGAAGGAGGGGGCGCGAGCGCGGAAGCGTGATCTTACTCGCCCATTCGCGAAATGTCTCGCGAAATTGCAAAATATTTTATCTGACATCTCCACGCGGGACCCTTCGCCCCGAAGTCCACGCCCGGCTTGGGCGCCCCCGCGCGGATTGTTTACTGTTGGCGCATTCCCGAGTACTCAAGTGCGCGACTGAGCATTCTCCACTCCATGCCGCTCTTCCTCCCCCTCCCCCACCTCGGCGTTGCGGGGGGCGGTCTCGTCTTTGCGTTCGAGCAATCGACGCTGCCGGGGAAGACGATTTTGCTCTGCCTCTTCATCGCCTCGATCGTGGCGTGGACGGTGATGGTGGCGAAGCTCCGCGTGCTGCGCCACGCGAAGCGCCAACGCGATCTTTTCCTGCAGCATTTCCGCGCCGACCGCCAGCCGCTGAAGCTCTACACCGAGCGCATCCGCTTCGATGGCACGCCGATGTTCGCGGTCTACAAAGCCGGCTGCCGCGAGCTCACCTACCAGCTCCTCGGCTCGAGCGACGTGGATGAAACTTTCCGCGTCCGGCTCGAGACGGCGCCGCAAATTTCGCCTGCGCAAATGCGCGTGGTCAGCACCGCGATGGAGCGCGCGGTGGGCGAATCGGCGCTCGGCCTGGAATCGCAGATGATCATCCTCGCCACCGCGGTGAGCGGCGCGCCGTTCCTCGGCCTGCTCGGCACCGTGTGGGGCGTGATGGAGACCTTCGGCGACGTGGCCGCGGCGGGCACCGCGAATCTCGCCGCGATGGCGCCGGGCGTCTCCGCCGCGCTGATCACCACCGTCACCGGCTTGCTCGTCGCCATCCCGGCGATGTTCGGCTACAACTATCTCGTCACCACCGTGCGCGCGATGATCGTGCAGCTCGACAACTTCGCCGCCGAGCTCTCGAGCGAATTCCAGCACAAGTACGTGGACCACAAACGCTAGCCCATGAAGCGCTTTTCCGACCGACCCGGCCTCTCGACACTCTCCGAGCTGAACGTCACGCCGCTGCTCGATCTCGCCTTCGTTTTGCTGATCATTTTCATGATCACCACGCCGCTGATGGACAATAGCGTCGACGTGGTGCTCCCCTCCAGCGAGGTCGCGAAGAACGCGGTCGAGCCGGGCGCCGTGCAGACGATCGCGATGCGGCGCGATGAAACGCTCGCGCTCAACGGAGCCACGATGGATCTCCAGAGTCTCGAAGCCGAGCTGGTGCGGCTGCGCGAGGAGCGGCCGGAGATCGCCGTGGTCATTCGCTCGCACAAAGAGCTGCCGGTGCAAAAGCTCGTGGACGTGATGGATGCCGTGCAGCGGGCCAAGATTGCCAAGGTGGGCGTGGTGACCCAGCCCGACTAGCCGTGCGCGCTCCCCAAACGTGAGCACCCGCCGCCGCGCCAAACCGATTCGTCCCGCCTACCCGGCGGGCGCTTGGGAGACCGCGGAGAGCGATGTTTCCACGCTGCGGCGCCAGGGGCTCATTGTCTCCGCGGTGCACGTGGCCATCGTTCTCGGCCTCTGGGCCTTCGCGCAATGGAAGCCCAGGGAGCGCCCCCAAATTGTGTGGTTCGATGGCGGCCTCGCCGGCGGCGGAGGCGCCGAATCCTCCAGCGCCGCTGAGCCCGAGCCTGTGCCACTCGCGGAGCCGGAACCCGCCCCACCGATCCCGCCTCCACCCACTCCCGAGCCACCGCCCCCACCCGAGCCGGTGCCCGTCGAGCCGCCGCCCGCTCCGCCTGTCGAGCCGGTCACTCCGAGTGAGCTCCCCGTCGCGAAGCCCACACCCACGCCACCCCCGACCACACCAAAGCCAACCCCACGAGCCACCCCGACGCCCTCGCCAACGCCTAAGAGCACTCCAAAGCCCACACCGAAAGCCACGCCGAAACCGACTCCAAAGGCTACCCCGAAATCGACGCCAAAGGCTTCCACCCCTGCCGCCTCGCCCTCCGCGAAGGCTTCACCGAAAGCTTCCCCCGGTGCGAAAAAAACCGACGCCACCGGCGCCGCCAAAAACAAATCGCCTGCCGCCGGCAATTCCAGCAAGAAAGACCAAGGCGAGGGCACGGGCACCGGATCCGCGGCTTCGGGACCAGGCTCCGGTACCGGCACCGCCGGCAAAGGCAAAGGCAGCGGCCCCGCGTCCGATTTCGGCTGGTATTTCGGCAGCCTGCGCGACCGCTACATGGCCACCTGGCAGCAGCCGACCTCGATCGTCCGCTCCTCCGCGATTCTTCTCACCACCCTCAAAATTCGCATCGGCCGCGACGGCTCCATCCTCCATCACGAGATCGTCCATGCCTCCGGCAATCCCGTGATGGATGATTCCGTCGTCACCGCCGCCGAGCGCGTGAAAGCCGTCGAGCCCCTCCCGAGCGGCCTCGGCGCCGAAACCTTCGAGATCGCCATCGATTTCAAACTCGACCAAGACTGATTCCAACGCGGAACGGAAATCCCCCCATCTCGCTCACCAGCCTCCAGACCAGCGTCCTCATTCCCGCCTTCAACGAAGAGCGGCTGCTGGCGCGCACGCTCGCTTCGGTGCACGAGAGCTTCGCGGCGCTCGGCGAAGCGGCTTACGAGATCGTGGTGTGCGACAACAATTCCACCGACCGCACCGCCGCGATCGCCCATGAAAACGGCGCGCGGGTCACCTTTGAGCCGCACAATCAGATCGCCCGCGCCCGCAACTCCGCCACCGCCCAGTCGCGCGGCGAATGGCTCATTTATCTCGACGCCGATACCATCCTGAATCCCGCGCTCCTCGGCGCCACGCTGCGCTGCCTCGGCACCGGCCAGTATTGCGGGGGCGGCTCCACGCTGCGCTTCGACCGTGAGCAAATAGGCAGATTTCCCGCCGGGCTCACCTGGCTTTGGAATACCATCTCGCGAACGCTCCAACTCGCCGCCGGCTCCTATATTTTCTGCCTCCGCCAGGCGTGCGACGGCATCGGCGGCTTCGATGAAACGCTCTACGCCGGCGAGGAGCTGATGTTTTCCCACGCGCTGAAGCGCTGGGGCCGCCCGCGCAGTCTCCGTTTCCGCATACTTGAGGAAGCACCCATCGTCACTTCCGCGCGCAAGATGGAGTGGTTTGGCCAGTGGGCGCTGTTGCGCCACATCTTCCTCCTCGCCCTCCGCCCCAACGCCATCAAGCGCCGCGCCTCCTGCGATCTCTGGTACAAGCGGCCCGAGGAAAAGGATCCCTAGCCCAAGTTCCGCACCGAAATCAAAGTCGGCCAATGGCCCGACCAAGTGCACGGAACTCTTCGGCGGCGGCTTTGCCGTCTAGCAGGGCGTCTTCCATGCCGCCGTAGTTCCAGCCGCCCCAGCGGCCGGCGGTGCGGATGCGGTGCGACGCCAGGTACTCGATGACGGTGGCGCGGGCCGCCTCGTAGTGCTGGTCGAAAATCACGTAAGCGTGCGGGAGGGTGCGCAGGTCCATGAAGAGGATTTCGTCGTCGGGGCTGAGGACCCCGGCCTGGCGCAGGTCGGCGAGCACGCGGGCGCGCAGCTCTTCGGGACGCGCGAGGAGCTCAGTGATGCCGCCGGCCATTTCCACGTAGTAGCTGCGGCAGCCCGGCGGCGCGGCGGTGGCGTGCACGGCGGAGTAGGAGCCGACGCGGTAGAAAATGAATTCCGGCTCGGGAAAATAGATCCAGTGGTAGTCGCTCGCGGCGGCGCCGGGCCCGCGGACGCCGAGATCGAAGTAGTAAACCGTGGTGGCGCGCAGCAGGGAGAGGGCTTGCTGGATTTCCTCTGGCAGCGGACCGAGCATCCGCGCGAAGGTGACCAGCGGCATGGTATTCAGCGCGCGCTGGTAGCTGATAGTTTCGCCGGAGGAGAGTATGGCGGTCTTCGCCTGCAGGTCGATGGAGGCGACGGAGGTTTCGTAGCGCGGCGGGATGGGCAGCGCGGCGGCGAGCGCCTTCGGCAGCGCGCCGATGCCGCCCTCGCGCGGATAGACGAAGCGCGCATTGTAGCCGAGCGCCTCGCGCGAAAAACCGAGCGCGCCGCGCACGACATCCTCCAGCGAAGGGCGCGGGATGAAGCGCACGGCGTACTCCGGCGAGATTTCCTCGAGCTTCACCCCGAGGAGCTTTTCGTTGTACGGCACCATGAAGTGCCGGCAGATGCCGGGACCGAAAAGGCGCTCGATCGATTCCCGGAAATTGCGCGGCTCGCCGGCGGGTGCGGGCAGTCCGAAGTCTTCCGGGTGCCGCGCCTGGAGCAGGCCGAGGAGGCACTCGAGCACCACCTCGCGCGGGAGCCCGTAGGTGTTGGCCTGGAACGGGTAAAGCGTGAAGACGCCCTGGAGGCGGATCACCGCGCGGCGCTCGTATTCCACGAGTTGGTCCGGCAGCACGCGGTTCACTAGCTCCCGCATGGCGGGATTGCGCAGGTGCAGCCAGTGGCCGGTGCCGTCGCACAGGAAGCCATCGCGCACGCGGGTGCGGACGATGCCGCCCGGCTCGCTCTCGCGCTCGACGAGCAGGTAATCGCCGCCGAGGTGCAAGGCGCACGAAAGGCCGGTGAGGCCGGCGCCGATGATGAGATGGGGAATTTCCACAGGGATCATGCTTCGCTTACCACGCCCGGCGGGAAGACCGGCAGCGGCGCGCCGGCCGCATGGGCGTGCAGCCAGGCGGGAGCGAAATCAACCGCTTCGCCGATGACGTGGTGCATATCGAGGTAGCGGTAGGTGGCGAGCCGGCCGAGGAAGGAGAGGCCGGGCGTTTCGCGGGCGCGGCGGGCGTATTGCTGAAAAAGCGCAAGGTCGGAGTCGAGCCGCAGCGGGTAGTACGGATCGTCTCCCGCCGCGGTGGCTCGGCTGGATTCCACGAGGGCGACGGTGCGTGCGTGCTGCTCCCATGGCGCGAAATGCTTCGGCTCGTGGATGCGCGTGTGGGGAACATCGAGCTCGGGATAGTTGATGATCGCGTTTCCCTGGAAATCGCCGTCGCCTTCGAGGCGTTCCCAAGACACCGTACGGTAGCGCAAGCGACCGAGCTCATAGCCAAAAAAGCCATCGATCGGCCCGGTGTAGAAGACGTGCGCGAACTCGGCGCACATCGCGGGATCCCACACGGTGGAGAGGCGAACCTCGATTTGCGGGTGATCGAGCATGGCGCGCACCGCCGCGGTGTAGCCGTGCCGCGGGATGCCCTGAAACCGTTCGTTGTAATACGAGTCGTTGTAATCGAAGCGCACCGGGAGCCGCTTGAGAATCGAGGCGGGCAGCTCGCGCGGTTCGAGGCCCCACTGCTTTTTCGTGTAGCCAAAAAAGAACGTTTCGTAGAGCTCGCGCCCAACCATTTTCAGCGCCTGCTCCTCGAAGTTCCGCGGCTCGCCGATGGTGTGGTCCGCCAAGCTATCCACCCACGCGCGCGCTTCCGCGGGCGAGAAGCGGCGGCCGAAGAATTGGTTGATGGTGTGGAGATTGATCGGGAGCGTGAAGATCCCGCGGCGCGTGCTCGCCTTGATGCGATTGGTGAAGGGCTGCAGCTCGCCGAAGCGGTCGAGGTAGTCCCAGACGTCGCGCCGGTCCGTGTGGAAGGTGTGCGGGCCGTATTGGTGGAGCATCACGCCGGTGGCGTCGTCCCGCTCGGTGTGGCAATTGCCGGCGAGGTGCGGGCGGGCGTCGATCACCAGCACGCGCCGGCCCTGCTCGGCAAACTCGCGCGCGAGCACCGCCCCGGAGAAGCCCGCGCCCACGATGAGAAGTGTTTGAGCCATGCGCGCCCGCGGCGTTCACTTCACTGATTGGCCTTTCTGGCCGCCCCAGAGCACTTCCCGCCGGCCGGGCCAGAGCGGCGTCGGCTGCGCGGCGTTTTTCGTGACGCGGCGCTCGGGGCTTTCGAGCGTGAAGAGATCGTACGTGAAAGGCCGCTGCCGGAATGCGCCCGAGCGCCAGATGCGCCAGCGGTGATGCTGCAAAAGCGCAGGTCTGAGCGCCTTCACCCACCACGGCGTGCGCCGCGCGCGCTCTTCCTCCTCGGGGCGCGTCGAGTGGTCCCAACTGATATTGACCCCAGTCTCGGTGAAGATGGAGGTGAACGAACGAAGCTCGCCGAAACGCAATCCGCGCCGCACGGCCGCTTCGATCCAGAAAAAATCGCCGAGGTGCTTCCAGTGCGGCTCGAAGTAAAGATCGTGCTCCGCAAGCACGCGGCGGCGGAGGAAAAGCGCGGCGGTCGAGACGTTGAACCGGGTCCAGAGATGCGTCCAATACGGCCGGAGCGCGTAGCGATGGCAGAGATAATCCCCGTTCCGATCGGTCACCACGATATCCGCGATGGCGACATCGATCTCCGGGTTCTCCTCGAAATAACGGCCCACGGCCTGGAGCGCGCCGGGCAGGTATTGTTCGTCGCAGTTGAGGTAGGCGAGGATATCGCCGCTCGCCCGCCGGTAGCCGCGGTTCACGGCATCGTACATGCCGCGGTCCTTCTCCACGTACGCCGTGACGCGCGGATCGTGCGGCAGCCAATCGAGAGTGCCATCGTCGGAGCCGGCATCCTGGACGATGTGCTCATGGTCGACGCCCTGGTCCGCCACCGAGGGGATGCACAGCTTCAGCCACTCGGAATTGCGAAAGCTCGGCGTAACGATGGAAAACTTCATGCGGAGCAACGGCTCAGCCCCCGCACGCCGTCTGCGCGCGCGTGGCGATCTCCTCCGGCGAGAGGTCCTCCTTGTGCGTGGCGATCCACCATTGATTGCCGAAGGCGTCTTTCACCGCGCCGGAGCGGTCGCCGTAGAACTGATCCGCCGGCTCGCGCAGCGATACGCCACCGGCCTCGACCGCGGTGCGGTAGGTAGCGTCGGCATCTTCCACGTAGAGATGAATCATCGCCGGCATGGGCGTCCATTCGCCGGAGGCTTCGCCAAGCATGATGCGCGAATCGCCGATCTGCATCTCCGCGTGCATCACGCGGCCATCCGGGCCAGCCATGCGGTGGATTACCTGGCTGCCGAAGGCGCTTTTCATGAACTCGATCAGCTGGTCGGCGCCCTTCACGACGACGTAGGGCGTGACGGTGTGGTAGCCATCGGGGATGGGCTTTACGGGATTTTTGGAGGTTTCCATGGGAGAAGGGTAATGCGGGAATGGGGGTGGGCAAGCCGCGCGACTCGGGATGACTAAGGAAAGAGTAGGAGTAAGAGCAGGATTAAGAGTAAGAGCGGAGCTGCCCGCGTGGGCGCCACGTTATGCCAGAAGACTACCTCCTCCGCCTCGCCCGCCAAATGGGCCAGATGCTCGCCGCGCTGCTCGGGCATCGCGAGAAAGGCCGGCAGGAAGAGGCGGAGCAGGAGATCGAGCGCATCTGCCTCGAGTCTGTCGGGCTCTCCTGGCGAACGGTGCGGCAATCCTCGCCCGAGGCGCTGCTGGAGCATTTGCAGAGCGCCGGGGCGCTGCGGCATTTCCGCGCCGTTTTGCTCGCGGAGTTGCTCATCCAGGATGCGGAGCTGCGCGAGCTGGAGGGCCAAATCTCGGGTGCGATCCGCTCGCGTCTGCAGGCTTTTTGCCTCATCTCCGATGTGCTCGACATGCTCTCGGTGGAAGACCTCGCCGTCTACCGGCCCAAGCTGGACGAGTTGGCCCGCCAGTTGGAGCCCGCCAGCGGCCATCCCTACCTCCAGGAAAAGCTGAAGGCCTACAAACCCTGAGGCGGCTCCCCAAAAGAATCGAGGAATGATCCGAGTGCTTGCTCCCGGACTGGCGACGGAACAAGACTGGCGGGCCATGAGACGTTCCCCCGCGCTGCTCCTCACCTTGTTGCTGGCCCTGCTCGCCGGCTGTTCGAAACCGAGCGATGCACCGAAGGCCGAGGGGGGCGGCGGGAGCAAGGGGACCATCGGCGTTTCGCTGCTCACGCTCGATAATCCCTTCTTCAAAGTGATCGGCGATAGCATTACGGCGGAGGCGAAAAAGCGCGGTTACGACACGATCGTGGTGAGCGGGGAGAAGGACGTGGCGCGCCAGTCGAACCAGGTGAAGGATTTCATCGTGAAGAAGGTCTCGGCGATCGTGCTAAGCCCGTGCGAATCGAAGGCGATCGGGCCGGTGATCCGCGAGGCCAATGCGGCGAACATCCCAGTGCTTACGGTCGATATCCCATATCGCGGCGGCGACGCGAAGATCGTCACGCAAGTGGCGACGGATAATTTTGGCGGCGGCAAGGAAGCGGCGAAGGCGATGATCGAGGCGCTCGGCGAGCAGGGGGGCAAAATCGCGGTGCTGCATTTCAAGCAAGCCGAATCGTGCCAGCTTCGCGTGGCCGGTTTCCGCGAGGTGATCGACGCGCACAACGCCAAGAGCCCCGGCAAGATCGAGATCGCCACCGAGCTCGAGAGCGGCGGGGCAAAGGATGTGGGCTACAAAGCCGCGGAGGACGCACTGCAGGCGCACCCGGAGCTGCGCGGCATTTTTGCGATCAACGATCCCGCGGCGCTCGGCGCGCGCGCGGCGGTGGAAAAAGCGGCGAAGACGGACCAGGTGATCATCGTGGGCTTCGATGGCCAGCCGGAGGGCAAACAGGCGATCAAGGAAGGGAAGATTTATGCGGATCCGATCCAGTTTCCGGCGCGGATGGGGGTGGAGATCGTGAATGCGATCATCCGCCATTCGAAAGGCGAAGAGGTGCCGGCGGAGACGCTGATCCCGACGAGCCTCTATCGCAAGGCCGACGC
The DNA here is from genome assembly GCA_963811035.1 of uncultured Verrucomicrobiae bacterium. GTDB lineage: Bacteria > Verrucomicrobiota > Verrucomicrobiia > Chthoniobacterales > Chthoniobacteraceae > CAWEPO01. The sequence continues at coordinate 532,580 of CAWEPO010000007.1, forward strand.
CGAGAAAGACCCCGAGCTGAAGTAACCTGTGTCCCAATCTTTTTTGCACGAGCTGGTCGGCTCCATGTCGCAAGGCGCGGCGGGGAACCCGACGGTGGCGGTGATCGAGGCCGCCTTTCGCCACCACGGGCTGGCCTGGCACTATATCAATATGGAGGTGCCGCCGGAGCAGCTCGAGGCGGCGGTGCGCGGCGCGAAGGCGATGGGCTTTCGCGGATTCAACCTGAGCATCCCCCACAAGGTGGCGGTGATCCAGTGGCTCGATGGGCTGGGCGAATCGGCCGGGCTGATCGGCGCGGTGAATTGCGTGGTCCGGCGCGACGATCGGCTCGTCGGCGAAAACACCGACGGCAAAGGCTTTCTCACTTCGCTACAAGGGGTCACCGCTCCGCGTGGCAAGAAGGTGGTGCTCTTCGGCGCGGGCGGCGCGGCGCGCGCGGTGAGCGTGGAGCTCGCCCTGGCCGGCGCACGCAGCATCACCGTGGTCAACCGCGGCGCCGCGCGCGGCGAGGAGCTGGCGGAATTGCTCCGCACGCGAGCCGGCATCGAGGCCAGCTATGTGCCGTGGAAAGGCGAGTACGTCATTCCCACTGGGACCGAGATCGTGATCAATGGCACCTCCATCGGCCTGTACGAGCCCGACACGCGGCTGGAGATCGTGCTCGATTCGCTGGCGCCCTCGATGGTCGTGGCCGATGTCGTCTTCAACCCGCCCAAAACGCGCTTCCTCCGCGAAGCGGAAAGCCGCGGCTGCACCGTCCTCGACGGCCTCGGCATGCTCGTAAACCAGGGTGTGATCGGCATCAAATACTGGACCGGCTTGGACCCCGATCCCGCGATCATGCGCCAAGCGCTCGAGCAGGCGATGGGCGTGGCTTAACTAACGGCTTACTGTCTTACTGGCTCACTGACTTACTTTCCTCGCGATGAAACCCCGCCACCTCCTGCTAGCCACTCTCTCACTAGCTATCTCCGCCACCGCGGCCGATAACGAATTCGTCGCGGAGAAGACCATCGCGGCGCATCCTTCGTGGGTCGTCGGCACGAAAGAGGTGGAGCTGGCGATTACGCAGTCCGGCGGTCACATGGCGCCAGTGACGTTTTTCAAGGACAGCGATAAGCCGGTGCAGCCTTACCACATTTCGCCCTGGCAGGAGGAAGGGCTAAAGCTCGAGCCGCCGGTGCTGCGCGTGCTGCGGGGCGATTGGTTTTGCATGCCGTTCGGCGGCAATGCCGAGCCGTGGCAGAGCGAGCAGCCGCATCCGCCGCACGGCGAGGTCGCGGGCGAGAAGTGGCAGCTCGCAGGGGCCAATCGCGTGGGCGGCATCACCACGCTGCGCCTGCAGATCGAAACGAAGGTGCGCCCCGGCAAAGTGACCAAAGAGCTGTCGCTCATCGATGGGCAGAACGTGGTGTACAGCCGCGACGTCGTGGAAGGTTTCGCCGGGCCGGCGCCGCTGGGGCATCACGCCACGCTGGCGATGCCGGGCGCGGAGGGGGTGTTTCGCATCGCCACCAGCCCGATCAAATTCGGCATGACCAACCCCGGCGTCTTCAGCGATCCGGCAAAGCGCGAATATCAAAGCTTCGCCATCGGCGCGCGGATCACCTCGTTGAAAGCGGTGCCGCTGATGTTCAAGGGCGCCCCGGATGCGGACGTCTCGCGCCTGCCCGCGCGGCGCGGCTACGCCGATCTCCTCCAGCTTTGCAACCAGCCCGGCGAGATCGCCTGGACCACCGCCACGCGCGCCGACGAAGGCTGGGTCTGGTTTGCGCTGAAAGATCCTGAGGTGCTCAATTCCACCGTGATGTGGATCGAGAACCGCGGCCGTCACGCCGTGCCGTGGAATGGCCGCAACAACTGCCTGGGCCTCGAGGATGTTTGCGCCTTTTTCGCCGATGGGCTGGTCCCCTCCGCCAAGCCGAACGTACTCACCAAAGAAGGCGTAAAAACCGCGATTGAGCTCAGCGCGGAAAAACCGACCGCGATCAATTACATCCAGGGCGTGGCAAAAGTGCCCGCCGGGTTCGAGGAGGTGAGCGCCATCGAATTCGGACCTGGCCGCGCCATCCTCATCTCCCCCAGCGGGGTGAAGGTGACCGTGCCAGTGCGGCACGAGTTCCTGAAAACCGGGAAGCTGTAGAGCGGTCGCCGGCTGTTACTCTTTCGCCGCGGCGTTTACCTCCACGTCGCCGCGATGCCGCTTCTGCTGCTCCGGCGGCAGGTTTTCGTAGAACTTCTGGTTGAGCCGCGCTTGCGCCGCGACCGGCAACACGCGGCGGGCGGCGACGAGCGCCTTGTTCACCGCGCCGGGGACGATGAAAAGCTCGCCTTTCATCAGGCCTTCGTAGCCGGCTTTCGCCACGTCCTGCGGCGCCATGAGGTTGCCTTGCTGGAAGCCGCGCACGGCCATCATGTCGGCCTTTGGGAAGAAATCGGTGTCGGTGGGGCCGGGGCAAAGCGCGGTGACGGTGATCCCGGTTTCCTCGAGCTCGATGGCGAGTGCCTCGCTCCAGGAAAGCAGGAAGGCCTTCGTGGAATGGTAGACATTGAGCAGCGGGCCCGGCTCGAAGCCGGCGATGGACGCGGTATTGAGAATGCGCCCCGCGCCCCGCCCGAGCATCGAGGGCAGGAAGAGTTTGGTGAGCCGCAGCGGCGCTTCGATATTCAGGCGCACCATGGCGAGATCGTGATCGAGCGGGATTTCCCAGGTGTTTCCGCGGAAGCCTTTGCCGGCGTTGTTTACCAGGATTTCGATCGGCACGCCGGTGCTTTGCAGCTCATCGAAAAGCTCGCGCGCGGTCTCCGGCTGCTCCAGGTCCTTGGCGAGCACGCGCACGTCTGCCTGGTGCTGCGCGCGGAGGGTGTGCGCGACCACCTGCAGTTCCGATTCCACCCGCGCCACGAGCACGAGCGGGTGACCGTGCGCGGCGAACTCGTGCGCGAGGTGCAGGCCGATTCCGCTGGAGGCCCCGGTGATCAGCGTCATTTCCTTGCTCATACTGGAGAGCATCGCGCGGCGGGGGCGCCTCGGGTGTGCCCGGCGCGCCGGGCGACTATGGCCGCAACGTTTCCTCGATGATGCGATACGCCGCTTCGCGTGCTTCGTTCGGGAAATCGTGCGGGCAATCGGGGTGGATAACCTGGAGATGGTCGGGCTGGCCGAGGAGGGCGAAGACGGGCCTGGCCGCGGCGACGATGCGGTCCACCGAGGCGTGCTGGAAATTGGAATCGTGCAGCGGCGCATTGATGAAGACGCGGCGCGGGGCGAGGGCGGCGATCAGCTCGTAAAAATCGAAAGGGATTTCCGGCAGCCGGCCGGCGTAGGCGGAGAGGCGGGGCATGTAGCGCTCCTGCGCCCAACCCTGGCCCGGCTGCCAGCGCTTCGCGTCGCCGCCGTAGTAATCGGGGAAGGCGTCGAAGCCGCAGCTGGTGACCACCGCCTTGATGCGTTCATCGAAAACGCCGGCGAAGATGGAATTGTGGCCGCCAAGCGAATGGCCGATCGCGGCGTAAGAGCCGTGGCGCACCTCGGCCATTTCATCGAGCAGATCGAGCGCGCGGACGTGATTCCAGATCGCTTTCATGGTGCCGCTTTGCCAGCCGAGCTTTTTCAGGTCGGGCCAGTATTTCGCGAGGTGCGGATAGCTCGGCGCGATGGTGATAAAGCCGCGCTCCGCAAGCTCGGCGGCGTACCCGCGATTCGCTTTGCCGCCGAGGCCCGCCACCACGTCGTGGCCAATGTCGTTGTTGGTCGGATGCAGGCAGAGCACCGCGGCGGCTGGTTTTTCTTTCGACGCCGATTTCGGGATGAGCAGCCACGCGGGCGTGCGATCGCCCGGCTCGCTCGCATACGTGATGAGGCGGCGCACGTAGCTGCCGGCGTCGGCCTCGCTCTCGACTTTCACGTCGAGAGGGCCGCGCTTTTCGGGGCCGGGCAGCGGCCCCATGACTTCCTGGGCGGCCTTCAGAATTTCCGCGCGGCGATGCTGCCAGTCGGCGGCGGTGCGGACGGGCTGGAGTTGCTGCGCGGCGTCGCGGTAGACGAGCTGGTTTTCGCGCGGGAGGCGAGTGGGAGCGGGCTCGGCGAGGGCGGTGGCGGTGAGGAAGAGGGTGGCGACGTGGGGGAAACGCATGGCAGTGTTCAGTATTCAGCCTTCAGTCCCCATGAATCGAAGAACTTTTCTTGCCAACGCCACGGCTGCTCTCGCCGTTACTCCGTTTTCCCTGCGCGCGGCGGGCGCCGGCAAAATCAAGATGGGCAGATCGGCACCGGGCACGCGCATGCGAGCGGGAAAATGGAGGCGATCCGCAAATCGACAGAGTACGAGGTGGTGGGAATCGTGGAGCCGGATGCGGAGTGGCGGGCGCGGGCGGAGAAGAGCGCCGCCTACCAAGGGCTGAAGTGGATGACGGTGGAGCAGCTTTTGGAGGCGCCCGGGCTGCAGGCGGTGGCGATCAAGACGGAGGTGAAAAATCTGGTGCCGATGGGCACGCGCGCGGTCGCGGCGGGCAAACACATCCACCTAGACAAGCCCGCGGGCGAATCGCTCGCGGCGTTCCGCGATTTGCTCGGCCAAGCCGCCGCTAAAAAAGTCAGTGTGCAGATGGGCTACATGCTGCGGTACAATCCGGCGTTCGAGCTGCTCTTTCGGCTGCTGAAGGACGGGACGCTGGGCGAGGTCTTTTCCGTCGATGCCTCGATGAGCAAGCTGCTCGCGGCGGGCGAGCGAACGAACCTTCTGCCCTACCGCGGCGGCGCGATGTTCGAGCTTGGCTGCCATGTGCTCGACGCGGTGATCACCGTGCTCGGGAAACCCACGAAGGTGACGCCGTTCGGGCGCGCCTCCGGCTCCGATGGGCTCCTCGACAACCAACTGGCGGTGCTCGAATATCCGAAGGCGACGGCCACCGTCCGCAGTGCGCTCATCGAGGTGGAGGGCGGCGCGCGGCGGCAATTCGTGGTGTGCGGGACCAAGGGCACATTCGATATCCGGCCCCTGGAGTCCGGCACCGCGCGCCTGGCGCTCACCACCGCCAGCGGCGAATATCGGAAAGGCTACCAGGACGTGAAGTTCCCCAAGATGACCGGGCGGTACGATGGGGAATTCGCGGACCTCGCAAAAGTGATCCGCGGCGAAAAGACGCTGGCGTGGTCGCCCGAGCACGATCTGACGGTGCACGAAGCTCTGCTGCAGGCGAGCGCCGCGCCGTAAGTGGCGATTTAGCGGGCGTATTGGATTTCGAGGGACCAACTGCCCAAGCCGCCGCGGCTGTTGAGGGCGTCGTCGCGGATGAGGAGGCGCCAGGGGCCGTTGGGGTTTTGGCCATTGAAGGTGGCGAAGTTGGAGGCGTAGGGGCGGGCGAGGCTGAGGCCGGCGATGGCGGGGACGGGCGCGGGGAAGGGGTCAAGGGGGGCGCCGAGATTGGCCGGGCGGAAGCGGCCGTTCCAGAGGAGCGTGGTGGTGGGGAGGGTCACGTCGGCGTGATCGTCGAGGATGAGATTGATGTCGCCGGCGAATTCGCCGCCGACGTCGGACATGGGAACCATTTTGCCGCCGGCGGGGCTGACGAGGAGCATGTCTACATCGGCGCTGTGGCCGTGGCCGTAGTGATCCAGGTGCAGGACTACTTTCGTGATCACGGGGACGGGAAAGGGGGGAATGCCGGGGATATTCACGTCGATCTTGTTGGCCCCGTAGGGCTCGGCGTTGCCGTTGGTTTTCGGAAATTTCGGAAGCTGGACCGAGGCGGTGCTGGAGAAGGTGGCAGTCTCGATGATGCCCAGGGTGATGGGGAAAGCGACGGCGCCGATGAAGGTGCCGTTGTCCCGCAGCTCGATCATGGGCTGGATGGTCGCGCCGAGCGCGCCGGTGGCGGTGAAATCGAACGAGGCGACACCGGTGGCGCCGGTATTGAGGGCGCCCAACGTGACGGGCGCCGAGGGGCTGAGGACACCGCCGGCGCCGAGCAGGCTGGCGGTGACGCCGGCCAGGTTGGGGGGGCCGTCGTTGCGAATGGAGAAGGCGACCGAGACGGTTTCGCCGGGCTGGACGAAGGCATCGTTGACGACATTCCCGGAGGTGACGTTGAAGCCGGCGGGCGCCGCGTGGCCGTCCTGCGACGAGCCGTAGAGGGTGAGCTTCACGCGCTGGAGGGTGCCGACGATCGACTTCTTGCGATTGGCGACGCGGACCGTCCAGGTGCCGCTGGCCGCTTCGCCCCAATGCTGCGGGGTGGTGAAGAGCGCGCCGAGGTAGTGCGCGGTTTTGTCGCGCAGGCGGGTGGGCATCAGCTTGGTGGAGACGCTGGTGGTCTCGCCGGTGGGGGAAATGAGCGTGACTTCGAGCTGGCCCCGCTGGGCGTGGAGGATATCGAGCTGCACCTCGACCTGCTCGACGCGCAGGCGCGGCTCGTTGATCACGAAGGTGCGGGTGAGGCCGTTGGGGTTGTTGTCCGGGATGGGATTGGGGCTCTTGCTCTCCGCTTCCACGGAGATTTCCGGAGGGAGATTGGTCCAAGTCTGAGCCAAGGCCACCGCGGCGGACGCGTCGACGAGGCCGGCGCCGTATTGGTCGTTGAAATGGAAGTTGGCGCCGTTGGTTTTCCAGCCGAGGTCGCCCTCGTGGATTTTGCGCGCGGTGCGGATGAGGATTTCCTTGTCATGTTGCGCCAGCCGAGGGTGGGCTTCGCCTGGAGCATCAGCGCCACGACGCCGGCGACCTGCGGCGCGCAAGCGGAAGTGCCGCCGAA
>CAWEPO010000008.1:0-62581 GCA_963811035.1 uncultured Verrucomicrobiae bacterium
ATTGATGGACCTGGCCTTCTACCGGCGCGCCTTTGCGGATTTCCGGCATGAACCGCCGCGTCCCCACGCCGCCGTGCTCGCGCTCATGCGCACTTGTCACCTCCTGGTGCTCCCTTCGATCGTGGAAGGCCGGGCGTTGGTGCAGCAGGAGGCGATGAGCTGCGGCTTGCCGATCGTGGTCACCCCGAATGCCGGCGGTGAAGATCTCATCGAGGAGGGCAGGACCGGCTTCCTGGTGCCCATCCGCGCGCCGGAGGCGATTGCCGAGCGGATCGGGTGGTTTGCCGATCACCGCGCGCTTCTGCCGGAAATGGGCCGCGCGGCGCGGGCGAAGGCGGCTACGTTTACGTGGCAAAACTACTGGGAACTGCAACGGCCTTATATCCTCCATGAAGCCTGAGGAGATCGAAGTCCTGTTGCTGTGCAACTATCTTCCCGATGGCCAGCAGAGCATGCTTCGTTTCGGCGAGTTGATGGCGCGCCTGCTCCCGGAGCGCGGATACCAGGTGGAGTGCCTCCGGCCTCGGGTCTGCGCCTTTCCCTCGCGGCCACGGGGTGCGGGCGGACTTGGCAAGTGGATTGGCTATATTGATAAGTACATTCTCTTTCCGCGCCAGGTAACGCGCCGCCTGCGGAACCTGCGCCCCGGTCGATCCATCGTACATATTGTCGACCACTCCAATGCGCTTTATGTGCCTCGCCGCTCGTCAGGGGTACCGTCGGTGGTGACTTGCCATGACCTGCTCGCCGTCCGCGGGGCGCGCGGGGAGGACACGGGTTGCCCGGCCTCGCCCTTCGGCCGAAGGCTGCAACAATGGATCGTGAACGGCTTGAGCCGTACCCATGGCATTTCATGCGACTCCACCAGCACGCTGCGCGACGTGGAGCGGCTGGTGCCGGCGGATGCTTCCCAGATCCGTCGGGTCATCATGCTCGCGCAGAATCATTGCTACCAGCCGGTTTCCCGCGAGCTCGCATCGCCGCTCCTGGCGGGCATTCCCGGCATTCCGTGGCAGGAGCCGTTTCTGCTCCACGTCGGCTCGAATCTTGCCCGCAAGAACAAGGAAGGGATCGTCCGCGTGCTCGCGCGGCTGGGCGATCGCTGGCGGGGCAATGCGATATTCTGCGGCGCAGAGCTAAGCCCGCAACTCGAGGCCCTCGCCCAGACGCTCGGGGTGCGGCGCCGCATCTTTGCCGTACCCCGTCCCGACAACTCTCAGCTCGAGGCCATCTATAGTGTCGCGCACGCCTTCCTCTTTCCCTCCGCCTGCGAAGGCTTTGGCTGGCCCCTCATCGAAGCGCAGGCGTGCGGCTGCCCCGTGATTTGCAGCGACCGCACCTCGCTGCCGGAAATCGGCGGAGAAGGCGCACTCACGTTCGCGGTCGAGGATGAGGGTGGCATGGCGGAGGCCGTGCTCAAGCTCGCGCAGCCCGCGTTCCGCGCGGAGCGGATTCAACGCGGCTTCGAGAACCTGGCGCGCTTCACGGACGAACAGATGCTCGATGCTTTCGGCGAGCTATATCGGCAAGTCCTTTGCGGGCGCACGGCTGCGACGCCGACCCTGGTCACATGCTAACGTTTCTCTTTCACTGCGCGATCGTGCTGCTGCCTTGGACGGTGCGACGCTGGGTCTTGCAGAGTTCCTTCGGTTACCAGATTCATCCCACCGCCCGCATTGGCTTCTCGTGGATCTATCCGCGCCATTTGCGAATGCGCGAGGGTGCGCGGATTGGGCATCTCACGGTGGCCATTCACTTGGATCGCGTCGAGCTCGGGGCGCATGCCTCCATCGAGCGCGGGAACTGGATCACCGGTTTTCCGAAAGGCGCCCCTCGCCACTTCGCCCACGCGAAAGATCGTGATCCGGCGTTGGTTCTGGGAGCGCATAGCGCGATCACCAAACACCATCATCTCGACTGCACCGACCGCCTGGAGATCGGCGAATTCACTACCATCGCCGGCTACCATTCGCAATTCCTCACCCACTCGATCGATCTGGAGATGAACCGGCAGGACGCCGCGCCCATTTCCATTGGCAAGTATTGTTTCGTGAGCACCAATGTCGTGGTGCTCGGCGGTTCTCGACTTCCAGACTACTCCGTCCTGGGTGCCAAGGCGCTTTTGAATGAAGCTTTCGAGCGGAATCACTGCCTGTATGCGGGCGTCCCCGCGCGATTGGTCAAGGAACTCCCGGCCGACAGCGCATACTTCAGCCGCACGGAAGGCTTCGTCACCTAGTGAGGATCACCATTGCCCAGGGCGCCTTCTTTCCGGTGCCGCCGATCCTCGGGGGCGCCATCGAGAAAACCTGGCTGGTGCTGGGCCGTGAGTTTGCCCGTCGGGGGCACGCCGTCACCCACATCTCGCGGCGGCACCCGGCGCTGCCGGATCGCGAATCGACTACTGGTGTCACCTACTTGCGGGTGCCGGGATTCAACGCCGTAAAAAGCTCACTGCTTACCAAGGCGCTGGATCTTATCTATTCCCTGCGCGTCCGGCGGGTGCTTCCGCCGGCGGACATTCTCGTCACGAACACTTTCTGGCTCCCGATGGTGGTAAACAATCCGGGCCACGGTGCGGTGTACATTCACGTGGCCAGAATGCCAAAGGGGCAAATGCGTTTCTATCGGCGGGCCGCGAGGTTGCAGGGAATCTCTTCCGCCGTGGCCGAGGCGATCCGGGCGGAGGCGCCAGCGCTCGCTGGCAGGATAACCAGCATCCCGCTTCCGTTGCCGTGGCCTATCGATGAGTCGAGTGCTCCACGCGCGAGATCCATCCTTTACGTAGGCCGCATCGACCCGGAGAAAGGCCTCGACCTCTTGCTGGTAGCGGCCCGCCTGCTCCAGCCAGAACTCGCCGATTGGCGCCTCCGAATCGTCGGCCCGAGCGAGGTGAAGCTCGGTGGCGGCGGCTCCTCGTATCTCGAGAGTCTCCAAGGCCGGTCCTCCGAAATGAAACTACCGGTCGATTGGCTCGGCCCGGTCTTTGGCGAGGATGAGTTGCGCCGCGAGTACCGCTCGGCGTCCATCTTCGTCTACCCCTCCATTGCCGAGCGCGGCGAAACGTTCGGACTCGCGCCGCTCGAGGCGATGAGCGAAGGCGCCCCGGCGGTCGTCTCGGACCTCGCCTGTTTCCGAGACTTCATTACTCCCGGGAATAACGGCCTCATCTTCGATCACCGCGCTCCCGATGCGGCCGCGCAACTCGCCGCCCAATTGCGTTTGCTGATGGCCGATGCGCCGCTCCGCCAGCGTCTCTCCACCGAGGCCCGCGCCACCGCGCAGCGCTTCACCGCACCCCGCGTGGCGCAACAGTACTTGGACGATTTCACTTCGCTCCTTACTCCGGCTCCCTGATGCCTCTCGAAACTTCCCGCGTTCAGCAGCCATCCCCGTACGCCTCGCCGTGGTCCGCCCGCGAGCGTGTACTCATCTTCTTGTGGGAGCTCTGCTGGAGCCTCTTCTGCCGCTGGACCCCAAAGCCGCTCAACCCGTGGCGCCTCCTCTGGCTGCGGTTTTTCGGCGCCGCCATCGAAGGCACGCCTTTCGTTCACCAGCGCGCGCGCATTCAGATTCCGTGGAACCTTACGCTCCGGCATCGTGCCTGCCTCGGCGATCGCGCAAATGCCTACTCCCTCGGCGAAATTGAGATCGGCGCCGGCGCCACGATCGCGCAAGAGGCGTACCTTTGCACCGGCACCCATCGTTTCGATGATCCGGCGCTTCCACTCGTTACCGGCAAAATCACCATCGGCGAGCATGCGTTCATCGGCGCGCGCGCCTTCATCCTGCCCGGGGTTACCATCGGCGCCCGCGCGATCGTCGGCGCCTGCTCGGTCGTCACCGCGGACATCGCGCCGGACACCTGCAATTCCGGCAATCCCTGCCGCCCGCACGTGGGAAAACCCGGTTGCAGTCAGGGTAATCCCGTGTAGGATAGACTTTTTCCTCCTCCCCCAGAGTTCATGTCCCGATTCGCCCCCCTCGTGTCCGCTGGCGTTCTGCTGCTCGGCGGCTTCAGTTTCGCCGCGCCGCCCGTGCTCGCCGAGCGCAACCAGCAGCGCCCCGGCCGCGAGATGCCGGTCATGCGCGCCACCGAAGTCGAGCCCGACAGCTCCGTCTATTCCACCGTCAAGATCGACGACAACTACCTGCTCCGGCCCGGCGACCGCGTCAGCTTTTCCGTGCAGGAAGACCGCCGTCCTTCCATCGAGCTGGTCGTCCAGGCCTCGGGCGAAATCGACGTACCGGCGGTCGGCCGTTTTCGCGCCGCAAATATGACCTGCCGCGATGTCGCGGTGAAGCTGAAGGCCGAGCTCGAGCGCAACTATTACAAGAAGGCCACCGTCAATCTCGCGCTCAATCAATCCGGTTCCACCACGCTGCAAAGCACTTCGAATATCCGGATCTATTTTCTCGGCGCGGTCCGCTCGCAAGGCGCGCGCGAGTTTGCGCCGGATGGCACCATTACCGTCAGCAAGGCCATCCTCATCGCCGGCGGATTCGGCGATTTTGCAGACCAGAAAAAGGTGCAGCTCATCCGCCGCCTGCCCGATGGCAAGAGCCAGATCACCGTGGTCAACGTGGCCAATCTTCTCAAGGGCAAGCCAGGCATCGATCCCGTGATCAAGGCCGAGGATATGATCCGCGTGCCCGAGCGTTTGCTCAACTTCTGAAGTGAGTCTCCAGAGCTCACATTTGGCGGCGGACCGTTGGGCCGCCGCGGTTTTTCGCATCCGCGCGGTGCTCCGCCGCTATTGGTGGGTGCTCGTCCTCACCACCGCGGTCGGCCTCGGCGTCGGCGCGATTTTCGTTTCGCGCCAGGAGACGTGGTTTCGCTCCACGGCCAAGATGATGGTGAGCGGCCGCGTCCACGTCACCGAGGGCAATGCCTACTCGGAGGAAGGCTCGAATTTCTTCGGCACGCAGATTGAGCTCATGAAAAGCTCGAAGGTCGTTTCGCTGGCCGAGGCGCGCGTGAAGGCGGCCGGCAATGTGAAGTTAACCGAGCCCGCGCAGTTCGAGATCAATCTTCTGCCGAACGCCTCCATCTTCACGCTGAAGGCGACCGCGCGCACCCCCGACTATAGCCAGGCCTTTCTCGAGGCGCTCATCGAAGAGTACATCGCGCTCAAGCGCACTATTCGCTCCGACAAAGCGGAGGGCACGCTCGCCGCGCTTTCCGATGAGCTGATGCGCTCCGAGAAGGATTCCGAGGAGGGCGAAGAGGAGCTCGCGAAGTTCCAGCAAAAGCACAGCCTCATTTTCCTGCGCGAAGGCGAAAACACCGCCGCGAAGTATTTGGGCAATCTCAACGATCGTTTGGCCGTTCTTTCCACGCAGCTCCGGCTTTTCGAGCAGGTGGATGTCGATCAGCTCCGCGGCCTGAATCAGCCCGCCGCCGCGGCGCGCACCGGCGCCCCCGGCGAGACCGCTCCCGCCCCCGCTCCGGAATTCATCGCGCAGAGCGCCTATCTCAAGGCCCGCCAGGAGCTCCTCATCCTCGATCAGCAGCGCGTGCAGATGCTCGAAACCAAGCGCGAGGGCCATCCCGATATTGTCGCGCTCGACGAACAGATCGGCACGACCAAACGCCTGCTTGCCATGCTGCGCGAGCAGAGCCGCGAGGAATTCGAGGTTCAGCGGAAGTCCCTCAATTCGCAGATCAAGGCGATCAAGGATGAGGTGGAAGTCTGGCGCGCCAAGGCGCTGGAAATCGGCGGCCTGCTGGGTGAATACAACCGGCTTCAGGGCCGGGTTACCCGCGCCAAGGCGCTCCATGAGCGGCTCCTCTCGAATGTCGGCAACGTCGGCCTCACCAAGACGCTCGACCAGGACGTGGTCTCGGTGCTCGAGCGGCCTTCCGCGCCGATCGCCGTGCGGCCTGGCTTCGAGCGCGTTCTCGCCGGCGGCGCGGCGGCGGGCCTCCTCCTGGGCGCGTTCGTCCTCTTCCTGCTCGATCGCAGCACCTCGCACATCGTTTCGCCGGAGGAGTTCATGGCCAGCTTCAAGGAGCGCCTGATCGGCCTCGTGCCGAGCGAGCCCACCGCCAAGGAAAAGCTGCAGGTGAGCGATGGCCGCCACGCCTTCGCGGAAGCGTTCTACCACATCCGTTCCTCGCTGCTTTTCCTCGATTACGATGGGCCGATGCCCAAGACGCTGCTTATCACCAGCGCCGTCCCGGATGAAGGCAAATCGACGCTCTCCGTCAATATTGCGCAGGCCTTCGCCTTCGCTGGCTCGCGCACGCTTTTGATCGATGGCGATCTCCGCCGCGGGCAGATCCACCGTTCTTTCAAGGTGCCGAATGAGCGCGGCTTTTCCGAAGTGATCCAGCAGACGGCCGCCTGGCGTGACGTCATTCTCGAAACCGACACGCCGAATCTCACCCTGATGCCGCGCGGCGCGCTGCTCGCCCAGCCGAGCAAATACCTCGTCCACAGCTCCACCGATGCGCTCATGCAGGAGCTGCACGCGGAGTACGATCAGATCATCATCGATAGCTGCCCGCTGCTCGCCGCCGACGACACCACCAGTCTTGCGCCCAAGGTCGAGGCGGTGATCCTTGTCGCACGAGTAGGCGTCGCCACGCGCCGGCATGTCGCCACCGCGTTGCACTGGCTCGCCAGCCGCCAGGCGAATATCTTGGGTGTCGTGCTGAATAGCATCGATCCGCGCTCCACGTCGTACAACTACTACACGTACAAGAGCTACGAAACCGAGGAGGCGCACGCCATCGAAGCGGCAGCGGTCACGCGTGGCCACGGGGCGTAAACGGCTAAAGCAGCCTGCGCCATGACTAACAAACCAGTGGCTGCCGAAAGGAGCAAGGCACGCTGGCATTTCGCCGCGGCGCTGGCCTTGCTGGTTTTGCTGTGGTTCCGCTTTCTCTCGACGCTCGTTCTCGATTGGGAAGTGGATCCGCAATATGCGCACGGCTGGTTCATTCCCATTCTCGCCGGCATCCTGATCGCCACGCGCTGGCGTTCGCTGCCCTCGCCCCAGCCGTCGCCGCATCGCCGCTGGCTTTTTGCGGGCGCGATCGTTTCGCTGCTCCTGCTCGCCCCGCTTGCTTTTTTGCAGGCGGTCTACCCGGAGGCGCGTCCCTTCCAATGGCTGCACGGGCTGCTCGTCGGCACGGTCACCTTCATCGCGTTGTGGCTGTATGGCGGCAAAGGGTGGGCGCGGCATTTCGCCTTCCCGATTTTTTTCGTGCTCCTCGCGGTGCCCTGGCCGCGGAGTTTCCAAAATCAGGTCACCAATTCGCTGATGAATGGCGTCGCGGCCACCACGGTCGAGCTCACTTTGCTCGCGGGCATTCCTGCGCATCAGCAGGGAAACGCGATCGGCCTGAGCGATGGCGTGGTCGGCATCGATGAAGCGTGCAGCGGTATTCGCTCGCTCCAGGGGAGCATGATCATTGGGCTTTTTCTCGGCAGCTATTTCCCGCTCCTGCCGTTCGCGCGCGTGGTGCTGCTGGGGCTCGCGGTCAGCGCCTCCTTGTTGCTGAATATCGTGCGGGCGACCGCGCTGACCTTGATCTCCGCCACCTCCGGCGCGCAGGCTTTGCATCGTTACCACGATCCCGCGGGCTTTCTCATCCTGGTCGTGGTCTTCATCCTCGCCGTCGTGGCGGCCAAAGTGCTGGGCCGCCGCTGGAGCGAGCGCGAGAAGCCGCCGGTGGCCCACTTCTTTTGGCCTCGCCCGGCCACGATTGGCCTGGCCGGTTTCGCCGGCCTCGCGTGGCTGGGCCTGACCAATCTCGGCTGCCGCGCCTACTTCGGCCCGGCGCAGCGCCCGCCGGAATCGGCCGGGTGGCAGCTCGATTTGCAGCGGACCGCGGGCCGCGTCACCGAGATGCCGCTCAGTCCCACTGCGCGGCAGTTTTTGCGTTACGATTCGGCCCAGGCCAGCGCGATCGAGCACCCAGATGGCACCTCCGTGCGCCTCATCGATCTCGAGTGGCGCGGCGGCGAAATCTCCGCCGCCGGCGCGCGCATGCACACGCCCTCGATCTGCCTGCCGAGCATCGGCTACCGGCTGCACGAGTCGCTCCCGCCCGTGCCGCTGCAGGTCGGTGGCCTCGACGCCACCTTCACCGCGGAAATCTTCGATACCGGAGATCGCCACGCCTATGTCTACCATGCGCTGTGGGAAGATGGCCGCGCCGTCACGCCCGGCGCCGGGACCGGCGATCAGTCGCTCCGCTCCGCGATCACCGCGGTGCTCGAGCGGCGCCGCCTCGCGCGGGCGCGCGTGCTCATGCTCATGTTTATCGGGCCGGAGGATGCCGCGCAGGCCCGCGCGGAGCTGCAGTCGTTTCTGGAAAAGGTGATCGTCGTTCCTGCCGCCTAGACGCCGATGCAAGGATTCATCAATCCGTTCAAGGGCCGCGTCGCCCTTCCGCCGTTTGCGCAGCGCCATCGCTTCCGCCGCTTTCGCGATTCTTCCCAGCTCGGCATCTACATTCTCTGCTTTCTGCTGATCGTCGCCTTCCCGACCTTCATCATCGCCGCGCGGCCGACCTATGTCGCCTTCAAGGCCTGGCGCGCGGAGCGGCTCACGGCCGCCGCCGAGTTGCTGGTGCAAGACGGCCAGTGGGAGGCCGCCGTCGCCAAGGCGAGCGCGGCCTACATGCTCGCGCCGGGCCAGCCGCGAAATGCCCGGTTGCTCGCGCAGGTCTTTAGTCACTTCGGTTCCGAGCAGGCGCTCGATTTCTGGCAGTTGGCCCTCGATTCGGAGCCCGCGGATTACGGCATCCGGCGCTCGATGATCGAATACGCGCTCCAGTTTCAGCAGCTCGAGCTCGCGCAAACCCATGCCGCCGATCTCCTCCGGCGCGAGCCCGGCGCGCGCGAAAACCTGCTTCTTTCCGCGCGTGTCTTCAGCGCGGCGCGCGACCACGCGCAAGAGCTGAAGACGCTCCGCCAGGCGCAGGAGCTCTGGCCGGAGGACGCCGAAATTGCCTCCCTCATCGACCGTGTGGTGGCCGCCGTCGGCTCCGATGCCGAGGTTCGCAAAGCGCTCGCCCGCCTGCGCGAAACCGCCACCCGCGAAGACCAGCTCGGCCTCGATGTGCTCGACTTCTTCCTCAAGCGTCCGCCCGAGGATTTCCCCGATCGCCACCGGCTCGCCGTCCTCCTTCGCGGGCACCCGTCCGCCACCGGCGCCCATCTCGTGCCCGCCTGCGCCGTCGAGCTCGACGCCTCGCCCGCCGATCGCGAAGCGAAGCTCGACCGGCTCGTCGAGGCCGCCCTCGCCCGCGATGCCGCCACGCGCGTCGCCGTGGCGGATTGGCTGCTGCGCCTAGGCGATTTCCGCCGCGTGATGCGCGTGGTGCCGTGGCCGGAGGCGCTCGAGTCCGCCCAGCTCACGCTCAGCCATCTGGATGCGCTCAGCCGCACCGGCGATCTGGAGACCGTCGAGCGCGTGCTCGCCACGCCCGGTATCAAGTTGCGCAAGGAGCTCGCCCATCTTTGCCGCTGGCAAGCCAAGCACATCTCGCAGGGCGCCGGCGCCACCGATCACGATGCCGTGGCGGCCATGGAATCCGCCGGCGCCTATCCGGCGTCGCTCGCCTATATCGCCGCGCATTTCGAAGACGCCGGCCGCGACGATCTCGCCAGCCAAACCTACTCGCGCTTGCGCCAGGTCTCGAAATTTCGCCGCGTGGCGCTCCTTGGTCTCCTGCGCATCGCGCATCGCGCGCGCGACACGAAGGCGATCGTGCGTCTCCTCGAGCAGGGCAGGGGAGAGGGCCTCGCCGATGCCGCCGCGCTCGGCGAAATCGCCTACTACCAGCTCCTGCTGAAAAAGAACGTCCGCCAAAACCGGCAGCTCGCCGCCCGCCTCGCCGCGGAGTACCCGGACCGCATCATCTTCTTCTCCACCCTCGCCCTCGCGTGCCTCATCGAGGAGGATTTCTCCGGCGCCATGAAAGCCTTCGAGGATTGCGGCTTCCGCTGGCGCCGCGCCACCGGGAGCATGAAAGCCGTCTACGCCGCCACCCTCACCGCCAGCGGCCGCGCCATGGAAGCGCGCGAAGTCATCCGCGACCTCGCCACCGAAAGTCTCCTCCCCGAAGAACGCGCCCTGCTCGGCGCCTTCCGCGAGCCGCAGCTATCTATCAACGATCGGGAGCTGTGAGGTACACCGTCGATTCCTAGCGCCAGCGTTCCCCAAAACTGTGTAGAGGCGGCTCTCCCCGAGCCTAAGCGAGGGGGTGCCGCCTCCATCTTTCCACGCGACGTCCCTCAAGCCACAACCCTCTCCACCACCATCGCCAAAGTCCCCCTCAGCATCCTCATCCCCGCCAAAAACGAAGCCGCCAACCTCGAGCGTTGCCTCCGCAGCGTCGCATGGGCTGATGAGATCTTCGTCGTCGACTCCCACAGCACCGATGGCACGCAAGCCATCGCCGAAGCCCACGGCGCCAAGGTCGTGCAATTCGATTTCAACGGCACCTGGCCGAAGAAAAAGAACTGGGCGCTCGAAAACCTGCCCTTTCGCCACGAGTGGGTCTTCATCCTCGATGCCGACGAAGTCCTGCCACCCGCCGCCGAAGCGGAATTCCGCCGCATCGTCACCGATCCTCATCCCACCTGTTCCGGCTACTGGATCAACCGCCGCTTCATGTTCATGGGCCGATGGCTGCGCCATGCCTATTACCCGAATTGGAATCTGCGGCTCTTTCGCCATCGCCTCGGCCGGTACGAAAAACTCACCGGCGCCGACACAGCCAGCGGCGACAACGAAGTCCACGAGCACGTGGTCGTGCAGGGAGAGACCGGCCGCCTGCAAGCGGAGATGGATCACTACGCCTTCCCCTCCATGGAGGTCTTCATCGAGAAACACAATCGCTACTCCAACTGGGAAGCCCGCGTGGCGCTCGATCGTCATCTGCTAGGCAGCGATCGCTCTCTGCAGCTCTCCGCCGTCGGCTGGCGCCGCCGCCTCAAGACCCTGGCCCAGCGCCTGCCCTTCCGTCCCACCCTGCGCTTTCTCTATGTCTATCTTGGCCAGCGCGGCTTCCTCGATGGCCGCGAAGGCTACTATTTCGCCCGCCTTCACGCCTTCTACGAATTCCTTTGCGTGGTGAAAGAAAAAGAGCTTCGCAAATCCACGAGCCCCGCAGGGGCTAAACATGAATAGCCGCGGGTGAAACCCACGGTCCCCGCCCCAAAGCGGCCGACCCCGAAGGGGTCGAACCAGCCTGGTGACACTACGCGCTCGCCGCGCCTCAGAAGCTATAGTGCAGCTCCAGGAAAACCATGTTCCGCGTATAGCTTTCCAGCGGCAGATTTGAATCTTTCCAGATGAAATCGTAGCCGATCGACATGGTCAGCTTCCGCGAAAGCTGGAACCCGGTGGAGAGCGACGCCCCGTAGCGCCGGAAGCTCTCCGGGTTGCGCGCGCCGGATTCCTGCCCGTCATCGAAGAGCAGCCGCCCTTGCAGGGTGATGAGCGAATTCACCCGCCACGAGGCATCGTACCGGATCGTCCAGAGATCCACGCTCTGCGAAGTGATGCCCAGCTGATTCTCCTTCGCGATGGTGAGCGAGTGCAGATAGTAGCGGCTTAGTTGGTTGGAGATTGCCAGGCTGAAGTAGTAGCTGTCGTTGTCGCCATTGCTGTGCTGCTCGTCGGGCATCCGCAGCTCCGCGTTCGTGGCAGTGTCGCGGAAGCGCCGGTTGCGCCGCACATCCTCCGGCAGGAATTCGATCTCCTCGTTCACCTCGCCGTCGAAGCGGATCGTCTGGAAGCCGCCCGCCACCCGGAAGCGCGTGTACGGCGTCACCAGCACTTCGGCATACAGGCCCGCGTGCCCGGAGATGGCATCCGGCTTCTCGCCGCTGCGATAGCGGGTGGACGCCGCCGCCCCCTCGAAGCCGCCCGCGATCGCGTCGGCAAAGAGATAGCGCGAGGAGAAAACGAGCTGGTCCTGCGAAAAATCGGCGAAGCTGAATTCCGAGCGGAACGAAATGAAGTCCGTGTGATCGTACGTGGCGAGCAGCGACACCTTGCTATTCACCGCCCATTCCACCGTGGCGCCGACCGTATTCACGAACCGGCCGAAGAGCGCCACGTTGCTCAGCGTCGCCTCGCCCACCGGGTCCTGCTGCAGCGTGGGGCGCTCGTGGATATTGAACCGGAACGCGCCGGTATAGAGATCGAAGCTCAGCTCGGTATCCGGCGAGATGGTCAGCCCTGAGCTGGAGTTGTTCAGCTCGGGATGGGCGAGGTAAAAGTTGTAGCCGAAGGTCCCGTTCAGCCGCAGCGCGTTGTACGGCGTGATCGGCCAGTACATCGACGCGCTCACCGCCGGCGTCACGATCAGGTCGCTCTCCGTGTCCTCCTCCGAGAGGTTGATGTTGTCGTTGAACTCCGTCCGCAGCGTCGCCCCCACCTTGAAACTGATCGGCCCTGCCTTCACGTTGTAATCGCGCTGGTCGAAGCTCACCGGCCGGAAGAGCCGCCCGGCGATCGTCGAGGGGCGCATCTGGTCCTGGCCCCAGCTCATCGTGGGCGCCGCCGCCAGCAGAGGCAGCATGAGCGAGGTGACGATCCTTCTGTAAATAGCACGCCCGCGACCAAATCGGCTTGGCCTCATGAGTGGGGTGGCTTCACAGGGGGGAGGGGGGGTGATGGGCTTCCAGTAGCAGCTATGGGGCCGCGTAAAGCAGTCGGAGAGTCTTCGTGGCACTCCGAAAGTCAAGCGCCCAATCGTCCGGCCCGGCTCATTTCATCAGGAGCGCCCCGAGCCCGGCCAAAATCCGCGCGACAGCCCGCCCGAGTTGTGCTTTAAGAGCTTCTCCATGCATCCGCTACCCCCCGGGGCGGCGCGGCTGATCGCCCTCGCCGCTCTCCTCCTCAGTTTCGCCGTCCAATCCTTCGCCGCCCCGCCCGTTGCCCCCAAGCCCCGGCACGAGCTTTCCGAGAAACAGGCCGCCCGCCTCCGGGAGGCCGTCGCCGCCAATCCGGCTGCGGCCGCGGCGCTCTTCTCCGAGTATCTCAACCGCCTTCCCGGCGCGGCCTGCCACATCGCCTCGCTCATCGCCCAGGCCCTGCCGAAAAAGGACGGCGCCCCGGACCTCCAGGCGCTGGTCGCCTTCGCCCGCACCGCGGTGGAGATCATCTACGCCGAGCAGCCCACCGCCCGGCGGGAGGTGAAATGCCTCGTCGCCACCATCGCCGAGTCGCTCGGGCTCAACGGCGCGGCCCCCAATCCCCGCTCGCTCGTCCTGCTCCTGGAAAGTGTGCTCCCGGCCATCCTGGCCAACGATCCGGCGCTCGCCGGCGCGCTCTTCCAGTTCTTCGCCGACTCCTATCCGAACGCCGCCGCCCTCCTCGGCCAGCTTCGGGCGCGGACGCTCAGCCCCTTCGGCACCCTCAGCCTCCTCCCGCGCCCCGGCGAGCCTCCCGCCGTGGAGCCCAATTCGGCTTCCGCCCCGCCGCTCAAACCGCTCCCGGACGAAGCGCCCCCGGCCACGCCAATCGTGCCGTCGACGCCGTAGGTTTCGACGTACCGGCCTTCGCTTAGTCGCTCGCTGACGACAACGCGCTCGCTTCGTAACCGTTCCAGTGTGAGCTCCGAGTCACCGGTTAGCTTTCAGCGCATGGAGCAACCCAGCGATTGCTTGATCGAAGTCTTGTTTAACTTTCCAATGTGAGAAGTCGATCGCCTTGAGACTCCCGAGCGCCGGGAACTCTCTGGCGAACCGTTGCCACTGCCCGACAGCGTCCTCGTCCAATAGGAGTGTAACGCACTTCTCCCGGTCGCTCTGCTGCCCCTTAAGGAGCAACCGATCCTTCATCCGCTCGTCGCGAAGACTCGACGCAGAGACTATCCAAAGTTCCGTGTGTGATTTTGTTAGATATTCCATGTAACGCCACTCGCGATCGGGGGCATCGCTGGAGCAAGCATTCAGGAACAACGCGGGGAGCGGTCTTGGCAAACGGACGGAAAGATGATTGAGGAATTCCTGATTTTCTCGTGAGCTAGGCGCCCACGACACAAAGACACAGGGCTTGTAGAGATTGGATGCTGATTGCAAGGGCACGGCTACGAAATGCCCAGCGATGTGAAAAAGATAGGGAGTGCTAGGGCGGACCACTTGTTGTTGGACCGGCCGCACCGGACGCAGGAAGAGGAAAACACCGTAGATACCGCCAGCAATCACCGAGAAACCCAGCATGAGAATATCGTCTCCCGGCAGGAGAAGACTAAAAGACGCGGCAAAAAAAGCGTAGTAGATCGCCACGGCCCAGCGCGGGCGTCGGGACGCAACCGTCACAGATGACTCGCGTTCCAGGATCATTCTCCTGCCTCCGGCGTTGAAGTCTCAACCGGAACGAACGCGCGCTGGTACGTCGATTTGATTAGGTGGACGCCCGTGATTATCACGAGCGCGCCGAATACAAACGCATCGGCCACGAAAAGGAACCGTGCCAACCACGAGATTCCCACGCAAAGCCACGGCGATGTATGCCGCGCAACGCACCAGTGCTCCACCATGTCCACCGCGATCGCCGCGGCCAACACGACAATGACAACAACGCAGTTGACCAATGTATGGACCAGAAAATCCCACGTACTCTTGTCGATGTGTAGCATGACGGGGAGAGAAGTATCAAACCTGCAGTTTGTAGTAAATGGGGTATTCGTTCTACGGCTCCACCCACCCTCGCACATCGTGCCCCGTTTGCTTCACAAAAAACCGTGCGCCATCCACCGGCCCGGTGCGGCGATAGGTGGCGCCGGGGGGGGCGGCGACTTTGTCTTCGGGGGCCTCGGGGCCGAAGCGGTCGTAGAGCGATTGGACGGCTTGGGTGAATTCCCACGCGCCGGCTTCGGAGACTTTCGTGTGCGCCGCGCGGTTGTGATCGTGAAAGGTGATCGTCCAGTCCCGGTCGAGCGTGATGCGCGGGGCCGCGTGCATCTGGCCGTTGAAATGGCCCTCCTGCCCGAGGATCACCGGGCGCGGCCCGCCGGGGATCGGCTTACCATCCCTCGTGTAAGCGCCGCCGGCGAGGTAGACGGCTCCGTGGAGGTACGACCAAGCGCCGCTTTCGTTCTTGTAGCCGACCGCGCCCATCTCCGCCCCGTCTACGCCCCGCTGGAAAGCCATCGCGCCCGCGCCGTTTGGGCCGAAGTGCCGCAGGGCCATCACGTTGGCGGAGTTGAAGGTCACCGTCCCCGACCAAGTATTCGATAGCAGGTGGTGAGTCTTTTCGGTGTTGGCCTCGATCTGGCCCATTATTGCCTCCGGCCGCGGCGCACCAAAGCGGGTCACGAAAGCGCACGTAGCCACGGTGCAGACTGCGACGATGACGGTGAAATTCCTGTCTCTCATGCCGGGGCCATCATTCGCACCGAGCGCGCGCAAGCAAGCCAGCAGGTGCGGGCGGTACTTAGGGAGAAGGCCCCATTGCGGCATCCCCATTACGGGTGTTATCCGTACAGGCAGGTTATGGCCCCCCCGGAGAGAGAGCAGGCGGAGACGTCGTCGTGCGGACGCGCGGCGCTGCGGCGCATTGTCTTCATTCACCTGGCGCTGAAAAACAATTCCCGGAGGGCGAACTGCCGCCTGCTCGCGGAAGACATGGAGGTCAGCGCGAAGACGGTTCAGCGCGACATTGACTTCATGCGCGACGAGTTGCGCCTGCCCATCGACTACCTCCGCAAAGAGTTCCGGTTTTATTACACGGAACCTGTCGGCACCCTTCTCCAGTTCCGAGGAGACTGACGGAAGCTCATTAGCGGGTGAGGGAAGCTCGCTACTGGGTGATGGAGGCTCATCACCGGGTCACTGAGGCTCATTACCGGGTCACTGAGGCTCATTACCGGGTGACGGAAGCTCTCTGCCGGGTGACGGAAGCTCTCTGCCGGGTGACGGAAGCTCTCTGCCGGGTGACGGACGCTCGTTGCCGAGTGATGGACGCTCTCTGCCGGATGACGGACGCTCTCTGCCGGGTGACGGACGGCCTTCGTTGGGTGACAACGGCTCGTTATCGGGTGACGGAAGCTTTTTGTCGGGTGACGGAAGCCTCCCGTCATTCGTCGGAAGCCGCTTGAGACGAAGTACTTGCGTGAGTTTGGCGATTTTTGACCAGCCGAAGCAGTTACGGCGTTCGGTTTGGCGACAGGAAGCTTAGCGCACCGGGGAGGAGCGAGTTGAGGGTTGCCAACTCCCCGGATTCGGGGCGAAGTGTTCAGTCGAACACACCATGCCGAGCGTCTGCCCCACACTCTCGAAAGCGAACGATGCGCGCCGACGCGCCTGGCGCGAGTTGCAGGCCATCCGGAAACTGCTCGCCGCCGTGGTCGACGATCTCCCGCCGCCGCCTAAACCGGCCAGCTTCGAAGCCGAAGGCGCGCTCCTCCGCGCCGCCCTGCAACGCGCGCTCACCGAGCCGTGGGAACGCCTCGCCGCCCTCGAAGCCGCCGTCGAAGGCATCCGCCCCTACCTCAGCAACACCCTCAACGACGGCAAGTACCCCCTCCGCGTGCTGGATTTGAACCGCGCCACCAATCGTACGCCCCACGCGGCGCGGGCGGCGGAGGCGTTCCGCGCAAACTGATGTTTTCTGACTGCCAATCCTCCAAATTGTCTGTAGCAGATCACCACGCCCAAAGGATTCGATGCATCGATACCAAAATTTTAGGAAGACGGGATCGCATCCCTTGAGAACGCGACTTCGGCACTCGGGAGCACATTCCTTCGAGCGCCAGGTTCGGAACAACCGCGGGGGTGGAGGTGGATCCGCAAGTTCACGTCCAGATTACACGCGGATCGCCGCGCCCCCGGTTTTGAGCGTGGTCAGCAATCCTGATGAAGTGGCTGAATTTATCTCGCGAATCAAGAACTGCTTCGACCAGCACTTGCCCGTGTTTGTCGTTCTCCGAGAGGTCACGAGGATCGACTACGACGGCATCACTGTCTTGCTCTCCGCTGTGGTGCGGTTCAAGGCCATGCAGATTCGTTTCAACGGCGACTACCCCGAAGATCCGCTCGTCCGCGCAATCCTTGAATCATCAGGCTTTTTTGAGCATCTCTACAAAAGCAAGTTTGTGCAGAGGAACAGTTACAAATTAACAAGTGGAGGCACGATTTACACTCACGCCAAACGGACGGTGGACTCACTGCTTGGAGAGAAAATAATTCAGCACGCGTCGAAGACTGCCTTCGGGGAAGTCCGCCGGTGTCCTGGGGTGCAACGAACCTTCATCGAACTGATGCAGAATACCAACAACCATGCGTCTATGACGCAGGAGGGAGAGAAGCATTGGTGGCTATCCGTGAAGCATATCACGGAGGAGCGGCGCGTTGCGTTCTCGTTTGTGGATTACGGTGTTGGCGTGTTTTATAATCTTCGACACAAGCCTCAAGAGAATATTTTCTACCAAATTTTCGAGCGGCTTTCGGAGATCTTTGCATTCCGGGATGACGCTGAAATTCTGAAATTAATTTTGAACGGCGATCTTCACAAAACTGCAAGCGGAAAGCCATTCCGAGGGAAGGGGCTTCCGGGTATTTACGAAAAGTTAACAAAAAATGCGATCTCGAATCTTGCCATTGTTACCAACGACGTTTACTTCAACTCCAAAACCGATGAATACCGCATGCTAAAGAACTCGTTCGAGGGAACCTTTGTATATTGGGAGCTAACGTCAGAGAACACCTCACTTCCTCATGGAACTTAAAATCGCAAAGGAGTTTACGACAGCGCCTGGACCCAGACACCGCTCTGAGGGTCGGTTCTCGGGCGAATTATTCCGCGAGGCCCATCTTTTGCCTGCCGTCCGTAAAGCGATCGAAGCAAACGATGTCCTCACGATCTATCTGGATGGGACTTCCGGATTCGGCACATCCTTCCTAGAGGAGAGCTTTGGAGGCCTCATACGCGTTGATCAGATTAGCTTGGAACAATTGCGCAAGACCCTGATATTCGTGTCCATCGAAGAACCCGACCTTGTCGATGAAATCAACGAGTATATGGACGACGCATCCGCGGAGGAACTTAATGCATCTGCTGAAGGCGAGGGGGAGGCCGAATGAGCTTTACCATGAAGCTCGTGTCAGCGTGTCTGATTTTCCTTGCAGGCGCTGCCTTGATGGCATTGGGATTGCGCTTCGATGGCATCACCTATGATCCGACTTTCGATCTTGGAAACGTATTCCAAGCGAGCGCCACTGTTCTCGTCGGTCTCATCGTTGCTGCCTACTTCCAGTATCAGGCGCAGTCCTCGCGGAAAGAACGAGAACTCTTATTGCGGCATTTGGATCTGATAATTGAGTCGGTCAATGATGTCGAAAAGTTCAAGGAGGGCGGAGGGGTTGCTGAGGTCGCTTCGGCCGGCAAGAAGCTGAGCGTTAAATGCTCTGCTCTGCATAACTTGATGACTGAGCTGAAGTACAGCTCGGAGCTTTGCGACCACGTGAAGTATGACGCAGATGTCAGGGAGATTCGACGAATACTGACGGATACGCCACCGAAGCAACTTGAAGATTATGCGGCTGAACTGAAGGAGGATTCTGTCGTAAAAAACGGAATCATTGCGATTGCGACGGAGAAACGGCTTCTGGTGGAAAATAAAATCGACGCACTCAAACTGCGCATCTACAAGGCGCAAATTTTCATCAATAGGTCCTAGCGGGTCAGGGGAACCTGAGGGTCGCACGTGAAAGTGCTCGAAAAAAGTCTCGCATCACTAGGGCCGCTTTGTGTACTGACGATCAACCCGGAGTGACCGGCGCATGCAGATGCCTTCCCCCCAGCATCCACATTACGACGAAGTTGGTGTGACGTATGACGGGGGGTTCTTCTACAGCGACGGCTTGCCGGATGTCACAACCCCAAACCCCAAGAAGAACAAAACCATGGCCTCCCTCGCATTGAACCTCAGCCGTTTGAACCAAGCCCAACTGCTCGCACAGGCGTTTTCCTCCTCGAACGCACTTGCGCCGACTGCGCCGGCGACGCCTCCCATTCCCAATATGAGCGCGAAAGCCGCCAGTCTGAAAACGAAGCACGACGCCGCGAAGGCGAAGAACGACGCCTACGAGGCGCAAAAGACGCAACTGGCGGTGGCGAAGTCGGAACGGGACAGTGCGTTTGACGAGCTGCGGGATGAGTTGCGCTCGGTGGCGAGCGCGGTGGAGGCAGAGGCGAAGGGCGATGAGACGCTGCTGGCGGCGAGCGCGTTCCCGCTGGCCGGGACGCCGGCGGCTTCGCAAGTGCCCAGCCAGATTCAAAACATGGTGCTGACCGCCGGCGATGAGCCCGGCAGCGTCGACGGTACTTTCGACCCGGAGCCGAACTCGAAGACGTACGAGTGGGAGCTGACCATCGTGCATCCAGTGGATGGGCCGTACAATCAGGTGGCGCTGACGACCGCTTCCTCGACGACGATCAGCGGGCAGAGCTCGGGGCAGCGCGTATGGGTGCGGGTGCGCGGCATTGGCTCCAAGGGCACCGGGCCGTGGAGCGATCCGGCGACGAAGATCGTGCCGTAGCAGAAGACCTTGGAGAGGGGGAGACTGGGAGACGGGGAGAGGGCGTACGCGCCTGCGCTCCCGGTCCCCGGCTCCCCCTTTTCCCTGCACCAACATCTCACTCTTTTCTTCGCCATGGCTTTCGATCCACTTCTACCAGCCAACAACGCACCGGTGATCGCCACCGAGCTGCGCTCGCAGTTCAACGGACTGCACTCACTGATTCAAAGCATGCCCGTAGGTCCCCAAGGGCCTCCGGGACCGCAGGGGCCGCAGGGGGCAGACGGACTGCAGGGGGCGCAGGGACCGACGGGGCCGGGCGGCAGTCAGGGACCGGCGGGCGCGGAAGGGCCGCAAGGCCTAGCCGGGCCGGCGGGGCCTGCCGGGCCGGAAGGGCAGGGGGGCGCGACTGGCGCGGAAGGTCCAGTTGGCCCGCAGGGGCCTGAAGGCCCGGCGGGTGCGCCTGGCGAAGTGACGACGGGCCAATTGAACAGCGCCATCTCGACGACCTCCGCGAACTCCAACACCGTTTCCCAGCTTGGCGCCGGCTTCACCGTCAGCGATCCCCCGACGCAGGCGGAAGTGCAGCAGATCGCGGCGAAGCTTGATGAGCTGATCGCGGCATTGCGGCGGGTGTGAGGACCGGGAATGTGCGATTATCCCATTTCCAATGAAATCCGTTCAAATCCGCAAAAAGGAAGATGAAGCCCAGATCGAGCAGCTGCGCGCGCTCGGAGCGGAAAAAATCGACATTTGGCGCTACTATGCAGAACGAGCCGATAAATTGTCGGATCAACTCTGGATAACCGGAACGTGGCTCTTAGGGATCATCGCGGCGGTCCTGGCGCTCCCGTTTGCGGCCGGGTACGTGAACGCGGCTTCCGGGGACGTACCTTTGATCAACAATCGCCCGTTGGTGCTGACAATTTGCGGTTTCGGACTGCTGCTGTGCGCGTATTCCTATGTAGTCGTCCAGGATCTTCGGGATCACATCGTGAGAAATTGGGAAAGGGCGGACCTTCTCCAACACGCCACGTGGATTGAGGGCACGTGGGTGGGACGAAAATTGCATGCATGGCGGCTGCTGATGACATTTCAGGCGGTCTCCATGTTGGCTTTTCTCCTCCTAACGATCATGGCACTCGTGCCGAAGGGGTGATTGACTAGGGCGTTGCGAGCTACGGCAAGCGCGTCTGGTAGGCGGCGAGCGCCTTCCAAGCCGCTTCCCAATCGCCGTGCGCGGCGCACAGCTCGGCTTTGCGAAAATGGAGGTAGGGCGGGGCGCCCGAAGTTTCGGCCGCGCGCCCGGCGATGAACGCCGCCATCTCCAGGCGCCCGGCTTTTTCTTCCAGGGCGGCGAGCGCAAAGGCGCTCATGAAATCGCCGGGAGCGCGGGAGACGCGCTGCCGCAGCTCCTGCTCTCCCAAGGCGATCGGTTCCGGCAATTTCGGCGCGGCCATCAGCCGGCGGCCGAGTTGATACGCCTGCTGGAATTCGCCCTTCCCGGCGAGCCGCTCCGCCAGCAGCGGCCACGCGGCCGCCAGCCAGCGCGGGGATTGCTCGATGAGGGGCGCCAGGTGAGCGGCGTCGTACCGCATCCAGGCGCGCAAAACCACCGCCAACTCCTTGAGACTGAGCTTCTCCAGGTTCGGGTCCGCGCGGCGCCACTGCTCCAGGGCAGCGGCGGCGGCCGCCGGCTCGCTCCGCCGCACGTACACGACCAGCAACTCCGGGCGCTCCAGGGCCATCCCGCGGAGCGCCACCTGCAAGCCGGCGCGGGGACCCGCCGCGGCGAGCATCTGCTCGAACCGCCGCGGCGCCTCGGCCGGCTCCAGGGCCAGCGCCTCCCGCCAGGCGGGCGCGGCCAGCTCCGGGCGATAAGCGAGCCAATGCTCCGCCTCCTTCTCCGGCAGCTCCGCGCGCCCCGGCTGCAGGAGTTTGGCGCACTTGAAGCTGGCCATGGCCTCCTCAAACCGTCCGAGCCCGAGCAAGGCCACCGCGCGCTGAAACCGCAGCCGCCACGAGAGCGGCGCGGATCGCAAGCCTTCCGAGTTGGCCGACAGCGCTTCCTTATACCGGCCCCTCTCGATTTCGCCCCGCGCCTGCCGGAGCGCCTGGGCCGCGCCGCTGCTCCCCGGCCAAAGGCCTTCCGGGCGCCGGTCGGCCGCAAAGAGGTAGATGCCGCCGGCCGCGAGAAGGCAGCCGACGGCGCGCCAACCCCAGCTTCCCCACGCCGCTCCCGGCTCCAGCCGCCCCGCGCCCACCACCACGCCCAGCAGCCACAGCGCGGGCAGTGCCGTCCCGAAAAGATGTCCCGGCACGTCGATCAACCCGTGCACCATGAACCCCGCCACCGCCGCCGCTGCCGCCACCTCCAGCCCGTTCGCCTCTCTTCGCACGACCGCTGAAACTCGCGGCACCAGAGTCCAGCAGGCCGCCAGCATCAGCCCGCAGCCGACTGCGCCAAGGCTGGCCGCCACCCACCACCAATCGCTCTCCGGGTGCACCACGCGCACCGCCGGGTTCGCCGAGGCGTCGCGATAGACGGGGAAGACCGTTTCAAAATTTCCGAAACTCACCCCGAACCACGGATGGTCCGCCACCATGCGCCATGTGTCCTGGTAGATCAGCCCGCGAAAGCCGAGGCCGCTCACTTTCCCGCCCAGGCGTTCGGAAAAGCCGCCGCTGAAGAGCAGCAGCATCACCCCTCCGGCGATCATCGCCGCCAGCAGCAGCACCCCCAGCTTCCATTCCCGACGCCGCACGAGGTAAACCGCATAGATCAGCGCACCGGCGAACAGCACGACCATCCCTCCCCGCGAGAGATTTGCCACCAGCGCTGCGATCAGCACCGCCAGCCCCGCCAAAAACCACCACCCACTCGCGTGGCGCCGGCGCAAACCTTCCATCGCGCAAATCCCGGCCACCACCGCGCCCACGCCGAGCACGTTGCCCGTGTGGTTCCGGCTCGGAAACGGCCCGAAGTGCCGCGCGTTGTGCCAGAACGGCGGCTCGATCCCGAGCGCATGCAGAAGCAGGCACGCCGCGCCGAACACCACGATCCCGCCCGCGAAAAGCCGCACCAACTGCTGCCGCGTCTCAGCGGAAAAACGCAACGTGGCAAACCAATACAACGCCGCGATCCCGGCCGCGAAGAGCAGGCAGCCCTCGGCCGTGAGCCATGGCTGCACGGAAAGCGTTGTGGGTAGGTCCCGCGCGTAATCTGCCAATTCCACCCGCCACCCCGGCTGCTCCGCGCCCAGCCACCTCGCCGGCAGGAGCGGCAAGGCCGCCCAGAGCAGCAAGGCGAGCAGCAGGAGGTTGGTCCACCGCCCCAGCGTCCGCTCCGGCGGGCGCCACACGAGCATCGCGCCGATCAGGAAGACGCTGATCCCGCGGCTCCACCCCTCCGTCGCTCCTCCCAGAAACGGCGCCTGCAACGCCAGCGCCAAGCCCCACCGCCCGGCCGCCCAGCCGGGCTTTTTCGTGCCCCGATCGCCCGCGGCCATGGTTTCCGATGGATTTGGCGGGGGTGGCATGGGTCGAAACCGGCGATTTCAGGCGAAAACCCGACTATAAACGGCAATTTCTACTGGCGGCACGTCTGAAATCTGCTTTATGAATCGCCTCCCCCCTGATGCTTTCCCACCGTTCCGAAGGGTTGGCCAAACTCCTCGTCGTTTGCCAGCTCGCTCTCACTGTCATCCTTTTTTGGCTCTGCTCCGTGCTGACGTTCAATTACGTCACCGCCGAGGCCAGCGGCTTTGCGGATCTCTTCTGGATTTACTCCGCCGTGCTGGTGGGCGGCCTGGCCGCGGAGGCGCTCTCGCGCTCGCCGGTCGGCATGCGGGTGCGCCTGCGCGAGCGCAATCCCCTCAAGTTCCATCCGCTCGCCCTGCGCCAGACTCTCTTCGCCGCCGGCGCGCTGCTCGCCTACCTGGCCGCGGTGAAGGATCTCACCATCTCGCGCTCGCTGCTCGTCCTCTTCTTCCCATGCCTCTACCTCATGCTCATCGCCACCGGGTGCGTTCTGCCGCGCATCCTCGCACGGCATATTTTTGTGGGCATCCGCGAAGAGCGCATCCTCGTCATCGGCTCGCTCGATCGCTATGAGCGGCTCCGGCCCTGGCTGGAATCGAAGACGCTCATGGGCTTCCGCACCGTCGGTTTCCTCAGCGACGACGAAATGGACGGCGGCCAGATCGGCGGCATTCCGCAGCTCGGCGCCGTGGAAGACGTGGAGCGCGTGGTGGAGAAATACCGCCCCACCCAGCTCATCCTGCTGCAATTCACCGAGCAGCTAAAGGAGCACCGCTACCTCGTCTCGGTCGCCGATGAATACGGCCTGCGCGTGCTCATCCTGAATACGCTGCCCGAGACGCTCGATCACCCAATCGTCCCCTTTGAAGACGAAGGCATGCATTTCCTCGGCCTGCGCCAGGAGCCGCTGGAAAATCCCTTCAATCGCGCCCTCAAGCGCGCGCTCGATGTCGGCATCGCCCTCCCCATCGTCGTGCTCGCGATGCCGTTCCTATGCGCGATCGTCTGGCTGCTCCAGCGGCGCCAATCGCCCGGCCCCCTCTTCTTTTTGCAGGAGCGCTCCGGGTTCCAGAATGAGCGCTTTCACCTGATCAAATTCCGCACCATGCACCCGGCGAACGATGACGCCACGCGCCAGGCCACCTCGGATGATGCCCGCATCTTTTCCGCCGGCCGCTGGCTGCGCAAGCTGAGCCTCGATGAGGTGCCGCAGTTTTGGAACGTGCTCGTCGGCGAGATGAGCGTGGTCGGCCCCCGCCCGCACATGATCGAGCACCACGCGCTCTTCGCGCGGCAGTTGCGCGGCTATCGGGCGCGCAATTTCGTGAAGCCCGGCATCACCGGCCTCGCGCAGGTGCGCGGCTTCCGCGGCGAGATTCGCAATGGCGCGGATCTTTCCAATCGCCTCCGCTCCGATCTCTCCTACCTCGAAAGCTGGACGCTCGGCACCGATATCCTGGTCATTCTGCGCACCGCCTGGCAGATGCTCTTTCCACCGCGCACCGCCTACTAGTGCGCCTTCGCCTTGCGACCGCGCATCCGCATCCTCGGCGTCCCTTTTTTCACCGGCACGGTCGGGGAGGCCGTCGCTGAAGCCCTCCAGGGCGGCCTCGTCCTTGCGCCGTCCGGCCCCGGCATGGGCCACGATCTCCGGCGCGCCGATTACTGCGCCGCCCTTGCCGCCGCCGATCTCAATCTCCCCGACAGCGGCGCGATGGTCCTCTTCTGGAACCTGCGAAACCTCCTGCGCCCCTCGCGCTGCCTCGGCCGCCTCTCCGGTCTCCGCTTCCTGCAAGCCTTCCTCGCCGATGCGCGCGTGCCGGCCCGCCGCACCTTCTGGGTCATGCCGAACGCCGCGGAACGCGACGCCAATCTAGACTGGCTCCGCCGCCAAGGCTTCCCGGCGCTCACCGCTGAAGACACCTACCTCGCGCCCAAATACCAGCCCGGAGCGATCGCCGACCCCGCTCTGCTGGCCTCTCTCGAAAACCTCCGCCCCGAGATCGTCTTCGTAAACCTCGGCGGCGGCATCCAGGAACCCCTCGGCGCCTGGCTCAAGCAGAACCTCAGCTTTCGCCCCACCATCATCTGCACTGGCGCCGCCATCGCCTTCCTCAGCGGCCTGCAAACTCCCATCCCGCGCTGGGCCGACGCCCTCTATTTCGGCTGGCTCCTCCGCGTCCTCAGCGCCCCCCCGCGCTTCCTGCCCCGCTACCTGCGCGCCGCCCGCCTCCTGCCGCTCATATTGCGATACGGAGCGAATGCACCGTAGGCGAAGGACAAATTCACAAGTTCACGACGATCTCGGGTGCGCCCTCGAATCTGCCGGGGCGGTTTCATCCTGCGTTGGGCGTTATTTATAAACGTCGCCGCGCGGACCTACGTGCGCGATCACAATGGAATCGGCGGCGCGGTCGTGCAGGTAGATCACCCGAAGGTCGCCGTGTCGCAGCCGAAAGTATCCGGTCCATTCGCCAGCCATCGGCTTGACGCCCGGCGCGGCGTCGGGGTTCTGCGCGAGCTCGGCAAGTTTGGCCAGGAGTTGCGCCTTCACCCGCGCGTCCAGGCGTTGCACGTAGCGCGCCTGTGGACGACCAGGCTGGGCATGTGCTCAAAGCTCGGAAAGTGGCACGAAGTCCGTGCGGTCGCCGCTTTCCCACGCGCGCTTGGCCTCCCGCAAGTCCGTGATTGCCTCGTCGTCCAGATCAAGCCCGAGCGCCTCGCTCAGCTCGCAGAACTGCGCCCACGGAATAATGACCTCGAGCGGCTGGCCGCGTTCATCGACGACGATTTTCTTTTGCAGGGCGGTCACGAAAGCACCGTAGCTCCGCCGCCCTTCCCCCGCAACGCCCATATCGCTTCCACCGCCCGCTCCCCAATCGACTTTTGCCCTCGGCTTCGCCCACCGGCGCCGAGCCCGCGCTTCGAGCCGCTCATCACTTCCGCTCCCACTGGCATACGTAGCCGACCACGCGCTCCGCGCCGTTGTGCGCGTCGTTCCATTTGCCGCGGTGCCAGATTTGCAGGTAGTGCTCCCGCCGGGAATGGTTGTCGGGCTGCCATTCGTCCCAGTTCTTGAACTCGACGCGGGAGCCATCCAGCCAGACCCAGAGGCCTTCCACTTTTTCGTCGGTGGCGCCGAGCCAGAGCTCCACGCCGTTGGCCATTTGCGCGATGAAATCCTGCGTCGCCTGGTCCTTGATCATGGCCAGCCGCCCGCCCAGCCGGGCGCACGCTTCGCGCGCCGAGCGCCACGGCAGCTTCTCGAAATAGACCCGGTACCACCGGCCTTGGAAGAGGACGGCGTCGGCGGGCGTGCCGAGCGGGCGCGGGTCGGTATCGGCCGGCGCCGCGGCGCGCGCGGGAGCAAGCCCGCAAAGGAGAATCGCGGCAGCGAGGCGGAGGGCGTTCACAAGGCGTGAGGATGGGGAGCGATGCGGCTTTCCCGAAAGCAAAAAAGCAGCGCCGCGGCTGCTCGACGGATCGAGAAACGGCTTTGCGAGAGGCTCCTGGTGACACATCGCGCCAGTGAGCCAGCGCGCTCGTCGCGTCACTTGGTTTTGCGTTGCTTGGCCAGGCGGCTAACCCGCTTGCGAAATTGGTCGTCGATTGCGAATTTGGCTTTGTTATCGGCGGTGCAGAGGCTGAAGCGGCTGAGATAAATTGTGTAGCGCCGCGTGTCGTCTATGTAGTCGATGACCACCCGGGCATCCTCCTGGCGCTTGTCTCTGCTGGGTGTGAGCCTGTGGAGTTGGAGAAACGCTCGCACCGCGGGAGCATCTTTGACGAATGTCTGCTTGTAATTGGCGAACTCGCGCGCGCGCTCCGGTGTGAGGGCGACGCGCGTGGTCACGTCCCATTCGATGAAGTTGACATCGGCTCGCAGCCAATCGTCTGCACGGCTCGTGCTCAGCGCAAGCGATGCGAACCAGCAGACAGACAGAACTTTCATCATAGAGACGATCGCGTTCAATCTTCTCTTGATCGTTAAGTCATCTCGAGGGATCAAGCTCCCGCGGCGCGCACCTGTTCCTCCAGCGCCGCGCGCGCTTCCGGCGGGAGAGGCGGATCGAGCGGTTTGGCGTAGTCGATGAGCCGGTCGTATCGGCCGTCGCGATAAGCCGCTTCGAGCAGCGGCTGGAGTTCGATGGCCGCCTCGCGGTCGCCGGGGCGGAGCGGGATGGCGACCGCCGGCAGCCGTTGCATCAGCCCGACGTGCCAGACCCGAAACTCGCCCCGCTTGCTGCCGCGCCCGACGCAGACGGTGTACGGAGTGACCTTGTGCGCGGGGATTTCCTCCCGCGGCACCGCGAGCACGTGCCGGCCTCCGCGCAGGAGATCGATCTCCACCAGATTGACGCCGGCCTCGCGGCAGAGCCGGGATTTCATCCGGTACGCCTCGCTCCCCTCGCCTTTGTTCGTGCGGCTGAGCACCTCGATCACCGTCACCACTTCGCCTCCGCCGCGCACATCGATGATTTCCACACGCCGCTGCGCCTCCTCCTCCACCACCCGGTAGAGATCGGGCTCCATCAGCGCGACGCCGCCCTCTCCCGCCAGCATTCCGCCGCCCGAGACGTGTGCGACGAGCACCGCCGCCCGAAATCCTCGGCGAGGTTCCCCCTTCATATCGGCCGTCGAACTCTCATGCACCCGCGCGAACAAACCCTCGGGCAACTGGTGCTGCAGCGCATTGCTGAGATAAACCATCAAGCTCGTGCGGACGTCGGGCCAGAAATCCTCGAGAAACGGGTCCATCCCCGGAAATGGGCTTTTGCGGGCAGGCATGGTGAAAGGCTTGGGGAGGCCCGCAACATACAACCGCGCGGCGCCCGTTGCCAATCCTCGTGCCGGGGGGGGTGAATTGCCTACTGCACCTCGCCGCAACCCGGCCCCACCAGCATCCGTCCCGAAATCTCCCGCTGCGCCGCGCAGATCACCTCCACCTCCGGCGCGCCGGCGGCGGCGAGCCGGTTGCGCACCGTGCCGAGCGCGAGCTCCGGCCGGTTGCAATCCCGGCTGAGATGCCCGAGCACCGCGCGGCGCAGGCGCCCCCCGAGCAGCCCGGCCAGCACTTCGGCGGCGGCGGCATTCGACAGATGGCCGTGGCGCGACATGATCCGCTGTTTGATCGACCAGGGCCGGCGCGTGTCGTCCTGGAGCAGTTTTTCGTCGTGATTGGTCTCGATCACCAGCGTGGAGACCTGCCGCACCCGCTCGCACGCGAGCTTGGTCGCCACCCCGAGATCGGTGAGGAACCCGAGCGCTTCGCCGCCATGATGAAACACGAACCCGACCGGCTCCACCGCGTCGTGCGGCACGGAAAAACTTTGCACGTGCAGATCGCCGATCTCGAAATCCGCGCCGGTGGTGAAGATCCGCCAATCCTTTTTCGTCTCCGAGCGGCCTTTGCCGAGCGCTTCCGCCGTGAGCGCGTTGCAGTAGATCGGGGTGGCGAATTGTTTCGACCACACCTCCAGGCACGCGGCGTGATCGGCGTGCTCGTGCGTGAGCAGGATGCCATCGACTTCGATCGGGTTCACGCCGCATTGCTGCAAGCGGAGCGCGATCTGTTTCGTGCTCAGCCCGCCATCCACCAGCACCCGGCACTTGGGCGTCTCGAGCAGCGCGCAATTGCCCGCGCTGCCGCTGCCGAGGATGGTGAGGTGAAGCATGCGCGTGCGGCGGCCGGCTACGGGAGCGGCTTCACCTGGATGTTCTTGAAATGCACCTCGCTGCCGGGATCGTGCCCCTGGATGGCGAAGGTGCCGTGCGAAATCAGCCGCCCCTTGAATTGCCCGGCGCGCTCCGGCTTATCCTCCTCCGTATAGTCGGCGATCACCTTGTCGTTCACCTTGGTAATCACGCGCTTGCCTTCCACTTTGATATGGAGCGTGAACCATTGGTCGTCCGGCGAAGGCGCCTCGAAGTTATCTTTGATCCCGTACAGCCCGGCGGTCTTTTTCGGGTCCTTGTGCGTGTTGTTCACCTGCACCTCGTACCCTTTCTCCGGCCAGCCGGTCGGCTGAAACTCCGTATGAAAATAGACGCCGGAATTCGCGTTCGCCTTCGTGAGGATCTCCGCCTTGAACTCGAAGTTCTTGAAGTCGTGCCCGTTCACCGGCCCATCGTAAAACAGGTGCGAGCGCACCCCTTTCACGATCAGCTCGCCGTTCTCCACCTTGAAGGTGTCCGGCGTATCGCTCGCTTTCCAGCCGGTGAGCGATTTGCCATCGAACAAGCTGACCCAGCCGGGTTCATCCGCCGCAATCAAGGGCAGCGCACCGGCGAGCAGGGAAACCAAAAGCGGGAGGAGTTTCATCGAAAGCGCAGCCTAGGCCCGCCCTTGCGCGGAGGTCAATCGCGGAGAGACTCGCCACCGATGACCGTGCTCGTGATCGAAGACGAACCCACCCTCGCCCAGCACGTGGTGCGCGCGCTGGAGCGCGCCGGCCACGAGGTGGCGGTGCGGCGCGATGGCGCGGGCGGTTTGGCAGCGGCCCTCGCGCAGCGCTTCGATCTGCTCGTGCTCGATGTGGGATTGCCGCGCCTGGACGGTTTCTCCTTGCTGCGCGAGCTGCGGCGCGAGGGCCGGAACACCCGGGTGCTCATGCTCACCGCTCGCGGCGAGGTGGGCGATCGCGTCACGGGCTTGAAAGCCGGCGCGGACGATTACCTGGCCAAGCCCTTCGCCATGGAGGAATTGCTGGCGCGCGTCGAGGCGCTCGGCCGCCGGGTGGAGGCGCCGCAGCCGGGCGATGTTTTGCAGGTGGGCGATCTGCGGCTCGATGTGCGCGAGCGCACCGCGGCGCGCGGCGCCGGCCCGGTGACGCTTTCCCCGCGCGAGTTCGAGCTGCTTGCCTTGCTGATGCGCGAGCCGGGCCGCGTCTTCACGCGCACGGAATTGTGTGAGCGCGTCTGGCATCGCGAGCACGAGTACGATACCCGGACGGTGGAAATCTTCATCGCCCGCCTCCGCCGCAAGCTCGACGAAGGAGGCGCGGCGCCGCTGATCCAGACGGTGCGCGGAGTCGGGTACACCCTGCGCGCGCCCGGCCCATGAAACGCTGGCCGCTCCGCCTGAAGATCGCGCTCTACGCCGTGCTGCTGGCCGGCGCCGCGCTGGCCATCGCCACGGTGGCGGTGCTCGCCTATGTGCGGCATCGCGAGATCGCGCAAATGGACGCGCGCCTCGGCATCGACGCGCGCGAGCTTTTCCGCGACTACGAGAATTTTGCGGCCAGCCCGAAGCGCGGCTCCGCGATGAGCGAGCTGATCGTCCCGCTGGCGTTGCGCGGTCGATACGTGGAGCTGTTCGGCCAAAACGGCGCGGTGCTCTTTCGCTCCGCGAATCTCGGCGGCGCCACGCTGGCCGGCGAGCGGCCGCAGTTTCACACGCGCGAATTTGCCGGGCAGGCGCTCCGGGTCGGCGTCTTTCGCGAGGGCGACCTCCGGCTGATCGTCGGCGCGCCGCTCGCCCAGCTCGAGGAGATGGAGAAAAACCTGTGCGGCGGTTTCCTGCTCGCGCTCCCGCTGCTCGCCGCGGCCGGCCTCGGCGGCGGGCTCTGGCTCGGCCGGCGCGCGTTGCGCCCGGTGGTGGAGATCACGCGCGCCGCGCGGCAGATCACCGCCGAGCGGCTCGACGCCCGCCTGCCGGTGCCCGCGGCGCGCGACGAGATCGGCGAGCTCACGCGCGTGCTGAACGAGACGTTCGACCGCCTCGAGCGCGGCTTCGAGCAATCGAAACGTTTCTCCGCCGACGCCTCGCACCAGCTCAAGACGCCCGTCACCGTGATGCGTTCGGGCCTGGAAGAGCTGGCCCGCCGGCCCAATCTCGAGGCGGAGGACCAGCAGGCCATCGAGGCGCTGGTCCACCAGACCTACCGGCTCTCGTCGCTCATCGAGGACCTGCTCCTGCTCGCGCGCGCCGATGCGGGCCGGCTGGAGCTGGAGCTGCGGCCGCTCGACCTGTGCCCGCTGCTCGAAGCGGCGCTCGACGATCTTGGGGCGGTGGCCGGCGAGGAGGGCGTCGCCATCGAGACCGACCTGCCCGCTTCACTCCATGCCGTGGCCGATCCGATGCGGGTCGCGCCCATCCTGCAAAATCTTTTCGAGAATGCGCTGAAGTACAATCGGCGCGGCGGCCGGGTGCGGGTCACGGCCCGGCGCGAAGGGGCGCAAGTGATCGTGAGCATCGCCAACACCGGCCCGCCGATTCCGCCCGAGGCGCGGGAGCGCATCTTCGAGCGGTTCCACCGGGCGCGGATCGGCGAGGAGCTGCGCGGCCACGGGCTCGGCCTCAACATCGCCCGCGAGCTGGCCCGCGCCCAACTCGGCGAGCTGCGCCTCGGCCGCTCGGATGCCGAATGGACCGAGCTGGAGATGCGCCTGCCGGCGGCGTGACCCCGCGCTTACGGCTGCGGGAACACGCGCGAGAAGTAAATCACCTGGCCCTGGCGCACCACGATCTCTTCGCCTGGCACGGCGAAATCGAGCAGCGGCCGGCCCGGCTGCGGCTCGCTCTCGAACTCGAGCTGGCCGCGCGTGCTGCTATTGTCGGCCACCACCTGCACCGTGCCGCGCACGGTGCCGCCGACCACCAGCTCGTAAGCCCCGGCGGCCACGTCTTCCACTTCCACCTCAAAGCTCAGGTCGCCGTCGAAATCGCGCTTCAGCTCCGCCTTCGCCGTGGCGTTTGCATCCACGCCCGTGCTGAAGAGCGGCACTTCCGTCTCGAATGCCGGCTGCCCGCCGCCGCCGCTTCCTGGCGTCGCGGAGCCGCTCCCAAGCAGGTGCGAAAAGTAAGTCCCCGCCGCCGCGCGGATCTCGATGAGCTGTCCGCGCGGATCGAAATTCAGCGGACGTTCATCCGGGTCCGGGCGGGTGGAAAACTCCAGCTCGCCCTGCACGCCCTCCGCTGTGGAGGTCACCTGGAGGCTGCCGCGCGCCACGCCGCCGACCGTCAGCGCATACGCGCCCACCGGCACGTCTTCGACTTCCACGTCGAACCGGTGCCGGCCGTTGTTGTCCACCCGGTAACGCGCCCGCCCTTTCCCATCGCCATCGAGCCCGGTGGAGCTCAGCAGCTCCTCCAGCTCCGACGCCGCCTCAGGCCGCGGCGTCCCCACCCCCGTGCCCGTCTGCGGCGTGAAGACGCTCTCGAAAAAGACCGTGGCGCCCTGGCGAATGGTCAGCGTTTTGCCCGCGGGATCGAAGGTGAGCGGCAGCTCGTCCGGATCATCGTCGCCGGCCGTGAACTCGATCTCGCCCTTCGTGCCGCCAGTCACCGCCACGACGACAATCGTGCCGGCCACCTCGCCATTCACCAGCAGCTCGTAGCTGCCCGCCGGCACATCCTCGATCTCCACGGAAAAATGTTTCCGGGCCCGGTCGTCGATCCGCAGCTTGGCCTCGGCGTGCCCGTCCGCATCCGCGCCCGTCGAGGTGAGCCCCGAGCCGGAGAAGCGCGGTTGCGCCACATTCACGCCGCGCGCCCGGGCGCGGAATTCGCCGGAGAAAAGGAGCGTCTCCCCGCTGGCCACGTCGATCGTCTGCCCGCGCGGGTCGAAATCGAGCGGCAGCACCCCGGCATCGTCCGTGCCCACGCCAAACTTGAGGCGCGCCGTCACGCCCGCCACGGTGAAATCTCCCCGCTTGATGCCGCCCACGAAAAGCTGAAACGGCCCGCTGCCCGCGCGCTCCAGGTCCACGCGAAAAATCTTTTTCCCATTCGGCGTCGCCCGGTACCCGGCCCGCGCCCGGCCCGCGATCCCGGCGGCCGCCGCCGGCAGATTCACCCGCTCGGAAACGTTCGCCTTCGCCGGCTCGCCGCTCGCCGAGATGGCCGCTTCCAGCACGCTCTGCCCGCCGGCCAGCACCCGCAGCAGCTTCCCGCGCGGGTCGAAATCGAGCGCCCGGTCGCCGCGCGAGCCGGTGCGGAATCGCACTGCCGCGCGCCCCTGCGCATCCGTCTTGAACGACGCCTCCACCACCCCGCCCACCTCGATCTCATGCGCCGCCGCAGGCGCCAGCAAACCCACCCGCACGAGCACCTCGGACCTGCTCAGCGTCAGGTTGGAAAGCACCGCGCCT
Source organism: uncultured Verrucomicrobiae bacterium (assembly GCA_963811035.1). GTDB lineage: Bacteria > Verrucomicrobiota > Verrucomicrobiia > Chthoniobacterales > Chthoniobacteraceae > CAWEPO01. Next base: position 33,129 of record CAWEPO010000008.1, read on the forward strand.
TGCGCATCCGCATCCACGCCGGTGGAGACGAGGGGCGTTTGGACGAAGGCCGAATTGGCGGCGAAGGCCGACGAGCCGAGGAGGGCGGCCACGAAAAGTGCATGGGTGAGGATTCTGGAGAACATAAGAGCGGGAACTACCCGACAAGTTGCAGCGCCCCCGGCTGGAGCAACCGATTTACCGTAACGCCGATGTTACTTTTCCTGATCTCCTTGACAGGTATATACTGCAATGCGGATATACATCCGGTGGAGCTGATCCAAATCTACCAGTGCCTCTGCGATGCCACCCGGCTGCGCATCCTGAACCTGCTCACCCGTGGGCCGCTGTGCGTCTGCCATCTGCAGGAGCTGCTCGGGGAGCCGCAGGTGAAGATTTCCAAGCACCTCGCTTACCTGAAGCAGAAGGGCGTGGCGGAGGTCGCGCGGCACCAGAACTGGATGATCTATTCGCTGCCGGCCCGGCCTTCGCCGGAGCTGGAGGCGAATTTGAAATGCCTCCAGGATTGCGTGCAGACCGACCCGGTGTACCGGCGCGACTTGAAAAAGTTGGCGGCGCTGCTGCCGAAGGTGGAATGGCTCGCGGAAGCCGCGGACTGCTGCGCGTCCAAGCGGGGCCGGGCCAAGGCCGGGAGGGCGAAATGAGCCGGCGGCTCCTCGCGGAATTCCTGGGGACGTTTGCGCTGGTCTTCGCGGGCACCGGCGCGATCGTGATCAACCAGGCGAGCGGCGGCGCAATCACCCATCCCGGCATCGCGCTCACCTTCGGGCTCATCGTGCTGGCGATGATTTACACCTTCGGCGACGTCAGTGGGGCGCACCTGAACCCGGCGGTCACGACCGCCTTCGCGGCGGCGCGGCGCTTCCCGTGGCGCGAGGTGCCGGGCTATGTGCTGGCGCAGGTGCTCGGCGCGCTGCTGGCCAGCGGTACGCTGTGCTTTCTCTTCCCGGAAAACGCCACGCTCGGCGCCACCCTGCCGGCGCGCGGCCCGGCACAGAGCTTCGTGTTGGAAATCATTCTCACCTTCCTGCTGATGATGGTCATCCTCAGCGTCTCGACCGGCGCGAAGGAGAAGGGGATCACCGCCGGCATCGCGGTGGGGGCGGTGATCGCGCTGGAGGCGATGTTCGCCGGCCCGATCTCCGGTGCCTCCATGAATCCGGCCCGCTCGCTCGCGCCGGCGCTGGTGAGCGGACACCTCATGGCGCTTTGGCTTTACCTGCTCGGGCCTGCTCTGGGCGCCCTGCTGGCGGTGCCGGTGATTTGCTGGATTCGCCCGGTCGATTGCTGCGCGCAGTCCGCTGAACCCGCCTGATCAAGCATGGACCAGCCGCTCATCCTCGTTCTCTGCACGGGCAACTCCTGCCGGAGCCATCTCGCCGAAGGCCTCCTGCGCGCCGCGGCGGGTGGCACTTTCCGCGTGGCGAGCGCGGGCTCGAAGCCGGCCGGCTACGTCCATCCGCTCGCCATCAAGGCGATGGCCGAGATCGGGATCGATATTTCCGGGCACCGCTCGAAGCACCTCGAGGAATTCCTGGAGCAGCCAGTCGAGACGGTCATCACCGTTTGCGGGAATGCCGACCAGGTCTGCCCGATCTTCCCCGGCCAGGTGAATCGCCATCACTGGGGCTTCGACGATCCCGCGCACGCCACCGGCACCGAGGAGGAGCAGCTTGCCGTCTTCCGCCGGGTGCGCGATGAAATCCGGCGCGTTTTCGAAGCGTACGCGGCCGGGCGGCTCGACGCGGGGCGGCGATAACGACACCCGCAAAAGGCGCCGTCCCGCGATTCGTTTTCGTTCGCGTAGCACGCGGGCCTTGCAGAAGCTTCCACCAAATTATGTGCGGCATCGTCGGCTACATCGGCACAATCCAAGGCAGTTCCCATCCTGCTCGACGGCCTGCGCCGGCTGGAATATCGCGGCTACGATAGCGCCGGCGTGGCGGTGCTGCGCGAGCGGCAAGCTCGAGGTGCGCAAGCGGGTCGGGCGCATCGCCAATCTCGCGGAGCTGATCAAGGAATCGCCGCACGGAAGGCAACCTCGGCATCTCGCACACGCGCTGGGCCACGCACGGCGGCGTGACGGATGAAAACGCGCACCCGCATTTCGACCAGAGCGGCAAGCTCTTCGCTCGTGCCACAATGGCGTGATCGAAAACTACGCCACGCTCACGCGATCAGCTCATCAAGGAGGGGCACACGTTTCAACTCGCAGACCGACACCGAGGTGCTCGCGCATCTGGTCGGCAAGCACTACGACGCGGCGGGCGGCGAGCCTTCCAAAGGCGCGGCTGATCGAGGCGTTGCGCGAGGCGCTGCAGCAAGTCGTGGGCACCTACGGCATCGTGCATCGATGCACCGCGATGTGCCGGACGTGATCGTCGGCGCGCGCCGCGGCAGCCCGCTGGTGCTCGGCTCGGCAAGGGCGAAAATTTCTTCGCGAGCGACGTGAGCGCGATCGTCGCCCACACGCGCGAGGCGGTCTATTTGAAGGACTACGACATCGCCGCGCTCGAGCCGCGACGAGTTCGAGATCACCAGCCTGCTCGGCGGCGCCGAGCGGGTTCGAGGTGAGCAAGGTGGAGTTCAGCGAGGAGGACGTGAGCAAGGGCGAGTACCCGCACTACATGCTCAAGGAAATCTACGAGCAGCCCGAGACGATCACGCGACGCGCATGCGCGGCCGGCTCTCGCGCGAGGAAGCCACCGCCAAGCTCGGCGGCCTGGAGATGACCAACGCGGAACTGCGCGCGGTCGAGCGCATCATCCTCACCGGCTGCGGCACCGCGCGCCACGCGGCGATGGTGCGGCGAATACCTCATCGAAGCGCTCGCGCACGTGCCGGCGGAGGTCGAGTTCGCGAGCGAGTTCCGCTACCGCAACATGCCGCTGCCGAAGGACACGCTCGTCTTCGTGCATCAGCCAGAGCGGCGAGACGGCCGACACGCTGGCCGCCCTGCGCGAGAGCCAGCGCAAAGGCCATCGCACGCTCGGCATCTGCAACAACGTCGCCTCGCACCATCGCCCGCGAAAGCGACGGCGGCGTCTACATGCACGCCGGCCCGGAGATCGGCGTCGCGGCGACGAAGATCTTCACCTCGCCAGGTCACCATCCTCACGCTGATCGCGCTGCTGCTCGGGCGCATCCGCCATCTCAGCACCACCGAGGGCCTGCGCATCATCGATGAACTCGAGGCCATCCCGGACAAGGTCCGCGCAGATCCTCAAGCAGAACGATCACATCAAGCGAGATCGCGGAGAAATACGCGCACGCGCAGGCGATGATGTTCCTCGGCCGGCAGTTCAATTACCCGGTCGCCCTCGAGGGCGCGCTGAAGATGAAGGAGATCAGCTACATCCACGCGAGCGGCCATCCCGAGCGCCGAGCTGAAGCACGGCGTCATCGCCCTCATCACGCCCGAGGTCCCGAGCGTCTTCATCGCGCCCGGACGACAGCGTCTTCGAGAAGAACGTCTCGCAACATCGAGGAAGTCAAGGCGCGCAAAGGCCCCGATCATCGCCATCGGCACCGAAGGCTGCACCAAGCTCGAGCAAAGTCTGCCGACGACGTGATCTACATCCCGCCCTGCCCGGATTACCTCTCGCCCGCTCCTCACCGTCATCCCGCTGCAACTCCTCGCCTACCACACCGCCGTCGCATCTCGGCTGCGACGTGGACAAGCCGCGCAACCTGGCGAAGAGCGTGACGGTGGAGTAGGGGACGCCGTTGCCAGGGAGAGGCGACGGCCTCGTCGCCCAAAGCCGTGGCAACGGCTGTCGCTGCAAAGTCTGCGCCGCGCGATCCTCGCCGTACCGCGGCTGTCGCCGCATGGGCGACGAGGCCGTCGCCCCTCTCCTTGGCGCCCCTCGCGGGTGGTTTGGTTTGAGTGCGCAGGTGGCCCGCGGCGGAAATTTGCCATAGACAGGCGTTGGCCGCCCTGATACGCGCTGGGCAAACCCGAGATTTCCCACATGAACCGGCGCCCTGGCTTTGCCTTCCTCTTTGCGGCCCTCCTCCTGGCCGGGGTGCGGTCTGCGCCGGCGCAGATTCCGGAGGCGGCGGACAAGGCGTTCACGATGGCGGCGAAGTATTCGGCCACCGGGTACTACATGACGCCGAACAAGGAAGGGTGGGCGAATGCGGGGGCGACGCTGGAGTTCGTGATCCCGGTGAGCGTGGGGCTGGATTACATTTTCCTCCTGGCCGGGGACAAAAACTGTCTCGATCCCGATGTGTGGATCGAATCGGAAAACGGCAATGTGCTCGTGAAGGATACGCGCAAGTTCGACAACGGGCTCTGCGGCGTGCGGTGGCGCTCCGATTACAGCGGCACGGTGAATTGCGTGGTGAATTTTGCGCGCGTGAAGAGCCGGTGCGGATGGGCGGCGCTGGTGGGCCGCCGCGGCACGCCGACCAACGCCGTGCCGAACGAGCCGCCCGCCCCGGTGAACAACACCACGGACAGCGGGCCGACGCGGCCGAAACTGATCGAGCCGGTGGGGACCGCGGGCGTCCCGTAGGGTTTCTTACTTTAGCAATTCCGAACCTCACTAGCGATCGAAGTTAGCAAAGATCACTTCTTATGGGCATTACCAAGTACCTTGCACTCGGGTCGATCGCCGGCGCGCTGGTTTTCACCTCGTGCGCCACGGACGATGAGACGGTGAAAGCGCGGCCTACGCCCGCGCCGCGGGTGGTCAAACGCCACACGACCTACCAGACGGTGGCGAAAAAGCCGAATCGCCGGGGACCGTCTCCCTACGAGATGGAAGTGGTGAATTCTTACGATCCACAATAAGCGCCGACAGTGCCGCCGTGGAGCAATGCACAGGTGCACTGCCAACGTAGAGCGCCCCGAGGCAACTCGGAGTAAGCGGTGGTGATTTTATTATAGGTGCAACTCCATCGCGTCTCCGCGGTTTGACCAGAAGCCAATTGGCCACTCCAGCTTCTCAGCCCGCACTTCTCCCCCCATATAATTCCCCTTTACAGGGATAATTTCAATACTACCCTAACTTTCGGCCCGCGTCCGCTCGGCCCGGGTCGTCACCATCTCATCGTATGGCACACCCCGCCCCTCTCCGCGTCTCCCCCTCCCGCGCCGCGTCGCGTATCGAAGTCCTCGAAGACCGCATCGCTCCCGCCGTCTCCGCCAGCATCCAGCTCACTGTCCTGGTGATCACCGGTGACAATCTCGACAACGTGGTGATGCTTCGGAACGATCCGAACAACGCAAACCAAGTGCTGATCGATGTGGGTGACGACGGCGCCACGACGCCGGACCTTGGGCCGTTCGCCAAGGCGAGTTTCGCCTCCGTCGCTTTCGACGCCCAAGGCGGAAACGATACGTTCATCGTGGACTATGTCAGCGGCGATCCACTCAGCGGTGGGAAGCTGTTCACTTACAATCCGCTGGGCGTCGTCGGGGACGATGGGCTGACGATTCGCAACCTCACGGGCGCGAGCCCTCTCGACACCGCGGCGATTCAGCTCAGCAGCGCGGTCGCCAACAACGCGACGGTCACCGTCAATGGCGCCAACCTGACGACCAACACCCTCACGCGCGGGGTCACTTTCCAGAATGTCGCCAAGGTTAACGTGACGACCATGGCCGGCCTCGACGCATTCACCCTGGAGGCGGGCACGCTGGCCGGGTTCGGCAAACTTTCCGGCACGGCGAATACGTTCTCGCACCTGGTGAATTACACTGGTGTATCGAACCTCACGGTCAATCTCGGCATGAGCGACGGCGCCACGCCGGTGGCCGATGTCTTCACCGTCAAGGCCTTGGCGGGCACGGGCCTCACGAACCTCACGCTGAGTGGCGGGGCCGGCAACGACACCCTCGATCTCCAGGCTACCGTCACCACCCTGGACCTGCCGATGACCGGCGGCGCGTTCACATTCAACGGCGGGATGAACGTCGGCGACAACGATACCGTCAAGGTGGCTCTGGCGACGCCCTACACCGTCGATGGCGGCACCTCCCGGCTCGTCTATGGCGACGCGTCCATCCTGAATTTCACCACCACCGAGCTCTTCAACCTGACCGCGGGCACCAGCGCCACTTATATCGGCGACGGTGCCCCGAGCACTCCCGGCCCGCGCAACCCCGGCACGCATGACGTCGCCTGGACACCGAGCGCCACCGCCAACAATGCCGGCCATCTCGACATCACGGGCGGCGTCGCGATCGACATCGATTATTCCGGCCCGCTCTTCGATCCGGCAGGCGAAAACGCTCACCCTCAATACACCGGCCGGCGCGGACTCGTTCTCGCTGAACAATGGGCCGGGCGATGGCTCCCTTTCGCTCAGCGGCTCGGTCGCCGGCGGCGCCTTTACGCATGCGGCTACTTTCAAGTCGGTCACCTCGGTCACTGCTGATCTCGGCGCGAATGATGTCTCCCCAACGAACGACCAGCTCTCGATCACCAGGATCGGCAATCCTGGCCTCGACCTGCAGAGTCTCACGTTCAGGACCGGCAATGGCGATGACCTCATCACGGTTTCCGGCATCATTGAATTCAGCCCCGGCATTGCCGGCGGCGCCGTCACGGTGGAGGGCGGCACCGGGACGGACACCATCAGTGTCGACGGCTTCGGTCTTCAGGAGGTCAATGCAGCGAAGATAAATTCGTTTGCGCTTACTGATACGCAGATCGGCACGCAGGACGACGATAGGCTGAATTACACGGGGCTGGAAAATTTCGACTTCACGTTCCAGAACTTCCATTCCGGCCCGTTCACGGTTGCTTACTTTGGCGATGGCTCGCAGACCGGCGTTTGGACCCCGAGTGGTGTCGCCACGAACCAGGGCCAGTTCGAGATCACCTCCGGCTCCGTGGTGAAAACGGTGAGATACGATGGCAATGCGCGCTTCTACAGCCTGAGCAGCCTCACGGTGCAGACTCCCGCGGGCGCCGATCTGCTCACCCTCGGCAGCGCGGCGGAAAACATCTTCGATCCGTTCGATCCGTCGAACCCGGATCCGTTCACCTTCGGCACTCTCTCCGGCACGGTGAATGGAATGGGGCAGTTGGGCAAATTCACCGATATCGATGCGCTCATCATCGATCTCGGCGCGGGCGACTCCATTACCCCGGTCGCCGATCAGCTCACGGTCGCGTCGCTCCAGACTCCGGGCGTGCAGAATCTCACCGTCCGCACCGGCGCCGGCGACGATAGGCTGGAGTTGCTTGGGGGCGTCACCACGCTCGCGCTCCCGGTCTCCGGCGGCGTTTTCAGCTTCGACGCCGGCACTGGCAAAGACACCTTGAAAGCCACGCGCTCGACGGCGATGGCGCTCACGTTCACCTCCGCCTCCGCGGGCACGCTTATTTACGCGAGCGGCATGGGCCAGCTCTCGTTCACCGGCTTCGGCGATTCCACCAATGCGAGCGCGGCGGAGAGCTTCGATCTCAACGGGAACAGCCTTGCCCTTCATGGCACGGGCAACGATGACGTGACCTACCAACCGACCGCCGCGCTCATCGATAGCAAGGCCGATCTGCTCAATGGCGCGGTGGCCAAGTCCGTCACCTTCGATGGGCAACTCGCCTTCGTCCGCAATCACCAGAGTCTCACGCTCAAAACCCCCGCCGGCGCGGACTCTTACGAGATCGGCGTGAATGTCACTCCGGAGTTGGGCACCATCGCCCAGCTCCCCATCTCGGGCACGAGCATCTCCACGATCTTTGAGCTCGTCTCGTCGGTCACGCTCGATCTTGGCGCGAACGACCTCACGCCGCAGAGCGACCTGGTGACGGTGAATTCGCTCGCCGTGGATGCGCTCCAGAGCTTCGCCGTCAAGACCGGCGACGGCGACGATACGATTACCTTTGGCGCCACTCTCACCACGCTCGATCTCCCGCAGGCCGGTGGCATTTTCAGCATCGATGCCGGCGCTGGCACCGGCGACAAGGTGATCATTACCCGGGACACCGACCTCACGCTTACGAACACGGCCAGCGTCTTCAAGATCATCTACGGCGACGACAGCGAGCTGACGCACACGGGCCTCGAGAACTTCGATCTCACCGTCGATACGCTCGCCTTCTCCGGCAGCGACGCGGAGACGCTGCTCTGGACGCCACGCGGCACGGCGAGCGACGATCACGAGGGCACCATCACCGTAGACAATATCGGCCTCGCCACCAAGACGATCACCTACGATCTCGATCTGCCGGCACTCCCGACGGACTTCCCGCTCGCCTTCAGCCACGTCTTCCAGCTCACGCTCGAGACTGCCGCCGGCGGCGACACCTACACTCTCGCCGCCACTCCCGCGACGGGCGTCTTGAGCCTCTCCGGTAGTGCTGCGGGGGTGGCGCATTCGGCCACGCTGAGCACCATCGACACGCTCGCCCTCGATTTCGGAAAGAACGATGCGACCGTGGCCCTCGATAAGCTCACGGTGAGCAGCCTGGAGCTGGAGGGTGCGAATAGCATCAACGTGAGCACGGGCGGTGGCGCCGATGAATTGGAGCTGACCAGCGACCTCACCCGCACCAAGATCGGGCTGCTCGCCTCCACGCCCACCGGCGCCTTCACCTTCAACGCCGGCGGCAATCCGGGCGACACGATCACGGCCACGCGGCTCGCCACGACCGGCTCCATCGAGCTCACAAATACCACGCTCGCCTACGGCTCCACCACGCCGATCAATTATACCGGGGTCCTGACCTTCGATCTCGCGGCCGACCAGGTGAACTACACCGGCAGCGGCACTGAGACGGTGGCGCTCGGCCTCAGCGGCACGACCGCGAACGACGGCCTCGCCACGCTCGGCGGGAGCCGCACGCTGCTCTACAGCGGCAAGGTCGGCATTCTCAGCGTCACGAACCTGACGATCATGACGCCGGCCGGCGTAGACAGCCTCACCCTCGGTGGCGCGACCATCGGCAGCCTCACCGGCACCGTCGCCGGTTCCATCAGCCAGGCGGTTGACTTCTCAAACGTGGCCAACATCACGCTCGATCTCGCCGCCAATGACGGCGCCGCCGCGACGAACGACAGCCTCAAGATCAGCTCGCTCGCGGCCTCGGCGCTCGCGAACTTCAACGTGATCACTGGCGGTGGCGACGACACGCTGGAACTGCTCCCTGGCCTCACCACGCTGGTGCTGCCCGGCAACGCCGCGAACCACGTGAAGTGGGACGCTGGCGCCGGCACCGACAAGATCAAGGCGGAGGCCAACGTCTCCATGCAGCTCGGGATCACCGGCGGCACCCAGGACGGTCTCGCCTATCAGGACAACACCACCAACCACGCCGCGCTCGGCTTCCTCGAATTCACCGGCAATGCGGTGGAGCTCGCGGAGCTCACTGGCGGCGCGGCCGACAACCGCTTCGTCGTCACGGCTTGGGCTCACCCGGCCACCATCAGCGGCCTCGGCGGCGCGGATCTGTTCGATGTCAGCGGTGGCCTCACCGGAGGCACGGCCACCACCCCCAGCCAGCTCCTCGGCGGCGATGGGGATGACACCTTCATCGTCCAAACGACTGTCGACGCGGCGATCAACGGGCTCACCGGCACCGCCACCATCGACGGTGGCAACGACTCCGACACGATCGTCGCCTCCGGCAACGTGAACTTCGTCCTGAAAGAAACCGACCTCACTCGCAGTGTCGTCGCCTTTAAGACCACGCCGGCCTCCACGCTCACCATCAATACCTCCGCTCTGGAGAAGGCCGAGCTCACCGGCGGCGTTCGTGCGAATCTGATCGACGCCGGCCAGTTCACCGGCACTTCGAAGCTCATCGGCAAGGGCGGCGTCGACAACCTCGTTGCCGGCAAGACGGGCGGCGAGCTCTACGGCTTCGACACCACTCTTCCGACCGCGGCGCAGCTCAAGGTCAAAGCCTTCGCCCTCACCTACACGCGCGACAATTACTTCGTCTCGGATGGCACGGTGAGTGGCGCCACCACCAGCATCCTGGCCGCGAAGAAGACCTCGAACGTCATTTCGTTCCGCTACTTCCAGAGCAACGATGCGGCGCTGGGCATCCAGTACACGCTGCAGCTCAATAATTCGAGCAACACGCAGCAGGTCTCGCGGGTGGCTGGCCAGGATCTGAATGTCACCGTCGGCATCAACGGCGTGGCCAGCGGCCAGATCGACATCCTGGAAGGCTCTTCCTACAACGACCGGCTTACCGGGAGCAAGCGGACCAATATCCTCGCGGGCTTGCGCGGCAATGACCACCTCATCGCCGTGGGCGTCGACTTCCGCTACGGCGGGCCCGGCGCGGATACCTTCGCCGGCCCCCCCAGCTTCGCGTTCCAGGATCGGACATTCGCGATCCCCGGCGCAGACGGCGCCAGCAAGACGAAGGTGCGCTCGGCTTACACGCCGGTGAGCACGCCGTTCCCGCGGCCGGGTCCCGTGGAAATCACGGAAGAGTCTATCTTCCCCTCCACCGATGAGCTGATCGACCGCATCGCCGCGATCACCGGCTAGTGGAGAGCAGCGCAATAAGCATACGATTCTCCGCACCTGGCCCGGAGGCCATTTGGAGATCAGACGGCGGCGTCAGCCGCCGGTCTCCACACAAAAAGCGGTTCCGCCCCGGAGCGTGAATCGCTCGGATGGGACGGAATTTTTCGAAGTGATCTCGGCCGCCCTTCCCGCGGCCGACCGCGATCGACATCAACGAGGAGTCGATCTCTCCGTCCACGGACGAGTTGATCGACCACATCGCCGTGTCACCGGCTAGCCGTCGCCGCAATTCCCCTTTACAGAGCGCATTTTCCCTCTAGTTTCCGCGCGGTCCCGCTCCGCCCGGCAGGGGCCGCTCACCACCACACCCTATGGCCCGTTCCACCTCCCGCCCTCTCTCCGCCCTTCGCCTTTCTCCCACCCCATCGCGAATCGAAGTTCTCGAAGATCGCATCGCCCCGGCCGTCTCCGCGAGCATCCAGCTCACGGTGTTGGTGATTACTGGCGATAACCTCGACAACTTGGTGGCGCTGCGAAACGATCCGAACAACGCGAACCAAGTGCTGATCGACGTCAATGACGATGGCGCGACCACTCAGGACCTCGGACCTTTTCTAAAAACGCAGTTCACCTCGGTCCTGTTCGACGACCAGGGCGGGAACGACCACCTCATCGTGGATTACACCAGCGGCGATCCGCTGAGCGGGGGCAAGCCGCTGCTCTTCTCCGGCGATGCGGGTTCGCTGGACAAGCTCACGGTGCGCGGCCTCGCGGGCACGGCGCCCCTCGATACCGCCAGCTTCGCGCCCAGCAGCTCGGTGGCGAACTCCGGCGTGGTCACGGTGAATAATGCGAACCTGACCGGCAGCACGCTGGTGGGTGGTTTCAATTTCGTCAACGTCACCAACCTCACCGTGGCGCCGCAAGCGGGTGTGGACAGCTATACGCTGGACGCGAGCACAACGGCGAATTTCGGCAAGCTCTCCGGCACCTCGAACACGCTGGCGCAGCTCATCGAGTTCCGCAGCGTGGCCAACCTTACCGTAAACCTCGGCATCGGCGACGGCTCCACTCCGGTGAACGATACGCTGGCGGTGAAAGCGCTCGCCGGCCAGGGGCTCACGAATCTGACTTACAACGGCGGCGCGGGCAACGACACCCTCGACCTGCAGGTGGCCTCGCTGGCATTGCCGACCCCCGGCGGCGCCTTCCGCTTCAACGCCGGCACAAATCTGGCCGACAACGATACGGTGAAGTCGAGCGCGGCGACGGGTTACACCCTCGATGGGGTCGCGAAGCTGCTCTTCTTCGACAATTTGAGCCGGCTGGAATACGACGAGGTCGAGACCTTCGACCTGACGGCCGGTAAGAGCTTCCGCTATCTCGGCGCCACCTCCACCGATGTGGTGAGCTACTTCCCCAGCGGCACCGTAAATAACTCCGGCTCGTTGGTCATCACCGATGCCGCGCTCGACTCGGTCACCGCGAATTTCTCCGGCCCGCTCACCGTGCAGGATGTCTCCTCTCTCAACGTCCAGACCCCGGCCGGAGCCGACGATCTCGATCTCGATGCGGGCATGCCGGCCGGCTTTTTGACGCTCTCTGGCAAAGTCGCGGGGGTCGCGGGGCCGACTCACACGGCAAGCTTCGGCAACGTGGCCAACCTCAATCTCAACCTCGGCACCGCGGATACCGCCGCGGATGGGGATTCGGTCACCATTAACACTTTGAGCGGGATCAACCTGCAATCGCTGACCGTCGACACCGGCGCGGGCGACGATACCCTCACCGTCGCGACGGCCATCACGTCGTTCGTATTGCCACTGCCCGGCGGCACCTTCCAGTTCAACGCCGGCGCCGGCCAGGATACGCTGCAGTACTCGGCCGACCTGAACATGACCCTGGCGGACAACGGGCTCACGCTCTTCTCGCAAGCCAACGCGAATCTCGGCACGCTCGGGCTCAGCGGCCTGGAAATAGCGAACCTCACCGGCGGCGCGAGCGCGAATACCTTCACGGTCTCCGGCTATTCCGGCCAGGGCACGATCACGGGCGACGCCCAGGACACCATCGTCGCGCAGAATAATGTCGCCAGCTTCACGCTCACCGATACGTCGCTGGCGCGGACCGGCCAAGGCACGCTCACGCTCGCGGGGATCGGCATCGCGAACCTCACTGGCGGCGCCGGCCAAAATTCCTTCACGGTTTCCGGCTGGTCCGGCACTGGGAAGCTCACCGGCCTCGGCGATGACGACACCGTCGTTGCGGAAAACAATGTGGCCGATTTCGGCCTGAGCGACACGCAGCTCACCCGCACCGGCTTGGGCGCGCTCACGCTGGAGACGATTGAGGTGGCGAATCTCACCGGTGGCGGCTCGGCGAATACGTTTACGATCACGTCCTTCACCGGCGACGCCACGCTGGCAGGTGCCGGCGGGGCGGATGTCGTGAACCTCACCGCCGCGCAGGCGCTCGATCTCGAGCTCACCTCGGGCAGTGCCGCTACCATTTCCTATCCCGGCTCGGACATCGATGTGACGGACATCGAGGATCTACAACTCCACGGCACGAGCCTCTCGCTCACGGGCAGCTCCGCCGTTCCAGGCACGCCGGATGATGAAGTGACGTGGGAGCCGAACGCAATCGGTACGAATCCCGGCAAGCTCACGCTCGTCAATGGCGCGGTCACCAGGACCGTGAGCTTCGACGGAGTGCTCACCAGCGTCACCGATCTCAAGAGCCTCACCTTGAAAACGCCGGCGGGCGCGGACGCCTTCACGATCGGCGCGAATGCTCCCACGCCTTCGGATACCGGCACCATTTCGGGCACGGTTGCCGGCAGCCCCGGCGTGAGTTATTCCACGATATTCGAGAACGTCACCTCCATCACGCTCGACCTGGGCGCGAGCGATCCGGGCGGCGCCGGGCAGAGCGATACCGTCACGGTCAATTCGCTCGAGGTGGACGGCCTGCAGAACTTCACCATCAAGACCGGCGAAGGCGATGACACCATCACTCTCGGCAGCACGCTGACCAGCCTCGAGCTTCCGGAATCCGGCGGCGCTTTCACGATCGAGGCCGGCGACGGAGCCGACAAGCTGATCATCACCGCCGATGAGGATGTGACGCTCACGAACACGGCCACCGTCTTCAGGGTCGTTTATGACGATCCGGCGGTGCCCGGCGACGAGAGCGAGCTCGCCTACTCGGGCCTTGAGAATTTCGATCTCACCGTAGATACGCTCACCTATTCCGGCAGCGAGGCCGAGACGCTGCTTTGGACGCCGCTCGGTACCGCCACCGACGATCACGAGGGGACGATCACGGTCAATAACACCGGCCAGCCGCTGCGCACCATCACGTACGATCTGGATATTCCGGCCGTGCCGACCGACAGCCCGCTCGCGTTCCGGGACGCCTTCAAGCTCACGCTCGAGACGGCGGCCGGCGCGGACACCTTCACGCTCGACGCCACCGCGTCGACTGGGGTGGCGCGCCTTTCCGGCTCCGGCGGCGCCGGCGTGGCGCATTCCGCCACGCTGAGTACGATCGATACGATCATCCTCGATCTCGGGAAGAACGATAACACCGCCGCGGTCGATAAGCTGACGGTCAGCTCGCTCGAGCTGGAAGGCGCGAACAGCCTCACCGTCAGCACCGGCGATGGCGATGACGTGCTCGAGCTTACCAGCGATCTCACCACCACCAAGCTCGGCCTCGCCAACGCGACGCCCACCGGCACGCTCACTTTCGACGCCGGCGCGGGCGCCGCCGACAAGATCAAAGCGACGCGCCTCGCCACCGCAGGATCGATCGAGCTTACCAATACCGGCCTCGCTTACGGCAGCACGACCAACGCGACCTACACCGCCGTGGAGGTCTTCGAGCTCGCCGCCGATCAGGTGAACTATTCCGGCACTGCCACGGAAACCGTGGCGCTTACCCCGAGCGGCGCCAACGCGAAAAACGGCAGCGCCACGCTTGGCGGGGGCCGCACGCTGAACTACACAGGCAAGGTCGGCATCCTCAGCGTCACGAACCTGAACATCACCACGCCCGCGGGCGCGGATAGCCTCACGCTCAGCGGCGCCAGCATCGGCAGCTTCACTGGCACCGTCGCCGGCAGCATCAATCAGGCGATCGACTTCTCCGGCGTCGCGAACGTCACCGTCGACCTCGCTTCCAATGACGGCGTCGCCGCGACCAATGACAGCCTTAAGATCAGCTCGCTCTCCGCGTCGGCGCTGCAAAGCTTCAGCGTGATCACCGGTGGCGGTGACGACACGCTTGAGCTGCTGGCCGGGCTCACCTCGCTCGTGCTGCCGGGCTCCGCCACGAACCACGTGACGTTCGACGCCGGCACCGGCACCGACAAGATCAAGGCGGAGGCGAACGTCTCCATGGTGCTCGGCAAGACCGGCAATACGACCCAGGAAGGCCTCGCCTACCAGGACAATACGACCAACCACGGCGCGGCCGGCTTCATCGATTTCACCGGCAATGCCGTGGAGCTTGCGGAGCTCACCGGCGGCGTGGACGATAACCGCTTCCTTGTGAGCGCCTGGGCGCATCCGGCCACGATCAACGGCCTCGGCGGCGCGGATCTGTTCGACGTGAGCGGCGGGCTCACCGGCGGCACGGCCGGCACGCCCTCCACCCTCTCGGGCGGCGAAGGCAACGATACCTTCATCGTCCAAACGACTGTCGACGCGGCGATCAACGGGCTCACCGGCACCGCCACCATCGACGGCGGCAACGGCTCCGATACGATCGTCGCCTCCGGCAACGTGAACTTCGTCCTGAAGAACACCGATCTCACCCGTAGCGTGGTCGCCTTCAAGACCACGCCGGCCTCCACGCTCACGATCACCACCTCGGCGCTGGAGAAAGCCGAATTCACCGGTGGCGTGCGCGCGAACCTGCTCGATGCGGGCGAGTTCAACGGCACCTCGAAGCTCATCGGCAAAGGCGGCCTGGATAACCTCGTGGCGGGCCAACAGGGCGGCGAGCTCTACGGCTTCGACGTAACGCTGCCCACGGCCCAGCAGCTCAAGAACAAGCCATTCGCGGCCACTTACACGCGCGACAATTACTTCGTCTCGGATGGCACGGTGAGTGGCGCCACCACCAGCATCCTGGCCGCGAAGAAGACGTCGAACGTCATTTCGTTCCGCTACTTCCAGAGCAACGATGCGGCGCTGGGCATCCAGTACACGCTGCAGCTCAATAATTCGAGCAACACGCAGCAGGTCTCGCGGGTGGCTGGCCAGGATCTGAATGTCACCGTCGGCATCAACGGCGTGGCCAGCGGCCAGATCGACATCCTGGAAGGCTCTTCCTACAACGACCGGCTCACCGGGAGCAAGCGGACCAATATCCTCGCGGGCTTGCGCGGCAATGACCACCTCATCGCCGTGGGCGTCGACTTCCGCTACGGCGGGCCCGGCGCGGATACCTTCGCCGGCCCACCCAGCTTCGCGTTCCAGGATCGGACATTCGCGATCCCCGGCGCGGACGGCGCCAGCAAGACGAAAGTGCGCTCGGCTTACACGCCGGTGAGCACGCCGTTCCCGCGGCCGGGTCCGGTGGAAATCACCGAAGAGTCGATCTTCCCCTCCACCGAGGAGCTGATCTACCGCATCGCCGGCGTGATCGCGTAAACTCGGTTCGGCTGGCCCAGCCGAGGGTGGCTCGTTTCGGTACCCCCTATGGCACGTGCTATTCTCACCCTCGGTCTGCCCGGACGCCCCGGCCGGTTGGCGCATATCGAAGCCTTGGAAGATTGGATCGCGCCAGCCTTCACGAGCGTGGCGGGGCCGCCGGGCACCCTCACGCTGGAGGGGACCGCGGGCGACGATATCGCGGCCTTTTCGCTGCAAAACCCGAGCACGCTGCTGATCACCCACACGTCGCCGGCGGGTGCCCCGCAGACGTTCGATCTGACCGGCGTCACCTCCATCGTCGCGAGGGGCCTGGCCGGCTCGGATTGGATCACGCTCAACCTGGCGAATGGCGCCATCGCGACCGCGGGCCGCACGTTCGGCTTCGAGGGTGGCGGGGGGGCGTCCGATATCCTGCGATTCCAAGGCGCCGGAAGCGAAGCGGCCCTCTGGACGCCGGGCGCCGCGAATGCGGGAAGCGTGAGCATCGGCGGCGGCAGCCACGCCTATGCGGCGGCCACCGGCGGCCTGGGCTTCACGACCTTCGCGAGCGTGACGCTGCAGACGCCCGCCGGCGCGGACAATTACACCCTCACCAGCAGTCAGTTGGGAAGCACGGCGGCCGCGCAGAAGGCGGCCCTCGTGCAAATCGGCGCCATCGCCGCGAATCTTGGGATGAGCGACGCCGCGGGCGGGGCGGCCGACTTGCTGACGGTGACCGGTTTGCCGGCGGGCACGAGCACGTTCAACTTCAGCTTCGGCGAGGGGAGCGATCAGTTGATCTTCAACGGGGTCGACTCGCTGTCAGGCGTCAACCTCACCGCGAACGGCGGCGGGAACACGGGCGACATCCTTCGGTTCACCTCCGACCAAAACATGACGCTGGCGGACAGCGGGCTCACGCTCGCCAGCGGCACGCTCGCGCTCAATGGGACGTTCCCGCAGGCCAGCCTGACCGGCGGCGCCAGCGCGAATACCTTCAACATCTCCAACTGGACCGGCACCGGCACGCTCACCGGCCTCGATGGCGTGGACAAGCTGATCCAGGCCGGCGAAAACTTCATCAGCTACGGGCTGAACAACAGCGGCCTCACCCGCCTCGCCACCGGAAGCGTGCAGAAGAACTTCACGCTCTCGAGCGTCGAGCAGTCGGAGATCACGGCCTGGAGCGGCGATGGCGCGCTCACCATCATCAACGGCTTCACTGGCAGCGTGGTCTACAATGCACTCGGCGTCGGCGACACGCTGGTCCACAACTATGCGGGCGCCGTGCCGACCGGCGGAACGATTACTTTCAACGGCGCGGGCGTTGGAGATCGGATTTGGTTTTTTGGGAACAACACCGGCACGGCTACCTGGAACCCGAGCGGCGCCACCGCGGCCACCGGGACCCTCACCTACGGAGGCTCGACGACGACTTACAACAATGCCGGCGGCGGCGTGAGCGCGATCGGGGGCTTTGCCGCCTTCGTGGCCCAACCGGGCGCGGGCGCCAGCGCTTACACGCTGGATGGTAATACGTTGCGCGGCACTTCCCCGGCGCAACGCGCGACGTTTACCGGCGTGGTCGGCGCGGTCACGATCGATCTCGGGATCAACGATACGGTCGCCGCGGCGGATTCGCTCACGGTCAGCGCGCTGCCGACCTTCGCCACCTCGGTGAGCGCCGACGCTGGGCTCGGCACCGACACGCTCGGCGTTACCGCGGATGTCGACCTCACGCTCACGAATGCGTCGCTCACCTTCGCTGGCGCCGGCACCCCAAATACGCTGGCGCCGAACAATTCCTTTGAGGTGGCCAATCTCACCGGGGGCGGGGCGGCCAACACCTTCACCATCAGCGGCTGGACGGGCGGCGGCAGTCTCACCGGGGGGGGCGGCACGGATACGGTGGCGTCGACGAACGACGTCGATTTCACCCTCGGCAATGCTCAACTCCGCCGCGGCAATCTCGGGGTCTTCCAGCTCGACTCGATCGAGTCGGCGACGCTCACCGGCGGCGCCGGGGACAATGCCTTCACCGTTACGGATTGGACCGGGACGGGCACGCTCACCGGGCTGGGCGGAACGAACACCGTGAGGGCCACGAACAACGTCACCCTCTTCACGCTCTCCGACGCCCAGTTGCAGCGGGCCGGGCACGGCAATCTCGGGCTCGCCAATATCCAGGCGGCCCACCTGACGGGGAGCAGCACGGCCAACACCTTCGACGTTTCCGGATGGACGGGCGCCGGCTCGCTCACCGGCCTCGGCGGAACGGACATTCTCACCGCCACGAACGACCTCGCGCTCTTCGGCCTGAGCGATACGCAACTGACCCGCACCGGTTTCGGCACGCTCACGCTGGATACGATCGAAACGGCCAATCTCTCCGGCGGCGGCAGCGCGAATACCTTCGACATTTCCGGGTGGACCGGCACGGGCGCGCTCACCGGATTCGCGGGCACGGATAAGCTGATCCAGGCGGGCGAAAGTTTTAACAGCTACACTTTGAACGACGGCGGCCTCACCCGCCTTGGCGCGGGGAGCGTGCAGAAGAACTTCACCCTTTCCAGCGTGGAGCAGGCGGAGATCACCGCGCAAACTGCCGCCGGTTCGCTCACCATCACCTCCGGCTCCCCCGGGTTCAACGGCAGCGTGGTCTACAACGGTCTCGGCGGAAACGATACGCTGATCCACAGCTACTCCGGCGGCCTGCCAGCCGGCGGCGCCATCACCTTCAATGGATCGGGTGGGACCGACAAGATTTCGTTCTTCGGCAGCGGCAGCGGCACGGCCACTTGGACACCGAACGGTACGATCGGCGGCGCCGGGACCATCGCGTACGGCGGCTCCAGCACCACCTATACCAACGCGCCGGGGGGCTTGAACGTCGTCAGCGGCCTCGGTGGCTTCACCGTCCGGCCCGGCGCGGGCGCCAGCGCTTACACGCTAAACGGGAACACGCTCAGCAGCACGTCGCCCGCCCACCTGGCGAAGCTCACCGGCAGCGTGGGCGCGCTCACCATCGATCTGGGGGCCAACGATGCGGGGGCCGCGGCCGATTCGCTGACGATCAGCGCGCTGCCCGGCTTTGCCTCGAGCCTGTCGGTGCTGACCGGGCAGGGCGACGATGCGGTGCTCTTCGGCACGGCGGTGTTTTTTAGCCCGGTGAGTCTCAATGGCGGCCCCGGCTCGGATACCTTCAGCTTCTCCGCCGATTCCGACTTCACGCTTACGGATGCGTCCCTCGCTTTCGCCAATGGCGGGACGCCGTACACGCTCGCGCTGAACAACTCTTTCGAGCAGGCGAGCCTCACCGGCGGCGCGAGCTCGAATACCTTCACCGTCAGCGGCTGGAGCGGCTCGGGCACGCTGCATGGCGGGAGCGCCGGGTTCGATACCGTATCGGCGACGAACGACGTGGATTTCGTCCTGACCGATTCGCTTCTCACGCGCCAGGGCCCGCCCGTCACCACCTTCGGGCTCACCAGCATCGAGAGCGCCCGCCTTACGGGCGGCGCCTCGGCGAATCGCTTCGAGATGAGTGGCTGGACCGGCAACGCGGCCCTCACCGGCGGCGGCAATCAGGACACCATCATTGCGGAAAACGACGTCGCCGGCTTCACGCTAACCGACACGCAACTCGCCCGGACCGGCCGCAATACGGTCAGCTTCATGTCCATCGAAGCGGCTGAGCTTTCGGGCGGCGCCGGGCCGAATGCCTTTACGGTTTCCGGCTGGACAGGCACTGGCACGCTCAGTGGCGGCGGAGACCTTGATACGGTGGTGGCGGTCAACGACCTGGCCGATTTCGGCTTGAGCGACTCGCTGCTGACCCGAACGGGCTTGGGCGCGCTCGCGCTCTCCGCGGTCGAAGTGGCGAATCTCACGGGAGGCGCCGGGCAGAATACCTTCACGGTGTCCGACTGGTCCGGCACGGGTACGCTCACCGGCGGCGGCGAGGTTGATACCGTGGTGGCGATCAACGACATCGCCAATTTCGGCCTGAGCGACACGCAACTCAACCGCACCGGTTTCGGCACGCTCACGCTGGACGCCATTGAGGTGGCCCGCCTCACCGGGGGCGCCTCGGCAAATGCCTTCACGCTGAGTTCTTTTACCGGCGACGCCACGCTGAGCGGACTCGAGGGCGCTGATACGCTGAACCTCACCGCCGTGGAGGCGCTCCAGCTCACTGCCACCTCCGCCAACGCCGCGATGATCTCCTATGCCGGGACGAAGATCGATGTGACGGAGGTCGAAGATTTCCAACTTCACGGCGCCGGCCTCTCGCTCACGGGTAGCTCCGCTGTGCCCGGCACACACGATGACGAAGTCATTTGGGAGCCGAATGTCGTGGGGTTAAACCCCAGTGCGCTCACCATTCTCAATGGCGGGGTGATCCGCACGGTTTCGTTCGATGGATCGCTCACCTCCGCGGCGGAGCTCAAGAAGCTCACGCTCACGACCTTCGCGGGCGCCGATGACCTCACGCTTTCGGCGGATGGCAACGGCGTCGGCACGATCTCCAACTCCGTCGCGAGCGGCGCGTACACGACCGCTTTCGAGAATGTCGATTCGTTCGTGCTGGCGCTCGGTGAGAAGGATGTCGATGCCCGGCCCGACGCGGTGACGGTTCGGTCCCTTTCCGCCATCGCCGCGCTGCAATCGCTCGAGATCCAGACGGGCGCCGGCGGAGACACCATCACGCTCGAGAGCACCGTCGCGACGCTCAACCGCGCCGTCGCGGGTGGCGCCTTCACCATCGATGCCGGCGAGGACTTCGACACCGTGAACGTGACCGCCGATACGGCCCTTACGCTGACCAATTCCGCCACGGTGAACAGGCTCGTGTACGGCGACCATAGCGAGCTCACCTACGCCGGCCTCGAGATTTTCAATCTCACGGTCGATTCGCTCACCTTCTCGGGCAGCGACGCCGAGACGCTCTACTGGACTCCGCGCGATTTCCAGGGCGAGGATCACGAAGGCTCTTTCACGGTCAACAACCCCGGGCTGCCCACGCGCACGATTTTCTACGATCTGGATTTCCCGGCCACCGCCGCCGATTTCCCGCTCGCCTTCCGGCACCTCTCGAAACTCACGCTCGAGCCCGGCGCCGGCGCCAGCGATCTCACCCTCGCGGCCACCTCCGAGCCCGGCGTCGCCAGCCTCTCGGGCGCGAACGTTATCTTTGGCAACCTCAGCGTTGCGGTCGGCGCCACTCTCAGCACCATCGAGACGATCGTCCTCGATCTAGGCAATCCGTTGAGCGGCCCGGCCGCCGATAAACTCACGATCCGCAGCCTCGAGATCGAAGGCGCGAACAGCCTTACGTTCAACGGCGGCGACGGCGACGACCTCCTGGAGCTGAGCAGCGATCTCACGACTACCAGGCTGGGTCTTCCCAACGCGACCCCGAGCGGCGGCCTCGTTTTCAACGCCGGTGAAGGCATCGCCGATAAGATCAAGGCCGCGCGCGCGCCGAATGCCGGCTCGATCGAGCTCACCGATGCGACGGTCGCATACGGCGCCACGCGCGCGCCCACGACGCCCGCGGCCTACGCGGACGTCGAGCTCTTCGAGATGGCAGCCGACGCGGTGAACTACACCGGCAGCGGAATGGGGACAGTGACGGTGACCCCAAGCGGCACCGTCGCGAGCTCCGGCACCGCTCTCTTAGGCGGGAGCCGCTCGTTGAATTACACCGGCAAGCTCGGGATTTTCAACGCGAAGGACCTTTTCGTGATTACGCCCAAAGGCTTCGACAGCTTTGATCTGGGTGGCTTCAATCTCATCGGCAGCCTCAGCGGCCAAGTCGCCGGCGCCACGGCGCAGGCGATCGATTTCTCCAACGTCAGCAACGTGACGCTCGACCTCGGCGGAAGCGACATCGTCGACCCGGCGATTGATAGCCTGCGGATCAGCTCACTCTCCGCCGCCGGGCTCAAGAATCTCACCGTCATTACCGGCAGCGGCGACGATACGCTGGCGCTCGAAGCCAACGTCACCTCTCTGTTGCTGCCCATCGCCGGCGGCAGCTTCAAGTTCAATGCTGGCACGGGCGACGACACGATCATGGCCAGCGCGGATGTTTCGATGGTGCTCGGCCAGATCAGCGCGAGCCAGGCCGGCCTCATCTACCAGGACAACACGCCGAATCACGGCGCGCTGGGGCAGATCGAGTTCGTCGGCGATGCCGTCGACCGGGCGGAGCTCACCGGGGGCGCCGGCGACAACCGGTTCGTGGTCAAGGCTTGGGCGGGCCCGGTCCGCATCTTTGGCGGCAGCGGGGCTGACCTGTTCGATGTCACCGGCGCGCTCATCGGCGGCACCGGGCGGGATCCCGGCGTCCTCGATGGCGGCCCCGGCGACGACACATTCCTCATCCAGGCGAGCAACGGGGCGATGGTCGCCAGCCTGCTCGGCCCCACCAGCGTGAACGGCGGCAGTGGCCTCGATACCATCGTGGCCTCGGGCGACCTGAACTTCGTCCTGACGGACACCGCTTTCACCCGCACCGTCCCGGCTACCAAGACCACTGCGGCGAGCACGGTCACGATCGACGTTTCCGCGCTGGAGAAGGCGGACCTGACCGGCGGGGTGCGCGCGAACCTGCTCGATGCAGGGCAGTTCAGCGGCACCGCAAAGCTGATCGGGAAGGGTGGGATTGATAATCTCGTCGCGGGCAAGCAAGGCGGCGAGCTCTTCGGTTTCGAGGTGAGCCAGCCGACACCCCAGCAGCTTAAGAACAAGCCCTTCGCCGCCACCTATACGCGCGACAATTTTTTCGTCGCCGACGGCACGGTCGATGGCGCGACCACCAGCATCCTGGCCACCACGCGGATCGGAAGCCTGATTTCTTTCCGCTACTTTCAGAGCACCGATGCGGCCTTGGGAATTCAATACACCTTGCAGCTCAACAAATCGAGCAACACGCAGCAGGTGGCGCGGGCCGCGGGCCAGCACCTGAACGTGACCATGGGCATCGATGGTGTGCCGAGCGGCCCGATCGATCTCCTGGAAGGCTCGTCCTTCAATGACCGGCTCACCGGCAGCAAGCGGCCGAATATCCTCGCGGGTCTGCGCGGCAATGACCTGCTCACGGCGGTGGGCGTCGACTACCGCTTCGGCGGCCCCGGCGCGGATCTCTTTGCCGGCCCGCCCTCCTTCGCTTTCCAGGATCGCACTTTCCCGATCCCCGGCGTGGATGGCGCCAGCAAGACGAAGGTGCGCCCGGCCTACACGACGGTGAGCACGCCCTTCGCGCGGCCAGCCCCTGAATTGATCGATCGCATCGCTGAAATCACAGCGTAGCCATTTTTCGGGGAACGTGCTAAAACTTGTCTAACGTGCGTGCCCACTTCTCCGCTCTCGAGCCTCTCGAGGACCGTATCGCCCCGGCCCTGACAGTTGGCGTCAACAACCAGACGGATGTGCTCACCATTTCGAGCGACGGCGAGAGCGATGCGTTCACGATTACCCAAACATCCACCGGCCGGCTCCGTGTCACCGATACCGGCACCAGCGAAACCTGGGTCTTCACCAAATCGGAATTCGCCAGCGTGGTCGTCACCGGAAACGGCGGCGACGATGTGCTCACGATCACGCGCGCCAGCAACACCGATCCGATCAATGGCAAACCGCTGAGCTTCACTGGCGGCGGCCAGGCCGGCGACGCGCTGGTCATCGAAGCGCCGACGGCGATCGCGTGGCGGCCGAGCGGAACGGCCGGCGGCGCGGGCAGCGTTACGGGCTTCAGCACGGGTAGCGGCGCGCAGCCGATCACGTATCAAAGCCTCGGCAAAGTCGTTTTCAATGGCGCGTCGTCGCTCACCGTCGTCACGCCCGCGGGGATCGATGACTTTATCCTCAGCAGCGGGGCCAGCGGGTTTGGCCGCGTCTCCGGCTTATCCAATGGCCAGCAGCACGTGGCCGAGTACACCGCGGCGCCCACGCTCACGCTGGACCTGGGCGCGTCCGACACCACCGCGGGCGCGGCGCAGGCGGATCGCGTCACTGTCCAGGCGCTGGCCGGCGCGTTGCTCAGGGATCTTACCATCCGGACCGGCGATGGCGCCGACGCGCTGGAATTCGGCGCGGGACTGAGCAGCTTCGCGTTGCCGGTGGCCGGCGGCGTTTTCACCTATGAGGGAGGCGCGGGCGCCGATTCGGTGAAGATAGTTTCCGGCGGCGGGTACACGCTCACCGACTTGCAACTCACCCTTTCCGGCGGCAGCAGGCTTGGCTACACCGGCGTCGAATCCTTCGATCTCCTCGGCGCGCCGTTCACCTACACGGGCGCCGATACGCAGACGGCCACGTGGACGCCCAGCGGGGCGGTTTCCGGCGAAGGCCGGCTCGTCGTGAATTCGTCCGGCGGCGTCACCAAGACGATCAATTTCAACGGGGCCTTCAGCGTTACGCGCCTCGCCAGCCTCGAGGTCGCGACACCCGCCGGCGTCGATACCCTGACGCTCGGCAGCGCCGGCGCCGGGATCGGCCGAATTTCCGGCACGGTGAACGGCCAGGCGCAAACCGGCGATTTCAGCTTGGTGGACTCCCTCACGCTCGACCTCGGCGCGGCGGATGCCCTCGCCGGCACAGCCCGCGCGGACCGCCTCACCGTGCAGGCACTCGCCGGCACCGGGCTGCAAAATCTCACGCTTCGAACCGGCGACGGGGACGATGCGCTCGAGCTTCCCTCTGGCGTGAGCAGCTTCGCGCTGCCCACCTCGGGAGGCGCCTTTACGTTCGATGGCGGGGCGGGCGCCGATTCGATCAAAGTCGCCTCCGGCGGCAGCTACACGCTCACGGATACTCAGCTCACGCTCGCGAATGGCAGCCGGCTCAATTACTCCAACGCCGAATCGTTCGACCTGCTGGGCGGCCCCTACACCTACAATGGCGCCGACACGCAAAGCGCAACCTGGCTGCCGAGCGCGACGGTCGCCAGCGAAGGCCGCCTGGTCGTCACATCGTCCGGCGCCGTAAAGACGATCGACTACCACGGCGCGCTCACGGTCACGCGCCTCGCCAGCCTGGAAGCGGCCACTCCGGCGGGGGCGGACGTGTTTGCGCTCAGCGCCTCCGGCGGATTCGGAACGCTCAGCGGGCAGGTCGGCGGTGGCGGGCTCGGCCAATCCGTGCGGTTTGCGAATGTGGCGAATCTCACGGTCGATCTCGCGGCCAGCGATGGGGCGGCCGGCGCGAATGATCAATTCACCGTCACCGGCCTCGGCGCTCCCGGCTTGAACAAGGTCACCGTGAAAACCGGCGCGGGCGACGACACTCTGGCGCTGCAGGTCAACTCGCTCACTCTGCCCGTGGCCAACGACAGCCGCTTCGATTTCCAAGCCGGGCAGGGGAGTGATCGCATCGTCGCGAGTGCGAATACGAGCGTCACGCTGAGCAACGACGCCGCGTCCTATCAGCTTGGTTTTGGCGCGGGCGGGACGCTGAATTATAGTGCGGTCGAGAATTTCGATTTAGCCGTCGACGCGTTGGTCTTCTCCGGCAGCACTGCGGAAACCGCCGTCTGGAACCCGAGCGGGACCGCCGCGCACGAAGGCTTGCTCACCGTGGATCTCGCCGGCGAAACACGCCGGACGATCGCCTACCGCCTCGATGCCCCGTCCGGCGGCAACATGCCGCTGGCCCTCCGCGGTCTCGCCAGCCTTACGCTCGAAACGCCGGCGGGCTCGGACCTTTTCGACCTGAATGCCGGCGCCAGTACTGGCCTCGTGAATCTCGTGGGCGCCGTGGGCGCGGGCGGCGTGGCTTCCGGCGTGGCGCAGTCGGCTTCGCTCACGAAGATCGGCCAGGTCACCTTGGATTTCGGCAAGAACGATTCCGCGGGCGCGGCCGATAAGCTCGTCGTGAAGAGCCTGCAGTTGGAAGGCCTGCAAAGCCTCACGGTCGCGACCGGCGCGGGCGACGACACGCTCGAGCTCTCGCCAAGCCTGCCTTCCCTCAAGCTCGGCCTCGCGAATAGCCAGCCCGCCGGCCGCCTCGTGTTTCAAGCGGGTGCCGGCGAAAACGATCTACTGAAGGCGGTGCGCGCCGCGAACGCCGGCCCGCTGGAGCTCGGAAGCGACACGCTCGCCTACGGCGCCACTACGCCGATGAACTTTAGCGAGGTGGAGATCTTCGACCTCACCGCGGACCGGGTGAATCTCAGTGGCTTTCCGCTCGATACCGTCGAGCTGACGCCGGACGATGAGCTCGGCCTCGGCGGCGGCCGCACCCTCATCTATCACGGGCAGCTTGGCCTCGCGAATCTCGCCACCCTGCGCGTCATCACCAAGGAGGGCGTGAATGAGCTTACGCTCGGCGGCGCTGGCGGCACACTCAGCGGGTTTTCGGGCAATGTGCAGTTCGTCAATGTGGCGCACCTCATCGTGGATCTTGGGGCGCGCGATGGCGCGAACCCCGTGGCCGATCGCTTCGTCATCAGCTCGCTTTCGATCCCCGGCCTGCAAAATCTCACCGTGGTCACGGGCGCGGGGGACGATTCGCTCGAGGTGGGCGCCGGGGTTGCTTCGCTGCAGTTGCCCGTCGCGGGCGGCGGCGTGAAATTCGACGCCGGCGAAGGCAACGACAAAATCAGCGTGAGTGTCGATCTGTCCATGGCGCTCGGCCAGGTGCTGTCCGGCGACCCCGCGGGAGAGGCGCTGGTGTTGCAGGACAATTCGCCCGACCACCTCACGCTGGTCCAGATGGAGTTCATCGGTAAGGCTGTGGAAATCGCCGAGCTCACCGGCGGCGGGAGTGACAATCGCTTTCTCGTCAAAGCCTGGACACACTCGGCCTCGCTGAGCGGCCTCGGCGGCAATGACTACTTCGATCTCGCCGGCGGAATGAGCGGCCCCGGCACGCTGCTCGGGGGCGAGGGGGACGATTCGTTCCTCATCCAGTCGACCGACGCCGTCTCCGTCGACGGCTTCACCGGCGATGCCACGCTCGATGGCGGAAATGGCGCCGACACCATCATCGCGCGTGGGAACGTCAATTTCATCCTCACCGATACGGACCTCACGCGCACGATCGCCGCGTCCAAGACGACCCCAGCGGTAGTGAAGATCGTACCCATCACCGGGATCGAAGCCGCTGAGCTTACTGGCGGCTCGCGACCGAATCTGCTCGATGCCGGCCTCTTTAGCGGCATCGCGAAACTGGTGGGGCGCGGCGGGATCGATAATCTCGTCGCCGCCCGGAAAGGCGGGGAATTGATTGGCTTCGAGGAGACGCAGCCGACCGCCGCGCAGCTCAAGGTGCGCGCCTTCGCCCTGTTTTACACGCGGGACAACTATTTCATGCCAGATGGCACCCTCGACTCGGTGACCAGCCTTTTCGCCTCGCGCAAAATCTCGAACGCCATCTCGTTCCGCTATGTCCAGAGCGCCGATCCGGCGGTGGGCGTGGAGTATACGCTGCAATCCAGCAGCAGCGCCAATTCGCAGAACGCCGCCCGCGCCGCCGGCCAGCAGATCACCGTCGAGCTGGTCGAAGGCACCGGCGCCTTCGACGTCCTCCAGGGCTCTTCCTACGCCGACAACCTCAAGGGCAGCAGCCGCACGAACATCCTTTCGGGTCTCGGTGGCAACGACTCGCTCACCGCCGTCGGTACCGACTATCTCTATGGGGGCGCCGGCGTCGACAAGCTCTTCGGGCCGACGCCTTTCAAATTCCAGGCCAACCCCTTCGTTCTCCCGGTGGCGGATGGCCGTAGCCCCATCAAGGTGCGCCCGCCGTACCAAGTGCCACCGTAAAGGTAGCAGTTGCGGGCAGGGCAATCCTCGCGCTACGTTCGCTTTCGTGCCGCGGTGACGTCCGCGCCCCACCCTGGACCATGGAAAATGGCGCCATACCCGAAAGATTTGGTGATTACTTAACCCTCCACGATGAGCAGGGCACGCCGGTCGTGCTCGGCTCCGGCGGGTTCGGCACCACGATCTGCGCCTATCGCTCGCGGTGGATCGACGGCAAGGAAATCCGGGACGATCTCGCGGTGAAAATCCTGCGCGTGCAGGCGATCGAGGAGCCGACGCGGCGCCGCGCGTTCGTGGACGAGATCAACGCCCTGCGCGATCTGCAGCACCCGAATCTCGTCCGTTACATGGATTGCGGCATGCAGGACGGCTCCATCTTCATGGTGATGGATCTCTGCCGCGGCGGCGATCTCGAGAAGCTGGCCACGACGCTCGGGCCGTTCACCGAGCGGGCGGCGCTCCTTTCCATTCTGCAAGTCTCCGCCGGCCTGGAGGAAGCGCATCGCCAGAGCTACATCCATCGCGATCTCAAGCCGCGCAACATCTTGCTCGATAAGCCGGTGCCGCCGGAGGCGAACATGGTCTGGCTCGAGGACGGGCTTGCCAGCTCGCGGCTCCGCCTGAAGGTGGTCGATTTCGGCCTCGCGGGGCGGCTGGAAGGCGGGCTGCGCCACACCGGCTACTCGCCCATGTTTGCCAGCCCGGAGCAGATCCGCCGCGTGCGCGATCTCGATTTCCGCACGGACATCTATTCGCTCGGGATGACGCTCTGGTTCCTGGTGACCGCGCGCGGCCCGCTGCTCCGCACCGACGGCCAGGCGATCGACGACGCCAAGGAGGCGACGCGCGTCCACAATTCGCCCATCCCGCACGATCTCGCCTTCCCGGCCGCGCTCAGCCCGGAGTTTCGCCAGTTGCTCAGCCGCATGGTGAAGAAGTCGCGCGAGGAGCGCTTTCACACCATCGAGGAGCTCATCCAGGCGATCCGGCTGGTGCTCGATCGCGTGCCCGCGCGCACCGCGGGCGGCGACATCGTCTCGAACTCGACCACGCCGGCCGACCGGATGCCGCTGATCGACCTCACGCGGCAGGAGGATTGGGCCACCGGCAAATTCGGCGATTTTTACAGCATCCTGGGCGAGGTGGGGCGCCGCCCGATTGGGAAGCTCTACCGCTCCTCGCTACAGCGGAAAATCGAGAACCAGTTCGTGCACGTGCCGGAGCAGGCGGAGGTGCGGCTCACCGCGTGGATTTCCGAGCGTTCGCCGCAATCCGAAAGCGAGCTGGAGCTGGCGGTGCACCTCTCGCGGCTCTGGTCGGTCACCTGGTCTTCGCTGGCGCCGGCCAGCCTGGCGCGCATTTTGGAAGTGCGGCGGACGGCGGCGGAATGGTTCGTCTGCGAGGAATGGCTCGGCGGCTCGCCGCTGGAAGCGGTGGTCGCCGCCCGCGGGCGCTCGCTTTCCATGGAGGAAGTGGCCGCGCTGCTCATGCCGGCCGCGGAAGCCGCCGATTTTCTCCGCCTGAACGAGTTCGAGAGCGCGCTGCTGACCGTCGATGACATCCGCGTCTTCAATTACGATGAGCAAGTGCAGGGCGACG